>JAXLQM010000009.1:0-379842 GCA_046331645.1 Bryobacteraceae bacterium
CTAACAAGTTGAAGGCGACGCTCGATAGCGATGCGGGCGGAGGCTTTCATGTCGTCGCCTTTGTCGACGGCAACGGGGACAGCCTGTTCAACTATGCCGACGCCGCAGGGACGAGAATCGACCGCGAGCCATACGTCATGTTGAACGTGATCTTCTACTATGTCCGCGGCGTTGCCAACAACACCATCACGAGAAACAATGCAGGCTCGAACGGCATCAACAAAACTGCGAGTGGAACCTTCCAGATCCCAACGGGTTTGAGCACGGGCGATTTCAACGCGGCGGGCAACGACGCCATCGACATGGACGCGACGGTGCATGTGGTGGGAACCGGGGCGAACGGGATGACGGGCCTGGACCGCTTGTTCGGGGGGTGGCTGAACAACGAACTGGATTGTCCCTCCTCTCCCGGCCCGCACGGGGAGGACGTGACGCACACGTATTCCTCCTGGCCGCCGGATGCGGCCGAGACGGGCCAGACGCGATCGTTCTGGCGGCAGGGATCGACGGAACTGGCTGGTCCCGTTCTGGACTCGGGATATGCCGGACAGGGCACTGGAGGCAACAGTTGCACGGGCACGGCGGGCGGGAACAACAGCACGGCCACGGTCACGCCAGGAGTGGGAGGCCTGGGCGAGCAGCGCCGCTACTTGAACGTGGACAGTCCGGGCGGCGGCATTGTGCTGCGTCATCCGAAGAAGAACAAACTGATTGTGACCAGCTTCAAATTCAACATCGACTTTCGTTGCGCGCTGATCTTCTGGACGGGCACCGATGGCCCGTCGAAGCAGCCCTGCAACACGCTGTACGCGTCGGCGTACACCAACACGTGGAGCATCCGGTCGCACACGACCTACGCCATTGGCACATTGGTGGAAACCGTGGTGACGCCGGTGACCGTTGCCGCGGTTCTCGATGGAAACCGGAATACGACTACCTTGGATGGCACGCCGGTCGAAACGAGGCGGCCGGACGGACTGAACAATCTGGCCACCGATATTCCTTACTAAACCATGATTCGATATCAACCAGACTCTCCCTCCGCGATCGCAAGAGCCACCCACATTGTGCAGACGCGCCTGGAGGAGTTTCAGGCAACCGAATGGATGCCGCCGCCCGACTTCGAGGTGGAGGGCACTCCGGAGCCGGCGGAGGACGAGATTGTCCTGCCGGTGGATCACCGCGACGTGCAGGCTCGTTTGGCTCCGCGGCGTATCTGGAAGGGCGACTGGGACGAAGAAGCCATGCGCGAGCGGATCGTCCGCTTCCGGCAATACCGTTACCGGAACATCATCCGTTTCAAGCTGCCGGGCGTGTGGTCGGCGGTGGAGCTGGTTCCGGGCAAGGAGTATGTGCAGTTGCTGCAAGCCGCTTCGGCCGCGGATCTGGAGGAGCCGTATTGCTTCTTTGCCGGCGATTCGGCCGAGTTCGGACGGGACATCGAGATGGCGGACCGTTCGGGATGTCCCGCCAACAGCCTGCGGGCGCTACTGCAGGAATGTGCCGCGGAGGTCCCCACGGCCGGCCGGCTGTTTCTGGAGTACGCCGCGAGCCGGATTCCCGAAACCTTCTTCGAGCGTCCAGGCGACTTCGATTTCCTCTTCCGCCAGATTGAGAATGCCGCGGCCTCGTCGAGGCTGCGGTGGATGTGGCTGCGGGAGGTTTTCGGCTGGCTATCGCTTCGCGATCCCGCGCCGCCGGCTTTCCTCGCCAGAACCGTGCTGGGTTGCATGCGGTTGGCGCAACGAAACGAGAGCGACTTGAACAACGCCATGCTGAACGTGTATCTGCCGAACCTGCTGGGCCTGACCAGCGGGCTGGTACGGAAGTCCGCGGCGGAGGTGTTCCAGGTCTTTCCGGTGACGCGCACGTCGGCCATCGAGTTGCTGGAAGCGAATGCGGAGTGGCCTGGCCGGCAACAACTGCTCGATTGGCTAAGGCAATGACGTTACTGCGGAAACTGGCGGCGGGTTGTGTCATGCTTGGAATCGCCGTGAACTCCGCATCCGCATCGCAGGTGGGCCGCGCGAAGACCATTGCCGTGCTGCGTATCGATGGGGCGCAGGCGAAGGGATGGTCCAAGTCGGGTGCCCGGGAGAAGAGGACGATTGCGGTAACGGGCGCTATCACCGCGGTGCTGAAAGGCGATGGCCGGCCCGCATCGGGGATACGATTTGCCATCGAACAGTCGAGAAACACGGGCACGCGCATTACGGCCCCGGTTGGCCCATGGTCGGCGCATGCGGTGGAGAACGGCGCGGAGTTTGTCGTGTTCTCTCAGGCATCGGGCGCGGATTGGGGGAGCACCGTTCTGCCCGGCGTCACTTTGGTGTGCCCCGCGCCTGAGTGTCTGGAGCAGGTCAAGGCGGCGTTGTCGCCACAGTGGGAGTCGCTGGCCAGGGATGCGGCGGGCTCGAAACAATGGGGGCCGCTGTTGGCGGAAGCCCTGGTGGAACAGGCGCTGCCGCTGGTCCGGCAGCCATTGCGCTGGGAAGCCTTCCTCAACGTGATCGGACGCGGCGATTTGCCCGCGCCGTTCCGGACTAAGGCCGTCCAGGAGTTGTTCGCCAGCCTCGGTCTGGCCGGGCCGATGCCACTCGAATCGGCGCAACAGACGATGCGGCTGCTGGCGCGGTTGGTGGGGAGCGAGGTGAGCCTGGATTTGAAGCGAAGCCTGATCGGCGTCTACTGTTCGAATCTGCGCCGGAGCGTGGAGAATCGGACGGATGCCGCGGCGCGGGAACTGATGCCGGATCGCGGGGAGCGCGAGGTTCTGGCGCGCGCGGTGTCGGCTCTGCCGGTGGGCGAAGAGCGGACGCGGTTTCTCGCATGGTTGGACCAATAGGCCGGTGATAGTGTCAAAGAGCGTCCGCGGGTGATGGGGGAAGGGTTGCGAGGGGGTGGGGTCAGCAGCGGTTGGGGTGGGTGCCGGGTTCGTTTTGCAGGGGCGTGTCGCCGTAGCCGTAGAGTTCGCCGGGGGTGGGGGCGAGGAGGAAGTCCTCGAGGGCTTTGAGTTCGGCGGCCTGGGCCTGTTTGGCTTCGGCGCGGCGGGTGGCGGCGGTCTGGCGCTTCATCTGGAGGAGTGTTTTGAGGGCGGAATCGAACTGGTGCTGGAAGTGGCGTTCGTAGCGCAGGGCGAGTTGGAGGACTTTGCCCTGGTTGGCGAGTTTTTCAAAGGCTTCGGCGGCGGATTGTTCCGGGTTTTCGAAAGTCTGCATGGTTTTCCATTGGATTTGGGTAATGGAATAACGGACGCGCATGAGGCGGAATTCGGCGTCGGCCATTTCGCGGATATAGCGGGCTTCGGTGGGTGTGGAGGGCTGGTGTTCCTCGGTGAAGGCGGCGAGGATACTTTCGAACTGCCGGCGGTCCTCGGATGGCAGGAGGGCCGTAGCCGTGAAGAGGTCGTGTTTACGGGCGTTTTGGGAGGAACGGGCTTTGCCTTCCGCCGTGACAGGGCCGAAGGAAAGCGCGCCGTTGGCGCGGGAAGCGGATTGCTGGGCTGGGGAGGGGGCCATGAATGGAAATCTCCTGATTCTTTGTAGCATAAGTGGGGAATTCTGAGAAGTGTATTTTCCTGCCAAGTGGATGTGATGTAAGGAAATATAAATTTAATAGGTCTGCGATTATTTTCCGTGCGGGGCAGAGGCAATGGGCGGGCCGAGGCGCGGCGGCGAGTGGAAACCAGGCCGAGAAAAAAAAACAGCGGCGGCACTCCTTTCCGGCGGTTACCTGCGCCTTACGAAGCGACCCGGACTTTCGACCGGGCTTCAGGAGAGGAGAAAATGGTCATGAACCATCGCGTTATCTACACATTGGCGGGTATGCTCCCGCTGCTCGCGGGCCTGGCGGAGGCGCAGCTTCCGCAGGGATACCGGCAATCCTCGCCGCCGCTGAATCACACGTGGCGGGCGTCCGTCCACAACGCATTTTTTCATGGATCGGGGGAGGCCTTCGCGACGGGGCCGAAGCAGCACCTGCTCGATTCGTTATACATCGACCGTGCCCGCGGACTGGAGTTCGATCTGCATGCGGACCACGCGGGCCGGAAGTTCGATGTCTATCATACCGACACGGAAGCCTATTCCTTGTGTCAAATCTTCAATTCGTGTCTTGATGTTGTCCGCGCCTGGCACTTCGGAAATCCGCTGCACGACGTGCTGTTCCTGCATTTGGAGCCGAAGCAGATCCTGCCGTCGGACCGCTTTTTCCGGCCGACGGGACTTACACCGTGGGATCTGGATGCGGTGCTGATAGAGAAACTACAAGACGCGAAGGCGGGGTCGTGGCTGTACACGCCGAAGGACTATCTGGGATGGTGTGAAGCGAGTTCGTGGAACAAGATCTATCCGAACCCGGCGACGCGGCCAAGTTTCACGGCGCATATCGGGGAGGATCTACAGAAGGCGATCAGTCTGTGCGGGTGGCCGACGATGGACGAGCTTCGCGGCAAGATCATGGTGACGATCCACGGGGCATTCGCCAACAACGAATACGATGTCTACGACTATACGAACGCGCCTGGGCGCAATCTGCGCTCAGTAGTTGCGTTCACGATGGCGAGCGTGGCGGGTATCGAGGGCGTGAACTGCGTGGACGAAAACATACCTGGTCCGATCCGGTGGGGCAACGTCTGCAATTGGAGCCCGCAAACGGGCATCGCGGACCTGCTTACGCTGAGCGTTGCCGACCTGCAGTACTCACCGTTCGGATCGGATCCAAGCCTGTACGCATTCCGGCTGCAAATCAACAATTTTCTCTTCCGAAGTCCGGACCGGAACGACAAGACGGCGTTTTTGAACGCGCGGCTGAATCTGCTGGGGGCGCCGCTGACGACGGGATTCAACATGATCACGGGGGACGGACCACGGAACAATCCGCTGAACGATCCGCAGCACTATCCGATCGGCTCGTTCGCGGCGGGTTGTCTGCTGGGGCCGTCGGCGCGGCCGTGCGATCAAGCGTCGCTGGTGGAGCCATCGTCGGCGATCGAACTGATTGCGGACGCGGCGAGCATCCATCCGGGTTTGGAGGTGGGGCGGACGAGCGACGACATCTTCGGCGTTTTCCGGGAAGTGAAGCGAGAGCTGGGCGGCTTCCGGGCGCACATATCGACGCGGACGAAGGAAGCCAAGGAGCACGGCGCCACGTTCACGGGGCGGTGGGGTTGTGTGATGGCGCGCGAGAAGATGTCGATGGACTCACCGTTCGTAGCGATCTGCCGGCTGCGGGACCGATTGAGCTGGGGCACCAATCAGGACGGGATTTTTGTGCTGTACCGCAAGCGCGCGGGAGAGCCGACGACGGGGATGTACCACGACAGCGGGGAGTTTCCTGGGGATCCGCTGGGGGACACGAGCGGGATCCCGGAGTTGGACGCGTATGTACAGTTGCGTCATTCGGCGGATGGGAAGACGTGGGATGCGCTGAAGCGGGATACGGACGATCCGTCGGTGCGATACGCGGATTTTCTGTTTCCGCAAGGGGGCGGGAGTTGGACGTTTGACGCGCCGTTGAACTTCATCGGCCTGGTGACGGACGGGGGCGCGCTGACCGAGGATGGACTGCGGGGCGACTTTCTGTTCAGCAACGTGCGGTACATGGACGCCTACCAACGTCTGAGCGACATGCCGCGGCGGATGGATGGCGGGAGCGTAGCGCCTCGCCAATTGTACGACCGGTCCTCTCTGGACGGGTTGTGCGCGCCGGATGTCAGCGGGTGGTTTGAGGTAGTGGGGGGCGGATTCCAGCGGGTAGGGGTGAGCGCCAATTTCCAGCAGCGGTTGCGGATCACGAACAAGTCGGGGCGGGATCTGACGGGGCCGCTGCGGCTGGCGTTTTCCTCGATCGGGCCGCTTGTGAAGGTGGCGACAGCCGGGGCGATGACGGCGACGTGCCGAGAGGGCGGGGAGCAGGCGTTGGAACTGAACCTGAGTTTTCTTGGCGGGGTACTGCCGAAGGACCAGACGATACAGGTGGACGTGACGTTCTCGAATCCCTATTTGCAGCCGATTCGCTACACGCCGAAGATCCTGGCGGCGGGCCGTTACTAGCGGCCGACCACCGCTTGCACCCAGGAAAGAAACGGAAAGAGAAAGGAAAAGACAATGAAGAAGACGATTTGCGTTCTGGCGATGGTTGCGATGACGGGCCCGGTATCCCTGATGGCGGACGTGATCACGTCGTACAAAGTGACGTGGGACACATCGCCGCTGCAGCAGCAGTTGCTGTTGGAGCCAGGCCTGGAGATCTATTTTGGGGCCCAACTGACCGATGGGGGAGGGATATCGGGGAACACGACGATTGTGTTCACGAACTTCGACCTTGGGTTGGGGATGGCGCTTCCGAGCAAGTCGAGCGAAGGGTCGGTGCTGGGGGACCTCTACGGAAACATCTGGATGCAGGACAATTCGTTCTTTAACGGATTTCTGCAGCGATTCCTGCCGGGGGAGAAATTCAATTTTCGATTGAATGTGGGATTTTTCCCGGATCCGGGGCCGTTTCCGGACGCGTTCAACTTTGGGCTGTACCGGCTGAATCCGGATGGGTTCGAGCCCTTCTACTCGTATAGTCCCTTCGGGAACGCGGCAAACGCGGACTTCACGGATCCCTTCACGATCGCCGGGTACGACACGTTTCTGGACGACAACTACATTGTACCGGCGCCGCGGTTTGAAGAAGTGCCGGGGGTGCCGGAGCCGGCGACGTGGACGTTGCTGGCGATTGGGGCCTGCCTGATGGGGATGGGGAGGTATCGAAGGCAGGCCAATTGAAGAAGCATCAAGAGGAGGTTGAGGAGCGGGACAACTCGCTCTTCAACCAAGCCTTGGCCAGGCGCAAGTCATTTTGGACGGTTTTCACGTGGACCTGGAGCACGAGGGCGATTTCGCGCAATTCCATGCCGCCGAAGAAGCGCATTTCGACGACGCGCAACTTTCGCTCATCCATTTGCCCCAAGCGTGTGAGGGCATCGTTGAGGATGAGGATATTGGCGGTTTCCTCGCCGGTGATGGCGTGATCGTCCTTGAGAGTAATGCGGGCGGCATCCCCGCCGCGTTTGCCGGCGAGTTTACGGCGGGCATGATCGACGAGGATGTGGCGCATATGGTTGGCGGCGATGGCGATGAAATGGGAGCGGCTTTGCCAGTCGAGGTGGCGGTCGCCGGCGAGGCGAAGGAAGGCTTCGTTGACCAAGGCGGTGGGCTGGAGGGTATGGTTGGGGCGCTCGGCGGCCATATAGGACTGGGCCAAGCGGCGCAATTCGGCGAGGACGATGGGGGTAATCCGGTCGAGGGCCTCGGGATGGCCGGAGCGCCATTCGCCGAGAAGTTGCACCAATTCGGTATCAGCCATATTATTTCCGAGATTTCTCCATGGGGGCGGAAGCGGCGGCGAGAAGCCGCTGCATGGGTTTGGAATCGGGCTGGACGGCGGCGCGTTGCCGCACGGTGTCCAAGGTGGCCTGACGAATTTCGTTGGCCTGGGGTTGCCGTCCGGTTGCGTCCCAGTGGGCGGCCAGAGCCTGGGATGCCTCGACGAGCGAGGAAAGAAAGCGCAGGTCGGTGGGGGCCAGTGCTTCCGCTTTTCGCAATAGGAGCAGGCCTTTTTCGAAGAGGGAGTTTACGCCGGCGGGCTGGTGGTGGCGGAGATCAAAGCGGGCGAGATCGACGAGGGCGTTGCCGAGAGAACGGATGCCGTTGGGATTGTCGGGGCGGGCGCGGAGTTCGGCGGCGGCGACTTCGGCCAACTGTTCGAGAGCGGAGCGTGCTTCGGGGAGGCGGCGCAGCTTCTCGAGGTAGACGGCCCTGTCGCCGAGGTAGGAGATTTTCATTTCGGCGCGCTCGCTGGGTTCCGGGATGAGGTCGATGACGGCGCCGCATTTTTCCAGATCGAGGAGAGCGGTGGCTGGATTGGACTGCATGGCGGCGCGTTTGCCCCAGGCGAGGGCCTCATCGCGGCGCAGGGCGCCGGACTTTGGCTCGGCGGCAAGGAGGGGTTGAATGGCGTGGAGGGACTTGTCGATGGTGGCGATGGCTTCATCGCGGCGGCCGAGGTTGGGGCGGTCGGGGAGGCCGAGGACGGTGGCCATCATCTGGTAGGTGGTGACGAGATGGCGGCGGAGGAGAGCGTTGCCGGGTTCGGCGGTCAAGGCTTTGAGGACAACTTGTTCCTCTTCGCGATATCCGGCGAGGGAATCGTCGAGGCGGCCGGTGAGGTTGAGGAGGCGGCTGCGGCGGTTCAACAAATTGGCGAAGGCGATGTGGCTGGCGACGGGGGCGGAAGGGGACAAGCCGGCGCGGAGAAGGGGGGCGGCCTGGTCATAGGCTTGGATGGCGCCGGGCAAATCGCCGGATGCGGCGCGGGCCTGGCCATCGGCGTCGAGGGCGCGGCCGCGGACGGTGGGCGGGAGGCCGGCGGACAAGGCGATGGCTTTGTTGGCGGCGGCGCGAGCGCGGGTGGGATCACGCACGACGATGCGAAACTGGGCCTCATTCTGGTAAGACGCGACCATGCTTTGGCGTTGGCGTTCGTTGATCAAGCCGCGAGTGAGCAAATCTTCCTGAATGGCGAGCGCCTTCTCTAGAGTGGCGAGGGCGGCGGAGGCATTTCCGAGGCCGGCGCCGTGGAAGCCCTGATTTTCGGCGACGCGGACGTAGGCCTCGGAGAGCTCCCAAAGCAATCCGGGGTCGCCGGAGGCTTCCCTGGCGAGCGCATCGAGATATTCGAGGGCCGTAGTGACGGCCATTTCCCGGGCGCGGAGCGAGCCGGACAAGCCGGAGAGTTGCGAATAGAAGTCAAAGATGAACTTATTGGCGATTCCCCTGACCTGGGCAAACCGGCGTTTGGCGATGGCGGCCTGGTGGAGGGTGGATACGAGGCCGGCGGCGAGGGCCAGGGCGACGAAGAGGGCGGCCGTGACGGGGAGCCGATTGCGGCGCAGATACTTGGCGAGGCGGTAGGGGAGACTGTCGGGGCGGGCGAGCACGGGGAGTCCGGCGAGGTATCGCCGGAGGTCCTCGCTGAGGTCCTGGACGGAGGCGTAGCGCCGCTCGGGCTCTTTGCGGAGACCTTTGAGGACGATGGTGTCGAGGTCGCCGCGCAATTCCCGGCCGCCTGCCAGGCTGGGCGGGGCGGGCTCGGTCTCACAGACGATGCGGGCGATTTCGAGCGGATCGCGGGTGGTGAACCTGTGGAGCCGCTGGCCGGTGAGCATTTCGTAGAGGACGCAGCCGAGGGCGTAGACGTCCGTCGCCGTGGTGATCTCTTCGCCACGAATCTGCTCCGGGCTGGCGTATTCCGGAGTCATGATGTGGGTGGAAGCGGTGTCCGGGCCGGTGTCCGCGGCAGGGTCGGGCTCGAGCAGTTTGGCGATGCCGAAATCCAATAGTTTTGGCGTGCCGTCAGCGGTTACCAGGATGTTGCCGGGCTTGATATCGCGATGGACGATCAATTTCTGGTGCGCGTACTGCACGGCGGAGCAGATGGAGCGGAAAAGCTCCAGTTTGGAACGGAGGGAAAGGGTGGAGCAGTAGTCGAGGAGGGGGCGGCCGCGGACCAGTTCCATTGCGAGGTAGGGGGACCCGGAGGGAGTATTTCCGCCGTCGAGGAGGTGGGCGATGTTGGGATGCTCGAGGGAGGCGAGGATCTGGCGTTCGCGGCGAAAGCGGCGCTGGTCGGGAGCGTCGGTGGAGCTGTATTTCAGGACCTTGATAGCGACCTCTTTGCGGAAGTCGTCTTCGCGGACGGCTTGGTAGACGGCCCCCATACCGCCGTGGCCGATCAGGGCGATGATGCGATAGGCGCCGAGTTGTTGGCCGATCCAGGCATCCGAGGAGTGGACCAAGTCGGAGGCGGCGCGGGCGACGATGGACTCGACGGAACGGGAGCCGGTGCTATCGTGTTGCAGGAGGCGGGCTACTTCGGCGTAGAGATCGTTGTCGCCGGAGCAGCGTTGTTTGAGGTAGGAATCCTGCTGGTCCGGAGGAAGCGCGGATACAGTCAAGAAGAGTTCTTCGATTAACTTCCAGCGTTCCGGTGCATTCACGCAGAGTACAAGGGTACCCCGTTGCGGGTGAATTTTCAATGCGGCGGGCAGTGGTGATTATGTTCCTGAAATGGCTGCATGGAGGCTGCGGACGAGGTCGCGCAGGTCTTCGGCCTGGTGGGCGAGGTCGGTGGCGGCTTCGGCACCCTGTTGGGCTCCGGCGGCGGCGGTTTGGGTGGAGCGATCCATCTGGGTGATGGCCTGGGCGATCTGGGTGACGCCTTCGGACTGCTGGTGCGAGCCCTGGCGAACCTCCTGCACGAGTTCCTTCAGCTCGCCGGAACTGGCGACGAGGAGGCGGACGTTCTGGGCGACCTGGGTGACTTTGGTTTTGCCGTCGTGGGAGAGGGCGATGGAGCCTTCAATGAGTGAAGCGGTATCGCGGGCAGCCTGGGCGCAGCGGTGGGCGAGGTTGCCGACTTCGCCGGCGACGACGCTGAAGCCCATGCCGGCTTCCCCGGCGCGGGCGGCTTCGACGGCGGCATTGAGGGCGAGGATATTGGTCTGGAAGGCGATATCGTCGATGGTTTTGATGATGCGGGAGATTTTGCCGCTGGAGGTGTCGATGGCATCGATGGCGGCGACGGTCTGATCGAGGGATTGGACGACGGCGGAAAGCTGAGTTTGCGATTGCTGGACGAGTGTGGCGGCCTGTTCGGAATGCTGGCCGTTGCTGTTGGCCATGGCGCTGATCTGCTGGGTGGAGGCGGCGGTTTCCTGGAGAGAGGCGGCCTGCTGGGTGGCGTTAGCGGCGAGGGAGCGGCTGGAGGCGCTGGTGCGGTTGGAGGCGTCGGCGATTTGGTCAGAGGCGGAGGAGAGTGTTTCGGCGAGGGCGGCGAGGCGGCGGCCGACGAAGCCGGAGATGAGGAAGGCAGTGAGCGCGGAGGCAGCCAGCAGGAGGCCGCAGAGCCAGGAGAAGGCTTGGGCGGTGCGGTAGCCTTGCTGGATCTCGGTGTTCACTTCGGTGGCGCGGGTGTTGAGCCAGGCGCGGGAGTCCTGCATGGTTTGCTTGTATTTGCGCCAGAGCGGCGTGTCGGCGGAGTTGAGCTGGGCGATGGCGGTTGGCAACTGGCCCTGTTTGGCGAGGGTGTGGATGGCGGCCTGGACCTTGACGTGTTGTTCGAAGTCGGTGTGGATGGAGGTGCAGGCGCGGGTGGCGTCGGAGGCCGGGAAGAGCGTTTCGAGCTCCGCTTTGAGGCTGGCGAGCGTGGTGCGGAACTCCTTGACGGCGGCGGCGTGGTTGCGGTGGGCGGCAGGATTGGCGGGGTCGAGGACGATGTTGCGGGTGGCCTGGCCCATCTGGAGGCCGGCGGCGTTGAGAGTGGCGGCGTCGAGCGTGGCCGCTTGGATGCGGGTGAGGCGCTGATTGTAGGTTGCCAGGCGGCGAATCAGGTAGATGGATGATGCTCCGGACAGGATGGCGATGAGGAAGCTGATGGCAACCACGAATCGAAGACCGCGCACGGAGTGGAAAAAAGATGTTCTCATGATCGATACTTCAATCCGCTTATCGGCTGGCTGGCCGATTGTGAGATGGTAGAAGACCGAGCATGCCCGCGGTGGAGGCACGGGTTCTGTGGGTTGTTTCTGACCGGCTGCGGAGGAGCGAACCGGCTTATCGCCGGTTTCGCAGGAGCGCAAATCCGAGCAAGGCAATGCTCATGAGGAGGGATGTGCCCGGCTCGGGGACCTCGTTGCCGCTGGTGATGGAGCCCGTGGTGAAGGTGTTGGTGTAGCTGGTGGCTTGGATCGAACCGCCGGTGCGGCTGCTGAGGGTCACGACGTCAAGCACCGACAAGTTGCTGCCGCCCGTGGTGTTCGCCTGGGTCAGGGACACATTGGCCGCGGCGGGGGTGGTTTCCAGAACCGTCATGGTGGGGTCGAACAAACCGTTGGACTGATAAATTTTCTGGACGGTCAGGCTGCCGCGGAGGACACCGTTGTCGGTGATGCCGTTCACCGCATGCCCTACGGTGGTGATGGTGCCGAGCGGTCCGGCGGAAAGCGGGGTGATGAAGAACCCGGTTTTGTATTGTATCTGCTGGTCGATATTGCCGACGCTGGTGGATTGCAGGGCGTTAAATCCAGCCGTCCCGCTGGAGTTATCGGAGAAGGAAACGGCGAATGAGTTTGAGGTGGTAGCGAAGCTGACGAATATTTCCGCGGCGCCGGCTGTGGCGAACTGGCTGGTGCTGAGGACGTAACCGGTCAAACTGGGATCGGTGAGAGACCAGTTGGAGATCTGGAAAGAGCCACCGTTGCCGGTGGTGATTTCGCAGGTAGTGCGGCTACTGAGCAAGCCATTGACGCAGGCTGCGGCGAAGGAGGACTGGGAGAAAGCGGCCAAGATGGCGAGAGACAAGAAGAGTGGTTTCATTGGATGGAAGTTAGCTCCGAAGGTCGGGAGTGTTGCCCGATGAAAGATTTATGCACACACGGTAATCGTGTGGCTGATTGTTGGATGTTAAAACGTTGATGGATCGGTTGTCAACAGGGTTGACGGGCGGCCCCCCGGCTTAGGCACCGGGGGGGCACAGGTTATTGCTCGGGCTGGGTTCGGTAGTGACCGACTCGCTTACGCTCGCGGCTCAAGAAAGACCGACAGCTTTTTGTGTCGAAGAGCCGAGGCCTTCGATGCCGAGTTCGACCACATCGCCTGCTTTGAGGAAGATGGGGGGCTTGAAGCCGAGGCCGACGCCGGGAGGTGTGCCGGTGCTGATCACGTCGCCAGGGAGCAGGCTCATGAACTGGCTCAGGTAGCTGATCAACTGGGGCACGTTGAAAATCATCTGGGCGGTGGAGCTGTTCTGGCGGGTGACTCCGTTCACCTTCAACCACAGGTTGAGGTTGTGGGGATCGGCGATTTCGTCGCGGGTGGCCATGAAGGGCCCGAGGGGGGCGAAGGTGTCGCAGCTCTTTCCTTTGACCCACTGGCCGCCGCGCTCCAATTGGAATTCGCGCTCGGAGTAGTCGTTGTGAAGGGCGTAGCCGGCGACGTGGTTCATGGCGTCGGCTTCACTGACGTAGCTGGCTTTCTTGCCGATCACGATGGCGAGTTCGACTTCCCAATCTGTCTTTAGCGAGTTGCGGGGGATGACGAGGTCGTCGTTGGGTCCGACTAAAGAGGACGTGGCTTTGAAGAAGATGATGGGCTCTTTAGGTGGTTCGAGGCCGGATTCCTTGGCGTGGTCGGCGTAGTTGAGCCCGATGCAGACGATTTTGCTGGGGCGGGCGATGCAGGGGCCGAGGCGAGTGCCGGGTTCGACGGTGGGTGCGGAGCCGGCGTTGGCGGCGGCCCAGGCGGCGAGACGTTCGAGGCCGTCGCCTGCGAAGAAGGCCTCGTCGTAATCCTGGCCGAAGCCGGAGGCGTCGATGTGGCGGCCGTCAGCGAGGATGAGGCCGGGCTTTTCCTGATTGGGTTGACCGAAGCGGGTAAGTTTCATGATGGAAGACCTTTCATTATCGGATGGTGAGCGTGCCGCCGTCGACCGGCATACCGGTGCCGGTGATGAAGGCCGCCTCATCGCTGCACAGGAACAGAGCGGCGTAGGCGATCTCTTCGGGTTCGGCCATACGTCCGATGGGTTGTGCTTTGGAGAGTTTATCGAACATTTCGGCTTCGCGTCCGGGGTAGTTTTTGGCGATGAAGCCATCGACGAAGGGCGTGTGGACACGGCCTGGGAGGAGGGCGTTGCAGCGGATGTTGGAGGTGAGGAAATCCTTGGCGACGGCGTAGGTCATGGCGAGCACCGCGCCTTTGGAAGTGGAGTAGGCGAAGCGATCGTTGATGGCCATGACGGAGACGCAGGAGGCGAGGTTGAGGATGACGCCGCCGCCTTCGGTGGTCATGAACTTGAGGGCGGAGCGGAGGCAGTTGGCGACGCCGAAGACGTTGACGCGCTGGACGCGTTCGAAATCTTCGGGGGTGGTGGAGAGGGCGTTGCCGACGTGCGCGATGCCGGCGTTGTTGACGAGGATGTGGATGCGGCCGGCGCGGGAGTGGATGGAGTCGATGGCAGCGTCGACGCTGAGGTGATCGGCGACGTCGCAGGCGGTGGCGTGGGCTTTGTGGCCCGAGGCGCGGATCTCTTCGACGGCGCGATCCATTTCGGGCTGATTGCGGTCGAGGATTTCGACGGCTGCGCCCTCACGGGCGAAGAGGCGGGCGATGGCGAGGCCGATGCCGGAAGCGCCTCCGGTGATGACGGCGGTTTTCGAATCGAGTTTGGGCATGCATTTTGAAGATGCCAGATTGAGGGGGGGCGTGTCACGTGGTCTGAGCCACGAATGCACACAAATGCACACGAATTTTTGGTTGGTTTTTAGGAATGCGTTGTGGCGTGGGCGTAGTAGTAGAGGGCGGCGAGGAGGTCGGATTGGGAGGTGGGTTTGGTGAGGTAGCCGGAACAGCCGGCGGCCGCGCCGAGGCTTTGCTGGCGGCTACGATCGTCGGCGGAGAGCAGGACGATGGGGACGTGAGTGCGGGCGTGGGCGGTTTCCCAATCGCGGATGGAGTGCGTGGCGGTGTAGCCGTCCATGATCGGCATGTTGACGTCCATGAAGATGATGTCGAAGGGGTGGGCGATGCGGGCGTCAAGGGCTTGGGAGCCGTCGCGTACGCGATGGATGGAGTGGCCTTCGCCGGCGACAAAGGCTTCAAAGAGCAGATAGCTGTCGTCGCAGTCTTCGACGACGAGAATGCGCATGGATTGGGAGTGTTCGGGAGAAGGCTGCTGGCGCTGGACGTGGGCAGGCTTGACGGGGACAGCGAGGGTGACGACTGCGCCTTCGGGGGTGGAAGAGAGGACGGAGAAGACGCCTCCCATGGCGTTGACGCGGCGGCGCACGATGGGCAGGCCGAGGCCGCGCGAGTGTTCGAGCGAGAGCGGGGCGTTTAGGTTGCGGAGGAACTCTTCGGGAAAGCCGGGGCCGGAGTCGGCGATGTCGAAGACCAGGCAATCGGGCATGGCGGGTGAGGTATTGACGGTGAGCTGGATGAAGCCGTGCTCGGTGAGGCGGAGGCTGTTATCGAGCAGACGGTGGATGGTGTCCTGGAGAATGGCGCGGTCGGCGACGGCGAAGACAGGGACGGATGTGGCGACCTGATGGGAGAAG
Source organism: Bryobacteraceae bacterium (assembly GCA_046331645.1). Taxonomy (GTDB): domain Bacteria; phylum Acidobacteriota; class Terriglobia; order Bryobacterales; family Bryobacteraceae; genus CADEFT01. The sequence continues at coordinate 15,161 of JAXLQM010000009.1, forward strand.
CGGATGCCGCGGCGGGCGGCGAGTGGTTGAGCGAACTGGGCCAGCTCTTCTACCATGCCGCGGACGCTGAAGGTGGCTTCGCTGAGCGGCCAGTCGGAGCCGGAGGCCAGTTCGGCGGCGTCGTTGGAGGCGCGCAGCAAGCGGTCCGTGATGGCGCGGCATTGGGTGACGTAGCGGGTTTGAGAGGTGGAAAGAGGCTCCTGCAGGGTGAGCTCCAGCAGGCCCATGACGTTGTGGAGTGTTTCGCGGACTCCGTTGCCGAGGCGAAGCAAGAGGCATTCGAGGGCGGCATCGCGATCGTGCGAATGAGACATTGTGGTTTATCTCCTCCCGTCCGCGCGGTCGCGGACCGGTGTGACAGAAAAGAATTCGAGAAAACTACGCATCCGCGAATCCTCATGGGGAGCGGCGGATTGAGGCGCCATGCGCCGGCCGAGCGTTTCCAATTGGGCGGCGATGGCCGAGCGGCCTTCGATGGGGACGGCGCGCTGAGTGGCGGCGGCGATCTCCTTTTCCGCAGGCGGCAGGGTGAAGCGGACCGGGAGTTGCAGGATGTCCTCGATGTCGCTGATGGAGACGGCGGTGCGGCCTTGGGTGCGGTTCATGAGGACGGAGACGCGGGAGATGGCGCCGAGCTGGCGGAGGAGGTCGGTCTTGGCTTTGGCGAGATGGAGCGCGCCGACATCGGGGGTGCAGACGAGGAAGATTTCTTTGGCGCGGGCGAGGGTTTGGAGCTCATGCTCGCGCATTTCGCCGGGCAGATCGACACAGATGGTCTGGTAGCGGGAGGCGGTGAAATCGAGCAGGTAGGCCGCGCCGCCTTCGGGAATTTCGCGCCCGAACTGGACGGGGGCGGAGCCGAGGACGTGGAGGCGGCCGATGTGGCTGATCATCTGGCCCCAGAGGTCGTCGAGGCGGTTGCCGAGGCAGAGGGCATCGAGGACGGAGTGTTCGCCGTGGAGCTTGAAGAGGAACGATGTCATGCCGAGGCGGAGATCGAAATCGATGAGGAGGGTGTGACCGTCGGAGAGGCGGGAAGCGGCGGCGGCGGAGTGGGCGGCGATGGTGGTGGCTCCCGAGCCGGGCTTGGCGGGGAGGAAGGCGTAGAGGTTGGTTTCCGGAGGGGTGGGTTCGGATTGTTGGGGCGTGAGCTTGCGTTTGGCGCGTTGGAAGGCGCGCTGGACCTCACGCGGGGCGATGGGGCAGGGAAGGGCGTCCTGCACGCCGAGGCGCATGAGTTCGAGGAGTTGGGAGGAATCGGCGCCGGCGGGCTGGATGCCGATGACGGCGGCTTTGTTCGGGTGGGCGGTGAGTTGCGCGGCGACCTGGGTGGCGCGGAAGGAATCGGTGAAGTCGAGGAAGACGACGCAGCCGGCACGGCAGGCGAGGAGTTCCTGGATCTGATGGGGATCGGGGTAATCGGCGAGGGTCCAGAAGGACTCAAGCTGGCGGTCTTCTTCGAGGGCTGTGGCGAGGGACTCGTGAGTTTCCCGGTTGGGGGAGATGACCGCTACCAGAAAGGTATCCGAATGCATAGACGCATGGATCTTATCGCTGGGGTTTCGCCAAGTTTGAATGGGTGGCAAAATTTTCGCGCTGGTATGATTGGATTTTCGCGACTCATGTGGAGGTATCCAATGTTGCGTCGAACAGCTTTCCTGTCGATCGCCGCAGTTACCCTTGTGGCGCTGGCTCCGGTGAGGACGGCGCGCAGCGAGTCCAAGCAGCCAAAGGTTGAGACCCGGGCGGGGGCGGTGATGAAGGTCGATGGCCTCGCGTTCAAGGATCTGAATCGGAACGGCGGACTGGATCCGTACGAAGATTGGCGCTTACCTCTGGAGAAACGGGTATCGGACCTGCTTGCTCGAATGACGCTGGAGGAGAAGGCCGGGTTGATGCAGATCACGTCTTTCCAAGCCGGCTCGGTGGAGGACTACGTCAACCAACGGCATATACGCTATCTCATCCTGCGCGACAATTTGCCGGCGCGGGAGATGGCGGCGCGGGCGAACAAGTCGCAGGAACTGGCGGAGAAGTCGAGGCTCGGCATCCCGATCGTGTTCACCTCGAATCCGCGCAATCACGTGCGGGACAACCTTGTGTACGAGGAAGCCGAAGCGGCCGGGGAGTTTTCGAATTGGCCCGGGACGCTGGGGCTGGCCGCGACGAACGATCTGAAGCTGATCCGCTCGTTCGCCGAAATCGCGCGGGCGGAGTGGCGCGCGGCCGGGATACAGAAGTGCTACGGCTATCAGATTGAGGTAGCCACGGAGCCGCGGTGGTACCGCATCCAGACGACGTTCGGCGAGAGCCCGAAGCGGAACGCGGAGATTGCCCGTGAGGTTGTGCTGGGCTTTCAGGGGCTCGCGCTGGGGCCGGAGTCGGTGGCGCAATCGATCAAGCATTTTCCAGGCGACGGGCCTGTGGACAAAGGGCTCGACCCGCACAGCAGTTGGGGGCAGTGGGCGGTGTATCCCACGCCAGGCAGCCTGTTCCAGTACCACCTGCCGCCGTTCCAGGCGGCTGTGGACGCTGGGGCGAGTTCGATCATGAGCTTCTACAACAATCCGTCGAACGAAAAGAGCGCGGAACAGTTCCCGAAGGAGTGGTGGCACTCCGATAAACAGCAGTTCGAAGAGGTGGCTGGAGCCTACAACAAGGCGATTCTCACGAAACTGCTGCGGGAGCGGATGAAATTCAAGGGGTATGTGAACACGGATAGCGGGGTGCTGACGGCGAACGCGTTCGGGGTGGAGAAACTGAGCATGCCGGAAAGGTTCGCCAAGGCGGTGAAGGCCGGGGTCGCCCTGTTCTCCGACAACAACAACCCGCAAGGACTAGTTGACGCGGTGCGCCAGCATCTTCTGGAAGAGAAGGATCTGGATCCCGGGGTGTCGCTGCTGCTGCGGGAGATATTTCAACTCGGGTTATTCGAGAACCCGTACAGCGATCCGGAGGCGGCGCAGCGGATCGCCGAGTTGCCGGCGTCGGCGCAGCGGGCTGACGAGGCGCATCGTAAGTCCATCGTGCTTCTGCGCAATGACCGGAAACTTCTGCCCATCAGCGGTGCGACGAAGCTGTACGTGGAGGTGATGGCCGGCCAGCCGCAGAGCTTCTTCGGGGCGGGCGGGTTCGGCGGGCGGCCGGGCGGGCCAGGACGAGGTCCCGGCGGGGCTGCTGTGGGGCCAGGGGGAGAAAGGCCGGGCAATCCGCAAGCTGGAAGGGGCGGGCGCGGTGGCGCGCCACCGGTCAACGGAACCGCTGGGCTGAAGGCTTTGCTGGCCAAGGATCCCGCGGTGCAGATTGTGGACACGGTGGAGCAGGCCGATGTGGCGTTGTTGTGGTTGCGTCCGGCCGTGCATCAACGCCCCGAGCACGACTATGCCGACATCGCGTTGAGCAAGCTCACTGGCGTGGACGTTGCCAGAGTGAAGCAGATCGAAGCAGCCAAGCCCACGGTGCTGGTGATCAACTTCATCAATCCGTGGATCATCAACGAGGTGGAGCCGGGGGCAGCGGCGGTAGTGGGCACCTTCGACGTGAAGGCGGAAGCGCTGCTGGACGTTGTTCGGGGACGGTTCAACCCGACCGGAAAGCTGCCGCTCACCATCCCGGCCAGCCAAGCGGCTGTCGATCGGAATGCGCCTGATGTTCCGGGCTACGCGGAGAGCTTCGATTACGCCTACAAGAATGGCGTGAAGGATCAATACGTGTACGGCTTCGGGCTGAGCTATCGGAAATAGGTGGTGGCGAGGATGCGCGCGGCGCAGTGGGCGGCTCCGGTGGCGGGGATGGGGTTGGCGGGCTTGGGCTGACGGCGGAGGGCTTCGATGGCGTCGTGCCAGTGGCCGTTGCGGAAGTTGGTGGGTGGAAGAGGGTGGGTGCGTACGTGTTGCGGGAGTTGGGCGGCGGCGATTTCGTCTTCGCGGAAGCCGGTGCGGAGGGGATAGAGAAGATCGGTTCCGGTGGCGGCGCATTCCGCGACGATGCCGTAGCCGAGCTTGGAGAGGATGATGTCGGCGATGGCGACGGTGTCCTGGAAGTTGGCGGTGACGCGGAGGAGGTTCGGGTGATGCGGTGCTTCGGGCTGGATGTGGAGGATGCGGTAGCCGGGGAGGGAATTGGCGGCGGTGAGTAGGGTATCGGGGGTTAGTTTGGCGCGCATGCCGAGGAAGATGCGGGGGCGGGTGTCGGTGGGCGCGATGCCGAGTTCGGCCAGGGTTTCCGCGGGCGGGCGGTGGCTGACTTTGGCGATGAGGGGGACTTGCTCGACGCGGGGGAAGGCACGGAGGCGGGTGGTTTGGCCGAAGGGGAGTTGGAGAAGGGTGTGGAAGCGGGCGTGGCTAGCTTCAATTTGGGGGAGGAGTTGGCGGAGTTGGGAGGACAGGGGTTCGTAGATCCAGTCCCAGGTGAAGTTGCTGATGCCGATGGCGGGGATGCGGGCGGCGTGGGCGATGTCGCCGGCGAGGAAGGGGATGTCGGCGACCAGGGCGGATGCTTCGATGGATTTGAGGTAGGCGGCTTCGCGGGCTACGATGGCTGGCTTTGCGGCGAGGGTGGATTGGAGACGGGCGAGGGTGGCGGCGGGGTCGATGGAGAGGGTGTCGGGGGATTCGATGGCTCCGGCGTCGAATTCGGCGGGGTGGACTGGGTGCTGGAAGAGGTGGGCTGGCGCGGTGGTACGGATGGAAATTTCAAGTTTTGGTTGAAGTGCCTGGAGATGGCGGATGACTTCGGACATGCGGACGGCGTGGCCGTAGCCGTGGCCGCTGATGTAGAAGGCGATGGTCATATACGGATTGGCAGGCCTGGGGGCCTACCCTACAACGCAAAAAGCCCTCTCTGGCGAGAGGGCTTTGCGTAATTTCAATTGGGGTGGAGGTCAGATTTTGTGTTCTTTGTAGGGAACACGCTTGCGGAGCACCGGATCGAATTTGACGATCTGGAGTTTTTCCGTGGTCTTCTTGGGGTTCTTGGAAGTGGTATAGAAGTGGCCAGTGCCACCGGTGGAAACAAGGCGGATGAGAATGCGAGGCATTAGACTTTTTCCCCCTTCTTGCGGAGATCGGCGAGGACGCGATCGATGCCGAGCTTATTGATGGTGCGCATGGCGCGGGCGCTTACTTTGAGGGACACGAAGCGGTTTTCGCTCGGGACCCAGAACCGCTTGGTGTGGAGATTGGGCTCGAAGCGGCGGCGCGACTTGTTGTTGGCATGCGACACGCGGTTGCCATAGGTTGGCTTCTTACCCGTGACGGCGCATACTTTAGGCATTTGGGGGAATCCTCCAGGAATGAGTACCAGACCAGTATAACAAAGGGAAGCCGCCATGTCCAAACTGAGATAGAATCCCTGCATGTGGAAACTTGCGCTGCTCTTGACCCTTCCGCTGATGCCTCTTGGGGCGGAAGATTTCGGTATCCGCCTGGTGCTGGGGATGACCGATACTCGTTCGACGAACTGGGATGGATCGCTGTCGGTGGGCGGCGGCGGGCGGGTGGTGTCGATGGAGGGCTGGCGGTTCGCGGAAAACGACCAGATTGTCTCGAACGAGACCTGGAAATGCTCCTCTCGTATTATGCGTGTGCGGGGGGCGAACGCGGCGAATGCTCCTATGGTGGGGAACGGGGTAGTGGCGCAATTGACGGGGGTCAATGACAGCACGACGATCGAGGTGAAGACGGCGCAGGGCAATTTTTCGTTCCGGCTGGGTGACGTTCCTTTTGGGAAGAGCGCGTCGCTTTTGGCTGGGAAGGTTTTCGTAGACCGGATCGCGGCCACGGCCAATCTGGGGGCAACGACGGATGAGGAGGATTATCCGGCGGCGGCGAGTACGGCGGCGGGGGATGTCTGGATTGCCTATGTGCAGTTCCAACACCATCCGGAGCACAACCGGCTGCGGGCGAACATGCAGGCGGCACCGGCGGCGTTCGGCGACTACACGCTTCCGCCTGGCGGGGACCGGCTGTTTGCGCGGCGGTGGTCGAATGGGACGTGGTCGGCTCCGATCGCGGTGACGGAGGCGGGGAAGGATCTTTATCGACCGGCCATCGCGGTGGACGGCAAAGGGCGCGCCTGGGTGTTCTGGAGCGAGAACGCGAATTACAGCGCGTTCAAGGGGAACGAACCGGGCGCTGTGCCTGATTTTGAGTTGTGGGGGCGGCCGGTGGAAGGGGGACGCGCCGGGGCCGCGGTGCAGATTTCGAAGGCCGCGGGTGCGGACGTATTTCCGGCTGCTGCCACGGATACGGCAGGCAATGTTTGGGTGGTGTGGCAGGGATGGCGGGAAGGCAAGGCTCGGATCTTCAGTGTGACGCAGAAGGGGGATGGGTTTAGTGCTCCGAGTGTTGTTGCGAGTTCGAAGGGCAACGAGTGGAACCCGGCGATCGCGGCGGGCTCGAACGGCAGGCTGGCGGTGGCCTGGGACAGCTATCGGAATGGGAATTACGACGTGATGCTGCGGGTTTTCAGCAACGGGAAATGGGGAGCGGAGATGGCGGCGGCTGCGACGGCGCGTTATGAAGCGCACCCTTCTGTTGCTTACGCGCCGGACAATCGTTTGTGGCTCGCTTATGAGGAGAGTTCGGAGAACTGGGGCAAGGATTGGGGAGCGGATGAAAGCTCCGGGGTTTCGTTGTATCAGGCGCGTGCGGTGCGCGTGTCGGCGTTTGAGCCGGATGGAAAGCGGCTCCAGACGGTTGGGGATGCGGGGGCTGCATTGCCGGGACCGGCGGCGGCGCACGTCAACGGGGCTGGGGTGCAGAACAGTACGAACGATTGGATTCGCCCGGACGTGGACCGGTGGAAGAACCGCCCGCGGGCGCTGGCTACGGCGGGGTTCAAGGCTCCGAAGAACAGCTATCCGCGGCTGTTGATTGACGCGAGCGGGCGGGTTTGGATGGCTTTTCGCAGCGATCATCCGACGTGGTGGAATACGCTGGGCACGGTGTGGTCAGAGTATGTGATGAGCTACGCGGGGGGCGCATGGACGAGCCCGGTGTTTCTGAGCCACTCTGACGCGGTGTTGGATAACCGGCCGGCGCTGGCTTCGGTGAAGGGCGGGTCGCTGATGATTGTTGGGGCGAGCGATGGGCGGCGGGAGTTTGAAGCCGTGCGCGGACGCGGCCGGAGGGGCAATGTGGTGGAGGATCCGTACAACTTCGATTTGTGGGCGCATACGCTCACGCTGGGGCCGGCGTCTCAGGCGGCGCAGTTATCGGCGGGTAGCGCGGCGGCGTCGTCGGGTGTGGCGGATGCTCCCGAGCAGACGCAGATTGCGGCGATGCGGGCGGCACGTATTGCGGGGAAATACCAGATTGCGCGGGGCGAGTTTCACCGGCACAGCGAGGTTTCCGGTGATGGGCAGAACGACGGTTCGATTCTGGACCAGTGGCGGTATGGGCTGGATGCGTCGCACATGGATTGGATTGGCTGCTGCGACCATGACAACGGCGGGGGGCGCGAATATACGTGGTGGACAGCGCAAAAGCTGACCGATATTTTTTATTCGCCCGGGCATTTCGTTCCTATGTTCAGCTATGAACGGAGTGTTCGGTATCCGGAAGGGCATCGCAACGTGATCTTTGCTCAGCGCGGCGTGCGGACGTTGCCGCGGCTTCCGATTACGGAGCGTAATCCGGTGGTGAAGGCTCCGGACACGCAGATGCTGTATCGCTATTTAAAGCAATTCAACGGGATTGTGGCGATGCATACGTCGGGGACGAACATGGGCACGGACTGGCGGGACAATGATCCGCAATCGGAACCGGTGGTGGAGATTTATCAGGGGGAGCGGCAGAACTATGAAATGCCGGATGCGCCGCGGTCGAATAGCGCTGGTGACTCGATTGGGGGGTGGGAGCCGAAGGGGTTTGTGAACCTTGCGTTGGAAATGGGGTACAAGCTGGCGTTTGAAGCGAGTTCGGATCACATTTCGACGCATATGAGCTATGCCAATGTGCTTACCACGGGGCTTGGGCGGGCGGCGATTCTGGAGGGCTTTCAACGGCGGCATGTGTACGGCGCGACGGATAATATCCTGGCCGATTTCAGCAGCGGGGGGCACATTATGGGTGATGTCTTCTCGTCGGCTACTAAGCCGGAGTTGAAGGTGACTCTGGCGGGGACTGCTCCGTTTGCGAAGGTTCATGTGATCAAGGACGGGAAGTATGTGTACGTTACGAAGCCGAATAGCGCCAAGGTGAGCTTCACGTGGCGGGATACTGAGCCGGTGCGTGGGAAGGAAAGCTACTACTACGTGCGCGGCGAGCAGGCTGATGGCGAGATTGTGTGGGTGAGCCCGATGTGGATCACCTACACGGGCAATTGAGTCTGGCTACCAGCCTTTGACGATGTTGCATGCGGGCAACGCCTGTTTGAGTTTGGCGATGCCCGCATCGGTGACTTTGGTTTCGAAGAGATAGAGCGATTTGAGGGCGGTGAGCGCGGATAGGTGTTCGAGGCCGGCGTCGGTGACAGCGGTGCCGAAGAGGTTGAGGTACGTGAGTTTGGTGAGGCCCTTGAGATGGGCGAGGCCGGCGTCGGTGATTTTGGTTTTCTCGAGATGGAGGGTTTCCAGATCGGTGAGACCTTTGATCGACGCCAGGCCACGGTCGGTGATGGAGGTGTTGCCCAGGTGCAGGTGGATGACCTTGGAGAGCTTCGCGACTGGGGCGATGTCGGCGTCTTTGACCGACGCGCCCTGGAGGTAGAAGCTGACTTCGCGGCGCTCGTCGTTCTGGGCGATGGGGCGCACGGTGCCACCGGATTTTTCGATGGCGGCGATGAGGGCGGCGTCGGCGTTCTTTGGGGGTGCCTGCATGTGGAGGGGGCTCCTTGTTTGGGTGACCGACTCGCTTACGCTCGCGGCTCGGTAGAGTGCGCTCGCGGGTGGGTAGAGTGTGTTCGCGGGCCTATGGGGCTGAGGTTCCACATAGGTTGACGTTCATGCCTAGGGCTTGGAACATGGCGGCTTTGGCGGCGAGCGCGTTATCGGCGGAAGCGGCGTCTGGGGCGTAGACACATTGGATGTGATTCGATTTGTGCTTCGCCATGAGCTGATCGCGGGAGACGCCGTAGGTGATGGCGTGCATGATGGGCCACTGGGGCGTGGTGATTTTCCAGCGGCGCTCGGTTTCCGCCTGCGGGAGTTCGACGACACCGCCGCGGCCGAGGTCGGCGTTGAGCTTGCCGTCGGCGACGTAGATGCGGCTCCAGACGATTTCGCCGGGTTTGGAGATGCCTTTGAGGGTGGCTCCACCGAGGGGGAAATACATGGGTGGCTGGCGTTCCCCGATGGCGCCGGCGTAGCCGTTGGCGAAGTGCGAAGCGGGGACGGCGCCGGAGATTTCGAAGACCCAGATGAACTGGCCGTTGTAGTCTTCGCCGTAGCGGACGTCGTGGAGGGTGTTGGAGGGATCGAGGCCGAGGGCGGTCCAGACGCGGTCGGTGACGAGGCCGTCGAGTCCGGCGCATTCGTCGACTTCGTTGAAGTGGGTGAGGGCGCGGCCTTCGTAGAGCACGCGGCCGTTGCCGGCGGCTTTGACGGGCGGACGATCGGGGTTGTTGAGGAGGCCTTCGACGAGGTCGGAGGCGGGGCACATGTCCTTGAGGCCCTGTTGATATTGGATGCCGATGGCGTCGCAGCCGAAGTCGTCGGCGATGCGGAGGGCGGCGATGTACATCTTGCACTGGGCGAGGATCTGGGCGTCGGTGAGTTCGGTGGCTTCGTCCGTGCCGGTTTTGAACTGCATGCCTTTGGCGTCGAGCCACTGGCGGACTTGCGAAGCTTCGTCATCGGTGACGTTGCGCATGGCGGCGACGAGGGCGGACTGGCTGAGGCGCTCCTTGAAGACGCCGGTGGGATGGAGGAGTTCGTCGGGGATGATGGCGTTGTACATGCCCATGCAGCCTTCGTCGAAGACGCCCATGATGGCTTTGTCGCGGAGGAGGGTGGCGGCGAGATTTTGGCCGAGTTCGCGGGCTTGTGTGGGGAGTGCGGCGAGGTCGAGGGGGCGGGCGTGGCTGGTGTCGTGGACGACGGGTTGGCCGTTGAGCCACTTGGCAAGGCCGGAGGTGAAGGCTTCGTCAGTGAAGTCGACGCTCCAGAGGCTGGAGTATTGGACGCCGGCTTTGGTGAGGGAGCCGTTGAGGTTGAGGAGGCCGACGAGGCCGGGCCACTGGCCGGACCAATTGGCGACGGTGAGGATGGGACCTTTGTGGGTGTAGAGGCCGTGGAGGAGGTGGTGGGAGTATTGCCAGACGGCCTCGACGACGATCAAGGGGGCGTCGGGGGGGATCTGGCGGAAGACCTTCATGCCGTAGTGTTGGGAGTCGATGAAGCCGTGTTGTTTTTCGGGGTCGTAGGGGTGGCCGCGGCGGACTTCGAAGCCGAGTTTGCGGATGGCGGCCATGACGGCCTCTTCGGCTTGGGCTTGGGCGGGCCAGCAGACGCGATTGGCGGACAGACGCAGGTCGCCGTTCGCGATGAGGATAACGGGATGAGACATAGCACCTTTAGTCTCCTGCTGGGATCGTGTTGGTGGGGGAATTTGGGGGAAGTGTGGGAACTGCGGCTGATTCGTTGTCAGCAAGTGATTGGAGGCTCAGAGCGTGTGCGTTGATCGGGGTTCTGCGGTGGAGGGTGATCCGAACGGGCGTTGCTGTGCTAGGGGTGGTGGCTCAACCTCCGAGTAGCCGACCAACCCGACAGAATCTCCGGCCCGGACGATGCACACCTGTCGATGTTGGAGGAGGTTATCCGATGTGAATCAACGGAATGGCTGGAAACGAGAGGCTAACTTTGTGCTGAGCCGTGCGCTGAGGCAGGCGGTTGGAGCGAGGGGTCAAGTAGGCGTAACTTGAGACTCAGCCGAGAATGAGCTTGGTGACGTGAGCAGTCAAAAGCTTGCCGCGTTCCGCGAGGAAATCCGTGTAGGGAGCCTTCCTATAATCAAAGTCAGATGGCGTGGGAAGAAGGTTCGATCTAAAGACGGCATCGCAGTTAGATCCCAAGGATGCGGACAGAGGAGGCACGTATTTTGATGGCGGATTATCTGAGATCGCCTTGTTGGAAGCTGACGTCAGCATCACGATGTTACCAAGGACATTGGCTGAATCACCTTCGCCAATCGCCTTGAGGTAAGCCCTCGGAAAGACGTGGTGGTATTCCTTCTTGTTGTAGGACGAGAGGGCGTGCTGCACATCGACGTTCATGCCGTTTGGCAGATTCCGCGGAGCCGCTGCGGCAAGCGCAAGGATGAATGCGCGAGAACGCGCTACGTTGCTCTTGAACTGTGTCTTACTCCATTCAGTGGGCTGTGGGACCGCACCAAATTGCTCGACTTCGCCGTGGCCAGCAAGGACATAGCCGGCGACGATTTCAAGGTCTCTGGAGACGAAGTTTTCTCCCCCAACCTTGTACCTCTCACCGAATGAGGCACGCCAGAACCACTGGCGCAAACGAGCGGACTGCTCTGCGGAAAGGTGTTTGGTCTCGCGGAAGATGTAGGTCGTAATGATTAGTACGGCTTCGTAGGACAAGAAGTCCCAGCTGTGTATCTTGAACTGCGTACTCAGCGAATCGACGGCGTGTTGCAACGCCGCTTCCGTCTTCGAGGCCAGGGAGTCGATTTCGGCGGTGCTGAGGTTGCGAAGCTAACGTAGCGCCTTATCCTGGATAGATCCAAGTTGAACCGCTGAGACGGATTTGAGAATGGTTGAGCGCTCCGTTTCTCCATACCCCTTTGCCTCAATCGAGGAAAGGATGGCGCTCACCTTCTCATTAAGATCGAAGTCCTCTGCCCATGTAGCTGCGACCATGAGGTCGTATGTCGATAGTCTTGTCACCGAACTGTTGATTCGTTCGAAGATCGGGCAAACCTCGTCGATCGTGAGATCTTTCAACGTGAATACTGGCAGCTTATACTGAGTGTAAGCTGCAATCAGGTCGTCGAGTCTCTGCTGAAGAAGCGGCGCGTTCGGAAGCGTAAGCAATGAGGTTCGGAAGTTCAACAAGCTCGTCGTGTTGAAGAGTTTCCGTAACGGGAAGACATCTGGCTTCTCGCCGCCGGGCTTGATCTCAACAAACGCGTCTTCGGATAGGTCGTATCCAGCTTTGTAACCGGGCGCGTCTTCGGGGGCTCCCAAGCAAGAGTAAATGACAGTGAGGCGCTGCTGTCCGTCGAGAACGTAGTTGGTTGGAGTAAGGTCGTCCGTCTTGGGGAGTTGGAATACTCCAATGTCCCGAGCGGCGTGAAGCTTGTCTTTAGTCTTCCAGAGAAGAATGCTCCCGATCGGATATCCGTTGGCTACTGAGTCCAGGAGATCCAGTGCCTGGTCATCCTTCCAGACGAACTTGCGCTGAAATTGCGGAATCTTGACCTCGCCCTTCTTGATGTCTGCCACCTGACTGAAGTAGGATGTGTCAGTCGTGAGTTGTGCGGAGATGTCTGCCCTCATACAAAGTTATCCGGTAAGTAGTGAGCGACGACCATGGAGTTGTTCACAACGTTCCTCAGTTCAATTAAGAACGATACACCAAGGAACGTATCACAAACAAGAAGCGCGCTCGCCGCGCAATCCGGACAATGTACGCCGTTATATGTGCACCGGAGACTTGAGTCCTCGTGGTGATCGCCGACGGGAAGAACGCAGGACTTGGCCCCAAGGCGGCTCAGGCGAAGTAGAGGCCACTAGCTTCGCGGAACTTGAGTGGCGAAAAGCGCCGGGATCTGAAGAAGGCAACTTGGTATTCTGTGCTGATGCTGCAAGGTATGTCGGCGCGTTTGCGCCGCTACGGCGTCGCTGGCCGGTTGTTAATGCGAGAGGCGTGGCACGAATGAGGTTGCGGACGGAGTGAACGGGCATGGCGACGAGGACAAGGGACGATCCGCCCGGACGCTGGTCCTATTGGGGTGGCGGCCATTCGGGCTTGGGAACCATGCGCCCCGATGCCGCGAACACGTCCAGGCAGTCGCGCAGGGCTTCTCTGCCGTTGGCAATCGCCTCTTTCATCGTTTCGCCATCGGACATACAGCCGGGAATGTCGGGGTATTCCACCAGATAGCCGCCGCCTTCTTCCTTCGAAAGCGGGCGGACGGTGAACCGATAAGCATCAGGATTTCTCTTCGTCTTGGCTTTCACTTTGCTTCACCTCAATTTGCCGCATTAAACGGGCTGAAGATCACTCCGGGGATGAGGATAACGGGATGAGAGGCTTCGGGCGGAGTACGAGGAGGACGTCAAAGCGTAAGGCTGCTCAGCGGTGTCCGCCAGCGGGAGCAGGCTTATGTATCCCCGCAAGCCGCTCGCGAATCTGCTCTTTCACTTCCTCATCTATGGGTTCTATTGGGATCCGCACTCTCCGAACACCAGACTTGGGATTGACGTCGTCTGGGCTTGGCCATGCGTGATACAAACGGTTCTGCTTGGCGTCCACGACCAGGAGCAACGACGGAACATTGGAATGAGCCAGCCGTTTGTACCACTTGGTTTCCAGCGGATAAAAGTCGCCTACGGGGTGTTCTGTTGCCTTGACCTCAACGGCGCTCAGATTGGTCCCACCCTGACCGTTTGGAAAGGCAACAATGAAGTCGATACCCGTATCGGCCGTTGGCCGCGAGACAAACGTCGCACCTAGATCCTGCAGGAAGAGCTCCGCCAGCAATTCTGCTCTTCTGCCAACGATATCAGCCTGTGACCGCGTATAGTTCATACGAATACTGACTGAGTCGGCTTGTGCCGCCTCCCCTTCCAGAATCGCACAACTTCATCATGAAGGATTTTCAAGTTGTTGGTTGTCAGCTCGTATCCCACTGGTATACGGGTGATCGCTTTCACCGCGACCCCGTCATGAACGGATCGGATGAATACGCGCTTCGACGGTTCGTGAATACCGACGATGTAGGTAGGCGCCGGAATCTCCAAGAGGCTAGCGATATCGTTACGTCTGGTGGAAATGGCAAGACTCTTCTTTGGATTCGTGGCCGCAGTCGATTTCGCTTGGAGGAAGAAAAAAGGCCGCTTGCCGGGAACTGTCGTTAGCTCCACGTAGTAGTCAACCACCGGCCACTTGTCGCCCAGGTGTGTAAGGTCGAATAGCGGCGCCGGGAAATTAGAGTAATCCGTCAAGCAAAGTTCAACGATATTCTCGCCGCGCTTGCCAATGACGTCTTTCAGAGCACTTTTCTTCACAAATTTGGGATAGTGCCGAGCAGATACTAACCAATGCAAGGCTAGCACAATTTACGCGACGCGGATCTTGAGGGTCGTGGGAATGAGTATCGATGGTCGCTTGCGATGGTTGATTGCGGAGGCTGCCAGAGAATGTATGATGTAAGGCACGCCGGCCGGGTTTGCTCCGGCGAAGAAACGTTTGACTGAAGAAGGGGCTTGCATGAAGCTTAGGCTCACGACACTATTTCTTACAGCGCTGACCACGTTGGCTCAGACGGACTCGACACAGATTCTCGGTCTGCTCACCGACGCCAGCGGCGCGGTGATCGCGGGCGCGACGGTGACGGCGAAACGCACTGCCACGGGCGACGTGCGGACGACCACGTCCAACGAATCGGGAAACTATATTTTTCCGCTGCTGAGTATCGGCGAGTATGAACTCACCGTATCAGCGGCGGGCTTCAAGAGCGAAGTGCGAACGGGCATTGTGCTGCAACTGCAGCAGAAAGCGCGGCTCGATTTCACGTTGCAAGTGGGACAGCAAGTAGAACGGGTGGAGGTGGCGGCGAGCGCTCCACTGCTGCGAACCGAAGACGCCACGCTCGGTTCGGTGGTGGAGAACAAACGCATCGTGGAGTTGCCGCTCAACGGCCGCAACTTCGCCCAGTTGGCGACGTTGATGCCGGGCGTGAATTTCGGAGCGTCGAGAATGGGCGCGAACGGGCAGGGGACGATCGCCAGCGTGTTGGCGATGCCCGGGCAGATTGCGGGCATTTCGGCGAACGGGCAACGCGACGCGAACCAGAACATCACACTCGATGGCGTGGTTGCGGTGGATTCCCACCATTCGGCGATGCTGTTCTCGCCGTCGATTGAGGCGATCGAGGAGTTCAAGATTCAGTCCGCTGTATATTCGGCGGAGTATGGAATGAATTCGGGCGCCCAGGCGAACCTGGCGATCAAGTCGGGGACGAACAATTTCCATGGGACGGGTTTCGAGTTTGTGCGCAACGACACATTCGACGCGAGGGGGTTCTTCCTGTCGCCGACGGCATCGAAGAACAAACTCCGGCGGAACCAGTTCGGGGGCGTGATCAGCGGCCCGATTGTGAAGGACAGGACGTTCTTCACGGCGAACTACGAAGGGCGGAGGGAACGGCGCGGATCGCCTGGGGTGACCGCGGTTCCGACGCTGGCGATGCGGAACGGAGATTTTTCGGAAATCGTGCAGCAGGGGAACCGCTGGTACCCGGCGGATCCCAACGCCGCGGTGAACCGGGCGATTCGTGGGGTTGGCGCGAACGCGACGCCGTTTGCGGGGAACATTATTCCGCGATCGTTGATCACGTCGGCGTCGAACAACCTGCTGACGGCCAAGAAGGGGAGTCCGTTTGCCGATGGGGGGTTTCTGCCGTTTCCGAATCAGGACGAAACGGCGCGCGCGAGCCGGTCGACGTTGAACCTGGCGGGGCTCAATAACCAGATACTCGATTCGGACCAGTACCTGGGCCGTGTAGACCACCGGTTTTCGGAGAGCGATCGTGTGTTCGGGCATTACGTGCTGGTGGACTCGACGTTCGTCGATGATCCACTGACACGCATTTTGAAGACGTCCACCGATTACCGGGCCCAGCACTTTGCCGTGGGCTATTCGAAGATTCTCACGCCGTCGCTGCTGAACGATCTGCGGTTCGGGATGAACCGGATGCGCGTGGTGCAAGGCGGGATTCAGACCAACACGGATTTCACACATCGCGATCTGGGATTGGACCTGCGGGTGGTGGCGGACGGGAACCGAACACTGACGCCGCTGGAGGAAGGGGTGCCGTCGATTTCGCTGGCCGGTTATACCGGGCTTGGATCGGGCAACCCGCAAATCAACAAGAAGATCGTGTGGGAGGCTTCGGACAACGTGCTGTGGACGATGGGCAAGCACAACTTCAAATTCGGGGGACTGTACCGGGCCAACGTGGTGGACTTTGCCGGGTCGAACCAACCGCGCGGGCAGATGAGCTTCACGGCGGACATTGTGGGGATCCCGGACTCGATGGCGGCGTTCCTGATGGGAATTCCGTTGTCGGCGAACTCGGCCGAAGGGATGCCGGCTGGTTATATCCGGCAAACGAAGATGGGCCTGTACTGGCTGGACGACTTCAAGGCGACGTCGAAGCTGACGATCAACTTCGGCATTCGATGGGACTATTTCGGTCCGGTGGAAGACGCGCAGGGAAAGATCCGGACGCTGTCGTTCGAGCAGGGGAAGATTCAGACCATTGGCGGCGTGTTGACGCCGATGCTGGTGCCGAATCCGAACGTGCGCGAGGCGCTGTATGAGACGAACAAGAAGCAGTTCATGCCGCGGCTGGGCATTGCGTACCGACTGAACGACAGCACCGTGCTGCGGATGGGCGGCGGCAATTTCTATAACGCGCAACAGACGAACAACTTTTCGATCCTGAACCTGAACCCGCCGTTCTCGGGATCGGCGGTGTTCCAGAATGACCGGAACAATCCGACGGCGACGATCACGCAACCGTTCCTGGGCTCGCCGGTGACGGGTTCGCCGGCGGCACTACTGATGCTCGGTTTCCTGGATGAGACGGGGCGTTCGCAGTATCGCAACAACGACATCTGGCAGTGGTCGACGGAGTTGGAGCGTTCGTTTGCGAGGAACTACATTGTTGGGTTGGCATATGTGGGCAGTGCGGCATCGAACCTGGAGAACAGCGTGCAGAACTTCAACAATCCGGATCCGGGGCCGGGTGCGGTGCAGGGACGGCGGCCGTTCCAGACCTACGTGGATTCGCGGGAGCCGAGCCGGCCACTGCCGCTGGGCACGATCCGGCGGAACGAGTCGTGGGCGTCGACGAACTACAACGGCCTGCAGGGACGTTTCGAGAAGCGGTACTCGGCGGGGTTGACGTTCAACACGGCGTTCACGTATTCGCGAGCGCACGCGATTGGGTATGGCGCGAATGAAGGTGCGGGATTCGGTCCGAACTACCCGCAGAATCCACGGAACCGCGAGGCGGATTACGGGAGATCGAACATTGACCAGCGGCTGCGGCTGGTGTTTTCGAATCTGTATGAGATCCCGTTTTTGCGGAGCGCCAAGGGCGTGAAGGGGCTGGTGCTGGGTGGGTGGTCGTTGAATTCGATTGTGACGTTGCAGTCGGGGTTGCCGGTGACGATTGCGCAGAACGGGGATTCGGCGAATACGGGTCCGGCGTCGGCTCCGCGGCCGCACGTGGTGGCGGGCGCAAGCGTACCGCGGGTGTGGGACCAGCGGAGCATTACGCGTTGGTTCGATACGTCGGCGTTCGTACGGTCGAAGTTTGAAGGATCGACTGGGGACGGGTTGTTCCTGCCGGGCACGCTTGGGTATGGAAACTCCGGGGTCGGCCTGTTCGATTCACCGGGCCAGAAGACGTGGGACTTCGCGTTGTTCAAGGAATTCCGCGTGAAGGAAGGGCACCGGCTGCAGTTCCGTTGGGAGGCGTTCAACTTCACGAACACTCCGCAGTTCGGGGGACCGGACCGTACGCTGGGTTCGGCTACGTTTGGGCAGATCACGGGGACGCAGGTGAATAATCGGGAAATGCAGTTTGGGCTGAAGTATTTGTTCTAAAACACGCATGCTCGATACGGCGGCCCTGGCGGATGACCCTGCCAGGGCCGCCCTGCTTTTGTTTTTCAGGGTGTGGGTTGCCAGGGCGTGAGCGGGATGGCGGATTGGGTGCGGAGGCGTTCGGCGAGTTCGGGCGGAAGACCGGTGACGCATTCGCCGGGTTCGCCTACCCAGTAGAGTTGCTTGCCTTGCTTGCCGAGGTGGAGGGTGGGGACGAGGTCGAAGAATTTTTCGTCGATGTATTGGGAGTCGCAGGCGAGTTTCCAGGTGTGCTTGCGGCCTGCGTGATGGAAAGAAAGAACGGCGGTCTCTTTGCCTTCGGGGCCGGTCTGGCGGACGGTTATGTTTTCGATGGAGTCATCGGCGACGGCGGCAATGTCGGAGAGAAGGCCGGCGTAGGAGGCGGGTTCGTCAATCCAACCGGCGTCGAAGGTGAATACGCCGGGGGGCGGGGTGGTGGATGCGGCGAGCATTGCGAGTTGCTCGGCGAAGGGTTTGGTCTGAGGTTCGGGACGGAAGCGGTTGCGGATGAAGTGGTAGGGCATGGAGGCAATCAGGACAATGCCTGCTACGAGAAGGCCGATGACGGTGACGATGGAGGCGAGGATGATAGCGATGATGCGCAGCGCCTGTTTCATTGCTTGGATGATCGGCTGGGATGGAGGATTGGATTAGTTTCGAGAGGCGGCATAGGCTCCTGTGACGAAGGGCGCTGCGGGTGAGTGACGGCCGAGACATCCTGGGAATCTCGCGTCACGCGAATCCGGGTGTCTCTGCTCCTGGATTTCCTTGCGTCCGGTTCGTCCATGGAAGAAATCCTGGCCGAGTATCCGCAACTCACACGCGAAGACCTGCTGGCTGCCATCGCCTACGGCGCCGAGATGAGCCGCGAACGATTCGTGGATCTTCCCGGCAGCAGTGCTGCATGAAGTGGAAACTGGACGACACACGCACGGCTCACCTGTTTCTCCACGCGGGTTATGACGCCGAAATGCGTGAGGATGCGCAATCCAATTCGGAAGATGAATAGATGCTATTCGGCGCAGGCGGCGTAGGCGGATTGGAGGAATGCTCCGCGGGTGTTGGCTTGGAGTTGGGCGGCGCAGGGGAGGCGCTTGGTCCATTTCGCCCTCAATTCGGGTGTAAGTGGAGCGGCGGGTTCTACGGCGTGGTTGGCGTGGGCGAAGGAATACTGGGTGCCATAGCGGTGCTTCAGGGGGACCATGACGGCGGTGTTGTAGTCGACGATATCGGAGAGCAGGCCGTGGAGGCCGGCCCATTGGACTGCGGCGAAGAACGGTGATTCGCGGGGGATGTCGGAGGTGTAGATGGTGGCTTGCTTTTGCTGATGGAGGAGGCGCTGGAGGGCGGGGAGGGAGATGGCTCGGGTGTCGTTGTTGCGGGCGAGGGCGAGGTGGGCGGCGAGTCCGGCGGCGTGGCCCATGGAGGTCCAGGTGGGCTCCAGGCGAAGGGCGGAATAGCCGATGTGTGAGGCGGAAATGGCCACGGGGACCAGCAGATTGGAGATGCCTTTGGGCACGATGGTGCCGTAGGGGATCATGAACGGGGTGGTGGAGAAGCCGAAGTCGCCCTCGAATAGTGTCGGATAGAGCGGGCCGGCGGGTTGATGGCCGTGGGAGTTGAGGGAGTAATCGCCGGAGGCGATGGCGTCGGGTCTGACGTTGGCGCGGACACTGCGGGAAGCGGGCATGGTGTCGTGTTCGGTGAAGATGTAGTCGCCGTAGATGCGGCGGCCTTCGCGCACGTAGAGGGCGGGCGGAAGGTGGTTGTTCCAAGCGTATTCGTCTTTGGCGAGGCCCCATTCATTGGCTTTGTCGCGGATGTGGGCGGGGACATCGGGATCGTTCTGGAGGAAGTGGATGAGGCCGATGTTGTGGGCGACGTGGCGGTCATAGATGCGCTTGCGGGTGGCTTCGTCGCCGTCGGCCCAACCGTTGTTTTCGCCGGGGAGCGAGAGGCGGACGACGGCTTGCTTGATGTCGTTCATGTCGGATTTGTCGTTGGGGATGTGCGTGAGGCGGATCATGCCGGAGTGATCGGTGGAGTAGACCTGCTTGACGCGGCCGGAGGTGAGGTGGGGAATGATCTTGAGGAATTCGTCGCGATTGTAGCCGGGCGGGCGGGGGACGGGGAGGCGGTTCGACGGGCGGTTGGTCATGATGATGCGGAAGTTGGCGCATTGCTCGTTGGTGTCGGCTTCGCCGGTGGAGCCGGGGAGGATTTTTCCCTGGTCAAAAAACAAAACGCCGGCAAAACGTTCTCCGTATTCGCGGGTGGATTCGCGGCCGATGCGGTAGGGGACTTTGGCAGCGGCGGCGAGATCGCCTTCGTAGGTGGCGTCGATCCAAAGGCGGGCGTTGATGGTGACGGAGCCGGTGGGGGTGCGGAAGGTGGCTTGTTGGAGGGCGTTGGCGTTGCGTTGGACGCTTCGCAGATAGTGCTCGGTGACGAGGGTGAGGGACTTTTGCTCGGCGATCATCTGGCGGAGGATTTTTTCCGAGACGTGGGGTTCGGTGTGGGCTCCGAAGAAGCACTCTTCGGCCTGTATGGAGTTTGGGCCGTAGGTTTGGATGTAGTGCTGGTGGGCGCGGTCCATGTATTCGCGGTAGAAACCGGTGACGGCTTCGAGGGTGCGGAAATCGGTGTTGGAGAGGCCGCCGGTGAGGAGTCCGCCGAAGTGGCGGGTGGGTTCGAGGAGGATGACGCGATGGCCCTGGCGGGCAGCGACAACGGCACTGGCGATGCCTGCAGGAGTGGAGCCGTAGACGGCGATGTCGTAGTCGGCGGCGAGGAGGGGGACGGTCAGGGTGAGGAAGAGGAGGGTAGGTTTCATGAGTAGGAACCGACCCTCCAGCTTACACGGTGAAAGACGCGTGGATCTAGATTTCGTCGCGATCGTTGATTTTGCGGCGCATCTGGAAGACGGCCGGTGCGGTATTCTCGACGATTTTGAAGTCGGCGGGAATTTTGAAGAGTGAGGCGTCGGGCTCAGAGCGGCGGAGGTTCTGGACGCGATAGGTGGTCTCGCCGATTTGGGGGTCGTTGCTCTTGGAGAAGATGACCATGTGGAGATCGTTGGAGTACCAGCTTTCGTTGGTAGTGACGATGGCGCGATCATTGCCGATGGTGCCGGAAGGGATGGTGTGGGTGTTGCGAGTGCCTTCGACGAGGACGCCTTCCATGGTTTGGGGGGAGAGCTTCTCGGTCTTCATGTTGCTGGCGTCGAAGGCGACACGGGTGCCGCTGGCCATGCCCATGGGGCCGACGGGGAGCGCGGGAACGGCGGCGACGGGGGCGTTGAAGAGGACGTCCTGTGAGGCTGTTGCGCCCGCTTCGGCCTTGGTGCGGACCGAGACCTGGATTTTCTCTTCGATGATTTCTTTGTGGTGGGCGTCGTCGCGTTCGGTGCGGAAGACGGCGGGTTCGCCCATTTTCACTTTGCGGGCGGTTTTGTCGTTGTAGTTGAGGATGTAGACCTCTTTGGAGACGGGGTCCGTGATGGTGACCATGCGGGGGGCGCCGGCGGAGTTGTTCTGGAAGGGGCCACTGTTGGCGAAGTTGTTTTCGCGGCGGGTGCGGCCTTCCTTGTCACGAGCCATCTGGGTGGTGTGTTTGTTGACGATGCGGGTGCCGTCGGCAAGGGTGCGGACGGTTTCGGTAGTCGCTTCGGCGGCGTAGGGCGAGCCTTTGACGACCTTACCGTCCATGTTGCCGGCGGCGATGAAGTGCATGGCTCCAGCGGCGCTGCCGGTTTCTCCGAAGACGAACATGGGGCCGGCTCCGGCGGTGGCGGCGCCGCTGCTGACCACGTGGACCTCACGAGTAGTGGATGAGGTGGTGGTTTGGGCGAAGGCGGCGGTGGCAGTGAGCAGAGCCGCGGTCAGAAGTTTTTTACGGTTCATGTGGTCTCCTTATTTTAGTTTTCCGCTCCCTCACGGTCGCGGCTCGGTAGTTTAGCGGTCGTGGTGGTTGCGTTCAATAGACGAAACGAATGGCTTTGGCTAAGCCGTCGCCGCCCAGCAGGACGTCGGCTTTCACGGTTTGAGTGGCGGCGTCCGGGGCAACGGGTAATCCTAGTTGGCGAAGTTTCGCGGCGGCAACTCCATGCGGACGATGACGACGGGTTCGCCGATTCGAGGGGTTTGCCGTACCGCAGAGGGACGAATTCTGTTACGGGTACTCGAGTTGCGCGGGGCCGTGGCGGCGCGGCGCACTTTGGGCTGGACCTGTGGCACGGGGGCCGGTTCATCGGGCACTTGTTCGACGACGGTGGGGCGCGGGACTTCGTGTCGGACGAGCCGGGTTTCGGGTTCACGGGTGCGGAGTATGGCGAACAAGAGCAAGCCGGCGGCGATGGGAATGACCCACGCGGCTTTGCGCCAAAGCGCGTTGCGGCGCGATTGGTGGCGCTCGGCGAAAGCGGCCATGAGCGCGGATTCGACACTGGGCGGCGGCCCGGCGGAGTCACGCTGGCGTGATAGCTCGGCCAGAGCCGTGGTGAGCGCGCGCTCGGTGTCGAGGTGGCCACGGCAGGCGGCGCACTCGGCCAGATGTTGTTTCGCTTCTTGGCGCAGCGAGTCGCTGAGCCATTGCTGGCGGGCGTAATCACGGCGAATGGTTGCGAATTCCTGACAGGTCATGCGGAACACCTCATGGAGCTATTGCGCTGCTCCTGTTGCCACTTTTCAGTGAGTAAAGCCCGGGCGCGATGGAGGCGGGAGCGCACGGTGCCGATGGCGCAGCCGATGGTTTGCGCGGCCTGGGCGTAGTCTAATTCTTCGAGGTCGCAGAGGACGACCACTTCGCGATAAGGAGGGGGCAGGGAAGCGATGGCGCGGCGGAGGCCGTCGAGAGCCTCTTTTTGGGTGAGTTCGGCGAGGGGGCAGAGGGCCGAGGCTTGGGTGGGTGCGGGCGCGTCGTCTTCGATTTCGAGCGGCAGGAAGGGCTGTTCGCGGCGGAGCCAGCGGTAGGTGAGATTGCGCGCGGTGCCGAGCAGATAGGCCAGCAGATTGCCGCGCGCGGGATCGAAGCGGGTCATGTCGCTGAGCAGGGCGAGGAAGACTTCCTGGGTGACCTCTTCGGCTGCCGGAGTGTTGCCGCACATCTCGTATGCGAAGCGATAGACGCGGGCGCTGTGATTGCGATACAGGGCGGAGAAGGAATCGGCACAACCGCGGCGCGCTTTGTCGAGCAACGCACTGTCCGGCATACCCTGTAACTGACGCTCCATTGTTAGCTTCTGTTAGGGATTGCCGCGCGGGTGGCGGAAAGTTCCGGAAAAAGCGTGTGGGGGGCTACTTTTCTTCGCCGATGTGTTGGGCGAGGTAGTTTTCGTAACCCATTTCCTTGATCATGTGGAGCTGGGCTTCGAGGTAGTCCACGTGCTTCTCTTCGTCGGTGAGGATTTTCTCGAACAAATCACGGGAGCCGTTGTCGCCTGCTTCGACGGCGCAATTGATGGCCTTGTTGAGGCGGGGGATGGCTTCGTATTCGAGGGCGAGATCGTTTTCCAGTTGCTGTTTCACGTTCTGGCCAATGCGGAGGGGGAAGAGCTCACTCATGTTGGGAGTGGCATCGAGGTAGAGGATGCGTTCGAGGACGGCTTCGGCGTGGCGCATCTCCTCGATGGATTCCACCTTGGTGTGCTTGGCGAGGCGGAGGTAGCCCCAGTTCTCCATCATTTCGGCGTGGAGGAAGTACTGATTGATGGCCGTGAGTTCCGCAGTGAGAACCTCTTGCAGGAATGCGATGACTTTGTCGTTGCCCTTCATGGTGATCCCCTATTGTATCAATACAGACGTGTCAAGGTTTGCGATCGAGGTGGTGCGAGAAGAGCCATTTGGGGAATTCCACTTCGCCATAGGCTTTATCCCAGGAGTTATGGACGACGCCGGGGTATTCGGTGTATTTGGGGTCACCGCCGGCGGCTTTGATGGCGTCGCGCATGCGCTGGGATTCGGTGACGGGGACGATGGGATCGGCGGCGCCGTGGAAGATCCAGATGGGCTTATTGCCGATGCCTTTGGCGAGCGTGGCATAAGGATCGCCGACGGGTGGAGGCTCTTGCGGGACGCCGCGGCGATTGGGGCGGACCGCGCCGCCGCAGATGGGGGCCATGGCGGCGAAGCGGGCGGCGTGTTTTGCGCCGATGGCGAAGGTGCCGTAGCCGCCCATGGAAAGGCCGGTGAGATAGACGCGGGACTTGTCGCCTTTGAACTCCTTGATGGAGGCATCGAGGGCGGCGAGGGCCTGGGCCTCCATGGCGGGATCGGACCACCAAACTTCTTTGCGGCATTGGGGCATGACGATGACGGCGGGGAAGCGGTCCGCGTGGAAGCGAACCGCGCCGCCGATGCCGACTTGGGTTTGAGCGAGCCCGTCTTCGCCGCGTTCCCCTGCGCCATGGAGGAAGAGGACAACCGGCCAGCGTTTGCTCTTGGTGTAATCGGGCGGGAGGTAGACGACGTATTTATACGTGGTGCCTTTCACCGCGATGGAGCGATTGAGGAAGCCGGTTTCCTGGCGTGCCTGGAGCATGGGGACAGCGAGCAGCGAAGCGAGCAGCACAGGCCTCATGGAACGATAGTGGCCTTCTTGATGAAGTCGAGGTTCGGGAAGTTGGCCTTGAGGTAGGCGTTGCCTTGCGCGGTGATTGCGCCTTGATCGGGGCTTTCGCCGTATTGGGCGGTGATGCGGTCGACGACATCCATGCCTGCGCCGGTGACTTCACCGAAGGGAGCGAAGCCCTGGTCGTCGAGGATCTGGTTGCTCTTGAAATTGATGAAGAGCTGCGAGGTGCGGGTGTTGGGGCCGGCGGTAGCGAAGGTGAGAGTGCCGCGCTTGTTGGTGCGGATGACCGGATCGTCGGAGATGCGGGTGTCCCACTTTTTGGTTTTGGCCGGATCGGCGGCGAGGCCGAACTGGACGATGAAGTTAGGGACGACGCGGAAGAAGCCTGCGCCATCGAAGAATTTATCTTCGACGAGTTCCTTGAAGCGGGCGGCTCCGATGGGGGCCCATTCGGGGTGGACTTCGACGATGAAGCTGCCTTTGGTGGTTTCGAAGGCTACTTTGTAACCGGCAGCGGGAGGCGCTTTGGGGGCCTCTGTAGCGGGTGCGGGCGTGGCCGTGGGTGGTGGCGTGGCGGCCTCTTTCGGAGGCGCGGGCTTTTCGCTGGAGCAGCCGACGAGGGCGAGCAGACCCAGGGCGAGGTAAATCGATTTACGTTGCATCATTGACGATTTTACTTCAGCAGTTCGATTACGAGTGTGCGGTAGGGCTTCGCGCCGAGATTTTCGAGCACGGGCGCGTCTTCGCCTTTGTCATGCCAGATGACGTCGCCGCTCTTGCGCTCGCGGACGGTTTGCTCCTTGGTTGTGGAGTCTGTGCGGCGGTATTTCGATTCGTCGAGAAAGACGATGACCTG
This sequence comes from Bryobacteraceae bacterium, assembly GCA_046331645.1. Taxonomy (GTDB): domain Bacteria; phylum Acidobacteriota; class Terriglobia; order Bryobacterales; family Bryobacteraceae; genus CADEFT01. Next base: position 40,411 of record JAXLQM010000009.1, read on the forward strand.
GTCCGTGGGGCGGATGTAGCGCTCGCGTTTGACGCCGGGCATGTAGGTGACTTCGGAGACGCGGACTTTGGCGTTTTCGAGTTTGATTTTCTTGGGGACTTCCGCGCCGATGAGGCCGAAGACGGCAATCAGTGTGGCGAGGCTGGAGAGCACGGCGGTGAGAATGAGTTTCTTCATGGATGGATTCTCAGAATTTGATTTTGAGGCCGAACTGGAACTGGCGCGAGGTGTTGGCCTGATTGGTGACGGTGCCGAAGGCCTGGTTCGTTACCGTGCCGTTGGGGGAGCCGAAGCGCGGCGTGTTGAAGAGATTGAAGCACTCGGCGCGGAACTGCGCGGTGATTTCGCGGCTGGCGACGGGGATGACGAAGTTCTTGACCAGGACGGTGTCAATGTTCTGTAGAGCGTCGTTGCGGACATCGGGGGAGCGTGGGCCGGTGGTCTGAATGGTGAAGGCCGGTGTGGGCACGAAGGCCGTGGTGTCGAACCAGCGGGCGATGGTGGGGTTGTCGAGCTTGGCGCTACGGCCGAGATTGTTGCCGGTGATGCCGACGGGTTGGCCGCTCTGCAGGCGGACGATGCCGCTCAGGTCCCAGCCGCCGAGGATGGCGTTAGCGGGCGCGCTTAACGATGCGGCGTATCGGCGGCCTTTGCCGAATGGGAGTTGGTAGACCCAACTGCCAACGAAGAGGTTGGGGGTGTCGAAGGCGGAGATCACTTTGTTCAGACGGCGGTTGTAGATGTCGATCATGCCGCCGACATCGTCGATGGCCTTGGAGCGGGTGTAGGAGGCGAGGAAGGTGAGCGTAGTGGAGAGCCGCTTTTCGGCTTGCACGGTGAGGGCGTGGTAGGTGTCATTGCCCGCTGGGACGAAGACCTGTGATACGCCACCGTCGCCGGCGTACTGCGGATAGGGCAACAGCGATTGGCGGAGGGAGATGGTGGAGCCGGAGATAGCCGTGCCTGCCGGGACGAGGCCCAGGAAGGGGTTGCGCACCTGGCCGTTGAGAGCGTTGCCCTGGTTGAGATAGACGCTGGGGAGTTGGTTGAGATTCCAGCCGCCGGAGATGAGGTGGGTGCCCTTGTTGCCCCAGTAGTTGACTTGGGCGACGATAGCACCGGGGAGTTCGGCCTGGTAGCTGAGGCTGAACAATTGGGCGTAGGGATCTTTCGTGGTGTAGATGGGGCCCTGGATGGTAGCGCCGATGTTGGTGAGCGGATCGCGGTTGTTGAGGGCAGGGAGCACACCGGCGGGATAGGGATTGCTGAGGCGGTTGGCGTTGGTGAGACCGCCGTCAATGGTGGCGACCATCGGGGTGTCGCGGAAAGCGGCCACGGCTCCGGTGCCGTTGCCCTGAATGTTGCGGGGGGCGAAGAAGATGCCGTATCCGCCACGGAGGACGCTCGATTGCGAAATTTTGTAGGCGAAACCGAAGCGAGGAGCGAAATTGGTACGAGGGGTGGATTGCTGGCTCGATGGGTTTTCCTCACCTACCCAGCGAAGCAGCCCGGTGAGATTCGGCAGGCCGGCGCGAGCGGCGAGTGGGTGCGGGGCGGTGGGATCGAAGTAGGCGATGCGGCCAAACTTTTCACGGTTGCCGACGTTGATGTCGTAGCGGAGCCCCATGTTCAGGGTGAGCTTGCTATTGACGCGCCAGTCGTCCTGGAAGAAGGCGGCGTAGTAGAGTCCCTGGGTGGAGATGGGCATCAGTTGGCGAATGGAGCCGCTGTTGGGCATGCCCAACAGGAAATCGGCGAAACCGTGGCCGCCGGCGCCGGTAGCCTGCACCGGGTTGGGGCCTTGGGTGAACGTGCGGCCGAAGTTGAAGGTGCCGTTGGGCTGGGTGTTCTGGCCTTCGTTGAAATTGAGGACGCGCCAATCGGCGCCTGCTTTCATGCTGTGCGAGCCACGGAGGTGGGAGACGGTGGCGCGGGAGGTCCAGGTGTTGCGCGGCTGGTATTGAATGAAGGAATCGCTGCCGTTGGAGATGCCGCCGATATCGGCGATGGAGCCCTGGATGAACTGATCGGTGGCGATGGCGTTGAGGTTGGCGGGGAAGCCGAGCTGTTTGAAGTCGAAGCCCTTGGAGAGGCCGAATTGCGCGGCGAGGGCGCGGGAGAAGGCGAACTGGGCGTTGACGACGGTGCTGGCGGAGAGCACGTGCGTGGCGTCGATCATGGCCTGGGTGTAGGTGTCGGTGGTGCTGCGTCCGCCGCCGATGGGAAGCGGCTGCGGTCCGGGGACGTAGCGGACATCTTCCTGTTGGGAGAAGCGTCCGAAGAGGCGGGTGCGATCGCCGAAGTTCTGATCGGCGCGGAAGTCGTATTTGTCGGTGTTGATGGCCTGTTTGGGGCTGCGGACGTAATTGTTGACGTTCTGCTGGAGGGTGGGAGAGGGATAGAAGCTCATCACCTTGACGGAGACGGGATCGAAGCGGGTGGAGGGAATGCTGTTGCCGGGGAAGGGGGAGCGGGTGCGGGAGCCGTCGGCGTTGGTGACCAAGGTGTTGGGGTCGTAAATCGTGATGTTGCCGAGGCCGGAGAAGTTGCCGGTCTTCATCGCTTCGGTGGGGACGGTGGTGGTGAAGGTGACGGGGAAGCCCTGGCGGAGTCCTTCGTAGTCGCCGAAGAAGAAGGTTTTGTTTTTGACGATGGGGAGGCCGAGGTTGCCACCGAACTGGTGGCGCTTGAAGGAGGGATTGGGGATGCCGGCGCGGTTGGAGAACCAGTTATTGGCTTCGATGAAGCTGTGGCGCTCAAAGTCGTAGGCGAGGCCGTGGATGTCGTTGGTGCCGGACTTGGTGATGACGTTGACGATGCCGCCGGTGGTGCGTCCGAATTCGGCGTCGTAGGAATTGGACTGGACCTTGAATTCCTGCACGGAATCGACGGGAGGATTGATGATGCCGCGGTTGATGTCGGGGGTGGTGTTGGCTGCGCCATCGAGGAGGAGTTCCTGGGAACCGGAACGGCCGCCGCCGACGTTGAAGTCGGACTTAAAGAAGTTGCGGCCGAGTTCCTGGCCGCCGCCGTTGCCGAAGTTTGCGCCAAAGGTGACGCCTGCGGTGAGACCGACGAGGGCGAGCGGGTCGCGGACGTTGAGGGGTAGGTTTTCAATGGCTCGGGTGTTGACCACCTGGCCGACGGTCGCGGTGGCGGTTTGGAGGAGTTCGGCTGAGGCGCTGACCTGGATTTTTTCGGAGGCGTCGCCCACCTGGAGGACGATTTGGATTTCGACGACGTCGTTGACCTGGAGCGTGATGGGGCCTTGTTCAAAGCTCTTGAATCCGGTGGTGGAGGCGGTGAGCCGGTATTGCGCGGGTGGGAGTGCGGGGAGGCGATAGATGCCGGAGGAATTCGATTCGGTGGAGAAGGCGATGCCGGTGGCGATGTTGGTGGCAGTGATCTTGGCGTTGGGGATGAGTCCGCCGGAGGGATCCTGGACGACGCCGGTGATCTGGGCCTGGAAGGTCTGTGCCGACAGGGGGATCGCGCATGCGGCGAGCGCGAGCAGAGCACAAACTGACCTGAAGCTGAAATTGGAGAACATGCCCACAGTATTGCAGATTGGATAGACTTGACTGTAATGACACTTCAGGTTCTCTGCTTCCTTTTATCCTGTGCCAGTTTTGTCTTTGCGCAGGAAACCCGTTCTACTATCGTTGGCCGCGTGACCGATGCGTCGGGCGCGGTGGTGATGGGCGCCGATGTGCGTGCTGTCAATAACGCCACGGGTGTGATTGTGGCGGCGAAGACGAATGAGGGTGGGAATTTCACCTTGCCGTATCTGCTGCCGGGTCCTTATCAGGTGCAGGCGGAGTTGAGCGGATTCAAGAAGTTTGTGCGCGACGGGATTGAGTTGCGTGTGAATGAGGCGGTGGAAGTGAATATCGCGTTGGAGGTGGGCGCTACTTCGGAGACGGTGGAAGTGAAGGCGGAGACGCCGCTGCTCTCGACGGTGGATTCGTCGCTGGGGCAGGTGGTGGACCAGCGGCGAATTCAGGAACTGCCGAGCTTTGGATCGAGCCCGATGACGCTGGTGCAACTGGCGCCGGGGGTGATCAATTCGACGGATATGCGGCTGGCGAAGGCGGGGTCGTTTTCGATTAACAAGAACTCGCAGTTTTCCACCGATGGGGCGGGGCAATATAACAATGAGTTCACGCTGGACGGGGTGTCGAACACGCAGGCGCAGGGCACGTCGGGTCGTGTGGGCTTTATTCCGCCGCAGACTGCGGTGGGCGAATTCAAGGTGCAGACCGCGCCTTACGATGCGACGGTGGGGCACACCATCGGGTCGCTGGTGAACGTGAGTACGCGCAGCGGGACGAACATGATTCACGGCGAGCTGTATTACTGGATGCGCAATTCGGCGTTTGATACGCCGAACATTTTTCAGAACCGGGCGGGGCAGAAGCTGCCGGTGTATCAGGACAACCGTTACGGGGGATGGGCGAGCGGGCCGGTGATCAAGAATCGGACGTTCTGGTTTTATAATTACGAGGCGAATACGTTTGGGGTGCCGCAGTCGTTCACGAACACGGTGCCTACGGCGGCGATGCGGCGTGGGGACTTGAGTGCGCTGTTGGCGCTGGGGGCGAACTACCAGGTGTTCGATCCGCGGACGACGACGCCGAATGCGAACGGGACGTTTTCGCGGACTGCGATTCCGGGGAATATCATTCCGGCATCACGTCTGGATCCGGTGGCGCAGAACATTTTGAAGTACTGGCCGGATCCCAATCAGTTGGGCACGCGCGAGGAACGGAACAATCATTTCCGGACGACGAAGGCAATAGAAGATACGTGGGTGCATCTGATCCGGTTGGATCACAACTTCAATCAGAACCATCGGGCGTTTGTGCGCATGTCGACGGATTACTGGCAGGAAGACAAGAACCGCGTATTCACGACGGGGGCGAACGGGATTATTCTGAACCGGCAGAATCGCGGGTTGACGATTGATGATGTGAAGGTGTTCAGCCCGACGTTTCTGATGAACGTGCGGTATGGGGTGACGTATGCAAACTTCACGGAGAAGAGCATTCAGCAGGGGTTTGATTTGTCGTCGCTGGGCTTTTCTTCACGGCTGGTAGGGCTGGTGGATAAGAACATCGCGCGGTTCCCGAACGTGCAGGTGGGATCGCTGACGCAGCTGGCGAATTGGGAGAGCGGGGACGGCGGGAATTTCTCGACGGTGCATTCGATGGGGGCGACGTTCACGAAGCTCGCCGGGTCGCACAGTCTTCGCTTTGGCGGCGATTTCCGTGTGTATCGCGAGAACCAGGGGCGGTATCCGCTGGATGTGGCTCCGCAGTTGGCGTTTTCGTCGACGTACACGCGCGGGCCTTTGAATACGGCCGCGGCGCAGCCGGTGGGCGGCGAGTTGGCGGCGTTTCTGCTGGGCGTGCCGGATGGCAGCATGACTCGCACGGCGCGGCTGGCGGAACAGGATATGTGGTTCGGCACGTATTTGCAGGATGACTGGAAGCTGACGCGGAAGCTGGTCATCAATTGGGGCGTGCGGTATGAATTTGAGACGCCGGTGACGGAGCGGTATGACCGTTCGGTGGCGGGCTATGCGTTCGATCAGGCGAGCCCGATTGAGGCGGCGGCGAAGACGAATTATGCTCCGGTGGCGATTCCGGAATTGCCGGCAAGCGCGTTCCGCGTGCGCGGCGGATTGACGTATGTGGGACAAGGCGGGAATCCGCGGACGTACTGGCGCGGGGAGAAGAACAACATCATGCCGCGCATTGGGATTGCTTATCAGTTGGACACGAAGACTGTGGTTCGTACGGGGTATGGCTTGTTCTTTGACACGCTGGGCGTGAACAAGACGGACTCGATTGCGACGGGGTTCAGCCAGTCGACGCCGATACAGGCATCGCTTGATAGCGGAGTGACGTATGTGGCGACGACGGCGAATCCGTTTCCGAACGGGCTGATTGAGCCGGCGGGGTCGAGCGGCGGATTGTCGACGAACCTGGGGCAGGCGGTGAGCTTCTTTGAGCCGCAGCGGACTCAGTCGTACACGCAGCGGTGGTCGTTCGGGTTCCAGCGGGAATTGCCGCTGCAGTGGTTGTCGGAGGTGACGTATGTGAGCAGCCGCGGGACGCGCATCGGAGTGTTGCAGAACATCAACAATACTCCGGTGGAGTATCTGAGCCGGACGGGAGTGCGGGATCAGCGGACGATTGACTATTTGGCGGCGAACTCGCGGAGTCCGTATTTCGGGCTGAACCCGATTTACGGGCAGAACATTTCGCGCGGGAGTTTGTTGCGGCCGTATTCGCACTTCGGGAATATTACGGTGACAGAGCCGACGGGGTATTCGTGGTATCACTCGCTGCAGACGCGGCTGGAGCGGCGTTTCTCGAAGGGATACACGCTGATGCTGGCGTATACATGGTCGAAGTCGATGGAGGCGATTGAGTTTCTGAACGCGGCGGATACGGTGCCTTATGAATCGATCTCGTCGTTTGACCGGCCGCACCGGGTGGTGATTTCGGGGATTTGGGAATTGCCGTTTGGGAAGGGGCGGCATTGGGGATCGAAGATGCCGCGGGCGCTGGAGTTTGTGGCTGGCGGATGGCAGTTGAACGGGATCATGCAGCGGCAGAGCGGACCTCCGCTGGGGTTTGGGGATGTGTGGAGTTTGTTTACGGGCAATCCGGACAGCATTGTGTTGTCGAAGTCGCAGCGCAATGTGGATCGGTGGTTCAACACGGATGCGGGGTTCAACAAGGCCGCGGCGCAGCAACTGGCATCGAACTACCGGTTTTCGCCGCTGCGTTTCAGCGGGATTCGGGCGGATGGGCAATCGCGTTGGGATTTGTCGGCGATCAAGAACTTCCGGGTGACGGAGCGCTGGGGCGTGCAGTACCGGGCGGAGTGTTTGAATGCGATGAATCACCCGAATCTGCTGACGCCGAACACGACGCCGACGAATTCGGCGTTTGGGGCGATTACGGGGCAGGATGTGCCGCGGTCGTGGCAGATGGCTTTGCGGGTGACGTTTTAGGGTGGGTTTCGCGCCAAGGACGGTTTCTCGCCAAGCACGCAAAGAAGCCAAGTTCGCAAAGGGTGCTGGGTTGGGCTGAGGGCCCAGGAGTGGGTGCTGGGGATTTGGGTCGTGAAAGGTAGCGGCTTTGCGGCTTCGTCGAGAGATGAGAAGAGCGCAAATCAGCAACGAGTTAGAGTTTGATTACGGCTCGGCCGGTTTGTTCACCACGGCCGAGCTTTTCGATTAGAGATGGGGCTTCGGCTAGGGTGTGGGTGGTGATGTGGGGTTTTACTTTGCCTTCGGCGGCGATGGCGAAGACTTGTTCGAGATCGGCTCTGGTGCCGAGGTAGCTGCCTTGAATGCGGATTCCTTTGAGCACGATTTCCGTCATCGAAATGGGGAAGGTGTCGGTCGTCAGTCCCACCAGGATGAGTGATCCGCGGCGCTGTAGACTGCTGAGTGCGGTGGGTCCGGCGGCGGCGGAGGCGGTGAAGACGATGGCGGCGTGGGCTCCGCCGGTCTCCTTTTGAATGGTTTTGCGAGCGGTGTCGGGGAGCGTGACGAGGTCTGCGCCTTGGGCCTTGGCGAAGTCTAGCTTTTCTTGATTGGTGTCGATTACGGCGACGTGAATGCCTCTGGCTTTGGCGTAGGCGGCGGCGAGATGGCCGAGTCCTCCGAAGCCCGCGATGGCGAGCCACTGGCCGGGTTGGAGGTTGGCTTCGTTGAGGGCTCCCATGGAGGTCCAGCCGGCACAGCAGAGGGGCGCGGCTTGTTCGGGTTTGAGATTGGCCGGGACGCGGATGATGTTTTGCGCGGCGACGGTGGTTTCGGTGGCGAGCGCGCCGTGGCGGGTGTAGCCGTGATTGGATTGTTTGGCGCAGTAACGGGCGTGGCCGGATTGACAGGCGTTGCATTGGCCGCAGCCTGCGCCGAAATAGGTGATGCCGACGCGGTCGCCAATGGCGGCTTCGGTGACTCCTTCTCCGATGGCTTCGACGATGCCGATGCCTTCGTGGCCAAGGATGAGCGGGGAGAGGGGAAGCTTTTCGAGGCCGGTGATCATGACGTCGGAGTGGCAGATGCCACAGGCTTCGATGCGGACACGGGCTTCGCCGGGGCCGGGATCGGCGATGTCGAGCGTGCGTAATTCGACGGGGCCGCGCGGGGCGGCGAGACAGACTGCGGTTGCGGAATGCATCACCCGCTATTTTGCCCCACCGGTGGTGGAGATGGGGGACTTGGTGTGATAGACGGGGTAGGGCGGTTTTTTGTGAACCGGCGGAGGGTTCTTCTGGAGGTCGTCACTGACGACTGCGATGGCCTTTTCGAGCTGGGTATCGCGGCCTTCGCGCCAGGCTTTGGGATCGAGTTCGACCTCGATGTCGGGGGCGGTGCCGTGGTTTTCGACGTCCCATTTGCCGTCGGGATTCCAGAAGCCGAAGTGGGGTGCGGTGACTTGACCGCCGTCCATCAATTGGGGATAGCCGCCGATGCCGACGAGTCCGCCCCAGGTGCGCTTGCCGATGAGGGTGCCCAGTTTGGCGCGGCGGAAGAGCCAGGGGAGCATGTCGCCGCCGGAGCCGGCGTATTCGTTGACCATCATTACTTTGGGTCCGGCGATGTTGGTGGCGGGGGTGGTGTAGTCTTCGCCATCGCGGGAGGACCAGTAGTTCCAGAGAGGACGGCGGAGGTGGTCAATGATGTAGTCGGCCGCTTTGCCGCCGCCGTTGAAGCGTTCATCGACGATGAGGGCCTGGCGATCGTTTTGAGCGAAGTAGTAGCGATTGAAGTAGGTGTAGCCGCCGGTGGCGGTGTCGGGCAGGTAGACGTAGGCGACTTTGCCGCCGGTGGCCTGATCGACTTTGCGGCGATTGCCTTCAATCCAGGCGAGGAGACGGAGGCCCGTCTCTTTTTCGATGGGCACGACGGTGACTTCCCGGGATTTTTCACCGGAAGGATCGGGGCCGACTTTGAGGCGGACGCTTTTACCGGCGGTGCCTTCAAAGAAGGAGTAGATCTCGTCTGTGGAACGGAGTTCGCGGCCGTTGACGGCAAGGATGTAGTCGCCGGTGTTGACGTTGACGCCGGGTTGGGTGAGCGGGGCGCGGGTTTCGGGATTCCAGTTTTCGCCGCTGAAGATGCGGGCGATGCGATAGCGGCCGTTTTCGAGGGCGTAATCCGCACCGAGCAGGCCGCCCTTGACGGGCGAGGGTTTGGGCGTGTCGCCACCGATGATGTAGACGTGGCCGGTGCTGAGTTCGCCGAGCATTTCTTTCCAGAGATAGGTGAGGTCCCAGCGGCTGCTGAGGGTGTTGAGATATTTTTCGTAACGCTCGCCGAGGGCCTGGAGGTCGAGGCCGTGGTGGTTGGGATCGTAGAAGAAGTCGCGCTCGATGCGGAGGACCTCTTTGTACATCTGCTTCCATTCGGCGGCTGGCTCGATGCGCATTTCGATGTCGTCGGTTTTGACGCGGCCGTCGCCGGGTTTGGGAGGCGCGGTGGTGCCGGCGATGATCCATGCGGGGCCTTGCTGGAGGAGGATCTTTTCGCCATTGGCGGAGACTTCGAAGTTGAAGACGCCATCGGAGAACTTGTCTGCTTTGCGTTTGGCGAGGTCGAAGCGGTGGAGTGTGGTGGCGGGCATGCCATTGCCGATGATCGCCGGTAGTTCGAGGGCGAAGAGGATGCCGGTCTTGCCGGTGGCGAGGCCGTAGTAGTTACGGGCGGGCATGGGCAGCGGGATGGTGCGCTGCATGATGCCGTCGAGGTCGATTTTGACTTCGACTTTTTTCTCTTCGGGCTTTTTGGCGGGCGTTTCTTTCTTTTCTTCGGCGGGCTTTTCTTCGTCGCTTTCGGGGGCGAGCGGAGAGGGATCCGCTTTGCTGAGAACGGTGACGTAGACGTGGCGGGAGACGGGGCGCTGTGAGGAGGAGAGGTCGAGGCCGCCGAGGGTGGGGCCGACATCGGTGCTGGCGGTGAGGTACAGGTATTTTCCGTTTCGATCGAAGGCGGGGTGAGCGGCGTCACTCATGCCGTCGGTGATTTGGGTGGCCTGACCGGATTCGAGGGAATAGAGGTGAATGGCCTTGAGGTGGCTGCGGAGTTGCTTTGAGTAGGCGATCCACTTGCTGTCGGGGGACCAGGAGGCGTTGAACTCATTCATGGAGTCCTGGTAGGTGCTGCGGTCTATTTTGATGGGGGTTTTCTTGTCGAGGTCGAGGTACCAGAGTTGGAGGCGCTTGTCGGTGTAGGAGATTTTCTTGGAATCGGGGGACCAGACGATGGAATAGAAGAAAGACGGGGGATTGCCGAGGGAGATTTTCTGGATTTCGCCCTGGCCGTTTTGGGGAGCGAGGTGGAGCATGTACTCGCCGGACTCGTCGGAGAAGTAGGCGATCCATTTGCCGTCGGGGGACCAGGCGGGGGAGCGATCGGCGGCTCCGGGGGAATTGGTGAGATTGCGGGCGTTGCCCTTTTCGACGGGGACGGTGAAGATTTCGCCGCGGGCTTCAAAGGCTGCGCGCACGCCGGTTGGAGAGATGGTTGCGCCGCGGATCTGGCGGGTGAGTTTTTCGAGGCGGGGGCGGACTTCGGGGAGGTCGCCGTTGAGGGTGATGTTTACGGGGCTGAGCTTGCCGGTTTTGAGGTCGTAGATCTGGATGGCGCCGAATTGTTCGAGGACGATGCCGCCGGGGCCGGCGGTGGCGGATTTGAAATCGAGGCCTTTGTTGTCGTAGGCGACGGCGACTTGTTTGGATTTGGGGTCGTATTTGAAGAGAGAAACTTTGCCGTTGTTGCGATCGGAGAGGAAATAGACCTGATTGCCGATCCACATGGGGGCGTAGTCGTTGGAGTCTTTACGGGGGATTGGGGTGACGGAGGAATCGGACATCTGGGCGATCCAGATATAGCTGGCGCGTCCGCCGCGATAGCGTTTCCAGATGGTGTCGGCGCGGAGGAGCGGCATGTAGGCGATTTGAGAGCTATCGGGGGAGAGGGAGCCGTAGGAGGCCATGGGGAAGGGGAGCTTTTCGGGGAAGCCGCCGCCGGCGGAGACGGAGTAAAGCTGCGGGGTTTTGTTGAATGTTTCGCGCGTGGACATGAAAAGGACGCGCTTGCCATCGGGGCTCCAGCCGACGGCGTGATCGGTTTCGGGGTGGGAGGTGAGTCGCTTGGGGATGCCGCCGGTGGCGGGGACGGTGAATACGTCGACATTTCCGTCGTATTCGCCGGTAAAGGCGAGGGTGGTTCCATCGGGGGAGAAATGGGCTTCGCCTTCGGCGCCTTTGCCGTTGGTGAGGCGGGTAGCCTGGCCACCGGTGCGTGGGGCGGTCCAGAGGTCGCCGGCGAACATGAAGGCGACGTGGGTTTTGTTCATGGTGGGGAATTGGAACAGATAGGGTCCGTCTGCTGCCAGGGAGGAGACGCAGGCCACGAGGAGGGTTGCCAGGGTGCGCATGGATTCTATTGTAGGGGGGAAATGGGGTGAGGGCGGGGTGGGGGGAGTTTACGAGGTTGGAGTGGGTGGGGGGTTCACGCCAAGGCGCTACGGCGCAAAGATCGCTAAGAAGACCGAAATGGAATGAGGCACGGATGGCGGGGTGGTTTGGCTTGGGGTGATGGATGCTCGCGGATGTGAGGTTTGATAGGGGCGCCAAGACCGCCAAAACTCAAGCACCGCACAGGGGGCAACGAGTGCGGCTTGCGAATTCTTTGGGGTGTTTCCGCTCTTCCTAGTGAGCAGTTAAGAAGTAGTTAAGAAAAGGAGATTTGAGATGGGCTTTGAGCCAAATGGGAACAGCGTGGCGGTGGCGGAGGCGAAGGTGAAGAATGCCGAGGATGTGATGCGGAGGGCATCGAAGGAATGGGAGGCGTTCACTTCCGGGCACGTGGTGACGGAACTCAATTCGGGGCGGGAGATGTCTACGGATGACTTAACCGATTTGATTATTGGAGTGGTGAAACTGGTGCGGGGAACCGCTTCCGTGTTGTCGGCCGAACAAGCGGCGCTGGCGGCAGTGGTGCAGGCGCTTAAGGCTGGGAGTCCGAAGCGGTAGGCGTTTTGTACAAGCGCCGGTAGAGACCGCTGAAGGGGCCGGTGGTGAGGGGAATGAGTACGGCGGTGACGATGATGCTGATCACGACGACGAAGTAGGTAAAGTCGCGGGCGCGTTCGGCTCCGGCGATGTTTGCGGCTACCGGGATGGAAACAAGGACCGCGGAGACGAGGCCCTTGGGGGCGAGGGTGGACATGAGGCTCGCGTCCTGCCAGGGAATCGCCGAGCGGGCGGAGATAAGCCGCACGGTGAAGAGCCGCACGAGGTAGATGGCTGCTACTGCGCCAAGGGCGACTAGGGCGAGCCAGACTTCGGTGAAGCGGATGGAGACGCCGAGGTAGATGAAGAAGAATACCTTCAGCAGGAAGAGCAGTTCGTTGAGGAAGACGTGGTCGAAGTGGGCCAGTTCGCCGAGTTTGCGGCCGCGGAGGAAGGGGATACGATCGAGGCCCATGCGGGGATGATTGCTGAGGGTCGCGCCAAAGGCGAGGGCGGCGATGGCTCCACTGAAGCCGAGGATGTCGGTGAGGCCGTAGAGGACGAATACGAAAGCGAGAGTGGTGAACGCGGTGTTGGGGGCGCTGCGGACGGTGTTCATCAGCGTGAGCCAAGCGATTCCACCGGCGACTCCGATGAGGCCGGCACAGAGCAGGGAAGCGAAAATGCTGCCGATGATTTTGGCGGGTTCGAGCTGGCCGCTGCGGGCCGATTCCATGAGTCCGAGCAAGAGGATGATGGTGAGCACGTCGCCAAGGGCGGATTCGAGAATGAGGATGGTGCCGCCGGGATCGCTCATTTTCATGCTTTTGACAAGTGCGATGACGACGGCGGCGGACGTGCCACCGAGTGCGGCAGCCATCATGGCGGCGGTCAGGGGCGGTAACTGCAGGGCGTAGATGCCGACTGCCAAGACTATGGCAAAGGTGATCACCATGGTGCTGAGCGTGAGCCGGAGCGTGGAAGACCAGACACGAGGCAGGACAGTGGGATCGAGAGTGACGCCGCTTTCAAACAAAATAAGAACAAGGGCGATTGTGCTGATGACACCCCCGGCTTTGCCAAAGGCTTCGGGGGTGACTTCGTGCGTGATGGGGCCGAGGATGAGGCCGAGCAGAGTGAGCAGGAGTACGTCCGGGACACGGGTCTTCTGAAACAAGGCCACGAAGTAGTGGGCGAGGAACACAATGAGCCCGATGAAGAGTATGGTCTCGGCCATAGTATATTGATTGGTCAGTCTTAAGGATAAATGGAATGGCAACCAGATTCATACTTTTCGGGATTGTTTGGGGAGCGGCGCTGATGGGGCAAACGGTGAAAGAAGAGAAGGTGTACGGGCGCGATGCGTGGGTGTTGGAGAACGGGCAGATTCGTGTGGCGCTGCTCAAAGGGGGCGGGCATATCGCGGAGGTACGGCTGGTTTCGAGCGATGGGAAGAAGAATGTGAACCCGATGCGGGTGCCGCACTATCCGACGATTGATCCGCACACGTATGATCCGGCGGTGCATGATGCGACGTATGGGAGCGATCCGCACCGCTGGCTTTCCTCCGGGTACATGGGACATTTGCTGTGCTTCCCGTTCTATGGGCCGCCGTCGAGTCCGGAGGAAGTGGCGGCGCGGCTGGGCAATCATGGCGAGGCTCCGATTGTGGAGTGGCAGCGGATGAAGGTACACGAGACGGAAGCGGGGATGACTTTCTGGTATGCGGCGTGGCTGCCGCGGACGCAGTACCGGGTGGAGCGGGCCGTGACGCTGCAGAAAGGGACACGGCATGTGAGGGTGGAGGAATGGGTGGAGAATGTTGCGGGCTATGACAGGCCGTTTCAGTGGATGCAGCACGCGACGTTCGGACCGCCGTTCATTGAGCCGGGGAAGACGGCTTTGGACACATCGGCGACGCGGGGGATGGTGGCGAATGAGGAAGTTGCCTGGCCGGGAGAAGGTGGCAAACTGCGACTGATGACGGGCGTGGAACGATCGGGCGGGTATGTGCCTTTGCAGATGGATCCCTCGCGGAAGACGCAATTCTTCACGCTGTACCATCCGGGGATGCAGGTGTTGATCGGGTATGTGTATCCGACGGCGCAGAATCCGTGGCTGGCGGACTGGCAGGAGAACAAGCGGAACACGAACAAGCCGTGGAACAACCAGGTGATTGCGCGAGGGCTGGAGTTTGGGAACTCGCCGTACGCGGAAGGATTGCGGAAGGCGGTGGACAGGGGGAAGATGTTCGGTGTGCCGGCGTATGGGTGGATTGGCGCGAAGCAGAAATTGAAGAACGAATACACGATTTTTCTGGCTGAGATTCCGGAGAATTTCGGCGGAGTGAAGGATGTAGTGGTTCAGGACGGCGCTCCGCGGATTGTGCCGCGGTAGAGATGACGATCGGCGGCGACGGGATTGTCCTGCTGGTTTTGCGATCGGTGCGGTTGCTGGGGTTTGGCGCGATTTCGGTGGTACTGGTGCTGCATCTTTCGGCGGCCGGGTATGGCGAGGCGGCAATTGGGCGGCTGCTGGCGTTGACGATGGTGGGGGATGCCGCGATTACGCTGCTGGTGACTTTGTGGGCGGACCGGGTGGGGCGCGCACGGATGCTGGGGTTGGGTTCTGTGTTGATGATTGTCGCGGGGGCTGTGCTGGCGACGACGGCGCAGATCGGGTGGATTGCACCGGCGATGTTCTTTGGGGCGATCAGTTTGAATGGCGGGGATACGGGGCCGTTTCTGGCGATTGAGCAGGCGGCGCTGACGCATGAGCTGGAAGCTCGGGAGAGGACTCGGGCGCTGGCGTGGTACATTCTGTGCGGCTCGCTGGCATCGGCGGTTGGCTCGATGTTGGCGGGATTGGTGCAGACGCGGGTGGTGCTGGTGGGTTATGCGCTCTGCGGCGTGGTGCTGCTGGTGCTTTCGCGGCTGCTATCGGCGGGGATTGAGGCTCGGGGGACGGAGTCAATTGCTCCGCGGTTCGGGTTGCACAAGTCACGCGGGGTGGTGCTGCGGCTTTCGGCGTTGTTCTGGCTGGACACGCTGGGGTCGGGGTTGGCGGTGCAGAGCTTTCTGGCGTTCTGGCTGCACCAGCGGTTTGGGATCGATGTCGCGGTGGTGGGGAGCGTCTTTTTCGGGATGAATTTGCTAGCGGCGTTTTCGGCGCTGGTGGCAGGGCGGCTGGCGGCGCGGATCGGGCTAATTGCGACGATGGTTTGGACGCACATTCCGGCGAACCTGCTGCTGATTGCGCTGCCGTTTGTAGGGTCGTTGGAGGCGGCGATCGTGGTGCTGCTGCTGCGCGGGTGCTTGTCGCAGATGGATGTGCCGGCGCGGCAATCGTATCTGATGGCGGTGGTGGAGCCGGATGAGCGCTCGGCGGCGGGAGGGATTACGGGGTTGGCGAAGAGCATTGCGAGTGCGATGTCGCCTCCGGTGACGGGGGCTCTGTTTGCGGCCGGATGGATGAGTGCACCGTTTGTTGGAGCGGGGGTGCTGAAAGTGGTTTACGATTTGTTGCTGTGGCGCGCGTTTCGGGGGGTGAAGCCGCCAGAGGAACGGTGAGCGCGGGGCTCAAAACATAAAGCGCAGAGCGAACTGCATGATTCGTGGTGCTCGGGCGGCGGTGAATTCGCCGAAGCGGGCGTTGACCTGGCGGCCTTGGGGATCGAAGCGCGCGGCCGCGTCGAAGGCGGAGAATTGCGTCTGGTTCCAGGCGTTGTAGAGTTCCCAACGGAATTGGACGCGGAAGGCTTCGCGAATGGGGAAGTTCTTGAACACCGTCATGTCCCAGTTCTGATTGCGGGGGCCGCGGATGGGGAAGCGTTCGGAGTTGCCGATGGTGCCTCGGGCCGGGGCCTGCACGACTTCGGTGCGGAGGTTGCGGGAGAAGGAGCGCTCGGATTCGGGGAGATTGGGATTGCCGGTGAGGACGACGCGGGCGCCGTCGGTGGGTGAGCCGGTGATATCGGTGGCGACGGTGTTGGAGAAGGTGATGGCGAGAGGCTGTCCCGTGGAGAAGCTGTAGATGCCAGAAGATTGCCAGTTGTGGAGCACGGCGCGGAGGAGGAAATGCGGGGCGCGGATGTTGGGGACATCGTAGAGCCAGTTAAAGCGGAGGGTGTGGGCGCGATCGAAGGAAGATGGTCCGTAGTTCCAGACACGGCGGCCGACGAGGTTGCTGACATTGTCGCCTTCGGCGCTGGAGTAGTCCATGGCCTTCGACCACGTGTAGGCGAGGCCGTATTGGAAGCCGCGCGAAAAGCGACGATTGGCGCTGACCTGGAGGGAATGGTAGTTGGATGAAGAAGCGAACTCGGCGTGTGAGATGTTGCCGTAGCCGAGGTAGGGGCGGAGGAAGCTGGAAGGCAGGGGGACGTTGGTGGCGGCGGGATCGGCGTTTTGGGGGAGGAAGTTGGCGCCGAAGGGGATGGTGTTGAGGTTGCGGCGCCATTGCAGATTGCGGCCGAGCGTGCCGACGTAGCCTACGTCGAGGATGGTGGAGAATCCGATGTTTTGCTGGATGGAGAGGCTCATGTTCATGGAGGACGGGATCTTGCTCACCGGATCGATGGCGGTGATGTCCTGGGGGAAATTCAGCCCTGTGGATTGGCGGAGCGCGGCGAAGGTGCTGTAGTAAACGATGGGGGAATTGACGATGGGTTGTTGGGTGAGTGCGTTGACGAGGAAGCCGGCGGGGTCGCGGTTGAAGAAGAGGCCGAAGCCGCCGCGGACGGCTGTTTTGCCGGTGCCGAAGGGGTCGTAGGAGAAGCCGAAGCGGGGGCCGAATTGGATGCCGCGGTCGTTGAGAATGGCGGTGCCTTGGGCGCCGACGAGGAGGCCGTTGGTGGCATCGCCGGTGCCTTCGGCAATGGCTCCGATAGCGGCGGCTGGGAATACGGCGCCGGTGACGGGATGGACTCCGGAGCGGCGGCCACCGATGAGCGCCGGACGGATGAGCTGGACCTGTTTGGCGCTTTGGTAGCGGGATTCGAGGAAGGAACTGATGAGGTTGTCGCGGACATCGAAGGGAGGGATCCATTGGAAGCGGATGCCGTAGTCGAGGGTGAAGCGCTTGTGGACTTTCCAATTGTCCTGGACGAACCATTCGACGTTGGTGGAGGTGTAGTAGGTGTAGGGGCGGGCGGAGGCTTCGGTGTAGGAGGCGAAGACGGAACTGAGGGCGTTCGAGTAGGGATGGCCGGTGTCGAGAGGGTTGTTGGCGTTGGTACCGAAATCGAAGGAGCCATTGAAGGGGAGTGCGTTGTAGGAGCCGCGCCAAATGCGGTCGATGTAGAAGCCTGCTTTGAGAGTGTGAGAGCGGAGGGATATGGTGAGGTTGTTGGTGATGTTGATGGTGTCGTGCGAGGCGGCGTGGGGGAAGCGGCCTTCGATACGGAGGTCGCCGGGTTGGGAGATGCCGGCGAAGGTGGCGGCGGGGAGCATGCCGAGTGGGTTCGTTTGATTGGTTTTCTGGGGCACGCTGAAGCCCACGGTTTGGCGCTGGTTTTTGGTGAGTTCTTCATCAGAGGTGATGTCGAGTTCGGGGCGCTGGCTGAAGCCGATGTTGAGCTCGTTGATGAGGGTGGGACTGAAGACGCGGGTGTAACGGCCGGTGTAGATGCGCCCTGGGCGGCTGGTGTTCTGGATCATTTGAGGCCAATTGGCGCGGGCGGTGCCGGGGAGACCGAAGCCGCCTTCATTCTTGTCGGAACTGAGGGTAAAGGAGCCGGCGATGGAGTTGCGGGGGTTCAGGTTGTAGTCGATCTTGCCGGTGTGGGTGCGGAGTGGCGTGAGGTTGGTGGCCTGGAACACGTAGTTGTAGCGGCCGGCGGAGATGGATCGGTCGAAGAAATTGGGCATTGGGAAAACGCTGAGGAGCGCCTTGCCGCTGGGGTCGACTTGCGAAGCGGGGATGATGTTATTGGGGAATGGATTGCGGGAATTGGGATCGCGGATGACGATCAAGCGGTTGTTGACGTCGAGCGAGGAAGAGAAATCGCCGCGGCGCTCAAGCTCGGTGGGCATGGTGCGCTGGGTGATGGGTTGATTGACGACGAGGGGCCAGAATTCCTGGGACCAGAAGAAGAAGAGCTTGTCGCGATCGCGGTTGAAGCCGGGGAGCACGACTGGTCCGCCGATGTTGTAGTTCCAGGTGTTGAAGCGGTAGCGGGCTTTGGGCTGTCCCAAGAGGTTATTGAAGAAGTTATTGGCGTTGAATTGTTCGTGGCGTTTGAAGTAGGAGAGCAGGCCGTGGAAGTCGCGGCCGCCGGACTTGGTGACGATCTGGACGTTGGCGCCGGAGAGGCGGCCGTACTCGGCCTGGTAGTTACCGAGGAGCACCTTTACTTCGGCAACGGCGTCGAGGCTGATGCTGACGGTGTTGACGTTGTTATTGCCGATGGCGTTCACGGTCATGCCGTCGACCATGACGGAGTTGGTGGAGGCGCGGAGACCGTTGACGTTGACATTCCAATTGCGGGAGATTGCGTCGGGTTCGCTCAAGTCGACGACGCCGGGAAGGAGGCGGAGCAGGTTCATGACGTTGCGTCCACGGATGGCGATGTTTTCGACTTGTGCTCCGGTGAGGACACCGGAGCGTTCGGAACTAGCGGTCTGGACGGCGACGACCTGATCCTTGACGATGATCTGCTCATTGGTTTGACCGATTTCGAGGGTGAGGGCGCCGAGGGAGAGGAGTTCGGAAGCGGTGAGACGGATGGCCTGACGCTCGAGGGTTTTGAAGCCGGGTGCGGTGATGTGGAGGACGTATTCGCCGGGTGGGAGGCTGGTGAAGAAGAAGGCTCCGGTGGCGGAGGTGACGCTTTCGCGGATGGCGTTGGTGGAGGTTTGTACGAGGCGCAATGGCGCGGCGGAGATGGCTGCACCGGAAGGATCGTTGACCGAGCCTTCAATGGAGCCGGTGATGGTTTGGGAATAGAGCGAGCAGCAGGAAAGGAGGAGGATCGTAAGAAGCATGATTAGGGGAAGTATATACCCCAAAAAGTGGAAATTGGGCGCGGGAGGAATGCCCGCGCCCGAGTTGGAGAATCAGATGGAGGTTAGAAGAACAGATTCTTGGTCGTCTTGACGATGAGGATCTTGCTCTTGGCGCCGGTTCCGACGTTCGTTCCGCAAGTGGCGGCGGGGGCGATGTCGAAGTCGTTGTCATTGGAGATGGCGATGGTGTTCCAATCGAGGATGGTCATGCCTTCGATTTTGGGTAGCATGCCAGCGACGGTGGAGAGGTCGATGATGAGTTCTTTGGGAAGAACCTTGACGTTTTCGGCGAGGAGGCCAGCGTCGTCGAGGGCTTCGAGCGAGGGGCTGGTGGCGGTGTCATCCCACTTGGAGTTGAGGATGTTGGTGGCGCGGGTGAGGTCGACGCGGTAGATTTTGGCGACGGCGTCGGTGCGTTCGAGGACCAGGAGGCGCCAGGGATCGAGAGCGGCCACGGCGGAGATTTTCATTTCCGTGGGGTTGGTGTGATTGAACTCGGTGACGGGCTGGAAGCGGTAGACGTATTCGGCCTTGGTGGTTTCGCTGTAGGCGTCGAAGGCGAGGATACGGGTGTTGCGCGAGGCGTTGCCGATGGCGGCAGTGGGGTTCGAGAGCGGGCTCTGGAGGGCAGCGTAGAGGGTACGGAGGTCCCAGCCGAGGGTTACGCCTTCAAAGCCGCGGTTCTGTTTGCGTTTGTCGCCGTAGATCTTGGGCAGGACGTTGGAAATGGGGTAAGCCGTGCCGGGCAGGTCGACGCCGACGGGGAGGAAGCGCTTCGAAACTTTGCCGTTGGGGGAGACGCGGATGAAGGATGGGCTGTGCTCTTCGACGAGCCAGAAATTGCCGTCGAGGGTGCGAACGAGGTCTTCGGTGTCGAGGCCGTTGGGGTTGAAGGGGATGGTGGTGACACCGTCACACTCTCTGGCGACTTCGTCGCGGCTGGAGTTGGTGAGACCGGTGACAGCCGTGCCGTTGGGGTTCAGGAGTGGCAATTTCTGGAGCACATCGATGGCGCCGTTGGAGTTGGTGCGCACTTTGAGCAACCAGGGGGTGAAGCCGGGCATGGGCCATGTACGGAGGCTGCCGGCCATGGGGTTAGGGCCACGGTCAGTGACCATCCAGTAGACGTTGGGGCCTTCGAGGAAGGAGCGGTACAATCCGCTGCCGACGCCTCCGAGGAGGAAGCCGTGGTCATTGGGGATTGTGCCGGGAAGGACGGCGTTCTGGAGTGGCCCGATGGGGAGGTCGGGGAAGGTATAGGAAGCGGTGATGGTGCCGGATTGAGCGAACAAACTGCACGTCGACAAGGCCAGCCCAACAGCGAGATTCCGGAAGTTATTTTTGAATTGCAGATCCATTCTAGTTGGTCCTCTAACGGGTCACGCTTTTGTGTTACAACCGCGTGACTACTGCAACGATTTTGCGCCTGGTGCAATTGAATTGCAAGAGTAGTACTGGTTGGATGAAATGGCTATATGGTGTTGAAAACAAATTGGTTAGTGTGTGCCTAAGAGGTTTCCGAGAGGGGGATAGGGGACGAAAAAATGTAATCTAGATTGCGGTACTAAGTACGTTCAGGGACTAGGAGGGTGGAAGGCTGCGGTGGTTGTGTTGGAAAGGGGATTCTCGAGTGCGGGAGATCCTGTAGACTGAGTGGATCACTGTATGCAACTTTCGACGGGCAGCCGGCTGGGTCCTTACGAGATCGTCACTCGCATTGGGGAAGGCGGGATGGGCGAGGTGTATAAGGCTCGGGACACGCGGCTGGAGCGCATTGTTGCTATCAAGGTTTCGAAGTCGCAATTTTCGGAGCGATTCGCGCGCGAGGCGAAGATCATATCGAGTCTCAATCATCCCAACATCTGCGCTCTATACGATGTTGGCGAGCAGGACGGTTTGCACTATCTGGTGATGGAGTATCTGGAGGGCACGCCGCTGGAAGGGCCGCTGCCGTTTGAGAAGCTGGTGCGGTACGGGATGGAGATCGGGGCAGCGTTGGACGCAGCGCACCGCAAGGGGGTGACGCATCGCGACTTGAAGCCTGCCAACGTGATGATCACGGCTGCTGGGGTGAAGCTGCTCGACTTCGGATTGGCGAAGACTGCCAGCACACCAGGTCCCATGGACGCCACCGTGCCGAAGGCGCTGACGTCGGAAGGGACGATCATGGGGACCTTCCAGTACATGTCGCCGGAACAGTTGGAAGGCGAGGAAGCGGATGCACGGAGCGATATTTGGGCTTATGGCGCGGTGTTGTATGAGATGGCAACGGGGCGGCAGGCGTTTGAGGGCAAGACGCACGCCACGCTGATCGCAAACATCATGCATACGCAGCCGGCGGCGCTCGATCAAGTGCAGCCGTCGGCGCCCGCGGGCTTGGATCGACTGATCCGGCGGGCGATGGCGAAGGATGCGGAGGAGCGGTGGCAATCGGCTCGAGACATGGTGCTTGAGCTGCGCGATTTGCGTGTGGTTGCGGGCGGCGAAAAGGCAATTCCGGTGGCCGGGACGGCGAAATGGAAAATCGGCACGGTATTTTTCGCGGTTACGACGGTAATTGTGGGAGCAATGCTGATTTGGAATCGGGCGCCTTTGCCGGATCCGGTGCATTTAGAGATTCATCCGCCCCCTGGGTACACGTTGCCTGCGGGAATCGGCGCGCACCGCATTTCTCCGGACGGGCGCACGATCATGCTCGTGTTACGGGGACCCGCTGGGAGACGGATCCACATCCGGCGTCTGGCGTCGCCGGAACCGGTGGAGCTAGCGGGGACAGACGGCGCGACCTACGGCGCGTGGTCGCCGGACAGCAAGTCGATCGCGTTTCTTGCTCGCGGGAAGCTGAAGCGTTTGGATCTGGGCTCTGGGGGATCGTATGTGTTGGCGGACGCAGCGCGGGTCGATGGGGTGGCCTGGGCGCCCGGTAATGTGATTCTGATGGGACAGACGGACGGTCCGATTCTTCGCGTGGCGCCGGCTGGAGGTGCGCCCGCGCCGGTGACGCAACTGGATGCATCGAACCAGGAGAGATCGCATCAGGGCCCATTTTTTCTCCCGGATGGAAAACGATTTCTATTTCGAGTATCTTCCGAGGTTGGGGGGCATTCGGGCATTTTTGCCGGCTCTTTGGATGGTGGTGCGCCGAAGCGTCTGAACGTACCCAATGCGACGCGGACTTTTGGCGGATTTCTTTTCTTTCCTCGCGATGAAGACGGCTGGGCACAGCGGCTCGATTTGCGTACTTTGGAGGGACAAGGGAATCCCATTCAACTGGGGCATGGTGCTACTACCGCTTCGCTATCGGAGAACGGGACACTGATTTACACGTCGCGGGGCGAGGCCCGCGGCGGTGTGTTACACGTGGTGGACCGTGAGGGGGCGGTGCTGGCAGCGATTAGCACGTCCGAAACCAGCGGGTTCGGGCATCCGGAGTTTTCCCCCGATGGCAAGCGCCTGGTGCTGGATAGCGAAGGCAGCCTGTGGATAGCGGATGTGGAGCGGAAGACAATCACGCGGTTGACGTACGATAGCGCGACGGGACCGGGCACGTGGACAGCGGATTCGAAGAGGATTCTTTACTCGGCAGGGGGGAAGCTTCTTTCGATTGCCGCTTCCGGTGGAGAACCTGTGACCGAGGGTGAGGGCGACTTGCACCACATGCACCTGTTTGCGGACGGAAAGCAGATTCTTGCCGACTCAGTGGCTGGAGGGGGGCCAGGTCCTCTGTTCCACGCCACTCTGGGTGGGACAACGGTGCGCCTGTTTCCGGAACCGGGGGGGCAACCCGCATCTCTCCTTCGATGAGAAATGGCTGGTTTACGACAGGATTGCGGGGAACCGGAGACAGGTTTTCGTGGAGAGTTGGCCGCGCGGGAAATTCAAGATGGCGATTCCGGGTGGGGAGGGCTCGCAGCCGCGCTGGCGGCGGGATGGCAAGGAGATCTTTTTCCTGCGGGGTAATGATGATGTGATGGCGGTGGAGGTGATGGCGCGCGGAGAGGCGCTGGAATTCGGTGCTCCCAAACGGCTGTTTCCTTCGCGCAGCCGTTACACCGCCAGCCCGGATGGGCAACGTTTTGCTTATATCGCGTCCACGGCGGACCATGTTCCGGTGAACGTGATATTGAATTGGCGGCCGCGGGATTGATGAGTAGCTTGTTGTTCAGTCTTCCCAGACTGAACTGCGACCGGCCTGGAGGCCATGGCCTGGAGGCCCGTCGCCACCTTGATCAGTTTCGATAGGCCGTTGTGGATGAGGGGAACGTCTTCGGGCGCGAATGCGAGTTTGGTTGTGATCAGCTTTGCACCCGGGACGCAGGCCTTCATGACGCCGGTTTCGGAATGTCTGCTGACGCCTTGGAGGATGTGTCCGATCTCGTGGGCCATGACGTAGCCCAGTTGTAATTCGGCCAAGGCGCCGGTGCGCTGGCCGGCCAGTACGCGATCGACGAAGATGCGAATCCTGGTTCCTTGCAATTGATAGGGGGTGGCGAAGGCCAAGGCTCCGGGCAACATGGAGGTGGGAGTGTTTGAGGCGAATTCGAGGGTGATGGAAGCACAGGTTTGTGTGGAGTTCTTCCTTGTCACTTCGGCCCATTTCAGCGCGACGCCGATTTCACCGAAGAGTTGGGTGTTCCACAATTGGGCTGCCTGCAGTGTGCGGAACGGGACTTCAATGGAGCCCTGCATCCGCACGGTCACGCAACCGGCGCTGCCGGCGAGGCAGGGCATGCCAGCCATCGCCGCTATCACCACGATCCAGTTTGTCTTCATGTCCGGACCGAAGCGAAAACGGGGTGGCGGAATGTGCCAAGGGTGGTTGATTTTTTTGCCTAGCGATTAACGCGCCGTGGGGACGGCTCTGTTAGAATGTGCGCTGAACCTATGGAACAGCCGTTGGAAGTGACTCGATTCCTGCAGGCTTGGGGCGGCGGGGATGAGCAGGCCCTGGCGCAGGTGGTTCCGATGGTTTACAGCGAATTGCGGCGGCTGGCCTACAAGCGGATGTCTCTGGAGAACCCAGGCGTAACACTACAGCCGACGGCGCTGATCAACGAGGTGTATCTGCGGTTGGTGGAGACGAGTGGTCTCAGTTTTCAGAATCGCGGGCAGTTTCTATCGCTGGCGGCGCAGATGATGCGGCATATCCTGGTGGACGCGGCGCGGGCTCGGACGGCCGGCAAGCGGGGAGGCGCCAAGGCGAGGTTCTCGTTCGAAGAGGCATTCTTTGCGCCGGTGGGCAAGGACCGTGAGATTGTGGCGCTGGATGATGCGATGGATGCGCTCAAGAAGAGTGATCCGCGGAAGGCCCGGGTGGTGGAGTTGCGATTTTTTGGAGGGCTGAGTATCGAGGAGACGGCGGGGGTGCTGGATGTATCGGTGCAAACGGTGCGGCGGGATTGGGTATTTGCGCAGGCCTGGCTGGCCAAGGCGATGGCTGGCGGCTCATGAGCGCCTCAGGAGACCGCTGGCGTTCGCTTGAGGAACTGTACCAGGCTGCGCTGGAGTTGCCGGCGGAGCGGCGGGCTTCGTTTCTGGCGGAATCGTGCGCCGATGAGTCGTTGCGGCGCGAAGTGGAGGATTTGCTGGGGCACGCGGGCGATGGCGACCGGCTGCTGGAGAAATCTCCGTGGCGGCAGGGGCAGCCAATGGCGGCGGATACGAGGCTGGGGCATTACCGCATTGAGTGTTTGATCGGGGTGGGGGGAATGGGTGAAGTCTACCGGGCCAATGACACGAAATTGAACCGCCCCGTGGCGGTGAAGGTTCTTTCCGACCAGCTTGCCGATCCGGCGGCGCGGCGGCGATTTCAGCGTGAGGCGCAGACGGCTTCTTCGTTGAACCATCCGCACATTGTGACGGTGTACGACGTGGGGGAGTTGGACGGCCGCCAATACCTGGTGACGGAGTTTGTGGATGGAGGCACGCTGCGGCAGTGGACGGAACAGCGCCGCCCGTGGCGGCAGGTGGTGGAACTGCTGATTGGCGTGGCGGACGGTTTAGCCACGGCGCACGCGGCGAGGATCCTGCATCGGGACATCAAGCCGGAGAACATTCTGTTGACGGGCAGCGGATACGCGAAGCTGGCGGACTTCGGGTTGGCGAAACTCGCGGAGACTGCCGCGCCTTCTGCGACGGATGAGACGATCACCGCGGCGACACGGCCTGGGGCGATATTGGGGACGCCGGCGTACATGTCGCCGGAGCAGGCATCGGGAGCGCCAGTGGATGCGCGGAGTGACATTTTTTCCTTTGGCGTGGTGTTGTATGAAGCTTTGGGTGGGAAGCGGCCATTTCGCGGGAATACGGATGTGGATTTGCTGCACGCGATCCTGCATGCGACGCCGGAGCCTTTGGGGGATGAGATTCCCATTGCGCTGCGGACGGTGATGGAAAAGGCTTTGGAGAAGGAGCCGGGGGATCGTTACCAGACGATGCGGGATCTGGTGGTGGATTTGCGGAGATCGGTGCGGCAGACGGCGGCGGTGGATGTTTTGGGTGCGGTTGCGCGGCAAGGGAAGCGGAGATTTTCGAAAGGCACGCTGGCGGCGGGGTTTGTGCTGGGGGGCGTGGTGGCGGGGTTGTTTTGGGTTGCTAGTGGAGATTCCGCGCCGGCTCCTCGCTATAAACCTTTCTCAGTGGAGCATGAAGTTCATAGTTTCGTTCTATGGTCTCCAAATGGGGAAGCAGCAGCATACGGGGCCCAGGTGCGCGGAGCCTACCAGATTTTTCACCGCTTCCTGAACTCTCCGGTTGCCAGTCAACTCACTTTCGGCGTCGATTCGGCCCATCTGGCGGGTTGGTCAGCGGACAGCAGGAAAGTGTATTTCAACGGCAAGCATCCGCGGGAAGCGGGACGAGCGCTGATGGTGGTGCCGGTGTTTGGCGGCCAGCCGGAAGTCGTTATGGGTATGCCCAAAGGCGCGGCGGCAATCTCGCCGGATGGCCGGACGGCCGCTGTTGTGGACACAAGCGGCGGCATTTCGAGAGTCCTGACATCGTCACCTCTCGGTGCGTCTTGGAAGGAATACCTCACCATGCCGTTTGAAAGAGGCAACAGTGACGATGCCCGTATTGCCTTTTCTCCGGACGGGAAGCAGATCCTATACGGCATCGACCGGCCCAAGCGGATCGGGTTGCTGCCGTGGCCGCCGGAAAGCGGCAAGCCTCGGATTCTCGCTTCGCTGCCGAATGTTGGGGGAAATCCGAATTTGTCGTGGTTCCCCGACAGCCGCCACTTTGCCGTTGGTCTGCAGGTTACCCAAGAGGATGCAGGCCATGTCTATGTGGCGGACATTGACTCAGGCAATTTGAGAGCCATCACGGAGGGCACTGGTAGCCAGACGATGCCATCCGTTTCTCCGGACGGCCGCAGACTTCTTTATGCCGAAGTCCTGAGGAACATGGACATCATCTCGGTTTCCCTCACCGATGGCGGGGTGACGGAGATGATCTCGACGGTTCGCTATCAGAAGATGCCGGCTTGGTCCGCGAAGCGGCCACGTCTGGTTTACGTCACGGATCGGGATGGGCCTGAGGAGATCTGGGTGCACGATCCGGAGGGTAAGGAGTCACCGCTGATCACTAAATCCGCTTTCGCGGCCGGAAGCACTGCGCGGTTCCTCAACCCAGCGCTGTCTCCGGACGCAACGCGGGTGGTGTATGCGCGCATGGATGGGTCTGGGGCAGTGCACCTATGGATTTCGGCGGTGTCGGGAGGTCCACCCACGAGGCTTACCAACACCAAGGGGCCGGCTGACGAACATGGAGGCGCATGGTCTCCCGATGGAGAGAGATTCGTTTACATTGATCAATCCGGGAGCAAGGCACGCCTTCGCATCGTTCGCACCACGGGGGAAGCGGCCCCATCGGAGATTCCTTTGACGGAATCCGAACTGTACTGGTTGCCGGACTGGTCGCCTGACGGAGAGTGGATTACGGTAGTGGATCGCAACGGCTGGTCTCTCGTTTCTACCGATGGGCGGAGGCGCGTTCCACTCGGCCTGGCTGGCAATCTTTCCAGCCGTCACCTCGCGTTCTCCAAGGATGGCCGGTTGGTGTACGGGATACGGGAGACGGGGAATCCACCGGAGGTGTTTTCCATTGATATCGCTGCACGGAGGATGAAGGTGATTGGGAAGGTCGCGCGGGAGAATCTCCCGGGCCAGTATTTCAGCCTGGAACCGGCCACCCGTTACAGCATTGCTCCCGATGGCAGCAGCATTACGTACGGCGTGCGACGCTACCGATCGGCGTTGTGGTTGCTGGATGGGATCCCGCAGCCGCCGAGGTTTGGTTGGTTGCGGAGAATCCTTTTCTGAGTTAGAGCAGGAGGGGGATGCCGAGGCGGCGAGCCGCGCGGCGCATGCTCTGGTCGCGGGTGGCGAGGGGTATCTGCTTGCGGACTGCAAGTTCCAGGTAGGCAGCATCGTAGACGGTCAATTCGTGAATCCTGGCGATGTCGGCAATTCGGGTGGCTGCGAGGCGTGGACTGTTTTCGTCCACGGCAACGGACAATCGATTGAGCAACATTGTGGCTTCGGAATACTCGTCCAAAGTGAGTTTCTTCCTGCGCCACAGGATCAAGAGAGCGTTAGCCACTTCATAAGGCCACAATGGGGGCACGGCGACGGTGCTGCCAGCGAGGAGGTCGTCCAGGAGGCGGTCAGTGTCGGGCGACGACTGGGCTGGGATGCACCATCCGACGGCGATGGAAGCATCGGCGACGAACGCCTTGTTCACCGCCGGCCTGCGTTCACGGCGGACTTGATTTCGCGGTCGGACAGGCGGCGCGTTCCCTTCCGGCCGGCGATTTTGGCACGGAGGGCCCTCAGGCCCAACACAGTCTCACGCAATTGTTCGGTTGAGGCGCGGCCTTCGGGGACAATTCTCGCCACGGGCTTGTCGTGCCGGGTGATGATGATCTCCTCGCCATTGGCGACGCGGTCCAGCAATTTGCCCATGTGCGTCTTGGCTTCAAAAGCGGTGACTGTGTTCATGAATTAACCAATCGTTGACCAGTCTAACATGGCAGGAGGCGGTTGGCCGGAGGCTTATCGGTAGAAGGAAGACCGCTCCCTCACGGTCGCGGCTCGGTAGCGGCGGCGGTCGCGGACGGTGATTATTGCATGCCGTGGGGTTCGACGTGGATGAGGACGTCGGCGACCCAGTCGAGGTCGGACTGGAGGCGCTTTCGTACGTTGGTGGCGATGTCGTGGGATTGGCGGACGGTGAGGTTGGGGTCGACTTCGAGGTGCAGGTCGACGTGGTATTGGAGGCCGGTTTTGCGGGCGAAGCATTTTTCGACGCCGAGGGCGCCGGGAACGAGGATGGCGGTGCGGCGGACCTGGTCGAGGAGTTCGGGGGGAGGCATGGTGTCCATGAGTTGGAGGGTGGAATCGCGGACGACCATGAGGCCGAGGAAGATGACGATCATGCCGACGACGATGCCGCCGATGGAGTCGGCAGAGAGGAAGCGCGCCGGGTCGTAGAGGGTCAGTGAGAGTGCGGCGAGGGCGACGAGGCCGGAGAGAATATCGACGGTATCGTTCCAGGCGTCGGCGCGGAGGCCGTTGCTGCCGGTTTTGCGCGCGATGCGGAATTTGACGGCGCTGAGGATGGATTTGGCGGCGACGGAGACGATCATGGCGTAGACAGCGAAGCCTTGCGGGGCCGTGGCTTTGACGTAGAGACGCTGCATGGAGGAGATGGCGATGCCGCCGCCGACCAGGGCGAGCATGACTCCGACGGTGAAGCCGGAGAGGGTTTCGATGCGGCCGTGGCCGTAGGGGTGATTCTCGTCGGGAGGGATGGCGGCGAGGGCGAGGCCGAAGAAGACGACTGCGGATGAGACCACGTCGCCGGCGGCTTCGACGCCATCGGCGACCACTGCGGTGGAGCCAGCAAGCCAGCCGACGGTGATTTTCAATGCAGCGAGGGCGGCGCTGACTGCCATGCTGACAATCGCGATCCGCCTTGCTGTCATCGAATGGGACATTACCGCTGATTGGACTTGAGTATCTTTTTACGTAGTCGTATGGATTGAGGAGTTATCTCAACAAATTCGTCTTCGCGGATGAATTCGATGGCCTGCTCGAGGTTGAGGAGGCGCGGGGGGACGAGGCGGATGGCTTCGTCGGCGGTGGAGGAGCGCATGTTGGTGAGCTTCTTTTCCTTGACGATGTTGACATCGAGGTCGGCGTCGCGGGAGTTTTCGCCGATGATCATGCCCTCATGAACTTCGGTGCTGGGCGTGATGGCGGTGTTCGCCGCGTTCCTGGAGTTGAAGATGGCGTAGCCAGTGGCTTTGCCAGGGCGATCGGCGATCAAGGAACCGGTGGGGCGCATGGGAATGTCGCCCTGCCATTCGATGAAGCCGGCAAAGAGCGAGTTCATGATGGCGGTGCCCTTGGTGTCGGTGAGCATTTCGCTGCGCAGCCCGATTAACCCTCGCGACGGGATTTTGAATTCGCAGCGGACGCGGCTTGGAGCCGTGATTGACCATTTTGGTCATTTTTGCCCTTGCGGGTGCCGCTCTTTTCCATGACGACGCCGACAGGAACTCCAGGGCGAAATCGACGGTGAGGAGGTTCGAGAAGTTCGTGGAGGACGCCATCGACTTTACGGGTGAGGATTTCGGGTTTACCGACCTGGAGTTCGTAACGGCGCATCATTTCGATGAGGGGATGGCGAGTTGGAGTTCGCCACGGCCATGACTTTGAAGGCATCGGGGCCGCCTGCCTCTTCGACTTTGAGGGAGACATTGGTGAGGAGCTCTTTGTTGAGGCAGTCGCGGAGGTGGCGGGAGGTGACGAATTGACCTTCACGCCGGAGAAGGGCGAGTTGATGGTGAAGGTCATGGCGATGGTGGGCTCGTCGATTTGGATGGGGGGGAGCGGGTTGGGTGTATCGGCGTGGGAAACGGTTTCGCCGATGGTGATGCCTTCGACGCCGGCGATGGCGAGGACCTGGCCGGGGACGGCGATGGTTTCATCGACGCGTTTGAGGCCTTCGAAGGTGTAGAGCTTGGTGATTTTGGTGCGCTGGATGGAGCCGTCGAGTTTGCAGACGCTGACTTCGTCGCCAAGGCGGAGGGTGCCGTTGATGACGCGTCCGATGGCGAGGCGGCCGAGGTAATCGGAGTAATCGAGGTTGGCGACCTGCATTTGGAGGATGCCATCGGGGTCGCCGGCGGGGCCGGGGATATGTTCGAGGATGGCTTCGAAGAGGGGGCGGAGGTCGGAGGATTCCTCTTCGAGGGAACGCTTGGCGAAGCCCTCTTTGGCGTTGGTGTAGATGATGGGGAAGTCGAGCTGGTCCTCTTTGGCGTCGAGGTCGATGAAGAGGTCGAAGACTTCGTTGAGGACTTCCTGGATGCGGGCGTCGGGGCGGTCGATTTTGTTGATGACGAGGATGGGGGGCTGGCCCGCTTCGAGGGCTTTCATGAGGACGTAGCGGGTTTGGGGCAGGGGGCCTTCGCTGGCATCGACGAGGAGCATGACGCCGTCGACCATGGTGAGGGCGCGCTCGACTTCGCCGCCGAAATCGCTGTGGCCGGGGGTGTCGACGATGTTGATTTTGACGCCTTTGTAGTGAACGCCGGTGGTTTTGGCAAGGATTGTGATGCCGCGTTCGCGCTCGAGGGCATTGGAGTCCATGACGCGGTCGGCGACTTCTTCGTTGGCGCGGAAGATGCCGCTTTGGCGGAGCATCGCGTCGACGAGGGTGGTTTTGCCGTGGTCGACGTGCGCAATGATGGCGATGTTACGAATTTTCTCGTTCCGGGTTTGTTGCATGCAGGGTGTTGAGGGGAAATTCCTATTGTCGCATGGATGGCGGTATGAGGGAACCGTTTGGGGTTGGGTGGCGTCTGTAGCGACGAATGTGGATTTTGTTGTTGGTTGTGATAGCTGCATGGGGGCAGGGCGTTCCATCTCCGGAGTTGTGCCGGGTGGAGGGAGTGGTGCGGAATGCGGTGACGGGTGCGCCTTTGGGGAAAGCGAAGGTGCGGCTGGGGCCGCCCTGGGGATCGAACCCGAATTCGATCCTGCAGGCGTCGACGGACGGAGAGGGCCACTTCGTGATGCAGGATGTGAAGGCGGGGGTGTACCATCTGTGGGCCGAAAAGGTTGGTTTTGTGAGGGCGGAGTATAGCGCGGCGGGGGCTGGCCGGCCAGGCTCGCTGCTGTCATTGGAGAAGGGGAAGAGGGTTTCGGATTTGGAATTCCGGTTGCAGCCGCATGGGGTGATCGCGGGGCGCGTGGTTGATGAAGATGGGGAGCCGCTGGTTTCGGCGATGGTGCAAGCGCTGGTTCTGCGGCAGGGGCGGGGAACGCAAGAACTGGAGGTGGCGGGGTCGGCGGTGGCCAACGATTTGGGGGAGTACCGGATCTACGGAATACTGCCTGGCCGGTATTACCTGGCCGTGAACCATTCCACGGCGGTACTGCGCAGTGTGATTGGCGGTTTTGCAAGGATTGAGCGCACGGCGGATACAGGGGAGTATCCGATCACGTACTACCCGGGGACACCGGTATGGAGTGGCGCCAAGGCGGTGCGGGTGACGGCCGGTTCCCCTTTGCAAGGCATGGATATCCAACTGCGCAAGATGGCGACGTTCCGGATTCGGGGACGGGTGAGCGGGGTCTCGACGAGAGAGGGTGGTGGGCAGTTGGAGGTGCAACCGCAGGAGGATGCGGCAGTGCGCGCCTTGGTTCGGAGGATCGAGACATGGAAGGCTCCCGACGGGGATTTTGAAGTGAGCGGCTTGCTACCCGGGACGTATATCGTGTCGGCGAGGCACTGGGATCCATTGCAGGCGAAGCATCTGATGGGACGAGAGGTAGTAGTAATCACGCGGCGTGATGCCGAGGGCGTGACGCTGACGCTGGGGCGAGGGGCGCCGGTTCGCGGGAGGGTGCGGACGGAGGAAGGCGTGGCATTGGGCTGGCAGAGCCTACTGGTGATGTTTCACCCACGCGAGGCAGCGGCGGGCCAAAGTTACATATACGCCTCGGTGAAGAAGGATGCCGAATTCGAGATTCCGGAGGCTGGTATCGATCATTATTCGATTTCCGTTTCCGGGATGCCGGAGGGATTTTTCGTGAAAGGGGTGCGGGTGGGTGAAGTCGATGTACTGCGGGACGGTCTGCGAGTGGTGGGGAGTCCGGTGGAGGGGTTGGATGTGGTGTTGTCATCGAAAGGGGCGGAGGTGTCTGGTGTGGCGGTGAATACTGATGGCAAGCCCGCGGCGCGGACGACGGTGTTGCTCCATCCACAGTTTGGCGGCGCGGGGCGGCGGAGTGATTTGCAGAGGACGGTGGAGACGGGAGCCGATGGCAAGTTTCGCTTTCGCGGGGTGACTCCCGGTGAGTACCGGCTGTATGCGTTTGGAGCGGATGGGCCGGATATTGGCGATATCGATGCGCTAGAGGAATACTCGGCGGAGGCGGAGCATCTCCGTTTGAAGGAAAGCGACCGGGTGGAACGGACGGTCAGCGTGCGAAGTAGCCGCTGATTTCCACGGCGACGTGGGTTCGGCGATAGGCGAAGAGATCGATGGACCCTCCCGCGCCGGCGGGGACGATGGAAGAGTTGGTTACGGTCTGCCCTTCAAAGGCGTTGAGCATGGAGGCGTTGGGGCGCGATTGGCCGGATGGGGAGACGGTGAGGAATGGCATTGGGGAGCCGGCGGGAAGTGCGGTCACGTTCAACGCATAAGCCTTGGCCGCGGCGGGGATGGCGAGGCATTGAGTGGAGTTTGTGACGGGGATTGTGCGGGTGGTTTCGTTGGCGATTTGGGGCGGACCGAAGGCGTCGGTGTAGGCGGGGCTTTCCGTGTTGGCGATGCGGCACTGGACGAGGGGGAAGTAGTAGAGTCCCTTCGCGCCGTCGTCGGGGGCGAAGTAGCCGGTGATGTCGACGATGAGGTCGGTGCGATTGAAGGCGAAGATGTCGATGGCGCCTTGGAGGCCGGCGGGGACGATGATGTGATTGGCGAGGACACGGCCCTGAAAGGAATTGATGCTGGAGACGTTCGGTTGCGGGCCGCCGGACGGCCATGCGGTGAGATAGGCGAGGGGGCCTTGCGGGACGACGGTGACGGTGGCGGAGTAGGCCGAGGCCGTGGATGGCAAGGAACAATGCGGCGATTCGGGAAGACGGAAGCGGCGGGCTTCGCGGGTGTTGAGTGCGGGCGGACCGAAGGGGCCGGCTGGGGAGCGGTAGTCGGTGCGCGTTTCGATGGCTCGGCACGGGGTGATGGGGTAGTAGGTGAGGGCTGCCGGGGTTGCAGCGGAGGTGAAGTAGCCGCTGATGTCGATGAGGAGGTCGGTGTTGGCGGAGGCGAAGACCTTGATGGCGCCTCCGGTTCCTGCGCGGACGATGGTGGAGTTGGCTACGATCTGGCCGTCGGGGGAACTGACGGTGCGGAACTCGGGGCGTGACTCATCGCCGGGGAAGACGGTGACGAAGTCGAGTGGACCGCGCGGAATCACGGTGACGTTGAGGACATATGCGGCGGCGGTTGCGGGGATCTGGCAGACATTGGACGCGGACAAGGTGAGTGTCCGGGTTTCGTTGGCGCCGAGGAAGGGGGGACCGAAGGCGCCGGTGCGTCCTTCGAAGTTGTACTCGGAGCGGGTTTCCATGAGGCGGCAGGGGGTGAGGGGGACGAAGGAAAGCTTGGGTGTTTGCGATGGGGCGGGCTGGATGACGAGGGGGAGGGTGGTAGTGACGGATTGTTGGGCGCTGTCGCGCACGGTGATGGTGGCTTGGTAGGTGCCGGGTTTGTCGGTGGTGCCGGTAATGGCGCCGGTGGCGGGGTCGAGGGTGAGGCCGCCGGGCAATCCGGATTGGGTCCAGGTGTAGGGGGTGAGTCCGGCGGTGGCTTGGAGGGCTTGGGAGTAGGGGGTGGTGGCGATGCCTCCATTGAGGGAGGTGGTGGTGAGGAGGAGTGGTTGAGCGGCCGGGGTGAAGGCGACGGGGATGTCTCGAACCTGTTCGCCGAGGAAGATGCGCACGGTGCCGGTGTAGGTGACTCCTGGACTCAGGCCGTTGGGGTTGGCGAGGATGGTGAATTGCTGGGTTCCGGCTACGAAGCTGGCCGATGATTGTGGGTACACGCTTAACCATGACCCACCGCTGTTTGTGAAGACGCTGGTGGCGTAGAAGAATGCTCCTGTGGCTGTGGTCTGGGCGATGGTGACGAGTTGGGACGTGTTGCTGCCCGCGAGGTTGACGGAGGTTGGGGTGATGGAATAGCCCGTGATGGGGCCACCTGGTGGCCCCCATGGAGTAAAGCTTACGGCGATGTCTTGAAACTGGTTGGGGAGGATCACGCGAACCGTTCCGATATAGGTGCGGCCAACGGTCAGGCCTGTGGGATTGGCACGGATGAGGAGGCTTTGCGCGCCGGTCACCGGGGCCGTAGGGGGAGTGGGTTCTACTGAAAGCCACCCTTCGCCAGTTGAGGTAATGGATTGTGTGGAGTATGTATACGGTGCGGAAATGTCCAAGGGCGTGATGAGGGCGGATGACGAGGTATAGCCACTGTTGAGGTTAATGGCCGTCGGAGTGACAGTATAGCTTGAGACGACTCTCAGGGAGATGGGGATGTCGATGGCTTCTGGCATGCCGGGTATGGTGATGCGCAAGTTGCCGGTATATGGATTACTAAGAGGTGTGAGGCCGGAGTTGAAGGTGAGGAAAACAACGTGGACGGTCGCACTCCCTGGGGTTTTGGATGTGATGGATGCGAGTGTTACTCCTGACGTTACCTGCGCTGTGTAGGTGAATGGGTTCCCGTTGTAGGTGGACAAGGTGACTGTTTGTGTTGGGGCAGGGCTGCCAAACACTTGGGTGAGATTGATGGTTGATGGACTGGCGTAGATGGTAAAGGCCAGAGAAACCGGAATAGTGAGTTGCACCGTTGGGTTGCCTCGCTGCTGAAATAGGACGGTGCCGGAGTACGAGCCCAACGGGAGATTCGGATTGACGCGAATCTCTAAACTGTTGCCTGTGGTGCCTGAAGTGGTTTCGGAAGGATATACGATAACGCTGAGCCAGTTTCCGCCTGATGCCGTGGAGGCGGTGGCGATGAAGTCGATGGCTGGGCCGGATGTCGCTTCGAGTACGTAGAACCGAGACGTTAACGGACCTGTGGGGTTGTCGAAGGCGACTTGCGTGATGGTTTGGCCGCCTGCGACCAGGCGGAATTGCGCGAATGCCTCTACGGAAAACAGCAGGATAAGCGCAAATAGCGGAATAACCTGACGCGAAAGCATCGATAATTCAGCGTATCACTTCCGGGGAAACCTTTCCGACGCAATTGTCGTCTGTAGCGACAATGTGGTTTCTATTACTCCTGTGCTCGGTGATGGCTTGGGGTCAGACGACCACCAAGCCGGAGGAACTTTGCAGGCTGGATGGCGTGGTGAAGCACGCGATAACCGGTGAGCCGGTGCGCAAAGCATCCCTAACTCTACAACCGATGGATTCGCGCGGAGCGGCTGTGCCCCTTACTACGGCGACGAATGCCGAAGGCAAGTTTTCGATGAAAGACGTGGAGCCGGGGCAGTACCGGTTCTCGGTGGATAAGCCGGGGTTTGTGCGGACGTCGTATGGGGCGACGGCGCTGAACCGGATGGGGACGACGTTGACGCTGGCTAAAGGGCAATCGATGAAAGATGTCGAGTTCCGGATGCAGCCGCATGCCGTGATCACAGGGCGGGTGTTGGATGAAGACGGCGATCCGGTGCAATATGCACA
Source organism: Bryobacteraceae bacterium (assembly GCA_046331645.1). Taxonomy (GTDB): domain Bacteria; phylum Acidobacteriota; class Terriglobia; order Bryobacterales; family Bryobacteraceae; genus CADEFT01. The sequence goes on from JAXLQM010000009.1 coordinate 76,224, forward strand.
ATTGCAGTTGCTGAGCTACCGCACCATGCAGGGTAAACGGCAATTGATGCCGACGGGCGGGGCGGCGACGAATGATTTGGGGGAATACAGGATGTTTGGGATCGGGCCGGGGAAATATTATCTCGGGGTGATTCACCGGGGATCGTATATGGGATTTGGAGGGGTGGACCGGTCGGCGGCGGCGGCGCCGGATGAAGGATATCCGACGACGTACTATCCGGGGACGATGGATGTGAGCGGGGCGACGCAGTTGAGTGTGGGTGTGGGATCGATGATGCAGGGTGTGGATGTTCAGATGCGCAAGGTGCGGACGTTTCGCGTGCGCGGGCGTGTGACGGGTGCGCCTTCGGGATCGCGCGGCGGCGAGGTGTCGGCGACATCGAAGGGCATCCCTGAGGTGGCGGTTTACGCCATGGGGCGGAACAGCACGATGTGGCGCGGGCCGAATGGAGAGTTCGAGTTGCGTGGGCTGCGGCCGGGGAGCTACGTGGTGAGCGCGATGTTTTGGGAAGGGCCACAAAATCAACTCGCCGGGCAAGAGACGGTGGAGATCGGCGAGCGCGATGTGGAAGGAGTAACGATCCGGCTGGGGGCGGGAGTGGAGGTGAGCGGATCGGTGAAGGTGGAATCCGATGGGGAGGCGACGGGGAACATGGACGCGGTGAACGTGGCGCTGACCCCGGTGCAGCCAGTGATGCGGCCGATGATGACGAGTGCGAAGGTGCAGCAGGACGGCGGGTTTCGCATCGCCACGGTGATTCCGGATCAGTACATGGTGCGGCTGTACGGTATGCCTGCTGAGTATTACCTGAAGAGTGTGCGGATGGGCGAGGTGGATGTTTTGGAGAATGGGATCACGGTGACTCCGAGCGCCGTGGCCGGACTGGAGGTGGTGGTGTCAGCGAAGGCCGCGGAGGTGACGGGGAGCGTGACCAACAAAGACGGGAAGATATTGCCGGGGGCGGCGGTGGTGCTGCATCCGCTTTCGGCGAAACCGCAACGGCTGGGCGATTTGCAGAAGGTGCTCACTTCGGACCAGAATGGGAGTTTTCGTTTCCGGGGAGTGGCGCCGGGGGAATACCGGCTGTACGCGTTTGAGGCGGACCCGGGGGAAGTGAGTGATGCGGATACGTTGAAGGAGCACGAGGCGAAGGCAGTGACACTGAGTTTGAAGGAAGGCGCGCGAGAGATGAAGGAACTGAAGGCCGTGGTGCTGGAGAATCGTTGAGCGGGCGTGCTAGGCTTTCCTTCGTGATGAAGATTGGGATACATGGTTCGGTTGGGGATCGGAAGCTGGCGGAAGAGATCGGGGAACGGCTGAAGGCTGGTTTGCGGATGGAAGTCCGGATGGAGACAGACGGGCGTTTTGTGGAGGGAATCGGGGCGTTCTGGGACGCGGATTTTGTGGTGGTGTTGTTGTCGAAGGACACGGCTCCGGCGCGGTGGGTAAGGGAAGAATGGCAACGCGCGCTTTGGGAGGAACCGGAGGAAAACGGAAGCAGGGTGCTGGTTGTATTGACTGGGGATTGCCGGCATCCGGAGTTGATGGAGCGGCGGAGGCCGCGTTACCGGTTTGTGGATGCTCGGGGGAACGCGCAGCCCGTGGTGGGCGCGCTGCGGGAGTGGATTATGGAAGTGCGGCGGGGCGAGCAGCCACGGCGGTTTTTGCCTGGCGAGGATGCGCTGCCGGTGGATGGGGCGGCGTTGGCGGCGTGGCACGAGCAGGCGGTGGAGATGCCGGGGATTGTGGCGGCGCAGGGTCCGGCGGGGGCGGGGAAGACGGATTTGGCGCTGGAGTTTGTGCGGCGTTGTTATCTGGAATTCGAGGATGTGCTGTGGGTGAGCTGCGCTGGGCGGAGTTCGGCGGAGACGACGGGCGATGCGGCGTCGCTGCTGGGGATGAAATTGACTGAGGATACGGAGGCAAGTTGCAGCCGACTGCGGCGGGTGATGAAAGAACGGCGGCTGTTGCTGGTGTTGGATGGGGCGGACCGGGTGGGGCATCTGGAATTGCTGCCGGAAGGCGGATGGACCTCGGCGGTAGTGACGTCGCGGATGGAGATGGGGGAGTTTGATCCGGTGGTGTTGCCGAAGCGGCGGAGTGTTGAGGCTGAGAAATGGCCGGCGGGGTTGGCGGCGTGCCGCAAGGATGCGTTGTGGCCGGCGGTGCTGCACCGGATGGGCGTCGGGCTGGATGGATTGCAGTGGCTGGACCGGCAGGGCGGATGGATGCGGGTGCCGGGAGTGTGGACAGGCAAGGCATCGGTGGAATGGGAGCGGAAGCATGCCGAGGCGGCGCTGTCGTTGGCGAAGGACGATGCGGGAGAACAAATTCTGCCCGATTTGTTTTTGGCGGTGCGGCGGCTGCTCGAGTGGGGGGATCTGGCGTTTGCATCGGAACTGGCGCGGCGGGGAGAACGGATTGCGCGCTTGGCGCAGCGGATGCCGGAGCAGGCGGAGATGTTACGGATGATGGCGGAAGCGGCGTTTGAGAAGGGGGACGCGGCGATTTGCGACTCGTTTGCGCGGGACCTGGTGCCGGTGCTGGAGGATCTGGGAGATGTGGCTGGGGCGCGCATGTGGCACGCCCGAATCAGCCTGGAGCGCGGACAACAGATGCTGTTGCCGATGGAGATGGACTTCAGCTCACCAGAGTAGTGAGCGCTTTGTTCCAGCGGGCACCGATGGCTTCGGCCTGCGTGATGGCGGGGCCGTAGAGGGTGAGCATGAAGTAGAGGACGCTGTCGGGGGCTCCGGGGAAGGACTCGCAGACGATGGAGACGAGGGCGTTGTTCCAATCCTCGACGGCGCCGGCGAAATGGCGTTCGCCGAAGAGCAGGGACTTCCCGTGGACCGTCTCTTCGGGTGAGCGGAGCGTGAACTGGCCGGAATCAACGGTGATGGCCTGCTCGAAACGCTTCCAGGCTTCGGTGGAATGGTGCGGCGAGGGGATGCAAAGGGTGACGGCCTTGGCGGGCTCGTTGGGGTGGTTTTCAATGCCGTGCTTCATGACACGGAAGAACGTAGGCCAGCCTCGCTTGGTGGATTCCATCTCGGCGTCCCAGCCGGCGGAGTTGCCGAATCCGGAGTGGACGAGGCGGAGGGTGGTTTTGCCGCCTTTGCCTTCGAGGAAGTACTCGACGGCAATGCGCCGCGGGGCGGCTTCGGCCTCGGTGGTTGGAGCGCCTGGTGCGCAGCCGTAGGGCTGGTTGCGATAGTCGGCGACACAGAGGTGCTGGTTTTCGATCCAGACTTCGATTTTGCTGGTGCCCTCCATACCGGGGCCCCAGGACATGAAGATGGAGCCGCCTTCGCCGGGCTCGACTTTGACCTCGGGGGCAAACCAGCGGGAGATGCCGTCGCCTGTAGCGATGGCTTTCCACACCTCGCTGGGTGGGGCGTCGATTTCAATGGAAACTTCGTAGGAACGGGGTTTTTCTTCGGACATGATTACTCCAATGTGAGGTTTTGCGGATCTTGTTCTTCGATGCGGCCCAGAGCGGGGTGCGCGCCGATGAGGAAGCGGAAGTTACGGCCGCCTTCGGCGTGTTCGTCGTGGTAGCGGGTGACGAGGTTGGCGATGGAGGCGGTGAGTTCTTCGGCGAAGGCGTTGCGATGAGCGGCGGAGGCGAAGCGGACATCGACCTGAAGGGTCATGGTGGCGATGCGCTTGTTCTGCTTTTGGGCGCGGGCGGAGAGGATGGAGAGGTCGCGGATGGTGCGGGCGGATTGGGCGAGGAGGTAGGCGGCGGAGAGTTTGTCGGCGACCTCGTCGGGGTTGGCGGAGAGGGGGCCGAGGACGGCAGGGGAGAGGAGGAAGGACTTGGCTTTGGCGCGGAGGATGCGCTCGATGCAATTGCCTTTGCGGCGTTCTTCGAAGAGTTCGACGAGGCCTTCGCGCTCGAGTTCGCGGAGGTGGTAGTTGACCTGTTGGCGGGGGAGGGAGAGGCGGCGGGCGAGTCCGGCGGCGGAGTCAGGGGAGGCGAGGAGTTCAAGGATGCGGAGGCGTGGAGGGGAGAGGAGGGCGGCGGCGGCCTGGTGGGTTTGGACGAGGTGGAGGGAAGGGGTGGTGGGCACAGAACGATTGTTCACCGAAAGCTTCACGATGTCAAGACAAATTATTTTGTCGGTACGCGGGACATGCTAGCCTAGAAGATTCAACATGTCCGATCACAAATTGCAGGTCATTCCCCTGGGCGGTCTTGGGGAGTTCGGAATGAACTGCCTAGCCCTTCGATACAACGATGACATTATCGTGATTGACGCCGGAATGATGTTCCCGGATGCGGAGCTCATGGGTGTCGATGTCGTGATTCCCGACTTCACCTATCTGGTGGAGAACAAGGAAAAGGTCCGGGCGCTCATTCTCACGCATGGTCACGAGGATCATATTGGCGGGGTGCCATTTTTTCTGCGGCAACTGAACGTTCCGGTATACGGGACGGCGCTGACGCTGGCACTGGTGCAACGGCGGCTGGAAGAGCACGATCTGGACGAGGATCCGGATCTGCATGAAGTGAAGCCGGGAGACGAGATTGAAGCGGGTCCGTTCACGGTGGAATGCATCCATGTGACGCACTCGATTTCGAGCTCGCTGGCGCTGGGGATTCGTACGCCGCTGGGGCTGGTGGTGCACACGGGCGATTTCAAGATTGACCAGACGCCGATGGACGATGTGCCGTTTGATCTGCACAAGTTCGCCGAGTATGGCAGGGAAGGCGTGCTGCTGCTGTTGTCCGATTCGACGAACGTGGACCGGCCGGGATTTACGGAGAGCGAACGGGCGGTGCGTCCGCGGATGGAGGATCTGTTCCGGCGGGCCGAAGGGCGGCTGGTGATCTCGACGTTTTCGAGTTCGATTCACCGCATGCAGCATGTGCTGGACCTGGCGAAAGAGAACGGGCGCAAGGTCGCGTTTCTCGGGCGGAGCATGGTGAGCGTGAGCGAGATTGCGCACAACCTGGGTCTGCTGCACATTCCGGACAATATTCTGCTGCGTCCGCAGGACATCATGCAGGTGCCGGCGGATAAGGTATGCGTGTCGATCAGCGGGACGCAAGGCGAGCCGATGTCGGCGATGGCGCGGGTAGCGGTGGACAATCACAAGCACCTGTCGCTGCGGCCACGCGATCTGGTGGTGCTCAGCGCGAGGATCATTCCGGGGAACGAGAAGCCGATTTACCGGATGATCAACCACATGGCGCGGCGCGGGGCGGAGGTGGTCTACGGGCCGATGAATCCGCCGGTGCACGTATCGGGGCATGCGAGTGTGGAGGAGCTGAAGCTGATTCTGGCGCTGGTGAAACCGCAGTATTTCATGCCGGTGCACGGGGAATACCGGCAACTGGTGAAGCACGCCAAGCTGGCGTCGGACGTGGTGGGCGCGCACATTGATGAGAGCTTTGTGATTGAGACGGGCGAGACCCTCATGATCGACAAGCGCGGAGCGAAGAAGGGCGAAGCGGTTTCTGTGGGCCGCGTATGCATCGATTCGGGCAGTGTGGATGAGGTGGTGGAGGAGGTCGTCATTCGCGACCGGCGCCATCTTTCGGAAGATGGGTTTGTGTTGCCGATCATCGCCATCAACAAGCACACGGGCAAGAGCGAGACGCTGCCGGAGATTGTGTCGCGGGGATTCAAATCGCTGGAAGACGCGAGTGATTTGATGAAGGAAGCGCGGCAGGTGGTAGCGCGGACGCTGGAGAGCTCGAGCGCCGAGGAACGCACCGATTGGGGCGTGATGCAGGAGAAGATCCGGACGGATTTACGGCGGTTTATTAATAAGCAGACGTCGCGGCGGCCGTTGATCATGCCGGTGATTTTGGAGGTTTAGGGAACCGGCGATGGCTGTACCTGAAACGTATTTGGAAGACGCTTCCGGATATAAGGGCGAAGCGTCGGAGTTGTTCGTACCGGCGACGGAAGCGGAGTTGATTGACGTGCTGGCGCGGGCTCGGGCGGCGCGGATGCCGGTGACGGTATCGGGCGCGGGAACGGGCATTGTGGGTGGACGTTGTGCGCATGGCGGGTGGGTGATTTCGATGGAGAAGTTCCGGCGGCTGGAAGTGTTTCCGGGACGGGCGATTGCGGGCGCTGGGGTGTTGCTCAAAGAGATTCAAAGCGCGGCGGCGCAGTCGGGGCAGTTGTATGCTCCAGATCCGACGGAGAACAGCTCGGCGATTGGGGGGAATATCGCGGCCAACGCGAGCGGGTCGCGGAGTTTCCGTTATGGGGATACGCGGCGGCATGTACTGGCGTTGCGGGTGGTGCTGATTGACGGCACGGTGTTGGAGCTGCGGCGCGGGCAGGCGGCGCCGTTCGATGTGCCGGCGATTTCGATGCCGGCGACGACGAAGCATTCGGCTGGCTACTGGCTGAAGCCGGGGATGGATTACCTGGATCTGTTTATCGGATCGGAGGGGACGCTGGGGATTGTGACGGAGGCGGAGTTGCAGTTGCTGCCCGCTCCGAAACATTTGTTGACTGGCGTGATTTTTTTCACCGGGGATGAAGCGGCGCTGGCGGCGGTGGAGGCGTGGCGCGGGATTCCACGGCTACAGATGCTGGAATATATTGACGCTCCTTCGCTCGCTCTGCTGCGCACGCGGTTTGACGATATTCCTCGCGAGGCGCAGGCGGCGTTGCTGATTGAGCAGGAACTGGATCGCGAGGATTCCGACGATATCGACGCGTGGGCAGACCGGCTGATTGAGACGGGGTCACTCGACGAGGCATCGTGGTTCGCGGCTACGGCGGCGGATCGCGAGCGGTTCCGGAAGTTTCGCCATGCGCTGCCGGAGCTGGTGAATGATACGGTGCGGAAGAACGGGTATTTGAAGCAGAACTCGGACTACGCTGTGCCGGTGGAGCAGAACAGTGAGATGCTGCGGATTTACAGGGAGCGGCTGGAGGCGGAGTTGCCGGGCCGTTATGTGATCTTCGGGCATATCGGCGATGCGCATGTGCACATCAACATCCTGCCGTCGTCGCAGGAGGAGTTTGACCGGGGGAAGGCGTTGATGGTGGAACTGGCGCGCGAGGCGGTGCGGTTGGGCGGGACGGTGGGCGCCGAGCATGGATTGGGGAAGCGAAAGCGGCACCTGCTGGACTTGCAGTATACGCCGGAGGAGATGGAATCGATGCGGGCCGTGAAGCGGCGGTTCGATCCGGAGTGGCTGTTGGGACGGGACACGCTGTTCGTTGCGATATAGTGTCTAGCGAGTGACACGCAGAACATTCTTTCCAGTATTGGGCGCGGGCGCGGCTGCGTTTGCCCAGGGGGCGCGGAAGCGTCCGAACGTGGTGGTGATCCTGGTGGACGATATGGGGTTTTCCGATATCGGCTGCTATGGCGGGGAGATCCCGACACCGAACATTGACCGGCTGGCTGCGCGCGGCGTGCGGTTTACACAGTTTTACAACACCGCGCGGTGTAGCCCGAGCCGGGCGGCGCTGCTGACGGGGTTGTATCCGCACGAGGCGGGGATGGGGCATCTGGACAACGATGTGCGTCCCGGTTCGCGAGGCTATCGCGGGCGGCTGGTGGATGAGAGTGTGACGATCGCCGAGGTGTTGCAGCCGGCGGGTTATTTCACAGCGATGACGGGCAAGTGGCACGTCGGGCAGCAGCACGGCACGGGGCCGTGGCAGCGGGGATTCCAGCGCAGTTTGAACATGGCGGCGGGCGGAGTGTATTACTCCGATCAGGCGGGGAAGGAATCGACGAAGCTGTATCTGGACGGGAAGGAACTGGCGCTTAACGCGGCGGAAGTGGGGGGCTCGTGGTACAGCACGGATCTTTGGACGAAGTACGGGCTGCAGTTCATTGATGAGGCGCGGAAGGAGAAGAAGCCGTTCTTCCTGTATTTGGCGCATAATGCTCCGCATTTTCCGTTAATGGCTCCGGAGGAGGATATCGCGCGGTTCCGGGGTAAGTTCCGTGATGGTTGGGATAAGTTGCGGGCGGCGCGGTATGAGCGGCAGGTGAAGATGGGGCTGATTGAGAAGAGCTGGCGGATGTCGGAGCGGCCACCGGATACGCCTGCGTGGGACAAGGTGGAGGCGAAGGAGAAGGAACGGTTTGAGGAGATCATGGCGATCTTCGCGGCGACGATGTCGGCGCTCGATCGCGCCATTGGGCGGCTGGTGGATGGGTTGAAGCAGCGCGGTGTGTTGGACGATACCTTGATTTTGTTTATGTCCGACAACGGTGGGAACGCAGAGAGCGGACCACGGGGGAGATTGGAAGGCAGCAGGGCCGGCGGGCCGGCGTCGACGGTGTTTTTGGGGATGAACTGGGCGACGTTGGGGAACACTCCGTTCCGGAGGTACAAGCATTTCACGCACGAGGGCGGGATTGCGACGCCGTTGATTGCGCACTGGCCGGCGGGGATTGCGAAAGAGCGGGAAGGGAAGTGGGAGAAGCAGCCGGGGCATTTGGTGGATATTTTGCCGACTGTGGCGGACGCGGCTGGGGCGAAGGTTCCGGGGCAGATTCGCGGGGTGACTGTTCTTGCGCCGGAGGGAGTGAGTTTGTTGCCGGCGATTGCGGGGAAGCCGCTGGGGCGCAAGCAGCCGCTGTTTTTCATGCACGAGGGGAACCGCGCGGTGCGGGATGGGAAGTGGAAGCTGGTGTCGAAGTACATGGACCCGTGGGAACTGTACGATATGGACGAGGACCGGACGGAGTTGCGGAATGTGGCGGCGCAGCATGCGGAGGTGGTATCGCGGTTGAACGCGGCGTATGAGGCTTGGGCGAAGCGGACGTTCGCCGAGCAGTGGACCGGGCCGAAGCGCACCGATTGGGGATCGGAGATTGGTGGCGGGGGCGCGGGGAAGAAGAAGGGCGTGGAGTAGGGAAACATGTTTCGAGGTGGCAGGGCGCGACAGAGAGGGGCAGCGTTACTGATATTGCTGGCGTGCGGAGCGGCGGCTCAGGACCCGGGTGGATATCGGGTAGAGACGATCGCGGGCTCTCTGCCGAACCAGGACGGGGTTCTGGCGGCCGAGGCTCTGTTGTACCGGCCGCAGGGGATCGCGGCTGCCGGGGATGGGACGGTCTACATCAGCGATCCATTTTTGGGAATCCGGGCACTGGAGGCGGACGGGGTGGTGCGGACGGTGAAGCCGAGTATTCCGCCGACCCCGGCGATTGCGGCGGATGGTGCGGGGTATCTGTACTCGGTGTCGGGGCCTGAGATATACATACGTACGCCGGCTGGTGAGCGGCAGACGTTCCGGCCCTTCAGTGGTCTTCCGATGCCGTTGCCTGCAAGTTTTGTGTCCGTGGCGGTGGGGCCCGATGGGACGGCGGTGGTTGCCGATAGCGGGAACCGGGTTGTGGCGCGTGTGCAGAAGGAGGGAATCGCGCAGCCGATTGCGGGGTTGGGCTCGCGGGTGACGCTGAATGGGATTCCCAACCGTGTTGCGGTGGATGCGAAGGGGAACACCTACATTGCCACGCGGAGCCAGGTTTTCCGGCTAAGCGGCGAGGAATTGTTGCTGGTTGCGGGCAGCGGGGAGTTTGGCAAATCCGTGGTGGGCACGGCGGCGGTGGGGTCGCCATTTGGACAGCTTGGGGCGATCGCGTGCGGCCGCGAGGGGGAAATCTATGTGGTGGATGGCTCGGCGCGATCGGTATTTGTGATCAACGCCGCTGGGGTCATTGAGGGAGCCGTGTGGGAAGGAAATGCGGTGGACATTGCCGTGGATAGCGGGGGAAAGTTGCTGGTGCTGGATGGGGCGGGGTTAGTGGTGCGAGTGGAGAAAGATGGGGCAAAGCAAGTGGCGGCGGGACGGCTGCCGTTTGGAGGGGATGGCGGACCGGCGACGGAGGCTCAACTGAACTTTCCAAGCGCGGTTGCCGCCGACGACAACGGTGGACTGTGGATCGCCGATACGGGGAACAACCGGATACGGCAAGTGGCGGCGGCAGGGACGATGGGCACGGTAGCGGGAGGCGAAAGGGAAATCACCGGGCCGACGGTGCTGGCGGCGGATGGGGAAGGGGGCGTGTATTTTGCATCGCGTGGTTTCGGGCGGGTGAGCAGGCTCAGGGCAGACGGGAGTGTGGAGATTGTAGCCGGGAGCGGGAGCGCAGGGGACGCGGGCGATGAGGGGCCGGCAGTGGACGCGTCGTTTCAGTCGATCGACGGGCTGGCCGTGGACAAGTCCGGCATCTTGTACATCAGCGATCGGGTTTCGAACCGGGTTCGCGTGGTGGGGAACGGGACGGTCTTTGGATATGCGGGGACAGGTCTGCGGGGAGTGGCAGGGGACGGACCGGCGAGGAGCACTCCATTGGCGGGGCCCACGTTGCTGGCGATTGACGGGGCCGGAGATCTGATTGTGGTGGAGAGCGCGGCGTTGCGGTTGCGGAAGGTGCAGGCGGCGTCGGGAGCGATGACCAGCGTTTCGCCCACTAATCCGGTGGGCACTCCCGGTGATGCGAATGCTGCGATTCTGTGCGCGTCCAACACGGTGTCGGGTATGGCTGCCGATGCGGAGGGCAACCTGTTTGTGGCGGGCAACTCGCGGGTATGCCGTTTTGACAGAGAAGGCAAATCGTGGGGCATCGCGGGGTCGCGGGTTGCCGGTTTTGGAGGCGACGGCGGACCGGCGAGTGATGCGCTATTCGGCACCGAAATTGGGCTCGCGATCGACTCGACGGGCTCTGTTCTGGTGGCGGATCCCAACAACCAACGGATACGAAAACTGACGAGGTAGGGGGCGGATTCGATTGGCTAGGACGGCAACCAACGGGCGGCTGCATCGGCACTATCTTGAGGGATAGTGTTGAAGGCAATCGCCGAGCCTGGGGCAGCCTTGTGAACGGCGTTGATTACGGTTTCGAATAGCGCGAGGCCGCGTGGCGGCAAGCGGACCCCGGCTCCGATGACCACGCAATCGTAGTTCTTGGCAGCGAGCAGGGATTCGACAGCTGGGCCGGCGGATGCATCGGGCCGGATCAAGCCGAGGTCAGCTTCCCAGCCCCTATCCGCGAACTGTTTCATCGCAATCGCGATGCCTGCATGGACTTTCTCGGCGTTCATTCCTGGCGGGAACGCGGGGTCGGTAAAATCCACGAATTGTGGGTCGTAGCCTATCAGGATGACGCGGGTCATGGTAGGGTTCGACAGTACCACAATGCGCGGTGGAGCGCAGGACGCGGCGTTTTTTCAAACGAAGCCGAGCCTGGGCGTGGTGAAGTTGGCCAGATTCGGGAAGATGGTGCTCAACTGCGCATCGGGGACTCCGTACCAGGCAGCGAGCGTGGCGGCGTACTGATCGATGGCAGTGGTGGGGATCCACAGACCGCGGTCGCCTGCATCGTCGGGGCCCTGGAGGGCCAGGGTTGGAAAACGGCCGTACATGCCGCCGGTGACGGGTCCGCCGAAGGCGAAGTGATGGCTGCCCCAGGCGTGATCGGAACCGACGCTGGTGGATGGATTGCCGGTGCGTCCGAATTCGGATTCGGTGAAGGTGACGACGCTATCGACAATGGCCATCTCTTCGAGGGCCGCTTGAAACGAGGTGAGTGCGGCGTTGAGGGTGGTGAACAAGTCGTCCTGGCTGGGGAGCAGATCGGAGTGGGTGTCGTAGCCGCCCATGCCGCAGAAGAAGAGCTGGCGGGTCATGCCGAGGGCGGTGCGGGCGCGCATGACGCGGGCTACCTGCTCCAATTGGCCGCCGATGCCGGAGTTGGGGAATTGCGTTACCAGGGGGGCGGCGCTGTTGAGGGCGGCGTTGATTTCCTGCGCTCCGCGGAGTGCGCTGGCCATGATGCCGTTGGCGGAACCAATCATCTGCACGCCGCTGTCGAAGGTGAGGATCTGCTGCATGGCGGCGAGGCGGGCGGTGGAGGCGCTGCCGAAGGTATCGAGGCCGAAGTTGGATCCGGGGCTGAGGTTCACGGCGCGGGCGGTCTGTCCCACGAGTTGGAGGGCGTTGCCGTTGAGAGAAACGCCAGCCGGGAAGGTGGTGGAGCCGACGCTGCCGATGACATCGTGGACGCGCCCGCCCCAGCCGGTGGCGCTTGCGCCGGAGGGATTGGAGCTTTGCCACTGCGACACCTGGTCGGAGTGGGAATAGAGATTGCGAGGCAACTGGGCCTGTCCCTGGCGGATCTGATCGCGGGTGACAGGGCGGACCAGCGAGCCGACGTTGAGCACGACGGCCAGTTTGTTGCGCGTGAACTGCGTCTGGAGCATGGTGAGGCGTGGGTGCAGGCCGTAGCTGGCTCCCACGGGGAGCAGCGTGTTGGCCGGCAGCGCCAGTGTTCCGCGCATGCGTTGATAGTCGGCGAAGGCGGGGGTGGTTCCCAGTGGAACCACGGTGTTGTTGTTGTCGTTGCCCCCAAAGAGGAACACGCAGACCAGCGCTTTGTAGCCTCCGGTGGATTGGGCCGCGGCGTTGACCAGGCCCAAGCGGGTGACATGCGAGGCCGCGCCGGCAGCGGCGAGCCCGCAACACTTCCTGATGAATTCACGTCTTGTGCGCATTTGGTTTTGTCCTCTTAGTGGTCGACCTGGTAGTAGGGCGAAGACAGAACCAGGTACAAGGCTGTCTGCGCTTTCTCGCGATTGGATCTAGCTGCCTGCACGGCGGTGGTGATGGTAGTCCGCAATTGGGAAGGGATCTGGCCGCCGAGGAATAGGGAGGCCACTTTGTCGATGAGGGCGTCGGGCGTGGCCGCCAGGGTGGTGTAGGGGGTGAGATCGACTGTGACCGAGCTGCCGAAGGAGCCGTTGAAGAGCCGGGCCACGAAATTGGCGCGGGTGAGTGCGGTGGCAGTGGTGTAGATCTGGAACTCCGGTCCGATTTGTCCCGTGCCCGCGATGCGATAGCCGGGTGAGAAGTAATTGAAGACCGATGGGGAATGGTAGATGCGCTGGCCCATCTCAGAGGAGAGGTCGCTCATGAAGGGATGATCGGTGACGTTGGTGCCGAGGGGGCGCACGATGCTGGTGACAAAGAGGGCCGGCTCGAGCATTTTGCCGCTGAGCGTAGTGCCCAATTGCTGCGCTTCGGGGTGGGTGAAGATTTTCTTCACCACTGCCCGCAGATCGCCACGGACGCCGCTGCCGTTGTTGTTGAACACTTCGGCGACGGCCTGGACATAGGCGGCGCTGGGGTTGCTGGAGGTGAGCTTCTGGATCAGAGAGCGGGCGATGAAGGGGCCGACGTTGGGGTGATTGAAGATGACGCGCATGGCCTGGTCGAAGTCCTGCGATGCGGTTTGTCCGGCGGGGAAAACCTGACCGAAGACCGTCTTCTGCCCGTTGTCGTGCTGGCGCTCGACGGGCTCCATGGGGAGGTCATAGCGCGCGGTGTAGTTGAGGCGGGTGGGATTGCCGGCGACACCGTCGGGATAGGTCCAGCCGGTGAGGGCGCGGGTGAGATTCATGACCGTGGTCTGATCGTAGGTGGGAACCTGTTGGCCTTGTGGATTGAGCTTGGGTGTTCCATCCACGTTCAGTTCGGTGAGGCCGAGGGTAAACAACTGCATCAGCTCGCGGGCGAGGTTCTCATTGGGGAGGAAGCCGCGGGTGGTGTCGGCCTTGGCATTGTTGACCATGTCGAGGTATTCACCCATGGCGGGATGGAGCACGATCTGGCGCATCAGGTCGTTGAAATTGCCGAAGGCTCCGTTCTGGAGGATGCGCAGGTAGTAGACCATGGCTTCGGCGCAATCGACCTCGACGGCCGAGACGACGAAGATCTGGCTGAGTGCGAAGGCGACACGCTGGCGAAGCTGGTCAGTACCGACGAGGGTGTTGCGGTAGAAGTGCTCCTCGACGTATTCGACCGACGGGGCGGTGAGTAGAGTATCGGGGAACGTGGAGGGGGCGGCGGCAAACTGCTCTTCGAGGTAGGCGTCGATGCCGATGGCGCGGACGCGGTCGAGCGTGGCCTGGGTGGGGCCGAAGCTGGATTGGCGGAGGAATCGCCACGCCTGTTGGAGTGTTGCAGTTGTGCTGCCAGGCGGAGTAACGGGTGGAGGCGGCGGTGGTGGAGGAGGAGGCGCCAGCGGAGTTGCCGAGACTTCCGTGGAGAACGTGCCTGTCCCCGTAGCATTCGCCGCCACAACGCGGAAGAAATAGGGAGTGCCGTTGGTGAGGCCTGCCGAGGTGAATCCGGGTGTATTCACCGTGCCTACCTGCATGGTGGACATGCCCGCGGCAGTTCCGCGATAGATCTGGTAGCTGGTGGCTCCGGTAACAGCATTCCAGGCAAGGCTGACAAATCGGTCACCCACAGTGGCGGTGAGCCCGGTTGGGGCGGGGAGCGCGGGAGTTGGGGTAGGTGGCGGGGTGGGTGTGGAACTGCCGGCGAGCCCGAGGATGCGCGCATCGCCCCAGTTGGCGGCGTCGCCGGCGGCTCCGTCGCCCGCGTCCTTCGCGACGAGCTTCAGCGTGGTGGCCAAGGTGAGATCGACGGTGATGGGGATGGATGCATCGCCGGGGCGCATGACGGGTGTCTCGAATTTCTTGACGTCGTCGGCGTAGACCTCGTAGATCACGGATCCGCCGGTGGCTCCGTCGACGGGCCCGACCATGGCCCGGAAGGAGGTGTATTGTTTGTTGAGGAGGTAGCGCACATCGGCTGGGGCGTACATGCCGAGGCCTTTGGCGTAGCGGACGGCGCCAAGGATGAGCGAGGCTCCGTCGCCCGCGGTTGGGCCGCCGTTGGTCTTGTCGAGTTCCACGGGCCCGAGGCCGTTGACGCTGGTAGTGGCGGTAAGGTCGCTGAGATAGGCGCCCTGGGTGAGGCGGGCATCGGCCCAATCGGCGTGGGGGCTGCCGAGGGCTCCTTTGACGACTAATTTGAGTTCGTTCTTCCCGGCCACGGACAACGTCAAGTAGCGTGCGGGCTGGATGCCGATGAAGGTGCCGGACTGGTACAGGCGCGTGCCATCGGCCCACACTTCGAAGATGGCGGCGGTGGCGTCGCTGGCCTCGTCATCGATCCCGATCCAGGTGCTGAAGGTCAGATACTTCCCGTTCAATGCAAAACGCAATTCGCTATCGGCATGCACGCCGAGGCCTTTGATAAATTTCTGTCCTTGAATGGTCAACTGGCGGCCGTCTTCGGCTGCGGCGCCACCGTTGCTCTGATCCTTTTCATAAGGACCATCGCCATTGGTGGCGGAGACGGTGGGGAGATCGCTGAGCCAGGTGACGGCATCGCCGAACAGGTAGCGGGCGGGGATGGGGTGCTCCACCGTGCCGGGATAGGTCCAGAGCAGCTTGACTCCAGCGCCGCCAGTGCCCTGCCAGCTTTCCAATACGAGGCGATACTTGAAGCCGGCCTGCATGGGGATGGTGACGGTGTACTTGCCGGTGGTCTGAACAGCGAATTTGTCGAACACCAGCGTGCCGGCGAGGTAGAGGCGAACACCGTAGGCCGCCTGCACGGCGAGGGTGATGTTGCCGTTCACCGGCGCCTGGACCTGACCGGACCAGCGCACGGAATACTGTGAGCCGCGCATGCCCGGCAACGGGGAGTTCATCCCCCAGTCGAAGTTCACTTCGGCGTCGGTGCGCACGGCGGTGACAGGCCCGCGCAGATCGGTGCGATTGAAGTATTCTCCCGTCAAGCCGGTGCCGTAGTTAGCTGGCCAAGGACTCAACGCGTTAGCCGTGTGTACGAACCCCACGGCTGCCAAAACAAGGCAGAAGGTCGCTTTCACTTCGTGCATTCCTCCGAATGGATAGGTTCAGGGTACGGAAAACGGGGCCAGTGGAACAATGCGGAGGACCGCGCGATATAGGACTATGATCGCCTTAGTACTAGGGGCGAATCATTGGATGCGCGGAACCTGCGTGGTCCGGTTTACCGACAGCAAGAACGAGCGGGGAGAGAGAGTAAGAGGGGAGAACAAACCGCATAAAGCGATTTGAATTCTTTGGAGTATAACGGATCGATGGTAGGCTTGACAACTAAAAAAATCTTTTCTTACTTGATGAGATCTCCGTAGACCTCTGGGCGGCGTGAGCGGATGGTATAGTTGGGCAATTGCCGGGCCGCTTCCAGGGCTGGGGCAGGGAGGTCAGCGATGAGCATGGCTTCGCGCACGGCGCCGGAAGGCAGTTCGGCAAGGGTGGCGCCCATGGGATCGAGGACGAGGCAGCCGCCGGCGTGATGGGGCTGGTTAGGGTGCAGTGGTGGGTAGCGGGGGACGGTGCCGGCCTTGCCTGCCTGGTTGACGACGATGCAATAGCAGGCGTTTTCTAATGCGCGGGCGGGAAAAATGCGGTGGAAATAAGCGGCAATGTACTGGGCGGCGGCGGCCTCTGAGGCGGGATTGTCCTCCCACATTTTCATACGGGAGGCGTGGGGGAGAAGCAGCACTTCGGCGCCGCGGAGGGCGAGGATGCGGCACACTTCGGGCGACCAGCCGTCGTAGCAAATGGAGATGCCGGCGCGGCAGAAGCCGAGATCGAACACGTGTAGGTCACTGCCTGGTTGGAAGAACAGGACCTCGTCGCGGGAGAGATGAATCTTGCGCTGTTTTCCGATGAAGCCTTGTGGGCCGATGAGCACCTGGGTATTGAAGACGTGCTCGCCATCGCGCTCGCTGAGCCCGGCACAGAGGATCAGATTGTGCTCGGCGGCGAGGCGCGCTAAGTACTCTGTGGAAGGGCCGCTGGGCACGAGTTCGGCATTGCGCAGGGTGTCGGGATCGCAGTGGCCGTTGACGCAGAGTTCGGGGAATACGACGAGTTCCGCCTGTTGGGCGGCGGCGCGAGCCGTCCACATCGCGATGCGGGCGAGGTTGCCGGGGACGTCGCCGAGCAAGGCATTGAGGGTGATGGCGGCTGCACGAAACGAACGCATCGCAACCAGTGTATACTTCGATGGTCATGACACGCCGCCTCCTCACCTTGTGTGTGCTTTACGGCACAATGCTTCCTGCCGCGGACCGCGCTTCGATTGAGCAACTGGATAAGAACTGGATCAAAGCGGTGCTGGGGAAAGACTTCGCCGCGCTGGAAAAGATGTACACGGACGATATCGTGTACGCGCACGCCTCTGGTGTTGTGGATACGAAGGCCACCTATATGGAGAAGGTGAAATCGGGCAAGCAGGTTTACAAGAGCATGGAGCAGAAGAACGTGAGCGTGAAGCTGCACGGTGATTCGGCGATCACGCACAGTTGGATGCGGGTGACGGGAGTGAACGCGCAGGGCCCGTTCGACGATAAGGTGATGATGATCCACTTCTGGGTGATGAAGAACGGGCAGTGGCGATTAGCGGCGCATCAGACGACGCGTGTGGACAAGATGCCGTAAGAGGGATGGCCTCGACGCCAGCGGGATTGGGATAATGGTGCCATGCACCGCTTCCTGCTCCACAACGGCGAGATTCGCGATACATCGGAAAACCTCGTGAGCCCAGGCCAGGTGGGATTGCTCAACGGGTGGGGCGTGTTCTCCACGTTGCGAGTCCAGGACGGGGTGCTGTTTGCCTGGGAACGCCACTTCGCGCGGATGCGGAAGGACGCGGAGTTGATGCACATTCCGTTCCCGGCGGATGCCGATGGGATGGAAAGCGATTTGCTGCGGTTGGTGGAAGCCAATCAAGCGCAGAATTCGACGTTGCGTGTGGCGGTGATCCGCAATCGCGGCGGGATGTTTGAAGGGCCGGCGATTGCCCGCGATTACGATATTGTGGCGTTCACCAAGGAGCTGGCGAATTGGACGCCGGGTGTGCGGCTGAGAACCAAAGCGCAAGCGCGGCATGGGGATTCGCCCTTCTCGGGGGCGAAGATTCTCTCCTGGTCGATGAACCTGACGATGCTGGAGGAAGCGCAATCGAAGGGCTTTGATGAGGCACTGCTTCTGGATCATAAGGGGTGTGTGTCGGAATGCACTTCGGCCAACATTTTCATGGTGGAGGGGAGCCGGGTGGTAACGCCTCCGTTGTCGTCGGGGTGCCTGCCTGGGGTGACTCGGGCGATCCTGCTGGAGGAGATCTCTGTCCCCGGCGTTACGGTGGAGGAAGGGGAGATTGATCCGCGGCGGATTGTGAACGCGGATGACGTGTTTATCACTTCCAGTACGCGCGACCTGCTGGCGGTGAGCCAGATCGATGAAGCTACGGTGAAAGGGAATGGGGAGGTTCGGCAGGCGCTCGTTCAGGCGTTTCACCTATTTCTCAATCAGTATGTTGCCCGAAAGCGGGCGATGGCCACGCGGTAACCTCTTCCGGCGGAGCGAACCGCCGATTGTATAGACTGAAGAAGGAGTCCGAGCCCCCTTTGACGAACGGCGACCGGCAGGTGCATTGCCCCAGTTGCGGATCTGATCATATCCGCCATGCACGATACAAATCGATAGTGGAGCGCATGGCGGCCATGTTTGGGATCCACCCGTTGCGATGCCGGGACTGCCAGTACCGCTTCACGAGCCGGGTGTGGCGGCTTGCGGATCTACGCTACAGCCGGTGCCCACGCTGCTACCGCACGGTGTTGAGCAGTTGGAGCGAGTCTCATTATATTCCGCGGTTCTGGACGCTGGTGTGGCTGCGGCTGGGGGCAAAGCGTTTGCGATGTGAGTTTTGCCGCTTCAACTTTGCGGGGTTCCGGTCGGTTAAGGAAGTCTATTCGTCGCGCTATGGGCGTGGGCCGGAGGCGGCTGCCGCCCGAGCGAAGGAAGCCGAGAGTGAGATAGATGACGACGAATAGGAATATGTCCTAAAGAAAAACAGTACTACTACCGAACATGTTTGTATACTAGGTGAGACGGGTTGATGTGTTCGGCCCCCCTGGCTCTAACTGTGCAGTTCCTAACCGGGACAGTTGGCAAAGCCTGGAATCAGGAAACCGCGCCGGGACCCGCCTTTCTCCCAACTGAGCCCCAAGCAGACCTAAGGTCTCTTCTTTCTCCCCATTAGGGTGTTCCCCTGACACATACAGTTCCTTCATCAGTCGATGGTGGGTCATGGGAACCCGCAGTACTACTCGCCGCGCGCCACGCGGGTCGCGGCCGGTCACTAAGGGAGGTATTCAAGGATGAGATTGCTCGTTGCATTCACCGCCATCATTTCTGCCGCTTTTGCACAGGACCCAACCGAACTGAAGGCCCCCGCTTGGGGATGGATTGATCAGGCACCGGCGTGGGAGGCGAGTACCGTAGCCACGCGTCAGGCCCCGGAAGGGCTGATCCGGACGCTGCCGCCAATGCCGGACGAAGCGTTCCAATTTTTCACCACAGACAATTCCGACCGTGTTCTGGTGCTCACGCTTTCGAGCTCCGGGGCGGCCGCTATGCGTTTGCATTTCAAGGATTTTCGTCTGCCGGAGGGGGCTAAGCTATACATCTATGGCCTCGATTCGCAGAATCAGGTAACACGTATTGTGGGGCCATTGCGGGGCGCCGGGCCGCAGCAATCGGGCGACTTCTGGACGCGGGCGATTCCGGGTTCACGGGTAGCCGTGGAAGTTCAGATGAACGATGAAATCCCGACGCTGCCGTTCTCCATTCCGGAGATTGGGGCGCTGGACGGGATCGAAGAAACAGCGGGGATCGTGGAAAGCGGGCGGCCGGTGGAACGGCGGGTCTCCGTGTTTCAGGGGATGGCCGTGGAGCATGAGGTTGTGGACGGGTTTGGGGTGTGGCAGGGCGATATTCTGCTAGGTCCGGTGAACGAGTTGGAGGAGTATCGCGGGGACAAGGCCCAATTGGCCCGCTCGGCAACCGGGGTGACCAACAAATGGCCGAATGGCGTCATCCCCTATACGATCGATCCGACGATGCCAAACCAGGCGCGGATCACGGCCGCGGTGGCACATTGGAATACGCAACTGGCGGGGTCCATCTCGATTATCCCGCGTACGACGGAGAGCTACTATGTAACGTTCACGCGCTCCGCAAGCGCCGGCACCTGCTCGTCCTATATTGGGCGGTTGGGGATGGCCGGTCAGCCGATCAACATTGGCGACGACTGCTCGACGGGCAATGTGATTCATGAAATCGGGCATTCGGTGGGGCTGTACCACGAGCACACGCGCAGCGACCGCGCCGGTTGGGTGATCATCAACACGGCGAACATCACCACCAGCGCTTTGTCGAACTTCTCCGTTGCGACGAGTGGAGTGCTGGTGAACGGTTACGATTACGGCTCGATCATGCACTACAGTGCGTATGCGTTTTCTTCGAACGGTCTACCGACGATTGTGACCACCAATCCGGCGGGCGCAGCCATTGGGCAACGGAACGGACTCTCGGCCGGTGACATTGGCGGCGTACGGATTATGTATCCCGCCACTGTGACTCCGCCGCCGAGCTCACCGCCGCCGCCGACGACGATCACCGTCACCATCAATTCGAACCCTTCGGGGCGGACGCTGGTGATTGACGGAGCATCGGTGGTTACCCCCGCGAACCTGACGTGGACTTCGGGGACGACGCATTCCGTGTCGGCTCCCGACGCGGTGGGGACTGGGGTCAGCTACGCATTCCAGACCTGGAGTGACGGGGGGACGCAAACTCACACGGTGAGCGCTGGAACATCGAACCTCAGCCTGACGGCCAATTACAAGACCAAGTATCTGGTGAGCGCCATCAGTTCGAGCACGACGCGTGGGACGGTGAGCATCTACCCGCAGACATCGGACAACTATTATGATCTAGGGTCCACGGTGGCGGTGATGGCTTCGGCTTTTGCCGGCAACTGCTTTACGGGTTGGACGGGGACGCTTCCCTCCACATCCACCATGCTGCAGTTTCCTGTGACGCAGGCCTACAACATCACGGCTGGCTTCCAATTGGGGGCGGTGAGCGTCACTCCGGCGGTGGTGGTATCGGCCGCGGCGCAGACCAGCCAAGGCAGCGTTACGGTGGCTTCCGGTTGCAGCTGGAAAGCGACCACGACGGTTCCGTGGATCACGGTACTGACGGTGAGCGGAACTACTTCGGGCACCGTGCGCTTTTCGGTTGCGCAGAATACAACGGGCCTGTCGCGAACGGGGATCATCTACGTCAACGGGCGCCCGATGTGGGTGGCTCAGTCGAGCAACTGAAGACGGAGCGAGCAATAGAAGAAGGGGGATGCGCGAGGTGCGCATCCCCCGATTTCTTTGTGTGCCGAGCATGTTCGACGACTAGTGGGGTGCAAGTCCCCATCCCAACCTGATGGAGGTGAAGGGTAGCAAAGCGCAAGGGCGTCGCCGCGAGGCGGGGTCTGAAGGAAGCGTGGAGCAAAAGCGCGAGCCGATGAACGAAAAGCGGATACGAGGCCTACGGCGTGGGACGAGTTGGCAAAGGACAACGAAGTCCATATCCATCAAGAGCGCTGGTGGTAAATCCGACGGTTGCGCGTGGAAAGAAGTTGAGCTTACCTCGGGAGATCTGCCGTTTGTCGTGGAATCACGACTGAGGATCGAGTGATCGGTCCTGACCGGGCGGCAGAAGTCAGCATCGGGTGTAGTAGCGTGGAGAGCCTGTGAAAGCAGGCAGGAGCGAAGACCCGAACGGTCCTCCGCAAGGAGGTAAGAGGAGAGGCAAGTAAGCAACGCAACTCATCAGCGACAAGCGGCAGAATAACCAGCTAGTGCTGGCCTTTATGGAGGAGAGTAGGAGTGAAGCTCCGACGGCCTCTGTGCAGGGACCGAAACGCTTGCGGCGGAGCGGAAAGCAGAAAGTCCGGCCATTACCGAACGGTTGATGGAAGAGGTCTGCGAGCGGGAAAACTGCAAGCAGGCATTGGCACGAGTCAAGGCCAACAAAGGGAGTCCGGGGATGGACGGGATGACTGTCCAGCAGTTACCGGAATACCTGAAGCAGCACTGGCTAGCAATCCGGGAACAGTTGTTGAGAGGGACCTATAAGCCGCAACCGGTGAAGCGGGTGGAAATCCCGAAGCCGGACGGAGGGGTGCGCAAGCTTGGTATCCCAACGGTGTTGGATCGATTCATCCAGCAAGCGGTGATGCAGGTTCTGCAACGCAAGTGGGACCGGACGTTTTCCGAACACAGCTACGGGTTTCGGCCTGGGCGATCGGCGCAACAGGCGGTGGAAGCGGCGCAGCAGTACATTGCGGCGGGATACCGCTGGTGCGTGGACTTGGATTTGGAGAAATTCTTCGACCGGGTTTCGCACGACAAACTGATGGCGAAGATCGCGACAAGGGTCGGCGACAAGCGGATGCTGAAGCTGATCCGGTCGTTTCTGACCGCTGGCGTGATGGAAGGCGGGTTGGTCAGTCCGGTGGATGAGGGGACGCCCCAGGGCGGTCCACTCTCACCATTGCTCAGTAATCTCGTGCTCGACGAGTTGGACCGAGAGTTAGAAAGGCGATGCCTGCGCTTTGCACGGTATGCGGACGACAGTGCGCCACGAGCGCAAAGGGCCGAGGAGGGCCCAATGTGTGTAACTGCTTGATCGATGAGGGAGGGCCCCTCGGAACCGGCTGGCAGGAGCAGGTTCCAAACCACCTTCGGCGGCTGTGGTCAAAAGCCATGGTCGTGAGCACAGAAGGAAAAGGCCTGGGAAGAACCAGGTCAGGTGACTGGCAAGAAGAGGACCGCAAGGGAACCACTGATGACATGTCGAAAGCGTAGGGACGATGTCGAAACCGCGGGGGGTGTCGTTAACGCGGGACGAGCTTCGGCGATGGCCTGTTTACGGACCGGAGCGGCATCCGGCATTGAGGTGGCCTGATCTTGTCGGGGGCGATCAAGTGGAACGTGGGAACCTGGACTCCGATGCGAACGGAGAAGCCACGAGTGGAAGAACCACAAGGGTGAGAGTACGGAAGCGGAGCCCAGGGGCGGAACAACCCGTAGTAGCGGTGAAGTCCCGGAAACGGGATGGAGCGAAGGGGTTGTGTTATGGAGCCGAATTCAATGAGCCAACCAGCAATGGGAGGAGCCGATGAGTGAGGCAAAGCCGTTCAGTATTTCCAAATGGGAGGTCTGGGAAGCATATAAACGAGTAAAAGCGAACCAAGGAGCGGCAGGGGTCGACGAGCAGTCGATTGCGGACTTTGAGAGGGACCTGAAAGGGAACCTGTACAAGATCTGGAATCGGATGTCGTCGGGCAGCTATTTTCCGCCATGCCGGTGCGGACGGTGAAGATCCCGAAAGCAAACGGTGGGGAAAGGAAGCTGGGTATACCAACCGTGTCTGATCGGATTGCGCAACAAGTGGTGAAGTCGAAGTTGGAGCCGGCGGTGGACCCGCTGTTCCATCCGGATTCCTACGGGTATCGACCGGGGAAGTCGGCGCTGGATGCAGTGGGGCAGGCACGGCAGCGATGCTGGCGCTATGACTGGATCATCGATCTAGACATCAAAGGCTTCTTCGACAACATCCCGCAAGATCTGCTGCTACGGGCGGTGAAGAAGCACGCCAAGGAACAGTGGATGGTTCTCTACATCGAACGGTGGCTGAAAGCGCCCGTGCAAGAAGAGGACGGCCAGTTGATTCCGCGTGAGAAAGGCACGCCACAAGGCGGTGTCATCAGCCCTCTGTTAGCCAATCTGTTTCTGCATTATGCATTTGATCGATGGATGGCGAAGCGGTATCCGCAGTTGCCGTTTGAACGTTTTGCCGATGATGCCATCGTGCATTGCAGAACGGAAGCGGAAGCCCAGGAGGTTCGGGCAGCCATCGCCGCGCGCATGCAGGAATGTGGGCTGGAGCTTCATCCGGAGAAGACGAAGGTTGTCTATTGCAAGGATGATGACCGGCGAGGGACCTATTCGAACGAGAAGTTCGATTTTCTTGGCTATACGTTTCGGCCGAGGAGATCGAAGAATCGCAAGGGCAAGCTCTTCATCAACTTCAGTCCTGCAGTTTCTGACAAGGCGGTGAAGAAGATTCGGGCGGAAATTCGTAGTTGGAATCTGCATTTACGCAGTGACAAGACGATCGAAGATCTGTCGCGGATGTTCAACCCGATCATTCGAGGGTGGCTCCAATACTACGGACGCTTTTACCGGTCGGCGCTCTATCCGCCGATGCGGCAACTGGATCGATCTTTGGCCCGTTGGGCATATCGGAAGTACAAGAAGCTGCGCGGCCATTTGCGCAGGGCGACACATTGGGTCGCGCGTATCTCGAGACGCGATCCGAAGTTGTGGGCGCACTGGCAGTTGGGAGTGCGGCGAGGCTCCATGGCGGGAGCCGTATGAGCTGAGAGGTTCAAGTACGGTTCTGAGAGAGGCTCGGGGTGAGATTCCCCGGGCCTACTCACCGCAATATCTACGTTCGCAGCCGGCGGGCGGGGAGCGAGTGATGGAAAGCATTACGCGCTTCTTGCAGGACAAGCTGAAGCTCAGGGTCAATGACGAGAAGAGTGCGGTTGCACGGCCATGGGAAAGGAAGTTTCTAGGATTCAGCTTTACCGCAGATCGCCAACCGAAACGGCGGATAGCGCCGAAAGCGGTGAAGCGATTCAAGGAGCGAATCCGGGAATTGACGGGCGGACCAGGGGAGTCAGCATCGAACGGATGGCCGAGGGAACTGACCCGCTATCTGCGGGGGTGGATCGGCTACTTCGAGAGGTGCCAAACGCCCTCCGTGCTGCAGGGTCTTGAGAAGTGGGTCCGACACAGGCTGAGGTCTGTGATCTGGAAGCAGTGGAAGCGAGGGAAGGTGCGGTTCGCCGAACTCGTCAAACGAGGAGTGAGCAAGGACCTCGCCGCGAAAACGGCGGGCAGCGCCCATGGACCGTGGCGGTTGGCGGACTCACCGGCCCTTCACTTCGCGCTGCCCAATGCTTACTTCGACTCGCTCGGACTTCCGAAGTTGGCTGTCCGGTAGGCTCAACCCGCCGAACCGCCGTATACGAGACCCGTACGTACGGTGGTGTGACAGGGAAAGCTAGTGATAGCCTACCTATGTCAAATTGGGTGGCAGGTTTTGTGGGGAGGGGAGGCAAAAAGGCCGCAAGAGCGAGCTCTCGCGGCCTTTTTCTCTTAGTTCGGAATATCCAACCGGAAAAACACGGACAAAAGGAAAATGGTTCCAAGTGACCAACTTTCCAGTTTGCCCACCCGCCGCGCATGCTCGGCGTGAGCTTGGCGAAACAATCTTGCTGTGCGCTACCCTCCAACTCCGCGCCGCCGGATTTGCCGGATGCGCTTCGCCGCTGTCGGGTTCGCCCGCTCACCAGATTGCCCGAAGCCGATTCGCTCGCGATGGCCTTTCTCTAGCCTGCC
This sequence comes from Bryobacteraceae bacterium, assembly GCA_046331645.1. GTDB lineage: Bacteria > Acidobacteriota > Terriglobia > Bryobacterales > Bryobacteraceae > CADEFT01. The sequence continues at coordinate 101,392 of JAXLQM010000009.1, forward strand.
GTGGCTTCCGGTCTCCCGGTGCGCCGTTGCAGGATCGAACGATCCCGGCCTTCCGCTTCGCGATTCACGACCAGTCTTTCACTTTGCCCGGTCCGCTTTCCAGCTCCCGGCCTCGCTCGTTTCCGCATTCGGGGCCGATCCACACTGAAAAACCCGTTGCCAAGCTTCCGACGGCCGTTCCCGTCTCTTTCCCTGCCAGCGCTCCCCCTCGGGACTTTCATCCCTCCGGATCTCCAGCCTTGCGGCCTTCTGCTCCCCCTTGCGGGCTTGCAACGCGCCAACAGGTCAACTTACGGGATGGCTTACCATAACGCAACGCCCGATCTCTCATCGCTCCCCACGAAGTTTTAAATCGTGGCTCATCGGTCCGAGTCCGCTACGTTCCGTCTGGCTCACTGTTCCGTGTGCCTCTTGGAACCATCTGCAGTATGGATCCAACGGGCGCAGTCTGTCAAAGGAAATCTCAGTTTTTCACACAACTCTATTTCCTTTGTGATCATTCAGTTATCCAGGTACGAAGTTGCAAAACGTGTGAATAAAACATTTGTGCTGAAAACTGTTTGCAGTTGAGATACGATAGTTCGAAATGTTAAGGCTCACCCTGCTGCAATTCGTTTCGGCCGCTGCTTTCGCCGGAATTACGCTCAACCCGACGGCTGTCGATCCGGGCCTATTTCGAGTGACGACCTTCGCCTCGGGATTACCGTTAGCGAACTCGGTGGCAATGGCCGCGGACGGATCGCTCTACGTTAACAGCTCTCCCGGTTACGTTTCGGGGCAAATCCTGCACTTCACGGACTCCAATTTGGACGGTGTTGCAGATGGTCCAGGAACCATTGTTTACCAATCGGGCGGTGGGCCGTTCACGCAGTTGCGGGAAGCGGGCAAGTACTATGCGGTGGGCGAGTTTGGCGCGAAATCGATCACATTGTTGGAGCCTGGTGCGACCCCCAGCGACGGTATGACCTCCGTGGGCGCCCTGCAGTTCTCCTATCCTGCCGACTGGTATCATCCGAGCATTGGGATGGCTGTGCGGCCCACTCCGGGTTCGCCTGGCTCGTACGACCTGGTATTCAACATTGGCGCCTCTACGAATGCTACACACTCCTCGAGCCGGGTGACGGTAAGCGGACTGGGTTTGGCTCCGGTTGATCTTGAGGGGGAAGCGTTGTACATGGTGACCATTGATGAATCCGGCCCCGCTCCGGTGGCCTCCAATCTGCGTACCGTTGCCACGGGAATTCGGAACGTTTATGGGATGGGCTTTGACCCTGTGACAGGGGATCTTTACTTTGCCGATAATGCTATTGACGAGAACGAAGGGGTGACAACGGAAACGAGCACACCGCCGCAAGCGGATGAACTGAATCGGATCGCGGCGGCGGCGGTAGGAGTGACCGCCCCCAACTTCGGCTATCCCACCTGCTATATCGAATATCAAACGGGGAATACAGTGGGGGACTGTACGGGGATCGCCATGCCCGTAGCGGTCTTTCAGCCCATTCCGAATCCACCGGCCGGAGGGCGCAGTGAAGGTCCTACGGAGATCGCGTTCGCGCCCAGCGGGTTCCCTGCGGGTTGGAACAATGGGATCTTCACGGGGTTTTCCGGGAAGCCGGGGGTTGGCCCGGGCAATGACGAGAATGCGATTGCATTCTACAACTTCACGGGCGGGGGCGTGAGCCACTTCGTGGAGAGCGGGCTTCCGGGAGTCGGCAACTTGCTGGGACTGCTGGCCACGACCAACTCGCTATACATCGCCGATTGGGGCGCGGGGAGCATCTACCAAATCTCCGTAGAGGAAGTGCCCGAGCCGCAATACACACTTTTCCTCAGCGTTTTGTGCGCAATGGCGATGTGGAGAAGGCAGCGGGGCTAGTGCCCGACGGTTTCCCGCGCTTCCAGCAGATCGACGAGGTTGCCATCGGAGTCGAATTCGATTTCGCGGGCATCGCCACTGATTTCGAGGATCGGGTTGCGGCGAATCTCGTCGAGGAGATTTTCGCTCATGAGGAGCGGCGATAGTTCCAGCGTATTGCGGATCCAGACGATGGTGACATCCTTTGAGGAGAACTTGCCCACGGTGGGCAGGATCTTCTCGAGGCACTCGCGATCGGAAGGAAAGTGAATGGGAACGCGGATGGCGGCGGGGGTGGATGCCGTGAGTGAGTTGATGCGGGTCGGCACCCAGTCGATTTTGTTGATCAAGCGGTCAGTGGTGACGTCAGCCATGCCGATGCCGACGGCGTTGTTATAGGTGAGCGAGCTGAGGTCGCGGACGAAGAGGCGGTCGATTTGCGGTGTGTCCGGCCAGGGATTGTACTGTCCGTGTACGCCACGGTTGACGACTTTGGTATCCATGCCGGCGCCGCTGATATTCTTGCCGATTTCATCGAGGATGAGGATGTCCAGTTGGGGGACGGGAATCTTGCCCATCCAGGACTTGGTGAGGGCGAGCAGTTCTTCTTCCTTCTGCTCCATCTCTTCGACGAAGACGGGGGTCAACTGGGCGGTGTTGTGGTAGGCATCTTCGAGGATCGCCAACCCGCCGAGGACCTTGCCGGACTTGAGCACCTGGCGGCCGACGCCGCGAATCACGTTTTCCAAGCCTAGTTTGTAGGCATAGGTGTGATAGCGCTGGGCTCCGGCGAACTTGCCGAGGCCGATGGCCATCATCTTGAAGAGACCGCTCTCGATTTTGCCCTGGAAGTCGGTGTGCCACTTGACGCGGCCGATGAGCATGACGCCGTCGCTGTCGTAGGCAGTTTTGTCCATCCAGGCTTCGATGCCATCTGGGGTTTTGCCGAGCGGGACGACCTCAAGCTGGCTGATGACGGGGCAGCCCATGGTGGCCTCGTGGATGCCGTAGTGGGCGAGAACGTCGGCCTGACCTTCGGCTGTAGCCGCGCCATGGCTACCCATGGCAGGGAAGATATGAGGCTGCAAGCCTTGCAACTTGAAGTAATCCACCACGGCGCGCACGATGGTGGCGATGTTGGAAATACCGCGGCTCCCGACACCAATCGCGACACGGCCACCGGGTTTCACACGGGAGGCAAACGAAGCCTCAGTCAACTGCTTCTTCACTTCACCCGGAATGTCGTGAATCCGGCGATCGGGGAAATTTTGCTGCACCAGCAAAAGACGCGATAAGTCCATAGGGCCAAGTATATCAACCCTGGGCAAATCCGGAGATAGGTGTCAGGCAGGCGGGCCGGCAATTTCGGCTTCGAGCCAGGCACGGGCGACGGCCCAATCGCGCTTCACTGTTTTTTCGGAAATGTCCAAGGCGGCGGCAGTCTCTTCGACGTTCAAGCCGCCGTAGAAGCGCAGTTCGACCACCTTGGCCTGGCGCGGATCCAACTGTTCGAGGCGGTTCATGGCGGCATCGAGGAGGAGGAAGCGGTCGGGATCTTCTTCGACCATGAGCATATCCTCGCGCAAAGGGGCGCGCACGGGGGCGCCGCCGCGCCGCTCGGCAGCGCGAGTGCGGGCGTAGTCGATGAGGATGTTGCGCATGACGCGGGCGGCGGCGGCATAGAAGTGTCCGCGATTCTGCCACGGCACATCCTGGGTGCCGATGAGCTTCACATAGGCTTCGTTGACGAGGGCGGAAGGCTGCAGGGTGTGATCCTTGCGCTCTCTGCGCATGTAAGAGGAAGCCAGCCGGTGGAGTTCGGAGTAAACGAGGTCCAACAGCGCGGATTCGGATCCTTTGTCGCCCTGCCCGACTCTTTGCAGAAGCAAGGTGATGGGCTGTTGGTCCATAGAGGGAAAGTGTAACACCCGCTGGCAACCCAACAAAATGAATCCCGCAGGGTGAGTGAGTACAGTACTACCTGTTGAAAGGAAAAGCACGATGGAAACCATTTTCACTGCCGTCCGTTCGCTGCTGTATGCGACGGGCTTCTTCACGGTTTCGCTGTACCTTGCTTTGGCTATCCGGAACCTGGACGGCCGCATGCCGGCGGAGATTCAGCCGATCTCCATGGGCGTGGTGCTGATTCTGGGTGGATTGGCTCTGGCCCTGGCGAGTGTTGCGGCCTTTGTCACGCGGGGCCGAGGGACACCGGCGCCGTTCGACGCTCCGCGGCGATTTGTCGCGGTGTGGCCGTACTCGATGGTTCGCAACCCGATGTATATCGGCGGGCTGACGGCGCTGATCGGACTGGCGTTGTATCTCGGTTCGCTGGCGATTCTGGTGTTTGGGATTCTGTGGGGGATGTTTGCTCATCTCTTTGTTGTGCTATATGAAGAACCGGTACTGCGGTCGAAGTTTGGCGAGGAATACGAAGCCTACTGCGCCCAGGTAGCCCGCTGGATTCCCTGGCGGTAAACGCGTGTGTCCCTCGATTGCGGCGAGTTTGAAGTTTTGTTTCGCGCCCACCAGGCGGAGGTTTTCGCCTGGGTTGTTCGTATCGTGCGCGATCGCGGGGCGGCGGAGGATCTGACGGTGGAAACCTTCTGGCGGGTGTGGAAGCACCGCTCCACCTACGATCCTTCGCGGCCGTTTGGGCCGTGGTTGAGGCGCATTGCGACGCGGGTGGCACTGGATCATCTGCGGCATGCGCCGCGGCTGGTGGAGTTGACTGTTGCGCCCGCGGCGGAGGATGCCCCGTTCGCCGAACAGCGTGAATTGTATGCGCGGCTGGAGACGGCGATCCGCTCACTGCCGGCGAAGTTTCAAGCCGTGGCCGTACTGTCACTGATCGAAGAAGAGGCGCCGGAGCGGATTGCGGAGGCTCTGGACGTCCCGGTGGCCACGGTGAAGACGCGGCGGGCGCGGGCGATTCGACTGCTGCGGCGCAAGCTGGAATCGATGGGAGTGAAGCCATGAGCGACGAGCGGTTACTGGAACACTTGCGCGGCATGAAATACAGGCCGCAACTGGAACGGGATTTATGGCCGGGCATGGAGCAGCGGCTGGCGCACCATGCGCCGCGTTTCACGCACTGGGACTGGGCGATTGCGGCGGGCATTGCCGCGGCGATGCTGCTTTATCCCGACCTGGCGGCTGCGCTGCTGTATCACCTGTGAGGATCTTTCTTTATGAACCGTCATCCGTATCTTCGTGCCTATATGGCCGGCATTCTGCTTCCGACGTTGATGTTGCTGGTGATTGTGACGGCGCTGGTTGTGGCGCACGCCTGTTACCGCTTGCCGGACGCCATCGAACGAGCGATCGTATTTCCGATGGCTGTAGTTCCGAATCTGTGGGGGCTGTGGAACGTTCTGTATCAGGCGCGGCCGCGGCTGCCGATTGGAATCCATGGCGCACTATTGCCGATTCTGCTGGTGCCTTGCGGATTCGCGCTGGCCCGCTATTTTCAACTGGCCTTCATACCGCTTCCTCTTGCCGTGTTGTTCACTCCGGTTGGCATGGCCGCCTACTACCTGGTGTGGAAGCATCTTGTTTCGTATCTGAATGGCACAATAGGCTTGCGTTCCTGAACTGCGGAGTTATTCTGGAGGCATGATAGGGAAAGGGGTTGGTCTTTTTCTTAGTTTCTTCGTGCTTCTTTTTGCACAATCCCCCGAGGCAACCATCAGCGGGATACTCACGGATCCGCATGGCGCAGTGGTTCCTAACGCCGAAGTGGCCGCGGTGAGTATGGAACGCGGGGTGCGCACCAGCACGAAAAGCAACTCCGCCGGATTCTATTCGCTCCGTTCTTTGCCCATTGGTGGCTACACCGTCTCGGTGACCATGGAAGGCTTTCGCCGCGCGCAGCGAGAGGGCATCGTGCTCACTACGGGACAATCGCTGGAACTTGCAATGACCCTGGAAGTGGGGAGCGTGAATGAGTCCGTCACGGTGACTGGACAATCGGCGCTGCTCGAAACACGGTCTTCCGATGCCAGCCAGTTGATTGAATCGCAAACGATCGAAGATATGCCGCTGGGCGACCGGCGGGCGATGAACCTGATTGAGATCACCGGCGGCGCTGTCTTCGTTGACTACGACAACGGGGGCAAGCCGAATTTCAGCCTTGCGGGAGGGCGCACGCAGAGCCAGATGATGTTCATCGACGGCGGCGGGGCACAGAACATGAGGGTTGGAGTAGGGCAGATCGACACGGATCCGCCGGTGGAATCGTTGCAGGAAGTGAAGATTCTCTCGAACGGATTCTCCGCGGAATATGGCGGCTCGGCCAGTGGGGTGATCATCGCCAATACGAAATCGGGCACCAATCAGATCAAGGGCAGCCTCTTTGAATACCTGCGCAACCAGAAGCTGGATGCGCCGAATTTCTTCTCGCCCATTGTCAACGGGGAGCGGCAGAAACCGGCGCTGCGTTACAACGTGTTTGGAGGCACTGTGGGTGGCCCGATCCGCCGTGACCGGACGTTCTTTTTCGTGTCGTATGAAGGCTCGCGGCGCCGCGACGGCTCCATCCGCACGCTGACGGTACCCACGGAGCTGCAGAAGACCGGGAATTTCTCACAAACATTCAATGGCCGGAATGTTCTGGTGGCGATGTACGATCCGGCGACCGGGCGGACCGAGGCTGGCAACGTGGTGCGCGATCCGTTCCCGGGCAACATACTTCCGCAGGCGCGGATGGATCCGGTGGCTCTGCAACTGCTGCCCTTCTACCCGGCGGCGAACCGGGCGCCGGACGATCTGGCGGGGGCGAACAATTTCCGGGCTAACGATGTCACATCACTCACGAGGGACAACTACATCGTCAAGATTGATCACAATCTGACCAGCTACAACAAGATCACGGCGCGCTATTTGTACAACAGCGACAACACTCATGGGAACAGTGTGTTTCCCAATCGCGCGGCCGATCCAACCAATGACGCGGACCGGCACCAACAGTTCTGGTATGGCACCTGGACACGGATCTTCAGCCCGGCGTTGTTGCACGAACTGCGGTACACGTTCGGGGACCGCATCAACCACGCTTATGCGCGCGGGTTGGGCGGGAGTTGGCCGACAAAGCTGGGACTGCGCGGGTTGCCGGATGACGCGTTCCCGCAATTCGGGGCGGCCGGTTTTGCCAATCTTGGATCGGGGACGCAGGAGCGGCGGCAGTTTCCCATCCGGCAACACCAGGTGGTGAGCAATGCATCGTGGATACGGAATCGCCACACTTTCAAATTTGGCGGCGAGTTCCGGCCATCGCTCAACCGCGAGTTGTTTCGTCCTTCGATTTCGGGCGACTTCGCGTTCAGCCGGGGCTATTCGGGGTTGCCGGGGAACGCGAACACGGGGAGCGGACTGCTGACGATGCTGCTTGGGGTGCCCACCAATCTGGCCCAGAGGGAAACGCCCGTGGTGGAGCGGAGCAGTTGGTATATTGCGGGTTTCTTTCAGGATGACTGGAACGTGCGGGAAGGGCTTACGCTCAACATCGGGCTGCGGTGGGAAACCGATACGCCGCTGCGCGATGCGAATCTCCGCATGAACGCTTTTGACAGCACCACGATGAATCCCGTATCGGGGACTCCGGGCGTGGTGAAGTTTCTGGGGGTGGGTGGCTACCGGTCCACGCCTTACGATGGGGATTACAACAATTTCGGCCCGCGCTTCGGGTTTGCGTGGAAACCGTTGAGGCGCTCGCGGACGGTGCTGCGGGGCGGATTCGGAGTATTCTACGCGCATCCTTTCGACCGGGCGGAAGCGAACACGGCAACGCTGGGCTTTGAGCGCTCATCGACGCTGGTGCTACTCGACAACACGATCGGCATTCCCTACACGATGGGCGGAGGATTGCCGTTGCGCCCGTTGGAAACGCCAGTACTGAGCGATGCCTTTGGCGCGGTGCCGATTTCCCAGGCGCCGAATCAGGCGGTGACGTTCTTTGAGACGGACCGGCGCATCGGCTACTCGCAGCAATTCAACATGCGTGTGCAGCATGAGTTTTCGGGCGCCATCCTGGTGGAAGCGGGATATCTGGGCAACCTGTCCCGCAAGTTGGGTGGCGACAATTTATCGCTCAATCAGATTCCGCCATGGATTGTGGGCCCGGGGCGCACGGGCCGCCAGTACCGGCCGTTCCCGCAGTTCAGCAACGTATCTATCCTTGCGCCGAGCCTGGGCGTGTCCAGCTACCACGCGGGCACGCTCAAACTGGAGAAGCGCTTCTCGCATGGACTGAATCTGCTCTCGACGTACACGTGGGCGAAGTTTCTGGATAACACGAGCGGTGGCGGCGCGACGCTGGGTGACGAGGGCGCTGCGTATTCGAACTTCTACAACCGGCGGATGGACTGGGGGCCTTCGGAGAACGACATCCGGCATCGGATGACGTTCAGTTCCGTGTATCAACTCCCGTTCGGGGCCAAGCGCCGTTACTGGCGGCAGCATCCGCTGCGGTATGTTGCGGGCGGCTGGTCGATTGGTACGATCATTACGCTGCAAACTGGAGCTCCTATTACGGTGCAGACGCAGACCAACAGCAGCAACGCCAACTCGGCGGGCGCGCAACGCGCGGATGTACTGCGTGATCCGAATCTGCCGGTGAGTGATCGGCGGGTGGAGCGATGGTTTGACACGCTGGCCTTCGCGCAGCCGGCCATCTATCAATTCGGGAATCAGGGGATCGGCCTGGTGCGCGCCGATGGTCGGATCAATTGGAACACGTCGCTGATTCGCAGCTTTCGGATCGGGGAACGGAAACAGGTGCAGTTCCGGGGCGAGTTTTTCAATTTGCCGAATTACCCCAATTTCAATAACCCGGCGCATCAGTTTCAAGGGGCGGGCTTCGGCATCGTGAATGCGGCGAGGCCCGGGCGGCAGGTGCAGATGGGTCTGCGGGCGACGTATTGACGGCTTTGGTTAGCGCTTCTTTGTCTTGAAGGCGCCGGCGGAGAATTCGATGGCTCCATCGGGGAGCTTCTGGAATACGGGGTCAGGCATGAGGCGCTCGAGGGTAAAGAATTTTGTCTCGGACTCGGGCCACAGGTGATAGCCACGTGCGCCGGGGACGTCGAACCAGAGGGCGCCTTCGCGGACGGTGACGGTGGCGCGCCGGTTGCCGGGAAGATCGTACTCGCCGGCATACTGTTCCAGGAGTGCACGGGGCAGCGCAGCGATCGTTTTCACTTCGGGGCGGTATTCCGTCCAGGCGTACTCCGCGGCGATGGCCCGCAGGATCTCCGTCGTGAGCGGGCTGCCACGGTCGCCGTTGGTCATCACCACCGCACCTTTACCGTTGCGGAACCCAACCAGCATGCAGCGGAAACCAACGTTCGATCCGCCATGGGAAAACATCTCGCCCTTTACGCCAAACCCGAGCGCGTAGCCGTCGCGGACCTCGGTCAACATCGTTTGGACGGTGGCCGGGCGCAGCAGTTTCGGACGTTGGATTTCGAGGATGACTCGGGCGAGGTCGGAGGGTGTGGTCCAGAGCCCCGCCGCGGCCATTTCGGGATGGGTGTGGAACTCGCCGGGAATGGGGTTGCCGCCGGCGCCGTGGCCGATAGCGGGGGGCGGGTTCCAATCCGGAGGCAATGGCTGCCGGTAGGTGCTGTGCTTCATGCCGAGGGGGCGCAGTACGAGCTCTTCGGCGACCGTATCGAAGGGTTTGCCGGTCACGTCGATGACCAGTTGCTGCATGACGGAATAGCCGCCGCCGGAATATCTGTAGCGCGAGCCCGGCGTGATGTCGGGCTGAATGGGGGCGGAGTTGGCGGGAGATGCGCCGCTCAGGAGTTCGACGAGCGAGGGTACCTTCTCGCCTTTGGCGTAGCCACGGAAGCCGTGGACCGTGAGCCCGGCGGTGTGGCTGAGGAGCCGGCGGAGCGTGACCTTCTGTGTGGTGGTGAATTCATTCTCCGCCACCTTCCATGATTTCAGCTTGAGGTTGACGTCTTCATCGAGGCTGAGCTTGCCCTGTTCGACGAGGCGCAGTGCCACCAGCGCCGCCACTGGCTTGCTGATGGAAGCGGCTTGAAATGGCGTTTCGGGCGTGGTGCCGTCGCCCCAGGCACGTGCCCAGGCCAAGCTGTGATTCTCGACAACAGCGACGCTGACGGCTGGTGTTTTGTACACCTCCTGGCGCTCGGTGAGAGACCAAGTGGAGGCGGGGCGGCCTTCGATTTGAACGGCACTGGTGAGGGTACGCTCCACCCGCCGGATGCGCTCCTCGTGGGCGGCGGCCCACACGAGCGCGGCGGCAAGCAGCAGTGCGATGAAGGTGTTTCGCATGTCAAGACCAGCTTATACCCTGACTTCCACACGGTTCGCCTGTCGGGCGCGCCAGGCCGCATAGCGGCGCAACGACAGTGCGATTCCGGTGTACACCAACATGACTCCGGCGAGGGACGCGAGGCCGGCCAGCGTTTGTCCGGCGATGCCTCCCGCTTCACCGGTATGGAGCCAGCGGACCCAGGTGCGGGCGCGGCGGCCGGCATCCTGATCGGCGAACTCTTCGCGGCGCACGAGTTGCTTTGTCGATGCGTCGAAGGTCAGGGTGGTGCGTAGATCGGGGCGGGCGCCGTTGCCTTTGTCGACAGTGAACTGCCAGGGCGCGTCTTGAGCGGGCGGGAGACGAAAGCTGATGCTGGCCCAGCCGGTGTGGGACTGCTCCACGCGTGCCCAGAATTCATCGAGACCGGCCAGTTGCAAATCCGAAGGCGGGGCGGGGAATTGCGTTGGCGGTCCACCTTTTCCTTTCCCTTTCTTCGAAGGTCCTCCTTTCTTCTTTGCGATTCCGGCCGGGGCAGGCTTTCCTGTGGCCATGCGGAAGAGCAGGTCGTTGGCCCAGGTATAGGACATCACCGCTCCGGTGGCGACCACAACGGCCAGGGGAAGGGCCATCCAGATGCCGAAAACATTGTGCCAATTGAAGTCGCGCGCCTTGCCGTTGAGGCTGCCGCGAAAGAACAAAATCGCACGGAAATGTTGCCAGGTGTAGAAACGGGGCAGCCACAAATACATGCCACTCAATACCAGAAAGAGGAAGGCGAGGTTGCAGGCTCCGGTGATGGCTCGTCCGGTGTCTCTGCCGTCCCCGTCCTGGCCGAGCCAGCGGTGCCAGTCGGTCATGAGGCGGAAGAATCGCCGTGCGCCGGTGGGTCCCGCGCCAGCGTCTTCACCGGTATAGGGATTGAGGTAGGCTGTGCCTTCGCGGCCCATCTGGAATTCCACTGGAGCGCTTGTGCCGGCGCGTTTGAGAATGGCCGCGGGCAGCGCGTCGTGGCGCTGCCTATATTTTTCGACCAGCGATTCGATGGAATGGGGAACCACACCGCTATCCGCGCTCACCTGGGGAGCGCCGGAGGCCAGGATCTGCCGCTCATAGGTCAGCAGAACACCGGTGAGGGACATGATGAAGACCACGGCTCCGGCGATGACTCCGGTGATGAGGTGAGTCCAGAAGAGTATCTTGCGCATGCGTTTCTATACCTCCGCCCAGCGCCGCAGGAGGTTGTGATAAACGCCAGTGAGTTGCACCAGCGAGGGATGATCGGGCACGTCCACGGTGATTCTTTGCACTCCCATATCGAAGTCAAAGAGCAGGGTTCGGGCGAAATCTTCACGGACCATGCTCTGTATCCAGAAGAAGGAGCAGACGCGGGCGCCGCGGGTGACCGGGCGGACATGATGGAGGCTGGTGCCCGGATAGAGCACCAGGTGTCCGGGCGGCAGCTTCACGCTATGCACGCCGTAGGTGTCTTCCACTACGAGCTCGCCACCTTCGTATTCCTCAGGGCCGGTGAAGAAGAGCGTGGCGGAGAGATCCGTGCGCACACGATGAGGCGTACCCTTCACCTGGCGGATGGCGTTATCCACGTGGGTGCCGAAGTTCTGCCCGCCTTCATAGCGATTGAAGAGAGGCGGAAACACCTTGTGCGGCAAGGCCGCGGAAAGGAACGTGGCATTGCGTTCGAGCGCGTTGAGAATGAGGCCGCCCATTTCCTGAGCGGCCGGATCGGACTCCTCCAGTTGCTGGTTATCCTTGGCCTTCGCCGATTGATAGCCAGCGGTCATTTTGCCATCGAGCCAGGAGGCCGCATCGAGCAACTGGCGGCAGCGCGCCAGCTCTTCGGGCGTGAGTACATCAGGGATATGTAAGAGCATGGCTTCCTCCTAGAAACGGAATCCCATGGCGATGCTGGCGCTGCGGCCGGCTCCGGGTATGAGATGGCCGCCGCCCAAGCGATCAAAGTAGAAAGCGTTGTTGAGGTTGTAGAGATTCAACCGCAGGTCCACTCTGCTGTTGACGGGGAAGGAGGCGAGCGCATCGAGCGTCCAGTAATGGGGAACGGAGCGCGTGTTGGTGTTGTTTCCGTAACGCTTGTCGACGAATCGCGGGCCCACGCCGAGGCTGAGCCGCTTCACGCTGTAGCTGGTCCAGATGCTGAAGGAATTCTTCGGAGTGTTCTGGAAATGCATGCCCACTTCGGCGGGGGTGTTGGACTTGACGATTTTCCCGTCGATGTAGGTGTAGGCGGCAAACAGGCGGAGCTTGCTGGTGATGTTGCCGGTGGCGGACAGTTCGAAGCCGTTGGCGCGCTGCGTTCCGGACAACACCTGCGGGGGATCGTCGGGCAGTACGCCGGGGGTGCGGGCATTCTGTTTGTCGATGCGGAACACGGCGCCTGCCAGCAGCAGCCGGGCCTGCGATACTTCCCACTTCGAACCGGCTTCGACGGTATAGGTTTTCTCGGGCTCGATGGAGGTATTCGCCGGCTGGTAGTTCAATCCTTCGAGCGATGGATTGAGCGATGTGCCGTAGGAGACATAGAGGCTGCCACTCTGCGAGGGCTTGTAGATGAGGGCCCCGCGGAGGCTGTTCATGGTGTCGGTGCGTTTCACCGGCAGCAGGGCAGTGCTGACTCCGTCCACTGCAAAGCGCTCGAAGCGGAGTCCACCGGAGGCCTCCCATTTGCGGCTCAGCTTTACGGTGTCGAAGAGGTAGCCGGCCTGCGAGTTGCCGGTCACATCGCCGGTGTTGGGCGTCATGGTGATGGCGCCGGTGAAGGGCTGATTGGGATCGGGAGCGAACAGGGTAGTGGTGGGCGCTCCGGCCACGGTGCGGCTTTCGCGCACATTGGTCTCGCGGGTGAGGCTGAGACCTGTGACCACGGAGTGCTCCAAGCGTCCGGTGCGGAAGCGTGCGCGGAGATCGGCCTGGTTGTCCCAGATGTTGTCGTTGGTGATCCAGGACGGGCCGTTGCGGTTGATGATGAGGTTGTCGTTGCTCGAGAAGCGGGGAGCGGTGGTGATGGAATCGCGGGTGGAGTGGCCGAAGCGGAGCTGATTGCGGAATTGGAGCGAATCGGTGAAGTCGTGCTCGAACTTCACTGTCGCGGTGTGCGCGCCCATCTTCTCCATGTCGCGCGAGCGCAGGCCGTAGTAGGAGTCGCGAGGGACGGGGGCGGGCTGATCGCGGTAGTCGCGGAGGACGTTGTGGGTCGCGGTGACCCAGGGGATGCCGTAGTCGGGGAGGTTGTCCTGCTGGAGGGTGAAGTAGCTGAAGGTGAGGCTAGTCGGGCGGCCCAAGCCGAGGGCGAGGGAAGGGGCAAGCCCCCAACGATTGCCGTAGACTTCGTCGCGCCCGGCGACACCGGCATGATGCGAAAGCATGTTCATGCGGAAGGCGGTGCGCTCTCCGAATCCGATGCGGCCGAGGGGTACGTTCAGGTCACCAGCAAAGCGGCGTGTGCGGTCGGTGCCGAACTGTACTGTGCCGCCGAAGGCGGAGTTGAGCGACGGGGCTTTGCTCACGAGGTTGATGCTGCCGCCGGTGGAGCCGCGTCCGTTGAAGGCGGAGGACGGTCCCTTGGTCACCTCGACTTGCTCCATGTTGAAGGGGTCGCGCGATTGGGGACCGAGATCGCGCACACCGTCGATGAAGATATCGTTGCGGGCGCTGAAGCCGCGCAAGGTGAGGTTATCGCCGGCGGGCGCTCCGCCTTCGCCGGCAGCGACGGTGAGCCCGGGGACGTTGCGGAGCACGTCACGGAGCGTGGTGGCGCCCTGTTCTTCAATGACCTGCTTCGGGATGACCATGATGGTCTGGGGGGTGTTGCGGAGCGGCTCTGTGTATTTGCCCGAGGAGAGCGGCGTCACCCGATCGTTAACCTCGACGACGGTGTGCGGGCCGGAAATGCCCTTCTTCTGCAATTCGCTTGCAGACTCGGATTGCGTCTTGGGATCCTGCTGCTGAGCGGCGAGGGAAGCGGCGAGCGTGCCCGCGGCCAACCAGCGGGCGGCGTCCTTGCGCCAGCCGCCGCGTTGGGGCGCAATCGCCTGGCGCACCCTCTTTCTGCGTTTCCAGTGGTATTTGGGAATAGCTGTCATGCCGATGTCTCCTTCACTTGAAAAGAAGGCATGGCGACGCCTACAATTTGAGGAGATCGCCAGCCTTCGGTTGTCGATTGGCAGTTCCGGGCGCGGTCTCGGCCAAGAGTGCAGCGCCCGGACTGATTCAGTCCGATATAGAAGGCAGATTATCCTACCTGCAACTGGATGTCAACAACATTCTGCCTTGCAGCGGTTCGCCAGAGGAGGCCCGATGAGCAATCTCCATCCATCGCCTGAAGCGGAAGAGTGCGCTGCCTCCGTAACGCCTGCGCCGATTCTGCAATCCCTGGCGGCGCGCGTTTCGTCTTTGGGGGCGCTGCCGATCCGGAGGGCGCTGCCGCTCAGAGAACGGCGGCTGGTGGGCCCATGGTGCTTTCTGGACCGTTACGGGCCGCTGTCGTTTTCCAGCGAAAAGCCGATGGATGTGGCTCCGCATCCGCATATCGGATTGCAGACGGTTTCGTGGCTGCTGGAGGGCGAGATTGTGCATCACGACAGCATCGGCTCAGAAGCGCTGGTGCGGCCGGGGGAACTCAGTCTGATGACGGCGGGCAGCGGCATCGCGCATACGGAGGAAACGCCACAAGCGAACTCGGGCAAGTTGAATGGGGTGCAACTGTGGGTAGCGCTGCCGGATGCAGCGCGCAACGGTGCGCCGGCGTTCCATCACTACAGGCAATTGCCGGTGATGGAGGAACGGGGCGGCCTGGCACGCATCATCATGGGGCAAGATGCCGGCACCAACCACTTCTCCCCATTGATTGCGGCTGATCTGACGATTCATCGCAACGCGGTGCTGGAGATTCCGCTTGATCCGTCATTCGAACATGCGCTGCTGGTTTTAGAGGGCGAGGCCACACTGGGAGATCAGCGGCTGATTCCCGACACGCTGTACTATCTGGGCCAACATCGCAGTGCTCTTGCGCTTGGGGCGACTGCCGGGGCGCGCTGCCTGCTGATCGGAGGGACGCCGCTGAAAGAGCCGGTGCTGATGTGGTGGAACTTCGTGGCCCGCAGCAATGAAGAACTGGAGGCCGCGCGCCGGGATTGGGAATCGCACCAGCGGTTTGCCGAGGTGAAAGCGTATCGCGGCCCGCGACTGGATGCTCCGACTTTCGTTCCTCGGCCGGTGCGGTAATTGCCGATGCCAACATTCAATACTGAGCTTTTTCTGTTTACGCTAGCGCTGATTGGCGCTGTGATCATGGTATCCGCGCTGCTCTCCGGATTGGTGGAGCGCACGGGCCTGCCGCAAGTAGCAATCTTTCTGGGGCTGGGGGCGGCGATCGGACCCGCGGGTCTGGGGCTGCTGGACGCCGGGATTCAATCCCCGATCTTGCGGGTGGTATCGACGTTGAGCCTGGTGCTGGTGCTATTCACGGACGCCGTATCGCTCAACCTGACGGAAGTGCGCACGCACAAGCTACTGGCGATTCTGGTGCTGGGTCCGGGGACGCTGCTTTCTGCAGGGCTGACGGCGGGCGCCGCCTATTGGATGCTGGGGCTCACCGTGCCTATGGCATTGATACTGGCGTCGGCTCTGGCCTCGAATGATCCGGTGCTGCTGCGTGGTGTGTTGAAGCGCCCGCAACTCTCGGCGCGCGTGAAACAGGCGCTGCGGCTCGAAAGCGGCATGAATGACGCGGTGCTGCTGCCCATTGTTCTGGTGGCGATGACAGTGCTTTCCAGGGGCGGGCTGGACGGAGCCGGGTGGTCGAAGTTGATGGTGAACATCCTGGTGCTGAGCCCGGCGGCGGGAGTTCTGACGGCGCTGGCCGCGATCGGAATGCTGGAGTTTGTGCGTCGGCGCATTGGGGTGCGGCGGGATTACGAATCCATCTACTCGCTGGGTGTGGCTTTCGCTGCTTTCGCCGCAGCCGAGTCCATCCACGGGAGTGGATTTCTGGCGGCGTTTGCGGCGGGCATCGCGATCTCCGCGCTCGATGTGGAGTTGTGCGATTGCTTTCTGGAGTACGGAGAAACAACGGCGGAGATGGCTCTGATGTTCACGTTCGTGCTATTCGGGACATCGATCATCTGGACGGGATTGGCGGCCATCACTCCGGCCACGCTGCTGTTTACGGCGATGGTGTTTCTGATCCGGCCGGCTGCTTTTGTGCCGGCACTGACTCCGGCGCATCTGGGCTGGCGAGAGCGATTGCAGATCGGCTGGTTCGGCCCGAAAGGCCTGTCGTCACTGCTGTTGATTCTGCTGCCGGTGTTTGCGGGCATCCGGGGGAGTGAGCCTCTGCTGACGATCTGTTGCCTGATTGTGCTGTTTTCGGTGGTGATTCACGGGCTTTCTCCGCTGCTGCTCAAGGATTCATCGGAGGGATCGACGGCCGCGGCCGGCCCGGCGCCCAGTCCGCAGACCATCACCATCGACGAAGTGCGCAAGCTCGCGGAGACGAACACACAGCACTACATCATCGACTCCCGCTCCGAGCGCACATACGATCCGAAGATCACGATTCCGGGGTCCATCCGGCTTCATCCGGACCGTCCGGTGACGGCCGCTAATGAAACGCAACTGGCGCGCGAAGCGATTCTGGCGGTGATTTGTGCCTGACCGAATGAAGCCACCAGCGCCCGTGTGGCGCAGGAATTGAGAAAAGCCGGCTGGCCCAATGCCCGTGCGTTGATCGGCGGGTGGAACGCGTGGAAAGCGGCTAATCTGCCGATTGACACGCACTGAGCGTCAGGCAAGGGCGCGGCGCGTACGCATCCCGCCACGTTTCACGACTTTGGCCGGGCGCTTCTCCTGAGGGAAGATACCCGCCTGCTTGACCAGCCCCATGGGATAGATGGCGTTCCTTGACGGCTCATCGGGCAGGTAGACGACGTTGACTTTCTGTCCCACGAAGTAATTCTTCTTTTCCGGGATGGTGTGTCCCTTTCCGACGCCTCCGCTCAACAAAGGGAACTCGAACACCGCAACGTGCCGTTCGCCGTGCTGGCTTTGCTTGTTTTTCACTTCGGTGACAATGCCAGGTGCGATGCGGCCTTCGGCGAGGATGTACCTCTGGCGCCGCAGCAGCGCCGCGGGAATGATGGCGATGGCGAGGCAAATGCCACCGACGAGATAAGGGACAAAGATGGGCGTCTCGGAAAGGGGCTGGCTCACGGGATGATGAATGCGCGGATTGGAGCGTGCGTAGAGAATGCGCCACTCGCCACCGAGTTGCATCATGCGCCAGGTGCTGAGACGGACTTTGGAGCGACCGGTATACTTCTGCCCGCCGGCCTCGAATTCAAAAGCGACGTAGGGCTGCTTGGAATCGCCGGAGCCGCGCCAGAGGCGTGTGATCCAAGCGGCGGTTTCGACGCCCTCGGTTTGGAGAAGGCGGGCTTGTTCGGCCTCGCGATCGACTTTGGCGCCGAGAACCACGATGGCGGCAAAAGCGCCTGCCAGGCAGAGCCAAAAGCAACCCCAGACCACCCAACCCGAAGCTGTGTACGTCACATCGCGGGGACGCGAAGCGCGGACACCGGCGGGGGGCCGCCATCCCACGAGTAAATGTCCAAGCCGATTCTTGCGGTAATGCATGGCTACTCCTCGTCATCTGAAACAGGGCGCGAAGCAGGGGTACCGGGGCCGGACTTTGGCGTCCCCGGCAAACGCCCTGCTTCCTTCAATGCCTTCCGCAACAAAAACTCAATCTGAGAGTTCAAACTGCGCAACTCGGCATCGGCCCAGCGTTGCAACGCTTCATGCGTTACCGGGTCCAGCCTTAACAGAAATGGTTTTCGTTGCGCCATAACGGTTCCGCCTTACTGATAGAGCGTCCCCGTATTGACGACTGGCATTGCATCGCGGTCACTACAGAGGACGACCAAGAGGTTGCTGACCATCTGCGCCTTGCGCTCTTCATCGAGGTGGACGACGCCCTTTTCGCTCAACGCGGCGAGGGCCATCTCCACCATGCCGACGGCGCCTTCCACAATGCGGGTGCGGGCGGCGATGACCGCGCTCGCCTGCTGGCGGCGCAACATCGCGCTGGCAATCTCGGGGGCATAGGCCAGGTGGCTGAGTCGCGCTTCAATGACTTCGACACCGGCTTTATCCAACCGCTCCTGCACTTCCTTGCGGAGTTGGAGTGCGATTTCGCCGGCCGACATGCGCAACGAGAGCTGCCCGTCCTGGTGCGCGTCATAGGGGTAGGAGGTCGCCAGGTTGCGCACGGCGGCCTCGGTCTGTACATGGACGAAATCCTCGTAGTCATCGACATGGAAGACGGCTTCGGCTGTTTCCACCACTCGCCACACGACGACCGCGGCAATTTCAATGGGATTGCCGTCGTGATCGTTGACCTTCAAATGACCGCTCTCAAAGTTGCGCACGCGGAGCGAGACGCGGCGCCGGCTGGTGAGGGGGTTCACCCAGCGCATGCCCTGTTGTTTCAGCGTCCCCTGATAGGCGCCGAACAACTGCACCACTTTCGCCTCGTTGGGGTTGACCACGGTGAGTCCAGCCAAGCAGATGAGATCGGTAAACAGCACGACGATCCATAGCACCACAGCCGCACCAGTCTGCTCGCGAATCGCGCCGATCAAGGCCACGACAGCGAAAATCCCCAGCGCAAACATTGCCAATAGCATGGGCCAACCAGCCAGGCCCTTAATCTCTTTCTCACGGAGCATAGTTCTTGTTCTCTCCTTCTGACATCATAATGATATCACTTTGATGTCACAGAAGTCAACGGAAATCGGAAACGGCGAAAATAGTGTTCACCGCTGTCGATCTGCCTTCTTCCCGTTCGACGCCTCAGTAGAAAGGAAAACCAAACCCGATGCGATGCATGATTCTGATTAAAGCCACGAAAGAGACGGAAGCGGGTGTGATGCCCAGCGAGCAGCTATTGAAGGAGATGACGGACTACAACGAGGAGCTTGTGAAGGCGGGCATTATGCTGGATGGCGAGGGCCTGCACCCGAGCTCGAAGGCGGCGCGCGTGCGGTTTGCCGGTGACAAGCGCACGGTGATTGACGGGCCGTTTGCGGAGACGAAGGAACTGATTGCGGGCTACTGGCTGTGGCAGGTGCGTGATCTGCAGGAAGCCATTGAGTGGGTGAAGCGGTGCCCGAATCCGACTGGGGAAGAGAGTGAGATCGAGATCCGGCCGTTGTTTGAAGCGGCGGATTTTGGGGCGGAGTTCACGCCGGAGTTGCGAGAGCGGGAAGAGAAGATGCGGGCGGAGCTGGAGAAACTGCGGTAAGCGCGCCGGATCAGAAGGCCTGGCCGATGCTGAAGAAGAATTGGCCAGTGCTTTCGCCGGGCCTTCTGCCGAGTTTGAATCCATAGTCGATGCGGAGCAGTACGTAGGGAGTGCGCAAGCGCAGGCCGAAGCCGGCGGACTTGCGCCACTCCGCATTGCTGAAGGTGGAGACGAGCGGCGAGACGTTGCCGGCGTCGAAGAAGCTTACGCCGTCCACCATCTTGTAGAGCGGGAAACGGATTTCCTGGTTGAGGATGGCGACGGCGTTGCCTCCGAGCGGGCTGCCGTCGAAATCAAGCGGGCCGAGGAAGTTGCGTTCGAAGCCACGAACCGTATTGGCGCCTCCGGCAAAGAATCGTTCGCTCTGGATTACGGTTTGCCCGCCCAAGCCAGTGGCTAAGCCGAGGCGCACACCACCGGCGTAGGTGAAGCGGGGGCGAATGGTTCCGGCCCAGGGCACTTCGCGCGTGCCGCCGAAGGAGCGGTAGTGGAAGTACTGCCCGTAGTATTTGAAATAGCGCAATTGGGAGCCGAGGGTTTCTGGAGCAATTTCAAAAGCATGAGAAGAGAACGATCCACGGGTTGCGTCGAGGATCTCATCGCGCGTATCGCGGCTGATGGCAGTTGTGAGCGGCGCTATGCGGAGACGGACGTCGAAGGGGAAGAACGGGTCCGGCACCTTTTCGAAAGTGTGCGTATTTTCGAGGCGATAGCCGAAATCGAGGCGGTAGTAATTGCGGAAGCGGTACTCGCCGTTGATGGAGGCGCCGACGCGGTCGGTGTAGAAGCCGGGATTTGATTCGCGGCGGGCGAATACGGTGGCGGTGGTTTTCACCGGGAAGCGCAGTAGGGTGGGCTGATCGTAGTAGGCGCGTGCTTCGCGCAAGGTGGAGTCATAGCGGGTGCGGAGGCCCACTGTGCGGGCGCCGCCGAGCATGTTGCGGTTGGTGATGTCGACGATGCCGCCTGCGCCGCGCTCGGTATCGTAGAAACCGCCGTAGCGGATTTCGAAGGGGCGCACTTCCTGGACCTTGGTGTTGAGGGTGACCAATTTCTTTTCCGGGTCCGGCTGTTGGGCGAGTGGCTCCATCTCGACGTCGGCGATGGTGAAGGCTCCGGTGGAATAGAGGTTGCGGCGGGCCTGAGCCACTTTGCCGTCGTGGAGGACATCGCCGGGGCGTATGGCCAACTGAGTCCGGATGAGGTTATCGCTGGTGTATTGATTGCCCGCGATCTGCACGTTGGAGACGACGCGTTGCGGACCTTCCTGGATGGTGTAGGCGATGTTGACGAGGCCGGTGAAAGGATCGCGGTGGAGGCGCTGTTCGATCTGCGCGTCGCTGTAGCCGGAATCGCCGTAGGCCAGGAACAAGGCGTCGATGGCTTTGTTGTCGAGCTCGGGAGTGTATACTGCGCCGGAGAGGACGGGAAGCCGTGCGCGGAGTGTGTTGGAGGGGAGCTTGTTTGCGCCGTCAAAGTCGATGGCGCCGATGCGGTATTGAGGGCCTAGGCGGATCTCGTAGGTGGCGAGAGCCGTGGCGGAGGATTCATCGAAGGTGAAGGGCGGCGTTTTGACCTGAACGTCGAGGAAGCCTTCGCGCTGGAAGCGGTCGCGAATGAGGGCGGCGGCACGGGTGGGATCGGAGTAGGCGACAGGCTCGACCAGTTTGTGGAGGGCGCGTTCGCGCTCAGCGGGCACACCGAGGAATCGAGGACGCTGGCGGCTGTAGCGTTTGCCTCGCACGGCTTCGATCAAGACGAGTTTGCCGGTGGCGGTAGAGCGCGGCTTCACCTCAACTGTGGCCTGGAGGTAACCGTCGGCGGATAGCTGCTGCGAGGCCTTGCGTTCGACGGCGCGGAGGCGAAGGGCTTCAAAGGCTGCGGCGCGCCAGGTGTCGCGCAGGGCCTGACGCTCGGAGCGCGAGGGGTCCCAACCTTCGTAGGCGAGGCGAATGCGGGGCCCGGCCTTGACCTCGACGGTGAGCTCCACCTGGTTCGAGTTTTCCTGGCGCGTGTTGGTGACGCGGACTTCCAGGTAGCCTTTGTCGGCGTGCTTCTGGCGGATCTTATCCATACCTTTGCGCAGTTGAAAGAAGTCGTAACGGCTTCCGTTGTGGATGCCGAGCCAGCCTTCCACTTCCTTGGCTGGGAAGGGCGAATCGCCGGTGATGGAGACTTTGGTCACTCGCTGTGCGGTGCGTTTCTTTTGCGCCTGGGTTTCCGGTTGACGGCCGCCGAATTGCAGATCGTGCTGGAACTGGAAGCGGTAGGTTTCATCGCTCTGACGGATGGCGCGAGTGGTGAAGCGGCGGGTGATGTCGTATTTGCCGATCCAGATCTGATCGCTCGAATCGCGCAGGTTCATGGAGTAGACGAGGCCGAGCTGGCGGGTGAAATCCTGGCCGAGGGTGAGGCGGGCGGTGGGTTCGGTTTCCGAGGCGATGAGGCTGGGCTCGATTCGGACCTGGCTGAGGCCGATGGCGCGGCCGGCTTTTTGGGTGATGCCGCCGCCCACGGATCCGGCGAGATAGGAAAGGACCTGCTCGCGCAGGACGGCACTTTCGGAACCTTCGAGTTCGCTCATGCGGCGGCCCGTGGCGAGGACGGCGAGCACGTCTTGTTCGGGGAGCGGAGGATCGGCGGACAGCGTGGTTTCCAACTCGCGGCCGGGCGGACCTTGTACGCGAAGCGTGATGTCGTATTCGTTGACGCGGGTGCGGGCGGCGAGATCCAGGGTGGGGGCGATGCGCCGCTCATCGGTGAAGATCACGGCGCCGCGTTCCACGGTGTAGGTGCGCTCATTGAGGAAGAGCTGGCTGCCTTCGTCGATGCTGAGGCGGCCGGTGAGTCCTGGCTTGGCCACGGTGCCGCGGAGGCGGAGATCGGCATCGACGGAGGCACGGAGCAGATTGTTGTTGATTTGCAGAGGCGCCAAGGTTCGCACGAGGATATTGAGAGCGATGGGCGTTCCACCGGCGGATTCTTCCAATGTGGTGACGGTGGTGGTGGTGCGGAGTTTGTTTAATAGCGCCTGTTCCAATTGAACGGGTTCGTCATAGCTGCTTTCCTGGGCGGTGATGTCGCCACTGACGGCGAGGCCGGCGCTGGAGCCTTCCACGTGGAGCGTCGCATCGGTGAGTGTTTTCAGGCCTACGACGGGTTCGAGATACATGTTGGCTGCTTTGAGGCGCAGATCGACGTTGCGGGCCTGGAAGGTTTGGTTGGAGCCAAACACGGCGCTGGCCGCGCCTTGTGCCTCAAATGTGCCGCCGTTCAACTCTCCCTTGAGGCTTTCGAGTTTGATTTTGCTGCCTTCAAAGGAGATTCTGGCCTGGATGGCGGAAGCATCGAGGGAAGGCTGTTCTTTGCTCGCCATGCCGTCCTTGAGTTCGAGAAAGCCGGCCATGGTGGGTTGCGAGAGGGAGCCGCGGATGGCGAACTGGAAGGCGGATTCTCCCGAGAGCGTCCATTCCGGGAGGAATGCGGAAATGAGGGCAATGTCGAGGCTGCCGTCGGTGGAGAGGTTGACGGCGTAGGGAGCTGCGGCGCGAATGTAGCCGCGGGTGCGCAGTTGTGTTTCCGGACCCTTCAATTCCAATTGATCGAGCTGGAGCAGGTTCTTGCGAAAGCTGGCGAGGGCCGGCTTGACGAGCGCGACGTCGAATTCGCCCAGCCGGAACTTTGCTTCGGGGATTTGGAGGGTGGCTTCGATGGAGGCGGGGTCGGCGGTGGGCGCGGTGGCATCGAGGGCCAGGGAGAACGTCCCGTGCAGTTTTTCGGGACGCCCGGGGATGGCTTCGACGGGCAGTTGATCGGCGTGCAATTTGAGGCTTGCCGGGGCCCGGCCGGGGAGAGACAGATATTCGGCGGGAACGAACAGGTGGAGCGGAATGACTCCTTCTCCGCTGATTTTGCCGGTGGAGTAGGTGGCTGAGAGACGCGCGAGATGGAGTTTCTCTTCGGCGATGCTGCCGTTAAGTTCAATGGCTTCGAAGGCGAGCGGGGTGGCCAGCGGTTGAATGGAGGCTTTTTCCAGACGGAGGGTGGACTCGATCTGGGGTTTGCGGAGTGACCCGCGGATGGTGGCATCAAATTGGAGCTCGCCACTGGCGGCGCGGATCTGTTGCGGGAGAAGCGTTGGCAGGTCGCTCAATTGGACCCGGGCGAGGAGCTTCAGTCCGGGGATGGCTGCGCCGGGTTCGATGGGGAGGAGGCCGGAAAGCTCGGCGAAGGAGCCTGCGATTTGCAGCCGTGCCGGTTGGATGGTGGCCATGCCTTTGGCCAGATTGAGCTGCAGCGGGCCATCGGTGCGAATGGGTTGGGCGCGGTAAGTGGCGTCGAGTTTGGTGACGGACGCGGTTGCTTCGGCCGTGGCGAGATCGCCTGTGTAGACGCCGGCGATGTGGCCGTCAAAGCGGCCTTCGAAGCCTTCCGGCGCCTGGCCGGCGAGGGTGGCCAAGGAGAGGATGGAAGTGTTGCGGAAGCGCGCGTCGAATTCGAATCGCTGCTGGCCTTTGATTGGGGTTTTAACGTTTCCTTCCACTCCGAGTGACGGGACTTGGAGGAAGGCGGACAGGATTTGATTGCGGAGGGTGCCTGTGGCGGAGAGCTGGCCGAGAGTTTTGCCTTCGTAGACAACGCCGGGTGCGGAGAGTTGGAAATCGCCTTCGGGCGAATCGACGGTGCCGCGGAGGTTCACTTTGCCGTCGAGGGTGGTTTGGGCGTAGCGGCTGACGGAGAACCGGGTGAGCTGCGCCTGCAGCGCAAGGATGCCGGATTGGATGGCGTATGCGCCTTCGCCCTTAATGGCGCCTTCGTCTTTTCGTAGTTGGAACTGAGGAACGGTGAGGTGGCCCGCAGAGTAGGTGGCGTTGGCTTGCAGATTGCCAAGCGATTCTTCCCAGGCGACGAGCGAAGTGGCTTCGAGCGATACGGTGGCTTGCGGATCGCGGGGGTTGCCGTTTAGCTGTGCCTGGGCATTGAGGCGGCCGTCGATGGGAAGTGTATTGTTGGGGATTAACGACAGGAGGCCGCGGATGCTGGCTTGTTGGAGGCCGGCGCGAAGGTCGAGGGATTGGGGGCGGACCTTTCCTTCTAGAGTGGCGTTTTCTCCGGCTGCGCCGATGGCGAGGCGGGCGATGGTCAATTCACGCGAGTTGGCTTCGAGTTGGCCGCTGGCAGTGAGGGCTTTGAATTGGCCGATGTCGAGTGAGGCGCGGTCGAGTTGGATGGATGCCTGTGGATCGCGTAGCGTGCCGCGGAGAGCCACCTGGGTGGCGATACGTCCAGCGATTGGCGGGAGCTGCTTGCGATAGGGGGCTAAGGCTTGTGCGGCGTCGAAGACTTCGAGTGAGAGCCTGCCGCTGAGTTTTTCTTCGACGGATAGCTCGATGTCGCCCTTGGTGCGCACGCCGGGAATTTGAATGGAGTGGATGGCGGCGCGGAGGTTCTGGCCGGCGAGGCGCACCGTGGCGTCACCAGAAAGGGGAATACCGCCTCCCGCGCCTCGCAGCAGGAGGCGTGCTTCGGCGGTGAGTCGCTGTTTGTCGAAATCGGGCCAGTCCACTTTTCCGGTGAGCACGATGTCGCTGGCTACGGGACTGTGCTCCGCGGTGAGTGTCATTAATTGCGCGATGGAGGACGAGGCTTTGAATTGCAGCGCGGTGGGGACACCGGACAGGTCAATGCGTCCGAGCGAAGTGTTCGCGCCGAGGAGCTCGATGCGCGGGTTCTCGAAGGCAGCATTGGTGTGCAGCACCGCCTGCAACTGGGTGGCGGCCCAATCGCGACCGGCGTAGCGAAGCTGGAGCGAGGGCAGGGTGAGCTTAGCGTCGTATTGACTGGCGAGGAGCGCGTAATCGAGCGATGCTTCGAAGGCCGGGACTTGCGCGAGCAACCCGCGGGCGCGGTCTTCAATGCGGACCGAGCCTTTGGTCGCGCGGAGGTTATGAATCTGATAATTGACCGGACCGGGCTTGGATTCGCGCGGCAGGGGCAGATTCGAGGTTCCGTCAGCGAAGTAGATGAGTTGGAGGCGAGGTGAATCGATGGTGGCCGCGTTGACGACATAGAAACCGTGGATCGCTTGCCACAAATCGAGCGAGGCGTCGATGGAGGTGGCAGAGAACACGTCCGGGAGATCAGGCTTGTGTGCGGCGCGAAGCTTCACGTCGCGAAGTTTGACGGACATGCGCCGGAGGTTGAACTGGAGTTTTGCGGTTTCCAGGGCAAGGCCCTGCCGCTGGAGGAGACGATTGGCTTCGGCAATCAGCCTGCGCTCCATGGCAGGGCTTTGGATATACCAAGCGAGGGCGATCAGCACCGCCAACGCGACGGCACCCAAAGTGATCGCGATCGTGCGTTTGCGGAATGCCACGGAGAATGAGGCCTATCGGGTGGCGCGCAACAGGGATTCCACCTTCGGCGCTTCCGGTGCGTCGGGGGCAAGCTTCAAGAAGGTGCGGAAATGCTCCACCATTTTGTCCGGCTGTTTCAAGCCATTGTAGGCCAAGCCGGCATAGTAGTGGGCATAAGCGGAATCAGGCTTCTTCTGGGCGGCCTGTTCGAGCAGTTTGGCGGCATTGCGGTAATCGCGTTTAGCGACCGCGATGGCTCCGCGGTAGAGGGGGACGTCGGGATTGGAATCATTCAATTCGGCGGCGCGGTTGGCTTCGCGTTCCGCTTTGTCGAGTTGCTTCTGCTCGAGGTAGACGCGGGCCAAGCCGATCTTCACGGCGTCATTATCGGGGGATAGCTCGTCAGCCTTGGTGAGGTCCGTGAGGGCTGCGGTGTACTTGCGGAGTTCGAGGCGCGTGCGGCCGAGATACTCGACGGCGCGGGCACTGGCTGGATCCGCTTCGACGGCGGCGGAGAGAGCGGACTCGGCATCCTGGAACTTGCCGGCCTCATAGAGTTGGACGCCGCGGTCCAGATCCGAGTGGTCAAAAGCGGCTCCGAAATCCTCCGAGGCGAAGGACAGCGAGGCGGTCAGTATCGCGGTGAGGAACCAGTTTCTTGAGTTCATATTGTTTTTTCCTCCAGCCTTAGTTTTGAGCAACTTCACGGCCAGACGCGCCGGTGGGCGCGCAAGATGTTCTGTTTTCTAGACGTTGTGGGTACTTCCGGCGTTTCCGAAGGCGCGCGGGGCGAAGTGGAGATACGGAAAGATTGGCCACCGGCGGGTAATTTTGCCAGTGTTTGCGGAGGGTGCAGGTGGGGCTATGTAGATGAAAAAAGAGGCGAAACGGGGATTGGCACGCGGCGTGCAAATCTTAGTGCAACGCCGGCTGGGAGTATCCGGAAAAAAACAAAGGAGTGAACAATGTCACCAGAAACTTTCGGCATCGCCTACGAAAAAGGATTTGCAGCCACCATCGGCTTCCTGCTGTATCGTGGCGCTCGCCGCGAAGAAGCCGAGGAACTGGCGCAGGCCGCATGGGCTCGTGGCTGGGAAGCGCGAGCGCAGTTGAAAGAAGAATCGCGCATCGTTGCGTGGGTGAATAGTATCGCTTACCGCAATTTATGCAATGCCAAACGGCGCGGCGGGCGGTTCGCCGAGTTGATGGAGGCATGTGCGGCGGCGGTTTCCGGTGGCGACCGGGTGCGGACGCGAGTGGATTGCGAAAAGCTGCTGAGCTTGTGCGACGGACTGGATCGCAAGCTGATGGTGGAACGCTACCTGGAAGAACGGGAGATCGGAGAGGTCGCGCAGCGAACCGGGATGACCGAGGTTGCGGTGCGGGTCCGATTGCATCGGTGCCGAGTGGGGTTAAAGTCACTGGTGGATGCAACGGTAGGCTGCAGCGCGCTGCCGGCAGCGGCCTGAGTGAGCGGGATTTTTCGTCGTTGCGACTGTGTTTTGGCATCTATTCGATATTAATCATGCACACGTTGCGACTATTGATGGGCATGCGTTCTAGGAAGGTCTAGCGGTGAAAGGTACTGCCAACGGGCCTGTTTTCTGGTACTGAGGGTGAGGGGGCCAAAGGATGAAACCCCTCCCCCATGTATCCAACCTGTTCTAGTACTCTGGCTAAGAGTATGATGGCAAACGAGTTAACGATGCATGTCAAAAAGAGAAAAAGATTGAAAGAGCTGGATTCTTCGTGTAGGCTCGAACATATTCGGTTCAAAGAATAGTACCGAAAATTCATCAGTGGAGACAGGATATGTTTCGGTCTGCGCAAATCGTGCAGGGGGCGATACTTTTCGCTGCGGTGACTCAGCAAGCAGCAGCCTACATCGATCCCGGCAGCGGTTCTCTTTTTGTACAGTTTTTCCTTGCTACGGCGGCGGGTCTCGTGTTTCAATTCCGGCACGCGCTGATGAAGCTGCGGTGGTGGAAATAAAGGCTTAGCAGGACTCTTTCGCATCTTGAGGGGTCTGCCAGGTTGGGTTTGTTGAATTCGGGTGGTGGGGGGAGTGGAAAGCATCTAAGGTGTGGAGCGAGTGCAGCCGATAGTTAGGGGCAGCGTGGAGAAAAAAAGGACCGGTGGGTACAAAACTCTGTTGCAAAAGTACTACGGTACGGTTAAACTGATCACAGTTGGCCCTCTCGGATATTCCAATTTTTTTTTACCGAGGGTAACTCTCTCCCCACCCAGACGTACGCCTGTTTTTCGATACTGGTTGCCATTTGAACCGTAACCGGAAGGCGGTGCGTGGGATTTCAAATTCTGAGGCGTAGAAAATGAACATTTTCCTCCAGATTGCTGGCTTGATCCTATTGTTGCTTGTGATACCTACTGAGGCTAAAGCCTACATTGATCCAGGATCAGGATCGCTCTTTCTGCAGGTCATGGTGGCGGCGATTGCGGGGGCGCTGTTTCATTTCCGGAACCTGCTGGTGCGGTTGAAGTGGTGGAAATAGTTGGCTGATGCGCTCCTGACCTCACAGCGTCGATCCTTTCGCGACCCCGCCGGGGAGGTGATCGACACCGAGGCGAGGATACTGCGCCGGGTCAACAAAGAGGCGCTGGAGAGCCTGGAGCGAGTACTGCGGGCGCAGGATGAGCAAAGACTCCAGGGTGTGGTTGGGACGAAGCGTCTGGATGTATCTCCGGTTGAGGAGTCGGGAGGGGACTCGGTCTGGCTGGAGCACGAACGAATTCCATTCGTTAGTTATCCTTATGAATGGCCAGCCGAAATGCTGCATGCGGCGGGAGAACTGACGCTTGCCTTGGCGGAGCAGGCCCTGACGGTTACGCTAGGACTGAAGGACGCCACACCGTATAACGTTCTTTTCCGTGGTCCGCAGCCATGGTTTGTTGACGTCTTGTCGTTTGAACCGCGCGATCCACAGGATCCCACATGGTTGCCGCAGGCTCAATTCGAGCGCACCATTTTGCTACCGCTGTTGGCATACAAGCATCTCGGCATTCCGACTGGGGAGACTTTGCTGGTGCGGCGCGACGGGCTGGACCCGACGGAATTTTTCCGGCGGTTGAGCCTGGGGAAGAAGCTGCATCCGGATTTTTTGGGATCAGTTTCGTTGCCGCATTGGCTGGATCGGAAGAGCGGTCAGCAAGAGGGGCAGCTGTACCAACCGCGGCGGGCGCGTAGCGCGGAAGAAGCGAAATTCATTCTCGGGATGATGTTTCGTATGTGCAGGCGGAGGCTGGAGAAAGCCAAACCGCAGACGCAGGCATCCACCTGGACGGGCTACATGTCAAGCCACAGCTATGAAGGGATGCAGTTTGCGGCCAAGGAGGCCTTTGTGAGCCGCGCGCTGGCCGGGTCGAAGCCTGCGTGGGTTCTGGATGTGGGGTGCAACACAGGGCATTTCAGTGAGATGGCGGCAAAGTCGGGTGCGGAAGTGGTAGCGGTGGACCAAGACCCAGCGGTAGTGGGAGCAGTGTGGCGGCGGGCGAAAGAGCAGGGGCTGCCGGTGCTGCCATTGGTGGTGGATTTGTCACGGCCTACGCCGGCCATGGGCTGGCGCAACATGGAGTGCCAGTCGTTTCTGGAGCGGGCGTCTACGCGGTTCGACCTGGTGTTGATGCTGGCGGTGATTCACCACATGCTGGTGACGGAGCGTATTCCCCTGGAGGAGATACTGCAGTCGGCGGCAAGCTGGAGCCGGAAAGAGGTCTTGGTGGAGTTTGTGGCTCCGGAAGACTCAATGTTTCTGCGGCTGACGCGGGGGCGGGATCACCTGTTCCGTGGTCTAACTCGCGAGGTATTTGAGAACGCCTGCCGGCGCTGGTTCCGAATTGCCGCGAAGCAGGAAGTTCCACAATCGCACCGGACGTTGTATCTGCTTTCGAAGGAATGCTAGAGTGGCGGAGTTTGTTCGTAGAGCAGTATTTTCCTACTCGCTCGCCTCATTGTACCTGTTGAGAAGCTTCAACGATTTTCCCTTTTTACGTCCGTCTCACGAAACGTACTGGCGCCAGTTCCCGGCGACGCCGATGTATGCCGCATTGCTATTGGTGCCGGTGTTAGCGGTAGTGATCTTCGCCATCGTGCAATGGGTGGCAATTTGGGGAGAGCGCCGACTGCGGGCACGGCGGCTGGTGGATGGATTGTTGGTACTTTCCATGCTCGTTCCGGCCGCTCAGATCAAGCATCTGCTGATG
Source organism: Bryobacteraceae bacterium (assembly GCA_046331645.1). Classification (GTDB taxonomy): domain Bacteria; phylum Acidobacteriota; class Terriglobia; order Bryobacterales; family Bryobacteraceae; genus CADEFT01. The sequence continues at coordinate 131,448 of JAXLQM010000009.1, forward strand.
GAGCCGAACGTTTCCGAGACGACCGATGCGATTGTCTGGAGTGTGGTTCGGCTGGTGATTGTCAGCTCGGCGGTTGTGGTGTTTCTGCATGGGAAGAGAGGCCCGTACAAGGTATGCGTTGCAATCATCATGATGGTGTTCCCGCTCTATCCTGTTGCACTGATACGGGCGGCGATGTGGAAACCAGTTCCAGCGGCTCCGGCAGCGGCTCAAGCAAAACCCGGCGTCTTGTCGCAGCGCGTGGTGTGGCTAGTGTTTGATGAAGCCGATGCGTTGGCTCTGGAACGGATAGGGACCCCAGGCGATCTGGTACTGCCGGAGTTTGACCGTTTGCGAGGGCAGAGTCTGTCCGCGAGGAACGGCTACCCGGCCGGGCCGGTGACCTTGCTGTCGATACCGTCGATGCTGACCGGACGGAGAGTCAGTGAATCGCGGATGCGTGGGGCCGCTGAATTGTCGCTGCGGTGGGAAGGGCAGAAGGAATGGGAGATATTTGGCCGGCAATGGACGATTTTTCGAGGGGTTCGGGAGCTGGGCGGAAACAGCGGAGTTACCGGATGGTATCACCCTTACTGCCGGATATTTTCTTCTGAAGTAGCGGATTGTTATTTTGAGTCCAACAACAGCGCCCGAGACGCGAGCGAAGGGGGTGCCTCCCTGTGGAAGCATATGGGGAACGATCTAGTTGTGGCGGCGAACGCCTTCCCACTGGTGGGTCGGACAGCTCTATTGCCGCCCCCATTGACTGAAGAGACGAGCCAAAGCCACGCGCAACGCGTTGAGAACGTTGTGCGCAGGGTGGCAAAACAGTTGACCGACACGAGGCTGAGTTTCGTACTTGCCCATATACCCGTACCACACCTTCCCGTAATTTACGACCGGCACACCAAAGCTTATTCGGCGAACGGTTCCTACTATGACAATCTGGCGTTGGCTGATTCCGTTCTGGGGCGCCTTCGGCGAGCTATGGAAGAATCCGGTGTTTGGGATTCCACCACAGTGGTGGTCACGGCTGATCATTCCTGGCGGTCGCCGGTGGGAAGAGAGCAGGATCCACGGGTGCCTTTTCTCATCAAATTCCCCAAGTCGATGGGAGCAGTCTACGAGTATCGAGCACCCGTGAGCACCTTGGTTCTGAGCGAATTGACGATGCAAATGCTTCGCGGCCAGATCCACAGTGTGGATGGAGCCGCTACCTGGATGAAGTCGAAAGAAATCGTTATTGATAAGAACAAGCTGCTCGGCAAAAGTGTGGATTTCCGAAACTTCGAGCCGTAGAGGTGCTCAGCGGTCGCTGACGCATCGGAAGGTGATATTCGTGGTGGCGCTGTCGGGGGTATTGGAAGTGCGGGCCGCTACGCGGTAGCGATTGCAGTAGGAGCGGTGGCAGAGGTAGCTGCCACCCTTCATGACCCGTTGGGTACCCGTGGGCGGGCCAATCGGGTTATTGCGGGTGGCGGCGATGTGATAGGCGGGGTGAAACCAGTCGTTGCACCATTCCCAGGCATTGCCGGTGATGGTGTTCAGTCCGTAGCCATTGGGCTCATAAGAATCGACGGGGCAGGTGCCGATAAAACCGTCCTCGGCGGAGTTGAAGTCAGGGAATTGCCCCTGCCAGACGTTACAGAGATGACGGCCGCCGGGGGTCAATTCGTCGCCCCAGGGGTAGATTCGCTGGACCATTCCGCCGCGCGCGGCGTATTCCCATTCGGCTTCCGTAGGAAGGCGCTTGCCGGCCCATTCGGCGTAGGCGGCGGCATCGTGCCAGGAGATGTGGGTGACCGGATGGTGGAGGCGGGTGTCGATGGAAGAATCCGGACCTTCGGGGTGTTTCCAACTGGCGCCGTTGACGCGGCACCACCAGTTGACCGAAGGCGCGCGGTCAGAAACGATTTGGGAGAAGCGTTCCTTAGGGATGTGGAGGTGAAAGACGAAGGACCAGCCGAAACGTTCGGCTTCAGTCTGGAAGCCTGTGGTGCGGACAAACTCGCGGAAGCGCTCGTTGGTGACGGGGTAGCGGTCGATGTAAAAGGGGTCGAGTGTGACCTCCCGAATGGGGCCTTCGCCGTCGGCAGGGAACCCCTCTTTGTCGTCCGTACCCATGAGGAAAGTGCCGCCGTCGAGGCGGATGCGGTCCTCGGTGATTTTGGCGGTGGTGAGACGGCGCTGGGCGGAGAGCTCTTTGCTATGGGCCAGTGCTTCGGCGCGCTGTTTAGAGGGCACGCAGCAGGGATGCGGCTTTCCCAAGGCGGCAAAAAGCTGAAACTCGGGCTTCACGGCTGGGCTTCTTCCATTTCGATTTCTTCCACCTTCGCGGTATTCATCAGCCGGTCGAGGAATTGTTCGATAGCGCGCTGACGCTTTTGCTCAAGGAGGGTTTGGGAAATCTGCGCTTTGACGTCCTGCAAATCGCGGGTGCCTTCGGGGACACGCTGGTAGAGTTTGGCGATGTGGAATCCGAACGGAGAGCGGAAGATGGAGCTGACTTCGCCGGGCTTCATCTGAAAGACGACATCCTCGAATTCCTCCACCATCTGGCCGCGCGGAAAGAAGCCAAGATCGCCGCCACGGCCGGGGCAATCGGAGAGCCGGTCGGCCAGTTCCTCGAAGCTGGTTCCCGCCTTCAATTCCACTTCGGCTTGCTCAATGGCGGCGCGGGCGGCGGCCTCATCGGTATTCTCGTCCACGTTCTTCACGATGTGGGCGGCGTGGATGGTTTCCGGAGTGGCGAATTGCTCTTTGTTCTTGAGGTAGTAATCGGAAATGTCCTTGTTCTTTGGGGGAGCAACCTTGGCGGTGATTTTTCCGAGGAGTTTTTCGACGCGATAGCGGACGGTCAGCTCCTGTTGCAGTTTCTCGTCGCCGAAGGGGAAGACGCAGCCGGATTCGCCGGGAGACTGCTCGCGGATTTCCGACATCATTGTCTCGATGACCCCTTCGGGGATGGGCTCGGTGTCGCGCAGAGCCTCCTGGCGGAGGACGGTGCGTTCGACGATATTCTCCCGCGCCCAGAGCTTGACACGGGTTTCGACTTCGATGGGGCTGGCCTGTGTCATCTCTTCCACCAGCCGTGGCCGGATCAGCCGTTCCTCTTCTTTGATAACGGAGTCTGCTACGGATTCGCCGTTGATACGCAATGCCATGAAGAAACATGATACGACAACCCAGGGAGGGGCTTGGCGGAACGGGGCGCTGAACCCACCGCCGTGTAGGTAATGGGGCCTACTGTCGATAGAGTAATGATCCGTTATGCCGATGATGCGCGCGCGAACTCGAGTTGCCGGAGCCGCGCTCTTTCTGTTTCTGAACAGCGTCAGGGGGGAAACGCCGCAGTATTCGTTTGAATATTACGGCCAGGAGCATGGCTTGGCGTCGTCGCTGGTGCGCTGCCTGACGCAGGATCAGAAGGGTTTCTTGTGGGTGGGCACGCCGATCGGCCTGTTCCGGTGGGACGGGTTCCGGTTCCGCCGCTATGCGAAAGGGGAAGGACTGCCGGACATCAGTATCCGCTCGGTTTTCGTAAGTGAGCAAGGGACGCTGTGGGCTGGTACGCCAAAGGGAATCGCGCGGCTGGACGGAAACCGCTTTCGGGCAGAATCGTCGGGGGATGTGGACATTTTCGCCCGGACAGCGTTTGCCAGCGACCGAAAGGGGAATTTATACGCGGGGTCGAGGCAAGGGATCTACGTGAAGCGGAACAGCGGGCGCTTCACGAAGCTCGCCATTTCCGATGACGTGGACCGCAGTGGCGTTGGAGGGCTGTGGGCGGACGAGGATGCCTCGCTGTGGTTTGGGTGCAGGGAGGGAATCTGCCGCTGGGGTGGCGGGGAACTGACACACTTTGGTGTCGCGGATGGGGTTCCCAAGGACATTTATGGCTCGTTCAGCCGAGACAGCCAAGGCCACCTGCTGGCGCGCGGACTCACCGGGATTGTGGTTCAGGAAAAAGGACAGAATGCGTTCCGCAAAGAGCTGACGCTGTCGGGGGAGGGATCGCTGCAGATCCTGCCGGGAAGCCGTGGGCGTGTGTTTGCGCCTTCCTGGAGCGGGTTGTGGATTCGCAGTGCAACGGGCCAGTGGACGCAGGTGACGGAAGACAATGGACTGCCCGCGAACCGGATCAATGCCGTTTGGGAAGACAGGGAGAACTCCTTGTGGATGGGCTTTTCCGATTTCGGGATTGCCCGCTGGCGAGGGATGGGAGATTGGGAAGGATGGACGCGAGCCAGCGGACTTCCGAGTAGTGCAGTGAGTGCCATCTGGCGGGCGTCCGACGGGCGTTTGTGGGTTGGAACGAGAGCAGGGGCGGCGGTGTCCAGCGGAGCATCCGGGCCTTTCGTTCCCGTTCGGGAGATTGGCCCCTCGCCGATTCGGGCGATTGCCGAAACGCCCGATGGAACTATTTGGATTGGAGGCTACGAGAGTGGGCTTTGGCGTGTGCGGGGCAATGCGCCGGCGGAGCGGATGGGGCCTGAACGCGGAATTGACGCACGCCAGTTGCTGAATTTGTACTTCGCCAGCGATGGATGGCTGTACGCGACAATGCGCCAGGGCGTGTATCGGGCACGGCCGACGGGCGCGGTGCATTTCGAGCGGGTGTGGAAGAATACGCTGCTTCCCGGCGAGCAGATCTACGCCATCCGCGAGGATCATGCCGGCCGTTTGTGGCTGGCGGGGACGCGAGGGGTGCTCCAGATGCAGCCAAGCGGGGAGTTCCGGCGCTTCGATCAGAAAGACGGGCTGCTGGATCGCACGGTGGTTCTGCTGACGTTAGGCCGGCCGGACGAAGTCTGGCTGGGATACGGGCGGTATATGGGCCTGACCAGGATGCGACTGGGCGCAAAACCGGAAATGACGCACTTTGACGCCTCTACTACGCTTGCTTCGAACGACATCTGTTTCCTCACGCGCGATGAGCGGGGATGGATCTGGGTGGGCACGGACAATGGGGTGGACGTGTTCAGCGGGCAGGATTGGCGCCACATTGGGACGCGCGACGGCCTCATCTGGCACGATACGGTGTTCCAGGCGTTTCATGCCGAGCGTGACGGGCATGTGTGGATCGGCACGAACCGCGGGTTATCGCGCTTTCTTCCTCGCGAGGAAATGTTTCACAGGCCTCCTCCTTCGATCGCCATCACCGGAATCAGCGCGGGAGGCAAGCCGATGGATGCGGGGATGCGGATTCAGACCCCCTATGATAACCGTCTTATTCGTGTTGGGTTCTCCACTCTTTCGTTTGCGCAGGCCGGTTCGGTGCGTTTTCGTTACCGGCTGAAGGGCCTCGATGGCCATTGGAACGAGACGCTGGAACGCGAAGCGGTGTTTCCCAGCCTGGCGCCTGGCGAGTATGAGTTTGAGGCGCAGGCGGGTTCAAAAGCGGGCTGGAATCCGGAAAGTGAGCGGGTGCAATTCACCATTCTTGCCCCGTGGTGGCGGAGCTATTGGTTTAGCGCCGGTGCTGTCCTGTGTCTGGTTGGGCTGGCGTATGGATTCCATCGCCACCGTGTACGGCGCATTCAACGAAAGCGGGCGGAACTGGAGTTGGCGGTTACCGAGCGCACCATCGAGTTGCAGCGGGAAAAGAATCGCACGGAGCGGGAAAAACAGACGGTGGAACAGCAGAAGCGGGAAATCGAACATTTGCTGGAGCAGGCACGGGAAGTGGCTCGGCTGAAGGATGAGTTTCTGGCGAATGTGAGCCATGAGATCCGCACGCCGATGAACGGCATCCTGGGGATGACATCGCTTGCGTTGCAGACGTCGCTTCGCCCCGATCAGCGCGAGTTTCTGGAATGCGCCCGTTCCTCCGGCGAAGCACTGCTCAGCCTGTTGAATGACATTCTGGATTTTTCCAAAATCGAAGCGAACCGGCTGGAATTCGAGTCGGTGAATTTTTCCCCGCGCAGCCTGGTGGAGGATTGCGTGCGTACGGTGCGGCCGTCCATCGGAGGCAAGAATATCCGTCTGGAGTGGGATGTCGAAGCCGGTGTACCGGCGACGGTGCAAGGCGATCCGACGCGTGTTAGGCAAATTCTCCTGAACCTGTTGAGCAACGCCGTTAAGTTCACCACCGAGGGATTTGTTTCGTTGCGGCTATCGGTGCATGCGCTGGAAAGAGACTGGACGAAACTGTTGTTCCGCGTGATCGACACGGGGGAGGGCATTGCTCCTGACAAGCACAAGGTGATCTTTGAAGCGTTCCGCCAGGCCGATGGATCCACCACGCGGCGCTTTGGCGGGACCGGACTGGGGCTGGCGATCTGTGAGCGCCTGGTGCAGTTGATGGGAGGCGAGATCCACGTGGAGAGCGAACTGGGGCGGGGAAGCGAGTTTTCGTTCTGTATCCCGTTCCTGAACAGCGCTGCAGGCACAGCGCCACCGAAGCCATCGCCGGGCGAATTGGGCAGGCTGGCGCTGGTTCTGCAAGGGCGGGAAGAAGCGAAAGTGCTGCGGGTGCTGGTGGCCGAAGATAACCCCATCAACCAGAAACTTGTGGTGCGCATGCTGGAGCGGCAAGGACATGAGGTGGAGGTTGCGAGCGATGGCAAGCAGGCGTATCTGCTGACAGGCCACAAGCATTACGACCTGGTATTGATGGATGTGCAGATGCCGGAACTGGATGGACTGCAGGCAACACGGCTCATCCGCGAGAGGGAAGCGAAGACGGGGGGACGGCTTCCCATTCTTATGCTGACGGCGAACGCGATGCCCGGCGATAAGGAGAAGTGCATTGAGGCCGGCGCCAGCGCGTATCTCAGCAAGCCGGTGAGTTTCGAAAAGCTGACGAGCATCGTACTGGAGCTGACTTCGGTTTCTTCCTAGGCTTGTATGTTTCATAGAGCGAGACGCCGGGCCCGCTCGTTCGGTTCTGGTGGTTGGGGGAAATTGCCAGATTCTGTGGGTTCCGGGAATGAATTCGTATCGCATTGTGAGACAGTGCACTCCAGCCGGACTCCTCATTCCATCCCGGCGCCGGCTGCGATAAACAACCCTGCATAGGCTACAAGCTCCTCCAGGGGCCAAATTCGATCCGAGGTGCTCGATGAACCCAGTGCGTTTGTCTCTCAGCCGGCTGTTCGCTGCCGCGCTTCTTCTGTTGCTTCCACTCCATGCCCAAGTCTCCACCGGCAGTGTTGCCGGACAGGTTACGGATTCCTCCGGAGCGGTGATCGCATCAGCCAAAGTGACTCTGCTCAATGAAGGGACCGGGCAGGAACGGACAACGATGACGGAGGCATCGGGCGCATACGTGTTTCCCTTGGTGCAACCGGGCTATTACACGGTGCGGGTGGAGATGCAGGGGTTCAAGGGATACGCCGCGCGGAAGATGGAGGTGCAGGTATCGCAACAGGTGACGCACGATGTGCGGCTGGATGTGGGCGAAACCTCGACGACGGTGGAAGTGGCGGCCGTCACGCCGGTGCTGGATCAACGCAGTGCCGAAGTGGGCCAGGTGATCGGCCAGCGGGAAGTGGTGGAACTGCCTTTGAACGGGCGCAACTTCCTGGATCTGGCGAAGCTGGCGCCGGGCGTAACGGAGTTGGGAACAACGACGCAGAGCAACGGATTGGCGATCAACGGCCAGCGGGCGAACCAGATCGGCTTCTATTTCGATGGGGTGGACACGCGCACGGAGACAAGCGGTAAGCCGGCGTTCTCGCCGTCGATTGAAGCGATCCAGGAATTCAAGATTCAACAGAACGATTTTGCCGCGGAGTTCGGACGGAGTCCCGCGGGGATCAACCTCACGCTGCGGTCCGGCACGAATGATTTTCATGGGACGGTATTCGAGTTTCTCCGCAACAACAAGCTGGACGCGCGGAGCTTCTTTTCGCCGCGCGTGGATCCGCTGCGCAGGAACCAGTTTGGCGCGGTGGTGAGCGGGCCGATTCTGCACAACAAGACGTTTTTCATGGCCAACTTCGAAGGGCTGCGGACGCGCCGCGCGAGCACGCTGTTCCGCAGTGTGCCGACGTCGCTGCAACGCGATGGCAATTTCAGCGAAGGTGGGCAGGTGTATGATCCGGCCACTTACGACGCGGCGTCGAACACGCGGCAGCCGTTTAGCGGAAACATTATTCCCAAGGCGCGTTTTGGAAGGATGGGGAATGCGGCGCTGCAATATTACCCGGCGCCGAACTCGCCGGGCTCGGGTGGATTCAACTATGTGGTGAGCGCGTCGAGCCAGTCGGATTCGAACCAGGTTCACACGCGGGTGGATCACCAGATCAGCTCGCGCGATTCGATCTTTGGCCGTCTGTCTTACAGCAAAGGCGAGGCGATTTCGCCTTCGGGATTGCCGCTGACGGGCGGATTGCAGGATACGAAAGCGGCCAGCCTGACCGTTCAGGAATCGCATACGTTCAGCCCCTCGACCGTGAACCAATTCCGCCTGGCCTGGACGTACTTCAAGGATCGCGGCGGCTTTCCGCTGGCCGATCGCAACCTGGCGGTGGAGGATTTCGGGATGTTGAATCTTACCCCTTCCACCGATGCTTACGGGTTGCCGCAGTTGAACGTGGCGGGGCTGACCACGATCGGATCGAATTCCTTCCAGCCTTCCGGGCCGCGAGAGAATTTCTATTCGCTGGCCAATGATCTGAGTTGGGTGCACGGGAAGCACTCGATGAAGTTCGGGTTTGATGGCCGCTATTATCGTCCGGCGGCTTTGGTGCAGCAGACACCGAACAGCATCCTGACATTTGAGAACCGGTTCACGAATCAGCCTGGTGTGGCACGGACGGGGAACGCCGTCGCCGATCTGGTTCTCGGACAGCCTTACACGGGCCGGGCGACGCTGTTTGCCGAGAGCAACGGCTGGGTCACGTTGAAGTATTACTACACCGGGTTCTACATGCAGGACGAGATCCGGTTGAACAGCAAACTGACGCTGAACCTGGGCATGCGCTATGAATATCAGACGCCCTACTACGAGCGATTCGGGGATCTCGCAATCTTCGATCTGTATGGCAGCCGGTTCCTGAAGCTGGATGAAGATATCAAGCAACTGCACCAGCCGGACAAGAACAACTTCGCGCCGCGCATCGGCATCGCCTATTCGGCGTCACCGAAGACGGTGATTCGCACGGGCTTTGGGGTGTTCTACGGGCAGCCGCGCGGTTCCGAGTTTTCCTCGTTCCAGCTATCGCCGCCTTTCGTGATCGACACCACGCTGACGTCGAATCCGAACGTGCCGGACCTCATCGGGCGGTTGTTCCCGCGCGTGCAGGTGCGGGATAGCGCGGGCAAGATTCTGCTTTCGCCCAACGTGAATGTGTTTTCGCTCGATACCAACTGGCGCACGAACTACACCTGGCAATGGAACTTCGGCATCCAGCGGGAACTGGCCAACGGGGTGCTGTTGGAAACGGGGTATGTGGGCAACGCGGCGCATAAGATGACGGGGCGCGATCTGCCGAATCAGGCCGTGCTGGATGTCGATCCGGCGCGTCCGACGCCGGTAATTAACCGCCGGCCAAATCCCAATATCGGCGATGTAAGCTACGTGAGCGCGCTGGACAATTCGAATTATCACGCGCTGACCGTGAAGTTGAATAAGCGCATTGCGGGTGGATTCTCCCTTCTTGGCGGATACACCTACTCGAAAGTGATGGGGATTGGCGGTGCACTGTTTGGAGATCAGTCGAGGCAGCAGGATGCGCGCAACCGGCGGGCAGAATATGCGGCGCTGGAATTCAACCAGAAGCAGCGGCTCACCATGGCCTGGATTTACGAACTGCCTGTGGGCAAGGGGAAACGCTATTTCACGGGGGCGGCGGGGGCATCGAACATGGTGGTGGGTGGCTGGTCCGTGCAGGGCAACTACACAGTGCATTCGGGATTCCCGCTCACGCCCACATCGTCTGTGTCATCGAACGTGGGGAGGCAGGATTGGAACCGCTCCGATCGCACCTGTGACGGCAACCTCAGTTCCGGGCGCACGATCGACCGGTGGTTTGATACATCGTGTTTTCCGAATCACGCCTTCGGACGCTTCGGAAATTCCGGCAACGGCGTGATCATCGGGCCGGGGGTGAACAATTTCGATTTCACCATCATGAAGAACACGTTTGTGGGGATGGGTTCACGGGAGCCGCTGAATGTACAGTTCCGGGCTGAATTCTTCAACGGCTTCAATCACGCTTCCTTCACCGACCCCAACATGACGGCGGGAACGGCGCAATTTGGCGTAATCCGCGGCACGCGCATCAACGGGCGAGAGATTCAACTTGCTCTGAAGCTACTGTTTTAGGGAGAAAGACGAGTCTTGAAACAGGAAAGTGTACTAGACACGGCGGCGGCGCAGGTGCGCATCCCGCGCCGCAAGCCACTTACCGCACGAGTCGGCATTTTCGGAGTGGGCCACCGGACCTACTGGAGCCAGTTTCCCGGATTGCTGGATGAGATGCACGCCAAACTGCGGGCGCTAGAGGATAAGCTGGCGCCTCATCACGTCGAGGTGCTGAACTTCGGCATGATCGACAGCGCGCAGCCGGCCTACGCGTTGCGGGACCGGCTGAAGGCAGCGAACCTGGACCTGATCTTCTGCGACATGGTGACGTACGCCACGTCGGCGACGTTCGGCGTGTTGATCCGCGACCTGGACGTGCCGATCGTGCTGGTGGCCTTGCAGCCGCGAAAGGCGCTGGATTACAGCATCGCGTCCACGCACATGCAATTGGCGAATGACGATTTCTGTTCGGTGCCGGAGTTTGCCGGTGTGGCCATCCGCATGGGCAAGCGTGTGCCGCCGGTAATTCTGGGAACGCTGCACGATGATCCGGATGCCGATGCCGAGCTGGCCGAGTGGTGCGGGATCGCCCGTGTGCTGCACGATTTGAAGAACGCGCGCATCGGGCATTTTGGCCACCCGATTGAGAACATGCTGGATATGCAGACGGATCAGACGGCGCTGACGGCGGCGTTCGGCTGTCACATTGTGCAGACCGAAGCGGACGATCTGTTACGGCATCTGGAGGCGGTGACGGATTCGGATGCCGAAGCGAAGAAGCGGCAGATTCTGGAGATTTTCGATACTCCGGATCCGGTGTCGGATCCGATCACCTGCAAGCTGAAGGCGGAGGATCTGGATACGGCGGCGCGTGTGGCGGTGTCGCTCGATCGCTTTGTGGAAGAGCATGCGCTCGATGGGCTCGCCTACTATTACGAGGGCGCGCCCGATTCGCCGCTGCGGAAACTGGTGACGAATCTGATTGTCGGCAATTCGCTGCTGACGGCGGCAGGGTTCCCGATGTGTGGAGAATCGGATCTGAAAACCTGTATCGCGATGTTGATCGCGGACCGGTTAAACATTGGCGGGAGTTTCGCGGAGTTTCATCCGGTGGACTTCCATGAGGGGTTCGTCTTGGTGGGCCACGATGGGCCGCATCACTTGAACATCGCCGACGGCAAGCCGGTGCTGCGGAGCTTGACGAAGTATCATGGGAAGCCGGGCCATGGAGCAAGCGTCGAATTCAAGATCAAGGAAGGGCCGATCACCATGCTGAGCATCGGTGTCACCCGGCACGGGCAGTTCAAGTTCGTTCTGGCCGAAGGGCGCAGCGTGCATGGGCCGATCCCGCCGACGGGCAATACGAATACGCGCGGCTTCTTTGAACCCGATGTGCGCACGTTTCTCAAGCGTTGGGTGAAGGAAGGGCCGACGCATCATTTCGCGCTGGGCATTGGACATCATGCGGAGACCATCCGGAAGATTGCGGAGATATTGAATTTGGAAGCAGTGCTGGTGACTCCGGAGCGGGGTTAGGTGACGGGCTTTCGCTGGGTGGTGGCAGCGCTGATGTTCTGCGCCACGGCGCTGAGTTTCTTCGATCGCCAGGTGCTATCCGTGCTTGCGCCGCGCATTCTGGCGGATCTGCGCATCGGCAACGTGGAGTATTCGAATGCCGTGTCGGCATTCACGCTGGCGTATAGCGTGATGTTTACTCTGGGCGGGCGGATGATTGATTTTTGGGGGACGCGGGCGGGGTTGGGTGTGGCGGTGGCCTTTTGGACGTTGGCCAGTTTGTTGCACGCCATCGTGCGGGGCTCTAGCGATTTGACCGTGTACCGGTTCCTGCTGGGGGTTGGTGAAGGCGGCTGCTTTCCCGGCGCGGCCCGCGGGATTCTGGAGTGGTTTCCCGCTCGGGAGCGTGCACTGGCGATGGGGATCGCAACCACTGGCGGGTCGGCGATGGGCGCCGTGCTGGCTCCGCCGCTGATTGTGTGGGTATCGTCAGTGGTGGGATGGCGCGGGGCGTTCCTTGTGACGGGCGCGCTGGGAGTGATTTGGGTGGTGTTGTGGTTCGTGTTGTATCGCACGCCCGCGGTGACTGAATCGGTGGTGCGCCAGGCGGACAAGCCGTGGCCGATGGCGCGTTTGCTGGCACGGAAGGAAGTGTGGGGGCTGCTGGTGGCGCGGTTTGTCTTTGACCCGGTGTTCTACTTCTACATGTTCTGGATTCCGCAGTATCTGAGCCGGGAGCGTGGTGCGTCTCTCGAGCAGATTGGGAAGCTGGCTTGGATTCCGTTTCTGACGCTGGGGATTTCGTCGCTGCTCGGGGGCGCGTTGTCGGATAGCCTGGTGCGGCGCGGGTGGACGATCGGCAAGGCGCGAAAAACGGTGATGACCGCGGCTGCACTCTTGACTCCCGTGTCGATGCTGGCCATGGCCGCTCCAGATGCGTTCTGGGCCGTGGTGCTGATGGCGGTGCTGATGTTCGCACACGGGTTCTGGATGACGAATTACATGACGCTGATCGGGGATTTGTTTCCCGCCGCGAGTGTGGGGACCGTGGTTGGATTAACGGGGACTGCAGGCGGGTTGGCTGGGTTCCTGTCCTCGCTAGCGATCGGGAGAATCGTGGAGGCGGTGTCGTTTGGGCCGGTGCTGATCGCTTGTGGTGTGCTTTACCCGGTGGGGTTGTTGGTGTTGCTGGTGACGATTCCGCGCGTGGAGCGATTGGAGGCTAACGGGTAGTTGAGGCGATGCCGGATTGGAGGCAGGCGATGAGGGCGGCACTGTCTCGGGTGAGGAGTGCTTTGGTGTCGAGCCACAGGCCAGGGAAGAATTCAGATCGGAGGATACCTTGGTTGTCGGGGTCCAGAGTGCGGTAGGAACCATTGTCGAGGACACGCCACTGCACCCGTGGAAGCAGGGTCTCGACAGTAATGTATTCGCGGACGCCGGCGCGTTGGTAGAGGGCGAGTTTGGGGCCGAAGTCGACTTCGCGGCTTGTTTCGCAGATCTCTACCGCTAGCTCTGGGGCACCAGTGAATCTTCCTTGATGCTCTTTGGAATGACCGCCGAATTCCGGCAGTAGCCTTAAGTGCGAATCAGGCTGAGGTGCGCTCTCCAGCATTAACCACGTTGCATTTGCACCGCCTCTGTAGCGGCGATCGTGGTCGCAATACGCGGCAAGCCAATGATGGATGATGAAATCGAACTCCGCATGTGTAGAACCGACAGGGGATGGCACGTAGACAATTCCTTCAATAAGCTCCGCATTTTTTAACTCGGGAGTGTCATCCCAGGCCCGGAGGAATTCGTCGCGACTCATGGAGAGTCCCGTGATGAGCCTGTTTACGAGCAAATGCGGATTGGTCATCGCCTTGCCACCAGTATGAGGCTATGCAATGGCCTGTGCAAGGTCGGCGATGATGTCGTCGGTGCTCTCAATGCCAACCGAGAGGCGGATCAGGTTATCCCCGATGCCCATTCGCTGTCGCTGTTTGGGCGAAACGTCGCGATGCGACGCCATGGTGGGATAGAGCACCATGGTGTGCACGTCTCCCAGGGACGTGGCCCGCACCACAAGCTTCAGTTTGTCCATGAAGCGGAAGACTTCCGGCTGGCCGGCGTCTTTCAGCTCAAAGCTGATCATAGCTCCGAAACAATTCTCGGGGAATTGTTTGCGAATCACTTCGGCATCCGGATGTTTGGGGTCGGCCGGGAAGTACACGCGCGAAATACCTGGCTGCGCCGCCAGCCACTGCGCGATGTGGCAGGCGTTGCGGCACTGGCGTTCGAAGCGCAGGGGAAACGTCTTGATGCCGCGCATGGTGAGATAGCTTTCAAAGGGGCCGAGCACTGGGCCGGCGGTGCGGCTGAGCGCGCGCAGCGATTCGGCATGGGACTCGTCAGAGATGACTGCGCCGCCAAGCACGTCGCCGTGGCCGGAAAGATACTTCGTGAGGCTGTGTACGACGAGATGGGCGCCCAGTTCGAGCGGCCGCACCATCATCGGAGTGGCGAAGGTGTTGTCCACCACCATCGCGGCGCCGGCGGCTGTTGCCAGTTCCGCGATCCGCTTCAGGTCGCCTACGCGGAGCAGGGGATTGGAGATGGTCTCCATCAACACGCAGCCGGGTTTGTTTTCCGCGATGGCTTTTTCCACCGCCGGGAAATCGCTGATGTCCACCCAAGTGGTTTCGACGCCCAGCGGCTCAAAGATGCTTTGCAGCATGCGGATGGTGGCGCCGTAAAGCGCGTTTGCCGCGACAATGTGCTTCCGCCGGTCAATGAGAGCGGTGGTGAGTGCGAACTGGATAGCCGTCATGCCGGAGGCGCAGGCGAGCGAGGCGGCTCCATTTTCGAGTGTAGTGAGCAGCTCTTCCAAGGCGCGATTGGTGGGGTTTTCGTAACGGGCGTAGGAATCGCCGAGGATCTCGCGGCCAAACACCTTGTCGAGCGTGTCGATTTCCTCGTAGATATAGCTGGCCGCCGTGTAGATGGGCGTGGTGACAGGGATAGCCGCGGAGGTCTTCTTGCGGTCTCCAGCGTGAACGGCTTTGGTTTCGATCTTCACGTCGATGTTATTTCCTCTTCCAGCGAACACCCTCTTTGGTGTCTTCAAGAATGACCCCTTGATCGAGGAGTTGCTTGCGAATCTCGTCGGCGCGGGCGAAGTTACGGCCTTTCTTGGCGGCCGTGCGTTCGGCCACCAGAGCTTCGATGTCCGCATCTCCGATGGCGCCTTCAGCCACGCTCGGCTTGAGGACATCGAAGATGGAATCGAAACGTGCGAGCAGATCGAGCGCGGCCGCGGCGTTACCGGCGAGGAACTCGCCTCCATCCATGGCCGTATTCACATCGCGCACGTACTCAAAGACCGCACCCAGAGCCTCGGCGGTGTTGAGGTCGTCATCCAGCGCTTCTTCAAACTGACGCAGAGCACCGGCAGTGCGTTCCTTCAAAGCCGCATTTTCGCCATCGGCGAATTTCGAGGTTTTCAAGCGCAGTTCGAAATTGCGCAACCGTTCAATGGCCGTTGCGGCCGATTTCAATCCATCGAAGGTGAAGTTCAGCTGTTTGCGATAGGGCACGGAAATCAGCAAGTAGCGAACGGTTTCCGGTGCGTAGCCTTTGTCGAAGAGATCGCGCAAAGTGTAGAAGTTGCCGAGCGATTTTGACATCGTCTGGCCTTCCACCATGAGGTGTTCGGTGTGGAGCCAGAAGCGGGCGAACTGCTTGCCGGTAGCTCCTTCCGATTGCGCAATTTCGTTTTCGTGATGCGGGAAAACCAGGTCCACGCCGCCGGCATGGATGTCGAGCGTTTCGCCGAGGTACTTCATCGCCATGGCGGAGCATTCGATGTGCCAGCCGGGGCGGCCTTCGCCTAGCGCCGTATCCCAGAAATGCTCGCCTTCCTTCTTTGCCTTCCACAGAACGAAGTCGCGGGCGTTCTCTTTGTCGTATTTGTCGGTGTCGATGCGTGCGCCGGCCTTCATGCCTTCAAAGTGAAGATGGGCCAGCTTGCCGTATTCCGGGAATGTCGTGATGCGGAAATAGGTAGAGCCTTCGCTCTCATAGGTGCAGCCATTGGAGGCGAGGCTCTGGATGACACCCACCATCTCCGGAATATGGTCAGTGGCTTTGCAGACGATCTCCGGCTTTTCCAGCCGCACCTTGCCGGTGTCTTCAAAGAACGCCTTCGTGTACTGGTCAGTGTATTCGTAGATGGACTGGCCCGCGGCGACGGCCTGCTGGATGATGCGGTCGTCGACATCGGTGATGTTCATGACGTGCTTCAGCGTGTAACCGCGGTAACGTAACCAGCGGCGCAGAATGTCCTGCGAGGCGAAGGTGCGCAGATTGCCGATGTGGACGTAGTTCCAAACCGTGGGGCCGCAGGTGTACATGCCCACGGTGGGGGGATGAAGAGACGCGAATTCTTCCGTTCGTTGCGTGAGTGTATTGTGGAAACGCAATGACATGAGCTGAATTTCCTAATGTATCGAACCGGAGGTGCGGGGGGCTACTTGGGTTTGGTGGCGCGGGCCAGTTTGATCACCGGTCCGTACACTTCCTTGTCGTAGGGAGGACAGCCTGTCTCGAACTGGCCGAACTCGTTATGCTTCTGGCGCATGAGATAGGTGCAGAAGGTGACCGTGCGGCAGACGCGTTTGTCATCGAGCACTCCGGTGCGCAGGGCGTCGCGCGCGAATTCCGGATAAGCGAGCGCGTTGCGGCCCATGCCGAAGAAGGCGATGTTGCGATCGGCGACGTTGGCCGCGCCTGCATGGATGGCGTAGATCTGGAGCCAGGAATAGCCGGTTCCCACCATGGGGAGATCGGGGAAACTGCGCTGCAACTCGCCGGCGATGCGGAAATGGCGGTCCACGCCGAGCAGCGGATGCTCTGGAGATTCGTAGTTGCCGTCATCGGGCTTTTCGAAGGGGCGGCCCATGTGCGGGTTGAAGTAGGGCGAGCCAAGGGAGACGTTCAGTAGCTTCAAGCCAGCATCGCGGAAGCCGGCGATCGCCTGCTTCACTTCGGTGAGATCTTCCTTCTCGGGATTGTTGGGATCGTTTCCGAAGCCATGCTCGTAAGGAGTGGTGTAAGGCAAAGGCACGCCGACGCCGGTTTGCGGATCGCGTTGATAGGGGACCCCTTCAAAGCATCCGAGACGCATGGTGAGCATCATGCGATCCCCGAGTTCGTTGCGAATTTTGCCCAGAACATTGCGGATGAATCTTGTTCGATTCTCCAGGGAACCGCCGTAGCGACCGGGGCGGAGCTTGGCGCCAAGCAGTTCGAAGAGCAGGTAGCCGTGCGTGGCTTTGACGTCAACGGCGCGGAAGCCGGCTTGATAGGCGAGCTTCGCCGCAGTGACGTAATCGTCCTCCAGGCGCTCCAGTTCGTCGTCGCTAATGATGGGGTAGTCGGCGGGCATGCCGAACTTCGCGTTCACCACGGGATTGGCATTGGCGATGATGCGCCGGGGCACGCTGTAGCGGCCGGAATGGGTCAACTGCAAGGGCGCGAGAACATCGTCGGCCGAGCCGAATTCCTGCTTGTGCGCTTGCAAGGTGATGTCCAACAGATCGGCAAGTCCCTTGAGCGTTCCTTCGTGAATCGCCAGTTGGCGGGTGTTGGCGCGGCCTTCGTTGCGGACCGCGGTGGCTTCAAACCAGATGAGCTTCGCGCCGCCTTGGCCAAAGCGTTTGTAACGGCGGATAGTGAGGTCGCCTGGGTTGCCGTCGAGGGTTCCGTCGCAACCTTCCATGGGGTGGATGGCGATGGAATTGCCGACTGTGAATCCGCCGACATCGACCGGACGAGCCAATGCAGCGCGGACGGCTTCGCCGTCTTCAAGAAAGTGAACGTGCTGAGTGCCCAGCTTTGCCGCATCATCCTTCAACTCGGCAAGGGAGCGGTAGGTGAAGTGTCTCATCCCTGAATTTCCGGTATCTTCTAGCTTCCCATACTCGTACCGGAATAGGTGATATGGCAGATGTCAGGGACGCACGACAGCGCCGTCCAATGTGCGATCGGTGCCGTAGGTGCCGCCGTCGCGGATCTCGCGGAGCGGGTATTTGGCGGCCACCGTTTCGTTGATATCGATGCCGAGCCCCGGCTTACCGCTGCCGTAGAGATAGCCTTTGCGGATCTGGGCGCAGCCGGGCATCATTTCGTGCACGGAAGGCGGAAACGCATTCTCCTCCTGGATGCCGAAGGCGGTGCTGGAAATGTCCACGTGATAGGCCGCCAGTTGGTTGATGGGGTCGTTCTCACCGCCTTCCTGGAACGCGGTTTTGACGCCGAAGGGCTCACACAGGATGGCGAGCTTCTTGGCAGGTGTGATGCCACCGATGGCCGAGACCCGGCAGCGCACGAAGTCGATGGCGCGGTCGACAACCAGCGGCACGTATTCGTATGGATGGGAGAATACTTCGCCGACGGCTTGGGGCGTGGTGCAGACCTGGCGGATCTGTTTGTACCACTGGATCTGTTCTGGCGCGAGCACGTCTTCGAGGAACAACATCTGATAGGGTTGCAAGCGCCGGGACAACTCGACGGCGTTGATACCGCTGAGATGCGAGTGAGCATCGTGACAGAGCTTCGGTTCGAAGCCCACTTTGCTGCGGACGTATTCAAAGACCTTCGGGATCGTGTTGACGTAGGTCTCTTCGTCGAACGCCGAGCCCTGGTAGCCGTTCTCCGGACGGTTGCCCTGGTTAGCGGGGATGAAGCCGCCGCCTCCGTAGCCGCCGGCGCCGTATTGCACGCGGATGTGGCGGAAGCCTTTGGCGATGGAGGCCTGCACGCTGGCGACAGCCGAGTCCATGTCACGCCCGGCGGCATGGTCATAGCAAGGGACTGCATCGCGCGCCTTGCCTCCCAGCAGTTCGTACACCGGCATGTTGGCGCGTTTGCCCTTGATGTCCCACAGGGCCATATCCAGCGCGCTGAGCACATTATTATTCACCGGACCATTGCGCCAATAGGTGCGGTAGTGCGAGGTCTGCCACAGATCTTCGATGCGGTCCGCATCCTTGCCAATGAGCCACGGTCCCAGATGCTTTTCGAGAGCAGTGGCCACTGCATAGGTCTGGAAGTGATTGCTCGCCGTGCCGATGCCATACAGTCCGGGCTCGCTGGTGATCAGCTTGAGGAAGATCCAGCGATAGTTACGGCCTCCGCTGGTGGTGATGACTTTGAAGCCGGTGATCTTCAACGGCGGCAATCCGTTCACAGCGCGGGCGGCCTGTTCCTGCGCGGCGGCCGGCATCACGGCCGCGCCGGCGAACACTTTCCACATGTCTCTTCTTGTCATTGGGGTTTTCCTTCCTGAATCTCGCGGCCGAACAGCTTGCCGGTGATCAATCCACTTTTCGATGTCCCGCCCTTCCACAGGTCGTATTTCGCGTCGGCATAGCGCGCGAAGAAGGCGGATAGCTTTGCACGGAGCTCTGCGGTGATGGCTTCGTGGCTCTGCTGGCCGTAAAGATTGAGGCGCTCGCCGGCATCCTTGCGCAGGTCGTACAACTCATTGGGACCTTCATGAATGCGCTCGATGTACTTCCATTCGGCGGTGCGGATGGCGCGCACGTTTTCGAATTCGAAGTAGACGGTATCTTCCCAGCCATTGAGCGGCTTGCCCTGCAGCGCGTGCGTGAAGTCGCGCCCCGGTGATCGCGGAGGCTTCGACAGGTTGAGGTAAGCAAGCAGCGAAGGGGCGATATCGTAGGTGCTCACCAGGCGCTCGCATCGCGTGCCGGCCGCTGTGTGCGTGCGGTGGGAAATGATCAGCGGGATCCACATGGTCCAATCGAATGCGGTGAGGGGGCGAGTGTGATCGCCCATGCCCCAGAAGCCGCTGTGGCCGCCTGCCAGGCCCTGGTCACCCGCGAAGATCACGATTGTGTTGTCGCGGAGGCCCTGTTTTTCCAGGGTTTCCATTACAAGGCCGACACCGTCGTCGATGGCGCTGATCTCCGCGGCATACTTGCGGCGAACGGCGGGGTCCTGCATCCACGGGGCGTAGACGTGGTTCCAGGGATGGGCCGCATCGCGGGGCATCGACGGCAGTTCTTTGTCCGCGTAGTAGGCCGCGTGCCGGTTGCGGCTTTGTTCCTTCATCGCCGTTCCCAAGCCGTAGGGGCCGTTGTAGGTCAACATGAGAAAAAACGGTTTGGCGCGATTTTGTTCGATGAAGCGCACCGCGTTTGTGGTCCAGAGATCGGTGAGATAGGTGGGCTCGCGCCGCACCTTCCCGTCTTCAATCACTTCCTGATTGTAGAAGCCGACCGTATTGCCATGGGGCATGGTGATCCAGTGCGTGAAGCCGGGCTGGGGGCGGAGGTTATCGCCGAGGTGCCACTTGCCGCAGAGTCCCGCTGTGTATCCGGCGCGGGTGAGGATCTTCGGCAGGGTTTCGAACTCTTCCAGCGTGTAGTAGGAACGCGGGCCTACTTGTGCACCACCGGCTCCCAGATAGCGATGGACACCGTGTTGGGAAGGCATCAGCCCGGTGAGTAGGCTGGCGCGGGTGGGAGAGCAGACGGCATTGTTGGCGAAGGCTCGTGTGAAAAGCACGCCCTCCTTCGCCAGCTGGTCAATATGCGGGGTGCGGATGTCGGGGTTGCCATAGCAGCCGAGCGTCCAGGCACCGTGATTGTCGGTGAGGATCAAAACAACATTGGGCTTGGATGTTTGGGCGCTCGCGCCGAGCGCGGCAAGCGTGCCGAGGAATGTCCTGCGCTGCATCAACAGGGATTATTTCCTAACCAGAGGCTTGACGCAACGGAAGCCGATATTGGGGCTGCGCTCAGCCGGCCGGGCCCAACTGCGATAAGCGCACGTAAGGTACTTCGCGACATCGGCCCAACTGCCGCCGCGCAACACGCGGTAGCGGCCGGTTTGCGGGCCCCGAGGATTTTCGATAGGCGAGGCGGCGTAGTAGTCGCGGTCGTACCAGTCGAGTGTCCACTCCCAGACGTTGCCCGCCATGTCGAAGAGTCCGAAATCATTGGCCGCGCATTTGCCGGTGTCCTGCGGGCCGCTAGTCACACCGTAGCGCGCCAGCTTTGCCGAGGGTTTCGTTTCGCCCCAGGAGTAGGTGGCACCTTCGCGCAGACCGCGGCAGGCGCGCTCCCATTCGGCCTCGGTGGGCAGGCGCTTGCCGGCCCACTTGGCATAAGCCGACGCGTCGTCCCAACTGACGTTGGCGACGGGATGATTCTGCTTGTCCGGAGGAACTTTGCCGGCTGGCCAGTGATAGGGCGGACGATGTTTGGTGGCGGCGACGAAGCGCGCGTACTCCGCGTTGGTCACTTCGTGCTGGTCCATGTAGAACGCATCCATGCGGATCTTCTTTACCGGGCGGTCGTCCTTCATGACCTCCGGATACCACTGCAGTCCGTCATCGGGGAGCGCGTGGGTGCGACCACGCGCGAACTCGCCGCCGGGAATGAAGACCATGCCGGGCTCGGCTGACCATGCGGCCGCGGCGAGTAGAAGGCTAAGTGTACAGATCCGCAATTTCATCAGTGGGGATGTAGCCGGCAGGACCCAGCGCGTCCACATAGGGATAGGCGCGGCCGGAAGGCGTATTCTTGATTTCCTTGGTCCAGTCGATGCCGAGGGCGGAGAACATAGTTGCCGCCACGTTCTCAATGCGCGGCGAGACTTTATGATGCCAGCCGGTGTCGAGCGTATGTTCGCCCTCACGATCCGTCTTTCCCAGGATCTTACCGGCCTTGACGCCAGCTCCGGCGAGGAGGGCAGGGAAGCAGGGGTTATAGTGATCGCGGCCTGCCATGTTGTTCAGCGATCCGGGCGTACGCCCGAACTCGCTCATGACGACTACCAATGTTTCGTCAAGGAGCGTCTTCGATGGATCGTGTTTGCTGGGCATCGTGCTGAGGTCTTCCATCAGCGAAGACAACGCCGGATCGAGTTCCGAACAGAGTTTGTAGTGGTTCGACGATGCGCTGCGGTCCCAGATCTGCACGTGATGATCCCAGCCAGGGTGGCAGAGGTGGATGTAGTGAGTGCCGGCGTCGGCGGCCAGGACATTGCGGGCGAGAATCGCCGAGACACCAACGGGATTGTTCCCGTAGCGCTTCTTATCTTCCTCTTTGATCTGGAATGCTTCGGGCCAGCGCGAGTCGGTCAATAAGCGGTGTGCTGTGTCGTAGAAATCGCCGTAGCCCGCCATCTCCTTGCCGAAACCAGCGACGCTGGATTTGTTTGCATCGCGCAGTTTGGTGAGCAGGCGCCAACGTTCTTCCATCAATTCCACGGCCTTCTGATCGAGCTTGCTGCCTTTGACCGCGGCTTCCGGGTTGATGTCGACGACGGAGAAGCGAGGAGGGAGGAATCCGGTGGAAAGCGCTCCGGCAGCGCCCTTTTCCAGGTAGAAGGACATGTAGCTGGGAAAGGTGTCGGCGGGGCGGCGGCGTTGCTCCAGTTCCATTGCCATCACACTGCCGATGGCCGGGATCTCCTTGGCGAAGGCGAGATTCAACTGGCGCCCGGTCTGCACATAATATTGACCTCGGAAGTGCACTTCTTCATGGCTTTGCAGAGTGCGCAGGATGGCGAACTTGTCGATGTGTTTCTGGAAGCGAGGGAAGAGGAGGTTGGAGATATGGAGGTCGTCTCGCAGCTTGCGCATGTCGAGATCTTTGGGCGTGCCCTTGTTCTCTTTGAAGTCCCAGGATTCGACGTGGCTGATGGCTCCGGAGATTTCGTAGTAGAGCACGTTGCGGGCGGTGCCGCGGGGCTTGGCTTTTCCGGTAGTGGCTGCGCGCACATCGAGCGGCCAGACGCCTTGCGCCGCTGCTCCCGCAATGCCGAGGCCGCCGAACTTCAGCAGTTCGCGGCGAGTGGGATACAAGTCACCGATGCGCATCATGGCTCCCTTAGTGATTGAAGAAGAACTCGACGTGGTTGAGCAGCGCCCATTGCAGGTTTTGTGCGCCTTCGGTGCGATTGGTGTTCATGGTGTCGAGGGCGATCTGCTTCTCTTCCGGTGTAGCGGGGCGCGCCAGCGCGCCAAGGAAAAGTTCCTCTACTACGCGTGCATTGTCGTTTTTGTAGGTGTCCAGGAGCTGTTGCACGCGGCTATCGTTCCTGGCGAGTACGCGGTCCACCACCACGCTCGATTGCATCAACAACATGGCCTGCAAGGGGGAGCCGGTGGGATTTTTCGGTGGATTGCTGCGATTCGACTGGCCGAAGGTCTGCATGAAGTACTTCACATCGCCGCCGCCGCTGGGGCCGCTGGGCTGCATGGCCCAGCCCATCTTTTCGCCGCCATAGTTGAAATTGCCGGGACGGGCGGTGGCCATGGCAATGGCATCGTGGACTTCCTCGGCGCCTAACTGCCGCACGAACTTGCGGGCGTAGTACTTGGTGTAGTCGTCTTTCCAATCGCCGTCGTAGCGGGCGGAAAGCTGATAGGCGTTGGATTTGACGATGTTGGCAAACAAACGTTTCAGGCTGAAATTGTTTTTTCTGAAATCGGTGGCGAGTGTTTCCAGCAGTTCCGGGTGGAACAATTGCGAATCCCAGCCCTTTGGCAACTGGGTGGGATTGATTCGCGCGAGATCGAATTCATCGTAGGGCTCCACCAAGCCTACGCCCATCAGCCGGGCCCAGAACAGGTTCGCCGTGGCGCGGGCAAATTGCGGATGCGCGGTGAGCATGCGGCCTAGGGCAACGCGGGGCTCCTCGCCGTCCCGCGGCTTTTCCCCGGTGAGGATGAAGGCGGGCTGATTCGGTCCGCCGAAGCGGGGGACGCGGATCATGCTCTTACCCTTCGTGTCGTAGCCGGGGTTTTCGTCGTCAATCATGAACTCGCCGGACTGCGGTTTGCCGTCTTCCCAATACATGAGGTAGCGCGAGTTTCCGAGGAAGCTGGCCATCTGGTAGAACTCGTGGCGCTTGCGATTGCTGAGCCAGACGTTCACTTTCTCCAGGTGCCCGCGGCCATCGTGGCAGGAAATGCAACTGAAGTTGATGCCGAGGAATGTCTTTCCATACAGCACCGCCAACTCGTCATGCGTGTCGAGTTGCTGCACCATGCCGAAGTCTTTGCCATCGTCGGGCTGGGGTTTGCCTTGCACGTGCTCGCGGGCAATGAGGTTTGAGGCTGCTACGACGTGGTTACTCTTTGCCGATGCGGCGATGATGTCGCGTACCGTGTCGTCATAGGGTCTATCAACGCGAAGGTTCTCCTTCATCCAGTAGTGAAAGAGATTCTGGCCGCGTCCCATCTTGCCGTTGGCGCGGAAGAGGTCCATGAAGAAGTAGGCCCATTTGTCGACGAAGGCGTCGCTCGAAAGAAGTTCATCCACAAGCTTGTCGCGCTTGGCGGGATCGGTGGAGGCGACAAAGTCGCGAACCTGTTGTGCTGAAGGGATGCGTCCGGTGAGGTCGAGGGAGACGCGGCGCACGAACTCGTAGTCGTTTGCGAGGGGGGCCGGTTTTACACCGTCCTTCTCCATGCGCGCGAACAATATCTGGTCAACGAAATTGCGGCGGGCAATGCTGACGGCGTTCCTGCCGGAGTGTGTGGAGCCGGCAACCTTCTCCGTGATGAGGCCAGCCTCGACGGGCTTCTGCGGCTGCAGAATGGGCGCGTGGATCTCGCCAAAGCGTTCGCTGGACATAACCTCCGGCTTGGCTTCGCGCGGCTTTGCGCCGGAATTGGAGTCGGCGGCCAGCAAGACACCACTGGCCACGGCTACAAAGAGCAGGCTAGAATGGCACATCCGAGGTACCCTCCCAGATTCGTGAGTTGTATACAGTATATAGAATCGGATCACCGGATGCAGACCCGTCGCAGATTTCTCGCTTCGTCACTCACCACGACGTTGGCTTTAGGCCAGACGCGCCGGCCGAACATCGTTTTCGTGCTGGTGGATGACCTCCGTTTTGACGAACTGGGTTGCACTGGGCACCCGTTTGCGCAGACACCGCACGTCGATCGCCTGGCACGTGAAGGCGCGAACTTTCGCAACGCTTTCGCCGTGACACCGCTGTGTTCTCCCAGCCGCGCGACGTTCCTCACAGGGCTTTATCCGCGCGCGCATGGGATCGTCGACAATACGAACCGTTCGGCGGCCAGTCACAAACTGGTGACATGGCCGCGCCTGCTCCACGACGCCGGTTACGAAACGGCATTCCTGGGCAAGTGGCATATGGGCAATGACGATTCTCCGCGGCCCGGATTCACGCACTGGGTGAGCTTTCCGGGGCAGGGCGAATGCAATGACCCGGTGATCAACGTGAACGGCAAATCGGCGCGGACGAAAGGCTACATCACCGATATCCTCACCGGGCATGCGGTTCGTTTTCTGGAGCAAAAGCGGGAGAAGCCATTTTGCCTCTATCTGGCGCACAAGGCTATTCACCCTAACGTGCAACAGCGGGACGACGGCAGCGTTGTAGGAGGCAGCCTGGATGCCGCGGAGGATTTTATACCGGCGGAGCGCCATCGCTCGCTGTATACAGGGGCCAGCCTGCCGCGCCGTGAGAACTACGCGAGGATGCCTGTGAACAAGCCGGCGCTGCAGCGCAAGCTGGAGGGAGTGGCGCCGCTCAGTGCCGCGACGGTGACGAATGACGCGACGATTCTCAATCGCATGCGCATGATGAAGGCGATCGACGATGGTGTGGGTGAGATTCGACAGGCGCTGGAGCGCACGGGCCAACTCGACAACACCGTGTTCCTCTTCACCAGTGACCACGGCTATTTTTATGGGGAGCACTGCCTGGGCGCGGAGCGGCGACTGGCGTACGAGGAGACAATCCGCATTCCGCTGATCATTCGATATCCGGCGGTGTTCGCGGCCGGCTCGGCACCCAAGGAGTTTGCTCTGTCGATCGACATCGCCCCCACGGCTCTCGATCTGGCCGGTGTCAAAGGGCCGAAGTTTCATGGGCTCTCGTTACGCCATCAGCCGAAGCGCGACGCCTTCCTCATCGAATACTATTCGGACAGCGTTTTTAAACGCATCGACCATATGGGATACGATGCGGTGCGCACGAAATATTGGAAGTACATCCATTACCGGGAACTGCGCGGAGCGGACGAGATCTACGATATGGTCGGTGATCCTTATGAGATGTTGAATCTCTCCGGCGCGCACGGGGCTCCGGAACTGCGTTCTTTGTTACGGGATTTGATTGCTCAGGCGGGATCGGCCCAGAGCTGATCCGGCGACCATTGTTTCAGGCGATTGAGCCAGGCTTCGCGGCGGGCGCGCATGTGTGCGATTCGCTCCTGCTGCGCCGGGTGGCCAATGAGATTCGTCTCTTCCCACATATCGACTTCGAGATCGTAGAACTCTTCCGTGCGCTGCGGCTCATCGGTGTAGACCGTGTACTTGTAGCGGCTGTTGCGGATGCCTTCGGTGGAAGGAATCCAGCCACCGTTGGGGAAGTGGTGTTCGTAAAAGAACTCATTGCGCAGGCTACCGGACTTGCCGTCGATGGCCGGTTTGAGGCTCTTGCCCTGCATCGACTGAGGCGGCTTAATGCCGGCCATGTCTAACAGCGTCGGTGCGATGTCGATGTTGAGAGCCATAGGGCCGAGCAGCCGCCCGCGTGGCTGCTGCGATCGAGGATCGCAGATCATGAGCGGCGTGCGAATCGACTCTTCATGCATGAACCACTTTCCTGCGAGGCCGTGTTCGGCGAGATAGAAACCGTTGTCGCCGGTGTAGACGATGATGGTGTTTTCGGCGAGGCCCTTCCTGCGCAGCATTTCCACGGCGCGGCCCACCTGGCGATCGACGCTGGTGATGAGCCGGTAGTAACCCTTCACGGATTCCTGATAAAGTTGCGGCGTGCTGAAGCGCACCGCCCAGCGGCGACGTGCTTCGGAGCGCTGTACGGAGAGCGGGAGTTGCGAAATGTACCCGGGGGCCGCGGTCTGCGGCATTGGGATCTGCACGTCGCGATAGAGCGCTTCGTCCTGCGGATCGTAGAGAAACTGCTTCGGGTCCTCATCCTGCACGTGGGGCGCTTTGAACGATACGGAGAGTTGGAACGGTTGATCGGCACGGCAGCCATCGAGAAACTCCACCACCTGGTCGCCCATGATGGTGTTGAGGTGGGTCTTGCCGTCGTTCTTCGGGAAGTAGTGACCCTGGCCCTGAAACCCGCGCCAGTAATCGAAGGTTTCGACAGGCGGCTTGCCGCCGTCGATGCCGAACTTGCCGATGAAGCCTGTGCGATAGCCGGCTTGGCGGAGCAGCGCAGGATAGGAACGCGCCCACTTGTCTTTTGGGAATTCGTTTCGGAATTCCCAGATGCCATGGGAGCGCGCATAGAGACCGGTGAAGAAACTGGCCCGGCTGGTGACGCAGATTGCCGTGGTGACGAAGTTGCGGCTGAAGAGCACGCCCTGCTGCGCCAGTGCGTCGATGTGCGGCGTGCGGAGAATCGGATCGCCCATGCATCCCAACGCATCCCAGCGATGATCATCGCCCAACAGAAAGAGAATGTTCGGTGGCTTCTGCTGCCCGCGCAGAATGGCCGGAGCGGCGCCGGCTGTGGTCTTGAGAAAGTCGCGTCGATTCATTTAAACCGTAATGCGATACAGCATGGCATCGCCCTCCCATCCATCGTTCAAGGCAAACAGCCTGGTCATGTGCAGCGCTACTTTTTTTGATCCGCGCTCTTCGCGGGCGTAGAAGTTGGACAGCGAGAGAATCTCATTTTCGCCGGGCTGGAGATCGTCCACGGTGCGCACGGTGGACTTTCGGAGCAGGCCCGTCTTCGTGTCGACTTCGCCGATCATGAAGGGAAAGCGCGGGCGGTTGCCCTTGGGATTGACTGGATTGATATTGCCCAGCCAGTACATTTTTCCGTTCGAATGTTTCAGCAATTGAGAGCAGGAACTGGGGGAGAAGAAGTTCTCGCCCGTGTCGTAGGTCCAGGGCGCGGGATCGGAAAACTTCCAGCCGCCATCGGTGGAGACCGAGATCCAGCGGTAGCTGGGTTGATCGGTGCGCTTGTCATTGGAACCGCGGATGACAAGGATCACGCGGCCATCGTCGAGAATGCCTACCGTGGGTTCCACGACTCCGCGGGTGGACCGCTTCGGATCCGCCGTGACCAGTTGCGACATGCGCCAGACCAGCTTGCCGCCTTTCCATGTGCCGTGCAGCAGAGCGCCGTCCGTGTAGGTATAGCCTCCGCCGGGATTGTAGTAATCGCCATTCGGGCCGAGATGCGAAATCTCGATGGGAACGAGGATAGAGCCATCTTTGCCGGCAATCGGCACCGTGGCCTGATCGCCGAGCATGGCGCAGTTCTTGCCCACGAACACGCCGGGAAGGGGGTGCTGCAAGGTGAACTCGGCCCCTTCGTGAATGATGGGTGTGGGCTTTCCGTTCACTCCGATGCGGTAGTAGAGATTCCACTGGCGCATTCCTTCCAGCGGATCGTCGGAGGGCAACACGCCTTCATTCCAGAATTCGATGTAGCGGCCGGTCTTGGGTTCGACGAACCCCGCGCGCAGATGTTTGCGCCACATTCCGTTGGGCCGTTTCTCGCCGGTGGGGATGGTGACCGGCGCGCCCCAGGTGCGGCCGTGATCTTTCGACATGCGATGGTAGGCAACGTCGATGGTGTCAGAGCGGGACCAGCGCTGCTCAATGGATGCCATCTCCAGGCCATCGGGTTTCGTGTAAAAAGCATAAGCCATGACGGCCGTGCCTTTGCCGGGCGACTTGAGGAAGACTTCACGCTCGACGCCAGCCGGAGCAGCCGCCAACGATGCCGCCGAGGCTGCCAGGAATTCCCTGCGTCTCATGCTTTTCCTTTCCAGCCGCGCTGGCGGATGATGCCGGCGAGCTGGGTTTTCATCTTGTTTTTCAAATCCTGCATAGCGGGTTCGGTGACCAGGTTCTTCATTTCGCGCGGATCGCGGTCGTAATCGTAAAGCTCTTCGCCTTCCGCCCCTTCGTTCCACATGCTGTAACGGTAGCGCTCATTGCGCAGGGAGTGGCCCATGACCGATTTGGCGTTGTTGCCGCGGCGTACCTGCGTGACAGCGGGTTTGGTCCAGGCGGCGTTGGGATTGTCGAGCAAGGGACGCAGGCTCTTGCCGTGGAGATTCGCGGGGGCGCCCCTCAGGCCGCACATATCGGCCACCGTGGGGTAGATGTCGACAAACTCCACCGTGCGCTTGCAGGCTTTCCCACGCGCCTTCACGCCGGCGCCGGCGATGATCATCGGTGCGCGGGCGGCGGGTTCGAACACCGTCTGCTTGAACCACTGGCCGTGTTCGCCGAGTTGGTAGCCATGATCGCTCCAAAACACGATGAGGGTGTTTTGTTCCAGCTTGAGACGCTCGACGGTATCCAGTACTTTACCCACCTGTGCATCCAGGAAGAGGATGGCCGCGTAGTAGGCGCGCATGCATTCGAGGCGCTGCTTCTCTGTCATGCCGAAGTTCGGCGGCGTAGTCCAGTAGGCCCACTTCGGCGCAATTTTGAGCTCCCATTCTTCAAACGGGATTGCCTTGAGCTTGTCCATGGGCACCATGTCGAAGTACTTCGATGGTGAAATCCACGGCACATGGGGGCGATAGAATCCGCAGCCGAGGAAGAATCGGTCTTTTTGGTGCTGCTCCATGATGCGGATGCTTTCGGCGGCCACCTTGCCATCGGTGTGTTCTTCATCCTTTGCGGGCGAGGAGTAGTAGCAGGGCGCCGACCCGATGCCACGTCCAGGAGTGAAGTTGGTGAGGAGCGGCTCTTCCTTCGTTTTGTCGACACCGGCGGGATTGACGCGCTCATTCCAGGATGGTGCATCATCGAGGCCGTCGGTTCCGATCTGTCCAGGGTTGCCGTAGTGATAGATCTTTCCGACGCGCGCCGAGAAGCCGCCGTTCTTCTGCATCAATTGCGGTGCTGTCACCACGTCTGGGACGACGCTGCGGAAGTGTTTCTGGAGGTCATAGACAGTGGTGGCGTCGGGTCCGAGTCCGGTCATCAGTGAGGTGCGCGAGGGGCTGCAGAGCGGAAACTGACAGTAGGCGCGATCGAAGCGAACGCCCTTGGCCGCCAACCGGTCGATGTTCGGGGTTCGCACCAATTCATGGCCGAAGGTGCTCATGTCGTCGTTCAAATCATCAGCGGCGATGAAGAGCACATTGCGCGCCTGAGACTGGTCGTTGGCCACGGCTGCGCCCAGTGAGGAAAGCAGGAATGCGCGGCGGTCGAGAGTCATATCTTGAGAAACCATCCTTTTTTGTAGAGCGCCCAGGCGATGAGGTAGAGCAGCGTGACGTGCATCAGGCCATAGAGGAGTGATGCGTGGGCAGGAGCGGCGAACGAGAGCAGCGCGTCGGATATGGGCTTGCGCAGCCCAGTCATTCCGATGAGCCGTGCGATCAGGCCGGCCATTACATAGACCGCAATCGCGTTGGAACCATAGATTTCAAATGGACGCCCCCATCT
Source organism: Bryobacteraceae bacterium (assembly GCA_046331645.1). Taxonomy (GTDB): domain Bacteria; phylum Acidobacteriota; class Terriglobia; order Bryobacterales; family Bryobacteraceae; genus CADEFT01. The sequence continues at coordinate 161,658 of JAXLQM010000009.1, forward strand.
CTTCCAGCCTTTGTAATCGGCCAGCCAGTAACAGCAGGCAAATACGACCAATGCCATCCCGGCCATGAATACGGCATAGGAACTGGTCCAGATGTTTTTGTTGATGGGGAGCGCCTTGTCCCAGAACAATCCCACGAACAGCAGCAGGTTACCACTGAAGAACATCCATCCGAGCTTCTCCAGAGATGGCAGAGCGGAGCGCAACAAATAGCCCGTGAGGATGCCGAAGAGGATGGTAGCCACTGCCGGGATGGTGCTGACAATGCCTTCCGGATCCCAGGTTTTCGTGGCCGAGTACATGTGACCGGACAAGAACATTCCGTCCACAAACTGTTCCAGGTTGCACTCGCGTTCCAGCGATCCGGCGCCGCAACCGGGCACCGGTACCCACGACATCAGGGCCCAGTAGACCAGAAGGCAGGCCGCGGTGATCCACGCCTGCACGCGGGGCGAGGTATAGAGAAAGATCAGCGCCCCGATGGCGTAGCAAAGCCCTATCCGCTGCAGCACACCGGGGATGCGAATGGTCGCGAGATTGTAAGAGGGGAACCCGTTCAACAGCAGTCCGAGGCCGAATATCATCGCTCCACGGCGAAGGCTGTGCAGGAGGAGTTTCGCGCGATCGGCTCCGGCTTCCACACGCTTGGCGAACGACAGTGTCATGGCGACGCCGCAGATCCAGAGGAAGAAGGGGAACACGGTGTCAGTGAACGTCCAGCCGTGCCAGAAGGCGTGCTTCAGAGGGGAGTAGACCTCCGGAAAGCCGCCTGCGTTGTTGACCAGCATCATGGCGGCAATCGTCATGCCGCGAAAAATGTCGAGCGAACCGAGCCGCTGCGATGCGCCGGCTATGGCTTCTCGGCGATCAGCAACAGCGATTGTCCCAGGGGAAAGTTCAGGCCTGCTCCCAACCATTCTGCCTCCAGTGCAAGAGGCATATATAACAGATTGTCGAGCCACGGCGCGACCGGTTGCACCCCGCTTTCCACCGGGCCGCTAAGAAAGGGCTCAAACAGGCGGAATTTCGCCAGCGCCACAGGGAACAACAAAGAGTTCAAATACGTGCACCGCAGGACGCGCAATCCTTGACTCTGCGCGAGTTGCAGCAAACGCCCGCGCGTGAAGCGCTGCCGCTCATGGGCGAATTGCGAATGACGGCTGCGCAGGATGTCGAGTGCGGAAACACGGATCACGAGCAAACCGCCCCGCTTGCAAACTCTGACGAATTCGGCAAAAGGCTTCTGTTCCTGGCCTCGTGGGAAATGAACAATGACGTCCATGGAGAGAACAGTATCGAACGACTCCGTGGCGAAGGGTAACGCGGAGATATCGGCTTGGGTCATGCGCTGCACGCCGAGGCCTTTGCCATAGTCGAGTCCTTCGGGGGCAAGATCGACCGGGACCATACTCCATCCGTAGCGCTGTTCCAGCAGGCGCGACAGGTGCCCTGTGCCGCATCCGGCTTCGATCACCCGGTGCGGGGCGTACTTCGCGGCAAGCGGATCAAGGAGGCGAAAGAGGATTCGCCGCATGCCGCGAAACCACCAGAAGTTTTCCTCAATCGCCGCGATGTTGGCGAACTCCGCCGGGTTCATCATACGGCGGCATACATGAGGCGATGCTGTACTCCCTTGTGCTCCGGCAAGGCGCAGAATGGTTGCGGGTTGGCCGGATCCAGGTAGTGCTGCAACTCCGCTTTGTAGTAGGCCAGCGTGCTGAGCAGCCCTTCCTCAAAGCGCACGGCTGGTTTCCATCCAAAGGTGGATTCAAACAGGGAGGAATCGGTGGCGTAGCTGCCGATGTCGATGGCCGCCCGGTCGTCAGGGAAGGGCCGGAACGTGACGGGCAGGTCACCTCCGTGCCTCGCGCATAGCTCGGCGATCTGGCGCAGAGACAATGCCTCAGGCCCACCGACATTGATGGTGCGCTCCTTCGGGCCAGGCGCCTGCCCGGCGATCACAAATGCCTCCACCGCATCGTCGACGAAAACCGGGTCTCGCAGTTGCTTGCCATCGCCGAAAACCTGCAGTCCGTTGCCGGTGAGCACGAGGCGCAGGAAGGTGCTGAGGAAGCCCTGGCAGGGAATCGCCAGCGACATTCGTGGGCCGTAGACATTGGTGAGCCGGAGCACGATGCCGTCGATGTGGCCGCTGCGGCTGAGCATGGCGTGATACATATTGGCGGCGTACTTGTGGACGCCATTGAAATCCACCGGCCGCACGGGATGCCGTTCGTCCATAGGCAGGTAGTCTGGTTTGCCGTACACCTGCCGGGTTCCGGCGTAGACGATTCGAACACCCGGGTTAAAGCGTGCGCAGGCCTGCAGGAAGCGCAGTTGGGCGACCGTGTTGATGAGCAGATCACGCTCCGGGAATTCCATGCTGTGAATGTGGCTGATCTCGCCGGCGAGGTTGAAGATGACTTTGGCGCCGCGAATGGCGGAGGCAAACTGTTCCGCATCGCCGATATCGCGGGAAATGACTTCCACCCGGTCCGCGACGGGCGCGATGTTGTGCCGGTTGGCGCCGCACCCGACGATGTGCGGGTCGACAATGGTGACCCTGGCGCCTTCTTCCACCAGGCGAATGGCGAGATTGCTTCCAATGAAGCCAAGCCCGCCCGTGATCAAAACCGGAACGTTCGAATATGGCACAGATCTTTCACCCTTTGCGTGTACTTCCACGATAGTACTCCCACACCCGTGCCGCCACTTCCTGCGCGGCAGACTCCGGCATGTATGGCCACAGGGGAAGAGACAGCACTTCACGGCACGCCTTCTCCGCATGCGGCAGATCGCCCTTCTTCAGGCCGCAGCCCGCGAAGGTGGGATGCAGATGCATGGGAACTGGGTAGTGAACGCCGGTACCGATTCCATGCTGTGACAGAAATGCCCTGAGCTTTTCGCGTTTCGCCGCGCGGACTACATAGAGGTGGCAAACGGAGTCTTGGGTGCGCTCCACCAGACGCACTCCGGGGCAATTTCGCAGAGCCTCATCGTAGATGGCGGCGATGGAGCGTCGATGCTCATTCCAGCTTCTGAGGTGCGGCAGGAAGGCGCGCAGGTAGCAGGCCTGCATTTCATCCAGACGGGAGTTGATGCCGGTGCGATGGGTCACCTGGCCGCCGCGGCGTCCTCCGTCGCGCAACTCACGAAGCAAAGTGGCGACACTCTTTCGATTCGTCGCAATGGCGCCGCCATCGCCGAGGCAGCCCAGGTTCTTCGTGGGATAAAAGCTGTAGGCAACGTAGGGCGAGAACTCGCTCAGTGGCTTGCCTTGAAAGCGTGCTCCGTGCGCCTGGCAGGCATCCTGAATCAACGCGAGGCGATGTTCGCGGGCGAGCTTGGCAAAGCGATCGATGCGGCACGGCTGCCCATACAGATGGACCGGCATCAGAGCGGCCGTGGCTTTGCGAATACGATTGCCGGCGTCGGCGGGATCTATCTGCAGTGTCTGTGGATCGACATCGGCGAAGCGAATCGAGCAGCCCGCCGCAATAATCCCGATGCCGCTGAAGGGCGCGGTCAACGCGGTGGTGATCACTTCTTGCTTTTGCGACGTGATGCCCGCGGCGCGCAGGCAGAGCTGAATGGCATCGGTGCCATTTCCCACGCCGATGGTCTCCCGTGCTCCCATGGCGACGGCGAACTCCTGTTCGAAGGCGCGCACCTGCTCACCCAGGATGAACCACTGGCGCTCCATCAAATCGCGCAGATTCTGTTCCCATGCCTGCCGAGTGGCGTCCAACACGGGGCGGAAATTGACTACAGGTACATGCATCGCTGGATGATTCCGCCCTTTGCCGTAGCGGTCCATAGGTTCACCCGCAGCCGGATCAATTGCAACAAGGTGGTGAGAAGGCTCCGGATTCGAAAAAACTGTGAGCTGCCGTGCATGCGGGGAAAGTGATGGACGCCCACCTCGGCCACATCCCATCCACTCAATTCCAACTTGCGCACCAGTTCCACGCAGATGGTTCCGCTCGTGGACGTGAGTTCCATGTTCTTCAGCAGCGCGCGGCGAATGAGGCGGAAGTCACAGTCGATATCGCGGATGCGGACTCCGAACAAGGCACGTGCAAAGCGGTTGTAGATACGGCCGATGAGAATCCGGTGCCAGGGATCGTTGCGCTGCAACTTATATCCGTTGACGAATCCCGTGGATGGGGTGAATTGTTCCAACAGGCGCGGCAATTCGCCGGGGTCGTATTGTCCATCGCCGTCGGTGTAAAAGACGAGATCGTTGCGGGCGGCCGAGAACCCGCTGCGCAGGGCGCCACCGTAGCCACGATTCTGCTCATGCGTGATCACGCGCAATGTGGGTCCGTACTGCTGCTGCAACTGCTGCAGAACGGCTGCTGTGTCATCCTGGCTGCCGTCGTTGATGACGATTACTTCGTGTTGGGGGAAATGCGCGCGGAGGACGGCAAACGTTTTCTCCAGCAACAGTGGTAGCGACGGCGCATCATTATAGGCCGGGAAGAAAACGCTGATACTTTCCTGTGCTCGCCCGTTACGAGACATATTGCTCTTTTAAGTTCCACTAGGATAGTTCCATTGTAGGTCGTAGCGCAACAGGAGCATGGAGTAAGGTAGGCTGGTAAAACTTTCCAGGCACTGTATGCCTTACTGGTACCTTTTTCCTAACCCATCGTAAAAAACAATACCCACCCAACATGTTTTCAACAACTTACAGTTTGGCAGAGGAACTGCAATAAGGGAGAGCACGGGGAGAAAGGCAGGCAGGCGGCGAAAGGCGAACAGTCTTGAGCGGCTTGCCTGTCTCAGTTAATTTTTGCAGACGCAACGTGATCTTACTGGCGCGATCCGCCAACATCTGAGTCTACCCGCCGTAGCAGCCCTCACTCTTTGCTTCGCTCTCATCCTCAGCAATTATTACCTTCACAGCCGGTCTAATGCGATCGAGGAAGAGTTACGCCTCACGCGCTCTAATCTGAAGAACGAGCTTGTGGCTCTGCAGCAGCAAGCGGCAGCCAAGGAGCGGGAGTACACGCAAGTAATCGAGGGATTGCGGCAAACGATTGCGGAAACAGGAGAACGTTCGGAACGAGCCGCCAGCGTCGCCTCGAAGGCGTCCAGCGCCGCCAAGCGCTACTCCGATGAACTCGCCAGCAGGCTCCGCAAACAGGCAGCCGCTTTGCAGGATCAGCATCGGGTGCTGAGCACCCAACTCGGTGAGATGAAGACTGCCGCTGATTCCAATGAAAAGCGCGTTTCAGGACTTGCCACCGATGTGAGTGCGGTAAGAGGCGATGTGAATACCGCACGTACCGAGGTGGACCGGACCCTGTCAGAACTGCGGTCCATGCGCGGTGACATGGGAGTGCAGAGCGGACTCATTGCCACTAACGCCAAAGAACTGGCTGCACTGCGCGCGCTCGGGGACCGCGATTATATCGAGTTTGATCTTCCCAAGACCAAGAACCCGCAGCGTGTTGGCGATGTCTCGATGTTGTTGCGTAAGTCCGATCTGAAGCGGAATCGCTATACCATCGAGCTCATCGCTAACGACAAGAAGGTGGAGAAGAAAGACCGGAACATCAATGAGCCGGTGCAGTTCTACCTGGCCCGGGCTCGCATGCCGTATGAAATTGTGGTGAACGAAGTCCGCAAAGACCGCGTCGTGGGCTATCTCGCCGCGCCCAAACTGCGGGCTGCCCGCTAGACCGCGGCTCCAACCTCAATCTTTTCGTTGAAGCTGTAGCCGAATCCACGTACACTGCGAATGAACGTCGGGTTGGTGGTATCCGGCTCAATCTTCTGCCGCAAACGCAGGATGTACACATCCACGGTGCGATCGGTGACTGCGCGGTCATGGCCCCAGACGGCGTCCAGCAGTTGCTCCCGACTGAAGACCACACCGGGCCGGCTCATCAGAAACTCCAACAGACGAAACTCGGTGGCCGTGAGCGCCAGAGATTCCCCTTGCAGGTTCACACGGCAACTGGTGCGATCCAACTCCAGCGTTCCCGCTTTCAGCGCGCGTTGCGCGGTCTGCTGGCCACGGAACTGAATCTTGATGCGCGCAATGAGCTCACGAATGAAGAACGGCTTCACGATGTAATCGTTGGCGCCGAGTTCGAGTCCCACAATGCGGTCGGTCTCCGAGGCGCGGGCGGTGAGGAAGATTACGGGGAGATGCGCCAGTTCAGGATGCGCGCGTATCCCTTTGCAGATGTCGAGTCCATCGGAATCGGGAAGCATGATGTCGAGCAGAATGAGGTCGGGCCGTTCGCGGCGGCACAGTTCGATAGCGCCTTTGCCGGTCTGCATGCCCACCATCGTGAAGCCTTCCTTTTCCAGGTTGTACTTCAACAGGGCGTACAGATCGGCGTCGTCTTCAATCAGTGCGATCTTCTTCATAAAATCTGAACTTACCTCTAATTCTGTTACAGCTCGATTACAACGCGGTTAACTGTCCTTGACGCATGGATTCCGATGCCGCGCCAGGATCCTCGACCGGGAGGGTGAACCAGAATGTGGAACCCTGATCCTCTTTGCTGCGCACGCCCACTTCACCACCCATAGCCTTCACCAGGTGTTTGACGATAGCAAGTCCCAGGCCGGTACCGCCGAGTTCGCGCGAGCGCGCCTTATCCACGCGGTAGAAGCGCTCAAACAGTCTAGGCTGATCCTCCTCTGGAATGCCGATGCCATTGTCGCGCACGGCGATCTCCATGGTGCCGTCGGGTTTTTCCGTGCTTGACACATGGATCGATCCGTCCTCCGGCGTGTACTTGATGGCATTGTCCAGCAGATTGGTGAGGATCTGGTGCACGGCTTCGCTGTCGCAGAACACTTCGGCCTTCGCCGCGGCAGGCGCAGTGTGTATGTGAATCCGCTTCTTGGCGGCAATAGGCTCGATGGAATCGATGCAGTCCTGCACCAACGAATTCAAGTAGTAGGACTCCGGCTGGAGTTTCTGTGTCTTCAGTTCGATGCGGGAGAGCGTCAGCAGATCCGCGGTGAGGCGGCCGAGGCGTTCGGCGTTCTGGCGGATGATAGATAGGAATTTGACGTTATTCGCCGTATCTTCCAGCGCGCCATCGAGCAGCGTTTCCGTATAGCCCTGAATCGAAGCCAGTGGGGTGCGGAGCTCATGGGAAACGTTGATCACGAAATCCCTGCGGACGCGCTCCAGCTTTTCCAGTTCGACATGTTCGCGATGCAGTTGCTCCACCGTGTGCTGCAGTTTCTCACCGGTTTCGTTCAGTTTTCGCTCCAGCAGGCCGAGTTCATCGCCGCGTGGTTTCGGGAGCCGCTCCTCGAACTTGCCGTCGGCCAGGGCGCCGGCGTAGCGAATGATGGCACCCAATCGCGAGGAGACATAGCGGGCAAAAAAGGCGGCGACAATCACCGCGGGGAGAAAGGCCAGTGCTACGGCCGCCAGCATCTGGCCCCGCACCAGATCTACTCCTGTGCGCACTTCCTGAATGGGGACAGCGAGGCGCAGCACATGGCCATTGACCGGTTGCGCCACGTAAAGGAATGGGACGCCCAGTGTGGGGCTCGGGCGGATCACCCAGCCCTGCTTGCCCTGCAACGCCTCGGCAATCTCCGGCCGGTTGCGGTGATTCTCCATTCGGGCCGGATCGGCTTCGGAATCGCGAAGCACTTTGCCGTCCTGGTCGATGACGGTCAAGCGGCCACCCAGGGCCTGGGCCATGGACTCAAATTTCTTCTGCCCTTCGGCATCGAAGACGAACAGCGAGAGAAGCCGGCCCTTGGAAGCGAGTTGCCGGGTCAAGGTTTCGATGTAAGCACGTTCGGCAACCTGGGATGCGAAGTAGTCCACTGCCACCAGCGCCACCACCAGGATGCACACTACGGCCAAGATCAGCTTTGCGAAGATTCTGCCCGTCAAACTTCTATTGTAGACGCGGGACGTAGAGTTCGTGCTCCTGGATGTAGGCCCGAACGGCGAGCGGCAATTCCATCGTGGGCAGGCCCAGACTCAGCTTGTGGCGCACTTCGGAACTGGATACATGGAGAGCCAGCGATTCCAGACGGTGCACACGGGCGCCAGGCGGGGTAACATACTCGTGCCCAGGGCGTGTCACCACAATGAACTCCACCATCCGGATGACCTCATCGGCGCGGTGCCAGGTGTCGATTTCAGCGAATGCATCGGCACCGATGAGAAAGAAGAACGATGCACCGGGCGCTTCTTCTCGTGCCTTCTCAATGGTGTAGAACGAGTAGCTCTTTTCCGTTCCCTCTTCCAGGCGGGAAGCGCGAAAGCGCCCGTCTTCGCGGCACGCTAACTCCACCATCCGCATGCGGTGTTCGTAGGGCGTGTTCGTTTCCGATTTATGCGGGGGGCGCGACGCTGGAATGAACCAGACCTGATCCAACTCGAATTCATCGGCGGCTTCTCGCGCCACGATCAAGTGAGCCCGGTGGACGGGATCGAAGGTGCCACCGAATAGGGCGATACGCAATCTGAAAACTAGCCTCCGCGTTGGAAAAGAAACCCCAAGGTAACATAAAAGGGTAAACATGTTTGATACAAAGCATCCCGAAGTGCTGCGCGCACTGCGCAACGCCCTTGAGGAAGACATTGGAAGCGGGGACGTGACCACGCGGGCCACCATTCCCGAATCGACGCGTGCGCGCGGCCGGTTCTTCGTCCGTGAACCTCTCACGCTGGCGGGAGTGGAACTGCTGGGGCCGATCTATGAAATGCGGGGAGGCGTGGAGGAACTGACCATCCTGCATGTGTCCGGCGAATCGCTGGCGCCGGGGGTATGCATTGCGACGGTGACGGGGAAGGCTTCCACACTGCTTGAGTGCGAACGCACCGCGCTCAACTTCATCCAGCGTCTGAGTGGCGTGGCGACGCTGGCCCGCCAGTATTCCGATGCCGTGAAGCACACCGGCTGCCGCATTCTGGACACGCGGAAGACGACGCCGGGTTTGCGGCATCTGGAGAAGATGGCGGTGGCCGCAGGCGGCGCTACGAACCATCGCTTGGGGCTGTACGACGCCATTCTCATCAAGAACAATCACATCTCCGCCGCCGGCTCCATCACGGAGGCGTTGCGGCGCGCTCATTCGACAGCGCTTCCGGTAGAGATTGAGGTGCGCACCATGGCGGAGCTGGACGAAGCGCTTGCCGCGGGCGCCACGCGTCTGCTGCTGGATAATCTCACCCCACCGGAGGCGGCTGAATGGATCCGCCACATCAAAGGGCGCGCTTCCGTGGAACTCTCGGGCGGCATTACCATGGAGTCTGTCGCTGCCTATGCGGAAACAGGAGCGGACTTCGTGTCCTGCGGCGCGATCACCCATTCGGCACGTGCCATGGACCTGAATTTTCGCGTGGAGTTGCTCGATGCTCAATGTTGATTTCGTTTCCGAAAGCCTGGAAAACCGCACGGTGCTGTGGTTGGAGCAGACTGACTCCACGATGCTGGATGCTGCCAGGCTGGCCGACGGCGGGTGCCCGTCCGGCACTGTTGTAGGGGCTGAGGAACAAAGCGCCGGGCAGGGAAGGCATGGCCGGTCGTGGCTCAGCGGCAAGGAAGCGGGGCTTTATTTTTCTACTGTGTTGCGGCTTCCATTGCAGCCCGCGCAACAGCCGATGGTGACCATGGCGGTCGGGCTTGCCGTTGCCGAAGCGATCACCACCACCACCGGCATCCCGGTGGATCTGCGCTGGCCAAACGACATTCTCATCGTCGACCGTAAGCTGTGCGGCATTCTCGTTCAGCAACACAACTCCGCGCTGGTTTGCGGCATCGGCATCAACGTGAATCAGGAGTCCTTCCCCGAAGATCTTGCGCCAATTGCCACCAGCCTGCGCCTCAGCAGCGGCCGTGTGCTGGCCCGTGAACCGATTCTCATTGAGGCACTGCGTGCCATGGACCGCCATCTCGACATCCTGGTGAACCAGGGTACCGAAGCGATCCTCCAACTGTTCACTGCCGCATCCAGCTATGTCAGCGGGCGCCGGGTGGTGGTAGAGCAGGGAGACAAACTCCTGCGCGGCACCACTGCCGGGCTCGACGCGAACGGCTTTCTTCTTCTGCGGCAGGACGATGGTACGCAAACACTCATCCTGGCCGGCGGCGTTCGTCCGGAATAACAAGGATCACTTCACATGCTGCTTGCTCTCGATGTAGGGAATACGAACGTCACCATCGGTATCTTCGAAGGTGCGCACCTGACGCGCAACTGGCGGCTGCGCACGGTGCACGAACAGACTGCCGATGAATGGGGCATCCTGCTGCGCAATCTGTTCTCGTTGAGCGGACTGGATACCGGCCAGATCAAGGGAATCATCGTGGCCAGCGTGGTGCCGATTCTTGACGCCAACCTTGCCCTGATGGCGGAGCGCTACTTCCATACGGAGGCCATGTTTGTGGGTCCTTCCACCGACACTGGTATCCGCGTGCTGTATGACAATCCGCGTGAAGTGGGCGCCGATCGTGTGGTCAATGCGGTTGCCGCATTCGAAAAATACCGAGGGCCATGCATCGTCGTGGATCTGGGGACCGCTATCACGTTCGATGCTGTGTCGGGGAACAGTGAGTATCTCGGCGGCGTCATCTGCCCGGGAATTGGCATCTCCATCGGCGGGCTGTTTGCGAAGACGGCGCGCTTGCCCATGGTCGATTTCCGCGAGCCGGAAAAGCTGATTGGAACAAACACTGTCGGCAGCATTCAATCCGGCCTCTACTTCGGCACCATCGGGATGATCGACGGCATTCTGGAGCGGATGATTGCGGCGATGGGGCAGGAAACAAGGGCGATCGCTACCGGCGGGCAGGCGCACCTGATTGTGCGTCACTCGCGTTTTGTGAAAATCCTCGACGAAGATCTGACACTCGATGGTCTGCGCCTCATCTGGGATCGAAGGAGTCCCCGGTGAGCGAAGATTTGCACGAGCACTGGCCATCGAACTACTTCAACTACTTCACGGAAATCGAGGAGCACTTCCAGCGCCAGCGCGGCACCAGCCTCTTCCTGCTTTCTCCGCTCGACTGGGCGCTGATCGAAATGTGGAAAGACGCCGGCATTCCCGTGGAAGCCGTCCTGCGCGGGATCGATGCGGCTTTCGTCAAATGGCGCGGGAGAAAGAACAAGATCCAGCAGGTGAACTCGCTGGCGTATTGTTCGCAAGCCGTGCTGGAAGAGGCCAAGCGGATGGCCAACAACATCCCTTCCGCGCCACAGCAGGAGGTGGAAGCGCCGTTCTCGGCTTCGGAACTGGAGGCCTATCTGAAGCAGAATGCTGTGGCTATTCGACAAACGGGGCGAGTTTCGCTCGAAGAGAGTGCGGCCACACTTGACCGGCTGGCGGCACAGGCGGCGGAACTGCTTCCGCAACTGGAGGAACTCGAGCAGCGGCTGACGGCGATGGAAGACAAGCTGCTGGCCATTGCGCGCGCGGAACAAACGGAGGAAGATTTGTTTCAGGCGCGCAAGGAACTCGATTCCTATCTGCGGCCTTATCGCGGCAAGATGACGGCCGATCAGCTCACGATGCTGGAGAAGCAATTCCTCGACCGGCACATGCGGGAGAAACTCGGAGTGCCGCGCCTGAGCCTGTTCTATTTGCGTTGAGACACGAGCGCTTTCACCGCGTCCACGGCAAGCACGGCGGCATGCTTCGATTCCGGCTGCAATCCCCCTACACAATCCTCAATCACGCGGGCCGTGACTGCCTTCATTTCGGCCGCTGTTTTGTCCTGCATCCACTCTGTCAAGGCGCTGCCGGTGGCGATGGAAGCGGTGCATCCACGCGTCTGATAACGCACCTCCGCGGCGCGGCCATCGGCCCAGCGCACACTGAGCCGGAGTATGTCTCCACAGATGGGATTGCTCACCTCCACGGTCTGCGCGGGCGGCTCCAGGAAACCCACATTGCGCGGGTTCTGAAAGTGGTCCAACAACTTTGCACTATGCATCGAATAGAATCAGAGTATCCGTGTCTTCGTTCAAGGGCTATTTCCCCATCCTACGCCAACGTGTGCGCTCAAGGCGCTTCCGCGCCTTGTTCCTGTTCGTCACCTCACGCTGCAACTCGCTCTGCCGCACCTGCTTCTATTACGACAAGCTGAACAGCCGGGACGATTTGAGCTTCGAGCAAATCGAAATCATCTCGCGCACGGCTCCTCCGTTCGAGAAGCTGTGGCTTTCCGGAGGCGAACCGTTCCTCCGGCCTGAGCTTGCGGAAGTGGTGGCGCTGTTCGCTCGGAACAACGGCATCCGCAACGTCAATCTCCCTACCAATGGCCTTCTGCCGGCGAAGATATTTGCGGCGGTGGACCGGATGCTGGAACTGGCTCCAGATGTCTCGATCGACCTCAACTTCTCGCTCGACGGGCTGGCCAACACGCACGACGCCATTCGCGGAGTGCCGAACAATTTCGTGCGGACGCTGGAGACCATACGGGAAGCGGAAGCACGCTACAAGAACGTCCGCCGACTGCGCCGCAATGTGCTCTCGGTAGTGACTACGGAGAACTACCACGAACTGATCGAACTCGGCCTGCAACTGGCGGAAGGGGGGCGCATCGATGGCCAGTATTTCGAAGTGGCCCGCGGCGCAATGCCCGATGGCTCGCTCTCGCAGTTCACTCGCAAGAATCTGGAAGCGCTGCACAAGCAGTTGATGCCGTTCCATCGCCACTACGCGAAGAAGCTGTTTGCGCACCTGCCGGCGGGCGCACGGCAACTGGCGACGATGTACTACCTGGGCAACCTGCGTATGCATTTTGACTTGCACGAATCGTGCCACGAGGGGCCGGAGCGCTGGCCGATGCCTTGCACCGCCGGTGAGACGACCATCGTCATCGATCACAATGGCCGCTATCGCGCTTGCGAAATGCGCGGCATTGTGGGCAACCTCGCCGATCATGGCTATGACATCAGCGCCGCGCTTGGCTCCAGCGAGATGCGCGCCGAAGTGGATGCCATCAGCACCGCCAACTGCTGGTGCACGCATTCCTGCTTCATTCAGGAAAGCTCGAAGTTCGCTCCACAGGTGCAATTGTTCCGGATCCCGTGGGCGTGGATGCGGCAGCGCTGGCATAAACTGCCTGAGATTCCTTCGCGCGAGTTGGAACGCTTCCGCGCCCTGGAGGCGATCTAACGTGGGGCGCAACTACCGTATCCCCGTCGTCGCGGGCCTGATTTATCAAGACGGAAAGCTGCTTATCTGCCAGCGGAAGGCAGGCATGCGCCACGGACTCAAATGGGAATTTCCCGGCGGAAAAGTGGAGCAGGGGGAATCGCCGCGCGCGGCGCTGGCCCGCGAGTTGAAAGAGGAACTGGGGATTGACGCACGCATCGGCCGCGAGGTCTCGCGCTATGAATTCATCTATCCACGAGGCGCGACGCTGCTGCTCATCTTTTTGGAAGTGAAGGAGTTCGAAGGTGACCTCTTGCCGGTGGTGTTCGAAACAGTGAAATGGGAAGACCGCCGCAATCTGCCGAAGTACGATTTCCTCGATGGCGACGTCGACATCGTGAAGCGGCTCAGCAACGGCGACGTCTGAGTTTGGCGTCAGCCCAGTTTGCGGAACGCGCGGGGGTTCAAACCAAATTCCGCGCGGAAGGCGCGATTGAAGTTCGATACATCGCCAAAGCCGCAATCGAAAGCAATGTCGAGCACCGGCGTCCGTTGGGTGCGCAACCGCACGGCCGCTCGGCGCAGGCGCGATCGCAGGACATACTGGTGCGGCGTGGTGCCGGTGATCCCTTCAAACACGCGCAGGAAATGATACGGGCTGAGACGGGCGATGCCGGATAACGCGGTCAAATCGAGGGCATCGCTCTCGCCCTCGTCAATCATGCGAATGACGCGTGACACGCGAGCGAGCGAACTAGGCTCCGCGGCACTGCCTGTTGGTTCGAAGCCCGCGGCGAGGCGTGCCGTTTCTGCCGCCATCCGCACACTCAGTTCTTCGGCGCTCATCCCCGCCGCGCCTGCGAGGAAGGCTGCGGCTTTGGTCACCAGGGGCGCGGTGGCGCGCACGGCAGGCAGCCGCGGCACACGAAAGCGGGCCGCCGTCTCTGTGATCTGCTCAAACCAGGCGGGCGAATAAGCGAAGGAAACACAGCGGTCGCCCCTGCCGTGTTCATGCCGGCAGCAGAAGCACTCTCCCGCGTTGCCGAGCAGCATGGAGCCTGGTGTCATCAGTTCGTCACCAGTCGCCGAGCGGTATTGAAATGTTCCGCTCACCACTACGGCGATCGCTGTCGGGCCGTGCTGTTCTTCAAACGGCCGATCCTCGGGACCCGCGCGGCACACTACTTCGGAGATAGACCAGTCTCTGCCGGAAGCGAGTGTTCGCGCCAGCGGAGTTGCCCCGATTTGTACCGCAATTTTTGCCAAGAGTTTACGCCACCTGGAGGGCTACAAACATAAGTGTACCGGGCATTCGCGCCCGCAAGAAAGGAAGGATTTCGTAACATGACCGTGCAATCCCGTATGGAAGAAACATTGGCGACCCGCTGGGAACAGGCCGGCGCCAAGCTCACGCAACTGGCTGCCGAGTTACCTCCTGCCCGGTGGAACGCCGCGCCCACATCCGGCGCCCGCAGTTGGGCCGAAGTGCTGCGCCATGTGGCGTTCTGGAATCTCTATCTGGCAGCTACGCTTCGCGGGGAGAAAGCCGCTGATTCCGACAACGAACTTTCGGCCTCGGAATACTCGACGAAGGAAGCCATTCTCGATGTGCTGGGGAAGAGCTTCGAAAGCGTCTCTGCTGCCTGGCGGCAACGGTCTTCCCAGGACGCGCAGGCGGTGGAGTCGATGCTGGCATTCCTGGAACACAACGCCGAGCACTATGGGCAACTGGTGGTGTACGCGCGGCTGGCGGGCATTGTTCCTCCCGTATCCCGAGGATAAGCGTCCAGCATTGGAACGGCTCTTGCGCATACAATAATGCCTCATGCAAGATCGCTGGCTCGACCGTTTTGCGGTGGTGATGGGGCGCGTCGTACCCGATGCCATCACCGCGTGTGTGCTGCTGCTATTCCTGCTGTTCGGAGTGGCCTCGGCGCTTGGCAATGAGCCAGTGAAGATTCTCGAGGCTTACTATCAGGGCCTGTGGATGCTGCTGCCGTTCACCATGCAGATGACGCTGATCATCACGCTGAGCGCGGCACTGGGGGCGACACCGTTCTTTCGCAAAGCGGTGCAAAGTCTCGCCCGGCTGCCGCGCACCACGAATCAGGTTGTGATCGCGGCGGTACTGGTGACAGCCTTCGCGGCGTATCTGTACTGGGGACTCGGCATCGCGCTGGGACCCATCGTCACGGTGTACTTCGCCCGCGACGCCGAACGCCGCGGAATCCCCGTCGATTTTTTGTGGCTGTTCGCGCTCACATGGGCGGCGAATGCGGCGTGGCAATTCGGACTGTCGGCCTCCGCGCCGCTGCTGGTGGCCACGCCGGGCCATTTTCTGGAGAAGATCACCGGCGTGATTCCACTCTCCACCACCATCTGGGCGCCCGCATCCATCCTCCACGAAGTGATCTTTCTCACCGCTGTGATCGTGCTGGGATGTGTGCTGATGCCGGGCACGCCGCGCCCTATTTCGCATTTTCCATCCACGGAAAAGCTGGTCGATTTGCCGGAGCCGCCGGAAGGCAGCGCGCTCACGTTCTCCGAACGGCTGGAGCGCAATCCGCTATTTGCGCGGTTGCTGTGTCTGGTGTTGGCGGCATGGCTGTACAACCACTTCATCCGCCGCGCGGCATCGCTCGACATCAATTCGTTGAACACGGTGCTGCTGCTGAGCACCATCTTCCTGCACGGCAATTTCAAGCGGTTCACGGAGGCCCTGCAGCAGGCTGTGGTTTCCTCTTGGCCCGTGATCGTGCTGTATCACCTCTACGCGGGAGTTGCCGGGCTCATCCAATTCACCAATGTCGGAGAAAAGATGGCGGGACTGGTGGCTTCCGTCGCCACGCCGCTGACCTTCCCCTTCTTCACCGCATCGATCGGAACGCTGTTTGCGATGTTCATTCCTTCGAGCGGGGGGCAGTGGGCGATTCAAGGTTTCGTCACCGTGAAAGCGGCCATGGCTGTGGGGGTTTCGGTGCAACGCGGTCTGCTCGCGATGAGCATTGGCGATCACATGGGGAATCTCTGCTCGCCGTTCTGGTACATGATCATCGCGGGTATTGCGAAGGTCGATTTCCGCAGCTTCTTCGGCTACGGCCTATTGTTCGCGGCGCTGTGGTTCGGCATTGGTGTGCTGGTGTTCACGTTCGCGCCTTGCTAAGGCCGCGGCCAGGTTCCGACGAGATACAGCAGCGTACCGAGAGCCATCGGAATGGCATAGGGCAGCTTGAGCGAAGACGACTGGTCAATGTCCAACTCCGGCCGGCCGGCATGCGGAGCTTTGCCTTTGCCCAGTTGCGACAGGATGTGCCCCACATTGCGTAACGTGCGGCCCATGCCGCCTTTCCACAGCAGCATCCCGATTGCGAGCATTCCTCCCAATACCGCGGTGAGGATGAAGATCACGAATGTGTTGGACACCCCGGCCATGGCGCCGATCGCCGCCATCAACTTTACATCGCCGCCGCCCATGCCGCGCAAAGCAAACAGGGGTAGAAAGATGAGGAAGCCCAAGCCCAGACCAAGCAGTGAGAACTTCAATCCGCCCCATCCGCTCAAGGCCGCATGCAGCGCCACGCCCGTCACTGCGCCGGACACAGTGAGCCAGTTGGGCACGGTGCGCGATCGGAAATCGAGCACCGCGGCCAACACCACCAGCGCCGCCAGCGCTGCCGGCAAGGGGAAGGGAAGTGGAGTCACTGGTTTCTTTCTTAGGCCGGGGGACGCCGCTTGTGCCAGTCGGTCAGCTTCTGAAACTCGTTGCCGAAGGCGAGCAGCTTGTTCTCGCTGTAAGCCGCCCCCACCAGGGCAATGCCAATCGGCATCCCGTTGACGAAGCCGCAGGGCAGTGAGATCGCCGGGAGTCCGGCGAGGTTCCCCGCCGGGATGATCGGCGAGCCTTGCGGACCGGGACGATCCAACGGTTCGGAGAGCTTGGTGGCGATTCCGTTGCGCGACGGGGACAGGAACACATCGGCCTGCTCATAGAACATTCTTGCGAAGTCCTGTTGTACCAGCCGGCGCAGCCGCATCGCCCGCAGATAGTCCTTGGCCAGCACTTCCTGTGTTGTTTTGATTCCAGCAATCTGCCGCCGGTCGGCCAGTTCGTCCACCTTGCCGGATTCCACCAATTCCTCGAAAATGGAGCCCATTTCGGCGGCGATGATCGTCGATACCATCGGCCCGTAAGGAAAGTCCGGCAGCTTCATTTCCACCAGTTGCACACCGAGCTTCTTCACTGCCTCCAGGGCTTGTGCGAAGGCAGGGCGCGTTTCTTCGGTCACGCCATCGGTGAAATCCGCGGGGTTGTAGCCGACACGCAGTTCCTTGAGAGGCGTAGCGAACTGCGGCGTATAGTAGAAGCGCTTTCCCGAAGAACCGGGGTCCTCGGGGTCGCCGCCGGCGATGGCCTGCAGCACCAAGGCGCAGTCGTCGGCGGAGCGGGCCAGCGGGCCAATCTTGTCGAGCGTCCAGGAGAGCGCCATGCACCCGGTCCGCGGCACCAGCCCGTAGGTGGGGCGCAACCCGGTGACTCCGCAATAGGCTGCGGGCGTCAATATGGAGCCTGAAGTTTCCGATCCGATGGCGAAAGGGACCAGCCCGGCCGCCACTGCCGCGCCGGAACCGCTGGAGGATCCGCCCGACCAGCGCGTGCGGTCCCAGGGATTCATGCCCGGCCCATGCATGGAGGCTGCCGCGAAACGATATCCGCCGCCACCGGCGAGTTCCACCATGGTCAGCTTCGCTACCAGTACGCCGCCAGCCTTCACCAGCCGCTTCAGCACCGCTGCATCTTCGGGGAACGTCTGTGCGGCATAAGGCTTCGCACCCCACGTAGTGGGACCTCCCGCAGCCGCAACGAGATCCTTGACACCGAAGGGAATCCCCTGCAGCGGTGACCGGATGCGATCGCGAAGAAAGTAGCCGTCGGCATCGTGTGCCTGCCGCATCGCCTGTTCGCGCATCGATAGAGCCAAAGCCCCGTAGCGCAACCCCAGCCGCTCCATGCGGTCACAGAAAGCCCGCGTCAACTCCACACTGGTGTATCGCTTGGCCTTGATTCCGTCCTGGATCTCCTTGATCCCGGCAAAGAAAAGATCGTCGGAAAACGTTGGCATGACGTTCTTACGCTTTGAACTGGAAGGCCGGTTCGGTGGCCACCGGCAGCTTCGCCTTCTTCATTTGGTCGCGCCAGCGCTGCAGGTTTTCCTTCTGGATAGCGAGGTCATCCTGTGGATTTGCCTGCATCGCCTGTGCCTGCGGGGCCGGAAGGATGGGAAGCGTGCTGAGCACCGCCAATCGGCGGCGGCTGATCTTGGCTGCCATGTGACCATAGTATGCCAGATCCTTCGCACTGCCGGCCCTCGAATTTTCCGCGCATCTTCCGGTGAGAGAAACGGACACTCATCCCAACTATGTACTCAGTCGCGAGCCCTCGGAGCAGTAAATGTGGCCATACTTAGTGGGTGTTGAGCTATATAGCCGGGTTCACCTGGACGAAGTTCATGCGCGTCTGGCGCTTCTTGAGGCAAGGAGAGTGACCTCTGGCGTCTGGCTGATCTATTGCGATCAATCTCCGGAGGCGCTACGCGTCGCTCTACAGGCTCTGCTCGATGATTGGGAGACGTTTTTTCTAGCGCCTGTGGAAGAGATTGTGGAAGGCAGAAACGTCGTGATCGGCAGGCTTTAGTCTATTTCTTGCCGGGGATTGCGTCTCCCAGGATGGAGCCGCCTCCTTCACTGACATAGTTGCGGTTCCAAGCGGGAATCTCGACCACTACGTCGCCGGTGACAACGGCCTGGCATCCCAAGCGGCTGTGGAGATTGACATCGGCGGCGGTGTCCAGGCGATCCTGTTCTTCGTCCGACATTTCCGACAGATTGTGCTCGCCCTGGCGCACCCAGACATGGCATGTGGTGCAGGCGCAGCTACCGCCACAAGCATGTTCCAGATGAAAGCCAAAGTGCATGGCAATGTCGAGCAGGCTCTCTGGCTTGCCGTGGTCGCCGTAAGGCAGTTTTCCGGACTCGAATTCGAAAGTTTGATTAGCGGGCAGGAACGTAACTTTGGGCATTGTCCAATCCTAAAGTGTACCATTTCATATAATTTCCTGCTCCTCATCCACTTCCACCTTTGGCTGGACTGGAGGCGGCGGCGGGGCGGATGCGATCATTCTCCGCAGTTGGACCGAGGCCTTCAGCGCCATCCGTCTGGCAGCGCCGACATCACTGCGAGCCATCTTTTGCAGGGAATCAAGCCAACGGGGGTTGCCGGTCATGCCCATCGCCCAAGCTGCTGCGGCTCTGGTCAACTCCATGGGGCTCTCCGCCATCAGCGATAATTGATCTGTTGCCTTCGCGTGGCCATTCTTGATGAGCACCAGCAACGCCGTGGTTGCCACACGGTGATGGGGGGAGGTGGATGCGTCCCATAGAAGCGCCAGTTCCTTCTCACCCGGCCTTGTGTCGAGCAGCCCTTCAATTGCATTGGCTCGAATGCGCGGGTCCTCATTGTTCAACTGTTGCGCCAGCCAATCGGCATTGCGGTGCGCGCGGACCAGCAGGAGCGCTACCTTCGAGCGGATGCGCGGGTCGTCATGCCGTTGGAGCTTCATCAGGATCGGCACCAGGCGTTTGCCATCGCTAACGGCGTCGACAACCTCCAGCACGCGTTCCAACGCGTCCAGATCGATGTTGTCGCGATCCAGGGCGTCATCTTTCAGGACCTGCTTGAGCAACCGCGCATCCAACTGCGGATCCATGCGGTAGAGGTTTTTCGCCAAGGCCACTGCGGAGGGAAGATTGAACGCGTGCGGGTCCGCCAGCGCGGTGAGTAGCAGGTCATTTTCCAGCATGAGGCTGTTCAGATAATCCGCGCCTGGGCCAGACTTGCCGGATTTGAGGATATTGAGAGCCGAGGAATAGAACTTGCCAGGTGCCCGCGACAGCAACTCCCGCATGGCTCGCCGCGCCACCACCGGACTGGTTCCAAAAGCATGCACGAGATCGTTCAGCAGACTGAACTCAATGTCCCCACTGGCATCCACTTGCGTGTTTTTCGCAAACTCTTCCACGATCAACGTACGGTTGGACTTCGCCCCTTCATCGCCAGGAGTACTTTTCATGCTAACTCCCTTATCGGCACCAATTGATGCGGCTAGAGCAATCTCATCGCATTGGTATGCCGCCTTACGGTTCTCTTCGGCTTACGCAATTGCTCATTCAAATGATCGATCGAAGCGAAAAATCCGACAAATGCTGTCCTCTCGCGGGAAGGCAATTGCCGCCGTGGATGGAAGTCCCGTGCGCGGAAATAATCCGTGGAACTGATAATCGCAACCCCCATTGGCCTGTACTCATGCGTCCCCATCGCCCAGCTCAGACCATCTTTCCGCCACAGCGCGAATCCCAATCGTTCTTCTCCCTGTTACGATAATCCCATGACTCGTCGCGATCTGTTCGCAGCGTCCTTGGCCCTGGCTGCCACGCCAGCCGCCCTAGCTGCCCCGCGCAAAGGCCGTCTCAAACAATCCGTCACGCGGGGTGTTTTCGGCCGTGGCAACAAACTCAGCATGGATGATATGGCCCGCAAAGCCGCCGAAATGGGTGTCACCGGCTTCGATCTGGTCACCCCCGAAGACTTCCCCATCTTGAAGAAGTACGGTCTTGTTCCGGCGATGGTGCGCGGCGGCGGCACTCTCACGGACAATATCAATCACAAGGAAAACCACGCCCGCATCGAACCCGAACTGCGCGCCAGCATCGCCGCCGCCTCGAAGGCCGGCGCTCCCAACGTCATCATCCTTTCCGGCAATCGCCGCAAACTCGCAGACGCCGAAGGCATGGACAACTGTGTCAACTTTTTGCGGAAGGTCGTGAAACAGGCCGAAGAGCAGAACGTCACCCTCTGCATGGAATTGCTCAACAGCAAGGTCAATCACCCCGACTACCAATGCGACCGCACGGCATGGGGTGTGGAACTGTGCAAACGGGTCGAATCTCCGCGTATGAAATTGCTCTACGACATCTACCACATGCAGATCATGGAGGGCGATATCATCCGCACCATCAAGGACAACATCGCCTACCTCGCTCACTTCCATACCGCCGGCAATCCGGGCCGCCACGAGATGGATGATACCCAGGAAATGCACTACAAGGGCATCGCCAAAGCAATCGCCGACCTCGGGTTCCAGGGATTTGTTGCCCACGAGTACACACCCCTCGGCGATCCGATGACTTCGCTTGAAAACACGCTTACCCTTTTTGAAGTGTGATGAACCCTCCCGACCCATCCCTCATCGTTCAGGGTGTCGCCAAAAGTGTGGAAACGCGCGAAACGGCCAAACCCGCCTCGCACGGCTGGAAGGGCTGGATCCACAGCGGCGGGCGTTTAGACCAGGAAGCCTTGCACAACCATGAGACCAAGCCCTGGTACATGGTGCTGTGGCTGACCGGTGTTGATTATTTCTCGACGCTCGGCTATCAGCCCGGCATTGCCCTGCTCGCCGCCGGCGCCATCGCTCCCATTGCCACCACGATCCTGGTTGCCGTCACGCTCGCTTGCGCGCTGCCGATTTACGCGCAGGTAGCGAAGCGCTCCTTTGCCGGGCAAGGCTCCATCGCCTTGCTCGAAAACCTGCTCCATGGCTGGTGGGGAAAAATTCTTGTTCTTGCGTTGCTGGGATTCGCCGCCACGGACTTCGTGATCACGATGACCCTCTCCGCCGCCGATGCCGCTCAACACGCCGTAGAGAACCCGTTTATTGAGCCCTTTGTCGGGCATGCGCGGCTTGAGTTGACTCTTGGTTTGCTGGCGCTGCTTGCGGTCGTCTTTCTGATGGGTTTTCAGGAGGCGATTGGACTGGCGGCCTTCGTTGCCCTTCCGTATCTGGTGCTCAACGCGATAGTTCTCGGCCGCGGCTTTCTGGAAGTGGCGCATCACCCCGAGTATTGGCCCAACTGGCGCGCGGCGCTTGATGCGAAAGGCGATTTCACGCAGTTGATGATCGCGGCTACTCTTATCTTCCCGCGCCTGGCACTCGGCTTGAGCGGTTTTGAAACGGGCGTCTCCGTGATGCCGCTCATTGGCGGCTCGGTGCCGGAGGGGCGCGTCTCCAACACTCGCAAACTGCTGACCTCGGCGGCGCTCATCATGAGCGTGCTGCTGCTCTGCTCGAGCTTTGTCACGACGCTGCTCGTTCCGCCGGAGGCATACAAGACCGGCGGCCCGGCCAGCGGACGCGCCATCGCCTGGCTCGCCCATAAGTACCTGGGCAGCGGCTTCGGCACTCTCTACGACATCTCCACCATCCTGATCCTGTGGTTTGCCGGGGCCTCCGCCATGGCCGGATTGCTGCACCTGATCCCACGTTACCTGCCACGCTTCGGCATGGCGCCGCGCTGGGTGGCCTATGCACGCCCGTTGGTGCTGCTTCTATTTGCCATCGACGTAATCGTGACCATCGTGTTCAAGGCGGACGTCGAAGCACAGGCCGGCGCCTATGCCACTGGCGTTCTTGTGCTCATGCTCTCGGCCGCTTTTGCCGCCGCTCTCGCCCTGTGGCAGGAAAGCAAACCTCTGAGCATTTACTGTTCCCTGGTGGCGCTTGTCTTTCTGTACACCTTGGTCGAAAACGTGCGGGAACGCCCCGATGGTCTCATCATCTCCAGCATCTTCATCTTCCTCGTGCTGTGCTTCAGCGCCATCAGCCGGCTGGTGCGATCTACCGAATTGCGCGTCACCGAATTGACCTTCGCCGACACCGAGTCCGCCGAACTATGGAAGTGTGTGATCAACAAGAAGGTGCACCTGGTGCCAGTGCGCAGTCCGGGGATGCGCAGCCGCAAAGCCGCGGAAATTCGCAAATACTATTCGGTCAGTGGGCCGCTCGCTTTCGTCCATGTCAATCTGGTGGACAACCGTAGCGAGTTCGTCAGCCGCCCGGTGGTCAGCCTCAAGCGCGAGCAGGACAACTTCGTCATTGAGATCAGCCAAGCTATCGCCGTGGCGAACACCATTGCGTACTTGAGCGAACTGATCGATCCGAAGAGCATTTTTCTCGGCCTGTCGCGCAAGAACCTGATGAGCCAGGCCTTCAGCTTCCTCCTTTTCGGGGAAGGGGAGACCGGGCTCATGGTGTACACGATTTTGTTGCGCTACTGGGAATGGACACCGTACGACGACGTGCGCCCGCTCATCTTCCTGATGAGCGATTGATGAACTACATCGACGCCGCGGCCTGCATCTGCTGAAGGCCCTTCTCAAAGTCCGGCCCGATCATCTTGTCCATGCCGCCCATGACCAGGCAAAACGCCTTGCTGATGAAATTGTTCTCGCCGGTCATCCGCCATTCCACCTCAGTCTGATTCTCAACCGGCGTGAAGCGGAACTCCGTCTTGTTCGACGCTTCAAACGGCTTGATGAAGTCCAGCTTGATGCGGACCAACTGGCTTGGCGTACTCTCGGTGATCGTCATGCGCCCTTCCCCGACATCACTGTTTCCGACCCAACCGTAGACTGCGCCGTTGCCTGCTTCCGCTCCGGAGAAACTCCGCTTCATTGCCGGATCCAATTTCTCCCAAGGCGACCATGCCGCCCACTTGTGGAAGTCGTTGACCATCCCAAACACTTTCTCCGGCGGAGCGTTCACGCGCGCCTTACGGGTCACTTCAAATTGCGCCGGCTGCATCGCCACTACCGCCACCAGCACCACCAGCACACCGCCCAACCCAACGAGAATTTTCTTTAGCATGCGGGATAGAGTAGCGCATCCTCCGGATCATCGCAGCCCCCACGCCTGTTGCAATTATCCCCCACGTTCCGGGTTCCGGCACCGATGTCTCCTCCACCGTCACCGAAAACTCCACGTCCCATTCCGCGCTGCCGAGAAAACAATCGCCGCACTGCGTGGGGTCGTCCGAGTATCGCTCGTAGAGGACCCGGATTGTCCCGCTATTGACCGCGCCTGCCGCCGCCAGCGGGTCAATGGCGTAAAACCCCAGTCCGGTGAATACAGACAAATCGAAGTCCTGCACCCAGGCAGGTTGCGGCGAAGGAGGCAATAGGCCGCCGACCGGCCCACCCTGCGATCCGGCCAGATCTCCGTACACACCGAGCGACGCATTGGACTCGCTCAGCACAAACGAACCGATCACCGTAATCCACTCCGCATCATCAGCGGTTAGCGATAATCCCCAGCCCACCGTCGCGCCCGGAGCGCCTGCGACCGCAGCACTGGGCGTGAGCGTCAGCACCGGAGCCGCGGTCAAGGACGCGGCCCACAACAAAATCATGATGAGATGTTTCATCGAATTCTCCTCCTTCTGTCTACCGGAACAACGTCAGCGTGGTCGTTCCGCTATAAGCCCCGCCATTGGCCGAAAATCGCAAGGTAAACTGCACCCGCGTGGCCGTGGCAGGCCAGTTGAAGCCGAGCGAGGTCACTGCCTGTCCGCCGCTCGCAATCGTGCCGAGCGGCACCGGAACCGGAGTCAGCGCCGATACCGCTCCGCTTCCGCCGGTGACCAGGATGTTGGTGATGCCGTCGATTACCGCATCCGCAGCCGGCCCGGAGCCCAAGTTGCGCACGGCAATCGGCACCAGTCGCGAACCCGGAGCAGGGCCATCCGTGCGTGCCCCCGATGTGGTGGCATACAGATTCGGAGTTCCGGTGGTGGCGAAGTTGGCCACGATCGACAACGGCCCGGTCATGGCGGCGATCGACGCCGGGTTTCCCGACGCGCTGGTCAACCCGCCGCCGGAGTAGCCGCTGAACACGAATCCCGATGCAGCCGTTGCCTGCAGCGAAGTCCCCGCGCCCGCGTTGATCCATCCGGCGCCAGTCACCGTCCCGCCGCCCACCGGGCTTGCGGTCACCGTCACCAGGTACTGCTGCTGGTAAGCCAGCGTCAGCGTCGTCGCGGCAGACGGCGCCACGTAGGCGAAGCTCGCGTTGGAGGAAAGCCCCGGCCAGTTGGAAAATGCCCACCGCGACCCCGTACCGCCTGCCACTTCCGCCGGAGCAACCAGCGTGTAGGTCAAACCGGGGACCATCGGCACCGGCCCCGGCACCGCATACGAGATTCCGTTCACCATAATTGCCGTGGGCACCGGTGAGGCAACCTGGAAATTCACAGCCGCGACATCCGTGAAATTCGCCACGGCCGATTTCGGAGCATTCATCACCACCTGCGCCGGATTCGTTGAGCCTCCCACGTTCCCGGTCCAGTGCGTGAACGCCTTGCCCGGGTTCGGCGCAGCTGTTATTTGCACCAGCGTGTTCGCGGCGTAATACCCGCTGCCATCTCCTGCCGGATTGCGCTGGATGCTGCCGCTCAACGCCGGAGCCACATCGGTGGACAACCGGTATTCGGTCGCATAGTTCGCCAGATACGTGGCGCCGCCTGTGGCGCTCGCAATCACCGTCTGCGTCTGCGTGCCGCCGTGTTGCCACCCACCGAAGCGATACCGCAAGCCCGCACCCGCGATCTCCTGGAAGGTGTCCACGGCAAGCTGGTGCGCGGATCCCGGCATCCACACAAACGATGCTGGCCCGGTCACCGGGGCCCCATCCACAATCACGCGCAGGCCGCTTGGCAGCGTATCCACCACCGTCTCGCGCACCACGCGCATCGTCACATCAACGAACACCGTGTTCGTTGCCAGCACCGACGACACCGTGATCCGGCCCGTGTACGTCCCGGGCGTGAGCCCCTGCGGATTCGCTGTGAGCGCCATGTTCGTCGGCGTCGCCCCATTGGGCACCAGCGCCGTCAGCCACGGCTGATTCGACACCGCCGTGAGCGGAGCCGTGCGGTTGCCCAGTGTGGTGACAAACACCTCCCGCGCCTTGGCGTCGTTCGCCGTGACAAAGTCCCAAGTGGATGGCGTCGCCGAAATCGTCGTCCGCACGTTGAGCACCAGCGGAACTACCGTCGAGCCCTGTGTTCCAGAAAGGCTGTCGCTCACCGTGACGTCACAGGGATAGGCTCCCGGCGCAAGCGCCTGCACCTGGGCGCCCACCAGCGACAACGCAATCTGCGTCGAACCTTGCACCGTCGCCGTCAGCCACCCGCAGGGCCGGGAAGCCGTAAGTCCCGCCGCGGCCCCCGACACGGTCAACACCTGTCCCGCCGGGACAACTCCGCCCGCATCCATTCCAAACGTTACCTCCGCCGGAGTCACCCGAATCCGCGGCAGGATCTCAATCTCAATCTCGTTCGATTCCGCGGGCAGATAATACGTGTCCCCGGAGTAGTTCACTCCAAAGCGGTGCTTACCCGCCGGCAAGCCGTTGAAATCGGCATACTGCCCGGAGACAGCCTCCACGGAAACCACGGTCGAGGCCGGATCCGCCGCGCTGGTGCGCACAAACGAGAGTGTCCCCGTGATCTTCGGAGACAACTGCGGCAGTGTCGCAATCACCCGCGCCCGCATGCCGTATGAGACTGGGTTGTTCTCCGGCGCAATCGTCACCGACACCGGCTTGCGGATGATCAACTTCACATCTACGTTCAGGGTGAACGTCAGGGCAATGGCGCCCACGTTCATTCGCGACCGCAGAACCACCGTGGTCGGATATTCGCCCGCCGCCATCTGCGAGATCACGCTGCCCACCGGCGTCAACAGCACCGGCGACACTCCGCTCAGCGGCACCGTCGGATTGAGCACCTGTGTCCGCAGCCACGGCACGCTGCTCTCCGCCGTTGCCTGCGAACCCACAAACGCATAGAAGTCCAGCGACTGTGCCGGGATGTTCGAAGACCCCGGAGCCGCCGTGAACGTCACCTCCGTCGACGAGGCCGCAATGAACTCCTGCGGCTTGGTGGAATACTTCACCCACACCCCGTTCGCCGTGCTCGATGCCAGGTCCGCCAACTGCCGGTTCTGGAATCCATTCCCTGGATGCGCAAACTCAAAGTCCGCGCCAAACTCCGCCGC
Organism: Bryobacteraceae bacterium; assembly: GCA_046331645.1. Classification (GTDB taxonomy): domain Bacteria; phylum Acidobacteriota; class Terriglobia; order Bryobacterales; family Bryobacteraceae; genus CADEFT01. Next base: position 188,700 of record JAXLQM010000009.1, read on the forward strand.
GCACATGGCGTTGCCATAGGACTGGTTCCACTCCCCCTGCACTCCCGTGATCCGCCAATCCCGCACATCGTTCGGATCTCCACTCTGCCGCTTTCGTGCACAGGCATAGGGACGCACATCGCTCGCCGGAGCCGAATTCCAGCGCCGCGTGCTCTTGTTCAGATACGCCGGCCCATTGAATCCGTAGTCTCCCTCGGCAAAGCTCCAGATGGTTGCCTCCACGCGCCCTTCGAAGTTGTTCGGCTCATTGCCCACCGGGGCCGAACTGAGGGCATAGAGGTAGTCGAGCCCGATGATGGAGACGCCACAGTTCACTGCTTTCCGCACCGATCCCGTGCCCAGCAGCCCAGTGGCGTTGTCGAACGCGTCGCTATTGGACAGGGACCGGCCTTCGGCCACGTCCCACCACGCCTTGGCGCCGCGGTTGGTCTGGCTCACCCCGTCGTCCGAGACGCAGTTGTCGAAATCCTGATTCTTCGGCCAGTTGTTGTCCTGGATGAGAAGGTGTGCATCCCAAACCAGGTTTTCCCCCGACTGCCGCACTGTCGAATCGTGCTGCATGATGACTACCTGCTTGCCCGCACCGCGGATCTCGGCAATCGTCGGCCATCGCGAAAACGTTCCGGTGGGCCGGTAAGCGTAGGGCCCCAGATAGGTCTCTAACTCCGAGTACAGAAAGCTGTAGCCGAACGAAACAAACGAATCGACGTTTTTCTCATCCAGCTTGATCACCAGCACTTCACTCGGATTGGCGCGCAGCCATGCGCGGATCTCCGCCAGCGCGAACCCCATCAGCCGGTTCCCATAGTTGGTCAGCAGACACAATCCCGTGTTGCTCGCATGGCACAGGCGCAACGCGGGCTCCACCGGCTGAACGGCATACGTGTAGTAGTGAGGATCCAGCTCCAGGTGCCGCACTCCCGCATTCAACTGGTCGGTCAGCGACAGCACCTGATTGCGGTACAGCTCGCCTGAGAATCCCTGCCGCTGGGAGCTGAAGGCATTGTGCGCCCCCAGCCAGGGGATCCGGTTAATGGGTTGCCCCAGGCTGATGCCGTAGGTCTGCTCGCGCATCGCCCACCCCAGCCAGCCCGTCTCCTTCGGACGCGTCACCCGGTTCTTGTTGACGCAGTATCCGTCGCGCTCTTCCAGGTCTTTCTCGCATTTGTTCAGACCCCAGGTCATGTTGTAATACTCGAAATCCCGGTAACCACAGGCCTTGTGGTGCAGGTTTCCGCAATTGTAAGGAGCCTTTTGTGCGTGGAGGGGAGCCATCCAGGCGATGAGGGTGAGTGACAGTGCCAGCATAACTTTCGATATACTAGCCCGTGCGGACCCGCCCGCCAGAGTGGAAAGGGGTAGTCGCGAAGGGGTGGTCCACCCCGGTTAACGTTCTGTAACAAAATGAGTTCTGCGACACAGCCGGATCCTCAAAAAAGTGCCGCCCTGGACCGCATCGCCAACTCGGTGGAGTTCGCCCAGGCCGGCAGGTTGCAGAAACTTTTGCGCTTCCTCGCCGCACAAACGTTTTCCGGCGATCCTGCGTCACTCAAGGAAACGATAATCGGAGTGGAGGTTTTTGACCGCCAGCCCGGCTACGACCCGAAAATCGATTCCATCGTCCGCACCGAGGTCCGCCGCCTCCGCCTCAAACTGACCGACTATTACAATGGCTCCGGCAGCGGCGAAACCCTCCGTATCGAAATCCCCAAAGGCGCCTATCAGGTGACCTTCGTCGACACCACCCCGCCGGAGCCCATTCCCGCCTCCGCCGCGCCGCCTCAAGCCGCGAACTGGCCCCTCCGCACAGGCATTGCCCTGGCTGCTCTTGTCCTCATGGTGCTGGTGGCCTCCGCCCTTCGCAGTCCCGCCCCGCCGCGCGGCTCCGCCTCCGCCGATCCCGTGCTGCTCACCAGTTCCATCGGCCAGGCCACCCACCCCAGCCTTTCCGCCGACGGCCACATGCTCGTCTATGCGTATGCGGAGGGGGACAATTCGGGGATCTACACGCTGCGTCTCGAAGGCCGCTCCGGTCCCATCCGCCTGGCCGGCACGCGAGTCCGCGATTTCAATCCTGTGATTGACCCTGCGGGGAAACAGATTGCGTTCCTGCGCGAAGAATCCTCTTCGCAGTGGGCGTTGATGGCGCAAGGCATCAACGACGCCGAGCCCAAACGATGGGCCACCGTAGATCGCCGCGACCGCGTGGCGTGGCTTCCGGACGGTAAGAGGATGATCGTCTCGCTTCGCCCCAATCCCACCGGGCCTGCCTTGCTGGCCATCATCGACGCCGCCGGCGCTCGCACCATCGTCACTTCGCCGCCCAGCGGAACACTCTACGACGGCGCACCCACGCTCTCCCCGGATCACAAAACATTGGCCTTTTCCCGAGCCACGGACAACAGCGTCGATGAGATCCATACCGTCGCTCTTGGCCCCGATTTCCTCCCTGTTGCCGAACCGCGCCGTCTGACCAACGAGAAACGCCGCACCAGCGGCTTCTGCTTCTCCCCTGATGGCTTGGCCATCATCGCGTCGCTCCAACGCGGCCGATCCATTCGCGGCCTCTACCGCATCCCCATTTCCAACCCGGAGATCATGGAGCGTGTCCCGGAAGCCGGCCTGCGCGCCAGCTACCCCGCGGTGGGTCCCACCGCCGGACGCATTGTTTACTCCATCGGAACCGATGACCTCAACCTCTACCGCCGCTCCGGCACCCAACCCCCCGTCCCACTCTCGCCTTCCTCCACCCTCGATTCCTCGCCCACGTTCTCCCCTGATGGGCGGCAAGTCGCCTTTCGCAGTGCCCGCTCCGGAGCCAGCGAAATCTGGGTCATGGGGATCGATGGCGCGAATCCCCGCCGGCTCACCCACTTTGATGGACCCGTTACGGGGAGCCCCCGCTGGTCCCCGGACGGAAAATGGATCGCTTATGACACCCGGCCCGAAGGCCATTCCGACATCTACCTGGTTTCCCCCGACGGCAAAACCAACCGCCGCCTGACCTCGCAGCCCGCCAATGAAGTCGTGCCCGGCTGGTCGCTTGATTCGCGCTACGTCTATTTCGCCAGTGATCAGAATGGAGGTTGGGAATTGTGGAAGATGCCTGCCGACGGCAGCGGCGCTGCCCGCCAGGTCACCGCGTCGGGTGGCTTTCGAGCCGAAGAATCAGCCGATGGCAAGTGGCGTTATTCCAAGCGCGATCCCAAGCCTGGCTTGTGCGGTGCCGCTGGCCGAGGCCAGGAAGAGCAGGTGCTCCCACTTACGGACGCGCTGTGGGGTGGCTGGACGCTCACCGCCGACGGCGTCGTTCACCTCGACACAAAGGCCAATCCCCCTTCGTACCTCTTTCAAAGTCCGCAACCCCGCCAGCCCCAGCCCATCCAAAACGCCCCTGTCCTCTGGGAGTCCTCTATCGCCATATCCGCTGACGGAAGCGACCTCATCTACGGCCAATTGGATAAATCCATTTCCGACCTCTACCGCATCGACCTGCCCCGCTGACTACTGCGCCGCGGGCCGCACTTCCGTCACTTTGCCGTTCACCATCCGCACTGAACCGAGCTTGCCGCCTTCGCCCTTGAAGGACACGATTTCCACCAGGCCCTGATCGTCGCTCATCGTGATGCGGGAGGCGGGTTTGCCCATCTTGCTGGTGACTTCTTCCCGTGTTGCCCCGTTGAGCGACTTCAGGTCGTCCAGCGTGGGCAGAGGAGCCGGAGGCGCCGCCGCTACTGCTGGAGTGGCGGGCGTTTCGCCCACTGCCGGCTCCGTTCCAACACTCGCCGTCGACCCAGGCGCGCGATTCGCCGCCTGCCGTTTCCCCGGGGCCGGCCGTCCGGCTGCCGTGGCAGGCGCTGCTGCCGGCTGTCCTGGCAGCCGGACGTCAGGTACCGGAGGAACTGCCGAGGTCGTCTTGCGCAGTCCATTACCCGTACCTGCCGCCTTGCCGGTCACGTCCGCCATCTTCCCAAACACTTTGTCCAGCCCATCGCTTACCTGCTTGCCCGCTACTCCGGCCGCCGATCCGCCAGCCGCCGCCGTCGCGCTTTCAATCAGCGACTGCGCGCTCACGATCGCTCCCACAACCAGGGTCAGAATCACGGGAATCCAAAACTTGCGCATAGGTAAGCTCCTTATGAACTCCACTTTAGTCCCCCCTGAAAGAAAGTACTATCGCTGGATTGCCTTAAGCACCGGCTTGGAATCCCTTAGTGCTGATCGGGCCCAACGATGCTGTACCCTATTCTCGTGATCCCTCGCCGCACTGTTCTCACGGCCGCCGCCGCGCCTTTCCTGGCACGGGCGCAATCGAAGCGCCTCAACCTGTTGTTCCTCATGTCGGACCAGCACCAGCGCGAAGCCTCGGGGTGCTATGGGAGCAGGGAAGTGAAGACCCCGCACATCGACGAAATCGCCGCCCGCGCCGTGCGCTTCGACCGGGCCTACTGCCAGGCTCCCGTCTGTGTCCCTTCCCGTGGTTCGCTCATCACCGGCCAATACGCCCACACTCACGGCGCGCGTATCCTGCAAGACCCGCTGCCTGAAGAAGCGCGCACCATCGGCCACTTCTTCCAGGAGCGCGGCTATGCCACAGGCGCCATCGGCAAGATGCACTTTGTCGACGAAACCCGCCGCCACGGCTTCGATCACCGGCTGTACGAAGCCGACTTCCAGAACACGCTCACCCCCGACGAACGCAAGCAACTGCGTGCCGATCAAGGCGGGGCAGAGGGCACTGCGGGAAAGCCGTCGAAACTGCCAGCCCGCTACTTCCAGGATAACTACTACGCCGAGGAAGCCATCAAATTCCTGCACGCAAACAAAGACAAGCCGTTCTGCCTGTGGGCCTCGTTCTTCATGCCGCACACACCACTGGTGCCCATGCGCCAGTATTTCGATCTCTACGACCCGGCGAAGCTCACCCTTCCCAAGCGCAGTTCCGCCGAACTGGAGACGGGCTTCGAAGGGCATCTCATTCGCGCCAAGGAGCGCGGCTGGTATCAGCAGACCGACGAGCAGTTGCGTCAATCCATCGCGGGCTACTACGGCAACATCAGCCAGATGGATGCCTGTGTCGGCCGCGTGTACAACACCCTGCGGGAACTCGGCCTTGACAAGAACACCGTCGTCGTCTACACCTCAGACCACGGCGAGATGGCCGGCGCGCACCGCATGTGGACGAAGCACAACATGTACGAGCAGTCGGTGGCTGTTCCGCTGCTCATCAGCATGCCGGACCGCATGGAGTCCGGTAAACCCCGGCCCCAGCTCATCGAACAGGTGGATCTGTTCCCCACGCTCGCCGAACTCTGCGGCCACCCCGCCCCTACGGCCAAAATCCAAGGACGCAGCTTTGCCAATCTCGTGCAGGGCCGCCGCTACACGCAGCGGGAATTCGCGTATTCGGAGTATTACTTCTGCCACAACGTCTTCACCCGCGACGACCGTTATGTCGGCAAAGACCCCATCGTCATGGTCCGCACGGATCGCTGGAAGTTGAATTACCTCGCTTGGGGCCGCTCCGAACTATTCGATCTGAAGAACGACCCCGGCGAGTTTCGTAACGCTATCGACGACACTGGAAACGCAGGCATCGCGAAGGAACTCACCGCCATCGCCAAACGCATGTACGCATCGTAGTTACTTGTCCGCCTCCGGGTGCGCTTTGGCCCACTTCAAATAATCATCCACCGTGTAGAACGTCTGGTGCCGGTACAGCCGCCCCTTATCCTCCACCAGTTCCTTCCAGTTGTAGCTCCAGCTATCACCCGTCTTCTTCATCCACTCGTTCAGCCGCTTCTCCATCTCCGCCTGCACGCCCGCCGCCGCCGGATCCCCCACCAGGTTCTTCATCTCATAGGGATCCTTCTGCAGATCGTAAAGCACCCAGGGCTTATCCTCATACCGGGCATACATGTACCGCTCCGTCCGCACTCCGCGCCATCCGCCATCCGTCCCATCGCCCTGGAACGGCCCGAATATCTGGAAATACGCCGAATCCGGAACGTTCATCTTCTGCCCTAGCACCAGTGGCCCGAAGTTCGTTCCCTGCATCGAAGCTGGGGGCTTCACCCCGCATAACGACAACAACGTCGGCGCGAAATCCACATGCGTGAAGGGAGCCTTCACCTTCTGCCCGCCCTTCACCTTCCGCGGATAGCGCAAAATCCCGGGAATGCGAATCGACTCCTCCCACGGCTTTCGCTTCAGCCGCAATCCATGCGACCCCAACATATCCCCGTGATCGGAGGAAAACAACACAATCGTGTCCTGTTCCAGATCCAATTCCTTTAACACCCGCATCAGCCGGCCCACTTGATCATCTACCGCCGTTGTCGCTGCGTAATACGCCGCAATCTGCTTCGGCCCTGGCACATTCGCTCCGCCCGCCCTCCAATTCGGCCGCATCGTCAACTTCGCCGCATCGTACATCTTCATGTACTCTTCCGGAGCCCCATAGGGATCATGCGGCGGTCCCATCGCAATCGTCAAAAAGAAAGGTTTCCCGCTGGCCTTGGTTTCTTTGAGAAAGTCCACCGCAATATCCGTCCACCCTTCGGCCTCGAACTTCTTCATCGGAATGGGTTCCGGTGAATCGCGGAAGTACTGCGTATTGAAATGGGCGTGGCTGCATTCATTCGCTCCCCAGAACGCAAAGCCCTGCCGCCGTGGCCCCGGTGGAACAAATCCCGGCATGCGCTGCCCGCCATCCAGATGCCACTTGCCGATGAATCCCGTGCGATAGCCCTGCGCCGACAAAAGCTTTGCGCTGGTCACCTCCGTCTCGCGCAACCGCAGATCATTGGCCACCATCCCGTTGCGATGCGTGTAGGTGCCCGTAATCATGTTCGCCCGCGCCGGACAACACACTGGCACATTGGCGAAGGTATGCTCAAACAGAATGCCCTCGGCCGCCAGCCGGTCCAGGTTTGGCGTCTTCACTTCCGTGTTTCCGTAACAGCCCACCGAATGTGCCCGCAATTGATCTGCGAACACGTACAGAATGTTCGGTCTCTTCGCACTCTGTGCCACCGCAACCGAAGCTCCGATTGCGCTTCCCAAAAACGTCCGTCGATTCATACGTTGGCATGCTATCACGCCGCCTCCCCACCACGGCGGCAAGTTGCAATAGAATGCCCCCTGTGACCCAGTCGATCCTTCTTCTCCTCCTCACCATGGGCGGTCTTCTCCATGCTCAAACGTCGGCAGGACTCGTTGTTGTCTCCGTACAGGACCCTTCCGGTGCAGCCATCTCCGGCGCGTCCATCACAATCACCGACGAAGCCACAGCTACTGTGACTACGCAGACCGCTGCCGCCGATGGTGTCGCGCGTTTCGTTTCCGTCAAGCCCAGCACCTACACCGTCACCGCCAATCACGAGGGCTTCAAACGAATCTCGCGCACGCACGTCGTCGTCAACGTCGCTGAATCCGTCACTCTCGATCTCACCCTCGAACTGGGCTCTATTAACGAAACGGTACAGGTCACCGGCGCTCCTCCGGTGCTGCAGACCGAGCGTGGCGAACTCGGCCAGGTCATCGGCCGCCAGCAGATCATTGATCTGCCACTGAACGGCCGCAATCCGATCAGCCTCGCCGGGCTCACCTCGGGCGTCATCCCCGGGCCAGGGTTCAGCGACAACCCGCTGAACCTCGCCAATATCAGCGTCAACGGCGGCCGCGGCGGCGCAACAGAGATCCTCCAGGATGGCGCTCCCTCCACCGTCCCCGAAAACAGTCCCGGCACATTCGCTACGGCCACGCTCCCCTCCGTCGAACGCGTGCAGGAATTCAAAGTACAAACCAATTCCTTCTCCGCCGAATTCGGGCGCACTACCGGCGGGGTGATCAACCTGGTGGTCAAATCCGGCACCAACGAACTCCACGGCAGCGTCTATGAATACATCCGCAACAGCAAACTCGATTCCAATGACTGGTTTCAAAATCGTGCCGGACGTAATCTGGGCGTCTTCCAGCGCAATCAATATGGCTTCACGCTGGGAGGCCCCGTGCTCATCCCCGGCCTCTACAACGGCAAGAACCGTACCTTCTTCTTCGGCGGTTACGAAGGCCAGCGTCAGCGCAACCAGCAAACATCCACCACGACTATTCCCCGCGCTAACGAAATTGCGGGCGATTTCTCGCAAACGTTGAATGCCGCCGGAGCCGCAGTTATTGTCTACGATCCTTCCACCACGGTGCGAGGAGACAACGGCGTATTCACCCGTACTCCGTTCGCGGGCAATCGTATTCCCACCACCCGCATCGATCCCGTGGCCACCAAACTCGCCGCCCTCTACCCGCGTCCCAACACCGCCGGCACCGGACCCGCCGCGCAGAACAACTTCCTCGCTGCCGGAGCCGGCGCCACCGACGACGACAACTTCGACGTCCGCGTCGATCACAGCTTCGCGCCTGCGAAGAACTTCTACATCCGCCTCAGCAATCGCGATTTCCGCGCGGTCAATCCCAATTTCTATGGCACCATCGGCCAGCCCGGTGCCGCGATCATCCCGCGCCCTGGGCAAACCGCCGCCCTCAACTACACCCACAGCATCCGTCCCACTCTCCTTTCCGAAACCACCTACGGCTTCGCCCGCCTCTTTACCAACCGCCAGTCGCACTCCTTCGGCACCGATATTAACCGCGAATTCGGGCTTCCCGCTGATCTCGCCGCCATCGCCGACAACCGCGGTATCCCGGCCATCACCATCGCCGGATATGGCGCCATCGGCGAATCCTTCAACGCTCGCTTCTCGCTCGAAAGCCATACGTTCCAGGAAAACCTCACCTGGATCAGTGGCAGGCACTCGCTCAAATTCGGCGGCCAGTTCCGTATCAATCGCACCAATTTCTTCCAGGGCCAATTCCCCGCCGGCAACTTCGCCTTCAATCAAGCGTTCACTCAAGGCCCCGATCCCACTCGCGCCACAGCCACTGCTGGCAACGGCATGGCATCCTTCCTTCTCGGTTACGCCGCCACCGGAGCCGCCACGCATGACACACACATCTCGACGCAGAGCCCCTATTACGGCGTCTTCGTGCAGGACGATTTCAAAGTGACCAAGAACCTCACCCTCAATCTCGGCCTGCGCTATGAGCTCGAAATTCCGCGCAGCGAGCGTTACAATCGCCTCAGCGTATTCAACGCCGAAGTCGCAAGCCCGCTTGCCACGCGTGTCCCTGCGTTCCCCAATCTCAAGGGCGGACTCCAATTCCTCGGTGTCGATCGCGACAAGCAGTTCTTCACCGATCGCAACAACCTCGGTCCACGGTTCGGTTTCGCCTGGCGTGCTCCCCGCGGCTTCGTCCTGCGTGGCGGCTACGCAATCTTCTTCTCCGCCTCCAGCGCCACGGCAGCCGGCACACTTGGCGGCGGAGGCAACGCAGGGTTTGCCTCGCGCACCGTGTATACCGGCTCCAACGATGGCGGCCTCACCCCCGCGGATCGCCTCTCCAACCCCTTCCCGCGAGGCTTCACTCTTCCCTTCGGCAGCACGCAAGGCTTACTCAGCTTCGCCGGTTCCGAGTTCCAAACCAACAATCAGTACGACCGAACACCCTACGTCCAGCAGTGGAACTTCAACATCCAGAAAGAGCCCATCGCCGGCCTGCTGCTCGAAATCGGCTACGCCGGATCGAAAGGGACCAGCCTCCCGTCCGTCTTCGGCTCCATCAATCAGCTCCCAACGGACACCCTGCGCCTTGGCTCTGCACTTCTCGATCAGGTGCCGAATCCCTTCGCAGGCATCATCACCGATCCCACCTCCACGCTCCGCCTGCCCACTATCCGCCGCTCGCAACTGCTCCGTCCCTTCCCACAATTCACCACCATTGCCATGGAGAAAAGCTCCTATGGGAGCTCCACGTATCACTCGCTGCAAATGCGCCTCGATCGCCGTTTCCGCAATGGCGTGTCGTTCCTTGGCGCCTACACCTGGTCCAAACTCATCGATGACATCAGCAACTCCGGCACAGGGTTGAACGGCCCGTTCGCATACACCCAGGATTGGTACAACCGCCGCGCCGAGCGCAGCCTCTCCGTCTTCGACGTGGCACATCGCCTCGTCCTCAGCGGCACGTACGAAATTCCAGTCGGCAAGAACAAGCGCTTCGGCGCGTCAATGCACCCTGTCGCGAATGCCATTGCAGGAGGCTGGCAACTGAACAGCATCGCCACCTTCTCCAGTGGACTCCCCGTTTTCCTCGGAACCAGCGTCAACACGTCGAACTCGCTCGGCGAACTGATCGGAGCCGGCGCGCCCGTCAACGGTACCCAGCGTCCCAACAACAATGGAACCAGCGCCGCGAGATCCGGTCCTGTAGTTGACCGCCTCAACGAGTACTTCACCCGTGCTGTCTTCTCCCAGCCCGCGCCTTTCACCCATGGCAATCTCTCCCGCACGCTTCCCGACGTGCGTAGCCCCTCGCTCAAGAACATGGATCTCTCCCTGTTCAAGAATTTCGAAATCGCCGAACGCTTCCGCCTCCAACTCCGCGCTGAAGCCTTCAACTTCACGAACACGCCCATTTTCGGCGGCCCAGGCGCGTCGTTTGGCGTCCCAGCCTTCGGTATCATCGCAGGGCAAGCCAACACGCCGCGCCAAATCCAGTTCGGGCTGCGGTTGGCGTTCTGACCAGCAGGCCCATATGTGATATCTATACAAATTACTACTTGTATGCCAGACTCAAACATGCTAATCTCTATAGGGAATATGGAGATTACCGAAGCGCCCGTCTATTCCGCTAACACACCCACCGAAGCCGAGTACGACAAAACCGTCCGTTCCGACATCGAGGTGTTTCGCCAGCACATTGAACGTTATCTCGCCGGCGAGATCAACGACGATCAATTCCGCGCCCAGCGTTTGCGCCGCGGCATCTACAGCCAGCGGCAACCCGGCGTGCAGATGATCCGCACGAAAGTGCCCGGCGGCACATTGACGGCGGCCCAGATGGTGCAGCTGGCGCGTGTGGCCGACGCCTTCGGCGGCGGCAAGGGCCATCTCACCACCCGCCAGAACATGCAGTATCACTTTGTGCCCCTCAAACAGGTGCCCGATCTGCTGCACATGCTCGCCGACGCGCGCCTCACTACGCGCGAAGCCTGCTACAACACGGTCCGCAATGTCACCGCCGATTCGCTTGCCGGCCTGCTTCCCGGTGAAGCCTTCGACGTGCGTCCCTATGCCCGCCTGGCTGCCTTCGCCTTTCTCCATAAAGAGCTCACCGATAGCCTGCCGCGCAAATTCAAGATCTCCTTCAGCGGTTACGCCACCGATCCGATGCTCGCGGGCATGCACGACGCGGGCCTGCAAGCTGTCACGCGCGAAGAAAACGGCGAAGTGAAACAAGGATTCCGAGTGTTCGTCGGCGGAGGCCTCGGGCCGCTGCCGCGCGAAGCCCACCTGCTCGACGAGTTCCTTCCTGTTGACCAACTCGTTCCGCGTCTGGAAGCGATCATCCGCCTCTTCAATAAGCACGGCAATCGTCAGAACAAGAACACCGCCCGCCTCAAGTTCGTGATCAAAGACCGCGGCTGGGATTGGGTGAAAGAGACCATCGAAGCCGAATATCAGGACATCCTCGCTAACGGCGGAGTCCCTGTGCCTACGGAAGTGCCGGAAGGCTTCGGCGGCTTTGTCACCAAGGCGCCGCCGCTCGGCGCGGGCGATCTGCTTCCGGTCATTGATTCGCGCCAGCCGGATGCCGAATTCGATCGCTGGCTCGAAAGCAATGTGAAGGAACAGCGCCAGCCCGGTTACGCCGCCGTCACCATCATGGTGCCGCAGGGCAACCTCACCGGTGAGCAGATGCGCGGCATCGCAAAGATCGCCGAAGACGCCGGCGACGGTGCGCTGCGCTTCACCATTGAGCAGAACATCGTCCTGGGCTTCATCCCGGTGGCCAATCTGCGCCGTGTTTACGCTGCGCTGAAGCTGATCGGCATGCACGCCCCGGGAGCTGACGAAATCGAAGACATCGTGACCTGTCCCGGCGCTTACTCCTGCAACCTCGCTCTCACCAAGACCATGAATCTCGGTGCGGCGTTGTATCTCGCCGTGAAGAGCCACCCCGATAAGCACGTCCGTAAGCTGCGCATCCGTTCGAGCGGCTGCCCCAACTCCTGCGGCCAGCACTGGCTCGGTGATGTCGGCTTTTACGGCAACGCGCGCAAGATCGGCGGCAAGGAAGTGCCCTACTACCAGATGCTGCTTGGCGGCGGCTACGATGATGCAGGCTTGCTGCGGTTCGGCCTCGCGGTGCAGAGCGTCCCGGCGCGGCTCGCTCCGGAAGCAACGCGCCGTGTGCTCGATCACTACGCCGCCAATCGCCAGGAAGGCGAAACGTTCCGCCAGTACGTGATGCGCTTCCAGATTCCTTTCTTCAAGAATCTGACCGCGGATCTCGCCAAGCCGGCTGAAATGTTCCCCGAAATCTACCAGGATTGGGGCGACGACATGGCCTATTCGCTGCAGCTTGGCCGCGGCGAGTGCGCCAGCTAAGCACCTCTCTTCACAGTCCGAGCGGCGATGCCTGCCATTCCGGGCAGTTCCAGCCGCACGCAGGCGGCGGCGAAAATGAGGCTGCGCAGGTGGCGGGCAATGCTCGCCAATCCCGATCCCGTGGCCTTCTCCTCCCTTTGCTCCTCGACGGCATTAATCAGCAGCGCTGGCATCATCTGTTGCCGTTGGATTTGCAGCAGCCCATCCAGCGAACAGCCGCACCAACATCCCCCCGCCTCACACTGGTTGTTGCGATGCCAGACCACACTCGCCGGCAAGGCCGGGATCACCGTAATCCAGTAGTCTTCTTCCGCCATGAGCGGGGGATGTATTCTGCTGGTCAGCATGGTAAGCATGGGAGCCGCGCCGGCATGTGCTTCCACTGTCCACCCCTCCAGGACCCTGCCCGGCTTCCCACCCTCGTCCGCGTACAACGCGATGGAAAGCGGAAGATGTCCGGGTTCCACAGACACCGGCAGCAGCACGCTATCCAGTGCTCCACTTGTCATGGCCCGAAAGCGAATGGCCGTAATATCCACCCATGAGGGTGTCTTCTGAAAGAAGAGTAGATCGTAGCGGTTGTCCACACCAAGATTGCTGTAAATGGCTCTTTCCCTCTGCTGAATGGTCATGTAGTCCTCTTCCTGAAAAATCAGTGTTTGGACAGTACGTGCCAAATCCGGGAAAACCGCGCCAGCAAGAAGCTAAAAAGTGCACTCCATCCCGAGCGCCTCGCTCAGCATCCCCATGTAGCTTCCGTGATCCACCTCCCGCACCCCAAATTGCGCCAGGTGCTCCGTCAGATACTGCACCTCCATGAACCGGAACCCGCGCCCGGCTAACCGCCGCGCCATCGCAACCAGGGCCACCTTCGACATGTCCGTCACCCGGTGAAACTTCGATTCGGCGAAAAACGCTCCCCCCAGATGGATGCCATACAACCCGCCCGCCAGCGTGTCATCGATCCACACCTCCACCGAATGCGCGATGCCGTCGCGGTGCAACTCGCCATAGACGCGAAAAATATCATGCGTGATCCATGTCGATTCGCGCTCGGCGCAACCGCGCATCACTTCGCCAAAAGCCTCATCAAACGACACACGGAATCCGCCCTTACGCATCCGCCGCACGAGCGAGCGCGACACATGCAGCGCATCGAGAGGCAGCACGGCGCGGCGGTCCGGACAGTGCCAGGTGATCACGCGCCGCCCGGGATACCCCATCGGGAAGCACCCTTCCCGGTAGGCTGCCAGAACGCCGGCCACGTCTAATGTTTTGGTGATTTGAACAACATCCACTCCTTCTCAGGCTATGCTGAAAGATCGAACGATGGCAAAAGCGCGGAAACCAAAGCCTGCTGCCGAGCAACAAGCTCCGCAACTCATCCGGCCCCGCAATGAGCGCATGCTGCTGGTCATGGCGGCCGTCTCGCTTGTCCTGGCGTGCGTTCTCATCTATGTCCAGACGGCGTCGCATGACTTCATCAACCTCGACGATTCCAAGTACATTCACGAAAATCCCAACGTCCGCACCGGACTCAGCCTCGCCAACATCCAATGGGCATTCACCACAGCCGGCTATTTCTACTGGCAGCCTCTCACCTGGATCTCGCATATGGCCGACGTCCAATTGTTCGGTTTACGGGCCGGCCCGCATCACCTCGTCAACCTCCTCTGGCATAGCGCCAATGCTGTGCTGCTGTTGATTGCGTTGTGGCGGCTTACCGGAAGCCTTTGGCGCAGTGCAATTGCCGCCGCGCTGTTCGCGCTTCATCCGCTACGGGTGGAAAGCGTCGCCTGGATCGCCGAACGTAAAGATGTGCTCAGCGGCTTCTTCTGGATGCTCACCCTGCTTGCCTACTCTTTCTACGCGAGGCGGCCATCGCGCCCGCGTTTTTTCGCCGTTACCGGGCTGTTCGCCCTCGGACTAATGAGCAAGCCGAGTGTGGTCACGCTACCCTTCGTGCTTGTGCTTCTCGACTACTGGCCGCTCCGGCGCTGGCGCAGCTTCGAGGAAGGGAAGCGCATGCTGCTGGAAAAGACGCCGATGTTGTGGCTCGCGGCCGCTGTTAGCGTCATCACATTCATCGGCCAGCGCCAGATGGGCGCGGTGGTCTCGCTCGAATCGCTGCCCGTTTATTTCCGCATCTGGAACGGCATTGTCAGCTACGCCCGCTATCTCGGCAAGATGATCTGGCCGGTCGATCTCGGCGTGATGTATCCCTTCGACAAGATCTCCACTCCGGCATTGATCGGCTCCATTCTGCTGCTGGCCGCCATATCCGCATTTGTCTGGCTGCGCCGCCGCGAGAACCCTTACCTTATTGTCGGATGGCTATGGTTTCTCGGCTCCATGGTGCCGATGCTTGGCTTGGCGCAAACAGGGGTCCAGGCGCGCGCCGATCGCTTCACGTATCTGCCTATGATCGGGATCGCGATCGCCGTTTCCTGGGGGCTTGCCGCGCTGGCGTTGCGATTCCACATTCCTCTTCCTGTGCGCGCCGCTGTCATTGGTTTGATTCTTGGTGTGCTCAGTTTTCTGTCCCTGGTGCAGACTTCTTACTGGAAGGACAGCCTCACTCTGTTTGAGCACACACTCGCCGTCACCAAAGACAACGACATGATGATGATCAACCTGGCCAGCATTAAGAAGCAATCCGGGGACATCGATCGTGCTCTCGCTCTCTATGAAGAGATTCTTCGCCTGGAACCGAATAAGGCACTCATTCAAATCGAAGCGGGTACGCTCTCCTTCCGCAAAGGGCAATACGACACCGCTCTCCGCCACTTCGAAGCGGCGTTGCGTGTGGAGCCCAACAATCCCAACGCCATGCGTGGTGTTGCCGATTGCTTCCTGGCGCAGGGCAAAAAAGACGAAGCGCGCCGCCAGCTCCAACAGTTACTCTCCATGTGGCCGAACGATGTGGAGGCCAGGGCGCGCCTACTGATGCTGCAGTAATTACATCGAAGCCAGTCCGCGGAGGTTCCACCCGCAGATCCAACTGGCTTCGTATTTGTTGTTCCCCGGACCAGGCCAGTGCGTCTCCAAGCTAATGCAGCCCGGATACCCGTCCGCATGCAACGCCGCAATCTGCCCCTTCCAGTCAATGGCGCGAGTTCCCACCGGACCCCACACCGGCTTGTGCCCGTCCATGTGGCAATCTTTGATGTGCACATGCGCAATGCGCGAGGGCGGCAACAGCTTGTAGCCTTCGGGATAAGGATTCTCCCCTGAGATCAGACAGTTTGCCGGGTCCCACACCACTTGCAGGTTGGAATGAGGCAATACGTCTAGTACTCTTTTTGTTTCACTCGCGGTCGCGATGTTGCAGGCGTGTTCGTTTTCCAGCCCGATGATCAACCCTTCCGGTTGCGCCTTCCGCGACAGCCCATCGAGGGCCTTGACAATTCCGTCAAAGCACTTCTCCGGCTCCACCGTTCTCCAGTAGGAGAACACACGCACCACCTTTGCGTTGAAAAATTTCGCTACATGAAACGCGCGATCCGTCAACCGTGGTTGATCGTCGAAGGTGTGCGTCGAAGCGAACACATCATGTTGGAATCGCGTATCAATGTCAGGTGCTCCGGGCAGCACGCATTTGAGCAGCGGAGAAGCGATGGACACGACGCTGATATTGCGTTCCGCGAGCAAATCGCGTGCTTTCGCGAGTTCTTCGTCGCTGAGGTTGAGTATGTTCTTTCCCCACAACACACGCAGTTCCGCCAACTGCATGCCGATCTCCACCATTGCGTCAAGCGCAATTGCGAAGTCGGGTGAGAACTCATCCGTGATGGAGGCGATGGGAATTTTTGGCTGCATCGTTTTCGATTATGCCAGCCTCCACGCTTGCCGCGCACGCCTCTGCACGAACAAATTGCGGCCACCATGCAGCACCCTACTTGTCAAGCAAAAAAACTTCACTGTTGCGAAGCGATTACAGCCTGCATTGACACGCTTCGCAGTGCTCTGCTAACTTCACTTTGGTTTGAAGAGAGTGTCACCCCGATCAGCGGATTCCCAAAGCATAGCGGCAAAGGTTCTTTTGGTGGATGATAACCGCCACGGACTCACCGCGCGCAAAGCTGTTTTGCAGGAGTTGGGCTATTCCATCACCGTTAGCAGCGACCCCATCGATGCCCTCCAGCGCATCACGGAAATGTCGTTTGATCTCGTCATCACCGACTACAAGCTGCCCAACATGACGGGCATTGAGCTCATTGCCAAAGTGCGTGAGTTGCATCCCAACACGCCCGTGATCCTCATCTCCGGTTTCGCCGATACACTGGGGCTCACTGAAGAGAATACCGGATCAGACGCTGTCATTCAGAAGAGTGCAAACGAAGTGCACCAGTTAGTGCGAGCCGTGGCTCGCCTGTTGCGGCGCAAGGCACCGCGCAAGCCTGCCGCCAGCGTGACCAAAGCGCCGCTCAAGGCCAAGAGCAAGGGCGTATCCTAAAAGTGTGGCGCCGTTAACGTCGATCCGCAGTTTGTATCGAATTATCCTATTCCTTGCTTCCCTCGTCTTGCTTGCCGCCGAGCAAACAGCGCCGGCTCGCAAGTCCGCGCCAGGGAAAGCCAAAGCCAAGCCAGCGCCCAGACCCACTCCAGCAGTAGCACTCTCTCCCGAGACGCGGCAGGTCAAACTGTGGATGTCGAAGATGACGGAGCGTCAAAAGATTGCGCAGTTACTCGTCATCCCGTTCTATGGCGACAACCCCAGCGTGCGTTCCCGGCTCTACCGTCAGTACGCACAACGCGTGAAGACACTCGGTGTGGGTGGGCTGATTCTCGTGAACCGCCTGCAGAACGGCGTAGCGCAGAACGCGGAAGCGACTACCTCAGCCGCCTTTCTGAACCGCATGCAGCGGCTGGCCACCGTTCCCCTCATCGTCGGCGCCGACTTCGAGCGTGGTGCATCGATGCGTGTTGCCGGCGCCACCAAGTTCCCACACGCGATGGCCTTCGCCGCCACCGGCGATCTCTCCCTCACGCTCAAACTGGGGGCCGTGACGGCCCGCGAATCGCGCGCCATGGGGGTGCATTGGATCTTTGCCCCCGTCGCTGACGTCAACAACAATCCCGACAACCCCATCATCAACATCCGCTCCTTCAGTGAGGATCCACAGCAGGTTTCGGCGAATGTGAAGGCATTCATGGAAGGAGCCCGCGGCGATGCCGCCAATCGGGTTCTGGTGACCGTGAAACACTTCCCCGGCCACGGAGACACTGCCGTCGATACGCATGCCGGTCTGGCCAAAGTGGAAGCCAGCAAGCAGCGGCTGGATGAGCTCGAACTCGTTCCGTTTCGCGCCGCCATCGAAGCGGGCGTCGATTCCGTGATGACGGCGCATCTTTGGGTCCCCTCGCTGGAATCGCAGGAAATCCCGGCCACGGTTTCCGCCGCCGTCCTTACGGACTTGCTGCGCAAGCAGCTCGGCTTCAAGGGCATCATCACCACCGACGCGATGGACATGCAGGGGCTGACCAGTAAGTTCCCCGCGGGAGAGCCTGCGGTCCGTGCGATTGAAGCCGGCGCCGACGTGCTGCTGATGCCTGCCAATCCGGAGAAAGCCGTCAATGCCATCGCCGCCGCCCTGCGCTCCGGCCGCATCAAGCCGCAGCGCATCGACGAAAGCCTGGAAAAAGTGCTGCGGGCCAAATATCAACTCGGGCTCCACAAGCAGCGGCTGGTGGATCTCGAGTCCGTCAACGATGCGTTTGACCTGGAAGAAGACGTCGAGTTGGCGCGCACCGTGGCCGAGAAAGCCATCACGCTTGTCCGCAATGAGGGCAACCTGCTTCCGGCCAAGGCAGGCGCCTCCACCTGCTGGTTCGTGCTGAGCGAAAGCCGCACCGGCTCGCAGGGCCGGCGCATCACCCAGGAAATCAAGCAGCGCGGGGCGGAGATGCCTGTGAGCCTGATTGATCCGCAATGGACTGCCGCCGAGATCGAAGAGGCGGCGAAAACCGCTTCCTCGTGCAGTACCACGATCGTGGCCGCCTTCGCCGGCTACTCCGGCAATGGCACACTCCCCGAATTCCAGCAGAATTTCCTCCGAGGCTTCATCGAATCGCGTCCCACCATCCTGGTTACGCTCGGCAATCCGTATCTGGTTCGTGCCTATCCACAGGTGAAAGCGTTCCTCGCCACCTTCTCCACTTCCCAGCCGAGCGAAGCAGCGGCGGTGCGCGCCGTGCTTGGGGAGATCCCGTTGACTGGCCATTTGCCCATCACCATTCCCGGAATCGCCAAGCAGGGCGGGGGGTTAGGTTTGACAGTGGGCGGTGGCGTTCGATAAACTAGAACTTTTGTAGGGGTCAAACGGAGATCGTCTGTCTGTATGAACACGGAGTTTCCTTCCAAGCATGAAATCGATCGCTCTTGGTATGTGATCGATGCAGAGAATGCCGTATTGGGCCGGCTTGCCAGCAAAGCAGCCTTCGTCCTTCGCGGCAAACATAAACCGACTTTCACGCCCTTTATGGACACCGGTGATCACGTCATCGTGATCAACGCCGACAAGGTCCGCCTCTCCGGCGCTAAAGAAGAGCAGAAAGTCTATCACTATCACTCGGGGTATCCGGGCGGGCTTCGCACCGTCCAGGCCAAGAAGCAACGTGCGGAACGGCCTGTGCGCATGGTGGAAGAAGCCATCCGCGGTATGCTGCCCAAGACCAAGCTCGGCGATCAAATGTATCGCAAGCTCAAGGTCTATGCTGGCGACCAGCATCCGCACAGCGCTCAGAAGCCATCCCCATTAGCGTAATTTTTAGGAGCAGACTTTGCCAGGACTGATTCAGCATCTGGGTACCGGCCGCCGCAAAAGCGCAGTGGCCCGCGTTTTCCTGCGCCCCGGTAAGGGCGCCATCACGGTCAACGGCCGTGACATCGAAGCCTACTTCACCACTCCGGCCTCCCGCGCCATGGCACGCCAGGCTCTGTTGGCCACCGAGATGGCCGACAAGTTCGATGTGCTCGTTCTCGCCAATGGCGGCGGCATCAACGGACAGGCCGGCGCCGTCCGTCTCGGCATCTCCCGCGCTCTGGTTCAATTCAACGGTGAATTGCGCGGTAGGCTGAAGTCCCTCGGTTTTCTCACCCGCGATCCTCGCGCCCACGAACGCAAGAAGTACGGCCAGAAGGGCGCTCGTCGCAGGTTCCAGTTCTCCAAGCGCTAACTTAAGCGTCCCTGGAGAATCGTTCTAGGCTCTCAAACCCAGGCCGGGCTCCCCGCGCGTGCAAATCTCGCTTTGGACCGCACGCGACTGAGAGGATTCGCCCGGCCTATCCACGAAGGAGGCATTTTGCCGTCGATCACCATGAAAGAATTGCTCGAAGCGGGCGTTCACTTCGGGCACCAGACCAAGCGCTGGAATCCAAAGATGAAAGAATACATCTTTGGCGAACGTAACGGGATCTACATTATCGATCTCCAGAAAACCTTGAAGCTCTTCAAAGACGCGATGCGTTTTGTCGAAGAAATGGCCGGTTCCGGAAAGTCCGTCCTCTTCGTCGGCACCAAGCGCCAGGCCCAGGAAGCCATTGCCGAAGAAGCAACCCGATCCACGCAGTATTACGTGAATCAGCGCTGGCTCGGTGGCCTGCTCACCAACTTTGTCACGGTGAAGCGTTCCATCAACCGACTCAAGGATCTCGACGATCTCGCCGAAAACGGCTGGATCGGTCGCGCCAAAAAGGAAATCATCCGCCTCGAGCGCGAGCGCAAGCACCTCCAGTCGAACCTCGCCGGCATCAAAGACATGCCCGGGCTCCCCGACCTGTTGTTCGTCGTCGATTCCAACAAGGAATCCATTGCCGTGGCTGAAGCGAAGAAGCTCGGGATCCCCGTGGTGGCCGTCGTCGACACCAATTGTGATCCGGACATGGTCGATTACGTCATCCCCGGCAACGACGATGCCCTGCGCGCCATCCGCCTCTTCACCAACAAGATTGCCGAAGCCGTCATCGAAGGCCGCCAGCGCGTCACCGAAGCCGAATTCGGCCCCGGACATGCCACCTCCGAAACCGCTTCCGACGAAGCGAGCTCCGAACCCGCCGACATCAACCAGTACCTCGATCCCCAATACTCGCAGCAACTCATGGCCGAAAGCCTCTCTGAGGACGATCTGGCCGCGCTGCCGATCAAGGGTCGCCGCCGCACGGAAGCCGAAGACGAACTCGGCAGCTACCGCCAGTAACGGCAATCGAACCGCTGAGCGATTTCTGTAGAAAAGGATTTACGAATTATGGCCGAAATCACCGCGCAAATGGTGAAAGAGCTCCGGGACCGTACCGGAGCTGGAATGATGGAATGCAAGACCGCCCTGAAGGAATCCAACGGCGACATCGCCGGCGCCGAAGTGGTCCTCCGCAAGCGTGGTATTGCTTCCGCATCCAAAAAATCCGAACGCAGCACGAAGCAGGGTGTCATTGGGAGTTACATCCACTCCGGCTCCCAGCTTGGTGTGCTCGTCGAAATCAACTGCGAATCCGACTTCGTCGCCCGCACCGATGACTTCAACGAACTGGTGAAGGACATCGCCATGCAGATCGCCGCCGCCGATCCGCAGTTCATCCGCCGCGAAGACGTCACCGCCGCTGCGATCGAAAAGGAAAAAGAGATCCAGCGCGCCCGCGCCCTGAACGAAGGCAAGCCCGAAAAGATGGTGGAAAAGATCATCGAGGGCCGTATGTCGAAGTTCTACGAAGAGATCTGCCTTCTCGATCAGCCCTTCATCAAGGACAACACGATGAAGATCGAGGATCTGATCAAAACCAAGATCGCCAAGCTGGGTGAGAACATCAGCGTGGCCCGGTTTGTCCGCTTCAAAGTCGGCGACGCACCGGCGTCCGAGTAAGCGGAGAACGCGTCACCGTGGCCGCTTATCGTAGGATTCTCCTCAAGTTGAGCGGCGAGGTTCTCGCCGGCACCCAGGGCTTTGGCATCGATCCCGAACGCGTGCGTTCGCTCGCCGCCGAACTCGTGGAAGTGGCCAGTCAAGGTGTACAACTCGGTTTAGTCGTGGGTGGCGGCAACTTCTTCCGTGGAGTAAATGCCGCCGCCCGCAACATGAACCGCGTTGCGGCCGACCATATGGGTATGCTCGCAACGGTGATTAACGGCGTCGCGTTGCAGGATGCGCTTGAGAAGCAGGGCATCCCCACCCGCGTCATGACCGCCATTCACATGAACCAGGTGGCCGAACCCTACATCCAGCGCCGCGCTGTGCGGCACCTGGAAAAAGGCCGTATCGTCATCTTCGTCGCCGGCACATCGAATCCGTATTTCTCCACCGACACCGCGGCCACGCTTCGCGCCTTGGAAATCGGCGCCGAAGTGATCGCCAAGGCCACCCGCGTGGACGGCGTCTATGACAAAGATCCGATGATTCATGCCGACGCTGTACGCTATAACGAAATTACGTTTCAGGAAGTGCTGTCGCAGGCTCTGCGCGTGATGGATGCCTCCGCCGTCGCCATGTGCCGCGACAACAAACTCCCCATACAGGTTTTCAATCTCACCGTCGCAGGCAATATAATGCGAATGTCGATGGGCGAGCCCGTAGGCACGCTTATCCGTTAGATTATTGGAAGAGGCCAAATCATGAAACCAGCCCAATCATCCGGCCAATCCGGTCCGAGTCTCAAGGAAGTGGAAGCGGGCGCCAGATCCCGCATGGAGAAGGTCATCGCCGACCTTATGCATTCGATGAGTAACATCCGCACCGGACGCGCTTCGGTGAACCTCCTCGATGGCATCAAAGTGGAGTATTACGGCACCCCGACGCCGATTAACCAGCTTGCCAATCTCCACGTCCCCGAGCCCGCCATGATTACCGTCCAGCCGTGGGACGCCTCCACGATCGGCCCCATTGAGAAAGCCATCCGCTCCTCCGACCTCGGCCTCAATCCGATGAACGACGGCAAGATCATCCGCGTCCCGATTCCACCGCTCACCCAGGACCGCCGCAAGGAGTTGGTGAAGCATCTGCACAACATCGCCGAAGACCACCGGGTAGCACTGCGCAATATCCGCCGCGATGCCAACGATGCCGTGAAGAAGCTGCTCAAGGACAAAGCGATCAGCGAAGACGAAGAGCGCCGCTCTCACGACGAGATCCAGAAGCTCACGGACGCTGAGATCAAGAAGCTCGACGCCGCCGCGCTGGCCAAGGAAAAGGAAATCCTCGAGCTGAAGTAGTTCACGGCACAATTCGGGTATGGCCATTCCAGTGCCCCGCATGACGGTTGAGGAGTATCTCGCTGCGGATGCCATATCCGAAACGCCCCTGGAATTCCACGACGGCGAAGTGTTCTCCGCGTTCGACGGTTCTCCAGCACATGCAGGGTTGGCGGCGCAGGTCTGCATTGCTGTGGGATACCGGCTGCGCGGAACGCCTTGTTCTACTTACACGGCGCTGCAGGTTCGCGTCAGCCCTGTACAGTACGCCTATTCGGATGTTGCCGTTGTGTGCGGCGGTTTGATCCAGACATCTGAGAAGGATGCCAGCGTCTCCAATCCCAAAGTGATCTTCGAGATCCTTTCCCCGACCACTCAGGACTACGATTACGGCGGAAAATTCCTGCTCTATCGGAGGCTGCCCTCTATTCAGGAATACGTCTTGGTTTCACGCGACCAGCCCCGCGTCGAGGTATACCGCAGGGTTCCCGAGGAGAAGTGGATGCTCTCCACCTACGAAGGCATCGACGGTACCCTCATCCTCGAATCCCTCGACCTCCGCATCCCACTGAACGAACTGTACGCCTAAACCTTCACCACGCCGAGAATGCTGCCACTGCGAATCTGTTTTCGTAAGAGGCCCTTACGCACCGCCTGATGAAATCCCGATCCCCACGGGGAAATTGCGGGAGAGCGAGCTTCCCGGATGCGCTCATCAGTTCAAACTGGCTAATGTCGGCAGCCGCCGCCAGAAGGATATCCGTTCCATGTGTCCGATCCACGTCCACCATCCCCAACGTCTCGCCTCTTGACCGTTTGTAAGCCCAACGGAAGGGCGGTACCACCCAGCCTCGGGTCTCTCTGTCCCGAAGAAGGGCCGGGCGGTCCCCCCGCGCTCCAAAGAGATAATCATGGCAGTTCACAAATACCCACGGGTTCTGTGCCCGTTTCCTCCAACAATGTGCCTGCACCCAAAGGCGGAACCGCTGGTGCTCCATGATTACGCGACTCTCCTCCGCTGGTCTTCCCTTGAGGAAAATCTCATAGTCCTCATCGCCCCAATCCGGGCCGAATGCAACGGGAAATGCTCCCAGTCCAGCTCGCTCCAACAACTGCTCCCGGACCGCGGCTAGCGTATCCGGCGACAGCCGTCTGCCCAGATCTTCATCACGTGGTAGCACCTGCAACAAACGGACAAAGCGTATTGGTGGGTATATGTCTCGCCATTCGCCGTTGTAATCGAGCGGCACGCGGGCGGGGGCGACCATCGGATTGAGCGCCAAGTCGCAAAGAAACGAAAACAACTGCAGCGTCTCGGGTCGACGTATCGCCCTCGCGTCCGGCTTGTAGAATCGCAGGAACAGCCGGAACGCCCGCGCATAACCACGTGTTCGGCCCGTCAGTTTTCTCCATGCCTCTAACTGCTCGCCCTGCTGTCGACGCCCCTGGAAAACCGAAATCCCTCCGATCGACAGCATTGCCAGTAGCTCCTGAGCAGTTGCTGCTCCCTCCAGCAGGCTCCTCACGGAGATTCGTCCATCCTCTGTCGCAATCTCTACCACCCCCAACTCACCCGGCTGATATATGTCCTCGGCCCATTCATCGCTTGGGTACTCTTGAAAGCCTGCCTGGGCTGCCGCCGAAAGCGCGTAGACTCCAAACACGGACTGCAGTACTGTCGCTCGATCCACTCTGCGCCGCGAGGAAAGCCCATTCACAGCCAGCTCCAACGCGTCCTCGTGATCCCGCCAGTTGTCGCACAGATCCTGGATCTCCGCGTCCCCACTTCTTCTCCGGCCAGTGATCGGCTCACCGAAACGAATTCTACGCTCCACCAGACGCTGCCGCTTGCCGCGGCTCATCTGCTCCAGGCGGCCCAGGCAATTTCGCCCCTGGGAATAGGTGATCAGTTGGGCCAGAGCACCAAACGTGGTTCCATTCACTTGAAACCAGTGCGCGCATTCATGGACAAAGGATACGTAGTGGAGGTGAAATTCGTCCGCCAACCCGGGACCATCTTCAAATCGGCGCTTGTTGCCCGGAATGTGCAGCAGCAGGGCGTGCGGATCCAACTTGTAATCGGATGACCCCGATTCGAACGGACGCCTGTGGATCGGAAGCACGCCACTAGCCTCTCGTATTCCTCTTCCGTGCGCCTACGGGTCTCTTCGCGGGCTTCTTTTTTGCCGCCTTTTTGGTGGCAGCCTTCTTCTTTGACGGCTCCTTCTTTCCCCTCTTCCGGGCGGCTCGAATCGATCCCTTCTTCCCAGCGTCTTTCAGCAGCGCCAACAAGTAGTCCACCGTTGCCTTTGCCACTCCGCCGGCAACTGCGGAAATGATCAAATCAGTGATTTCCGTGTGCCCGAGCGGATCTCGCGCTGCGGCCTTCCTTTCGCGCAGAAGCATCGTGAACTGACCGGGTGCGCCTCGCTCAACCTTCCGCCGTAATGCAAGTAATGCGGCACGGTTGCCGGAAACCCTGTATGCCACGTCCTCTTCGTTCGCCACATTTTGCCTCATGGATTCAATCTATCAGCGAATTCGCCCACCGTCATCAGCCCAGTGGTCTGGACCAGCTACCACTGAAATATCAATTACATCCGTTCTGATACACCAGACTTCAGATCAGAGGATGATTACTGAACACTGTTCTCCCACCCCTGGTGTACAAATTCATAGCGATAGCCGATCCGGACGCACCCCCTCTGCGTACTAACTTCGATTACTGTAATATTGCATTTAACCCCTTTGCTATCATGCAAATAAAAATAGGTGTCTGGTATCGATATTTTTTCTTGACAAGCTGTTGTATACAACGTTAAGATCTTCTTTCCACGTACGGAAGGTGGCTAGTTGGTCACCCCGCTAAACCAGCTAGAGAGGGTCCGAGCATGACCTTTCAGATCGGTGAACGCGTTGTATACCCCAATCACGGCGTCGCAGTGATTGAGAACATCAGCGCACGCTCTTTCGGAAGCCAATTCGAGCGCTTCTATCTCTTGAGGATCAATGCCAGCAGGATGACGGTCATGGTGCCGTTCAGCCACGTGCTCGACGTTGGTCTTAGAAAAGTAACCAAGGCCACAGAGATCAATAAGGTCCTTCTGTTCCTGGCCACCGGCAAACCCAAACATTGCCAGGACTGGAAAGACCGCTTCAAGGAAAACTCTGACAAGATGCGCTTCGGAAGTCTGCTCGAAACAGCAGAGGTCCTCAAGTGTCTTCTCATCCTTCAGAAGGACAAACCGCTGTCTTTCCGGGAGAAGAAGATGCTTGACCGTGCGCGCCATATGCTGCTCACCGAAACAGCCATTGCGCGCAGCACGACGGAAGCCAACGCCGAAGAGATCCTCAACGAATCTCTGGCCAAAGCCAGTCTGAAGATGCCCGAGGCGCTGTAAAGCCCCGGGCCCGCGCTTCAGACCAGTTCGAGCGTCGTTTCCCCCTTCGGTAAGTCGAAGGTCACCACGGCGCTGTCTTTTTCCGATTTCCAATCCGTTTTCACACTCCCGGCCCGGACGCCTCGCAAGCCCCGGGCCGAAATCTCTATGGTGAAGTCCGGACAGGCATAGGGGGCTCGCAGCTTTACCCGGTTGCCCTCCCGCGCGATCCCCGTCAATTCCTTCGCCGCCCAATAGCGCGCAATGTCGCCGATCTTCATCCACTGGATCCGGTCGCCATACCCGGCCTTCAGCCGCTTGTGGACGTCCTTCAGCGTCTGGAACCCATCCTTCTGCCCGTTGCAGTAGATCCCGGGCCAGTGGCACATCATGATCGCCGGCTCGCCGCGCTCGATCACCTCGGCCATGCGCCCGCTCTTGGAATCCGCCGTGATCATCTTATCCAACGCCGGCGTCACCAGGCCGTCCCAGCCTCCATACCAATCGCCGGTACAGGCGATGATCGACACCACACACTGTGGATTCGGGCCGTTCAAGCCACGCACGTTCTCCACACGAGGCACCACGCTGCGCGAGTCCAGAATCGCATGGCGGAAATAGTGCGGAATCTCGGTCTGGTATACATCACGGCAAGCCTGCAGCGTCGCCTTCGATAACTCCACCAGCCGCCGTCCCGCGAATCCGCCCGGCGTGGTGATACCCTCGCACGGCAGTTCGGCGTTCTTCAGGATACGCAGCGCGTAAGCCATGTAGTTCGCCAGTTCGTCCGCTGACTTGTCCTGGCTCCATCCGAAGTTCTCCATGAAGCGCTCGGTACGTTCCGGGAACGGGCGCCCCGTCTTCGTGTCGATGACCCAGGTGTGCGTGATCATCTCCGGATGAATGTCCCAATTGGGAGCGATCAGCGTCCGCACCAGGCTCAGGCTGTCGGTCAGCTCCTTGCGGCTCCAACCCGGCATGTCCCGATCCACCCAACCGACGCAAGCAGGGTAGGGAACGATGCTGTACTTGCCTTTCACGCCGTTATCGCGCGTCCACTCGCCGAACTCGCGCACAAAGCTATCCGGAATCTCGCGTGGCAGCTTGCGCCATTCCTGTAAATAGCGATCCGGGTAGGCTTCGGCGAAATGAGGGATGCCGAAGTGCGCCAGGTTCACCAGGCACGTCGAATCGTCGATCAGCAGGCTGACCGGAACCTTGTTCCGCGGGTTCAGCACCTGCACATCGGCGCTCTTTTGCGGCCTTTCTCCCGGCTCCTGCGCCTGCACAGCCGCGGTCTGCATCGCCAGTGCCGCCAATTTCCGTCGCGTGATTTTCATAGACTCTGCTTACTCCCAAACCCGTAGCGCTTGCCCCAACGCATCCACCTGCTTCACATGTTTCCCGTACAGTTTGTACACCGCCGAGGTCAGCCGATAGGCCTCTGGCAACGCCGTCAGCGAGACGATCTCCCGCGGCGCCACCATGCCCGCCACCTCTGCCAGATCCGTCACTCGCAGCACGTTCAGCAGCGGCGGACCCTGCCAGTGCGACGCCGGTGGATCATCCAGAATCACCCGCGTGATACGCGTATCCAAGGCCGCCGCATGCAGCGCCAGCCCGCCCATCGTCTTTCGTCCGTAGAGCGAAATCGACTTCACCGGCAGCTTCTCCTCTTCCAGCAGGTAATCCACTGCCCGCAATACATCCCATAGCTGCAGGCTCTCGACGGTGCCGCCCAGCAGTGCCGCCGTCATTTGCGTCGCCGCAAAGCGGAAGTTCGTCATTGGGTAATCCACTGCTCGTGGATTTACCACCAACACGACGTGCGTCGACAGTGCCGAAAGCAGCAGATCGTAATCGACGCCGAACACGATGTCGTCCTTCCCCTTCACATAAACCAATGCCTTCTGCCGCGCCTTCTCTTCGCGGGGCACAAACAGCTCGCCATGGACGCGTACGTTTTTCTCGGTGCTGAACTGCACGCGATAGGAATCCGCGTAGTTCTGCGTCCACATCTTGTGTTCCGCTTTCCACGTAGCAAACGGCTCCTTCGTTTTGGGGAAGGTGCGGTACACCTTGTCCTTCAGTCCGGCAGCCACCGATGCCTTGCGCTTCTCCCAGGCGGACAACGACGCGGGCGCAGCCAGCTTCGGCAGATTCAAAAAGCTCTTGTGGATCGCCTCATTCCGGGCATCGGAGGGCAGTGTCCTCAGCACTCGCAGAGCAGCAGCCGTTTCCCGTTCGAACTTCGGCTCCTGATACGGAGTTTCGTCCTTGCGCATCCAGCGGTTCAGCCACTCATTGGCCGCCTTGCGATACCCCGGGTTATCGACATGTCCCGTCTCTTCCTCATACTCCGTCACCGCTTCCGGCACGCCGTACCACTGGTACACCGGCCGCAGGCATTCAAAGACCGGCCGGTAGCCCGTTGGCGGGAACGCGCCGTCCTTGGTCGCATTCACAATCCGCAGCGGGCGCGGAGCAATCAACGCCCCCACCAGCGGCAGGTCGATCTGATAGGTATTCCAGAAATAGATGCAATCGCAATTCTGCTGCACCGTGTCATGCTGCACATGCGGGCCCACGGCCCATGTTCCATGCACCGGCGCGGCGACGCGAAACCGTTCGTCCGCCGCGGCCGTAAACCACGACACCGCGCCCCCGCCAGAGCGCCCCGTGATTCCCGCATTCTTCGCGTCAATCTCACGCCGCGTCTCCAGATAGTCCAGCGCCCGGATCGCGTTCCACACCTCTACCGCGGCAGGTGTGTAGCCAAGCGAAAGCCAGTTGTACATCCCCAGGTTGTGCAACCCGTGGTGCAGCCCGCCGATCTCGCCGAACTCAACGGTGTCGAGCACAAACGCCGCAAACCCGTGCTGCGCGAACCACACCCCATGATGCTGGTAAGTGATCTTGGCCCCATCGGGGGAAGGCGAATGCCCTGTGACATACACGACTGCCGGATAGGGAGCCTTCGCCGCCTTCGGCAGATACAAATTCCCGGTGACATACAATCCCGGGCTGCTTTGAAACACGATGTTCTCAACCCGGAAGTCCGTCCGCTCGAATCCGCCTGTAATCCGAGCCTGGAGAGGCGTGCGGGCCGGCATCGGATCGAGCCCCAGCATATCCAGGAACTGCCGCTTCACCTCTGGCCGCCGCTTCTTCCAGTCGTCCAACCCGGAGATCCCTGCGAACTGGTCCGCGGTAATCGCCGCCGCCCGCTCCGCCAGATTCTTCTGAAACAGCTCGTAGCGCTGCGCCGGGTTCAGCGGCTGGCCCCACAGGGAACCAGCCGCGAGAAACAAAACAAGGAGTTTCATCAATAATCCAGCCTAAGCCCGAACAGCATGGAGCGGCCACCCTGCGCCGTTGTCACCAGCCCGAAATCGCCGCCTGTGATGTTGGTCGCCGGGTTGTTGAAATTGGCCCGGTTGAATGCGTTGAACATCTCCCAGCGGAACTGGAACACGCCGCTTTCCTTCAACCGCCAGTTCTTGTGCAAGCCGGCATTCCAGGCCACCGTGCCCGGCCCGGTCAGGATATACCGCGCAGAGTTCCCATAGAAGCCGCGGCCCGTCAGTGGCCGTACGAAAGCATTGGTATCGAACACCGGACGTGCCGTCTGAATACGGTCGCGCATCTCGCCGGAATCGAAATTACCATCGCCAATCCGATCCGGCCGTCCTCCGAACTGATTGGTGTTGGCCGGATCGGTGTTGGAGAATGCCGGGCTCAGACGCGCCCCGGTGGACATCGTCGTAATTCCTGCCAACTGCCATCCGCCGATCACGTGATTGACCACCGTGGGAATCGAGGACCCGAACTTCTGGCCGCGCCCGTAGGGAATGTCGATCACATAGCTGAACCGCAGTTGTTGCCGCCGCAGATTGCTGTCATCGGCCCGCTCCAGCCACCGCTCATACTGGTTCTGCTGGCTTCCCCCCGAATAGTTGCGCAGATCCACATCGGTCAGGCCCTTCGCCCAAGTGTAGTTCACGTTGTACCAGGCGCCTTTTGCCACGCGGCGATCGGCCTGGAACGTGAACCCATGATAGGTAGAAGAGCCGCCCGTCTGAATCAGATTCGCCGCATTGAAGCGCGGATACGGACGCCGCGCCGTGCTGAACGCCGTCGTGCTCGGCCGCAGCAGATTCAAATCGTCGTTGAAGGGAACATTGATGCTGCGTGTGCCCACGTAGCCGATGTCTACTGCCATTCCCCAGATCTGCCGCCCGATGGACAGATTCATCTGCTGCGTGCGCTCGTTCGGAAACGCCGCGCTGTTACCGCTGATGGTCTGGATCCCGGCGAACGAGGACGTTGTCCGGAATGGATTCGGAAATTGAATCGCCGGCACATTCGCGTTCTCAATGATGAACGTCTCCTGCGATTGCCACGGCCCGCCGGTCTGATTCAGTGCCAGGAGCCCGGGCCAGAAGTGCGTGTAGATTCCGAAGCCAGCGCGCACCACTGTGGTGGCATCGCCAAACGGCCGGTAGGCCAACCCAATGCGCGGGTTCCAGTTGTTGCTGTCGTTCTTCATCAGGCTCCGCTCGGGGAGTCCGGCCTTCGTCGCCGGCACAATCGGGAGTGTGGCCACTACGCTCGGCACCAGGTCAGAGGGAATCGCCGATCCGGACGTCACCATGCTCCCGGTTGCTGGATCGAAGGTGAACATGCGGTCGAATTTCTCCACCCACGGCGTCTGATACTCATAGCGAACGCCGTAGTTCAGCGTCAGCCGGTTGTTGATCTTGAAATCGTCCTGCCAGTACAGGCCCGTGTGAGTGCTGCGCGTGTACGCATTCGGCCGCGCCACACCTCGCGATGCGCTCACCGGCCACCCCAACAGAAAATTCGAATACGCCAGGCCACTCAAGCGATCGTCAAACGAATACTGCCCGCGTAGGAACAGCGGCTTGTTCTGATTGTTCACTTGCAGCCGACGGATATCGACCCCCATCTTGAAATTGTGCCGTCCGCGGTACCAAGAGACGTTGTCAATCGCCTGATACGTATTCTGCGCCGTGTAGCTGTCGTTGCGTCCCGCCGTTCCGTGGAACGGCAGAGCGCCGACGAAGCTGAACCCCGGCATGCCCGAAATGGCTGGATCATTGTTCGGGTTGTCGATGCCCTGAATGCCTAGCACCGACTGGATGTTCTCCCCGAACATCGTGTCGTAGCTGCGTGTGTAGGTGCGATTGAAACCCACCTTCGCTTCATTCACCAGGCTTGGGGAGAAGGTGTGCGTATCGGAGATAACGACACTGCGCCCCGGCAGGTTCGACAGGTTGCTTGATTGGCCGTAGCCGCTCTTCAGCCCGCCTGGATAGAAATTCTTGTTGTTGATTGTCAGCCCAACGCGCGCGAACAGCAGGTTCTTGTCGTTGATCTTATGGTCGCCGCGGAACGAGTACACATCCGAATCGTACTTCCCGCCCGGATCGGCATAGAAGTTGTTTGTCATTCCATACGTCCCCAACCCCGGCTGATTCGGCTCCGGATAGACGAGGTCGTTGACCTTGGCCGCAATCGGGCTGATCCGGCTCGCCGGAATCCGGTTGCCGGCAAACGGCTGTCCGTTGGCCAGGCTGTCCACCAGGTTGATGCGTCCGGCCAGGGCAGAGAAGTCGCCGCCGCGCATGGCCGCCGTAGGCACGCTAAAGATCATGCGGTTCCCAATGCGATATCGCGCCCCGCTGTAGGTCGCGAAAAAGAACGTCCGGTTCTTCCCGTTGTATACCTTCGGAATGAACACCGGCCCGCCGCCCGTGAGCGCGAACATGTTGTGATTGGTGAACGACACCGGCACGCGGTCCGACCACGCCCGCGCCGAAAACTTGCTATTGAAAATTCCCCAATACAAGGAACCGTGCGGATCGTTTCCGCCGCTCTTACTCACCGCCGCGAACTGGGCCACCTGCGGGTATTCCGCCGAGCTGTTCGCTGTCAAAATCTTGATTTCCGCGAACGTTTCAATGTCACCGGAAAAGCCATTGGCTGTGTTGCGGCTGCTGACCATATCGTTCACGGAGATGCCATCGGAAGTGAAATTGTTCGCCGTATCGCGGGCGCCGTTCACCTCAAACCCGCTGGCGCTTTGCACGCCGGCGGTGACGTTGGTGATGTTCGCCCAGCCGCGGCCCTGCGTGCTTAAGGGCAATTGCGCAAAGTCGCGCGCGGTCTTCAGATTGGACAGCGTGGCCGTCTCCGTCTCCACCTGCGTCGTCCCGCCTTCTACAGTGACTGTAGTTGTGACGTCGCCCACTTCCAGCCGGACGTCCACGCGCTTGATCTGCGCCGAGGACAAGTCGATCTTCGTCTGGCTGAACGACCGGAACCCGGCGGCTTTCACATCCACCCGGTACCATCCCGCCTCCAATCCGGAGATGCGGTAGTCGCCCGCAGCGTCCGTCTTCGATGGACGCGCGAAAGTGGTTCCTTCATTGCGCACCGTCACATCGGCGCCAGGCACCGGCGAACCAGTGGCATCCGTAATCGTTCCCAACAGGCTGCTTTGCGTCGATTGGCTCAAAGCGACACTGGCGGTGAATAGCAGCAATAGGAGAAGTGACTTCCTAGACATACGACCTCCTCGGCAAGACATTTTTCACTTAGTGAAATACTGCCTCACGGGACGCAAATTGTCAAGGTGCCGCGCCGCGCTTAAACCGCCCGCGACTGAAACTCAGTGAAGAACCCGCTCAACACCAGCGCCAGTGTCCCCATCAAACTCGCATCCGACCCATGCCGCGCTTTCACAATCCGCATCCGCGCCAAACACCGGTACGCCAATCTCCCTCGCAGCACCTCCATCACTCGCTTCTCCATCAGATCCCAACCCGCTGCCAGATACCCATCCACGACAATCGCTTCCGGATTAAACGCCGCGTTCAAATTTACAATCCCGCGCCCCACATACTCCGCGGCTTCGCCGAGTGCGCGCAACGCATTCTCGTCCCCCGCCCGTGCCCGTTCCACCACTTGCAGCGCCGTCACCTTCTCCGTTCCCCCATACATCCGCACCAGCGCAAAATCCGAAGCATACTGCTCCCAGCATCCGGTGTTCCCACACAAGCAAGGGCGCCCATCCGGAACCAGCGTCACATGCCCGAACTCACAGGCTTCGCCGTAAGCCCCCAGCAGCGGCTTTCCGTCCAGAATCACACCGGTTCCCAATCCATCATGGGCCGTTAGAAACACGAAGTTGTCCATCACCTTCGATCCCGGCTCACAGAACCACCGCTCCGCCAGCGCCGACAGAATCGCGTTGTTTTCGTAATAGACGTGTGTCTCCAGCCCACTGGTCAAAATTGAGCCTAACGGCACATTCACCCAACCCAGATTTTCCGCGGCCACCACCATGCCGGTCCCGCGATCGAGCGTCCCGGGGATACTCACCCCAATGCCCAATAACGATTGCTTCCGCCCCAACCCGCTGATCATCCCATCCAGTGCCTCACGCACGCGGCGCAGCAGCACGTCCGGATTCCCATGCCATGCCACCGTCTTCTGCTTGAGTAGACGTCCGTTCAAATCCGCCATTGCTACGCGCGTCACAGGCAGCGCAATCTCCACACCCATCGCCACCATCGCGTCCGGACAAAGCTCCAGCGCCAGCGGACGCCTTCCCATCGGGGCATCCCCATTCTTCGCCCCAATCGCCAGCAATCCCCGCTTGCGCATCCGGTCCACAATCAGCTTGATCGAACTGGGCGCAAAACCGGTCATCCGCGACATGTCGCTTTGCGAGATTCCGGTGTTCTGTCGAATGATGTTCAGCAGCAGCCGTTCATTGGCTTCGCGCAGATCCGACTTGCGCAGCGCGCCGCGCGAGGTGACGGTGACCGACGACATGGGTTCGCCTTCAGCTTACCTTTTTTCACCCACTGAAAGTAAGCGCGGAAAGAAAGCTCTCACCCTTGGCAATCGACACACCGAAGTTCTCGGCTACGGTCTGCCCGATATCCGATAAGGATTCCCGTGTCCCTAAATCCACTCCCGCCTGGACTTGTGGCCCAAACGCCAGCACCGGCACATACTCCCGGCTGTGATCTGTCGATGGCGTCGTGGGGTCGCATCCATGATCCGCGGTGAAGATCGCCAGATCTCCCGGCTCCAGCGCCGCGCGCAACGCAGGCACCCAGGCATCCACTTCCTCCAGCGCCCGCGCATACCCTTCTACATCGTTGCGATGCCCGTACAACATATCGAAATCCACCAGGTTCACGAAGATCAATCCATCCTTGCCTTCGGCAATCGCTTCCAGCGTCTTTGCCATCCCCTCGGCGTTCGTCTTCGTCTTATCGAACTCCGCAATCCCGCGCCCCAGGAACACATCGAAGATCTTTCCCACGCTGATCACATGGACCTTCGCGTCCTTCAATTGGTCGAGCAGCATCCCTCGCGGAGGCGGCACGGCGTAATCCTTGCGGTTGGAGGTGCGCTTAAACGCGCCCACTTCGCCCTCGAAGGGCCGCGCGATGACGCGCCCCACTTCATGCTTGCCCCGCAATAGCTCCCGCGCCGTCTCGCAAATCTTGTACTGCTCCCACAGCGGGATGGTCTCTTCATGCATGG
This sequence comes from Bryobacteraceae bacterium, assembly GCA_046331645.1. GTDB lineage: Bacteria > Acidobacteriota > Terriglobia > Bryobacterales > Bryobacteraceae > CADEFT01. The sequence continues at coordinate 223,356 of JAXLQM010000009.1, forward strand.
CGATCTGAAACACGCTATCCGCCGATGTATAGACAATCGGCGCTCCGGTGCGCACATGCTCCTCGCCGAGTTCCTTGATGATCTCCGTCCCCGAGGCTGCCTTGTTGCCCAAGGTGGGCCGCCCGATGCGCTGCTCAAACTCCGTCATCACCTCAGGTGGAAAGCCGTTTGGATAAAGGGGAAAGGGCTTCTCCAGATGGATCCCCACCATCTCCCAATGCCCGGTCGTCGTATCCTTGCCCGGCGACGCCAGCGTGCATTTCCCGAACGCACCCTCGGGCGCACTCACACCCGGCAATCCCTCGATCGGCCGGATATTCCCGATCCCCAGCGCGCGCAAATGCGGCAATTCCAATTTGCGCTGTCGCGCGATATTGCCGAGCGTATCGCTCCCCACATCGCCATAGGCAGCGGCATCCGGCATCTCGCCTATGCCAACGCTATCCAGCACGATCCATACAACGCGGCGGAAGACCATCTATTCCTCCTTCAGCGCTTCTTCAATCCGCTCCCGCAGCATGTCTTCAAAGCGCTCCGGCACAAATCCGTTCAACCGCGAGGTCATCACTCCTTTGCGATTAAAAATCATCGTCGTCGGAATCGATGCCACCTTCAACAGATTCGAAAGTCCATCCTCGTAGTACACCGCTTTATTCCACTTGTTCTGGGCCAGAAACGGTTTCACCACATCGCGCTCCTGATCGGTATTGATCCCCAGGAACACCACATCATCCCGGCCTTTGAAACTCGCTTTCACCTTCTCGTAAATCGGATACTGCACGCGGCACGGCCCGCACCAAGTGGCCCAGAAATCGAGCAGCACCACTTTGCCGCGCAGCGACTTCAGATCCAGAGACTCACCGTTCACCCCGGTGATCGTGTAGTCCATGGCATTCGTCACACCCGAGTTCGGATCGATCGCCCGCAGCCGCGCCTTGCGCTCCTCCTGCACCGCAATCGACCGGTCATAGGAAGCCAGAATGATATCGCCCAGTCCTTTTTCCGATCCATGCAGCTTCTTATAGAGCTCCGCCATCTGCCGCCGGATCGCCAGCCGGTCTTCATCCGTCAGCCGGATATCGGGGAGCGAAAACGCATCCGCCAGCAAGGGAATCGCCTCGGCAACTTTGTCCTGTTTGAGCAACCACGTCGCCGCTTCGCGGGCCGGTTCCGCCGATGCATACGAGGCAAAACTCTTTTTCGCCAGTTCGACCGCTTCCGCATAAGCGCCGAGATGCCCTTTGGCCCGGGCCTGGAACGTATACGCCCGCCCCAACCCGCGATCCAGATCCTCGCGCAACTGCGCATCCATCCGTGTCGCCGGCTTATCCTGCTCCAACTCCCGCATGCCCTTCTCAAACAACAACGCGTACTTCAGGCCGCGTTCGTTGCTCTCCTTGTCTTCACGAGAAGTCAACAGACGGGTCACCCGCTCCAACACCACCAAGTCATTCGGGTTCTTCTCCAGGTACTGCTCGCCGTATCGCAGAATCCGCGAGTTGTCGCGATTGTCAATCGCCGCCTTGATCAGGGCCCGCTCAATCTCTTCGCGCCGCGTCGATTTGGGATACTTTGCCAGATGCTTTTCCAGCGCCCGGCTGATTTCCATCGGGCTCGATCCGGCCTCGCCCATCGACTGGCGCAGTTCGTCATCCTCGCTCGGCTTGGGTTTGTTGGTCTGGGCCAGTAAGGGCAGGGAAGCCACCAGCGCTATCATCAAAAATCGGTTCATTGTTGTCCGGCCTTCGGCTTTTGCGGGTTGCGGATGTAATCGGCGATGGAAGCCGCGCGCTCCCGCGCCATGTGCAGATAGCTGTCGTTCTTGGCCACCCGGTCGAGCATCGGCAAATACTGCGGCAGCCCCACCAGCCGGTTGCGCTCCATCGCCGCCTGCAACTGCAGCAAGGCTTTGTTCACGCCCAATTTATCGAACCGGACCGCCCGCTCCAGCGCAATTCGGTGATAGGAGCTTTCTCCCATGCGCTCAAACCAATCCTGCATCTGCTTCCCGTCTTCGTCCTGGGTGAAGTTGAACTTCACTTCGCCCTTCTCCGTGTGATTCTCGATGCGGAATAACTTCTCCCCCATCTTCGCCACCGGCAATCCGGACTCCAGCGGTTTCTTGAACCAGTTCAGCTTCTCCGCCAGCGCCCAGACCTGCTTCGTCTCCTCCTCCGTCAATTGCGAGATTAGAGGATCTTCTTCCTTCGGCGCCTCTCGATACTCCACACGCCCCTTCTGGTCTAGCGTGATCTCCATATACGCGGGAGAAGAGCCTGGAAACGTCTTGCTGTAGAAAATATGTGGCCCGTCCGCTCCCGCGGCGAGCATGGTGGCGGTCAAGGCGAGCAGGAATTTCATCGAGTTGCCTCCGCGCGAGCTCTGGAAAGTGTGTGCGTCGCATGGCAGATGGCCACCGCGACAGCATCCGATGCGTCTTCGCTTTCGATCTTCTCCGGCAGCCGCAGGATCGACTGCACCATGAACTGTACCTGCGCCTTTTCGGCGCGTCCATATCCCACTACGCTGCTCTTGATCTCCAGCGGAGAATATTCGCCCAGCGCCAATCCGGCTTCCGTCACCGCAAACAACGCCACACCACGCGCATGCGCCAAGGTCAATGCGCTCTTCACATTCACCGCGTGGAATACCGCTTCCACTGCCGCTTCTTCCGGTCCAAAATCAGCAATTACCTGCCGCAGTCCGTTGCCGATGGCAAGCAAACGCGCGGCCAGGGATTGCTTCGTATTGGTCCGGATCACTCCGCTCGAAATCAACGAATGCCTGCGTCCATCGGTATCGATCACCCCGTAACCGGTGCGTTCGGTGCCGCAATCGATGCCGAGGACGCGCATGATTGAGCGCCGGCCTTAGCTGGCCAGCGCCTCCATTTCTTTCTCGTCGATATCGAAGTTCGACCAAACACTCTGCACATCGTCCTGATCTTCCAGAACCTCGGTCAGCCGCAACATTGTCTTCGCGTTGGCGCCTTCCACTCTGACAAGGTTCTTCGGGATCATCGCGATTTCGGCCGACACCGTCGGGATGCCCGCCTTCTCGATCGCGTCCATCACCGTGAAATGCGCCTCCGGAGCCGACAACACTTCCCAGTTGCCTCCGTCGTTCCGCAAATCGTCGCCGCCTGCTTCCAGCACGAGGTTCATCAGCGATTCTTCATCCGCTTTGTCGCCTTCAATAATGATCTGGCTCTTGCGGTCGAACATCCATGCGACGCTGCCCACTTCGCCCAGGTTTCCGCCATTCTTCGAGAACGCATGCCGGATTTCCGACACTGTGCGGTTGCGATTGTCCGTGGCCACCTTCACCAGCACGGCGGCGCCGCCCGGCCCGTAGCCTTCAAACATAATCTCGTCCAGTTGTCCGCCATCCAATTCACCAGTGCCGCGCTTGATGGCGCGCGTGATGTTGTCGGCGGGCATGCTGACGCCCTTGGCAGCGGTGATTGCGGTACGCAGACGCGGATTCGCATCGGGGTCGCCACCACCGCCGCGGGCAGCGATCATGATTTCCTTAATCAACCGTGTGAACAGTTTGCCGCGCTTCGCGTCGATCGCGGCTTTCTTGTGCTTAATCGTGTGCCACTTAGAATGGCCTGACATGGATAACCTCAGTTGTTACGAAGTGATAGGAGGAGTTCGACTTCTCAGGATAACAGATGCCACCCGTTCCCCCCAAATCGAATTCCTGTGATGGTTTTCCGCTCGCTTTCGCACGTTCCCCCGCAAGAGGCTTTGCGATGACCACTTTCACTTCCACCCCTACCGCCCGAGGCCGCAACGGATTCGGCGTCCTCGAACTCACCACAGCTACCGGCATCATCGCCATCCTGATCGGCCTGCTGCTTCCCGCCGTACAGAAGGTACGCGAAGCGGCAAACCGCAGCACTGCCGCCGCCACTGTGAACCAACTCGCCGCGGCCGTGCAGGCCAAATACGACAAATCCAAAGCCCTTCCAGGGAGCCTGGGCGAACTCCTGCCCGCCGTGAACATGTCCCACCCCGCGAAATCCGGTTATCTCCTCACCCAGCTCGAAGCCTCCTCGAAGCGCTTCGCTATCGACGCAATGCCCTCCGCCGGCTTCACCGGGGCTGAACTGATTCACCTCGAAGCCAATCTCACCAACGGAGCCTTGAAGATCTCCACTTCGACAGCTATCATCCCCACCGCCGCCGCTGCCCGCCAGCAAGCCTACCTCAACATCGCCGCCGAAGCCGCCAAATCGTTCGCCGCCCTTGCCGGCCTTCTGCCCGCGGCGGAAAAGGAAATTCTCTTCCAATCCATTCGCCAGCACGTCGATTCCCCCACCACCGCCCAGGACGCCTTCCTCCGGCTCAAAGGTTCCGACGGCCGGGTCACGCTGAAGTCCGTCTCAGACTCCATGAACGGCGTCAACGTTCTCTTCCAGGATGGGTCGGTTCGCTTCGTCCTCCAGAACCTGTTCCAAGTCATTGCCCGCGAACTGCACTTCGGCGACAACGCCGAAGCCTGGGAATCCTATGGCATCTCGACGCTCCCCACCGCTTGGGAAGGAGTCCGCCTGTTCAGCTACGACGGTGTGCTCGCACTCGCCCGCCGCACAGCCGCAGACGCCACCGTGGTCAATTGGGTCACCCCCCTCCTCCAGGGGGCACAATCGGCGGAAGCTCGGGGTGACTTCGCCGCCGAACAGAAAGCCAAGGCCCAGGTCATCGACGGCACCTCCAACACCATCATGTTCGGAGAAACCACCGCCGGTATAATCGCTATCCTGATCGGCCTCTAACCGGTATCGCCAAGGCTCCAATTCCCACCCTCCTGCAACTCCAGCACCTGGGTGTGATAGCGCGCCAGCGCTGGATGATGGCTGACGCTCACCAGCGTGGTAGACGTCGCCACCAGTTGCTCATAAAGCGCCGCCTCATTCGGCCCATCCAGCGCACTGGTCGCCTCATCCAGCAGCACGTAGCGCGGCTTCTTAAGAAACACCCGCGCAAAGGCCAAGCGCTGCCGTTCCCCTACGGAAAGCACCTTTTCAAACTCGAAATCCGCGTCGAAGCCGCCACAGCGTTCCTCAAGCCCCGGTAGATTCACCCGTGCCAGCACGGCCCGCAACTCCTCCTCTTCCACCTCCCGGCCCAGGTTCGGATAATTCAACTGCAGCCGCAGACTCCCCTGTGCCGCATAGGCATGCTGGGGAACAAACAGCAATTCCTCGGGCGCCGGACGCCAAAGCACGCCTTCTCCGCGATCCCACAATCCGGCCACCGCCCGCAGCAGCGAACTCTTTCCCAGCCCGCTTGCACCCACAATCAGCAATCCCTCTCCGTGCCGTACGCATACGTTCAGATCCCGCACCAGCGTGCGGCCCCCGTCCGGAGTCCGCAGCGTCACATTGGCAAAGCGCAAGTCCTCCCCCACTCGCGTCTCAATCCGATCCACTCCCACGGCCCGTTTCTCCATTGCCGAGGCGAATGTTTCCAACCGGCTGATGCTTGCCGCAAACCGGCTCAGCCCTTCAATGTTGTCTACCAGCAGAGTCAAGGCCGACAGGATCGCCGAAAACGCCCCCGTCGCCTGCACAATGCGCCCAACCTCCAGCTCTCCCGAAAGCACTCGCGGAGCAACAATGATCGCCGGCAGCACCATCGTCAAATAGGAATTGCCGTAATAGAAGAAATTCAGCCGCAGGGTCCATTGAATGACCTGCGTCGCGTTGGCGAACAACCGGGAGAACACGCGCTGCAGGTGGAGCAGCTCTTCGCGCTCCCCGTGATAGAGCGCAATCGACTCGGCATTCTCCCTCAGCCGCACCAGGCTGAAGCGGAAATCGGCTTCGCGGTGCCGCTGCGTGAAATACAACGAAACCATTCTCTGGCCGAAAATCCCGAACGTAATCCCGGTGATCACAGCCGCATACAAGACCAGGAACAGCACCAGGTAGGATGAAATGGACCACAACACCCGGCCGAACGCCAGCAGTTGCAGCACGGCGTTGGCGAACACCAGCACAAACTGCAGCGATTGAAACGTGAAGGCATTCACATCGTCCGCAATGCGCTGATCGGGATTGTCCACCTCCGCCTGCCCCACCAAGTGGTAATAGGATCGATCGCGCAGATAGCGCCCCAGGAAGCGGTCCGTCAGCCAACGCCGCCAATGGAGCGCCAGCTTGTCGCGAACGTAATAGTAGTAGGCGTCAATGGGCACGCCCACCACCAGCAGTCCGAAGAACATCGCAATCGAACGCCAGAACCGAGGCCCATCCTGCGCCGCCAGCGCCGAAGTAAACTCCCCCGATTGCTGGTTGAACAACACCGCGAATTCGGTGTACCCAAGCAACAGCAATCCCAACCAGCACAGCAGCCACCACGCCTTCCGCCGTTCATGAGACAGCCAGTATGGCTTCGCCAATTGCGCGGCCCGCCGCAACAGACTGAAACTGAGCCGTGCCGGATCCGCCATCGCCGTCTCCCTTCGCAACCGCCCGCCCTTATCTTACCCCCGCCGCCCGCAGGTTCGGAACCATCCACCTAGGACCCCTTAAGGTGTTCGGCTCAGTACGATCATCTCTGGGCAGCTTGCGCTATCAGAAAAGTACCATCGGACGATTGGGCCATCCGTGTTTCCCGGAGATTATCAATTCACGGGAGCAAACGACTTCCAAAAAAATCTACACCTGGAGAGAACGATGAAGAAAGCAATGAACTACGTAATGATGCTCAAGATCTGGCGCGATCAGAAGGGGCAGGACCTCATTGAATATGCGCTGATGGCCGGCTTCGTGGCCGTCGCCGCGGGCGCTGTGATGCCCGGTGTATCCACCCAGATTTCCACGATTTTCTCAAAGATTGAGTCGCTGCTCACCACCGCGGCTGCCAGCTAGGCAAGACACAAGTTCGGAGGGTCGCATTGGGCGGAGTACAGCAACTGTGCTCCGCCCGATTGCTTTTACTTTGCTGGTGGATCCCAATGGCGGAACCAGCGTTTCCACCATGCTGCCGGCTGTGCGAAACCCTCTATCGAGAAGATGTCATAACGCAATCCTCCCAACGAAACCAGCACCCGGTTACCATCCGGATGAACATCGAGATCCCAAACCCGGTCCGCCGGATCCATTTCGAACACAACGCTCCTCACGATCTTCCCCGTCGCTGGCTCCTCCACGTTCAGCCGGTTGTCAATCGTACTCGTAAAATACAAGTTGCCGTCCGCCGAGAATCCGGAAAACGAAAACACATCATGGTCTCCGGCAACGGCTCGCTCCGTCTTCCCATCCGTGGAGAGCAAGTACATGCGCTTGTCGCGGAACACTGCGAACCATTTCCCGCGAGGGTCACACTTTGTCAAGCTACCCTTCGTCACCACAGCAGGCTCACCACCGAGACTCGGTATTTTCTTCACTTCCCCTTGCTCGGAGAACCAAAGCCAATCGCCCCCCGCGGACCAGCACACATACGCATTCGGAGAGACCGTTTGGACCGTTACCTCCACCCCGTTGGTCAGCGAAACCGTTCGCAGTTCCTTTTCCACCATAACCGCCAATCGCTGTCCATCGGGTGAGAAGCTCACCGGCGCATAGTTCCTCCTGCTCACGATCTGCCGCGCCTGCGAACCATCGGCGCGCGCCATCCAAACTCCTTCGCGACTGGTTCCCGTGTTGGCGTTGAACGCGTACCGCTGCCCGTCCGCGGACCAGACTGGGCCGGTTCCCGCTCCCGGCGAGGCCGCCGCGGGGAGCCGTTTCCCTTCCATTGAGTATTCATGAATACTCCAATCCACCTTGCCGCTGGAATAGAGAATTCGCTTGTTATCCGGACTGAGCGCAGACGAGATGACCGCCGCATCCTGACGCAACAACAAACGCCGGGCATGGCTCTTGGTATCCAACAACACAACACCGTAAGGATTGCGAGTGGTCGCCACAATGTGTCGGCTGTCGCGAAACCATCCGCCAACTAAGTAGATGTCGGGGTATTCCCCCTGCACAGCTCCCGAGGGATAGCTCACAATCCGCAAAGGACGGTTAAAATTCTGAAGCACGATTCGCTTGCCGTCCGGAGACATTGGACCCGGTGACCACCCTTCGCCCAAGGGGAACCCAGCCACCACCGTAGGCGGATTCCCAGGGGGCGTACTCGCATACAACTGCTTCTTCCCATTCTCCGCTCGCGGCACCAGCAGGCTCTTCCCGTCAGGGGTGAATTGAAACACGGTGAAGGACTGAATGTCGAGAAGAGGTTGCGGGTTGCCGCCTGAAGCGCCGACGCAGGAAATATGTCTCAGGTCCGCGAAACAAAGCCGTTTTCCATCCGGTGTCCACCGGTGCGAACCAACCGAGTTCAGAGACGCAACCACTGCATCGGTTTCGCTACTCAACGAGCGCACTACGAGCTCCGTCTTTCCTGCCTTGCCGCGCCGATAGGCCACCGAACGCCCATCTGGAGAGAACTCCGGGTTCTGTTCCCCGGCCGGATCGGCCACGAACGTGGAGATCACTACCGGATCCACATCCTCGCCGCCAGCCATCCATAGCGTGAACGCGCCCCCCGCGAGTATCCCGCCCAGAGCCGCTGCTGCTACCATCCAGCGGCGTCCTCCTCGCACGGCCGGGATCGCAGCCACAACAGTCGACGAACTCGGCGAGCCTCCGGTTTGATCCCGCAACGCAAATGCCAAATCCTTCGCCGATTGAAACCGGCTCCCCGGCTCCTTCTCCATGCACCGCGCCACCACCCGCCGCAATCCCGGCGGCACACTCTCGGGCAAGTCCGCCGCATCCTCCTTCAGGATCGCGTTCATCGTCTCCACCGCCGATTCCCGCTCAAACGCCCGCCGCCCCGCCAGCAATTCATACAGAACCAGCCCCAGCGAGAATATGTCCGACCGGCCATCCACATCCTTGCCCCGCACCTGCTCCGGCGACATGTACTGAATCGTCCCCATCACCACACCCGGCACCGTCTCTCCCGCCGTTACAGTCTCATCCTGTGGAGACACCGCCACCCGCTGCGTCTTCGCCAACCCGAAGTCCAGTATCTTCACCCGCCCGTCACCCGTCAGCATCACGTTATCCGGCTTCACATCGCGATGCGTAACCCGCACGGCATGCGCCGCTGCCAACCCCTCCGCAATCTGCGCCCCAACCTCCATCACCTTCTTCACTGAAAGCGGCACGCCGCGCAACGGCTCGCCTTCCACCAACTCCGACACCATGTAAAACCGCCCGTCCTCTGAGCCAATATCGAACACCGTCGCAATGTTCGGATGATTGAGCGAAGCCACCGTGCGCGCTTCCTGCTCAAACCGCTCCCGCCGGCCCGCGTCCGCCGCCACTTCGCTCGACAGAATCTTCAGCGCCACATCGCGGCCCAGCCGCGTGTCCCGCGCACGATACACCTCACCCATTCCGCCAGCGGCGAGGAAACTCACCACGGTGTAGTGCCCCAGCCGCTGCCCAGGCAGCAGTTGCGATGACATTTCGGATTAGGCTATCACACTCGTCAACGTTCTAAGGTGTTCGGCTCAGTACGATCCTCTCTGGGCAGCTGGCGCTATCAAAAAAGTACCATCGGACGATTGGTCCATCCGCGTTCTCCAGAGATTATAAGTTCACGGAAGCAAACGACTTCCAAACAAATCTAAACCTGGAGAGAGCAATGAAGAAAGCAATGAACTACCTGATGATGCTGAAGATCTGGCGCGATCAGAAGGGGCAGGACCTCATTGAATACGCGCTGATGGCCGGCTTCGTCGCCGTCGCCGCGGGCGCTGTGATGCCCGGCATTTCCACCCAAATCTCCACGATTTTCTCGAAAATTGAGTCACTGTTGACTACCGCCGCTGCAAGCTAAGCAAGCCGAGGTCAGGACAGGGGTCACAATCGGAGTCCGGAATCAGCCTCAGTCAGTACCGAATCGTCTCTCCCGGCAACGGCGGCGTTGTCTTCGGCGCGACCCGCCGGTGGCTCGCCGCCTCATACGCATCTGCCAGTTGGATTAGCTTTCGCTCGCTGAACGGACGCCCTAACAATTCCAACGACAGCGGCAGCCCCCGGCATCCACTCCCGCCGGGACCGCGATGGCCGGCAACCCCGTCACCGCGCTGATCGGGTTGTCCCGAACTCCCGTGTCGCCGCTTCCAATCATTGGCGCCCCCAAGGACTTCACCGGATAGACGAGCGCATCCACCCGGTGACGGCCCAACAATTCCACCAGCAGCTCCCTTAGCATTTTTCGATTTTCCAGCCGGGCGAGATACGCCTGGTCGAATTCCAGCCTGTCCACCTTCATCGCAATCTCATAGCGGCTATCCAGTTCCCGCAGGTACTTGCCCGAAGCAATCAAATCCGCCAGGCTCTTTACCGGGCTCGATGGACCGCGCCGCCGTAGGTATCCGTCGAAAGCCGTGCGCAGCTCATAGTTATTGACCCGCAGGTCGGGTATCACCCCGATCAGGTCAAGGCCTGTATGGAGCCCTTCCACAACCACCGCGCGGCCCTCCTTGATCACCGCGATCTCTCCTTCGATCACCCGGTTGCCGGCCTCGAATTCCTGTCCCTTGCGAAACAGATCGCGCAACACCCCGAGGCGCGCTGCGCTCAAGTCCTGGTTGCGGCTCTCCATGTAAGGTTGTTTGTCCAGTTTCCCCAGGCTTTGCGCCGTCGTCAGATCGTCCGGATCAAACCCCCGCAACACGTTCAACAGCAGCGCGGCATCGGCCACCGACTTCGCATGTACCCCTACACGATCCTGCGTAAACGAGATCGGGATCACGCCCGCTCGGCTCACCAGTCCCTCCGTTGGCGCAATCCCCACAATCGAGTTGTTGCTGGCCGGGCTGCGAATGAGAATCCGGTTTCCGTTGGTACGCCGAGAGTCGCAAATGCCGCCGTGACGGCGACGCCAGAGCCCCCACTGGAGCCGCCGGGATTCCGTTTCAGGTCATAGGGGTTGAGAATCTGGCCGCCGAGTGAACTCAGCCCTTTGGAACCGAGCGCCAACTCGTCCATGTTGGTCTTTACGAAAATGATCGCGCCAGCCTCTCGCAGTTTCCGGACCACCGTCGCGTCCATCGCGGGATACGTCCCGGCAAACGCCAGGTTAGCCCCTGCGGAGGGAATGTCGGCGACATCAATGTTGTCTTTGATCGCGACGGGAATGCCGTGAAGCGGGCTGCGCAGCCCCTTCGATCGCCGTTCCTGATCGAGCGACCGTGCAATCTCCCGCGCCCGCGGGTTGATCTGAATCACGGCGTTCAGCCGCGGCCCCTTCTTGTCGTAGGCTTCGATCCGGTTTAGGTAAAGCTCTACAATCCGCTCATACGTGACAGCTCCGGCCGCCACCGCCTTTTGTATCTCCGCCACGCCCGCGGTCAGCAGGTGAAACTCCTGGTTCTGGGCCGGAACCGGCGCTGCGCAAAGCAGAAACACGACCACATCCCTCAACAGCCGCATACGCTCGTTTCTCCTGAGTGCTCATTGTACATTTGTCCTCATCGTATAATCGCCCTGTGGACACGCCCGCTCCGGAATCCGCTTTTTCCCCCCGCGTCTTTCATGCCCTCCTCGCCCTTGCCCGACAACACAAACCGCAGTTCGCCTTAATCGCACTCTTCTCCTTCCTCGCCACCGGCGCCGATCTCCTCCAGCCCCTCATCTACAAGCACGCCATTAACGCCGTCGCCGGCCTCTTCGTTACTGCCAACCCCGCTATCCCTCCCACCAGCCCCTCCGAAACCCTCAACACTCTGATCCTCTCCGTCGTTCTGCTCTTTGCAATCAGCGTTGGCGGCTACTTCTGCTCCCTCCGTTCCCGCCTCTACGGAGCCCGCGTCGCCAGCCGCATGGAGTCCACCTTCATCGTCAACACCTTCGGCCACGTCCTCCGGCTCCCGCTCTCCTTCTTCAGCCACACCGCCAGCGCCGGACTCGCCAAACGCATCGACCAGTGCGATCACGTTGCCCCCATCGTTGCCGCCTTCTCCCAGCAAATCCTCCCCGAGGCCGTCCGCTTCGTCGGCATCTGCGCCATCATGTTCTCGCAAAACTGGCAGATGGCCGTCGTCTCCTTTATCCTGCTCCCCTTCTACCTCTGGATCGCCCGCCGCTCCGCGCTCCGCATGCGCACCAATCTCGACACCTACTACGAACTCTGGGAAAACATCTCCGCTCACATCGCCGACTCTATCTCCGCCGTCAAAACGGTCAAACTCTCCGGCGCGGAAATTCGCGAAGAGCAGCGCCTCCAGAACGAATCCAACCACGCTTACTCGGTTTACCTGCAACGCATCGCTACAGCCCAGCGCTTCTATATCTCGCAAAGCGTCCTCAGCAATCTCAGTAAATCGATGGTCCTCGGCTACGGCGGCTTCCTCGTCCTCCAGCACCGCCTCACCCCAGGCGATGTCGTCATGTTCGTCGCCTACCTCGATCGCCTCTATTCCCCCATCGACTCGCTGAACGAAATCGCCGTGAGCCTTCAGGAGTACATGGCCTCGCTCCTTCGCGCCGTCAAACTCCTCGACGCAGGCCCCACCGAACAGCCCGGCCAAGACCTGGCCCCCGGCCCCGGCAAGGTCGAATTCCAGGATGTCCGTTTCTCATATGTTCCGGGCCGCGAAGTCCTGCGCGGCCTCAACCTTACGCTCGAACCCGGCAAAATCACCGTTCTCGCCGGACCCTCCGGGGCGGGGAAGACCACCACCGCCGATCTCCTCCTCAAGCTGTACGAGCCCACCTCCGGCGACATCATCCTCGATGGCCACAAGCTCTCGCAATGCGGTCCCGACGCCGTCCGCCGCGTCATCGGCGTCGTCTCTACCGACGGCGTTGTCTTCCGTGCCACGCTCGCCGAAAACATCCGCTACAAGCGCCCCCACGCCACCGACGCCGAGGTTCTGGAAGCCGCCCTCGCCGCCGGTCTCAGCCGCGCCCTCGATCGTCTTCCCCAGGGCCTCGACACCGAAGTCGGCGAGGACGGCGTGGGTCTTTCCGCCGGTGAACGGCAGCGCCTCCAGATCGCCCGCATGCTCGTCGACAAACCGCGCCTGCTGGTCCTCGACGAAGCTACGGCCAACCTCGACTACGCCACGGAAACCGAAGTGAAGAACGCCCTCACCCTCCTAAACCCCCGCCCAACCATGCTCGTCATCGCCCACCGCTACACCATGATGAAGGACGCCGACTTCGTCTACATCCTGAAAGACGGCCAAGTCGTCGAACAAGGCGCGCCCGCAACGCTAATTACCCGGAACGGCTGGTTCGCCCACCTTGCCGCTCAATCCGGCGAGTAGCCCGGCATCTCATCAAATCTCACCGATCCCTTACCGTTCCCTTACTCCGCCGCACGCGATCCCTCCGCATAATCAATCCATGCGAAAGACAAATCTCCTCCTGTGGTGTTCCACCGCGCTCGCCTTTGCCGCCGCGCCCACCCCCAAAGTCCAGAGCTTTCAACAGCCGCTGACCTTCGAGATCAACAACGGCCAGGAGGACCCCCGAGTCAAATATTTCGCCCGCGGAGACCAGCACACCTTGTTCCTCACAAACTCCGGTGCGGTCCTCAAAGGCCGCGACGGCTCCCGCCTCACCATGCGAGTCAAGGGTGCATCCGCCACCCCCCGATTCGCCGGCGAAAACACACTCCCCTCCCACAGCAACTACTTCTACGGCAGCGACCCCTCCCAATGGGTCACCAACGTTCCTCACTTCCGACAGGTCCGCCAGCAGCAAATCCAGCCTGGCGTCGATCTTGTGTTCTACGGCAATCAACGCCAGTTCGAATATGACTTCATTGTCAGTCCCGGCGCCGATCCCGCTTCCATCGCCCTCCAGTTTGAAGGCGCAAAGCGTATCTCCCTCGACACCAATGGCGACCTGCTGCTCACAACAGAATCCGCGACCCTCCGCCAACCGAAACCCATCGTCTACCAGGGACAAGGCGCGGCCCGCCGCGAAATCGCTGCCTCCTATCAACTGGGCAGGAACCACGAGATCACCTTCTCCATCGCAGCCTACGACAAATCCCAACCCCTCACCATCGATCCCGTTCTGGTCTTCTCCACATTCCTTGGCGGGACCGGCGTAGATGTGGCTAACGCCGTCGCCACCCAGAACTTCGAAATGTGGGTTACGGGAAGTACCAACTCCCCCAAGTTCGCCTTCGAGGCAAGCAATGTCAATCACGGAGGGCTGGACGTGTTCGTCACCCGCCTGAGCTCCAGCGGCGCCCTCATTTTCAACACTTTCATCGGTGGCGCGGGTTCAGACGAGGCGTTCGGCATTGCCGTAGATGGCAACCTCGAAGCCCACGTCACCGGCCGCACGAACTCCACCACTTTCCCTACGGTGTCGCCTTCGCAGGCCACCAACGCCGGTGATTTCGATGTGTTCCTCCTGCGCCTGAACGCCCTCGGTAACGCCCTGCTCTTTTCCACCTATCACGGTGGTTCGGGCCGGGATGAAGGCCGTGCCATCGCCGTTTCCGGCACATTTCCCCACGTTGCGGGCTTCACGGAATCGGCCAATTTTCCTGCCGGCGGGGCGTTCGGTGGCGCGCGCGACGCCTTCTATCTGCGCCGCTCCCAGTTCCTGGGTATCACCAGCACCCAGGCCCGGTTCATCGGCGGCACAGGCGTCGACAACGGACATGGCATTACCATCGATCCTACCGGAAAACCCTGGATTTCCGGCGACAGTGCGTCCCCCACACTCCCCTCCGCCCAGAACGCTCTTGCCGGGGAGGCCGATGCTTTTGTCGCCAAAATCAAGTTCGTCTTGGCTGGTAGTAACTTCGTGCCACAAGTTGATTTCACCCGCTACCTCGGCGGTTCGGAAACCGACACCGCCACCGCTATCACCTCCAACCAGAACGCTATTTTTGTTGGTGGCATCACCGTGTCCCCAAACTTCCCCCAACTCGGCTTCAACACGCCCATGAACGGCGGAGGCGACGCATTTCTCATGCGGCTGAATTTCAGCGGGACTCCCCAATTCGCCCGCTACTGGGGCGGCTCCAATTTCGAACAAGCCTTCGGCATATCCGTCAATAGCAGCGACCAACTCGTCCTCGTCGGCCTCACCAAATCCAGCGACTTTCCCATCCTGAATTCTCCCGGCGCACCGTTACAGGATGCCCCCAACAGTGCCGGCGACGCCTTCCTCTCCCGTTTTGACGGCAACCTCAATGCCGACTGTTCCACAGCCTTCGGCGGCCCGCTCACCGATGTGGCATTCGGCGTGGCCGTCGACACGAATGGCCGGATCTACGCTGTTGGTCGGAATCCTAGTGGGGGGCACCCGACGCAGGCCGCCATCCAATCCGTTCACAGCGGTAACACCGACGCCTGGGCCATGCTTCTCAATCCCTAGTTGCTTCGATCCAACCCTGCGGAAGGGCGACTGTCCCAAGCACGGCGGATTTTTTCAACCGACTGAAAGAATCCGTCGTCACGGACAGTCATTACCTGTAAATGCCTCACTCCTGGTGGTTGGATCTCAAGCTCGGCTTGCGCATGCTGCGCAAGTTCCCCGGTCTCACTCTGGCCGGAGGCGCGGGCATCGCCGTCGCCGTAGCCATCGCCGCGGGAGGCTTCAGCGTTTTCCAGCTCAATTACCTTGCCTCCTCGTTGCCGATCGAAGACGGCGCCAGTCTAGTCTCTCTCGCACTCTGGGACTCCGTCGCGTCCAAACCCGAGAATCGCACTCTCTACGAATTTCACCATTGGCGCGAAAGCCTCAAATCGATCGAAGGTATCAGCGCTTATCAAACGCTTACCCCGAACCTCATCGCCCCGCCCGCGTCCCCCGAAAGTGTCCGCGTCGCAGCCATCAGCGCCTCCGCATTTGGCGTTGCCCGCGTCCGCCCGCTCCTCGGCCGCGTTCTCACCGCAGCCGACGAACGAATCTCCGCTCCTCCCGTCATCGTGATCGGGGAAGACTATTGGCGGACCCGCTTTGCCGCCGACCCTGCCATCCTCAACCGCACCCTGCAACTCGGAGCCACCCATCATTCCATCGTGGGCGTCATGCCCAAAGGCTACGCCTTCCCCGTCAATCATCGCTTCTGGATTCCTCTGCGCACCGGCACACCGCCCTCACAACCTCTCACCGGGCCTCCGGTTACCCTCTTCGCCCGACTCGCTGCTGGAGCAACGCTCGATGACGCCCGCACCGAACTCACCGCCGTCACCCGGCGCACCCAGGTAGCATTCCCCAAAGTCTACGATTCCCTCCGCCCGCGCGTCGCTCCCTATCCTCTATCCATTCTCATGATCGAAACCGAAGACGACCTCGCCGGCATCTTCCTCATGCAAGGCCTCATCGTCTCCCTTTTGGTGCTCGTGTGCCTCAATGTCGCCATCCTTGTCTACACGCGCACGGCCATGCGCCAAGCTGAAATTGGACTGCGCACCGCTCTCGGCGCCAGCCGCGGACGCATCCTTGCCCAGCTCTTCCTCGAAGCTCTCGTTCTTTCCGTGGTTGCCTCCGCAGCCGGCATCGCCATCGCCGCCTATTCCCTCCGCCTCATCACCACTGCCACCCAGAACCTCGATCTCCCCTTCTGGGTCACCTTCCGTCTCACGCCGCAAGCCGTGCTCTACGCCGCCGTGCTGAGCATCCTGTCGGCCGCAATCGTTGGGATCATCCCTGGCCTGCAGGCCACCGGCCGAAAGCTCAAAGCCGGCCTCCGCATCGTCGGCTCAGGCGATGCAGGCATGCGCCTCGGCAAGACGTGGACCGTCCTTATCGTCGCCCAGGTCGCCTTCGCCGTAGCCCTGCTTCCGCCCTCCGTGGTCCAGGCCTGGACAAGCCTCCGCTCGGCCATGATCGGTCCCGGCTTCGCCGCCGAAGAGTTCCTCTCCGCCCAACTCGGTATGGACTTCCCATCCGCCGATCACTACGCCCGCCGCCAATCGGAACTCATGCACCGCCTCCAGGCCGATCCCCGCGTTACCCGCCTCACTTTCTCCAGCCACGAGCCCGGTGACGAGCCTGGCGCACGCATCGAGGTGGAAGGCGGCACCGGCGATTGGTTCGAGGGCCGGCGTGGCAGCGTCGCCGCCAATTACTTCCAGACCTTCGATGTCCAGATCCTTGCCGGACGGAACTTCGAAGCGGCCGACACGCCCCAAAGCGGAACCGTCATCGTCAACCAGCAACTCGCCCAGCAGCTCTTCGCCGGCCACGCACTCGGCCGCCGCATCCGATACCTGGAAGCCGACCAGAAGAGCCGCTGGTACGAAATCATCGGCGTTGCCGGAAACTTCCCCACCGGTGTCAGTGCAGGCATGGATGATTCCGGCAACAAAGTCTATCACCCTGTCCCCGTCGGCGAAGTCCGGCCGGCGATCCTCACGCTCCGCATCCGTGGCGGCTCTCCCGCCACCTTCAGCCAACCCCTCCGCGAGATCTCGGCCAACGTCGATCCCGAGCTCCACCTGCGCGATATTCGCTCCCTCGACGAAGCTCTGCGCAAAGAACAATGGATCTCCCGGCTCGAAGCGGGCGTGCTTCTCGGCATCACCGTCAGTGTCCTGCTGCTCTCCTCCGCCGGCGTGTATGCCCTGATGTCCTTCACCGTTTCGCAGCGCCGCCGTGAAATCGGGATACGCATGGCCCTCGGAGCCAGCCACACCGGCATCATCACCGCCATCTTCTCCCGCGCCTTTCTCCAACTTGCTGCCGGAGCGTCAGCGGGCGCAATCGTCGCCGCGGCCTTCACCAGGATGTTAGCCTCCGGCCGCGATCCCGCTCCGAATCCATTCGTGCTGCCCGCCGTCGCGCTCTTCATGATTGTGGTCGGCTTCCTCGCTGCGTTCGGTCCCACTCGCCGCAGCCTCAGCATTCAACCGACTCAGGCGCTAAGAGACGAATGAGCTAGCCCTCCAGTGCTACTGCCGCAGCACCCATCACTCCAGCCTCATAGCCTAAGCCGGAGGCCAATACCTTGGTCCCCCGCCGATCCCAGGCAAATACCAGTTCCGGCAGCCGCTCCCGCAGCAACTCAAACAAGCGCGCGTTGTTCACCGCCAACCCGCCGCCAATCACCACTACACTCGGATCGTAGGCGTGCACCACGGACGCGCATCCCCGCGCCAGGTACTCCGCCAGTTTCTCCAGCGATCCTTCATAACGCGACAGTGCAGCCGAGTTCACGTAAACCTCCAAACACCCCTGTTGCCCGCAGGTGCACGGCAAACCGTCCGGTTCCACCACAAGGTGCCCCAATGCATTCGCCAGATGATGGGCCCCGCGTAACAAGCGCCCTTCCATCACCACGCCGGCTCCCAAACCCGTCCCCAAGGTCAGCCCCACATAGCTCGAGGCCCCCGCTGCCGCTCCGAACCGCCCTTCGGCCAGCGCAAACGCATTCGCGTCATTCTCCACGAACACCGGCAGGCGCAACACCTGCTGTAGCGCCGCGGCAATCGGAGCACCCGTCCAGAAGGGCAGATTGCCGGTGGCATGCACCACGGTCCCAGTAGCCGGGTCCACCCAGCCGGCCGTCGCAATCCCGACCGCCGACACCGTCTCCCCCGCGGCCTCCATCGCCCGCCGCACCTGCTTCTCCAAATGGTCCAGCAGATCGAGTTGCGTTGCCCGCGATGGCGTTGGCACCGCGAACGAGTGCACCAACTCGCCATCGCTGCGGACCGCACCGGCCTTGGTGTTCGTCCCTCCTAAGTCCAGGCCCACCACGGTACGCGGCTTCGTGTCCCCTCGCATTGCCATCACGAACCGCTGCGTGATCTCCTTTGGCTTTGTGATGGCTCCCCCTACCACCACCGCATAGGCACCCGCCTCCAGCGCCGCCCGAGCCTGTTCCGGTGAGTGAATCCGGCCCTCGGCAATCACCGGGGTCCCCAACCGGCGCACCAGCCGTGCCACAAACTCCGGTTCGAATCGCCGCACATGCGTTGTATCCACCGTGAACCCGCGCATCGTCGTGAGGATGAAATCCGCTCCAGCCGCCTCCGCGTACACCGCCTCGTCTTCCGTCGCAATATCGGCCAGCACTTCCACTTCGAATTTCTTTTTGATCCGTGCCAGCCGCTCCAGCGCCCCATAGCGCTGTCCCCGCCGTGTGCAATCCACGGCGATCGCGATCGCTCCCGCCTGCACAAGTGCGGCTGCATCTTCCACCGATGGCGTAATCAGAATGCGCCCATCGTCCATCATCCGCTTTTGTATCCCGATCACCGGCAGACCCACCGCGTTCCGGATGGCCTTGATATCTTCCGGGGAATTGGCGCGAATCCCCGCCGCGCCGCCATCTCGCGCCGCACGCGCGAATCGAGCCATCGATTCCGGAGAGAAAAACGGTTCCTTCTCCACCGCCTGGCACGAGACAATCAACTGGCCCTTGAGGCCTTTAATCATAATCTTTTCAGTGTGTCAGAAAACCACGGCTCAGGCCAAAGTCAAATCGCGGAAACCGTGCTTTTCCCGCAGCCGCTCGAGTGCCTCCAACTGCTCCGCCGACAACCGCGCCCGGCCCTTGCCTTGCTCACCCCCGTTTAAATGGTGCCTGTGAAACAGCGTGCCAGGATCGAAGCGGGAATGAAGCCCCAGCACCAGTTGTTCATCGGCAACCCCGTTCACCTCCGCCACCCTCCGTTCCGCTGCATCCATCGAGGTTGCCGCGCAAACCTCATCCACTGTCTTCGCGGGCGCCCCTTGCGGCCACAAATGCCGCGCGATCCGTTCCACCTGCCCCCGCGCATCCGCCATCACATCGGCGTAGCCCACCTCGAGCGCCATCCCTTCCCGCCGGTGGAACGCCAGCACCTCGAGTGCTTCATCAAACGATTCCAGAAAAATGTCAAACGTCGCTCCGCCCCGCGCAAACGTCTCCAACCCGGACACCACCGCATCCGCCAGATCCCTCCACGTGTAAATCACCTTCACCGCCCCCACCCGTAGCAGATTGCGCCCCAAGGGCGTCAATGGGTGCGATTTCATCACCACGTGACGCACCCCAGCCGGAGCAGCCTTCGTGAATTGCACCGGGTTCTGACTATAGCCTTTGTGGATCAATTCCCCTGGACACTGCCGTTCGAGTAGCTCCACCACTACCCGGAACGACCACGTGGATGCACTGCGCGGCATCCCATTGCAGATCACGAACAATGCGCCCCTCCTTACCGCGAAAACAAGCCCGACAGCATACCGCCCGATTTCCGCCCTTCGAAATCCTCCACCATCCAGATGTCCCCGGTCTCCGTGCGCGATGTCGCGGCAATCGACTTCCCATCCGGCGATACCGACAATCGCAGCCCTGGCGTCAACAATGACCGGATCCGCACCCGCGCTTCAATCTGATTCAACACCCGCTCTTTCCCCGTGCTCACTTCCACACCAATCAGCTTCTGCACTGTGCCCTCTTCCTGCAATCCATACAGTGTCGCCGCATCGGCCGACCACGCCACCGCCGTGAACGGAGGTTTCCGTAACACTCGCTCCTTGCCCCCATCCGGCGAAACCAGCAGCGTTCCCTCTGCATCGCTGTAGGCAATCCAATCTCCCTTCGGCGACCACTCCGGTACACAAACCGTGCACATCCCCACCGTCTCATGAAGCAACACCGGCGCCGCCGTCGAGCCCACCATCATCTTCTTCAACCCGCCCTTGCTCCCGCGCGAGAAATAGGCAATGTAGCGGCTGTCCGGTGACCAAGTTGGAGCCAGTTGCGGCTCGTTCACCGTCATCAGCCGCACTGGAGCACCGCCGGCAACCGGAGCAATCCAGATCTCCGGTCCATTCCTTCCCGTCCGCACAAACGCCACCCGCGAGCCGTCCGGAGAAAACGACGGCGAATCGAGCAACTCCGCCTTATCTCTCGACGGCACCAGCGGCTTCTCCCATCCCTGCTCCATCGTCTTCACCCAGATCTCATCGTTCCCGCCGCGATCGGAAACATAGGTCAATTCCTTCCGCTCCCGCGACCAGTGCGCCGAACGCTCCATGCGGCTGGTCGCGATCAGGTCACGCACGGGCGATCCATCGAGCGGTATTTCCACCAAATCCGTATCGTTGCGGATCGAGGTGTACGCCAGCTTTGTTCCATCCCGCGACACCTGTGGCCAGCCTTCCGCTTCAATGCTGCTGATCAACGGCGACGCCTTCCCTGTTGACGTATCCGCCAGATAGATATGCGCCCGGAAGCTATCCGCCGCGTCGGTGTAGGCAACCACCACACGCCGGCTATCCGGCATCCAACTCACCCCGCCCATCCGAATGTAATTCCCCAGCGATTCCAGAACCTTCTTCGGCGTTCCAGATTCGGCCGGTATCGGCAGAAGCCAATAATCCGACGAAGCATTCGCCGAGGTGTAAGGCGCCCAGAACAACAGCTTCTTCCCATCCGGAGAAAACGAAACCAGAGCGCGGTTGAATCCCACAACGGAATTGGCATACGGCTCGTTTTTGTAGCGAACCGGCGGGGCGCCCACGGGCGACGAAATCCACACCTCAAACGCCAGCGGATTCGTCTTTCGCCGCACAACGGCGAGCTTATCCCCCGCCTGAGAAACGCTGAATGCGAACGCATCGCGCATCACCAGTTGTGGTTCTCCGCCTGCGGCACCAATCGAAGCCACATCATTATTGCGCAAGAAGTATAGTCGCTCCCCGTCCTGCGACCATACGGGGGTCTTACACTGCTCCGGTCCGTGCGTCACCTGGGTCGGTGTCGGCGAATCCAGGCTCTGGGTGAAGATCTGCGACACGCCGTTGACCGCAACGTGATACGCGATGCTTTTTCCGTCCGGCGACCAGGCCGCTCCATCTTCATAAGCTCCGCTGGTGGCTAAAGGCCGGAACTGGCGCGCCGAAATCCCTTCCTTCGGCTCGCTGCTCATCAGACCCATCGCCGCCAGCCCCAGAACCAGACCACCAAGGCCCGCTAGCCACAACTTGCCACGCTTTGCGCTGGTGCTCACCGGAGCCGGTGCAACTCCGCTCACGGCAGCCATCGAAATGCTGGTCATCTCCGCCAGCCTCTCGCGCTGGAGCCGCAAATCAAGCCACAAATCGCGCGTTGAATGATACCGCTCGTCCGGATCCTTCGCCAGGCACCGCTGGATGGTCCAACGCAGCGTCGCGGGAATGGCTGCGCCCATCTCCGGTGGCTCATCGTTGATGATTGCGTTCAGTACCTCGGCCGAGGATTCCCGAGGAAAAGGATACTGGCCGACGGCCATCTCATACAGGATTATCCCCATGCTGAACACGTCGGAGCGGGTATCCATCACCCGTCCTCGCGCCTGCTCCGGACTCATGTAATGCACCGTCCCCACCACAGTGCCTTCAATCGTCGGCGACGCTACCATCGTCGCCTGCTCCCCGCTTCCAACAATCGGATTCGGCATCTGTTTCGCCAATCCGAAATCGAGGATCTTCGGCCGCCCGTCCGGCGTGAGAATCACGTTCTCCGGTTTCAGATCCCGATGCACAAACCGCATCCGGTGTGCCGCCGATAGCCCATCGGCCACTTGCACCGCAATATCCAGCAACTGCCGTACCGGCACCGGTCCCCGTTGCAGCAGGCTCCGCATCGATTGGCCTTCCACCAGTTCCGAAACAATGTACGGCGGATCGTGATCGAGGTTCACATCGAACAGCGACACGATGTTCGGATGATTCAAGGCCCCGGTCGCCCGCGCTTCCATCGCAAACCGTTCCCGCCTCGCTTTATCCAGAAACAAGCCCTGTGGCAGAATCTTGATCGCTACATCGCGCCCCACGCGCGCATCATGGGCCCGGAACACTTCCCCCATGCCCCCCACGCCGAGCACACTTCTCACCTCATAGGGTCCCAGCACACTGCCGGGCCGTATGGGAGGTTGCTGACCGGATGCTCCTGTTTTCGAACTCAAGAAACCCTAGTATAAAGAACAAGTGGCCGGGAACGAAGCACCTGCTCTGTTCCCGGCCAGCTTAGTCATGCCAATCCGAATTCCGGAAGCTACTCTTCTTCCTCGCCTTCTTCCGTTTCGTCTTCATCCACATCCAGATCACCGCCCTCACTGGCCTGCGAACCGCTCCATGCGTACAGGGGCAGTTCCGGTTTCAGCCATTCGGAATCCTGTTGATACATAGCTTTCACCTCGTCATCAAGAAAGAATTGGACTGCTTCAGCGAGGCTCAAGTATACTACAGGGATTTCCAACGGGCAATGCAAACTTCATCCGCACCGACGCTCCATCCGCCGCTTGCCTCCTTCCCCTTTTTCGATGAGCCCTTCGGCAAGTACGAACGGGTTCCGCGGACCTTCCGGATTGTCCTCCGAGAGACCGAACTGCTGGGCCGGACGTGCGTCAAAATGGTAATTAAGGACACAATTCCCATTGGCGATCCTCAAATTGACAATAATTATGTGGAAGACGGATACCGTTTCCACGACGCGCTGCATGCCGCCTTCCTCGCCCACCTTGCCTGGTCCCCTGTACTGCGCACCGTAATGCGGCGTCGACGACGCAGTGACATTCCCATCCACGATGTGGAAGACACCGGCCGCGCCGTCCTCATTGAAGAGACGATTGTCACGCTGGTCCACAACGCGGTTCGCGCCGAGGGCCTGCGCAGTGGAATTACCCGTATCGACCCTGTTGTCCTGCGCACCATTCTCGATCTCACTCATTTTCTCGAAGTGAAGTGCTACACCTCAGACCACTGGGAGCACGCCATTCTCTCCGGGCTCGATTGCTGGCGCCAGTGCTGGCTGAATCGCGGCGGCCTGCTCCGCGGCAATCTCCACCAGCGCACGCTGGTCTATGAACCTGCCCCTCCCCCGCCGGACCATCCACTGCCTCCCGAACTATGATGAGCCCAGCCCCCGCAGCCGCCGTCGGAGTATCGCTCTATGCCCAAAATACACCTGAAATGATTGCCAACCTGACCTCTCTCCAGATCAACAAGATGACTGGTTCTGACACTCGGGACATGCCCTTCATCCGGCCATTCGGGAGGCAGAAGCCGCCCAGAAAAGTCCCGACAATTCCTGGCACTTCGCCGTTGCCCGCGAGCGCGTGGCTCTCTCCTTGACCGCTCTCGCTCAAAATACGGCGTGCCGCCGAGACCGGCAAAGCGTAGTTCCTTGCGCTCCCGTCCTGCTTGCATAACGACACCCGTCGAAAGACGATAACCTTGCGATATCATGAGGAGCAGCGCAGAGGATTTTCGTAACGTCGAGGTATTTGCATCATGGTTCTGACGGTTGCGTTCCTTGTTGCGTCGGTGTATGCCGCCGATGAGTTGCAGATCCGCACGATCGCGGGCACGGGTGCAACGGACGGTCCCGTTGCCGGTGTGATGGCTACCGGTTCCTCGGTTGGGTCCGGCTGGGCCGTTGCCTTCGATGCGCAGGATCGCCTACACATCACGACCGTTGACGGCGCGGTGTGGCGCATCGGTACGGACGGCACGTGGGAATTCTTGTGGCGCGCGGAGGGCGGGGCGCTCTTGTTCGGTCTGGCCATCGATCCGCTCGGCAGCATAGTGGTGAGCGACCAACTCTCCGGCAACGTCTATCGCATCAAAGCGGATGGTACGTCTGCCGTGATCGCTTCGTCGCTCGATTATCCGACCGGTCTGGCGATCGACGCGGAGGGGAACGTGTACGTCGCCGAAGCGGCGCGCATCCGGTTGCTCGCTCCCGACGGCGCATCGCGCGTCTATGTTGACGGCGTTGGCGGGGGATCGCTCGCCATCGATGCGGACGGGAACGTGTACGCTGGCGACTTCGCAGGAAGCGAGGTCTACAGGATCTCGACCGAACGCATCACCAAGATCGCGGACGCCAGCATGCTCGGGATCGCAGTGTGTCCGGAGAGCACCGTCTACTTCACCGACCTGTACCGCTTGCAGCGCGTTGGCACGGGTGTGGTAGCGGGCGGACTTGAACGGACGTTCGTTGGCGACGACGGACCCGCAAGCGAAGCACGCTTCATCACACCGCTGGCGCTAGCATGCGACAGCCAAAACCGGCTCGTCATCTACGACGCCTCCGCCGCAAAGCTGCGGCAAGTGAGCCAGTAAGGATCGTTTCACCACTGGCAAACGCCGTCTGTGGCAACGGCCAAGGTAACTCATCATGAACCAGACGGAATGATGTGCCTCAGTCATCGATCTCAGCCTCAAGCTCAAGGTCGAATTCGTCAGGGTTGTAGATCCTACCGCTCTCCCAGTTATGCAAACTCACCCTGAAATCCCTTGCTCGCTCCCGCACCAGCAACCGCGACATCGGCTTTCGACACCACGAAACGCATGTTTGGCGCTTCTCACCCCGATATCGTCACCTGCCTGCAGCTGCTGTCTCAAATCGTCCAGCGGGAAGGGAAGCCCGATGAAGCCCGTAAACTGGCCGAAGATGCCCACGCCCTCGCAACCACTTTATTCGTCCAGGACTCGCCCGCCGGCCATCCGATATTCTAATGCGCCCCCGGGGAAACCTCCGCTAGCTCCCTAGCGCAAACGCACTCTGCTCCGGGAATCCCATCCGCCGCAGCAGCGCTTGGAAACGAGCGTCGGAGCGTAATGGGCCGTTCACGCGCGCATAGATCCAAGCGAGTTGGGGAGCATGGTCCCGCCATGCCGATTCAAACATCTCCATAGCCGCGTCCCTCACATCCAGCATGGCGTACAAATACGCGAATCGCAGCGGCGCCACACGCTCCCGCCTGGCCCGTTCCCGAAGCTGATCCAGCTTCTTCCGCCAAATCCCCAGGCTTCCGCCTCGCCGCGCCGCCTCTACCAACTCCGCCAGTTCCTCCGGACGCAGGCCCGAAAGTTCCTCCGCTTTCAGATACGCGGCCACGGCTTCTGACGGCTTGCCCCATTCTTCATAGGCTCGCCCCGCGGTTCGGTATGCCGGCGCGTAGCGAGGGTCCAAATCCACCGCTTTTCGGAAATACGCAATCGACTCCGCATGCCGCCCGCAGTCGAAAAGCATCGAACTGAAGTTCGCATTCAATCGCGGAGACATCGGGTCTAACTGTAGCGCCCTCCGGAACTCCCGCATCGATTCCCTCCACCGGCGCAGGGCGTACAGGCATCCCGCATAGTGGTAGGCCGCGTCCACTGAGCCTGCATCCAATTCCGAGCCGCGGCGGAATTCCGCCTCTCCTCCCGCCCAATCCCACTCCTCCCAAAACTTCCTGTCCCCCAGCGCCATGTGAACCTCCGCCAGGTTCTCATCCAGGCGGCGAGCAGTCTCCACCGCCCGGTATACCTCTTCGCCTGGTTGCTCGTCGCGATGGAATGCGATCATTCCCTCCGCTTCGGCAAACAGCGCATGGGCAAGAGCGAACCCCGGATCGATGCTCGCAGCATGGCGAAAACTCGCCGACGCTTCGCTAAACATGCTTCGCCCCATGTAGTACCGCCCTTTGAGGTAAGCTTCATACGCCTCCGCCGGGAATCTCGGCGCGTGGCTCAGTCGCGGTCTCGCATCCGGCTGCAGCGTCATGCGCAATTCCGAGGCCGTCGCCCGGGCAATCCTTGATTGCAGTGCAAGACCCTCGGTCAGATTCCCAACGAATTCCCCCGCCCATAGGTGAGCATCCGTGCTTGCCTGTATGAACTGCAGCGTGATCCGCACCTTGCCCGCCGAACGCATCACTGCGCCCTCAATCACACCGTCAACGTCCAACTCGCTCGCAATCTGCTTCACCGCCTTATGCGACCCCTTGTAGCGGCTGATCGATGTGCGCGATATCACCTGCCACCCGCCGGCCCGTGCCAGTGCTGTGATCAATTCCTCGGTCATCGCATCGGCAAAGTACTCCTCCACGGGCGGCGCGGAAAAGTCCGCCAGTGGAAGTACGGCAATCCGCCGTAGTACAGGAAAACGAGGACGCACCAGCAGTCGCCAACCCACACCCATCACTGGAATCCCCATCGCCATCGCACCGGCCGCATACAACCACCGCCGCCGTGGCTCACCCGGCGTTGCCCGCGCCGCCTCCTCGTTCCCCTCGGTTTCCCAAGACACCGAAGGCAGGATCAGATAGCCCCGCTTCGGGATTGTCTGGATAACCGTAGGATTCTTGCTGTCGTCGTCAAAGGCCCGCCGCAGTTCGCCAATGCAGCGCGTCAACGCATCATCGGTGACAAAGGTTCCCGCCCACACCTCATGCAGGATCACTTCCTTTGGCACTGCTTCCCCTCGCCGTTGGGCCAGCAATACCAGCACCTGCATCGATTTCGGCGTGATGTGGATGGAGCGTTCACCGGCTATGACCAGATTCAGCCCGGGGCGCACCATCCAAGGACCCAAGCGAAAGTCCATCGTTGCCTTCCACGCGCGATCATACCAGGATTCGCGGAATTTTGTCGGAGGAATGTCGGCGGATTATCAGGCCGGGACACCATCTCCTCCGTCCATAATTTTCCAAACGGCCCGCAACCGGCGACGGAATCGCGGGGCGGACCGACGAAAGAACAAGGAGCCATCCAATGTCAAAAATGATAAAGATCGCAGTGGTGACAGCAATCCTATGCTGCCTGATGCCGGCCTTGCCCGCCCAGGCTCAGAACAATGCCTGCCAGCCCATTCGTCTGATCATCCAGGCCAACCTCGACCTGGCCCGACCCTTCCCATTTACCGGCTGGTCCGGAACCCTCAAAGGTCTCCTCAATGACAAAATCCCCGTCAACGGCAGAATCTACGCCCCTCCGGATGCCCCCGTTCCCACCGTCTTCACCGGCCAGGTGGGTCATGAAGGCTTTCGCGTCGTCTTTGATCTCGGCCCCGCCGGCAAGTTCGTAAACGTCATGGACACCGATTTGGCTCACTACTCACCCCGCGTCTCGCCGCACCTTACCTTTCCGCCTCAGTTCGCGTTCGGCCGCACTATGGCAACGGTGAAGATCGCCCCGGACTCCGCCATCTCATCCGGCTGGTTCGCCAATGCTACCGGCAACATTTCCGTCACTGGTTTGTTCGTGGTCAACGGCGCCCCGCCATTCGACATGGGCTTCTGGAACGCTGAGGTCGAAGGTCGGCTCTGTGGAGTAACTACGCCCCAGTAAGTGAGGTGCCGGCGGATCCTTCCCTCCATTGGGGGCTCACCCCAGCGCGGTCCGCCGGCTGCGCGGCAATCTCCACCACCGCACCCTGGTCTATGAGCGCCCGGCGGACTGCTAGGGTACCCATATGTTCGACCGCATAACGTTCGATCCTACAATCATGGGAGGACGCGCCTGCGTTCGCGGGATGCGCATCACCGTGGCTCTGATAGTCAATCTGGTGGCGAACGGTATGTCAACATCTGACATTATCAGGGAGTATCCTGACCTCGAAGAGGAAGACATACGCCAGTCCCTGAGATATGCCTCCGCGCTGGCGAATGAAGAGATCGCGTTCTTCAAGAGCCCTGCGGCTTGATCGCAGCCAAGGCAGAGGCAGAGTGCCGAATCGTACTCACATTGAATATCTCCGGCCTCGATTGCTGGCGCCAGTGCTGGCTGAATCGCGGCGGCCTGCTCCGCGGCAATCTCCACCAGCGCACGCTGGTCTATGAACCACTGGCGGGCATGTGAGAATAGGGGTGTGACAAAGTACGCAGTAGTGATCCACGAGGAGCCCGAGGGTGGCTTTTGGGCTGAAGTGCCTGCCTTACCGGGCTGCTATTCCCAGGGTGACTCCGTTCCTGAGCTGTTGGAGAACTTAAGGGAATCGATCGCGGGTGTTCTCCAGGTCTTCGAGGAGCAGGGACGCCAACCCGAATCGAACATCCGCATTCTGGATGTCGCGGTGTGAAACCGATTACGGGCCATGACCTGTGTCGGTTGCTGGAACTGGCAGGATGGAAGCTCCAGCGCATCTCAGGTAGTCACCACGTCTACGCCAAAACAGGTGAACGCAAGATCCTCTCCGTACCCGTCCATGGCAACCGTACGCTGAAGCCGGGCCTTGCGAATCGCTTGGCGCGAGACGCAGACCTGCGCTGGTAATGCTGTGCACAAGGCAGCTGATGATGGAAGCGGGGGCGGCCACATTGCTACACTAACCCAACCCATGCAGGCCCTCCTCGTCCTCCACGGCGGTGTCGGCGACATCGTCCGCTGCTCCTGCCTCGCGCGCGTCCTCACCGGACTCGGTTACACCGTCGACCTTCTCATCGTCCCCCACTACCCTTCAGCCATCGCCCTTTACGAAAACCATCCCGAAGTCCGCCACGTCTACTCCCACCCCCACCCCTTCGGAAAGCCCTTCACCCCGCACTACGAACCCATCCGCGACATCACCTACGACCTCGCTATCATCAAACTCCGGCGCACCGAGTTGAAGAACCTCATCCGGGCCCACCGCCGCATCTGGTCCTCCGTCGATGCCCCTAACCGCGGTGACGCCGAATTCTGTCTCCGCGTCGCCGCCAAGCTCGGCTGGAACGCACCGCTTCCGAACTCCTTCGTCCGCGATTCCGGCCGCCACTTCGACCTCCCCGCGGGCACGGTCGCCATGCACCCCGGTTGCCACCCCAACCGCCACTTCAAAAAGTGGCACGGCTACGCCGAACTCACCCGCCACTTTCCCCACGTCGCCATCGTCGGCTCCTGCGACGATCTGTACACCGAAACCACTTACTTCCAATCGGCCTTCGAATGGCCTCCTCACGTCACCGATTTCACGCCGCTCAACCTCGATCTCCCCGACACCGCTTCCCTCCTCAAGCAATGCCGCATGATGATCTCCAACGACTCCGGGCTGATGCATCTCTCGGTTGCCGCCGGCACGCCGACCTACGGCATCTTCGGCATTACCAGCCCGCACCGTGAACTGATGCCGTTTCCGCACATGCGCGCCGTCACCAAGCGCCTGCCCTGCGAGCCCGCCTGCTGGCTTCGACCCTATGACACCGATTGCGAATATCACCTCCAGTGCCTCAAGACACTAACACCGCAGGAAGTTCTCTATCAAATCGAGTCCGGGGCCGCGCACACTAGGTCTGCGGCGCAAAGTATTGTTGCAGCCGGTTCGTAATCCCCTCGATACACTCCCCTACATACGTCAGCCCATCAATCGTCCCCACTGCATCGGTTGTGGTCAACGTCGCGTTCCACTGCAACACCGCCGTATCGCCGGTGGTCGAGACCGAAAACTCCGCCGTCATCGATGTCACCCCAGGCAGCCCGATGCTGTACGTATAGGAATCCACCCCTGACGCCATCAGCGTCTCCTGCACGTTTCCTTTGCCCGTCGTCGCCGTTCGTGCCCCGTTCGCGCCCGCCGTCTGCCCCGTCATCCCTTTATTGAAGTCGCACCCAACGGCCACCAGCGCATCCTTCGATCCCGCAGGCACGCGCCAGCTGTGCGAAAAGCGCATCGTCCCCCCACTCGGGGACACATCCACTGGAATATACAACTCCCCGTACACCAGGCACGCCATCGCGTCCGTATCATAGGAGGCCAGATTGTATTCCGCCAGCCACCGCCCGTTCGCCTCGGTGCGCGGCACCTTGTTGGTGAGGCTCACCTGCACCCCCGTCTCCTGCTCAATCGCCGCGAATATATCATTGGTCGGCAAGCCCGGAGTGAAATCCCCGCTGATGGTATGGCCGTAATGCGTGTGCGCCGCCAGCCAGCGGGTGCAAATCGCCGGAATCCGCTCTGCCAGCGACACGGCTTCGTCCATCTTCTGTTGCGTATCAACCGGCGTCTTCAGCAACTCCGTCAGCCGCTGCGCCAGTGCCAGAGACCGCGCTTCGCTGAACTTCGTCGCGTCCGTCTCCCGCACCTGAGACCGCGGTACCCAGGCCGGCACTAGCCCATTCGGCGTTCCCCCAAACATCCATCGTGCCGAATACAACCGCTGTATCGGGGTCATGCTCAAAATCGACTTTCCCTCGTTGTACACCTCGCGCTGAAACCAGAGCTCCGGCGGACCCACATCCGGCACATTGCCTTGCACCGTGAGCACAAACGGGTCAATCGGCTCTCCGTTCTGCCACACCAGGTGGTTCTGCCCCACAAGGTGCGCCGAGGCATGCTTCTTTGCCTGCAACTCCATCTGCACCGGGTTCTTTGAAATCGCCGCCGCCTCGATTTTGCACAAATCCGATAGCCCGGTCACCGTCAGCTCATAGGCCTGGCTATTGGTCATGATTGCCGCGTGTGGTGTGGTCACAGGCCGGTAGCCCGCCGTAGCTTGGCCCTTCGTCATCAGGAGGCTAGCGTCCACCACGTTCACCCCAATCTGCGGCAGATCCTTCCGAGGTTCGCGCAGAATCACACCATTTGATGCGGTCGCTTGAAACTTCAATGCACGGTTCAACCGTTTCCCCGGCCCGTCCGAACAGCGCAGAAAGACATTCCCGGTGCACCCGGCTTCGTCGGTCGGTGGATCGAAGTCCGTCGCCATTTGCAGCGACGCCCAACCCGAAAATCGCAACCGCACCACCGCTGTGTCGGAAAACAGCGCTGTCTGCGGCCCTGCTGGGTCTCCGGTGGAATAGGGATCCTCCGCATAATCCTTGGCGTGCGTTTGGGCGCGCTGATAAGCCAGATCCGGCAATTGATTCGAATACCCGCCCGCAACGCGAAACTTGTATTGCTCGGCGAACTCCTTCAAATGCTCCAGCGTGTTCAGCCGCGTCATGATCCCTTCATGGGCCCAAGGCGGCATCTTCAATTCTGAGCCTTCCACAGCCTCCTTCATGTGCTTCGCCCAACTCGCGGTTGCCCCCAGCACCCGCACTGCCAGCGTATCCATCTGCGCCACTGTCGGCGGTGTGCGGTCGTTGGCTAAAAACAGTTCCAGCAATTGCCGCGCGAATACCGGAAGCATCGGCAACGCCTCGGCATCCGTGCGGAACAACATCGTCTCCTGCACCGGAAGATACGACGACAATTCCAGAAACGGCCGGATCGCCATCGACATCATCGGCCATGTCGCAATCTGCTCAATCGCATGGCGCCGCCTTGCGTCCTCGTTCCAGTTCTCCGTTTCGTAGATCCGCTCCAGCCACGTCAGCAACACCAGGTAGCAGGCATTGAAGTGCCCCGGCAACTCATGTGTCAACTGGCGCATGCGGATGCAGGGATCCACCACCAGCGGCTCCCGCGCAGGTGAAAAGTCCGGGTGCGCGGTCTGCTCCTTCTCCAGGCCGCGAAGGATCATGGCGAACCGGTAGGCATGCGAGTTGCGCAACAGCATCGCATCCGCCACCTGCTCGCTGTTCATCTGCACCAACCTCGCGAATGCCGAAGCCCCGCCCCATCGCTCCACATCCCCCAGCATCGACTCCGCCCGGAACTCGAAGTTCGACATGCCCTCGCCTTCCGTCACAATCTCCGTGATCAGCTTGGAAACATCTTCGTAATTGTCGATTGGATCGGAAAAATCAGACGCCACCAGCTTCGAGAATTTTGCCGTTCGCGGCTCCGGACCCACCGAAACAGAACCCTGCGTCGCTGCCGACAACTCCGCTGTCAGATTGAAGTTGTTCCGCTTCACCCACCCCAGTTCGAATCCCTCCTGAAACAACGGGAGAATCCCATTCAGATAAAGGTCCGCAATGGACGTGAACTTCGGCAGATCGTCCCCTTCGCCTTCCGTAACGGTGGACCCCACCCTCGTCTCCCCCAGGCTGTCTCCCGCTGGTCCCGACGCATAGAGACTCGTCAGTTGCTCCCGCAACTTGCTCTGCAACTCCTGGTCCGGCACCTGCATCACGATCTGTTCGATGTGTGTCTTGATTTCGAACGAGAACAGCTTCTCGAACAGCTTGGTGATCCGTGGCCCGAAAGGATTCGCATCCTGCATCCAGTCCCCAGATTCATACAATACGAAGCGCTGCGCCGTGTCCTGGCGCAACGTGGCCAGCGGGATCTCCACATCCTCCATCTGCGCCTGCCGGTTGACAAACACCTTCTCGCGCCAGTCGCGAAACACCCAGTTGCCAATCTCATTTCGCACGGGCAGCACGAACCACGCCCGCTCCCCCAAAGTCCGCAGCAGGCTTTGCACGTAATGCACGTGCCGCATCTCTTCCCGCGCCGCCATGAGGATGCTCTGTTTCCAGGCCCGCGTCAGTTCGAACTGCAGCGCCCGCCGCGGATTCTCTTCGCCCTCCCCGACAAACTCCTGCGGCATCGTCTTCAACGTATAGGCCGCATACAAATAGGCACACAGCAGCGTGTGCTCCACCTGCGCCGCCTCGTGCAGCAGCGCTACCAGTAACTCCCGGTTTTTGTCAGCCATCTCACACCGTTCTTTCTATCTCCGAACCCGTCCCACCCACTTCTTCCAGATCGAATCATCGTACAACATCTGCAGAAAAACGCCACCCACAACGCTCCGTGCCTGGAACCCGCGCATCGTCCCGCCTTCCGTCCAATACCAGTCCGACATCGGCACTCTGCTCTCCGATTCATTGAGGAACGAAAACACGGGCGCCGTCAGGGCCTCGAAATCCCCTCGCTCTCGCGTCAGCGTGGCCGACCACAGAATCCAGTCCAGTTTCGTGTACGTCTCGCGATTATCCAGGGGCAGTCCGTACCGCTTCTGCATCTTCCGGTAATACGCCATCTCCTTCTTCGCGACTTCCGCTGGAAATAACTCCAATCCCAGAATGCGATCCCACACCAGGTTGTACTTCTGGCTCCAGGTCCCCTTCTGTCCGAACGCCAGCGAATAATGATCCCCGTCATCGGCCATCGCCATCCACTTCCGCGCATACTCTTTCGCCAGTTTCGTGTACTCCGCCGCCTCTTGCGCCTTGCCCAACTTTCCCGCCAATTGTCCGAACGCCCCCAGAGCCACAATCGCCTTGATCGAAAGATTCGTATTCCGCGCCAGGTGCCCGGCGAAATCGTCCGTGCTCAACTGGTTGTCCGGATCCATCCCCTTATCTTTCAAATAAGCCGCCCATTTCTCCAGCAGCGGCCAGTATTTCCGCGAATATTCCGCGTTTCCGTCCGCCTTGGCGATGGCCGCCATCAGGATCAGCATGTTGCCGCTTTCTTCCACAGGCATCTGCCGCTCCTCGGTTTTCTCTCCGCCGCCATATACCTGTCCGTTCGCCAGCGGATACGTCCCCAGATCGTGCGGCGCATACGGCCACGGCCACCGCTTCATCTGCGCGTAATCCAGAATCGGAGTTGTCATCCCCTTCAGCAACTCGGGATTCAGTATCAAGAAAAGCGGCGCCGATGGATACGTCACGTCCACCGTCGCGATGCACCCGTTGGAAAAGTTCTCCTTTGAAAAGAACAGCGGAGTCCCATCGAGTTCCGCCACCAGCTTATGCGCCGCAATCGCCTGTCGGTACGCCAGCACCGCGATCTGCGCATATTTCCCGCCTCCCGCCTTCACAAGGTCCGCGGTCAACTCCTGGTCAAACTTCTTCGCCCGCTCCAAAAGCGCCGGCATCTCCTTCACCGCCGCTTGCAACATCTGTGCCGCCCCATCCCCGTTCCTGCGCCAGTACGGCCGCAGATTCCGGAAGAAGTGTTGAATGCTGAACTGATCGTCATAGGCCACTACCGCCCACCGCGACACCGCCGATGTTCCCACTTTGCCCAAATCGAACCGCGATGCCAGCACCATCCCCTGCCGCGAGGTCTGCGCCGGCGGCTCCGTCTCATCATTCTCCGGCCACACACCCTTCGCCGTGAATTCATTCCGCAGCGTGGTGTGCGCCAATGCCGTACGAGCCCCGCTCTGCGGCGGAGTCACCAAATACAGATACCCCCAGTCAATCCGCAAATTGTCCCCGGCCTTCTGCAATACCGGCTGCTCCATGGATCCCGCCCGCAGCACCTCCAATCCTCCATACCGGACTCGCGATACATGCACGCGCTGCTCAGGCGCATTCACCGCCAGCGCCGCGCCCGCATCGAAATACACCGACACGTCGTGTTCCCGCCCATCCGTCGATGCCACATCGAACATCACATACGTGGCCGGCCGCGACAATACATCCAGATCGTCCGCCAGTGCTGGAGTGAAAAATGTCACGGTCAATCGCACGCCGCGCTCCTCGAACGTATACACCGTTCGCGTCGGCGTCACCTGCACCGAAGTCTGTTGCATGGCCGGTCCGCTGCGCACCCATTGCCCGAGAAACCGCAGCCCCACGCCATCCACACGCAACACCCCGGCCAGGGGTTGATCCGTTCCCGTCCAATGCTTGGTCATTGTCGACAGCCGGTCCGCCGCAGACCACACACTGAAATACGGATCATGTGCAATCAACGGCACCGCCGGTGGCCGTAGTGGGGGCAGGGAACTGCCCTGTCCCCACAAACACAGGGGGACAATAAATAGAATGTATTTCATAAACCTTTAGTCTAGGCCGACACGACATCCCATGCTTGTGTTCTTACTCAGTGCCGCCACCCTGCAAGCCGCTGTCCCGGTTCCCATCGGTTCACTCCTTCGCAAGCCCGCTCACTACTTCAACCTCGAACACAAACGGATCCGCTACACTCCCTCCACGCGCGGCTATCTACGCTCCATCAGCGCGGTGCGGCCCCTTAAACCCGGCACTCCCCTCGGCCCACCCACCGATCCCAAAAGCCACAGTTGGCGCACCATACTTCCGTTCGCCTTCCCCTTCGGCGGAAAAACCTATCGCGAAGTCTACATCAACCTCAACGGCAGTCTCACATTCGACGCTCCTGAATCCACCACCTACCCGCAGCGCGACACTTGGCCGGACGGCACCATGCACTCCCTCGCCTCCGCGCTCGACGTTGCCGCCATCAAAGGCGATCGCCGCATGATCTCCCCTTTCTGGGGACTCAACGCCGCCAATTCCACCCGCATTTCTACGAATGCCACTCCTTCCACCTTCACCGTCACCTGGCAAGCCGTCCGCTACCAATCCCCCATCGAAGCCTACGATCCACTCGGCGAAAGCCACTACCAGGCAATCCTCCATCCCAACGGCGTCATCGAATTCCAGTACGGCAAAGTCGCCGAGAAAGATGGAGTCACCGGCCTCTTCCACGGCCGCCCCGCGCCCGGTCAACTCCTCGACTCCGTCACCCTCCTCGATGGCCCGCTCCGCCGCGCCGAACTCCGCGACGAAGGTTCCACTCTTCATTTCACCGTCTCACTCTCCGGCCAGGCGCCCGCCCTCACAAGCGTGGTCGCCATGAGCGCGGGCGAAGCCCATGTCCTCCGCATCAAAAACAATATTCCAGAACTCGTCTGCCTCGTCCGCAATCCATCCGGTGAAGTCACCGGAACCGACTGCCCCGGCGCCGGACTCGCCTTCGCCGAAGGCCGCACCCTCCACTTCTATCTCCCAAAAATCAACCTCAAAGATCCCACCACCCTCCAATGGAAAGCCGAATCCGATTCCGCTACCACCGGTGACCTGCGCGCACTCCAACTCCCTAAGGCCACACTTTCCACTTCCGGCAATATCTACGAAGTCTTTCACTACCCCTACCTCTCCAAGGCCCGTAATGCCACCTTCCACGAAATCTATCGCCGCCTACCCGCCACCGCCGACCTCGCTATCGCCCTCACTGACTTCCGCATCGACGACATCCATAACCACGGCGCCAGCAACTCCACCGGCGACGAAGAAAAGGATCGCCTCCAATCCGTCCACTCCAAGTCGCTCCTGCAAGTCGCCGGACCCGTCTTCCTTGGCCCGCGCTTCCGCGAAACAGCCACCTACGAAGGACGCAACTTCCGCAACTTCCCCTTCGCCGTTGCCTGGATGGCCCACGAAATGACGCACCACTGGGTCGCCCAGCTCAAATGGAAGAAGCCGCACGAAGACGCCCTCCTCGATGGCAAAGGCCACTGGAGCCCATTCCTCTTCACCCCGGCGCTCCACCCCGTCTGGTCCCTCTTCACTGACTCCGCCTATCCGCAGGAATCCAATATGGGAGGTATGACCGTCATCAAAAACTCCGACGGATCCAGCAGCGGCGCCAACGCTCCCTGGGGCGCACCCACCGGCCTCTCCGCCCTCGACCTGTACTCCATGGGCCTTATCCCAGCCGAAGAAGTCCCGGATACCTTCGTCATCCTCGGCGCAACCCCCCAATCCAACGGTTCCTCCACAGGCGGCGATACCGTGCCCGTCACCATCGCCGATATTATCGCCGCCAACGGCCCCCGCGCCTTATCTCCACGCACCCTCCGCTTCGAACTCTACCTTCTCCACGAAACGCACCGCCCTCCCGACCCCGCCAAACTTCTCCAGTGCACCGGCATGCAAAAGGTTTTGGCTCGCTATTTCCATCACGCCACCAATGGACGCTTGACCCTCGTCACCCCCGAATAAGACCACCATTCCACACCGGCAGTGTGATAGATTCAAACCCAGTAAGAGGCAAGTCTCCATGATGAAAAACACTACCCAACGGGTGCTCCCCATCCTGTTCCTGGCCACCATTCTCCATGCCCAGGATTTCCGCGCCAGCCTTACCGGACTCATCACGGATCCCGCCGGCGCTTCCGTGCCCGGAGCCAAGGTCAAAGCCCTCAATACCCGCACCAACGCGGCCTCCGAAGCCGTCTCCAATGAAGCGGGCCGCTATTCCATCCCGTTCCTCATCCCCGGCGATTACACCGTCGAAGTGGAAGCCAGCGGCTTCAAAAAATTTGTCCGCGAAAAAGTCGAGCTCCAGATCTCCGTCCGTGCTGCCCTCGACGTAGCCCTGGAACTCGGCGCTCAATCGGAAAAGATCACCGTCAGTTCCCAGATGTCGCTTCTCGAAACCGAAACCGCCTCTCGCGGCGGCATCGTTGATAGCAACCTCCTCCTCAACGTCCCCAACGCCGGCCGCAACGTCTATCAGCTCGCCTTCGCCATGCCCGGCGTGTTCAAACCCTCCGTCAATCAAGGCACTGAATTCTCCCTCGACGGCCTCGCCAACTCCCGCACCGCCATCAACGGTGCCGCCTCCGGACTCGCGGGCACCGAATCGAACACCGATATCCTCATTGATGGCACCAGCGACGCCAAAGGCGACCGCCAGGTGGTCATGATCCCCGCCCTCGACTCCGTCCAGGAATTCCGCGTCCTCACCAACATCTTCGATGCCCAATACGGGCGCACCGGCGGCGGC
Organism: Bryobacteraceae bacterium; assembly: GCA_046331645.1. GTDB lineage: Bacteria > Acidobacteriota > Terriglobia > Bryobacterales > Bryobacteraceae > CADEFT01. Next base: position 261,395 of record JAXLQM010000009.1, read on the forward strand.
ATCATCACCACCACGACAAAATCCGGCACAAATGATTTTCACGGCGCCATGTTCGACCGCTACTTCGACAACCGCCTCGCCGGCAACACCTGGTCCAACAACCGCCAGGGCGTGGCCCGCCCCGATCGTACCGCGCACAACTACGGTTTCCACTCCACCGGCCCCATCTGGATCCCCAAAGTTGTCGATCTCCGCAACAAGCTCTTCTACATGGTGAGCTATGACTCGAACCCCTCGAACTCCCTCTACACCAGCCAGTTCACCACGCCCCTCCCCGAAATGAAGCGTGGCGATTTCTCCAACCTCCGCGCAGCCACCGGCGCTGCCGTAACCATCTACGACCCAAAATCCACCCGCGCCAGCGGCAGCAACTTCATCCGCACACCCTACGCTGGCAACCGCATCCCCACCGCCGAAATCAATCCCGTCGGTTCCAAAATCGTCAACTATTACCCCAATCCCACCATCCCCGGCGAAGGCCCCGCCCAAGTCAACAACTTCTTCCAGACCTCCGACAACAGCGGCGAGCTGTGGCAGTGGACCGGACGCCTCGACGTTCGGGCCAACGATCGCCGTGCCTTCTTCGGACGCTACGGCGAAACCAACATGACCCGCTGCTGCGACCAGCGCTATCCGGCAGGCAACCCAGCCGAAACCAGCACCATTCTCCCCCGCGTCCGCCGTGGCCGCACCATCACCATCGACTGGACTGAGGTCATCAACCCATCCACCACGCTCAACGTGCGCGCCGGCGTCGCTCGCCTGGAAAACCTCGCCGGCAACGATGCCACCCTCAACTTCAACCCCCGCGACCTCGGCTTCCCCGAATCCATGGTCTCCGGAATGCTTCGTCCGCAGTATCCCTTCATTGGCATGGGCACCTACATGTCGCAGGGCTCCGGTCCCAACACGCAAGCCGATGATACCTACACGCTCGGCGCCACCGGCGGAAAGACCATGGGGACTCACGTCATGAAGTTCGGTGTCGAAGCGCGCGAGTTCCGCACCAACGTGTCCTCCTACGGCAACTCGGGCGGCAACTTCCAGTTCACCCGCCTGTGGACGCAAGCCGATCCCAATCGCGCCGATGCCTTCTCCGGAAACGAAATCGCCAGCGCCCTGCTCGGCTACCCCACCTCCGGCAGCATCGACATTCCCATCATCCCTGCCTACAAGAGCCGCTACTACGCCCTCTTCTTCCAGGACGATTGGAAGCTCACCCGCAAACTCACCCTCAACCTCGGCCTGCGCTGGGATTACGAATCACCCATTGCCGAACGCTACAACCGCCAGACCCGCGGCTTCGCTTTCGGCCAGGCCAGCCCCATCGCAGATCAGGTGAAATCGAACGCCGCGGTGGCCAACTGCCCGGCCTGCCGCTCCCTCACCGGTGGTTTGCTCTACGCAGGTTCGGAAGGTGATTCGCGTTATGCCTTTGCTCCCGACCGCAACAACTTCCAGCCCCGCATTGGTGTCGCCTACTCCGTCGATAGCAAAACCGTGATCCGTGGCGGCTTCGGCCTCTACACGCTCGGCCAGTGGGCCCTCGGGCCAAGCACCGGCTTCTCTCGCGCCACGCCCATGATCACCACCGTCGATAACCTGACGCCTTCCGGTTCGCTCTCCAATCCGTTCCCCAACGGACTCCTTCGCCCCGTGGGCTCCAGCCTCGGCACCTCGACCGATCTCGGCCTCGGCCTCGGCGTTGCTTACACGGACCGTCCGCTGCCCATCTCGAAGCAGGTGTCCTTCGGCATCCAGCGCACGTTCTTCGGCATCCTTGCCGATGCCAGCTACGTCGGCAATTTCACCACCCAACTCCCCATCAGCGCCCAGCTCAACTCCATCCCCGTCTCCGAGCTCGGCAAAGCCGCCTCCTACTACAGTGAGCGCATCGCCAACCCGATGGCTGGCCTTCTCCCGAACAACGCGGCTCTCAACGGAGCCACCATTCCGCGCCAGTCGCTGCTGGTTGCCTTCCCGCAGTATTCCGGTGTCTCGGTCAGCAACATCCCCGCCGGCAAGACGCGCTACGATGCCTTCCAGTTCAGTGTCCGCAAGCGTTTCTCCCGAGGCCTCAATCTGCAAGCCAATTACATGGCCGCGAAAAACCTCGAACAGCTCCAACTCCTCAACGCCCAGGACATTAACCCGAACGACTTGCTCAACCCGGTTCTCGAAAAGCGCCTCACCATCTTCGACGTTCCCCAGAAGCTGTCATTCCTGGGAACCTACGAACTGCCTTTCGGCAAAGGCCGGCTCCTGGGTGGCTGGCGTCTTGGCTGGAACTGGACCTTCCAAAGCGGGTTCCCCATCGACTTCCCCAATGCCGCCCCGCTCGAAGCCCGTAGTGCGAAGCTCCCCTCCGGCCAGCGCGACTTGAACCGCTGGTTCGACACCAGCCTCTTCCCGCGCGTCGCCGGCCCCGCGCCCTTCACGCTCCGCAATTTCCCCACGCGCTTCCCCGATGTCCGCTACATGGGCTTCAAGAACTACGATTTCTCCATCGTAAAGGACATCCCGATCATTAAGGAACGTGTGAAGACGCAGGTCCGCGCCGACTTCATCAATTCGCTCAACACGCCTTACTTCACAGGCCTGGTGGGCAACCCGCCCAACGTCACCAGCGCAAACTTCGGGCAGATCCGTCCCCAGCAGGACAACGCCCCGCGCACGGTCTATCTCGAGTTCCGCATGACCTTCTAGATTCTGAGCCGTAACCTAAGGGACGCGTCGAACATGCGAGGTGACCCGCATCCCCGGCGCCGCCGGTTTCTCGTCGATTTGACCGCCGCCGTGAACACCTCCGGCAAATATCTCTACATCGGCGAAGTGGGTGACAACGAATCCAGTTTGTGGTCCGGGGGACAATACTCCGGGCCCCATCTCCAAAATCGGAACCACTCGCGATAAACTATCTTCTACCTTGCTCCCCGGCGAATCCCTGGCCCACTACCAGATTCTCAACCTCCTCGGCAAAGGAGGCATGGGCGAGGTCTACCGCGCCCGTGACTCCAAGCTCAACCGCGACGTCGCTATCAAGGTTCTCCCCGAGGCTCTGGCCGCCGACCCCGACTACCGCACCCGCTTCGAGCGCGAAGCGCAATCCCTCGCCGCCCTCAATCACCCCAACATCGCCGCCATCTACGGACTTGAAGGCAACGCCATCATCATGGAACTGGTGGAAGGCGCCACGCTCCCCACACCACTCCCGATCAACGAAGCTCTCCCCATCGCCCGCCAGATCGCCGAAGCTCTCGAAGCCGCCCACGACAAAGGCATCATCCATCGCGATCTGAAACCCGCGAACATCAAAATCACCCCCGAAGGCGCCGTAAAGATCCTCGACTTCGGCCTCGCCAAATCCGCAGCCGAAAACAGCACGGCAACTCCGCCCTCCGCCGATTCGCCCACCATCCGAGCCACCCAAGCCGGCCTCATCCTCGGCACCGCCGGCTACATGAGCCCCGAGCAAGCCTCCGGTAAACCCGTCGATCGCCGCGCCGACATCTGGGCCTACGGCGTCGTCCTCTACGAACTCCTCTGCGGCTCCCGCCTCTTCGACGGCGAAACGCTTTCGCACACGTTAGCCGATGTCCTCCGTAAAGACATCGACCTCGCCCAACTCCCCGCCGATACGCCAGCCAGCATCCGCGAACTCCTCCGCCGCTGCCTCGACCGCAATCTGAAAAACCGCCTCCGCGACATCGGCGAAGCCCGAATCGCCATCGACAACGCCTCCGCCCCGCCGCCGCCACAAGCCATCAGCAAACCCGCAACAACCCGCCTCCCCTGGGCCATCGCCGCGCTTGCTACCTTCGCCGCCGCGGCCCTGGCCTACCTCCTCTTCAGCGCGAAGCCACCAGCAGCCGCCCTTAGTTCCTTCTCCATCCCCGTCAAGGACGCTCCCAACTTCACCTTCACCAGCCGCGCCGCAATATCCCCCGATGGCCGGCACGCCGTCTACATCTCCGGAGGTAAGCTCTGGGCCAGATCCCTCGCCTCCGAAAAACCCAATCTGCTGGAAGGCACCGATGGAGCCGAGGCGCCCATGTGGTCCCCTGACAGCAGCCAACTCGCCTTCGTCTCCGGTAGTCAACTGAAGAAAGTATCCCTCGCGCTCGGCGGTGGCGCTCCCGTCACCCTCACTCGCCTCAAGTCCGATTTCCGCGGCGGCTCCTGGAGCCACGATGGCAAATCCATCCTGTTCAGCACGCTCAGCAACGGCATCCTGGAAGTTTCCGCCTCCAGGGGCGAAGCAAAACCTATTGTGCAAGAGCGCGGCAACATGTATTTCAACCCCTTCTATCTGCCCACCTCGAAACGCCTCATCGTCGCCGGCTACGGCAATCTCGCCACCCAAAGCCTGCGGCTCATCGATCCTGCAACCGGCAGTAGACAGACCATTCATCCCTCCGGCGCATTCCCCGCCTGGTCCTCTCAAGGCTACATCCTCTTTCAAATCGAGCCCCAAACTCCTGGCCTCTGGGCCCTCAAAGTCGACCCCAACACCGGCACGCCCCAAGGCGAGCCTGTCCCCATCGTCAACACCGGCTCCGACTTCAGCGCCTCCTCCGATGGATCCGTCCTCTGGATGGACTCCTTCTTGTCCCGCCGCCGGCAGTTCGTTTGGCGGGATCGCTCCGGCCAAGCTATTCCTTGCCTCGATACGGGTGCCGTGTCCAATTTCGTCAATATCTCCCCAGACGGCACACAAGCCGCGTTCCCGCTTCTCGAACCAGGCAAAACCGATATTCACGTCACCAACCTCCTCACCGGCGTGCGCAACCGGTTACCCTCCACTGCGCAAGGCACCCTCTACCCGGTATGGAGCCCGGATGGCCGCGAACTCGCCGTCGCCTCCAGCCAGGATGGACAAATCGACGTCTCCCTCCAACCCGTGAATGGCGGCCCCCGCCGCCCGATCCTCAACGGTCCGCAAGCTGAGTTCCCCACTTCGTGGTCCCCCAACGGCCGCACTCTCCTCGTCACGATTACGGGTGCCAGCACAGGAAGCGATATCTATACCGTCACCCGCAATGCCGATGGCTCCTTTGGCCCGCCCACTCCCTGGCTCCAGACCCCTCACGCCGAACTGAACGGCGCATTTTCTCCCGATGGCCGATTTATTGCCTTCGCCTCGGATGCCACCGGCCGCCGCGAAGTCTACGTCCGCCCCGCCTCCGGCCAAGGCACGCAGTGGCAGATCTCCGTCAACGGCGGCAGCAACCCCCGCTGGAGCGGCGATGGCCACCTCTTCTTTCAGGACACCACCTCTCTCTACGCAGTTCCGATTTCCATTTCCGGCGACGGCTTCCGCCCCGGCACTCCAGTCGCTCTCTTCCGCACTCGCATCCCTCTCGGCCCAGTGCGCACCTGGGACATCCACCCCGACGGCAAACGCTTCCTCATCGCCGAACCCGCCGAAACCGAACTCGAGCCCCCGTCCCTCCACGTCATCCTCAACTGGCCCGCACTCTTGCAAAAACAGTAAGCACTCCCTACCCAAAAAACCGAATTGTTGTAAATTGTTGTCAATTTGTGTCAATTCGTGTCGCTCACCACCACCACCCGAAACCCGATATGGTCACTCCGTCGCTCCAGTTCATACCGTAACCGCATGCCGGAGTGGTTGGCCCACCATGGCTCCACCCACGCCCCGCCTCGCCGCACTCGCGAATACCACCTTCGAAGCAAGTCCTCCCCGATCCCCATTTCCACCACCCGGATACACCGATGCCCATCCTTCCGGAAACTCGCCCAAACCCCGCGCCTCCAGCGGCCATGTCCCGTCCTTCGTCGGCCCGCGACCCTGCAAATCGGTCGCTTTGTCCCATCAACAAACCGATGAACAGCAAGCCCAACAGATTTCGCGTCAACTCCATCCTCCTTCCGCCCTCCGCATGGTATAACATGCAGCTATGAAGCTGGCAGGGGCCCCAGGCGTTCTCGGACGCCCGGAGCGTCAGGAAGTCGTGCAACATCTCGAGAAAATTCTCTCGAGCCCCGCCTTCGCCCGCTCTGAGCGCACCAGCCAATTCCTCCGCTTCATCATGGATCGGTGGCTCGATGGCCGTGAAGCCGAACTGAAGGAATACCTGATCGGCAGCGAAGTCTTCGCCCGTGGTGAGCACTTCGACTCTCGCACCGACCCCGTTGTCCGCACCCAAGCCCATCGCCTTCGCGCCGCGCTGCAAACCTACTATGAGGAAGAAGGGGCCTCCACCACCCTCCGCATCGAAGTCCCCAAAGGCAGCTACATTCCCCAGGTCCGCGCCATCACCATCGAACCCGTAGCCGCCGTTCCGCCGCAAGAACCACCCCCCGCCATCAAGCCCGGAAAGACCTACTGGCTGATCGCTGCTGTTGTCCTCGCACTTCCTCTCGCCTATTTCTTCCTTCCGAAACCTGAGCCCCCTTTCACCAATCGCATCGAATCCGTCCTTCGAATTCCCGCCGAAGCGCAGCTCCTCCCCGATAGCGGCATCGGCAGTCTCTCTCCCAACGGTGTCCATTACGTTTTCCCCGCCGCCCGTCCTACCGGCGAAATATGCCTCTGGCTCCGTACTCTGTCCCGCCCCGGCATCCAAGCCCTGCCTGGCACAGATGGTGCATCGCTCCCTTTCTGGTCCCCCGATAGCCGCGAAGTGGCCTTCTTCGCCCAGCAGAAGCTGAAGCGCATCCTGCTTTCCGATTCCACCGTCCAAGTCATCGGCCTTGCGCCCCAACCTCGCGGCGGCTCCTGGAATCAGCACGGCCAGATCCTGTTCGCTCCGCAATCCACCGGGCCCCTCCATATGGTGCCCTCATCAGGTGGCGCAGCCGTTCCCGCCACTGCTCTCGACTCCTCTCGCGCCGAAAACCTCCATCGCTGGCCCTGGTTCCTCCCCGGAGGCCGCAACTTTCTTCTCTACGTGCGCAGTCTCAAGCCGGGTCTCAGCGGCATTTACTTCGGCACCCTCTCCGGTAGCGATCGTCCCGCCACCACCCGCCTCCTCATCCCGATGGAAGAGATCAGCGCCGCCGAATACGCCGAATCGCCCGACCGCCGCATCGGCTACCTCGTCTACCAGCAGACGGGCGCAATCTTCGCCACCCGCTTCGATCCGGGGCAGGGAACTCTTACCGGCAAACCCGAACTTGTCGCCACGGGAACCCCCCAGACCGGGGCCGCCACCTGCTCCTTCTCCACCGCTGGAACACGTTATCTCCTCATTACTCCCAGCCTCTACCGTTCCAGCCAGCCCACCTGGTTCGATCGCGAAGGCCGCACCCTCGCGACGCTCGGCGATCCGCGGGATTACGGCTCCCTCCGCATCGCTCCCGACGGAGCCAGCGTCGCCATGGAAGGCATGGACACCGACTACGGCACCCGCGACATCTCCATCGTCGACAAAGCCAGCGGCGCATCCCGCCTTGTCACCACCGATCCCTCCAACGACGGCGACCCTGTCTTCACTCCCGATGCCAGGCAGATGTTCTTCCAAAGCGGCCGCTCCGGACTCCCTCTGCTCTACCGCCAGAACCTGCTGGCCTCGGAATCCGCCCAGCGTGTCGACTCCGCCCCCGACCATTCCCAGTTCCCACAAGACATCTCCTCCAAAGGCGTCCTTCTTTATCAGGTGGACAGCACCGAAACCCAGTTTGACCTTTGGACCCGCTCCCTTACGGGCCCGGGCAAGCAACTCACCAACGGCAAAGGCAACGAGCGTTGGGCCCGCTTTTCCCCCGACGGCACAATGATCGCCTACACTTCCGACGAGTCCGGACAGGACGAAGTCTACATCCGCGAACTCACTTCCAATCCCCGCCGTTGGCGCATCTCCATGAGCGGTGGCGGACACCCCCGCTGGTCCCGCAGCGGCAAGGAACTCTTCTTCATCGCCGGTGAGCCCGCCGTAGCCGCCGTCTCCATCCATCCACCCGACTCCACAGGCATCGCCGATCCCCCGCGGATCCTCTTCCGCCAACCGGCCCTGGTCCTACGCCGTGGCAAGCCGGTGTGGGATGTCGCCGCGGACGGCAAACGATTCCTCATGGCTGTTCCTGCGCGCCCCCCAGAAGACGCCAACCTCCGCTTCCTGCTCAATTGGTCCACCCGCCAATAACAGTCAAAATAGTACTCACCTGCCACCCTTCGTGGTACTAACTAGTCCACTTCAACTATAAGTGTAGATACAGAACATAGTAACCTAAGTACATTCTGTCCACCCTGGAGCTTTTTTTCGACATGCATCGCTTTCTATGTCTCTTTGCCGCGCTGGCCGTATCCGTCCCGGCAGCGACCTTGATCCCGGCGGCCAACTTCAGCGCCCCAACCACGATGACGTTCAGTGGCAGTACATCCGCCACCAGTCCCGCGGCATATACCGAAGCCGGAGCCAGCATCCGTGAATCGAACATCGGGCACACAATTTATGTCTACAGCGGGATTCTGGATGCCGACATATTTAGTAGCGCCTCTCTCGATGTCCGTTTTCCCTCACTCATGGACCGCTTTGGGTTCCTCGCCAACTCCTCCGCGTTCACTTCCCACAATTTCACCATTTCCAGCGTCACTTTCTATTCAGACACGGCCATGACTTCCGTCACCGAGACCTACAACACAGCCTTCAACGTTACCAGTTCCGACACGTTTTTCGGGCTCCAGCAGGGCGCGGGCAGCTTCGCCGCGGTACGAATCGCAATGACCGCAGCCACCGGCGGCGGGACCTTCAGCCCCACCATCGATGACTTCCGTTTTGAGGCAGGCGCGGTTCCCGAGCCCGCTTCGCTCGCACTGTTAGGTCTAGGAGCTGGGTCCCTGGTGATCGCATGGCGTCGGCGCGCCGCCTCCAAGCGTTAGGCATCGCCCTCGCCGCCGGGTTGGCCCTTGCGCCCTCTTTCACAACCGGCTTTCTCGCGGACGATCTTTATGTAGTACCGAAGCGGCTGGCTATGCCGGCCGTTTCGTTTTGGACTGAAGATTACTGGGCGGGATACACGCTCAGCGGACTGTACCGCCCGTTAGGCCTCAGTTGGCTCTGGTTGCAGAAGCTCGCTTTCGGCGATTCTCCCGCCGGCTACCACCTGGTTTCCCTTGGGTTACATGCCGGAGCTTCCTGGCTTCTTTTCCTCGTTCTGGAGCCGCTGTGGGGTGCAGGCGCCCTGGCAGCGGCTCTCCTGTTTGCCGTTCACCCCGTACATGCCGAAGCAGTCATCCCGGTCTACGGGCAGTTGGATCTGCTCGCCGCATTGCTTGTTCTGGCGGCGGTTCTCGCCTGCCGCGCGGGGCGGCATCCACTTGGTCTGCTGGCCCTGGGCGCCGCCATGCTCGTCAAAGAATCCGCTTTCGCAGGCGTCGGCTTACTATGGCTGATCGCCAGGCCGCCGTGGCTCGTGCTGGCACGCTACGCTTTGCTTGCCGTGACCGCTGCTGGCGTCAGATTCGCCGTGCTCGGCTCACTGCTCCTGCCTCCCGATGCCACCGTCATTGGCCAGCACGCATCCCTCACCTTATGGGCCAAGTCGGTGATCATCTCGCTCGCTCATTCCATCCGGCTATGTATCTGGCCAACGGGTCAAACGGTCTATTACGGACACTTGCGGGACAGCCTCATGGGCATGCCGGTGGCGGAGTCGACTTGGCTGGCCACGGCTGCCCTGTTTGCGGCTTCTCTCTGGATCGTCTTGCCGCGCCGCGACCTGTTGCTGGCACTGGGCTGGTTTGGCATCACCGTTTTTCCTGTGTCGAACCTGGCGCCGATCGGTGTCCTGGTGGCGGAGCGGTCCCTCTATCTCACCGCTGCTGCCGTCACCATGCTCGCCGCCAAGGCTCGTCCTCCCCTACTCGTTCTGGCGGGGCTGGTGGCCATAGGCGCGTCGTGGCACGTCACCTATCAGTGGCGAACCGAACAGGCGCTGTGGGAGTATACAGCGGCGGCCCATCCTCGATCCCCCAAAGCACACGCGATGGTTGGCTGGTCCATGGTCCGCCAGGCGGAAAGCGAGAACGGCGGGCATCGCGACCGCACTCTGCTCCAGGCCGAAGCCGCCTTTGATCGTGCGTTGGCCCTGAACCCCCGCTCCACCGACGGTTTGATCGGCCGCGCCGTCGTGCGCTGGTTCACCAAAGGCTGCGACGCCGCCCGCGCGGATCTGGAGCAAGCCCTCACCGTCGCCCCCTCCGATGAGAGGCTGTCTCCCATGCTGGCGGACTGCCGTTAGTCAAATCTCCCACGTTTTCAATACGTTCTCAACCGTTACGCAACCGTAGCAAGACTCCCTTTCCACACATTTTCCCCGCTAGAATCGACCTCAATGCGATTCACACTCTGTTTTGTGTGGGCACTCGCCCTGTTTGCCGCTGACCCGGCCATGGACCCGCCCCGAGTCATCCCCAACCCTGGACCCGATTACCAGGACACCGGACGCAAGTGGCAGGGCATCCCCGGAATTGAGCGCGCCTCTAATGGCCGGCTCTGGGCTACATGGTACTCCGGCGGGACCGGAGAAGGCCGTCAGAACTTCGTGGTGATTTCCACTGCCGCGGGCGATGGCCAACCCTGGTCCCCCATCAAAGTCGCTGTCGACCCCGACGGCCTCGTCCGCGCCTACGACCCCGTTCTCTGGATCGACCCCACCGGCAAGCTCTGGCTCTTCTGGGCCCAAAGCTACACCAAGTGGGATGGCCGTGGCGGAGTCTGGGCTATCCGTAACGACAACCCCAACAGCGAAGACTCCCGCTGGTCCGAACCGCGCCGCATCGCTGACGGCGTCATGATGAACAAACCCACCGTCACCCGCAACAAGGAGTGGCTCCTCCCCATCGCAGGCTGGGCCCGCAACCCGGAGATCGAACGGGAAAACCGCGCCGCCAATCTCAACCTCTCTCCCGAGACCATCGAGCATCACACCCACCGCTCCCCAGACCGCTACGGCTCCTCCGTCTGGGTCTCCACCGATCAGGGGAAAACCTTCCAACTGCGGGGCAAAGCCACCCCGCCCGACACCGACTTCGACGAACACATGGTCATCGAGCGCAAGGATGGCTCACTCCTCATGCTCGCCCGTACCCGCTTCGGCATCGGAGCCTCCACCTCCACCGATAAAGGACGCACCTGGTCCGGCTGGACCGACACCGGCATCCCCCATCCCACCACCCGCTTCTTCATCCGCCGCCTCAAGTCCGGCAACCTGCTCATGATCCGTCACGCCCCCCAAGCCGACCGCAAGCGCTCCCATCTTGCCGCCTACCTCTCCACCGACGACGGCGCCACCTGGACCGGCGAACTGATGCTCGATGAGCGCATGAGCGTCTCCTACCCCGACGGCGTCCAGGCCCCCGACGGCTCCATTTACATCATCTACGACCGCGAGCGCACCAAAGCCCGCGAAATCCTCATGGCCGTTTTCCGTGAGGAAGATATCCGCGCCGGCAAGTTCCAAACTGACGCCGCCCGCCAGAAAGTCATCATCAACCGTATTCCAACCACCACCGAAACTTCAGGGGAAAATCGATGAAGAAAGCCACGTTCGCCATTGCCCTCGCACTGCTGTGCCTCAGCCCTCTCGCGGGTCAGGAAACCCGCTCCATGATCTACGGCCGGGTCCTCGACCCGCAGGGCACCACCATTGCTGCTGCTGGTATCAGCATCACCAACGTCGACACCGGCGTCCATCAATCCCTCAAAACCAACGACACGGGCTACTACGAAGCCCCCTTGCTGCTTCCCGGCAGCTATGAAGTGACAGGTGAAGCCGAAGGGTTCAAAAAGCTGATTCGTAAAGGGATCACACTCCCGGTGAGTACCCGCCTTCAGGTCGACCTGCAACTGGAAATCGGCGCCGTCACCGATTCCATCTCAGTCACCGCCGACGCCCCCCTGCTCGAAACCAACGCCGTCTCCGCCGGCCGCGTCATGGACAACAAAACCATGATGAATCTGCCCGCTCTCGGCAATAACCCCGCCCTCCTGGTCATGCTCACCCCGGGTATCCAGGCCGGTGGCGTCAACAAATACAACAGCCTCCACACCCTCGGCGGAGCTTCCGACTACAGCGCCGCGGGCAAGGTCGGCGGTAACGAGTTCTCCATCGACGGCGCCCCCAACTCCCGTGGCCGTGGCCCCTCCTACCTCCCTGTCGCCGACTCCCTCCAGGAGTTCAAAGTGGAGACCTCCCGCTTCGACGCCTCCATCGGCCACACCACCGGCGTCAACATCTCCATGATGACCAAGGCAGGCACCAACGACTACCACGGCACCGCTACCGAGCAGCACTGGCAGCAGCGTTGGAACGGCACCCCGTTCTTCGTCAAGCAAAAATACTACCGCGACATCGCCGCCGCCGAATCCGCCGGCAACTCAGCCCTCGCCAACCAACTCCGCTCCCAGGACAAGCAGGGCTCGGGCCACTCCAACACATACACCGCCACCATCGGCGGTCCTGTACGCATCCCCAAACTCTTCGATGGCCGCAACAAGCTCTTCTTCTTCCTTTCGTACGCCGGCTTCCGCGACCAGAAGCGCCCCGAGGGCAATCTCAATCGCACCGTAGCCACTCTCGCCAATCGCGAAGGCGACTTCTCCCGCCTCCTCAACGTCGACGCAACCCGCTACCAGATCTACGATCCCCTCACCGTTCAGCCGAACTCCGCGCGTCCCACGCACTTCATCCGCACGCCCTTCGCCGGGAACGTGATCCCTCGCTCCCGCATCCAGAACCCTGCCTACAACGGCTACCTCAAGTTCATCCCCAACCCCAATAACGAACTCAGTGACTCGCGCCTGGAACCCAGCAACAACTACCTCGCGGACCGCATGCCCTTCGATTGGAAATACTGGGCCCTGGCCAACCGTGCCGACTACCAGCTCTCCAACGCCCACCGCTTCTTCTTTTCCTGGAACCGCTACAGCTTCTGGGAAGACGGCTACGACTGGACCTACGAAACCATTCGCGGCCTCTCCGGCGACGGCTTTGATTGGGGCGTGCTCGGCGGCACCACCAGTTGGGTCTACACGATGAACTCCGCCACTGTGCTCGATGTCATGGTCGCCGGCAGCCGTTACAAGAACACCAAAGCCCTTGTCACCCCCTTCCAGTTCAAACCGTCTGATGTCGGGCTCCCCAAATACATGGACGACAAAGCCGGAGACAACAAGCTGCTCCCGCAAATGAACTTCGCCGGCTACAACACCATCGGCCCATCCCGTCCGGCGCTCGAATACCTCTCCGTGGCGACGGTCAAAGCCAACCTCTCCCACATCCGCGGCAAGCACACCCTACGCACCGGCATCGATTTCCGCCAGCACTACCGCTCCACCTCGGTTGCCGGCAACCTCAGCGGCAGTTTCAACTTCAACAACTTCTACACTCGCCGCGACGATGATACTTTCACGCCCGCCGGCGACCTCGGCCACAGTTGGGCCGCTTTCCTCCTTGGCCTGCCCACCACCAGCACCATCGACACCGCCGACAGCGCCTTTACCAATAGCCCCTACTACGCCGTCTTCTTCCAGGACGATTGGCGCCTCACCTCGAAGCTCTCCCTCAACCTCGGCCTCCGCGCCGAATACGAAATCGGGCCCCGCGAGCGCTTCAATCGTGCCATCGGCTACTTCAACCCCACTCTCTCGCTCCCCATCAGCGACGCCGCCCGTGCTGCCTACGGCCGCAATCCCGTCCCCGAACTAGCCGCCTCCAACTTCGCCGTCAACGGAGGCTCCGTCTACCCAGGCGTCGGCGGAGCGCCCCGCAGCCTTGTCCAAAGCGAACTGATGTGGCTCCCCCGCGTCGGCGTCGCCTATCTGCTGCGACCCAAAACCGTTCTCCGCGCCGGCTGGGGGACTTACTTCGACACCTGGAATGTCCACAACTTCACCATCAGCCAGCAGGGCTTCAGCCGCACCACCAGCAACCCGGCCAGCAACGACTTCGGCATGACCTGGGTCACCGGTGACCCCGCCCGCGGCGTCTCTCCCCTCACTAACCCCTTCCCCGTTCGCGCCGATGGCACCCGCTTCGATGAGCCCGTCAAAGACGCCCTCGGAGCCATGGCCGTCGCCGGCCGTTCCTACAATTTCAACGCCTACGATTCCCGCCGCTCCCGCCAGCAGCGCTGGCGCTTCGGTGTGCAGCAGCAACTCGGCAACTCGCTCGCCCTCGAAGTTGCCTACGCCGGCTCCTATTCCGACCGCGTCTACGTTTCCACGCCCATGAATCCGCTTCCTGGAAAATATTGGGCCAATGGCCAGGTTCGGGATAACGCCATCGCCACCAACCTCAATTCCAACGTCACCAACCCGTTCCTGCTCTCCAACTTCTCCTCACTGGCCAATTCCAGTCCCCTAATCTACCGCGACATGGCGGGCAACGCCTTCTTCAACAGTCCCACCATTCGCAAGGAACTCCTCCTCCGTCCGTTCCCGCAAATGTCCGGGCTCACCCAGACCAACTCCCCCCTCGGCGCAGTGAAGACGCACGAAATGCAGATATCCCTGGATCGCCGTTTCGCCCGCGGCTTCAGCTTCAACGCAGGCTACACCTGGATGAGCGCCCGCGCCTCGGACTTCTACTACAACGAATTCGATTCCGCCCCCACCTGGCGCGAATCCAACAACGCCCGGCCGCACCGCATCGTCGCCACCGGCATCTATGAGGTCCCGTTCGGGAAAGGCCGCTCCTACCTCCTCACCGGACCCGGCTCCTGGTTCCTTGGCGGCTGGCAACTCGCCGGCACCTACGAATGGCAGCCCGGCCCACTGCTCGATTGGGGCAATCTCTTCTACACCGGCGATCCGAACAACGTGAACTCCGGCGACCGCACGCTGGAGCGCTGGTTCAACACCGACGGCTTCGAGCGTGTGGCCGCCCGTGGCCCTGCCGCCTTCCATGCCCGCGTCTTCCCAACCCGAATCGATGGGCTGCGCGCCGACATGACCAGCCAGTTGAACGCCAACCTCATGCGCCAGTTCCGCTTCACCGAACGGGCCGGTTTGCAGCTTCGTTTGGACGCCATCAACGCCATCAACCGCTCGCAGTTCGATGCCCCGGAGCGTAGCCCTTTCTCCACCAACTTCGGCCGCATCGTAGCCCAAACCACAGCGACGAACCGTATTCTCCAGTTGGTCGCGCGCATCTACTTCTGACCGGCCGTTTATTGACTTGGCACATCCACGACGGCCCGGATCGCGAAGTTACTCGCCAAGTCCCGGCTGATCGTGTCCACCAGCACGAACGCCACCCCGTCCGTGCTCACATAGGAGCGTTGCCGCAGCGGCGGTGTATTGTCCGCCGCCATCGGAAACACATTCACCGGATTGCGCGTGGTAAAGCCCACCACGAAATCCCCCGACTGCAAAGTCACTGGTGTCTGCAGCGTCAGCGAATTGAACCCGGGGCGCACCGCCACCGCCGTATCCGTCCGCTGGAATGCGATCCCGTTAATGTTGGATGATCCGCTCGTATTCGTGCCCACCAGCACCGTCACCGGGTGGCCAATGGGCAACTCATCGGCGTCCGCGCCAAAGTAAATCTCGACCCTTCGGATGGTCGCCGGATACGCCGCCGGAGTGAGGCGGTTCACAAATGTGATGCTAGGCGCGCCGCCGGTGAGGCCGATGCCGGTCTCGAACGTTCCGTCGTCCACCTGCAGCGTCACCGTACGTGTACCGCTCGCGGCCACTCCATTCCCGCTAGCCGCCAGCGATACCGTCGTTCCGCTGCTCACCGTAATCGTAGCCGTCTGCGCCCCCACCGCCATCGGTGCGAATCGCAGGTTGAAAGCCGCCGATGCTCCCCCCGCAAGCGTTGCCGGGAACACCGCACCTTGCAGCGTAAACACAGGGTTCGAACTGCTGATCGATGCAACCGTTACAGCCGCTGTGCCCGCGTTACGAACCGTCATCACCAGCGTCCGATTCTGTCCCACAGCCACATCGCCAAACGCCAGCGGATTCGGCGAAACTTCCAGACCCGTCCCAGTCCCCGCGGTCGCGTTTCCGATCAGCGAAACCACCGTCGTGGGCCGTGCAGGGTCGTTGCTTGCCACACGCAGCTCTCCCGTCTGCGTTCCGGCCGCCGCCGGAGTCATCCGCAAATTCAACGTCTGCTGCGCCCCTGCCGCCAAGGTCAACGGCAGCGCCGGCCCACCTACAATCGCAAACTGCGCCCCGCTCACCGTCAGCGCCGTGATCACCAGGTTCGCCGTCCCGCTGTTCCGCAGCGTCACAGCCCCGTCCTTGGCCTGCCCCACCACCCCGGCTCCAAAGTCGAGCGACGCGGGCGCCGTCAACACCGGAGCTTGCCCGGCAACGGCGGTTCCAGTCCCGCTCAGCGCGACGCTCACACTTCCAATCGTCAGCGTGCCGTTTTCCACCTGTGCCGTTGTAGGCGAGAACCGCACCGTCACCGCTTGCTGTCCACCGGCGGCAACGCGAAACGCCCCCGCTGGCGAAATTACCGCGAACCGCCCATTCGACGAAGCCACCGAAGAGATGCTCAGCTCTGCCGCGCCTGTGTTCGACACAGTGACCGCCAGCTCCCGGTTCGATCCCACCGCCACGTTCCCGAATTCGAGACTCGCCGGACTCACTCCAATCCCGCCCGCCGCGCCGACCCTTCCCGCCAGCGCTATGCTCACACTCGGACGGTCCGGATCATCGCTGGTCACCGTCACTGATCCTGTAAGCGCGCCTGCCGTCGAAGCGCGTAACTGCACCGCCACCGCCCGCTGCGCCCCCGGCTCCAGCGCAAATCGCGTCGTTCCCGTTGCCGTTACACTCGCATGGCTCGATCCGATCGAGGAAACGTTCAAAGTCGCGCTGCCCACGTTCTGCACCGTCAGAGTCAACTCGCGCTGCTGACCTGCATTCACCGTTCCGAAATCAAGCGTCGAAGGCGACACAGCGATCTCGGGGATGTACGACTCCACCGCCCGCGCCCTCACCGGCACCCTCATCACCGGAGTCGCCGGATCGCTGCTTTCAATCGAAGCAACGCCGTTCACCACCCCCGCCTCGGTGGCCTCAAAACGCAGCGTCACTTCCGCCACATCGGAAGGCGCCAGCGTGAATCCGTCCACCGGCGCAACCAAGCTGAATCCCGGCCCCCCAGTGACATTCATCCCGCTCACCGCCACCGGACCCGATCCGCTGCTCCTCAATCGGAAATTCGCTTCCGCATCGAGGCCCACCAGCACGTGGCCGAAATCGAAGCCTCCCGGCGGCCCTTCCAGCTTCGGCGTCTGCGTCAGTTCAATCGGGCCCACCGTCGCCTCGGCGGAATCAAAACCACTGGACGCAATCACCCGGAAGTACACGTTCGCTCCGCCATCCAGCTCCGCTGTGTCGATGCTCACCTGCGTGTCGCTCACATCGACATCGAGAGGCAGCCACGTCGCCCCCCCATCGTTCGAATACATCGCCGTATAGGAAACCGCTCCTCCGTCCGCGGACGATCCCGTCCACGACAGCGTCCGCGTTCCCCCTCCTGTCCACCGTTCCCCCGCCTGCGGAGCCCGTATGGAAACACTCGGTGCGCTGCCTCCCGCCTTCAACGATGCAAGCACGTTTTCCCCGGCCATCAGATCCACCCGGCTCGCCCCCGCCGGAATCAGCACTTGAAACGAGAAGTATTCCTCGTCAACGAACGCGTCCGTCACCGCCTCATCGGTATCCTGATCCAAAAAATTCAGTTGGAAGCAATGTTTGCCGAGCACTCCGCCGTCGTTCCCAAACACCAGACAGTGATTCCCCCGCGCATCCGATGCGTCCACGGTCGTCGCCGAAGCCATGCGAATCACCGGATCCAGTAGCCCCGCCACGCCGCCCCGCCGCGCCTGTCCGCTCACCAGCGCGATCGCGTCCCCTTCCGCTCTCCGAACCACCGCCAGCGTCCGCTCCGCTTCCTTCGCACTCGATGTCTCGCGGCCCGCTTCGGTCGCCGACGGACGCCCCGTCTGCAGTGCCGTCAGCAGCTTCTGATAATGCCGCGCCGATGCCCACAGGTTCCCTCCCGGCGGTCCGCAATAGGTCATCATGTCTTTCAACGTGCTCGGCTTTACCTTCCGCGCCGCCGTGTCGAACCCCGCCTCCCCAATCGTCGCCGGTAACGAATTCCCGGCCGCATTCTTCGGCCAGTCGGATGCGTTATCCTGCGAACCGCAACTGTCTGCCGTCCCCGGATGCCGCAGTCCGTAATTGTGTCCCACTTCGTGCGCTATGGCAACGTGGGAGTACAGAGTATCCTTGCCCGTTCCCGCCCGGTTCCCGCTCGCGTCCCGCAAAGGCAATTCGGATGTCGACGTGTCCTGCACGTACGCCACCCGCCCCGTGCCACCCGATCGTTGCACGTTCGCCCGCCCAATCGGAATCTTGCGGTCGTTCGCGTTCGTTGCCGCGTCCGTAATGCGCGGGATCCACCCCACTAGCTGATCCATCACCCCCGGCCGCTTCTCATCGTAAATCCGGTAATACTTGTTCAGCGCCGCCATCAACCGCGAACTGCTCGCCGATGTCAGAGGAAACCGCACCGTCGGCCGCTTCGTCCCTAACCGCGCGTACCGCACTCTCCCCTCCGCCAGCGGATACACCAGTTGAAACATACTCCCGAACGTGTTGAGATCCCCTTCCGGACACCGCCGCTCCACATCCGGCTTCGGTTGATAACAGACCGGCACATACGCTACCGTGAACTTCCGGTCCTTGAATGGCGTTTCCACAAACCGTACTTTCTCCAGCTTCTTGTTGTTGTCCGGCTTCGTGTCCGTGAACCCCCGCGGCAACTCCACCTCCGCCTCCAACGACAGTTCCCCTTCCTTGATCCACTCCGCCGGAAGGGCAAAGTTCACCGCATGCTCCAGCTTGTTCCGGTCCGGTTCGCCCACCGCCGTGATCGGACCATTCAACCGCCGCGGCGTTCCACCCAGCCCCGACGTCAGCTTCACACTGACATTCGCGATCGCATCCGCTGTCTTCGGTTCCACCCGCAGGAACACCCGCGCCACCGTGTTCTTGCCCGCGATGAGCGGGATTTCGTTCTTGTCGTTCTGGACCACCTGAACCACTTCAATATGGTCGATGCTCACATCCCCCGGCTTGCTCCAGGCCACATTGACCACCGGTGAAAATGCAAACGCCTCCCCAAACGGAACCGTCGGAGCCCGGTCGTAATTCGTCGGTGTCTGTTGGTCCTGCGGCGTCAGCACCAGAAAAAACTCCAACTCCGCCGCCGTATCCGGCAACCGGTACGTGAAATCCAGTTGTGTATGCCGCCCGAACCCCTGCTCGATGGTGTCTCGCTCTTTGCCCGCCGTGTTCCGCGCAAAGTCCCACGGCATGTAAAGATGCCGCTTCGTCGCCTTGTCCCGCATCACCAGCCACAGCAATCCCGCCGAGTACCGCGACAGCTTGTACGTCCCCGTCAATTTCGCCGAAATGTAGGCCCCCGGAGCAACGTCCATTGTGTTCGCGGCGCCAGGTGTCCAAACGGCCGTAGTCCGCTTCGCGGGATCCGGATTCAGCCGGTCAATCTGCACCTCGAGCTTAGTGATCTTCGTAAAATCGTCGGTCGCCGGTGGAGTCAGCGAAAACAAGCCCGTTCCATAGGTGATCAGGCTCGAGCGGAACACACCGGTGGGAGGATCAGATGCGTAGACAACGACAATATCGTATTCGCCCAGATGCCCCACCGATTCCGCCTCGGAGCCGAACGCAACCACACCCACCAGCAGGTTCAACGCGACTTCGATCGTTTCTTCATTGATCACGCGCGGCGTGGAGCTGTTCTGTTGCTGCTCCCGCGGCAGCAGCCAATATTCGTAAGGATCGGGGTTCGACGGACTCCCCGTATACAGCGTCTTCGTATGGTCGTTCGCCTTCAATAACAGGACATTGACATACTTTCCCGTCTCAAACTTCGCGCCCTTTACCGTGATCCTCGCCGCGGGTACGTAGCCATGCATCGGAGCGCTGCTCACGCTGATGCTCGTCACCGTGGGGTATTGCACCGGCACCGCCACCACCGCCGACAGCGCCGTCCGCCGGTCCAACCCGGATGGCAACTGCACGGAGTAATCAATACTCGCCTGCAGTTCGATCCGCACCTTCGTTTCCGAACTGCGCAGCGTCTGCCCAGCGCGGCACGATTGATAGCAGGTGAAGGCAGGGATCCGGTACGATGACGACGCCAGCCGGTACACTCCGCCGCTTTCGCCTCCCGTGAAACTCAACTCCCGGATCAGCGCCCCACTATCCAGGTTGTACTCACGCAGGATCAGCTTCGCCGAAATCGGATTCGTGATGTTCTCCCGCACCGCCGTCACCACAAACGGCACGCCATCGCCTGGATACAACGCCCCGGTACCCTGGCCGTTCGGTGTCGTCGACGTGATGCGGAAGGTCTGCCCGTACCCAATGCCAGACAGGCATGCAAGCCCCGCCAAAAGCCTGTGGAGAAGTCTCACTCTCACCCCCAAAGCAATCGGTTCCGACCTAATAGCAATTTAGGATGCTCCATATTCTATAACAGCCGGACCTGGATCAAGACCTCCTACAGACGCAGTAGCGCACCCAGGTTGTGGAAATCTGTGGAAAACCTCTCCTGCACCTAATCTAACTCCCTATTTCATAACGCCTTCCGCCCCCGCAACCCTGTGGAAAACAATAGTGGAAAATCCACCGATAAATCCACAGCCCACTAAGGCTAAAATAGGTGCTACCGAGCCGCGCGCAAGCTCACCGAGCCGCGCGCGTAAGCAAGCGGATACTCCCATGGCCACCGGCGACGCCATCTTCGAAAAAGGACTCCCCGCCAACATAGACGCTGAGCGTTTCGTCCTCGGCTCCATCCTGGTGGATGCCGAAGCGATGATGTATGTCGGCGGAGTCCTTGATGCCGAGGACTTCAGCCTCGAAAAGCATCGCCGAATCTTCCTCCGGATGATGGAGCTCCACGATCGCAACGAGCACATCGACCGCGTCACCTTGGCCAACGAGCTCATGCGCCACGGCCAGCTCGAATCGGTGGATGGCCTCGGCTACCTCGTCTCCCTCGACGACGGCCTGCCGCAGATCTCCAACCTCGAGTCCTACGTCCGCATCGTCAAGGAAAAGGCCCTCCTCCGCCGCATCATCCTTTCCAGCCAGCGCATCATTGACCGCTGCGTGGCCGGCGACGAACAGCCCGAAAACATCCTCGCCGCCGCCGGCAACGAACTCCTCAAACTTGGCGAGAACCGCTCCGGCCTCGGTCTCGCCACGCCCGGCCAGATCATCGAAGAATACGAAGGCGGCCTCAACTCCTTCCTCGACCCGAGCAAGCGTATTCAAGGCGTTAGCACTGGTTTTTTAAAGTACGACGAGAAGACTGGCGGTATGCGCCCCGGCGAGCTGATCATTATTGCCGCCCGTCCCGCCATGGGCAAGACCGCGCTTGTCCTCAACGTCGCCTATCACGTTGCCGCCAAGCTTCAGAAGACCGTCGCCGTCTTCTCCCTCGAAATGTCGAAGGAGTCTCTGCTGACGCGTCTTCTCTGCGCCGCCGCAAGGGTCGACAGCCAGAAATTCCGCGCCGGATTCTTGAACCAGGGTGAGCGCCGCCAGCTGCAGATGGCGGCCGCCGAACTCGTCGAAGCCAAGCTCTTCATCGACGACACGGCTTCCACCAACGTGATGGACATCCACGCCAAGCTCCGCCGTCTCAAGCAGGAGCATGGCCTCGACCTGGTGGTGATCGACTACCTCCAACTGATGACGGGAAAAGGCAAATTCGATAGCCGCGTAAACGAAGTCAGCGCCATCAGCCGTGGCTTGAAGCTGATGTCGAAAGAACTCGAAGTGCCCATCATCGCCCTCAGCCAGCTCAGCCGCGCCCCCGATACACGGCAAGGTGACCACCGCCCCCAATTGAGCGATCTGCGCGAATCGGGATCGATTGAGCAGGACGCCGACGTAGTGAACTTCATTTTCCGTGAAGAAGTGTATAAACCCGACCGCACCGATCTTAAAGGCCTGGCCGAGCTGATCATCGCCAAACAGCGTTCCGGCCCCACCGGTAAGGTCGGGCTCGTGTTCCTCCACAGCCTGACGAAATTCGAGAATCGTGTCGGGGATCTCGACGACGAAGCACCTGGCGGCGAGTAGCCGCTTTCTGTCTGCTAGTGTTCCGAACAAGTCTGTTTCGAAATTACCTTTTCCAGGCTCCACAGGAAATCCGTCCGGATCTTCCCCTCAAAATACTGCACGGGTTCGGAATAGCGTTCCCCGTCCGCATCGACGTGGACAGTCCTCGGGTCGTTGGATCCGCTACACGAAGCTGCTCGCATGTGGCAACCCATGCAGTTGCTTGCGGTTCCGAATGGAAGGAACGTTGCTTCCAGGTATGGGTTGTAAATCACTTTGCTTTTGCCGTCCATTGGATCCGACGGCGATTTCAGGCTGACCGTAACATCCATGACGTAGTTTTTCCACGCCCGGTGATTCTCCAACGAAGTAGGCCGGCCACCACTCTCAGTTCCCTCCTGCAACGTTCTTGGCTTCCACCAGAACGTCGCCCAGAACCAGTCCGGAATCTCCCTTGTGGTGAGGTGAAATCCGACCAGGATCAGAACATCATTAACCTCCAATCGCCCCTGTGGAACCAGTGCTTTCATTGCCTGCAACTGTTCCTCGTTCAAGACCCGCACGTGATAGAAATCTTGAACCAGAAACCTCTCCCCTCGAATATCGGCGCCGTTCACTTTGCCGCAGTAATCAGGCACTGGCGTTTCCGCTGTTTGGGTCACGTGTACACACGCCTCCCAATCACTCTCCGCCAACTGCCGCGCCTGCACCCTTCTCGGCGGTTCGCCCATGTTGCCGAAACCAAATTCCTTTCTCCACACGCCGAGCCGCAATGCCTGGTTAGGCTTGACCACTCGCCAATCGGTCTTGACCGTTGCCGATCTCGAGGGTAACTCCGGAATATCGCGAACCCCGGTCGCTCTCCACTCCTTCAGACGCAACGGATCGAGTACCTTCCTTGCGAGGATTCCGTCACACACTTCCTTGCTGAAAAGGACATTTCGGAAGACAGGCCCGCGGGCGTCCTCGTGCGCTTTCAGAACTTGTTGCTGGATCATCGAACTTTGCTGGAGTTTCAAATAGGCCCGCATGCCGGGCGCACGTTCCTCGCATCCGTTGGGACGCAAAGCCTCCAGATCCGTGTACCATGTCCTCCATAATGGCTCGCTACAGACCCCAGGGATAGGTGTGTTGATTGCCTCGAATATATCCCAGCCATGCTTTCGCAACGGTGATTCGGCCTCGGTGATTCCTGCTGTTCCGTCCTCTTTGCGTATGTTGTCCCGAATTTCGATCATGCGTTTTGTCGGCATGAAAACCGAAACCGGCAACCCTCGATACTTGGCAAGTGCCTGAGCGCACTCCGAGGTTTGTGCGCCCGCCGGGGTCAGCAGCAAGGAATAAAGCAACAACACACCCATCTTCCTGGATCCTCCCTACAGTAACCTTCCGATTTTCATCACCTGACCCTCTTCCATGTCACAGTCCGGAGCCCACGGCGCGTCTGCCCCCATGGTCTTCAGCATTCGGTAGTGAACCTGCGCCACTCGAAAGTATGCCTCTGTGTCCGGATGACTGGTCACCAGATTCTTGAGCTTGGCGATATCAGTCGCCAGAATTCCATCGGCCGCGGTGACCCCCGTGGTTACCAGGGTTCCCGCCTTCAATGCGTCTAAATTCAGCGTCGTGCATGCCCAAAGATGAAGGGCAAGATTCTTGTATGCAATTTGCGGCATCCATTCTCCTCTTTCTATCGGACTGCGCCACTGTTTGGCGCAACTTCCACCAAAGCTTGGCGATATTCAGCGATCTCTTTGCCGGCGATAGCAGGGGGCATGCGTTTCACCGCTTCCCCCCATACCCCTGGCCGCTCGGTCATCGGCTCCAGCCACAACAAACTAGGATGCAATGCAATATTACGCAACACAGCGCTTTGCCCCTCCTTCGTCGTGACGCCTTCCCGTAGCAAATATTCCTTATAGGCGAGCGGCGGCTCCAATCCGGAGGCCGCTCCAAATTCTTTCCTCGCCTCTTCCCGCTCCCCGCGTTGTGACGACAACTCGCCCCGCAGCCGGTGTCTGAGCCGGCGGTAATTCGTTAGCTCCCGCAACGGCTCCACCCGGTCCAGTATCTCGTTCACCAGACTCATGTCCCCCGTACGCGCCAGCAAAGAACCTGCGTGGGCCGAAACCCGGTGCCCTCTCTCTAGGGCAAGCGCCTCCTTTGCCAGTGCCCGTACTTCACGCCCCAATCCCTTCTCTAACAACAACCAGCCCAGGGCTAACCGCAGATTCGCCTGGTCAACTTCAGACTCTTTCCGCGTCCCTCCGGCAATCCCGCGCTCCACAACTCGAATCGCCTCTCCCCCTCGCCCTGTCTCCGCCAGCAAAAGTCCTTCATACAACGTCGCCCGAACTTGCCACACCGCTTGCTTGCTCTCTCGCAACCGGCGAAAGCTGTCCCCGGCACCAGCGAAATCCATCCGGCAGAATTGCAGCACCCCCTCTTTAAACAGCGGGCGCTCGATCTCCCCCGCATCTCGCATCCTGCCGATCGCCTCGTTGCACTGCGCCCAATCCCGCATCAGCACGGCGCAGTTGAAGATCTGAGCATGCGTGCTTGCCCTTCCAGGCGTAATCGCTGACGCGTGCCGCAGATTTTCTATTGCATCGGCCGCTCGATCGTACAACAACAGCGGAATCGTTCTGTAGAAATAGCCCCGATGGTCGTGAGGAAATTCCGCGGCCCACTGGGAGAAGTATTTATCCGACTCCAGGAGGCTGCCGCTATCAAAGGCGAACATCCCGCGGATGCGCAACTCCTCACGGCGAGTCACCCGGCGTTTCCCCAACAGCCGCACAGCCTCCTGCCATGCCAGCATTCCTTCCTCGTTCCGGTACAGGCTCATCAAATGATCCCCGCGCCGCATCGCTGCCAAGGTGAACTCCGGATCCCGCTCCAGCGCCGTCCCCAGGCTCGCCACTGCTTCGGCAACCTTACCCTGCCGCGCCAGTCGCTCCGACACTGCATAAAACTGAAATGCCTCCCACGACGGCGTTGTCACATCCTCGGGCAGCAAATCCTGCCGCTCAATCTCGGCCACACTCTCCCCGCTCACCTGCCGAATCCAATTACCAGCATCTCGCACCATCCGCATCACTCCTTCGCGGCTCGCGCTCGAGAACGATTTCACGGACTTCGTCCGCGGCGCTTGCGGATGTGTTCCACGCGTTTCCAGTTGCAGCGTCAGAACGTAGTCTCCAGCAACCTTCGCAACGTGCCCGAATACCAGCGCCGGAACCTGCAACCTCCACGCCGCTTCCCGTAATACTTCAGGGGGTTGCTGGTCACCACTGCGGTTCATCTGCCGGATCATCGCATCCACTCTCGAGGGCTCCAGGACGTTGAAACGTGCGGATTGCTGCAATTGATTGCGGCACAACTCCGACACGCCGATGAATTGCGTCTCCCCCGTTAGATTTTCCAGATCCGCCAGCATGACAGTGAATCCGGCAGCCAGGCCGCCGCCCCTACCTTCCTTCCACTCCCATAAGCGCCATCCGCCCGCAAAAAGTGACACGCCACCGAGGCCACTCGCAAAAATAACCGCCCGCCTCTTCGTCAGCAGCGCATCCCGTCTTCCAGCCGCAATTTCCCCATCCAGCGCCGCCCGCACCTCCTCGGCGCTCGCGAACCTCCGCTCCGCATCCCGTTCCAGACACCGCGCCACCACATCCCGCCACAACTCCGGATACGCATCAGCCAGCCGTGGAGCCTCCCGCTTCACCCGCTGCATCGCCGCAGCCAGCGGCGTATCGCCCACAAACGCCTTCCGCCCGGTGAGCATTTCATACAAAATCAGCCCAAATGCGTAAATGTCCGTGCGCTCCGTTGCCCGTCCGCCTTCCACCTGCTCGGGAGCCATGTAATCCGGCGTTCCCAATATCGTTCCGCTCGCAGTGATCGACGAAAACAATCCGCCCACAGACTTCGCCAACCCGAAATCCATCAACACGACGCGCCCCGTCCCCAACATCACATTCGATGGCTTCAAGTCCCGATGCAGCACTCCAGCAGCGTGCGCCGCTCCCAATCCCGCCGCAATCTGCCGCGCAATTCCCGCTGCCCGCGCCACATCCAAAGGTCCCCTGGCCAGCGCCTGCGCCAATGTCTCCCCGTCCAGCAGTTCCATCGTCAAACACAGCATCCCGTCATGCCGCGCCAGATCATGCACCCGGCACACGTTCGGATGGGTCACCTTGCGCGCCGTCAACAACTCCCGCCGCAATCGTGCCTGCGCTTCCTGCTCCTCCACCGCTGCCCCAGCGATCACCTTCAACGCAATCCGCTCCCGCGACTCCGTGTCCATCGCCGCGTAGACTTCGCCCATACCCCCGCGGCCCAAAAACGAATCCACCAGAAACCGTTCCGCCACCACCTGCCCCGCTACGAAAATATTCTTCGCTTTGCGCCCCTCGCGCAACGCCTCCAGCGGGGACTTGTCCAGATCAGGGCCGGCTTTCTCCCGGTGCTTCAACAGCCGCGCCACTTCGGCCACAACCCCGGTTGGAGCGTCCAGCCGCCCCAGCCAGTCCAAACGGCTCTCCCGCGGAACATCCAGCGCCTCATCAAAGATCTTCCGAACCAGATCCCAATCCTCAGGACTCACTGTGCCATCTCCCCGGACAGCCACGCCCGTGCAAACTCCCAGTCCCGCTTCACCGTGCGCGACGCCACCCCCAATATTTCCGCAATCTCTTCTTCGGTCATGCCGCCGAAAAATCGCATCTCCACCACTCGCGCCGGCCGTTCCGCAATCACCGCCAACCGGTCCAGCGCTTCATGCAGATCAGCAATCAGATCGCACTGTTCGCTACTCACCGCCAGTGAATCACTCCACTCCACACGCGCCACCGCGCCACCGCGGCGCTGTGCCTGCCGTTGCCGCGCATGGTCTACCAGCACACGGCGCATGATCTTCGATGCCACCGCGAAAAAGTGCCCCCGGTTCTGCCACTCTGCTCCTTCATGCCCCGCCAGACGCAGATACGCTTCGTGAATCAGCGCAGTCGCCTGCATTGAATGGTCCGGCCGCTCCGCCCGCAAACACTTCGCCGCCATATTCCGCAACTGCTGATAGACGTGAGGGATCAGATCATTCTCCGCGCTTCGCTCGCCGCGAGAAAGTTTCTGCAAAAGCGCCGTAATTTCCCCCGGCGTTGCCATAGTCCTTACTTGGTCTCTAGGTAGGTAGGCTATATGATATCAACGCTGCGGGCCGTGCGCAGCGTGGTAGTCTATCCCTGATGCAACTTGGATTCGTCTCCGCCATCCTCCCCGAACTTAGCCTCGAAGAGGTGCTCACGTTCGCACAAGTGAACCGCTTCTCCTGCGTCGAAATCATGTGCTGGCCCAAGGGCAAGGCCGAGCGCCGCTATGCTGGCGTCACCCACATCGACGTCGCCAACCTCACCCCCGCCGAAATCGCTCAAATCCACGAACTCACCGCCAAATCCGGCGTCTCCATCTCCGGACTGGGCTACTACCCCAATCCCCTCGCCCCCGATCCTACCGAATCCAAAACCTACACCGACCACATCCGCAAAGTCATCGACGGTGCCCGCGCTCTCGGCCTTTCCAACGTCAACACCTTCATCGGCCGCGACTACACGAAATCCGTAGACGACAACTGGCCTCGTTTCCTCGAAACGTGGCGCCCCATCATCCAGCACGCCGAAGCCAACGGCGTCAAAATCGGCATCGAAAATTGCCCCATGCTGTTCACCAAGGATGAGTGGCCGGGCGGGAAAAACCTCGCCATTAACCCCACCATCTGGCGCCGCATGTTCAACGACATCCCCTCCGACAACTTCGGGCTCAACTTCGATCCTTCCCATTTCATCTGGATGCACATGGATTACCTCAAAGCCATGCGCGAATTCAAATCGAAGCTATTCCACATGCACGCCAAAGACGCCCGCGTCGACCGGCACAAACTCGATGATCTCGGTATCCTCGCGCACCCCAACGAGTACCACACCCCCAAGCTCCCCGGCCTCGGCGACGTGAATTGGGGGCAGTTCTTCTCCGTCCTCTCCGACACCGGCTACCGCGGACCCGTCTGTATCGAAGTGGAAGATCGCGCCTACGAAGGATCCCTCGACCTCCGCAAAGAATCTCTCCGTCAATCTGGCCGTTACCTAAGCCAGTTTATCGGCGCCTGATTCCAGCCACGCGCACTGTACTACCTTCTCCGCCAGATCCAACGGGCGGTAGTAGTAGTGGTTCGTCGCTTCGTACGCCACAGTGGAAAACGCCCGAGCCACTCGATACTGCTGCCGCGCCAACTCCATTTCCGCCGCCACCAGTTCCTTCATCCGCCCCTGATCCGGCGCCCCATCCCGCAAGCGGTAAAACTCCACCTGTTGCGCCACGCTCTGGAAATGGCAGTAACACGTCTCGGCAACCGCCAGGTCATGCTCCGCCACGCGCCGCGCCGATGCCTGCTCCACCACTCGCTTCATCCGCACCAGCCCTTGCTTCCACATCGCCGCCATCTTGTAGAACTGCGACTGCACCACCTCCGGCGGATACCTCCCGCACCACGCCTTCATCTGATCGTGCGGAAACAGAATCATCCCCGTCTTATGTCCCGTCGCCTTCCAGCGCAATAAATTTGCCGGTCCATGCTGCACCGGAATGACATAAATCGACACCCCATACGGAAATTCCCGAAAAGCTTCGCTAAAAAGCCGCCATGCCTCCACGGCATCCGCAGCCGCCCGTTCGCCAAAGCGCCGCCCCGCCACATCCTGCAGCACCGCGGCCCGATCCGGTGTCCCCTCCACGAAATACGCCGCCGCCGCTTCCAGGTTCGGCGAAGGATACCCGCCGCAGGTCCACGACGCCATGATCCCGCTCACCCCCTCCTTCCGCAACCCCTCACAATGCTCCATTACCAGGTGCGGCACGGGAATAAACGGGACCGCCGAAATCTCCCACGTATTGTTGAACTGCACCTTGGCATTCGTTTCGATGCCGGCCCGCTTCGCTACGCCCCAATTCCTCCGCGCCCGAGGACCCGGGCCCGGCACCGATATCGAATACTCGCCCACCACCGATTTCACGCCGCCGCGTTCCAGCGGCTGGCTCCACTCGCTGATGCTCTGGAACCGCACGTCCTTGTCCAGCAGCGGTATCAACTTGTCCGCCATATCATCCGGCCAGCCCCAATCCCAGTGAATGATCCGTGCCTCGCGGCTGCTGCGGCGGATCCCCTCGTGCATAGCCCCGAACATCTCCCCCAACACATCCCAGCTCTCACGCGGCGTGCATCGCGGGCACTCCTTCGCCCGTGGCGCAATCTTTCCCCATCCGCCCCGGTGCGAAAAGCAATTGGTGTGATTCTCCGACATCGAAATCGTAACAATCCCGCCCAGTTCCGGCACTTCACGAAACACATGCGCCAGCGAATCCGCCAGCCATTCCCTCACCTCGCGCGTGCTGGTGCACATCGCGAATAACCCGCGCGATTCCTCACCCTTCAAATGCTCCCGTCCCGCGAAGAACGCGGCCGGCATCGCCCGCGGCTCATTCATGTACAGGTAAACCTTCACTCCATGCCGGCCGGCGCGCGCACACATCGCCCGCAGATTCTTCAGCCGCGTCTCCCACCCTTCGCCGAACTCCCGGAACACCTTCGATGGCGCCAGAGTATTCAGCACGCCTTGCAGCCACACACCATCCAATCCGCACTCACTGAGCTTCTCCAGATACCCTTCCGGAAACGGATCCACCGACGGATCAATCAACGGATCGCCATACAGCGCAAAGTACGAATAGCAAAAACGCGGCGACCACAGCGCCTTACCTGCGCGACGCCGCGCCGGCCGCCCCGAAGGCTTGCTCAAATCCGCCACGAACTGAAAGCTCGGCTCACCCGCAGCGTGCAACGCCTTCCCAAACGCCTTCTTCAACACCGCGCGAATCTCCGCCGCCCGTTTCTTCTCCTCCGACGTAGGAGCCGTATACCGCAGCCGCGCACACACTGGCTTGTTGTAGGCCAGTTTCACAATCAAAAAATCGTCTTCTTTCAGCGTGAAGTCGAACCGCTTCCGGTCCCACCCCAGCAGTTCCACCAGTTGCTCCACGGGCAGCAGATGCCAGTTCTGCCGGATCACGGTGATGTAAATGCGCCGCAGTTGATCGTCGCTGACGCGCTGCTTTCGCGGCAGCCCCATCGACAAACCCAGCGATTCCACTTCGCCCACGCCGCACCCCAACACCGCGGCCATCCGTTCCGAATTCACCAGCTCCCAATTCCGCCACACAAAGCAATACTGCCGGGAAGGGAAGTGCTCTTCCTCAATCGCCTGCGACTCGACAATAGTCTGTCCCAACGCAGGCATCGCGCCCGCCAAAGCCAAGAACGTGCGCCGCTCCATCTGCATGAAGCTTCGTGCGGCGTCAGAATCCGGCCACAGCGGCGGCCACGTCCGGATACACCGACACAACGCGGTCCAGGTGAACGATACCGAAGCTTTCCGCAACCGCTCCCTTGGCTCCGGCAATCGACAGTTTGCCGCCGGCGCGGTTCGATTGGCCCCACATGTTCATGATCATGCCGATCCCGGCGCTGTCGATGTAGATCAGTTCGGAGAGATCGAGGATCAGCTTCTTCGCTCCACCTTCAATCAGTTTCTTGATCTCGATTTCCAGAAATGTCAGGTTCGTTCCGATATTCAAACGGCCCTTGATAGGCAGCACGGTAATATCGGGCTCAATGGTCTTAATCTGTGTCTCAGGCATATGCGGTTGAAGAATTTTCTATAGTATCACCGGGAAGTGGTGGCGTCAGGAACCTTGCACGTTCTTCCTGGAAAGATGCGGTGGCGATGCCGCGCCACGAAGTCATAGGCCGCGGCTCCCGGCAGATTCGCCAGCGGCGTAAATAGCAAAAGAGTGGCGCCCACAATCACTCGCCTCCACAAAGGAGCGATGGCAGCCGGAGCCAGCGCGATCAGTGCGCACAGCACCAGCCAGACCGTAGGTAGGTACAACGCCATCCGGCGCACGGCTAAAAAGCCGCTCAGAACCTCGCCGCCAGGCGTCACCAGTTGCAGCCGCGCCGATGCCTGCGCATCGCTGATCCCTAGAGCCCGGCCGCGCCCCGTTTGATACGGAATCCACGTGAACACACCCTCCAGGTCAAACCGAGCAATCTGCTCCCGGCACCAATCGCAGAATCCGCAATCGCCATCGTAGATCACTTCCAGCTTCTTCTCCGGCCAAGCGAGAAACGCGAACATCGCCGCCTGCATGCCAAAGAAGAACATCGTGAACGTTTGCCCCGTGAACAGCAGAAACCCCGATTGCAGCAGAATGCTGATGCACACTCCATACAGCCGTGTCCGCGGAATCGTCAGCAGGCACGACGCCGTCAGTTCCAGCGCTATCGTCGTCCAGCACATCACCTTCCCCAGCACCAGCGGCGGCAGCATCGCACTCAACCAGATATAGACCGGCTGTTCCAACCGCGTTCCGGCCCAGTGTTCGAAGAATTGTCCTGAATGCCAGTCCGGATCGAGCGCTTTGTTCAACCCGGCTCCGAAGTACACCAGCGCCACCTGCCATCGCAGCATCTTCGGTTCTCCGCCCATGTGCAACCCGGCGAACACCAGCGCCAGCGCGCAGAATGTTTTGTTATTGCCGTAATAAGCGCGCGACGCCACTACACTCAACAACACGCTCCCGCCCAACAGCAGGCAGCACGTGCGCACCCGTCGATTGAACAGCAACCCCACCGCACTCACCACAAACACCGTTTGCACCGCGCGCTGGAACACGTGCCCCGGCCCCAATTGATCCAGAACGGGCAGGAATGGAAGAAACGGATCGGGCAGCAGCCGCACATGATTCGTCAACAGAAACGCGAGCGCGATCAGCTTCGCCATCAACAGCAGAGGCACGGGTAGAGCCGTGCCGCCGCAGCGCAGCGGATTCCAACTCCCGCCGCTCACCGCGGGTAGACCCATTGCTGCTCCACTTTTCCATTGATGCGATAGCGCATGACGATGGTGGCTTTGTCCGCACCGGCGTAGCGTTGCTCGTAGCCTTCCACGATATCGATGAGATTCTGCACACTGCGATTATCGGTTCCCTTGGCCGGCCTGCGATACCGCGCCCGCACTTCCGCCGCGCTCAACTTGCGGCCATTCACGCTCACATCCAGCACATAATCGGTCTGCATATCGAACGGCGCCCAGCAGAAGTAGCGCGCCGGCGTCCAACGCGAATACAGGATCAGAACAACCTGTACCAGCAGGAGAGTGATTCCGGTCACAGCAGCGAGGCGGCGCATCTTGTTAGACTCGTGATTCTATCGCAAGGAGCCCTCATGTCGGATACCGTCAAGTACTTATTAGAAGAATCCCGCATTCCAAAATCCTGGTACAACCTTGTGGCCGACCTGCCGTCCCCGCCGCCGGCCGTGTTGCATCCGGGCACCCTTCAACCCGTTGGACCGGGCGATCTCGAGCCCCTCTTCCCGATGAGCCTCATCCTCCAGGAGGTCACGGGTGAGCGCTACGTCGACATCCCGGAACCTGTCCGCCAAGTCTACAAGCAATGGCGCCCAACGCCGCTGTTCCGCGCCCGGCGCCTGGAGAAAGCGCTCGACACCCCCGCCCGCATTTACTACAAGTACGAAGGCGTCAGCCCCGCGGGCAGCCACAAACCGAACACTGCCGTCCCGCAGGCTTTCTACAACAAAGAAGCCGGCATCCACAAAATCACCACCGAAACCGGGGCAGGGCAATGGGGCAGTTCGCTCGCCTTCGCCGGAGCCCTGTTCGGCATCCAGGTGGATGTGTACATGGTGCGTGTCTCCTACAATCAGAAACCCTACCGCCGCGCCCTGATGGAATCCTACGGCGCCCGCTGTGTCGCGTCGCCCTCGAACGAAACGGCGAGCGGCCGCGCAATTCTCGCGAAGAACCCCGATCACCCCGGCAGTCTCGGCATCGCCATCAGCGAAGCAGTCGAACTCGCCGCCCAACGCGAAGACACCAAGTATGCCCTCGGCTCGGTATTGAACCACGTGCTGCTGCACCAGACCGTGCTCGGGCAGGAGGCCATGGCCCAACTCGAAATGGCCAACGATTACCCCGACGTGGTTGTCGGCTGCACGGGTGGCGGCTCCAATTTCGCCGGCATTGCCTTCCCGTTCCTCGGCGAGCAACTGCGTGGCGGAAAGAAAACACGCATTGTGGCCGTCGAGCCCGCGGCTTGTCCCAGCCTCACGCGTGGCCGCTACGCCTACGATTTCGGTGACACTGCGCACTTAACGCCGCTCACCAAGATGCACACCCTCGGTTCCACCTTCACGCCGCCGGGCTTCCATGCCGGTGGTCTGCGCTATCACGGCATGGCCCCGCTGGTCAGCCACATCAAGGAACTGGGGCTAATCGAAGCCCGCGCCTTCCAGCAGGTCTCCTGTTTCGCCGCCGGAGTCCAGTTCGCCCGGGCCGAAGGCATCGTCCCCGCGCCCGAAGCCAATCACGCCGTCCGTGGAGCCATCGACGAAGCACTGCGCTGCAAAGAGGAAGGCCGCAGCGAAGCGATCCTCTTCAACCTCTGCGGCCACGGCCACTTCGACATGCAGGCCTACATCGACTACTTCGCCGGCAAACTCACCGATCAGGAATACGACGAATCGGAACTGGCGATGGCCTTAGCCGGACTGCCATCCGTGCCAGCCTAGCGCGTCCTATCTGCGTTGCTCTGTGTTTATCTGTGGCTCAAAAGGGGCTCGCCTACGCAGTCTCCACTCTCTGCGACGCCAGCCCCAACGCTTCAACCTCCATCTCCCGAATCCGAAACTTCTGCACCTTCCCCGTCACCGTCATCGGGAACGAGTCCACAATCCGGATATGCGTCGGCACCTTGAAATGCGCGATCTTCCCATCGCAAAACTCCCGCACTTCCTCCGCAGTCAAACTCACACCCGCCCGGGGCCGTATCCACGCCGCCACCACTTCACCCAGTCTGCGGTCCGGCAACCCCACCACCTGTACCTCCGCAATCTTCGGATGCGTATAGAGGAACCCTTCCAACTCCGCCGGATAAATATTTTCCCCACCGCGGATGATCATGTCCTTCGAACGTCCGCGGATGTTCACCCATCCGTCTTCACGCATCACCGCCAGATCGCCCGTATGCAACCAGCCCTCGGCATCAATCGCCCGTGCCGTAGCCTCCGGCTCCTGATCATACCCTGGCATCACATGATACCCGCGTGAGCACAACTCACCCAGTTCCCCCCGTGGCACGGTCGCCCCGACAGGGTCCACAATCTTCACCTCGACATTAGGAAACGCGCAGCCCACCGTGGATGTCCGCTGCTCGAACGTATCCCCCGGCGCATTCATCGTGATCACCGGCGAAGCCTCCGTCTGCCCGTAGATCACCGCCACGTCACGGCAATGCATCTCCGTATTCACCCGCCTCAGCAGTTCCACCGGACACGGCGCTCCACCCATGATCGCGCTCCGCAACGAAGTGAGATCAAACCGTCCAAACTCCGGATGCCCTAACTCCGCAATAAACATCGTCGGCACTCCGCCGATCGCCGTGCATCGCTCCTCGTGCACCGTCTCCAACACCGCCAGCGGATCGAAGCTGGCTGAAGGAAACAGAATGGTGGCCCCGTGCGTTACGCAATTCATCACCGCGCAAACGCAGCCCGCGCAGTGATACAGCGGGAAGGGAACACAAAAGCGGTCCTCTTCCGTCAGCCGCATCCACACACCCGTCTGATACGCGTTGTTCACCAGGTTCCGATGTGTCAACAGCACGCCTTTCGGCGAACCCGTAGTCCCCGAAGTGTATTGAATATTCGTCGGATGATCGGGCAGCACGGGCTCCGCGGGCAGATCCCTTCCACCAGCCAACAGCGTCCCCCAATCTCCGGTCCCCAGATAAACCACATCCCGCAAGGCCTGCTCCGCCGTGCGCGCCTGTTCCAGTATCTGCCGGTAATTCGCCCGCGCATCCTGCTCCCAAAGAAACAACGCCTTCATCCGCGATTTCCCCAGCACGTAAGCCAGTTCGTGGGAGCGATAGGCCGGGTTCACATTCACCAGCACGTATCCCGCCCGCGCACACGCATACTGCAGAAAGACCCACTCGGCGCAGTTCGAAGCCCAGATGCCCACGCGGTCCTGCGGCTGCAATCCCAGCCCGGCGAGTCCCCTTGCCACCTGCGTTACCGCCTCATCAAACTCCTTCCACGTCAACCGCAACTTTTGATGCCGCACCACCAACGCCTCACGCTGAGGGAAGCGCGCCGCCGAGTGAGCCAACGCATCGGACAGCGTCCAATCAAGCAGGGGCGCACCAGGACCCTGTGCATAGCTGAGTTCGCGCATGGCAGACAAGTATAATACGGGCCTATGCCTTTTCGCTCTCCCTATCCGGACGTTGCCGTGCCCACTCTGTCGTTGCCGGAACTCCTGTTCCGCAATCTCGATGGGCACGCGGATAAGGCGGCGCTGATCGACGCTTCCACCGGCCGCACGCTCACGTACGCCGGACTCCGAGACGCGGCCCAGCGCGTGGCCGGAGCCCTCGCACGCCGTGGATTTGTCAAGGGTGACAAGCTCGCGATTCTCGCCCCCAATCTCCCCGAATACGCCGTCGCCGTGCAGGGAACCATGCTCGCTGGCGGCACTGTCACCACCATGAACCCGCTCTACACAGAGTCCGAGATCGAACATCAACTGCACGACTCGGAAGCGAAAATCCTCCTCACCACTCCCCAGTTGATCGACAAAGCCCGCGGCCCGGCCGCCCGCTGCCACATCGAGCGTCTTCTCACCTTTGGCGAAGCCGAAGGTTGTGACACTTTCGCCCAGTACATGGAGGAGGACGGCACTGCGCCCACAATAGAACTGGACACCGCCGAGGATGTCGCGGCCATGCTCTATTCCAGCGGCACCACCGGATTGCCGAAGGGCGTCATGCTCACCCACCGCAATCTCACCTCCGCCCTATTGCAGTCGGAAAAACTCTTCGCCAGCGGACCTTCCCGCAGTCTGCTCATCCTGCCGATGTTCCACATCTTCGGCTTCCACGCCATTGTGCACTTCGATCTGCTCAACCGCGGCACCATCGTCACCATGCCCCGCTTTGACATGGAGCAATTCCTCCAGAACATTGAGAAATACCGCATCCAGCGTGTCTGTGTCGTGCCGCCCATCGTGCTCGGCCTCGTGAAGAGCCCGCTGGTCGAGAAATACGATCTCTCCAGCCTGGAGTTGCTTTTCTCCGGCGCCGCGCCACTGGATTCCGAACTCGCCGCTGCCTGTGAGCAGCGCTTGGGCTGCAAGGTGCGGCAGGGCTACGGCATGACCGAGACCTCTCCACCCATTTGCGGCCATCCGCTCGAAAGCGATGTTGTCCGCCACGGATCTGTAGGGCCGCTCTGCCCCAACACCGAAGCAAAGCTGATGAACCTGTCCACTGGCGAAGAAGCCGCCCCTGGCGAGGATGGCGAACTCTGGGTCCGTGGGCCGCAGATCATGAAGGGCTACTACAACAACCCCGCCTCCACGCGCGACACCATCCAGCCCGGCGGTTGGCTCCGCACCGGCGACATCGCGCGTCTCGATGACCTCGGCTGGCTTTCCATCGTCGATCGCGCGAAGGAGTTGATCAAGTACAAAGGCTTGCAGGTGGCCCCCGCTGAACTCGAGGCCGTGCTCCTCACACATCCGCAGGTCGCCGACGCCGCCGTCATCGGCATTCCTGATGAAGAAGCGGGCGAAATCCCCAAAGCCTTTGTCGTCCTGCGCGGCGATCTCACCGCCGAGGAAGTCCTGCAGTACGTCGCCGAGCGCGTCGCACCCTACAAAAAGATCCGGCGCCTCGAAATCCTCGACCAGATCCCCAAATCCCCCAGCGGCAAGATCCTCCGCCGTGTGCTCAAAGACCGCGAGCGCGCCCGGTAGTATCATGTCCAGATGATCCGGCGCCCTGTTGCCCTCCTCCTCCTGCCGCTCTTCCTCTTCGCCGAGCCGGCGCGTGTCGAAACGGAAAACACCGGCCTCTCCGCCGAGCGCTTGCAGCGACTCAGCACGGCCATGCAACGCTACATCGACCGTGGCGACGTCTCCGGCACCGTATCGCTGGTGGCCCGCCGTGGCCGCATCGCTTTCCTCGATGCCCAAGGCTTCCTCGACAAGGAATCGAAAAAGCCCATGCAAGCCGATGCCATCTTCCGCATCGCTTCCATGACCAAGCCGCTCACTTCCGTAGCTGTCATGATGCTCTTCGAGGAAGGCCGGTTCCTGCTCAGCGATCCGGTGTCCAAATACCTGCCCGAGTTCAAGGACATGAAGGTCCAGGTGCAGTTAGGGCCAGCCACATCGGTGGCTACGCGCACCATCCCCGCCGAGCGCGAGATCACCATTCAGCATCTGCTCACGCACACCGCGGGACTCATGAATGCTTACTCCTCAGCCAGCACGATCCTCTATCCGAAGCTCGCCGCCGATCGCAAACCCACTGACACCATCGGCGACATGACGAAGCGCCTCGCCCAATTACCGCTCGAATTCCAACCCGGCACAGCTTGGCAATACGGGCCCGCCACCGACGTGCTCGGCCGCCTCGTTGAAGTGGTCTCCGGCATGTCCTTCGACGCTTTCCTGCGACAGCGCATCCTCGATCCATTGGGGATGAAGGACACACAATTCTACGTGCCCGACGGCAAACTGCCGCGCCTTGCTACCAACTACGCACCCCGCACCGGCGGCGGAATCACACCCACAGCCGGAGCAGGCGCCGGCCGCGGATCGCAGATCTACTTCTCCGGTGGCGGTGGCCTCTCCTCCACTGCCGAAGACTACTTCCGCTTCTGCCAGATGCTGCTCAATGGCGGCAAGACGGCCTCCGGCAAACGCCTCCTCAGCCGCAAGACCATCGAGCTCATGACCGCCAATCACATCGGTGACCTCAAGCTTTGGCCCGCTCTCGCAGGCAACCGCTTTGGCCTCGGTTTCCGCGTCCTCACCGATCTCGGCGCGGCAGGTCATCTCGGCTCGGTGGGCAGCTACGGCTGGGGCGGCGCCTTCGGCACCTACTTCTTCATCGATCCCAAAGAGGAAATGATCGGGATCTTCATGGTGCAAATCGCACCCTACACTCACCTCAATATCCGCCAGGAATTCCAGAATCTCGCCACTCAGGCGATCGACTAAGCTCAGTGAATAATCCCGTTGCGGATGGCAAACCGCACGATATCGCCGGCGCTATGCAGATTCAGCTTCTCCATCACGCTGCCCCGATGCGATTCCACCGTGTAGACACTCAGGTTTAGCAAGTTCGCGATTTCCTTGTTCGTCTTGCCTTCGGCGATCAGCGACAGCACTTCGCGCTCGCGGCTGGTCAGCAGATCCACTGGGTTCGTCACATGGCGACGGTAGTCGGTGAGCACCGCATCCGAAATCGCCGGACTGAGAAACGCTTCTCCACGATGCACGGACCGGATCGCCTTCAACAAATCCTCGTCTTCGGATTCCTTCAATAGATACCCACGCGCGCCCGCGCGCAGAATCTCCCGCACGTAGACCGAATCCTTGTGCATGCTCAGCGCCACTACCTTCACATGCGCCAGTTCATCGCAGATCTGGCGTGTTGCTTCAATGCCATTTAAATCCGGCATCGACACGTCCATCACCACGATGTCCGGTTTCAACTTGCGCGCTTCCTCCACCGTCTCCCGGCCGGTTTTGGCTTCCCCCACCACTTCCATGTCCTGCTGCGATTCGATCAGCATGCGCACCCCTTTGCGCAGAATCGTATGATCATCAGCCAACAAGACTCGGATCTTCGTGTTCGACATGCGACGGCGCGGGGCGGCGCGGAGCGTCCACCTGAATCCGCAATCCTCCTTCTTTACGATTCTCCACTAAAAGCTCGCCGTCCAGTTGGCGAGCCCGGGCCCGCATCCCCACCATCCCCAAACTGGGCCCTTTTCCCTCGGTAGCCGTGGGAAGCAAACCGTGTCCGTTGTCGAAGATCGTAAGTGTCACGTTGGACGGAGTGACATGCAGATCCACCGATGCCGCGGTCGCTTGCGAGTGGCGCGCGATATTCGTCAATGCCTCTTGCGCGATCCGGAACAAATGCGTCTCCAGCGATTCATCCAACCTTCCGCTGAAATTCGATGTGTATTCCACAGCAATGCGGGTCCGCTGTAGAAACCGTTCGCACAGCCAGCGCAACCCCGAATCCAGCCCGAAATCGTCCAGGATCACCGGACGCAGCACCTGCGAAAGCTTCCTTACGCTCTGCAGCACTTCGTCCACAATGGCGATGCATTCCGGGCGCACACTGGCGAAATCGGCTTCATTGCCCCGCGTCAGCATCCGCCGCAGCCCGCTCAGCGACTGCCCCAGTTCATCGTGCATCTCGTGCGAGAAGCGGCGGGCCATCTTTTCATGCCCGTCAATCATGTGCCAGGAAACATGCGCCAGTTCCCGCGATTGCCACTCCAGCTTGGCGAAGGCCCGCCGGATGATCCACAGCGTCATGGCCGCGGCGCCCACGGCCAGAAAAAAGCACAAACCCAACACCCCCGCCAGTTGGTCGATCAGTTCCTGCGATTGCTGCTCGATCCGTGCCTCTAATTGGGCCCCGCGTCCACTCCGGATCACGTCCTCACGGATCATATCCTGTGCCGTCTCCTGAATCTGTACCGATCCTCGATACCCCAGGTAAGCGGCCAGCAACACCAGCCCGACCAGCAACGTAAACCCCACCAACGCCACCCACGTGACCTTACGCGGCGACATCGGGGGATCCACAACCAGCCCTACCGGCGAGTTTCCTGTGCGTTCTTCCTTTTGCATGAGCCCTGCGGCGCTATCTACTCCGTCAACTTTCATTGTGGCAGCAAGGCCTCATGGATCTCATCCCACCCGAAAGGGAGAAAAACGGGGTCCGAAAGAGGACGAATCCCCTTTAGAAGGGAGTAAATCCACCCTCTACGGGGGATGCCTTTCACCTTCAGAAGGGCATTATCTAGTAGTTCGAGGCTAGTGTCTTTCGGTTATCCCACTCCCAACAATAGTGATCGTGGCATATCGTGTTTTCTGTCTGGGACTCGCGATTGCGGGCCTGATATTTGCTCAGGACGCACCGGCTCCGGAACTCGTTACCATCGAACAGGCCATCCAGGAAGCGATGGCGAAGAATCTCGACCTGGCGGCCGAGAAGTTGAACATCCCAGTCGCCGAAGCTCGCGAAATTACCGCGCGCCTTCGCCCCAATCCCGTCATCACCATCGGCGGGCAAACCCTCAACATCCTCGGAGCGAACTATTCACCCGACACACCCCTCGGCCCCAACCAGATGAATATCCACACGGATTTCCCCCTGGAACGCGGCCACAAACGCGAGGAGCGGATCGGCTTCGCCAAGGAACAGAAAACCCTGGCGCAACTCGGTGTTCGCGAACTCATGCGCCAAGTCATCTTCGCCGTCCAGGGCGCCTTTGTCGACATCCTGCAGGCCAAGGAGCGCCTCCAACTGGCTCGCGAGAACCTGCGCAGCCTGGAGGGCGTCGTCACCATCAACGAGGCCCGGCTGAAGAGTGGCGACTTGGCACAGGTGGAACTGGAGCGCTCCCGCCTGGCCGCTCATCAATACCGCACCGCAGTGCAACAGGCTGAGCTCCAGTTGGATCAGGCCCGCCTGCAACTGCAGCAGTTGATGGGCCGCAAGGAAAAACTGTCCGGCTTTGACGTCACCGGTGACATGCGTCGCGATCCGCAGCCCCCGGTTCGCGAAGAGATCGCCAAGCTGGCCCTCGAAAAACGCCCCGATTATCTCGCCGGACAGCAGTCCCAGGCCGCTTCCCGCGCCGATCTCCGTCTCCAACTGGCGAACGGAAAAGTCGACTTCGTCCTTGGCTCCGAATATACCTACCAGCGCGCCTGGGGTTCGGCCGGCAGTTCCATGGGCTTCTACTTCAGCATGCCCCTCAAGCTGTTCAACAAGAATCAGGGCGAAATCGCCCGTGCCCAACGCGAGATCAATCTCGCCGGCGCCAAGTCCGAAGCCCTCGCCGCCGGCATTCGCACCGAAGTGGAGAAAGCCCACCGCCAGGTCGTGGTTGCGCGGGACTTGCTCGCGAACGTGGAAACCAATATGCTAGGCCGGGCCCGGCAAGTGCGCGA
The DNA here is from genome assembly GCA_046331645.1 of Bryobacteraceae bacterium. Classification (GTDB taxonomy): domain Bacteria; phylum Acidobacteriota; class Terriglobia; order Bryobacterales; family Bryobacteraceae; genus CADEFT01. Next base: position 302,676 of record JAXLQM010000009.1, read on the forward strand.
TACCACCGAATACTCCTATCGCCGCGGCGAAGCCAGCCTGATTGAGTTCCTGGATGCACAGCGCGCCTTCAACGACGCCATGGAAACCCTCTATGAGGCCCGTGCCAACTACGCCCGCAGCCTCTATTGGATTGATGCCGTTTCCGGCGCTTCGGTGAGCGGCTTTTGAGATCGGAGAGAAACAGATCTATGAATCGCCCTTGTTTGGCGTTGCTGATGGTCGCCGCCACCCTCGTCGGTTGCGGCAAAGGCCACCAAGAGTCCACTAACGCCGCCAATCCCCCCGCCGCCCCCGCCGGCAAAGCCCCCTCCGAACCGGAAGCCAGTAAACCGGCCGGACCCAAAGTCGTCCAACTCGGCCCCAATGCCCCCGAATTGAAAGAAATGACCGTCGAAGCCGTGCGCGTGGTCCCGATCCCGGTGGAAGACGCCAGCGCCCCGGCCCTCATTGAAGCGAACCCCAACCGCATCGGCCGCGCCATGCTGCCTGTCCCCGGCCGCATCGTCAATGTAATGGTCCAACTCGGCGACGCCGTTAGCGCCGGCCAACCCCTCGCCACGGTGGAAAGCCCCGCCGTCGCCGACGCCGAAGCGGCCTACGTCCAGGCCGTCAATGCCGTCCGCCAGGCCGAGATCGCCGTTGCCAAGGCCAGCGCCGACCTCACGCGCCTCACCGATCTCTTCGAGCATCAGGCCGTCGCCCAGAAAGAAGTACTCTCCGCCAACACCGTCCATACCCTCGCCAAAGCCAATCTCGACCAGGCCCAAAGCTCCCGCCTCCAGGCCCAGCACAAATTGGAGTTCCTCGGTCTGAAGGCAGACAAGTCCCAGCAGCAGGTCATCATCAAAGCCCCCATCGCCGGCAAAGTGCTCGACGTCAGCGTCGTCGCCGGTGAGTTCCGCAGTGAAACCGGCACCCCGCTCATCACCATCTCCGACCTTAGCCGCGTCTGGGCCACCTCCGAAGTGCCCGAAAGCCAGATCCGCCAGTATCGCGTCGGCGGTTCCACCATCCTCGAACTCGTCGCCTTCCCCGATGAGACCTTTCATGGCCGCGTGACCCGCATCGCCGATACCGCCGACAAAGAAACGCGCACCATCAAGGTCAACGCGGAACTCGATAACAAAGGCGGGCGCCTCCGTCCTCAGATGTTCGGACGTATGCGTTACGTCCAGGGTCTTGCACCCGCCATGTGGATCCCCGAAGCCGCCGTCGTCCGTATCGGCGACAAGGATCACGTCTTCGTCGAAGAAACTCGCGGCCATTTCCTGCTGCGCGAAGTGGAACTCGGCAAGCGCCACGACGCCGGTTTCTCCGTCGCCAATGGCCTCAAACAAGGTGAGCGCGTCGTCACCCGTGGAGCAGTCTACCTGAAAGGCGTGCTCTAACCAATGCTTCGCAAGCTGATCTACTTCGCCGTCCACCAGCCGCTGTTCGTCTTTCTTCTGCTCGCCGTATTCATCGGCGCAGGCATCTCTGCCTTCCGGTCGCTTCCCATTGAAGCTTTCCCGGATGTCACCGACATCCAGGTTACCGTGGTCACCCTTTACCCCGGCCACGCCGCTGAGGAAGTGGAGAAACAGGTCACCATCCCCCTCGAAATTGCCTTGAGCGGCCTCCCTCATTCCGTCCGCCTCTTCTCTCATACCCAGTTCGGCCTCTCTTCCACCTACATCACCTTCGACGACGAATCGGATAACTACTTTGCCCGCCAGCAGGTCATTGAGCGCCTCCAGAACGTCGACCTGCCCGAGGGCGTGAAGCCGGAACTGGCCCCGCTATCGAGCCCCATCGGCGAAATCTACCGCGTCTATCTCAAGTCCGACAAGTACGACGCCATGGAGTTGCGCAGCATGATGGATTGGGTCGTCCAGCGCAACCTCAAACTGGTGCCTGGCGTCGCCGACGTCGTTCCCCGCGGCGGCTTCATCAAGCAATATCAGGTGGTCCCCGACTTCACCCGTATGCGCGCCCAGGACGTCACCCTGCTGCAGATCATTGAAGCACTCCAGCGCGGCAACATGAACGCCGGCGGCGGCTACATCGAACAGGGCGAGCAGCAACTCATCGTTCGTGGCATGGGCTTGCTGCGATCGATGAACGACATCCGCAAAGTGATGGTCCGCGAACGCCAGGGAGTCCCCGTCTTCATCGGCGATATCGCCACCGTCGAGGTCGGCCATCAGCAGCGCCAGGGCATGGTCGGCATGGATGACAAGGACGACATCGTCAACGGCACCATCCTCCTCCGCAAAGGCGAAAATCCATCGGTTGTCCTCGAAGGAGTCAAGGCAAAAATCGAAGAGTTGAACCGCTCCATCCTCCCCAAGGGCGTCGAGCTGATCCCCTACTACGATCGCGCCTGGCTCATCGGCAACACGTTGAAGACCGTGTTTAAGAACCTCGCCGAGGGCGCTGGGCTGGTCTGCCTCGTACTCTTCCTTTTCCTTGGCCGCGTCCAACCCGCGGGCATCGTAGCCATCGTCATTCCCCTTTCGCTGCTCGCCACCTTTATCGGACTCACCATCAAAGGAATCCCGGCGAACCTGCTCTCGCTCGGCGCCATGGACTTCGGCATCATCGTCGATGGCGCCGTCATTGTCGTGGAGAATATCTTCCGCACTGCTTCCCATGAGCGCGACAAGTACAGCTCCTTCAAGGAACTGGTGGCCGAGTCCGCCGCCCAGGTGGGCCGACCTACGTTCTTCTCGATGCTGATCATCATCCTGGCGCATCTGCCCATCTTCAGCCTCCAACGGCATGAGGGCCGCATCTTCGCGCCAATGGCCTACACCATCACCTCCGCTCTCGTCGGCTCGCTCCTGTTCTCCCTCACCCTCGTGCCCGTGCTGTGCGTCTACTTCATGAAGCGGACCCCTGCCGAACATGAGAACTTCATCGTGCGCCTGGCCCTTCGTATCTATCGGCACGTCCTCGGCCTCGCCTTGGCCCGCCCCGTCATCGTGCTCGGCCTCGCCTGTGTCGCGCTCGTCGGCTCCCTCATTCTCGTGCCACACCTCGGCAGCGAGTTCCTCCCCGAATTGAATGAGGGCAGCATCTGGATCAACTTCACCATGCCGCCCGGCATCGCCCCATCGGAGGTAAAAAGTTCCCTCCACCGTGCCCGCCTCGCGTTGCTCAAAATCCCTGAAGTCTCCCGAGTCGTCTCCCAGGCCGGACGCCCCGACGACGGCACCGACCCCAAGCCCATCAACATGCTCGAGGTTCTCGTTGACCTCAAGCCGGATACCGAGTGGCGCAAGGACGTCACCAAAGAGGAACTGATCGCCCAGATGGAGAAAATCCTCGATGATCTGCCCGGCATCAAACCCAATTTCTCCCAGCCCATCCGCGACAGCGTGCTCGAATCCATCTCCCAGATCGACGGACAAATCGTGGTCAAAATGTTTGGGGACGATTCCGACATCCTGAAACAAAAGATGGATGAATTGTTGAAAGTCATCCAACCCGTCCGCGGCGTTGGGCGCGCCTTCGTTGATCGTACCGGACGTATCCCGCAACTTCAGATCGAGGTCGACCGGGAACGCGCCGCCAAATACGGCCTCAACATCGCCGATATTGAGGACTTCGTGGAAACCGCCCTCGGCGGCCATCCCGCCACCCAGATCTGGGAAGGCGAAAAGAAGTTCGGGGTTGTCGTCCGCCAGCGCGATGAAGACCGCAACAACGTCGAAGCCCTCCGCCACATGATGCTCGAAGCCCCGGACCATTCCCGCGTCCCGCTCGATCAGGTGGCCAATATCGGCGTCCAGGAAGGCGTGCTCAACATCAGCCGCGAGAATGGCCGCAGCACCGCCGCCATCGGCGTCTTCATCAAAGGCCGCGACATGGGCAGCCTCGTCGAAGAGATGCAGCAGGTGGTGAATGCCAAGTTGAAGTTACCCCCCGGTTACTCCGTCACCTGGGGCGGCGAGTTCGAAAATCAACAACGCGCCATGTCCCGCCTCCTCATGATCATCCCCGTCAGCATCGTGCTCATCTTCGTGCTGCTCTTTGAAGCCTTCAAGACCGTGAAGAGCGCTTTCCTCATCTTGTTGAATGTACCCTTCGCCCTCGTCGGCGGCATTCTCGCTCTCTACCTCACCGGCATCCATCTCAGCGTCTCTGCCGCCATCGGCTTCATCGCCCTCTTCGGCCAGGCCGTGCTCAACGGCGTCGTCATGGTCAGCCACTTCGATGGTTTGCGCGAAGCCGGCCGCCCTGCCCGAGAGGCCGTCTTCGATGGCGCTCAAGCACGCTTGCGTACCGTACTCATGACCTCGCTCCTCGCCATGCTCGGCTTGCTCCCAATGGCCCTGTCCCACGCCATCGGCTCGGAAGTCCAGCGTCCCCTCGCCGTGGTGATTATCGGTGGCCTTGTATCGGCTACCATCCTCACCCTCGTGGTCCTCCCCTCACTGTATTACATGTTCCACGCCGGCCCCGAAGCCAGTGAGCTGTAACCGAAAAGTAAGAATTCCGAACGAAAAAGTAATAGCTTTCCTTCCTCAACATCGACTATAATAGGAGGCAATTCTCCCCATTCGGGTACGCCTTCCCCACGTATCCTATCCACAATGAGTCACATCCGGAGGACGAGCTATGTCTCGGTGGGTACGATTCGCGTTTATTTTCTTTGGCGTCGGACTTGGTAGTAATCTCGCCGCCGACGTGATCACGCAGCCCCTGTCCGGCCCTTCTGACGGCTTCCTGTCAGTCCTCGAAACCGGGGATCGCAACGCCATACTGACATCGCTTTGGTTGCGTATCGAAAAGGAGCGCGACCTCACTACGCCCGGCGCAAGCCGCTATAGCGCCGCCCGCGAAATTGAACGCCCCACGGTGGAACAGTCCATCACCTGGGCAGCCAGCCAGGCCGATGGCCCCATTCAAGCTCTGGCGATGTTTCAGATGCCCCAGCTCGATGAGGATGTTCCGCTCCTGGTCGATTTCCGCAACCGTAACGCTAGCGCCAATGTCGTTGGCAGCCTCGCCAATGTCACCACTGCGTTCCTCGGAGAGACCCCCGAGCCGGCTTCCAGCACCCTCATCCTCCCCACTCTGGCACTTCTCTGCTTGATCGCACACCGGCGCGCAAAGCCAGTTAAGGGGTAATCGATTCCACATCGGCACATCCGCACCAAAGCATGTTCCATTGCGGAACCAACCGGCTGCTTCCGTATCTGAAAACGATTGATTTCACATTGGTTAGCATTTGGCACTCGATCTGCCTTCACTACTCGCGTAGGAAACGTTGGGTATCGGCTGAAGGGTAGAACACAGGGTTGTACCTGCCTGTATCTCACCTATCCCTTTTGACCAAAGGGATTCCCCCGCCGATGATTCCTTCCTTTACGAGGCGAAAGCCAGTTTCCCTAAGACCCGCCCAACCAGTTCACGCCCTTGGGCCGGTACCCGCATCTCCTACAGTTTTTGATGTGATTGCCGATGAGAGGAAAGTATGACGCAGACGAACATTGATCTCACCACCCACCTTGGTTTTCAGTTGAGCTTGCTCAAGCTCGCCACCATTCCCGGGCCCAACGGCGCCATCCCAAACCGGGAATTGACCCAGGAGGCCAATCAGATTGAAGCCCTCGTAGATCAGTTGCTCCCGGTCCGTAATAACTAGCGCTCTCGGAAGCAGTACAACCCTTTCTGCGTCCGAAGAAAAATTTGATTCCCCACCAGCGCCGGCGTTGCGAAGATCTCTTCCTCAAAGTCGCTGGTGGATAACACCTTCCACTCTGCCCCTGCCTCCACCACCGTCACCTTCCCCTGCTGACTCGCCAACACAATCTTCCCCGCCGCCGCTACCGGCGACGAGTAATACGTATCCAGCGCCCCTGGCAAACGCCCCTGCTTCAGCAACTTCCCCGTCTTTGCCTCCACTGCAGTCAAGATCCCGCCGTCCTTGATCAGATACAAAATCCCCTCATACAGCAACGGCGACGGGCAGTTCGGCAGAAACTTCATCATGCTCCAGTCCACGTGCGTCCCGGTCACATCCCCTTTGCCCCCGCCTCGAATGGCATGCAGCGTGTTCCGCGACGCCCGCTTCGCCTGGTAGTAACTCCACTCCGCTTCATTCAATCCGCCGCTGCTGTCCAAATCCAATGTGTAGAAGGACTTCTGCATCCTCGCATCATGCGCGAACTCGCTCTCCTCCAACTTCCCGTTCTTGTTCGCATCATACGCCTTCAATGTATCGGCAAACGAGGGCGTCTCCGTCGGTGTCTCCGCCTCCCCACCACCCTCCCACGAATGCACGTAAATCCGCTCCCCATCGACAATCGGCACCGACTTCGGCTGCCACGAAAAACCTCGAACCCACCACGCCTTCTCCCCAGTCGCCGCATAGTAGGAAATCACCTGAAACGCCCCTGGCACGATCAACTGCGCCGGCCCCGACGCCGGCCGGTACACGGCGGGCGTCACATAGCTCCGGGTTACCTCCGGCCTCGCCACCTTCCAGCGCGTCCGCCCCGTATTCCTGTCCACCGCGATCATGTACGAATCCGTATCCTGATCGCAGACCAGCACCACCAGATCCTCGAAAAGAATCGGTGACGACCCGTGTCCGTTGACGTTATTAAACGGGCCCAGCGGCACTTTCCACCGCTCTTTCCCCGAATGCGTGTAAGAAATCAGGCCGTAATCCCCAAAGAATACATACACATTTTGCCCGTCGCTCACCGGCGTCGGCGAGGCCGGCGAATTCGTCGGCTGGTAACGCTCTAAACGCGGCCTCGGAGCCGCCTGCCGCCACAGCTCCTTCCCCGTCTTGGCGTCCAGCGCCAGTGTCACCAGCTTCCCGCCCTCGTCCACCACCTTCTGGCGCCCGGCGTCGATGCGCGCACCGCCCTCGGCTCCCGTCAAAAAGATCAGCCCGCCACTCACGATCGGCGACGAGTGTCCAGGCGGTAGCGCCGTCTTCCACACCAGATTCTTGCCCGGAGCCAGTTCCGAGGGCAGGGAAGTCGAGTCCCCGATTCCAACACCGTTCGGTCCACGGAATTGGCTCCAGTCAGCGGCTGGCAGCGGAAGGAAAATCAGCATCAGAGAAAGCAGCACGATTCGAACATTGTACATGCCCCATCATTCGTGCAGCACGGAAACCGGATCCACGCTCATCGCCTTTCGCGCCGGCCACACACACGCAAACAGCGCCACCGACCCCAACAGCAAAGCCACCAGCCCCATCACCACCGGATCGAACGCCTGCATCCGGTACACCTGCGTGGCAATGGCCTGCTGCATCGCCGCAGCTCCTGCCAGTCCAATCGCCAGCCCGCTGCCAATCAGCACCAGGCCCTCCCGCACGAACAGCCGGAATATCTCGCCCGCCGTACTGCCCACCGCCATGCGGATGCCGATCTCCCGCCGCCGTTGCGACAACAGGTAAGAGAGGACGCCGAAAATCCCCACCGCCGACAACGCCAGCGCCAGTGCCCCGAATCCCATCGCCAGCGTCAACGCCATACGCCGCGAAGAGAGTGACAACCGCGCCCGGTCTTCCATCGTGCGCAAATCAAACAGCGCCAGCGATGGGTCTACTTCCGCCAGAGCCCGCCGGACCGCCGCAAGTACCGTGTCCGTCGCTCCCGGTGCGTGAATCGCGAAGGTGATGTTTGATCGCGGAGATTGATCGTATGGCGTGTAAATGGTGCCCGCCCTGCCCCCTTTTTCGTCCAGACTGCCGAGCCGTGAATCCCGCACCACGCCCACCACCGTCAGCCACTTCTGATTCGCAGCCGGTTTCAGGCTGGGATTATCGGGCCGGAACATCCGCCGCCCAATCGGATCCGAATTCGGCCAGAACTTCTTCGCCAGCCGCTCATCCACCACAATCGCCGGCCGCCCGTCGTTGCGATCTTCGTCCGAAAGCAGCCTCCCCCGCACCAAACGGATTCCCATCGTTTCCAGATATCCCGGAGTAGCCGTGACCTGATTGGGCGATATCACAGACTCCCCTGCCTGCATCACGTAACCTTCCGCCAGCGTCACGCTATCGTTGTAGCCGCTGCTGAGCGGAATGCTGTCCGTCGCTCCCGCCTGCCTCACACCCGGAATCGCCCGGATCGAAGCCAGCGCGCGCTGCATGAATCCACGCAGTGCCGGGTCCCCCTGCCGCAAAGCCTGTACCGCACTCGTCGATACGGTCACCACGCCTTCAATGCGGAACCCCGGATCCGATTGCAGCAGATTACGGAAGCTCGCCAGCAGCACGCCCGAGCCGGCCAGCAGCACAAACGCCACCGCCACCTGGGCCACCACCAGCGACTGCCGCACCCATCGCGATCGCTTCCCGCTGCTCCCGCCGCGGCTCGTTTCCTGCATCGCCGAAGCCAGGCTCGCGCGAAACACGCCTGCCGCCGGAACCAGCCCCACCAGCACGCCAATGGCAATCGCGAGTCCAATCGAGTACACCGCCACCGGCCAGTCGATCTGCACCTCGCTCGCCCGCGGGAATCGGTCTAGCCCCAACGTTCCCAGCGCCTGAATGCAGATCCCTGCCAGCAGCAGACCCGCTGCGCCGCCGAGCAGCGCCACCAGCACGTTCTCCGTCAGCAACTGCCGTGCGATCTGCCATTGTCCCGCCCCCAGCGCAATCCGCGTTCCGATTTCCTTCCGCCGCTGATTCATCCGCGCCAGCGTCAGGTTGGCGATGTTCACCGCGCCAATCAGAAGCACAAACATCGCCCCACCCCACAGCAGATACAGCGTATCGCGTACGTCCTTCACCAACATTTCCTGCAGGCGCTCCACACGCGTATAGAATCCGGCGTTCACAATCGCCTCCCGCAGTTCCGGATACAGGTCCAGGTTCGCTTTGTTCAGCGCATCCACTTGAGACCGTACCTGCGCCACGCTTCCGCCGGCACTCAGCCGCCCTATGTGCATCCAGTTGTTGCTGTGGTGCTGCTTCTTCTCCTCAGGCGTAAACGTCGCCGGCACCCAATACTGCGCCTCCGGGTCGAAGAACTGAAATCCTCGCGGCATCACTCCCACAATCGTGTACGGCCGGTCGCTGAGCCGCAGTTCCTGCCCCACTACACCGCGGCTGCCGCCGAACATCTTCTGCCACAGCCCGTAGCTCAAAACTACCTTGCGCTCGTTGCCCTTCTCACCTTCCGCATCGGTGAACGTCCGCCCCAGTGCCGCATTCATCTGCAGCAACGGAAATAGCGACGGCGTCACCACCATCCCGCGAATCGGCGCCGGAGCGTCATCCTGGCGTACCACATGGGACACATTGCGGAACAGCGCCTGATGCGACAACGCGGTAACCGCCGTCTGCCGGTCATAGTAATCGCCGACACCGCTTTGTTGGCTATCCCCCACCCCGGCCCGCGGATACTGGTTCGACATCAGCACTAACTCGTGAGCCGACGGCACCGGCAACGGGCGCAGCAGTACCGAGTACACGATGGTGAACACAGAGCTGTTTGCCGCCACGCACAGTGCCAAAGTGAACACAACTGTGAATGCAAAGCGCCAGTCTTTCACCAAAGAGCGCGAAGCGAACCGGATTTCACGAAATAGCGTGGTCATGCCTAAGGATTTACAACGCGCCAGGCGTCCTACATGTTCCATCGAAGCTTAGCGCGCAGTCGGCGCCGCCGGAATCTCCATCACCACCCGCAATCCTCGTGGTTCACGATTCTGGCATTGCACGGTTCCCCCAAGAGCATCCATGCAACTTTTCACAATCGCCAGCCCCAGCCCGGTTCCGCCGGTGGCGCGGTCCCGCGACAAATCAGGACGGTAGAACGGTTCAAACACCGCATCCAGTTCCTTGTCCGGCAAGCCCGGCCCTTCGTCTTCCACGCTGATCCGCACGCCTTTGGATGTCCGCTGTGCCCGCACCGCAATAGGCCCCGCTTCTCCAGCGTAGGCCACCGCATTGCGAATCACATTTCCCACCGCCCGCCGCACCGTTTCCTCGTCCGCCAAAACCACCAACCCGGGGTTCACCTGCACTTCCACTTTCGATCCTTCCACTTGCTCGCTGGCGGAAACCTCTTCGAGCAGCGACGCCATCGCCAGCGGCTTCGGTTCCAACTTCGGCGTCGTGCCCTTGCTGAACGCAAGCAGATCGCTCACCAGGTTCGACATGTGCCGCACATCGCGCTCCAGCCCCTTCACATACTCCAGGTCTGCCGGCTGGGCCCGGTCCTCCAGAATGCCTGCACTCAGTTGTACTCGGGACAACGGAGCGCAGAGTTCATGCGCCACATCCGCCAGAAACCGCCGCTGTCCATGCACCAGCCGCGCAATCTTCTCCGCCATCTTCTCCAGCGACCCCGCCAACTCCCCAAACTCATCCCGCCCCTTCGCGGGAATGCGCACATCGAACCGCCCTTCGGCAATCTGCCCCGCCGCGCGCCGCATCGTGCGGATCGAAGCGAGGATGTAATGTACCGTCGGCAGCCAGCACAGAGCCGATAGAAGCAGCGCGCCCAAGATTCCCCCAGCCCATGGGTGCCAGTCGAAGAACAGGCTGTTGCCCAACAACGATCCACTGACAATCACCAGCGCATGCCGTGTCTGCCGTTGCGCTTCCTCCCGCCACAGCGGAAAATGGACCCCCACCCAGTAGCGCGATCCCGCCGTGTCGCGCACCAGGAAAACCGGATGTGCCGTCCCCCGCGCCGCGCGTTCCCGTACATCTTCAGCACGCCGCGGCTGCCGCCGGATCTCCTGCCACACCTCTTCCGGCGGGTTGAGATCAGCCCCCGCCACCAGCCGCCCGTTGCCTTCATACAACACCACTCGCACGCCATACTGCGCTTCGAATCGCGCCAGCAGATCCGCCACCGGAACATGCGGCTCCCGCTCGGCCACCTCCCCCGCCATTGCCCGGATTCTCTCGAGCGAAGGAGCCATTAGAAACGACTCCAACCCCTTGCGGTTCTGCTGCACCAGCAGCATCCCAAACAATCCGCCCAGCAACAGCAGATTCACCGCCAGCGTCAATCCAATTCGGGCAGGCAGGCGTAATCCGATCATGCCTCGTCCTTGCTGCGCCCACCTTGCAGAAAGCGATACCCGTAGTTGCGCACGGTTTCAATGTAGCGGCCTGCCCGCGAATCCTCCCCCAACTTCCGCCGCAGAGAAGAAATATGCACATCCACCGAGCGGTCCGATACGTCCGGCCCGCGCACCGAAGCCTCACGCAGCAATTGCTCCCGGGACAGCACCCGGCCATTCGCGCGTGCCAGCGTCAGCAACATATCGAACTCGACACTCGTCAAATCGACCTTCGTCTCCTTCACATAAGCCAGCCGCCGCGCAATATCGATGCTTAAGTCTCCCTGCACAAGCATCTCTTCCACCTGCTCCGCCCGGCATCGCCGCATCAAGGCCTGCAACCTCGCCAGCAATTCGCGATGCGAGAAAGTCTTGGGAATGTAATCGTCCGCTCCCCGGTTCAATCCGGAGATGCGATCCTCCTCTTCCCCCTTCGCCGTCAACATCAGAATCGGAATCCGCGACATCGCCCGAATCCGCCGCAGTACCTCAAACCCATCGATGCCCGGAAGCATCACATCCAACAAAACAACGTCCACCTCACCCGATAACGCCCGGGAGATTCCGGCTTCCCCATTGTGTGCGTACGACACCTCGAAACCGTGCGGTTGCAGGTAATCCTGCAGCAGCTTGCACAGAAACCGGTCGTCATCAATCACCAGAAGTTTCACCGTTTCGCTCATGCGTTCCACTCTCAGCTTAGACCGGATTTACGCCGGTTCCCCGTAAACTCACAATTCCTTAACAATCCTTCCTCGCCAACTCATACCGCACTCACATCCGCCTGTTATGCATGAGGTATGCGATGGTCCCTTCTTGTAGTTCCGCTCGCCGTTGTTGCGCTGGCCTTTCAGAATCTCGACATCTACCGTACAGACTTCCCTGAGCATCCTTACGACATCGTGTTGGCCAGACCCACCGCGGACTCCATCACCATTAGCCTGCTCTCCTACGCTGACCGCGAAGGCCACGTCCTCATCGGCTCCGACCCCGAGCGCCTCGTTCAGGCCACCGCCGATGAGCAGTTCGCCGCGGGCGTTCCCGTGCATCTTCCCATCACGAATCTAAGCGCCAATACCCGTTACTACTACCGCCTTCGCCTCCGCGCCGCCAATGCTTCCGGTGACTATGAAGAGACGCCTCTCGCTACCTTCCATACCCAGCGCCCCCCTGGAAGCGAGTTCACCTTCCTGATGCAGGCCGATTCGCACCTGGACAACAACACCGAACCCGAACTCTACGCCCAGTCCATGAACAACATGCTCGCCGAGCGCAGCGACTTCTTAGTCGATCTCGGCGACACCTTCATGACCGACAAATACCCGAACTACACTGACGCCCACAAACAATACCTCGCCCAGCGCTATTACTTCGGGCTGCTCTGCCCGTCGGCGCCTCTCTTCCTCACGCTTGGCAATCACGACGGCGAACAGGGCCGCTTTCTCACCGGCACTTCCGAAAACATGACCATCTGGTCCGTGGCCATGCGAAAAAAGTATTTCCCCAATCCCGAACCGGACACCTTCTACAGCGGCAACAACACTCCCAACGTCCTTGCCGGCCCGTTGCAGAATTACTTCGCCTGGCAATGGGGAGATGCGCATTTCATCGTGCTCGATCCTTTCTGGAACACCGCGCGCGTGCAAGGCACAGGAGCCGCCGCGGGCTGGTCCTGGACGCTCGGCGAAACGCAGTATCAGTGGCTGAAACAAACTCTCGAAACCAGCACCTCACGCTACAAGTTCATCTTCATCCATCACCTGGTAGGTGGCGCCGACTCGCAGCGCGGTGGTGTCGAAGCGGCTTCGCTATATGAGTGGGGGGGCCACGATTCCGATGGCGCCCGCACCTTCGCCCAGCGCCGCCCCGGTTGGGCTGCGCCAATTCACGAATTACTGGTCGAAAACAAAGTCTCCGCCGTATTCCACGGCCACGACCACCTCTACGTGAAGCAGGATCTCGATGGCATTGTCTACCAGGAAGTGCCCCAACCGGGCTTCCCTCGCTACAACCAAGCCACTAGCGCCGCTGAGTACGGATACAAGAGCGGAACCATTCTCGGTAGTCCGGGTTATCTCCGAGTGAAGGTCACTCCCGAACGCGCCACCTTCGATTACATGCGTACCTATCTGCTCAAGGATGAGAACGCCACCCGCCGCAACCGGGAAATCGCCCATTCCTACGAAGTCAAGGAGAACCAATGATCCGCATCCTCAGCGCCCTGCTGCTTGCCTCCATCACGGCCTACGCCCAACAGCAGCAGCCCATCAAGCCCACACTCCGCGACACAATCAAGGGTAGCGGCTACGCCGACAATTGGTTCGCCCTCTACATCAACGGCAAACTCACCACCGTCGACCCCATCGATTTTCTTCCCCACAACCAGGTCAACATCGACATTCTCCCCGAATATCCCATGACCATCGCAGTCATCGCCAAGGATAACGCCGACCCGGCTACCGGCCTCGAATACGGCGACCAGATCGGCGACGCCGGCTTCATCCTTCGCTTCGCCGATGGCACCGTCACCAGCGCCCGCTGGAAAGCGAAGGTCATCTTCCGCGGCCCCACCAACCGGAGCGTCACCTCCCCGGAAGTGTCCTATGATCCGGTCCCGCCGAACTGGTTCGAGCCCGATTTCGACGACAGCGATTGGCCCTTCGCCACCGAATACACCGAAGAGCAGATCCGCCCCAGCGAAGCCTATATCCGCGCCGACTTCCAGGGAGCGCGTTTCATCTGGTCGAAGGATCTCGAACTCGATAACACCGTCCTCTTCCGTTACAAAGTGGAAAAGCCGGGCTGGCAGCCTCGCTGGACTACCAAACCCGAACTCGACAACACCTGCGTCTTCGCTTACATCCCGCTCGCCTGCCAGCCTGCGGCCAGCGCCCAGCCGGCAGCGGCGAGAAAGGAAAAGAAATGAAACGTTGTTTGATCGCTTTGCTTTTTCTCGGCCTGTTATCCGTCGCCTGGGCTCGCACTATGCGAATCCCCGGCTTCGCTCCTTCCATCCTCGTCAAGTGGCACATGGATGAGAACTACTACTACCTCGAATCCTACGGACTCCCCACCCACAAGATGATGGTCGGCATCACCGCCTGGCAGCAGCAAGTGCCCCTGCCGCAGGACTTCACCGGCGACAACGCCTTCCGCATCCCCCGCAAACCCGTAGTCTCCGACAACCCCGTCTCCGCCAAATCCGCACTCTTCAGCGGAGCCATCGCCGTCGCTGTCAACGGCGTGCCCGTCTTCAATCCCATCAAGAACGATGGCCGAACAGATACCTACATCGCCGGCGAACTCGACGACTTCGGCGGTCACTGCGGCCGCGCCGACGATTACCACTACCACATCGCACCGCTTCACCTCGTCGATACCGTCGGCGTTGCCAATCCCATCGGCTATGCCCTCGACGGTTACGCCCTCTACGGACTCACTGAGGCCGATGGCTCCGAACCCGTTGGCCTCGATGAGTTCAACGGGCACAAGGACTCAGCCGGCGTTTATCATTACCACGCCACAAAGAAATATCCCTACGTCAATGGTGGGTTGCGCGGCGTTGTCGAAGTCCGTAACGACGCCATCATGCCGCAGCCTCGCACCGTGCCCGTCCGCCCAGCGGGCGAGCCTCTTCGCGGTGCGAAGATCGTCGGCTTCAACTGGCCCGCTCCCAATCGCTACTCCCTCGAATACGAGGTGGACGGAGAGCATCGCTTCGTCAACTATTCGGTCAACGCCGATAACTCCTACACCTTCCAATTCGTCGACGGCCGCGGCAGCACAACCACCGAAAACTACAGGAGACGATAATGTCCGCGTTGCTACTCGGTTTGCTCATGGCTGCGGAGATTCAAGTCACTATGCGCCATCTCCCCGATACCGGGCAGACGCGCCACTTCGCCGACGGTGACGACTCCGATTACACTGCACACCCACCCGCCTTCTCCAAACTCGATGACGGCATCGTCCTCGATGAAGTCACCGGGCTTCAATGGCAGCAGGCAGGCGGCGGCGAAATGACCTGGGATCGCGCCCGCGCCTACTGCACCGAACTCCGCGCAGGAGCTTACGAAGACTGGCGTCTCCCCACCAACCGCGAACTCTTCAGCATCATCAATCACAACAATCCCAATCCCGCGCTCGATCGCGCCTACCTCGAAGCCGCCGGTGCGGAATACTGGTGGTCCGCCGAGGCCCGCGTCGACGACCCATCGCGTGTCTGGAGCGTCAACGCCGGTGGCGGCACAGGCCCGCATCCGCAACAGGAAACCGTCAGCGCCGGCGGCGAGAAGCGCTTCCATGTGCGCTGTGTCCGCCACACCTCTGCAACAACTCTCGAAGCCGCCTACCAGGCCAATCCGGACGCAACGGTCACCGACCTGCGCACCGGCCTGCAATGGCAGCAGAACGAATCCGAACCCATGACGTGGACCGAAGCGCTGTCCTTCGTCAAAACCCTCGACACCGGCGGCTATACGGACTGGCGCTTGCCCAACATCAAGGAACTCCAGTCCCTGCACGATGAACAGCGAGTTCGCCCTGCCATCGACCAACAGTACTTCCCATCCGCTGCCAGTGCTCTCTACTGGTCTTCCACCACACTGATCAACCGCGACGGGGATCGCGCCTGGACGCTCGATTTCACTCTCGGCATTGTCAGCTACAACGACAAGACCAATCGGCTGCGTGTCCGCGCCGTACGCACAGTCGCAACGGAGCAGCCATGAACCGACGTACGTTCCTCCGCGCTGCCGTTGGCGCCGCGGTGACTCTTCCCCAGCGGGCACAGGCCAGAAAGCCGAACCTGCTGTTCATCTTTTGCGACCAGCTCCGAGCCCAGGAAATCGGCTGCATGGGCAACGCCGAGGTGCGCACTCCCAACATCGATCGCCTCGCCTCGCAAGGCATCCTCATGCGCAACAATTTCTCCTGCGCTCCTGTTTGCAGCCCTTTCCGCGGGAGCCTCATGACCGGCCGTTACCCCTGGAACAACGGCGTGGAACGCAATGGCGCGGAGATCAATGCGCAGTCCAAAACCATCGCCGAGGTGCTGTTGGAGCAGGGCTACGCCACCGGCTTCATCGGCAAATGGCATCTCTTCCGCGCCGCGGGCAATCCAGCCGGTACACCCGCCGCCGAATTCGTCCCTCCCGAAAAGCGCCGTGGCTGGCAATTCTGGGCAGCCACCAATAACGGGCAACAGGCCGAGGGCGCTGTCGTCTACTACGATTCGCCCACGCCCGTACCCATTCCAGGCACAGAGATCGCCTTCCAGACTCGCACCGCCATCCAGTATATGGAGCAGCACGCCGCGGAGCCGTTCGCCCTGATGATCGCCTACAATCCGCCGCACGTGCCTCTGACGCCCACCGTGGATTACGCCGTGTATCCCCAAAACAGCGTTACGCCGCGGCCCACCGTGCCCGCCGAAATGCAGGCCGAATCCCGCCGCATCGTGGCCCGCTATCGCACCGCCGTCTCCGTCGTCGATGATTACATCGGCCAACTGATGGCCGCCATGGATCGCCTCGGGCTTACTGAAAACACCGTCTTGGCGTTCACCTCCGATCATGGCCTGATGATGTATGAGCAAGGGCAGACGGACAAACAGCGGCCCTGGAACGAATCGGCGCAGACGCCTTACATAGTGCGCTATCCCGCTGCCATTCCCGCCGGCCGGCAAAGTGAGGCAATGGCCAACTCCGTGGATCTCATGCCCACCATGCTCGCTCTGCTCAACGTGCCCGCGCCATCCAACGTCGAAGGAGTCGATCTCTCCCCCGTCATGCGTGGCGACACCGATTCCGGCCCTGATTCCATTTATCTTTCCCAGCGCCACTTCGCCGAAGGTATCGGCTTCGACTGGCAGGGCGTCGTCACCCAGGAGTGGAAATACGCCTGGCACAAAAACGGAGATTGGCTCCTCTACAACCGCAGGGAGGATCCTTATGAGCAGAAGAATCTCGTCGACGATCCTCGTCACGCTGAGGTGAAACAGCGCCTCGCCGATCTCACCGCGGAATGGCGCGACAAGACCGGAGACCGCGCTCCGCTCTTATTCCCGTAGCTCCGCGCGAATCGCCTGGCCCGGCAGTGCGCTTTCGTTCAACTTGCCGTCGTCCACCACCAGCGTCCCGTTCACCAGCACATAGCGAAAGCCTTCGGCATGCACCGCGGGCTTCGAGTAGTCCGAACGGTCCCGCACGCTTGCAGCATCGAACACCACCACATCCGCATCCGCGCCAACCCGCAATCGCCCCTTGTTCCGCATCGCTGGAACCCGCTTCTCCAGCCGCTGTGCGGGCATCAGCGTCATCTTCCGAATGGCCTCCATCAACGGCAGGGTGCGCCGCTCTCGCACATACTGCGCCAGAATCCGCGAATAAGCGCCCGTCGATCGCGGATGCCCCACGCCGCTACGCAGAATGCCGTCGCTCGCAATCATCGTCAACGGGCTCAGCACCGCCCGTTCCACCATCTCCTCCGTATTCGTGAACAGAATCACGCTGCCACCCGCTTTGCGATACCGCGCGAACGATTCCTCAGTCAGCCGCTCGCCTGTCGCCGGCCACAGCAGATCGCCATAGCTCACCCCCAGCCGCTGCTGCCACCCATCGGCGAAGATCGCCGAATCAATTGCAGTCTGTCCGGCCGTGTATGGATAGCACTCCGTCGTGATATCCATCCCTCGCCGCCGCGCATCCTCAATAACGCGGAGAAAGTGCGGCGTATTACTCCTTCCGCCGCTCGAATTCAGATGCACAACGTGCAGCGCCGCGCCTGTGGATGCTGCGTAGCCAATCGCCGAATTCAGCCCCTCCACCCCGCTGGCAACATGCGCAAAGGTGGCCACGCCGAACCGCGCCGCGATGCGGAACATCTCCAGATACTCCACCGCGCTCGCCGCCGGCGTGTACGCCATCCCGAATCCCACGCCCACCGCGCCCTGCTGCAATCCCCGTTCGATCTGCCTCCCCATCGAACTGATCTCTTCCGCTGTCGCCTGCTTCTGCACCGCCGTGTTCGCCGGCAGGAACCGCCCCGTGTCGCGAAGCTCCCGCATGCGCACCGGAATATGTCCTACGGTCACCCCAAAGTTAACCAGCGCCTTTCCCACGCGATCGCTGTACCACGCCCCGATATCCGCCGCCCCAACCTCGCACTCCAACGCGCTGGTCACCCCGTCCATCGCCTTCGCCCGGTAATTCTCCGCGTCCTGCCCGTGCGAGTGTAGATCAATGAACCCCGGCGCCACAATCAGCCCCTTTGCCGCCACCACACGCTTGCCCTGCAATGGCCCTGCGCTGATCGCCGCAATCTTTCCACTACGAACACCCACATAACGCACCGCATCCAATCCCGATTCAGGATCGACAACCCGCCCGCCCGCAATCACCACATCGAACGGCTGCCCCCAAGCCACAGCGGCCAGCGCAAACAGCAGCGCCAGCCTCATCGAACCGGCTCCAGCACCGCCACATCTTTGAACCAGATGTTCGTCACGCGCTTGTTATGGATCTGCAGAATCACGTTGCCCTGCTTGCGCCCCTGCGTATCGTTGGGCAGATCCAGCGTCTTGATCCCGTTCAAATGAAACACAATGCGATTCCCATGCGTCGATGCCACCAGTTCATTCCAATCGTTCTTCTTCATCGCCGCATTGTCCGATGGCCCATCCACCCAGCGCCGCCCGCCCACTTCGAACAATCCGCCCGTGCCCTTCAATTCGTCAATCTCCACTTCATAACCGGCATGCGTCTGCGGATCGGCACGCACGAAGAACCCGCTATTAGCATTCCCCGTCGGCTCCAGCTTGAACCGCACCCGCAGCGTGGCATCAGTGAACGCCCGCTCATGCACCACGAACCCCGTCTTCTCTTCATTCGGAGCACTCATCCCATGAAACGCCCCATTCTCAATCGTCCAATTCCCCGGCCCCTGCTTCGTCCAGCCCTTCATGCTCACCCCGTCAAACAGCGGCTTCCACGCATGCTTGCCAACGTCCTCAATGCGGATATTGCGCCACCGCACCTGCGCTGGTTTCTCGCCCTTGAACTGATGCACCTGCAGCGCGATGAACCCCGTCAAATCCATTGTGTCCCGCACATCCGCGCACGCCACGCCATTGATCCACACGCGCAGATGATCACCCCGAGCCTCCACCCGGTACTTGTTCCACTGATTATCTTTGAACGCCTTGCTCGCCACCGGATCCGACGCAATGTTGTGCAGCCACCCGCGCCGCGCTTCATCATAAATCCCGCCGGATGCCCCCGATTGCTCATTCGCCGTCTCCACCTGGTAGCCGTAGACGCGTCCAGCAGGATGCTTCCGCTCCACAATCTGCTTCCCGTTATTCGTCATCACTAGCGAATCCGCCGCGTAACGATGGGAGCGAATCTGCACACCCGAATTCAACGCCACCTCAGTCTTCGTTTCATACTCCAGCACGAAGTCGCCATACTCCTTCACCGTGCACAGAAACGAATTCGGACTCCCCTCCGCCGTCGTCCCCACAATCTCGCCGTTCTCAACCTTGTAGCTGGCCGAGCCATTACACTGCGTCCAACCCTTCAAATCCTTCCCGTTGAACAACGGCTGGAACCGGCCTTGAGCGAAAACCGCACTGGCGGCAACCACAAAAACAAATGCAAAGCGTCGCATGGCTATTCAGTATATCCGCTGCAAACGTGGTACTTTCGTGGAAAGCTTATGCGACTGCTCTTTCTACTCTCGTTCACGCTCGCCGCCCAGACTCCTGAACAACTCAAGCAAGCCCTCTCCCGCCCCTTGCTCGATCCCAAGCAGGGCCAACTCGAAGTGCAGGTCTACACTGCATCGCGCGTTCCCCCGGTCCCCACATTCGCTACCGCCCTCGAATGGGATCGCTATGCCGCCAAGCTCCGCCGCGACATGCGCGAAAAAGTCGTCCTCCGCGGAGCCGCCAAAGACTGGGCCGTCGCCGATCGCAAAATAGAAGCCGTCGAGTCCCTGCAAGGCAACGGCTACAAGGTCCGCAAGTACCGCTTCGAAATCCTGCCGGGACTCTGGGTGCCTGGTGTCGTCTACGAACCCGACAACCTCACCGGCAAAGTCCCCGCCGTGCTCAATGTCATGGGCCATGAGAAGGAAGGCATCTCCACGCCCTACATTCAGGAGCGCTGCATCAATCTCGCCAAGCGCGGCATTCTCGCCGTCAACGTCGAATGGCTCGGCCGCGGGCAGTTGTCCTGGGATGACTACAGCCACTACAAGATGAACCAGCTCGATCTCACCGGCACCAGCGGCCTCGCGCCTTTCTATCTCCACCTCGAACGCACGCTTGACCTGGTGCTGCGTCATCCCAACGTCGATCCCCAGCGCATCGCCGTCACCGGCCTATCCGGCGGCGGCTGGCAGACCACCTTCCTCTCCGCCCTCGACACCCGTGTCAAACTCGCCATGCCCTCCGCCGGCCATTCCAGCTTCGTCACGCGAGCTCAATGGCCCACCCTGGACCTCGGCGACAGCGAGCAGACGCCCTCCGACATGGCCACCGTCGCCGACTACCTCCACATGAGCGCACTCACCGCGCCGCGCCCGCTGCTACTCGTCAACAATGCCAAGGACAACTGCTGTTTCCGCGCCGATTACGCCATGGGCCCGATGCTCCAGGCCACGCGCCAGATCTACGCGCTATACGGAGCGCAGGACAAGCTCCGCTACTTCATCAATCACGCCGACGGCCATAACTACAACCAGGACACCCGCGAAGAGCTCTACGCCTTCCTCAAAGACGAATTCAAAGGCAACTGGGACACCAAGGAAATCCCGGTGCTCAACGAAGTCCGCAAACCGGAGCAACTCGCCGTCTCCATTCCCAAAGAAAACGAAACCTTCCAATCGCTCGCTCGCAAACAGGCCGCATCACTTCCCAAAGGCGAGGGCACACGCGACGATCTCGCCGCCGTCGTCAAAGCCCAGCAACTCGATGTCGACGCCCGTGAAATCGCCCGTGAAGGCAACACCACATGGTGGCGTCTCCGCCTCGGCCGCGCCTGGACGGTCCCTGTTGTCGAAATGGGCCCATCCTCAGCGAAAGAGACCGTTATCCTCGTTGGCGATGAAGGCCGCGCCGCCATGCAGTCGCAAGCCAGCGCCCACCTGGGGCAGGGAAGGCGCGTCCTCGCCGTCGATCCCTTCTACGTCGGTGAATCCAAAATCGCCACGCGTGACTGGCTCTTCGCCATCCTCATCGCCGCTTTAGGCGAGCGCCCGCTCGGCCTGCAAGCCAGCCAACTCACGGCCATCGCCCGCTGGCAAAAGCAACGCACCGGCGGCTCGGTCACCATCGATGCCCACGGCCGCCGCTCCAGCCTCATGGCCATCGTCGCCGCAGGCCTCGAACCCACGGTCATCTCCGCCACTCAAGCACACGGCTCCATCAAAAGCCTGAAGCAAGTCATCGAAGAAGACCTTGGAGCCGACAAGTGGCCCGAAGTATTCTGCTTCGGCCTGCTGGAAAAATTCGACATCCCGCAGCTCGCGCGCCTCGGCACGAAGGTCACCGTCGACTAGCTATTTCGTATAGCGCGCAAATGCCTTGCGATGAAACTCGCAAGCCCGGTCCCCCAGCGTCTCATACATCTTCGCGTGACTATGCGCCACGCCCGGCACGACTTCGAAATCATGCTCCACCTTCAGCCGCACCAGCATCTCGTGCGCCGCGCGATTCCGCTCCAACCCCGGATCCTGATCCCCCACCGCGACCCGTACCAACTGCTTCCCCCGAATCGCCGCCAGATTCTTCTCCAGCGCCGCGCCCGGTGTAGCCAGCCGCACCCGCTCCCGATCCGACAGAAATACGCGTTGAAACAACTCCGGCCGCCGCGTCGCGATACTGTCCACTTTCTCAAACGCGCCCGCCAGCGCATTCACCGCGCCGAACACGTCCGGATTGCGGAACCCGACAGCCGCCGACCCAAACCCGCCCATCGAAAACCCTTCTATCATCCGTGCCCCGCGTTCCGCATACGTCCGCAGCGTCGCATCAATATGTGGCACTAGCTCCTTCACAATCACGCTCTCCACCGGCATTGACCCGTCCGCCGCGTCCATATAAAAGCTGTCCCGCATCCCGTTCACCAGCACCACGATCATCGCCGGCGCCGCGCCCTTCCGCATTAATCCATCCATCGTCTGCACCACCTTCGTTCCCGAACGCTGCGAGCCGCCCATCCCGTGGAGCCAGTACACCACGGGATAACGGCGGCTCGACGTTTCGTAGTCGGGCGGCAGGTAGAGCAGATAACTCACCTCCCCTTTCGCCAGCTTGCTGGGGAACGTGCGATACACAAAGCCTGCGGGGGCCGTACGATCCGCATCCATCCAGGACGCAGCTGTTTGTGCGTCGATCGAACCAAGCAGCAGTGCGGCGAGAAGGAGCATGCGGTCTATTTTACTGTGCCAATCGCCGCGCGGCGCAGCATGATCAGCCCAAGCCCAACACCCACCATCCACGTGCCCGGCTCCGGAGCATCCACGGGCGGAGGTTCCGGCGTCGGCTCCTCCACCGCCGCAAGGATCACCTGCGCCGGAATCAAATCCGCCTCCACCTGGTTCGCTTCCATGTCCGTCAGAAACATCTGGCTGAACGTGAACTCCGCCACACCCGGCGCATTCGCCTGCACCGTAAACCGCGCCAGACGGAACGCATTCGAAGCGGAACTGCCCTGGAGGCTGAGCAGTTCCGCCGGCGATAGCAACGACACTTCGCTCACCTGCACCGTGTCCAGCCCAAACGATGCATTGAAGAAGGCCTCGAACAACGCGGTGTCGCCCAATAGCAGATCCGGATCCGCGCCGTTCACGCCAACCAGCCCGGCGTTGAATCCGAGAATGAAGTCGAATCCGCCAAGATTCAAGTTCTCGGCTACGATATCGAGGTCAAACGGAGTCCCCACGAATACACTGCTGCTAGAAGGGACCATGCGAATCGCGCCCGCGCGTGCGGGAATCGCGGAGAAGAAAAGGATGGCCGTGGCGGCCATCCCCAACAGAAATTGGTTCATCATAAGCTTCTGTTCCTTTGTTCTTGAATTGTTTTGGAAGCTACTCGCAGGTCGGCAGCATATTCATGTTCACTGCATGAATATCGCCGGTGTCCAGGTTGGACGTGATTACGATACCCACGCACGGAATACGCCCCTGATTCACCCGCTGCCATCCGTTCGGGAAAACCATCTGCGTGCCTTCGAACAGCCCTTCTCGCATGTAGCTGGGCGTTTCAAACGACGCGATCTTGTCCAATCCCATCGCCTCGGCGATCTTCTTCACATCCTCAATCAGCTTGTACGCCGACTTGATGTCCTTCGCCTTCTTCAACGACAACAGGTCACGTAACGCTGAGCTGTTGATGCATCCGATGACCGTGACATCGTTCATGAAAGCATCCGGGCTGAACCCGCTGCCTTCGATGTACGTGTTCTGCCACAGCGGACAGGCGAACGAGAATTGCCCCCCGGCTGCGATGAAGTCGATATTGATGCTGCCATTGCTGTTCGAATTCACTGCGCCGGCGATCGCGATATTCACCAGATCATTCACCAGCGAACCCAGCAGTTCGACAATGTTCTCGTTCGCGTATCCTCCAATGTCCTTGAAGATCGCGTAGAGGTTGTCGAAGAAGGGTGAGTCCGCCCCACGCAGTTCCTCTGTCGCTTTGAACGACGGCGCTTGCACTGCCGCCAGCACTTCCAGCGACTTCTTGGTCATGGCATCGAACAGCTTCGGCATCTCCACCCGCATCAGCTCGTTCAGCTTATCGCTCTGCTGCGTCACTCCCAGCGGACCGGGCTTCATCGTCCCCAGTTGCTGTGCCATGGCTCGATACGCCGCCGTACCTGACGCCAGCGCATCCACATCAGCCTGTGTCAGCGTTGTCGTCGAAATCAGTTCAATGCGTTGCCGGATCAGCTTGAGCTGAGCCACCAGGGACGCCAACCCCTGTGCGAACCGCGCATCGTCTGGAGCCGCCGGGAACCGCGCCGCCACTTGCGCCACAGTCACCGGAATCCCATTCGGCGGAGCCAGCACATTGTTCACCGCAAAGATACGCGGGCTGTAATCCACGTTCGTCTGCAGCGAAAGAAGCTGCGCCCAAGCCGCTTCAATCCCCGCTGCATTCTTATCGCGCATCGCCTGCCGGCCCGCCGCCGCGGCTTCACTCAGTTGCCGTGCGTAGGAAGCAAGTCGTAGCGTCTTCTCCGCCGTACCCGAAGGCAGCACCGTTACCGTCGCGCTCCCAACCACCGTCGTCCCCTGCAGCCGCACTTCCAGCGAATACAAACCGCCGGTCTCTTTCGCGAAGTAAGGATCGGTCGGATCGCCGTCGGCATACTTGCCCGTCGGATCGAGTTCCGGATTCTGATTGATGACTCGCTTCGTCAGTTTCGGGAACGACACGTTCATACCATTCACCACCGGAGCATTTCCATACGTCTGCCCCGGCTTCGGCGTCACGGTCATCGTGAACACCTGACCCGCGCCGCTCACCACGTTGCCCGCTGCATCCAGCGCAACCGGCCGTGCCGTGATCATGCCGCCTGGCGCAACCGCGGCGTCCGTCAGGTTCAACCGCACGGAGTAGGGAACTCCGATCAGCCCGATGGTGAATCCATCAGCCTTGGTCCCCTGTTCCGCTCCGGTGCGCACCGACACCGTCCGCAGACCCGTCGCCGTGCCGCCGGCCACAACGATATCCGCCTCCGCGGTCAGTTCGTTGATCACGCGCACCGGCCCGAAGCCGCCAGCAGCCGCGCCGCCCACCGATACGCCCGCGCCGAAGCTCGCTTGTGTCGACCCGGCGAGAAACTTCGTGTTCTTCGCCACCAGCGTCACTGTGCGAGCCTGCCCCGCGGCCGCCGAATCCGGCGTCACCGTGAGGATCTGCGGCAGCGGAGTCAGTACTGTAACCGCCACATCGTCGCTGGCGCTCATCTGCGAATCCGTCGCCGACAGGCGCAGCACATACGAGCCCGGTACCGAAAACAGCGCCGAAGTCGACGCGACGCCCATCGGGTTGAACGTCACATTCCCCGGCCCGCTCACCTTCGACCACTGCATCGACACCGTGCTGCCGTAGGGCAAACCGTCATCCAGCACCTCGCCGTCCAGCCGAAGCAACGCGTCCTGTGGCCCGCTCCGTTCCGGTCCCGCGCTCACATACGGCGCCTGATTGCCCAGGATCACCCGTACGCCCACATCATCCGAGCCGACATACTGCCCGTCGAACGCCGACAGCCGCAGATGATAGTAGCCTTCCTTCGAGAACGACACCGTAGTGGCCAGCGATCCCGGATTGGAGAACGTCACCGTCCCCGGTCCGCCAATCGCCTGCCAAGTCAATGTCAGCGCCGGATTCGGCATTCCATCGTCCGTCGCCACACCGCTCAGCGAGATGCTGCCGGGAAGAATCAAGTCGCGGTCCGGACCCGCCTGCACCACCGGCGGCAGGTTCCCCGCCGAGAGCGAGAACGCCGCATCACGCGAAGCAACAAACGTGCCCGTGGTCACCGTCACCGTGCGATCGCCCGTCTGCCCCGGCTGCACTGTTACGGTGGCGGTAGCTGTTTCAAAGTCAATCACCGTCACCGGACCCATCGCTCCCGCAGGCGCTCCGCCTACCGAAACCCCAGGCCCGAAGCTCGCCGTGGTTTGCCCTTGCTTGAAGTTCACGAACTCCCCGCGAAGCGTTACGGTCACCGTCGACCCCGGAAACGCCCGCCGTGGCCCAACCGACAGCAACCGTGGAGGCTGCGTCGTCGCCGCGCAACTCGGTGAGGTGCACTTCAGCGCGCATGCCCGCGCATCGGCCACGGTGATCGTCCCGTCTTTGTCGTAATCCCGCGCATCGCCCGAAGTAGCAGGCTTCCCCGCCGCGGCGAAGATCTGGTTCACATCGTTCTGATCCACATCGTCATCAAAGTCGATGTCGCATACCTTCCGCAGCGGCTGCTGCATCCACGAATTGTGCGTCTTGTACGGCATGTAGTCGTGCCGGAAGGACAGCTTCTTGTCCACCTGGTTCGGCACGAACTGATTGTGATTCCATGTCATCGGAAGCTTCTTCCAGTGATCGCTGCCGAAGATCAGAAAATCGGCCGGAGGATACTGCGGGTCATAGGAGAACTTGCCCTGGCCGCCGCCTTGCCCGTAGTTCACAATCACTTCCCCCCGCCCGTCGCCGTCTACATCCACCGGCACCGGGCTCGTATTCATATACGGAAATCCGAATACGCCGAAGTAGTGAATCCAGCGCCCATCGCGCATATCCTGGATCCCGACCGCGCGCCGGTCGCTCCTCGAGATCACCTGCGGCACGCCCTGTCCCAGCAAATCCGCCAGCACGACAGTAGACGGATTCTCCGCGCCCGCATAGAGCAGCGGAGTCGGTTGCCACCAGCGCACATTCAGCAAATTGTCCAGCAACCCAACTCCGTTCGTGAAGTCGTTGTTCGCCACGGCAAGAGTCGGATAGCCCGCCGCATCGAAGCTCGACGTCGTGGCAATCGTATCTGAGTACGGTGACCAAGTCGGCGGAATCACCCGCTTCTTCAGCGTGCCCGTCTGCGCGTCAATAATGTCGAACCGTTGGCGGTGCACCGGCAGAATCAGTTCCGGTTTGCCATCCTTATCCGTATCGTTCAACGCAAAGGTATAGATGTTGTTCGCTTCACCGCGCCAGCGCAGTGTCAGATCCGAGTTGAATACGTGGATTCCGAAATTGCCAAGGATGATTTCGTTCGAGTTGTCGCCATCCAGATCGGCGATCACGCCGTAAATACTCGTCAGGTAGCACCAACCAGCGGGGTTGTAAGGAAGGTTCGAGTTGCGCTTCAGCACTGACCCGTTTCGCCCATCCAACACAACCAGCTCATTGTCCAGCACCACCACATCCGCGACACCGTCTTTGTTCATATCGCCCAGCAATGGTGTGAACTTGTTGTTCATGTTGGCGCACGGTCCGCGCCCCACCGTCGGCCAGGTCTGCGTCCACTTCGTCGCGCCGTTCCTGTCCAGCGCAATGATCCGGATCTCCCCCGAAGTTGACGTGAGATGGCGCACCACCTGCGCGATGATCTCCGGGGATCCGTCTCCATCCAGGTCAGC
Source organism: Bryobacteraceae bacterium (assembly GCA_046331645.1). Lineage (GTDB taxonomy): Bacteria > Acidobacteriota > Terriglobia > Bryobacterales > Bryobacteraceae > CADEFT01. The sequence continues at coordinate 329,863 of JAXLQM010000009.1, forward strand.
GATCGATGGCGACAGGATCTTGCTCGGCGCCGGAGCCATAATCTTGCTCCACAGTTCGCGGTACGTGCCATCGTTGAAAATCTGCAGGGCCGTCACCCGCGCTTCTTCCGAACCGAGTGAACCCGTATGTTCCCCGAACACCATCGTCGGAACCCCGTTGCCAGTCAGATCCCCTACCACCGGCGATGTGGCTGCATAATGCCCGCCCATGTACACGCGTCCGGTGTTGATCACGGCCTTCAGAAACAGATTCCTGCTGGCCATGTTATCGGCCAAAGCCACATCGCGAGGCATCACATCGTCCAGCGACAGGAAGAAATTGCTGTCCCCCTCCGGACGAATCACCTGCCAGTTCGCCGACACGCTTCCGCTGGCCGAAACATTCACCGTAGTCTGGCCCAGCAGCTTCGCCGTGGGACTCTCCGGATGTCCCTGAAATAATCGCACCAAGGCACGTCCCGCCACCTCGCGATTGTTCCGGATCACCGCGCTCACCTTCACCGGCTCGCCCGGATCCGCCCCCACCGGCGTCATCGTAATATCAGCCGTCGCCACCGCCAAGTCGGTATAGGTGGCGGAAATAGAAACGGTCTTGCAGTTGTTGTTCTCATTCGGCTCTGCCACCGTCTTGTCGGGATCAATGCAGATGCTGTAGATCTCCCCCTCCTGCAGATTGAGCGCTGAGGACCGCACATTCTCCGCGCCGTAAGGCCCGAAGTTCATGACGGTACGCGAAATCTCCGTCGCATTCCCCGCCAGCACGCTGCCCCGGTAGAAGGCAACAAACGTGTTTACGCTCACCGGAGCCGAGTTGTTCGCCGACGCCGTCAGAGTGCCGTTGGGATTTGGCGGGTACATCCCGACATTCGATATCGTCAGATCTGGTGCGGTGGACTGAGTGCGGGCTACGCTGTACACCAGCAGCAAAGCAGCACTGACACGTCCGAGCAGGCGCACGTATTTCGTTCTCATTTGAATTGAGTTTCCTTTCGTTGTTTTGGCTAATACGGGCTTGGATGGAAGGGAAAATCTCCGCCGCAAAGTTGGCGGATCGATACTGCAAGGTTTTCCTTTCTACCTCCTAGCGGGAAGCATCAGAAAACCGGCTCAACCAAATGTAAACTTTTCTCGACCTTCACCCTAGCGAAGTTACTTCGCCCCACCAGCCACCGCGCTCATCTCATCCTGCACCGCCCGCAACCTCCCCCGCACCGATTCCACTCCCGGATAGGTCGCCGCCTGCTCCGTAGCCACCGGTAAAACCCGCTTCAGCGCCTCCAGCGCCTGCTTCATCTGCCCCTTACGCCGGTAGAACCGCGCCGTCTCCACCGCCAGATTCACTTGATCCGTCGCCGCCGTGTAGCTCTTCGGAAAATGCTCCAGCAGCGGCGCAGTCAATTGCCGTGTCTGCTCCAGCGCACCTTCCGCTCTCTCATGATCCGCAGCCGCCATGCGCAAAGTAATGTTGATGAACTCGCTTCCTGCCTGCACATCATACGGATCCCCCGCCACCACAAACGCCGCCGATTCGTATGCCTGCAAGATCACCCGCTCCGCTTCCGCCTTCGTCACCAAGCCCGCCTGAATCGTCCGCGATGCCGCCAGCCCCCGCCGGTAATCGTCCCGCGCCGGAAACTGCTGCAGCAGCGCCTGCCCCGTATCAACCGACCTCACCGCCTGCTGCTGAGCTTCCACCGATCGGTTCTGATGCCCGTACAACATCGCCAGCAGCCGCGTCGCCCGAGCCAGTTCATACCGCCCCTGCGGCTCAGTGTCTCCTTCCACCAACCCCACCGCCCTCCGCAAATCCTCCTCTGCCCCCGGCGCGCCCTTTTCATGCAAAGCGATGTACGCCCGCATCGAAAACAATCGCGCGGCTTTTTGTTTCGTGCTCGCTAGCTGATCCTTGCCCGGGCGGTACGTCGGCGCCCCCCGCAACGCCGTCTTCGCCTCCGAAAACTTGCCGAATTGTTGCAGGATCTGTGCCAGCCGACCATGCAGATCAATCAGCGTCGCCCTACCCGCTTCCGAATCGTCCTTCAAATCCTGACGCAAATCGATCGCCTTGCGGTAGTTCTCCGCTGCCTGATCATAGTAAGAGAGGTCCGAGGCAGCCAGGCTCGCCTCCAGATCCGCCGTCAACTGGTGATACGCCGCCAAATGCGCGCGAGACTTCGGGTCCGCCGCCCCTTCCTTCACCAGGTCCGCCAGGTACTCCCGGCTCGCCGCCAGCAGCGCCAGCCGGGCCTTCCCCGAGCCCGGCAAATACTCCATCGTCCCCTTCAGTTCCGGCAGATTCTTCCCCAGAAAATCCCGTATCTTCACCATCCGCAGCTCCGCCGCCGTGCGCTCGTCCTCCATGAGATTCGCACGCCGCATACTCCACACCATTCCACCCAGCATGGCCACAAACAGCACGGTGAGAGCGATCGTAGCTCGCCTCACGCCTTAGGCACCTGATCCCAAGCCACCACGCCGCAGCGCTTCGCCCACGCCTCCCACTTCGCCGAAAGCTCCGTCACCTTCGCCGCATTCGTCTTTGCCAAGTCATGCAACTCCGTGCGATCCGCGCTGACATCAAAGAGCTCCCATTTCCCCGGCCATCGCGACACCAGTTTCCACTTCCCTTGCCGCACCGCGCGATTTCCTTCGTGCTCCCAGAAGATCTCCGCATGCCCAGCCCGCTTGCCGCTGGCAAACACGCCTCGCAAGCTCTTCCCCTCCATCGGAGTGATCTTGTTGCCCGCCAGCGTCGCTGGATACTGTGCTCCACCCACATCCACGCACGTCGCCATGATGTCGATCAGATGCGACACCTCGCTCGTGAATCCACCGGTCTTCTGGATCACGCGCGGCCATCGCGCAATCAGCGGCGACGATATCCCGCCCTCGTGCACCCAATGCTTGTACAAGCGGAACGGCGTGTTGCTCGCGTTCGCCCAGCCCACCCCGTAGCTCTGGTAGGTGTCCTGCGGCCCTGGACGCAGATTCGGAATATTCCCGTCCTTCACCGGCTTCCCGTCGCGCGTCGATTTCGGCACATGCAGCGCCCGCCGCGATTCATCGCGCACCGGCCGCAGATCCTCGGCGCACCCGCCATTATCAGCCAGGAAGAGCACCAGCGTGTCTTCCTCAATGCCGGTCTCCTTCAACTTCGCCATTACCCGCCCAATACCCTGATCCATGCGGTCAATCTGTGCCGCGTACACCTCCATCCGCTGTTGTTGCCACTCCTTGTACGGTTCCTCATCCCACGCGGGCACGGCCGCATCCCGCGGTGTCATCGCCCAATCCTTGTTCACCACACCCATCGCGATCATCCGCTTATGCCGCTCCGCCCGCAGCGCATCCCAACCTTGCTTGTACCGCCCGCGGTACTTCGCGATATCCTGCTCCAGCGCATGCAGCGGCCAATGGGGCGACGTGTAAGCCAAGTACAGGAAGAACGGCTCCTTCTTCCCAGCCGCCTCGCCGATGTAAGCCACGGCCTGGTCGCTCAGCGCATCCGTGTAGTAATACCCCGGCTTATCCGGTTTCACCGGCTCATTGTCACGCGTCAGCGTCACCGGATCGTAAAAGCTCCCCGCGCCGTGAATCGTCCCATAAAACTTGTCATAGCCGCGCTGCAGCGGCCAGTTGTGCTTCTGTCCATTCACCGGAGTCACATGCCACTTGCCCGCCATGTAAGTCCCGTAGCCCGCCGTCTTCAGCACCTGCGGAATGGTGACGCACTGCGCATTCAAATCCCCGCGGTAGCCGGGCAGCTTGCGGTCTTCCATCATGTGCCCGATCCCGGCCTGGTGCGGATAGAGCCCCGTCATCAGCGTCGCCCTCGTCGGGCAGCACCGGGCATTGTTGTAGAACTGCGTGAACCGGATTCCGCCCTTCGCCAGCGCGTTCAGATTCGGCGTCGCAATCTCTCCCCCATAGCAGCCGATATCGGAAAACCCCATGTCGTCGGCCATGATCAGAATGATGTTCGGACGCCTGGCTGCCTGCGATTGCGCCGCGGCCGCGCTCAACGTCGTTTGCATGAAAAGTCGGCGGGAAATTGGCATGCGAAGCGTTACTGTACCACGCCTGCTGTGCTATATTGAAGGGGAACCACGGTGGGTATAGCTCAGTCGGTAGAGCGCTGGATTGTGGTTCCAGATGTCGAGGGTTCAAATCCCTCTACCCACCCCAGCCTTCCCTCAACACTGCCTCCTCCATCTACCCGATAGGGAACGGAATCGTCTTTCACACCTGACTAAGCTGTGTCACCACCCTGGTCTCTTTAGGAGGCGGGAAGCACCCGTGATCCACAAATGACGCCACAACCAGCCCCGTGAACTTCGTCCTCGCTACAAAGATGAACGCGAGGGAACTGCGGCCGCCTCGGCCCGAATTCGCGGACGTGTACAACGTGCTCCCGCACCCTGCACCCAACCAGATTTCGTAGGCGCCGTTAGTCGTTCCCGCGCACTGGGCCATCCCGAGGGGCCCAATAGGCTCCGGCGAGGAGAGGATCCAGGTCAAGAGCCCGCTTTGCCTGCGCTGCTTGTCCTCTCACAATGTAATTCCCTATATTCGCTAACGTTTCGCGAACTCGCAGGCACAAAATCGTGTGCCTCGGGACTGCTTTCATATCTCCGGCGGGAGGGCGGCAGCTTAAGCCGCAGTGTATGGAACGATTCTGATCGCCAGCGCATCGGTTGTGCGGGTCGAGTTGCTCCGTTCAGACGGGAGCGTCGTCCCGCACCCCCAGTCCCTTGCCGCGCAGGGCGATTGGTAGTACGGGATCGCGTGGCCAGCACTTCCAGCGGTGCGAAATACCGGATGATCTCATCGCTGAGCCCGTGGGCGAGGTAATCGCTGGCCGGATCGCCGCTGCGGTTCTGCAGCGGCAATACGACGATCGCCACCGGACTGCTCCGTTAAGCCAGAAGGCATGCCCCAACCCCGCCTCCACCCGAGTACGTGCGTCAGTACACCTTCGTGAGCTGTGTTACTATCGCGCCCAAGTCTCTTTAGGAGGACCATCCATGAGAGGTTTGGTTTTGCAATTGGCCATAGCGGCGCTGGCGGTTCGCGCGATGTCAGCAAGGGTTGTTTTGGACGACTTCACCACCGCGACGGGAGGCACGGGCAATACCGTGCGGAACAATAATCCGGCTGATGGATGTTCCGGCCCGGCGACGGCGAACCATACTGAACGCTTCGGCTACCTTCACGCTGGCGGGTTCGGCGGGATACATGGGAGCTGCTCCCGTGACCATCACAACTAGCAATCTCACGCTCTACACGATCAGCCGGACGTCTTTCAACATGGGCGGCACGATTTCCGCAGGAACCGTGATTGATGGTTACCAACTCGTCCTCAACGGAGGGATTGGCAGCGACTATGCGATCGACGATCTGAGCATCGTGGGGGATACTCCACAGGTTCCCGACCCCGGTTCCTGGACACTGATTTCCGTCGGACTGTTGGGGATCGTATTGGCCAGCCGACGAAAGTAAACTAGTTCTCATGCAGATTACTCACAGCGCCGCGCCGCTCGGCGCTGAAGTTACCGGCCTTGATCTGTCACAACCCCTCGATGGGGACGCCTTTCGTGAAATGGAAGATCTCTTCCATGACCGTGGGGTCATTGTTTTTCGCGATCAACATCTCACGCCGGAGCAGCACATCGCCTTCAGCCGGCGGCTCGGCAATCTGGAGATCCACGTTGCGACGCAGTATCTACTGCCCGGGAAACCGGAGATTCTTGTGGTCTCCAACATCGTTGAGGAGGGCCGCAATATCGGGCTGGCCGATGCCGGGCAATACTGGCATAGCGATCTGTCCTACATCGCCAACCCGAGCCGGTGCTCGCTGCTCTATGCGCGGGAAGTGCCGGTGCAGGATGGGGTGGTGCTGGGGGAAACGCTTTTTGCCAGCGCGGCGTATGCCTACGATACTCTCGATGCCGCCCTCAAACAGCGGTTGGAAGGGCTAACGGCCATTCACCGTTACGGCGACCGTTATCAGAAACAGCAAGCCGCCGGCGGCCGCGGCGCTCTGAGCGAAGAGCAACTGAAGAAAGTGCCGGAAGTGCGCCATCCGGTGTTGCGTTCTCATCCGGTGACGGGGCGCAAAGTGGTCTTCGTCAATGAAGGCTTCACTGCCGCCATCGAAGGGATACCGGTAGAGGAAAGCGCGAAGATCCTACCCACGCTGTTTGCCCACATCGTGCGCCCAGAGGCGCTGTACACGCACCGCTGGCAGGCCGGTGATCTGCTGATGTGGGATAACTGCCTCACGCAGCATCGCGCCATCCGCAACTACGAACTTCCGTTGCGCCGCCTGATGCACCGTACCACCGTCGCGGGCATCGTATGAAACACGAAGGCCGGTCTGCCCCGGAAGGCAAACCGGCCCGTTCTAATCAACCCTTTCCCGGCTGTTAGAAGACCAATTTCAGAGCAAACTGAATCTGTCGCGCGGGGCTGGACAACCCCGTGATGGTGCCGAACGTGGCGTTCCCGAAGGTCTGCCCCGGAGCTCCCAGATTCGTCGTGTTGAACAAATTGAAGAACTCGGAGCGGAACTCGATCCGCGACGCTTCCGACCACAGCCGGAAGTTCTTATGCAGACCGAGGTCGAAGTTGAAGATCGGCTCCGTGCTGGCAATGTTCCGGCCGAGGGTTCCGAATGGAGCGTTGATAGCGGGCAGCGCGAAGGCATCGCGGTTGAACCATGCGCCCGGAGTCTTGGTGGAGGCATAGATGTTGCCGCCCACGTAATTCGGACGGTAGGTGGGTGCGCCGGATACCTGGCCGGCCGACGCCGGCGAGTAGTTGATATTCACAGGCTGGCCGCTGGTCATCGTGTTGATGCCGGTCAGACGCCATCCGCCGAGAATGCCATCTACCACGGGATTCACCGAGGAACCCCACTTGCGGCCCTTGCCGTACGGCATTTCCCACACCACGCTGGTTGTGTTGTTCACTGGCTGATTGTAGGCGCCTACGGCCTTCTCGGCCGGCACGTTGCGGAAGTTGACTCGCGAGTTGTCTCCATTGAAGGCTTCCAGGTGGCCCGAAGCATTGTCAATCGCCTTCGACCAGGTGAAGCTGTTCAACACGTACAAGCCCGCGGCATAGCGCTTCTCGAGCTTCATCTGCATCCCGTGGTAGACGGCGAAGCCGCCGCCGTAGGACGCCTGGATGTAGTCGAAGCCGGGAATCGGACGCCGTGCGAGGATCGTCTGGTTCTCACCGATGTTGTTCGGGCGAGCCTGGTTGTAATCGGCCAGGATCATCAGGCCATTCGAACGGTTGCCGACGTAAGCGATGTCGAACACCAGGTCCTTCGCCAGTTCCCGTTGGATGGTGAGGTGCCAGCTCTGGACGTACGAAGTGCGGTAGTCGGCAGGAGTGTAGTTGGTACGCGTCGTCAGCGTGGAGAAATTCGCCGGATCCACAAGGCCTTGGGGGAAGCCCTGGGCCATGAGGCGGAAGCAGTTCACAAACGCGTTGCCCGCACACATCGCCTGTGTCGGCAACTGGTTGATGGTCAGGTTCACGATGCTCGGTCCGTTGTAGCCCAGCAGGTTCTCTCCACCCATGCGGTTGAAGTGAACATAGCTGATTCCGTAGCCTGAGCGAACCACCGTCTTCGGTGAGATCTGGTAAGCCAGGCCGAAGCGGGGCGCCCAATTGTTGCGGTCCGGACGCACCAGCGAACGCTCATAGATGCCACCGGAACTGGCCTGAATCAGCTTGTTCGCCACTGGATCGTAGTTGGAAATGCGGTTCTGATCTTCCCACTGCGGAGTGGCGTACTCATACCGCGCGCCGATGTTCAGGGTCAGCTTGGAGTTCACTTTCCAGTCGTCCTGGAAGTACATGAAGTGCATCCGCTGGCGGTAGTTGAGCACAATCTGGTTGTTCAAGCTGTAGGCGGAACGCGCCCCATAGAAGAAATCCACCAGGTTGTAAAGGTTGTTCGAAGCTACTGTTGTCGGGCGGCCGAACTGCCCGGCATAGTTGCTCTGCCCGTATTGCGGATTGAAGTCGAAGATGTTGGTGTTGATGGCCTGATATTCGTAACCAGCCTTCATGGTGTGCCGGCCGGCGATTTTTGAATAGTTCACCTTCGGGTTGTAAGTCGTCGGATCCTGGAACTGCGGATTCGAGGATTGCCGGCCGAGGTTTGTGAAGCCGCTGATCTGCTGGCTGCTCAAGCCGCCGCCAATTACCGGATTGTCCGGTAGGCCGGGAATGCCGTATTCCTGGGCCATGTTCGGCCGCTCAGACCCGAGGGCGAATTTCCCGCCTTCAAATACCGAATAGGCGAAGCGGAAGTCGACCAGAGACGTCGGCGACAGGTTGTAGTTCAGTCCACCGGCGACCTGCTGGTTGTAGACGCGGACGTTGCCGTTGGCATCGCCGCCGGACGGGCCCGGAATCACATGGCTTTCGGTGCGGTTCAACAAGCGGTGGCTGTAGCGTCCAAACACATTGAGCTTGGAGTTGAAGTAATGGTCGATACGCCCGTCGCCTTTGTTGTCCACCCATGGGGTTGGAGTGAGGTAGTCCCAGTTGTTCGAGGGCAGCACGCCAGGATTCGTATTGCGAACTGGATTGGGCAGATCGCCCAGAACGCGTCGCGCGAAGGGCGTCATCTGGCTTGCGGGAATCACGCCATCGGGCAGCACTTCGCCGGTGAGCGGATTGCGGATAGCCGTTCCAAAGCGGCCCGCGCGCTGTTCGAGCGTGGGCAGTGTGGCGAATTGCAGGTTGCGCTCCACTCTCCGCAGCCCTTCGTAATCGACGAAGAAGAACGTCTTGTCGCGTACGATGCGGCCACCGAACGACGCGCCAAACTGGTTCTGCACCAGCACCGGCTTGACGCCCGTGGACGGACGGAAGAAGCCCACGGCGTTCAGCTTTGTATTGCGCAGAAACTCCCACACCGAGCCGTGGAACTCGTTCGTTCCGGAGCGGAGGCTGGCGTTGATGACGGCGCCGCCCGCACGGCCGTACTCAGCCGAGAAGTTGTTCGTCACGACGCGGAACTCTTCCACGGCGTCGGGATTCAACTGGACGATCTGATTGGAAAAGCCCTGGTTCGACGTGCCGTAAGCATTGTTGTCCACGCCGTCCACCATGAAGTTGTTGAGCGAACTGCGCAGCCCGTTGACGTTGAACGAGGCATCGCGGTTGGTGATGTTCGACTTGCGCACGCCCGGCGACAGCAGCGCCAGATCGGCGTATGCGCGCCCGTTCAACGGCAGGTTGACGATGGCCGCGCGCTGGATGACCTGCCCGCGATCGCTCGATTCGGTTTCGAGCGCTTCCGCCGCGCCGGTGACCGCGATGCTTTGACTGACATCACCCACCTGCAGCGCGAGGTTGACCCTTTGGCGCGCGTTCACGGTGAGCACGAACGATTCGGAATTCACCACCTTGAAGCCGGCCGATTCGGCCGTAACGCGGTAGTCGCCGATGCGCTGATTGAGAAATTGATAGGCTCCACCGGTATCGGTGGTGGTGCTTTGTTTCACACCGGTTTTTACGTTTTCGAGCGTCACCTTCACACCCGACACCACCGCTCCCGTAGGATCGGTGATGGTTCCCAGAATGGCGCCAGCGTCATACTGGCCAAAAGCGACAGCAAGCAAGAGAGACCCTAGAAGCAATAAGCGACTCATGTTGTTTTTCAAACCTCCTCGGGGGGTTGATTATTTGATATCGGGGTTCGGCAACATCACGTCTCTCACCATGGATGAGAGCTCCGCGCATGCGCCGATAAACTGCCGCAACGTCCGCACCGTGCACCCGTAGGAATCGAACTCCTCCACACGGAGCCCATCCTCCATATACGCGCGCCGGAAGTCGGGGAATCTTTTCAGTAGATCCGAAACGATGCGGTCGTCGACTGGAGTGTCGATGCGATGAATCACCGGGATATCGCTGGCATTGTATCGCTTCTGCCAGCCGCAAGGGGGCGAGATGACTACGTCCCCGCCGATGAACTCGCTCCAATGCATGTGATTGCGGAAGGCTGCGGAGAGCAGCCGCAGACGGTAGCCGCGCTCGCGGAAGATGGCATAGGCTTTCTTGAACACGGCGACGCCGGCCCACTCCAGGTAGCCGGGATCGGTGCTCAAGTTTTCCTTCTCCAGAATCACCTTCAGCCAGTCATCCACACGGCCCACCATGATGGTGCACACAGGGCCCATGGTGGCGATGTCCTTGCCTTCGCGCTCACGCCGCTTGAGACCGCGCTCCACGGCTTCCGCCACGGCGATGCATTGGGGCAGGGTAAAGGACACTGTGGCATTGATGCTGACGCCCTGGTAGGTGGCTTCTTCAATCGCCACAACACCCGCCTGGGTCACCGGGATCTTCACGATCATGTTCGGAGCCAGCTTCGAAAAGTGCACCGCCTGATCGACAATGGCCTGCGTGTTGCGGTAGTTGCGGGGATCGGTTTGGATGGAGAGCCGGCCGTTGCGGCCTTTGTGCTCCTGGAAGATCGGCTGCAGCAATGAGGCAGCCTGCGCCGACATTTCTTCGATGACGCGCCAGCCGATGTCTTCTTCGGACGCCAGCGGCATCTGGGCGTACAGTTCGGCAATACGTGCCTTCCAGCGAGGCCACTCCTGTTTCAATACGGTGACGGCGATCACCGGGTTACAGGTGGCGCCGACGGCGCCGTGGCTGATGGAGTAAGTGAGCTCTTCCAGGGAGGCCGAGTCGTTCCACAGGCAGGTGGGCGTGGTCTGCGTCATCTGGTGGAGCGGACTCTTGAAAGCAACGGACGGGGTTACAGGTGTCATAAAAGCACGCACAGCCTACAGGGCTTTGAACACGTGTGCATAAAAATGCTACCTCCGGTTCTGGCTGGAGTCAAGGGAAACCATGCAAAAAGAAGTTGTGCAGACGTTGGTGCGGCTTCCATTTTTTGAATCCAGTCTACGCTTTTCTCTTTACAACCATATTTCACCTAGGTAAAATCTTTATGCACACGTGTTCAACGACACTCCCTCGTCCGGAAAGTCGACCGCCGCCCTCCACGCGGCCGCCAAGCGCGTTTCCATTAAAGACATCGCCCGCCTCGCCCGTGTCTCCCACTCCACCGTCTCCCGAGCCCTGCGCGAGAGCCCCCTGGTGAACCCTGAGACGGCGGAAAAGATTCGCCGCATCGCCGCCGAATCGGGTTTCCGCATCTCCGCCGTTGCCCGCAGTCTTGCCACCAGCCGCACGAACACCATCGGCGTCGTGGTTACTTCCATCGACGATCCCTTCGTGGCCGAGGTAGTGAAGGGAATCGAGGACGAAGCGATTCTTCACGACTACTCGGTGTTCCTGGCCAATTGCCACGCCGATCCCGAGCGCGAAATGAAGGTTGTGCACTCGTTTGAAGACCGCCGCGTGGATGGCATCGTGGTGACGGCCTCCCGTGTCGGGGCACTTTATGGCTCGGTGTTGGAGCGCATGCACATCCCCATTGTGCTGCTCAATAACCAGCATCCCAGCCACTTCGCGCATTCCATTCTGATAGACAATTTCGAAGGCAGCCGCCAGGTGGTGGCCCATCTGGTGGCACTCGGTCACCGCCGCATCGCTTATATTGGCGACCGTTTCGGTCACGGCTCCGATTCGGAACGCTTCAGCGGCTACCGGGCCGCACTCGATGAAGCCGATATTCTCTTCCAGCCCGACCTGATCGTGCACGGCGACGGCAAGGCCGAAGGCGGTAAGGAAGCCATGGCGAAGCTGCTCTCTGTCGATCCGCAGCCGACGGCAGTGTTCTGCTACAACGACATGACCGCCATCGGCGCATTGAAAGCCATCCGCGCGCGCGGCCTGCGCGTACCCGCTGACATCTCGCTCGCCGGGTTCGACGATCTTCCCCTCGGCCTGTACATCGATCCGCCGCTCACCACCGTACGCCAACCGAAGCAGCAAATGGGCCGCATGGCGATGCAATCGCTGCTAACGCTGATTGCTGGCAACGAAGCCGAGCAGAACGTTCGCGTCGCGGGTGAACTTGTGATTCGCCAGTCCACCGCTGCGCCACCCGATTCCCATTCCAAGGAGAACCACGCATGCAACTCCTCCTCCGCCCTGAAAACGGGGCACAAACGCAAATAGACACCTTTCAATACCTCTCATTTCTCAATTCGAAGCTCGCCGCCGGGGAAAGCACGGAAGGCAACACCGGCAATCGCGAACTCGGCCTGGTGGTGCTGGGCGGCAAATGCTCCGTGAGTTCTTCCGCGGGCGAATGGAAAGGCATCGGGCGCCGTCCCAACGTCTTCTCCGGAATGCCCTATGCTCTTTATCTCCCCATAGGCACTTCCTATACGGTGACCGCCGAAACCGATTGCGACCTCGCGTTCTGCTTCTGCCTGGCGGAAGAATCGCACCCCGCGCGCCTCATCACTCCCGCCGACATCGAAGTGGAAATTCGCGGCGGAGCCAACGCCACGCGCCAGATCAACAAAATCATCCGCCCGGAATTTTCCGCTCACCGGTTGCTTGTCGTCGAGGTTTACACCCCCAGCGGCAACTGGTCCAGCTATCCGCCGCACAAGCACGACGTACATAATCCTCCCGGCGAAGTCGACCTCGAAGAGATTTACTACTACCGCATCGATCGTCCCGAAGGTTACGCGATCCAGAAGGTGTACACCTACGACCGGCAACTGGATGAGACGATTTCCGTTCGAGACGGCGAGATGGTGCTGGTTCCGGAAGGCTACCATCCTGTCGTTGCCGCACACGGCTACAACGTGTATTACCTCAATGCCCTGGCCGGCTCCGCGCGGTCGATGGCTGCTTCGGATGACCCCGATTACCAATGGGTGAAAGAGAACTGGCGCGACAAAGACCCACGCGTACCCGTCGTCACGATGGAGATGGAGAACTAACCATGCCCACGCAACGCATGACCATGGCGCAGGCCCTGGTGGCCTACCTCAAACAACAATATGTGGAACGCGACGGCGTTGAGCATCGCTTCTTCCACGGCGCCTGGGGCATCTTCGGACACGGCTGCATCGCCGGCATCGGCCAAGCCTTGCAGCAGCATCCTGACTTCCGTTACTACCAGACGAAGAACGAACAGGCCTCCGTCCATATCGCCGCCGCGTTCGCGAAGACGAAGAACCGCATGGGCACCTTCGCCTGCCTTTCTTCCATCGGGCCCGGCGCCACGAACATGATCACGGGCGCGGCCATGGCCACGGTCAACCCGCCCGCGTGCTGCTGCCAGCACGATATCTTCTCCCAGCGCAGCATCGCCCCCGTGCTGCAGCAACTGGAATCGGAAATGGGGCAGGATGTTTCGGTCAACGATTGCTTCAAGCCCGTCTCACAGGACCGCATCAATCGTCCCGATCGCTCGTTGCTCCGTGGTGAAGCGATGCGCGTGCTCACCTCGCCCGCAGAAACCGGCGCCGTGACGCTTGCCTTGCCGCAGGACGTTAGACTGGGGCCTACGATTACCAGCCAGAGATGTTCGAGAAAGCGCGTCGCCCTGTGCCCGGCCTGAGCGAACGCGCGATGCTCTCTCGCGCCGCGGAGATGATCCGCGCCGCGCTGCGCTCTTCATCATCGCCGGCGGTGGCGTGTTGTTCAGCGAAGCGACCGCGGCGCTGGCCCCGGTTCTGTGAGCAAACTGGTATCCGGATTGGCGAGACGCAGGCAGGCAAGAGCTCGCTCGCGTTTGATCATCCGCAGAACATAGCGCGGTTGAGGTGACCGGCACTCCGGGTGCGAACATCGCTGCCCGCGAAGCCAGTGATCGCATCCGCCAATCCGGCACTCGCTTGAGCGATTTCACCACTGCTTCCGGCAACGCCAGAACCCCAACGTCCGCTTCCTCAATATCAACGTTGCCGAGTTCGATGCGTTCAAGCATGCCGGGCTACCGTTAGTAGCCGACGCGCGCGAAGCGCTTGTTCAACTCGCCGCATCCATCAATGGCTACCGCATTGACCCGCAGTACGCCGCGCATCGCCGAATGGAAAAGCCGCTGGGAAGAGGAAACCGATCGTTTGTACGCGTTCCGTCACGGCCCGCCTATCAGCCAGGGCGAAGCCATCGGCGTGGTCAATCGCGTCTCGCCGCCCGCAGGACATTGTGGTGTGCGCTGCCCGGCGCTCTGCCGGCGATCTGCTGGCTTCGCCAGCGCCTTGCGCCGCTCGCCAGCCCTGCCTGGAATACGGCTCTTCGACGATGGGCTACGAAATCGCCGGCGGACTCCCGGTGTGAAGATAGCCGACCATCCCGCGACGTGTACGTCATGGTTGGCGATGGCTCTTCCTGATGATGTCTTCGGAAATCGCCACCGCTGTGCAGGAAGGCTGCAAGCTGAACATCGTGCTCTTGGACAACCACGGTTTTTCGAGCATTGGCGGGTTATCGCGCCACATCGGTTCCGGCGGCTTCGGCACGGACTACCGCCATCGCACAGGTCGGCCACCTCGGCAACCAGAACATCCCCATCGACTTCGCGGCACTGTGCGAGGGCCTGGGGCGCGCACCACGCGTGTTCGCACACTGCGAGGAGTTTGCCGCGGCGTAGGAAGCATGGCCAGCGCCGACCGCACCTGTGCGGTTGTCGTGGAAGACCGATAAGGAGAAGCGCGTGCCCGGCTACGGATCCTGAAGTGGGATGTACCCTATCTCCGGGTTTCCGGAAATCAACGCCACCATCCGCGAAGCCCGCGCCGACTGCGAAATCGCCGTCAAGCGGGAGCAGCATCTGGAAAATTCCTGTGCCGGCTGCAACACGCTGAGCCTGGCGAAAGAGTGAACCGGGGAGGTTCTCGAAAAATGGCAACAACCGCAGATCAAGCCGCCGCGACGTTCCGCGTCAACAGCGCCTGTTCCTGGGGAGCGCCTGGAATTCAGAAGGTGTGGGTGGCGAGCAGATCCCTTCGATCGCATGCTGGATGAACTCGCCGCAGCCGGCTACACCGGCACGGAGTTGGGCGATTGGGGCTACATGCCCTGTTACGAAGCGCTTCGCCACGAAATACGACAAGCGTGCTCTCGTGATGTTGAGGCGTTTGTGCCCGTCGCCTTGAAAAGGCCATTCGCCCATGAAGCGGGGATCGCCAATGCGGTCAAGACCGCGCGTCTGCTGGCCGCGGTACGCTCTGAGCCGAAGCCTTATCTCGTCCTCGCCGACAACAACGGATCGGTGCCGGAGCGCACGCAAAACGCAGGCCGTGTCACTCCCGCAATGGGCTTTGAGGCGCAGACGAATGGCGCACGTTCGCCGATGGCGCAAACAAAGTGAACCGCTCCGTCTTCGATGAGACGGAACTGCGCACGGTGTTTCATCATCACTGCGCCGGCTATCGTCCGAACTCCGGACGAGATCGCCAAGCTTCTGGAACTGACCGACCTCCGCCGCACTCAACCTTGTCTTCGACACCGGCCACTTCGCTTATGGCGCAGGCCATTTCCAGATCATCGAGAAGCCCTGGAACGTTTTAAGGATCGTATCCTTTATATCACCTCAAGGACTGCCAGCAGGATGTTGCCCACCAGGCCCGCGAGAACAATTGGGATTACTTCGAAGCCTTGCGCCATGGGGTGTTCAGCGAACTGAGCAAAGGCGTCGATTTCGCCGCTGTGCTTGGCTGGCTGAAAGCACAGAAGTACGCAGGCTACGTGCTGGTGCCGGAGCAGGATGTGCTGCCCGGCATAGGCGCCCCAAAGGAAAGCGCCACCCGCAACCGGGAGTATCTGCGAGCCATTGAGGAGGCTCTCTGGCCTATGAAATCGAAACTGAACATCGGCCTGATCGGCGCGGGCCGTATCGGCAAAGTGCATGGCGAGACCATCGCCTTCCGCGTCCCGGAAGCCTCTCTGCTTGCGGTGACCGATCCCAACGCGGAAGCAGCAGCGGCCATCGCCAAACGTTGCGGCATTCCTCAGGTCTGTGCTTCCGCCGACGAAATCTTCGCGAACAAAGACATCGACGCGGTGCTCATCTGCTCCTCCACCAACACGCGCACGCCGACCTGGCCGTGCAGGCGGCCGAAGCGAGGAAGCACATCTTCTACCCGAAAAGCCGATCGACCACACGCTGGAAAAAGATTGACCGCGCCATCGCCGCTGTGCGCAAAGCCAACGTCAAAATGCAGATCAGCTTCAACCGCCGCTTTGACGCGAACTTCGCCCGCGTACGGCAATCCATCGTCAGCGGCGAAATCGGCACGCCGCACCTGATGCATATCATCAGCCGCGATCCAGTCCGCCACCATTCCTGCGTCCATCCAGCATGTTTCTCGACGACCATTCACGATTTCGACATGGCCCGTTTCCTCATCGGTGACGAAGTGACCGAAGTCTACGCGTCGGCCGGTGTGCGCGTCGATCCGGAAATCGGGAAAGCGGGGGACATCGACACTGCCGTCATTCTGCTGCGCTATGCCAACGGCGTGATCAGCACGATCGACAATTGCCGCCAGGCGCCTATGGAGCTTGCGATCAGCGTGTCGAAGTGCTCGGCGGCAAAGGCGCGATTGCGACGGAGAACATGTATCCCAATCGCGGCAATGAGTGATAAAGCCGAATCCGTTCGCCGCGACCTTCCGCTCAACTTTTTCATGGAAGCGCTACCTCATTCGGCGCGAACTGCGCGACTTTGTCACTGCCGTGGTGAACGACACCGAAACGCCGGTTACGGCAGCCAGTAACGCGTCCCGGTTGTGATGGCGCTGGCGGCGGCGAAGTCGTACCTGGAAGGCCGCCCTGTGAAACTCCCGGCGAAATCGCGGGGCCGCACCAGTGGGGAAACGCTCCTGCTGAGCGCCACGCTCACCGACGTGCAGTTCCTGGTTCCGGTTGCCATGCTGCTGTTCGGCGTTACCCTTCTGGTCCTACTCGCATGAAGAAGCAAATCTCGCTGCATCAACTCGGCGTCTTCTCCGGCCTGGCCGCGGGCGCCTGGCGCTGGGAATAGCCCGGAGGCGCCGACGAAGCTCGTCACGGTCGGTTTTCGCCGTTCCTCATCTCGCTCGGCATGGTGGCGGGAGTCTTCGTCGCCCGCTGGACCGTGCCCATGGCATTGAAAGGCACCAGCTTCATCTGGGCCGATCTGCGCGAGAAGCCGCACCTGATTGCCTGGGCCATTCTCGCCGGCATGCTGTGGGCCGTCGCCAATACGCTCACTGTCTTCGAATTCGCAACATCGGCCTCTCCATCGCCTTCCGTTGTGGAATACGAACAGCCTGGTCGGGTTGTTCTGGGGATGGCTCCTGTTCAACAGGCCGTGGAGCGGGCGCGGCGCAACGCGCGAAAGTGCTGGGGAGCCTGGCGGCCCATCGTCATTGGCGCGTGTGTTCTAGCCTCGCGACGACTCATGGTGGCGCGGCCAATACCCGTCGGGAACCGCGTCGCTGGGCATCGCCGCCGCACTCGGCGCAGGTGTGCTCTGGGGCACTATGTATATCCTATCGCAAGGCGCACATCAGCGGGATGAATCCGCTGTCGTTTATCCCTGATCTTCACCTTCGGCGAACTCAACGCAAAACCGCGCTATGAATGCCCTTCGATGGCGGCGTTACCAATGTCATTTCCTCGCTCGGCCAGAGCGCGCCTGCCAACTGTTCTGGCATTTTCCTGGGCGGTTCTGCTGGGTGCTGGGCGATCTCTTTAAGCAATGCGCTGCCAAGTACGTCGGTATCGACCACGGCGTTTCCGCTTTCAACACCAATCAACTGTGGGCCTCGCCTGTAGAGCCTCGATGGTGGTCAGTGGTGCAGGCAGGACGCGGCACCATCACACTGGTGATTGTGGGCTCCCTCATCATGATCGCCGGAGCTGTCGCTATCGATATGGCGGAAGCTCCGGAACTGGAGCAGCAATCTGGCGGGCCGCCATGCGGCGCGAATGCGACCGCTATTCGCTGGATGCTTCGCGCGTTGCGCGACGCTGGAAGGAAAAGACCCGCTGGCCGAAGAACGCCCGTCGCGCCGCTGGTGGGTTGTGGTGTTGCCGCTGCCATCGCGTTCTTTCTCTGTGGCGCTACCGGATCACAAAGCCAGCCACATCGCGATGCCGACCTGCCGTGGATGATCGTGCTGGTTGTCGCTTCCGTCGCGTTGCTGATCGGCTGCGGCATTCTGCCCACAAACGGACGAGCCGCCGACGACATCAAGGTAGCCCGGCCTGCATCCGCCCCTTCATGTATCCAATGGCGAAGATCTTGCCTTGAATCGCGTAGCCCGGCCCGATCGTGGTTTCTTCATCGAGCGTGGAGCGTGATCCGGCCGGATCGGACCGCTGAAGCCCACCTCTTGATGGTCTTCAGCATCTTTGCCATATCGGTCTGCCCTTCATCGTGGAAGGTTTCGGTGAAATGATCTTACGCGCGTGCAGAAATATCGCGGAAATGGACAAAGAAGATCTTCTTCTGCTTGCCCACTCTTTCACCAACTGGACGCAGTCCTCATATTGCGATGAAGTTCATACAGCGAAGAGGTGACCCCATTCACCGGGCTCGGCACAATACCCATGATGCGGCGGTAATTGACCGCCACTGGTCACGATGCGAGGCAATGCCGCGGAGCAGGGACAGCAGCAGATCATCGGGATGCAAGCACTGTCTGGATGCCAACCTTCTCGGCTTTGCTCTGAAGATTACGGCTTTCAAGAAGTACTCCATGTTGGACCAGAACCTCCTCCGGTACTTCGCCCCACTTCGTCAAACCTTGCGCTTTGGCCCGCCGTCAGATCGAAATCCGTCAATAGCGCGCCGCCTCGGCCATACGATCAACCTGGGTGCGATACCAGCCCAGTCCCGCCATGGTTGTAACGAGCACCTTGATGCCGAGCATTACTCCAGCGCTTCCGATGGCAGCAATGTTGCTGTTCACCGATTTCTTCGTCGCGTCCTTCAATGCAAGCTTGATCTTTTCCGCCGGCACGGGGTGGCTCTCCACACCAGCCACCTGCATCCCGATGGACGCAAAGTCCGCTTTCATGCGGGCCAGCGCCGCTTCGTACTCTCCCCGTGCCAGGCGGCCGAGGTTTGCTCCACAAATCGCGTAATTCACGCCGATTTGTTTCGATATCCGCGCCTTATGATCGACGCGATTGGAGTTCATGGTGGCGAACTGCAATCCGGAGGGGGGCAATGAAATCCGGTGGGGGCCACCCAAACTGTTGCCGGGAACCTTCGCCGCGGGGAGGGCCATGGCGGCTGCGAGACCGGCCGCCGTTCGCCGAGTGATCTGCATGAGTATCAGACCTCCTGTTGATTCGCAGTATACACCTGCTACGATGCCTCTGATGATGCATGGCTCGCTCCGGGTGAACGATGATCCCCCAGCCATCGGACGCGAGGCCATTGCCGCTACCGCCCAATCGTTCATGACTGCGTTCCCGGATCTCACTGTCTTTTTCGATGACCTCCGCCTCAACGGCGAGCGCATCGAATATCACTGGTCGCTGACAGGCACGCATGTCAACGGCAGGAATGTTTGCATTAGCGGATACGAGGACTGGCACTTCGACGCTGATCACCTCAGGCTAGGGCGTGCGAATCTCCACGTATCCGTGCTTTTCGAGAAAACGAAAATAGCCCACGAAATCGAAGTTCGAAGCCCCCAGCTCCATCTGCGTCAACTGCGCGACTTCCTGCAGAGTGCGCTTCCCATCGCACCAATACAACGCGATGGTCGGCACCGATGCCCATGCCCCGGAAGGAAACCCACCCCATTGCGCATGCGGCAGATCGTCCAGCGGGATGGAGCCGAAGCGCTTCCGTACAACCACCATCGACGATGCACCGGGCTGTTGCCGCAGTTTTGCCTCGGCGCTGACCCGCTCTTTCTGCATCGCGGCGAACTTCCGCAGCCGGGCCAGGGAAGGCTCTAAGGAAGCCCGCACTCTTTCGCGTTCGCTTTCCGCCACTAACCGCAGCACGCTGCGCACAGCCTGCTCCTCACGCTGCAACATGTAATCGACGCGCGCCGCGCCCGATTCTGACGCTTTCAGAATCTGCGCATAACCGCGCGATTCACTCAGGCCGGCGAGCCACTGTGCTTCCTCCGCGCCGGCATTCGCCACATAGTAGAGAAACGCGGCGCCGATGATCGTGATGTCGCGCAGGGACCGTGCGTCCACACGCTCCGGGGTGTCCTCGCTATTGTGATGCGTCTCCACGCCGCTGCCGCTGTAGGCCCAGACTGTCGGAATCCCCACCATCGGTTCGGCCATGTAGGTATCCGTTCCGGTGGCGAAATCCTTCTCATGCCAGTGGCGCCGCACTCGTGGCAGATATGCCGCAGCCACCTTCAGGATCAAGGCATCGGTGAAGTCCTTGGCGACATGCGGATTCATGTAGACGGAATACTCGGTGCCGGCAATCTCATAGGCAGCAGCCGGCGTGTCCAGGCACAGCGCAGCCATCGTCCGTTTCACGCGTTCCGGGTTGCGCGCCATGTACGGCATCGATCCGTACATCTCTCCCATCGATAAAACACGAATGGTGCGTTTTGGTTTGGGCAGCTTTCCCGCCGCGATCAGCCGGTGCAAGGTGGCCAGCGCTTCCATGGTCGCGGAAACGCCTGTGGCGTTATCGTGCGCTCCCTGTTCGGAGGTATGGCCCAGGGTCAGCACCTCTTCATTCGTCAATCCCGGCACAACGGCCGTGACATAGGGATAGCTGCCGGCATAGTGCCGCGCATCGGAAGTCGCCTTCACCCGCACGGGCCCCTTCTCGAGCAGAGCCTTCAATTCGGCCGTTTGGCGTGGAGTGATGGAATAGCAGGGCAGGGGAGTGCTGCGTTTGGTGAACGCCCAACCGTCATCGCCCCAGGCATTGATCCACTGCCGCCCATCCAGCAACGACGGATTCTCAGTGAAGGTGTTGATCGCACCCAGCGCGCCGGCTTTCACCAGCAGCCATTTGATGCCCGCTGGGTTCTCTTCGGTCAACGCAAACTTGCCGCGCAGATCCATCGATGCGGCCGCACCGCGTCGCACCCACACCACTTCGCCGCTCAGTCCATCCGCTGCCGGCCCGCTCCACATACATACCGATGCAGGCACCTTGGCGTAATCCGCCAGTACCGGTCCGCCTTCCACTTCCAGCCGCGCCGTCTTCACATCCCATGCCAGCGGCATTGTCCAATAGCCGAACTGTGTCACTCCATCGGCTGGAGTATCCACAATTTCGGCCTGCTGCAACCCGAGCCTTGTCATCTCCTCGCGCAGAACAGTGGCGGTTTGCGCAAAGCGGGGAAACGTGAAGTAGCGATCATTGGCGTAGATCTTCTTCATCAACTCCATTGCTTCCGCGTCGCGCACTTCACCGCGTAAGGCGCCGATCAACGCATCCAGCGGCTCAGCCCAAGCCGCACCGCACAATGCCAACAGCAAGAGCCAGCGCATCACTGCACCTCAAACGCAGCCGATTTCTTCTGTCCCGACAGCAGATCGTGCACGCGTATCTCCCAGCGTCCAGCCGCATCGCTGAGGGCCAAGGGCAACGCCTGCCGGGCTGCGCCAGCGGGCGCCAGCAGGTTCCCCGAATAGTGCGCCGCCACTTTGCCCGAAGGCTCGATGAATTCCACATGAAACAGATGCCGCGCGGCCGGGGTCGCGGCTGCGAACCGCATGCCAAACTCTGCTGTGCTGCCGCGAGCAACCTTCACGGGAGCGCTCAGCAGCAACTCAGGAAAGGCGACCGGCGACACGGTGAAGATCGAAGGTTCATAGCCAGCCACGGTCACCTTTACCTCCGCCAACTGGCCTAGCGCCTTCGCGCCGCGAATATCGTAGACCGCGTTCTGTCCGCCCAGCCGCAGTGTCACATTCTTCGGCTTCGCAAAGCGTTCGTTGGATTTGAACTCCGGCGGCCCCAGTTCGTCAATCCGCAACTCGGGATTGCTGTGAAGCGCGACGATGCTCACGCCGCCATTACGGAACGTATGCGTCTCCAGCCCGACGGTCTTGGTGACAGTGAAGCGTGGCGTAACGCCCTGCAGCAGTTCCCCCATCATCCGGTGAGCCGGGCCTTCCTTCTCAATCACCCGATCCATGTGGTAGTTCAACAGTGACGAGGGCAGCAGCACCGCCTTGCCCTTGCCGTACGTGCCCGCCGCGAAGACATCGGCCAATTGCCCCTTCACCAGCCGCTTGCACCGTTCGCTGAACAAACCCGGCTCGCCTTCGGCAATCAGCGTCCCGCCCTGCGCCACAAAGTTCCGCATCGCTTCCGCCTCGGCGGCAGACAGTGCGGTCGACTTCGGCAACAGCAGCACGCGGTATCCGCCGCGCAGCAGTTCGCCCTGCTCCACCTGATCGTAGGAAACGAAGTTGTATTGCAGACCGTGATCCTCCACGGCGCGGCAGAAGGACTCGCGCAACCGCAGGAAGTCGCTGTCGCGATATTCCGTGCTGGAATTCCGCGTGACCCACGTTTCGCCCTTCGGCCGCTGGGCCAGCATCCACTCAATGCGCATGCTCGGCTGCGAATAGTGAATCGCAATCGGATCCGCCACGCGCTGGCTATTGATCAGCAGCGACGCCACGCCGGCGCGCAATTCCTTGTAGTAGGGCTCCACTTCACGGCCGCGTTCCCCAATCGTGGTGCCCGAACTGATGAAACCCTTCTTGTCGTCCCAGATGATCATGCCGCGGTTGCCGTGCAGCATCTCATACCAGACGCGATGTTTCTCCCAAAGCCCGGTGGCGAACGACGTGGTCAACACCGCCATGTTCGGATTCAAGGAGCGAATAATCTCAATATTGTTGCCGATATCGTAAGGCTCAATCGCGTTGAGCGCCTTCGTCAGGCGCGAGTAGTCGTACCCGCCCCAGCCGGGCATCTGCCCGCCGCCGATGCCGACATAGGCCATCGGGTCCACGGACTGAATCGCCTCGCGCCCCATGCGCAGCGCGTTCTCAAAGCTGATGTCCATCCATTCCTTGAAGTCGCTCCAGGCGGTGAAATTGTCCCCCGGCTTCTTCATCGCCTCATCGGTCGTCGGAGGCAGCACCAGATCCCACGCTGTGAATTGCGAATCCCACTCGGCATTCAATCGCTGCAGGCTGCCGTAGCGCTCTCGCAGCCAGCGCCGCATGGGAACGATGGACTCGTCGGAAAAATCGAAATCCCAAAACGCCGCCAGGTTCGCGATCCCCGATTCATCGCCCAGGCTATAGAAGAACGGCCGGTACGGCGAGTAGTATTTCGTGTTGTCCACCAACCGATCGTGGATCCGAGTCAACCACACCGGATCCTGCAAACTCGGCCGGCGCTTCAGTGGCTCCTTGTTGGTCCGATCCTTCTTATAAAGCTCGCGGACTTCATTGAACTTCCAGCTATTGGTGCGATCGGGAAAGTAGCGGTGATACTCGGCGTAAAAATCCGTAGCCATGTTCTCCGCGTACCAGCGCAGGTTGTTGTTCAACAGAAACCCCGGTAGCGATTTCGTGCGTGCCACCGATTGCCCGCCGCTGATTCCCACGCTCTTCAATGCCTCTGCCTGTTCGGGCGTATGATTCTGCCACATCAGAATCTGGTAATCCCACCATTCTCGCCCCGGTGGTATCGCGATGAACTCCGTCTTCACCGTTTCGTTGCGCACGTCCTTCTGACCGCGCCTGTTCACGCCTTCGAAGCGCAACTCAGCGGTGAGCTCATTCTTCATCGCTACCGCGCGGCGCACATCGATGGTGAACCCGACTTCGTTCTCGTCGTTCAACTCCACCGGGATACGGCGATCCTCCACCACGCGGCCATAGGAATCGGTCCAGCGCACATGCAATTCGCCTTTACCCGTTGCCAGGGAGTTCATCCGGTACACGGCGGTCACCGGCCCTGTGCGTTCCAAAGCCGGCGAAGGCAACACGACATCCGCGCCCTGCGCGAGCAAAGCCACAACCAGCAAAGCTAAATGCATACACCTTGAGTCTACGTCGCAGGGGCGTGTTAGAGGGGATCCGCCAGCCAGATGTTTGCCCGCGTCTCCACTAAAGGAAAATAGAGCTTGTCCGCCGTCATCCCATATCCGAAGCGGTTGATATCGAGCCAACCCGTCTGTTCGTCGGAATGGAACACCTGTTGCGGCTCTCCCACCGGACGCTTTGTTTTCGCATCCAGACGCTGCACCCACACGCACCATTGCCCGTCGCGCATGGAGAGGAAGTACAGCAGATTCCCATCGGGCGACCACCAGTTGCGCCCATTCATCACCGGATCCCCGATGGCGATCCACTCCGATTCGGGAGCAATGGTCAATCCGTTTGCCGCGGCAATATACAGCGGCCCATGGCGCCGCGCATCCTGGAATAACTTGAACGCCGCCCATTTCCTATCCGGCGACAGCCGCAAATCATGAATCGGAAACTTCGGATGCGAAATCTTCACTTCGCTCGATTCCCCGCTCGCCACATCCAGCACCATCCAGCGCAGCGGCGTTGCCGTCGTGTAGTAAATCAGACCCTTGCCATCCGGCGTCCAATCGAGAAGATTACCGGTATCCGCAATCAGCTTCCGCTCCGATGCTCCGCTGCTATCGGTGAGATAGATCTGATTTTTCCGCTTCTCCACGCGCACAAACGCGACTTGCTTCCCATTGGGAGAGAGAACAGCGCGGATTTCATTTTCCGGGCTGGACGTGAGCGCCTTCTCCTCACCCGTCTTCAAGTCGCGCAGCCAGACGTCGGTATTTCCTGTCCGGTTGGAAACATACAGCAGCTTCGAACCGTCGGCGTTCACGGAAGGATAGGTGTCCACAGCCAGTCCCGAAACCACCTTCTGCAGCGGGCCGGTCGCTTTGCCCTGGTTCGCCGCCAATGGCAAGGCACGGATGTCGATATTGAAGGTGCTGCTGGCAAACGCGATTCTGCCTGTCTTCGACACCGAGGGCCAATCCTCGCCTGTGCCGTTCGTGAGAATCTCCGCTTCGCCAATCAGCTTCGAACCGTCGGCGGCAATTCCCACGGACCACAAATGACGCACCGTGTTCGTGATGCCGGCATGAAAGACAATGCGGTTGTCCCCGGTCCATGCCTGCGGAACAATGATGGTCCCGTTCTCTGCCGAGAAGCGGGAACTCTTGATCAACCCGGGCAGATCCAACTGCACCGCCTTGCCTCTATCCAGATCCACCACCCACCAAGTCCACTCCGTTGTCAGGCCGAACCCATAGGGCGTTTGGCTGCCTACGGCTAACAGGCGTTTGCTATCCGGTGACCACACGGCATGCCGCAGGTTGGCCACACCTGCGAGCTTCTTTTCCTGTCCACCGGCTGCCGGCGCCACCCACACTTCATCGAAGATCCGATTGCCCGCTTCCACGCGGGCGGCCCAGTAGCTGATCCATTTGCCGTCCGGTGAGAACTGGGGAAACACAGGGCTGCCCGCCACCAGCCGGCGCGCTGGTCCGCCTAATGCGGGGACAACAAACAGCCCGGCATCTCTGCCCGCCGCGACATACGCAACCATGGTGTTGTCGGCCGAGAAAGACGCATCGTATTCGTCCCCGGGCGCATCGGTCAAGCGGATGGGATTGCCGCCCGTGGTTTGCTGCACCCAGAGGTCGAGTCCCGTGCTGCCGGCACGATCGGAAGCGTAGGCGATCAATTGGCCGCTGGGCGAAATCGCAGGCATGGAAGTATAGCCGGAATCCCGCGTTAACTGCGTCAGCTTGTATCGCGGCTGCCCGGACTTAGGCTGTTCGGTCGTGCGCCGTCCCAGCCACCAGCCCATACCCAGCAGCGCCATCACTCCGGCCAACGCCGCTCCAATCATCCAATGTTTGGTGGGCTTCGAAGCAACCGGCAATGGTTCCACCGGCATCGCCGCGCGTGTGGCCTGATCCGGGCCGCCCATCATCGCCGCCAGGTCCGCGGCCAATTCGCTCGCCCTGCGATAGCGCTGTTGCGGTTTCTTTTCCAGGCACTTGGCGATGATCCGCTCCAACTCCTTGGGAACCGCCACCTGTGTGCCCGTCAGCTTCGACGGACTTTCATTGACAATGCTGTACAACACGGCTTGGCTGCTGTCGCGATGAAACGGAGTCCGCCCGCTGATCATCTCCTGCAGTACCACTCCCAACGACCAGATATCCGTTTGCGGTCCGATCTCCGCGCCGGTCACCTGCTCCGGCGCCATGTACTCTACCGTGCCCATGGTGGTGCCTTGCCGCGTGAGCTTCGATGCGCCGGCGAGGTGCGCAAGGCCGAAATCCATGATCTTGACCGTGCTGCGCGCGTCATCAAGCACCATGACGTTGTCCGGCTTGATGTCGCGGTGAACGATGCCTCGGTCATGCGCCGCCTGCAAGCCATCGGCGATCTGGATGGCAATGGCAACAGCCTCACCGAGCTTCAATGGCCCGGTTGCGATGCGCTTGCTGAGCGGTTGTCCCTTCAGGTAAGGCATCACCAGGAATACTTCGCCATCGGCCTCGCCGATCTCGTACACCGCGCAGATGTTGATGTGATCGATGCCCGCGGCTGCCTTGGCTTCGCGCCGGAAACGCTGCTGCGATTCTTCCTGTCCTAGCAGGTGCTTTGCCAGGAACTTCATCGCCACCGGCCGTTCGAGATTCAGATCCATGGCGCGATACACGACACCCATACCGCCTTCGCCGATCTGTTCTTCCATCCGGTAATGAGAAATGGTACGCAGGGTTCCGGCTATTTTATCAGCCGGTAGACCTCGCTCGCAGTGCCCTGCAAGATCCGCTGCTGCTCGGTTGTGCTCAACGGCGCCAGCCATCCGCGTACTGTTTCCGCCCAGCGCTGATACGACCCGGCAACCTCTAAAACCGGCCAATCCGAGCCGAACATCAGCCGTTGCGGAGTGAATGCTTCGAGCGCCACGTCGAAGTAAGGCTGCAATCCATCCGCGCTCCATGCGCCCCAATTGGCTTCCGTCGCCATGCCGGACAGCTTGCAGTAGACATTCTGTCGGCGCGCCAGCTCCATCAGGTTCGCTTTCCACGGCGATAGCGCGGCATCGCGAATACGAGGCTTCGCGATGTGATCGAGCACGAAGACCTGTTGCGGATGCGCATCGACGAATTCCATCGCCACCGGCAGATGGCGCTCAAAGATGAGAATGTCGTAAACCAAACCGGTGGGCAGCAACTGGCGAATCCCTGCGTTAAACGCGGCTCCCAGTAGGAAGCGGTCGTCCGGCTCATCTTGTATAACGTGGCGAAAGCCTTTCAACTTCGGGTCCGCAGCGAAGCGGTCGATGTCCCGCGCGACGGTGGGCTCCGCGAACGGGACCCAGCCAACCACCCCGAGCATGAAGTCATTCCTGCGGGCATGATCCAGCAGCCACTGTGTCTCTTCCAGCGTTTGCCGGGCCTGCACCGCCACGGCGCCTGTCACGCCCGCCGCATCCATCTGCTGCTTCAAATCGACGGGAAGGAAGTCGCGCCGCAGCACACGCATCTCCTCCGAAATCCATCCATACTCTTCCGGCGAATAGTTCCACAAATGATGATGCGCGTCGATCATGTCTTTCCTTTGAACAAGTAGATCAGGTCGATGATCAGGATGACTACTACCAGGAACTCCAGCACGAAAGCGCGGGCGTGATGAAACTCCTCCATCAGGAAGCGGTACAGCTCTCCCGCCGTGCGCACCTTCTCATCCACCAGCGCCCGGTAATCCGGCGCTCCAATGCGCGCCGCCGCCAGTTTGAAGGCCCGCGCATAAAACATGTCGCTGAGGAATTTGATGGCTGTATCCGCGCGTTCGGAAAGCTCCATCACTTCCAGCCGGATTGCGTTCAGCTTCTGCGCCTCGCGGATCATGTGCCAGCGCCGCAGCACGCCGGGGCGCTGTTCCATCAACTGATACAAATCCTTCAGCACGCGCGACAGCACTTCGTCGTAGTGGCGGAACTCGAGCAACTGCGTATTGGCGTACTCCAGTAACTGGCGCATTACCGCTGCGCTCTCCGGCTGCGCATCGTAAACCACGGCGGCTGTCCAGCCCGCCACCAGCAAATCCGATGGCGAATACGAAATGGACGAAGCCAGCACCTCCTGCCGTTCGCTGGCGCTCAGTGGCTGGGATTCCCCGCGGATGATCTGCGCCAACTCCGCTCCATGGCGCTCCAGCAGTTGCGGTGCGTCCAGCCCCGCACGCAATTCCACGATGCAGTAATCCTCGCTCAGCCGCCGCGTGAAAGGCTTGTGCAGTGCCGCTCCCACGCGCTCTAGTTGCCGGTTCATGTGCCCTTCCGCCAGGCTCTCCATCTCCGGCGCCGCAATCCATTTCCCCGCCTGTGCGATGAGCCAGGGCCAGTCCTGATTCTCGAAAGGGGCTTCCAATTCGAGCACGACCACCCCGTAGTCGAAGTAACGCAGGCGCGCTGGAAAGAGTTCGCCCGAGGCGGCCTTCAGCGCCGGGGCCGATTCCTCCAGCGGCGCATGTTCGAAGCGCACATACGAGGGCGCCTGATGACCGAAGCCCGGTTCACGCCCCGGCTTTTCAATCTGCAGAATCTTGCGCAACTCGTCGAGGCGTATTTCCTCGGCGACATCAAACAAATACAGAAGATGAAAGCTGCCGCTTAGCGACGCCATTCGAGGATCGCGCTTTCCTCGAACTCGGCGTGGTGAATCGTGCTGCGCCGGTCCGAAGTGTAGATCACGTGGATCATGCCGTCGCTCGTTTGCATTGCCACCGGATAGGCAAAGTCATTGCGGCCCTCGGCCAGGTTGCGGCGATGCGGATAAGTCTTATCCACGTCAGTGGAGATGGCAACACGCAACGGCGTACGGCTGCTCATGCTGTCGTTGTAGACCAGCAGGAGATGACCGTTCTTGAGGCGAATGAAATCGATGGCGGCATTCGGGTTGGGAAACGCAGTGTCCTTACCCTCGGTCCAGGTGACGCCGCCATCGCGCGATTCGGCCCGCACCATGTAGCCATCCTTAGTCGGCCCATAGCCGCCGCCGCGCCGGCAGTAAGCGATCAGATGACCCGGAGCAATCTCCACGGGTGCAGGCTGAATGTTGCCCTTCGCGGACTTGATGCTGCCTAGCCGTTTCCATTCGCGCGTCTTCGGGTTGTACCGCAGAAACGTCGATACGCTATCGGGGCCCACAATCTCGCGATCTTCGCCCGTCTCGACATACACCGGCAGCAGGTATTCGCCGGAAGACAATAAAATCGGCCGCCCGCGCACCATCATTCCCTCTTCCAACGCGATCAACGAAGAGTCGGACCATGTATCGCCGTAGTCGTTGGAGATCTTCGCCGCAATGCGCGACTTCGACCAGGTATCGCCGAAGCGAATCACATAGAACAGCCACAGCACGCCATCGGGCGCCTGCCAGATCACGCCGTTGCCCGCCGATCGGAAGGGGTCATGGGCGATCACTATCGGGTCGGACCACTCTCCGCCGCGCCGCTTGCGTGAGCCATAAACGGAGGTGTCATTGGCATACTCGCCCTTGCCGCCGTAGTAGACAAGGTACAAATCGCCGTTCAACAACTCGGTGATCGAAGCCGGGTGCTTATAGGGGCCGGTGCGGGTTTCCGGGCCGAAGACTTTTTCCGTATGAATATCGGCCGCCGATGCCGACAGTGCGAGCAGAAGTGCAAGGATGCGCATGAGTGGTGCTGCGCTTTATTTTACCTGCGCGACGAGATCGCCCGTGCCGCCGCCTGCGCCAACTCGTCACAACGATTGTTGTCCTCGTGATCGGCGTGGCCCTTGGTCCACTTCCATTCGAGCGTGTGGCGAGCCACCAGGTGATCCAGTTCTTCCCACAGTTCGCGGTTGAGGACGGGCTTGCGCTCTTTCGTCATCCAGCCGTTGCGTTTCCATCCGGCCACCCACTTTGTGATGCCGTTCTTCACATACTGGGAATCCGTGGTGAGTATCACCTCGCACGGCTGCCGCAATGCCTCCAGGCCCTTAATGGCCGCGGTGAGTTCCATGCGGTTGTTGGTGGTGTGCGCCTCGCCGCCTGAAAGTTCCTTGCTATGCCCGTTGTAGCGGAGTATGCAGGCCCAGCCTCCGGGACCAGGGTTCCCAAGGCAGGAACCGTCTGTGATCAGTTCTACCTTTTTCATGCCGCGGCGGTGTCGAGTTCCGCCTCGAAGAAGCGGTCTACGCGATCGAGGATCTCTTCCGGTTTATGCGCCGGATAGATGGCCGCGCGGAGCTTTGAGCCGTTCCGGACTCCGTGCGTAAAGTAAGACGCGAACTGCTTCATCTTGCCCACGGCATCGGGTGCGGCCTTTTCATGCAGCATCGAATAATAGGTTCGCATCATGTTGTAGCGATCGTGCTCGCTCGGTTTCCAATAGGAGCCGGTCAGCGTGTATTCGGCAATCTGGCGGAAGATCCATGGATTCGACGATGCCGTGCGGCCGATCATGACTGCGTCGCAGTTGGTTTCCCTCACCATACGTGCGGCATCTTCCGGCGAGAGAATATCGCCGTTGCCGATCACCGGGATGCGGACATGCGCTTTCAACTCGGCGATGCGCGTCCATTCCGATACGCCCGAGTAGCCTTGCTCGCGAGTCCGCGGATGCAGTGCGATCGCCTGCAAGCCGCAGTCTTCGGCGATCCGCCCCATCTGGAGGTAGACCAGTTCGCGATCGTTCCATCCGGCGCGGAATTTCATGGTGAGCGGAATGCGGATGGCCGCGCGCACATGGCGCAGCAAAGTTTCCACCAGCGGCAGATCGCGCAGCAGCCCGGAGCCGCCATTGCACTTCACAACTTTATTCACCGGACATCCGAAGTTGATGTCCACGGCATCAAAGCCGAGGTCCTCACAAACGCGCGCCGCTTCCGCCATCACCACAGGATCGGAACCGAACAATTGGGCGCTCAGCGGGTGCTCTTCCGGTTCGTAATAGAGGTAGCGAAAGGCCTTGGTCGGCTTCCGTGTCTTGCGCAGATTCACCACTCCGTGGGAGGAAGTGAACTCGGTCATCAACAGTCCGCAGCCGGTCTGATTGCGGATGAGGCGGCGAAAGACGGTATCCGTCACACCAGCCATGGGCGCAAGCACAGTGGCCGGGGCAATCGATATCGGACCAATGGAAAAACGCGGCGGGACCATCTATCTCTTCAGTTTCTCAGCCCAGACGGTCATTGAGCAACTGAAGCAACTGCGCCAGCGCCTCAGGCGTGGGCACGCTGCCCTGTGCCAGTTGTGGATTGCCGCCGCCACGGCCACCCGCGGCTTGCAGGCATTGCTTCAGGATTTCTCCGGCATTGCGGCCGCTGTCCTTCGATGCGGCAAGCAGCACGGCACGGCCCTGTTCGGCCACCGCAAGGAAGATCGCCTTGGACCCGGCAGTGAAGCTCTGCGCCAAGGTGCGCGTCTCTTCACTGATTGACGCCACCGCTTCGCTCCGCGAGCAGCGGCGAGTGCCCGACGCATCGGGTTCCGTCGATTCGTAGAGCTGCCGGCCCTGGAGCGAAGCCAGCTCGATCGCCAGCTTGCGATTGGCCTTCTCCGCCGTGGCGGCCTTGGCCTGGAGCGCGGCAACCAGTTCGGGAACTTCTTCGGCCGAGGCCGACAACTGGCGGGCCACTTCCATCAGCCGGTCATAATCGCCGCGCGCCGCG
Source organism: Bryobacteraceae bacterium (assembly GCA_046331645.1). Lineage (GTDB taxonomy): Bacteria > Acidobacteriota > Terriglobia > Bryobacterales > Bryobacteraceae > CADEFT01. The sequence goes on from JAXLQM010000009.1 coordinate 361,436, forward strand.
CGCAGCGCACGATGGCCGCACACAAACTCCAGCCGCACGTTGCCTCGCACCTTATCGAGCTTGCGCAGAAACACCGGTCCAATGGCCGCAGTGCCCGAAACATGCGTTCCGCCACAGGCGCTGCGGTCCAGCCCATCAATGGTCACGATGCGCAAGATGCCAGGGCGTTCGGAAGGCTTGCGCAATCCCTGTGCCGTGGCCGCGTCTTCAAAGTCCACGCTCACAGCCCGGTTCTGTGCGATGACCTCATTCACACGCCGCTCCACGTTGGCGATCTGCTCCGGGCTCAGCGAGGCCGTGCCGATCTCGATATCGGAAACCTCCGCGCCCATATGAAAGCTGAGCGTGGGGATGCCATACAGTTCTTCCAGCACAGCGGAAAGCAAATGCTGGCCTGTGTGTTGCTGCATATGATCGTGACGCCGCGCCCAGTCGACGGAACCCTCCACCGTTTCGCCTAAGAGGGCCGAGGCCAGCACATGCGCCACGCGATCCTCTTCGTCGATTACGTCCACCACGGCGATACCGCCCAGCAGCCCCCGGTCGGAAGGCTGCCCTCCGGAGGCCGGATAGAAGGCAGTTCGATCGAGATACACGCGGCAGCGGTCTTCGGATACATCCACCACCTGGGCCGTAAACGCGGTCAGGTTGGCGTCGTGATAGTAGAGGCGTTCGGTCATTTCTTCCATTTTCGAATAACTCGCCCTGCGGTAAAATGAGGACCCATGCTGGCCGAGGCGAAACAACGATTCGACGAAGACGGATTTGCGATCCTCCGTGGATACCTGAACCCTGAGGAAGTGCACCTCCTCAAAGCCGGATTCGACCGCTTCGTGGCGGAGATTGCCCCAGGGCTTGACAAGCGCGAGGTGATGTACGAAGACTACAGCGACAGCTCCACCATCAAGCAGTCGAACGCGCTCGGCCTGGAGCCCACGCTGGCTGCCTGGCAATCGCAGGGTAAGATCCACGATCTGGCGGCGGCGATGATCGGGCCGGTGTCGCCGCAACACGTCGAGTACTTCGATAAGCCGGTGGGGCGCAATCATGAAACCCCGGCGCATCAGGACGGCTACTACTTCTGCCTGCGCCCGAACGAAGCTTGCACCGTGTGGATTCCGCTGTCGAGCGTCGAAGCAGACAACGGCGCCCTGGTGTACATCAAGGGCTCCCACAAGCTCGGCGTACGCGAGCACGATGCCTCGAACCTGCTCGGCTTCTCGCAGGGTTTGATCGAAGATCCGCGGAGCCTCGGCGAAGCAGTCGTCTGCACCGTGGAACCCGGCGATGTGCTGGTGCATCATTCGCTCACCGTGCATTACGCCGGAGCGAATCGCAGCCAGCGCCGCAGGCCGGTGATTGCCTACACCTACTTTTCCGCTAGTGCTGTGAAGGATGAAGAAGCAAAGGCGCGGTATGAAGCCGCATTGCTGCGTCAACATACCGCGAAAGGGTTGGTAACGGCCTAATCCCGGATGGGGATCATGATGTTGTTGCTGCGGTAGCCATCGCCTTCCACACCGAGGAAAATGTCGCCGATCGGGACATCGACGGGCAGTTCCACGTTCATCTGATACAACCCCACCAGAGACGGTGTCAGTCCGGCAAACAGCGGGTCCAGGACGATCGTGCCCATGAAGGGGCTGCCGAGAATTACCCTCGGTTCAGGAGTGACGCGTGCCAGCGGTTCGGCCGCCGGGGCCGAAGTACCTGTGGCCACGACGGGTGTTGTGACACCCATCCCTACGAGGTAAATCGTCAACACATCCCCGGGCTTTGCTGCGCGCCCGGCGAAGTTCACCATCGACCCATCGCGCGCATTCACCACGATGCCGTTATTGCCGATTTGGATAATGCGCGGAGCACGCTCGACGATTTGCACCGCCACGCCATTGCCCGCCGTGCCATCGCGTTCCACCTTAACCACCGCTTCGCCCACGGGCGTGTTCACCGGAACCTGGAAATTCACTTGGTTATACGAGGTGTAGTAAAGCGGAGCGGCCTGATTGTTCACCAGCACGCGCACTCCATTCAATTGATCGGATAGCGGGATGCCAGTCGCCGCGCCGGCTGCCTGCGAGGAAAGCTGTTCGCCGAAGACGGCGGCGACGGAGCCCGGAGCAAGCCCATCATCGAAGTTCGCGCTGTTCAATACTCCGCCAAAGGCTGCCGTTGGTGCGCCCGCCGACACCACTTCGAGCCGCGCCGGAATGCGCAGAGGGCTATTGGCCGCGTTCGAAGCCACGGTGATCGTCCCCGTGTACACGCCGTTGGAAAGGCCCGCCGGGTCTGCCTTCACCGTGACACTATTGCCATTGCGCACTACGCTGAGCCACGTCCCGCCCGTGGCGGTAGTGGTGGTCGCATCGCTCAAAGTCAGCGTGCCCAGCCCACCATTGAAGATGGTGAGCGGCGCTTCCAATGCGCGCGCCCCAGCGGCGATGCGGAAGCTCACTTCCGACGATGCCGAGCGCGAGATGGGCTGCGAGGTGACTTGCAGGCGCACAGGCACGGTCTTATTCTCCGCGCCGACCTGCGAGTTGCTCAGTGCCACGGTGCCGGTGTAGGTTCCTTCGGCCATGCCTTCCTGATGACGCCCTACGATGCGGTACGGGAAGACGAAGCGGAAACTGCCGCTGCCTTCGAGCGCCAGCGAGAGCCAGGATCCGCCGGAACTCGTGTTGACGTTCGGCACTAGCACGCTGTTGGTGGAAAAGCGCACTTCATCGCTGCCCCCGTTCGGGGCGACATATAGATTCGCTTCCGACGGCACTCCGCCGCCCACCTGTACGGTGACCGTAATGTTCTGTGGAGCATCCAAAGCGCCCGCATCGCTTAACGTGACGGTGCCCGTATACGTTCCCACCGCCAGCGAATTGGTTTGAAACTGAAAGTTGACCGGCAGACAGTTTCCTTCGCGCAGATTGCAGGGGCGGGACGAACCGACCGAAGCACTGACCCAGGGCACACTGGAGGCGGCCGCGAGGTTGAGATTCCCATCGCCGGCGTTATAAACTTCGACGGTTTGATTGCTGGGATTGGCGCCCTGCGATACCGACACCGGGCCGACAGTCGTTGTCACCAAACGCAATTTCGGCGCGGCTTCGAGGCTCACGCAAAGGGCAAGCGCAAGCGCGGCGTAATAAAACATGAAACCTCCACTTTGTTTTATTGTAGGGGATGCATCAGTCACGCCGGGGAATTGGTGCCCACAACGGAAGGGATGCATTCAGGTCCCGTATCAATATAGACCCCTACGGACCACGGAACCCCTACAGGACGGTAAGCGGGCAACACCGTTTTGCTGTTGGTTGCTGTCAGGATAGCACGGGGCGGCCGCGCACGAGCCGCATGTTCAGACTAATTTACGAACGATGGCGGCAGCCTGATCCATCTCCTCCATCGAGTTGTAGACATGGGGGGAAAAGCGCAGCCCTTCGCTCTCGCCGGAGGCGGTTTGCGCCAGCGCCACACGGTGCTTCGTGTAGAGCGTATTGTAAACATCGGCGGTGGCGCGGCCCTTGATCTGGAACTTGATGACGCCTCCGCTCAGTTTCCAATCGCGGCTGGTTTTCAGATGCACTTGCGGAATCGCGGCCAGGTTGTCTTTGAGGCGCGTCACCAATTGCTCCAGCCTCGCTTCCACCGCGGGCATGCCGATCATCTGGATGAAATCCACACCGGCTTCGAAGGCCGCCAGGCGCGGATTGTCCCGCTGGCCGAAAACCTCGAATTTACGGGCGCCTTTCAGCGTATCGCTCCATTTCGCGGTGACGATCGACGGCCAGACCTGGGCGATGCGGTTCTCTTTGATGTAGAGAACGCCCGACTCCAACGGGCCCATGAACCACTTGTGGGCGCTGCCGGCGAAGGAATCGCAGCCCGCCTTCTTCACCGAAACATCGAATGCGCCAAATGTTTGTGCGCCATCCAGGTGATACCAGATGTTGTGCTTGCGGGCGAGTTGCCCCAGCTCCGCCGCCGGGTAACGGTTCCCCGTGGTGCTGGTGACGTGCGTGATGGCCATCAGCCGCGTGCGCGGGGTAATCAGCTTTGCGATGGAATCGAACAATTGCTGCGAACTGGCGGCTGGAATCGGCGTGGGCGCTTCTTTCACTACCAGACCATGGCGCCGCGCGCGCACCTTCCACGAATCGGCGCTGGACGGGTGGTTATGCGTGGTGATGATGATCTCGTCCCCTGCCTTGAGGTCGATCCCGTTCACAATGATATTGGCTCCTTCGGACGTATTGCGGGTGATGGCGATCTCGTCCGCGGTGGCATCCAGCATCCTGGCGAGCTTTGCCCGCAAGCTTTCCTCGATGGTGTCGTACTTGAGGCGATTCTGGAAGGAAGGGTCGGCGTGAAAGTCGCGCAGGAATTCCTGGTGCCGGTCCAGCACCGGGCGCGACGACGGGCATACATTGGCGGCGTTGAGGTAGATCAGCCCGTCGGCCAGCGGAAACTGCCGCTTCACCAGAGTCCAGTAATCTTCTGAACCCGACGAGGGTGCAGCCTTCAGGGCCGATTGCATGGCAAGCCAACTGGCGGGAAGGGCCGCGCCGAATCCGCGAAAGAAGGTCCGGCGAGAGGAGGCAGCAGAAGGGTGAGCCATTGGCGTAGTTTACCTCATGTCAAAGGATTTGGCAGGGAAGCACGGTGGCTGGTATCACAGTAGTAGAGCCCCGGCGCGGCTCGATCACTCCACGGGGCGAATGCTGGAATTCATGAAAGTCCCAACAACATTCACGATTCTGACATTGCTGGCGGCCTCTCCGGGAACCGCGCAACACACGGCGACCACTGGGTTGACCGCATCCAACGCCGCCCATTCGATTGTGCCCGCTGGAAAGGCCTCTGTCGTCTTGGACGTGATCGTCGATCCTCCCGGCACGACTCGAAACAGGTTGCACATCATTGTTTCGCATCCAGGTTTCGCATCCGGCTCTCAAGTCTCCTTGATCCAGCCGGACAAGACTGAGGTGAATGCCGGCAATGCCGCGTCGATGGGCTATGAGTGGGTAAGTCACGTAGCGCAGGGTGCGAGTCAAATTCCCACGCCAATGGATCTTCCCGGAACGCACAGTCTGATCACGTTGCCCCTGAAGGCGCCGGGAGGAGTCTACCGGGTTCGGGCAAATGCTTCGCAGGTGCCGGTGCCCGGCGAGATGATAGTCCTCTATTTCTCGGGAAACAACATCCGATCCGGCATACTCACCTCCGCGCCGGCCTACAAAGCTGGGGAGCAGGTGATTGTCACGGTTCCCGTTTTTCAAGGTAAAACTCCACTCACGGGCGTCACTGGCACCGTGAGCCTTCGCGCTTACATCGACGTATCCCACCAGGCGTCGGCACAAAACATTCAATTGGAGAGCCGTACACCAGGCGACTCCGATTTTTTGGTGGAAGTGTACCGTGCCGACATTGTGAACGCAGGGGCCGGTTTGGAACGTGTCTCGGCAACCATTCGAGGCACTCCGGAGCACGTGCTGGTTGTCGACGGATCGCTCGCTTTTGGCGATGTCCCCGCTCACACAACCCGTCCCGGGAAGAACACGTTCAAAATCGAGAGAAAGGCCTCCCTCCCATTCGATGTTTCCTCCCTCCAGTGGAGGATTCAATCGCACAAGACCCAGGGGCAGGTGCGTCTCTCCGATGCGGGCCCGAAAGATGCCAAAACAGGAGACGGCCTGTACACCGCCGCCTTTACGCCCGCGGTGCCAGGACTCTATACCGCCACGGCGAAGGTCCACGGGACCGCAGGCGGGAATGCGTTCGCACGGTCGTCGATGACAGATTTCCAAGTCAACCCTCCCACTGCATCCTTCATTTCCTTTTGAGGATCACGCCCTTGACGACAACGCCAACGGGGCGGCTGACAGGATAATTCCGACAGCAAGCGTAAGCGTTGTCACCCCAGGCATTTACGAGTTCCGTCTGAGCCTGAAAGGGCGCAACGGCAAATCGATTTCGGCTTCTTCGAAAGCCTCTCTGCCGGCTGGTACATCGCAAATCAGCGTTCCCTTTCCCGCCAAGTGGATTCTGTCCGATTTGGGCGTGGACGGCCCGTACGAACGCGTGAATGCTTCCCTTGTGTACCTGCCCCCCGGCGCAGATACGGTTGCGGCGGACTTTCGGTCGCGGGCGGGTTTTACCGCGCCATTCGTGCTTGGCCTGTTTGATCGGGGAGATCCCTGAGAGTGAGGATTAGTATTTTGCCGTACGTTTATTGGGACTTTCGTGTATGCTAGTACCAGGACTTTTGCTTAGTTGGTACTCTCCCCGTAAAGAGTTGTCCATTGTATGCCGATATACAGTCGGCGTACAGGTGTAGCACTTCCGAGTGCTCTCTTTAAGATCAATCTCTCTCGTCGAGGTCTCTATGGATTTTGTGCAACGCGCGAAAGCGCTTATCAAGTCGACCGCCAAGAGCGGCGCCTTAAAAATTCTGCCTTTGGCCGCCGCGGCGGCGTTGTCGATGGGGTCCGGCCAAGCCGCAGCCACTTTCGAAACCGGTTTGGCCATCCCCTTTTGTAACGGAGGCTCGCTCGTCCTGAGCAACACAGCCAACATCGGGGGTGTAACCGGACTGAAGATCGCCAATTCCAGTGGTGGTCAGTGCGCGGATGCGGGAATTGGTTCCGCTTTCCTCTCGGTAGGTGCTGCAGGCAGTGGGAGCGGAGTCTTTGACGCTGCCCTGACGCAGTTGGCAGTGACGTTCGACTTTACCGGCTTCGCCACCGAGGGTAATAACCCGACGGAATTCGGCTGGGATCTGTCGGTGTCAATCAACACATCTGCCGGCTCGGTTTCCGGGAGCGCCGCGGGAAACGCATCGAACGGCAGTGTGATCAGTTCCGCGGACAACGCAATTGGACCGATCCTCATCGACATGACCTCCGTCCAGGGCGCCGATTTCCTGAATTGGAGCGTGTTCCTGGGGATCTCAGCTTCGGCCATCGAAGGCGAACCGCTGGTGACCGTGGGCGTCCAGATTCCGGAAAACAGCATCGACGTGAACGGTGTCCGCACCAACGTGGATAATGTGCCGGAGCCCGGTACCCTGGCCCTGATGTTTGTGGGCGGCATGGCGTACCTGGTTCGCCGCCGCATGGCCAGCTAAGCAAGCATTCTCAAATTTCGGAGCGAACGAAAGGGCAGGCACGCCGCTTGGTGTGCTTGCCCATTTCGTTTTCAGGGCCGCCCCTGAAGCACAAACGGAGCCCACAATGCGGGGTGTTCGGAAATCACCGCAGGCCCAGCCGGCGTATTCACCTCGAATTTCCCGCTGCGCAGCCGCGCTAACAACGACAGTTGAGCCTTCCGCAACGCTGCACTTGCATCGCCCGACTGCAAATACTCGCGGTGGAATGATTCCGCCAGCACACTGGACGTCTGGTCGGCGGCATCCCAGATAGACGCGATCACGCGGCTCACGCCAGCCGAGAAGAAGGCTCGTGTCAGCCCCAGCACCCCATCGGCCGATACCTCGCCGGTGGCGCTGCGGCAGGCGCTGAGCACCACCAACCGGGCATGCAGCGGCTGCGAATAGATCTCACGTGCCGCCAGACGGTCTCCCTCGCTCAAGGCCAGGTACGATTCGAACGGCCGCTGCTGATCCACCACGGCGTGCGTGGCGAAGTGCAGCACCCCGCTGGCGGCCATGGCTTCCAGCACGGGGTCCAGGCGAAGCTGCTTCCCGGACAGCACCTTGGCCTTGCCCGCGGGCACCAGCGCCGAAACGCGCGTGATCTCCTGTTGCGATCCGGGAAGCGGGGCCAGAGGCCTCGCGCCGTCCGGAGCGGCGGGGTGCAGCGGATTGCCGAGCAGCAGATATCCCTCTCCGCTCTGCTTTCCACCCGCAGCTTCGAGCGACGCCACCGAGGGGCCGTAGTGCGTTTCCCAGCGCTCAATCAGGTACCTGCCCTTCGCATCGAGAAACGCGGCGAAGGGAAGCTGGAAGAGCAGCCCGTGCGGGATGACGGTGATGCGCGCGCCGGTGGTGGCGGGCAATTGCGCCTCGATGGGGGCAATCAGCAGACGGTACAACTCGCGCAGCCCGGCGCGGCTGGCTGCCAGGTCCCGCGAGGCGGCCTGCTGCACCAGTTTCTCCAACGTCGCGAAGGGCAAGGGCGTGCGCACGCTGGCCCGCAGGCCCCGCGCATCCACCACCCAGGAGTACACGTCGTTGTCGCCCAGCCAATAGGAAACGATAGTGGAACCGATGCCGGCGGCGGCGGCTTGCATGCGGGGCAGGGTAGCGGCCTTCTCTGACGCCGTGCTGCGCACGGTGGGCGCGGCGTCGCCTTGCAAACGGATGGGGTCGTCTTCCGGCAGCGCCTCAGTGGTGCGCGATGTGGCCAGCAAATCGACGAAGGCGCGGGCCCGGCCCTGCTCGGCCACTTCCATGGCTTCGGCATGGCGCTTCGAATCATGCAGCCACATCACAGCTTCCTGCACCAACTGCTGGTAGGAACTATCGAAGCCGCGCTTCAGCAGATCCTCGGGGGCGAGATGTTCGCGCATCCGTTCCACGACGCGCAGCGATTCCTTGGCGTCTTCAATCGCCCGTTCCCGATGCCCCAGGGCTTCGAGCGAAAGCGCGCGCGAGCGAAGGGCTCGCGCCAATGGCTCGGAGGTGCCGGTGGCGCGGCATTCCTGGATACCCTCGGTGGCGCGCTGCACGGCCTCTTCATAGCGGCCCAGTTTGTACAGCGCGGCGCTCATCGGCCAGCGCCCCTGGCAGTGTTGGCTGTTGCTCGAAAGCAGTTCCACGGTTTTCGCCGGTTCGCCCAGCATGAGGTAAGCCACGGCCGCGCTGGTGAGGCGCTTCGTTTGCACGCGGGGGCCGGCGTTGCGGGCCAGCTCGACGGCTTCGTTGATGGAGCGCAACGCCTCCTCGCGCTGGCCCGTCGATGCGTAGCTGACGGCCAGCATTTCCAGAACCCGGGCGCGCGCCTGGCTGGCCGAATCGCCCAGAACGGTCAGAGCCTTGCGGTAGGCGTTGCGCGCGCTGTCGTGATCGCCATGCAGTCGATAGGCGCGGCCGAGCCCCGTATAGGCATCGGCCAGCAGTTGGCGCATGTTCGTCTTCTCCAGCAGCTCAATGGCACGGCGGTAAGTGGCCATGGCGCCCGCCGAATTGCCCTGGTTGAACTGGCTGTCCGCCCAGGCGAGCAGGAGCTGGCCCTCGTGCCTTGGCCGCGCATTGCTGCCGGCTTCGGCCACGGCCGTGCGGAGGATGGCTTCCCGCACCCGGAAATTGGTCTCCAACTGCGTCAGCTCCAGCACCGCTTCGGCGGATAGGTCGTAGCGTTGCGCGTTGCGCAGTTTCACCGAGGCCAGTTCCAACTGGCGCTTCGCCATTGGCCGGCGGCCCAACTGGCGCAGCGTGCGCCCCAGTTCCAGCCGCGCCAAGCCTTCCAGATCCTCGAGCTTGAGCTTCTCGGCGAGTTGGGCTGCTTCCTCCAAATGAGGCAGCGCCTCTGCGTGGCGTGTCAATTGGTGCTTGCCCCAGCCGAGACCGAAGGACATCCAGGCCTGGTGTGATTCGTCCCCCGCAGCCTTGGCCGCTTCGTATTCCGAGAGCAGCAGCTTTTCGGCGGCCGGCGTCTGGCCCCGGTCATGAAGAGCGCGGGCCCGGTTGAGAATGGCTTGGGAATTGGCAGCAGCGAGGGTGGAAACGGCGATTAGCGCAACTGCGGCAAGAGCGAGCAGGCAGTGTCGTGATAGGGACCCGGCGCATCGCACAGCGGCTTGAGCCGTGCGGCGGCTTGCCCAACATTGCCTGTCCTCTCCCATGCCACTCCTAGGAACCACTGTACTTCATCGCGCAGGGCCGGGGGCCGTAACGCCTCCGCTTTCTCCAGCGCGGCTCGGGCGCGTTCCGGCTGGTTCTGGTGCAGCAGGCTCACCCCAAGATAGAACGCCGCTTCCGCCGACTGGGGATACTTCTGCGACACGGCAGCCAATTGAGCCGCGGCACCGTCATACTGTCTGGCGCGGTATGGGGCCAGCGCCGCGCCCAGTTCCTTCCAATACGTCTCCTGCGAAGCGGTGCCTTCGCCGCGCCAGACGATCGCCGAGCCCACCGATAACTTCACTGGCGGGGCGGAGAGGGGAAGCCGGAACTGCGGTTTTGGGGCCTCGACTACAGTCGCAGTACCAGAGGATTTCGGCGTGGCCGGGCCTTGCTGGCTGACGTTCACAGCAATAGCGAGACAAGCAGCCGCTCCGGCGACGGCCGCGAATACCTGCCACTGGCGCCACCAGGGAGCTGGTTTGGCGATGGCCGCAATGCCCTTATCCAGACGGGCGCGTACGTGGTCCAGGTTCTGCGCGCTGGGCGCTACCGATTCGCCTTGGGTGAACTCGGCCGCCAGCGCCTGGCAGAACCGGCAGCCTTCCAGGTGGCGGCGCAATGGCGCGGCTTCCGATTCCTCCAGCACGCCCGCTTGGGCAGCCAGCATACGATCAAAGGGTGGGCAATGCAATTTGTCGAGGCCCGCGCGCTGGACCACTTCGCGCTCCTCCGGATCAAGGTGGTCAAATCGTTTCCGCATGAGGACCTCCTTTGCGATCGATTTGGAACTTGTCGCGCAGCAGGCGCAGACCGTACTGAAGACAACTCTTCACCTGGTTGAGAGACATGCCGGTGGCCGCGACAATCTCCTCCCGATCCATTCCATGGACATAGCGGAGGATGAGACAGGTGCGGTGCGAGGGTTTCAGATCGCCATGATCGAGAATGGATTCGGCGGCCTCAGGGATGCCGGTTTCCCCCGGGATGTCCGTTCCCTCCGGCAGTTCGCGTTCCTTGCGGCCCTTGCGCCAGTGGTTGACCGCCATATTCTTCGCCACGCGAAAGAGCCACGCTTTGCGCCATGAGGCCTCCACCCCGGCAAAGTTGCGGTACAGCGCGAGGAATACCTCGCTGGTGATCTCCTCGGCAACTTCGCGGCGGGCCGTGCAGCCCATGGCGTAGCGAAACACGTTATCCACCTCTTCCCGGTAAACCTTTTCGAACTCTTTCAATTGAGTATCGTCGAGGGGGCGGGATGTGGAAGAAAATTGTTCCGGTGAATCTGAGGCCATGGACGCCGCGGCTTTAGGGAAGCTGCTTGATGCGGATATTACGGAACTCGACCATGGTGCCGTGGCCGAGGAAGCCGATATGCCCGTCTTTGCGGCGCAGCCCGGGATGCTTCTTGAGGATGGGTTCCTCCTTCACGTTGTTGAGGTCGGCATCCACGATGATGACCCCGTTCAGCTTCACCGTAATGCGCGAGCCATTGGCCGTGATCTCTTCTTCGTTCCACTCGCCGGCCGGTTTCGCGAAGCCGGTGCGGGCCGGAATGACGTCGTAGATGGAGCCGGTGTGCTGTTCGGGTTTGATGCGGCCTTTGTATTTGGCGTGCTGATCGTCGAGAAGCTGGATCTCCATCCCCTGGTAGGCCGCGTCGCCGACCAGCGGGGAACGGATGCCAACCCCATTGTTGCCGCCCGGTTCCATGCGGTATTCGAAGCGGAAGATGAAGTTTCCGTACTGCTTATCGCTGAACAGGTTGCCGCCGCCGTCGGCCGGACAGTGCAGCACGCCGGCTTCTTTGATGACATAGCCGGGGCCGGATGGTTTCACCAGTTGCCAGCCCTTGAGGGACTTGCCGTCAAACAGGGAAGTGAAGCCGTCTTCGGCGGCGAGCAGCGCGGAGGCGGCGAGGAGAGCAAGAAAGATCGGGCGCATCATCATATTGGTAACACATCTGTACGGGCAGGGGAGATAGAAAAGGGGCGCGACCCGGGTTGGATCGCGCCCTTGAACAGGAGGAGCTATTGCTGTCGTAATTTACTCGACCACGTGAACACGGTCGACACTGAATTCCCCATTCACGCCATGGCAGGTCGAGCAGCTTTCGCCGATGGCGTTACTGTTGGATGCCGCATGGGCTGCCGCGGATTTGGTGGCGTGGCAGGCCAGGCAGGCTGCGGTTTCCGGTCCGGGGTTCTTGATAATACCCCGCGGATCCTGAACCGGCAACAACGTATCCTGCAACGGTAGCCGTTGGGAATTGTTGACGTGGCAGGCGTTGCAATTGGTGAGCGGGCTGGGATAGCCGATCTCACTGAAATTGTTCACGCTGCCGCCGAAGCCGTAGATGATGTAGTCCCGGCCCTGTTCCCCGGCATGGATGCGATGGATCATCGTCGCCATGTGGATGGACTCATTGGGCGCGGCCGTTGCCGGACGCCGTGCGGCGTCAGTGGTGTTCGGATTGTGGCAGAGCACGCACTGTTCGATCTGGTTGCGGTTGGAACCGTGCAGTTCGAGGAAGCCATGGCAGTTGTTACACTTTGCCAGGGCAACCACCTGACGGCGTTGCACCACGGGTTTGCCATCCACTGAGAATGAACGAACAACGTTGGTGCCGGCATCGCGCACGGTCTGCTCCAGGGCAGTTCCTTGCAGCAGTGCCCAGTTGCGATAGCCTTCCATTCCGATGCTGAACGAACCCTTGGCATCGGCAGGGATGGATGCGGTGAACGTGTAGGCAAACCGGCCGCCGCCGACATCCGTGGCTCCGCGAGCGGTTTCCGAGATGTAGGTGGCGTAATCGGTAGTGGGCCCGGCCAGCACCAGGCTCAGCGAGGTCATCTCAGTGGGCGTGATGGTGTTGCCGAACTTATCTTTCACGGTGAAGGTGACACGTGGTTTGCGGCCGGCCACGCCGTCATCGATAGAAACGATGGAGAACGTGGTTCCAGGCAGCGAAGGCGCGCGGGTGGCGACCGTATGCGCACCCGTGATGGAGGCGTCAAAGTCCAACTCGCCCTGCGGAATATGGCAGTTCGAGCAGAGATTGTCGGTGGCCTGCGGCAGATTGACGTGACCTTGGCCAGTGGCGAAATTCACGTTGTCGTGGCATGCCCCGCAAGCAACGCGGCTCGGCTTCTTCAGGTGCGCGTCGGCCTGGGCTGGCCGCTGGGCCGCCGGAAGTTCGGTCTCATGGCAAGCGCCGCAGCGCCGTGGATTGGCGGGGAACTCGACATGGCTGTAGTCGTTGATGCTCTGGGCATTGCCGATGATAATGTACTTCTGGCCGGCTTGCACCGAAGGCAGCTCCGCGCCCATGTGGATCTTGTGGATCATCACAGGCATGTCGACACTGTTGCCGGTGTCCGGGTCAACGGTCTGCGGCTGGTGGCACAGAATGCAGCCTTCCATCGAGCGGCGGTTGCCGCCGTGGAACGCGAGCTGCGTGTGGCACTTGTTACAGGTGGCCGAACGGATGACGTCACGTGTATTGGTGACGGCGCCCCCGGCGGGAACCCAAGTATAGACAACGTCGGCGCGGCTCTGCCCGAAATCGAACTCGGTAAGGTTCCGAGCTCCATAAATCAGGATAGAGTGCGTAGCAGTGCGGTCCGCGGATGCAGGCAGCTTCGTGCCGAACGTATACGTATACTCGCCCTCGGCGATCCGGGTGTAGGTTCCACCGGTGTCGGCGCTGGCTTGCACCGCGCTGCGGCCGTTGATAGGGCTGGTCTGGGTTCTTACCGTGTAGGCTGTGTATTGAGTCCCATCCTTGGGGATGTAGGCAGCCACAAAACTGAGGCTGATTACGCCGGGGGAGGTGATCCCATCCCGGTCTAGGGGAACATTCTGCGGGTCGGCGACTTTGAACTGCACCCGCAGCGTTCCGTCGGTTGCAACGTCGGCCCGGGAGACGGTGATCTTCAACCCCGGCCGAACGAAATTCACGGTGCGCTCATCGACAGTCTTCACGACCCCGGCCGCCAGAATTACAGCGGCGCCGGCCGCAAGCACACCAATCCTGCTTCGCCGAGTCAAACCGGCGAACCATGCTTGGGACATGGCACCCTCCTTTCTTGCGGCACAGGCCGCGTATCAGGCAGTTGGACGGGGGCAGCGCGGTGTGGGGAAACACAGTCACGCAAGCCCCTCCTCATCCGCGTCAAGCTGTTACTTGGCGCAGGTTTTCAAATCTTTCTTCTCGTGGTAGCACTTTCCTGTATCGTTCAAATCCTTGGTCTTGGCGCTCACGTGACAGGTCGTGCACGCTTTCTTTTCTTTCTTTGTGTACTCCGGCTTGCCGAACGAGGTGGTCGCGCTAATCAAAAACACGACTCCCAGCACCAGCGAGGAAGCGATCAAAGGCAGCTTTTTCATTTACTCTCTCCTGTTGTTCATTAATGGATCCGGACCCCGACAGCTCCTTGGTGCGTCCGGAAACCCTCAAAGTGATAGATCTGTTGCGTCAGCCCGTAGTAGCGGTACTCAGCAAACAGGTCCAGATGGGAAACCACTGGCGTATTGAGCCTTACTACCGGCTGATAGTAATCGGTAGGCCGCGTTCCGCTGGTGAGATACAAGGAGCCACCCGCCGACAGCGTCGGATGCCATGTCCAGCCGGCCGCGATGCGCCACTGCACCAAACCGGTGATGGTATGGGTGTTTTCCCTGTATTGGGATAAGGCGCTTTGCAGTACCTGCGGGATCAAGTAATCCATTTCCGACTTCACAGCAGCTCTCGAATATTCCCCAGTCATCTGGATGGTGTTACCACCACTCGGCATCCACTGCAATCCAAGGGCCGTTTGATGACTCTTGAATTCAAATCGGTTGAAACTCGGCGGATTTGAGTTATTTAGAATCTGCACAGTACCATACAAGCGTAATGAGGTCAATAACTGGTAGCGTCCGCGCATGCGAATCCGCTCATAATCCGTCAACGAGGTGCGGAACATCACCCTATCGCTGCGTGCTATTTCGACATCGGCATTGAGTGACGCCTTGTCGGTTGCGCGAAAACCCGCACCCCCGAGAGCGACATGGCGTTTCAGCTCCGTACGCTCCGTGGGTGTCAGCGAAAGCTGGCCGGATCGCGATAATCCATCGCCCCAAACATATCGATATCCACCGCGTAGCGTAATGCGGTGTGTGGGCTCCACAATCGCTTCCGTCTGGTGCTGGTTATAGTTCCACTCCAGCCGCTCAGCCAGCGGAGTGTTGCTGAAGCTAGGCTCGCTTTGCAGCCGGTCCGTAACGTAGCTGGACATCAGCCGGATGCTCGAAAAGGGACGCAATTCCAATCCCAGGTTCCCCGTCGTATGAGGCTGCCGGGCCGCCGAAACCAGCCGGATACTCTGCGTATTGAAGAACAGGAGAGAGTCCAGGTCGACGAAACGTCCGTCGTTTTCCTGACGGTAATTCACATCACTACGCGGCCGGCTATATTGAAATGCGCCGGATACATCCAGCCACCCGACGGGCTGTGCCGTCATCAGCGCCTTGGTATAGATGCTGCTGCCGTCCACCTGGTAGGCTTGCAGCAGGTTGTTGAGGAACAGCGACTGGCCAAACAACGGATTGGGGCGGTTGCCCGTAATGCGGCTGGCATTCACCAGGTTCTGATCGTCGTTGAACTGGATGCCGCCCTGTTCCAGCGTGGCATGGAGGCGCTTCAATTCGACGCGCACGCCACCCCGGTACAGATTGGTCCGGTCGTTGAGGTTGGTGAGCACCGGGTATTCGTTCGAGTCGGCGACAAAATTGGAAGTGCCGCGCCCGAAGCCCCGGTCGCGCATGAATCCGAAGAACGGAATCAGCTTCGCACCGGGCAGGAAATCCACCTGCAAATCGGTGAGTCTGCGATTGGTATCGAAGGCCCGCTGGGACGCGTAGATGCCACGGTCGAGCAGCGGGTTGGCGAACGAGGGCAGGGAATTGAAGTAAGCCGTATTGCGGTGATCGGCGTTGAAACGAAAGTACTTCTGGCGTTCCAACTGGAAGTTCAACCATTCCGAAGGGTCGCCGCCCCAGCCCGCACCGCGGCTGGTGGCCGACCAGGCATCCTTATGGAACCGGGCATCCCAGTTCATGATGCGGACGCCTTCGCCGAGGTTCACCACGCTGCGGTAGGTGTCGCGGTTGCCGAGCACATTCTGTTGCCAGCGCGCGCCCACTTCCAGATCGATCTCGAACATCCGTTCGATGGCCGCGGCGTCGGGCGCAGCTTCGGTTTTCGCTTCCGCTTTGGCTTCGGTTTTGGCCTCCTCTTTGGGAGCTTCCTTGGCTGCTTCCTGCGGAGCGGGCTTGTCCTGGGCAGGCTTGTCCTGAGCGCAGAGGACGCCCGCGATGAGCAATGCTAACAGTGCCGGTTTCATCGCAATAAGGTCCTATTCACATGCGATCCATGGATCTTGACGTGGCAACCCGTGCAACTGCGGATGCGCGGATTCGACAGGTCGTGGAAGGCCGGCGGGATGGTGCCGGTTGTGGGTGAGGCCACGCCGGCGAGATTGGAGTGGCACTCCAGGCACTGCTGGGAAACCTGTGGGCGGGTGAGCATGCGCGGATTCGAGGATCCGTGCGATTCATGGCACGCCGAGCAGCCTTCCATGCGCACAGGCGCATGCTCGAAGGCGAACGGTCCGCGTTTGTCGCCATGGCAGCGCAGGCATCCGGGCTCGTTCGAAGAAACGTCGCGGAGGGCATTCGTCAGCAGCCGGCCATGGGGATTATGGCAATCGACGCATCCAATGCCGCCTTCCTGCAGCTTGTGGCGGTAGGGCCGCTGGAACTGGGCCACGGTGGCGACGTGGCAGGTGCCACAGTTGGCGACATAGTTCCGCGGTTTCGGCTTATGCACACTGTGACAACTGGTGCAGGCCACCTGGTTCCGTGCGTGGCCGCCACGGATGGCGCCAACGCGGGAGGGCTGGTTCAAATGGCAGCCGAGACAAACGCGATTGGATTGGGGCGCCGACAAACGCAGTGGGTTACGGATGTCGCTGGGTGTGGCAGATTCCGCATGGGCGCTTCCTGGCCCATGACAGCTTTCGCACGATTTCTCCACGAAACCATGTTTGGCATCCGTCTCCACCCGATAGTGTGGACTCTTTGTAAATGCTTGAAAAATTTCTTCGTGGCAGCCCTGGCAAACGGCTGTTCCCATGTATTCGGGAGCGGCCTTTTTCTCTTGCCCCACTAAGGGCATCCCCAGAAGGATGATGACCAAGAGCATTCTCACGGTACTACCTCCTGCACGTATGATTCCAATGAGCGCAGTTGCTGCGCGGCACTTACCACAAGGGCGCGGCCATCTGCGCATTGAGCCCGTCCATCTCGTTTTTCAGGGCTTGCAGCCGGCTGCTATCGTCGGCCGCCCGGTTGCGCATCTCACCGCTGTCTTCTCTTAGATAAAACATTTCAAGGGTCGATTGTTTTGGGCCCGGCGCGGCCTGGCGGACGATCTTCCAGTCCCCGCGGCGCAGCGCAATGTTCGGTCCGTAGCGCCAAAACAGCGCCCGTTCGGGGATCGATTTTAATTTCCCCGTCAGCCGCGGCAGCAGGCTGAGCCCATCCAGCCGGAAGCGGCCGGCGGGAATGGATGCCGCTTCGAGAAAGGTGGGAAAGAGATCGAGCGAGATCACCGGATCATCAACGGTCTGTCCCGCCGCGATGCGTCCCTTCCATTGGATGAGGAACGGAATGCGGATGCCGCCTTCGTACAACTGCCCCTTGCCGCCGCGCAGCGCCCCATTGCCTGAGGTGAGCTCCGCCGTCGGTCCGCCGTTGTCGCTCAAGAAAACCACCAGCGTGTTTTCTTCGAGGCCTAGGTCGCGCAGTTTGGTCAGCACCACGCCAACGGCTTCGTCCATGGCCGCTGTCATAGCCGCGAACAACCGCCGGTGCTCATCGCGAATGTATTCGAATTTCTTCAAATACGGCACCGGAGCCTGCATCGGGCTGTGAATCGCATTGAGTGCCAGATAGAGGAAGAACGGCTGCGCCTTGTTGCGTTCCAGGAATGCCGCTGCTTCCCGCGCGAAGGCGTCCGTCAAGTAGGCGGATTCCTTCACTTCCACGTTGTCGCGCAGGATCGGGTTGTCTTCGTCGTAAGGCGGCTCATTGGTGCGCAGCCGGGTCACCCCGCCGCGGAAGGGCGGCGGATAGTAGAAGTGGCCTTCGTGCAGGAAGCCGAAGAATTCATCGAAGCCGCGCACGCGCGGATGGTAGCGCGGCGTCCCCCCCAGGTGCCATTTGCCGATCAGCCCGGTGCGATAGCCCGCCTGCCGCAGCCGCGAGGCAATAGTGACTTCGGTCAGTGGCAGACCCGCATCGGGAATCAGATTGGCTTTGCCGATCAGATTGCGCTCATGGCCGAAGCGCGTCTGGTAGCGGCCCGTTATCAGCCCGGCCCGAGAAGGGCAGCACACCGGCGCGCTCACGTAGCCGTTGGTGAACCGTGCTCCGTTGATAGCGATGGAATCAATGTTGGGCGTGGGAATTTCACCGTTGCCCTGGCAGCCGAGTTCGCCGTAGCCGAGATCGTCGGCCAGGATGACAACAATGTTCGGCGGGCGCGTCGATTGGGCCACACCCG
>JAXLQM010000010.1:0-373140 GCA_046331645.1 Bryobacteraceae bacterium
CGAGTGAGTTTATTTTCAACTGGCATGAGTCGGGGGAGAAGGAGCAGACTGAGGCGAAGCTGCTTTGGGACGATGACAATTTGTACGTCTCATGGCGGAGTTCGGACAAACACATTTCGGCGTATGAGACGAAGCGGCATGGTGCGGTGTCGAAGGATGATTGCGTAGAGATCTTTCTGAGTCCGAATCCTTCGGCGGTGAAGAATTACTACACGTTCGAGATCAATGCGATCGGGACGATGCTCAACCGGTGCAGGACATCGTGGTGGACGGGGCCGCCGACGTGGGAGCCGGAGGGTGTGGAGCATCGCACGACGTTTCACGGGCTGGCTCGCAAGGATGAGTCCTCTGAGGATAACGAGTGGATTGTGGAGATGGCGATTCCGCTGAAGAATTTCGCGCGGGATGCGGCGCATATGCCTCCGCTTGCGGGCGATGAATGGCGGTTGAATTTGATGCGGACGGGCGGGAAGACGAATGCGCAGCACAGCACGTGGTCTCCGATTGCGCCGTCGAGCCAGAAGTCGTTTCATACGCCGGAGAATTTCGGCAAGGTGGTGTTCGATGCGGAGCCGGCAAGCAGGCGGACGGCTCGGGCGGCGGTTTCGTATGAGGGCGCGGCGGAAGGCAAGACGATCTACAACCGTTCGTGCACGATGTGCCATGGTTTGGATGGAGCGGCCGGGGACCGGGCTCCGGCGCTGGGTGCGGCGAGGCGCTACACACGGCGGACGCAATCGGAATTGTTCGATGCGATTCGCAACGGGATCAAGGGGACGGGGATGCCGGGATCGCCGATGCCGGAGGCGGATGTCCGGAAGGTGATCGCATTCCTGTTCAGCATTCGGGCGACGGCGGTGGATTTGCCGGTGGCGGGAAATGTAGAAGCCGGGAGCAAGGTGTTTCATGGAAAGGGCGGATGCGGCGGGTGTCATATGATTCGCGGTCAGGGCGGGCTGCTGGGTCCGGATCTGACGAACATTGGGGCAGAGCGGCGGATGGAGGAGTTGCGGCACGCGTTGATTGGGCCGCGGCCCGTGCCCGTGCGCGGATATCAGCCGGTGACACTGCGAACGAAGGCAGGCGCGACGATTCGCGGGGTGGTGAAGAATGAGAACAATTTTTCGCTGCAAGTGTTGGGACGCGATAACAAGCTGCATCTGCTGTTGCGCGAGGAACTGACGGCGGTGACGTATGACAAGGAGCCGCCGATGCCCGCGGGATTTGACAAGAAGCTGACCGCGGCGGAGTTTGACGATCTGCTGGCGTTTTTGAGCCGGCAGTCACGGAGGAAAGCGCAATGAAGTGGATGCTGCTGTGGGCGGCGCTTGGATTGCAGGCGCAGGTGACGTATGAGGACTTAAAGAAAGCCGACCCCAAGGAGTGGCTCCATTACAACGGGCAGTATCATTCGCAGCGACACACTCTGTTGAAGCAAGTGCACACGGGGAACGTGAAGAATCTGGGGGCGAAGTGGATTTATCATGTGCGCGGCGCGGAACGGCTGGAGAGTGTGCCGATTGTGGCGGGCGGAGTGATGTATGTTTCGCAGCCGAATGAGGTGCACGCTTTGGATGCGCGCACGGGGCGGCTGATCTGGCAGTGGACGCGCGAGCCGGCGCTGCAGAACGGGCCGAATCGAGGCGTGGCGGTGTACGGGAACAAGGTGTATATCGGGACTCCGGATGCGCATCTGGTGGCGCTGGACGCGCGCACGGGGAGCATGTTGTGGGAATCGAAGATTGCCGAGGCGAAGGATGGATACTGGTCGCCGGCAGCGCCGATGGTGATCAAGGACAAAGTGATTGTGGGCATTGCGCCGAGCGATCACGGATTGAATGGTTGGCTGGATGCGTACGATGCGGAGACGGGCGAACGGCTGTGGCGATGGCATTCGATTCCGCGGCCGGGTGAGCCGGGCAATGAGACGTGGGCTGGGGATTCGTGGAAGACTGGCGGCGGCGGGACGTGGTTGACAGGGAGCTATGACCCCGAGCTGAACCTGCTGTATTGGGGGACGGGGAATCCTGCGCCGGATTTCGATGGCGATGTGCGCAAGGGCGATAACCTCTACACGGAGTGCATTGTTGCGTTGGACGCGGATACTGGGAAGATGAAGTGGTATTTTCAGCCGACCCCGTGGGACGTGCATGATTGGGATGCGGTGGAGATTCCGGTGCTGGTGGATGCTCTGTATAAGGGACAGAAGCGGAAGCTGTTGGTGCAGGGGAATCGGAACGGGTTTTATTATGTGCTGGACCGGGTGACGGGGGAGTTTCTGCATGGGACTCCGTTTCTGAAGATGCTGAATTGGGCCAGTGGATTGACGGAGAAGGGGCGGCCGATTCGCGTGCCGGGGGTGATTCCGACGGTGCAGGGGACAAAGACATGTCCAGCGACGTCGGGGGCGACAAATTGGATGAGCCCGGCGTATTCGCCGGATACGGGCTGGTTCTACATGATTGCTCAGGAAGGGTGCGGGATTAACACGAAGGCGCGCGACACGTTCCGGCCGGGTGGGAATCCGTATATGGGAACGGGCTATGTGGAGAGCCCGCAGGAGCAGTGGCAGATGTATGTGCGGGCACTGGATTTGACGACGGGGAAACTGCAGTGGGAGTACAAGCAGATCAATTCGAAGAGGTATGGGGCGGGGATCATGTCGACTGCCGGCGGGTTGTTGTTTGTGGGGGATGATCAGGGGACGCTGACGGCGTTGGATGCGAAGGTGGGGAAGGCGCTGTGGCATTTCAATACGGGGCAGCAGATCACGGGGCAGCCGATTGCTTATGAGCTAGGGGGGAAGGAGTATGTGGCGATTGCGGCGGGGTCGAATGTGGTGGCGTTTGGGTTGCCGGAATAGGTCATACCACTTCTTCTTCCTGACTGCTGTCTTGTCGCTTCAACTGCTCGGGCAGCAGAAGACGGACGGACAGCTTGCATTGCGGCGGATAGCAGCTTTGCGTGGTCCGGCACAGGTGCGGGAACTGCGAGAACTGCTTTTGCACTTTCCGGATGAACCCGCGGCGCTCGACACGTTTTTTTACTACGAGCGGCAATTGCGGCCGGCGCTGCGTGCGTTGTTGAAAGACCCGCAAGCCGGCAATCTGGCATCTGCAGGTCTTGCTTTCTTTGGGCTGCCTGAGGACGTTGCCTCCGCATTTGCGGCCAGCCGGCTATCCCTGTACGGCGACGGCGATCCTGATTGGGCCTATGAACTTGTCAGCTCCATGCTGCATCCCACCTCGGAGGCGCAGTGGGCTTTCCTTCGCGATGCGGCGATGGGTCAGTTTCAGAGCGGATGGCTTGATGCAGGAGCGATCCAAAGTCTCATGCTAATCGCTTCGGCTCGAAGCAGGGGGATTCTGGAGCAAGTGCGGCAGCACAACCCGAGACGGAGAGAATTGGCGGCAGAGGCGCTACGGTATGTTGCTTCCAACCCGAGGCCGCTTGTGGATGTGGATCTCACTCGGCTGGCGGAGCGTGTGGCACGGGCCGTGGAAATCGGAGAATGGCAGGAGAACGGAGCGGCCCGATACAACGAAGCTCGCGACAAGGCACTGGTGGATTGTGTGTTTGTTGCCGGGCTGGATCGTCTCCACTACACGGGGACCTTTCACAGGGTTCGAGGCCAGTGGACGTTGAGAGGGATCCGGGAGACGCTTCAGCAGTATGGTGCTGCTCCGCCCGTGCCGAAAAAAGTTGAATCGAAGTGACTGGTGTGTGCTGGGAGATAATGCCATTTATGAGGTTGCTCGTGGAATTTGCCTTGGTGGGTGCGGTTGCCGTGATGGCGGCGGACCCGCCGGTAGCGGAGATCTCGAATGGAAAGATCCGCGCGACGTTGTATTTACCGGATCCGGCAAACGGCTTTTATCAGGGAACACGGTTTGACTGGTCCGGCGTTGTCCGCGCCATCGAGGCCAATGGCCATCGCTACTATGGGCCTTGGTTCACCAAGCGGAGCGGAACGGTTCGCGATTTCATCTACGACGGGCAGGACATCGTGGCCGGTCCCTGCAGCTCGACGATGGGTCCTGCCGACGAGTTCCAGCCTGTTGGATACGATGCCGCGAAGCCGGGCGGAACCTTCGTGAAGATCGGTGTTGGGGTGCTGAAGCGCATCGATGAGAAAGCCTATGATGCGTGGCGGCTATACCCGATTGCCGATCACGGGAAGTGGTCCATCAACCGGAAGGCGGACTCCATCGAGATGGTGCAAGTGGTGAACGACGCATCGTCGGGTTATGGCTACGAGTACCGCAAGACGCTCCTTCTGGTAAAGGGCAAGAGCGAAATGGAACTGGTGCACAGCCTCAAAAATATTGGAAAGAACGCGATCGAGACGCAGGTCTACAATCACAACTTTCTTATCGTCGACGGAAAGGGGCCGCAGGCTGGGACGACGGTAACCGTGCCTTTCGCGGTGAACAGCCGGCGCACGCCGAACCCGGCGCTCGCGACGATAGAGGGGAATCGCGTTGTCTACAAGAAGACTCTCACGGGAGAGGATGTGGTGTCGTTCCCAATTGCTGGTTTCGGTGATACGGCAGCCGACCATGAGATCCGAGTGGAGGATCAGGGCCTGAAGGCCGGGATGAGCATGCGGGGGGACAAGCCGTTGTCGAGGGTAAACCTCTGGTCGATTCGAAGCAATGTCTCAGTGGAGCCATTCATCGCCGTGGCGGTGGCGCCTGGCCAGGAGTTTCGATGGACGACTCACTACGGCTACTTCTCGCTTCCGTAAAGAGGATCAAGCCATCAATTTTTCCAGAACACACTGTTAGGCGGCTGTGGGGTATCAGGAGTGGAATGCACGCGCTATGCTTGGAGGCATGGCGCTGTTACAGCGGTTGCCGGTGAGCGAGACAGAACTGAGCGAGTTTTGCGGGCGATGGAAGATCGCCAAGTTGGAACTGTTCGGATCCATGCTGGTTGATCCTGCAAGGGCCCGCGATATTGACTTGTTGGTCACATTTGCCAAAGATGCAAAGTGGGGTCTGTTTGACCATGAGCGGATGCAGAACGAGTTGGCCGAACTCTTTGGGCAGCGGGTGGATCTAACCACCCGGCGGGCCGTCGAACTGAGCCGCAACGCAATTCGCCGGGACGCCATTCTTGGAAGTGCGGTGCCCGTCTATGTTGCCGGATAGAACCAGCGATGCAGCAACTCTGGATGATGTTGTAGCGGCGTGTTTGCGAGTGATGAACTACGTTAGCGCCGCAAGCCGGGCTGATCTTGACCGCGACGACCGATTGTTCTCTGCCTGCTGCTATCAGATCGCTGTGATTGGCGAAGCTGTAAAACGCGTTTCTCCTTATACACGCAGCCGGCACCCACAAGTACCGTGGCGGGATATTGCGGGCATGCGTGATCGACTGATCCACGGTTAAGATGTAGTGGATCTGGATGAATTGTGGAAAACGGCTACAGAAGACGTCCCGCAGTTGCTGGCGCAGGTGAAGCAGATTCTGGCGGTGGACTTTGCGCAGTGACGGCACCCAAGGTGTGACCGAGCTGCGCAAGCGGCTTTATTGGTTCTGCTGCATACCCGCCTTTTGGGGTGTATTTCTTTCGCTGGCTGTTCCTGTCCTCGGGGTTGTGCTTGTTTGTTTTTGGCTCGCATTGCCCGCCGCTATCCTCCGTCTTAGACGTGCGAGCGAAACCGCCGAAGTTGAGTTGGCCCGGTTCTTGCGACTTTGGAAATTGGTTGCCAAATGTATTGGCCCAGTCTACGGATTGTCGTGGAGCATGTATTTCCTAATGTGCATCGTCGGCGCCTGGAAGTGGCCGAACAATAGGCCGACCTTTCTCTGGTGCGGCGCCGTAATGGGGGCTTTCATCGGCAGGCATCTTTGGCAAACGCGATCCCTGTTACGGCTACGGCCCTACTTTTGGGATCTGAGAAGGATCGAAGATACGCCAGAACAGCCCCTTTGGTCATTGGTTCGGTCACTAGCCGCCGATATCGGCGTGAAGCCACCCAACAGCATGTGCATCAGTTTGGATGAGTCGTGCTCTCTGTTTCTGGAAGACATTGATGGCCCCGAAGGGATCATGAAAGCGCCTTGCCTGTGCCTCAACATCCTTCATCTGAAGCGTTTCACGGAGGGGGAAATCCGCGCGATCATCGCCCATGAGTTAGCTCATTTGGCGCATCGGGACGTGATTGTGGATTGCTATCAGATCGGAGAGGCCTGGGCTGGGCGAGCGCGGTGGGCGCTGAGCACATCCGTGGGACGTGAAGGAGGAGAAGTGTGGCGATTGCTCGCGGAGTTCCCGTACGGACTTGAGCCACGGGTTTGGCCGAGGATGCGTTCGGTAGAACTCTGCTGCGACCGGACGGCGGCATCTGTCGTCTCCCCTCGCGAAATGGCATCAGGGCTTCTGAAGCTAACCCAGGAGGGAGAAGCCGGCGAGGAGAGCACAACACATCCTAGCCTTGCGGAGCGATCCGGAGCGCTTGGGATAAGCGTTGACACCCTCCGGAATTGGCGTTCAGATACTCCGTCTGGAAACGCGGTGCAAGGGCTCATTCCGGAATTTGACCGAATCTGGCGGGAAATGACGGAGGAGGACGATGCCCAACGTTTCGTTCGATGACAGTCATGGCTTTGAAACCCTTAGAGGCAGTAGGCGTCGCATGCATACAATCCATGCTGCTGAATCTCCCGTGAATGAGAAAGCGCGCATTGCCGTCCATGGGGATGCTAGCCCTTTACTGACCCGCCGATGGCGTGGAGCAGTCCGTCCATCGTATGCTCACGGGCTTCGACGGCGACATGGAGGCCGTGCATGCGGGCGGTGTCGGAAGTAACGGGGCCAATCGAGGCAACCTTCACTTCTTCCAGCACCTGCGGGCCGGCGATGGCGAGGAAGTTCTTCACCGTGGACGAGCTCGTAAAGGTGATCCAATCGGGCTTGCGGGCGAAGGTGGCGGCTACGAGTTCCGCGGCGTCCGGTGGAACCACGGTGCGGTAGGCTTCCACGACATCCACTGTTGCGCCGCGCTTGCCAAGTTCCACGGGGACTACGTCGCGAGCCACCGCGGCTCGGGGGAGGAGGATGCGCTTGCCGGCGAGATCGTGCGCGGCGAAGGCCTCGACGAGGCTCTCGGCCACGTATTCCTTCGGAACAATATCCACTTTGAGATGCAGGGCTTCGATGGCGCGGGCGGTGGCGGGCCCGATGGCGCAGATGCGTGCTCGGAGGCCGCGGAGATCGTAGGGCGAGGCATCCAGGCGATCGAGGAAATAGCGCACTCCGTTGACCGAGGTGAAGATGAGCCAATCGTAGGTTTCGAGACGAGCCAGGGCGCCGTCGATAGCGGATGGGTCGGCGGGCGGCACAGTGGCGATGACGGGGAATTCGGCGACGTCGGCTCCCAGGGCACGGAGTTGGGCCGTGAACTCCGAGGCCTGATCGCGGGCGCGTGTAACGACAATGCGCTGGCCGAATAACGGGAGCTTGCCGTACCAATCGAGCTTGTCGCGGAGGTGCACCACTTCGCCGATGACGAAGGTCACCGGGGGCTTGAGGTGCGCGGCGGCCTCGGCGATGCCGGCCAGCGTGGAGACAACTGTTTGTTGATCGGGGCGGGTGGCCCATCGCACGGCCATGGTGGGCGTGTCCGGGTCTTTGCCTTTAGCGATCAGTTCACGGGCGATGTCGGCGGCGTGGGTGAGCCCCATGAAGAGGACCAGAGTTTCCACGTGGCCGATGCGGTCCCAGTCGATGGATGCGACGTTATGGCCGGTGACGAAGGTGACGGCTGAGGTGTGCTCGCGGTGAGTGAGGGGGACGCCGCAATAGGCGGCTATTCCCAGGGGCGTAGTGACGCCGGGAATGACTTCGAAGGGGATGCCTGCATCGGCGAGGGCTTCGGCTTCTTCGCCGCCGCGGCCGAAGATGAACGGGTCGCCGCCTTTCAACCGGACCACGCACCGGCCTTCGCGCGCCTTCTCGACGAGCAGTGAGCAGATCTCATCCTGGGTGAGCGTGTGGTGCGACTTCTTCTTGCCGACGTAGATGTGTTCGGCCGCGGGCGGCGCGAAGCGAAGCAGTTCCGGATTGGCGAGGTTATCGTAGAGGACAACGTCCGCGATGGAAAGTGCTTCGCGGCCCTTGAGGGTGAGCAGGCCGGGATCGCCCGGTCCAGCGCCCACCAGATAGACCTTCTTCATTTTCCGTAGACCTGGCTGAGGATCTCTTTGGCTCCGTGATCGAGCAGCATCTGGGCGAGGCGTGCGCCTAGCTTTTCCGGCTGGCGCGGGTCGCCGGTGGTTTTTTGCTTGACGATTTTCGTGCCGTCCGGGGAGACGACAACGGCTTGGATGTGGAGCAGATTGTCTTTGCGTGCGTGCGCGCCCAGGGGGACCTGGCATCCTCCGCCGAGGGCTTCGAGCAGGGCACGTTCGGCGGCGACGCAGATGGCGGTGCGATTGTCGGTGAGCGAGCGGGCGGCTGTGAAGCCAGGGCCTTTGTCGTTGCGGGTCTCGATGGCGAGCGCACCCTGGCCGACGGCGGGGCACATCTGTTCGGGGTCGAGGTATTCGGTGATGCGATCGGCGAGGCCCAGGCGGCGCAGACCGGCGGCGGCGAGCACAATGGCGTCGTACTGCTTTTCGGCGTGTTTGCGGAGGCGCGTGTCGACGTTGCCGCGGATGGATTCGATTTCGAGGTCGGAGCGGAGGGCGCGCAACTGCGCCGTACGGCGAAGGGAACTGGTGCCCACCTTGGCGTAGCGGGGCAGGTCGCGCAGCTTGTAGCCGATCAAGGCGTCGCGCGGATCCTCGCGCACGGGGATGCCGGCCAGGATGAGGCCCTCGGGGAGTTCCGTAGGCATGTCCTTGAGCGAATGCACAGCGAGATCGATGCGTTTGTCGAGCAGGGCTTCTTCGATTTCCTTGGTGAAGAGGCCTTTGCTGCCCACTTGCGAAAGCGGTACGTCCGTGATCTTGTCGCCGGTGGTGTGGATGATTTCGATCTGGCACTCAGTGCCGTGTTGGGCGAGTTGGTCCTTGACCCAGTTGGCCTGCCACAGGGCGAGTTGGGAACCGCGCGATCCGATGGTGAGCATGTGTTTATTCCGGGAGGCGGAAGATGCGCCGGACCGTGTCGATGATGCCGCTGGTTTCGCCTTTGCTGGCGTGGCGGCGGAGTTCGGCAATGGGTCCGTGAGCGATCTTGCCCAGGATTCCTTTCGTCAGAGCGTCGATGGCTTCTTCCTGCTGCGGCGAGAGTGAGCCGAGGCGGCCGCGGACGCGTTCGATTTCCGCCAGCCGGATCTGTTCGAGCTGATCCTGGAGGCTGACGATAGTGGGGGTGACTTCGCGCTCGCGCATGCGGGCGAGCATTTTTTCCACTTCCTCTTCAATGATGCGCTCAGCCTCGGCCGCCT
The DNA here is from genome assembly GCA_046331645.1 of Bryobacteraceae bacterium. Classification (GTDB taxonomy): domain Bacteria; phylum Acidobacteriota; class Terriglobia; order Bryobacterales; family Bryobacteraceae; genus CADEFT01. The sequence continues at coordinate 9,402 of JAXLQM010000010.1, forward strand.
CCTCCAGACGGTTGACACGATTGCGCTCCACCACTTTGCCGAGATCGTCGATGTCGTAGAGGAAAACGTTGTCCAGCTTGTTGATCTGCGGGTCGATATTGCGGGGGACGGCGATATCGATGAGGAAGATGGGCCGGTTCTTGCGCTGTTGCAGGACGGTTCGCATCAGGTCGCGGGTGAGGATGTAGTGAGGGGCGCCGGAGGAAGTGATGACGATGTCCGCTTGGGTGAGCGGAGCGGCGAGGTTTTCGTAAGGAACGACAGTGCCCTGAAAGACCTGGGCCATTTGTTCGGCGCGCTCGCGAGTGCGATTGGTGACCAGGATGCGGTTGGCTCCGGCTCGCTGCAGGTGGCGGGCCGCAAGCTCGGACATCTTGCCTGCCCCGATGAGCAGAATCGCACGCCCATCGAGCTTGCCGAAGATCTCGCGGGCGAGTTCAACCGCGGCGTAGGAAACGCTGACCGCGCTGGAGCCGATTTCGGTTTCGGTGCGGACGCGCTTGGCGACAGAGAAGGCGCGGGCGCAGAGGCCGTCGAGGAAGCCGTTCACGGCACCGAGGTTCTTGGCCGTGGTGTAGGCGTCTTTGAGCTGGCCGAGGATCTGAGGTTCGCCGACCACCATGGAATCGAGCGATGCGGCCACGCGGAACAGATGACGGATGGCGTCGCGGCCATGGTAGTGATACAGGTGCGGGGAGAGGTCGCCGCGAGCCATTTGGCGCGAGTGCTCGAAGAATTCTTCGACGACGGAAGCGGCATCGCCGTCATCGACGGAGACGGCCACTTCGACACGGTTGCAGGTGGAGAGGATGAGCCCCTCGCGGACGCCGCCGTGGCGGATCAGTTCGTGGAGTGCTTCTTCGATGCCGGTGGCGGGGAAGGCGAGCTTCTCACGGACTTCGACCGGGGCGGTGCGGTGATTGAGCCCTGTGATGTGGAATCTCATTTGCCTTCCAGCACAGGGCGCAGCCCGACGTGGGCAGCCCAGGTCATTGCCGCGCAGCCCATCAGGACCAGACAGAGAAGCGCGGCTTTACGGCCTCGCCAGCCGGAGACGGTGCGCAGGAAGACTGCGCCAAGGGCGAGGATCCAGGTAATGAGAGCAACGTGGATGCGGGCGTCGCCCACCCAGCGCGTGCCCGATTCGATGAACGCCCAGGTGATGCCTGCAACCACTCCCGCTGTCATCAGCACGAAGGAAATGGAGAGCGAGCGCGTAATGATGGAATCGAGGGTGCCAAGGGGTGGGAGATGGTCAAAGAGAGCGCCGGGCCGCTTGGTCTTGAGTTGGTTCTCACGCACGAGATAGAAGAGGGAGGCGCCGGCGGTGAGCAGCAGCGACGCGTAGCCGCTGAGGACGGCCAGAACGTGCGTGGCGAGCCAGCCTTCGCGTAGCCCCGCACTGGCCCAGCCGGCTACTGGCAATTGCATGGCACCCACCAAAGTCATTACAAACACAAGGGGAAAAAGAAAGACGCTCAACGGCGCAAATTGATACTTTCTCCAGACGAAGAGAAAAACAAGCGCGATGAAAAAAGCGCAGACGGAAACGGACTGATAGAAGTTGGCTAATGGAAGAGTTCCGCTGGCGCGGATCAATTCGACGAGCGATACCATGTGCAGAAGAACGCCCGCGACAAACGCAGACAAAGCCGGCCGGAGCAGCGAGGTGTTACGCCCGAAGAGCGTAGCCAGCGCGTGCAGTAAGCCCACGAAATATAGTGCGGCCGCGACTCGCAGCCAAAAAACGCTTGATTCCTGCATCCGGCCCGTTCTCTTTCATTGTAGCCATCAGCGCCGGGGGATAGGAGTTGCCAGTGCCCCGGGGTTCTCGCGTAGCATACAGGCTATGGAGAAACTGAGCCGGTTGAGCCCGCTTGCGGGCCAGAAAGCGATTGTGACCGGGGGATCGCGCGGAATTGGACGTGCGATCGCTCAAACATTATTGAATTGCGGAGCGGACGTGGCCATCTGTGGCCGCAATGAAGAGACCCTCCGCAAAGCGGTAGAAGAGCTCTCCCAGCAAGTGGGGGGAGAGGCTAAGTCGAAAGTCGTAGGCATGGCCTGCGATGTAACAGATATTGAGCAAGTGCGAAAGTTTTTCACCTATGTGGACGATACATTGGGCAGCCTGAACATTCTGGTCAATAACGCCGGAGTCGGGGTGTTTCGATCTGTCGCGGATCTGAGCCCGGAGGAGTGGCGGATGACAATGGACACCAACCTTACGAGTGTGTTCCATTTCTGTCATTTCGCCATGGAGCGGTTCCGCAAGGGTCGTGGAGGTTTCGTGGTGAATATTTCGAGCCTTGCTGGGCGCAATGCCTTTGCAGGCGGAGCGGCATACAACGCGAGCAAGTTTGGCCTCAACGGCTTTACGGAAGCGATGATGCTGGACCACCGCAATGACAACGTCCGGGTCTGCACGGTGATGCCTGGCAGTGTGTCGACGGAGTTTTCCGGCACGCACGGGGTAGCAGATTGGAAAATCCAGCCCGAAGATGTGGCCGAAGTGGTACGGGCCGTTCTGGAAATGCCGGAACGAACCATGGTCAGCAGGGTCGAAATACGCCCGTCCAAACCGGGTAAGTCGTAACAAGGAAAGAGGATTGGAGTGGATACGAAAGAGCGCGGTAGAGGATTGGAAGTCAGGTTGCTAAGAGAAGCGCTAGGAGGCGGTTGGCGCAGATCCAGCCCAGCCATGGAACCCGTTGCGGGGAAAGTTCCTTCGATCCCACAGGCCAAAAGAGGAGATGGAAGTATGACTCGTTTAGGCATCCCGCTGGACGCCTCCCGTACGGGGCGCGAAGCGGAATCATTAGATCGCCGTCTGCGGCAGTATATTGTGGGGCAGAAGGAAGCGATCGATCAGATAGTCAATATCTACCAGCTCTATCTGACTGGCATGACGCCTCCGGGCCGGCCGATTGGGAACTTTCTCTTCCTCGGGCCCACGGGGTCGGGAAAGACGCGGATAGTGGAAGCGACGGCGGAAAGCCTCGTCGGCAATCCGCGGGCGGTCATCAAAATCGACTGCGCCGAGTTCCAGCACTCGCACGAGATCGCGAAACTGATCGGCTCTCCTCCGGGATACCTGGGGCATCGCGAAACGCATCCGCTCCTATCGCAGGAAGTCCTCAACCTTTACCACACCGACGCCTGCAAGATCAGCTTTGTCTTGTTCGATGAGATTGAGAAAGCGAGCGACGCGCTCTGGAATCTGCTGTTGGGGATTCTGGACAAAGCGACGTTGACACTGGGGGACAACCGGCGGGTCGATTTCTCGAAGGCAATGATCTTCATGACCTCGAATCTCGGGGCGTCGGAGATGAGCGCAATGCTGGCTCCTCGCCTTGGCTTCCATGCGGTCAGCCAGGCCGTTGCCGCCAAGCCTACTGTCATCGACGAGAAGATCAACGCCAAAATCTCCAAAGCTGGGGTAGAAGCAGCACGGCGCAAGTTCACACCGGAATTCATGAACCGGCTGGACAAGATCGTAGTCTTCAAACCGTTGGGAGAGGACGAGCTGCGCAAAATCCTGGAAATTGAACTGGGCATGGTGCAGCAGCGCGTGTTGAACAATGTGTCGGAGAACCCTTTTGTGTTCACCGCCTCCAGCGGAGCGAAGGAACATCTGCTGAAAGAGGGCACGGACGCCAAATATGGCGCCCGGCACTTGAAACGGGCGATCGAACGCCTGGTTGTGCAGCCGATGTCGAACCTGATCGCCACGGACCAGGTCCGGCGGGGAGACTGGCTGCGAGTGGAGTACGATCCGGCCAGTGGCCAGATGGTTTTCTACAAGGACGCGGAAGGTCTGCCCATGCAGGCCATGGCGGACCTCATGGACTCTTCGTTGTTGAACCTGAATCAGGCTTTGTCCAACGCTGCTTCAGTGGAACCTCCGCGCCCGGCAGTGAATGTGCGGTCGAGCCGGCGCAGCTGATGCGCCAGCTCCGCTAGGGAATGGTCTTGCCGCCGCGCATCAGGAACGAGATAAGGAAGACGACGAGGAACACAAAGAACAGGATCTTTGCGATTCCCGCAGCCATTCCGGCGATTCCGGAAAAGCCCAGGAATGCCGCCACCAGCGCGATCAGCAGGAACACAAGCGAGTAATGTAGCATCGGGCACCTCCACCAAAGAGACAGCCGGTGGGAAGGCTTTGTTACCACGAAGGAATCAATGCCGGGCGGCGCCGTCCATGCGCTCCGCCCATTCCAGGAAGCGCAGCATCTCGGCCCGGTGCTGCCAGAGGAAGGACCAGAACTGTCGTGCCGTGATCGCTTCGGCATGCAGTCCCCAATAGGTCTCCATGCGCCAGCGGAGATACGGACTCCGCCACGGCGTCAGCCGGTAGCCTCGCGACGCTTTCCAGAGGTATTCGATCACCGCAGGGATTGAGAGAGCTTGGCGCCAGGTTTCGGCGGCGGAGTGGCGTAGTATCCGGTACGGGTACGGACAGTAGGCTTGCCGGCGGTATTCACGCTCACTTTGATCTGACGGAAGGTGCCGTCATTCGCCGAGTTGGTGGGCGAGTAGGAGATCATGAACTGGTTGCGGATCTCGTTGGCAACGTCCAGTGCGAGCTTTTCCACTTCCGCCAGATCCTTGGGAAAGAAGGCAATGCCGCCAGAGGCATTGGCCAGGGCGGTAAGAGCCCGCTTGGCTTTCGCCGCTTCCCGGCGTTCTTCTTCGTTCAGCAGTCCGATGGCGTAGATCAGCACCTCGGCGCGATGTGCTTTTTCGAGCAGTTTTTCCAGCGTGATCATGCTGGTATTGTCGTTGCCGTCAGTGACCACCAGCAGGACTTTCTTGTAACGCTTCCCCTTATCCCGTACCTCATCCAGGGACATGCTAAGGGCATCGCGCATCGCCGTGCCTCCGCGGGCATCGATACGGGTGAGCCCTTCCTCCATCTTCTTCACGTCGTTGGTGAAGGGGACGTCGAGGAACGCATCGTCATTGAAATTGACGATAAACACTTCGTCATTGCGGTTCGAGGCTTTCACCAGGGCGAGGGCAGCGGCTTCCACCTTCTGCCGCTTGTCGCGCATGCTGCCGCTATTGTCGATCACCAGGCCCATGGAGACAGCGACATCCTCGCGGAGGAACTGGCGGATCTGCTGTTCCACGTTGTTCTCGTAAACCTTGAAGGCTTCCTTCGGCAGCTTCGTGAGGAGGTTCCCGTTCTTATCAACGACACTGGCGTGGAGAACCACCAGCCGCGTATCGGAGGTGAAGGTGGGGGCTTCCTGAGCGAGGAGTGCGCCGCCGAGGGCGGCAACAGCCGCGAGTTTACTGAGTAGGGGCATAGTATCCCAATCGCCAGAAGGCACGCAGCGTGGGAAAACCACGCGGCTGGTTCACTTTCACTTTCACTCGCCGGTATTTTCCATCGCGAGTCAAATTGGTTGGAGCATAGCCGAGCACATACTGATTGCGCAGCTCCACGCCAATCTTCGCCGCAACGTCCGGAAGTTCATTGATGTTCTCGATGGGGAAATGCCGCCCGCCGGTTTGTTCGGCAATTTCGGTAAGCAGACCAGGCCCCGACAGCTCTTCCGCCGTCCGCCCGCGTCCACCGGCTGGCTCGAAAATCCCCATTGCATAAATCTGGACGTCGGCCTCGCGGACGATGTTACGAATTTCGCTCTCCGTGTAGCGGCTGGAGTTGTCGCCGCCATCGGACAAGATGAGGATTGCTTTGCGCGGATTCTTGCCCTTCTTCATATGGTTGATGGCGAGGTGAACCGCGTCGAGCAGGGCCGTCCGGCCTTTCGCCTGGGTGAAGGTCAGCCGGTTTTGAATCTCTTCCGTGTTGTGGGTAAAGGGCACCATCAACTCGGCACGGTCGTTAAACTGAATGAGGAAAAACTCGTCTTCCGGATTGGCTGTCTTGAAGAACTGGGCCGCCGCCTGGCGCGACTTGTGGAGCTTGCTCCCCATAGATCCGCTGGAATCGAAGACCAGGCCAACGGACAAGGGCGCATCTTCACTCGAGAACTGGGCGATCGTCTGTTCGTTATTGTCTTCCCAAAGCCGAAAGAAATCCTTGTCCAGCCCGGTGACAAAGCGATTCATGGGATCGGTGACCGTGACATTGATCAGCACCAGGGTGCTATCCACGCGGATATTGGACGGACCGCGGGATTCGGCAGGCTCTGCGGTGCCGGGCTTGGCACGCGGTTCGATGGACACACGGGCAGGCGCCTGGTTCGCTTGTCCCTCTTTTGCGCCTTTCTTATCTGCAGCGGGTGCCGCTACCCAGAAGGCGGCGCACAGGAAAACAACATTCCTCCATGGCTTCATGGACCGTCCCTCCATCAAACTAGCCAAAGTATAACATGCGGAGCTTTTTCTCCCTTGCACTACCCGCACAATCCGTTAGACGTGGCAGCGGGGGATTCGGCTGGCAGGAATTTTTATCGAGAATGAGGTGCAACGATTTTGTTCTTTGTTGCGTCCCACTGTGTCATAAGAAAAGCAGAAGGGGCTCGAACCGGGACATTCGTCCATAGTCCTCCGGCTCGGGTATAGAATAAGCGAATGACTCAGGGGCAAGAACAGCAAGACGTGTCTCGACGCCGGTTCCATCTCGGCGTGATTTACACATTAATGGGTACGATCGGAACGGCGCTTGGCATACCAGCCGTGGTCTACCTCCTATTTCCACCGAAGTCCCGTAAAGCGGAGGAGTGGGTAGAGGTAACCGATCTGAACTCCCTGCCGCTGGGAGCGGCGGAAGAAGTTGTTTTTCGTAAAACCCGCGTTGACGGGTGGAAAGTCTCCAGCGAAAAGACCTCGGCTTGGGTGGTGAAGAAATCGGCGACCGAGGTGATCGCGTTTTCGCCACAATGCACGCATCTGGGTTGCGCGTTCCGGTATGAGGACCAGAAGAAGACCTTCCTTTGTCCCTGCCACACCTCGAACTTCGACCTGGATGGCAATGTGATCGACGGGCCGGCGCCTCGCGCCCTGGATCGCTACCTCATCAAGGTCGAGGGCCAGAAGCTGCTTCTTGGTCCGGTGCAGAAATCTCCGGAGGCATAAGAACCATGAAGCGGAAGATTCTCGACTGGGCCGAAGAGCGTACCGGCATAGAAACCATCGTGAAGAATTTCCTCTACGAGGAGATTCCGGCCTCCGCGGGCTGGCACCAGGTATTGGGCAGCGTGGCGCTGTTCTGTTTCATGGTGCAGGCTTTCACCGGAGCGCTGCTGGCGTTCAACTATGCCCCCACGCCGGGGGAGGCCTACAACAGCGTGAAGTACATCATGAGCGAACTCACCGGTGGCAGCCTCATCCGCGGCATGCACCATTGGGGCGCCAGCATGATGATTATCATGGTCGTGCTACACATGACGCAGGTCTTCCTCTGGGGCGCATACAAACGTCCGCGGGAAGCCACCTGGATGGTGGGTTGCGTCCTGCTGCTCGTGACCCTCGCCTTCGGGCTCACCGGCTACCTCTTGCCCTGGGACAACCGGGCCTACTGGGGCACCGTAGTAACGACGCAGATATCGGGGCTGGCTCCGGTGGCGGGCCCTTATGTCGTGCGGTTGATGGGAGCGGATGGTGGTGTTGGCGTGGTGACGTTCGCCCGCTTCTATGCTGCTCACACATTGTTGTTCCCACTGGCGATCGTGGCGCTCATCGGCGTGCACGTCTACCTGGTGCGCAAGCATGGGGTCGCGCCGGCGGCCGGTGACGATCTGCCCAAAAAGAAGTTTTACCCTGAGCAGGTGTTCAAAGACACGGTGGCGGCTTTCATCGCGTTTGCGATTCTATTCACCATGGCGGTGGTGTTGAAGGCTCCACTCGACCGCTTGGCCGATCCCACCGACACCACCTACACGCCTCGCCCGGACTGGTACTTCCTGTTTCTCTTCCAGACGCTGAAGTTCTTCGAAGGGAAGATGGAAGTGGTTGGCGCCGTGGTGTTGCCGAATCTGGCGATCGTCGGCCTGTTCCTGGTTCCGTTCCTCGACCGCACGAAGATCGCGAAAGTCACACAGCGGAAGTGGGCGATGGCCGTGGCCGCGATTGCTTTCATCGGCTGGTCCGGATTGACCGCGGCGGCGATTGCTACCACTCCCTCGGCGCCGGAAGTGGCCGAAGGGGAGGCTGCGGAGTGGGCTCAACTAACGCCCGTGGAACTGGCTGGGCTTGGTTACTACCGGAAGGAGAACTGCTCGGCGTGCCACACTCTCGGAGAACAGGCGAAGAAGCCCGGCCCGGATTTGACTGGATCTTCCATTCACCGCGACGCGGCCTGGATGATCGCACACTTCAAAAACCCGCAGCAGATGGTGCCGGGATCGACCATGCCGGCGACCAATCTGCCCGATGTGCAATTGAACGCACTGGCGGCCTTCCTCATCAAGCTGAATGCAAGCAATGCCAAGGATCTGCGGGATGCGCCCATGGCCGCCGCGGAAGGAGCGATGGTGTATCACCAGAATCGCTGCGCGGCTTGCCACCAGTTGAACGGATCCGGCGTGAAGCTGGGACCCGCTCTGAATGGGCTCGCCAAGCGCCGCGAGCGGACGTGGGTGGAAGGGCATTTCGCCGAGCCGCAGAAATTTTCTCCCGGCTCGACGATGCCGCCCTACCGGCTCCCGGCCAAAGACCTGGAACGGCTGACCAGCTATTTGATGATGTACTGAAGACTCAAGTGCGCCGCGCGAAGGACCGCGCTTAGCTGACGACCTCCGTGTCCCAGCCGAAGCCCGGCAATTCGCGCGGGCGCGTGTAAATGCCTTCGGGTCCCCGGGAGATCTGGTATTGCTCCTCGTGGATCTTGTAGACCTCCTTGGGTCCGCCTGGGGCAGGCAGGAACAGCTCGGCCCAGGGAGCATTGACGTTGGCGATGGTCCAGTGAATGGCGCCATTTAAGCCGCCGCCGTGAGGGATGACGGGAATATCGTAAGCCGAAGCCATGGCGCCGATGCGGCGCAGTTCGGTCAGCCCGCCGCACCATTGGATATCGGGTTGCCAGATAGATGCGCCGTTGGCCTCTAACAGGTAGCGGAAACCGTAGCGGCCGTATTCATGCTCGCCAGTGGCGATGCGCGTTGATTTGATCGTCGAGTTGAGCCGGCCGAAGCCCTTGTAGTCGTGCGGCTGCAGCACCTCTTCCACCCAATAGACGCGGTAGGGCTCCAGCATTTCGCACATTTCGATGGTGTAGCGTTCTGTCCAGGCCATCCAGCAATCGAGCATGATGTCCCCATCGGGGCCGAGCGCAGCGCGCGCACGTTTGACGAGTTCGGCGTTTTTCTTCATGCCGTCGCGGCCGTCGGCCGGGCCATGAGGGATGGCCAGTTTCAGGCGCTTGTAGCCGAACTCCACATGTTGCTCAATGTCGTTGCCGGTGCAATAGGCGGGAACGCGATCCTTCACTTCGCCGCCAATCAGCCGGTAGACAGGCATGTCCAGGGCTTTCCCCACGATGTCCCACATGGCCATGTCGACGCCGCTGATGGCGTTCATCGTGACTCCCATACGTCCGTAAGACATTGTGGAGCGCCAGCAAATATCCCAGTTGCGCTCAATATCGAACGGATCGCGATTGAGCAGGAGTTTGGAAAGGTGCTCGATGACGACGGGGCCGCCGCCCGGACCGCCATTGCCGTAGCCTTTGATGCCCTTGTCGGTAGTGATCTCGACGGTAAAGGAGGGAACCTTGCCGGGATCCGGATTGAACAGCGAGCGCATCGCTTTGTATTCGGGGTAAACCGACATCGGGTTGGCGACTTCCACGCCCTGTGTGGACCACGAGTCGGCGGAGGGGGTGTAGTTGGGAAGCGGCTTACGCGGGCGGGTACGGACCAGGCGGATGCCGGTGATTTTGAGTTTGCTTTTTTCGCCGGCGAAGGGGAGGGGCGGGGCGGCGGAAGCAGTGTCGGGGAACCCCTGTGCAGCGAGCACGGCAGCGGGGGCGAGTCGAAGTAACTGACGGCGGTTCATGGGTAGAACTTACACGACGATAAGGTCTGTATGCAACTGCGGCAGCAGTTTCGGCGATTTCGCGCCTTGCGGGCTCAAATTAAGCTATGGGCTCTGGCAGGGCTGCTTGTGCTGAATGCATTGATGTACGTAACGGCGCGACAGTTCGAATTCCGGCTGGCCCAGGGACACTTCGACAAAGCCAGTGAACACATCGAAGAAACGGTGATGGAAGCATTCGAGCGCAGCGGGCGGCAATTGGGGACGCTCCAAGATTATTGGGAAGTTCATGGGCAGCCCACTCGGGAGCAATTCCGCGTACTGACGCAGCGCATGCTGAAGATCTGTCCCTACTATCATGGCATCGGGTGGATCAGCCGTTTCGAATTGCCGCAGCGGCTGGAATGGGAGCGGCGAGCCTCGCAGGAATTGGGCCGCCCCGTAGGCGTCATCGATCACAATGGGAAGCCCGTTCCCCACGAGATGCGGACCTATTACTCGTTGCAATACGGCGAGCCGGCCGAAGAACAACATCGCATTCTGGGCTTTGATCTCAGCACTGACCCGGAGCGCCGGGCAGCCGTGGAAGAGGCGGTTCGCCTCCAAAGACTGGTTGCCACAGCTCCGGCACGAAGACCAAGTCGTTTGCATGGACGCCCAGTGCTGTTGGCTCTCCAACCCTTGATGCGGGCCGGGACGGTGCAAAGCCTGGTGGTGGTCGCTTTTGATCCTCAGCGGTTGGTGGATAGCGCCACGCGGGGGGCGGTGCTCGATGGCGTCAGCGTCCGGGTTGCGGATGCGGATTCGGGAGTGGAATTGACGCGATACGACGGTTCTCGCGAACCACCTACGCCGATGCGGAGAAGCAAATCCTGGCGATTTGGCGAGCGGAACTGGCGGTTGGAGATACAGGCCCACGAGGATTTCCTTTCGAGCCGAAGATCCTGGCTGCCGGTCATCGGCTTCTGCGCGGGGATTGGCCTTATCATCGCCATGGGTTTGCATCAGTGGTCCACCGCGCACGCCATCACCGATGCCCGCCGTAGGGCGAAGCACCGTAACCGCCGGCTCCGCAAACTCAACAAGGAACTGAGCGCGGAAGTGAAAGAGCGGCGGCAGGCCGAAGTCAGGCTGTCGGATTATTCGCAGCAATTGGAACAGGCGACATTACTGGCCGAATCCTCGGCGCAGGCGAAAACCAACTTCCTGGCGATGGTGAGCCATGAGATCCGTACTCCCATGCACGCCATTATCGGGATGACGAACCTGCTGCTCGATTCGCCTCTGAACCCGGATCAGAGGGAAAGCGCGGGGATTGTGTTGCGCTCGGCGGATTCGCTGCTCCAGATCATCAACGACATCCTCGACTATTCGAAGATCGAAGCAGGCAAGTTCGAGGTGGAAGATGTGCCCTTCGATTTGCAGCAGACCTTGTCGGAGGTGATGGATGCGGTGTCCGTGCGCTCCGGGCAAAAGGGTATCAGCCTCATGGTGGGATACCCGAACGATGCCCCGGTGCGGTTTCTCGGCGACGGGGGCGCCATCCGGCAGGTGCTCTTGAACCTGGCCGGCAATGCCGTGAAGTTTACTGAGCACGGGCAGATTGCCGTGGACGTTTTGGTTCTTGAAGAGGACGAGGATTTGGCGCGCATGTACATTTCGGTTTCCGATACCGGAATCGGGATTCCCGAAGACCGGCTGCACCGGCTGTTCCATCCCTTCCAGCAGGCCGACTCCTCGATGCGGCGCAAGTTCGGTGGGACGGGCTTGGGTCTGGCCATATCGAAGCGGTTGACCGAATTGATGGGAGGCACGATTACAGCAGATAGCCAGGTCGGGGTCGGAACCATCTTCCAGTTGGATCTTCCTCTGAAGAAAGATCAGTCGAAACAAAGCGGGGACTACTGCCCCATCGATCTACGCAACGTGCAAGTGTTGGTGGCCGAACCAAATCCGGCGATCGCGGCGATACTCGGCAAGCAACTCGATAGCTGCCATGTGCTGCACCGCGAGATTGGCTCCATGGCGGAGTTGATGCAGGAGCTGCGGCGCGAAGAGGCGGACTACCGGATCTTCCTGATCGGAGGGGACGAGGCGGAAGGCTGGGACCCCAATGCCGTGACCGCGATGATCCGAAGCCAATGCCTCCCGGATCCAAGCGTTTTGATTCGTGTGGCTCCCTATCCCGTTCCCGGGGAACGGGCGGCCATGGAAGAGGCCGGCTTTTCCGCCTATCTGGTGATGCCTGTGTTCGCTTCGGTGCTGATGAACGCGTTGGGGCAAGCCTGGGGAGCCGCCAAGGACGGCATCATCCCCAAGCCGATTCTCACCCGGCAATCGATGCGAGACGTCGCCGCCATGGGCTCGGTGGCCGAGCCCCTATCCTCCCTCTGCCACGTACTACTGGTGGAAGACAATGCCGTTAACCAGAAGATCGGGCAGCGGTTACTGGAGAAACTGAACTGCAAGGTGGAAATCGCCGCCAACGGGCTGGCGGCCATCCGAAAATGGTCAACCGAGACCTACGACGTCATCTTGATGGATTGCCAGATGCCGGAGATGGACGGATTCGAGGCCACCGCCGAGATCCGCCGCAGGGAGGCCCTGATGAATTGCCTCCATACCCCGATCATCGCCATGACGGCCAACAACATGCAAGGAGATCGGGAGCAGTGCTTGCAGAGTGGGATGGACGACTTTCTGCCCAAACCGGTGTCATTCAATGAACTGAGAGAGAAGCTGGAGAAGGCACTGCAAGGCAAGCCGCAGACATCTGCTATACAGCTGGAAACGGTTTCAGCCGATGAAAAAAGCGGCGTCATAGTTTTTTGACGGAATTTTTACCCCAGTTTTCGCATCTATCAGTGTGAGGCCAAACAAAGGCGCTCCACTTCAGGGAATTAGCGCCGGGGCCGCCAAGGAGGATGGCCATGAGGAGTCTGAAAGAACGATTGGAACAAAGCGTAGCCACCTTGGAGACGCTAGAACGGAAGCGGACGGAGATGCGCAGCCCAGCGCACGGGCAAGACACGGAATGGAGCTTGATTGAGCGTGAGCTGCGTGAGATTGAACAGAACATTCTCGATGAGCCAGGCGCCCTTGAGAAGTTTCTAGTGCGAAGGAAGTTCTAAGGACTTCCGACAAGCCAACCACCTTGAGAAGCGGATCTGAGACACTCATTCATGAGTGCAACTTATGATCCGCTTTTTGATTTTCATGAGCAGTCTGGTGTGGGCGGAAACCTATTCCGATCCCGTGACAGGGCTTCGGATTGTGGAATTCACTGAGCCCGGGCGCCCGGCAAGCAACCTCTACTATCATTTTCCGAATTTCACCGCCGATTCGCGTTATGCCATCTACGTAGCCGGCGGGCAGATCCACAGCTACGAAGTGGCGACCGGAAAGTCGCGGCAACTGACCACGGATGGGAAAACGTCCCCGGGGACGGCATGCCCGCATCCTCGCGATCCGCGGAGAGTCTTTTATCTGCAAGGCCCGGATGTGATGGCGCTGGATGTGGAGACGGCTGCCACGCGCAAAGTGGGCTCGATTCCACAACCTTATGTCGGCGGATTGGGGCAGCCGACGCTCTCGCACGATGGAAAATCGCTGGCGGTGTCGAAGCAGAGGGATGCGGGGAACTGGGAGATTGGGTTGATCGATATTGCGTCGGGCGCGTATCGACCAGTGGTGACCCAGGGCTTTCGCATCGGGCACGTGCAACATAGCCCCACCGATCCCACGATTTTCTACGTATGGGAGACCGGCGGTTATGCTCCGCAGCGTTCCTGGGTCGTCAACGACGATGGCAGCGGGAACCGGCCGTTCTACTACCGCACGGATCAGAAGACGTGGTTTACTCCGCTCAAAGAGTGGGTAACGCACGAGGCCTGGGTGCATGGAACCGGTGAGATGACGATGGTCAACGACAAAGTGGGAGTGATGCTTGTAGCCAAGGACGGAGCCTCGCGGATGCTGAAGGAAGGCCGCTTCTGGCACGCGGCGGCCACGCCGGACGGCAAGCAACTGGTGCTGGACGATTTCGACGGCAGGCTTTGGCTGCTGGAAACACGCACCGGGAATCTGCGGCTATTGGCGACGGGATTGCGGGACAAGCACCGCGAGGTGCATGCGCACGCATCGTTCGATTGGACAGGACGCTATGTGCTGTTCAACAGCGGGCGGACGCATCCTACCGTGGCGTTGATTGATTTGGGCGCCCGCTAGTAGGTACGGGTTCCGTTCGTTTTCGTTGGAATGTGGAAGACTCCGGTGGCAGTGCTCACGTAAAGCCCGCGGAATCCGCTCCCCCAATTCAAATTGTTGGCCGCCTCGGGCAGGTCGATCAGGCCGAGCTCCGCGCCTTGCGCGTCGTAGACCACGATTCCTTTGGCGGTGGCGGCCCAAACATTTCCTGGCTCGTCTGTTTTGAGCCCGCCCGCTGCGGCACGCGTAAAGATGCGGCCTCCCTGTAGCGCGCCGTCAGGGGCAACGTCATAGACGCGGATTGTCTGCCCGTCCGAGGCGTAGAGCTTGCTCTGATTCGGCCCCAGCGCGACGTATTGAGCGCCTTCCTTGGCAACGTTGCGCACGGTGCCGGCGCCGGCCTTTCCGCCCACTCCTGCGCGCTCGCGCGTGACCTGATGGATCGCGCCCTCGGCCGTAAAGTACACACTGCCATCGATGGAATACACCAGGTCGCGGGGCGCGCGGGCTGAGGCGAGCAGCGTCATCGCCCCGTCCTTTTCCGTGCGGCTGACTTTGTCCTTCTCACAGGCGAGCAGGCGGCCCTGATGATCGAAGGTGATGCTTTCCACCGCGGCGCCGGCGCGAGCATTAGTTGCCTGATTCCGCTCCCAGCGCACGATGCGGCCCGATCCGGGGTCGGCGATGAGCAGATATCCGCGGCGGCTGAACAATGTGGCGCGTGGTTGCTTCACGTCCAGGGCCAGGCGTTCGACCTTCGCCGTGCGGTCGATGCATTGCCAGAAACGCTCCTGTTTGGCTTCGATCATACCCATCTATCCAATCACAAAACGCACCAGCGCTGTCCGCCATAGTGGGACTGATAAAATTAGAAGATGCGGCGTGTTGTCCGCCCTTTGTTCCTGCTCGCTATTGCCGGGATTGGTGGCTACCTCGCGATCACCTATAGAGATCGCGTGGAGGAGATCCGTCGCAAAGCTCCCGCGCCACCGAAGAAATTGCCAAAAGGCGTGAGTTCCTTGGCCGACGAGGGCTGGCATTGGGAGAAGAGTTCCGGCGAAGGCCCCCCCGTAAGCGTGCGTGCCAAGAACCTGAAACAGATCCAGGAACCGAACCGCTATGAGCTCGAAAAAGTGGATCTGCGCATCTACCGCAAGGACGGCAAGACGTTCGACCACATCCTCAGCGACCACGCCATCTTTGATCTTGGGGAGAAGTTTCTTTACTGCGATGGCGAGGCCGACATCACGATGGGCGTGATGGAAGGCGAAGAACCTGCTCCGGGACGGCTGATCAAAATCAAGTCATCGGGCATCCGGTTTGATAGCGGCACGGGTAAGGCGCAAACCGATCGGGATGCGCAGTTTGCTTTTGAAAAAGGCGAAGGCAAATCCGTGGGCGCCACCTATGATCCCACCACCAAGGAACTGCATCTGAAAAGCCAGGTGGAGTTGACCTGGCGCGGCTCGGAAGCCAATCCACGGCCGATGAAAGTGGAAAGCGGCGAGGCTATCTACAAAGAGACGGAATCGAAGGTCTTCCTTTCGCCATGGGCGAAGCTGACGCGCGAGAACCTCACCATGGAAGGTAAGGGGGCCGTGGTCTCGCTCGACAAGAACGGCATACGGCTGGTGGAGACCACCGAAGCAAAGGGCTCGAACATTCATCAGAACCGCCTGCTGGAATTCGCCGCGGCGCAGATGACAATGAACTTCAACGAAAAGAGCGAAGTGGAAAAGATTCAGGGAACAGGCAATGCCTTACTGAGCACCCGCAACGATCTTTCCCTCACCACCACGCGATCAAACGAGGTGCTGCTGGAGTTCGCCGCATCGGCCAAGGAGAGTGTGCTGCGCCGCGCGCTGGCGAATGGCAATACAACCGTGGAATCGAAGCCTATTCCCGGATCCACGCGTCCGCCCGCGGAGACGCGCATCCTGAAGAGCGAAACCGTCGAGATGAAAATGAGCTCGAACGGCGAACATATCGACACGGTGGATACGCTTACTCCAGGGACGCTGGAGTTCATGCCGAACCGCCCCGGACAGAAGCGCCGTCATGTCACTGGCGATCGCTTTCACGTCGTGTACACACCTGCCAATCAGATCGACACATTCCATGTGAACAAGGCCACCACCCGCACCGACAACGAACCTCGCAACGGCAAGCCAATGCCGCCGGGCATCACCACCAGCAGCGAGTTGCAGGCCTTCTTCGCGCCCGGTTCGGGAGAGATGACCCGGCTTGAGCAGTGGGGCGACTTCCGCTACGAAGAGGGCGAACGCAAGGCGCGCAGTGAGCGGGCGTTGCTTGATCAGGCCTCAAACCGTATCACGCTGCTGCAGAATGCACGAGTGTCGGATACCACCGGGTCCACCACGGCCGATCAGATTGTGCTCGATCAGAAGAGCGAGGATTTCGTCGCCGACGGCAACGTGCAATCGAGCCGGATGCCCGATGCCAAGGGTGGCGGCGGCTCAGCGATGTTGACCAGGGATCAACCGATGCAGGCCCGCGCGGCGAAGATGACTACTTCCGACCGGCAGGCGCTGGTGATCTACGACGGAAATGCGATGTTGTGGCAAGCATCCAGCCGGCTGCAGGCCGATCGGATTGAAATTGACCGCAAGAACTCCGTGCTGCGGGCGCACGGCAAGGTGGTGAGCCAGATTCTCGACCAGCAGAAGAAGCCCGACGCGGCGAAACCGAAAGCACCCGCTGCGCCGTCCTACACTTTGGTCCACGCACCGGAGATGACTTATTCCGATAAAGAGCGGCTGGCCCACTATACGGGTGGCGTATTCCTGCGCCGCGAGGGGCTGGATGTGAAGTCGAAAGAATTGCGCGCCTACTTGAAGGAAGAGAAGAAAGACAAAGAGAAGAAGGAAGGCGATTCGAGCCTGGAAAAGGCTGTGGCCGATGGTGACGTGGTGATTGTACAGGGTGGGGATGGGCGTACGCGCCGGGGTACTTCCGAACACGCGGATTACTTCGTGGATGAAGCAAAGGTGGTTCTCACCGGTGGTCAGCCTCGCTTTGAGGATTCCCTGAAAGGAAATACCACCGGCAAGGAATTGATCTACTTCTCCAACGATGGTAGGCTGCTGGTGAACGGGGCGCCATCGGAACCGGCGAAGAGCAAGGTGCGCCGGAAACCAGATGCGAGTTCTTCAAACAAGCGAAATCAGTAAATCTTATCGTGGCCGCAGGGTCGTGGATGGCGTATCCGTATCGGTATCGCAAGGCGAAGTGGTGGGCCTGCTGGGGCCGAACGGCGCGGGAAAGACCACGTCGTTCTACATGATCGTCGGCCTGGTGACTCCCGACTCGGGAAAGGTGCTGCTGGACAATCAGGAAGTGACGAACCTCGCCATGTATCAGCGTGCGCGCAAGGGCATCAGCTACCTGCCGCAGGAAGCCAGCGTCTTTCGCAAACTGACCGTGGAAGAGAACCTGATGGCGATTCTCGAAACCATCTCCATCCCCGCCGCCGAACGCCGTGCGCGGATGACGCGCTTGATCGAAATGCTGGGATTGGAGAAGGTCGCCCAGAGCAAGGGCTACATGCTCTCCGGCGGTGAGCGGCGCAGGGTGGAGATTGCCCGGTCCCTGGTGATCGAGCCGAGTTTCCTGCTGCTTGACGAACCCTTCAGCGGCATCGATCCGATTCAGGTGGGCGAACTGCAGCGCATCGTGTTCGATCTGAAGAAGTCCGGGATCGGGATTCTGGTGACCGATCACAACGTGCGGGAGACGCTGGCGGTGACGGACCGCGCCTACATCATCAACAACGGGAAGATCTTTCGCGCGGGGACTCCGGAGGCGCTGGGGGCGGATCCGGAAGTGAAGAAGGTCTATCTCGGAGAGTCGTTTACGCTTTAGCCGGGTGACGGTGGCGCAACTACGCTACTATTTTTGGGTTAGAGCACACATCCCATGAAGTTCGCTTTTGTTCTGCCCGTGCTGGCGGCGGCCGCCAGCGGAGTTCTGCCCGCCGCTATCCCACTGCACTTTGAACCCTATGGAACAACGTTCGTGGCCCGCACCCCAGGTTACGTTGTGCAGATGGGCCGGGAAGGGGCGGCTGTCGGATTGCGGAAGTCGCGATTGCTGCTGCGCATGGCGGGTGGCGACCTTTCGCGCCTGGAAGGTGTGAGCAAGCAAAGCGCGGTGAGCAATTACCTGAACGGGCGCGATGCGAAGAGGTGGCGTCAATCCGTGCCGCACTATGCGCGCGTGCGCTATGCCCAGGTATACCCTGGCGTCGATCTCGAGTTCTATGGCAACTCACGCGAGATTGAATACGACTTCATCCTTGCCCCAGACGCGGATGCGAGCCGCATCCGCATGGAGATTGGCGAAGCACGCAGCCTCTCCCTGAGCCCGGCGGGCGACCTCCGCATGGAAGCACCCAGTGGCGAAACGGTCACCCTGCGGGCTCCCGTGGCGTTTCAACGCAAAGCAGGAACGGTTGTGCCGGTGGAGAGCCGTTTTGCGCTGGCAGGGAACACGGTCTCCTTTGCCCTTGGAGACTACGATCATTCCCTCCCCTTAACCATCGACCCGGTGTTGAGCTTCGCTACCTACTTCGGCGCGTCGGGAACGGATGTCCCGACCGCGATCGCAGTGGATACGGCTGGCAACACCTACATCACGGGCTACACCAATTCCACCAACTTCCCGCTTGCCGGGGATGCCTATGCGAAGAATGCTTCTGGTGACGAAGACGTCTTTGTCACGAAGTTGAATGCGAGCGGGAATCAGTTGATCTACTCCACCTATCTCGGCGGTAGTGCCGGAGAGCGACCCGTGGGCATCGCCGTGAACCTGGCGGGGCAAGCGACCATTGCCGGGAATACCGCGTCGCTCAACTATCCGCATTTCGGCTCGTCCATCCCGCTCCCTGGAATTGGGCTGTTTGTGACGCGGTTGTCTGCCGACGGATCTCAGATCGCGGGCTCGCTGATGATGTCTTATTCGGAGACGGAGAATCTGGGCACGGCGACGGCGCTGGCTGCCGATTCGAGCGGTAATCTCTATCTGGCGGGACACACAGGCAGCGCGGCTTTTCCGGCCACTACGGGCTCCTATCAGCAAAGCCTCCGCGGTGACACCGATGCCTTTGTGGCGAAGATTCTTCCGAACCTGAGCGGCCTCGTTTATGCGACCTTTCTCGGTGGGACGGCACAGGACCAAGCCTCCGCCATCACCGTGGATGCGCAGGGCAATGCCTATGTCACTGGGTTGACCCGGTCAAGCGCTTTCCCGTTCACGCCTGGTGCCTACCTGCCTCCTAACAGAGCCGGCGCCGATGTCTTCGTATCCCGCCTCAGCAGCGATGGGAAGCTGCTGGATTATTCCGCGCTGCTCGGTGGCAGCGGCGATGACTACGGGCGAACCATCAGCCTGGGGCCGGGCGGCGCCATCTATGTTGCGGGCCTCACGCTGTCCACAAATTACGTCACCACGTCCGGCGCTTACCAGACGCTGCGGCCACAGTCTTCTCCCAATGCCGCCTTTGTGACACGGCTTTCGCCGGCCATGGACACGGTGCAGTATTCCACCTATTTCGGTGCGCCCACGGTGTACTTCAACGTGGAGTCAGTAACGCAGATTCTGGTGGATCAAACGGGCAGCTTCCTCTTGGGAGGCTATGGGTTGGGAAACGGGCTGCCGCTGACGCCGGGACCCATCCAATCGCCTGCTCCCGGGTTGAACGATGTGTTTCTGGCCCAGTTCAATGCGGCCGGGGATCTGCTCAATTTCTCCACCTATCTGGGCGGGTCGGGCAACGATACGCTGGCCGGAATGGTGTTGGATAGCGCCGGGTTCCTGTATCTGGCCGGCAGCACCACATCGACGAATTTTCCGGCCACGGCCGGCGCCTACAGGGCGACGAACCAGGGCGGCACCGATGGCTTCGTGGCGAAGATCGACTTCGGCGGAATCACCACCAACTGCACCGCGGCTCTGGTGACATCGAGTTATACCGGAGGCGCGGAGGGCGGCGAGAGCACCTTCGATTTCACCATCAACAATGGCTGCGCCTGGAGTGTGAGTTCGAATCAGACCTGGGTGACCATAACCAGCGCGGCATCGGGTACAGGAAGCGCCACCGTGACCTTCCGCTTGGACATCAACACCACTGCGTCGAACCGAACGGCAACCATCACCGTGGCCGGCAAAACGTTCTCCGTGACGCAGACCGGCACTCCCTGCAACCTGATCGTGACCCCCGGCAACCGCACGATTCCTTCGACAGGCGGGGCAATGACGTTTACCGTAAATGGACTCACCGGTTGCACATGGACCGCAACCACCGCGACTCCGTGGCTGCTGTTGCAGGGCTCGGTGACAGGAAACGGTTCGGGGCTGGTTCCTGTGAGCTTCGATACGAACACTGCGGTGAACCCGCGCTCCGGCCTGCTCACCATCGCCAAACAGGGCGTGTACGTGCTGCAACCGGCGGCGGTGCCGCAGAGCGCGTTTGTCGACGTGTCGCCGGCCTACCTGTTCAATGACTACATTTCCCTGATGAAGCTGGGAAACGTCGCGGACTTCTGCAACGGCGATCCGGCGCAGTTCTGCCCGGAAAACGCGACCACTCGCGCCACCATGGCGCTGTACATCATCCGCGCCCTCTATGGCGGCGACACATTCACCTTCCGCGCGCAGCCGTACTTCACCGATGTGCCGTCCACGCATCCGCAGTTCCCGCATATTCAGAAGATGCGCGAGCTGGGCTATACGGCAGGGTGCACCGCGACTACGTATTGTCCCAACGACAACGTGACGCGAGGGCAGATGGCAGCCTTCATCGTCCGCACCAAACTGCAACGGCGCTATGACCAGACGATCACCTTCCCCGCTATCCCCTTCTTCACCGACGTTCTTTCGACGGATATCTTCTACCCCTACATCCAGAAGATGAAGGAACTCGGCGTAACCAGCGGGTGCACGGAGACTACCTTTTGCCAGTGGGACACGAACACCCGCGGGCAGATGGCGGTGTTCGTGGTGCGGGCGTTGTTGACGCAGTAATCGCAGTCTATTCGGCGGCGGATTCGAAGGCCACCTGAACCACTTCGAACTGATTGGCGTCCAGGCTGTCTTTGACGGTCACGGTGCAATCGCTGCCGCGAACTGCGCCCAGCACGTCAGCCTTCACTTGCGCGAACAGGGCGGCAGTGGCGGCGTTGGCTGCCAGATGCAGTTCAGTCACGGCACGTCCCACGGAGACACCGGCCTCGCTCTTCGATTTGTTGATGGTGCTTAAGGCGGCACAGGCGGTCTCGAAGACATCCTCGGCGGTAGCGGGTAGCGCGATCGCTTCAGGCCAGGGCGCTTTGTGAATGCTCGCCTGCCCGGTCTCTTCCGCGAACTGCCAGCTCCATACCTCTTCGGTGATGTAAGGCACGAACGGAGCGAACAATCGCAGCAGCACGTTTAGCGCGATGCGCAGCGTGGTCACTGCGGACCCACGTCCGGCGGCATCCGTCTCCGACCGGCTGCGGGCTTTCACCAACTCGAGATAGTTGTCGGTGAGGCCGCGCCAGAAGAATTTTTCCGTTTCGCCAAGCGCGTAGGAGTGTTCGTACTTCTCAAACTGCCCCGTCACCCGTGCGATCAGCGCATTCAGTTCGGTGAGGAATGCAATGTCGAGCGGATGGCTGACTGGAGCGGCGTCGGCGGTTTGCATGAGCACGAACTTGCCCGCGTTGAACAGCTTGGTCACCAGTCGGCGGCCCACTTTGAGGATGTTCGTATCGAAGGCTGTGTCGGTGCCCAGCCGCGCGTTGGCCGACCAGTAACGCACCGCATCGGAGCCATACTCCTCCAGCAGATGCATCGGTGTGACGACGTTCCCCTTCGACTTCGACATCTTCTTACGATCCGGATCGAGTACCCAGCCGGAGATGCCGACGTGATGCCACGGAATCGTGCCCGAATGCAGCCACGCCTTGACGATGGTGTAGAACGCCCATGTGCGAATGATCTCGTGTGACTGGGGGCGCAGATCGTTGGGGAAAAGGTTATTGAAGAGCGTTTCGTTGGTCAGCCAGCCGGCCGAAATCTGCGGCGTCAGCGAACTGGTGAACCAGGTGTCGAACACGTCGGACTCGGCGCAAAAGCCGTTCGGCTGATTGCGCTGTGCCTCCGCGTATCCAGGAGGCGGCGTGTCCATCGGATCCACCGGCAGCATCTCCACTGGCGCCAGAATGGGCTCGTCGTAGATGGCGTTGCCTTCGCCGTCCAGCTTGTACCAGACCGGGAAAGAGACACCGAAGTAGCGCTGGCGCGAGATGCACCAATCAAACTGCAGCCCCTCGGTCCAGGTTTTGAACCGCAGGCGCATGAAATCGGGGTGCCACTGGATGCGCTCCCCACAGGCGATCAGCTCTTCCTTCTTGTCCAGCAGGCGCACGAACCACTGGCGTGTGGAAATGAACTCGAGCGGATTGTCGCCCTTTTCGAAGTACTTGACCGAGTGCTCAATGGGCCGCGGCGGATCGGTCAGCGCGTCGCCGAGCAGTTGCTCAACGAGAATCTTGCGCGCTTGCTTGGTGTTCTTCCCGGTAATCTGCGCGTATGCGGCGTTGGCCGCTTCCGGATTCAGCGATTCCCAGTTCGGCTCTCCAAAAGTCACCGGAATCAGGCGGCCGTTGCGTCCGATGATCTGGCGGTTGGGAAGCGATTGCTCGCGCCACCAGCGCACGTCGGTGGCGTCACCGAAGGTGCAAACCATCAGGATGCCGGTGCCTTTTTCCGGATCGGCGAGTTCGGAGGGAAAGATCGGTACGGGGACGTGGAAAACGGGCGTGACTGCGCGTTTGCCGAAATAGGGCTTGTAGCGCGGGTCATCGGGGTGGGCGGTTACACCGACGCAGGCACCGAGCAGTTCCGGGCGTGTCGTGGCGATCACGAACGTGGTTTCGGAGCCTTCCACGCCGAAGCGGATGTTGTGGAAGTGTCCCGCCGTATTGCGGTCTTCCACTTCCGCCTGCGCCACCGCGGTCTGGAAATCGACGTCCCACATCGCCGGAGAATCGACGGCGTAAATGTGCCCCTTCTGGAACAGATCGAGGAAGGAGAGCTGCGCGGCCCGCCGGCAACGCGTGTCGATGGTGGAGTATTCCTGGGCCCAATCGACGCCCAGCCCGATGCGGCGCCAGAGGGCTTTGAAGATCACTTCATCCTCGGCCGTAAGCTTCAGGCAGAGCTCGATGAAATTGGCGCGGGAAATGGAGACCGGGTGCTTCTCCTTGGCCGCCGCGGCGGGATCGAAGTTCGGGACGTAGTGCAGGGTGGGATCGCAGCGTACGTTGAAGTAGTTCTGGACACGGCGCTCCGTGGGCAGCCCGTTGTCATCCCAGCCCATGGGGTAGAAGATGTTGCGCCCGCGCATCCGCTGGAAGCGCGCCATCAGATCCGTGTGGGTATAGGAAAAGACGTGGCCGACGTGCAGCGAGCCGGAGACCGTGGGCGGCGGCGTGTCGATGACGAAGGTCTCATCGCGTCCGCGCGAAGGGTCGTATTGGTAGACGCCGGCCTGGTCCCATTTGGCGTCCCAGGAGTCTTCGGCCTGCTTGGAGTCAAAATGCTTTGGAAGTTGGGAGATGTCCATGATTTGCGTGGTTTTGGGGCGGCGCGGGAAGGCGAAGCCCAATCTTCTATCGTAGCGGAAAAGAAAAAGGGCCGGGGTTGGTCGAGGACCCCGGCCCGAATTCACTTCTGGAGGAGGGACGTTATCTTGCTGCGAGCAAAGCGCGAAGATGGCGAGCCCGCTCTGGGGAGCGAAGCTGCCGCAACGCCTTGGCTTCGATTTGCCGGATCCGTTCGCGGGTGACGTCGAACTCCTGACCAATTTCCTCAAGCGTGTGCTCGCGCTCACAGCCGATGCCGAAGCGGAGCCGGATGACCTTCTCTTCTTTGGGAGACAGGGTCTTGAGAATATTGGCGGTCTCGTCGCGAACGTTGGAATCGATAACGGCATCAACGGGGGAGCCTACCCAGCGGTCTTCGATCAGATCGCCAAGGGCGGATTCGCCGTCGCGGCCGACGGGGGTTTCGAGCGACACCGGATCACGGGAGATGGTCTTGAGTTTCTGGACCTTCTCCACGGGGATATCCATGCGCCGGCTGATTTCTTCATTTGTAGGAGCACGCCCCAGTTCCTTTTCCAGCTCGCGCGTGGCGCGCAGGAACTTGTTCATGCTCTCGTTCATATGAACGGGAATACGGATGGTACGCGATTGGTCGGCAATCGCTCGCGTGATGGCCTGCCGGATCCACCAGGTGGCATAAGTTGAAAACTTATAGCCACGGCGGTATTCGAACTTGTCGGCGGCACGCATGAGGCCAATGTTACCTTCCTGGATGAGATCCAGCAGGTGTAGGCCGCGATTGACGTACTTTTTGGCCACAGAGACGACGAGGCGAAGGTTCGCTTCCACCAGGTCTTTCTTGGCGCGTTCGGCTTCCAGCTCCCCTTGACGGATGATCTGAAGGCTGTGCTTGAGGTCGGTGTAGGAGGCTCCAGCAATGGTTTCGCGCTTCTTGATTTCGCGGCGCAACTCACGGATTTTAGGCTGGTTGGCGGCGGCGCGATCCTCCAGGCGATGGAGTTCCTGATCCATGTGGCCGAGTTCTTCGACGGTGCGCTCAATCTCTTTGGTGAACTCTTTCCACTTGGACATATGCCAGGGAAGTGCGCGAATCATGCGCGACATTTCCACCTTAGAGCGGCTTACCTTCCAGGACCACTTGCGGCGCAGCTTTTTGTTGCTGGCAGCGATTGCATTATATTTGTCGTAGAGCTGTTGTTGCTTCTTGGTTTGAAGCGTGAGTTCAGCGAACTGATTGCGGATCTCAGCGCGGCGCTTCGCATCGGCCGCACTGCCTTCTTCCAGGTCGCCGAGGTCAACGAACGAATCGAGTTCCACTTCAGCACGCTTCACCTGCTCGGCCCAATCGAGAACCATCATTTGGACACGGGCGGAACGGCTGAGAGCCTTCTGCATTTTGAGCTTTCCCCGCTCCATCTTGCGGGCGAGATCAACCTCGCCATCGCGTGTAAGCAAAGGAACAGCACCCATTTCGCGCAGGTAGACACGCACCGGGTCGTCGGTGTAGATCGACTCTTCAACCTGTTGCGAGGATTGGAATTCATCACCTTCGGCGACTTCTTCGGGATGGAAGAAACTCGCCTCCTCGTCAAAAGGCAGACCCAAGGGTTCGTGGCTATCCGCTAAAAATTGATCTTCAAATTGATCCACTTGTGAGTCACCTCCCCCGCAGGCGTCGGATTCCTGCTAATCTGACTAAGCCTTTGGGGATATTCTTATCAGCCGCACATTGGCATTTGGGCATGTTCACTTTTTCTTCGCCAACGGATGCTACGACTGCTGGCCCAGGAGACGGCCGGATTAGGCCGATTGTGCCTCGAACATAGTAACACCAAAACCCGGCGAAGTTAAGCCCCAATCTTAAAGATGTTTCAGTACCGTTTTGGTTACAAGTTTTGATTCCGCCAGGACTGCTCCGGAAGCGTCTGTGTCAAAAACTAGCGTCGTTCCAGATCGAAGAGTTTCTCAATTCCTTTTCTTCTGGATCAAATCTTTCAGTTCGTGGAAGAACGCCTCGGCGTCCTGGAAATCCCGGTAAACAGATGCGAAGCGCACGTAGGCCACCTTGTCCACATCCCGCAGCCGGCTTACCAACAATTCTCCTATTTCCGTAGTTGAAATCTCCCGCTCGGCTATCTCTGTCAGCCGGCTCTCTACCTCATCGACCAGCTCCGCCAGTTTTCCCATACTCACCGGCCTTTTTTCACAAGCCTTGAGTAGACCGCTGAGGACCTTTTGGCGTTCGAACTTCTCCCGGCGGCCGTCCTTCTTGACGACCATATAGGGGACCTCGTCGATGCGCTCGTAAGTTGTGAATCGTTTGGAGCACTTGAGGCACTCCCGGCGGCGACGGATGGATTCCCCCTCGCGGCTCTCCCGGCTATCGATCACCTTGTCTTCCTGGTAGCCGCAGAACGGACACCTCATAGGGATTTCATCTCCTTCACGTTCATTAGTTTACGCCATTCCAAGCCATCTCTCACAGCGAGCACCAAGCCAATCGGGACAATGCTCACGAAGGTGACCGCCCAGATCAGGATCGCAATTCCACTGGCACTTTCCAGAGGCACCTTGAATAACTCAGTCAGTACCACCACGGTCGCCACCTGCATCCCCCCGCCAATCCCCGGGATCTGCACCGCACTGCCAAAGGCAACAAATCCTACAACTATCAAAGTATCCACCACGCCCAGCCCCTGAGTGATCGGTATCGCCTTGAAAATACATAGAAAACTGGCCACAATGATAAGCCATTCGCAAAACGTGTACCCAACCAGAAGAACGACGATCCCCCCTTGCCGCGTGGAGCTCGTTCCGGATAGAAAGCTACTGACCAACCCTTGGATGCGGCCGCGAAATCGCTCCGGCAATACCTCCAGGGCACCGTGCAGCCGTTTTTCTACAAAATTAGGAAATAGGCCAAACGTGACCAACAACGCCAAACATAGCGTGGCCAGCACCCCTGCCGTATGCCCGCCGAGCCGCAATACGGTCTCCATCGGACCTGTTACCTTCGTGGAGGATGTCGTGATCTGAGCCAGAGCAAAGCCGAAAAGGAGTAGAACCGAAAGAAGATCGTAAATCCTTTCCAGAAACCAGGCCGCCACTTGGCTTGAGAAGGACACCTTCTCTTTGGTTGCAATCAGGTACGGGCGAACCAATTCCCCAGCCCGGCCAAACAACACCACAGCGGTAAAACCAATGGTCGTAGCCGTGAGCAAATTCGAAAGACTGGACTTCGGTTTCACCGGACGCAACATCACTTGCCAGCGGATGGCCCGGCCAAGGTACGTAACTAATACAAGTAGGACCCCGGCTGTAAACCAACCCCAGTGCATATCTGCAAAAGTTGCGCGGAATACGTCCCATTCGAACTCTTTTCCCCGCGATCGTAATCCAAACCACGCAATCGCAGCGACTGCAGCAACGATCGCCGCCATTACGGTTCGTCGGACGGCGGGCGAAATTCCGGTCTTGGGCGCTGGTTCGATAGCGGCCTCCCTACTTCTCTGCAAACTTTCGCGAACTTATCATGATAATTGTTCGTTTCCCATGTTGGAAGCGCAAGATGGAGACATCGGATGGCGGCTCAGGTCAGCAGTCCCTCTCCGTTGAGCGCCGTTTGAGGGTATCATGTCAGTCGTACCACATATCGCGCTTTCCGTTCCGGCCCCCGGACACAACTGGAGCTCGGGAAACGCGAGGAACGGCTGCCTGAGTTGGGCAAACAGTTTGGATACCGATTCTACTCTGGTTGATCGATGCCTGGGCGGGGACGAGGTCGCATGGGAAGACCTGGTTCGTCTGCACACCCGCAAAGTGTATGCGGTATGCTATCGGTTTACCGGAAACGACTCCGAAGCGCAGGACCTTACACAGGACGTTTTCTTGCGCGTTTTCAAAAGTTTACGAAGCTTCCGCTCGGGCGAGGGTTCGTTTGCCGTGTGGCTGATGCGGCTCACGCGCAATCTCTTGATCGACAACTATCGCCGCGGCAAGCAGGAGCGGGCCACCGATTCCATCGAAGACCAGTTGCCCGTTCTCGAAGAAACCGCCGCCATGTCCGCGCGCACCGATGGGTTGCTTGCCGGACGCGAAGCGAGCGAAATTCTCCAGGCGGGCCTGGAAAAATTATCCCCCGAACTGAGAGAAACCTTGATCTTGAGGGATTTGGAGGAGATGGAGTACAGGGAAATCGCGCAGGTGCTCAACGTGCCCGAAGGCACGGTGAAATCGCGCTTGAACCGGGGACGGGCCGAATTGGCCCGCGTCCTGAGAAAACATAAGGTGGCAGTATGAGCTGCGATGAATTAGAACTGCTACTTTGCGATTACTTGGACGGGACGCTCCCGGCGCCCGAACGGGTCGCCTTCGAAGCTCACCTCGCTTCCTGCGCCTCGTGCCGCGAATTTGCCCAGGACGCCGCCGCCGCTGTTTCCTTCATGGAACGCGCCGCAGAGGTCGAACCTCCTCCCGCCCTCGTCACCCGAATCCTGCAGCAGGTTCCTGCCCGCCAGCCGGTTACTGTGAAGGCCAAATCGGCGTTCGGCCAGTGGATCAGCGGCCTGTTTGAACCGATTCTACGTCCCCGCCTCGTCATGGGCATGGCGATGACAATCCTGTCCTTCGCCATGTTGGGACGCTTCGCCGGTATTGAAGCCCGCCAGTTGCGCGCCGCCGACCTGCACCCCGTCAAAGTGTGGGAGTCGGCCGAAGACCGCATGCACCGTTCCTGGAACCGGGCGGTGAAGTATTACGAAAGTTTGCGCATCGTTTACGAAGTGCAATCCATGCTCCGCGACCTCTCCTCCGATGAGGATGACGCCGCTCAGCAACCAGACAACGGTACGGCCCAGCCGTCCAGGCCCGCAGCCCCGGGGGCCGAAAACACGGGAGCACAAAAAAAATGAAGTCTGGAGGTACCGACTCATGGAACCGGTAAACGACAATCCGAGACAGGCCGTAGCCTTCTGCAGGGCTTGCGGTAAAGCGCTGATGCCGGACGAAGTGCAGAACTACCAGGGCACCGTGTACTGCCTGGAGCACCTCCCGCAGGCGTCGGCGCCGCAACAGCAGGCGCCACCGGTTTCCGATGGCGGCGCAAATCCTTACTATCAACCTCCTCCCGTGCCTCCGCAGAGCGCTCCCTCGCCAGGCTGGGCCTTCGTACTCGGCCTGATTCCCGGCGTCGGCGCCATTTACAACGGCCAGTATGCCAAGGGCTTCGTACATGCGCTGATCACTGGCGTATTGTTCAGCCTGGCCGATCACGGCTCGGGGTCGACACAGACTCTGTTTGAGATGTGCATCCCGGTGTGGATCTTCTACATGGCGTTCGAGGCTTTCAACACCGCTAAGAGGCGCATGATGGGTGAACCGGTGGACGAGTTTTCGTCTATCTTCCCCAACTCGAATCTGAATACAGGTTTTCCCGTGTTGCCCGTCCTGCTGATCGTCGTCGGTGTGGTCTTCCTGCTGGACAATCTGCAATGGTTGAACCTGCGAGCGCTGAAGCCGTATGCCGGTCCCGTGCTGATGATTGCGGTAGGAGTCTTCCTCCTGATGGCTCGGTTGAAAGCCAATGCCCGGATTGGACAGGAGGCGCATCATGAACGGAGTTAATGGGCAGCCGGTATCGCTGATGAGGGCCCTGCGGGGGCCTATCCTCCTGATCACGATCGGGACGCTGTTTGCCATCGACCACGTCGGCCCCTATGCGTTCTCTACTACCTGGCCTGCGTTGTTGATTGTGATTGGAGTCATGAAGTTGATGGAACGCGCTACTTCGAGCGCTGCGTAAAGGGGAGAGAGGAGGAACCATCATGAGACCAAGATCGATTGTTGCCCCATTGCTGCTGATTGCTGTCGGCACGCTCTTCCTCGTGCGGAATCTCTGGCCGGAGATTCCCATGTTTGAGATGTTCGCCCGCTACTGGCCCTTCCTGCTGATCATCTGGGGTTCGGCCCGAATGCTCGAAGTGCTGGTCTGGCACTTCACCGGACGGCCTTTGCCGGTGCAAGGTGTCTCAGGTGGCGAATGGATTGTCATCGTCTTCCTCTGTGTATTCGGGTCGCTGAGTTTCTGGGGTTCCAATGCCTATTCGCGCTGGCCCAACAGCCGGATCTCGGTCCGTGGGCTGGAGATCTTCGGAGAACGCTTTGAGTTCCCTGTGAATGCCGAGCAGTCCGCGGGCAAAGCCTCGCGTGTGGTTCTCGATCTGGGCCGCGGCAATGTCACGGTTGTCGGAGGCGATGGAGACAAGATCAAGATCACCGGCCACAAAACAATCCAGGCCTATAATCAGACCGACGCCGATCGCGGCGACAAGGAAGCGCCTGTCGAGATCGTCCCGATGGGCGACCAGATCGTGATCCGGACGAACCAGGAAAAAATCGACAAGAATCGCCGTGCATCGGCGGATCTCGAAATCGCCATCCCCCGCAATCTGAGCTTTGAAGGACGCGGCCGCTACGGCGACTTCGATGTCCGCGATATCGCCGGCAACGTCGAGATCAACAGCGACAACTCCGGTGTCCGGTTGCAGAACATCGGCGGCGGAGCCAAGATCGAACTGCGCCGCAGCGACATCGTGCGCGCCGTGAACGTCAAGGGCAACGTCGACATCAAAGGCCGCGGGCAGGACATCGAACTGGAAGGCATCGCCGGGCAGGTGACCGTGAACGGCAGCTACTCCGGCGAATTGAGCTTCCGCAACGTCGCCAAGCCCCTCCGCTTTGAAAGCAGCAACACCGAAGTTCGTGTCGAACAGACCACCGGCCTCGTGAAAATCGCGCTGGGGAACATTTCCGCCGAGAATGTCCAAGGTCCGGTGAAGGTGCGTACGAAGGTAGCCGATG
The DNA here is from genome assembly GCA_046331645.1 of Bryobacteraceae bacterium. Taxonomy (GTDB): domain Bacteria; phylum Acidobacteriota; class Terriglobia; order Bryobacterales; family Bryobacteraceae; genus CADEFT01. Next base: position 40,043 of record JAXLQM010000010.1, read on the forward strand.
TGCAGTTGCGGGACTTCTCGCAGACTGCCGAGGTGCAGTTGGAACGTGGCGATATCGAGATTCGCCCCTCGGCCTCGCATGGCCGCATCGACGCCAAGACCGATAACGGAAGCGTCGATCTGGTCGTGGCACAGGGTGCGAAATTCGATCTGACGGCAACCACCAAGCGTGGCGAAATCAACAACGACTTCGGCGCTCCTCTGAAACTCGAATCGGAAGGAAGAAACTCGACGTTGCGCGGCTCCACCGGCGGCCCGTCCATCCACCTGGAGACGGAACGTGGCGAAATCACCGTGCGGCGCGCCGGACAGAATGAAACCACCGCTCCGCGCGGCGTGCTGCCGAAGAAAGTACCAGACGCACCGGCGGCTCCCGCGCCACCCGTGCCGGCCCCGGTCCAACAGTGAGCTCCGCACAAAGCCATCAATCGGATCCCCGCGTGCTCAACCGGCGCACGGTGGAGCGTGACCACCGTGGACTTCTGGAGCACCTGCATCAAGGCCAGCGGGTCTTGGATGTGGGCTGCGGAACCGGATCCATCACCGCGGGCATTGCCCGTCTGGTGGCCCCAGGTGGTGAGGTTCTGGGCATTGACCGCGATGCCGCCTTGCTGGCGATTGCCCGCCAGAATCATGGCTCGCAAGAGGGTCTGCGATTTGAACAGTGCGATGTCCTCGAACTACCTGCTTCGGCTGCGTTCGATGTCGTCACAGCCTCACGCGTGCTGCAATGGAGCGCCGACCCATTGAAGGCACTGCGCCGGATGAAGGCCGCCACTACCTCCCTCGGACTTGTCGTCGTGCTCGACTACAATCACGCCGAGAATGCGTGGGAACCTGCACCGCCCGAGGCCTTTCAGACTTTCATCCGCGCCTTCCTCGACTGGCGCACAGTGAATGGCTGGAGCAACCACATGGCGTCCGAGTTGCCCGATCTGTTTCGCCAGGCAGGGCTCACAGTGCGGCAGACAAGGAACTCCACCGAACAGGTGGTGCGCGGGCAGGAAGACTTCGATCAGGCGGTCAGTATTTGGGCCGATGTCGTGGAATCCCTCGGACCTGCAATGGTGACGGCAGGCTTCCTCACGGATGCGCAACGGCTCCAGGCCGAGCAAGCCTATCGCGCCTGGAGTCGTGACGGCCTGCAACGCCAGACGCTCTCGCTGTGGACCGTTACAGGCCAGAACGGCTCCTGATAAAATCGCGGCATGACTTTGCCGCGTCTCCTGCTGATCTTCATCGCTCTTGCTCCTGCGTTGTGTGCCCAGAACCGGATTGGCGTCCGCATTCTGCTTGGGCTCACCGATCGCCAGCCGACTCGCTGGGATGGCTCTGTGCGCGCTACGGGAGCGCGCATCACCTCCGTCGAACCCTGGCGCTTTGAGCAGCAGGACTCTATCAGCGGAACCTCCTGGAAGTGCTCCACGCGTGCGCCACGGCTGTTTGGCGCAGCCGGCCAGGCGGCGGGGCAGATCCGCGTCGCCAACGGCGTGATGGTTTGGCTCGACGAGGAAACCGAGAGCGCGGATCTCTCCGTCGAAACGGCGCAGGGCAACTTCCGCTTCAAGCTCTCCGACATCCCCTACGGAACCGGGCAGAAGCATCTCGACGGCAAAGCGATGGTGGACCGCATTCCCGGCTACGAGCGTGTCACCTCCGACGCCGATGAGCAGGACTATCCAGCCGCGGCGACGGGCAAGGATGGATCCGTGTGGATCGCCTACCTGGAGTTTGCCCACCATCCACAGCACCATGAACTCCGCGCCAACCTGGAGCAGGCTCCCGAGAAATTCGACAACTGGAAAACGCCTGCCAAGGGAGATCGCATCGTGGCGCGCCGCTCCAGCGGTGGCCAATGGGGCGAGGCCATCGGTATCAGTGATCCTGGTGGCGACGTGTACCGTCCGGCAATTGCCATCGATGGCTCAGGCAAGCCGTGGGTATTCTGGTCCTCCAATGAAAAGGGCGATTTTGAGTTGATGGCTCGGCCGATCGAGAACGGCCGTCCCGGAGCGATCGTCCGCCTCACTACCGCGCCCGGCTCCGATGTCTTCCCCTCCGCGGCCACCGACGCGAAGGGACAGGTTTGGGTGGCTTGGCAGGGATGGCGCGCCGGCAAAGCGGCCATCTTCGCGGCGCAGCAGAAGGGCGCTGGTTTCTCCGCCCCCGCGGCCGTATCATCTTCCAGCGGGAACGAGTGGAACCCCGCCATCGCCGCCGATGGCACGGGACGCATCAGCGTGGCCTATGACAGCTATCGCAACGGCCACTACGACGTCTATGCCCGCACCGCGATCAATGGCGCGTGGGGCAGGGAATTCCTCGTCGCGGGAACGTCCGCTTATGAAGCCTATCCGTCGGCCGCCTACGATCTGCAGGGCCGGTTGTGGATCGCCTATGAAGAAGGCGCGGAAGGCTGGGGCAAGGATTTCGGCGCACACGACACCACTGGTGTGGCCCTCTACCAGGGCCGCGCCATCCGCATCCGCGGCTTTGAGAAAGACGGGCGTGCCGTGGCCCTGCCCAATCTCCCCGACGGCGTGCTGCCCGGTGTAGCCAGCCTCCGTGTCGATGACACTTCGAAGCAGCAAAGCGCTCCCAACCAATGGCTGAAGCCGGAAACCGATCGCGCCAACAAACGCGTGGCCAGCCGAGCCTCGCAGAATTTCGCCGCCCCAAAGAATACGATGCCGCGCTTGCTGGTGGATGCTTCGGGCCGCTTGTGGCTGGTGGCGCGGAGCAATCATCCGGTGTGGTGGAATCCGGTGGGCACGGTCTGGACCGAGTACGTTGCCTCGTTTGATGGCAAGCAGTGGACCGGTCCGGTGTTTCTCGCCCACACGGACAATCTGCTCGACAACCGGCCGGCGCTGGCCAGCGTGAAGGGCGGCGAATTGCAAGTGATCGGCTCCTCGGATCACCGCCGGCAATTCCAGTTGATGGGCGTGGCCGCGCCACGGCGCGCCGTGAACGATCCCTATCAGAACGACATCTTCGTCAACACGGTGCATCTGGCGGCTGCGTCTGGAACGTTGACCGCCTCGGATGCTCCTTCGCCTGCATCCGCAGGCGCCGCCAGCGATGCCAAGAGCGAACTGGCGATGGTCGGCACCATGCGCAACGCACGCTATTCGACTAAGGCCGGGACGCTGCGCCCCATCCGTGGTGAATTCCACCGCCACAGCGAAGTCTCCATGGATGGAGGCACGGATGGCACTGTCATTGACCAGTATCGCTACATGCTGGATGCCTCTTATATGGATTGGGTGGGCTGCTGCGATCATGACAACGGCGGCGGCCGCGAGTATTCCTGGTGGATCGAGCAGAAGCTCACCGACATCTTCCATTCACCCGGCAAGTTCGTCCCGATGTTCAGCTACGAACGCAGCGTGGCCTATCCCGAGGGCCACCGCAATGTAGTCTTCGCCGAGCGCGGCATCCGTACCTTGCCGCGGTTGCCCATCACCAAGCCCGATGCGGTGACGAAAGCGCCCGATACCCAAATGCTCTATCGCTATCTGCGCCAGTTCAATGGCGTCGCCGCCATGCACACCAGCGGCACCAGCATGGGCACGGACTGGCGCGACAACGATCCGCTCACTGAGCCAGTGGTGGAAATCTATCAGGGTGACCGCCAGAATTACGAAATCCCCGGCGGCCCGCGCTCCAATAGCGAAGAGGACTCCATCGGCGGTTGGCGGCCGAAAGGATTCGTGAACCTGGCGCTGGAGATGGGCTACAAGCTGGCGTTTCAGGCCAGCTCCGACCATATCTCCACGCACCAAAGCTACTGCAATATCCTGGTCAAGGACTTCACCCGGCAAGGCATCGTGGAGGCCTTCCAAAAGCGCCACGTATACGGGGCCACGGACCACATCTTCGCCGACTTCCGCAGCGGCGATTACATCATGGGCGATGCCTTCTCTTCAAACAAGGCGCCGGAGTTCAAGGTGAAACTGGAAGGCACCGCGCCATTCGCCAAGGTGGTGATCGTGAAGGATAACAAGTACGTCTACTCAGCCCAGCCGAAACGGGCGAAGGTGGAGTTCACCTGGCGCGATACGGAATCGGCGCCAGGCAAGACCTCGTATTACTACGTGCGCGGCGAGCAGGAAGACGGCGAGGTGGTGTGGGTGTCGCCGATGTGGATCACCCGTAACTAGCGCATGCGCTTCCGCGCCAGCGAGCCCATCAACGCCAGTCCAACAATAGCCCCCACAGCGGTGGCTGGCTCCGGAGTCGGCGTGTCGGCAATGGTCAATTGCAGCCGCGGGGCGTGACGATCCTGCCAGAATCCCAGATCCGGTGTGGACACGGACGCCAGGAAGTAAGCCACATCCGACGCATAGTAAAAATTCACATTCAGGTTGACGAAATTGCTGGCATTGGTGGACAGCCGCAGGAAGATGTATTCGCCACCCACAGCGCCTGCCGCATACTGGGCTTTGATGTAATCAAGCAGCGCAGCGTCGCCGGAGTTCGAAGTGCCGGTGCGGCCGCTGAAGCTGAAAGAGGGTGGAATGAAGCCGGCCTGCAGAAGCGTGTTGCTGGCGTCACCCGTGCCCGTGTACCAATCCGAAGCGAGAACCGTTGGCTGCGCGCGGTAGGCGAGCCCATAAAGGTCAGTGTTGAAGTTGGATCCAGCGGCCGTGACGAAGACGTTGAAGTCGGCCGCGGTGATCGACTGGCCAGGAGTGAGAACAGGTAGTTGAAACACGAAGACCATCGAATAATCGAAGCCTCCGTTGAAGCCGCTTTGCCCACCGTTTTGGCTAGGATCGCCGCTGAAAATACCAGCGCTGTAGACCTGTGTATCGGCGCGATCCCCATAGATGGTCATGAGCGCCGCTGAAGCACCCTCCGATAGGGTAAGCAAGCATAGAGATGCAAGGACAATTTGTTTGGACATGATTTTTGTCTCTCATGAGGGTGAGCGACAAAATCGCGTCAAGTCCTTCAGCGGCTGTTACTGGCTGACGGCTGAGGTTTCGGTCTGCTTCTCGTCCTTATAGAGAAGGCGTTGCAGGGCATTCTGCAATTCAACCAGAGCCACGGGCTTCGAGATGTAGTCGTCCATGCCGGCGTCGATACACTTCTCGCGATCCCCCACCATGGCATTGGCCGTCAAGGCGCAAATCATGGTGTGACGGTTGCCCCCCTCCCGGCGGCGAATCTCCGCGGTGGCCTCGAAACCGTCCATTTCCGGCATCTGGCAATCCATCAGAATCAGGTCGTATGCCGTCCGTTCCATGGCATCGAGAGCCTCTTTGCCGTTGTTGACCACATCGGCGGCGAGTCCCAGTTTTTGCAGCATGCGCAGCGCGATCCGCTGGTTGATGATGTTGTCCTCGGCGAGCAGCACCGAGGGGTTGCCTTCAATCTTCTTTTTGTTCTCCGAGAGCGTGTGCCTGGTGATGAGCTGAGGCGCGGGGGCCAGCGGCGTGCTTTTCACCTGGTTCTGCATCGCCTGGACAAAGGTCTCGAAGATCTGCGGCGCCAGCACCGGCTTGTGGAGATAGGCCGCATAGCCGGCTTCACGAAGGTGAATGCCATCGCCCCGGATGGGCGATGCCGTCATTGCCACGAGGATCGTGTCGCGGATCGACTTTTCATACTTCACGGTCGCCGCCAGGGCGCCGCTATCGACACCATGCAAATCCATGTCGATGAGAGCAAAGCGGTACGGTTCGCCAGCCTTGGCGGCTTCCTCCAGTTTGGCTTGCAGTTTTTGCGGTTCGTCCATGCAGTCCACATTGCAGCCCAACGATTGGACTGTCTGGCGCAGGCCGTTAGAGGCGTGCTTGGAGGATAGCAGCAGCACTTTGATGCTCTGCAGATGCCGGTCCGGCAGGGCTGGAGCCTCCACCGGTTGAGCCGCCACTTCCGCAGCCCGTTCAAAGACGATCGTGAAGAAGAATGTGCTGCCTCTGCCGCGCTCGCTGTTGAACCCGATCTCGCCGCCCATCATTTCCACCAACTGCTTGCTGATGGCCAGGCCGAGTCCCGTGCCACCGTATTTGCGCGTCGTCGAGTTGTCGCCCTGAACAAAACTCTGGAAGAGCCGCTCCTTGTGTTCGTTGGCGATGCCGATTCCGGTGTCCTGCACCATGAACCGCACCGTCAGGGCTTCTCCCGATTCGCCGATCAGTTCGGTGAACAGGCTCACTTTCCCGCGCTCGGTAAACTTGATCGCGTTGCCGAGTATGTTGTTCAACACCTGACGTACACGCCCCGGATCCCCTACAACGTTGTGTGGGACGTCTTCCGAGGACGCACAGGTGAACTCCAGGCCTTTGGCGCGAGCCCGGATCGCGCACGTTGCCGCCACCTCTTCCACCGTCAATCCCAGGTCGAAGGACAGCCTCTCCAGGCGCATCTTTCCCGCTTCGATCTTGGATATGTCCAGGATGTCGTTGATCAGCGTCAGTAGAGAATCGGCCGAGGTCTTGACGGCAGTGGCATACTCGCGCTGCTCGTTGGTGAGCGGCGTAGCTACTAGAAACTCCGTCATTCCGATAATGCCGTTCATCGGCGTTCGGATCTCGTGGCTCATGTTCGCCAGGAACCGGCTCTTCATCTCGGTCGCCTCGCGCGCATTGGCCAGCGCATGTGCCAATTCTTCGTTCTTCTGTTCCAGTTGCTGGGCGTATTGCTCCAGCCGCTCCTCGCTCCTGCGCCGTTCCGTAATGCGGCGGATGACGACGATCGACTCTCCGCGGTAGTTAGGGCAGAAACGCGCCTCGAAGATCTCCACTTTGTCCCGCTGCTTGATGGTGATCTCCACCATCACCATGGAGTGGTTCTTCTGTAGCCGGCTCAGCGCCTGAGCCACCTTGATCCCTTCTTCGGGCGGCAGTTGCTCCGGGAGACGTTTCCCAATCAGCGCCTCCGGCGGTGCGATGCAATCGGAAGGCTGCCCGGCGCGCGCATCCAGCACCCTTCCATCGGCGTCGAGCCGGATCAACATGTCCGGCAGGGCCTGGAACAACGCCTTCAGCTCGGTAGTCGTGCGGAAGACTTCTTCCTGGTCCTGTTGCTGGGCCGTGATGTCCGTCGACGCCAGCAGCATGCCCGTAATGCGGCCGTTGGCATCGTGAAGCAGACTCTCATGAACTTCAATCGTGATCTGCTCCCCGTCTGGCCGTACAATACGGCGCCGCATCGGCGCCAGAGTCACTCCGCCAATCAGCTTACGCTGGATCTCGTCCTGCGTCCGTAAAACCTCATCCTCCGCCGCCAGGTCCCAATAGTATTTTCCCAAGCCTTCGCGCAGGCTGATCTGCCGCATCGCCAACTCCCGCTTGTTGATGCGGACCACCATGCCCCGCGCGTCCAGTTCGATATAACCGAGCGGACTGCTTTCAAACAGGAGATTGGAGTGTATGACCGCAGGTTGAGCGGATGCGCTTGCGGCCTGCTTTGCCTCGTCATGAGGAGCAGACATCAGCTTGTACAGGACAATCGTCATCGCGATCGCCAGTACGAACATTGTCGGCCAGAACACAATGGGCTCCAAATCCATCCGATTCGACTGCGGGCGAATCAAGAATGTAAGCTTCAGTAGCTATTTAGGAACTCTATCGGCATTCCGCCTTAGTGTCTTTAATGCTCAGTGGAATATTCCGGGATGGCTATCCCCTATGATGCCGTTAGTTTACAGCTCGTTCATACGCTGCGGCGACGCGGAACATGCCCGCTTCGTCGAAGTGTTTGCTCAGAATCTGCATTCCGATGGGGAGCCCTTCTTTCGTCGTCCCGCATGGCACACTCATGCAGGGAATCCCTGCTAAGTCCCCTGTAATCGTGTAGATATCCGAAAGGTACATCTGTAAGGGATCGGACAATTTCTCGCCCAGCCGGAAGGCCGGGAAGGGCGATACGGGGGTGATCAGGGCGTCCACCGATTCGAACGCAGCCTGGAAATCGCGGGCGATGAGATTCCTGACCTTTTGCGCCTTGAGGTAGTACGCATCGTAGTAGCCATGGCTCAATACATACGTTCCGAGCATGATGCGGCGCTTGCATTCGGTGCCAAATCCCGCCCCTCTGGTGTCGCGGTACATGCCGATTAGCGAATCGGAGGCCGCGCGCGTCGTGTAGCGGACCCCATCGTAACGAGCCAGATTGGAACTCGCCTCGGCCGTGCAGATGATGTAGTAGGCGGCGATGGCGTATTCGGTGTGCGGCAGACTTACATCCACGAACTCGCACCCCAGCTTCTGGAGCGTCTCCACCGCGCCCTGGATGCGGTCTCCGGTCTCGCTGGCCAGGCCGGCGAAGTACTCCTTGGGAAGGCCGATCTTGAGGCCTCGCACGTCCTGCGCCATGGCAGCCGCGTAATCCCCGACAGGGGCCGCCGCGGACGTGGAATCCATCTCATCCCGCCCCGCGATGGCCCGCAGCAGAGCCGCGGCGTCGGCCACGTTGCGGCCGAACGGCCCGATATGGTCCAGGGAACTGGCGAATGCCACCAGACCGTAGCGCGACACCCGGCCATAGGTGGGAGTCACTCCAACGCAGCCGCAAAAGGCGGCCGGCTGGCGGATGGACCCGCCCGTGTCCGATCCCAGGGATACCACTGCCGTACCTTGCGCCACCACGGCCGCAGAGCCGCCGCTGGAGCCTCCCGGCACCCGATCCAGTGCCACCGGATTCCGCACCGGCCCAAACGCTGAGTTCTCGTTTGACGAGCCCATCGCGAATTCGTCGCAGTTGGCTTTGCCAAGGATGACACCGCCCGCCTGCTCCAGACGGCTTACTGCGGTGGCATCGTAGGGCGGAATGTATTTCTCCAGCAGTTTGGAGCCGCAGGTGGTGCGCACCCCTTTGGTAACGATCACATCCTTCACCGCAATGGGCACGCCGCCCAGCGGCCCTGGATCCTCTCCGTTGGCCAGCTTCGCATCCACCGCTCGCGCTGCTGCCAGCGCCCGATCCTCGCAGAAATGGAGATAGGCGTTGGTCTTCGGGTTCTCCGCCTGGGCGTAACGAAGTGCTTCGGTGGCCAATTCCACCGCGCTGAACTGTTTCTCGGCCAGACCTTGCCGCACCGAGGCAATCGTGAGATCAGGAATGGAAACGCTCATTTTTCGATCACCCGCGGAACTTTGAAGTAGCCGGAACCGGACACCGCCGCACAAGCCAGCGCGTCTTCATTAGATAGCGTTGAGCGCTCCTTATCTTCGCGCAGAGTCGCCAGGTCGTCGGCCTCGTACAGCACCTGCGCCATCGGCTCGACGTTTGTGGTGTCCAACTCGTTCAACTTGTCCATGTGAGTGAGAATCTCGTCCATGTCATGCGCCATGCGCGCGACCTCGTCCTCACTGAGCGTAAGATTCGCTAGTCCGGCTACGTACCGGACCTGTTCGGTAGTGATCTTCAAGCGTTCGCCTTCCTTCGCGCCGTGCGATAGACCTGGCGCATCACCGGGTCAGCGATCGTTGCCGCTTCATCCGGCACGGCGTGAGCCACAGCGGCTATCGCCGCCTGCCTCCGTGGTGGTGCCAGGCGAAACTCGATACGCTGCACAAAGCCGCTGCCAACGATCTTTTCAATGCGTGGGAGGATGGACGGTTCCAGCGTCCGCAACTGCGTCTGCCAAACCGCATCCTCCACTTCCACGGTGAGCTTGCCATCTTTGAGAAACACGGGCCGCGTATGCGAGGCGATTTTCTTACCAACCGCGGCTGCCCATGCTCCGGGCGCCAGGTGGTACGTCTTTACGCCTGCCACTTCCACCGGCTTGATTTGAAGTTTTCCGAGGATGCGGCTTGCCCGTTCCATGTGTGGGGAAGGTTCTATTCTAGCAAGCCGGCATCAGGCCTGACAGGTGAATCTTAGTGCCGCCCGTCACGCAATTTCAGAGCCGTTACCAGCAGCCCCAGGCCAATCAGTGCCAGGGTGGATGGCTCAGGGACGTCCACGATGGAGTTGACCCAATCCGTATGGAGGGAGAGTCGTATCGCACCCCCGATTTCGCCGAAAGTGTTGTTGGTCACGGCGGGCGACTGGTCGCATGTCGCGTCTATATCAACGCCCGGACCAGGGCATCCGCTTACCGTGTTCACTCCAACAATCCGATAGATCCCCGCAGTCTGAATAAATGCAGGCCCGCCGGAATCGCCGGGCGCGGTGAGGACCTCATTGGCTGCTCCAAGGCCGAGCGAACCAAAGACGTTGTTGGCATTCAATCCATTATCGAAATCAAACAGGAGCAGACCCGCGCCGGAGTCGATGGCCTCAATCTCGTTCTGGCCCGATCGCTTCACCGAGCCGGAAGTGCCAGGTACAGAGCCCGACGCTCCAGTGCCCTGGCGCCCATAACCAACCAGGTAGGTGGTGCCCACCTCCGGTCCGGAGTGGAGTTCGTACCGCTGGGCGAGTGGATCGACGACGGAACTGAGCAGCAGGATGGCGAGGTCAGAAGTATAACCCGGGCCAAGCGGGACGTAGCCTGGGTTGACGTACAGTGTGGCTCCGGTGTAGGTCTGAGCGCCGCCTGTCAAATCGAATCGGATCGTGATGTCACTTGCCGCAAACGGCGTGGTCGTCCCGCTTTGTGTTACGCAGTGCGCCGCCGTCAGTACATGGATTCCCGTCGAAAGCAGCGTTCCCGTGCAGTTGCCGAGAGGGCTTACCAGCGCCCCTACACCATCGAAGACAGACCCCGCATTGACCACATGATTGGCCGGATCGTCAGCGGTGACAATCGCCAGGGCAGGTACTGCGCACAGGCACGCAGCGGCAAACACTCTTCGCATAGAAAAGCCTCCAAGGTCCGAGAGGACGCAGAATCCAGTGGTCCTATTATAGGCGCAGCGGCGTGAAGGTTACCATTAGTGTTTATGCTGATTTTGGCTAGTAGCTCTCCCCGCCGTCAGGAGATCCTCCGCGACGCGGGCATCCCCTTCACTGTTCGGAAAGTGCACGTCGAGGAAGTTCGGGCCGTCTCGGAGCCCCCCGAAGCCTACGTGCGGCGCCTGGCTCGGGAGAAGGCTGCGGCCGCCGGTCGCGCGGAAGGAGAGATCGTCCTGGCTGCGGACACCATCGTCGTGCTCGGCGATACGGTGCTGGAGAAACCCGCTTCCGTCGAAGACGCGGCCCGGATGCTGCGGCTCCTTTCCGGCCAATGCCACCACGTCCTGACTGGAGTCTGCCTCCTCGCCGCCCACGGCGAATGGGTCGAAACAGCCACCACCAAGGTCTGGTTCGCTCCGCTCACTGAGGATGAGATTCAAGCCTACGCCGCATCCGGAGAGCCCATGGATAAGGCCGGCGCCTATGCCATTCAGGGCCTTGCCTCCAAGTTCGTGGAACGCATTGAGGGCTGCTATTTCAATGTCGTCGGGTTGCCCGTATCGCTGGTGTATCGCCTGCTGAAGTTGGCCGCTACTCCATAGCCCCGGACTGGGCCGCTTGACTGTACGGAAAATCGCTTCATACAATGGAGTTGACGAATGTTGAAGGAGGCCCAATGAGATCTATCGGCCCAATGGAACTGGTCCTGATACTGGGCATAGCTTTGCTGCTGTTCGGGGGACGCAAAATCCCGGACTTGGCGAAGGGCCTGGGCGAGGGGATCAAGAACTTCAAGAACGCCTTGAAGGAAGAACAGAAACCCGCCGAAGAAAAGAAGCAGGCTTAGGCTTCCCGGTGCTGCCCGCAATTTGGGCGGCGCATGATTCGGAAATATCGAAAGAACAAACCCCGCGAGCTCGCTTCGAAGCCGCGGGGTTGTTCTTTTCTCTCGACTCAGTCTGAATCCGGATCGTTACGCCGGGCTACTTCGTCTTCTTCGGCGGAACGATTGCGTCCTTCACGCTCTTCGCCACGCGGAACTTCACCACCTTCTTGGCGGGAATTTTGATCGCGGCGCCCGTTGCGGGGTTGCGGCCCATGCGCGCCTTGCGCTCCACGCGCACCAGACGGCCGATGCCAGGCAGAACGAACACACCGTTCTTCTTCGTTTCTTTAACGGCTGTCGCGGCGAACGTTTCCAGCATCGTTTTGGCAACTTTGTTCGCTACGCCGCAGGCTGCGGCAAGCTCTTTGATCAACTGCGTTTGGGTCATGCGGTCGGCCATAATACCTCTTCTCGGATTCTCCCAATCAACTCTTTTGGCATCCCAAGGCCCCGCATCGGAAGCGGGCCGCGAAATGCCGGGGCCGCGCACGGCGGCCCTCAATGCAACCTCATCATAAGGGATCGCCCGGTAGGCTGTAAAGAGCAAATGCGCCCAAATGCCTATTTTTATTGATTTTTTTCGGGGTGAGGCCTCTGAAACCCCCGTCAGACAGCGGTTTCACGATAAAACATTATACCCCCGCCATGTTTTTGTCCTCACACTGCTCCCGAAGTGGCTTTGCGTGCTCCCCCTTGAATCCCCGGCGGCTTCCGCTCCATCACCGAGGCCCGCGCGCCCCGCAGCTCCAGTTCCGCATCCTGAAACGGCTCGGCGAGCTTGTTCTTCAAGGTGGACAAGCGCACATACATCCCCCCATGAATCTTGCGCGCGCATTCAATGCGAATGCGGATGGCGGCGTGGAGTGCAAGAGCCCTCCCGCCGGCCGCTTGCGGAGGATGATCGCCACTCAGCGACTGGCGCGTCTGATTGAGAAACAAAAGGCAGGTGCGAGACCGCTCCGCCAGTGCCCGCAGCCGGCGCAACGCTCGCGACAGGAACTCGCTTTGCAGTTCTGACGGGGTGTCCTCCAATGATGCTTCCAGCTCTTCATCGGACACCATGGCGGCGGCGGAATCGATCGCCACCAGATCCACCGCATACGTGCGCAACAGCGATTCCAGCATCGTCACCGCTTCGGCTCCCGAATTCGGAGATACCAGAATCAGGTCTTCCAGATTCACCCCGCACGCCGCGGCCCAGGCGCCATCCAGGCTGCGTTCCACGTCGACATACACGACCGTGGCCCCCTGCTCCTGCGCGGCCGCAAGAAAGTGCAGGGCCAAAGTCGTCTTCCCCCCTCCTGGAGGTCCAAACAGCTCCACTACACTCCCGGCCGGGAAGCCCCCTGTACCGAGCATGTCGTCGATATTGGCAAAACCCGTGGAGATTGCCGGCTGGCCCGCCTCATCCGGCGATTGCGGCACCATTGGAAAGGAATCCATAAGCGAGTGCTTCTCACTTAATTGGTGCCTGGAGCCCGCGCTCTGTCTCAAAAGAAAACGGGGTGTGAGCCAAAGCGGCCCACACCCCGTTGTTTCGAAAACCCACTTTCGCCAGGGAATCCCCGGCTCGGCGCGGAAGGCTACAGGCCCTTCTTCGCCAGGAAAACCACCAGATCGACCACACGGCAGGAATAGCCCCACTCGTTGTCGTACCAGGAAACCACCTTCACCATGTTTCCTCCGAGGACCTTCGTCAGATCGGAGTCCACAATCGAGCTGTTCGGGTTGCGCATCATATCGCTCGACACCACCGGATCCGTGGTGTAGCCGAGAATGCCCTTGAGCGGCCCTTCGGCGGCAGCCTTCAATGCAGCATTCACTTCCGCCGCCGTCGTTTCCTTCTCCGTTTCGCAAACGAAGTCGACGACGGACACGTTCGGAGTGGGGACGCGCATCGCATAGCCGTCCAGCTTGCCCTTCATTTCGGGCATCACCAACCCGATCGCCTTCGCGGCGCCGGTGGTGGTGGGGATCATATTCACCGCGGCGGCACGGGCGCGGCGCAGATCCTTGTGCGGAAAGTCCAGCACGTTCTGATCGTTCGTGTAGCTGTGGATCGTGGTCATCGATCCTTTCTTAATGCCGAACTTCTCGTGCAGCACCTTCACGACCGGGGCCAGACAGTTGGTGGTGCAGGAAGCGTTGGAAATGACGTTGTGCTTGGCGGCGTCGTATGACCCGTCGTTCACGCCCAGCACGACCGTGATGTCTTCGTTCTTGCCGGGTGCGGAAATGATGACTTTCTTCACCGAGCCCCGCAAGTGCTTCGAGGCGTCTTTCGCATCCGTGAAGCGTCCCGTGGACTCCACAACGACATCCACACCGAGGCTGGGCCAATCGATTTCCGCCGGATCCTTCGTGGCGAAGATCTTGATGTTGTGGCGGCCAACCTGAATGCTGTCGGTGCCCGTGGTCACTTCTTCGTGCAGCGGGCCGAGGATGGAGTCGTACTTCAACAAGTGCGACAGGGTTTTGACGTCCGTCAAGTCGTTGGCGGCGACGAACTCAATTTCCGGGTTGTTGAAGCCAGCCCGGACGACATTCCGGCCAATTCGGCCGAAGCCATTGATACCTACTTTGATAGCCATAATGGATTAAGTCTCTCCTGAAGGGGGGACACTTTCATGATAGCAGGATAAAGTTGCGGGGCACGGCGCTCAAACGGCCTTGCGCCGGAGCCGCCCGTAAAGCCATGGCAGTCCCATTGCTGCCAGAAACGCCAGCAGAAACGAATCCAGCCCAGCGGAAAACGCGCCCGCCGCCGCATATACCAGCGAAATCCCAAAATTCGCCAGTGCCGTCACAACGAAGAATCGCGAAAAAGGACGCGCCAACGCTCCCGCCATAATCACGCTCGCTTCCGCCAGCATGGGCACCGGACGCGATACGGCCAGCATCAAATCTCCACGTTGCTCAAAGTCCCGTTTCGTCAGGGCCATCTCTTCACTGCTCAACAGCCGGTTGAGCAAGCCCTGTCCCGCAAACCGGCCCAACGCGTAGCCGCCGGTGCACGCCAGCGTCATGCCTGTCCAGCCTGCCGCCAGCCCCCATCCAAATCCCAACAGGTAGCCCGACGTCGTGCTGACGATGCTGGAAGGAATAGGCAGAACGATGTCGGCGACAAGCAGCAGTACAATCACACCGAACGACCAGCCCTTGCTGCGCTGCGCCTGCAGCATCGCGTCCGCCCAGGCGTTCATCGGATCTTCCCATAATGCGAACGGCACCAGGATCAGCACGAACAACACACCCACGGCGAGCGCGAGTTTCTTTCTATGCGGGGCCACTTACTTGCGTGCGGTCAACACTCGCGAAGGATAGCCCGTCTGCCGCACAGTATGATCCTTCTCAATGCGGAAATCGAAATCGTGCAGCATCGCGGGGACTTTGTTCTCCACCTGCCTTCCCCAAAAGGCGGGAACCATCGTTCCGCCGATGTGGTAAAAGGTGTTGAACAACTCGGTGTTCTCCCCAATCAGAACCAGCGTGAACGTGCCTGAGGGACGCAACACCCGCCTCACTTCCGCCAGCGTGTGCAGAATGTCTTCCTGGCTCAGCAACTCAAGCAGGTAACAGCAGATCACCGCATCGAAGGTCTCTCCGCGGAATGGAAGATGCCGGGCGTCCACTGCCTGGCAGTGAGCATGCGCCGAAGGATAATCGCGGTTCACTTCCCGTTGCGTGCGCGCCGCCATCTTCGGTGAGAGGTCCAACCCGATCGTCGTTCCCCGCGGATTGGCTTTCACCAGCCGCCGGAACATCTCCCCCGAACCCGTCGCAATCTCGAGCACCCGCATGCCGTCGCGGATACCGGATTGTTCCAACGCGCAGCGGTGCGCCCGCTGGTGAAAGAACATCGTCGAGAAATGGTAGATGGACGAAAGACGGTCGTAGACCTTCTTCGTCCGTTCGGCAATCGTTACGGGCAGCCGGTCCTCGAGACCGGCAGAAAGCACCGCAGTCTTGATCAGGTTCTGCATGAGCGTCTATCTAGGATACCGCTGTAAGGGCCGTGCTGAGTTGGGGGATCTCAATCTCCGTCCGCGTCCCCTCTCCCGGCGTGCTGTGGATGCTCAGACGGAAGTCATTCCCGTATAAAACCTTGAGCCGTTCGTTCACGTTGCTTACTCCTATGCCTTGTTCAAATAGGTTGGCGAGCTTCTCTTCCGAGATCCCCACCCCATCGTCTTCTACCGTAATCAACAGCCTGCTGCCGGCGGTCCTGCTCATCAGGCGGATTGTTCCGCCTTCCACCTTCGGTCCCAATCCATGTTTGATACTGTTCTCCACAATCGGCTGTAAAACCATGCTTGGCACCAGCACGTCCAGTGTCGAAGCATCCACCTCTTTCACCACCCGCAGCTTCTCGCCGAAGCGCACCAGTTCAATCGAGAGGTAATCCTCAATGAAGCTCAGTTCCTCGCGCATCGAAGAGAAGTTCTCCTGCTTGCGCAGCAGCCGCCGCAGGATGTTCGAAAGCTTGTACACCATCTTGCGCGCCTGTTCCGGATTGGTCCGGATCAGCGAGGATACCGAGTTTAGCGTGTTGAACAGGAAGTGCGGATTGATTTGGCGCGTGAGCGCCGCCAGACGCGCCTCGGTGAGCAGCGCCACCTGCACTTCCAGCTTGCGCTCGTTGCGCGTATTGTTCCACACCTTCAGCGGCAGAATGACAGCCAGTAGCGTGGTCAGATAGGTGGCCACGACGCTACCGGTGCCTGGATTCTCCGGATACAGCACGAACACGAACTGCTTGCCGAACAATCGCCCCAGATTCACCAGCAGAAACTCGCCGAACAACACGGTGAGCAGAAAGGAGAGATGAAAGAGGAAGCGATAGCGCCCGGCGGGTCCTTTGAGGATCTTCACAATCCCTAACCACACAAACGGCGACATGCGCCAGATCTCTTCTTTATCCGGGGCGAGATCGCGCAGCAGCCCCCCCACCACTCCTACCCCCGCGAATAAAGGCATGGCCAGGAATTCGCCATGCAGCATCGCCGGTACCGAGATCAGGATCCCCCCTGCCAGCCCCGCTACATATCCGCCGATCATCCCGCACAACAGGCAGCCTTCCAACCCGAGATCGACGGCCTGGTAGCTATTGCGGCTCAACACACGCATCGCTACGCTCGTTCCAAAGACAATGAAAAACAGCAGGGCGAGCCGGAAACGCTGTTCCAGCGTGCGCTCTTCTTCGAGGAGCATGCGCTGCACGAACGCCGGTCTGGCCAGAACACTGGCCAGGGAAGCCGAAACAGCGAGCTTCACAAACAGGATGACCAGATATTGTTCAAGCATCGCCGTCTGAGAAGCCCATTATAATGGAATTACAGCCCGCCGCTGTTTCATCCGCAATATCGATCCATGACTCCAGCTGCTTCGTTCCGCATCGAAAAGGCCGCCGAGGCCGATTTCCCCTCGCGCTTTGGCCAATTCCGTATCTGTGGCTTTCAGGGCCACTACGCTGACCGCGTGGAAGAAGCCGCCGTGCTCATCATGGGTGATCTGGATCGCGGCACGCCGCCTCTGGTGCGCATTCACTCGCAATGCCTCACCGGTGATGTCTTCCACAGCCTCCGTTGCGATTGCCGCTCACAGTTGGAGTTGTCCCTGAAACAGATCGCCGCCGAGGGCCGTGGAGTCCTGATCTACGAAATGCAGGAAGGGCGGGGAATCGGGCTCATCAACAAGCTTCGCGCCTACGCCCTGCAGGACGAGGGCGCCGATACCGTCGAGGCCAATCAGGCACTTGGCTTCGAAGCCGATCTCCGCAACTACGAACTTCCAGGCGCCATCCTCCGCCATCTGGGGCTCTCCAGTGTCCGCCTCCTCTCCAACAATCCGGAGAAGATTGAGGCCCTCGAAAAAGCGGGAGTCCACGTGGCGGAACGCGTTCCCTGTATCGCCCCACCGCTCGACACCACCGAGGATTACCTCCGCACCAAGAAAGAGAAACTCGGACACCTGTTGGAAGGGTTCTAGGCGTTTCCGGGAGAGTTTCCGCTTCCGATGCCACTATATCTATGAGTGCCTGCCGCCAAACGAGTGACGACCGCGGTAGCGCGCCGGCAAGCGCGCCCCGTGGAAAACTGCATATGTCTGCTGCGAGGGCAGAAAGTCATCCTGGATAGCGACCTGGCTGCCCTTTACGGTGTTGAGACGAAAGTCTTCAACCAGAGTGTGCGCCGCAACGCCGCCAGGTTTCCCGAAGACTTCATGTTCCAACTCACCACCGACGAAGCCACCTCTTTAAGGTCACAATTTGTGACCTTAGACACCACCGGCCGCGGCCGCCACTCCAAGTACGCTCCGCTCGCGTTCACCGAACATGGGGTTGCGATGCTCTCCGCCGTATTGCGCAGCGAGCGAGCGGTGCAAGTGAGCATCAACATTGTGCGGGCCTTTGTTCGCATGCGGGAACTGGTTGCCGCCAACAAGGAACTGGCCCAACGGATCGCCACTCTCGAACGCAACCAGAAAACCACCGCCTCGGTAATTGAGATGATCGCCCAGGATATCGCTCAGTTGGACAAAGAGATCAAACAGATGAAGGCACTCCCGCCTGCCTCCCGGCGCCGCATCGGTTTCAAGGCTTAATGAAAGCCGCTGAGTTCCTCACGCCAGAATCCCGCGCACAACGTCGCCCGAGATGCCGGTGAGCCGCGCATCCAGACCCTGGAACTTCACCGTCAGCCGCTTGTGATCGATGCCCAGCAGGTACAGCATCGTGGCATGGAAGTCGTGCACACTCACCGGATTCTCCACGGCCGCATAGCCCAGATCATCGGTCCCGCCGTACGCCATGCCTGGCTTGATGCCGCCACCCGCCAGCAGAAACGTAAAGCCCTTGATGTGATGATCGCGCCCGTCGCCGCCCTGTGACATCGGCGTTCGCCCGAACTCCCCGCCCCACACAATCAGCGTGTCCTTCAACATATCGCGCTGCTTCAGATCCTTGATCAGCGCTGCTGTCGCCTTGTCCACTTCCGGCACTTTCAACGTCACGTTGGCTTTCACACCGCCATGGTGATCCCAATCGCGATGATACAGCTGGATGAAGCGCACGCCGCGTTCCGCCAGCCGCCGCGCCAGCAGGCAATTCGATGCAAACGACCCATCGCCCGGATTGGCCCCATACATATCAAGGACGTGCTTCGGCTCCTTGCTCATATCCACCAGGCTCGGCACGCTGGCCTGCATCTGGAACGCCATCTCGTACTGCGCAATGCGCGTGAGAATCTCCGGATCATTCGTTGTGCGGTGCTCTATCCGGTTCAGCGCGTTGATCGCATCAATGGATTGCTTCTGCGTTGCGCTCGAAAGTCCATTCGGATTCTGGATATGAAGCACCGGATCCCCGATGGAGTTCAGCTTCACTCCCTGGAACCGGCTCGGCAGAAACCCGGCGGACCATTGACGGCCCGCGATGGGCTGCATCTGGCCGCCCTTCCCCGCCGACGTCAACACCACGAAGCCAGGAAGATCCTGCGCGTCTGAGCCGAGTCCGTAGAGCAGCCAGCTCCCCATGCTCGGCCGGCCCGTCACAATGGCCCCGGTATTCATGATGGTATGCGCCGGATCATGATTGATCTGCTCCGTCCACATCGAGCGCACCAGGCAGATCTCGTCCGCTACACTCCCAATCGAAGTGAACAGATCGCAGATCTCCAGCCCCGCCTTGCCGAACCTTTTGAAACCAAGCTGTGGCCCGTAACAAACCAGCGGACGCCCTTGCAATTGCGCGATCTGCTGCCCCTTCGTCATCGACTCCGGCATCGGCTTGCCGTGCATCTCCGCCAGCTTTGGCTTCGGATCGAATGTCTCCAGATGCGACGGGCCGCCGGCCTGATATAAGAAGATCACCCGCTTCGCTTTCGCAGGAAAGTGCAACGGCTCGACAACTCCCTTCGCCGAAAGCTTCTGTTCCAGCAGCGAATTCAGCGCAATCAGTCCCAGCCCCGCGGCGCCACGCCCGAGGAACGTGCGCCTGCTGGCCTTCCGTGCAAGTTCTTGTGCGTTCATGTCAGTTCCTCGTGATCGTTTCGTGCAGGTTGAGAATAGCCCTTGCCACCGTAGTCATGGCCGCCAGTTCCTCGGCAGGACGCACCGAGGCCACGGGCGCATCGCCCGTCCGAATCAATTGGAGTGCATCGCCTTTGCTCTTCCGGAAACCGGCCAGGCTCTTCTGATATAGATCGAGCAGCACTTTCCCCTCTTCCGCCGAAGGCTTGCGCTGCAATGCCTGTTCGAACGCCCAATCCAGTTGGCTTCGAGTCGCGCCCTTCTGCGACACGATGTGCTGGGCAAACACTCGCGCCGCTTCCACAAACGTCGGATCGTTGAGAAGAACCAGCGCCTGCAGCGGCGTATTCGAGTTCACCCGCGTAATGGCGCACTCCTCGCGCGAGGGCGCATCGAACGTCATCAGGCTCGGATGCAGGAACGTCCGCTGCCAGACGCTATACAACCCCCGTCGATAAAGATCAGGCCCGACACTGGCCGAATAATCGCGCTTCGGGAAATTCAAAGCCGCCAGATAGCCTTCCGGCTGATAAGGCCGCACACTGGGTCCGCCGAACTTCTCCACCAGCAGCCCGGAAATCGAAAGGGCCACATCGCGCACGCTCTCCGCATCCACGCGGAAGCGTGTCTGCCGCGCCAGAAGGCGGTTGTCCGGATCACGCTCCTCTAACGCTTTTGAAGGTACCGATGATTGCCGGTAGGTGTGGCTCAGCACAATGGTGCGCACCAGGTTGCGGTAATCCCACTTTTGTTGAAACTCCGCCGCCATCCAATCGAGCAACTCCGGATGCGTCGGCCACTCCCCTTGCGATCCCAGATCCTCCAGCACCTTCGAAAGACCCGTGCCGAACAGCAGCCGCCAGGTGCGATTTACCTGCACGCGCGCAGTCAGCGGATTCTCCGCGGAAACCAGCCAGTTGGCCAGATCCAGCCGTGTTGCCCTGCCGCCGGTCGCCAGCTTCCCCAGAAACCCCGGAATCGCCGGCTGCACCACCTCTCCCGCATCATCCATCCAGTTGCCCCGCGGAAGCACCCTCGTCTCCCTAGGCTCAGTGGCCTGCGTCACCACCACGCGTGTGATCGACGCATCCAGTATGCCCAGCTCCGCTTGCAGCTTCTCCAACTCCAGATAAGCAGGCTGCAACTCCGCGTCCATCCACTGGAAGTGCGCATCAAGCGCTTTGCTCTGTTCCTCATTGCGCTCAGCGGCCGGCTTGCGCAACGCCGCCAGCACATTCGCCGGAACGCCGTGGTTCGGTGACTTGTGTTGCTTCCGCGCCTCTTCCGGCTCAGGCCACGAATGCGCCGCCGACGACAACGCCAGCCGGAAACGTCCCAGTGTCGCGCGGCGGTAATCGGATTCATGCTTCAGCCGCACCGTCAGCCGTGACGCAGCCGTCGTTGGCAGCCGCTCGGCGAATCGCAGGGCTAGAAACAGGTTCCGGTTCTCGCCATACGTGGCGATCCCCCAGGCCGTCTTCGGGTTCCCGTCAATTGCCGCCAACGCCGGATACTCCGGCGAAACGCCCGTAAAGCTCGCCGTTGCCAGCGAGAACGGAATGCGCCGTCCATCCAGCTCGGCTTCAATTTCCGTAACCACCAGGCGGTCAGAGCCGCGCGCCACCCGGATCCCGGGCAGCGATTCATCCTGTACCACCTCCAGCCCCAGCGCCATCCAGCTTCCTACCCCCGGCTTCAACGTCACCGTGTATGTCTCGCGATCCGGATTCGGGCCACTGGCGATCATCAGGCCGTTCCCGGGCTTCTTCTCCGCCGTGAGCGACGCTCCACTATAGGTGTTCATCTCCACCGGTTCGTCGTTATAAATCGTGAGCTTTGCCCCGTTCGCCGTCGATGCCGCAACCGGACGCTGGAATTGCCAGTTGTACCAGCCGCCTTCATAACGGCTCAGTACTTCCTTCTCCCAATCGGCGCGGCGCGCGGCGAAAGAAGCAGTCCGCTCCTCCAGCGCCTTCCGGGCCGCTTCGATCCGTGCTTCCAAATCCTGCTTCTGCGATTTCTGTTCGCTGGTAGGCAGGGTAAGTTGGGTGCCCCAAGCCTTCGCCCCGCGGTCCGGCACCAGTCCCGTCTCCTCAATATCCGCGAAGAAAGCTTTCATCGCATAGAAGTCGCGCGACAGGAACGGATCGAATTTGTGATCGTGACACTCGGCGCAGCCCATGGTGCTGCCAAGCCAAACACTGGCCGTCGTGCGCACGCGATCCGCGCCGTACTTCGCCAGGTACTCTTTGGGCTGGATGCCGCCTTCGGCCGAGGTCCGATTCAGCCGGTTATACGCCGAGGCAATCCGCGACTCCTCGGTCGCATTCGGCATCAAATCGCCGGCAATCTGCTCCCGCGTAAAAACATCGAATGGCTTGTTGTTGCGGAACGCCTGCAACACATAGTCGCGATAAGGCCAGATGGGGAACGGATTATCGCCATGGAAGCCGCAGGTATCGGCATAACGCACGGCATCCAGCCAGTGCATCGCCTGCTTCTCCGCATACCGTTCGCTGCTCAGCAGCCGGTCCACCAGCTTTTCGTAGGCGTCGGGCGCTGTGTCTTTTTCAAACGCCGCCACATCCTGCGGCGCCGGAGGCAGCCCGGTGAGATCGAACGTAACCCGCCGGATGAGCGTGCGCTTGTCCGCTTCCGCCGATGCTTTCAACCCTTCGCGCAGGAGCCGTTGCTGCACGAACGCATCGATCGGATTACGAATAGCCCCGCCCGGAACGGCAGGCACTTCCGGACGCCGCACCGGTTGATACGCCCAGTGCCCTTCGTAATTGGCGCCCTCGGCCACCCACTGCTTGATGACCTTCTTCTGCGCCTCGGTCAGTTCTTTATGCGAGTACTTGGGAGGCATCAGCTTAGCTGCATTCGAGCTGAAGATACGTTCGACGATGGCGCTCTGTTCGGGACTCCCAGGCACAATCGGAGTCACGCCGGAAGATGTCTTGCGCAAAGCTTCATCCCGCAGATCCAGCCGCAGCCCCGCCATCCGGCTGCTCTTGTCAGGGCCGTGGCATTGGAAACAGGTATTGGACATGATGGGACGAACATCACGATTGAAGCTGACGGCACAAAACCCTGCCGCCGCGTAGAAGGAGAGTAAGAAGACTCGCGGGAACATGGAGAACAACCCCCACCTATGGTAATTCGAAATACGCCCTATTTGCGCGGCGCGTCCCGATGCTGTTCCTTCACCTTGTACCCCGCCTTCGCCAGCCGCTTGCAAATCTCCGCCGCCATCATCACACTGCGATGCTGCCCCCCCGTGCACCCAAACGAAATCGTGAGATAGCTCTTCCCCTCGCGAATGTCGCGCAGCCCTGGGCGCTCACGGGACATTGACCACTGTTTGACCACCTGTGCTCGGATAGAGTTGACCACATCCGAAGCAGGCCGTGCCACGTGGCACGCGCTCGGAGCGTAGCGTCATCATCCGCGCCGAAGGCGTGTAAGTGATTCCTTCCGCGTTAACAAGGTTGGTGCCGATGCACCGCGTGCGGCGACGTCTGCGTGCGGATAGCCGGATAACTCGTGGCGAATCCGTGGTCAACTTTTGGCGAGCATGGGGCGGTCATATTTCGCGAGTGCCGAAGCGCAGCAGACATAAGCCAGCAACTGCAATACAACAGGAACTCCTAGCGAACCAAGCTCTGCTCCATCGGCTATTGAGTTCATCAGGGCGTTGCGAGCATCGCATCAAGAGTCGTTGTCCATGAGTAGAGAATGAGTAGTCTATACTCATTTTCTACTGTACACTTGGCTCTTCGTGTGATAACATCGCCTCTTGATCAAGCTGTGCGCAATTTGCAAGTTGTAGACAGGGAATCACCTCACGGCAAGTCTCTGCTTGGGGAGAAGGGATGCTTATAGCGAATGACTGCTGATCAAAACGATGGATTCCGTGACGACCTATCGACGGAAGAGATTATAGAAGAGGCGATCACGGTAACAAGGGTTAGACAGATTCAAATACTAGAAATCGAAATGGAGCCTAGATTGCCTTTCCCGAAAAGCAATCTGAGGTGCCCATCCAATTAGCGCAACTCAGGTTTGGTTTACGTCTACGATTGTTCATTGACTCTAGAATGTCTTCATTACTCACAATCAAGACCATGTGATGAAGGCGGGCCTAGCAATGCTGCTCGTTCTAGCGGAGTCGGTCTTACGATTAGGTTGCGGCTCCACTCGGAGGCCACGTTCACAACCGTGGTTAGTTCAACTCAATTTCAGTTCAACTTCTACAAGGAGAGGGAAATGTCAGATTTTCGCAAGCTGTCACTTGCGTTGGCCGTCGTGAGCTTGTCCATCGGGATCATGGGCACCTCGGCGGACACGCTCATGTTGCTCGTGTTGGCCCCCATGATTCTATCAACTGTGATCATGGGCAGCCCCACGGAAACGCAGACTCACACCAGTGCGCACACGCAATCTCGCGTGGTTTCAACCGCTGCGCATTCTGGTGAAGGTCAACACCGAACCCTGGCCCGGTTCGCTGAGATCTCCAATTTCGCACCCAGAATCGCCCCTTCACGTGAAACCCAGGACTTTATGGATGTTCTTGAGCTCTCCCCGTCAAAGTGGAGACCTGACTTCGCAGGAGCCATATGTCTCTCTCCCTACGCCCCGCGATAAGTAGCGTCAGGCACACTAAAAAAGGGGATACACATATGGAAAAGAAACGCTTGCAGTTCGATTTTACGCTTGATGCTCTCGAAGAACTCGAAGACCTACAGAGGATCACAGGACTTCAGACCAGAGTCGAAGTGATACGGCATGCATTGCGTCTTCTGCAGTGGGCTGCGGAAGAGGTCAACCTAAACGATGCGACGTTACTGATTGAAAAGCAGGGCAAGCTTCGAGAAGTAGTGCTGCCCTTCCTCGGCAGAGGCAAGGGTTCCACGAGCAGCAAGAGGGGAAAGATCCCAGTGATCGTATCCGATAACTAGAAAAATCCCTACGTGATCTGAAGCCGCTTGTTAGCAGAACTACATCAGTAGGCCTGCCTCTCCGGTCAAGTAGAGGCAGGCCTTGTCTGGGAGTTAGGAGTGCTTAGGAGCCATGGATTCCGAAGAGAATACTCAACTAGTCCCAAGAATCTCGAACATTCCCTCCCCCTCCGAGGGGAGGCAAGTAGCGGGTGGGATACTGACGTGGACGAGACCTGAGAACATATCTGTCCCCGACCACGACCACAGACTCGCCATTCGGTTGTCTGACTGGAACCGACTCAAACGTGGCATCCAACGAGTGCCCGAATGCAGTTCGGTCTTGTCAAGTATTGCATGGACCTGCATTGGGTTCGCTGGATCCGCTGGATTAGGGATCATTCCGCTGATGAGCACTACCGGATTACCAAGCTACGCTATACCTCTCAGTGCCGTCCTCTCGATCGCAGGCTTCTTGGTCGGAGGCGTGTTTCTTTGGCTGGATCGAAAGTCAAAACATGCGCAAAAGGAATTTGTCTCGGAGTTGTTTTTGGATTTCATGGAGGTTGAGAAGATCATCCTCCGCAAAGCAACGGAAGATAGGCCAACTGATACGGGGCAAGATGACCCTTCCGTCAAAGCACTTGTCTCCAGCTAAAACGCGATCCACATCTCCGCTGACTACTTCCGCGGCGCGTCCCGATGCTGTTCCTTCACCTTGTACCCCGCCTTCGCCAGCCGCTTGCAAATCTCCGCAGCCATCATCACACTGCGATGCTGCCCGCCCGTGCACCCAAACGAAATCGTTAAATAACTCTTCCCCTCGCGAATGTAATGCGGCAGCAGGAACACCAACAACTGCATCACCCGCTCCATGAATTCCTGCGTCTGGGGAAACGACCGTATGTAGCGCGCCACTCGCGGATGTTTCCCCGTATGCGGCTTGAACTCCGGAATGTAGTTCGGATTGGGCAGGAAGCGCACGTCGAACACCAGGTCGCTATCGGTCGGAATCCCGTTCCGGAAGCCGAAGCTGTTCACGCGGATCAGCAGCTTCGACTCTTCCCGCGTTCCCCGGAATTTCTCCGCCACGATATCCCGCAGCTCATGCACCGTGAAACGCGACGTGTCCAATACGTGATCCGCCAAGTCGCGGATGGGAGCCAGCGCGTCCCGCTCCTTCGCCAGTTTCTCCGAAATGGATTCGTCGCGCCCCAGTGGATGCGGCCGGCGCGTTTCGCTGAACCGGCGCAGAATGGACGCGTCGTCAGCCTCCAGAAAGATCAACGTAGTGGGAACTTCCTTGCGCAGCCGCGTCAGAGTCTCCGGCATCCGCAGCAGGTTGCTGCCTTCGCGGATATCAATCCCCAACGCCGCGCAGCGGATGCTCGGTGAGGACTTGGTCAGCTCCGCGAACTTCTCGATCAGGTCCACCGGCAGGTTATCCACCGAATAGTAGCCCAGATCTTCCAGGCATTTGAGCACAGTGCCTTTTCCGGAGCCGCTCAGCCCGGTGACGATCACCAGTTCTGGCTGAACTTCGGCGCCATGCGGCCCCGGATCGGTTGAGGGTCGTTTCGCGCTCATGGCAAGCGCATCAGGATTCGATCAGATCAAAATGCCCGTCGTTGCGCTTCACCAGCACATGCACGCGGTCGGAGTCGGCGTCGCGGTAGACCATGTAGTTGGAATCCGCCTGGATCTCCAGCATCGCTTCTTCCACCGTCATCGGCTTGTTCTGGCTCTTACGGTTCACCTTATAAACCCGTTTCGCTGCCGGAGCCTTGCCATCCACCTTCGCCGCTGCCTTCGACTTCGGTGCAGGTTTCGCAGCCTCCGCCTTCTTGGCCGCTGCCGGTTCCTTCAGCAGCGCGGCCTTCGCATCGCCTGTCCGCTTTGTATCCCGCCATTTGTCGCGATGCTTCAGAATCTGCTTTTCCAGCTTCTCGATCGCGTTGAACACGGCCGTAAACGTATCGGAATCCGAACTCAGGCCCACCAGGTCATGATCGTAGTACTTCACGGTGATCTCGGCGCGTTGGAGATGACGTTGCGCCGTTAGAATGACGTGGGCTTTCCGCTCTCCCCCCCGATCCAGCAATTTCGCCAGTTTGGCATACTTCGCTTCGAGCTTCTTCTGCTGCACAGGGGTGAAGGCGGCTTGGCCAGTGTAGTTAATTTTCATGGTTTCTCCAGGAGATCTCATTTAGGCTGAGCGGCGCATATCGGCGATTGGATTCTATTCCCGGCGGCGGCGCTGGTGCGTGGACGGGATTCCCATGTCTTCCCGATACTTCGCCACGGTCCGGCGTGTCACCTGAATCCCTTCCGACTGCAACCGCTCCGTGATCTGTTCATCGGTGAGGGGGTGAGCGGAATCCTCCTCCTCGATCATCTTCTTCACACGCCGCTTCAGGATCAGGAGCGGCGTTGCGCTTCCGCTGGGGCCTTGTACAGCTTCGGAGAAGAAGAAGCGCAGTTCAAACACACCCTGAGGAGTGTGTGCGTATTTGTTGGCTACCGCACGGCTGACCGTGGATGCGTGTACCCCGATTTCCTCGGCCACATCCTTGATCATCATCGGACGCAGCCGGTCGAGCCCGTGTTCCAGGAACTCGCCCTGCCGGCCAATGATCGCCTGGCAAACCTTAAAGATGGTCTGCTTTCTCTGCTCGATATTCTTCATCAACTGCAGAGCCGATTGATACCGCTCCTTCATGTAGTCGCGGACATCCTTGTTCGGCTCCTGATTCCGATCGAGCATGCGGCGGTAATCGGAATTCAGACGGATCTGCGGTAGATCGTCGTCGTTGATCTGGATTACATAGTCTTCCCCATCTTTAAAGATGTAGACATCCGGCTGCACCTGCCGTGCTCCCGGGCCCGAATACCGCAGGCCAGGGCGCGGATCCAGATGCGTAATCACCGCCACGGCAAGCTGGATATGCTCCAGCGGGCGGCCCATCAACTTCGCAATTTCTTTATACTGCCGCAGCTCCAGCAGCTTCATGTGCTCCTTGATCAGGAGCCATGCCACCCCGCCTTTGCCATTGCGGCTTTCCAACTGCAGCAGCAAACATTCCTGCGGATCCCGTGCGCCAACGCCCGCCGGCTCGCACGACTGCACCGCCTTCAACGCGGTTTCCAGATCCGTCATCGCATGGTTGCCCGACGCGGACAAATCTTCCAGCGATTCGTTCAGATATCCGTTCTCGTCCAGGTTGCCAATGATCGTATCGGCGGCATCCCTCACATCATCGGTCAGCACCATCAGCGCGAGCTGCTCGTCCAGGTGGCTGCTCAGCGTAACAGGAGAGGATAGAAATGTTTCAAAGCCCGGCTTCTCCACGTTCTCAGAGGCGGGCGACTTGAACCCCGGATCCAGGTAATCGTCAAAATAGGACCCGAAGTCGATCTCATCAAAACTGTCCGTGGTCTGCCCCGCGGCTGGTTCCTCGGTCGTCTGCGATGCCGGGGCTGCCGCTTCCGCCCGCACCTGTTCGATCTCCACCCGGTCCAGATCGAAGTCCGTTGCCGCCTCGAATCCTTCCGGCTGCGCCGCCGCATTCACCGTATCCAGGATCGTTCGGTCTGCCGGCTCGGATTGCCGCTCGTTCTCAATGAGGGTCTGAACTTCCTGCGGAGTCAGTTCCTCGCCGTCCGCTCCCTCTTCAAGAAACGGGTTTTGCGCCATCTCCTGCGAGATCATGTCCCGCAGTTCCAACCGGTTCAGTTGGAGCAGAGTGACCATCTGGACGAGCCCAGGCGTCAGAATCTGCTTCTGCGCGACTTTCATTTGGAGTTTTGGCGCTTGCGAAATCATCACGTTTTCGTGCTTCCATTTTATCAGCTAGTTGCTGCCCGGAAGTAAAATAGGAAACTCATGACCCGGTTGGCACTCACATTCGTGCTCGCACTTCCCCTTTGCGGCAAGTGGTGGAAGCTCGAATCGGGGCCAATCACCGTCATCACCGACGGCGCGGAACGCAGCGGACGCGATGCCCTCGCCAAGCTCGATCTGGCCCGGCGCGTCTTCTCCGGACTCGGCAGCACCTCCGCTCCCCTCCCCGTCGAAGCCTTTGCCCTCACTTCGGAAGCACGCTTCCGCGCCCTGCGCCCTTCCGAAGCCGTCCAGGGCTTCTATCAAAGCTCCGCGGAGCGCGACTACATCGTGCTCAACATGGCTTCCTCCGACCCTTCCCGCGTCGCCTTCCATGAATACGTTCACCTCGTTCTCAATCACACCACCGGTCCCCTCCCTCCCTGGCTTGAAGAAGGCCTCGCCGAATTTCATTCCACACTCGA
This sequence comes from Bryobacteraceae bacterium, assembly GCA_046331645.1. Taxonomy (GTDB): domain Bacteria; phylum Acidobacteriota; class Terriglobia; order Bryobacterales; family Bryobacteraceae; genus CADEFT01. The sequence goes on from JAXLQM010000010.1 coordinate 68,998, forward strand.
ATCCGCCGCGGGAAAAGTGCGGCTCGGAAATCCCATCGGCAATCACCTTCGTATCCTTTCCATAAGGCCGTGGCTCTCCGGCGACGAGATCGCCGGCGTTACCAAACAGTCCCCGCACTTCGACGAGGCTTCACGCGCCGGCATCTTCTACGCGCAAAGCTGGGCCCTGGTTCATATGTTGCGTCTCCACGAGCAGTACCGGGACGCATTTCCCGCCTTCCTTTCCGCCGTGGCCGCCGGCGTTCCTCAAGTTGCCGCGCTCCAGCGCGCCTTCGGCAAGTCGTTCCCCGAACTCATCGTCGACCTCAAACACTACCTCGACCGTTCGGCCCTTCCCGTAGTCGATTACGCGGTGGAGTTGGGAAACCAGGCCGGAATCGTGAGTACCGAACTCAGCGATCTCGATGCCGACCTGGCCTACGCGGGTTTGGCCAATCAGTGCGGCCGCCCGGAAGAAGCCGGAAAAGTCTACCGCAAGTACCGCGGGGCGAAACCCGATTCCGCCCGCATGGCCACGGCTCTCGGCATGATGGAACTTGCCGCCCGCCGGGGTGACTCTGCCCGCAACTACTTCGAGCAGGCCATCCAGTTCCCCGACGCCGGCGCCGAAACCTATTTTGAATACGCCATGCTGCTGCGCGATACCGGAGGCAGCCCTTCCGACACCTTGCGCTTCCTGGAAAAGGCCGTCGAACGCAATCCCCGTCACGCCGAAGCGCAGTTCCTCCTGGGCGTTGCCTACGCCTCACAAAGCAAGCATGCCGAGGCCGTCCTCCACATTGAGCAGGCTGCTGCCGTCCTCCCTCGTCAATCCTACTTCTGGCATGCCTTGGCCACCTGCTATCAAGCCCTCGGGCGTAAGCAAGAAGCAGTTCGCGCCGCGCGCCGCGCCCTGGATGCCGCGGCTACCGTCGAACAGGCGGAGATGGCGCGGGCGGCAATTCAATCCTTGGAAGTCCAACCCGCCGCAGCCCTTCCCAAACGGCCTGCCGTCACCACCCCCGAGAGTTGGAAAAACAAACAGGGGGATGCCCGTCTCCAGGGCATCCTGGAGCGCATCGAATGCCTCGGCCAATCGGCCCGCTTCCATGTCCGTGCGCAGAACAAGACCCACGCCTTGCTGGTGGAGAACCCCGGCGATGTCCTTCTGAAGAACTTCTCCTCCGCTACATTTGAATTCCGCTGTGGTCCTCAAAAGCCCCTTCCTATCGTGTTGGATTACTTCTCCAACACCGGGATTGTCAGCGGAATCGAGTTCCCCTGATCCCTGAATTCAGTCACTGCAAAAACTGCGGCGATTGACATGGACAGCCGGGACGATTATCGTCTACTACATGGGGTCGCACGCAGGCTCCCATTTTGTATAGGGGGAAAAATACACCACATGATCAGCCGCATCACTTGGCTATTGTGTATTCTTTCCTTGACCTTGTTTGGTCAAGGGGAGCGAGGAACATTTAACGGAACGATCGCCGATCCTTCTGGAGCAGTCATTCCCGGGGCGACCGTGAAGGCTATGAATTTGGCGACTAATGTGGAAACGCCCGTCGAAACAACATCCGCCGGCGTTTACCGCATGCCCTATCTTTCGCCGGGCACTTATCGCATCACTGCCAGCGCGCCTGGCTTCAAAACTTCCGTCCGCGACAACGTCAACCTCGCTGTGGCGCAGACGCTGACCGTCGATTTCACCATGGAAGTCGGCGCGGTCTCCGACCAGGTCACTGTCTCCAGCGAGCCGCCGCTGCTCGAAACCGGCACCGCCGAAATCGGCAGCTACGTTTCGAAGAAAGAATTCGACACCTGGCCCATCACGGTGGGTGATGGCCGGCGTCAGATCCAGCAGTTCATCTTCACTTCGCTGCCCGGCACCGTCGGCGGCACCTTCCAAGGCTCCATCAACGGCGGCCAGAACTATTCGCATGAAATCCTAGTCGACGGGATCCCGCTCGGCCGTATGGATCTCCAGGGCGGCAGCAACAACGAATTCAGCCCCACCGCCGAAGCCATCTCCGAAATGAAGATGCAGACCGGCGTCACCAGCGCGCAGTACAGCGGCGGCCAGACCGCACTCGCTAACTTCGCCACCAAGAGCGGCACGAACCAGCTCCACGGCAGCGCCTACTACTACGTGCAGAACGATGCGCTTCGCGCCAACAGCTGGAACTCCAACGCCGGCGGCATCAAGCGCCAGCCCTTCCGCCAGCACAACTACGGCCAGTCCGTCGGCGGCCCCGTGCTGATCCCCAAAGTCTACAACGGCAAGAATCGCACCTTCTTCTTTGAGAACTTCGAACGGACCAAAGTGCGCGACTTCCAGTCCACCGCTTTCAGCACTTTGCCCATGCCCGAATTCAAACAGGGTAACTTCGCCCGCCTCTTCGATCCGTCGTTCACCGGGAACGTTCGCTCCGGCACCACCGCCGGCAACGACGCCGCCGGCAACCCGGTGCGCTTCGGAGCCATCTATGATCCTCTCAGCATGCAGGCCGCGGCCAACGGTACCGGCGTTCGTACTCCTTTTGCCGGCAACGTGATCCCTCGCGCCCGCTTCAGCCCCGTTGCCCAGAAGATCCTCGACGTCGGCATTGATGACCCGGTGTTCAACACCATGCTCAACAACATGCCGAACCTCGGCGCCTGCTGCCCTTTCTTCGACGAGAAAATGCTCCTGCTCCGCGGCGACCACAACTTCAACAGCTCACACAAAATGTATGCGATGTTCAGCCGCAACTTCCGCACCCGCAACAACTCGCCGGGCGGCCGCTGGGGCATCCCTCCCGGATTGCCGACGAACGTCTACCAGAACCAGGACACTCCCGGCACCATGGGCCGCATCGCCTATGACTGGACCATCCGTCCCAACCTGCTGAACCACTTCGCCGGCGGCTACAACCGCTTCGGCAACCTCAACGAAAGCGTCTACGTGGATCAGGACTGGGCCTCGAAGGTTGGCGTCACCAACGTTCCCGGAACCCATTTCCCGCGTCTCAACTTCACCGCGGGTCAGCCCTACCAGGGCGCTGGCATCGGCGCCAGCGGCCAGCTCGGCTCCAGCAGCGCCGGCGGCTCCTACAACGGTTCCACCATCATCACTGATGACCTCACCTACATCCGCGGTAAGCACAACTTCAAGTTCGGTGTCGATCATCGCCGTTACTACCAGAACAACCGCAACAAATCGAGCTCCGGTCAGTTCAACTTCACGCCCACCCAAACGGCGCAGCCCGGCTTCCTCAACGAAACCGGCCACTCCTTCGCCAGCTTCCTTCTGGGCGCGTATGGAAGCACCAGCCGCGGCATCGCCGGTTCCAACTTCGGCCAGCGCTGGCGCAGCATGGGTACCTACTTCCAGGATGACTTCAAGGTGAATCGCAAACTCACCCTGAACATCGGCCTGCGCTGGGAAGTCATCGGCGGACTGATGGAAGTCGCCGGCCGCATGACCGCCCTCAGCCTCACGGCCCCCAACGCCGCTGCCGGCGGACGTCTTGGCGCTCTGGTCTTCGCCGATGACCTCGGCAAAAAGACCTTCATGGATACCTACTGGAAGCAGTTCTCTCCCAAGCTCGGCTTCGCCTACGCCATGACTGACAAACTGGTCATGCGCGGCGGCTACGGTATCAACAATACGCCCACGGTCAATAACTTCACCACCCCCGGCACCTTCGGCTTCAACTCCAGCATCAACGTCAACTCCGGTAACACCCAGTTGGCCTTCGCCGAAGACCCGCTCGGCTACATCCACAACCCCTATCCGAGCTTCACCGGTACGCTTCCGGATCGCCGCCCCAACGCCGCCAACGGCCAGGGCATCGAGTTCCAGGCTGCTGATTCCGGCCGCCTGCCGTACGTGCAGAACTGGAACTTCGGCTTCCAGTATCAACTGCCCGCGGCCACCGTGCTCGAAGTCAACTACATTGGCAACAAGGGCACCCGCCTCATCGCCAAAGGCTTCGATCAGATGAACGCCATCACCATGGCCGATGTAGCGAAGTACGGCGATATCCTGCCGCGTCCGTGGACCCCGGCCAGCCCGATTCCACAGCCGTTCGCGGGCTTCGCCGGCACCAACCTCCAGGCCTTGCGGCCCTATCCGCAGTTCACCGGCATCAGCCAGCCGTTCCCGAACTTCGGCCACTCCAGCTACCACGCCCTCCAGATCCAGGCGACTCGCCACTTCAAGGGCGGCTTCTCCATGCTGGGCGCCTACACCTGGTCGAAGGCCCTCGGCCTCACCGACAACGTCATCGACGGCGAAACTCCTGCCGACCAGCAGAACCGCCGCCTCGAGCGCGCCATCACCAACTACCACTATCCGCAGTTCTTCAAGGCAACGTGGATTTATGAGCTGCCCATCGGTCCTGGCAAGCTGTTCAACGTGAGCGGTGTCGCCGCTTCCATCATCGGTGGCTGGCAGATCACCGGCAACCACCAGATCCGCTCCGGAAACCCCGTGGCCATCGGCACCGGCGGCATCAACAATCCGCTCGGCACCGCTCGCCCCGACCTCGTGTCCGGCGTGTCCATCCTCACCAATCAGGAACCGGTCATCAACTTCCGCGGCATCAACGGCGGCTCCACTTACCTCAACCGCGACGCGTTCACCAATCCTCCGGTCTTCGCCGGCGGCCAGAACGTCGTGCAGCGCCTCGGCACCGTGGGTCCGTATCTGCCCAACATCCGCGACCGCCACTTTGTGAACGAAGACCTTGGCATCTTCAAGAACTTCAAGATCAAAGAGCAGGCGGGCGTCGAACTCCGCGGTACGTTCCTCAACCCCTTCAACCGGCACGGAATCGGCGGGTTGGTCACCGCGATCAACAATCCGTTCTTTGGCCAGTTCACCGGACAGCAGCGCGGGCCTCGTAACATCGAGCTCGCCTTGCGTGTTACGTTCTAGGTTGTATGTGGTGGCAACCTGATCCCTGCACGGTAACCGTGAACCGGGCTCAGGCTGCCTACAACGAAAAGCAGTACGAAAGGGCGGCTTCGGATTTCGAGGCCGCCCTTTCCCTTTGTTCGGCCAAAGATCCCATCTACATGGCGCTCGGCCAGGCCCAGCTCATGTCCCGCCAGTTCGCCGCCGCTGTCCGCAACTTCTCCAAAGTCTCGAACAATCCCCTCGCCCGCAAGCTCGCCGGCGACGCGCTCTACCTATTGGGCAAGGATACCGAGGCCGAAGAGATGCTCAAATCCGCCCTCGCCCTCGATCCCAACCATGAGGCCACTATCTACGCTCTCGGCCGCATGTTCTACCAGAGCAGCCGCTATCCCGAAGCCGTCGAGCAGTTCCAGAAGGTGCTCGCCCGCGATCCGAAATCCTACCGCGCCCATGACAACCTCGGCCTCGTCTACGATGCCATGCACCAGGATTCTCTCGCGCTGAAGCATTTCTTCGCCGCGCTCGATCTGGTCATGAAGGATCACCCCGATTACGACTGGGCTCACGCCAACCTCGCCGACTTCTTCCTCAAGCGCAACGAGTACGAAAAAGCGTTCCAACTCGCCGCCGAGGCCGCCAAGCGCAATCCCGCCTCCGCCCGCAATTTCTTTCTCACCGGCAAAGCGCTGGCGCAGATGAACAAAGACGAGATCGCGTTGAAGTGGCTCCGCCAGGCCGTCACCCTCGACCCCGAATACGGCACCGCCCACTACCTGCTGGCCCAAGTCCTCCGCCGCAATGGCAAAACCGAAGAAGCCAACAAGCACTTCGAAATTTTCAAAAAGGTCAACGTCAACGTCCGTACCCGGCGCTAGCTGGTGGCGACGGGCCTCCAGGCCGGTCGCGTTCAGCCTGGGAAGGCTGAACAAGCTACAGTAATCAAATGATCGAATACCGCACCGGCAACGCCCTCGACATAGACCAAGTCATCGAGATGTACATTGCCTCCACCCTCGGCGAGCGCCGCCCCGTCGCTGACCGTGACCGTATGGCCGACATGCTCCGCAACGCCAACCTCGTCATCACCGCCTGGGACGGCGACCTCCTCGTCGGCATCTCCCGCTCCATGACCGATTTCGCCTACGCCACCTATCTCTCTGACCTCGCCGTGCGCGAAAGCCACCAGCGCCTCGGCATCGGCAAAGAACTCATGCGCCTCACCCAGGCCGCCGCACCTCGCGCCAGCGTCATCCTCCTCGCCGCGCCCAAGGCCGTCAATTACTACCCGCACGTCGGCTTCACCCAGCACAACTCCGCCTGGGTCCTCGCGCCCGGCGCCTCTATTGTTCCTTGACCTTCACAAACCGGTCCACCGCCCCCGCATCCACCGTCTGCTTCACGCCACTCGGCCACAGAATCTCCACGGAGCTGATCTTCGTCTGCGTGCCCAAACCAAAGCGCGCCCGCTTGTCGTTGGCCGATAAATAACTCGAAGACGTGGACACCATCACATTCTGTTCATTCCCATCGGCGGTCACCACCGTCACCCGAGCCCCAATCCCATCTCGATTGCTCTTCGTCCCTTCCAGCGCAAACCCGATCCAGTGGTTTCCATTGGCGATCCGGTTCAGAATCACCACCGCATTCCCATCCAGGCAATTCACCGCCATGTCCGGCCACCCATCGTTGTTCAAATCTCCGAACGCCGCCCCGCGCGCCGCCAGCGGTTTGTCGAACGCCTGCACCTCAACGAACTTCCCCTTCTGATTCCGTAACACCTTGATCGGCTCCAGATACGGCACCAGCGGCTGCGTCAGCATGATGTTGTCCATCACGTGCCCCTGCGCGATGATGATGTCCTTCCACCCGTCGTTGTCGTAATCCACCAGCTTCATCCCCCACCCCGAGTTCATCCGCGTCGAGGCGCTGATCCCCGATTGCGCCGAATAATGTTCGAACGTGCCCCGCTTGTTGCGATACAAAGCATACCGCTGCGAAGCCAGCGCGTTGATCAGCAGGTCCGGCCAGCCGTCGTTGTTATAGTCTGCGAAGTCGATCCCCATCCCGCCATACGTATTGCCGTCATCATCGTAAGCAACACCGGCATCAAAACCCATCTCCTTAAACTTGCCATCGCCCAGGTTGTGGAACAGTTGCTGCGGGAATGAGTCGATCGCCACCGCGATATCCACCTTCCCATCACGATCGAAGTCTTCGATCGCCACACCTAGCCCCTTCCCCTTCGCCGGCGCAAAGCCACTGCGCTCCGTCCAATCCTCAAATGTCCCATCGCCCTTGTTGTGAAATAGCAGGCTGGAGATGGGTTGAAACTGATCCGGGTGGCAATAGGAGCGGTACCCGTCCTTATGCGCGCCGCACCATTTGTCCGGCTCGAAATCCCAGTCCACGTAACGCACCGCAACCAGGTCCAGTTTCCCGTCATGATCCACATCCACAAACGCCGCGCTCGATGTCCATCCCTTGCCACCCACCCCCGCCTGTGCCGTCACATCGGTGAAGGTCCCGTCGCCGTTATTGCGATAGAGCGTATTCCGCGGAAAGCCCGTCACATACAAATCGGCGTCGCCGTCGTTGTCATAGTCGGCCGAAGTGGCGCCCATGTCGTAGACGCTTCCTCTCACTCCAGCCTTCTCCGTCACATCATCGAAAGTTCCATCGTGCTTGTTGCGATACAGCCGGTTGAAGAACTTCTCTCCGTTCTTCACCGGAACATCCCCGGCCTTCATCCCCGCCTTCAATTCCGCCCCATTCACGAAATACAAATCGAGCCAGCCATCGCCATCGTAATCGAGCATCGCCACGCCACCCGTGGTCGATTCAATCAGGTACTTGTTCGCGGTCTTGCTTGCCTGGTGCCGGAACGTCACTCCGCTGCGGGCTGTGACATCCTCAAACAACACTGGCCCGGCGGCCATCGCCAGACAAGCAATTCCCAACAGCCAAACTCGCATCAGGCCCTCTGGAAAAACGTATTCTTCGCCGCTCGATACACCACCGAAAGCTCTGGCGTCTCCACCGCCCGCCGTTGCTTCTTCGATTCGAACAGAAATGCCAGCGTGCCCGTGGTGAGCAGCGTCCGCTCCACCGGATACGCCGGTTTCCCCGACACAAACATGTCTTCGATGCAATGCACCATGCCGTCGAAATGCGGCAGTGGCCGGCCCTTCTCCGGCAGTCCAAAGAACGTCGAATCCAATTGCGCCGCGCCCTTCCGCTTACAGGCGAACGTCCAATCCGCACCCGACGGCCCAAGTATGAGCCCAGCCGCCCGCAACCCGTCCTTATAGCGCAGCGCAAACAGCACCGGCTTGTTCGCCACCTGTTCCAATGTGCCCGGCTTGCGCGAAGGATTGCGCCCGTGCGCTTCTTCCATCAGCGGCCGCGCCCACTTGCCCTGCTCACTCCCCAGCCACGCAAATACCCCGTCCCCTTCCACCCATTCCACCTGCGCCATCCCCGTCTCACCGCCGCTGCGCCGCTCAATCATGCATTGCATCGATTCCAACAGGTGAAACCCATAGGCGTCGTGCGGCCCGTAGCCCACACCCACGGCCCCTTCCAGCGGCGTATCCAGCGGAATCTCCAGCACCGGCGTCCGGATCGTCACCGGAATCGACGAACCCGCCATCCACGGCACCTTCAGCTTCGCCGCCCGGTCATACATCGCCTTCGCCTTCTGCCAAGAGTAAGAAAGATGCTTGTCGCAGAAGGTTGGCACCGAACGCCCGCTGGCTTCATACACGTCCAGTATCTGATTGAACAATTCATACCGCGGATACAGATGCTGCCCTAGATCATTGAACGGATAGTTGCCATGCTCCCCCACAAAACACACCGCGTCCACGGCCAGCTTCCCACCCCCCAGCGTCAGCGCCTCACGAATCGTGGAAAACCGCCGGAAGCCAAAACGCGCCGCCAGGTCCGGAGCCATATCCTGCGCCGGCGACTGGTCCGTATACAGCGAAACCACCTGCGTCCGCGGTGCATGATGCACCCCGTTCGCTGAGTTTCCTCCCAGCAGCCGCCCCACCACTACATCCGCATGCGAATAGTGCCGGTATTCCGTCACCACCCCCGCTACCCGCGGCTTCTTCGCCGCACCCAACATCGTGGACGCCGCAGCCCCCACCGCAATCCGTGAAAAATCTCTACGATCGATCATCCTGTGATCTGTTGTATCAAACAGAGATTCAAAGAGTACACCTGCCTGCCCGATAAGCACCAGCAGGAGTGATGCTCCATGCACATTGGCAATTTCTCACAGACGCCTTGCTGCCAAACGGCGGATTCCAATCTCTCACGCCCTACCCGGCAAACCAATACCACCCGCGCCGCTTCAGGCCAACAATCGAGTTCCCTCGATCTTTCCGTCACCACCGCCGAAGGCGACAAAGTCACGCTCTCCGCGCAAGCCCTCCAAGCCTTCTCTCTTGAATCGGGCGACGGCAAGGCCAGTGCATCCGCTTCCCGCCAGCTCTCCGTCTCCGTCAATGTGGAGGGCGACCTCAACGAAGAGGAACTCGCCGATATCCGTAAGCTCGCCCTCGCCCTCGGCAAGTCTGTTCGCCAGGCCGAACGCGGCAACATCGGTCAGGCCCTCCGCACCGTCGCCAAAGCCGCCGACGAGGACACCATCGCTGCCTTTCAATTCCAATATGAACGCCGCTCGGAATTGCAGTACGGTGAAAATGCCTATCAACAGATCAGTAATTTAGCCTAAGACAAAAAAGAATAGAACTATTTTTGGCTTCGTACTAAAGACCGGATATGCCGAAACCGATAAGGTAGTAGAACGCGGAGATATCGAGGCCTATGGATCACGACGACCCATTCGTACAAACGCCAGGTGCAAACGGCCCGGCGCCCCTCTCTTTTCTAGAGCGCGAGCACTTCCCCCGAAGGATGTTCCTATCCTCACTCGGCTTCGGCCTCCTGGCCGCCGCCCGCTGGGCATACGACTCCATTGAGGGCGTTGGCTCGCTGGTCTCCTTCGGACCAGCACGGAACCTGGACTCCTACGCCGAGTTCGACTTCCAGAACACCAACGATCTGCCCGGTTGGACGGGAGTCAAAGGCGCTGACCCAGGCTGGAAAAGAGAAGAGGGTGCGGTGCGGCCCACTGGCCCCCTGCTCTACCACCCCAGCATGAACGCCATCGCCGGCGAAGCCAGCTACATCATCCATGTGGCCAAAGGCGCTGCCTCCTTCGTCCTCCATTCCGACCCTGACCTCAACAGCTTCTACGCCATTCGCGTCGCCCGAGTCAAAAACGACCTCCAGGTGCGCGGCTATCTCGTGGAAAACCGCAAGGAAAAACCGCTCTCCACGCCGCTCATCACCGTCCCCAATGCCGCCACCCGCGGCGCTCACCTCTGCACCGTCGCCTTTGAGGACGAAGTGATGTCCCTCAAGATCAATGGCACCACCGTCTTCTCGGCCCAGGACGCGACCCTGCAAGGCGGCGTCATCGGCCTGCTCGCTCGCAAACAGGACTCTTTCTACGTATTCTCCAGTCGTATTAAGCTGGCTTAGTGGACGAACCGATTCTCTATCACATCGCCAAGGCTGAGGCCTGGGCGTCGGCCCAATCCGCCGGAACATACCGCACACCCGATCTCCCACAAACCGGATTCATCCACCTCTGCACCCCCACCCAACTCCCCTTCGTCCGCAACAAATTCTTCCCCGTCACCACCGGCTTTCTTCTGCTCCAAATCGATCCAACCAAACTCAGCGCACCTCTGAAGTACGAGCCCTCCGAACCCGATCAGCCCCCCTTCCCGCACCTCTATGGCCCACTCAATACCGATGCCGTCTCAGCCGTCCAACCACTTCCCTGAATTCGTGTGCATTCGTGTGAATTCGTGGCCCAACTCTCCTACCGAATCCCCACCGCGGGCATCTCCATCCGCAGCTTCGGGTTCACCGGCATCGGATCCGGCGACGCCCCCGTCTCCACCAGGAGTCGGGCCAGTTCCCCCTGCAACCCCGTCAACATCTGCGACGCCCCCGCATCGTCAATCAGGTTCTTTGTCTCCTTCGGGTCCTCCTTCAAGTGGTACAACTCCGCCCTGTGTGTCTCCGGCTGCCCCTCTCCATTCGGGTAATGAATGTACTTCCATTCCTGCGATCGCACCCCCCTTACGTTCGGCGTATACGGAAATTCGTTCTCGAAATTGTACTCATATAGGAAATATTTCCGCCACCCCGGATCCCCCATCGTCAGCATTCGCACCATCGACCGTCCATGCACTCGAGTGAGCGGCGCCGCCCCGCACATCTCCACCAGCGTCGGAGCCAGATCCAGGTTCAGCACCATCTCCTGGCGCACCGATGGCTGCTGGATCATCCCCGGATAACGCATCAACAACGGCACCCGGATTGATTCCTCCCACATCGTCCGCTTGTCGATCGACCCGTGCTCGCCCAACAAAAACCCATTATCGGAGCAGAACACGAATACCGTATTGTCCAATTCCCCCTTCGTCCGCAGCGTTTCGTAGATCTCCCCAACACTGTCATCCACCGACGGAATCGTCGCATGATACGTCCGGATGAATTTCTCGAAATCCTTCGTCCCATACAACGGGCCATCGATGCCGTGCCACGTCTTCAGCCGCTCCTTCACCCACGCGGGCTTTCCATCCAAAGTCGAATACGCCGTCGCCGGCTTCTGCACTTTCACTCCATCGAACGCGTGCTCATACTTCGGCTCCGGAGTCCACACTCCATGCGGAGCCTTATGTCCCACAATCAGCAGGAACGGTGAACTCCGCGGCTGCTTCAACCAATCCACAGCCAGGTTCGTCACCACGTGCGAGTAATACCCCGGCAACACCGCGCGTTTCCCGTTCACGTTGAATTCCGTGTCGTTGTACTTGCCCTGCCCTTTATGGCTCGCCCAATAGTCGAAGCCCGGCCGCGCATCGTCGCTCTGCTCGCCCATGTGCCACTTGCCGATGTATGCCGTCTGGTACCCTGCCGCCTGCAACGCCCGTGGATAGCTCGCCAACCCCGCCGGATAATCCGTGAAATTGTTCTGCACCCCGTGCGCATGCGCATACAACCCGCTGAGGTAACTCGCCCGGCTCGGCGAACACAACGACGTGGTCACAAACGCGTTCTCAAACCGCGCACCTTCGTTCGCCAGTCTGTCGAGGTTCGGTGTCTTCAGAAACGGATGCCCGGCCACACCCAGGCAATCCCACCGCTGGTCATCCGTCATCACCACCACCACATTGGGCTTCTTGGCGGCCGGCTTACGGCATGCCACTGAGGTGGTCGCGGCTGCTGCGGCGCCGCTCAGAAATCTGCGTCGAGTCAAAGTCATAATCGGCAAGAGAACTCGTACTTTCTCGGGCGAGTCTTAAGTGATTCTATCGAGAGATTCCACCTCAAGACGAATGTCATACTGAGGTAGCCATGGACGTCCTTCTCCGCATCGGCGTTGCCCTTGCAGCCGGAGCTATGTTCCGAATGTTCGTAGTTTTCGGTCTGCCCGTCGGCATTTCTCTCGTTGGGCTTGTCATCGCGGGAGCCGCGCTGAGCCACAAACTCATCGCCAGCCGTATCTTCGTTGTCCTCAGCCTCTCCTTCGGACATTTCCTCACCTACCTGATGACGCGTACGGCCGGCGCCGCCGATGCCACCGATAATCCCTCTGGATTCCTGCTCGCCGCCAACGCCTCGGTGATCTTTCTGCCCCTGGCCATGCCTGCCCTCGGCTCTATTCTACTGATGCAACATGAGAAGCGGCAGGAGAAGCTCGCCGCCGAAGCGAAGGAACTCACCGAAGAGAGCCTCCTCGCGGAAGCCATCCCGGCCACGGCAACAGAGAAAGAGATCGACTACGAGGAGATCCTCGCTACAGCCACAGATCCGGAAGAGTCTTCCCCTTCACCAATTCGCGCGGCTGGTTCAAATGATTCCGTACTTCCATCTCGGGGTTGATCCCCAGCGCGTAATACACCGTCGCCAGTAGATCGTTCGGATGTACCGGCTTCTCCTTCGGTGACGATCCAGTTGCGTCCGATTCCCCATACAGCTTGCCGCCCGGAATGCCCGCGCCCGTTACCAGCGCCGTGTAGCAATAGGGCCAGTGATCGCGCCCATCGGGCGAATTCGTATTCCCCGACGTGCTCACGCCCATCCGCGGCGATCGACCGAATTCACCCACCGCCACCACCAGCGTCTCCTTCAGCAGGCCGCGCTGATCCATATCTTCCACCAATGCCGACAAGCCCGAATCGAGCACCGGGCAATGCAGATTCTTCAACGGCCCGAAATTCGCCGCGTGCGTGTCGAACGCATCCACTTCCGGATTCCCGTTCGCCACCGCCGGCCAGTTCACCTGCACAAACCGCGTCCCGGCCTCAATCAGCCGCCGCCCCATCAGCAGGCTTTGTCCGAACGTCGTGCGTCCGTAGCGCTCGCGCACTTTGTCGTCTTCTTTCGCCAGATCGAACGCATCGCGAGCCTTTCCCGACAGCACCAGGTCGAATGCCTTCGCATAATACTCATCGATGGCCTGATCCTTCAGCGCCTTCTCCAACTGCGGCATTGACCCGTTGATCCCTTTGAGCAGCTCCAATCGGTCCTTCAGCCGGTCCGCACTCACTTCCTTGCGCAGCGACAAATCGTCCAGCTTCACGTTCTTGTTCGGATCCTGATACAGCCGGTAGGGATCGTATGCTTTGCCTAGAAAACCTGCCGCCCCGCCCTTGCCGATAACATTCGATTCCTGCAGCGGCCTCGGCATCTCCACAAACGGCAGCACCGGCTCCTTCGGTGGCATCATCTTTGAGATGTGCGATCCGGCGGTGGGGAAATCCGCCGGCGACGGCGGCTCCAACTGCCCCGATGGCGAAACACGGTCCGGCGGATACCCCGTCAGCATCTGGTAAATCGCCGCGGTGTGATTGAACAGCCCGCTCGGCGTGTAGCTCATCGAACGGATCAGCGTGTAGCGCTTCACCTGCTCGGCCAGCTTCGGCATATGCTCGGAAAGTTGGATTCCCGGCACCTTCGTCGCAATCGGCTTGAACTCGCCGCGAATGTTCGAAGGCGCATTCGGCTTCGGATCCCAGATATCCAGGTGGCTCGGCCCGCCTTGCAGGAAGACGAACAGCACCGACTTCGCGCTGCCGAATCCCTTCGCGCCATCCAGCTTCGCCGACGCGCTATTGGCTGCCTGCGCTTTTTGCCAGCCGAAGAATTGCGGCAGGCTCAGCCCCAGCAGCCCAACCGATCCCGCGCGCAACAATTCGCGCCGCGTCGGTCCATCGCACAGTGAGCCTTGTTTCCCAGGAATGACGAGCATGGAATTTCTCCTACGTACGCCCAGAGTCTGCCGCCATTATATACCCACCGCCATTGCCTACAATAAGAGATATGCCCGAAGATCGCATTGTCATTGCCGGTCGTGAGTTCCGCTCACGCCTCTTCGTGGGCACCGGCAAATACCGCAGCTTCCAGGAAATGGCTCGCTGCCACGAGGCTTCCGGAGCCGAGGTCGTCACCGTCGCCGTGCGCCGCGTCGACCTCACTGACCGCTCCAAAGAGTCCCTGCTCGACTACATCGACCGCACCAAATACTTCCTCCTGCCCAACACCGCCGCCTGCTACACCGCGGACGAGGCCATCCGTACAGCGCGCCTTGGCCGCGAGGTCGGTCTCTCCAATTGGGTCAAGCTGGAAGTGATCGGCGATGAAAAGACGCTCTTCCCCGACAACGAAGGTCTGCTCGAAGCCACGCGCGTCCTGTCGAAGGAGGGCTTCGTCTGCCTCCCTTACACCACCGACGATCTCATCAACGCCCGCAAGCTGATTGATGCCGGTGCAGCCGCTGTCATGCCTCTCGCCGCGCCCATCGGCTCCGGCCTCGGCATTCAGAACGAGAACAATCTCCGCATCCTCCGCGAGATGATCACCGAAGTGCCGCTCATCGTCGATGCAGGCGTGGGCACAGCCAGCGACGTCGCCAAGGCGATGGAACTCGGCTTCGACGGAGTCTTGCTCAACACCGCCATCGCTGCCGCCGAAGACTCAGTGAAAATGGCCGAAGCGATGAAGCTCGGCGTTGCCGCTGGCCGGCTCGCCTACCAGGCTGGGCGCATGCCAAAGAAGCTCTACGCCAGCGCCAGCAGCCCCCTCACCGGCGTCGTCAGGTAGCCAGGTGGGGACGGGCCTCCAGGCCGGTCCCAGTGCAGGCCGCGAAGGCCTGCACAGACTCTAATTCCATGCCAGAAGCCGACCTGTTCTTTCACTGTTTCTTAGGCCGCGCCCCCCTACCCCCCGGGCTCGCCCAGAAATACGAGTCCGCCAAGCTCGCCCTCGAAATCCCCACTGACCCGCTCACCGCCCGTCTCATCGCAGCCAACGCCGATCTCGCCGCCGCCGAATACGCTCGCCGTCTCCGCCAGCCCTCAAACCCACTCACCCTACGGGCCCAACTCCTCCTCTCCCTTGCCGAAGCCCGTCCCGAATGCCTCAACAGCTTTCTTCTCGACAAACCCTCCGCACCCCGCGCCTGGCTCGCCTTAGCCGCCGCGCCCTTCGAAGCCTGCTACCGCTTCGCAAAGGGTACACTGCTTCTGTGGTGGCATGCGCGCGGACTCTGAGGTAATCATCGTCGGCTCCGGTCCCGCTGGAGCAATGGCCGCCCTCGCCCTGCGCGGTCGCGGCGTACGCCTCCTCGATTTCGGCCACACCCCCGCCAACGTTCCCCGCCTCCATCAAAACCTCTACGAGTTGCGCCGCACCCAGGACATGACGCCGCACGTCATCAACCTCCGCCCCAGCCTTCCCGTCAGCCTCAAACTCCGTGCCCCTGCCCTCGAGTTCGTAATCCGCGATTGGCAGCAGTTCACCCCATTAATCTCCTCCACCTTTCGCCCCGTCATCAGTCTCGCCAAAGGCGGCTTCGCCAATGCCTGGGGCGCGGGCGTCTATCGCTTCCACGAAGACGACCTCCGAGGCTATCCCCTCTCTGCCTCGGATCTTACACCCCACTACGATGCGGTCGCTGCGCACATTGGCATCAGCGGCGACCACGATGATCTTTGGCACGAGTTCGGCCCCGAGCCCGCCCTCGACCCGCCCATGCGGCTCTCCCGCAACTGCGCGCAAATCCTCGCTGCCTATCAACGCCGCCGCCCTCACGGCGTGTCCATCGGCCGCCCCCGCCTCGCGGTCATTACCCAACCCCGTCCCAACCGCGAGCCCTACGCCTATCGCGCCCTCGAATTTCTCCAAACCGGCGACCCGGCCATGTACAACCCCGCGCGCACCATCGACGATCTTGCGCAATCCGGTGCCATCACCTACGAACCCGGCTGGCTGGTCGACAAATTCCGCGAAACCAGTGACGGCGTCGAAGTCACCGCCCGCGGTGCTTCCGGCACAGCCACCTTCCGCGCCCGCACCCTCATCCTCGCCGCTGGAGCCCTCAACACCGCCCGCATCGTTCTCGCCTCCCACAACGACTACACCACTCATCTGCCCCTGCTCGACAATCCGATGACCGTGGTCCCCATGTTCCACCCCTCCGCCTTCGGTCAGATCCTCAACCCGCACGACAGCGCGCTCGCCCAACTGAACATGGTGCTCTCCGCGGAAACCTTCGGCGCAAAGTATCAAGCCAGCCTCTACGGCTGCAACGGCGCGCCGATGTCCGAATTCATCTCCCTGCTTCCGTTCTCCCTCGATCTCAACCGCCGGCTGCTCCGCTATCTCATCCCCGCCCTTTCGCTCTCCATCCTCTTTCATCCCGCCGAACCCGGCCCCACGCAACACCTCCGCCTTCGTGAAGACGGAGCACTCGACGCCGTCTACGAATGGCGTCCCGACCCGGCCATCGCCACGCGCCTCTGCGCCGTCTTCCGCCAACTCGGGCTCATCACCGCGCCCGTCATTGCCAAACACACCAGTCCCGGCGAAGGCATTCACTACGCAGGCACGCTCCCCATGAGCGATTCCCCGCGCCGCTATCAACTCCACAAAGATGGCCGCCTCGAAGGCACCCGCCGCGTCTACGTCTGCGATGGCGCCTGTTTCCCGCGCCTGCCCGCGAAGAACCACACCTACACCATCATGGCCAACGCCCACCGCATCGCATCGGGGCTGAAACCATGATCATCCTCCTCACCGGAGCCACCGGTTTCCTCGGCTCCTCCCTCAGCAGGCATTGGCGCAAACAAGGCCACACCGTGCGCGACACCGGCTCACTGCGTCTCGGCCAACCCATGCCTCCGCACCTGCTGGCAGGCTGCGACCTCCTCGTCCACGCCGCGCACGACTTTTCGCTCGATGCCCTAGAACGCAATCGCCAAGGCGCCATCGCTTGGTTCGAAGCCGCCCGCGCAGCAGGCGTCCCTCATCAGATTTTCCTCAGCTCCTTCAGCGCCCGCCCCGACACGCCCAGCATCTACGGCCGAACAAAATACGCCATCGAGCAGCACTTCCTTGCCAACAACGCGACCGTCGTTCGCCCCGGCCTCGTCATCGGACCCGGTGGACTCTACGCCCGCCTCGTCCAACGGCTCTCTTCCATCGTCCCGCTCGTATCGCCGGATTCCCGCACCGTGGCCATCATCACCCTGGAGGATTTCCTCGCTGCTATGACCGCACTCGCCCTCCATCCGCAACCAGGCGCATGGAACCTGTTCGCGCCGGATCTCCTCACCAGCCGCGAGTTCACGCACCGCATCTGGGGCACCCAAAACAAGCGCGGCATCATTCTCACCATCCCGCCCGCGCTAGCCATCGCCACACTCCGCGCCACAAGAAACACGACCCTACTCGACAGCCTGCAAGGCCAGCTCGCCAATCGCGTCCCCATCCACTCGAGCGACCTCCACAAACTCATCACGCCATGATCGCCAGAATCAAATCCTGGGCCACCCACCCGTTGCTCCGCCCGCACACGCTCGGCAGCGCAGAATGGTTCGCCGCCCAAAGCCGGTTGTTCGACGAGAAGCCGCTTGTACAGCGTTGTTACGCTCTCTGGTACAAGCTCCTCCTCGACGACGCGGATTCCGTACAACACGCCGGAGCTATCGTCGAACTCGGCAGTGGCTCCTCGCGCCTCAAACTCCAGCGCCCCGATATCATTGCCTCCGACGTCGTCCCCGGCGCAGTCGATCTCGTCGCTGACGGCTGCCGCCTTCCCTTTCGCGACGCCAGCGTCAAAGCCCTATTGCTCACCCATGTCTTCCACCACATCCCCGACGTAGCGGCATTCCTTCACGAAGCCGACCGAGTCCTCGTCCCCGGAGGCGTCATCTCCATGGTCGATTGCGCCCACACCCCATTCAGCCGTTTCTTCTTCGGACGCATCCACCCCGAACCCTACCGCGACGACGCCAAAGACTGGAGCTTCCCTCCCGGCAACACCATGCTCGATTCCAACCAAGCCCTCACCTGGATCGTTCTCCACCGCGACCGCCCCCGCTTCGAGCGCGATCATTCCGCCTTCACCATCGCGCGCCGCCGCTGGCTCCCCTGGTTCTCCTACCTGCTCTCCGGCGGAGTCAACCTCCGCAGCTTCGTCCCGCCCGGCTGCCAATCCCTCGTTCGCGCCGCCGACACACTCCTCAAACCCCTCGACCCCCTCTGCGCCATCCACTGGCATTGGACGATTAGGAAGCGCAGTGGCGCGGGCCTCCAGGCCGGCGCGTAACTAAGAAGCAGAAGCACTAGACCACTTCCAATCCTCAGGCCGCGAAGCCAGCCCCACCACCACCGGATTCCGCTCAATATATCTCACAATCCTCTCCAGCTCCTCCGGCCCACGAACCCAATGGTCATAAGACTCCCCCATCCAAAACGGCCCATTCCGACCCAGAACCAAATTCGCCCGCCGTCCAGAAAAACCCTTGATCGTCCGCATAATCCGAGCCAAAGGCACAATAGGCCGAATCAACAAATGCACATGATTCACCATCACCACCCAAGCCCGCAGCTCATACAACTCCAACACCTCCGCCCCATACCGAATCGTCTCCGCAACCAAATCCGCCACCCTTGCATCCGCCAGCCACCGCGGCCCAGTAGCTGCCCTTCCCAACTCCAAATCCCACCGAGCAAACGAATCCCGAGTCAGCATTCTCACCTCGGCAGGTAACGACCCAGCCAGCCGCCAAGTAACAAACAACCAAGCCCCCTCCGGCTGCCAATGGGGCAAGCGCCGCTCGTAATAACTCAACTCACCCCTCCCGACGGAACACCAACGTCCGCTGCACCGCGAAGTTCGCCACAAACAGCGTCCCCTCCGCCAGCAACTTCGCCCCCAGCGGCGACACCCCGCCATCCACCAGCGCCTCAATCAATCGAAAGCTCACTCCACCCGACACCACCACCAGCGTCACAAACCGCAGCAACGATTTCCAGGCCTGCTCCTGGCTCCGGAACACCACATTCCGCAACACAAAAAACGCCACCAGCGTAGCCAGACTCCGCCCCGCTACCTGACTCACCACCAGATCCCCCGTCTTCCACAGCGCCACCGAGAACACCGTCGAATCAATCACCGCCGCCATCACCGCTGATGCCGAATACCGCAGAAACACGAAGTAAATCCGAAGCGAATCCCGCACCGGATTGAAGTGCGAGGTCGGATTCCCCTGCTCATACACCGTCGTAATCGGCACTTCCTGAATCTTCGATCGCGACGCCTGCACCAGGTGCTCAAACTCAAACTCATACCCATTGAACGGCAGCCGCAACGCCTCCAGACACTGCGCCCGAGGCCACACCCGCAGCCCCGTCTGCGTATCCGTCAACGCCAATCCCGTCACCAATCGAAACACCGTCCGCGTCAGCATGTTCCCGATCCGGCTCCGCAGCGGCACCTCGCCCTGGAACGCCCGCGAGCCCAGAATCAGCGCCTCCGGATTCCCCGCATGTGCCCGCGCCGTCAGAGCCACATCCTTCGGCAAATGCTGTCCATCGGCATCCGCCGTCACTATCCCCGTCACACCGCGGTCCGTCGTCAGAATATGGTTGAACCCATACCGCAGCGCCGCGCCCTTGCCCAGATTCACCGCGTGCGCGATCACCTCCACCCCCGGTATTCCCCGCAACGCCGCAAACACGCCATCGCACCGTGCATCGCTGCCGTCATTCACCACTACCGCCCGATCAATCAACCCTCGAGTCTCTTCCAGAATCGAAGCGACCAGCCCAGGCAACGACGGCCCCGGCTGATAAGCAGGAATCAGCAGCACCAGGCTCACTTGCCCGCCGCCTTCTCACGCATCGCGTGCGTCAAATTATTCCGAGGCAACTCCCAATCCGGCTTCAACCGCAAAGCCTGCTGCGCCGCCGCGATTCCCTTGTCCCACATCTTCAGCGCATTGTATCCAGCGGCGATATTGTTGTAGGCCTCGGCGTAATTCGGCCGCAACGCCAAAGCCTTCTCCGCTGCTCGAACACATTCCATATACCGCCCGGCCCGGAAATGCGCCAGTGATAATTCCACAAACGACTCCGGCGTCCCCGCCTCGCTCGTCTTCTCCGCTACTGCCTTCGATGCCCGCTCCGACGCCTCCAGAACCATCTGGAAGTGCAGCGCCGAAGGCTCACCCGGGGCAATGCGCAGCGTCTCCTTCACCAATTCCCGCAACTCACTCCACTTCTGCAGCCCTGCGTACACCTGCTGCAACAACGCCCGCGCCTGAAAATCATTCGGATTCAGCTTCAGCGCCACCTCCAGGAATGGCTCCGCATCCGCCAACCGCTTCTGTTCCACCAGCCACCGTGCGTAATAGAAATACCCCATCGACTGCGCCGGGCTCCATCGAATCGCGTTCTTGAAATGCACTTCTGCTTCCGCACCGCGTCCCAACGCCCCCTTCGCAATCGCCCGGTTAATCTCCAGCACCGGATACTGCGGGTTGATGCGCGCCGCGCGCTCAAAGTAATCGAGCGCCCCCTTGATATCTCCCCGCGCCATCAGCGTCAATCCATAATTCATCAACCCGCGCCCGTTCCCCGGACTGTTCACCGTCACGTCCTTCCACAGCGTCTCTTCCGTGCGCCACACGGCATTGCGTTCCCGCGTGGCAAATGCCGCCGCGCTCAACACCACCAGGCCTGCCGCCAGCACCGGATATCGCACGGAAGGCGCTGCCATCCGCCCTCCCAACACATTCCGCAGCGTCACACCCAGTGCGATACACAATCCCGGAAACGCCATGAACATCCGGTGATCATTCGCCACTTCCGCCAGCGGCACCACCGCCGTGGGAATCAGCGCCAATGCGAACCACGCCAACCCAAACGCCGCCCCGCGCCACGCCGAAGCACGCGCCGCAAAATACACCGCCGCCACAAACAACGCCAGAAACACCACCCCGCCAAACACCCGCGGATCGCCATAACCAGCCACCACCGTCATATCCGTATCCGCCGTCAATCCCGTCGGCAAAAAGAACGAAGCGAAGTAGTGCCACGTTACATAACCCTGCGTCGCCCGATACAACCCCGGAGCGAATCCCCCCGGCTGATACGATGCCCCCGTCATCCGCCCAATCCACATCCCTAACAACACTGCCGCCGCCGCTGCCGGAGCCAGCCTTACCGCCAGCTTGCCCCACCGCTTCTCTTCATACATCCACACATACAAAGCCAGAATCAACGGAAACACCAGCGCCGTCGCCTTCGCCAGTGCGCCCAATGCGAACGGAATCAGGTACAGCCCAGTCACTCGCAATCGTGGAAACGCCGCGTACATCCACAGCGCCGCCACAATCCCCAACGTTGCGTACAAATCCCCGCGCTGGATGATGTAGTTCACCGTCTCCGCGCTCACCGGATGCAACGCAAACACCGCCGTCACAAACAGCGCCCAACCGCGCGACCCCAACAGCTTTTGAAACAGCGCCAGCATGCACCCCAGCAGCACAACGAACCAGAAGAACGTCGAAATATGAAACCATCGTGTCGCCCCGCGCCCCCTCGACCAATCCCACGCCAGCGACAAACTCACCAGCGGCCGGAACACCTGATGCGTCGTCAACACACTGAACGCCGTCGGATCCCGGAAATATTGCCCCGGATCGTTCAACGTGTGCAGCCGCACATTGTCCACGATCGTGTGAAAATCGTCGAAATGAAAGGAGTTGTCGAAATGATTGCTATAAGCAGCAAACGTTAGGGCTACCAGCAGCACAAACGCCGCTACAACCCAGGGCACTTTCCACATTCACTTCATTATTCCCTATCAAACAGCCCAAACGTGAAGATGTCGCTCTCCGTGGCGATGGTCACATACTGCTTTCCACCCACCATGTACGTCACCGGCGAAGCAAACAGGCTGTGCCCCGTGGCGAAGTGCCACAGATCCTTCCCCGTCTTCGCATCCACGGCCACCAGGTTCCCGTCGTCATCGCCCGAAAACACAACCCCGCCTGCCGTCGACACCGTGCCCGCCCACATCACGCCCGGCCCCGGCATCGGATACTCCCACTTCAAATCGCCGTTCAACACATCCAGCGCGCGCAAATAGAACTTCCCCGGCTCCGTCGGAATGCCCTCATTACCCGTCCCACGAAACCCCGATGCAGGCACCGGCTCCTTCGCCGACGCCACAATCAAATCGCACTGCTCCAGCGTCACCACATAGAACAACCCGGTCGCCGGATTGTACGCCGGTGACATCCAGTTCGACGCGCCGCGTACCGACGGGCAAACCCGCGTCCCCGCCGGAGTCGGTATCTTTTCCGGAATCACTTTCGGCCGCCCCTTATCGTCCAACCCGTTCGTCCAATCCAGCTTCTTCACAAACGGCTTGGCATGCAGAAATTCCCCCGTCACCCGGTCCAGAATGTAATAAAACCCGTTGCGATTCGCCTGCACCAGCAGCTTCCGCTGCCTCCCCCGGAACGTCGCGTCCAACAACACCGGATTCTCATTCGCATCCCAATCCCACACATCATGCGGCGTGAATTGGAAATACCACTTCATCTTTCCCGTTGTCCCATCCAACGCCACCACGCAATCCGAATAGAGGTTGTCCCCCGGTCGCCGCCCGCCATAAAAATCCGGCCACGGATTCCCCGTCGGCCAATACACCAGATTCAACTCCGGATCATACGACCCCGTCGTCCACGTCGGCGCTCCGCCCATCTCCGCCGGAAATCCGCCCCACGTATCCGATCCTGGCTCGCCCTTCCCCGGCACCGTCCAGAAGCGCCACACTTCCTTCCCAGTCTCCGGATGCATCGCCGCCACGAATCCCCGCTGCCCCGATCCGCCGCCCGCCACGCCTACCAGAATCCCGGTCTTGATCGCCAGCGGCGCAATCGACGTCGTGTAGCCCGCGTCCATCGACGCATACTCCACATCGAAAATCAGATTCCCCGTATTCCGGTTCAACGCGATCAAATGGCAATCCGCGGTGACGAAGTACACCTTATCCCCAAAGATCGCCGCGCCCCGATTGACGCGCGTCCCCTTCGCCCCCGAAGCCCGGTAATACCAAACCTTGCGCCCGTTCCGCGCATCCAACGCATAAATCTCATTTGTGTTCGAAACATACATCAGCCCCTCATACACAATCGGAGAGGCTTCCAGCTTCTTCGCGCCGTCAACGTGAAACACCCACTTCGCCACCAGCGACTTCGCGTTCGCCGGAGTAATCTGCTTCAACGGCGAATGCCGCTGGGCCGCGTAGTCTCCGTGATACGTCAGCCAATTCTCGTTCGGCGATTTCGCAATCGCTTCCTGCGTCACCTGGGCCTGTACAGCCACCACCGACGCGCACATCAGCAACAGCACTCTCATTTCGAACCTCCCCGCGTCGACAACGTAGCCAGAAACGCCACCAGATTCTGCGCGTCCTCCGCACCCGTCACAGCCGGCATCAGCGAGCCCTCCGTCCAATCCAGCCGCTTCACCTCACGTGTCTCCAGCAAATGCATCTTCCCGCTCCCGTCCAATATCTGCACCGAGTAGTTGTTGTAATTCTTCGCCACGCCCTTCACCGTCGCGCCCGACCCGAGCACCGCCGTCACGCCGCGAAACCCTTCGGCGATACGCGCCCCCGGCTTCGTCACCGCTTCCCGCAACTGCGGCACCGTGCGCTCGGCGGCGATATTCGACAAATCAGGTCCCGGATGTCCGCCTTGTCCCAGAATCATGTGGCACGCCACGCACTTCCCCGATCCGAAGAACAGCGCCTTCCCGCGCGCGGCATCGCCCGCCACCACCGTATCCACCGCAGGCGCCGTCAATGACCGCACAAACGCCGCCACCTGCGCCACCTTCTGCGCACCCATCGGAAAGTCCGGCATACTCGTCCCCGGCAGCCCGTTCTGAATCGAATTCAGCAGCGTGCGATCCGGCAACCGGCTGGCGCGCCCCGAAAGCAAACTCGGCCCCTGGCTCCCTTCGCCCGTCGCCCCATGGCACCCCGAGCACGAGCCCATATAAATCTGTTTCCCCGCTTCCACCGAAGCAGGGTCCATCGGAATCAGATTCCGTTGCGCGAAGACAAGCGGAACGGCGGCCGCCCAAAGCAGCAAAAATCGCATCCCGCTATCATATCCCTCCTACGGCAACCCAAAACACAAAATATTCGGCCCCGCCGCAAACGCCACATACTGCTTCCCGCCTGCCATAAACGTCATCGGTGACGATCGCCAGCTATGCCCGTCCCCCAGCGCCGCCGATGCATTCGTCTGGATATGCCACAGATCCTTCCCCGTCTTCGCATCCACAGCGCCCAACGCGCCGCTGTCTTCACCAAAGAAGATCACCCCACCCGCCGACAACACGCCGCCCCAGCTATCCGCCGGCCCAACCTGCGGCACTTCCCACACCCGCTTCCCCGTCTCGATATCCAGCGCCCGCAACACCATCTGCCCCGGCTCCAGCGGAATATCCCGCCCGTTCCAACTCGGCGGCTTCCGATAAATCCCGCACGCATCGCGAGACTGCACGTAAAACCACCCCGTCTCCGGACTCAACGCCACAGAAGGCCAGTTCGCCGCCCCCAAAACATTCGGGCACACTTTTGTTCCATCCTGCGTCGGCTCCAATCCCGGCACCATCACCGGCCGCCCATCCTTCCCGATCCCCGTCGCCCAATTCAACCGGTCCACAAACTTCTCCGCCAGCAGCAACTCCCCATTCGTGCGATCGAACACATAGAAGAACCCGTTGCGATTGGCCTGCAACAGCAACTTCCGTTCCCGTCCCCGATACACCCGGTTCACCAGCAGCGGAGTCTGCCCCCCATCCCAGTCATACAAATCATGGGGCGTGAACTGGTAATACCACTTCAACTTCCCCGTCGCCGCATCCAGTGCCAGCACGCTATCGGAATACAGATTGTCGCCCTTGCGCTGATCGCCATCCATCGCCGGAAACGGATTCCCCGTTCCCCAGAACACCGTATTCGTCTCCGCATCAAACGTGCCCGTCATCCACGTTGCCGCCCCGCCGCCAAACTGCGCCAGCGCCGTTCCCTGCCATGTCTCCGACAACTTCTCGCCCGGCTTCGGCACCGTCCAGAAGCGCCACACACGTTCGCCGGTGCTCGCCTTGTAGGCATCCAAAAACCCGCGCATCCCCATATCGCCGCCCGAAATGCCCGCCACCACCAGATCATTCACCACCAGCGGAGCCGCCGTATTCCCCATGTTCCGCTTATCTTCCACACCCTCCGTAATCGCCGTTTCCCACAGCAATTGCCCCGTCACCCGATGCAATGCCAGCAAATGCGCATTGTCCGTCACCAGAAACACACGGTCCCCCAACACCGCCACGCCACGATTCGTTCCCTTCGCCGGATCCCCCCGCGACTCGCCCGACATCGGCCGTGAGAAATGCCACAGCGTCCGCCCCGCGCGCGCATCCAATGCAAACACCTGGTTCGGACCCGTCACATACATCACCCCGTCCATCACCACCGGAGTCAACTCCAGCACATTGTGATTCACCGGAAACACCCACTTCAAAACCAGATCCTTCACGTTCGCTGGAGTAATCTGCGTCAATAGACTATGCCGGTTTCCGGACGGATTCCCGTGATAACTCGGCCAATCCCCCAGCTTCGCATTCGGCCTGGCCTCACCCGCCAGCTCCGGACCTTTCTCCCCAACCCGCACACCCTCTAACGAACTCAAATATGCCAACAAATCCCGGCATTCTTCCGCACTACAAGCAGGCGCACGCATCACCGAACTCGCTTCTCGCCGAACCTCCAAAACCTCGTCCATCGCATGCAAATGGAACCGTCCGTTCAAATCCTGCAACTGGACGTTATACCGGCTCTCATTCCGTAAAAATCCACGAACACTCGACCCATCACGCAGCCGCAGCGAAGCCATCTGATACCCCGGCCTAACCTTCGCCGCCGGCCGCCGAACCGCCTCCTCAATCTCTCCAAACGTCATCTCGCGCCCCACCGCCGACAAATCTGGCCCCGACGCTTTCCCCTTGCCCCGCACCATATGGCAATTCAAACATCCGCCCTTGCCAAAGAAGTAGCGTTCTCCCGCCGCCCGATCGCCAGCCGCACCGCTCTCCGCCGCCGGAGCACTGAACGATCGCACTAACCGCGTCACTGCATCCAAATCGCCAGCCGCCATCGGAAACGCAGGCATCCCACGAGCAGGTACCCCATCGCGAATCAAAGCCCGCAACTGCTCCACCGACAGCGCGCGCACCTTCCTATTACTAGCCAAATTCGGTCCCCGCTCCGTCCCGCTCCCATCCCCATGGCACACCGAGCACTGCTTCTGAAACAGCCCCCGCCCATCCTGCCCAAAAGCGCTGCACGCAAGAAGCACAAGCATCGCGGTGGCGCGGGCCTCCAGGCCGGCGCGTAACTCAAAAAACCTCATTGCCTCTTCCTCTCCACGGGGCCCGCAGCCCCCACCAACTCCATCCGTCCCCAAGTCGCATCATCATCCCCGCGCCCATAAATCAAAAAATGCCCGCCATAATCCCCGCCATCCGGATCGCAATGCACAATCTCCAACCCATACACATCCCCCACTCGCGGAGTCCGCCACGCCGGATTGCTCACGCCCAACGTCGACGCCATCTCCACGCGAGCCTCCAACACAAAATCCCCCGATCCCTTCCGTGTCATCCGCACCGCCCAATCCACAGCGCCCGCAGGCAACGGCTCTTCCACATAAGTCTTCCCCGGAGCCCCATGCCTCCACCACGCCGCATACCCCGGCCGCGAAGCGTCAATCACAAAACAAAACGCATTATCCCCAACCCCAAAATTCTTCCCCGACGCCGTTCGCGGAGCCTCCACAAACCAGCAAATCGAGTCCTTGAAATACCACCGCTTCGGCTCATGTGCCGGATCCGCGACATCATTCACGTTATCCCGCACCTCCGCGCCCAAATACAGATACCGTTCATCCCAAGCCACGTAATACCGAGCCGAAAGATCCTCAAAAACAGACCCCGTCTCCCCCGCATGCAAAGTCAACCGGTTCCGCGAAGCGTCATACCAAGGCGCATGCCGCAGCCGTTCGATGTCCCACACTCCATCGGAAAACGCGCGTTCCTTCCACTCATCCAAACTCCCATCCACCCGCACAACCTGCGACAAACGAGGCACACGCAACACCGGCTCCTGCGCAAAGCAAGCCAGACTCATCAACAGCAAGGCAATCACGACAAAATCTCGCTCACCACGCGCGCCGGAAATTCATCCGTAATCCGCTCATTCCGTCCTTCGCGCTCAATCGTCAAATCCCGGTGATTCATCCCCAACTGATGCAGCACCGTCGCATGGAAATCATGCACGCTCACTTTGTTCTCCGCTGCTCGATACCCAATCTCATCCGTCGCTCCATACGCCATCCCGCCCTTTACGCCGCCGCCCGCCATCCAGATACTGAACCCCGAAGGCCCATGATCGCGCCCCGCGTTCGGCCCCGGATCCTGTGCAATCGGCAATCGTCCAAACTCCCCGCCCCAAACCACCAGCGTCGAATCCAACAACCCGCGTTCCTTCAAATCCCGCACCAGCGCAGCCGCCGGCCGGTCCGTCTTTCCGCACGAATACTCCAGCCCTTGCCGGATCTTATTGTGGTTGTCCCAAATCTGCCCTTCGATATAGATCTGCACCAGCCGCACCCCGCGCTCCACCAGTCGCCGCGCCATCAAACACCGCCGTCCATACGACGCCGTCTTCTCCTCATTCAATCCGTACGCTTCCTTCGTCGCGTCGCTCTCCTTCGCCAGATCCAGCGCATCGGTCGCTTCCATCTGCATCCGCGCCGCCAGTTCGTAATTCGAAATGCGCGCCGCCAATTCCACATTCCCCGGATGCCGCTCCAGGTGTGCCTTGTCCATCCGGTGCAACAAGCTCCGGCTCGCATCCAGCACTCCGCCCGGATACTCCTGCTTGGCGTGCAAATTCAAAATCGGCGATCCTTCTGATCGCACACGCGTCCCCTGATACACCGCCGGCAACCACCCCGCCTGCCAGTTCTGTATGAAGTTGATCGGTGGACCCTTCGGATCATCCAGCACCACATACGCCGGCAGATTCTGATTCTCCGATCCCAACCCGTACACAATCCACGCGCCCAACGATGGCCGCGTCGGCAGAATCCGTCCCCCATGCATCAAAAACAGAGCCGCCTCATGCGCCAGGTGCGTCGTATACATCGACCGCACCACCGCAATCTCATCCGCCACCTTCGCCGTATACGGCAGCAGTTCCGATATCTCCAGCCCCGATTTCCCATGCCGCGAGAACTTGTACGGCGACGGCATCAACCCGCCCGTCTCCCGCACCGCGCGCACTTCCGCCGCCAGATCCCGGCTCGGAGGTTGCCCCGCGTACTTCTCCAACGCCGGCTTGTAATCGAACAGATCCACCTGGCTCGGCCCGCCATTCATGAACAGCTGAATCACTGCCTTCGCCTTCGGCGTATGATGCGGCTTCTTCGGCGTCAAATCATAGAGCGTCTGTTTCGCAAACAAATCCCGGGCAAACAGCCCGGCCAATGCCGTGCCCATCATGCCATCGGAAATGCGGGAAAAGAAATCGCGGCGTGTCGTCATCGTTGCCTCAATCAATATACAGAAACTCCGCCGAGTTCATCAGCGTATGGCACAACGTCCCCAAAGCGAGCCACCGCGCCCGGCTCTTCACCGGCTCAGCGGGCTGCTCCTTCTCCAACTGCTTCCCCCACTCCTTCGTCATCAATTCCACGCTCGACACCGCCGCGCCCGCTTCATCCGCCGTCGGCCGCCGCGCCAGCGCCGTCAGATACGCCCGTTCCACCTGAGCCTTCGCATCATCGCCCACCGCATCAATCACGCGTCCCGCCATGTACCGCGCGTTCTCCCGCGCCAGGTCGCTATTCATCAGATGCAGCGCCTGCGACGACACCACCGATTGCCCGCGCTTCACACAGTTCGGATTCATGAACGGCAGATCGAATCCCTCCATCACCGACACCGGCTGCGTCCGCTTCTGCATCACGTACACACTGCGCCGCCGGCTCTCCGTGATCACCTCACCGTCCTTCAACGTCTTCACATCATCCGCCGGCCCGAACGCCTTCGCATCCAGCCTTCCGGCGATCTTCAAGATCGAATCCCGCAGCGACTCGGCGTCAATCCGCCGCAGCGGATACCCATCATCCCCCGACCGCTGCCGGTACATCGCCGACGTCATGATCAGCCGGTGCATCGCCTTCACGTCCCACCCGCTCCGCACAAACTCCGTCGCCAGCCAATCCAGCAATTTCTGATTCTCCGGCTTCGCGCCCATCCGTCCGAAATTCCCCGGCGTCTGCACCAATCCCGTTCCGAAGTGATGCTGCCAGATTCGATTCACCATCACCCGCGCCGTCAACGGATGCTCCGGCTGCGTCAGCCACTTCGCCAGCGCCAATCGCCGTCCGGTCGAATGCGGCAGCGGCTCCACTTTGTATTCCCTCAAACTCGCCGCCACCACCGAAGGCACACCAGGCCCAACCAAAGCCCCCGGAGTCGCCACATCACCACGCAGTAGAATCCGCGTCGGCGGAGGCTCCGGCCCCAAATCAAACAACCCGCGAATCAGCGGTGGCAGCTTGCGCTTATCGCGCTCCTTCCGCACCTGTTCCTCCAACCCCGCCCGCTCTTTCTTGAACTCCTCATAAGCGTCCTCCAATTGCTTGAACGTCGCCTTCTCCACCTTCTTCTCCGCCAGCAAGCGAGCCCGGTACGGAGCCGCCTTCTCCTCAATCCGCGCCTGCAATTCCTTCACCCGCGCATCCACGCCTTCATTGAAAACACGCACCTCTTCATACTCCGCGGTTGCCTTCGCCACGATGTACCGCGTGTTATTTTCATCGCACTTCGCCCCCACCCCGCCGCAAGGAAACTCGCCCGGCAGCCAGTGATACGGATCATACGCCGGAGTCAATATCGACACCAGCCGGTAATAATCCCGAGCCGGCAGCGGATCGTATTTATGGTCGTGACACCGCGCGCATCCAATCGACAACCCCATCACCGCCGAGCCGAAAATCTCCAGTTGCCCCGCGATCACATCCATCCGCTCGGGAATAAAATTCTGCTCCGTGGAATTCGTCCCATCCGGAGCCATACGCCAGAACCCGGTCGCCGCCAGCAGGTTGATCTGATCCTCCCGCAACGGCTTCGCCGACTTGTAATCAAACAACTCATCCCCGGCAATCTGCTCCGTCAAGAAGCGGTCAAACGGAGTATTCGCATTGAACGCCCGGATCACGTAATCCCGATAGCGCCACGCCTGCCGCCGCGTCTGATCGGAATTATTCCCGCCCTCGCTATCCGCATACCCGGCCGCATCCAACCAGTGCCGTCCCCAACGTTCGCCATAATGCGGCGACTCCAACAACCGTCCAATCAGCCGCTCATACCGATCCGCTGCCCGGTCGTTCTCAAACTCCGCAATCTCTTCCGGCGATGGAGGCAATCCGATCAAATCGAAGAACGCCCGCCGCAGCAGCACGCGCGGCTCGGCCTCTTCCACAAAATCTTTCCCTCGTTGTTCCAGCACAAACGCATCCAGCGCATTGCGCACCCGCCCTTTCACCTGCGGCACCGCAGGCCGCCGCGGCGGCTGAAACGACCAGAACTCCCGATCCTTCGCCTTCACCAACGGATCCGCCAGAGCACTGACTTCCATCACCTGCTCGCGATCCGGCGCGGCCCCCTCCGCAATCCATCGCTTCACTTTCGCGAACTCATCATCCGTCAACCCGCGCACCGAAAACTGCTCCTGCAGCTTCGGCGGAGGCATCTCCTGCGCCCCAATCCGTTTCACCAGCAAACTCGCATCCGGATTCCCCGCCACAATCGCCGGCCCCGACTTCCCGCCGCGCAGCAGCGATTCCCGCGTCCGCAAATCGAGCCCCGCCTTCTTCTCCGTCCGCCCGTGGCACACCCAGCACTTCGCGCTCAAAATCGCCTGCACATCGCCCTCACCCACCGGAGGCCGCGCATCCTCCTTCTCAATCCAAGTCCGCAGCACCCCAATCTCCGCATCCGAAAGCTTCGCCCCGCCCATCGGCATCTTGCCTGTCGAAACCATACTCAGCAGCACGCTATCCGAAGGCCGCCCCGGCATCACCACCGCCCCTGACTTTCCTCCGCGCAGCACATCCTCGCGCGTCTCCACACTCAACCCGCCGCTCCGCGCCTTCGCGCTATGACACGCCCCGCACTTCGCCTTCAACAAGGAAGACGCCGCCTCAAAATCCGCGCCGTACAAAGAAAAAGATAGGGCAGCCCAGACAAACCGTAGCATCACCCCATCAGCATACCCCTAATCTCTGAACCACTTCACTGCAATCCCATCCGCTGCAGAATCTTCTGAAACCGCGCTTCCTTATGCAAATCGCGAAAGGCCGGATCTACGCCGACGTACATGGAATCGTAGGGCCGAACGGAGAACAGTCCCTCCAGTTCCTCCAGCGCCCCCTGTCGATCGCCAATCCACATCCGCCACGTCGCGTGCTCGTAGCGCATCATGTCCTTGATGGGCTGCACTTTTTCCTCATCTAATTGCCGCTTTACCCATTCGCCAATCCCACGGTTGTGTAATAACTCCTGCCAGTGTCCGGTACGCTCATACTCCGTGTCCGGCGACGTTCCCGTAAAATGGCGCCGCGAGGAAGACAGTGCCGCCAGCGCCTCCGCATAGTGCCCCTGCATTCCATAAGCCCGGTAGAGCCAGTTCAGCGCACTCGAGTTCGTTGGTTGTAGCGCCAACGCCTGCCGTACCCCCAGGATCGCCTCGTCATAACGGCCCTGTAGATAAAGGACCGCCGACCGCATCGTCACTGGAGCCACCTCACCCGGCTGCATCGACACTGCCTGTTCCGCTTCCCGCAACGCCTCTGGCAACTTTCCGTTCACAGCCAGAATCTGTGCGTGCCAAATGTGAATCCGCGCATCCTCTGGCGTGATCTTCACGGCTCGCGAAAGGTACCCCATCGCCTCCTTCCACTGCCACTCCCGGGACATCAACACCCAACCCGCGGTCGCCAGGCACGGCCCACACTCCGGGTCAGCCTCCAGCGCCTTCATCGCCATGGCCCTGGCCTGACCGGGACGCGATTGGGCCGAGCGCACCATCCCTTCGGCAAGACCCGCATACGCAATCGCCAGGCTCGGAGACAGATCCAATGCTCGCCTCAGCAGTTCGTTCCCTTCCGCCACCGGCTGCGGCTTGTTAACACGCACCAGCGCCAGCCCTTCTCTCGCCAGGTCCTCCGCTCTTGCTCTCCGCACCATCCGCCGCGCCGTCCAACCTCCACCTGCCAGCACGGCCACGCACACCACCACCACGGCCCACCGCTTTTTGCTGCGCCCCTCGCCAACTTCCTGCTTGTCTCTCTCCGGCTCCGGTACCGTTACTTCCAACGCTTTTGGTGGTAGACCCAACCGGTATCCTCGTCTTGGTACGGTTTGAATCAAACCCGTCTCAGGCCCGTCGTTGAGTGTCTTGCGCAATTGCGAAATGCACTGCGTCAAACTCGCCTCTTCCACTGTCACTCCCGGCCAGAGCGCCTCCAGTAGCATCTCCCGTTCCACCGGCTTACCCTCGGCCTCAATCAACAGCCGTAGCGCTTCGAATTGCCTCCATGGAAGCTCTACCGCTTCTGTATCTCGCATTACTGTTCGAGCGATCAAATCGACTCGATAGCTACCAACCTCAACCACGTTCGTTTTCTTCATCCCGCTGACAGGCTTCCTTGAGTTGTGTTTTCACAGTTTTTCACAACTCTTGAGATCAATCCAGACCCTACGCAGGCTAATTTGACCAAGTGCCAAAAAGGCCACCTTTCGGAGATTGACTCAATATGAACCTTTCTACCCGCAACCTGATTGCCTGGGCTGTCGTCACAGCCGCTCTTCCCGTTGCTGCCTCCGCCGGAACGCTGTCGGTAGGCTTTTCTCATCCAGTCGGAAACGGATCTTGCATTACCCCATCGAATGTGAGTTCCTCTATAGGACCTGTTACTGACTCGGTGAGTTGCTCCCAATCCTTCCCAACCATCGGCAATATCCAGGCCGACGCTTCTGGTACTGCCAACTATGGATTGCTCCAGTCCTACGTCCACGTGGTCGGCGATGCCTCCCCTGGTGTTGTGCTTGAGAACACCGCCACCACCACCTCCTCCATGTCGGGTGATCTCATCTTCCAGGGCCCGGGCTCGCAAGCCACCACGAGCCTCAACCTCGATATGAGTGGCCTCATGTCGATCGCCCCTGTTCGCAATGGTTCGGCCAGCATGCGTCTGACGATTACCCTGGGTTCCACAACTCGCACCGCCATCGTCGGCTTGGACGAAACCAACGGCGGTCAGGTTCTCGGCAATAACCTTTCCCTCAGCGCACCTTGGCTCACTCTGGCCAGTGCCGGCGGCGCCGCATTCACATTCCAGACCGAGGACTTCACCGTTGCCCTCAATACCCCGGTAACGCTCACCATTTCACTCACGGCAAATGCCTTTCTCAACAGTGGCGGTGAGATCACCTCTGACTTCGGACACACCCTCACCTTTGCCAAACTCGGCAATGTCTTCACGCTCGGCTCCGGCATTACCGTGAATGGTGACGGCATCGTCGACAACATTTGGACCGGAGCCGACACCAGCGTTCCGGAACCCGCCACCTGGTCTCTTCTCGTTGCCGGCTTGCTCTTTGCCACCACACGGGCTTGCCGTCACAGACTCTAGCAAGTCGTACCGGCGCTGATCACAACGGGAGGAAATATTTTTTTCTCCCGTATTTCCAGCGCATACCGCGCGTCTCCAACCCCCGCATGCCCGGTCCGCAACCCCCTCCCTCGCCATCCTCCGCGCCATACAAAGAAAAAGAGAGGACAGCCCAGACAAGCCGTCGCATCACCAAACAGCATATCAGCCAGTTTGTTCCGCAGCCTCCGCCTTGTGTGCCAGCGCGGTCCTCGCGGCGTAAAAAGAAGAATGCAAAAAGTGCGCAAAAATCGATTGACACACGGCAAAATGCGGCCTTATACTACGTTAACCCTCGTCGGTGGCACAATTTTGTGCCCCCCGTCTCAACGCACATATCCCTCTCAGTAGAGTTTTGCCGGGCATTTGGGTTCGGACGCTGTTGTCCCAACTACGCCCCGCATAACACACCACAATTTGTCGCGGACGACGTGTCTCTTGTCTTGGACAACCCTGCGATTGGTCCGCGCGCTTTAGAGGAGTTTGCGCCCATGCGATTGTTCCCTCTCCTGACTGCGGTCATTTCCGCCCAGATTTGTGCAGGAGCGCCGAATAGCACAAAGAATCAGTTCGACGTCATGGAGGCTACCGTAGCGAGCATCCACGCCGCCTTTCAATCGGGCAAGCTCACCGCCCGCCAATTGACGCAAATGTATCTCGACCGCATCGAAGCCTTCGACCGCAACGGACCCAAAATCAATAGCGTCATCAACGTCAATCCGCGCGCCTTGGAAGATGCTGCTCAACTCGACGCCGCGTACAAAAAATCCGGCCCCGTCGGGCCTCTCCACGGCATTCCCATCGTCCTCAAAGATCAAATGGACGCCGCCGGAATTCCCACCACATTGGGCTCTTTGGTGATGAAGGATTATGTCCCCACCAAAGACTCGTTCGTCGTGGCAAAACTGCGGAAAGCAGGCGCTATTATTCTCGCCAAAGTCACATTAGGCGAACTAGGGGCCGGCGATTCTTATGGCTCTCTCTACGGGGAAACGCACAATCCCTACGACTTGGCCCGTACTCCAGGAGGCTCCTCCGGCGGTACCGGCGCCAGCGTATCGGCGAACTTCGCCGCGCTTGGAATCGGCCAGGAAGGCTTTGCATCCATCCGCCGCCCTTCCACTTGGAATAGCATCGTCGGCATGCGCCCCACCCCCGGTCTGGTCAGCCGCGGCGGTGTCTGGGGCGGATATCCTTCCCCCGTCGGATCGCTTGGCCCCATGTGCCGCACCGTAACCGATATGGCGAAACTGCTCGACGTCATGGTCGGCTACGATCCCGACGATCCCGTCACCGCGCTCGGCTACGGCCAGGCCCCCGATACCTACACCAGATTCCTCGATAAGAACGGCCTCAAAGGCGCGCGCATCGGAGTCCTGCGCCAGCCCATGGGCAACGCCACCGATACCAGCCTTCCCGGATACAAACAAATCGCCGATATCTTCAGCCGCGCCGTGAATGAGCTGAAATCCGCCGGCGCCGAAGTAGTCGACCCCATCACCATTCCCCGCCTCAACGAACTCCTCGCCACTCGCTCCATGGGTGGTGGCGGAGAACGCGGTTCCGGCATCGATGGAGGCGCCATCTACTTCTCCCGCAATCCCAATTCCCCCTTCAAAACTACCAAGGACCTGATGGCCGACCCGCGCTATAAACTGGCCCGCAAATGGACCAGCCAGGAACCTCGCAACCTCGCTCCGGCGCCCGAGGGCATGAGCTATCAGCAAGCCCGCGATGAGCTGATGACCGCCGTCCTCAAGATCATGGCCGATTACAAACTCGACGCCATCGTCCACACCTCCAACGAACATCCCCCCACCCTCATCAAGGACGGCATCAATCCGCCCTACGTCAACATGAAGGGTTCGCCCCACCTCAATACCTTCCTCATCCACGCGGCTTCCATCGCGGTTCCCGCCGGATTCACCGAAGACGGCCTCCCCGGAGGCATCACCTTCTTCGGCCGCCCCTACAGTGAGCCCGTGTTGATCAAATTCGCTTACGCCTATGAGCAGGCAACGCATCACCGCGTTCCGCCCAAAACCACTCCGGCTTTGCCGGCGCGTACCGCCTCGCGCTAACCAGCAGTTTCACGAAAGGATGATCCACGGCAAATGACACGCTCGTTTTGTATCCGCTTGGCCCCGCTGGCCCTCGCTGTATCCCTCGCCCTGCCGGCGCAACAGTTTGACGTGATGGAAACCACCATCGCCGATGTCCATGCCGCCTTCCGGTCGGGTAAACTCACCGCCCGTCAGCTCACCCAAATGTACCTTGACCGCATTGAGGCCTACGATAAGCAGGGCCCGAAAATCAACGCCGTCATCACCGTCAATCCGCACGCCCTCGACGACGCCGGCAAACTCGATGCGCTCTTCCGCAAGTCCGGCCTTGCCGGCCCTCTCCACGGCATCCCCGTCGTCTTCAAGGATCAGATGGACGTCGCCGGGCTGCCCACCACCCTCGGCTCTCTGGTGATGAAAAACAACATCCCCGTCCGCGATAGCTTCGTCGTCGAGAAGATGAAGAAAGCCGGCGCCATTGTTCTCGCCAAAGTCACGTTGGGAGAAATGGGCGGAGGCGATACCTATGGTTCCCTCTTTGGGGAAACCCGCAATCCCTACGACACCGAACGCACCGTGGGAGGCTCTTCCGGCGGCACCGGCGCGGCCGTCAACGCCAACTACGCCACCATCGGAGTCGGGCAGGAAGGCTTCGCCTCCATCCGCCGGCCATCTACCTGGAACAGCATCGTCGGTATGCGCCCCACTCCTGGATTGGTCAGCCGCGGCGGCGTCTGGGCAGGCTGGCCCTCGAAGGTCGGTTCGCTCGGCCCCATGACCCGTACCGTTACCGACCTCGCCACACTCCTCGATGTCATGGTCGGCTATGATCCCGATGACCCCGTCACCGCCTACGGCTACGGCAAGGCGCCGCAAACCTATACCCAATTCCTCAACAAAAACGGCCTCAAGGGCGCGCGTATCGGCGTCATCCGCCAGACCATGGGCCAGTTCAGCGAGCCAGACTCCGAGGACTTCAAAAACATCACCACCGTCTTTGACCGCGCCGTCGCCGACCTCAAGAAACAGGGCGCGGAAATTGTCGACCCCATCACCATCCCCCGCCTCACCGAACTGCTCGCCGCCCGCGGCAATGGCGGCGTCACCGCCGGAGCCGGTGATCCAGCCGCAGTCTACTTCACCCGCAACCCCGCTTCGCCCATGAAGAACATGCAGGACGTCCGCAATCATCCCGACTACGGCAAAGTGCGCCGCCGCTCCGATGGTGGCCGCGAAGCCCCCCGCACCGGTGGACTCACCGAGGACGCCGCCCGCGATGAGCTCACCCTCGCCGTCATGAAGATCATGGCCGACTACAAACTCGATGCCATCGTCCACAAATCCGTCGAGCATTCGCCTACCCTCATCAAAGACGGCATCGCGCCGCCCTACGTCAATCACAAAGGCGCTCCACACCTCAACACCTTCCTGATCTTCGCCGCGTCCATCGCCGTGCCCGCGGGCTTCACGCCCCAAGGCCTCCCCGCAGGCATCACCTTCTTCGGCCGCCCCTACAGTGAGCCGAAGCTGATCCAGTTCGCCTACGCGTTCGAACA
This sequence comes from Bryobacteraceae bacterium, assembly GCA_046331645.1. GTDB lineage: Bacteria > Acidobacteriota > Terriglobia > Bryobacterales > Bryobacteraceae > CADEFT01. The sequence continues at coordinate 106,742 of JAXLQM010000010.1, forward strand.
GGCCACGCGCCATCGCGTGCCTCCCAAGTCGCTTCCCGCGCTGCCCCTCAAACGGGCATCGCGCTAGATCGCATCCTTGCCCCGTCGCTCGCATCCGAAACCTGGCCGGCATGCCCCGCGGGCTCGCCGTCCGGATTGACATTGAATCCGCCATCCATGGCGTTTGAGGAGAGTGAGTACTCGATGAAACTGCATAGTACACGTCCGCGTTTCGCCTGGACGCTTCTCAGTGGGGCTGTGGCTGTTTGTTTTCTGCTTCCCCTTCCCGGGTTCTCGCAGACCGCCGGAGGAACCATCTCCGGAACCATCAAGGACACTACCGGCGCCATCGTGCCCGCTAGTGCCGCCACCTTGACTAACGTCGAGACGGGAGTCTCGCGTCAAACACTGGCCAGCGACAGCGGCGTGTACCGCGCAGCCAACCTCCAGCCCGGCCGCTACGACATCACCGTCTCCGCCCCGGGCTTCTCCAGCCAGGTGCGTCGCGGCATCACCCTCACTGTCGGCGCCGATCTCGTCGCCGACTTCGAACTCCAGGTCGGCGCGGTCGTGGAAACCGTCGACGTAGTCGCCAATACCTTGAGCGTCGATCTCGCCACTTCCACCGTCAACCGTACCGTCACCGGCAACACCATCCGCGAATTGCCCCTCAACGGCCGCGACTGGACCCAGCTAGCCATCCTCGAACCCGGTATCTCCACCGTCGGCAGCGCCGGCGGGCGCAACGGCAACGGAGCCAAACTCACCGTCTCCGGCGCGCGCCCCTCCGAAAATAACTTCCGCCTCGACGGCATCAGCATGAACGACAACTCCAATAGCACTCCCGGCAATACGCTCGGCGTCAACCTCGGCGTCGAAGCCGTCCGCGAGTTCTCCGTCGTCTCCAATAACTATTCCGCCGAGTATGGACGCGCTACCGGCGCCGTCATCAATGCCGTCACCCGCTCCGGCACCAACGAAGTGCACGGTACCCTCCTCTACTTCCACCGCAACAGCGCCCTTGATGCACGCAACTTCTTCGATCGCCAGAAACCCGCCTTCCGCCGTCATCAGTTCGGAGCCTCCGCCGGCGGACCCATCGTCAAGAACCGTACCTTCTGGTTCGCCAATTACGAGGACCTCCGCGAGTTGCTCGCCGAAACCTCCATCGCCAATACCCTCAGCGCCAATGCCCGCCAGGGCCGCCTCGCCACCGGCGCCGTACAGGTGGATCCGCGCATTGTTCCCATGTTCGGGCTGCTGCCCCTTCCCAACGCGGGCCTGCTTGGCAACGGCGACACCGGACAATTCATCTCCCAGATCCCCAAGGATTCCAAAGGCCTCTTCCTCCTCGGCAAGGTCGATCACAAATTCACTGACTCCATCAGCTTCAACGGCAGCTACTTCATCGACGATGCACGCAAGCAGGCGCCCGATCCCTTCTTCACCAAAATCTCCGGCGACAAGTCCCGCCGTCACGCCGTCATGAGCGAGGTGAGCTGGCTCGTCTCGCCCGCCGTCATGAGCGTCACCCGCGTCGGCTTCTCGCGCAGCTACAATGTCGCCGAAACCATCGTCGAAGTCTTGAATCCGCTCCTCGAGGATAAGTCCCTTGGCTTCCTCCCCGGCTACAACATCGGCGCCACCGCCGTCACCGGCATCACCGTCCCTGGCTCAGGTCCCGGTTCCCTGAACGTCAATGAACTCATCTTCAATTCCTTCCAGGCCCATCAGAATTTCTACTTCACCCTTGGCAAGCACTCCCTGAAGACCGGCTTCAGCGTGGAGCGCATGCAATATAACTTCGACAGCCCCAACCGCAACGGCGGCGACTTCCAATTCGGCTCCATCTCCGACTTCATCACCAACCGTCCCACCAGCTTCGCCGCCCTGTTCCCCGGCTCCGATACGCGCCGTGGCTTGCGCCAAACCATGCTCGCCGGCTACCTCCAGGATGACATCCGCTGGAAGCCGAACTTCACCCTCAACATCGGCGTGCGCTATGAGTTCCTTACCATCCCCACCGAGGTCAACGGCAAAGTGGCCCTGCTCCCCGATCTCCGTTCCCCAACTGTCCGCGTGGGCGGGCCGGTGCACGACACTAACCCAACCAAACGCAACTTCTCTCCCCGCATCGGCTTTGTCTGGGATCCCTTCCGCGACGGCAAAACTTCCGTCCGCTCCAGCTTCGGCATGTTCGACTCGCTTCCCCTGCTCTGGATCTATGACACCCCGCTCACCCGATCCACGCCGTTCTTCGTGCAGGGCGTGTCCACCACCATTCCCCAGGGCGCATTCCCCAATGCCGCCTATTCGCTCATCCGCACCGGCCCGCTGCGTACCGCCTACGTCGATGTCAACCCGCGCCGCGCCTACAGCCTGAAGTGGAACATGAGCATTCAGCGCAGCATCCGCAACATGCTCGTCGACGTCGGCTACACCGCTTCCCGCGGGCTCTATCTGCCTCTGGTGGAACGCAACATGAATACCGTGCTGCCCATCCCCACCGCCAACGGCTGGTTCTTTGATCCGAATTCTCCCGTCCTCAATCCGAACTTCGCCACCATCAATACCACCAATACCTGGAATTCCGATTCCATCTATCACGGCTTCCAGACCAGCGTGAAAGGCAACCTGCGCGGCGGCCTCCAACTGGTCGGCTCTTACGCCTGGAGCAAGAGCCAGGACACCGCATCCTCCACCGGTTCCACCGCTGCGAATTCCGGATATGTCGGCGCTTCCGCACTCGTCACCCCGCTCATGCCCTCCCTCAACTGGGGCTTGTCCGAATTCGACCTGCGCCACAACCTCACCTTCAGCGCCGTCTGGGAAGTCCCCGCCGGCAAGTCGTGGAAAGGCGTGAAGAAGTCGGTCCTCGGCGGTTGGCAACTCGGCTCCATCTACCGTGCCAACACCGGCAATCCCTTCTCCGTCGCTTTGGCCGCCGACCGCGCCGGCAGCCGCACCGACACCACCAACGGAGCACTCGGGCAGCGCCCCAACCTCGTTCTCTCCCCCGAATGCAAAACCCTCACCAACCCCGGCAGTCCCAATAACTACATCAAGACCCAGTGCTTCACCTTCCCGGCGCAGTATTACCTCGGCAACCTGGGCCGCAACACCCTCACTAAACCCGGCTTGTCCAACCTCGACTTCTCCATCTTCAAAAACTTCAAGGCCACGGAACGGCTGAACGGGCAGTTTCGTGCCGAACTGTTCAACTCGCTCAACCATGCCAACTTCGCCGCTCCCGCCAACGTCGTGTTTGATCGCCAGGGACGCGTCCCCGGCAACGCGGGCCTGATCACCACCACCGCTACCGATGCACGGCGCATTCAGTTCGGCATGAAACTCAACTTCTGACAAGGGAAACCGACTACCTATGGCGATTCATTCCAAAACTACGGCACTGGCTCTTCTCGCCTTGCCCCTGATCTTCGCGCAGCAGCCCTTCCGCATTGAAGAGGCCTCCATCACCGACATCCAGACTGCCATCCGCTCCGGGCGCACCACCTGCCAGGGCGTCGTGCAGTCTTACTTGGAGCGCACCAAGGCATACAACGGGGCCTGCACTGCCCTCGTCACCAAGGATGGCGCGCCCATTCCTCCTTCGTTCGGTATGATCCGCGGCGGCGCCCGCCTTCCCTATCCCACCCAGACCGTCGCCGCTGCCAGTGTCTTCCCCAACTTCGATCAATACAGCGGCCCGCCTCTCGACTTGGGCCGCATGGAGCCCTCCATCTCCGATCCCGAAGTCCAACTCCAGTTCGGCTTGCGCGTCGGCCTTCCCGAAGCCGGCCAACTCAACGCGCTCGAAACCCTCAACATTCGCGGCGAGCGCTCCATCACCTGCAAAGGCGACTTCGACCGCCATCCGTCCAAAGGCCCCTTGCCCGCCGGCGCACCCCAAGAATGCGAGGAGTTTCGCAAAATGCCCGACGCCCTCGAACGCGCCGCCGAACTGGATAAGCAGTACGGGCGCAATCCCGACCTCGCCAAACTCCCCATGTACTGCACCGTCTTCTCCCTCAAAAATTGGTACGACGCCAAGGATATGCGCGGCACCGGCGGCAACGACGTCAACTACGCCATGGATGTCCCTAAATCCGATTCGCCCGACGTCGCCGACCTGCGCGCCAAAGGCGCAATCATCTTCGCTATCGCAACCGCATCCCGCGTGTCCGGCCCCGGTGGTTCCGGTGGCGGCCGCCGTGGCGGCGCGGGCGCTCCGCCCACCAACCTGCAGTACGGCTTGTGGGGCGGCCAGGCCTGCAACCCCTACGACACCGAGCGTGTCCCGCGTGGCACCAGCAATGGCTCCGGTGTCAGCGTTTCCGCCAACCTCTCCACCTGCTCCATCTGCGAACAAAGCTCCGCTTCCTGCAAAGGCCCCGCCTCCCGCAACAACATCGTCAATCTCCTCACCACCAAGGGCATCCTCATGGATGGCGGCATCACCGGCAAGAATTCCGGTGACCGCGCCGGCATCCACTGCAAATCCATAAAGGACGCAACCCTCGTCCTCGACGCCGTCAAAGGCTTCAACTCCGAGGATATGTTTACCGCCCTGCCCAAAGGTCTAATCCCCAGCCAGCCCTTCGCCAGCTTCCTTGTCGATGATGCCTCCGCCCGCGGCAAGCCCCTCAAGGGCCTGCGCGTCGGCGTCGTGCGCGAGTTCATGGTCAAGCACACCAAGAACGACGAAGAGATCAGCGGCCTCATCGACAAAGAAATCAAAACCGTCCTCCGCGATAAGCTCGGCGCCGAGTTGGTCGAATCCTCCGACCCTCTCTACCCCGACGACCCTTCCGTCCCCAACATGAAATACACCTTCCAGGACGCCTTCCGCGAGATCCTCGCCCACAATGCGCCCGAATGGTTCTGGCAGGAATTGCCCAACGGCGAACTCGAATTCGCCGTCCCCGGCTGGGACGTCCGTACCTCCGACTATGCGCTCGCCGTCGCCATCGGCAAGGCCCCGCTCTCCGACAAGATCAACCTCCGCCGCATCAGCGCCCGCATGGCGAATCCCAGCAGCCCCGTCATCATGAACAAATACCTGTTCGAACGCGGCGACTCCAAAGTCAAGGACTGGGCCGCCTACGTCGCCAACGCCAAATTCGAAAATGATCGCGAACGCGAAGGAGCCAAGCGCGCCATCAACGATCAGGACCCCCGCGAAACCCCCGGCTCCGTCAGCTACCTCAAAATGCAGACCGTTCTCCGCATGGTGATCCTCAAGGTCATGTACGAAAACAAAATCGATGTCTTCGTCAACCCGGAACAGACCACTACTCCCTATAAGCTCGGCTATGCCCCCGAACCCGAAGTCAATGACCGCCCCTCGCATAGCTGCTGCGCCGCCTTCACCGCCTTGGCCGGAAGCCCCGAGGCCGATATCCCCGCGGGCTACGTCCAGACAGCCTATGATCCCCAGTTCGAATTGACCCCCGATCGGAAATCCTATATCGCGGTCACCGGAACCACCCCCACCAAAATGCGCCACCCCATGCCCATCAGCATGATGTTCTGGGGCGGCCCCGGCTTTGACAGCAACGTCATCAAGTTCGCCTCGGCCTACGAAGCCGCCACCCATCATCGCGTGCCGCCCCCAGCCTTTGGCCCCGTGCGCACCAAGGTGACCAAGGCCTCGCGCTAAGAAACAAAGTCCACCTGATTGAGGAGAGAGCAATGCGTACTGCATGGATTGTGTGCGGATGGATGGGAGCCCTTGCCATGGCCTGGGCGCAAACCTCGAGCCCGTTCCGCGTCGAGGAAGCTTCCATCGTTGATATTCAGAACGCCATTCGCGCCGGCAGAACCACCTGCACCGGCGTGGTCCAGGCTTACCTCGAGCGCGCCAAGGCCTACAACGGCGTCTGCACGGCGCTCATCACCAAGGACGGTGCGGCCATCCCGCCCGCTACCGGCATGGTCCGCGCCGGCGCACCGCTCCGCTATCCAACCCAAACCGTCGCCGCCTCCACTTACTTCCCCTTGCTCGACTCCTATCAGGGCCCTCCCTTGGAGTTCGGACGCATGGAGTCCTCCGTCTCCGATCCCTCCGTAATGCTTCAGGTCGGCATGCGCACCGGCATTCCCGATGCAGGCCAGTTGAATGCCCTCGAAACCCTCAACATCCGCGGTGAGCGCTCCGTCACCTGCAAGGGAGACTTCGATCGCCATCCCGCCAAAGGCCCTCTCCCCGCCGGCGCGCCCAAGGAATGCGAGGCCTTCCGCCGTCTGCCCGACGCCCTCGAGCGCGCCGCCGAGCTCGACCGGCAGTTCGGCCGCAACCCCGACTTGAAAACCATGCCCATGTACTGCTCCGTGTTCTCTTTGAAAAATTGGTACGACGCCAAGGACATGCGCTCCACCGGCGGCAACGATGTCAACTTCGCCATGGACGTTCCCCCCGCCGATTCCCCCGATATCGCCGAATTGCGCGCCAAGGGCGCCATCATCTACGCCGTCGCTACCGCCAACGCCGTCGGCGGCCCCACCAAGGAAGGCCCCACCAAAGCCACCAAAGTGATGCCCGACAACAACCTCCAATACGGACTCTGGGGCGGCAACCCCTGCAATCCCTACGACACCACCCGCGTCCCCCGAGGCACCAGCGGAGGCTCCGGCGTCAGCGTCGCTGCCAACCTCGCCACCTGCTCCATCTGCGAGCAGGGCTTCGCTTCCTGCAAAGGCCCCGCCTCCCGCAACAACGTCGTCAACCTCCTCACCACCAAAGGCATCATGATGGATGGCGGCATCGGCAGCAAAAGCCCCGGCGACCGCGCCGGCATCCACTGCAAAACCGTGCCCGACGCGGCCCGCGTGCTCGACGCCATCAAGGGCTTCGAATCCGCCGACATGTTCACCGCCCTCCCCAAAGGCATCATCCCCAACGAGCCCTTTACCAGCTTCCTCGTCCCCGATTCCGCCGTCGCCGCCAAGCCCCTCAAGGGAGTCCGCGTCGCCCTCGCCCGTGAGTTCATGGTCAAACACACCAAAAACGATACCGCCATCAGCGACATGATCGACAAAGAGGTCAAGGCCGTCCTCCGCGACAAGCTCGGCGCGGATCTCGTCGAATCCGTCGACCCGCTCTATCCCGACGACCCCACCGTGCCCAACATCCGCTACACCTTCCAGGACGCATTCGCCGAAATCCTCCCTCATAACGCGCCCGAGTATTTCTTCCAGACCCTGCCCAACGGCGACCTGGAATTCGCCGTGCCCGGCTGGGACGTCCGCTCCGTCGACTACATGGTCGCCCTCTCCCTCGGCAAAGCGCCGCTTTCCCCGAAAATCAACCTGCGCCGCATCAGCGCTTCGCTCGCCAATCCCCGCAGCCCGTTTACCATCAACAGGTATCTGCGCGAACGCGGCGACGCGAAGGTGAAGGATTGGGCCTCCTGGGTGGCCAACTCCAAGTTCAAAACCGAATCCGATTGGGCCCGCGCCAAAAACGCCATCACCGACAACGACCCGCGCGCCGATCCAACCAAGGTCAGCTACCTCAAAATGCAATCGGTCTTGCGTCTCGTCGTGTTGAAGGTGATGCGCGAAAACAAGATCGATGTCTTCGTCAATCCGGAACAAACCACCGCGCCGTATCTGCTCGGCGGCGCGCCCGAACCCGAAGTCAACAACCGGCCCTCACTCAGTTGCTGCGGCGCGTTCACCGCCCTCATGGGTGCCCCGGAAATCGAGGTGCCCGCCGGCTACACCCGCACCGCATACGATCCGCAATACGAACTCTCGCCGAACAAAAAATCCTACGAGCCGGTCACCGGCAAGGTCCTCACCCAAATGAAGTACCCCATGCCGGTCAGCTTGATGGTCTGGTCCGGTCCGGGCTTCGACGGCGACGTCATCAAGGTGGCTTCCGCCTACGAATCCGCCACCCACCACCGCGTGCCCCCGCCGGCCTTTGGCCCCGTGAGCGGTGCCAAGGTCTCTTCACAGCGGCGCTGAATTCGAACATCGGCGGCCTAACCCGCCGTCGGGCGAGAATCTCTCGCGGCAATCGCGCATGCCCTTCGGCAGCGCCACTCCCGCGGCACCATCACTTTGAACGCAAAAAGCCTCACAGACCTCGACAGTCTGCCCGATCCCGATGACATCGCCGAGGAAATTATCGAAAATCTCGAAGCAGGCCTGAACAGTTTCCGCGCCGTGCTGGCAGGGCTGAGTAAGCCAACATGAAAAATGTGCCGCCTTACCTGCCGCCCTATGATTCCATGTCGATGCTGAAATCATAGTCACCTGACCTAATCTTTTTTTGCGCTTTTCGGAAGTATCGCTCGGGTGCCGTAAGGCTTGAGGCGCGTGCCGCGTCCAACCGGTCAGTAAGGGAATCAAACTCCTTCTTGAACTCATCAAACGGACCATGGGCCGTGACGCGCCAGCATTGCCGATATCGGTCCTGCAACACCTTGACTACTCCTGCATGCTTGGCGACTGCGTCTAGGCTGATGTCAAAATCAAGCGCCTTATAAACAGCCGGGGCAATTCCAGCAAGCAGAGAACAGATCGCGGTTAACCACACAAATTCAGGCTTCTGGGCAAGAAGTTGCCAGGTTGCCAGACTACCGAATACGATGGGCACGACAACGAAGACGGTCTTCCAGACCCGCAGCACCTTTAGCCACTCGAAAAGCGTGGTCGAACTATAAAGGCACGATTCTTCCAACCGCTTGCATTCGTCTATCAGGTTTCGTGTGCGCTCATCCATATCTACGCCGTCCTCGGAATCTGGGCACCAAAGATCTTCTGCCACTCTTCCCCAGCCGCCTCGACCCTGTTGTAAGATTCGAACTCGCAGGCTTTTACGGCCCGGTTGTAGGCGCTCGCGGCCCGGCTCTGCCACTCGTTCCCCAGGAAGATCAGTTCGTTCGTACCCGGTACGGTGACGAACGTGTTCGCGCGCTGATAAAGGTAGGCAAAGAAATCGCGGCTGATCCAGTCGAACCAGAAGAAATCGTTGAGACGCCATGGCGACTGACCAAGGAAATCCGCCGCCAGCAGTTCCAGTTGAAAGGACTTGATGGGGACGGCGCACTCCGATTGCCATGCCTTCAGCATCCGAATCAAAGGCCGCAGGTTCGTGTTGTTAGCCTTATCTGCGTTGTCGATATACGCGGCTTCCGCCCGCGGGTTCGTTTCCTTGTAACGGCCGCCATTGTTGGTGTCACAAATCCAGTAGTTGCCGTTCGTGAGCTTGAACGCCGGCACGACCTCAACGCTATACGTGCCGAATCCTACCAGCACGACCTGACCGTCGCCTCTCATGACGGTGTTCGGATAGGATTTGGTGAGGACGGCCTTCACTTCCTGCAAAAGCGCCGATTGCCGATTCCAGATATGGTTCTGGAAACGATGATAGACCGCTTCAGGCAGCATGAAATACAGATCCACGTCGCGCGGCGGGCGCGTGGCCGTGTTCTTGCCCCACGAACCGACGAAAAAACTGTTGTCTGTCTCCGAGGAGGAGTCGAAATAGTGCCGATTGAGGCATCCCGTGACCCCTTCGCGCTTCGTTAATCCATCCTGAACCTGTGCCTTCGTCAGCCTCAAATTACTGTGGAACTGCTCGAAACGCTGCCTGACCGCAATCCACCGGGGCCCTGATACAGGCGGAGCGGCCAGGGTCGCCAGCGCGGGCGTGGAAGCGGAATAAGCGGTGAGATTTGCCGATGGCCAACTCATGTAGGACCTCCTGTCGAACTTGCTTGATTGATTCGTCTTTTCAGTTTACACTACATATTATATGTCTTCAATTGTAAACCGAACCCTGGAAACTCAAAGGTGACCTCATGATCGCGGATCGCATCAGACTGGCCCGGCGCAAAGCCGGTCTCTCACTTCGTGACCTTTCCACGGCGATGGGCGGCAAGGTGACCGCTCAAGCCATAGGCAAGTACGAGCGCGGTGAAGACATACCGAGTTCCGGCGTTCTCATCGCTCTGACCAAGGCGCTCGGCGTATCGATGGCCTACCTCATGGATACCCAGCAGATTGAGTTGGCCGGCGTGGAGTTCAGAACGAAGGCATCCACCAGCGCGCGAGACCGTGCCCATGTCGAAACCGAAGTCCTTGAATGGATCGAGCGCTATCTTCAGATCGAACTCGCCCTGGGATTGGACAGCGCTCAGTGGAAAAGCCCATTCGCCGAACCCAGAAAACTGCGCAGTGCAGGGGAGGCGGAGAACCTGGCTGCGGATGTTCGCAAGGAATGGCAGCTTGGCACCGACCCCATCCCGAACATGACCGAACTCCTGGAAGAGAAGGGGCTCAAGGTGCTGACCGTTCCGCTGCCAGACCGCATCTCGGGCTTCACCTGTATGGTCAAGCGACCACGAGGCATGGCGGATCTTCCGGTCATCGTTGTGAACAACACCTTCTCACTGGAGCGGCGACGCCTCACTCTTGCTCACGAGCTCGCACATCGACTTATCGATACCAACTGCCTGCCCGACAAAGACGAGGAGAAGGCGGCCAACGTGTTTGGCGGGGCTTTTCTCATGGACGCCAGCCACCTGCGGAAGGAGGTCGGCAAACATCGCAGCGCCCTCGGCTACACCGAACTGGTCGGTCTCAAGCGCATCTACCGCGTGAGCGGCGCGGCGCTCCTCATGCGGCTGCGCCAGATCGAAGTGATTACTGAGGCGACCTTGATCTATGCATTCCAGTCTATCGCGCGCGGCTGGCGGACCCAGGAGCCGGACGAGATTGAGCCAGCTTCCCGGCGCGGCGAGTATGAACGAGCCCGCCGCTTCGAGAGACTATGCTACCGCGCCCTTGCGGAAGGATTGATTTCATTGTCCAAGGCTGCCGAGCTTCTGCGGCTTCCGGCTGGAGAAGTTGAAGAGGGGTTGAAGGGGCCTCAGAAGTTAAATGAGGATCGTCGTTAGCGATAGCAGTTGCCTGATCGATCTCCAGAAGATCTCGCTTCTGGACGCATTCCTACGACTGCCGTACGAGATCCTCATCCCGAATACCCTCTTCGAGGACGAGCTTCTGAGCTTTTCGACAGCGCAGAAACGCGCACTGATCCGCACCGGCCTGAAAGTTGTCGACATTCCAGGTGAAAGGGTGCTCCGGGCTCAGCAGGTCTTAAGAGATGCACCTCGCCTGTCTATACACGATGCCTTTGCTCTGGTTCTAGCCGAGTCAGAAAAGGGCTGTATTCTGCTGACCGGCGATGGGAATCTGCGCACGTTAGCCGTAACCAGGAATATTGAGGTTCATGGCGTTCTATGGGTGATTGACGAACTTCACACCCACAAAATCAGCGCTTCGCGCGACCTTCACGCCGCGCTCCAACTGTTAGTGGACGATCCAACCGTCAGATTGCCGCGCCGCGATCTGATGGCCAGTCTGAAGCGTTTCGAGGCGAAGAGATGACCAAACAAAATTTGGCGCATCCCCCGCCCACGAAGACGCCGCGCTCGACCTGCAAACTCGTCGACCCGACCAATAACAAATCGGGACGGTAGTCGGGCGGGAAAAAAGAAGCAGGCTGGATTGCCGCTCTTAATAAGCCTGAGACGCTACGCGCCGTTGAAGCCGCGGTTCACAACGATTGCGAAAAAATATTTCTCCCATCGGCACCATCACTTACAGCCCAATCACCTCCCCCGCAACCCCGTCCCGCCACCTCCTGGCTGCTACGCTCCAGCCAGGAGATCAATCCCATGTCATCCCTCAGCGCAAAGCAACTCCAGATCATTGAGGCCCTGTCCACCGGCCTCAGTGTCACCGCCGCCGCCGATGCTGCCGGCATTCATCGCACCACCGTCCATCACTGGTCCCGCAACGTCCCCGAATTTCGCGACACGCTCGCTGCTGTCAAGCAAGCCCACATCGATCTCACCCGAGACGAAATGAACTCCCTCGCCGCGCCCTCCCTCGCCATCCTCCGCCGCGTTATCGAAGACGAAACCGCCTCCCCGTCCCTCCGCGTCCGCACCGCACTCGCCATCATCAAATTCGTCACCACTCCCGAAAAATCCACCACCCCCAAAGACGCCTCCTACGACCAGCTCCTCGACGCCGCCTACCTCACTGGCTACCGTCAAGCCCAGGAACGCGCTGCCGAACAAGCCGAACAAACCGAAGCCGAACCTGAACCCGAGCCCGAAGACCAGCACAACGAAATTCATCACAATTCATCACATTCATCACAAACTCCGCGCAACGCCCTTTGCCCCTGCGGCAGTGGCAACAAATACAAGCGCTGCTGTGGCAAAAACGCCCCGCCGGTGCTCGGCAGAGCTGCCTAGCTCCACCACATACTGAATAGACGTCCATGAAACCGCTACTCCTCCATCTCCTGCTCGCGACAACTGCCTCCGCCGCCTTACGCGCTGGGGCAGCCAAAGCCGACATCACCGACTACAAGGCAGGCCCGGCCAACGATCCCGCCTTCGTCAAAGTGCTCGCACTCGATGACGGCAAAACCCGTAGCCTGTTGATCACCGTCGATGCCGTCTCCCTCGGCGAAATCGGCTTCATCGACAACGGCTACTTAACTCGCATCCGCACCGCCATCGAAAAGGAACTCGGCGTTCCTTCGAAAAACCTCATGGTCAACGCCAGCCACTGCCATCACGTCGTGCGCAAAGACGCCGATGCCATCACCATCCAGGCCGCGCGAGAAGCCTGGCGCAAGCTCACTCCCGTGCGCGCCGGAGCAGGCCGGGGCCGCGAAGACCGCATCATGGAGAACCGCCGCATGACCCTGAAGGACGGCCGCGAAACCGACGTGCGCCGCGCCTACTCCATGCCTCGTGATGCCGATGTTGTCGCCACCGGTCCCGTCGATCCTGAAATCGGCCTCCTCCGCCTCGATCGCCTCGATGGTTCTCCTCTCGCCGTCATCTACAACTTCGCCGCTCACCCGATCCACGGCGTTCCTTCCGGCGCCAACACCGCGGACTATCCGGGATTCGCCTCCAAAGCCATCGAGGAAAACCTCGGCCGCGACGTGCTCGCCTTCTTCATCCAGGGCTGCGCCGGCGACATCAACCCGGCCAAGTACAAAGACGTCCACACCCCCCATGACGCCGAACCGCTCGGCAACCAACTCGGACTCTCCGTACTCCGCGCCGCACGAGCCATCGCCACCAAAGAGGTCACCGAGTTCCGCGTCCGCAACGAGATGCTCGATCTCCCCCGTGCCGCCGACTACGCCGCCCGCATCGCCGCCATGCGAGCGAAGAAGGAAAAGCTGATCGCTGCCCTCGCACCCACCAGCCTCAACTTCAAAACATTTACTGAGCTCTATGTGCAATACTCCCTGGCCGGAGAGTCGCCCTCTTATTACAAGCACCGCTATCTGCACGAAAGCGCAACCGGCCGCGAAGAACTCGGCCGTATGGATGCCGACAACCGCGTAGAGATGAACCGCTACCTCCGCAACATCGAGACTATGGAGGAACTCACCCGCCTCCAGACCAACCTCGCTCTACTCGAACAGCACCAGACCGAAACCGCCGGCCGTACTGTGCTCCCCGTCGAAGTCGCCGGCCTCCGTATCGGCGAGTTCCAACTGGTCACCTTCCCCGGCGAGCTCACCGTCGAAATCGGCCTCCGCCTCAAACGGCAGTTCAACACCGGATTCCACTTCGTCGCCGGCTACACCAACGGCTACATCTACTACACGCCCACCGCCGCTCAGCGCCGCAACCCCGGCTATGCCCAGGAGGACTGCGATAGCCTCGTCGCCCCGGAATGGCAGGCGCAGTTCGAAGCCCGCGCCCTGCAGGTGTTCGCCCAGTTGAGCAAATGAGCAAGTTGTCATTGTAAAATGACAGTGCTATGTATAAATGTCTCCTTGGCGTCCTCCTGTGGGTTGCCCCTCTCCAGGGCCAATCCACCAAGGCGGAACTCCTCGGAACCGTTCGTGACGCCACCGGTCTCGCGGTCCAGTCCGCGCAAATCACCCTCGCCAACATCCTCACCGGACTCACCGCCACCCAGACCACCGGCCAGGATGGAGCCTTTCTCTTCCTCGCCCTGCCCGCCGGCGAATACCGCATCGCCGTCAACAAAGACGGCTTCGCCCCGCTCACCCGCAACGGCATCGCGCTCCGCGTCGGCGACCGCATCAGCATCGATCTCGACCTCAAACTAGGCGATGCAGGCCAGTCCGTGGAGGTCACCGCCGAAGCCCCGTTGCTCGAATCGAACCGCGGTACTGTGAGCTTCGTTGTCGACCGCAAAAAGGTGGTCACGCTCCCGCTCGACGGGCGCAACTTCGTCCCCTTGATCGCCCTCTCCCCCGGCGTCAATCTTCCCCCCGGCAACCTGCTGCCCCGCATCAACGGCAGCCGCCCCCGCGTCAGCGAGTACATCTACGACGGCATCAGCGTCCTCCAACCCGAGCCCGGCCAGGTCGCCTTCTACCCCATCATCGATGCCATCGATGAGTTCCGCGTCGAAGTGAACAGCTACTCCGCCGAGTACGGCCGCTCTAACGGCGGCGTCATCATGGTCAACCAGAAGTCCGGCTCGAACGAACTGCATGGCACGCTCTTTGAGTTCTTCCGCAACGAGAAGCTCAATGCCCGGAACCTCTTCGCCACCTCAGGAGCGAAGCCCCGCTTCCGCCGCAATCAGTTCGGCTTTGTCCTCGGCGGTCCGGTGCGGAAGGGCAAGACGTTCTTCTTCGCCGATTACCAGAGCACGCGTCTCAACACCGGTGTAGTTCGCACCAGCACCGTGCCCACGCCGGCCCAACGCCAGGGCGTCTTCTCAACAGCGATCTTCGATCCAGCCACCACCCGGCGCATCGACGGAGCCTACCTGCGTGATGCCTTCCCAGCCAACACCATTCCCGCTTCGCGCCTCGACCGGGCCTCACTCGCCGTGCTCGGCCGCTATCCCGACCCCAGTGCTGCCACAGCCGCCAACAACTACCGCCGCGTCGGGAATGACAGCACCACCGCCGATCAATGGGACAGCCGCCTCGATCGCTACTTCGGCTCCCGCCACCGCGTCTTCGGCCGCTACTCCTACCTCCGCGACGATAGCCGTCCCACCACTCCCCTGCCAGATGGCAGCGGCAATCTCACCGCCGGGGTCATCGGCAACACACTCACTCGCGCCGACAGCCTCGCCATGGAGCACACGCTCACCCTCTCGCCGGCCGCCGTCAATCAACTCCGCTTCGGCTATACGCGCCGCAAGTTCGATCGCAACTCCGTCCGCCTTAACCAGAGCCTCAGCGAAGCCACCCGGATCCCCAACATCCCGGCCTCCTCATTCGCCGATGTGCTTCCCACCTACGACATCATCGGCTTCCAGCAGTTGGGCCCGCCGGCCAGCGGCAACGCCAACTTCACCACCTCGGTTACCCAATTCATCGACAACTACTCCCATGTCCGCGGCAGCCACAGCCTCAAGGCTGGCCTCGATATCCGCCTCGAGACCCTCGATGTTCTGCAGCCTCCCAGCCCCACCGGCAATTTCCAGTTCACCAACATCTTCACCGCTGGCCTGTCCCCAACCGGAACCGTGCTCGCCAACACCGGCAACGCATTCGCCTCTTTCCTCACCGGCCAGGTGGGCCGCTTCGCCATCGATGCCCAACCCGAAGTGATCCAGCCCCGCGCCCGCATCGCCGAGTTCTTCCTCCAGGACGATTGGCGCGTCTCGCGCCGGCTCACCGTCAATGCAGGCGTCCGCTATACGCTGAACTTCCCGTCCACCGTGGTCGACAACCGCGGAGCCGTGTTCAATCTGCAAACGCAACAGCTCGACTTCCTCGGCGCCAACGGCACACCGCGTAGCGCCCGCAATCTGGAGATGACCAACTTCGCCCCGCGCCTTGGACTGGCCTTCAAAGCAACGCAGTCCTTCGTCGTACGCGCCGGCTACGGCATGACCTGGATTGAGCAGGCAGGCATCACCACTCCCTTCACCACGCCGCTGTTCCCCTTCATCCAAACACTCACCCAGCAGTCTCTCAACAACATCGATCCCGCCTTCGTCCTCTCGCAAGGTCCAACGGTGACCCTGCGCCCGCCCAGTCCGGACTCCGGTTTAGGCCAGGGCGTATTCGGCGTGCAGCGCGATAACGGCAGCGGCTACGCCCAGCAGTGGAACCTCACCCTTCAGAAGACGTTTGCTACGAACTGGAGCATCGAGACCGGCTACCTCGGCTCGAAGCTCACGCGCCTTGGAGTCCCTGACGTCAACCTCAACCAGTTGACCGCCGCGCAACTGGCAATGGGCTCGCAGGTGCTTTCCCAAGTCCAATCCCTGCGGCCTTACCCACGCTTCCAGACCGTGGCCCTCTACCGCAACAACGTCGGCCACTCCACCTATCATTCCTTCCAGGCGCGCTTGGAGAAGCGCTTCTCCGAAGGGCTCACCTTCACCGCGGCCTACACCTTCTCCCGCCTCATCGACGATGCCGGTGCCGTGTTCGATTCCGCTGTGCTTACCGGACCTGTGACCAACTTCCAGGCCGCCGACAGCTTCAACAAGCGCCTCGAAAAGGACGTCTCCACCGGCAGCATTCCGCACATCTTCTCCTCGGGCTTCGTCTATCAGTTGCCCTGGGGATGGCAGATCGGCGGCATCGCCCGCCGCCAGTCGGGGAGTCCCATCGCGGTGACGCAGGCCACCAACCTCAACGCCTTCGCCGGCTTCGGCATCCAGCGCCCGAATCGCCTGCGCAACCCCGGCCTCGCCGCCGACCAGCGCACCACAGGCCGCTGGTTCGATGCCTCCGCATTCGCCCAAGCGCCGCAGTTCACCATCGGCAACAGCAACCGCAACTCCGTCATCGGCCCAGGCTACGCCACCCTCGATCTCATGCTGGGCAAGACGTTCACCCTCACCGAACGCCTGCGCCTCGAGTTCCGCGCCGAAGCCTTCAATCTCACCAACACGCCCCCACTCGGCAATCCCAACGGCAGCTTCGGCAACGCCGCCTTCGGAACCATCACCACAGCCCTCGACCCGCGTGTGTTTGAGTTTGTCACCAAGGTCCACTTTTAGCCAGACTGGAGTGTTGTGAACATACGAGTGGAGAATCGCCTCGCGGAGATCCGCAAGAGCCGTGGTGTCGCAGCATCCGATCTGGCCCGCCGCGTCAACGTCAGCCGCCAGACCATCTACGCCATCGAAGCGGGCACTTACGTACCGAACACCGAAGTCGCGTTGAATCTGGCCCGCCAACTCGAGGTCACAGTCGACGACCTCTTCTCGCTCGAAGAAGAAGGCTCTCTCGGCCCCGATGCACTTGCCGCCGATGTCCTCTCCGCTGAGCCGCCGCACGATGGCCAACCAGTGCGCATCTGCCAGGTGGGCGCGCGTTGGGTTAGTGTGCCAGTCTCCGCTTCGCCCTACTACATGCCTGAAGCCGACGGCATCGTCAAGAGCACGGCGCGCACGAAAGGCCGCGCCGATCTGCTCGTGTTCGCCAAAGACGAAGCAGCGCAGAAGCGCATTGTTCTGGCAGGCTGCGATCCCGCCATGGGCCTGCTCGCGCATATGGTGGAGAAGGCCAGCGGCGTCGACGTCGTCGGCGCCGGCGCCTCCAGTAAGCTCGCTCTCCACTGGCTCGTCGAAGGCAAAGTCCACATCGCGGGGTCTCATCTCGAAGACCGCAAGACCGGTGAGTTCAACCTCCCCTTCCTCAAGAAGCAGTTCCCCAAAGAGGAGTTCACCGTCGTCACCTTCGCCCGCTGGGAAGAAGGCTTCGTCGTCGCCCCCGGCAATCCGAAGGGCATCACCAAAGCAGAGCACCTCGCCGGAAAGACACGCTTCATGAACCGTGAGCCAGGCTCCGGCAGCCGCGCCTTACTCGACCGTCTTCTCGAACAGGCGGGCCTGGAGCATCAGAAGGTCAGCGGCTATGATCGCGTCTCTTACGGACACCTCGCTGCGGCCTATTCCGTCCTCACGGGAGAGGCCGATGTCTGCCTCGCCACCCGCTCCGCCGCCCAAACATTCCGCCTCGATTTTGTTCCCCTTCACAGTGAGCGCTACGACCTCGTGATGCGGCGCAAGACGGCGGACTTGCCTGCCATCAAAGCCTTTCTGGATGTGCTGCAACGCGCCACCCTGCGCCGCAAGTTAGAGGTGCTGGCCGGTTACGATACCTCGCAAACCGGCTCAGTCCTTACTTGTTGAACACAGCCTGCACGGACGTATCGCGAGTGATCACCACGGTGCATGTCGCCGCAGTGCCGGAACATGCGCCCGCCCAGTTGGAGAACGTCTTGCCCGCCGGAGGAATCGCCGTCAGCGTGACCGCCGTTCCATCCGTGAACTTCGCCGAGCAGTTGCCGCCGCAATCGAGCAGACGGTCGTTGCCCGTTGGGCTCGCCGTCACCGTGCCAGAGTTGCTCCGGCCCACCGACAGCGTGTACTGACTCTTGAACTCCGCGCCTACCTTCACCTGTCCAATCACGTTGAGTGAGCAGGTGAGCGCCTTACCCGAGCACGCTCCACTCCATCCCGTGAACACAGCGCCGCCAGGATTCGCCGTCAGCGACACCGCGGTGCCGTTGGGCGCGAACGTTGTACAGGCATTGCCGCAACTGATCTTGCCACTTGCGCCGCCCACTGAGCCGTTGCCGGTCCGCGTCACCGTCACCGCATCGGCTACCACGTTCACCGCCGTGTTCTGCGCGCTCAGTGCATCGCCCAGCTCGCCGGCCGATGGCGCCGTGCAGGTCCCATCCGCGCAAGCCACCTTGTGATCCAGTGAGTCATAGGCGCCCGTGTACTTGTACAACTCGTAGCGCCGGATCACCGTGCGCGTATCCGCTTGAATCGAGCCCTGGTTCTGCCGCCGTGTGCGGTTGCGCTTTCCGTTTCCACCCGACGGCGGATCCGCCTGCAGAATGTCCCAGGAAACCTCCAGTTGCGACAGATCTTCCGGCACCACCGCAGGGTTCGTCGAGGAAAGCTCATCGGCAGTCACCGGACGGTTGAGCTGCGTCTTAAAGATCTTCACCCACTGCGCGTCGCCGTACTTCTCCGGAGCTTCCGGCGGCTCCGGCGCTTCCACCTCAGCCACCACCACAGGGGGCGTCGAGATGGTCACCGGAGGAGCCACGCTCCACGCCGCGAACGGAATCGCGGCCGGCGGGTGCAGTTGCATCAGGTTGCCATGGCTGGCCGGATCATCAATCAGCCAGTAGCCGCTCACCTTCGTGATCTTGCCTGGGGCGGTGGCGCGCATCGATTGGCCGAAGTGCTCGCAGCCGGAGGTCGCATAGCGTGTGCCCGCTGTGTAGCAGTCGTTCCAACTGAACGGCGAGCCGGGCGTGTGCTGCGGTGTCTTGGTGACGTATTGCCCCGAAGCGGAGTCGTAGCGGCTCGACCACCGGACGCGCACCCCTGTCGCGTAAGGCGTCACAACGGCTGCTCCGTAACGCTGCCCGTTCATCGTGTAGTAAAGGTCGCCAGGTACTGCGCCCTCAATCTCAATCTCGAAGCCGTAGACATCGCGGCCCGAATCATTAACTACGTCGAAGGCGCTCAGCGCCCCTTCGACTGTTGCCGTTTGCGCCCAACCCGTTATGGGCGCGATAGCCAGCGCTCCCACCAAAAGGCCCGCGCTGAGCATCGATCTTGTTGTCATAGGATCACTCCAGTGTGTTACCGGGAGGTAGCCGTTAGGCTGCGTCCTCGTTTGTCCGGTAAGACAGGAGCCGATCCGTCAGGGAACAGAAATTATCGGTTTGATGTGCAAAAATTTCACAGCGCGCCGTTGCTAGCTGATCTCAGCGGGATTCCGGCTGAGCTGTTCCAAGGCGAGTTGTGCCGCTTTCTGCCCCGCGCTCTTCTTGGAATTGCCTTCCGCCCGGGAAGCCAGATCCTTTCCCACGCGCACCTCCACCGTGAAGGTCTTTGAGTGCTCCGGGCCTTGCTCCTTGACGATGGCATAGCGCGGGGTGGGTAGCTTCAGCTTCTGGGTGTACTCCTGCAGGGCGCTCTTGAAGTCGCTCACCGCGGACTCCCCATCGGGACCATCGTTGGAGAACGCTTCGATGACGTGGTGCAGAATGAACTGGCGGGCGACTTCCAATCCACCGTCGAGATAGAGCGCTGCAATGAGCGCCTCGAAGGCGTTAGCCAGCAGGGCGCGCTTAGAGCGTCCCCCACTCATCTCTTCGCCACGCCCCAGCCGGAGAAAGCGCCCGAGATCCAATGCCTCGGCTGCTTCATACAAGCGTTGCGCGCTCACCAGGTGTGCTTTGCGTTTGGAGAGGCCGCCTTCGGGCAGACCAGGATAGAGGAGAACCAACTGCTCGGCGACGAGGAAGCCAAGCACGGAGTCGCCGAGAAACTCCAGTTGCTCGTTGTCGCCAAGAACGCCCGGCACGGCGGCCGGACGTTCGAAGCGATAGGATTTATGGGTCAGAGCGCGGTCCAGGAGCGCAGCGTCCCGGAAGCGGTATCCGACAGAGGATTCGAGGAGATCCAGCCCCGCGCTCATGCCGTTCTGGCTTACTTCTTGCCTGCCTTGGCCTGCACGGCGCGAGCTTTTTCGGCCTGTGCAATCTGCTTGATCTGGGCGCCTGCTTCGGCGTTGGCCATCACCTTATCGAGGACGGCGATCGCTTCGTCGTGCTTGCCCGCCAGGTTGTAGACCTGTCCCAGGCGGACGCTGGTGGCAACGTCCTGGCTCGACTCCACCGCGGCCTTCAGCTCATTGATGGCAACGTCGTACTTCTTGCGAACCATCGCCACCAGCCCGAGCGCTTCGTGACCCTGCGCCTCGAAGTCTTTCTTCGCCCCGGCCCACTGCTCGTCCGTCAACTGCGGATTGGGCTTCGCCGCGGTCTTCACCAGTTCGGCGGCCTGATTGGCCAGCTTCTCGGCGCGGCCCAGTTTCTCTTCCTTGTCCAGGTCATGTTCACGCGTGCGCTGGGCAATGGCATTGGCCATCAGCAGCATCGTGGCGTAGTTCTTCGGGTCGGCGTCGAGCGTGCGCTCCCCGTAGAGCATCATCTTCTCAAAGTCGTTCTTCTGCTGGGCCGAAACAGTGGCGATGTAGAGAGCGAAGCCTTTGAACTCGGTGTCGGCGAACTTGGTGATGAGGGCCTCGACGGCGGCGATACGGCTGTCGGGATCCTGCGCATTCTGGATGGCCATGATGGCATCCACTTCCTTCTGCGACTTCGGCTGGGGCTGCTTCTGCGCCAAGAGGGAGGGGCTGACGGCGGCGATCAGGCCGAGGGTCAGGGTAAGAAACTTCTTCATCGTTACACTCCTTATCAAGAAAACCATTATTGCTGTTTTCGGCGAAACTCGCCTGACATCCCTTTCTGCGCCGTCTCGCGAGCCTTGTCGGAGATACCAGGAACGTTGAGGGCCGCCTGATACTGTTCCTTCGCCTTGGCGTCTTCGCCGGCGATGTCGGCCAGCCGGCCGAGATAAACAAGGGACCACGCCTTGACGCTGTCATCCGGCTCCAGCTCCAGTGTCTTCTGGAAGAGCCGCTCTCCTAACTCGGGATCGTTCTGGCGGATGGCCACGCGGGCCAGGCCGTAGTAGGCCTTCGCATGGACCGGCTTCGCATCCGTGAGCCGCAGGATATCCAGGAACTTGGTGCGCGACTCGTTGAGCTTCTGCCCCGTCAACAGATCTTCGGCATCATCCAGTGCCTGTTCGATCGCGGTCTTCGCAGGCGCCACAGGCGTGGGCGCTTTGATCGTGCGCGTCACGGCTTTCGTCGAGAACTGCACCCCTTCCAGCCGCTTGTCTTCCTTCCGCAGGTCGATGGCCGTGGCCATTTCCTTAAAGTAGAAGCGCATCGATTGCTCCTGCTTCTCGTAACCGGCGAGTGCCTCGGCGAAGTAAGGGGTCAGAATGTAGCCTTCTCCCAACGCCTGGTCCACCATCTGCTGGCGGCGTGCCATTGCGCCCGGACCTGTGATCAGCCGTGACTCGACTGCTTTCACGAAGCTCTTCTCCGTAAGCAGCACGAAGTCCTTCTTATAGATGTCGGGGAGCAGAGGAGCGGGGACGGCGAAATCGCCGAGGCCCTTCTTCGTATCGAGTATCTCCTGCTGCCGCATGACCAGAGGCGAGACCGAATATTGCACGAAGTAATGGCGGATGGCGTCCACCGACGGTTGCGGCGAGTGCGTCACCACGACGTAGAACTCGTCACTAAAGCTCTTCGCGATCACCTGGTTCGGAGCAGCCAGCAGGTCGAGGAAGATCTGGAAGCGATAGCGCTCTCCGCCGCTCGAAGGAATGCGGAGATAAGCGTTGGTCTCCTGCACCGTGCGCACGACCGCATCGTGATAACCCTCGATAGCCGTACCGTCCTTCAGCTTGCAGCCACCAATCTGGCATTCAAACAGAGGTTGCACCTGCTTCCAGATGGCGTCGATCTGGGCTTCCTGGTGGAAGCGCTTCATCAAATCCTGGAAGCCTTCGAGCGCGGTCACTTCCGGCGGAATCTCGTTGCTGCGGAAACGATACTTGAAATTGGGTGGCCCATCCGTGACCAGCGCGAACGAGACATACTGGCTCAGAGTCTGCGCGTCGGAGTCCTGTTTATGGTCGCGGTAGTAGCGCTTCAGTTCGGCGACGATAGGAAGATTCTTGGTGGCAAAGTGCTTGCGAAGATCGTGGCGAAGGCTATGGTTGGAAGGCGATTGAATGTCGGCATCGTAGCCCGCGGCGTTGATAGCAGCCATCACACTGAACAAGGATGGATTGAAGTCGAGCTGGTTTTGT
The DNA here is from genome assembly GCA_046331645.1 of Bryobacteraceae bacterium. Taxonomy (GTDB): domain Bacteria; phylum Acidobacteriota; class Terriglobia; order Bryobacterales; family Bryobacteraceae; genus CADEFT01. The sequence goes on from JAXLQM010000010.1 coordinate 129,437, forward strand.
TGCGCCAATAAGGACGCAGGGCCGGCGAGCACAAGAATCGCGAGGAACTGACGTGGAGTCACCAAGAGCCTTCTGACTTGACTCCAGTGTATCACCCCCCCATAGACACCGGCGCACATTCCGATTACACTAAGGGCTAACCAGGATCTTTACAAAGGGGATGTCCGCTACAAACAAGACGGTCATCCCCTGTTTGTTTCAGAAAGGAGCGATTTAGCAGCACAGCGTATCTGTTTTCCGAATGTTTCCATCAAGAAATTTCCCCCCACGCCGCACTCGCATTCGCGAGAATGTCAATGAAGCGATCCGCGCCCGGGAGGTGCGAGCTGTATTCCCGGACGGAGTCGTCGAGATCATGCAAACGCCCGCGGCGATCCGCAGGGCTCAAGAGTTAGGCCTCGATCTGATTCTCGTTTCCCCTACTGCAGAGCCTCCTGTTGCCAAGGCAATGGACTATGGGCAATGGCAGTATGAGCAGAAGAAGAAGTCGCATGAGGCAAAGAAGAAGCAGCACGTCATCCAGGTGAAGGAACTGAAGTTCCGCCCGAATACCGACGACCACGACTACGACTTCAAGAGGAATCACGCCATCCGCTTTCTCAAGGAAGGCAACCGTGTGAAGGCGATTGTGCAGTTCCGTGGCCGTGAGATTGCCCATACCGATCTGGGGCAGAAACTGCTGCAGCGTTTTGCAGCGGATCTGGCCGAAGTTGGGGCCGTGGAAGGCAATCCTCGTCTGGAAGGGCGCAGCTATCACGTGATCATCAGCCCGGTGAAGGCGAAGGATGCACCGAAGAAGGAAAAGAGCGATACACCGGCGCCGGCGGCGGTGAAGCCACCACCCCCGAGGCCGGTTTAACGGAGCAGATTAGTAGAACAGATACTTCCGCCATTGATCGTCACCTTTGCCAAGCATGCGCATGAGGTGGCGATTGGTGTGTAAGGTGAAGGGCCGCGGTGCCCGGTGGAGCTTCATATTGGCCTCTTCGGGCGTGCGGCTCCCTTTGCGGTTGTTGCAGGGATTGCAGCAGGCGACGAGGTTTTCCCAGGAACTCTCGCCCGCGCGCGAGCGCGGCAGCACGTGATCCAGCGTCAATTCCGAAGACGGCAGCGTCTTGCCGCAATACTGGCACATATAGCGGTCCCTGAGCAGGATGTTCTTCCGTGACAAAGCCCTGCTCTGATGCGGGATGCGCCGGTATTCGAGCAACCGGATCACGGTCGGCAACTTGATTGCCTGCCGTGCCGAGTGCACATAGCACGGCACATGTTCTTCAGCTGAAGCGACGCCCTTGAGAACCAGAACCAACGCTCTGCGCGCGGCGCAGACGTTGATCGGCTCATAGCTCGCGTTCAGTACCAGCACTGCATTCTGCATTCGATCCAGACTGGGCATTCCTCATCCCCCTGAAGCTGTGGTCGAAATGGCCCGCCCCGGTGGGGCAGGCATGGATAGTCGGCGATCCACTCGGGCCACGGTAAGCACCTGCACAGCAGAGGCGCCAGCCAGTTTGAGGGCTGCGCCACAGGCGGAAGCCGTGGCTCCTGTAGTTAGCACGTCGTCAATCAGCAGTACGTGTCGGTTCCGTGGCGATTCGATCACAGCGAATGCGCCCCGCAGGTTCTGCCGGCGTTCTTTGTCACTCAACCCCGCCTGCGGCGGAGTCCGTCTCTGGCGGCGCAACGCCGCCCACATCGGAATGCCGGTGCGCCGGGATAGTTCCCGGGCCAGCAGTTCCGACTGGTTGTATCCGCGCCTCCAACGGCGAAACCAATGCATGGGGACGGGAACAATCCAGTCCACCTGCTGGTTACGCGGCAGCGCGGCTACGAGGAAATTCGCTAATGGACCAGCCAGCGTATCCACGCCGTGGTACTTGTACAGATGAATGAGCTTCCGAAGTGTCCCTTCGTAATAACCGTAAGAAGAGGCCCCGTCGAATCCGGTCAGACCGCGGCGGCACAGTTGGCACAGCCCGTTCTCATCGAGCGGATGCGGTGTGACGAACGGCATGTGGCAGGCGGCGCAAGCATACTCGGATTCCAGAGGAAGCGGCGAATGAAGACAAGCCGAACAAACGGGGTAGCGGTGGATTTCGCGGAGAGGCTGGTCGCAGACGCGGCAGTCGTCAGGGAAGAGCGCGTTGAACACACTTCTGCATGTGTCACGCAGAACCGGAGAAGAAGGCAACGCTCCAAGCCATCTACTCGAGAAGATGCACCTCCCGGAATTTATATTGTACAACAGTTACTTACTTATGCTGAACAGGCGATCGTTTCTCACTTCTACCGCGGCTGGTCTCGCCGCGGTCTCCGCGTCTGCCGCGGATGCCAAGCCGAACGTGATTTTGATCTACGCCGATGACCTGGGATACGGCGATCTGGGCTGCTATGGCGGCAAGATCGCAACGCCGCACCTCGATCGCATGGCGCGGGAGGGGATGCGGTTCACCAACTTCCTCTCGGCGAACCCGGTGTGTTCGCCGTCGCGGGCGGCGTTGCTCACCGGGCGCTATCCAACGCGGGTTGGCGTACCGCGGGTGCTCTTTCCCCAGGACCAGGTGGGTCTGCCGGACGGCGAGCTGACGATCGCCCAGTTGCTGAAGCCGGCGGGCTACAAGACGATGTGCGTAGGCAAATGGCACCTGGGGCATTTGCCGAAGTATCTGCCGACGGCGCGAGGCTTCGATGAATACTACGGCATCCCTTATTCGAACGACATGATTCCGCCGGTGGTGCTGCACGCCACGCCGGGTAAGGTGGAGACAGTAGAAGAGAAGGCAACGCTGGAGACCCTGACACCGCGCTATACCGAGCAGGCCCTGCGGTTCATTGAGGCGAACAAAGGGGGGCCGTTCTTCCTTTACATGCCGCACACCTATCCGCACATCCCGCTGGCGGCCTCGCCGCGCTTCAAGGGGAAGTCGCCCCATGGGATCTATGGCGATGTGTTGCAGGAACTCGACTGGAGCGTCGGGGAGATTCTGGCGGCGCTGAAGAAGCACGGGTTGGAAAAGAACACGCTGGTGCTGTTCAGTTCGGACAACGGGCCGTGGTTCATGGGGAGTCCGGGGCATCTGCGAGGGCGGAAAGGGACCACCTACGAAGGTGGGGTCAGGGAGCCGTTTCTGGCGCGCATGCCGGGAAAGATTCCCGCCGGGAAGGTGTGCCACGGGGTGGCGTCGACGATGGATATCCTGCCGACCATCGCCAAGCTTTGTGGAACCAGCCCATCGAACCCGGTGGACGGGATCGACATCTGGCCGCTGTTGAGCGGGCAGAAACAGGAATTGGAGCGGGAGGCGCTGCTGTACTTCGATAACCTCTACGTGCAGTGCGTGAGGAAGGGCAAGTACAAGCTGCATGTGGCGCGGTACAACTCGGCTGTATACAGTCCGGCGCCGGCGTCAGGACGGGTCAATCTGCCGCTGCCCGCTCCCGAGCTATATGATTTGAACACCGATCCGGATGAAAGCTACGATATTGCGCCGGAAAATCCGGAAATTGTGAAAGATTTCCAAGCGCGCATCGAGCGCTTGATGGGTGGGTTCCCGGAGCCGATCCGCAAGGCGCATGCCGAGACCTTTGCCAAGCAGACGACGGGTTCTACGGCCGCCCATCCGCGGCTGAAGTGAGCCCGAAGTTTCGAATGAGCCATTGTTGGATGATCGGTTTTCCCTTGGATGGGAAACGGTGACCGCCGGGAAGTGAGTGAAACTCGACGTCGCCGGCACGGGTGCGCAATTTGCGGGCATAGTCCGTTGTAACAGCGGCCGGGAAGAATTCGTCTTCATCACGGGCGATGTGCAGAAGAGGCGCCTCGACGTGGCCGTAGGTACCGGTTTCCCAGTCTTTGGGAACGCCGCCGCAGATGCCGATGACGCCTCCGATTTCTTTGGGAAACGTGGCCGCGAAACGGTAATTGAAGCCGACCGGTTGCGAGAATCCGATGAGGATGGTGCGGGAGCGAGGAAGGCCGCAAAGCTCCCGCATTTCCGTGCTCACACGAAGGACCATTTCGTGATGCAGGGCAATGGAGGCATCGCCGTGGGCGCGTGTGCCCCAGTTGTAGCCGGTAGTGGAGTTGGCGGGAGTTTGACCGAGATAGAATTGGTTTGGAGCTTGAATGGAAGCAATGGCTGCGGATTCTGGCAGAAATGGGAGTGTAAGGGAGAACATAGTTTGGGCATTCATACCGTAGCCGTGAAGGAGAAGAAAGAGCAGATCGGAGCGGTTGTAAGGGATCCTGCTTAAGTAGCGATACTCGGTGGGAAGGCGGAAAGTATGCAGTCGAGGGGAAATATCACTGGATAAGGGGTAGGGGTCCATGTAGACATTAGCCTATCAGGCCGATAAGAATGTATGCATAGGCGTTTGCTGTCTCCGCTAGAGGTCCGTATCGGGACGGCGGGGAGCAGCAGCAGTGGAAGGGAACCAAAGTCGTGAGTTTTTCCAATCAGATCGCAGTTTTGGATCGAGCGGTAGCCCTGGAGCGGGTCGGGGGAGACTCCGAACTGCTGCAGGAGATGGCCCAGCTCTTTCTCGACGAATACCCCATGCAACTGGAGGCCGTGCGTGCTGCCGTGCGGGCTCGCGATGCAAAGGCCGTGGAGCGCAGTGCTCACAGCCTGAAAGGATCGGTCGGCAACTTTGGTGCTGCGGCGGCGCAGGAAGCCGCGCTCCAGTTGGAACTGCTTGGACGCCGCGGGGATCTGCAGGCGGTGGATCAGGCCATGCAATCCCTGGAGATGGCGTTGACATCGTTACAGCCGGAGATGGAGAGTCTGGCGCAGTGTTACTAACGGAAACCCACGCAGGAAAGCGAGTAGCTTGCTGCCTGGGGTAGCTGATACAATCAAGCCAATCGAAAGTATGCTTGATGCGGATATTCCTGTCTTTTGTTGTCCTTCTCGCCTTCTGTGCGGATCTCCTCACTGCGCAGCGCCGCAAACGCGGTAAGAAGAGCGAAGAAGAAATCACGCAAACCCTCGAGGTTCCGAAGGATCCACCCGCTGCTGTGGTGGGCGACGCGCAGCGCTTCCTGTATCTGAATGCCCCCCTGTCGGCCAAAGGGCTGCTGTCCCAGCAGACGCGCGATGGCCTGAAGGCGCTACGGCGGCTGGCCAAGGGCGCCACGATTCTCAAGATCCGTGCATTCGTCGCCGGAACTGGGGATTTGCGGCGGGTCCAGGCAATCGTCAGTGAGGAGTTTACGGATTGGCGCGCACCGCTGCCGGCACTCACCACGATTCTGGTCGGAGGCTTGCCTCAGGAAGGTGCGCAGGTATTGCTGGAAGCGATTGCGGTGGAGAAAAAGCCGGTCAATCCGCACGGTGTTGTGCTTTTCTCCGGCCAGCAGGTGACTTCGAAAGAGCCTTTGGAGAAGATTGAGCCGATCTTCCGCAAGTCGCTCGACAACCTGTCCACGGCGGTGAAGGGTGTTGGTATCACCGACGCCGATGTGCTGCGCGTGACCTGCTTTTCCAGCACCTTGGGAGACCATACGCAACAACGGCAAATGCTGGTGGAGCGGTTTCCCAAAGCCGCCCACACGATCGTTCAGGTGCTGCGCGGATTGACCACCGGACTGGTGGAATGCGAGGCGGTGGGACGCGCCGCGGCGGGCAGCGGCGGGCCATTGAAGACCATGAATCCGGCCGGGCTGGAGGCCTCGCCCAACTACTCGCAAGCCGTGATTCTGAACGCTCCGAAAGTGATTCTGTCGGGCGGGCAGATGGCCTTCCGGGCCGAGCCTGCCGATATTCGCCTGGCCTTTGAGCGCCTGGGGAAGACAGTGGAACAGGTGGGCGGCAACCTGAAGCGGACGGCGATGACCAGCTACTATCCGCTGGCGACTTCCACCATCGACAAGATCCGCCAGATCCGTTTTGAGTATCTGGACAAAGCGCAGCCGCCGGCCAGCACCATGCTGCTGTTTGAGGGGCTGCCGTCGATGGATGCGAGCTTTGTGATGGAAGTGATTGCGCTACCCTAGTGTGGCGATGGATTTCGAGTCCCCCCTTGCCGATATGCCGGCGGAGGAATTCCGCAAGGCAGGCCATGAAATTGTCGATTGGATAGCGAACTACCTGGCCGAACCGCGTCAGCGGGCGGTGGTCGCGGACATTGTTCCCGGCCAACTGGTGGACCAACTGCCGGCACAGGCACCGGAGCAAGGCGAGCCTTTTGAGGCGATTTTCCGCGACTTTCAGGACCTGATTGTTCCCGCGTCCACCATCTGGAACCATCCGCGCTTCTTCAACTTCTTCTCCGTCTCGACGAGCGGTCCTGGCATTCTGGCCGAAGCCTTGATCGCCACTTTGAACATGAACGGGATGATCTGGAAGTCATCGCCGGCGGTGACCGAGTTGGAGCAGGTGACGCTGGGCTGGCTGCGGCAGTGGCTGGGACTTCCGGATTCGTTCTTTGGGATGATTCACGACACGGCGTCGCTGGCGACGATGCACGCGATTCTGGCCGCCCGTACGATGGCCGATGGCGGGATCCGCACCGAGGGCGGCTCGCCGGGGATGGTGCTGTACACCTCGGAACAGGCGCACTCCTCGGTGGAGAAGGGAGCGCTGGCGCTGGGGATCGGGCAGAAGTTCGTACGCAAGATCGGGCTGGATGGGGCGTACCGCATGCGGCCGGACTTGCTGCGGGAGGCGATTGCCGCGGACAAGGCGGCGGGGCTGCGGCCGTTCTGTGTCGTGGCGACGGTGGGGACGACTGCGACGACGGCGGTGGATCCGGTGCAGGAGATCGCTGATATTTGCGAAGCGGAGAAGCTATGGCTGCATGTGGATGGCGCCTACGGTGGCCATGCAGGGCTGGTGCCGGAGTACCGGCATTATCTGGCGGGGTGTGAGCGGGCGCATTCGTTTGTGGTGAATCCGCATAAGTGGCTGTTCACCCCGATTGACTTGAGCGCGTTCTACACGCGGCATCCGGAGGTGCTGCGGCAGGCATTGTCGCTGGTGCCGTCGTATTTGCAGTCGGCGGAGAACCCGCGGGCGGTGAACTATATGGACTACAGCGTGGCGCTGGGGCGGCGGTTCCGGGCGCTGAAGCTGTGGTTCGTGATGCGGTATTTCGGGCATGAGCGGATTGTGGGAATTGTGCGGCACCACATTGAAATGGCCCAAAGGCTGGCCGAGCGGATTGCGGCGGATGAGCGGTTTGAGGTTGTGGCTCCGGTGCCTCTGTCGCTGGTGTGCTTCCGGCTCAGGGGGCCGGATGAGCTAACGCGGAAGCTGCTGGAGCGGGTGGATGCGGACCGCCATGCGTTTCTTGGCCAGACGGTGCTGGATGGACGGCTGGTGATCCGGTGGGCGATTGGGAATATCCATACTACCGAGGCGGATATTGCAGAGACTTGGGAGTTGGTTCGGAGTTGTTCAGCCTTCCCAGGCTGAACTGCGACCGGCCTGGAGGCCCGTCGCCACCGGGCTGGTTAGACGCCGCCTTGGGAGCCGTCGATTTTCTGGCCGCCGATGAGGGCGAAGAGGAGCTTCCAGTTGTAGCCGGGGCTCTGGAAGGTGAGGGCTCGCAGCAGGGTGACGAGGATAGCCTGGAGTTTGATCAGGACGCCGGCGACGAAGCCGAGGCGTTTGGAGAGGAAGTGGGAGGCTCCGTTGAGGCGATCGGCGGCGAGGGTGGCGCGCTGGGAGTTGGACCAGTTAGGCGCGGGTTCCGTGGCGGAATGATCGACTGCTTTCACGTCGGGGAGGAGGAGCGCTTTGCGGCCGGCGTGACGGATCTGGTAGGCCAGTTCGAGGTCGCCGCCCCAATCGCCGTAGCCTTCGTCGAAGTAGTTCATTCCCTTGAGGAAGGCGCGGCGGATGAGAAGCGCTTTGCGGCCGGGGTAGTCGATGGCAATGGGACCAGAAGAGACTGAGGGGACACTTAAGGGCAAGCCGGCATCGTCCTGCCAGGCTTCCCATAGTTGGGTTCGTTCCGGCAATTTTCTCGCCTGCGGGACGGGGTTGCCGGCGGAATCGATGAGGAGTGGGGAGACGGCGCCTTCCGATAGCTCCTCAAAGCGGACGAGGAGTTGGGAGACGGTGGTGGGGGAGACCCGGACGGCGGGATCGAGGAAGAGCAGGTGGTCGGCCTGGGCGCTACGAATACCGATGTTGAGGGCGCGGGTGGCGCCGAAGTTGCGCGGCATGCGGAGGAAGGTAATGCCGGGGAAATCGAGGTCCCACTGGGTGGTGGTGTCGTAGTTGGCGATGTCTAAGACGATGACCTGAAGGCGGGGGAAGATATCGGACTTCTCGAGTGCCTGCAGGCATTGGCGAAGCGTGTTGGCACGGCGATAGGAGGCGACGATGATGGTCGCTAAGGGGCCGGACTGCTCCTGGTCCGGTTGTTGTGGTAGCTGCTCCTCCATGGTGGGAACCCACGATGATAGCAGGAGCGAAGGGAGATGTGCGGGTCTGATTTATTCCGAGTCAGTGGAGCGGAACTGCGTCAGGGCCCGGTTCATTTCGTCCTGATGGCGCTCCATGTCATAGATTTTCATGGACTTCTGCGCGGGTGAGAAACGCTCGCGAGGATGGGAGAAAGGCTTTGGCGCGGCGTGGAATACAACGACTGCCAAAACGGGGAGAAGGCAGGCAATCCAGTATTTGCGCATGGTGTTCATTACTTCCAGATCCAGAATGCCAGCAGTGGGCATCCGCGCAAATGAGAGGAAGACCTGAGGTTGCCCGTCTTCTTGTGTCTAGAACTTTAGAGGGTTAAGTAACCTTCTGTGCGGCGGCCACGGCAAACTCCCGGAATAGTGCGGTGTCTTCGGCCCTCTCGGGAACGCGGTCTTCGGGGTGCCATTGAACGGCGACAGCAAACCGGTGAGAGGGAAGCTCCAGGCCTTCGATGATGCCGTCGGTGGAGCGGGCGGAGACGATCAATCCGGGGGCGACACGGCCGGCAGCCTGGTGGTGGCGGGAGTTGACGGGAAAGCTGTGAGGGCCGACGATGGCGGCGAGCCTGGTGCCGGGGACGATGTCGACGGGGTGGGCATCGGTGACACCGCGCTGGCGATGAAGCGGCGTTTGGTCGAGGTGTTGCAACAGGTCACCACCGAGGGCGACGTTGAATAACTGGAGGCCGCGGCAGATGCAGAGGACGGGGAGGTTGGAGGCCAAAGCAAGCTGCAACAGCCGGATCTCCATGGCGTCGCGCTCATCGTCGGGGACTTCGTTTTCGGGGTGCGAATCCTGATGGTAGAGGGACGGGTTCAGATCCGTGCCGCCGGCGATGAGGAGGCCGTCGAGACCCTGGAGAGAATCGATTCCCGGGGGAAGTATGGGGACAGGTTCGAGGCCTACGGCGCGGACGGCATCGCGGTAGGGCGGATACTTCTCTTCGAAGCGATAGGTGATTCCGATGCGCTGCACGAGTCTCTAGCGGACCTTGTTGCCAGCGATGTAGACCGAGTCAATGGACTGGGCGTTGCGGATATCGGAGAGCGGGTTCTTGGTAAGAACGACGAGGTCAGCCCAGTGGCCCTTTTCGATGGTGCCGATGTCTTTCTGCCAGCCAAGGAACTCGGCGGAGTTCTTGGAGAAGATGGTGATGATCTGGCTGGGAGTGAAGCCGGCCTGTGCCATGAGCTCCATTTCCTTGTGTTCAAAGAAGCCGCTGAAGCGGGCCGGTGGGCCGCTATCGGTGGCAAAGCCGACGCGGACGCCGGCGTCATAGAGCTTCTTGAGGTTCTTCTGGGCGGTGGCGAGGAAGCCGGGGTACTTGGGGAGATCCTTGTCGGCCTGCTGCTTCTTGAGATAGGCGTCACTGGCCAGGGTGTCGCGGACGGACTTATTGACGCTTTGGGTGAAGAAGGGGTCGTTGAGGAACGGAGCGGGTTTGGCGAACACGAAGGTGGACAATTCGCGGACGAGGGTGCCGAGCTGCCAGGTGCCGTTCTTCTTCATGGTCTGGATGAGGGCGTCATCCACCTCGCGGTCGCGGACGCTGTGGGCACAGGCGTAGAGGCCTTTTTCGGAGAGCGCCTTGGCGTCCGCGTAATAGAAGATGTGGGCGCAGGTACGGAACCCTTTCTTCTTTGCGGCGGCGATGATAGCGGCGGAGATTTCGGTGGGGATTTTCTTTTCCTTGCCGAGGTGGTCGTCGACCCAGATTTTGACGAAGTCGGGGTTCTTGGGTGCGAGCTCGTCGATGGCTTTCTGCACTTCAGCGGGGCTGGCGATTTCGTAGGGGACACCCTTCATGCCGGGGGCTGAGGTGGGGTAACCGGCGGGGCCGGTGAAGCCTTTTCCGGCGGTGAAGATGCGGGCCATGGTGGGCCGGCCTTTGCGCTGAGCGGCGCGGAGGTCGTAGACAAGCGGCTGGTCGCTGCCCATGCTGAGCACGGCGGTAACGCCGTATTGGGCGTACGTTTTCAGCTGCGCCTCGACATTGGCTTTCGTGAAATTCTTGGGATCCTGCGTCAGATCAACGACATTGCCGAGGTGGCCGTGGAGGTTGATGACCCCCGGCATGACGAATTTGCCGGAGAGATCGATGGCTTTACTATCTTTTGGTTGAGGGAGCTTATCTTTTGACCCGACGGACTGGATGCGGCCATCGGTGACGACCATGGCCGCGTTCGGGACGGCGGCGGCGCCGGTGCCGTCTATCAGTGTGAAATTACTCAGGTAAAGGGTCTCTCCGCAGGCCACGGAGGAGACGATCAAAACGGTTGAAAAAAGATGCCGCGACATGATTCTCCTGGAACAGAAGTGAGTTTATCACGGCCGAACGCATGGGGGTAGCGTGATAGGTTTGAAGGAGAATGCAGAAAAGGATGCTCTTTCTGGCCGCCGCCGTGATGTCTGTGGGATGCGGAAGGCGCGGGGAGCCCACAGTGGTAACTGCCTCGACGCCTCAGAAGACGACGGTTGCGGTTGCTCGCGCGGCGCAAGTGAAGATGACCAACGACCTGGTTCTAACGGCAGAGTTCGTCCCTTACCAGGAAGTGGATGTAATGGCCAAGCTTTCCGGGTACATCAAGAAGGTCTATGTGGACGTGGGAGACCAGGTGAAAGCGGGGCAATTACTGGCCGAGTTGGAAGTTCCCGAAATGGGCGATGAATTGATCAAGGCGAACGCCGCGATTGAACGAAGCAAGGCCGATGTGGCCCGGGTGCGGACGGAGGTAGAGCGAGCGGAAACGTCGCACAAGATGGCGCATTTGACGGCGGAGCGCATAGCGGGTGTGGCGAAGAACAAACAAGGCTTAGTGGCGCAGCAGGAAGTGGACGATGCGCGGAATCGCGATCTGGTGGCGGAGGCGCAGATTTCGACGGCGAAGTCAGCGCTATCGGCCGCACTGAAGAGTGTGGAAGTGAGTGAGGCGGACGCGCGCAAGGCGCACACGCTGCAAACCTACCTGCAGGTGACGGCGCCGTTTACGGGGGTGGTGACGAAACGCTACCTGGATAACGGGGCGATGATTCAGGCAGGGACGTCGTCGCATACGCAGGCGCTGCCGGTGGTGCGAATCTCCGACAACCGGATGTTGCGGCTGATGCTGCCGGTGCCGGAATCGGCGGTGAGCCAGATCCGGCTGGGGGCGGCCGTAGATGTTCGGGTGCCTTCCCTGGACCGGGAGTTCAAAGGCAGGGTGGCACGCTTTTCCCAACGGATTGTGACGGCGACGCGGACGATGGAGACGGAAGTGGACGTTTCGAATCCTCAGGGCGTGCTGATCCCCGGGATGTTTGCCGAGGCGACGATCAGTTTGCGAGAGCCGCGGTCCGTGTTGAGCGTGCCGATTCTGGCGGTGGACCGCGGCGGAGAGCAGGCATCGGTTCTGGTGGTGAAACCCGACGGCATCGTGGAGCGGCGGGGTGTCACGTTAGGGTTCGAGAACGCGGACCTGCTGGAAATCCGGAGCGGACTTTCCCTGGATGAACAGGTGGTGATCGGGCGGCGGGATGCGTTGAAACCGGGCCAACAAGTGGTGGCGAAAGAGACCGTAATTTCGCCCATGCGAGGACAGAAGTAACGTGTCGAAGTTTGCAATTCGGAATCCCTATTTCATCATCGTCGTTTGCATGATCGTGCTGGTGGTCGGGTTGAGCGCGGTAGTGCAAATGCCGGTGGACATTTTTCCCGAGATGAACATTCCGGTGGTGGTGGTGGCCACGTTCTTCAATGGCATGCCGCCGGAGCAGATTGAGGCGGATATTACGGCGAGGTTTGAGCGATTCTTTACCCTCGCCAGTAACGTGGAACATATAGAGTCGCGATCTCTGCCGAGTGTGAGCGTGATCAAGGTGTATTTCCAGCCGGGATCGAATGGAGACGCGGCTGTGTCGTCGATCTCGAACCTGGCGATGGCGCAGTTACGGCGATTGCCGCCTGGGACGCTGCCGCCGGTGGTGTTGAAGTTTGACGCTTCGAGCCTGCCGGTATGCCTGGTAACGCTGCGCGGAGAGGGATTGACGGAGACGCAGATCCGCGATTTGGGGCAATATGTGGTGCGCAACCAGATTGCGACGGTGCCGGGGTCGAGCGTGCCGCAGCCGTTTGGCGGGCTCTACCGGCAGATCATGATTTATGCCGATCCGATGAAGCTCGAGGCGTATCAGATGAGCCTGATGGACGTCGTACGGGCCGTCAATGATTCGAACTTGCTATTGCCTGCGGGAGACCTGCAGGTAGGAGTGCGTGATTACGCAATCTATGCGAACAGCCAATTGGAGACAGTGGAGGAGATCAACCAACTGCCGATCAAGATGGCGAACGGCGCTCCGGTGCGAGTAACGGACATTGGTGTGGCCAAAGATGCCCAACAGATTCAAACGAGCGTGGTGCGGGTGGATGGAGCGCGTTCCGTATACCTGCCGGTGCTGAAGCAGGGAGGCAACAGCAACACGCTCAGTGTGGTGGATGGGGTGAACAAGGTGGTGGGGAACCTGCTGGACGTGCCTGCGTCGTTTTCGACGAAGGTGGTGTTCGATCAGTCGCGGTTCATCCGGACGGCGATTCGCAACCTGTTGCATGAAGGCTCGATCGGGCTGGTGCTGACGTCGGTGATGATTCTGGTGTTTCTGGGCAGTATGCGGGCGACGGTGGGTGTTCTGTTTTCAATTCCGTTATCGGCGCTGGCCACGTTCGTGGTGCTGTACTTTGGCGGGAGCACGATCAACACGATGGTGTTGGGAGGATTGGCGCTGGCGTTTTCGCGGCTCATCGACAACTCGGTGGTGGTATTGGAGAACATCTACCGGCATTTGGAAATGGGAGCGCCGGCCGAGGAGGCAGCCGAACGGGGCGGGCGGGAAGTGGCATTACCAGTGCTGGCGGCGACCCTGACGACGGCGATCGTGTTTTTCCCGGTGACCTTTCTTTATGGCGTGAGCAAGTTTCTGTTCAGTGCGCTGGCGCTGGCGGTGGTAATTTCGCTGTTCGCTTCCTACGTGGTGGCGATGACGGTGGTGCCGCTGTTCTGCGCGCGGTATCTGAAGCCGCACCATCAGCCAGGGATGGAAGCCGCGCTGCGCAAGCTGAGTTGGGGCGAGACGTTTAACGTCGGGTTCAACCGGATGTTTGCGAAGTTGCTGGAGGGGTATACGGCGGTGGCGGTGCGCACGATCCGCTATCCGAAGATGACGCTGGCGTTGTGCGCGCTGGCGTTCGCGGCGTCCCTGACCCAGGTGCGCGGGATTGGGATGGCATTCTTCCCGATGACGGATGCGGGCCAGTTTGTGGTGAACTTCAAGGCGCCTTCGGGGGCGCGGCTGGCGGTGACCGAGTCGGAGGCGGAGAAGGTGGAGAATCTGATCCGCTCCGTGGTGCCGAAGGAAGAGTTGGAGACGGTGGTATCGAATCTCGGCGTGACGCCGGAGATATCCGCGGTGTACACGACGAATTCGGCGATGCACACGGGGTTTGTGCAGGTGAGCCTTTCGCCGGAACGCAAGAAGAGCAGCTTTGAATACATGAATCTGCTGCGGAAGCGGCTGGCGGAAGAGTGCCCGGAATTGAGCACGTTCTTCCAGACGGGGAGTCTGGTGGACTCCGTGTTGAACCAGGGACTGGCTGCTCCGATTGACGTGCAGGTTTCAGGCAGGAACCTGGAAGAGATCCACGACATTGCGCTGGATCTGCAGACGAAGATCCGTGAGTTGACCGGAGTGACGGACGCTTATGTGCCGCAGGATGTGGACTACCCGGCGCTGAAGGTGGATATCGACCGGATGCGGGCATCGAAGCTGGGGCTTCACCAACGCGAAATCATGAGCAACATTGTAACGGCGTTGACGAGCAACCAGATGATCGCGCCGAGCTTTTGGGTGGATCCGAAGAGCGGCAACGACTATATGCTGACGGTGCAGTATCCGGAATTCCGGGTGGAGAACATCGAAGGGTTCCGGGCGATTCCGTTGCGAGCCGCGGGGCAGACGCAATCGGTAAGGCTGGATGCCGTCACCAACATCCAGCAGATTCATGCGCCGACGGAAGTGGATCACTACCAATTCCGGCGGGTGATCGACATTCTAGTGCGGACGAGCGGAGAGGATTTGCGGCGCGTGGCGAACCGGATCGATGAGATTGTGGCCGGCACCAAGCTGCCGGAGAACGTGCGGGTATCCATGAGGGGGATGGTGCAGGGAATGCGGTCATCCTTCCAGAGCTTTGCGTTTGGATTGGGGCTGGCGCTGGTGTTGCTGTATCTGGTGCTGGTGGCGCAGTTCCGCTCGTTTGTCGATCCGATCATCATCCTGCTGGCAGTGCCGCCGGGGATCGCCGGTGTGATCGGGGTGATGAATACGACGGATACGACGCTGAACGTGATGTCGCTGATGGGGCTGGTGATGCTGGTGGGGATTTCCGTATCGAACAGCATTCTGATTGTGGAGTTCACGCGGACGCTGGAGGAGGAAGGGATGGAGGTAGGTGAGGCCGTGTTGACATCGTGCCGGATCCGGCTGCGTCCGGTGCTGATGACCTCACTGGCGACGATCATCGGACTGATTCCGATGGCGATGAAGCTGGGGGAGGGAAGCGAATCGTTTGCGCCGCTGGCGCGAGCGATCGTAGGCGGCTTGTCGGTGTCGGTATTGTTTACGGTGTTTCTGGTGCCTGCGGCGTATATCCTGGTTCACGGCCGGCGGGCGGAGGCTCGCGGATGAGAGCAGTGCTGCTGGTGCTGCTGGCGCTGCCACTGGCGGCGCAGGACAGGATGCATTTAACGCTGGAGGAAGCGGAAAAGCTGGCCCTCCAGAACCATCCGCAGATTGCGGCGTCGCGCTACCTGGCGCAGGCGGCGGCGGAGGTGCCGGTGGAGATCCGGGGGACGCAGTTGCCGGTGTTTTCCGGTGCGTTCACGGGAGTGGGCAGCGATGGGGGGAGCCGGATTGCGGCGGGGGGATTGAACAATCCGGTGCTCTATAACCGGGTTGGGTCGGGTGTAATGCTGTCGCAAACACTGTACGATTTCGGCCGGACGAGCGATTTGATTGAGACGGCAAAGCTGCGGGCGCAGGCGCAGGACCGGAACGTGACACTGACGCGGGATATCGTGATCCTGAATGTGCGCCGGGCTTACTTCTCGATTCTGCGGGCCCTGGCGCTGGTGCACGTGGCTGAGCAGACGGTGCGGAACAGGCAGGTGCTGTTCGATCAGGTGGAGGAGCTGGCGAAGAACCGGTTGAAGTCGGAACTGGATGTGCGGTTTGCCAGTGTGAATCTGGCGGATGCGAAGTTGCTGTTGGCCACCAGCCGGAATCAGATGGAGGCGTCGCTGGCGGAACTGGCGGCGGCGATGGGCGTCAAGCAGCCGGCGGCGATGGATGTGGAGGAAGCGGCGATGCCGGGAACCCTGCCGGATCAGGTTGAGGCGCTGCTGGTACAGGCCGTGCGGAACCGGCCCGACGCTCAGCTTCTGCGGTTGGAGCAGGGGGCGGCGGAGCGATTTGTGCGGGCTGAGCACAAGCTGCTGTTCCCGACGTTTGGGCTGATTGCGACCACCGGTGTGGCTCCGGTTGCGGATGACGCCGTGCGGAAGCACTATGGCGGGGTGGGGCTGAACGTGAACATTCCGATTTTCAACGGGTGGCAGTTCAAGGCGCGGCAGGCGCAGGCGGATTTTCGGGCGAAGTCGGTGGAGCGGCAGGTGAAGGATCTGGAGAACCGGATTGAACGGGATGTGAAGACGGCCTATCTGGCGGCGAAGAACGCGGAGGAGCGGATGAGCTTGACCGCGCAATTGATGGAGCAGGCACGGCTGGCGCTGGACCTGGCGCAGGGGCGCTACGATCTGGGGCTGAGTTCGATTGTGGAACTGAGCCAGGCGCAATTGAATCTGACGACAGCGCAGATTGCGAATACGAACTCGCGGTATGACTATCAGTTGCAACGCTCGATACTGGATTTCCAGATTGCGGCGCCGTAGGGGGTTTAGACACGACCTATTTGTTCAGTCTTCCCAGACTGAACTGCGACCGGCCTGGAGGCCATGGCCTGGAGGCCCGTCGCCACCGTCAGGTTAGCTGTCTTCGTCGCCCTGGGCGGGCTTTTTGTGTTTGGGCTTCTTCCGCTCGGTCTTCGGGACGATGATTTTTTCCGAAGGGACCACGCCGATGACATTACGGGCAATGCGGCGGACCTTTTTGCCGGGATCGGGGGCTTTGCGTTTGGCCATCAGATTTTGCTTCCTGGGTAGCGTTTACGGATCCAGGCGACGAAGTTGTCGGGGACGGGCATGGTGGAGAGGCGCGATTGCCGGACCAGGCTGAAGCCGGCGAAGAGGTTCGATTGCTTGATTTCGGCCAGGGAGGTCGGCGGGGCGAGGCGGCCCAGGTATTCGACATCGACGACGGCGGACTTGGAGTTTTTGGGGTCGTCACGGGGAGGAGAGGCGACACGCATGAGGCCGACGATGGAGGATTCGCCGCCGCTGTGGTAGACGAAGACAATGTCGCCGGGGGCCATGGAGCGGATGGCGCGGACGGCTTGGGGGTTGGTGACACCGTCCCAGGCGGTGCGTTTGTCCTTTTCCAACTGGTCGATTGTGTAGGTATCGGGATCGGTCTTGGCCAGAAAATATGCCATGCACCTATTTTGTTCCAAACCACCTGCCGAATGAAGAGGTAAGGGGAAACCCTGGGGCGGAAGCGTGGCTGTCGCCTCCGTCGTATAATCTAAGATAGCCTCCGAAGTGGGCCTTCATTTCGGAGGAGCACATTCGATCCCATGAGGTCTATTGTTTATGAGATTCCCGAGCCGCTTTTCGATCGTTTTCTTACTCGTTTTTGCCGGGCTGGCCAGTGCACAAAAGGCCCAAAAGAAGGACCAGGACGTCAGCGAGGCTAAGAAAGGCGTCGAAGTGGCGGGCACAGCGCTAGGGACCGCCGTTGATCCCAAGACATACAAGATCGGGGCGGAAGATGTGATCAATATCCGGGTGTGGCGCGAGGCGGAGCTTTCGGGGCCGATCATGGTGCGTCCGGACGGTAAGATTACGATGCCGCTGATTGGCGAGTTGACCGCCGAAGGCATGACGCCCGATGAATTGGCGAAAGCCATCACTGAGGCGCTGAAGGACAAGCTGACGCGACCGGAAGTGTTTATCCAGGTGCAGCAGGTCAACAGTAAGAAGTATTACATCACTGGGGAAGTGAACCGGACGGGTTCGTTTCAACTGGTGACTCCGATTACGGTGTTTGAGGCGCTGAGCATTGCCGGCGGCTTACGCGAATACGCGAACCAGAAGAATATCGTGATTGTGCGCGGCAATGACCGTTTGAAGTTCAACTACAAAGAAGTCGTCGATGGGAAGAATCTGAAGCAGAACATCGTTTTGCAAAGCGGCGACCACATTATCGTTCGATAAGAAACGGGAAGCCTGGGGAAGGCTATTGGAGGACTCATGGCTGGGGAAATGGATAATCTCACTGTAAGCCGGCGCGTGCCGGATATGGAAGATTACGTAGACATGTTGCGGCGGCAGAAGGCCTGGATTATCGGTCCGACCTTCGCGGCGCTGGTGATCGCAGTGGTGGTGGGATTTCTCTGGCCGGATACATTTGTTTCCACGGCAGTGGTGCGCGTGGTGCCACCACAGGTACCGGAAGCGTTTGTGCCATCGAACGTGAACATGGAGATGTCGCAGCGCATCAACTCCATGGCGCAGCAGATTCTGAGCCGAAGCACGCTGACGAACATCATCAACACGCACGGCCTTTATTCCCGGGACAGGGCACGGTTGCCGATGGAAGATGTAGTGGAGAACATGCGCAAGAAAGACGTGCGCATCAGCAACGTGGTGAATTTCAGCGCGGGGGAAGGGCGGCGGCAGGTGCCTGCATTCCAGATCTCGTTTGCCTACGAGGACCGGATGAAGGCGCACAAGGTCTGCCAGGATCTTGTCGGGCGCTTTATCAATGAGAATACGCGCGACCGCACGAACCAGTCGGTGTTCACCACGCAATTCCTGAAGGATCAGTTGGAACTGGCGCGGCGTGATCTGGAAGTGGTGGAAGACAAACTGGCCAAGTTTCGCATCGCCAATGCTGGCAAGTTGCCTGATCAGGTGCAGCAGAACCTGCAGCAGTTGAACGTGCTGGAGCAGCGCATGGCGAACCTGAACGGCCAGGTGAGCCGGCTGAATCAGGAGAAGCTGCTGATGGAATCGCAGTTGCGCATTTACAAGGAGCAGCTCAACGGTATTTCCACCTCGGATGAAGTGACGGTCTCCCAGCAACAGCAGCAACAGCAGCAGCAGGCCAAGAGTGCACGCATTCTGACACTGGAGAACCAGATCCAGCAGATGGAAATGCAGTTGGCGGCGATGCGGGAGAATTACACCGAAAACCACCCGGACATCCAGCGCGCGACGGCGTCACTGAATGTGGTCCGCAGGAACAAAGAGAAGCTAGAGAAGGAAGAAGCCGCGGAAGCAGCCAAAAAAGAGGCTGCGGAGGCGGCCAAGAAAAAAGACGAGCCTGCGAAGGAAACCAAGAAGCGGGTGGTGAATCCTCTTGCGGTGCGTGAGGCGCGTGAGTTCGAGGCCTCTATTAAGCGGTTGCAGAGCGCCCTGGAAGCGAAGGATATGGAGTCGGAGGAAGTGCGGAAGGCGATTGTGGCGACTGAGACGGCGATTAAGAATACACAGGCCCGGATTGAAGCCACGCCGCTGGGGGAAAAAGAGTACATCGATTTGATGCGGGAAAGGGACCTGGTTCGCGCCCGCGTGGAGGACATGAACCGGAAGCAAGGGATCTCGAACATTGCGACGGCGCTCGAAACGCGCCAGCAGGGTGAGAACCTGGAACTGCTGGATCCGGCCTCGGTGCCGCAGCGTCCGTCCGAACCCGACCGAGCCATGATCATCGGGGCGGGGTCGGCGTTTGGGCTTGTGCTTGGTATCGTGCTGGCCGCCGCGCGTGAGCTAAAGGATTCGACGATCAAGAATCTGAAGGACGTGCGGGCCTACACGCAGCTCAATATTCTGGGGAGTATTCCACTGTTGGAGAACGATCTGGTGGTGCGCCGCCGCCGCCGCCTGTCCTGGCTCGCATGGACGACAGCCTGTATATTTGGCGTTCTGATCATGTCGGGCTCAATGTACTACTACTATTTCGTGTTGAAGGTTTGATCGGAGGTCATTCATGAGTCGAGTTCACGATGCACTGCGGCGGGCGGAGCAGACTGGCACATTAGCCGCTCCGGTCGCCCCGGCAACGCCAGTGCGTCCGGTTGTCCCCACGGGCGCTAACCCCATTGCGGGTCCGATAGCGAGCACGTCGATTCGGGGGATATTGGATCTGGTGCAGGAGATTCCGTTCAATCCCGCGCCGGAGGCTCATCTCATCGATGCATCGCGTCCGCATGAGGCTCCGATGGAGGAGTTTCGGACGCTTCGCACGCGGCTGAATCATTTGCAGGGGTTGCAGCCGATTCACAATATTGTGGTCACCAGCCCGTCGCCGGCGGAAGGGAAATCCTTCGCGGCAGTGAATCTGGCGCTGGCCGAATCGCACCTGACGGATAACTACACATTGCTTGCGGACTTCGATTTCCGCCGCCCGATTGTGCACTCGATGTTTCAGGTGGACCGTAGCCCTGGGATTACGGACTACTTGTTAGGTAAGGCAAAGCTGCACGAGGTGATCAAGAAGGTTGCGGGCACGAATCTGTTCATCATGCCGGCCGGCGAGGCGGTGATCAACCCGCTGGAGCTGTTGAATCTGCAGGAAGTGCGGACGATGTTGGACAATCTGCCGCAGGTTTTCAACTGGGTGATTCTGGACAGCCCGCCGCTGTTGTTTGCGGCGGACGCGAACCTTCTGGCCACGCTGTGCCAGGGGACGGTGCTGGTGGTGCGTATTGGCACGACGACGATTGATTCCATCACGCGAGCGATGCAATCGCTGTGCGAGAACAATCTGTTAGGGATCGTGGTGAATGGCGCACGCCGCGGCGAACTGTACTCGAAGTACACCTACTACCACAGTTATTACTACTCGAAATCGGACGAGCGGGAAGTGAAGAAGGCGGAAGAGGCGGAAGAAGAAGACGAGTAGCAGGACAGGGTACCATGAAGGGATGAAGTGGATTCTGTCCCTGTTATTGGTACCGATGCTGCCGGCGGCCAACCCGGAACTGCTCAAGGTGAAAGCAGTGTATCTGCTGCCGATGGCGAGCGGGATGGACCAGTATTTGGCGAACGCTCTGCAATCGAGCAGCGTGTACGTAGTGGTGACCGATCCAGCGTCGGCCGACGCAATTTTCACCGACAGCATCGGGCCGGTGTTTGAGAAGAAGTGGAAGGAAATCTACCCTCCAGAGCAGGCCGAAGAGGAAGAAGAGACCAAGCCGGACGGTGGTCCGGCCCCTGTTTCGACATTCCGGCGCGGGCGCGGAGTGGTTTTTCTTGTGGAGCGAAAATCGAAGCAGGTGGTGTGGTCCACGTACGCGCGTCCGAAGGATGCACGGCCGGAAACAGTAGACAAGGCGGCGCAGGAGATTGCTACCCGCCTGAAGAAGGACCTGGGCGGCGGGAAGTAGCGGCGCAACGCGGTGGCACCCATCGAAGAATACCGGCAGCGGCTTGCCGAACGGCAAGCGCGCGTAGCGGACTGTGATCGCACGCATGTGCACTTGGGGAATATCCGCTTAGGGATCGGGATTGCGGGCGCCGTGCTGGCCTACCGCGTGTTTGTGTCGGGCACACTGGCCCTGCACTGGATCGCGCTGCCGATTCTGGCATTTATTCCTCTGGCGATCTTTCATGAGCGGCTGTTGCGCAAGCGGGCGCTGGCCAAGCGGGCGGCGCAATTCTACGAGCGAGGGATTGGGCGGTTGGAGGATCGCTGGCAGGGCGTGGGGGAAACGGGGAGCCGGTTTCAGGATCCGCAACACGTGTATGCCGATGACATCGATCTGTTTGGAACAGGGAGCCTGTTTCAACTGCTCTCGCAGGCACGCACACGCGGCGGGGAAGAGATGCTTGCCGGGTGGCTCGCTTCGCCCGCGGCTGCGGAAACCGTGCGTGCACGGCAGCAACAGGTGGCGGAACTGCGCGAGTACCTGGATCTGCGGGAGACCATCTTCGTGCTTGGCGAAGATGCGCGCGACGCAGTAAACACTACGCATCTGCTGGAATGGGCCGAAGCGCCGCCGCTGCTGCGGAACCGGAATCTGTGGATGGCGGCGGGGGTGCTGACGGCCGCTGTAGTTGGATCGGTGGTTGCGGCGCAATGGTTCGGTCACAAGAATCTGCTGGTTGCGGCGTTGATGCTGGTGGTGGCCTTTGGATTCTGGCTGCGCCCGCGGGTGCTGGCGGTGATCACACGGATTGACGAGGCCGTGCACGACTTAGGATTGTTGTCGAGCCTGATGGCGATCCTGGAGTCGCATGCGTTTCGCGGGGAGGCATCGCGCGCGTTGCAGAACACCCTGCGCGGGACGGGTGCGTCGGAGGCGATCCGGAAGTTGCACAGGCTGGCTGAGTATATTGACTCCCGGGATAACGTTGTGGTGCGGGCGTTCGGGCCGCCGTTGTTGTATGGAACTCATCTGGCGTTTGCGGTGGAGCATTGGCGCGCGCGGCATGGAGGGCATATCCGGCAGTGGCTGGCAGCGTTGAGCGAGTTTGAGGCGCTGTTATCCATCGCCTCCTATTCGCACGAACATCCGGCGGATCCGTTTGCGGAGGTCGTGGAAGAGGCTGGGGTCGCGGGTGTGGAGCTGGGGCATCCGCTACTGCCCGATTCGCGCTGTGTACGCAATTCGATCCGGCTGGATGGTAGTGCTCCCTTGTTGATTGTGTCGGGCTCGAACATGTCGGGGAAGAGTACCTATCTGCGGACGATCGGAATCAACGTGGTGCTGGCGATGGCGGGCGCTCCGGTGCGGGCACAGTCCCTGCGGCTGTCGCCGCTCCAGATCGGGGCATCCATCCGGGTGACGGATTCGCTGCAGGGCGGCAGTTCCCGATTTTTTGCGGAGATTACGCGTCTGCGGAAGATCGTCGATTTGACGGCAGAACGGACTCCGGTGCTGTTCCTGCTGGATGAGCTACTGAATGGGACCAATTCGCACGACCGGGCGCTGGGGGCGGAAGGCATTCTGCGCGAGCTGCTGGAGCGCAAGGGTATGGGACTGGTGACGACGCACGATCTGGCTTTGACGGCGATTGCACAGCCGCTGGGTGCCTCGAACATTCATTTCCAGGACACATTGGAGGCGGGGAATCTGCGGTTCGACTACAAGGTACGGCCGGGCGTGGTGGAGAAGAGCAATGCGCTAGAACTGATGCGGTCTATCGGTCTCGACGTATAATTTCTTCGATGCTGCGCAGATCGTTTTTTCCCACTGTTGGCGGCGCTTTGCTCGCCACAGCCCAACCGAAGAAGCCGAATTTCGTCGTTATTTACACGGACGATCAGAGGTTCGACACCATCCGGGCGCTGGGGAACAAGGAAATCCACACACCGAACATGGACCGGCTGGCGAGCCGCGGCGTGGCCTTCACGAACGCTTACATCATGGGCGGGACGCAAGGCGCGGTCTGCGTGCCCTCGCGGGCGATGTTGATGACGGGGCAATCGCTGTTTCGCGCGGCACGCAACACGGGGGCGACTCCGGGGGACAAGTCGGAGCCGGGTCCGTTCCACATGTTTCCGGAAGTGCTGCGGCAGAACGGCTACCAGACCTTCGCTACGGGCAAGTGGCACAACGGTCCGAAGCTGTTTGCGCGGGCATTCGGCAGTGGGGGGAACATCTTCTTTGGGGGGATGGGCGATCAATTGAAGATGCCGGTGCAGGATTTCGACCCGAGCGGGGCGTATCCGAAGTCGGCCATCCATCCGAGTGGGAAATTCGCCAGTGAGTTGTTTGCCGATACTGCGGTTGGGTTTCTGAACGGATATCAGTCTGAGCAGCCGTTTTTGCTGTACTGCGCGTTTACGTCGCCGCATGATCCGCGCATGGCGCCGAAGCAGTTCGCGGATCTGTATTCTCCAGACAAGGTGACGCTGCCGAAGAACTTTCTTCCCGAGCATCCGTTCGACAACGGGGAACTAAAGGTGCGGGATGAACTGCTGGCGCCGCATCCGCGCACGCCGGAAGAAGTGAAGCGGCAGCTGGCGGATTACTACGCGATGGTTTCGGAAGTGGATCATCAGATCGGGCGAATTTTGGATGCGCTCGATCGCGGTCCGCATGCGGGGAATACGTACGTGGTGTTCGCTGGAGACAATGGACTGGCTGTGGGACGGCACGGGTTGTTTGGGAAGCAGAGCGTTTACGACCACAGCGTGCATGTGCCGTTGATTGTTTGCGGGCCCGGCGTGCCGAAGAGCAAGCGGAATGACGCGTTCGTGTACCTGTTCGATATCGCGCCGACGATTTATGAGTGGGCCGGGATTGCGAAGCCGGATACGGTGGATGGCGAGAGCCTGACGGGGCTGCTCAATGGGACGCGGAAACAAACGCGGGAGTCGATGTTTTATGCCTACCGGCACTTCCAGCGTGCGGTGCGGACGCGGGACTGGAAATTGATCCGGTATACGGTGGACGGGAAAGAAACGCTGCAACTGTTCCATTTGGCGAAGGACCCGTTGGAGATGACGAACCTGGCGGGCAAGCCGGAGTATCGAGGGCAACAGGAGAAGTTGCTGGCGGAGTTGAAGCTGTGGCAGCGGAAGACCGGGGATCCGATGGCCTAGGGGGAGCAGCTTTCGTACGTTCGCCAGAAGAAGCCGTCAGTCATGCCGGCAATGTAGTCACAGACGATGCGGTGAGGCGGCAAGTCCCCCGCTTTGTCCTGATGATAAGCAGGGAGCCGGTCCGGATGATCGAGGAAGAACTGGAACAGCTCCGCGATTGCGGCATTGGAGCGGTGGCGTTCGGTGCGCAGGGCTTCGGTGGAGTAGACCTGCTGGTGCAGGAAGCCTTTGAGGGCGCTGTTCAGTTCCTGGCCGGCGGCGGTGAAGCGGGCCAGACGCTGGGGGGAACTGCGGACATCGTCGACGGTTTCGACGCGGGATTCGAGCGCGGTGCGGGCGGTGCCGTCGATGAGCGATGACACCAGCAGGTCGATGAGAACGCGCACACATTCCAGGAACTGGATGCGCTCGGGAGCGCCTGGGTACTGACTCTCGATGGTTTCGAAGACCTCGCGGAACAGGGCGACTCCAGCGGCCAGATCGGGAGCGGTGAGCAATCCGGCGGCGTGGGCGTCGTCGAGATCAGCGGTGTTGTAGGCGATTTCGTCGCAGAGGTCGATCAACTGGGATTCGAGCGGCGGGCGTAAACCGGGGAGGAACTCTTCGAGTTCCGGGCCATCGCCGGGTTCGACTTCGCGGGAGTGCTTGACGATGCCTTCCCGCACTTCGAATGTCAGGTTGAGGCCAGGGAAGCGGGCGTAACGCTGTTCGAAGCTCTCGACGATGCGCAGGGCATGAATGTTGTGATTGAAGACATCCCCGAAGCGCTGCATCTGTCGGTTCAGTTCCTGCTCGCCGGAGTGGCCGAAGGGCGGATGGCCGAGGTCGTGGGCGAGGGCTAATGCTTCGGTGAGATCTTCGTCCAGGCCGAGGGCAGAGGATACCGTGCGGGCAATCTGGGCCACTTCCATAGTGTGGGTGAGCCGGTTGCGGAAATGGTCGGAAACCGCCGGCGGAAAGACTTGTGTCTTGTTTTCCAGGCGGCGGAAGGCGCGGGCATGAACGACGCGATCACGATCGCGCCGGAAGTCATTGCGGTAGCGGTGAGGGAACTCAGGGTAACGGCGTCCTTTGGAGCGACTCACCGGGAATCGCAGGAAAGCGAGCGCCTGAGGATCCACGCGGGGTTACTGATTCATCATTTCGCCCAGGACGCTGACCGCGGCGCGAGTAACGGCCGGGCGGTCGAGGGCCTGCAGCGACTTGAGGATGATCTCAGCCTCCTGGCGCTTGGTCTTGTAGATGGCCTTGGCGAGGGAGATCTGGGCCTGCTCCTTGCTCACCACGGTGGTGGGGTTGGCGACGAGATCCCGGAGGACCGGTTCGGCCTGATCGAGTTTCTTCTGGGCGACGTAGAGCGTGGCGAGCGAGAGCTTACCGAGTGAGGCGATGTTTTTGTCGCTGCTGGCGGCCACTTGCTTCAGTCCGGCTTCGCATTCGGTGACTTTGCCGGTGTCGCAAAGAATGGTGGAGGCGGAGTAGCGGGCGAGATCGCCTTCGCGGGAACCGGAATGCTTGGCGGCGACGTCGGAGAATGCCTTGAGGGCCGCGGCATCCTTTTCGGCCTGCGTCGGGAAGGCTTGGCCGCCCGTGGGATTCTGCGGGCCGACGAACGCATCGAGCACAAGCGAAGCCTGGCGCAGGTCCTCCTGGCGTTTCGAAGCCTGGTAGTTCATGAAAGCGTAGACGCCTACGCCCACCACCAACAATGCTGCGACGATACCGCCGTATTTCTTTACCTGGGCCTGATGATGCTGCAGGTAATCGACTGTATGAGTGACTTCTTCGACAAATTTATCGTGCTTGATCTGTTCGCGTAACTGCTTGTCCACGTGTAAACCTCGGAATCTTACAGGTTAGCATAGGGAAGATGGCGCTTCGACTGGCAGGCAAAACAGGATTGATTACGGGCGGGTCGCGGGGGATCGGGAGGGCAATCGCACTGCGCCTGGCCTCGGAAGGTGCGGACGTGATTGTGCACTGCCACAGGAACGTGGCCGCGGCGCGGGAAGTGTCGGGGCGTGTGGTGAGGGCGGACATGGGCTCGATGGAGCAGATCGAAGCGATGTTCCAGTCCTTGCGCGAGGTGCGACTCGATTTTCTGGTGAACAACGCCGGTGTATGGAAGCCGTCGCCGGTGGGCGGCACCAGCCTGGATCGGATGAACGAACTGATCGATGTGAATTTGAAGGGTCCATTCTGGACCATGCAGTGTGCCCTGCCGCTGTTGAACGATGGGGCGCGGGTGATCAACGTTTCGTCGGTGGCGGCGAAGACAGGGGTGGCCGGCGGGCGAAGTTTGTATGGAGCGACGAAGGCGGCGGTGGAGTCGCTGACACGGAACTGGGCGATGGAACTGGCCGGACGGGGCATTCTGGTCAACGCCGTGGCGCCTGGGTACGTGCAGACGGATATGACGGCGGAGCATCTTGGGAATCCGGCCAACTATGAGCGGGCGATGGCGCGGCATCCGCTGGGGAGGATGACCACGCCGGAGGATGTGGCGGGCGTGGTGGCGTTTCTATGCTCGGAGGACGGCGCTTTCGTTACGGGGCAGACGATCAACGTGAGCGGCGGGTTTGTGATCTGACGTTGACGGTCTGGCCCGGGACTGGCACTCTGTAGGTAAGGATGCGATAAGGGATGGCGCTCTTTTGAAAGGAGCGCGGCATGCGCTGGTTGCTATTGTTGTTCGCTGCTTCCCTGCTATGGGCGGAAACGCCTGCCATCCGTGTGCTGCACGATGACGGCGGCTGGTGCTGGTTTGAAGACGAACGGGCCATTGTGGTGGACGGCAAGCTCCTGTTTGGAGTGGTGGCCGGCGGGCGTAAGGGCAATGTCGAAGCCGTATCGTACGACCTGAAGACGCAGCGCAGCATGGCGTTCGTGTTGCACAAGCCGGAATCTGGGGAAGAACAACGCCGCTGGATGGACGATCACAATTCGCCGGCGTTCCTGCTGCGACCGGACGGGCGAGTGCTGGCGATGTATGCCAAGCACGGGGTGGACGAGAAGATCTACTACCGTGTTTCCGAGCCCAAGGATCCGGCGCGGTGGGGCGAGGAGCGGATCTTTGTGCCGAGCCCATCCTCAAAGGTGACCTATTCCAACCTGCACTACTTGAGCGCCGAGAAGCGGGTGTACGATTTCTTCCGCGGCATCCACAATTCGTACAAACCTTCTTATGCCGTCAGCGAAGATTTGGGTGAAACATGGAAGGCCGGGAATGTTGTAGTGGATGTGCCGACCCAGGTACGGCACCGGCCCTACGTGAAGTATGCCTCAAACGGGAAAGACACGGTGCATCTGGCCTACACCGAGGGTCATCCGCGGGATTTCGACAACAGCATTTATCACATTTTCTACCGGCAGGGCGCCCTTCATCGGAGCGACGGGGCGGCCATCCGGGGGCTGAAAGAAGGTCTTCGGTCGCCAGAGGAAGGCACGCTGGTTTACAAAGGCGGGGCCGGCAATGTGGCCTGGATCAGCGATCTGCATCTGGATGCGAAGGGGCGTCCGGTGCTGGTGTTCTCCGAACAGCGGGCGCAGGACGGAAGTGATCATCGGTATCACTATGCGCGGTGGGATGGAGAGAGATGGCGCGAGCATGAAATTGCTTATGCCGGGAGCCGGCTGTATCGCGGAGAAGACGACTATACGGGGAACATTGCACTTGACCCGAATGACTTGTCGCAAGTTTACATTTCCACCAACGCGGATCCGGTGACGGGCAAGACGCTTCCTCATTACGAAATCTTCCGTGGAGTGAGCAAGGACGGAGCGAAGTGGGTTTGGACGCCTTTGACGCAGGACTCGACGCAGGACAATATCAGACCGATTGTTCCGATTTCGAAGACGGTACCAGTGGTCCTATGGCTTCGGGGTAGAATGATAGCCTATACCAACTATCGATTTGAGGTGGTTGGGCTGATCGGGAAGTAGGTCGTAACGGAGGGTAGTAATGAAGCATCTTGCCTTCGCCGTTTTGCTGGCGATGTTGGGAGCAATTGTGTCCGGAGCTTCGGACCCGGGTTGCCCGCAGTATCCAGCCGCCGCTCGAACAGAACTGCAGACACAGTTGGACGCGGAGCGGGACTTCTTCCAGTTCTCCACGCGGGCAGGGAAGAAGGCCCTGCGGAGCGCTGTGAAGCGGAATAACTTCGTCGACGACGGGATTCTGGGGAAAATGGACGCCGATGGAGTGGTTCCCGCGGCGTTGACCTCCGATGCCGAATTTCTGAGGCGCGTCACGATCGACCTGACGGGCCGGATTCCGACTCCGGAAGAGGCCGTGGAATTCTTCAATGACACGGACACGGCGAAGCGCGGCAAGCTGATTGAGCGGCTGCTGGGCTCGCCGGCCTACACCGATCAATTCACCTTGTACTTTGCCAACAAGTTCGAGGTCACCAGCGGCTATTACTCCTACATCGGGCTTACGGGGCGCAGCCTGTTCAATAAGTTTTTGCGGGATTTCGTTGGCCGCGACCGGCCCTTCAACCAGGTGGCGACGGAGATGATTACCGCTGCGGGCGACGCCGATCAGGTGGCGCCGGCGAACTTCCTGTCGCGTGGATGGCAGGAAGGCGATCCGATACAGGACACCTACGATACGTTGACGGACCGGGTGACGGTGCGGATGTTGGGTTTTAAGACCGAGTGCATCTCTTGCCACGGCGGCAGGGCGCATCTGGAGCAGATCAACCTGTGGCTGTCGCGGCGGACGCGCGATGAATTCTGGCGGACCTCGTCGTTCTTTTCGCGGATGAACATGACGCGCATTTCGACGGATGCCTTCAATCAGCGGCTGCGTTTTTTCTACACGGATCGCGATGCGGGCGGGTACACATCGAGCGTGAGCGTCAGCGCACCTGGGCCGAGGCCGGCGCGATTTGGCGGCCCGTATGAGCCACGATTTATTCTCACGGGCGAGGAACCGCAGAACGGAGAATGGCGCAAGGAGTTTGCGCGCATTGTCACGGGGAACCGGCAGTTTGCCAAAGCGACGGTGAATTATCTGTGGGCCTACCTGTTCAACTACGGACTGGTGGATCCTCCGGATGGTTGGGATTTGTCGCGGGTGGATCCGAAGAATCCGCCACCTGCACCTTGGGCTCTGCAGGTGACGCATCCGGAATTGCTGGAACAACTGGGGGACTACTTCATCGCCAACAATTACAGCATCAAGAGCGTGTTGCGCCTGCTGGCGAATTCAGCAGCCTACCAGCTTTCGAGCAAGTACGAAGGGAAGTGGGAGCCGGCCTACACGCGCTATTTCGCGAAGCACATTCCGCGCCGTATGGCCGCCGAAGAGTTGTTCGATGCGCTGGCGATCTCGACGCAGACGGAAACGCCGATGTTTGTGCCTGGCTTTGACGAGCCGCTCATGTATGCCAATCAATTGCCCGATCCGACAGAGCCGCGGAGCGATTCGCTGATTCTGGAGTTTCTGAATACCTTCGGGCGCGGGGATTGGTGGAACAACAAGCGCGATCCGCAGCCGAACATTCTGCAGTTGCTCTACAACATGAACGGTGGACAGACAGTGCTGCGGTCGTTTGCTTCGAACCCCAGCAGCCCGACGAACCGTCCGGGGCGGCTGGCGCAATCGAAGATGAGCGATGAGGAAGTGGTGCGGGAGATGTTCCTGGCGACATTGACTCGCTACCCCACCGATCAGGAACTGGCGACCGTGCTGCGGATGAAGCAGGGCACGCGCCTCGATTGGATCAGCGATCTGCAATGGGCGCTGCTGAACAAGCTGGACTTCATCTTCAACTACTAGGGACAGAAGGAGACGATCATGCGTAAAGATTGCGGCAATCATGGATTGAGCAGCCGGCGTCACTTTCTGTTGGGCGCGGCGAGCACGGCGGGGTTCCATTTGATGAAGGCGCACGGCGATGCGGAAGTAGTGGCGCGCCCTGCTCTTCCGAAGAAGACGGCTACGGCTTGTATCTTCATTAACCTGACGGGGGCTCCGAGCCACCTGGATACCTTCACGCCGAAGGACGGGCCGTGGAATCCGCCCGATGCGGATCTGCAGCAGCATCCCGGCGGGATTGTGTTGTCGAAGACGTTCTTCCCGAACATGTCGAAGATCACCAATGATCTGTGCATCCTGCGCAGCCTGGTGAGTTGGGAAGCGGCGCATGAACGCGGACAGTTTTACGTGCAGACCTCGCATCCCTCGAATCCGGCGTTTGCGCAGGAGACGCCGCACATTGGCGCTGTGGTGTCGCGCGAACTGGGCAATGCATCGAATCCGTTGCCGCCGTTTCTTGCGTTCTATTCGAGCGGGATGCAGGGCTCGGCATTTCTCGGTGGGCGCGTGGCGCCGATGATGCCTTCGCCGGCACGCACCGGGCTGTCGACGCTGGAGCACAATTACTACGGCACGCAGAGCCAGGCGCGGTTTGAACGCAAGTTTCAATTGCTGGATGCGCTGGATTCGCCGCTGCGGGAGAATCCGTTCGATCCCGGCATGGCGGCCTATTCGAGCTTCTATGGGTCGGCGAAGCAGATGATGTACAACGATGCCATCGCCAACGTGTTCAAGTACACGGCGGACGATGAAGGGCGCTATGGGAATACGAACATCGGCCGGTCTTTGATTGTGGCCCGCAACGCGGTGCGTGCCCGCAATGGGGCGGTGTTTATAAATACGATGATGGGCGGCTGGGATACGCACCAGCAGCAGTTCGATACTTCTTACTCGGGGAACATGTACCAGCTCACCAATCAGTTGGACCGGGCTGTGGGCGCGCTGGTGGAAGACTTGAAAGCAACCGGTGATTTTCAACGCACCATCATTTGCATGATGGGCGAATTTGGGCGCACTCCCGGGGCATTGAATGCACGCGGCGGCCGCGATCACCACAAGAACGCGATGGGCGCGGTGTTGCTGGGCGGCGGCGTAAAGGGTGGGCAGATCATCGGGGACCAGAGCCCGGACGGGGCTACGATCGTGACTCCGGGTTGGAAGGCAGACCGGGCGATCTATACCGAAGACGTGGCCTGCACCCTCTATTCGGCACTGGGCATCGACTGGACGAAAGCCATTACGGACACGCCGTCGAAGCGCAAGTTTGAATATGTGCAATATGCGTCGGATGGCACTTACATGCCGGTAGACGAAGTGTTCGGAGGTTGAAGCACTTGAAACTCGCATTGTTTTTCCTCAGTGCCGGGGTTGTGCTGGCACAAGGGCCGGCGGCCACCGTGCAGATCCTCACGCCGTCGCTGCGATTGCTTGCGGGGGAACGCGTGGAGATGCGGGCCGTGATTCGCGATGCGAATGGTGTGGAGCGGCCCAACGATATTCCGATCTGGTCAGTGAACAACAACACGCTGGCAACGATGGAGAGTAACGGCGCTGTGACGGCGCGCACGCTGGGGCTGGTAACGGTGACCGCGCGTGTTGGCGGCATCTCCACGACAACGCAATTGCAGATTCTTCCGAAGCGGATTCAGATCACTCCGCCGTCCGCCACGCTCACGGTCGGTGACAGGCTGCAGTTCCAGGCTGTGGCGTTTGATAAGAACGATCAGCCGTTGCAGAACATTACGTTCGCATGGTCGACATCGAGCGGGAACGGGTTTACCACGAATACGTCATCGGTGAGCGCGGCGGGGATGCTCAGCACGGTGGCGACGGGCAACGTGCTGGTGCGCGCCACTATCAACTACAACACTTCGATTCCCGGTTTTGAGCGTCAATCGCAAGCGATTGCCACGCTGGCGATCCGGCCGCCGTCCACATACAAGCTGCGCAAGCTGTTTGGGAATGCCGATCCGCAACCTGGTCCCATGCGGCTGCGGGCGAAGATTGTGCCGCTGCTGGGGAACGATCAAGGACAAGTGTTGTTCAATGCTGTGCTGAACGGGACTGCCAACGGGCCGCTGCTGATGGACGGACGCACGACGCGGCTGATTGCGTGGGGTGGGATGCCGGGACCAGCGGGGCAGACGTCGGTGTACGAGTTCCCGACGCTGGCATTGAACAATCGCGGCATGGTGCTGGCGATGACGAACGTGCTGTTCAGCGGCAACGTGCTGTATCGCATTAATGGCGACGAAGTGGATCCGCTGTTTCTCGATCCGATGCCTCTGCCGGGGACGGAAAGCCTCTCCAGTCCGGCGATCACGCGCAACAGCCTCAACGATAGCGGCGATTTTCTGATGGCGGCGAATTACCGGATTGCCAATGCGGGTGCGACTTACCGGGCATTGTTCCGCGTGCCGGTGCGCGGTTTTCCCGATGAAGTGATTTCGACGCGCGATACGCTGCCTGGTTTGCCTGCGGGCTTCACCATTGATGCCGATTTCGGGATTGCGGGCAACGGCGCGGCGTTCTTTTCGGCGACGGCAGGCACTGCGCGGGCGCTGTATGTGCGCGAGTACGGGCAACCGAAGAAAGTGCTGGCGGTGGGCGATGCCTTGTTGGGCTCCACCGTGGCGCGTTTTCCGGGCAATCCGTTCTACCTCAGCAACGACGGCGATTTGATTGCGGTGGTGGTACTGGCCAACAACCAGACGCACATGCTGCGGTATTCACTGAAGGATCTGAGCGCGCCGGTGGCGACGCTCTTGCTTCGCAGCTACAGCAATGTGTACCGGATTCATCCGGAACTCGGTGTGCTGTTCTTGGGCGATGGCGGCAAAGGCTACGGCGTTACACTGTGGACCGGTAGCGACACGACGGCGGTGTTTTTGCAGAACAGCAATGCCAGCCGGTTGCGGGGAAAAGCTGTGCCCCAGATCGACTACGCCACGATGGATGGATCGGGAGATGTCACGATCCTGGCTCGCACGGCGGACAGCCCGATGGAGATTTTTTCGATTCGCGTGGGGCAGGAGGCAGTGCCGCTGATGCAGGCCGGCGATCCGGTGGAAGTGTCGGCTCCGATTAACCTGATCAACACGCTGCCGGGGGCTCGGACGGGCCCACATCATGTGCTGCTGGGCGGGCGCGGGTCGAGTCTGTTCGAATCGTCCGAGGAAGGATTGAAGCCCGCCTATGTGATTGGAGAGCGGTACAACACAACCGCGTTGTATACGGGTTCCGATACGAGTAACACGCAGAAAGTCCCCGGTGGCGAAATCTATGTCACTCCGACGAGCGGCGTTGGGATGTACCGGCTGAAGGGCAGCGAGGGCGATTTCCTATACCGGGCTGGACTCACGCTGGCGACCGGGACCACGGCCAACGCGGCTCAGTTGGTACGCGGCAACAGCGCCGGCGATCTGTTGTGGCAAGCGAGCACGAACCGCGGTGACACGCGGCTGATCCTCACGCGCAACGGGGAACATAAAACAATTCTCACCAACAATGTTTATGCGGCGGATCCGACGGTTGTGGAGGATAATGCCGTGGTTTCCTGGGGCGATATGGCTATCGACGAGACGGGCCGGGTGATGGCGACGCTCCGCTTCCGGGACGGCGCGTTCGCTCTGTACCTCTATACGAACGGGCAATGGCAGCGGGTGTTGACTCCGGCGGAGTCGAAGATCGGCGGAACCGTGATCTCCTCGTATTCCCAGGTGAAGGCTGGTGGCGACGCCATTTACGCGGTGGTGAGCATGCCGGGAATCGGGAACAGCCTGGCGCGGCATCGCAACGGGAATTGGGAAGTTGCTATTTCGGTGAGCGACCTGCTGGTGACGGGGCATTCGGCAAACTCCATCGGCGTGTACGAAGTGAATCGCAATGGCGACATCTTCGTGCAGTGCAATACGAACACGCAGGTGCTGGTGGTGAAGAAGCGTGACGGCAAGACGCACTACATCCACATGCTGAACGAATTGACGCCGGACGGTGACCTGCTGCTGCGGACCAGCGATTACGATATTCGCGACGACGGCACGGTGTATTTCCTCGGCATGTCCGTGCTGGACGAGTACGCCGTGTACATGGCGAAGCCCGTGAACTAACGATAGGTGACGAAGAACGGACTGGACCACGCCACCTTGCCATCCTCCTGTTCCAGGCGGACGTAGTAGTGGTGGAAGCCCTTTGACGGCTCACGATCGGCGAAGGTGAAATCGACGTCCTGCTTGGCGGGGGCTGTGCTGTAGATCTCTTTCGAGTCCTTCAATACGACGACTTTGCTGACGGACTTCGTGCCGCGTGCTTTAACTTGCATGCGCTCAGGGGATGAGAGGGTGAACTCCTCGCCCATGAAGTGCGATCCCATGCGTACATCGAGGACGATGTTGTCGGTGGCTCCATAAACCTGGCGTTTGCGGAACGCATCGAGTATGCCTTGGCGTGTTGGATTTTCCGTGTAGACCATCGCGTAGGAGATGTGCGTGGAGCCGTGATCGGAACTGGCGATGATGCCGAGTTTGTAGCCTTTGGCGAGGGCGACGGAGACCATCCCTTCGGGCTTGTATTGAGCGACGGCGATGTGTTCGGCGTCGCGCGTGGGGTCGGCGACGAGAGGCGCACCTACTTTTTCGTAGCTGGTGCGCGCCCCCTGGAAGATCTCCACTACGGGTTCGAGCGCCTGGTCGAACTCTTTCCAATCAGTGCCCATGAAGGTGCCCGTGGTATGGGCGATGATGAGCGGGTTGGTCTTGCGGATGTCGTCGTAGAGCAGTTGGGTGTCGTTATCGAAGGCGTCGCGCATGCCTACGCCCGATTCGTCGCCGGTGGGTCCGGCGGGCAATCCATAGCCGGGCGCGGACTCTCTCATGTAGAGCGGAGTGATGCGGGCCTGCGAACGTTTTGCCCAGAAAATGTTCCGGTTGCCTTTGGGCCACTGCGGGCTGCGTTCATAGCCGAAAATGGCGACATAGGCGCCGGGGACGTGGAACATGTCCGTCATCTTCTGCGTGTACCACCACCAGTAAGGCCACGCGCCTCCCTGATGATCAGTGGATGCGCCGAAGTCGAGCGAGGCGGCGTCGATCATGTAGCGGTAGAACTCGGGCAGCGATCCATCTGTGGCGCCGCCTCCGTCCCAACTCAATTCGGTGTGGCGGTGGAAATCGCCACGCAGCAACCGCAGCTTGCGGCCGTTGACCGTTGCCACATAATTGCGGGCCGCGCGGACGTCGCCGGCCTCATTGGGATGGTCGGGCTTGGACGCGTCCGCTGCGGAGGGCGGGGTTCCCGTGAACTTCGATTCTTTCGTAAAGGCTGCCGCGTCGAGCGAAGCGATGCGGACTTGCTGGCGGATGGGGCGATGGAAGTTGCCTTCGCGGCGGCCGTCGGTAGGCCAGGCGAGCCAGAACTTCCCGTCGTTATCAACCACCGCGCCGGCGCGTGTGCTGGAGCGCCCGCGGGAATCCGGAAGCACGAACGAATCGGACCAGCGCGCGCCATCGAAATGCGTGAGCCAATATTCCCAGTAAGCGAGTTTGCGGCCACGGGCATTGGCGGGGCCTCCGGCCAGGCGCAGAGCGGAGGCGACGTAGACGGATCCTCTGCCGTCGGAGAAGACTTGCGGGTGGTGCGCCACCTCTTTGCGGAACGCATCGGACACGGGGGCGGGATCGCGCCACTGGCCGCCGGCCCAGCAACGGATGCGTGCTTCGCGGAAATCACCGAGCGGCTTGCCGGTGGCCGTATTGCGCACCACATAGCCGGTGTCTTTGCCCCAAAACGGCATACCGGATTCGTAGGAGACCCAGACGCGATCCATGGTGTCGACGGCCACGGAGGCTTGTGCTTCCATCACGCTGGTAGCGGCGACGGCATTCTCCTGGGCGGGCTTGCCGCGCTCCACGCGGGAAAGAAAGACGTCGTAGTTGCCGTTGCGGTGCGAATCGTAAGCGACCCAGGCGACGCCTCGGGAATCCATGGCGATGGCGGGAAACCAATCGTTGCCCGCGTGGTTGGTGACGCGCACTTCGGGGAGGAATTTATCGCCATCGAACTCCATTAGCAGGATGTTGGAATGACGCTCCCGGAAGCTCTGCCAGGTAAAGGCGAAGCGCCCATTGGCGCCGGCGGCGAGCCGCGGATGAATGTCGGGCATGGGATGCGAGGTGAGGCGCTGGCGCGCCTCCCACTGCTGGATCGCGGGGTTGAACGGACGGGCGTAGAGGTCCCAGTTATCGTCCTCCATTTGAGACCACACGACCCACACGCGATTACGGGCGTCGACCGCGATCTGCGGCATCCATGAGTCGCCGGATGTTCCCGGGACCCACATCATGTTGCCCCACTTGCCATCGCGATAACGGCGGATGGCGATATCGTCGCGGCCGTCGTTGTAGCTGAGCCAGGCGGCCCAGATGGAGCCGTCCGGCCCGAGCGCTACCGCGGGCCAGTCGTCCTGGCGGAACTCGTGGCCGTAGGCAGTGGTGCGAAGCGTAGCGCCACTGGGAGTGGTTTGCGCTTGTACGGCAAGCGGAGTCTCCGCTGTTCTGCCGCGCGGCAGTGTGTACCAGATGGCTGGCGGAACGGCGAGCGCGATGGCCAGCAGTGCTTTCCAATTACGCATCGTGATGGCTCCTTATCGCGAGAGCTTCAAGGCAAACTGCACGACTCGTGGTGAATTGCCCTGAGCGTTGACGACGCCGAACTGCGGATTACCGAAGACTACGTTCGGCGGAGCAAAGCGCGGGGAATTGGTGAAGTTGAAAATCTCGGCGCGGAACTGAAGCTGGAAGCGCTCCGCGATGGTGGTGTTCTTGGTGAACGTGATGTCGAGTCCGGCAGTGCCGTCGCTGCGTGTTCCATTGAACGTGCGAGGGGCGGTGCCGAAGGCGTAGGGCGCGGGGTTGGAGAAAGGCGCGGAAGACAGCCATCGGGAAGGAGTGGGGTTATCCACCGACGGGCTCACTCCGTTCCAATTAGGACGCTGGCCGCCGCCCTGGGAAAAATTGTTGTTCGTGTTTGAGGTGATGCCGAGTGGCCCGCCGGAGAAGGACGACCAGATGGCGGCCATTTGCCATCCCCCGAGCACTTTTCCTTGCACGCCTTTGGCATTGCGAGCCAGCGGGAGTTCATAGACGGCATTGACGATGAAGCGGTGTGTCATGTCCGCGAGTGAAGATGCCCGCTCCGCCGCGAGATTGTTCCAGTTCTGCGTATTGTCGGCGGCCAACGTTTCTCCGGCAAAGGGTCCGATGCTGTAATCCATCAGTTTGGAATACGTATAGGAAGTGAGGAACGTGAGGTTGCGGCTCAAGCGTTTTTCCAGACGGCTCTCCATGGCGTGATAGGTAGAAGAGGCGTTGTGCTCATTCTGTGACGTGACCGCGGTGAAGTGCGGATACGGGCGCAGCAATTGAGCGCGAGCCACGTTGCGTTGCGCCAGAGTGCCCACGGCGATTTGACCGAAGAATGGATTCGTAACCTGCTGGCGGAGCGCGTCACCCTGCGCGAGGGCGGCATCGGGGAGTTGGTTCCACTGGCGATTCTGCTGGAAGCCGAGGCCGCGACTGGCGGCATATCCCACTTCGGCCACCATGTTGAAGGGCAGTTCGCGTTGGATGTTGAAATTCCATTGCATGCTGTAGGGGAGCATGTTGCCGCGATTGAAGAAGGCGATGTCCTGGCCGAGTAGGGTTGAGAGCCCCAGTTTGCTCCCCGATGGCTGATTGATCCCGTCCGGATAAGGATTGCTCCATTGCACGATGGGTGTGACTCCATCGAGGCTGGTGACAATGTTGGTGCTGGCGGAGAATCCGGAGATGCCGAACGCGGCGGAGCCGGTGCCGATGCCGGTAGCCGAGGCATAGAAGAGACCACCGCCGCCACGGATGACGGTCTTCGGCAGCGCCTTCCAGGAAAAACCAAATCGCGGAGAAATGTTTGTGCGATCGGGCCGGGCATTGTATCGGGGCAACCCGCCAACTCCCACGAAAGTGAGGCCGCCACGCAGATCGTAGCCGGGCGCCTGCAGCGGTGATTTGGCGTTGAAATCGAAGTTGGTGAGCTGATCGAAGCGATCTTTGCGCGGCGTTTCGTAATCCCAGCGGATGCCCAGATTCAAGGTGAGCGTCGAAGTTGCTTTGTAGGTGTCTTGCAGGAACAGCCCGTAGTAGCGATTGGTTTGTGCCAGTGCGGGCACGGGACGGACACCACCGCCGGTTACCCCAAGCAGGAACGTAGCGAGCGCGTGGCCCGCGGTGGCTGTGCTCTGTGTCGGATTCGGGCCTTGGGTCCAGACGGGCGTGAAGTTGAATTCGACGGCGTTGGCGCCGGTCTGCAGATTGTTGAACTGGATGACGCGCGCTTCTCCACCGAACTTGAGAGTGTGGCGGGTGAGGGACTTGGTCATGTTTCCTTGCAGTGCATGCGAGTTGTTGCCGAGGCGGATGATGTCGCTTGCCCCCAAGGCATAACCGGTGCCGATGTTGGTGGGGGATGCGGTGACGCCATAGCCGGTGATGGTGATGGCTGGGAATGCTCGCGGCTCGCCAATTTGGGATTGGAGGTTGGCGGGCAAACCGAGACTGGCAATGTCGAAGCCCGAGCCCCAGGGCTCGCGCTGATTGCCGAGGCGCGTGAACGAGTAGCGGATTGTTCCCAGCAGGCTTGGCGTGACCGTCTGCGCGTGTTCGATTACAGCGTTCTGGCGATTGAAGATCTGCGCGCCTGTGGCGGGGGAGCCGATGTTGTCAGGCCCGTAAGGGGAGGCTCGCTTGAACGGCGAGTCATCGTAGGAGTAGCGCACGAACATGCGGCTATTGGCCGAGAAGTTGTGATCGCCGCGCAGGCTGAAGGTGTCTTTGGTGATGCTGCTGCCATCGGTGCGCGCGTAGTTGTTGACGCCGGTGAACGGAGCGCCTTGCGTGTTCGGGGTAGGGAAGTAGCGGAACAGATTGCGGGCGATGGGATGAATGCGATCCCCGGGAATGCGGTTGCCGGCGAAAGGTGTGCGGAGGAAACCACCGGCTGGGTTGGCGCGAGTTGTGTTGGGGTCGTAGAGGGTGATGGGATTGCCGGCTGCATTGCGCAAAGTGGAGAAATCGCCGGTGAGTTGCACGGGGTCCGGGATGGTGCCGAGGAACGTTGTGCCCTGGATGAAGCGCACCAGTTCCACGCTGGCAAAGAGGAACGTACGGTTGCGTCCATCGTAGAGTTTGGGCAGCACCACGGGGCCGCCGAAGGTTCCACCGAATTGGTTGAACTTGAATGGCGGGCGAGGTTGGCCGCTTTGGTTGGCGAAAAAGTCGCTGGCGTTGAGTTTGTCGTTGCGGAAGAATTCGTAGACGTTGAAGTGCGGATCGTTGGAACCGCTCTTGGTGACGACGTTGAACACGCCTCCGGCGGCGCGTCCGTATTCGGCGCTGAAGTTGTTTGTCTCCACCTTGAATTCCTGCACGGTATCCGGGTTGGAATTGATGACGGGCTGGTTCTGCGAGGGTGAGGAATTCGGTGCGCCATCAAGAAGGAACTCATTGGAACTGGCGCGCTGGCCGTTGATCATGAACGAGACGGTGGAGATCTGATCGACCGGGAGATTGTTCACTCCTCCCGATGGACGCACGCTGGGAACGAGCATTGCCAAGGCATAGGGATTGCGCCCCAGCAACGGGAGTTCGGCCACCTGCTTCGATCCGATGACTTGCCCTACGGTGGAGGACTCGCTATCGAGCAACAGCGCCTGAGCCGAAACCTGCACCGATTCCGTGACAGCGCCCAACTGCAACGTCAGATCGAGACGGGCGGCCTGTTGCACCTGCAACTCAAGGCCGGATTGTTTGAGCGGGACGAAGCCTTCCTTCGTCACCGTGACGGTGTAACGGCCCGGTTGGAGCGAAGGAACGATGTAGAAACCGTCTGTGTTCGTTTCCACTTTGACGGCAATGCTGGTGGCAGCTGATTCCACGCTCACATGGGCGCTCTGAATGATGGCGCCAGTGGGGTCCGCAACGCGGCCGGTAAGACTGGCCGTTTGCGCATCGAGAAGGGGGATGCCGCCGGTGAGGCAAAAAAGGACAAAGGAGAGCCGAAACATGACGGCCAGTATATATCGGTTCAGGCTGTTGTCTGCGTGCGGCTGGCGATTTGATAGATCACGGCGGCGAGCGCCAGATCCATGAGGGCGCGGAAGAGGAACAAGTGGCGGCCCGTTTCTTTGCAGTCCGCCAGGGCGCTGAGGAAGAATTCGATGGCGGCCATTGCGACCAGAACGAGTGAGGGCAACGCTCCCCCGGTTGCGTAAAGCAGGCCGACGGCGATGGCCACCAGGTAAGAGGCATAGAGCCAGGGGCGATTTTCGAATAGCGCGCGCCGGGTGTCACTGATGAGCGCAAAGGCATGGCTGGCTTCTCCCGGTTTCTTTCCTGAGCTGGCGATGAAGTTGCCGTGTCCGAAATGGCGCTCATAGGCGCCGTCGAGGAGCGCTAACCAAGTGAGCCGCAAAGGGACTTCGGGATGCCGCAGATAATAGCCGAGGAGTTTGGAATGGCTGAGGCGTTCGATCAGCAGGCCGCGGTAGCTAGGGTGGTTCATGCCGGATTCGGGCCCGAATGCGTCTGTGCCGCGAAAGGACGTCATCTCGCGTGGCAGGCCGAGTTCGCTCAGTACTCCCTGCTGATCCTGTGTGTTCATGAGTAGGTCACTGAAGACGATGTGATAGGCGGCCATGGTGCGGTAATCCTGTGGGACGCGCTGATACATGCCCCAAACGGCGGCGGCCAGCAGCAGTGCGTATGCCGCCAGGCCTTTGAGCGGAATCGCTGCGCGGATTCGCTTGTCGAACAGGAACAGGCAAAGAAGAGGAGCGATGAGAAACGTGTGCTGCAGCTTTGAGGTGAGGAACAGAAGAATGGAGATCATCAGCCCAGCCGTGTTCCAACGCACGTTGCCGTATCGCGCCGCCAGCCGTGCATAGAAGGCCGCGGAAAGCATCAGGAACAGAAACGAGCCGGTGTCCATGTAGAACGAATTGAAGTAGGAAAAGTAGGCGACGTCGCAGAGTATCGCGACGATGGCAATCCAAACCGCCGGGGCGGTGACGATGGGAGTGATGAGCCACAGTGCGGCAAGAAAGATGGCACTGTGCACCAAGCCGATGAGTTTCAGGCCGAGCAGCCCACCGGTAAAGGGCGTTGTCAGGTAGACGGCGGCGGCGCTGGGGAGCACGGTAGATGTGAATAGCCGAACCTTCACGGGCTCGTTCGGATCGTGCCGCCAGACGGGAATGACGTAGGCGAAGTATCGCTCGGTTTCGCTGACCGGGGCGGCGGGAACCAGTTGCAGCGGGCCGGTCACATTGGTGTAATCCCCGTTATCGGCCAGCCCCACAATCGGTGAGATGGCGAGTTGTGACCATAGGATCATCGCGGCGACGATTACCGGGAAGATCTGCCGGGCGGAGGGAAACATCGTTTCTCACGATAGCATTGCCGCGCCGGTACGCCGTTTGCCGCACCATGCCTGCTGTAATAAGATGAAGATCGATCTCATAGAAGGGAAAGGTGTCTCTTTATGATTCGCCTGGATGCTGACCGTTCTGTTGAATTTTGCGATGGATTCCGGCGCAGGGATTTCCTGCATGCCGGGTCGCTTTCCACGCTGGGCCTGGGGCTGGGGCAATTTCTCGGGCTGAAGGCGCACGGCGCCGTCGACAAGAGCAAGGACATCAACTGCATCATGCTGATGCTGGTGGGCGGCCCTTCCCAACTCGATACCTGGGACATGAAGCCGAATGCGCCGCTGGAGATTCGCGGGCCCTATAAGCCCATGAAGACGAATGTCGCGGGCATTGAGATCAGCGAGAATTTCCCGCGCATGGCGAAGCACGCCGACAAATACGCCATTGTGCGGAGCATGTATCACACAGCCGCGGCCGTGCACGATACCGGGCATCAGATGATGCAGACCGGCCGTCTGTTCCAGGGTGGCGTGGAGCATCCGCACATTGGTTGCGTGCTGGGCAAGTTGCGCGGTCCGAAGGGCGATGTGCCTCCGCATGTGCTGCTGCCTCGCCCCATCGGCAACACGGGCGGCAATATGCCGCACGGGCAAAGCGCCGGCTTCCTGGGAAAGACATTCGATCCGTTTGTGCTGAATGCCGATCCGGCGGACCCGAACTTCCGCGTGCCCGATATGCTGCCTCCGGATTACCTCACCGCGCTACGCGTGGACCGGCGGCGGAACTGGCGGGAGATGGTGGACAAGACCGTCAGCAAGTTTGAGACTTCGCAGGATGCGCGGCTGCTCGATTCCACGTTTCATCAGGCCTATACGCTGATGTCGTCAGAGAAGGCGCGCGAAGCCTTCGAACTGCACCGTGAAGAGGAGAAGGTGCGCGAGAAGTACGGCATGAACCGCTTCGGGCAAAGCTGCCTGCTGGCGCGGCGCATGATCGAGGCCGGGGTGCGGTTCGTCACCATCAACATGTTTGAGACGGTGTTCGATGAGATCACCTGGGACATCCACGGCTCAAAGCCGTTCAGCCCGATCAGTTGCTATCGCGATCTGGTGGGCCCGATGTTCGATATGGCGTATTCCAGCCTGCTTCAGGAATTGCAGGAGCGTGGCTTGTTGGACAACACGATGATCGTGGCGTTCGGCGAATTCGGCCGCACACCAAAGGTGAACCCGGCGGGCGGACGCGATCACTGGCCGCAATGCTGGAGCATCCTGATGGCAGGCGGCGGCGTGAAAGGCGGACAAGTGGTGGGCGCCTCCGACGATATCGGCGCTGCTCCCAAAGACCGGCCTTGCACTCCCGGCCAAGTGGCCGCGACGATTTATCACTCTCTGGGGATCAGCCTGGAAACCGAGTTGCCGGGCGCGCAAGGACGGCCGATTCCCATTGTGGACCGCGGTGTTGAACCCATTCGCGAGTTGTTTTCCTAACGCCATGCGGTACCCCATTTTTGTATTCTGTTTCGCCGGCGTGTTGGCGGCGCAATCCCGTTTGCAGGTGCTTCCAGAGGCTACGGAGCTATCCACTCCCGAATCACGGCAGCAGTTGATCGCGGAGTCGTGGGCGGGCGGTTTCCATGAAGACGCCACGAAGAAAGCGGCTTGGGTTTCTTCCAACGCGAAGGTGGCCACGGTGGATGCAGGCGGCTTCGTGAAGCCTGTGGGCGATGGGGAAGCCACCATCACCGCGACGCTGAATGGCGCCACTGCCATGGCGCGTGTGCGCGTGAAGGGCACGGGCCAACCGTTCACGTGGAGCTTCAAGAATCACGTCAATCCCGTGTTGACGAAGATGGGCTGCAATCAGGGCGCCTGCCACGGAGCACAGGCCGGCAAGAACGGATTTAAGCTCACGCTGCGCGGGTATGATCCCGATGTCGATTACGACACCTTGACGCGGGCTTCCTTAGGGCGGCGCATCGCGATGGCCGATCCACCGGCGAGCCTGCTGTTGCAGAAGGCGACGTTCGGCATTCCTCATGGAGGCGGGCTGCGATTCAAGAAGGACTCGCTGGAATACCGCGTGATCGCGGAATGGATTGCCGCTGGGGCGCCGCGGCCATTGGCTACGGATGCGGTGGTGACTGGTTTGGAAGTGTTCCCACGGACGGCGATTCTCAAGCCTGCGCAGGAACAGCAGGTGGTGGTTCGCGCCCGCTATTCCGATGGGCGTGTAGAAGATGTCACCCGCTGGGCGAAGTTCAGCAGCAACAATGAAGGCGCTGCGCTGGTGGATGACTTCGGCAAAGTGAAGATGACGGGCAGCGGTGAAGCGGCGATCAGCGTCTGGTTTAGCAGCCGCATCATCTATTCGCGCATGGTGTCGCCGTATCCTAACGAAGTGTCGCAGGCGGAGTACGACAAATTCTCGCGGCGCAATTTTATCGACGATCACGCGCTGGCGAAATGGAAGGGCCTGCATCTGGCTCCGTCCGCGCCTGCTTCCGATTCCACTTTCATCCGCCGTGCTTATCTCGATGCCGCCGGCGTTCTGCCTTCGGCCGAGGATGTGGAACAGTTCCTGGCT
Source organism: Bryobacteraceae bacterium (assembly GCA_046331645.1). Classification (GTDB taxonomy): domain Bacteria; phylum Acidobacteriota; class Terriglobia; order Bryobacterales; family Bryobacteraceae; genus CADEFT01. The sequence continues at coordinate 173,490 of JAXLQM010000010.1, forward strand.
GACAAGTCCGCTGATAAACGGCAGAAGCTGATTGACCGCTTGCTGCAGCGGGATGAGTTTGTGGATTACTGGGCCTACAAATGGTCCGATCTGTTGCTGGTTTCCAGCCGCCGCCTGACCACGAATACGATGTGGTCCTTCTACAACTGGATCCGCGACAGCGTGAAGGCGAATAAGCCGTGGGACAAGTTTGCCCGCGATATCTTCACCTCCAGCGGCAACACGCGGACCAATGGTGCGTTGAACTATTTCTTCCTGCACAAGGACCCGATTGACCTGACCGAGAACGTGACGCAAGCGTTCCTGGGCCAGCGGTTGACGTGCGCGCGGTGCCATAACCATCCGTTGGAGAAATGGACGCAGACGCAGTATTACCAGCTTGCCAATCTGTTTGCGCGCGTTGGGATCAAATCGAACAGCGCCGATCCGAATGATGTGGTGGTGTTCGCGAAGTCTACAGGCGACGTGAATCACCCGCGTTTGCTGCGGCCGCTTCCTCCGGCACCACTCGATGGAGAGCCGCTCGACCTCAATTCCACCGAAGACCGGCGCCTGCATTTCGCGAATTGGCTGACTTCTCCGAAGAATCCCTACTTTGCGCGGAACATCGTGAATCGCGTGTGGGGAAATTTCATGGGCCGTGGGCTGGTGGATCCCATCGACGACGTGCGCGAAGCCAACGCTGCTTCGAACGAAGAGTTGTTCAGTGCGCTGGTGAAGGACTTCGTCGATCATGGCTACGATATCCAGCACCTGATCCGCACCATCATGAATTCGGGAGTGTATCAACTCTCCTCCGATGCCAACGCGACGAATCAATACGACGGGGTTTATTACTCGAAGTACATTGTGAAGCGGTTGCCAGGGGAAGTGATTCTCGATGCGATGTCGCAGGTAACGGGCGTGCCTACGGCGTTTCCGAATTACCCAGCGGGGACAAGGGCGCTGCAGTTGCCGGACACGCAGGTGGTTTCGCGCTTCCTGACCGTTTTCGGGCGGCCGAATCGCGTTATCTGCGATGCTTCCGAACGTTCCGGCGATCCGAGCATTGCCCAGGCACTGCACGTGATCAACGGCGACACATTGAACAAGAAGTTGAATGCCGCCGACGGCGCGGTTTCGCTTTTCCTGAAACTCGGGCTCTCTGATTCCCGCATTCTGGAACACCTGTTCCTGTCGTCCTATGCGCGCTACCCGAATGAAGCCGAGCGCAGCGCATCGCTGGCGGCACTACGCCAATCGCGGGAAGGGAAGGGCAGCGCGGTGCAACAGCTGGAATCGCGGCGGCAGGCAATTGAAGACATGTTGTGGGCGCTGCTCACAAGCAAAGAGTTCCTGTTCAACTACTAATGCAACGGCGCTGTTTCTTATCGTTACTCCCGGCTGCTGTCTTCGCGCAGCAGAAGCCGGCTCGTATTTTCTCGATGGCGTTTTCGCCGGATGGAAGTGTACTGGCGTTAGGCGGCTTTCGCGAGGTGCGGCTGGCGGACCCGGCAACGGGCAAGACGGTGGCGACGCTCACGGGCCACGTGGATGCTGTGCGGGCGTTGGCCTTCACTCCCGATGGGAAGCGGCTGGCGGCCGGCGGCGGATTGCCTGGCAAGAAGGGCGAGATCAAGGTTTGGGATCTCGCTTCGCGCACCGCGGTGGTGAGTGTTGATGGTCACAGCGATTGTATTTATGCGGTCGCGGTTTCACCGGATGGCAAGACGATCGCCTCTTCCAGTTATGACAAGCTGATCCAGCTTTGGGATGCCGCAAGCGGAGCAAAGACGCGGACGCTGAAAGATCACATTGATGCGGTGTACGCACTGGCTTACACGCCGGACGGAGCGCGGCTGCTGTCGGGTTCGGCGGATCGCACGGTGAAGGTGTGGAATCCGCAGACGGGCGAGCGGCTGTACACGCTGAGCGATGCCGTAGACGGCATCAACAGTATCGCGGTGAGCCCCGATGGCAAGCAGGTAGCCGCGGGTGGCGTGGATAAGACGATCCGTATCTGGGCGCTGAGTGCGGGCGCAGGCGAGTTGCGCAATACGCTGATCGCGCATGAAGACGCCATCCTGCAAGTGGCATGGTCGCCCGATGGAGCGACGCTACTTTCCGCTTCCGCGGATCGCACTATCAAGATCTTCGATGCTTCCGACCTGACGGAACGGAAGTCCATTCCCAACCAGCCCGATTGGGTGCTGGCCCTGCGATTCGCCGCCGGCGGCAAACGCTTTGCTGCCGGGCGCTACGACGGATCGCTCACCTTCTACGACGTGACCCAAAGCCCAAAGGTAGCCGCACGATGAAACGTAACATGCTTCTTCTGTTTTCGATTGCCGCGATGCTGGCGGCGCAGAAATCGGATCATCCCACGGGATCACGCATCACTCCTCCCACTGTGCGCGACGTTTCTCCGCTTGGCGTTTCGCGCGGCACCACGGTGGAGATGACGGTGGAAGGATTCAATTTGGCGAAGGCGACCGGGATCTACTTCAGCCAGCCGGGGATCAAGGCACGCATCGTGCGCATCAAGGAATTGCCGGATCTGCCGGATGTGCGGCTGGGTTCGAACGGCACACCTTCTACGGTTGACCTGGGGCCGTTGCCTCCGCGCAATCAGGTGACGGTGGAACTGGATGTTGCGCCCGATGCTGAAATCGGCATGGCGACGTTTCGCCTGTTGACGCCGCTGGGCACGAGCCCCGAAGGGCGTGTGCTGGTGGAACCGTATTACGGCGAAAGCGCCGATAAGGAGCCGAACGATACGCCCGAAGGCGCGTTTGAAGCCTATCTGCCGTCGATTCTGGCTGGCGTGATTTCGAAGCCCGGTGATGTGGATCACTTCAAGATTCAGGCCAAGGCCGGCGAAGAGATTGTGTTTCAGAATGCGGCCGTGCAGATTGGATCCACGTTGCAGCCTGTGGTTGCCATTTTGGCCGAAGATGGCTCGGTCTTGAAGGAATACGGCCGGGACGATCCGGAAAGTGCACAGACCTTTTCTCATCGCTTCGATAAGGCGGGTGCGTACTACGTGCGCATCGGTGATTATCAGCTTTCTGGCCGTGCATCGAATTTTTATCGCTACAAGGCCGGACGATTTCCGGTGATCACCAGCGTGTATCCGCTGGGGCTGCGGCGCGGCGAGAGCCGCCAGGTGTCAATGGCCGGGCCTGGCGTCATTTCCAAGTTGGAAGTGAAAGGCGAGCCATCGCCGGAAGACGAAAGCGCTGTCATCTTGCGGCCGAAGCTCGAAAAGGGGAAGGCATTCAACGAAATCAAGCTGGCGCTGGGAGATGATCCGGAAGTGGAGTCCACGGCCGGGAACAATGCCGTAGCGACGGCGCAAGCGGTTACGTTGCCGGTTACGATCAATGGCCGGATTTCATCGCCCGCACAGGCCAGTTACTTCCGCTTCCGCGCTGCCAAGGGGCAGCCCGTCGTGCTGGAAGTGAACGCGCGGCGGCTCGATTCCGAACTCGATTCGGAAGTCGAGGTGCTTGATGCCAAAGGCAAGCCGATCGAGCGCGCCGTGGTACGCGCTGTGTCTGAGACGTTCACCGTGCTGCGCGATCATAACGCGGTCACACCCGGCATTCGCATTCAATCGTGGAACACGCTGGCGGTGGGCGATTATGTGCAGATCGGCGGCGAGATTCTGAAGATCAATGCGCTGCCGCGCGGGCCGGACGATGACTTTCAATCCGAAGCTTTCGGGGGCGTGCGCATCGCCTACTTCGGCACCTCGAGCGAGGCGCATGCCATCGACAAGCCCGTGTACAAGGTGCAGATTCATCCGCCAGGGGCGCAGTTCACGCCGAACGGATTGCCGTTGACGCGGTTGTACTATCGCAATGACGACGGCGGGCCGGGGTATTTGAAGGACTCGTATCTGCGCTTTGTTGCGCCGGCCGATGGTGAGTACATCGCCCGCATCCGTGACGTGCGCGGAACGGGGAGTGCGGCGCATGCGTACCGGCTGAGCATTCGCGGACCGAGGCCCGATTTCCGGCTGACGATGAACCCGCGGAATCCGAATGTGCCGCAGGGTGGCTCCATTCCTGTGACCGTGACGGCCTTCCGCACGGATGAGTTCGAGGGGCCGATTGAGGTTTCGATGGGCGGACTGCCGGCGGGTATCACCGCAACCAAGGGCGTGATCGCCAAGGGGCAGAACAGCGCGGTGCTGCTATTGAGCGCTGCTCCATCGGCAGACTTGAAAGAGGCAGTGGCGCTCGAAGTGATTGGCCGAGCGACGGTGGATGGACGCCAGATCGCTCATCAGGCGAATCCTGGCGATCGGATGAAGCTTGCGGCCGTGATGCCGGTGTCCGATGTGCTGCTCTCCGCGGTGACTCGTGAAGTGGAAGTGGAAGCAGGCGGGACAGCGGAAATCGCGGTCAGCGTTGCCCGGCAGAGGGACTACGGCGGGCGTGTGCCGGTTCAGGTGTTGAACCTGCCGCCGCGCGTGCGCGTGCTCGATGTAGGGCTGAATGGTGTGCTGATTAATGAGGATGAAACGAAGCGCAGCTTCACGATTGAAGCGCTGTCTTCGGCGGAGCCCGTGGAGCAGATCATTTACGTTGCCGCCGTTGTGGAGACGCGATCGACGCAGCCCAGCGTCTTCGCCGCGCCCCAGGCAATCCGGCTGCGGGTGAAAGCGAAGAAGCAGTTGTCATCGTTGGGGACAGCGCCTCCCCTAAAATAGAAGGGTGCCCCATCCTGTTACCCTTTTGCCCGGCGACGGCATTGGTCCCGAAGTCGCCGCCGCTACCGTTCGAGCTGTAGACGCTACGGGCGTCGCCATCGAATGGGATCGCGTGGAGTTGTCCGGTGAAGTCATCGAACGCACACGGCAATCCGTTCCGGATACCGTGATTGAATCTCTGAATCGTACCCGTGTGGGGTTGAAAGGCCCAGTGACCACACCTGTTGCTGGCGGCTTTCAAAGCGTCAATGTGGCGCTGCGCAAGAAGTTTGATCTGTTTGCCAATGTGCGTCCGGTGCGTTCGCTTGCCGGGATCAAGACGCGCTTTCAGGACGTTGCCATCGACATGGTGATCTTCCGCGAGAACACGGAGGATCTGTACTCCGGGCTGGAGCATGAAGTGGTCACCGATGTGGTCACCAGCCTCAAGGTCATCACTCGCACGGCCTCCACTCGCATTGCGAAGTATGCGTTCGAGTATGCGCGCCGCAATGGCCGCAAGAAGGTCACGGCGATTCACAAGGCCAACATCATGAAGCTTGGCGACGGCCTGTTCCTGCGCTGCTGCCGCGAGACCGCGCTACTATTCCCGGAGATTGAGTACAAGGAACTGATTGTGGACAACGCCTCCATGCAGATGGTGATGCGCCCGGAAACGTTCGATCTGCTGCTGCTGCCGAATTTGTATGGAGACATTGTGTCCGATCTGGCGGCGGGGCTGGTGGGCGGGCTCGGCCTGGTGCCGGGCGCGAACATGGGCGAAGGGCACGCTGTTTTTGAGGCTGTTCACGGCAGCGCGCCAGATATTGCAGGGAAAGGCATCGCCAATCCGACGGCCCTGATGCAATCGGCTGTGATGATGCTGCTGTACCTGGGCGAGCGCGACGCCGCCAACCGTTTGCAGAACGCCATCTCAAAGGTCTACGCCGAAGGGAAGACGGTGACAGCGGACATTGGTGGATCGGCTACCACGGATCAGTTCACCGACGCCGTGATTGCCGCGCTGTAACACGATACCCTGATAATCATGCGCTGTTCCGATATTGCCGTCATCGGCGCGCCTCTGGATCTGGGAGCCGGAAGGAGGGGCGTCGACATGGGCCCATCCGCAATCCGCGTTGCCAATCTCGATGCCAGGCTCGCCGCGCTTGGTTATCAGGTGCACGACTACGGCAATGTGGTCGCCGAACAGGCCGAAAGCATCGAACCCGGGCATGTGTCGGCGCGCTACCTGCACGAGATTGCCGCTACGTGCAAGCGGATTTCCAGCACCGTGCAGAAAGCGCTGGGTGCCGGTCAACTGCCGGTTGTGCTTGGCGGGGATCATTCGGTGGCGGCCGGTACCGTTTCCGGCGTGGCGCGTCATTACCGGAGGCAGAAGAAGCCGATCGGGCTGCTGTGGATCGATGCGCATGCCGACATGAATACTCCCGAAACATCTCCGAGCGGAAATGTTCATGGCATGCCGCTGGCCTGCATCGTGGGCATGGGGCCGCGGGAGCTAACGCATCTCAACGGCTTCTCTCCCATGGTGGATGCGCGGAATGTCGTGCTGATCGGCATTCGCGACGTGGATCAACTGGAGAAGCCGCATGTGAAGCAGAGTGGAGTTCACGCCTTCACCATGCGGGACATCGACGAACGCGGGCTGCGCGCCATCATGAAGGAAGCCATCGAGATCGCCTCGGCGGGCACTGCCGGATTTCACCTGTCGTTCGATATGGACTCCGTGGACCCGCAGTTCGCGCCCGGGGTAGGTACGCCGGTGCGCGGCGGCATTACTTATCGGGAAGCGCACCTGGCGATGGAGACGGTGAATGATTCCGGCCTCATGCTCTCCATGGAAGTTGTGGAAGTGAACCCTGTGATTGATGAAGTAAACCGGACGGCGGAGCTGGCAGTGGAATTGACCACCTCCGCGCTGGGAAAGAGGATTCTGTGAAAACACGCGTAGCCGTCATTTACGGAGGACGGAGCGGCGAGCACGAAATTTCGTTGCGTTCGGCCAAGTCCATCATTGAGGCGTTGGATCCGGAGCGCTATCATGTGCTGCACTATGTGATCTCGAAGGAAGGCCGCTGGTCGCCGAAACCGATTCAGCCTGAGCCTGGCTCTAATTCGCATATTGATGTGGCCTTTCCGATTCTGCATGGCACGTTTGGCGAAGACGGCACGGTTCAGGGATTACTGGAATTGGCTGACCTTCCGTATGTGGGGCCGGGTGTGTTTGCCTCCGCCGCGGCCATGGATAAAGACGCGATGAAGCGGCTTTGCGCGGAGCGCGGGCTTCCCGTGGTGGAGTGGGTCACTGTTACTGACGGTCACGTGGATGCGGCCGATATTGAACGGAGATTCGGGTTTCCGGTGTTCGTGAAGCCGGCGAATCTCGGCTCCAGTGTGGGGATCAGCAAGGCTCGCAATGCGCAGGAACTGGATGCGGCATTGAAGCTGGCCGCGCAGTTTGACCACAAGATCATTGTGGAGCGCGCCATCATCGGCCGCGAATTGGAATGCGCCGTGTTAGGCAATGCGCAGCCGGAGGCATCGCTTCCGTGCGAGATTCTGCCTTCGAAGGAATTTTACGACTACGAGGACAAGTATCTGCTCGACAAGGCACAGTGTGTCGTGCCCGCCGACTTGCCTCCGGCCACTACCGCGGAGTTGCGCAAAATCGCTGTGGAAGCTTACAAGGCCGTGCAGTGCGAAGGCATGTCGAGAGTGGATTTCCTGCTGGAGTCGGCCAGCGGAAAGCTGTACATCAACGAGATCAACACTATTCCCGGCTTCACTTCGATCAGCATGTTTCCCAAGATGTGGGAGCACTCGGGGCTGCCTATGCCGAAGCTGGTGGACAAACTTCTCGAACTTGCGATCGACCGTCACAAGGCGCGCCGGGCGTTGCGGTACTCCATCTGATGCCGATCTTTCTCCCAGCATTGTTGCTGCTGTTTGCCGAAGAGCCCGCGGCGCAGCTCGAGAAACTGCTCAAGCAGTTTGTCGATGTGTTCAATATCGTCGATTCTCAGGCGGCCGATCCGGTGCCGCCGCAACAGGCGCTCTACCAGGGAGCGATTCCCGGCATGCTGCGCGGGCTTGATCCGCATTCCATCTTCTTCGATCCGTCGCAATTTGAGCAGCTGAAGGAACTGGAGCGCAGCACCAAGAAGGGTTTCGGCAGTGTCGTGAGCGTGCTGCCGGGCCGCGTGATTTTTCTGCAGACGTTGCCGGGTACACCTTCGGCGCGGGCCGGCATCTCGGCGGGCGATGAGATTCTGGCGATCAATGGAATTCCGCTGGCGCAACTGGATATGGATCAACTGATCCAGTTGCTCACCGAGTCACGGCAGCAGCAGGCGAGGCTGGACGTGAAGCGCCAGGGCAATGCGCGGTTGCTGACCTTTGTGATGACTCCGGAGGAAGTGAACTCGCCGGCGGTGGACCGGGCGTTTTTGTTGAAGAACAGGACGGGCTACATCCGCATCACGAGCTTTGAGAATGAGACCGGGAAGCAGTTGCAGGAAGCGATTGAGAAGATCGGCGGAGACAAACTGCAGTATCTGGTCCTCGATCTGCGCAACAATCCCGGAGGGGTTCTGCCTGCGGCGCTCGATGTCGTCTCGCTTTTTCTTCCGCCGGGCACGAAGATTCTCTCCATCCGCGGGCGCTCGAAGGAGGAAGAGACCATCAAGGTTTCGGACAAAGCGAAGCCTTATAGCGTCAAGGTTGCGGTGCTGCTGAATGGCAAGTCGGCGAGTGCTTCGGAGATCGTCGCCGGCGCAATTCAGGATCATGACCGCGGGTTCGTGCTCGGGGAGCCGAGCTTTGGAAAAGGCCTGGTGCAAAGCGTGTTCCCGCTGTCTTCGTCTTCTGGAATGGCGCTCACCACGGCGTACTACTACACGCCGAGCGGGCGTTCCATCCAGCGGCCGTTGCGCAATAGCCGGCTCGATCAGGTGACGCAGGCGGAGCAACCGGAATACAAGACGGCTAAGGGGCGGACGGTACGCGGCGGCGGAGGCATCCTGCCGGATGAAATCGTATTGCCCGAAGCTACAACACAGTTCCGGGCGGTGGTGGACGCGAGCGCGATTCTTACCACCTTCGCCACGCAGTACACGCTGAAACATAAGATCGACGAAACGTTTGATATCACGCCGGCGCTGCTAGATGAGGTGCAGGTGTTTCTTTCCGAGAGCCGCATCCGGCCGAGCCTGGCCGAATGGTCTCGGGAGCGCGAGTGGATCAGCTCGCGGGTGAAGCAGGAGATTCTCAATCAGGCGCTGGGTGTGGAAAAGGGAGATGAGGTCGAGTTCCGGCGCGATCCTGTGGTGCTGCGCGCGATGTCGATGTTAGGAGTTCCGTAATGCGTGCTGGGTTTTTGACTCTCGCGGTTGTTTCGGCCTTGCTGCTGGCGCAAACGAAGGCGCCGGTCAGGAACGATGAGCAGTTGTGGCGACATCGGAATCGCGGCAAGGCGTATTACGAGAATCCCACTACGCAGCTACAGGCGATTGAGGAATTTCGCAAGGCGCTGGCGCTGGCTCCCGATTCGCCGCGCGACCGGCTGAACTACGCGCTGGCCCTGTTTCGCGGCGGGAAGACTGACGAAGGCGTCGCTGAGCTGAAGAAGGTGCAGGCCGCCGATCCGAAGTTGCCGCATACCTGGTTCAACCTGGGCATCCATTACAAGAAGCAGGGCGAGGCGGAACAAGCTTCGGCCATGCTCGAAAAGATGGTGCAGCTTGCTCCCAACGATGCGGTTTCCCACTACAACCTGGCGGTGCTGTACAAGCTGCAGAACAAACTTCCCCAGGCGCAAGCGCTGTTTGAAAAGGCGGCGCAGTTGGGACCGAGTCTTGCCGCTCCACATTTTCAGCTCTACAACATGTTCCGCCTGGCCGGGCAGCGCGAGGACGCGGCACGGCAACTGGCAACCTTCCAGGAGTTAAAGAAAGCGCAGGAGACCAGCGGGAACACGGAAGACATGGAGTGGAACGAGTATTCCGAAGTCTACGATCCCATTGATGCGGCGGTGCAGGCGGCGCAATTGATCGCGCCGTCTCAAGCGCCGAAGTTCACGGAACGGAAGCTTGCGGGTGGTATCGGTGCGGAGCGTGCAGGGATGCTGGTGTTCGATATCGAGGGTGATGGAAGGCCCGATTTGTTGGTGTGGTCAGCGTCGAGCGGCGGTCTGCTGTTCACCAAAGGGGCGGCGCCGGTGACAGCGCCTGTGTTGCGGCAGGGTGTCTCCTTCGCGGCTGCGGATGTGGACAACGATGGGTTTCCGGATCTTGTGATGCTCACTGCCGCCGGTGCGCAGTTGATTCGGAATCGAAAGGGCGTGTTGGAGAGCACGCCGCAGCCGCTGGCAGAGGGCAGCTTTCAGACTGCTGTGTGGCTCGACTACGATCACGATTACGATCTCGATCTGTTGTTATTCGGCGCCAAGCCGGTGCTGTTGCGCAATCAGGGCGAGGCCGGCTTTGCTGAGCGGACTGCTGATTTTCCCTTTGTTTCCGGCTCTCCTGCCGCGGCCCTTGCGTACCGCACTGTTCCGGATACGAAGGGAGTGGATGTACTGGTGACGTACAGTGACCGGCCTTCGGTGTTGTATCGCGATCAACTGGCGGGCAAGTTTCGGGCCGAGCCGTCGAGTGTTCCGCAAGGCGCGACGCACTTGCAGGCATTCGATTGGAACCGGGATTCGGTGTTCGAGGTTACGTATCTTCACGATGGAAAGCTGAATATCGCGCCTACGGTTTCCGGCCCTTACGTCTTTCTCGATGCTGCCAACTCCGGCACCGCGCGGGTCTATTCACAGCCCGCGTTTGCCATGGCGGCGGCCGACTTCAACGCGGATGGACGCATGGATGTCGCCGTTGCCGGTGAGCGCGGGATCGTCGTCGAGGAAAACGTCACTCTGGCCGCGAGCCGCTATTTTTCCCTGCGCCTGGTGGGAGTGAAGAACCAAAAGCTGGCTCCCGGCGCAGAGGTGGAAATACGCAGCGGCAAGCAGTATCAGAAGCAGCGCTATGACGGTGTTCCGTTGATCTTTGCCATGGCTGGTTCGATCGACGCGGTGCGCATCACGTGGCCCAATGGGCTGATTCAAAACGAAACAGCGCCCATCACGGGGCGCGCCGTCGAGTACAAAGAAGCCCCGCGCCTTTCCGGCTCCTGCCCGATGATCTACACCTGGGATGGGACGGAGTTCCGCTTTCTCACCGATGTGCTGGGCGTTGCGCCGCTGGGCGCTAGTTCCGGCGACGGGCAGTATTTCCCTACGGATCATGATGAGTATGTCTTCATTCCCGGCGATGTGCTGAAGCCGCGCAATGGCTCCTACGATCTGCGCATCACGGAGGAGTTGAGCGAGGTGACGTATCTCGATCAGCTTCGATTGCTGGCGGTGGATCATCCGGCGGATGTGGAGGTGTTCACCAACGACAAATGGAAATCGCCTCCGTTTCCCGAGTTTCGGTTGTTCACGAGTCGTCGACGGTTTCCAGCCACGCTGGCTGTCGTCGGGCGAAGGGACCAGCAATACGCCGGGCCGAAGGTACGCACCATGCAAGGAACGGCTGAAACATTCGCCCTGGAAATTGATTTTGGGCCGCAGGCTCCCTCTGAGAATGCAGTGCTTGTTCTCAACGGATGGGTGGACTGGGCAGATGGGAGTGCATTCCGCAACCGGGCTCAGCAGCCTGGACGAGCGTTGACCCCACCCTATCTGCAGGTTCGCGATGCTTCGGGCAAGTGGCAGACGGTGGTCGAAGATATGGGCATTCCTTCCGGTAAAACGAAAACGATTGCCGTGGACATGTCGGGTAAGTTTCTCTCGGCTTCTCGTGAAGTGCGCATCGTCACCAACCTGTGCGTGTATTGGGACGAGGTGTTCCTTGCTGTGCACGAGACTGTGCCAACAAAGCTCCGCACCAGTTCGCTGGTGCAAGCGGATCTCGGATTCCATGGCTTCTCACAGGTGGAGATCGACGCAGAACGTCGTAAGCCCGAACATTTTCTTTATCAGCGAACGGTGAGTGAAGCACCCTGGAATCCCACCCCGGGCCTGTACACACGTTATGGGGACGTGCGAGAGCTACTGCATGCCCCAGAGGATCAATTCGTCATCATGGGTTCGGGAGATGAACTGGTGCTGCGGTTCCGCGAACTGCCTCCGCCGCCGGCTGGCTGGAAGCGCGATTTTCTGTTGTATGTCGATGGGTGGGCGAAAGATTCGGATGCGAATACCTCATTTTCGCAGTCCGTGGAGCCCCTTCCATTTCACGGTATGTCACAATATCCGTATCCCGCGACGGAACAGTATCCAAGCGGGAGAGTGCATACCGATTACCGCAAGCGTTACAACACACGTCCGGCCGTCCAGCAAGTGAAACAGGTAGCTCCATGATCCGCTGGTTTTCCATCATCGCCATCGCGCTGTTACTCAATTCGATCTATCTTTCGGCACTGCCTTCGGCCACGATTTTCTACATGGCGAATGTGCTGCTGCACCTCGCCCTGGGCGCCGGGTTCCTGCTTCTATTGCGCCTGCGCGGCTGGATGTGGCCGGGGCTTCCGATCTTCCTTTCCGTGCTGCCTGCTTTGTATCTCATCCGTTATGGCGCCATTCGCGATCATCGGATGTGGTTGTGGGCGCACATCGCTCTGGCCGTTGCGGGCACGGTGACGCTTTGGCTACATGCACGCAAGCATCAACCGCAACTGGCGCGATGGATGTTTCTTTCGCTTGTGCTGTTGGCCGTTGTTCCCGGTGGGGTGAAGTTGCTGGAGAAACCATCACTGGTGGCCAACGCTTCGGAAACCCCATCCAGCATGGAAGAGGAAGGGGACGGGCCAAAGAGTCCGTTCTGGCCATCCTCGGCGAAGACGAACGTGGGGCTGGTTCCCTCCAGCTACTTCCTCGATTCGGAGCAGTGCGGCACATGCCACAAGGACATCTACGCACAGTGGAAGTCGTCGGTGCACCACTTCGCCAGTTTCAACAATCAGTTCTACCGCAAGTCCATCGAGTTCATGCAGGAAAAGCAAGGCTCCACGCAGCCCAGCCGCTGGTGCGCCGCCTGTCACGATCATGCCGTGATTTTTAACGGCAAGTGGGAAAAGCCGATCAAGGATCAGATCGATACGCCAGAGGCGAAGGCGGGGCTTGCCTGTGTGTCCTGCCACTCCATCGTGCATGTGAAGGACACGATGGGCAACGCGGGCTTCACGCTGGAATACAACTGGCTGCACGTGATCGCGGCAAATCGGAATCCGTATGTGCAGTCGTTCGACAAGTTCCTCACGTATCTGAATCCGCGCCCGCACCGGCAGACATTTCTGAAGCCGCTTCATCAGACTCCGGAATTCTGTTCGTCGTGCCACAAGGTGCATCTTGATGTTCCGGTGAACAACTACCGCTGGATGCGCGGCTTCAACGATTACGACAACTGGCAGGCCAGCGGCGTATCGGGCCGCGGGGCGCGATCGTTCTACTATCCGAAAGAGAGCCTCGATTGCGCGGGCTGCCACATGCCGCTGATTGCCTCTCACGATCCGGGCAATCGCAATGGCAAGGTGCATTCGCATCGGTTCCCCGCGGCGAACACGGCCGTGGCGCACGTGAACAACGACAAGGAACAGTTCGAAGTGACGAAGAAGTTTCTGCAATCGGGGTTCATTACCGTCGATATCTTCTCTGCGTCTCCTGTTGATGAATCCTCGAAAGAGGCCCGCATGATCCGGCGCGCCGGCGATCAGGCGCAGTCGGCGATGTCCAGTTTTGCCGTGGGTGAAGAGGCCGAATCGAATGCGCAGGGGTTCCTTCGTGAAGTGGGCAAGGTGGCCGCACCGTTGAATCAGTCGGGCGCGAAGTTTCAACCGGGCTCCACGGCACGTGTGGATGTCGTGGTCCGCACGCGGCGTATCGGGCATTTCTTCCCGGCCGGAACCGTGGATGCGTTCGATGTCTGGCTGGAACTGGAAGGCAAGGACGCTACTGGCAAGCACATTTTCTGGAGTGGCCGTGCGGACGATAACGGCAGCGGCCCGGTGGAATCCGGCGCGCACTTCTATCGTTCGTACCAACTGGACGGGGAAGGCCACATGATCGACAAGCGCAATGCCTGGCAGACTCGCAGTGTGCTGTATGTACGGCTGATTCCTCCGGGCGCGGCCGACACGGCGCATTTCCGGGTAAAAATTCCGAAGGACGCCAAGGGGCCCATCACGCTCAGCGCGAAGCTCAACTACCGCAAGTTCGCCTGGAGCTACACAAAGTTCGCCTATGAAGGCATGAAAGTGCCGGACATCCCGACCGTGGTGCTGGCCAAGGCGGAGGCGAAGATGGAACTCGGCGATGCCTCCGATTGGAAACAGGTGGTGCGCGCGGAAGACTACGAACGGTGGAACGATTGGGGCATCGGGATGCTGCTGCAAGGAGACCTGAAAGGCGCCGAATACGCTTTCAAGAAAGTGATGGAGGCGAAGCCCGATTACGCCGATGGACCGCTCAATGTGGCTCGTGCGCTGATTCAGGAAGGGGAGACAGAGGCAGCGAAACCTTACCTGCAGAAGGCGGCGCAACTCGGGCCCACGCTGGCTCGCGTCATGTTCTTCCAGGCCATGGCCGATAAGGCCGATGGCAACTATGACGGGGCCATCGCCAATCTGCGCAAGGCCGCCGCGCAGTATCCGGAGGATCGGGTGGTGCTGAATCAACTGGGACGGCTGCTATTCCTGAAGCGCGAGTATGGCGAGGCTGTGCGCACGCTCGATCGGGTGCTGAAGGTGGATCCCGAGGATCTACAGGCACACTACAGCCTGATGCTTTGTCACCGCGGTCTTGGCGATACCGCACGTTCGGAAAAACACGCCAAGCTCTTCCAGCGCTTCAAGGCCGATGAGTCGGCGCAAACCCTCACCGCCAAGCAGCGCCAGTTGAGCCCGGAAGACAATAACGAAAGGCAGATGATTCACGATCATGAGAGTGTGCCTTTGTCTGGCGCTCTTCGCGCTGCTCGCTGACGCTCAGGTTCGCTTCACCGACGTAACTCAAGCGGCGGGCATCCGATTCGTCCACAACAACGGGAAGTCGGGCAAGAAATGGTTGCCCGAAACGCTGGGCTCCGGCTGCGCGTTCCTCGATGCCGACGGCGACGGCTGGCAGGACATTCTGCTGATCAACAGCAAGAACTGGACGCAGAAGCCCACCAAATCGCTGCACAAGCTGTATCGCAACAATCGCAACGGCACGTTCAGCGACATCACCGCGGGCAGCGGTCTCGATGTCGAGATGTACGGCATGGGCGTCGCTATCGCCGACTACGATAACGACGGACGCGACGATGTGTACATCACCGCGCTCGAAGGCGACCGGCTTTTCCACAATGAAGGCGCGGGCAAGTTCAAAGACGTGACCCAGGCCGCGGGGATGCAGAACGCCAACTTCGGCACGAGCGCCGCCTGGTTCGACTACAACAAAGACGGGCTGGTGGATCTCTTTGTCGCCAACTACGTCCAGTGGACGCCGCAGAAGGATCTGTTCTGCTCGCTGGATGGTTCTGCCAAATCGTACTGCACACCGGAATCGTACAAGGGCGTTGCGCCGAAGCTGTACCGCAACGTGGGCAACGGCAAGTTTCAAGACTCGAGCCAGCAGGCCGGAGTGGCCGATGCCAGAAGCAAATCGCTGGGGGTGGCCGTGCTCGATTTCGACATGGATACCTGGCCGGATATCTTCGTCGCCAACGATACACAACCGAACAAGCTGTATCGCAACAACCGCAATGGGACCTTCAGCGAAACCGGACTCACGGCGGGCGTCGCATTCGGGGAAGACGGAACCGCGCGTGGTGCAATGGGCACGGATGCCGCCGATTATGACGGCTCCGGCCGGCCGCATCTGCTGGTTGGCAACTTCTCCAACCAGATGCTGGGCCTCTATCACAACGAAGGCAACGGCCTGTTTGTCGATGAAGCGCCGCGCTCCACCATCGGCAGGCTCTCGCTGCTCAACCTGACCTTTGCCACATTTTTCTTCGATTTTGATTTGGACGGATTGCTCGACATCTTCTGTGCCAACGGGCATTTGGATGCCGAGATTGAGCGCGTGCAGCCGAAGGTGAAGTACCGCCAGCCGCCGATGTTGTTGCGCAACCAGGGGAAAGGGCAATTCGCGGCCGCCAACGCCGGTCCGGACTTCGCCAAGCCTCTGGTCGCCCGCGGCGCCGCTTATGCGGACTACGACAAGGACGGCGATCTGGATTTGCTGATCACCAATAACGACGGCCCCGCTTTGTTGCTACGCAACGATGCATCCAGCAAGCCGCACTGGCTCAGAGTGAAGCTGACGGGCACGAAGACCAACCGCAGTGCGATCGGGGCCACCGTGCGCGTGGAAACCGCGGCGGGACGGCAGTGGCGTACCGTGCACTCCGGCTCCAGTTACTGCTCGCAAAGCGAACTCGCGCTGACTTTCGGATTGGGACAGCAGGCGCAAGTGAAAACGGTGGAGATCCGCTGGCCCAGTGGCGTGGTGCAAACGGTCCAAAACCCGAAAATCGATCAGGTACTCGAAGTCACGGAAAAGCAGTGAGACAATAGACAGCATGCGCGTGGTGCTGGAAATTCTGGATGGGCCGCTCGCCGGACGCACAGTTGAACTTGCCCCCGGGGAGTCTGTCTCCGTGGGGAGAACCGCCAAATCGCAGCTCATGCTGCCGCATGACAATTTTCTTTCGGGGATGCACTTCCTGGTGGAAAACACGCCTGGTGGCGTGGTGCTGCGCGACTGCAATTCGAGCAATGGCACCTGGGTCAATGGAGACCGGGTGAACGAGCGGCCGGTTAGCGAAGGCGACCAGATTTCCGCCGGCCAGACGCGTTTTCGCCTCTACTCCGAAGCGGCGGACGATGTAGACCGCCGTAGCTCCACCGTGCTGTTCGCGGTTCCGAAATTTCAGGAACAGACCGGGGTACACAGCATCGAGTCGCTTTCCTTCTCGACGGAACAGCAGCGTGTCCTCGACTATTTCCGGCAACTCACGATGCCGCTGTATGCGATGCTCAACGCCGGTATTGAGCAACACGTTCCACATTTTCTGATGGGCTCCGGAGAGCCATTCCAGTTTCTCTCGGAGGGCCTGGCGATCGACCAGATGCAGCCACCGCTCGTTTATTTGGCGCAGTTCACGCCTTCCTCCACGCTGCTGCCCCGTTTGATCAAGGAAGGATGGGGGAAGCCGTGGATTACCTTCTTCACTTCGTTGCATCCGGTTCCCGAACTGACCACCCATTTGCGCAACCTGATGGTGGTTTCCACCCCCGATGGCCGGCCCTTCTATAACCGCTTCTATGATCCGCGTCTGCTGCAATTGCTGCTGCCCTCTTACACGCCGCAGGAAGTAACCCAGTTGTTCGGCCCTCTGCTCGCGCTGATGATTGCCGATCCGGCGGATGCGTCGCGGTTGCTGGAATTTGCCATGACGCCGCAAGGACCGGTGGGACGCGCGCTGGCACTACGATAAACACATGCTCCGTTTGCTCCCTGTAGTTCTCGCCATGTCCGCATTTGCCGCGGATGAACCTCAAATTACTGTCTTTCGTTCGGGCGAAGGCGGCTATCATTCTTATCGCATTCCCGCCGTTGTTGCGACGAAGAAGGGCACGCTGCTCGCGTTTTGCGAAGGCCGCCGTGATACGCGCAGCGACACCGGCAACATTGACCTGTTGCTGAAGCGCAGTGTGGATCAAGGCAAGACATGGTCTTCCACGATCGTCGTGGCGGATTTCGGCTCCGATGTCATCGGCAACCCCGCGCCAGTTCTGGATCGCAAGACGGGCATTGTGTGGCTGCTGTTGACCAGCAATCTGGCCACGGATCCGGAGAAGGCGATTCTGGCCGGGACCTCGAAAGAGAGCCGCCGCGTGTGGGTCACGCACAGCAAGGACGACGGACTGACGTGGGCGAAGCCTACCGAGATCACGGCCCAGGTGAAGCCGAAAGGTTGGAGTTGGTACGCCACCGGACCCGGCAACGGGATTCAGCTCAAGAGCGGCCGCCTGGTGATTCCCTGCGACCATTACCGTTCTCCCACGGCGCGCTATTCACACGTGGTCTATAGCGACGATCACGGCGCAACGTGGAAAGTGGGAGGCATCGTCGGCGACACGATGAATGAATCCGCCATTGCCGAGCTTCCCGACGGATCTCTGCTGTTCAACATGCGCAGCTACGCCGGAAAGAACCGGCGCGCGATCGCCCGCAGCCGCGACGGCGGCATCACGTTTGAGCCGGCAACGCTCGATGAGGCTCTCATTGAGCCGGTGTGCCAGGCGAGCCTGATCCGGCATGGAAAGGCGCTGCTGTTTGCCAACCCCGCCAGCACGCGCCGCGAGAACATGACGGTGCGCATCAGCAAAGACGGTGGCAAGACGTGGAATCTGGTGAAAGCGCTTCACCCCGGTCCGTCCGCGTACTCCAACCTCATTTCGCTAAAGGGCGGGCAAATCGGCCTGCTCTATGAGCGCGGAGAGAAATCCGCCTACGAGACCATTACCTTCGCCCGCTGGAAGTAAGGAAACCCAAGTTATGAAAGTCGACGTTGTTGCCCACATCCATGCGAAGCCCGGTTTGGAAGCCGCGCTTCGCGAAGTGCTCGAATCTTTTGTCGAGCCCACTCGCAAGGAAGACGGCTGCCTCCGCTACGATCTGTTCGTGGATCTTGATGATCCCACCAAGTTCACGTTCATTGAGGAATGGGCGAGCCGGGAAGCGCTGGAAGCGCATGGCCGGTCGGCGCACATAGCCGCGGGGCGCGCGAAGTTCCCCGAACTGCTGGCGCAGCCCGGCTGGGTGCAGGTGGCGACGCGTATCCTCTAATCAGAAACTGAGCCGCTCCGTGCGTGAGATGCCGTAGCGGTTCTTGAACTCCACTTCCGCCCCTGCAATGGTAATGGTGGTCGTCGAGGCGGGGAACACTGCGAGCATCTGGAACATGCCGCCCACCGCGGTGGTCTCGTAATAGGCGCGGAATTTCTCTGCCACCAGCGAGGTCAATATGCCGGGCGGCACTTCTACTCCCTCGCGGTTGTAGAAGCGGAAAGAGACCTGATCGGCGGAGCGCGAGTTGTCGAACCCCTTGATGGTCACTTCCATGATCTCGATGCCGCGTTTGACGGTGACGGTTTCGGCAACCACCGGCGCCGGATCGATGGTGTAGCTGGCTTCCGACAGATACCCTCCCACTTCGGCAATCAGCCGCAATGTCCCGGCCGTGGTGCCGGTCTGCAACACCGTATCCTTCGATCCGGAAAACAGCGCAACGGACTCGCCTTCGCGCACGATGAAGGGAATCGCGCGGCTGCTTGTGCCTGGAAAGAGCACACCAGGATCATCCGGACCGGTGACGGACGGCGTGAACTCCAGGCGCAAACGCCCGCTCGCATTGGCCCGGGAAACGGAGTCCAATTTGACAGCCACGCGGACCTGCTTCCCGCTGAGCAGCTTCTCCTCACTCACGCTGAGTGACGGCTTCGGTGGTGTAGGCTCAGTCCCGACTCCTTCCAGTGGATAGCTTCGCCCATCGATGACAAGCGCTCCGTTCTTGAGGCCGCTGGTGGCCGGTTGGAACACGATATCCAGCCGCCGTGAAGAGCGCGCAGGCAGATCCATGGCGCCGGTCAGCAACTCATTCCAGACGAACGAATCGCCACTGACGGCGATGTTTGCCACGCGCACGGCGGCCTCATGCGGATTCTCCAGGATGAAGCTGCGCGTCGAACGCAGGCCGCGCTCCGTATTGGGAAATACCGATGGCACGCCTGCCGTACGCTGTGTTCGCGACCCGTCGGTCTCCAGCAGATAGAGCGAAGGCGCGGCCACCGCGGCAGCGACAAACGTGACGGTAAGCGAGTTGATGCGCAGGCTGCCGCGCGCATCGGTCACCGCACTCTGCGACTGGAAGCGGACGTAGAAGTCGATGCTGAATCTGCCGAGGATGGATTTGGGCAGGCTCGGGGCGGATTCCAATGAATAGCCTGAACCGCTGACGGACAGCGTTGTGATGGTGGCCAGCAGATCGCTGGTGTTGCGGATGCGGATCACGGCCTGCAGGGGCTCGCCTGTTGTTGTTTCGCCAAGATTGACCAGTCCGCTGACGGGCCTTTCCGCCGTGCCCTGCACGGTGAACACTTCGAGCTGCGCGGCGCAGGGCAGCGCGAGCAGTGGAAGCAGCAGGAGAGTCTTCATGGCGCAGGCTCCGGAACCATGGTGAGATCCGGCGCCTGGCATTGGGCGGCAAGCAGTATGCCGGATGCGCGAATCAGCACCCATCCCTCGCGCAGCGGGAACAGTGACTCGATGGGGGAATCCATCTCCCATGCGCGATCGCCACAGGCCACGTTTGTCCCGCTGGCCACCCAGATTCGCCCGGTGGAATCGACTGCGACTGAATCGGCGGCCACCGGCTCGCGGCGCAGTTCCTGGAGTGTTGTGCCATCCAGTTCGACAATTTCCCAGCCTGATGGCGAATGCACCGGAACCAACACCCGGTGGCCACTCCACTGCACCAGAGCATCCGCGGCAGCGATCCATCCGGCACGTTCTCCCTCTTCTCCCATCAGCAACACGAGGTTGTCGCGCAGCCGCTCGCGATCCAGTATCCGCTTTCCCACGCCAATGCCGGCCGCCGTCTTTGTTACCACTGTCCGATCAATCTGTACGGCTGCGGTCACCCCTTCTTCCAGCGGCGTGCCGATCACCAGGTTGCCGCGCATGCCGTAAAGCGGATAGAGCCTTCCATCGCGCGCGGGAAAATAGCCGAGGGGCGGCAACTCGAGTCCGCTTTGGGCAAACAGAAGCAGCAGGGGGAGGATCATGGCTTGCCTATCGTGATTGTGGGGTTGCTGAGGGTCAGGATGGGTCCGGTCACAACGGCGGCCGGCGCTGCGGCGGGTTGTTTGCCGTTCATGCGGTATACGGCAAAGCCTCCGGCTGCGCCCACGATGCCGAGTGTTATGACCACCCACTTGGCGCGACCACTGGAGATGCGCTCCTCGCCCCCTTCGGTGCGGGTTAGCATGACGCCCGGACGCTTCACTGGGGCTTTGTCCATGGATGGCGGCTCCACGGCGGCCTCTGCAGCTACGGGGGCGGCAGGCGGCTTCTTGGCAATCTCTACCTCAAAGGAGGCCACTTTGGGCGCCTGCTTCGGTGCTTGGGGTGCGGGCTTGGGCTCCCCGTCCTTCCCCGCAATGCGGATGCGGGCCGTGGTGCCGGCGGTTGCCCCAGCTGTATGCGCAGTTACAGTCATGCGGCAATCGCCAGGTAGAGCGTCCCATTGGATTCCCCATGTGGATGCCTTGCCTTGCGCGTCGCTCACCTGATCTTCGGCGCGCTTGCCGTTGGGAAACAGCCCGCTTGGGCCGGTTTCCGGCAGCCGGAAGGTCACCTTTGCTGCTGGAACCGGATTCCCCATCCCGTCGGTAACCAGGACGGAGACACCGCCAAAGGAGCGGCTTCCCGCTTTGACCGCGAGGCCATCCCCTTCGGTTACTGTGAGTTGTAAGTTCTGCCCGGCCAGTGAACCGGCCATGGCCCAAGCCAGTGCGAGACAGGTGAGATTAAGCGGCCTTGGGCTCCGGTGTCCGCAGCAGAACCACCGTAATGTTATCCGGCCCACCCGCTTTACGAGCAGCATCAACAAGAGAGTGGCATTTGCCCTCGAAAGTTTGCTCGTTTTTTAACACCGATTCGATCAGATCCACGCTCACCACGCCGTGAAGGCCATCGCTCGAAAGCAAGATGTAGGAGTTGGGCACGGGGCGGATCTTGTAGGAATGGATGCGTAATGGAGAACTGACCCCGATGGCCATGGTCAGGACATGCCGCAAGGGATGGTTCTTCAGCGTTTCTTCGTCAATGCCCAGGCGGCGTCCCACCTCATTGACCCAAGTCTGGTCTTCTGTGATCACCAGGAGCTGGCTTTCCTGGTAAAGGTAGGCGCGGGAATCGCCGACGCTGGCAATGAGGAGGTCGTCGCCGTTCTCCAGCACCGCTACCAGCGTGGTTCCCATACCTTCCATTCCAGAATCCGCCGCGGCCGCGTCTTTTACTACCCGGTTGGCCTCTTCGAAGGCCTTCACCAGGGTGTCGATGTCATTGCGTCCGGCGCGCCAGATATGGTTCGCAACGGTTTCGGCGGCCAGTTGCGAGGCGTGCTCGCCGGCGCGAGCGCCTCCCATGCCATCCGCCACGATATAGAGGCCAAGCTCAGGCGCAAGAAGACAGTAGTCTTCGTTATTCTTCCTGACGCAACCGAGGTCGGAGAGTCCGTAGGATTCGAGCATGGAACTTCCTGATTATAGCCGCTTCTTTGACCACGAATGGGGCCTAGTGGAATCCATTCGCGCGAGGTCAGGGTTTTTTGCTTTCCAGAATAGAGCGCAACTGAAGAAACGCCGATTCATTGTACTCATGTTTCAGGCGCTCCAGCCCTTCCAGTTTCGTGTCGCCGGCCCGCGGTCCGCTCTTCTGGAGACAACGGCCAAGTAAAGCGGTTGCCTCCTGGTCATCGGGATCGCGCTGCAGAAGGCGGCGGAGATGGTCTGCTGCGCGGTCGAAATCGCCTCGCTTCCAGTACGTATAGCCCACGTTGAACAGATACTCGGGATCGTTCGGATCGCCTTCCAATGCACGCTCGAAACTCTGCGCAGCGTCGGCCAGATTCCTTCTTGACTGTGCTGCTCCCAGATTGTTGTGGACCTCATTCAGCGGTACCTCTCTCACGATCGTCTCGAAGGCGGATTGCGCCGCCGCGTACTCTCCTAAGTAAAAGCGTGAAATGCCGGCAAAAAACATCGCCTCCCGGTAATGAGAATCACGATTTGGCACTTTTTGTAGCCAATCGGCAGCTTCCCGGTAGTTTTCCGCGGTCCATTGCATCTTTCCCAGTTCGAAGCAAGGAGCGGCAAAGCCCGGATCGAGACGCGCTGCCTGTGTGAAGAAGCGATGTTTCTGTTCGTCATTACCCGCCAGCAACCCTCGGATGTAGTATTCCATGGCATCGACCCGCACCGCTGGACGCATCCGGCGAAACTCGTCCTCTTGCGGTGCGCCACTGGCCTTCACGAATTGCAGCGTCTGCCAGGCGATATGCGTTTGCAGGGCCGCCAGATCCTCCAGCGCGCCCAGGGCCTCATATTCGGGTCCGGCGCGCAGTTTGCCCAGATCGAGAATCTGAACGGTAATGTGCAGGTTTCCTCGCGACCCCACCTTCTCCCCGCCCGGCTTCAGTTCAAAGCGCCCGTAGATGACTCTTCCGGCATCCAGAACCTCGCCCATTTTCATCACCGTGGCTTTCGTGAGCAGCGTGTAGGGACGGACGGCCAGACGCCGGTATGCTTCCGTGCGATCCTCGCGCGATATGGTGAGCAAGCCTTCCGCCGCCAGGGTGTCACGCACATTTTCGCCGAGGCTCTCGCCGATCCAGTCGAGGTTGCCGTTGCCAGTGTGATTGAAGAAGGGAAGTACGAGGTAGGTTTGCGCCGCGCACACGCCGGGACACAATAGCGCGAGAAAAAAGAAAAGGGCCGGGAACCGCCTCATCTCTAACAGTGTATCGTCAGGGATGAGGCCAATTCCCGGCCGCAGGTACTACTCACTCTCTCACTCGGGGTTTATAGGCCGGCTTGATCGCTGTTCGGGAACACCAGTTTCTTGTTTGTGTTGCCGAGGCGGATCTCTTGAACCTTGTACTTGCCATCCGTGGTCTGATAGCGCACGGTGGTGGAGTTGAACTTGGAATCGCCCGTCTCCACCTTCACATTGGCCTCCACACTCTTCTTGCCCGTGGCAATCACAGCCTTGTTGTCGCTGACCGTGACCTTGTACTCACCGGGCTTCAACTCGGTGCCGGCCACAACGGAAGGTTGGAACAGCGTGATGCGGTAAGTATCCGCCGCGCTCGCAACCGCCATCGCCATCAGGGCAAAACTGAACGCAAATTTCCTCATGATAGTCTTCTCCTCTTTAGCCTGTTTGTTTCTCGTTTGATGTCGTGCAACTTGTCCGTTGCGTTTCCGCGCTTTGGTCAAACCTTAGTGGAAGATCCGGTAAGTCCGGTAGCACTGTTTGTTGTGCGCGTTCACATTCTATATACGTAGGCGAGAAAGAATTGTTCCGGAGATCAAAGAAAAAAACTTTTCAGCGACGGGGCTACGGCAAGAAGTGTTAACAGAGTGTTTTCTTGTGTTTGGAGTGAGTGTCCGAATCCGGGAATCCAGGACACTCGAGTGTCCCGTTTGAACCACGTCCACTGCCTTTTGGCGTAATGGCGGGTCTGTTTTTGCGTCTCTTCCACGGCCTCAGCCAGCGTGCAATTTCCCTCCATCCACGCGAGCGCCTGTTTATAACCTAACGATTCGAATGGCTTTGCCGTGGAGGGATAGCCGCGTGCCAGAATGCTCCGAATCTCCTTCTCCAGACCCTGTTCAAACATGGCGGCGGCGCGGCTGTTGAGCACGTCGTACAGTTCCTGCCGCGAGGGATCGAGACCGATCAGCAGTGGCTCAAACCCTTCCAACTTCTGCGTGCCTTCCCGGAACAGCTCCGTCAGCGGCCTTTGTTCCAACAGGCAGATCTCCAGGGCGCGAATGGTCTTGTTCACGTCATTCGGATGGATACGCTGGGATGCTTCGACGTCCAGCCTTTGCAGAATGCGATGCAGCGAACCGGGGCGCTTCTGCTGGCGTTGCATGAGCCGCAGGCGGAGCGCCTCGTCGCGTTGCGGGCCTTCGAACAATCCATCGAGCAGCGCTTTGAGATAGAACCCGGTGCCTCCCACGATGATCGGGATGTTTCCCCGATCCGCAATCTCTCGCAATATCTGACGGCCGATGCGTGAGTAATCTCCCGCGGTGAAGAGTTCATCGGGATTCACGATATCCATCAGGTGGTGCGGCACCCCCTGCCGTTCAGACTCCGGAACCTTGGCTGTGCCGATGTCGAAGTACCGATACACCTGGAGCGAATCGCAGTTTACGATCTCTGCTCGAAACAGCGAAGCCAGATGCAACGCCAGCGCGCTCTTTCCAGCGCCTGTCGGGCCGACAATGCCAATGAGAGGATGTTCCGCGGTGATGGCCAAAGCTGTTCTTCCTTAATTGTTGCATCGCTGGCAACCACAAGCCTCGGCTGGAACGTCTATGAAGAAGACGGGTCTATGCCCGAAGTGCAGCCGCCTTTTGGCATATACTCAAAGCTGAGGGACCAGTGCCTCCACACACGTCCCGATCGGGCAACGGAAAGAAAGTCAAGGCGAATGAAACGGATAGCCCTCATTATCACTCTGGCGTCAGCCAGTCTCAGCACTGCCTTCGCGCAGGCCAACACAAGCGCGGCCAACGGCGCAAAGCCTGACAAGGCGGCCGCCTACTATAACTTCTCCATGGGCCATCTGTACGCGGAACTGGCCCAGGCCTACAATAATCGCGGCGAGTACCTCAACAAAGCCATTGAGCACTACCGCGCTGCCATCAAGGCCGATCCGTCCGCCAGCTTTCTTTCCGAAGAACTCGCCGAACTCTTCATTCAATCGGGCAAGATCCGCGATGCGGTGATGGAGACTGAAGAGGCACTGAAGACGAATCCCAACGATCTGAATCTGCGGCGCATCCTGGGGCGCATCTACACGCGGATGATCGGGGATTCGCAGACCAACCGTGTCAACGAAGAGATGTTGAAGAAAGCGATCGAGCAATACACTCGCATCGCCGAAGCGTCGCCCAAAGATGCCGCCACCTGGGTCATGCTGGGCCGCCTGCACAAAGTGGCGCAGAGTTCCCCCGAAGCGGAGAAAGCCTATAAGAAAGCCCTCGAAAGCGAGCCGGAAAACGAGGAAGCGCTCACCGGCCTCGCCATGGTGTACGCCGACGTCGGCGATACCAAGTCCGCCACGGAGCTGCTGAAGAAAGCCTCCGAAAAAAATCCGTCCGTTCGCACGCTGGCCGCACTTTCCGCCGCTTACGAACAACTGCGCGACTATCCCAATGCCGCCGCGACGTTGCGCCGCGCGCTGGAGATGTCGCCGAACAACACCGAAGTGAAGCGCGGGCTGGCACAGAATCTGCTGCTGGCCGAAAAGCTGGACGAGGCGCTGGAACTGTTTGAGCAACTGGTATCGGAAGAGCCGCGCGATGCCATGGCGTTCCTCCGCATTTCTCAGATCTATCGGCAGAAGCGCAACTACGAGAAGGCTCACGAAGCTGCCAAAAAAGCCGCGGAACTCGACCCCAACAGCGTAGAGGTTCGCTACAACGAAGTCAGCCTGCTCGAAGCGGAAGGCAAGACCACGGAAGCGATCGAGGCGCTGAAGGGCATCCTCTCGGCCACTTCGAAAAAGAACTATCACCCCGGCGAGCGCAGCAACCGCGCCATTCTGCTGGAGCGGCTGGGCTTCCTGCAGCGCAATGCCGAGCAGTACGGGCCTGCCGTAGAAACGTTCCGCCAGATGCAGCAACTGGACGAAGAGTCAGCGCCCAGGGCCACCATCCATATCATTGAGACACACCGCGTCGCTCGCGAGACTGCCAAGGCTTTTGAAGAAGCAAAGGCGGCCCGCGAAAAATATCCCAAAGACCGCGCGGTTCAGGCCACCTATGCGTTCCTGGCAGCCGATTCCGGCAAAGCCGACGAGGCCGAACGTGTGGGCCGCGATCTGATCAAAGAGAAGAAGGATCGCGAGAGCTTCGTGACCCTGGCCCAGATTTACGAGCGCACGAAGAACTACGCCGCCATGGGTAAGGCTCTTGATGAAGCGGAAAAGCTCTCCGATGATCCCGGCGAAAAAGAAGGCATCTACTTCATGCGCGGTGCGATGTTTGAGAAGCAGAAGAAGTTTGACCTGGCCGAAGCCGAATTCCGCAAGGTGCTCGTCTCCAGTCCGAATTCCAGTTCTGCCCTCAATTACCTCGGCTATATGCTGGCCGATCGCGGCGTGCGCCTCAACGAAGCGCACGACATGATCCGCAAGGCTCTGGATCAGGACCCCAACAACGGCGCCTATCTGGATAGCCTCGGTTGGGTGCTGTACCGCATGGGCAAGCTGGATGAGGCTGAGGATTACTTGAAGAAGGCTCTGGAGCGGACGGCGAAGGATCCCACGGTGCATGAGCATCTGGGGGACGTCTATATTAAGCGTGGCAAAGTGAAGGAAGCCGTCAACCAGTGGCAGCGTTCGCTGAAGGAATGGGAAGGGACGCCGGCCAGTGAGCAGGACGCCGCCGAGATCGCCAAGATCCAGAAGAAGCTGGACGGGGCGAAGGTGCGGTTGGCGAAAGAGAGCAAGTAAGTGTGGAGGCGGTGAAGTTGACGCATCCCCGCCCCCTCGCTATGATGAGATTGGTTTAGCAACACTAAGGGAGGTTCTGTCCAATGTGGTCTCTGGGCTGGCAAGAAACGATGTTCATATTTCTGCTAGCTCTTCTCATCTTCGGACCGAAAAAGCTCCCGGAACTGGGTAAGAATTTAGCGAAGGGCCTGTCGGAGTTCCGCCGCGCCTCGAACGATCTGAAATCAACCTTTGATCGTGAGATGGCGAATATTGAGCGGGAGACGCAGGACGTCAAGCAGGATCTGCAGAAGTACTCGAGTGAGATGACGAACTATGACTCTTACTACGAGAACAGCTATTACGATTCTGGCTATGACGGCACCGGCAACAGCACTTCGCAGGAGAACTCCACCGTCAGCGCATCCGCAACTCAGGGCGCTGAGTCATCGACGCAACCCGAAACGGCCCCAGCAGGGACCGTAGAAGCCGCCAGCACCACGGCCCCCGCCCCTTCGGCGCCGGCCAATGGCAGCACCACGCAGGTTGCGAGTGCCGAAACGGCATCAGGACAGGCAGAAGCCGGAAAGCCGGTCGCCCGCTCCTGATCACTCCGTTTCCGTCATAAAGCAGGATGTCGCAGGAACAAGACAAGCCAACTGCGCCCAACGAACCGGCGCAGCAACCGGTGCCCGAAAACCAGACGCCCGAAGTGTCTGTCTCCAGCCACAGCCAGTCTGTCGATGATTCTTACGGTTATTACGAAGATCCCTACGCATACGAATCCAACACCGTTCCGGTAGCGCAGGAGCAGCCGGCCTCACCGCCGCCACCGCCTCCTGCGGCGCCAAGTTCGCAAGATGAACCAGAGGATCCCGATGAAGATGGCATGCTCCGCATGTCTTTTCTCGAGCACCTCGAAGAGCTGCGCACCCGTATCATTCAGTGTCTGGTGGGGCTGGGAGTGTCCTTTCTTCTCAGCCTCACCTTCAGTAACCAATTGTGGCGAATCGTCAGTGCGCCCGCAGTGGACGCATTGACGCAACTCGGCATCAAACCCCCTAAGCTTGTTTCGACCGACCCTCTGGAGCAATTTCAGATCGTGTGGGTGAAGATGCCGTTGCTGACGGCCATCTTCCTTGCTTCCCCGTGGGTGATGTGGCAGATCTGGTCGTTTATTGCTCCCGGGTTATACAAGAAGGAACGCCGCTGGGCGGCTCCCTTTGTAATCGTTTCCGCGGCGCTATTCATTACCGGTGGACTGTTCGCCTATTACGTTGCCTTTCGCTATGGTCTCGTCTTTCTGCTGGGGATTGGACGGGATATCGATATTCAGCCGATGGTGTCCATCACCTCTTATTTCGACCTGTTTGTGAATGTCACCCTCGGAATCGGCCTGGTCTTTGAGCTTCCCGTAATTATTTTCTTCCTCACACTGTTGCGAGTTGCCTCGCCGCGCTGGTTGTTGGAAAATTCCCGCTACGCCATTCTGGGAATCGTTGTTGTGGCCGCGATTATCACCCCCACGCCGGACATCTTCAATTTGTTGATCTTCGCCGTGCCGATGGTCGGCCTGTTTTTCATTGGTGTCTTTGCCAGTTATCTGTTAGTGCTCAGCAGGGAAGGTAAGTCCTTTCCCTGGAGCAAAGTGCTGATCGCGCTGGCCGTTCTGTTAGTACTGGCCGCCGCCGCTGTTTACCTCGCGATCACCCGTTATGGATACCACTTAGTACCCCAATGGCCATTTTTGATCCGATAGTACCTTTTCCTTTTCACTTTTTCGCTGTTCAATAGGAATACAAAACACCAAGAAAAAGTCCCGGCGTGACCGCGAGGGCTGGAGGAAGCCCCTGTGTTCACCGGCGCGGGGAAGGCGTATTGGACATGGACATCATCAAAGCAATAGAGGAACTGCGCAATCAGAAAGCGCGGATCGAAGAAGTGATTGCCCGCCTGGAGGCGCTCACCCTCAAACGCGGCGGCCAGGAGGTTTCGATGCCCGTCAAGGGGCGGCGCGGTCGAAAATATATGGATCCCCAGGAGAGAGAAATCGTCTCCCAGCGCATGAGGGACTACTGGGCGAAGCGGCGGAAGGCCTCCAAAGGCGCCGCCAAAGCGGCAAGTGCGGGCAGTTAAAGGGCTGGCGTCTTAAAATACCAAAGCCAGAAATACTGCTGTCCAGCGCCATGCCGGTAGCGCGGCTCAAATCCACATTCCTCCGCCATTTGCACGGCCCGTGCATCGGAAAACGGCACACCAAGCCAGGTGTCTTCCGGCGAAGACTGAATTGAGGTGTCGCCCTGAACCTGGAACTTGAAGAGCGCACCTGGGCGCAACAACCGGTGCACTTCCCGCACGTAATTCTCGATTACCGCATAACTTGGAATGTGCTGGAAAACAATTGTTGAAAACGCGAAATCGAAAGTGCCGCTTTCCGTAATTCCGCTCAAGTCGGTGCCGTTGCACTGCACCAGGTGAACGTGCGGCTTCCCCGCTAGTGCGCCTGTCGCCTGACGGATCATCTCCGCGCTCACGTCCACCGCCCACACTTCTCCAAAGATCTCCGACAGCGCGTTCGTCACGCGGCCGGCTCCACAGCCGATCTCCAGCACTTTCATCTGCTTCGGATCGCGATCCTGGCAGATGTTTGTCATGTCGGTGAGGATCTCCTCCTCTACCGTCCGGCGGCCGGAGCGGAAGAACTCCTCGTCCGTCCAATCCTGCCGCTCGGTGTTGACATAGTACCGGGCATTCTCTTTGGCGCGCAGATCCCAGTCCTGCGCCATCTTTTTCAACTGCTCATCCAGCGTCATGGCGAAGCTACCATTTTAGCTTGAAGCGGCGGCTGTCAGCCGGTGTATAATAAAAAACGAAGTGGGCGGCTAGCTCAGCTGGGAGAGCGCCGCGTTCGCAACGCGGAGGCCGTGGGTTCGAATCCCATGCCGTCCACCATCCTTTCCTTCTTCCGAAACCCCATCTCTGAACCCAACCATCAGCGCAGTTCCTGCAGTGTCTCTCAATAAGCGACTCTTGCTGAGGTTCGACGATTAACATGCTTTAATGTCAATCACGTACCGCTTGCCCTCCAACTGCCTATCGTGTATACTTCGTCAAATATCCCGCTTCCAGGTGTGTAACTGGGGAGACCTCAAATACAGCTCACAACGGTCCATCGCTTGTTAGCTTAGTGAGTCTCCTTCCGGGGTGTGCGATCTCCAGATTGCTGAGGTATCTCAATGATTCAACGTTGGAACATTGCTGCGGTTCGAGCGGTGCTGCTCGTTCTGATCTGCACCGCGCCCAGTCTGATGGCGCAGAGCGGCGCCGGCACCATTCAAGGGACAGTCCAAGACGTCACCTCCTCCGCGATTCCCGGCGCCACTGTTCAGGCGCTTAACCAAGCCACCGGCGTCGTTATTGACACGACGTCTAACGCCGCCGGGTTCTTCGCCATCAAAGGCTTGGTCGCCGGAGCCTACACGGTTACCTTCAGCGCCGCAGGCATGAAGAAGTCCGAGAGCAGTGTCACCCTGCAAAACGGCCAGGTGCTCGTTCTGAACCGTCAACTTACCGTTGGCGAGGTGTCGGAAAAGATCACCGTGAGTGGCGAAACCATCCAGCTCGCCACCTATGACAGCGGTACCGTCAACACCCAACTGGATGCGGCCCGCATCTCGCAACTTCCGCAAAATGGCCGTAACGTCCTCGGCTTGGCGCAGAATACAGTTCCCGGTCTGGAAGGAGGCGGAACCCGCGCCAACGGCCTGATGGGCGAAGCGATGGAATATTCCCAGGACGGCGCCCCCATGACGAATCGCAACTTCGGGAGCGCCGGCAACACCGCCCAATCGACGCTGCCTGACCCCGACGCCGTGCAGGAAATCCGCTTCGAAACACTCAACTCGAGCGCACAGTTCGCCACGCCGGCCACAGTGATGTTGACGACCAAATCGGGAACCAACCAAGTCCATGGCTCCGTCTTTGAAACCGCCCGCAACAATTACTTCGGTATCGCCAAGGCGCGCCAGGATCCCTCCAACCTCGTGGCGCCCAAACTCATCCGCAACGAGTTTGGCGGATCGGTGGGCGGCCCTATCTACATCCCCAAACTCTACGATGGCCGCAACCGCACGTTCTTCTTCGTCGCCTTTGAGCGCTTCTCGCTCCGCCGCGCCAGCCAGCAGCTCATGTACGTGCCCACCATGGCCATGCGTACCGGCGATTTCAGCGGGCTGATCAACAGCGCCGGCGTCCTGCAGCAACTCTACGATCCGAATACGACGCAGAGCGCGGCAAATCAATATTCCCGCCTTCCGTTCAGCAATAACCAGATTCCGTTGAATCGGATCAGCCCCCTGGCCAAGACGCTTCTCGCCGCGACGCCCACTCCGACGTCGGCGGACAACCCGATGATCAACTTCAATCTGAACGGGCAGAACCCCACCACGCAAACGGTCCCCAACTACACCACTCGTTTCGACCATGTCTTTAACGAAAAGAACCGCATGTATTTCCGCTTTACGGACATCCGCCAGCAACAACAGGCGCTGCGTAACTACCCGTCCAACTCTCCCGCGAACATTGAGACGCCCGAACTGAAGGAAGGCTCCACTGGTTACCAAGCGATCCCGGTGCAGACCATCAGCGGAGCGCTCGGCTACTCCAAAACGTTCTCCCCCACCTTCTTCTCCGAAACAATTCTCAGCATGCAGTGGCAGCGCATGTACGTGCAGGGGCCTGATCGGTCGATGCTCAACTTCGAGAAACAGTTCGGCCTGCCCAACAATCTCGGCAACCCTGGCTTCCCCGCAATCGGCGCCAATCTCTTCATGCCCTATGGCGGATCCCAATGGTTTTACGGCATGAGCCAGCGCGTCTCGACCATCGACGAAAACCTGAACAAGATCTGGGGCAAGCATCAGCTTGCGTTTGGTGTGCGCCTCCGTCATGAGCGTTTCGCCTACCTTTCGGATCGCTCCGTGGACGAAGTTACCTATACCAACCAGGCCACCGGAATCTATGACCCGACCACCGGCGCGAATTACGGTGTTCGGGCGAACACCGGGAATCAGAATGCCGACTTCTTCCTCGGCGCGGCCGCCAGCTACAGCCAGCGCCGCAACGCTCCATTCAACATCTGCTCTCTGATGGAATACGATTCGTATATCCAGGACAACTGGCGTGTGTCCACTCGCCTGACCTTGAACGTTGGACTTCGCTACGAGGCGCACCCCTCGCCCCGCGCCGCCAACGATTACATGGTTGCCTTCGACTTTCCGAACAAGGCGCTGGCGCTGCCCCGGTCTCTTGATTACTACGTGCAGAACGGGCTCACCAGCAACGCTCTCCTCACCAACCTGCGCAACCTCGGTGTGAAGTTCGAAACCCTGCAAGAAGGCGGTATGCCCTCGCATGGTATCGCCGGCAGCAATGCAAACTTCCTGCCCCGCTTCGGCTTCGCCTACACACCTTCCTTCGGACGCGGTGGAACGGTTCTCCGCGGCGGCTACGGCGAGTACGTTTATCCCGTACCTGTCCGCAACTCGATCCGCTACCTGACCGCCAGCTATCCCTTCACGGCGGGTTATTCCTACAGCTACACCTCTGCCGCCCAATCGCCGGATGGTCTGCCGAACTCCCTGCTGCGCAACCCGCTGCGGGTGATCACGGGCGTCAACTCGGCGAACGTGGTGGATACGGAGTCGACAACGGCGCTTCTGCCCGGCATCGGTCCCGGTACGGTGACCAGCGCTACTTATCCACCAGCGCGGGTGCGGGAAGCGAACTTCACCATTGAGCAGCCGTTGAAGGATGGATCGGTGTTCCGCGCGTCATACGTGTTCACGCATGGCGAGAACCTCGATCAGAACTACCAGCTCAACGACGCCCCATCCACCTACGTGTGGCAGGCCAAGACGGGGACTACGCCTCCTACGGGCACCTTCGCCAGTGTCGCCACCCGGCCCTACGACAACAGAACCTGGGGCGGCATCACGCAGTCCACGAAGTACGGCTTCTCCAACGATAGTGCGCTGCAGTTCAACTACCAGCGGCCCTATCGCCGTGGTTTCGGCTACCAGGTCTTCTATGTGTACTCCCGCGCCTTCCGCGTCGGCGGCAACACGTTCCGCGACAACATCCTTTATCCCGCTTCACTCTATGCTCCGGGTGCGATTCCCCAGGGCATGGATGTAGGTACGCCCACCGAGCCGAGCCGCGAGTTCAACCGCTGGCAGAACTACCGCGCCGACACCGCCATCCCCATGCACCGTGTCTCCTTCAACGGCCTGGTCGATGTGCCGTTTGGAAAGGGACGCAAGTTCCTGAAGAACAGCAATCGTCTGCTGGACGCCCTCATTGGCGGTTACCAGGTCGCCTTCGTCGGCACTGTGGTTTCACAGTCCTTCCAGGTTGCCAGTGGCAACTATGGCGCAACCAGCCCGGTGAAGGAATACAAGAGCAGCGTGCCGATCACGGACTGCCGCTCCGGCGTGTGCCGTCCGGGGTACTTGTGGTTCAACGGTTATCTTGCTCCCACGGTGGTCAACGCCGCTACGCGCGGAGTCCAGGGTGTACCCACGGACTACGTGCCGTATCTGGCGCCGATCAACAACACACCCGGCCAAACCAACTTCGGCAACAACAACGTTGTCCAGACGCTTGCCAACGGCCAGCAGGTGACCACCGCCTTCTCGCCCGGCCCAAGCGGAGTTCAGCCCTACAATGCGTTTGTACTGCAGGGTCCGAAGAACTTCCAGTCGGACATCTCGCTCTACAAGGAATTTGCGATCAAAGAGCGGGTGAGACTGCGGTTCAATGTGGACGCTTTCAACGCGTTCAACATCCAGGGTCTGGTGAACCCCAGCGCCTCGGACGGCATTCAGACGCTCCAAACGTCCTACTGGACACCGCGGCAGATCCAATTCACGGGCCGCTTGTCCTGGTAAGGATATAGACTCGGCGCAGATTCAGAGAGCCGGCCCGTGGATGATACGGGACCGGCTCTTTTCCATTCACTACCCGTATTCAAAGGCCGCAAGCGCATAGATCGATGGCCCCGATGCCACTTGTGAAAGTGCTGCGTCCCCCCGGTACATCCGCATCAGGTGGCGGATCGGTTCATATCCTGCTGCCCTGGCAATCCGCACTGCCGCCTCGTTTTCATCACAAATGTCGAATAGCGATGGCTCATCGCCATGCGCTGCCAGGAATCCGGCCAGTAATTCTCCCGCTGCCTCGTCATCCTTGGCCACACAGGGTCCGAACTGCCACGCCCGCCGTCCTGGCCTTGCCATGGCGAACCCGCGCCCGGGCAGCACATACACTTCGTTGCGGTTGAGCGCCCGTAGCAAAGCCGACCGGTCTGCACCGAACGCCTCCAGATCCAACCCGTAATCTGGTTCTCCGCCGGCAACCAGCGGGCTCGAAGGCTGGACGCCGCCCATCCGCAGCCAGCGCGACACCGGCCGCTCATCGACAAACCCGAGCTTTGCGTACACCGGCCTCCCCAGATCGGTGGCGTCGAGCTTCACGCTCCTCACCCCCAACTGGTCGCAGGAATTGAGCGCTTCCAGCAGCAGCTTGCGCGCGTGCCCTTTTCCGCGCTCCGCTTCGGTGGTCAACACCATGCCGATCCACGCCAGTTTCGGCTCATAGACCAGCGCCACGGTGCTCGACACCAGCCGGCCATCCGCCCAGGCGCCGAAACAGCCGTCTTTGGCCAACTCCATGATTCGCTGCCAATCGGCTTCATTCTGGTTCCATCCGGCTTCGGTGGAAAGAGCAAGTGCCTGGTCAATGGGGAATGGCGGTATCATCGGCGAATATGGCTGATCGTAGCATCTCGCGCCGCCTGGCATTGCCACTCCTGGCCGCGCCCGTCCTGGCACAGCAACAGATCCTGTATCGGGACTATTCCCTCTGCCTGCCGAAATTCCTGCAGCACCTCGCTGGAGAGGCCGTTCGCCGCCGCAACGAAGCCATCGGCAAGCTCACCTCCGCTGCCGCCGTGGAAGAGCGCAAGCGCTGGGCTCGCCAGACATTCTGGGATCTCACCGGCGGCCCGTTGGAACGGACCCCGCTCCGCATCCGCACCACAGGCTCCTTTGACCGCCCCGGGTACAAGGTGGAAAAGCTCGTCTACGAGACGCAGCCCGAGCTATTCGTCACCGCCAACCTCTACATCCCGAAGACCGGCAAACCGCCATACCCGGGTGTGCTATTTCAACTCGGCCATTCGGTCAACGGTAAGGCTGCCGCGCCCTATCAGAAGTGCTGCCAAGGCTTGGCGCAACTCGGGTTTCTGGTGCTGGCCTTCGACACCATGGGGCAGGGCGAACGCGCCTACTATCCCGGCGCCACGAGCCCGCTCACTCGCCTGCGCTCGGCTGACGATGAACATACTCTCCCCGGCCAGCAGATGCTGCTTGTGGGCAAAACCTCGACACAGCTCCAGGTCTGGGATTCCATCCGCAGTCTGGATGTGCTCGCTTCGCATCCGCTGTGCGATGCCCGCCACCTCGCCTCCACCGGCAATTCCGGCGGCGGCACCACTACGATGTTCCTCGCCGCTGTCGATGACCGGCTCACGTGCGCCGCACCATCCTGCCCCAACAGCGAGAACTTCGCCTGCGAGGAGTTCAATCCCCCAGGTTCCACCGACGATGCCGAGCAGAACTTCGTTTATGGCGGCACGCACGGCTTCGACCGCTGGGACATGCTGTATCCGCTGGCGCCCAAGCCTCTGCTGATTCTCGTCAGCGGCAAGGACTTCTTCGGCACCTACTCGCCGAGCTATATCAAGAATGGGCGCCAGGAGTACGCGCGGCTGGCCTCGGTCTACCGCACGTTGGGCAAGGCCGATCACCTCGGCTGGTGGGAGTCGCCGCTGCCCCACGGCCTCAACTACTCGGCGCGCATGGAGATCTACCGCTGGTTCCGCCGTTGGATGCAGAACGATCCGTCGCCACTCGCCGCAGAGCCGCCCGTGAAGGCGGAAACCGAGGAAGCGCTATGGGTGACGGAGAAGGGCTCTGTGGTGCGATCGCTCGCCAGCACACGTCCCGCGGAACTGGCCCGGAAGATGCCGCGCACGCAGAAGCCGGCCGATCTCAAGCAGATTCTCAGCATCGAAGAGATCTACGAACGGCCGCGCCGCATCAAGCTCGGCACCGTGGCTTCGGAGGGTTGCAGCATCGATGCCTTTGAGGTCTCTACGGCAACTCATGTGTGGGTGCCGTGCTGGCAATACAATCCGGCCAAGCCGCGCCGCAGCGATGAGGTGCTGATCATGCTGGACTCCGGCGGGCGCAACATTCGCTGGACAGAGGGCGGGCTCTATCATGAACTGGCCGACGCGGGCATCACGGTGGTCGCCCCGGATCTGCGCGGCATCGGCGATCTCAGCCCCGAAGCCGGCCGCGGAGCGACTCGCTACACCATCTCGCACGCCACCGAACACAACTACGCCTGGGCTTCGCTGATGCTGGGCCAAAGCCTGCTTGGGCAGCGTGTCGTCGATCTGATCTCGGTGGTAAAGGCGCTGGCGCCAGCCAAGGTGCGAGTCGCGGCGCAAGGCCGCATGACCGTGCCTGCGCTGTTCGCCGCTGCACTGGAACCGCGCATCGAGCATGTGTATCTCGCCGGCGGGCTTGCCTCCTATCAGCATCTGCTCGATGCGGAGGAGTACCCGCATCCGTTCGCCAATTTCCTGCCGCGAGTTCTGCTGCATACCGATCTGCCGCAAGTCGCGGCAAGCCTGAAGCTGAGCATCGGCGGCGCAGTGGATGGCGCGGGTAAGGCCCTTGTTTCGGGCGAGGTCAGCAAGCTGTATCCGAAGGCCACCGTGCACGCCGATGCCGCGTGGTCGGTGGCGAGGCTCTCAGCCTTGTAGCCAGCGATCAACGTTTTCGCGCACGAAGTCATCGTCGGTGAGGTGCGGATAGGCGTGCGTGACACGGCTTAACTCTTCCGCCTGCCCCGGCGACAAACCCTCGTGCGGATCCAGGCACCAGATGCCTTCCAGCAAGCCCTGCCGCCGCAGAATCTCGTGGATGCCCGCGATGCAGCCGTGGAACGCATTGGCTACATCGAACACCGCGCCATTGGCGTCGGTGAGCTGCGCATTCAACGTGAGCATACCGTCCGTCTTGCCGGCGTGAATCTGGCCCAGCATCTCCGCGGCGCGCTTCGTCCACACCGCCCACTGCCCCAGCAAACCGCCGATGATGCGCAGCGACACACCTTCCATCTCGAAGGGCGTGATCAGGTCGCCGATGATGTTATCGTCGTTGCCCGTGTAGAGCGCAATCTCGGAAGCGCGTCCCGAAGCCGCCACCCCTCGAATCACATCGAGCGTCTGATAGCGATTGAAGGGCGCCATCTTGATGGCCACTACGTTCTCTATCTCTGCAAATCGCCGCCAGAAGGAATACGGCAGCAAGCGTCCACCGACGGCTGGCTGCAGGTAGAAGCCAATCACGGGAATCACAGCGGCGACCGTGCGGGAGTGCGCGATCAGTTCATCGATGCTTGCTTCGCGCAACGCAGCCAGACTGAGGAGCACGGCATCGTAACCGAGTGAAGCGGCCAACTCGGCTTCGCGCACGGCCTGCGCCGTCGGCCCGCAAGCGCCGGCCACCTTCAACACGCTGCCTGCTTCCGATGCGGCCAACTCGAGCACCGGTTGCAGCAGCCCGCAATCACGGATGGCAAACTGCGTCGTGTGAACAGCCACGGCCACCCCGCCCGCGCCGGCAGCCACGTAGTATCGGGTCAACGCCCGCTGCCGCCGTTCATCGAGCTTCCGGTTCGCATCGAGCGCCAGCGGATGGGCCGGAATCGCCAATCCCTGCTGGAGCCGCTCCCGGACCGTGCTCACTTCGTCGGCCCCTGCCAGCCTGGGAGATGGCCGCTCATGAAGCCACCCAAGTCCTCACTGGCAAAGCGCAAGCCTACGAAGAACTGTCCGAAGCCCGCATACACCGCGCTGACTTCGTCGAAGCGCATCTCATAGATCAGCTTCTTGAACACCAGTGGCTCGTCGGCGAAGAGATCGACGCCCCATTCCCAATCATCGAAACCAATCGACCCGGAGATGATCTGGCGCACCTTTCCCGCATAACGCCGGCCCACCATGCCGTGCTCATGCATCATGCGCCCGCGATTGGCCATCGGCTCCTGGTACCAGTTTTTGTGCTCGCCGCGGCGGCGATCCATCGGGTAGAAGCAGGCATAGCGGTTGGGTGGAATCTCCGGATAAAGCCGCGGCGCCATCGCCTCACGCTGCCGCTGCAACACCTCTTCAATGCCGGCGTCCCATTCTTCCGTGAATGGGGCGAGGCCCTTGTCGGCAAGCCCTTGATAGGTCTTCGCCGAGGACTCGTAGAGGCCAAGTTCCACGATTGAAACGTAGGAAGAGGTGTGTTCCAGATACTCGTTCCAGCGCAGGCGTGTGATGGCCATTTGCGCCGCCGCCAGTTCCTCAAAGTTCTTGCGGAAATGAACCAGCATCAGATCGCCCTTGTGCCCCAGCATGGCGAAGGGCGCGCTCGACTTGCCATCGCCCAATACGGCTGCGGCTTCATCGACAATTGCGGCTTGATCGGAGGCGGAAAGGGCGCGCCATGCGCTCCACTTCACTCGCGCCATTTGGTGGAGCACCGCGGCTCCTTCCAACGTCAACGGGACTGCGGGTAACGGTGATGTCACTCCCTTATGATGCCAGATCCAGCCGCAGCCACTGTAGGAGAATAAGAGCTGGAATGCGATCGCTGTACTTGCTCACGCTGCTCTCTCTGCCCGCCTCTTCGCAGACGGATATCCCTCGCGTTTGGGACTCGGCCGAGGTGAAGCGCTTTGAGGTGCCATTGGCCGACGCGAAGTCCTCGCCCGTGCACATCACGGAGGAGACCTACTATCGCATCCCGGTGCGGACCATCTACAAAAGCTATCCGGTCTATCATCCGAAGCGCGAGCCCGCGGGGTATCAGCAGTGGCTGGCATCGCGCGAGCCGGAGATCGCCTTCGACGCCACGAGGCTGAAATCGAAGCAGGACTGGATCGCCGCTGGGGAGATCGTCTTCAACAGCGGTACTTCGTTTGGGCCGGTGCTGTTTGGCGCTGATGAAGTGCGCAACCCCGAGTTCTTCGAGCAAACAGGAATGCCGGTAGCGAAGGACGGTACCATCCCCTTTGCCCGCTGGGTGGTTCGCAAGAAGGGCACGGTGGAACTGGCGTCGATGGGCTGCAACACCTGCCACACCCGCGTCATGCCCGATGGAACCGTGGTGCCGGGAGCGCAAGGCAACAACCCCGGTGATCGCCAGGGCGCCTGGATGATGACTCGCGCCCGGAAGTTCATGGGAGAGGAAAAGCTGCTGGAGCGCATGCGTGGCTTTGCCAGCCAGTTCGAGATGCCATGGCTGCCGGACGATCCCAACCGTGTCTACCGCACAATGCCGCTCGATCAGATCATCGAGGCCGGCCGCCGTGTTCCGCCTGGTGTCAACGTGCGGAGCAACACCAGCCTGCTGTTTCCACCGCAGATTCCGGACCTGATCGGAGTCGCCGAGCGCCACTACCTGGATCACACAGGGTTGGTGCACCAGCGCTCCATCGGCGACCTGATGCGCTATTCCTCATTGGTACAGGACATTCTGTCCACTTCTGTGTATGGCGGCGCTGAGCCACCGCGGGTCGACCCCGCCAAGCGTGTGCGCTTCTCTGACGAGCAGCTTTACGCGCTGGCTTCGTACTTGTACTCCTTGCAACCGCCGGCCAATCCGAATCCATTCGACGCGAAGGCTGAGTTGGGGAAGAAAGTGTTCGCACGGGAGCGCTGCCAGGCCTGCCACCCTGCGCCGCTGTATACCAGTAACAAGCTGATGCCCGTGGATGGCTTCACGGTTCCTGAGGAGCACAAGCGCCGATTCGAAATCCACGAGCGCCGTGTGAGCACGGATCCACGCTACGCGTTGTACTCGCGCAAAGGGACCGGATATTACAAGGTGCCATCGCTCAAAGGAGTGTGGTACCGCGGACCCTTCGAACACGGCGGCCGCGCCGCGACGCTGGAAGAATGGTTCGACCCCGCCCGCCTGGCGAGTACCCCTGGACACAAATTCGGAATGGAGTTGAAGGCCAATGAAAAGGCCGCGCTGATTGCTTTCTTAAGAACGCTGTAGTCTCGCAGTGGACTACGCTAAGATCTCTACATGGCTGAGTCCACAGCTTTTGACCGCATAACAGTGGAACCGGACAAGTGTGGGGGAAAGCCTTGCATTCGCGGTATGCGTATCACCGTGCGCAGGGTGCTCGAGATCCTGGCAACCTATCCGCATCGTGAGGATATCTTTCGAGAGTATCCATTCCTGGAAGAAGAGGACTTGCGACAGGCTCTTCAATACGCCGCGGCTGCCCCATGCGCGGTCCCACTGTCGTCTTCGTTCGGATCGAAGGACTCCACGCTCCGGCTCAAGCAGAACTGATCCGTAGGGTCTGGGACATTTGCGGCGATGCAATCCTCACCGATGCCGCCGTCTCGGTCAGCGGCCTCCACCGTGCTCGGCACTACACCACATCCGCGAAGGTGCGGCGTAACCGTGCGAACCAGGCGTGCCCCGCAAGGAACACACACAGCGACAGCACCCACAGCTTGATCAACATCGGCCCCGCAGGCAGAACACCTTCGAGCAGTAACAACCGGTACCCGCGCACGATCTGGAACATCGGATTCTGGGCCAGCACCGGAATCAGCGGCGCAGGCAGCGAGGTCTCCGGATAGCAGATGGGAGTGAGGAAGAACCATAAGGTGAGGATGAAAGTCATCACCTGCGACAGATCCCGCAAGTAAACACCTAACGCCGCCAGAAACCAACACAATCCGAAAGTGAACAGCAACTGCGGTACGAACAGCACCGGCAGCACTACAGCGGTCCAGGGTATGCCTCCTCGAATCACAACCAGCGCAATCAGGAACAGCGCCGTGGCGAAGAGGCTGGTGATCGCCCCCGCAATCGTCACATTCACAGGCAGAATCGTCACCGGAAACACCAGCTTCTTGACGAAATTGCGATGCTCGGGAATCAACTGCGGGGCGCGCGCCAGCGGCTCACTGAATGCCAGCCACGGCAGCATCCCGGCGAGGAAATACAACGCAAAACCCGTCTTGCTCGGATCATTCCCGAAACGGCTCTGCAGCACCACTCCGAATACAAAGAAATACGTCGCCATCAGCAGTAGGGGATGCAGCACGGCCCAGGCCGCATCGCCAAAGGAGCCGCGATAACGGGCGAGAATATCGCGCCGCGTCATCGACCCGATCAGATCGCGGTGACGCCACAGCTCTGCAAATGGCGCCTGAATCAAGTGCAGGATCGTCGGCAACACTCGTGCGCGGCGCATCCTCGCGAGCGTCGTGCGACTGGTGGAAAGAATGCGCGGCTCACCGTTCACCACCTCGGCATCCACCATGAGAAACTCTTCCCCACGCGCGTACAGCCATCCTGTACGTGCATCAATCGGAGAAACGTAGATGCGGTACAGGCCATCCGCCGCGGGCAACGAAAGGTCCAGATTCAGCTCCGCTGATTCTCCGTGAGCCACGTCGCGGATGAGCCGGGTCCAGTCCCCTTCATAAAGAAAAATCCCGGTCTCCGGATCGTACACCTGCCAGCCGATAGCAGCCTCGTCGGCCACGCGCCAAGCCTGGCCGGTAACGTTGGGTATGCTGCAGGCGAGTTGCACGTCAAATCAACTATACAGCCACGATGGATAACGCTGCTTCACTTCTCCCACTTTGCGCCCCACCGCGTAAATGCCGTCTCCGCGCAGGTCCGTGGGCAGCAGATAGCGCGCGAGCAGATGCTCAATCCAATTGTTTTCCGGGCGTGGCAAGTCGCGGAACGGGCCGGTTTCGAGCAGCGTCATCTCGAAGCCCGCATCCAAAAACAGCAGCATCACTTCCTTCGGCGTGTACTCGCGGTTGTGACGCGCTTCGTCGCTGGCCGAAGGCTTCAGATATTGCGGGAAGAAGCCCGGATGATAGCCCTGCAGGATCGCGGAAATGGCGCGCAGAGAGCCGATGTTCGGCGTCGTCATCACCAGGTGCCCGCCAGGCTTCAGAATCCGGTTCACTTCGCACATCAGGAACATCGGATCTTCGCTCAAATGCTCAATCAGCTCGCAGCACAGCACCGTGGAAAACGACTCATTGGCGTAAGGGAAGCGATCCTTCTCCGCATTGAACAGATCCACGTCACATTCGAACTCCTCGCCTTCGAGCGACACGGCATGCTTGTGGTCCACCTTGCCCAGCGGCCCGAGATAGCAGCCGCGCACATGGCCATAGCCCAACTGTGTCCGCAACGAAGGCGTGATCTGCAGATACGCACCCATTTCGAGCACGTGATCTTCGGCGCTGCCGCGAGGCGTGATCTCCAGCGTGCGGCGCAATCGCGTGAGATGAATGTCGAAATACTCCCCTGCATCCTCAGCCACGGCCCAAGTACGGAGATAGGCTTCTGTCTGTTGGGGCGTTGGCCGCTCCGGTTCAGGCGCCGGCTCGACAGGCGTTTCCAACACCTGCGCCCGGCTTCGCGGAGTCCACGTCCTGCCCGTATGGATCGCCTCCAAAAACTCCGCATACGAAGCGGCCACCGCGGGCCAACTGCACTCCGTGGCCACATACTGCTGTGCCTGTGCGCCCAAAGTCCGCGCCACCTCTGGCCGCGCAATCAGCGTATTCAAGGCTTCGAAAATCTGATCCTCTTCCGATGCATCCACCGGGATCTTCCACACCACGTGATTCGGATACTCGGCAAAGGAGCCGATGTCGGATACCAGCACAGGCTTGCCCGCCCCCAGCGAGCGCAGCAGCGTGCCGCTCGATTCGCCCACCGTCGGATAGCGCAGATTGAGGATCACGTCGCAAGCCGCGATGTACCCTCCGAAGTCCTCCAGCGGCACAAACCCCAGTACGCGCACGCTCTCGTCCAACTGCATCGACGAAAGGATCGACGCCAGCGGAAACTCCGGATGGGGTTCCCCCACGAGAATCATCTTCGCCTCCGGCACGAGGCGCAGCAGCCGGCGGAAGGCGCGCAGTGACTCGCGGATCCGTTTGTACGGTTTGAGAAATCCGAACACACCGATGAGCGGCGTCGCTTCATCGAGGCCCAGCCGGTGCCGGAAGCCCATGCGATCGGCGTTCTCCGGCAGCCACGCCCCGTGCGGAATCACCGCGACGGGCTTATCAAAACCCGCCGCACGCACCTGCTGTTCCACAAAGGCGCTATGTACAATGACGCCGCGCGACGCCTCAAGAATCCGGCGCAGCATGGGGAGCCCTTCGTAATCGGGGCCGGCTTCCAAGGCGCGCACCCGCTCGGCGTAGGCTCGGGCAGCGGGGCCGCCGTTGTACTCCGCCTCGGCGATATAGGCATCCCAATCATTGCGGCGGATCGTAACATCGCAAATCAGATGATGGAGATTCGCCTCATGCAACACGGCCACGCCCGGGTGACGCAACGCTATCTCATAGGCATGAACGTGATACTCATTGTTCCCGATCTGATAGAGCGCAAGGTCGAAGCCCGAAGGATCGCAGGCTCCACGCTCAAACACGTCCAATTCCACGCGGTGGCGCAGTTCCGAAACCAAAGCAGCGGAGTAATCGGCGATGCCGCTTTTCGCCGGCGGCATGGGAGAGAAGAATGCCAGGCGCATGGCTAGCGCACAAGCTCCAGCGAGAACTGGCCCATGGAGAGCGGAATCTTCACCAGCATCGGAGTCCGATTGGCGTCCTTGCCAATGAACAGTTCGATGTCGAGCGAAGAGCTGGGCCCCTTGATGGTAGCCCCGATCTTATCCGTATCCTCCATCGTGTCGCCCAACCGGATACGCTCGGAGCCTTTGTGCTGCAGCCGGATGTTGTATGGCGCGCCGTAGTATACATTTTGCTGCTGCGGAATGCGGCCCTTCGCCAGTTCCGTGCGTAGATGGAAGAGAAACGCCAGCGCGTCCTTGGCACAGGCGCCGGTGGTGAGCTTGGTCTTGCCTCCACCTCCCTGCGTCTCGCGCTCCGCCGTTCCCGCCGCCTGATCGAAAGTGAGCTTCTCCTTCGATTTGCGTTTGCCGTGCTGCAGGTCGCGTTCAAACATGAGCGAGCATTGCCCTGGATCGGCTAGCGAAACGAAGTTGTCGGCGATGGGGAAACCCGGGATCCCTGCTTCAAACTGCAGTTCGAAGCTCCAGTTCGCCCCGCTACGGCTGGCTTTGATGCGGCCTTCCCCAAGACTCAAGCCGCTTGGCCAGTTGATGGTGTACTGCAGGTTTTCACCGTCCGAAGGAACGCCGCACCAGAGCGGCAGGCAAAGCAAAAAAAGCGGGAAAATTTTCATCGTGCTGCTCGCGCCGCATTCGCCGCCAGACGGGGTTGCCTGGCCGGAATCCCGGCGACATCGCGGTATACATTCAAGGTTTGCT
Organism: Bryobacteraceae bacterium; assembly: GCA_046331645.1. Classification (GTDB taxonomy): domain Bacteria; phylum Acidobacteriota; class Terriglobia; order Bryobacterales; family Bryobacteraceae; genus CADEFT01. The sequence continues at coordinate 218,001 of JAXLQM010000010.1, forward strand.
CAGCGGCGCGATCCCAATGAAACGCGGCGGCGCGCTGCTGGCCGAGCCGTTCCATGCGGGAGCGGAGCTCGGAATCGAGCAGGGTGTCGCGCATGGCGCGTGTCATCTCCTCAGTGGAATGCGGCTCAAAGAATACGCCGGCGCCATCGGCAACTTCGGGCATGGCCGAAGTTGAGGAACAGACCACTGGCGCTCCACATGCCATCGCCTCCAGAATCGGGATCCCGAAGCCCTCGTAGAAAGACGGGAACACGAACAGGTCGCAGGCGCAATAAAGCTGGCGCAGCGAGGCGTCATCCACCCAACCGGTGAAGTGGATGCGTGAGGCGAGCGGCGATTTTTCCGCGGCGTGGCGCACCAGCGGCGCTTCCCACTTGTTTTGCCCCACCAGCACCAGGTGATGCGGCAATTGCGGATACTGGCGGATCAGCTCTTCAAAGGCCCTGATCAGTCCCGTCTGATTCTTGCGCGGCTGCAGATCGCCCACGTTCAGGACCAAGGGATGGGAAAACCCGAACTGTGCGCGCACTTTGTCCTTCGCCTGGGCGCGATTCATGGGGCGAAAGTGAGCCGCCACGGCATTGTGAATGACGACCGTTTTTCCCATGGCTTCCGGATAGTGGCGCTCAATGGAACGGCGCGAAAAATCACTCACCGTCAGCACGCGGGCGGCCGATCGGATGGTGCGGCTCACCGTGCGGCGTAATTGGAAGACGCGGGCGCGGGAAAAGAATTCGGGGTGTTCCAGAAAGCTGACGTCATGGACACTGGCCACCACCGGCATCGGGCATAGCAGCGGTGCCGTGTATTGCACGTGCAACAGCGCGGGCCGGTCACGCCGCAGGTGCAGCGGCAGATCCCAGCCGAGCCGGACGAAGGGATTCTCAGACACCAGCCGCGTGGCGACTCCGGCCGGTACTTCCGCCGTGGCTTCAGGCTTGGAAAGGTAGGCGACAAAACGCGCGGGGTCCTCCAATGCGCAGAAGGAGCGCATCAGACTCCGAACATAAACCTCATTCCCCGTTAAATGCTGCCCTATCGCATGGGCATCAATAGCAAAACGCATGCGCGTCCTTTCAGTATAGACGTTCAGGGCATCAGGAATTTCTCTCTGGCCAATTGGGTCCAGGCCGCTTCCCACGTGAAGCGCTGCTCATAAATACACCGTCCGGCTGCGCCGAGTTGCGCCGCCAGGGCAGGATTCTCCAGCAGGCGGGCGATTCCGTTGACGAACTCTTCAGGAGTATTGGCGCGGACGTAATGGGTATCGGGTGTAGCATCCAAACCTTCGGCTCCCAGGGCGGTAGAGACAACGGGGAGTCCGGCGGCCCAGGCTTCGAGAATCTTGACGCGCGTCCCACTGCCGGAGAGTACAGGCACAATAGCGATTTTCGATTGGGCTAAGGCCGGAAGTGCGTCCGCTACCGGACCCGTCAGGGTAACATTAGGCAGATCGCGGATGAGCCCGCTTACCCCATGCGGATTCTTGCCGAGAATCCGCCATTCGAGGCTCGGAAATCGTTGATTCAACTGCGGCCACACCGATCTCGCGAACCAGGCTACCGCCTGCTGGTTCGGGTGGTATTCCAGGTTGCCGGCGAACACGATGGAGGCTGCCCCGGATGTGCTTTCCGGGCATGCCGCCGACGGAATGGCGTTCGGGTAAACAATGGCGGCGTGTCCGTTCATCAACCCGGCTTCGCGCCTCGAAGTGACCAGAATCCCATCAAAGTGTGGCAGGTGGGCCGATTCCGCATTGCGGTAGAGCGCCGAGAAACGGCGGTGGCCGGCGCCCTCCAGCCAGTTTGACCGGAGCCCCAGCCGGTGATGCCATTCCGATTCGATGTTATGCAGATTCAAGTAGATACGATCCACATGCGGTTCCAGCACCCGGTGGTAAGGGGCGGACCAGAAATGTTCCAGTATGGCCGCATCGTAGTGCCTGTTGCGGAGAAAACCAGCCAGAGGCTGCTCGCACCCGGAAAAGCGGTCCAGCAACGGGGGAACACCCCTCAGCAGCCGGCTTGTGTTGCGCAGCACCCGAGCCATCGTCGTTTTGGAATGCGCAGGCAAAGGAATAGCGAAAGTTTCGCGCACCAAGCCGGCTGGCAAAAAGGCCCCCGGGTCACTCGCTCCATCTACTGCAAACAAAACGAGGTCTACCTCGGCACGGGCCGCTGCATAGTGGAGGAGGGAAGCAGTCCGCAGCGCGCCACCGCCGTTCAACGGATACGGAGGTTCCGGTGACACAAAAAGCACCTGCTGCTTAGCCATGGAACCGCCGCATCGCGTGTTGGTAGACCTCTTTATGTTGGACCGCGGTGGAGGCCCAGGAGAACACTTTGCTGCGCAATTTTGCTCGTTCGCGCCAGGGCTGCGGGTTTTTGAGAACCGCCTGCATCGCCTCCACCCAAGCCGTGGGCTCATCGGCCGCGGCGTGGAGACATGCCCCTTCACTCAATTCCAGCAAGGCCGGATCGCGCGAGGCAATCACCGCCGCCCCGCACTGCATGGCCTCCAACACAGGCAGTCCAAACCCTTCGTACAGACTGGGATAGACCACCGCGGCGGCTTGCGAATAGAGCTCCGGAAGGACAGAATCCGGAACCTCGCCTAAAAGCTGTAGACCTGGTTCGGGGCGGATTGTTACATCCCGATGGCGGCCGGCGATGAAAAACTCGACATCCGCACCCCGGCGCCGCAGCTCACGCCAGGCGTCAAGCGCCACCCGCAGGTTCTTTCTCGGTTCCACCATCCCCGTATATAAGAAGTAAGACCGTTTCACCGGGCCGGATTCTACAGGGCGGAAGTGCGAGGAGGCGGCCAAAGGGATGGCCACCACCTCTTCCGGGGAGACCGGGAACGTAGTCAGCAGTTCCCGGCGGATGGCCCGCGTGGGCGTGACGATCATCGTGGCCAGCCCAAAGCGCAGTAACCACGGTGTGCGGCGCCGCACCCGCGCCGAGCCTCCCGTTCGCCACGGGGAAAGGTCGTGAATCGTCACCACGGACGGCTTCAACGGCAGGTAGGGCACCGCAAAATCGGTGCCGTGAAACAGATCGATTCCACGGCGGTGGAGCTCGCGGGGCAGGGAATAGCTCCACCAGGCGGAGGCGGGTTTGGACTGAAAATTCACGCCATCGATCGGCGGATGCTGGTACGATTGATCGGATATGAGCGTGTAGCCGTCCTGGGGAAACTCACGTGCCAGGGCTGCCGCCAGTTCGATCGTATAGCGGCGGATGCCTCCCGTTGGCTCAGTGAGCGGGGTGGCGTCGAGGGCCACGTTCATGCCTAGTTGAGTGTAGCGCAGAGGGAGGGACGAGTAGATGCTTCATAGGACTGTAGTGATTCGGGCCGGACTGGCAGCGCTGGTCACCGGCGGACTCTGGCTGGCAACGTCGCAACAGGGCGCGCAGCCGCTGACGGTGGAAAAACTCGCCGATGACCTGCATATCATCGTCGGCAGCGGCGGCAATGTCGCCGTGCTCACCACCGATGAGGGCACTGTGCTGGTGGACGACAAGTTCGACCGCAACGTGCCGGAAATCCTCGAAAAGGTGAAGTCGATTACTTCCCAGCCGGTGAAGTACATCATGAACACCCACCACCACGGCGACCACACCGGTGGCAACACCACGCTGATCAAAACGGCCACCATCGTCGGCCACGACAACGTGTTCGTGAACATGGTGAAAGGCAAGCAGCCTGGCCCGCCGCAGATCACCTTCAACGACAAGGCTTCCATCCGTGTCGGCGGCAAGGAGATCCGTGCCCATCACCTCGGCCGCGGGCATACGAACTCCGACGCTGTGGTGGTTTTTCCCGCTCACCGCGTGATCCACATGGGCGATCTGTACAATCCCGGCGGCCCCTTCATCGACTACAACAACGGGGGCAGCGCCGTGCAATGGACCGAAACCATCTCCCGAGCGCTGGAACTCGATTTCGACCGTGTCATCCCCGGGCATGGGCCGATCCTGAAGAAAGCGGATCTGGCGGCCTGGAACGAAAACTTCAAGAAGATGCGCAACAAGGTTTCGGAGATGAAGAAGCAGGGCAAGTCGGCCGATGACATCGCCCGCGGCGTCAGCCCGACCGAGTTTGGGTGGAGCGCCGGGCCCTTCTGGGCGAAGAGTGTTCCGGGAATTGTCGCGGAGTTGAACTAGATGAGCGCGCTGTGGAAAGACGATTCGGAACTGTTTGCGCTGGCGCGCCATGAACTGTTCGTGGCCGTCGTCGGCGATGTGATGGATAAGCTCGGATTGCGGAGACAGTTTCTGCCTCCGCAAATTCAGCCTCTCACGCGGGATATGGTGGCCATCGGGCGGGCCATGCCGGTGATGAGCGTCGATGCCAACGATGAGGAGTTGGAGCAGGCCTCCAATCCCGTGACGCGGAAAAAGTTCGGGTTGATGATGGAGGCGCTCGACAGCCTCCAGAAAGACGAGATCTACCTGGTGACGGGTGGATCTCCGAACTACGCCCTATGGGGCGAGTTGATGTCCACCCGCGCCATGTACTGCGGTGCGGCGGGCGCTGTGCTCAACGGCTATACGCGCGACATGCGGGGGATTCTGCAACTCCAGTTCCCGGTGTTCTGCTTCGGCTCCTACGCGCAGGATCAGGAACCTCGCGGCAAGGTGGTGGATTACCGCGTTTCCGTGCAGGTGGGCCAGGCTGTGATCCATCCCGGCGACATTCTGTTTGCGGATTGCGACGGTGTCTGTGTGGTGCCCCGCAGAGCTGAAGCCGACGTGTTCCATGCCGCGCTCGAAAAAGCGCGCGGCGAAAAGCACGTGCAGAAGGAGATTCAGGCTGGCATGGCGGCCAAAACGGCGTTTGAGAAGTACGGGATTTTATAGGGAGTCGGCTTATGCAACTGGCAGGAAAGACGGCGCTGGTGACTGGCGCGGCGTCGGGGTTAGGTGCGGCGTCGGCCCGCATGTTGACCGAAGCCGGCGCCCAGGTGGTGATGGTGGATCGCAATGCCCCTGCCGAAGTGGGCGAATCCAGCTTGTATTGCGCCGCCGACGTGACCGATCCGGCTCAGATGCAGGCAGCCGTGGATGCTGCTGTTTCGCGCTTCGGCGGATTGCAGATCCTGGTGCACTGCGCCGGCATCGGGCATCCCATGCGCGTGCTCGGCAAAGACGGCGGAGCCATGCCACTCGATTCCTTTGCCCGCGTCGTGCAGGTCAACCTCATTGGCACCTACAACACGCTCCGGCTGTGCGCCGCCGCCATGAATCGCAATTCGCCTGAGCCATCGGGCGAGAAGGGCGTGATCGTGCTCACGGCGTCCATCGCAGCGTTCGATGGACAGATCGGGCAAGCGTCGTATTCGGCATCGAAAGGCGGCGTGGCGGGCATGACCCTGCCGCTGGCGCGCGATCTGGCACGCCATGGCATCCGCGTGGCAACCATCGCTCCAGGAATTTTCGACACGCCAATGCTGGCCGGATTGAGCGATGAAGTGCGGGCGTCTCTGGGTGCGCAGGTTCCGTTTCCGCCCCGGCTCGGCCGGCCCGAGGAATACGCGAAGCTGGCGCGGGCGGTCATCGAGAATGAGATGCTGAACGGAGAGGTTATCCGGCTGGATGGAGCGCTGCGGATGGCCCCTCGGTAGTGTTCTTGGAGTAGCGCATCAACGCCCGCCATACCAGGAACAGCATCAGCAGGTAGGTGACAATCAGTACCAGGTTTCCAAACAGAACCAGGCTCTTGGCAAGCTGACGCAGGGAATGACCGATGGCTTCTCCCGCCAGCATGATGCCAATGGCCGCCGTGATCATCAGGCGGCACCGGTCCGGGTTGCGCAATAGCGTGGTCCAGAGCGCCAGATTCAGGATCATCGAGCCAAAGCCGAAGTTGCGGACAGCTTGCGTCATCCACAAGTTCAGCCGCGGATGATGCGCCGTCCAGATGGCGAGTGTGGCAAAAAGCACTCCGCCAGCGACCAGATAGAGGATGCGCCGGCGTGAAGGCGGACCGCTCATCGCCTGCGATAACATGTGGACCTGCAAGGCGAATATGAACAGGTACTGCAAGAGCTCGCAAAACCAGAAAACCTTCGCCGCGTAGGCAGTCCATTCTCGCATCCCGAGAATCGCGGACGCCGATGCTATTGTGGCCAGAAAGCTCACCGCGATATACACAAATAGCATTGGGTAAGACCGGTAGGTCCCGCGCAGCAACGTGTAGATGATTGCGAGTTGGAGGAAAACCGCGATGGCAGTCCCTGACCAATTGAGCAGATCCATGCCTACAGACTGTATCGGCAGGAATCAGCTTTTTTGTACAGCGGAAGAGTCCAGAACCAACCGAACTGTCTGCAAAAGTGCATGCAAAGTAAAGGGCTTCTGCAGGAACCCTTCTCCAGCAGGTAAGATACCTGAGACTAAATCCGGGTCATCCATGTAACCAGAGATGTAAAGCGTATGTATGCCAGATCTCTGTTTTCGGATGCGTGCCGCCATCTCCGGACCGCGCATCCCCGGAAGCATCACATCCGTAATCACCATCGAGATCTGCCCGGCAAAGGCCTCCGCCGTACGCAGCCCCTCTTCCCCCGATTCCGCAATCAGCACTCCATACCCGTTGCGAGCCAGCACGCGCGCCACCAGGTTGCGGATGCTCTCCTCATCATCCACCACCAGGATGGTTTCCAGCGGCGGGGGCTCCGCGGCGGGTTGCTCGATTCTTGCTGCCTCGACCACCGGCGCCGCCGGCTTCCGCTCCACCTCAGGGAGCCTCGCCGGAGGAAAGAGCAGCACGAACTCCCCTTCTCCGGAGGGCAACGGCTCCAGCGTGACCCAGACCCCCATTTGTCGAAGTTGCGCATAGGGCAGCGCCAGCCCTATGGTGGTGGCCTTTTCCGTTTCCGCGAAGAAGGGGTGGCACCAATGCTGAATGAGCTTTGGTGTGAGGGCGGCCACGGGTCCGATCTGCAGCGCGGCGAACTGCCCCTTGGGAAGGCCGTCAGCGGCGTCCGACACGATCGTTTTCGAACTCGTCTGCAGGTAGATGCCACGGCCTTGCGGCAGGCGTCCTTTGCAGAATTCGAGCAAAGCTTGCAGGCAGGGCTCGAAGCGCCCGGCATCCAGCGTGGCCCCGAATGGTGCATCGCCAAAACGCCGCTCGGCTTCGATGTTCCAGTTGCGCAGCAGTTCGTGCAAATCGATGGGGCGCGGATGTGCTGATGGGGGACGCCCGAACTGCAGAAGCTGCGTCGTGGATTGGATACCGCGCTCCGCCGCCTTCTGGATGGCATCCAGTCCGGAGGAGGTTTCCTCGTCCCCTGCCGCCCGTTCGGCAATCACTTCGGCATAGCCCATCACGATCATCCACAGATTGTTGAACTCGTGGGCCACTTGTTGGGCCAGCCGCATGGAGGCTTCCATCTCCGCCATCTGGACAGCCTGCGCGCGCCGCTTGCGAGTCTCGGATTCATCGGTGGTGATGACTTCCAGGCTCACTACTTTGCCGTCTTCTTTCACCGGGTGGATGCGATCCGTGAGCCAGCGTGTCTCGGAACTGGCATTGCGGTATTCCACGGTGGCATCCGATCCCGACTCGATGGCCGCTTCGTAGACCCAGGCCACACGGGATGCATCGGCGGGATGAACACGGTCCGACCACTGAGAGGAGGTCTCGGCGAGAAAGCGCGAGGCGCTCCGATTCGAAAAGCTGACATCGCCTGTCCGCGGGTCGCTCTGCCAGGCAGCGGCGCCGAGCGCATCGAGCAACCTCGCTGCCGGGGAAATGGCCTGTTCCGGCTCCTCAATCACCACCACCGCTTCCCGCGGGCGGTCCTGGTAGGCATCCCACAACGGGATCACCGTGAGCCGGCAATTTTTCCTCGTGTTGTCGGGACCCGGGGCCGTGAAGCGGATTCCTGCTTCCGGCGCATTAGTCTCAAATGCAGCCAGCACCCGTTCCCGAACTAACGGTACCGGAATGATATCGTCGAGCCGCTTGTCGCCGAGTTCTTCGTGCTTCAGTTGAAAGGCCCAGCGGAAGGCCCGATTCACCAGGGCGATGTGCAGATCCCCGGAAACCACGGCGACTGGAATGGGCAGGCTGGTGAGAATCTCCTGGTAGTAGCGCCGATCATTCTCGACAAGCGTAAGCAACCGCGCGACTTCGCGGGCCTTCCAGTTATCGAGATCGATGCGTTCCAAAGTCGAGACACTCCGAGCGTGGGTGCGGCTCAAGGGCCGCGGTCTCTCCCGCTCTGATCGAGTTTCGCGCGTAGACACAGTTCTAACAAGAGGACTAGCAGTCTGGTTGGTTTTAGTACCGTAATGCCAAATGAGGGTATTGGGCCCTAGGGTACTTATCCGGCATCGGGCCGGGGAGGAGCGTAAGACCCGGATCGGATCTCATCGAGCACCGTTGGCCAGCGCGGCGCCCACCCCAGCATGCGGCCGGCTTTCGTCGACATGATTTTCTGATCCATGATGAAGGCGTCCACGATCGGTCCCATCGACGCGCGGGCCGCGTCCAGTGACAGCACCTCCACGCGGGTTTCGTACATCGTCGCCACAGTGTCTGCCACCGTGCGCACGGTGAAGGCGGGACCGTCGGCGGCCAGAAACATCTCGCCGCTCGGCTGCTGTTGGATTGCCAGGACGTACAGTTCCGCCAAGGCATCCACATGGACAAAGCTCCAGTGATTACTGCCGGCGCCAACAATGCGCACAACGCCCAACTCCCTGGCCTGTTGCACGAACTGGCCCACACGCCCACCGCCGCGGCCGTAGACGGAGGCGGGTCGGATGACGCAGGCCCGGACTTTGTCGTCCACCGAGCCAAGCACCAGCTTTTCAATCGGAGGCCGCCAGGCAAGCACCGGCGGCGGGCGCAGCGGAGCCATCTCCCCGGCAACATGGCCGCGCGTCGGACCCATCACCCAGGTGCCGCTGGTATAGACGAATGGTTTCCCTGATCCCTTCAGCGCTCCCAGCAGCGTGCGCACCATCTGCTCATCCACCTGGGGCATCTGCGGGCCCCAATTGGCCGCCAGGTGGATGACTGCATCTGCATCCTTAGCCGATTCGAGTTCCGAGGCCGGCTCCACGCCCGCCGCTGTCAGCTTCCCGGCGGAGGCCTCCGACCGGGCGAAGCCGGCGACGGTATGGCCTGTCTTGAGGAGATATTCGGCAACCACGCTTCCGATATACCCGGTGGCGCCGGTGAGAAAAACCTTCATCAGCACTCACTCTACCATCCCAGCGGGAATCTGCTACAGTGAGCCTTCCTATGCGGCTGCTGTTTTTCTTCGCAATTTCATGCCTGGTGGAAGCGCAGGATGTGCGCAAACTCACCATTTTGCATAGCAATGACCTGCATGCGCGGCTGTTGCCCGATTCCAATGGTTTGGGCGGATTCGCTCATCTGGCCACCGCCGTACGGCGCGAACGCCAGGGATGTAAAGAGTGCCTGTACATCCATGCCGGGGATCTGGTGCAAGGGACTCCGGTGTCTACGTTGTTCAAGGGGACTCCGGTCTATGAAGTCGCCAACAAGCTGAAGTTCAACGCCCATACCATTGGGAACCACGAGTTCGACTACGGCTATCAACAGATACCGGTGTTTCTGAAGGCAGCGAAGTTTCCCGTGGTGTCGGCCAACGTGGTGGATGCGAACGGAAAGCTGATGACGGCGAAGCCGTACCTGATCCGCAAAGTGAACGGCGTGCGCGTGGCCATCATCGGCGCGGTGATGAGCGACCTGGTGGAGGGGTTCCTCAAACCGAGTACGGCCGGCCCGTATCGCGCCCTGCCGGTTGTGAACACGATGTCGCGGTATGCCAAAGAAGTCAGGCAGAACGCGGATGTGGTGGTTGTGTTGGGCCACATTCATCAAAAGGAGGGGTCGCAGATCATTCAGGATGTGCCGGAGGTGAATGTCGTGGTGGAGGGTCACAACCACAGCGGGCGCAAGGACCTGGAAGCTGTGCAGGGGCGTGTGGCGGTGGGTTGCCAGGGCTACGGGCGCGATCTTTGCAAGCTGGAACTGACCGTGGATCGCAAGCAGAAGAAGCTGCTCTCCTGGAAATGGACGCGGATCCCCATTGTGGCGAAGTCCATTCCCCCGGCCCCGGATGTGCAGAAGTTGGTGGACAAGTGGGAGAAAAAGGTCGCGGACAAGGTGAACGTGAAAATCGGGGAATCGAAACGGGAGTTCCTGCAGGCCGATTTCCGGCCGTTGATTGAGCTGGCGATGCTGTCGGAGATGAAGGCGGATTTTACCTACATGAACTCCGGCGGCGTGCGCGACCGTCTGCCCAAAGGGGACATCCTGGCGCGCCATATCTGGAACATCATGCCCTTCGACAACGTCATGATGACGGCGAAAGTGAAAGGTTCCCAAGTGCCAGCGTCGCTTCGGAAGGATAAGGCAGTAGATGCGGACAGGGATTATGTGATCGCCTTGCCGGATTATGTGGCCACGAATGAGGGTCAGGTGAAGTCGCTCGGAATCGGGGGCATCAAGTTCGTGGAAACCGATTTCTATTTGCGCGATGTGATTATTGAGTGGGTGAAGAAGCAGAAGGTATTGCAGTAGGCATGGATTCGGCGGAGCGGGAAGCGCTGTTCGAGCGGACGTTGCAAGGGGAGTATGATTCGGACGAGGCGTGGGCCGCCGTTTACGCCTTGCATCGGGATGCCAGCCAGGAGACTTTTGATCGAGCCATCCAGTGGTCCTGCGACGCGGACCCGCTCAAGCGTGCACGGGCAGTCGATATTCTCTGCCAAATTTACAGCAAGTTGGAAGAGCCGCCTTTTCTGCAGTTCTTATTTCGCAACGAGGCCTACGCGCGGATCATTGAGTTGATGGACACCGAGCAGGACCCGTCTGTGATCTTGTCCGGGATCTACGCGCTCGGGCATCTTCATAACGAAGGCGGCGTCCCGCGTATTCTCCGCTATCTGAACCACCCCGACCGGGACTTTCGCTATGCGGTGACGATGTCGCTCGGCCATTGCGCGAATCATCCGGACGCCCTATCCGGGCTGATGCAATTGTGCACAGACACTGATCGCGAGATCCGCGATTGGGCAATGTTTGGCTTGGGTAGTCAGGAAGATGCTGATTCCGAGGAGATCCGTGCCACGTTGCTCCGCGGCCTGGACGATGAGCACGAGAACGTGCGCGAGGAGGCGGCCGTAGGCTTGGCGAAGCGCAAGAGTGTCTGTCTGCTGCCGAAACTGTTTGTGATGCTCGACAATCCTGATTTCACAAAGATGATCGGCGAGGCCGCGGCCAGGATGCTGGGGATGGAAAAAGACGTGGAGGAGTGGACGGGCGAGGATTACAAAGCGGCGTTACGCCGCGCGTACCCCGACATAGACAGGCCTGAGTGACCATTGGAGCAAGTATGGACTCTGTGGAACGCGAAGCATGGTTTGAGCGCACCTTGCAGGGCGACTACGATTCGGGCGAGGCCTGGGAAGCAGTTCGCGCCTTGCCCCACAGTGGGAGCGCCGAAACGTTTGCCCAGGCGATGGAATGGAGCTACTCCAATGATGGGCGCAAGCGTGCACGGGGAGTGGATGTTCTTTGCCAGATGTACCGGCGTTTGGACGAATCGCAACTTCCGCAGCGCGTGTATTGCGATGAGGCTTATCGACGCATCGTCCAGTTGATGAGAACAGAACAGCATCCGCTTGTACTGCGCTCTGCAATCCGCGCTCTGGGCCACTTGAGTGACGAGACAGCGGTCCCAATAATCCTTCCCTACCTGGATCATTCCGATCGGGACATCCGTTTCGCTGTGTCATTTGCCATGGCCTGCCTCGCCAAACACCCGCACGCGGTGGCCAGCCTACTGAACCTATGCAACGACGAGATCGCGAGATCAGAATGTGGGCTGTGATCGGGCTCGCCACGGTCGCTGAAGCCGATTCCGAAGAGATTCGCGGAGCACTACTCGCCCGCCTGGATGACGAGTACGAATATGTGCGCCAGGAAGCGGTCCTTGGCCTGGGGAAGCGCAAGGATGTACGGCTGTTGCCCAAGCTCTTTGCCATTTTGGAAAAGGGTGAGTTCAGTGGGATTACCCGGGATGCCGCAGCAGCAATGCTGGAAATGGATTTGGACCTCGAAGTGTGGAATGCAGAGGATTGCATGAAAGCCCTGCGCCGAAAATACCCCGGCTCCAGTTAGGTAGCTTCGCCGTCGGTCTTACGCGTCCGCGCCTCTTGCGATGAAGTCGAGCACAGCGAGGATTTGCATTCTAGAAACTGTAGGAAACTCCTCGGACAGTTCCTGCACACTCATCTCTGCCAGGTTCCTCAGGATTGCCGAAACAGGGACCCGCGTACCCCGAAATACCCACGCACCACCCTGAACATCCGGGTTGCTTTCCAGTACGCTGCACTGCGACCAGTGGACCACGATCTGATCCTATCCCAGTTCCGCGCCCCGGCCAAACGGGGCCAACCAAGCTTCAGCGCATCAACCCACTCCAGCGGTACCATAGAGGTTTGTCTCGTATCGATTCGCCGTTCCCCATCAAACCCATTAGCTGGCCGCAGATTTACCTGGGCGTCGCTCTCACGACGCTGGCGACGCTCATACTCGAACTGTCTCTGACGCGCCTGTTCTCCGTGGTCTTTTACTACCACTTCGCCTTCCTGGCCATCTCCATCGCACTGTTCGGATTGGGCGCCGGCGGTGTGCTCAGCTACCTGTTTGCCAGCAAAACCGGCAAAACATTCCAGACCCTGGGCTGGCTGTCCACCATCAATGCCCTGCTGGTGCCGGGGTCGCTCATCTTCCTGCTCACCCGCCACAAAGAATTCGATAACCTCACTCTGGCCATCGTCTACTTCACTTCCGCCTTGCCATTTGTGATCGCCGGCGCGGTGGTCTCCCTGGCAATCTCTGAAACCATCGAACGAGTGGACCGTGTCTATTTCTACGACCTCATCGGCGCCGCCGGCGGCTGCCTGCTTCTGGTTCCGTTCCTCGATTTCTTCGGTGGACCCACCACCGTACTCGCTGCCGGAGTGCTGTTCGCCGCGGCAGGCGCCATCTGGTTCCACCTGGTGGGCCGCATCCAAGGCCGCGCCGGAGCCGTGCTGCTTGCGCTCGCCCTCACCTCCGTCATCGTCCTCAATTTCAAGAAGCCGATGATTGAAGTGAAGTTCGCCAAAGGCCAAGCCATTCCGCAGGAAAGCTTCGTCAAGTGGAATAGCTTTTCGCGCATCGGGTTGGTACCCGACAAACGCTGGATCGTGATCGACGCGGACGCCTCCACGGGCATCGCCAGCTACAACTTCGACAACCTCACCGACGAGCAGCGGCGTGAATTGCTCAGCCAGGGTCCGGCACTGGCGCATCGTTTGAAGCGCGGCGCGAAGACCCTCATCATCGGCGCCGGCGGCGGCTATGACGTGGCCCGGGCGCTGGCCGGCGGAAGCAAAGACGTGACGGCTGTGGAAATCAATCCCATCATCGCCACCACCATCATGCGCGAGCGTTTTCCCGATCTCAGCCAGCGGCTCTACTTCCGCCCCGAGGTGAAAGTTGCCGTGGAAGACGGGCGCAGCTTCATCCGCCGCAGCGAAGAAAAGTATCAGATCATTCAGGCGACGCTGGTGGACACCTGGGCATCCACCGCTGCCGGCGCCTTCGCCCTCACCGAGAACAATCTCTACACCACCGATGCCTTCTACGACTATCTGAGCCATCTCACCGACGACGGCATTCTCGCCTTCACCCGCTGGGGCTTTGAGCCGCCGCGCGAGTCTCTGCGCTTGATCGCGCTGGCGCGAGAGGCGCTGCAGCGGCTGGGAGAAACCAATCCGCAGATGCATTTCTTCGTGGCTCGGGAGAACATGCAGCAGATCAACCAGTGGGGCGCTACCGACACCGTGATCATCACCCGCAAGCCGATGCGGCCGGACATGATGCCAGGAATCGTGGCGCAGGCGGCTGAAGCCGGCTTGACATCCGTCTACTGGCCAGGCACGCCGTTCCCCTCGGCGTTTTCGCAGTATCTCTACGCGCGCGATCCGAAGCCATTCTACGAGAGCTATCCTTACGACGTCACTCCAGTCAGCGACAACCGCCCGTTCTTCTTCTACACAGTGCAACCGGGCGACATCCTCGACTTTCTGCGTAGCGCCTACAAGTCGTCGGCGGATTACAAGATCAATCGCGCCGTGCCGCTGCTGTTCGGCCTCCTGGCGGTGAGTGTGATCGCCACGCTGGTGACCCTGGCCATGCCGCCTCTGCTGCTGGGTACACGCCTGCCCGCGGAAAAGGGAGTGCGCCGCTTCCTGATGTACTTCGTCGCCATCGGCACCGGGTACATCCTGATTCAAGTGGCGCTGATCCAAAAATTCGTGCTCTTCCTGGGGCACCCCACCTACGCGCTCACGGTGATCATCTTCTCCATGCTGGTATCGAGCGGCTTCGGCAGCTACTACAGCCGCCGCGTACTGCGCGGCTCGCCGGCGCGCTGGCGCTCCGTGCTGATGGTGGTGACCGCCGTGGTCGCGGTGCTGGCGCTGGTGGCTGGTCCCATCACTTCCACTGGCGTGGGCTGGCCACTATGGTGGAAGGCGCTGGTCGCCATTGTCCTCATCTCACCTGCCGGATTCCTCATGGGCATCCCCTTCCCCACCGGGCTCGGCTACCTGGAACAACGGCACTCCTCGTCGGTGCGCTGGGCGTGGTCGCTGAACGCCGCATCCAGCGTGATGGGCTCGGCCTGCTCCATGTTCTTTGCCCTTTATCTGGGCTTACAGGTGACTTTATTGCTGGGTGGCGCCATGTATCTGCTGGCAATGTGGGTAGTACGGATGGAAAACCCGAAAGCAATTCGCGTATAGAACCGCAGTACGGGCGATTTTGTGCTCTACTGATTCGGTGATGGATCTGCTCTGGCGGGATCTCAAATTCGCGTTACGCATCCTCACCAGGAACCCTGGATTCACACTCCTTGCAGTTTCGGCGATGGCTTTCGGCATCGCTTCTTCCACTCTGTTGTTCAGCGTGGTGAATGCCACGTTGCTGAAGCCGCTGCCCTATCGCGATCCCGAGCGTCTGGCGATGATCTGGGATCAGTTGCGCAGCCTCCGCCTGATGGAGTTCCCCACTTCCTACGGAATCTTTCAGGATTACCGCGACCGGGCCAATGTTTTCGAACAAATCGAAGCCTTCGTCCCGATGACCGCCACTCTGCAACTTCCCGATCGCTCCGAGCGTGTGAGCGCATTGCGAGTCACCGCGGGGTTGTTGCCGATGTTGGGAGCGGGCGTGGTGGCCGGGCGCTCCATTGAGCCGGGCGAAGACCGCCGCGGCGCCGATCGCACCGCGCTGCTTAGCTACGGGCTCTGGCTGCGTCGCTTCGGTGCCGATCCCAAAGCGCTGGGGCAGTCCATCAAGCTGGACAATCGCGTCTACACCATCGGCGGAATTCTGGAGCCCGGTTTCCGCTTTCGCCTCTCCGGTGGAGTTGCTCCCGATGTCGTTACGCCCGTGCCTCTTGATCAGGATCCAGCACGCACGCGCGGCTCGCTGCGGGTCATCGGCAAGTTGCGCCAGGGCGTGACGTTGCAGCAAGCGCAGGCGAAGATGCACGAGATCGCGCGGCAACTCACCGCTGAGTACCGCGTTTATCGCGGCCCGAACGGCGAAGACGCAGGATACACAATCGGCGTGATTCCGCTACGCGAGCAACTTTACGGCGCGGCGTCCCAGACCTTGCTGCTGCTGTTTGGCGCCACGCTGGCGTTGCTGGCGATTACCTGCGCCAACGTGGCCTATCTGTTCCTGGAATGGCGCGCCAAGCGCGATGCCGAGTTCCAGGTGCGCGAATGGATAGGCGCGGACAAGGCCACACTATGGCGGCAACTGATCACCGAGAGCTTGACGATCTCCGCGCTTGGCGGAATTGCCGGCCTCGCACTGGTCGCTGCCGGAGCGCAGTTGTTATTCCCCCACCTGCCCAATGAGCTTTCCGCGCTGGACGACTTGCGCATCGACGCCAATGTATTCCTCTTTGCCGCCGGGTTGTGCGCCTTGACCGGAACGCTGTTCGGCCTGCTGCCGGGCGACCGGCGGAAAGGATCCACCCGCGTCACTCGCCAGGGATTGCGACCGTGGCTGGTGGTGGCGCAGACCTCGTTGAGCCTTGTGCTGCTGGTGGTGGCCGCCTTGCTGGCGCGCAGTATGGCCAAACTCGAAGCCGTGGACCTGGGCTTGCGCCGGGACCGCATTCTAGCCGCGCAGATTTCTTTCCCCACGCCATCGCGGATGGACACCGCGCCGGTACGCGCCTATTGGAACCGCGTGCTGGAGTGGGCCGCTACGCAGCCGGACTTTGATGGAGTGGCGCTCAGTTCGCTGCTGCCATTTGCCGCCGGAACGGGTGGCGACCCGTTCACCATCGAAGGCCGCCCCTTCCTCAACTCCGGCGGTACACCGCAGATGGCGCGCTATCAGGCGGTGAGCCCCTCCTATTTTTCGCTGCTGCGTGTTCCCCTGCGTGCGGGGAGATTCTTCGAAGCTTCCGACGACAAGCCCGAAAATAGCGTCGCCATCATCAGTGAAACGCTGGCCAAAGCTTTCTTCGCCAACGAAAGCCCGCTGGGGAAGCGCATCGTGATGGGAGCGCCGCATCCGGCCGCGCGGTGGCTGACCATTGTCGGCGTCGTGGCCGATGTGAAGAACACCGGGTTGGAGAACCAGCCGTTACCGCATATCTACGAAACCATCGGACAGGCGCCGGTGCTGCATTCCACAATTCTGATCGGCACACGCCTGGAGCCGGAGCAACTCGCCGGAGCGCTGGAAGCGCGGATGGTGGCCTTTGACCGTACGACTCCCGTCTATGGCATCAGTTCGATGGAGCAGCGCGTCGCCCGCACCATGGAACAGCCGCGGTTTCGCAGCCGCCTGTTTTCGGGATTCGGCCTGCTCGCGTTTCTGCTGGCCGCCTTCGGCATCTACAGCGTGACCGCATTCCGCGTCGCCCAGCGGTTGCGCGAAATCGGCATTCGCATGGCTCTGGGCGCCACTCCAGCGGAGATCCGGCAATGGGTGGCGGCCAGCGCATTGAAGCCCGTCGCAGTTGGCCTAGCGCTGGGCGTAACAGTGGCGCTCGCGGCAGCCAGCGCGCTCAGCCGCTTCCTCTTCGACGTGTCACCGCGTGATGCCGTGGCGTATGGATTGAGCGTGCTGTCGTTCTTGTTGGTGGCCTGGATCGCCAGCCTGTTGCCTGCCTGGCGCGCGGCGCGCCAATCGCCCCTGCGAACGCTGCGGCAGGACTAGGCCTGGACTAGGCCTACTTCATCGCCGCGAATTTCTTGTACTCATCGGCAACGTTGGTGGACGCCGTATCGCCGGGATGAATCATCACGCGGTAGCGGAAGCGCATTGTGCCGCCCGCCTTCAGGCTGACGCTGCCGTCCTTCGATTTGTCGTTATAGAAATCGTGCAACCCGAAGATATTCGCCGCAAACAAGCCGTAGGCGCGCGAGTGCCAGTGCGTCGGATGGCCGGGGTTCGAAGGGTGATCCATGATCGTGATCCCCAACTGCTCGCCTTCCAGCGTGCCGGCGTAATCCACCCACGGGGAGGGCTTGCCCCACACGGCCTTCTCGCCCACCTTGCCTTCGGCGTTGGTCATCTTGCCCGATGCTTTCTGTTCCTTCAACGGATCGGCGAGACGGATGCCGAAGCTGCCTTCCTTCGTGTCGCCGAACGTGACCGGAATGGCCGCGGTCAGTTTGATGTCAAAGTCGACGATGCGCTTGTCGCCGCTCGCCGAAAACGTCATCGTGCGCGCTTCGTGCAGCATCACCGTGCCGCCCTTGTCAGTCCATTCGAAGTCGCCCGCGATGACACCCTGCTTGCCCCCCTTGGCCGTGCGGATCTTCTTCACCGCGATCTTCGACCCATTGTCATTCCGGGCCAGCGGATCGCTGCTCCAGAAATCCACCTTGTTCACATCGCCGTGATTGAACCAGATACCGCGATGATGCGGATGGTCGTTGGTTTCGCCGGCCACCTTCTCCATCGGCCAATTGCGGGTCACGTTCTTTCCCGATGCCGAAAACACCGGATAGAGATACGGCTTGCGCACATCGGCGCCAATCCAAAGAGTGGTAAACGGCTTCCCGCCGATGGCGACGGTGATCTTGTCAGTGGATTGTTGAATGGCAACCTGGCCAAAGAGGCTTGCCGCAAGAAAAGGCAGAAGGCAACGAATAGACATCATCCCAAGTAAAACACACGGAACGGCCTTCTTGTGGGAGGCGGGGAAAAATGGGAAGCAGTAGCGCGGGCTCCTCCGAACTTCGCGTGCAGGTAATTGCGAAACCCGGCCACCGCTTCCTTTAGTGGTCCATGGGGTTGTTCCACAAGAATAGTGGCGGAAACGGCCTTACCGTTTCACTGTTTGCCGGATTTTTTCAGAATGGCGCGGAAGCTGTTCTTGGCCCGGAACAGCAGCACGCGCAGATAGTCGCGCCCGATGCCGAACTCCTGGCAAACCGAGTCTTTGTCGCGCTCCTCAATGAATAATGCGTTGAGGATGTCGCGGTCGCGCTCCGGAAGTTGCGCCAGCACTTCGCGCACCTTGCGTTGGATGTCGCGCCGCATCAACTGCTGCTCCGCGCCATCGGTCTCTGCCGGCAGTTCCACGTGTTCCTGATCCAGCGCCGTGTAACGCGAATCCTTGCGGAAATGTTCCGACAGCACGTGGTTGCAGGTCGTGTTCACGAACGCCCCCAGTTTGCTCCCGTCCCGGATGCCACCCTCTTTGCGTACCGCGAACAGGACGCGCATGAAGGTCTCCTGCCGCACCTCTTCGATCACCGATGCGGGCAGCGCTCGCGACCTCAGTTTGATCAGAATCAGGCCGCCGAAATAACGCATGAAATGCCGTGTCGCCTCCTCATCGGAGGTGGCCAGCTTGATCACGTATTCGTTACTCAGCGGTTCGAATATCAAGTCCTTAGTATACGTAGTTGACCGGCTATTGCTGCAATATTTTATAGCGCTTGAGAATTTCCAGTACCCGGGCGGTAGGGATGGCTTCTACTGTACGCCCGCCTACTCCGGTGGTGTTTCGCGCCATGAACATGGAATTGTAGACCGCCTCTTCCGCCGCTTCTTTGACGGCCTGAAAGAGCGGAGACATGGCGTCGTTCGAAAGCAGGGAGGCGGTGGAAGCTGCGGTAGAAAAGGAGATAACGTATTCCCCACTGCCGTTGCTCATCGACGATCCGGTCTGCCCGAGCCCCAGAATCGCCCTTGCCGCCAGCCGCTTCAGGTTGCGGGCATCCAGCGGTGCATCGGTAGCCACCACCACCATGCATGACCCGCCTGGAGCCGCCTCCAGTTGGTCTTTGAGGTAATAGCTGCCCAATTCCTTCCCCACGGGCGCTCCGTTGATAGTTAGAATTCCTCCGTAATTGGACTGTACCAATACACCAATGATAAACCCGCCCAGGTTTTTGGGCAGGACGCGGGAAGCGGTCCCGATGCCGCCTTTGAATCCGAACGCGGAGGTGCCGGTTCCGGCCCCGGTGGCTCCCTCTTCCACGGCTCCTTCCCGCGCCGCACGGATGGCCGCCTTCACATGCTCTTTCGTCACAAAACGGCGGCGGATATCGTTCAACCGGCTGTCGTTGGTCTCGCCCACCACGGCATTGACGGAAACCACGCGCTCGTTCCCCGGCTGTTCCAGCGTGTATTCCACCACTCCGGCAATCCCCTCGGCCACACTCAGCGTGTTCGTCAGGACAATCGGTGTTTCGATGGTGCCGAGTTCTTCCACCTGTGTGCTGCCCGCCAGCTTGCCGAACGCGTTGCCGACGAACACCGCGCCCGGCACTTTCTGCTGGAACAGATTGCCGCCATGCGGCAGAACGGCGGTCACGCCAGTGCGGATGCTGTCGCCTTCCACCAACGTGACTTGCCCCACACGTACGCCGCGCACATCGGTGATGGCGTTACGCGCGCCGGTGGGCAGCACTCCGGGCCGTATGCCAAGCTCGCGCGCCCTCTGCTGCGGGTAGGCCAACACGGCGGCCAAAAACAAGACTGCGATTCTCATTCGAACACCAGGATTTTCGGCACGCCCGCGGTCAACTTCACCTCTTCGGGCTCCACGCCAGGCAGGCGCAGTCTCACCGTCTTTGTGGTTGCTGAGCGCAGTGTCACCTGCCGCGCTTTGCTCTTGGCCCAGGCGATATCCACCTCAATCGCGCCGCGCGCGCGCAGTCCCGTCACTTCGCCATCGGGCCAATACGACGGCAGCGCAGGCAATATCTCCAGTTCCCCATTCTGCGATTGCAGCAGCATCTCAATCATCCCCGCCGTGCCGCCGAAATTGCCGTCAATCTGGAACACATAGCTGCGCCCGGCCGGATGCGTGTCGAACAGATTCGGGCCCGTGCTCTTGCGCAACAATCCGGTTACGGCCTCGCCCGCCTTGTCGCCATCGAGCAGCCGCGCCCAGAAGTTGATCACCCACGCCTGGCTCCAACCGGTCTGCCCGCCGCCGTTGGCCAGCCGCCGCTCCAGCGAGATGCGAGCCGCTTTCGCCAGATCCGGCGAACCGCGTGGCGTAATGCGGTTTCCGGGATGCAGCGCGAACAGGTGCGACATGTGCCGGTGCCCCGGCTCAGGTTCGTCGTAGTCTTCCAGCCACTCGCGTAACTGGCCATGTTTGCCCGTCTCAAATACCGGAAACTTGTTGCGCAGATCGCTCAGGCGTTTGCCGAAAGCCGCATCCACTTTCAGGATCTCCGCCGCTTCCTCCGTGCGCCGGAACAGTTCATCGATGATCTGCGTGTCCATCGCCGGCCCCATGGTGACGCTCCCCACCGTGCCATCCGCGGTGCGGAAGCGATTCTCCGGTGACACAGACGGGCCGGAAACGAGGCGCCCTTCCTTGTCCTCCACCAGGTAATCCAGGAAGAATTGCGAGGCCTCCTTCAACACCGGATAAGCCCGCCTCGCGAGAAAATCGCGATCCTGCGAGTACGCGTAATGCTCCCACAGATGCAGGCTGAGCCATGCCCCGCCCGTGGGCCACACGCCCGAACGCACGCCGTCAATCGGCACCGCGTGGCCCCAGCCATCGGTGTTGTGGTGCACCACGAAGCCACGTGCCCCATACAGCTTCTGCGCCACCCGGCGGCCGTCGACACGCGCTTTGTCCAGCAGATCAAACAACGGCAGATGCAGTTCGCCCAGATTCGCCGGCTCCGCGGGCCAGTAGTTCATCTCGGTGTTGATATTGATGGTGTACTTCGATTCCCAGGGCGGCGCCAGGTTGTCGTTCCAGATGCCCTGCAGGTTCGCGGGCAGCGATCCGGGGCGGCTGGATGCAATCAGCAGATAACGCCCGAACTGAAAGTAGAGCGCCTCCAGATGCGGATCGTAAGCGCCGCGCTTCACGTTCTCCAGGCGCACATCGGTGGACACGCGTGTGTTCTCCGGCGTGTGAAACGTGAGCGACACGCGGCGATAGAGCTTCTGGAAATCCTCCACATGTTGCGCCCGCAGCGTGTGATAGGGAGCGCTGCTTCGCAGCAGCGTGGTTTCGCACTTCGCTGCGAGATTGATGCCGGCCGGCGCGAAATAATCCGTGGCCGCTACCAGGCGCAGCGTAGCCTCCGACGCGTTCGACACCACCAGCTCATTGCCTTCCACCAGCGATTCACCACCGCTTGCGTCTACCTGCACCACGGCATGAAACTTCACTCCGGTCTGCGGCTCGTCCTTGTGCCTGTCGCCGGTGGGCAGCGCCATTCCCGTCAACGTCACGCGGCGGCCGGAAGCTTTCGCCACTGCGTTCTCCCGAGACAGCGATACCCGGAAGTTCAGCTTGTTCGGCCGCGATGCACTCAGCCGGACAATGATGGCCTGTGCCGGATAGGACGCGAACACCTCGCGGGTATACGTCGTATCGCCGATGCGATAAATGGTGCGGGCAATCGCCGTGTCGATGCTCAGTTCGCGGGCGTAGGCGGCCACGTTGCCCTGGTGGCTGAACGCGATCTTCAGATCGCCCAGCGGCTGGTAAGGCGGCATGCGCACCGGCTTGGCCAGGATGCCTTGCGCCGCCTCTTCGGCTTCCTTCACTTTGCCTTCCATCAACAGGGCTCGCGTTTTGGTGACGGCCGCGCGGCCTTCCGGATTCACGCGATCCATCCGCTTGCCGGCCCAGATGGTGTCTTCATTCAATTGCAGCCGCTCTGCCGGCACGCCGCCAAACACCATCGCCCCCAGGCGTCCATTGCCCACGGGCAGTGCTTCAACCCAGGTGCCGGCAGGCTGGCGGAACCAGATGCGGTCCTCAGCGTACAAAGCGCTGAGCGACAGCAAAACAAGAGTCCATCGCATGACTCAAATTATCCCCCTTGCCCGCGCTGCTCCGCTTTCCACTTACGGATCTCTTCCAACCGCTCGCGCAACTTCGCCTCAATCCCGCGGCCCGTGGGTTGATAGAACCGCGTCCCGGCGAGCGACTCCGGCAGGCATTCCATCCACGCCAGCCCCTCCTGCGATTGATGCGCATGCTGGTACCCTTCGCCGTAGCCCAGATTCTTCATTAAGCGCGTCGGCGCATTGCGCAGATGCATCGGAACAGGATCGGCCAGTGCATTGCGCGCCTTCTCCCTCGCTGTATTCAGCGCGCTGTAGGCAGCATCGGATTTCGGCGCCAGCGCCAGATAAATGGTGAGCTGCGCCAGCGCCTGGTCGCCTTCCGGTTCGCCCAGGAAGTGCACGCTGCGCATCGCGGCGATCGCCTGCTCCATGGCTCGCGGATCCGCCAGTCCGATGTCTTCAATCGCCATCCGCACCAGGCGCCGGGCGATGTACATGCGATCCTCCCCAGCTTCCAGCATGCGTGCCAACCAATAGATCGCCGCATCGGTGTCGGAAGACCGCACGCTCTTGTGCAGCGCCGAGATCAGATTGAAATGCTCCTCGCCCGACTTGTCGTAGAGCAGCATCTTCCGCTGCAGCACGTCTTCCAGCAGTGTGGAGGTCACCACCCCGCCGTCCGCGGCGGCCGCGGCCAATTCCAGCGCCGTGTATGCCGAGCGGGCATCGCCGTTGGCGTGGATGGCGATCTGCTCCAGTTGCTCATCAGCCACTTGCAGGTGACGGTCGCCGAGCCCGCGCTGCTTGTCTTCCACCGCCCGGCGCAGCAGTTGGACCACCTGCGGAATCCCCAAAGCACGCAACGTAAAAACGCGCGAGCGCGATAGCAACGCCGAGATCACTTCAAACGAGGGGTTCTCCGTGGTAGCGCCAATGAGGATCACATCGCCCTTCTCCACATACGGCAGAAATGCATCCTGCTGCGATTTGTTGAAGCGATGGATTTCATCAACAAACAGCACCGTACGGCGGCCGATCTTGCGATTGTGCTCCGCTTCCGCCATGATCAGTTTCACTTCCTTGATGCCGCTGGTGACGGCACTGAACGGAACGAAATCGCAACGTGTCATGCGGGCAATCAGGCGCGCCAGCGATGTTTTCCCCACGCCCGGCGGTCCCCACAGGATCATGGATGTGAGCTGATCGCGCTCCATCTGCATGCGCAGGGGCTTGCCGGGTCCAAGGATGTGTTCCTGGCCGATGTACTCCTCCAGCGTGCGCGGGCGCATGCGCTCAGCCAGCGGCCGAGAGGAATCGGCGTCTTCCGCCGCTAACGGATTGGGCTCAAACAGGCTCACTCGTTCGTTCTCCGCTGCCGGCTTGCTTCATACAGGATAATGCTGGCGGCCACGGCGGCATTCAACGATTCCACGCTGCTGGTGGGAATGGTAATGTCGTCCGCGATACCGCGCATAGGGGCGCTGACGCCTTGTCCTTCACTACCCACCACAATCGCGCACTTGCGGCGGAAATCGACCTCCTGCAACTGCCGTGCCGCGCCTGGCATCGCCGTGTAGATATCCAGCCCTGCTTGCAGCAGCGCGGCCCGTGCCAGGTCGGCATCCATTCCGGAAACCGACGGTAGCCGGAACAGCGATCCTGCCGAAGCGCGTAGCGTCTTCGCGTTATACGGGCTGACACTGCCCTTCAGAAACAGTACGCCCGTCGCGCCGAAGGCTTCCGCGGAGCGTACGATGGTGCCGGCATTGCCGGGATCCTGCACGCCATCCAACACCACCAGCAGCGCGCGCCCGCGCACCAGATCCTCGAAAGCGGCCTGTGGCGGACGCACCAGCGCGATCACTCCCTGGCTCGATTCCGTGCTGCCGAGCCCCGCGAAAACGTCATCTTCCAGCACCGCGAATCGGATGCCTGGCAGGTTGCGGATGTGCTGCTCCACCGCGCCCCGGACGCTTTCGGCCGCCAGCACGGCAGGCACCTTGCAATCGCTTCGCAACGCTTCTTCCAACAGATGAAACGTCTCGGCGACAGCGCAGCCATCCTCGGTGAGTGTGCCTTTCGCTAGCGCCCGCCGGATCTCCTTCACCCGCGGGTTGCGAATGCTGGCAATCGTGGGCGTCATTCGGCTAGGCGCGTCACTTTGATTCCCGACGCGGTCTCCCATGCCACCACAAGATCCGGCCCGCCAATCATGTGAGCAAATGAGCCTGCCGGATCGAGCAGCGTGGCTTCGTGATAAGGCGCTTGCGCGATGCGGATGCCCTTCTCGGTCCAGGCGACGGCGGCGCCTTTACGCCCCAGCGCCATGGCCGGGTCCTTGCCGTTGCCCAGCAACTTTTCTGTCCCACCAGGCGCGGCGAGAACAATGCTGGTATCGCGCCGGAACGCTGTCCACGTGTCACCATTTGCACTGAGCGCCACATCCCCGCCATCCATGGGGCAGGCGTTCAGAGGCCACGATCCACTGCCGGCTTTCTTCACCTGCGCGAAGGTTTTCCCTCCATCGGTGGACCGCGCCACGTACATATCGCGGTTGCCACTCAGCCAGTTCCGCCACATCGCCACGATCTCGCCCTTCGCTCCGATCTTCACCGAAGGATGGCAGCACTCGCAGATGTGGCCATCGGGGGATTCATAGACCAGACGATTCTCAGACCAGGTTGCGCCGCCATCTTTCGAAACAGCTCCATACAGGCGCATCCCTTCCTGCCGCATGTCGAGCCACACCGCGGCCACCATGCCGGCTCCCGAGGACATCGCGTGCAATCCTTCACGGGCGGACTTCGGAACACCGTTGATCCGGACAGCCTGCGACCATGTTGCGCCTTGATCTGTCGATCGCCAGGACAGCAAATCGCCGTCAATATTAGCCGACACCACAATCGCGCCGTCCGCGGCTGCGATGCGCGGTCCACGATGCCGTCCCAGCATCAGCTTGCCCGCTTCGGCAATGCGCACAGGCTTGGCGAAAGTCGCGCCGCCGTCGGCGGAGCTGGCGACAAACACAGCATTACCGGCGCCCATCGTGAGAAACACGCGCGAGCCATCACGGGCCAATTGGGGTTGGCGGAACACAACGCCATCGGTCCCTTGAATTGCGGCAATGGAGAGCACGAACGGCAGCAAGGTTGGAATTGGCATCAGTACTCCCATCGTAGCCCGTTGGGCGGAAGGCTCACTTCCCCGTGGCCTGATCTACCAGCACCTGCAGCCGGGCATCGGAGGAAACCGTTTTCCCCGCGGTGATATCCGCCTCTCGAACTACGGCCATCAGGATTTCCTTCGCGCCGCTACGCTCGCGGTCATAAATAATGTACAGGCGGCCATCGGCGGCCTCCACGCCATCGGGATAGGAGACGCCCACTCGTTCATCCAGCATCAGTCCGCCGCTCCATGTGGCGCCGTCGTCCTGCGAAAGCCACGCCGTCAGATGCGACCGTTTCTTCCCATCGGGCGGCGCATGACGCACCAACACCAGGTTGCCCGAACGCAGCCTGCGAATGAAGAACCGCGACACCACGTGCGGGATATCGGATTCTCCCTCGTTGCTCCAGGTTGCACCCTGATCCTTGGAAAATGCCTGCCCGATGCCATAGCTGGTTCGCACCAGCATCCACAGGTCGCTGTTCTTCTTTTCCACAATCATGTGCTCGTCATGCCCCGCCCGCGGGATTCTGGCGTGACCGGCAAGCCGCAGCGTCTTCAGTTTGTCGGTGGAGACGAACACGTTCGAGTCTTTCTCATCACCGATGTCGTGGACGAGGGATTGCGCCGTGTGGGGCGACAGATCGACTTTCAGGCGGGCCAGGCGCGAGGCCGCGTCAATGTTACGCCAGCCCCCAATGGGCAGCAGCCAGTGTCCGTTGCGTGCCACCGTGGGCTTGTTGAGCATCACTCCATTGGCCAGCCGCCGTGGCGCGGACCACTTCGGCTGCTTCGCGTCGGGATCGCTGGTGGAGATGGCCCACACGCCGCCACGGCCATCCCACAAACCCGCGGCCTGCGCGTAGAACAGCCACAGGTGCCCCGTGGGATCGATCCAGAGGCATGGATCGAACGCGCGCACGTGCCATTCCGGATCCACCGCGACACGCACCGGAGACCAGGTTCGCCCGCCGTCATCGCTCGAAACCGCGATCACCCAATTCTCTGGACCTTCGCCTCTGCCACCGGCATACCAGGCAGCCCACAATCTTCCCTTGCGCGTCCGTTCGATGGTGGGAATCCCCTGCCAGGGTCGCGCTGCGGCAGCATACTCCTCACCGGGGTTCACAATCACGCGCGCCGGCTGCATCGCCGGGTCGGATTGCATCAGCATCAGCAGCACGGGCAAGATCGTCATGCAATTAACATATCGTATAGGAACCTTATGGCGACTATTAACGTCTATCGCGCCATGATTCGCGGCCTTCTTTCCTTCCTTTGCTTCGCGTTGCTCTGCTTCGGACAGACACGCGAGGAGCGTTGGCGTGAAGATCTGCAGTCGCTGCAACAGCAGATCGTTGCTCGCCATCCGAATCCCTTCACCAAAATCAGCAGGGCCGATTTCACGGAAGCCGTGCGCGTCGCCGGAGAATCCGCGGCGCAACGCACCGACGCACAGATGGCTGCGGAAGCGGCCCGGTTAGTTGCCCTCATCGGTGATGCCCATACTTCCATCGGCCTTACTCAGACCACCGCTCGCACCACTTTCCTGCCCATACGCGTGCGCTGGTTTTCCGATGGCCTTTTTGTGACGCAGATCGCCGAAGCCAATGCCCGGGCGCTGGGAAAACGTATCCTGCGTATCGGAAACAAAACCGCGGAGGAATGTTTTGAGCTTCTGCGCCGCTACGTTTCTCATGAGAACGAGAACTGGGCCCGGCTGATTTCGGCGAACTACTTCATCAGTCCCGAAATTCTGCAGGCCGCGGGCGTCATCGACACCGTAGGCCCGGTCGTCTATGCCTTCGACGATTTCGAACTTAGCCTGAGCCCCGCAGCGGTCACGCTAGTCAACGCGCCCTTTCTCAGCCGTCCGAAATATCCTCTCTATAAGCGCAACACGGCACAGCCATACTGGTTCGAATACCTCGCCGATTCCCGCACCGTCTACTTCCAGTACAACCAGTGCCGCGAAACGCCAGCCCTGCCCTTCGCGCAGTTCACCCGCGAGATGATCGCCTTCATCGAATCGAACCCCGTCGATCGCCTGGTCTTCGACTTTCGCAACAACAATGGCGGCAACTCGGCAATTCTCACCCCGCTGCTGCAGGCATTAGGGGCTTCGTTTCTCTCTGGAAAGTTCCTGCCAACGAAAGGATCGTACCTGCTCATCGGCCGCCAGACCTTCTCCTCGGCTTCGCTCAACACCGCGGATATCAAGGCCCAGGGGGCAACCATCCTGATCGGAGAAGCGACGGGCGGCGGGGCCAGCGGCTTCGGCGAAGTGGTGCCGTTCCAACTGCCCAACTCACAACTCACCGGGCAGATGTCGACGCGCCTGTTCACGGTGCCCGGCTTCCCGGGTTCCTTCATTGCCCCCGATATCGCCGTGGATCTCACCGCTGCCGATTACTTCGCCGACAACGATCCCGTGCTGCAGAAAGCGCTCGAACTACCAGCCCCGTAATTGTGATACTCAGGAGTCATGTCCATTATTCATAGACGGGACTTCCTGCATTTATCCTCCGCGCTGGCCGCTGCGCCGCTACTCCCCGCAGCCGAGAAGGCCTGGGAAGGCATCTTCGTCATCATGCAGACTCCGTTCCTCGAGGACCTCTCCCTCGATGAAGAGTCGCTGCGTAAAGAGACCGATTTCCTCTGCCGCGGCAAGGTACACGGCGTCGTGTGGCCCGCCGGCGCAGGAGAAACCTCATCGCTCTCCTACAAGGAGCGCATCCAGTATTCACCCGCTGTGGTGAAAGAAGCCAAAGGCCGGACTACCGTGCTAATCGGTGTCCATGGAGCAAACAAGTTCGAAGCCATGGAGTACGCCCGCTTCGCCGAAAAGATCGGCGCCGATGGGCTGCACGCGCTCGGGCCAACGGATGGCTTCGGTGACAGTAAAATCCTGGAAGACTATTTCCTCTCCATCGCATCCGTGTCGAAACTGCCGATGTGCATCCAGGTGTCGAATCCCGGCATGTCCACCGACTTCCTGATGCGCATGGCGGACAAGATTCCAACACTCAAGATCCTCAAACTGGAATCGGGCGATGTGCCGCACGACGTCACCCGCGTGGTGAAGGAACGCAAACGCGTGCTTATCCCATCCACCGGCGGCGGCGCGATGAACCTCTACAACGAGATGGAACGCGGCTCCGGCGGCACGATGGCCGGCGCCGGCTTCGCCGACATCCAGGCCCAGATCTGGGATTGGTTCAAGCAAGGCAAAAAGAAGGAAGCGCACGATCTGTTCATGAAGTTCCTGCTTTCCGCGGTGCTGGAGCGGCGTGTCAGCTACGTTATCCAGAAGGAGATTCTGCGCCGCCGCGGCATCTTCAAAACCATCGTCATGCGCCGCACCAGCAAGTTCACCATGGACGCCGCCGATCTGCGCGAACTCGACCAGATCATGGAAATGCTGAAGCCCTACTTCAGGGCTTAGCGGCAGCGATTCGCTCCAGAAGCGTACGGGCCGCCGATGCGTGGCCGCTGCTTTGCCATTGCGACATCTCGCGCAATGCGCCGGCGGCGGCCGCGATTTCCGGCAATCCCGCGCGCCGGTTCGATGCAGTCAGCGTCAGCAGCACATACGCGCCTTTGTTGCGATCGGTCCACGTGCCGCTCTGCACCATGTCCGTAAACAGGCGTGCAGGCACGTTGTCGCCTAGCCGCGGGTTCGATTCCAGCAACACGCCCAGTGCGCGGACGGCGTTGTTGCGAACCCCGCTGCTCGCATCTCCGGCGGCTTCCACCAGCGCCCGCAGTTGCCGTGGGCTTTGCCTGGCGTATCCCAGCGCGTTGGCGGCGATGGCGCGGTGCTCGTCGTCGGAGGACGAAGCCAACACATCGAACAGCTTCCCTTCCATACGCAGCGCCATGCCGTGCAACTTCATCTGATAGGAACGCAGCTCCGGATCGGAACTCAACGCATAGCCCTCGCTATGCTCCTCGCTGCTCGCGCCCTGCTCCACTGCCTTCATCCAAGCCTGCATCAGATCCTTGTCCAACTGCACCAGTTCCTTCGGCAGACGAGCCCTGCCGCGGGGCGCTTCCCGATACACAGCCGCCTGCGCACGCAACCCGATGAACAGAATCCAATCCCCATGGTCATCGCAGCACACCACGGCAATATCGGACGGCGGTCGTCCCAGCCGATGCTCCACCGCCGCGCGAATCCCCTTCTTCGCCTCTTCGACTCTTTCCACCGAAAACGGTTCGCCGGCATGAACAGGCAGCGCTGTCCGCAACGCCGCGATATCCACGCCATCATACGCGAAGAAATCCACCGCGCCGAGCTTCTTGCCTTGGGCCGCCACCACCCATGCGAAAAAGAAAAGGAGTGCCAGACAGCGCAGCATGCACCGATTCTGGCACTCCCGGGGATTAGAACACCATCCGCAGTCCAAACTGAATGATCCGCGGATCGCGTGCCGACGTGATCACGCCGAACGTCGCACTCTGGTTGTATCCATCCGGGCCGGCGGAAAACGACGAGTTCGGAACACCGTGGTTGGTGTGGTTGAGGAAGTTGAACATCTCCGCGCGGAACTGCATGCGCAGTGCTTCGCGAAGATGGAAATCCTTGATCGCCGACAGATCCCAATTCACCGTACCTGGGCTGCGCACATCAGGCAGCGTGCGGCCCACGTTGCCGAACGTGAAGTTCACCGGATTCACAAACGCCCGCGTATCGAACCAGCGCTCCGGCGTCGGGTTGTCGAGCTTCGCGCTTTGCCCCGTGGAATCCGGCCGATTGGCCAGGAAATTGTTTGCGCCGCGGATCACCAGCGGCAAACCGCTCTGAATCGTCCCGATCACGTTTAACTGCCAGTTGCCCACAATCACGTTAGATAAGCCACCGCCCGAGGCATAACGCTTACCCTTGCCGAACGGCAGTTCGTAGATGCCACTCATCACCAAGCGGTTCGAAACATCGGTAGGATCCACCGAGCGCTCCGCCCGCCGGTCGTACTTGCCGTTCTGATAGCCGTTGTCCGAGCCCACTTCCACCGATCCGAAATTCACCGGCACAATCGCGCTATCGCTGATCAGCTTGGAGAAGGTGTACGAACCAAGGAATGCGAAACCGCTCGACAGCCGCCGCTCCACGCTCATCAGGAAGCTGTGGTACGTGGAACCGCCGGTCTTCGGCACACGCACGTTCACGCTGGTGTAGTAAGGGAACGGCCGGAGCGATTGCGAGCGGCTGATGGTTGCCCCGCCCAGCGCGCCCGCGACGCGCCCCGCATACGGATTCGTCACCTGATTCTGCAATGCCAGTCCCAGAGAGTTGTACTGCGGATCGAGCTGATTGAAATCGTAGCCGCTCGCCGGCAGGCTGGTCGCCTTATTCGCGCTGTAGGCCGCATCCACAATCCAGCGGCCGGTCAACTGCTGCTGCAGCGATACGGTCCACTGCTGCGACATCGGATTCTTCTCGCGCCCCTGATCCCAAGTGACGCCCTGGCTGATCAGGAAGCTCGGCCCAAGCCGTGCGCCCAGCGGTTCCAGCGCCGCCGTCGGCGGGCCATCCTTGAAGGCGAACGCCGCGAGGTTCGTATTGTTATTCACCGGCACGTACGCGGTGGTGGTATTGGCAAAGCCCGCCGTGCTGCCGAAATAGTCGCGATAGAAAATCTGCGGATAGAAGATGCTGTATCCGCCGCGCACGACGGTGCGGCCCTTGCCCGTCAAATCGTACGCAAACCCGAAGCGCGGCCCGAAGTTCTTGTACTGCGGTTCGAGAAACGTGTTGCCGTAATCCGTACGCGCATACGCCATTTTGCCCGGCAGGTTCGTCTGCGGATTCGTCTGCGAAGGATCAAACGTCGACGTGCCCCCGTTGCGCTCAAACGGCGGTTGCTGATAATCCCAGCGCAAGCCCAAATTCAAGGTAAGCCGCCGTGTTGCTTTCCAATCGTCCTGCACAAACAGGCTGTACGATTTCGCCGCCTGCGATTCGCCGGCGTAGCGCGTGATGGAAGCATCGCTCACCGCGCCCAGCATGAACGTGGCGAACGAACTGCCCGTCCCCGCCTGATTCTGCGGATTGCCGGTGAGCCCGCCCGCGAAGTTGAAGTTGCCCGACGGCACTTCGCGCTGGTAGTTGTTCGCTTGCAGCACACGCACATCAGCCCCGAACTTCCAGGTGTGCGCGCCGCTGATGCGCGTCGCCATGTCGAAGAATTGCCACGTCGTCGATCCGCGCAGACCCACGGTGAACGCCCCGAATCCAGGTAGCCCGTTCGATGCGCGAGGCAGCGTATCGCGCGGCACCGTGGCCGGCAGCCCCAGCTTCTCCGGCCAGTTCTGCCCGAAGCTGTAGGCCTGAAACGGAAACGCCTGCCGCGATACTCCCAGCCGGAATTCGTTCAACAGAGTCGGCGTGAAGCTGTGCGTGTCGTTCAGCACCGTATTGTAGTTTTTGTAATTGTCCAGCCGTGCGCGCACGTTCGGATCCGGCAACGCCGCCGCGAATCCGTTGTCGTTGAAATGCTTGTAGTAGAGGTAGCGCACGGACAGATTGTTGCGATCGCTGAAGCGGTGATCGCCCTTGATGGTGTACTGCGTCATGTCGCGCTTTTCGTTCACCTGCCCGATCCAGTTGTTCTGATTCGTGAACGGATTCGACGGCGTCTGATTCGGCAGCGGATAAAACTGCAGCATCTTCTGCGACACCGGATCCAGCCGGTTGTTGGGGATCACGTTACCCGCGAAAGGCTGCCGCACAAAGCCTGCGCCGCTGGGGTTCGCCACCGTGGTAGACGGATCGTAGATCGGAATCAGCCGCCCCGTGGCGTCGAACAACCGCGCGAAATTGCCGCCGCGCTGCTCTTCAATCGGCACACTCAAAATATTCGAACGGTTGCGTAGATTGCGCCAACCCTCGTAGTTAAAGAAGAAAAACGTCTTGTCCTTGCCGTTGTAGACCTTCGGGATCACAACCGGCCCGCCCAGCGTGCCGCCATATTGGTGATAGCGGAACGGCTCCTTCGACGCTGTGTAGGCCCGCCGCGCATCGAAGGCATCGTTACGCGCGAAGTACGTCAGCGCTCCGTGAAATTGATTCGTGCCGCTCTTCGTCACGATGTTCACCACTCCGCCCGCGGTGAAGCCGAACTCCGCCGACATGGTGTTTGATTGCACCTTGAATTCCTCCACAGCATCCACCGTGGGGTTCACGTTCACATCCGCGAGATAAGCGCTGTTGTTGTTGCCGCCATCGAGCACGAAGCTGTTGAGCGAGCTCGGGCCGCCGTTGATGCTCACCGCTGACAGCGCGATGCCGCGATCGACAAAGCCGCTGTTGGTGGGCCCCGCCTGCGACTTCACGCCGGGAGTCAGCATCACCAGCGCCAGCGCATTGCGCCCGTTCAGCGGCAATTCGCTGATGCGGCGATTCTCCACCACCTTGCCCACCGTGGCGCTGCCGGTATCCACCAGCGCAGCTTCGCCCGTCACTTCAATCGACTCGGCGGTTGCGCCAATCTCCAGCCGGATATCGAGCGCGACACGCTGATCCACCTGCAGCGTGATCCCCGTACGGTTGAATTTCTTGAAGCCCTCTTTTTCCACCGCAACGCTGTACGAACCCACTTGCAGCGCGGGGGCCGTGAAATAGCCTTCGTCACTCGTCGTGGCGGCGTAAGGAGCATTGGTGCCGGTGTTGATGATACGCACCGTTGCGCCGGGCACGGCCGCGCCGGTCTGATCCGTCACCGTGCCGGAGATGGATCCGCGCCCCTGTTGGGCAGCCATCGGCAATGCGGCCAGCATCAGCAAAAGCAAGAAACGCGACATAGTGTTACCTTCCTGAAGCAATTACACGAAGTAGAACAATGCGGTTGCGGTGCAATCGGACTGCGCGGTGAGCCGCACCCACTGCGCGCTGAAGGCATCGGGGAACACGTGTTTGGCGTAGCCATCCGCGCCCACCTTCACCTGCTCGTATTTGTGCCAGGTGCCGTTGCCCATGAAATCAATCTCCACGTCGAACGCGACGGGCTTGTCCGTGGTGATGTGCAGCATCTTGTGTGGGAAGCCGGTGAGCAGGAACGGATCGGAAGGAACACCCCTCTTCACCGCCGCTTTCCAGTACGGCCCGCCCCAACCCTGCGGCTTGCCCCACGACCACAGATCGTCGGTCTTGCCGAACCACAAGCCCGATTGCGGCTGCCCGGAGAGCGCGTTGTTATCGCGATTCGGCGTCGTCTGATTGCCGCCCACGGCGAACAATCCGCGGAAGGCGCAGAAGTCGGGAATGATGCGCAGATGCTGGCAGATGGGCTTCACGCCCCAGATGCGATCTTCAAACGCCACCGGCTGCAGCTCATAGAACATGCCCTGAATGTCCATCAGGTAGTGTTCGGTTTCCACCTCGCGGATGCGCATCCATTCGGTCTGCCAGGCCTGGCTCATGGCGTGCGTAGCCTTCGGCAGGCGATAGCGCTGCCACTGTCCCTTCACCAGCGCCCAGAACAACACCGAGGCTTCATCCCATCCCGTGGCGAACAGCACGGAGCCCAGATCCTGCCGCGCGGCCACATCCATGTGCGGCTTGCCCGATAGCTTCTTCCACGTCTTGCCGTCGTATTCAAACAGCCCGGCCTGATCTTCGCCGAACGCATAGAAGCCGTTGTTGGCAACCACTACGCGGCCCTGCGCCGTATAGCCGCCCTTGAAGTGCGGACGCGCGGCGAGCTTCATCTCCTTCACCAGATCCGTGATCACGCGCGGCTTCCGGTCGTTCACGTCCATCTCAATGAACTCGCCTTCCATGCCCTGGTAATAAATGCGATTGGCCGGATCAGTGAGGTGCCGCATGGTGGACGTGAGCCGGAAATTGTCCAGCTCCGGAATGTGCTTCCAGTTGCCTTTGGCATCGATCACATATGGCCCGATGAAGCACTGATTCGACTCGCGGTGAATCATCCGATTGGCGTGCGTGCCATCGTGCACATGCACGCGCTGCGACTCCAGGTTGTCGCCGATCATGTACAACCCGAGCCCGTAGCCGGTGCCCTTCTTGTGGCTGTTGTAGGTGATGGCCCACAGGGCATCTGCCCATGGCATCAGCGCTCCAATGCCGCATTCGGATCGTTGCGGAATGGTGTCAGCCTTGAAGCCGATCGTGGTTTGGCCCGTGGATCTCGTGGTCTGGGCCAGTAAGGAAGAAGCGCCGGCGAGCGACGCAAGTAGACTGCGGCGGGTTGATGTCATCGTGGACCTCTGAATCTGAGGGCAGCGTAACAGAAGCCCGCGCCGGTGTCGTAGGACAAATGTCCTAGATCATTTCTTAAGCAACGGCTTCAGCGCCGCCAGCACATTCCCCGCCACAATCTCGCAACCTTCCGCTGTGGGGTGCAACGCATCGCGTTGCATCAGCTTCGGATTCAGCGCCACGCCTTCCAGCAAAAACGGCAGCCGCGGCACCGCGTGCTTCTTCGCCAAATCGGGATAGATGCGGTCGAAATCGCGGATGTACTGCTCACCGTAATTACGCGGCAGCGTGATTCCCACCAGCAGCACCTGCGCTCCAGCGGCCTTCAGCTTCGTCACGATCTCATCCAGATTGGCCCGCGTTTGCGCCACGGGGATACCGCGCAGCCCGTCATTCGCGCCGAGCTCCAAAATCACGATCCGCGGCTTATGTTCCAGCACTCCGGCGATGCGTTCCGCTCCGCCGCTGGTGGTGTCGCCGCTCACACCTTCGTTCACCACGCGATACGAATAGCCCGCGGCATCCAGCTTCTTCTGCAGGAAATCCGGATAGCTCAGCCCCGGCTCCAAACCATACCCCGCGGTGAGGCTGTCGCCGAATGCCACGATTGCAGGCCGCGAATCCGGAGCCTTCTTCTCCACAGGCGGTGGCGGCGGCTCAGCCTTGCGCACCTCTTCCTTCGCCGGCCCGCCGCCGCACGCGGTGAGCATTTCCAACATTGCAATCGCCAGATACAGATGCCGCATGACTACGCAATGCCATAATAACTACAAAACCACCCAACGCATGCCATCCGATCCGATCATCCAGGTCCGGGAGCTCAAGAAGTCGATCACCAACGGCGCAAATACCGTCGAGATTCTGCGCGGCGTGGGCTTCGATGTTCCCAAAGGTCAGTTCATCGCCATCATGGGCCCGTCGGGCAGCGGCAAAAGCACGCTGCTCGGGCTGCTGGCCGGGCTCGATTCCGCCACCTCCGGCAGCATCGTGCTCGATGGCCAGGAGATTACCGGGCTCGCCGAGGACGATCTGGCCATCGTGCGCGGGCGCAAGATCGGCTTCGTGTTCCAAAGCTATCAGCTCATCCCGACGCTCACCGCGCTTGAAAACGTGCTGCTGCCGCATGAGCTTTCCGGAGGCACGAACGGCATGCCACGAGCCCAGGAGTTGCTTGACAGCGTGGGACTCGGTGAGCGCCGCGATCATTATCCGATCCAGCTCTCTGGCGGCGAGCAGCAGCGTGTGGCTCTGGCCCGCGCCTTCATGGCCCGCCCGCCCATCCTTATGGCCGATGAGCCCACCGGCAATCTCGATTCCGCCAACGGGGCACATGTCCTGGAACTGCTGCTCTCTCTCAATCAGCGCGAAGGCACCACGCTGGTGCTGGTGACGCACGACGCAGCGCTCGCTGCGCAGGCCGGACGTATTCTTCGCCTGAAGGATGGCATCGTCGTCGGAGATGAGCTGCGTGCGTAGCACCGCCATCAAGATCGCCTGGCGCGAAGCGCGAGCCTCCACCACCAAGTTCCTGTTCGTCATCCTGGCCGTGGCGCTGGGCGTGGGAGCACTCACCGGCGTGCGCGGCTTCAGCGAAGCCTTCAAAGGCATGCTCACCCGCGATGCGCGCAAACTGATGGCTGCCGACATGACCGTGCGCAGCTTCAGCCTCGCCACGCCCGATCAGATCAAGGCGATGGATGCGCTCGCCAACATCCGCCGCACATGGATCACAGAGACCGTGTCGATGCTCTCCACGCCGACGTCCAGTGTTCCTGTACTTGTCTCCATCAAGGCCGTCGATCCGGTTGTCTATCCTTTCTATGGCGAGTTCAAGCTCGATCCGCCGCAGCCGCTGCGTGACACACTCGCAGCCGATGCCATTGCGGTTTCCGACGATCTGCTGGTGCGGCTCGATCTGAAGCGCGGGGACAGCGTGAAGCTGGGCGGCGCCGATTTCCGCATCGCGGCCACCGTGGCCGTAGAGCCCGACCGCATGGCCGGATCGCTCAACGTCGGCCCGCGCATCATGATGAGCCGCACCGGGCTCGACCGCACGGGGCTGATCGTGGAAGGCAGCCGCGCCTCGCAGCG
Organism: Bryobacteraceae bacterium; assembly: GCA_046331645.1. Taxonomy (GTDB): domain Bacteria; phylum Acidobacteriota; class Terriglobia; order Bryobacterales; family Bryobacteraceae; genus CADEFT01. The sequence goes on from JAXLQM010000010.1 coordinate 254,845, forward strand.
CTACCTGTTCCGCTTCGATGCCAACGCGATGCCCATCGAACAGGCGCGCAACCGGCTGAAGGACGCCTTCCCCGAAGCGCAGATCATCGACTACCGCGAGACTCATCCGCTCATCACTCGCGGCCTCGACCGTTCCACTAAGTTCCTCTCGCTCGTCAGTCTCATCGCCCTGATCGTCGGCGCGCTTGGCGTGGCCATGGCGATGCATTCGCATTTGCAGCAGAAGCTCGATTCCATCGCCGTGATGAAATCGCTGGGCGCGCGTTCGTCGCAGATCATCCGCATCTACACCATCCAGACGCTGATCCTCGGCCTGTTCGGAGGCATCGCCGGAATCCTTGTCGGCATCGCCGTGCAGCGCATTTTCCCGCAGTTGATCGCCCGCTATTTCCAGCTCGATCCGGGCTTTCATTGGGATCCGTTCTCCGCCGTGCAAGGGCTCGCCGTGGGCGTGCTCACCACGCTGCTGTTCACCATTCCGCCGCTGCTCTCCATCCGCCGCGTGAAGCCGAGCCTCATTCTGCGCCGCGAGATGGAAGAGACGCGCATCAGTTGGCGGGAGCGTCTGCGCCACGGCAAAGCGGCCATCGCGGCCACGGCGGTGATCCTTGTGGGCGTGCTCGGCATCGTGTGGTGGCTGAGCGAAAGCCTGCGCACAGGGCTTTATTTCGTGGGCGGCTTCGTGGCCAGCCTGCTGATTCTTTCGAGCGTCGCCGGCGGGATGCTATGGGCCTTGCGCCGTGTTTCGCGATCGGCACAGCAAAGCATGCCCGCAGTGCTGCGGCACGGCATCGCCAACATCTACCGGCCCGGCAATCAGGCCGCGGCGCTGCTAGTGGCGCTTGGCCTCGGCGTGATGTTCACGCTCACCGTCTATCTGGTGCAGAAATCGATGCTGGTGCAGATCGCCAGCAGCGCGCCTCCCGGAATGCCGAACGTGTTCCTCATCAACATCACCTCGCGCGAGCGCGACGGCATCGCCGCGCTTCTCGAAAAGCATCCTGGCATGCAGAACAAACCCGAAGTGGTGCCCATCACCGCGGCGCGCATTCTGAAGATCAACGGACAGCCCATCGGCGACAGGCCGCTGAAGGGCTTCAGCCGCCGCTTCACGCAAACGCGCTCCGTGTCGTGGGCGCGCGAGCTGCCGCCGCAATCGAAGGTGATAGACGGCGCGTTCTGGGACAAAACGCCGGCGAAGGGCGTGGAAGTCTGTCTCAACGAAGAAGCGGCGAAGACGTTGGAATCGGCCCCCGGCGACACCATCGAATGGATCGCGTCGAGTAAATCCATCTCCTCCACGGTGGCGTGCATCTATCGAAGTGACTCCGTGCGCATCGGCTCCAATTTCGAATTCCTCTTCAGCCCCGGCGCGCTGGACGGCCTGCCGACGCTGCACTTCGCCGCTGTGCGCATGCAACCGGCGCAGATTGCTCCGCTGCAACGCGCGGTATTCGCGAAATTCCCCACCATCACGGTAATCAACGGTGCGGATGTGCTGGCCATCATCCAGGAAGTGGTGGATCAGATCGCGCTGGTGATCCGCTTCATCTCGTTCTTCGCCATACTCGCGGGCGCCATCATCCTGGCCAGCAGCGTGGCCGGCACGCGTTTCCGCCGCGTGCGCGAGGTCGTCATTTTGAAAACGCTAGGCGCGACGCGGCGCCGCATCGGCGGCATCTTCTCCGTCGAGTTCCTCATTCTCGGCCTGGCCGCGGGAGTTCTCGGTAGCCTGCTGGCGACGGCGTTTTCGCTGCTGGTCCTGAAGCGCCTGTTCCAGGTGGATTACCGTTTCGATCCTCTGCCCCATCTCATCGCCATCGTGCTGACGGCGCTGCTGGCGAACATCGCCGGCTGGCTGGCCAGCCACCGTATTCTGCAACAAAAACCACTCGAAGCCCTGCGAGGCAGCCTATGAATTCCTACGATGCATTTCTTCTGGTCAGCTTCGGCGGGCCGGAGCAGCCTGAAGACGTAATGCCATTCTTAGAAAACGTGACGCGTGGCCGCAACGTGCCCCGCGAGCGCCTGTTGGAAGTGGCCGAGCACTATCATCACTTTGACGGGCGCAGTCCCATCAACGATCAGAATCGGGCGCTGATGGCCGCATTGCGCCAAGAGCTGGACCTGCCCATTTATTGGGGCAATCGCAACTGGCATCCGTTCCTCAAAGACACGCTGCAGCAGATGAAACAGGATGGCGTGAAGCGCGCGCTGGCCTTCGTCACTTCGGCGTTCAGCAGCTATTCCGGCTGCCGGCAGTATCGCGAAAACATCGCCGCCGCGCAGGCCGCGGTGGGCGAAGGCGCTCCGCACATCGACAAGATCCGCGTGTTCTACAATCACCCAGGCTTCCTCGACGTGATCGCGCAGGAGACCACCGACGTGCTGATTCCCGGCGCGACGGTGCTGTTCACGGCGCATAGCATCCCGCTCTCGATGGCGCAGGGCTCGCGCTACGTGGACCAGCTCAACGAGGCATGCAGCGCCGTGGCGGCGCGGCTCGGCCTTAGCGAATGGCGGCTGGTGTATCAGAGCCGCAGCGGCCCGCCGCAGGTGCCATGGCTCGAACCGGATATCCTCGACGCGCTGCGCCAACTGCATGCGCAGGGCACGAAGGCCGTGACGCTGGTTCCCATCGGCTTCGTCTCCGATCATCTGGAAGTGCTCTACGATCTCGACACCGAAGCCAAGGATCTGTGCAACGAACTCGGCATCGAGATGAGCCGCGCGGCAACGGCAGGCACGCATCCCGGCTTCGTACGCATGATTCGCGAGTTGGTGGAAGAGCGCCAGGCCGGCGGCGGCATCGTGCCTGGGCTCTGCACGGAGACCTGTTGCCCCGCGCCCGCCGCCCGTCCGCCCATGCGCCCCGCCGCTTCGTAACGCTACCATCGAAGCGATGGGTAAGCCCTCGATCAAATCGCCGGTGGAGCCGGCGCACTCTTTGTTCGGGCGGGAACGATACCCGCTCGACGTCTTCTTCAAACCACAGTCAGTGGCTGTCATCGGCGCAACGGAAACGCCGCACAGCGTGGGACGCACCACCCTGTGGAACCTCATCTCATCTCCGTTCGGAGGCACCGTGTATCCGGTGAATCCGAAGCGCGCCAGTGTGCTCGGCATGCGCGCCTATCCTTCGGTGAAGAACGTGCCAGAGCCCGTGGAACTGGCCATCGTGGTCACTCCCGCGGCCACTGTTCCCGGCGTCATTCGCGAATGCGTCGAAGCAGGCGTGCAAGGCGCGATGGTGCTCGCCGCCGGATTCAAAGAGATGGGGCCGCAAGGCGAAGCGCTGGAACAGCAGGTGCTCGAAGAAGCGCGCAAAGGCGCACTGCGCTTGCTCGGCCCGAATTGCCTCGGCGTGATGTCGCCGGTGACGGGGCTCAACGCCACCTTCGCTAACTCCATGGCGCGTCCGGGCAGCGTGGCATTCCTCAGCCAGAGCGGCGCGCTCTGCACAGCGGTGCTCGATTGGAGCCAACGTGAGCTGGTGGGCTTCAGCGCGTTCGTTTCGCTCGGCTCCATGGCCGACATCGGCTGGGGCGATGTCATCGACTACCTCGGCAACGATCCGCGCACACGCAGCATCCTCATTTATATGGAGTCGATCGGCGACGCCGGAGCATTCCTTTCCGCCGCGCGCGAAGTGGCGATGACGAAGCCCGTGATCGTGATCAAAGCGGGACGCACGCGCGAAGGCGCGCTGGCCGCGGGCGCGCATACAGGCGCGATGCCCGGCGACGATCGCGTGGTGGACGCAGCCTTCCGCCGCGCCGGCGTGCTGCGCGTGAACCAACTCAGTGACCTCTTTTATATGGCCGAGGTGTTGAGCAAACAGCCGCGCCCGCGCGGGCGGCGGCTCACCATCCTCACCAATGCCGGTGGCCCCGGCGTGATGGCCACCGATGCGCTCATCTCCGGCGGCGGCGAACTCGCGCCGCTCAGTGAAGAGTCCATCACCGCGCTCAACGCCTGTCTGCCCGCCGAGTGGAGCCGCCGCAATCCCATCGACATTCTGGGCGACGCCAAGCCGGAGCGTTTCGCCAAGTCGCTGGAGATCGCCGCCAAAGATCCGCGGAGCGACGGGCTGCTGGTGGTGCTGGCGCCGCAGGCCGCCACCGACGCCACGCTCACCGCGGAGCAATTGAAACCGTACTCGAAGCTGAGCGGAAAGCCGGTGCTGGCCAGTTGGATGGGAGGCGTTGAAGTTGCGCCTGGAGTGGGTGTGCTGCGCGCCGCCGATATCCCCACGTTTCCTTATCCCGACACCGCGGTGCGCATGTTCCTCTACATGTGGGCCTACAACGAGAACCTGCGCGCGATTTACGAAACACCGCTGGCCGAAGGCGTGGAGGTGCCCGCGTGCGAAGAGTTGCAAATCTCCGATGCCTGCCCGTTCCAGATGGGCGGGCTGGTGGATCCGCGCTTCGGTCCGGTGCTGTATATCGAAGATCTGCGCGGGCAGCGCGTCTATGGATTGCCGCCGCTGAACACCACGCTCGCGGGGTTGATGCTGCACCAGGTGGGCATCGAAAGCGAGCAGGGCGAACGCGCGCTGGTGCGCCTGTCGCGCTTCTTTGAGCAGCCGCACATCGCCGAAGTGTCGGTCATCGGTAACGACGTGCGCATCGTGGAACTCGCCCCCGACGCGCCGCCGCGCATGAAGCCGGCCATCCGCACCTATCCGCTGGAATACGTTACCGAGTGGCAGATGAAGAACGGCGAGACCGTGGTCATCCGGCCCATCCGCGCCGAGGACGAGCCGCTGATTGCGCGCTTCCATGAAACCCTCGGCGAGCGCACCGTCTACTTCCGCTACCTCTCGGCGCTGAAGCTGAGCACGCGCATCGCGCATGAGCGGCTGGTGCGCATCTGCTTCATCGACTACGCGCGGCAGATGGCGCTGGTGGTGGAACGCGAGGGCGAAATCATCGCCGTGGGGCGGCTGGTGAAGGACCCGCAAGCCTATGCCCGAGGCAAAAAAGAGGCCGAATTTGCTCTTGTTGTGAGCGATCATTTCCAGGGGCAGGGCCTCGGCAAAGAGCTGTTGCGGAGGATCATCGATGTGGCCCGGGCCGAAGGCGTGGAAACGGTGTTCGGGGAGATTTCCTCGGAAAACATGACCATGCAGGGCATCTGCCGCAGCTTCGGATTCCAGATCAAACGCGACCTGGAGGATACGACGGTGATGGCCCGGCTGCGAGTGCAGTGACACTCGAAACAACGGATTAGCCCTTCAATTCCGCCAGGGGGCTTTCTGATAAAACGTCACAAACGTCTGCCCGTTCAGCACCAGCATCGGATCGTTGGTCTTGGGATGATTGCGACGCTCCAGTTGGAAGGTGGTGACGCGGCCCGAAGCCGAGCGCGAGGTGATGGAAGTGGCGGTAGCCGTCCAGGTGCCTGCATCGGAGCCTTGCGACGTCGCGCCGCCGTTCGGCCCGTAGCTGTCCGTTTCCCCGTAGTATTCATAGCGCCCGTTGGCGTGCAGGGTGAAGCATTGATTGGTGGACCGCGCGCCGCCGCCCGTGGCGTTGACGTTGGCGACGTAGCACCATTTGCCGCTGAGATCGACATTGGAAACGGCCGCCGCCGCTTCGCCGGTGGAGCGCGTCAACACCAGTTGCACGCCCGTGGGTCCGGTGAGCCGCAGCGTATCGCCTTCCAGCACGTAGGTGAAGCGCAACGTGGCCTGATCGTCGGTGAGGATGAGCGCATCGCCCTCCACGCGATAGCGGAACGCGCTGCCGTTGCTCGTGCCGTTGCCCGCCGCGTCGAAGGTGAGGGTGCCGGTGGCGTGCTTCCATGTGCCTGCCAACTGCGGGCGCGCCAACGGGTTCTTCGCCTGCGCCTGTGCCGGCGGCTGCGCGGCCTCCAGCCGGTATTCCTCGCCCGCGGTGGAGAGCACGAAGCCAGATCCATCGCGCCGCAGTTCGAAGGGAAACTGCGCGCCTTGCGATTGGAAGCGTCCCTGCAGTTTGCCGTTCGCTTCCACCGCGGTGAACGGCATCGATTCGCCCTGGAACTGGATGGCCCCCGTATATTCCTTGCCCGCCGCACGCACGGTGAGCTGCATCTGGTTGCCTCGATACTCGCCGGCGAACTGGGCCTGCAACGCGGCGCAGAACATCATCCACAGGATCCACATACGGCTTCCTCCTACAGGTTCGTGGCGTAAAGCGCGGAAAAAAGGCTCAAAAAAATCCGCACCCCGCAATCTGGTATCTTGTCACCATCTCTATGGGTGAGACCAGCGCGGCGGCAGGACAGATCACGCTACTGCTCGATCGCTGGGCCAGAGGCGATGCACAGGCCTTCGAAGAGATGGTGCCCATCGTCTATGACGAACTACGGGTGCTGGCGCGCACGCTGCTGCATCACGAGCGCAAAGGGCATACGTTGGGATGCACGGCGCTGGTGCATGAGGCGTTTCTGCGGCTGGTGGATCAGACGAAGACCGATTGGAAAAGCCGGGCGCACTTCTTCGGATCGGCGGCGCGCGCCATGCGCCGGGTGCTGGTGGATCACGCCCGCGCGCGGAAGGCGTTGAAGCGCGGCAAAGGTGTGGACGCCGTCAGCCTCGACTTTGTGGACGCCGCCATGGAGCCGAATGTCGATGTTCTGGCGCTCGACCGCGCGCTCGATGAGTTGAGCGCGTTTGATCCGGAGCGCGCGCAGTTGGTGGAGATGCGCTACTTCGGCGGGCTTTCCGTTGAGGAAACGGCGGCGCTGATGGAGCGCTCCACCACATCGGTGAAGCGCGATTGGACGCTGGCGCGCGCCTGGCTCTATCGCCGCATCACGGGGGAAGCGCACCCATGAACGAGAAGCTGTGGAAGCTGGTGCAGGTGGCCTTCGACGAAGCCGTGGAGCTATCGGGCGACGCGCGGGCGGAGTATCTGGCGAAGCTGGCCGCGGACGTGTCGCGAGAGGTAGAGGCACTGTTGGAAGCGGATTCGCGCGCCGGAGAGTTCCTGGAGCAGCCCTATCAATCGTGGCCGCAAATAGGAACACGCATCGGCCCTTACACCGTGCAATCGCTGGTGGCGCGCGGCGGCATGGGGGAAGTGTACAAGGCGCGCCGCGAATCCGATTTCACCCAACAGGTGGCGATCAAAGTGCTGGGCCCGATGTTCGCCGTGCGCGATGCCGAACGGCTGTTCTCGCGCGAGCGCCAGATACTGGCGCAGCTATCGCATCCACACATTGTGCGCCTGCTCGACGGCGGCGTGAGCGAAGGCCGGCAGTATCTGGTGATGGAGTGGATCGACGGAGAACGGCTCAGCGATTGGGCGCGCAACGCTTCGCTCGATGACCGGCTGCGCATCTTCGAACAGATCTGCGATGCGGTGCAGGCCGCGCATCAGAGCCTCATTGTGCATTGCGACCTGAAGCCGTCGAACGTGATCGTGACGCAGAGCGGGCAGCCGAAGCTGCTCGATTTCGGCATCGCCAAGTTGGCGGATCTGGCGGGCGATGCCCCTGGCTCAACGCAGACGGTGTTGCGCGCGCTGACGCTCAGCTACGCCTCACCGGAGCAGGCGCGCGGACTCAAGCCGGGCACACCGAGCGATCTTTACTCGCTCGGGCTGATGCTGTATGAACTGGCGACAGGCGCTGCGGCGCAGCCGGTGGAGGGATTGCCGCTGGATGAAGCGATTGCCGCGATTGTGGAGAACGAGCCGCCGCGCGTGGCCGGGCTGGCCCGCGATCTGGACGCGGTGATCCGCATGGCGACGGCGAAGGAGCCATCGCGGCGCTACGCCACCGCGCGCGAGTTGAGCGAAGACGTGAAGCGATACCGCCTCGGCTATCCCGTGGCCGCGCAGCCGCCCACCACTCGCTATCGCATCCGGAAGTTCGTGGAGCGCAATCGTGCCGCGGTGTTCGTGGGCGGGCTGGGAACGCTGGCGGCACTTGCCGGACTGACCGCGTTCGCACTGCAATACCGCGTTACGGAACAGCAGCGCGGAGTGGCCGAGCGTCGCTTTGCCGCGGCTCGCCAGATGGCGCAGATGCTGGTGATGGAAGGCCCACAGCGGCTCTCCACGGTTCCCGGCACAATCGACACGCGGCGCTGGATGGCGGAGCAGGCCACGCGTTACCTGGAGCAGCTCTCGGTGGATGCGGGCAACGACGAAGCGTTCGCGCTCGATGTGGCGCGCGGCTATCGCCAACTGGCCTTCCAGCAGTTCAACACCAACACGCCGAACTTGAACGATCCGGCCGCGGCGCTGCGCAGCCAGGAAAAAGGCGCAGCCCTGCTGGAGCGCTTCTCCTCGCGCAATCGCGATGTGCTGGCGGAGCTGGCGCAGAACTACATCGAGCGTCCGTACCTGGTGCTGCGCCGGCCCGCCGATGCTGTAGCCAGCTTGAGCCGCGCCGAGGCAATCGCCGCGGAACTGGCCAAGAGCGGTGCAAAGAACGATCTGGACCTGCTGGCGCGGGTGTGGTTCCGCCAGGCGTCGAATGAATCCAGACCCGTGGCTGAGCGGTTGGAGCTGTGGGGCAAGCTGGAGCGCTACTATCGCATGCGGCTGGAGGAGAAGAAAGACGATCCGAATCGCATCCGCAACCTCGCGCTGGTGCACAAGAGCCTTTCCGGTTTGTATTCGTTTGAGAAGAACCATGAGAAAGCGCTGGAGGAAGATCGCAAGGCGCTCGCTCTCGATGAGCAGCGGCAGCAACTGCGCCCTCCTGACAGCACGGTTCCGCTGGATCTCTCGTTTGATTACGGGCGGCTCGGCCAGGACCTGGCGAACGCAGGCAGGCCCGCCGAAGGGTTGCCCTATCTGCGGCAGTCCGTGGCGATACGGCGTAAGCTGCTGCAGGACGATCCGCAGAACAAGTTTGTGGCGGAGCGCCTGGCCTGGATTCTGGGCGAGATGGGGAACGTGCAGCTTCAGGTGTCGCAGTTGAGCCAGGCGCGCGAGTCGCTGCGCGAAGCCATCGCCATCCGCCAGCGGCTGCAGGCGTTCGGCGTCGGATCGCGCTCCATGCCCGATCTCTACGCATTGCTCGCGTCCACGGCGGAGAAGGAGCGCAAGACCGTGGAAGCGTGCGGCCACTGGCAAGAGGCGAAGCGCTTTCTTCCTCCCAAAACAGAGGGGATGGATTATGTTTTACCGGCCGCGGAGATCCAGAGCAAGGCGGGTGCTTGCGCGGGGCGTTAGCGCGCCGGGCCTGGTGTATTCTCGAAGAAGCTGTACTCCATGAGACTCCCTGGGCTACCACTCTTCGTCCTGGCTGCCGGCCTGCACGCGCAATCGCCGGAAGCGGCCTTCTTTGAATCGAAGATCCGGCCTGTGCTGGTGCAGAGTTGTTATGGCTGCCATTCGTCGAAGATGAAATCGCCGATGGGCGCGCTGGTGCTGGATACGAAAGCGGGACTGGGGAAAGTGGCGGGGAAGCCCGCGGCCAGCCGGTTACTCACCGCGCTGCGTTACACCGATCCGCATTTGCAGATGCCGCCCAGCGGGAAGCTGGCTCCGGCGGTGATAGCGGACTTTGAATCTTGGGTCGCGCGAGGCGCGGTCGATCCGCGCACGGATTCCACGGCAGCCAGCGCCGCGCTGAAGGGCATGCCGATTGAAGAAGGACGCAAGTGGTGGGCGTTTCAGCCGCTGCGCCAACAGGCCGCCCCGGCGGTGAGGAATACCGCGTGGCCGCGTAGCAGGATCGACGGCTTCGTGCTGGCGCGCCTGGAGCAGAAAGGCCTGACGCCTTCGCCCGCGGCGGACCGGCGCACCTTAGCGCGAAGGTTGTACATCGATCTGCTTGGCTACCGGCCGTCGTATGAAGAGGTGGAAGCGTTTGCCGCCGATGCGTCGCCCGATGCCTATCGCGCGCTGGTGGAGCGGCTGCTGGCCTCGCCGCATTACGGCGAAGCATGGGGCCGTCACTGGCTGGACGTGGCCCGCTACGCCGAGGACAACCCCACTTCGGAAGCAACGAATCCGCCGTATCCGTACGCCTGGCGCTATCGCGATTGGGTGATTGAGGCTTTGAACAATGATGTGCCCTACGACCGTTTTGTGAAGCTGCAACTGGCCGCGGACAAGATGCCGGATGCGAAGCGCGAGGATCTGCGCGCGCTCGGCTATCTGGGCGCCGCGCCCGTCTATCACAAGGATCAGCGCCTCTCCTACGATGTGATTTCCACGTTCCTCAGCGACGATTGGGATGAACGTGTCGATGCGGTGTCGCGCGGATTGCTGGGATTGACGGTGGCGTGCGCGCGCTGCCATGACCACAAGTTCGATCCGATTTCGACGAAGGATTACTACGGGCTCGCCGGTGTGTTCGCATCGACGATGCGCTCCGAGCGGCCGGTGTTCGAGGTCGATCCGCAGGTGGAAGCGCGCTTCCAGTGGATGCAGCGGCGGCTGTTCGATCTCGCCTATTCACGCGATCTGCTGACGAACGAAGCGTCGACGGTTGTGGGTTCCGAAGAGCGCGTGGCGAAGTGGAAAGTGGAGATCGCCGGGCTGCAGGCGGAGATGGAGAAACTGCGCGAGAGCAATCCGCAGTTGGTCGCATACCTGGAGAAATACTGGCGCGATCCGAAGCAGCAGCCGAAGCCGCCCGCGGGCCAGCGCCGCCGTCCGGGCGCTTCTTCTGAGCCTTATATGAACACCGTCTACGATGCGGCGAATTTCGTGGATGGCTCCGATGCGCAGTACACGATGCTGCACTACAAGCCGGGCGAAGCGCGCGATCTGCCGGTGTTTCTGCGCGGCAACGTGGCCACGCCGGGCGAGGTGGTGCCGCGGAAGTTCTTGAGTGTGCTCACGCGCGGCGAAGAACGATTGCCGCATGGTTCGGGCAGGCTCGATCTGGCGGAGAAGATTTTCTCCGATGCCGCTTCGCTCACCGCGCGCGTGATCGTAAACCGCGTTTGGGCGTGGCACTTCGGCAAGCCGCTGGTGGCGACGCTGAGCGACTTTGGCACGCAAGGCGAGAAGCCGACGCATCCGGAGTTGCTGGACGACCTGGCGGCGCGCTTCGTGGCCAACGGTTGGTCATTGAAGTGGCTGCACCGCGAAATCCTGCTCTCAGCCGCGTGGCAGCAGGCGAGCCAGCGCAGGGCCGATGGCGACAAAGTGGATCAGGCCAACGCGCTGCTGTGGCGGATGAATCCGCGGCGTCTGGATGTGGAGGCGTATCGCGATTCCATCCTGCGCATCGCCGGCACGTTGAAGGACGATCTGTACGGGCCATCGGAAGATTTGGACGCGGCGGCGAACACGCGGCGCACCATCTACGGGCGCGTGGGACGTGGCCGCATGAATGGATTGCTGAAGCTCTACGATTTTCCTGAGGCGTCGCAGACGGCGCCGGCACGCGACCTGACGACGACGCCGTTGCAACAGCTGTTCGTGATGAACGGGCCGCTGCTGCGCGGGCAGGCAAACACGATGGCCGCTGCGATTGCCCGTGATGCATCGGATGCGTCGGAGCGGCTGCGCGCGCTCTACCGGCGCATTCTGGCGCGCGATCCGAATCCGCGGGAAGTGGATCTCGGGCTCTCCTATCTGGCGCAAGGTACGCTGGAGGAATACACGCACGTGCTGCTATCCACCAACGAGGTTTTGTTCCAGCCATGACACGCCGTGAAATGGTTCGAACGATGTGCGGAGGCCTGGGCTCCGTGGGTTTGCACGCGATGCTGGCTGGGCAGGCGAATGCGGCCGGCACGGGGCTCTACACTGGTCCGCGCACGGTGGGCAAAGCGAAGCACGTCATCTTTCTCTTCCTGGCCGGCGGTCCATCGCAAGTGGACATGTTCGATCCGAAGCCGGCGCTGGAGAAGTTTCAAGGGCAGCGGCCGGACTCGGCGGATTTGCGTACGGAGCGCCAGACCGGCGGGTTGCTGCCGAGCCCGTTTCAGTTTCAGAAATACGGCCGCAGCGGGATCGAAGTCAGCGAACTGCTGCCGCAGATGGGCTCAGTGATCGACGATGTGTGCGTCATCCGCTCGATGTACACGTTCAATCCGACGCACACGCCGGCGCGCAGTCTGATTCATTCGGGCAGCATTCTCGCGACGCGTCCATCGTTGGGCGCTTGGATCTCTTACGGGCTTGGTACGGAGAACGAGAACCTGCCGGCCTTCGTGGCGCTGAGCCCCGGCGGCAACGGCGGTGGATCGCTGTTGCGCAGCGGCTTCCTGCCGGCGCAGTATCAGGGGACTCCGTTCAGCGACTCGGAGGTGGAGCCGGAGAAGATGATTGCGAACCTGCGCAATCCGTGGCTCGATGCGAAGGCGCAGCGGCGGCAGTTGGATGCGATTCAGGCGCTGAACCGCGAGTACGGCGCTTCGTTTGGCGCGGATGATTTTCTGGAAGGCCGCATTCAGTCGATGGAAGCGGCGTACCGGATGCAGTTTGAAGCGCTGGATGTGTTCGACATCCGCAAGGAGCCGGAGGCGGTGCGGGCCGAGTATGGCGCTTCTTCGTTTGGCAACGGCTGCCTGCTGGCGCGGCGATTGGTGGAAAAGGGCGTGCGCTACGTGCACGTCTATCACAGCGCGGGACAGGATTGGGACGATCACAAGGACATCGAGAAGAACCTGCGGGGACGGTGTCCGGACATGGATCGTGCGGCGGCGGCGCTGATCCGCGATCTGAAGCGGCGCGGATTGTTGGACGAGACGCTAGTGGTATGGGGCGGCGAATTCGGACGCACGCCGGTGAGCGAAAGCGGCACGGGGCGCGATCACAATCCGTATGGCTTCACGATGTGGATGGCCGGCGGCGGCGTGCGCGGCGGCCTGGCGTACGGCGCTACCGACGAGTTTGGTTTCAAGGCAGTGGAGAATCGCGTGTCCATCCACGACATGCACGCGACCATACTGCATCTTCTGGGCGTGGATCACACAAGGCTGACGTATCGCTACGCGGGGCGTGATTTCCGGTTGACGGATGTGTTTGGTGAAGTGGTGAAGGGGATTCTGGTGTAGGAATGGCTGGACATCAAGAATGCCGCTTCTTCCGGTACATGTCGAACAGGCGAACAATAGCGGCTTCTATGCCAAGAGTTAAGGAGAGCGAGCCGATTACGCGACGCCGTGGCGAGTTGCAGAGCCGCATTGTAGGCAATGTTGAATCGCCAGTCGGTATGAAGCTCAAGAGTGCGGCAGGCTTCCATGTCGCGATCCGCGACCGCGAGCAAGTCGGCGATCTCTTCGCGGCTTGTCTTGTGCTCCTTGAGCCATCCGAATCTGAGCCAATCCTGTAAGCTGTTGCTCATCGCCGAGTAGGAAGAGCTTCGGTCCCGCCATCACCTTTGTAATGAAGTGCTGTCCACTTCGTAGCTTACGACAGAACTCCGCGACAGGGTAGACAGTGGGGTTGATCTCACGCCCCAGTTCCCGCTGTATATGGCTCAGCGCGGAGATGACATCGAGCAAGGATGCTTCTCCGATTATCATCAGATCCACATCGCTCTTTGCTGTCTCCGTGCCAGAGGCAACCGATCCATAGATGAACGCCACTTCAATGTGCGCCGCCAGATCGGCAATGGCATGACGAACGGAACGTCCGATTCCGAAGGTCTTTCGTACAATTCCACGAAGCTCCGCGAAGATCGGACAGCCGGGGTTTGCCTGAAAGTAGGTTTGTCGCCCCTCCACGGTCCGTAAGAGAATACCCGCGTGGACCAACCGTTGCAGTTCCCGCTGGATGGCGCCGGACCCAAGTCCCGCGGCATTGATGATTTCCCTCTGGTAGAAACGGCGCTCATGATTACTGAAAAGCAGTGCCAGGACGGTCTGCCGGGCGACGCCGAACAAAGCACTACCCATCAATGAGTCTGTACCCATTCTGAGTACGATAGTACTCAGTTTAGGTACTATCGTCAACCTGGTCCATTTGCTGCGAGTGAAGTGGAATGCGTGTGCTAACTTGGTGGCATTCGCATGCTGATACGTTGTCTCGCCGGATCTCTGTGCTATTTGCTACTGCTGCCTGGACAAGCGCGGCTGACACTTTCCGTGGACACGATCATGCGCGGGCCGGGATTGTATGGCTACGCGCCGCAGGCAGTGCGCTGGTCCGGCGATAGCCAGCGTGTCTACTTCCGCTGGAAACGCCACGATGAGCCGGTGCTGGCCGAGTACTCCACCTATGTCGTGAATCGCGATGGCAGCGGACTGCGGAAGCTGACGGACGAAGATGCGAAGGAAGCGCCACCGGTGGCGAGCGACGATACGCTCGATTGGAAGCTTTCTGTCTATGCGAGCGATGGCGATATCTTTCTCTACGATCAGATGGCGGGACGGCGGCACCGGCTGACTCACACCACGGACACGGAATCGAGCCCGCGCTTCACGCAGGACGAGAAGCGCGTCACGTTCGTGCGCGGGAACAACCTGTATGTCCTGTCCCCTCGCGATGGCGCGATTGAGCAGCTCACGGATATTCGCAGCGGCGGCGGACAGAACGATGATGAGGACAAGAAGGGCACGGACAGCCAGGAGTTTCTCAAGAAGGAAGAGCGGGATTTGCTGGAAACGGTGCGGGAACGGGCGAAGAAGAGGGAAGAGGATCGGGATCGGCGCAAGAAAGAGAATCCGCGCAAGCCCTTCCGGCTGGCGGCGCGGCAATCCGTACGGGCGATGCAACTCTCTCCGGATGAATCGTTCGTCACGGCGATCGTTGTCGACAGGCCGGAGAAAAGCAAGCAGACCAGCGTTCCCAACTATGTCACCGAAAGTGCCTACACGGCGGAGCTGTCCGCGCGGACGAAGGTGGGCGATACGCAATCGCGCAACCGCGTGTTGTTTCTCGATGTGAAGACAGGGGAATCGAAGTGGCTGGACGCAGGCATTCAGGAAGATGGCAAGGACGGGAAGAAACGCGACCGCGCTCTGCGCTACCTGCAATTGAGCTGGAGTCACGACGGGTCGAAGCTGGCTGTGGCGGCTCGCGCGGCCGATAACAAGGATCTGTGGCTTCTTGCTGTCGATCCGAAAACGGCGAAGGCTCGCACGATTGTGACGATGCATGATGACGCGTGGGTGGGCGGCCCGGTGGAGTTCACCTATGGGTGGCTGCCGGACAATGAGAGGTTGTGGTTCCCGTGGGAACGCGATGGCTGGTCGCATCTGTACACCGTGCCCTTTGCGGGAGGGGAACCGAAGCAACTCACTTCCGGGAAGTGGGAAGTACGCGAGGTCGCGCTCAGCACGGACCGGCGGCAGTTTCTTCTCACCACCAGTGAAGTGGATGCGGGCGAGGAACACCTCTACCGGATGAGCATCGAGGGCGGAACGAGGACGAAACTCACTGCGATGCCCGGAGCGCATGATGCGAAAGTGTCGCCGGATGGGACGGCGATCGCCACCTTTTATTCGTACGTGAACAAGCCGCCGGAGCTATATGTACAGGACCTGGGAAAGGCTGCAGCGAAGAAAGTGACGGATTCGCCGGCTCGCGACTTCCAAACATATCCATGGCTGGATGTTCCGATCGTGCGGATTCCGGCCCGCGACGGAGTGGCGGTTCCCGCGCGGTTGTACAAGGGCCCAGCGTATCGTCGCGGCGGCCCGCTGGTGGTCTTCGTGCATGGTGCGGGGTATTTGCAGAATGTGCATCGCAAGTGGTCCTCGTATGCACGCGAGTACATGTTCCATCACCTGTTGATGGAGCGCGGCTATCTGGTGCTGGATGTGGATTACCGCGGCTCGGCGGGTTACGGCCGCGACTGGCGTACGGCGATCTACCGGCACATGGGCGGGAAGGACTTGGACGATCAGGTGGACGCAGTGCGCTGGGCGGTGAAGGAGCACGGCGTCGACGCGAAGCGCGTTGGCATCTACGGTGGCAGCTACGGCGGATTCATTACTCTGATGGCGTTGTTCACGCAGCCGGATGTGTTCGCAGCCGGGGCCAGCCTGCGTCCGGTGACCGACTGGGCGCACTACAATCACGACTACACCTCGAACATTCTCAATGTGCCGCAGACCGATGCCGAGGCGTACCGGCGCTCCTCGCCGATCTATCACGCGCAGGGACTGAAAGGAGCGCTGCTGATCGCCCACGGCATGGTGGATGTGAACGTGCATTTCCAGGACACTGTGCGGCTGGTGCAGCGTCTGATCGAGCTGCGCAAGGAGAATTGGGAGCTGGCGGCGTATCCGGTGGAGGATCACGCCTTCGTTCAACCAACGAGCTGGGCCGATGAATACAAGCGCATCTTAAAGCTATTCGAGCAGAACCTGCGGCCTTGACAGCGGACCCATTTGCGAATAGCCTCAGTAGCAACAAGGGGTTTCTTCGCATGTGGTCTTTCCGGCTTATGTTGTGCGCTTTGGCGGCGCTGTCGTTACAGGGGCAACCGCTGCGTTCGTTAAAAACTGTTCCCGTTCCCAGACCGCCGGGATTGGAAGCCTACGCCCGCGATGGACGGGCCCTGGTGGTGTTGGGGAAGGCGCTGTTCTGGGACATGCAAACGGGGAGCGACGGTGTGACCGCATGCGCCAGTTGCCATTTTCACGCCGGCGCGGATCATCGGATGCAGAATCAGGTGGTAGATCCGCTGAAGCCGTTTCCGCCGAATCTGTTGCTGGACATGATGTACTTTCCGTTCCGCTGGCTGTCGAATCCTGAGGATCGCGGATCAGTGGTGCTGCGCGATTGGAGTATGCGCGTCGGATCGATGGGGCTGTACCGGCGCAAGTTCCTGGGAGTGGTACCGGGCCGTGCCGCGGAGGAAGGTGAGGAGCTGAATGACAGGCCGGAGTTCACCATGGGTGGGCTGCACCTGCGGCGCGTGACACAACGCAACTCGCCTTCGGTGATCAATTCGGTGTTCTTCGTCTCTCAATTCTGGGACGGCCGCGCCAACCGTGTCTTCAATGGGTTCACGCCGTCCGGCGGCGTCGCCGATGGAGTGTGGTTTGCGGGACCAGCGGGTCTGGAGCGGCGCACGGTGCGATTGGATCAGGCGAGCCTTGCCTCGCAGGCCGTGGGTCCGATCATGGATCACCTGGAGATGTCGTATGAAGGGCGCACCTGGCCTATGCTGGCGAGGAAGCTGTATAGCCTCCGTCCGTTGGCGATGCAGAAAGTCGCCGCTGACGACAGCGTGCTGGGGCCGCTGGCCGATGCATCGGGACGCGGGCTAAAGGAGGATGTCTCTTACCTCGGGCTGGTGCAGCAGGCCTTTCATCCCGGTTTCTGGGAATCGCAGCAGAAGGTGGATGGAGATTACTCGCAAGCCGAGTCCAACTTCCCGCTTTTCTGGGGCCTCGCGTTGCTTGCGTATCAATCGACGCTGGTATCGGACGATACGCCATTCGATCGTTTCCAGGAGGGCGATTCGCTGTCGCTGAGCGTGGAGCAACAGGAAGGGCTGCGCTTCTTCCAGACCACGGGACGGTGCACCACGTGCCACGGCGGTGCGGAGTTCACGGCAGCCAGCTTTAGCGCCGGCGCGGGGCGGAACAATCGAGCCTTCACGCGGACGGGCGTGCGTCCAGTGGAGGAGGATGCGGGGCTGGCCAACGGGAACTTCAAAGCGTCGGGGTTGCGCAATGTCGAACTGACTGGCCCTTATTTCCACAATGGCGGGCAGGCGACGCTGGAACAGGTGATTGCGTTCTATGAACGCGGCGGCGACTTTGGCACGAACAATGGCGCCATCCGGTCATTCCGGGCCACGCCGGCGCAGCGTGCCGCGCTGGCGGCGTTTCTGCGCTCGCTCACCGATGAACGGGTGCGGTATGATCGTGCTCCGTTCGATCACCCCGAGCTGTGTGTTCCGGCGGGTCACCTGGAGACGGCATCGGGGATCGCTCCTTATCCGAACAGTGCGCGGGAGCGCTGGGCCGCAATTCCGGCCGTGGGAGCGCAAGGCCACTTATTGCCGCTGGGAACATTTGAGGAGCTGCTGGGCGGAGCTACCGCTGCCACGCGGGCTCATACAATGACCGAAAGCTGTACAGCGCCTCTGCCTTAGCAACAATGCGAAACTGAGATAGCATGAGGCGCCTGTTTGCATCGAGCTTCGCTGTTCTAGCCGCGACTGCAGCACTCGCGCAGGAATACCGCTTCGGAACTACTATCGTCAGCACGTCCGCGTTGCAAGGCAAGGTCTACTTGCTCCGGCCAGGCACCTACCTTTTGCCGGACTTCGACAAGATGCGGACGGAGGGATCGGTTTACACGAATACCCTCAACATCTGGCCGCAGGACTTTCGGGAAGGCTTTCCGGGTGTTACCAGCCGCTACGAGTGGTTCGGCATCGACTACAGCGGAAAATTCTGGGTTGAGGAAGCCGGGCAGTATCGCTTCAGCCTGCTTGCCGACGATGGGGCGAAACTGTGGATCGACAACCGTCAGGTCATCGACTTGGATGGGATACACTCCGCCACCAGCGTGAGCGGCAGCGCTCATTTGACGCGAGGTGTGCACCGCATTCGAGTGGCTTATTTCCAGGGGCCTCAGTTCATCGTGGCTCTTGTTCTTGCCGTCGCCAAGCCAGGTGGACCGTGGAAGATTTTCCACACGGACGACTTCATGCCTCCGAAGGATCCGGCGGAGTGGGTGAACGGAAAGATCAAAGATGTGAAACCGCTCGAAAACAATCCTAAGAATTGACGTCGATGACGGTGCGGCCGCGAGTTTTCCCGGCGAGGATCTGCTCGCCGAGTACTTGAATTTGAGACAGCGGATGGACTTCGGTCATGGCATCGAGTTTCGCCAACGGGAGATCGGTGACCAGCCTCTGCCAGATGGCGCGACGCGTGGCGTTCGAAGTGCGCACCGAGTCAATGCCAAGCAGGTTGACGCCGCGGAGGATGAAGGGAAACACGGTGGTGTTGAGCTTGAAGCCACCGGCGAGTCCACAGGCGGCCACGCTTGTGCCGACCGACAGTGTGCGGATCAGACCGGCGAGCGTGTCGCCGCCGACGCTGTCGATGGCGCCCGCCCATTTCTCTGACTCCATGGGCCGGTTGCTGGCGGCGGAGAGCACTTCGCGTCCGATGATTTCCGACGCGCCGAGAGCTTTGAGATACTCGGCGGCTTCGGGGCGGCCGCTCGAAGCAACGACGTTGTAGCCAAGTTTGGCGAGGATGGCGACTGCGACACTGCCGACGCCACCGGCTGCTCCAGTAACGGCAACGGGTTTGCCACCAGGCTTGAGACCGTGTTGCTCCAGAGCCATCACGCTCTGCATCGCCGTGAACCCGGCGGTGCCGACGGCCATCGCTTGTTGCATGGAAATGCCATCTGGAAGCGGCACAACGTGCGCGGCATTCATCCGTGCCATTTGGGCGTACCCGCCCCAGATCGTTTCGCTGGTTCCGCAGCCGGTCACCACAACGGACTGTCCTGGCGTGAAATCGGGACTGGCGGACTCTACCACTGTCCCCGCGAGATCGACACCGGGAATCATCGGATAGGAGCGGATCACTCCCGGCTTGCCCGTAACGGCGAGCCCATCCTTGTAGTTGAGGCTGGAGTAATCGACGCGGATTAACACGTCTCCGGTGGTCAAGGACTCAGTGGGAAGCTGCTCGAAAGCAAAGGTGGTTTGGCCATCGCTCTGGCGCACGACAAAGGCGTTGAAGGTGTTCATGCTAACGTCTTCTACTATACCTATGAGCAAGACGAGCGAGTTGTTCCGGTTGGATGGGCAGGTGGCGATCGTGACAGGTGGATCGCGTGGATTGGGGCAGCAGATTGCCGAGGGGCTGGGCGAGGCGGGAGCGAAGGTGATGATCGTGGCGCGGCGCGAACCGTGGCTCTCGGAATCGCTGCAGGAGCTGCGTGCGATGGGACTGGAAGTGGACGGCATGCTGTGTGATGTCGCGTCGCCGGAGCAGGTGCAGGCGACGGTGGAGCGCACCATCGAGCGGTTCGGGCGGATCGACATTCTGGTGAACAACGCCGGAGTGACGTGGGGCTCGAAGGCGGAAGAAATGCCACTCGAAAAATGGCGGATGGTGCTGGATGTGAACCTCACGGGGACATTTTTGTTCTGCCAGCATGCAGGCAGGCACATGATCGAACGGCGATTCGGACGCATCGTGAACATCGCTTCGATCAACGGCATCTATGGAGGACTGCTGATCAAGGAGACGCACCTGGCGGGGTACGTGGCTTCCAAGGCCGGCGTGATTGGCTTGACGCAGGAACTAGCGGCGCGGTGGGCGGAACACAATATCCGCGTGAATGCGATTGCTCCGGGCTACTTTGAGACGCGGATGACCGAGAAGATCTGGGAGGTGGCGCAAGCGAAGATGCAGCACGACGTACCGATGGCTCGCGGCGGCGGGCAGGACGAGATGAAGGGAGTAGCCGTGTTCCTGGCCGCGCCCGCATCGAACTACGTCACCGGACAAACGCTGGTGGTGGACGGAGGAGCGACGCTGGTTTAGGCTTCCACTTCTTTGCGCCTTGTAGTGCCGGCAGATGGTTCAAACCCTTCCAGAAAAAGGAAGCCGTTGGTGGCGAGCGAAGCCAGCCCCTCGGCGAAATTCCGCTGTACTTCCACGGGATCGGCATCTTCGAGAACGCCTTCTTCCATGAGCGAGGCGAAGACCTCTTTGCCCGTGCGGCTGCCATCGAGTTTGGGAAGCACGTAGGCGCTGAGCGGATCGATTTCGAACTTCATGGGGTGTGGATGGACCACCTCGACATACTGGGTGCGCATCTGCCAATCGCCGTCCTGGGGCACATGAGCGATGTTGAGCATGAGGGCTGGATTGGCGCGCAGGCGCGAGGAGAGAAGCAACTCCGGGCCTTCCTTGGATAAGGCGGTATTCAGCTGCAGTATCCATTCCAACTCGCGCGGGCCGCCGTAGGGGCCTTCGTCCCGGCGCACCGTGAAGGCAGTACGCGGGCTGTCGTGGCGCTGGATGACGAAGATGGAGATCAGCATGCGCTCCAGGCCGAGCTCCTTAAAAACTTCTTCCCACTGCTTGAGGTCTTCCGCTTTGGTGCGGCCGGTGCGGACGGACTTGGCAAGGAACCGCCAGGGATCGAAGTATCCCAGCACCTGCATGGCGATGTCGTATTCCGCTTCGTTTTCGCCGAGCCATTTGCGGATGCGCTGTTCGAGCGGTTCGCCTTTGCGGTCGGTGCCGGCGCAACGGCAATAGAGACGGCCGCCGGGCTTCAGCTTGCCATGCAGTTCAACGATGTGCTTGCGGGTGATCTGTTCGCCATCCTGCCCGCCGCCGTGAAAGATGTAGCTGTGACGCAAGACAGGGACGTAAGGGGGGTGAACCGCGATGCGGTCGAAGGCGAGATCCTTCACCGCGTCATACGTGTCCCCTGTCACCGCAGTGAAGTTGCTGAGGCCGCTCAAAGCAGCGCCGAAGCGCGCGAAGACGGTGGAACGCTCCGCGATGTCGCTGCTCCAGGTGCGCTTGGCGCAGCGATCCGCGGCGAGCAATGCTGCAATTCCGGAGCCTCCGCAGGCTTCCAGCATGTCTTCGCAAGGCGATAGGGGGATGTACTTCAGATAGCTGAGGGTATTGATATCGTCGGGAGCGTGAACAAAATCGTCGCGAAATGCTTCACCCTCGGAATGATGGTCGGAGACGACATACAGGTTGAGGAATGGACGGACGCGTACGGTGGTTTCGACGGTCTCCTCGGCGGTGTCGACGATGAGCCCCAATTGCCGCAAATCGTCGACCACTTCCGGGCTCGCAAAACGAGCCAGATCGGCAGTCCGGATCCGGGCGCCGAGGAACAGATGGAGAAGGGAAACACCGGGCGTTTCCGTAGATGAGATGAGCTGTCCCCTGCGGACGGGCGGCTTATCCTGTTTGACATCTCCCCGGATCCGGTTGAAGGTTTCATTGTCAAAACCAGAGGCGCGGAAGAAGGCGCGGACACGGTCAAAAACATCCTGACCGGGGAAGCACACCGGGATATCGGACATTCGGGACTCCTGGAGAAAGACTAGCTGCGTATGAGCAGAACCACCACGGCGACGATAATGATCAGAAAAACTCCGGCGAACAGGAAAATGGGCCACTTGGGGGCAGCCGGTTTGGGTGCGGGTGGCGCGGGCTGAGCGGCGGCGGCAGGGGGAGGTGGCTGCACGGGCGCCTGTGGAGCGCTGAACATGCGCGTGAACTCGCTTGGTCCCGCGGGCTGTTGTGGAGCGGCCTGCATGGGCATCTGCGGGGCCTGGAACGACTGCGTGGCGCCTCCGAACACAGCCGGCTGCGATGAAGGAGGAGTGGCCGGTGCAGCGCCTTGCGCGCCGGCTCCGAACAGGCGCTGGTATTCGTCCTGGACGTTAGGCTGCGCGCCTGGCCCGCCAGCCATTCCGTGAGAGCCCATGGGCGGCGTTGCCTGATAGAGAGGTGCTGGTTTCGTGAGATGGAACGGATTGGTCTGCGCGCCGGCCGGAGGCTGTGGCGTCGCCATCGGCAGAGGCTGCTTGGGAGGGGCCGGAGCCGCGAATAGGCGTGTGAACTCGCCGGGTTCATTGGATGGCGGCGCCTGTTGAATCGCGGGCGGTGGGGTTGAAGGAGTTTGGAATAAGGAGGTGAACTCGCCGGGCTGTGCGGAGGGAACGGGAGGCGCTGGAGTCGCCGGCGGCGTCGATTTCAGTTGCGAAGTAACGCCGGGTGTCGGCGCCTGGAACATCGACGTGAACTCGCCGGGTTGCGAGGAGGGCGGCGGCACTGGTGGCGGCGCGGGAGGCGCTTGCATCTGCGAAGTGACGCTGGGTACAGGCGCCTGGAACATGGACGTGAATTCGCCGGGCTGCGATGAGCGCGCGGGTGGCGGCACTGGCGGCGGAGGAGGCGGCGCGTGCATCTGCGAAGTGACGCTGGGCGTGGGCGCCTGGAACATCGAGGTGAACTCGCCGGGCTTCGACGAAGGAGCGGGTGGGGCCGGTGGCGGCGCGGGTGGCGCTTGCATCTGCGAAGTGACGCTGGGCGTCGGCGCCTGGAACATTGCCGTGAACTCGCCGGGTTTGGAAGAGGGCGGCGCAGGCTCGGGGTCCGCCGGTGGCGGAGCACTCCTCTGTGTGACCGCGAGTTCCGGCCTTGTTGTGGACAAGGAAGGCGGTGCCGCGGGCTCGGGTGACTTGAGCTGCCCGGTCCGGAACATTTGCGTAAACTCACCGGGCGGGGCGGTTGGCGGCGGTATCTCCTCGCGGACGGGAACCTCGCGCTCGCCGGTATGGCGGAAGGGCTCAGGGGCCGGGGCAGGGGGCGGAACTACCGGAACGGCGCTCTGCCCGGTCTGAAACATCTGGGTGATATCGGATGGGGGCGGCGCAGGCGGCAGTGGTGCTGGAGGCAGTACGGGAGATTGAAACTGTCCTGTTGCTCCGCTCACAGGCGAGGAGGCAAAAAGCCGGTCGAACTCATCGGCTACCGAGGATGCAGGTGGAGGCGTTGGCGGCGCCGGCGGGGGAGCGAAGGCCGGCGCTCCAGCAGGTCTCATGGGCAGCATTTCCGCCGTATTGAACATTGCTGTGATATCGGATCCGGCGGCAGGTACATTGGGGGACGGTGCGGGGGCTGGCGGAGCCGCGGCAGGGACCTGCCAGCGGCCCACACGGGAGAGCGGATCGTAAACCTTCTGCGGGGCGACGGGAGCGCTTTTCGCGGCCACCCAATCCCGCAAACTGGAGAAACCTTGCAGCGGGAGGGTCACCACGTAGGGTGTTCCAAGATGCTCGCCGACTTCCAACAAGTGTGATTTCGAGGTGTCGGGAAGGCTCCGGATTTTGTCCACCAGGTCGTAGGGCGGCTCAGCTTTGCCCGGAACACCCACAAACAGATGCACTTCCACTTCCCGGCCGGTGGAAAGCTCCCTGCCCTGGAAGCTTTTCACGCCGTCATCGCGCAGCACTTCCAGGAGTTCGTATTTCTGGTAGAAGTTCATGGGCGATGCCTCCTGCAGGGCTGACGTAAGTAAAAGCGAAAACCAGCCTTGAATTCCATCACCGTCGATGAAATTTCCTTAGGCTTGGGCAAAGTCTTCAGCTTCCCAAGTCTACCGTCGGCAGACGGAAAAAAACAATGGCTACGTGATTGGATAGCAGGGTGTTTCGCGCTTGACTGAGTGCGGGGTTCTATAGGGAAAACATCCCACTGTGGCTATGGTAGAGTATGTCAGGAGCGAAATAGGGCAAACCCGGTTTATATGAAGAATCTATCGCGAGTCGTCTGGTCTGAAGGGATGTATCTTGGTCCACATCATTTTCAGGCACAGAGCAGGTACTTCGAGGATTCCATTCAATTTGTTGCCGATAGCCTGTGGTTCGAACCGTTCGGTTTGATCGGCGCGGAGATGGATGCCGAAGCCCTGCGGAACGGTACAGTTTCGGTAATCCATGCGCGCGGAACGTTCCCGGACGGCCTGCCGTTCCACATGCCGGATGCCGATGCGCTGCCGCCGGTGCGGCCCATCACCGAAGCTTTTCCCCCGACCCGCGACAAAGTGACCATCTACCTGGCGATTCCGCCACGGAGAATGAACGGGGTGAACTGCATCCCGATTGCGGACGCCGGGAAAGACCCCGCGGTGCGATTCCTGTCCGAGATTCTGGTGATCAGCGACGAGACGACTGGGCTCGATGAGAAGCCGGTGACATTGGGGCGGAAGAACGTTCAGATTCTTCTCGACACCGAACTGACCGGTGAGGAAGTGGCTTTGGCTGTGGCTCGAGTGAAGCGGGACGGCTCGGGCAACTTCGTTTACGACCCCGATTTTATTCCGCCCTGCGTCGATCTGGCAGCGAGCGAGCGCATCATGTCGATCACGCAGCGGCTTGTGGATATTCTGGATGAGAAGAGCACCGCACTTTCCACGAACAAGCGTGCGAGCGGCAAGTCGTGGGCCGAGTATTCCACCACCGACATCGCCCGTTTCTGGATGCTGCATTCGATCCACGCGGCACTGCCTCCGTTGAAGCATCTGCTGCTGACGCAGCGCGGGCATCCGGAGGAATTGTACCGGGAGATGGCACGTCTGGCAGGTGCATTGTGCACGTTCGCCATCGATTCCCATCCACGCTCGGTGCCCTCCTACGATCACAAGAAGCTGGACGAGTGCTTCAATGCGCTGGACGATCACATTCGCCGGCATCTGGAGATCATCGTGCCCACCACTTGCGTCTCCATTCCGCTGACCAAGACGCAGGATTACTTCTATACCGGAGAGGTGCTGGATCAGCGCTGCCTGGACAGGGCGCGCTGGGTGTTCGCCATCAACTCGCGCGTTGGCGAAGCGGAGATCATCCAGCGGACGCCGAATCTGGTGAAGGTCTGCTCGAACAAATTTATCGGCGAATTGGTCCGCCGGGCGGTACCAGGGTTATCCCTGACGCACCTCAAAGTGCCGCCGCCAGCCATCTCGGCCCGCATCGACACGCAGTATTTCGGAGTCAGCCGGGCAGGCGGCTGCTGGGATAGCATCGTGATGACGCGACAGGTGGGAATCTATGTTCCGGGTGACTTGCCGGAGCCCGAAGTGGAGTTGTTCGCGATTTTGGAATAGTTCATCCGACCAAGGACACGAGCCGAATCAGGAGAAAGACCGACATGGTGCAAACACCAAGCGGCGGCGCACCCGGAATGGGTTCCGGCGACAGACGCCCCGAAAACCTGGCGCTGATATTTCAGGAATTGATCACTGTTGTGGAGCGCATGCGGACGGGGCGGCAAAACGTTCCGGACGCGGCGTCTTTCCGCGCCCAGATTCGCGAAGCGCTGAAGGCAGCCGATGCGGAAGGGCGGCGGCGTGGCTACAACGGCGAAGACATGCAACTGGCGATTTTCGCCGTGGTGGCATTCCTCGATGAGTCGATTCTCAACATGCGCCATCCGGCGTTCGCCGATTGGCCGCGGCAGCCGATGCAGGAAGAGTTGTTCGGACACCACATCGCGGGCGAGGTGTTTTTCCAGAATCTGAAGACCCTGCTGGGGCGCAACGATTCGCAGGACCTGGCTGATTTGCTGGAGGTGTACCAGACGTGCATGCTGCTGGGGTTCGCCGGGCGTTACAGCATCGGTGGCAGTGCGGAATTGCGGGGCATTATTGAAGCGGTCGCAGCCAAGATCCGCCGTATCCGGCAGACGGGTCCGGAGCTATCGCCGCGGTGGCGCGTCCCAGGAGAGAGCATCCAGTTCACCAGCACCGACACGGTGTTGAAAGGCATCATGATCGGCAGTGGGGTGATGGTGGCCTTAGCCATCATTCTCTTCGTGGTTTATAAGATTTCTTTGGGCGGCGTGGTTTCCAATCTCGATGAGTTGACAGGGATGCGCTAGGAGCGATTGCGATGAAGATTACTTGGGGTAACGCGGCAGCACTGGTGGGCTATCTGGCGATCGCGGCGGTAGCGACGTTTGCATTGGGAGTTGGCGGTGAAAAGGCCGCCATCGTGTTCCTCCTGCTAGCGGCTTTGGGCATCACGGGGTCCGCGCTATGGGCTTATCTTGCGGCACGCAAAGAAGGCGGGTCGGATGGCGGTGGAAGCCATGCTCCCGCATCGGGCGGTGGCGCAGGCGGCACGGAAATCGATGTCTTGGTGCGCGAAGCCGAATCGAAGCTGGCGGCGTCGCGCGCTACCGCGGGCGGATCGTTGAGCCAGTTGCCGGTCATCTTCGTGCTGGGCGACCAGAACGCGACCAAGACCACGGTGATCATGAACTCCGGCATGGAGCAGGAGCTGCTGGCCGGCCAGGTGTACCAGCAGGACAACATGATCGCCCCGACGCGCTCTTCGAATTTCTGGTTTGCGCGCAAGGCTGTGTTCGTGGAAGCAGGCGGAGCCACTTGGGCCGATAGCGGGGCCTGGGGAAGGCTGCTGCAGAAGCTTGCCCCCCCGAAGCTGAAAAGCGCATTGGGTGGAGGAGCATCCGCTCCTCGCGCCGTGCTGTTGTGCGTCGACGTGGAGCGCTTCCAGCAGGCCGGGGCCTCAAACGCCGTGCAGGCGATGGCTCGTTCTGTGCAGGCTCGCTTGAACGAGATCAGCACCCAGTTTGGCATCAGCTTTCCCGTGTATGTGCTGTTCACCCGTTGCGATCGCGTGGGCTTCTTTCATGATTACGTCCGCAATCTGAGCCGCGACGAATCGACCCAGGTGCTTGGCGTCACGCTGCCGATGCGAACCAACCGGAGCGGCGTTTACGGCGAGGAAGAAACACAGCGTCTGAACACGATGTTCGACGAACTGTTCTACTCGCTCGCCGATAAGCGCGTGGAATTTCTGTCTCGGGAAAACGATGCCACGAAGCTGCCGGGCTGTTACGAATTCCCCCGCGAGTTTCGCAAGCTGCGGGCCACGCTGGTGCAGTTTCTGGTGGATGTGGGGCGTCCCAGCCAATTGAACACAAGCCCGTTTCTGCGTGGGTTCTACTTCACGGGCGTGCGGCCGGTGGTGTTGCAGGACATGGCTCCGACTCCGGTTGCCCAGCCGCAGCGTCCCGCTTTTGAAAGCGGCGGCAGCGCGACCCGCATGTTCAACATGAAGGAGATGCAGCAGCAGATGCCGATGGCGGCGCCGCAGTCCTCTGGTGGACGTAAGGTGCCGCAGTGGGTGTTTCTGAGCCATCTGTTCAACGACGTTTTGTTGGAAGACAAAGCGGCACTGGGCGCCAGCGAGGCAAGCACCAAGACCAGCGGTGCGCGCCGCGTGCTGTTCGCGCTGTTGGGCGTGCTGGCTTTCCTGGGAATTCTGTTCACCACCATCTCGTTCTTTAAGAACCGGGCGCTGGGGCATGACATTCTGGAAGCTGCCGAGAAGATTAAGGCGGTGAAACTCGCGCCGGGCGCTGTGGCCAGCGTCGATGATTTGAAGCGCCTCGATGGGCTGCGCCAGCAGTTGGAGAAGCTGACGCAATGGCAGGCCAAGGGTGCGCCGTTCAGCTACCGCTGGGGGCTGTACACCGGCGAGGATCTGCTGCCACTGACGCGCAAGGCCTACTACAACTCGTTCAACCAGCTTTTGTTCAGCGAGACCAATCAGCGCATGCTGGGCTTTATGCGTCCGTTAACGAAGCCCAAGGAGAGCGACGATTACAACTACGCATACAACACCCTGCGCGCGCACCTGATGACTACGTCGGATTGGGAGCGCAGTTCGGGTCAGGGCGAGGACGCCTTCCTCCGCGACACGCTGACCGCACGCTGGGTGGAACGGCGCGAAGCCGAGATCGGCGAGGAGCGCAAGGCACTGGCCGAGACGCAGTTTCTGTTCTTCGGCGGCGACCTGAAGAACGGCAATCCGTTTTCCCCCAAGAATGACGCGGCCGCCGTGGATGCGGCGCGGCGCTACCTGGCGCTGTTCAGCGGTCTGGATCGCTTCTACAATGCGATGCTGGCGGAAGCCGATAAGAAGAATCCTTCGGTGAACTTCAACCGGCAGTATGCGGGATCGAACGCGGTGGTGATGAACAGCCGGGAAGTGCGCGGCGCGTTCACCAAAAAGGGTTGGGACTTCATGCAGGCCGCTTTCAACGATCGCGGCAAGAAGTTCGGCGGCGAAGAGTGGGTGCTGATGAGCAGCAAGTACAAGTCGGAAGCCGCGGTGCCGGATAACCTGGATGAGATGCTGCGGGAGCGGTACACCGCTGACTACATCAAGGCGTGGCGCGATTATTTCAACATCACGAAGGTGGTGGACTACACGGGTCCGGCGGATGCCGCGGCCAAGCTGCTGCATCATTCCGACGGGCGTGCGCCGATTCTGGCGCTGGTGGGTCTTGGAAGCTGGCACACCAATGTGGAAACGCCGAAGGACAGCCCATATGCGGCGAAGGTTCGCAAGGCGTTTGAATGGGCGCGCGTGATTGTGCCGCCTGCTGAAGGCGCGTATATTACCGACAAGAACCGTCCATACACCACCGGGTTGAGCAATCTGCAGATCGCGGTGGATGCCGCTTCGAAGCAATCGCCTCCCGATCCGGCGTCGGCGCAATCGACGGTGATGCGGGCTCAGGATGCGTTGGGGCAAACTCGAGCCGTGGCTGCATTCCCGGGTCAGGATACCGAAGGGCGGCTGGATCAGACGCTGATGCGCATTCTGGAAGCGCCCATCCGCAACACGGAAGGATTGTTCAGTCCGGCGAAGATGTTGAATGCCGGCGGCGCGGCCATGTGCCAGCAGTTCAACGTACTGACCAACAAGTTCCCGTTTAATCCAACGGCTGCGGCGGAAGTACAGATCAATGAGTTGAACGAACTGTTGCGTCCGGGCCAGGGCAAGTTCTGGCAGTTCTACGAACAGTCATTGAAGCAGTTCCTGCAGAAGCAGGGTGCGGCTTATGTGCCGGCTGGTTCCGGCGCGACGCTCAATCCGGCCTTCGTGAGTTTCTTCAACCAGGTGGCGCGGCTGTCGGAAGCGTTCTACCGCGGTGGAAACGATCCGAAGCTGAATTACACCATTACTGTAAACGGAGTGGATCTGCTGTTGAACAATACACAGGCACGGTCTGGCAGCATCAGTGTGGATGGAAAGGCGGCACGCATTGGCGGCGGCGCGGTACCGTTCACATGGGCCGGTCCACACACCGTGGCCTTTGAATACAATGAAAGTCTCGCGTTCCAGCAGCAAAGCCTGTGGGCCATCTTCCGATTTTTTGTAGACGCGAAGGTGAGCACGCAGGGCAACGTGACGCAACTTACATGGCCGGTAAGGGGCGGGCAGGGGAATCGGGAGATCGCCAACGCGCGGTTCTCAGTGGACCTGCAGGGTGCTCCGGCCGTGTTCGACCGCGACTTCATGCGTGGCCTGCGCTGCATCGCCACCGTCGCAACGAAGTAGAATTGAGAGTGGGTATTCATGGATCTACCGGCAAGGATCGGCAAATACGAGTTGCAGGAGTTTCTCGGCGGCGGTATGAGTCACGTCTATCGCGCGCAGGACACTGTGCTGGGCCGGACGGTTGCCGTGAAGATCCTGACGGAGTCGGGTTGCGCCGATGCGGAGACCAAGGCACGCTTCCTGCAGGAAGCCCGCACCGCTGGCAGTTTCACGCATGACAACATCATCAGCGTGTTCGACTTCGGAGAGGATCAGGGCCGGCCGTTCATCATCATGGAGTTTCTGCGTGGGGAAAGCCTGCGCGACGCGATCAAGAACGGCCATACGGGGGACTTGCGGAGCAAGCTTCATATTGCCTTGCAGATCTCACGATCGCTCGACTATATCCATTCCAAACGGATTATCCACCGCGACATCAAGCCGGATAACATTCACGTCGATTTGCAGCAGCGTGTGAAGCTGATGGATTTCGGCATCGCGAAGTCGCACAACGTGGCGCTGACGCGGGTCGGCTTCACGCTGGGGACGCCCTATTACATGGCGCCGGAGCAGGTGCTGGGCCAGCAGGTGACCACTCTGGTGGACGTGTACGCTTTCGGCATTCTGATGTTTGAACTTTTCACGGGTGTGAAGCCGATTGGCGGGGATTCCATCGATAAGGTATTCATGCAGATTCTCCAGGAGCCGTTGAACCTGGCGCCTCTGCGGCAGACGGGTGCCCCGCAAAGCATCGTGGAAATGGTGGAACGATGCACGGCGAAGATGCCGCAGCAGCGGATTCAGGGCTTTGGGGCGATCACCGTGGAATTGGAGCGGATGATTGAGGAACAGGCTCCCGCGGCCACGCCAGACCGGACGGGTCTGGGGCCGGCAATGGCGCCGGTTTCGGCCAAGTGGGAAACTCCCGTGCCACCGCCGCCGGTGGTGCCGCGCGCTCCCGTGACGCGGCCACCGACGGTAGCATCGGCCCCGCCGCCTGTAGCTGCGCCGGCCGCGGTTGAGGCTGCGGACTCTCTTCCCGGGTTCATGCAGATCCTGCCCGAGAAGTATCGGACGCAGGAGTGGTTTATTGGCATCGTCGCCGTTGGCGTGATCTTCGGCATGGTGATTCTGGTGCTGTTGCTGCGCCTTCTGTTGAGGATCGTGAGTTAGAGACGATGACGCAACTCCCGTTCATGTTCGGGAAATATGAACTGCAGAAATTCCTTGGTGGAGGAATGTCTCAGGTCTATAAGGCAACCGATACCGTGCTGGGCAGGACGGTAGCCGTCAAGATTCTTACCGAGGAAGGTTGCCGCGACGAAGATGCAAAGAAGCGCTTTCTGCTGGAAGCGCAGATGAGCGGCAATTTCATTCACGACAATATCATTCGCATCCACGACTACGGCGAGTTGAGCGGACGGCCGTACATCGTGATGGAGTTTCTCACCGGCACGGATCTCCGCGGCGCCATCGATGAAGGGAAGCTCGGCGATCTGAAGAACCGGATCCACATTGCGCTGCAGGCGGCTCGCGCGCTGGGCTACGTGCACACGCGCAACATCGTGCATCGCGACATCAAGCCGGAGAATCTGCACATCGATGAATCGGGACGCGTGCGCCTGATGGACTTCGGTATCGCCAAGGCGCAGAATTTCAACCTTACGCGGGAAGGCTTTGCCATCGGCACGCCCTACTATATGGCGCCGGAGCAGGTGATGGGCAAGCCCGTCACTCCGGCGGCTGATGTGTACGCGTTCGGCATCGTGCTGTATGAAATGCTCACCGGGTTGAAACCGGTGACCGGCGAAACAGTAGAGAGCCTCTTTTACCTGATTCTGCACCAGCAGCTCAACATGGAGCCGTTGCAGCAATCGGGTGCGCCGGCGGAGTTGGTGAGCCTGATCGAGCGGTGTGCATCGAAAAAACCGGAAGAGCGGCCCGCTAACTTCGAAGCAGTGATCGCCGAGTTGGAGAAGATCCAGACGATTCTCCAGGGTGGCGGGAAGCCGCAGGCGCCCGTGCCGCAACCGGAAGTTCCGCACGAGCCGGTGCCGGCGAAGAAGCTCCCGATACTCCCCATTGCCGCGGCAGTGGCCGCTGTGGCCATCACGATCCTGATCCTGGTAAAAGTTCTAGACCAGAAGGACGATCCAAATCTGAAGAAGAAAACCGAAACCAAGCAGGAGCAGAAACAGGAAGAGACGGGCCCCCCCAAGCTCTTACAGGATCAATATGGGGTAATGGTGCTGATCCCGGAAGGCGGATTCGTCTCGGGGCGTGATAACACTGTGAAGAAGCTTCCCGCTTACTACATCGACAAAACCGAAGTCAGCGTGGCAATGTGGAACAAGTTCTCGCAGGCGATGGGCCGTACGGCGAAAGAAGAGCCGGCGGATTTCCCCGCCACCAACGTCACGTTCTCGGAGGCAGTGGAGTATTGCACCTGGGCCGGTAAGCGATTGCCGACGGCGGATCAATGGGAGAAAGCGGCTCGTGGCAAGGAGGGGCGGCTGTATCCCTGGGGGCATGAGCCCGACGCCACCAAAGCTAACGTGAAGGGGAATCCGAACCTCAAGCAAAACTCTCTGCAGCCCGTGGAATCGATGCCGGAAAGTGCCACTCCCGAGGGCGTACTGCATCTGGCGGGCAATGCCTGGGAATGGGTGGAAGATCCGCGCAAGCCCACTCCGGAAATCGTCAAAGCGTTCGCGGCGTTCAAAGCCACGAATGAGGAGCCATGGACCACGATGCGTGGCGGCGGCTTCGATTTCGATATCCGCGGAGCGTCGGCGTTTGAGTTCAATACAGTACCGGCGAAGTTGAAGATTCCCTCGCTCGGCTTCCGTTGCGTGAAGCAGCCCTAAGCTTTGAATAAGGGCTTCACAAACTCCATGGTTTCGCGCAAAGCCGTCTTTGCTTCGTCATCGAACGCGCTGTTCTTGTTGTTCCCGCGCGTGATGTGATTGGGGAACACACCTCGCAGTTCCAGTAGATACTTGAGCGCGGGGATGCCGTACACGGTCACTTGCGTTACCAGCAGCATGGTTTTGGCGAAGGCATCCATGGCCTTCGCTTTGTCGCCCTTCTGCCAGGCGTCCCAGACGTGGACATAGAGATCGGCGAAGGGCACACCGGGCATGGTTCCCTTCGCGCCACGGGCGAGTTCGTCCATCATCGTTTTGCCATGCCCGCCGGTGAACACGCCGCGAAGCCCGGGATTGGCTTTCCGGCGGAATTCACTGATGCGCGGCAGAGTTTGTCCCGCTTCGTCTTTGATGAAGTGGAGATGCGGCACGGCGGCGATCATCTCCATGACGAAATCGACGCTCATATCGCCGATGGTCTGCGCGAAGAGCGGCCGGTTGCAGTTTTCCCCGATGGCTTTGTAGTACTCGAGCACCTTCGCTTTGTCCTTCGCATCGCGCGGGGGAAGGGCAATGAGCGCATCGGGGGCCAGCGATTCGGCATGCTTCACGTACTTCAGGGCCGTGGCGATATCGGGGCCTTGCACGCCCAATACGACGGCAGGCTTCAGGCTCTTGCCGGCGGAAGCCACTGCTTCCATTCCCGCCATGCGCTCTTCCATGGTCAATTCGGAATACTCGCTGGCGAGTTGCGGCCAGACGACGCCTTGCACGCCGGTGCGATCGAGGAAGCGGATTTCGTTGCCGAGTGTCTTGAGGTCGAGCTTGTTATCCGTGGTGAACGGAGTCTGCACGATGGGGAAGACGCCTGCGAGAGGCTTTGCCTCCTTTGCTGGGAGCGCAGGCGCGAACGTGGCTGCGAGTGAGCCGAGGAAGAGGCGGCGGGTCTGCATGGACTACTCCTTGTTGAGAAATCGGTCGATGCCCTTGCGGCAATCCGCCGTCATGCGGGCGATGGCATTCATCTGCGCACCGCTGTCGATGGCGGCGTCAAAGCCCATGCCGTCCATATGGTATAGCAGGCGCTTGGTCAACTGCACGGCGCTTGCGGGGCGCGCGGCCATGCGCGAAGCGTAGTCTTCCACGGAGGATTCGAACGTCTCGCTGGGATAGACCGCATTGATCATGCCCATGGCGAGCGCTTCCTGCGCGCTGACAATACGGCCGGTGGTGAGCAGATCGAAGGCCTGCTTCTCACTAATGCTGCGGCGCAGGATGGCCATCACCATGGCCGGCACGAAACCGATGTTCACTTCCGGGTAGCCGAACTGGGCATTATCAGCGGCGAGCACCACGTCGCAGGCGGTGGCCAGGCCGCAGCCTCCAGCGAGGGCCCGCCCGCGCACAGCGGCAATGACCGGCAACGGATGCCGCCGCATCTCCTGGAACAATTCCCCGAGGATGCGCGCATCTTCGAAGTTCTCCAGCGTCCCCGCGTCGCGGATGCGCTGCAACTCCGACAGATCGGCGCCGGAGCAGAAATCTTTCCCTTCGCCGGAAAGCAGAACCACGCGCGCGGCTTCATCCTGTTGCGCGTCTTTGAGGAGGGCGCGGAGCCGCAGAATGGAATCGCGGTCAAGGGCGTTGCGTTTTTCCGGGCGGTTGAGAGTGATGCGGAAGATCATGATGGCTGCGGCCGGGCCGCCAGCACGGAAGACGAGAGCAGCACCAGGCTCACCCATAATAGATCGGTGAGCAGCAGATGTGTGAGCTGGGTCCAAAGCGGGGTGAGGAGGAAGATGTTCACAGCGCCGAGAACGAATTGCCCCATGGTGAGGAACTGGATCGCCGAGGCGTAGCGCTGCACCTGTGCGTCGCGATAGAGGGATTGCGCCTTCGCCGCCAGCCAGAGGAAGAACGCTCCGCCGAGGAACGCGGCGACGGGATGCAGCACTCGCAGTCGCACCAGCATGGGAGCGCTGCGGGAAAACTCGTCGCGCACGCCACCGGCAATGGAATCGGCAGGGAACAGTGTGTCGCCCAGAGCAGCGATACCACCCAGCGCGCTGACGGCGAGAATCACAATCACCGCCTGGCGCAAACGATCGCGTAGCGGCGAGGCGGCGCCGGATGGGGTACGCGTGCTCCACCACGCGGCCAATGCGATGGCGGCCAGCAGGAGCAGGGTGTTGACGAGGTGCACCGACAAGACCAAAGCGCGCCACGGCGACCGGCTGCCCGCCACCAGGCCGAGCAACACGAGCAATGCGCCGATGAGCGTTTCGTTGATCATGAAGATCAGGGCGAAGAACGACGCCCGGCGTGCGGTTGCCGCGCGCTCAAACACGCGGCGGGCCCAGACATACATCGCCACTACTGACAGCAGTGCGAATCCGCTGGTGACGCGGTGCGTGAATTCGATGATGGTGTGAGCCTGGGGAAAAGCAGGAACGACGGTGCCGTTGCAGAGCGGCCAATGTTCCCCGCAGCCGGCGCCCGAGCCGGTAGCTCGCACCAGCGCTCCCCAACATACGACGAAGATGTTGTACCAAAGGACAGCGTAAGCGTAGCGGCGGAAGCGGGACAAAACTCAGTATAGCGTTTCCGGTATAGTTTCCTTGATGCGGACAAGCGTGAAATTCACCATCGGCGGACAAGTGGTGGAAGCCGATTTCGACGACACGCCAACGGCTCGCGCGTTGGTGGAAGCGATGCCGTATTCCACCTCCGGTAATTACTGGGGCGGCGAATTTTACTTCAAAATGCCGGTCAAGCTGAAGGCGGACGCGACCGCGCGGGAAGTGGTGGAACCCGGGGCCGTGGCATTCTGGGTGGAGGGTTCGTGCCTCTGCCTGTTCTGGGGGCCCACCCCGGTCAGCCGGAGCAGCGAATGCCGCGCAGCCAGCGATGTCAACGTGGTGGGCCGGGTACGCAACCGTGAAGTGCTTTCGCGGCTGCAGGGCCGCGACGTCACCGTGGAAATGATGGAATCAGGAGAAAGCAAATGATCCGGTTAGCGGTCGTGCTGTGCTTGGCACTCGCCCTCAACGGCCAGAACTATGACGTGGTGCTCAAAGGCGGCCATGTTATCGATCCAAAAAACGGCGTCAATGCGGTTCGCGATATCGCCATCGCCGATGGCAAGATTGCACGCATCGACAGCAACATTCCGGCGAACGAGGGGCGGCGGGTGGTGAACGTCCGCGGGCTTTATGTTACCCCGGGTTTGATAGACATTCACGTGCACGTCTTTCCGCGCCCCGCGATGCCTGGGTTGGAGCGCGATTCGAGCGTGCCCGCCGATGCCTTCTCATTCCGCAGCGGAGTGACCACGGTGGTGGATGCGGGCACGGCTGGAGTGAAGACATTTCCGAACTTCAAGAAGCAGGTGATCGACAAGGCGCAAACGCGTGTGCTCGCTCTGCTCAATATCGTCGCCGCGGGGATGGGCACGGGGCAGGAAGACGATCCGAAGCAATTGGATGTGGAAGCCGCGGCGAAGATGGCGCGCGACAACCGGGGCATAATCGTGGGCTTCAAATCGGCGCATTATGGCGGGCCTGGCTGGGAGTCAGTGGAAAAGGCGGTCGCTGCGGGCAAACTCGCGGATATGCCGGTGATGATCGACTTTGGCTATCTGAACAAGGTCCGCAACCTGAGCACGCTGTTGCTGGACAAACTGCGTCCCGGCGATATTTACACGCATTGCTATTCGGGGCATCGGGAAGAACTGCTGCCGGATGGGAAAGTGAATCCGGCGATGTTTGCGGCCCGCAACCGCGGCGTGATCTTCGATGTTGGCCACGGAGCCGGAAGCTTTTACTGGTACGTGGCGGTGCCGGCGGCGCAACAGGGCTTTCTTCCCGATTCCATCTCGACGGACCTGCACTCGGGAAGCATGAATGCGGGCATGAAGGATATGGCGAATACGATGTCGAAGATGCTCAACCTGGGCGCTCGCATGGACCAGGTGATCGCCATGTCGACGTGGAATCCGGCGAAGGAGATCAAGCGCACCGACCTGGGCCATCTCAGCGTCGGGGCCGAAGCCGATGTAGCGGTATTGCGCATCGATCGCGGCAGCTTCGGCTTCGTCGATTCGGCAGGCGCGGCCAATGCCGGTACGCAGAATATCGTGGCCGAACTCACGCTGCGTAAGGGCAAGGTGGTGTGGGATCTCAATGGCCGCGCCGCAACGAATTGGAAGTCGTTCCCGTACGAGAAGCAACCCTGGACGAAGTAAGAAGGCTCACGCGGCGAGCAGCTCCGCAAGAGGATTGGCGCGGCGGCAACTGATCTCGCCTGCCTTGGGGAAGTTGACGGCAGCGCAAATGCCGAATCGTTTGCGGGCCGCCATATCGTATGCGCGGGCCGCATCTTCCTCGGTTTTGTAGGTGCCGAGGTGGGTGTCTCCCACCTTCGCACTCCATGTTCCATTGACGGTTTTTCGCACGCCCTTGTAGATGCTGCGGCAGCCCTTGCGTTTGCGCAGGCGGCCAATCTGGAGGCAGCGCGGGGCGAGGATGATGTTGTCTTTGCGGCAATCGAGCGGATCGCTGTTGCGGTGGACAGCCACGAGCGATGAGGGGAAGCCTCCCATCAGCAGTTGGTGCAACTGCATTTTGTTCTGGGTACGCGTGCCGCAGAGCACGCCCTGATGGATTCTCCAGTAGTATTCGCTCACTCGCTCCAGGTCTTCGAGATCGATCCGGAACGCGGGCCCGTTGATGGTGGGGATGAGGGCCGATTCCCCTTCGATGACCGGTTTGGTGCGCCGCTCCAGATCGCGGAAGTTCAGAAAGGCGTTCGGGCCGAGGTGCTGCAAGGCGGCCTCGTCGTAAGCGAGAGCGGCCTCGATTTCCGAATGAAACGAGCCTAAACGGATTCGCTGGTTGTTGGGCAAATAAAGCTCGGCACGCCAACGGTTGGGGTTGGCGGTGGGTACGACCCCTTTGAAAGGCGAGGCTTTCCCTCTCACGGGGCGATAGTTCATGTGATTCATGGCAAAAGATCCTGACTGCGAAGGTGATTGCTACCCAGGCTGGAGCGGAGTGGGGTTTACCAGGCGGTTTCGTTCCCCGGTCACAGTCTAGAATGCCGTCCCCTCCGAACTGCCTCTGGCGGCGCGATGGGCGTCCCGCAAATCGTTGAGAACAAACCTGAATTTATTTCGGTTCTTTTTTTTTCAACGTGGTGACCGGAATGGGAGGCGGATTGCACATTCCTTGAAAGGAGCCCTTCGTGTCCCTTCCACAACCGTATCGCAAGAAACCGGCAGTTCTCGCCAAATCCTGGCCTCCGCATGATTTCGTCAACAAGCTGGAGGTGGACCTTTCGGACAACTGGACATCACTGGCCGGGTCGCGCGATCCGTGGCGGCTGATCCTGTACAACTTTCGAACGAGCGATCCGGACGAAGTGAATTGGTACCTCTACCATTGGGTGGGCTGCCGAGCCGTCACACCGGATGGGAAGAATTACCGGTTCGGCTCGTTCGATGACCGACTTGGACCAGGGGCATCGACCCCGCTCTACATCTACATTCCTCACACGGACTGGGAGCCGGAACATGACACGCAGGCCCGTGAAATCGCACACAACACCCTCAGCGGGGCAACAGCGAAAGGCATTCACTTCTCGTGTGCGCTGGGCAAGATCCGAAGTGGTGACATCGGGCAGGTTGCCGATCTTGTGGACTCGCGCAAGATACAGGTGTCGTTCGCCCCGGGCCTTCGATCGCACAACGCTGGGGCGAAGTATGTGCAGGCCGACAACCACCTGCTGATCTCCAGTCTGCGCACGGATCTCGGCGCGCGTTCGCGGATCCTGCACGAAGCCGTGCATGCGGCATTCGACAAACGCCGCGGCGACATCACCGCCATCGACGAAGAAGCCATCGCCTATGTGGCGCAATGCATCTATCTGCAGGCGCTGGGAGGGGCCGCATTGCCCGCGGCCCAGTTCGACTGGAAGCCCTTGGCCACGGCCGCGTGGCCCATCGCCACGGTACTTCGGACAGGTAGCGGACCGGTGGCCAGTTCCGACATAGACGCGCTTCGGACCGCTGTTCGAACCGCATATCCGCACCTCGCCGCCTCGCCCAGTTCCAAGTACACGCACAACGGGATCTGACCAGAAGCTGGCTTCTGGCAGAAATATTTGGCCCGAATGGAGGCCGTTTTGCGCCATTACTTTGTAGGGGCGCTGTCCCCTGCCTATGTCCGACACAACTGTTGTGCTTGCCGCTTGGGACTTCAATGGCCCGGAGGGCTCTA
Source organism: Bryobacteraceae bacterium (assembly GCA_046331645.1). GTDB lineage: Bacteria > Acidobacteriota > Terriglobia > Bryobacterales > Bryobacteraceae > CADEFT01. The sequence goes on from JAXLQM010000010.1 coordinate 293,726, forward strand.
CCACGCCCAGCTCCGGCAATGGGCGCTTCGCGCTCGCGGGGCTGCATCGCTGCTACTGGCCGGTGGGGCGGGCTCCTCTGACCCTGTCGCTACCTATCCTCCGAATCACTGCATCGGGATTTACAATTTTCCACCACAAGCGATGACGCCGGAATCGGCAGGCGCGGAGTTTTTCGTGCCGGCAACGGCGCACCAGGGCATTGAAGTAGCTTTCGATGTTTACCCGGACGCGCTCTCCAGCCGCTGGCTGCGGATACAAGTCTCTTGCGATGGAGGACAGAGTTGGATGAACCACGCAGCGGAAGGAAGACACACCCACGGTGGATTGTACGACCTGAACTCCGCCGCATGGTACCGCTTGTCCGCCGATCTGAGTGCGATGCCCTGCATCAACAATAACGCCGGTTTCGGGTTTCGGATTGTCAGCGCGTTCTCCCCATCGGCAGGCGTTTATGAAGCATGTGGCGGACAGAGCCCATACAGCCGTTTCGGGCTGATGTTTCTCGATATGGTGACGGTGACCGGCAAGCCACTCGGCTAACGGGCTCTTGCCGGGCCTCGCAGCACAGCGTTCAAGAGAAGCACGTTCAAGCCATCCATGAAAGCACGGTAGTTGGGATCGGAAGTGAAGGCGATGATGTTGCCCCGGCCTTCGCTTTGCACCACCACCAGCGGCTTGAAGGCAATCTGCTTGCGGTTCTCCTCCCACATGTACCCCGAGGCAACCACCTCTTCGGGCCCCACGTAGACGGCCGCGTTGATGCCTTTATCAAGCTTCACCGGGGTGAATATCTCACGGCCATTGACCATGGCGTAGACAAACTCGGGAGCGCCGGCGCCCATCCAGTGTTCGTGATCCACCTTCGCTTTGCCGATCACTCCTGCCACAGGATCGGGGAGTTCTTTCTCGGCTTGAATGGCCTTGTCGTATTCTTCCGCCTTCGTGAAGAGCTTGCCGCTGACGCGGCCGTCATCGCCTTTCTTTTCGGCGTCGCCGCCCCTGGCCCGATTCTCCTGCGATACCGCGAGCAGCGCCACTTTCGGATCGGCGAGGAAGGAAACCGCACTGCCCAGCGCGATGAGTGTGCCGCCGGTGGCCACCCACTCCTTCAGTTGCCGGGCACTGCCGCCCAGCGCCGCGCTATAGCCTGCGCCTTCGGGGAGAATCAGCACCTGAAACTTGCGTAGTTCGTCGGTCACCAATTGCTGGACGCGTATGGGTGTGACGGGAAGTCCGAACTGGCGCTCCAGCACGAAGCGCGTTTGCCCCGCGGAGCCGGCCATCGTAGGCCGATCCCAGGCCAGCGCTACGCGCGGCTGCTTCACCGGGAAGACATAGCGGCTACCGAAGTTCACTCCGTCGTCCACCCATCCCGTGTTTGTTCCCGTGACATCGACGCCATGTTCCGCGGCCAGCTTCGTCATTGCCGCGGCGAGGGTGTCGGGGTTCTCTTTCACTTTGAAGATCAGAGTGCCGGCGGGATACTTCGTTCCGTTCTGCGTAAATGCCTTGTCGGAAGTCCAGGCTTTGAAGCCTTGGCGCAAGGCCGCGACCAGCAACCGTCCTGCTCCGGCAGTTCCCCACGGAACCAGGTAAGCCACGGTGGCGCCGCCGCCGGCCAGTTTCCCCTGCGGAAGCACGCCCGCCTGCACCAGTTCTAACGATCCCTGCGTCGCGGATGCCGACGAGAGCATCTCCACGCCGTAGAGCAGCGGCAACGACCATCCCGTTACATCGTAGATTTCATCGGGCAGTTTGCGCGCACGGCGGCGCTCCTGCTCTTTGAGGAAGTTCGCTTCCAGCGGTACCTGTTTGTCCAGCAACACACGGATGAGCCGCTTCGATGGCTGCGCCAGTGACACCACGTAACTGCCTGCCGGAATGTCCTTGCCTTCGACTCGCAGCGCCGTGGTGGCGCGTTTCACTTCGATGCCCTGCGCTGCCAGGTTCGACGCCAGTTTGTCCACCGCCGTCACATTGCCCGTGCGCGGGAAGATGTATTCTTTCACCGCTTCGGTAGCGCCTTCCTGCGTCACGTCGCGGCGGAAACGGTAAAACTTGTCGAGTAGCTGCTGGCGGTATTTCGCGCTGGTCTCTAGCGTAGAGAGCGAGGCCACAAAGTGCTGGCGGACGGTGTCGCGGAAGTGGAACACCGTGTCATCACTCTTGCGCATGGTGAGGCCACGCGCCGAAGACTGCTCGTAGGTCATGGCCACGCCGCCGTAGTAACAGGGCCAACTGGCGCCGTAGCCGGGGTAGAAGTTGTCATAGACCTCGCGGGTGAAATAGCTGAATCCGAAGTGATCGAACCACTTCGCGTTGTTCTTCCCGATCCATTGGAGGCTTTCCATGATGTCCTTCGACAGATGCGGATTGAACGGATCGGCCTCGGGCGCGAAGTAGTAGGTGGAATCGGAGCCCATTTCATGCAGGTCAACGAACACCACGGGGAACCAGTCAAGCAACGCCTTGACTCGTCCTCGCGTCTCCGGCTGCGTCAGTGCGAACCAGTCGCGGTTCATGTCGAAGTAGTAATGGTTGGTGCGTCCGCCGGGCCAGGGCTCATTGTGTTCAGCGGCGGCAGGGCTCGCGTCAGGCTCCAGACCTTCGGCGATCTCGAAGTTGTGAACGAAGCGGTCGCGGCCATCGGGGTTCTGGGTTGGATCGATCAGCACCAGGGTGTTGGCCAGAATGTCCTGGACCATTTTGTCGTTGCGCGCCGCCAGCAGATGGTAGGCGGTGAGCAGAGCGGCGTCCGGAGAGGAAATCTCGTTGCCATGCACGCCGTAGCCGAGCCACACCACAGCGGGCAAGGACGCCATCAACTTCTTCGCTTCCGCATCGGACGTCTTGCGTGGATCGGCCAGCTTTTTCATCGCCGCCTGAATCTCGGTGAGGCGTTTGAGATTCGCCTCAGACCCGACTGCGGCATAGATCAGCTGCCGGCCTTCCCATGTCTTCGCATAAGGGAAAATTTTCATGCGGGAGGGCGCGGCCGCGGCCAGCGCCTCCATGTATCGCATCAGATTGGCGTGAGAACTGATCCTCTCTCCGGGCGCGTACCCAAGCACCTTCTGAAATTCAGGCACGGCCGGGTCATAGGAGACTCCGGGCCAGAAGACAAACCGCGAAGCGTTTTGTCCCCACGCCAATCCAAGAGAAAGCAGGAGCGACACACACCAGAAACGCATGGAGTCAGGATAGCGCGCCCCTACCTTCTATCTCGCAACGAGCCTGGCTGCGCCCAGCACACCGGCATCCATGCGCACCAGAGCCCAATCCGCACCCTTGTTCACGGGGACTCCCATGTAGGTGGCGCGGAAGTTGATATCGTCGCCGGTTTCGGAAAGCAGCGAGATCGTTGCCAGCCCATCGGCATTTACCATCGCAGTCCCGTTGGCGTTGAGCGATTCGAGCGTCGATTGCTTGACCAGCAGAGTGGCCGATGCACCCTGACTGGTGCTCCAATCGAACGTGCCCAGCACGGAGTAGGGCGCTTGCGCCACACCATCTTCGATCAGCGTGTAGCGTTTAAGGCTGCTTGTGGTGGCCTTCGCCAAGGCTTCTACTTTCACAACACCGCTCACGCCCGGATCGGTGCGCAGCCCCTCCCAAGTGCTTTGCCCGGCGGCGATCAGCTTGAGCGAACTGTGCGCGGTGGTCGTGGTTTCATCCAGATCGTCGGCGGTTGTTGTCGATGTGGTGAAGAGTTTCACTTCAACGGAGCCATCGCTCATCGGTTGATAGGAGCCGGTGAGCCTGGCAGACACGGGCCCGCCGGATGTCTTGGTGACATCGGTGGCAACTGCGGCGCCAGTGCCATCGAGTTCCAGAATGCCGATGCGTTCATAGCGCTGGCCGGTGGCATTGATGCCATCTTCCACGTAACTATAGGTGCCCTTCCATGCGGCGAACTCCAGCGCCGTTTGTGCGTTGAGCAAAGTGCAAGCCGCTACTGCGGCCAAAGTGAATACACGTATCGTGGTCGTCATCTCTCTCATTTCTCCTTGTTGCCAGCCGCCTCGCGCGAGACTATTCACTGGGTTGAAGCCGGGAAGCGCTCACCTAGTCACGGTGAGTTTTGTTAAAGTTTGTCCCTATGGCGGATAGCCCCTACGTTTCGCGGCCGTGGCTGCAGCACTACGACTTCTGGATCCCAACCGAGGTGCGCCAACCGCGCGGCCCCCTGTATCAGATCCTTCAAATCGCGGCCAGCCAGTACACGACGAAGCCCGCCACGCATTTCCATGGCGCCGAGTTGACATTCTGGGAGATCAAGCAGCGTGCGGACCGCCTGGCCGCGGCGCTCCACCGCCGAGGCATCGGGCCCGGGGATCGTGTTGGCATCATGCTTCCCAACTGCCCGCAATACCCGATCGCTTTCTTCGCGATCACACGCATCGGGGCCATCGTCGTGAATATCAACCCGATTTACACGGCTCCGGAGACCGCGCGGGTAATTGAGGATTCGGGCATGCGGGCGATTCTCACGCTGGACACGCTGGCCGAAATCGTGCGCGCCGCCGGTGCTCCGCCGCTGATGGTGTTGACCGCGTTGGGTGAATATATGCCCCAGGGTGCGACGCCGCCGCATGGTGCGGATTCCGTCGCCTTCAGCGATCTCATCGCCGAGGAGGGGGAAGAGAATCTGCCGCGTCTGCCGGGGGATTGTTCCGCGGAAGTGGCGGTGCTCACCTACACGGGCGGCACGACGGGCACACCGAAGGGCGCGATGCTGACTCATGGCAGCATCTTTGTGAACATGCTGCAGAGCGTGGCCTGGGGCCAATACTTCACCCGGCGGGGTGAAGAGCGCGTACTTCTGGTTCTGCCGCTGTTCCATGTATTCGGCATGACCGTGGGCATGCTGCTCAGCTTCTGGAACGGGACGCTGATGATCCTGCTGGACAAGTACAACCCCGACAGATTGCTGGACACGATCGAACAGCTGCGGCCTTCTTTCCTGCCTGGAGTGCCGACGATGTTTCAGTCCATCCTGAATCATCCGCGTGCATCGGCGTGCGGCCTGGAACACATCAAAGGCTTCAGTTGCGGAGCTGCGCCGCTGGCCGTGGAAACCATCACTCGCTTCGAGCGGCTTTCCGGCGCGATGCTGCGCGAAGGCTACGGGATGACGGAGCTTTCCTGCAGCGCCATCACCACGCCATTGCTCGGTATCCGCAAGCCGGGTAGCATCGGCATCCCCATGCCGTCCACCTGGGTGCGCGTCGTCGATCTGGAAACCGGAACGCAGGATCTGCCCATCGGGGAAGAGGGCGAACTGATTGTGCGCGGCCCACAGATGATGAAGGGGTATTGGAACAAGCCGGAGGAAACCGCCAACACGATCCGCGATGGCTGGCTTCACACGGGAGACATCGCGCGTATGGACGAAGACGGGTATTTCTACATCGTCCAGCGGAAAAAAGACATGATCAACGTGGGCGGCTTCAAGGTATTCCCGACAGAGGTGGATGAAGTGCTGTACACTCACCCGGGCATCGCGGAAGCGGCAGCCATCGGGATCCCGCACGCCTACCGCGGCGAAGTGGTGAAGGCTTTCGTGGTCCTGCGGGACGGCAGTTCCGCCACGGCGGAAGAAATTATCGGCTACTGCCGTGGGCGCCTGGCGAAGTTCAAAGTTCCTGTGGAAGTGGAGTTCCTCGATGAGCTTCCGAAGAGCGCGGTAGGGAAGATTCTGCGCCGCTCGTTGCGCGATCGTGTTTCTGTCTAGTTACGCTATACAATCTGTCTAGCCCTGGCGGACGGCTGGTATATAATCGCTCACCATGCGATTGGCCTTGGGAACGGTATTCGCCGCCGTGTTTGCGGCGCTGGCGCTGTATCAGACGCAGAGTGTGGCGCAGGGTTCGCTTGCCGAGCGAACGCGGCGGCTGCGTGAAGAGATTCGCACTACGCCCACATCGCCCGCCAATTTTACGGAACGCATCCGGTTGCTGGAAGATTGGGGCGGCGCACTGGCCGGCCGCGGCGTGTTCCACTCCCCGCAGATGTTAATGATGGCGTTCTACCGCAACAACGATCCGACCCAGCCGCTGGTGCAAGCCGCGGTGAAGCGATGGGTAGATGCTCTGTCTTTCCTGGAAGAGAATGGCACCAAGAAGGGCACGCTGCGCCGCGTCGATACGCAACGGCTGATCGCGGGTTCCTATGGCACGCTGGTTCTGGAGTACACCGTCGGCGAGCTTCCCATACCCACGGGTCAAGGGATACGCGTCGGGCAGAGCTTCATTGCCAATCGCCCCCGGCTGCAATCCACAGACCCGGCGATCGACAACTACGTCTCGTTTGAAGTGAAGAGTGCCTCGGCGAAGATTGAGCCGTATGCCAGCTACGGACTCGGCGTGTGGAGCAGCATCTTTCTTCCTGCGCCCATGCCCGCTGTGAAGGTAGTGAGCGGCACGCTACGCCAGGGGGACACCATCCGCATCACGATCGGCGACAAGACCGGTGGGAGCTACGGCTACCGGCCGCCTCCGCGTGACGCCGACGATTTCAAATTCGTTGTGGAGTGCGACTTCGCAGGCAACGGCACATTCCACACGGCAGCGATGACTTCGACGAAAATCTTCGGCGATGCGGCGTCGGGTGTCAATCTGGTGGTCCCCAGCATCGCCGGCGTGAATGAGCCGATCGCCGTGCGGCTGCGCGTGGAAGATCAGTATTGGAACCCCGCGAGTTTTTCCGGTGGCCGTTTCATCGTGACGCTCAACAAGGTGCGTGTCGGAGAGATCGATGTTGCCAACGGCCTGTACACCGGGAAATTGGAGAACGTGAAAATCGACAAAGAGGGCGGCTACTGGTTTGAAGTGAGCAGCGCCGACGGGCGTCTGCGCGGCCGCAGCAATCCGATTCTGATTGAGCGCAATCCGGGGCGGCGTATCTATTGGGGCGAGTTGCACGGGCACTCGGGTTGGGAGGAAGGCACCGGTTCCGTGCCGCGCTACTACGAGTTCGCGCGCGACGTGGCATTCCTCGATTTCGCCTCGCTCACCGGACACGATCTGTTTTTGTGCCAGCCGGGGTGGGACGAAATCCGCCGAGAGACGGAGAAGGCCAATCGCGACGGCCAGTTCGTCGCCTACATGGGATATGAATGGACGCAGCTTTACAACAAGGGCGGCCATCACAACGTCATCTTCAAACAGGACAAGGGCCGCTATGTGCAAACGCGGGAAGCGCCCACTCCACCGGACCTGTATGCGAAGCTGCGTGCGGTGGATTCGGTGAGCAATGTGCTGATCATCCCCCACGCCCACGAAACCGGCAACTGGAACTACAACGATGCCGATATGGAGCGGCTGGTGGAACTGTTCTCATTCCACGGCAGCTTTGAGTACTTCGGCCAGCGCTATCTCAATCGAGGCTACCGGACGGGCTTCATTGCGGCCAGTGACGATCATTCGGGCCATCCCGGCTATGCGCCAGCCACGATTGCGACCCGCGGTGGCCTGGCCGCTGTGTATTCGCCCACTCTCAATCGCGACGGAATCTGGGCTGGGATGAAAGAGCGCAACACCTATGCGACCACCAGCGCCCGCCGCCCGGTGATGAAGGTTTCCATGTCCGGCAAGCAGATGGGCGAAGAGGCCGACATCGGGCCGGCGCAGGCCATTGAGGCTCGCGTGCTCGGCACTGCGGCTATTGACCGCATTGAGGTAGTCCAGAACAATCAACTTGCCTACAGCCAGGATTACGTTGCGCCGAAAGTAGGTGAACCCACGGGTGTACAGATCATGCTCCAATCGTTGACGGAAACGGCCGGAGATGAGGTGCGCCCGCCCCAAGCCGGCATTCTGTGGGGCGGATGGATTGATGTCATCGACGGGCGTATCGCTTCCATCGAGCCGCTTGGCCTGGATCACTATACCGATCAGTTCCGGCAGATGGATGACCGCACGGTTTCCTTCTGGGCCAAGACGCGGGGAGATATGGACGGGGTGATGCTCCGCCTGGCCGAATCCTCGCCCAAAACAAAAATTGTCGTCCGTGTTTCGACGCTGGAACAGGATGGGACAGGCACCGGCGGGCAACGGTCAGTCACCGTGATCCCGTTGCTTCCCAGCCAGGCGGCGAAACACACGGTGAGCTTTGGCATTGACGAAGTGGCCGCCAAACGCGGCATTTTCGATGTCACGCCCAGCACCAAGATCATTGCCCGCAAGACTCGCCTGAACGCGCCGTGGGACGTCAGCTTCCGCTACCGGCCAACCGCCGCGCCGAAGAAGGATGACTTCTTCTACGTGCGGATGATTCAGGTGGATGGCGAAGCAGCCTGGTCCAGCCCGATCTGGATCGGCAGGAAATAAGGAGATTACCGCTTTGCATCGCAGACAACTGCTACAGACACTTTGCGGCGGCGCCGCCGCTGCGCTGGCCCCGGCTCAGCCGAAGAAACCGAATTTCATCATCTTGCTCGCCGATGATTTGGGATACGGTGATATCGGTTGTTTCGGATCGAAGGATGTCCCCACACCGAACATCGATTCCATCGCGCGCAATGGGATCAAGTGCACCAGCGGTTATGTTTCGGCGGCGGTGTGCAGTCCTTCGCGGGCGGCGCTGATGACAGGCCGCTACCAACAGCGGTTCGGATTCGAATTCAACACCGGCCCCGCGGCACGCGACATGAAGCTGCGGCTGGGCCTGCCTCTCACTGAGAAAACACTGCCGCAATACCTGAAGGCTGCCGGCTACACCACGGGGATGGTGGGCAAGTGGCATCTTGGCGGCAATCCTGAATTCCAGCCGCCGCGGCGCGGTTTCGATGAGTTCTTCGGCTTCCACCACGGTGCGAATGCCTATGTCACGCAAGCGACGCCGGATGCCCGGTTCACGGAAACCGAGGATGTCTCAGGCGCACTCGCCAGGCCGCCGGTGAAGCGCGCCCAACCCGTATATCGCGGCGAAACACCGGTGGAAGAGAATGCCTACCTCACGGAAGCATTCGCACGCGAAGCCACTGCGTTCCTTGACCGGCACCACGACAAACCGTTCTTCCTGTACATGCCCTTCAATGCGGTGCACACGCCGCTGCATGCCACAACGAAATATCTCGATCGTGTCGCCTCTATTCAGGACGAGCGTCATCGCACCCTTGCCGCGATGACCATCGCCATGGACGACGCGATTGGCGCGGTGCTGGGCAAAGTGAAGCAGTATGGCCTGGAGCGCGACACGCTGATCTTCTTCTTCAGTGACAACGGATGCCCGACGTACACGCGGGCAGGAACGAACGGGCCGCTGAGCGGATCGAAGATCACCTACTTTGAAGGCGGCATCCGCGTGCCCTTTCTGGTGCAGTGGCCCGGCCGCCTGAAAGCGGGCCAGACTTACTCTCAGCCCATCGTTTCCCGTGATGTGCTGCCGACCATTCTCACTGCCGCGGGAGTTCCGCTGCCCACCGATCGCGAGTTGGATGGGGTGGATATGCTGCCCTATCTCGATGGCCGGAAGAAGGACTCGGCGCACGAGTGGCTCTTCTGGCGCGCGGGGCGCAATATGGCGGTGCGGCAGGGAGATTGGAAATTGCTGGTTCTGCATAATGGCGACATCGTCCATCTCTACAACCTGGCCAAGGATATCGGCGAGAAGACCGACCTGGCGCAACAGAATCCGGCGATCGTGAAACGCATGCGCGCGGGGCTGGAGAAGTGGACCGCTTCCTTGAAGACGCCGCTGTGGGAGCCACGCAGCCAGCCCAAGGTGCCGGTGAACGGCGAGGATCTCACATGGGATCTGTGAGTGCGGCCAGTCCGCGCTACGTCACCATCAAGACGATTCTCGAACGAACCGGCATTCATCGGCAGACGGTTCATTACTATCTGCGCAAGCAACTGCTGCCGCCTCCCACCCGCACCAGTCGGACGTCCGCGCTGTACCATAGCGCCACCATTGAATTGATCCAGCTTGTCCAGGCACTGCAGAAACAACAGCGTCTCAGCCTGGATGAGATTGTCGCCCTCTTCCGCCAGCATCGCTACGATGTGCGTGCGATCCGGCAGGCGGCGTCGCAGCCTTCCTTCTCGCCGCTGCATGCGTTGCTTGGCGATGCACCACCGGCCCTCATCCCACTCTCGGAAATTGCCGAACGGCTCACACCTCCGCCGCCGCGCGAGTGGATGGAGCAGGTGCTCGCTTCGGGCGTTGTGAAATCGTCGCAGCGTGATGGCAGCGTCCTGTTGAGTGTGGACGCACTGGAAGCACTGCGAGCCATCTGGGATGGTGTGCGCGCCGGAGCAAGGCTGGAACAGTTTCGCACGCTCTCGCAGTCGATTGAGAAGCAGGCACAGCAGGAGTTCGATCAGTTTCTCAAGAACCTGCAACATCTCAGCGCCACGCGCGAAGCGGGTCCGCAAGTGGCGCGGTTGTTCAACAGCCTGGAACGATTCGGCGAGGTGCGAAGGCGCGAATCGCTGCATCACTTCTTCATGCAACGCGTGCGGCAACCGGGGCATCTGTTCCTCAGTCCCAATCGCACCTACGTATTTCCCAGCCGCACGTTCCTGCAGAAGATGGGCCTGTTCCGCCAGTTGGATCTGCTGCTGCGGGATCTGGATCGCAGGCCGGACGATTTGGAAGCGCTACGCAATCTGGCGCGGGCCTGCTATGTCAGCTCCGATTGGGCACGGCTGCACGCCGCCGCGCAGAGCATCTTGCGCATCGCGCCCAACGATCCGGGCGCGGTGGCCAATCTGGGGCAAGCGCTGATGTTCCTGGGACGCGTGTCCGAAGCAGTGGCATTTTTGGAAGAGGCACTGACGCGTGGCGACAACCCCATGGCGAAGATCCGCCTGGGTCAGGCGATCGCGCGGCAAGCGTATGAAGCGGGGGATGCCTCGGCGCTGCTCGATGCCGTCGTGCGGCGCACGCGGCTGGCCAACGAGGCGATCAAGGAATCACAATCGAATCCGGCGCTGCATCGCAAGGTGCGGCTCAACGCGCTGCTCGATTCCCTCTACTTTTCCGATCCCATGGGGCTCAACCGCCCCATCGAGAAAGAAGCGCAAGCGCTGTACGAGGAGTTCAACGCTCTGCCGGCTTCCAAACTTCCGGTGCTGGCGAAGGTATCGCTTGCGATGTCGCGGCTCTACGCGACCTACGCCTTGTATCTCATCCGGCTGCAGGAGGGTGATCCCAAGGCGTCGAAGTTGCTGAAGGAGATCCAGCGCCTCGATCCGGATTGCGTGCTCGCCGCCCGCGGCAAGTGATACTCTGCTGACTGATGCGACTCCTTCCGGCTCTCACTCTGATTTCCTTTGCCCTTTGTGCCCAAGGCCCGAACGAAGCGAACTACGACGAAGCGAAGGTTGGCTCCTACACTCTGCCCGACCCGCTGAAGATGCAGAACGGGACGCCCGTCACCAGCCCTGCGATGTGGCAGAAGCAACGCCGTCCGGAGATCCTGCGCCTGTTCGAATCGCAGGTCTATGGGCGTAGTGCTCCCGCTCCGAAGAAGCTGGAGTTTGAGGTGACCTCGCGCGACACAGCCGCCCTTGGGGGCATGGCCACGCGCAAGGAGGTTGCGGTGTGGCTCACCGGGAAACGGCCCGGGCCGGTGATGTCTGTGCTGATCTACATTCCGAACCAGCGCCAGAGGCCCGCGCCTGTGTTCCTTGGCATGAACTTCGGAGGCAATCAGACAATCGGCCTTGACCCTGGCATCACGATTTCCAAGGCCTGGACGCGCGATGGCAAACCGGGCGCCCGCGGATCTTCGGCTTCGCGTTGGCCGGTGGAGATGGCGATCAAACGCGGCTATGCCGTGGCCACCGTCTATTACAGCGAGGTTTTTCCGGATCACAAGGACGGCCTGGCGGGCTCCATCATTCCCCACCTTTACCGTCCTGGGCAAACGAAGCCCGAAGCCGATGATTGGGGCGCCATCGGAGCTTGGGCCTGGGCGCTGAGCCGCGCGCTCGACTACATCGAAAAGGATAAGGATCTCGATGCCAGGCGAGTCGCTGTGCATGGGCACTCGCGCTTGGGCAAAACCTCGCTCTGGGCCGGGGCCACGGATCAACGCTTCGCTCTTGTGATCTCCAACGATTCCGGCGAAGGCGGTGCGGCACTGGCCCGCCGCAACTTTGGGGAGACCGTGAACCGCATCAACACCTCGTTCCCGCATTGGTTCTGCGACAATTTCAAGGCTTACAACACGAAGGTTGCGGATCTGCCCGTGGATCAGCACATGCTGATTGCGTTGGTTGCTCCGCGTCCCGTGTACGTGGCTTCGGCTGAAGAAGACCGCTGGGCCGACCCGCGTGGCGAATTTCTTTCCGCGAAGGCGGCCAGCCCCGTGTACAAACTATTGGGCAAGGATGGCCTCACGGCCGCTGAATGGCCGGGGATTCATCAGCCGGTGCACTCCACCATCGGCTATCACATCCGTGCCGGGAAGCACGATATCACGGCTTACGATTGGGAACAGTATTTGACCTTCGCCGATAAGCACATGAAGTAAAAGCAAGCGGCGTTCTGCTACCATGGCGGCAACCGCACTGGGAATCCACATGGAACGCTTCACACTCAATCGCCGCACGCTTCTGCGCCAGACTTTGCCGTTCTTCGCCGCTGCAGGCGCCATTCGCGCGGAAGACTGGCCTCAATTTCGAGGCCCGTCGGGACAAGGGCATTCCACCGAAACGGGGCTGGCGCTGGAGTGGTCCGGGGCAAAGAACGTGCGCTGGAAAGTGCCCGTGCCGGGGCAGGGCTGGTCTTCGCCATCCATCGTGGGTGATCGCATCTGGCTCACCACGGCCACCAACGATGGCTCATCGCTGCGGCTGCTGGCACTCGACAAACAGAGCGGCAAGCTGCTGCAGAACACTGAGGTGTTCCAGATTCGCGACAAGGGCCCCGGCATCCACAAGAAGAACAGCTTCGCCTCGCCGACGGCCATTGTCAGTGGTGACCGCGTCTATGTGCACTACGGTTTTTACGGCACGGCCTGTCTGAATACAAAGGGCGAGATCCTCTGGAAGCAGACACTGAAGTATGAGCCGCAGCACGGGCCTGGCGGATCGCCCACGCTGTTCGAAGATCTGCTGATCTTCAGTTGCGATGGCTTCGATGCGCAGTTCGTGGTGGCGCTGGACGCGGCTACGGGGAAGGTCCGCTGGAAGACACCGCGGGGCAAGGGCAATCAGGCCTACACGACGCCGCTGGTGATTGAGCACGGTGGGCAGCCGCAGCTGATCAGCCCTGGCGCCAACCGTGCCTATGCCTACCATCCGCACACCGGCAAGGAGCTTTGGTACATCGAATACGGCGATGGTTTTTCCAATGTGCCGCGAGCCGTCTACGCCCATGGTTTGGTGTACATTTGTTCGGGATTCTTCCAGCCGGTGCTGTTTGCCGTGCGTCCCGATGGCAAAGGGAACGTCACCCGATCGCACGTGGCATGGCAACACCCGCGCGCGGTTCCGCTGACACCATCGCCCATCGTGATTGGCAATGAGCTGTACATGGTGAGCGACAACGGCATCGCCACGTGCCTGGACGCGCAGACGGGTACTTCGAACTGGCAGCAGCGCATCGGCGGGAACCACTCCGCCTCGCCTGTCTACGCCGATGGGCGCATCTACTTCCTGAGCGAAGAGGGCGAGAGCATCGTCATCGCGCCCGGCAAGCAATACAAGGAACTGGCGCGCAATACGGTGCCGGAGCGCACGCTCGCCTCGTTTGCGATCTCCGGCAAAGCGATCTACTTGCGCGGAGACCAGAATCTGTATCGCATTGAGGCCTGATTACTCCAGAGCCTGGTAGACGGAGGTGAGAAACTTCGCCTGCACGTCGGTGGCGTTGGGCATCAACTGTTCCATGAAGACCACCACCAGGCCGCTTTCGGGATCCACCTGGTAGCTGGTGCCGTAGGCGCCGCCCCACCCAAACGCGCCGACGCCGGCGAGTCCCTTCGAGCCATAGCGTTCGGCCACATCGAAGCCGTAGCCGAAGCCGACGCCATTGGTGGAATGCAGGGTGCCGGACTGATTCGTGTGCATCAACTGAGCGGTGCGCGGAGACAGCAGGCGGACGCCACCGAGTATACCGCCGCGCCGGATGCATTCGAGGAATCGCGCGTAGTCGTGGGCCGTGGAAGTGAGACCGGCTCCACCGGCGAAACTTTTCCGCGGGCCGGAAACATAGTGCCCCTGCCCCTTCGAGCCTTCCGCGGCGCGTTTGTAAGCTGTGGGGCCGTCGCTTGCGTATACGGCGGCGAGGCGATCGCGATCTTCTGCTTTCAGGAAGAAGCGCGTGTCCTTCATCCCCAGCGGCCCTGTGATGCGCGTTTCAACAAAGCGGTCGAGCGGCATTCCGGACGCCTTTTCCACCACGCAGCCGAGGATGTCGGTGTTGTAGCCATACACGTACTTCTCGCCGGGCTGGGATACGAAGGGCAGTGTGCCCAGACGCTCCATGGTGACGCAGACCGGCTCGTCTTTGTCCGCGGTGTACCAGCCATTGCCGGCCGCGGGGCCAAGTCCCTTTTCCCTGTAGGCAGCCGCGATGTGCGGTTCGTTGCCGTAGGAGATACCCGCGGTGTGGGTGAGAAGATCGTGAATGGTGATGGGGCGCTTGGCCGGAGTCACGGTGCCATTGGCGTCGGCGACGGTGGTCTTCTTGAATGTGGGGATGAAGTTGCCCACCGGCTCCGTGAGGCCGATCCTGCCTTCTTCCACCAGCATCAGGATGGCCGTGCTGGTGATCGCTTTTGATTGGGAGGCGATGCGGAAGATGGTGTTCTGCTCCATGCGGCGGCCTGCTTCTTTATCCGCCCAGCCTACGGCCTTTTGGTAGACCGGAGTGCCATCGCGGAGCACAAGAGCGACGGCGCCGGGGATACGATTCTCCTGTACGTAGCGTTCCAGCAGCGCATCAATGCGAGCGAGCCGGGGAGCGGAGATGGTCAGCGCCGGCTGCGCACACAGCAACGCCGGAATGAATGCGAGGGAAGAAAGAAGTCGTCGGGTCACGATAGGGTAAATCGTAACATTTGGAAGGAATGGTGCGCCCGGAAAGATTCGAACTTCCGACCTTCTGGTTCGTAGCCAGACGCTCTATCCAACTGAGCTACGGGCGCACAAGAGGCAAGATCAGCTACTAGGTTACCACGCGTACTGGCGATCCTGCAAACTCGCGAGCCTCACCCGGTGGCGGCCCACGATGAAACCATGTAGACTGTTCCGAACCAGCTCTGTTGCAGGCCCATGTCCACAAAAAGGAGGTCCGCATCTTGTTCAGCCGCTTCATTTTGCTCGCGTTCCTAACCCTGGAGCTTTTTAGCCAGGACTACCGTGGAAAGATCCAAGGGATCGTGACCGACACCTCAGACGGCGCAGTCGCCGCGGCCAAAGTCATCATCCGCAATATCAACACAGGCATCACGGCCACTCGTGATACCGGAACGAACGGAAGCTATCTGTTCGACAACGTCGAGCCGGGGAGCTATGTGGTTTCGGCGGAATTTCAGGGATTCTCCCGTCAGCAGCAGGAAGGCGTGCTGGTGCAGACCCGCGCTGACGTTACCGTCAACTTCCAATTGAAACCGGGCGCCGTCGTGGAGACGGTGACCGTGACCTCGCAGGCTGTCGCCCTGCAGTTCAATACCACTACGCGAGAATTAACGATTGATCGCAAGATGTTGATGGATCTGCCGGTGAAGGCAAGGAATCCGTTCACACTCGCGCTGCTCGATCCTGCCGTCGTAAGCCGCTACACGGCGGAGAAGAATCCGTTCTTCATGTGGTCCTCGTCGCAGATGGACGTAGGCGGTAACACCACCACCAAGAACGACCTGCTGCTGGATGGGGCGCCCCTTCAGATTGGACCGAAGGGGTCCTATGCTCCGCCGATGGACGCGGTGCAGGAGTTCTCGATTCAACAGAATTCGGTGGATGCGGAGTTCGGGCACTCGGCCGGCGGCACAATGTCCGTGTCGATGAAATCGGGGACGAACGAAATCCACGGCACTGGTTATTACTTCGGCCGCAATCCTTCCCTGAACGCGGTCGTGAATCCGACCGCGGTGCCGCGGGCGCCTAACTTCGTGCGCAACCATATTTGGGGCGGCACGGTTGGCGGCCCGATCAAGAAGAACCGGCTGTTCACGTTCCTTACGTATGAGGGATGGCGGACGAAAGAGCCGCGGGATGCGGTGCGCACGATGCCGACCGATCTGGAGCGCACGGGCGATTTCTCTCGCTCCCTGACCCGTACGGGCACCCAGCGCACGATCTATGATCCGGTGACCACCGTGCTCAATGTAGCGACGAACACTGCCACGCGGCAGCCGTTTGCGGGCAACATTATTCCCCAGGCGCGGATCGACCCGACGGCGCGGCGCATCATGGCGGACTTCTGGGGACCGAACAACCCGGGTGACGATCTTTCCGGATCGAACAATTTCCGCAAGTCCTATCCCTGGCCGATGAAGAACGCGAACTTCTCCGATAAGACGGATTGGAACATCAACGACAAGCTGAAGGTGTTCGGCCGTTACTCGCAATTCAAGACCACGCTCGATCAGGGCAACTACACACCCAACAATTCGCGCGCTATGCCGAATGACAACGGCGGCATCATGAACTCGCGCAATATCGCTGGCGACCTGGTGTACACCTTGTCTCCGTCCACGGTGATGAATCTCCGCGGCAGCTACGCCATGCTGGAGGACGACTATTCGGCTCCGGAATACGCGGTGGGGGAAAAAGGGCTGTCTGAGTTTTGGCCGAACAATCCCTGGTATTCGCCATACGTGAAGGACATGCCGCTGGTGTACTACCCCAACGTCATCATCAACGGGCAAACCGCCAGTTCCTACGGCAAGGGCAGCTATTGGTATCAGCATCCGCACCACTATGCGTTCAGCGGCAAGATCTCGCAGCAGCGCGGATCGCACTATCTCAAGGCCGGCGCGGAGTACCGTTATCACGTGGGGATCGGCATTTTCCCGAACCTCATGAACTGGAACTTCTATCCGGACCAGACGGCGAACACCTACCTCTCGCCGAACACGGCGCTCTCAGGGGACGCGCATGCGTCGTTCCTGTTGGGGGCGATCGACAACCGGTCGGCGGCACGCGGATATCCCTATCAGACCATGCGGACTCCCTTCATGGGCCTCTTCTTGCATGACGACTGGAAAATAACGCGGCGTGTGACCTTGAATCTCGGCTTGCGCTACGAATGGGAATCGGGCCCGTACGATGACAACGACATCTTCTCGCGGGACTTGGATCTATCGAAGCCGAACGCGGCGATGCAGAAAACTCCACCCGTGATTCCAGCCGACTTGCTGGCGCTCTCCACGCCGAAGTTCAACGGTGTCTGGAATTTCACGGACAGCAACAATCGCAAGGCATGGACAACGCAGAAGAACATCTTCCTTCCGCGCATGGGAGTCGCGGTGCGTGTGAACGATAAGACGGCGATCAACGTTGGGTTCGCCCGCTACGCGGTGCCGGTCATCGGCGGCGGCGCGGCGAGCGGCGCCAACACTCTGGCGGCATGTACGTGGTGCCCCGGCTTCAACCAGACTTCGACGCCATTGCCGTTTGTGGAAGGGCGCCCGCAAGCCTATCTGGCAAACCCGTTCCCGGCGAGTTCCAATCCGCTCCAATTGCCGATCGGAAAGACGCTGGGCGCTTATACGAACGTCGGAAACGCGGCCAATTGGGCCAGCCAGGAATACAGGGCACAGGTGAACGATCGCATCAATTTCACCATCATGCGCGAGGTGCCCGGGCAGTTTAAGGTGGATGCTACCTACTTCGTCAACATTGGCCGTGACGTGCCCTTCGACATGTCGATGAATCTGGCGGATCCGAACCTGTCGTACACCTACAAGGCCCAGTTGTCGCAGAATATTGCGAACCCGTTCTACAATTACCTGACTCCGGAACTGTTCCCGGGCACGCAACGGAATCAGCCCACAGTAACGCGGGGAAGCCTGTTGCGGCCCTATCCGCATTACGGCGCTCTGACAATGAACCACGCTACCAGTTGGCGCTCGCGCTATCAGGCGCTGCAGTTGCGCGTGCAGCGCACGTACGCCGCCGGCGCCAGCGTGCTGTTCGCTTACAACTACAACCAGGAACGCAACGAAGCGTACTTCAACGACATCACCCAGTACCGCAACGAAGTGTTCTGGCTGGGGTCGAACAATGCGCGGCATCGTGCAACACTGGCGGGCACCTATGACTTCCCGTTCGGAAAGGGACGTAAGTTCGGGGCCACCATGCATCCGGTGCTGAACGCTGTGGCTGGCGGCTGGCAGATCAGTGGCATCTACACCTACCGTTCGGGCGAGTTCATCCGGTTCCCGGCGGCGGAAGTGACGGGCGATCTGCACATCGACAATCCCGGTCCGCAGAAGTGGTTCAACACCGATGTGTTCCGTATTCTGCCGGCCTTCACGCCACGCACCAACGAATACCAATACTCCGGCATCACCGGGCCGATCTTCTGGAATACCGACGGTACGATCTCGAAGACCTTCCCGATCAAGGAATCGTACAAGCTGGAGTTCCGCTTTGAGGCCTATAACCTCACCAACTCTCTGATGTGGGCGAACCCGGTCACCACGCCGGGGAATCAGCTGATTGGCCGCTCCACGGCCCAGGCCACAACCAATCGCGGGCGCGAGATGCAGTACACGCTTCGCCTGCAATTCTGATCGACATCGAGGTAGAAAGAGGGGCTCCAGTGTTCGCACTGGGGCCCTTTTCCTTGCCATGAAACACATACTTTTCTTTCTCATTCCATTGGCCCTGTGCGCCGCGGATTCCTACAAGCCGAAGCGCATTAACAAAGCAATCGAACTGCTCGAACAAGGGCAACCCATCTACTACACGTCGACGAGCGGCGGCGGCTACGAGGATGGGCGCAAGCTGGCCAAGACGTGGGCCGACTACATCAACTACGAAATGGAACACGGGGCATTCGATATCTCGGCCCTGCGCGCGTTCATGAAGGGCCTGGTGGATGCTGGTCCAACGAAGAGTGGACACCGCACGCCGGCGGTGATCGTCACGCTGCCGGTGGTAGCGTCGGATGAAGCCACCGTGCGCGCCAATGCGTGGATGATTCAGCAGGTGCTTGGGACCGGTGTGCATGGCATCCTAATGTGCCACGCGCGTTCGCCCGAAGGAGTGCGGGCCTTGGTGGAGGCGACGCGGTATCCCTTTGCTCCGGTAGCGGCAGGAGTTGGCGAAGGCACGCGCGGAAGCGGCAGCCAAGGCTACGCTTCAACGATGTGGGGCGTTTCCGGGGACGACTACATCCGGCTCGCCGATACGTGGCCTTTGAATCCGAAAGGCGAGATCCTGCTCGGTCTGAAGGTGGAAGACCGCTTTGCCGTGGCCAACGTGGCGAAGTCCGTCGCCGTGCCCGGCATCGCCTTTGCCGAATGGGGGCCTGGGGACATGGCGTGGTCGCTGAAGCTCACGGTAGACCACTCCAAGCCGTACCCGGCGGAGATGCTTGCCATGCGATCGAAAGTGTTCCAGGCCGTGAAGGCGAACAAGAAGTTCTTCCTGGATGGGGTGCGAGTGGGCAGCATCGAAGCCAATCTGAAGGAAGGAATCATGATTGGGTCGGGGGATGAGGCTGCCGCCGCGGCGGGCCGGAAACTGACGAAGCGGGGGATGCCCTGGTAGCTGGGTTCGTTTCGCAGAAAGCCCCATTCATCACTTTTCATCACTTTTTGCGTAGTAGTGTAGAATCGTCGCTTTCCGCTTTCTTCAATGCTGTCAGCTTCTTAAGTGCGGTGGAGGCGTCGGTGGGGCGACCCGCCTGGCGGTAGGCTCGGGCGAGCTGGTAGTAGATGCTCGATTCGGTGGGCTGTAGCGTGGCCGCACGTTCCAGTGCCTGGATGGCGGGGGCGACGGAGCCTTGCTGGAGCAGGATTCGGCCGCGGTAGTAGTGGACTCCCCAGAACGAAGGCCTCCGCGCGGCCACGGTGTCGAGCAGGGGCATCGCTTCTTTGCTTTTGTCCTGGAGGATGAGCGCTCCGGCAAGGAAGTAGGTGGCCTCGATGTCCCCCGGGTCGGCGGCGACGGCGGCTCGCAGGCTGGCTTCGGCGTCTTCCGCCCGGCGTAAAGAAATGTAAACCTTCCCCAGTTCGCGGTGCATGCCTTCGAGCTTTGCGTCGGCCTGGCGGGCGGCTTCGAGCGCGCGCACGGCTTCGTCGAACTGCTCGTTTTCGGCGAGCGCTTTGCCTGCCAGGAAGTGAGCCTGGGCGGGAGTGGTGTTGGCTGTGAGGCGATTGAAGAATCGCTTGGCTTGATCCGGCTTGCCGAGGCGGAGTTGGGCGAGCCCGGCGAGAAAAAGCAGGCTGGGGTCGTTGGGGCGATCCTTGAGCAAAGCTTCTAGCGATGTGGCGGCTTTGTCCGCCTGGCCGGTGTAGATGCGGCAGGAGGCGAGCAGTTCCTGGGCCTGTAAATGGGAGGGCTGGCGGGTGAGTGTTTGTTCGAATTCTTTGGCCGCGGCGGCATATTGATCCTGTTTGAACAACGCCAGTCCGAGGTTGAGGTGCAGTAAGGGATGAGTGGGATTGAGGGCGAGCGCCTTGCGGTAGGTAGCGGCGGCCTGTTCGTAATCGCGGGTCTGGGCGAAGACGACTCCGAGGTTCGCGAGCGCGGCGGTGTTTTTAGGATTGCGTTTGAGGAGGGTTTCGAAACTCTTTTGGGCCGTGGAGTAATCCCCGGCCCGCAGAGCCCTTTCCCCGTTGACGAATAAATCGCGATCCTCCTGCCCGAACAACGAGAAGACGGACAGGAGGATCGCTACGTACAGGAGCTTAGAAATAGAATTTAGCGCCAAATTGCAGTGTACGTGGGTCGCGCGTGGAGGTGACCTCACCGGTGCGTCCGCGCGTGGCCTGTGTTACCGCCTGCCCCGGATTGGGTACCGAGATGCCGGTGTTCAGGCCCGCGAATTGGGTGTGGTTAAAGAGGTTGAAGAACTCGAAGCGGAGTTGGAGGCGAATCTTCTCCGTGATGTTCGTGTTCTTGAAGAGCGAAGCGTCCCAGTTGTTGATGCCGGGTCCGCGGAAGAGGCCGTTGGCCGTGTTGCCGAGGTTGCCTTCCTGGGGCCGGGCAAACAGCAGCGGGTTGAACCACTGGAAGCGCGTCTTGCCGCCTTCGAATACATCACCGCCGAGGTAATCGGCGCGGGGGCTGCCGGTGAGTGTGCCCAGGTTGCCGTTGGAACCGACGGTGAGCGGTGTGCCGCTCCAGAAGCGGGTGATGCCGCTGAGCTGCCAGCCGTTGACAACCGCTTTGGCGAAGCCGTTGTTGGTGGCGAGCTTCGGCAACTCGTACACATAGTCGATGGTGAGGATGTGTGTGCGGTCGTAGTCGAGCGGGCCGTATTCGCGGCGGCGATCGAAGGGGTAAGGGATGCCGTCGCCATCGCCTTCGGCCTGGCCCATGGCTTTCGACCATGTGTAGCTTACGTTGGTGGTGAGCGATTTGGAGAAGCGGCGGCTGACGCGGAGTTGCAGGGCGTTGTAGTTGGAGTTGGCGGCGAAGTCGGTGAAGCTGATGTTGGAATAACCGACGTAGGGCCGGATGGCGTTCGACACGTTGTTCACGTTGCGCAGCAGGTTCGGATCGAGCGTTGCGCCGAGCGGCAGCGTGTTGATATCGCGTACGTCCATGAGGTGGCGGACGATGTTGCCGACGTAGGCGGCGTCGATGGCGAAGTTGGCGGGCAACTGGCGCTGGATGCCGAGCGACCAACTGTAGATCGTCGGTGTTTTGCCATCGCGAGCCCAGGCGCGGACGGCTTGCGGAGCTTTGCGGCCGCTGGCGAAGGTCGCCGCACCCACCTGATCCATGTTGCCGACATAGGCGCTGGGATTGCCGGCGAGCGGCGGGTTGCCGAGACCGTCGAAGTTGAGGTTGTTCTGGCGAATGCGTTCCCAGAAGACGCCGCCACCGCCGCGAATGGAGGTTTTGCCATCGCCGAAGGGATCGAAAGCGAAGCCGAAGCGCGGTGAGGCCTGGTTCCAACGGCGGCGGGTGAAGCCGCGGTCGTAACCGTTGGCGCCTTCCTGGACCAGTCCGTTGGTCAGATCGCCGGAGTTGGGGATGATGGTGCCCTGGGTGAGCCCGGCGGCGAGTTCGAGTTTCACGGCTTTCGACGGATCGAAGAGGGCCGGGTCAAAGTAATACTGAAGGAACTTGCCAAGGGTGTAGGTGGGCGCGTAGTAGACCCAGCGCACACCGTATTCGAGCGTGAGGCGGCGGTTCACTTTCCACGAATCCTGGGCATAGGCTTCGGCGCCGTGGAAGCGGAATGTTCCGTAGTAGACGCCGTCGCTCATGTTGATCTGGGTGTAGTTGCCGAGCAGCATGTTGGCGAAGGTGTTGCCGGTGTCGCGTGTGTTCTGCAGGTTGGGCCCGAAGTTGATGTTGAGCTGATCGGTAGCCGATGGCTGCTGGGCGTTGAGGTTCGTATTCCAGAAGAAGCCGAACTTGTACTGGTGAGAGCCCCGGACGTAGGTGATGTTGTCGGTGAAGGCGATGGTGGACCCTTCGCTCTTCCAGCCGGCCTGGAAGCCGCCGAAGGTGCAGGTGCCGATGCCGCAGCCGAAGCGCGGGAAACGGTTGCGCGTGTTGACGCCGGGGAAGGGCTCACTGAAGGCGAAGCCGAGCGCATCCTTGTCGTATTGATCCTTGGGGACGCCGGCGGCGACGTCTACCACCTGGTTCAGGTCGTTCACGGTGAAGATGGCTTCATTGGTGAGATGCGGATTGATGACGTTGATCACGTTCACGCTGTGGCTTTGTCCCGGCTTCTCCCGGTACATGGGGAAGATGGGGTTGGGGAGCGTGGTGAAGATGCCGCGTTGCTGCGTTTCGCGCTGCGGATCCCACACCCAGCGGTAGAAGATGTTCATCTTCTCGTTAACGCTGTAGTCGACGCGGGCCACGTACTGGTTCTTGGTGAAGCGGTAGGTGTCCTGATAGGGGACACGGACCAGTTCAGGGTTGGTGGCAAGGGGGGCTCCGCCGGAGACGGGGAGGAAATTGATCACCTTGAGGAAGGCTGGCGCGTTGCGGCTCCACTCGCTGCGGGGGACGATGTTGCCGGGGTAGGGGTCACCGCCGGTAATGTTGCCCGCCGCGTTGCGCTGCAATGAGCCGGGGCGGAACACCTGCCCTGTACGGAACTGCGGCGCGGTGGCGATGGGCACATCGCGGTAGAGGCGGCTGAGGTCGCCGGTGAGCAGGTCGGGGTGAGGAAGATCGACGAAGTTGCCGCCGAGGGGGCGGGAAGCGCGGGTGCCTTCGTAGTTAAAGAAGAAGAACAGCTTCTTCTTGTCCTTGGAGCTGATGCCCGGCAGCAGCACGGGGCCGCTGATGTTGCCGCCGAACTGATTGAAGCGCAGCGGCGCCACTTTGCCCGTGGTGTCAAAGGGGAGGCGGGTGTCGAAGGCGTTGTTGCGGACGAAGTGGTAGAGGGTGCCGTGGAAGTCGGCGCCGCCGGATTTGGTGGTGGCGCTCAACAGGATGCCGGGGTTGCGGCCGTGTTCAGCGTTGAAGGTGGAGGTTTGGACCTTGAACTCGCCGACAGCGTCCATGGAAAGCTGGGTGTACTGTCCGTCATTAGCGCCGACGTCGGTGTTGATGGAGCCGTCGAGGAAGAAGTTGTTCATCGAGCCGCGCAGGCCGTTGACGTTGAACTGATCGGTATTGTTGAAGGCGAGGCGGAAGTCGGAGGAGTTGTTGGAGACGACGCCGGGGAGGGTGCGCATCAGGCTCTGGAAGTCGCGGCCGTTGAGGCTCAACTCAGTGACTTGACGGGAGTCGATGACGAAACTCTTGTTGGCCGTGGCGGTCTCGATCAGGGGGGCGGAGGCTTCCACCGTGACGGACTCGGCGGTCTGGCCGATGTCGAGGGTGACGACTCCGAGGTTCATGATCTGGTTGGGATCGAGGACGAGGCCTCTCTTCTCAGCGGTCTTGAATCCGGCTGCTTCGATCTTGAGGGTGTAGGTGCCTCGCAGGAGCTGGAGCAGGCGGAAGTTGCCGCCGACGTCCGAGGTGGTCTCGCGGACGACGAGACTTTTGCTTTCGTCTGTGACAGAGACTTTGGCGTTCGGTACGGCGGCGGATTGGGCATCGACAACGATGCCCTGGATGGTGCCGTTCTGAGCCAGGGCGGTTCCGGCGGCGAGAAGGCCGGCCAGGATTCCCCAAGAAATATGTTTCTTCATTACGCGGTCTTTAACCTCACGTTGGTCGTTGACTGGAAGTGTGTAGTGCGCCGTCACCCCTGATGTTGGAACGGCGTGATTTCGGGAAGCAGTAGTTAGGATGGTAAGGGTCTGTTAGAAGACAAAGAAAGGGCTTTGGGGTTACTTCATTGCTACTCCCACGCTACAATTGCCTAATATTGTAACAAGTGATTTGTTTTGAGTCATGTTACGCGCTATAAAAAATTCGTGTAACATGGTGTTTCGCCTGTGGCAGTCCTTGATTTTCTGCCGTTGTCGGATGCACGAAGCGACGCCGTGAAGGCACTGCTCGGAAGCGGTGTGTTTGAGCGTTCGAAGGGGCAGGAGCGGCTGTTCCTGTATCTATGTGAGAAGTGTTTCAGCGGGCAGGCGGAAGAGCTGAAAGAGTTCACCATTGCCACGGAGGCATTCGGACGTCCGGCGGAGTTTGATCCGAAGGATGACTCCATTGTGCGGGTGGAAATGCACCGGCTGCGGAAGCGGTTGCGAGAGCATTATCAGGGCAAATCGGATGCGGTTCGGATCCTGCTGCCAGAAAAATCCTACCAATTAGACTTTCAATTCCCCGTTCCTGTGACGCCGGTGGTGGTGGCCGAACCAGTTCCGCCGGTGGTTGCCGAGCATTGGTGGCGAAGGTGGGTGTTGCCGGTTGGGGTCGGCGTGCTGTTGATGGCGGTGATTGGGGCGGCGACGATGCGGCGGGAGGCCGTACGCGAGATTCCAGTTGTGGCGAAAACTGCGCCTGCGCCAGTGACTCCTGAGAAGCCGTTGAAGGCCGGCAAGGCGTTGCGGATCCTGTGCGGGCGTCCGGTGATGCGTTACACCGATCCATACGGCAACGTGTGGGAAGGGGACCGGTTCTACCAGGGCGGCGAACCGCTGATTCTGGAGAACATGGAGACCATGCAGGGCTATGACGCCAACGTGCTGGGCGGGTTGCGCCAGGGGAACTTCCGGTACTCGATTCCGCTGGAGCCGGGGACCTATGAAGTGATGCTGATTTTCGCCGAGCCACCGATCTCAGCGGGTCCTTTCGTGAACCCGGCCGATGAAACGAGGGAGTTCGGTGTGTCGTTCAACGGCAAGCCGGTGCTGCGCAACTTCGATGTGAAGGACGAAGTTGGGGGATATCATCAGGCGCATTTCCGGGTGTTCAAGGATGTGAAGCCGGGAGTGGACGGAAAGCTGGAGATCCAGTTTTCGAGCGGATCGCAGCGGGCGTTTGTGAACGGCATTGTGGTGCGGCCGGGAACCGTGGGGAAGCTGTTGCCGGTGCGGATTGTGGCCCGGCCGCAGCCGTATGTGGATGCGAAGGGGAACGTATGGGAAGCCGATCTCTTCTATCGAGGGGGGCGGCAGATTGTGCGGCCGGTGCCTCCATCGGGGACTCCCGATGCGCGGCTGTACGTGGGGGAACGGCACGGGACATTTCAGTATGCGATTCCGGTGGCGGAGGGACGCTACCGGGTGAATCTGCATTTCTGGGAATTCTGGTGGAGCAAGGCGGGGTCGGGGAATGGGAAGCCGGGAGACCGGGTGTTTGATGTGTTCTGCAATTTCCGGCCGTTGTTGCAGAGGTTTGATTTGCTGGCGGAGAGGCCGGCGAATAATGTGGTGACGAAGAGTTTTACGGGTCTGAGGCCGGATGGGCAGGGGAGGCTGGTGCTGTCGTTTGTGCCGCATGCCAACCGGGCGATGGTGAACGCGATCGAGGTGGTAGAGGAGTGAACAAAGCCACGAATTCACACCAATGCACTCGAATCGCTTTTAGTTCCAATCGTCGCCAGCTTCGGTGACGGTGCGGACAGGGGTGACGCAGGCGTCGATGTGGCGGAAGAATTGGAACCACGCTTCGGCTTCGCGTTGCAGGAAGATGGTGCGGAGTTCGGCGATCACTTCCTGGCGGCGTGGGTCTTCGGCGAATTGATCGGGGATGAGATCGGCTCGTTCGAGAGCGGTGCAGAGGTTGGCCCAGAACTTAGCTTCCAGGGCGCCAACGGCAACGTAGCGGCCGTCCTTGGCCTGGTAGATGTTGTAGCAGGCATAGCGGCCGGTGAGCATGGCTTCGCCATTCGTGCGCGCAACGGGTAGCAGGAGCGCCGAGCCGTGAGTCATGCTGGCGTCGATAAAGGCGCCTTCTCCGGTGCGGTGCCGGGCATTGAGGGCGGCGAGCAAGCCCATCACGGCGTACATCGACCCGCCGGCGAGATCGGCGATTTGAATGCCAGGGATGACGGGAGGGCCGCCGCTGGGCGCGAACTGATCGAGGATGCCGGCGAGGGAGAGATAGTTGATGTCGTGGCCCGCCATGTCGCGGTAAGGGGTGTTGTAGCCGTAGCCGGTGATGGCGACGTAAACGAGACGCGGGTTGAGTGCGTGCAGTGCGTCCCAGCCGAAGCCGAGTCGGTCCATCACACCGGGACGGAAGCCCTCTACCAGGACATCGGCTTGGGAGGCGAGTTGGCGGAAGGTTTCGCGATCCGCTTCCTGCTTCAGATCGAGCGAAAGGAATTCCTTGCCTCGATTGACGCTGGCGAATAACTGCGGGTTGAGGGTGCGCATGTAGTCGCCGGGGCCGCGATCCTCAATCTTGATGACCCGTGCGCCCATGTCCACCAGCCATTGGGTGGCCATGGGGCCGGGCAGAAGGCGTGTCAGATCGAGGACGGTGATACCGGAAAGGGCGTTCGGGGGAAACATCAGGGCAATGGCGCGGTGCACTCCTCTTTCATATGATGCGCCCGGGAGCCGTCTGTGCCAATCCCCAGGAGGAGTTCCTCGAAGGTTTGCAGAGGCACGGCATTGCCTCCCGAGCCGACGGCGGGGATGGCGATGTAGCGCTCGGCGGCGCTGCGGGGGAAGGGTTCCGGTCCAGGAGCCAAGGCGCCTGGTTTGGTTTCGATGTGGCCGGCAGGGACGCAGATCTCCGGATGATCGAACGGGGCGCGTTCGTATTGGACGCGCTCATCGGAGAGTGACTTGAGGAACGAGACGAGTGCGGACTTCTGGGCGCCGGTGAGATTGAAGGCCCGGATTTCGTTGTTGTTGGGGTTGAAATCCGCGCCGCGCTGGTAGAACTCGATCACCTGTTCGAGCGTGGCTTGTCCACCGTTGTGGAAATAGGGGCCGGTGAGTTCGACGTTGCGCAGGCCGGTGCTTTTGAAGTTGCCGTCCCCTCGTCCGGTATCTTCGTCGATGGGGCGGACGCCGGTGCGGCGGAAGGCGTGGTTGTCGAGTGTTCCGTTATTGTTGCGGGCGCTGAAACTGGCGGCGGTAAATTCCGCGCCGCTGTGGCACTCGTTGCAATTCCCGATGCCGGTGAAGAGGTTCAAGCCTTGCTGCTCCTCGGCCGTGAGCGCACCGCGATTGCCCTCCTGAAAACGGTCAAAGCGGGAGTCGTTGGAAACGAGGGTGGCCTGGTAGGCCTGCATGGCGAGGCCCCAGAAGAGCGAAAAGTTGTGCTCGACCTGGGTGTTTTCGCCATCGATCAGTTCGCTGGATTCCCAATAGGCTGGTTGGAAGGCTTCCTGAATTAGCCCGAGATAGGTGACGCGATCCTGCAGGCCACGGCCTTCGGCCTGGGCGAGCGAGCCGAGCACGCTGTCGTCGGTCGCGACCTTCTGGAGGGCAAGCGGCCGGAGGCTGAGCATCTTGCGGCCGAGTTTGGGCCAGGTGCGGCCTTCGTAGGACATTTCCAGGTGATCGAGAGCTGGCCCGACGGCCTGTGAGGCAAGACTGGCGTTGGTGATGCGGACCTGCTCGCGGACGAGCGTTCCGTTGCGGACGACGGCGATGCCGGGAGTGGCATCAGGGGTGCCCGCGACGGTGAAGCCATCGAAGATCTGGTTGGCGCGGCCGTCCCAGAAGTTCAGCACGTTGAAGACGGAATTGATGATGGTAGGGCTGTTGCGGACGGTGACGCGGCGAACCTGCAGGTCGCCGGCGATGAACTCGGGTTTGTCGAACAAGTCGGCGCCGATTTCCGTGGCCTGACCGGGGACGATGTCGATGAACTTGCGGCGGTACAGACCGGCCGAGCCGATGCGCATGGAGGAATCGCGGAGGACGGGCGAGTTGCGGTTGGCGGGATTCGAGAGGACGCGCAAGGGGAAGAGGGACTGGTCGAGAGCGAGGTTGAGGGGGAATGGGGCGTTGGGGTCCACCGCCTGATTCTGGACGCGGTGATCCGCACCGGCGTGGAAGTGGCAGGTGGCGCAGGCCGAGCGGCCGTCGCTGCCTGTCTGCATGTCCCAGAACAGGGCCTTACCCAATTGAATGAGTGCTTCCTGGTTGCGGACATATGTACCGCGCTCAGGAGAGGAGGGGATGGGGACAGCTTTGAGGGAGCGGAGTTGTTGTGCTTCTGCAAAGGTGCAGGCAAAGAGAAGAACCCAGAACTTTCCTGGCATGAGGTTGAGTAGCCCTTTCTGTAAGGTTACAACCCTGGGGCTGGGAGGTGGGTCGCAGGGAGGGAGCGAAGATCAGTAGAATCTTACAAAAATAGCGACAACACGTATACTGGGAGTTTCCAACCACCATGAAAAACATCATTGCTACCGAGCGCGCGCCGAAGGCCATCGGCCCTTATTCGCAGGCAACCCAGCACAACGGGGTTGTGTACTTGAGCGGGCAGATTCCGCTGGATCCCGCCACGATGCAGATTGTGGAAGGAGATATCACCGTCCAGACGGAGCGGGTGATGGAGAATCTGAAGGCGGTGCTGGAAGCTGCCGGGTCGTCATTCGGGCAGGTGCTGAAGACGACGGTGTACCTGAAGGACATGGGCGAGTTCGCGAAAATGAACGAGGTCTACGGGCGCTATTTCACGGAGAATCCTCCGGCGCGGGCGACGGTGGAGGTGGCCCGGCTGCCACGCGATGTGCGTGTTGAAATTGAGTGCGTCGCGATTGCCGGATAGCTGTATCATCCGGCGCGGTGCGCGCATCTATATAGCTTATGGCAAAGACACTGGAACACATTAGTATCGGACTTGGGGCGGACGCGGCGTCCGCAATTGTTGAGATTCTGAAGAAGCACCTTGCGGACCAGCATGTGCTTTACGTGAAAACCCGCAATTTCCACTGGAACGTGACAGGGATGCACTTTGCCCAGTTGCACAAGTTGTTCGAAGATCAGTACGGCCAACTGGCGGAAGCGATTGATTCGACGGCGGAGCGGATCCGGATGCTGGGGTCGGTGGCGCCGGGGTCGATGACGGAGTTCCTGGGGCAAGCGCGGCTGCGCGAGCACGAAGGGCATCCGCCGAAGGCGAAGGAGATGGCGTCGCTGCTGCTGGCGGATCACGAATCGATCATTCGGCAGATCCGGGAGGACATCGGCGTTGTGGACGACAAGCTGGGCGATGTG
Organism: Bryobacteraceae bacterium; assembly: GCA_046331645.1. GTDB lineage: Bacteria > Acidobacteriota > Terriglobia > Bryobacterales > Bryobacteraceae > CADEFT01. The sequence continues at coordinate 323,362 of JAXLQM010000010.1, forward strand.
GGAACCGCGGACTTCCTCACCGGCCTGCTGCAAGATCACGAGAAGATGGCGTGGTTCCTGCGGGCTCACGTGGAGTAAGCGCGGAGCAGGCGGGATAAACCCTCGAGGAACGTCGCCTCGGGAGCAAGCAAACTGAGGACGATGTAGCCTTCAGCTTCGAAATCGTAGAAGAAACCGGGCTGGATTTGGACGTTGTCCTGATTCAGCCTTTCCATTACGAAAGAGAGTTCTTCCGTCCCTTCGGGGAGTGGCAGGATCGCAGTCCAGCCGCCTTCGACGGGGAGCGGTGTGGCTTGACTGCGCAGCGCGGCGAGATTAGCCGCAGTGCGCTGGCTGATCTGGCGGCGTACCCCGGCGCCGTAGTCGAGCAACTTCGGTAGTGCGTTTTGCACTGGAGTGGCCACCGAGAGGAACGTATCGGCAATCAGTTCCAGGCGCTCCATGGCTCTGGCGCGGGCGTGCGCGGGGCCGCCAAGCACGATCCATCCGGCTTTCATCTGCGGAAGACCGGCGCGTTTTGATAGCCCATCCAAGCGAAACACCAGCGAATCGGCCTCGACGGGGCTCCAGTCAGTGGGGAGGCGGCTCTCCAAGGGGTAACAGGAGAAGACTTCATCGCTGACGAGGGCGAGTTGGTGCTTGGCGCAGATCTCCGCGAGCCTGGAGACTTCGTCCTGGGTGACAAACGAGCCGGTAGGGTTGTTGGGGTTGACCAGCAGGATGGCGCGGGTGCGCTCGGTGATGGCCGACTCCATCCAATCGAAATCGATCTCCCAGCGGGAGCCGTAGCGCAGCCAGTAGGGGACAAGCTTCACGGATTCGAGAGTGGCGAGGAATTCGAAGAGCGGATAGGAGGGCTGCGGGACGAGGACGGAATCGCCGGGGTCGCAGAGGAGTTTGAACAGATAGCTGTAGCTTTCGCTGGTGCTGGCGGTGAGCAGGATACGGTCTACGGCCGTGTTCATTTCGCGGGCGACGGCCTCGCGCGCCGCCAGCACGCCGAGCGGATTGGGCTCATAGAGCAGATTGCGCGGATCGGCGAGGGCTGCGGCGATCTCCGGCGGATAGTGGAATCCGGCGCGGGTAGGATTCGATTCGGTGAGGTCGAGAAGCGGCGCGCCGGAGGCACGTTTGCGCTCCAACAGTAGCGAGTAGTCGTTCGGCTCCAGTTCCCAGGGGATGCGGCGGGAGAACACTTACACAGTCCTGCCGATAGCGGTCTGGCCGACGTCCACGTTGATGGTTTCGCCGGTAATGGCTGTCGCATCGGCGGCAAGGAATACGGCGGTGGCCCCGAGTTCCTCCGGGGAGGCAATGCGCTTCAGGGGCGTGGTCTTTTCGGCTTCGTCGAAGACTTCCTTGGGCCAGCCGGCAAAGCGGGTGCGCACAAAGCCCGGGGAGATGGCATTGACGCGGATTTCGGGCGCCAGCACGCGGGCGAAGGATTTGGTCATGGAGATGACGCCCGCTTTAGAGGCCGCATAGACGATAGAGCTGCCCTGCCCGCTGTAAGGCGCGATGGACGCGATGTTGATGATGGATGCGCCGGGGCGTTGTTTGAGGTAAGGCACAACGGCGCGCGAGCAGAGGAAGGTGCCTTTGAGATTGGTGTTGAGAGTACGGTCCCAGATCTCTTCGGTGAGGTCGTCGAGCTGGGCGTGCGGGACGCGTTTGCTCCAGCCGGCGTTGTTCACCAGGACATCGATGCCGCCATAGCGCGCGGCGATATCGGCGAACATGGCCTTCACTTGCGCTTCGTTCACGACATCGGTCTGATAAGCGATGGCGGAGCCTCCGGCGGCGGTGATGGCAGCGACGGTGTCTTCGCTGGCTTCCTTGGAGGAAGCGTAATTGACGATGACGTGTGCGCCTTCGGCCGCCATGCGTTCACTGATGCCGCGGCCGATGCCAGTGCCGCCTCCGGTGACGATGACCACTTTATCTTTGAGTTTCATAACACTCCTTCGAGAGCCGTGCGATTGGCTTCGGCCCAGGAGGCAAAGCTCTGCATGGCGGGGTACAGCCGTTTCGATTCGTCGAGATCGGCTTGCCGGCTGAGGATGTAGCGGCGGTTGAAATCGAACATGTTGGCGAGGTCGTCGGCGCCAGGGAAGCCAAAGCCGGCGAACACTTCGCGCGGGATGTGGTGATAGGCGACGGGTTTGTGCAGCACTTTGCTTAGAATTTGGGCGTAGCGAGTTGGAGGCGCGTCATCGCCGACGATGCCGACGGTGCGGCCGAGGAAGCGTTCGCGATCGGCAAAGATTGGGGCTACGACACCACCCATATCGGCCACCGAGACGGCGGAGAGATTGGTGTCCCCCTGGGGAAAGCCGAAGGTGTAGGTGCCGTCGCTCTGCTTGCGTGGCGGGAAGTAACTGAGGAAGTTCTCGTAGTAGAACGCCACGTGGACCTGTGTCATGGGGATGCCGCACTTCACGGCGTACTCCGCGAGTTTGGCTTTGATGTCGAAGTGGGGGACCTTCAACTCGCCTCCGGTCATCGCGTAGACGTGAGGGAGGCTGCTGAAGACGAAGTGCTGGATGTTCGATGCGGCCACGGCATCGATGAGGTTTTTGCCGAGATCGAGTTCCTTTTCGAAGGCTTCCCAGAAGTTGGTGACGCCGAACACTCCGTAGCAGCCCTGCATCGCGGCATGAAGGCTGGCGGGGTCATCGAGGTTTCCGGCGGCGACTTCAGCGCCGGCCTGGCGCAGGGCCTCGGCTTTGGGATGGGCGGGATTACGCGTCAGTGCCCGGACACGAAACTGTCCCTGGGCGAGGAGGTGACGCGCGACACTGCCGCCTTGGGCGCCAGTAGCGCCCGTGACGAGAATGAGAGGTTGATCGGCCACCTCACGAATGTATCAGGTTAGTCCCATTCCTCGGGAGTGAGGCGGACGTGATGGGCGCGGTAGAAATTCTCTCCCCAGTGGAGGCTGCCTTGCAGCCCGTATCCGGCGAAGGGGATTTCGATGACGTGAACTTCGAGATCGTTCGATGCTTCGGAAATGCCGTTGGCTTTGTTGACCAGTTTGGCGTTGGTGACGACATCGGCGATGAGGCTGGGGCGGGCGATGTGCTGCATGTCGCGAGCCGCGTTGTAAAGGGTGCGGAGGTGGGGAATATTGCGAACGCTTTTGATGACCCCACCCCAACTTCCCATCAGGGCGAGGTCGAAATCGAACTCCCCGCACTGGGCCTGGACGACATCGCTGGGGTCGTAAAGGCCCGTAATGAGGACAGCGACTCCGGCGATGGAGCCACCGCCGCCGCCGCCGACTTTGACCGTATCGACATCGAGCCAGAAGCGGCAGTAGGGATCCTCGAGGTTGATCATGTAAGCCCGCACGGTGGTCTGGCCGGTGGAGATATTCATGTGACTAATCTGGACGCCTGCTCCAAACCAGGTGAGCCCGCGCGTGAAGAGGGGCTTGGGATTGACGGGGACGGCAGGCGGATACTTGGGGACATCGACGGCGTAGTGATTCTTCTTCGTGTAGATGATGCCGGGGGTGGCTTTGTCGAAGGAGAAGTTCTTGTGATCGCGAGTGACGCGGCAGCCGACGAAGTGGTAGAGGTACCAGTTGACCTCTTCGGGGTCGCTGGTTTTGAAGTTGTAGTCGATGAGCGCCCAGGGATCGGACCAGCCGTCCTTGGAGGCCACGGTCCACCAATTGTCCTTCTCCGAGGCTTTCCCGATGCGATACCGGCTGCCGGTTGCCGGTCCTTTCCAATGCCCGTCCGGGGCGAGCAAGGCTCTCCAGTTTGATGGCTCTTTCACCAGCGCCATCGATTGGCATACGCCGCCGCAAACACTACAGGATGACCGTCCCATTTCTACCTCCGGCTGCTGTATTTTTGTTGTTCTGGTGCAGCCCCTCACTTTCTGATAGGGCATTTCCTGGGGGCATTCGCTCACGGCGCGTGGAAAATAAAGTTGGGCACTTTTCTGGTCAAAATGGGCGATTTCGAGGGTAGAATGGCTCTCAGCCATGAACGATCGTGTTGAACAGCTTTTCCACGAGGCGATGGACCGGGCTCCCCAGGAACGGATGGCGTACCTGCGCCAAGCCTGTGGGGGGGACGAATCGCTGATGGCGGAAGTACACGCGCTGCTGGGCTATGGGGAAGAGGCCGGCATGGTGTTTGACGGGGCCATCAGCAGGTTGGCAGCAACCATGACTCCGACGGAGGGAGCGCGTGTCGGCGCCTACCGGTTGCTGCAACCTGTGGGTGAAGGCGGCATGGGCGTGGTGTACCTGGGCGTACGGGACGACGGCCAGTTCGAAAACCAGGTAGCGATCAAGTTCGTGCAGGGCGGCGAAGAAATCATGGCGCGCTTCCGGCAGGAGCGGCAGATTCTAGCGCGGCTGGCGCATCCGAACATTGCGCGGCTGATCGATGGGGGCATTACCGAGGACGGGCATCCGTTCATGGTGATGGATTATTTTCCGGGCAAGTCCATTACGGAGTATTGCCAGGCGCGCCATGTGGCGATCACCGATCGGCTGATGCTGTTTCGCAAGGCCTGCGACGCGGTGGAGCATGCGCACAGAAGCCTGGTGATTCATCGCGACGTGAAACCGTCGAACATCCTGGTGAATGAACAGGGTGAGTTGAAGCTGCTCGATTTCGGGATCGCCAAACTGCTGGAGCCGGGGCCGGATTCAGCGGCACTGACGATGACGGGAATGCGGTTCTTTACTCCGGATTACGCCAGTCCGGAGCAGATTCGTGGCGATGCAGTGACCACGGCCACCGATGTGTACTCTCTGGGCGCCGTGCTGTATGAATTGCTGACCGGGCGGCGGCCGCATGCGTTGAGCAAGTACACGCCGGCGGAGATTACGCAGGTGGTGTGTATCGATGCGGTGGAAGCGCCGCAATTAGGCGCGGAGTTGGATGCGATTGTGCTGATGGCGCTGCGTAAGGAGCCGGAGCGGCGGTACGCTTCGGTGGTGCAGTTTTCAGAGGATATCGGGCGCTATCTGGAGAACCGTCCGGTGCTGGCGCGGCCGGATACGCGCAGCTATCGCATGCGGAAGTTTGTGCAGCGTCACCGGCTTCCCGTGGCGGCGGCAGCAGTAGCGGTGATCTCGCTGATTGGCGGCGCGGGTGCCGCGGTATGGCAGGCGGGCATTGCACGGAGGCAGGCAGCGGAGGCGCAGCATCGCTTTGAGCAGGTGAGGAAGCTGGCGCGGACCGTATTGTTCGATTTGGATCCGAAGATTCGCACTTTGACCGGAGCGACGGATGCGCGGGAGTTGTTGGTGAAGACGGCGCTGGAGTATCTGGACAGCTTGTCGGCGGCGGCGCAGTCCGATGTTTCGCTGCGCAAGGAATTGGCCGCGGCTTATGAGCAGGTGGGCGATGTGCAAGGGGCTCCGAGCCGGCCGAATATCGGCCAGCGCAAGAACGCCATCGAGAGCTACAAGAAGGCAGTGGCTTTGTGGGAGCAGATGCCGTCGCTCGAAACGGCCGATAAATCGGCGCTTTCTGATGTCTATTTGAAGCTGTTCGAGATTGGCGGCATGGCTGGGTCGTTAGGGAAGGGCGCGAAGCTGGCGGAGGAAGTGGTGGCGGCAAGGCCCGGCGCCCAGTCTTATGCGCTGGCAGCGCGCGCGTTCCGGTTGCTGGGTGTGAGCGGCAGGAATGAATCGAATAACGAAGTGGCGCTGAAGAACCTGAGTATTGCGCTGGACTATGCCGAGCGGTGGCGAAAGGCGAGTCCGACGACCAGTGGGCCGCTGGAGATGCAATCGGCTGTGTACACGACGCTAGCCGATGCCGAACTGCAAGCGGGCCATCCGGAGAAGGTGCTGGAGGCGACGGGGCATGTCATCGAGATTCGGAAGAAGCTGCTCGAAACGAACCCGTCGAATGCCATCCATCAACGGGCGCTGTTTCGCGGCTACATGCTGCGCGCGGCGGCGTTGGGGGATCCCGACTTCAACAATCTCGGACGGGCGGCGGAATCGGCCCAAACGTTGAATAAGGCGTTGGAGATCGCTACCGAGCAGCACAAGGCCGATCCGCGCAGCGCGCTCGCTCGCGGAGATATGGCCGATGCGGAGGCGACGCTGGCGAATCTGCTGTTGAAGTCCGATGTGCGTGCGGCCCGGAAGCACTATGAATCGGCGTTGAGTCATTATCATGCCTTGCTGCAGGCTTCGCCGGCCAATCTGCCCTATAAGGCCAATGCCGCGCAGATTCATGTTTCCCTCGGCGAGTTGCTGCACAAGATACGGGAAGAGGCCGGCGCGTTGGAACACTTCCAGCAGGCCCTGGCGATGCAACGGGAGATCGCGGCGGCGCTTCCCGCGCAAAAGGGACTGCGTTACAACATGATGTACACGCTGGACCACATTGCTTCCTTTCACCTGGATCTGGGGCAAAAGGAGCAGGCAGCGAAGGTGCTAACGGAGGCTCGGGAAATCGCCGAGTCTGTTCCGGCCGATGCATCGCGTAAACCGCGGTTGGATGCGATGTCTCGCGTGTACATTGCACTCGGCCGGTTGCACACCATGAACCGCTCCGCCGAGGCCCGCGATTGGTATCGCAAGAGCCTCGATTGTCTGGCCGAGATGGAGAAGAACGGATCGAACCTTCCCCAAGTACGGGAGCGGCGGCGCACGATCGAACTGGCGATGGCGTCAGCGAAGTAGATCGTTCATCTCACGCATTGCTTTGGCGTCGAACTTGGGCTTGCGGTCGTAGGTGAGCAAGCCGTTGATCTCCTGCTCCACGTCGGTGAGCTGCGTGTAGCAGATGCCGGTGATGGCCGGGATTTTGGAGATTGCGTCCCACAGGCCGAGCATGCGCGAGAAGGCTGCTTTCTGATCGGGCTCGACACCGGAGTAGCCCCAGGCGTCCTTGGGCACATTGCTGCCGGGCGCGATGTAGGAGATGCCTCCGAATTCGGAGAGGAACAGGGGCGAGCCGTTGTACTGGAAGGGCGGGGCGACGGCGGCGCGGCCGTTCGGTGGGAAGACCCAGCCGGGCTTGCCTGCGTCTTTGTATTTGTCCAGGAAGAGCGGGCCGGTGCGGGTGTAATCGTGGAAGCCGAAGAGATCGGTAGTGTCGGTGTGTTCCCAGCCGTCGTTGTCGATGACGAGGCGCGTGGGGTCGAGCGATTTGAGCAGCATGTAGTTCGCTTTGAGGTGATACTGCTGCTGGATGTCGCGCGGATTGGGCGTGCCCCAGCTTTCGTTCACCGGCACCCACATGATGATGCTGGGGTGGTTGTAGTCGCGCTCGACGATCTCCATCCATTCGCGGGTGAAGCGGGCGACGTAGTCTTCATCGAAGAGATAGGCGTTGGCGGTCTCGCCGCTGACGAGGAAGCCCATGCGGTCGGCCCAGTAGAGGTAACGCGGATCTTCGACTTTCTGATGTTTGCGCGCGCCATTGAAGCCCATATCTTTGGTGACCTGGATATCGAACTTGATGGCTTCCTCCGATGGCGGCGTGATGGTGGACTCGGGCCAGTAGCCTTGATCGAGCACCATTTTGAGATAGGTGGGACGGCCGTTGATGTAGACGCGGCCATGCTCTGAGGTGACCTGGCGGTAACCGTAGTAGGACTTCACCGTGTCAAGCACGGCGCCGCCTTGCATCAGCTCAAAGGTCACGTCGTAGAGGTTGGGCTGATTCACGTTCCAGAGGCGCGGGTCGGCGACGCGAAGGGTGAGTGAAACGCGATTCTGTTCATTCGTCGTTTGGCCGGTGGCGGCAACGCGATTGCCGGAGCGAATGGTGGCTTTCAGCGAGAGTCCTTCGGAGGCGCGGGCGATCTTGCCGTCGAAGCGCACGGCGCCATCGAGGGAAGGCGTGATGCGAACCTTTTCCAGATAGCTGGAACCTGCGGCTTCCATCCATACGCTCTGCCAGATACCGGTGGTGCGGGTGTAGAAGATGCCACGGGATTGCTTTTCCCAATATTGTTTGCCGCGGGGCTGGAAACGGTCTGTAGGCGGGTCTTCGGCGCGCACGGTGATGGTGTTGCCGCCTTTGAGCAGGTGGTCCGAGATGTCGAAGCGGAAGGGAACACTGCCGCCTTCGTGCGAGCCGGCGAGTTTGCCGTTGACCCAGACCGAGGCGCGATAGTCGACCGCGCCGAAGTGCAGCAGGACGCGCTTACCGGACCAGTCGGCGGGCAGCATGAAAGAACGCCGGTACCAGACCCAGGGATGGAATCCGGTATCGCCGATGCCGCTCATCTTTGTTTCGAAAGCGAAGGGGACGGTGATGGTGCGGGAGAATTTTTTCGGGGACTCGGCCCAATTCTGGGCGAGGCCCGCGTTGGCGTCGTCGAATTCAAACTCCCAGGTGCCGTTGAGGGTCAACCACTGGGGGCGTTCGAACTGCGGCTGAGGGTACTCCGGCCGGGGGATACTTTGAGCGGCGCACGCGGCCGCCAAAGCGAAAAATAGAATTGCGTTCATAAATTTTTCCTGCAGATTGCCAAGAGGTGGAGGCTCGATCCGAGCAGCGGGGCTTCGCGTTCCACGCGGCGCACCAGGGAAAGGAGCCGTTCGCGGCGGGCCTGGTCGCGCCAGCGGTCATCGAAATCTTTGGCCAGCCAACCCGGGCCTTCAATGCCGTAGATTTCGGCTTCGGGGAAGCCGCCCTGGCGGACTTCGTCACGTAATTCTTCGGGTTTGTGGAAGACGGACGTTGTGAAGTATTTGGGAACGCCTGTTTGGTTGCGGTGCTGCCCTTCGTCGAGGTCGCGGGTGAGGATGGGCCAGAAGGCGTCGTCATCGACGAAGCCGTCGACCAGGGCGTGAAGCAAAGATGCGTAGCGGGAGATGGCGGCGGCAAAGAGGATACCGCCGGGTTTGAGCACGCGGTGCGCTTCCTGAATGGCGAGGATACGGTCTGCGATGGCAGTGAGATGATAGAGCGGGCCAAGCAGCAGCACCGCATCCACGGAGGCGTTTTCGCAAGGAAGCGACCGGGCATCGCCTTGCTTTACTCCGGCGAGGCCGAGGCGCGATGCCTGATCGAGATGCTTTTCCACGAGGTCGAGCAGATAGACAGAGTGTCCTAGGGTGGTGAGCCAGGCAGAGTATTGACCGGGCCCGCCGCCGACATCAAGGATAGACAGCGGGCCGGCGGGCAGATTGCGGAGTATGAGTTCCTGTGTGCGATGGAATTCGAGCAGGCCAGAGCCACTGAGGAGCCGGTCTGCTTCGTTGGATTCCGTGTAGTAGGAGTGGATTTCGCTCACTCCTCCATTACTTTAGCCCAAGTGGGTGTAGAAGAACTCGATGGTGCGGTTCCATGCGTCGCAGGCGGCTTTGGCGTTGAAGGCAGCGCCGGTGTCGTTGTTGAAGGCATGGCCGACGTTTTCCCAGATGTGGAAACCATAACGCTTCAGGATGGTATTCATCGGAACGATGGTGGCGACGCCCTGCGCGGTGAGTGCTCGATCGGTCTGGGCGTAATGGCAGAGCATCTGTCCCTTGATGTTGGCGATCTGATCGAGCGGAGGAGTGGGGCCGTAGTAGACGACGTTGGCGCGGGTTGTTTCGCCACTGACGGCGAGGTTCCAAACATTGCCGCCGCCCGCACAGAAGCCCACGGTGCCAATGCTCTCGCCGAATACATCGGGAAGGGTGCGGAGGTAAGCAATCGCCTGGCGCATGTCGGCCAGGCGGCCTTCGGTCGTGGTCTGGCCGTAAAGGCGGCCTTGATCGGCGGGATCGGGGAACTGCGCCGTGCCGCCGAAGCGCGAAATGAGATCGATGCCGAGGCCGATGTAGCCGGCGCGGGCCACGCGGCGGGTCACGTCGCGAATGTGCTCCGTGAGCCCGCGATTCTCGTGAACCACGAGGACCGCGGGAATGGGATCTCTGACGTCGCGCTTCGGTCTGGCCACATAGGCGAACAGCGGCGAGCTGTCGCCGGGGAACTGGACGTCCTCACCGACGATGTCCGGCGCATCGGCAGGCACCCGCAGATCCACCGGGCAGGAAGAAGTTTGCGCCTTCAAGGGGGCGCCCATATTGTTGAGTGCGGCGCTGACCATTGCTACACCGCCGGCAATCTGGCGGGCGCGGCGGATCATTTCGCGGCGGCTGAGCGCGCCATCGACATAAAAATGGGCAAGCTCGTGGGCTTCTTTGTGGTCGTTCATAGTCACCTCATAAAGCGATCGATACTACAGGGAGTGTGACTATTATATAGCGCAGATTTTTGGTTAGAGGGGATAGGGCACGGGATTTATCTCTTCTTCCAATAATTGACGGCGTTGCCACCCGAGATCGACGGGAAGCTTGTAAAGGCGGCCTTCGGCCAGGCGCATGGCGGGATGACGGAGGTCGGGGCAGACCACACGTACGACGGGGAGCCCAATTTCGGGACGGGTGAGGTCGACGGCGATGACTTCGAAATTACGGGAATGAAATGTGCGCAGCAGGGCCGGCAATGTTCCTGGATTTTCCGTTTGATTGAGCGGGCGGGAACCATGCGGCAGGAGATGAGGTTCGGTTTCGGGCGTTGCGCTTCTCCTCCATTGCAGGAACACCCATTCCATGGAACCGCGTGGTGGCTGGATGGTGACCGGCGCGGCATTGCCGATAGCGGTTTGGGCGAGTTCGCGAATCGCTTTGCGGAGCGCGTGGCGAGGGCTGGGATCGGCTCCAAAGCCGAGTTCCGGTCTGCGGCGCTTTGCGTTCCAGGAGACTGCGCCGAGGACAGTGACCCCGAGATCGGTGCTGAGATCGAGGACGGTCAGCCGGCGATTGAGAGCTTCGAGTGCGGTTAACGCGCCTTGGACTGCTGGGTCGGATTCGTACTCGTGGGCGGGAATCGAGGGGCGAGCAATGCGATTGGCCCACCAGACGGCGATGGCATCACGCTCGATACATTCGAGCAGTGCGCGAAGGATCGCCTGTTCGAGTGACGGACCGGCAGCGCATCCGATGGAGTCTGCCGCGGCGAACAAGGGCTGGCCTTCCGGTGTGGACGCAAAGTAGCAATAGCTGAGGGGCAGCAAACGCGGGCATTGTGCAGTCAGCGACCAGCCGACAGCCCAATCAATACGGTAGTTGCTTTCGTAGCGTATGGGGATGAAAGGGAAACGCCACCGGCCACGATGCCATCGATCGCGCTGGGCGTACTGGCGATCGCTGAACTGGAACAAGCGTGGAGGCCAGATTGCCTGATCGCCGAGTTGTTCGTAGGATGCGGTGACGCGGGGTTCGGTGCCTTGTGCGACGGTGCAGTAGCGCTCCAGTGCTTCGGCAGTGGCCGAGAGACGTGCTTCCTCGAGTGTCGCGCCGCCGCCAAACGCGAGCCCTTCGGTGAAGCGGCGAGGTTCGGGTACACGTGGATCATATGGTGCGACGAAGCGCGCTTCGGCGGCGTAGAAGTTTTTGGCAGGGTAATCGCGAAGGAAGGAGACGACGCTGGTCTGCTGGCTGATGAAGACCGACGGATCGACCGATGGTGTGCCGGGTTGGGGCGTGATTCTGGGAAAGCCCTCCGGGAGAACTCGGGCCGGGTCGCCGCAGTTGGGGCATTGGGGGCGCGATCGGACCGGATGCCAGGATATGGCGCCCTGTGTGTCGATATGACAGAGGCGGTGATGGAATTGTCGTGGGTTGTGGACGGCGGATTGAATCTGTTCGAGGATTGCTGGGATGATTTCCCCTTTGGGCTCGACTGGGGGAACGGGGCGAAGCGCGAGCCATTGGAAGAGGCACTGCCAGCAGGGAGTGCCACGGGCGCGGAACCATGGACCGATGCGGCATCCGGAGTGATCGGATTGCACGAGTAGCCAGCGGCGGCGGGTTCGCTTCAGAGCTTGTGCGCGGGGCGCGAAGGACTCGATGGAAAGCGGACCAATGATTTCGATGTGAGCCTGCAGGTTGAGTGCACGCACTCGACTGGCGAGGCGCGCTGCGATTACTTTGCGAGGAGCCATGCAGCGGCGGCGGCCACGCGGGCGATGGCGGCAGCGTAGTCGAAATTGATGTGTGCCAGGGTGTCCTGACGAGTGTGGTAGTGAGGATTTCCCTCCTCCGGATCGCCCACGCCAGGACCGGCCGTGAAGTTCTCCGACAGGCAACAGGCAGCGATGCCTGCATTCTGAAAAGGAAGGTGATCGCTTTTTTCCGCCGAGTCTCCAAAGGCTGTGATCTTCTGAGCCGCCTGTAGAGTGGTGCTTGCCAAGGCCGGCCGCAGTGCGTCGATCACCGTGGCCAGCTGAACGCAACGATCCCTGGTGGCGGAGACCCTATGACCACAGTGAATTTCCCAGGGATGAGCCGGGCCGGCTGCTGGTGGACGGTAACCAATCATGTCGAGTTGAATCATCGCGTGAACGCGCACCTGATTGGTCTGCAGGTAGTCCAAGTAGACCTGGCTTCCCACCATGCCGACCTCTTCGGCGTTGAATAGGACGAAGTGAATGCTTCGGCGAGGTTGCCGGGCCGCGGCCAGGCGGGAAATAATCCCTGCGGCACAGAGCACAGCAGCCATCCCGGTTGCGTCGTCGTCTACCCCAGGCACCGGTGGCCGTTTGTTGTTTAGAAAGGAGAGCTCATTGCTGGCGATGGTGTCGAGATGTGCGGCCAGAATGACAACATCCGTTCGTGACTGTCCATGCAGTTGGCCAACGGCGTTGCTCACAATCAAGTCATTGTAGGTGACACGAATTCCACCATACTCCGGGACAACGAGATTGGCACTGCGAAGGGTGGTGATGGCGCTCCTCACGGCGGCGCGATTTTGATCGAGGTGTTCCAGGTAACGTGTTCCGTTGGGAGAGGCAAACGGGGTGATGGCGGTGGACAGGGTTGCGGCCGTAAGGCCAAGGAAGGCACTGGTCTCGTCAGACGTAAGCGCCACTCCCAAAGTATGGACATCCAGCAAGTTGTTTTCTTGGTGAGAACCTTCCGGTAAGAACAGCTCAGGGGGCGATGGCTCCACCGGTTGCAGAAGACTGTAGTTCGGAGACAGCCACTGAACGTCGCCGTCTTCCTGTAACTGAAACGGCAGTCCCAGTGGACCCGCGCCTCCGCGCAAAGCGATCAACAACCCGTCTGGAATGCTCGAGAGAACTTCCGCGACGGGAATCAGTGGCGGAGTATTCTCTCTCTCCTCCGCATCCTGTAACCTGCGGCCCGGACGCGCCAGGATGAGGCTTGTGAAGTCGGGAAGGTTTCGCGCACCCAATCGATCGACGCGAAACCCCCGGCTATCCAGCGACTCGGCTTCCCGCTCACTGGCAATGGCATAGAGGCAGTGTGGGCCATCTGAAGAAAACAGTAGCGGTACGAGGGGAAAATCGCGAAGCTCCCCCCACCAATCCTCCGTTTCCTCCGGGTGGTTCGGTCGAAGAGGCGGAGAAATTCGGACGTAGTAGGCTCCAAATCCTTCCATTCTTTGCAGCACAAGAAGCGGAGAAGGGACGACCGTCATGCCGGAATCGGCGGCTTTCCTGCGATGGTAGGCGTTATGGCTGACGTAGTAGCTGTTTCTGGTGTTGAGGTTGAAGTTTTTCAATTGTTGGTGGAGCAAGGTTGGGGACAGTGATTGCAAAACCGCCGATGGCTGATTGCCGAGGGCGATCAGCTTCGGGGGCCAGCCCAGTGCACCACTACTCAAGAAGACGTCGTGGCCCAGTTTGCGCAGTCTTCCTAACAGATCGTCTGTGAAGGGACGTTTCAAGAAACCATCTCCGGCATGGTCCTGATAAAGAAACCCTAAGGCTCCCTCGTCATCGAAAACAATATTCACGGTTAGGTTCCTTTCCTGGCCGGTGGTTTACGCGTGGTTTTACCAGATTTTTGTTGAGTATATGAAAGATATCATGATAGACTCACTGACACCGGAAAAACAGCGAGGACAGCACAATGTTTCTTCATACTGGATGCAAGGCGGTAATCCTGAGTTTCGAAACCACGGATGCCTCGGGCATTGAGATTCTCCGCGAGGGGAAGGCGCTTACGATCAAGATTCCCGAAGCGGACATCAAGCTGAACGTGGCCCAATACGAGGTGACAGGCTCTGAGGTCCCCATTCAATTCAAGGTTGCTGACGGATCCAAACATGTGATGGTGGATGCGTTGCGCCTGAAGTTCGGGCCGAAGCCAAAGGGCGACGGCGCGGCCCGGGAAGGCAAGAAAGCGGTAAAGAAGAGTGCCGCCAAAAAGGCAGCCAAGAAGGCGACCAAGAAACGGCGCTGAGGAAGAGTTTCAACGATTAGCCGGAAATGCCTGCCGTGCGGAAACGTCCGGCAGGCTCATGGATGCGATTCGTATCTACCAGGAGGCGTGTGAACGATTTCCTGGCCAGCCCTCGTTGTGGAACAATCTCGGCGTGGTGCAGTTGGAGGCTGGGTTCCCGGCTGAGGCATCGAGGAATTTCGCGCATTCTCTGCGATTGCGCGCCGATGCGGGAGTCTATTCGAATCTTCTTCGCAGTCTGCTGTTCGATCCCGATTGCAGCGAGGATGAGTTGTGGTCCTACTCCTGCGGTTTTGCCGCCTGGATGGCCCGTCTGGAGGAGAACCGGGAGTATTCCTGCGAAGCTAAGCGGATGCTCCGGATCGGATACATCTCGGAGGGGTATCGGGCGCATCCTGATGCACGGAAACTGGAAGCTGCTCTGCGATATCATTGCCAGGGCTTCGAGGTTTTCTGCTATCCCACGAACGTAGTCCAGGATGCGGTTACGGCGCATTTACGGAAGCTGCGCGATTGCCATTGGCGAGACCTCTCAGGGTTGGACGACGACACCGCTGCCGCCGTGATTCGGGGGGATGGCGTTGACATTCTGGTGGAGAGCAGCGGCCATCACGGGCCGAACCGATTGCCCGTGCTCGCCCGCAGGGTGGCTCCCATACAGGTGAGCTTGACCACATACCCCGCAACGCTGGGGCTTCGGACGATTGATTACCGGATTACGGATGACGTGATTGATCCGCAAGAGGCCGGGAACCGCTACATCGAGAAACTGGTTCGCCTGCCGCATCCGGCGTTCTACTATACGCCGCCTTCGAAGGCGACAAAGGTTAGCAGACTGCCGGCGCTTGGAAACGGCTACATCACGTTTGCCGCGTTTCACCGGTTAGCGAAGCTCTCTCCGCAAACGCTGGGCATGTGGGGCGAAGTGCTGCGTCAGGTGCCGGATTCCCGCCTTCTGCTGCATCATGCCTATGGCGGCGGCTCAAAGGTGAGCCGGGCATTGCGCGCGCCCTACGAGCGGCAACTCAGCCAGTACGGCATTTCCCCGCGCCGGTTGAAGTGGGTGGGCGCACTGTCGACCGAGGAAACGATGAAACTATATGGGGAATGCGACATCGGACTCGACACGTTCCCATTCTCCGGATCCGCAACGACATTGGAGGCGCTATGGATGGGGGTTCCGGTAGTAACCATGACAGGTGCTCCGGTAGCTTCGCGGTACAGTGCGTCCTTCCTGCACGAGTTGGGGATGCAGGAGTGGATCACCCGTAGCCCTGAGGAGTTCGTTGCGTTTGCCGTGCAGGCAGCCAATCAAGTGGGAGTGCTCGCTCGGTGGCGAAAATCGCTGCGGCCGGCGCTACGAGGTTCGACGCTGATGAACGGTCCGTTGTTGGTCGGTAACCTGGAACGGATCTATAGCGCTCTTTGGAGTTTGCGGGCCCGTTCAGCGAAGGAGACGAAGCGCGGATCGCGGCGGATGGGATCGTAGGAATGGTAAACCGGCAACGTCTGAAGGCCGGTTTCTTTTTTCTTGTATGCCACCTCCAGCCACTGCAGAGCGTCTTCGGCGCGGCCCATCTCGGCAAACGCGCGGGCGACGTGAACAGCCTCGAAAGTGATCTTTCCGTTCGAATGCGTCAGTTCGCGAAGGGCGGCGAGGCTGCGCTCTTTCTCTCCGAGAATCGCGTAGGCGTTGGCAGCGAAGGCCATGGCATGGCCTTTGTGGCGGCTCTCATGTAAAGCCATGTCCGCTTCTCGAAGCGCTTCCTGTCGCATGCCAAGCCGCGCGCACACTTCGGCCAGCACTTCGTGGATGAGGTAATAGTCGGGTGCTTTCTGCGACACCTCGCGTAAGCGCTCCAGGGCCTCAGCGTAGTTACGGGTGAAGTAGGCCATGGAGCCGGCATTCATGTGGACGCGCAAGTTGAGCGGGTCACGGCGGAAGGCTTCCCGCGCCATGCGCATGGCATCCTCCAGTTTGCCCGTCTTCAGCAACAGATGCGAATACCAGACATAAGAAAGCACGTTGTAAGGCTCAAGCGAAATGGCCTGCTCAAAGTAGCGGGCGGCGGTGTCGTAATCGGATTCCCACAGCGTGGCGAGGTTGGCGAAGACCGCATAGGCGTGTCCCAACTTTGCATTGGCGCGAATGGCTTCCAGCACCTCCTGTTTCGCGCGGGGCAGGGCTTCCGCGGGCTTGCGATAGCCTAAGTCCGCCATACCTGCCAGTGCTTCGGCGATGCCGCAACGGGCAAGAGCGAAGTTGCCATCGAGCGCCACCGCTTTCTCGTAGAAGGAAAGAGCCAGTTCCTGATCCTTGGGGTCGCGGCGCTCCCAGTGATAGCGGCCGCGCAGGTAGTAGTCGTTGGCCTCGGCATTGCTGGTGCTGAGTTGAAAGGCTCCCTGCAGGCGCGGGGAAATGGCCAGACCGCCGGCGCTGGCAATCTCCACCGACAGCTTGTGAAGGTCCTTGTGCCCGGCTTCGAAGCGTCCGCTCCACTTGCCGGGAACCCCGTTGCCGTCGACGATTTGCGCATATACCGAGACCGTGTCGCCATGCAGCCGGAGCGTTCCGGTGAGTACCCATGCCGCGCCGAGTTGACGGGCAATATCGGCAAGAGGCACGGAGCGGCCACGGAAAGAGAAAGATGATCCACGCGCGGCCACCTGGAAGCCGTTCTTCTCGAGTAGTGAGAGTATCTGCTCGGACAAACCATCGGCGAGGTACTGCTGATTGCCGGCATCTCCAATGGGCTCGAAGGGGATGACGGCGATACGCGGGCTGGGTTCGGCGGCAGGTTGTGTGCGGAAACGGGTGGAGACAAGAGCGGCGGAGGTCATCAGCACAGCGGCCGCACCTGCTGCGATGGCCGCGCGGCGGGAAAACAGTGGATGACTGTGGGCGTCAAATTCACGGCGTAATTCGGCGGCCGAACGGTAGCGCTGGGAGGGCTCGAATTCCAGGCAGCGCAGCACAATGCGATCGAGGTGGTGATCGATGCCTTTGGCCTTTCGCGAAGGGGGCTCGGGCTTCTGGCGGGCGCGCAGCATGGCGGTTTCGGTGGCGTTTCCGCCCTTCAGTGGCACTTCGCCGGTGAGCATCTGGTACGCCGTGAGGCCGAATGCATAAATGTCGGCGGCGGGGGTTATGGGATTGCTGGTGGCTTGCTCGGGCGCCATGTAGTCGGGAGTGCCGAGTACCGCCGCATTGTATGTAGTTGCGCCTTCCACGTGGTCGCCGGCAAGATAGCGAGCCAGGCCGAAGTCCATAATGATGGCGCGCTGCCCGGCCGGTGAAAGCGCAAGCATGATGTTTCCCGGTTTGAGATCGCGGTGAATGATGCCGAGTTCGTGGGCGGCGGTGAGCCCATCAAGGATCTGGCGCAGAATTTCGACGGCCGCACGCGGGGCGAGGGGGCCATCGCGCTTCAGGCGGGACGAGAGTGTCTCGCCGGAAAGCAGTTCCATGGTGAGGAACATATGCGGTATCCCTTTGGTGCGATCTTCGAACAACTCAAAGACACGGCAGATATTGGGGTGTCCGATCTTGCGGGCGAGCTGCAGCTCCTGCTTGAAGCGAGCGGTCACGTCACCACGCAACAGCAGATCCGGGCGAATCAGTTTGACGGCGACGCGTTCCCCCACCTGCCGATCCTGGGCAGCCCAGACCTGGCCCATGCCGCCTTCTCCCAGCCGCTGTTCCAGGGCAAAGCGTTCGCAGAGGATCTCTCCGGGCTGGACATCAATTGGCGCGCCCCCGGGCAATCGGCGCCAGAGGGTAAGCGTTTCATCATGCTCCTGGAGCAGGGCCCGGACACGAGCTTCGAGCTTCGAGTCTTCGCCGCAAACTTCGTGGATGACTTTTTCCCGTAGTTCGGCAGGCGCATCCAGAACTGTCTGAAGAGCATCTGTCTCGCGCCGGTATTGCTCACTCGGACTCATGGGGCAGACCCTTCATCCGGTCTTGCAGCCAGGCACGCGCGAGGACCCAATCTCGTTTCGCTGTACGTGAGGAGATGTCGAGGTGCTCGCCGATCTCTTCGAACGTGAGTCCGCCGAAGGCGTGCAGTTCGACAACCCTGGCATGCCGGGCATCCAACTCGGCGAGTTCCTTCAGGGCAATATCGAGTTCCAGCAAGCGGTCGAAGCTCTGGGCGGGAAGGGCCTGCGCGAACTCGACGGAGACACGAACGCCTCCATCCCGGCGTTGGGCGCCGCGCTGGCGGGCGTAGTCCACCAGGATGTTGCGCATCACCACGGTTGCGGCGGCGAGAAAGTGGCCCCGGTTCTGCCAGGACCCCTCGACCGCCGCCAGGCGGAGATAGGCTTCATTGACGAGAGCGGATGGCTGCAGGGTATGATCCGGGCGCTCCTGCCGGAGCCGGCGCGAAGCGATCTGCCGCAACTCGGAATAGAGTATCGACACAAGCAGATCCTCGCAATGGCGGTCTCCCGCCTTCGCCTTGTGCAAGAGCTCCGTGATGCTGTTTTCCGGGTTCACAGGGTGATTGCATTATTCTACCTGTGCCGGTTTCGGCTGTGTGTTACGCCGATTTTTCCTGCTGGCCCAGCCATTTCGTGTAAGAAAAGATGCCACTGCGTTCGGCGACATCACGGTTCCAGCGGGCGAGCCATGCGGGACCCAGCAGCAACAGGGCGGCGAAGGCCAGCGCGAAGCCCGCGGCCAACATCAGGAAGCCGCTGGAGTAGGTGCCGGTGCGGTCTTTGAATACGCCGAGCAGACTGGGAAGAAAGAAGCCGCCGATGCCGCCGGCGGCGCCTACTAATCCGGTGATAATGCCCACGGATCCGGCGAATCGTTGCGGAACCAACTGGAATACCGCGCCATTTCCCATGCCCAGCAACCCCATGGTGAGCGTCAATTGCAGCGCGGCGATTTCGACGGCGGGTAGTGCCGCCAGTGAGCCAAGCAGCATGGATGCGCCGAGCAGCACGCACAGCAACAGGCGATATCCGCCGAAGCGATCGGAGAGCCAGCCTCCGATGGGACGCAAGGCGCTTCCGGCAATCACACTGATGGTGGCCAGATCACCGGCGCTCACTTTCGCCAGGTGATATTGATCGGCATAGAAGAGCGTGAGGAAGCTGGCGAGGCCGGCGAAGCCTCCGAAAGTGAAACTGTAGAATGCGCAGAACCACGCAGTGTCGGATTGCGCCAACAGCGCCTTGTAGTCGAGCCAGCCGATCTTGCGGCGTTCTCCGGGTGCGTCCTTCGCTGTGAGGGCGAAGATCAGTAATACCGCCAGCACGGGCAGCATGGCCACGCCGAACGCATTCTGCCAGCCGATATATTTGGCGAGGCGCGGCATAAAGAGCGTTGCCAGCACGGTGCCGGAGTTGCCAGCGCCGGCGATGCCCATGGCGAGACCCTGCAACTCGGCCGGATACCAGCGGCTGGCGAGTGGCAGCGCGACAGCGAAGCTTGCTCCGGCGATGCCGAGCATTCCTCCGATGAGGAAGAAGTGGGGCAGTTCGCTGGCGAAGCGCCAACCAATCAGCAGAGGCAGCAATGTCAGACAGAGGCCGATCATGCCAGTGCGGCGTCCGCCAATGCGATCGGCCAGGGCGCCGAGAATGGGCCGGAAGAACGATCCGGCGAGCAGCGGCACGGCGACGAGGAAGCCCTTCTGGCTGGCGGTGAGATGCAACGCATCACCAAGATAAGGTCCCAGCGGCCCGAGGATCACCCAAACCATGAAGCTGATGTCGAAATAGAGAAAAGAGGCGATCAGCGTGGGGAAGTGGCCTTGCTTGCGGAAGTGGGAGAATGTCATGCCACCATCTCCTCGCGCTCCTGGGTGAGCTGGATCTGGATCACACCATCTTCGACGCGCACCGGATAGGTGCGGACTTTGATGGGCAGATCAGGGCGGGTCACGCGGCCGGAATCGAGGCACACCTTCCAGCCATGCAGGGGGCAGACAACCGCGCCACCGGTGGTGATGCCGTCGCAGAGCGGACCCTGATTGTGCGGGCAGCGGTTGTCAATGGCTTTGATGCCTTCAGGCAGATTGAAGATGGCGATCTCACGATGGCCGACCTGCACGGCGCGCCCTTCGCGCGGAGGGATGTTGTCCACTTTGGTGATCTTGATCCATTGCATGGTGTGATTCCTTCCTAGTTGGCTTTCACCGCGAGTTCCGGCTGCTGCAGCGGCTGAATCTGCACAAACTGGGCCGGGGTTTTGGGTTGGTCGCGTTCGAGCCAGGCGTCGCGCGACATCGATTTTGCTTTGCGCAGACGGTCGAGCAATCCGGCCTTCTTGTCGTCCGGCGCGTAGACCGTTTCGCGGCGGATCTTTTCCATCCCGTAGCGCTCCACGAAGTCGTAGGTGCGCTCCAGGTAATTGGCGTTCTCGCGGTAGTACTGGAAGAAGAGTTCGGCTGCTTCCAGCGCTTCCTCTGTGGTGCTGACGGTGATGAGCAGATCAGCTTTGCGCACGCTCTTGCCGGCAGCGCCGCCTACCACTACCTGCCAGCTTCCTTCCTGCCCGACGAGGCCGATGTCTTTCACCGTGGCTTCGGCACAATTGCGCGGGCAGCCGACCACGGCGAGCTTGGTTTTATGCGGCGTAAAGAGATTCTCCAGGCGCCGCTCCAATTCGATGCCGGTGTGGATGGAGTCCTGCGTGCCGAAGCGGCAGAACTCGGTGCCGACGCAGGTCTTCACCATGCGCAGGCCTTTGGCATAGGCTTGGCCGGAGGGCATGCCGAGATCGGCCCAGATCTTTGGCAAGTCTGCTTTATTCACTCCGAGGAGATCGATCCGCTGGCTGCCCGTGACCTTCACCATGCCGACGTTGTACTTTTCGGCGGCGTCGGCGATGCGGCGCAGTTCATCGGGGGTGGTGACACCGCCGCGCATGCGAGGCACGACGGAGAACGTGCCGTCGCGCTGGATGTTGGCGTGGACGCGGTCATTGATGAAGCGCGAAGAGCGATCCTCGGCGTGATCGCCGCACCACACCATGTCCACCATGTAGCTGAGCGCCGGTTTGCATTTCTCGCAGCCATGGCCGTTGCCGTAGATGGTGAGCACCTGATCCACCGATTTCAACTGCTGGGTGCGGATCATTTCGCGCAGCCGCTCTTCGGGATAAGGAACGCAACCGCAGAGATTGCTCGCCTGCTCTTCCTGGAAATTGGGGGCCACGGAGCGAAGGATGCTCTCGCACAGTCCGGCGCAGCTTCCGCAACCGGTGGAGGCGCGCGTGGTTTCCTTCAATTGGGGCATGGTACAGATGCCGCGCTCGTGGATGGCTTGAATGATGTTGTCTTTGCTCACGCCGAGGCAGCCGCAAACGGTATCGTGCGCGGAGAGTTGGGCGGCGGCTTCGCCGGGGTCGGCAGCGGGCTCGGTCCAGAAGAGGCTGCGGCGCTTGCGGCTGAGATCCTCGCCGGTCTTCATCCACTCGACGTAGCGGGAGCTGTCGGCGGTCTCGCCAATGAGCACGACGCCGATCATCTTGTTGTCCTTGAGGACGGCCTTCTTGTAGATGCCGAGAGAAGGATCTTCGTAGCGGATGGAATCGCAGCCTGCCATGTCGTCAGTGATGCCGGCGGAAAACACGTCGACACCGGCGATCTTCAATTTGGCGGCGGGCGTGCTGACGGCAAACCCCGTGGTCTCGTTGCCCGTGATGGAGGCAGCGAGCACTTTGCCCTGCGCCAGTAGCGGTGCGACGAGGCCGAAGGTAGCTCCGTCGTGTTCGGTGCATTCGCCAACGGCGTAGATATCCGGGTCGGACGTGCGGAGGTAATCATCGACCACGATGCCGCGGTTGACCGTGAGACCGGCGTCGGCGGCGAGCTTGGTGTTCGGGCGAATCCCGGCGGCGATCACCACCATGTCGGCAGGCATCTCTTCGCCGTCACGGAAGCGCACGCCTTCCACTTTGCCGTTGCCGGTGAGGGCCGCGGTTTGCCGCTCCAGGTGGACGCGAATGCCAAGCCGCTCGATCTTGTTCTTCAGGTAGGTGGCGCCGACGGGATCCAACTGGCGATCCATCAGGCGGTCCGTGAGGTGAACGACGGAGACATCGCAACCCTGCACTTGCAGGCCGCGCGCGGCCTCCAGGCCGAGCAGGCCGCCGCCGATCACCACGGCTTTCTTGCCCGGCTGCGACCATTCGAGCATCTTCTGCGTGTCTTCCATGTTGCGGAACGTGCAGACGTGCTTCTTGTCCGTGCCTGCGATAGGAGGAATGAACGGTGAACTCCCGGTGGCGATGATCAGTTTGTCATAGGAGGTTTCGCTGCTATCGTCGCCGAGCACCACCTTGCGCTTGCGATCGATGCCGCTGATGCGAATGCCGAGCCGCAGGCTGATCTTGTTGGTGAGATACCAGTCGATTGGATTGAGCGTGATCTCATCGATGTTTTTTTCCCCGGCAAGCACGGAGCTCAACAGAATGCGGTTGTAGTTGACGTGCGTCTCGTCGCCGAATACGGTGATCTCGAATTCGTGCGTATGACGGAGAATCTGCTCCAGGCAGGCGATGCCCGCCATGCCGTTTCCGATTAGCACGAGGCGTTTGGGAGTCGACTTTTTCTTTCTCACCGGCTTGCTCCTGTACGTTCCACGCGCACCGCGCTCTGTTTGAAATTTGGTTCCCGGCTGATGGGGTCGTAAGCGCTTTGCGTGAGGTTATTGGAATTGAATTCGACGTAATGAAAGGGCAGGAAGACCTGGCCCGGGGCGACGATGCCCGTGATGCGGAGTTCGATATTGGAAACGCGGCCGCGGCGGGAAACCACATCCACGCGGTCATGGGGATGAAAGCCCATGGCGATGGCGTCGTAGGGGTTCATTTCGAGCCAGGCGCGCGGGCTCATGCGCTCGAGGATGGCCACCTGCCCGGTTTTAGTACGGGTGTGCCAGTGTTCCACGGTGCGCCCGGTGTTGAGCACGAGCGGGAATTCGCGATTCGGCTGCTCCGGGAAGGGTTGCCATTCCACTTCGAGGAAACGCGCTTTGCCGTCTGCGGTTTCGAACTTGCCATCGCTGTACAGACGGCGAGTCTGGCCAGGTTCAACTCCTTCGGCGCACGGCCACTGCACGGGCTTTTCGGCGAGCAGTTCATAGCTGATGCCGGAGTAGTCGCAGAGGCGGCCTTGCGAGACGCGGCGCCATTCGTTGAAGGCGTCTTCTGGCTTCGTCCAATCGGGGAACAGTTCCTCACGCACCTTCAGCTTTTCCGCCAAGCGAAGAAAGATATCGAAATCGGAGATGGCTTCCCCCGGCGGTTCCACGGCCTTGTTGGCTTTCGATACGCGTCGTTCGGAGTTGGTGTAGGTGCCTTCCTTTTCGCCCCAGATGGCGGCAGGCAGGATGAGGTCCGCGCGCTCGGTGGTGGGCGTGGGATGGAAGCCGTCCTGCACAACCAGGAAATCGAGGTTCGCTAACGCGCCTTCCAGGAGTTCTTGATTGGGGAAGCTGACCAGCGGGTTGGTGGCGATGATCCACAGGGCGCGGATCTGCTTCTTCAGCACCGCTTCGATGATGTCGGGATAAGCGAAGCCGCGTGAGGTGGGGATTCGCGCTTCGTCAATGCCCCAGATGCCGGCCAGTTCGGCGCGATCGGCGGCGTTTTCAAACTTGCGATAGCCGGGCAAGGAGGACGCAAAGCCTGCTTCACGCGTGCCCATGGCGTTGCACTGGCCAGTGATGGAGAACGGCGACGCCCCCGGCTTGCCGACTTTGCCCAGTAGCAGCGACAGATTGCAGATGACGTTCACAGTCTCCGCACCCTGGGTGGAATGATTGACGCCCATGGTCCAGGCGAAGAACGGTGCCTCCGCTTCTCCGATCCATGCGGCGGCCTGCTCAATCAGATCCTGCGGCACGCCGGTGATGGCGGCGGTGAACTCCGGTGTGTAGCGCTGTACCTGGCGTTCGATGGCGTCGAAGCCGGTGGTGTGGGCGTCGACGTAGGCACGATCCACTCTGCCGTTGCGAATCAGCATGTGGGCGATGCCCTGCAGCAGAGCGATATCGGTGCGCGGCTTCAAGGGGAGATGCAAGTCGGCCAGCATCGCTGTCTTGGTGACGCGGGGATCAATGACGATGAGCTTCCTGGCGCGATTGCGTTCCAGCTTCTGGCAGAGGATGGGGTGGTTGTCGGCGATATTGGCGCCGATCAATACGATCACATCGGCGAGTTCGAAATCGTCATAAGCGCCGGGAGGGCCGTCACTGCCGAAGCTGCGTTTGTATCCGGCGACGGCGCTGGCCATACAGAGGGTAGTGTTGCCGTCGTAGTTCTTCGTGCCGATGCCCAACTGCACCAGCTTGCCCAGCGTGTAGAACTCTTCGGTGACCAACTGGCCGGTGCTGAGCACACCGACGGAGTTAGCGCCGTAGCGGGCCTGCGTTTCGCGGAAGCGCGTCGCCATGGTGTCGAGCGCCCGGTCCCAACTCACGGGCTGCAGCGTGCCGTTGCGGCGAAGCAGCGGCCTTGTGGCGCGATTCGATGCCTGCAGTGTGTAGTGTTCAGAGAGCCCCTTGGGGCAGAGCTTGCCTTCATTCACTGGATGGTTTTCGTCGCCACGCACAGTGATGGCCGCGCCATCCTTGACGCCGATCTTCATGCCGCAGCCGACTGAGCAGTAGCCGCAGGTGGTCTTCACCCAGCGATCGGGAATTTTCTGATCGGAGGTGTAGCCGTGTTCGGGATCGTAGCCGTAGCTGTATTTTTCGGCCAGTGTGTCAATGCCGAGCAGACGCCGGGTATTCATCTAGGCTGCCTCCGATTTGGAAAAGAAAGGCGCTGCCATGTTGCGAGGCACGACGCTGACGAAGAAGAGATAGCGGCCCACGATTTCTTCCGCCACCAGCAGCGCCAGGGCCAGCCAGGGATGTACGTAGAGCGCAGCGACACCAACGGTGAGCAGCGCCAGGCGCAACAGCACGAAGCGGCGCAGATCCTGGAAGAGCAGCCGCGCACTGCTTCGCAATTCAAATTCCCCGGAGCGGGCCAGGCGGAGTGTTTTCGCCACACCCACTCCGAGGATGGAGAGCGCTGCCAACGCGGTCACCACGGTCTCGTTCCTTCCGAGAATCGAGAATGCGAGCAGCGGTCCGAGCAGAAAACCAGTGAGGCCAAATTCCGCGAGTGTGGTCCAACTGTTCCACGCAGGGCGCGCCGGAACGAGATAGATGCAAGCGCTGGAGAGCACGCCAAGCAATCCAGTGGCGGCTGTCGCGGCCGCCGCGATGCCGGCGAACGGAAGATCGAGCCAGAGGGCTGCTGCGTAAGCCGCGGCGCACTTGGCGAACAGTCCGAAGCAGAGAACTTCGCGGCTGAGCCAGGAGCGGCGCCACATGCGCAGTGCGCGGTAAGCGTGAATCGGGCGGCCCAGGTGCGCGGTGGATGCGGCCAAGGCGAGCAATCCAACCAGCAGTGCTGCGCCCGCCGCGACACGAGCCGCCCCATTGGCGCCGGCGGTCAGAGCAATGGCCACCATGGCGCCGACACTCATCTGTGTCAACACCAGCATCCACACCAGTGGCCAGTGCGGGTGATCCGGGCGGACACGGTGATAATCGGCCTTGCGGAACTCGCCGTCGTTCATTTCGGGCCGGGTAATGCGCGTAGTGGAGATGGTGTCGTGCGCCGGCGGCATGCCGGCTACGTTCGCTTCGGCATGGAACGATTCGCGCCATTGGGCGATGTTCACCACTTCGATGCGGATGGCTTCTTCGGGGCAGGCGGCGACACAAGCGGGAGCACGCTCATCGGTGAGGCGGCCGTAACACATGTCGCACTTGCCGACGACGCCGCGCTCGGCGTTGTATTGGGGCACGCCATAGGGGCAATTCCAGGTGCAATATTGACAGCCGATGCAGGCGTCGGCGCTGTGCAGCACGATCCCCGTGGCGCTGTCTTTCTTGTAGGCATCCACGGGGCAGCCTTTGAGACAGGCCGCATCCAGGCAGTGGTTGCAACCCATGGAAAGATGGAAGCGCTTCGTGTAGGGATACTCGCCCGCTTCAATCTCGCCAACGCGCCGCCAGTTAATGTGGGCGGGATTGTTGTTCTGCTCATTGCAGGCTACTTCGCAGCACTTGCAGCCGATGCAACGGGTCATGTCGAAGTGGAATCGATACTGTTCGCCGGGGCCGGGAGCCGTTTGGGGCAGGCTGCGATTCTCGATCGCGTGCCCTATCGACACGAGGAACCGTGCGTCTTCCCGGGCTGCTTGTTCGAGTAAAGGCAAAGCCATTGGCGGCGGTTTCTCCTCGTTCGGTGCGTCGTTCCCGGGTGCTTCCTGCGTGTGGATACACGTGTCGTATCCTCAGGAACGGTAAGGGGAAACAGAACGCGGGCTGAGTGTCAGTGAGAACGGGGGACCCGATCCAGGGCCGGCATTTGCGGCTACGGGTGCAGTTGACTACCTAGTGCGATTCTTCCATGCATTGGCTTATGAGTCCAATCGAAAGAGTTGATCCGCTGGATTGGGATGTTTGATATGGAGGAGATGAAAATTGCTTAATGTGCCGGTGTCACAGCCGGCCGAGAAACAAGGCGAATGACGCCATTCCGGTCCCCAGGGCGAGCCAGCCCCAGCGGCGTAACCCTGGCAAGCTCCACCACATGTAGATCCCGGAGGCGATCCAAAGGAGCATCGCGAGACAGAACAGATCGATGACGATCGACCAGGCAATTTCCAATGCGCCATCGTGGCGGAATCCGCCGCGGGCGTGCATACCGGTGAGGAATTGGTCGAAGCGGAAGCGGCGGTCTTCCAGAGTGATGCGCTTTTCTTCGGGGAAGTAGCGGGCCCGCGTGGCATGGAGGAAGGTGGCGGCGTAGATTTCGATGTATTTGGACCCAGGCGGGCGATAGGCGCCGTAGTTGCCCGCCAAGCCGAGATCCATAACCACCTGCTTGGCCAAGGGGCGCAGGTTGCCCTCCGGAACGGGAGCTTCATAGGGCCGTTCCAGACGCTGTGTCCAGAGAGGAATGCCCGATTTCTGGTCCAACTCGTTGAAATACTGATTATGGCTGAAGGGAATGGAACTGACTCCGTACATGAGGAACCAGGGCAGCAGAACCAGGGCCAGATAGAGGTGAAGCCGGCGATTGAAATGTGGGAATTTCATATCATCACCACGAAAAAGGCGAACAAAGCAGCGCCGGCGGCGAGGCAAAGCGCGCCGAGTTTGCGGGTCACTTTCAACTCCCACCACATCCACAAGCCGGAGAGCGCCCAGAAGCAGATGGCGGCAATCACCAGATCGACGCTGAAGGCCCAGGTGTCTTCGAGCAGGTAGGGCTGTTGAAAACCGCGCCGGCGATGCATGCGCTCCAGGAAGGCGGAGGTTGCAAACTCCATCCGCTCGATGACCACTTTGCGATCCGGTGGGGTGTAGGTGATGCGGCGCGGGGCAACGGGGTGCTGCCGGACAATGGTGATACGCTCCGCGGTGGCACGCTGAACATTGTGAGTGCCCTCCATGTCCAGTGAGGTGAGCAATTGGGCGGCGATGTCTCGTGGCTTCGCGCCTTCCGGGAACACGCCGTCGTAAGTGAATTCGCGTTCCAGGGTGAATTTGGGCTGTTGCTGTGCTTCATGATCCTTGTGGTTCATGGCCACAGTGCTGAGCGTGTACATCAGCATCCAGGGCGTGAGGAACAGCGCCACGTACATGTGTGTACGTCGGAGGAATTTGGAAACCATCGTGAAAGCGAGTTTATATCAAACCAGCTCGCTTTCGCGGGACGAAGGAGGTCGCGCTAGACCGCGACCAGTTCCGGCATGAAGCTGACATAGTTGCGAGGCTCGCGGAAGCGCTGGAAGCGGTAGCCCACTCCGAAGATGGTTTCGATGTAGGTGTCGCCATAAGGGAAGAGTTTCTTGCGCAAGCGCCGGATGTGCACATCCAAAGTGCGGGTGCGGATATCCTTCCCATAACCCCAGATGCGTTCCAGCAGAATGTCGCGGGGCACGATCTCACCGGCGTTTTCCACCAGCAGCCCGAGCAACTCGTGTTCTTTCTTGGTGAGAATAATTTCGCGCAAATCGACATACGCCGAAGTGTTGCCATGATCGAACAGCAGGTGCTGATCCCGATAGGAGTTCACGCTGTTGGATGAGGAATGGAACATAATCTTCTACCCCCGTTCTCAAAGTTGATACTACGGGTCATACGGAAAAAGGTCGTGGGCAGAATGTAAAAATATTGTAAAAGCTGTGAACCGGTCTGTTACAGAGTGCGCTGCAACGAACGCGAATCCACCCATTCCTGGAGCTTTTCTTTGAGATCAGCGGGGTAGAAAGGCTTGGCCAGGTAGTCCGTCATGCCGGCGGAGAAGCAACGGTCGCGGTCTTCTTCCATGGCGTTGGCGGTGAGCCCGATGATGGGGAGTTGCGCCAGAGCGCCTCCCATCTGGCGGATCTGGCGAGTGGCTTCGAGCCCATCCATTTCCGGCATCTGGCAATCCATGAGGATCAGGTCGAACTGGCTGGACCGGACCTGGTCCAGCGCTTCGATGCCATTCTGGGCGATGGTGACGGAGTAGTGGCCTTTTTCCAGCACGCGCTTGGTGAACATCTGGTTGACGGGATTGTCTTCGACAAGCAGGATGCGCCGCGAGCCGGAGGTGGATACGTTGGCGGGCAAGTGCGCTTCCTGCAAGGCGGCGGGTGCATGCACCAGCGGCAGGGTGAGCGTGAAAGTGGAGCCTTTGCCCAAATCGCTCTGCGCGGAGAGCGTTCCGCCCATCGCTTTCGCCAATTCGAGGGAGATGGCCAACCCCAGGCCCGTGCCGCCGAAACGGCGCGAGTGCGAAGAGTCCACCTGCACGAAGCGATCGAAGATCTGTGCCATGCGCTCCTTGGGGATCCCGATGCCTGTATCGGTGATGGAGACATGCCACTGGCTGCGCGCAGGATCAGCCCATGCTTTGACCGTGACACTGCCCGAAGAGGTGAATTTGATGGCGTTACCGAGCAGATTGTTGAGAACCTGGCGCAAGCGCGCGGGGTCAACCAGCAAGCTGGGGGGCATTGTCTCCAAACCTTCGGCGCTGAGTTTCAGCCCCTTCTCCTGGGCAATCGGCTGAAGGCAGCGAATCACGGATGCGGCGATACTTCCCACGGCCACGGGCTCCGGCCGGATGACGGCCATGCCGGCCTCGATTTTGGAGTAATCGAGGATGTCGTTGACAACACTGAGCAGGGATTCGCCGGATGCTTGAATGGCCTGGACCAACTCGCCCTGCTCGCAATCGAGGCGCGTGGCGGAAAGCAGTGAGGCCAAGCCGATTACGCCCGTCATTGGCGTACGGATCTCGTGGCTCATGGTGGCAAGGAACTCTGACTTGACCCGGCTCAACTGCTCGGCGGCTTCCTTGGCTTTCTGCAACTCGCGGGTGCGATCCTCGACGTGCAATTCGAGACTTCGGTTGGCCGCCACCAGCCGCTTGTGGTTGAGATAGATGCCCGCGCCGACGGCCGCGGCCACCAGCAGGGCAAAGCCGATCTGGAACGCGAGCGTCTGGTAGAAGAAGTGCGGAATTTCGAAGTCCAGTGCCACCAGAGACCCATCCCAGGTAACGGAATCGAGCGAGGATTGCACCTCAAAACGGTAATCGCCGGGGGGCAGGTTGGTGTAGCGCGCCTCGCGCATGTCGGCGTACACCCAGTCCGCATCCACGCCGCTCAAACGGTAACGGTAATGGCATGCTTCGGCCGGGCGCAATGCAAGCGAGTTGAAGACTACCTGCAACGTGCGCGTCCCGGCCGGAATCCGCAGGCGGCGACTGAGATCGAGTGGGTTGCTGTCGGCGAATACTCGCTCTACCACTGTGCGGGAGCGGGTATTCTGACGCCGTACTTCGCGTGGATCGAACTGAATGAGTCCGTGCAGGGAGGGCAGGCAGATGCGGCCGTCGGGATGACGGAATCCGGAAGAAGAGGTGGCCAGTCCGAAATTGAGGCTCGGCAGTCCGTGCGCGGAGCCGAAGCGCCACAGTCGCGGCTCGGGGCCTGATCCGGTGACATGACGGATGGCTGCCTCGCGCTCTACCATCACAATTCCGGCGCGCGTGGCGAGCCAGAGAAAACCGTCCGCGTCTTTCTCGATGTGGAACACGAAGTCGCGAGTGGCGATCGGCCGGGCGGTCCATACACGGTTTTGCGCGCGGGAGTAGAGGTACATTCCCGTACTCGAACCGATCCAGACGATGTCATCCCCATCGAGCCGCTGGGTGTAGAAGTTGGAATCCGGGAGGGCCTCTGTCTTCACTGCCTGGCGCAGGACTCCATTGGCGAACACTTTGAGGCCGGCCCGCAGCCCTACCATCCAGATGCCGCCGTTGCGGTCCATTGCCATGGAGCGGATATTGGGTTCCGGAGTGACCAGGCTTTCCAGCCACTGGCCATTCTTGCGCTCGACGCGGTAAATGCCGCCGCCAGTGGATACGAGGGTGCCGGAATCGCCAAGAGAGAGGAGCGAAGCGTTGCGATTGAACTGAAGCTTCCTCCGGAACTGGATGTCATGCACACCCTGCTGGTTGGCCCAGAGGAGAGACGTGTCGGTGGCGGCGAGCACCCCGGTCTCCGGTGCGTCGGCGATAGCGAGTATGCGGCCGCGGCCAACGCCGCCGATCGTTTTGGTCGCCCCATCCAGGTAGCGCATCAATCCGTTCTCGCGTGTCCCGATCCAGATGGCGCCATCGTAGCTGCGGTGCGCGGCGTAGATCCACTTCTCTTCGCGCAGCCATTCCTTTCCGATCTGCTCAAAGGCCGATCGTTGGAGCCGGTGAAGATGG
This sequence comes from Bryobacteraceae bacterium, assembly GCA_046331645.1. GTDB lineage: Bacteria > Acidobacteriota > Terriglobia > Bryobacterales > Bryobacteraceae > CADEFT01. The sequence goes on from JAXLQM010000010.1 coordinate 354,360, forward strand.
CCACTGTCGGTCCCAAACCACATCGAGCCTTCCTCGTCTTCAAAGAAGGCGGTGACCGCTTCGCCAGTGCTCGCAGCGGGTAGTTTGAGCTCAGAAATCCGGCCTTCAAAGATTCGAAGAATTGACTTGGCTGCGCCCACCCAAACTGCGCCTGAAGAGTCCTCATACAGTTCCCCAGTGAAGCCATTGTGGCGATCAGCGCCGAGCATTTCCTTGGGCTGATCCGAGTTGGCGGAGAGTGTCTGCACAGACCGCCAGGCGCCGATCCAGAGTCTGCCGGCGCGGTCTTCAAGGAGACGTTCGGTACCGTGCAGACCCGTCTTGGCGCGAAGCTGCCAGCGGTTGTCCTGGCAGACCCAAATCTGTCCCGTGAGATCGGCGATGTAGTAGCGGCCGGAACGGGCAAAATGCATCGCCCGGACCTCAACGGGATCGACCACCTCTTCGGTGCGGCAGACGCGAGCCGGCGCTGCGCTGGGATCGATGATGGTGAGTCCACCCGGGCTAACCACCGTGAACTGGCCTGGTTTGTTCCAGTCGGCCACCTGCACGATGACGGGGCGGGCGTTGGCTGCGGCGATGGGTATCGATGCCTTGATCCGAAACTGTGGCGCGGCAAGTGTGCCAAAGGCATCCTTACCTGCTTCGTAGAGCCAGCCGCGGTAAGAGCCGAAGATCAGCTTTCCATCACGCGTTGCCTGCATCCCGTAGAATGAGGTGTCGTGCTTGCCGAGGGCGCGGCCGGGATGGAAAATCTGAGGTTTATTTCCATCGAACCGGACGAGGCCGTTCATCGTGGCGATCCAGAGGTAACCGTCCTCGGATTGGACGATTCTCTGGATACTCTCGTCGGGCACGCCCTCGCGCACGCCCCATGTTTCCAAATTGAGGCGGGCGAGGGGCACATTCGGATCGAGTGCCAGGCAAGGCACAACTACGGCCAGCGCGGTTGCCGCCCACGCGATCCTTGGGGTGCTAAACTGCATTGCTTATGACATCTCTATCGGCGGAAGCAGATAGAAGCGTTAAGGTTAGAAGCTATTAGGCGTGTGTGGCGGTAATTGCGGCGACGGGGCGAGGCTGGCTTACTTCTCGATCAATAATCGCATGTCCGGATGCGGTTTCATGCTGCAGCCGCATCCGTTGTACTCGCGCTAATCGCTCAAGGGCTGGTCCCTCGGCGCGCCTCTCAATCCGCGCCACATACAGCTCCTGCCAGGACGATCCTAGCTCGTGAATCGTGTGCAGACAGATCTCGCAACGTTCAGGTTCCGGCTCCATACACAACCCTCTGCTGAATCCTACGTGCGCGGCCAGCGCGATCAGATCGAACGGTTGTGGTGCGGCCACCGGCGCCTGCGCCTGCACCTGTACGGAAACCCCTTGCGCCGGCGCCGCCCAGGGTTGCACCGCCGTCGTCGCCTGCTTTGCGCTCATCGTGAGCAACTCGTGCTCGGCCAGGCGCAGCCGGCGGTCCGTAAAGTTCCGGTCATAAACTTCTACCGCGAGCAGGTACATCGCCAACAGGGAAAGCCCAGCTACCAACGATTGATGAACATGCACAACATAAAGCGAACCGCCCGTCCAGACACCTTGCATGTGGAGAAGATTTGCGGTTTGGGCGAAGGACATCAGGCCCACGGTGAGCGTCAGGTATCGCAACCGCGGGCTCGGCCCCCGGCGCACCAAAAGTAGAGAGCAACCAGTTGCGCACAGACTGGCGATGATGGTTGGCAAAATCACGGAATACATCGGCATACTTCATAAACTCCTATATTAAGAGTTTGCACGAAAATTCCGACACGCAAAAGTGGCAGTATTCCCTATGGGGTATACGAATCTCTCCGATTACGCATTGCCTTACGGTACTGTGCCCCGCCAACTGGCCGTACCGGATACAACTCTCTGATTTGACAGGGAATTATCGCTAGATGACGGGTCGTTTATTCGATCTCGAATGGACCCTCATTTTCTACCCGCAGATCGCGTCCAGAGCCGTCTTCGGCGCGAATGGCGAAGTAAACCGCTCGTGGAGGCGTAGGAACTTGCATATGAAACTCGGATTCCTCCCCGGTTTCCAATCTTTCTTCGGTCACTTCGCCGCGTTTTGTGGAGAGAAGCTGGCGATCCGAATTGAGAAAATCGATGAGTAACTGCAGTTTTTGCACGGGACGGGCGGATTCGACAATGAGCTTTCCATCGACCGAAGCAATCCCCTCGGTGCGGAAACAAGTTGCATCGAGGATGCGCAGATCGGTCGCCTTGGACGGCTTGCCTTTCTTTTGCATCGCGGCGCACAATGATGCAAGCATCAGCGAGAGAAAGTATCGGCGCATCCTCATATTGTACTGAGAGGTAGAAAGGATTCCGGGAACATGAGCATTACGCGGCGGCATTGGATGGCAGGCACAGCGGCGCTGGCATCGGCACAGCAGGCGCCGGGGGCGGCGAAGAATGTAGTGGTCAGCTCCAGCAACGGGCTGCGGGCCTGTACGAAAGCGATGGAGCTGCTGCGGAGCGGTGCGGACACGCTCGATGCCGTCATCGCCGGGGTGAATATTAACGAAGAGGACCCCGAGGATGACTCCGTGGGATATGGCGGACTCCCCAATGAAGAAGGAGTGGTGGAACTGGATTCCTGCGTCATGCACGGTCCGACGCGAAGAGCGGGCAGTGTAGCCAGCATCCGCAACATCAAAACGCCATCGAAAATCGCTAAGTTAGTGATGGAGCAGACCGATCACGTGATGCTTGTGGGAGAGGGTGCCTTACGCTTCGCCAAGGCTTACGGATTTAAGGAAGAGAACCTGTTGACGGAGAAGAGCCGTCTGGCGTGGATGGTGTGGAAGCGCAGTCTGCGGGATGCCGGCGGGCACAATAATTGGACGGATGGGCTCGATGCGCCTCCCGGAAAACCTTCGGCCGCGCTGCGGGACATGTTTCCGGGCGCCAGCGAGGAACTTCTGGCCTACGCCATGGACCGGGCGATGCACCCTCCGACAGGTACCATCAACTGCCTCGCATTGAACGCCAAGGGCGAGATTTCAGGGGTCACCACGACGAGCGGGCTGGCCTGGAAAATACCTGGGCGTGTGGGCGATTCGCCCATCATCGGCGCTGGACTGTTTGTCGATCCGGATGTGGGCGCTGCTGGCTCCACGGGGCGTGGCGAGGAGAACATCCGCGTAGCGGGCGGGCATACCGTAGTCGAGAACATGCGCCACGGGATGAGTCCAAAGGAGGCGTGCCTCGACGCGCTGAAGCGCATTTCCCGGAATTACGGGGACGATTTGGCGCGTTTGTCGAAGTTCGATATTAATTTCTACGCGCTGCGCAAGGATGGGGAATTCGCTGGGGCTTCGCTGTGGAACGGTGTGTACCGGCGGGACCAGTTCAGGCCCCGCCAGTTCACAGTGAATGAGGGAGGGAAAAGCCGGCTGGAGAACTGCGTCTTCCTTTTAGAGAGGAAGAAATAGCCTAATCCTTGGCCTGGGCCACCGTGTTCTTGTTGGCGCCGGTGGCGTCGTCCCAAACCTGAGCGTTGTGGTTGGTGCGCCAGTAACGGTCGCCCCACCATCCGTCCGGATTCTGCTGGCCTTCCACTACCGCGAAGCGTCCGCTGCGTTCTTCGAGGGCGGGCAGTGCGGCGAGGGCCGTTTCCACACCCATTTCGAGGATCATGTTCTGGCGCTGGCCCCGTTCGTTTTCAAATCCGATGGTGAAGATACGCTTGTCTTTCATCAACCCCGGAACCTTGAGAATGCGGACCTGTTTACGGTCTGCCACTTCGATGCTGGTCACCTTATTGGCCGGCACATTCCAACTGTGAGTGCCGAAATGGAAGCTGATCTTGCCCTTTTCGCTCAGATCGAGCTTGCCATTGCTGAACTGCGGGATTGCGGCAATCGTGCCCCCGATGTACTGGCCCTCAAAGCCCTGCTTCATGTCCAGTTTGGCGGGCTCAGCCTTGGCGGCCGGCTTGCTTTCGGCTCCCGCGGACTTGGAAGCGCTGGCATCCTTGGACTTTTTGAAAGGGTTAGGGAATCCGGCGGGTGTGGCAACAGCCGCAGCGAGGATCAATCCGAAAACGAGTCGACGGGTCATGAGTCTCCTTCTTGCAACTCCATCGACGACCCCGCCATAGAACTTTAGAGGTTTTGGTTCTAGTTCACAAAGAAACGCGGTCCACCTGAACGTCGGAACGGGTAAACACCTCAGGCGACAGTTCGACGCCCAGCCCAGGGCCCGGCGGCAGTGGGATTTCCCCATTGATCGCCGCCAGTGTGTCGGGCACTATTCCAACGTATTCCTCAAGGTAGTGCTTGCGCACCGATTCCAGGATGAACAGATTGGGGATGTTCGCTGCCAGGTGTGCCGAGGCGTAATGCAGAATCGGGCCGCCGCAGTTGTGAGGGCAAACCGGCAGGTAGTAAGCCTCGGCCATGGTGGCGATCTTCTTGGCCTCGGAAATGCCGCCGCACCAACAGATATCGGGCATGATGAAGCGCGCGGCGCGCTGTTCCAGCAGGTCACGGAACTGGAAGCGTGTCATCAGGCGCTCTGAGATACACAGCGGCAGGCGCGTAGCTTGCGACAACTGGCGGTAAGCGGCCAGGTTGTCCTGGGGCAGCATCTCTTCGAGCCACATGGGGGAAAGCTCTTCCAGGTCGCGGGCAATGCGCTCGGCCGAAGTCAGGTTCCAATAGCCGTGGAACTCCATGGCGACTTCCATCCGGTCGCCAAAGCGTTCCTTGATGAGCCGCAGCGGTTCGCGCGCCTGCCGGATCTGCTCCGCCGTGATGTAGTGGCCGCGGGTGACGGCGGCGATGGGGTCGTAGGGCCAGATCTTCATGGCCGAGATGCCGCTGTCGAAAAGCGACTCGGCCAGTTCCACCGGTTGCGTCAGGAAGCTGAAGTTGTCGTAGCAGGTGTTGTACGTGCGGATCGCGGGCCGGGACGCGCCGCCCAGGAGTTGATAGATGGGCTTGCCGGCGCTCTTACCGGCGAGATCCCACAAGGCGATATCAACGGCGGAGATAGCGCGTAACTCGGCGCCGGCCCAGCCGCTATACGCGATGGCCTCAAACATATCGGCCCAAAGCCGGTCGATTTGCGAGGGATCGCGGCCGAGTAATACCGGCGCGAGCCGGCCTAATACCACTGCTTTTTCGGAAAGTGGATCGGGATACGTTTCGCCCAACCCGATGAGACCCTCGTCGGTATGGATGCGCACCCATAGCCACTGTACGGGGCCGGCGTGGACCGTAATGCCACGCGCCAGATGGATTGTTTCAATCGCGGTGATCTTCATGGGACCAACAGCACCTTTCCGTTGCGTTCGCTTTTGCTTGCGTGGGCCAACGCTTCGTGAATGCGGCTGAGCGGATAGGTGGCTTCGATCTGCGCCTGTAACCTTCCGGAAACGACCAGGGGAATCAACTCGCCGTAGAGCTTCGCGCGGTCGGCATTGGACATCTGCGCCATGGCCGAAGTGACCCAGAAGCCGCGCACCAGAATGCCGCGGCCAATGAGCGCGGCCGGAGAAATATGGACGCTCTTGCCGCTCATCATCCCATAGGTGCATAACGTGCCTCCTTGGGCGAGGCAGGCGGTGAGACGCGCCGCCGATTCTCCGGACACGGCATCGAGCGCCAGTTTCACCGGTGCTCCACCAGTTGCCTTGGCGACGCGCTGCGGCAAGTCGAGCCCATCCACCAGCACCACATCCGCGCCGAGGTCGTGCAGCGTCGAAGCGAGTCCATCGCGGCGCACGATGTTGACGGTGCGGAGCCCATCGCGCTTCGCCAATTGAATGACGTATTGCCCCACGGCGGAGTTGGCGGCATTCTGCACAATCCAGTCGCCGAGTTGGAGCGGAACGATGGTTCGCAGCATCAGCAATGCCGTGGCCGGGTTGCCGACGCACATGGCGTACTGCAAGGGATTCCCTCCAGCGGGGAGCGCCACCAGGTCCTCCGCGTTGAGCAGGTAGCGATGCTGCCAGACGCCGTCATTCGGCATCAGCACCGGAGTGAGGTCGCCGGGCTTGACGTGCTTGACGTGCTCGCCCACGGAGATGACGCGTCCTACACCTTCCTTGCCAAGCGTTCTTGGGAGCCTCGTTTCCGAGGCGTACATCCCCATGATGGTGAGCAGATCAGAGGGATGAATGGGACTCGCCACCAACTCCACGAGGGCTTCATGGACACCCGGAGAGCCGGGGTCGGGCAGGTCTTCGAGGCGCACAACCTCCGCGGGCGCGCCGGTGCGCTCGATCATCACGCGTTGCATGTACGTTAGACTATCGAACTTTTCTCCAGGAATGCGATACAATCCCCACCGATGCACCTCTCTCGCCGTTCTCTCATCGCCGCCTTCGCCGCGTCCGCCGTGGGCCGAGCCCTATCGCGCGGCGAAGCCTTCGCCTTAATCGGCGACCGCTATCACAACTCCGACTACATCCGCACCGCCCTTTCCCGCACCATCGGCAAGGATCTCGGTATTTCCATCGATTTCACCGATGAAACGAAGGAACTCAACGACGCCTCGTTGAAGGGCCGCAAGCTGCTCATCATCCTGCGCGACGGCATGATCTGGCCCGACGGGTATCCGGATGAAAACACCAATGCCGCCTGGGTGGCCACCGGCAAGCCGGAATTGAAATTCGACCCGCCCACGCCGAAGCCGGGGGCTAAGCCCGCCAACTGGATCAAGTCCGAACAGGGCAAAGCGGTGCGCCGCTTTGTGGAAGGCGGAGGCTCGGCGCTGTTCCTGCACAATGTGACGCACGTCGGTCTCACCGATCCCGATTTCCGCCACGTGTTGGGAGCGGCGTATGCGGGGCACCCGCCCATCCGCACGTTCAAGGTGAAGGTGACCAACCCCGATCACCCGATTACCAAGGGTGTGAAGGATTTCATCATCACCGATGAGCAGCACTACATGACTTACGACAAAGACCGGAAAAACATCTTTCTGGAGACGGTGAACGAGCAGGGCCTCGACTACAACCGTCAGGGAGCGACGGCTCCGGGGGGCTGGGCATACGATTACGGCAAGGGGCGTGTGTGCTACCTGTCGCCGGGCCATCTGCTGATGGTGCTGTGGAACCCGGAGTACATCAAGCTGCAGCAGAACGCCGTGCGCTGGCTGTTGCGCAAGTAGTTAGCGCACCGCTACCAGCGATTCGCGCGTGCGAATGAAGAGCATTCCTTCGGAGATGGCCGGAGTCGCCATGATGGAATCATCGAAGGTATGCTTGGCAAGCTCGCGGTATTCGGGCCCTGCGGCGATGACGTAGACTTCGCCCTCTTCGCTCGAGCAGTAAATCTTCCCATCCCCCGCCACCGGGGATGCGGAGAATCCCGTTAAGCCTGAGCCCAGCCGCTGCTGATAGTGCAGCTTGCCGGTGCGCGCGTCATAGCACTTCAGCACGCCATTGTTCGTTCCGCTGTAGAGCCAATCGCGATAGACCAGCGGGGTCTGGATATAAGCGCCGTTGCGGCGTTCGGTCCAGGCAATATACTGCGATGCATCGCCCGATGCTTCGGGGCGGATGGCCCAGACGGGTGCATCGGCTCCGTGGCCATTGGCGACATAGATCAGCCCGTGCGCGGTAAAAGGCGCGGGGATCGGATTATCGCCGCCACCCTTCAGGCGCCAGAATTCGCGGCCGGTTTCCAGGTCGTAACTCACCACGTACGGCCAGCCATTGGCCACAACCTGGGTGCGATTGCCCTGGCGGTAGACAAGCGGCGTGGCCCAGCTTCGCTCACAGGCATCTTTGCGCGCGGTGCGCCAGACGCGCTCGCCATCGCTCAGCCGGTGCGCCGCCAGATACGGATCATCGGGGGCATCGCACTGCAGCAGTATCCTGTCGCCATAGAGAGCCGGCGAACTCGCGTAGCCCCAGCCGACTCCATACTTGCTGACATTGATGGTGCCGAGATCTTTTGACCACAGCACCTTCCCGTTGAGGTCCAGGCAGTGCAATCCCTCTGAGCCGAAAAATGCCACCAGCTTTTCGCCATTCGTGGCCACGGTGGTGTTGGCGTGCGTAGCCTTCATGTGGCGCTGTGCGCGCGGGGCCGATTTGCGCGCGGTACGATCCCACAGTAGTTGCCCGTTGTGTTTGTCGAAGCAGAGCACCTTCCACGATTGCTCGCCATTGTCGTCAGCGGCATCGCGATCGCCGTAGAGTCCGAGCTTCAGCGGCGCCTTTCCCGCTGCGCTCACCGCTGTGGCCAGGAAAAGCTTGTTGCCCCAGATAACGGGACTGGAATGCCCCAGCCCGGGGATGGCGGTCTTCCACTTCACTTTCCATTGGGTGGGAAGCGGGAAATCGTCGGCGACGCCCGATGCGTCGGGTCCGCGGAACGACGGCCAGTTGACCTGCTTCTCCGCGGCGGCTAACTGCGAGGCGAAGCACAAAGACGAGGCGACAAACTCTCTTCGTCTGAGCAGAGGCATGATCAAGAGTATATGCCAGGCGCTTCGTGGCCAAGCTTCTGCACATACTCGACGTAGGAGCCGGGGTAGACCACGGGATTGCGGTCCGTGCCGCTTTCGCCGCCCAACTCCAGCACGCGCGATCCCAGCCCGCGCAGGAACGTACGATCGTGCGAAACGAAGATCATTGTTCCCTCGAACTCCTTCAGCGCCTCCACCAGCATTTCCTTGGTGGCCAAGTCCAGGTGGTTGGTGGGCTCGTCGAGCACGAGGAAATTCGGCGGATTGTAAAGCATCCGGGCCATGGCCAGCCGCGAACGTTCACCGCCCGACAGCGCCCGGATGCGCTTATCCACATCTTCGCCGGTGAACTGGAATGCGCCGGCCAGCGTGCGCAGCGAACCCAGCGTGTCGTGCGGAAAGTCCTTCTGCAGTTGCTCAATGATGGTCAGATCGCCGTCCAGCACGTCAAGCGATTGCTGGGCAAAGTAGCCCATCTGCAGGCTCGCGCCTAACTCCACGGTGCCTCCATCGGGAGTGAGCGCGCCGGCGATCATCTTCAGCAGCGTGCTCTTCCCCGCGCCGTTCTTGCCCATCACCGCCCAGCGCTCCCCGCGGCGGATGGTGAGATTGAATCCGTCGTAGATCACCCGCTTCCCATAGGCTTTCTGCAAGCCGTCGAGCACCGCTACCTGATCGCCCGAGCGCTGCGGGGGGCGGAATTCGAACTTGACTACCTGCCGCCGCTTCGGCAGTTCCAGCTTCTCGATCTTGTCCAGCGCCTTGATGCGGCTCTGCACCTGCGCGGCTTTGGCGGCGTGCGTGCGGAAGCGGTCAATGAAGCGCTGCTCCTTGGCCAGCATCGCCTGCTGGCGGGCAAACGCCGCCTGCTGATTCGTCTCGCGGATGGCGCGCTCGCGTTCGTAGAAATCGTAGTTGCCGGAATAGACGGTGATCTCACCGGCATCGATTTCGGCGATCTTCGACACGATGCGGTTCATGAACTCGCGGTCGTGCGACGTCATGAGCAAAGCGCCGGGGTAGGATTTGAGAAACTGCTCCAGCCAGATGATGGACTCGATATCCAGGTGGTTGGTGGGCTCGTCCATGAGCAGCACATCAGGCTTGCCCAGCAGCACACGGGCCAGAGCCACGCGCATTTTCCAACCGCCGGACATCGCACCCACGTCACCATCGATCCAATCGTCATGGAAGCCGAGCCCGTGCAGCACCTCGCGCGCGGTAGCTTCCAGCGCATAGCCGCCCAGGTGTTCGTACTCTTCCTGCACCTCGCCGAAGCGTTCCAGAATGCGGTCCAGTTTGTCGGCCTGCTCCGGGTCTTCCATCGCCTGCTGCAGGTGCTCCAGTTCGTGGTGCAGGTCGCCCGCGCGGCCGCTGCCGGCGATCGCTTCATCCAGCACGGAGCGGCCTTTCATCTCCTCCACATCCTGGCGAAAGTAGCCGACGGTGAGCTTGCGCGGCACGGACACTTCGCCCTCGTCGGGCGTTTCCTCGCCGACGATCATGCGGAAAAGCGTTGTCTTGCCGGCGCCGTTCGGCCCAACCAGTCCCACCTTTTCCCCAGGATTGAGCTGAAAGGATGCCTCGACGAAAATGAGCTGCTTGCCGTACTGCTTGTTGATATTGGAAAACGAAATCATGGGGAATTCCCAGGCTAGCAGGTCACGGTGGCGGGATCGACATTCGATCCGCAGACCAGCACCACCATCCGCTCGCCAGGGGCGGGTTTGTAACGGCCGCTGAGCAATGCCGCGTAGGCGGTGGCGCCGCCCGGTTCCGCCATCAGCCGGAAGCGATTCCAAAGGTCGCGCTGCGCGGCCCGAATTTCGTCATCGGCCACCAGCACGGACTCGGCTACATACTGCTGAGCGATGGGGAACATCAGCTCTCCGCATTGAGCGGCGCCGAGCGAATCCACGGCGATTCCCATGGGACTCACCGGGACCGGCCGGCCCGCCTCAATCGCCTTGGCGATGGCGGGGCTCAATTCCGGCTCGACATTGACCACCTTCCAACGTCCGGCGAACCAGGCCGCGATCCCGCCAATCAATCCGCCGCCGCCCGAAGCCACTAGCACCGTGCATGGGCCGGGAATCTGCTCTTCCATCTCCAACCCGACCGTGCCTTGACCAGCCAAAGTCTCCCACTGGTCGTAGGCATGCACCACGAGCGCTCCGGTCCGCGCCGCCCACTCCTTCGAAAGCTGCAGAGACTCCTGGTACATCGCTCCCTCCACGTGGACGCTGGCGGCGAAGCTCCGGAGCCTTTCCACTTTTACCGGGGAAGAGATCACCGGGACGAAAATTTCCGCGTGTACCCCCAGTCGCTGCGCCGCATAAGCCGTTGCGATTCCGTGGTTTCCACCCGAAGCGGCGACCACGCCCGCAGGCGGCACGGGGTTTGCCAGCATACGGTGGAAGGCGCCTCTCGGCTTGAAGGAACCGGTGTGCTGGAGCAACTCCAATTTGAAGAAAACACCGTCATCCTCAATGACTGGTGTACGACGAATGTAGGGTTGGATCAGGGAACAGGCGGCGCGAATGGACTGGGAGTCAATCATGGGGGGATTGACAAAAGTTTACACCGTTTCGGGGGTGCGAAGCATCCAAAGTTAGCATATACTAACATTAGCGCTCACTAATAATAGTAAGCATTCACTAACCATGTCCCTCCCTGCCATCGTTCCTCCCAAGCATCGTATGCCTTCCGATCAGCGCCGTGCCGCGATTGTCAATGCAGCGATTAAGCTCTTCTCCCAGAATGGCTTCCGTGGCACCACCACGAAGCAACTGGCGCAGGCGGTGGGGGTGTCTGAGCCCGTTCTCTACATGCATTTCGCGACGAAAAGTGATTTGTACTCGGCGATCATTGAAACGCTGGCGGCGCGTGGGGAGCAGCTCCGCGGCATGGCGGCCGTCACCGATGCGGAGAAGTTGGACGATCTGGCATTCTTCCGCCAGTTGGCTCAATTACTGATGGCGTGGCATCGCGAAGATCCGTCCCGAATCCGCCTGCTGCTCTACAGTGCTTTGGACGGCCATGAGTTGTCCGAAATGTTCTATCAGCGGCAGGTGGTGCCGTTCCTGGAAGTTTTCGCCAGCCACATCCGCAAGCGCGTGGACGAGGGCGTCTTTCGCGCCGTGGACCCGCTCATCGCCGGGCGGGCGTTTTGCGGAATGGTCGGCCAGTATGTGCAGTCCATTCACGTGTTCGGCATCGCCCAGACGGAGGAAGAACAGCAGGCGGCGCTGGACGAAATGGTTCTGATTTTTCTTAATGGTGTCAAAAAATGAAACAGTATTTGGTGCTGGCCATCTTTCTAGCGGTTGTGGGCTGCGGTAACAAGCAACAACCAGTAGCTACGGCGGAAGCCGCAAAAAAACAAGAGCCTGTGACGGTGCGTGTGGCCGCCGTGGAGGAACGCCGCACGGACAGGTCCATTCTGGTCACCGGGTCGTTGCTGCCCGATGAAACCGTTACCGTTGTGAGCGAAGTGCCGGGGAAGATCGCGAAGGTCAATTTCGACTTCGGGCAGCAGGTGCGGCGCGGGGACATCCTGGCGGAGATGGACAAGACGGAGTTCCAACTGCAGATTGACCGCAGCAAGGCGGCGCTGGCGCAGGGATTGGCCCGGCTGGGCCTGACGCCCGCCGATGCCGACAAAGCACCGGAGAATACCCCCGCCATGCGCCAGGCCTGGGCCCAGGTGGAGGATGCCAAGTTCAAGTTTGACAACGCCGCGAAGCTGGTCAAGTCCGGCGATGTCTCGCAGGAACGCTACACGGAAATGGAGAAAGCCTACCGTGCCAGGCTCGCCACCTACGAAGCAGCCAAAGACGAAATGCGCACTCAATGGGCCAGCCTCGGCGCCTTGCGTGCAGACATCAAGCTGATGGAAAAGAAGCTGCGCGACACCACGATCGTCGCGCCTTTCGACGGGTCAATCAGTGAGCGCAAAGTCGCTCCCGGCCAGTACGTGAAAGATAGCGTGCCGATTGTGACCATCGTCAAGACGCATCCCATGCGGCTGCGGCTGGAGATGCCCGAGACGGCAGCGGGTGTCGTGCGTGTCGGCACCGGGCTCGACTTCACCACCGACGCCGCACCCGGCAAGACGTTCCATGCCACGGTGCGGGAACTGAACCCTTCACTGAATGAGCAGTCGCGCACGCTGATGGCGGAAGCCCGCCTCAGTAACGCCGATCCGGCTCTGCGCCCCGGCATGTTCGTGCAGGTGAAGCTGATCCTGGAACGCGGTGTGCAGGTTGCCGTGGTCCCCAAGGAAGCTGTCTATTCGGTGGCCGGGCTCACGAAGATTTTTGTGGTTCGCGACGGAAAGCTGGTGGAGTGCCGCGTCGCGCCAGGCCAGATGCTGGACCAGTGGATGGAAGTGCCCGCCGACGTGATCAAGCCGGGCGATCAGGTGGTGACCAGCAATCTGCCGCAGTTGAGCAACGGGCAACCGGTGAATGTGACCGGAGGTCGCCGGAGCTAACCCATGCAGAAACTCGCAGAAATTTGTGTCCGCCGGCCCGTCTTCGCCACCATGCTGGTGCTGGCGCTGATGGTGCTGGGCTTCGATTCGTACCGCAAGCTGGGCGTCGACCTCTTCCCCAAGGTCGAGTTTCCCATCATCAACATCACGACGACACTGCGCGGCGCTTCGCCGGAAGAAGTGGAGTCGCAGATCAGCAAACGCATCGAAGAGGCCGTGAACACGGTAAGCGGCATCGACGATTTGCGCTCCACATCGGCTGAAGGCGTGTCGATTGTCAGCATCCAGTTCGTTCTGGAAAAAGACCCCGAGGAAGCGGCGCAGGAGGTGCGCGACAAGATCAATCGCATCGTGGGCCAGTTGCCGCGCGACGCTGATCCACCGGTGGTGGAGAAACTGGCTACGGATGCCGCTCCGATTTTAACCATCGTGGTTTCCTCCAATCGCGACCTGCGTGAGACCACGAAGCTGGCTGACGACCGGATCAAGAAGAATATCGAGTCCATCACGGGCGTCGGACAGGTTCGATTTGTGGGCGACCGCCAGAGGCAGATTCAGGTGGTGCTGGACGGGCAGAAGCTGTATGCCTACAACCTCAATATTGACCAGGTGCGCCAGCAATTGTCCCTGCAAAACGTGGAAGTGCCGGGCGGCAACATTGATCAAGGCCGCCGCGAAGTATCGCTGCGCACACTGGGCCGCGTCGAACACCCCGCCGATTTTGAGCGCATCATCGTTGCCAATCGCGGCGGCAAGCCCGTGCGAGTGTCGGACATCGGCCGCGTGGTGGACGGCTACGAAGAGCCGCGGTCACTGGCCCGCCTGGATGGCCGCGCGGCGGTAGCCCTGGAAATCCGCAAGCAGGCCGGCACGAACACCCTGCAAGTGATCAAGACCGTCAAGGCTCGCGTGGCCGAATTGCAGACATTCCTGCCTCCCGACCTGCAGATCAGCTACGCCCGCGACCAATCGGGATTCATCGAAGAATCCTTCCACGCCGTGCAGGAGCACCTGGTGCTCGGCTCCGTGCTGGCCGGCGCCATCGTGCTGCTGTTCATGAGCAGTTGGCGCTCCACGCTGATTGCCGCCCTCGCCATTCCGACTTCCATCATCTCCACCTACACCCTGCTGAACGCGATGGGATTCACGCTCAACCAGATCACCATGCTTGGGTTGACGCTGATGGTCGGTATCGTGATCGACGACGCCATCGTGGTGTTAGAGAATATTTTCCGGTTCATGGAAGAGAAGAACATGAGCCCGCTGCATGCGGCCATTGAGGGCACACGCGACATTGGGTTGGCCGTTATGGCCACCACGTTCAGCCTGGTGGTGATCTTCCTGCCCGTGGCCTGGATGGGCGGCATTGTGGGCAAGTTCATGTCGAGCTTCGGCTACACCGCGGCGTTCGCCATCATGGTGTCGCTGCTGGTCAGCTTCACATTGACTCCCATGCTGTGTTCGCGCTTCCTGCGCTTCACGCCGACACATGGCGAAAGCACCAAGGATACGCTCATTTTCCGGGCCATGGCGAAGTTCTACGCCGTGTGCCTGAAGTGGTCGATGCGGCACCGCTGGGTGATTGTCACCATCTCCATCCTGGTCTGTCTCTCTACCGGGCCGCTGTTCAGCCGGATCGGAAAGGACTTCCTTCCGCAGGATGACCAGAGCGAGTTCGAAGTGAGCGTGAAGACGCCTCCCGGATCCTCTCTCGAAGGGTCTGAGGCCGCGTTCCGCGAGGTGGAAAACGAACTGAAGCAACTGCCCGGCGTGAAGAATCTCTTCACCACCATTGGCGCGGACGTTCGCCGCCAGGTAGACCGCGGCGCGGTGCTGGTGGAACTGGTGCCGATGGATCAGCGCAAAGAGAAGCAGCAGGAACTGATGGCCATGGCACGCCAGCGTCTGACGAAGTTCAAAGACCTGACGATCGGCGTCCAGCCGCCCAGTGTCATCAGCGGCGCTCCCGATCGCGAGCTCATGTTTTTCCTCCAAGGACCCGATTTGGAGGTATTGAACAAATACGCCCTGCAAATCAAAGGGGAGCTTGCCAAGGTTCCCGGAGTGGTGGACCTGGATACCTCTTACGAAGGTGGCAAGCCGGAGCTGCGTGTGCGCATCAATCGCGACAAGGCTGCCGATCTGAACGTGAGTGTCGCCTCCATCGCTACAGCGCTTCGCACCATGGTGGGTGGCGACGAACAGGCCACCACGTACCGCGAAGGGGACGATCGCTACGATGTAATGCTGCGTGTCGATAAGGAGTTCCGCAATTCCCCGGATGCGCTGGAGCGGCTCTATGTGCCGTCCACTTCGATCGGCAACGTAGCCGTGGCCAGCGTGGCCAAGTTGGAGGAAGCGGTGGGCCCGACACAGATCGAGCGCTACAACCGCCAGCGTCAGATTATGATCTCCGGCAACATCGGCAAGGGGCAATCCTTGAGTAATGTGATCCAGATTGTCACCAGCACCGTGGAGAAGCTGAACATGCCGCCGGAATATCGCAGCGGCACCGTGGGACGTTCGAAAGAGCTGGCCCGCACGGGCGTCAACTTTGCCATCGCCCTGCTGCTGTCTATCATTTTCATGTACATGATTCTGGCGTCGCAGTTTGAGAGCTTCGTCGATCCCATCACCATTCTGCTCAGCTTGCCGCTGTCGGTTCCGTTCGGCGTGATTGCGCTGAATCTGATGGGCGAGAACTTCTCCATGATCTATTCGAGCGTCGGTATTCTGGTGCTGTTCGGAATCGTGAAGAAGAACTCGATTCTGCAGATTGATCATATTAAGAACCTGCGGCTGCACGGGTTGCCACGGTTGGAGGCGATCATGCGCGGTTGCGAAGACCGGTTGCGGCCGATTCTCATGACGACCGCCGCGTTGGTGGCCGGTATGATTCCACTCGCCTTGGGTGGAGGCGCCGGCGCCGGGACACGCCGAACTGTGGCGATCGTGGTGATCGGCGGCCAGTCTATGGCGCTGCTGCTGACGCTGCTGGTGACTCCCGTGGCCTACTCGCTGTTTGACGATCTCTCGGAAATCCGTCTGTGGAGCCGCCTGTCGGGGCTCTCGCGCCGGTTACGGCATGCCAGTTTCTTTTTGCTGCCGCTGTTGTTGCTAGGTATGCAGATGAATGCGCAGATGCTGCCGCAACGCATTGGTGTTGGTGCATCGCAACTGAAGCTGAGCCTGGAAGACGCCGTGCAAATGGCGTTGAAAAACAATCTCGACATCGAGATTGAGCGCACCAATATGGCTACGGCGCGGGAAAGCATCCGTGGCGCGAAGGGTTATCTCGATCCGCTGGTGCGCTGGCAGCCGCTGGGGGAAAAGCGGAACACCCCCACGAGTTCCACGCTCGCCAGCGCCGATGGAAAAGTGAAGGAGAGCGTCTTCTCACAGAATGTTTTCTATCGCCAAAGGCTCGACTGGCAAGGCTTTTCCTGGCATGCCGATTTCGAGAATGCGCGCCAATCGACGAACAATCCGTTCGTCGCGCTCAATCCCTACATTGTGCCCCGGCTCACGCTGGGCGCCAGTATTCCTCTTCTGCGCGATCGCAAGACCGACCGCGAGCGCAATGAGATGCTGGTGAAGCGCAAGCAAGCCGATCTTTCCGACAACGAGTTCGAACTGCGAGTGATCGACATTACAGCCCGGGTGGAGCAGGCCTATTACGATCTGGTGGCGGCCTGGGCCGATTCGAAGGTGCAGCAGGAGAGCGTGGCATTGGCCCGCGAGCAACTGGATCGCACCAAGCGACTGATTGATGGCGGAAGTGTAGCTCCGGTGGAACTGTACGCTGCTGAAGCCGAACTGGAGCGGCGCAAGGACAATTTCTATTCCTCCATCGCCGTCATCAATCAGGCGGAGAATACGCTGAAGACGCTGCTTGGCGGCGGGCGGCAGGATACCATGTGGCGCGACGAATTGGTGCTCACCACCGATGGGCGCGCCGCGCTGCCTGACGATGTGAAGAAGGAATTGAACGAACTGGTGGTGGAGGCCATTGCCAAGCGCCCCGAGTTGAAGAACCTCACCATTCGCAAGGATGTGAATGACCTTCAGAAGGACGCAGCGTTCAATCAAAAGAAGATCGGTCTCAATCTGACGGCTGCTTACATCAACACAGGACTCGCAGGTACGCTGCTGCAAACGGGAAACCCTTTCAGCGAATCATTCGGAGGAATCGTGACGCGGCTGAATCAGCTTTCCGTCGCTGCCGGGTTACCGCCAGTACCCCCCGTGGGCGGTGGCGGCACAGTCCCCGGTTCGCTGGTCGGCGGCTACGGACAGTCACTGTCCAATCTGTTCAGCGGCAGCTTCGGGACCGTTCAGGCGGGCCTAACGCTCGATTGGAATCCGCGTAATACTTCCGCCGATTCCGCCATCGCGCAAACTGTGATCACCGAGCGCCGCATCAATCTGCTGCGCAAGCAAGCCGAGCAGAGTGTAGAAGCGCAGGTGCGCAATGCACTGCAATCCATCTCCACCAGCGAGCAGCGCGTATCGGCAGCCGAGGCGAGTGCGAAAGCCGCTAAGGAGAAGCTCGATAGCGAGACGCGGTTGTTTCAAACCGGGGAGTCGACGAACTTCTTCGTGCTCACGCGGCAGAACGAGCTCTCCGATTCGCGGCGGCGGGTGGTGCTGGCGACGCTCGAGTTGAACAAGGCTGTGGCCCGCTTGCAACTGGCGTTAGGCAAGACGCTGCAATCGCACTCCATCACGTTGAAGTAGACGGCCGCACAATGGCTCGCGCCGGTGCTCCATCGGCGCCGGCCAGGCGGATGGGGAGGCAGATCAGTTCGTACTGACCCGGCGCGGTGTCGCACAGATTCAGCCCTTCCAGCAGCCAGATGCCTGCGCTCAACAGAATGCGATGCACCGCGCTGCCTTCATCGTCGTTGCGGCCAACAGAAAGGTAGTCAATTCCTACCAGGCGGACGCCTTCCGTCACGAGTCTTTGCGCCAAGCTTTCTGTAAGGGCTTCAAAGTCTTCGCGAAACGGTTCCCTCCACCATTGCCGCGCGGAGTTGCCCGTGCGGAACAGCACACGTTTCGCGCCCTGCCATGGGCCGTCGAGGCCCGTAATCACCGCGGGCCCAACCAACGCATCGAGCGGGGCTGCGTCCACGCTTGCTCCCCCCTCGAAGTAGTGAAGCGGCGCATCGATATGTGTGCCGGTGTGGGCACACAGGGACACTGCGGTGACATTGGCACCCTCGCTGAGGTCGCAGACTTTCCACGTTTTGAGCAACGGATCGCCGGGCCACTGCGGGATTCCCGGTGCGAGTGGAACGCTGATGTCGATCCAGCCGCTCATGCGCCGGGACGCGCCAGTTCCGGATTGTTCAGCAGCATGCGCAGGCCGACGATCGTCTGGGCATGCTTCGGATCCTTGGCCACGTTGCGGTATTCCTTGGGATCAAGTTCGTGGTCGTACAGTTCAGCCACATCCGGAGTGCCCCATTCCGTATAGCGGAAGCGGTCCGTGCGGATACTGCGGCCGATGATGCCTTGATGCCGCACGATGGTGTAGGCTGCCTTCTTCCACTTCCGCTGCGGGTTTTCAAGCAGCGGCCGCATGCTCTCTCCATCGAGGCCGGGCTTCTTGGGCAACCCGCACAGATCCACCAGCGTGGGATAAAAATCGACCCATTCCACCAACCGCGGGCAGGTTTCCCCATGCTTCTTCCCGGGTGCGGCGACGATCAGAGGTGCGCGCGCCGATTCCTCAAACACGGTCATCTTGCGCCACAGGCCGAGATGCTCGTTCAGGTGCCAGCCATGATCACCGAACAGCAGCACCACCGTGCT
>JAXLQM010000011.1:0-260000 GCA_046331645.1 Bryobacteraceae bacterium
CACCGCGTCGTCGCGCGATACGGGGCCGTGCCGCTCCACCACCTCGCCCGAAATATGTTTGTCGTGGCAGAAGTAGCCGACATAAAGATACCGGTCGTCCCAAAGCATTTTCGCCACGGTTTGTTCTTTCTCACCCTGCTTGTGCCAGGTGAAATGGAAGTCGCCCACCGCCGGAGCCTGCTTCCACGCAGGTTCATCCAGCAGGCCATCCACAACGATGCGGCCCGCCGCTCGATGAATGTCATAGCGGGGAAGATCTTGAGCAACCAGAAGAAGGGGAAGAAGCGCGAAGATGAGGGCCTTCATGTTGGACATCATACATGCTGAAGTACAATGCACACGTGACGACTCCCATCCGATTCCTGCTGCTCTTTCTCCCGCTGCTCGTCTGTGCCCAGGAGTGGCGCTACTACGCCGGCGATTCCGGCGGCCAGAAATATTCGAAGCTCAAGCAGATCAATCGATCGAATGTAACCAAACTGCAGGTGGCCTGGCGCTTCAAAACCGGAGATGTCAGCGATGGCAAAGCCTTCCCCGTTCGCAGCGCCTTCGAAGCCACTCCCCTCATGGCCGATGGTGTCCTCTACTTCACCACACCCTTCAACCGTCTCATCGCTCTCGATGCCGAAAGTGGCAAGCAGTTGTGGGCCTTCGATCCCAAGCTCGACCGCCGGGCCGCTCGTAACCTCTTCCTCCATCGCGGAGTGGCCCTCTGGACCAGCGGCAATCTGAAGCGGCTCTACTACGGCACTCTCGACGGCGAGTTGTTCGCCATCGACGCCGCCAACGGTGAACCCGTCACGGCCTTTGGCGACAAAGGCAAAGTGAACCTGCGCGAGGGCATGATCCCGGAAGGCAACCGCGGTACCTTGGGCATGACTTCACCCCCCGCCATCTACAAGAACCTCATCATCTGCGGCTCCATCGTCACCGATGGCGAACCCCAGGGACCCAGCGGCGACGTGCGTGCCTATGACGCCATCACCGGGAAACTCGTCTGGCGCTTCCACACCGTGCCTCAGCCCGGCGAGTTCGGTCACGACACCTGGAAAGGCGATTCCTGGAAGAATCGCGGTGGCACCAACGTCTGGTCCATCATGAGCGTCGACCAGGAGCGCGGCGTGGTCTTCCTGCCGCTCACTTCTCCTTCCAGCGATTTCTGGGGAGGTGATCGTCAGGGCAACAACCTCTTCGGCGACTCCCTCGTCGCCTTGGATGCGGCCACTGGCAAACGCATCTGGCATTTCCAGACCGTGCATCACAACATCTGGGATTACGATCTGCCTGCGCAACCCGTATTGATCGACGTGCGCAAGGACGGGCGCCTCGTGCCCGCCGTTGCCCAAGTCTCCAAGATGGGCTTCACCTTCCTCTTCGATCGCGTCACCGGCAAACCGATCTTCGACATCATCGAAAAGCCTGTGCCGGCCTCCACCATGCCCGGCGAGATGGCTTCGCCCACACAGCCCATTCCGGTCAAGCCGCCGCCCTTCGCCCGCCAATCCATGAAGCGCGAAGAGCTGACCACCATCCCCGAATCCCGTGACTTTTGCGAAAAGATCACCAAGGACGCTGTTTTCGCCAGTATCTACACACCTGTGGGCGAGAAGCCGACGGTGCTGTTCCCCGGCACCAACGGTGGAACCAATTGGGGGGGAGCCTCGTTCGACCCCGCAACTCGCACCCTCTATGTGAACTCCCACGACAACGGTATGATGCCCCGCTACATCCCGCGTCCCGAGGGCTCGGCAATTCCCTTCCGCACGCAAGGGCCCGCCTACGGGCGATTCTGGGACCAGAACCGTTACCCCTGTCAGCAGCCGCCCTGGGGGCACCTCACCGCCATTGATGTGGATAAAGGAGAGTTCCGCTGGCGCGTCACACTCGGTGTCATCGATGAACTGGTGGCTAAGGGCATTCCGCCCACCGGCACCTCCAACCTCGGCGGCTCACTCGTCACCGCGGGCGGACTGCTCTTCATCGGCGCCACCAACGACAGCCGCTTCCGCGCCTTCGATAAGGACACCGGCAAGGAATTGTGGGTCACGCGGCTTCCCGCTTCCGCTCATGCCAACCCGATGACGTTCACCGGAAAGGGAGGCAAACAGTATGTCGTGATCGCTTCCGGCGGCGGCAACAAGTACAACGAAACCTTCGCCGATGAACTGATCGCTTACGCATTGCCTTAGAAAATTAGCCCTTCGCCAGCTTACGGGCAAACTCCAGGCTCGATCGCAACACCCGCTCCTGATCCGCGCGAAACGCCAGATCCACGCACCACCAGGCAATCCCGGGAATGGCTCGCAACTGCGCCCCCAGACTCGCGAAGTCGATCACTCCTTCGCCGAACGGGCAATGCATGCTCGTTTCTTCCCCATACAGCGTTCCATCCGTGTCCACCAGGTGCAGGTGTCCGATACGTCCGCTCAACACCTGCAGAAATTCCGCCACTCCGCCTGGAAGCGTCTCCATCTTCCCTTGCTGCCGCGCTCCCGCTACGGCGCAAAGATAGGCATGCGAAAGGTCGAAGAGAATCTGAAAATTCGGATGCCCCACCCGCTCGTATAACTCCACCACCTCTGACGGCTTGTTGAATACGAAGCCCGGCTCAAATTCCCACACAATACGGACTTTGTGCTCCGCCGCAACCTCAGCGGCCTCGTGCCACAACGCGGCCAGCCGCTGCGACGAGGCGGCATACTCGCTGTCCGGAATCGACCCGGGGGCGGCAATGCTATCCACGCGCATCGCCGGACTGCCCATCTCCGCGCAAAGCTCCAGCGCCATTCGCACCATGTCGAGATAACGTCCGCGGTTGCGTTCCATCAGCGGATTGGTCATCGTGAAATCGGGCGCGTAAGCCGACACGCCCAACCCCAAGCCATCGAGGATCCGTTTTGCTTCCGCTCGTTCTTCCCGTGTCGCGTCGACCGTCAATTGTGGCGGGAAACCACTGATTTCGATTCCGTCATATCCCGCCGCTGCAATCAGTCTGGCGGACTCGCCAAGGTTGAGTGGAGAACGGGCATGCGGACCGAATATGAACGCCCAACTACCGAAGGAAATCTTCATGGTGCGCAGCCTTCACGCGGCACCGCCGCGTCTGACATCAGGCAGCCTTGGGTAGCTCCTTTACGATCTCCGACACAAACTGCTTCGCATCGCCGAATAGCATCAGCGTGCGGTCGTCGTAGTACAGTTCGTTGTCAATCCCCGCGAATCCCGGGTTCATGCTGCGCTTGATCACCATCACGGTGTGCGCCTTGTCCACATCGAGAATCGGCATTCCGTAGATGGGGCTCGTCGTATCGTGCCGCGCCGCGGGATTCACCACGTCGTTGGCGCCAACCACCAAAGCCACATCCGCTTCGCCGAAATCGGAGTTGATCTCTTCCATTTCCTTCAACCTCTCATAGGAAATGTCCGCCTCCGCCAGCAGCACGTTCATATGGCCGGGCATACGGCCCGCCACTGGATGGATGGCAAACTGCACATCCACGCCTCGCTTCACCAGCATGTCCGTCAACTCGCGAATCTTGTGCTGCGCCTGCGCTACCGCCATTCCGTAACCCGGTACGATGATCACCTTCCTCGATCCGGCCAGAATCGAAGCCGCGTCTTCCGCCGATGCGCTCCGCACCGGCTTGGCGCTCGCCGTTGCCGTCGAAGCCTGTTGCACCTGGCCAAAAGCGCCAAACAGCACGTTCGTGAAGGAGCGATTCATCGCCTTGCACATGATCACCGAAAGAATGAAGCCCGAAGCGGCGTTCAGCGCCCCGGCGATGATCAGCAGTTTGTTGTTCAATGCAAACCCCATCGCCGCAGCCGCCATACCCGCATACGAGTTCAACAGCGCGATCACAGTTGGCATATCGCCGCCGCCGATCGGCAGGATCAGCAGCACGCCGAACAGCAGGGATAATCCCGCAAACGTAGGAAAGGCCCATGTCGGCGCGGAGCCTTCAATCACCCATCCCGCCAGCACGATGGCAATCGCCAGCAGCAGCAGGTTCACAAAGTTCTGCCCCTTATAGGTCATGGGGCGTGTCGGAACAAATTCCTGCAACTTGCCAAAAGCCATCACGCTCGCCGTGGCCGTGAGATAGCCCAGCAGGGTTTCAATCACCAGCGCGCCCATCACGAATCCCGTAGGCGCCTTGTGATAGTACTCGGCGGTTCCCACCAGTGCTGCAGCAAACGCGCCGAAAGCGTGCGACAGCGCCGTCAACTGCGGAAGCGCCGTCATCGGCATCAGATAAGCCAGCGGCGCGCCAATTGCCGACCCCAACACCAGGCCGCCCGCGATCCATTCATACGACACAATCTCATGCCGCAGCAGGGTTCCAATCACCGCAAACAGCATGCCGATCTGTCCCGCCTGCACGCCGCGCCGCGCGGTTGCCGGTGAGTTCAGCCATTTGATGGAAAAAATGATCAGGACAGCGGCGATCAGGTAGGCAAACTGCCAAAAGCTCTCCGCCATCTACTTTTTCCCTTCCTTCTTGAACATCTTCAGCATGCGGTCTGTGATGAGGAACCCGGCAACGATATTGATCGTCGCGAAGGTCACAGCCACCGTGCCCAGAATCTTGCTCAGCAGCGACGCATCGCCCGTGCCCGTGATGAGAATCGCTCCCACCACTGAGATCGCCGAAACCGCGTTGGTCAGCGACATCAGCGGGGTATGCAGCAGTGGCGAAACACGCTGCACCAGTTCCAGCCCCAAAAAGCCCGCCAGGATGAAGACGTAAATACTCAGTTCAATTTCTACACTCATGCGTTCACCACCGTGCCCAGAAGGGCCTGAACTTTCGAATGCACCACTTTGCCCCCTTCGGCCACTAGCGTGTCGCGCACGATCTCATCGTTCACGTCCGGGCTCAGCTTCCCATCCTTCACCATGTTCTTAATGAACGCCGCCAGGTTCCGCGCGTACATCATGCTCGCGTGGTAGGCCACTGAGGAAGCCAGGTTCACGGGCCCGAGTATCTTCACCCCGTTCACATCCACCGTTTCTCCGGCCCGGGTCAATTCGCAATTGCCCCCGCGCTCGGCGGCGATGTCCACAATCACCGAACCAGGAGCCATCCCAGTCACCATTTCCTTAGTGATCAAAATCGGCGCCTTGCGTCCCGGAACAGCCGCTGTGGTGACAACCACGTCCTGCTCGCGCAACGCCGCGGCCATCTGGTCGCGCTGGCTCTTCAATTGCGCATCCGTCAACTGCTTCGCGTAGCCGCCTTCTCCTTCACCACTGCCTTCAATGGTAATCGTCAGGAACTTCGCCCCCAGGCTTTCAATCTGCTCCTTCACCGCGGAACGTACGTCGTAGCCCGTTACCACCGCACCCAGTCGCCGTGCCGTCGCGATAGCTTGCAGTCCGGCAACGCCCGCGCCCAGAATCAAAACCTTCGCCGCGGGTACCGTCCCCGCTGCCGTCATCATCATCGGGAACATGCGCGGCAACGCTTCTGCCCCCAGCAGAACAGCTTTGTACCCGGCAATCGACGCCATCGACGAAAGCGTATCCATCGACTGCGCTCGCGTAATGCGTGGAATCAGTTCCACGGCGAACAGCCGCGCTCCCGATTCCGCAAACGCCGCGATGCGCTTGGGCTCCGAAAGTGGATCGCAAAAGCCAACGACTGTGTTCGCCGCGGTAAAGGTCTTCGCCTCCGGAACACTGACGGTGAGGATGAGTTCCGCCCGGCGCGCCACCTCCGCCGCCGAATCGACAAGAGTTACGGATCTGGCTTCGTATTCCGAGTCAGGGAATCCGGCGGCTAGGCCCGCCCCCTTCTCGGCAATCACCGTTGCCCCCATCTTCGTGAACAGATCAACAGCTTTCGGGGTCATCGCCACGCGGCGTTCGCCCGCTGCGGTCTCCCTGATAATTCCCACAGTGAACCCCAAATTACCTGGTCCTCCTAACTGCCGGTCCGTGCTCGCACGCGTCGCCTGATGCCTGCGAGTACGGCAAACTCCCATTCAAGATGCTACTAAATTTCGCTGCAATCATTATCCGCCATTTGCCGGTGGGGTGGCGAAGAGAGTCCGGTTGTGCTAAGCATGTGTGCGACTCATGGCATCCGATCCCTACTATTGGTTGGCTCGCTACTACGACCGTCTGTTTGATCTCCGCCGCCCTTTTGACATCGCTCACGAGAAGATCATTGAGCCCCTCCTGCCCCACGTCAAATCGGCCTGCGACCTCTGCTGCGGAACCGGAACCTTCGCCCTTCAATTGGCCCAACTCGGCATCCCCGTCTTCGCCGTCGATCTTTCCACCGAGATGTGCCGCCTCGCGCGCCTGAAAGTGCGCAAGACCAACATGCCGGTTACCGTGATCCATGCGGACATGCGCAGCTTCCGCCTCCCACAACAGGTGGATCTTATCACCAGTGACTTCGACGCGCTCAATCATGTCCCCAACAAGAGTGACCTGCGCAAGGTGATGCGCTGCGCCGCTCGTGCCCTCCGCCCCGGCGGTCACTTCGCCTTCGATGTCAACAACCGCTTGTCCTTTGAAAAAGTTTGGGGCAGAACTTGGTTCCTGGAACAAGACCCCATCGCCATGGTCATGCATGGCGGCCATCGGAAAGGCACCGATCGCGCCTGGACCGATGTCGAATGGTTCATCCGCAAAGGCAATACCTGGACCCGCCAGCGCGAGCATA
Organism: Bryobacteraceae bacterium; assembly: GCA_046331645.1. GTDB lineage: Bacteria > Acidobacteriota > Terriglobia > Bryobacterales > Bryobacteraceae > CADEFT01. The sequence goes on from JAXLQM010000011.1 coordinate 6,678, forward strand.
TAGAAGAAGTCTGCTGGAGCGCTGAGGAGATTCGCGATGCCTTTGCCGCCGAGGGTTTCGATCGTGTCCGCTCCTGGGATGCCGCTCCCTTCTTCAACGATGAATACACGAAGCGCGGCTATCGGACCTTTTGGCGGGCACGCAGGAAACCAGACGCGAAGGGGTAAACCGCACATCCAATCCATCCCGTCGGCCGGCAAAGTATCGCTCGTTGATTTCCACCTTGCCTAGGTCTTCCACGGTTGTGAAGCCCGCGAACGCCGCCCCCGGTGGAAAGCACAGCCGGTACGGTTCGCCAGCGGCTCCCACGCGCCGCGACAACACATCGAACGCGAACCGGTCCTGCTCATCCAGCGCTTCCTTCTTTACCGCATAGTCGAAAACAAGCTGCGCCCCAACGCGCTCCAAACTCGCAAGAGTCTCCTCGAATGCCTCCTCGCTCAAAAACGGAGTCACCCCAAGCCACGAAACGAATGCCCCCGGTAGGATTCCCGCTGCCTCCAGCATCTCCCCCAGCGCCGCTCGCTCAAAGTCCGCACTCACATATTCCATCGAAGACGGCACATCAATCCCCGCATCCCGCAACATCCTTCGCTTGGCCTCCTGCGCGGCCGGAAGATCCACCTCCCACACCCGCAACTCCGGGTAGGGGTTGCGATACGCAAAGGTGTCCAACCCTGCGCCCAGCACGACATACTGCCGGACCCCGCGTGCCACCGCGCCCGCCAATTGATCCTCCGCATAGCGGCTGCGCGCCGCAATCCACGCCCGCAGCGAATTGTTCCACTCCCGCTCCACGCCGGTGATATGGGAGCGCAGCTTCTCTTCCTCCCTCGCGCCAAGGATCCGCAATGCCAGCGGGTCCTCAAAAACCAACGGCCGGTCAATCAACTGATGCGCCGCCCGCCTTACGGCCACCCGCAGCGCCGTAGCGCCTACAGCACCGGCGTCAATCGCACCCATTCCAGACTCATCGCGGGCGTACCCTTGGTGGATGCCTTCACCTGCAGCGTCTGCTCGCCAGCCTCCAGCCGCATCTCTCCCAGCGAATAGGTTTGGAACGCCCACTCCCCGCCTGTGTTCATCGTCTTGCCGGCCACTTGCGCTTTGCCAGCGCCCACCGTGTAATCAATCCCCGCCGATCCGCGCGTCGCGCCATAGCTCACTTCCACTTTGTACCGGCCTTCCTTCGGCACGGCAATCTTCCACGTCGGAACATCGTCGCCACGCGTCCACCGTGTCAGAAATACGTGGCCGAGCGCGTTCTCCTTCTTCGCCCGCTGCTCAAAACGCGTCTCGATCTCCGCGCTCTCCGCCCCCAGCGAGATCACGCCCTTCTCATCGGGCCGGATCAGATACGGCGCCACCTGCGGCGTCCCGTCCAGCGTCAACGCAATCACCGATGCAACTTCGTCCGGCGCTCCCGCGGGCAACTCCACAATCAGGTCCGCGCCATCGCGCGAAGTGCGCAGATTCGTCTTCCCATCGGCCAGCAACCGTGCCGATTGCACCAGGTTCTTCAATCCCGGCACTCGCAGCCGCCCATCTCTCGGCCACTGGAATACGTGCAGATAAAGGATGTTGCCTTTCACCGTTGCCCGCCCGAAGAACGGCAGCCGCGTGAACGGGCTGGCCGTCGTCGAGTAGATTGCCTCTGAGTTCACCTTCATCCATTCGCCCATCGCATTCAGCCGTGTCACGAACTCCGGCTGGATCCGTCCGTCGGGCATCGGGCCCACATTCAGCAGCAGGTTGCCGCCCTTGCTCACCACTTCCACCAGCATCCGGATCAGATCGCGCGATGTCTTAAACTCCGTTTCGTATTTGTTGTATCCCCAGCTCTCCGTGTTGATCGTGACGCACGACTCCCACAAAATCGGCTTGCCCGATGGGTCCAGCATCCCCGTCGCCGGGACAAATTGCTCCGGTGTCCCAAAGTCTGCCCGGTTCCCCGGCTCCCGTTTGTACAGCCGGTCGTTGATCAACGTCTTCGGCGCCATTTGCCGGATGAAATCGTAAATCTCGTCCGAACGCAGTTCCTTCGTGCTGTGCTCCCACTCCCCGTCGAACCACATCATCGCCACATCGCCGTAGCCGGTGAGCAACTCCCGGATCTGCTCTTTCATGAAGTCGAGGTACTTGTCGAGATTCCCTCCCGCTTTCGGGTCTTTCACTTCCCACGCCCGCTTCGGCGTGTAGTCCGGATGGTGCCAGTCCATGATCGAGTGATAAAACCCCAGCCGCATCCCGCGGCGCGCGCTTGCCTCCGCCAGATCCTTCAGCGGATCGCCGCGATAAGGCGTGATCTCCATGTCGTAATCACTCGCCTTGCTTCTCCAAATGGAAAAGCCATCGTGGTGCTTCGATGTAATCACCATGTACCGCGCGCCCGCGTTGTGCGCCAGATCCACCCACTCCGTCGCGTTAAACCGGAAGGGATTAAAGGCTCGTGCATAAGCATCGTATTGTGCCTGTGGAATATGAAAACGGTCTCGCGCCCATTCATGTCGTCCAATCACCGCATAAGGCCCCCAGTGGATGAACATCCCGAACTTGGCGTCCCGGAACCACTGTGTGCGATCCGGAGCAGTGATGGAAGCATGTGGGCTTGGTTGAGCGTTCAAAGCAGGCAGCAGGGCAAGCAGGACAACGAGTACTCGCATGGCCGTATCGTAGCACCGCAATCCCATCGAAACCGCCAGCGATTCCATCTAGACACACGGAAAAAGCCCTCTATGCCGCTTGCCACGTTCCTCCAAACGCGAAATGATATCCTCGGAGCATTACATATGGACTTGTCACGGCGTGGCTTTCTCGGCAGCGGTTTGGCGGCCCTCGGGTCCGCCGGCCTACAGGCAGCTCCTTCAGAGCGCTTCTTCGCCCTCCACCCCTTCATTGAAGCGAACCCCAAGGCCGTCTTCATCCGCCGCACCAACGTCGCCGGCCGGCTCGATTTCACCGGCATGCGCCGCGAGGGGCTCAAGCTAGGCCGGTCCATCTTCCAGGCTAAGACCGAAGGCGGCATCCCCCTGTCGCATCGGGTTGTGCTCAAACCCAACGTCCTCACCCGCCGGGAGCACGGTACGCAAGTCAACTGGGGCACCGATCCCGATTTCTACGACGGCCTCCTCACTTCACTGCACGAAACCGGATTGCGCCGCTTCCACTACGTCGAAGCCAACTACCGCTCTTCTCGTTGGAGCACGAAGTACGACGAAATTCACGAGCGCCTCGGCGTCGACGTGCTCGACCCCCAGCGCCGCCCCATCCACTACCAGCGCGAGTTTGGAATGAATTGGGCCACCCCCGACGATGGCGTCGTCTACGCCCGCGTGCCTCACTACCCGCCCATCCACGAAAAGGATACCTGGCTGTTCAACATCGCCAAGTGGCGCTCACACGGCATGTGCCTCACCCAGGCTTGCAAGAATGCCCAGGGACTCACCGTGTGGCCGTTCCAGCGCTTCTGCCCCGGATGGGCCATGGTCACCGGAGCCCCCGAACACATGCAGCCCTTCATCGGTAAGAACGTGGTCCAGCGCGTTTCCCGCTACCTGGAAAACCACCGCAAAATGGGCTTCAGCCGTTATGACAGCCCCGCCGATCTCGGCCCCGAGCGTCAGGAAATCTGGGCCCACAAAACCTGCGATCACCTCAGTACCTTGAAGTTCGGCCTCCATATGATCGAAGCGATCTACGCCAAGAACGAGGACCCTGCGGATCCCGTGCCCGACTTCCTCCCCAACTTCGTGATGTTCGCCAAGGATCCCTTCCGCCTCGATCTAGTGGGCCTCTGGCTCGGCGGCCACGAGCCCGGCAACGTCCATTTCTACCGCATCGCCAAAGAGCGCGGGCTGAGCGATACCTTCAATCCCTGGGATGTCCCCGTCTACGAATGGACCGATGAAGGCCCGGTCGCCCGTAAGATGACCGACTTCTCGCGCACCATGCTCAAGACATACTATCTCCAGAAGCCCGGCGAGCCCCTCTATCACCTTGTCAACGAGCGCTTCGACTACGATCGCTATAAGCTCTAGAGAATCTCCGCCGCCGCCGATCTGGATTTATTCTGTCGGTAGAAGATAGAATCGTGGAGATCGAGAGCAGGAGGCGAAACACAACTTGGCGTCCGCAATTAGCCCCAAAAACTTCCTAGTGCAGGTGGCCCGTTTGCCTTTGGGGCCGAAGCTCATGGTGCTGGCCACGTTCCTCATCGCCATCGCCATTCTCACCGTGGTGTTCACCTTCGATTCCCTCACCCCGCCGGAGCCGCTGCACAGCGCCGTCGGTAGTGCGGTCGTGCAGGCCGAGGAAACAGCCCTCCTCAGCGCCGCCGATGGTTCCGGTAAGGAAATCAGAAAGCTCAAAAAAGGCTCCAAAGTAAACCTCCTCGACAAACTCACCAGCCTCGACGTGCAGGCAGTGCGAGTGCAATATGTCGAGCAGGGCAAAAATTCCAAGCCCGGCTACGTCCGCACACAGGATCTGGGCACCTGGGAAAGTAACGACCCCGTCTCCGAATGGGCCTTTCTCAGCGCCCTCCGCAACCGCAGTGACATCAGCGCCGAAGAGTTCATCACCAAGCTCCGCAGCTATAGCCTCCGTTTCCCCGGCACCGCCGAAAGCGAGAAGGCTCTACTCGAACGCGCCGGCCTCCATCTGAAAGTGGCCAAGGGCAAACAAGCCGCCGGCAAACCAAAAGAAGAATGGGAGCCCGATATCGCTCAGGCCCGCGAAGCTGTCGGCGGTCTCTCTCCGGCCACAGCCAATTCCGCCGAGGTCGTCGCCATGGTCAAAGAGTTCGACGCCCCGCCCGCCGGTGCAGCCAAACCTGCGGAGCCCGCCAAGGAAGACGCTGTCACCGCCCAACTGCGCATTCTGCTTCGTAACGCCAAAGTGGCATGGGATTCCGGCGACCTGAACGGCTGCGAATCGAACGCCAAAAAAGCCATAGCACTATCCCCCAACAACACTGCGGCGCGAGGCTTTCTTTACCAGGTCCAGAAAGCCAGAGAAGCTCTGAAATAACATAGACGGAAGGAGGATCGGCCATGAATGTGTGGAGATGGAGAACCATGCTCGCGGGTCTGCTGCTTTCCGCGGGCCTTTTGAGCGCGGCGTTCTATCAGGATGGTGACGCCTACGATCTCGACCGGCTGCGCGAAAAATTCGACATCATCCGCAAATCGAAGGGCGTCTACCTCAACGAGAATATCCTCCTCAATCAGGTGCGCAAGGTCGGTATCGCCTTCAATCCCAGCAGCGCGGACTATGACCTGCTGAAGAAAGCTGGCGCTTCCGAAGGCTTCCTCAATGCCATTCGCGAAATGGCCAAGGCCCGCGCCGCTGAAAAAGTAAAACCCGAGCCGCCCCCTCCACCGCCCCCGCCGAAAGAAGGCAAACTCACCGTCGCCTGCAAGCCCGTCGATTGCGAAGTTTCCCTTGATGGCAAACCCCAGGGTTCCACCCAAAAAGGCGAACTCACACTCGGGCCGTTCCCCGAAGGCCCCGTCAAAGTCGCCGTCACCCGCAAGGATTGGGACCCGGATCGCGATGCCCACACTTCCTACATCAAAGACAAGGAAACCGATCGCGTCGAGTTCACCTTCAAGGAATCCCGCGCCGCCCTCGAAGCCATGGGCCAGCAATTCTTCGACGCCATGATGAAAGCCCTTGGCGGTGACGCCGGCATAAAGGAAGCCTCCCGTGTCCGTGCCAGTGGCGCAAGACTAATCGCAGCCAAGGAAGGCAAGCCCCAATTGCAGTGGTCCGCCGTTGTGCTCTTCCGCCTCCCCAACGACGCCAAGTTCCTCATCACCAATGCCGGCCAGCAACTCCAGGCCGTCAAGACCGATGCCGGCTTCGCCTATGACCGTCAGCCCAAACAGGATGGCCAGGAAATGGAAGACGCCATGCGCGAAGTGTATGACCGCCAGTTCGGCCGCACTCTCGCCATGCTCCGCAAATCAGGCGCCGAAAACGTTTCCACTAAACTCATCTACGGTGACGACGAAAGCAAGGCGTTCCGCGTCGAATCCGGCCCCGAGCGCTACCTCGTGACCCTCGACGCCGAATCGCTCCCCCGCGAGATCAAAATCGAAACCTCCGGCCTCATGGCAGGCCTCCGCATCCTCTACAGCGACTTCACCAAGGTCGGCGCTACCCGCTACCCCAAGGAAACCCAAGTCATCCTGCCGGGCGCGGGTACGAATGGCGCAGGCCTCCGCATTGAGAAAGTCGAGTTCGGCTCCGTCGCCGTCAAAGACAAAGACCTCGAAGGCAAAAAGAACTGGAAACCGCTCGGCGCGAAATAATGTAACGTTCCTCCCCTCTGCGCCACTATCTGGGATAGGATTGGTGCAATTAGAGGAGGCTCCATGCTTGGCAGAGACTGGAACTCGCGGAAATCCCGCTATGACTTCGTCGTGATCGGATCGGGGTACGGAGGCGCCATCACCGCTTCCCGCCTGGTTACTTCTGACCTCAACCCCAAACCAACCGTTTGCCTCCTCGAACGGGGCAAGGAGTGGCCCGTCGGCTCTTTCCCCGATACCCTCGAAGGGTATCTCGCGCAAACCCGCAGCTCCACAAATCCCCTCGGATTGTATGAGCTCCTCAACTATCCGCACATCTCCGTGCTCAAAGGCAGTGGCCTCGGCGGCACCTCCCTCGTCAACGCCAACGTTGCCATTGAGCCCGACGAAGATACCTTCACCCGCGCCGGCTGGCCCGCCGCCCTCAAGTATCCTGACCTCCAGCAGTATTACCGCATGGCCCGCGTCATGCTCGCCGCCAAGCCTCACCCCGACCATATGGGCTTGCCCAAAGTGCAGGCCCTCGCCCGCCGTGCCCAACAGGCAGGCCTCGATGTCCAGGCCCTCAACATCGCCGTCAATTTCGATCTCGACAATCAGCCCAACGCCCAAGGTGTGACCCAACACAAATGCACCGATTGCGGTGATTGCGTCTCCGGCTGCAACGTCGGCGCGAAAAACACCCTCTACATGAACTACCTGCCCATGGCCGCGGCCCATGGCGCCGAAATCTTCACCCAAACCAAGGTGGAATGGATTGAAAAGCTCCCCGCTGGCGGCTGGAAAGTACATGGCGTCTACGTGAAGAGCCCCACCAAGTCGCAGAAGTTTGAGATCGAAGCCGGCAACGTCGTCCTTTCCGCGGGCTCCATCAATAGCACCGAAATCCTCCTTCGTTCGGCCAACCTCCACGGCCTGTCCGTGTCTCACACCTGCGGCACCCGCTTCGGCGGCAACGGCGATTTCTTCGGCATTAGCTACAACGGCAACAACAACACTTCCGTGCTCGGCTTCGGCAACCACCCGAACCCTGGCACTAAGGCACCCGGCCCATCCATCGTCGCCATCGTCCGCTATCCCGGCTCCCGTGACCAACGCTTCGCCGTGGAAGATCTCAGCTTCGCCAGCGCCTACGTCCGCGGAGCCCAACTCGCCTTCGCCGCCCTCCCTGGTGAGGATACCGATGCCGGCGACGAGTTCGCCGAACTCACCCGCCGTGCCAACGACGTCACCCAGGAACGCCCCTATCGTCCCGATGGTGCTCTCAATCATTCCATGCTCTACCTCTGCATGGGCATCGATGATCAGGGTGGCTACTTCCAGTGGGAGCGCCCCCTGTTTGAGCGCGATGGCAAAGTCACCGTCATGTGGCCCAATGCCGGCAGGCAGCCGGTCTTCGGCACAATCAACGAAGAACTCCGCCGGCACGCCCGCCGCGAAGGCGGCACCTTCATGGAGAACCCCATCTGGTCCATGCTGCAACTGCGTCGCCTCATCACCGCTCATCCTCTCGGCGGCTGCCCCATGGGGGATGACGCCATGTCCGGCACTGTCGACCAATGGGGCCGCGTCTTTGCCGCCGACGGCTCGGTTCACGACGGCCTCTTCGTCATCGACGGGGCCATCATTCCCACTGCCCTCGGCGTCAATCCCTTCCTCACCATCTCGGCCGTGGCGGAACGCGCCGTGGCTCGCAAAATCGAAGCAATCGGCGGGAATCCTTATCCCGCCGCCGCTGTCTCTGTCAGCTTCGCCAACCTCGACGCCCGCGACATGATCCGCCGCGGCGAAGCCGAGCTCGATCGCATCTTCGAACGCACCCCCTGCCAGAGCATCGACCTCATGGTCAACGCCGGCGGCCGCCAGATCGATCGCGACAATCGCACCGTCCGCAACGACGAGTTCTGGAAAGGCTTCTTCCCCTCCGGCAACGTGCTCAACGAAATGTCGGCCGCCCTCTACACCGGCTTCAAAAAGAAGTTTTCCAAAAAAGGCAGCAAGTACATCGGCCTCACCAGCGACACCGATGGCGTCATCAACGCCCGCAATTCGCTCGAAGAGATCGAACTCAAACAGCCCAAAGGCGATCTCCCCGCGGGCAAATACATACTCCTCAAATACGTCGATCCCCCCTGGCAGGGCTTCTACGACGTCTTCAAGGTGGTCAACAAAGATCTCCTCATCGGGCGCGTCTATCTTGGCGAGTACCCCAACGGGCAGCGCATGTTCACCTTTCCCATGACTCGTGTCTACGGCTTCGACAACATTACCGTCGAAGATCACCGCATCCTCTACGCCCAGGGCACCGTGCCCACCCCAGCTGAACTGGAAGGCGCATGGCGCATGGACACCATCTCCAATGCCAACCACGGCGTCGGCGTCGCTCACCTCCAGTTTCACAACCAACCCGATGGCCGCCTCGAATGCCATTTCCAGTTGATGGGCCTCATCGAAGGAATGATCGTCCCCACCTTCACCCAGGATCATTTCCAACTCAACGACTTCACCCCCTTCCGTGACGAGATTCGCAAACTCGACGATGGCTTCTTCATCGGGAAGTGGGTGATGGATCTTCCCGCCTCACTCGATGCCAACTCACTGCCCGTGTCTCTCGGCATCTTCCACCGCGAGCCCGGCACCACTCGCTTCGGCTTCTATTACCTGCTCACGCGCGTGTCCGCCAAACTCCCCACTAACCCGCTCCTCTCTCCACTGCTCGACCGGCAACTGCCGCGCGGCATCGGCATGACGTTCGACGAGGAGATGGAAGGCTGGTATTTCCCCGGACAGTTCACGCCGGCCGCCGGCCGCGCTGGCGATCTCACCATCGGCGACCGTATCCCCGATAACGGCGCGCCCGCCGGAGCCCCGGAAGTCAGCTTCAAGGCGCGCATGATCGCCGCCGATCTCAACGACTTCATCGACGGCGCCGAGCACGAAGCCCGCATGGAAGGCTCCATCCGCTTCAGCCAGTTCGCCGGCATTGCCAATGCCACGTTCCCCATCGACCGCCAGCGAAGCTACTTCAACTACCTCCGCGTCAACCCCGATACCGGCGAAGCTGAGATGCGCTATCACCTCGAGTTCACCTCCAACGATGGAAAGCGCTTCCTCCTCGAAGGCCGCAAGTACATGCAGAAGGATGAGCCCATCGGTGTGCGTGGCCCGCAGGAAGTGCTCGACGACTACACCACCCTCTACACGCATATCTACGAACTCACCGGCGCAGGGTCCGCCGAACTCGGCACCGCGTACCTCAAGTTCCGCACCTTCGAGGATCTCCGTGCCGTGGGCAATCTCACGGGCTTTGTCGCCGGCTTCCGCGTCACCGGCACCACCGACCTCGGGATGCAGACCATGGCTCGTCTCCGCTTCCTCGCCTTCACCGCACAGTTCGTCCAGCACGAATACGACCCGCTCGCGGTTCCCGTCGGAGCCGGGGGCTAAACGCCAGCCGCCGTTCGGCCTGCTGTGGCCGTCATGCGATCCTCGTAGCAGACATGTTCGAAATCAGAACTGAAATTGACATCGCGGCTCCGGCTTCACGCGTGTGGACCGTCCTCACCGACTTCCCACGCCACCCCGAGTGGAACCCATTTGTCCGCTCCATCACCGGATCACCCCAAGCGGGAAGCCGCCTGACTGTTTCCATACAACCACCCGGCGGCCGCGGCATGACCTTCAAACCGGTCGTGCTCGAAGCCAAACCCAACTGTGCACTGCGCTGGCGCGGCCGTTTCCTATTCCCTGGAATCTTCGATGGCGAACACTACTTCGAGATCAAAGAGTTCGACAGCACTCGAGTCCGCTTCATCCACGGCGAGAAATTCTCCGGCATTCTAGTGTCCATGGCCAAGTCGAGTTTAGACAACGCCACCCGCGCCGGGTTCATCGCCATGAACAAGGCCCTGAAAGCACGTGCCGAAGGCTTCTAGCTTCGGTCTCCGCTTCTACCCTTCCGCTTTCCCCACCAGAATAATCGCTACCTGCACCCCTGCCACTTTCACCTGCAGCACCCAATCGTTCTCGCCCATCTTCTCAAACCCGGGCTTGAACGCCGCGTCTTCCTTCCACATGCTGAATACCAGCGGATGCGGCGCACCCGAGGCTTTCTTGCTCATCCCCATCAACGCCTCAAAAGCCGGAGTCGCATTCGGATCCGTATCCTCCTCCGCCTTCGAAAGCACCAGGAAATCGCGCTGCGGCGCAACACCCTGATGATCGCCATTCACCGGATAGTAGCTGAAGCGCATCGTGTACACGCCCGGATTGATCGGATTCCCGCGCCGGTCCGCGAATCGGGCAGGGAAGTGAATCACCCCAATCAGCGTTCCATGGGCAACTCCAGTCCACGTTACCGAGTCTTCCTTCTGCGGAGCCGCCGGAGGAGGAGCGGACCGGAACCACACTTCGGCAACCACCTGTCCGTTCGCGCCGGTGATCTTTGTGCCCTGCTTGTCCAACACGCCCGCCAGCGCCGCCGGTACCGAACCCGGCATTGCTGCCGCGGGCTCCGCCTTATATTGCGCCTGCAAGGACGCCGCTGCCAGCAAGAGAATCGAGGTAAAAGTTCGTAGATACATAACAGGCCCTAATCCCATCGTAAAACAGGATGCGTGGGGGCTCGATTCCGGTGCACCGCTTTCGTTAAAATTCTCTCATTGGGTACACAGCGCATTCTCGTGATTGACGACGACGAAAACGTGCGCGATACGATCGCCGTCATGTTGGAGCAGGAAGGCTTCAAAATGTACCTTGCCGCCGATGGGCAGTCTGGCCTCGAATCTGCCCTCAAGATCAAGCCCGACCTCATCCTCGTCGACCTGCGCCTCCCCGGCCTCCCCGGCATGGAGATCTGCAAACGCCTTCGCGCCGCTCAGATGAAGAGCGCCATCATCGTCCTCAGCGCCATGGGCGATGAAGTGGACAAAGTTCTCCTCCTTGAAATCGGAGCCGACGATTACGTCACCAAGCCCTTCGGCCGCCGTGAGTTGCTCGCTCGCATCCGCGCGGTCCTCCGCCGCACCCTCCCCGAAGCCCCTCGCTCTATGACCTTCAGCCGCGTCGAAGTCGATCTTGATCGCCGCATCGTCCGCCGCGAAGACGCCGAAGTCAAGATGACGCCCGCCGAGTACAATCTGCTCGTCTACTTCCTCACCAATCCGGACCGCGCCTTGACGCGCGACATGATCCTCAACTCAGTCTGGGGCTACGACGCCCTCCCCAATACGCGTACCGTCGATGCCCACGTCGTCAAGCTCCGCCAGAAACTGGAGCCTGACCCCGAGTCTCCAAAGCACTTCCTGACCGTCCATGGTGTCGGTTATCGGTTTTTGCCTTGAGCTGTCCAAATGTGGTAACACCATTCTAATTATGGGAAAGGGGGGCATGCTTCATGTCCCGCCGGCTGGTGTTGATCGTAGAGGATTCGCGGGATCTTGCCGCGAATCTGGAGATCGCCTGTACCGCGATCCCCAACGTGGAGGTAAAGGTCGCCATGGGAGCCGCGCAAGCCTGGGCGCTGTTGGAAGACGTGCGTCCCGCTGACTCACTGGTGATAGTTACGGATATGCGCTTGCCCGATGCCGACGGGATGGAATTGATCAAAGGCGTGCAGCAGCAGCCCCTGCTCGCGCACACGCCCATTATCGCGGTCAGCGGTGACGCCGACCCCTCAATCCCCCGCGAACTCGCCAAGCTCGGGGTCAATGCCTTCTACAAAAAGCCCTATTCCCCCATCGCCGTGGCTCGTCATCTGGAGAAATTGCTCGACGCCAAGCCCCCAACGGCCTGACGCTCCTCCATGAATCTTCGCCGCCTCTCCCTCCTCTGGAAAATCTGGCTCTCTACCTCTGTCGCCCTCACCATCCTCTTCGTGGCAATCGGCTATCTGGTTCAGCGCGGCGTTCAGGAAACCGCCACCGCCAGCCTCCAGGAAGAGGTCCATGCCAGCCTCAAAGCCTACGAAGCCCTCTGGGAATCGAAGGTCGAACTGTTCGAATCGCTCGCCGCCTTCATGAGCGGAATGCCCGAGGCCCTGCAGGCCCTCGAAGGCCGCCACCGCGATGGCACCCAAGTCCTCCTCGAATCCTGGGTACGCGCCACCCGCGAGATGCGCGGCACCGGCTTCGTTCTCCTCATCAACCGCAAAGGTATCGTTCTCACCGGACTCCCCCAGGCCGGAGCCGCTCCTGTCGATATCGCCCCCATCCTTCAACGCATCGCCGCTAATCCCAATGAGCAGCGCACCGGCTTCTTCGTTCAGAACAGCATTCTCCACCACATCGTTGTCACCCCCTTCTACAGTGGTCCGCCCGGATCGGGCGAGCCCGCCGGTACCGCCATCGCCGGGTTCGCCGTCAATGCCGACGTCGCCCGCGATCTCAAAGAGTCCACCGGCAGCAGCGATTTCATCTTCGTCTCCCGCGGCCAGGTCTTCGCCTCCACCCTCAGCGACAACGCCACCGGCAACGTCATCCGGAACATCACCCTCAACCCCCGCGCCCGCGTCGTCAGCGACGGCGGCAATGAGTACGTTCCCATCGACCGCGATCTCATCGATTTCGAAGGTAAATCCGCCGGCCGCCTCTATATCCTCCGCTCCTTTCAAGGCGCCCGCGATACCCTCAATCACCTCCGCAGCCGCATGCTCTTCATCTGGTTCGGAGCCGTCATCGTCGGCCTCCTCCTCACCTACGTTGCCGCCGAACGCATCGTGCAGCCCGTCAAAGATCTAGACACGGCCGCCGGTGAAGTCGCCATGCAGAACTACGACTATCGCGTCTCCGTCGATAGCGACGACGAACTCGGCCGCCTCGCCTCCACCTTCAACAAAATGTGCGAATCGCTCCAGGCCGCCCGTTCCGAGCTCATCCGCCGCGAACGCATCGCCACCATCGGCCGCCTCGCCAGTTCCATCGTTCACGATCTCCGCAATCCCCTCGCCGCCATCTATGGTGGATCCGAGATGCTCGTCGATACCCAGCCCACGCCCGACCAGACCAGGCGCATCGCCGAAAACATCTATCGCGCCTCCCGCCGCATTCAGGAACTCCTCGATGATCTCGTCCGCGTCACTCGCGGCAAAACCAGCATCGAGGAGAATTGCAGCCTCCGTCACCTCGTGCGCGAAGCGCTCCTCTCCATGGAGCCCGCCGCCTACGCCCAATCCGTGAAGATCGATGTCATCATCGACCCCAGCCTCGAAGTGCACGTCGACCGGCCCCGCATCGAAGGCGTCTTCGTCAACCTCCTCCAAAATGCCCTCGATGTCATGCCCAAGGGTGGCGCCGTGCGCATCTCCGCCGAAATCGAAGGCTCCTACGCCATGGTGGAAGTCGCTGACACCGGCCCCGGCATCGCCGATGAGATCCGCAGCCAGCTCTTCCAGCCCTTTGTCAGTCACGGGAAAAAGAACGGCCTAGGCCTCGGCCTCGCCCTCGCCCGCCAAACCCTCCTCGATCACGGCGGCGATCTCTGGGCCGCCCCCGGCGAAGGCGAAGGCGCGCGCTTCATCCTCCGTATTCCGCGCCACAAGCCGCCCGAAACACAGTCCAGTGTTTAGGCGTACAATGAGGCCGTCATGCAATCCTTATTGCTCATCGGCATCTGTTCCACTCTCCTTGCCCAACAGGCGCCACCACCTGTCCTTTCGCCGGAAGTGCATCCTGACCGCCGCGTCACCTTCCGCTTCCGTGCCCCCACCGCCAAAGAAGTCGTCCTCACCCGGGAGGGCGCTCAACGCTCTCCGATGACAAGAGGCGATAACGGTGTCTGGTCGCTGACCACCGATCCCCTCGACCCCGATTACTACGGCTATTCCTTCGTCGCCGACGGCGTCAGCATGCTCGATCCCCACAATCCGCTCATGAAACCGAATCTCCTCGGCCCCCAAAGCATGGTGCATGTTCGTGGCGCCAACACCTGGGATGTCCGCCCCAACACCGCCAAGGGAACCCTGCACCGGCACTTCTACCACTCCAGCATCATTGGCGACGACCGCGACTTCTTCGTCTACACGCCGCCCGGCTACGATCCCAAAGCGAGCAAGTCTTACCCCGTCCTCTATCTCCTCCACGGCTACAGCGACGATGCCAGCGGTTGGACCGCTGTCGGTCAGGCCCACACCATCCTCGATAACCTCATCGCCGATGGCAAAGCAGTCCCCATGCTCATCGTGATGACTCTCGGCTACGGAGCCCCCGAATATGTGGCCCGTCCCAGCGGCAACCGCGATCCCGGCCTCCGCGAGCGCAGCTTCCAGCGCTTCCGCGACGCGCTCTTCCAGGAAGTCATCCCCGAGGTGGAAAAGAATTTACAACGCTTCGAAAAACAGCAAGCACCGCGCCATTGCCGGCCTCTCCATGGGCGGCGGCGAATCGCTCTTCATCGGTCTCAACGCCACCGACCGCTTCTCCTACATCGGAGCCTTCTCCTCAGGCGGATCCGGCAGCGATGCCGAAAAGACTTACCCCGGCCTCAGCGCCAAAGTGAATGACCGCTTGCGTCTCCTCTGGATCGCCTGCGGCGTCGACGACCGCCTCATCGATTCCAATCGCAAGTTCCTCGAATTCCTCAAGTCCAAAAACGTGAAGTTCCAGTGGACCGAAACCCCCGGCGCGCACACCTGGACGGTATGGCGCCGGTATCTTTCCGAGTTCCTTCCGCTGCTCTTCCGCGAGAAGGTGAGTTAAACCTTCGGCTTCGGCGGCGGCAACTCCCTCGCCACACACTGGCTCTGGAATCCTTGCCGCGCGTGCGCTCCGTCGCAGAACGGCTTGTTCTCCGACAACCCGCACCGGCAAAGCGAAATGACGGTGCGCCCAGCCAATCCAAACGCTGCCCCAGTCGGGTCCAGAATGGTCATATCGCCTTCAATGCGAAGTGGACCATTGTTCAATACGGTGATCTTTGTATCTGACATGTCCCCCGATGGTAGCAGAGGCCAAGGCTATAATGAGGGCGAATGCGGATACCCTGGGCGCCCTTCGCGTTCCTCCTCGCGGCACCTCTCTCATTTGCCCAACAAGAGCTGTCCCCAGATGCGCTCCTCCTCGCCAAAGTCAAACTCCGAGCCGCCGAGAACCTCGAAAAACTCCCCAATTACACCTGCCTCGAAACCATCGAACGCTCCCGCCGCCGTGCCTCCACCCGCCGCTTCGAACTCGTTGACCTCCTCCGCCTCGAAGTCGGCCTCGTCGATCGCAAGGAACTCTTTGCCTGGCCGGGCTCCGGTGAGTTCACCGATACCGAAATCGCCGACATGGTGGGCCACGGCGCCATCGGCAACGGCAGCTTCGCCCTCCACGCCCGTTCCCTGTTCCTCTCCGGAGTCCCCGCATTCACCTACATCGGTGAGCGCATCCGCGAAGGCCGCGCCACCCATCGCTGGGATTACCGTGTCCCCCTCATCCACAGCGGCTACACCATGCGCGTCAAGCCGCAAAAGGGCATCGTCGGCTACCAGGGCTCCGTCTGGGTCGATGCCTCCACTCTCGATCTCCTCCGCATCGAAATTCAGGTCACCGAAATCCCGCCCAACCTCCCCATCTCCACCTCCACCGAATCCCTCGACTACCAGAGCGTCCCCATCGCCGGGACTAACTTCCTCCTCCCCCAATCCTCCGAACTCACCATCGTTGACCTCCAGGGCAATGAGAGCCGCAACCGCACCCGCTTCTCCAACTGCCGTCAGTTCTCCGGAGAATCTGTCCTCACCTTCGATGATGCGCCTGGCGCCGCCACTGAGGCCAAGAAGCCGCCCACAAAAATCGTGCTCCCCGCCGACCTGGAACTGGAACTGGATCTCCGTACCCCCATTGAGCCCGGTGTCACCGCCGTCGGCGATACCGTGGAGGCCATTGTCGTCAGAGACGTAAAACGCAAAGGCGTCGTCTTCCTCCCAAAAGGAACAAAGGTCACCGGCCGTGTCTGGAAGTTGGAACGCCTCCAGACTCCTGCCCGCACCGAATGGCAGGCCGGCCTGCTCTTTCTCCGCTTCTCCTTCGATAACTCCCAAGGCCACAATTCCTACGGCGAATTCCGCGCTCGCCTCACCCCGCCTTTTCCTGGAGCATCCCAGCCCAACCGAAGCCTCGAAGCGGTGCAGGTTTACACCATGGTCCGTGATGAGCCCGTGGTCGACCCGAGGATTGGTATCCTGAATCTGAAAGGCGAGCGGGGGAAACTGCCTCTCGGCACGCGGCTCAACTGGCGCACCTTGCTCCCGCCTTCCCACGAGGAGAAACCGTGATTCACTTCGAACCTGATAACGACAGGTCGCTGCTTACCTCCGCCATGGCGTTGGGGAAAACCCGAGTCAAGAATCTGATCGAGAAATACCCCGACTTCTACCCGATTTATACCGAGCAGGGGAAATGGAAGCACGATGGTCCCGCCTGGACCCATTGGTGCGATGGCTTCCTGCCCGGCATGATGTGGGTGTTCCGCAAGCATTCCGCGGCAGGCAGCGATGAAGAGAAGTTCTGGCTTCAACAGGCCATCCGCTACACCCGGCCGCTCGAGCCACGCAAGAACGACCGCGATGTCCATGACCTCGGGTTCATCTTCCTCTCCACCTACCTTCGCTGGTTCCGTCTCACCAAAAACCCTGAGACCCAGCAGGTCATCATCGACGCCGGCAAAACCCTCGCCCAGCGCTTCATGGAAAAGGGTAACTACCTCCGCAGCTTTGTCTCCGATAACTCCCTCTTCATCGACATCATGATGAACGTCGGAATCATCTTCTACGCCGCCCGCGAAACCGGCGACCGCAAACTGCGCGACATCGCCAACCGGCATTGCCTGACTACCCGCCGCGTCCTCGTCCGCGGCGATGGCTCCACCGCCCACGAAGGCATCTTCGATGTGGACACCGGCGAATTCCTCAAACAGACCACCCACCAGGGCTTTCGTGGCGATTCCTGCTGGTCCCGCGGACTCGCCTGGAGCCTCTATGGCTTCTCCACCGCCTACGAATATAGCCGCGATCCGCGCTTCCTCGAAACCGCCGAAGCCTGCGCCGATTACTACATCACCCACACCAACTCCGACGGCATTCCGCCATGGGACTTCAACGCCCCTTCCGATAGCCGCAAAATGGTCGACACCTCCGCCGCCGCCATCACCGCCAGCGGCCTCATGCGCCTCTCCCGCCTCCTCCACGACCCCGTCAAAGGCCACTTCTACTGGAGCACCGCCATCCGCATCATGCGCTCCCTCTGCCAGAACTACGTCTCCCATGGCGACGATCAGTGGGAAGGCATCCTCAAGGGCGGCGTCTATCACCTCCACAAGGAACTCGGCGTCGACGAAAGTGTGATGTGGGGCGAGTACTTCTTCATCGAAGCACTCGACCACCTGCTCGGCTAAAAAAGTGGCGACGGGCCTCCAGGCCGGTCGCAGTTCAGTCTGGGAAGACTGAACCCTTCGTCTCTAAATCCCAGCCAGTGTCTTGACGTGGGCGGTGACTCCAGCGGCAAGCCCGCTCAGCGAGTAGCCGCCTTCCAATACCGAAACCAGCCGGCCGCTGCAAAAGCGGTCGGCAATCTCCATCAGCGCCACCGTCATATCGTGAAAATCGGCGTCCGTCAGCCGGAACCGCCCCAGCGGATCCCCGGTGCGGGAATCAAACCCCGCCGAGATCATCACCAGATCGGGCTTGAATGCCGTCGCTGCATCCATCAGGTGCTTCTGGAATACCGGCAGAATCTCGTTCCGCCCCGCCCCGGCCGGAAATGGGAAATTGTGGATGCGCCCCTCCCCTTTACCCTCTCCCCGCTCCTCCGGCATCCCGCTCCCCGGATACCACGGATGCTGGTGCGTCGACAAAAACAGCACCGTCCCGTCTTCGTAGAAGATGTCCTGCGTTCCGTTGCCGTGATGCACATCCCAATCCGCGATCAGCACCCGTTCGAAGCCGTGCTTCTTTTGCCCGTACCGTGCTCCGATGGCGATGTTGTTGAACACACAGAACCCCATCCCGCGATTTGGCGTGGCGTGATGCCCCGGCGGACGCACCGCGCAAAATGCATTCTTTACCTTGCCGCTTGCCACCGCATCAACCGCATTGCACACCCCTCCCGCCGCCCGTAGCGCTACCTCCATCGAATCCGAGGAAACTGCCGTGTCTCCTGTCGTCAGATTGTGCAGCCCCGACCGGATGTCCCGCTTCGCCGTCTCCACATATCCGCGGCTGTGACACAAGGCCACTTCATCCTCTGTCGCCGGACGTTGCGCCACCGCCGCCAACGCCCCTGGCAATTTCTCTTTCTCCAGCGCCTCCGTCACCGCCACATACCGGGAGATGGCTTCCGGATGGCCTTCCCCTGTGTCGTGCTTGCGATAGACCGGATCGAGAAGCAGCGCCGTCCGTGGTGGTTCCTTCATGACCCCACCAGTATAGGCTAGTCCTCGAAAATACGCTTCTCGCGCTTCATCCCGTCCAACTGCCGCACCGCCTGCTGCTGGAACGGACTCGGCATCGACATGCACATCTTGAAATACGCCGCCGCTTCCTTGTACTTCTCCAGGTAGTAATTCGACCACCCGATGTAGAAGTAAGCCGAAGCTTCGGCCTGTGCGTTGCCCTTAATATAAGGCAATGCCGCCCGAAATGCTTTGTCCGCCGCTTCGAAATTGTTCTGGAATACGTTCGCATTTCCCAGCAGAGTGTACGCCGCGCCCGCATAAAACGTCCGCCGCTTGTTCCATTCCTCCGCGCTGAAGTTCTCCGGCTTCTTCGATTCCTGACCCAGAGACAGCAGCCGGTTCGCCACCGTAATCACGCGCGGATAGTTTGTGCGCCGGTCCAGATTCACCTGCGCCACCGTCAGTAGCGCTTCTTCGTTATCCACATCCTTCGCCAGAATCTTCTCCGCAATCGACAGCGCCGAGTCATTCATCCCCGACGTCCGGTACGCCGCCATCAGGTGAGGATACGCTTGCAACGTGTAAATCGAGTTGGGAGCCGTTTTGATCAGCTCCTGAAACAGTTGGATCCGGTCCTTTACCTGCTCCGCCTCCATCGCCTTCTTATACAAGGCGTAATCGCCTTGGTTGATCAAACCGCCGGCGTAGGCCAGGCGCTTGTTCCATTCTTCCTGAGTAATATAGAAGGGTTTCGGCGCCCCAATCAGCTTCTGCGCCGACTTCGTGGCCAGATCCGTCCACTTCGCCACTAACTCCGGCGTCCCCTTCTTCTCCGCCAGCTTCTGGTTGTATACCGCAGTCTCCAGATCGTCCGGATTCAACGTGAATAGCTTCTCCCCTGCCGCCAGCGCCCGGTCCACGTCGTTCGTGCGCGTAAAGTAATCCTGCATGTAGGCGTAGATCCACGCCACCGACGGGTGCGTCGGATACCGCTTCAGGAACTCCTCCATCTGTTGGATCTTGGCCGCACCGTCCAACTGTTCAATCAGTTGCAGCATCAGCCCTTCCTGAGAATTTGGCGTGTAAGTAATGTGATATCGTTGCGCCGCCAGCGGAAGTGCGGCCACGAAAATAAGTACCGTAAGCCACTTGGCCAGCCGGCTGTTGGTGCTACCACGAAGTGTTGCGTTCATAGACATTTCGATTCCCTGGAAACACGCGATACCCTTCCATCGAACGTTGCCACCAAGGTCTTTACTCTCCACCGCTAAATTAGATCTTCACGCCCTGAAGTCCCGGTACTACGGCACCCAATTCCGGCCATTTTGATCTGTTATCGATGTCAACGGAAAAGCTCACGAAAGTTATATCACCCCGGTAAAGTTCCTACCCGTTCCGCCGATATTTCGCGTAGTCACCCAGCTCAATGGAACGAGGTTTCGTGCAATGAAGCGTATGCTTGGATTGTGCTCTTGGATGGCTCTCGCCGCAATGACGGTATGGGCCCAGTCAGATACAGCGGTATTCTTCGGCATCGTCAAAGATCCCGCGGGCGGAGCGCTGCCGCAGGCCAAAGTGAAGTTAAAAAACACGGCCACCAGTCTCTCGCGTGAATTGTCCACAGATGAAAAAGGTTTGTTTTATTTCACACTGCTCCCCCCCGGCGGCTATGAAGTTACCGTCGAAGCCAGCGGTTTTAAGCAATTTCACAACAACAATATCCAATTGCAGGTGGCCCAAGTCAGCCGCCTCGACATCCCCATGCAACTCGGTAGCGTCAGCGAGAGCATCGAGGTAACGGATTCCGTTTCTCCTCTGAATACGGAAACCGTCGCCCAGGGTACAGTCATCTCCCAGGAGAAACTCCCTGCTCTCCCCCTCAATGGACGCCAGTTCCTGCAACTTGTCCTCCTCGTGCCCGGCGCCAATCCCGGTGGCCGCGCCGTGCAGCAGAACTCCGTCCGCATGGGCCAGATCGGCGGTCTTAGCATCGCCGGCCAGCGCACCAATAACACCCAGTTCATGCTCGATGGAGCCATCAACATCGACCCCGACTACAGCAGCCTCAACTACTCCCCCGCCGTCGACTCCGTCAACGAATTCCAGGTGCAGACCGCCATGGTGCCCGCCGAATACGGCCGCGCTGCCGTCAATGTCGTTACCAAGAGCGGCACCGGCGCATTCCACGGCGCTGCCTGGGAATTCCTCCGCAACCGCGCCTTTGACGCCCGCCCCTTCAACCTGGATGGCCCTCTGCCGCAGTATCAGCGGAATCAGTACGGCGGCAACCTCGGTGGCCCCATCGTGAAGAACAAAGCCTTCTTCTTTGGATCCTACGAAGGTCTGCGCATGCGTCAGGCCGGCTCCGGCCTCACCAACGTGCTTGTCCCCAGCGTCAAGCGCCGCGCCCTGGACTTCAGTGAGACCCCCGGCGGCATCTTCGATCCCAATACCCTCGCCAACGGCGTTCGCACCCCCTTCCCGAATTGGATCATTCCCACCAATCGCGTGAACCCGCTTGCTGTAGCTGGCATGAACTCCCTGCCCGTGCCCAACGCGCCTGGCAGCACGTTCGTCAACTCCAGCGCGCTGCTCACCCAGAACAACAATAACTACTCGGGACGCGTCGATTACACCGCCACCTCGAAATGGAACCTCTTCGGCCGCTACTCAATCTCCGAAGAGAATGCCATCATCCCGCAGCGCATCTCCAACCGCGAGGACGTCAACGACGCCCGCAGCCAGAATGCCACCGTCGGTTCCACCTACGTCGTCCGCGCCAACCTGCTCAACGAAACCCGCATCGGCTTCAGCCGCCTCCACCTGCTCAACGGGCTCGTGGATCCGCTCTTCGACGTCGGTGGCCGCCAGCAGAACCTGCCCCAGTACAACGTCGCCGGCTATCCGCTGTTCGGTGGCGCGGGCCAGTTCACCGGTGCTTCCGGCGGCGGTCTCCTCCGCGTCCGTAACACCATGTATCAGGTCTACGACAACGTTGCCTACACCCGCGGCCGTCACATCATGAAGTTCGGCGGCGAAGTGCAGCAATTGCGCTATGGCCGCATCGAAACCCCCAGCATCCTCGGCAATTTCCAGTTCACCCAGGGTTTCACTACCCGCACCGCCCGCAATGACAACACCGGCGACGCGTTGGCCAGCTTCCTCCTCGGAATGCCCGCCATCGGCAACCGCTCGGTGGGTCAGAACCGCGCCGATGCCCGCCAGACCGTCTACTCGGTCTACGCCCAGGATGACTACAAACTGCGTCACAACGTCACTTTGAACATCGGCGTGCGCTACGAATTCGCCCCGCCCCCGTTCGAAGTCAACGGCAACTTCGCCAGCATCGACTACCGCAACGTCCCCAACCCCGGCCAGATCTTCGCCGATAACCGCACTGGCTTCTACAAGCCTCTGTTCTTCATCTGCGGACAGTCCGGCTATCCTGGCGGCTGCGCCTACACCGATCGCAATAACGTTGCTCCGCGCATCGGCGCCGTTTGGGCCGTCGACACCAAGACCGTGGTTCGCGCCGGCGGCGGCATGTTCTATGCCAACTCCGACGTCAACCCGCTCTTCCGTCTCGCCGCGGGTCTGCCCTCGAACATCTCCCAAACCCTCAACAGCGACAACTTCATCCCCCGTTGGAACAACTTCGATATCTTCGGTACCCCTGTCGTGGGCGCCGGTCAGTTGCAGCAGGCCGGTATCGACCTGTTCCAACGCACCAGCTACACCCTGCAGTGGAACCTCAGCGTGCAGCGCCAGCTCGCCCGCGACATCGTTCTCGAAGTCGGCTACCTCGCCACCGCCGGTCTGAAGCTCGAACAGAACGTGCAGCCCAACAACGCCCGCGCAGGCCTCGGCGCAGTCGATCCGCGCCGCCCCTACGCCGGCATGCAGTACGCTCCGGGCACCACGTTCCCCAACTACATCCAGGTGGTCGGCGACTCCGTCCCCGTGGGCTTCATCAACTACCTGCCCCACTCGGCCCAGTCCAACTACCACTCCGGTTACGCCCGCTTCGAAAAGCGCTTCACCAGGGGTATGTCCCTGCTCAGCTCCTATACGTGGTCGAAGGCCATCACCAACGCTCCCCAGTTCCGCAACGCGGGCGGCGTGAACGGTTCGGAAAACTCTCCGGCTCAGGATTCCTTCAACCTCGCCGCCGAGCGCGGTCTGGCCAGCTTCCACGTCGGCCACCGCTGGGTCACCAGCTCGCTCTATGACCTCCCCCTCGGCAAGCAGGGCAAGTTCCTGAAGGACGGCATCCAGGCCAAGATCTTCGGCGGCATCTCCATGTCGGGCATCTACACCTTGCAGACCGGCTTCCCCTTCACCGCCAACCTCCGTGGTGACACGGCTGGCGTCGGCACGGGCACCGGCGGCATCTTCGTCCGTCCCAACGCCGCTCCCGGCCAGACGGCTGCCCTCGACGGCAACCTCCGCAACACCAACCGCTGGTTCAACACCGGCGCATTCCTCACCCCCGCCGCCGGCACCTTCGGCGACGTCGGACGCAACACCATCATCGGACCCGGAATGTCCAACCTCGACTTCGTCGTGGTGAAGAACATCCCCGTCCGCGAAGCGGTCAACTTCCAGTTCCGGTTTGAGGCCTTCAACGTCCTCAACACCCCGAACTTCAACATCATCGGACGCATCTCCAACGATCCCACCTTCGGCCGCGTATTGAGCCAGCTCGATCCGCGCCAGGTCCAACTCGGACTGAAGGCGATCTTCTAAGAGTTAACCCTACAGACAGACAGATACACGAAGGGCGTCCTGGCAACAGGACGCCCTTCGTGTTTCTTGTAGCGGGAGAAACCCTGCCAGCCTCCTGCTCGTCAAGCGCCGTAGCTTGCGAAAAACTGTGCTGTCCGCCACCATCGCCGCGTCGATGATCTCCCCATTGGCCTTTGGTGAGCACTCCTGCGTCTCCAGAACCGCTACCGTGCAAATCAGCCCATTGGTTGTCTTTCGAATGCTCGATGGCACTCAACCCACTCTTTCGATGTCTCTACTCAACTGCACAAGTAAGCCCCTCCTGCTCTTCCCAGGGCCGATGACCCCCGCCGGGCATCCAGTTAACCTGAGAGTCATCATCACCAACCCAGGGCATCTCTTGTTGGACTTCAGTTCCGCTGCCTTTCCCGAAAAAAATCAGTTGCCTGTCAAGCCAACACGGATCCCGGCGGACTCCAGTCTTCAAACGATTCGTATTCCGCTTGACAGGTACCGAATGGTAGACGGCACTGAAACTCTCGACCAATTGGTTCTTCATGGTTCCACGCTTTCGTTGCAGGTCGATCTGTTTGATGAGGCGTGTGCCACTGAACCTCTAGCCAATCTGCTATCGAAGGATTGCCGGCGAGGCACGGCCCGGCCCTTTGTCAGCGCCGGTGCAAAAATCCCCATAGTGCCGGTTGAAAAATCCCCACCCCGTGACAGAGGAAGAAACCGACACCGATCCTCGGAAGAGGAGGTGGCGCGATCTGTTAAGGGGCAAAGAAGTGAGCGACATAACGGAACTGAAGAGGCAAGGCCTCAGCATTCAAGCCATCAGCGAACTGATGGGCTTCGATCGAAAGACCGTTCGCAAGTATCTCTTGAAGCCGGAGACCTCACCCGTTTACGGACCACGAGCGAAGCCGGCAAGCAAACTGGATTCGCTTAAGCCGTATCTGGAGGAGCGACTGAAGGCAGGAGTATGGAATGCGTGCGTGCTGATGAGGGAGTTGCGAGAGCGCGGCTACAAGGGCGGCTATACGATCCTCACCGACTGGTTGCGGCCGCAACGGCAAGCCGCCAGTGTGGTTGCGGTCCGGCGGTTTGAGACGCCGCCAGGACATCAGGCGCAAGTGGATTGGGGCCACCTGGGCAAGATCGACATCGAGGGCAAGGAACACAAGCTGTGGGCATTCACCTTCACGCTCGGCTACAGCCGAATGATGGTGGCCGAGGCAGCGCTCGACCAGAAACTGGGCACATTGCTGCGCATGCATGAAGAGGCATTCCGGCAGTTGGGCGGCGTGCCGGAGGAGATACTCTACGACCGCATGAAAACGGTGTGGCTGGAGACGGATGAACGTGGAGAGATTGTGTGGAACCCTGTGTTTCTGGACTTCGCCAGATACTGGGGCTTCAAGCCGCGGCTGTGCCGGCCGTATCGGGCGCAAACCAAGGGCAAAGTGGAATCGGGAGTGAAGTACGTCCGGCGGAACTTTCTGTGCGGACTGCAGGGACGCGAGCCGAATGGGTTGGAGGATCTGAATGCGCAGTTGCGGGAGTGGGTGTGGAAGGTGGCCAATCAACGTATCCATGGCACAACCCATGAATCGGTGGCGCTGCGTGGAGAAGCCGATCAGTTTTCACTGCAGCCACTCGTAGAGGGCCACTCTGCCTATCCCTATCTGGACCAGGAGTTGCGCAAGGTGGCACGGGATGCGTTCGTGAACTGGCGAGGGAGCCGGTATTCGGTTCCCTGGCAGTATGCGGGCAAGCAAGTGTGGGTCAGGGAAAAGGGCGGAGGGATGGTTGAGGTGCACTACGGAGAGCGGCGCATTGCCGAACACGCACAAGCACTGGGAAAGCACCGCATCCAGCTGCAGCAGGACCATCATGCTGGGATCCCGTTGGGAGCACGGCAGCCGCACAAGACGTTGGTTGCGATCCGGCAAACAGCGCCGCAAGTAGAGGTCAGGCCATTGGCGGCATACGAATTTGCTGCCGCTGGAGGTGGACAATGACAACGCTGGAACGATTGCAGCAGACGCTGGTGGCCTTGTCGCTGACGGCGGTGGAACAGAGAGTAGAAAGCATTTTGGAACAGGCATCCAAAGGAGAGCCGAGCTATGGAGACTTTCTGCTGGACGTGCTGACCACGGAGGTGGAAGCGAGGAGGCAACGGTACCTGAAGACGCGACTGCAGTTGGCGCATTTGCCCTACGTGAAAACGTTCGAGCAGTTTGACTTCAGCTTTCAGCCGTCGATTGACGAACGTCAGGTGAAGGAGTTAAGAACGCTGCGGTTTGTCCACGAGGCAAGCAATGTGATCCTGCAGGGGCCGCCGGGAGTGGGAAAGACGCACCTGGCGGTAGCGCTGGCCGAGTCTGCGATTCGGGCAGGGCAGCCGGCGTATTTCATGACGGCGCACGATCTGGTGGATGATCTGGGAAGAGCGTATCGGGAAGGGCGGTTGGACCGGCGGATGAAAGTGTATCTGGCGCCGAAAGTTCTGGTAGTGGACGAGATGGGATATCTGCCGTTGGATGAGTTGGGAGCGACGATCTTCTTCCAGTTGGTTAGTGCACGCTATGAACGAGGCAGCATTATTCTGACCTCGAACAAGAGCTACGGCGATTGGGGCGGAGTTTTCGGAGACCCGATCATAGCAACGGCGATACTGGACCGGTTGCTGCACCACTCCACGACGATCAACATTCGCGGGGAAAGCTACCGGCTGAAGGATCGAAGGAGAGCGGGCTTGTTGGCCGGCAGGGAGCAGCAGGAGGGACAACCGGGGTCGCCTACTCCGGTCCCCACTTCCACTACGCCCAAAACGCGGCGCCCAGGGGCGCCGCTGGGCTCCGCTTCAGTTGGGGCCGGAGAGAAGAGGTTCTAGCGCATGTGTTGGGGTGGGGAATTTTCGACCGGAACTTTGAGGATTTTTCAGCCGGAGTTGACACCTTGTTCCCATTGGCTGTCACCCAATACTTCCCGCCACACGAATTCCCCTGGCTGCAGGACGCTTTGGATGTGGTCAGTTCACTCGAAGCCGGCACGCCCCGCCGTCAATTCGCAGCTTTGTTTCACGATAACGGTTCCTCCACTGCAGGAAGGTTCGCGCACCGCAATTTTCCATTCGTCAAGATCGATGCAGAGTTTTCTTCATCAGACTCTGCGTCGGGAAGCAGAACGGATCATATCTCTAAACTATCGAGACCGTTCGTGGAGTTCCGGCTCGTGGAATAATCCATGAGGAGCGGAGCGGCCCACGGACGACGCGCTGGTCACAACGGTGCTCTGGTTTAGTAGGTTCCTGGCTGCTCCTTTGGCCTCGAAGTGCTTCCTTTTTCTGTTGATGTGCTGTCGGTCTAAGGTACTTGACTTGCACTTCGAGGTTGGGTCTAATCTGGGGGCTGGGGTGGCAAGGTGCTCAGCGACATTTCATTATTGCAATAGGAGACGGTTCATCGATTATGGGAGAGATAACTGAGGACGAAGCGAGACGGCGGCTCGCGCAGTGCGTTCAGGACATTAACACAGATCTTGGAGATCTCCCGCGTGACACTTTGCCGGAGCAAGCTCTGCTTCGCAAGCTAGAGGATGGTAGTTGGCTCGTATCTATTCCGGAGCTTCCCCGACGTGGCATTCTGTTGAAAGCGGACGGTACCACGACTCCCTTCTTCGGAGCCCTAGGTAAGCTGGTTCCCGAACTGGGTTGGCCAATTCATCGAGAGTACTTCCTGGGTTCGACACGGCAGGGACGTTATCAGACGTATGAGCGGGGCCTGGCAGTTTGGGAACAGTTCGAGCAAGGGCACGATCTTGGCTACCCCGTTGCGAACTGGGAAGCAATTGACCAGCGTGCTCGACGCTGTCATGCACTGATTGCTTTTTTTGATCTTCGAGGCTTTACATCGTGGTCTAGCAAGGCCATGCCAAATGAAATCCAAGATTTGATCGAGGGATTTGAACGCTCGTTTCAAGATGCCTTCAAACGACCCTGGTGCAACAAGCTCTTCGCAAAGGGCACAGGTGATGGGTTCATGGTTGTCTCTGAGGCCGCATGGTATGAACTTGGTGCTGATGAAAACGGGATGGTCTTTCAGACCGGGCACGCGAAGGCGTTTTGCGTTGCGTGTGCTGAAACGGTAAAGAGCGCCAAACCAAAAATGCCAGAGACCTTGGCAATAGGGTGCGGCATCACAACGGGGGAGATTACTCAACTGTATCTGCTTGGCCGGTTCGACTACATCGGCCCCAGTGTGAATGATGCTTCAAAGATCCAGGCGATGTCATACAACGAGCTCTGCATCCAAGACACGGTGGTGGATCTTCTGAAGAAAGATCAAGTCAATATCGAAGGATGGCCACTCCCTGGAAAGAATGCAGTGAGAGTCGACGTTGAAGAGTTGATTGCACTTTAGGAGGATCTGCCATCAGTAAGTGTCACTCCGGCTGTGCGGGGTACTGGGCTGAGGTCTGCGTGGCATGGTTGCCATCGGCCTCGCACCGAGAGACGTGGCGTTAATATTGGTGCCCGGGGTGGGACTTGAACCCACACTCCCGTTTCCGGAAAAAGGATTTTAAGTCCTTTGCGTCTGCCGATTTCGCCACCCGGGCCCAGGTCCATTATAGAAGATCCCCCCGCCCCCGCTCAAAAAATCACCTTCAACCCAACCTGCAGATTCCGTGACCGCCCCGCCCCCGTGATCCGTCCGAAGTTCACATTCCCAACCTCCGAGTTCGGTGCCGCAAAATTCGGCGTGTTGAACAGATTAAACGCCTCAAACCGGAACTGCGCATTCACCCGCTCCGTCACCCGAAACCGCTTGAACGAAGCGAAGTCCACGTTCACCAACCCCGGTTGCTCCAGCAGATTGCGCGCCGCGTTGCCATAAGTGTACAGCGCGTTCGGAACGAATGCCGCCGTGTTAAAGAACCGGTCCAGAGTGCGCGCCCCACGGTCCAACCGCCAATCCCCAACCACATTCGGCCGATTCGGGTCCCCCGTATTCGCCTGGTCCCCGCGCACCGTCAAACCCTGTGGTTGCCCCGACGCCAGCGTCGTGATCCCGCCAATCGACCATCCTCCCACCACCGCATCGCCCACTCCTTTCCAATTCGATCCGAACCGGCGCCCTTTGCCGAATGGCAACTCGTACTGATGGCTCGCCACCAGCCTGTGCCTCAGATTCTGATCATCCAACGCCTTCTCCAGTCGCCGATTCAGCGGATTCTGGAACCCTTGCGGAGTTCCCGGTGGGTTCCCCGCCGCGCTGAACCCGCCCGTATCTCCAATCGTCTTGCTGAACGTATATCCGACGAGAAAACTCACCCCCGATGACAGCCGTTTCTCCACACGCGTTTGCAGCGAGTGAAATTGCGAATTCCCGAACCAGTCATGCCGGTCCACAATCGTCAACGGCGTAACCGTGAAGTTCGTCCCAGGGTAAGTCAGCCGCGTGAATTGTCGCCGGTTGTTAATGTTCCCTGCCCCTGGCAACGCGTAATTCGCGTTCCACCGCGTTGGCAGATGCGTGGACTTCGCCGCGTAATAGCCAATCTCCCAAACAAAATCCGATGCGAACTGCCGCTGGATGTTCAGATTCCATTGCAGCGCCGTCGGCCACTTCGGGTTCGTCTGGAACGACGACAGCCGCAAATTCGTCACGTTCCGCGGATCCAGTGACCCTGCAGGGACTCCGTCCTGCAGCAAAAAGCCCGGCGTGATTGAGTCCGTCGTCAACCGCACGCTGATCGTGTTTGGAGGGTTCCCCAACATGAACCGGCCCCCTCCCGTTCCCTCGTAGTTGCCGATGAACATACCAAACGCCCCCCGCACCACCGTCTTCGAGTCCGCCGAATAGGCAAACCCAAGCCGCGGCGCGAAATTGTTCGTATCGTCGCGGATCAGCGCCCGCGAGAACCGCGAGCCGTCCTTGGCCAGAATCAGCGGCTTCAACGTGGCAGGATCGTCGATGTCGTAATTCGATAGCATATTCCGCGTCTCCACCCAATTCCCATTGCGCTCATACCGCAGCCCCAGCGAAAGGCTCAGCTTGCGCGTCGCCCGCCACTCGTCCTGCACATAAAACTGATAGAACGGCGACCGCAGATTGGAGTAAACCGGATTCGCAATGTCCGTCTGATTCGACATTCCCAGCAGAAAATCGGCAGTCGGATTGCCACCCGTCGAATTCGCCGGGTTGCGCGTGAAATTCCCGTTGAAGGCGAACACCCCCAACCCTTCCTTCGGGTTCGTGATGAAGGCCTGCAGGAAAGAAACATTGGCCCCGAATTTGAAACTGTGCCCGCCCGTCACGAACGTCGAGTCCGTCACAAACTGGCGTGTCTGCGAATCGTTCAGGTTCGGAAGATTCGCCCCAATTCCCAGCCCGGTGACATCGCTGATGTTGAACCGCGGCGCACCAGCCGTGGAGTTGTCCACGCCCCGCAGACCGATCGTTGCGTTGGCGTTCGTCGTCGTCGCCGGCTGCTCGTTCGTGAACAGCCGGTTCCAGCCCACACGCGAAGTCGTCAGCAGCCGTGGCGACCACGTATGGCTCCACACCAGCCCCATGTTCGTGCCCGTATTGCGGAAATCCGTCGAGTCGCTCCCAAAGGCAGGCGCCGGCAGACTCGGCGAACTCGGCTCAAACAGGCTTTGCCGGCTGTACCGGAAATAGATCGTATCGTTCGCACGGATCGAGTGGTCCAGTCGAATGTCTCCACGCCCCACATCGGCGATGTTCGGCGGATTGGCCAGATAGTTCTGCGTCACGTCCCCATTCTGCGGAGCCGGATACCAGGCGATCGCCTGCCGCGCCACCCGGTCGAACCTCGCCTCCGGTATTCGGTTGTTGGCAAAGGGCTGCCGCGCCCGTGTTTGCGCACTATAGGTGGCAGGATCGTACACAATGTTGCGAAACGCGCTGAAATCCCCCGCCCGCATCGCCAGCGTCGGAATCGTATTGTTCGCCGTGCGCGATTCCCGCACATCCGTCCACTCGTAGTCGCCAAAGAAAAACGTCTTGTTATGCACAATCGGCCCGCCTAAGGAAAACCCATACTGATTGCGCTTGAAGGGAGGACGCTTCGATGTCGGCGAGTCGAAAAAATTCTTCGCATCCAGCGCTTCATTGCGCAGAAACTCGAAGACCGTGCCGTGAAGATCGTTGCTCCCCGATTTGATCGTCGCATTCACCACCGCCCCCGTTGCCCGGCCGTACTCGGCCGAGAACGAGTTCGTCGAAATCTTGAACTCCTGAATCGCGTCCACCGATGGCTGCACCGTCTCCGCCTGCCGCCCTTGTGCCGCCAATTGCACGTTGTTGTTGTCGATGCCATCCAGCATGAAATTGTTCTGCGCGGCGCGCTGCCCGGCGGCGCTGAACGTCGAAAAACGCGCCCCGTTCGCCGTCTCCACCGCACCCACCGAAAGCAACGCCAGTTGCACGTAGTTGCGCCCGTTTAACGGCATATCCACAATTCGCTTGTTGTTGATCACCTGCCCTTGCGAAGCATCGGTGGTCGCCAGAAGCGGCGCATCGGCTGTTACGTCAATCGACTCCGCCGTTACACCAAGCTCCAGCCGCAAATCCAACTGCGCGGTTTGCTGGATCTCCAGCACAACACCGCTCCGCACTGTGCGCTTGAAACCTTCCGCCTGCACCTCGACGCGATACTCTCCAATCCGCAGCGGCAGCGACGAATATCGCCCCTCACCGTTCGATTGCACACTGCTGGAACCGCCTGTGGCGACATGGAGGAACGTGACCTTTGCGTTCGCCACAACAGCGCCGGCCGGATCCGTGACGACGCCGGTTAGGCGTGCCGACTCGGCTTGCGCGAAAAGTAAAGCAGGAAGAATGGGAATCAATAGCAGCCGCGAAAACATGAACGTCTCCTGGCTGCCCAGTCTATCCGAAAAGACACCCCCGCAGCCTACAACTCGCCCTTCTTCAGTTGCTCCGCCAGATACTCGCTCGCCCGCATCGAAAGCGCCAGAATCGTCATCGTCGGATTCTGCCACCCGCCCGTCACAAAACTGGCCCCATCCACAACAAAGATGTTCTTGATGTCGTGCGACTGGTTCCACCGGTTCAGCACACTCGTCTTCGGATTGTCCCCCATCCGCGCCGTACCCAGTTCGTGAATGCTATAGCCCGGCGGATTCACTGCTGTGCTCTTCACCAGCAACTCAAATCCCGCCGCCTTGTACATCTCCTCCATCGTATCCGCCGCATGCTGCGCCATCTGCCGTTCGTTGTCGCTATAACGCGCTTCGATATGCAGCGTCGGAATGCCCCACGCATCGCGCCCCGTCTTGTCAATGCGTACGTGATTCTCCTTGCGTGGCAGAACCTCCCCGTAGATCCCGCCCTGGATGCAAGCCCCGGCGTACGTATCCAGCAGCTTCTGCAACTCCGCCCCGTAGGCCGGAAAATACTTCGCATCCGGAGACGACCCGGTCCCCATCGGCATGGCATAGCCGCGCAGAAAATTCAGTTTTCGCGATTTGTCCAAATTCTGGAAACGTGGGATAAACACGCCCCCGCCGATCATACCCGGACGCGCCTTGCCGTTCATTGCTTCCGGCATTGCGGCAACCACCGTGGCGCCATACTGCTGGTCAAAAAGATACCGGCCCAATGTGCCGCTCGTGTTGCAGATGCCGGAGTTCAACAACAGCCGCGTCGATTCCAGCGTCCCCGCCGCCAGCACCACCACCTTCGCATAGGCCTCCATCTCCCGCCGCGAGTGCCGTTCCACAAAACAAACTCCCGCCGCCTTCCCACTGCCCTTATCGATCTTGATCTCACGCACCACCGCGTTCGGAACAATATCGAGCTTCCCCGTTTCCACCGCGCCCGGAAGACACAGGTTCACCGAAGAGGCGAGTCCCCCATCCCCCATCGCCGCCCGCATCCGAGATACACCGTAGCCCATCTTCTGCGCCGCCGCCGTCAGCCGCTTCACGCATTCCGAATCGGCGGAACCACCCCCAGGCGACGATACGAAGTTGCCATCGGGAAATTGTTTCCACCCCTCCTTCCGCCCCACTACCTTGAATTGTTCTTCCACTCGCGAGTAATACGGATCCAGATCCGCCAGACTCAGCGGCCAGTTGTCCCCAAACCCGTCGTGATCCGCGGCTTTAAATTCGTAATCGGATAGCCGGAACGACTGCCGCGCCCAGAACAGAGACCGGCCTCCCAGCAGGCGCACCCGCACCCAGTTATAGGGAGCGTCCCTATCGTGCGTGTACGGCACTTCCCGTTCATTCACCCACGTGTTGGCATTGAACTCATTCGCCTGGAAAATATGCGGATGCTCGCCCGGCTTCCCAAAACCGCGATAAGGCAGTTCGTGTGCCGCCTTCGTCGTCCGGTCCCGTTCCAAGTCGGCCACCGGCCCCGCATTCAGCATCAGGCACGAGACACCCTTCTGGGTCAGCGTATGAGCAGCCATTCCACCGGAATGCCCGCTGCCCACAATCAAAACATCGTAAATTTTCTTCGCCATTGGAACGTGTCTCCTGACTCACAGCGCCCGCGTCGGGTCAATAGGGTGCCAGTAAAGCCCCACTCCTCCTCCGCCGCGCCGTCGCCGCGCACCCGACGAAGCGGCCGCGGCCCATTCCCGCGAATTCATGGTTGCCGTGCGCACATCGGCGCGAATCACCGCGAGAAAATGCTTCATCGGATCCTTCGGCGGATCGAAAGTCCACTGCGCCAAATGCGGCTTCAGCAGCGGGTCTGCTTGCTCCGCCGTCAGTTCCGCAAACGGCTTGGCATACTTACGCTTGGCGTCCGCATCCAGACTGTCGAGGCCTTTCCGGTATAGCGCCTGCCGCTCGGCCGGCGAGGCCCCAATCAAAAAATCCAAAAACTCCGCCGCACCGGCCTCTCCCGCGCCCGGGTTCCCATTCATGGCGGGCAGTAGGATTTGGCACAAGTTCTTCAGCGCTCCGAACTGCGAGCCGGAAAAGAACCGGGCAACCGTCTGCGCGGCGGCGTCTGGGCTGACGGTAGTCAGCTTGGCAACTTCATTCGAACTTCCCGGTTGCTGGGCCAGCAGACCAGGGGCCGCGGGTGTAGCGGCCAGTGCAGTGACAAAGCGGCGGCGTCTCATCCGCTCGATCTTACCGCTTTTCCAAAAGGGTTTACATGTCCTTCGTAATTCCTGTCCATCGCACTGCCGATTATCCGAACATGCCCGGACTCCCTCCTGATGGCTTTCCCAACTGCTCATCCCACCCGCTGCACGAGGTCATCTCTTCCGCTCTCGCTAACCCTGCCATCCTCCGCGGCCTACCCAACCAGGAACTCGAACTGATCCCCGTTCTAGCGGAAAGACTGGACTGGCATTGCTCGCAAGGCGCTTCCGCCAGCGACCCCTGGGTTGCCGCCCTCCGCGCCATGCTCCGGAACACACTCACCTTCGCCCGCCACCTCGACGAAACCACCATGTTCCGCCTTGTCCGGTGGGGTACCTTCCTCTGCGTACCGTCCGGCGACGATTGCTATAACCTCCCCGCGCTGGTTCGTCACACCATCGAATCACGCTCCGCCGCACTCACCTCAGACCAAGCCGCTTTGCTCCGGCCCTTCATTCAACACCTCACGCAACAGCATCGATTCCCTGATAACTTCGCCCTCGCATTCCGCCTTTACCGCGATGGCCACCAGCACATCCCCTGGGCGCCGCTACTCCCCAGCCCCACCTACGCCAAGTTGTCTGACTACGTCAACTCCAATTTGGCCCATTTCTTCCGCCAGGCCGTGGACGGCCTCGAAGCGCAGCAACCCGTCCTGCTCGACGCTGCCGCTGTCACTCTCCTCCGCCAGATGCTGCTCTGGACCCAATCCGCCCCAACTCTCGATGTCCACGACGCTCTATACCGTCTCTGCGGTATCACATGGCACCCCGAAACCATTCGCCTTGACCTCCTCACCGCCCTTGCTCCAACCCTCCTCGCCACTGTCTCCACGCTCCCCGGCCCCCAAGCTTTCGCCTGTGTCGAACGCCTCGCCCAACATCCGCAAATGAAGCACTACCGCGAAGTGGTCGCCCTCTATGAGCAACTCCTCGCCGCCGCGGTAGGCCCCCTCTCGGATACAGGTCAATTCCAACACATCCTCGATAACATGCTGCAGGCCGCTGTTCCCCGCTACACCAACCAGTCAAACCAGCCCCTTCACCACCTGCCCGGCGCACTTCATTCCCACGTCGATGTCGCCTTTCAGCAAGCATCCGGCGACTACCCAGCCATGCTCCGCGTCATGCATGAGCGTGTCCGTCTCCTCGCGCAACAGGAACCGAAATCCCCCAACGGCGTGCGCGAATCCCCTTACCTGCAATGGTGCTGCGACCTCGGCAATCTTTACATCCGCATCCTCGAAACAAATCCGCCACTCGCCTCCGAAGACCTCGCCGAACTCTGCCGCATCGATGCCATGAACTGGCTCGGTATCGCCCCCACCAGCTCCATCTTCCAAGCCTGCCAAGCCTACATCCAGCGCCATGGCTTCCACCGTGACCTCAGCGACGCCATGCGCACCTGGCACAAATCCGTCCACGGAGGCGCCACCGCCATGGCACTCCGCCGCGACATCGGTTGGCTCCTCTGGTTTGACTCGACCGCTCCCATCAATGAAAAAGCATGCTGGTCATCCATCATCCAAAAGGACCTCCGCTCCATGCCCACCGCCCGCCAGAGCGCCTGGATCGCACTTCTCTCCAACGTCCCCCTCGCCCCGGCCGCTCAGCCATCGAAGAAATGGCTCAAACCCGCCGCGAAGCTCCTCAAAGACGTCACCACCGAAGACTTCCGCACCCGCCTCCGCGCCTGGTTCCAACCCTTCCACGACGCCCGCCCGCTCAAACTCACCCTCCCCGGCCGTGACATGCTCGCCGCGCTCCTCTGGTACACGCACCTCGCCAAAGATCCGCAAACCGACGAGGCCCTGCTATGGTATGCCACCGCCAAATGGAAAACCCAAGCCGATCTCGCCCGCACCGCCCGTCTGCTCCCTGTCTGGGTCCACGCCGTCATCGAACGCGCCCCCGATCAAGCCATCGACGCCATCCACGCCTACCAGGCCACCGGCCAACTCGGCCTCCAGGACAAAACCCTGGAAATGTACGAAGCCCACTGCCGGCGGCAAGGGCGCAAACCCGAGATCGCGCCACCACCTCCACCTCCACCCATCGACACCGCCGCATTCCTCGAAAAGAACCTCAACCGGGCCATGGTAGGGCTGATGGGCGGCGCAGCCCAGCTCTCCGGCGGCATGATGTCTGTCGCATCTCCGGACGGCGATACCTACGAAATCAACTCCCGGGATGGCCGCATCACCCGTCTCTCCGACCAAAAACACGTCCGCCTCGAAATCGACTGGAGCCAGCCCCCCTTCAGTCCCTTCCGTCAGATGATCGACTCCGCCGACCTCAACGCCCCATTCCAACCCAACTACTTCCGCGCCATGCTCTGCGCCCAGATCCTGTCCGGCGCCCTCCCCGTCCAGGTCCCCATCATCGAAGAAGAAGCCTGACCCGGGACTACGTACCTCGCATCAGCGAGCGCCCATAATCCCGAAGCCCAAACCAAGCCGTCAGCCGCACCTTCATTCCATTCCATTATTTTGGCGACCTTAGAGCGGCTTCGCGCCTTTGCGAGACAAATCTGAAAAATCCGCACTCACCGAGGAGGCGCCGCAGTCGCCGATACAGCCGGCTTCCCATCCACTGTCACCGGCTCCATCAACTCCGTCCGCGTCCCATCCGGATCAAACAGATTCAACTGCCGCCGCCGGTTGATCCCCGTCCGGATCTCCAACGGCCGCGTATATTCCTTCCGTGCCGGCAACGCCTCAATGGCCGCCAGCGCCTTCTGCATATCCGGCACCATCAAACAGATATGATGCGCCGACCCGCGCCGCGTCTCCTCCGGCAGGTCTTTATACAGCATGAACTCGATGTAGTCATCCCCATCCGGCACTTTCATATTCACCCAATCCAGCACCTTCCCATCCCGGCTCCCGCGCCACAGTTCCTTAAACCCCAGCACCTCGCCATAAAACTTCATCGAAGCATCCAGCGACCCCACCAGAATCCCCACATGCAGCATCCGCGACGAAACGCCCTGCGACAGACTCTTCCCCTTCTCCCGCACCGTCCACCCATCCGGCATGTACTGCACGAACTCCACCGTGTGCCCATCCGGATCCTTCACATTAAAGCTCTTGTTCTTGATCCGTCCCACGCCGGTCTTCTCCGGCACCTTCACACCCTTCGCCGCCAGATACAGCCGCATCCCCTCGATGTCATCCGTCTCCACCGAAATATGGTTCAGCCGGTCCGTATTCGGCGCACGCTCCGGAAACACCTCGATATACTGCCGCTCGTTCACCTTGAAGAACGTCATCGAAAACGACCCATCGGGGTTCGACAAAGAATACGGCTCCTGCAGCCCCAGCATCCCCCGATAAAACCCCCGCGTCTTCTCGATGTCTTTCGAAAACACCGCAATATGCGCCACGCCTGTAATCCGCGGCCGGGATTGCCCGAAGAGGCCGATGCCCGCCGCCAGCAAAAGAACAACCGCTTTCGTCACACATCCATTATGCATACGCCACTCACCGGTTCCACGGAAATGCCGCCGTCGGCGCATTCGCATACCGTTTCATCCCCACCGTCAACTTGCCACCCGCCCCAGCCGCCAACCGCACCCGAAAACTCGTCCCACTCGCTGCCATCTTCCCTCCATTCCACTCCACGCCCGTCAACCGATGCTCCGCATACGCCCCGGTCTGCACCACCACCTCCCGCGCCGCCACCGCATTCGTATTCACCAGCGTCACCGTCACCGCCTCCGGCCCAATCTTTTCCACCAGCGCCGCCACATCCTCCGGCAATCCGGCCCGTCTCCCCACCGGATCGAAGTACCGCAGCCGCGCATGCAGAACATTCCCCGATTTCCCCGGATCATTCCCACCCAGCATCAGATTCACCAGCGTATCCGTCTCCACCGGGCTATACCGCTGCGCCCCGTCCGAAGGCCGCGTGTCCGCCGTGCTCTTATCCGCCCGCATCGCCTCCAACCGCCGCTGCAGCCGCTCGAAATCCCCCTGCAAAGCCTTCACCGGATACTCCGCATTCTTTCCATCCAGGAACTGGATCCACCCGTCCGACCCCAGATACTTCTTGTCCGCCTCATCCATCAGCCACAGGTAAATGTCCCGCTGCACGTCGAAATGCTGGCCCGGAGTATACCCATACCAACCCTGTTCCCCATGCTTGTTCGGCAGCAAGATCCGCCCGCGCTCTTCCTTCTTCACCGCATACAAATTCGCAATCTGCCGCCGCAGCGGCTCCACAAACGACCGGTCGCCCGTCAGCAGAAACGCCTCCCCAAATGCGATCCGGCACCCCCGCATATAGTAATTCCGCCCGCTCGTCGATGGATCGAAGTTCCATCCAAACGTCCCGCCATACCACTTCCCGCCCCACTCACTCCCCATCACTCCGTCCAGCCCGATATTCGTCGGCACATTCCCCCCGTTCGCCATCACCCGGTCCCGCCACGCCCCCGCATACTCCAGCAGCCAATCCCGGTACTTCTTCTCCCCAGTCAGCGCAAACGCGTTAAACCCCAGCGAACACGCCGCCAGATTCAACGGATGATCCCCCTTGATGTTCGCAGCCGCTTTGTACCGCTCGTGCCGCTCCGGATGCCCCGCCACCGTCTCCCCGCCCCAATCAAACACCGTCGCCGGGGTCAGCAACGGACCCTTGCTCCCGTTATGCAAACTCCGGATGATCTTGTGTTGCTTATCATAATTCGGAGCCTCTCCATCCTCCCCATTGAACATCCCCGCGAACCGCCGCATCCGCCGCACATACATCCCGTCCTCCGGATCGGCCAGCGCATACAAATGGAACGCCGCCAATCCCTCCCCCGTGTGCTCCCAATCGAAACTGGTGACAAACTCCCGGTAGAACATTCCGTCCTTCGCCATCGATGCCGACGGCGCCTTCGCCGAGGTGAACTGCTGCAGATGCCCTTCCCAGATCCGCCGGTATTGCGCCAGCACCGATTCCGGAGCCCCCAGCGCATACAGCAGCGTCCACGGCGTGAACGTCTCCATCACATCGTCCGGACCATCGTTGCCGCCCCATCGCTCAATGCACCGGAAAAATCCCCTGTCATCCACATACTTCGCCGTGAACTCCGCCGCCGCGTCCGAGTACGCCTTCAGCAGCGCCCGTTCCGCCAAAGCCCACGCCGGAGGACTCATCGCCGTCCGCAACTCTACCGTCGTTTCGGCAACACTCAGCGAAACGAAAACGGCCCCCATCGTCACCATATACAGAAGGGATTTCATAGAGCCGATATTACGCGAAAGCGCGGCTGGCGTGCATTCTTGCATGTGCCGGAGCCATTCTGCCATACTGAGGCTCACTATTCCCCAGGGAGAGGATTACGCCGGATATCTATGTCGAAAGACGTCATCGTTGCAGCGGACTTGGGTGGTACTCCGCTTACCCCCGACGAACTCGCTGCAATTCCGGAACTCTCCACCATCCGCAAAGAAATCTGGGGTAAGTTCCCCGGCGCCATCGCCCGCAAAGACTTCCGTGCCGGCGAGATCCTCTTTCGCGAAGGCGACTCCGGCAACACTGCTTTCCTCCTCCTCTCCGGCGAGGTCCAACTCTCGCTCGATGCCGCCCGCGGCCTTAACCAGCAGCCCGCTCCCGTCTCCTCCAGCGGCCTCTTCGGCAACCTTACCCGCCTCGGCAACTACCTCAAAGGCGTCCCCGAAAAACGCAAGTCCGATCAGAAGTCGGACCGTACCCACATCCCCATCGATGGCCCCGTCGATCTCCCCATCGACAACCCCCTCGCCCACATCCGCGCCGGCGAAATCTTCGGCGAGCTTTCCGCCCTCGCCGCCCTCAAACAGGAAAAACTCAAGCGCGCCAAATTCTATCCCCGCTCCGCCACCGCCCGAGCCCTCTCTGATGTCGTTGTCCTGGAAATGCTCCCCAATATCCTCAACAACGTCCTCTACAATTCCCCTGCCTTCAAAGACAAGCTCAATAAGAATTACCGCGAGCGCGCCCTCGACACCCAACTCCGCAGCGTCCCCGCCCTCTCCGGTCTTTCCCAGGAATTCCTCGATTACCTCCGCGAGAAGGCCGAGCTCGTCGACGCCATCCCCGGCCAGGTCATCTGCAAGCAGGGCGATCTCGCCGATTCCTTCTACCTCATCCGCATGGGATTTGTGAAGGTCTCCCAACAATTCCCCGGCGGCGAGATGGTCCTCAACTACATCTCCCGCGGCTCCTACTTCGGCGAAATCGGCCTTCTGCCCCCCGTCTTCCGCCTCGTCGCCCGCAACACGGAAGGCCCCCAAACCGCCATTGCCGTCATAGCCCGTGAACCCATCACCGCCGGCCGCAACCCTTCCGGCAACAACATCCTGCGCATCACCTGGGATGAATACATCTCCCGCGAGCACTTCCTCATCCAGGTCGAAGGCGCCAAAGCCCGCGTCAAGCGCCTCCAGGGCGGCAAGAACCCCCTCAAGTTCCAGGGCGCCAATTCGGATTCATTCCTGATCGGGCCCGGCGAATCCTTCCAACTCGGCAACACCATCTTCGAACTCAAAGAGGACGACTACCTCTCCGGCCGCCGCATGGCCACCTGCACCGCCATGGATTTCTGCCAGCTCGTGCGCATCAAATCCGCCGAGTTCGCCCGCATGCTCGCCGAATACCCGGAAGTCGAAGCCGCCATCGCCGAAGTCGCCCGCGCCCGCCGCCAGATGAACGCGCAGCTCATGTCGCGCGTCTCCACCGTCTACCTCGACGACTTCCTCGAACTCGACCTCATGCAGGGCCAGAACCTGCTCCTCATCGATCTCGAAAAATGCACCCGCTGCGACGAGTGCGCCCGCGCCTGCGTCGCTACCCACCCCGACCGCATCCCCCGCCTCCTCCGCGAAGGCCTCCGCTTCGACAAATACCTCGTCCCTACCTCCTGCCGCGCCTGCCTCGATCCCCTTTGCATGACGCGCTGCCCGGTCGGCTCCATCCGCCGCAAGCAAACCCTCGACATCGTCATCGAAGACTGGTGCATCGGCTGTGGCAACTGCGCCATCGATTGCCCCTACGGCAATATCAACGTCGTCAAAATAGGCGATGGCCAGAAAGCCGAGCCCCGCCCCAAAGCCACCGTCTGCGACCTCTGCGCCGACTACAGTGAGCCCAACTGCGTCCGCGCCTGCCCCCACGATGCCGCCCTCCGCGTCGACCCCAAACGCTTCTTCGCCCGCGACCTCGCCGGTGTCCCCCTCAACGTGCCCACCGCCGCCCCAGCCGCGGTCCCCTTCGAAGAATCGCCGCTACTCCAGGAAACGCGCATCCACACCAACATCGGCGACCTCATGGCGATGCTCCCCCGCCTCCGCGTCAAATCCGGTCTCCAGGAAGGCCAGACCCTCCAGCTCCGTTTCCCCTCCACCTCCCTCGGCCGCGCCGCCGAATGCGATTTGCGCTTTGAGGATGATGGAATCTCCCGCGTCCATTGCACGATCTTCTTGGACCGCAGCAAAGCCGTGGTCAAGGACAACGAATCCACCAACGGTACTCTGGTCAACGGCCAGCCCGTCGCCGAAACGGAACTCCGCAATGGCGATATCATCTCCGTCGGAGACGTCGATCTCGAATATCTCTCGGGGCGTATGCAATGATCGTCGATCGCACCCATCGCGAATGGATCCTGGCCTCCACGGCCATCGCTCTCGCCTCCACCCTCGCCTACCTGATCTACGCCCTCCTTTCCATCAACGGACCCCGCGGCGGCTCCTTCATGGGCCTCGTCTTCGGCTTCGCCGGCACCGGCATCATTATCTTTGAGTGCCTCCTCGGGCTTCGCAAGAAATACCCAGCCTCCCCCCTCGGCCGCGTCAAAACCTGGCTCCGCGCCCACATCTGGCTCGGGCTCCTCAGCTTCCTCCTCATCCTCTTTCACACCGGCTTCGGCTGGGGCAAAGGCGTCTCCTTCCTCCTGATGGTCCTCTTCCTCATCATTACGGTGAGCGGCATCGTCGGCCTCGCCTTCCAGAACTGGATTCCCCGCCGTATGACCGAACTGGTCCAGCGCGAAACCATCTACGAGCAGATCCCCGACGTCATCGCCCATCTCCGCCTTGAAGCTGACGAGCGCGTCGAGTTCCTCACCGCAGGCATCGGCATCGAAGAGCTGCCCGACGAGACTATCCTCCGCGCCGGAGGCAAGAAGTATTACTTCGATCCCGGCCAGTTCAAAAGCGCCATGGACAAGATCGAAGCCGAGCGCAACAAACGCCGTTCCACCCCGCAAATCGCTGTCGAAGAGAGCGCCGTCACCGCGCTCCGCGCCCACTACCTGAAGGAAATCCGCCCCTACCTCGTCCCCAAACCAGAACGCGCCGGCCGCCAGCTCTTCCAGACGCCGCAAGCCGTCGCCGCCTACTTTGACAGATTACGCACCATTTTGCCGCCTGGAGCTCATGAGGTACTCCTCGATCTCGAAACCATCGTCGAAGAACGCCGCCAGCTCGCCATCCAGGTCCGCCTCCATCACTGGCTCCATGGCTGGCTCCTCATTCACCTTCCGCTGTCCATGGCATTCCTCGTCCTGACCCTCGTGCACGCCGTGGTCTCGCTCATTTACTGATATGGCGAAAGAAGATAAGCCCCTCGAATACGAACGCCGCGAAGCGGACACCAAAACGCTCGCCCAGCGCCTCGTCCTCGCCTATCAACAGAACGGCCACTGGCTTCGCTTCTGGCGCAAACGTCTCGCCTACGGGCTCCCCCTCATCGCCGCCCTCGCCGTCGCCCCTTTTCTCACCGGCATTGGCGGCGGCAAGCGAGTCTTCACCAACGGCCCCATCTCCGGCGTCCACGTTATCTTTGAGCAGGATTGCAAAAAATGCCATTCCGTTTCGCTGGCCAAAGTACAGGATCAGGATTGCAAAGTGTGCCACGACGGACCCCGCCACCAAGCCAACACCATCGGCGAACCCCGCTGCGCCGTCTGTCACATCGAACACAAGGGTTCCCTCAAGCTCGCCTCCGTCAGCGACGCCAACTGCACCCGCTGCCATTCCGATCTCTCCGCCCACGGCAAGAACGTCGTTACCAAAGCCCTCGAAGTCACCCGCTTTGCCAAGGGCAAACACCCCGATCTCTCCGCCGTTCTCAAACGTGACGACCGCCCCCTCAAGCTCAACCACGCCATCCACATGCCCGCCCAGCCCAAGAACATCCGCGGCATCAAACTCCCCATGAAATGTATCGATTGCCACAGCTTCGATCTCAAGGGCGAGGCCGTCCCCGTCACCTTCGAAAAACACTGCCTCTCCTGCCACAAAGGCGAACTCGGCTTCGATGTCTACCAGGTCCTGGGCGGCGACAACGGCATTGCCCCCCACAGCAAGGATCCCGAAGGAATCAGCAAGTTCATCCGCGATGCCTACACCAAGGCCCTCGACGCGAATCCCGGCCTCACCCAGCGCCCCCTAGGCCGTAATCTCGACGCCGGCGCCCCTCGCGCCGCCTGGCTCGAAACCGCCGTCCGCGATTCCACCAGCTATGTATTTGAGAAAAAATGCCGATACTGTCATGAAGTGACGCAAGAGAATGGATTGCCCGTGGTAGAGAAGGTCAATCGTGTCGCCGGCCACTTCCAAAAGGGCAAGCCCGAAGGCCCCCGCTGGCTCCAGCACGCCGAATTCCGCCATCACGCCCACCGCATGGTCGCCTGCGCCTCTTGTCACACCAAGGCCCAGCAGAGCCAAAAAACCAGCGATATCCTCATCCCCGCCATCGAAACCTGCCTCACTTGCCACGGCAGTTCCGGCACGCCCATCGACAATTGCTCCCAGTGCCATTATTATCACGATAAGACCTTGGAGAAAGAACGGGATCGCAAAACGATTGAAGAGCTGGTCGGTGCCACCGGCACGCAGCACTTGCAGGGTGCTTGGAGAGCCCAACGCTAATGGCCGAAGCACGCAAAATCGGCGAGTTTGAGCTCATTGAGCCCCT
Organism: Bryobacteraceae bacterium; assembly: GCA_046331645.1. Lineage (GTDB taxonomy): Bacteria > Acidobacteriota > Terriglobia > Bryobacterales > Bryobacteraceae > CADEFT01. The sequence goes on from JAXLQM010000011.1 coordinate 50,192, forward strand.
CCACGGCGGCACCCATCCCTTGTTCAAAGCCAAGGATGCCGCCGGCAACATCGTCGCTCTCAAAGCCATCCCTCTCACCATCGCCTCCACCGAACAGCGCGAACGCTTCCTCCGCGAAGCCGAAATCGCCAAAACCCTCGACCACCCCAATCTCGTCAAGCTCATTGCCTCCGGCACTGGCGAAACCCATCTCTACCAGGTCATGGAGATGCTCGAAGGCTCCGACATCCGCAAGATCCTCGCCTCCAAGACGCCTCTCACCTGGGATCAGCGCCTCCAGATCATGGAGCAGGTCTGCGACGGCCTCGGCTACGCTCACTACCGCGGTCTCGTCCACCGCGACCTCAAGCCCGCCAACCTCTTCTTTGAAAACTCCGGCCGCGTCCGCATCCTCGATTTCGGCATGGCCCGCATTCAGGATTCTAAGCTCACCCAGGCTGGCGTCGCCCTCGGCACCCTCAACTACATGGCCCCGGAGCAGATTCGCGGCGAAAAGTGCACCGCCGCCTCCGACGTCTTCTCCTGCGGCATTATCTTCTATGAGCTCATCACCGGACGGCATCCCTTCTCCCATGGCAGCGGAGGAATCCAGGAAATCCTCACCGCGATGCTCTTCCAGGAGCCCCCGCCTCTCCGTCAGTTGGTCCCCGATGCCCCTCCCGGAATCGAAAACGTAATCGCCCAGGCCCTGGACAAAGATCCTTCCCGGCGTCCGCAGAATGCCTCCGAACTGCGTGGCATGCTCCGTTCCTGCCGCCTCGGCGCATCCGCCGCTGCACCGCAAGCCCCCGCCCCCGTCCAGGCCCCCGACCTCAACGCTACCCGCAAAATCAAACGCCCCGATCTCGAAGCCCTCAAAGCCCTCCAGCAGGCCCCTGCCAAGCCCGAGCCAAAGCCCGCCCCATCGACGCCGCCTCCTTCGCCCAAACCACCCGCTCCCCCGCGCACCGAAACCGTCTACTGCCCCGCCTGCACCCAAGCCAATATCAGAGGCGCCGCCGTCTGCAAACACTGTGGAGCCTCCCTCATGGCCACCTCCACCAAGTACGCCGCCATGCAACCCAAGGCCCCCACTTCGTCCTCTTCGCAGTGGATCATCGCCGGAATCGTTGTCCTCGTCATTCTGGCCGTCACCGTCATCTTGCTCGTCAAAAACTAACCAATATCACCACCATGAAACGACGCATTCTCTTCGCTACTCTTTTTGCTGCCGCTGCTGTCTGGGCGCAGAAACCACAATTCATCGGAGCGGGTGGTTGCTCCGGTTCGAACTGCCATGGCGGCACCGCTCCCGCCGACGAGAAGATCAGCCGCATCCTGACTACTGAGTACTCCGTCTGGTCCATCGCCGACAAGCATTCCCGCGCCGCCAAAGTCCTCGAAGAGCCGCGTTCCAAACGCATGGCCGAAATCCTCGGCATCTCCAATCCCCTCAACGATGCCAAGTGCGCCAGTTGCCACGTCGCCGGCTCCCCCGAACGCGCCAAATCCGATGGCGTCGCCTGCGAAGCCTGCCACGGCCCCGCCGAAAAATGGCTCGGCCCTCACACCCAGCAAAACTCCCACGCGAACAGCCTCACGCTCGGCCTCACCGACACCAAGAACCTCCGCGTCCGTGCCCAAACCTGCCTCGGCTGCCACTTGGGCTCCGAAGGCCGCACCGTCGATCACGAACTGATCGCCGCCGGCCACCCCGACCTCGCCTTCGAACTCGAAACCTTCTCCTTCGCCCAGCCCGCCCACTACCGCGATCCCAAGCCTTCTGCCGGGAACTCACTCCCCAAGGTCCGCTTCTGGGCCGTCGGCCAAGCCGTAGCCCTCGCCGAAGGCATGCGTCTGCTCGAAAAGCACGCCACCACGAAATGGCCCGAGTTCTCCGACCTCGATTGCTACCAGTGCCACCACGATCTGCGCGCCGAGTCCTGGCGCATTGAGCGCGGCTACCAGGGCCGCAAGCCCGGCTCCGCCCAACTCAATCTCGCCCGCACCGAAATCATCCGCACCCTCGCCGCCGGCGAACTCGACGCCTCCCTCAATCGCCTCGCCGCCGCCGTCTCCAATAGCTTCGGCAACTTCGCCGCCATCTCCGCCGCTGCCCGCGCCGTCGCTCAGCAGGCCGATTCGCTCGCCACCCGCTGGGAAACTACTGACTTCACCGCCGCCACGGCCCGCAACCTCGCCCAATCCCTGGTCCGTGACATCCCCCGCATCGCCGGTAACGGCCCCCACGCCGCCGAACAAGCCACCATGAGCCTCGACGCCCTCACCGCCTCCTACGCCGCCAACCCTCAGGCCGCCGCCAAATCCATGGGCGAGCTCTACAACTACCTGGAGCACCCCTCCACCTACCAGGGGCGCGAATTCGCCGCCCTCTTCCGCAAAGTTGCGGGCCAGATTCAATAACCAAGGACCCACAAAACCATGCAGGGTCTTCGTTACGCCATCGTCGGGATCGTCGGCTGCACGCTGCTGCTGCCCGTCTTCGCCCAACGTGCGCAACTCCCCACCAAGGGCCGCCGCCAGGAAAAATCCGCGCCTCGCCAGCAGAAAGCCATCCGTGTCCTTCCGCGCCGTGGCGAAACGGCTGATGCCATGCGCTTCCCCGAACGCGCCCCCACCGAATACCAGCTCTCCCTCAGCAAATCCGCTCGCCCGAAAAGCGCCCTCCCCGCAGATCGCGTCCGCACTCTCGTCCGCCGCTCCACCGATTCCTTCGCCCCCATCCCTCCGCTCCAGGCCCGTACTGAGCGCACCACCAACCCGCTCCCCAAGCCCAACCAGGACCCCATCGAGCTCCCCACCTTCGTCTACCCGGCTGATCCCAACCTCACTGCTTCTGTCCCCAATCGCTGGGAAATCACCATGCCGGAGCCCCGCCGCTACGAAGACGGCAAGCTCGATTCGATCTACGCCCGCAACCGCTGGTGGGACCCCTTCAATCGCAATCGCCTCAAAGGCGACCTCCCCATCCTCGGCCGCAAATACTTCCTCAACATCACCGCCCTCAGCGACACCGTCGCCGAAGGCCGCCGCCTTCCCCTTCCCGCCGTCGCCTCCGCCGCTTCCTCCAACGACTACAAATTCTTCGGCCGGGGCGGCCAGTTCGCCCTCCGCGAATCCTTCCGCGTCTCCTTCGATTTCTTCAAAGGCAGCGCTGGCTTCCGCCCCGTCGACTTCGAAATCCGCATCACCCCCGAGTTCAACATCAACTACCTCCTCGCCCGCGAAAACGCCATCACCCGCATCGACGTCCGCCAGGGCCTCCGCCGCACCGACACCAACGTCTCCCTCCAGGAAGCATTCATCGAAAAGCGCCTCTTCACCAACGCCCGCGCCGCCTTCCGCAAAGCCAAGGATTCCGATGACCGCGGCAGCGCCCGCTTCGATTTCACCAGTGTCCGCGTCGGCATCCAGCGCTTCACCTCCGACTTCCGAGGCTTCGTCTTCTCCGACGAACAGCCCGGCGCACGCCTGTTCGGTACGTTCAAAAACAACATCCTCCAGTACAACCTCGCCTATTTCAACCTCCTCGAAAAAGACACCAACTCCGGCCTCAACCGCTGGCGCCAGCGCAATCAATCCGTCTACGCCGCCAACCTCTACTGGAACGACTTCCTCACCCCCGGCTACAACCTCAACTTCAGCGCCCTCTATAACAACGATCAGCCCAAGTTCCACATCGATAAGAACGGCTTCCTCGTCCGCCCCGCGCCCATCGGCTTCCCCATCCCGAACAAAGTCCGCGCAGGCTACGCGGGCATCTCCGGCGACGGCCACATCGGCCGCTTCAACGTCTCACACTCCTTCTACCAGGCCTTCGGCCGCCACGACTTCAATACCATTTCCGCCCGTCCCCTCAACATCAACGCACAGATGGCCGCCGCCGAAATCGCCTATGAAAAGGATTGGGCCATCTTCAAAGTTTCTGGCTTCTTCTCCTCCGGTGACAACGACATCACCGATGGTTCGGCCCGCGGCTTCGACGCTATCGTCCCCAATCAGCAATTTGCCGGCGGCGGCTTCCTCGGCAGCAACGCCCTTGCCGACCGCGGCCTCATCAACCCCTTGTTCGATGGCGGCGGAACCAACTTCCTCAACCGTCAGCCCATCCCCCTCACCGGCACTGGCGTCTTCTTATTCGGTCCCAACAGCCTCATCCCCAGCATGCGCGCCGGCCTATTCCAGGGCCAGGCCAACTTCGTCAACCCCGGCATCATGCTTCTCAACGCCGGCATGGACGCCAAACTCACCCCCAAGCTCCGCTCCACCATCAACGTCAACTACGCCCGCTTCCATCGCACCGAAGTGCTCGAAGCTGTCCTCTTCCAAAACTCGATCCCGCACCCCATCGGAGTCGACACCGGCATGGGACTCCAATACCGCCCCCTGCTCAGCGACAACGTCGTCTTCACCGGCGGCGCGGGCTTCCTCGCCCCCATGAGCGGTTTCAAAAACCTGTACACCGGCAGAACTCTGCTCTCCGGTTTCGTAGCCCTACGGATTCTCTTCTGATATGCGCATCACGCCTGCCATACTCACGCTCCTCGCTGCTTTAAGCCTCAGCGCTCAGCAGGACCTGCTGCGCCAATCCGACGCCGACGCGCGCCGCAAAAGCGAAGGCTGCATCAGCGCCAAGTGTCACGTCAACACAGAGCCGATGCATGCCTCCCCTGCCGTCCGCCTCGGTTGCACCGATTGCCACGGCGGCGATGCCGCCACCACCGAAAAGCTCAAGGGCCACGTCCTCCCCCGCTTCGCCCGCGAGTGGAATTATCCCTCCTCGGCCAACCCTGAGCGCGCCTACACGCTTTCCTTGCGCGAATCGCAGGAGTACGTCCGCTTCGTCAACCCCGGCGATCTCCGTGCCGCTCCCCAAACCTGCGGCACCTCCACCTGCCACAAAGACGCCGTTTACAAAGTCCAGCACAGCCTCATGACCCACGGCGCCTTCCTCTGGGGAGCCGCCCTCTACAACAACGGTGGAGTCCCCTTCAAACGCCCCCAATTCGGCGAAAGCTACGGCATCGACGGCCTCGCCCGCAAGCTCTTCACCACCCCCGCTCCCACCGAAGAGGAAATGCGCACCAAGGGCATCATCCCCTTCATTCAGCCTCTCCCGCAATTCGAATTCACCCAGCCTGGCAACACGCTCCGCGTCTTTGAGCGCGGCGACAATCGCCTCTCCAATCGCGGCTTTGGCACGCTCACTCGTACGGACCCCGTCTTCCAGGGTCTCCAGCGCACCCGCCTTCTCGATCCGCTTCTTTCCATGCTCGGCACCAACGACCACCCCGGCGACTACCGCTCCTCCGGCTGCACCGCCTGCCACGTCGTCTATGCCAACGATCGCAATCCCGTCCACTCCGGACCCTACTCGAAACACGGCAATCGCGGCTTCACCATCAACCCCGATCCCACCATCCCTAAGAACGAATCCGGCCATCCCATCCAGCACCGCCTCACCCGCTCCATTCCGTCCAGCCAGTGTGTCGTCTGCCACATCCACCCCGGCACTTCCTACGCCTTCCAATACCTCGGCTACATGTGGTGGGACAACGAAACCGACGGCGACGCCATGTATCCGGCGAAATCGAAGCAACTCACCGCCGAGCAGGAAGCCAAAGCCCTCGCCCGCAATCCCGAAGCCGCGTCTCTCAAAGGCAACTGGTCCGATCAGGAATTCCTCCGCAATCTCACCGATCTCAACCCCAAGCTGAAGCAGACGCAGTTTGCCGACTTCCACGGCCACGGATGGGTCTACCGCGCCGTCTTCAAGCACGACCGCAAAGGCACGCTTCTCGATAAGGACGACAAACCCGTCGCCCATGAGGACCCCAAGAAATTCGACAAGGCAGTCCACCTCAAGGACATTCACCTCGAAAAAGGCATGCACTGTACCGACTGCCACTTCGAGCAGGACGCGCATGGTAATGGCAAGCTCTACGGCGAAGCCCGCGCCGCCGTCGAAATCGAATGCGTCGATTGTCACGGCACCGCCACCACCAAAGCCACACTCAAGACCAGCGGCCCCGCATCCCCCACGCCTCCGCATAATCTCGCCCTCCTCCGCACCCCCTTCGGAGCCAAGCGCTTCGAATGGTCCCAGGACAAGCTCATCCAGCGTTCCATGGTCGAGCCCGACAAAGAGTGGATCGTCTCCCAAGTCATGGACTCCCTCCGCCCCGGCAGCTACAACTACAACGAAAAAGCCCGCCTCGCCAAAACCATCCAGAAGGACAACCAGACCTGGGGCGACACTCAGGGCAATCTCGCCCACTCCAACGACAAGATGTCCTGCTACTCCTGCCACACCTCCTGGATGACCAGTTGCTTCGGCTGCCACCTCACCATGAAGGCCAACGCCAAGCGCCCGCAGTTGCACTTCAACTCCGATCCCGATACCCGCAACTTCACCAGCTACAACTTCCAGGTCCTCCGCGACGACGTCTTCATGCTCGGCCTCGACTCCACGGTGAAAGGCAACAAAGTAGCTCCCGTCCGCTCCTCCAGTGCAATCCTAGTCGGATCGCAGAACGCCAACCGCGAGTGGCTCTACTCCCAGCAGCAGACCATCTCCGCCGAAGGCTACTCCGGCCAGGCCTTCAATCCGCACTTCCCCCACACCGTGCGCACCAGGGAAACCCGCACCTGCACCGATTGCCACATCTCCAAAGACAACGACAACAACGCCTGGATGGCCCAGCTCCTGCTCCAGGGCACCAACTTCGTCAACTTCATGGGCCGCTACATCTACATCGGGGAAGGGAAGCACGGCATCGAAGCCGCCGTCGTCACCGAACGCGATGAGCCCCAAGCCGTCCTCGGCAGCTCTCTCCACAAACTCGCCTACCCAGAAAACTACGCCAAGTTTGAAAAGGAAGGCCGCCAGCTTCATGAGCATCATCACCACCACGGCGAAGACGTCCAATCCGTCCAGTTAAGAGGAGAATACCTCTACGCCGCCAAAGGCAAGCACGGAGTCGAAATCTACGACGTCGCCAACATCGACAACAAAGCCATCGCCGAACGCATCGTCTCCGCCCCCGTTTCCAAGCTCGGCCAGCGCTTCACCGTATCCACCAAAGACGCCGCCTGGATCGCCTCTCCCACCACCCTCGGTGTCGATCCGGCCCGCAAGCGCGACCCGCTCAACGAAGAGCAGCCCGTCCATCTCCTCTACGCCTTCCTCTACGTGGCAGACCGCCAGGAAGGCCTCATCCTCATCAACGCCGCCACACTCCTCGATGGCGATCCGCGCAACAACTTCCTCAAACGCACCCTCACCTTCAATCCCGATAACGCCCTCAAAGGCGCCAATCACGTCGTCATCGCCGGACGCTACGCCTACGTCTCCTGCGACAAAGGCCTCGTCATCGTCGACATCGACAAGCCGCTCACTCCGGCAATCGTCTCCACCATCCCGATGCAGGGAGCAGGCCACGCCGCCATCCAGTTCCGCTACGCCTTCGTCCTCGACAGCGAAGGCATGAAGACCATCGACATCACCAACCCAGCCGCGCCTGCCGTCAAAGCTTCCCTCTCACTGAAAGAAGCGAAAGACATCTACGTTGCCCGCACTTACGCCTACATCGCCGCCGGCCACCAGGGACTCGCCATCGTCGATATCGAAAACCCCGAAAAACCCGCCGCCCCGCGCTTCTTCAACGCCGGCGGCAAAATCAACGACACCCACGCCGTTCGCGTTGGCATGACCAACGCCAGCGTCTTCGCCTACCTCGCCGACGGCAAGAACGGCCTCCACGTCCTGCAACTGACATCGCCCGTGAAATCCTCCGGCATGTGGGGCTTCAGCCCATCACTCGACCCCGAACTCATCGCCACCTTCAAAACCAAAGGCGACGCCATCGCTTTATCCAAAGGCCTCGACCGCGATCGCGCTGTCGACGAATCCGGCAATCAGGTCGCCGTCTTCGGCCGCCGTGGCGCGCGCCCCTTCAATGAAAAGGAAATGCAGCGCCTCTACCTCAAAGACGGCAAGCTCTACTTCGTCACCGACACTCCTCCCGCTCCGCCGAAAGGAGGCAAGTAACCCATGCGCTATCTCCTCTTCCTCCTCGCCATCACCGCCGCCGCGCAGCCGGTCCTTCGCACCGAATCAAAGGGCGGCATCACCCGCGCCATCCTCCTCCACGCCCAAACCAGCGAGCCCGTCACCGACGAGTCCCCCGCCCAGCCCGGCGAAACCCTGATCGCCTTCGCCGAAAACCTAACAGCCGAAGCCACCATCATCCTCAACGAAGAAACCATCGCCGCCACAACCAGCGAAAACCAGGTCCAGTTCACCGTCCCCAAAAACATTTCCGGCAGTTTTGTCGAAATCAGTGTCCTCGATGACGCAGGCGCCCGCAGCAACGTCGCCACCACCACCATCGCCGGCACCCCTGACCCATCCCAACTCCTCGCCGCCGACGTCGCCGGCCTCGTCCAACGCGCCGCCGCAGCCATTGATGACGCCCGCATGGCCATCGTCGTAGTCGATCGCGCCGGCCGCCCCCTCGCCGTCTACCGCAAGCCCCAGGCCTCCAATGACACCGTGGAAACGGCTCTCTCCCTCGCTCGCACCGGAGCCTTCTTCTCCCACAATCAGGCCCCTCTCTCCTCGCGCACCATCCGCACCATCAGCCGCGAAAATTTCCCCGAAGTCCCCAATCAACCCGCCGCTGCCTTGTTCGGTATCGAAAACACCAACCGCGGCTGCGGCTTCAACTCAACCTTCCTCCCCGGCAAAGACGTGCCTCCCGCGCGCAACCTCGCCAATGACGGCCCCTCGAAAGGCATCACCACAGTCCCCGGCGGTCTCCCGCTCTTCAAGGCCGGGCTCATGGTCGGCGGCATCGGCGTCGCAGGCATCGATCCCAATGCCGCTGAATTCTCCACCGTCGCCGCCACCGCGGGCACTCCCTTCTTCGTCCCCCTGCCTCTCCCCCAACCCGGCGCAGTCTTCATCGACGGCATCCGTCTTCCCTATGTCCTCCAAACCACCCAACCCGCTGGCACCCAACCTGCCGCGAACCCTACAGGCACATTCGTCGTCGCCCCGCGCGATGGCGCAGCCGTCCCCGATGGTTACTTAATCGGACCTCGCGCCGGCTCCGCTCTCACCCAAGCCGACGTCGAAGGCATCATCCAGCGCAGCATCGATCGCGCCAACCGCACCCGCGCCGTCATCCGCCTCCCCTTGGGCTCGCGATCCAAAATGGCCATCTCCGTCACCGACACCGATGGCACTGTCCTCGCCCTCTACCGCATGCCCGATTCCACCGTCTTTTCCATGGATGTCGCCGTCGCCAAGGCCCGCAACGTCGTCTGGTTCTCCGGCCCCAATCGCTCCCAATCCGACCTGCCGGACATGCCTATGAACGCCGCCGTCACCAATCGCAGCATCGGCTTCGGCTCGCAATCCATGTTTCCCTCCGGCATCACCGGCTCCGGCCCCGGCCCCTTCCGCCAGCTCTATCTCAACGATCTCGCCAACCCCTGCACCCAGGGCTCGCAGCCCAAAAATCCCAATCAGAACGGCATCGTCTTCTTCCCCGGCTCGGCCCCGCTTTATCGTGGCAGCACCATCGTCGGCGGACTCGGCGTCTCCGGCGATGGCGTCGAACAGGACGACTGGGTCACCGCCGCCGGCGCACAAGGCTTCGACGCCCCCCTCTCCCAACGCTCCGACGAGTACTTCATCCGAGGCGTCCGCATCCCCTATTGGAAATTCCCTCGTAATCCCGAACAATAGTCCTTCAAATACGATACCCTCTCCAATATGGAGAACATGATCGGAGCCTACGGCGAATGGGCCGCCGCACTCGCCCAGGACCCGCCGCGCTTTTCTTTCCGCCGGCCGGAATTCAAGAACCTTAACGATTGGCGCAAAAAGGCCCGACCGCGCTACGTCAACGCCCTCATGCAACCCAACCTCGGTGGCACTCCTAAGGCTACCGTCCTGCATCAGTTCGAATTCGACGGCCTGTCCATTGAGCACCTCAACTGGCAACTTCCCATGGGTGCCCCCACCGAAGCCGTTCTCCTCAAGCCCGCCGGAGCCAAAGGCAAACTCCCCGGCATCGTCGGCCTCCATGACCACGGAGGCAACAAATACTTCGGCTATCGCAAGATCACTCGGATCAGCAAAGACAGCCATCCGCTCATGGTCAAACACCAGGAGCATTACTACGGCGGCGCCGCCTGGGCCAACGAACTCGCCAGGCGCGGTTACGCCGTCCTCGTCCACGATACCTACGCCTTCGGCTCACGCCGCGTCCGCGTCGGCGACGTCCCCAAAGTCATCAAGCGCGATCTCGTCGAAGTCGACCCCGAATCCGAATCCGAAATTGCCGCCTACAACCGCTGGGCCGGCGAACATGAACACCTCCAGGCGAAGAGCCTCTTCTGCGCAGGTACTACCTGGCCCGGCGTCTTCACCGCCGAAGACCAAAAGGCAGTCGACTACCTCTGCTCCCGCCCGGATGTCGACGACAAACGCATCGGCTGCTGCGGCCTCTCCGGCGGCGGACTCCGCACCGTCTTCCTCACCGGCGTCGACGAGCGCATCAAGTGCTCCTGCTGCGTCGGCATGATGTGCACCTGGCGTGACTACCTCCTCAACAAGTGCCATACCCACACCTGGATGTGCTACGTCCCCAGCATCCCCCGCGATCTCGATTACCCCGAAATCCTCGGCCTCGGCGTTCCCAATCCCATCATGGTCCTCAACAACCGCGAGGACCAGCTCTTCACCGTCCCCGAAATGGAGCGTGCCGACAAGATCCTCAAAGAGGTCTACGCCAAAGCCAAAGCCCCCGACAAGTACGCCATGAACTTCTACCCCGGCCTCCACAAATTCGACCTCGACATGCAAAAGGATGCCTTCGCATGGTTCGACAAATGGCTCAAATCCTAAGTGGCGCGGGCCTCCAGGCCGGCGCGCTAATCATCGTCCTCACCAATCTCACCTTCGCCGCCGACAAGTTCGTCCTCAGCTTCTTCCGCAACAACGGAGAAGACGGCCTCTACCTCGCCGCGAGTAACGATGGCTTCAACTTCACGGAGCTCAACAACGGAAAGCCGCTCATCAAACCCGAGGTCGGCGAATCGAAGCTCATGCGCGATCCCTCCATCGTGCGCGGTCCCGACGGCACCTTCCACATGGTCTGGACCACCTCCTGGCAAGGCAAAACCATCGGCTACGCCCATTCGAAAGACCTCCGCAACTGGTCCCCGCAACAAGCCATTACCCTCTTCCCCGACGAGACCGGCGTTCAAAACTGCTGGGCCCCCGAACTCTACTACGACGCGCCATCCAAGGACTTCATCATCCTCTGGGCCTCCACCATCAACGACAAATTCCGCAACCACCGCCTCTACATGACCCGCACCCGCGACTTCCGGAAATTCACCAAGCCCGTGCTCCTCTACGACCCCGGTTTCATGGTCATCGACGGAGCCATCTTCCACACCGGAAAACGCTACGCCATGGTCGTGAAGAACGAAACCCAAACCCCGCCCGCCAAGTATCTATTCCTCGCCTACTCCGGCAAACTCGAAGGACCCTGGTCCAAGCCCGGCCCCGCCATCTCCGGCCCCCAATGGGCCGAAGGCCCCAGCCCCATACAAATCAACGGCTACTGGTACATCTACTTCGACAAATACCGCGACCACAAATACGGAGCCATCCGCTCCAAAGACCTCGAACACTGGGAAGACATCACCGAAAAGATCACCCTGCCCGCCGGCATCCGCCACGGCACCGTCTTCCGAGCCCCTTCCCAAATCATCGAACCACTCCAAGCCTCTGCCGCTCTGAAACTCCAGCACGTCGCCAACGCCGGAGTCCTCCTCACCTGCGGCAACACCACCGTCGCCGTCGATGCCTTCTTCCGCGAAGGCGTCAACGGCTATCAAACCATCCCCGCCCCTCTCCGCGATCAAATGGAAACCGCGCAAAAACCCTACGACAACATCCGCCTCATCCTCTCCACGCATCCCCATCGCGACCACTTCGATGCCGCCTCCGTCGCCCGCCACCTCCAGCACAACAAGCAAGCCATCTTCGCCGGCACCCCGCAACTCGCCAATCCCGTCCGCGCCGCCGGAGCATCGAACGTCGAAACCATCACCTGGCCCGCCACCAGACAATGGGGCGCGGTCACGGCAAAATTCCTCAAACTCCCCCACAACCCACCCCACCGCGATACCATCGAGAACTCCGCCATTCAACTCACCCTCTGCGGTCAAACTGTCCTCTTCACCGGCGACGCCGACATGACCACCGCCGATTTCGCCGCCCTCCAAATCCCTCCCCAATCCATCCACCGCCTCTTCGCCCCGTGGTGGATGCTCACCGGCGACAACGGCCGCCGCATCATCGACACCCAACTCCAACCCCGTTCCCTCTGGGCCCTTCACGGCGACCTCGCCAACCCCGAGCGTTGGCAGCAGCAAGTCCGCGCCGCCTACCCCGACGCCACCATCGCCTTTGACAATCGCGCCCCAATTCAATAGGCTCAACCGTATGACCCTTCGCACCGCGGCTCTCGCGTTATCCCTCGTCGCACTCGCTCCCGCCATGGATTGGGAGAAAGCCCCCAAGCTCCCTCACAAGCTCGTCGCCAACTGGGCCCAACTCCCCGCCGGCTGGAACTTCGGCGAAACCAGTGGAGTCTCCGTCGACAAAAACGACAACGTCTGGGTCTTCAACCGCGGCAAACACATGGTCATGCAGTTCGACAAGAGCGGCAAGTTCATCAAGGGTTGGGACGACGTGCCGATCCTTTCCGCCCACGGCATTAAAGCCGATCCCGATGGCAACATCTGGCTCGTCGATGTCGGCGGCCATGCCCTCCTCAAGTTCACTCCCGCCGGAAAACTCCTCCTCGTCTTCGCCAACGCCGGCCGCACCGCCGGCGACAACAACACCCAGTACGCCTTCAACAAGCCCACCGGCCTCTCCTTCAAGCCCAACGGCGATTTCTACGTCTCCGATGGCTACGTCAACACCCGCGTCGTCCGCTACAACAAAGACGGCAAGTACCTCGGACAGTGGGGCAAGAAAGGCACCGGCGACGGCGAATTTGATCTCGTCCACGACGTCGCCATCGACAAGCAGGGGCGCGTCTACGTCGCCGATCGCGCCAACTCCCGCGTCCAGGTCTTCGACGCCGAAGGCAAATTCCTCGCCAAATGGACCGAAGTCGGCCAACCCTGGGGCCTCGCTTACAGCGAAAAAGAAAACGCCATGTACATCGCCGACGGCCAGAATAACCGCGTCGTCAAAGCCAACCTCGATGGCCAGGTCCTCGGAGTCCTCGGCCAATTCGGCAAGGCCCCCGGCTCCTTCGACTTCGCCCACCACATGGCCGTAGATAGCGAAGGCTCGCTCTACGTCGCCGAAATCAAAAACTGGCGCGTCCAAAAATTCTCGAAGTGATCCTCGTCTGGTTTCTCCCGCTTGCGGCTGGCCTCCTCCCAGGCCAGCCCGTTTGCGAGCCCACGCCCCCCGTGGCCGCCCTCCTGCAAAAGGCCGATCAACCCCGCGACCTCCGAAATAGCCTGGCCGATCATCGCGCCGCGATTCACGCCATCTTCGATGCCGCCGCGAAAGCTCATCCCGAAAATCCCTTCCTCCTCACCGCCCGCCTCGAATTCGATCTCGGCCGCAGCGGAGAAAACCGTCCCACCCTCGCCGAAGAAGCCGAAAAGCGCCTCGCCCAACAACCCAACAATCCCCACCGCCTCTACCTCGCCGCCTTCGCCAACTACTCCCTCCGCACCCCGCGCGCCCTCGAACAACTCGCCAAGCTCAACCAACTGAACCCCAACTACGGCCCCTCCCTCCTCCTCGAAGCACGCATCCGATCCAGCAAACAATTCCGCGACATCCCGCGCCTCAAAGCAGCCCTCGCCCAATTCGAAAAGGCCTGCCCCCAATCCTTCGCCGCCTTCCCTGAACTCGCATGGATCGAAGACCAGCCCTTTCTCCAATCCCACATCGCCAAGCTTCGTGCCCTGCCCATCCCCGCCAAATCCTACCCCGCTCTCTGGCAAATGGAACGCGTCGCCAATCGCTCCGACAACATGTCCGCCATTCACAAAACCTGGCAAGCCGACGTCGCCCGCCTTCTCCAGCCCTCGGTCCCACGTAGCGCAACCTGGATGAACACCCTCTGGACCGCCGCCTTCCTCACCGAACAACCCATCGAAAAACTCGCTCCCGGCTACCTCGAAGATTTCGCCAAACACTTCCCGCACGCCTGGCCCTCTCCCACCCTCACCATCGACAAACTCCGTAAACTCGGCCCCACGCCCGAAGCCTTCGAACAGTGGCGAGCTCTGAACAAAACCTATCCTTCCTCAACCGGCATCGTCTCTCACTGGCTCTCCATCGCCCGCGACGCCAAAGACAACCGCGAAGCCATCGTCGATGCCTACCAGGCCATGAAAACCGCCATGGACCTCGATCCCGAAAGCTTCCTCACCTCGCCGCCCTACCAGATCTCCATGGCCGAAGACCTCGTCCAGCGTGGTCTCCGGCACGATCTCGTCCCCTCCTTCGTCATCGCAGGCATCAGCGCCGGCGAACGCGCCCTCTCCCGCGATGCCGTCAGTGACCTCTTCCCCAACGCCGAAACCGGCCGCCGCAAAATGCACGACGCCTGGTACCTGTTCGGTTACTACCCGCTGATCGAATCCTACGCCGCCCAGAAGAAATTCGCCGAAGCCCGCGACATTCTCTCCCAATCCCAGCGCATCCTCGATCGCATGCGTCCCGAACCCGCCGCCTCGCCAGAAGACAAGTCCCGCTTCGCCCGCTTCGAAGCCGGCTTCTGGCGCGTCAAAGGCAAACTCGCCGAGCAGCAAGGCCGCAAGTTCGATGCCCTCATCTCCTACCGCAACGCCCTTGCGAGCTACGGACCCCGTTCCGCCCGCGACGATGAGCGCGATCAAGTCTACGCCGCCGCCCAGCAACTCGCCAAAGATCTCGGAGCCACCGCCGAAGCCTGGACCGACTGGGAAGCCAAGCAGCCGCTCACCAACGTCCGCACCGGCCACGGCGGTCCCAACGCCTGGCTCCAACTCGCCGCCTCCAAGCCCAATCTCCAGATCCACGACATGCAAGGCCGCGCCTTCACCCCCGCCCAGCTCGCCAAAACAAAAACCTTCGTCAATGTTTGGGCCACCTGGTGTCTCCCCTGCCGCGCCGAGCTCCCCTACCTCGAAAAACTCGCCGCCCGCTTCAAAGACCGCACCGACATTGCCGTCATCGCGCTCAACGTCGACGACGACGAATCGCTCGTCGCCCCCTTCCTCAAGCGCTTCCAGTTCACCTTCCACCCCGCCCTCGCCCGCTCCTACGCCTACGAATTCCTCCCCGTCTTCGGAGTCCCCGCCAACTACCTCATCAGCGACAAAACCACCTACTTCGAAGGCAAAGGCCAAGCCGACGAATGGCTCGAATCCGCCGCAACGGCCCTAAACTAAAGGTCGTTCTGACCTCAAACATCGGTGTATATCGGTCCGCATCGGTTCGAATCGGTGCACCATAAAAAGGGTGCCGAACCCGCAACGCACACCACCCTCTCACTCAAATTCCGGCTTCGTGACCTCTGCTGCCTTCTTGCCTGGTACCCCAACAACGCCCCCAACCGCGCCCGCACTTCCGCAACCACACCCCTCCGGAGCCTTCGAATCAAATTCCGCCCTCCGCGCCGACCAATCCAGATCCTTATCTGATCCGCCAGGATCACCCCGCGAATCTACACCCGGGCTACCACTGCTCACGCTCGAAGGGCTTCCCCCAATCCATCTCCCGATGCGCGTTGCGCCGAGTGATCTTGCTCACCAATTCCTCCAGCGAGTAACCGGGCCGCACCGCGCGTATGAGAATCTCCCCTTCGCGCACGGATACTTCCACCGTATCCCCTTCGCCAGTGTTGGCCTCCGCAGCGACAGCCTTCGGCAAGCGCAATCCAAGTCTGTTTCCCCATTTCGCAATCTGAGTCGTGATAGGCATTCGTATACCTGCGGATTGTGACGCAGGCACTTCTCCTTCACTCCTGCGGCCACCTCCGCGCCATCAAGCCGCGCTCGTGATCTCCACTTCCCCCGCCAAACTCGAAGGCTTCGGTATCGGATCCCCAAACTCCCGCAGTGTCCGCAAATGCCCTTCAATCGCCTCCCGGATATTCTGCTTCGTCTCCTCGAATGTCTTCCCGGTTGTCATGCAACCGGGAAGATCTGGAACGTAGGCAGCCCAGTTCGACTCGGCCTCTTCGAAAATCACGGCATACTTCACACTCATTTTCCCTCCAATCCGGCTGCCCGTAAGATCGCCTTAAGAGTGCCCGTCGGCACGTCATCGCCAGTGCTGCCCGGCACGGTAACCACGTTCGGCTTCGTCTCATGTTTGAAGTGACGGTGGCTTCCCGTCGTTCGCACATGTCTCCATCCGTCGGACTCGATCAACCGGATCAATTCGCGGACCTTCACTCCCCATCAGTGTAACAACACTCACCCGCTCAACTCCCCCAATCCAAAACCCACCCCCGCCCATATATCCTGGATAAGTAATGCACCGCCGCCACTTCCTCCTCACCTCCGCCTCAGGCCTCGCCGCCTCCGCCATGCAGTCCCCCAACTACGACCTCTTCCTCCTCTCCGGCCAATCCAACATGGCCGGTCGCGGCGTCCCCGAACCCCAGGACAAAGAGCCCATCCCCGGCGTCTTCTCCTTCAACAAAGAGCACCAATGGGTCCCCGCCATCGACCCCCTCCACTGGGACAAGCCCGAAGTCATCGGCGTCGGCATCGGCCGCTCCTTCGCCCGCGTCGTCCGCAACGCCCATCCCCAATCCACCATCGGACTCGTCCCCTGCGCCTTCGGTGGCAGCCCTCTCGAACACTGGATGCCCGGCGCGCAGCACTACACCAACGCCGTCGCCCGCATGCGCGAAGCCCTCAAACACGGCCGCCTCCGAGCCATCCTCTGGCACCAGGGCGAAGCCGAATGCGCCGATCTCGACAAAGCCCGTTCCTACGTCGACCGCTGGAAAATCATGATCACCAGCCTCCGCAACGACCTCAACTCCCCCGACGTCCCGGTCATCGTCGGCCAGCTCGGCCCCTTCTTCGTCCGCTCCCCCTACGTCCGCATCGTCAACGAACAACTCGCCATGCTCCCCGCCGTCGTCCCCAACGTCGCCTTCGTCCCCACCGTTGGCCTCAAACACAAAGGCGACGACGTGCACTTCGACACCCCCTCCTTCCGCGAACTCGGACGCCGCTACGGCCACGCCTACCTCATGCTCCGCGCCTAACACCCATGCTGCTGCCCATCCTCATCCTCGCCAGCCTCAACGCTCAGGACGCCACCTTCTTCGAAACCAAGGTGCGCCCCGTCCTCGCCCGCCAGTGCTACTCCTGCCACGGTCCCGACAAGCAGTTCTCCAACCTCCGCGTCGATACCCGTGAAGCCCTCCTCAAAGGCGGCAACCGCGGCCCGTCCCTCCAACCCGGCAATACCAACTCCCTCCTCCTCCAGGCCATCCGTCACGAGTCCATCAAAATGCCCATGGGCGCAAAGCTCAAGGACACCGAGATCGCCGACATCACCGCATGGGTCAAAGCCGGAGCCCCATGGCCCGCCACCACGGCCACCACCAAACCCGCCTCCATCGACGATCACTACAAACAACTCGCCGCCACCCACTGGGCCTTCCAACCCGTCAAAGCCCAACCCGCGAACCTCCCCGCCATGCTCGCCGCCAAGGGCCAGCCCATCGACAAGCGCCTCCTCATCCGCCGCGCCTACTACGTCCTCACCGGACTCCCACCCTCCGCCGAAGACGTCGATCGCTTCCTCGCCGATCCATCGCCGCAAGCCTACCCGAACCTCATCAACAAGCTCCTCGCCAATCCCCAATACGGCGAACAATGGGCCCGTCACTGGATGGATGTCGTCCGTTACGGCGAAACTCGAGGCTACGAATGGAACTACGAAATCCTCGGCGCATGGCGCTATCGCGATTACCTCATCCGCGCCTTCAATGCCGACGTCCCCTACGACCAGCTCATCCGCGAACACGTCGCCGGAGATCTCCTTCCCAACCCGCGCATCAACACGCAAGCTCAACTCAACGAGTCCATCATCGGCACCGCCTTCTACCGCCTCGGCGAAGCCGGCCACGACGATTGCATCCAATTCCGCGAACTCGCTACCGACGTAATCGACAACCAGATCGACACACTCACCAAAGCCTTCCAGGGACTCACCGTCTCGTGCGCCCGCTGCCACAACCACAAGCTCGATCCCATTCTCACTGAGGATTACTACGCCCTCTACGGCATCCTCAATTCCTCCCGCCACGTCACCCTCACCACCGACACTCCCGACGCCAACGCCGCTATCATCCGCCAACTCCGCGCGCTCAAACAGCAAGCGAAGCAACAAGCCATTCACGCATGGCGCAACGCCGCACCCGCGCTCTCCGATAAGGCCGACAAACTCGAAGATCCCTCCTATCCCTGGGCCAACTTCACCCCCGAAACCTGGCAATCCCTCGCCGAGCGCTACCGCAAACAAGCCGCCGAAAACGCCGCCTTCAACAAAGCCAATTTTACGCCGCTCCCTCTCAACCAATGGCACATCTCCGGCCAAGGCCTCCGCGACGGCATCACGCAAACCGGCGCCACTGACCCATCCCAGCGCATCCTCCCCGCGGGCCTCTTCACACACACCGACTCCATGCGCCTCAACGGAGCCATCCGTTCCCCGCTCCTTCCTCCAGATAAGAAATTCGTCTCCATCAAAGCCATGGGTGGCATCCTCGGCTCCCATCGCCGCGTCGTTGACAACTGCGCCATCGGCGAAGGCAACAAAGTCCTCGACACCGACAAACTCACCTGGCACAAGACCGCCACCCAATCCGAAAAGCACCAGCTCCCCAACTACATCGAGCTCATCACCCGCTACGACAACCCTCGCATCCCCGACCGTCCCGGCGTTCTCAAAAATGAGCAGCTCCCCCAGATGGACGACCCCCGCTCCTGGTTCGGTATCACCCAAGCCGTCGTCCACGACATCGACGAAACCCCGCGCGAAGAGCTCTCCCACATGCTCCGCCTCTTCGACGGCCCCGCCCCCAAAGACAAAGAGGAACTCGCCGCCCGCTACCGCGCCATCGTCAACGAAGCCCTCGCCCGCTGGGAGCAAAACAAAGCCACCGACGACGATATTCCTTGGCTCAACCTTCTCCCTCCCCAGCCACCCACCACCGAATACCAGAGCCTCGAAGCACAACTAAAAGAGCCCCGCGTCGTCGAAGGACTCGCCGACATCGGCCCCGGCCGCGATTTCCCCGTCTTCAAATCCGGCAGTCCCCTCAACCTCGGCGATCCCGCGCCCCGCCGCTTCCTCTTCTACCTCAACGGCGATCGCCGCTTTCGCAACGGCAGCGGCCGCCGCGAACTCGCTGAGACCATCGCCAACCCCGCCAATCCCCTCACTAGCCGCGTCATGGTCAATCGCATCTGGCACCACGTCTTCGGCCGCGGCCTCGTCCTCAGCGTCGATAACTTCGGCACCCTCGCCGACAAACCCGAACAGCTCGAACTCCTCGACACCCTCGCCGCCCGGTTCATCGAAGACGGATGGTCCATCAAAACCCTGCTCCGCACCCTCCTCACCTCACCAGCCTTTCAATCGCAACAAGGCCCGTTCCAGATGCGCCGACTCACCGCCGAGCAGCTCCGCGACTCCATCCTCACCGCCTCCGGCTCCCTCAAGCCCGTCATGTTCGGCCCAAGCGTCCATCCCTTCCGCGACAAGCCCCAGGATTACCGCCGCCTCTTCGCCGGCCCCCTCGATGGCGATGGCCGCCGCAGCCTCTACACCAAGGTCACCCGCATGGAAGGCGCGCGTTTCCTCGAAACCTTCGATTACCCCAACCCCATGGCCGCCCGTGGAGCCCGCGACATCACCAACGTCCCCGCCCAGGCCCTCACCCTCCTCAACGATCCTTTCGTCATCGCCCAATCCGAAGCCCTCGCCAAACGAGTCATGCCCATCCCCCCGGACCAGCGCCTCACCGCTCTCTTCCGCTATGCCCTCGGCCACGAGCCCACCGCCCCCGAGCGTGCCCGCTTCGAAGGGCTTTCCCGCGAACTCTCCAGCCTCCTCACCCAGCCCCGCGACTCCCTCCCCGTCTGGTCCCAACTCGCCCACGCCCTGTTCAACCTCAAAGAGTTCCTATATATTCAATAAGCATGGCGCAGGTGTTGATTCGAAATGGTGGCGGCGCTTTCTTCGTCGCGAACATCCGCAGTAAAGGCCAGGACATCGAAGTCGAAAACGACGAGACCCACTGGGTCGGCCACGACTTCTTCAGCGATCCCTCGAAACTCTTCCAGGGCTTCCGCGTCTCCTTTCCTGTGCCGCGTGCCGCCCGCACCGAAACCGTCGACAACAACGAAACCATCACCATCAACGGCAACCGCACCGAATCGAAAAATTTCCAGAAGCTCCTCCATCCCGGCGCGACATTCTCCCAACTGGAACTCGCCGGCACCACCAAGCGCTCCCATGGCTTCCGTCTCCAGCAAATTACCGTGCAAAACACCGGACTCCTGCCCGATGGCGGCCGCTATGCCGACATGACCGCCAAAAGCATCATCGCTATCTTAATCGGACTATGACACGACCCATTTCCCGCCGCCTCGCCCTCCAACTCGCCTCCAACGGCTTCGGCTTCACCGCCTTTTCCGCCCTCGCCGCCGATGCGCCCAAACGCGGTCCCCACTTCGCCCCCAAAGCCAAAAACGTCATCTTCCTCTTCATGCCCGGTGGCGTCAGCCACATGGAAAGTTTCGATCCCAAACCCAAGCTCGCCGCACTCGACGGCCAGCCCGCCAAGCTCAACAACTACGTCGCCGGCCCCAAACGCAAATTCCTCCGTCCCCTCTGGAACTTCAAACAGTACGGTCAGTCCGGCCTCACCGTCAGCGACCTCTTCCCCTTCACCGCGCAACATGCCGATCGCCTCGCCGTCATCCGCTCCATGAAATCGGAGTTCCCCCTCCACGCCCGCGGTAACATCTTTTTCCACACCGGCAAGAACATCGGCGGCTTCCCCAGCATTGGCTCCTGGATCACCTACGGCCTCGGCAGCGAGAATCGCAACCTCCCCGGCTACGTCCTCCTGCGCGACACCTACGTTCCGCCAGGCGGCATCGAAAATTTCTCCAACGGCTTCCTCCCCGCCACCCATCAGGCCACCCACATCCGCGATGAAGGCGCGCCCGTCGCCAACATCACTCCCGCCGACCCCGACTCCCGAGTCCAGCGCGCCAAGCTCGACGCCCTCCTCGCCCAGGACCGTGATTTCCTCCGCTTGAGCAACGGCGGCGACGCCGTCGAATCCGCCATCGCCAACTACGAAATGGCGTACCGCATGCAATCGCTCGTTCCGGACGTGCTCGACCTCAGCAAAGAATCCCCTGCCATCCACAAACTCTACGGCCTCGATTCCGAAGACAAGCCCAAACGCCTCTACGGCCTCCAATGCCTCCGCGCCCGCCGCCTCATCGAATCCGGTGTCCGCTTCGTCGAAGTCACCTGTCCCAATCTCGTCGGCATGAACGGCACATGGGATCAGCACGACCACCTCAAGCGCGATCACGAGCGCAACGCCTTCGTCACCGATCAAGCCGTCGCCGCGCTCCTCACCGACCTCGAAGCCCGTGGCCTGCTCAAAGAAACCCTCGTCATCTGGGCCGGCGAATTCGGTCGCACGCCCGACACCGGCAACGGTGACGGCCGCGATCATCACCCCTTCTGTTTCACCATCTGGTTAGCCGGCGGAGGAGCAAAAGGCGGAACCATCCACGGAGAAACCGACGAACTAGGCGATCAAGTCGCCCGCGACCCCGTCACCATCCACGACCTCCACGCCACCATCCTCCACCTGCTCGGCCTCAACCACGAAAAACTCACCTACCGCTTCGGAGGCCGCGAACAGCGCCTGACCGACGTCCACGGCCAGCTCGTAAAAAACGTAATTGCGTAGGGCGGACGGCACGCGCCCGCCCCCGGAAAACTACTGCACCGCAATCTCTACCTTTCCACTCAGCACCCACCCCGCACTCAACTGCACCGGCAAGGATCCGGTCCCAACATCTGCCGGCACCCGAAAACTCACTTCGTAAGCGTCCACCGTGTTGGGGTACCCCTTGGCCCCCAATACCTCACCGGACTTGCCGTTTACCAATACCTCAACAGGAGCGCTCACCGTCTGCGTGGGGTTATCCGGGAAAACCTGCCCCGGGTCAACACCTGGTCGCGTCGGCCCCAAACCGGAAGCATATAAAGTGAGCGTTTCTCCCGCCCGCGCCGGCTTCGCGGAACTGACCAGCGTTCCGTCGCTCGCGTGATAGACCATCGGGATGTTCCCCTCGCTCAGGACCTGTGGTGTGACCATAGGGATGAGCTGAATCGCCATCCGCCACTGTCCCGCTGCGAACGTCCGGCGATTGACCGGATTCTCCTGGGTCGAAGTAAACCGGCCGGCTTGCTGAATCGTTGCGGCCTGCCCTCTTGCCCCCAGATAGGCGCCGGTTCCGCCCACGATTGCGAAGGTTCCCGTCGGTGCCGACCGCGGCGCGCCAGGTGGCGGGCCGCCTGCTGTCAGTCCCGTCAGGAATAGTCCGCCCACAGCAGTTCCGTCCGCCTGTTGAATCTCCAATGCGATCTCCATCGCCTGGTTCCGCAGAACATCCGCCACTGCTTGGTTGCCGGTCGCATTCGGATTTAACCCCAACCATATATTGCGAGCCACGGTTGTTCCCTTGCAACGTTTTCCATTGATCGCCACGATGTCCGCAATGAAATAGCCCGGCGAGAATGGCGCCGGCACACCAATCGATGGCTCCATCCCCGTGGAGGTACCATTCTTCGCCAGGTTGGCAAAGTTCTCTTGATACTGCACCACGTTCTCCATCTCCACGGTCAATACCGTCGATTGTGGTGCCTGCCCGAATGCCAGTGATCCGAATAGTGTCACGGTGACGATCCGTCCAACCGTTTGTCTGCAATGCAAGTCTACGTTCCACATCGTTGTAGTTCTTCACCTTCTTGTCTTGGGAATCCGCGGCAGTTGAGTTGGATGCGCCGCGCGAACCGCAGAGTATCCCCCTTCGCAAATATCGGCAAATCATATTCGGATACAACCTCACATCACTCCGGAAACCGTTGAATCTGTTGATCTTCAGGCCATTCCTCAGATGTGATCCGCTCGCCCCCAAAGAGGTGTTACGGAACAGTCCCCAACCGCATCCTGTCCCCTCGAACGTCCGCGCCTTCGGTCCGGGCGACTCCCACCCGGCGGAACTTTTCACACCTCTGCATTATCGCCGCCTCTCTCGCCCGCCTTGGCCATCTTCGGCTTCCTTGCACTCGTCGACGCCGCTACGCAGACCCATCTCAGGAGAGAACATTAAGACCCATGCCCTCGACTTGCTCGAACGCAGCTTCACCCAACACGCCCCCCACTCATCAACTCAAAATCGACCACCGCTTCGAATCACTTCATCCCGACCCGCGCTTTCCTCAATCTATATCGGCCGCCGCAACACCACCAACGTCCGGTCATCCGTCGGCGGCTTCCCCTCGCTAAACACCGACACTTCCCCAAACACATAATCCGCCAATTGATTCACCGTCCACGTCCGCCGTTCCGCCACTATCTGCGCCAGCCGGTCCGTCCCGAAATCCTCCCCCGCAGAATTCTCCTCTTCCGTGATCCCGTCCGAATACAGCACCAGCGTATCCCCCGGATTCATCGGCACCGTCTGTTCGTCATAGGTCAACCCCGGGATCAGCGCCACAAACATCCCGCCTTCCTTCAACATCTCCACCGATCCATCCGCCCGCACCAGCAACGCTGGATTATGCCCCGCGTTCGTGTACGTCAGCGCCCCCTTCGCCGGATCGAACGCGCACGTGAACAGCGTTACAAACCGGTTCGGCGGGCACGTCGGATTCATCCCCCGATTCAGCCGCGCCACAAAATCCGCCACATTCGTGCACGATTCCGCCAGCGCCTGCACCCGCGCCTGCATGTTCATCATCATCAGCGCCGCCGGCAGTCCCTTGCCCGCGACATCGCCGCACAACACCATATACCGCCCATCGGCCAATTGCAGATAATCGTGGTAATCGCCTCCCACCGTGCGGCACGGCAGATGCCTCGCCGCCACCTGCAATTCCGGCCACACCGGAGCCTCGCTCGGCAAATGCCGCGTCTGTATATCCGCAGCCTGATTCAACTCCGCTTGCTGGATCCGCTGCACCTGTTCAATCTCCGCCAGCCTCTCCCGCTCAATCCGCATCGCGGCCACGTTCGCCATCACCGTCAGCAGGCTCAAATCGTCGTTCGTGAATCGCCGCAGATAATTCAACGCGTCTACGTACATCAGCCCGATCACCCGTTCGTCCGTCTGCAACGGCACGCACATCAGTGACCGTACACCCTGAATGATAATGCTCTTCCGTTCCTTCAACGCCGGCGCATCGGCAATGCTCTCCACCAGCAGCGAAGCCCGCTCGCCCAACACCTTATCGCGCACCGCCGTGCTGATCCGGAACTCGCCCCCGCGCGACGCCCCCACCGTCAGTTCCTCGTTGTCCAGCACCATCAGAACCCCTCGCTCGGCATTCACGCCTTCCAGCGCCAGGTCCAGAATCACCGTGAACAGCTCATTCAGCGGACGGCGCTGTGCCAGTTCGCGGCCCACGCGAATCAACGCCTGCAGCGGGCTTCCCCACTGCTTCGCCACTCCAGGCACAAAGCCCTGCGGCCGTACGTCCTGGCTCTCCAGCACTTCGTGCAAATGCACGGAAATGGTCCCGCTGCTGATCGCCTCGAATTTCCCCGCGTCAAATACCACCGTGCGCGGAGATTGCGATTGCGACGGCGCCAGCTTGTCCCGGAACAACAGGCTCACCTTGCTCGCGCTGATCGTGTCCCCAACCTTCAGCAGATACTTCGCATTCAGCGGATTGCCGTTGATCCTCGTCCCGTTCGTGCTGCCCAAGTCCCGCACCCACCAGTTGTCGCCATCCTTTTCCACCACCAGGTGCCGCCGCGACAACTCGGCATCGTTCGGAAAAGGAATCTCGCAATTCGGATCACGGCCCATCAGCAGTGGGCCCGCCTCCAACGCGATGACGCGCGTCGACCCGTCGGCCTCAGTTATCAACAGTTCCGGCATGGGGAGAAGTTGTTCTTTATATCACAAGTCCAAAACCGACCGACACCTCCAATTGGCCGATCAGACCCTTCCGGCCCTGGAGAAACTCGAATGGCTTCGCGTTCTGATACTGTCGCACATCGAACCGCACCGCGAAAATAGGCGATACCCGCACCTTCACGCCACCCCCATAATTAAACCCGATCTTCGTCGACCCGCCACCCGACGTTACACTCGCTCCTGGCGGCGTGTAGTTGTTGAAATGCCCGCCTCCAGCCGCAAACGGCCGTATCTTCGATCCATCCGGTGTCGCATACACCAGGAAATTGTAGAACCCCTGATGAATCGCCATCCCCGTGTCCGTCTTCGTCTCTTCCACCCGCAACTGTGTCCGGTTATACCCATACCCGAACTCATGTCCGAAATGCCGCCAGTTGTTCACCGTCGTCCGGAACCCGATCCGCCATCCATCCCGCAGGCTGAACGACGAATTGCTCGTCCCGTCCGAATATCCCCCCAGTTGGCTATTATTCAACCGCGAAACTCCACCCGTCACCGAAAACTCCGCGCTCTGTCCGAACGCATAACTCGTGCCCAGTAAAACAAGCAAAATCGTGCGCATGTACTTCAAATCAGCTCCTCATCTACCACGATAACGTGGATCACGCGGGGTCCGTGCACTCCGCGCACGAGGATCATCTCAATGTCCGCGCTCCGGCTTGGCCCAGTAATGAATACCGTCGATGCCGACCCCACTGCCGGCCGCGGATGCAGCGTGTAAAATTCATCCAACCCCGTCAACAAACGGCTCTTGCTCAACAACGCAATATGCACCGGTGGCAACAGCGACACCAGCCGTGCCTCATTCGCCCCCACCGTCACAATCGAGCCCGTCTCCGCCAACCCATAGTCCGCACCAGTAATCCCAAAAGGAGCCGATGCGCACGCTGCCCGCAACGACGGTTCATCCGTATACCCGCTCGAAACCCCAGCCAGCGCCGTCACACCCGCATAGCGCAGCACCGCCGCATTCGACGCCACCGCCCCGTTGCCCTCAATCAATCCACCCACCACCCGGGCCGCCTCCGCATACGTCGCCGCCCGGTGCACTTTCCCGCCCAACACCTCCAGCCGTTCCTGAAACAGCCGCACCCTGTCTTCCACCGCAATCACCGGAATCACAATCCGTGCCTTCGGCTGCGCCGCCGGAGCCTGCCCCGCCTTCCGCCCCAACGCCTTCCGCACATCACTCAATATCTGTTCCCGCGACGTCATCGTCCGCCCTTCTTTCTATCGCGCCATTCATCGCGAAAACTCTTCGCCGCCGGCCGCGGAACTTCCCTTGTCCGTGCCCACTTCGCCGCCGGTCCGACGCTTGTCACTCCCGGCAATCCCGCCAGCTTCGATCCAATCTTCCCCGCCAGCGCATACAGCTTCGGCCGCCGCATCATCCACGCATACATCTGGAACGCCTTGCGCTCCGCGAACGAATCCGAATCCGCCGCCCGCGATTCCACCACTTCCTTCCGCAGTTCCAGCAGAATCTTCGGAATGTCGATCTTCACCGGACATACTTCCGCGCACGCCCCGCACAAGCTCGATGCAAACGGCAGCCACGGATTCTCTTTGATCCCGTGATACTGAGGCGTAATAATCGCCCCGATCGGCCCCGAGTAAGCCCCCGGATAATTATGCCCGCCAATTTTCCGGTACACCGGGCACGCATTCAAACACGCTCCGCACCGGATGCAATACAGTGATTGCCGCTTCTCCGCGTCCGCTAGCAACCGCGTCCGCCCGTTGTCCATCAGCACCACGTAAAACTCATCCGGCCCGTCCGCATCGCCTGCCCGCCGCGGCCCCGATAGAAACGACGTGTACACCGTCAACAGTTGCCCCGTCCCGCTCCTTCCCAACAGCTTCAAAAACACCGCCAGATCCTGTGCCCGCGGAATCATCTTCTCAATGCCCACCACCGCGATATGAATCCGCGGCGCGCTCGTCGTCAACCGCGCATTCCCCTCATTCTCAATAATGGTCACCGCCCCCGAATCCGCCACCAGAAAATTCCCGCCCGAAATCCCGATCCCCGCCGCCAGAAACTTTTCCCGCAGCGTCCGCCGCGCAATCATCGCCTGCTTCTCCGGCTCTTCCTCGCGCTCCACCTTCAAATTCTTTTCCAGCACATCCGCCACATCCTGCCGCGTCATGTGCACCGCCGGAGCCACAATGTGATACGGCCGGTCATGCGCCAACTGGATAATGTACTCCCCCAGATCCGTCTCCACCGGATCAATCCCGTGTTCCTCCAGATGGTCGTTGAGGTGAATCTCCTCCGTCGTCATCGACTTCGATTTCACCAGCATCTTCACCCCGCGCTCCTTCGCCAGCCCCAGAATGAAGTCCGCCACCTCCTTCCCATCGCGAGCCCAGATCAGCTTCCCGCCGTTCGCCGTCAGGTTCTTCTCAAACTCCTCCAGATAGTGATCCAGATTCTCCAGCGTGTGCTTCTTGATCAGGTTCGCCTGCGTTCGCAACTCCTGATACTCCGGCAGCGCCTCCGCCGACACCACCTCGCTCCGCTTCTCCTTCAATCGCGCCGTCGCCGAATACACCGCCCGTTGAATCTTGCTGTCCGATACCGTCGACCGGATCTTTTCGTCCTGCTGAATCTGGATTAGCGACATGCCAGCACCTCCGCCAGATGCATCGTCTTCACCTTCGATCCGGCCCGCGTCAATGCTCCCTGCAATTGCATCAGGCAGCTTGAATCAATCGACACCACCGTGCCCGCGCCCGTCTCATGAATCGAATCAATCTTCGTCCGAGCCATCCCCCCGCTCACTTCGGGAAACTTGATCGAGAACGTCCCCCCAAACCCGCAACACTCTTCCGCAACGCTCATCTCCCGCAGATCCAGCCCCTTCACATTCCGCAGCAATCGCCGCGGCCCGTCTTTGATCTTTAACTCCCGCAGCGAATGGCACGAGTCGTGATACGTCACCGCGCCCTCAAACCGCGCCCCCACATCATCCACCTTCGCCACTTCCAATAAAAACCGCGAGAACTCGAACACCCGTGGAGCCAGATACTCCACCTCCTCATGCATGTCCGAACCCTTCGGAAAAATATCGTGAAAGTGATGCGTGATCATCGACGTGCACGACCCCGATGGCACCACCACAAACTCCGCATCGCGAAACACCTTCACGAAATGCTCGGCCACATGCCGCGCGTCTTCGTGATAGCCGCTGTTGAACGCCGGTTGGCCGCAGCACGTCTGCGCCTCCCGGAAATCAACCTCGTATCCGATACGCTCCAGAATGTCGGCCATCGCCAGGCCAACCTTGGGGAAAACCTGATCGACGATGCAGGTGACGAAAAGAGAAACTCGGGCGGCCATTGTATGAAACCCGATTTTATCAATACCCGGAGGTACAATAAGAGGGTGACTCGAAGGGCTTTCACCGCCGCCACTCTCTGCGCCACCGCACACCTGCGCGCCGCCGAAAACCTTCGCACACTCAAAGGTACTCTCACCCCCGATGGCCTTCGCACCTCCGATGGCCAGATCGTCAAGCTTACCGGCGACGCCCCCACCATCGGCGTCCTCAACGATAAGCGCGTCCAAGGCATGGAACTCGAAATCACCGGCGAGCCTTCCCCCAACGGCGCCATCCGCATCCTCCCCATCCACAAACAGGGGATGTTCGTCCTCAAAAAGGACAAGAAATTGTTCGTCACCTACTGGTGCGATGTCTGCTCCATCCGTACCTACACCCCTGGCGTCTGCCTCTGCTGCCAGGATGAAACCCAACTCGATCTCAGAGAGAAACTCGACTTCTAGCACATGAACTACACCGCGGAACGGCAAACCATCGACGGCGTCGAGGTCGTGTACCTCGCCGACGCCCGCAACAAAACCGAAGTCTGGATCGCCCCCTCCATCGGCAACAACAGCTATGAGATGAAGGCCAATTCCCAGCGCGTCTTCTGGTCCCCCTACGCCACCGTCAAAGAGCTCAAGGCCAAGCCCGCCATGGCCGGCAATCCCTTCCTCGCACCTTGGGCCAATCGCCTCGATCAGGACGCCTTCTACGCCAACGGCAAAAAGTACAATCTCAACCTGGAGCTCAAAAACGTTCGCCGCGACGGCAACCAGCAGCCCATCCACGGCCTCCTCGTCTACGCCACCGAATGGCAAGTCGCCTCACTCAAATCCGGTGACGAATCCGCCGCCGTCACCAGCCGCCTCGACTTCTGGCGCTACCCCGACTACATGGCCCAGTTCCCCTTTGCTCACTCCTACGAGATGACCTACCGCCTCCGCGACGGCGCTCTCGAAGTGGAAACCGCCATCGAAAATCTCTCCACGCTCACCATGCCCGTCTCCGTCGCCTACCATCCCTACTTCACGCTTCCCGGCGTCCCTCGCGACGAGTGGCAAGTCCGCGTTCCCGCTACCCAACAAGTCGTCCTCAACGAAAAACTCACCCCCACCGGCGAACTCCGTCCGCTCTCCCTGCAGCAACCCGTCTCCCTCAAAGGCCGCCAGTTCGATGACGTCTTCGCCGGCGTCGATCCAACCAGGGAATTCAGCGTCGAAGGCGGCGGCAAGCGCATCGCCCTCAAGTTCGGCCCTCGCTTCCCCGTCGGTGTCGTCTACGCTCCCCAAGGCCGCGACTTCATCTGTTTCGAACCGATGTCCGGCCCCACCAACGCCTTCAATCTCCATCAAGCAGGCAAATACGCCCCGCTCCAAACCATCGCCCCCGGCGGCAGTTGGCGCGAAAGCTATTGGATCAAAGCCGCCTACTAAATGTCCGATTCCATCTTTACCCTCGCGATGCTTTGCATCTCCGCGTTCCTCGCCGGAGCTATCAATGCCGTCGCCGGTGGAGGCACTCTCCTCACCTTTCCCTCGCTCCTTGCCATCGTCAGTCCCATCCACGCCAACGCCACCAGCACCGTAGCCCTCATCCCCGCCTCACTCGGCAGCGGCTGGGCTTACCGCAAGGAACTGGCGCAGACGAAAGACCGCCTGAAACTCCTCTGGGCTCCGTCTTTCTTTGGAGGCATCCTCGGCTCCCTCGCCGTCACCCGTTTCCCCGAAAAAGTATTCGCCACCATGGTGCCCTGGCTCCTCATCGTCGCCTCCACTCTGCTCCTTCTCCAGAAGCCGCTCGCGAAATACATCCAGTCCCATCCCCACGAAGCCCCCACCGGCCGTACGCTCTATAGCATCGTCTTCTTTCAATTCCTGGTCGGCATCTACGGAGGTTACTTCGGAGCCGGCATCGGCATTCTGATGATCTCCGCCCTCAGTTTCATGGGCATCCCGGACATCCACCGCATGAACGCCGTCAAAGCGATCCTCGGCTTCATGATCAACGGCATCACCGCCGTCATCTTCATCATCGAAGGTGTCGTCATCTGGAAGTACGCCATCATCATGGCCATCACTTCCACCGCCGGAGGCTACCTCGGAGCCCGCCTCGCCCGCCGCTTCAAATCCGAACACGTCCGCACCCTCGTCGTCACCATCGGCTTCGCCGTCGCCGCCTACTCCTTCTACAAACGCTTCGCCACCTAGCGCGGTGGCGATGGGCCTCCAGGCCAGGCCTCCAGGCCGGTCGCAGTTCAGCCTGGGAAGGCTGAACTAAATGAACAAATCAGCCGAAACCCGGAATAAGGAAGCGAGTCTCTTCGCCTGCTCCTTACTAATCGAGCGCTTGCCGCTCAAAACCTCGGAAATGCGTCCGCGCGTGCCGAATACGGGAAGCAAATCCTTGGATGTTCGCCCGCTCGTCTCCATCAGGTAGGCCAGCATCTCGTTCGAAGCAACCGGAGCCAGTGGATGATGTCGATCGTCGTATGCCTGCACCAGGATCGCCATCGTTTCGAGCAGTGCAGCCTCCTCCGCGGACAGGCGACCCTCACCCTTGCTCATCAGTTGCTCCACAGCGCCAACCATGCGGTCGTACTCATCCTCATTCTCGATGGCTTTGATTACGATACGATTCGCGAGCCGCGCATATTTCTTGGGGTCGACGGTCAGTGTCGCGCTCATGGCTTCCACGCTCCCTTCGCGTATTCTCTGTGTGTCAGGATGCCTCGGATAAACAGTACCCTTCGGCCGAAGTTGATCTCCGCGAGCAGTCGGTACTTGTTACCACCAATATCAAACACGATAATCGGCGGCACAAGGTCCGCCGTGTTGAAAGACTGTTTAACATCCGCGAAGCTGGCGCTGCATGTAAAAGGCCCACAACTTGGAGCGACGTGGGAGTGGCCGGAGCTTCGTCACCTAGCCCCTCCTTCCTTGAATTGTTCGAGTCCAGACTGGGCAGCCAATTCCTCAAACTCCATCTCGAATACGAACTCTGCATCCGAAGCCGCATCACGACCCTCGCATTTAGGCAGCACCATTGTCGAAGGATAGTTCCGGCCGGTGGGGATCTGGATGACTGTGCTGCACAATTCCCTATTGCCACATCGAACCCGTGATGGCTTACAAACTCGGCGCCCTCCAGTGTCTGCCGCAGCCTGTCTCTGCACCCGGCTTATATCGCACACTGACCATCGGTATGATGCTGGTATGACCAAGGCGAAGATCGCTATCAGCTTGCCCAAGGATCAACTGGCCAGAGTCCACAGGGAAGTGCGAGCCGGACGAGCCGACTCGGTTTCGGGTTACATTGCCCGCGTCCTGGCGGAACACGAGACCAGCGAGTCTCTCCGCGTACTGGTGCGGGATCTGATTCAACAACATGGTGAGCCGGCTCGAAAGGACATCGAATGGGCAGAACGCGCACTCCCACAACGGCGGGGATAGTGCTGGATACCGGCGCGCTGATCGCCTTGGATCGCGGAGACAAACGCATGATCGCCTTGCTTCATCGGGCGCTGGTTCAAGGGCGGGCCTTTCGAGTGCCTGCGGGCGTTGTTGGACAAGCCTGGCGAGATGGCCGGGTTCAGGTTATTTTAGGGCGATTCCTGCGGGCCAGGCAGCGGCGAGACCCCATCGTTACCAGCGATCCAAATGACCTGCGACGTTTGGACCCCGCGGCCCAGATTGTCACCTTGTAGAATTCCCGCGCGGACTGTCAAATGATCGCGGAGCCGAATCCCCGCCATGCGTCACAATATCCCTATGCCCCAATACCGATTCGGCGTCTTCGATTTCGATTCGGATCAAGCCATCCTCCTCCGCGACGGCGTCCCCGTCAAGCTCCAGCGCCAACCCGCCCAAGCCCTCCACCTCCTCCTATCCCACAACGGCGAAATCGTCTCCCGCGAAACCCTCCGCGAAGCCCTCTGGGGCTCCGATACCTTCGTCGATTTCGACAGCGGCCTCAACTTCTGCATCGCTCAAATCCGCTCCGCCCTCCGCGATTCCGCCGACTCCCCCCGCTACATCAAAACCGTCCCCCGCAAGGGCTACCAATTCATCGCCCCAATCACCACCACCGCCCCCGAGCCACTCCCCGCGCCATCTCCCAAAGCCCGCGCCCGCTACCTCCTCCCCATGCTCGCCATCATCGCCGCCACCGCCTTCTGGTTCCTCCAACCCCGCAACCCTGACTCACCGGCCCCCGCCGTCGCCGTCTTTCGCCTCGATAACAACACCGGCGATCCCCAATACGACAAGCTCGCCGAGCTCCTCACTGACTCCCTAATCGCCGATCTCACCGAAGCCGGATTCAAAAACGGCGCCTCCGCCTACGCCGTCATCGGCAACGACGCCCGCCTCCTCCAGCCTCGCTCCCAGCGCGATCTCGCCGCCATCGGCGCAAACCTGAAGACTCCGTTCACCATCAGCGGCTCCCTCCGCCCCGCCCAAGGCGGCATCGAAGTCTTCGCCCAACTCATCACCCTCCCCGACCAGCGCCATCGCAAAGTCATCCGCGTCGAACTCTCCCCCTCCGCCCTCTCCGAAGTCCCCCGCCGCATCGTGCAAACCTTCGATCCCGTCATCCGGGCGGCTCAGGCGCCTCTGTAACCTGCCAAAAATAAGTAACTTATCAACTCAGTCAGAACTCCGGCAAGCATCGCTCCCCCACCCGCTACCATCCTCACCATGACCCTTTCCCAAACCCGCCGCCAGGCGCTCCACATCCTCCCGGCCGCCGCCGCCTTCGCCCAAACCACCCCTTCCGCGCCCCCGCCTCAGGAGATCACTCTCGTCAAGGACTGGGTAATCAAAGCCCACCAGCGCAAGCTCGACCCCATGCGTCTTCTCCTCAAACAAAGCCCCGAATTGATCCACGCCTCCTATGATTGGGGTGCCGGAGACTGGGAGGGCGCACTCCAGGCCGCCGCCCACACCGGCAGTCACGACATGGCCCGCTTCCTCCTCGACTCCGGTTCTCGCCTCGATCTCCTCGCCGCCGCCATGCTCGGCGAACTCGCCTTCGTCAAGCTGTCCCTCCAGCTCGTCCCCAACTCCATCCATCTCCGCGGCGCCCACGGCATCCCCCTCCTCAGCCACGCCATCGCCGGTGCCGCACCCGCCGCACCCGTCTTCGAACTCCTAATCGACTCCGGCGCCGACGTCAACGCCGTCCACAACAACGGCATGACCCCCATCGCCCTCGCCGTCCAGACCGGCCGCCGCGATACCGTCCGCCGCCTCCTCGCCAAAGGCGCCAACCCCAGCGTCCGCGCGAAAAACGGAGCCACCCCCCTCTCCCTGGCTCTCAAACTAGGCGACCCCGCCATCCTCTCCGATCTCAAGTCCGCCGGCGCCACCGAGTAGCCTCATAACGCTGGGCCATATCACGAGGATTGCGTGAAAATCCGCATTTCCCCGTCTCTTTCCAGCTCCCGCCCACCGACGTACATCCACTTCCATTTGGCACCTCGCGTGCCTACACATCTGTCATGAGCGACAGTCCTTTCCTCAATAGCCTCATTGGTAAACCCGTGCGCATCATTTGCAGAGACCACGTTGCCGCCGCCGATTCTCCCCTCGTCCTCAAGGAAGTCTCCCAGCTCGGCCTCGTCGCCGACGATTCGCACGATTCCCACTTCTTCGCCTGGGCTGAAGTCGTGGAAGTCGTCTCCCCCGATGAGCCTGTTTCTCCCGACAAAGCGATCCTCGCCTGCTTCGCCGAATGCGGCGATGAACTGA
Source organism: Bryobacteraceae bacterium (assembly GCA_046331645.1). Lineage (GTDB taxonomy): Bacteria > Acidobacteriota > Terriglobia > Bryobacterales > Bryobacteraceae > CADEFT01. The sequence goes on from JAXLQM010000011.1 coordinate 84,582, forward strand.
ACTAAACTCGGTCAAGGTGGCGACGGGCCTCCAGGCCGGTCGCAGTTCAGTCTGGGAAGACTGAACCTGCTTAAATCGTCATCGCCAAAAATCCCCCGTCCACCCGCAAGATCGACCCCGTCACAAACCCCGACGCCTGTGGCGACGCCAGATAAACCGCGGCCCCCACCAACTCTTCCGCTTCCCCAAAGCGGTGCATCGGCGTATGCCGCATGATACTCGCAACCCGCTCTTCCGTCAGGATTCGCCGGTTCTGTTCCGCCGGGAAAAATCCGGGCAAAATCGCGTTCACACGCACTCCATACTGCGCGAAATCCTGTGCCAGAAACATCGTGATCTGGTTCACTCCCGCCTTCGCCACCGCATACGTCATCACCTTCGACAGCGGCGGCCCCGACGACGCCGACGAAATGTTGATAATCGACCCCTTCCCCCGCGTCACCATCCATTTCCCAAACACCTGGCAGGCGAAGAACACGCTCTTCAAATCCACATCCAGAATGCGTTGCCATTCCGTTTCCGTAATCTCAAAAAACGGTGTCGCCGAGTTGATTCCCGCCGCATTAATCAGCACATCCACCTGTCCAAACTCCGCCAGCACGCGGTCCCGTGCTGCTTCCAGGTGCGCCTTACTCGTCGCGTCGCATTCAATCGCCAGCGATTGCCGCCCCAGTTGCGCAATCGCGCTCGCCCGCGTCTTGGCGTTCTCCAGATTGTTGTCCAGCACGGCAACATTAGCGCCGGCCTTCGCCAATCCCATCGCCATCGTTCCCGCCAGAACTCCGCCGCCTCCAACCACAACCGCCGTCAGCCCATGAAGGGAGAATAAAGAATCACCATTGGTCCCGGACATACGCCCATCAGCTAGCAATCCAAGCACCAATCCAACACGCTTCGGTCTTTGAAGCGATCTCCGCCCCCACAAGCAAAACTAGCGCTCTGCGTTGCGACACTGCTCAACAAGCCGCAAAGCCGCTGCCTTTCACCACCCAAATCCCCAAGCACTAACCCCTGGGCCCTTTGCGAGCACCTTCCGATTTGCGATCTTGACACTACTCGAAGAACCGCAAAGCCGCTACCCTTCACCACCCAACACCATCACAACCTCTGGGCCTTTGCGAAACCTGGCGTCTTTGCGGCTTTGCGAGAAAGCGCCTGCGAGAAACTTTGCGAGAAACTCACCCCACCCCCAACGCCTCCAACGCCGCCTTCTCCATCGCCGCCCGCGGAGCGCTCTCCCCCGTCCACGTCTCAAACTGCAGCGCCGCCTGCTCCAGAAACATCTGCAGCCCGTCGATGATCACCTTATTCTGCTCCCCCGCAAGCTTCAGCAACATCGTCTCCCGAGGGTTGTACACCATATCAAACACAATCTCCCCCGGAATCCGGTCATCAAAGAAACACTCATTCACATGCGGATACATCCCCAGCGGAGTCGCATGAATCACCGCGTCAAAATACCGCGAGTTCAATTGATCCCGCATCAATGCCTCCGCATTGCAAGCCTTCGCCAGCGCTCGCACCCGGTCCGCGTTCCGACCCACAATCGCCACCTTCGCCCCGCTATCGGCCAGCGCAAACGCCGCCCCGCGCGCCGCTCCTCCATTCCCCACCACCAGCACACTCGATTTCCCTAACCGTATTTTCTTGCTCAACGGCCCGATAATCCCCTGTATGTCCGTGTTCAACCCGCGCCATTTCCCGTTCTTCCGGAACACCGTGTTCACCGCGCCAATCCGCCGCGCCAGCGGATCCACAATGTCCAGATACCGCAATATCTTCTGCTTGTGCGGAATCGTCACGCTGAATCCCGCAATCGGCATCTTGCTCGCAAACAGAAAGAAATCCTTCAATTGCGGTGGATGCACCAGAAACGGCAGATACACACTGTCGATCCGCTTCGATTGAAATGCCCGGTTGTGCACCGCTGGCGAAATCGAATGCCGCACCGGATCCGCAATCACGCCATATACCTTCGCCGCTTTCGTGAATTTCTCCACCCGGAACAGGTTCCGCAGCATTTTCGCCGATACCTGCCCCGCCGCTGTCCCTTCCGTCGCCGATGGCGAAGCGTACGTATACAGCCCGCCCATCGCCGTCGATAACACCCGCGTCGGAAATCCCGTCTCCCCCATCGCCAGCAGAATCAGCGGGCTCCGTGGCGAACTCCGGAACAACGAAAGCACCTTCACGTTATCTGTCGGCTTCCGCGCCGTGCTCACTAATTTGTATGCATCGGCCGGCACTTTGTTCATACGCCGCATCACCGCATCGAGCGACGGCGTTCCCCCAAAGTTGTGATAGCTCACCACCAGCCACGCCCGTCCCCGGATCGTCTCCAGTTTCGGCTGCACGCTCTCCGCGCTCTCAATCTCCAGGTCCACCGCCCGCGCACCCGAATCGATCGCCGCATGAAGAATACTCAACTGCTCTTCAATGCTGCCGTTAAAATGTCCGTGATTTTGATGACGCCGGCAGGTCGCCAGAATCGTGCATTGCGGATACCGCGACAGAAAATCCTTGATCAGCCTCACCCCTTGCATCGGCTGCGGCAGATAATCCAGACGGAACTCAAGGAATGTTTCCCCCGCCTCCGCTTCCTGTTTTGCATACGAATTCAGCTTCTCGATACTCGGAAGCCCTAGCGCAATGCAAATGCGCGGCAGTGCTGCTTTGTGTGACATATCCCCTAATACGTTCGATGCATCATAACATAACGGCCCCGTATTCCGTCTCAGGCCCGAACTACGGGAATCACAGCGTTTCCATACACCCTTCCGGCTTTTACCGTCGCCACCGGAGTTAGCTTGCGCTCCCCTCTCCGCGTCGCTCCCAACGAATCCGTGAACTCCCATTTGCCTTCCCGCAGTTCGAACACCGCCACATCCCCAATTGCCCCCACCTGCAATGTCCCCGGTTGATGCGGAAACGGAAATGCCTGCGCCGGATTCCACGTCGCCCGCCGCACCACTTCCTCCAGGCTCATCCCCAATAACAAAAACTTCGACAACGTCGTCGCCAGATCAAACACCGGACCATCCACATTGAATTGGTGCACATCGCTCGAGATCGTCCCCGGATAAATCTCCTGCCGGAACGTCGCCTCCGCCGTCGCAAACGAAAAACTCCCCGCTCCGTGCCCCACATCCAGCAGCACCCCGTTCTCCATCGCTTTCCGTACCTCCGCGATCACCCGCCCGCGCCCGTCCAATATTCCCCCATCGCCGCCCCGGAAGCTGTGCGTGATCACATCCCCTTTCCGCAGCCGCGACACAATCGCCTGCACCGGCGAATGCGTCCCGCCGATATGCACCATCAGCGGTAGATTCACCGCCTGCGCCGCTTCCTGCGCCAGCGCCAGCGCCCGTAAATCGTGCTCCCCCGCGATATTCTTCGTCAGCCGGATCTTCACCCCCAAAATCACATCGCGATTCTGCTCAATCGTCCGGATCGCCAGCTTCGGATTCGCATACCGCAAATCGAGCAGCTCCCCAAACGGATTGTCCGTCGACAACGTCGATTGCCCGATCACCGAAATATTCAACAACGCGAACACCCGCGTCTCCGCCATCCGCACCACATACTGCCGCAACCCCGGAAACGTGTGCGCCCCCGCCGACCCCGCGTCCACCACCGTCGTCGCGCCCTTCGCGATGCAATTCGGATCCGCCGGTATCCCCAGCGGCGCCACCCCGTCATACACATGGACATGAATATCCACCAGCCCCGGAGTCACAATCTTTCCCCGCGCATCCAGCGTCTGCCGAGCCACTGCCGGACTCAGATTCTCTCCCACCCGCACAATCTTGCCCGCCGCAATCGCCACATCCCGCACTGCCGACAGCTTCTGCGAAGGGTCAATCACGTGCCCCCCGCGAATCAACAAATCATAAGCAAACGTGCCCCCCGCCTGCATCGAAAGCAAAGGAAGCACCCGCCGCCCCCACTCCCGCCGCGTTAGCTGTCTTGAGCCCTCTGCGCCTGCAGCGGCAGATACGCCGCCCCGTACAACCCTGCTTCGCTCCCCAACTCGGCCTTCGCGATGCGAGTGTTCGTGTTGCGGTAGGAAAAACTGCGCCATCGCACCTCCTTCTCCAGTGCCGGATAGAAAAAGTCCCACGCAGCCAGTACGCCGCCGCTCATCAGATACAGCGGATAATTAAACACGTTCACCAGCATCGCAATCGCGATCCCCAACGCTTGCCCCATGCTTTCAAAAATGCGCACCGCCCGCTCTTCCCCATTCATCGCCAGATCGTACACATCCTTCGCCGAGAGATGCTCCCCCAGCGCCATCAAATTCGCCATGCTCTCAATCGCCGTCGCCGATGCGTGTTTCTCCAAACAACCCACATTCCCGCACCCGCACGGATTCCCATTCGGCACCACCGTCAAATGTCCCAACTCCCCGGCCATTCCCACAAACCCATGCAGCACGCGCCCATGCGAAATAATCCCGCCGCCGATCCCCGTTCCCAGCGTCAGCAGCACCAGATCATCCACATCGCGCCCTGCCCCGATCCATTTCTCCCCCATCGCCGCCGCATTCGCATCATTCTCCAACACCACCGGAGTCCCCAGCCGTTTCTCAATCGCATCCCGGATCGGATAGTTATTGAGCGGAGGCAAATTATGCGAGCCCACGATAAACCCTTCCGCGATCCTGATAAACCCCGGCACTCCAATCCCAACCCCAGCCAATCTCCGTCCTCGCTGCCTATCCCGCACCGAAGCGATGCACGCACAGATATCGTCCACCACCCGCTCCGGCCCCTGTGTCAGGTCCGTACTCGCCCCAATCTTCTCAATCATCTCCCCCGACGCCGAAACCGCCGCCGCCCGCAGATTCGTTCCGCCCAAGTCTACGCCAATTGCAAATTGATCCATGCCGATAAGTGAGTCTACCAAAACATTCGTGTCCATTCGCGTGCATTCGTGGCTCACGAACACCCCGCCCCAATCACCCGACAAGCCCCCACCAACTCCTTCAACATCCCCTTCGCACGCGTCAAAGTCATTCGTGGCAACGGCCCCGATATGCTCAACGCCGCAATCACCTTCTTCTGCCCATTCATGATCGGCGCCGCGATACATCTCCCATCCGGCTCGTTCTCCATGCTATCCATCGCATATCCCTGCGTCCGCACCCGTTCCAATTCCACAATCAAATCCTTCTCCCGCACAATCGTCGCCGCCGTGAACTTCGGCATCCCCTTCGATCGCACCAGCCGCAGCACCTCGCGCTCCGGCAAATCCGCCAGCAGCACCTTCCCCAACCCGGTCGAATGCGGATACCGCCGGTTCCCGATCTTCGACGTCATCCGCACCGCCTGTTGGCTCTCCACCGTATCAATCACCAGCACTTCCCCGCCGTCCAACACACCCAGATTCACCGTCTCCCGGCAGCTCGCCGCCAGTTTCTCCATCGCCGGCCGCGCCGCCCGCAGCAGCCGTTGTTCAAACCCCCTATCCCGAGGCTCTTCATACAACTTCCGCGACACCCGGTAATTCAACTCCCCATCCCGCTCCAAATACCCCCGCGATTCCAGCGTCGCCAAAATCCGGTACACCGTCGGCTTCGGCATCCCCGATTGTTCCGTCAACCCTGCCAGCCCGACACCTTCCGCCGACCCCCGCACCAAATCCAGAATGTCGATCGCCTTGTGCAACACCCTCACGCCCGCCGGACCACTCTTCGCTTTCATCGTTTCACATCGTAAAACACTCCCCCCTCAAAACACAAAACACCCATCGCATCTGTGTTCATCTGTGTTCATCTGTGGCCAAAAATCCTCATGCCCCTCTACCGGACCACTCCTCACCTGCCCTGTTTCACATCGTAAAACGCCCACCCCTCAAAATACAAAATCCCCTTGACTCCAGCCACACGGTCAGATAGATTCAACAACACTGTCTAATCCATCAGAGGTGCTGACCATGAAGATATCCTGCCTTGCCCTAATCACCGCGCTCTCGCTCCACGCCCAGGAAACCCGAAGCACCATCTTCGGCCGTGTCCTCGACGCCCAAAACGCCGCCGTCGTCGCCGCCGAAATCCTCGTCACCAACGTCGACACCAACGCCGTCACCCGCCTCCGCTCCAACGAAACCGGATATTACGAGGCCAATCTCCTCATTCCCGGCAACTACCAGGTCACCGGCGAAATGCAGGGCTTCAAGAAAACGGTCCGCTCCGGCATCCAGCTCTCCATCAGCTCCCGCGTCGAAATCGACATCCAGCTCGCCATCGGCGAAACAGCCGACACCGTCTCCGTCAGCGCCGAAGCGCCTCTCCTCGAAGCCTCCAGCGTCAGCGCTGGACGCATCATGGAAAACCGTAGCGTCACTGACCTCCCGACATTCAACAACTCCCCGCTCATGCTCATCAAGCTCGTCCCCGGCATCCAGGCCAGCGCCAATCGCCGCTACAACGGGGTCAACGCCCTCGGGGGCACCGCCGAAGCCCACAACGCCGGCAACGTCGGCGGCAACGACTGGTCCATCGACGGCGTCCCCAACATGGGTAACGGCTACAGCGCCGCCTATCTGCCCTACTCCACCACCATCCAGGAGTTTAAGGTCGAATCCACCAATTTCGATTCCTCCATCGGCCACACCACCGGCATGACCGTCTCCGTCATGACCAAGTCCGGCAACAACGCCCTCCACGGAGCCCTCACCGAACAGCACTGGCAACAACGCTGGAACGGCACCCGCTTCTTCGTCAAGCAGCAGTACTACCGCAACATCGCCGCCGCCGAAGCCGCCGGCAACACCGCCCTCGCCAATCAACTCCGCAATTCCCCCAAACAGCCCTCCGGCCATTCCAACAACTACGCTGGTACACTCGGCGGTCCCATTGTCATCCCCAAGATCGTCAACGGCCGCAACAAGCTCTTCTTCTTTTTCAGCTACGACGGCTTCGAAGACAAGAAGACCACTGAGTCCACCTTCAATCACACCGTCCCGTCCCTCGCTCACCGCAGCGGCAATTTCTCCGACCTCCTCGCCATCGGCCCCCGTTATCAACTCTACGATCCCCTCACCGTCCGTGCCGATCCCGCCCGTCCCGGCCACCTCATTCGCGATCCCATCGCCGGCAATATCCTTCCCTCTTCCCGCATCGTCAGCCCCGCCAACGCGACCTATTCCAAGTTCTTCCCCAACCCCAACAATCCCCCCGCCGCCGCCAACCTCGAGCCCCTCAACAACTACCTCGGTGTCGCCGAGCCCTACAACTGGAGCTACGGCGCACTCGCCAATCGCATCGACTACAACCACTCCGAAAAGCACCGCTTCTTCGGCCGCTGGACATGGCTCAAATACCGCGAAGACCGCCAGGACTGGACCTTCGAAACCGCTCGCGGCCTGCAAACCAACGGCGTCAACCGCAATAACCGCGGCCTCACCGCCAACTACGTCTTCACCCCCAGCAGCACCACCGTCCTCGATGTGCAGGCCGCCATCAACCACTTCCGCGAAGGCAACATCCTCACCTCCGTCGCCACCGCCTTCAAGCCCAGCGACGTCGGCCTTCCCTCTTACCTCGATCAGGTTGCCGGCGACAATCACGCCCTCCCCATCATGGCCATCAACGGCTACGACACCCTCGGCCAAGCCGTCCCCGCCTGGACCAACTTCGTCCTCGCCTCCACCAAGATCAACCTCACCCACATCCGCGGCGCGCACACCATCACCGCCGGCCTCGACGTCCGCGATCATCGCCGCTCCGGTGGCAACCCCGGCGAAGTGAATGGCCGTTTCAACTTCACCAATAAGTTCACCAGCAAAGAGGAAGACGGGCTCACCGTCGCCGCCAACCTCGGCCACAGCTACGCCGCGTTCCTCATGGGCCTCCCCGCCTCCGCCAGCCTCGACATCAACGGCAATTACTTCCTCCGCAATCCCTACGCCGGATGGTTCGTCCAGGATTCCTGGCGCGCTACCTCGCGCCTCACGCTCATGTTCGGCCTGCGCATGGAAAGCGAGTGGGGCCGCACCGAACGCTACAACCGCGTCATCGGCTGGTTCGATCCCACAGCCAAACTCCCCATCACCGATGCCGCGCAAGCCGCCTACGCGCGCGCTCCAGTTCCCGAACTTGCTGCCTCCGCTTTCTCTGTCCTCGGCGGCTCCATCTACCCCGGCGTCAACGGCGCCCGCAACGCTCTTCAATCCACTGAGTTCATGTTCCTCCCCCGCTTCGGCGCCGCCTATCAGCTCAACAATCGCACCGTCATCCGCGGTGGCTACGGCATCTATTACGACACGCTCAACGCCCAGAACGTCGGCCCCGATCAGTCCGGTTTCAGCCGCGCCACCGTCAGCCCCATCACCAATGACTTCGGCCAAACCTGGCTCTCCGGCAATCCCCAAACCGGCGTCTCCCCGCTCTCCAATCCATTCCCCACGCGCGCCGATGGCACGCGCTTCGATGCTCCCGTCGGCGCCGCCCAAGGCCTCCTCGCCCGCACAGGCGCAGGCTGGGGATTCTTCGGCGAAAACGTACCCCGCGCCCGTCAGCATCGCTGGCGCATCGATCTCCAGCGCCAACTCGGCGCAAACATGGTGGCCACCGTCGGCTACGCCGCTACTTACTCCGATCAGATCCGTCTCGCCCGCCGCCTCGATTCGCTTCCCGGCCAGTTCTGGAACACCACCACCGTCCGCAACGCCGCGCTCGCCACCAACCTCAACCAGAACGTCACCAATCCATTCCGTGTGCAAAACTTCGCCGACCTCCAAGCCTCCAATCCCATCCAGTACCAGGCCCTTGCCTCTCGCGGCTACTTCACCAGCGCCACCATTCCCAAACACATGTTGCTCCGCCCCTTCTCCCACATGAACAACCTCTCCGATTCCTCCACCACCGACGGCAAGGTTAAGACGCATTCCATTGAAGCCAGCTTCCAGCGCCGCTTCTCCCGCGGCTTCACCTTCAACGCCAACTACACCGCCCTCTACGAACGCGACAAGCTCTATTACCACAACGAATTCGATCCGCTCCCCACCTGGCGTCAATCGAACGCCGGCGTCCCCCAACGCTTCGCCGCCACCGGCATCTTCGAACTCCCCTTCGGCCGTGGCCGCGCCTACGCGCGCTCCGGCATCGCCAGCGCCTTCCTCGGAGGCTGGCAAGTCGCAGGCACCTACGAATGGCAACCCGGCGCCCTCCTCGATTGGGGCAACCTTTACTACTACGGCAACCTCGCCGACATCAACACCGGAACCCGTACCCTCGATCGCTGGTTCAACACCGACAACTTCGAACACAATTCCCAGCGCACCCCTGCCGCCTTCCAGGCCCGCGTCTTCCCCACGCGCGTCAACGGCGTCCGCGGCGACGGCCTCAATCGCATCGACGCCAACATCCAGCGCGACTTCCGCCTCCGCGAATCCCTCACCCTCCAATTCCGTATGGACGCCCTCAACGCCGCCAACCGCTCGCAATTCGAGAACCCCAACCTCGATCCCCTCTCCACCAACTTCGGCCGCGTCACCAACAATACCTCCAGCACCATGCGCTTCCTCCTGTTCCAGGTGCGGCTGAAATTCTGATCCAATCAAATAACACCATGCGTCATCTCTCAATACTGGTTCTCTTGTCCGCAGCGCTCGCCGGTGCCGCGCCCGTTCCCTTCGACACCAGCGCCGTCCGCCCCGGCCCCATCACCGCCGTCAAAGAAGGCGACCTCGCCCTCGTTCGCTGGAAGGATGCCGCCAATCGCGATTGGGAAGCTTCCTTCAATCTCGAACCCAACCGCCCCCTCATCGCCGCATTCAAAGTGGGCGGCAAAACCGTCGTCCAAAATGCCGCCCCCATCTACAATGCCCAAACCGGCAAACGCCGCGGCGGCTTCGATGAGTTCTTCGACTTCCCCCCTTCCCACCCCGACGGCACTCGCAACTTCCAGGGCAGCCTCCAACTCACCGCCGCCCGCGCCGAAACCCTCGGCGACCGCCTCGAAATCACCTTCGATGGCTTTGAAATGGGCATCTTCAAAGGCTCCATCCGCTACGTCTTCTACCCCGGCAGCCGCCTCATCCAACAAGCCGCTGTTGCCTCTACCAATGAGCCCGACACCGCCTACTTCTACGACACCGGCCTCCGCATGGCCGTCCCTCGCGACGCGCGCCCCGGCGGCAACATGGAATCCGAAATCACTTACTACGACCACAACGGCAAAATCCAGGTCGAACATCCCAACGTCTCCGAAAAGAATCCCGTCCGAGTCAAATACCGCACCCTCGCAGCCCGCGCCCAAGGCGGCAGCATCGCCGTCTTCCCCACGCCGCACAAATACTACATGCCCCGCGATTTCACCACCGACATGGGCTTCCTCTGGCACACCGCATGGCGCGGCCAAGTCTACCTCGGCATCCGTCAGCTCCCCGATGACAACTCCCGCTTCTACCCCTGGATGAACGCGCCTCCCGGCACCCAGCAGCGCATGAACGTCTTCTACCTCCTCAGCGATGGCGAAGCTCGCCCCCTCCTCGATGAAGTCACTCGCTACACCAATCGCGACCGCTTCCCGCGCCTCGACGGCTACAAAACCATCGCCCCCCACTGGCATTACGCCTACACCGTGCAGGCGATGGAGAAAGGCGCTTCCTGGGTTCCGCCCTTCAAGCCTGTCCTGCAAAGCCTCGGGGTCGATGGCGCCATCATCGCCGACTTCCACGGCGACGGCCACCCGCAGGACCAAACCGAACTCCGCCTCAAGGAACTGAAAGCTTACTTCGAATTCTGCCGCGCCCAAACCTCCAGCGACTTCCTCCTCATGCCCTCCGAAGAAGCCAACGTGCACTACGGGGGCCATTGGGCCGTCTCATTCCCCAAGCCCGTCTATTGGTTCATGGCCCGCCCTGGCACCAAGTCCACCAAAACCGATGTCCCCGGCTACGGCTCCGTCTACACCATCGGCAACTCCAAAGCCCTCCTCGACATGGTCCGCAAAGAGCATGGCTTCGCCTACCAAACCCATCCCCGCACAAAGGGCTCTAAGACTTTCCCTGACGACATCCGCTACACCGAGCATTTCCTCGACGACACCTACGTCGGCGCAGGCTGGAAGCAGATGCCTGCCGACATGTCCTCTCCCCGTCAGGGCGAGCGTTCCTTAAAACTCCTCGACGACATGAGCAACTGGGGGCTCCGCAAAAAACTCCTCGCCGAAGTCGACGTCTTCCAAATCGACCACACCCACGAGCTCTACGCCCACATGAACATCAACTACGTCCGTCTTCCGCAACTCCCCACCTACGACAACTACGGCGCAGTCCTCGATGCCATGGCCAAGGGCGACTACTTCGTCTCCACTGGCGAAGTGCTCATGCCCGAACACTCCATCAAGGAAACCAAACCCGGCACACTCCGCGTCTCCGCCGATCTCGCCTTCACACTCCCCCTGCAATTCGCCGAACTCGTCTGGGGCGATGGCCAGAACACCCACCGCAAGATCCATTCCCTCGAAACTACCCACGAATTCGGAAAGCACAAACTGCAATTCGACGCCGACACCCCCAACTGGCGCTGGGCCCGCCTCGCCGTCTGGGACATCGCCGGCAATCCCGCCTTCGCCAATCCCATCTACAACACGCAAACCCGCAAGGTCGTCGCCGTGGATGGCTGGCACAACAAAGAGCCGCAGCCGCACTACGCCTGGGACGGCACCTATCAGGGCGGCTTCTCCGGCCTCGGCCACATGATCAACGGTTTTGGCGCAGCCACCCGCACCGTCACCGCGCCGTTCACGGCCAAAACACTCGACGGCATCAATGTTTTAATCGTGGTCGATCCCGACACGCCCCAGGAATCCACATCACCGAACTACATCACCGATCCCGAAATCGATGCGACAGCGGAATGGGTGAAGCGTGGCGGAACACTCCTGTTGCTCGGCAACGATCCCGGCAACTCCGAATTCCCCCGCATGAACGCCCTCGCCCGCCGCTTCGGCATCGAGTTCGAAGAGCGCAAGCACGCCGATTCGAACGGCAATTCCAAACTCACCCTCGCAACGCCCGCCGGCGGCTGGTTCACACCCGGACTCAAATTCTACGGCGTCGATCTCGCCCCTTTACGCGTCACTGCCACCAACGCCGAAACACTCCTCGCCGAGCGTCAAACACCCATGATGGTCTCCGTCCCTCACGGCGCCGGCCGCGTCATCGCCCTCGGCGACCCCTGGCTCTACAACGAGTACCTCTACACCCAGGACAACCGCCGCATCGCCGAAGAACTCTTCCGCCGACTTCTAAACTAATCGGAGCACCAGAACTTCTAGCACTGCCGGAATGGAAAAACATCGGTGTGTATCGGAGGGCATCGGTTCGAATCGGTGTCCCCAAAAAGAGTGCCGAACCCAGAATGCACACCACCCTTCGCACGCAACGGCCCGCAGCCTGCGGACTTCCGTTTCTTGCAGTAGAATGAGCGGCACATGTTGCTGCTGCTCGTTCTCATAACCGCGCATCCGCTATTCAGCGAAGCTCCTGGCGTGTGGAACCCTGCTGCATCCAAACTCTCCGGAACCGGCTACACTCTGCAACAGATCACGATCCGCCAGTCGCACAACAGCGCCGGTGAACCCATGGATCAACTGCTTTCCATCCGCCAAGGCTCCGCCACCCTCTCCATCGGCCAACGTCGCTCCACCATCGGTCCCGGTGATCTCGTCCGCATCCCCCACCACACGGCCTACACCATTCAACCCGCCGCCGCGCCGCTCGAATTCATCGCCATCCAAATCAAGCCGCTTGCCTCCGGCCGCCAAGCCCCGGCTGGCATTCGTCCCGCTCCAGGCCAAATGGGCGACGTCGTAAAGAAAGCCGAAATCGACGCCACCATCGCCCGCACGGAAGCCAACGCGCCCCTCCATACGCAGGACAACTTCACGGTCAACTACGTTCTCTTCAAGGGACGCACCGGACCCTGGGAAGCCCACGCCAACTGCACCGACATCTACCTCGTCCAAACCGGAGCCGGTTCCCTCCAACTCGGCGGAACCATCGTCAACCCCCAGCAGCAATCCGAAGGCGAACCACGCGGCACCGCCGTCACCGGTGCCAAGAACCACAACGTGTCCGCCGGTGACATCGCCATCATCCCCCGCAACGTCGCCCATCACATGAACCCCACCTCACTGCCGCTAGCCTACCTGCTCATCAAAGTCTGGTCGGAGTAAGAACCACCTACGGCACCAGTTTGTAATCCTCACCCAGCGGACCAGCCTGCCGCCAGTGCTTCCGCGCACGCACCAGTTCTGCAATCTGCCGGATGTGGCCAAGATCGTGCATCGCCCATTCATGCAGCATCTGCTGCAGCGTAATCTCACCGGCCGCCTTGTGATACGCCCTGCGCTCGCCGGCACTCTGCGGCAGCGTCCGCAGATACGCCACGTTATTTTCACGCTGCTCCTCGAACTGATCGAACGACTCTTCCGCATCGGCATCGCTGTAGAGATGGAGATACATCTGCGCGTCCTCCGTCTCGAACTCCGGCATCTCCTCGCTCAGAAAGCGGTCGAGGCGCAGCCGGTAGCACTGGCTTTCCGATTGCGAAAGATGCGCCAGCACCTCCGCCACCGAAAACCGGTCCGGAGCAGGTTTCCACTTTGCATCCTCCCGGTCCAACTCCCGCATCATCCCCCGCAAAATGGCGGGCGTCTCCTCCAGCAGGTCCAGGCAATCCAGGCCGTCTTCATCTTCTCGCATGCGTCTATCCTAAATCACTCCAAGAGGCTCTCGTGGTTCATTAGGGCATCTCCGCGGTTAGCACATCTAAACCAAGGTAACGAAGACTCCTGATTCCTACCCCCGAATACGAATCCTGCGTCCGTCAACCACCAGTAATTTGCCGCGCACGTTTACCTCGGCCACACGTGGGATCGCGCTCATAAGCATCTCATCGATCGCCTCTTCGGTGGCCGGATGAAGCCGCAGTCGCACGACACCCGGCGTATCAGCCGGCGGATATCGGAGCACGTTTGCGAAATCTGCGTCGAGTGTCACGAGGATTCGCTGTTCTGCAATGGCCGCCGCCCGAACTACCTCGTCACCAGCACCGCCGAGCCCGATTTCCACCACAGAGACAGCATCGTGTCCCATGCCGCGAATCGTTCGCGCATGGAGCGGCGACAAATTCTCGTCCAGCAGAAATCTCACGCTTCAGAAAGGATGACTTCTTCAGCTGCCAGCGCAGCCGCATACTCCAGACAAGCTCGCAGATCGTCGGAAGTGAGTTGGGGATAGGCGCAAAGCAATCTCTCAACGCTCTCTCCCGCTGCCATTTTTTCCAGTAGCAAGTAAACAGGAATGCGCGTGCCCTTGATGCAAGGCTTGCCCATCATCACCGTTGTCTTCGCCTCGACCCGGTCGGGAAACTTCACAACCCGAGTCTAGCATCCTCCTCTGTGCTCTGCCCGCCCAACTCCATCAATACCCCCGCACCACCCCACCCCGCCGTCCATCCGCCCACCCCTGCTTCCATCCCCCCTCCTCCACCAGCACAGCGTTCACATCCCCCTGCGATCGAAAGCTCCCACTCAACACATGCCCCATCCCCCGCAGCCGTTCCGCCACATCCAGCACCAAAGCCCCCGGCTCCGCATCCACCCCGCCCCGTCCCCCAAAATGAATTCGCGGATATTCCACCGCATCCCGCAATCCCATCTGAAAATCCACTAAATTCGTCACAATCTGCATCACCGTGCTCGGAATTGTCTGCGACCCCGGCGACCCGAACGCCGCCCACGGCTTCCCATCCTTCCGCAACACCACCGTCGGCGTCATGCTCGAATAAATCCGCTCCAGCGGCTTCACCCGCCGCGACGGGCTCATGTAATTATTCATCAACACCCCCGTCCCTTTCGCAATCACCTGGCTCCCATAAAACCCGTTCAGCGTATACGTGTTCGACACCACATTCCCAAACGGATCCGCCACCGTGAAATGCGTCGTATCCGCCGACTCCCCGCCGCCCGCTCCATCCGAAACACCAGCCCCCGCCCGGTCCAACGAAACACCCCGAGCCGCCTCATCCAAATACGCCGCCGTCGTCAATTGCTCCGCCGTGTGCGTCCCCCGAGTCAACAAACGCTCCGCCGCATTCCCCGCCCGCATCGCTTCAATCTGCAAATGCCGCGCCCGTGACGACCCCTCCATCCCGAGCTTCAAATCAAATCGCGCCAGCACGCCCAGCGACACCGCCAACACCGTCCCCCCACCCGAATGCGGAGGCGTCACCAGCACCGGATACCCGCGATAATCCACCCGCAGCGGCGCCTTCTCAATCGCCCGATACTGCTCCAAATCCGCTGCCGTCACAATCCCTCCATGCGCCGCGAAATCCGCCACCATCCGCCGCGCTGTCTCCCCCGTATAAAACTCCTTCCACCCATGCTTCTGCATCCGCGCAATCGTTTCCGCCAGTTCCTTCTGCACCACCAATTCCCCTTGCTGCAACGGCTGATCGCTCCCCTTCAAAAACACCCGAGCCGTTTCCGCGAACTGCTTCATCACCGGAACCTGCAGCCGCAAGATAATCTCCATCCTTTGCGACGCCGGAAATCCATCCTTCGCCAATCGCCGAGCCGGCTCCAGACACTCCGCCCACTTCAACTTCCCAAACTTCGCATGCACCATCCCCATCCCCGCCGGAGTCCCCGGAATCCCGATCGTCTTATACCCAACGCTCGTCGATTTCTCGCCCTTGAAAATCCCCGGCGAAAATGCCCCCGGAGTCTGAAACGCATAATCAATCACAGTATTCTTCCCATCCGCCATCTGCGCCATCAAGAACCCGCCGCCCGCGATATTCCCCGCCTCCGGATGCACCACCGCCAGCACAAAAGCGATCGCCACCGCCGCGTCCACCGCGTTCCCGCCCTTGCGCATCACCTCCAGCGCCGCCTCCGTCGCCAGCGGATGCACACTCGCCGCCATCGCCGACCGTGCCCGCTCCGCCAGCGCAATCACCGGCCGCGGATCCTTCAGCCGCAGCCCGCTTTGAGACACCTCCTGCGCCGGCGCGAGCGCCACAAAAAGCCCAACAATCCACATCACCATGCGACAGAGTATAGCGTTCAACCCCGTTCCACAGTGAACTTCACGGTCCCTTCCGCGCGAGGCGCCTTCAACGTCAAACGCACCCGGTACATCTTCCCACCCCAGATCTCCTTCAACCGCCCGTCATTCGCCTCATGCTCATCCACCGCCGCCGACAACAACGCCGCGTCGTACCGCAGCACCGCCCCGGCCGCCAACGAAACACGCCCCGCGTCGCCCACACTCGGCTTCACCGGCGTAATGAAGTTCCATTCCATCGCGCCCGCCCCACGCAGCGCGAACCCATCTTCCACCACCACAGCGCCCGCCTTCCGATCCAGCCGCATGGAACGCCGCAGCCGCTCTACACGAGCCTCCGCCGGATAAGTCCCCGCCAAATCCATCGCGACTTCACTCACTGCGCCACCCTTGAACTGCACATCCCGCGCTCGGAACGCACGCCCCGGAGCCTGCATCATTCCATTCACTGTCGGGCAATTGTGCCACCCCGATTGCATCGTCCAAATTTCGTACCGCTGCGAAGAGAAAGTCTTCGCCGTGTACGTCTCCACCCCCACATCCACCAGCACCGGCTGCCCATCCAGAAACACAATGAAATTCCCAACGTCATTGTGATTGTGGCTCTCGGCATTATGCCCGCCCTTCGCCGCTAAATAAAAACCGCGGTCACTCCCCGCCGTCTGCCGCGCGAACAGCACATTCAAATCCGGCAGCCAGTTCTCCACCGGCAGTGGAGCCCGCGCCTGCGTATCCTTCATCCCCGCATTCAAAAACAGCTTCATCAGCCCGCGCGCGGGACTATCGTGCCCATCGAATCCCCGCTGTCCCTGCGCCGCCCACGCGCCGTACTCCATCATGTCCCGATCCCCAATCGCCTTCCCATAGCGCCACACCAGCGCGCCATCCGGAGTCGCATGCGCCGACGCATCCGCGAAATTCACCATCCATTTCCCTGCAATATGCGCCTTCACAATGTAGCGCCCGATCTCCCGCACCAGCGGCTCCTTCCACCACGTCATCCTTCCACTCGATGCCGAATCGAGCAGTTCCAGACAATCGAACAACGAAGCCCCGGCCCGTCCCCAATATCCCGGCCCTTCATCGCAACCGCCATCATCCGGCATGTCCGACAAATACTCATCCACGCTGCGCAGAGCCTTCGCCACATGCGCCGCTCGCCGCCCCGGATCTTCTTCCAGCAGCAGCGCGCACGTCAGCCAGTTCGAATTAATCCAAGGAGTCCAATTATTCAGCGAGTGCTGCGGCCCACGAAGACCCATCCATCCAAAATCATTCCGCTCCATGCACGGAGCCAGAATCCGATGATGCACCTCATTCCGAATCCGCTTCGGCACCAGCGGCGATACACGGCCCAATTCCGAAGCCAGCAAATAATGCAGCCAGCTCAACTGCGCCCCGCTCTCCGCCGCGAACAAATCCACCACCGGCTCCGTCACGTCCGGCAATCCCTTGCCCACCTTCTGCACGCCGATATGCGCCGGCAGCACCCATGAGCTCTCCTCGCACTCCAGCCACACGCCTTCCGTCACGCTATCCAAAAAACGGCCCTTGCCCTCGATGCACTCCGCCACCGCCAGCAGGTTCAACTTGCCCCGCCGCGCAAACCGGATCCGCTCATACCGCGACCGGTTCCCGTTCCGCGCAAAATCCAGATACACCGACGCAGGCAGTGACTCCCATGGCTCCTTCTGCAACCCTGAGGCCTGTTCCACGATGTGCCCGCGCACCTCCGCAGGCAGCCCTTCCCAAGCGGCCCGATCCGCAAACCGCGGCAACGGCTTCCACTCGCGAGCGGGAAGCAGCGCACCGGCCACTTTCTCCGCGTTCCAATCCTTACTCAATATGTTGCGTTGTTTGTAAAGCACCGCCGGCAGAATCGCAGGCGCGGCAAGTACGGGCATCAAAGCCCGCCGCGTGAAGGCAACCATAAAAGGCCTCCTGGCAAAAAATTTCACCAGCGTCCTCGAAACAGCCTCCGCTTGCAGCCATTATACTTGCGATTCTCACCTCGCGAGTGAGAGGAATTCCCGGCAAAAGGCACCAATCAAACAGGATCTTCCAGTGACAACAGCATCTGCCCGCCTGTGCGTCTTAGCCACCATGGCTCTTTCCGCCGCCTCGGCGCAGGACCCCATCCCTCTCACCAACTGGTACGCGCCTCCCTCGTTCCTCATGAACGACAGCAAGGATACGCGTGCCGCCGCCATCACCGGACCATTGAGCCTCGTTGCGGTGACCCCGTGCCGCCTCGTCGATACCCGCGCCGAATACGCCCAACTCGGCTTCTCCGGCGCCTTTGGCCCTCCTTCCTTCGCCGCATCCTCGCAACGTGACATTCCCGTTCCCTCTGGCCGCTGCGGAATTCCATCCGGCGCTCGCGCCTATTCCCTCAATTTCACCGTCCTTCCCCAGCGTCCTCTCGCCTATCTCACTGCCTATCCCACCGGCTCCTCCGTCCCCAATGTTTCCGTCCTCAACTCCTTCGATGGACGCATCGTCGCGAACGCGGCCATCGTGCCCGCGGGCACCGGAGGCGCAATCACCGTCTACGTCACCGATCCCACCAACATCATCATCGACATCAACGGCTACTACTCCGATGGCTCCTCCGGCGCTGTCTCCGGATTCGCCGGCCCCACAGGACCCACAGGACCAACTGGCCCCACCGGCCTCACGGGAGCAACCGGTGCTTCCTCCACCACTCCCGGCCCCGCCGGTCCTGCCGGACCCGCTGGTACGAATGGATCCAACGGCCCTGCCGGAGCAACCGGGACCACCGGACCCATAGGACCCACCGGCGCAAACGGCACCACTGGAGCTGCCGGAACTCCCGGCGCAACCGGCCCCACTGGACTCACCGGCCTCGCTGGCGCAACCGGAGCCACAGGACCCATAGGACCCACCGGCGCGAACGGCACCACTGGAGCTGCCGGAACTCCCGGCGCAACCGGCCCCACCGGACTCACCGGCCTCGCTGGCGCAACCGGAGCCACCGGCCCCGCCGGATCCACCGGCTCTACAGGCACAGCAGGCGCAATCGGCCCAACAGGCCCCCTAGGCTCGACAGGCTCCACGGGCCCTGCCGGACCCACCGGCTCCACAGGCACAGCAGGCGCAGTCGGCCCAACAGGCCCCGTAGGCTCGACAGGCTCCACCGGCCCCGCCGGACCCACCGGTTCTACAGGCACAGCAGGCGCAGTCGGCCCAACAGGCCCCGTAGGCTCGACAGGTTCCACCGGCCCCGCAGGCTCCACCGGCGCAGCTTCCAGTGTCCCTGGCCCCACTGGCCCCACCGGACCCACCGGTGCCGCCGGTTCCGGCGGCGGCGCCGTCTTCATGATCACCAACGTCGCCGGTGCCCTGCTCCCCTTGCCCCGTCACTTCGGCCCCAACACCAACGCAGCCCGCTCCAACGAGTCCGAAGCCGAATCCCTCATGCCCGGCGCCTGCAACATGGGCAGTCTCTACGTCGCCTGGAACGCCAACGCCGCAGGCTCAACAACCACATTTACCGTGCGCCTCAACGGAGCCGACACAAGCCTCACTTGCAGCATCGCCTCCGGCGGCGCCAGTTGCACCAACACCGGCTCCACGGTGTCCACCTCCGCCGGCGACCGTGTCGTCTTGCGCGTCACCGGACCATCCACCCTGCCCACGGCAGTATCCGGCGCGCTCATCGTCCAAGCCTCCTGGCGCTGCCAGTAACAAGCTCCATGAGCCGCCCGCTGGCAGCGATTATACTTGCAGGAAATGCTCCCAACCATCCTCCTGCTCGCCGCCCTCGGCCCCGAACTCACTACCTATTCGCTCGACGCCGACAAAGGCACGCTCACCAAACAGGCCTCCGTAACTCTCCCCCAGAACGTCCAGGAAGCTTGGCCACATCCCAAACAGCGCATCCTCTACGTCACCTGGAGCAACAACTCCGGCAAGTCGACAGACCGTCACGGCGTCACCGCCTTCCAGGTAAACAAGCAGACCGGAGCCCTCCAACAACTCGGCCAACCCATCACCCTCCCAGCCCGTTCCGTCTTCATCACCGTCGATCACACCGGCCAATACCTCATCGCCGCCTACAACCAGCCAAGCAAAGCCACCGTCCATAAGATCGCCGCTGACGGCACACTCGGCGCCGAAGTCCCGCAAGCCCCCAATCTCAACTACGGCATCTACGCCCATCAGGTCCGTATCGATCCCTCCAATCGCATGGTCATCATCCCGGCGCGCGGCAACGCGCCCACCGCCTCCAAGCCCGAGGATCCCGGCTCCCTCCAGGTCTACAAATTCGAAAACGGCAAGCTCACCAATCTGCCCACCGTCGCTCCTAATAAAGGATTCAACTTCCAACCCCGTCACCTCGACTTCCATCCCAAACTCCCGCTCATCTATCTCACCCTCGAACGCCAGAACAAACTCCAGGTCTATCGCATCGCCGGTGGCCCATCGCTCGAACCGCAGCCACTCTTCACAAAGGAAACCTTGAAAGACCCGGCCCACATGGAAAATCAGGCCACTAGCGCCATCCACTTCCATCCCAACGGCCGCTTCGTCTACCTCGGGAACCGCGCCACATCGGCAGGCGGCGAAAACTCCATCGCCGTCTATTCCGTCGATCCCAAAACCGGCGAGCCCACACTCATCCAAAATGCCGACACGCACGGCATTCATCCCCGCACCTTCACCATCGATCCCAGCGGCAAAATCCTCATCGTCGCCAACATGTCCCCCGGCAGCCTCTCCCTCTTCCGCATCCAACCCGACGGCAAGCTCGACTTCCTTCGCAAATACGACCAGCCCGGCAAACAGAGCCTCTTCTGGACCGGAGTATACTGACATCACCGCCATGCTGAACCATCGCATCACGCGCCGATCCCTGTTTGCCGCCACGGCCTCGCTCGCCTTCGCACAACGCCGCCCACCGAACATCGTCTGGTTCATGTACGACGACCTCGGTTCCGCCGGCCTCGGATGCTACGGCCAGGAAAAAATCCAAACACCGCATTCCGACCGCCTCGCCCGCGAAGGCACGCGCTACACCGCGGTCTACGCCGGTGGCTCTGTCTGCGCCCCTTCCCGTAGCGTCCTCATGACCGGCCAGCATCTCGGCCACACGCCCGTGCGAGCCAACGCTCAAACGGTTCCCTTCGAACCCAACGACATCCTCGTCGCTGAAGTGTTGAAACAAGCAGGCTACTCGACCGGCGGCTTCGGCAAATGGGGACTCGGCGACGCAGGCTCCACCGGCGCCCCCACTCGCCAGGGCTTCGACGAATTCTACGGCTACCTCCATCAAACCCACGCCCACAACTACTGGCCCGAATACCTTCGTGACGGCGAAGAGAAACAAACCCTGCCTGCGAATGCCGGCCGCAAAAAAGGAACCTACAGCGCCGACCTCATCGCCGACCGCATGTACAAATTCATTGAGAAGAATCGCAACCGTCCGTTCTTCCTCTACGCCACGCCGACGCTGCCGCATGCGCTCTTCCATCCTCCTTCCGACGCGCCCTACTCCGGCAAGCCCTGGACCAAAGGCCAGAAAGCCTTCGCCGCCATGGTCACCATGGCCGACGCCGAACTCGGCCGCATCCTCGACCTCCTCGACAAACACGGCCTCTCGCAAAACACCATCGTCTTCTGCACTTCCGACAACGGAGGCCCCGCCCCGCCCGACGACAAAGACGGCTCGTTCTTCGAAATCAACCGCGGCGCCCGCGGCTTCAAAGGCTCCCTCTGGGAAGGCGGCATTCGCGTTCCGATGATCGTGCGCTGGCCCGGCAAAGTGGCGGCAGGAAAGGTGAACGCCACCCCTTGGTACTTCGCCGACTTCATGCCGACAGCCGCCGAAATCGCCGGTACGAAGCCGCCCGCCAACATCGACGGCGTCTCCATGGTCCCCGTCCTGACAGGCAAGACCATGCCCCGCCGAGCCCTCTATTGGGAACAGGAACGTTGGGAAGGCAAGACCAAACAATTCCGTCCCAACACGCTCGCCCAAGCGGTTCGCCTCGGCGACTGGAAAGCCATCCGCAACGCCCCCGGCCAACCCCTCGACCTCTACGACCTCTCGAAGGATCCGAAAGAGCAAACCAACATCGCCGCCCAAAACCCGAAGGTAGTGGCCGAAATCGAGGCCCTGCTCAAGAAAATCCGAGTCGCCCCCCGTCCTCACGACAACGGCAACGACGAATGGGTCGGCCGCAAAGACATCCCCCCGGAAAGCGAGTGACGTAGGCCTCCAGGCCTGCGGCTAATTCCACTCCTGCCGCCCCACGGATTGTCACGGGTAGTCATCCGCGCGAACATAGGTGTATCCATGAATCGTATCGCTCGGCAGCGTCAAGTTGACCGAAACACGGTGCTCGCCGAAGCTCTACAGCGAGGCCTCAGAGAAGAAGCACGGGCTCTGCGCGCCGAATCCATCCTTCAGGCATACAAACAGACATTCACAAATCCTCAATGAAACTCATCCTCCTCCTTCTTCCACTCGCCGCAGTCACCGCAATCGGCCAGCAATCCTACGACCTCGTTGTCTATGGCGGCAACGCCGCCGGTGTCATGACCGCGGTCTCCGGCGCACGTCAAGGTCTCAAAACAGTCCTCCTTGAACCACGCGATCATGTCGGCGGTCTCGTCAGCGGCGGCCTCTCCGGAACCGACATAGGCCGCCCCGAAGTCATCGGCGGCATGGCCCTCGAGTTCTACTACCGCGCAGGCCGCCACTACAACCTCGCCTGGCACGGCCAGGAAATCGCCTGGACCCCCGAGCCCAAAGTCGCCGAAGCCATCTTCCGCGACATGCTCAAGGAAGCCGGCGTCACCCTCCTGCAACGCCACCGCCTCCGCGAGAAGACTGGCGTCCGCAAGAACGGAACCACCATCGCCGAAATCACCATGGAAAACGGCGCGCGCTTCGCAGGCCGCATCTTCGCCGACACCTCCTACGAAGGCGATCTCATGGCACAAGCCAAAGTCAGTTACACCACCGGCCGCGAAAGCACCAAACAATACAACGAGGATCTCGCCGGAGTCCGCGCCCGCACTCCCAGTCATCAATTCGCCGTCGAAATCCCCGCGCGCGACCGCAACGGCAACGTCCTGCCCGAAGTCTCCACCGCACCCCGAGGCGAACCCGGTTCGGCCGACCGCCGGATCCAGGCCTACAACTTCCGCGTCGTCGCCAGTAAAGATCCGGCCAATCAAGTCCCTTGGCCCAAGCCCGCCAACTACGACGTGAAGCGCTACGAACTGCTCGCTCTCTACGTCACCGCCATGACGCCGTATCTCGGCCGTCCCCTCGATATCAACGAAATCAACCTCCTTCGCGTCATTCCGAATCACAAAGCCGACTT
The DNA here is from genome assembly GCA_046331645.1 of Bryobacteraceae bacterium. Taxonomy (GTDB): domain Bacteria; phylum Acidobacteriota; class Terriglobia; order Bryobacterales; family Bryobacteraceae; genus CADEFT01. Next base: position 108,026 of record JAXLQM010000011.1, read on the forward strand.
CAACAATCGCGGCGGCTTCTCCACCGATTACATCGGAAAGAACTACGACTACCCCGACGGCGATTACGCCACTCGCGATCGTCTCTGGAAAGAGCACGAGGACTACCAGAAAGGTTTCTACTACTTCCTCGCCAACGACCCGCGCGTCCCTGCCAGCCTGCAACAGCAGATGCGGGAATGGGGCCTCGCCAAAGACGAGTTCACCGACACCGGCAACTGGCCCCATCAGCTTTATATCCGCGAAGCCCGCCGCATGGTCGGCCCCTTCGTTTCCACGCAGAAGGACCTCCAGACCGATCTCACCAAGCCCGATGTCATTGGCATGGGCAGCTACAACTCCGACTCGCACAATCTGCAGCGCTTCATCAACGATCGCGGCTTCGTCGAAAACGAAGGCGACGTGCAAGTGTCCGTCAAACCCTACCAGATCGCCTACCGCGTCCTCACCCCGAAACGCGAAGAAGCAACCAACCTGCTGGTGCCCGTCTGCTTTTCCGCCAGCCACATCGCCTATTCCTCCATGCGCATGGAGCCGCAGTACATGATCATCGGCCACGCCGCCGGCATCGCCGCCGCGCTCGCCATCTCCGCGAAAGCCGCCGTCCAGGACATCAATATCCCCGACCTGCAACGCCGCCTCAAAAGCGAAGGAGCCGTCTTCGAATACGGTACACAGCACAACGCCGAAGCGCTCGCCGTCATCCGCCGCCGCTTCGCCCCACCCCGCCGCTCCGGACCAAACCCTTGGGGCTATCCCGAAAAGCGCTGATCCGATGCGCCTGCCCGTTATCCCATATCGGTGAACCCATATTTATGGTATGCTGAGGCTGTGAAGACAACCATCGAGCTTCCCGATTCGCTGTTGCGCGACCTCAAACAACATGCCGCCAAACAGGGTGTCCCGATGCGTGTCATCGTCGAGCGCAGCATCCGTCTCGCCATTAGCAGTGATCCTCCCCAAAAGAAGAAATTCCGGCTCAAGACCATCACCACCAAGGGCCAGGGCCTTGCCTGCGAGGACAACTGGACCGCAATCCGGTCGCTCATCTATGAAGGTCACGGCGGATGATCGCCGTCGATTCCAACCTCCTCGTCTATTCTGTTCGCGAAGACTCTCCGTTTCACAGGGAAGCCCTCCACTGTGTCCGTCAACTCGCGGAAAGTGATCACCCGTGGGCGATCACTTGGCCTTCCATCCACGAGTTCCTTGCTATCGTCACCCACCCAAAGGTTTACCGGCCACCGACGCCATTATCGGACGCCATCCAGCAGGTCGAACATTGGATGGAAAGCCCGACACTGCGCCTGCTGGGAGAGCCCGAGCGGTACTGGCATCACTTGAAATCCCTCTTGCTGGCCGGAAAAGTCATTGGGCCCGTCATTCACGATGCCCGCATTGCTTCGATATGCCGCGCTCAGGGCGTGGTCGAACTGTGGACCGCTGATCGCGACTACTCTCGCTTCCCTGGCATCGCTGTCCGCAATCCCCTCCACTCACGTTAACTTCCGAATCGTCACCGTCGGATTTGTATCCTTCAATTCCTCCCCCTTGATAATCCGCCGCGTTACATCCCAGCCCTTCGGCTTCTTCAAAATCGTATAACTCGAATAATTCAACCCATCATTGGGATCCTCCATCTCCATCTTCGCCGCCGTCGCTTCCGCTACCATGCATTCCACGGCCACCTTCTTCCCGTTCACCACGTAATCCCGATACACCGAATCAATCACTGAAATGTGATTCGTCTTCAAAAACACAATCGCGCATCCTTGTTCTATGTCCGCCAGCTCCTTCACCTCCTTGCCTAGCGTCCGGTAAGCCACCGACGACTTCCCCCGGTACGGAGGCCCGTAATAAACCCCCGTGAAGCCGCTGCAATCGAGCCCGATGAACTCATTGCAGTACGCCTGCAAATCCCCCAGCGTGGGCTTCACCAGCCCGTAGTAAACCGCCAGCCGCAGCGCCAGTTGAATCTCATCCGGCGCGCCTTTGCCGATGTAGGGCAGCATCAGGTCCGTCGTATGGACCAGCAGTTTCTCGCCCGCGACTCCGCCTCCCCACCCGGCCAGCGATTCGTCCACCGGCGGAGGTCCCGCCACTCTCCGCAACAGCGTCAAATTGTAGCGGTGCGGCCCGGCCTTCTTGCCGTCCTTCGCAATGGCACGGTGCAGTTTGTTGAATGCCTCCACTCCCGCCAGGCACGAGTATTCCGACTTCGGCAAACCATAGTTTCGATACTCGCGGATGTCCACGAAGTACAGCAGTTGCTGATCCGGCAGCTCTACGGTCAGCGTGCGATAGGCGTCGTAGAGAGCCTTGGGGGTATGCGTGCTTCGATAACCCTGGGTCATGCTCTACACGCGGAATCGGACTCCAAAACCCGTCACGTCCCGGGTAAATGTATGATAGGTAAATTCCGCTTATGCGCACCAAGCCTTCCACGAAACGAACCACGTTGCTATTGCTGCTGCTCACCGGCTCTGCCTTTCTCGGGGCTCAGTCTTCCCGCCCGCGCGTGCCGGCGACCAAAGAAGAAGTCGCCCGCCCCGGCGGACGCCTCCCCGGCAATCCCAAAATCGCCCTCGTCAAAGTCGCCGAAGGCTTCTACGATCCCACCAATGTCGCCTCCGCCAAGGATGGCACCGGCCGCATGTTCGTCACCGAACGCGTCGGCCGCGTCAAGATCGTGAACAAAGACGGCTCCATTCAAAAGGAGCCCTTCCTCGATCTCACCAAGATCAATCCTCTCGGCAGCGATGTCCAGACCGGCTTCGTGGAGCAGGGCCTTTACTCCATCGCCTTCCATCCGAACTTCAAGCAGAACGGCTATTTCTTCGTCCACTACGCCTCGCTTCCCTTCAACGGCGACGGCGTCATCGTTCGTTTCCAGGTGGACCCGAAGAGCCCCAACGTGATGACTCCGGAGCGCACCAATCAGACCGCCAAGGTGCTGATGCGCATTGAGCAGCCTTACTACAACCACAACGGCGGCCAGATCGAGTTCGGCAAGGATGGCTACCTCTACATCGGCAGCGGCGACGGTGGTTGGGAAGGCGACCCGCTCGATGCCGGCCAGGACCTCAGCAGCCTCCTCGGCAAGATTCTCCGCATCGACGTCAACACGCAAGACAACGACACAATCCCCTACAAGATTCCGGCGTCGAACCCCTTCGCCCGCGCCCGCGACGAACGCCTCATGCAGTTGTTCGGCATCAGCGAAGTGGACTTCGCCAAGATCCGCACCCGCGTGCGCCCCGAAATCTGGGCCTTCGGTTCGCGCAACCCTTACGAGTTTTCTTTCGATGACAAGAACGGTGACCTCTGGATCGCCGACGTCGGCCAGAACCACTGGGAAGAGATTCACTATCAGCCTGCCGAAAGCAAGGGCGGCGAAAACTACGGCTGGAACCGCATGCAGGGTTCGTGGTGCCATCCCATGTCCGGCCCCAACGACAAGTGCCCGACCGTTGGCGTGCTGCCCGCCGCCGAGTATCCGCACGAAGTTCCCTATCCCGGCGCGAAGCCCATTAAAGATGGTTGGGGCTGCTCCATCGAAGGACTCGGCGTCGCTAACTACGGCGGCATGAACGGCGTCTACCTCGTCGGCGATTGGTGCTCCGGCCGCGTCTTCGGAACCGCTTGGGACGGCCGCAAATTCCAACTCCAGGAACTCGCCCACACCGCGCTGCAGTTCACCGCAGGCGGCAATGGCGAAGACGGCTACGTGTACGCCGTGAACTGCTATTGCTTCTACACCTCCGATCGCGGCCCGCTTGGCAATCCTCCCGGAGCCCTGTGGAAGATCGTTCCGGCCAGCGAAGTGAAGCCCGGCCAGGAGACCGCGCGCACCGTGCAGAGCGCTCCGCAAGTGAGCAGCACCAGCACTTCGGGAGCTCCGCAGTTCCTCCATCCGCTCGACAATCGCCCCATCGCCCTCAACATGCACCCCAATGAAACCGTTACGCCGCAGGTGCAGCAGTTCCAGAAGACGGGCAAGAATCCGTACACTGGCAACTCGCAAGCCATCACCGACGGCAAGCGTGTCTACATGCAGTGGTGCGCCGGTTGCCATCTCGAAAACGGCACTGGCCGCATCGGCTCCAATATCGTGGACAACGCCTACACTTATCCACGCGTCGCCAATGATGTCGGCACGTTTGAAGTCATCTACGCCGGAGCCACCGGAGCGATGCAGTCCTTCGGCAATCGCGTCACGCAGGACGACATCCTCAAGATCATGGCGTACATGACGAGCATCAAGAAATAGACATGCGTGTTTCGTTCCTGTTCTGGGCTCTGGGGGTGGCGGCACCCCTCTGCGCCCAAACCGGCCTCGAGCTCTTCGAGACCAATGTTCGTCCGTTATTCGCATCGAAGTGCATCTCCTGTCATTCCGGCAAATCGCCGATGGCCGCGCTCGATCTCACCGTGCCTGACGCAGTGAAGAGCAACGCTGCGAAGATCGCCGCGGCCTTGCGCTTTGACGGCAAGACGAAGATGCCGCCCACGGGCAAGCTGAAGGATGCCGAAATCGCCGCGGTCGCCAAGTGGGTGGAGATGGGCGCGCCCTATCCGCAACCCGCGGGCGGCGCCGCCGGCAGGCAGCATTGGTCGTTCCAGCCGCTGCGCAAGGTTGCGATCCCCGAAGTACGGAACACCGCCTGGGTGCGCAATGAGATCGACCGCTTTATCCTGGCGAAGCTCGAAGCGCGCGGGATCGAACCCGTCGCTCCGGCCGATGAGCGCACGCTGCACCGCCGCATCGCCTTCGATCTCACTGGCCTGCCGCCCACTGAGCCCACGCTCGACATCGAGCGCCTGCTCGCCTCGCCGCGCTACGGCGAACATTGGGGCCGCCACTGGATGGATGTCGCGCGTTACGCCGATTCCACCGGCGCCGACGAAGATCACCGCTATCCGCACGCCTGGCGTTACCGCGATTACGTCATCGAATCCTTCAATCGCGACACGCCCTACGATCAGTTCATTCGCGAACAAATCGCCGGCGACCTGCTGCCTTCTCCCGATGGAGGCGTCAACGTCCGCGGCATCGTCGCTACCGGCTTCCTGGCCCTCGGCCCCAAACTCATCGCAGAACAAGACAAGGTGAAAATGTTTTATGACATTGTCGATGAACAGATCGAGGTGGCGGGGAAAGCTTTCCTCGGATTGACCATCGCCTGTGCCCGCTGCCACGACCACAAATTCGACCCCATCTCCACCAAGGACTACTATTCCCTCGCTTCCATCTTCGCCAGTACGAAGCAGCTTTCCAAACTCGAAGGCACCGTCTCGCAGCTTTACTACGCGCCGCTGGTCGATGCCAAAACCGCCGGCGAATGGAACGATCACAAGAAGAAGATCGACGACAAGCAGAAGCAGATCGATGGCGTGATCGGCGCGGAGCAGGCCCGCTATCGCAAGCAGTTCCTGCCGCGCATGGCCGAGTACATGCTCGCCACGCGCCATAGCAATGCCACGCTGGATCCTTGGGTTGTCGAGCAGTGGACCAAGTATCTGAAGCCGACCGGCGAGCGCCGGCCCCATCTCGAAGCATGGGAGCAGGCTTCCGAGGATCAACTGGAAGCCGTGGCCCGCAAGTATTACGAGCAGTATCGAGCCACCGAACGGTTCCGCCTCGATGCCCGCGAAAAGCACAAGCAAGCCGCGGCGGCCGCAAAAGCCCGCGGGGAGAAGCCGCCCGCGGAACCCGTGTTTCTCGCCGGAGACGATCGCTTCTTCACCGAAGTCAACAGCGCTTCCGGCCCGTTCAAGATGCCGGAGAAGGACCGCGAGTCGCTCTTTGAAGAAGCGTCGCGGGCGAAGCTTAGGGTGTTGCGCGCCGAACTCGACATGCTCAAGAAGAGCAGCCCGCCGGAGCCGCCGCTGGCCTGCGCCGTTGGCGAAGGCGAGGATGTCGCACAGCGGGTCTTCGTGCGCGGCAACCCCGAATCGAAAGGCGATCCCGTCGAGAAGCGTTTTCCCACCGTCATCGCCGGCAAGTACGATGCAGCGGTCGACCACGGCAGTGGACGCCGTGAAATGGCCGAATGGATCGCCGACAGGACGAATCCGCTCACGGCGCGGGTGATGGTGAATCGCATCTGGCAATGGCACTTCGGCGAAGGTCTGGTGCGTACGCCGAACAACTTCGGCAAGCTGGGCGACGCGCCTTCGAACCCCGAGTTGCTCGACTGGCTGGCCCAGCGCTTCATCGACAGCGGATGGAGCATCAAGGCGATGCATCGCCTCATCCTGGCTTCGAACACATACCGCATGAGCAGCACACCCTCCACCGAGGCCCGCAGCAAGGACCCCGAGAACCGGCTGCTTTCCTACTTCCCGCCGCGGCGGCTGGCGATTGAAGAGATCCGCGATTCGCTGCTCGCCGTCGACGGCACCATCGATTTCACCATGGGCGGCAAGATGATGGAAGGCGAAGGCACGGACAAGGAATTCGCCGAAGGCCGCAAGAGCCTCGATCCGAATCAGAGCAAGCGGCGGCTGGTCTACCTGCCGCTGCGCCGGTCGAACCTTCCGTCGATGCTCAACCTGTTTGACTTCGGCGACGCCACTACTTCGAATGAAGGGCGCACGCAAACCAACGTCGCGCCGCAAGCCTTGTTCATGATGAACTCCGAATTTGTGGAAGCCCGCGCGCGGGAGGTTGCTGCCAAACTGCTGGCCGATGCTTCTCTCAACGACGCAACCCGCGTCCAGCGCGCCTACGAACGCATTCTCAACAAGCCTGCGCCCACTGAGTTGGTGAACGATGCCGTTCGTTACGTGCAGGCGTTTCCCAAAGCCCGCAGCAAAGAACAAGCTTGGACCAGCTTGATCCGGACCATGATTTCTTCCAACGACTTTCTCTATGTCCACTAGGTACACCTCCCGGCGCCAGATGTTGCGGCAAGCCGCCTGCGGCTTCGGCCTTGTGGGCTTGCAAGCCCTGATGGCCGAAGGGACGGCGAATCCACTCGCTCCTCGCGCTCCTCATTTCGCGCCACGGGCGAAGCGCGTCATCTTTCTTTTCATGCACGGCGGCCCGTCGCACATGGATACCTTTGATCCAAAGCCGCTGCTCGACCGCGATCACGGCAAGCCGCTGCCGTTCAAACGGCCGTTGACCTTCGCCGAAGGCCAGACAGGATCGCTGTTCCGTTCGCCCTGGAAGTTCCAGCGCCACGGACAAAGCGGCCTTCCGGTCAGCGAGTTATTTCCCAACGTAGCCACCTGCATCGACGACATCTGCGTGTTGCGTTCGATGGTTGGCGACAGCGTCGCGCACGGCGGCGCGGTGCTGCAGTTACACACGGGCTCAAACACCTTCACGCGGCCCGGCATGGGTGCGTGGGTCGTTTACGGGCTCGGCACCGAGAATCAGAACCTGCCGGCCTATCTGACGATCAAGCCCGGCCTATCGCACGGCGGCGCTAAGAACTGGAGTTCCGCCTTTCTGCCCGCCGCCTATCAGGGCACCGCGGTGGCCCATGGCGGCATCAAGGTCGACGAGTTGAAGGACCCCATCGAGTACCTGGAAAACAAGGGCCTCACGCGCGAGCAGCAGCGCTATGAACTCGACATGCTGCAGAAGATGAACCGCGCCTCCTCGCAGCAGTTCCCGCAGGATGCGGAACTCGATGCGCGCATCCAGGCTTTTGAACTCGCCTTTCGCATGCAGACGGAAGCGCCCGAAGCGTTTGATATCGACAAGGAATCGGAGGCCACCAAGAAGCTATACGGCATGGACGACCCCATGTCGAAGGACTTCGGCTGGCAATGCCTGATGGCGCGGCGATTGGCGCAACGCGGCGTACGCTTCATCCAGATCAATCACGAATACGGTCCCGGCAACGAAGTCGGCTGGGACGCTCACAGCGAACTCATCCGCCTCCATACGCGGACGGCGAAGATGGTGGACAAACCCATCTCCGGGTTATTGAAAGACCTCAAAGCCCACGGCCTGTTGAAAGACACGCTGGTGGTATGGGGCGGCGAATTCGGCCGCACGCCCATTTCGCAGGCCGGCGATGGCCGCGATCACAACCCTTACGGCTACTCCATGTGGATGGCCGGCGCCGGCGTCAAAGGCGGCTATGCTCACGGAGCCACCGATGAATACGGCTATTACGCCGTGGAAGACCGGATGCACATTCACGACATGCACGCCACGATGCTGCACATCCTCGGCCTCGATCATCTGCGGCTCACGTACTTCTACGGAGGCCGCAATCATCGGTTAACTGACGTGGCGGGCAACGTCGCGCACAAGATTCTCAGTTAGACTCGAACCCAGCGTTTGGCCTTCATCTCGAAGCGCGGCAATGTGCCGGGCTCGACCAATTTCACGGGGATGCGCAACGCGAGGGCATCGCGGAGCGCGGTTTCCAGGCGGTGGACCAAATCGGGATCAGCGGCGTGATCCGGCTCCGGCTCGGCATCGAGGTGCAGTTCGACGAGCGAGCGTTCAGTAGATATTCGGACCTGATATTCCGCAATCCCGCTGACCTTGCGGACCACGTCTTCCACCGTTCCGGGGTAGACGTTGACACCGCGGACCACCACCATATCGTCGGTACGCCCGAGGATGCCGCCTTCGAGCGCCATGTCTTCTGTACCGCAAGCGCAGACGCCGGGCGGTGCGGCCTGTACGAGGTCGCCGGTGCGATAGCGAATGAGCGGCGAGCCAACACGGCCGAGGCTCGTCAATACGAGTTCGCCGCTTGAGCCGGGTCCAAGGACGAGGCCGGACCGTGGATCGACGACTTCGGCGATGTAGCTTGCTTCGATGATGTGCAACACGCCGGGCCGCGATGGGCAACCGTAACTGACCGGACCAACCTCCGACATGCCGTGGTGATCGACGACGCGAGCACCGGGCCATAGTTTCTCAATGCGTGCGCGAGTGCCGGGGATACTGCCTCCGGGCTCGCCGGCCACGAGGATGGCGCGCACGCACATTTCACTCATGTCGATCTGCTCCTCCACTGCCGCCTCGGCCAAGTGGATGGCGTAAGTGGGCGTGCAGCAGAGCACCGTGGCCTTGGTGTCGAGCATCACGCGCAAGCGGGCCGCGCTGCGCATGCCGCCTCCGGGGATGCAGAGGCAGCCAAGACGGGCCGCCGCATCGAAGGCCGTCCAGAAGCCGAGGAACGGGCCGAAGGAGAAGGCGAAGAAGATACGATCGCTGGCATCGACGCCGGCGGCTTGATAGACGCGATCCCAATTGCCAAGCATCCAACTCCAGCTTTCGGGAGTGTCGAGCCAGCGCATCGGCCGGCCCGTGGTCGCGCTGGTTTGACAGAAGCGCGTATAGCGATCGACGGGATAGGTCAGGTTCGTGCCGAAGGGCGGATGATTCAGTTGATCTTCGATCAGTTCCTGTTTCGTGGTGAACGGCACCGCATCTTGGCTTTGTTGGAGCTTCGCCGTATAGAAGGGGTTCGCCGGAACGATGCGATCAATGAGGTCCCGTAACGCGGTGTTCAATGTTCAAACCCGCCGTGCCACGCGATGTTCGGGGCGGAAGAACTCCGGCAGGAGCCGGTCGACCTGAAGCAAGCCTTCACGATTGAGACTGAGCCCGTCGGGCTCGACGATCAGGTAACCATCACTGCTGAGCTTGTCGATAGAAGGCGCGAAGCGCTGCTTGATATCGACGCCGAACTTGCCCGTGAAGTATTCCGAGCGGACGCGGCCGAGTTTCATTTGGAGGACCAACTCGCGAATGAGCCGGTCGTCGGAAGATGGCGTGAGGGCGCGTAGAATCGGCAGTTCGCCGTTGTCGACGCGTTCGCGGTATTTGTCGATTTCGTGTTCGTTCTGGAAGTGGGTGCCCTGCACGTGGGAGAACGATGCAACGCCGAGGCCCAGCATATCGGCGCCGCGCCAGAGGAGGTCCCGATAGAGGAACTTCGTCTTCGAAGCGTCCTTCACCGCGGTGTAGGCGCTGCCGACGGTATAGCCAGCCTTCTCCAATTCGCTGAAGGCGTAGTTGACCCAATCGCGCTTGGTGATCCAGGAAGCGACTGGAGCGACTTCGCGGCCGTTGATGCGCATTTCCTTAAAGATGGTGGTGTTGTAAGGCACCTCCATCTGATAGATGGTGACGCTTTCCGGGGACATGGCTACGGTCTTGGCCACGCATTCGCGCCAGTTTTCTTCGGTCTCGCCGACCATGCCGGCGATGAGGTCGATGTTGATTTGAGCGAAGCCGAGGGCACGAGCCAGATCGTATGCTTTATCGATCTGTTTGGCGCCGTGGGCGCGGCCGTTCACTTTGAGGATCTCGTCATCGAAGTTTTCGATTCCGAGGCTGAGGCGCGTGACACCGATTTCCTTGATGACTTTGAGCTTGCCTTCGGTGAGTGTGCCGGGCTCGCATTCAAAGGCTACTTCCTGCGCTTCGTCCCATGGGAGCAATTGCTTCATGCGCTCGACGAGGCGGCCGAGTTGATCGGAGGAAATGTACGAAGGCGTTCCGCCGCCGAAGTAGATGAATGTCGGTTTTCGATTCGCGAGGAAGGGCTTCGATGAGTAGAGCTCCAATTCGCGAGTGACGGCATCGAGGTAATTCTGCACGTCGTTCGAGTTCTTGTCGGTGTAGACCTTGAAGTAACAGAAGTGGCAGCGCTTGCGGCAGAAGGGAATATGGACGTAAACACCGAGTGGAGTTCCAGGCGCGGCAGGTCGTTCAAAGGTAACAAAAGCGTTCTTCACATCCTCAGCATTCCAGAAGGAATAAGGAGGATAGTTGGAGACGAAATAGTTGCCGGGCTTGGTTTCCTCTTCGGCGCGAGGTTCCGGCCTTGCATCGAGAATCACGGGGAGAGATAAGTTCCTACGTTCTTCCATGGGGGCTACACGAGCAAAAGAGGCTTCAGCCCAAATTATATCAACATGTGAGAGGCTGAAAGAATTGAGCAAGCGAACGAAATGGATTGTTGTCATTGCCGTGGTGTTCGCCATTGCGGCGGCTGTTGTGGTGATTGCCGGATTGCGGCTCAGCCGACGGTTGGGGCCTTATCTACGCGAGCAGACGATCGCGTATTTAGAGGACCGTTTCGACGCGACGGTCGAATTAGGGTCGTTGCAGATCACATCACCGGCCGTGAGCCCGTGGGGACTCTTCTTTTCCAGGGGCCGCGGCCTATTTCTGGAAGTGACCGCGAGCGGCATCCGTTTGCGGCATCAAGGCCGGACGGACATTCCGCCGATCGTGACGATGAAGCAGTTGAAGTTCGACTTCGAGGTAGCAAGCGCGGCGAAAGCGCCGCTGCGTATTCGCAAAGTCCGGGTGGATGGTTTCGAGTTGGTGATTCCACCGAAGGGGCAGCGGCCGAAGATCACGGGATCCGCGGGAGGTGAAGCGAAGCCGAAGCTGAAAGGCGATCCGGTGTTTGTGGATGAGATCCAGTTAGACGGGATGCGCCTGGTGATCCTTCCGAAGAAGGAGGGACGCGCGCCGCTCGAGTTTGATATGAAGCAACTGCGCGTGCTCTCTGTAGGAGCACGGCGGCCCCTGCAGTATAAGGCGATACTGACGAATCCGAAGCCGCCGGGCCTGATCGACAGCACGGGAACGTTCGGACCATTCGATGCGGAGGATCCGGGCGAATCGCCGTTGAATGGAAGCTATGTCTTCCAGAAGGCAGATTTGAGCGTGTTCAAGAGCATCGCCGGGATCTTGCATTCGACCGGCAAGTTCGATGGCCGGCTGAATCAAATCATCGTCGATGGAGAAGCTAGTGTTCCCGATTTTCGTTTGAGCGCGGTACGCAACGTGGTTCCGTTGCAAACGAAGTTCCACGCGATTGTAGATGGGACGAATGGCGATACGATCCTGCAGCCGGTGAACGCCCGTTTAGGGAAGAGCGACGTCTGGGTACAAGGAGCGGTGGAGCGCCGTACGGGCGAAAGCGGAAAGACAGTCGCGTTGACGGCGATTGCGAAAAACGGGCATGTGGAGGACTTTCTGCGGCTCGCGGTAAAGGGCGAGAGGCCTCCGATTGAAGGGGGGATCGGGCTTACGGTGAAGCTGATCGTGCCTCCGGGGAAAGAGGATTATGCGCGGCGGCTCGCGGTGAGCGGCACGTTCGAATTGAACGGCGGGCGGTTCACGAGCACCGATGTACAGGCGAAGCTGGATGATCTGAGCCGGCGGGCGCAGGGGAAGCCGAACGAAGCAACGCTCGAACGGATTCCATCGGACTTCGCCGGGGCCTTCGATTTGAAGCACGGCGTGTTGCGATTGCACCGGCTGCTGTTTCATATCGCCGGAGCGGAGCTGGAGATGGCCGGAACATTTGATATGGAAAATGATTTGGTCGATTTCGCCGGGCCGGTGCGGACACAGGCGCGGGTGTCACAGATGGTAAAGTCGCGCTGGAAGCGGATTCTGTTGAAGCCCGTGGATCCGATCTTTGCCAAGGACGGAGCAGGGGCTTTGTTTTATCTCCAGGTGAAGGGCACCCGGGATAAGCCGGAATTCAAGGTGGGCCGGAAGGACCCAAAGGCCGACGGCAGGCTGAAGCCTACCCCACATTAAAAAGTAAAGCGTCCCGAGAGCTGGATTTCCCGGGGATTGAGGAACGTGCCGGTGATGCGGCCGAAGCTGGTGCTGGTGACCGTAGTATTCGGGGTTCCGAAGTGAGTGCGGTTGAAGGCGTTGTATAGCTCAGCTTGCACCTTGAAGCTCATGCCTTCGCGTACGACGACGCTTTTCTGAAAGGTGATGTCCCACTTGTTGATGCCTGGAGTTCGCAAATCCGAGGTACGGGACGAGGAATAACGCAGAGTAAAGGGCTGTTGCGGAGTGAACTGTGTCGTGTCGAAGTAGCGATCGACGTTATAGGGATTGTTGGTGGAGCGGGCGATTCTTTCCGCGCCGCCGAAGGCGAGAGCCGCGCCGGATTGGACGGTGTAGACCCAGTTGGCCTGCCAGTTGCCAACGATGCGCTTCACGATGCCGTTGGAGGAGTTGATGAACTTCTTCCCTTGACCGAATGGCAACTCGTAGTAGCCGTGGGTGACGAGGCGCTGCGGACGGTCGGAGTCCGAGATGACCTTCTCCGGCTTGGCGTCGTTGGCGTTGAGGTATGAGGTGAGTTCCATCAACTTCGAGTTGGTGTAGGCAATGCCGAAGTAGAGGCCGCTGGCGAGACGTTTGCTGATTTCGAGTTGCAGGGAGTGATAGGACGAGCGGCCAAAGGGGAGGCTCGATTGGGTGACGCCGGTGTACTGCGGGAAGGGCCGGAGCAGTTGCTGCACGGTCGTGGTGGCCTGGCTGAGGCCGCTGGTGCGGTCTGTGATGACGCCGAAGAAGGGATTAGGCACCGAGGCATTGAGGCGCGTGCGGAGGTCGAGGAATTGATTGGGGTACTGATTGATGTTGCGGGACATGGTGAGGCGCTGATTGAGCGAGCCGACGTAGCTGGCTTGAATGGAGAGGTTGCCGGGGAGCACGAACTGGAAGCCCTGAGAGAACTGCTGATTCAAGCCGTGGCGGAAGTTGGGAAGAAAGTCAGAACCCGCGGCAGCGCCCGCGGTGACGGATTGGCCGACGCCGGTGAGCAAGCCGCCGGAAGCGCCAGGAGGCTGCGAAAGGCCATTGGGAAAGGGATTGCGGAGCGTATTAAAGGGCGTTAGGTTGCCATCGAGCGAGGTCACCATTTGGGTGGTGAGCGAGAAGCCATCGAGGCGGTAATTGGAGATGATGTTGGGGACGTAGAAGAGGCCGTAGCCGCCGCGCATGACCATCCAATTGGTGAGCCGGTACGCATAGCCAGCGCGCGGAGCCCAGATGGCTGATGGCATGTTGAGATGCTCGCGCGGGGTTTGATCGGTGGCGAGGAAGCGGAGGCCGCCCTTCACATTGAGGGCCGCGAGTTCGGGAATCGGCGAGCGCGCATAGTTGGCTTTGGCTTGCGCTTCGGTGGGGCTGGCGACGTTGAGGTCGAGTCCGGCGTTGCCGCGGTTGAAGCGATCGGTGGCTCCGTTTTCATGCTCGAAGCGCAGGCCGAGGTTGAATGTCAGGCGCGATGTGGCTTTCCAATCGTCCTGGAAGAAGGTGGCGTGATAAGTGGCCTGCAAGGCAGGAGAAGCGTTGATATCGACGGAGCCGCTGTTGGGCGTGCCGAGAAGGAAGGCGGCGAAGTTATGGCCCGCGTTGGGTGAGACACGTGTTGGATCGGGGCCTTGGGTGAGCGTGCGGCCGAAGTTGAAGACTCCGGCGGAACGATTGGGGCCGAAGCTGTTTTGCTGGGACACCATGTAGCGGTAGCCCCATTTGAAGGCGTGGCGGCTCATGGTGTAGTGCAGGTTCACTTGCGGGTTGTAGACATTGATGTAGGTGCGAGAGGGAACGCGGCCCGCGCCGAGGTTTTCGACATCGGCATCGGTCATGGCGAAGCGCGGGAAATTGGCAAAAGCGATGCTTTTGGCGAATGCATCGGGAAAGCCGAGAGTGCCGATGTTGAAGCCTTCGCCGTACATCAGATTGGCATCGAAGTAGCGGGTGAAGCCCATACGAGCGTCGAAGACGGTGCGGGGATTGACGACCCACGTGTAGCCGACGCCGGCTCCGATGTTGCCGCGTTCGAACTCATCCTGGCCGTCGGTGGGATTGCCGGCGGGGCGGCAGCAGGATTCGCCGTAGAAGGCGCTGGACGGGTCGGTGCGGTGATTCCAGCCGTAGCGGAAGAAGAGGCTTTGCGCGGTATTGATCTGATGATCGACGCGGGAGGCAAGGCTAGCCCACTTGCGGCCGTTGATCTGCGGGTTCTCGAAGTTTTGGAGACTGCCCGATGTGGGAACACGATTGGGGAGCGGGTAAAACTTGAGGGCATTGACGGAGACGGGATCGAAGCGCTGCGTGGGGATTGTGTTGTTCGGGAAGGGAGAGCGAACGAAGCCGCTGCCCTGGGCCGTTGTCGAGGTTGGATCGAAGATGGTGAAAGGGCGGCCGGAACGATCGAGGGATTGAGAGAAGTTGCCGGAACGCTCGAGTTCGGTGGGGACGATGGCGCGAGCGAAGGCGTTGCCGCGAATCTGCGTGCCTTCGAAGTTAAAGAAGTAGTGAGTTCGATCTTTGCCGTTGTAGAGTTTGGGGATGCGGAAGGGTCCGCCGAAGGAAGCGCCGTAGGTGTTCTGTTTGAACTCGTTCTGACGGCTGCCGACGCGGTTATTGAAAAAGTTGTTGGCGTTGAGATTGTCGTTGCGGAGGTACCAATAGGCGGTGCCGTGATAGTGGTTGGTGCCAGAGCGCGTGGTGACATTGACGAAGGCGGCGCCAGCGTGGCCGAATTCGGCATCGAAGGCGCTGGTCTGGACGCGCATTTCCTCGACGGCGTCGGGCGATGGAGAAAGCGAGACGTTGGTGGTTCCCATATTGGGGATGCCATCGAGGAGGAACTCGCTTTTGGATTCGGAGCCAGAGGCGGCGAAGGCCGAGGGGCCAGCTACGTCCCAAGGGTTGAGTGCTCCTGGATCGCCGGTGTATTGAATGCCCGGCGAGAGAGTGAGGAAGACATAGGGATTGCGGCCGATGAGCGGGAGTTCATTAATGACTTTGGAATTGACGGTAGTGCCGAGGGCTCCGGTTTCGGTGCGGAGGAGCGCTGCTTCGCCGGAGATGGTGACGCTTTCGGCGATTTGTCCCAAGGCGAGAGAGATGTCGATGGTGGTGGTTTCGCCGGTGAGGAGCTCGACGCCGCCTTGGGTGAAACGCTTGAAGCCCTGGCGCTCGGCCTCCATGCGGTAGACACCGCGATCGACGAGAGTGAAGCGGTAGAAGCCGCTGCTGTCGCTCGATTCGGTACGGGAGACCCCGGTTTCGACGTTGGTGAGTTTGATGGAGACCTCAGGAACGCCGGCTCCGCTGGAATCGCGGACGATGCCGGTGAGGTTGCTTTTGTTGACCTGACCCCAAAGGCAGGTGGAAAGAAGAATAGCGGTTGCGAGAATACGCACTTGGTAAAATCCCCCTCGTTTAGCTGGGAGGCAGTATATCAGTGCATGCTGTCGATTGCAGTGGGGTGCAAGTGGGATCACCATGTGGATCTCCAGTAGGCTAGAGCGGTGGCGAACACGAGGTCATCGTGGATGGCGCGGTGTATTGGCTGTGGAGAAACGTGCAGCGGATCGCGGCGCAGGTTGTTCAGTTCCTCGAGCAGTGTTTGGGCGAGTGGAAGATCGCTGGAGATGCGTATCCATTGGTTTTGGAAGCCTGCTTCGAGAGTACTGAGCAGTTGATTGCGCGGGATGTGATGCGTGGTTCCGTTGTGTTTTTGCGTTGCGCCGGGAGTGAGAATGACGGTGTGCAGCGCGGCGCTGGTGCAGGTTTGGCGGATGTTCTCAATGACGGGCGCGCCGACGCCTGAGCCGTCGATGATGAGGTGTTTTGGATTGCCGGCCAGGGATGGATGTTCGGTGAGATCGACGATGGCTTTTGCGATGTCTTCGTAAGAAGTGTGCAGCGGGATGCGCTGGAGAAAGCGCACGGTGCTGTGGAACTCGTGACGTTCGAGGATGGAGATGGCTGTGTAGTCCTGGGATTGGCCGAGGTCGACTCCGATGAAGCATGGGGAATCGCTGAGCGCGGTATGGAGCATGTCGTGAGGGAAGATGGTGCCTTCGGGTTCGACGAACTGGCAGCAGTATTCGCGGAGGAAGATTGCTTCCGGGCAGGCGTGGCGCTCTTCGTCGAGGAATTGCGGATTGATGCGGGGACAATTGACGGCGGGGATTTCGAAGCGAGCCCACTGGGTGGTTTGCGAAGTCCATTCGCGGAAAAAGAAGCCGGAGCGGGCATTGGGCGTGGAGAGAAGCCATAGCTGGCCGTTGGTGATGGCGAGCATGGGCCGGACCGCAGTGTAGAGACTATCGGGGACACGGGCGGCTTCATCGATCAAGAGCAATGTGACCGCGGAGTAGCCGCGGATGCGGTCTTCACTGGCGGGCAAGCCGATGATGCGAGAGCGATTGGGGAGGCTGATGGAAATTTCGCGGCGGCTGGTTTTGAGAGGGACGCGGCCCTTTTTGAGGAAATGGCCGCATTTGCGGAGGAATTCGGCGGACTGGCGAGCCGATGGCGAGACTGCAAGGATGAGTGAATCGGGCTCAGTCAGCGCTTTGTGGATGGCCTTGGCCGCGGTGATGGTGGACTTGCCCCACTGGCGGGTGCAATTGAGGATGCAGCGATGCGGGTCTTCGGTGAGTAGGCGAGTTTGTTCGGAGTCAGGGTTGAGTTTGAGGCAGGTGGTGACGAAGTCGAGGAGCGTGGGCTTTGTTTTTGGGGTAGTGGAGACACTTCGCGTATGCGGCCCGGGTGGTTTCCCGAATTTGCCGCGAACGAGGGCGTGTCTGCTCATGAAGATTTGCGGAAGTTTTCAAACCAGTCGCTGGAATCGGGTTCGTCGGGCATTTTGACGTACTTGGCGGAGACTAGCGGGTTGAGTTTGGTCTTGTCGATACGGCAGGACCAGGTGAATGTTTCGGGTTCGGAGTATGTTTTGCCGGTATTTATTGGAGTCTCAGGTTCGTTCCCGCAGTTTTGTGTCTGGAGTGGTTCGGTGTTGCGGATGGGGGCATGGCCGCAGCGAATTTTCTGGAGGCGAATGAGATCGTTGGTGACGCGGGTGATGAGCCGCTGGAGACGGGCGATGGAGCGGCCGTAGAATTCGAGCAAGCCGGGCGAGGTGTTGTGCAAAGCGTTCTCGGCGTCGTGATGGCGAATGGCGGGGTCATGCTTCTCGTAGCAGAGGTCGTAGTCTTCCTGCTGGATGAACATTTCGGAGTCGTGGGCCGCGTCTTCGAGATTGCGGACGCGGGTGAGCTTCCAGCGATAGATGGTGAGGTCGCGGACGAGGTCGGTTTCGGATTGGCCTTGCGGGTTCCACTCGTGGAGATAGGCCTGGTGGAGTTGATCGAAGGCTTCCTGGGATTCGTTGGCGAGAACAGTGCGCGGGGAATACAAGCCATGGACCGTGGCGTTCTGGGCGGAACGGGCACGTGCTTCCGGAGTGGTTGCTCCGTGCGATTTTGATCCGTTCCGGCGACTGGCTTCTTTTTGGGCCTCGGTGCGGTGGGTTTTCATAATATAACCTCGATTTCTGGTTATATTATGGGGGAGGGTGGTTTCTTGGACGGATGATATGAGGGGTTATGTTATTGGTTTTGTTTCGGTTGGGGGTGGTTTTTGGGTTGTGACCGGCGTTTTGGGTTTGGCCACAGATGAACACAGATGAACACCGATTTTATGGTTTTGGGGCGTGCTCTTAGGGGTTGAGTTGGAAGGCTGGGCCACCTCCGCTGTGGACTTCGCGGAGCTGGCAGTTGTCGCCGGTTTGACAACGGAAGACGAAGCCGGTGCGGGTTGGGGTTGGCATGGTGTTGTGAATGCGCACCATGGGTACGACCACGTGCTGGCCCGCGGAGTTCTGGAAGAAAAGGCGATAGACTCCGGAAGGGCTCAGTTCGGTGCGGACTCGGTAATCGCCAGCGGGGAGTTGGATGTTGCCCGCTTTGAAGGCGAACGGGGCCTGCATGGTGGTTTCGGCGATAGTGGACGGCAGAGCCAACGGCGCGGCCAGAAGGCTGAGGGTGATTAATAGTTTTTTCATTGGATGGTTTTTCTCCTCATTGGATTGCGCGGAAAATCTGATGGAAAAGGATCAGGGGGGGGGCATGGTGTTGCGGATGCGGCTGTTCGGGACGACCATCTGCTGATGCCCACCGTTATTGCGGAAGACGAGCATGTATTTACCGGAGGGAACGGGTTCAACCGTGGAGAAAAGGGTTCACGGCTTTGGTGGGGTACAATGTGGGGATATGGTTAGCGTGTTTTCTACTGCCCTGCTGGGCGCAGCACTTGGATTTTTGGGACGCGGGGTGATGCCTGCCAATGATAAAGGCGGAGCGATTACCACTGCTTGTGTTGGACTGTGCGGAGCGAGCATGACCGCTTCGCTGGGGTGGCTGATGGATTTTTGGGGGATTGGATCGGTGACGGGCTACGGCGCGGCTGTGGGCGGCGCGGTGCTGTTGCTGATTGTGTACCGGATCTTCAGCGGGTTGAAGATCGAGGCGTAAAGACGGAATTTTAGTTTTGTTCAGCCTTCCCAGGCTGAACTGCGACCGGCCTGGAGGCCTGGCCTGGAGGCCCGTCGCCACCTTAGAAGGTGAGGCGGAGGACCATTTGGAGGTTGCGGTTGCCTCCTTTGGCGGTGATGACTCCGAAACTGCCTGGCGTGTTTACGGTGGTGCCGGGGGCGTTCCAGATGGGGTGATTGAAGGCGTTGAAAGCTTCGAGACGGAATTCCGTGTTCACTTGTTCGTGAATGGTGAATTTCTTGAAGATGGAGGCATCGAAGGCCCGGGTGCCGGGACCGCGGAGATCGGGTGAGGTGCGCGAGGTGTTGCCGAAGGTGAAGTTGCCTGCCTGCGAGAATACCGATTGATCAAAGTAGGAGAGGATGCGGTCGGCAATGGGTCCGTCTTTTTTGGCGGAAGTGCCGTTATTGTTGGGACGCTGGCCGGGTGAGCCGAGATTGGTGAAGTTGCCGTTGTTCCCGATTTGGAGGGGGACGGAGGTTTGGAAGGTGATGATGCCGTTGACCTGCCAACCACCGAGAGCCCATTCGACGGGCTTGGGGGCATCGTTGAGGAAGTAACGGCCGCGGCCGAAGGGGAGTTCGTAGTTGGCGCTCATGACGAAACGCTGGGAGACGTCCTGGGCGGAGAGGGAACGCTCGGCACTGCGGTTATAGAAATCCTGCTTGGTGCCGGCGGCGCCGAGGAAGGTCACTACTTGCGAAGCATCGTCAATCAATTTGCCGTTGGTGTAGCTGACCTGGAGATTGAGGCCGTGGCTGTAGCGTTTGGTGACGCTAGCGGTGAAGGAGTGATAGAGCGAATTCGCCTGGGGTTTGCGGAAGGCGTTGACGGAAGTGTATTGCGGGAACTGGCGGAGCAACTGATTGTAGGCAACGCGGGGCTGGCTGAGTGAAGAGGTGGGGTTGGTGATGACTCCGAAGAAGGGGTTGGGGACAGTGTTGGAGCCGAGCAACTGATTGCCGAGGGCGAAGAAGGAGGCAGGCAACTGGTTGTAGGTCATGTTCGATTCGCCATCGATCAAGTGATTGCCCTTGCTGCCGAGGTAGCCTGCTTCGACGAGGAAGCCCTTGCCGAGGTCGCGCTGGAGGTTGCCGTTCCACTGCTGGACGATGGGGTTGACGTAATCGTTGAAGAAGCTGTCACCGATGCTGAGGCCGAGCTGCGTGGCAGCGCCGCCGGCAGCACCTTCGGGGAGGTTGTAGCCGCTGGGATACGGATTGCGGAACGTGGCGACGGGCGTGACGCCACCATCGAAGGAGATGTTGGAGCCGGTGCTCGATTGGAAGCCCTGAGTGCCGGAACTGCCGGAAGTGCCGGAGGCCTGGAGCACGGAGGCGGAATAGAGGATGGCGTAGGCGCCGCGGAAGACGGTCTTCTGATTGATCTGATAGGCGAAGCCGAAGCGGGGGCCCCAGTTGTTGAGGTCGGTGGGGGTTTGACGGCGATTGTCGGGGGAGGTGAATTTCATCGCGCCCATGAGGTTATTGAAGCCGGGGACTTTGCCGGCGATGGGGGAGGGGGCATCGATGTCCCAGTAGCTGAGGCGATTGAAGCGCTCGGTGCGGGGGAGATCGACGTCCCAGCGGAGGCCGATGTTGAGGGTGAGCTTGGAGTTGAGTTTCCAGTCGTCCTGAATGTAGAAGCCCCAGTAATCGCTGGCAGTGGCGGCGGCGAAGGTGTGGGAGATGGTGCCGCTGGCTAACTGGCCGAGGAGGTAGGAGGCGAAGCCGTTGCCCTGGGTGGTGGAGTTAGCGGCGCCGACGACGCGCTGGGTCCAGTTGTTGCCGAAGGTGTACTGGCCGGAGGGCTGGCCGTGCTGGGTGAAGTTCATGAACATCTTGCGATATTCGACACCGCCCTTGATGGTGTGTTTGGAGAAGACTTTGGTGAGATCGAATTTGGAATCGTGGCCGTAGGACTGGATGCGGAGAGTGGTGAACGTGGCCTGGCCGAGCGATGAGACACCGTTGTTGCCGCCGACGTCGATGCGAGGGAATTCAAAGTTCTGCGTAGAGGCGGCGGTGACGACATCGGCGGGAAAGCCGAGGGCGCGGAGATCCATGCCTTGGGAGAAGGGATCGCGGTGGGAGACTTTGCGGGCGAAGCCGTAGTTGACGTTGATGATGGTGGTGGGGGAAAGCGTGTAGACGGCGTTGAGGGCTACGTTGTAATTGGTGTTGTAGCTGGGGCCGTCACCGGAGGAAGTGCCGACGTTGCCGAAGCCGTTGAAGGGTGCGCTTTTGCCATTGGAGAATGAGCCGCGGGCCCAGAGGCGGAACTTGTCGGTGAGGTTGTGATCGAGGCGGGAATCGAAACGATCGTCATTGCTGGGGGCCTTGCCAGAGGAGAAGAAGTTGTTGGCGCCGGTGAAGACGTTGGTGGGGACGGCGTTGGGCTCAGGCCAATATTTGAGCATGTTGACGGCGACGGGATCGAAGCGGCTGGAGGGGACGCGATTGCCGGGGAAGGCGGAGCGGGTGAAATTGTTGGGGCCTTCCTGGACGACGGTGGAGGGATCGTAGATGAGGATCTGCTGGCCGTTGCCGGCGCGGAGATCGGAGAAGTCGCCGGCTTTCCAGGAGGCGAAGGGCATGGTGCCGGAAGAAGTGGCGGCGCTACGCTGGCGAGTGGCCTGCGCGTCGAAGAAGAAGAAGGTGCGGTTGCGGCCGTCGTAGAGTTTGGGGAGGACGACGGGTCCGCCGATGACGCCGCCGAACTGATTGCGCTGGAAGGCGGCTTTGCGGACGCCGTTGCGATTGTTGCTCCAGCTATTGGCGTCGATTTTGCTGTTGCGGAGGTATTCGAAGAGGGAGCCGTGGATATCGTTGGTGCCGCTGCGGGTGGCGACGGTGATGACGCCACCGCCGGTGCGACCGAATTCGGCGGCGACGGCGTTGGTGATGACGGCGAACTCTTCGATGGAATCGACGATGGGCTGATAGCCGGTGTCCTGAATGCTGACGTTGTTTTCGGGGACGATGACGGAGGTGCCGTCGATGGTGATTTCGCTGGAGGCGTTGCGGCCGCCTGAGATCCATGGCGTGGAGCCTCCGCCGGGGATGACGCCAGGGGCGAGGGTGGCGAGGCCGAAGGGATTGCGGCCGTTGAGGGGGAGGTCCATCATGGCCTTGTTGGTGATGACGGTGGAGACGGCGGAGGTGGAGGTGGCGAGTTGCGCTCCGGCGGCGCTAACTTCGACGGTGGTGGTGACTTCACCGATTTTGAGGGTGATGGGAAGGTCGATGGTTTGCTGGACGCTGAGGCGGATTTCGGAGGTGACGTGTTTGTCGAAGCCCTTCTTTTCAGCGGTGGCGGAGTATTGGCCGGGGATGAGATAGGGGACGAGGAAGGCTCCGCTGGAGTTGGATTGGGTGGTTTGACGGACTCCGGTGTTTTTGTTTTGGATGGTGACAGTGACGTCCGGGATGGCGGCGCCGGTGGCGTCGAGGACGTTGCCCTGGATGGTGCCGGTGGCGGTTTGGGCCGAGGCGGAGAGGGTGAGCAGGAGCGCGAGGGCGCTGAGGCGGGCGATGGATTTCATACGTGGATTTCCCCTTGGTGGAAGCTTTCCCAGATGGGCTCTAGTATATATCGGAAATGGGTGGAGTGGTTGGGGTTTCTCGCCAAGATGCCAAGAGGCCAAGGACGCTAAGTTGACCGGAAAGGAATGAGGCACGGCTTGGCGGCGTGGGTTGGGCTTGGGGGGATGGATCTCGTGGATGTGAGGTTTTATAGGGGCGCCAAGACCGCCAAGATCGAACTTTGCGACTGTACGGATTGGGAGGCGTTGGCTATGGATTGGAGGAATAAAGTGTAGATTAGAGCATGTGAGCGAGCTTTCTCCGAATTCCGCTCCTTCGCCTCCGGGTGTCGACTCGCTTCAATTTCAGACTGCGGACATTGTTGAGCAGAAGGCTGCGTGTTCTCAATGCGCCGCGGTGCTGGAGAACGAATACTATCAATTGGCCGGGGCGGACGTCTGTCCGGATTGCGCCGCTCGATTCCAGAGCGGGCAGCAGCGGCCGAAACAGACGTGGGTGATGCGGGGATTTCTGTATGGGTTGGGGGCGGCGATCGGTTGCTCGATCGTGTATGCCGCCATTGTGTGGATTACGAGTTTCCAGTTGTCGTTGATGGCGGTTGTGGTGGGATATTTTGTGGGGAAGGCGGTGCTGCGCGGATCGCGCGGGCTGGGCGGGCGGCGTTGCCAGATTGTGGCTGTGGCGCTGACTTATTTCTCGATTACAAGCAGCTATGTGCCGTCGATGTTCCAGAGCGTGGTGGAGCGGGCGGAAAGTCAAAGAAAGAAGGGAGAGCCGGTCAAACGGAGCAACGAACCGGTAACCGGAGGAGATGTGATGATGGGAACCGGAGTGCTTCTCATCCTCAGCATGATCGCTCCGTTTTTTTCAGTGACACGCGGCTTGAATGGGATACTGGGACTGCTGATCATCTTCATCGGGCTGCACCAGGCCTGGAAGCTGACTGCGCGGGATGAACAGCATACGCGACGAGGAGCACAGCATTCATGAGCTTCGCTGGATTACGATGGGGAAAGACACACGGGGCCAAACGGTTCTCGTGGTTCACACCTTTGAACGGCTCGATAAAGAGAGTGCGCGGGTTCGGATCATTTCCGCAAGACGTCCAACAAGGTCTGAGATGGCTTATTACGAGGAGCAGCAATGAAGCCTGAATACGATTTTTCAAAGGGCGAACGCGGCAGGTTTTACAAAGAAAACGCTGAGGTCCGCCTGCCCATCTATCTCGACTCTGAGGTGCAGCGTTATTTATTGGTGAATGGAATGCTGAAGAGGGAGATTCAGATCATCGAATCGGTGAAATAGCGAGATCAGTTAGCCGCCGGCCTGGAGGACGCGCGTCACTGGACGGAGAAGACGTAGAGGGCAGATTGGGAGGCGATGGCTACGTATTGTTTGCCGTCCACGGAGTAGGTGATGGGGGAGCTGATGATGTTGGCTCCGGTGTAGTAGTGCCAGAGGTATTTACCGGTTTTGCTGTCGAGAGCGATTAGGTTTCCGTCGTTCGATGAGGCGAAGACGACGGCTCCGGCGGTGGCGAGGACTCCGGTGGCGGAGGAACCGATTTGGAGGGGAAAGTCCCATTTCTTTTCGCCGGTGAGGGGATCGAGGGCTCGGACGGAGCCTGGGGTTCCGATTTTGCGGTCGATTTCCTGGCCGCCGCCGGTGTAGCCTTGGCCGGGGACGGGGGGCTTGGTGGCGGAGAAGTATGTGGCGCAGGCTTCGCGGACGGAGACGAGGAAGAAGCCGGTGATGGGATCGATGGAGGGGGCGCCCCAGTTGGCGGCTCCGGCGGCGTCGGGGCAGACGTAGTTGCCATCGGGCGTAGGTGTTGTGTTGGGCAGAACGATGGGACGGCCTTTGTCGTCGAGGCCTTTGGCCCAGGTTTGTTTGGCGAAGGCGCGGCCGCCGAGGAATTCGCCGGTGTTGCGGTCGAGGACGTAGTAGAAGGCGTTGCGCTGGGCGGTGACGAGGAGCTTGCGCTGCTGGCCTCTGATGACGCCGTCGATTAAGACTGGGGTTTGATTGCCGTCCCAATCGTGGACGTCGTGGGGAGTGAATTGGAAATACCACTTCATGCGGCCGGTCTTTGCGTCGAGGGCGAGGACGGAGCAGGAGTAGAGATTGTCGCCCTGGCGGACGGAGCCGTCGTAGTCGGGGCCGGGATTGCCGGTGGGCCAGAAGATGGTTTCGGTTTCGGGGTCGTAGGTGCCGGTGGTCCAGGTGGGTGAGCCGCCGAATTGGGCAGAAGGCTCAGGGTTCCAGGATTTGCGATTAGGATCGCCGGGCTGGGCGACGGAGTAGGTACGCCAGAGTCGCTTGCCGGTGGCGGCGTCGTAGGCATCGACCCAGCCGTAGAGGGCGCATTCGCCGCTGGTGACTCCGACGATGATCTTGCCGTCGATGGCGAGCGGGGCGTGGGTGATGGAGAAACCTTTCTTGTAGTCGTCGACTTCGATGTCGTAGATGACGTTGCCGGTCTTGGCGTCGAGGCTGACGAGGTGCATGTCGAGGGTGGCGAGGAAGAGGCGGTCGCCGAGGACAGCGAAGCCACGGTTCGTCATGACGGTGCAGTGGGAGGCGACGTTGGGGAGCTGGCGAGTGTACTTCCAGATGGTGCGGCCGGTGCGTGCGTCGAGGGCGGCGGCGTTGTTGAGGGGGCCGGTGACGAACATGCGGCCGTCGACGACGATGGGCATGGTTTCGACGGTGTTGCCGCCGAATTGATAGGACCAATCGTTGCGGAGGCGGGAAACGTTTTGGGGCGTGATTTGTTTGAGGGCGGAGGCGTGGCGGCCGGCGAAGTCGCCCCAGTAGGTGAGCCAGTTCCAGGGCTCCTTGGCGGCATTGCGGAGGCGATCGTAGGTGATGTTGAAATCGGCGGCGGGCTTCCATGCGGGCGGGGCGATGGTGGAAGCGTCGTACTTCATGAGGAAGGCGACGACGTTGTCGGCGTCGGTGGGGTTGAGTTTGGGGTGCGGCTGTTCCTTGCGGGTGATGTTGACGCTTCGTTTGTTAAAGGAGTAGTGCTTTTCGGCCTGATCCATGAGGATGAGGGTGAATGTATCTTCCTGTTTGCGTGCGCCGATGGTGGTGACGTTTGCGGAGCGGACCTCGTAGAGGGCGACTGGTTCGGCGATGGTTTTCTTGAGTTCGGAGGCTTTGTGGCGATTGCGGACGCGGGTGAGATCGGGGGCGAAGCGGCCGCCGCTGGCGGCGAACATGTGGCATTTGGAGCATTGGGCGGTGAAGACGGCGCGGCCTGCTTCGGGGTTGCCGGGGACGGGCTCGGACTGGGCGAGGAGGGAGCGCATGAAGGCGATGATCTGGCGGGTATCGGCTTCGGGGAGAGGGATGGCGGGCATCTGGGTGCCGGGGATGCCTTTGGTGATGTTGCGGATGAGGTCTTCGTCGGAGCCGCCGTGCTTCCACTCGCCGGTAGTGAGGTCGGGGCCACGGCCGCCTTTGGCGTTGTCGCCGTGGCAGGCGGAGCAGGCGGAGCGGAAGAGCTTGCGGCCACTGGCCACGTCAGGGTGCTGCGCGAAGGCGGAGGCGCAGAGGAGGAACAGGGTTAGGAATCGCATCGGGGCTTAGTTGGCGTTTCGGAAACAATAGAGGGCGGATTTGGTTCGGAGGTAGATGGCTCCATCGACGATGGCGGGGCTCGAGTGGCACTCGTCATCCATGTTGTTGACCTGGAGGATTTCCCATTCCTTGCCTGCCTTGAGGACGACGACGTTGCCGGCTTCGGAAGTCATGTAGACCTTGCCTTCGGCGGCGACGGGGGAGGCGAAGTACTGGCTGAGGGCACCGGTCATGCGGCCCTGTTTGAGGACGGCGCCGTCTTTAGGGTCGAGGGTGGTGAGGATGCCGCCTTCCTTCATGAGGTAGAGGACGTCCTGATAGAGGAGCGGGGATGGGACGTTGGGGAGGGACTTGGTGTAGCTCCAGAGGCGGGCGTTGAGGCCGAGGTCGCCTTTGGGGTTGGGGCCGATGCGGACGGCCTGGAACATGTTCTGTGCGGAGCGGCGGGATTGATAGAGCTTCCAATCGCGGAGGCCGAGGGCGCCGTCGCGATCGAGATCCATGGAGGCCCAGTCTTTGGTGATTTTGGGGTCGGTGATTTCTTCCTTGGCGAGTTTGCCGTCCTTGTCCTTGTCCCATTGGGTGAGGACGACGCTGAAGTCGGGGATGTCTTCCTGCTGGCCGGTATCGGAGCCGCCGGCCCAGCCTAGGGTGTAGACGGTTTGCTTGTCGGCGCTGAGGATGGGGGTGGGTTTTAGCTGCCAGGTGAGTCCGCGGAACCACCAGACTTCCTTGCCGGTTTTGACGTCGTAGGAAGTGAGCTGGTAGGAGCCGGCGAGGATGGCCTGGAGCGGGCCGTTGGCGGGTTGATAGAGGACGGGAGTGGAGAAGCCGCGGGAGTAATCGGGGCGTTCGACGCGCCAGAGCTGTTTGCCGGTTTTCTTATCGAAGGCGGAGAAGAAGGAGCCGCTTTCGGCGTCGCAGGGGATGAGGAGGATATCGCCGGCGAGGACGGGGGAGGCACCCATGCCGAAGGGGTTGTTGAAGGGGCCCATGGGGGTTTTCCAGAGCTCGTTGCCGTCGGGGCCGTAGGCGAGGAGGCCGAAATCGGTGAAGAAGACGTAGACGTTTTTGCCGTCGCTGACGGGGCTGGGGGAAGCAGGGGTGTTGGCTTTGTGGAGTTCCTGGGTGCGCGGGCGCGGGGATTCGCGGCGCCAGAGGATCTGGCCGGTTTTGCGATCGAGGCAGAAGGTGAAAAGCTTGTCGTTTTCGAAGGCGGTGAGGAAGATGCGGTCACTGGTGAGGATAGGGGAGGAATGGCCTGGAGGGAGTGGTGTTTTCCAAGCGACGTTTTTGGTGGGTGAGAATTCAACGGGGACGTTGGTGGCGGTGGAGACTCCGGCGGAGCCTGGGCCGCGGAATTGGAGCCAGTCCGTAGGGAAGGCTTGGGGGGCGGCGAGGAGAAGGAAGAGGAGTGGTTTGCGCATGGTGAGCCTCCTTGGGGTATGAGTATTCAGTTATATCACGGAGGGGGATGGGTGCCGGGGGTTCCGAATTGCTTGGTTTAGGGCCGGCTTTGTTCGCTGTTTTGTGCGCTGCAAGGCTGAGCGGTTGCCTGTGCTCTCGAGGCCGCACAAGACGGTTACGAGAAGGGAGTCAGTTGATGATACGTACGAACGCATCGGCAGCCTCCTCGAAGCCGCCGTTTTCGACATCCACGCATTGAAAGAAACGATCCTCCAGCGAGTCCCGTCTCTTTACGCTTCGTTGCGCAGCGGGCCTTAGCGGAGGACGTCCAGATCCTTCGTGCTCCTGGTTGAGGATGAACGCAATCTGGTCTTTGCGTTTGGACCGTTCGCGCTCGTAGGGTAACCCAAAATCTCCATCGCCAACTCAATCTGGTGCGCCGCGTCGGGCATTCCCAGGGCAACACAGCCAACAACCGCCTCCGGGGCCAAAATTCCAGTCGAGTTGGCGAAAAATTGTGTGAACCCTCCGTTGCATTTTTCGGCCTGGCTGTAGAGTGTGGCACATAGGAGTCCCACGTGCGGGTCGCACTTTCCGTAAGTCTCCAGGAAAGGCCTCATTCCATTTATCAGGTCAATTTTGCCCACCACCGGCTTACTAATCCGCATTCTCACTGCGATGGCCATTGCTCGAGGCCCAAGACACCACAGCCGTCACCGCCCAGTAGGGTGTCACCGCTGGGGAAGGCGCTGATGAAGTCGATGGAAGGGGATGAAGTGATGCTGCATGCGCCTGGGGGAGACGGAGTGTCTGACGGTGCTGGAGGTGCGGTATGAGCGGATGGGGGTGGTTCAAGTATATCCAGTTGGATATACTTGGGAATAGTGCGACCCGTTTGTTTCCTTGGCGACTCGTTGAAATGTATACGGGACTTTCCGGAGGACGCGAGACATGATGTAGGGTATCAACTGGACAAAGTGCAGCGAGGGGATCAGCCCGACGATTTCAAGCCGATGGCCGGGATTGGCAAGGGTGTGGAAGAGATTCGGGTCTCAGAACGAAGCGGCATCTACCGTGTCATATATGTGGCGAGACGAGCGGAGGCGGTTTATGTGTTGCACGCTTTTCAAAAGAAGACACAAGCAACACCGAAGAGGGAGTTGGAAATCGCGAGACAACGATTTCGAAAGCTGCAAGGAGGAAGGGCATGACGATCGCACGGACCTACGCGAGTGTTTGGGACGCGATTGAAGATACGCAAGAGCAGGCTGCCAATCTAAGGTCGCGGGCGGAGTTGATGCAGAAGATCGCGGCAAGAGTGCGAGAGCATGGCTGGACGCAAGCCGAGGCTGCGAGGCGCTGCAGTGTCACCCAGCCGAGGATTAACGATCTTCTCCGTGGACGAGTATCCCGGTTTTCGCTCGACGCCCTTGTCAACATTGCCACCGCGATGGGGTGCCGTGTGCGTTTCGATCTCGAAGCCGCCTAGATTGGCGGCTTTTAGACTTGATCGTCCCGCGTTGAGGCACTTTTCTGAAGTAGTCTGGAGGGATGCGGCTCCGGGTATGCATTGTGCTGGGTGTCGTGGGTTTGTGCGCGCTGGGGTGGGCGCAGCGGTCGGGGCGGGTTTGGGCGAAGTATGAGTGGGAGATGCAGGATCCGGTGGAGGATCCGCCGGATGTGGGACGGAAGGGGGAATTTGCGCTGGGGCGGTTGCGGTACCGGTCACCGCTGGATGGGCGGGGGCGGTATTTCCGGTGGGGGATTGATGCGAATAAGGGCGACCGGGTGTTTATCTCTCTGCTGCACCGATTGACTCGGATCGATGTGGAGCCGATTGAGACGATCGTGGATGCTTCGAGCGATGTGATGTTCGAACATCCGTTTCTGTTTGCGGTGTCGGCCGGGGATTGGGAGTTGTCACGGGCCGAGGCGGAGCGGCTGCGGAGGTATTTTGACAGGGGCGGATTTCTGCTGGTGGACGATTTTCATAATGAACGCGAGTGGGCGGTTTTTATGGATGGGATTCGGATGATCGATGCGAAGGCGGAAGTGGTGGAACTGGCGGATGCGGATGCGATTTTTCATACGGTGTTCGATATGACGAACCGGATTCGGGTGCCGGGGGCGAATGTGGTGCATGGATCGGGGATTGAACGGGGAGGCGTAACGCCGCACTGGCGAGCGGTGGTGGATGGGAAGGGGCGGGTGATGGTGGCGATTACTTTCAACCAGGATATTGGGGATGGATGGGAGTTTGCGGATGAGCCTGATTATCCGGAGAAATTTTCGGGGGAGGCGATCCGGCTGGGGGTGAACTACGTGATTTACGCCATGACACACTAGAGGGCATGCGGCTACTGCTGTTGGGATTGGTTGCGGGCGCGGCGCTGGCACAACATGGAGTGATTCGGGAGTATGCGGCTTTGGCGCCGCGGGCGGAGGCTGGTCCTTTGCGGCCGTTGGCGGATCTGGATTTGACCGATGTCAGTATTGCGGTGGGGCACGATGGAGCTTTTTACATGACGGGGTCGGATGTGAGCGGGTTCGCTCGGCGGGTGGGGATTTGGCGATCGGTGGATTTGCGGGATTGGAGGAAGGTTCGAGAGGTGGAGAGTGCTCGTGGGGTGAGGTCGCCGGAGATTCATTTTTTGCGGGAACGATATTGGTTGACGTTGGGATTGGAGGGCGGTGGGACGGAGTTGGTGTCGTTTGCTTCTACCGATGTGGCGCGGAGCGGGGTGCGGCGGGTGAGGATTACGGAAACGGGGTTTGATCCTTCTTTGTTTTTGGATGAGGATGGGGTGTTTTATTGGGTGATGGGGGCTGGGGAGATTGCGCGGATGAAGGCCGATCCGATGGAGGGATTGGCGGAGGCGCCGAAGGCGGTGATTGCTCCTTTGACTGGGGAGTTGCGGAGTGTGGGGATGCGGGGCGCGTATTTAGCGAAGATTGGCGGGTTCTATCATTTGTTCGTGGCGGAGCGGCGATTGCGGCATGGGGAGTTGGGGCGCACCGGATTGCCGGGCGGGACGGATGATGTGTTTGTGGCGGTGTCTTCGAAGCCGGATGCGGGGTATGAGGCGAAGCGGTATCTGGCGTTTCCGCATGCGGGGCAGACGACGTTGTTTCGCAAGGCGGGCGGGGAGTGGATGGCTACGTTTTCGTGCACGGATACGCGGGGTGTGTTTCGGATGAAGCCGGGCGCGTTCGCGGTGGAACAGGTGGATGCGTCGAAGGCGTTGTGGCCGATCGGGTTTGATTTTGACCGGCCGGATCCGCCGGTGAAGTATACGCCTCCGGGGTTTCTTTTAAGGCCTTCGACGGCGTTTGTGTATGAGAGCGGAGTGGGCGCACTGCGGCCGGTTCCTACGGATGCGGTGCCGGGGCAGAAGGCGGGGTTTGCGTGGATACGCGATACGTCGGTGACGCGCGGGCATGACGGGAATCTGTATATGACGGGGACTTCGGGGAATATGGATGCGATCCATCTGTGGCGGAGCGTGGATGGGAAGCGGTTTTCTTATGTGCAGGCGGTGTTCCGGTTGGATGGCAAGGATAGCGGGCTTTGGTACAACCAGGCGGCGCGGCGGTTGCTGTGGGCTCCGGAGATTCACTATTTGAATGGGACCTACTACATTGCGTGGTGCGTGAATTTGAAGCTGGGGATGGGATTGTTGAAGAGCACGAGCGGGAAGCCGGAAGGTCCGTATGTGCCGACGTATGAGGGGAACCGGGCGTTCATCAGCCCGAACATCGATGCGTCGCTGTTCGCCGATGATGACGGGACTCCGTATTTTGTGTGGCAGGGACGGTATCTGCGGAAGTTGAAGCGGGATTTGAGCGAGTTTGATGGGGAGCGGGTGGAGTTGTTGACAGTGGATGGCGAGCAGGTGGGGTATGAGGGGATTTTTTTGAGGAAGATCGGGAAGTGGTATGTGGTGCTGGCGGCGGAGTGGAATGGTGGGCGCAATCGCGATGATGGCACGTACGACATGATGTACAGTGTGTCGCGGGATTTGAAGGGGCCGTATACGCGGCGGCGGGTTGGGGTGCCGCACGGCGGGCATAGCACGCTGTTTCAGAATCGCGGTGGGGATTGGTTTCTTGCGTTCTTTGGCAATGACCGGACGGCTCCGTTCCGGGCGATGCCGGGGGTGGTGAAGTTGGATATTCGAGATACCGGCGATGATTTGCTGATAGCGCCGGTGCTGGAGTGAAACCTATGGCTTCGATGGTGGTGCTGCTGCGCGGCGTCAATGTTGGCGGCAAGAATATGATCAAGATGGAGACGTTGCGCGCGATTCTGGAGTCGCTGGGACTGCGTGATGTGCAGACGTATATCCAGAGCGGGAATGCGGTGTGCCGTGCGGCGAAGGTGAGCGCGGGACTGGCGGCGAAGATCGAGGCGGCGATTGAGGCTGAGTGCGGGTTCCGGCCGGAGGTGGTGGTGCGCAGCGGTGAGGAATGGCGGGCGGTGATTGCGGCGAATCCGTTTGCGGGGCGCGACGGCGTGGAGCCGAATAAGCTGCATGTTCATTTTCTTCGCGGGGCGCCGAGTGGCGCGGGTTTGGAGAATGTGCCGCGGCGAACCAATGAGGAGATGCATTTGGTGGGGCGCGAGGTGTTCGTGTATTACCCGGATGGGATCGGGCAGACGAAGATTACGGCTGCGGCGTTTGATAAGGCAGTGGGCACGACGAATACGGCCCGGAATTGGAATACGGTGATGAAATTGGCTTCGATGCTGATGTTGTTTGTGGCGCTGGCGTTTGGGGCGGATTACTTTCCGCCGCCGGATGCGAAGGGCGGATGGCGCACGGCGAGCGCGGACAAGGTGGGGATGAGCAAGGCGAAGCTGGATGAAGCTTTCGCGTATGTGGAGCAGACGAGCCAGCATGGCGGATTGCTGGTGGCGCGGGGTGGGCACCTGGTGTATGAGCGCTACTTCGGGCGCGGGAATCGCGAGGCGCTGCCGGAGCTGGCTTCGTGCGGGAAGGCGTTTACGAGCCTGGCGACGGGGATCATGCTGCGGGAGTTTGCTTCGCAATTTCCGCACGGGCTGGATGAGAAGATTTATTCGTCGAAGTATCTGCCGGAGCAATATTTCCCAGTGGACGATTCACGGAAGCTGCAGATCTCGTTGGGACAGGTGCTGGCGATGTCGGCGGGATTGCGGGGGACGAATCCGGTCTATGTGAAGGGGGAGCGGCAGACGTGGGAGAATCCGACGGCGGACAACGGGCCGTATTCGACTACCGATGATTTCGCGATGAAGCAATCGCTGTGGTGCGATCCGGGGGCGTGTTATTCGTATTCGACTTCGTCGAGCCATGTGCCGGCGATGATTGTGCGGAAGATCACGGGAATGGAGATGGAGGACTACATGCGGAAGCGGCTGACGGGGCCGCTGGGGTTTGGGGAATGGGGATATGCGATGTACCGGCCGAAGTTGAAGGGCGGGATTGATAGCAATGGGCGCATGCTGCATACGCCGGGTGGAGGGAGCATCGCGGTGCGGGCGACGGATATGCTGCGGTTCGGGTATCTGATGCTCCATGAAGGGCGCTGGGGGAAGCAGCAGGTGGTGCCGGCGGAGTTTGCGAAGATGTGCGGGCGGCTGTCGCCGTACAATCCGCACTACAGCCACAGCTTCAATTTCAATGTGAATGGAGACGGGCATTTGCAGGGTGTTCCGCGGGACGCCTATTGGAAGGGCGGCAGCGGCGGGTAT
Organism: Bryobacteraceae bacterium; assembly: GCA_046331645.1. Classification (GTDB taxonomy): domain Bacteria; phylum Acidobacteriota; class Terriglobia; order Bryobacterales; family Bryobacteraceae; genus CADEFT01. The sequence goes on from JAXLQM010000011.1 coordinate 141,408, forward strand.
GCGATCTATGTGGTGCCGTCGCTGGACCTGGTGGTGTGGAAGCTGGGCGGGACGGAGTCGCAGTACGATCCGGCGCTGACGCGGTTGCCGGTGAAGTACAAGTACGACGGGTCGAGGGATGGGTGGAAGGCTGGGGATGCGAAGGTGATTGGGGATGCCACGAGCCGGACGTTGCAGATGGTGGTGGCGGCGGTAGGAGGAAAGTAGTCCACGGATTGACGGTGTGGGCCGTCTGGATTTGCAGGTATGACGGACCTACGATTCTGCTTGCGGTCTTTGCGGTCGACGCCGGGATTTACGGCGACGGCGATGCTGACGCTGGTGTTGGGCATGGGGGCGACGACGGCGATGTTCAGCATCGTGTATGCCGTGTTGTTCCGGCCGTTGCCGTATCGCGACGCGGGGCGGCTGGTGCACATTGTCGGCGACGGGCAGGCTGGGGTGTCGCGGCGGATCTATGATGCCTTGCAGGCCGGGAGCGGGGCGCTGGAGCAGATGGCGCTTTACTATCGGAACAGCGGATGGTCGCGGGTGATTGTGGGTGGGCGGGTGGATCCGGAACAAGTGCAGGCGGGGTTTGTGTCGGCGGAGATGTTTTCTGTTTTGGGTGTTGCGCCGGTGGTGGGGCGGGTGTTTGAGGCGGGCGAAGTGCGGCGGGCGGAATCGGTGGTGGTGCTTGGCCATGGGATGTGGATGCGGCGGTTTGGGGGGAGTGCGCTGGTTGTGGGGCAGAGCCTCAATGTGGATGGCCGGCTGTTCACGGTTATCGGGGTGATGCCGCGTTCGTTTGCGTTTCCGGGGCGCGATACGGAGGTGTGGCTGCCGATTACGACGCATCGGGCGTGGCTGGAGGAGCCGGTGGCGGACGATGTGCACACGCAGGGCTTCTATCTGCGGTGGCATGTGGTGGGGAGATTGCGTGCAGGGACGACGGTGGAGATGGCGCAGCAGGAAATGGCGATGCTGGATCGGAATTGGAACATGGGGTTGGGAGTGAAGGTGTTGCCGGTGAGCATTGCAGTGGGGGAACGCGTACGGCTGTCGCTGTGGCTGCTGTTTGCGGCGGTGGGTTTGGTGCTGTTGATTGCCTGCGCGAACGTGGCCAATCTGTTGCTGGCTCGGGGGGTGGCGAGGAAGAAGGAGATCGCGGTGCGGCTGGCGCTGGGAGCAACAGAAGGGCGCATTGTGCGGCAGATATTGACGGAGAGCGCGGTGCTGGTGTCGATGGCCGGCGGCTTGGCCGTGCTGGTGGCGGCGTGGCTGATCCGGCTGCTGGTGGAATGGGGCCCGGCGGATGTTCCGCGGCTGGACGAGGCACGCGTGGATTGGGTGGTGCTTCTGTTTGCGATGACGGCGGCGATGGTGACGGCGCTGCTGTTTGGCGCGGGGCCGGCATGGCATGCGGCGCGGAATGATCCGCAGGATGGATTGCGGAGAGGCGGCGGGAGGAACACGAGCAGCGGGGAGACTCGGACAAGCGGGTTTTTGATTATGGCGGAGTTCGCGCTGGCGATTGTGCTGGCGCTACCCGCCGGATTGTTATTGCGGAGCCTGTGGATGGCGAATGCGGTGGATCTGGGGTATCAGCCGGAGGGGCTGGTGGCACTGAGGGTTCAGTATCCGCGGAGTGGATTAGAGGACCGGCTGGCGGAGAGGCTGAAGTCGGTGGCGGGCGTGGAGAGCGTGGGCGGGATTCGGAGTTTGTTTGAACTGGAAGCGCCGCCGCGGAACAGCTTGCGCGCGGTGGAAGGGGAGCAGGCGGAGATGGATCAGGGCCGGCCGTTGACGTGGACCACGGTGAGCGGAGAGTATTTTCGGGCGATGGGGATTCCGGTGGTTGCGGGACGCGTGTTTTCGGAGGTGGACCGCAAGGGGACAGCGCTGGCCGCGGTGATTGATGAGAGCATGGCGCGGCGCTACTGGCCGGGGCGGAATCCGATTGGGCGGAGATTCAAGGGGCAGGACCGGCGCGGGGCGAATGATGAATGGATCACGGTGATTGGCGTGGTGCGGGATGTACGGCGTCAGGGAGTGGAGCGGGAGGCGACGCCGCATGTGTTTCTGTGGCACCGGCAAGAAGAGGGGACGGCGGATTGGGTGATTCGCGGATCGGTGCCGCCGGGTGCGCTGTTGCGGGCCGTGCGCGAAGCGGTTCGTGAGGTAGAGCCGGGGATGGTGATCCGGACGCTGGCTCCGATGGAGACGCTGGTGGCGGCACAGCTTGCCGAACGGCGCTTTCAGACGTGGCTGCTGGCGGGGTTTGCGGCACTGGCGCTGGGGCTGGCGGCGGTGGGGATTTTCGGAGTGATGAGCCATGCGGTGGTGAGGCGGACGCAGGAGATCGGGATCCGGATGGCGCTGGGCGCGGACCGGCGGCGGGTGGTGGGGATGATTCTACGGCGGGGTGTGGGACTGGCTGTCGCGGGGTTGGTTGTTGGGTTCTTGTTGTCTCTTGGGGTGACTCGGATGATTGGGAGTTTGCTGTTTGGGGTGAGTGCTACGGACCCGGTGACGTTGGTTGGGGCGGCCGTAGTGCTGGTGTTGGTAGCTGGGGTGGCCACGTGGGTGCCGGGATGGCGGGCCGCGGGCATGGATCCGATGGTGGCGTTGCGGCGGGAATAGCGTTGGTTGCGTCCCGCCGCTGTGGCGCAGGGCTACTTACGAATGACTTCGAGCAGACGCATGGTGGTAACGATGGGACGCTCGGCGAGCTGGCCGACGCGGGTCATGTAGGCCGAATAATCGCTTTCGGGGTGAACTTTGCCCCATGTGTCGCGGGTGTTGGTGGTAGCGAACATGGAATCCCAGTTGGGGAAGCCATCGACGGTCAATCCGTTATAGGGCATCTTGGACCCGCCGGGCATGGTGAGTGTATGCACGATCCAGGCGCGTCCGGGAGTTTCCTTGGCCCAGACCTCGGCCATCTGCTTCCAGCCGGTGGTTTCCATGCGCAGCCATTCGGCTTGCGAATTGACCTTGAAGTAGTTGAGACGGACGTAGCCGCCTTTCACCAGGGTGCCGACCACATCGCGGGTTCGCCAGTATTCGCGGGAGACGAGGTAACTGATTTCGTCGCGTTTGGCGTTGCGCTGAGCGATGGTCATGGAGATGCCGGCTTTCTTCATCTCGTCATCGGTGGACGCCCTTGTCTCCTTGGGGGCTCCCGAGTAGCTTTGTACAAGATGAAAATCGCAAGGGGCCGAACGTCCTGAGGGAGTGACCGATTCGGAGACGATATAGGCGGAGAACGTACCGTTCTCGACGCGGTACTTGCCCATTTTGGCCGAGGAATCGAGGAGGAAGCGCCGCAATTCGCTGTACTTGCCGTCACGCGCTTTGATGCAGAGCACCTCGGCCGTACCTGTCGATTGTGTTTGTGCGAATGCCGCCGGCAGGAATGCAAGCGGGAGTGAGAGGAGAGAGAGTCTCAGTTTCATGACGCGCTGGGTATGCACTTTCGCGGCCAAAGTATCGATTGTGCTCAATCGAATGGAAAACGCAGCTGGGGAAGGGCTTCGGTTAACCAAACGGTTCGTGAGGCGTGGCTGGATGAACCGAGATGTTTGCCGCGATATTAGACTGGTTCCATGGTTCGCGATTGTGTGATTGCCTGGCGCGGGCTGCGGCGCTCTCCATTGTTTGCGGTGATGGCTGTGGCGACACTGGCGCTGGGCATTGGGGCGAATGCAACGATTTTCTCGATTGTGAATGCGGTGCTGCTGCGGCCGTTGCCGGGGTTTGAGACGCAGCGGCTGGTGCGGATTCAGGACGCGACGCGGACGGCGGGATTGGGGTATGTGGGGCCGGAGGTGTTCAAGAAGCTGCGGGCAGAGGCGCGTTCGTTTGAACAGATGGCGGGGATGCAGTTCTGCCAGTTCAACGTTACGGGGGAGGGCGCACCGGAGCAGGTGTGGGGACCTTGTGTGACGTCGAACTGGTTTACGCTGCAGAGGGCGGAGGCGATGTTGGGTCGGACGTTTCTGCCGGATGAGGATCAGCCGGGACGCAACCGGGTGGTGGTGCTGGACCACAGCTTCTGGATGCAGCGCTTCGGCGGGCGGCGGGATATTGTGGGGCAGCGGATCCTGCTGGATCAGAAGCCGTGGGTGGTGATTGGAGTGATGCCGGCGGATTTCCGTCCTTTGGGGGCGACTGCGTCTTCGATATTCACTCCGTATGTGCTCGATCAGGATGCGGCGGGGTTGTATGTGACGGCGCGGTTGAAGGGCGGGGTGACGTTGGAGCAGGCGCGGGCGGAGTTGGGAGTGCTGGGGCCACGGGTGCGCGAGGCGGGACAGGAACTGCGGCTGGACGCGACGCCGGTGTTGGAGGATATTACGGGTCCGGCGGCTCCGATGTTGCGGGTGCTGCAGGGGGCGGTGTTGCTGGTGTTGTTGATCGCCTGCGGGAATGTGGCGAATTTGCTGCTGGCGCGGGCTGGGGCAAGGCAGAAGGAACTGCGGATTCGGGAAGCGCTGGGCGCACCGCGATGGCGGATTGCGCGGTTTCTGATTGCGGAAGCGCTGTTGTTGTCGGCGGCGGCGAGTGTCGTGGCGGTGGTGGTGGCGCGGATGGGGATTGCGCTGGCGCGGCCGTTGCTGGAGGGACTGCCTCGTGCCGGAGAAGTGGTGGTGGATTGGCGAGTGTTCGTGGTTTGTTTGGGAGTGGGGTTGGTGACGGCTTTGGCATTTGGTAGTTTGCCGGTTGTGTTGAGGAAGCAACGCGCGAGGCGATGGCAGGGTGGATTGGTGGCCCTGGAGGTAGCGGTGGCGGTAGTGCTGGTAGTGGGATCGGGGCTGTTGCTGCAGACGTTTGCGGCGATGCGGGCTGTGGGGTTGGGATACGAGCCGCGCAATGTGTTGACGCATTTCTATTCGCTGCCGCCGTCGGCGGATGGATCGCGGACGATGGGGATGGCGCTTTACGGGCGGCTGCGGGAGCGGATTGCGGGGTTGCCGGGAGTGGTGGATGTGGCTACTACGAGCACGCTGCCGATGGGTGGGGTGGCGATGACGATGGATGTGCAGGTGGAGGGACAGCCGGCGAGGCGCGGGGCGCGGCAGGCGTCGATGGTGATTGTGAGCGATGGGTACTTTCGTGCCGCGAAGATTCCGCTGCTGTCGGGGCGCGGGTTTGGGGGCGGCGATCGCGAAGGGACTACGCCGGTGGTGATGGTGAGCCAGTCGATTGCAAACCGCTATTTCGGCGGGAAGGCGTTGGGGCGGAGGCTGGTGCTGCCTCGGGTGGATTACAACGTGACGGGCGGCGGGGAAGTGATGCGGGAGATTGTGGGCGTGGTGGGGAACATCTGCGTGAACTCGGTGTCGGATTGTGAAGTGGAACATATCTATTTGCCGGAGAGCCAGAACGGGTTGCGGATGGCGTATTTTGTGATTCGCACGGCGGGGGAGCCGTTGGGAATGGCAGCGGCGGTGAAGCGGGTAGCGGCGGAGGAGTCTCCGGTGGTTCCGTTTGATGCGCCGCAGACGTTGGAGCAGCGGGCGGGTTATTTGACGGCGGAGGTACGGCAGGGGATGTGGCTGATCGGGGTGTTCGCGGCGCTGGCGGCGTTGCTGGCGGCGAGTGGTGTGTATGGCGTATCGACGTATCTGGCGGGGCTGCGGCGGAAGGAGATGGGAATCCGGGTGGCGGTGGGTGCTACGTTTGGCGATATTGCGCGGTTGGTGTACGGGCAGACGTTGGGGATGGCGCTGGTTGGGTTGGCGTGTGGCGTGGTGGCGGCGCTGTGGATGACGCGGTTCGTGCGCGGGATGCTGTTCGCGGTGAGCCCTTATGATCCGGCGACGCTGGCGCTGGCTGCGGCCGGGTTGGCGGCGCTGGTGGTGCTGGCGGCGACTCCGTCGGCCTGGCGCGCGGCGCGGGCGGATGCGGCTGCGGAATTGCGGCGGGAATGAGGCGGGCGCTTTGGGTGGCGGCTGTGTTGGTTACGTTGCTGGCGGCGGGGCGGGTGTTTGAAGCGGTGATGTGGAATCGGGATGCGCGGCGGGATCCGGAGCCGGGGCGGCAGGTGGGAAGCTGGCGGATTCATTGCACGGGGCGCGGGTCGCCGACGGTTTTGTTGGAAGCGGGGTTGGGAGATTCGTTGGTGGAGTGGCGGCGCGTTCAACCGGGCGTGGCGGAGTTTACGCGGGTGTGCAGTTACGACCGGGCGGGGTATGGCGGGAGTGAGGAGGGGCCGTATCCGCGCACGAGCGAGCGGATTGCGGAGGAACTGCATGCGTTGGTGCGGAGCGCGGGGGAGTCCGCGCCGTACGTGGTGGTGGGGCATTCGGCGGGCGGGTATCACGTGCGGGTGTTTCATGGGCTGTATGCTTCCGAGGTGGCGGGCATGGTGCTGGTGGATGCGGTGCAGGAGGATCAGTACAAGATGCTGCCGGGTTGGAAGGAGATTGCCAGGCCGGTGAAGGAGCGCTATCAGGGGCAGGCTCGATGGGCGTGGCTGGAGGTGGAGTTTGGAATTCTGCGGCTGCGGTTGTGGATGCAGGGGATCGGGGCTCCGTATTCGTTGTTGCAGAGCAAGTTTTTTCGTACACGGTGGAGTGAGTTGGAGCAGATGGAGGTGAGCGCGGAGGAGGCTCGGGCGGCGGGGGGATTGGGAGAGAAGCCGCTGGTTGTGTTGACTGGGGAGCGTGGGGCGTTGCAGGGGTGGAAGGAGGTGCAGGCACGGCTGGTTGGGTTATCGGCGGATAGCAAGTGGGTGGTGCTGGCGGATAGCGGGCATGATGTTCCGGCGGAGCGGCCGGATGCGGTGATTGGGGCGATTCGCGAGGTGGCTAGGGGCGAAAGGTCTTCTCACCCCCGATAGGTCTTCACGCCAAGCAAGCCCAGGACATAGAGCAGACCATCGGCTGGAGCCAGGCGAATCTCCCGGCCGAGGGGGGTGGCGAGGAAGGAGCGGCGGTGCATGGTGGTATCTTATCGCGCACCGTGTAGCGGAGGCAGTGACAGTCCGCTATATTTCCAGTAGTGTGGGAAGAGGAAGGAAGCTTGACATGACTGTTATTGAAATCTCCGATCAGCAGGCAGCCGTGCTCAAGGCCCGTGCCGCGGAGCAGGGGTTAACGCTCAAGGAGTGGATTGAAAAGCTAGCCGAGGAAGTATCTGAAACGCCTGGGCGCCGACCTTTCAAGACCGGCCGGGGTATGCTCGCCAAGTACGGGCGAGCGCCTTCCGCCGAGGAGATCGATGAAAACAGGCGGGAAATGTTCCGCAATTTCGGCCGGGAGTTCTAGCTGATGATTGCGGGCGTTGCGGATACCCATACTGTTCTCTGGTATCTCTTCGACGACGAACGCCTATCCTTCGCGGCCGCGGAGTTTATCGAGCAGGCCGCGGCGGCTGGAAGCAGGATTGTCGTCTCCTCGATTAGCCTCGCGGAAATCATATACCTCGTAGAGAAAAATCGTGTGGCACCGGGCACCTATGTGGAAGTAAAAGCGGCGATCGCCGATCCTGAACATGTGTTCAAAGAGGCTGTCTTTACGGGGGAGATCGTTGACGCCATGCGTCAGGTGGCGCGGGCTGATATTCCCGATATGCCGGATCGTATGATCGCGGCCACGGCCGTGTATTTTGGTGTGCCGGTCATCAGCCGGGACGGCCGCATTCATGCTTCAAACATCCAGACGGTCTGGTAGGTCTGGAAGGGGTAAGTGAGGGCTGTTCAGTTTGGCTACCCGCTGACTTTCGCAGGCGGTGTCCGGCCAGACCAATTGCCGAGCTAAGGATGAGTAGAGAGGCGGTTGCCGGCTCCGGTGTTGGATTATCGGGAAGCGCAGCGAGGGCGTACCAGAGATAATCCGATTGGGATATCAGTGTGCCCGCGCCTGTACCGCTGTCTATTCGAAGGAGTTGGCCAATGGCGGTCAATGCATAGAGCTGTCCATCTGCGCCGATATCAAGGCCAGTCACGTTGCCGAATGAAGCGCCAATCTGTCCGATGTGGCTGATACTTCCCGTTGCCAGATCGATTTTTCCAAGGGCAGCGTCACTCAGAGGCGGGAAGTAGGCAACGTATGCGCTGTTCGCATCGATGGCTGCGAGTCCTTGGGTATGCCGTTGCGTAGTCGAGAGAACTGTGGCAATGCCGGTGGTTGCCTGGATGGAGTACAGGAGTGTGCCGTTGCTTCCAAGCAAAGTGTTGCCCTGAAAATCGAGGTCGTAGATCGCCTCGGGTCCCGTCGGTCCAACGAGGGTGACCGCGGCAGTCAAGAGATCGACTTGATAGAGGTTCATTAGAGGATCGGAACTAAACCCAGCGGCAAACAGTTCTCCGCCGGGTCCGACTGCCAAAGAAATGAGCCCAACGGTGCTGGAGATTGCTCCGATGGTGGACATTGCTCCCGTCGCCAGATTGAGGCTGACTAATTCCTGCCCGGTGCCTCCAATCAGAGTGGTGGCCCTAATTGCAACTGCGAAGGGTGCCGCATGGCATAGGCTGATTGAGGCCGCGATGGCCATTATCCAAGGAGCCAGGTGAATCCGGCTGGGTGAGTGGGTTATTGATACGGCAGTCTTCATGCCTGTGAGTGGCGTACAAACCTGGCGTGGCGGCGCATCCGCGCGTGGACTTTAGTACCAGAGTTGCCCGGGTACGGCTTCGTTTTGTTCGTTCCAGTACGAAAGATTTTGATCCGGTTGAGACGATTCTCACGCCATACGTTTGTGATCCCGGACTGTCCGCTCCTGCGGGCGGAGCGGTGTTGGTGTTTCTTATTGATTGTACGGAGGACTATTCCATGCATTTGCAGAATCGAATCGCCCGGTTGGCAATGGTGTGTTTGTTTGTCGCGCCGTGCGCGGCACGGGCGGACGTGGTGTATACGCACCGGCTGAATGGGACGACACAAAACAGTGGCCCGAACTTCTCTGGCGGGACCACCACGGTCACAACCCGGTTCTTCAGTGACTACGACGGTGCAAATAGCCTCGACCTCACTGGGGCCAGCGGCGACCTGATTGTGCAGTTGCTGGCACCCGTTGGGAAGAAGATTGAGATTGCCGAGAATGTGACATTGTGGACGAGCGCGATGGTATTGGATCCGGAGGTGCTGGCTGGTGCGGAAGTTTCCTTGCCAATTTCCATCACGCCAGGTTTCGTAGATCTTTCCGCGGGTGCCCCCGCAATTACATCCTCCGGCGGTTTTTATCGTGCCGACGCAAGTGTTCCCGGCAACCTGGCTGGAATACGGATGGGGACCCTTGATGGTGCATTCGGCCCTACAGTTGTGCTCCCGGCAGGTACCCAGTTTTCGGGGGTGTCGTTTCGCATTCCGATCGCTCAGTTGCAGGCGAACTTCAGTGGATTTGATTTGATGTTTGGCAGAGGGGTCGCAAACCCATTCTTCAATTTCCTGTTCAATTCAGAAGCCGTAGGGGATCAACGATCGACGATGGGGACGGTGGCGGCGCGATTTGTTGACGCAGCGGATGTGCCGGAGCCGGGGACCGGTTTGCTGATGTCGGCGCTATTGGGGCTCAGTGGGATCGTAAAGGCCAATCGACGACCATGACGTTGTCCTCAATCTGGTCGGTTTGAGTCCAGAGAATCCTGTCGCCATTCCAACTCATGCGGAAGGTGGTGATCTCGTTGGTGGATTGGATGGTGCGCAATTGCTCTTCTATTCCGCCGGCGAAGGGGACTCGCTTCAGTACGGCGTTGTGGGAGCGGGAGAGCTTTTCGAGGAAATAGATGCCGTCGCGGCCGACACCCCAGAAGCCGAGACTGCGGCCGTCGATCACCAATTGCTCTTCACCGCCAGAGAGAGGCAGCGCCCAGATCTCGTTGCTGGAGCGTTTGCGGGCATAGTAGAGCGTCTTGCCGTCGTGGGATTCGTAGCCTTCATAGCCTCCCTGGTGCGTGACCTGTTGCGGGGCGCCGGTGCCGTCGGTGCGGCGGCGCCAGATTTGATTCTCACCGGAGCGCGAGGAGCGGAAGTAGAGCCAACGGCCATCGCGGGACCAGGCGGGACGGCCCTCTTCAGAAGGCTCGGTGGTGAATCGGCGGACGGCGCCACCGTCAGGGGGAACGAGGAAGACATCGCGATTCTGGCCGATGGCGGAAGTGAAGGCGATTTGACTGCCGTCGGGGGACCAGCGTGGGGAGTCGGTATAGGGACCGTTCATAGCCGTGAGTTGACGGGCGGCGCCGGTGCGCAAATCGCTGACCCAGATTTCGTGAGTACTATTGATGTCGCTGGCGAAGGCTACGAAGTTGCCGTTGGGGGAGAGGTCGGGGCAGCAATCGACACCGATGGTGTTGGTTGACTTGGCCAGCGAGACCTGGCGGTCGGCGGTGGGGTTTTCCGGGTTTCCCATCCAGACATTCACGTCGCGAATGCGGCGGTGAAAGGCGAGGCGCCAGCCTCCGGTGGAGATGCGTTTGGAGAAGGAAGGCATCACCAGGTGTCCATCCATGTCGAGTGCAACCTGAACCTCCCTTGCTTCCGGATAGTCGATGCGCCATAGCCTGGCTCCCTGTGTGTTGTGGCGGGTGCTGAAGAGAATCGCTTTGCCATCGGGCGCCCATGTGAGCCCATCGGTGATGCTCGTGTGGTGCGTCAGGCGCCGTTCCTGGCCGTCGCGCAATACGTACACGTCGGCATTGTCGGTGGTGACCATGCGGACGAAGGCGAGCGTTCTGCCGTCTGGGGAGTAGACGGCGGTGGAGTCGCCGAAGGCGCCGGCGGGCGGATGGGTAAGTTGGCGCCATGTCTTCTTTTGCACATCGAGGGCTTGAATGGAGAACTGGGGACTTGCTTCGGTGGTATCGGCGACGAGGATCTCTTTGCCGTCGATGCTCCAATTGAGGAGATCGAACTGCCACATTTGTTGGGTGAGGCGGGAGCGGAGGCTGGCGAGTTCGGTGACTTGGCCGGAAGGGTAGTCGACGAGTGCGATAGCTCCGCCGGTTGCGCCATGAAGGGTGAGGATGGCCAATTGACTGCCATCGGGTGACCAGCGAGCGTGAGTTGCCTCAATGAGCCGGCGCACCTGACCGGTGCGAAGGTCCTTCACCGTGAGGTACTGATCCTGAGCGCTGGCTTCGTCAATGTAGGCGATTTTTGTGCCGTCGGGACTGATGGTGGGCGCGAAGGCGTGGCGGGCGACCGTGGTGGGCTCAGGGAATTGCAGCAGTGGGGCGGGAGTGGAGCGCCACCAGAGGCCGGCGCAGAAGGCGAGCACGGTGATTGCGGTGACGGCGAGGAACCAGCGGCGGGCCAGTGGGCGAGGGCTGGAGAGGAGATTGCCGGGGGTGGCGAGTTCTGCTTCGAGTTGTGTGGCTGTACCCCGCGAGGCAGCGTCCTTGGAGAGCAGGCGGGCGAGCACCGGCAAGAGTTGGCCCTGCGGTTTGCCGGTGCAGATGACGCGGATGATTTCGTGTTGAGGCAGGCCTTTGACGGAATAGGGAAGCTTACCTTCCAGCAGTTCGTAGAGGATGACGCCGAGGGAATAGAGATCGCTCTCCGGTAGGACTTTCTCCGCTTTGGCCTGCTCCGGCGAAGCGTAGGCGGGCGTCCACAGCCGGGTTTGTGTTTGGGTGTAGATGCCGTCTTCGGGCGTGTTCGCGGTGAGGTGGGCGATGCCGAAGTCAAGGAGTTTGACTTGGCCTTCGCGGTTGACGAGGATGTTGCCCGGCTTAATATCGCGGTGAATCACCCCTTTGCGGTGGGCGTAGGCGATGGCATTGACCGCTTGGCGCATGAGGCTAAGCCGATCGACAGGAGAGAGCGCAGCATCGTGCGCGTATTGAGTGATGGGGACTCCATCGACAAACTCCATGACGATGTAGGGACGGCCGTCGGGAGTGACTCCACCGTCGAGGAGGCGGATGATGTTGGGGTGATCGAGATCGGCAAGCAACTGGCGCTCGCGCAGGAAGCGGCGGCGGATGTCCTCGCCGAAGATGCCAGCCTTCAGTAATTTGACGGCAGTGACTTTGCGGAATTGACCGTCGATGCGCTCGGCGCGGTAGACGCGCGCGGTGCCGCCCTCGCCGATGAGTTCGGTTAAGCGGTAACCGGCGATTTCGCGATGCATCCATGGATCGCTAGTGCGGAGGAAGATATCGACGGCGGATTCGTCGAGGAAACCGGCGGAAGCGGGGAAGAACCGGAGCAGGGATTGAACTTCGCGGGCGACGTTCGCGTCGGGGAGAGCCGCGAGACACTGACTCCGTTCGGTGTCGCCCAGCGGGCAGCACTGTGCAAAAGCTGCTTTGACGGCCGGCCAGTTCGCGGCGGACATGGGAAGGCCTGTGAGGCACACCACTACGGCCCCGTACCGAAGTACGAGGACATACAAGTATATGGCGTAAAACTCTTGCAAAGGGGATCAAACTGCCGTAAGTATGGATTGGATCCTTCTCATCTCCACAAAATGGCCTCGACGATCACCGAGTTGTTGCGTCAGTGGAACGACGGCGATGAAGCCGCGTTCGTCTCGCTCTTGCCGCTGGTGTATGACCAGTTGCATCAGATCGCGTCGCGGCAGCTCAACAACGAACAGCACGTGTCGCTGCAACCGACCGAGCTGCTGAATGAGATGTTTGTCCGGTTGAGCGAAACGGAAACTCCGAACTTCCGGAACCGCGCTCATTTTTATGGAGCGATGGCGGAACTGATGCGGCGGATTCTGATCGATCTCGCGCGGAAGCGGTCGGCGTTGAAGCGAGGATCCTCGGCGGTGCGGGTGGCCTTGCGCGAGGATCAGCGCATCGGGGAACTGGACCTGGATGTTGAGGCGTTGGATCAGGCGATGGACAAACTGGCGGCGATGGATGCGCGGTTGGCGGAGGTGGTGAATCTACGGTTTTACGTGGGGCTGAACTCGGGGCAGGCAGCGGATGTGTTGGGGGTATCGGAGGCCACGGTGAAGCGGGACTGGGCGATTGCGAAGACGTGGTTGCTGCGGGAAATGAGCGGCGAGTAGGGGTGTGTGTGATACCCTGAAGCTTTCGTGGTTACTGATATCGAATCCTCCCTCTGGGCACCCCATTCCTGGCAGACGAAGCAAGCGGCACAGCAGCCGGTTTATGACAATCCGGCGGAGTTGGAATCCGTTGTGGCGGAGCTGTCGAAACTGCCTCCGCTGGTCACGTCCTATGAAGTGGTGCAACTGAAACAACAATTCGCCGAGGCGCAGGCCGGGAAGCGGTTTATTCTGCAGGGTGGCGATTGCGCCGAATCGTTTTCCGATTGTCATGGGCCGACGATTGCATCGAAGCTGAAGATCCTGCTGCAAATGAGCCTGGTGTTAGTGCAGGGGAGCAAACGTCCGGTGACGCGGGTGGCGCGGATTGCGGGGCAGTATGCGAAGCCGCGGTCAGAGAACATGGAGACGCGGGATGGGGTTTCGCTGCCGTCGTATCGTGGCGATCTGATCAACCGCGTGGCGTTCACGGCGGCGGACCGGAGGCCGGATCCGCAGTTGCTGTTGCAGGCGCATGCGCGGGCGGCGTTGACGCTGAATTTCCTACGATCGCTCTCGAAGGGCGGGTTTGCGGATCTGCATCATCCGGAGTATTGGGATTTGTCGTTTGCGGAAAATTCGCCTTTGGCGGATGAGTATCACCGGATGGCCGCGTCGATTAGTGAATCGGTGCGGTTCATGGAGAACATTCTCGGGATTCATGCGGCGGAGATTGAGCGGGTGGACCTGTTCACGGCGCATGAAGGGCTGCATTTGCATTATGAGCAAGCGCAGACGAAACGGGTGCCGCGGCGCGAGGGCTGGTTCGATTTGTCGACGCATTTCCCATGGATCGGGTTGCGGACGAATCAGCCAGATGGTGCGCATGTGGAGTACTTCCGTGGGATTGTGAATCCGATTGGAGTAAAGATCGGACACACGACTTCAGATGAACAGATTCAGCAGTTGCTGGAGACTCTGAATCCAGGGAACGAGCCGGGGCGATTGACGTTTATCCACCGCTGTGGAGCGAAGCGGGTGTCGTCGGAACTGCCGCGGATGATCCGGGCGGTGAAGGCGACCGGGCGCGAAGTGGTGTGGGTGTGCGATCCGATGCACGGCAACACGTTTCTTACGGCAGATGGAATCAAGACGCGAAACTTCGATGGCATTCTGTCGGAAGTGGAGCAGGCTTTTGATGTTCATGCGGCGGAAGGATCGAAGTTGGGCGGGGTGCATATTGAATTGACGGGCGAGAACGTGACGGAGTGCACGGGCGGGTCGCGGGGGTTGAGTGAGGAAGATTTGAAGCGGGACTACCGGTCCGAGGTGGATCCCCGGCTGAACTCTGAGCAAGCGCTGGAAATTGCGATGCTGATGGCGCGCAAAATGGCGCGGATGTAGCAGGTTCACCGATACTAGGAATCGTGCCCTATCCGCTGCGAGTGCTGCTGGTACTTGCCGCCGCATACATGCTGTATTTTCATGGCATGACGGCGGTGGGGCTGCATGGGCCCGATGAGCCGCGGTATGCGTGGATCGGGCGAGCGATGGCGGAATCGGGGGATTGGGTGACGCCGCGATTGTGGGGCGAGCCGTGGTTTGAGAAGCCAGCGCTGTTGTATTGGCTGATTGCCGTGGGGTTTCGGATGGGGTTGGGGGAAGATGCGGCTCCGCGATTCCTGATAGCTGTGCTGAGTGTATTGTTTCTGGCGGCGTATTGGCGGCTGTTGCGGGAAGAGTTGACGGAAGTGGCGGCGGGGTTCGCGGTGGCAATTCTGGGGACAAGCGCAGCCTGGCTCGCGTATTCCCGCACGGCGGTGACCGATGCTCCGCTGAGCGTAAGCTTCGCTTTGGCCATGTTGTTGACCATGGAGTGGCAGAGAACGGGGAATCCGCGGCGGCTGGTTTGGGCTGGTGTGGCGATGGGCTTTGCGATGCTGGCTAAGGGCCTGGTGCCGGTAGTGCTGGCGGCGCCGCTGATTTGGTTTGGACGAAAGCGGGTGTGGGATTTGTGGCGGTTTGCGGTGGCGGCGCTGGTGGTGGCGATGCCTTGGTACGCGCTGTGTACGGCGGCGAACGGGGTGGTGTTTCTGGAAGACTTTATCTTGAAGCATCATCTGGGGCGGTTTGCGACTTCGCAATTGCAGCATGTGCAGCCGTTCTGGTTCTACGCGCCGGTGTTGTTGGGGGCGGTATTTCCCTGGACCCCGCTACTGGCTCTGTTGCGGCGTCCGGAGGCGGCTGGGTTGCGATTTATCTGGGCTTGGGTGTTGTTTGGATTTGTATTTTTTTCCGCTGCGCAGAACAAATTGCCAGGGTATATCCTGCCTTTGCTGCCGGGGGTGGCGGCCTTGTTGGGGCACGCGCTGGCGTCGCGGCGGGTTGGGGTTCGCTGGGTCCTGGTAGCGGCGGGGGTACTGGTGGCGTTCACTCCGGCGATTTTGCCGGCGCTGCCGGAGGCGATTTCGACAGGATCAGGCAATGCGCTACCCAAAGTGGTGTGGTGGCATGGCGTTGTGCCAGCCGCGGTGGCAGGGTTAGTGGTGTATTTGCTGGAGGCGCGGCACGGACGGGCTTGGGCCACGGTGGTGGTGGCGATTCTGGTGGCGGCAATGGCTTGGCGCGTTGTGCAGGATGCCTTTCCGGCGATTGACGCGGAAGTATCGGCACGGAGTGCGTGGCGGGCCTATCGAAACAAAGCGGATGAGATTTGTTTGGAGGAACCGCGGCGTGCCTTTCAGTATGGGGTGAATTATTATTTCCACCGCACTGTTCCGGATTGCGAAGCGGCGCCCGGCAGCGTGCGTTTGCGGCGGTGATTTTGACGCGATGGTGCACGAGTTCAGTCACTCGTTTGTGAATCCCGGTGTCGATCGAATCATGGATGAGGCGCGAGCGAGCGCGGAGGCTCGAGGGTGCCTGGATTGAATGAGGTGAAGTTAGAGGCGGGAACGAGCTACACGCTTTCGTTCAATTCGGAGGGCGGAGGCAACTTCATGACCGAAGACCGGATGCGCATCGATCCGTATGTTCTGACATTCTCCACTCGTTGAGACGGGAGGCGAACGGAATCGTGGAAGGCGCGGTGGACTTTCGGTGTTACCGGCGTGTGCTAGACTCGCTTCCCATGGTGCGACTTTTTAGTGGGTTTTTCCTCGCGTTGGCCTTGTGCGGGCAGGTGAGCACGAAGCTTTTTGATGGGCTGAGTTACCGGTTTATCGGCCCAGCCGGAATGGGCGGACGTGTCACGGATGTGGAGTCGATTCCGGGGCAGCCGCACATCGCCTATGTAGCCACGGGTGGCGGCGGGTTATGGAAGACGGTGAATCACGGGGTGACGTGGGCACCGGTATTCGAGCGGCAGAACACTTTCTCCATCGGCGATATCGCGATCGATCCGCAGAATCCGGAAGTGATTTGGGTGGGAACGGGCGAGGCGAATCCCCGGAATTCGGTGAGCTTCGGCGATGGTGTGTATCGCTCCGGAGACGGCGGGAAAACGTGGCAGCATATGGGGCTGGAGGGCACGGAGCGGATTGCGCGGGTGCTGGTGGATCCCCGCAACTCGAATGTGGTGTATGTGGGCGCACTGGGGCATGCGTTCGGGCCGCACGCGGATCGCGGCGTGTTCGTGACGCGAGACGGTGGGAAGACGTGGGCGAAGACTCTGTATGTGGACGCGTCGCATGGGGTGTCGGATATGGACATCGACGTTTCGAATCCGAACATCCTGTACGCGGCATTGTGGAAGTTTGAGCGCAAGCCTTGGACGTTCACTTCGGGGAGCGAGCAGGGCGGGATTTTCCGTTCCACGGATGCGGGGCAGACGTGGAAGAAAGTGGAGAAGGGGCTGCCGAAGTTGATGGGGCGCGCGGGGGTGAAGATCGCGCCATCGCGGCCGGGGACGGTGTATGTGATCGCGGAGTCGAAGGACGGGTCGTTGTTCCGATCAAATGACGGCGGGGATTCGTTTGCGAAGGTGACGGACAATGCGGACATTGTTTACCGCGGTTTTTACTTTACAGACATGAGAGTGGATCCTTCGAACGAGGAGCGGATCTATGCCTTGGCGTATACGGTGCACGTCTCCGTGGATGGGGGCAAAACCTGGAAGGATACGGCGGCGGAAGTACATCCGGATATGCACGCGCTGTGGATTGATCCACGGAATGCGGATGTGATGTGGCTGGGGTCGGATGGCGGTGTGACTTCCTCGTTAGATCGCGGGGCAAAGTGGCGTTTCCACAACAATATTCCGCTGGGCCAGTATTATCAGATTCACGCCGACAACCGGCAACCGTTCTATTGGCTGACAGGCGGACAGCAGGATAATTCGACGTGGACGGGGCCAAGCCGGACACGGGAGGGGAAAGGCATCGGGAATGGGGATTGGCGGATCATTACCGGTGGCGACGGCTTTTACGCAGTGTCGGATCCGGACAATCCGGACGTGTTTCTTTCCGAGTCACAAGGTGGGCGGATTATGCGTACGGATTTGCGGACGGGAGAGCAGAAGTCGGTGGGGCCCTCGCCGCGCGCGGCGCTTCCGGCGGATGCGAAGTACCGCTTTCATTGGAATACGCCGATTGTGGCATCACCGCATGGAAAGAAGACTTTCTACTATGCCGGGAATGTCGTTTTTCAAAGTTCGAACTTCGGGGGGAGTTGGGAGCCGATCTCGCCGGATCTGACGACGAATGACAAGGCGAAGTATGCGCCGGCGGGCGGGCCGATTTTTCAGGAGTCGACCACGGCGGAGAACAATGGAACGGTGATTGTGCTGTCGGAGTCGCCGGTGAAGCAAGGGGTGCTGTGGGCGGGGACGGACGATGGGAATGTGCAAGTGACGTTGAACGGCGGGCGCAATTGGACGAATGTGGCGAAGAATATTGCGGGGCTGGCTCCGGCATCCGTGATCTCGCACGTTGAGGCGTCGCGATACGACGCGAACACCGCTTATGTGGCGGTGGAGCGGCACATGTTCGACGATTTCCAGCCGTATGTTTACAAGACCACGGATGCGGGGAAGACGTTCACGAGTATCGCAGGTGATCTGCCGGCGAAGGCGTATGTGCAGGTGGTGAAGGAGGATCCGAAGAATCCGCGGCTATTGTATGCGGGAACAGAATTAGGGCTGTTTGTTTCCTTTGAAGGCGGGGGAAAATGGCAGCGCCTGGAGATGAAGAATATGCCCCGGGTGGCGGTGCACGATCTGCTGGTGCATCCCAGGGACAACGATCTGGTGGTGGCAACGCACGGCCGGGGGATTGCGATTTTCGACGATGCCGCGGTGTTGCAGCAGTTGACGGCGGAGATTGCGGGGAAGCGGGGGCATCTATTCCCGCCTCGTACGGCGTTGCGGATGAACCGCACAAACAACTACCAAATGATGGGCGATGACGGGTTTTATGGGCCGAACCCACCGGCTGGGGCGTTGTTCACGTATTTGCTTGGTTCGAAGCCGGCGAAGGAGAAGCCGGTGAAACTGCATGTATTCGATGGGAAAGGGGTGAAGATTGCGGAAGTGCGGAATCCGGCTGGTGAGGCGGGGCTAAACCGGGCGTCATGGAATCTCCGGCACGATGCGCCGAAGCCTCGGAAGGAACGCACGGAAGGTGAGGCGAGTGAGGAAGGGCCTCGAGGCGGGACGCCGGGGGCGGTGCCTGCTTTGCCAGGCCGCTACGTGGTGAAGTTGCTGTTGGGAGACGAAGTAGTGTCGGAACAACCGTTCGAGGTGCAGGTGGATCCGACGATTGAGGCGAAGCCGGAAGATTTGCAGAGGCAGTTCGATACTGCGGTGAAGTTGCGGGCCATGATTGCGGGAGTGAACCAGGCACTGCGGGATCTGGATCAGGCGAAGGCGCAGTTGGAGGCGAATGAGAAAGCTGCGAGCGGCTCTGCGAAGACTCGCGTGGAGGCGATGAAGAAGGAATTGGACACGGCCATTGGCCGGTTTGATGCGGGAGGTGTACGCTACCGCGTGATCAAGGCTCCGAAGCTGAATGAAGAACTAGGGCCGCTATTTGGGGCGGTGGCATCTGGGAACGGCGCGCCGACGGAGGCGCAGCTCAACTCGGTGAACGAACTGGCGGCGATTTACGCCACCGAATCGAAGGCGCACAATGCCTTTGTCACGAAGACGCTGGCTGGATGGTCTGAGGAATTAAGAAAGCTGGGATTGCTGGGATTGACGGCTGTCAAAGCGTTGCCGTAACGCGATACTATCGAAGCGATGAAACGACTTCTGGTTCTGGCAGCAGGAGCGCTGTTGATCCTGGCGGGGCGCCGTGCCTCCAGTGAGCCTGTGCCGCAGTGGCGGGACTTGTTCAACGGGAAAGATCTCACGGGTTGGGTGAATGTGAATACGGACCCGGATACGTGGTACGTGCAGAACGGGGAATTGATCTGCAAAGGGCAACCGATCGGGGTGATGCGGAGCGACCGGCAGTATGAGAATTTTCTTCTGCACATTGAGTGGATGCACACCGAGCCGGGTGGCAATTCGGGGGTGTTTGCGTGGAGCGACGCGAAGCCGAATCCACGGACGCGACTGCCGAACGGAGTAGAGATCCAGATGCTGGAGTTGGATTGGCCGAAGTTGCATGTGCGCGATGGCGTGATGCCTCCCGTTGCGTATGTGCATGGGGAGTTGTTTGGTGTGAATGGAGTGAAGACGATCCCCGATACACCGCGCGGGGAGCGAAGCATGTCCATTGAGAACCGGGCGAAGGGGCGCGGGCAGTGGAATACGTACGATGTGGTGGCAATTGACGGAGTGATTAAGCTTTCCGTGAACGGGAAGTATGTCAACGGGATCAGCCGGTCAACGCAGAAGAAAGGGTATCTGTGTCTGGAGTCAGAAGGGGCGAAGATCCACTTCCGGAATATCAAGATTCTGGAGTTGCCGCCTGGAGTGACGTATCCAGACCAGGCGGCACCGGAGTTGTAGCTATTTGGGAATGAAGCGCTGGACGCGCCAGTTGAGGATTTCCGTGACGTAGACACGATTTTGGGCGTCCACGTCGATCATGTGAGCGAAGCGAAATTGACCGGGGAGTTTGCCCGTTTCTCCGATTGTGCCCAAAACCTTGCCTTTTGGGCTGAGTTTGAGGATGCGGTTGTTGTGGCCATCGGCCATCCAGAGGTGGCCAGAGGCTGATGTGGCCAAGCCCCAGGGGGAGCCGATTTCGTTCCATTCTTCGAGGAAACGGCCGTCGAGGTCGAAGACCTGGATGCGGTAGTTTTCCCGATCGCCGACGTAGAGCTTGTTGTTGAGGACGACGGCGGTGTGGGGAAGATTGAAATCGCCGGGACCCGCGCCCTTCTTCCCCCAGGCTTTGACGAAGGCACCGTTGCGTGAGTACTTCACGACGCGGGAATTGCCGTAGCCATCGGTGACGAAGAAATCGCCGTTGGGGGCGAAAGCGATGTCGGTGGGTTGGTTGAAGCGATCCTGGGCTTCGCCGGCCTCGTTCTTGCGTCCCATCACCATCAGGACTTTCCCAGTAGGATCGTGCTTGAGGACGACATGTGTGCCAGCGTCGGCAGTCCAGATGTTGCCTTCGGGATCGATGCGAGCGCTGTGCGGACGAGAGAATAAGCCTTCGCCGAAGTGGCTTTGGGCTTTCCCTTCCGGATCGAGGCGGAGCATCTGCGGAGTGCCGCGGTGGAAGACGAGGGTCTCACCGCTTTTGAGCGCCGCGACTCCGGCGGTCTCCTGAAGAGTGTGCTTCGCGGTGAGGCGAGGCCAGGAAGGATCGAGGGTGTAGGGTAGTGCAGGCCAAGCGGCGATGCCACCGCCTGGTGCATCGACTGGCCCTGTAAAACCGGGCCCGCCCGCGGCAACGTAGCCGCGGCTTTGTCCCTGTGCGTGAGGAGTGATCCAGAAGGAGTAGAGGCTGCCGGAGCGCAGATGGAAGCGAATGCGCACGGCGCGTCCCGCCAGTGCTGCAAGATCGGCGTTGCCCTTCCACTTGAGCTCGACCTTGGTGCTGTCGGTGGTGAGTGGAATGCTATTGGCGGCAGTGAAGGGCGCGATGGGCCTGCTCTGCTCGTCGAGGATTTCGGCACGGAGTTCGCCCTTTGGGGCATCGAGGTTGACGAACAAATGATTACCGGAGAACCGGACTTTTCGAGTAGTGAGAGTGCCGCCCGAAGCGCTTGCGTCGAGCGACGCAAATCCATCGCGGCGTAAGGTGGCCAAGCCCGTCGCGCAGCCGGCGTACATGTCGGGGCCGTTGGGCGCTTCGCCGGAGAAGCCGACATAGTAGAAAAGCAGCCGGTCGCCGTCGATTAAAGTCACGCCCCCCGTGAATTGTACGTAGGCTCGTTCCCAATCCCCTTGCTTGCGCGTGGCGGCGATGAAGGGCCGGCGGTCGGGCCGGCTCCAGTGAAAGCCATCACGGGAGAAGCCGATGGAGAGCTCGGACATTTTTGGAAATTTGCCCTTTTCGGCGAGGCTGTTGTGCGGGCCTCGATGGACCTGGAACATGCCGAGCATGAGGCTCTCGTAAGCGATGCCATCGAGGTCGTAGATCTGCGGGGGGTCACCGATGGCCGGGTCGGGGGGATCGAGATCGTCGGCGCCGATCCAGAACACGGGTTCTTCGGGCTTCCATTGTGCGCCGCGGAGGAAGTCGGAGTGCTCCCAGTAGTTCCGTGCGCGAGACTTGCCCGCGTCCTGGGCCTGAACTTTGATGCTGTAAATCCATTTGCGGCGGAACGGATTGTAGAAGAAGGTATTGCGATCGCCGGAAGGGCCAGTGGGTGTGGGTGCGCTCCAGTGGAGGCCATCGGAGGAGGTGTGGACCCGGCCACCTTGGCCTTTCTCGGTGGCGTGATAGAAGTGAAGGCTTTTGAAGCGTTGCGATTCGTCGCGGGTGAACCAGTCGATGCGGACATGGTCCATGCCGAAGCGGAGTTCGGGGCTGGGATCGGGGATGTGGTTGGTACCGGGACGGAAGTCGAGGTTGCGGCGATCATAGTGTACGCCATCCTTGCTGACGGCGAGGGCAGAACCGCCATACCAGCCGGTCATGTACCACATCTTGTAAAGGCCTTCCCGGTGGTCATACCAGGCGCCTCCGGAATGAGGGCAGGCGCCGGGGCGGAAGCCGTTATGCAACTCAAGTTCGGTGGTTGCCTTGAGGATGGGATTGCCCTCGTGTTTGCGCGCCTGGTGGTAGCGGCGCTCAAGAGTGCTGTTCTCGATGAGGAAATCGTCGACGAACAACTGGCGTCCGACATCAATCGGGATCACCGCTGGAGGTGCGTTCAGATAGGGAACGCTCATGGGCTTGCGGGACTTGGGGTCCTCGGTGCGGGGCGGCCATTGATCGGGAAGCACGATCCCGTTGGGCAGAACCTCGCCCGCCCAGGCGAAGGCGCTGAGGAGGAATAACAGGAATGAAGTTCTCATGATTAATACACGAATCGTAGACCAATCTGCATGACGCGGCCATCCTGGGAGGAACTGATGCGCCCAAAGGCGGCATTGCCGCGAGACCCGTTGGGAAGGCCGAAATTGGGGCGGTTGAGGAGATTGAAGGCTTCTCCGCGCAATTGCAGGTAGCGCTTCTCGCTGAAACGGAAATCTTTGAGGAGCGAAGCGTCGAGACCGGCAAATCCGGGTCCGATGCCTGTGTTGCGGGCCGCGTTACCAAGGATTCCGTCGCCGGGGAAGGCGTACTTGGAGATGTCGAACCAGCGGTCGACGAGTTCGGAACGCGGCCGGCTGGCGCTGAGCGCCGCATCTCCGTTGAGGTGGGAGCGTTGCGACGAGGAGAAGCTGTTGAGCCGGTTGCTGGCTTCCACTACGCCATAGGGAAGACCGCCACGTGCTTCGGCGATCACGCCGAGCGTCCAGCCGCCGGCGATGGCGTCGGCGATGCGCGAGTTGATGTTCATGCGCTTGCCCTTGCCAACCGGGATCTCATACACGGTGCTGACGATGAAGCGGTGGCGCAGATCGCTGCCGGAGAACGATTTGTCTAGAGCGCGGGCGTAGTAGCTCTGCTGGCCGTTTCCAGGCGCGCCGCCTGCTTCGGCGTTTGCCTCGACATCGTCGAGAAACTTCGACCAGGTGTAATTGGCGAGCAGGTTGAAACCGGCGGAGAAGCGGCGCTCCACTTTGAGGTTGAGTGCGTGGTAGGAGGAGTTGCCCCAGTTGGGCGCTTGCCACAGCACGTTGCCGTATTGTGGGAATGGCCGTAGCCTCTGGTTCTGTGTAGCGCCGCGCAATTCGGGGCGAATTTCATTGATGTTCACCGTGAGGCCGCCGATGCGATGGGCGAGGTTCGAGCTGTAGCCCGCTTCGAGCAATGTGCCGCCGAAAACCTGGTGCTGGATGTTGAAGCTGAAGTGATGGGCGTAGGTGTTGCGGTGATTGGGATCCATGAACTCCGGAGCAAGGCGGGGTGTTTCCCCGACCTTCACCGCACCGAAGCCGGGGCCTCGTTCTTCGACGGGTGGGGTGGGCACGCCGTCTCGCAGGAGGAAGACCGGAGTGAGCCCGTTGTTCGTGGATTGGAAGGTTCGCGTATCGGTGAAGCTGGCTTGCATCACGCGCCCGACGGATGCATCGTAAATGGGGCCGTACATCCAGCCATAGCCTCCGCGGAGAACGGTCTTGTCGCCACGCAGGCGGTAAGCGAAACCAAAGCGTGGGCCGAAGTTGTTTTTGTCAAAACGGTGAGCATACTTGGAGAGTCCGTCGCGGCCGGAGTAAGTGATAATGCCGGGCGTGCCAGAGACGGGATTGATGGCTATGGGATCGAACTGGTTTTGTCCATTGTTCTTTTCCCAACGGGGCTCTTCGAGATCGTAACGGAGGCCGACGTTGAGGGTGAGCCGAGGGGCGATCTTCCAGTCGTCCTGAATGAAGAAGCCGTAGTAGTTGGTTCTGGCGTGAGCGCCGGTAACGAAGACTTGTGCGGTGTTGGTCCAACCGAGGAGCAGGGCCGCGAGGCCGAAGCCGCGTCCAGTGGCGACGTCATTGAAGCCGAAGGAGCCAAAGGGTGTATTGCCGCGCAGGTCGCGCTGGCCACTGATGCGCACTTCACCGCCGAACTTGACGGAGTGCTTGCCACGGAACCACGTCATGGTTTCGATGAATTGCTGCGGATAGTAGTGCTGGAAGGTGCGTACCTGTGTGCCGCGGCCCATGCCTGTGAAGCCGGTGACGGAAACGGTGGGCATGCCGGAAGGATCGACGCCTTTCAAGCCCACGGCTCCGGCGATGCCGTTGTCGGGGACGAGCGGATCGTTCTTGCCGTCGCGCCAGAAGAGTGTGTAGCGAAAGTCGCTGAAGAGAGTTGGAGTAAAGCTGTGGAGCCAGCTTTGCGTGATGTTCCAGTTGTCGAGGAACTCGGTGGCGAGGTTCGGGTCGGCGTCAGGAGTGGGGTAGACGCTGCCGCCTGTGAGTGTGCTGCGGAAGTCGAGGAATCGCGTCATGATGCGATCCTTGGCGGAGATGTTGTGATCGAGGCGGGCGATGACGCTGAATGCGTTGGTGGAGTTGACGGTGTTGGCGCGGAAGTTGTTTGCGCCGCTGCGTGCGCCGGGGACGTTGGGAGCGGGGTAGAGTGCGGCCAGCTTGCTGCCGACCGGATCAAGGCGGCTTGTTGGGATGATGTTGCCGGGCATGGGCTGCCGCGTGAGGGGATCGATGAGAGATCCGGCGATGCCGGTGAAATCGCCGCGGACTTCTTCCTGTGTGGGGAGGTTCAGAGTACGGGTTGTGCCGTCACGGCGGCGTGTTCCCTCATAGGAGAAGAAGAAATGCGTCTTGTCCTTGCGGATGGGACCGCCGAGGGTTGCGCCGAAGACGTTGTACTTTCGTGGGAAAAGGCCGGGAGAAAAGAAGGGACGAGCGTCCATGGCGTTATTGCGCAGGAACTCGTAGAGGACCCCGTGGAACTCGTTGGTGCCGGAGCGGGTGGTCATGGAGATGAAGCCGCCCATGGTTCGTCCGATTTCCGCGGGGTAGCCGATGGCTTCCACTTTGAACTCCTGAAGCGCTTCGACCGGTGGATTGAAGGTGGTGATTCCTGTGACAAGAGTTGTGCCCTGAAGATTGCCGCCGTCCATCAGCCAGTGTTGCTGCCGGCCCCGGCCGCCGGCTAAGGAGAAGTTAATCTGGCCCTGCTGCAGGTCTTCGTTGATGAACGACACATTTCCCATCAAGCGCACGAGCGCCGCGGTGCGGCGGCTGGCGAGCGGCATGTTGGTGATGTTCTTGTTTTCAATCAACTGGCCTACGGAAGAGCTGGCCGATTCGAGCAACGGCGGGGCTTCCGAAATGGTGACGCTTTGCGTGACCTCGCCAACCTCGAGTGTGACGTCCAGAGTGAGCACTTGACCCGTCTCCATCGTGATGTTGGAGCGCAGGTAGCGGCGGAAACCCGGGGCTTCCACCTTCACTTCGTATTTACCGGGGTTCAAGAAGGGCAGGGAGAAGATTCCCTGGTCGTTCGTTTGCGCATCCACGACGGTACCAGTGGATTGGTTCATGGCCGTGACCGAAGCCTGGGGAATTGATTTCGCGCTGCTGTCGTATACAGTGCCGGTAATGCGGGCTGTAGGGGTCTGCGCAAAGAGTAGCCCGCAAGCGAGGGCAATGGTCGCGACTGGGCGGAGGTTCAGCATCCGTGTCTCCTCAGAGGGAAGGGTATCGTTGTCAAGTATGGGACGCGGAGGTTGAAGGCTCAATGAAAAAGGATGTTCTGGTTGAAGCGAATACCGACCATTTTGCCGGATTCAGAACATGGGCTTGCGGTTCGCCTTTGATAGACTCTACCCATGCCAATCATCGGCAAGCCCGGGAGTCAGTTCTGGTTTGGGGGCGATCTGGAGACGGGAGTCCACTACCTGGAGTACCGTCCTTCGGAGTTCGATGCGCTGCCCCATATCCACGGCGAGTTCAATATCACCTTGTGCATGGAGCAGAGCTTTCGCATCAATCGCTGCGGACAGGAAGAGTCATTGGAAGCCGGAGATCTGATTGTGATCAATCCCGGCGATCCGCATTACAGCACCTACGGCGTGGGGCAGACTCCGACGAAGGGGCTGACATTCTTCATCCCCAAGAAGGTGATGTATGGCTTGCTGATGCGGATGTATCCAGCGACGGATTGGTCGTCCACCGAGGTGCGATTCCTGGGGAAGGCGCGGTTTCCAAAGGCGCTGGACCTGGCGCGGGAATTGGTGGAGGAGCTGGATCGGCGGCCGGCAGGTTGCGAACTGATGGTGGAATGCGGCACGACGCAGTTTCTGGTGATGTTGATGCGGGAGGCGATGCAGCCCATTTTTCAGGCACACCAGGAACTGGCGCCGCAACTGCCGAGCTGGCAGATGGTGAAAGCCATTGAGCACATGAATGCGCAAGGCAAGGCGCAGCTGCGCATCCCGGAACTGTGCCGGGAGATCGGGTCGAGCCCGTCGCGATTCATCCGGTTGTTTGCCAATTCCTCGGGCATTTCTCCAGCGGGATACTACAACCGTTTGTTGCTGCAGAAAGCAAGCGGGATGCTGTCCGCCGGGTGCAGCAACAAGGAAGTGGCCTTCGCTCTTGGGTTCCGGAACGATAGCCACTTTTGTGTGTTTTTCCGCAAATGGAGCGGACTGACTCCGGGGGGCTTCAAGACCAGCGTCAACGGCTAATCAAACATTCCTTCGTAGAGCGGGGAACTCAAGTAGCGTTCGCCGGAATCGGGGAGGATGGTGACGATTGTCTTGCCGTGGAACTCGGGCTGTTTCGCGATGCGGACGGCGGCAGCCACGGCGGCGCCACAGGAGATGCCGCAGAGAATCCCCTCTTCACGGCCAAGGCGGCGGGCCATGTCGATGGATTCTTCGTTGGTGACTTGCTCAACGCGATCCACCATGGTGAGATCGAGCGTGTCCGGGATGAAGCCTGCGCCGATGCCTTGGATCTTGTGCGGACCAGGCTTGGGTGTCTCGCCGTTACGGGTTTGCGTGATGACAGGGCTGGCAGCAGGTTCCACGCCTATGGACATGATTTGTTTGCCGCGTTCGAGTTTGAAGTAACGGGAGACGCCGGTGATGGTGCCGCCGGTGCCGATTCCGGAGACGAAAACATCCATGCCGCCGTTGGTGTCTTCCCAGATTTCAGGGCCTGTGGTTTTGACGTGAATTTCGGGGTTGGCGGGATTCTTGAATTGCTGGAGCAAGACGTAACGGGAGGGATCGGAAGCGAGGATCTGTTCGGCGCGGGAGATGGCGCCGCGCATGCCTTCGCTACCGGGAGTCAGGACGAGATTCGCACCGAGCGCCTTGAGCACTTTGCGACGCTCCAGGGACATGGTTTCCGGCATGGTGAGAGTGATGGAATAGCCACGGGCAGCGGCGACGAAAGCGAGAGCAATTCCAGTGTTGCCGCTCGTGGGCTCGATGATTTCTTTACCGGCTTTGAGTGTGCCCCGCTTTTCGGCATCCCAGATCATGGAGGCGCCGATGCGGCACTTCACGGAATAGGCTGGGTTGCGTCCTTCGATCTTGGCCAGGACAGTGGCCGGGGCGCCATCGGTCACGCGGTTCAATCTTACCAGCGGTGTCCGCCCGATGCTCAAAGAGTTGTCATTAAAAATCACAGCTGAAGCTCCTCTTTTTATATATCCCAGTTCGGAATGTATTTGGACTGCCGCTCCTGCCAATGGCGGCGAAGATCTCCGAAGCTGGTCTGATCGACCACGGAGGAGACGGCATCGTCCACTCGCCCCCACATTTCCGAGAACGGGTTATTGATTTTCCGTTTTTCGGAGGATCGCGCTTTAGCGCCATCGACGAAGCGAATGACTTCTCCCACGACGATGGAATCGGCGGGGCGCGAGAGTAGATAGCCGCCTTCGGCGCCGCGCCGCGATTCCACGAACCCGCCCTGCTTGAGCGAGGCGAGGATCAACTCGAGGAACTTCTGTGGGATGTTCTGCCGCTTGGCAATATCGGCAATCCGCACCGGTTCGCCTGGTGGCTGCGTGGCCAGATCAAGAATCGCGGAAAGGGCGTAATCCGCTTTGACGGAGATGTACATGCGGCTATCAGGTTCTACCGTAACACGAGTGCGCGGGGTATCGCCCAAAGGGACGGACGAGTCACGGTCAGGCCTGATCCACGCTACAATTCCCTGGTGGAACGCGATCCAAAGGAAGTCACTCAGTTGCTGGAGCGCTGGTCGGGGGGCGATCGAGAGGCTCTCGACCAACTGACTCCACTCATCTACAACGAACTGAAACGCGTTGCCCGGCGGCAGATGATGCGGGAGCGCGCCGACCACACACTGGAGAGCACCGCGCTTGTTCATGAAGCCTATTTGCGGCTGATCGATCAGAAGGGGACGAAGTGGCAAAGCCGGGCCCATTTCTTTGCGGTGGCATCGGAGATGGCGAGGCGCATTCTGGTGGATTACGCGAAGGCGCGGAACGCAAAGAAGCGCGGCGGGCCGAAAGTCTCGCTGGAGGATTCCCCGGAGCCTTCCATTGATTTGGATGCGGATGTGATTGCGGTGAACGATGCGCTGGACGAACTGGCGAAGCTCGATTCGCGGCAGGCGAAGATCGTGGAACTGCGGTATTTCGGGGGGCTGACGATCGAAGAGACGGCGGAAGTATTGGGTGTTTCCACACCCACGGTGAAGCGGGACTGGCTGGTGGCGCGGGCTTTTCTGCAGCGGGCTTTGGGGCAAAACGCGAGTCCTGAATAACAACGGCGAACCCGCGGCGCTTCAGGGTAGTGCGCCGCGGGTCCACTTAAAAGCCCGAGATTATTCCACTTGGAAAGGGCGGCCGGTAGGCTTCCCCTTCAAGTGAGCTACTCGCTCGGGAACCGAGGACACCGCGCTGGGCATCAACACGATGGCTGCCCAACTGGTTGCCGCGGCGCTGACCCACTGGTCGCGGCCATGCGGGAATCCGGTGTCCACAAGAGGTTGGAAGGGGAAGGCTCGCGTCGCCACATGCCATGTCCCGTCTTCCAATTGTGTTTTTCTGAGGTATTGAATGCCTTTGCGGAGAGCGAAGGCGTCGGCTTTCTCACCCATTGCTTCGCGCATGGCGTAGATGGCGCGGGCGGTGGCGAAGGCGTCGCTGGACAGGGTCGGTAACTGGGACCAGCCACCATCGGTGCGCTGTTTGGCGCGGAGCTGGCGGGCGGCTTCGTCGACGTCGGCGGTGGGCATCGCGGCCCAGCGCAGCCCGAGCAGACGCGAGGCGTAATCTTCCGAAGTCACAGGTGCGGAGATACGGAGCCAGCGGCCTGCTTTGGCGATGCGGGCTTCAAACTCGGCTTTGCGGCCGGGGATGGGATAGAGACGCATGGCGCGGATGGCGAGCGTGGTTGCCTGGATATCGCCGTTCTCGAGCGGCCCACGAGGAGACCAACCAACCCAGCGGCCGTCGGCCAGTTGCTTGGAGGCAATGCTGTGGACAACGGCCGCGGTGACTTCGTCAGCCGGCTTGGACTGAGCGGCAAACGCGTCCAGGATGTAACCGGCGGATACGGGAAGATCGGGCACCACGTCGCTTGCTTCCAGCAGAATGGCGGCCGCAGGTTTGATGGTGGCGAATACCATGTTCATGAGCTTCTTTTCCTGCTCAGCGTTGATGGCGATGCCTGCGCGGCGGGCCGCGGCGAGCGCGGTCAGGGGCAGTGTGTGGTTATGGCACGTGGCGCAGCCGGTGTTCTTGAATGATTTTTCGCCGCTATCGGTGAGAGTGGCCAGCGTCTTTTCGACGGGAATCTCGGTGGTTGCGGGCTTTGGCGCAGGGGCGGCGGAGGCTTCCTGTTGCGGGGCGCCAGCTTTGCGGAGCATCTTGGCCACGACGGTATCGCCACGGCGGAGGGACCAATCGAGGGCGGACTCACCGGCGTTGTTGCGGGCCTTGGCATCCGCGCCTGCTTGCAGCAGGTACGAAACCAGCGCGGGATTGAGGCGATCGGAGTAAGCGGCCCACATCAGAGGGGTGCCACCGTGGGCATCCGTGGCGTTAACCTCCGCACCTGCCGTGACCAACATCCTGGCGATGGCGAGATCTCCGCGAATGGCAGCCAGACTCAGTATGGGCATCTTCTGCATGGCGACGCCGCCTTTGTGGGATGCACCGTTGTCGAGCAGGAGGCGAACGATATCGCGGCGGCCAAAGAGTGTGGCTTCGGAAAGGGCCGTGATGTTGTTGGCGCCCGCGGCATTGACATCGGCGCCGGCTTTGAGGAGGAGACGGATGGTTTCGAGATCACCGGCACGGGCGGCGTCGACGATGGGTGTGGCTTTGCCGCCCCCGGTGAACAGCGGAGGCATGGGATCGAGGCGATCCTTGGCATCGTGCCTGGCGCCCTTTTCCAGCAGCAGCTTCACCGTGGCCGCGTTCCCCGAAGAGGTGGCTGCGACGTGGAGCGGAGTACGGCCTGTGGGTGAGGCAGTGTTGACATCGGCGCCGGCTTCGATCAGCATCTTCGCTTTGACCGGATCACCGGCTGCCCAAACGAGCGCGGAGGAGCCCATGGGGTTCTTGGCTTCCGCATTGGCGCCGGCATCGAGCAGCGCGCGCATGGTTTCAGGGCCGGTGTAGAGCACGGCGTTCATGAGCGCGGGCGTGCCGGAATCGTCGGCCGAGTTGGGGTCGGCGCCATCGGCAAGCAGGGCCTTGATGCGGGTGACGTCACCGGCTTTGATGGCCTGGTGGAGTGCGGAGTTCTTGTTGTTGACTGGCTGGGTGGTGGGAGCAGCCCACATGCTGACGACCAGCGCTACAGTGAACCAACGAAGAGGATATGTTCTGTTCATGTTTGTTTCTTTCCCTCTGAGGATGTACGCGAAACACATTTCGTGCAGGGATCATGTACTGTCAAGAAATGCATCTATGGCGGGCCGCAATATTTCCCTATTTCTTCGCCCTGTGCCTTGAGGCGCAGGTATCGCCGTTGGACCGGTACGTGGCGCGTAAGGATGCTGTTTATGGATGGAAGCTGGTGCAGACGATTCCAGGGCAAGGGTACCGGGCACATGTACTGGAGCTAACCTCGCAGACATGGCGGTCAGAGAAGGAGGTAGACCGGCCAGTGTGGAAGCACTGGTTGACGATCGTGCGTCCGGATCGTGTGACCACGGACAAGGCGTTGCTTTTCATTGGTAGCGGGAACAACAACAGCCCAGCTCCCGAGCGGGCGCAAGAGCGCTCGGTGCGCATGGCGATGGAAACGAACTCCGTTGTGGCGGATTTGGGTATGGTGCCGAATCAGCCGCTGCGGTTTGCCGATTCACCGGACCGCGCTCGTGTGGAGGACGACATCATTGCCTACACGCGAGTGAAGCACTTCGCCACGAAAGACGATACGTGGCTGGTGCGGCTGGCGATGGTGAAGAGCGGCGTGCGGGCGATGGATGCGATTCAGGAGTTTCTGCAGTCGAGCGATGGCGGGAGGGTGAAGGTGAATCAGTTCGTAGTGGCGGGCGCATCGAAGCGAGGCTGGACGACTTGGCTGGTTGGGGAAGCCGATCGCCGGGTGGTGGCAATCATGCCAATGGTAATCGATGCGTTGCATAGCGAAGCGATCACACGGCATCATTTTGAGGCATTGGGCTTCTTCTCGCCGTCTCTGAAGGACTACGTGGAACACGGGCTGTTTCCACACAAGATCGGGACGCCGGAGTATCGCGCCGTGTTGCAGGTAGAGGACCCCTATGAACACCGGCAACGGCCACAGATGCGGCTGCCGAAGTTTCTGATCAACGCCTCCGGAGACGAGTTTTTTCTGCCGGACAACGCGCAGTTCTACTATCACGATTTGCCGGAGGAGAAGCATCTGCGGTACGTGCCAAACGCGAAGCACAACCTGCAGGGATCGGATGCGGTGGACAGTATGCTGGCGTTTTATCAGGCGGTTCTGAGCGGTACGCCGCGGCCGCGGTTCACGTGGAAGAAAACAGCGGCGGGCGAGATTGTTTTGGACCTTGTGGACCGGCCGGAGAAGATGAATCTCTGGAAGGCGACGAACCCGGAAGCGCGGGACTTCCGGCTGGATGTGATCGGGAAGGCGTATCAGGCGACGGCACTCACCATTCCGGATTCGAACCGGATGGAGATCCGTGTGGCGAAACCGGCGAAGGGGTATACGGCCTTTTTCGTGGAACTCGTCTATCCGGGGCCAGGAAGCGCACCGTTCAAGTTCACGACGGAGATTGTGATCACGCCGGATGTATTGCCGCACAAGTTCTCAGAGGCCGCGGCCAAGTATCCCCGGCCCTAAGCCTTACTTTCGCTTCTTCTTTTTGGGGGCCGGCTCGTAAAGAGAGAACTGGAGCCGCTTCTCCACGGCATCGACGCGATCGAGGCACACCTGGATGCGGTCTCCGATCGAGAAGAGGCGCTTGTTCCGTTCGCCGACGATTTTGCGCGTGGTTTCGTGATAGCGATAGCGGTCGCCGGGCAGCGTTTCCATGGGCACCAACCCTTCGACGAAGAGCTCTTCGAGCTCCACGAAGAACCCGTACTTAGCGGTTTGAATGATGAGGGCGCGGAAGGTTTCGCCGACGCGGTCGATCATGAATTTGAGCTTTTTCCACTCCACGAGTTCACGTTCGGCTTCGGCGGCGCGGCGTTCGGTGAAGGAGCAATCCCCGGCAATGGTGTGGAGTGTGTTTTCGTCGAGTGGAGGCTGACGGCTGTCGAGCCATGCTCCGAGGATGCGGTGGACGACGAGATCCGGGTAGCGGCGGATGGGCGAAGTGAAATGGGTGTAGGTTTCCGAGGCGAGGGCGAAGTGGCCGACGTTCGATTCGCTGTAGCGCGCCTGGCGCAGGCTGCGGAGCATGAGATAGCTGAGGATGCGCTCTTCGGGTTTGCCTTCGATCTTCGCGACGAGGCGCTGGTATTGCCGTGAAGTGAGCTGCAACTTCTTGTCGTCGATCATGACAATGTCGCGATTGATCTTGCGGCCGTCGCGTTTGCGATCGACGACGTGATAGCGCTTGGCGGGTATGGCACCCACGCCGAGCGAGTAGCCGAAGTGGGCGGCGATCTCTTCGAAATCGGCGACGCGCTTGGCATCGGGCTGTTCGTGAATGCGGTACATCCCGGGCCAACTGAGCGATTCGATGTGCCCGGCGACAGCTTCGTTGGCAGCGAGCATGAACTCTTCGATCAGGCGGTGGGCGATGTTGCGAGGAGCGCGGCGAACGCCGACCATTTCGCCGAACTCGTCGAACTCAATGAGAGGCTCAGGGAGATCGAAGTCGATGGAGCCTCGCTTCTGGCGTTTGCGGTTGAGGACGAGGGCGAGTTCCTGCATCAGCTCGAAGCGTTTTACCAAGGGGGCATAGCGCTCGCGCATTTCGATGTCGCCTTCGAGAAGCCGGTGGACGTTGGTGTAGGTCATGCGCTCGACGCTGCGAATGACGCCGCGCACCAGTTCCTGGCGCACGATATCACCGGAGTGGTCAATCTCCAACAGCGCGCTCATGACCAGGCGGTCTTCCTTGGGGCGGAGAGAACAGATGTTGGTGGATAGCTCTACCGGGAGCATCGGAACGGCGCGGTCAGGGAAGTAGACGCTGGTACCGCGGATCAGCGCTTCCCGGTCGATGGGGCTTCCCGGTTTCACGTAGTGACTGACGTCGGCGATGTGGACCTGGAGGGCGAAGTTGCCGTTGGGGAGACGCTCGACCCAGACGGCATCGTCGAAGTCGCGTGCGGTTTCGCCATCGATGGTGACGATATCGAGTGCGCGGAAGTCCTGGCGGCCGAGCCAATCGCTGTCGGCAAGAGCGGTGGGTGTTTGCCGGGCCTGCTCGATCACATCTTCGGGGAAGCGGTGAGGGATGTGATGTTTGCGGATCATGATTTCCACGTCGACGCCGAAGTCGTCTTCGTGGCCGAGGACCTCGACGACGCGGCCAACTGCCCACTCATTGCCTTCGGGGAATTCGAGAATCTCGGCATGCACAATCATGCCATCGAGATCTTCCGGGCCGGTGACTTCGATGGTTTTCACGCCGACGCGATCGGGATTGTCGGCACGCGGAGGGATTTCAAGGCCATCGGGGATGTGGATCCACTGGCGGATACGGTCGTCATGAGGAATCACGAAGCAGCCATTGCGCCGGATGCGAAACTTACCGACGATGTCGTTGTGCGCACGCTTGAGAATCCTGACGATCTCGGCTTCGGCTTTTCCCGGTGCGCCGCGATGAGCGATGCGCACAAGCACACGATCGCCATGCATCGCTTTCTCCACTTCGCCTGGAGGGAGGAAGAGGTCGCCGTTGATGCCTTCGATAGGGGGATCCATGACGACGAAACCGTAGCCGTCGCGGTGGGCGATGACTCTGCCGACCGCATACTCGCGGTTGGAGCGGGTGACCACATACTGGCCGGCACGGGGCTCCACCAGTTCCCCTTTCTGCTGCAAGCGAAAGAGGATTCTCTCCAACTCGTTGCGAGCTTCACCTTTTGCGCCGAGCTCGCGTACCAACTGCTTAAAGTTTGCGCGCGCATGCGGCAAACGGGCAATGTGTTGCAAGACTTCCGTATCGTTCAAACGTGCCTCACGATCCTAGTATCCTATTGCCTATGGAGCTTGTAACGGTCCGGCTCGAGATTCCGGACGGAACGAACATTATTCTGGGGCAATCCCATTTCATCAAGACCGTGGAGGACATCTACGAGACGATTGTGAACACGGTGCCGCAGATGAAGTTCGGCGTTGCGTTTAACGAAGCGTCAGGAGCATGCCTGGTGCGATTTGACGGCAACGATGAGTCGATGAAGGACGCGGCTGTGAAGAATGCGCTCGCGGTTGGGGCGGGGCATAGTTTCATCGTGGTGATGAAGGATGGGTTTCCGATCAACATTCTGGCGCGATTGAAGGAAGTGCCGGAGATTGTAGGCCTGTACTGCGCAACGGCGAATCCGGTGGAAGTGATTGTGGCGCAATCTGAGCAAGGGCGCGGAATTCTGGGCGTGATCGATGGATCGTCGCCGAAAGGTGTGGAAGACGAAGCGGGCAAGGAATGGCGTCACGGGTTCCTCCGCAAGATCGGGTATAAAAGATGATCATCGCGAGCGAACAGGAACTGGAAGAGCTTTTATCGCGGCCGTCGAAGGCCGATGTGGAGTTCAGTGCAACACTGAGCGGGCCGCTGATTATTCTCGGCGCCGGCGGCAAGATGGGCCCGACACTGGCGCGGCGTGCCAAACGGGCCGCGGAAGAGGCTGGTGTAGAGCAGCGGGTGATTGCGGTTTCGCGCTATTCGACGGAGTCGGCGCGGGAGAAACTGGAGCAGTGGGGCGTGGAGACCATCAGCGCCGATCTGCTGGACCGGGAACAACTGGCGTTGCTGCCGGATGCTCCGAATGTCATCTATATGGCGGCGCGGAAGTTCGGTTCGACCGGGTCGGAATATCTGACCTGGGGCATGAATGCCTGGCTGCCGGGAATCGTCGCGGAGCGCTACCGCCATTCGCGGATCGTGGCGATGTCGAGCGGCAACATTTATCCGTTTGTGCCGGTGGCCTCGGGTGGTGCGACGGAATCCACGCCGCTCGCATCAGTGGGTGAGTACGGGCAATCGGTTCTGGCGCGCGAGCGGATTTTCGAATTTTTCTCGATCCGCTACGGGACTCCGGTAGTGAATGTGCGGCTGAACTACGCGGTGGAACTGCGTTACGGCGTGCTGGTGGACATCGGGATGGCTGTGTTTGAGCGGCGGCCGGTCGATCTGACAATGGGGAGTGCGAACGTGATCTGGCAGGGCGATGCGAATTCCGTCGTGCTGCGCAGCCTGGCACTGTGTTCTTCGCCTGCCGCGGCGCTGAATCTGACCGGTCCGGAGACGTTGTCTGTGCGTTATGTGGCACAGCGCTTCGGGCAGCACTTTGGTGTGGAGCCGATGCTGACGGGGGAGGAAGCGCCTACGGCTTTGCTGAATAACGCGGCGAAATGCCATCGCATTTTCGGGTATCCGAGCGTGACACCCGACCAGATGATTGAGTGGATAGCCGGCTGGATTGGAATGGGCGGAGCGAATCTGGGCAAGCCCACGAAGTTTGCCGTGCGCGACGGCAAGTTCTGAATCAGTATTGCTGCGTTTGACGCAGAATGGTGCGGGCGGCGTTCTGTTGGGCGCGGCGCACCTGCTGCAGCCCCTGCTGGAGCAGTCCGAGAATCACGATCCAGGAGACAATCGCCACGATCACTTCCTTGATGTAGAGAGGGGAAGGGAGGGGCGAATTGTAGAACATGTGCAGCAGCACTGGAAGGAGGAATGCTTTCCAGAAGCGCACATCGACGATGGCATTGAAACGGGATTTGGAGGCGGCTGCGACACGCCACCAGGCGGCCGCGGAGATCGCGGTCCAGGCGGCATGGCCAAACGGGGCTGTGAAGGCACGAAGCTGGATTTCCATTTCCATCACGGCTAGGCTTTTGGTCTGCATGACCCGCTCGAAGGCGTATCCAGCGATTTCGAAGACCTCGAAGCCTGCTCCAACGGCTGCTCCGAACAGCAAGCCGTTGAGCATGTATGGATATTTAGCGGAAGGGCGGACCAGCACCAGGACGGTGAGGAGTTTGGCGGACTCCTCCAGGATTCCGGCGCTCATCGCGCCCAGCCAGTGAAGGTTTGTGTTCGCGACGCCGATGTGGGTGAAGACGAGGGAGAGCATTCCGCCGAAGGTCATCAGCATCAAGGTCTGATGGAACGTGACGTTCCGCGGGGTGTTGCATTCAAAGAAGAGGATGAGCGTGGCGAGGGGAAAGGAGAGGGCTCCCATGATGATCATGCCGGGGATCGCCTTGGGATTCGAGTAGGTCTGCATGATCCAGGAGAAGCCGAGGTAGACCACGCTGATGAAGGCGAGGACTCGGAAAAAGAACCACGGCTTAGGCCAGCCGGTGCGAACGTCCTCAAGTGACGGTGTGGCTTTCGATGTGCCGGTGAGGAAGTACTCCTCAAGTTCCTCCTGGGAGCGTCTTCGAAAGACTTCCGAAAACATTTCAGCGGCGCTGAACCCCTCTAGCTTGTCGGTGCTGGCGAGGTTCCGGACACGCTCCGCCAACGAGCCTAGAATATCGGAAGAGGCCGCGGGGAGGCGAGTTCCGCAGTTGGGACAGAAAGCGCATCCTCCCGCAATGGCAGCTTTGCACTGGTTGCAGTGGAACATAGGTTGGAGTGGGCTATTATGTCACAGCCGCTGAGGTGTATCGTGGCATGGGAGGGATATGGAATCGCTGTTGCAGGTGTGGCTGGACGTGGAAGAAGGCATACCGCCGGTGGATCTGGATGGGCGTGTGTTTACTACGGTGTCCAACACGGACAACGGAGATGCCGGAGGCGCAACGCGATTTTTCTATCGCCAGCAAGGGGCGCGGGTTTGGGCGTATTACTGCGGTGGCCGTATCCGCTGTGGGCTGTTGAGCGCCGTGTGGACCCGCAGCGGGCGGCTTGAGATGCTCTATCAGCACGTGAGTGAAGACGGAGTGTACCGGACGGGGCGATGCCAGTCGACACCCGAGATTGTGGACGGAGGCCAGGTGATGATGCATGAGGAATGGGAATGGACGAACGGGGACCGGTCAGCGGGGAAATCGATACTCCGGCAGGAAGCGGTGTGACCGTTCCCGCTACAATATCGTCCATACAACCATGAGGATGCTTCTTCTGTTTCCCTTTGTTTTGTCTGTTGCAGCCGGTGCGGACTGGCAGCAGTGGCGCGGTCCTGGTTTTGACGGAGTGGCGTCCAGCGATGCCCCGCTGGAATTCAGCGATACCAAGAACGTGAAGTGGAAAACTGCGATTCCAGGCCGGGGGCATTCCACGCCGATCGTCGTTGGGAACAAGTTGTTTCTCACCACAGCCGTTCCGACCACGGACGCACCGCCGGCGAACGAAGGGGGACGGCGCGGGCCAGGGGGCGGCGCAGGGGTGGGTCGCGAATACCGTTTCCTATTGATGTGTTTGGACCGGCAGACGGGAAAGGTCATTTGGGAGAAGACGGCACGGACAGGGTCGCCGCATGAGGGGTATCATGCGCGCTATGGCAGTTTCGCTTCCAACAGCCCGGCTAGCGATGGGAAGCTGGTATTCGCATTTTTCGGTTCACGTGGGGTGTATGCCTACGACCTGGACGGCTCGCTGAAGTGGCAGAAGGAATTCTCTCCAATGAAGATGCGGCTGCAATTTGGGGAAGGCACTGCGCCGGTTCTCCACGGTGAGACGCTGCTGCTGGGGTTCGATCAGGAAGAGGGATCGCATATCCTGGCTCTGGACAAGAACAACGGGAAGCAATTGTGGCGGGCCGACCGGGATGAACCAAGTTCCTGGTCGCCGCCGCTAGTGGTAGACCACAATGGCGCGAAGCAGGTGATTGTCGCGGCCTCGAACAAGGTTCGGGCTTACGAACTGAAGACGGGGAAGCTGATTTGGGAGTGCGCGGGATTAGGGACCAACGTGATTCCGTCTCCGGTCCTGCAGAAGGACACGGTGATTGTGATGAGCGGGCACCGGAATCCGAACCTGCTGGCGATTCGGTTAGGTGGGAGCGGGGACCTGACGGGTTCGAAGAATGTGCTTTACACCAACCAGAGGGGAAACTCTTATACCCCCTCCCCCGTACTACACGACAACAAGCTCTATTTCATCTCTGATAGCGGGATGCTGTCGTGTTTGAATGCGACAACCGGGGAACCGTATTACCTGCAGCAACGGCTACCCAAGCCCTATAATTTCAAAGCTTCGCCAGTGGCGGCGAATGGGAAGCTCTACCTGGCCACGGAGGAAGGCGACGTGGTGGTGGTGAAGATGGGGGAGAAGTTTGAAGTACTAGCAACGAACACGATGGCGGACCAGATGTTCATCGCGAGTCCCATTATTGTGGACGGATCCTTGTACTTACGCGGCCAGAATACGCTATTTTGCATTCGTCAGTAGAATAAGCCCGGTCACGGTTCCGGTGCGTGAGTACTAAGTTCCGGTACCGTAGTCCGCATTGAAAAAAGTACCCCCGCCTCATTGTGAGCATCGCGGGCTCCCGGCATCCTGTAAGTGGCAGATGCAAGGAGCTGTTACTAGATGAATTCACTGAATGTCGCGATCCTAACGCCGAATTCGCCCCAGCGCTGGGAACTGGGCCACCTGCTTTCGCATTATCGCGTCGTTCGCCTGATCGAGAATGCGATGCACGGCTACCCCGACTCGAAGGAACTGCAAAGCCTGCTGCGTATTCTTTCTCCGCAGATTGTCTTTCTCGACGTAACGGATCTGGAACAAGCTATTCGGGTTGCCAAGGAGGCTTCGGAGTGGCTCCCGGGCATTCAAATTATCGCCTTCGGGGGGCGGCTGGAATCGAGCGAGATGTTGTTTGTGATGCGTGCAGGGATTCAGGAATACCTGCCGTATCCCATTAACAGCGAAGACCTGCGGGATGCCCTGACGCGTTGTGTGCGGAGGCTGGAAGAAAAGCCTGTTGCCATGGATCTGGTGTCGAACGTATTCAGCTTCCTGCCGGCGAAACCGGGTGCGGGTGCGTCGACGATATGCCTGAACACGGCAGCCGCGATCGCCCAGCGCACGCAGAATCGCACCGGGTTGTTCGATTTCGACATCGACTGCGGAACGCTCGATTTTTACATGAATCTGGAGGCAGGGTTTTCGGTTCGTGATGCGGTGGAATATGGCGAACAGATGGACGACACGATCTGGCAACGGATTGTGACCAAGGCCGGGGCTCTGGATGTATTGCGCTCCGGGAGGCCGCATCCGGATCGTCCGTTGAACATCTGGAATCTGGAAGCGATCCTGGCATTTGCACGGCCGCGGTACGATCACATCTGTATCGATCTGGCCGCGGTGGGCAGCCAAACGTCGATGGCTACCCTGCGGCACTCGAACAGGATTTTTCTGGTGACAACACCGGAAATCTGTTCGCTCCATATGACCCTGCGGACGCTTGATGTGATCAAGGAGATGGGGCTCGAATCGCGGGTGAGCATCGTATTGAACCGCATGGATTCGCGCTCTCACATGCGTTTGTCGCAAGTGGAGGAGTTGCTGGGGCAGAAAGTGGTGCAGGCGTTTCCGAACGATTGGGTGGGGATGCAGCGGAGTATGCAGGAAGGCAAAGCACTGCTGCAGAGCGGGCCCTTGGCTGGCCGCTACGCCGAATTTGCCGCCAGTCTGCTGAAGGCGGAAGTGCCGGTGAAGAAGCCCGAAGGTTTGCTATCCGGGATCGGGAGATTGTTCCAGGCCCGCGGCTAAGCAGATTCGACGTTGCGCAGTTTGCCCACCAGGAAGGCGCGTCCGGCCTGCCAGTCGCGTTTCAGAGTGGCCACGGAGATGCCGATGGCTTCGGCGGCTTCCTCTTCGGTCAAGCCCCCGAAATAGCGGAGTTCGATGACTTGCGCGGCGCGAGGGTCCAGTGCTTCCAGTTCCTGAAGTGCGTGGTGAAGGTCGAGGATCTCATCTTCGAGTGGCTTTGACAGGGCGTGGGCATCGCTGAGTTCGACGCGATCGGCTCCACCGCCGCGTTTGGCGGCATGGCGCTCGCGCGCGGCGGCCACCAGAAGCCGGCGCAATTGCTGGGAAGCGACGGCGAGGAAATGAGCGCGGTCCTGCCATGCGACGGGCTCGCCACGAATCAGCTGGATGAAGAGTTCGTTCACGAGGGCGGTGGCCTGGAGCGTGCGTCCCGGCGCTTCGTGGCTCATGTACATGCCGGCGATGCGGCGCAACTCGGGCTGCAACCGGGTAAACAGCTCACGGCCTGCATCCTTATTCCCCTGTCGCCAATCCCGTAAGAGTGCGGTAACCGGTGGTTTTTCCATACTTTGGTAGTATAGTTGAGCTGTTTTTGCGGGCGACTGCCCTAATCAGGGTGTGATGGCACTAATGACCCCCGAACGATTCCGGCAGATGCGTAACCTCTTTGAGGCGGCGCTGGAACAGGACCCATCCGTGAGGGAATCTTTCCTTGCACAGGCCGCGGCTTCCGATGAGGAACTGTTGCTGGAGGTGCGCCGCATGTTGGAAGCGCACGGGCGGAAGGTGACGTATCTGGATGGGACGCTGACGGCTCCGGCGGAACTGCGGACGGATCCGCGGCGGCTGGAAGGGCGGCGTCTGGGGAATTTCGAGATCCTGAGAGAAATCGGCCGGGGCGGCATGGGGACGGTGTTTCTGGCACGGCGGGCGGATGGCCTTTTCGACCAGCAGGTGGCAATCAAGGTGGTGGCGCCGGAAGGCGGAAGCGAGGAAGTGTTGCGGCGCTTCCGGCAGGAGCGGGCGATTCTGGCGGCATTGGATCATCCGAACATTGCCCGGCTCTACGACGGAGGAACGACAGAAGAAGGTTGGCCCTACTTTGTCATGGAGTACGTGGAGGGTAAGGCGATCGATGAGTGGTGCGACGAGCAAAAGCTGAATACCAGCGGGCGGCTGCGGTTGTTTCAAACGGTGTGCGCGGCCGTGCACTATGCACACAAGCATGGAGTAGTGCATCGGGATTTGAAGCCAGGGAACATTCTGGTGAGGCGAGATGGGAACGTGAAGCTGCTGGATTTCGGGATCGCGAAGGTGTTGCAGGCGGTGGAGGGGGCAAGCACGGTGGTATCGACGCGGACGGGGATGATGATGATGACGCCGGAGTATGCAAGTCCGGAGCAGTTGTGCGCGGCGGATACGACGCCCCTAACAGACGTGTATTCGCTGGGCGTGATTCTGTACGAACTGCTGACAGGGCGCCGTCCGTATCCATTGAAGACGAGGATGCTGCAGGAGATCATCCGGGTAGTGTGCGAGGAGCCGGTGAAGCGGGCGAGCGTGATGGTGACGCTGGCGCAGACGGTGGTGCGGCACGATGGATCGACGCATACCGTGCAGCCGGCGGCATTGAGCGCGTCGCGGGAAGGCACTCCGATCGACTTACAGCGGCGGTTGAGCGGGGATGTGGACACAATACTGGACAAAGCGTTGCAGAAGCAGTCCGGAGACCGGTATCCCTCCGCGGAGCATTTGCGGGCGGATATTGAGCGGCATCTGAACGGGCAACCGATTCTGGCGGCGAAGCAAGGGTGGCTGGAACGGATCGGGCTTTGGCTGAACCGGCACAAGGCGATGCTTGCGCTTGGGTCGGCGACTCTTGCGGCTCTTGCCGCGGGGGCGATCCAAGTGGAGGGCACAGCGGTGCTCTATCTGGGTGGAGCTTGCTTGCTGCTTGGCCTTTGGTATGCGGCGACGGATCGCAGAGTGGGGGGGTGGGTCCACGATCATTTCTATGGAGAGCCGCTCTTCGTCGGTATTGGAATGGCCGTGCTGTTTGGTGTGTTGTTTTGGGCCGACTCGATTCCGGAGGCAAGACGCCGCTTTGGCACAGGCTGGACGATCCTTGCCGGAATGGACCTTGCATCCCTCTATTTCGGGGGAATGCTTATCAGTTGGCGAATGCGGGGGCGATGGGCGGGGGAATTGTTGATGCGCACACAATGGAACAAAGCGAATGTGGCGCAGGTGGGACTAGCCCTGGTTAACATCGTGAGCCTGCTTGCGCGCAGAGCAGGGAGGGGCGGGGATCCGTACATGACGGTGAGCACTTTCGCCGTGTTTGTGATTGTTGCTATTACCTACGCTCTCGTGGTTGCGGCTTTTGTGGAGATTCGGGGGCGCGGGTTGCTATATCATGGCGCATTGATCTCCTGGCTCGAGATACGGGGGGCCAGTTGGGAGAACAAGGAAGGAATGCCGG
This sequence comes from Bryobacteraceae bacterium, assembly GCA_046331645.1. Taxonomy (GTDB): domain Bacteria; phylum Acidobacteriota; class Terriglobia; order Bryobacterales; family Bryobacteraceae; genus CADEFT01. The sequence goes on from JAXLQM010000011.1 coordinate 184,088, forward strand.
TGATTCTCTCCAAACAGCTTCTGGACGAGCGGCTGTATTTGCGGCTGAACGTCAGGCGGAGTTTGGCGCTTCTTCGCCCTTATGTGCGGGTTCCGATTCCTTATGAGGATGTCGACCGTGTGGACGCTTATGTGAAAGAACGCCTGGCGGTATGGCCGTCATGACGCGGCGAGGTTTTCTTGGGTTGTTAGGCGCAGGCGCAGTGGCCCAGCCGGTAGTGCGTCCGAACATTGTACTGTTGGTGACCGACGATCAGGGATGGTGGGATATGGGGGTGCATGGGAACAAGCAGATCCGCACGCCCCACATGGACCGGTTGGCCGCGGACGGGGTCAACTTCACGCGTTTTTATGTAAGTCCGGTGTGTGCCCCGACGCGGGCCGGATTGATGACGGGCCGCTACTATTTGCGCACCGGTGTTTACAACACTCGCTTTGGCGGGGATACGCTGGACCGGCGCGAGACAACGATGGCTCAAGTGCTGCAAAAGGCCGGCTATCGCACGGGCATCTTCGGTAAGTGGCATCTGGGCCGTTATGCGGGAGAGCATCCTATGAACCGCGGGTTTGAGGAGACATTGATCTTCACGCAGGGGCACACGGAACGCTACTTCTATCCCGACCAACTGGAGCACAATCGCAAGCCAGTGGCTGCGCGGGGCTATGTGACAGATGTTCTTACTGACGCGGCGATCCAGTTTGTGAAACAACGAGGGTCGCGGCCGTTCTTCCTGTATCTTCCCTACAACGCGCCCCATTCCCCGAACTATGTGCCGAGCCGGTACACGGAACGTTACATGAAGATGGGGATTCCCATCGGCGATGCGGAGATTTACGGGATGGTGGAACGCGTGGACGAGAACATCGGGCGATTGCTGGGAGTGCTGGATCAGCAAGGACTCCGGGAGAATACGATCGTGCTGTTCCTGAGCGATAACGGTGGAGTGAGCAAGCACTTCCGGGCGCACCTGCGGGGCGCCAAGGGATCTGTGTATGAAGGCGGGGTACGGGCACCGCTATTCGTGCGCTGGCCGGGGCGTGTGCCCGCAGGCAAGAAGGTGGATGCGATGGTGAAGGAATTCGACATCTTTCCCACGCTGTGTGATCTGCTGGGGATTGACGTGCCTGCGGGCTTGCCTCTTGATGGGAAGAGCTTCCGGGGATTGTTGGAAAGCGGCCACGGTGAGAGCCGGCACCGGTTTATCTGCCACTACTGGGACCGGTTCCGGCCAACCAAGGAACGCGGATGGGCGATTGGGGAGGCGCGGTTCAAGCTGGTTGGGGAGCAGTTGTTCGATTTGGAGAATGATCCGAGCGAAAAGGCCGACGTATCGAAGCAGTATCCGCAGGAGAAGCAGCGGCTGCGGGCACAGTTCGATGCGTGGTTCGATGAGGTGACGCGTGGGAGAGACTTCCAGCCACCAGCGGTGGAGGTTGGGCGCGAAGACCAGAATCCTGTCGAGCTGGAGCCGAGTTGGGCGCATGTGAATGGCACCCATTCCACCTGGGCATCGCCGGGCGATGAGGAGAGCACGGCGCCAGCTCCTTTGCCGGAGAGGCACGAACCATCGACAGTGAACTACACATTTGCCGGATACGAATGGGATTCGATTGATGGCTGGAGGACGGCGGGGGAAACCGTACATTGGAATATCGATGTCCTGCGGGCGGGAAAGTACGAGGTGACGCTGCGGTACGGTTGCGACCCGGCTGATGCCGGAGGACGGTTCCGCCTGCGCGTAGGGAGTGCCGTCTTGGAGGGCAATGTCGAGGCGACGGCTGGTCGCGGGCTGTTTGAGAAGCGTATTGCCGGCACGATCTCGCTGCAACGGGGTCCGTCGAAACTGGAGGTGAGCGCCTTGACAGTCCCCGGCAAGGAGCTGATGGCGCTCAACCGTATCTGGCTGCGCAGACTGTGATCTCCCTTGCGTTCGCTATCATGAAAGTACGATGCGAACCTTCATGATATTGCCGTTTCTCTCTGGGCTGCTCTTTGCGGGGGCAGAAGAGGACAAGCGGCTGGAAAATGCCGCCATCATGTTCGAGGAAGTGATGGGAACCAAGGATAAGGAAATTCCCCAGGATCTGCTCGATAAGGCATCCTGTGCAGTGTTCGTCCCTGGGTTGAAGAAAGGTGCGTTTGTTTTTGGCGCCAAGTACGGGCGAGGATTCGTCAGTTGCCGCAAGAAGGAAGGCCCGGGCTGGTCGGCTCCGGGTGCGATTCGAGTGGAGGGTGGCAGCTTCGGCCTGCAGATTGGCGGCTCAGAGACAGACGTCATCATGCTGGTAATGAACGATAAGGGCGCGGACCGGCTGATGAGCAGCAAGTTCACCTTGGGCGGTGATGCTTCAGCGGCAGCGGGTCCAGTGGGGCGCACTGCGTCTGCTGAGACGGACGCAACCATGCGGGCGGAGATTCTGACGTGGTCGCGTGCGCGCGGCGTGTTTGCCGGTATCTCCCTGCAAGGGGCAACACTCCGTCCCGACAAAGAGGCGATCAAGGGCCTCTACGGCAAAGAGATGGAGAACAAGGATATTGTCTACGGAGCTACTCAAGCTCCGGCCGCGGCGGCGAAATTGCTTGGCCTGCTGAACAAGTTCTCGGGGCGGAAGTAAAGGCGGCAGCGGCGCTCCATGTACTTGCGCGCCTTCCGGGTAGAGAATTTCCGCGGCATCGTTTTTGCTTCGCTGAGCTTCGACAAGACCACGGTTCTCGTTGGAGAGAACGATTGCGGCAAGTCGAGCATTCTGGAGGCGCTGGCGATTGCCTTGGGCGTGGGCGCGGACGGGCAGACGTTCGCCTTTGAGCGGCACCATGCGCATTTGGATGGCGAGGACCCGCCTCCAGTGCGCATTGCGCTGACGCTCGAAGAAGACGCACCGGGCCAGTGGAACTCCACGTTACCGAAGAAATTGAAGCTGTGGGTCACACGATGGTCCGCTCCGCGGACACTGTATGTGGAAGTGCAGGCGGCCTGGCCTGGAGAAGGAGCGCCGATTGTCACCTGGGGGGCCCGCACGAAGCGCAACGGTCCGTTACTGTGTGTCAACAGTCCGGAGTTGATTGAGTGGGTACGGCGGATCAGTCCGCTGCTGTGGCTGCGCGGCGGTATCGTCTCCTCCACGCCGGCGCCTCAGAATGGAGTGCCGGCGCATAGCGGCAATGTGGAGATCGACCAGATGATTGATGCGGTGGAGGAGCATTACCGCAGTATTGTTGCAGGCACCAGCCTGGATCCGTCGGTGGAATTGGAAAAGGGCTACGCGGCGGCGCGTACGTTGCTGGAGCAGTCCGGCAGCACGGTGACCACGACGTGGGGCCGGCTGGGGCCGGCATTGGAGGAAATCACCGGTAAGCAGCGAGTGCCATCAACCTCCACACCGGGCCCTCCGCGTTATCACGGTGGTGCGGCGCAAAAGATCGGCTTGCTGCTGCTGGTTGGCGCGGCGCTGCGCAGTGGCTATCTGGTGGCGCCGGGGACCGCGCCCGTGATCCTGATCGAAGACCCCGAAGCCCATCTCCATCCAATGACCTTGGCGTCGGTCTGGGGGATTCTGGAACAGATCCGCTGGCAGAAGATAGTAACCACGCATTCCGGCACGTTACTTTCGGCCGCACCGCTTTCCTCCATCCGAAGGCTGATGCGGGAAAAAGGTGTGGTGCTCGAATTCTCCGTCCCGCCTGGCAAATTGACGAGTGAGGAATTGCGCCGGTGGAGTTATCACATCCGCAGCCGGCGGGCGAGCGCCATGTTCGCCCGCTGCTGGCTGCTGGTGGAAGGAGAAACGGAGTTCTGGCTGCTGCCTGAGTTGTCGCGAATCCTGGGCTATGATCTGGCGGTGGAAGGTGTGACCTGCGTCGAGTTCGCGCAAAGCGGGTTGACATCCTTGATCAAAGTGGCTCAGAACCTCGGGATCGAGTGGCATCTTCTTTCCGACGGCGATGAAGCGGGACAGCACTATCGAGAGATGGCGCGGCCGTTTTTGGATCCGGAGGAACAGGCGCGGCGCGTTACTATTCTGGCGGAGCGCGATATTGAGCACTGCTTCTGGCAGCATGGGTTTGCCAATATCTATAAAAAGGCCGCGTTCCCAAACGCCAAGTCGATGCCAAAGGGCAATCCGAAGAGCACGATTCTGCAGGCCGTGGGGCGGACTTCGAAGCCTTATCTCGCGTTGCAGATTCTGGAGGCGGTGGCGGAGGCCGGTCCCGGACGTGTCCCGGCAGTGCTCCGCAGAGCCATAGAAACGGCAATCGATCTGGCGAGACATTCTGGCTAAATTGACCTAAGCTATTTGATATATGGAGCGACCCTGCGCGGCCGTGTGCGCACGGTTGCTTCACAGAAAGGGGTCTGGCCTATGTTGATCAGAATGGCTGCTGTTTGTCTGCTGCTTTCCGTCGCGCTTTCCGCGCAAATTGGTGGTGCGGGAACCATAAAAGGGTCAATCGTTGATCCGACGGGTGCGATGATTCCTGGTGTAGCGGTGGTTGCAACGAATATCGCCACCGGTGTGGAAACGCGGCGTGAGGCGACCGCCGCAGGCCTTTATGTGATTGCGCCTTTGCCGGCAGGCGTGTACAAAGTTACCGCCTCGGCGCAAGGGTTCCGCACTTTGGTGCAAGATCAGATCGTGGTGGATGCGCTCACTACGGTGGAACTGGACTTGAGACTCGAAGTGGGCGCCACGGCGGAGAGCATTACCGTGACCGCGACACCGCCGGAGCTGAATACAGCCGATGCTCGCCTGGGCCAGACCATGCGCAACGACATGTATACCGCGCTCCCGCTTTCCATGGGCGGTGGAAATCCACGCAATCCGGCGTCGTTTATCTACCTGATGCCGGGCGTGCAGGAGGGCGGTACGTTCGGATTCATCAACGGTGGGCAGAGCTTCTCGAAGGACGTGTACATCGAAGGACTGCCGATCACGGATGCGGTGCGCCAGGGCGAAAGCCGCGCCTTGCAGTTTGCCGTGTCGGTGGAATCGGTGGAGCAGTTCCAGGTGGAAACCAGCGGCCAGTCCGTGGAGTTCAACGGGCAGGGCTCAGAAAACTACACCATCAAATCGGGCACAAACGATCTGCACGGCTCTTTGTATGAGTATTTCCGGAATACGAAGCTGGATGCGCGTGGATTCTTCGCTCCTTCACGTACGGCGCAGAATCAGAACCAGTACGGCTTCACGATTGGCGGGCCGGTGAAGCGCAATAAGCTGTTCTTCTTTGGCGCCTACGATGGATACCGCTACCGGGTAGCAACCCCATTCCAGTTTGTGACGATTCCGACGATGCGCATGCGTGGCGGAGATTTTGGCGAGCTCCCGGTGTCGATTTTTGATCCGTCGTCCACCAACTGTCCGGTGGGCGGCAGTTGTACGCGGCAGCCGTTTGCGGGAAATGTCATCCCGGGCAGCCGCATTTCTTCGGCGTCGAAATTTTTCCAGGATCCGTTGCCGGCTCCCACGCGCAGCGGGATCGCCAGCAACTATCTGGCAAACAATACGGGCGTTGGGTTCAACAATCAAAACGGGACGGCCAAGGTGGATTACAACCATTCCGAGGCGCACCGCTTCAGTGTGATGTTCTCGCGGGGCTCGCATGAACAGAGCAGCGCCGTGCGTGGCAATCCTGTTCCGCTGCCTCTTCCTTATGTCGTGACTCGTGTGGTGAGCGAGGTGCCCACGGTCGGGCAGTTGAAGCACACGTGGGTGATCAACGCGACCATGATGAACCAGGTCAACGTGGGAGCATCGCGGTTGTGGGTGCCGATCACGAATCCGACGATCGACGGCAATTGGGTGGAGAAGGCAGGGATCAAGGGCCTGCCGAAGGGCGACGCCACGCAATCGTTTCCTGAAACCGCCTTCGCCGGACCGAATGCGCCGCAAGGTTGGCGAGGCACTGACGCACGGCCATTTCTGGACGCCCTGAACAACTACACCTTCCAGGACAGCTTCCAGTGGATCAAGGCAAACCATTCCATCAAAGCCGGGTTCCAACACCAACGGATGCAGGACAACTACCGTGCCCGCTGGGATGGGACGCTGTTTATCGCCAACTTCGCCAATCAGCAAACGGCGGGGTTCACCAACGGCACATTGCAGAACACCACAGGGAATGCCTATGCCAGCTATTTGCTGGGGGCGCTTTCCTCGGCAACCGTGAACGAGGATTCCGTGGTGACGTCCGGTGCGCGTTTCCGAACCTACGCCTGGTGGATCGGTGACGATTGGAAAGTCACGCGCAACCTGACACTGAATATCGGGATGCGGCACGACATCATGCTTCCCTATGTCGAGGTGCTCGATCGTGTGTCGTGGTTCAATCCGGATATTCCCAACGCGGCAGTGGACGGATTCAAGGGTGCACTGCAGTTTGGCGGGCAGGGAAATTCACCGCTTTACTGCAACTGCAGCACGCGGATCAAGACCCATATGAATAATTGGGGCCCGCGGCTGGGGTTTGCCTGGCGGCTGGGGGACAAGACCGTTGTGCGGTCCGGATACGGCATGATGTATACGCGTCACGGCGCAGTGGGTGGCCGTGGTGGAGCGCGTGAAGGCACGGGCAAGCTTGGGTTCACCGCTGCGCCTGGGTTCCCCTCTCCCGACGGCTTCAGTCCCGCTTTCGATTGGGATGACGGGGTTCCCGCTTATGAGCGGCCTCCCTTCATTGACGCGACGTTGAACACAGGCTTCAACGCCGTCCGTACAACGGCTGGCTCCGTGAGCTATGACAACCCGGAAGAAGGTGCTCGCCCGCCGCGTTACCAGAACTGGAATTTTTCTCTTCAGCACTCGCTTACGCCCAGCATCACGCTGACCGCGGGCTATGCCGGTGGTAATGGCAAGTTATTGCGTGGCGGCGGACGAGGCATCTGGTCGGGCCAGATTCATCCTCGATATCTGGCGTTGGGGAATCTCCTCAACTCGCAAGTGAATGCCACGTCGCTGGCACAGGCTCGGGCCATTCTGCCGGAAGTGTCGCTGCCGTATGCGAGTTTCCGCGGAACATTTGCCCAGATGCTGCGGCCGTTTCCGCAGTATTCGAGCGTGGGCGTCGATTTCGTAAACCTGGCGAGTTCGAACTACAATTCGCTGCAACTCACCTTGCAGAAGCGCATGGCGAACGGGTTGACCTTCAATATCAATCACACCTGGAGTAAGACCCTTTCCGATGCGGGGGCCGGCCGCAGCGAATACTTCTGGGCTCCCGAGAAGACACATGGAGAGAGCGATCGCCGCCATGTGTTCAATGCGATGGTGGTGTATCAGTTGCCATTCGGGCGCGGGCGCGCCGTCAATCCCGCCAACGCTGTGGTGCGTGGATTGGCGGAAGGATGGCGGCTGTCGAGTATCACGCGGCTGCGATCGGGCAATCCCTATGGCGTGATTGCGGCAGCGTGTCAACTGCCGATGGCAGGAGGTTGCCGTGCTTCGTACAACCCGAGCTTCAACGGCCAGGTTCGCATCAACGGGGATTGGGGAAGCGGCGATCTGCTGGGTGCGCGGCCGGCATTTCTTGATCGCACGGCATTCGTGAACCCTGCGCCATACACCTACGGCAATACGCCCGGGGCCGGGGCATATGGCCTCTACGGTCCAGGCTTCTGGAACGAGGATATGAGTGTAACTCGCCAGTTCCGCATTACAGAACGCTTCAAACTGGACTTCGCCGCGGAAGCCTTCAACGTCACCAATTCCGTGATCTTCAATGGGCCCGCTTCGTTGGATATCAACAATGCGAACTTCGGGTTGATCACGAGCCAGCAAAATAGCCCGCGCTCGTTGCAACTCGGGTTGAAGCTGCAGTTTTGAAAGGGAGGGTTGACATGAACCGGCTTCTGGTTGGATTAATCCTGATCGTGCCCATGCTGGCAGCGGATGAGCCGCCGGTGTCTTGGGTGGATCCGGATACGGGCCACCGCGTTGTGCGCCTGACCAAAGAGAAGGGCAGCGCCAGCCTGTACTTTAATCAGAACGGATACACAGCCGATGGAAAGCGGCTGGTGTACACAACTCCGGATGGCATCTCCGTATTCGACCTGGAGAAGAAGACCGTGAGGCAGGCCGTACAGGGCCGTGTGCGGATGATTGACGCGGGGCGCCGCCATCAGCGTGTCTACTATCTGCGGGATGGCGCGGCGTATTGGACCGATGTGGATTCGGGGGAGACGAAGAAGATTGGCGATCTGCCCCCGCGAGGTGGAATCTCCACGGTCAATGCCGACGAGACCTTGCTGGCCGGGACCTATATTGAAGGCGACGGGCGCGATTACAACAACGCCCGTCCGCCGCGTTCGGAGGCAGGGGCACCCGCGCAGCAGCAGGGACACTCGCTCGATCAGCCCCGCAACAAAGGGCAGATGATGGAAGAGCGATGGGCGGCGAAACTACCGATGGGCCTGTTCACGATGAATGTTCAGACCGGCGAAGTGAAGACGATTCACAAGGACAACAACTGGCTGAATCACCTGCTGTTCTCGCCGACTGATCCGACGATGCTGATGTTTTGTCACGAGGGCCCCTGGCACAAAGTGGACCGGATCTGGCTGATGCGCACCACGGGCGGACAGCCGAAGAAGATCCATTCGCGGACCATGGCGATGGAGATTTGGGGGCACGAATTCTGGAGTGCGGACGGGAAGACGATCTGGTACGACCTGCAGACTCCGCGTGGTGAAGATTTTTGGCTGGCGGCTTACAACGTGGAGACCGAGGCAAGGCAGTGGTATCACCTGCAGCGGGATGAATGGTCGATTCACTTCAATGTGACTCGGGACGGAAAGCTGTTCACGGGCGATGGCGGCGATCCCGGGCAGGTGGCCAAGGCCAAGAATGGGCAGTGGATCTATTTGTTCCGGCCGGAGCTGATTCCCAATCGCGGTCTGGAGGACAAGAGCTTCGTGCAGCCCGGAGTGTTACGGTCGGAGAAATTGGTGAATATGTCAAAACACCAGTACCGCCTGGAGCCGAACGTGAGCTTCACTCCGGATCAGAAATGGGTGGTGTTCCGGTCGAACATGTTTGGGGATACGTATGTGTTTGCCGTGGAAGTGGCGAAGGCTGCGGCGCAATCCAATTGATGCTTAGCCCGCTCGCATCCTCAGCATCGACGGGATTCCTTTTTGGCGGCGAAGTTCGCGCACATCGGCTTCGAAGCGATTGATCAGTTGGCGCCATTCCGGTGACTGGAGGAAACGGTCGATGTCTCCATCGAGAGAAATCTCTGGCATGTATGCAGCCATTACGCCATGTTCCAGGACTCCGTCGGCAATCACACCGGATTCCCGGAAGGCAAGCACAGGGAGGCCAAGCTGGAAGCCCATTCCGGCTTCGAGGTGACACCATGGGCTGGTGATATGAGTTCCGGAAATGTCCCGTTCCTGAAGTGTGCCTACTTTGTCCAAGTACACCGCAGCGCCATGGTCAATGCGGTAGCGGCGTAACGCAAGCACTAACACCCCATTGCATTCGAGCATGATGCGGCGAATACTGGCGAGCGGAACTTCCGTGTCGTAGTCGATGATACCGAGGGTGCGCGGCTCCAGGTCGCGCTGCTGAAAGTAGCTTCGTACCTTCTGGACTAATTGTTCCTGCTGCGGAGAATTTGGGCGCGGATGGCTCAGAAATACAGGAATGGGCACACCTTCAGTCTAACTCCGTCCCCTGCCACCGTATAATGCAAGGCGTGATCTTAACCCTCGCTCTCTTGTCAGTGGCCGGTGCACAGGCACAATCCAATCCCGACCAATTGTTGCGATGGCTGGACGGCATGGCGCAACGGCAACTGGAGCAGCGTGAAAAGGCGATTGCCGCGGTGCGGACACCTGAGGATGCCGCGCGGCGCAAGGAGTTTGTTCGGGGGCAAATTCTGCAGTCACTGGGCGGTTTGCCGGCATACAAAGGGCCGCTCAACGCCAAGATCACGGGCCGCATTGAGGCCGGCGGGTATGTGATTGAGAAGATTCTCTACGAGAGTCTGCCCGGCTATTTCGTGACCGCGAACCTGTACCGCCCGAGCCGTCCGGGCCGCTATCCGGGCGTGCTTTTTCAGGCCGGCCACACGCAGGAGGGAAAGGCCGAACCGCAGCGGCTGGCCGCAAACCTGGCTCTGAAGGGCTTTGTTTCACTGGCTTTCGATCCGGTTGGTCAGGGAGAGCGCGAGCAAACCTACGATGCGCAGTTGAAAGCTCCGGCGGCCGGCTGGTCAGTGAACGAGCATATCCATCTCGGGGCACAAGCCGGGCTGATCGGAGAAGGGCTGGCACGCTATTTTCTGCACGATGCGATTCGCTCCCTGGACTATCTGTCGAGCCGGCCGGAAGTAGACCCACAGCGCCTCGCCGCGGCTGGTTGCTCCGGCGGTGGTGCGCTGACGACGTTCCTGGGCGCCATTGACATCCGGCTGAAAGCAGTCATTCCCTCTTGCTTTCCCGTTTCCTACCGGCTGTTGTTCTCGGGCGCGAATCCGCATTCCGAGATGACAATGCCGAGCCAACTGGCACTTGGTTTGGATACGGCGGATTTCGTAGAGCTATCGGCACCGGTGCCGTGGCAATTGCACGCCACGGAAGAGGATTACTTCACCCCCGCTGCGGCAAAATTGGTGTTTGAAGAAGCACGGCGCTGGTACCGGTTGTTTGGGGCCGAGGAAAAGGTCGAACTGATTCTTGGACCGGGCGGGCATGGGACGCCGCTGATGAGCCGCGAAGCGATGTATCGCTGGCTGATTCGCTGGCTCAAGGACGGACAAGGGGATTGGCGCGAACAGCCTGTGAAAACGTACGCCAATCACGAACTGCTGGCGACGAAGACCGGTAGAGTGGAGGATCTTCCGGGAAGCCGGAAGTTGCATCAGATTCTGCTGGAGGCCTATCACGCCAAGCGCAGGCCCGGCAGCCTTTCCGAACTGTCCGCGGAACTGCGCCGCTTGGGCATAGAAGCGGACGGCAGTGCGCCGAAGGTCTCGGTGGCGGAGGAGTCCACCGCAAACGGGCTACGGCGGCAAAGGGTCCGGTTTGAGAGCGAGCCGGGCATTGAGATTGACGCCACGCTGCTTCTTCCACCTGGTGGAGGCAAGAAACCTGCCGTGTTGTTGCTGGACGGACAGCTTTCGCAATTTTTAGCCGAGCGGACCGCGCAGCAGGGGCGCGTCGTGATGGTGATGGATCCGCGGCGATCGACCGTAGTCGACACACGCCGGCCGTATGTCGGCGATTGGCTTTCCAACACACGGGCCGATGAGATCGGCGTCAGTCTGCCCGCACGGAGAGCTTTCGACATTGTGCGGGCCGTGGATCTGCTGTGCGCGCGCGCCGATGTGGATTCGTCCTCGGTGCGGGCCGCGGCGCAAGGGGGGAAAGGTTTCTGGCTTTTGCTGGCCGCAGCGGTGGACAAGCGCATTGGCGGCATCTGGCTCGATCGAACTCCTCACACCTTTGTGGAAGCGTTGGAAAACACACTCAACACGGCGCTTTCCGACGCCACCATTCACGGGTTTGCACTGCGCTGGGATATCGCGGATCTTGCCAAATTGACTGCCCCTCGTAAGATTTTGTGGACTGATGCCGCTAACTGGATGGGACGGGTAGTGGCTCCGGGGCCACCGTTTCGCAACCGCTGGGTGCTAGGAGATATTAGCGAGATGAGCGAGACGCAAGACCTGGAGTTCGCCAAAGAGTGGCTGCAATGAGGGCGGCGTTCTGGGCAGACTACGGTCCACCCAGCGAATCGGAGAGCGAGAAGATCGGCAGGTATAGGGCCACCAGAACAAAGGCTACGAAGCCACCCATGAAGATCATGATGGCGGGCTCAATGAGGCTCAGCGTCGCAGTCATCTGGGTGGTGACATCCTCTTCATAGAACTCGGCCACGGAGTTGAGCATTGCCGGAAGTGCACCGGTGGATTCGCCCACTTCAATCATGTCGATCGCCAGGGGAGGGAAGAGCTTGGCGTTACTGAGAGAGCCAGAAAGAGGCTGCCCTTCCTTCACCAACTGACGCGCCTGTTCGAGCGCGCGCCGAAGCAGCCGTGATTCCATGGAAGAATAGGCAGTTTCCAGGGCCTGCACCAGGGGGATGCCGCCGAGCAGCAGCGTGGAGAGAACGCGTCCCAATTGGGCCACCTGGTATTTGATCCAGATCACGCCCAATACGGGCGTGTTGCGCTTCCACTGATCCAGTTTCTCCTTGCCGGTCTCCGTCTGGGCCCACAGCCGTGCTCCCACCACCGTGCCGGCGATGCCCAGAATGATCAGCAGAATGTATTCCCGTGCCGCGGTTCCCACGGTGATCAGCATCTGGGTGATGCCGGGGAGGTCGGCGGATAATCCCGCGTAAAGGGTGGCAAATTGCGGCACAACATAGGTCACCATGAACACAATGAGCGCCGTGACCAGAACGATCAGCACAGCCGGATAGATCAAAGCCAGCATCAATTTCTTGCGTACAGACATGGACAGGCGCTGGTAGGCAAGATAGCGCTCCAGCACTTCCACGAGCGCTCCGGATTTCTCGCCCGCCATGATCGACGTGACATAGATAGGAGGGAAGACGCCGGCGGCCCCGAATGCATCCGACAGCAGCGCTCCGTTGCGCACTTCGTCGCGGACGATCTGGATGTACTTGCCGAGTTTGGGGTCGGTGAGCCGGTCGGCGAGCAGATCCAGGCATTTGAGGATGGGGAGTCCCGCTCGGACCAGCGTCAGGAACTGCTGGTTGAAGATCAGGAACTTCTCCATATTGATGCGCTTGCGGCTCGAGCCGACGCCCAGGCTGGCGACCAGGCTCTTGCCGGTGGGCTTAATGGAGTAGATCAGGAAGCCCTGTTGGGCGAACTTGTCGCGCAAGTCCGATTCGGAATCGGCCTCGGCTACCTGTTCCTTGATCTGTCCACGCGCATCGGCGTATTTGAGTAGGAATTCAGCCATGGTGCTGGTTGTTGCGCCCTGTTAGTCATGACGATTCACAAGTCGAAAGCGTGCAGCCCCTTGCCGCTGCGGGGCTAAAATGGTACGAAGTATAAGCTTACAGGCTGAGGAGGCTCATGTTCGTGTACCTTATCCTCTCGCTCATCGTGGTTTCCGCGGCAGCCGTCCACGCCGCGCCGCCAGTGGCCAAACGTGTCGATCACCGCGAAGAGCGGCACGGGGCTACGGTCATCGATCCCTACTTTTGGCTGCGCGACAAGTCGAATCCCGAAGTGGTCCGCTACCTCGAAGAGGAGAACGCTTACACGGAGGAGAAGACGGCTCAACTGAAGGCCTTCGAGGAGAAGATCTACAAAGAGATCGTGGGCCGGATGAAACAGACGGATCTCAGTGTGCCCTACAGGCGAGGACCCTATTTTTACTATTCGCGGACCGAGCAAGGGAAGCAGTATCCCATCCAATGCCGCCGAAGGGGGAGCATGGAGAGCCCGGAAGAGGTTCTGCTCGACGGGAACCAATTGGCCAAGGGCCTCAAGTTCTTCGCCGTTGGAGCCATGACCCTTAGTGAAGATCACCAGATGCTGGCGTACACCACCGACACGACGGGGTTCCGCCAGTACAAGCTACAGGTGAAGAATCTGGCCACTGGCGAGGTGCAGGCCGACATTGCCGAACGCGTCACCAGTGTGCAGTGGGCTGCCGGCAACCGCACTTTGCTGTTTACAACAGAGGAGAAAGTCACCAAGAGGTCGGACACGTTGTGGCGCCTGACTTTGGGAAAGCCCGTGGAAGGACCGCTCTACGAGGAGAAAGACGAATTATTCCGCGTCCACCTGAGCAAGACCCGGGATCAGAAGTACCTGGTTCTGCAAATCGGGAGCACCGATACAACGGAGGTGCGGTACCTGGCCGCGGATCAGCCGCAGCAGGCTTTTCGCGTAGTCCTCCCGCGAGAGAAAAAGCATCGCTACGATATTGATCACCGCAACGGGCTGTTCTACATCCGCACGAACAAGGGAGCGAAGAACTTCCGCATGGTGACGGCCCCGGCGGGCGATCCTTCGCCGGCCAATTGGAAGGAATTCCTGCCGCACCAGTCGAACGTCCTGCTGCAGGGGATTGACCTGTTTCAGGATTTCGGAGTTGTCGTGGAGAAATCCGAAGCAGTCAACCGCCTCCGCCTAATCCATTTTCAAACCGGTAAATGGAAGGCTTTGACATTTCCAGAACCGGTTTACTCGGCCTCGCCCAGTGCAAACCCGGAGTACAACACAACTACATTCCGCTACATGTACCAATCGATGGTCACGCCGTCGAGTGTGTTCGACTACGACGTGGTAACGGGAACCTCGAAACTGCTCAAGCAGGAGGAAGTCCTGGGCGGGTACGATCCGAAGCAGTATGTGTCGGAGCGTGTATGGGCGAAGGCGCGCGATGGTGTGCGGGTGCCGATGTCGGTGGTTTACAAGCGGGGAGTGAAGCGCGACGGCTCCGCGCCGCTGTTCCTCTATGGGTATGGCTCCTACGGCATCGGCATGAGCGCTTCCTTTTCCAATCCCCGGCTCAGTCTCCTCGACCGCGGAATGATCTACGTCGTCGCCCACATTCGCGGCGGCAACGAAATGGGAGAACTTTGGCACGAAGATGGCATGTTGATGAAAAAGAAGAACACGTTCCAGGATTTCATCGACTGCGCAGAGTTCCTGGTGAAAGAAAAATGGACCAGCCGGGAGCGGCTTGTGATTGAGGGGGGAAGCGCCGGTGGATTGCTCATCGGAGCGGTGATCAATATGCGCCCGGACCTGTTCCGAGCCGCTCACATGGCCGTTCCGTTCGTTGATGTGATGAATACAATGATGGATGCGTCGCTTCCCCTGACTGTGGGCGAGTATCTGGAGTGGGGGAATCCAAACGAAAAACAGGCGTACGACTACATGAAGACGTACAGCCCGTACGACAACCTTGAAAAGCGAGCCTATCCAGCGATTCTAGTCACCACCAGCTTGAACGACAGCCAGGTAATGTACTGGGAGCCCGCCAAATACGTAGCCCGGTTGCGCACCTTGAAAACGGATGAGAATGGGCTACTCTTGAAGACGAACATGGGTGCCGGGCACGGCGGCTCTTCCGGGCGCTATGACCGATTGCGCGAAGTGGCGTTTCAATACGCGTGGTTGATGCATCAGACAGGAATTACCGAATAGCCTGGCGCTCGATGAACGGCGGTTGCCGGTTGCACCGTATACTGGAAGTTCGGCTATCCGGCCGAATTTGAACCAAGGCAAAAGCAAAGCATGATCATTGTAGGGATGGCGGGAGCGCACGCCAAAGCAGCCTGTGCGCTGGTGAAAGACGGCCAGTTGGTGGCGGCGGTGGAGGAACAGAAGCTCTCCCGCCAAAAGCAGGTAGGCGGGTTGCCGGAGCATTCCCTTTCGTTCTGCCTGCAGCGGGCGAAGGTGCACGCGCAGGATGTGAATTATGTCGCGCTCGTGCGTCCCCTGGCGAGTTCCGCAGATGCCCGGATTCACCTGGAACTGCGGCAGCGCTTTCCAAACAGCCAATTGGTGGTGGTGGATCACCATCTGGCGCATGCCGCGGCTGCCTATTATGTATCGCCTTTCTCCGATGCCAAGGTGCTTACACTCGACCGTTCGGGGGATCTGCGCTGCGGCGCCCTCTGGAATGCCCACGGAGCAGAGATAGACCTCGAGCGCGAACTCTATTTCCCCGATTCCCTCGGACATCTGTACGGCCGGGTGACCCAATTGCTAGGGTTTGCCCCAGGCACTGACGAGCATAAGGTCCAGTGGCTGTCCACTTCCGGCGACGACAGGTTCGTGGATCTGTTTGAGCGGATTCTTTCGGCTGACGAATGGCCCCGGCTGGACAGATCCTATTTCGACGGGAACCGGATTGGCCACGGAGGATTCAGCGCACAGTTCTATCGGGCGCTGGGCTTGGACGACGGCCAGGTACCTCCTGCGGAGTTGCATGCTCATATCGCCGCGGGAGTGCAGCGGGCTACGGAGCAAGCCGTCATCCGCATGGCGGGTCAGGGTGAACGCCTGTGCCTGGGGGGCGGCCTGGGTTTGAATGCGCTTCTGGTGGAAGCCTTGGAGCGAAGTGGGAACTGGGATTCCGTGTACGTGCAGCCTTCCGCGGGCAATCCCGGTTCAGCGATCGGCGCAGCTGCCCATACCTGGCATCATGCCTGCCGCGAACAGCGGCGGATCCCCTTCGACCACCTCTTTCTGGGGCCGGAGTTTACCCCGGAGGAAATCAAGCAGGTGCTCGAGAACTGCAAGCTGCGGTTCCGCTATCTGTTGACAACAGATGAGTTGATTGATGCGGCCGTGGCTGAGCTGAACGCCCACAAGATCGTCGCCTGGATGCACGGAGCGATGGAGTTCGGCCCGCGGGCGTTGGGAAACCGGAGCCTGCTGGCATCTCCACTGGATCCCTATTCGACGGAGAACCTGAATCTTTTCGTCAAGCACCGCGAGGGCTTCCGTAAGTTCGCCGCCTCGGTGCCCGCGGAACTCGCCGCGGAGTACTTTGATGTCGGGTCGAATGCGCGTTTCCTGGCTACAGTCGGCCGGGTGCGGCCCGCCCACCGGGAACGCTTCACTTCAGCGATTCTCGGAGCAGACCGGGTCCGCGTACATACCGTGGCGGAGAAGGATAACCCCCTGTACTGGCGTCTGTTGCATGCTGCCGGGAAATCCACCGGGTTACCTGTACTGTACAATACCTCGTTCAATCTGTTCGGCGACCCGTTGGTCTGCACCCCCCGTGACGCAGTGCGGAGTTTCTACTCCTCGGGTGTGGATTCGATGTTTGTGGGACATTTCGGATTGCACAAGTAGGAGGCGCGATGGCTGAAATCAAGCCGGTGCGTTGGGGAGTGCTGGGGGTGGCCAAGATTGCCACGAAGAAGGTGATTCCAGCCATGCAGAAGAGCGGCATGACCCCGGTGGTGGCTATCGCCTCCCGAGAGTTGGCAAAAGCGCAGGAAGCGGCTGCTTCGCTCGGAATCGGCAAGGCATACGGCTCCTACGAAGACCTGTTGGCGGATCCCGACGTTGATGCCATCTACAATCCGCTGCCGAACCACCTCCATGTGCCCTGGTCCATCCAGGCGGCGGAGGCCGGCAAACACGTCCTGTGCGAAAAACCTCTCGGACTCAGTCCGGAAGAGGTCGGCGACCTGATCGCCGCGCGCGACCGCACCGGAGTGTGCGTCGGCGAAGCGTTTATGGTGCATACGCACCCACAGTGGCTGAAGGTGAAGGAGTTGATCGCCAGCGGGCGGATCGGAGAGCTGCGCAGCGTGTTTGGTTTCTTCAGCTATTTCCTCTCCGATTCGAGCAATGTGCGCTGCGTGAAGCAGTGGGGCGGTGGCGCACTCATGGATATTGGCTGCTATCCTGTTCATTGTTCGAGGTTTATTTTTGGTGAAGAGCCGTTGCGCGTGAGCGCGGTGATGGAGAACCATCCCCAGTGGCAGGTGGACCGGCTGACGTCGGCCTTGCTCGAATACCCCTCCGGACAATGCATCTTCACCTGTGGGATGCAGATCGTGCCCTATCAGCGGATGCAGTTCTATGGGACGAAGGGCCGGATTGAGGTGGAGATCCCCTTCAATGCACCGCCGGACAGGGCGTGCCGGCTTTTCATCGACGATGGTGGAGACCTTTCGGGAAGCACCATCTCCGAGGAGTTCTTCCCTGTCTGCGATCAATATACGGTACAGGGAGAAGCCTTTTCCAGGGCTGTAAGGGGGCTCGGAACGGTACCCGTGCCCCTGGAAGACTCCCTGCGGAACATGCGCGTCCTGGAGGCTGTATTCGCTTCGGCGAGATCCGGGCATTCGGTCGAAGTTCCCCGCTAGTGCCCCCTAAAATGCGAATGCTCACCCCGTGGGGTGAGCATCGGCAAGAAGCCCCGGATCAGCCGGGGTGATGTTATGGGAGAATCAGATTCGACGGTTTCACAACCGAACAAATCCTTCGTTTGATTTGGATCTTATGATGGTTTGGGAAGTGAGTCAAGAAAAAAAAGGACGTACCGATTTTCCTCTATAACTTGTTGAGGAAGCGAGAGTTGGCTCCATGTTTGGGAATTGCAAATGCTGTGGAAAATAGGTGGAAAACACCGTTCCCGGAGAGGCTTTTCCGGTCTAACATGGAGACACGGTTGACTTTACTCGACTGGTGTTGGAGTTTGCCTGGAACCGGTGGGAAGAGGCTTTGAGGTCCATCCTGAGCTGTTATCGATAGCAACTTGAGAGACAGAAAAGGCGCAGTGGTTATTCCCACTGCGCCTGTTTCAGGACAATCTTTTCGGGCGGGTTTACTTCCGGCGGGCCATCCAACCTAATCCCAGGAGCCCAAAGCCGATCAGCGATACCGTCATCGGTTCCGGAACCGGATCCGCTGTCGCGGAGAGTATTTCCACACGCAATCCCGAAGGATTGGCGCCGAAGGCGATCGGTGAGTTGTAGACCACGAAGTCAATCGCCATCAACGCCGAAGTAAAGTAGGAAGGGCCGATGTTGACAGGGGCCTGACTGGAGAAGGGGTTCGTATTCTCCGCGCCCGTTGCCGAACCTGTGACTCGGGTAGTGATCCCGCACGGCGTCCGGTTGCTGGCGTCTCCAATCGAGCAAACCCGAATGTGCGACTGGTCAGAAGGGTTGCCCACATTGTTCACATTGTTGTCGCTCAATACCCGCAGACTGATATTTGCAGTGTTGAAGTACAGGTGCAAAGCCGCAAAATCCACTATCATCCGGTAAGTGTAAGGATTCACCGAACTGTTGTAGATCGTGTCATTCTGAACGGCACTTTGGTTCCCGATGGGGCCAACCCATGCGGAATTGGCGTCGTTCGCCGACCAAATCGTTCCCGGGGGACCGACGACCGTGATCGCATTGGGGCCGAAGCCGGTACAGTTGGCTGGTGTTGGTACGGCGCTGCAGCCTGCCGGCTGGATCAAAAAATAGTGACTGTCAGCAGTGTTTCCCGTCATTACGACCGCGGAGGCATCCAAACCGGTGCTCCACACGCCGTTGGCGGTGTTCTTAAAACTCACGGCGTGGGCTGCTACGCCCGCGCACAGTAGTACTAGACTGCTCAAGACGAATGAACGCATGTCTCCTCCGCAAGATGTCTCGAGATACGTTTATTATCTTACACGAGGAACTAGTACTAATCAAGGATAATCTTAGTACATTTGGCCTAGGTGTTACCTAGGCCAAACTTGCCATTCCAGGCCTCCCGCAGTGCCGTTCCAGCCGCACACGCAACTCGGACCGGGCACGTAGCAGGCGGGATTTTGTAGCAGCCACGGAGATTTGCAAACGGCTCGCCACCGTTTCCAACGGAAGTTGCTGCAAGTCTCGCATAATCAAAGGTTCACGCAGAAGTTTGGGAAGCCTCTGAACCTCTTTCCGGACGGCGGCCACCATCTCTTTCTGCCCAAGACCCTGTTCCGGAGTGGGGCTCTCCGCTTGTAATTGGAGGTAAGGCCGGTTGTCCTCGGAGCCGGAATCATCGAGTGCGATGAAACTGACACGCCGCGCCCGACGCAAGTACATCAGGCACTGATTAAATACGATACGGGATAGCCAGGTTGAGAACTTGGACTCGCCGAGAAACCGCGGAACGTGCTCCCAGGCTTGGGAGAGGGCATCCTGGACGGCGTCCTCCGCGGCATCCTGGTTTTTCAGCACGGAAAGTGCCAAGCGGCGCGAAGATTGCGCGCTGCGCCGCACAAGTTCAGCAAAAGCCTCTGGATCGCCAGCTTTGGCGCGTTCCACAAGCTGGCGTTCGTCGTCAGAGGGAGGCATCAAGGGTGAGCTGGTGATTGCATTCATGACACTTTAGTAGATGCCCAGCGGACGAGATAGATTTATCTACAGTCAACTTTAGTTATCTGAAGATCAAAATTGGTTGATCGATTTAATCTTCAGTAAAGTCAGAAGCGATGTTTTCGTAGTCCGGCCGGTCCGAAATACGCCGGTGCCGGAAGGATTGAAGCACCTCGCAGCGATGCAGAAGAAACACGCCAGGCATCTGAAATGGGTCTCCGGACGGGATGCCCGCTCCATGTTTGCGCAGTGCGGAAAGCGCTCTCGGCCAGATGCTGATGCCGAAGACTTGGCTCGCGCGGCCGCGTCGCAGCCCGAACGCCCGATAGAGCGAGCGGTCGGCGTCATAGATCCTGTCAAGCCCCCCCAGACCGTTCCTGTTTAGCATCCGCTCCATCGTCGCCGACCGCCCGTGATGGACGAGGACAATACGCACTCCTGAGGTTTCCAGTTGCGGTCGCAAGCGGGCGATTTCGGCCATGGTTTCCCGGCAGAACATGCACCCGGTGTGGCGCAAGAATACAACCAGGACAGGGGATAAAAGAGACAGGGTGGCAAGATCCACCCCGTCCTTGGTTCGCTTGGTTTCGATCACTGAAGCGAGTTGGTTCGCCTCAATTTGGGTCACAGACATGGGAGTTACTTTGGCAAAACAACGGTATCGATAACGTGGATCACGCCATTCGACGTGGCGATGTCCGTCTTAATGACTTTGGCATCATTGACCATCACGGAGCCATTCTTTACCTGGATGCGGAGAGATTGGCCGTTAACAGTAGCGGCCGAGTTCATCTTCACCACCTGTTCGGCGGTGACGTTACCGCTGACCACGTGGTAGGTGAGGATGCCCGCAAGTTTGGTTTTGTTTTCCGGCTTCAGCAACTCCTCCACCGTTCCGGCGGGCAGCTTGGCGAATGCCTCGTCAGTGGGCGCGAATACGGTAAACGGACCGGGGCCTTTCAGAGTTTCGACCAGTCCGGCAGCCTGTACAGCAGCTACCAGGGTCTTGAAGGAACCGGCGGAAACGGCGGTGTCGACGATGTCCGCCGTGCTGCCGGCGATGGCGGTCATAGCCATGGCGGCGGCGAGGGTCAGCATCTTGAACTTGTTCATTTGTGAATCTCCTACGGTCGTATTCAACATTCGAAGCACGCGCGCGTTCTGTGTTCTGGATGCACCGTTTCTCCTGAGAGCGTTAGAAAATGAAAGAAGGATGTTTCTCCGCGACTTTGATCCTCTGGTGCGGGAATGGTTTGAAGCACGCTTCGCTCAGGCGACGGAACCACAGTTGCGTGGCTGGACTGCGATTGCGGCGGGCCACGATACGCTGGTTTGTGCGCCCACGGGATCGGGCAAAACCCTGGCTGCATTCCTCATCTGCCTGAATCGCCTGGTTCAACAAGCACGTGCCGGAACCCTGGAAGATGCCACACAGGTGCTCTATGTTTCGCCTTTGAAGGCCTTGAGCAACGATGTCCAGAAGAACCTCGACCGGCCCTTGGCCGAGATTCGCCAACTGGCGGAAAAGCATGGCGTGCCGCTCGCCCCAATTCGCACCGCGGTTCGCACCGGCGATACGCCCATGGCCGAACGCCAGCAGATGGGGCGGAAGCCGCCTCACGTCCTGGTGACCACTCCCGAATCTTTATATATCCTGTTGACCGCGGAGGGACCACGGCGGATGCTGCGCCGCGTCAGCACAGTGATTCTCGATGAAATCCACGCGGTGGCCGACGACAAGCGCGGTTCGCACCTGGCCCTCAGCATCTCCCGGCTACAGGCACTGAGTGAGGTGCGCCCGCAGCGGATCGGGTTATCCGCCACGGTGAAGCCGGTGGAGGAGATTGCGCAATTTCTTGGGGACCGGACTCAGATTGTGGACGTCGGACACCGGCGAGCGATGGATCTGGCGGTCGAGATTCCGCGCGATGAACTCGGTCCTGTAGCCAGCAACGAGATGTGGGGTGAAATCTACGACCGCATCACCCAGCACATCCTCACCCATCGCACGACACTCGTGTTTGTGAACACGCGCCGTATGTCGGAGCGCGTCGCACACGCGCTATCGGAGCGCCTGGGCGAAGGCCACGTCCTGGCTCACCACGGCAGTTTGTCGCGGCCGTTACGGCTCAAAGCCGAGACGATGCTCAAAAACGGGGAATTGAAGGCCGTAGTGGCGACGGCTTCGCTCGAACTCGGCATCGACATCGGCACCGTGGATCTGGCGGTGCAGGTAGGCTCCCCGCGCTCCATCGCAGTCGCGCTCCAGCGCGTCGGACGCAGCGGCCATTGGGTTGGGGCAATGCCGAAGGGGCGGCTGTTTGCCACCACTCGCGATGAACTCATCGAGTGCGCAGCCCTGGTGTCGGCGATCCGGTCCGGGGATCTGGAGCGAATCGAAGTACCGTGCAACGCCCTGGACGTGCTGGCGCAGCAGATTGTCGCATCGTGCGCTTGCGAGACTTGGGATGAGGAAGAGATGTTTGCGCTGGTGCGCGGGACATATCCCTACCGCGATCTGCCCCGCTCCGATTACGATGCCCTCCTCACGATGTTGTCCGAAGGCATTGCTACGTCGCGCGGGCGCAGCGCAGCGCTTCTCCATCGCGATCAAGTGAACCATCGCATCAAAGGGCGACGCGGCGCGCGGTTGATTGCCATCACATCCGGGGGCGCGATTCCGGAAAATGCGAACTACATGGTGGTGGCCGAGCCTGATGGACGCAACGTGGGAACTCTCGACGAAGACTTCGCCATCGAAAGCATGGCCGGCGACGTGTTCCTGCTGGGCACGAATTCGTGGCGTATCCGCCGCGTGGAGCAGGGACGCGTCCGTGTGGAGGATGCGCATGGCGCGCCGCCATCCGTGCCGTTCTGGTTCGGCGAAGCTCCAGGGCGATCCGCGGAACTCTCCGCCGAAGTGGCCCGGTTGCGCATGCAGATGGTTGAGAAAGGCTCCGAGGCCGCATCGTTTCTGATGACCCAGTGTGGGCTCGAAGAAAGCGCTGCACGGCAGGCCCTGGAGTACGTGGTGGCAGGCACGGCCGCCCTCGGAGCATTGCCATCGCAGGATACGGTGGTGGCGGAACGATTCTTCGATGAAGCCGGCGGCATGCAACTGGTGATCCACTCCCCGTTCGGCTCGCGTGTGAACCGGGCCTGGGGCCTTGCTCTGCGCAAAAAATTCTGCCGCACGTTCAATTTCGAATTACAGGCTGCGGCCACCGATAACGGCATCGTCATTTCGCTCAGCGAGCAGCATGCATTCCCACTGGAACTGGTGTTCGAATTTCTCAAGCCGGAAACGCTGGAGGATACCCTCACCCAGGCGATGCTGCCGGCACCGATGTTCGGAGCGCGGTGGCGATGGAACGCCACACGGGCGCTGGCCATATTGCGTTTCTCCGGTGGACGGCGCGTACCGCCGCCAATTCAACGCATGCGTTCCGACGATCTGCTCGCTGCCGTGTTCCCCGATCAGGTGGCCTGTCAGGAGAATCTCTCCGGACCCATCCGAATCCCCGATCACCCGCTGGTGAAAGAGACCATCCAGAATTGCCTGCACGAGGCTATGGATCTGGACGGGCTGCGTTCCGTCATCACCCGGATCCGCGCCGGGAAAATTCGCGCCGTCGCCGCGGAGACAACCCAAGCCTCTCCCTTCTCGCACGAAATTCTCAACGCCAATCCGTATGCATTCCTGGACGATGCCCCGCTGGAGGAGCGGCGCACGCGCGCCGTGCAGATGCGCAGCACGCTTCGCAGCGATATTTCCGGCGGCGACGGCATTCTGGACCCCGCTGCGATTGCCCAAGTCTCCGAGGAGAGTTGGCCGCTCATCCGGGATGCCGACGAATTGCACGATGCCCTGTTGACTCTGGTTACGATGCCGCCCATGGCGGAGCATACGCATTGGTATCGCGAATTGGCGTCCACCGGCCGCGCCTCCACCGTGTGGCGCGCGGATCGTGAGTTCTGGGTTGCAACGGAACGGTTGGCGCTAGCCGGCAACATCGTGGAGACGCTGCGAGGTTGGATGGAGTGCCTCGGGCCCGTCACCGCGGCCGCACTGGCCGAACGGCTGGCTTGGGCAGAACCGGACGTCGAGCAGGCCCTGCTGCGATTGGAAGCCGAGGGGCAGCTCTTCCAGGGCCACTACCTGCGCAAGGATGGGCCGGTGGAATGGTGCAACCGGCGTATTCTGGCGCGCATTCACCGCACGACTCTCGGCCGGCTCCGCCGCGAGATTGAGCCGGTCACCTCCCTGCAGTTCCACAGGTTCCTCGAGATCTGGCAGCATCGCGCGCCCGGATCGCAATTGCCCGGTGTTGAAGGGTTGATGCAGGTGGTGAGGCAACTGCAGGGCTATGAAATTCCCGCCGTCGCCTGGGAGAGCGAAATCTTCCCCCGGCGCATCGCCGATTATGATCCCGATTATCTCGATCAGCTTTGCCTCGCAGGCGAACTGATGTGGGGGCGATTGTCGCCCCATCCGGCCTTGGAAGGCGAGGGCCGCCAGGTGCGCCCGACACGCATCGCTCCGATTACGTTTTTCCTTCGCGAGGATGCCGGCTGGCTGGTGGAAGAGGTCCCGCTGCCGCCCGATGCATTGTCCCATGCGGCGCGGGATGTTCTGGGCGCGCTGGAGCGTTACGGCGCCTGCTTCTTCACGGATCTGGTTCGCGCCGCGCACCGCCTGCCGAGTGAAGTCGAAGACGCTTTGTGGGAGTTGGTTGCTGCCGGATTAGTGACCGCGGACGGCTTTGAAAACTTGCGGGCCTTGATTGATCCGAAGCGGCGGCGTGGAGAGGGGAAGGGAAAGTTCGCGCGGCCCCGCCATGCCGCCGGGCGATGGGCGCTTTTCCGGCGCATTCCCGGTGGTGTGGCCACAGCGGAACGCAACGAACGCATCGCGAAGCAACTGCTGCTGCGCTGGGGCGTCGTGTTTCGTGATCTGCTGGCCCGTGAGTCGATGGCGCCGGCTTGGCGCGATCTGCTGCCGGTGCTCCGCAAGATGGAGGCCCAGGGCACGATTCGCGGGGGGCGCTTTGTCGATGGATTCACCGGAGAGCAGTTCGCCCGTCCGGAAGCACTGGACCTGTTGCGCAAGGTGCGCCGGGAGTCTGCGGATTTGACCGAACCGACGGTAATCGTCGGCTCCGATCCGCTGAATCTCACCGGCATCCTGTTGCCCGGCACACGCGACCGCGCTTCTGTAGTCTGAGTGGATATCCTGTTAAGGTGCCACGTCTTTCCCGCAGGTCTTTCGTCACCACAACCGTTGCCGCCGCGGCTGCCCATGCCGCCGAGTTTCACAGCCAATGGCAGCCTGATCTGTCGCGCCCTTGGTTGGGCCCCGAGTATTGGGCCAATCCCATGCAGGACTGGCGCATCCGCAACGGCAGACTGGAATGCTTCATCGCTGGTGCGGATCGCAACGTGTTCCTCTTAACCCGTGAAGTGAACGCGTCCAAGGGCGATCTGACCATGTCCGTCAAACTCGGCCGGCTGGAGGAAGATCGTCAGATGCTGGAAGCAGGCTTCGCCGGCTTCCGCGTTGGCATCAAGGGCGAGTTCCATGACTATCGGGACAACGCCGTGCATGGTGTGGGCAGGAATGCCGGAATCACGTCACAGGGCCGTCTGTTCATCGACAAACCCGGCGATAGCGGCGTGCAGGTGCCTCTCACTGACGGGCTGCAATTGAAATTGACTGCCACGCCGGGTGAGAAGGACTACACACTCACGCTGGAAGCCCTCGATCGCGCCGGGACGCGAATGGCGCAGGTGCAAAAAAGCGTGCCAGGCTCGTCGCTGGAGGGAGGTGTCGCGCTCGTGTGTCATTCCGGCAACCCGCAGGAGATATCGCAGAACCGGCGCAATGCTCTTCGCGGCGGCACCATGCGCTTCTGGTTCACTGATTGGACCCTCACGGGCACGAAAGTCTCGGAGTTTCAGGATCGCGCCTTCGGTCCCATTTATTTCGCCATGCATACGCTGAGCCGTCGAGTGCTGAAGATGACCGCCCAACTGGCGCCGCTCGAAGCAGGCACGCATGAAGCGGAGTTGCACACCAAGGTGCGCAATCAATGGAAGACAGTGGCCAAGGCGGAGATGGATCAGTTGGCGCGCACCGTGACCTTCCGCATTCCCGATTGGGACGACACCAAGGATACGCCGTATCGGGTCGTCTTCGGCCAGCATACCTGGGAGGGCACCGTACGCAAGGATCCGGGCGACGGACGGAAACTCACCATTGGCGCACTCACCTGCTGCAACGATGTCGGCTTCCCGCATAGCGATCTCACCAAAAGTTTGAAGCACTTCAACGCCGACATCCTCTTCTTCACCGGCGACCAGATCTACGAGGGCGTGGGCGGTTACGGCATTCAGTTCGAACCTACGGAGCAGGCCGCGCTGGACAATCTGCGCAAGTGGCTCATGTTCGGTTGGAGCTTTCGCGAGTTTTTCCGCGACATACCCACCATCTGCATGCCCGACGATCATGATGTGTATCACGGAAACGTCTGGGGTTCGGCCGGAAAGAAAGCGGTCATCGACCCAAGCGATCCGGAAACCAAAACGAGTCCGGTGCAAAGCTGGCAGGATTCCGGTGGCTATAAGATGGAGGCGGAACTGGTGAACATGGTGCAGCGGCACCAGACCAGTCATCTGCCTGATCCTTTCGATCCCACTCCCGTGGGGCAGGGCATCGGAGTCTATTACACGTCCCTTTTGTACGGCGGCGTGAGCTTCGCCATCATTGAAGATCGCAAGTGGAAGTCGTCACCACGGAGCAGCGTCCCGTGGGCCGATATCCGCAACGGTTGGGCTCAGAACCCGCGCTACAAAGCCCCGCAGGATGGCGATGTGCCCGGCGCCGAACTGCTGGGTTCACGCCAACTGGAATTCCTCGAGAAGTGGGCCCAGGATTGGAATGGCGCCTACATGAAAGTGCTGGTGTCGCAGACGCTCTGGGCGAACCTCTGCACTCTGCCGCCGCCCGCGAACACAGATTCGGTCACTTCGAAACTACCCGTCCTGCGGCCGGATCAGTATGCGGAGGGGGAAGTGATGGTGGCCGATCATGATTCGAACGGTTGGCCGCAGACGCCGCGCACACGCGGGCTTCGGGCCATGCGCAAAGCCGCGGCCTTCCACATCGGCGGCGATCAGCACTTAGGAAGCACGGTCCGCTACGGAATCGACGAATTCAACGATGGCCCGTACATGATATGCACTCCGGCTATCAGCAATCTCTTTCCGCGCCGCTGGTTCCCAGCGCAGAAGGGAGCGAATTGTCCCGCCGATAGCCCGCGCTACTGCGGTGAGTATGTGGAAGGCTTCGGAAACAAGATCACCGTCCATGCGGTGGCCAATCCGCGGCAAACCGGTTTGAAGCCGGCGGCGTTGTACGACCGCGCCACCGGGTACGGAATCGTTGAGGTGGACAGGAAATCGCGCAGGATTCAACTTGCGAACTGGGCGCGGCAGGTGGATGCCACCAAGCCAGGCGCAAAGCCCTACCCCGGCTGGCCGATCACCATTCATCAGTACGACAACGGCATCAGCAACGCGCGCTATGCGCTTCCAGAGGTGAAATCGCCGGTGGACGATCCGGTGGTGCAGGTGATCGACGAATCGAACAACCAAGTCGCCTTCACGATACGCATACAAGGACGCAGTTTCACCCCGCGTGTGCACAGGCCCGGCAGTTACACAGTGCGCCTGATGCCGGACAAAGGCAAGCCGCAGGAATGGAAAGGGCAGAGGACAACGTGATGGACGGTATCTTCAACTCGGATGACCTTGGAGAGGGCTACGCGCAGTGGCGCCCGCCCGTGCATCCTCACATCGTAGAGCGTATGGAAAAGCGAGTGGGCCACGTGGCGCGGGCCTTGGATATCGGCTGTGGCACAGGATTGTCCACCCGTGCGCTGCGTCCGCTCGCCGATGAGGCCATAGGCATGGAACCCTTCGTCGCCATGCTCCGTTGGAGCGGGTCGATCGCCCCCGATGCCTCCTTTGTTGCCGGCGCCGCGGAAGCTATTCCCGTGCGGTCGAAATCGATGCCGTTATTGACGGCTGCCGGTTCGTTGAACTGGGCCGATCTGGAGCAATTCTTTCCGGAAGCGCGGCGCGTGGTGACCGACGATGGCGTCTTGGTTGTCTACGATTTCGGGCAGGGCCGCGACCTTGCCGGTTCCGATGGGCTGACTCGTTGGAATGCGCAGTTCAAGCTTCGCTATCCATCGCCGCCGTGCCGCGCCGTCAATCTTGAAACGCTCTCCATGAATACTCCCGGGTTTGCGCTGCGGGAAGGCGAGGAGTTCGCGGTACCCATCCCCATTGCCCCCGATTTCTATCTGGAGTACGCGTTGACGGAAACGAACGTGGAGGCGGCCATCCGAAATGGCACTCCTAAACACGAGATTCGCACCTGGTGTGAAGAAACCCTGGCGCCTGTGTTTGCCGGAGAAACTCGGGAGGTCACCTTCCGCGGTTTTATCGCTTACCTTTCCCCAGAGCCTCGATGAGTAGTTTGATGTGCTGATTGGTGGGCGCCGCAGAATCTCCTGGAGTGTGCTTGCCCCAGTTCGCGCGTGCGGCCAACAGGATCGCTTTCTGCGATGGGATCATCACCGCGCAATTCCCCCCGGCGCCAATGCTCATGAACGTATCGCGCGGCGCATCCGGCCACGTGATCGCATTCGGATGCAGCCGGCCCTTCCCGTTGAACCACCAGTTGCAGCCGTAGATGCCCGCGCCGTAATCGGTGAAATGATCGGAGCCGCCTCCATAGCTGCCCAGCTTCAGGTAGTCGTTCGTCTCAGCCTTCTCGGTGTGCGGCAGATCGACCGGTGTTTGCGGGCGGCAGTAATCGCTGAAGAATTGGCGGGGTAGGATCTGCTTGCCTTGCCATTTGCCGCGAGCCAGCCAGAACTGCGCAATACGGGCAAAATCGCGCACGGAAGCGCTCATGCGCCGGTTGGTGGCTCGAAACTTCAAGCCGTCTTGCAACCCCAGAGGGGAGAATCGCTTGTTTGCGGCCTCTTCCGGGTCCTGTCGGAAAATCCGGTCGAAGAGAGTCTTCTGATAGAGATTGATGCCGAAATCGTTGTAGGCCCAGGCTGCCCCTGGTAGGTCAGGACGCGCGTAGGCGCTCGTCATATTGGCGAGGTGGCGCAGTGTCATCGTGCGATCCTTTTCCACCAGTGGCCAGCCCTGGTCTGCCACAAGCGCGTCAATGCTTTTGATCTTGCGTTCGGCAAGGGCAAAGAAAAGGAGGGTGCTGAGAACGGGTTTGGCCGAGGAGAGCCAGTCACTGACTTCGGCTTGATCGCCCCACGTGTGCATCGTGCGTCCATCCAGAAGGACTGCGCCGCGTCCACCTAGATTGCGGGCGAGATCTTCCAGCCCTTCCATGCGGGGTTTGGCCGCGGCCGTCAAAGTGGTCAGGAAGGCCCGGCGGCTAATTCCATATGATATATCCATGATTCGCGTCTTCCTGGTGTTCGCGGCCCTCGTCATGCCCTCGGCCGGCGTGCAGATTCAACAGTATCATTCTCACGATTTCTCCTTCGCCGCGAAGGCGACAGGTAATCCTTTCGATGTGGAGATCGATGCCGAGTTCACCGGCCCGGATGGAGTGCGTCTTACCGTGCCTGGCTTCTACGACGGAGCCGGTGTGTGGAAGATTCGCTTCTCCCCCGTGCGCCTTGGGAAATGGACCCTGCGTACCAAATCCCCACTGGCGGCGCTGAACGGAAAGACCGACAGCGACATCGAATGCATCCCCAATAGCCATGCCGCAATCCACGGTGGCCTGCGCGTCGATCCCGCCCACCCGTATCATTTCCGCTACGAGGATGGCACCCGCTATTTCCTCATGGGCTATGAATGCGACTGGTTGTGGGGTATCGACATGAAAGATCCAAAGCGCACCCAGATGCATAAACTGATCAACCGCATTGCCGCGCGCGGCTTCAATCATGCCCTGGTGAACGTCTATGCGCACGATACCAGTTGGAGCCCCGGGAAGCAGAATCAATGGGATTATGGCCCGCCCGAAATGTACGCCTGGGAAGGCACGAACGAAAAGCCGGACCATACGCGACTGAACGTGGAATACTTCCGGCTTTACGACGGGATGATGGAAGCGCTGCGGGACAAGGGCATCGTTGCCCACCTCATGCTGAAGGTCTACAACAAAAAGGTCAACTGGCCCGAGAAGAACAGCCCCGAAGAACGTAAGTATTTTCGCTACGTGGTGGCCCGCTACCAGGCCTTTGCCAACGTGGTCTGGGACTTTTCGAAGGAATCCTACAACGAAAAAGACAACGAACTGCAGGCTCGGCTGCTGGAGTACGTCCGTTCCATTGATGCCTACAAGCGGCTCACCACGGCGCATGACGACGATGCCTACGAGTGGGATCCCCGCTACTGGCACACACTCGATTTCCGTACCGATCAGCAGCATGCCGACTACGCCGCCATGATCGCCTTTGATCGCAACATGCGCGCTCGGCCCGTGATCAATTCGGAGTTCGGCTATGAACGCGGCGTCGGCGAGAAGCTTCCCACATACCGCAAGGAAGACGACTGGGAAGAGCAACTCCGCCGCGCCTACTGGGTGTACCTTGCGGGCGGCTACGGCGTCTACTACTACCACTACACATCCTGGGACGTGAACAAGATCGATCCCGAACCCCCTGGCGTTGCCGGCTTTGAGATTCTGCGCAAGTCATTCGAGACTCTCCCCTACTGGCGGATGTCACCGGCGGACCATCTTGCGGTGGGTGGACCTTGCCTGGCCCTGCCCGGCGAAGCGTACGCTGTCTATGCAGAGAAAGCATCGGTGACCGTGAACCTGCTGGAGTTGCAAGGTCCCGCCAAAGCAACCTGGATCAATACCTGGACCGGCGCCAGCGAGGCTGTGCCGCTCCAGGGGGGCGCCGTTCGTAAGGTCGAAAAGCCCGAAAACTTCGGTAAAGCACCGGGGCTGTTAATTGTTCGTAAAGAATTGTGAAACCGGCGGGCTGCTACAATCGTCCATAGGCCGTTAGGGGTTCTCGCCGCGTCCCACCCCGAGCATCGAGTGTGCCATTTTTCCATGCCGATTATCGAACTGGACGACCGCGAGTTAATGCTTTCCCTCAAGAACGGGGACACGGACAGCCTCGAACTGCTCCATAAGCGTCACCGTACCAACGTGCAGCGCCTCATCCGGCGTATCACGGGCGACGCCGCCGTTGCCGAGGAACTATCTCAGGAAGTGTTTCTGCGCGTCTATCAGGCGCGACTGCGCTATGAGCCCACTGCTTCCTTCTCCACCTGGTTGTATCGCATTGCCTTCAACCGTTCTTTGAACTGGCTGCGGTCACAGCACCAGCATCGCAATACCACCAGCTTCGATGCGCAGCCAAACTCCCTGCGCCGCCTGCAGGAGCCGAGCGCAACTCCGGAGCGTAAACTGCTCGACCGGGAGCACATCGAGCGCATTCGCGAAGTGATCAATTCTCTGCCTCCCCGCCAGCGTCAGGCGCTTATCCTCCACAAGTATGAAGGCCTGGATTACGCCCAGATTGCGGCACGGATGAATACCACCGTTCCAGCCATCAAATCTCTGCTTTTCCGTACGTATTTGGCGCTCCAGGAGCTGCTGAAGCCCTTAACAATCCTTTACAAAACTTCTGTTGGAAAAGGCGACGAGCCGCATTAATCTAGACCTAGCGACCCAATCCCAGCGTGCGGCGAGGAAGGTTGGCACAGAGCCTTTTTCGCTGCACGCTCCCTAGGTTTTTGTAAGCCCGAGTTGCGAGAGCAGCATCGTGTGGAACGTTACGGCGTTTCGGATGCCCGCTTCGCTGATGCGGTCGATCGTGTCGTGATCGGTGTGATAGTAGGGTGGCGCGTTCATCAGGCAGAAGCTCTTCACCTGCCCGCAAGTAACAAACAAATCCGCGATGCACGCATTCTGTATCTTCGGATCCGCTGTCATCACGCCGCTCTTTCGCACCAGTGCGGGCAGTAATGCGCGGACCTCCGGCCAGCCTTCACTCCCGACATAAGCCACGCGTTGATTGTTCAACGGCATCGCCCACCCCGCGGTTCGCCCTTCTTCCGAATCGATTGCATCGACGTGTTCCAGCAGGAAAAGCTGCCGGATGCGCGCAAACCGTCTTGCATCACGGGCCACCCAGTCACGCATCCCCGCCGCTTCGTCATGATGAGCGGACAGCCCAAGAAAGTAGAAGCCGCAACGGCGCGCCTTGCGAGGCAAACGTGCCAGCGATTCGGCGATGCCTACCATCGCGGCCATTCCGCTTGCGTTGTCGATGGCGCCCGTAAAGAACGAGTCAATATGGCACATGATGGCAGCGGCTTCTTCGGTGGCTCCGGGAAGGAAGCCGATCACGTTGCGCCCTTTGTGCCTATCCTGCGCCGCGTAACGGATACTCGTGCTGATGTTCCCAGCCTTCGCTGCAAGTGCGCCATCCAAACGGTCCATGGAGAAGCAGGGGATGGGCCTCATCCCACCCGCGTAGCGCTCGTCTTTCACGGCGTATGGTTTGTCCACCGGCACCACCGATTTCCACCGTGACGACGCTGGCGTTGGCAGGGCGAACAACAAACCACTCGCACCGGCAGCCACAGCCTTCTGATAGAGCAGCTTTTCCCGAACAATGTTGAACGCCGTGGATGTGGTGGCGTCACTCTGCACAAACGCCCATCTGTCTTTGGTGCGCGACCAATCTCCCTCCGGCGCCACTGGCGCAAGTTTCGCCGTGCGTTCTCCCTCAGGAAAACGCGCTTCGAACGGAGCAGGCATGGCCGTTCCGAGTGTTGTGCCATCCGCGCGAACGGTCCAATCGGTGGCCCGGTGCGCCTGAAATGCAAACTCCTCCAGCTTCACCTGCGGCAATATCCGGCTCAATTGCTCGCGAAGTGCTGCGGCGGAAGCATGTTCAGTTGGCGATCCGCCAATGCGGCCCCAAACCTGGTTGCGTTGGTCGCGCTCGGCAATGGTAGTGTGCACCGCGGCAAGTTCCTTCAATCGCAAGTCCGGAGCGGGAGCCATCGCTGCCAGAATCAGGTCACGTCTTCGCATAAATCGCGGATGAGTGTATCACAGCCGCAACCACCTGCCTCGTGGTCACGTCACAATCAGCAAGCATGCAGCGCAGAGTATTTCTTGCATCAATCGCCGGTGTGGCGTTCGGGAAAGATTGGGAGCAGCCGGCGTATCCCAACTGGCCCCGCGAGTTCGTTGACCAGATGTTGACCGATTCGCCCTGGGCGAAACCGCTGAATGCTCCGTTCGTATTGCCCCATTCGGCCCCTTTCACCACCAGCTTCAGCCAGATTGGATTGCCCGGCGGAATTGGATTGCCGCGCATCCCCGGTGTGGGAATGCCCGGTGGAACCAACCGCCGCTATCCCGGAGGATCAGGCGGTGGCAGGGACGGGCGCACCAGCAGCGGAGTCAAAACCGAGGCCTACCTCACCATTCGCTGGTCGAGCGCCCTCCCCATCCGGCAAGCGCTAGCGCTCGAAGATCGCACCAATGAAGTAGCGCCACCACCGAAGGATTACCTCATTCACATTGCCGGCATTCCCACTGTGTTGGCCACGCAGGACACTTCTCCCATCGAAAAGAAACTGCTGAAGACGGTAACACTTTCCGTCAAAGGCCGCCGCAGTCTGCATGCCCTATCCGTGGAAGTTCCGGAACATGGCACGCACCTCATGGCGGCCATCCGTATCCCGCGATTTGATGGGCTGGCCGTCTCAGAGGGCATGGTGGAATTCAGCGCTGAAGCCGGGCCGATCAAAATCCAACAGCAGTTCAAGCTGAAGCCGATGGTCTATCGCGGCAACCTCGAACTGTAGAACTGGTACAATGCGGTTCCATGGCCGCTGTATCCGCTCCTCCTTCCGAACGGACGCGATCCGCATCCTCACCACCCACTTCTCCGTCTGCTGCCGCTGAGCGATTGCTTTCGCTCGATGTATTCCGCGGCCTGACGATGCTGCTGCTGATTTCGCACGGGTTCGGCATCCACGAGGCATTCAAGAACAACGCCTCGATGGCTTGGCTCGCCGATCAGTTCGAGCACCGGACCTGGGTCGGTTGCACCTTGTGGGACCTCATTCAGCCGGCATTCACCTTCATCGTCGGTGTGGCCATTCCGCTCTCGACGGCGCGAAGAATGGCGCAAGGCGCGACACGTTCCGAACTCTTCCGTCACGTGCTGTGGCGCGCGGCTTTCCTCATCGTTCTGTCCAATCTGCTCTCCAATTGGAATAGCACCAAGGGCCTGCAATTCCAGCTAATCAACGTGCTGTGCCAGATCGCTCTTGGCTACGTCGTTTGCTTCTCCGTGATGCAGCTCCCCTTCCGGATGCAGGCGCTCACCGCCGCGGGGCTAATGGTTTTGCACCATGCTCTGTTCTTCCTGTTCCCGGCCCCAGACGGTGTATTTTCCCAAGCCGGCAACATCGGCGCCGTACTCGACGCCAAACTGCTGGGTTACAACTATTCCGGCTACTACACCACGCTGAACTTCCTTGGAAACTCCATCACCATCCTCTTTGGCGTGTGGACGGGAATGCTTCTCTCTCACTATCGTGCCCACGCCGAACGGCTGAAAATTCTGCTGGCATGCTCAGCCGGCGCATTCGCACTCGGCCTAGCTCTGGCGCCATGGATCCCCATGGTGAAGCGGCTCTGGCTCGGTTCTTTCACCTTCTTCAGCGCCGGATGGGTGCTGTTGGCCTTTGCCGCCTGCTACTGGGCGATTGAATGCAAGGGCTGGCGGAGGGGCACATTCCCGGCCGTGGTGGTAGGAATGAATTGCATCTTCATTTACAGCTTCTCCCAGGTGCTGCGTGGATGGCTGGCTCGGGGCGTTGGTAATTTCACGGGCAAATTCGATTTCCTCGGCGACATCGGCGCCATTCCGCTTAACCTCGTGGTGATGGCCATCATGTGGTACTTCTGCTACTGGCTCTATCAGCGCAAGATTTTCTTCAAGATCTAAGTCAGGTCGATTGCGATCACTTCGTGTACTCCCACGCTGGGTACCTGAACTTCCAGCACGCTGCCTGTTGTGCGCGTGACCGGCGTGCCCCCGCTTACCAGAAACTGCGCTTTCCCCGCCCGGCGCCCTTGTGGAATACGGATGCGAACCCTTTGCGGCGGTGATGGAAGAATCTCGCGGACCGGCCCCTTCATCATCATCGGATTCGTCAGATTCACCAGGTGCGCGGTGATGGAGTCTTTCTGCATCCATAGCGAGATATCCATCACCCCCTGTCCTTCCACAATGAGCGGCTGCTCCTCGCCATGGGCCCACTCGACGGCGTTCTTGAGCAATCGCAGATGGTCCGTGCTCAGCACCTCCCAGAACGTCCGGTCGAGATCAAAGGGGAAATAGACTACTCGTCCTTTGCCAGTTTCGCGAGCGTAAACACCCGGTATGTCCGTGCGCGGAACACGGGGAAACACCTGCTCCATGGGAAGGTCAGGGAACGACGGCAGCAGAGTCAATGGAGAGTAATTCGACTGCAGATGAGGGCGCACGTGCACCCAGTTGGCGCCGTTGATAATGCGGGATGCCGATTCCAGTCCGCGCACGATGGGGTGATAGCGCCCGTTCGCCGGATCCTTATCGACGTTGAGATAAGAATTGTGCATATCGAGCTCCACCCGTCCCGCGTAGGATGCACCAAATAGGCGCGCGAGCCCAAAGTCGCGGCGTGCCACGCCCCATTCATCGTAAAGCGATGTTTCATGGGTCGCCACAAGGCTTCCCCCACCATCCACGAATGCCTGCAACTGCGCACACTGCGCATCGGAAAGCGCGGCGATGTTCGGAAGAATCAAGGTCCTGTACCGGCTGATGTTGGCCTCATCCAGCATCCGGTCATGCACCATATCGAATGGAATGCGGGATTCCAGCAGTGCCTGATAGAAGCCCAGCGTGTGATCCTCCACCTTGGTTCGGGCTCTGTCACCACCGTAGTGCGTGGCTGTCTGCTGGGAATACACCATTGCTACGCGAGCCAGCGAACGCTCGTTGCGCAAGTAGCGCTCATGCTTGTGGTGCCAGCCGTAGATGTCTTCCACCACCTGCAGCCATCGCTTGTCCACCACTTTGCCGTTGAACTTCGTGAACCAGGGACGCAGATTGTGAGCAATGCCATCGGCCACCCAAAGACGGATTTCCTCAGCGTTCTGTACCGAGTCCTTCCAGCGGTATTGCTCCTCCACTCCCACGCTGAAGATTCCGGCGATTGCCTTGCGCCCGAGCGTCGCGCCGTATTCCTTCCCGTTCTTGCCATTGGCCCAAGGCGCCATCAGACCGTGCCGTGCCTGGCGGTCAGCGAACAGAGTGGGTGCCAACTCGCCCACCGTCTTCATATCCAGTTCGCTCAGTGCTCCGCCACCGGAATTCGCAATGTAGCCTGCCCTCGGGTTGATCTTTTTGATCTCCGCATCCCACAACCGCCACAACTCGAACAGCCGTGCCTGATGCCACACCGAATATTGCCGGCGAGCAGGGTCGCGCGGATCCGCCGTGCGCGGAAGATCCAGCCCGCTGAACTTCCGGAAGTTTGCCTGGCAGTGTTCGCAGTAGCACATTCCGGAACCACTCCAGCGATTGCTGAAGATGCCATCCACTTTGTAGAGCTGTACGATCTCTCGCGTCACTTCCGTCATGAACTGAAAGTTGTAAGGGCCAAGCGCGCAGGTGACCCACAATTCGGCATCGGCCCAGTGCTTCCGTTTCTTCCCTTGTGCATCCACGGCGATCCAATCGGGATGCGCATCGTAAACATCCTGATGCACCGCATGCGGGTCGGTGCGCGCCACCACATTCATGCCAAGCTTCCGGCAGCCCTCCACTAGTTCTCCGAAGCAATCGCGATTGCCCAAATATTTGCTGCGGTAGTGCAGCGGAACCTGAGTGGGATAATACGCGACGCACCCGCCTGCGGAAAGACACGCCGCATCAGAGTGGGTGCGGCGGAAGTAGTCGAGCCAGAACTTCGGATCGTATTTGCCAGGATCGTCCTCCACCAGTGTCAATTGCGCCCAGCGCATCGGCCGGTCGTACCAACTGTCGTTCGATTGGGCTTGCAACGCGGCTGCGGACAGGGCGAGGAACTCTCTTCGAGTAGGCATGGCTCATAGCCAAGCTACCACGTGTAATGAACCGTATAAGTGAGAACCTGCTCCTGATCGGGACCCAGCTTCACCAGGAATTCCGCGGTTTGGCTGTCGATTTTGCGATGCGGCAGCGTCTGTGCCGTGAGGCGCCAATTCGTCCAGCGATAGAGGTGCTCCACCACGCGGACCTCCACTGCTTCCTTCTTGTGATTGCGAACTCGAATCTCGAAAGACTCATCCAGCCAGTTCTTGTCGTTGTCGACCTGGATTCTGGTTCGCTTGCGTTCCCCGACGATGTCGAAAGCGTCTCCCGTGTAAACGCGAAGCTTCTCATTGCGTGGGGTATGGTCGATATTGTTCTCGCCCGTGAACTCCATTGCCCCGCCTTGGTCACGCCGGTAGAAACGAACGCGTCCGCGCGGCAGCGCAGTGCCGAGTCCGTTCTCGGCCGTATTGACGAACTCCCGCATCACCCAAACCTTGGGATTCGATTGTGTCCCATACTCGGGCTGGTTGCGTATCGTCGTCGCGTCCCAGCCGTAGTAGCGGCGGTCGATCTTGGCTCCGTCGTATACATAAAGGCGCGTTGCCTGCACATTGGTGGATCGGACGAACTCCACCTGCTTGCTTTCCCGGTCATGCAACGTAGTGGCCAGCGGGAGCGTGTAGAGATGGTACTCGTCGAATGTTCGCTCCGTCACTTGTGGCGCGGCCTCGCTTCGCACCATCCTCATCTCGTCCATGCTCGCCCTCTGATGCATCGCGCCGGACGCTTGGATCTTGTTGACATCTCCCGCCACAAGCTTGATACGAGCCTGTTCGAAGTCCTTGCCGCTTTGGTTGTCCATCGTGATCCACCCCACCACATCCAGCTTGTCTCCAGTTTCGCCGGCCACCATGTTGTAGTCGGCCTTCCAACTCATTCCGCCCGAGACATAGCTCAACTCAGCAGCAAGTTTGGCCGCGCGCTCCGCATGGATGCGCCAATCGAGCGTTGGCTTGAGGATGGCATCGGCGGCAAGAGCGGGAAAGATCGGCCGGCCCGGCAGGGCGAATAGCAGCTTGCCGCCAACCTCCACAATTGGCTGTGCACTGCCACCCTGCGAATAAGCCATCTGCGTATATGCGTACGCCCCACCGTAGTTCTGCATGGCCCGCTGATGGGGAACATAGCCGCTGCGGATCACCTTGCCGCGGATGATCTGTTTCTCGCCAGTAATCGCCGCCGTTGTTTCAAACTCGACTTCTTTCCCCTCAAACAGGTTCAGGAGCAATCCTTCCGAGATAGGCTCGGCGCGGAAATTCTGCTCCAGAATAGACAGCGTGATCTTGCCCGCCGGGTCGCGCAGCATGACGGAATCCGGTTCCAGATGCACCGTGGCGTTAGTGAACTGCACGATGTTCACGCCCTGCTTGAGATCAAGCGGAATGGTCTCCCGAACCACGGCGAAGTTCTGGTTATAAATGGTCAGGCTGGGGCCGGCCGCAAAGGCGCTGGTTGCTGCCAGAAGAAGGAGAAACAATCGAGGCTTCATACCTCGTAATTGCCCCACCAGGAGAATCCTTTCACCCTACCAGCGAAATTGTAGGGTGAACTGATAGGTGCGCCCGTCGTTGAGCGTGTTGGTGATGGTCGCAAACGAGGGTGCGCTCAGGTCGGAGTTCGGTGCGGCGAACTGCGGTGTGTTCGACAAATTGATTGACTCGGCGCGGAACGTGATAGCGCGTTCGCTCGCTACGGTCCAGGTGCGGGAAAGCGACGCGTTGACGTTGGTGAAGCCGGCGCGGCGGAACGTGCTGGTTCCCAGGTTCCCTGCCACTTCGCCGATCGCCATGTTACGAAATGCCGAGCGAGGCAACAGCGACGGAGCCGTATCCGGATGCCCCACCGTACGTCCCAGAATGGATGGATCCACGATGTGCGGGCGATCTCCATTCACTCCATCCACGTTGCCGAATCCCGGCCCATCAGAGCCCGAAAGAACCGTGAACGGCATCCCCGATTTCCGCAGCCAGACCGTGCTGAAAGCCCAGCGTCCCAGTACACCCCGCGCAAGCTTGGACTGCGCGGACAGTGAGGGCATTGCGTAGCGGAGCCGAGCCAGTGCTGCATGTGATTGATCAAATACGCTGGGGCCCTTCAAATCTGCGTTTACATTGTTCTCCGTCTGGCTGTAGCCTTGTCGCGAATCATCCCCCGCAGCCGTATTCGTGTAGGCCGCGCCGGTATCGATCGCTTTGCTGAACCAGTAGGAGGCGTCAATCGTGATGCCGCGCCATTCGGGGATCACCAGGGTGGCCCGCGCTGCGTCAAAGTATGCGCGCGATGAATTCACCGCTGGTCGAATATCGAAGTAGCGGGCATCGGGCCGGCGATCCGTGATGGTGGCGGTGGTGAGCGGAATGCCCACCACCTGACGGGCCCGATTCAGATGCCACAGCATCAGCAGTTTGTGAGTGCGCGAGCCCACATATCCTAACTGCACACGCCAATTGCTATGCACGGGCAGTTCCCAGCTGAAATTGTATTGATGGGAGTAAGGCGCCTTGAGGTCCTTGGGTACATCGAAGATGGCCGCCCGTCCATTGGGATCAATCACCGCGTCGCGGAGTGGGTTGATGAGAAACGGAGCCTGCACTTCGATCTTCTGAAACTCCGGTGGGTTCCACCGCAACTGCTGGAACGTGATGGCGAACAACTCGCCGTAGTGAATGCCGTACGCCCCGCGGAGAACGCCTGCCTTTGGCGGAAGACGGTAGGCAAAGGAAACCGTCGGAGCGAAGTTGTTGCAGTCGCAATCGTAGGGAATCCTCGTGCGGTTGTTTGCTTCGTATGGAGCAACCATTGGCTGCCAGCGAAGACCCAGTTGCAGTGTGAGATTAGGCCGCGCTTGCCATGTGTCTCCCACGAACCAGTGTGTCTCCCAACGCCGGAATCCCCTGTCCAATTCGCCGATCCCAGTGGAATAGCGGCTTGGAATACCGAGCCGGAAGTTGGTGATGGCATCGCGCCCGAAATCGTTGCGGAAATAAAAATTACCTCGATTCGACGAGGCTTCACGGCCATTGAAACGCAACCGGTCCGCCTCTCCACCAAAAACAAGACGATGCGCGCCCCGGCGGTGCTGAACAAGGCCAGCGTACCGGAACCGGTTCTGAATCCGATCGAGCGGCACATTCGAACCGGGACCAAGCGTGGTGAAGGCGCTTCCAATCTGCACCTGCGGCCCTACAGCGTTGGGTTCCGGCATCAACAGCGAACGAAGCCTGTCGAAGCCCGCGCTGAAATCTCCGGTCGTGTGTGCGGAGAACGTCCGCGACCACGTAATCCTCGCCGTTTGCGATTTGATCGTCGTATCCGGATTCTGGCCGCCAACAAACTGGAATGCATCCACGTTCTGATTGGTCAGGCTATGCCGCAACGTGAACCGGTCTTTGCTGCCGCGCAGTTGATCCAGCCGGAACGAAGCCGCATCCGTGTTGATGCGCTGCGGCGCATTGGTATTCAGCATGCGGCGGTCAATGTCCGTGCGGTTCGGTGCGACATCGGGGAAAGCGCGCAAGTAGCCGAGAATCACATCGCGTATCTGTGGGTCGGTGGCCAGTACCGTGCGCTCTTCCGGAAGTGGAATCAGCACGTTCCCATTCACGTTTCCGCGAAGTTTCTGCTGGCTTCCGTCCACGGTGAGAAACGCATTCTTCCACAGCGGCGCGGAAAAATTGAAGCCGTAGTTGTTCTCCCGTGCCGGCTGCACGCTGCCGACTTGAAAAAACGATCGGGCACTGAAGATGCTGTTATTGTGCGACCAGAAAATGTTGCCGTGGACAGCGGCGATGCTGCGCGTGGAGGTGACATGCAGCACGCTCGTTCCCGCGTTACCGAACTCGGAACCAAAGTAATTGCGCTGCGGCTGCATCTCACTGACAATCGTGGCCGTCGTCCCCAGCCGGATGTTGAGTTCCTTCAACGCATTGTTGTCGATGAGATTGAACTGCACGTTCTCATTACGGCGGCTCTCCCCGCTTTGCGTGTTCGTGCGGCCCAAAAGATTCAAACTCGTACGTGCCGCGTCGGCCGTGCCAGGCGCCGCAGAGGCTGGCTTAACCGCGGCCGCAGCCGGCGGAGCAGGCTTTCCGTTCTGTGCGTAGGCACACCACGAGCCCAATAACGTGAGCAGAATACTACGAGTCAGTGACACCAGAGGCAATATATTAGAGATACCATGGACAACCCAAAGAAGCTGAGAAGTGCGGAATGGTTCGATACCCCCGAGTACTACGCTTTCTCGCGCAAAGCATGGCTCCGTAGTGAGGGCTTTGGCCGTCACGTGTTTGACGGCAAGCCGATGATCGGCATTTGCAACTCCTGGAGCGAATTGAATAACTGCAACGCTCATCTGCGCCAGGTGGCTGAAGCCGTGAAACGGGGAGTCTGGGCTGCCGGCGGAGTCCCGTTGGAGTTCCCCACCATCTCGCTGGGTGAGATGTTCCTCAGGCCGACATCCATGCTCCTTCGCAATTTGATGGCGATGGACGTGGAAGAGTCCATCCGCGGCTATCCCATGGATGGCGTCGTGCTGTTGTGCGGTTGCGACAAAACCACTCCGGCGCAACTGATGGGTGCCGTCTCAGCGGGCATCCCGTCCATCATGGTGACTGGCGGGCCGATGCTCAGCGGCGAATGGCGCAATCGGAAGATCGGAGCGGGCACGGACGGCCGGAAGCTGTTCGATCTCTACCGGTCCGGGAAGCTGACTGAGGAAGAGTGGGTGGAAGTGGAAGGTTGCATCGCGCGCAGCACCGGACACTGCACTGTCATGGGAACAGCGTCGACCATGGCAAGCGTGGTCGAGGCTCTCGGCATGACATTGCCCGGATGCGCCGCCATCCCCGCTCCGGATTCCCGCCGCCTGGAGATCGCCGAACGAAGCGGCTCGCGCATTGTCGACATGGTTCGCGAAGACCTGGTTCCGACGCGCATTCTCTCCCGCCAAGCCATCGAAAATGCCATCACCGTGAACATGGCTATCGGCGGTTCCACCAACGCTGTCGTCCACCTGCTCGCCATCGCCCGCCGCGCCGGTGTGCCGTTAGAACTCGATGACTTCGACCGCATCTCGCGCCGCACTCCCTGCCTGGTGAATGTGAAGCCTTCCGGCGAGTACCTGATGGAGGAGTTCTTCGCGGCCGGTGGAGTTCCCGCCGTCATGAACCGGATCGCAGACCTGCTGCATCCAGGGTGCATTACCGCCAACGGCCGCACCATCGGAGAAAACATTTCCGGGGCTCCTTGTTGGAACGATAGTGTCATCCGGACCCGCCAGCATCCATTGAGTGAAGAAGGCGGTACAGCGATCCTCCGTGGCAATCTCGCTCCGGACGGCGCCGTCATCAAGCAGACAGCCGCGTCCGCTCACTTGATGCAGCATCGTGGCCGAGCATTCGTTTTCGATACCTACAAGCAGATGCTGGCGACCATCAACTCGCTGGACCTCCCCGTGGATGAGAACACCGTCCTTGTCATGAAGAACTGCGGGCCAAAGGGCGGCCCTGGCTTCCCGGAATGGGGAAACATCCCAATGCCGAAAGTCCTTCTCGACCGCGGCGTGACTGACATTGTTCGCATCTCGGATGCGCGCATGAGCGGCACCGGTTTCGGCACCGTGGTGCTTCACGTTGCGCCGGAATCGGCCAGTGGCGGACCTTTGGCTATCGTGCGAACAGGAGATGAGATCTCGCTGGACGTTTCCCGCCGGAGCCTCCACCTGCACATCTCTGATGAGGAGATGAATGTCCGGTTGCGCCAGTTCCAGCCGCCCGCTCCACATTACACGCGCGGATACGGGAAACTGTTCTTAAGCCATGTTACGCAAGCGAACCTGGGTTGCGACTTTGATTTTCTGTGAGGCTTTGCTCTCACAGCAGCCGCCGGCGCCTGCCGATGCTCCCAAGCCGGAGCCTCCCGCGCGGCCTGTGTACGCCTTCGCCGGCAAGCCGCTCAACCTTCGGTTCGCCTGCAGTGACGACGACATCATGGCGTTCGGACTCACCTGCACCGAAGACGAACCGTGTGAGGTGTATCTGGAACTGGCGGCCCTCGAATCCGTCGGCGGCAAAGTGTTCCTCACCGGCAATCTCCATACTCGCGACGCCACGATGTGGAGCGTTTTGCTGGGCAGCGAGGATGGCGGCAAGACTTGGACCGAGTTGTTCGAACGCATGCGTTCCACCGGACTGGAGCAAATCCAATTCATCGACTTCGAGATGGGTTGGATCGGTGGCCAGCAGTTGTTGGCGCTCCCTCGCGATCCGTTCTTCCTCATCACCGACGATGGCGGAAAGACCTGGCGCAGGAAGCCGCTCTATTCGGAGACTCGCGTCGGAGCCATCGAGCAGTTTGCCTTCGAGAGCCGCACCGTTGGCCAGTTGCTCGTCGACCGCACACAGAGCGGCGAATCCGGCGGACGTCACGAGTTCTACGAGACCAACTCCGGCGGCGATAGCTGGAGCCTGCGGCAAGTCAGCCCGAACCCAATCAAACTGCGGCGCCCGCGCACGCCGAACCCCGATTGGCGAATCCGTCCCGATGCCCGCACGAAGAGCTTCGTCATTGAACGGCGCTCGGGCGGCAGTTGGCAAACGTTCTCCTCTTTCCTGGTGAAGGCCGGCGAATGTAAGCCCGCCGAACTGAAGTTCACCGACCCGCCACCCGAGCCCGAACCGTCGAAAACCGAAGCGCTGCCGCCTCCGCCGCCCAGCGGAACCCGCCGGCCACCCACCCTCAAGAAGAAGCCTTAATCCGCATGCGCGTCAATCCCGTCGATCTCGAACTGTTCCGTCACCAACTCGTCTCCATCGCCGAAGAGATGGGTACGGTGCTGCGCAAGACATCGTATTCCGCCAACATTAAGGAGCGGCGCGATTATTCCTGCGCGGTGTATACAGCCGGCGGGGAAACAGTGGCGATGGGTGACCACATGCCCGTGCACCTTGGCGCCATGCCACTGTCCGTACGCGCCGTGACCGATGCCTTCCACTTGCGCCCCGGCGACGTCGCCATCGTCAACGATCCGTTTCAGGGAGGCACGCACCTGCCGGATATCACCGCCGTGATGCCTGTGTACCTGCGCGGTGCGCGCCGGCCTT
Source organism: Bryobacteraceae bacterium (assembly GCA_046331645.1). Taxonomy (GTDB): domain Bacteria; phylum Acidobacteriota; class Terriglobia; order Bryobacterales; family Bryobacteraceae; genus CADEFT01. Next base: position 228,215 of record JAXLQM010000011.1, read on the forward strand.
CCTTTTACGTAGCCAATCGCGCCCATCATGCGGATGTGGGCGGAATGAGTCCAGGCTCCATGCCTATGGCCCGCGAGATCTACCAGGAGGGCCTGCGCCTTCCTCCGGTTCTGCTTGTGCGGCGCGGACACGTGGATCGCGATCTGCTGCGGCTCATTCTCGCCAATGTGCGTACTCCGGTGGAAAGAGAGGGCGACATTCTCTCGCAGTGGATGTCTCTGCAGCGCGGTGAGCAGCGATTACGCGCCCTCGATGCCCGCCACGGAAAAAGTCTGAACAAGCTGCTCGACGCCCTCCTCGATTACAGCGAACGCATGATGCGAGCCGCCATTCGTACGCTTCCCGAAGGCGAATATCGCTTTGAGGATTGCCTCGATTCGGACGGCCTCACGCCCGATCCGGTGTGGATCCGCGTGCGCGCTACATTGCGTGACGGAAAGGCAACCATCGACTTCACCGGCTCCGATCCGCAAGCCGCCGGACCAGTGAATGCCAACTACGCAATTGCACTTGCCGCATCCATGTACGTGTTTCGCTGCCTGATCCGCGAGGATGTGCCGTTCACCTCGGGCCTGATGCGCCCCCTTCGCCTGATTGCTCCTGAAGGCAGCGTAGTGAACGCGCAGGCGCCTGCTGCCATGGCCGCGGGCAATGTGGAAACCTCGCAACGCATTACCGATGTCCTGTTGGGAGCGCTGGCGCAGGCCGCGCCCGAGCGTATTCCCGCGGCCAGTTCCGGCACCATGAACAATCTCAGCTTCGGAGGCTTGGATCCCTTTCGCAAGCGTGCCTTTGCCTACTACGAAACCATCGCCGGTGGCATGGGCGCGAATGCCAATCACGATGGCCTAAGTGCGACACACACCCACATGACGAATAGCTGGAACACTCCCGTCGAAGCATTTGAACACCTGTATCCACTGCGCATCCGCAGTTATCGCATCCGCAACGGCTCAGGTGGCGATGGCCGGCATCAGGGCGGAGAGGGCATCGTCCGCGAGTATGAATTTCTCACCGAAGCCGACGTGACCATCCTCTCCGATCGCAGGGAGCGAGGGCCCTACGGCCTCGGCGAAGCAGCCAGTGGGAAGCCCGGCTCCAATACGCTTTATCACGGAAACAAGGCGAAGACTCTCCCAGCGAAAACCAATTTTCCAGTCTCCGCAGGCGATGTCCTCCGCATCGAAACACCAGGAGGCGGAGGCTGGGGTCTCCCTGTAAAACCTACTCCGCGAACGTAGCCAGAACGCGCTTCGGATCGACGCGCCACACGGTCTGTTGGGCAATGTTGACCAGCCACAGCGAATTGGCGCCAAAGCGCAAGGCCCCGCCGCCATCTCCGGCAAACTGCTGCACCACTTGATCCGTCTTTGGATCGATGCGTGTGATCGGAAATCCTTTGGCCGTTACCCACACCGATCCTGCACCGGCAGTGATTTCCCCCTTGCCGTTCGGGATTTGAAGCTCAATCGTAGCCGTGACTTTGTTCGTCTTCGGATCAACACGGGACACTTTGCCCTTCTCTGAACCGAGTACCCAGATCGAACCTTCCGCGAATACCAACGAGCGAGGCTCGGCAGCAACGTCGATGTATTTCTCTACCAAATTTGTCAGGGGATCGATGCGAAGCAGTTGATGCGTTGATGCGCATGTCACCCACAACGATTTCTCCGCGGAAACCATGCTCGTGCACCCAGCGGGCAATCGGGTTTCCGCGACAACCTTGCCGCTCGCCGGGTCAATGCGGGAGAGTGTGCCTTTTTCGTCCGTGAGCGCCCAGATGCTATCCCCCGTCGCCGCGATCCCTTGCAACGCCGCAGCGGCGCCACTTGCGATGACCGCCTTACTTTCATTGGTCTTCGCCTGGAGGCGTGCGATGGATTTGTTTCCGCAATCCGCAATCCATGTGCCGTCGAAACCCGTGGCAAGCCCCGCGCACGGCGCCTTTACCGCGGCAATTCGATCTCCGGCTTTGTTCAATTTTGTATCGATGGGGACGATACCGGCCAAGGTGCCTACCCAAACAGCCTCCGGGATGCCGAGAATCGCCGTCGCACCGGGCACCGCGATCTCCGCTTCCGGCTTCAGTTTGGACATGGGGATCTGCACGCCCGGTGTCGTAACGCCAGCCTTCGGCATCGCGATTACCCGCTTGCGATCCGCGGCCGTCAGCACTGCGGCTGCCGTCAGTATCAGGCAAAGTGTGCGCATCGTAAGTCTCCTAAGCCAGGATGGAGTGCATGACTTCACCGTGGACGTCGGTGAGCCGGAAGTCGCGACCGCTATAGCGATAGGTCAGCTTCGTGTGATCAATCCCCATCAGGTACAGGATGGTGGCGTGTATGTCGTGAACATGCGCCGGCTTATCGATGGCCTTGAATCCAAAATCGTCTGTTGCGCCGTAAATCGTACCGCCCTTCACCGCGCCGCCCGCAAGCCACATGGTGAACCCGAATGGGTTGTGATCGCGCCCGCGCCGGATGCGCTCTCCGCCGCCACCTACCTCACGTACCGGTGTGCGGCCAAATTCAGAGCCGCAAACCACCAGCGTGTCCTTCCACAGCCCGCGTGACTTCAGATCCTTGATCACCGCGGCAAATGGCTGATCGGAGTTCTTCGCATTCACCTTGTGCGCGAGGATATCGGCGTGCGCATCCCAGGGATCTCCCTTGGCGTAGTAAACCTGCACCATGCGTACACCCTTCTCCACCAGGCGTACCGCTGTTAGGCAGCCGCGCGCCGTGCTGCCAGGACCATACATCTTCTGCGTCGCCTCTGTCTCCTTACGAATATCAAACACATCCGGAGCTTCCGTCTGCATGCGGTAGGCGATCTCCATCGATTTGATTGCCGCTTCTACTTGCGGATCCTGTGTGCCATCCCCGCCACGGATCTTCTCCAGTTTGCTCAGCAGATCCAACTCCCGCCGCTGCTCCGTAAGCGCGAACTTCGCGTTGCTCACGTTGCTGATGAGCTTCTTCGGATCAAATGCCTTTTCCACCATCACTTCATCCTTCTTGTCCTCTGGTGGTGGCGGCTGATCAGGCCGGGTCATGATCTTGTCGGAGATATAGGTGCCTTGGTTGATGGCCGGTAAGAAGCCATTGCTCCACAGCGGCGGGCCAACCGTGGTGGGGATGTCCGGACAGAGCACGACATACGCCGGAAGGTTCTGGTTTTCTGACCCCAGCCCGTAGGTGATCCATGCTCCCATCGACGGGCGCCCCGCCTGGTTCGCGCCGGTATTCATCATCAGGCATGCCGGCTCGTGATTGGGAATGTCCGTATGCACGGAACGGATCCAGCAAACATCGTCTGCCACTTCGGATAGCTTCGGCCAGAGCTCGCTGATGTCCATGCCGCACTGCCCATGCTTTTTGAAGGTGAATGGCGATTTCATCAGCGCCCCGGTCTTGCGCTCCGTCTTCACCTCTCCTCCGGGAAGTGGCTGGCCGTCATACTTGTCCAGCATCGGCTTCGGATCGAAGCTGTCCACTTGCGAACAACCGCCATTCATGAAGAGGAAAATCACGCGCTTGACGCGTTGCGGATAGTCGAGCTTCGCTACCCCCACCGCGCCGTCCGGTGTGACGATTCCTCCCGCGCGTGCGATCGAGTCATTCAGCAGGCTGGCGAAGGCCATCATGCCGAAACCATTTCCAATCCTGCGCAGCGCGTCGCGCCGGGATGTGGGAGCGTCTGCTTTATGTGGAGCCATATTCTGCCTCTTGACCTCAGTTGATGAACAGGAACTCGCTGGAACTGAGCAGCACTTTCGCGTACCGGCCCCAGGCCGTAGGTTCGTACTCCACCTTGGGCGGTGGGGGTGGCCCCTGCGGCCTGCCTTCTCCAAATCCGAAGCCGAAAAGCCCAGCCATCATCGGAGAGGCTGGAGCATCCTCTCCGGCTGCTGCTGTTTGCCCCTCGCCCGGTTCGGCATTCGCTACAACTGCTTTTGACAGCATGCTTGGATCGCCTTTGCGCTGCGGCGCTTCCTGCTTTTCCGGCTTCTTCTTCTTCCCCTCTTCGTATTCCAACATCGGCTCCGTGCTCAGGTAGGTCAACCCGGCCTGGATCTCCGCCTCAAGTGGTGTCCGTCCGTATAGAATCTGGTACAGCTTATTGATGCGGGAGCGGTTGTCCGCTTCTCCAGCCACCCGCTTCGCCAGGGCCTCCGCTTGTGATTGCACAAAATCGCTGTTCATCAAAAACAGCCGCTGCAGGGGCACCGTCGTTGTGAACCGCTTCTCGGCGCTGATGCTTGGGCTGGGGAAATCCCACAACTGCAGATATTCGTCCAGCTTGTACCGGCTCACTTTGCCGTAGAGCGTGCGGCGTTTGAACGAAGGCGCAAGCTCGGTCGAAGGCCCGCCCTGCGATTTGTCCAGCAAGCCCGACGCGAACAGAATCGAATCGCGAATCTGTTCGGCATCCATCCGCTTGCGGTTCGCCCGCCAATAGAAACGGTTGGCCGGATCCTTGTCAAACGCGGCACTGTCGTTTTCTGCGCTCAACTGGTAAGTTGCGCTCAGCATCATCTCGCGATGCAGGCTTTTCACCGACAACCCGTTTTTCCGAAACGTCGCAGCGAGATACTCCAGCAGTTCCGGATTCGTCGGCTTCTCGCCTGTCAATCCGAAATTGCTTGGGGTGTCCACAATGCCTGTTTCGAAATGTGCTTTCCACAGGCGGTTGACGAAGACTCGCAGTGCCAGAGGTTGGTTGACGATGGCTTCCGCCAGTTCCAAGCGGCCACTGCCCTTGCTGAACGGCTTCGCGTTATCCGGCGATAGGATGGACAGGAAGCGCCGCGGCACCTCCGGTCCCAGATTCTCCGGATTCCCTCGTACGCTGATGCGCAGGTCGGAAATCTTGTCCGCATCGCGCACACCGTGAACATACGGGTAGTACGGTTCCAGCTTCTTCCGCGTCTCCTCAATATCCTTTTTCACCGCGGCGATCATGTTTTGCGATTCCGAACCGATCCGTGTCTCCAACCCCCAGTTGCGGAACATCAACACGCCTGGTTTGCCCATCCGTCCACCCATCGCCATCATCACGTTGGGATCATCGGAGTCGCTCAGTTCTCGCTGGAAGATTTCCGTCCAGAAACTCATGTCCTTCTCGGACATGTTCTTCAACTGCAGCCCGCAGCCCGGGCAGAAATCGTCGTTGGTGATGAACTCGTTGGGCTTGTTCGCGCGCTTTTTCTTTTTCGTGCCTTCCAGAGACTTCGCCGTGATGATCTCGTTCTCCTCAGCGAGATCCTCTTTCGCCAGCATGATGCGCACAACGTCTGCCTGGAAACTCTCAGCGAGTTTCTTCGCTTCGGCTGCCGTTCCCCCTTTCTTCATCATGGCCTGCCATGGTTCCTTGTAGGAGTATTTATCGGTGGGCTTCGCCATGTATCGCACCCACCGGTCCAGCAGCTCGAAGTCCAGCTTGCGCGTATCTACCACCGTGGCCATTTCCTTCTTCTGCGGCCCGGCCACTTCCCAGACGCCCTGCAGGTAGTTGGCGGTGTGGAAGGCGAGCGATTGCGATAGCTGCGCGCTGAAGTTCTTCTGCATCTCGGCCAGAATCTTCTGCTTCTTCTCAATCTCGTCTTCGATCTTCTTGTATCTGTCCAGCACCGATTTCGGTACCTGCGGGTACTCATGGTAGACGGAGTTCAGGAAAACACCACCCAACGAGTAGTAGTCCGCCGTGCTGATGGGATCGTACTTGTGATCGTGGCAACGCGCACATCCCACGGTCAGTCCCAGGAACCCGCGCGTCACCACATCGACGCGATCGTGCCGCTCATCGGCTCGTGTCACTTCAACCGCGCCGTTGTCGTAATACCAGGGGCCCAAACCAAGGAATCCCGTTCCGGCAAGCGTCTTGTGCCGCTCCTTCTCCTCCATCAGATCCCCGGCCAGTTGCGCCTTTACGAATTTGTCGAACGGCAAATCGTCATTAAAGGCCTGCACCACCCAGTCGCGGTAGAGGAACGCATTGGGGTAAGGATTGTAGCCGCGGCGCATCGGGTCCAGACTTCGGTAGTCATCTTCCCCGTAGCGCGCCACATCCAGCCAGATCCGGCCCCATCGCTCTCCATAGTGAGGCGACGACAGCAACCGGTCCACCACAGTCTCGAAAGCCTTCGGCGACGCGTCCTTTTCAAAAGCGGCGATTTCTTCCGGCGTCGGCGGCAAGCCAGTGAGGTCCAATGTGGCCCGGCGGATCAGGTCGCGTTTACTCGCTGCCTTCACTGGCTTCAGTCCTTCTTTCTCCAACTTCGCCAGAACAAAACGGTCAATATTTGTTTTGACCCAACGGCCATCCTTCACTGTGGGAAACTGCGGTTCGCGCAAGGGTTGGAAAGACCAGAAATTGCGGCGCTCCGGGGTGATCGTGGAACCGCTCTTCACTGCGGCAGCCTTCGCCGCGGGCCATACCGCGCCCGCTTTGATCCACTCCTCCAGCGCGCTGATCTCTTCGCCTTTCAACCTGTTTCCCATCGGCATCTTCAGCGCGGCGTCGGTGTGGCGCACGGCCGTCATCAGCAGGCTCTTTGCCGGGTCGCCCGGGACGACGGCAGGGCCTCGCTTCCCTCCCTTGCGCATTGCCTCTAATGAGTCCAGCCTCAGGCCTCCCAGATTAGAGTCCGTGTGGCAGCCGTAGCAGTTGTTGGCCAGAATCGGCCTGATCTTGTTTTCAAAGAACTCCGTGGAAGCTGCCGGCGAGCTTTGCCCAGCCGCCGCACATACAAACACAAAAACGCCGCAAGCGGCGCTCAAAAACATTCTGGGCATATATTGTTCCGATGCATCCTGATTGCAAACACACGTTTCCTGTTTGCCCGGAACATGGGGCGAAGGTGCTTTCTTGACCGGCAACAAAGGCGGGAATGCTGGCTTGTCCCGTTACACTCGCGTAGTGTTTAGATGGCAACCGACAGGGGATTGCTGGGATAAACCGCTTCTCTCTGAGTAACACGAACCCCGGCATCTGTCAAACCCGTTGTCGCGGGAATCGCGCGCATAAAAGATTTCTATTGGATCAACCCGGGTGCTTTCACGTATCCTCAGACTACAGGTGGCATCCAGGTTTCGGCCCTGTGAGCCATGATCCCGCCTTTGCTCTCCGCTGAGCTTGCTTCCAAATTATCTGTCTCGCGCTTGTGCTGCCCTGGCGACCAATTTGCAGCACCCACCAAACTTCACAAGGGGTAAATTTTGATGCGATTTGTATTTAACGCTTCTGCCATGCTGGCCTTCGTCGTGGGCTTGTCATGGGGCCAAGCTACCACGTCGCTCCGAGGTACCGTTTTCGACAAAGCTGGCGCCGTCGTTCCTGGCGCATCGGTCACTCTTACGCAACTCGACACACAAACCAAACGCAGTACGCTCAGTGATGAAGCGGGCGTCTATCAGTTCCCACAAGCCGCGCCTGGCAATTACCAGGTCACTGTCGAAATGAAAGGTTTCCAGACTCTGGTCAAAAGCAAAGTGCTACTCCAGGTCGGTGTCCCTGCTACCGTAGATGCAATTCTCGAACTCGGCCAGGTTGGAGAAGTCGTTAACGTGGAAGCCGACGTGGCTGCCATCAACACTGTGAACGCCACCATCGGCAACGCCTTTACACAGGTGCAGGTGCGCCAGTTGCCGCTTCAGACACGCAACGTCGTGGAGTTGCTTAGCATCCAGCCCGGCGTCAGCCCGAGTGGTGAGGTGCTGGGCGCGCGCCGCGATCAGAACAACGTCACCCTCGATGGCGTCGACGCCAACGACAATCAAAACTCCGGTATTAACTCCACCACCGGCACCCTCTCCAATGGTTCCAACGCCAACGGCATTCCCTCGGAAACCGGTTTTAACGCCGCCCTTCCCGTGCCTCTCGATTCCGTCCAGGAATTTCGCGTCACCGTTGGTGGACAAGGCGCCGACCTGGGGCGCTCCTCAGGTGGGCAGGTCACGTTAATCACCAAAGGCGGCACCAATAGCTTCCACGGCAGCCTCTACGAATTTCACCGCAACACCGTGACCAGCGCCAACAACTGGTTCAGCAATCGCGCCGGTATTCAGCGCGAAGCGCTCGTCCGCAATCAGTTCGGCGGATCCGTGGGCGGCCGCATTATCAAAAACCGCGCGTTCTTCTTCCTCAACTACGAACAGCGCATTGACGCCAGCGCCCGCTCGCAGGTGCGAACAGTGCCATCCGCCTCTCTGAAGGCCGGCCTGCTCACCTTCCGAACCACCGACGGGGCGACTCAAACGCTTACTCCCGCGGAAGTCCGGCAGGTCGACCCGCTCGGCATCGGCTTCTCTCCCGCTATGCAGCAGTATCTGTCGTTCTTTCCCTCCGGCAACGATCCGGCCCGTGGTGGCGATCGCGGCTTGAACTTCGATGGCTACACGTTCAATGCGCCGTTCCGCCAGGATGACAAAGCGTACGTGGCGAAGTTCGATTTCAACCTCGATTCCGCCGGGCGACACACGCTCAGTTGGCGCGGGACGCTCGCCGACAATGCCCAAGACATCCAGGTTGCCCAATTCCCCGGTCAGTCTCCCGCCTCCAAGATGCTCAACAACAGCCGCGGATTCGGCGCGCGCTACACCGCCGTCATCACGCCGAAAATCGTCAGTGTCACTGCGGTAGGCTTGACCCGCCTCGGCCTCGAACAGTCCGGAACCGTTGGCCCGTCGCTGACCTTCGATGGCATTTCCTCGCAGCAGAATTTCGGCAACGCCGCCCGTGGATTTGGCCGCACGCAGCCCACTTGGAATGTGACCAACGATACCAATTACATCCGCGGCACGCATACCATCAGCTTCGGCGCCAACTTGCGTTTCCTGCGCTTCGATCGCAATTCGTTCTTCAACTCTTTCCCAACCTTCTCCATGAGCCGCAACACGCTGCTCGGACTCGGTTCGGATATCAACAACCGTGTGCTCGAGTTCATCCAGGCCCGGTCCGGCAACGCCAACCTCCGCTTTGCCGACGCTGCCAACGTGACGCGTGGAATGGGTGCGCTGCTTGGCATCATCAACTCGTACTCAGCCACGTACAACTTCAACAAAGACGGCTCCGCGATCGCGTTGGGCCTGCCCGTGGCACGAAACTTTGCGTCCAACGAGTACGAGTTCTACCTCCAGGACTCCTGGAAGGCCACCAAAGCACTCACGCTCACCTACGGAGTCCGCTACGGCAACTATGCGCCTCCCTATGAGCGCAATGGCGTGCAGGTGAACTCCACCGTGGGCATCGATCAGTACTTCGCTGAGCGTGTTGCCGCCATGCAGGCCGGTATTCCGAATTCGGCTATGCCGAATGCCCTGCTTACCTACGACCTGATTGGCCCCGCCAATGGCCGCGCCAACTGGTACAAACGCGATAACAACAACTGGGCTCCGCGCCTCTCCATGGCCTATGCGCCGCAGGGCGATGGCTTCCTCAGCAAACTGTTGGGGAAGGGAAGTGTCCTCCGCATGGGCGGTGCGATGATGTATGACCGTTTCGGCAGCGATCTGGTCACGGAATTCGACCGCGTCGGCTCGCCTGGTCTTGCCACCAGCGTGACTCAGCCGCGCAACACCGATTTCACCACCTCTGCGCGCTACGCTTCAGGACTGCCTGCCCTGCCCACCGCGCCGCAAGGGAAGTTCCCCTTCACGCCTCCGGCCATTGTCGGCGGCTTCGGAAGCTATCTCGCCATCGACCCGAATCTCGTGGCGCCTTATTCTTTCCTTCTGAACGCCAGCTATGCCCGTGAATTGCCCGGCAAGATGACGATTGAAGTCGGATACGTGGGCCGTCTCGGCCGCAAGAACCTGCTCCAAATCGACGCCTTCCAGCCGCTCACGCGCTTCAAGGATGCAAAGTCCGGTCAGGGCTGGGATCAGATGGCGGGCAACCTTTACCGTCTTTACCTCGGAGGACTCACGCCGGCACAAGTGAAGGCCAATCCATCGCTTGTGCCGGCTCAGGCATGGGTCGAAAATCTCGCTCCCGGTATGTCGGGCTATTTGTTTCCCGGCAGCGCCACGGCGAACTACTTCAACCTGGTCTACGACACCTACGGTGGTAGTGATCTGGACGCGCTCAACGATCTCGATCGCCTGCGCTCAGCGAAGTTCCCGAACTGCATCCTAGTCACCGGTTGCAACACCACTTTCGCCATGCAGAATGCCGGCAACCGCACCTGGCGCAATATCGGCTTCTCGAACTTCCACGGTGGAACGCTCTCCGCACGCCGTGCCCTCTCGAACGGCTTTGCCTTCGACTTCAACTACACGCTGTCTCACTCCATCGACAATTCCAGCACCCCGGAATCGGGAGCAGGCGGCAGCGGCGCAGTCGTGCAGGATGCCTTCGATTACGGCGCCTTCCGCGGCTCTTCCGATTTCGACATTCGCCACAACATTTCCGCGAATGCTCTCTATGAACTCCCGTTCGGCAAGAGCGGCAAGTTCTTCTCCGCTGTTCCGGGATGGGCCGATCACGTCATCGGCGGATGGCAGGTCTCCACTATCATGCGCTATCGCAGCGGCCTGCCCACAACCATTTCCAACGCTGGGTTTTACCCCACCAACTACCTCAACGCCGCCATTGCCATTCTCAAACCGGGCGCAAGCTCGGCGCCTGTTGCCGCTACAACATACAACCAGAATGGCAATCCCAGCGTTTACGCCAATACCAATGCGATCACCAGCTTTGTGGGCCAGTTCCCTGGTTCCACGGGAACTCGCGCCATCACTCGTGTCGACGACATGATGAACTTCGACGTCGCTGCCGCCAAGTTCTTCCGCCTGCCAATGGAAGGGCACCGGTTGCAGTTCCGCGCCGAAGCGTTCAATGCCTTCAACATGGTGAACTTCTTCGACTCTCAGTTACGCCTGGATCGCCCCGCAACCTTCGGCGAATACCAGCGCGCAATGCCGGCCAGAGTGATGCAGTTCGCGCTACGCTACGAGTTCTGATCTTCAGGACAAGGCAGCATCAACAGGGGCCGTGGGACGCTCAGCGTCCTGCGGCCTCTTCCGTTTCTGCTCTCTCGGCGGTTGTCACTGGAGTCACTCGTAACCGTGCCAACGTCGGATGGTCGAACGTGAAATCCTCGCTGAGCAACTCGCGGCTGCCCAGGCAATTCTTGGCAATTCCTCCCACGGAGTGACGCTTTTCCTGAGCCAGCAGGTGGTAGATCTCGTGGGCCAGAATGCGCGCCATCGCCCGCCCGACCAGTGTGTTTCGCCGGTATAGCGGCTCGCGATCCAGGGCCGCGCCCAGCGTCTGCCGCAAACGGTCACAGAAGAGTTCCGCGTAGGGGAGAATGCGTCCTCCATCCACCTGCGTCGAAGCCAGCGGGCCGCTGCTCTTCGGGGTCACCGTAGGCTCTATCGCATCACACGCCCCGCGCAGTTGCACCACCATCAGCCGGTCAAACGATTCCCCCGCCTTGCGCTCTTTCAGACTGCGCAACTCGATGGAAATCCCAGTATCTTTCAATAGGTTGTGGAGTTCGTCGCGGAAGGAGGAATTGGCCGGGCCACTCAAAGGCTTGTCCAGATACACGCCAAGCGTCTCGGCCTGGAGACAAAACGAAACCGACAAGACAACGAGGCTTGTATAACGCAGCAACATGGCGGGGCAAACGCTGCCCAGCCAAATTCTATCGCAAATCTACCGCAGAATGCCGGGGCTCAGCCGCCACACATTCTGCTCCCGCAGGTTCGACAGCCATACTGAACCATGCCCGAAGCGGATCGCGTCGCCCCCCGGGCCCATCCACTGCCGTACCACCTTGTTCGTCTTCACATCGATCTTCGTGATCGGAATCTGAAACACCGTCACCCACACGAAGCCGCCACCGAAGGAAATCTCTCCCCCCGTGCCCGGGATGCCGCACTCAATCGTAGCGATCACCTTGTTCGTCTTTGCATCCACTCGAGAAACCGTTCCATCGCCCTGGTTCAATGTCCAAATCGATCCTCCCCCCGCCGTGAGAAACCGTGGCTTGGGTCCTACCGGAATGAGCGTAGCGACGGCATTCTTCTTTGGATCCACGCGAATCAACTGGCTGCTCTCCGTGCCGGAAATCCACACCGCTTTCTGAGAGTAGACCGCCGCGAACGAACCTGCGGGTATGTCAATCTGCGCCGACACCGTGTTGGTCTTCGGATCGATGCGGCTCAATTTGCCCTTCGCGTCCGACGGCAGCCAGACCGAGTCTTCGCTCACGGCGATGCCACCTTCAGAATTGGCCGGACCAACCGGAATCGTGGCTACAACCGCATTCGTCTTCATATCCACACGCGACAACGAGGCGTCGCCGCAATTGGGAACCCACACACTGCCGAATCCCACGGCCAGACCCGAGCATGGCTTCTTGCCCACCGTCACGTTCGCCGTGACTTTGTTCGTCTTCACGTCCATCCGGTGCACGGAGTTCTTGGGCCCATTCGACACCCAAACGGCATCCTCCGTAACCACCTGCCAGTCCGGAACTCCTTCCACCGGAAACACGGCATCGGGCTTCAAATCCGCCATCGGACTCTGTATACCCGGGCCCTTAACCCCAGGCCGCGGAGGCCGCTGCATCTTCTTGGCCGGAGCCTTGGGAATCTCCTCGCTGGAGGAAGCTGCCGTCAAAGCAACGGCCAGAGAAATCGTGCGAAACACTCGTGTGGTCATGCAAGCTCCAGGGAATCGGCAGGGGCGACGGCGGGCTCACGCCCCTGTGTAAACGTGCACACTGCCCAAAATGTGGCCAGACTGATGACGGGTGGGATCAGCGTGTCCAGGCCTGCCCATGTGGCCGGTGTCAGGAAATGTGCCGCAATGCGTGCGCCCGTTCCCACAACGATCGCGCTCACCGCAGCCGGCGCATTCGATTTCTTCCAGTGCACTCCGAACACCAGCGGCGCGACACAGCCCGCGAACACGATGTCGAACGCAATCACCAGCAGAATCCCTGGCTCTGGGCGCAGGTAAGCCATTACCGCTGCCGCGGCTGCAGTCGGCAGCGCCATCGCCCGCGTGATCAGCAATGTTGTCGAATCGGTGAGCGGGGTCTTCTTCCAACGCACCACCATGTTCTGCGTCAGCACCAGGCTGATCACCAACATGGCTCCGTTCGCCGTCGACATCGAGGCGCCCAGCACTCCCAGAAACACCATCGCGCCCATCCAGAACGGCAGATGTCCGGACGCGAGCAGCGGAAGCACCATGCGCGGATCCCCAGGATTCTTCACCAATGCGATGCCGGCGATGCCCAGGATGGACGCGCATGCGCCAATCAGCATTGTTAAACTCGCCGCGTAGTAGCAACCGTTTCGCGCCGTCTCCGGCGACTTCGCCGCGAACACCCTCTCCATGAAATCCAAGGCCATCGCGTTGCCGAACGCCAGCGCAATCGCTCCGGCCCAGTTCGGCAGTGCTCCGGATCCAAGCTTGGTCAGTCCATCCAGGCTGAGAATCGTTGCCGGAACACCGCTCAGCAGGTTGCCCCAGCCATAAGAGACGATGACGAACACAGCCGATGCCACGAAGCCGATCAGCGCCACATGAATCTGAAACACATCCGTCCAGATCGCCGAATACAGGCCGCCGGCCATCGTGTAGGCCACAATCACCGCGGTCGAAAATACCAGCGAGGCAACGTAGCTCCAGCCCGTAGCCACAGACACGATCCACGCGACTGCCGATAGATTGCCGGCAATCAGTACGGTGAAGCAGCAGATCGTGAGGATGGAGACCAGCAGTTCCGTGTTGCGCCCGTATCTTCTGTAGAAATACTCGGGCAGTGTGAGCAGGTTCATCTGGTTCAGTGGAGCGGCCAGAAAGCGGCCCACAAACAGCAGGCTCGCCGCCAACCCCGCCGGTATCATCAGGCCTGTCCAGATGCTGCTCGAATAGGTCAGTGCAACATTGCCGAGCGTGGCATTCCCATCTACGGCTTGCGCCAGCAGCGCAGTTCCGATAATGAAAAACGGCATCGACTTGCCGCATACCGCAAAGCGGTGGCTCGAACCCCGCACCTGTGTGTACGTGTACAGCCCTACCGCCAGGGATAGGGCCATGAAAATCATCACCGGCCAGAACATGACAGTCACGGATAGACTCCTGTGGCGGCGGACGCTGGCGCCTGATAGGTGAATTTGTGTGCTTTTTCTGACTTGGAAAACTACCCGGAGACGAGGCGGGGAAAAATGGAACGGGGAGCCGGACGGCTCAGGCTCACATTGTAACAGAGCCCCGCCAGCACGCTCACCAGAAATCGCTTATGGCTCCGATTAAATGTTTTTCTTGTTTTCCAGCGCGAATTTCATGGTCTTCCCACAACTGCTGTGGCATAGTGAAAGCATGCCACGCGGCCTAGTACCCATCCGGATTCGAGCCTGTGTGGCCCTGCACGTTTTCCTTCGCATGACCGCAATGGATGTCTGTTGCGGCCCGCCACGTCACTAAGCCCGCCCATACAATTCGATTCTTCTTTCCACTTGAGGGGAGGTCCGCTTTCCATGCAGGACGGGTCTGTGCGTTTCTCAGAACTGCTGCCCGGCGGCGCCATGTGGTCCCACGTCTTGAAGCGGGGCACAGCGCTACGTCTCACCGATCTCGAAGGTGGGGCCAATGTCGGAGCGTTATTTTTCAATTTCGAGAATCTTGTCGAGCGCTATAACATGCCGGATACACTCAAAGCGCAACACATCGCCCGGCTTACCACCGGGGCTGTACTCTACTCCGACATGGGCCGCATCCTCTGCTCCATCGTGGACGACACGGTCGGTTGGCATGACCCCATCTCCGGTTGCTCCAATGCCGCGCTCGTTCTGGCCCGTTACGGACCATCCAGTTATCAGCACTCGCGCAATGCCTTTCACAAAAATGGCCGCGACAGCTTCCTCACCGAGATGGAGAAATGGGGGCTCACGGAGCGTGATCTCTCCGCCAACGTCAACTTCTTCAGTAAGGTTGTTGTCGACGGCGAGGGCCGCATGGCATTCTCCCCCGGCAATTCCCGCGCCGGCGATTTCGTCGATTTGCGCGCCGAAATGAACACCCTCGTCATTCTGAATTCCTGTCCGCATCCGCTCGATCCCAATCCGCGCTTCGAGCCCAAGCCTGTCCAACTCACCGTGCGCAACGTTCCACCGCCCGGTGCGGATGACTTCTGCCGGAATTCGCGTCCCGAAAACGGCCGCGGCTTCACGCTGACGGAACGTTACTTCCTGTAGGGAGATGCATCCATGAGCGCCAAATTGATTGTTGAAAGCACACTCGATCCCGCGCAGGCCATCCTGAGCGTGGAGGTTCTTGCCGGAGAAGGTTGGGCCGGCGAGGTCAAAGCGGGACAGTATTTCCGGATTGTGGATCTGCAGGGCAACCAGGCCGCGGATACCCTCTTCTACAACGCGCACGATTACACCGATCGGTACAGCGCGCAACGCACCATCCGCGAACAAGGCACCATCTACCTCACTACCGGCACGCAGATCTGTACGGAGCGCGGTTCCGTCCTGCTCACCATCGTCGCCGACACCTGCGGACGCCACGATACTCTCGGCGGCGCCTGTGCCATGGAAAGCAACATGGTGCGCTACGACATCGAAAAGCGCTACATGCACGCTTGCCGCAACACCTTCCTCAAACTGGCTCGCGAACACGGCATGGAGAAGCGTGACATCACTAGCAATGTCAATTTCTTCATGAATGTCCCCGTCACCCCGCAAGGTGGCCTCACGTTTGAGGACGGCGTCTCTGACTCCGGCAAGTATGTCGAAATGCGTGCCGAGATGGACACCCTCGTCCTCATCAGTAATTGCCCCCAGTTGAATAACCCTTGCAACGCCTACAACCCGACACCGATTCAGGTGCTCATCTGGGACGCCCACTGATGTTCCGGAAAGTTCTCATCGCCAATCGCGGCGTCATCGCCTGCCGCATCATCCGCACTTTGAAGAGAATGGGAATCGGTTCCGTTGCCGTCTACTCAGAAGCGGAAGAAGATTCTCTTCATGTTTCTCAAGCTGACGAAGCCGTCTGTCTAGGCGAGCCGCAGGCCGCGAAAAGCTACCTCGATGTCGACAAGGTGCTTCGGGCGGCACAGCAGACCGGAGCACAGGCAATTCACCCAGGCTACGGCTTCCTTAGTGAAAACGCAGCTTTCGCCGAAGCCTGCAGTGCCTCTGGCATCAAGTTCATCGGGCCCACGCCGCATCAGATCCGCGCCTTCGGCCTCAAACACACCGCGCGCGAACTGGCGCAGCGCTGCGGAGTTCCGCTCCTTCCCGGTAGCGGCTTGCTGCACTCCGCCGAAGAAGCGCTTGCCGAGGCCGCGAGGATCGGCTATCCGGTGATGCTCAAAAGCACCGCCGGTGGCGGCGGCATCGGGATGCGCGTCTGCTTTCAGCCGGACGATCTGCTCGAATCCTACGATGCGGTCCGCCGCTTGAGTGAGGCCAACTTCCGCGACGGCGGCATTTATCTCGAGCGCTTCGTGCAACAGGCCCGCCACATCGAGATCCAGGTCTTCGGCGATGGCCGCGGCCATGTATTGGCCCTCGGCGAGCGCGATTGCTCCCTGCAACGGCGCAATCAGAAAGTGGTGGAAGAAACTCCTGCCCCCGGTCTCTCCGCGGAAACACGGCAGCATCTCTGCCAGGCCGCTGTGCGCTTAGGACAGGAAGTGCAGTACGAATCCGCGGGTACCGTCGAATTTATCTACGATGGCATCACCGGCGATTTCTTCTTCCTCGAAGTGAACACGCGCCTGCAAGTGGAACACGGCGTAACCGAAGAGGTGACCGGAATCGACCTCGTGGAGTGGATGATCCGTCAGGCCCATGGCTCGCTGCAATTGCCAGGATCGGTTCAGCCCAGCGGCCATTCCATTCAAGTGCGCGTCTACGCTGAAGATCCCGGCCGCAACTACCAGCCCTGCGCCGGGACTATTCACGAATCCCTGTTCCCACGGAATGCGCGCATCGAAACCTGGATCGAGGCCGGCACCGCCGTCACGCCGTTCTATGATCCACTGCTGGCTAAGGTCATCGTCAAAGCTCCCGATCGTCAGTCCGCCATCGCCGCCCTGCAATCGGCTCTGGGCGAAACATCGGTGCGAGGCATCGTCACCAATCTCGATCTCCTCCGCCAGGTTTCCGCCCATAAAACATTTCATCAGGGAGATGTTTCCACAGCGTTTCTCTCCCAGATCGAGTACGCCGGCAGCGCAATCGAAGTCCTCGATGGTGGCACGCAAACCACGGTGCAGGATTACCCCGGCAGGCTCGGCTATTGGGCCGTTGGTGTTCCACCGTCGGGTCCCATGGATGATCTCGCCTTTCGCTTTGCCAATCGCCTCGTGGGCAATGCCGCCGATGCAGCCGGCCTTGAAATGGCAATCAGTGGGCCCACGCTCAAGTTCCATCGCGATGCCATCATCGCCATCACCGGTGCGGATATGGGCAGCACTATCAACGGAGCCCAGGCGCCTCTCTGGACTGCCTTCCCAGTCAAAGCCGGCGATGTGCTCAAAGTCGGCCCTGCCGCCTCCGGAGGCTCGCGCGGCTATCTCGCCATCAGAGGAGGTTTCGATGTTCCCCTGTACCTGGGCAGCCGAAGTACATTTCTACTCGGCAAATTCGGCGGCCATGCCGGTTCCGCTCTTCGCGCCGGGGACCGCTTGTCGGCCTATCCCGCAGCGGGCGAGCTACCACTGGCCCAATTGCCGCCTTCCTTTCCTCCTGTCTTTGGGCGGGAATGGGAGATTGGCGTCCTCTACGGGCCGCACGGCGCTCCCGACTTCTTCACGGACCCTGACATAGACGCCTTCTTCGACGCGAGTTGGAAGGTGCACTACAACTCCGATCGCACCGGCGTCCGGCTGCTTGGCCCAAAGCCGCAATGGGCTCGCAAAGACGGCGGCGAGGCGGGACTGCATCCCTCCAATCTCCACGACAACGGCTACTCCGTTGGCGCAGTCGACTTCACCGGTGACATGCCGGTCGTGCTCGGACCCGATGGCCCCAGCCTCGGTGGATTCGTTTGCCCTGCTGTCGTCGTTGCTGCTGAGCGCTGGAAGTTGGGACAGCTGCACGCCGGTGACCGTGTCCGCTTCCGCCGGTTGACCTTGGAACAGGCCGAAGCCATGGAGCGCGCCACCAACGAAGCCCTGCGCACCCTCAACTCCGCTCTGCCCGCTCTGCCGGCGCCCGCGAAGCCTGAGCCCGCCGTTCTTCGCACCCGCACGGCGGCAACCAATGTAGTGGTTCGCGCCGGCGGGGATAAATACCTGCTCCTCGAATACGGCGACAACATCCTCGATCTCAACCTGCGCTTCCGCGTGCATGCGCTCGTTTCCGAACTCGAGAAATTGCAGCTGCCCGGATTGATCGACCTCACTCCGGGAATCCGCTCTCTCCACATTCACTACGACACGGCCCGCCTGTCGCGTGCCGCACTGCTCGACGCACTCGATGCCGCCGGGAAGGCCATTCCCGATCTCGATGACATCAGCGTTCCTTCGCGCATTGTGCACATGCCGCTGTCCTGGGACGACCCCGCAACGCAGGAAGCCATCCGCCGCTACACCCAATCCGTGCGGCCCGACGCACCGTGGGCTCCCAGCAACATCGAATTCATCCGCCGCATCAACGGGCTGGCCTCCACCGAAGATGTTTACAACCTCTTCTTCGATGCCAGCTATCTGGTGATGGGCCTCGGCGACGTGTATCTCGGCGCACCCGTCGCCACTCCCGTCGATCCACGCCATAGACTGGTCACTACAAAGTACAACCCGGCCCGTACCTGGACGCCCGAAAACGCCGTTGGAATCGGTGGCGCCTACCTCTGCATCTACGGCATGGAAGGCCCGGGAGGATATCAGTTCGTGGGCCGCACCCTGCAGGTCTGGAACACCCACCGCACCACCCGCGAGTTCACCCCGGGAACACCCTGGTTGCTGCGCTTCTTCGATCAACTCCGCTTCTATCCGGTCAGTGCGAAGGAACTGCTCGACATGCGCCGCTCCTTTCCACTCGGCCGCTTTCAGTTGCGCATGGAGGAGCAAACCTTCCGCCTCCGCGACTATCATCAATTCCTCAATAGCATCCGCGCCGAAACCGAGGAGTTTCGCGATCGCCAGCGCGCCGCATTCATCGAAGAACGCGAACGGTGGGCCGCCGCCGGCCAGGCGGAAATCATTCAGGCAGCGGAGGAAGAGGATGGGCCACCCACTCATACCGGGATGCCGGAAGGTTGTCAGCCGCTGTTCTCACCCGTGACCGCCAGTGTCTGGAACATCGCGGTCGAGCCCGGCCAGCGTGTCGCACCGGGCCAGAAGATGGTCGTGCTGGAAGCCATGAAGATGGAAGTCGCGGTCACTGCACCCGCTGCCGGAACGGTGGAAGAATTACGTTGCCGCAAAGGCGGCTTTGTCATGGCCGGCCAACCACTGTTAGTCTTCCGGCCTGAGGAGGTGGCGGCATGAGCGTCTGGATCACGAAACTCGACAAACGCAAACCGCCCGCCGATGGTCCGCTCAAAGGCATGACCTTCGCGGCCAAGGACAACATCGATGTGGCGGGCATTCCCACCACGGCCGGCTGCCCCGAGTTTGCCTACACACCAGACAGGAGCGCGACGGTCGTCCGGAAAGTCGAAGCAGCAGGCGCTGTGCTCGCTGGCAAGACCAACCTCGATCAATTCGCCACCGGGCTCTCCGGTACACGATCCCCTTATGGCATCTGCTCCAGCGTCTTCGATGCCCGTTACATCAGCGGCGGATCGAGTTCCGGTTCTGCCGTCGCTGTGGCCAAAGGAGAGGTCGACTTCTCCTTCGGGACCGACACCGCTGGTTCCGGGCGAGTCCCCGCCGCCTTCAACGGCATCATCGGACTCAAGCCAACCCGCGGCCTGCTCAGCATGTCCGGTGTGGTCCCCGCCTGCCGCTCCCTCGATTGCGTGTCCATCTTCGCGCGCGACACGGCCACCGCTGCCGCTGCATTCGCCGCCACGCGCGCCTTCGATGCCGAAGACGAATACTCCCGTCACAACATCGTCGCTGCTCCCTGGTCCCAAGGCCCATTTCGCTTCGGCGTCCCGCGCGCCGAACAACTGGAGTTCTTCGGTGACACCGAAGCAGCATCGCTGTTCCAAAAGGCAGTCGCCAAATGCGAAGCAATGGGAGGTATCAAAGTAGACATTGACTACCAGCCCTTCCGCGATGCGGCCAATCTCCTGTACTCCGGTCCCTGGGTCGCCGAGCGCCTCGCCG
Source organism: Bryobacteraceae bacterium (assembly GCA_046331645.1). Classification (GTDB taxonomy): domain Bacteria; phylum Acidobacteriota; class Terriglobia; order Bryobacterales; family Bryobacteraceae; genus CADEFT01. Next base: position 248,475 of record JAXLQM010000011.1, read on the forward strand.
CCATTGGCCCGTTCTTCCGACAGCACCCAAACGCTGGCCATCCTGTAGTCCGCCGCATCATCGAAGGCGGAGCCAAATACACAGCCGTTGATGCTTACCAGAGCCAGTACGCCTTGGAGAAACTCCGCACCATCACCGCACGCGCATGGGATCAGATCGACGTGCTGCTGCTGCCCACCACCGGCACCATCTACACCATTGAGCAGATGCTGGCCGATCCGGTGAAGCTGAATACCGACCTTGGTTACTACACCAACTTCGTCAACCTGCTCGACCTCGCAGCAATCGCGGTCCCCGCAGGGCTCCGCCCCAACGGCCTGCCCTTCGGCGTCACCTTCATGGCCCGCGCCTTTCAGGACGAAGGGCTGCTCGATCTTTCCCGCCGCTGGGAAGGCAAACCAGCCACAAACATTCCCGCCGGCTGCATCCAACTAGCAGTCGTCGGAGCGCACCTCACGGGTCAGCCTCTCAATTGGCAGCTTAGGAATCGCGGTGCAAGCCTGCTTCGCACCACGCGCACCGCCGCCTGCTATCGACTCTACGCCTTGCGTAACACCACCCCGCCCAAACCAGGCCTCGTCCGCGATGCATCCTTCGCCGGGTCCGGCATCGAAATCGAAATTTGGGCCATGCCCGAAGTTCGCTTCGGCGAATTCGTCACCGAAGTGCCGCCTCCCCTTGCCATCGGCAATCTTGAAACCGCTGAGGGCGAATGGGTCAAAGGTTTCGTCTGCGAGCCTCACTCCATCGAAGGCTCGCAGGACATCACTGCATTCGGCGGCTGGCGCAGTTGGCTCGCCTCGCGCCGCTAGCTACGGCTGCGCCCACATCGTCTTCCGCTGCTTCGTTTCCGTCTCCTCCCGTGCTTTGCGGAGATCACTCCACACCGCGTCGCCCGTTGGATAAATCGTCATACTCCGCAGCGCCACCCGCTTCGGAGTGTCCTTCAAATCGCGCAACACGCCATTCAGCTCCAGCAAATCCCCACGTGACAACTCCAGCACATGTTCGTCCGGCTGGAAGATGGAACCGATCGTGTACTCCAGATACGGAGTCTTCGTCTGTTCGATATGGCATCCCAGCATATGGCTGATCAAACGCCCTTGCGTAAAGTCCACCAGCCGCTGCGTGCTCTTCACGAACGAGTCCCAATCGCTGATATACAGCCGGCCGGGATACACGTTATCGCCCGTCATCAACACCGCCGTGCGTCGGTCGTAGAGTGCCACTGCTACCGGATGGTGCCCCGGAATCGCAATCACATCCAGCACCCGCCCGCCCAGATCCAGCTTGCCAATGTCCTCCGGCCACTTCGCAATGCCGAACGCCCGTTGCACCGGCTCAATCTCCGCTGCTACGAATTCCACCCCGGGCTTATTCCTGAACTGGCTGTCGCGCGCCACGTGATCGCGATGCCCGTGCGAATGCATCACCATCAGCGGAATGCTCTTCCGTCCCTTCCGCGCGCACCATTTCGCAATCAGCGAATCGGTCAGTTGCGCCAGTTCTGTCGTACCCGCACCGGTGTCCATCAGCACGGCTTTGTCGTTGCCGAAGATCAGATAGAGAAACGGCTTCTCGTAGTGGACACAGCCGTTCTCACGCAGGATGTAGAAGTCGGGGTTGTATTCGTGCACCTGCCATTCCGGCACTTCCATGCATCGCGGACCACCCGGTGCCCATTTCGCCGGCAGTACGCCAGGCTCAACCCCGGCTCCATCCGGTTGCGGTGCTTGTGCATTGGTGAACAAAGCCGCACCCCAAGCCAGTGCGGTAACAATCCATATTGCGGTGTAGCGTTTCAAAGCCGGCCTCCAGCCTACAGGGGAATGGCCCTCGACAGGGAAGGTTCTTTGAAAACTCAGACGGGGGGATTTCGATCTCTATTATCTCACGCGCGGAATCGTCTGCAAGAAAGAAACCACGGCATCGCCGAAATCTTTCTCCACCTGTGCGGTGAACGGCGAAGTGCGTGGCTCATAGCCGCCTTCACCGAACGCCGCCTCAGTTGGCAGGTACCCCAGCCAGCCATTCGTATACCCAAAGAAAAACGTATTCCGGAATGGAGATTCATTGCGCACCCGGAATGCAATCTCGCAGAACATCTCCACCGGCGCGCCCCAAAGCACCGTATCGGCAACGCGCAGGAATCGCACCGGAATGCGCACCAGATTGCGGCCCGCCGCATCCTTCGATGCATATTTCCCCAACTCAGCCGGCCATCCCGTATCCGCCTTGCGCGCCGTTTCCACCCACTTCTCGCCTAACCACAATGCCGCATCCTGCCCCGCCACCAACCCTCGATTCGCCTCCAGAATCCGATTGCCCAGCAGCACCCGAAACTCGCCCAGGTGCCCTGCCTTCGGATCGTTCTGCACGCTGTAAATCGGTGCAATGTTCCCAGCCGCGCCATTCACGAACAGCATCGGTGCGCCGATCTTGTCTTCCACATACGACGACACGACGCCCGGCCCATCGCCGCTGATCTGCATCCATCGCCCACCCAACACCGTGCCGTGCATAGCATAATTGGCAATCATCGCGATCGGCGATCCATCGCTGCGCTCCAGCCGCAACAACCCAACCTGACGGTCTACAGGTCCGTCCGGATTCAGTCCCAGAGAAATCGTTCCGTCCAGATCCCGTCCGCGGCGATTGATGTTCGCCCGCGCCAGCCCTGTCCCGGTTGCCACGCGCGCCGGAGCAAGCTTCCCCCGCGCTTCCTTAATTCCCGCAATCAGTGTGCTCTGCACGAATTCCAGGTATTCCTTGCTCCACTCGTGATCGGAGCGTCCTTTGAGCAACACATCGTACACGCCCGGCGGTCCCACCTCCGGCGCCGAGTGAGTGTGCGTCACCGTCCACCACACCTGCACCGGTTTGATCCCCGTTTCTTTCTCCAGCCTTGCTGCGAAGTCGTCGAACACCGACGGTGAAAACACGCACAAATCGCTCGCCACCAAATACGCCTGTGTGGCGCCATCATCCAGTGCCGCAATGCGATGAAACAGCGGATCGTGTACGCCCGTCGATTGCCGCGCCGCATAGCCCATCAGCCACTGCGGCGTCTTCGGCGTGATATCCACTTTCACTGCCGCGGCGCGAAACTCCGCCTGCGCGGCCATTGCCATCAGACAAAACAGAACAGTTCTCAAAAGCATCAGGACTCCCAAACCCAGCGCCCGCCTACCATCGTCCGTTCAATCGGAATGGTGATCAACGACTGCGGCGGTTCGCGAAATGGATCGCGGCCCAGCACCACCAGGTCCGCCAGTTTCCCCGCCTCAATCGAACCTTTGTGCCACTCCTCAAACGAAGCATAAGCCCCGTGCAGCGTCCCCACCCGGATCGCTTCCTCCACCGTGATGCGCTGGCTTGCGCCCCACACATTTCCCTTGCTATCCGTGCGCGTCACGCTCGATTGCAGTGCCATCATCGGCTCAAATGGGCCCGGAGGATAATCCGAAGTCTGTGTCACCCGGATCCCCGCGTCCAGCAAACTCCGCACGGCGAACATATGATTCAGCCGCTCCGCGCCGTACTCCTTCATCTTCTCGCCGTGATAGTACACATAAGTCGAAAACGGATTCGGAATCGCGCCTAACGCCTTGATCCGCGCGATCAACGCATCCGTCAGCACAGTGCAGTGCTCCAGTCGAAACCGTGGATCCTTGCGTGGCTTCTCTCGCTGCAACCGCTCATAGACGCGCAGAGTAATGTCGATCGCCACATCGCCATTGGCATGCGTCCCGATCTGCCATCCCGCTTCATGCGCCATCCGCGCCTGCTCATACAGTTCGGGCTCCGGTGTCACCAGAATCCCGAAATCGTGCGGTCTCCCGACATAGGGCTGCGACAATCGTGCGGTCCGTTCCGAAATCGACCCATCGCACATCAACTTCACCGCGCCCACACGCACCCATTCATTCCCCAACCCCGTGCGAACCCCCGCCTCAATCATCCGCTTCAGATTGGCAATCCCAATCAGACAATAGATACGCATTGCCAAATCGCCCGATTCAGACGCATCCTGGTAGGCCCGCAGATCATCCGGAGTCCCGCCCGTATCATGCACACTCGTCACTCCGGTGCGCGTCATCATCCGTGTGATGATCTTCACCCCTTCGCGCCGGTCCTCCCGCGAATACCGCACCGGATTCTTCTCCCGGAACGGCCGCAGCGCCGTCTCAAACAAGGCCCCGTTCAGCCTCTTCCCCGCGTCCCTGCCAAACTTGCCCCCCGCCGGATCCGAAGCACTCTCCCCAACGCCCGCCGCCGAGTAAGCCGCGCTGTTCACATACGCCGTATGTCCGCCGCGATGCACGATCATCACCGCATGATCCGGCGCAGCCTGATCCAGATCGGCGCGTGTCAGCGCACGCCCTTCCTCGGTCTTCGTATCGTCGTACTTAAACCCGAGCACCCATCCGCCCTTAGGAGTCTTCGCCGCCCGCTCGCGTATCGCCTGCTGAATCGCTTGAATGGAACGCAGATCGCAATCTACCTCGCGCAGATGCCGCAATCCGGAACTCGCCGGATGCGAGTGTGCATCAATGAACCCCGGCACCACAGTGCGCCCACCCAAGTCCACCTTGCGTGCGCTCCCATCCGCCATCCCCAGAATCTCCGCATTGGAGCCCACCGCAACAAAACGATCGCCTGCAATCGCCACCGCCTCCGCCCGCGGTTGCGAAGCGTCCACGGTGAAGAAATTCCCATGGTGCAGAATGAGATCTGGCTTCACCCGAGGTGCGCCAAGCGCCGCCAAAGGAAGCGCGCACAGCAATTGCCTCCGCTTCATGCCGATACTTTCTGCGACCGTCCCGTTTCGGCCGCCCGATATGCGGCAAAAATCGTGCGCAGCACATAAAGGCTGTCATCCGGTGAAAGCACTGGCGGCTCAGCTCCCGTGGCCGCGCGCACCACATGACCCACAAACGCCGTGTACCCCGTGGGCCCCTCTGGCGGCGTGAATCGCCGCGTCTTCCGGTCCGCGTTGCTGTACCACTCCAGCGGATTGTCCGTCCCGTGGTTAATCTCGATCCATCCCTTCGAGCCCCAGATCTTGATCAGCAGATGCTTCCCTCGATCCAGGTAATACCCCGACGTCAGATTCCCCAGCGTCCCATTGGCGAAGCGGAACGACACGCTCGCCGAGTCTTCCACATCCAGCGGCTGCCCGCCCACGTTGCTCGTGAACCCCGCCACCTCCGTGATCCGTGAGCCCGAAAGAAACATCGCCAGATCCAGCCAGTGAATCCCCAGCCAGATCAGGTGCCCGCCGCCGCCCCGTGCCTTCTGCGCGAACCAGCTCTTCTGGTATTCCGCCCGAGTCAAGCGTGTCTGGTCCGCAATCGTATGTAACTCCATGCCGTAAATCCGCCCGATCGAATCCGATTGCACTAGCCGTCGCGCTTCCTGCATCACCGCATCCACCCGGTTGCTCATCGCCAGCATCAGGTTCCGCTTCCCGGCGTTCGCCTTCGCCGCCAGTGGCGCGAAATCTTCAGCGCGCACGCAGGCCGGCTTCTCAGCCATTACATGCAACCCGGCGTCCAGCGCCTCCGCGATCACCGGAGGCGCAACCTTCGCCTCCATCGTGATCAGCGCGGCCACCGGCTTACGATCCTTACGCAGGTCGGTCAATGACCGGTACGACCCCTTCAGTTTCTCTCCCAACCCCTTCCGCACCGCGGCTTCGGTTGCACCGGAGGGATCGCATAGCGACACGGCGCCCACCTCCGCCGTCTTCGCCAACCCCTCGATGTACGCGCTCAGATGCGCCCCTTCGGCGTGCGTGAGCAGGGCCACCTCTACGGGCGCCGATGCAGCAAACGCCGGCGACATCGCCGCCAATTGCGTGAAGACTCTACGATTCATTCTCTCTACACTCCTTTGGGCGTCGACCAGTGCGCCCGGTATTCCCGCTTCACAAACCCGTTGGCCTGCGCATCGCCTTGCACCGTTTCTGTCTTTGGATCAAAGCGAATCGTCCGCCCCGTCCGCGCCACGATGTTCCCCAAATGCGCCAGGGAAGTGGCCCAATGTCCTTCTTCGATCTCCACCCGCGGCTTCTTGCGGCTGCGCATGGCGTCCAAAAAATTCCGTGCGTGCGGTGCGTCGATCGACGACTTGTCGTGTTGCTCGGAATGAATCTCTTTGCCCTTGGCGTCAATCACCCGGTAGCCCCACTCCCTCCCGCGAAAATGCCCGAATTGCGCCACCGCCTGATCCCCATACACCGCGACACCGTTGTCACACTCCTCCAGCCCGTAAGGATTCCACAGCCGCTGTTCATAGAAAATCAGCTTGTCGCCGAACTCGTAAGTGATGTTCATCGTGTCCGGCGTCTGCTGATCATCGTCGAAATACATCTTCCGCCCCATCCCCGATACAACGCTCGGTAATTGCACGCCCAACGCCCGCCGCGCGATGTCCAACTCATGCACGCCGTCATTGCCGATATCGCCCGTCCCGTAATGCCAGTGCCAGTTCACCGTGCTGTGGAAATGATTCCGGTTGAAGGGAAGCTTCGGCAACGGCCCCGTCCAGGTCTCGTAATCAATTCCCGCCGGCACCGCCTCATCCTGCTTGTGCCCGATGTTCCTCCGCAACTGCACATTCCACACCTTCGCCATCAACACCCGGCCCAATTTCCCCGATTGCACGTACTCGTGAAACCCCTGCGTCGCCGGAAGGCTTGGCAATTGCGAGCCTACCTGCACGATCCGGTTGTTACGCCGCGCCGCTTGCACCATCAGCCGCCCCTCGCGGATATTGTGCGACACCGGCTTCTCCACATACACGTCTTTGCCTGCATCGCAAGCCAGTATCGTCCCCGGAGCATGCCAGTGCAGCGGAGTCCCCATCACAATCGCGTCCACCGATTTGTCTTCCAGACACCGCCGGATATCCTTCACCAGCGGCGGGCGCTTCCGTCCCGAATCCTCGATGATCTTGTACGCCCCGTCCACAACGTTCTCGTCGATGTCGCAAACGTAAGCCACATGCACATCAGGCTGCGCGCAAAACGCCGTGGTCAGGTTGCGTCCTCGCCCGCGCACGCCCATCAATGCGATCGTGATTTTATCCGATGCCGCAACAGCACGCCGTGCCGCCGTCGCCGCCAGTGTCAGAGGAAGGAAATAGCGCCTGTTCATTCGTGTGAAACTCCCGCAGCAGGTAGTTTACACCCAAGCTGCTAGTAGAGTTTCTCGCGATATGCCTGCGCTACCGAAGTCTCGATCTCCTCCGCCGTATCGGCAATCTCAATCTGATCCTTCAGCATCTGCCCGTAGGAGGGCAGCGCCGAACGCTCCACCTTATAGTCCTCCTGCCACAGCTTCGAGCGAATCAGCGCTTTCCCGCAATGCAGAAACGCTTCCTTCACATCCACCAGCAACACCGATCGCGGATGCTTGCCGTTCACTTCCCATCGCCCCAACAACTCCGCATCCACGCTGATCCGCCCCACGCCATTCACCCGCAGCGATTCATCCACTCCCGGCACTAAAAACAACAAACCCACGTTCGGATTCTCCACAACATTCTGCAGCGAATCGAGCCGGTTGTTCCCCGGCCAATCCGGAATCGCCAGCGTCTCCTCGTCGAGAATGTGCACGAACCCCGGACGGTCGCCCCGCGGGGTCACATCATTGCCCGCTGCGCTGCTCGTCCCCAGACACAAGAACGGTGAAAGCTCAATAAACCGCCGGCAATGCTTGTCCAGCCGCCGCAAAGTCTTGATCCGTGCCCGCTCCATGGGCGGTCCATAGATTCCTCGCAGTTCCAATTCATCCGGCATGTTCTAAGCCTTTTGGACTGTCAGGACCTACAGCCCCTACCGCAACTTCACCGGCTTCCCGCCAGCTTCCTTGCTTCGTTGCGCGGCATCCATGAACGAGAAAATCTCCATCGTCTCCTCATTCGGCACCGGTGGAACTTTCGTCTCGAAAAATTTCACCACCTGCTGCAGCATCGGCGCGTAGTTCACCTTCGGCCGCGGCGGGCCGGAAACCACATCCTTCTCCCGGAACGCAATCGCGCCATAACCACCGTAAGGACGCAGCGCCCGCACCGTGCCGATCCTCCCGCCCTTCCACTTGCAGGTCACTTCGTCCATCATCGGCGCCGTCACGCGCGTTACTTCCTCGCACCCCGGACCCATGATCGTGAACAGCATCTCCACCGGATGAATCGCATACCACGATAAATCCAGATAGTGATGCTCCTCCGTCGGTCCCGGTCCCCATGTGATCGCCCCCATGTTCTTATCGCTGCGCAGATCCATCGCCGCATCCGAATAACGCAAGCTCGATGTGCTGAACCACGCAACGTTGTTCTGCTTGGCGATGCGCGCAATCTCGCGTGCATCCTCCAATGTCGATGCCAGCGGCTTGTCGATGAACACCGGCTTGCCGCACTTCGCCAGTTCCTTGAACTGCGGTAAATGCTTGCGTCCATCGACACTCTCCAGCAGCACTGCGTCCACCTTCGTGCACAACGTGGCAATATCCGGCACGATCTCCAGTTTCCACTTCGTGCGCAGTTCCTCGGCGTACTTTTCCACGCGCGTGTGGCTCGATTCCACGTCGTTGCTGCCGCCCTTGAAGGCCGCTACGACGCGCGCCCCCGGCGCATGGTCCGGGCTCGTTGGATCGTTCAGGATCTTCGTGAACGCGATCACGTGTGACGTATCGGTCCCCACGATCCCCACTTTGATTTCGGCATGCAGCGCAAGCGCCGCGAAAGCAGTGAGCAGAACTTTGGAAATCACCTTGCCATTGTATCCCTTCTCGAATGGCACCCCTTGACCCCGGTCGCGCTGTTTGGTACACACCCCTTATCTGAGAGGAGGGACTTATGCAAGTATATGATGCGATCCACTCCATCCTCCGTGCGAAAGGCCAGGAACTGTACTGCCTTTCTCCAGAGGCATCCGTCTACGACGCCATCGCGATGATGGCCCGAAAAAGCGCCGGTGCTTTACCCGTTCTTTCCGATGGCAGGCTTGTCGGAATCATCTCGGAGCGCGATTACGCACGCAAGGTGATTCTCCAAGGCAAATCTTCCAAGGACACCACCATCGCCGAAATCATGACCGCGCCCGTAATCACGGTCGGACCCAACGAGACCGTCAACGAATGCATGCGCATCATGACCTCGCACCGCATTCGCCACCTGCCCGTCGTCGACCATGGCAGAGTGGTCGGCATCGTCTCCATCGGCGATCTTGTCAAATGGATCATCACGGCCCAGGAGCACACCATCCATCAACTGGAGTGCTTTATTGCCGGCGCTTACCCGCGCTAAGTCATTAGTTATAAATGCAATTGCCGTCACGTGAAACGGTCGTCCGGTTTCTGACACTATATAATTGAAGTCCCCAACCAGGATGACTATGAATCACGCTGATACAGTTGCGCTCGGAGCAGTCGAGAAGTATTTTCTCGGCGAGCTCAGCGTCGCGGAACGCGACGAGTTCGAGGCACATTTCTTTGAGTGCGCCGAATGCGCCAGCCAACTACAGGCCCTGGAGGCGATGCGCGGAACCCTGCGCGAGCCTTCTTCTTCGGTCTCTCCCCCTTCCGCCACGCCTTGGTGGGAGCGACCCTCCGGCGCCCGTTGGGCCTGGGCCGCTTCCCTTCTGTGCGCCTCCTTCATCGGTTATCAGAACCTGGTGATCGTGCCGCAACTCCGCACCGCGGCCTACCAGCCTCGCTTACTCACTACCATCCATCCGGATGTTCGCTTTCGTGGAACGCCGTCCCCGTCGATGGAGTTTCGTGTGCCTCTCCAGTTCCCTCCGGGCTTTGCACGCTATCGCATCGAATTACAGTCGGAGTCCGGCTCCTCCCTCAGCACCCTCCACGTCACCGCCGGCGAGGCCGCATCGAGCGAAGGGATTGGATTCGCCCGCACTCCACGCCAGTCCGGCACTCTGCAAGTAGTCCTCTACGGCGAAAACGCCTCCCTCCAACCACAAGAAATTAAAAGACATAAGATCTACGTCCCGTGATCTATCAAGGAGCGTCCCCCGTGTCCAGCTATCTCTACCACGCGCAGGCCTGCGCCATTGGCGGCTCTATCGTCCGCCCGGTCATGCAAAACGTTAACGCCCCGGCAGCCAGTGTCCTTACTTCCGCCGGCGGATATCAAACCTCGGTCATGGAGAACTACAAACTCGAAAGTATTATCTCCATCAGCAGGGCCGTTACCCAGGTGTCGGGGAGCAAAGGCGCGAATGCCTACAACTCCTTCGCCTCGGTGGAAATCGAAGGCTTGAATATCGAAAACGAAGTTACCGCGGACCGCATTGTGGCCAAGCTTTCCAATACCGTCCCCATAGGTGGAGATGAGCCCGCGTTTTCTGTCGGCGGCTGCCTCTTCGTCAATTTGCGCATCGGTGGAGTCCTCGTCGAACCCGAATTGGCCATCGATCTGCACACTCGCCTCAGCACCTTCAGCGCCTTGGAATCCGCCTGGGACAGTGCCGCCAATGATAACCATGCGGCCCTCCGCTCCGCCGTGCGGCAGTGGTATCTCCCCACCGCCGACATCGACAAACAGGAAGCCAGCCCCAGCGGGTTCGCCATCCACGGCGCCGAAAAAACGCGCAACGGCCGTATCCGCGCCAGCCTGCTCAAAGGCCTGAAAGGCGAAATCCCCCACTTCAACCGCCAGGGCATGACCATCCATGTCCCCAATTTCGGCAAAATCCATCTTTGCGAAATGTTTATCGGGAAATATTCCCGTACCTTGACCATGCTTCGCATGCAACTCGGCTCTCCTGTTGAAGGCGACGAAAGCGTCGGCTACCTCGACCTCAACGGCCTCGAACATCCCTAACTCCGCAACACATTGAATCTACCGAGCCGCGCACGTTAGTAAGCGGTGTTCTCCGCATTTCGACACATCTCTAGTCCACACCTTGACGGTGGCGTATACTCATTGACGCAAACTCCGTCATGCCGCAAAACACGCGCCGACTGCTTTCGATTTTTGCCGCTCTGATAGCCTCCACCGGATGCAGTGGCACAGGATCAAAATCCTGCGCCGTCGAGTCCGAAGCACTGCGCCTCTATGAGTCCGGCGAACTGGTCAAATCCCGCGACCTCCTCCTCTCATCGTGGCAAAACCCAGATGCCTCCTGCCGCTGGCGCCTCAAGATGCTGCTGGCCGATGTCTACGTGCTCCTCCGCAAAAAAACCGAAGCCCTGCAACTACTCACTTCCGAAGCGCTCCCCTCGGGCGCCCCCGAGGCCGTCCGCTACCGATACCACCTCGCCAAGGGCTACATCGAAGAGCGCCCCGAGGATTTGTTCCAGGCCGTGGACATCGCCGCCGCCGCGAAAAACTCCCGCTGGGAAGTGGACGCTGTCCTGCGTTTGGCCAACCTCGCCAATCGCCGCGGAGAAGTGGACCCCGCCGAGACCTTCTACTCCCGAGCCGTCTCCGTTGCCGAACAGCATGGCAACGAGCGTGCCGCCGCCGACGCCTACGTCTCCCACGGATTCTTCCTCCTCC
>JAXLQM010000011.1:265000-364560 GCA_046331645.1 Bryobacteraceae bacterium
AATGAAATTGCAATGAAACTTTAAGTGGCTCCTAAGTACAGCGGGACACGAGAAACCCTGCTGGAATCCACCGGGACCATCCGGTAAGGCTAAATACTCGTTAGCGACCGATAGTGAACTAGTACCGTGAGGGAAAGGTGAAAAGTACCCCTGCGAGGGGAGTGAAATAGTACCTGAAACCGCATGCCTACAAGCAGTGGGAGGGCTATGGCCGCAAGGCAATGCCTGACCTCGTGCCTATTGAATAATGAGCTGGCTAGTTAATCTCAGTGGCAAGGTTAAGCGTAAGCGAGCCGAAGCGAAAGCGAGTCTGAATAGGGCGTTCAGTCGCTGGGATTAGACGCGAAGCGGGATGATCTATCCTTGGCCAGGATGAAGTCTGTGTAACAACAGATGGAGGTCCGAACCAGTGTTGGTTGAAAACAGCTTGGATGAGCTGAGGGTAGGGGTGAAAGGCTAATCAAATTCCGTGATAGCTCGTTCTCTCCGAAATAGCTTTAGGGCTAGCCTCGTGTGGTCCGCCACGGCGGTAGAGATCTGAATGAACTAGGGGCCTTCCCAGGTTACCGAATTCAACCAAACTTCGAATGCCGTGGACGTGTAACACGGGAGTCAGACGGCGGGGGCTAAGCTTCGTCGTCAAAAGGGGAAGAGCCCAGACCGTCAGCTAAGGTCCCCAAATTCACACTAAGTGGGAAAGGAAGTCGAGTGCCCCAGACAGCCAGGAGGTTGGCTTAGAAGCAGCCATCCTTTAAAGAAAGCGTAATAGCTCACTGGTCGAGGAACTCGGTGCCGACAATGTATCGGGGCTCAAGTGTGATACCGAAGCTGCGGGATCCGAAAGGATCGGTAGGAGAGCATTCTTAGTGCCGTAAAGGCGGATCGAGAGAACCGCTGGAGCGCTAGGAAGGGACTCTGCCAGCATAAGTAGCGATAAACCAAGTGAGAACCTTGGTCGCCGTAAGTCTAAGGTTTCCTGAAAAAGGTTAATCCGTTCAGGGTTAGTCAGGGCCTAAGGTGAGGCCGAAAGGCGTAGCTGATGGACACACGGTTAATATTCCGTGACTACCTTTGGTCGATAAAGACCGATGGGGGGACGCAGACCGTAAGCTCGGACGCGAGTTGGTGTCAACTCCGAGTGAAGGGAGATCCGGATAGGCAAATCCGCCGGGTCGTCTGCCTGGAAAATCCTCTAAGGAGATTAAAGGTACCTGTACCACAAACAGACACATGTGGACGAGATGAATATTCTCAGGCGCTCGGGTGATGGGTTGTTCAGGAACTAGGCAAATTAACCCCGTAACTTCGGGAGAAGGGGTGCCTCCAGTAATGGAGGCCGCAGTAACGCGCATCAGGCGACTGTTTAACAAAAACACAGGTCTCTGCAAAGTCAAAAAAACGACGTATAGGGGCTGACGCCTGCCCGGTGCCGGAAGGTTAAAAGGAGGGGTCAGCCGCAAGGCGAAGCTCTGAATTGAAGCCCCGGTGAACGGCGGCCGTAACTATAACGGTCCTAAGGTAGCGAAATTCCTTGTCGGGTAAGTTCCGACCTGCACGAATGGCGTAACGATCTGATGACTGTCTTAACAACCCGCCCGGCGAACTTGTGGTTCCGGTGAAGACGCCGGATGCCCGCCACAAGACGGAAAGACCCCGTGCACCTTTACTACACCCTATCAGTGAATTATGGGTTGTGCTGCGCAGGATAGGTGGGAGGCTTTGAGACCGGTTTCTTGGAATCGGTGGAGCCAATGGTGAGATACCACCCTGTGCAATCTGTGATTCTAACCTACTCCCGTTATCCGGGAGAGGGACACTGATAGGCGGGTAGTTTGACTGGGGCGGTCGCCTCCTAAATTGTAACGGAGGCGCACGAAGCTAGGTTCAGGAGGTTTGGAAATCCTCCTTCGAGTGCAATGGCATAAACCTGGTTAACTGCGAGACCAACAAGTCAAGCAGATGCGAAAGCAGGTCATAGTGATCCGGTGGTTCTGTATGGAAGGGCCATCGCTCAACGGATAAAAGGTACGCCGGGGATAACAGGCTGATCGGAGCCAAGAGTTCACATCGACGCTCCGGTTTGGCACCTCGATGTCGGTTCATCGCATCCTGGGGGTGTAGAAGCTCCCAAGGGTTAGGCTGTTCGCCTATTAAAGCGGTACGTGAACTGGGTTCAGAACGTCGCGAGACAGTTCGGTCCCTATCTGTGGTGGGCGCAGGAGATTTGAGTGGGCCTGGCCGTAGTACGAGAGGACCCGGCTGGACGAACCTCTTGTGATTCTGTTGTCATACCAGTGGCATAGCAGAGTAGCGAAGTTCGGTTGGGATAAGCGCTGAATGCATATAAGTGCGAAACCCTCCACAAGATGAGATCTCCCAAGCGCAAGCTAATAAGGGCCGTGGAAGACTACCACGTTGATAGGCCGGATGTGTAAGCACAGTAATGTGTTGAGCTTACCGGTACTAATAGCCCGTTCGGCTTGACCATAAAATTTACTACAGGCATAATGTTGGCGCGCAACTTGTAGCGCGCCCGTCAATCAAATTCAGCAAAAGTTTAGCCGCGCGGACACCACGAAGTGTTCCTAAGCCGCGGCAACCGATTTTGGGTGACCGTAGCGAGAGGGTCACACCCGTTCCCATACCGAACACGGAAGTTAAGCCTCTCAGCCCCGATGGTACTGCACGCGCGAGTGTGTGGGAGAGTAGGAAGTTGCCCGATTAATGACAGAAAGCCCGGTCACAAGCCGGGCTTTTTGCTTTTCTAGCCCCACATTTCCCACCTCCACTCCCCACACAAGAGCGCTCAGTTCCCTCATCTTTCCATGTTACTATCTCCCGAATGCGCTCTCTTTGTCTCGCCTTCCTCCTCGCCACTCCCGCCTTCGCTGGCCTCGTCACCAACCCAACCTTCGATGGAAACTGCGCCTCATGGAGTTTCGCCGGCTTCGTCAACTTCTGCGACGCCAGTGGCAACCCCGGACCCTCACTCGTCCTCAACGATTTTCCCGGCCCGGTTCCCCAGGCAACGCAATCCATCGCCGGTCTGATCCTTGGGACCACCTACCAGATCACCCTATCCGCCAAAACTTACTTCAACTGCTGTAACAGTTCCTCTACCCCCGGTGCCGGGGTCTCCATCGACGGCAATCAATTCGATTTCCTCGTAGTCAACTCCCAACCTTGGACCAACTACTCCTTCACCTTTACTTATTCCGGCGGATCAAACCTCCTCACCTTGTCCGCCCAGCGGAACGGAACCGACTCCGATGCCCAATTCGACAATGTAGATATCAACCAGCTCAGTGCCGATGTTCCGGAACCTGCTAGCGCCTTGATCCTTGCCCTCGGACTTCTTTCGCTTTCGATCGCCAAGCAGCTGGCGCCGAAGCCCCGTTGACACACATCTATGCAATAAACTATAGTTAACGTAAGCATGAAACCTTCGGTTACGCCGACCCCGGCTCCCTCTCTTCCCGAAGTTCATGCCTCCGTCCCCACCACGCAGCCCTCCCCCTGGAAGCGCCTCTTCGCTTTCGCCGGCCCAGCCTATCTCGTCTCCGTCGGCTACATGGACCCCGGTAACTGGGCCACCGACCTTGAAGGCGGCGCCACCTTCGGCTACCAGCTCCTCTGGGTTCTCGTCCTCTCCAACGCCATGGCCGTGCTGCTCCAAACCCTCAGTGCCCGCCTCGGCATTATCACGAATCGCGACCTCGCCCAGGCCTGCCGCGACTCCTACCCCAAACCCGTCTCCATCGCCCTTTGGATCCTCTGTGAAATCGCCATCGCCGCCTGCGACCTCGCCGAAGTCCTCGGAGCCGCCATCGGCCTCAACCTCCTCTTCGGCATCCCCCTCCTCGCAGGAGTCCTCCTCACATCCCTCGACACCCTCCTCCTGCTCTGGCTAAGTGGCTTCGGCATCCGCAAGATGGAAGCCTTTGTCATCATCCTTGTCTCTACCATCGGAGCCTGCTTCTTCATTGAAATCTGGCTCGCCAAGCCCAGCATTGCCGCCATGGCATCCGGACTCATCCCCCGCCTTGACGACAAAAGCCTCTACATTGCCATCGGAATCCTGGGTGCCACCGTGATGCCTCACAATCTGTACTTGCACTCGGCCCTCGTCCAAACCCGTCAAATCGGCCGCAGTCAAGAGGAGAAGCGTCAGGCCTGCCGCTTCAACTTGATCGATTCCGTCGTCGCCCTCAATGGTGCCCTCCTCGTCAACGCATCTATATTAATTGTTGCCGCTACCGTCTTTTACACCCGCGGAGTCGAAGTGAAGGAGATTCAACAGGCCCACCAACTGCTTGCCCCCTCCTCGGAACCCAGCCTCGCCAGCATCGCCTTCGCCCTGGCCCTTCTCTGCGCCGGCCAATCTTCCACTCTCACCGGCACCCTCGCCGGGCAGATCATGTGGAAGGATTCCTCAACTTCCGCATGCGGCCCTGGCTCCGCCGCCTCATCACCCGCGCCGTCGCCATCATACCCGCCGCGGCAACAATATTAATCGCCGGCGAATCCGCCACATATCGATTACTCATCTTCAGCCAGGTCGTCCTCAGCCTCCAACTCCCCTTCGCCGTCATCCCTCTCATTCAGTTCACCTCGGATAAAGAAAAGATGGGATCCTTCGCCAGCCGCCGCTGGGTACAGATTCTGGCTTGGGTGACTGCCGCAATCATCGTCGGCCTCAACATGCGCCTTGCCTGGACTACCCTCGGCGACTGGATCCAGAGCGCAGGCCCCTGGCGACCCCTGATCATCGGTCTGGTTGTGCCCCTGGTGGCTGGCTTGGCCGTCCTCCTCACCTATGTCGCCCTATTCCCCTATCTCGGCAAACGAAAAGCTGCTTCACACCCGATCTTCCCCGAGCCTGCCCCCATCTCGCCCACCGTTGCCCCCACCTACCACACGATTTTCGTTCCCCTCGACCACAGCGAGCGCGATCGCACTGCCGTTTCCCATGCCGCCGCCCTCGCCCACCAGCACTCCTCGAAAATCGTGCTTCTCCACGTCGAAGAAGGCGTCACCAGCCAAGTCTACGGCCCGCTTGCCGAGACCGCCGAGATCGAAGCTGGCCGCGCCTATTTCGATTCCATCCTGTCTACCCTCCAACAAGCCGGTCTCAACGCCGAACTCATAGTCCGTCATGCCGCCGACCCGCGCCCCGAAATCGTCCAGGTCGCCCGCGAGATCCGTCCCGACCTCGTCGTCATGGGCGCCCACGGCCATAAAGGCATCCAGGATCTCATCTTCGGTGCCACCATCAACGGCGTCCGCCACGACCTCGACATCCCCCTCCTCATCGTAAAGTGAGTCAAGTTGTGTCCCGATGTGTCCATCGGACCCATTTCGGTACTCCACCGTTCACGTCATGTCATTGAAAAGTAAAGAAGCACCTTTGGACCCCGGATTGCCCTACCACGGTCACCAATGCGTATCGGGATCCTCATCATCTTAGGCTTGGGCACGCTAGGGGCGACCACGCTCCAGCAGCTCAGCCTGGACCAGATGATCCAGGATTCAACGTCGATCGTCAGTGGCAAGGTCGTGGGATCCACCTCCGTGATGCGTGGTTCGATGGTGTTCACGAAATACCATATCAGGGTCACGGACCAGTGGAAGGGAAATACCGGCTCGGAGACGGACGTGTTCGTCCCAGGCGGCAAAGTCGGCTCGATTACACAGACATACCCAGGTTCGCCAACCCTGGGCGAGGGACAAGATTACGTGCTTTTTCTGTGGACGAGCCGGACCGGCCTCACCCAGGTGATTGGCTTGAGTCAGGGTTTGTTTACGATGATGCGGGACCCCAAGGGAGAGCTCCTGCTGGTGCGTAGCGCCAGTGCGGAAACGATGGTTGACTCTTCCGGAAAAGTGGTGGAGGAAACGCCGGTGAGCATGCGAATGCGCGAGATGGTCGATCGTATCCAGCGCAGGCTCGCCGGCGTGCGTCAATAAAATGGCGCGCCCCTGCCGCTCAAACGTCGAGAAGTGAAAAGACGGCGATGAGACTTATCCAGCCAGTCTTCGTTCTGTTATGCGCTGGGGCGCTTCTCTGCCCCAGCGCTTCTGCTTATTACCACTTCCTCCGCTTCCTCTCCCGCAACGCGCCCTTTTCCTCCATCCCCCAAAAATACGATCTCAACGCGCTCGTCAACAAGACCGTTCCCTTCTACGTCTCCGAAGTCGGGCCCGGCGCCCTCGCCGCCAACGATAGCACCACCGGCCTCATCAGCCAGATCCGCCTTGCTGCATCCGCCTGGGACGGCGTCGAAACCTCAGACCTCCGCCTTGCCTTCGGTGGCATCGGAGCCGGGGTAGGGCAGAGCGGTCCTGGCATCGACATCGTCTTCTCCGACGAAATTCCCCCAGGTCTCAATGCGCTCACCAGCCTCCAGACCGCGGAGCCCAATGCCTCCTTCGTTCCCATCACCCGCGCCACCATCCTCCTGCCTCGCAACCTCGCTCAGCGCCCCAGCTTCGGTGAAGCCTTCTTCCTCACCATGGTCCACGAACTCGGCCATGCCCTCGGTCTGCAACACACCTTCACCTCGAGTGCGATGTCCACGGAGATCACTCGCTCCACCACCAAAGCGAGCCCACTCGGCATCGATGATATCGCCGGACTTTCTCTCCTTTACCCATCTCGCACTTTTGCTTCTTCGGTTGGCGCCATCAGCGGACGCGTGGCCATCGGCGCCGACGGCGTTCCCATGGCATCCGTCGTAGCCATTCCCGCCACCGGCCCTGGCGTGAGCGTCCTCACCAATCCCGACGGCACCTACAAAATCGAAGGCCTTCCCCCCGGCCCCTATTACATCTACGCACACCCCTTGCCGCCGCTCCGTTCCGACGAGGCCACCCCCGGCAACATTGTGCTGCCCACCGGCCCCGATACCCGTCCCTTCACCTCCGGACCCTCCTTCGACACCGTCTTCTTCCCTGGAACAAAAGATCCTCAAGTCACCCTCACCGTCTCCGCCGGCACCACGGTAGAAAACATCAACTTCGGTGTCCAACGCCGCAACGCATCTTCTATCTCTTCCGTCCAGACCTACGGCTTCATTGGGCAGATCACCACCAAGCCCCCCATGCTCAATCGCACCACCGGCCGCGGTTTGATTGTCGCCAGCGGTACCGGCTTCATGTCTAGCCCTGGTAACCTCGTCGCCGGCCTCGGCGCATCCCTTGTCGGCAATGCCGGTGGGTCCCTCAGCTCCGGCCCGCGTGCCTACCCCGTCGCACCGGCCTTCCTTCAGCTCGATCTCGGGTTCACACCGCAAAGCACAGACGGTGCGCATCATCTCATCTTTTCCGCCGCCAACGACATCTACGTTCTTCCCTCGGCCTACTACGTGACGGCCAAAGCGCCTCCCACCGTTGCCGCCCTCGCCCCTGCCCTCGATTCCACCGGAGCCCGCGTTGTGACCATCGCCGGAGCCAACCTCGACGCAACCACCCGCGTCCTCTTTGACGGCCACCCCGCCGCCATCCGCTCCTTTGATGAGCAGACTGGACGCCTCACCGTGGCCCCTCCTCCCGCCGCCTCCAACTATCGCGCCTCCGTCATCGCCATGAACGGGGATGGCCAGAGTTCGCTGCACTCCCAGGGCAACATCGTCAACACCTATACCTACGATGTCGCTGAGTCGGCAGCCCTTTCGATTTCGCCGAACGCACTGCCCGCCGGCACGGAAGCCATGGTGGAAATCACCGGTTCCGGCCTCAATCTCGTCGATGGCATCGCCAACGCAGGGTTCGGAAACAGCGACATCGCTGTGCGCCGTGTGTGGGTTGCTGGCCCGAACCGGCTGCTCGCCAACATCTATATCGCGCCCGCTGCCACCCCAGGCGTCAACACCGTTACCGTTACCAGTGGCCTCAACATCGTGGTGCAACCCGGCGCCTTCTCCATCCAGGCCGCGAATCCTCGTCTCCTGGCCGTGGCCGCGCCCAGCCCCGCCCAAGCCGGAGCATCCACATCTGTTGCCGTCCAGAATCTCCCCCCTGGCGCCACACCCGCGGCGCTCACCCTCACCCTCAATGACCAACCCGTTGCTGTCACCGGTATCGCCAACGGCCAAGTAACTTTCACAGTGCCCGCAGCCCTCGCAGCCGGCCCCGCGGTTCTTCGTCTCCGCACCGCCACCGATGCGGCACAGCCCGTCATCCTCGGTGTCGAAGCGCCTCCGCCCACCATCACACCCGTCACCGCTCCCATCGCGAAGGGCGACACCATCACCCTAACCGTCAACGGCCTGGCCATCGACACTTTCACGCAAACGGTGCTCAAAAGCAACCTCACCATCACCGTTGCCGGCGTCGAACACGATGCTAACCAAATCAGTGCCACCGCCACCCGCGGTGTTTACGAAGTCCAGTTCACCCTCAAAGACACCGTTCCCTCCGGCGCGCAATCACTCACGCTCACTCAGTCCTTCCGCACTTCTTCTCCCATCGCAGTCACTGTCCGCTAGGACGGCGGAGTAGCCGCTTCCACTCCCGTCAACCCCTGATCCGCCTTGTCTGCTTCAAAATAGGGATTCGACCTCGGCATCGTCGCCTTCACCGAAGTCCGCCAGTGCCGCAGCAATTGCAACATCTGCTCCGCAACCCCCTTCTTCTTCACCGCCAGATTCACCCGCTCCGAAGGGTCATCCTTCAAATGGAACAACTCCACCCGTCCGTCTTCATAAAACTCAATCAGCTTCCAATCCCCCCGTCTGACGGCTCCCCCCGGCGACCCGCCCTGATTGCTGTAGTGCGGATAATGCCAGAACAGCGCCTCCCGCTTCGGACCAGCCCCGCTCTTCAAAGTCCCCGCCAAACTCACGCCATCCACCACCGGCGCCTCCAATCCCAGCATTTGCGCAATCGTCGGCAGCAGGTCCGTCGAACACACCGGATGTGCCACCGTACTCCCCGCCTTCGTCACTCCCGGCCATCGCACCAGCATCGGAATCCGTATCCCACCTTCGAACAGATGCCCCTTCCCCGCCCGTAGCGGAGCATTATCCGTCACCGCTTCCTTCTGTGATCCTTCAAACCGCAGTCCGCCATTGTCCGATAGAAAAAACACCGCCGTCCGGTCGTCGATCTTCAATTCCGCCAGCTTCTTCAAAATCCGCCCCACGCCCTCGTCCAGGCTCTCCAGCATCGCCGCATACACCGGCCGGCTCTGCGCCTTCATCCCTTCCGCCTTCTTCGCGTACTTCGCCGTCAACTCCGTCTTCGCCTGCAACGGAGTATGTACTGCGAAATGCGGCAAATACAAAAAGAACGGCTTCTCCTTGTTCGCCTCGATAAACTGCTCCGCGCGCCCCGTCACCGTGTCCGTCAAATATCCCGGCCCCTCCAACCCCGGTATCTTGTACGGCGGAAAATACGATGGCGGCGACCCCCTGTCCGTCCCACCGACATTCAAGTCAAAGCCCTGATCCGTCGGCAGAAACCCATCCCCGCCCAAATGCCACTTGCCGATGCTCGCCGTCGCGTACCCCGCCGGCTTCAACACCTCCGCCAGCGTCACTTCCTTTAGCGGCAAGGCCTGTTCAAACGCCGGTGTCAGCAACTTCGCCGCCGACCACTGCCGCCGCCCCGGTATCCAATCCGTCAACTGCAGCCGCGCCGGATATTTCCCCGTCATAATGCTCGCCCGCGTCGGCGAACACACCGGGCACGCCGCATACGCCTGCGTGAACCGTATCCCGCCTGCCGCCAATCCGTCCAGATTCGGAGTCTCGTGATACTGGCTGCCGTAACAGCCTAGATCCATCGCCCCCAAATCATCGGCCAGAATCACGATCACATTCATCCTTGCCTTCGCCTGTTGCGCGAACCCGGCAACGGCCGGCAAGGTGCCCAGAAACTGTCTACGGCTCCACATTCCTTCGCGATTGTACCAACCTTGTGACACAATCCTTACTATGCGGTACTCGCGTCGCCATATCCTTGCAGCTTCGGCTGTCTCGCTTGCCCCCGCCGCCACCACGGCACTGCGCCTGCCACGGAAAATCCGCCTCGGCCTCATCGACATCGAAGGCCACGTCGGCGAAGTGCTCAAACCCCTGCCCCAACTCCCCGACATCGAAGTTGTGGCCATCGCCCATCCCGACGCTGCCGTCGCTGAGCGCCAGAAGAAGAACCCGCACCTCGCCTCCGCCAAACGTACCCAGGACTACCGCCGTATGCTCGACGCCGAAAAGCTCGACATGGTGTCCGTCTGCAATATAACCCCGCGCCCAGGCCATCCTTGCCTGCCTCGAACACAAGGTCCACATCATCGCCGAAAAGCCGCTTGCCCTCACCCGCAAAGACCTCGACAAAATCAAAACCAACCTCCACAACGCCGGCACAAAGCTCAGCGCTCCTCCTCCCCGGCCGTTTCTCGCCCCCTACCTCGCCCTCCGCCAGCAGATCCGCAGCCACCGGCGCCATCGGCGAAATCATCAACATCAGTACCCGAAATCCTACAAGGCCCGGCAGCGCGCCGTGATGAAAAACAGTTACCTACGGCGGCACCATCCCACAGATCAACCACCATGATCGGCCTGTTGCGAATTCTTCCGGCGTGAGCGGCAAGCCTTCAGCTGCGCGAGATCAAAGCCGCCCGGCATCAGCGTGAGAAGCCTGCAACTCTCCTCTTCCGCCTCAATAACCAGGGCATCGCGCTGCTCCTGGATACTGCCGCCCCGAATCCCCTCGCCCACCCGGCGACGATCGCCTCCTCGCCGGCACAAAGGGCGTCCTCGAATATGGCCGCCACCGGCGTCACTCTCCTCGAAGAGCCCGCAGCCCAACTCATCGAAGCTTCCCGAAAGGCAATCCATCGCCCTCGATTTCCTCGATCCCGTCTACAACAGCAAGCCCTACGCGCACATCGACGACATCTACAAAGCCAATCTCGTCACCATCGCAGCACGAAGCGCAGCTGCCGTCTCAGGCAAGGTCATCAAAGTATGAAGCATCTCGTTCTCGCCATCACCCTGGTGGCTCTCGCCGGTTACGGCACGACATCGTGCGAACTCGAAGAAAGAATCAACACCGCCGATGAGTTTTCCGCCACGCTGCTCAGCGGCTTCTATCAGGTCGAAGAGCACAGTTGGCGCTGGACCAAACCCTCGCGCACCGTAACAGCCGCCACGCAAGGCGTCCAAGGGAGCCATCCTCGTCATGCAGTACAGCCTCCCAGGCCGTCCTTGAACAGTTGAAGGAAGTCACCATCACATCGGCAATTGACGGCATCACTCCAGCCCGAAGTGCAATCAAACCGGCATGCTCGAACTCCGCCGCGAAATCCCTGCCGATGCCTGGCAAGAGCAAGACCGGAGTCAAAGTCGAGTTCACCATCCGCCCCACCTCGAGCCCGCCAGTCGACAAACGCGACCTCGGTGTCATCGTCCACTCCATCAGCCTCATCAAGCAATAGCCGCCCACATGCGCGCGTCTACCCTACACGACCGCGCTTCTATCTCCAGCCGCGCCCTACCGAGCGCGACCGTGACGGAGCAGTCACTAACCGTACTACTTCTTCTTGTAATCATGCTGCGCATGCTGGCAGCACCATTCAGCAGCAATCCACCGCGCGCTCGCACTTAACTTCCACACACCACTCCGTATCCAAATCCAACCCCAGCACCACAAAGGTTCCCGTCAACAACCCATCCACCACCAAAGGAGCCTTCGGCACATCGTACGCCGCCACCACACACTTCGCTGGCCCCATCTTCGGGCAGTGCGATTTCCCTGCGCGATGGCACACCCGCTCCGGTTCCGCCCCCCGCATCGATCCACAGAACAGCACGCAGAAGCCCACCAGCCAGGTGCAAACCAGCACCGTTACCCGGGATGTCGCCGCGTGCTGCATCAACACATCCATCGACGAACCAACCCGCAAAACGTTTTGCGTAAGGGCTATCTGTCCGAATGCCCCAAATCCCGCCCCGGAGCCACCCGGTCCCGAATCGCCTGCTTCAATTCCTTCGACTCCGGAAACCGCCCCTCCGCAGCCCGCGAAAAAATCGTCTCCCCGTCCAACCGCACTTCAAACACCCCGCCAGACCCTGGCACAATCGCCACTTCCCCCAACTCCGCCCCGAACGTCGTCAGCATCTCCTGGCTGATCCACCCCGCCCGCAACAGCCACCGGCATTGCGTGCAGTATTCAATCTCCAGCCGCGGTGTCCTCATCGCCGTGCCAGCCAGTGGTTGGATACCTCCACCGCCGTCAACGCCCGCCCGTACACCGCCAGTTCATCCACCTTTCCTTCCAGTCCTTCCACGACTATCTCCTTGCCCGCAGACCCCTCCAGGATCCCGGTCGTGTCCAGTCCCCCATTCCGAAACACCTGCGCCCGGCTTCCCCGCCGCACCACAACAATATGCTGCCACTCCTTCGCCGGCCCTGCATCCACAGCGATTCCGCCCACGGACACAACCCGGCCCTTCCCCGTCCCGCTCCACGCCCACAATTCCACCGCGAAATTCCCGCTCAACTCCGGCGCTGGCAGCACGATCCGCCCACCCGCAAGATGCACCGCCCGCTCCCTCGCGGCATGTCCCGGCAAAAAGAACGCAATCCCACCTTCGTAACTTCCCGTCCGCCCGCCAATCGCATCCACCGCCTTCCCTCCGCCAAACTCCCCAAACCTCCAGAACGCCGCCGGCTTCGATTCCATCACTTCCTTCGTGAACCCGCCGCTTGGCTCCACAAACACCCGCCGCTTCGTCCCCGCCAACTCCTCCGACATCTTCAATAACGCCTCGCTAATCCGTGCCTCCGCCCCAGTCTCCAGCCCCGCCGTGCGAGCCGCCCATGTTGTGTATCCACCTAACCGGTGCTGCTCTTCCGGCGGAATATACCCCTCCGCTCCATTCGCCAGTTCAATATTCATCACCCCTGCAAAAGGGCTCTGCAGCTTCAACTTCAGCCCCGTCAGCGCAAACACTTCATTCGGAATCGCGTGAATGTTCAAGCTCCCGATCCGCAGCGCCTGCAGTTTTAATTCCCGCTCCGGCTCTGCTGCTAGAAATACCTGTTCCCGGGCATAAATCTCCGGCTGATTCTTGGGTTTTCGCCCGCCCATTTCTTCCACAATCTTCCGCGCCCACGCGAGCCTGGCCGCATCCGGCAACCTCCGCCCCAGCTTCATCCGCGCCTCCACCATACCTAGCGGAACCTCTTTTTCGTAGCGAATCCGCCCGTATGCCTTCATCGCCGCCGCCACCACACCGGCCGTGTATCCATCCAGTGTTTGCGAGCTCTTCGGAGCCCCGTAGTCCATCCACATCTGGTCTCCGCTCGTTCCCTGCGACATCATCGCCACGAAATCCCTGCCGCCGCCCACCAATTCCGTCACTTTTGCCGCGAACCGGCCGTAATAGTCCGGACCCACCGCCTCTTCTCCAAAATAATGTTGCGAATAATTCGCCAATACGGCCAGCGGCTTCCCCTCCGCCGTTTGCACGCTCAGCACCGTCAACCCCGGATCCACCGGTCCCGACTCCGCGATCGCATCCGGATTCTGATACCCCGGATGCATGTTCGCCCGCACCGACCGCGCGCCAAACGGATCCATCCGCATTTTGTCCGCCGCGAAAATCCACCGCCGGCAGTGTGTGTGCTCCCAATCCTCCTCCACAGCCCATCCCGCCTGCGCCGGTTGCAACTTCTGCGCCGCCGCCGCAATCGCATCCGCGATCATCCCCGGTAACGCCGCCGCGTAATCCTGCTGCACATCCGACCCCAAACACGCGATCACCGAAGGCGCCGAATGCGCGTGCGTCGACGAAATCATCATCCGATCCACCGCAATCCCCGTCTTCTCCCGAGCCAGTTCCTTCGCCTTGTCAATCAACTCCCGCGGCATCATGCAACTATCCACCACCACCATCGCCAGCCGCGTCTTCCCGTCATCCAACACCAGCGCCCGCGCATGCAGCGGATACGTCAGCTTGTCCACCGAACGCTCCAGCATCTGGCAATTCACAATCACCGGAAAACTGCGTGGCGAAATGTCCACTTGTGCCGCCCCGGCCCGCAGACCCTCCGCTCGCAAGCTGCCCGCCACCAACAGCACCAGCCCTAACTTCACAAACACGATTCCACCGCCTCCACTGTCTTCGCCACCTGCTCCGCCGTATGCGCATACGAAATCGAACACTGCTTCGTCGCCAGCGGAAAGAAATAAACTCCGCGCTCCAGCAGCCGCCGCCGAAACGCATCATCAAACGCAAAATCGTGATTCCCCGCCAGATCGTGCCAATCCACCGGGGCATGGTCCATGAAGTAAATGCAAAACGCCGAACCCTGCCGCGCCACCGTTGCCTTCACTCCCTTCCGGACAATCACCTCCCGCAGTCCCTTCTCCATCCGGGCCCCCATCGCCTCAGTCTGCCGGTACACCTCTCCGTCTTCATCCAGCAGCTTCTTCACCGTTGCAATCGCCGCCGCCGTCGGCACCGGATGCGCATTGTAAGTTCCCGCCAGCAGCGCCCGCTTCGCCGCCTCCGGATGCACGAAGTAATCCATGTACTCCCGCTTTCCGCCCAATGCTGCCATCGGGTAACCATTCGCGATCGCCTTCCCATACACGGCCAGGTCCGGCCGCACGCCACTCACCGCCGCATACCCGCCAAACGCATGCCGGAATCCCGTCTTCACTTCATCAAACAGCAGCAGAAATCCAAATTCATCGGCCAGCCGCCGCAGCCCTTCCAGATATCCCGGCAACGGCTTCACGATCCCGATATTCTGCAAAATCGGCTCCGTCAACAACGCCGCCACCGGATACCGCTCACACACCCAGCGCACGGAATCGAGATCGTTGTAATTCACACTGTGGACCAGCGCCTTATGCGCCTCCGGAATCCCCGCCGAAATCGGATGAAACGGATATTCTCCCGGCGACACCCGCGGCCCCAACTGCGCCAGTGGAGTCATCAGATTCCCTGCCACATCGTTGTGCCAGCCGTTGTATCCGCCCTGCATCGTGATCACATGGTCGCGTCCCGTAATCGCCCGAGCCACCCGCAGAGCCGCCGCCGTCGCCTCACTCCCCGTGTTCA
Organism: Bryobacteraceae bacterium; assembly: GCA_046331645.1. Taxonomy (GTDB): domain Bacteria; phylum Acidobacteriota; class Terriglobia; order Bryobacterales; family Bryobacteraceae; genus CADEFT01. The sequence continues at coordinate 280,076 of JAXLQM010000011.1, forward strand.
AGAACTGCACCGATTCGATCCACGGAATGTTCGTGCAGATCAACTCCGCCAGTTCCCCTTCCAACTCCGTCGTGCCCGCGCCGAAAAGACTGGCATGATCCTGCAGCACCTGCTCCACGGCCGCGTTGACGTCGGGATCGTTGTGCCCCAGAAAATGCGGCGCAAATGCCGCATGATAGTCAATGTAGGTGTTGCCTTCGGCGTCCCACAACACCGCGCCTTCCGCGCGTGTGAAGACGATCTGTGGCGTGACACTGCGGTTCACGCTCACCACGCCGCCCGGGATGTACCGCCGGTTGTGAGCAAGAATCGCTTCGGATTTTGGATAGCTGCGCATTCAGCACTAGCATACAGTAGGAGGCTCGTTTGACAGGAAAAGTTGCTTGGATTACCGGAGGCTCGCAAGGCATTGGACAGGGCTGCGCCGTCGAACTCGCCCGCGCCGGCTGTGACATCGCCTTCTGCGACATCGGCGCCGAAACGGAGACCATCCGCATCGTCCAATCCCTCGGCCGCCGTGCCCTCTTCGTCGAAGGCGACGTCAGCAATCGCGAGAGCATGGAAGCCGTCGCCCGCCGCATCATGGAAACCTACGGCCGCCTCGACATCCTCGTCAACAACGCCGCCTTCGGTGTCCGCAAGGCCTTCCTCGACCTCGAAATCGCCGACGTCGAACGTGTCTGGGCCGTCGCCCTCTGGGGTGTCTTCCACTGCTCCCAAATCGCCGCCCGCCTTATGGTCAAAGCCGCAAACGGAGGCTCCATCATCTCCATCAGTTCCGTCCACGCCGAACGCGCCTTCCCCATGTCCACCGCCTACAACGCCGCCAAATCCGGCGTCAACGCCATGACCCTCACCTGGGCCTCCGAACTGGCCCAACACAACATCCGCGTCAACGCCATCGAGCCCGGCTGGACCGACACCCCAGGCGAACGCCGCTATTTCAGTGAAGAGTTGATTCGCGAGGAAGGAAAGAAACTACCCTTAGGCCGCCTCGCCGAGCCCGCGGAAATCGGCAAAGCCGCCCGCTTCCTGGCCTCGGAAGACGCTGCCTACATCACCGGCACCATCCTCAAAGTCGACGGAGGATTCCTCCTCCCCATGACCACCGTCCGCGTCTAACCAGTGGCGCGGGCCTCCAGGCCGGCGCAATCTACGGCGCCGTCATCAAACCGCGAGCCGCCGCCGCCAGCGTCGTCAAAAAGATAAACGCCAGCGTCCCGTAATGTACCCAGTGCCGCGTGAACACCAGAATGTCATGCGCCCAATGCCGCCCGGTCTCGCCTTCCACCATCTCTTCCAACAGGCCGCGAAGCTTGATTCGTACCGTCATAACTGCTAGTCCCATCTTGCTCGCGGCCGGGACTGCAACACTATAGACTACGCCCCCACTTTATAGCGTTCTGGTACCAGAACAAATCGGTTTTGGGTACAGGACTCTGGTCGTATGACACCAGGTGCGTGCACGGCGCAGCCCAAATCGTTTTGGCGGAAGCTAGTGGGAGTCGAACCCACCTGCGACACGAAGTACCGCACACTGGTTTTGAAGACCAAGCCCAGCACCGGCCAAGAATAGCTTCCAGCTAGATTGTACCAACTGCTCCGCGATACCCTGAAAACAGCTCATGGCCCACCCCAACCTCGAAGTCGAAATCAAACTCCCCGTCACACACCTCCCCACCACCCAAGCCCGCATCGCCCACCTCGGCTGGCAACCCGTTACCCCACGCACCCTCGAAATCAACATCCTCCTCGACCAACCCGATTCCTCCCTTCGCAACAAGGGCGTCATCCTCCGCCTCCGCCAATACGGCGACCGCGCTGTCCTCACTTTCAAAGGGCCGGGCCAGGAAGGTAAGCATAAGGTGCGCGAAGAGCTCGAAACCTCCATCGGCGACCTCCAAACCACCCAGGTCATCTTCGGCCACCTCGGCTATCACCCCACCTTCCGCTATGAGAAATACCGCACCGAGTTCACCGACGGCGCCGGCCACCTCACCCTCGACGAAACTCCCATCGGCAACTTCCTCGAACTCGAAGGCCCCCCCGATTGGATCGACTCCCGTGCCGCCCAACTCGGCTACGCCGAATCCGACTACATCACCCTCAGCTACGGCCGGCTCTATGCCGCCTATTGCCAGCGCGAGAACAGGCCGATGAACCATATGGTCTTCGAAGAGAGCGCGTCCTCTGAGGGATAGGACGAGTTGCCCTCCAGGCATCGGAGAAAACCCTTAGAGGCCTTAGGCAAAACACTCTTAGCGCCCCCCTTTTCCATTGCCTCACCTTCCCCCCATAGCGTACGCTCAGATTGGAAGTCAAAAGCAAACCATGTTTGTAAGCATCGTCATTATCGCTTTATCTCTGATGCTCTTCCTCTATTGGTTCCGCTATACCTGTTTGCTCATCCTCAGCACCAAAACTGCCAAGGATTACACCACGCAGGTCGCCGCCGCGAATCAACTGGAGTTTCCAGTGATTCTCTCGCAGCTCAAAACAGCGGTCTCCATCGAGGGCGGCGTCACCGAAATGAGCTCTCTGCAACAATCCCTGGAGCGCGACTACCGGTTGTTAACCGGCCTTCTGCGGCATGCCGCTCAGTTCCAAGTCGGTGGCCTCACCGTCGAACAACGCATGCTGATGATCGACTACCAGGTCATGAGACTCATGTTCGGCGCTTCGCAGCGATTTGTGCAGCCGGACCACGCCCGTAAAGCCCTCTCCGAAATGGCCGACATCGTCGCCCACTTCGCCAATGCCATGGGCGAACGCGCCGCAGTCTCCGCGAAGGCGTAGTTTTTACCCTCCGCCCTGCTCGCAATCGCATAGAATAGGATTGTGTCAGCGTCTGTCGATCATCAAGTAGAGCAGGCCACTGCTCGTCTGGACAAAGTCCGCAAAGAAATCGGTAAGGTCATCGTCGGCCAGCAGGACGCCGTCGACGGCGTACTCATCTGCATGCTCGCCGGCGGCCACGTCCTCCTCGAAGGCGTCCCCGGCCTCGGCAAAACTACCCTCCTCCGTACCCTCTCCCGTGTCCTCCACCTCCGCTACTCCCGCATCCAGTTCACCCCAGACCTCATGCCCGCCGATATCGTCGGCTCCATGATCATGGAAACGGACGACCGCGGCGCCAAGTCCCTCCGCTTCCAGCACGGCCCCATCTTCGCCAACCTCGTCCTCGCCGACGAAATCAACCGCGCCACCCCCAAAACCCAATCCGCCCTCCTCGAAGCCATGCAGGAGCGTACTGTCACCTCCGGCACCACCACTCACGAACTCGAAGCCCCCTTCCTCGTCATGGCCACCCAAAACCCCATCGAAATGGAAGGCACCTACCCCCTCCCCGAAGCCCAGCTCGATCGCTTCCTGATGAAGATCGTCGTCAGCTACCCCAATCGCGACGAACTCTCCCTCATCCTCGACCGCACCATCACCCGCGAAGAAATCGAAGTCTCCCAAGTCGTCGACCGCGCCGAAATCCTCTCCCTCCGTTCCGTCTGCCGCAGTGTACTGATTGCTGCCCACGTCCAGAACTTCGCCGTCGACCTCGTCATGGCCACCCAGCCCGACCAGCCGCAAGGCCACGAAATGGCCAAGAAATACATCCGCTACGGCAGCTCCCCCCGCGGAGCCCAGGCCCTCCTCGAATGCGGCCGCGTCCACGCGCTTATGAACGGCCGCTACCACCTCAGCGTCGACGACGTCCGCCACGTCGCCACCTCCGTTCTGCGCCACCGCATCATCCTCAATTTCGACGCCCACGCCGATGGCCAGAACCCCGACACCGTCCTCTCCAAAATCATCTCCAGCGTCGCCACACCCAAACCAAAATAATCACCTTCATTATCGGTGTTCATCGGTGTTCATCTGTGGCCCTCCAAAGAACCGCCGCAAACCCACACGAATCTCTCACCCAACACCGCTCCCTCCCCCCCGGTCCCCCTTAAAAAATTCGTGTCCATTGGTGTGCATTCGTGGCCAAACCCTCAAGCCACCTTCCCCCGCTCCTGCCATAATAAAAGCGGAGGAATTTCCCCACAATGATCGCCGAGGCCGATACCGCGCTGCAGCGGGAATTCAATCCCTGGCTCGCAGCCGAAGCCCGATTCAATGAAGCAGCAGAAAAATTAGGGCTGGACGAGGGCATGCGCAAAGTGCTCAAATCGCCCGCGCGGGAGATCTGTGTTCACATCCCCGTCATGCTGGACGATGGGCGTCTCGAAGTGTTCACCGGCTATCGCGTGCAACACTCCATCGCGCGCGGTCCCGCCAAAGGAGGCATTCGTTTTGCCCCCGATGTCACGCTCGACGAAGTTCGAGCCCTTTCTTCCTGGATGACCTGGAAATGCGCCGTCGCCAATCTTCCTTTTGGCGGTGGCAAGGGGGGAGTCATTTGTGATCCCACCGTCTTGAGCCAGGCCGAACTCGAGCGCATCACGCGCCGCTATACCGCCGAAATTATCGAATTCATCGGGCCCGAAATCGATGTCCCCGCGCCCGACATGAATACCAACGAACAAACCATGGCCTGGATCATGGATACCTACTCCATGCATCGCCGCCAAACCGTCACCGCCGTCGTCACCGGAAAACCCATCAACCTCGGCGGCTCCCGTGGACGCGCCGAAGCCACCGGCCGCGGCTGCCTCATTGTTGCCCTCGAAGCCCTCAAACGCTTCGGCATCGCCCCCTCCGACGCCCGCGTCGTTATTCAAGGCTTCGGCAACGTCGGAGGCATGGCCGCCAAGCTCATGCAGCGCACCGGCTTCAAAATCATCTCCATCATCGAGTACGACGGCGCCGTCTATAACCCCAACGGCATCGACGTCCTCGCCCTCATGGAGCATCGCAAAGAAACCGGCTCCATCGTCGACTTCCCCGGCGCCGAAAACATCGACCGCAACGAGGCCATGTTCCTCGAATGCGAAGTCCTCGTCCCCGCCGCCAAGGAAAACGTCATCCATTCGCAGAACGCCCATAAAATCCGCGCCAAAATCCTCTGCGAAGGCGCCAACGGTCCTACCACCGCCGAGGCCGATCATATCCTCGCCGAAAACAACGTCTTCGTCATTCCTGATATCCTAGCCAACGCAGGCGGTGTCACCGTTTCCTACTTCGAATGGGTCCAGGACCGCCAGGGCTACTTCTGGAACGAGGATCTGGTCAACACCCGCCTTGAGGAGATCATGGTGAACGGCTTCGCCGATGTCACCGGCTATGGCGAAAAACACAACGTCCACAACCGCACAGCAGCTTACATGCTCGCTCTCGACCGCGTCGCCTTCGCAATCAAACTGCGCGGCATCTACGCCTGACGGAGTCCCATCCGCCGCATGAGCGCCGAACCATCCACGCCGCTCATGCGGCAATACCACGCCCTCAAACAGCAGGCCCCCAACGCCCTGCTCATGTTCCGCCTCGGTGACTTCTACGAGCTCTTCTTTGAGGACGCCGTCACCGCCGCCCGCGAGCTCGAAATCACCCTCACCTCCCGCAACAAAGAAAAAGGTGAGCCCATCCCCATGTGCGGAGTCCCCCATCACTCCGCCGAATCCTACCTCGCCCGCCTCATCCAAAAGGGCTACCGCGTCGCCATCTGCGAACAGACCGAAGACCCGCGCTTCGCCAAAAAACTCGTCAAACGCGAGATCATGCGCGTCGTCACTCCCGGCACCACCACCGAACAGGGCGTCCTCAAAACCAAAGAAAATAACTACCTCGCCGCTGTCTTCGCCAAAGCCGACCTCGCCGGACTCGCCTACATCGATCTCTCCACCGGCGAATTCCGCGCCACCGAACTCCCCCTTCGCGACATCGCCGCCGCCCTCGAATCCCTCCGCGTCAACGAAGCCCTTTATCCCGACACCCAACCCCTCCCCGAAACCCAAACCAAGCTCTGCCGCACCCCCATCGACGCCTGGGTCTTCTCCTTCGACCACGCCGAGCGCAGCCTCAAAGATCACTTCAAGCTCCTCAGCCTCGATGGCTGTGGACTCGGTGGCCACCCCCTTGCCGTCGGCGCCGCCGGAGCCATCCTCCACTACGCCCGCGAAACCCAGAAATCCGCCCTCGAACACCTCGAACGCCCCGCCTGGTATGACCGCGCCGGTGGGCTCATCCTTGATGCCGCCACCGTCCGCAACCTCGAACTCGTTGAACCTCTATTCGCTGACGGCATGAAGGAAGGCACGCTCCTCCACGTCCTCGACGACACCAAAACTGGCATGGGCGGCCGTCTCCTCCGCCGTCGTCTGCTCCGTCCCGCCCTCGAACAGCAGGAGATCGAAGACCGCCTCGATGCCGTCGAAACACTGCTCAAATTCAGCATCGAACGTGGCGAGATCCGCCGCGTCCTCTCCGAAATCCTCGACCTTGAGCGCCTCCTCTCCAAAGTCACCCTCGGCACCGCCAATCCCCGCGAAATGCGAGCCCTCGGTGTCTCCCTCTCCAAAGTCCCCGATCTCAAGAAACTCACCACCGCCTTCACCGGCCGCATAGCCGATATCGCCTCCCGCCTCGACGAAGTCCCGCAAGTCCGCGACCGCATTCTCTCCGCCCTCTCCGACGAGCCCCCTGCCACCATGGCAGACGGCGGCGTCATTCGCGACGGCTTTCATCCTTCGCTCGATGAACTCCGTGACATCGCCCGCAACGGCAAACAATACATCGCCCAAATCGAGCAGCGCGAGCGTGCCCGCACCAATATCAGCTCGCTCAAAGTGCGCTTCAACAACGTATTCGGGTACTACATCGAAATCTCGAAAGCCAACCTCCACCTCGCCCCGCCCGACTACGAGCGCAAGCAAACCCTCGTCAACGCCGAACGCTTCACCACCCCTGAGCTGAAAGAACTCGAAGGCAAAATCCTCCAGGCCGAAGAGCGCATGCTCGAAATCGAGAAGGAACTCTTCGCCGCCCTCCGCCTCGAAGCCGCCTCGCACGCCGCCGCCATCCGCAATACCGCCGCAGCCATCGCCGAACTCGATGTCTCCGCTGCCCTCGCACAAGTCGCCACCGAAAACCGCTACACCCGTCCCCGCTTCTCTGACAACGGCATGATGCGCGTCGACGCCGGCCGCCATCCCGTCATCGAAAAACTCACCGAGCGCGAAGCCGTCCGCTTTATCCCCAACGACGTCTTCCTCGACCCCTCGAAAGAATTCGTCGCCGTCATCACCGGCCCCAACATGGGTGGCAAATCCACTTACCTCCGCATGGCCGCGCTCCTCATCGTCATGGCGCAGATGGGTAGCTTCGTCCCCGCAGATGCCGCCCTGCTTCCACTCACTGACCGCGTCTTCACCCGCGTCGGAGCCAGTGACAACCTCGCTCGCGGCCGCTCCACATTCATGGTCGAAATGACCGAAACCGCGGCCATCCTCAATACCGCCACACCGCAATCCTTCGTGGTCCTCGATGAAGTCGGCCGCGGCACCGCCACCTTCGATGGCATGTCCCTCGCCTGGGCCGTCATCGAACACATCCACGAACGCATCCGCGCCAAAACCCTGTTTGCCACTCACTACCACGAACTCACCGAACTCGCCGGCCAGCTCGAAGGCGTGAAGAACCTCCAGGTCGCCGTCAAGGAAGGCGGCGATCAGATCATCTTCCTGCGCAAAGTCATCCCCGGCAGCGCCGACAAAAGCTACGGCATCGAAGTGGCCCGCCTCGCCGCTCTGCCCCAAGCCGTAATCGAACGCGCCCGCGAAATCCTCTCCCTTCACGAGACCACCGAGCACAAAATGAGCGGCGAACTCATCCATAAACCCAAACCCGCCGCACCCCTGCAAATCCAACTCTTCGAACCCGTCGGTTACGACATCGCCGCGCGCATCCGTGCCCTCAACCTCGACGAACTCCGCCCCATCGAAGCCTTGCAACTACTCGCCGAACTGCAGAAGGAGCTGAAACACCAATGATCGTTGCAGGCATCATGAGCGGCACCAGCCTCGATGGCATCTCCGTCTCCATCGTCGAGATCACCGGCCACGGCTGGGATAAGAAAGTCCGCACCCTTGCCCACGGCACCAGCCCCTACCCCAAGCCCGTGCGCGAAGCCCTGCTCGGCGTTTCCAACTGCGAGACCCACACCACCCAAATCGGCTTCCTCAACTTCCTCCTCCCCGAACTCTACGCCAAAGCCGTCAAACGCCTCTGCGCCAAATCCAAAATCCCGCTCTCCAAAATCCAGCTCGCCGGCTCGCACGGTCAGACCATCCTCCACGTCGGAGCACCCACCAGCTTCCTCAATCAACGCCTCACCTGCACCCTCCAAATCGGCGATGGCAGCGTCCTCGCCGAACGCCTCGGCATGCCCGTTGTCTCCGATTTCCGCACCCGTGACATGGCCGCCGGAGGCCAGGGCGCACCACTCGTCCCTTACGTCGACTACCTCTTGGTGCGCGACAAACACATCGGCCGGGTCGCACTCAACATCGGAGGCATCGGCAACGTCACCGCAATCCCCGCCGGAGCCCCGCCTTCCAAAGTCATCGCCTTCGACACCGGTCCCGGCAACATGGTCATGGACCAATTGGTGACCCACTTCACCCGTGGCCGCCGTCATTTTGATCGCGACGGTGTTGCCGCCAGCAAGGGCAAAGCCAGCCGTTGGCTCCTTCGCATCCTCCTCCGCGATGCCTTCTTCCGCAAGCCGCCGCCTAAAAGCGCCGGCCGCGAAGAGTACGGCAGCGACCTCATCGAATACCTCGTAGGTACTCACCTCAGCTTTGAAGATTTAGTCGCCACGGCTGCTGCTTTCACCGTTGTCACCATCGCCGACGGCATCCGCCGCCACGTCCTGCCCAACACGCCCATCGAAGAACTCTACGTCTCCGGAGGAGGCGTGCACAATCCCGTCCTGATGGAGTCCCTTGCCCGAGACCTCAACGAGATCAAGGTGCGCCCCATCTCCGACCTCGGTATCGACCCCGACGGCAAAGAAGCACTCGCCTTCGCCGTCATGGCCTACGAAACTTTTCACGGCCGCCCGTCCAATATGCCATCCGCCACCGGAGCCAAAAATCAAGTCATCCTGGGCAAAATCAGTCCCTAAAACTCTTTCCCCGTGTACATCCCCGCCACCCACTTCTCATACCCGTTGTACATCAGCGTCGGTTTCCGCTCCATCGTCGGGATCACCTTCTCAAACGCCTGCGACCACCGCGGATGCGACTTCTGCGGATTCACGTTCGAATAGAACCCATACTCCGACGGCTGCTGCTGATGCCACAGTGTCTCCGGCTCCTTCGTCACAAATTCGATCTTCACAATCGACTTGATGCTCTTGTACCCGTACTTCCACGGCACAATCAACCGGATCGGAGCCCCGTTCTGTTTCGGCAGCGGCTTCCCATACATCCCCGTCACCACCATCGTCAGCGGATTCATCGCCTCATCCATCCGCAAACCTTCCGTATAGGGCCACGGATAGAACGGCATGATCCGGATCCCAGGCATCTCCTTCGGCCGGTTCGCCGTCTGGAACCGCATGTACTTCGCTTCCGCCTTCGGCTCCAGGGCCTTCACCAGATTCGCCAGCGGAAACCCGGTCCACGGCACTGCCATCGACCACGCCTCTACACACCGGAACCGGTACAGCCGTTCCTCCAACGGATATTTCTTCAGCAAATCGTCCACATCCAATGTCTGTGGCTTTGCCGTCAACCCGCTCACTTCAATCTTCCACGGGCTCGTCACAAATTTATCCACCTTGTGCCGCACCGCCTGCTTATCCTGCGCATCGAACTCGTAGAAATTGTTGTAGCCCGTCGCCGCGAATTCCTCCGTCACCGGACGGTCCAGCGTGAACTCCGCATTCTTCTTCGCCGGGTACAATCCCTGCCCCTCGGCCCCGTGCAGCAGCCGTTCCGCCCCCAGAAATCCAGCAGCCTGCAGAATCTGTCGCCGGTTCAAAAACACATGCTCCGGAGTTGCCTCGCGCTCCGCAATCTCCCAGCCCTTAAGAATCTTGATCAGCATCGTCCAGCCTTTCTTCCCCCCATTCTATCCCTTTGCGAAACCCGTTTATTCCCGATATCCTTCCTTTGATGCATCGCCTGATCCTTATTACCCTCGCGGCCACGCTCGCCGCCCAGGACATCGCTGTCGTCGAAAAGAAAGCAGGCATGGTCGCCTTCTACGACGCCAACGGCAAACGCACCGGCGAAATCAAAGTCGGCAGCCATCCTCATGAACTGATGTTCTCCCCCGACCGCAAGTTTCTCTATGTTTCCGACAACGGCATGCTCTGGATGACCGACAAAGGCGAAGGCTGGAACACCATTTCCATAATCGATGTCGCCGCCCGCAAGAAAGCCGGCATCATCGATCTCGGCAACTACCGCCGCCCCCACGGCATGGACCTCAACCCCAAAACCGGCCAAATCATCTCCACCATCGAAAATCCCTACGGCCTCCTCCTCATCGATCCCGCCGCCCGCAAAGTCATCCGCAAATTCGACGTGCAGGGCACCAGCCCCCACATGGCCATCTTCGGTCCGCGCCACGAAACCGCCTGGGTCAGCAACTCCGGCACCGGCACGCTCGCCATCGTCACCCTCGCCACCGGAGCCGTCAAACTCATCCCCGTCGGCAAGAACCCGCAAGGCGCAGTCATGACCCGCGACCAGAAACTCGTCTACCTCACCATCTCCCAGGAAAACCGCATCGCCATCATCGACACCGCCAAGCAAGCAATCATCGGCAACATCCCCACCGCCGGAGCCCCCGCCCGCCTCGCTCTCACTCCCGATGAAAAGATGCTCGTCTACAACTGGCAGGAAGACGCCGTCGCCTTCGCCGACATCGCCTCACGCAAAGAGCTGGCTCACGCCAAACTCCCTGGCCGTCCGCTCTCCCTCTATCTCTCCCGCGACGGCAAGCGTGCCTATCTCGGCATCCAGGACAGCGACAAAATCGCCATCGCCGACGTCGCCACCCGCAAAGTCGTCAAACTCTTCGACACCCCAAAAAACCACGGCCCCGACACCATCGTCGAAGTTCCCTAACCGCCAGCGGTGGCGCGGGCCTCCAGGCCGGCGCGTAATTACCGAGCCTTCTTCAACTCCTCATCCAACACCGGCTTCAACAAATCCGGCTCAATCTGAGCCCGGAACTGCTTCCCATTCACAAAGAACGTAGGAGTCCCCGATACCCCAGCCGCAATCCCCTCTTCCAATTCCCGCTGCACTTGTGCCTTGTACTTCCCCCCATCCAACTCCGCCGTAAACCGCGCCATATCCAACCCCAACTCCCGGGCCCACACCAATATGTTCGTCTTGTTAATCGCCTTCGAATTCGCAAACATCTTATCGTGCAGTGGCCAGAACTTCCCCTGGGCATGCGCAGCCAGCGAAGCCTGTGCCGCAAGCTCCGCCTGCGAATGCGCCTCCAGCGGATACTGCTTGAACACCAGCCGCACATCGTTCGGATACATTTTCAGAATCTCGTAAATCTTCCCCGCCGCCACCCGGCAATACGGACACTGGAAATCCGAGAACTCCACAATCGTTATCCGAGCCTTCGCCGCCCCCGTCGCCGGAGCCCCATTCACATTCAGCGCCACGGGTTCGGCCAGCAACGCTGCCCGCCGTGCCTTCATCAATTCCGAATTGCGCAGCGACGCCCGTACCTGTTCCACGCTCCGCCCGGCGCGCATCTCCGCCGCCGCCATCGACGCCAGCAGCCTGCTATCCGCGCACGCCGGATCCTTAATCCGGCACTCCGCCACCTTCATGCTGCACGTGCACGCGCACGATTCCTCCCGCAATATCTTCAGTACGGCAGTTTTCTGCGCCTCGCTCAACCCGCTGGTATCCAGCGCGGGCAGCGTCGTCGCCGTCTTCCAATCCTGAGCCGCCAGCGACACTGCCAGCAGGGTGAAACTAACGAGTAACTTGCGCATCCTCAACTTCTCATTATCCACCAACCCCCCGGCTGCTAAAATGGTCATGATGTGGGCCCGTAGCTCAGGTGGATAGAGCATCTGCCTTCTAAGCAGAGGGTCGCTGGTTCGAGTCCAGCCGGGCCTACCACCTCTTACTGCACAAAAACAGAAACCGTGCGGCTCGCCCCACCCGGCGCAATCTCCACCCTTGGCGGCGTTGTGCCACCCACCGACAAACCCAGTTCGTACACCCCATCGCCAGGCTTTGCCGGAATCTTCATCCTTAATAGGTACACGCCCTCCACAAACCCCTCGGCCCGCTCCAGACTCCCCTCCAATCGCTGGTAAATAGAGCTACCCTGCACATAAACCCACGCCGGTACCGAAGCCGTCGGCGCAAGCCCCACGCCCGTCACCAAAGCCGTAATCGTCCTCCCCGCTACCGCCGGATGCCCCCTATCGTTGCTTTCTCCAGTCTCGTTCCAAATCTCCCCCGCAGGCCATTCCGCGAACACATCCACCCCCGGGTAATCCCTCGTCAACAACTCAATCCTCGTCCCGCTCACAGCCACCTGCACGGCATTCGAAACATCGCCCCGCGCGCGCACCTGCACCCTCGTTCGTTCCTGCAACCCATCCGGCGCCACGCAAATCACCTGGCCCGAGGAAACCCGCACCAGCTTCGCCGCAACCCCATCGAACAACACCTGCGTTCCCGCCAATTCCAACGGCAATGGCCCCGCAGCCTGCAGCCCCAAATCCTCCGCTGTCGCCGGTCCCAGATTCGTGCCCGTCAACGAAACCAGGCTCCCCGGTGCAATCGCCAGGCTCGCGCCGCGGAATGCGTTCCCCACCATATCCAGCGACACTGCCCCGGGCGGCGCATAACCCAGCCGCGCCAGCAAGGTGTGCGGATAATCGTGCAGCCCGAAAAGAAGCCCGCGCTCTGGCGTCGCCGCAATCACCTGCCGGTACATTCTCCACTGGCTCCCGGGCAGCCGCGTCGCAAACGACAACTCGGAACCATCCTTCTCAATCTGTGCCAGAATCAGCCCCACTGGCCTTCCCCCAATCGCAGCCGGTTGGCGCAACGGGAAAGCAACGGACTGCGTCTGCACCACCACAAAAGCCCGCCCATCGGTGCCCACCGCCAGAGCCACCGGTTGCCCCCAGCATTCCCCCGACAAACGCACGGAATAACGCACCGTCCCATCGGGACCAAGTTTCACCACATACGCATCCCCCCGCTGCGGAAAGAAGACATCGTTCGACAAAGGCGCGCAGTATCGCGACGGCGGCCGCCACAATCCAATCACCGGAAAATCCGCCGCCATCGTCACCCCTGCCAGATAAATGTTCCCCTGCGCGTCCATCTTCACCAACCGCGCCCCGCTGTAAGGGCTCGATGTGTCCACCTCCACCAATTGCCCTTCCGCATCCAACCTCCGGATCGCGCCGCCACCCACCACCACCGAATTCCCGCGTTCATCCACCGCGATCGACTGCGAGTCCCAGCCCTGTGCCCGCGCCCAAACCTCAGTGCCGTCCGGCCCCACCTTTGTCACCATGCGCGAGCCTGCCGTATAGGCATTGCCACTACGGTCAATGCCGGCGCTCGCTCCCACCCCCTCGAACAACGGCCGCGAATAAACCAGCCGCCCCACCGCGTCGAACTTCGCAATGAATCCCATAAAATCCGCACTACCAGCGCCCCGACTGACAAACGTCGTACCTGTCACCAACACATTCCCCGCCTCATCCACCGATACATCGCTCACCTGCTCATGCGCCAATCCGCCCAGATACGTCGACCACACCACTTCCCCATTCCCATCCACCTTCATCACAAACGCATCCGCTGACACACCCCGCGTCGCATAGATCGAACACCCCGGCCCCACTCTCACCTGCGAAATCCGTGTCACCATCCCCGCCTGCCATTCCCCACCGAAGTCCCCGCTGAAGTAAATCTCGCTCGTAAATCCGCCCGTGCCCACCAGTCCTCCTCCGCCACAGGCCCGAGGCACCACCGCCGTCACTCCACGAATCGCTGAGGTCACCGGCAACAGCTTCGTCCACTGCGATCCGCCGTCCTCGCTTCGCCAAGTGTCCAATCCATCCGCGGCATAAATCACCCCCGCCAATTCCGGATCGAACAGCATTTGCTCCACCGCCCAAAACGCCGGATTCGTCTTTGCCATCCAAGTCGCGCCCCAATTCTCACTGGCATACAGGCTCCCCTCCGACCCAAGACTCACCGAAACATAAATGGTCCCTTGATGGAAAGGATCGAACCGTACCACTCCCGCAGTCCCCGGAAACCGCACCCGAACCCAGTTCGCGCCTCTGTCGCGCGAGATCAACCCACTTCGCGAACCTCTGCTCGTCACTAGAACCGCGCCCGCTCCGTCCGCCACAACCTCGGAAATCGTCTCACCCGGCTCAAGCGCCAACGCCCGTTGCCGCCAAGTCTCCCCCTCGTCTTCGCTCACCAGCAACGTCCCGCCCTGCACCGCGTACATCACCGCCGGACTCCCCGCATCCACAGCAACAGACAACGGAGCCGGTGCAAACACCTTCCGCCAATTCCGGCCATTGTCCACGGTCTTCATCAACCCCGCTTCAGTCCGCACGAACAGCACCCCTGCCTTCGCCGGATGCACCACCAGAGATCCCGGACCTTCGCCCGTATACCCCGGCACCGTGTCCACAAAGAACTGCGGAGCACTCACTCCTGGAATCAGGCCCAACCCCGTCCAGGTCCTGCCACGATCCGTCGAAACCACCAGGTGCGATTCCCCCATCACCGTCTGTGCCGCGTTGCGAATTGGAAAGTCCGGCGATGTGGTCGAACCCGCGATGTAAGAGTTGCCTCGTCCGTCGGCCGCCAGCGCCCCGATTTCGTCACCCCCGGAGCCCGTCAGTCCTCTTACCACCAGCCGTTCGAACACATCTCCAGGGACCGTATTGGTTTGTTGCGCCGCCATCCCCCCGGCCATTACAAACAGCACCGCAGTCAACGGTTTTGCGCTCACAGCTTTATCCTCTCTTACAGCTCTCTAACAAAGAATAAGCGTGAAACGCGACTCCCATTCGCAACCGTCGCTACCTTCCCAAACGCTCTGCCGATCCGCGCCGCACACGCCACGCCCCAATCCCCATCACCCCAGCCAACATCAGCCCCACCGTCCCCGGTTCCGGCACCCCATCCGAATTCCCGACTCCATCGCTGAAATTGAAAGAGTACTCATTCCCCACCCCCAGCCCAAAGGTGAAAATCGGATCCACGAATGCCGAGCCGCTTGCCGATCCACTTCCCCCCGGTCCCGCGCCCGCATCCGCAATCAGCGTCACTCGGTAGATGTGCCCCACCGTGAACAGAAAATCGCGCACGTGAGAAAACGAGTCCTGGAAACTCCCTGTAAGCGCCGGCGTATTGATCCCCTCATCGTTCACCAGCAACGCCGCCGCACTCAAATCCTCCAGCCGCCACAACGCCTTCAACGCAAAGCCCGAAAACGCATTCCCCAAAGGCGAGGATCCACTCGCGCTCCCTGCCGCCGATACCTTCACAGCCACTGTTCCGCCAGGCCCCAGCACCTCCATTTGGTACGTCACAATCCCGCTCGATCGCGAAAAAAAGCCCGCCCCAGCCGTCACCTCAGCCTGCGCGAACGGAGCTGGCGTTGTCCCCGATGAAAACTGTACCAACCCGCCCGGCCCCGGCAAGGAATGCGTTCCGAATGTGCTGATGTTCACCCCCGGCGGAGGCGACAAATTGAAAAAGATGCTTCCCGCAACCGCTGCCGGCGCCAGTACCGACGCCTGCGCCCCACTCACACAAACCAGCAAACTCGCGCAAACACCAACAATGCGAATGCCCCGTCGCGTCATGTGATTCCTCCTGTTGAAAAGCGGCTTCGTGCCGCCTCTACTCCCACAATCGTAAAGAGGGCTTGAAAACCGCCAGCCAACAGGGGAATTCTCTTCACTCCTACCCAAACAGCTCTTTATACCGGCTCGGCTGCGAACGCAGATACTGATTCGGAGCCTTCACCTGCGCTCCCAAATGCGCCGCCGCATGCCACGGCCACCTCGGGTCGTACAGCACCGTCCGAGCCAGCGCAATCATGTCCGCGTCCCCATTCGCTACAATCGCTTCCGCCTGGTCGTATCCCGTAATCAACCCCACCGCCACCACGGGAATCGACACATTCTGTTTAATCGCCCGAGCCAGCGGAACCTGATACCCCGGAGCCACCGGTATCTGCTGACCCGCCGTCAATCCACCGCTCGATACATGGATCGCCGCGCAACCGCGCCTCTCCAACTCCTTCGAAAACACAATCGATTGCTCTATATCCCACCCGCCCGGATACCAATCCGTTCCCGACAATCGCACCGTCACCGGACGCTCCGCGGGAAACGCTGCCCGCACCGCTTCGAATACCTCCAGCGGAAACCGCATCCGGTTCTCCAAACTGCCGCCATATTCATCCGTCCGCCTATTCGAAAGCGGAGACAAGAACTCGTGCAGTAGATACCCGTGAGCGTTGTGAATCTGAATCGCGTCAATCCCCAGCCGCGCTGTCCGCCGGGCCGCAGCCACAAACGCTTCGCGAATTCGCTCCATCCCCGCCTTGTCCAATTCAACCGGCGCTGCCTCTGTTTCTAAGAACGGGATCGCCGACGGGGCAACCGTCTGCCATCCATTCGCATGCCCCACCGGCAATTGCTTTCCTCCCGCCCATGGCAGCTCCGTCGACGCCTTCCGCCCCGCATGTGCCAGTTGAATCGCCACTGAGATCCCGCTCCACCGCCGAATGCTCTCCAATGTGCGCCCAATCGCCGCTTCCGTCGCATCGTCCCACAACCCCACATCGCCGTACGTGATGCGCCCCTCCGGCTCCACCGCCGTCGCTTCAATCGTCAGTACCGCCGCTCCCGACAGCGCCAGGTGGCCCAGGTGGATCAGGTGCCAATCCGTCATCTGCCCATCCACCGCCGAGTACTGGCACATCGGCGCAATCACAATCCGGTTCGGCAACGAACGCCCGCCCACTTCAATGGAAGAAAAAAGTTTCGATTTCGGCATGCACGCATAAGGATGCGGCCCGCCCGCCATCCGATTCATCCGCTATCATGACCTCTTCATGATTCAAATCCTCTTCACCCTTCTTGTCTCTCTTCACTCCGCCGATCTCGCCCATCACTTCAAAAACCTCGAAGCCACCTTCATCCTCAAAAACAGCGCCACCCAAGCCGTCACCATCCACAATCCCCAACGCGCCAAACAGCAATTCCCGCCCTGCTCCACATTCAAAATCCCCAATACTTTGATCGCGCTCGAAACCGGCGTCGCCTCCGGCCCCGATTTCCTCATCAAATACGATCCCGCCCTCAAGCAGGAAGGCCGTGGCCCCAACGGCTCCTGGGGCAAAGACCACACACTCCGCTCTGCCTACCAGAACTCGGTGCTCTGGTTCTATCAGGAGATCGCCCGCCGTGCCGGCCTTGACGCCGAAACGCGCCTCGTCCGCCAATTCCACTACGGCAACATGGACACCTCCGGCGGTGTCGACAAATTCTGGCTCGGCACAAGCCTCAAGATCTCCGCTGAAGAACAAATCGCCTTCCTCGAACGCCTCAACACCAACAAGCTCGGTCTCTCCCCGCGCACCACCTCCATCGCCAAAGACATCATGCTCGCCGAATCCGGCGATGGCTGGAAGCTCTACGCCAAGACCGGAGCCTGCCGCGAACCCAATCAGCCCGTCGCCCTCTGGTATGTCGGCTTCGTCGAACGCGCCGGCGCCACCCACTACTTCGCCCTCGAAATGGCCGCTCCAGAATACGAACCCCTCATGCATCAGCGCGTCCCCAAAACCAAAGCCATCCTCACCGAACTCAAACTCATCAGTCAGTAGTGGCGACGGGCCTCCAGGCCAGGTCGCAGTTCAGCCTGGGAAGGCTGAACTCAAATGTGCCAGTAGCCGCCCCCCACTCAACTGTCAAAGCGATTACAATAAACGACACAGATTGCAGGGGGCTCGCTCACGTTTACCCTGTATTCTTTCAACCGTCTGTCAGAAGGGGTCGTTTAGGATGCTCAGAACATTTTCCATTTTCTTGTTTTGCGCAGCTTCGTTGCTCGCGCAAACAGCTGAAACAATCATTTATCGCACGGCGATGCTTCCCTCCAATGAAGTGCCGCCCATCGACATCAACGCCAATGGCGCGGCCACCATCCGCGCTCACGTCGTCCGCGACGCTACCGGCCAGATTGTCTCCGGTACCGTCGACTTCCTCGTCAGCTATACGTTTCCCACCTCCGTCGAATTCACCGGTCTCCATATCCATCGTGGAGCCGCCGGCGTCAACGGACCCGTCGTCATCAACACGGGCATCGGCGGCGCGGCAGGTAATGTCGTCAGCTCCACGGGCCGTGGCAACATCGATCGCCCCGTCAACATCACACCCACCGATACCACCGCGCTAGCCGCCCTCCGCGACCTCGTCGCCGATCCCTCCGGCTTCTACGTCAATCTCCACACCACCATCAACCCCGGCGGTGTCATCCGTGGCCAGCTCCAAAAGCCTGAGATCACCACCTACATGACTCTGCTCTCCACCCGCAACGAAGTCCCGCCAACCAACACCGAAGCCTCCGGCGTCGCCTTCATCACCGCCATGCGCACCTTCGGCGCCGATGGGAAAATGGATACCGCCCAAGTCACGTTTGAGGTCGACTATGACCTCGGTGCGCCCAAAACCATGACCGGGCTCCACATCCATCAGGGCCCCGTTGGCGTCAATGCTCCCGTCGTCGTCAACACCGGACTCGCCAATCTGCCCTCCACCGACACTGGCCGCGGTTCCCTCTTCTACCAGGTCGAGATCGATCTCACTCGCCAAGCCAACGTCGATGTCATCAATGCTTTGTTCGATGATCCTTCCGGCTTCTACACCAACCTCCACACCACCGAGTTTCCCGGCGGCGTCATTCGCGGTCAACTGCGCCGCACCGACAACCTCACCTTCCAGATGAACATGCTGCCTTCCAATGAAGTGCCGCCACTCACCATCCAGGCCTCAGCTCCCGCCGTGGTCAAAGTGCATTCCATCCGTAACCCGGAGGGCGACATCATGACCGCCAAAGTCATCTTCGATGTCAACCACCGCTTCCCCGGCGAGACCAGCTTCACCGGATTGCACATCCACAATCAGGTCGCCGGCCAGAACGGCCCTGTCACCGTCAACAGCAACATCGTGACGCCACTCGCCAGCGCTACCGGCTTCGGTAACATCTATGCACCCGTGCTGGTTACATCCGCTACCGGGCTCGCCACTCTCAACTCCATGATCGCCAGCCCGGAGAAGCACTACATCAATCTCCACACCACCGTGAACACCGGTGGCGCTGTTCGTTCCCAGATTCGCGATCAGTTCTCCTCCGCTCCCGCCGTCTCCTCCGTGCTCAGCTCTGCCGATGTCTCCATCAGCACGGTCGCTCCTGGGGAATGGGTCTCCATTTACGGCATCCGCTTCGCGCACGCCTCCACCGACTTCTTCGCCTGGGAAGGCGCTCAACTCCCAACCGCGCTGAACGGAGTCGAAGTCACCGTCGGCGGGCGTCCCGCTCCCATCTACCTCGTCGCTCCCGGCCAGGTCGATGTGCAGATCCCCTTCGATGTTGAACCCGGCCGCCAGCAGGTGATCGTGAAGAACGCAGTCGGCAGCAGCGCCGCCTTCATGGCGAACGTCGAGCGTGTCGCCCCCGCCATCTGGCGCATGGGCGAAAACGGCGGTCAGGTTGTCCGCATGTCTGACGTCACCTTCATCAGCGCCGACAACCAGGCCCGCGCCGGCGACGTCCTCCTCGCTCTCACCACTGGCATGGGTCAAACCATTCCGCCGCTTGCCACCGGCCGCCTCGTCCCCGAATCCACGTTCGCGGTCCTCGGCGTCACCGCCACCATCGGCGGCGCACCCGCGCCGGTCGTCGCCACGCTCGCCTATCCCGGCTTGCCTGGCCAATACGTAGTTGCCTTCGCCGTACCACCCGGCACCGCGGCCGGCCTGCAGCCCCTCGAGTTCACCCTCGGCGGCCAGCGCTCCAACCGCGTCATGCTCCCCGTTCGCTAGCACCGTCATCCCAACAACGGCGAGTCCTCTCACTCCCATGTGGGAGGCCTCGCCGTGGGTGACACAAATAAACCTCGCTTCCGCCAATCGCCCCTGCCCGCCATCCGCACGAATCTAAATCCGTTTCTGAGCCACGACCGTAAGGGAGTGGTCAACGGCTTCCGCAAGATTGAACGGTGTCGTATCTAACCTCGCGTCAGAAAGTTCGAAAGCCTTGTGGCCTTCCACGAAGCATCGCAAGCGGAACGCGTTCGGCTACAAAGTCGCAGCCAGTCGCCTACCGCAACGCCCGCTCCAGGTACGGATCCCGTTCCGCCAACCAGTCCGCGAACGAGAATGCAACGGCAATGTCCGGTGGCACCGTATCTGCATACTCCGGTGCCGGGTACACCCGCGTGGATACCTGGCCCTGCCACCGCGAGTTCGGAAGTGTGAATCCCACAGTCTCACTCGGACCGTTGGGACTTCCTCCAGTGGGCTCCCCTAAGATCGAAACAAACCCCGATGCCTTCAAGTCCACCACGTTCCTCATGCATCCTCACCGGAAGGGCATCCTGTGATACCAGGCACTGGCGGTTGCTCGCAAGGCTCATTGGGCTCGCCCCGGACAGGGTAAGAGTGGCAGAGCTCCGGATTATCTACTACTTCATCTCCCCACCAGGGCGTGTTTACATGGCATCCATATTCGCCAAATCTCACCGTGAGAATCTCTCCGTAGCTGACGAAACCTGTTGGCGAGACTTGCGGCTGCTATTAAGGAAAGTGCGAGGCAGATCATGACCAAGAGCAAAAAGACACAGCCACGTCCCAAAAATCGAAGCGTACGTTGTTTGGTATCGAACTGGAAGAAAGCGCACGTGAGATCCTCGCCCATCTCAAAGGGGAAATCGATCTCCCCATGCGGAGCGTCCTCTGCCCGATACGGTCGATGTGCGCCGTCTCCGTATGGAAACGGGCATGTCTCAAGCAGATTTCGCTCGTGCCTTTTGCATCAATCCGCGAACACTTCAGGAATGGGAGCAGGGTCGAAGAAAACCCGATGCAACCAGTGAACCTTATATTTGATCGTGATCGCAGGAATCGGACAGCGAAGTCCTCGACGCTTTGTCCCAATGAAACCACAAGCAAGCGTACCGCAGCACCAGAATTCCGGTGTTTACCTACCCGCATGACTATTGGACTGTTCTTTACGTCACCGGCTCTCTGGAGAACCTGATGGTGAACGCCATCCACTTTGAATTATTGACCGGGGGCGTCGAGCAGTGGAACGCTTGGCGCGCCGCCAACTACATTATCCAACCCGACCTCAGCCAATCTGACCTGAAGGGACTGGACCTCAAGGGCGCCAATTTCTTCGACGCGGATCTGTCCAGCGCCGATCTCACCGGCGCAAATTTACAGCGTTGTGATTTGAGTCACTCACGGCTCCGAAACACAAAACTTGTGGGTGTGTTGCTCTACTCGGGCAGACCGATATTAAGCGCGACGCCCTGGCGAGACGTCAGGAAGCTACTCATTCAGGTTGTTCGTCACAAAGGACGTTCCATCCCGCTGCATGGGCCCGGTACGATCTCGCGACGACGAGTAGCCTCGGCTCGTTCCGCCCCCGAACATCGCATCGCGGGAACTCCGACAAGACGCCAACCATGGCGGTTATGATCTTCGGCGAACCACCTAACTTCGATTCGCTCTTGGAACTGATTCAACAATGGAGTCAGAGATCCATCAGGCGTAGCCGTGCCAAACACTGTCGAAAACAACCCAAAGGCCAGGAATCTCTTCTGTGGCGATCGGACCCTGAACGTCGCGCGCGAGGTTGTTATCGGGCTTTCCGAAGACCCAGCGGGGAACGTAATCTGGAGAGCCGCTCAAGGCTGCGAAGAGCGGAATGTAGTCGTCGGGGCGAACCATTGCCTCGGGGAGTACGGTAAGCTTTTGGAATTTTCCGGCTTTCCATGCCTCTCTGACCTCCGCGATAGCCTGCGAACCGACGGGATGAAGATCGGGTCGATAGTCGAGATCGTATGGAACACAGACTGCGAGTGGGATATGGCGGCATAGTAGAGCGGGACCTCACCGGCCACAGCACCCTTCATCAAATCCATGAAGCGTTGTTGATGGCGTTTTGGATTGGTCGGGCATCACGCCAATTTCGGAAACAACAACCTTCTTGAATTCCGTGGACTCCATATCTCCTCCTGACATTTGACACCGAGCATATTGTCTTGCGTCAGCAACGATAAGAGCACTCGGCTTCTGCTTGCTTCATTTACCTTGAACAAAAACCTACTATTTTTCTGCTGATAAGTATGTATCAGTCAACTTGCCGATCTGTGCGTTAAGAACAGAGCTCCGAAAGAAGGACTTATCGGCCACGCGGGAGCTAGCAATCGCAGTGAAGGCCGTCAGGAGTTCATCTGGGAGCGACGTTATCCGAGTAGCTACTCGTTTGTGTAAAACCGCATAACTAGAACCCGCCCACTCTCAGAGGATTCATTCGAATTCGGTGGTGCCGATCGCTCACGCTAGGTCAGGATTTCCTTTCTGCCACCGTTCGCTCTCTAAGCACTTCCGCATCAGGCACGCCAACCTTTTTGGATGCATCAGGTTGGTTACTATCGAACTCGGCACTGCACGAACCCATTAGTGGCATCACCATTGCGAATCCGGGATGCTTAATGGCACGGCGTTACGCATTGTGGACCTGAAGATGAGCATCGACACGGCAATATCGGAAAGGAGCAAGTGTCTTTGTGGGACGTGGTAAGTGACCCAGTGGACGATTTCCTTTGGACGGCACGTTTGCCCAGTCAGAGGAACTTCCGTCATGCCAACCTGCGCCGCGAGACTACGATGACTCCGGAGCGTACAGGGTAAAAATCAAAGTTCAAAGTAGGCTTTCGTCGATACCATGATGGAGGAAACCTTGTGCAACTCATCCGTTGTGATGGCAACTTTGCCCCGCGCAACGGCAGGCTTCAGGATCGCACAGAGGGATCGGAGAGGCTTTCACCTGGGCTTGGACGCAGCCGCAGCAGGCGCTCCAGTGAACAGGCTAATCCAACATGATCGATGACACTGTTTGCGTCGCGACCTGCGCTTTCATCAGCGGCGGCAACAACCATTCGTATCTAGCGGAAGTGCCGGCGATCACTATGCGTTGCGTTGTCTTCCGTGAGCTGTTGCAAGCTTTTCAGAATGTTGCTTCGCGGTTCTCGATAGTGAAATTGGTAAAAACGAACAATCAACACCTGAGCAGGTGTTCGCGTAAGATTGCGAACGTGGTGAATCTGTTCAGCGTAGAAGTGAGCAAAATCGCCGTCATTCAAGAGAGCCTCAGTACCGTTTGCCTCGAATCGCACGGTGACGGATCCTTCGCAGACAAGAACCAGCTCATCACCGGGGTAGCGTTGCGTATCCATGTGTCCCCCAGAGTGCAGTCCAGCAGAAATTGAAGAAGGATACGTCGCTCTTGGCAAGCCTCAACCGCTCAGTATCGAATACCAAAGCCGGTCTGTCCGTAAATGCGCTCACGGGGCTCTCCAAGAGGGTACAAAGTCGTGAACTAGTGATAGCGTGAGTGCGTCGGCATTAGCCGTCGTGGAAAAGAGTGGATCTAACAAGAGGGTGAACATCAAACAGATTTCCCAGACTTCGTAATTGAGAAGGAGGCAACTGTTTACCAATCAACAGGTCAAGAGAACGGTCCTCCGATGACAATCGGAACCACTCATTGGCGTCGGTCTGAGTGCGCACCCAATCCAAGAATCGATCGTCCGCGTTCGGCACTCAAGCGTTTCGATTAGCGCCAGTAGGCAGTCGCCAGACGAGTTATTCTTTAAGGCCGGAACGTTTGCGAGCGTCTCCCGCTTCAAGTTGGGGAACGACGATGCTCGGGGGCACAATGATCAAAGGCCGTTGCTTAGCGAGCTCGGGAAGATCATCACGTAGGTGACGATTCTTACGTGCTGGGGCAAGGTGGTAAACACCCGGCGTTTTGCAACCGGATCAAAGCATCTATCCAGTTCCAACCACGAGCCAAGCCTGGGGATGGCAGACTTTAAGTCCTCGACTTTCAAAGTAGGTCTGAACTTCCGTTTTGTTCGTTCGTCAAGGTAAGTTGTAACTTGGGCGATTCCATCGTTAATATCCACGCGGAGAACCTCCGGCGCTGCTCACGCTTAACGAGGGCTTTGGGCCAAGAGCAGACTTCTTTAGTTCGACGATGTCCCAAAGGCCGTGCCGATCCTTCAAGAGGAAGTCGAGGCAGGAACGCTTCTCGTTTCGATCAATCTCGTCTTGGTACGGGAACGAGAATTCTAACCACGATGCTTCGTAAGCGCCGAGCGCAAAGAGAAACTTTGGTTTCTCCTTCAAGAAGCTGTGTAGAGCTTGTTCTGATGTGTTGGGGTCCTCGTATAGCGCGACAAATTTGTCGAGAGCTCTCGCGCGGTGAACATCTTGTCCGCCGAGAGGCGATAGTGGATCCCTAACGAAATCGACGATGGTTTGCCGGATCGACGCATATGACACGCCTCGACGTTAATTGTACGCGAGAACGACGGTTGGCAGATTGAAGACCGAAAGAGCTGTACACGTCGGCCTACCGTACTAGGCTGCGTTGCGCAAAGGACGTTATGCAGCGCTGCCCCTATCTCGGCACATAAGGAGCTCATCGATCGAATGTACTATTGCTGGCTTTTACTCACCTCAATCTGATATATTCCACCAACCCGTTGACTCGCAGTTCCGACCTTCGCGGCGTTCTATCCGGTGTTGTAAAATGTCTTTTCGAGCACCGCGCGACTACACCCTTGTATCGCCGCGAGATCGGCCATCGTAAGTCGTTCACACGGCGTTGTACGCGCCTCGGATCATATGGCCACACCTCTCCTCAGTTACATAGACAACGCGACACTTTGATGAAGGCAAAGGTCGCGTTGGGGATATCCGCGAATCCCGGTGGCTCAGTCAGGCGCTATGTGCGAAAGTGTGTCGTTTTTGTAGTACCCCGATGAAGAGCATCCGCGAAGAGGAAGAAGTCGGATATTACAACCTCATATTTGTGTGCGAGACCTGTGGCTGGTGGAATGCCGAAGCGGGAGATACTGTGGATTTTCGCGACGGAACCGCCTTGATGCGCGAGGCGCACGTTGTTGGCTCTTTGCGCGCCCCGAGATTTCCGATAACGCGATCCCGGCCATTTGTTATGGACAGAAATCGTAAGCACCCTCGCTACGCCACCGCAGCTTCAGCTGCCGCGTTCGAACGTCTTGCTGGAGAAGTTTTCAAAGTGTTTGACGAGGTGCACCATATAGGAAGGAGCGGAGATGGAAATTGTTGACCTTTTGCTGTTGAATGGAGCTTCGCCCACGGCTGTCAGGTTAAAAGGGAAGACAGTCTCGAAAAAACCGAGGGTGTGGAGCTCGTTCAGGAGTTTCTTGGCGCAATACTGCTGAGTAACTTGCGGCAAGGTGTAATCATGAAGCTACGGGAAAGAAGTTTCACACGACCACGCCCGTGACGCAACTGCTCGGGCGGAAGCACTTTCTCTTGCCGACCGTTTTGAGCTTATTGATTTTCAAAATTTCAGGCGCTCATGCGGTCGAAGTGCAAGCCCTTGGACTGCGCTGAGCAATCGGTTTTGGTTGTACGAGAAGGTCGATTTTTCGTCCTTTCCTGGTCACTGAAGGGCTTAATCACCGTTGCCGACATGACCACCCCGGACGATGCCCTCGCCTACTGGCTCTCCCGCCCCGTCTCTGAGCGACTGGAGGCTCTCGAACTCGCAAGGAGAATCTGCTACGGCGAATCTGCAACTTCCGCGCGACTTCAAAGAGTTCTTGAAGTTGCTGAACTCAAATAACGTAAAGTATCTTCTCATCGGCGGCTATGCGGTGAATATCCACGGCTACGTGCGGATGACGAACGACCTCGATGTTTGGGTGCGAACCTCCACCGAGAACGCGGAACGGATCATCCACGCATGAACCGCCTTCGGCTTCAGTTCGGCTGCCATCCATCGAGAATACTTCCTCAAGCCCAACAGCATTGTCCGAATGGGTGTGCCCCCACTTCGCCTCGAAATTCTCACAACGCCCTCGGGAGTTGAGTTCGACACCTGCTACGCCGAGCGATCAACCGTTGATATCGAGGGCGCCAAGGATCTCGCCGACCTCGAGAATCTTCCTCAGAGATAGACTGCGCACCCCGCTGCGCGTATCCGTCGCCCCACCCCCAACGTATAATTCATTCATCATGCGCCCCTCGCTGTGGCTCCTCCTCCTCATCCCCAGCCACCTCTCCGCGCAATCCGCCCAAAACATCCTCCAATCGAAATGTTTCCAATGCCACGGCCAGGTCCAATCCTCCGGCCTCGATCTACGCACTCCCGAATCCCTCAAAAAAGGCGGCAAACGCGGCCCCGCCGTCATCCCTGGCGACTCTTCGAACAGCCTCCTCTTTAAAGCCATCAGCCGCACTGGCGACCTCCACATGCCTCCCGGCAAAGCTCCGCTCACCCCAGCCGAAATCGCCACCATCAAAACCTGGATCGACTCCGGAGCCCGTTACCAATCCAACTCCGCATCAACCCAAACCTGGTGGTCCTTCCGCAAACCCCAACGCCCGGCCCCGCCATCCGTGAAGAACGCCGCATGGGTCCGCAACCCCATCGACGCCTTCGTCCTCGCCAAACTCGAAGCGCAGAATTTCACCCCCGCCAAATCCGCCGATCGCCGCCGCCTCGCCCGCCGTGCCGTCTTCGATCTCCACGGGCTCCCACCCACTCCCCAACAAATCGAAGCCTTCGTCAACGACACATCTTCCAACGCCTACGAAACCTTCCTCAATCAACTCCTCGATTCGCCCCGCTACGGCGAACGCTGGGGCCGCTACTGGCTCGACCTCGTCCGGTACGCCGATACCTCAGGCTTCGAAACCGATCACTTCTTCACCACCGCCTGGCGCTACCGCGACTACGTCATCCGCTCCTTCAATACCGACAAGCCCTATCACACCTTCGTCCAGGAACAGATCGCCGCCGATGAACTCTGGCCCCACAACATCGACCTCGAAGGCACCTCCAAATTCCCCAAGGAAAAAGAAGAGAACCAACTCCGCCGCATCGGCACCAGCCTCTTCACCATCGGCTCTTTCCCCATCGAATACACCTACTACGGCGATCAGTTCCGCGCCGAATGGCAGGCCGATGCCGTCGACACCATCGGCGCCGCGTTCCTCGGCCTCACCCTCTCCTGCGCCCGTTGTCACGATCACAAATTCGATCCGCTCACCCAGCGCGACTACTACCGCATGACTGCCCTCTTTGCGGGCAGCGTCGAACGCGAACTGCCCCTCGGTAGCCTGTTCGACATTCAAACCAACACCCGCGGCTTCCCCCTCCTCGCTCAGGCCGAAGCCTGGAAGCGTCTGGTGCGATCGCGCAGCCGCAACGCCACGCCCGAAGCCCGCGCCGAACTCCTCCAAAAGCTCGGCGAAGCCTACCTCCGCGCTCCAGACCGCATGCCCACCGCCAACGTCCTCGCCCACGAAGAAACTGTTCCAATCACCCACATCCTCCTTCGTGGCGACTTCAAAAACAAAGGCGAAAAAGTGGATCCCGGCTTTCCCGCCGCGCTTCCACCCGGTCCTCCTATCCACGAACCCAAAGACCAACTCTTCGTCCCCCAACGCCGCAAGGCTCTCGCACAATGGCTCACCTCTTCCGATCATCCGCTGCTCGCCCGCGTCATGGTGAACCGCATCTGGCAAGGACATTTTGGCGAAGGCCTCATCCGCACGCCTAACGATTTCGGCCGTCAGGGCGAAGCGCCCACCCATCCCGAACTGCTCGACTGGCTTGCCGTCGAATTCGTCGAGCGCGGCTACAGCATCAAGACCATGCATCGTCTGATCATGCTCTCCAATACCTACCTCATGGACAGCGTTGCCAATGACGACGCCCTAACCCGCGACCCCGACAATCGTCTCCTTACTCGCTTCACCCGCCGCCGCCTCGATGCCGATTCCCTCCGCGACAACATCCTCGCCACTGCCGGCACGCTGAATCTCAAGATGGGTGGAGTCGGCGTCATCCCTCCTTTATCTAAGGAAGAGATCCAGGCTGCGCGCATGCCCCAAATGTGGCCCGCCCATCCCGATCCTGCCGAGCACAATCGCCGCAGTGTCTATCTGCAGATGAAGCGCTCACTCACTCTGCCCATCCTTCAGATCTTCGATGCTCCCGACTCCGCCACCAGTTGCGCCCGCCGCGATCGCTCCACGGTCGCTCCGCAAGCGCTCGCTCTCATGAACAGCGAGTTCGCCGGGCAACAAGCAATGCACTTCGCCGCGCGCATTCGCAAGATTGCCGGCGATGACCAGCAAGCAGCTATCAACGCCGCGTGGCAGATCGCCTTCGGCCGCGATCCATCGCCGAGTGAACGGAACATCGCGCAGCAGTACTTGAGCGCGCACTCCCTCGATCGCTTCACTCTCCTTCTCTTCAACATGAATGAGTTCCTCTATGTCGATTGACTCGCGCCGCAACTTCCTTGCCTGGCTCACCGCGCTTGCGCTTTCCCCACGTTCGCAAGCCGCGCCGCACTGGCCGGCCAAAGCGAAGCGCATCATTCATCTCTTCATGCAGGGCGGCCCCAGCCAAGTCGATACCTACGATCCCAAACCGCTTCTTCAGAAGCTGCACGGCCAGCATCCGCCTGCCAGCTTCGGCGATGAAGACTTTCAGAACGGCAAATTGAAAGACTCTGTCGTGCTTGGCTCCCGGCGCACGTTCCGCAAATACGGACAATCGGGCCTTGAAATCTCAAACCTCTTTCCCTATACCGCGCCGCATGCCGACGACCTCGCCGTCATCCGCTCCTGCCACCATGAAGGCTTCACGCATTCGCAGGCGCAATTCCTCATTCACAATGGTTGGCCGCGCATCGGCCGCCCCAGCCTCGGGTCGTGGTTGCTCTACGGCCTTGGCACGGAGAATGAAAATCTTCCCGGCTTCGTCGTTCTGCTCGAAGGCGGTGTGCGCTCCGGCCCCGCCGTTTATGGACAGGGCTTTCTTCCCGCTGCCTATCAAGGCACCACCTTCCGGCCCGGCAGCAATCCCATCCTCAATCTGAATCGCCCGCAAGGCATGAGCGAAGCCGAGCAGCGTGCCATGCTCGATACGCTTCGTACTCTCAATAACGAACATCTTGCCGCGCGCCATCGCGACTCGGAACTGAACGCCCGCATCGAGTCTTATGAACTCGCCTTTCGCATGCAGATGGCCGCCCCCGAAGCCACTGACATCAGCCGCGAATCCGAAGCAACCAAAAAACTCTACGGTCTCGACAATCCCGTCAGCGCCGGCTTCGGCTCGCGTTGCCTCCTCGCGCGCCGTCTCATCGAACGCGGCGTGCGCTTCGTGCAGGTATGGTCCGGCAACGGCATGAATGCCACCGATTGGGATGGCCACATCGGCAACGATCAGAATCATCTCGACCGCGCCGCCCAAACAGACAAAGGTGTCGGTGGCTTGCTCGCTGATCTCAAGTCGCGCGGCCTTCTCGATTCCACTCTCGTCATCTGGGGCGGTGAGTTCGGCCGCAGTCCCACTGCCGATGGCGGCGAAAACGGCGCCGAGGGCCGTGACCACAATCCCTATGGGTTCACCATTTGGATGGCCGGCGGCGGCGTCAAAGGCGGTCAGGTTATCGGCGCCACCGACGATCTCGGTCTCCGTGCCGTCAAAGACCCAGTCCATATCAATGACCTCCACGCGCTCATCCTTGCTTTAATGGGTCTCGACCACACCCGCCTCACCTATCCTTACTTAGGGCGCGACTTCCGCCTCACTGATGTCGGTGGAAAACTCGACATCCTCAAACGCTTGCGCGGAGATGTGTAAAGATTTACACTGGTATCGCTGTGCGTTCCGTGGTGCATTGGGACGGCGATCGCTTCTTCGCCTCCATCGAGCAGGCTTCCGATCAACGTCTTCGCCACCGCCCCGTGGCCGTAGGCGCCGAACGCCGCGGCATCGTGGTTTCCGCCAGCTCCGAAGCGCGCCGCTTCGGCATTCACCCCGGCTTGCCCATTCGCCGCGCCAAACGCATGTGCCCCGCACTCACTGTCGTGCCCGGCCACTTCGATCTCTACGAACAGTTCTTCCGCCAGATCATCTCTCTATGCGAACAGACTACGCCGCTCGTCGAGCCTCTCACCATCGGCGCCGCCTATCTCGATCTCACCGGCACGCGCGCTTTGCACAAGCAAGGTGCGGTACCAACGATGACGCAACTGCGCGACACCATACAGAGCTGGCTCCATGTCTCCATCTCCACAGGCATCGCCGCCAACAAAACGGTTGCCCGCATTGCATCCCGCTTGCGTAAACCCAATGGCTCGGTCATTGTTACTCCCGGCAATGAGGCAGCGTTCCTCGCCCCTCTTCCTGTGCATTGGCTCGATGGCATCGCCTCCACCACACGCGATACGTTGGAACTCGCCGGTGTGCGCACGCTTGGCGCACTGGCTCGCTCTCCCGTCGATGCACTCGAACTGGCACTTGGCCGCCATGCGCTCCAGTACCAACGCCGCGCACAGGGTATTGACGAAACGCCCGTGCGTTCCCGTGATACTTCGCAAGCACTCTGGCGTGAGTCTCTCGAGTTTCCGGAAGAGGTTTGGGAGGAGCCCATCATTCTTCGCTCCATCCGTCTTTTGTTGGAGCGTATCCTCTCCCGTGTGCGTCTACAACAGGTAGAGGCGCGCCGCCTCACACTGCTTCTCCGTTACACCGACCGCGAAGAATCTTCGGCTTCGCTTTCCCTCGCGCATCCCTCCGACCTCGATGAGGACTTCCTTCCTCTACTCCCTTCACTGCTCCAGTCTGCCTGGCGCAGGCGCGTTCGTCTCAGAGCACTCACATTGTCTGTAGGCCTTATTTATCAGCCTTCCGCGCAACTTTCGCTCTTCGCCGAACCGAAGCGCGAGAGTGGCGCATTGCGCCGTTTGGCCACCACAATTGATACCCTTCGGAGACGCTATGGGGAGGGGGTCATCCATAGGGGTGGAATATCGGATAAACTATAACGGAGGAGGGAAGCCGTATACACCCTTCGTCAAATCTTGTATACTTGCAGTCCGGCTACTTTGATTGCACGGGATGGCGGGTTCCGGTACGATTCGCTGTCCTAGGAGTGGTTTTGTGATTTCGGGTACCATGTTGGAGAGCGGGATGAGCAGTTTCATCCAGCATCACTTTGGAGGCAAATTATGAAAGGACGTCTTTGGTGGTCAAGTGTTTTGCCCGCTACGGCAGCGCTGTGCCTGTTCGCTAACATGGCACAAGCGCAAACCGGTCCCCGTCTCGTGGGATCCGGGCCGGAAGGGTCGTTTAATGTTTCGGCACGCGAAGGCACTGGAAACCGTCCCGGTCTGATCAATCCCACTTGCGGATTGACGGGCGGGCCGGCTGTGGCTTCTGTGGATTGCGATTCCCAGGCTGGTCGTGAATGGGAAGGCATCGCATCTACGGATTACTTCACAATCGAACCTCTCGCCGTCGTGCCCAACCCGGACATTGCTGTGGGTCCGGATGATATTCTGACGATCGTCAACCGGACGATTGCGCGTTACCCCAATCCGAATGCTCCGCGTTTTGACAACACCAGCGGCACTGCCTCTGTTGCTTACAATCCGTCGGGCACGTTTTATTTCCCGCCCACCTCGCGCCAGTTCCTGGATGTGTGGCTGGGCGAAGTGGCGTTGAATGAACTCTGCCCCACGCAGCCGCGTACCAACGCGACCTGCCAGGTAGATAACGCCAGCATCCGCTACGACCAGATGCAGGGCCGCTTTGTGGTTCTGTTCACGGTTGTGGACAATGCGCTGCTCAACTGCTTCGGCTGCTCTGATACGGTGACGACTGCCAACCAGGCGCTCACTCGTAAAGCCAGCTGGGTTGTGATCACGTCCAAGTGGGCCACTGGTTGCCAGGGCACCGGCGGCGGCTTCTCCGCTGCTTGCGTTCCCAACACGACCCCGGCCGTTTCCGGCTTGACCGGCAACACCGAGTTCTTCACGACGCCTCAGCCCCCGGGTCCGACCCAGTCTAACCCGAACAGCGGCGGCGTGAACAGCAACTGGGTTGCCTATTATGGCATCCCGGATGGCACCTGCGACTCCACCTGCTTGTACGGCAACATCAATGCGATCTCCGATCGTACGCGTGGCGCTGCCGACCCGGCCGGTGCGGTTGTGCTCGATTGCCGCAATACCGCGGTGAATACCCAAGCTGTCTGCTACATGCCGACCAGCGCTCGTCTCGGTATCGACAACGACAACCTGTACATCGTGTCCAGCGTAATCAACGACAACATTCCGGTGTCCGGTCGCGTTTGGGCTCTCAACAACCCGAACAGCTTCTCTCCGGCATGGGAAGGTACTCGTCTCCGCGTTCTGAAGAAGGCTGGTTTCTACACCGGCACCACCAGTTCTCCGGTGGCGGCTTGCACTGGCGCTTCCTCCAAGATGTGCCCGGGCGCATCCTCCGTGGCACCGCAGCTCCAGGGCGACTACTACGATCTGTGGGGCGATTCCACTCGTCCGTACGCGTTTGACCGCATCATCAACCAGACGGTGCTCAACAGCCAAGTGGTTCGCACCAGCGTTGGTCTGAACTACGAACCGGAGCACATCCGCGGACGTTCGTTGGCTACCTACAACGGCAACGCCAACAACGGCGCGATCGGCACTCCCTTCTACGCAATCTGGGGCACGGTGGACCAGGGTCCTGGCATCACCGCTCCTGCACAGCACCACATTCACCACCGCGCGATCACCTACACCCACATGGTTGCCGGCGATCTCGGTGCGAATGTTGCTTCCATCCCGGCCACTGTAAACAACACCAAGATCCAGGGCGGCATCCCCTCCCTGCAGGCGATCCAGCAGCACACGGTTCCGGCGTTCACCAACCCGAACACTGTGACGCAGCGGGATAAGCTGGTGCAGCCTGGCGCGACGGGCACGCCGTACCTCTATGTCGGCGACGACCGTCCGCACCGCGTGATCTCGCGTGAAGGCCACCGCTACATTGCTCGCGTGGGCCAGCAGAGCCAGTTCGCCAATTTCAGTGGAGCGACCGCTACCAGCACGGTTATCTATGACATCGTGCAGAAGCTCACCTCCGCCGGCGACGCTCTGGAAGTCTACAACACGGCATGGGGCAACGGCGACTTCTACGCGCCGATGCATGACACGCCGGCCAACGTGGTCCAGTACGGTGCGATTTCGCCGATCAACGTGCAGCCCTTCCTCGAGAAGCTGTTTGTTGGTACGACCTATCCTCCGCTGGCTCCGACCGATCCTCGCGTCTTCTCCTACGGCTTGATCTCCGGTCAGGCACTGGCTGCTTGTAAGGGCCAGGAACCGGGCGTTGGCACGGCCACCCGCGCTTACCCCGGCCTGTTCGACATCCGCTGCGGTGAAGATGCTTACGACACGGTTCTGTCCACCCGCCACCCCGTGACGGGCGCTTACCTGCCTGCTCACTTCTTTGTGCGCGATCAGGTGGCTGCCTACAACGCGGCTCTGGTTCCGTTCGGTATCCGCGGCGGCGCCGCAACCGATCCGAACAACCTGGGCATGTGGACCTACGGCGCCTACTCCAAGGGCCGTCTCGCTTCGGTTCCCGGCTACGGCCAGTGGGGCACCTATGTGGCTCACTATCCGCTGACCTTCCCGCTGCGCGACCCCTACAACAACACGATTGCCAGCTACACCGATGTGCCTCCGGGCCACCCCTTCTTCACCTATATCCAGACCGCGAAACAGACGGAAATCGATCCGGGCAGCCGTACCGCCTCGACGTTCAATCCGGATGGTATCGTGCTCCGCCGCGATATGGCGAAGTGGGTTGTCCGCGCTCAGATGGATGAGCAGGCGGTCACCAACTACCTGAATGCCACGGGCGGCGTCTTCTGCAGCTTTGCAGACGTGAACTGCCCCGGCAACACGGGTGCGAACGCGACCAACGGCACCGGCACCAGCGAATGGCGCTATATCGAACTGATGTATCGCCGCGGCTACACGAAGGGCTGTAACCAGACCTCCGATCCGCAGCGCCGCTTCTGCCCTGGCGAGACTCTGACCCGTGCGCAGATGTCGGCCTTCATCATCCGTGCGAAGATGAACAGCGTGTTCCCGACCGTGACCTCTGGCGCGGCCACCTCTTCCAGCTGCTTGCCCACCGGCACTGCAGTGACGCAGGTTGGCGACCAGTTTGGTCTGTTCGTGGGCTGCGCTCCCTACTTCGCGGACGTGCCGAACAACCACTCGTTCTTCGCGTTCATCCAGAAGATGCGCGAACTGCGAATCTCGAACGGCCGTACACTCACCACAGCGACGGCGTTGGGGACGTATGATCCGGACGCCGCACTCAGCCGCGGTGAACTGATGACGTTCCTGGTCCGCGCGTTCTTCCCGTAAGAAGAAGCCAATACCAAAACAAACGGCCTGGGCGAAGAGCCCAGGCCGTTTGTGCTTTGTGGGGGATGCTTATTCGTCGTAGCCTTTGAGGCGGCGGATCCAGATGTTGCGATAGCGGAGCGGGCGGCCGTGATCCTGCAGGCTGAGAGGCTCTTCGGGTCCATGGGGGGCATAGGTGGCCACACGGCGGTGAATGGCGCGGCCGAGGACTTCCTTGCGGTGATGCACGAGCATGCCGTTATGGATCACGGTGACGAATGCGGGCTTGACCAGCTTGTCTCCATCGAACTTGGGGGCCTCGAAGAAGATGTCGTAGACGTTCCACTCGCCTTCGGGGCGCGAGGCATTGACCAGTGGCGGCCACTGGCCGTAGATGGAGGCGGCCTGTCCGTCGGCGTAGGTAAGGTTCTGATAGGATTCGAGGACCTGGATCTCATAGCGGCCCATCAGTTCGATGCCGCTATTGCCGCGGCCCTGGCCGGCGCCGTCCTGGCCCTTGGGGATCATCCACTCGACGTGCAACTGGACATCGCCAAACTTCTCCTTGGTGACGAGCCGGGCGGTGCGCGGCACGATCTCGATGTAGCCGTTCTCCACCTTCCATTGCGGCGCCACTTCCTGCCCTTCGCGGGTGCGCGCGGTCCATTGGGAGAGGTCTTTGCCATCGAACAGGACGGTGGCATCGGCGGGCGGGTTGCCGATCGCGGCTGCGGGGGCGACCTTGCGGGGACGGGGCCGCGCGGCGTCGTGCACCTTCCAGCGCTGTCCGGGGATCTGAGGCGTATCGGTATAGCCCTGGCGGTCGTCGCCAGCGACGGGTGCTTTCTTTTTGGGAGCTTCCTGCGCGTACAGAGATCCTGCCAGCGCGAGCCATGCAAACTGTCTCATTAACCAACCTCCACAGCAATGATACGATGAACGAAGAAGGAGCCACTTCCCCACATGATGGATTCACGCCGTAAGTTTATAGGCAGTGTTGCTACCGGTCTGGCCGGCAGCCTTGCGCCGTCGCAAGTGCTGGGAGCCAATGAGCGGATCCGTCTTGGCATCATTGGGCCGGGCGCGCGAGGCATGGAGATCGTGCGCGAAGCGATGGCCTGTCCGAACACTGAGTTTGTGGCATTTGCCGATATCTATACGCGGCGGCTGGAAGAAGCCAAGCAAGTGGCGCCGAACGCGAAGACATACCTTGATCACCGCTATCTGCTGGAAGACAAGAACGTGGACGCGGTGCTGATTGCGACCCCTCAGCATCTGCATGCGGAGCACTTCACGGCAGCTCTTGATGCGGGCAAGCATGTGTATCAAGAGAAGACGATGGCGTTCAGCGTGGAGCATGCCAAGCGCATGCGCGCGGCTTATCAGAAAGTGGCCGGCAAGCGTGTGGTGCAGATCGGGCATCAGGGTGTATCGTCGGGGACACTGACGGATGCGCAGGCGATGATCGCTTCGGGCAAGCTGGGGAAGATCACGATGATCGAGGCGCACATGTTCCGCAACACGCCGCACAACAAGCCGCAGTGGTCGCGCCCGGTGTATCCGGACATGACGCCGGAGAGCATCCTGTGGAACCAGTTTCTGGGCGAGGCTCCGAAGCGCGACTTCGACGCCAACCGGTACATCAACTGGCGCTTCTTCTGGGACTATTCGGGAGGCAACTTCTACGAGAACATGTGCCATCAACTGGCGTTCTGGTACAAGGCGCTGAACCTGCAGATCCCGAAGTCGGTGACGACGACGGGCGGGGTGTTTCTGTGGAAGGACGGGCGCGAGGTGCCGGACACGATGAACGTGTCGATGGAGCATCCGGAAGAGATCCTGTTCACGTGGGCCTCGGGGTTCGGCAACAACCAACTGGGAGTGGCCGAGCATGTGCTGGGTACGGACGCGACGATCACCAAGTCGCAGCAGATCCGGATGGCTCCGCAGAAGGTGAACCGGCCGAAGGACGAGGAGGTGCTGGGGCAATCGAGGACCGAGCCTCGGGCGCACATGCAGAACTTCCTTGACTGCATCAGGGCGAACAAGGAGCCGAACTGTCCGGTGGAACTGGGCTTCCGCGTGTCGATCGCATGCCGCATGGCGGTGGACAGCTACCGTCTGCAACGGCAATTGAAGTGGGATGCGGTGAAGGAAGAGATTGTCTAGGCGAGCATGAACTTCGAATTCACCGAGGAACAGCAGCACCTCAGGAAGAGTGTGCGCGACTTCGCCGAGCAAGAGATTGCGCCTCATGTGATGGAGTGGGACGAGACACAGACGTTCCCCACGGAGGTGATGGCCGAGTGCGGCGCGCTTGGCTACATGGGCTCGATCTTCCCCGAGGAGTATGGCGGCGCGGGGCTCACCTACATCGACTACGCCATCATCATCGAAGAGCTGTCACGAGTGGACCCATCGGTTGGGCTGATTGTGGCGGCGCACACATCGCTGTGTTCGAACCACATCTACCTGGCGGGGACTGAGGAGCAGAAGCAGAAGTACCTGCCGAAGCTGGCGTCGGGCGAGTGGATCGGCTGCTGGTCATTGACAGAGCCGGAGGCCGGCTCCGATGCGGCGGGGACGCGCAGTATCGCGGTCCGCGATGGGGACGATTGGATTGTGAATGGCGGCAAGACCTTCACGACCAACGCGCACAATGCCGATGTCTGTGTGGGCATGGCGGTGACGGACCGGGCAGCGTCGCAGCATGGGATCTCAGCGTTCCTGTTCGAGAAGGGGATGCCGGGGTTCCGGTTAGGGAAGAAGGAGAACAAGATGGGGTTCCGCGCCAGCTCCACTGGCGAGGTGTTGTTTGAGAACTGCCGGTTGTCCGGTGAGCTGTTGCTGGGGAAGGAAGGCGAAGGCTTCGTAGACAGTCTGCGGACGTTGGACGGCGGGCGCATCTCGATTGCCGCGCTGTCGATCGGGATCGCGCAAGGGGCCTATGACGCGGCCTTGAAGTACTCCAAGCAGCGGAAGCAGTTCGGGCGGTTCATCTCTGAGTTTCAGGCGATCCAGCACAAGCTGGCGGACATGGCGACGTCGCTGGAGGCATCGCGGCTGTTGACCTACAAGGCGGCGGCGCGCAAGGATGCCGGGCACCGGGTGACGAGTGAGTCGGCGATGGCGAAGCTGTTTGCGAGCGAGGCGGCGGTGTCGATCTGCAACGAGGCGCTGCAGATCCATGGAGGGT
This sequence comes from Bryobacteraceae bacterium, assembly GCA_046331645.1. Lineage (GTDB taxonomy): Bacteria > Acidobacteriota > Terriglobia > Bryobacterales > Bryobacteraceae > CADEFT01. The sequence continues at coordinate 317,782 of JAXLQM010000011.1, forward strand.
ATGGCTTCATCAAAGACTATCCGGTGGAGAAGTTCTACCGCGATGTGAAGCTGATGACGATTGGGGAAGGGACCAGCGAGATCCAACGGCTGGTGATCGCGCGGCAGTTGCTGAACGTCTAATGCAGGCCGAACGCATTCTTGCCGGAGACTTGCGGGCGCTGGCACGCGCGGCGACGGCAGTAGAGAACCGGACCAAGGAAGCGGAGGCACTGCTGGCGGAGTTGTTCCCGCACACGGGGCGAGCGACGATCATCGGTGTGACGGGGCCTCCGGGGGCCGGGAAGAGCACGCTGGTGGATCAACTGGCGCGGACGCTGCGGGCAGAGGGCAAGACGGTGGGGATCATTGCGGTGGATCCATCGAGTCCATTCTCGGGCGGGGCGATTCTGGGGGACCGCATCCGCATGCAGCATCACTATGCCGATGAGGGTGTGTTCATCCGGTCGATGGCGACGCGGGGACAGATGGGCGGGCTGGCTCGTGGGACGCTGGAGATGGCGCTGCTGCTGGATGCGGCGGGGCGCGAGGCCATCCTGATTGAGACGGTGGGTGTCGGGCAGGACGAAGTGGAGATCGCGCGGCTGGCCGATGTGACGGTGGTGGTGCTGGTGCCGGGGATGGGGGACGATGTGCAGGCGATCAAGGCGGGGATCATGGAGATCGCCGATGTGTTTGCGATCAACAAGTCGGATCAGCCGGGAGCGGACCGGCTGGAGCAGGAAGTGCGGGCGATGTTGCTGCTGGCATCGGATCACGCGAAGCTGGACACGCCGATTGTGAAGACGGTGGCGCAGGAGGGGAAGGGGGTTGGGGAGTTGCTGGAGGCGGTGCGGCTTATTAAGGATAAAAAGATCCGTAATGCGGCTGGGCTGTGGGAGGTGCGGCTGAGGGAGATGCTGCGGGACCGGTTGCTGGAGCGGATGCCGGCGGATGTGATCCGCGCCGGGGCGGAAGCAGTGGGAGAGCGAAGGCTGGACCCCTTTACGGTGGTTGAGCGATGGCTGCGGGATTGGTATCCGAAACCACATTGACCCCGGATGACGTGAATGCACGCATATGTAGCCGGAGGTTCGAATGCGTCTGCAATTTCTGTTGCTTGGAATGTTGGGGTTCGCCGTATCTTCGATGGCGAGTGTGATCGTGGAGTCGGGGAATTTCACGGGGACCTGGTCGGGAACCGGGTCGCAACAAGTAAACCAGGAAAAGTTCATGGGTTGGCGTTTTACGCTAGCCAGCGATTTTCACATCACGCGGCTGGGCGGCAGCATCTACCTGAGCCCGATCGGGTGTCCTTGTACCGGGTCGACGATGTTTGGGGCCATTGTGCCGATTGCCGATATGAGTTCCTTCCCGGATCCTCCGGCCACGTTCACGCCGGTGCTGAGTGTGTTGCTGCACCCACCCGTGAACTACAATGCGGCGAGCCCGGCTTCGGAGAGCGTGGATGCTGTATTGAGCGCGGGGACATATGCGCTGGTATTCGGTTCGGGCCGATTCGGGGCGGATGCGGGCCACTGGGGCGCGATGGCGGCGATCGGGTCGACGGTGACGGTTCCAAACTCGAACCTCAATGGAAGCACGATCTCGAACGATTGGGGCGCCTGGACGAACGGGAACTACTACTTCGTGGAAGGGGACTTCGTGCCTGAGCCGTCGACGTTGGTGCTGATGGTGACAGGGCTCGCGCTGGCCGTTTTGGGGCGGCGCAAGAGCGTGTAAGGACACGTATCGCGACCTCAATTTGTCTTTTCGATTTTCAAAGAGCAACCGCGGCTGTTAGAGATGTGCAAGGGCGTGTTTAAAGCCCTTTGGTGGGTTCGTTTTGTAAATCGAGATCGTCGTCGATTGCGGGTTGCGGTTCTTCCTCGAAGGAGGGATCGAGGAGGAAGCGCTCGAGGACGCGGAGACGGAGAGCGATGTCGGCGACTTCTTTGGATTGTGTTTCTGGTTGAGGCTGGGGTTGCGGCTGTGGCTGCGCTTGCGGCCTGGGAGCGTTCTTTCGGAGAGTGAAGAGCATTTTGAGCGCGGATTCGAACTGGCGCTGGAAGTGTTTTTCGTAGCGCAGGCACAGGGAGAGCGTCGGGCCGGATTCGGCGAGTTTCTGAAACGCGTCGGCCATGGGGGTGTGAGAGAGATTGTTCATGTCGACTTGCTTGCATTGGGCCGTGGCGATGTAGAAGCGGATGCGGCGCAGGCGGAATTCGGCGTCGGCCATTTCGTGGATGCAACGGCGCTCGGTGGGAGTTGCGGGTTGGTGCTCGCTGGAGAAGTCCGCGAGGAGAGCGATGAAGTCGTTGCGGTCTTCGTCCGGGAGGACGGCGATGTTGGTGAAGAAATCGTGTTTACGGGCGTTCTGGGCAGAGCGCTGTTTTCCATCGTCCGAGGTGGGTCCGTGACCGAGGCCACCGTTTTGGCGAGCGGCATCGGAATGAGTTTCTGAGATAGGCATAGGGATACACTCCTGATCCGGTTGTCGCATGGCGTGTGGTTGGATTTGGGGGGAATGAGAGCTTGGTGTTGAGAGGGAAGGAGATATGTTTTTTTGAGTCGTGTGATAGACTGGCGGGCAACTATGTGGATGCTGACTCTGTTGTCCTTTTTGTGCGCGGCCTCTGTGGCATACGGGCAGGCTTTGGGTTCGATTACTGGCGTGGTCTCCGATACGACGGGCGCGATGATTGCGGCCGCGGAGGTGGAGGCGATTCATACGCAGACGGGAGTGTCGAGCAAGACGCAGACGAACTCGGCGGGCGTCTACCGGTTTGCGTCATTGCCGATCGGCGGTTACGATTTGCGGATGAGCGTGGCGGGTTTCAAGGCGTGGACGCAGAGGGGAGTGCTGCTGGAGACGGATCGCACGGTTCGCGTGGACGCGACGATGGAGGTTGGTGCTACGCAGGAAAGCGTGACGGTGCAGGCGGAAGCTCCGTTGCTGGAGAAGGAAACGTCCGTGGTGGGGACGCAGATCAATGCGGACCTGGTGAACAAACTGCCATACCAGTTAACGGGATCGATCCGGAATCCATTTGCGTTTGTGCAATTGACGCCTGGGGCGCAAGGGGCGAGCGGAGCGGCGGAAGGGATTCGCATTGCGGGCAGCAGGACGTATGCGAATGAAGTGTACGTGGACGGGGTGCCGTTCTCCTATAACGCGGGGCAGAATGTGGCGGGGCCGGGATCGCCAGCGCTGGACACGGTGGCGGAGTTTCGGGTGGAGACGGCGATTACGCCGGCGGAGATCGGGCGCTCGGGCGGCGGGGCGGTGATGATGGCGAGCCGGTCGGGCGGGAATGCGCTGCATGGGAATCTGACGGCGCTGTTTCGCAATGGCGTGCTGGATGCGCGGCGGTATAACGCGGCAATGGCGGATGTGACGCGGCAGGGCGAGTTTGGCGGATCTCTTGGCGGGCCGGTGGTGCTGCCTCGTTTGTACGACGGGCACAACCGGACGTTCTTCTTTGCGAACTATACGGGGTTCCGGCGATTGAACGATGTGCAGGGGCGCACCGGGACGCTGCCGACGGCGGCGATGCGGGCGGGGGATTTTTCGGGGAATCCGGAGGTGGTGTACGATCCGGCGACGGGCGGGGCGAATCAACAGCGGCAGCCGTTTGCGGGGAACCGCATACCGACAGGGCGGATCTCGCCGTTCGCGTCGAAGTTCCAGAATGTGATTCCACTGCCGAACAGGGCTGGATTGGCGAATAACCATTTGGGCGCGGCTGCCGAGCGTGTTGGATCTGAACTCGTACTTCGTGAAGCTGGATCATCAGTTCACTCCGCGGCACAGGGTGAACGGGAGCTACCGGCTGCGGTTTGAAGACCGGCTAAACAGCAATGGGTTCATCCTGCCGGTGTCGGACATCATTAATCAGGGAATTGATATCCGAAATCTGGTGTTTTCTTATGATTTTATTGCGCGGCCGAATGTGGTGAGCCGGTTGCAGTTGGGGATCACGCGGTTTTACTCGCCGTTGACGGAGTCCGGCGATATCGGGTTGGGCGTGCCGGGGGCTTTTGATGCGGGGTTCCCTGGTGTGCGCTTTGCAGGGCAAGGACTGACCGGTTTTGGATTCGGGAACGACCGGTTTACGACGTCGACCAATAGCAACCTGATGGAGAGCGTGGCGTGGACACGCGGGAAACACAACTTCAAGTTTGGTGTGCGGACGGATTATTACCAGTTCAACCAGGCGACATTGGGGTTCCGGGAGGGGCAGTACACGTTTTCGCAGTTTGGCACCAGCCAGCCACAGGTGGCGCGGACGGGGCATTCGTACGCGAGTTTTCTGCTGGGGCTGGTGAACAACGGGAGCATGGCGTTGAATGCTCCGACGGGGGACCGGTCGAAGTATGTGGGGTTCTTCGCGCAGGATGATTTCAAGGTGACGCGGAAGCTGACGGTGAATTATGGGTATCGCTGGGAATTTCAGATTCCTTTTTACGAAATGTATGACCGGATCAGCCGGATGGATCCGGATGTAGCGAATCCGGCGGCTCCGGGGCTGCTGGGGGCGGTGGTGTTCGCGGGGAATGGGCCGGGGCGGACGGGGACTCGGAATTTCATCTCGACGTATTATGGGGCGCATGCGCCGCGGCTGGGGTTGGCATATCAACTGGGGTCGAAGACGGTGATGCGGGCCGGGGCGGGGTTGTTCTATTCGCCGCTGATTGGGGTGGATAACAACAAGCAGGGGTTCAATTCGTCGGTGGATGTGGCGTCGCTCGATGGCGGGTTGACGCCGGTGTTTCAGATTGACGCGGGATGGCCGGCGGGGTCGGCGAGGCTGCCTCCGTTCATTGATGCGACGATTGCGAACGGGCAGAACGCGGTGACGACGGACTTCCGTCCGGGGGCGAGCGGGCGGTTGTCGCGGACGAGCCAGTGGCAGTTCAGCCTGCAACATTTGTTGGGCGGAATGTTGTTTGATGCATCGTATGTGGGGACGGTGGCGCATGGGCTGACGAATAATGCGCTGGTGAGCACGAATCAGATTGAGGCGCGATATCTGGCATTGGGGTCGATGCTGACGCGGAACATCACGGATCCGGTGGTGACGGCGGCGGGGTATCGCGCTCCGTATGCAGGTTTCCGAGGGACGCTGGCGCAGGCGCTACGGGCGTTTCCGCAGTATCAGACGATTACGACGCTGGATGTGCCGAGCGGGAATTCGACGTATCATGCGTTGTTTCTGAAGGCGGAGAAGCGGTTCTCCAACGGGCTGCAGTTCCTGGTTTCGTATGCGTTTTCGAAGGCGATATCGGATATCAGCTTCACGAATGTGGATCTGGCGCGGCCGCAGGATCAGTACAACCGGCGGGTGGAGAAGGCGATCAGCGATGTGGATGTGCCGCAGCGGCTGGCGGCTAGCTTTAGTTATGATTTGCCGGGGTGGAGGAAAAATATTGTACTGAGCGGGTGGACCGTGGCGGGGATTGTGCAGTATGAGGGCGGGGCTCCGCTGCGGATGACGATTCCGAATAATCTGCCGATTTTCAATGGGCATTTACGGCCGAATGCGGTGGCGGGGACGGCGTTGTTGACCGGGGCGACGCGGGGGAGCTTCCGGCCGTTGAATACGCTGACGGGGGATACGGGGGATCTGTTTTTGAATCGTGGAGCGATTGTGGCGCCGGCTCCGTTTACGTTGGGGACCATGGGGACGTATCTGCCGTATGCGCGCGGGCTGGGGAGCGCGAATGAGAACTTGTCGGTGGTGCGGGCGTTTTCGTTAGGGGAGAAGCGACGGGCGGAGTTGCGGGCGGATTTCTTCAATGCGTTTAACCGGAGGAATCTGGGGGATCCGGTGTCGGATTTGAGTAATCCGAATTTTGGGAGGATCACGGGGCAGGGGGCGGCCCGGGTGGTGCAGTTGGGGTTCCGGGCACAGTTCTGAGTGGGGGGATGCGTGGAGGTTGGGGCGGTGTTTTATGGGCCACAGATGGACACAGATGAACACCGATTTTGAGGATTATGGTTGACGTAATGGGTGCTCCTGCCGGACCGTTGGCGGATTTGCTTTTTTGGGCGGAGGATGCACGGGGGCCTTGAATGTGGAGATTGTGGTATACCACTGGAGGAGCGTGAGAGATGGCGATTGTGGCGATTCATCCTGGCGAGCATTGGATGAATTTGCAGAGTCTGTATGAGTTGCGGGCGGAGAAGAGAGTAGGGAAGGCGGTGAAAGGGATGCCACGGCCGCGGGATGTGCGGGTGCCGGTATAAGTTACGCGCCGGCGGAGGACGCGCGCCACTTTTACCGGTGTGGTAGGAATACAGTCATGAAACCCCGGCGGAAGTTTTTGACGGCGGCGCTGGCGACGGCGGCTTTGCCTTGTGATGCGGATGCGGAGGCTCTGGCGGCGGAAGCTTCTACTGGCGGTGTTGCCGCGAGTCCGGCGGGTGGGACGTTGCCTACGATTGCGTTGGGGAAGTTCCGGGTTTCGCGTTTGATGATTGGAGGGAATCCGCTGCATGGGTATTCGCATTTCAATTCGCTCTACAGCAAACATATGCTGGAGTGGGCGGACCGGGAACGGGTGTGCGAGATTCTGGCGAGTTGCGAGCGGCAGGGGATTAATACGTGGCAGTTCTCGCATCATGAACGGGGGATGGGGGACTTGGCGCGGTATCGGGAGAAGGGTGGGAAGATACAGTTCGTTTTGCTGAGCCATGCGGAGATTGAGAATGATCACAAGCTGATTCGCGAAGTGGCGAAGTTGGGGCCGGTGGCGATTGTGCATCATGGCGGGTCGGCGGAACGGAAACGGCGGGCGGGGCAGTCGGGGAAGATTCGGGACTTTTTGAAGGCCGTGCGCGATGCAGGTGTGATGGCTGGCTTGTCGACACATGATCCGGAGTTTTTGCGCGAGGCCGAGGAACAGCAGTGGGAGACCGATTTGTATATGACGGCGCTGTATTATCTGACTCGAACGCCGGAGGAATTCAAGAAGATATTGGGGACGAAGCCGCTGGGCGAGGTGTATTTGCCGGAGGATCCGGCACGGATGCTGGCGATGATGCGGCAGACGAAGAAGACGTGCCTGGCGTATAAGGTGCTGGCGGCGGGGCGGCTGACGGACCGTTCGGCCGATGTGGAGAATGCGTTTCGCGGCGCGCTGGCCGGGATGAAGCCCAATGACGGAATGATTATTGGGATGTATCCGCGATACCAGGATCAGGTAGCGGAGAATGCAGCGCTGGTGCGAAAGATTGTTCGCGGCGTAGAGGCTGACGCTTCCAATAGGTGAGGGATCGCCAGGCCCATTCGGCGGGGCCGTAGCGGTAGTATTTGAGCCAGATGGGGCTCAGGGTGAGATTGACGGTCCACATAGCGAGGACGAACCAGATGAGTTGGGAGCGTTCGTATTTGGCGAAGAGGCCAAGGCCGTAGCCGTTGAAGACGAAGGTGAGAACAATGGACGTCAGCAGGTAATTGCTGAGGGCGGTGCGGCCGACGGAGGAGAGGAGAAAGCGGACGGGGCGGAGGATTCCGGATTTGCAGACGATCATGATGATGCCGATGTAGGCTCCGGCGACGAGGAAACGGCCGGGGTCGGCGGTGGAGGCGATATAGCCGAGGAATTCGGGGAAATCGAAATTACTTTGCGCCCACTTGAAGGCAGCCCAGTAGTGGAGGGGGACTCCGATGAGGAAGCCGGCAGCGATGAGGGCGGTGTAGAAGGCGTAGCTGCGAGAGGCGTCGAATACGCCGGCTTTGGCGAGACCCATGCCGAGGATGAACATGCCTAGGACATCGAGGAAGATGAACTGGAAGAACATGTTGAACTCGAACTGGGCGGCCTCGCCGGCACGGAGTTTGAGGTTTTCGACCCAGCCGCCGCGGTGCTGTTTGATTTCCTTTTCGATCTTTTCCTTGTCGGGCATGAAGAGTTCGCGAAGGTTCTTCCATTCCTTGGCGGCGTCCTTTTGCTCGTCGGTGGGCTTGCCGCCGGAGGCTACGATTTTGTCGTGCTTTTCGGCGTTGGCCTTCATTTCGCGGATGCCGAACATGCCACCGATGCCTTGGGCGGAATGGAGGGTGATGATTATGGCTCCGGTGATGATGAGCGCTTTTGCGCTCGCTTTCCGCATGGGGAACATGAGGAGGCCGACGACACCGTATGGGTAAAGGATGTCGCCGTACCAGATGAGATGGGCGTGAAACAGGCCGATGGCAATGAGCCACATGGTGCGGCGATAGTAGATGTCGGCGGTTTCGATGCCGGCTCCACGGGCTTCGGCGCGCGAGGTGAGGATGAGCGCGCCCGCTCCGAACAGCATGGAGAAGATGGCTCGCATCTTGCCATCGAAGAATGCCATGTGGATGAGCCAGTAGGTGAGGTTGGCTCCGGTGTGGCCGCCGTAGGCAGAGGGATTCATGTAGGCGGCGGAGGGAAGGGCGAAGGAGGCAATGTTGAGAAGCAGGATGCCGAGGAGGGAGAAGCCTCGGAGGACGTCGATGGATTCGATGCGCTCGGTTGGGCGCACCGGGGTTACGTGGATGTCGGCGGTTACCGGGAGTTCCTCAGTCATGATTCGGGTACTCTAGCATATGCTAAGAGTACGAATTCGATGAAGAGGTGGATCTTTGCCATAGCCGTGCTGATGGCAGCCGTGGCCGCAGTGTCTTTATGGCGGCTGACGGCGGCGATTGAGCGGCAGGCGGAGATCGATGAGGCGCGCGAAGCGGATGTGATTGTGGTATTGGGGGCGGCGGAATATCGAGGGAAGCCATCGCCGGTGCTGCGGGCGCGATTGGATCATGCACTGGAGTTGTACCGGAAGAAACTGGCTCCACGGATATTGACGACGGGTGGCGCGGGCGGAGATCCGCTGTGGACGGAGAGCGAGGTGGGGCGGACGTATTTGAGCAAACATGGAGTGCCGGTGGAGGCGATTATTATTGAGCCGGAAGGGGAGTCGACGGTGGAGTCGACGACGGCTGCGTCGGAGATTATGCGGCGGATGAATTTGCGGTCGTGCATTGTGGTGAGCGACGGGTATCACATTTTCCGGGCGAAGACGCTGATGGCGAATCAGGGATTCGTGGTGTATGGATCGCCACGGCCGTCGGCGCAGCCGGTGCCGGCGTGGGCGAAACATTGGCTGTCGTTCCGGCAGGCGGTGGGGTTGGGGTTGTGGGCGGTGGGTATCCGGATATGAATGGATTCGGCCACGAATGCACACTAATGCACACTAATGTTTTTATGGGACTACGGGTAGGAGAACGTGGGATTGGTGTTGTTGGTCGTGATGGATGGTGTTGGTGGCGATGCGGGTGCGGCGGTGGCGGGCTAGGGGTTCGCCGGTGTTGGGGTTGATGTCGAAGCGAGGGAAGTTGGAAGAGCTGAGATCGACACGGATGCGGTGGCCCTTTTTGAAGACGTTCGAGGTGGGGTACATGCGGACGGTGAGCGAGTAGATTTTGTTGGGCTCCAGCAGGGAGGCGTGTTCGAGTGAGTCGCGGTAGCGGGCACGCTGGATGCCGTCGGCGATGTTGAGGTCGAAGCCGGCGGGGTAGTCTTTGGAGGGCGGATAGACGTCGACTAGTTTTGCCGTGAAGTCGGTATCGGTGGAGTCGGAGGAGATGTAGAGTTTGACGTCGATGGGGCCGGTGATTTCGGTGTCCTTTTCGAGGGGCGGAGTTTGGAAGACGAGGATGTCGCGGCGGGCGGAGAGGGGGAGTTGGTCGGTGCAGTTCCAGACGTGCTTGCCGCACTTTTGATCCCAGGCGCCTTGGAGGAGAATGCCGTCGCCGGAGGAGATGTTGCCGCCGATGGTGGGGACGGGATGGTTGGGGTCGAAGGTGTAGGTGGTGGGTGTTTCGTTGAGGCCGGCGGGTTCGGTGGTGAGCGTGCCGTTGGAGTGGATGTAGTAGGGCGTGTACTTGGTGCGGGCGAGGGGCCATTCACGTTCGTTGCGCCATTGGCCTCCGTGTTGGAGATGGCCTTCGGCGTTCTTTGTGCCGGGGCCGGTGCCCATGACGAAGATGCGGACGGGGGCGTCGTTTTCGGCTCCGTTGGGCTCGTTCTTGAGCCAGCGGTCGTACCAGCGGAGGCGCCATTCGGGCTTGAGGGCGGCGGCTTCGCCGAAATCGACCTGGCCGTGGGCGTGGCGTGTTTGCTGGCCGTGGATCCAGGGGCCCATGATGAGTTGGACGGCGCTCTTTTTGCTTTTGCGGAGAGCTTCGAAGGTCATGGTGGTGGAGCGGCCCCAGGAGTCGTACCAGCCGCCGACGATGTAGGCGGGGACGTCTTTGTAGTTGGCGACCTGATCGACGACGTTGAAGCCGGGTTGTTTCCAATAGGCGTCGTTGTCGGAACGGGTCATGGCGTTGATGAGCCAGTCTTCGTATTCGGGGGCGAGTTTGAGGGGCGTGGTTCCTTTGCGGAGCGGAAGGTTGAGGAGATATTGGCGGGTGTTGGCGGCGAGCTCTTCGAGGGCGGCTTTCGAGCCGGGGTCGCGGACGGCGGCGCTGCCTTTGGGGGCGCCGATGGTGAAGATCCAGTTGAAGAAGCGGAGTTCGAAAGCGCCGGAGTTGCGCATGCCGAAGTAGCCTGCGTTGGCGACGGCGTCGACGGGGATGACGGCGGCGAGGCCGGGGGCGTTCGATAGGGCAATGGCATGTTGGGTGCCGCCGACATAGGAAGTGCCTATGGTTCCGATTTTGCCGGAGGACCAGGGTTGTTTGACGATCCAGGCGGCGGTGTCATAGCCGTCGTTTACGTCGATGTTGAGGAAGTCCCAACGGCCTTCGGAGGCATAGCGGCCACGGGTGTCCTGGTTGATGAAGACGTAGCCTTTGGCGGCGTACATGCGGCCTTCGGCGTTGGCTTTGTTGTAGGGGGTGCGGCTGAGGATGACGGGGAATTTACCGGGCTTTTTGGTGCCGTTGGCAGCGGGGAAGTAGATGTCGGTGGCGAGGGCGGTGCCGTCGCGCATGGGGATGGCGATGTTGGATTCGAGGGTGAAGTCCTGGGCGGGGGATAGGGCGATGAGGAGCAGGAGGCTGGAGAGCATTAGGCAATATATATAACACTTGTTCAGCCTTCCCAGGCTGAACGCGACCGGCCTGGAGGCCTGTCGCCACCGGTGAGGATGCTTGTTAGTCTTTCGTTGCCGGTGCGGCTGATGGGGAGTTGGTCGCCGGTGGTGAGGATGGCAAGTTTGCTGTTTTTGCCGTAGGGCTCGACGCGAACGATTCTTTCGATGTTGAGGATGTAGGAGCGATGGATGCGGACGAACTTGGCGGGGTCGAGGATGGTTTCGATGCTGGAAATGGTTTGCTGCTTGAGGATGGTTTTGCCTTCGGTGCGGAGGGCGATGTAGTCTTCTTGCGCTTCGATGAAATCGAGTTTTGGGGTGGGGATGATGTGGACTTTGGCGCCGTCGCGGGTGACGATTCGTTCGGCGTAGGTTTGCGGGCCACGGGCGGCGGCGGAGAGTTCTTCGCCGGAGACTCCTTTGGCTCCGATGCGGAGGCGGGCGCGGTCGAGGGCGGTGTTGAGACGGTCAGGAGTGAAGGGTTTCTGGAGATAGTCGATGGCGTGAACTTCGAAGGCGCGCATGGCGTAGGTGTCGTAGGCGGTGACGAAGATGACGGCGGTGTTGGGGCCGATCAGTTCGAGGACTTCGAAGCCATCGAGCTTGGGCATCTGGACGTCGAGCAGAAGGAGGTCGGGAGTGGTGTCGGCGGCGGCCTTGACGGCTTCGAAGCCGTTGGCGCATTCGGCGGCGATTTCGATGTCGGGGCGCTCGGCGAGCATTTCGCGGAGGACGGCGCGGGCGAGGGGTTCGTCGTCGATGATGAGGACGCGGAGTTTGTTCATGAGTGTTGCTCCGGAGGTTGTTTGAGTAAGCGGATTTCTGCGTTGTACGTATCGGCGGTGGAACTGGTGTTGAGACGGGCTCCGCCTTCGTAGAGGGTTTCGAGGCGGCGGCGAATGTTTTCGTGGCCGAGCGATGAGCCGGTGCGTTTGGGGGCGTCGGGGTCGTAGGTGTTGGTGAGGGTGAGGATGACGTCGTTGACGCCGGCGCGGGCTTCGAGGCGAATGAGGCCGCCTTCGAGGCAGTTGCTGATGCCGTGTTTGACGGCGTTTTCAACGAGGGGTTGGAGAAGGAGCGGAGGGACGGAGGATTCGAGAGCGGCAGGCTCGATGGTCTCTTCGAAGTGGAGGCGTTCGGCGAAGCGGACCTGTTCGATGGCGAGGTATTTGCGGAGGAGCGCGAGTTCCTCGGCGAGGGGGATGAAGCGGCGATCGGCGATGGCGAGGCTGGAGCGGAGGAAGTCGCCGAGGAGGGCGCACATTTCGCGGGCTTTTTGTTTGTCGATGCCGATTAGGGCGCTGATGGAATTGAGGGAGTTGAAGAGGAAGTGGGGGCTGATCTGATCGCGGAGGGCTTTGAGCTCGGCTTCGCGGGCGAGGATGGCGGAGCGGATTTCGCGCTCGCGGGCTTCACGGGCGGATTCAACTTCGGCGAGCAGGTAACAGAGGAGGGTGGTGAGGAGGAAGAGGAAGACTCCGGTGATCCAGAGTGGAGATTCGTGGCGGAGGAAGCGCTCTTCGAGGGCGGGGAAAAGGGAAGAAAGCGCGGCGGCGAGGAAGCGGCTGATGGTGACCCAAACGCCGGCGGCGATGATGGCGGCGAGAATGGGTGTGACGGCGATACGCGCGGCGCCTGAGGTGGAGAGCGGCGTGATGCGGCAGAGATACCACGAACTGAGGCAGACGATGGCGTAGATGGCGCAGAGGGGGAAGATGAAGGCGATGGATTCGATGGGGCGGAGCGCAGCCGTCTGGCGGAAAAAGAGGGCGAGCATGCCGGCGATGGGGAGCCAGGCGAGGGCATAGAGCAAGCCACGTTTTCCCGCGAGGAGCGGATGCATGGTTCTAGTTTTTCACCTCGACGCCGCCGAACATGGCGAAGGCTTTGACGTGCAGATGAGGGACGTTTTCGGAATCGGGAGGAGTGAGTGTTTTGCAGTCGAGGCCGCCGAAGATAGCGGGTCCATCGACGGAGACGCGCCAGGTGGATGGGACTTTGAGGGAGACACCGCCGAGGATGGCAGTGGCGAGGATCTCTACGCGGGTGCCTGCCATCTGGGCTTCGCGGAGGTCGATCTCGTGGCCTCCGAGGATGGCGGTGAGGTCGCCACCCTCGAAGGACTTGCTGGTGACGTGGAGGTCAGTGCCGCCGAACATGGCGAATTCGAAGAGGCGGGCGGAGTTGGATTCGTTGCGGGCGAAGTGGAAGGATTCGGGGCGAAGGGCGCGCCAGAGCATGAAGCCGCCGATGGCGATTAATTGGATGGGCCAGAGATCGCGGAGGCGGAAATGGGGGATGTAGCCTAGCTTTTCGAGTTCCATGCCGCCGCCGAGGAGGATGAGGAAGAGGCCGAAGGCTTTGCCGAAGGGGGAGCGATTGCCGGTGAGGAGGACGGTGCCGAAGCCGATCCAGAAGATGGGCCAGAAGTGACGGAAGATGTCGGTGGGGAGGATGTCGATGCGTTCGAGGAGGAGGACGGTGCCGAGGACGACGAGGAGGGCTCCCATGAGTGCTCCGGATTTGGCTCCACCGTGTTGTTGGCCGCGTTGCATGTGTTTCTCCTTACATGATCAGGGTAAAGGGGGAGCGGGCGCAGGGCACGCGGGGATCGATGGGGGTGGGTGTGTTGCCGATGAATGGGTGGTGGGTGCCGATGGGTGGAACTGTTCCGCCTTCCCAGGCGGAACTGCGACCGGCCTGGAGGCCCGTCGCCACTTTATTTGCGGGCGATGGCGATGAGGGAGGCGGGGCCCCAGGGGAGGAAGCGGTCGAGGGCGCGCCAGAGCCAGACGGTTTTGTCGAAGAGGCGGAGCTGCGTCGGGCTGATGGTGTTTCGTTTGAGGATGCGGCCATTGAGGTACCAGCCGGGGAGGGAGATGCGGTTGAAGGGGAGAATGTGCTCGACGGTGAAGCCGGCGGCGGTGACGGCGTCGTGGAGTTGCGGGCGGGAGTAGCGGCGGTGATGGCCGAGAGCGTGGTCGATGTTGCCGTAGGCCCACTGGCCTTGGGGGACGAGGATGATGGCTCGTCCTCCGGGGATGAGTGCGTCGTGGATGTTGCGGAGCGCGGTTTGTTCGGGCTCGACGTGTTCGAGGACGTTGAGGCAGACGACGGTATCGACGGCTTCGCGGAGATTTTCGAAGTGGGCGGGATTGGCGAGGTCGCACTGAAGGAAGGAGACGTTGGGGCGGTGCTGGAGGCGTGAGGCGAGGCGGGCGAGGTGTTCGGCGTCGAGGTCCGTAGCGATGTAGCGTTTGCGGCGGGCGATCAACTGGCGGGAGAGGTTGCCGATGCCTGCTCCGATTTCCAGCACGGACTCGCCGACGTATGGGTGGATGGTGTCGGCCATCCAGCGATTGAAGCTTTCGGCGGCGGAGAAGGCTTCGAGGATTTCGGGGCCGGTGTCTTTGTAGATGTCGCTCGATAGGGCGTAGCGGAGGATGACGGCGAGGGCGGCGACGGCATCGGAGAAACCGATCTTTTTGCCTTCGGCGTACGTGCGGCCGTGGTAGCTGATGGGGACTTCGTAGATGCGGGCTTCGCGGCGGGCGAGCTTGATGGTGAGTTCGGGCTCGATGCCGAAGCGATTCGAGCGGAGGGGAATGCTACGGACGAGGGAGGTGCGGAAGGCCTTGTAGCAGGTCTCCATGTCGGTGAGATTGAGGTCGGCGGCGATGTTGCAGGTATTGGTGAGGAGCCAATTGGCGAGGGCGTGCCAGAAGTAGAGGACGCGGCGCTCGCTGGAGACGAGGAAGCGGGAGCCGAAGACGGCATCGGCGCGGCCGTCGAGCAGTGGGTTCAGTAGTTTTTCGTATTCGGCGGGATTGTACTCGAGGTCGGCATCCTGGATGATGCTGAATTCGCCGCAGGCGTGTTCGAGGGCGGTGCGAATGGCGGCGCCTTTGCCGCGGTTGATGGGGTGGCGGAGGACTTTTATGAGGCTGGGGTATTGGGTGGCGAATTGCTCGAGGACTTCGGCGGAGCCGTCGTTGGAGGCGTCGTCGACGACGATGATTTCGCGGGATAGGTTTTGCGGAAGGGGGGCATCGATGACGCGCTGGAGGATGGCGGCAGCGAACTCCTCCTCGTTGTAGAGGGGGACGAGGATGGAGAGGAGGTTATTTATGCTGGAGTTCCCAGTCGTAGGCGATGCCGGGGTCATCGTAGGGGATCCGGCCTTCATCTTTGGGATTGTAGGTGCGGTCCGTGATGTAGACTAGCATGCCGGGGTCGATGCCGACGACTTTGTAGCCGTGAGCGACGCCTGGGGGGATACGGATTTGCCAGGGGCGGAGGGCGCCGACGTAGAGGGTGTTGCGAAGGCCGAAGGTGGGGGAGCCTTTGCGGAGATCGGCGAGGGCGACCTGAAACATGCCCTGGGCGGCGACCCAATAGTCGGTCTGATGGAGATGGAAATGGAAGGCTTTGATGGTGCCGGGGTAGCTGAGAGCGGCGGAAATCTGGGTGGTTTCGGCGGGGAATTCGCTGATGAGGCCTTTGCCGAGGCGGGCGATTTCGAGGAAATAGCCGCGGTCATCGGGCCAAAGAGGGAAGGGTTCGATGGTGACACCATCGATGCGCTCGGCGGCGCCGGGTTTGAGGATGACGGACCCGATTCCTTTGGTGTTGCGGGGAATTACGAGTTGAAGGGAATCGTGGGCGGCGAAAACGGAGTCAATTGCGGCTGCGGCCATTCCCCCTATGATACAATCCAAGCGCAATGGCGGTCCAACGTTGGAAAGAAGCAGACCGGGAGCAGATGAATCCCAGTGTGGTGCGGCAGGTGCTGCACGGGCAGAATATTACGATTGCGCGGCTGGAATTGAAGAAAGGCGCGGTGGTGCCGGAGCATCATCACGTGAATGAACAGATCGCGAATGTGCTGGAAGGGACGATCGTGTTCCATATGCAGGGGCAGGAGTTGACGGTTGGTGCGGGGGAGTCGATTGTGGTGCCGCCGAATGTGCCTCACAAGGTGACGGTTTTGGAAGATGCGGTGGTGTATGACGTGTTTGCTCCGGTGCGGGAGGATTGGCTGCGGGGGGATGACGCGTATTTGCGGTAGGCGGGAGTTGTGACGGACGAGGCGGGGTGGGCGCGAAAGGGGCGCAGGTAGGGCATCCAGTGGCGGCGTTGCAGGATGTACCGCTCCATCGCGGATTGGGTTAGGAACTTCTTCATATTCGTTAAGGCGCGAACCGGGGCTGAAAGTGCTCAGGGAATGTGGGAACTTTATTGCGTTGCGGCAAGGAGCCAAGGGCACCGAGCAGGAGAGAGCGGCGGGTCATTTCGAGAGGTTTCAAGGTAACACACGGCATAGGGTGGTGCGTGTGGGTGTATACTGAACCGATTTGACAAAGGGAGGGACGATCCGTGGCG
Organism: Bryobacteraceae bacterium; assembly: GCA_046331645.1. Classification (GTDB taxonomy): domain Bacteria; phylum Acidobacteriota; class Terriglobia; order Bryobacterales; family Bryobacteraceae; genus CADEFT01. The sequence continues at coordinate 334,213 of JAXLQM010000011.1, forward strand.
TTGACCTGGCTGGCGTTCTTCGACCCGGCCTCAGCGGTGGGTGTTGGTCAAGACAATCAGCAGTGGGACCGGAACCTGGCTGCGTTCCTGCTTTTGTTTCCCTATCAGAACAATCGGTTTGCGCCTGCGTTGCCGTACAACCCGGCCGAATCGTGGCTCGGTGTGTTCAATGGAACGAGCCAGTTCAACGAATTCCTGACGCGGATCGAGCCCTTGATTCGTGCGATGGGGTATACGCCAAGTTCGTCGAATGGGCAACAGATTGTGAAGCCGGCTGGGGAGAACTATCTAAGCCGGTCGACGATTGTCGCGCTTAACGATCTGCTGTACCGGAACTATCCATCCTTTCTGCTGAGCCCAGCCAACTGGCCATCTTCCGGACTGACACAAAACGGGATTCGGGAGTACCTGCTGGGGAACCGGTATTCTCCTTGGATGGAGGTGCAGGGCGCGCAAGCCGGGGCGCGGTTTTTGTTGCCTTTTTACGATGTAACCGCGGCGGTGGGGCCGGGACAACCCAATGCCGCGGAAGATGTGATGCTGGTGCGATATCTGCTGTCCGCGATTTTTCAGCTCAGCCAATTCAAGCCGGCCCCGAAGTCCGTCGAGGATGAGTTTCGGAACGGCCCGCCGGCCCGGGCGACGTCCTGGGCGAGTCTGGCCTATTTCGCAGACAAGTCGGGGGCCGCGGGAGTGGCGGTCAGCGACCCACAGGTGGTTCGGCCTACTGGAGGCGCGGCAGTCGCCGGGGCGGCCATCCAGCGGTTGAACTATTGGGCTCACAAAGTAGGGACGGACCGTTTCGCGAACCTGATCACGATGGGGCTGTTGCCAGGCGTGCTGCCTCCGCAGGCGTTGCGGGTGGCGCTGATGACGAACCGGAAGTCTCTGTACTTTAGCACGGGCGGATCGCGGTGAGGCCTGTGGCCACTACGGTGACGTGGGGGCCTCGGGGGGCCCAGATGGATGGGTCGGATGTGAGGAAGATGGCGGTGGTGGGGACTCCGCAGGCGGCGGCGAGGTGGGTGATGCCGGAATCGTTGCCGATGTAGCGGGAGGCTCCGGCGAGGAAGTGGGCGAGGTCCCAGAGGTTGTCGAAGCGGCGGGCTTCGGGGAGATGCTCTTCGGGGCCGGCGATCCAATGGACGGGCATGTCGAGGGTTTCGGCGAGGCGACGGAAGTTCTCGAGGGGCCAGTTCTTTTTAGGGCTACCGGAGAAGGGATGGATGACGGCGTAGCCTTCGTTGCGCCATGCGATGGGGAGTTTGGGGATTGCGCCTAGCGGGGCACCGATTTGGTTGAGGTAGAAGTCCGTGGCATGCAACCCGGGCGTTGTGGGCAGGGCCGGGAAAAAGCGGAAGGGCAGGTGAGAGACGCCGTCGCGGCGGTACCAGGAGTAGATCTCGTCGAACTGGCTGAGGCGCTGCAGCGTGGCGTCGCTGAGGTGGAGGGCATCGAGGCCGGATCGGATGATGGTGTCGGTGCGATCGGCGAAGCGGATGAGCGGGCGATTGGTTTCGGTGGTCCAGACCTCGGTGTAATCCGCCCGAAGGTGTTCCAGGGCCGGCAGGGAGACGATGCAATCGCCGATGGCGCCGGGACGGATGAGGAGACGCTTCAATTGACGATGTCGACGGGGAGCTTCACTTCGATGGTCTTGGGGGGGAAGCACTCTTTGTGGGTGCAGGCCTGATAGCGAAGCTTGCCGCTGAGGACTTGCATGCCGGGAGTGGCAGAGGCGGGGACGTGGAAGGTGGTGACGAGGTCGAAGTCGCCGGTGAAGACGGAGATGGGCTTTTCGCTGAACTCGTACTTTTCCATTTTGGGTTTGGGATAGGCGACACCTTTGGATTCGAGAGGCGTGGCGGTCCAGGTGAGGCGGAGGGGGATGAGGTAATCGTCAGCGGGCGTGTTGCTGTTGACGTGATAGCCGTTGCGCAGTTGGACGGCGATTTTCGCGGTGACCGTGGTGTTCTTTTTGGCGGTCAGTTTGGGCGGTGCGGCGACCGTAAGGATGTTGCCCTGAGCGGGGAGGAGGCTAGTTGCCGCCAGCAGCAGGAGCGGTGCGCTCAGCGACCTGGCCACGGTTTTCCAATAGTTGTTCAATGTCATCCTGATATACACTCTTGCTGACCAACCCGACATGGGTGCTGGCGATTTTGCCCTGGCGATCAATGAGGAAGGACGTGGGAAGGGAGGAGACGCCGCCGTAGAGATCGGCGACTTCGTCGGTGCCGATGACGACGCGGTAGTTGACCTTCTTGGCCTCGAGGTAAGGCTTCACGGTTTCCCAGCCGTCTTCGTCCATGGAGACGCCGAGGACGGCGAAGCCGCGATCTTTGTAGCGCTGCTCAAAATCGATGAACCAGGGGATTTCGATTTTGCAGGGGCCGCACCAGGTAGCCCAGAAGTTGAGGAGGACGACCTTGCCTTTGTAGTCGGCGAGTTGGACGGTGCGTCCGTGGGCGTCTTTGAGGGTGAAGCTGGGCGCGTTGTTGCGGTCTTTTTCGGCCTTGACAGCGGCACGCATCGATCCCTGGCCACTGCAGCCGGCGAGAGCGAGGCCGATGGCGGCGAGAGCGAACAAGGCCGGGCGGCGGCAGAGGGAAAGATACATCCAGGAACTCCTTATCACACGATTATATCGAGAATGGCTTGTCTGCTATTCCCTGGAGCCAAAGTTTCCGGTGGTTGCGATGGCGGGAGGCGAGGGTATGCTCGGCGTGAGGGGGGCCCCAGAGCCAGGCGGCAGTATCGCAGAAGCTCTCGCAGGCATACTCTCTCCAGCGCCGGGAACGATTATGGACGTCGGTGATTTGCATCGCATTTTTGCGCCATTCGGCAGACCAGCCGAGTTCTCCTTTGGCTTTGGCATCCCATTCGCGGCGAAGAAGGGTTTCCCATTGCCAACGAGTTGGGTTGCCCAGGCGGCGCCAGACGAAGTGAAACAGCTCATGTAATAAGATGCGCCGGAGCTCGTTGTGGTAACAAAGGAGTTCTGAGTCGAGAATCAGGAGGCGTTGATTGAGGAAGGAGGCGGCATGGACGGCTTCGCCGGTCGATTTGCCGGAGAGAAGTTGGCCGGCCGCCACGGTGAGATTGGGGCGGAAGCGGACGCGGATGAGGCGTCCGCAGAGAGGAGGGAAGTTGGCGGCTGCGGTGAGGAGCGGGGGGCGAGCTACTTCATCGAATCGAAGAAGTCCTGCCGCTCCACTTTGAGCTCCACCGATTTGGCGGTGGTGTCGAGCCATTCCTTGAGCCTCGCGTTCTTCATTTCGGTGAGGAGGTTGACCTGGAGTTCCTCAAAGGATTGGGGCGTGAGTTCCATGAGGCGGAAGATGTAATAGCCGTTGGGCTGGCGGACGGGATCGCTGATGTCGCCGGGGCGGAGGGCGAAGACGGCCTGCTTGATGGCATCGGGGAGCTGGTCAGAGCGGCGGATGGGGCCGAAGTCGCCGTCTTTCTCTTTGGAGATGGGGTCTTCAGAGTGTTCTTTGACGAGTTTGACGAAGTCGGCGCCGCCGCGGGCTTCCTTGGCGATGCCTTCGGCTTTGGAGAGGGCCTCGGGTTCGGTGAGAGTCTTCTTGGCGCCGGCGGCAGCGGCTGTGGGGTTGGCGGCGAAGGGGACGTAGATGAGCTTGAGCTTGGCCATGGTGAAGTTGTCTTTGCGCTGCTCATAGAACTTCTTCTGATCGGCCATGGGGATGTCGGTGGTTTGGGAGCGGGACTCGATCAAGGCCTGGGAGAGGATCTGCATGCGGGCCATCTGGAGGCCTTCTTTATAGGGGCTCTTGTCGGCGAGGTTGAGCTTTTCGGCTTCGCCGACGAGGCGTTCCAGCATGAACCACTGGGAGAGGAAGCCTTTGGCGTCGCGGGAGAAGTTCTGCTTCATCTGCGGGGGGAGCGCCTGGAGAATCTTGTTGACTTCGCCGACGGTGATCTTGCGGTCGCCGGAAGAGCCGACGACGGTCTTGTCATCGAGGGCGGGTTTGGCGGGAGCGGCGGCGGGCGGATTTTGGGCCAGCGAGACACCCGCTGCAAACAGGAAGAGAAGTGGGGTAATACGCATGTGGATGGAGGTGTGTTACCTTTTCATTCTATCAGGACGGAATGAAGGCCCATGATCGGCGAGACGTTACTGCAGTATCGGATTGTCAAGAAAATTGGGTCCGGTGGGATGGGTGTGGTGTACAAGGCTGTGGATACACGGCTGGAGCGGGAAGCGGCGATTAAGATACTGTCGGCGCAACAGGCGGCGGATCCGGTAACGCAACAGCGGTTTTTACGGGAGGCGCGGTCGGCGTCTTCGTTGAATCATCCGAATATCGTGACTGTGTACGAGGTGAATTCCGATCGTGGAATCACGTTCCTGGCGATGGAATACATCGATGGGGTGACGCTGTCGCGGCGGATGAAGAACGGGCGGATGGGAGCGGCGGAGATTCTGAACTACGCGGTGCAGTTCGCGGAGGGGTTGGCTAAGGCGCACGGGCAGGGGGTGGTGCATCGGGACCTGAAGCCGGGGAACCTGATGATCACCACGGATGGGATTGTGAAGATCCTCGATTTCGGGCTGGCTCGGGTGTCGGAAGCCGCCGCGGATGGGGAGACGATTCAGGCGCTGACGGTAGCGGGGTCAGTAATGGGGACTCCGGGGTATATGTCGCCGGAGCAGAGTTTGGGAGATGTGGCGGATGCGCGGTCGGATATTTTTTCATTTGGGGTGATTTTGTATGAAATGGTGACTGGGGCGCAGCCGTTCCCGGGGGACACGGTGCCGCGGATTCTACGGTCTGTGGTGGCGGATCCACCGCGGCCGATGGAGGCGCTGCCGGATGGGCTGCCGGTGGAATTGCAGGATGTGATTCTGCGGTGTCTGAGCAAGGAGAAGGAGCAGCGGTACGCGAACGCGGGGGAATTGTTGCGGGTGTTGAAGGGATTGGCCGCGGCGGGCTCTTCGGTGGAGATGCGGCCGACGGTGGTGAGTGTGCCTGCGGTTGGGAAGCGGCCGCGGTATGGCGTGTGGGCCTTGGGGGCGATGGGGGTGGTGGTGATGGGGCTTCTGGGGTGGATGGTGGCGGGGAAGGGGAAAGTGCGGCAAGCTGATGGATCAGCGGCAGAGGTAGTGGATGCGAATGCATCGCCGCGGGAGTTGGTGGAACAGGGCAAGCGGCTATTCGGGCATTACTACCGTCCCGGCAACGTGGACAAAGCGGGGGCGGCGTTTGCAGCGGCGCTGAAGAAAGATCCGGCATATGCGCCGGCGCATGTGGGGATGGCGGAAGTTTACTTGCGGCGCAATATCAATGGGCGGGATCCGCAGTGGGTGAAGCTTGCCGATCAGCACGCGGTGAAGGCGGTGGAGTTGAATGGGTCACTGGCTTCGGCACAGGTGGTTCTGGCCCAGGTGCAAGCGGAGAAGGGGGATCGGAAAGAGGCTCTTGAGTCATTGCGGAAGGCGGTGGATCTGGACCCGCGGAGTGGGGATGCCTTTTTGGCGATGGCGAAGGTGCAGGCTTCGGAACGGGATGTTGCGGCGGCGAAGGGGAGTTTCGCGAAGGCGTTGGAGTTGGGTGAGTCGAACTGGTATGCGCACATGGAGGCGGGGGTGTTTTATTTCCGGCAAGGGGAATACGATGCGGCGCAGAAGGTGTGGGCGCGGGCCGGTGTGTTGACTCCGGATAACGATCTGGTGTGGCGGAATCTGTCGAGTTTGTATTTGCTGCAGGACCGGTTTGACGATGCTGCGGCGGCGATTCAGAAGGCACTGGAGTTGCGGCCTACCTCGCCGCATTATTCAAACCTTGGGTACATCCGATTTTTCCAAGGGCGGTATATGGATGCGATCGCGCCGTTTGAGAAGGCGGTGGAGCTAGCGCCGAACCGTTATTTGTATTGGGGCAACCTGGGCGATGCGTACCGGTGGACTCCGGGAAAGGAAGAGAAGGCGCGCGAGGCATTTGCGACGGCGCTGCGGCTGGTGAGGGAGGCGATGGTGTCGTCGCCGAACGATGTGGACATGCGGGGAAGCGCGGCGGTGTATCTGGCGAAATCGGGGGAGAAGACGCAGGCACTCAATGAGGTGGCGGCGATTGAGAAGCTGGGGAAGTTGGGGCCTGGAGCGCGGTTCAAGCTGGCGCTGGCGTCGGAGATTGCGGGCAACCGGGGGCAGGCGCTGCGGCTGCTGGAGTCGGCGTTGCGGGATGGGTACAGTGTGCGGGAGGTGAAGTCGGAGCCGGAGTTCACGGCGTTGCGCAAGGATATGGCCTATCAAAGGCTGATGACTCGGGTGCCGCCCGGGAAGAAATAGAAGAAATTTCGCGAAAAAGGTATTGCATTGCCTATGGGGCTCTGATATTCTGCGGCTACCGCAATTCCAGCCGCTCGTATGTGCGTGCGAAGTGGGGCGAGAGGCGAAACGCGGAACAGATGTTGTGGTGTTGCGGGTTTGTGAGTTTCCTTACGGTGAAGGAGTGTGAAGACCCATGGGTAGGATTATCCATTACAATTTGCTGCTGAATTTTCCGCGGACGGGTGCGCCGGCGACAGGGCGGTTTCAGGATACGAGCGCTACCGCGTTGCTGGATGACAACTCGAAGGTGTGGGCGGTGTGGAATGACAACGATCCGCACAATAAGCATTGGGATGCGCTGCCGCCTTTGCGGGGCGGGCGTCCGGACTCCGTGAAGTTGCGGCCGCAGGACCACATTTATCTGGCGATTGGAGAGAAATATCCGCTTGGAACGCAACCGCAGTTGACGTCGATTCAAGTGGCGGTGGCGTTCGGACGGTCGTTGAGCCGGGGCGCGACAGAAGTGCTTGCGAGCCCTTTTGGGGCGGCTTCGAATCCGGTGGCGTTGTTTTTGGGGCAATTTCCCACGACGGCGAATCCTCCGGGCATGACGAAGGAGAGCTACAACTATACCGATAAGGACAACTCGCAATGGACCGTGGACTGGTACATTATTCAGCCAGGGAGCGTGACGGATTCGGCGCCGGCGCAGGCGCCGCACAAATACACGTTTTTGGTGGGCGCGATCGCGCAGACGGCGAGCGGGACTTACACGTTCGCGCACGATCCGGAAGTGGATGTGGGGACGGAGCAGGCGCTGGGGGTATCGGCGTAGGCTCCGGTTTGGGGGATGGTTTGTGAAATTCGAAAGAAACAGGAAGGAGTGTGTGTGATGGGACGTGCAATTACGTACAATATTCTCTTTAATTTTCCGGCCGCGAATGCGCCAGCTTCGGGACGTTTTCAGGATCGGGGCGCGAATGCGCAGATCACGGACAATTCACGGACATGGCAGCAGCTGATCAACAACCAGTGGACTCCGCTTCCGGTGCTGGTGGGTGGCCGGATTGATTCCACGCTGCTGCTGAAGGACGACCAGGTGGGGGTGGCTTTTGGCGAGAAGCGGCTGACGGGGATGCCGCGGCAGGTGCAGTCGATTGAGGCGGCGGCGGTGATTGCGCGGTCGCTGGACCGGAACGCGGCGCAGGGGATCGCCAGCCCGTTCGGGCCGGCGACGAATCCGACGACGTTATTCATCGGGCAGACGACGGGCGGGGCGAGTTCTTCGAGCATGGGCTTTTCCGGACCGTTTACGATCACGGACAAGGACGGCACCCAGTGGACGGTCGAGTTTTATGTGCTGAATCTGGGAGCGGTGACGGAGCAGGTGGCGAATTCGCGGCAGCCGAGTCACTATACGGTGATGGTCGCGGCGAATGTGACGACGGCGAACGGGACGTTCTCGTTCGGACACGATCCGGAGGTGGATGTGGGGACGGAGAGTTCGATGCCGGCGGTGGCGGCGGGCAGTAGTTACTAGCCGGCCGGCGGCCGGGAATTCGCTTCGGAGCGGATTGCTACGATCGAGAGGTTGTGCGATACGAAGAATTCGCTCCGATGGACAATCTGCGCGCCTTTGTTGCGTCGTTCTGGCGATTCGCCGCGGATGAGGCGCTGGAGCATACGGTGGTGCCGGATGGGACAGTGAGCGTGGTTTGGACCATGCAAGGGGGCGGCATTGGTTGGACCGCGGATTACGGCGCTGCGTGTTCCGGTGGCTCCTGGTTGGGATTACTGGGGTGTGCGATTTGTGCCAGGAGTGATTGGCGGGCTGCTGGGTGTGCGTGCGGCGGATTTGCGGGAGAAGGTGGTGGGATTGGGGCAGGTGGCTCCGCCAGCGGCGCGGCTTTTTGCGGAGTCGATGGCGAGGCAAGCCGGTGTGGAGGGATTGACGGCGGTGGTGGAGGAATGGGTGCGGGAGTATCTGGGGCGGATTGAGCATCGGAACATTGTGCGGTGAGTTGTCACTTTTGTTCTATCCCTTCGTGGTCGTCGCGAGTAGGGTAGAGGGATGATGGTGGAGTTTACGGTGCGGAAGAATTGATCACTTGAGTGGTGGGAGGTGTTCCGGCTTGACCAAGAGCCGCGATGAGCGTGCCTGGCCGGGTGTGCGCTCAATGAAACCGTTGCGCTGTAGAATCACAAGCATGTCGTGCACGGCAGGGGCGGACACGCCGAAGTAGCGCTGGAAGTCGGACTCGGCAGGCGGCAGGTGGTGGATCTTCGTGAAGTAGTGAAGGTAGGCAAGGTACTGTCCTTGTTTCTGTGTGTATTTGGGGGGAACAGAGGCGTCGAGCGGTGCTACGAGTTTGAACGTTACTTCGTAGCCAGTTTCACCGAAATCATCGTGTGTGCGCACCTTGAGGATTCGGGTCTGTCCATCGAGAACCTTGCGTGTGGGTTTTCTGGCGGCATCCTCGAGGTTCTGGCGGAGTTCCTGGGCATCGCTGCTGCTCACAGGGAACCGCGCGGTCTGGATTGACCTGTCGCCAAGACGCGCGAACACATGCTCGTAGCCCTCGTCGTAGTTTACGGAAAGGGATTGGGCATCGAAGGAGAGGGCATGAATGCAGAGTCGGTCCAGCAAGGACTGAGGCTTTGCCATAAGCGGAGTTTAGCGCGTCTGACCGGTATGGCTGCATCGACGAGAACGGCGCGTGGGCGTTATCGGGTGCGGAGGGCGACCTGATCGATTTGAATGGGAGTCTGCGACTTGAAGCGGGCGCGGACGACGCATTCGAAATAGCGCGGGATCTTTCCTTGAGAATCACGGAGGCTGGCGAGTAGTTTGGTGACGTACTCGGGGCGGGTGACGTAGTCGACGGCGGCACGGGAGCCTTCGGTGGAGGTGGAGGCGAGGAGCATCATCCAGCCGGTATCGTGCAGTCCGGGGAGGCGGGCGATGAGGGCGTGCCCTTCGGAGACAATCCGATCGGCGGAGTAGACCTGGCCGTAGAATGGCGGTTCGCCCTGTCGCGGATGTATGTTCACGATCCGCCCGCTCTCGATGGTAAATTCCTGCGCGGCGGGCAGGTGCTCCGCCTGCCGGTTGTACTTCGGGGGGCCCACGAAGATGACATTGCTCCGTTCAATGGTTTCCCAACTGAGCACGTTGCTCGGAACGAGGTCCGCCTCATGACCGAGGGCCAGAAACAGCCGCCCGAGTTCGAACACACCGGCTGCTTCGCCGATTCCAGTGTAGATGTAAGACGGGAATGCTTTGCCTCCGCCGAGGAACTCTTCGTACATCTTCACCTCGCCAGCATTGTCGAGCGCGGCCCATTCGTTGAGTTTCGTATTTCGAACGAATCGTCCGCCGATCCTGGCGAACAAGGGAGCGCCGAGCGACACGGCCACCGGACGCGGGCCCGCGACAAAGGGCTGCCAGAGCTCGGCGACAGCAGGATGCGTGTAGCGTGCCGGAATAGCGGTTGGCTGCGGTTTGAGGAAGGCATAGTATGAGGAGACGGCGCAGGCCAGACTGGCGAAGGCGGCGATGAGCCAGGGAAGAGGGATGCGCCGGCGGGCCGGTACGATTTCGGTGACCGGCTTGGGTGGGGGGGCTACCGCGTCGGCCGGATCGGAGTCGCGAAAGCGCAGAGCGAAGCAGCCCTTTGGCAAGTCGATGATGACATCATCTTCGGCACCTTCGGTCCGGTAGTACTCTTCCAGTTTGAACCGCAGCTTGCCGGCTTGCACGCGGACGACGGAATCGACTTTGGGGTCGTAGTTTTCCGGCTTGCCGAATGCCTCGACGCCGACGATGTACTCCTTCAGTTCGTGTCCTTCACCGGCCAGGGCCTTGCGTCCGAGGTAATCGAGCAGCCGTTTCAGCACCTCGGTATTGCGGAACGTGCGGCTGGCGAGGATGCGCTGCAACTGATCGGGGGCGGAGCGGACTCCCGGCTCAATGTGCGATTGCATAAGAGTTAGGATACAGCAAGTGTTTCAAGGAGTTGCGGGCGGTGATTCACCGGTGAATCACCGCTCTTGCCTTGACGGGATTGCAGACCCAGGGCACACTCAATGCAATCCCCATGCCTACCAAGCTGTCTCTTTCTGTACTCTTCCTTTTCGCAATCGGTGTCACCGTTGCCGTGACGCCAGCTCAGGCCCAGACGGCGAGTCTTTCCGGGTTCGTGCGCGACACAAGCGGCGCCAACATTCCGGCGGTTGAAATCACGTTGCGGCAGACGCTGCAGAACATTACCTTCACGGCGGTTTCCGATGAGACCGGACTGTATCGCTTTCAGGTGCTTCCCATCGGGCAATATGAGATCGAAGCGGGCAAGACGGGGTTCAAGCGGATGCGGCAAGGCGGTCTTGCGCTCACCGTGGACCAGCGTGCTTCCTTGGACCTGGTTCTTGAAGTGGGGCAAGTGAGCGAGAGCGTGGAGGTCACGGGCAGCACAGTGCGAGTGGATACCGAATCGGTGACGCTGCAGCAGTTGGTGGACGCAAAGCGGGTTACGGACCTTCCCTTGAACGGACGGAACGTGTACGAACTGGCGAAGTTGGTGCCGGGCACGGGGAAGGGTGGGCTGAACGTCAACGGCGGCTTTACGAATGGGATCAACGGGACCACGGTGAACGTGCGTCTGGACGGGGGACTGAATGTGTCCCAATACCGGCAGGACGTGATGGACGCGCCGCCGCCGGACGGTGTGCAGGAATTCACGATTCAGACGAGCTTGCCCTCGGCGAAGTATGCCTACTCGGCGGGTGTGATCGAGGTTGCGACCAAGTCCGGAACCAACGATCTGCATGGCGCTCTTTACGATTTTCTGCGCAACGACAAACTGGATGCGCGGGACTTCTTCGCGCCGGCCCGCAATAAGCGGCGGCGCAATCAGTTCGGGGGAGCGCTAGGGGGACCGCTGGTGATTCCGAAGCTCTACAACGGGCGCAACCGGACGTTCTGGTTTTTCAATTGGGAAGAGCAGCGGGAACCGTTGACCACTACGCGTAACGTTGTTGTGCTTTCGCCGGCGCAGAGGCGGGGCGATTTCACGGGACGGACGATCCGCGACCCAAATAACGGCAACCAGCCCTTTGCGGGTGGTCTGATTCCGGCCAGCCGGCTGGACCCGGTAGCGCAGAATGTATTGAAGGCGTTTGTGCCGGAGACCGACGACGCGGCGGGGATCTACCGCTTTCTGGGGCCGGCGGATAACAACCCGCGGCGCATCCTGGCGCGGGGCGATCAAAACTGGGGCAGCAATCAGTTGATGTACCGCACCTACATATTCCGGTCGACGACACCGCGGGCGTTGGGGAACCTGCCCTATTTCGCGGATGGCACCTCGTCGGTGAACAGCCAGATTCACACGGTGAACTATACACGGTTTATCAGTCCGCGGACGATCAACCTGTTCCGCTTCTCGTACAACGCATGGGACGAACTGCGAGGCAATCCGCACAACGAGTTTTCGCTGGACCGGTTGCGGAGCGAGTTCGGCTTCTCGAACAATTTCTATTCGCCGACGCCTTACTTTCCGGTGATGGCGGTGTCGGGATTTTTTACCGTTTCCGATCCCAACCCGGTGCTGATTCGCGAGTCGGATACGTTCACGTTTGAGGATGACATCAGCCTGTACCGTGGCAAACACAGTATCGAAGCCGGCTTTCGCGGGATGAAGCGTTATCAGCACGATTTGAGCGACGTGCGGCGGGTGGGCTCGTACAGCTACTCCGGGGCGCTGAGCGGCTACGCTCCTGCCGATTTTCTGCTGGGGCGGCCGATTTCGTTTGAGCAGCAGAACGACCAGTTTGTCGACAACCGGGATAACTACATCGGCGGGTATATCCAGGACAACATCAAGCTCAGCCCGCGGATCACGATTTCGCTGGGATTACGGTACGAGATTGCCTTTGCGCCCATTGAGGGGAACAACAGGACATCGTTGTTCCTGCCGGGCAGCACGCAGCGCTCCCAGCGTTTCCGGAACGCACCGCCGGGACTGCTTTTCTATGGGGACCCTGGTGTGCCCGCAGCCGGACGCCAAACCGACTACAAGCAGTTCGGCCCGCGGGTGGGGATTGCCTGGTCACTGACGCGTGACCGCAAGACGGTGTTGCGCACGGGGTATGGCAGCTATTTCAGCCCGACGCAGCAGAACACGGAAGGGCAGTATTCGAACAAGCAGCCGTGGGTGAATCGCATTCAAGTGCAGACGCCGGCGAGCACGCGGGATCCGTGGGCGAATTTTCCGGGTGGCAACCCGTTTCCGTCCGAGTCCGGTAATGCCGATTTCGTGTTTCAGGACGCAACGATTTTCACCTATGCGGGGAATTATCGCGAGCGGCAGATGCACCAATGGCGGTTGGGGATCGAGCGGGAGTTTGCGCGCGATTACCTGGCGAGCATTGCCTATGTGGGCTCGAAGTCGACGCACCTGCCGCAGCGCTGGGATGGCAACGCGGCGGTGTACGGACCCGGGGCCACGGTATCAAACACCAATCAACGGCGGCCGTATTACCAGCCGCTGACGTTGGTGGAGGTATGGGGATCGAGCGCCAATTCGCACTACGATTCGCTGCAGCTTTCCATGGATAAGCGGTTCAGCCAAGGCTTTAGCATTGTCAGTTCTTATACGCTGAGCAAATCCATGGATGACACATTCGGGTCGGGGACGGACGCGCTTGCCATTGATCCGCGGAACTTCGCCATTGAGCGGGGGCCTTCGGTGTTTGACCGGACCCATGCTTTCGTGAGCAGCGTGGTGTGGGACCTGCCGTTTGCGGCACGGTCGGGACGCGCGTTGCGCAATGTGGCGGGAGGTTGGCAGATCACGGGGATTACTTCCGTGTACTCGGGCCAGCCCACGGTATGGGCAGCGAATCAGGACCGGACGCTGATGGGGCAACCAAACCGCCCGAACCGGATTGGGGATCCGCGGCTCGATACAGGGAGGCCGCGCGGGGATCTCATTCTTGCCTACTTTGATCGGACGGCGTTGGCGTTCAACGGGCCCGGCCAGGTTGGCACGGCTCCCGCGAAGGACGGGCAGGTGCGTGCTCCTGGCTCGGCGCAGTTGGATCTGGGAGTGAACAAGATGTTCGCTTTTACGGAGCGCTTCCGTCTGCAGTTTCGTTCGGAGTTTTTCAATCTGCTCAATCGCCCGAACTTCGGCGCGCCGGTGAGTAATATAGACACCAACACCTTCGGGAGAATCACCACTTCCGGTTCGGCCCGGATCATTCAATTCGGGCTCAAATTTTTGTTCTAATTCGAAAGGAAAGTGATGCGCAGACGGGAATGGATTGGCGCGGCGGCAGGGGCCGCTTTCGCGGGGACGAAGGAAAGCGGCTGGATCAAGTCGGCGAAGAACCCGATGTTGAGCTTAGGCAAGGGCGATGCTTTTGACTCGCAGAACATCATGTCACCTGCGATCATGAAGGCGGACGGGCGGTACTTCCTGTTTTATGCGGGCGGGCCGCTGGGTCCGCGCAACGGGGGGCAACTGGTGAAATACCAGATCGGGCTGGCACTGTCGTCCGATGGCGAGAACTGGAAGAAGACGGGCAAGCCGCTGCTGCCTCTGGGCGAGAGAGACAATTTCCACGTTACGCCGGCGCTGTTGCGCGAGCCATCGGGCGAGTTGCGGAAACAAGACGGCAAGTGGCAGATGGTGTATTGCGGCAATCGGGAAGACGATGTGGAACTTGCCACGAGCCCGGACGGGTTGACGTGGACGAAGAGTTCGCGCAGTCCGATTTACCGCGCTGCCTATGCGCCGAACCTGGTGGCCGTGGATGGGCAGATCCGGATGTACTACATCCACAAGCCGTCGCCGAAAGGGGCCGCGAAGATCCCGTGGGAGGTGCATCTGGCTACGGGGAAGGATTTGTTCAGTCTTCGGCCGCATGCGGCCAATCCGATGCTGAAGATCTCACAGCCTTGGGAGACGGGGGCGTTGTTCTATCCTTACGTGATTCAGGAGAACGGCAAATGGGTGTTGTTTTATGCGTCTTACTGGAACAAGCCCGGCGGAGTGAAGGGGACGCTCTATACTGCTATCGGGACGGCAGTGAGCGAGGACGGCATCCGGTGGACGAAGAATCCGGCCAATCCGATACTGACGCCGATTGATGGGAGCGCTTATGAATCGGTGTACAATTCCAGTCAGTCCGTCATCTGGGACGGCGATCATTACAAGATGTATTATGGGACGCGGATCGACAACGTGCATAAATACTATGCGATCGGCATGGCGCGGAAGAAGGGCAGGACTCTGGTTTGAGGGTGGTAGCCGCGGTCTTGTTGTGGTGTGCCGCTGTGTTGGCGGCTCCGGCGGTGGATCTTTCCGAGGTTCAGCAATGGCGGTCGCGGATCCTTTCGGCATTGAAGGTTCCCACGCCAGCGCCCGAGCTGGCGCCTGTGGTGTGGAGCACGTTTCAGCCTGAGCCTGGTATTGTTGCCGAGCGGGTGACCTACGGGACTCAGTTCGGGATGCGGATACCCGCCATTGTCTATCGTCCCGAGCGTCCGAAGGGCAGGGTGCCGGGGTTGATCATCGTCAATGGCCATGGCGGGGATAAGTACAGTTGGTACGCCTTCTATTCGGGCATTTTGTATGCGCGTGCGGGGGCGGTTGTGGTGACCTATGATCCGCTGGGTGAGGGAGAGCGCAACCCGCAACGGCTATCGGGGACGCGCGCGCACGACAAGTTGAAGCCTGAGGCGGCACTGGCTCACGCAGTGGCGGGGCAGATGATCTCTGATGTGCAACAAGCGGTTCGGTATCTGAGCGGGCGGCCGGATGTGGATGCGGGGCGGATTGCGGCGGCAGGCTATTCGATGGGGTCTTTCGTGCTGGCGCTGAGCGGCGCGGTGGAGCCGAAGTTGAAGGCGGTGGTGCTAGTGGGCGGCGGGAACCTGGATGGGGCGGGAGAGTATTGGGACCGGTCGAAGCCGCTGTGCCAGGGACTGCCGTATCAGGCGCTGTCGTTCCTTGGTGACCGCGCGGCTGCGTTGTACGCGATGCATGCGGTGCGCGGGCCGTTACTGATTTACAACGGGCTGGCGGATTCGGTGGTCAACATCCCGAAGACTGGCGAACCATTCTTCGAGGAGTTGCAGCGGAGGACGCGGGCGCTGGCGCCATCCGGGTCGAGTGTGTTTGAAACAGGGTTCGAAGCGGGCATCTCGCACCGGCCGTTCTTCGTTACGCGGCCGGTGGCGTTGTGGTTGGAGAGGCAGGTGGACTTTCCGGAGTGGACCGAAGATCAGATTCGGGAGATGCCGGTGACTCTCATTTCGGATTGGAGCAAGAGTAACAACGTGGAGATGGATCCGCTGTATGCGGTGCCGGATCGCGAAGGTGGGGCGTTGGGGCTGGGGCGCGGTGTGCCGGGGTTGAGGCGGGAGCAACTGCATGTGATCCCTGCTGGGGAGTGGGAGAAAGAGCGGCGGCGGATGACGATTGATCAGTGGGAAGGGGCCACGAATCCACACTAATCCACACGAATTTTCAATTGGCAGCGACTAGCGTTCGATGGGCATGGGGCCGAAGACCGGGACGGCCATGTCGGCCTGGTCGCGGACGTTGACGTAGGGGTCTTTGCCGGCTCCGTAGCGCAGGGTGGCGCCTTCGGGGGGCGGGCTGTTGAGGTAGAGCAGCACTTCGTTGGGCGAAGCGGGATTCACTTCGGCTTTGAAGATGGCGGGGAGCATGGTGCCGTTCGAATCGTGAATGGAGAAGCCGGAGATGCGGCCGGTGGAGACAAGCTTGCCGTTGACGCTGTGGAAGGCGACACGGAGCACGTTGCCGGAGAATTTGGCGGTGCCGGGGCGGGGGCCGCGGAAGAGCTGCGGACAGGTGGAGTTGCGGGGGAAGTTTTCGAAGCAGGCCAGGTTGGCGAGGCGCTTGCCGAGACGTTTCAGGTCCTGGGTGCCGACGTGGATGCCGTCGTCGAGGGAGAGGTCAATGGCGGGGACCATGCCGACACGCTTGAGCTTTGATTCCACTTGCAGTTGCGATTGCTGGACGGCGTTCCACTGATCCTGATTGGAGTAGTTGACGAAGCGGCCGATTTGGACGTAATAAAAGGGCAGGTCGGGCTGGCCGAAGTCGGAGCGGAAGGCTTCGATCAGCTTTTCGAACTTGTCCTGGAAGACAGGGGCGGCTTTGGGGCTGGCATCGGATTCGCCCTGATACCAGAGGATGCCGCGGACCTTGCCGCCGAGGAGTTTGACGCGGCGGATGGTGGCTCCGTAGAGGGAGTCGCCGGCTTGGTCTTTGAGGGCGGGGTTCCACTGATCCATGGAGGTGCCGCCGTGGGCGCAGGGGACGAGGCCGATGGGGACTCCGGTGTATCGGACCATGGCGGCGGCGAAGGGGAGGCCGAGACCGGCGCCTTTCTTGCGATTGGCGATGTAGTCCATGAGGCGCTGGCCTTCGTAGCGCTCGGCGACACCTTCTTTGGTGCGGCGCCAGTGGACTTTGTCGGTGGCGCCGACCAGGAGATGGAGCGGCTCTTCGGCGAGGACCCACTCGTCGGACTGGTTGAAGCTGTGGATCAGGCCGTTGGGGGGCTCAACGTTGACCAGGTCGCCGACGCCTTCCATATTGGACTGGCCGGCGAGGACCCAGAGATCCCCGACGAGGATGTTGTTGACGGACTGGGTGATGTTGTTGGCGCGAACTTCGAGGCGGTAGGGGCCTCCGGTGGGGAGGTCGATCTTGGCGGACCACTTGTTGGCGGCGATTTTGCCGGCGGCGGTCCAATCCTTGCCGGGGAGGGGGCCATGTTTGCCGGTGGCGCGGATTTCGACGGCGCGGCCGTTGAGGCTGAGGGCAGTGCCGGTCAGTTCGATGGAGGCGCGGCCTTCGTCGTCGCGTTGGAAGACCTGATCGTCGACGGCGCCGGCGGAGATTTCGATGCGTTGAGAGAAAAGGAGTGAGGGCAGCAGGAGAGCTGCAGCGAGGGGGGAGAACTTCATAAGAACCTCTAGCATTGTATAACGCGTTTTGAGGGATAGAGGGAGGTTAGGCGTGAGAAATTAGCAGCGCCGCCCCTGTTGTTTTGTGGTGTGGGCGGCGCGCTGAATCCTTGGGGGGAGAAAGGAACTGCGTTGCCGAACCGGCCTCCGATGCCGGTAGGGCAACACAGCTTCTTCCGGGGCCTTCCTCCTCCGAATCAGGCCCTTCACTGAATAAGGCGTGAAAGGGTGGCTGGTTTCCCTCATGGTGGGCAAAAAAAAGTTAAAAAAACTTTCAGGGGGTCCGTTTGACCCTGGCCGCGCGGCTGTGGGAGAGCTGGTTGGCGGCTTTCTGGCGGGCGGCTTCGTCGATTTTGATGCGGTTGACGACCTGTTTGGCGCCTGCAGTTTTGGCCATACGGGTGGCGATGCCTTTGTGCTGGACGACTTTCACCTGGCCGTCCAGGGTAGCAACTCCATTTTTTACAGCGACTTGGATGTTGTTGGGGGCAAGTTTGGAGCGGGCCAGGCGGGCGCGGATGTCCTTCTCCAGAGTGGTGTCTGAGGTGGAAGCGGCGGAGGTGGTTGTCTTTTTCTTAGCCTCCTGGGTGGCGGGGGGAGCGGCAAAGGCGGCGGCGAAGGCCAGGATGAGCAGGAGAATCCTCATGTAACAGTAGTGGGGGGAAGAACTGTGGTATCTCTAGCAACATGCGGGCTATCTTTCTTCTACTGGGAATCTCCGGCTTGTTGGCAGGCGCCGATTGGCCGCAATGGCGCGGCCCGAACCGCGACGGCATTTCGCCGGAGAAGGGACTGCTGAAGTCGTGGCCGGAGGGTGGGCCGAAGCAGGTGTGGAAGACGACGGGTTTGGGAGAAGGCTTCTCGTCCTTCGCCGTTGTGAAGGGGCGGATCTACACCCAGGGTCAGCGAGAGAACCAGGAATATGTGATGGCGTTCGATGCGGCGACGGGCAAGAAGCTGTGGGAGACGGCGGCCGGGACGTCGTTCCGGGAGCGGCGCGGGCATGGGCCGCGGGGGACTCCGACGGTGGATGGGACGGTGCTGTATGCCCTTTCGGCCGATGGGACGCTGGTTTGTTTGAACTTGGCCGATGGCAAGCAGGTGTGGAGCCACAACATCGTGGAACGCTACCGGGGCGAGGTGCCGCATTGGGGGATTTCGGAATCGCCGCTGGTGGATGGGGACCGGGTGATTGTGACTCCCGGGGGATCAGACGGGACGCTGGTGGCTCTGAATAAGAAGACTGGGGCTCCGCTGTGGAAAACGAAGGGATCGGACGCGGCGGCGTATTCGTCGCCGATCATCGTGCAGACGGGCGGGGTGAAGCAGTATGTGACGTTGACGAGCGGCGGGGCGGTAGGGGTGTCGGCGGGCACCGGCGAGTTGCTGTGGCGCTATGACAAGGTGGCGAACCGGACGGCGAACATCGCCACGCCGATCTATGCCAAGGATCATATCTTTGTGTCGACGGATTATGGGACAGGGTGCGCATTGCTGAAGGTGGGAGATGGGGGGAAAGCGTCGGAGGTGTATTTCAACCGGGAGATGAAGAACCACTATTCGAGCTCGGTGCTGGTGGGGGATCATCTGTACGGGTTTTCGAGCCAGATTCTCACGGCCATGAATTTCCTTACGGGCGATGTGACGTGGCGGGACCGGACGGTGGGGAAAGGGTCGGTGACGCTGGCCGACGGGATGCTGTATGTGTACAGCGAGCGGGGACAGATGGCGCTGGTGGAAGCCGCGCCTGACGCTTACAAGGAGAAGGGCCGGTTTTCGATTCCGGCGGGTGAATTCAATACCTGGACTCCGCCGGTGATTTCGAATGGGCGGCTGTATTTGCGGGAGCAGGACAACCTGTATAGCTTTGACATTGCGGCGAAGTAAGCCCTGCTATTATAGGATCTGTGAGTCAACAGGACGTAACCTCAGCGGAGCAATTGCAGGATCTTCCCGTCTCCGCGAAAAAAGAGACGCCTCGTGGGGCGATTGCGGAGTGGACGGTAACCATTCTGCTGTTGCTGTTCGGTACGACGACGCTGGTGCAGGCGTTCGTCATTCCGACGGGGTCGATGGAAGACACGCTGCTGATTGGCGATCACCTGCTGGTGGACAAGCTGGCGTATTCGCCGCCGGGGCCGATCAGCAAATACCTGTTGCCATACAGCGATGTGAAGCGTGGGGACATTATTGTATTCCGCTATCCGGTGGATATCCGGCAGACGTTCGTGAAGCGCGTGATCGGTGTTCCGGGCGACCGGCTGCATATCGAGAACAAGCAGGTTTTCCTCAATGGGAAGAAGCTGAACGAGCCGTACAAGTATCACAAGACCGAGTACGTGGACACGTATCGCGACAATTTCCCTTCGACGCCGAATATGCGGTTGCTGGGGAAAGCCGATGAAATGCTGGAGAAGCACGTGCAGAACGGCGATGTCGTGGTGCCCCCGGGGTTCTATTTTGCGATGGGCGACAACCGGGACTCTTCGCTCGACAGCCGGTACTGGGGCTTTGTGCCGCGGGAGAACATTGTCGGCAAGCCGCTGATCATCTACTGGTCGTATGATGCGCCGACGGAGCGCCTGGCGAGCCCGACGATCGGGCTGGACCACATTCTGGACCTGGCGCAGAACTTCTTCACCAAGACGCGGTGGCGGCGGACATTCATGCTGATCCGCGCGCACAAGATCGTAGCGGAATAAAACTCATGGCAAATGCGAATCATTACGGCCTGATCCTGGCCGGAGGGAGAGGCACGCGCTTTTGGCCGCGGAGCCGGAAGGCGCGGGCGAAGCAGGTGCTGGAGTTTTTCGGGGAAGGCACGCTGATCCAACAGACGGTGAAGCGGTTGGAGCCGGTGCTGCCTCCGGAGCGGATCTGGGTGTTGACGAATGACGCGCTGCGGGCGGAGATTGTGCGGCAACTGCCGCAGGTGCCGAAGGCGCAGATTCTGGCGGAACCGGCGGCGCGGAATACGGCTCCGGCCATTGGGCTGATCGCTCATGTGTTGCAGGGGCTGAATCCGGATTCGGTGATGGGCGTGTTTCCGGCCGATCACTACATCACGAAGCCGTCGCGGTTTTTGCGGATGGTGCGGCCGGCGTTTCAGGCGACTGCAGGCGGGGATCTGGTGGTGTTGGGGATACAGCCGCGTTGGGCCGAGACGGGCTACGGGTATATCGAGTTTCCCGCGGGCGTTTCGGTTGGAGCGGTTAAGGCTTCCGAGGTTCGGAGTTTTCGCGAGAAGCCGGACGCGGCGAAGGCGGCGGAGTTCGTAAAGGCAGGGAATTTCTGTTGGAACGCGGGGATGTTTTTTGGAAAGACAGCGGCGTTCCTGGAAGCGATGCGGGCGCATCTGCCGAAGACGGCGTCGTTGATTGCGGGATTGCCTTCGGTGCGGAGCCGGAAGTTCGGGGCTGTGTTAGCCGATGTGTTTCCGCGGTGTGAGAGCATTTCGATTGATTACGCGATTATGGAGAAGGCTCGGAATGTGGTGGGATTGGCCGCGGATGATATTGGCTGGAATGATGTGGGGAGTTGGAATGCGGTGTATGAGCTGACGAAGCGCGATGGGGCGGGGAATGCTTCGCGGAGCGAGGCTGTGTTTCATGGGAGTTCGGGGAATTTTGTGGATGCTGCGGGGAAATTGGTGACTTTGGTGGGAGTGAAGGATCTGGTGGTGGTGGATACTCCGGATGCGTTGCTGATTGTGGACCGGCAGCAGGCGCAGAAGGTGGGGGATTTAGTGAAGGTGCTGGAGAAGATGAAGAGGGATGATTTGTTGTGATCGGGCTAAGATTTCACTATCGAGCCTGATTGATCTCGAAACGTGTCTTGCATCTCATGCACTCGTATGTGTGAGTGTCTTGCGACACCGTTCCGTCGGCACGTTTGTGGCCAGGTGATTTCATCTCGCTTCTTGGTACATTGCGCAGATCTGATTTACACATTGGGCAGTACTTTACATCAGGTTGCGGCCCTGGAATGTTTGCCATGTTGTTAGTGTACTCTTAGTTAGCCGTTCGCCGGACCTTAGGGGCCTGCGAATCGCCTTATAAGACTCGTGATTTGTCGAGAGGGTGATTGATTTGATTAGCCGCCGGCCTGGAGGCCCGCGTCACTGGCAGCGCGGGTGAGGCGGTCTTTGACGGCGCTCCAGCGGGAGGTTTCGGGAGGCGCTTCGACGGCGATGAAGTCGAGGTGGGCGTGGTCGGCGCGGTGGAGTGCTTCGTAGAGAATGCGGGCGTAGCGGATGGGGTCGGAAGGCATGGGGATGGGGAGTTCGGCGTCGGCGGGGCGATGATACCAGAGGTAGGCACCACGGCCGCGAGGAAGCTGGCCATCGCGAACCAAATAGACAGGCGTGCGGGGGGCGTAGTGTTTGTGGTGCATGCCGGGGGAAGGGTGGGCTCCTTCGACTGTGCCGGCGATGGCGATGGTGCGGTGCAATGCCTCTTCCAGTTGGTGAAGAGAGAGAATGCCTGGGCGGAGAAGGATGGGCTCGGGACCGGCGAGGGAGATGACGGTGGACTCGATGCCGACTTCGCACGGGCCGCCATCGAGGATGGGGATGGCGTCGCCGAAGGATTGGCGGACGTGTTGCGCGGTGGTGGGAGAGAGTTCGGTGAAGCGGTTGGCGCTGGGGGCGGCGATGGGGATGCCGGCGCGTTCTATGAGGGCGTGGGCGGTGGGGTGCGAGGGCATGCGGAGGCCGACGGTGTCGAGGCCGGCGGTGACGATGGCGGGGACGTTCGGCGCTTTGGGGAGCACCATGGTGAGTGGGCCGGGCCAGAATCGGGCCGCGAGCATATCGGCTTCGCTGGGCCAGCGGCTGGTAAGCGCGCGCGCCATGTCGATGGTGGCGACGTGAACGATTAAGGGGCTGGTGGCGGGGCGGCCTTTGGTTTCGTAGATACGCGCCACGGCGGCTGGATCCAAGGCATTGGCGGCGAGCCCGTACACCGTTTCCGTAGGAATAGCGATGAGGCTCCCGGCACGGAGCAGTGCCGCGGCGCGCTCGAGTTCTGACTCGGGGAGCATGGCTATTCGGGCATGTCGTCTTTGGCGTCGCCCGCTGTCTTGCCGGTTTTGCGCCACACGAGATAGGCGTGAATGAGGTCTTCGAGATCACCGTCCAGGACGCGATCGACATCGCCGATGGCGAGCTTAGTGCGGTGGTCCTTCACCATGCGGTAAGGGGCGAGGACGTAGCTGCGAATCTGGGAGCCGAAGTTGATGTCGAGCTTGGAGTCTTCGAGCTTTTTCTCTTCGTCGCGGCGCTTGCGCATTTCGAGCTCGTAGAGACGGGCTTTCAACTGCTTCATCGCGCCGGCGCGGTTCTTGTGTTGGGAGCGCTCGTTCTGGCATTGAACGACGATGCCGGAAGGGATGTGCGTCATGCGGATGGCGGAGTCAGTACGGTTGACGTGCTGGCCGCCTGCGCCGGAAGCGCGGAAGGTATCGACGCGGATGTCTTCGGTCTTGATGTCGATTTTGATTTCGTCGTCGACCTGAGGGATGACGAAGACAGAGGCGAATGACGTGTGGCGGCGGGCGGCGGCGTCGAAGGGGGAGATACGCACGAGGCGATGGACACCGACTTCGCTGCCGAGGAGGCCGAAGGCCTTTTCGCCGTTGACTTCAAAGGTGGCGGACTTGATACCCGCGCCTTCGCCTTCGAGGCGGTCGGTAACGACGGCTTCGAACCCCATGCGCTCCGCCCAGCGGAGGTACATGCGGAGGAGCATTTCGGCCCAATCCTGGCTTTCGGTACCGCCGGCGCCGGGGTGGATGGTGACGATGGCGCTGTGGTTATCGTTTTCGCCGGAGAGCAGCATGCCGGTTTCGAGGACATGGAGGCGCGTGGAGAGCTGTTTGATGCTCTGATGGATCTCGCCGGAGACGGACTCGCCCTCACTGGCCAGTTCGAACAGGGTGTCGATGTCGGAGGTCATGGCAGTGATCTGGGCATCGCTCGCGAGCGCCTCTTCGAGACGCTTGCGTTCCTGCATTACTTTCTGGCTTTGTTCGGGGTTGTTCCAGAAATCGGGGTGGGAGACCTTTTGGTCGATAATCTCAAATTGCTTGCGCTTGCTGGGAGCGTCAAAGATAGCTCCGCACAGCATCTGCCTGCTGGCGGAGCGGAACGTACTCCCTCTGAAGTTCTTCCAGGGTCATAAGCTCTTATGGTAGCAAAGCGTACAATGTGGGGATGGTGGACAGCGGGAAGATACCGGAGCCGATGGCGGGCGGGCTGTGTTATGCGGCGGGCCCGGTGAGCGGGCTTGTGTTTCTCATTTGGAAGCGATATCGGCACAGTAGTTTTGTGCGTTTTCACGCATGGCAATCGATTTTCTTCAGTTTTGCGGCGCTTTTGTCGCTTTCGCTGGTGGCGGGGGCCGCGACGATGCTGCCTCTGCAATTGCTGATGGTGGGGCAACTGGCGACATCGTTGTGGATGGTGGTACTGATTGTGTGCTGGTTTCGGGCGATATTGCAGGCGATGAACGGGTTGGAATGGAACCTGCCGCTGGTGGGGACTATGGCTCGCGCGTGCCGTTGATGGGGAGTGGGGCGAAGGTCATGGTACGCGGGTTTTCGCCGTTAAGGGAACTGCCGGGTTGATTTTTCATTGTAAGAGCGGCGATAATTCAGAAAAGTTGTTCTTATTTTGATGACTGCTAACATGGCAGCCAGCGTTGTGGTGATTGCCACCTCAGGCCCGTTGCTGGTCTACTGGCTGATCTGGTTCGTTCGAACCGAGGCTGCATCTACGGGAAAGCATCGCTAGACCTCACTGGCTGAGGCCGCGATGGAACTGTATCGACTTTTCGAATCAGACTGGGACACCGGCCATTCGAGCGATTTCAATGGCATTGGTTTCGGGGGTTACGCCGGACTTGATTCGATAATCGAAGTCGAGGGGGTGACTGCCGGAGCTTGCCATATGGACATTGGCGCCACCGTGGGCGGCGATGGAGGCAAGTGCGATGTCGTGGGTGGAGATGGCGCCGATGGCGTGGCGGGCGGTGAGTGTGGCGATGACGGCGTCGGCGGCCAATTGGCGGTCGCGGGAATTGGTGCCGCTGAAGATTTCATCGATGAGGAAGAGGACGGGGTTGTGGATGGACGCTTCGAGGGTGTCGCGTAGGCGTTGGACTTCGGCGAGGAAGCGGGATTTGCCTTCCTGCAGGGAATCGTTGAGGGAGATGGCCGCGTGAACGCGGAGGGTGCTGAGCTTGAGCGCGGCGGCGCGCACCGGGGCGCCGCATTGGGCTAATACGGAAGCGAGGCCGATGGAGCGGAGGAGAGTGCTTTTTCCGGACATATTGGAGCCGCTGATGACCCAGAACGGAGTAGTGGGGCCGAGGGCCACGTCGTTACGGACGCAGCGCTCACGCGGCAGCAAGGGGTGGCCGAGCTGGGATGCGTCGAAGAAAGCATCGCCGATGGTGAGCTCGGGCCAGCAATCCTCGGGGTTCTCGTAGGCGTAGGCTGCGAGGGACTGAAGGGCTTCGAATTCGGCCCAGGCATCGAGCCAGCCGAGGAGCGCGGCGCGGTGCTGCTTGCGCCAAGCCTCGATGGCAAGGGCGGCTTGTGTACCCAGCGCGAGCCAGAGGGAGAGATGAAACAGCCATTCCTTGGTGCGCTGGGTGAGGACGAGGAAGGCGGGATCTAACTGAGCGATGATCCGATCGGCGTTGCGTGCGCGCTGCGCCAGCGCGGTGAGTTTGGGGGAGGAGAACTGCTGCCGTTCGAGCAGTGCGAGGCCTTCGCGCATGAGGCTGACTTCGTGGGCGAAGGGGGCCGCGGCGGCGAGCGTGGCGCGTACCCATCGAAGGAGGAATGCTCCGAGGATGGCTTGTGTAGCGGCGCAGGCGATGATCGGGCGGGAAAGAATGGGCCAGAGGGCGGCGGGCGCCACGGCCGCGGCGAGGGACATGGCCAATAGGCAGATGCTGCTGATCAACAAATAGACGCGGAGGGAACGTGGGTAGTTGGCGAAGGGAGTATCGAGCCAGGCGGCAAAGGTGTGCGACCGGGATTCCTGGGTGTCGTATGAGCCGAGGAGGGCAATCTGTTCGCGCAATGCGGTGAGTGGTGCAAGTTCACGCACGGCCTGTTGGCGCTGCAGTGCTTCTTCGCGCGTGGCAGGCTCGGTGAGATAGAGGCCGAGGCGTTGTTGGCCGATGTGAGTGCGGGCGGTGCAGATCCGTTGGTATAGAGAGGCGGGGCCGAAGAGTGAGAGGTCGGAAGCGAAGGGGTGGTTCGCGGGTTGGAACTCGGTGCCTTGGGGGCCGTCGCTGTTTCCTTCCATGCGGTGCTGTGCGCGGGAGTAGTGGGCGTGAAGGCGTGCCGTGGTTTGCGCCTGGCGGCGGAGACCTTTGTGGTGGCGCAAGGTGAGCAGCAGCGGGGGAAGGGTTGCGGCGGGGGACCAGGTGGGGATGATGCGGCGGGAGTAGGCGAAGAAGCCCGCTGCGATGGTGATGATTACCGCCAGGAGGGCGATGGCGAGAGTGGCGGATTGGCGATGTTGGATGATGCCCAAAGCATCCTGAAGCTCGCCGATGCGCTGTTGGTATTGGAGCAGGACTTCGCCTGTGGTCATGGATTCCAGGCTAGCAGTGCGCGCGTTCTATTTGGAGCGCTGGACGTGATTGGCGAAGTTCCGGCCCTCTTGAAACCCCCGGACAAAGTCCTTGCCTGTCGCATAGATGGTGTCGAGCGCAGTCAGGACGATGGCGATGGCGATGAGGTTGCGCATCGTGCGATTGCGCAGCATGAGCGTTAAAAGGTCGGGTGTTTCGGTGACGAGTTCCATACACATTGGAGTGCGGGGTGGAACTCCTATTGGGGTCATTTGTGGAGCGTTGGCCAGTTGCGGTCGGCGTCGGCGATCCATTTGGCTTTGTCTTTGAGCCACATGGTTTGGACCTTCTTGTTGTAGTTGAGGAAGAGCCTGTTGTTGTCGATGTGCCAGGCTTCGGGGTCAATGTCGGCGGTGTAGCCGTGGCCGACGGCCCAGGCGCAATAGCCGCCGAATTGGGGGGCGTACTTCGCGGGGGATGCGTTGAAGGCATCGCGATTTTCGGCGGTTGAGAATAAATAGGTGGCGCCGTTGTGAGTGGCGGAGTAGGCAGGGAGTCCTTTGACGGGGCGGGATTGGGTGAAGTAGGCGACTGGGTCGTAGCCTTTGATGGCGAGGCCGTTGCGGGATTTGTTGGTGGGGTCTACCTGGTCCTTGGTGCGCGCGGCGGTGGCGGCGAGCAGCGTGAGGAGTGTCGTTCTTCTGGTCACTTTCATATTTTGTACATGGTGAGGTGCGGGCGCTTTATTCCGGGAATTTTCACGGGGCGCGGGCGCATTCATGTGGATGAAAGTGACGATTATCACGCGTCATGAATGCGAGCAGACCCGGCATCTGGCTGAGGCTTACATGGACAACGAACTGATGGCGGAGACCTGCTTGCGGATTGCCGATCACCTGGCGCAGTGCGGGGCATGCCGCGAATATGTGGCGAGGAGAGAATGGATGAAGGACAGAGTTCGAGAGTCGGTGCGAGCCGTACGGTCGCCGCTGGGACTAGAGGCGCAGGTACGAGCCCGGCTGCGAGCCTTCCGGATAGGAGAGGAGCGAGGATGATGCGTTTAGAAAACAAAGTTGTGCTGGTGACGGGCGCCAAGGGCGGGCTGGGGTCATTTGTGACCGAGGCTCTGCTGGCGGCCGGGGCTACTGTGGTTGGCGTGTCGCGGTCGATTCAGCAGAGCGACTTCGCGCATGCGGCGTTTCATGCGCATGCGGCGGAGTTGGGATCGCTGGAGGCTGCGGCGAAGGCTGTTGCCGCCGTTGTGGCGGGGCAGGGCCGGCTGGATGCTGTGGTGCATCTGGTAGGCGGCTTCGATATGGGGCCGAATGTGGAAGAGACGGGCGACGACGCGTTCGCGCGGATGTTCGAGCTGAATTTCTATTCGGCGCTGCATCTGTTTCGGGCGGCGTTGCCGGGGATGCGGGCGCAAGGCTCGGGGCGCCTGGTGGCGATTGGGAGCCGGGCCGCGGTGGAACCGGGGGCGAAGACGTCGGCGTACAACGTGTCGAAGGCGGCGCTGGTCAGCCTGGTGCGGACGATTGCCGAGGAGACGAAGGCGGCCGGGATTTCGGCGAATGTGGTGTTGCCGGGGACGATGGATACGAAAGCGAACCGGGCGGCGATGCCGGGGGCTGATTTTAAGCTGTGGGTGCAACCTTCCCAGGTTGCGGCCCTGATTGTGCATTTGGTTTCGGACGAGGCGTCGCAGTTGACGGGCGCGGCGATTCCCGTTTACGGAGGCTCATGATGAATTGGGCGAAGGGGCTGGTTGTTTCGCTTGGTTTGTACACGGCGGCGGGCGTGGTGTTCGCTGCCGTGTTCATGTGGCGCGGCGCGGATCGCGTGGATGCGGGGGCGCACGGGGCTGGACTGGGCTTCCGGCTGCTGATCGCGCCGGGATGCGTGGCGTTGTGGCCGCTGCTGGCCGTTCGCTGGAGGCGGCCATGAGTGTGACCTATGCTGCGGTGCAGTGGAACGGCCAGAAGAAGCTGTACGACTGGGTGATTGCCGGTGGCGTGGCGTTGTATCTCGGGCTGTTTGTGGGGCTCGGTGTGGTGGTGCACCCGCAGGCGACGGCGGAAACGCTGTTGATCCGCGGACTGGGCACGGCGGCGTTCTTGCTGCTGCATGTGGTGTTGTCGATTGGACCGCTGACGCGGCTGGACAGGCGGTTTCTGCCGCTGTTGTATAACCGGCGGCATTTGGGCGTGACGATGTTTTCGCTGGCTTTCGCCCATGGCATGTTTTCGCTGGTGCAGTTTCATGCGCTGGGGGATGTGTCTCCGCTGGTGAGTTTGTTGATGGCTCCGGCGCGGTTTGAGCAATTGGGATTCGTGGCGCTGGTGATTTTGTTTCTGATGGCGGCGACGAGCCACGATTTCTGGTTGAAGAATCTGACGCCGCGCGCGTGGAAGCGACTGCACATGATGGTCTACGGGGCGTACGCGTTGCTGGTGGCTCATGTGTCTCTGGGGGCGTTGCGGTCGGAGCGGAATCCGGTGCTGGTGGGGATTGTGGCTGTAGGCGTTTGTGTTGTTGCGGGGCTGCATGTGGCGGCGTTGTTGGTGGGCCGGCGGTACGTGGAGGTGTGCGAGGTGTCGCGCATTCCGGAGAATCGCGCGGTGCTGATGAAGGTGGATGGAGAGAAGATCGCGGTGTTCCGGCATGACGGGAAGGTGTCGGCGATTTCCAATGTGTGCGCGCACCAGGGCGGGCCGCTGTCGGAAGGGAAGATTGTCGATGGGTGCGTGACCTGCCCGTGGCATGGGTATCAGTATTTGCCGGAGACGGGGGCATCGCCGCCTCCGTTTACGGAGAAGGTGGCGGTGTATCCGGTGAAAGTAGAGGGGGGAAAGGTGATGGTGCGGCCGTGCGCGAAGACGAATTCTATGTAGGGTATTTGCCGCAGGCGCCTGTGGGCGTTGCGCGAGTGGTGCGGCGGGCTGTGATTGGGCTGCTGGTGATGGTGGTGTTGTTGAGTGTGGTGATGGTGCTGGCGCAGATGCCGTTTGCCGCTTCGTCGTTTGAATACGGCGTGGTGCGGGAGTTTGCGGGGGTGCTCTATGAACAGCCGTTTCCGCATGTGGTGACGAACGAAGGTACGTTTCTGCTGGCCGGGGCGGGGAAACGCGGGTCGCGCGAGGTGGCAGGGCACGATGGCCAGGACGTGCGGCTGCGTGGATCGCGGATTCTGCGTGCCGGGCTGACGATGATCGAGGTGGAGACGGGGAGCGTGCGGTTTGGCGCTGCTTCGCACGGGCCGGAGAAAGTGGTGGACTTGGGGCGCGGGGCTCTCAGCGGAGAGATTGTGGATGGGAAATGCTACCTGGGCGTGATGAATCCGGGCGTGGGGCAGGTGCATCGGGATTGCGCGGCACGGTGCCTTGCGGGGGGATTGCCGGCGCTGTTTGTGGCAGAGGGCCGGGTGCTGGTGTTGAGCGGGTTTGATGCGAAGGCACACATGGATATGGTGGGGGTGCCGTTGACGTTGGAGGGAGTGCGGAAGAAGGTGGGCGGGCTGGAGGTATTCGAGCTTACTGGGCGCTGAGGAACTTGTCGATGTTGGCGATGTTTTGCTTGGCGATGTTCGATTCTTCGAGGTCGGGGTTGATGGCGAGCATGGTGTTGAAGTGTTTGCGGGCGGCGGGGAGCAGGCCGACATCGCCGCTGGCTGCGCCTTGACGGAAATAGGATAGCGCCAGGCTGTAGTGGGTGAGGGGATCTTCCTTGTCGAAACTGAGGGCGCGCTGGCAGTAGGCGATGGCATTGTCGAAGTGGTTGATGCGGCGCTCGCATTCGCAGAGGCCGAAGTAGGTGAGGCCGCGGAGCTCTTTCCACACATCCTGTGTTCCGGCGCGCTTCTTCTTGAACAGGCCAAAGCCGATGGCGTAGTAGCCGAACTTTTCAAAGCCGTTGCTGTCGAAGTTGCTGAGCTTGAGATATTGCTGATAGGCGGGGATGGCTTCGGAGTAGCGCTTCTCCATGCGCAGGCCCTCGGCGAGCCAGAAGTAGGCTTCGGAGTTGTTGGGCGTGAGGCGCACGGCGTTCTGGGCGGATTCGATGGCGAGCTTGTATTGCTCTTTGACGCGGAAGGCTTGGGAGAGCAGGTAGTGGGCGGTGGCCTGATTCTTGTCGCGCTGGATGACGGCGTTTAGCTGGCGGATGGCTTCGTCGGTGTTGCCGGTGTCGAAGAGCATGCCGCCGTAGGTGGTGCGGGCTTCGAGGTAATCGGGGTCGATTTCGAGCGCCTTCTTGAACGCTTTCTCGGCCTTTTCGAAATCCTGCAAGTCACGCTGGGCGCGGGCGAGGTAGAGATAGGCTTGGCTGTAAGTGGGATCGAGGTTGACGATCTCCTGAAAATCAGCGACGGCCCGGCGATACTGCTCCGGGCCGCGTGCTTTCTGATAGCGCTCTACAGCGGGGTCGAATTTGTCGAGGGCGGCTTTCGGCCGGCGGCGCGGGAT
>JAXLQM010000012.1:0-363777 GCA_046331645.1 Bryobacteraceae bacterium
AGCATCAACGTCAATCACCTTGCCTCCCTTCTGGCAATACGCCAATGGGAATTCGGATCAGCCGCGATTCAGTCGCGCTCAGGCGTTATAGGTGCTGTCGCACCCGGCGACATCGTGTTGCGATCGCACTCCGCCAATATGCGTGTGATCTCTGATCGCGGAATAAGAATTCGTCGGCCGAGACGAATCGACCGGATCTGGCCACGTCGAATCGCGTCGTAGGTGCTGTTGCGGCCCAGACCGAGCAATTGCCCGGCTTCGGTAGGGGTGAGTGTCAATCGTTCCATATAGGACTCCGGTTGCAATGGAGGTTACCACATGCCAAGATTGTCGATGTGATGGATTCATTATTGAAAGCGTCTCGTGGAGCCGCTTGGCACATGCGCTCAATAGTAGCAGAGTCTCTCGTCGCCGTGAAGGGCTACGACTGGATCGACCGGCCGTTGTACGTCGATGGCGGCACAAAATTGGCACCCTCGGGCGAAAACCCCGCCGCTCGATGCCTTGTCCCCAGATCGTTGGAATGGCATCCCGGGAGCTTGGCCGACGAGCAAGGGATATTTCTGTCACTTGCAGATGTGGCGTCGGACGAAGCGGCCGTTCCCGCCTACGCGAACAAGTTTGGAATGCTCGGTTCCAGACTTTACACGACCTACATGCCTTATGGAAAAGTCTATGCGGAAACACCGTTGCAATGGAGGCAGGTGGCCGAGGACATACGGCATGTCGTTGCACTCTGGGAAGCCGTTCGAAGTGGCCAAATCGGGGAGTTTGTGCCTTCGTTCAAGAAGGCGCCGGATGGTGGACCGATTGTCTACTCGCCACAAGGCAACATCTCATTGCGTCCGGTGGTCTTCGACCAAACTGGCCACCTGGAACCGGAGCGCCTGAGTGAGATCAACTATCTCAAGCTCGCTGAATTGGCGCTGAAGCAACTGATCAACGACCAGTTGGCTGACCTGCCGCTCAAGCGTCAATTCTCTCCGGACGCTTGGGAATTCATCGACGGTGTGGACACCATGCTGGCAGCAGTCTGGCACTACTTGGCGCTGGCGGTCAAAACAAACGCGCACTTCAACAAATGCGAACGGTGTTCCAAGTGGTTTCCTGTATCCGCGGACAAGCAGGATGACATGAAGTTCTGTAGCCCCGCCTGCCGGAATAAAGCATACCGTCGGCGCGTCGAACTCGCAAAGGAACTTCACGCCAAAGGACTGTCAGTCGCCGCCATCGCGGAACGGCTGCAGGTCAAAGCGGATTCCGTAGAAAGGTGGATCAAATAAATGATTGGCAGTATCAGAAAGCGTTCCTCAGCGTCCTGGACGCTCGTCATCTTTCTGGGCAAGGACCCCATGACCGGGAGGAAGCACTACAAGCGGAAGATAGTAACGGGTCCCAAGAGGGAAGCCCTAGCCGAACTGTGCCGGCTTCTCCGAAGTTTGGACGTCGCGACGTTCGTCGAGCCGAGTGAATGGATCAACTGACGTGACAGGCAGTATCAGAAAGCGTTCCGAAAACTCCTACTCGCTAACCATCTACCTCGGCAGAGATCCCTTCACGGGCCGAAAGAAGTACATGTTTAAGACGGTCAGGGGCAACCGGAAGAAAGCCCAAGCGGAACTGAACCGTCTACTGCATCAACAGGAAACAGGGTGCGTGATTGAGCCATCTCAGGCTACGGTCGGCGAATACCTCCTTCTGCAGTGGCTCCCCTTCATTGCCACTCTCGTTGCCCCAAAGACCTATGAACGGTACAAGGACATCGTGTTAAACAAGCTCATTCCCGCGCTCGGCAAAATCAAGCTCAACGAGTTGCAGCCACTTCACATCCAGAACTACTATTCACGAGAATTGAACTCGGGCCGCACCAACGGAAACGGTGGACTGTCGGCCCAGACGGTTCTCCACCATCACCGCGTGTTGAGAGCAGCACTCCGCCAAGCTGTCAAATGGCAACTGCTGCACCGCAATCCCGCTGATGCAGTGCAGCCGCCCAAGCCAGAGCGTAAAGAAATGCAGACGCTCGATGAAGCGCAAACCGTCCGGATGCTCGAAGCCGCCGCCGGCACGCGGGTCCACATTCCGCTCCTGATCGCCGTTACCACCGGGATGCGCCGTGGTGAATTCCTGGCCATACGGTGGTCAGACATCGACTTTCAAGCAGGCATTATCTACGTCCGCCGATCCGTCGAGCAAACCAAGGATGGGCTCCGATTCAAGCCCACAAAGACGCGTAATGGCCGTCCAATCGTGTTGCTGCCGCTGGCGGCGGAAGCACTGCGGGCTCATCGCAGCGCGCAGGAGGAACGCAAGAAACTGCTCGGCAAGGCGTATCAGGATCTGGATCTGGTCTGTTGTCAGGAGGACGGCTCAATCTGGCCGCCGGACAACTTCTCGGCCGCCTTCAAGAGCTTCGCCAGAAGGGCCAAGCTGACGGGGGTCCGTCTGCACGATATGCGGCATACGCACGCCACCCAGATGCTCGGCCATGGCATCCATCCGAAGATCGTCAGCGAACGGCTCGGACACTCCACGATCGCCATTACAATGGACATCTACAGCCACGTGATGCCAACCATGCAAAGCGAGGCCGCGGAGACGATGAATGCGGCGCTCAAGAAGGCAATGGAAGCGTCAGAAATGCAAAGCCGCGTTTAGCTGGATTGGCAAGGGATAGGCAAAACGCCCCGAAACGATGGGAGGCCCCAAATGAATGTCTGTAAGTTGTTGAAATGGCGGTGAGGGTGGGATTCGAACCCACGGAACCCGTAAAGGTTCAACGGTTTTCGAGACCGCCCGATTCAACCACTCTCGCACCTCACCGGCTTCTCTGCTAAGTGGCTCTCACCAGTATACCCCACCCCGCCATCAACAAACCAAATCCTCCCGTGTCAGCTTCATCCCATTCAACCGCCCCAGCATCGTCAGGTTAATCCTATCCTGCACGAAAAACTCGTTCGCCATCGCCTGCAACTGCTCTGCCCGCACACCCTCGATATCCGCAATAATCCCATCCATCGTCGAAAACTGCTTGAAGTAAATGTACTGCCGCGCCAGGTGCGACATCCGGTTCACCGTCGATTCCAACCCCAGCATAAACGAGCCCTTCAGATTGTCCTTCGCCCGCTTCAGCTCTTCCTCCGTCACCTGCTTCGCTTTCAACTCCCGGAACTCACGCAACACCAACTCCACCACTTCCTTCGCCGATTCCACCGACGTGCCCGCGAACACCGACAAACACCCCGAATCCCGGTACAAAAACTGCTCCGAACCCACCGTATACGCCAGCCCTCGCTTCTCCCGGATATTCTGAAACAGCCGGCTGCTCATCCCCGCCCCCAACACCGTGTTCAAAATATACGCCGCAAACCGGTCCGGATGCGGCAGCGCATTGCACGGCACGCCCATGCACAAATGCACCTGCTCCAATGACCGCTTCGTCTTCAGCGTCACCGCCGCATGGGGCACCGGAGATTCCACCGCCACATGCCCATTACTCGGAGCCAGCTTCCCAAACCGCTCTTCCGATAGCTTCAGCAACTGCTCGTGCGTCAGATTCCCCGCCGCCGTAATCACAATCCGCGACGGCGCGTACATGTGCGAATAATACTGCCGCAATGTGTCCGCCGTGAACGACCGGATACTCTTCTTGCTCCCCAATATCGGCCGCCCTAACGCGTGGTTCTTCCAGATGCTCGATGAAAACAGATCGTGGACCGTATACTCCGGGTTGTCCACTTCCATCTTCAATTCTTCCAGAATTACGCCCTTTTCCTTCTCGATATCGTCTTCCCGGAACAACGGATTCAGCACCAGGTCGCTCAGGATATCGAAGCCCTGCGGCAGATGCTCATCCAGAGTCTTCGCGTTGAAACACACCAGTTCCTTCGACGTGAACGCGTCCAGGTGCCCGCCAATCGAATCCACCTGCCTCGCGATATCTTCCGCCGACCGGTTCTCCGTCCCCTTGAACAGCATGTGCTCAATAAAATGCGAAATCCCGTTCTGCGGTATCCCTTCGTTGCGCGAACCCGCATTCACCCAAACTCCAACCGCCACCGAGCGAACATGTGGCATCTGCTCGCTAATCACGGCAACGCCGTTTGGCAGTGTGGTGAGCTGGATGCCCTCCGTACTGTGAGAAATGGACATTAGTAATTTATATTGTATCGCGCCGCGCTTCCCCTCCCGCTACACTGGAAAATGGAGATGTCCCCCACCCTCATTGGAATGGATGCCGCAGAGATCGCAGCCTTGCTGCAGACGCTCTCTCCTTCTCCCGTTCCCGCATTCCGCGCCACGCAAATCTACCAGGCTATCTATCAGCAGCGCGTCGCAGCCCTCAGCAATATCCACACTCTCCCCCGCGAACTCCGCGCCAAACTCCAAGCCGCTGTCCCCTTCGGCCTGCCCACCGCTGCCCAAAGCTTCCAATCCACAGACGGCACCCAGCGCTATCTCCTCCAACTCGAAGACGGCAAATCCGTGGAATCCGTTCTCATGCCCGAAGGCGAGCGCTACACCTTCTGCATCTCCTCGCAAGTCGGCTGCCCCGTCAATTGCCAGTTCTGTCTCACTGCCCTGCTCGGTCTGGAGCGCAACCTCACCGCCGGTGAAATCGTCGGCCAGGTCCTTTACGTCGCCGCCCGCAACGGCCTTTCCGCCGATGTCAGCAAACTCAACGTCGTCATGATGGGCCAGGGCGAACCTCTCCTCAACCTACCCAACGTACTCAAAGCCACCCTCCTCCTCACTGACCCGCAAGGCGTCGGACTCAGCGAACGCCGCCTCACCCTTTCCACCTCCGGCATCATTCCCAAGATAGAAGAGCTCGGCCGCCATCCCGTGCGCCCCAAACTCGCCATCTCCCTCAACGCCTCCAATGAGGAGCAGCGCCGGCAGCTAATGCCCATCACCCGCAAGTATCACCTCAAAGACCTGCTGGACGCCTGCCGTGCCTACCCGCTGCGCTCCTGGGAGCATCTCACGTTCGAATACGTCCTCCTCAAAGACGTCAACGATACCGACGCCGACGCCCGGCGCGTGGTCAAGTTGCTCGCCAATCTGCATTGCAAAGTGAACCTCATCGCCCTCAATCCCGGCCCCGATATCCCCTTCGGCACTCCAGCCCCTGAGCGCGTCGCCAGCTTCCAACAGATCGTCAAACGGTCCATGCCCTGCTTCATCCGCAAACCCCGCGGCCTCGATATTTACGCCGCCTGCGGCCAACTCAAGCGCATGGAACCGGACCTGGTGGCCATCTCCTAGCGCCCCGCGCACTTGACGGAGCGGTGTTTCGCGCTTCCCATCGTCGTTCATCTGTTTCCATCCGTGGCCTAATTAAAAAAGCTCACAAATTCCGGATCACTCCAATTGTCAAAAAATATTCCCCAATTAATCAACCACTTAACAGATAAGTATCCCCAAGTTCCAATCACCCCCATGGCACCATGGGCACAGAAAGGATCTCGCACATGTCCTCCCAAGCTCAAATCAATGCCAATCGCTCGAACGCGCAGCATTCCACCGGACCGCGTTCCGAAACCGGAAAAGCCACCGTCTCCCAGAACGCCACCCGTCATGGCCTTTCCTCCAAGTACCTCCCGCTCTCCGAAGCCGAACGCCCGTTATTCGAAGAACTCGAAGCCAATCTCCGCCAGCAGATCATCCCCACCGGAGCCCTCCAGGAATCCATCTTCATGGAACTCGCGGCCGGCATCTGGAAGCGCAGTGTCGTCAACCGCCTGCTCGCCGAAGCCACCACAAACACAGACTCCCTCTTCGATGAGGAGCCCTCTGACCGTGTCCGCAAACTCCAGCGCCACAAAGCCGATCAGGACCGCGCCGTCAATCGCGCCATGCGCCAACTGAAAGACCTCCAAACCAACGCCATGCTCCAGGCCTCGATGCCCGCCAATTCTCCAGGTCTCGCCGATTACGTCAAAATTACAAAACAAACCCAATCGCTGCCCCAGGAACCCCTCGATCCAATCGATCCACCCGCCGAAGCTCCTCAAGCCCCAGCGTCAGCCCCCGAATTCGACCGGGAAGCTTTCCAGAAATACGCCCTGGAGCGGCTCATGAGTGAAAATTCCATCTTCTCTGACCCGGCTTGACAGCAATTCGCCTTCGCCTCAATAAACCCAGTGCCCTTCTGAGCGGTGATAAAATGACAGCGCACGCGTACTCTAGGCGGTACCGTTGTGTCCACGCATCACTATGAAATTGAAGACCCTGCTTTTCTCCGTCTCCGCTCTCGCTCTTTGCTCTTATTTCCTGTTCGCCCAAACACCGTCCACGGCGCCCCTGGACGCGGACTTCCAGCAAACCGTCAAACCGTTCCTCACAAAGAACTGCGCCCAATGCCACAACGCCGATAACATGACCGCCGGCGTGCGTGTCGATCACCTCCACTCGGGCTTCGAGGATCGCCACATCCGCATCTGGGAAGGCGTCCGCCACCGCGTCCGCGACGGCTCCATGCCGCCCAAAGGCATGCCGCAACCATCCGCCGAAGAGCGCCGCCAGATCGTCGACTGGATCGCCAAAGGTCTCGAAATCGCCCGCTCCCGCCCTGCTCCCAAAAACGGCCTCATCCGCCGCTTAACCGTTTCCCAATACCGCAACACCCTCCGTGACCTGCTCCAGCTCGAAGACGACCTCACCGAAACGCTACCCCCCGATGCCATTTCCCGCGACGGCTTCATCAACAACCAGGAAACCCTCCAACTCTCTCCGCTCCAACTGGAGGCCTACCTCGATATCGCCGAAGAAGCGCTCACCCGCGCCATCGTCGACCCCGCCCGGAAACCCGCCGTACAGAACTTCCGTGTCGACCTCGGCACATCCATCAATAAGAATCCTCTCCCCGAAGAGTTGATCCTCGGCGCCAACAGCCTCCTCCTCGCCAACAAGGATTTCACCGTCACCCAGCTCACCGCGAAAAAGCCCTTCCCCGTGGAACCCTTCTTCATGCGTACCAAGTACCGCTTCATCGAAGGCTACGAAGGCAACGCTACGGTCCGCGGCTGGCGCGAATTCGATAGCATCTACCACTCCGTCTTCGCCTGCATGCGCGGCAAGGGCGGTTACCCCAAAGGACTTGCCTACAGCACCGTCCCCGAAGGTCTCCTTCTCCGCCCCGCCATCCCTAACGATGAGCTGTTCGGCACCGACGGCACATATGGCCCCCGCGCCAATTTCAAGATTTCTCTCCGCGAACTTCCTGACCACGGCCGCTTCCGCGTCACCGTAATGGCGGCTAAATACAATGACGGCCTTATGCTCGATCCCAAGACTTCGGCTCAGCCCGAAAACGTCCCTAACGCCGTCATTGCCCGCGATCCGCAAAAGAGCCCCACCATCAATATCCCCAAAGCCGGGGTCTACCAGCTCGACGTCCATGCCTCCGAATACATCAAGCCCCCCGCCGCCGTCGATTCCTCCCGCCTCTCACAAGGACTCACCGGCTCCTGGCCCCTCAACGGCGACACCGCAGGGCTCACCCTCGATGGCACCGCCAAATTTGTTGCCTCCCCCTTCGGCCAGGCCGTCTCCATCACCGGCACGGGAGGCACGGCCACCATCGCCCGCACCGAAGCCATGAACGTCGGCGATGGGGAGTTCACCGTCTCCGCCTGGATCCACCCCCGCGCCCTGCGCCACTCTGGCTTAATCGCCCTCGGCGGCTATAGCTGGATGCACGGCTGGTACCTCGATATCCCCGACAACAAAGGCATCCTCCGCTTCGAGTCCAACAATAGCAACAACCAATCGAACGGTACCGTCGCCTCGCCCCCCGGCGTCATCCGGCCCAACACCTGGCAGCACGTCGCCGCCGTGGTCCAGCGCGGCAAGAATCAGACCCGGCTCTACGTCAATGGCTTCCTCGTCGCGAAAGGCGAAGTCGGCACAGCGAACCTCGACAATCCCAATGTCAACCTCCACCTCGGCCGCATTCCGAATACGCCCAACGCCCAGCAGTTCCGCGGCGAAATTGATGAAGTGCGCATCTACCGCCGCGCCCTCGCCGACACTGAGATCCAGGGCCTCGTCGAGCCCGGCCGTCAATTCGCCAAAGCCCCGCCCGAGAAACCACAGGAGCTGCACATCACCCTCGGCAACCGTGACTTCTCCGGTCTCTACGAACAGCCGGCCTTCGCCGCCGTCCGCCTCGAAGCGGGCCCCCTCACCGTGAAATCCGAGTACACCGGACTCCGCGACATCGACCACATCGTCCTCACCCCCTTGGCATCCGGCGATCCGGTCCACCGGAACTTCCTCACCTTTGAGAAGCGCGTTCCCAAGCTCGGCGTACACCTCGGCTTCCGCCGCGACTGCGGAAGCACCTTCGCCCCCGTCGGCAAGCCGCAACCCGTGGCCGGAACAAACCTGGCCAAATATGTTTTTGAAGGCGCCATCCGCAATTACCCCAGCCCCGAGGTGGAAAAGGACAACGTCAACTACCTTGCCGGCGTCCGCGAGATCGCCATCCGCAGCGAATACACCGACGGCCGCGACATGCCGCGCCTCCTCGTTCGCTCGGTGGAATTCGAAGGCCCCTTCTACGATTCCTGGCCCCCGGCCACGCATCGCAATATCTTCAACGCCCCCACCACCCGCGAAGTCATCCGGAACTTCGCCTCGCGCGCCTGGCGCCGTCCCATCACCGCGACGGAGGAGGCTTCGCTCTTCGAAACATACCGCAAGTCTTCCAACATCAAGGACGCCTTGCAAGTAGTGCTCACCTCGCCCCAGTTCCTCTTCCTGGTCGAAACCAGCAGCTCCCCAAAGTCTGAGCCTCTCACCAACTTCGAACTCGCCTCCAAGCTCTCCTACTTCCTTTGGAACAGCCCGCCTGACAAGACCACCATGGCCCTCGCCTCCAACGGAACGCTCAAGGCGCAGTTGGATGCCGAAGTGGACCGCATGGTCGCCAGCCCGCACTTCTCCAACTTCGTCCGCGAATTCGCCTCCCAGTGGCTCAGCCTCGACAAGTTCCAGGTCCTCGAACCCGACCGCAAGCGTTACCCCGATCTCACCCGCGACACCCGTGCTGAGCTGCGCCAGGAGCCCATCCAGTTCGTCGAATACCTCCTGCGCAAAAACCTGCCCGTGCGCAATCTCATCGACTCCGACTTCATCGTCGCCAATGAGACCGTAGCCAGCTACTACGGCATCGGCGACAGGACCGAAAGCGGCTTCCAGTTCGTCGCCGTCAATCACGGCCGCCGTGAGCTCGGCGGCGTACTCACACAGGCCGCCATCATGGCCGGACTCTCCGATGGCCGCGAATCGAATCCCGTCAAACGCGGGGCTTGGCTCGCCCGTAAGATCGTCGCTGAGCCGCCCGCCGATCCGCCTCCCAACGTCCCCGCACTGAAAGACGATCCCGATGCCAAGCTCACCCTACGCCAGCGCATCGAGCAGCATCGTAACCAGCCCGGCTGCCGCCAGTGCCACTCCCAGATCGATCCCTGGGGCGTTGCCTTCGAAGAGTTCGATGCCGGTGGCCGCCTCAAGAAGGAAACCGCCGATGCCCGCTCCACACTGCCGGACAAAACCGAAGTGGCCGGCATCTACGACCTCAAA
This sequence comes from Bryobacteraceae bacterium, assembly GCA_046331645.1. Lineage (GTDB taxonomy): Bacteria > Acidobacteriota > Terriglobia > Bryobacterales > Bryobacteraceae > CADEFT01. The sequence continues at coordinate 9,592 of JAXLQM010000012.1, forward strand.
CGCTATCTCAGCCAGGACCGCATCGATCAGGTCGCCTTCAGTGTCATGAAACACATGGCCACCTATGCGACAGGCCGTACGCTTTCCTATAACGAGATCTCCACCCTCAAGCGCGACGGCGTCAAACTCCGCGCCACCGGCTACCGCATGCGCGACATGATCCACTACATCGTCAACAGCAGCATGTTCCTGGAGAAGTAGTGGCGACGGGCCGCAAGGGTTGGTCGACCATCATTCTCTTCCTCACCATGGCGGTCCTTGGTGCGGCTTTGGGCAACTACGGCGGCAAGCTGATCAAACAGTCCGGAGTGAAACTCGCCCTCTCCTACTGGCACGTCGCGTTCATGCCGCTGGCCTACTTCCTCATCGTCGCCTGGCATGAACTCGGCCACCTCGCAGGAGGCTGGCTCAGCGGCTTCCAACTCACCCTTTTCATCGTCGGCCCGCTCAAGATCGAGCGCACTCACGATCGCCTCCGCTTCACCCTCAACCGCAACCTCAGCCTCGCCGGTGGACTCGCAGCCTCCTCCCCGCCTCCCGGCACTCACCTCGACATCGAAGACATGAAACGTGCCCTGCTCCGCATCGTCGCCGGAGGCCCGCTCTTCTCCGCGCTTGGTGCTCTGCTGCTGGTTCCCGCCTCGCTCCTGCTTGCCTCCTTTCCCGGACCAGCCATCGCGCTCGGCATCACCGGTGCACTTTCGCTGATCATCGCCTTGGTCACCATGATCCCTCTCCGCACCAGCGGATTCCGCAGTGACGGCGCGCGTCTGCTCCAACTGCTCCGCGGCGGCGAAGCGGCACAGCATTGGGCCCAACTCGCCATCCTCGGCGGCTTCATCTACACGGTCCGGCCGCGGGATTGGCCTCGCGAGCTCGTCACTTCCATCGCCAGGTTCGGCCACCGCTCCTTCGATGCCGTCTCCGCAGCCTGGCTCCGCGCCTGTCACCACGAAGACCGCCGTGAACTCGACGACGCCAAACTCTGGATCGAGGAAGCCATCGCAGGCAAAGACGAGTGGCCCACCGCGGCCCACTCCACGTTGCACGCCACAGCGGCCTCCATCTACGCGGCCCGCAACGAAGCCGCCTCCGCTCGGGAGCAGTTCGCGCTCCTCAAGCCCGGAGGCCTCCTACCCAAAGACCAGATCCTATACGCCGAAGCCTTGGTCCTCTTTGCCGAAGGACAGAAAGAGAGCGCCCGTTCCATCGCGGTCCAAGCGCTCGCCCTCATACCCGCCTCCGCCCAAGGCGCCGCCGAGCCCCAGCGCGAGAGCCTCCAGCGCATCATCGCCCAATGCACGCCCATGCATCCCTGAAGTAGAATGTATACACTGCCAGTTCTGGAGATTCCCGATGAGCCAGTCCTATAAACTCGACCGACGTGCCTTCCTCAAAGGGGTAGGCGGTGCTGCTCTTGCCCTCCCTGTTCTCGACGCCATGGGCGCGGAAGTCACCGAGAAAGCCCCCCGCCGCTTCTGTGCACTGTACACAGCCAACGGCATGTCGCTGCCAAGCACCGACCACAACATCCCCGAATGGCACTGGTTCCCCACCGCCGAAAAGAACGGCGAGTTCGTCTTCTCCAAGTCCACTGAACCCTTCTCCCCCTTCCGCAAGCAGCTCAGCTTCATGGGCGGCCTCTATCATCCCAGCGGCCCAAAGGCCGATCCCCACACTTGCTCCGACATGTGGCTCACCGGCGCTCCGCTCCATAATCCGAAGCCCGGCACCTACAACACCGTCGGCCTCGATCAGGTCATCGCTCTCCACACCAAGCAGTATTGCCGCCAGCCTTCGCTCATCCTCTCCATTGATGCGGGCACCGGTTTCCTCTCCCGCACCGGCACCATCTCCTATAACCTCGAAGGCAAGCCGATCCCGGCCGAGAACAATCCCCGCCGCATCTTCAACCGCCTCTTCCGCGGCGACCGCGACTCCATCCAGTCCGAGCGTGCCAAGCTCCAGCACCGCATCAAGCTCGTCGATGCCGTCGTCGAAAGCGCCAAAACCCTCGACAAGCAGTTGGGCAAGTCCGACCGTGAGCGCATGGATCAATACCTCACTTCGCTCAACGAAGTCGAGACGCGCCTCATCGCCTCCGAGAAGTGGATCGACATCCCGCTCAAGAAGCAGGATTACTCGCACCTCAATCTCGACGCGACATCCGAAGGCGAGCCCGCCGACTACTACCGGACAATGTTCGATCTGATCGCGCTGGCCTTCGATGCCGACATCACCCGCTCAGTGGCCTTCATGCTCAACCGCGAAGACGGCATGGGCATCAGCGATACCTTCCCCATCAAGCTCGGCTTGGCCAAGACACACCACAACCTGTCACATGCCACGGACAAGGAAGGGCAGACGAACTTCGCCAAATACGATCGCTTCCTGGCCGAACAGATCACCCACTTCTTCACCCGCCTCACCAGCTACAAAGACCGCAACGGCTGCCTCCTCGACAACACCATCGTATTGTTCGGCTCCGGCGCCAGCACCACGCACAACCCGAAGAACCTGCCCACGCTCATCGCCGGCGGCGCCAACATGGGCCTCAAACACGGCGTCTACTGGCGCAACGGCGAGACCCGCATGGCCAATGTCTACCTCAGCATTCTCCGCTCCATGGACATTCAGGCCGAGTCCTTCGCCGACAGCACCGGCACCGTCTCCAACTCCATCTTCAAGGTCTAAACCCGTCCGCGCGTGTGCGGCGAACTCTGCTGCAGCTTCATCCGCCACGAGTGTGGCAAGCGTCCGAACAGAGTCACAAACAGCCGGTACCGCCACCCCGGCACCACGATCATCTTGCGGTGGTCCAGGCCGCGCAGCGAATCGGCCACCACATCTTCCGCCTTCATCCACAGCGATCGCGGGATGCGGTCTCGTGACACACCCATCGTGTCGTGAAACTCAGAGTAGGTGAACCCCGGGCACAACGCCTGCACCTGCACCGCCGACCCGATGCCCCGCAGTTCCAGCTCAAGCCCTTCGGTGAACGCCACCATCCAGGTCTTCGTCGCGCAGTAGCTCACGTTCGATTGGCTCCGCGAGAAAGCGGCCACGGAAGCCACATTGATCACCGCCCCCTTGCCACGCTTCACCATCCCGCGCAGGGCAGCATGCGTCAACTCCACCGTCGCATCGACATGCAGTGCGTGCATCCGCTGCTGCTCGGCCAACGGCGCTTCCCAAAAGCGGCCCTTCGTTCCGAAGCCCGCATTGTTCACCAGCAGCTCCAGCCGCTGCTCGTTGCTCACTCGCGCCGCCACTCGTTGCACATCGCCGCGATCCGCCAGATCCGCGGCCAGCACTTCGCACTCTACCGGCAAAGACGCCGCAAGCTCCGCAAGGCGGTCGGCGCGCCGGGCCACCAACACAAGGTCGAAGCCCTTCCGCGCCACCTGCCTTGCGAACTCCGCGCCGATACCCGACGAAGCGCCCGTGATCAGAGCAAGCGGCCGCACTTATTGCTTCTTCGTCTGCTTATCGTGCTTCTCTTTGTAGATGTCCTGGCTCACATTGTTCTGCTTGGCGTTGATCTTGGCCTTTTCCTTCTTCGTCATCCCGCCGCCGTCCTTGCGGTCCTTGCGGGCCTCGGCCGCAATCGCTGCTTCCTTGGCTTCGAGCTTCGCGGCTTCCCGCTTCGTGAGGCTGCCGTCCTTGACGCCTTCCTTGATCCGTTCCTGCTGCTTCTCCATGCGCTTCCCGCGCACGGTCTTGCGGTCTTTGGTCTCATCCTGCGCCAGCGCAGCGGACGAGCACAACAATGCTGAGAGGGCCATCAGCCCGATCGTCTTCTTCATGACTTGCAACTTTCCCCTTTAGTGAGTTGGTTCAACCCAAACCTTGTTGGCCGCGGCCCTTCCTAGCGGAACAGACCGGCCATCAATCGATAGGGTAATCGTATCATCGTAATTCTGACTCAGCATCTGTAGGGTGGCCCCGGGGCGGATGCCGAGCCCATCGAAGTACTCCAGCAACTGCCGGTCGCGTTCGAAGACGCTCATCACCTGCGCCGCATCGTCCTTGGGTAAATCCCCCAATGGCAGCCAGCCGCGCTTGCGCCGTTCCTCGGGAGTATCGAGGCCAATCACGTTTCCATGCGGGCAAACCCCGCCGGGCCCCAGGCGTTCCACCAGCCGACGCTCGAAGTCCTCGGAAACCGCATGCTCCAACTGCTCGGCTTCCTCGTGGACCTTGTACCACTCCATGCCGAATATCTCGGTGAGCATGCGCTCAATCAGATGATGGCGGTTGAGCAGCCGCGTGGCAATCTCGCGGCCATCCTGCGTCAGCGTGATCTGTCCGTCCTTATCGACAACGATGCAGTTATCCCGCTTCAGGCGCTTGATAGCCATCGTCACCGCCGGCGGCGACACGTTCAGCCATCGCGCCAACGTTGCGGCAATGACCGTCTGCCCCTCGCTCTCTGCCTCGGCAATCGCCTTGAGGTAGTTCTCCTTGGAAATGGTGATGCGCACGCGTACTCTGATTCTAGCGTTTGCTATTCTTTCCCTCAAATGATCTTCGCTCTCGTTGCTGCTTTAGGCGTGGCCCTGCTCCCCGCCGAGGAGAAGGTAGACCTCTCCGTCATCCATCGGATTCGCACCGAAGCCCTTCAGAATTCCAAGGTGATGGACCATCTGTTCTACCTCACCGATGTCAACGGACCGCGGGTCACCGGATCGAGCGGTTACAAGAAGGCCGCCGATTGGGTCGTGAAGCGAGCCGGTGAATACTCGCTCACGAATCCGCGTCTGGAGAAATGGGGGCCGTTCGGCCGCGGCTGGGAGTACACGAAGTTCTCCGCCCATCTGATCGAGCCCGCCTACACGCCGCTGATCGGCTTCCCTCTCGTCTGGAGCGGCGGCACTCATGGGCCTGTCACCGGCGAGCCTGTCTACGCCGTGCTCAAGGTCCCGGCGGACCTGGAAAAGCACAAGGGCAAGCTGAAGGGGAAGATCGTACTCATCGACGAGCCGCGGGAAACCCCGCTCGCGCTTACCCCACTGGCCAGGCGTCACTCCGATGCCGATCTGGCCGCACTCGAAGCAGCTCCCGACCCCGGCGCAAGTCCGGCGCGCCGCACCACCGAAGAGATGCGCCAGTTCCGCAACAAGCGCGCGGCCTTCCTCAGGGACGAAGGCGTGTTGGCTGCCATTGTGACCAGCTACACCGCCGACGGCGGCACCGTCTTCGCGTCATCCGGCGGTAGCCATGAGACGAAGAACCCCGCGCCTCCGGCGATGATCGCACTCACCTCCGAGCACTACAACCGCATCGTCCGGCTGCTCGAAAAGAAGATCACCGTGAAGCTGGAGCTGGACGTGCAGGCGCGGATCATCGAGGAGAACATGGACTCCTGGAACGTCGTCGCCGAGATCCCCGGTGGGCGCAAGAAGGAGGAAGTAGTGATGGTCGGTGCGCACCTCGACTCGTGGCAGGGCGGCACGGGCGCAACGGACAACGCCGCGGGCAGCGCTGTCGCGATCGAAGCGATGCGGATTCTGAAATCACTGAACCTCAGTATGGACCGCACCGTGCGCATGGTGCTGTGGAGCGGCGAAGAGCAGGGCCTGCTCGGCTCCAAGGCGTATGTGAAGGAGCACTTCGCGGATCCGGCGAAGATGCAGCTCACCTCCCAGCACGGCAAGGTGTCGGCCTACTTCAACCTCGATAACGGCAGCGGCAAGATCCGCGGTGTCTACCTGCAGGGCAACGACATGGTGCGCCCGATCTTCTCGGCATGGCTGGCGCCTTTTGCCGATCTGGGGGCCAAAACGCTCGGCATCCGCAACACCAGCGGCACCGATCACCTGTCCTTCGATGCGGTGGGCATCCCGGCGTTCCAGTTCATTCAGGAACCGCTCGAATACTCCACGCGCACACATCATTCGAACATGGACGTCTACGATCACATTTCGAAGGGTGACCTGATGCAGGCCTCGGCCATCATGGCGTCATTCATCTACCACACCGCGATGCGCGAAGAGATGATCCCGCGCAAGCCTCTGCCGAAACCGCAGCCCGACCGGCGCGGCCGCCCCAGCGAGTAACAAAGATGCACCCGGATACAAGCAAGTACAACCAAGCGCAGGCTCCCGCCGATGCGCGGATCTGCGATCTGCTGGCCACCGAAATCGACCGTGCCTTGCCGGAGGCGGAGAACAAGATCTGGCATGCGCACCCCGTGTGGTTTCTCGAAGGGAACCCGATTGTCGGATACAGCAAGTTGAAGGGTGGCGTCCGGCTTCTCTTCTGGAGTGGGGAGTCCTTCGATGAGGTCGGGCTCCAAAAAGAAGGTGGTTTCAAATCGGCGGGAGCCCGTTACACCAGCGTGGACCAGGTGAACGTGGACGACCTGCGGCGCTGGCTCACGAAGTCCCGCGATATCCAATGGGACTACAAGAACATCGTCCGCAGGAAAGGCCGCCTGGAGCGGCTCAAGTAAGCGCCTTTCCAAGCTGGTCGACTCCCATGCCTGTCGAAAGTCATCCGCTGTTTCCTCCCTTGCCAGAAGAGCCGCTATTGTGGCGATACCTCGACTTCGCCAAGTTCATCGCGTTGCTGGAAACATCGAGCCTGTTCTTCTGCCGCGCTGACAAGCTGGAGGACTCATGGGAGGGCTCCATCGCTGATCTCAACTCGAAGGCGCGGGAGCGGATGTATTCGGAATTGCCGCCGACGCTTCGCGATTCCACATCGGAGATGTTCAGCTCCATGGGGCTCCGCCTGCGAAAGCTGACGTTCATCTGCTGCTGGCATGCCAGCCTTCATGAATCCGCCGCCATGTGGGCTCACTATTCCCGAGGCCAGAATGGAATCGCAATTCGAACAAGCTATCGGCGCCTGAGTGAATCTCTGAAACGAGCACCCCAGTCGATCTACGTGGGACGAGTTCGTTACATGGACTACAGCACTGACCCTGTGCCCACTGGATTTACGTTTGGACCATACCTGTGCAAACGCAGCGGCTTTGAACATGAGCAAGAGGTGAGAGCCATTATCCAGCAGCTTACCAGTTTGAAAGCGCCAGTCCTTGAAACCGGTGATGGCATCTCCATCACGATCCCATTGGATGTTCTTGTCGAAGCAATATTCGTCGCACCGACGACGCCGACGTGGGTACTTCAAACGGTTCAAGCAATCGTGGCGCGATTCGGCCTGAATGTTGAAGTAAGAAGGTCGGACTTGGATCGGGACCCTGTCTATTAGCGTTCCGAAGCTCGTAGATGTTCGACGAAAGCCGGAACCGTAGCGTGGAGGATCTCAAAGAGGCGTGACAGGGGCCGGCCCCGGTCCTCTGCCTGCTGATGCAGCTTTGTGATTACGGCCTTAGGATGCAGTTCGTAAAGCCCGATCAAGAACGCTTGCGGGTGGAGCGCAAGGACTCCAAAGTGAGATAAGTGCACAGGTGCGAAATGCCGCAAATTGAAGGTGACGATGTAATCCGCTCCAGCATGCGTCGCCGCGGCTGCAACGTGCCGATCTTTGTCGTCATTGGTCATGCTGGAGACAAGGGATTCATGGCCCCGAATCCAGGCGCCATCGAAGTTCCTCCGCAGCTCTGTATCGAAATGTGAAATCAGCGACAGTGGCCAACCGAGTTTGAACTCCAGTGTTCCCAGGGTCTCCATCATGATCTCTTCCGACCACTTGGGCTCATAGAGAGCTGGAGGCTCCGCCAGCCGCAGAAGCGTGTCGCACAGGGAGAAGTTAGCGAGAACGCAAGCGTCCAAGACAGCGACGGGAAGGGCGGTCATTGGTTACCGGGAATGGTTACCTTGTCGTAAAACCCAGCTTCATCCACAGATTGGGCGATTCGGCGGAGAGCGTCGCGGCGCTGCTGTCCGGCTTGACGCTCTTCGAGAAACCGGCGAAGCGCTTGCTCCAACAGATCGTCCACACCGCGGTAGCCGCCGGCGGCGAGCTCCTTTTGGATTTGCAGTGTCAAGTCCGTTGGCAGTCTGACTTCCATGCGGTTACCTCACCTTGATTATAGAAACAGCCAGGATCAATAGTGATGCCAGCGTGAGCGCGGCTCCGTATGGCAGCGCGGGGGAACTGTACGTGAAGACGATGATGTGCTTGCCGGCAGGGACCTCGATCTTCTGGAAGGCGAGGCTCTCGCGGGCAATGGGAACGCGGGCGCCATCGATGGTGGCCGTCCAGCCGGGGGCGTACTGTTCCTTGAAGATCAGCGGGCCGCCCATGCTCGCTTCCACTTCCATGCGGCGCTGTTCGGGGGTCCATTGCCGCGGCTTGGCCGAGCCGTTGGCAAAGGCGAAGATGGGCTCCGCCTGCTGATATTCGAAGACGTGGAAGAAGCTGGTGGATGGTTCCATCAGCCGCCAGCGCGGGTCGCTGCGGAGCCTCTTGTACGCCGCGTGCGATTGGGGAACCATGAGGTAGCGAACACCAAGCTGGCGGAGCGATGCGTCGTGGAAAGGATCGGGCAGAAACTCGCGATCGGAGTGGAAGGCGAGGAAGCGCTCCACCTCGCGACGGTACTGCGCGGGAAGCATCGGATCGAGCCCCTGCGGCGTGGAGAGCCGGTAGTGCCGCATATCGTCATGCACCAGGCTGTCGAGCAGCGCGATGCGGTAATGGGGATTAGCCTTTAGCTGGCGATAGACGGCGTCATCCACTCCCAACATGCCCGGGCCGCCGGTGCGCGCATCGGGGGCGAAGAAGCGATTGATGTCGTCCTGCGAGGCGCTGAAGCGGCGGTTGGTGCCGTACACTTTGAACTCGGTGTAGACAAGGAACAGAATCGCGGCGGTCACGATGCCACGCTTGGGCGCACGCAGCAGCGCGGCGAAGATGAGGAGCGTGATGGCTGCCTCGATGGCGCTCTTCCAGCCTGCACCGAAGTCGCGGCCACCGGGGATCCAGACGTACCAGAGCCACGCGCACCACAGCGCGCACGCCCCGAGTGCGAAGGGGATGAGACGCGGCTTCGACGGGCGAGCGATGGTGTCCTCCACTGCGACCGCGGTGAGCAGTGTGGAAGCAAGAGCCAAGCCAGCAAGGAAGTTCCAGTTGCGCACGATCTCATTGAACCGCGGCAGAACATCGAGCAGCGCTCCTGTCCAGCCGAACGGATTGCGGATCATCCAAAGGGAGAGTGCGGCGATCGCGATGCCCGGCAGCGCGGGCCGCCAGCGCCGTGTCGCGATGAGCCAGAGCAACGCGAAGAGGCCGGGCGCGCCGATGTAGAGATACTGCTCTTCGCCCAGGCCCATGGGTACGCTGCGGCTTTGATCGAAGCGGTTCGGAAGGAAGAGATTGCTCAGCAGCAGCCAGGGCAGCGGATCGCCATAGTACTTCGCCGCCACCTTGAGCTTCGAGGCTTCGAGCGTAGGCAGGATCTGGATCGCGCAGATGCCAAGGGAAAGGATGAGGGCCGCCAGGGCCGCGGGGACGATGCGGCGGCGATGCGGCAGGCAAAGAGCATAGGTGAGCGCACAAGCGGCAAGCACGGCCCACTCGGGCGGATAGCCGGCGAGGAAAGAGAGCGCGGAGCCGGCGGTGAGCTTCCAAAGGGGACGATAGCTATCCATGCGCGAAGCTTCGTCAATGCCCCAAAGCGCAAGCGGGAACCAAGTATAGGAGTTAGTCGCGCCAAGGTGTTGGATGTCACCCATGACATAGCCGCTGAAGGCGAAGCAGAGCCCCGCAAGCAGCGCCGTCAGCAGATGATAGCCGCGGTCGCGGAGCCACAGATACACCAGCAGGAGGGCAATCCAGAAGTGAAGTACATCGACGAACTCGAGCGTAACGTAAGAGATGGCTTTCCGCGGAAAGCTGAAGGCGAACAGCAGCCAGTTGGGTGGATAGAACAGCGCGGCCTGCGGATTGCCAACGAAGCTGATGCCGCAGTAGATGCCCGAGTCCCATTGCGGGAAACGCCCCTCGCGCAAGGCTTGATAGGCATAGCTGAGCAGCGGCCAGTGGTAGCCTTCGATGTCAGAGAACAGGTGCACGCGGCGCAGGGGCCACAGGTATTCGAGGAAGAAGCAGTAGACGGCAAGGAAAGTGCCGCATCCCACCCAGAGTTTCTCCTTGCGGGGGATGGGCATCGGTGCACCGGATTGCTTAGACGGCGGAGACCTTCACCCGGCGGCGCACAGTAGGCGTCTTGCGTGGCGGCGGAACCGCGGAAATGGCGTCTTCGATCAACTCGGCCTGTTCCTGCGCGTGGCGCTTACTGGAGCCGGTGGCGGGGCTGGCGCTCTCTTTGCGCCCGGCGTAACGAAGGCGGCGCTTGGAGCCCTCCAGCAGCGGATCGAAGTATTCGCGCACGAAGCGCCATGCGCCCATGTTGCGCGGCTCTTCCTGCGCCCAGACCACTTCCGCCGTGGGGGCGTAGCGCTGCAGTTGCTCTTCCACCTGCGCGGCCGGGAACGGATACATCTGTTCGAGACGGACGATGGCGACCTGGTCGGCCTTCTTCTCTTCCCGGGCGGCAAGCAACTCCCAGTACAGCTTTCCTGTACAGAAGACCACGCGCTGTACTGGATGGGCCGGCAGGTTGTCTGGTATCACCTCTTGGAAGGTGCCGGAAGTGAGGTCCGGGAGATAGGAAACCGCGCGCGGATGACGCAGCATGCTCTTCGGCGTGAAGATGACCAACGGCTTGCGCATCCCGCGCTTGTCGGGGCCGCCCAGCATCTGGCGGCGAAGCAGATGGAAGTACTGCGCGGGCGTGGTGCAGTTGGCAATCTGCATGTTGTTTTCGGCGCAGAGGACCAGGAAGCGTTCGATGCGGGCGCTGGAATGCTCCGGGCCCTGCCCTTCATAGCCGTGGGGCAGCAGCAGCACGAGACCGCTCGGTTGTCCCCACTTCGATTCGGCCGAAGAGATGAACTGGTCGATCATGATCTGGGCGCCGTTGACGAAGTCGCCGAACTGCGCTTCCCACATGACGAGCGTGGTGGGGTCACCGATGGAGTAACCGAACTCGAAGCCCATGACGGCGAATTCGCTGAGCGAGCTGTCGATGACATCGAAGCGGGCCTGCGCCGGATCGATGTGGCGCATGGGGACATATCCCGCGCCGGACTCGACATCGTAAACCTCAAGGTGGCGCTGGCTGAAGGTGCCGCGTCCGCTATCCTGGCCGCTGAGGCGCACGGGGCGGCCTTCCAGCACCAGTGTGCCGAAGGCAATGGCCTCACCAGTAGCCCAATCCATCGGTGCGCCGTTGAGCACTTCGCGGCGCTTGTCGAAGAAGTTCTTCAGCTTTGGATGAAGATGGAAATCGGCCGGGACGGAAGTGATGGAATGAATCACCCGGCGAATGGCTTCTTCATTGGTCGCTGTCGTGCAGCCGGCGGGCAGCGGAATATCGAGCTGGACGTCGGCGATCTCCTGCACTTCGTAGCTCGCTTCCGGGCGCTGCGCTTCTTCATAGGCAGCAGTGAGCTTGTGCTGATAGGCTTTGCGAAGCTCCTCGACTTCCGCGGCGGTGAGCACCTTTTCGCGGAGTAGCTTTTCGGCATACTGCGTGGCGACGGAAGGCTGCTGCTTGATCTTGCGGTACATCACCGGCTGGGTGTAGTTCGGATCGTCGCCTTCGTTGTGGCCGTGGCGGCGATAGCAGAACATGTCAATCACGACATCCTTCTTAAAGGCCTGGCGGTATTCGAAAGCGAGTTCCGCGGCGCGGAGGCAGGCTTCGGGATCGTCGCCGTTGACATGGAAGATGGGCGCCTGGACGGTGCGGGCCACGTCGGTGCAGTAGTGCGTGGAGCGCGATTCGTAAGGGTTCGTAGTGAAACCGATTTGGTTGTTGATGATGAGGTGGATGGTGCCACCCGTGCAGTAGCCTTCGAGCTGGGAGAGGTTCAGCGTTTCGGCCACCACCCCCTGTCCGGCGAAGGCTGCGTCGCCGTGGACAAGGATAGGGATGACGCGGGCACGCTCGGTATCGCCGAGGCGATCCTGCTTGGGGCGGACGATACCTTCGACAACTGGATTGACGGCCTCGAGATGGCTGGGGTTCGGGGACACGGAAACCTTGGTCTCTTTGCCACTGGCGGAGACGTGGATGCCCGTTGCGCCGAGGTGATACTTCACGTCACCGGAGCCTTGCGTAGCGTCGGGATCGAGCTCGCCTTCGAAGGCGGTGAAGATCTGCGTGAGCGGCTTGCCGACGATGTTGGCGAGCACCGTCAGGCGGCCACGGTGGGCCATGCCGATGACAGCTTCCGCGGCGCCTTGATTGGCACAGTGGGAGAGCACGGCATCGAGGATGACTGTGGCGGATTCCGAGCCTTCGAGCGCGAACCGCTTCTGGCCGCGGAAGCGCGAGTGGAGGAAATGCTCAAAGGCTTCCGCTTCGATCAGCTCCTGCAAGGCGCGGCGGCGAGTGACCGTGTCGAGGGGCCAGGAGTTGGCCTGCGGCTCCATGTGCTGCTGCAGCCAGCGCTTCTGCTCCGGATGCTGGATGTTCATGTACTCGCAACTGATCTTGCCGCAGTAGGTGTTGCGAAGCGTTTCGAGGATCTCGCGCAGGGTGGCGTACTGCAGGCCTTCTTCCCCGTTGGAGCGGCCGAGCGTGCCGGTGAGGAACTCGCGATCGAGGTCCCACAGAGTGAGGCCGTAGGTGGCCGGGTCAAGCTCGGCGTGATACTGCAGATCGGAGCCGAGCGGATCGAGGTCAGCAATGAGGTGGCCGCGCACGCGATAGGCGTTGATGAGCTGCAGGACGGCTGCCTGCTTCGCAATGTCCTCGGTATTGGTGGATGCGCCGCCGAAACCGGGAAGGGCCTGGACACGGTCCGGTTCCCAACGCACGGGGTGGTGCGGCATGCCGAGATCCATGAAGATCTGGTCGTAGAACTTGTGTTCGCCCTGGAGCAGCTCCTGAAGAGTGGCGAGGAACATGCCGGATTCAGCGCCCTGGATGATGCGATGGTCGTAGGTGCAGGAGACGGCCATCACTTTGCTGACGCCGATCATGGCGCGGACGCTGGGGGAGACGCCCTGATACTCAGCGGGGAAATCGATGGCGCCGGTGGCGATGATGGCACCTTGGCCGACCATCAGCCGAGGCATGGAGCCGAACGTGCCGACGGTGCCAGGATTGGTGAGGGAGATGGTGGTGCCGGTGAAATCGGCGATGGTCAACTTGCTGGTGCGCGCCTTGCCGACGAGGGCGTCAAAGGCGTTCATGTACTCCTGGAAATTGATGGCCCCGGCGTTCTTGATGCTGGGGACGACCAGGCTGCGCGAGCCGTCTTTACCGGCGACATCGACCGCGATGCCGAGGTTGATTTCGGAGCGCACGACGCGATGCGGGGCGCCGTCGATTTCGGCGAACGCGTTGTTGATGTTGGGATGCTTGCCGAGCGCTTTCACGATGGCCCAGGCGACCAGATGGGTGAAGCTGATCTTCGATTTGCCGGTGAGGGAGCGGTGCTGGTTGAGAATGCGCCGGTTCTCTTCCATGACCTTGACGGGGATAATGCGTTGCGAGGAGGCGACAGGGATGGTGAGGGACGCCGCCATGTTCTCGGCGATTTTGGCAGGGGCGCCGCGGAGGAGGGCAGGCTCGCCGGCGGGGACTGGCAGTGGAGGGTGCGAGGCGGCAGGAGTGGCTGCGGGACGGTAGGTCGCGCCGTTGCCGTTGGGGGTTTTCTCCTTGGACTGGAATACGCTGTTCCAGCTTTCATCAACGGCCCGGCGATCGTTGAGGTATTGGGTGAAGAGCTCTTCTTCGAGCCAGGAGTTGACAGTAATCGGGGACTCGGGTTCTTGAGACATGGGAATTGGTGAGACAAGGCGGGCGTACAGCCCCACTTTCCATCATACAGGGAAGGGAGTTATCGCGGGTTGCGGGTTCGGGCGGAGTCACGCTTTCTCGCAAAGCCGCAAAGACGCGAAGGCCGCTAAGAAAACAGGAATGGGATGAGGCACGGCTGGCGGCGTGGGTTGGACTTGGGGGGGCATGGAGACTCGCGCATGTTGAGTTTCATAGGGGCTGCCAAGACCGCCAAGTTCGAACCTTGCAATTGTGCGTTTGATGGTCCTTAGTGGACGTTTGCTTCGGGATCACCTCCGCGCTTGACCAAAAGTGCGGCCAAGTGCTCCTCGGCCTCGGCCTTACTTGACATTCCGTTTCTTCTCACGGCTCGCGCGACGGATATCCTTATACTCCTGCATGAGTTCATTCTCAGTGGCGCCCCATGCGGCGATCATCGCGTCGAGTGCCTTCGCGGCTGCCCGCATCGAGTCGATTTCTGCCTTACGGCTCTTTTTCTGAGCAGGGATATAGAAGCCGAGAGTTTCCCCATGCCGTGTAATGGCTAGCGGCTTTCCGGCCTCCAGATAACCCGCGAGATTCTCGCGGAATTCGCGCATGCCGATTTTTTCGGTTTCCATAGTTGCGTACTCTGTGTACACAATACCACGATGGGATTTGCTCTACTGGCTTGTGGCGAAGCGGGCGAGGATCGTGATGCCTTCGGAGAGGTTGGGAGCCAGAGGGCTGGTGGAGTACGTTTGGATTTCATCGATGCCGGTGAGGCGGCCGAGGGTGAGTCCGGCAGCGCGGGCGATTTCGGTGGCTCGGGCACGGGCTTGGGCGATGGCGTCGGTGGTGAGTTGGGCGCGCGCGTCCTGGCGCGATTTGTCCGATGCCGTGAGGCCGAGTAGCCCCTGGCCGGAAATGTCCATGCCGGAGTCGTTGGAAGTGACGGTGCGGCGGGCTTGGTCGATCTTCTGGAGGACGGAATTGAGTTCAGAGTAGGGCACCTTGAAGGTAAACGAGTAGCTGATGCGGTTGGTTGCCGATGAGGGCGGGATGGAGACGGGGAGACCAAAGGTCTGGTTGACGCTGGTGAGATCGGATTCCTTGATGCCGATGGGTGCGACTGCCTGAAGGGCACCTTCCAGCGAGGCGGTGAGTGGGGCGAGCAGATTGATGCTGAGGATGGCCTCGTCGGCTTTGAGTTGGACCGTCCGAGTGGCGGTGACCTGGATGCGGTCCTCCTGGGCGAAGGCGGAGAGGGTAAGCAGAACGAGGAGCGTTGCGATTCTCATGGGAACTTCCATGTTACGGCTGTGGCAGCGGCGGGTTCCACTGGGTAGGGTGAGTTGGTATTCTGAGAATCGATGACGAAGGTGGATTTGGAATTCGATTTGGTGCGCCCGTTGGGGGATGCGGATCTGGATGCGCTGGCCCGCGTGCACGGCGTGTATGGAATTCAGCGGGTGCGGCTGCGCCAGCCGGGACTCAACGCGATCAGCGTGGAGTACGACGCATCGCGAATGATGGAAGACGACGTGGAGCGCGCCCTGTTGCGGACAGGGATCCCGATTGCGCGGCGGTAGCCGCAGTCAGACGTAGAACGTCACTTCCTTGAATTTGTCCTTGAGGACGGTGGGGCATTCCGGGTCACTGGCGACGTAACGACGCCATCGACGGTGACCTTGCGGCCAGTGGCGCGGACGTGTTCCTGGAACTTGCGGATCTCGTCGCTGAGGTTCTGGTCGTAAGTGGGAATGATGGGGAGTTGGGCGGTGATGGGGTTGCCGACACCTGGGACCTGACCGTAGCGTCGGAGGAAGAAGCGGACGAGGAGGACATCCTCGGGGGAATTGGGGCACTTCGGACCGAAAATCTCTGGCGTAAACTCTAGCCGGCGGCGCTTTCCTTCACTACTTCGAGGCGGGGCTGGCTGCGGCCGGCACGTTGGACAAGGAGCATTTCCAGGGCGTTGCGCTTGCTGATGTCGATGTGTTCGGCGAGGATCTTTTCAGCCAGGGGGATGTCGCGGCGAATGAAGGCTTGGACGAGGGCGAGGTGTTGTTCGCCGGTCTGGCGGACCACGTCTTCGAGTTCGTACCCGAGCAGGCGCAGGGAGTGGATGAGCTGGGAGATGTTTTCGAGATAGCTGATGAGCCGGCGATTGCGGCAGTGAGCAAAGATGAAGCCGTGCAGGGCGATGTCCAGTTCGGCGTGCTGGGCCGCTGTTTGAGAGGCAGGCCGGGCGTTCAGGACGCGGAGACGGCGCTCAAAGTCGAAAAGCGGCTCAAGCGGCATGGCCGGAATCGCTGTGCGCAGAGCCAGGATTTCGAGGTTCTTGCGAATCTCGTAGAGATCCTCGACATCGTCAGGGGTGAAGGAAACCACTTGTGTGCCGCGGTTGTGGTGACGCTCCACGAGTTCATCGCGCGTGAGCATGAACAACACTTCGCGGATGATGGTGCGGCTGACCGAGTACTGGTCGGCAAGCTGCGTTTCGACGAGACGCTCGCCGGGTTTGAGGTCGCCTCTCAGGATACGCTTCAAGACATCCGCGTAGATGCGGGATTTGTGGAGATCTTCTCTTGTACCTTTCACGCCAGAATCTCTTGTACCACACGGCCATGCACGTCTGTGAGACGGAAGTCGCGGCCGGTGTAACGGTAGGTGAGGCGTTCGTGGTCGAGGCCGAGCAAGTGGAGCATGGTGGCATGCAGGTCGTGGATGTGCGTTTTGCCCTGGACGGCTTCCCAGCCGAACTCGTCGGTCTGGCCAATGGCGGTGCCGGGTTTGACGCCGCCGCCTGCCATCCACATGGTGAAGCCGCGCGGGTTGTGCTCGCGGCCACGATCGGTGATGGGGCCCTTGCCCTGGGAAAGATCCTGATCGAAGGGGGTGCGTCCGAACTCGCCGCCCCAGAGCACGAGCGTGTCCTGAAGCAGACCGCGTTGCTTGAGGTCGGTCAGCAGCGCGGCGATGGGTTTGTCGACGGCTTTGCAGCGGACGGGAAGACTTTGGCGGAGGCGTCCGTGATGATCCCAGCCGCCATCGGTGATCTGGACGAAGCGGACTCCGGCTTCGGCCAGGCGGCGGGCCATGAGGCACTGGCGGCCGAAGTCGTCGGTCTCCTTTTCGTCAATGCCGTAGAGCTTGCGGGTGGCTTCGGTTTCCTTGGAGAGATCGAGGACGGTGGGAGCTTCCATCTGCATGCGGAAGGCAAGTTCAAAGGAGGCGATGCGGCCTTCGAGTTCGGGGTCGGCGCCGGTTTGCTGAAGGTGGCCGCGGTTCACCTCGGCGAGGAAATCGAGCTGGCGGCGCTGCTCGGCAGTGGTGGTGGAAGGATCGTGGAGATAGCCGATGTGGGCGTTTTTGGCGTTGCCGGATTGACCGATGGGCGTGCCTTGATAGAGGGCCGGGAGGAACGCGCTGCCGAACAATTGGGGAGTGCCGCCATCGCCGCCAAGGGCGGGGCAGATGGTGACGAAGCCGGGCAGGTTCTGGTTTTCGGTGCCGAGCCCGTATAGGACCCAGGAACCCATGGACGGACGCACCTGAATGCTGTGGCCCGTATGTAACTGGCGGATGGCCGGGGCGTGGGCTTCGCTATCGGCATGCATGCCTTGAAGGAAACAGAGGTCGTCGACGATGCTGCCCGTCTGCGGCAGCATGTCGGTCATGAGGAAGCCGCGCTGGCCCTGGCGGACGAATTTGCCGATGGGGCCGAAGAGGCGGGCGTCGCGAATGCCGGGGGCTTCGTAGTTTTTGGGGAGTTGGAAGCTGAGCGGCTGGCCGGCGCGTTTTTCCAGTTCCGGCTTGTAGTCGAACATGTCCATGTGCGAGGGGCCGCCCTGCATGAAGAGGAAGATGACGCGCTTGGCTTTGGGCGTGTGATGCGGCGCACGGACGGTGAGCGAATCGGCGGCGAGCAGGGATTGGAGCGCGGTGTAGCCGAAGCCGCAGGCGGCGGTGCGGAGGAATTGGCGGCGGGAGGCTATGGCGGTGGTTCGTCCACAATGCATGGGTTTCAGCTCCGGTAGAGGAATTCGTTGGAAATGAGCAGCGAATGGCAGAGGCGTTTCCAGGCGTCCTGGCGCTGGCCCTGGTTGAGGAATTGGAGCAGGCGCTGTGCCTCGCCGTCACGAATGCGGCGGGCGTACACGGTGCGAACGAGAAGGGCGATGCGTTCTTCGTCGGAGATGCCGGTGGCGAGAATGCGGGTGGCAAGGGCCTCGGCCTGTTGCTGGACGAAGGGCGCGTTCATTAGGTAGAGCGCCTGGGTAGGGATGGTAGTTGGGGTCCGCGGGCCGGTGATCTGGTTCGGGTCAGGGAAGTTGAAGAGGTTGAGGATGTCGAGTTCGGGCATCTGGCTTTTGCGCAGCACGGGGAGGTAGATGGAGCGGCGGTTGCGGCTTTCGGTGTCGAGAACGGCTTCTTCCTTGAAGAACTCGGGCTTGCCGAGGTTCACGTTACCCGGAACATAGAAGGGTAGAGACGGGCCACCGGCTTTGGGATCGAGCAGGCCGCTGACGGAGAGCATGGCGTCGCGGATGGTTTCGGCTTCGAGACGGCGGCGGCTCATACGCCAGAGGAGGCGATTCTCGGGGTCGGTTTCGAGGGCCTTGGTGTTCGTGGCGGCGGATTGGCGGTAGGCGCGGCTGAGGACGATGCGGCGGAGGAGCGGCTTGGTGTGCCAGCCGTTGGCAATGAACTCAGTGGCGAGGTAGTCGAGCAGTTCGGGGTGGGTGGGGGCGGCTCCACGGGTGCCGAAGTTGTCGATGGAGGAGACGATGCCGGCGCCGAAGAGGTGGTGCCAGAGGCGATTGACGTGGACGCGGGCGGTGAGCGGGTTGGCGGGGTTGATGATCCACTCGGCGAGTTCTTTGCGCCCGCTGGTGAAGTCGGCAATGTCGAGGGCAGGGGTGGAGGAGAGCAGGGCGACGGCGCTGCGGGCCACCTCATCGCCGAGCTGATGGGCGTTGCCGCGCACGTTGATGCGGCAATTGGCCGGCGTTTCGGCATCCTGTACGGCGTGGGCGGTGGCGGGTACGGGAGGGAGGAATTCGTACAGCTTGACGAGCTGATCTTCGGCGGCGATCTCCTTGTCGAGGGCTTTGGCCTCAGGAGTGTCTTTGGCGAGGGTCTTGCGGCGGTCACGGAGGGCGGTGAGCCGTTCCCGGGCGGCCTGGAGTTTGCTCCAGTAGAGGCGGGTTTCTTCGGCGCGGGCCGCGAGCTCTTCGGGAAGCTCGGGGAGCACGGTCTGGTTGACGTTGCTGAACACGCCGAGGCCGAGGCGTCCGGAGATGGTCCGGGTGCTGGAGAAGATGCCCGCCATGCCGTAGTAATCGCGTTGGGAGAGGGGATCGAACTTGTGGTCGTGGCAGCGGGCGCAACCCATGGTGAGACCGAGCGTCGTGCGGCCGACCATATCGACCTGGAGGTCGACAACATCCATTTTGAGCTGCTCTTTGTCGGCGTTGACGAGGGGCCAGGGGCCGAGAGCGAGGAAGCCGGTGGCGACGATGTTGCGGCGCTGTTCGAGGGCGGTGGTGGCTTCGAGTTGATCGCCGGCGAGCTGTTCGAGGAGAAAGCGGTTGTAGGGGATGTCGCGCTGGATGGAATCGATGACGTAGTCGCGGTAGCGCCAGGCGTGGCGGGCGGGGACGCGGCGGCCGATTTCGATGTTGTCGGCGTAGTAGGTTTGATCGAGCCAGTGGCGGCCCCAACGCTCGCCGAAGGCAGGGGATTCGAGGAGGCGGTCGACGGCTTTCGAGTAGGCTTCCGGGGAGGCGTCGTGGAGGAAGCGGTCCTGCTCGGGGATGGTGGGGGGAAGGCCGGTGAGGTCGAGGG
The DNA here is from genome assembly GCA_046331645.1 of Bryobacteraceae bacterium. Lineage (GTDB taxonomy): Bacteria > Acidobacteriota > Terriglobia > Bryobacterales > Bryobacteraceae > CADEFT01. The sequence goes on from JAXLQM010000012.1 coordinate 29,195, forward strand.
AGACACGGCGGAACCAGAGTTCGCGGGAGGCGTCTGGGGCGGGGCGGAGGTTGTTGTGCTCGAGTTTGGCGAGGATGAAGGCGTCGATGGGGTCGAGGGGCCAGGAGGTGGCTTGGACGGCGGGTGGAGTGGGTTTGGCTACAGGCTTCCAGGCCCAGTGGTTGTTGGTGGTCTTGGGCAGGGTGGAGGGAGCTGGGGCGGGCGTTAGTGAATCGGCGGGCCAGGTGGCGCCTTGCTCAATCCAGAGACGGAAGTCCTCGATGGTGGCGTCTGGGAGCTTGCCGGTGGGCGGCATCTTGGTCTGGCCTGTATACAGAAGGGCTTGGTAGAGTTTGCTTTCGAGCGGTTTGCCGGGGTTGAGAACTTTCAGCGCGACATCGCGCGTATCGAGTTGCAGACCGGCGAAGGAGATTTTTGCCTTGGTGGCGTGGCAGGAGTAGCACTTTTCGGCGAGGACAGGGCGGATCTTGCGTTCGAAGAAATCGGTGGCGGGGCCGGGGGTTTGGCCGGTCAGCGGGAGGAGGATGAGGAGGCAGGAAAGGAGAGTTCGATGCATAGCCCTGCGTTGAGGAGTGTATACAGGGGTTCGGATGAAGTCAAGTTAGATTGTTCAGTCTTCCCAGACTGAACTGCGACCGGCCTGGAGGCCCGTCGCCACTGTTAGCCGCGTTCCTTGACCAGTGCCTTGCTCATATTGTGGAGCGAGATCTGCATGGGAGTGGCGTCGGGCCATTCCGGCGGAGGCGCCAGGTTGCCGCGGGTCATTTGGGCGCGGGTGCACATCTCTTCGAAGAGGGAGACCAGGGCCTGATCGCGCCAGCCTTTGGCCGATTCCTCGGCCATGATGGCGAGCGCTTCCTGGTGGCTCATTGCCTTCTTGTAGGGACGCTCACTGGTAAGCGCGTCGTAGACATCGGCGGTCTGGAGGATGCGAGCCAAGAGGGGGATCTGTTCGCCGCAGAGCCCGTCGGGGTAGCCGCTGCCATCCCAACGCTCGTGGTGGGAGCGGATGATGGGCAGCACGAGCGAGAGGCTCTTCATGGGGCGGCAGATCTCTTCCCCTTTATAGGTATGGGACCGCATGATCTCCCATTCGGCGTCGGTGAGCATGCCGCTTTTGAACAGGATGCAGTCCGGGACAGCGATTTTGCCGATGTCGTGGAGGTAACCGCCACGGTAGAGGGCGACGAGTTCGGGACGGGGGAGGCCGAGGGCCATGCCTAGGGCGACGCTGTAGGTGGCCAGGCGCTGGCAATGATCGCCGGTCTGCTTGTCACGCTGTTCGACGGCTTGGGCCAGGGCAAAGAGGATGGTTTCGGCTTCCTCGAGAGAGTCCACCGCGGCTTTGTGCCGGAGGAGCGACTGGATACGGGTACGAACGAGGGCCGGGGAGAGAGGCTTAAAGAGAAACTCGTCCGCCCCGGCGGAGATGCCAAGGATTTCGTGCTCGGCGCCCATCACGTTGGTCATGATGAGGACGGGAATCAACTGGGTTTTCTTGTTGTTTTTGAGCCAGCGGCAGAAATCGGCGCCGTTGACTTCGGGGAGCATGAGGTCAAGGATGATGAGGTCGACGGGTTGGCGTTCCAGCTCGATGATGGCTTCGGAAGCGCGGCAGGCCTCAATGATGCGGTAAGGCTCGCTCTTGAGCATGGCCTTGAGGAGGCGGCGGCTGACGTCGGCGTTATCGACGACAAGAATAGTTGGTGGCCGGGTATGCTCCCACTGATCGACCGATGCTGAATAGGCCGCGACGGGAGAGGTCACTAGTGAATCGCGAATACTAGTGACAAGTCCATCGGTATCCGTGCCGTTCAATCTTTGTGCGACATCCATGGGGGAGATGTTCCTACTTCCAACCGTCCTGCAAATGATCGGAAGAACTGTGAGGAATATTTAGGTTTTTCTTATGGAGCAAATGAGGGGGAGGAGGTATGGAACTGCTGGTACCCGGCGTCAGTATACATTTGTAAACTATGATAAATGAAAGACTTGTTAAATTTGACCGATTGTGTTTCGGCCATGTAAATTGACCTTACTCTGGAAGTAATCAAGACCTGGTTGTCGTGACCAGAAAGGGTGAACAGAGTATGTCTCGCAGTCTCGTTGCGGTTTTTTTTCTCACGGGTGCGGCCATGTGGGCTCAAACCAGCCGTGGAACGGTAAACGGAATCGTGAGCGATCCGAGTGGCGCCGCGATTGCGGCCGTAGAAGTGGAGTTACGGTCGTTAACCACAGGGGTTGTACGAACAACCAAGAGTAACGAAGTCGGGAACTATCGATTTGACGCGGTGGACCTGGGGACTTACCAGGTGATGGCCAATGCAACCGGGTTTCAGCAGATGCAAACGCAACCCTTTGAAGTAGTTGCGAACCAGGTGCGGACGGTGGACGTACGGCTGGAGGTAGGGGAACAGAAGAGCGTGGTGCAGGTGGTGGCGGAGACTGTGCAATTGCAGGTGGAGGCTCCGGTGAGGGGCATGAATATCAACGTGGCGCAGGTGACGCAACTGCCGTTTGCGACGCGGAACCCGGTTTCGCTGGCGCTGACGGCGCCGGGTGTGAGTTCCAACCGGGCGGGTCCGGGAGTGGGGACATTCGCGGTGAATGGCGCCCGCGGCCGGTCGAACAATTTCCTGATTGACGGCACGGAAAACAATGACATTTCGGTGGCCGGGCAGGCATTCCAGATCAAGAATCCGGATGCGGTGCAGGAAGTGGCGGTGCAGACATCGAATTTCGATTCGGAGTTTGGGCGGGCAGGTGGAGCGGTGGTGAACGTGATCACCAAGGGCGGGACGAACGAATTGCATGGAACGGCCAGCCTGCTGGTGGATGTAACCAATGACGATGCGACGACGCTGAACCAGTCGATTGATCCGGAGGTGATCCGGCGGGGCAAGCCGCTGCCGGGGACGGAGCAATGGTGGGCAGGAACGATTGGCGGGCCGGTGGTGAAGAACAAGCTGTTCTTTTTTCAAAGCTTCCAGGAACAGCGGCAGCGTTCGAACGGATCGTCGGATGTGATTGCGCCATCGGCGGCAGGTCGAGCGACCTTTGACGCGCTGTATCCCAAAGGGAGGAATCCGCGGGCGGACTTGTTTAGCGACATCACGGCCGGGGTGACGGGGACGGCAAACCTGTTCCCCGTGGCGCTCGGTTCGGGGCGGCCGGACATTCAATTCGGCACGGCAGTGTTTGGCTATCCGCAGACGTTCCGGGACAGGCAGACGACGTCGCGGATCGACTATGCGCTGTCGTCGCGGGATCAGCTTTCCGGGCGTTATCTTTACGATGACAACGTGAATCCGGTGAGCGCGATCAATTTCGCGAGCTTTATCACCAGCCAGCACAACAAATTCCAAAACGTGCAGGTAGCGCATACGCATGTGCTGTCGCCGGTGAAGACGAATGAGTTGCGGGTGGCGTATAACCGCATCGGGCTGGAGTTTCCGCTGGACGCGAAGCATCCGCTGGCAGCGACGATGCCGCTGTACAACATTGCGGGGCTGACGGCTTCGAGCGTGAGCCGGAGCACGGCCGGGTATTTGGGTGTCCAGACGAATCTGCCGCAAGGGCGAGTGGCGAATAACTATCTGCTGCAGGACTCGTTCAGTTGGGTGCGGGGCAGCCACACGTTGCGGTTCGGGACGGAGCTGACGCTGCAGCGCTCGCGTCAGTACGCGCCGATTGTGGAGCGCGGGCTGCTGACCTATAACGCGGGCGGCGGGTTCAGCGGGTTTGCGAATTTCCTGGATGATTTCGGTGGATCGGGCGGCGCGGTGCGGCGTGATTTCGGGCAACCGGCCTACTATCCGGATCTTTTCCGGCAAGGCTATTTTGCACAGGACCGGTGGCGCATATCGCAATCGGTAACGCTGACGCTGGGGTTGCGGTATGAGTACTTCGGGTTGCCGATGAACACGTTGCGGACTCCGGCTTATGAGGGATTGTTCAACGTAGACACGACCACGTTCACGGGTCCATTCCAGCAGCCGAATAAAGTAAGCGGGGACTACAACAATTTCTCTCCGGCGTTGGGGGTTGCGTGGAACCCGAATGTCGAGGGTGGGCTTTGGGGCCGGTTGTTTGGCGGGCGCAAAACGGTGATCCGGACAGGGTATCAGTTCGGCTACGATTCGTTTTTCAACAACATTGCTTCGAACGCGGCTACGTCGTCGCCGAATGTGGCGGCGACGAATGTGACGTCAGCGGTGACGGCAACGGAGCCTCGTGGATTGGCGAATCTATCGAACTCGTTTCCGACGACGCCGCGCACGCCGAATCCGCAGGATACGCAGACGCTGGTGGTGAAGAACCTGGTGAATCCGTACTATCAGCGATGGTCATTCGGGATCCAGCGGGAACTGACTCCGACGACGATACTGGATGTTTCGTATGTGGGCTCGAAGGGGACGAAGCTGTTCGCGCAGGATCAATACAATCCGCTGGTTCCGTCGTCGCTGGTGGTCAATCCGAGCAATGTGGCGTCGATACCGGCGAGCCGGCTGGTGAGCCGGGTGGATCCGCTGCAGGGCTCACGGTCGATCCGGACGAACAATTCGAGTTCGGTCTTTAATTCGCTGCAAGTGTCGGCGATGAAGAGGATGAAGGCAGGATTCTTCGGGCACCTGAGCTACACGTGGGCGAAGAATCTGGATTACGGCAGCGATGTATTTGCGGCGAGCAATGCGCCGCCGAGTTCGATGATCCCGACGATATTCGGCGGGTTGCCGCTGGATCGTGGAGTATCGCTGTTCCATCGCGCGCACCGGATGGTGCTGGTAGGTGGATACGATTTACCGTTCCTCAAGAACCGGCGGGATGCGGCGGGATTGATTGCTGGCGGATGGTCGGTATCGGGATTGTACACCTACGAAAGCGGGGTGCCGGTACATGTTCTGAATGGCGTGGATGCCGATGGGTATGACGCCGCAGGGGGCGACCGGCCGAACTTCAATCCTAACGGGCGGCCTGGCGTGCGGGCCATTCCGGGGCCGGGGCCGACGGGGTTTGTGAACCCGGACCTGGACGGGCGTCCGCCGATTGATCCGGCAACGGCGCAGTATATCGGGTTGCCGGCGAATACATCGTCGCGGCCAGCGGCGCCGGGGAATCTGGGGCGGAACACGTTCCGCGGGGCTCCGACGAATGACCTGGGAGTGAGCTTCTTCAAGAAGGTGGCGATCACGGAGCGCTTCCGGGCGGAGTTCCGGACGGAGTTTTTCAACTTCCTGAATCACCCGCAACGGGGATTGGGGAGCGTGAGCCCATTCTCTCCGGGGAATGCCACACCGTCAGCGAGCGTGTTCAATTCGCCGCAAGGGCAGTTCCTGAACCTGGGAGTTCTGGATGGCGGCGGGCGTGTCGTTCGGTATCAGTTGAAGTTCGTTTTTTAGTTTGAGCAAACCAGCGCCGGTTGGAGGTACATTCAGGGCAGGAGTGTGGAATGTACACTTGCAGGCCGGCGCTTTTGCTTTGGGCGGCAGCGGTGGTGGCCGCCGCGCCTTTGGATGTCGCCAGGGTTTGGTCGGGGCATCCGGTGGGGTTTGATCTGCTGACGGCGGGGAAGCGGCAGTATGTGGCGTTCTACGATGATCAGCGGCGGATGACGGTGGGTGTGCGCGGATTGGAGGAGCGGGAGTTTCGCTTTGTGCGCCTGCCCTCGCAATTGGGATGGGACAGCCACAACTACGTGACGATGGCGCTGGACCGGCAGGGCTACTTGCATGTGAGCGGGAACATGCATGTGGTGCCGCTGGTGTATTTCCGCAGTACGAAGCCGGGAGACATTGATTCGCTGGAGCAGGTGAAGGAGATGGTGGGGAGCGAGGAACTGCGCTGCACGTATCCGCGCTTTTTACGGGGCGCCGCGGGCGAGCTGTTGTTTACGTATCGGGATGGGCGGAGCGGGAGCGGGAATCAGATTTACAACGTGTATGACGAGGGGGCGCGGCGATGGCGCCGGCTGCTGGATCGACCGTTGACCGACGGCGAGGGGAAGAGCAACGCTTACTTTGCGGATCCGGTATTGGGGCCGGACGGGTATTTCCATTTGGTGTGGGTGTGGCGGAATACTCCGGATTGTTCGACAAACCATGATTTGACGTATGCGCGGAGCAAGGATATGGCGCATTGGGAGACGAGCGGAGGCAAGCCGCTGACGCTTCCGATTCGGGTGTCGAGCGCGGAGATTGTCGATCCGGTGCCGGTGGAGGGTGGGATGATCAACGGGAATACGCGGATTGGGTTTGATTCGAAGAAGCGGCCGGTGATTACGTATCACAAGTTTGATGGGAAGGGCCGGACGCAGATTTACAATGCGCGGCTGGAGGGTGGGACGTGGAAGATTTATCAGGCGAGCGATTGGGATTACCGGTGGGAGTTCCGCGGCGGGGGAACGATTCCTTTCGAGATCCGGGTGGGTGCAGTACGCGTGGAGAAAGGGGCGCTGTTGCTGGATTACTCGCACGATAGGTATGGAAGCGGAGTATGGCGATTGGATGAAGCGACGTTGCGTCCGGTGGAGACGCGGGCAGCGGCTGGGGAGTTTCCCACGGAGTGGATGAAGGCGGAGCGGGAAGGGATGCAGGTACGGGTGCAACGGGGCAAGGGCGATGGGCGGTATGTGCTGCGTTGGGAGACGCTGGGGCCGAATCGGGACCGGCCCCGGGCGGGGGAGGCGCCGGCGCCTACGATGCTGCGGATTTACGAGAACGGACCTTCAGGCAGGCCAGAACCAGGCCGGTGAAGACGAGGCATGTGGAGGCTGGCTCGGGCACGTCGCTGTTGGTGAAGAGCGGAGTTCCGTCAGAGAGGGTGAAGGTGAATGCGGCGGTGAGATCCTCTCCGTTGGGGCCGAAGAGCTGGATGCCCTCGATGGCTGTGGTGTTGTCGAATTTCATGGTGATGGTGGATTTGTCGGTGTTGCCGGAGAAGAAGGTAGAGAGGTGCACCTGCAACGTAGCCTCAGGAGAGGAGGTGCTGGTGAACAGGAATGGGTTGAACAGCGCGAACTTGACTGTGTCTTCCCGGTGGACGCTATCGATGCCGGCTGGACTATTGCCACCGCCGCCCACAATGTCGACAAAAGCGGTACCAGAGAAATAGTTCGCGTAATCGACGTTGACGGATCGCTGGTAGATCCAATGCGATGTTTTCTGGAGATGAATGCTTTCGCCCCTAGCTACGAGGCCGTCGTCGCGCATGAGGACGGCAACAACGGGGATCTGAATGAAGTTGAAATTCGGGAAGATTTGGGACAGCAGGGGGCTGTGGAAATCGATGGCGACGCGAACTTCGTAGTTGGCGGTGACCCGGATGTATTCTTCAAAGGGGGATGAGGACGTTTGGGAGATGATGGCGGAGATGCTGGGATCGCCGTCTTTGACATCCGTGCGAGTGGTAACTGCGGTAGTAACACCTCCGGAATCTCGCGAGGAGGTGAACTCCTTGGCGTCGGGGCCACTCCACTGGCAGCTGCCTGCGTTGGGAATGTTGGCGCAATAGTCGTAGATGGTATCGAGGCCGTTTTCCACGACCAACCGATGCCAATGGTTGTAGGAAGTGTCGGCGAACAATGCGGTGGCCAGCAAAAATGTCCACAGCAGCTTCATAGATTCGATCTCCTTGTAGGGTTAAGCGACGAACGAATTCATCGGTTGGGTAAAGCGCAGTGGAAAGGAAAACACCCCAAACATTTTTTGTGAAGAATCAGCCGGAACTTGCGTTAGACTGAGGCAAATGGAGGCGTCCGCAATTGAGTTCCCCGAAGATTTGATAGGTGCGGTCTATCCGGAACTTCGGCGGATGGCGGCGGCGTTGCTGCGGGGAGAGCGAGCGAACCATACGCTGCAGAGAACGGCTCTGGTGCATGAGGCGTTGCTGCGTGTGTTTGGGAAGCGGCCGATGGTGGGGGTTCCGCGACAGGCACTGCTAGCGCTGGCGGCGCGGCAGATGCGGCAGACGCTGATTGACCATGGGAGGAAGCATCGCTCTCAGAAGCGCGGCGGCGGGCAGGGGCGCATAGCACTCATCGAGGACTGGAATGGCGCCGCGGGGGACAGGGATTCACTGCTTGCGTTGAATGCGGCGCTGGAGAAGCTGGGGAGCTTTGATGCGCGCGCGCTGTCGGTGGTGGAGCTGAAGTTCTTCTGCGGGTTCACCAATGACGAGACGGCGGAGATTCTTGGGGTTTGCGGGAGCACGGTGGAAGCGAACTGGCAGTTTGCGCGGGCTTGGCTGTTTGGGGTTTTAGGGGGCGGAGCGCGGCGACCGGGCGTATGAACGGGATGGGTCCGGAGGAAGTGGAGCGGGTGAAGGCGATCTATGCGCGGGCCCTTTCCATCACGGTGGTAGAGGAGCGGGAGAAGTATCTGCGTGAGGCGTGTGGTGGGGACCGGCGCGCGGAAGAGGAAATCCGCAGGTTGTTGGAATGGCACGCGGCGGCAGGGGATTTTCTGAATACGCCGCTGGTGCACGGCGGGCCGGAGCGGGATTTCGAGGGTGGCAGCCTGGGTCCGTGGAAGCTGCTGCGGCGAATCGGCATGGGTGGCTCGGCGACGGTGTACCTCGCCCAGAGGGGCGAAGCGGTTAGGGAGACGGCGGCGGTGAAGGTGCTGAACCGGTTCTCGCATTCGCGGGAAGATTTCTTGCGATTTGAGCAGGAGACCCGGATACTGGCGCGGCTGGCGCATCCGGGCGTAGTGCGATTTCTGGAGGCGGGCACGACGGGCGAGGCGGTGGCCTATATCGCGACGGAGTATGTAGACGGGAAACCGTTAGACGAATTCGTGAGAGGGCTTGCGGTGGAGGAGAAGGTCCGGCTGTTTGTGAAGATCTGCGAGATTGTGGCGTACGCGCACCGGCACAGAGTGGTGCATCGGGACTTGAAACCATCGAATGTGCTGGTGTGTAGAGACGGATCGCCGAAGGTATTGGATTTTGGGATCGCGCTGCTGGAGGACAGCGATACGAGGCTGACGCTGACGGGGCTGGAACGGATGTCGCTGCCGTACGCGAGCCCGGAGCAGGTGAAGCGGGAGAAGGACATTGGGGCGGCGAGCGATGTCTATTCGTTGGGGGTGTTGCTGTACGAAACTCTGGCGGGTCATTCGCCGTATAGCGGGCCGGAGCATGTGCTGCCGCTGCGGATTGTGGCGGATGCTCCACTTGCGATGCGGGGAGTTCCTGCTGCATTGGAAGCAATTGCGCGAAAGGCAATGGCGAAGGAGGCTGGAGCACGGTATGCATCGGTGGAGGCACTGGGCGCGGATCTGGAGGCGTTTCTCGCGGGTGGAAGTGTAGCGGCGCTGGGAGGCGGCAATTGGGGATGGCGGCGCAGGACGTGGTTGGCCGCCGCGATGGTGGGCGCGGGCGGAATCTATATTGCCGGGCGGCAGCGGGGACAACGCGGAGGCACGGAGGTGTTCGCGCAGAATGGGGTGGAAGAACTCACCGGGTTCAGGTTCAGCAATGACGGAAGGTATCTGGTGTATGTGGAGGGGAGCGAGTTTTTCGAATACAGCGACGTCTTTCTGCGAGACACGGTAAGCGGGAAGGTACGGCCCATCACGCGCGACGGAGCGGTGAAGCTGTGGCCTTCGCTATCGCCTGACGGGAAGTGGATCGCGTTTCACCGAGAGCCGGATGATGCCGGCGATTCGCGAATTGTGCGAATGCCCGTCGATGGGGGAGAAGAGCAGGTGATGGCGGTAGGCACATTTTTTCACTACACGTGGGGTCGCGATGCCGGCCAATTGGTGATTGCGCAGCGGAGCGATGCAGGGATCTGGCCGCATCTGCGCGGCTTCGATGCCGGAAGCAGGAGAAGGTGGGAGATCACGGCGCCGCCACGCGAAGGGCGCGGGGACCAATCGGTGACGCTTTCGCCGGATGGTGCGACGCTATGTTTTGTGCGGTTGGAGTCACGGGAATCCGCGGATTTGTATCTGCTTCCGGTGGACCGGCAGCTTCGAGCGACGTCGCGCGCGCGGCGGCTGACGTCGCGGCGATTGCGGGCGATGTTTCCTCATTGGAGCCCTGGCGGCAGGGAGTTGATCTATGCGAGCGGCACGTTGGGGAACTTTACGGCGTTTCGCGTGGCGGCGGATGGGAGGTTCGAGCCGCGGCAGATTCCAGAGGCAGGTTCGGGGATCGAGGCTCTGGCGGTTGCTCCGACAACGGGGACCATGGCCGTTGCGCGGCGCAAGGCGGAGACGAACATATGGCGTCTGGAACTGGAAGGACCCGGGGGCAAAGTGGTGAAGGCGGAGAAACTGCCGGTGTCGACGGGTTCTGAAGATATGGTGACCATTGCTCCGGGTGGGAAGAGGATCGCGTTTGAGTCGAGTCGTTCGGGAGAACTGCAGATCTGGGTAGCCGGGGCGAACGGGGAAGATGCGAAGCAACTCACTACCTATGCAGCGCTGGACATGGTTTCACCCTTGTGGATGCCGAATGGGGAGGAATTGCTGGTGACGGTGCGGTCGAGGAATCTGGGGTTGAGGAACTACGTTCATCCGGTGGCGGGTGGGGCGATTCGGGAGCTGAGTGAAGTGGATGGGATTCCGTGCACGTTTTCACGCGATGGGGAATGGCTTTACTTCAGCCGGCTGCAGAAGGATGTGGATTTGTACCGCTATTCGCTGCGGACACGAGCAGTGCAGCAGTTGACGCACGGCGAACGGGTGTCGCATGCGGTGGAAGCGGCGGATGGAAGGAGTGTGTACTTTACGAAGCCACAGGCGAATCAGGGATTGTGGCGGTGGGATGGTGCGGGGCGAGCCCCGGTGAGAGTGCTATCGAGGCTGGCACGGCGGAATCTGTTCGCTGTGCGGGAGGAAGGGATTTACTACATGGACCGGGATCAGCACGCGGCTGTGCTGTGGTTCCTTCCAGCTTCCGGAGGGCAGGCCAAAGAGCTATACCGGATGCGGGAGACGCCGGAGTGGGGGTTCACGATTGCTCCTGATGGGAGAACGATTCTGTTGACGCGGGAAGATCTCACGGTTTCGGAGGCGGTGCTGCTGCGGGGACTGGTTTCGTGATGGCTGGGGGTGGGGCGAAGGTGGGCTGGATGTCGAGTTGGGGAGCGGGCGGCAATTCGGGTTGTGCGGCTGGTGGTGGCGGCGGCATCACGAAAGGTTTCGCGTCGGGGCGATCGTCCGAGGCGCCGATCAGGGCGATGATGAGGATGGCGGTGATGGCGAGGGCGAGGATCGGCGCGAGCCGGCGGCGGGATGGGCTCATGGGCGGCCGTTGAGAGCCTGGCGGATTGCGGAGCGGAGTGAGGCTTCGGCGGAGGGGAGATCGACCCAACTGTAGTGGTCGTCATAGCCTTCGTCGACATTGGATTTGGTGGGGATGTAGCCGGGGGCGCACTCGCTGAAACCGAGGGTGACGACGAAGCTGTCGGGGCGCACCTGTTGGGCCCAGAGTTGGTATTGAACGAATGTCTCGGCGGGGAGAAGAAGAATCGAGGCGGTGCCGAAGTCGAGGCAGGGGACGTCGATGGGCCGGTTTTGCTGGAGGCGGCGGCGCCAACTGAGTCCGAGGGCGGCATCGAAGCGGCGGCGGCGTGGTTCTTTGGGATCGGCGACAATCTTCTGCATGTCGGCGATGCGGAAACCGGGTGTGTCGCGGGGTTCGAAGCGCAGCGGGGCGTTGCGGAAATCGATGGAGCTGATGGGGGTGCGCTTGGTGGCTTGCCAGGCTTGCTGCATGCCTTGGACGAGCTTGTCGCGCATGATGCCGCGCATGGCGGGGGTACCGTCGTTGTATTTGCCGCCGATGGTGTCGCCGCTGGCTCCGGAACAATAGAGCTGGAAAATGTTCGGGGTTTGTTGCTGGCGCGCGGCGCGGGCGAGGCCGGGGAAATCGGAGGTGATGTCGCCCTGGCCGTAGTAGCTCATGGGGTGGATGGAGAAGCAATTGAGCGCGGCGACGGGTGTGTCGTTGTTCCAGAAGCTGAGGGTTTTGAGATAGGGATCGGTGATGCCTTCGGGGAGGGCACGGAGAGCGGGGTCGCGGGTGGCGCTGGTGCGGCCGAAGGAGACTTTGCCGTCGGGTTGGATGTAGCGGCGGTTGGAGACCAATCCGGCGATGCGCGCCTGGCCGGTGCCGAGGTGGGTGATGGGCCGCGGCTTGGCCTGGCTTGCGGCGGCGGCGACGCGGGCGATGGTCTGTTGTTCGAAGGCGGGGTCGCAGAGCGGGTCGGGGCATTTGGCATCGGTGAGGAGCTTTTGCGCGTAGCTATCGGTGTAGGGGGTATCGTGCTGGTGGATGCAGGTGAGCAGGACACGTTCGCGTGTGGTGCCTGTGGCGGCGGCGATGCGGTCGCGCCAGAGATCGTAGGAATCGTTGCGGATCTCGCACCAATCGAGGGAGACGAGAACGAAGGGCTTGGCCGCGCCGCTGAGGATGAAGCCACGAGCCTGGAGGCGATCGACGATGGAACGGGCGATGCCGGTGAAGAGGGGGGCTCCGACGGCGGGGGTGATGTCGGTTTCGAAGGTGGCGAGGGATAGCTTGGGCGCGGCCAGCATGGCGCTGGCGCTGAGAATGAGATCGCGGCGCGTCATTTGCTATAGCGTAATACGGCGCAGACGGAGAGCATTGGAGATGACGCTGACGGAGCTGAAGGTCATGGCGGCGGCGGCAATCATGGGACTGAGGAGAATGCCGAAGAAGGGGTAGAGTGCGCCCGCGGCAACGGGCACTCCGAGCAGGTTGTAGAAGAAGGCGAAGAAGAGATTCTGGCGGATATTGCCGAGGACGGCGCGGCTGAGATGACGGGCGCGGACGATGCCTTCGAGGTCGCCTTTGACGAGCGTGATGCCGGCCGATTCCATGGCGATGTCGGCTCCGTTGCCCATGGCGATGCCGACTTGCGCTTTGGCGAGGGCAGGTGCGTCGTTGATGCCGTCGCCGGCCATGGCGACGATGCGGCCTTGTTGCTGGTAGCGCTCGACGATGGCTCCTTTGGCGGTGGGGAGTGTCTCGGCTTCGAAGTTCTGGATGGCGAGTTCGGCGGCAATGGTTGCGGCGGTGGTGCGTTGATCGCCGGTGACCATGACGATTTCGACGCCATCGGCGCGGAGGGCATCGAGAGCGCGGCGGGCCGTGGGTTTGATTTCATCCTCAACGGCGAGCCATCCGGCGGGTTGATTGTCGATGGCGACGTAGACGGCGGTGGCTTTGTCTGTGGGCGCTACGCCGGGCGAGATGGAGAATTTTTCGAGCAGGGCGCGGTTGCCGCAATAGACCTGGTGGCCATCGACCTGTCCGGCGACACCGAGACCGGGGAAGGTGCGGGAGATGCCGGGTTTGGCGAGAGTGACGTTGCGCTGGCGGGCGGCAGCAACGATGGAAGCGGCGAGGGGGTGCTCGCTAGCTTGTTCGAGGGAGGCGGCGAGGCGAAGGAGGTCGTCCTCAGTGAAACCGGAGTTGGCGTAGACGCGGGTGACTCGCGGTTTGCCGATGGTGAGAGTACCCGTCTTGTCGATGAGGAGTGTGTTCACGCGGGCGAGTGTTTCGAGGGCTTCGGCGTTGCGGATGAGGATGCCTGCCTGCGCGCCGCGGCCGGTGCCGACGAGGATCGACATGGGTGTGGCGAGGCCGAGGGCGCAGGGGCAGGCGATGATCAGCACGGCCACTGCGTTGACGAGGGCATGGGAGAGCTTGGGTTCGGGACCGAGGAGGGCCCAAGCGAAAAAGGCGATGACGGCAACGGCGACGACGGAGGGGACGAACCAGGCGGCGGCGCGGTCAGCGAGGCGTTGGATGGGGGCGCGGCTACGCTGGGCTTCAGAAACGATTTGGACGATGCGGGCGAGGAGGGTGTCGGCGCCGACACGCTCGGCTTTCATGATGAAGCTGCCGGTGGAGTTGACTGTGCCGGCAGTGACTTTTGCGCCGGGGGTCTTTTCGACGGGGATGGGCTCGCCGGTGACCATCGATTCATCGACGCTGGAGTGGCCTTCGGTGACGGCGCCATCGACGGGGACGCGCTCGCCGGGACGGACGCGGAGGAGGTCGCCGAGGTGGACGTTTTCGATGGGCACGTCCATTTCCTGGTTGCCCATCAGCATGCGGGCGGTTTTGGGGGCGAGGCCGAGGAGGGCGCGGATGGCACTGCCGGTGCGCTCGCGGGCCTTGAGTTCGAGCACCTGGCCGAGGAGGACGAGCATGATGATGACGGCTGCGGCTTCGAAGTAGACTCCGGGCTGGCCGCCATGTTCCCGCATGGAGGGCGGGATGGAATCAGGCAGGAGGGCGGCGACGAGACTGTAGCCATAAGCGGTGCCGGTGCCGATGGCGATCAGTGTGAACATGTTGGGATGACGGGCGAGGATGGATTGCCAGCCGCGTTCGAAGAAGGGATAGCCGCACCAGAGGACGACGGGCGTGGCTAGCCCGAGTTGCAGAAGGATGCCAGCGTGGCCGTGAAGGACGGGCCATTGCATGCTGCTCATGGCGATGATGAAGAGGGGCACGGTGAAGAGCGCTGCCCAGAACAGGCGGTAGCGCATTTCCTCTAGTTCGGGGTTCTCGCCTTCTTCGAGGGTGATGTTGACGGGCTCAAGGGCCATGCCGCATTTGGGGCAGGTGCCGGGTCCGATCTGGCGGACTTCGGGGTCCATGGGGCAGATGTACTCGGCTTCGAGCATCTCCGCGGTGGGCGGCTTGGGGGGAGCGAGGAAGCGCTCGGGGTCGGCCTGGAACTTGGAGACGCAGCCCTTGGAGCAGAAGTGATACGTCGTGCCGTTGTGAGTATGGGAGCCGGCTGCGTTGGGGGGATAGACATCCATGTGGCAGACGGGATCCTTGACCAGGGTAGCGCCGGGTGGGATTGGTTTGGGATTGGAAACGATTTGGAAGGGATTGGGTTTGCCGGACTCGGGCATAGATTGGAATCTCCCCTCTTCTGATTGTCTACTTCTTGTAGATGAGGCGTCCGGCGAAAAGTGTCCAATCGATGGAGGTTTTGTGGATGTCGATGGGTTGGATGGTGAACAAATCCTGGGAGAGGGCGATCAGGTCTGCGTCCATGCCGGGGGCGATTCTTCCTGTTGTAGCCTCTTCGAAGCCGGCGTAGGCGGCGTTGGTGGTGTAGCCACGGAGGGCGGTATCGAGGCTGACGCGCTGGTGGGGGAGCCAGCCTTCGGGGGGCTTGCCGTCGATGGTGCGGCGATTGACGGCGTTGTGGATGCCGCGTATGGGGTTGACGCTGATGGAGGCGGGCCAGTCGCTGGAGAAAACGAGACGGGCGCCTGACTGTTCCAGGGAGTGCCAAGGGAAGGAGAGCGGGAGGCGTTGTGGGCCGATGGCCTGGCTCCAGACGTCGATGGTGTCGGGATCGGCGTGGATGGGCTGCATGGAGGCGAGGACATTGAGTTTGGCGAAGCGGGGCAGGTCGTCGGGGTGGATGATTTCGATGTGTTCGATGCGGTGGCGGGCGTCGCGGGGCAGGGCTGCCTGGGCCTTTTGGTAGGCGTCGAGGGTGAGGCGGACACCGCGGTCTCCGATGGCATGGGTGAAGACCTGGAGACCGTTGCGATGGCAGCGGGCGACCATGGCTTCGAACTTGGGTTGGGTCCAGGCGGGGCTACCGGTGCCGTTGTGGTTGGCGTAAGACTGGAGCATGGCCGCGGTGAAGGATTCGATGACGCCGTCCATCATGAGCTTCACGCCGCGGACACGGACGCGGCCGGTGCTGTAGCGTTTGGCGAGGGCGGCGACTTCGTCGGCGCGGGTGAGCGGGGCTTCGGGAGGGATGGATAGAGCGAAGGAGATGCGGACGGTGAGTTCGTTGTTTTTGTCGAGTTCGGCGTAGAGGGAGAGCTCCTCTTCGTCACCGCTGGCGTTCTGCATGGAGGTGATGCCGAGCGAGGCGGCGAGCTTCATGCCCTGGCGGAGGGCATCGAGTTTTTCCTGGCGGGTGATGGCGGGGACGTGCTTGCGAACGAGGGCGATGGCGCCTTCCTTGAGGGCTCCGGTGGGCTGGCCGTCGGGGTCTTTGACGATTTCGCCGTAGGCTTCAAAGCGGGTGGCGCGGTTGATGTCGGCGCGCTCGAGGGCTTTGGTGTTGGCCCAGGCGGTGTGGCCATCGTAGGCAGTGAGAAGGACGGGGCGGTCTTTGACGACAGCATCGATGTCTTCCTTGCGGGGGAGGCGCTTGTTGGGGAAGCAGTAGTATTCCCAGCCGCGGCCGGTGATCCACTGTTTTTCGGGGTGGGCCTTGGCGTAGCCGGCAATTTTCTGCTGGATGGTCTCGAGGGTGCAGACGCCGGTGAGGTCGATGTTGGAGAGGCCGAGGGAGCCGCTGAGGAAGTGGATGTGGGCGTCGTGGAAGGCGGGGGTGACGAGTTTACCGGCGGCATCGATGGTTTGGGTCTTTGGGGTGTGCAGTTTGCGGATCGCGGCGTTTTCGCCGACGGCCTGAATGCGGCCTTGGTCGATGAAGATGGCCTCAGCAAAGGGCTGTTTGGGATCGCCGGTCCAGGCTTTGGCGTTGTGGATAGCGATCTGTTGCGCGGCGAGCGGGAGAGCGCAGAGGAGGAGGAGCGCTCTCATGCGCGGATCTCTTCGAGCATGGGTGTGGTCACGCATTCCCAGGGTAACGCGGCTTTCGTCAGCAGGTCGAAGACGGTCAGGATTTGGGATTGCCAGGCGGGGAATTCGACATGAACGGCGGGGATGGTTTTGCCGTCGCGAACGATTTCCGCGTGGTGCTGGATTTCAGGATTGATAGGGAACGGGGCGGATGCCAGGGTTTCCAACAGATCTTCGAGGAGATGGGCCTCCACGGTGACACGAAGGGAAAACAGATCCCCTTGATCGGAATGCAGGTCTTGCCAGACGCTCATGAAATGGCCTCCTAAGCCGGGCGTCCAGCCGGTGGAAAATAGAAAAGCCCTGCGGGTGGCAGGGCTTGGTATTATTCCCGATGACTGACCCGCCTTTAGCACTTTTTTACGTGGTTGCAAGTAGCCAGACCCTCTTGCGAGGAGCCTAAATCACTCCACGTGACAAGCTCAGAGTATCATCGGACCCGGGAAATTACAATAGCTCAGTTTTGGGTGGCTGTGGTGACGCCAACGCGGGTAAGGAAAGTGAAGATGTCCTTATAGAGCTCATCCATTTTCTCTTTGGGGAAGCCGTGGCGGCCTTGCGGGACGCTGATCATTTCGGCCTTGATGCCGGCGTCGCTGAGGGCTTTGGTGAGTTTGACGCCGTGCTCATAGGGGACGGTTTGATCGGCGTCGCCATGGAGGGTGAGTATCGGGGGGAGGCCGCGGCGGACGTAGGTCATGGGAGAGACGCGGTGAGCCAGTTCGATACGGCCGGAGGAATCTGGAATCCAGGTGACAGCATATTGGCGCATGTTGGTTCCGGCGAGTTGGTCACCGACATCGGTGATGCCATAAAAATTGATGACGGCGGCGACTTTGACAGGTTTGCCAAGCTTGGCGGACTTGGGGGTCATGCCGACCATAAGAGAAAGATGGCCACCGGCCGAGCCTCCGGTGACGATGACTCGTTTCTTGTCGACGTTGTATTTGGCGGCGTTCTGGAGGAACCAGTTGGCAGCTTTCAACGAGTCTTCGACGGCGGCAGGGGCGATGGCAGCTTTTGCCAGCCGGTATTCGACGTTGGCGACGACGAAGCCTTTTTCGAGATAACGGCGGACGAAGTTATCCCACTGGCCTTCCTTCGTGCCGCCAACCCAGCCGCCACCATGGATGACGATGACGCCGGGACGTTTGCCGGTAGCCGCGCCGGCGGGCTGGAAGACATCGAGCACGGTTTCCTTGTGGGAGTCGTAGGCGATGTTGGCATCCATTTTGACGCCGGCGGGAAGCTCAGGGTATTTCTGAGGCGCCTGGCCGGAAAGAGAAGCGACGAAAGCGAGCAGGCAAAGGGCTGTCAACCGCATAGAGGCCATTCTATCGTGCGGGCAGGAGAGAAAACGGGCTCACGAGGAAAAAATCGCCTTCCTGGCGGACGGTGCCGGAGGCGCGCTGGTAGAGCAAGGTGATATGGAGGAGGTCGCAGGCGGCGGGGACGGTGAGTGTGGCGCTGGTGGCCTCGCGGCCAATTGGGACTTCGAGGAAGGGATTGCGGGGAGGGCAGGCGAAGCTCCATCGGATCCCGGAGGAAGCGGCGATGCGGGCGAGGCGGTGGTGCGATTCGAGGTGGTAAGTTCCGGGGTGCACGGGGGTGAAGAAGTCGAGGAGTTCGGTGCGTTCCGCCTGGCGGCCGTCGAGGGTGATGCGGATTTGTTGCGCGGGGGCAGACCATTGATGGGAGACGCCCTCGCGCCAGGGGAGGCGCCAGGCGAAGCCCTTCCCTATGGGTAGCGTGGAGAGGGTGGGGACAAGCGGCCGGGCGGAATCCCAGAGGGTCCAGACGCGGATGGCGGATGCGGTTTGATTGGCTTTGAGCAAGGCGTCGCAGAGTTCGAGCAATTGGGCTTTTTCCTCAGGGCGTGCGATGGGAGCGAGGCGGGAGGCGGTTTCGACCGCGGCATCCCATTGGGATTGGGAGCGGAGGTAGTCGAGATAGAGCCCGAGGAATTCGGGAGTGGGAAGGATGGCGCGATCGAGGATGGTTTTCGAGTCCTGGGAGAAGTGCCAGGCGAGACGGAAGAGGGCGGTGCGGTCGCCGTAGCTGCGTTCGGCGGCGAGACGGATCCAGCGCCAGAAGGGCTCGGTTTGCTGGCGGCGGAAGTAAAAGTTGGCGAGGGCCCAGCGGGGGGAGAAGGTCTGATCGACCTTGGCGGCTTGGAGGAAGAGGCGTTCGGCCTCGGCGGGGTTGTTGTCGGCTTCGGCTGCGAGGGCGAGGTCGATCCAGGCGGGGGAGAGGTAGGGGTTGAGCTGGACGGCGCGTTTGAGGTTTCCGGAGCGGTAGGCGTAAGTGGGATTGGATGGGACGATGGCGGCGGCTTTGCGGATGTTTTCAGGGGTACCGGACTGGAAGAGGAAGTCGGCGTAGGCGAAGCGGAGGGCGTGGAAGGCGGCGAAGAGGGAAGCGGAGCATAGGAGGAGGGTGGGCAGGCGGTCGATTGCGCGCATACGTCTGTAATACATTGTGTGAGAACGACTTATTTTTTCTCACCTTCTCAAGTTCTTTATTTTTCTGACCGAAGAAGAGGTAGTAGGGCCGCGGAAGCAGGCCATTGAAAAACGCATTTCAGAGCGAGGCGAGGCAATGAACAAGATGATCGGCAGCCGGTGGCAGGCAGCGATAGCGATGTTGCTGGCGATACATTTATCGATTGGCTGGGCGGCTAGTCCGGCGATCGGGGTTGTGGTGGCAAAGGGGCCAGTGGCGGTGGACGCATCGCGAGTGGCCGGAAACGGCACATTATTCGAGGGATCCGTGGTGGAGACGGCGAAGGCGACGTCGGAGCTACGGATGGCGGGTGGAGCGCGCATGGTGTTGGACATTGGGTCGCGGGGGAAGGTATACCGGGACCGGATGATTTTGGAGAAAGGTTCCGGGCAACTGGAGCGCGGAGATGGGTTTGGCATCCAGGCGGGGGATTTCCGAATTTTGGCGGCACCGCAGGGGAAGGCGAAGGTGGAATGGAGCGGTGGGAACCGGGTGAAGGTAACCGCCTTGGATGGACCGGTGCAGGTACGGAATGGAGCGGGGATGTTGCTGGCGAGTTTGACGCCGGGCCGGGCGGTGGCGTTAGCGCCTGCTGCCGACGCGGCGGTGAAGAACTCACTGACCGGGTATTTGCGCAAGAGCTGCGGGCGGTATTTGCTGACGGATCAGGTGGCGGGAGTCACCTTCGAGCTGCGCGGAGCGGGGTTGGATAAAGAAATCGGGAAGCTGGTGGAAGTGACTGGCGCGCTGGACAGCTCGGCGCAGGTGACGCCGCCGGCATCGCAAGTACTGCAGGTCAAACATGTATCGCGGCAGGCCTCGAAAGGGGCGCCGGAAGAGAAAGGCAAGAAGGACGAGAACTGTGCCGCCGGAGCTGCGGCGGGAGCAGCGGGTGCAGCGGGAGCGGCCGGGGCGGCAGGAGCTGCTGGAGCAGGAACGGCTGCCGGGGCTGGAGCTGCAGGAGCTGCTGGCGCGGCAGGTGCTGCCGGAGCTGCTGGAGCAGCGGCTGGCATTACAGCGACGACGGCTATTGTTGCTGGCGTCGTGGTAGCAGGCGCATCGGCAGGACTCGGAATCGGCTTGACGCGCGAAGATCCGCAGCCAATCAGCCAGTAGTGTAGGAAGTTGAGACTCAAAAAAGAGAGAGAGCTGTTTCCCGGGTTCAGAGGAGGGTAACTCCCCTGGCCCGGGGTTTTTTTCTTCAGGCGGATGAAATGGAACTTCGAGGCCATTCACCCGGTTTAACCTGTCAGATCACGAGTGAGAGAATAAGAAACATGTTCCGCTTTTTCCTGTCGATGCTGGGTTTGATTGCTTCGCTGGGGGCGCAGCCAATTCCGGGCCGCTACATCCTGGAGCTGGAGGGCGAGCCGCTGGCAGCGGTGAAGGAGAAGCGCATGGAACGAGCGGCAGCAGTGCGCCGGCAGCACGATGGGATGCGTGCGTTGCTGGCAAGCCGGAAGGTGCAGGTGCGCGGCGCAGCGGACACGGTGGCAAATGTGCTTGTTGTGGAGAACGCCGATCCGGCGGCGCTCGAGAACCTGCCTGGCGTGAAGCGAGTGGTGCAATCGCGATATTTGCGGCTGCATTTAGACCGGGTGATGAATCTGCTCAAGTACCCGGAAGCATGGGTGAAGGCGGGAGGCCGGGCGAGAGCCGGAGCCGGAATAAAAATCGGAATCATCGACACGGGGATCGACAATTTCCACTTTGGATTTCTGGATGAAGATCTGAAAGCTCCGGAGGGATTTCCGGTCTATTCCCCGGAAGGGAACAAACGATTCACGAGTTCGAAAGTGATTGTGGCGCGGAGTTATGACGGGACAGCAGAGGACGTGGTGGGGCATGGCACGGCGGTGGCGATGGCCGCGGCCGGGGTGTATCACGAGGGACCACGGGGCTTGATGGCGGGATCGGCGCCAAAGGCGTGGCTCGGCAGCTATAACGTCGCGGAAGGGACATCGGGAGCGATCTCTACAGATAACGCGCTCCGTGCAGTAGACGATGCGGTGAAAGACGGGATGGATGTGCTCAACATGAGCTTCAGTGGTCCGGCGGTAACGTTGCCGGATGACGACTTGATGGCCCCGGCGATTGCGCGGGCCGCAGGGCTGGGAGTAGTGATTGTAACGGCGGTGGGGAACGAGGGGCCGGATACGGCAACAGCGGGAGACAGTGCTGCCAGCCAGCACGTGATTGCCGTTGGGGCGAGCGAGAATGATCGTCTGCCGACGAGTCCAGGGGTACTGTCGCAGCCCTCGACGAGGTTCAATGGTACACCGGCGTCGAACAGCGAAGACGCGCCACAGGTGGTTGGCAAGATGGCCGATGTGGCGGTGCTCGATCCGAGCGGACTGGCGTGCGATCCGTTACCAGGCGGGAGCCTGGAAGGGAAAATCGCCCTGGTGCTGCGTGGGACCTGCAACTTTTCGGTAAAGTTCGCCAATGCGCGGAGTGCAGGGGCTGTGGCCATCGTGGTTTACAACAACGAATCGACGTCGCGGGTGATCATGGAGGTTGGCGACGAGGCGCTGAAGGGGATGATGGTGTCGCGCGCCGACGGGACTACGCTGAAAAACCGCATCGCGGCGAATGGCGACACCGAGTACATCCTTTTCTTTAGCTTCAGCCTGCCGCAGGATCCGAACCGGATAGCGGAGTTTTCCGCGAGAGGGCCGGGGCCGGATCTGGCGATTAAGCCGGATATGCTGGCAACGGGGACGAACATCATCACGGCAACCAGTGGAACGCCGGAGGGGAGTCCCGAAGAGAGCGGCTACCTGGTGGAAAACGGCACCAGTCTATCGGCTCCGATTGTTGCCGGAGCGGCGGCGGTGCTGAAGCAGGTGCGGCCAGGGCTGACGGCGGGGCAATACCGCTCGATGCTGATCAACAGCTCCAGTCCATTCCCGGATGGAGTCCAGACGATTCAGGTGCAACAGACCGGCGCGGGGCTGATCCGATTCCCGGAGGCTCTGAGTGCCGTTACGGTGGCGGAACCGCCGACGGTGAGTTTTGGCGAGTATCGCGGATTGTCGAACTGGTTCCGGGAGCTGACGGTTACCAACGTGGGCGATGCGGGGGACAACCTATCCCTTAGTTTGCGCACATCGGATGCTTTGAAGCCCGAGTTGTCGACGACGTCTTTGACGCTGGCGCCGAAGGGATCGGCGGTGGTGAAGCTGACTTGGAATGAGACGACGGCGCCGCCAGGGACGTATCAGGGATTCCTGGAGATCCGTTCCACTACGGGCAGCGTGGCTCGCGTGCCGTATTGGCTGGGTGTGAAGGGCAAGGACGTAAAAGAGGTTTCGCTGACGTTTTATCAGGATTTGGTCCGGGCAGGAGGCACCACCGATATCCTGTTTCGTGTACTGGACAGCGCCGGGATTTCGCTGATTGAACCGGCTCCGGAAGTGAATGTTTCCTCAGGGGGCGGCCGTATCGTGCAGACGGGGTTGCTCGGTTCGTTGTACCCGGGTGTGTATATCGCACGGGTGCGAGTGGGTGCCTCGGCGGGAGTAAATGTGTTCGAGATCAAAGCGGGTGGTGTTACCCGCGAGGTGCGGATTCGCGCTACAAATTAGAGTGAAGTGCGCACTCGAACGCTTTTCCTATGGATTGCCGGGCAGGTCGCTTTCGCGCAACCGGCGATCTTCACGGAGGATGACCTCCAGAGAGTAACTTCCAACGCCCAGCGGTACACCTGGGCGCAAGACGTGCGAAGTCAGATTCTGCGATTTGCCGCGTCATGGCCGCAGGATCATCTGACCCGTTACGGTTTGAGGGAACTGGGGGTGCCGGCTGAGGGCGGCCAATGGACGTTGTGGTATGTGTGCCCGACGCATGGGGTCAGTTTGCAGTACCAGGCTCCGGCAACGCATCGATGCCCGGTGGACAATCGTACCTACAGCGGATGGCCGTATGAGCAGGTGATTCTGTCGCGTCGGCATAGCGATCTGGCGGTCGCGGCGCGGGATCTGGCCCTGGCGTATCGCCTGAGTGGGGAGCGGCAGTATGGAGAAGCGGCGCTGTGGATCCTCAATCGCTATGCGGAATTGTACCTGACGTATCCTCACAAGGATGTCAATAACCGCGCCAATACCCGGAGTGGAGCGCGGGCCTCGGCGCAAACCCTGGATGAAGCGGTGTGGCTGATCCCGCTGGCGTGGGCCTACGATTCGCTGGCGGGGACCGCGGTGATGAGCGATGTGGATCGCGCGAGGATTGAGCGCGGGCTGCTGCGGGCGGCGGTGGATGTGATCCAGGCCAATGACGCGGGGGTCAGCAACTGGCAATCGTGGCATAACGCGGCGATCGGGGCAGTTGGATTTGCGTTGCGCGATTCGTCACTGATGGCCGCGGCCATTGATGGGAAGAGCGGATTCCGGTTCCAGATGCGCAATTCGGTGATTGGGGAAGGATTCTGGTATGAGGGGGCGTGGAGTTACCACTACTATGCGCTCGATCCCATTGTGCAACTGGCGGAGATGGCGGGACGCAACGGGTTCAACCTGTGGGAAGACGCGAGTTTGCGGGGGTTGTTTTCGGCTCCGCTGCGGCTGGCATTCGCCGATGGGAGTTTGCCGGCGTTCAACGACAGCAACACGGTGAGCCTGTTCAGCTACGCGCGGTTGTATGAGAGCGCGTTCGCAAGGCTGGGTGATCCGTTGTATGCGGCCGTTGCAAGACGCGGCAGTAGAGGGCGGGAGGCGCTGTTTTTCGGCGCGCCGGAGCTGCCTGCCGCGAATCTCAACGATTTGCGGAGCGAGGTTTTCGGCGATGCCGGCTTTGCCGTGTTGCGTGGCCCTAAGTCAGATCATACGGTAACGATGAAATTCGGACCGCACGGCGGCGGACATGGCCACTATGACAAATTGGGGCTGGTGTCGTTCGCCCAGGGCGGGGTTCTGGCTGTGGATCCGGGGACGCAGAGCTATGCGGCACCCACGCATAACACGTGGGACAAAGCGACAGTTGCTCATAACACGATCGTGGTTGATGAGAAGGTACAGAATGAAGCGACGGGCAAGCTGCTGTGGAGCGAAGCAACCGATGGGTACAGTGCGGCGAGCGCGGAGGCGGGTGCGGCGTATGCGGGAGTTCGCATGAAGCGAACGCTACTGGTGACAGCCGAGTATGCCGTAGACGTGGCAGAGGCGAATGCCGAGGATGGGAAGAGCCACCAGTTCGATTGGGTGTACCACAACTATGGGGTATTGGAATCGGAGCTGGGGCTGGCAAGCTATGGCGGGTTTCCGCAAACCAACGGATACCAGCACCTGACGGAGAACCGGTCGGCGGTGACAGCAGGGGATTGGCAGGCACGGTTTGACGGGCGGCCGGTTGGAACAGTGAACTACGGGTCTGTGTTTGCGGGTACAGCCGCGGCCAAAGGGACCTATCAATACTCAAGCGAGCAGGCATCCGGCGGGAGTTATTCGGGAAAGCTGGCATATGAGTTCACGGGGGCAGGGTACATGCTGTATTCCAGCCCGCAGTTGCGCGATCAGCCGGAGAAGGCTCCGGAGGGGCTGAGGGTAATGGTGTATGGCGATGGCAGCGGGCACCGGCTGGCGTTGCGGATCAACGATGCGACGGACGAGCGATTCGTGGCCACGGTTGGGGTGGTGAATTGGACCGGATGGAAGCAGGTGGAGGTGACGGGGACCGGCACATGGCAACACTATCTGGGGAACAACGATGGCGTGGTGGATCTGCCTATCCGGACGGTGGCGGTGGAGTGGACGCAGGTGACGGGCGGAAGCCCGCGCGGTGCGATTTATGTTGATGATTTCGCGGTGCTTTATGCCGATCAGGAAGCGGTCTTGGCGGCGGACTACGAGCTCGCCGGGAGGAGCTTGCGGGTGTGGATGGTTGGCGCGGAGGGAACCACGGTGGTGATGGGGAAGGGGTTGGGACCGAATCTGCTGCAACCGGTGCCTTATGTGATGGCAAGGCGGAAGGGGGAGTCGGCGCAGTTCGTCAGTTTGCTGGAGCCGTACCGGACGAGTGCCGGTGTGACAACGTTCGCAAGTGATAGAGACGGTTGGATTACGGTGCGGGGAGAAGGCTTTGCGGACCGGTTTCGGGTCACTCGTGAGGGCGTGGAAGGGTTTGAGCGTGTTATACTGGGAAGGTTGCCTTAAAGCCGAAAGGAAGAGCTGTACCGATGAAAGCCGCTATCCATCCCGCCTACAACGAACTGAACGTCATTTGCGCCTGCGGGTCCACTTTTAAGACCCGGTCCACCCACAAGGGCGATATCCGCGTGGAAATCTGCTCCAGCTGCCACCCCTTCTTCACGGGCCGGCAGAAGCTGGTGGACACGGAAGGCCGCGTGGATCGCTTCCAGAAGAAGTTCGCCAAGTCGAAGCTGATGCAGGAAGCGCGAAAGAAGCCGAACTAGTTTTTAATCTGGTGGGGCAGGCCTGCGGGCCTGTCCTTTTCCATTTAGTGGGTGTGTTTACCGTCCGCCGGAGGATTGCTTGCGGCGACGCTCCCGGTCTTCCAACATCTTTACGTACTCTACCCGTTGTGTTTGGTCGAGCATGGCATTGATGCGTTCGCGCTGTTCAGCGGCGATCCGCTTCATCTCCGGGTCGATACTATCGTGGGCAGCTTTGTACTTCGCTTTGGTCTCGTCCAGGATGACGACGAGCTTCTGCATCTGGTCGGGATTGAGCTTGAGGCGGGATTCGTACTCTTTGAGATAACGTTGGCGGAGTGCCTCGGGGCTCTTTTTTTGCGATTGTTCCGCGTTGACCGTGTTGGCGGAATAGAGCCTGAAACCAAACGCACCGACCAGTGCCCCACTGCCGAATACAAGCAGCAGATAGAGGGCAACCATCGGGTTACTGCGTTTTACCACGTGCTTTCTCCGTTGCTGGCATTTTCGATGTCAGCGTAGGCGAGGATTTCGTGGGAGTTATCGGTATCGAGAGCCTCCACGTAGGTCATGACGCCGGGACCGGAGTGGTTGGGGGCAGTTGTGATGAGCATCGCCATGAGGAGGCACATGGCGGCTGCGGCTGAGACAAAGAGTTGAGCGAAGCGGCGCATGGCGAAGGGGAAAGCCTGCCGTGCTTCGATCTTCTGCCAGAGACCTGGCATAAACGTGGCGTTTTCGTCCATATCCGGACAAGCAGTCCGATAGGCCTGAAACAGATCCTGCAACTTCTGATCCTGCGACTCGCTGGCCATGGTCAGTCCCTTCCCTTGTACCCCTATTCTACTCGCTTGGGTGAGATTTCGCATCTCCCCCTGCAGCGGAGAAAGCCTTGAGAACTCTCTGGCGGGCGCGGAAAAGCCGCACCTTGAGAGCGTTCTCGTTGACCTTGTAGATGTTCTCGAGTTCTTTCAACGATAGTCCTTCGACTTCTTTCAAGGTCAACAGAATCCGGTCTTCCTCCGAGACATGCCCAAGCAACGATTGGACAAATTCCCGGAGTCCCGCCTTACGTGTCTCTTCGTTTCTGTGCTTACTGCCGGCGACGGCATCCGCCGACTGGACTTGCTGCTCGCTCAAATCGGCCATCCGGGATTCCGGGCGGCGTTTCTGGCGACGCATGTAGTCGTAGGCGGCGTTCACCGTGAGGCGGTAAAGCCAGGGCTCAAAGACTTCAGGCGCGCGTAACTGGTCAAGCGAGTAGTACAGCCGCATGAAGACTTCCTGACCCACATCTTCGACATCTTCAGGCCGGCCAATGAGCCGCGAGATCGTGCCAAGGATCCGTTTCCGGTACGCTTGAACGATCTGGTTAAACGCTGCGTCATCGCCGTCCCTGGCCCGACGTATCAGGTCGAAGTCTATGAGCACGTCGCCTTCTCAATAGCGACACTCGCTTTCCCGGGCTCCCCTTGAACAACCACTACTGGAGAGCCTCTATAGGAAGGGCGCATCGCCAAATTGTTAGGTTACAAGGCTGCTGCCCGGGAAAGCAAAGGGGTTGGAGGGAATGCAGGGGCTAACCTACCGTCCGGATGGCAAAATCTCTGCGAATCGAACGAGGCCCTTTCCGCACGAGAGGAACGACTTGAGAGGCAGTAACATGCCGGCTATAGAGAGTGAGGGCTTCAATCAGGCGATCGATGGCAGACCGCTTTACATAGAGGCGCCGTAGTTCCGTCTGCGCCTTCTGAGAGGAGGGAGAAATTTGAGAACGCATCGCAATGTCATTATGAGAGTACTGGAACTACTAGTACAATACCCCTATTGGGGTGTATTACCACTCTCATTTGAGGGGATATCAAACTCCGACTTTGCGCTGGCCTTTTTCCTGGGAAAGGCCTTATGCGGCGAGCATGGAAGAATTGAAAATAAACGAGTTAGCAAGCCTGACTACCCGCACAGGGGGGGCGCTTCTTTCTTATCGCGGATGGGATAAAAGATAGGCGATTAAACCACTGATTTCATTCATTCCGTAGCCATCCAGGATGTTCTCCGGCATGATGGAAACGCGCGAGAGGCGCTTTGCTTTGACGTTCGATTTGAGAACTTCGACAGGGCGGGGCTGATCACCGGTTTTGAGCACCAGGCGGCGATCGTCTTCGGAGACCAGAAGGCCATTGATGGCGTCGCCGTCACGGGTTTCGACGATCCAGCTCTGGTATTGATCGGAGATGGACTTGGATGGGTAGAGAATCGCCTCGAGGATGTCCTTCTTCTGGAAGCGGCTGGAGAGGGTGGTGAGGTCGGGCCCGAAATCTTTGCCTTCGGAACCGAAGCGGTGGCAGGAGGCGCACTCGGTTTCGAACAACTTCTTTCCACTTTCTGGTTTGGCCTTGGTGGTCATGGGGTCAAACATCTGGAACTCGAAGATTTCCTGGGGGCTATAGGCCTGAACGCCTTTTTGCCGGGAGATGACGCTGGGGCGGCCTTCGCGGTCCTGCTTTGCCGTTTCGTCGAGCGGGGCGAACTCCGGCACGCGGCGCCAGGCGTTTTTCTTTTCCTCTTCATCCATAAATTCGAGCGAGGAATCGAACAGGAAGTTGATGAAGCCGGTGAAGCTTGCGCCACCGCGCCATTTGGAGGCTTTGGGGAACCAGTTGATGAGTTTTTGCTTTTGCTCTTTGGTCCAACCGGCTTTGATTGTGCGCAGGCAGTAGACGTAGTGGATCTGAAGCTGGGGTTCGCCGTCATCGGAGCGGAGCTCGGCGAGGATCTCCTTGATTGCCTCGGGCTGGGCGGAGTAGGCGAGGAGGCGGGCGTACTCCATGTTGAAGCGCTGATAGGAGGTAGGGAAGCGAGGGGCAATGGCATCGAAGATTTGCTTGCGGGCGGCGGCGGGGAGGCCATCCTTGTGAGCGATGGCAGTTACCTGGATGGCGCGGAGGAGGCGCATCTCGTCTTCGACGCCGGGCGAGCCGGAGCGAAGGAGAGAGAGCTGTTTGGCGACGATGGGGGCAAGGTCTTCGGGAGTAGAGGCGGTGCGGGTCAAGGCGAGCGTGGCCTCGATGGCGGCATTCTGGCCGGAGAGATCGAGTGCAGGCTTGGTCCATTGGGAGCGAGGCACACGCTCCAGGGCAAGCCGCGCGGCATAGCGGACGAAACGGTCGTTATCGGCGAGGAGAGCAAGAAGGTTCTCGGCGGAGACCCACGGCTCCTTGCCGGGGCTGAGGCCCTGGCGGACTAATGCTTCGGCGGCGCGGCGGCGCACAAGGGGATCGGGATCCTTCAAAGCGCCGGCGGCGAGCTTCTTGGCTTCGGTGGAGGTGTGGAGGCCGGAGAGATAGACGGCCGCGGCGCGGACACTGGGATCCTTGGCTTCCGAGAGTTCGACGAGCAGTTCCACGCGCGGGGCGGGGCCAACCCGCTGCAGAATGAGGAGGCCTTGCACGCGGTCGTCGGTATTGGCGGAGTGGTCTTTCACGAGGGCCGGCAGTTCTCTATCCCAGGCTTCGCCCATCGCCTCCTTGGCCTTGAGGAGCGCAGCATGGCCCCAACTGGAGAGCGGCTGCGGTTGGCGGACGACTCCGCGAATGCCCTTCGGAGCGGAGCGGCGGAACCAGCGTTCGGTCATGCCGGGCGTGTAACGGATGCGATAGAAACCGCCTTCGGTGTCGCGGCCACCCATGGTGAAGTAGACGAAGCCATCGGGACCGACTTCGAGGTCGGTAATGTTGAGCGGCTCGCCATGGACGAACTCTCTGGGTTCACCGCTGAGCCCGTAGGTAGATCCGGTACGCCTGGGAGTGGAGACGAGAACGCGGCCGCGCGACCAATCGCCTTCGAAGAAGGCATCGAAATAGCGCTGCGGGTAGACGTTGTGATGATAGAACTCGACGCCGACGGGCGAGCCGCGGCCTGCTTCGTGGAAGGGGGGTAAGGTATCGAGGAAATCGCCAGGCAGCTTGCCGGAGCCGCTGCGCCAGCCGTAGTCGCCGCCGGGGATGCCATGGAGCGAACGCACGGGGCGATACCAGGGCATGTTGATGTCCCACTCCATGTCGGAGTCGAAGGTGAATGCTTCGCCATCGCGATTGTAGGCGTGGTTGTAGGCGTTGCGGAGGCCGCCGAAGATGCGGGTAAAGGTGTTGTTCTCGCGGTTCCAGCGAACGAGCGTTCCACCCGGCGCGAGGATTCCCTTGGCATGCCCGCGGGCATCCCAATAGCGTTCGAGCAACTGGGCCTCGTTGAAGTTGCGCAAGGGGCTGAGCGGGTCCACTTTGTCCGGCGGAGGCGCGGTATGGTTACCGAGCATGATGGTGACTGTGCCATCGGGCGCGCGGCGGATATCGTGTGGCCCGTGTTCGCCGATGGTGCGCTCGAAGGTGCTGATTCGCTCAAAGGTGTCGGCGGAGTCATCGCCGTCCTTGTCCTCCATGCGATAGAGTCCGGCCTGTCCTTCGGCGGTATCCTTGGCGACGGCATAGAGGGTGCGCCCTTCGAACCAGAGGCCTTGCGCGGAGGTGACTTTGTCGGAGAAGACTTTCTCGCCTTCGAAGACACCATCATGATTCGCATCGATGAGGATGGTGGGATGGGCCCGCTCTTTTGAGACCACTGGGCGGCCGAGGCTATCGAAGGTGAAGGCGACAAGCGAGCCCGTTTTTTCGGCGGGCGCCGCCACCTCCACGGAGAAGCCATCGGGCACTTCGAAGCGGACTTTTTCGGTGCTCACGCGGTGGCATCCAACAACGGTGAGCATCCAGGCACAGATCACGTAGTGCTTGCGCATAGGGAATGCAGATAGCGTATCGCAAGCGCGTCAGGCGATGTCAGGAAGCAGGAAGCGGCCGGGGGCAGTGGTAACCGCTTCCGCGGCGAGATAGCCGCTGCGGACAGCGCCTTCCATGGTGGCGGGCCAGCCGGAGCGGGTCCAATCGCCGGCCAGAAAGAAGTTCTGGAATACGGTGCGCGCGGTGGGCCGCTTTTCTTCGAGGCCGGGCAGAGCGGAGAAGGTAGCACGGGCTTCCTTCACCACATGGGCTTTCACGACCTTCGCGTCGCGCACGGCGGGGAGGAACTCCTTCAGTTCCTGGAGCGCCGATTCAATCACTTCGTTGCGGCCCATGTCGAGCATGCCGCGGGAAGCGCTGACGACGAGCATGAGGTATCGCCCTTCGCCCTTGTTGAAGAACCACTGCAGGTTGCGATCGAGCAGAGTGCCATGGGGAAGATCGGTGACCTTGCGGTCAAACCAGAGATGAATGCCGGTGATGGGGGAATGGGAGAATACACTCCAATCGACACCGAGCGAGGGGAGGAGGGATTGCAACTTTTCGAAGGGGAGCGCCGAGAGATAGGCGTTGGCTTGTACGATGCCGGTGGGGAGGCGGAAGCCCTCGATCCGGTCCCCGCTGTGGAGGATTTCCTCGACGGGAGAACGGAAGTGAATGCGCACGTTGGGGAGACGCGCCCAGCAATCGGCGGCATAGAGGCTGCCCAGAGGGATGGCGGGGATGCCCATTTCGTAGGTGTTGGATGCGGCGAGGAAGCCGAGCCAGAAGACCTGGAAGCCGTGTTGCGCGGCCATGCGATCGAGCTCTTCGTTGACGGCGCTGACGAGGATCTGACGCCAGAAGCGCTCGATGGCTTGCGCGGGTTGGCGCTTTTCGCGGAGCCAGTCGAGCATGGTGATGCGGTCGAGATCGTTGCGGCTGAGGCGTTCGGAACGGATGGCAAGGAGGGCTTTGCCGACAGCGACCTTTTCGGCGAGGCTGAGAAATTGGAGGTGATAGAAGGAGCCGGTGAAGTGGAGGGGAGCGGGGAACATGCCGGCTTGCATGGTGGAGACGCGGCCGCCGGGTTCGATGAAGTAGAACTGCTTGTGGAACTGGATGGCTTCGGAGACGCCGAGACGGCGGTAGAAATCGAGGAGATTGACGCAGCAACGCAGCAGGATGTGCTGGCAGTTGTCGATGATTTCCCCGGATTCGGCGGCAGGCAGGGGGTAGGATGTGGCTCGGCCACCGAGGAAAGGGCGGGATTCGTAGAGGTCGACGGAGTAGCCGGCATCCCCTAGCGCGGCAGCGGCAGCCAGGCCGGCGAGGCCACCTCCGGCGATGGCGACTCGCTCAGACATGCTTTAGCGCAGTACAGGGATGCGCGAGCGGCGTCCACCGTCGCTGTCGTCGCCTAACTTCCAGGCGATCCACAACACGATGGTGAGGAAGAGAACATCGAGCGGTTCCATTCGTTCCTTTCAGTATGACGAGTCGCATGTGGTTCTGACAATCCAGTTTAGTTCCAGTACCCTTGCCATATGCCAAGGGTGATAGCGGGAATGAGCCCGGAGATGGGGAAGGTTGCCAGCGCGAACACGAGGCGTGCCGGCCAGGACCAAGGCGCGGGCCAGAAGCTGACGGCAATCTGGGAAGCAGCCATGAATGCCATCACCAGGTAGGCTCCATCGCCGATGGTGCACCACGGGCAGTGTTTCGGGCCATGGTGAATGTTGCAGTGAGCGGCGGCGCCGTTCCAGAGGGACACACAGCCGCAGCGATAGATCAGATTGCAGTAGTTGATGAAGAACGCGCTGGTGACGGCAACTGACACCAAAGCGATCAGGGATTTCTGCAGCTTGTTCATCAGACCTTGGCGTGGCCGTAGAGCTTCACAACGTTCTGCATCAGGATGAGGCCGCAATCGCCTTCCATGGTGAGCATGGATTCAGGGTGGAACTGAACAGCTTCAATGGGAAGATCGCGGTGACGCACGCCCATGATGATGCCGTCTTCGGATTCGGCGGTCACTTCGAGGACGGCCGGTAGTTTCGGCGGCAGCGCATAGAGCGAGTGATAGCGGCCGACGCGGAACTGCTCGGGAAGGCCTTCGAAGATGCCGATGTTGCGGTGATGCACGGTGGACGGTTTGCCATGCATGGGATAGGAGAGCACACCGAGTTCGCCGCCAAAGGCTTCGACGATGCCCTGCAGGCCAAGGCAGACTCCGAACATCGGGACACCGAGGCGGGCGCCGTAGCGCACCAGATTGGGGACACCGAAGTCAGAGGGGCGGCCGGGGCCGGGCGAAATGAGGATGAGGCTGGGGGCGATTTTCTCAATCAGCTCAAGTGGGAAGCCGGAGCGGTAGGTGACCACCTCGGCGCCGGTTTGGCGGGCGTAATTGGCAAGCGTGTGGATGAAGCAATCGTCGTTATCAACGAGGAGCATTTTCACACCCGTGCCGCCGCTGAGTGCGGAACTGGTGTGGACCGCGGGCGCCTGCGGTTTCGGCATTTCGAGCGCGCGGAAGAAGTGGGTGGCTTTGAGCCGTGTTTCGCGTTCTTCGTTTTCGGCGATGGAATCGTAGAGGATGGTGGCTCCGGCAGGATATTCGGCGATGCCGTCGCGAAGGTAAGTCGTGCGGATGAGAATACCGGTGTTGATGTCGCCGTTGAGGGAGAGCATGCCGACCGCACCCCCGTACCAGCCGCGAGCGCTTTTTTCGAGGTTTTCGACGGCCTGTGAAGCGGCGCGCTTGGGCGCTCCGATCACGGTGACGGCCCACATGTGGGTGAGGAAGGCATCGAGCGAGTCGAACTGCGGAGCGAGCGTGCCTTCGACGTGATCGACGGTGTGGAAGAGCCCGGCGTAGGATTCGATGAGGCGGCGTCCGATGACCTTCACGGAACCGGGCAGACAGACGCGGGATTTGTCGTTACGGTCGACGTCGGTGCACATGGTGAGCTCGGACTCTTCTTTTGTCGAGGCGAGCAGCTCACGGATGGCATCGGCGTCGCGCATGGGGTCTCCCGTGCGGCGGGCGGTGCCGGAGATGGGGCACGTTTCGATACGCGAGCCTTCTACGCGGACGAACATTTCGGGCGATGCGCCAACGAGTTGCTCGTCGCCGAATTGGATGCAGAACTCGTAGGGACTGGGGCTGAGCTTCTGGATGTGGCGGAAGAGTTCGGTGGCGCGTCCGCTGTAGTGGGTACGGAAGGTCTGGCGCAGCACGACCTCGTAGAAATCGCCCTGACGCATGCCTTCGCGCACGGTCTCAACGTTGGCCATGTACTCTTCGGGCGTGTGGTCGGACTGGATTTCACAGGGCTCACGTTTGGTGGGCGGGAGGATCTGTTCCGAAGTGCGTGGCAGGCCTGCCGTGGTGTCGGCGCCATGCGTGAAATCGAAGGCGTAGTGCTCAATGATTTCCTTCTTGCGATCCATGAAGTAGATGTCGTCGCAAAGGAAGAGGTGGAGAGTCTTGGTCTGCTCGCGAGGGAGCTTCAGTTGGATGGGGTCGAACTGCAGCAGCAGGTCGTATCCGAAAGCGCCGGCGAGGAACAGGCGAGTCTCTTCGGGATGGCGGAATTCCTCAATGAGCGCGCGGAGAATCGAGAAGGGGGAAGGTTGCCGGCTACGTTCCTCTTCCGAGAAGAAGCCGCTGAGAGGTTTCAACGTACCGCCGAGAATGCCGTCTTCAAAGGCGAAACTTTCCCAATCGGGATGGGTGGCGAGGATAGGCTGCAGCATGCGGCAGAGGGCCGCGCCACGCTCATTCAAGGGCCGGAATTCCAGGCGCCGGTCGTAGCCGACGATTTCCAGCGGTGGACAGATGGCGGCGATATCCCAACGCGAGTAACGTCCCGGGTATTCGTAACCGGAGGAGAAGTAGACACCGCGGCGGGAATCCAGTTGCTCAAGCAACTTGCCGAGTCCGCGCTTGAAGTTGGAGCTCGACAACTTGCGAGTGACATGGATGCCGCTGCGAGTGTTGTATTCTAGCGTTGGCATAAGCACCTCGAAGGAGTGGTTCTTAGAGGATAGCAGAGGTTCATTGGATTGCGGCGGTGAGGAGTTTGAGGAAGTCGGCCATGGCTTTTCCTTCGAACCAGCGCCAGACGACGACGAGGCGATGTTCGCGATCGATCCAGATGATGTTGCTACCGTTGCCGATGGCGGCGAAGCTGGTGCGCGGTGCGCCCGGCCATTGTTCGCCGCGAGTATTGAGCCACCACAGATAGCCGTAATCGGGACCCTTGGAACTGGTTTGCACAGACTCGTTGAGCCACTTTTCGGACAGGATGCGGCGGCCGTTCCATTCGCCGTTGCGCATGACCATGAGGCCAACGCGGGCCAGGTCGCGGGTGTTCATCCACAGGCCGCCACCCCAGCGCGTGCCGCCGGGAACGGATGCGATGTCGCGGCCATTGATGTTGACGATGGAATTGCGATAGCCGTGCCAGGTCCAGGTGTTGGATGCGCCGATGGGATCCATGACGTGTTGGCGAAGCACATCGCCTAGAGGCTGGCAGAAGAGGCGGAGCAGGGAGAGGGAGAGCCGGTTGACGCGCACGTCGTTGTATTCGTAGTGGGTGCCGGGATCCTGCAGGGTGCGCGGCTTGCGTTCGCCGGCGCCGAATTCTTCATGGCCGACGAAGTCGTGCTTCTTGTCCCACATGGTGCCTTCCCACTCGCTGGTTTGGCGCAGGTGGTGTTCCCAGGTGACCATGGCGTTGTGCGGCGAGTCATAGCCGCCATCTTTCACCGTGAGGCGGACTTTGTCTTGGGCCTTGCCGATGAGGTTGCGATCGACGGCAAGTCCGCAGACCATGGAGAGGAAGCTTTTCGCGGCACTGTAGATGGGGTCGACGGCGTTGGTATCGCCGAACTCGGCGACGAGGAGGCCATCGCGGAGGATCATCATGTTGGTGGCGGCACGGCTGGTGGGCACAGGACCGAGCGGCTTGCCGAAGACGCGAACCTGGTCTTTGGCGAAGTCCCAAGTGCTTCCGTGCTGTTGGGCGAAGGCGAGCGCGGCTTGTAGCTTCTTGCGGTCGAAGCCGTCAGTGCTTTTTTTCCAGATGGGTCCGGGCGGCGGAACATACTGCGCCGCCGCCGGCAGGACCGTGAGTAGTGCGAGGAAGAGTGGGGTGAGCATTAGAATGCGAGTTTGAGAGCCATCTGCATGATACGCGCTGGAGCGGTGGAACTGATTTGCCCGGCGACGGCATTGCCGATGGTGGAGTTGGGCACACCGAAATTGGCGCGATTGAAGGCGTTGAACATTTCCAGCCGGTAGGTGAGGCGCAAACGGTCATTGATGGGGAAGGCGCGGTGAATGCCGGCGTCCACATTGAACAGACCAGGGCCAACGAGGAAGCCGCGGCCAGCGTTGCCGAAGTTGAATTGGGCGGGTGAAGCGAAGGCGGCGAGATCGAACCAGCGGTCGATGGTGCGCTGGCCGCTAGCGAGATTGCCGTCGCGGATGCGATCCGGGCGATCGCCGCCACCACCGGCGGAGTTCGAGACCGCGGCAGCAAGGCCGGGAGTGAAGTGCTCGCCAGTCTGCATGGTCCAGATGCCGTTTAGATTCCAGTTGCCGAGGACGTGCGCGAGGATGCCCTGGCTGAGGTGATTGCGGCCTTTGCCGAAGGGGAGTTCGTAGATGTGATTGAGCACCAGCATGTGACGCCGGTCATCGGGCGTGGAACCCCATTCACAGGCGTAGCAGCGCAGATCCTGGGGTGGGCCGTTGCCGCCGCCATTGATGTTGCCCGCGTTGGCGAGGTAGTGAGACCAGGTGTAGGCAAGGGAGACATTGAGGCCGTTCTTGCCGCGATGCTCGACTTTGGTTTGGAGCGAATGATATTTCGATCCGCCGTAGTTGGTGCGGTAAGTAACGTTGGTGACGTCGGGATTAATGGCGAAGAAGGGGCGCCGCGGGCCTTGCGCGCCGGGGCCGGGGAAGGACTGGTTGATATTGACGTTGGCGATGAGGCCGACGGTGCGTGTGCCGACGTAGGAGACGTCGACGAGGAGATCGGAGACGATCTCGCGCTGGATGCCGAAGCTCCATTGCATGACGCGCGTGCTCTGCAGGCCGTAGTCCCAGGCGCTGGGGTTGCCGCCCGAAAGCTGGCGCTGATTGTTGATATCGGGGGCCACGGGCGCGGGCAGGCCGTCGGAGATGCGGATGGGCGGCGCACCGTTCTGATCAGTGGCTACTACTTGCGAGAAGAAGAAGGGCAGGTTTTTGTAGAGCTGGCCGCCGCCCTGGCCGGCCTCCACGTAGCTGAATCCGACGCCGGTGCGCAGGACGGTTTTGCGATCGGAGGTGAGCATGTAGGTGAGGCCCATGCGGGGAGCGAAATTATTCCCGTCGACATTGCGCAGGCGGCGGCTGGCGCCGTTCTTCCCAGCGATTTCGAGCACGGCTGTGTCGACACGGAAGTTCGACCAGCGGTCATTCACTTCGTAGGGTGGCGTGAGCAATTCGTAGCGCAGTCCGAAGTTCCAGGTGAGGCGATTGTTGACGCGCCAGGAATCGTCGACGAAGGCGGCGAGGTTGTAGAAGCGCATGCCGAACGTGCCGGCGAGCACGTTGCGCGTGATGCCGTTGGGGACGCCAAGGGCGAAGTCGGCTAATGCGGTATTGGAAGCGGTGCTCCCGATCTGGCGGGAGAACTGTCCGTTGAAGGTGTAGGTGCCGCGGGTGGGGAAAGCGGAGAATCCGTTGAAGCGGTGGCGCACATACATGCCACCGAACTTCAGCGTATGCGAATTCTTCACCACGGTGAGGATGTCTTCGTATTGCAGGGAGACCGTCTGGCTGTTTTCGGGATAGGTGTTGCTGTCTCCGATGTTCTGGAAGCCGGTGACCTGGAAGGAAGGGAGCCCGCCGGATTTATCGTTGATGTTGATGCCGGGAATGCCGAGGGCTTGCGCGGTGGGGAATTCGTTGCCAAGCGGCAGGATGTATTGATTCCAGCGGACCGCGCCGACGCGGAGTTCGTTGACGATGGTGGGGCTGAAGACCTTGGTGTAGTTGAGGGTCATCGACCAGTTCTTCAGCGGCACGGTGATGCCGGAATCAACGCCGTCAGCGGTGAGATAAGGGCTGATGGGCACGCCCGCATTCGCCGGCGAGGGGAGCGAGCCGGGAGTGATGAGATTGGTGTTGTCGTAGCTGTATTTGAAAAAGACGCGGTCACTGGCTCCGACGTTTTGATCGAGGCGGGCGTCGAATTGATCGGTGCGCTGTTCGGCGCTGGGGTTGAAGACGAAGTTCCGTGTGGCGGCGGCGTTGGTGGGTTGCGGCAATAGTCCGAACAGCTTGACGGCGGCCGGATCGAGGCGTGTCAGGGGAATCTGGTTTCCGGCAAAGGCACTGCGCTGGTTGTTGACGACGTTCGTTGGATCAAAGACTATAGCGCCGAGAGTGGAGAAGTTGCCGGTGGTGACCATCTGGCGCTGGGCCAGAGTGGGCACGGTGGAGATGATTGTTTTAGGCTGACGGACGCGGATGCCCTGGTAATCGGCGAAGAAGAAGGTGCGATCACGGCGAATGGGCCCGCCGATGGTGCCGCCGAATTCGTTGCGCCGGAAGGCCGGTTTGCGGGCTCCCAGGCGGTTATTGAAGAAGGTGTTGGCGTCGAGTTTGTCGTTGCGGAGAAATTCGTAGAGGCTGCCCCGGTATTGATTGGAGCCGGATTTGCTTTGGACGATGGTGACGGCGCCGGCTGCTGCTCCGTACTCAGCGGAGTAGTTGCTGGTGAGCATGCGGACTTCCTGAATGGAATCGATGGTGGGGACCATGACCAGCGTGCTGAGCCAGAGGTTGCGGTTGACCATGCCATCGATGAGGTAGCTGTTGTTCTGGGCGCTGGAGCCGTTGACACTGATGTTCACGTCGCCGCGCATGGCGTATGGGGATGAAGTGAGATTGCTGCTGGAGCCTGTGGTGGCGCCGGGGCTGAGTTTGAGGAGTGCGGTGAACGTGCGGCCATTGAGCGGCATTTCGACCATTTGCTGATTGCTGACCAGGGAGGAGACCACTGCGGTTTGGGATTGGAGCAACGGTGTGGATTCCTTTACCTCCACGGTTTCCTGCACGCTGCCTACGGTGAGTTGAAGATCGATGCGGAGTGTGTCGGCTGCGGTGAGCTGGATGCCGCTGCGTACGAGCTTTTGAAAGCCGGAGTGTTCCACGGTGACGGCGTAGCCTCCGGTTGGGACGGAATACGCTACGTACTGGCCGCTTTCGTTGGTATTGACGGATCGGGTGAAATTCGTGCCTTCGTTGACGAGAGTGATCTTTGCGCCGGAGATGACGGCGCCCGCAGGGTCGGTGATGGTTCCCACGATGGTGCCGCTTTGGGCCTGGCCAAAGAGGTAAGTTGACGAACAGAGCAGCAGCGAGACGAGGGTGCGCAACATGCGCTGATTATATAAGCCTTACAGGAGCTGTGGCTTTCCCTGCACGGGCCCATCGTCGCCGAGTTCCTTCATCCAGGCCTTCAACCTGGCACGCAAATCGGCGAGTGTCTTGGCATGACGCGGATCCGCGGCGAGGTTGTTCATCTCGTGCGGGTCCTGCTCGGTGTCGTAGAGTTCCTCGGCAGGGCGCTGGTGATAGCGGTGGACGATTGCCGCTGCTTTCGGATCCGTCTGCGCTTTGGCGGCCCAGGTGTCAAAGTAGCCCTTGCCGTCGCGATCGCCGGCGAGGTCGATGTGGGTGGTGTATTTGAACTCGGGATGTAGATTGAGGATGTACTTGAAACGCTGTGTGCGGATGCAGCGGTGGGGATAGACGTTCATGTCCTTATCACCGATGTGGAGCGCGAAGATTTCCGTGCGGTGTTGTTTTGTTCTGCCTTGCAGCACCGCGGCGAATGACTTGCCGTCAATGCCGGTGGGGGGCTTTCCTCCGCCGAGTTCGACGAAGGTGGGGAGGACATCGAGGAAGCTGATGAGCGCGCTGCTGCGCGAGGCCTTGGGAACCACTTCGGGCCAGGAGATGACGAAGGGCATGCGCAGGCCGGCGTCATAGAGGTTCCATTTGGCGAAGGGCCATTGCGAGCCATTGTCGGAGGTGTAAAGGAAGAGTGTGTTTTGCGGGATGTGGCGTTTGACGCTGGCGCGCACGGCTTTGAGCTGCGTGTCCATTTTGGAGATGTCGGTGTAATAGCGGCAGCGCCATTGGCGGGTTAGCGGGGTGTCGACGAAGGTTGGGGGAAGCTCCACGTTGGCCGGGTCGTAGCCGCTGTTCTGCTCCCAGAAGACGTGCGGGCTGTGGCAATTGACGAAGAGCGCGACGGGCTCGGTCGTGTCTGTACGCGCCGCGAGCCACTTCTCCACTTCGGCCGTGTCAAGATCCTGGTTGAGCGGGCCACCGCCGTTGATGTTGCTGGGGGTCCATTCCCAGTCGTAGTTTTCCTTGGGCTGGAAATGGCTCTTGCCAAAATGCGCGACGCGGTAGCCGAGTGCCTTGAGGTACGACGGCATGGTTCGGATACCGAGTTTCATGTCCTGGTGATTGCCAATGATTCCGTTGCGGACGTTATGCAACGAACTCATGAGCGACGCCCGGGAGGGCACACAGCAGGGGGATGTGGTGAAGGCGTGGGTAAAGACCATGCCTTCGGCGGCGAGTTCTTCGAGAGCCGGGGTGCGAACGACTTTGCTTCCGTAGAGCGGGGAATCGAAGTAGCCGTGATCGTCGGAGAGGAACAGGACGAGATTGGGGCGGCGGGCTTGTGCACTCACCGGTGGGATGGCGGATCCCAGGGCTGCAAGGAATGTTCTGCGCTGCATGGCGATGTCTCTTTCTTAGAACGTGGAGGTGCGGGCGGCTTCGGCGCGGGCTTCTTCATGGAGCCGCTGGCGCGCGGTTTCGGGGATTACTTTCCAATTGCCGTCCGGTTTGGCGGGGAGCAACTTGTGTTGCGTGTAGTATTCGACGATCAGATTGCGGATCTCTTCGCCTGACTTCCAGAGAATGCGGCCTTCGCGCAGCATGTCGTAGCCGGCGCTGCCCCCAGCGCGGTAGTTGTTGACGGCAATGCGAAGCGGTTGTGTGTCTTCGAGCGGCTTGCCGCGGAAGCGGAGGTTGCGGATGCGGCTTCCCTCAGGCTGGGTGAGATCGATGTCGTATTCCACGCCCTGGGCCATGTCGTAGTTGAAACCGATGACGTTGCGATTGATCAGTTCACCGGTGGCGCAGGAGGAATCGGGACAGGTGCGGTAGTAGCGGGCGGCGTTTTCGAGGGCTTGGCGCAGCATTTTTCCGTTACCTTCGATGACGTAGAGCTCGTTGTCGTAGAGATAGAGCGCAGCGACCTGCCGGACGGTGACGTTTCCCTTGGGGAAGCGGACTCGCGGGTTGAACAGGGCGGTGAGCGACACGTCAGCTTTCGTGTAATGGAGCTGGACGGTTTGAACGGCATCGATGACGGCGGTGTCTTCGACGCGGCCGAAGATAGCGTCCAAGTCGGCAGGAGACTCGGTGACGGGCATGTTCAGGTAGCGCTCGGTGAGCTCGTGATAGGGCTTGGCAATCGCCATGATGCCCGGATCGGGCTCTGTGTCTTTGGAAACAGGAATGAGCTTTGCTGTTTTGGAGAGCACTTTCCAGCGAGGGCCGTCTTTCTCCAATTCGAAATCGACGCGGCCGAGAGAGATGCCCCAGTTTTTGGGCTGATGCAGAAGGACACCGTTGAGGGTGGCTTCGGCCACTTGCTGATGCGAGTGGCCATACACGATGGCATCGATGCCGGACACTTTCTGGGCGATTTGCACAACCGGATTTTCGAAGCCGGTTTCGCCGATGCGCACGGCGCCGGTTTTAAGATCGCGGTCGAGTCCGGCGTGGGAGGCGACGATGATGAGATCAGGCTTGTGTTTGGCTTGGAGTTCGGCCACGGTTTTGGTGATGGATTCGACGCCATCGAGGAAGCGCAGCCCTTTGTAGTTTTCCGGTTTCTCCCAGGTGGGGACAGCAGGCGTGGTGAAACCGATGATGGCTATTTTCACTCCGGCCAGGGTCTTAAGGAGGTAGGGAGCGAAGGGCTCTATCGACTGGCTGGGGACCATCGTATTGGCGCTGAGCCAGGGGAATTTGGCATCGCGGCGGGCAGAGGAGAGGTTCTTCAAGCCGAAGTTGTATTCGTGATTGCCGACGGCCATGGCGTCGAAGCCGATGGCGTTCATGGCGAGCATCATGGGGTCGTGGCGAAGCGGCTGGCCTTCAAAGGAGAGCCCGGGGGGCAGTTTGCCGGTGCGCATCCACTGCTGGTAGACGGCTTCGAGCGGCGCACCCTGGATGGTGTCTCCGCAATCGATGAGGAGGGTGTTGGGATTGCGTTTGCGCTCTTCGCGGATGAGGGTGGCGACCTTGGCCAGGCCGCGCTCGGCGGGACGCGCGGTGAAGTAGTCGTAGGGGAGGATGTTTCCGTGCAGGTCAGTGGTTACCAGCAGGGAGATGCGCACTGGTTGAGCGCAGGCGGCGGCGCTGAACAAGAGCAAAAAGAGGCTTCGGAGTGACACTTTTCAGTATAATTTGAGGTCATGCGTACCATCGTTGCTCTGGCTTTTTGCGCCTTGCCCCTGTTTTCGCAAGCTACGAAATCGGCGGCGCCGCCGAAGGCTGCCCCGGCAAAGCCCGCAACCGCAACGCCAGCCGTGCCGAAGCCAGCCGCGCCCAAACCTGCCGTGGCGAAGCCCGCGGCGGCGGCGGAACCAAAGCCGGTGGACAATCGCGCACCCGGGCTGTACGGCACGATGGTAACCACGATGGGCACACTGAAGTTCGAGCTGTATGAGAAAGTCGCGCCGCAGACTGTGCGGACATTCGTGGAATTGAGCCTGGGGCGGAAGCAGTGGTTCGATGAGAACGTGAATCAGATGGTGCGTCGTCCGCTTTATCCCGGTGTGACGTTTCACCGGGTGATTCCGGGTTTCATGATTCAGGCCGGCGATCCGACCGGCAGCGGTGCAGGCAATGTCGGCTTCTCCGTGCCGGATGAGTTCAGCCCCGATTTGAAGTATGACCGTCCAGGACGCTTTGGGGCAGCGAACATCGGGCAGCCGAACACGAACAGCTCGCAATTTTTTATTACGGAAGTCCCGACGCCGCATCTCGATGGGCGCCATTCGATCTTTGGCCAGGTCACGGAGAACGTGGAACTCGTTGGGCAGATCGCCAGGGTTCCCACAGGGGCTCAGAATAAGCCGGCAACGCCAGTGAAAATCGTAAAGATCACGTTTGAGCGTGTTGGCCCGGTGCCGCCGAACGCTCCGGAAGGGGCGCCGGTACGGCGTGCTGTGCCGGCGAAGAAGACATCGACGGCGACTCCCACGAAGAAGGCGGCGGCTCCTGCCGCGGCAACCAAAGCGCCGGCCGCGGCTCCTACGAAGAAGTAATCTTCAACGGGCTACGTCGAGTTGGAAGGGCCACAATTGGCCGGTCATTTTGGTGCGTTTGCGACCGGCGGCCAGTTCCACGGAAAGTTTGCCGTCGCCCTCACTGGAGCCCTGTCCCGTAAATACTTCGCCATTGGAATTGGCTTCGATTGCCTGCAGCTTCAGAGACGGCAAGCCGCGCGGGGAGGAATACTCATAGGTTCCGGTAACGGTGACGAAGTCATTTTCTGGCGGGAAGTCGAGGGATCGCGCCTGAAACTTGCCGGAAGACTTGGCATTGCGCACGAGGGCGAGGCCGATGCCGCTGGTTTCGAAGGTCGTATCAGCACCGATGGTTCCTCCACGCCAGGGGAGATTCTTGATTTCTGCATTTAGCGTGTATTGGGGCTCGAGGCGTGTCAGGGAGATGCGGGCAGAGCCGGATGCGGTAGCGTCGTCGCGCTGCCACTGTAGGTCTTCGAGGTCCACCTGGAGTCCATCCCAAAGGGCGGTGGTGCTGAGCTGGCCGAGGCGGGCGTCAGCAGCGCGAAGATCGGCGATTTGAATTGCGGCCTGGAGGTGACGGTTGCGAAGCCATTCCGGCGCCGCCTGATTGCGCAGAGAGAGCCTTCCGAGAATCCCTGAAGTGCGCCTGAGGGATGGAAGAAAGATCTGTTCGAGAGCAGCGACGTCGGCCTGCTCGATGGTGATCTGCAGCCGTTCCGGACGGGCGCGGGCTGCGCCTTGGCGATAAGAGGCCGCGAACGAAATGCCTTCCACGTTACCTTTGATGGCCTCCAATTGAAGGCGGTTGGCGAGGATGGAAACGCGCGCCGATTCGATTTCCAGGGGTGCGGAAAGACCCTGTACAGGAATCCTGGACTTGGTGAGAGTGAAGGAACCGTTCCACGTGTCGGGCTGGTCGCCGGCTTTGGTATAGCCGATGCTTCCCTGCCATTCCCCGCTCTCCACACGATCGAGCAAGGGAAGTTCGGCCTGCCCTAGCAGTTGCTTTTGCGTGGCGAGGAATGCGGCCACTGGGGTTGGGGACTGAGTGCGCCAGATCAGGGATTGGGCGGATGGGCTATAGGCGCCTTCCACGCCGGCGGTGCGGTTCTCGCCGAGATCGATGGTTGTGGGGGAAAGGCGGAAAGCTTGGCCATCAATGGTGAATCGCATCCCTCGCGCGGCAACGACGGAATCGCCACTCTTGACGGTGGCTTCGGGCATTTCCAGCACTCCCTGGAGCCCGTAGTTTCGGGAGTAGCCGAGTACGCCGCTGAGCTTTCCATCGAGCGAGACACGGGAGGGAAGGCTGACGTCCAGGTGTTGGAACAACTCGCGCAGATCGCCGACGGGCAACTGGCTGAACTCGGCGATTGCTCCCCAGGCGGGGTTGTTGAGCATCGAGTGGCCTCGCAAGCGGATCCGGAAGGGCACGGACTTGGCTTGATTACTGGTGACCAGGTCGAGCTCGCCGGCGGGGACATCGAATGTGCCTTTGTATTGGATGGGCCAATTGCCGGATCCGGTGCTGAGCAATCCGAAGCGCTGCACCTCTTCAAGGCGGGCGCTGCCCTCGATTTGCAGGGCACTGAGCGGGCCTTTCACTTTGGCCTTGCTGGCAATGAAGCCGCGCATCCCGGAGCCTGGTCCGCCGAGCAATGTAACGGCTTCGCTGAGGGCGCTGCGTTCCAGATCGAGATTGAAATCGAGTTCGCTCTGGTTGGCGGCGGACCAACGGTATTGTCCACGGCCTACGAGGGTGCCGAAGCCTTGCGCAATGCGGTCTGTGCGCGCTGGTTCGGCGGAGAAGCGGACGTCGATGGCGGAGGCGCCGGCGGCGGAGATATCGACTTCGGCGTTGGTCAGGTAAAGCGCCGATTTTGTATCGCCGAAGCGAAGATTGATGCGGCCGCTGCGGACGCGGATTACGGGGAGCTTCGCCTGGATACTGGAGGGCGGCCTGACCAGAAAGGGG
This sequence comes from Bryobacteraceae bacterium, assembly GCA_046331645.1. Taxonomy (GTDB): domain Bacteria; phylum Acidobacteriota; class Terriglobia; order Bryobacterales; family Bryobacteraceae; genus CADEFT01. The sequence continues at coordinate 73,863 of JAXLQM010000012.1, forward strand.
CGAACGTTCCAGGAGCCGGTTTCTCTTTTGACGACGTTGACTCGCGGCTCATCGAGGAGGATGCTGTTCACTTCCCAGCGGCCCTGCAACGCGGCAAGCACATCAATGCGCGCATCGAGCACGGCGACATAGGCAAAGGGCTCCATTCCGACGGCGGGGTCTTCGTGGATAACCACATCGCCAATGGAAAAGCCGGGGCCGTTCCAGAGGCTGTAGGTCACCTTGCCGAGGATTTCGACGCGGCGATGGAGGGCGCTTTCGAGAGCCTGTTGAATGCGTCCCCGGTGGTGATCGGCTTTGAGAAAGGGAGCAACGGCGATGGCTCCCAGGGCCAGGAGAAGCGTGCCAAAGAGGATCTTGCGTTTCATGCGCGGGAGGCCAGCAAGGCTTCGTAGGCCTGCGGATCGTCGATATCGGTGAGGATGCCCGCGTCGGGAACGTCCAGGTATAGGGTTTCGGAGGTATTAGCGTGGATAATGTCGCTGGCTTTGGCAGTAGCGGGCAAAGCGAGAAACTCCTGAGCCAGGGCGGCCCGGCAAGCTACCGGATGTCCGCGCCTGCCGTGATGGCGGGGAATGGCGATCGTGGATTCCTGGTGCGTGGATAGGGCTGCGAGCAGAGTGGAGACGGTGGACGCGGAGATCGCCGGGTAATCCACCGGAGTGAACAGGAACGCCTCCGAGGTGGCCGGGAGCGCCGCCAGGGCGCACTGCAAAGAGCTCAATTGCCCGCGCTCCGGCTCCGGATTGGTGACGAAGATGGCATCCCGCTGAAGGCCTGCCCGGATCTCGGCGGCCCGATGGCCGAGGGCCACAATCACATGGCCGCACGATTGGCTCATGACGCCGATGAGGCGGTCGAGGAATGTTTCGCCTTCCCAGGCGAGCAACGCCTTCGCACGGCCCATCCGGCGGCTGGCGCCGGCGGCGAGAATGATTCCACAACAATTCACTTGAGAAGGGCCCGCGTAGTTTCGTTGGCGAAGAGAGACTTGGAAAGCGCGCGCCAATCGGATTGGGGAGCGCGGCGCACGGCAATCATTTCGGCGACTACGGACACGGCGATCTCCTCTGGAGTGATGGCGCCGATGTCGAAGCCCATGGGAGCAAAGATTTTCTCAAAGGACTCGCGAGGAATGCCTTCTTTTTCCAGTTCTTTGATGACGCCGATGGTCTTGCGCTTGCTGCCGATCATGGCGATATAACGGGCGTTGGTGGAGACAGCCCAGCGGAGCACGCGCATATCATCGCGATGGCCGCGAGTGACGATGACCAGATAGGTGCACTCGTTCACCTGCAGCTTCGGGAACACATCTTCGTACTCTTCGGCGAAGATCTGATCGGCCTCCGGGAAGCGTTCCTGGTTCGCGAAGGTGTCGCGATTGTCGACGATGACGGTGGCAAAGCCGGCCATGTTGGCCACTTTGCTGAGGCTTTTGGAGATGTGGCCCGCGCCAAAGATGATGGCGAAAGGCTGGGGAAGAACCGGCTCCACAAAAACATTCAACTGGCCGCCGCAAATGAGACCGTTGTCGTAAGCGGCATCCTGGCCAAGGGAGAAGGTAAGGTGACGTGGCTTTTCGGTCTCCATCACTTCCCGGGCGGCGTTCCAAACCTCGGCTTCGACACAACCGCCACCGATAGTGCCGACCATGCTGCCATCCTCACGGACGAGCAGTTTCGCGCTTTGATAACTGGGGATGGATCCGTTCACCTGCACAATGGTAGCGATGGCACACTTTTGCCCCGATCGCCGCAGGCGCACCAGTTCCTCGTAGACGTCCATTCCACTGTTAATTATACCGCCCGCGCCCCGGCAGGCGAATCGCAAGCGGATCTGCCTGCCGGGGCGAAGGGCTTCCGCGCGGGTATCTCCCACGCAAGTCTCCCCGTAGTTGATACGCAGGCGAGGAGACTCCCACGCGAAACCTAGAAGGATCCGGAGAGCACTGGGGTCCCGGTGGAGTTGGTAATGACCACGGGGCCGACTGTGCAGACGGGATTCACGGCAGAAGGCAGAGTCTGGCCGTCGTAGTTCTTCAGTTCCAGTTCACCGTCGCCAGCAACGATTGTGACAGTGCCGGCCGCTGCGCCATTTGCCATCACGATAAAAGTGGTGCCATTGGCGACGCGGGCATCCATGGAGATCTTGAACTTCTGGCGGCCGCCCTGCTCGCGGACTTCGGCCTGGCCGCTGACATCAAGGCCAGCGCCGCCGGGAGCGGCTGTCAGATTGGTTCGTTTGCGGCAATCCGCAAATGCACCGGTGGAAAAGAGGGAAACCAGGCCCAGTGTAGCTACCAGCAAACGTGCGTTCATCGTCATCTCTTCTTACCTCGACTGAGTGTGAATTCTGAAGCATCCACGGGGAGCACGTTGCTTCTTACACAATCAGACAGTGCCGGACGATGAACGGAACAGATATTTTCAGAGCCAGAGGACGATTTTCATGACACTAAGGAAGTGGCGGCGCGGGGGATGATTCTCCGGCTTCCTGTGTGGCTCAGGTATTTTTGGAGCGGGCGCCTAGGGCGTTTTGTTGAGTTCCGCGGTAGATACGATGCGCGAGTCTGTCTGGAACTTACGGAAATCGGTGAATTGGAGGTCGATGTTCCCCTGATAGCGTTTCAGCAGGGCGATGCGGGCATCAAGATCGACCTTCACCATCTTGGGCATCCACACTTCATCATTGACGCGGACCTGTTCGAAGAAGATGCGGGAGCCCTTGGCGAGGCGAGCCAGGAACAAGCCCCATGAGACGGTGTCGATGGCTTCGCCGTCCAGACGGACCCATTGGTATTCTTTTTGATCGATCCACATACGGCCGCGGAACTTCTTCAACATGGCAGCGCGGGAGTTGCGCGGCTGGTATTCGGGGCGCGGAGTGGCGTCGACGACCCAGGTCTTGCGCCCGCCAATCGTTTCTTCGCCGACCAGTTTGAAGTTGAAAGCTTCCGGAACTTCGCGAGCAAACTCACGTTGTTCGCGGCGCTTCTTGTCGAAAGACTCGATGCGCTTGCGGCGCTGTTCCGGAGACTCATTCTGCCGCTTGGCCATTTCCTTGTCGAACTTTTGTTGCTCTTTGCGCTGGTCATCGGCGGGTAGCGGCTTGCCGTCCTTTTCGATCTTCTTCTCATAGGGTTCCCCATAGAGGATGAAGATCTCGTCGGCTTCACTTTCCACTTTACGGACACCACCGTTGGAATCCCGTTCGCGCATGGTGGAGCGGACGATGTAGGTGTAGTTTTTGGCGCGCTCCCAATTGGCCTGATCGTGAGCCACGGAACGCCGCACAATCTCGAGAGCATCCTGAGCCAGGAGAGAGGATGCGCACACCAGCATCGGGAACAGCCGCCTCATACTTCCAATGTAGACGGATTTCAGCTCCAGAATTGGTACCACTTGCGGGACGGAATTTCTTTGGGCTCGACGGGTGGTAGTGGGAGGCCTTCGATTACGGCCCGAGGGTTGTCCACGAAGAGGCGTTGGGCGAGGTTTTCGCCAAACTCCTGCTTCGTCCAGTCGTAGGAATCGTTCAATACGGGCGGGCGGTGTTTGGTGTCGTGGCCATCGCTGGCGATGAAGTGCACGAGGTTGCGTTTCAGGAGGTCGATGGAGAAGGCACGCGCTGTTTTGCCAAAGCGGCCAAGAAGAGACTGCCCGGTGACCTGGAGGAAGCAGCCTTCGTGGACCCAGCGTTCGAGCGCAGGCAGGCGCTGCTGCAGGAGCTGGTTACGCTCCGGGTGGGTGATGACGGGGAGGATTCCTGCGGCGCGCATGCGTTCGAACACCTCGGGCGTGTTCGGAAAGATGACCATGTCGGAGAATTCGACCATCAGGTAGGTTTTGTGGGCGACGGTGTACTTAGTAGGATTCGCGATGGCGTCCTGAATATTGTCGAAGGTGAGATGGAAGTCGCAGCCCTCGTGAATGCGGGGAAGGCCGCCTGTAGCCTGGGTGAGTTCTTCCACTCGCAGACGGATCAGGTCCGGCTGAAAGGTGTACTGAAGATCGGCATGAGGGGTAGCGACAATATCCGTCGTCCCGGAATCGGCCGCCATTTGCAACATCGCCACGCTTTCCTCCAGGCTTTTGGAACCGTCGTCCAGCCCATAGAGGATGTGGCTGTGGATGTCGATCAGATAAACATCTCCTCGTCCTGAGTGGCCTGTGCCACGCTGGGTCTACCCCCCTTCACGAGTTGCCCGATGGCGGCGCGAATGCCGGCGGAGATGCCGCTGATTTCGCGAAGCGGCTTCATCACCCCGGTATGCACGGTGGTGACGGTCTGGTGAACGCGGCCGAGGGTATCATCCAACACCAGTTCGACGCGATCCAACTGCGTGCGCGCACGTCCCGTTACATCTCTGAGGAGATCGTCGACGGTGTTGAGCTGGGTACGGGTGAGATCGAGGACATCGTTGGCCTTGGATGTCACTTCCTGGATCTGCCTGCGGCTCTGCTCCAGAGTCACACGAGCGGATTCGAGCACCGCCTCAGTCTTGGGGACAAAGGCGGTGACCTGATCCTGCATGGCGCGGAAGCGTTTCTGGAGCATGATGAGCGCGATGGCTGTCGCCAGCTGGCTGATTGCCACCAGCCCCACAAACACAGTGAGGAGAAGGACCACAGAATCCTGATTCATGCGTGTATCTTACGATTCCGAGCCGGCGTTGGTGCTGACGGACTCACGATAGGCTTGTCTGCCGGCGTCCACGGCGGCGTGCAATTGCTCTTTCTGGCGTTGTACGGCAGTCTTGCCACGTTCGACGAGGTCTTCGGCGCGATCGCGCATTTCCTCGCTACGGCGGCGGAGATAATCCTTCCCTTCACCGGCCTTGGAGCGGATGATGTCGCGGGTTTCCTCACCGGACTTCGGTGCAAAAAGGATTCCGACGGCTACTCCGATGCCGAGTCCCAGACAGAAATACGAAAGCTTTTTATCTTCATCCATTGTTGACTTCCTTTGCTGCCCCTAGTGTACCATCGCGAGGAATCTGTTAGTCTCTGAATCAGTGACACCACGCAGGCCCGTGAAGTTACTAAATGACGCGGCTCTTTTCGATTATGCATTGAAGACGCTGGGTGGACGGGCGATGTCCACCGGTGAGTTGCGCGAGAAACTGAAGCGTAAGGCGGAGAAGCTTGGCGACGTGGATGGCGTCATCGCCAAACTCAAAGACTACGGCTACCTCAACGATAAGCAGTACGCGGAGATGTATGCCTCGCGGCGATTGGAGAATGAAGGGTTCGGCAAGGCGCGGGTGCTATCGGACCTGCGTTCGAAGCGGGTCGCACCAGCCGTCGCAGAGCGGGCGGTCAACCAGACTTTCGCGGCCACCGACGAGGTGGCATTGATCGAGCAGTTCCTCGCCCGGAAGTACCGGCGCACGCCTCTGGCTGAGGTGCTGGCTGAGCCCAAGGGTTTGGCATCGGCGTATCGCAAGCTACGGGGTGCGGGGTTTACCCACGGGAATTCCATGCGGGTGCTGAAGCAGCACGGCAAGGATGCAGAAACCCTGGATGCGCTGGACTCGCAGGGGGAGTAAACCACGGAATTCGGCTGCGGGCAACGTATCGAGGTGAGATTCTTTGCTCCTCGCGCACACCTACCATGCGTAAGGAGTTTTCCCGAATGACGTTGGATGCGAAAGAACGGCGCAAAGCAATCGACCAGGCATTGCTTTCCCTGGAGAAGCAGTTCGGCAAGGGCTCAGTGCAGCGTCTGGGCTCAACGGAAGCGATTGCCGTGCCGGTGATTCCGACAGGCTCGATATCGCTCGATGCCGCTCTCGGCATTGGTGGATTCCCGCGCGGGCGAGTGGTGGAGGTGTTTGGCCCTGAGTCTTCGGGCAAAACGACCATCGCGCTGCAGTTGATTGCACAGGCTCAGAAGATGGGGGGTACGGCGGCGTTTGTCGATGCCGAACATGCGCTGGACCCGACCTACGCCAGACGGCTTGGTGTGGATATCGACAATCTGCTGGTGTCGCAGCCCGACTGTGGAGAACAGGCCCTTGAGATCACCAACGCCTTGGTGGCTTCGGGTGCCGTGGATGCGATCGTGGTGGACTCGGTAGCAGCACTCGTGCCGAAGGCGGAGTTGGAAGGCGAGATGGGCGACAATCACGTGGGGTTGCATGCCCGGCTGATGTCGCAGGCCTTGCGCAAGCTGACGGGCGTGACTGCACGGACGCAAACATGCCTGCTGTTCATCAACCAGATTCGCGAGAAGATTGGCGTAATGTTCGGCAGCCCGGAAACGACAACCGGCGGCAAGGCGCTCAAATTCTACTCCAGCATGCGGATCGAGGTGCGCAAACTGGCGGCGATCAAAGATGGCGATACCGTGGTCGGCAACCGCACCAAGATCAAGGTGGTGAAAAACAAGCTTGCGCCTCCGTTCCGCGAAGTGGAAGCTGATCTGCTTTATGGCGAGGGTATTTCCCGTGAAGGGGATCTGCTGGATCTCGGCGTATCGAACAACGTGATTGAGAAGACGGGTTCGTGGTACAGCTTCCGCGGTGAACGGATCGGACAGGGACGGGAGAATGCTCGCACGTTCCTCAAGGAGCATGGCGATGCATTCGGCGCCATTGAAGGAGAGTTGCGGCGGAAGATGGGGATCGCCGTGGGCGAACCAGCGCATGCCGCCCGTGCCGGCGACTGATCAGGCGCGGCCCAGGGCCATGACAAAGTATCTTGCGCGGCCACTACCGACGTTTTTCCAGCCGTGCATTTCGTTGGGAGCAACATAGACGACGGAGCCCGCACTGGCCACCGTTACGTTGCCGGTGATGGTGACCTCGAGGGTACCCTCCTGGATCATGACCATCTCGGCGTGAGCATGTTGATGCGCGGCATGAGGCATGAGCCCCGGAGCCAGCTCTGTCATGTGCATTTCGATGGGGTAACTGCGAACGGTTGCGCCATTGAGGATGGCGCGCGATTTATTCTCACCGTTCTGCCGCACGGGTAGATCTTCGAATTTGTAGACTTTGGAGCCGAGGGTTGCGGATTGCGCCTGCGCGAGAGCGGGAGCAAGGAAGGGCAGTTGACGGCGGGAGAACTTCATTCTCGAAGTCTCGCACAAACTGCCCGTCCTTTCCTTCCGAGCCTCAGTTGCGGCGGAATCTGGCGATGCCGAGCCCCAACATACCGAGTCCGCAGAGCAGCAAGGTCCCGGTTTCGGGCACATCCGCTTCCGCAGTGTATTCCAGGTTGTCGATGGCGAAGAGATCGGCCGCAGTGGTTCCGGAAAAGGCAATCTGGACTTGCGAGATCGCCGGTCCGGCATAGGTGAATAGACCCTCCGAGAACAACAAGAGTGGATTCGTGTCGAGAGGGAGGTCGCCGGCAGGTTGCAGGCTGTTGTCAAGCAGCGAAATGATGGCTGCGGGCTGTTCCGGATCGAAGGTGTTCAGCACCAGACCGAACTGAAAGGCGATCACGGGCGCTGAGAATTGGAAAGTGAGGACGCCAGTGACTGGGCCGGACAGTACTTTATCATCGAGGTTCACCGTCGTCACGGGTAGGTCTGCGTTGAATAGGGCGTCTGTGGACGAAGATCCGCCGACCGTGAATTGAAAGGCAACACCTTCCACTACCAGCCCGTCGACTGGTTGGGTTGGTTGTTCGTCGAAAGTGATGAGGACGGCGGCTTCCGAGGCTGTAACGCAGAGCGCAAGCAGGCAGCTGAAGAGGATCGATTTCATTTTGCGGAAGTCTCCTTAGTCCAAATAGGTGTACATGTCGCGCATGCGTAGCGCCCGGTACCAGACGTTGGGTACCTGGTTGCGGTAGTTCAAGGTTCCACCGGGAAGAGGGTTGGGGATGACTTCGTGGTGAAAGCCAGTAACATTGGTGACGTCGCCGGAACTGAAGGCAAAGTTGCCATTGGAAAGACGCTGGGCACTGCCAAGAGCGAAGGCGTAAACGCCAAGGTCGGCGTTCAGTTCCAACGTCGCGGTCTTGGTCGCTTCGTTGATGAGGTAGACTTGCCCCCGCGAGTTGCCGCCCAACTGGGAGACTCTCGTGTTTCCGTTGTCATAGAGCCAGAGGCGATTGCCTTTGAGAATGGAATAGTGTTGGTGGGAGTTGAACGGAAATGGGCTGATCCCGGGGTTGGTGAGCGTGATGTCCCCCTGCGGACCGAGTTTCCAAATGACATCGCCGTTACCCGCTCCGTTGGCATAACGGACCTTAATGACCAGGTCAAGATGCCGTAGAGACATGACGAAATTGCCATCATCGGTGTAGGAGACAGCATTGGCGTGTGTCCAGTCTTCGACCGGTGTGGGCAAACTGAAGGGAGGACAACCACCCTGGGCGGACGCATTGCACATTTCGCCGAGCACCGCTGGCGAATTGGTATCCAGCTTCTCCAAGGTATCGAATGACCAAAGGACTTGGAAATCGCTGTTTACGACGACGATACCGTCGCCCAGAAGACGCCTGGAGCTGATCGTCTTTTCACGGGAGACAATCATTGCCGAGTTGCCGTTTGGGAGGCGAATGGCGTCATGATGGATGCCGGTAATGGGCTGCTTGCCCATGGCTACCAACTGCTCGCTAAGACGTAGCGCGTTGGTTTCGTGGAGAGTATTCCCTGCCAGATCAACTTCGCGAATTATGAGTTGGCCCAAAGAAGGTGCAGGTTGTGGAACCACCATCATGGTGCCGCCCAGCAAAGGGCGTAGGCAATACGTCAAAGGGCCATGGATGGAAGTGTCATAGTACCAGACAGGGACCCCACTGAGATTGCGGGCCACGCATCGTGAAAATGGCAGCAGTCCAATCTCAAGAATCACCTTATCCAATTGGCTCGTCGCGGGATCTGGCGGGTATGTTACGGATGCATTGGGGATTCCACTGGGTAGCGCCCCTGTAGTGAATGTGAGCGTCGGGCCGTTCGTCGTTGTCCAGCCCGAAACAGTGCGATGCCGTAGTGTGTATTCGGTAGTTGGCAGCATTCCTGCGATCAGGAAGTTCAGGCTCTTCCCGGGTTTGCAGGGGACAGAACGCGTGGAAGTGACATCAGCGGCGTTCGATGTTGGCCAGAAGGTCACACTGACGTTGCCGGCGGCGCAGGGCGGCACGCTGAACAATGCCATAAGCGTATTCGTTGACACGGTGTTGACTACCGGCGCGTTGGCGACAATTCGGGAGGCTACGTTATAGGTAACCGTGGCAGCACCTGTGTCCTGGTTGGAGGGATTCTTTGCTGTGACCTCAATGTCCCAAGCGCCTTCTTCCATTGGCGCCCAGATGAATGATCCGTCGGAGTATGGATCGAAATCCTTAACCACGCTGAAGCTGCCTCCGGCTGGCTTGACGCGGAAACGGTACCAAAGTCCCGAGGTGGGAGGAGTTACGGTAGCTTGGAATTGGAGTCGAGTCCCCGCGGGGAGACCTGGGCTGGAGACAGTAGAGAGTTGAACGTTGAGGGCAGCTTCCGCCAAGCCTCCCCAAATCGTTAGAAAAGTGATGGATTTAAACAGAATCGATGTCCGAGGTTTTAAACCGAGCATGAACAAATCTTCCTTCCGGCGGGGAGAAACGGGGACAGCTAGGATTAGGGTACCGTAACCAAGGCTACAGCTTGGGGAGAACTTGAGGGGAGTCGCAAGTCAATTTAGGGGGTATGTAGTAAAGCTATAACCGGATTTTTTTATCCGGTTAACAGGTATCGCCCGAGCGGGGTGAGAGACAGTGTCTCCCACCCCTGCCTGGCATTCTAGAACACGTAGCGGAGACCCATGGTAATTCGGCGGTTGCCGCCGTTGGTGCCCCATTCGTTGAGGAAGTTCGCGGAGTTGATCCGCGATTCGGGAATGCCGAAGTTCCTTGTATTGGTGAGGTTGAAGAACTCCGCCCGGAACTGGACACGGTGTTGTTCGTAGACCTTGATGTTCTTGAAGGCGCCGAAGTCGAAGTTGCCGATGCCGTCCGAACGGAGGATGTTCCGGCCGGCTGATCCGAGGGGGTTCGCCGCTGTGACGTTGGTAAAGAGGCTATTCCGGGAATTCGCCACGAGGGTGGGGGTGTTGGATGCCTGGATCTCAGCCACCTTCATTTGCGAGATAGCCTGATTCCCTGCCAAGTTCGGCCGGATGGCACTACCAACCAATCCGTCGATGCCGGAAAGACGGAATCCCGGATCAATGCCGGCCAGGGCGGTAAACGGTGCGCCGGATTGCAGCGTTAGGAAGCCGTTCACCTGCCAGCCACCGAGAATGCGGCCAGGCAAGCCTTTTTGAGCGCGCATGAACGGCAGCTCGTAGACGAAGGTGGTGGTGATGCGTTGCGGCCGGTCATACGTGGAACGTCCACGGTCGGCTGTGCGGTTGAACGAATCCTGGGAAACGGCGACGTCGCCGCTGACGGCCGGATTGAAGATCTCGGAGGCACTGTCGATGAAGGTGCTCCAGGTATAGTGCGTTCCCATGGTGAAGTCGCGAGTCAGGCGGCGTTCCACGGAGAGTTGCATCGAGTGGTAGATCGAACTGGCGGTGTTGGCGCGCAAGCGGCGGACACCAATGGTGGGATCGACCCGCCTGGTCCCATTTGTTCCTGGAAGCATCGGATTACCGTCGACGGTCTGGAACAGCGCCGTTCCCTTGGTACCAACCCATCCGAGGCTCACTGCCCAGTCTTTGGCGAAGGACTGCTGCAGTTGCACGGAGAACTGCTCGGCGTAGGGCGAACGGAAGTTACTGTCGACGATGGTGCGGGTCAGGGCATTCGGATCGGGAATGCTGGGCCGCGCCACGGCGTCTCGCAACGCGTTGAAGGCATTTGTTGTGCGCGCAGGCAGCGTGACCGCATTCAGGAAGGGGAAGGCGCTGCCCACGTTGAGTCCGATGTTGATGAAGGCGAAGTCGTAGGTGCGTGAATAGCCGCCACGCAGCACCATGCTGTTGCGCAAGCGGTAGTTGAAGCCGAATCGCGGCGCCCAGTTGTTGTTGTCACGGGGAGGGATGGGCGCAAGGCGGTAGCGTTCATCCCCGCCGGCCGCTGTGACAATCGGAGCGTTCAGATCGCGAAGATTGAACATCGGGTTCCCCGCGGATTCGTATCGAATTCCATAGCTCAACGTGAGCCGGGAATTGAGGCGCCACTCATCCTGGAGGAAGAAGAAGTAGTCGTTGAAGCGATAGTACTGGTTGGTCTGGCCACCTGGCAGAGCACCGTTGATGGTGGCCACCTGCGCGACGTCGTCCACCAGATCCTGCAGTGTGTTGTACACCAGGCGCCCGCGAATGGTAGGCACGAAGAAGCTCACGATATCCTGCCGGCGGAAGTCGATGCCGTACTTCATGGAATGGGAGCCCTTGAGCCAACCGAGTGTGTACTGGAGTTGGTACAGGTTGTTGCGCCGGAATTGCGGGAGGTTCACGGCGAGTCCGATTGCGGTGCGCGTGGAATCGGCGTTGAAACCAGTAAGACCGATCTCGGGCACTTCGATGGAAGGAATGCTTTCCGAACGCGGGTCGGCGGCGGTAGTGACAGAGGCAAAGCGCGAAAACGAGGTGCGGAGTTCTCCGAATACGGTTGGGGAGAGGGTTTGAGTCCAGTAGGCTGTCGCCGATTGACGGCGGGTGGGAACCAAGGTGGTGTTTCCCGGCGGAGTCGCCTGCCCGCCTCCGTCGTTGACACCGTCGTCGTAGAGGTAACGGGCGCCGATCTGATGCTTGTCATTGAAGCGGTGATCGACGCGGTTCGACCACTGCCAGTCGTTGAAGGTATTGGTAGTAGCGCCAGTCAGCCGCCCCAAGGGAACAACGGTGGTCTGGCCGCCGAAGTTGTAGGAAGCGGTTTGTGGGATGGGCTCCTGTGCGACTGGAACAAAATCGAGAAGGGCTTTCACTGTGGGGCGCGAGGCGACTCGCTGCAGAGCGCTTCGTCCCGCTTCAGTCGGGGCACCGTTCAGCGTGCTGCCGCTACCCAGGCGGCGATCGGTCCAACGTTGGACGGAGGCAAAGAAGAACGTTTTGTCCTTGCCGTTGTAAACGCCCGGCACGAGCACCGGTCCACCGAAGGTGCCGCCAAACTGATTGTTAATCCGCCACGGCGCTTTGGGGAAGGCGCGCTCTTCCGTATTGGACCGCGAATTGAGCGGATTGCTGTTGTGGAACCAGAAGGCACTGCCGTGATATTGATTTGTTCCGCTCTTGGTGATGATGTTCACCACGGAACCCGCGGCTCGCCCATACTCGGGAAGGAACTGGTTCGTGATGAGCCGGAACTCCGCGACGATATCGGGATTGTTGATGCCCTGGCTCAATCCGGTGACGCTGGGATCATTGGAATCCTGGCCATCCACCATGAAGTTATTGGAGCGCAGGCGCATGCCGTTGACGGAGAAGTTCGGGCTGCTGTCGGTTCCACCATTGCCACCACTGGCGAAACTGGACTGGCCGGTGGAGACCTGGCTCACTCCGGCCACGTTCAGGGCGAGATTGAGAATGTTCCGGCTCGGCGCCAGAGGAACTTCGCTGATGCGGCGGGAATCGAAATTTACACCTATTTCCGCGTTGGTTGTGTTAACGAGTCCGGCATCGGTAGTAATGGTGACGGTTTCGGCCACGCCGGACACTTGCAGCTTTACGGTGAAATCGGCGCTTTGATTCAAACGCAGCGTGATCGGGCCCTGCACATAGCGGGCAAAGCCCTGTTTCTCGACGATCAGTTCATAGGTGCCTGGTGGTAAGGCAGGAATTCGGAATCGACCTTCCGTAGATGAAGCCGCTTCTCGCGCGGCGTTAGTTTCCAGACTTCGGATTGTCACTTTAGCGTCCCCGACAATTCCTCCGCTTTGATCCTGGACGGTACCCAGAATTTCCCCGGAAGTGACTTGGGCGCGCAGGTTTGCAGCCCAAAGAAAAGCAAAGAGTACGGCAACCGTACGTTGCATAGACCCCTCCTCAAATTGTGAATGGTGGAAAGACCCGTTAATCGACAAGGATGTCCGAATCGATGTTCATTATTGTAAAACCGTTTCAACTGAAACGCGAGGGGGGGGATTGGACAGGATCGCCTTGGGGAATGTTGCCTGGGATCGGGTCAGGAATGCTACAATGGAGGGCGAACCATTGGGAGGTCGTCTAATGGTAAGACTGCAGACTCTGGATCTGCGTATCGGGGTTCGAGTCCCTGCCTCCCAGCCACTCATTCCCCTTCGTTCTTTTTGACCCCAAAGGTTGAACCCGGTTTCGCGCTTAGCGTTGGCGACGTGATAATCAACCGTGGCGACCGACAGACCAAGCCTTTCCCGCAATTTCCTTGAGATCCCAGCCACGGCGGTATTCGCGCCTAAGGAAGCTGTTGGCTTCCTTACAGTTGGTGACACGGAAGGCTTTGGGATCCCACTCGATGCGATGGCCGGTGCGGAGGGCGACGTTGCCCAGTTGGTAGGCCTCGGTGAACGGTCCGGCGTAGCCGAAATGGCAGGGAGCGGGCTTGCCTGCTTTGACCGCGAGAGCCCAGTCCTTGTGCACCTCTTCGCGCCCCCATTCGCGTTGAGGCGGAGGTGGCGGCGCTTCGGCCTGCACATCGGCGAACGGCCCGCGGCCGGCGGGGTAGCTGCCCTTGGTGCCGATCCACACCATCCCGCCTTGGCCGCCTCGAAGAGGCCTGCCGTCGGGTCCGGTAGTGGGGGAGTTGGGGTCGCGGCGGGCCTGAAGGTGGTCCGGCAAAGGTTGCGCGCCATCGTACCAGAACACGGAGAATTTGGGCCGGTTTCCCTTGGCTGGGAAGTCGAACCGGATCGCCGAGGTATCGGGGAACATTTCCCCCTTCATACCGGAGGTTTTCACGACTTCTACAAGGGTGGGTGCGCCCGGATCCAAGGCTAAGAAAATGACATTCATGCTGTGGGGCGCGATGTCGCCAAGGGCTCCGCTGCCAAACTCGGTCCAACCGCGCCAGACGAAGGGGTGATAGACGGCGCCGCGAGCCGCGAATTGGCGTTTGCGCTCCGGGCTGTACACAGCATGGCCTTCAGGCCACTTTGCCTGGTAGGGTCGCATCGGAGCCGTACCGAGCCAGAGATCCCAGTCGAGGGTGGGCGGCACGGCATCCTCGCCGGAGGGCGTCTCATGCCCCTGGGGCCAAATCGGCCGGTCGGTTGCCAAGTGGATTTCTTTCACATCCCCGATCGCGCCGGATTGGATGTACTCGACGGTGCGAAGCACACGGGGTTCCGCGCTGGTCTGGGTTCCCATTTGCGTGATCGTCTTTGTGTCGGCCGCGACACGTGCCATGATGCGGGCTTCATGGACGGACTTGCAGAGAGGCTTCTGGCAATAGACGTGAAGCCCGTGCTTCATGGCATACACGCTAATGTAGGCATGGTTGTGGTCCGGTGTGGCCACGATTACACCATCCAGTTTTTCCTTCTCAATCATCTTCCGGAAATCGGTGTACCGCACGGCGCCGGGGTACTCGGCGGAGCGGCGGTCGAGCACGGTGGAGTCCACGTCGCACAGGGCGGCTATGTTCTCTCCAAGGCCGTGAAAGGTCTTGGCATCGACACCTCCCATGCCGGCGAGACCGATGATGCCGAGGTTCAGCTTGGAGTTGGCGGCGTAGCCACGCACGCTCAATGCGGGAACGATAGAGAAGGCAGCGGCGGAACGAAATGCCTGACGGCGAGAAATTGAAGAGTGGGGCATAGGGACCTTCCGGACGCAATGGGTTGAGTCCTCGTGTAGTATATTTGGACTTAGCCAGAGAACAGAAGGCTACGAACAGTTCGCAAACCGTTCGTTTTGATTCCTGACCTCGATGTCACAAACCATGAACCGGGTGGAATCGCCCCTCAAGCCCGCGCAGTGCGAAGAGGCGCTTCGGTTGGTGCTTCAGAGTCAGACCTTTGCGCGCGCGGAGAAACTCCAGCGGTTCCTCAGTTACGTGTCGGAGATGACTCTGCGGGGAGAGGGAGTGGGGATCCACGAGCGGCGGATCGCCGTGGATGTGTTCGGGCGCGGTGAAGACTACTCCCCTGGCGAGGATTCGGTGGTACGGCGGCAGGCGCACTCACTGCGGCACAAGCTTCGCGATTACTACGCGGGAGAAGGAAGCCTCAATCCCGTACAGATCGAATTGCCGGTGGGGAGCTACGTGCCGGTGTTTCGCGTGAAGGGCGAAGTACCTGAGTTGGAGGCTGACTTGGCACCCGCTGCGGCGCCGGCGCAGGCGCGAACAGCAGTGCCCGCCTGGGTTTTGGCTGCGTGCGGATTTCTCGCTGCCGTGGTTACCTTCGCCGCGGGTTGGAGCTTGCGCGCACTGCAGGGTCCGGCTGGTGTTGTGACTCAGGACGCGGCGATTCGTGAGATCTGGGGTTCCTGGCTCACTGATAGTGGGGGAGCACGGATCTGTTTTTCCAATCCTCCAGGCACGACGGTGCGACAGTTTGACGGCCCGCTGGGGGCGAATCCGGAACATCGAGGCTTGCCGGTAACGGCCGAGCAGGATGCCATTCTGCGGGAATTTTTCCAATTCAGGGGCGGTGGGAATATTTATCTGTATCCGGTTGCCGCGCAGACCAAGATGGGGGAAGCCCTGGCGGGCGTAACCTTAACCTCGTTCTTCCGGCAAGCGGGGCTTCCGGTGCGCGCCTCGCAGAGCCGGTTTCTGAGTTGGGAGACGCTGCGGCAGGAGAATATCATCCTGCTGGGGCATTCGGACTCCAACCGTTGGGTGGAACCGGTGTTGCGCAACACACCGTTCACACTGGCGCCGACAGACAAATCGCGCGCCGCGAGGATTGTGAACCGCAAGCCGCAAGGCAGTGAGCTTGGGGAGTATACACCTGCGCTGCCACGGACCAGCAAAAGCTATGCGCTGGTGTCGATGCTGGCTGGCGTGGACGGACGTCATCAGGTGCTGGTGATCGGGGGGCTGGACAACAGTTCGACGACTGCGGCGGCGGAGTATCTTTCAACTGCGGAATCGGCACGAGAGCTGGCAAGGAGCCTTCGGGCGGCCGCACCGGGCCATACCGGCCCATGGCATTTCCAAGCGATTCTCGAGACAGATGTGCGGGACACCGTGGCTGTAAAGGCACAACTGCTGGTGTTGCGAGTGATGTAGCGCGCGGAACAGTTCGCCGAACTGTTCGTAGCCTTGTTGTGGGCCTGGATTGGGCTTAGAGTAATTAGCGATTCACCAACAGGGAGTTGCTAAACATGACTTCTCGCATCCTCGCAATTTGGGTGGTTTCGTGCTTGAGTGTGGCTTTTGGCCAGAACACCGGCACGATTCGGGGCGTTGTCACCGATCCAACCTCTTCGCCGGTTCCGCTGGCGGAAGTGACTTTGAAAAATGTTGCCACCGGGCTGACGCAGACGGTGAAGGCCGGTGCGGATGGAGGATACACGTTTTTGTACCTGCCATCGGGCAATTACACGGTGTCCGCAACCCACACCGGATTCCGCAAGACGGACGTGAGCGGTGTGCAAGTGCAGGTGGCGACAGTTGCCAACGTCGACATCACCCTTGCGTTGGGAACGGTGGAACAGGCAGTCGATGTAACAGCGACCACTCCGCTTCTGGACGTTCAAGGAAGCAACCTGGGGAAGGTCATCCCGAAGAGTGCCATCAAAGATCTTCCGCTTTTCATTGGCGGTGGCGTGCGATCCAACCTGGCATTTGTCATCCTGACACCCGGGGTGATTGGACCGGCCAGCAACCCGAGGATTGGCGGAGGGCTGCTCGACGGGCAAAGCGAGCAATTGGATGGAGCAGAAGCGCAGAGCGAGCGGCGCAACGATCCGGCAATGAACGGGGTGAGCGTGGAGGGCATGGAGGAATTCAAGGTTCAAAGCTCCGGCTATTCCGCGGAATTCGGACGAACGTCGAATGGGGTCATCAACTGGGTGACGAAGTCGGGTACGAACCAGGTGCACGGCAGCGCATTCCTGTTTAACCGTAACGAGGTATTCAATGCGCGCGGGTTCACCATTGCGCCGTCGAAGCGGCCGATTGTGAGGCAATGGAATCCCGGCGGCAGTTTCGGCGGGCCCATCTACATCCCGAAAGTATTTGACGGGCGCAACAAGGCATTCTTCTTTTTCGCCTACGAGCGGGCCTCCACACGGAACGGGCAGTCGACGGCGCTCATTAACGCACCGCTGCCGGAATTCCGCAACGGGGATTTCCGGAAGAATGTGGACGCCAGCGGCCGGACCATTCCCCTGTATGATCCCTTTGACGCGGCGGGTAACATCATCCCCAACGCGGCTGACAGGCCACGGATGCAGTGCAACGGCGTGCTGGACGTGATCTGCCCGAGCCGCATCGACCCCACGGCGCGGCTGCTGGTTGGGTTGCTGCCACAGCCTGACGATCCGACGAAGCTAACGGCCAACTACCGGTCGCGGTCGTACTCCACATCCCGATCCTGGCTGCCGTCGTTCAAGGGTGACTACGTGATCAACGACAAGCACCGCGTCAGTTACCTGTTTAGCCACTTCTTGAGTCCGGCGACAATGAGCATTAACCAGTTTGAAGGGATTCCGGGCAGCGGTTTCCCCTCGGAGGCCCTGACCGAATACCACCGCTTCAACGCGGACTCCGTGGTTACGCCCAATCTGTTCAATCACCTCACGATCGGGTTCAACCACCGGCACGTCACGGAAGCTCCGGAATACGTGAACAAGTACCCGTCGGACATCGCGCGGCAGGTGTTTTTGAAAGGGAATCCGAACTCCCTGATCGACGGCGTTTCGACGGTATACAGCGCCTACGGAGCGCAGTGGGGCAACAGCGTATACACCGATTCGCGGCAGCGCACCACGAACATTAAAGAACAGTTGGCCTGGGTCCGCAACAACCACAACGTGAAGTTCGGGTTTGAATACCTGCGCGGCATCTACCGGCGGATCTCCAACAACAACACCTGGGGATCGGTGAGTTTCAGTGCGGCGGGGACGGGGAATCCGAACATCGGCAACAGCGGCAGCGACCTGGCGTCGATGCTGCTGGGGACGGCGAGCGGGGGCAGCTTCCGCTATCCTGACGACACATCGTTCCAGTGGCCTTATTACGCGTGGTTCGTCCAGGACGACTGGAAGGTGACACGTAAATTCACCATCAACGCCGGCATACGATACGAGATTCCGATTCCGAAACGGGAGCGGAACCTGCACAACAGCAACTTCTGCCCGACGTGTCCGGCGGCGGCGTTCGGCGGGTTGTTGGGCGCGATGGTGTACGCCGGCAGGGACGGGCAGCCGGAACGCTTTGGGCTCACGCGGAAAAACGCATGGGGGCCGCGGCTGGGCCTAGCCTACCAGCTCGACGCAAAAACGGTGTTACGCGCCGGATCGGCCATCTACTATCAGCCGTCGCGCGAAGACGGCAATGCAGACAATGGCATCCAGGGATTTGGGGGCACGTTCGGCGCCACGGGCAACTTCCTTTCCAATGGCATCTCCTACCTTGTGAAGGACGGAATTACGGGGTTTTCCACTCAGATCAGGAACCTGACGCCACCCATTGCGGACCCCCAGACGTTGACCTCGAATCTGTTCCAGCAGACAGCGTTTTTCTACAACCCTTCAGCCGGGCGCGCGCCGTATTTTGGCGACTGGTCATTCACGGTAGAGCGGATGGTCACCGGGAATTCGGTGCTGCGAACCAGCTACCACGGCGTGGTTGGGGTGAAGATGCTGTCGCGCCAGCAGGCTCAGAATCAGTTGGATCCCCGTTATTGGGGCATCTATGGCACATTGCTGGGGAACACCATCGCATCCGTCATCAACAACCCGGTGGTGGTGGCTTCCGGCTTCCGGTTGCCCTATCCCACCTACCCGACGAACCTGCAACTGCAGCAGGCGCTACGGCCCTATCCACAATTTTCGAACGTGGATAGCAACGCAGGTGGACAGAACGACGGGCATTCGACGTTCCACGCTCTGGAGGCCAGTTTCGAGCACCAGTTCTCCAAAGGCCTGTACATGCTGGTGTCCTACACGTTCGCCAAGGTCATTTCGACGACGAACGGAGAAGACTCCAACCGGACCAGCCTGGGAGCGGTGCAGAACCAGTATGACCGGCGCAACGACAAAGCGGTGGCGAGCCAGGATACGCCCCACAATCTGCGCTTGAGCTACATTTACGAACTGCCAGTGGGACGCGGGAAGAAGCTGTTGAATCGAATGCCTTCGGCGTTGAACGGCGCGTTGGGGAATTGGAAGGTTTCCGCTCTCCACACGTATGTTTCCGGTACGCCGTTGTGGATGAGTTGCAGCCAGAATCTGTTTGGTGCCGGGCAGAATCAGCGCTGCAGTTTCGCTCCTGGTGTCTCCACCGGTGATATTCCATTGGTCAATCCGGCCTGGACCTGGAGCCACGACAATATCGGCACCGCAGGGCTGGGCCGCATTCCTTATTTGAATCCGGCAGCCTATGTGCAGCCTGCCAACATGGCATACGGCGACACACCGCGCCAGATGTCGTATTTGCGGACCCCGTGGACCGTGAACGAGGATTTGGCGATCCTCAAAGACTTCAAGGTGAGAGAAGGCCTAAACCTGGAGATCCGCGCTTCGGCATCGAACGCCTTTAACCGAGTGCTGTTTGGCTCGCCCAACACGACGCGGAACAGCGCGGATTTCGGCCGTATCACCGGGCAGGGGAACAGCCCACGCAATATCCAAATGGGGGCGCGGTTCTCGTTCTAACTCGTAAGCACAAGCCTCAAGGAGGCCACATGAGCAAAGAGTCGCGACGTGCGTTTGTCGGCGCGGTAGCGGCGGGGACGGCGATTGGGGCGCAGGTTAGGCCGGCAGTGACCGCGCGGTCGGCATCGCGAGTGGTGGGAGCGAGCGACCGCGTCCGCGTCGGCATGATTGGCGTGGGGGGGATGGGAACGGTTCACCTGCGCGCCTTCGTGAAGCAAAGCGAGGACGAGAAAGACATCGAAGTGGTTGGCGTGAGCGATGTCTACACGAAACGCAAGGAGCGGGCGCGGGACATTGCCCGGCTCAGCGACCAGCAGGTGCATCATAACTACCACGACCTGCTGGCGCGCAATGATGTGGACGCGGTGTTGATTGCGGCTCCGGATCACTGGCATGGGCAGATGGCTTTGGATGCGCTGGCCGCCGGCAAGGATGTCTATCTGGAAAAGCCCATGACGCACACGATCGAGGAAGCGAAGGCGATCGTGGATGCGGTGAAGAAATACAACCGCGTGCTGCAGGTGGGAAACCAGGGGCTCTCAGCCGCGGCCACCCACAAAGTGAAGGAACTGATCGACGGCGGAGAGATCGGGCCACTGCTATGCGCCCAGGCGACCTCGGCTCGAAACTCACTGCTGGGGGAATGGAACTACCGTGTGGAGCCGGAGGGTACGCCCCAAACCATCGACTGGACGCGGTGGCTAGGGCCGGCGCCGAAGCGACCGTTTGACCCGGACCGATACTTCCGCTTCCGGAAATATTGGGACTACTCGGGAGGCATCGCCACGGATCTGTTCTTCCACGCGCTGGGACCGATCCTGTATCCGATGGGCCCGCAGTTCCCGGTGCGGGTGAGCGCGAGCGGTGGCATCTACGTCCACAAAGACCGGGAGGTGCCTGACACCTACGCGACGATGATCGAATACCCGGACTTCTATATTGAGATGTCGGGATCGATGGCCAACGCAGGGATGGGACGGCATCACCGGCAGGCGATCTACGGGCACAAGGGAACCCTTGTGGTGAACGGCAACGAAGTTCTGGTGTATCCGGAGACCTTCCCAGAACTCGTCAGCCGGGCACAGCGGGGACAGCCGATACAGGCGGAGCCCCGTAGCTTTCGACTGCCTGCACTCGGTCCACAGCGGGATGCGCGGACACCGCACACTACCAATTTCTTTGCCTGTGTCCGGTCGCGGCGGCAACCCAACGCGCCAGCGGAAATCGGCCACAAGATGATCGTGGCGATCAAGCTTGGGGTATTCGCCTACCGGGAGGGAAAGACGAAATGCTTCGATCCGGTGGCGCAGCGAATCGTGGAAAAAACAGGGCCGCGGAAAGAATACAAGGGCGACGGGAAGAACCATACGGTGGAAGAACTCGGCTACAAGGCAACGGACGGCGAATAACGGCAGGACGGTGCATATGAAACGGACTTTGGCACTGATGTGCCTTCTGATCACGCCCATGGCGGCGGCGGAATACAAGATTGCAGTGGTGAGTCTGCTGCACGCGCACGTGTGGCTGCACTTGGGAACGATGATGAAGGGCGATCCGGTGAAGCTGGTGGGGGTTTCGGAAACCCTGCCGGACCTCATCGCGCGGGCCACGCGCGAGGACGTCATTCCGCAGACCCAGAACGTGCGGCGCCCGGGTGTACCCCAGTCGATGATCTATTCCGACTGGAAGAAGATGATCGACGAAACGAAGCCCGACATTGTGTGGGCGTTCACTCCCACCAATGAGCATGTGGACGTGGTGCGGTACTGCGCTCCGCGCGGGATCCAGGTGATCATGGAGAAGCCGCTGGCTGCCACCTACAAGGAAGCGCTGGAGATTCAGGCTCTGGCGCGGAAGCACAAGATCCGCGTGATGACCAATTACGGGTCGACGTGGCAGGCGTCGCAGTACGCCGTGCGGGCGGCGGTGGAAGCCGGCGAAATCGGTCCGGTTTGGCGATTGCATGGCGTGACCGGACACAACGGTCCGGGAGACCCGAAGAGGAGTTCGTTTGCGGCATGGCTCGCCGACCCAGTTCAGAACGGCGGAGGCGCGCTGATGGATTTCGGGTGTTACCAGGTTTTGTCGGCGTTAAGCATCAAGGGGAAACCGAAGAGTGTGTACGCCACGGCCCTGCACATGAAGCCGGAAACGTTTCCCAAGGTGGAGGATCACGCGGTGATCATCCTGAACTACCCGGATGGGGTGGCGATTCTCGAAGCCAGTTGGGACCTGCCGCCGGCGCAGCGTTTGGGCAATGAGATCTACGGCATGAAAGGCAGCATTGTGGGCAATGCGATGCGCAAGGCCGGCAGTGGGGGCGGAGGGGGCGGAGGCCGCGGATCGCAGCAATCGGGAACACCTGTGGAAGTGAAGCCGCTGCCGCCGGAGCGCTCCGAACCGATTGCCTACATGGTGGACCGGCTGCGGACCAATCAGCCGCTGGACGGGCAGAACGATCTCGGCTTGCAGGTCGATGTGCAGGAAGTGCTGGAAGCGGCCAAGATGTCCGTGAAATCAGGCGCGGCCGTGGTATTGCCCTTGAAGAAGTAGGCGGAAGAAGGAGACAGAATATGCGGAGATGGGGAATTGTTCCGGTGCTGGTACTGGCCGCGGCATGGTGTCTTCCAAGCGCGGTGGACGACGCGGTGAAGGACCTGCAGTTCCGCCTGGTGAAAGTGGATGGCCCGGCGCACGATCCGGCGCGGCATACCTATTGGTTTGGGCCGTTCGCCGAATGCTCCTCGGTGTTGGATATCAACGGAGACGGCAAGCCGGATATCGCGGCGGGGCGGAATTATTATCTGGCGCCGAATTGGGTGAAGCATGCCGAGTTCCGGGATGGCGCGGCTACGAATGGTCCGGATATCGATGACAACTATGAAGGCACGATGGATGTGAATAACGACGGCCGACCGGACATTCTCAGTTCGGGGTGGATGTTGAAGCAGGGCATCTACTGGTATGAGAATCCGGGCAAGCCGGGAG
Source organism: Bryobacteraceae bacterium (assembly GCA_046331645.1). Classification (GTDB taxonomy): domain Bacteria; phylum Acidobacteriota; class Terriglobia; order Bryobacterales; family Bryobacteraceae; genus CADEFT01. Next base: position 96,538 of record JAXLQM010000012.1, read on the forward strand.
TGAAGTGGACGTCGCACACGATGCACGCCGCCGATGGCCTGGAGGGCATGGTGATCGGAAACCTGGCTGGGCGCGACGGCAAGGATGTCCTGGTGAATTACTTCGCGAAGCGGCCGGGGCGAGGCCTCATCTGGCTGGAGCATCTCAATCAGGCCCCGTGGTTCCGCGAGCACAAACTCGGGCCGGAAGGAATCGGAGTGAGTCACGGGAGCGGCATCGGCGACATCAACGGTGACGGACGGAACGACGTGGTGACTACTTCCGGGTGGTTTGAAGCTCCTCCACGGCCTGCCGAGGATCCCTGGATCTGGCATGCGGACTACCAATTCACAGCCTACGGTTCAGACCGTCCAGGCGGCGCGGGTTTGCCGATTCTGGTGACGGATGCCAATGGCGATGGGCGGAACGACATCATCATGGGGTCTGACCACGGCTACGGCCTCGCCTGGTATGAGCAGAAGATGGAGGGCGGAAAGCGCAGTTTTGAGCTTCACTGGATTGAGACCGAGTATCCAACCTTCCACACGATGGCGCTGGCTGACCTTGATGGCGACGGCAAACCGGAACTGATCACGGGAAAGCAACTGCTGGCTCATAACGGTGGCGACGTGGGCGTGCTGGAGCCTTCGTTCGTGTTCTACTACACCATCGACAAGGGGCGCTTCCAGCGGCACATCCTCAGCTATAGCCACCTGGATCCGCTGTTCACGAAGGCGGACTACAGCGGGCCGCCGCCCCAGAATGTCATTGGGGTGGGGATGCGGCTGAGTGTCGCCGACCTCGACGGTAATGGCAAGCAGGATGTCGTGGTGGCGTGCCGGAGCGGGCTGTACGTGTTCTTGAATCAGGGATACACGCAGCGGACGCGAATTCGCAACCCGCTGCCGGATCGGGACAGCTACCCGGGCAATGTGAATTGGGAAGCCAAGCGCGGCGCGGCGCAGTCGAGTGCGGGATCGGTGGAGTTGTTCAACGGGCGCGATTTTACCGGATGGCAGCCTGCCACGAATTGGGCCATTGAAGACGGCGTGTTGACGCTCAAGAACCGCTCGGACCGGCAGGAGCACAACGACAATTACCTGTGGACGCAGCGCCCCTACGGGGATTTCGTCCTGGATCTGGATTTCAAAGTGGAGCCCGGAGTGAACAGCGGGGTGTTTCTGCGGACATCGGACACCAAGGATCCAGTGCAGACGGGCATCGAGATCCAGGTGGGGAGCGTCGCACCGGGGCGGCCCTTGGGCAGGGGGAGCGTAGGTGGTATTTACGACATCGTCGCGCCGCGGGTGAACGCACTTCTTCCCCCAGGAGCTTGGAATCACTACACCATCAGCTGCAAGGGGCCGAACATCACGGTGATTCTGAACGGCCAGCAGGTGAGCGAGGCGAATCTGGATCAATGGACGGAGGTGCGGAAGAATCCCGACGGCAGCCCCAATAAGTTCACGCGGGCGATGAAGGATTTTGCCCGCTCCGGTTACATCGGATTGCAGGATCACGGAACACCGGCGTGGTTCCGGAATATCAGGATCAGAACACAATGAAACTTCACCTGTACGCGTTTACGATTTTCCTTGGCGTGATTCTCGCTGTGCACCTGGCGATGAACGGGAAAGTGGGCAGCGTGATGAACAATCCGCGCGTGGGTAACGCTCTGTTCTGGTGCATCGGGGCCGCCATGGCTTGCGCCATCGGGCTCAGCGGATGGAGCGACGGAGCGTTCGCTCCATTGAAGGATGTGCATCCGGTACTGTTGACAGCCGGGGCGTTGGGCGCATCGCTGGTTTTTGCCATCGCGTGGCTGATCCCTCAGGTGGGAGCGGGGCCGCTTATGATCACCCTGCTGGCCGGTCAGATTCTGGGCGGATTACTGCTGTCGCACTATGGCTGGCTGGGATCGCCGGTGGACCGCGTCACGCTTGGGAAGTTGGTGGGTGTGGGTCTGATGATCGCCGGGGTAGTGATCGCAACTCGAAAGTGAGCTCATGATGCGCAAGGTGAGACTTGGTAACTCCGATGTGGAAGTGAGTGCCGCTGCATTTGGAACGGATCTGATCGGCAGCCGGATTGACCGGGCAACATCGTTCCAATTATTGGACGTGTTTGCCGAGGCAGGAGGAACGTTTCTCGACACCGGCAATATCTACGCCTGCTGGTTGCCCGGGTGCGCGGGGGGAGAGAGCGAGTCGACGATCGGGGCGTGGATGAAGGATCGCGGAAATCGCGACCGGATGGTAGTGGCCACGAAATTGGGCTTCGATTATCCGGGATGCGAAGGGCGTTTGAGCGCGGCGGAAATCGAACGCGAGTGCGAGAAGAGCTTGCGGCGATTGCAGACGGACCGGATCGACGTGTACTATGCGCATCGCGACGACCCCGGCACACAGCTGGAAGAAACGATGGGCGCGTTCGCGGCGCTGGTCAAAGCCGGCAAAGTACGAGCCATCGCCGCAAGCAATCTGCGGATTTGGCGGATTGCGGAAGCCAATACGCTTTGCCAGGAACGTGGATGGCCGCAGTATGTGGCCGTGGAGCAGCGGCACACCTATTTCCGGCCGCGCCATGGGGCCAGTTTCGGGCCACAACTCGCCGTGAATGACGATGTGCGGGAGTATTGCCGTGTTCGCAACCTGACGTTGGTCGCCTATTCGATATTGGCGCAGGGTGCCTATACCCGAAGCGACCGCCCGGTGCCCGCGCAGTACGCGGGCCCGGATGCAGACGAGCGAATGGAGGTTCTGCAAGCCGTAGCAGGGGAGACGGGCGCTACTCTGAACCAGGTGATCATTGCCTGGATGTTACAAGGGGACCCGCCGATGGTGCCGATCCTGGCCGGGAGCCGCGTCGAGCAATTGCGGGAGAATCTGGCCGGACTGCAGGTGACACTCACCGCAGAACAGGTGGAGCGGCTGACCACGGCCGGAAATCCGGATGTAAAGAAGGCATGGCTGCGCTAGGCCGCGGCAGATCGGTCGAGCCGGCTCAGGGCAAATGCATACGCCCCAATGGCGATGGCTTCGCTGGTTCCAAGTCGGGAGATGCCGACGCCGGTCCGCTGCAGGCCGTCGAAGAGAAGCTTGCGGGAACTGCCCGGGACCGTGAGTTCGGTGGTTTCGCCGCGCAGGAAAACTTCCCGCTCGGTGGAATCCTCGAGATTGAACGCTTTCGGAATCAGCCGGGGGAGGCGGGTGCCGTCGCGCCAGACATAACAACTGTTCAACTCATTGACGATGGCCGGGAGGAAGTGGGCGTAGGCGCTGGAGATGCCGCCGCCAATCACGGCGAGGCCGTCCACCAGAGTGAGGGCTTGGCCCAAGGCGTCGCCCACCACTTCGCCAAGCCGGCGGAAGGCTTCGCGGGCAGCAGCCTGATTGCCTTGCTGATGTCCCTCCGCGATGGCGCAGATGTCCTTTGGTTCGGGCGCCTCGGCGAAGGGGATGCCGGTCATTTCGGCGTAGGTATGGCGAACGGCGCGGATGGAAGCGCCTTCTTCGGCATTCATCATCGGGTCCAGCTTGTTGCGCAGCAGCCAAACTTCGCCGGCCAGCGAATTGTCGCCGGTGAAGAGCTCGCCATTGCGCACGATGCCGCCGCCGAAGCCGGTGCCCAGTGTGATGCCGAGGAGATTGTGAAAGCGGCGGGGGCTCCCCGCCTGTTCGAGAAGGCGGTTGATGTAAGGCAGAAAGCCGGATGCGGCCTCCCCATAGGTGAACAAATCGCCGTCGTTGCTAATGAAGACCGGCAGTTGGAACGTGTCCTCGAGCATAGGGCCGAGGGCGACGTTGCGGTAGGCGGGGAGGTTGACCGGACGGAGGATGATGCCGTTGCGGTAGTCCGCCGGGGCCGGAAAGGCAAAGCTGATAGCAACTGGCGGCTCAGGCAGGACGGCGAGGACGCGCCGGAACCCGTTCACGATATTTTCGAGCGAACGCTCGAGTTCGTGGCCGTACGAGGGAACGCTGAAACTGGCTGTGACCGGTTTGTTGCCTTGCATGGCGGAGAAGACGAAGTTGGTTCCGCCGGCATCGAGGGTCAAGACGATGCGGCGGTCTTGCGAGAAGTCAGTTGACACGATGCTATATTGACGATGGTAACGCTTACTGGTGACAGAAATCCGATGAATTACACGTACGAAGATATTGCCAAAATGATCGACCATTCCTTGCTGAATCCGACGCTGCGGGCGGAGGAACTGGAGGAGGGCTGCAAGCTGGCGCTGGACTACGACGCTGCAAGCGTCTGCATCCTGCCCTACTATTTGCCGCGCTGCGCGGACATTCTCAAGGGCAGCCGGGTGAAGGCGAGCACCACGATCGGATTCCCGCATGGCGGGCACACCAGCACCATCAAGGTGGCGGAAGCGCGGCAGGCGCTGGCCGATGGCGGCGAGGAACTGGACATGGTGGTGAACATCAGCGCCGTGCTCAGTGGAAACTGGAGTTACGTTCGTGAGGACATCCGCGGGGTGATCGAAGTAACGCACGATGCGGGGCAGCGGGTGAAGGTGATCTTTGAGAACTGCTATCTGAACGATGAGCAGAAGATCAGGCTGTGTGAGATCTGCGGAGAGTTGAACGCGGATTGGGTGAAGACATCGACGGGATACGGAACCGGCGGCGCCACCGACGCAGACCTGATCCTGATGAGGAAACACACGCCCGCCCACATTCAAGTAAAGTCGGCGGGCGGGATTCGGGATCTGGACGCACTGCTCAGGGTGCGGGCGCTGGGGGTCACAAGGTCCGGAGCAACGCGCACGGCCAGTATGTTGGAGGATTGCCGGAGACGGTTGGGGCTGCCGCCGGTGCGGCAGGAAACAACGGCTCCGGCAGGATATTGAGGGTCAATCGCAGGTTTAGTGCTTGGCGTCGCCTGGCAGATAGCCCGGAGGCAGGGCGGCGCCTTCCCCGAAGAAATACTGCTCCATTTGCTTCAGCAGGAACTCCTGCGCTTCCCGGGTTCCGAGGTTCAAACGATACTCGTTCATGAGCATCTTCATGTGCTCGACCCACATCTTCCACGCTTCCTTGGAAACGCTTTCGTAGATCTTCTGCCCCAGAGGATGTCCTTCAAACGGCACTTCGCTCAAGCCCACCATTTCGCGTTGAAACTTGACGCAGAACACTTTGCGCGCGTTCGGATCTTCCATTTTTGGTGCAACGAAACCACTGCCGCAACCCATACTGTACTCTCCTGTGTATTTTAGGTATGTCAATTCCAGGATAGCAGGCGAGGGGAGAGGCGTGAGTGTTATTCGGAGCGAAGCGCGGCGGCTTCCCGCTTCGCCTTGAGGCCGTCCAGATACTCGGAGAGTTTCATCGGGCTGGGCGCGCCCTTTTCCATCTGACGCTGGACGGAGCGTTGATATCGCCGCAGTGTTTCCTTTTTGTTGCCATCGCGGAGATTACATGTTTCGATATCGAGAAGAATCTCGATTTCCCAGGGGCGGAACGTATTGCGCCCGATGCTGCCTTTCAGCAGTTCCGCTATGAGCTTGTTGAACTGCGTCAACAAGACTTCGCTATCTTCGTACTGCCCTACCATACCTTATTCATCCATCGGCAGTTCAGGCGAAAATCTTAATACTCCTCATTCACCGAACCGCGTGGACTATACGGCCTCCGATAATTGTCAGTCCCACTACTACCTTATCAATCCTCTCCACCGGGATGTTGAGAATATCTTCTTCGAGGACTACGAAGTCGGCGTACTTACCGGATTCAATAGTCCCTTTTAGAGATTCCTCGAAACTGGCCTTGGCTGAGCCAAGTGTATATGCTTCAATGGCTTCCGCTACCGAGATCTTCTGTTCGGGCACCCAGCCGAGGGGCCGTTTGCCATCGAGGGTTCTCCGGGTGGCGGCGGCGTAGATGCCCAGCAAGGGGTCGATCGGCGCCACGAACCAGTCCGAACCAAAGGCAAGTGTCGCGCCGGCGTCGATGAGGCTGCGAAAGGCGTAAGTACCTTTGGCTCTTTCGGAACCAATTCGCTTGTCGGCCCAACGTCCGTCATCAATGGCGTGATAGGGCTGCATGGAGGCGATTACGCCCAGCTTGGCGAAACGGGGCATGTCCTCGAAGCGGAGGTGCTGCGCATGTTCGATACGAAACCGCCGGTCGCGGGGACCATTTTTCCTGATGACCTCATCGAAGAGGCTGAGCATGGTCTCATTGGCACGGTCGCCGATGGCATGAATGGCCAATTGCAATCCAGCGGCATCGGCGCCGAGGAGGTTGTCGCGCATCTTGCTGATCGGGATCAGATCTTCGCTTGGCAAGCCGGATGTATCGGGGGCATCGGAGTAGGGAGCGAAGAACCAGGCAGTGGTCGATCCGAGTGATCCGTCGGAGAAACCTTTGAGTCCGCCGATGCGTAGGTATTCCCCTCCGAAGCCCGCAGACACTCCGATTGCGGCCAGCCGCTGCCAGCGCGACAGCGGTTGCAGACCATACACGCGCACGTTCAATTCGCGGCGCAGCAGCAGGCTTTGATACACGCGAAGCACTTCCGGAGAGGCGGAGACATCGGTGACGCTGGTCACTCCGCGGGAGTTGGCATAGCGCATCGCCGCCCGCACTGCTTCTTCGATCTCGGCAGGGGAGGGTTCGGGAATGACACGGAATACGGCATCCATGGCGGCGTCCTTCAGGACGCCCGTGGGGTTGCCCATCGCATCGCGCACGATGGCGCCACCAGGCGGATCTTTCGACTCGCGGGACACCCCCGCCATGCGCAGGGCCGCGGAATTCGCCAATGCCATGTGGCCGTCCAGCCGGTTCACAAACACCGGATGATCCGGTGTGACGGCGTCAATCCAATCCTTAACAGGCAGCTCAGCAGAGGGAAAGTTTTCGTGGTCCCAATCGCCTCCGGTGATCCAGCGTCCTTTCGGCTGTTTGGCAGCGAAATCCGCAATCCGGCGGCGAAACTCCGCAGGCGTTGCGGCATCGCGCAACTGGACCCCAGCCAGCCGCGTGCCTCCCGTAAAGAAGTGCACATGCGAATCGTGGAAGCCGGGCAGCATCAGCCGTCCTTTCAGGTCGATCACCTGGGTGCTGTTGCCGCGCAGTGCGTCGATCTCGTCGTTGCTCCCAACGGCCAGAACCCGGCCTTGTTTGACGGCAACAGCTTGGGCCAGGGGCTGGCTGCGATTCACCGTCCAAACCTTACCATTGCGTAGGATCAGATCTGCCATCACCGCTCCTTGTAGCTGCAGCGCAAAAGCCACAACAGGCAGTAGCCGTAGACTCATAATGTTCATTATCGCCATCGATTAGTAATGTTGATCCGTCCCATAAAATCTTTCGTATGCCCTCGTCGCGATGGCTGCGCCATGATAGAGATTGCCAGTTGGAGGAGTCATGCTGTTTGACAGCTATACAACAGATGGTTTCTATGACGAGATGTTCACGGATACGGGTGTACCTCGAGATAGCGCAAAGCTGCTCGTGGATACCATCTCTTCGATGAGCCAGCAGGAACTACTCCTCCGTCAGGCTTCCGCGGAGCGGCTGCTGCTCCATATGGGCATCACGTTCAACGTGTATGGAGACTCCGGAGGGACGGAACGAATTTTCCCCTTCGACCTCATCCCTCGCATCGTCCCGTCGCAGGAGTGGGTCCGGCTTGAGAAGGGATTGAAGCAACGCATCTACGCCCTCAACCTCTTCATTGACGACGTCTACCACGATCAGAAGATCCTCAAGGATGGAGTGATTCCCCACGAGGTGATTGATTCGGCCAAGTCCTTGCGGCCGCAGTGTATCGGGCTCAATCCGCCCCATGGTGTGTGGTGCCACGTGACCGGCACTGACCTGGTGCGCGGGGGCGACGGTGTGCTGTACGTGTTGGAGGATAACCTCCGTGTTCCCTCCGGCGTTTCCTACGTGCTGGAGAATCGCAACGTGATGAAGAGCACCTTCCCGAAGCTGTTTGAAGGGATGGCGGTCCGGTCGGTCGATGAGTATCCCAGCCGGCTGCTGGAGATGTTGGAATCGCTTGCCCCATCGAGCAATTCCAATCCGAGGGTGGTGGTGCTGACTCCAGGCATCTACAATTCGGCTTACTTCGAACACAGCTTCCTGGCTCAGCAGATGGGGGTACCGTTGGTGGAAGGCCGCGACCTTGTGGTGAGCGGCGGCTACGTGCTGATGCGCACCACCAGGGGCTTCGAGCGGGTGGACGTGATCTACCGCCGAATCGACGACGATTTCATGGATCCGAAAGCGTTCCGTCCGGATTCGCTTTTGGGAGTTCCTGGGCTATTGGAAGTCTACAAATCGGGACGGGTGGCACTGGCCAACGCTCCTGGAAACGGTGTCGCGGACGATAAGGTGATTTACTCCTACGTCCCCGACATGATCAAGTACTATCTACAAGAAGACGCCATCATTCCGAACGTTCCCACGTATCTCTGCTGGCGCGATGCAGACCGGCAGCACGTTCTGGCCAACCTGGACAAACTAGTGGTGAAAGCAGCCAACGAATCGGGGGGATATGGGATGCTGGTGGGCCCGCATGCCAGTGCCGCGGAGAGGACAGAATTCGCCGGAAGGATCGAAGCGAACCCGCGGAACTACATCGCACAGCCAACACTGTCGCTTTCGCGTGTCCCAACTATTGTAGATGGACAGGCCCATGGACGGCATGTCGATTTGCGACCTTACATTCTGTATGGAAAAGAGATTTTCGTTTTACCGGGCGGGCTGACGCGCGTGGCCTTACGCAAGGGTTCGCTGGTGGTGAACTCTTCCCAGGGAGGTGGCAGTAAAGATACCTGGGTGCTGGCCGCCGGAGGAGGACGCGCATGAACCGGCGTCCACTGTTGAGCCGCGTGGCCGAATCCGTTTACTGGATGGGCCGTTATATTGAGCGTGCCGAGAATGTCGCCCGCTTCGTCGATGTCAATCTTCATCTCATGCTGGGTGGTTCTGAGGTGGATCTCTCCCAGCAGTGGAGTCCCATCATCGACACGACTGGGGACTCGGCAGCCTTTGAAAAGAGGTACGGCGATCCCACCCGCGAAAACGTGATTGAGTTTCTCACCTTCGATCCGGAGAACCCGAACTCGATACTTTCCTGCCTGCGCGCTGCCCGCGAGAATGCCCGCACCGTGCGCGACACCATCTCGTCGGAGATGTGGGAACAGGCCAACAAGTTGTACCTGATGATCATGGATGACGGCGCACGCAACCGGGCCGCGCACTCGGCTCATGATTTGTTTGCCGCCATCAAACTGGGGAGCCATCTGTTTCAAGGGATCACAGACTCCACCATGTCTCACAATGAAGCGTGGAACTTCATTCGATTGGGGCGTATGCTGGAACGCGGTGACAAAACCTCGCGCATCATCGACGTGAAATATTTCCTGCTGCTTCCGAAGGTAGAGGATGTCGGTACCAGCATCGACGACGTGCAATGGAGCGCCGTGCTGCGGTCAGTGTCGGCTTTCGAAATGTACCGCAAGCGGTTTGGAAGGATTCAGCCGGACCGGATCGCCGAGTTCCTGCTGCTCGACGGCGAGTTTCCACGCTCGGTGCGCCACTGCCTGGTGGAATCGGGGATTGCGTTGCATGCCATCACCGGAACGCCGCTGGGCGGATTCTCCAATCCTGCCGAACAGCATTTGGGCCAACTCCGCGCGGAACTGAATTACGCCTCCGTGGCCGACATCATTGCCGGCGGTCTCCACGAATTCCTGGACGGCCTGCAGACTAAGTTAAACTTGATCGACGAATGCGTTTTTTCGACCTTCTTCGCCATGCGGCCGTTGTCCGATGCCGCGTCCGCTTAGCGGGTCATACTCTGGTACTCGAATCGTTCTTATGACCTATTGCCTCGGAATCCAGGTTGAAGAGGGGCTCATCGCCATCGCCGATACGCGCATCCTCACCGGCCACGAAACTCGAATCAGCAAGAAGACCTGGGTACACCAAACCGACACGCAGGCTATGTTCGTGATGACATCGGGCTTGCGCAGCGTGCGGGACAAAGTGATCGCCAACTTCGAAGAGATTCTCGCCATGCGGGAGAAGCCGTTCGACCGGATGTTCCGGGCCGTGGACGTCTTCGCGGGCGAGATCCGCAAGGTGGCAAAAGAAGAGAAAGCGATGCTCAGCGAATCAGGGCTGCGCTTCAACCTCCATGCCATTATCGGGGGCCAGTGCGGCTTCGACCGCACCCATAAGCTCTTCCTGGTATACCCCGAAGGAAATTGGGTGGAGGTGGCGGTAGAGACGCCGTACGAAATCATCGGCAATTCCGGCTACGGGAAGCCGATCCTGGCACGCTCGCTGCACTACCAGGATTCGCTGCAGTATGCCTTCAAGCTGGGGATTCTGTCTTTCGATTCGTCCCGTGTTTGTGCAGCCGATGTCGATTTCCCAATTGACGTCATGCTCTACCCGAAGGGTTCGTTCCAGGTGCTGGAACATCGCTATCATGAGCCAGACTTGCGCGAGATCTCCAATTGGTGGCAGGACCGCCTACGCAAGTCGGTGCAGGAACTACCCACGGAGAAAGTAGAGGCGGCGTTCGCCAAGCTGTCCCAAAGCGAGCCTCCGTAGTTGATCCATGCAGTATTGCGAAGTGGAACCTTCGGCCCCGTTGCGTCCGTTCGTTCGCTGCTATTGGACGCTGCAGGGGCGGATTATCGGAACTCCGGAGCCACAACGGGTCTTCCCCGATGGCTCCATGGAGATGGTGTTTCATTTTGCCGAACCGTTCCGGCATGGTGGGCGCAAGCAGGCTAAGATGTTGCTCGCCGGGCAGGTGTGGGAGCCGGTTGTGCTGGAGCCGTCCCCGCATTGTGATGTGGTGGGCATTCGATTTCGTCCTGGAGGGAGCGCCGCCTTCCTCCGCTTTCCCCAGCAGGAGGTAGCGGGACAGATTGTTTCGCTGGACGAAGTGTGGGCCGGCACCGCGCGGCGGTTGTTTGAACAACTCGGGAATGCCGCGGACCGGATTGCGGTGTTGGACAAGCTGCTGTTGGATCTGCGGCCGCATCCGGCTTGGCCTCCGTATCATCTCAGCCCGCGCCAGTACCGGCGCAGGTTCGAAGCGGCGGTGGGCATCTCCCCGAAACTTCTGGACCGGATCCAGCGCTTTCAGCGATCGCTGCAACTGATGGGGCAGATCCCGCTGGCGGAGGTCGCCCTCAGTTGCGGCTACTATGACCAGGCGCATCTCATTCGGGATTGCAGGCAGTTTGCCGGGATTACTCCTTCCGTCTGGCTACGCGACCGGTCGCATGTCCTTTTTTTCCAAGACGCCGTGGAAGCCGAAGGCGTAGTCTGATCTTCATGAGGAAGATGCTGCTGCTCCTGCTGGCCCCAATCGCCTGGGCCGAATCCGATGTCCAGTCGCTGGGCTGGTTTGCCGGCTGCTGGGAGATGCGCAACCCGGCCGGGACGTTCTCGATTGAGGAGATGTGGACGAAGCCGGCTGGAGAATCGCTGCTCGGCATGGGCCGCACCATCCGCAATGGCAAGACGCTCTTCACCGAGTTTCAACGGATTGCCGTTGAGAACGGAAAGCTCACCTACTTCGCCCGTATCGGAACGAAAGGCGCCACATCTTTCCCTTTGGTGAAGATGACGGACTCGGAAGTCGTGTTCGAGAATCCTACGCACGACTTCCCGCAGCGTGTGATCTATCGCAAGGTGCAGGGCGGCCTGTTCGCGCGCATTGAAGGTGTAGACAAAGGGAAAGAGAAGCACGAGGAATTCCCTTACAAGCGGGTTTCCTGCGAGTAGGCCACTAGGCACCTTCCGTTTCCGCTAGAATCAGAATCGCAATGCCCGCAACTCGGCCCGGCCGGGTCGGAATGTTCGGGATCGGATTGGCGGCTTACTGGCCCCAGTTCCCCGGCTTGAAGGAACGGCTGGAGGGTTACCAACGCGAAGTGGAAGCGCGGCTCGCCGCAATGGGAGCCGATGTCGTTTCCGTAGGGCTCGTCGACACAGCCCCGGCCGCTGCCAAAGCGGGAGAACGCCTGGCTGCCTCCACTCTCGATCTGCTCATTTGCTATGTGGGCACGTACGCTACCTCCTCGCAGGTGCTGCCGATCGTGCAGCACGCGCACGTGCCGGTGCTGGTGCTCAATCTTCAACCATCGCCCGCACTCGACTACGAGAACACGGATACGGGGGAGTGGCTGGCTAACTGCTCCACCTGCTGCGTTCCCGAAATTTCGAACGCCTTTGCGCGTGCGCGGGTGCAGTTTCGGGTCGTCTCTGGCTCGCTGCGGGATGACCCTGTTGCATGGGGCGAAATCGAAGAATGGGTGAGGGCCGCTGCGGTCAGAAGATCGCTACGCACCAGCCGCATCGGATTCCTCGGGCATACCTATCCCGGAATGCTCGACATGTATTCCGACTTCACCATGGTGACGGCACAAACCGGCGCGCATATCGAAGTGCTGGAGATGTGCGACCTGGATGCTTGTGTGAATGCGGTGTCGAGCGCGGAAGTGGAAGCGAAGGTAGCCATCACCAGAGACACTTTCCGGTTGGAAAATGTCCCGGACGCGGATCTCGATTGGGCGGCGCGCGTAGCAGCGGGTCTCGACCGCATGGCGGAACAATTTGATCTGCAGGGGCTCACCTACTACTACCGCGGCCTGGATGGAAACCGGTATGAGCAACTGGGCGCAGGGATGATTCTGGGGAACTCGCTGCTTACCGCGCGGGGAATTCCTGCCAGCGGAGAGGGCGATCTCAAAACTTGCCTCGCCATGTTCATTCTCGATCGTTTCGGCGCGGGAGGGTCGTTCACCGAATTCTACGCCATGGACCTGCGCGAGGATTTCGTGCTGATGGGGCATGACGGCCCGGGCCACCTGGCCATCAGCGCGCGCAAGCCGGTGCTTAGAGGATTGGGACTTTATCACGGCAAGCGCGGCAGTGGAGTGAGCGTCGAGTTTTCTATCCGTAACGGCCCGGTATCCATCCTTGGTATGACGCAGACTGCCGGGGGCTCCCTGAAGATGGTAGCCGCCGAAGGCGAGTCGATTCCCGGGCCCACGCTGCGCATCGGCAACACCAATTCCCGCCTCAAGTTTCCGCAAGGCCCGCGCCAGTTCGTCAATGCCTGGTGCGAAACCGGCCCGACGCATCATTGCGCCCTTGGCATTGGACACTTACGCTCCTCTCTTCGCAAGTTCAGTGAACTTTCCGCAATCCCATTGATTGAGGTGACCTGATGCACCTGCTGCTGCTCTTCCTTGCCGCCATCGCGATGGCCGCGCCGCCCGACAGTGGCGCAAGCATGAAGAAGCTGTTCCGCGACCCACCCGTTGAGTACTCCAGCGCGCCGCTGCTTGTGTGGAACGGCGCAGTGACCGAATCCGCTATTGATCGCATGCTCGATGACCTCAACTCGCAACGTGTCCGCGGCCTCTTCATCCATCCGCGGCCTGGCCTCATTACTCCTTACTTGACCGATGAATGGTTCCGGTTAGTGCGCCACACTGTGGACGCGGGCGAACGCCGGGGCATGCACGTCTGGCTATACGACGAGAATTCCTATCCCAGCGGCTTCGCGGGTGGCAACGTGCCCGCGACGAGCCCGGAAACCTACAACCAGGGGCAGGGACTCGTCCTGAGGCGGCTCAAAGCCGGCGAGAACGCAGACTGCGTCGTCCGGCTCTCCGACAACTGCTTTGAGCGCGCCAGCTATCCCGTCCGCTCCTGGAACGCCGGGTTCCCTTATGTCGATCTGATCAAGCCTGGCGTGACCGAGAAATTCATCGAAACCACGATGCGCGGTTATGAGCGGGCCATTGGCCGCGATTTCGGCCGGCGCGTGCCCGGCATCTTCACCGATGAGCCGAACATCATCGCGCCGCTTCCCAAATCGATGCGCTGGACACCCGATCTGTTCGAGCAATTCGAGAAGCGCTGGGGCTACGACTTACGACCGAACCTGATGTCGCTCTTTGAACAGAGCGGTGACTGGCGGAAGGTCCGTCACAACTACTACGGGCTGCTGCTGGAGTTGTTCATCGACCGCTGGTCGAAGCCTTGGCACGCCTACACCGAGAAGAAGAAACTCGCCTGGACGGGTCATTACTGGGAGCATGGCTGGCCTAATCCGCAGCATGGTCCGGACAACATGGCGATGTACGCCTGGCACCAGATGCCGGGCATCGACATGCTGTTCAATCAGTTTGCCGAAGATGTGAACGCTCAGTTCGGCAACGTGCGCTCAGTGAAGGAACTGGCCAGCGTGGCCAATCAACTCGGCCGCCGACGCACTCTGAGTGAGACATACGGTGGCGGGGGCTGGAGCCTGCGTTTTGAGGACATGAAGCGGCTGGGCGATTGGGAATACGCGCTTGGTGTGAACTTTCTTGATCAGCATCTCTCCTTTCAGACCATGCTTGGTGTGCGCAAGTACGACTATCCGCAGTCATTCTCTTACCATGCCTCGTGGTGGCCGCACTATGGCGCGCTAGGCCGTTACTTTGAGCGGCTCTCACTGGCGTTGAGCACAGGGCGCGAAGTGAACTCAGTGCTGGTGCTGGAGCCCACTACATCGGCTTGGTCCTATGCCGCCGTCACTGGCTCTGAGCCACGCCTGCAGCAGATTGGCGACAGCTTCCAGGGTTTCGTCACCGCTCTTTCGAAACAGCACATCGGCTATGACCTGGCCAGCGAGAACATCCTCCGCATGCATGGATCGGTGAAGGGTTCGGCGATGGCCGTGGGGGAACGGAATTACAGTCTTTTCGTGCTGCCCCCTGGAACCGAGAATCTGGACGCCCCGACGGCAAAGTTACTGGAAGCCTATCTGAAGGGCGGCGGGCGTGTGCTCTCGTTCGTTGAACCGCCTGGCCGTGTGGATGGTGTCGAGTGCACGAACATCCACGAGCTGGCCACGAAGTATTCCAGCCAGTGGCGGCGGGCCGATGCCTTCGATGTTTCGCTGTTTCCCGCAGCCCCCGTGGAGACGACCAGCGGCGAGTTCTACCTCATGCGGCGCATCACGGAAGACGGCGAGATTCTGTTTGTGGCGAATCCCAGCCTTGAGAAGAAGGCTTCCGGCCGCATGAAGGTTGAGGCCGGCGCATTCGAAGAGCTCAATGCTTTCGATGGACGTGTCCACAAGCACGGGGCTGAGTTTCAACTTGCACCGGGAGGCAGCCTGCTGATGTTTGCCACCAGGCGCACCAGCGCGCCGGAGAGGCTCGTGAAAGCGGGTGGGGAGGTGAAGCCGGCCGGTCCACTCGAAGTGCGGAGGATCGCTCCCAACACCCTGAAACTGGATTACTGCGACGTCTCGTTCGCCGACAAGCAAATGAGTGGAGTGTATTTCTTCAAGGCGAGCGATGCCATCTTCCAACACTACGGCTTCGCGGAAGGAAACCCCTGGCACACCGCAGTACAGTTCCAGTCGAAGATCGTGGACCGTAACTCCTTCCCGCCGGGTTCGGGGTTCACCGCGTCGTTCTCGTTTGAGGTTGCCGAGGGTGTGGACACTTCGTCTTTGCAAGCTGTCGTGGAGCGGCCGTCGATCTTCAAAGTGAGGATCAACGGGACACCGGTGGAACCTCTGCCGGGCGTTTGGTGGACGGACCGTGACTTCGCGGTTTACGCCATTGGCAAGCAGGTTCGCTCCGGGCACAACACGGTTACAGTATCGGCCAACCCGATGTCCGTATTCGCGGAACTCGAGCCCGTCATTCTGCGTGGCGAATTCAGCCTGAAGCCTGCGGCCGCTGGATGGCAACTGGTTCCCGCACAGCCGCTGCAGGCCGGCAGTTGGAAACAGCAAGGCCTGCCGATGTACGGCGAACCAGTCGCATACCGAAGAAGCTTTGCAGTTGCCGATCCATCCGGAACGTACCTTGTAAAGCTGGGCCATTGGTTTGGCACAGTGGCCGAAGTTCGCGTCAATGGAGCGGAGGCGGGCATCATCGCCTGGCAACCCTATGAACTCGATGTTTCGAAGCTCCTCCATAAGGGGCAGAACGATATCGAGGTCCGCGTCCATGGCTCCTTGAAGAATGTGTACGGCCCACACCATGGCAACATCCGCAAGGGCTTCGCAGGACCGCACATGATGCGCTCCGCCCCCGCAGTGCAGCCGTCGGGGGAGAAGTACGACCTCGACGATTTTGGTCTGTTCGATTCTTTCGAGCTGGTGGGGGGCAGCGGGCGATAATCGTAGGCATGTTGCTTGCCCTTGCCGTACTCCTCGCGGCACCACCTGCCATCGGTCAGGTTGCTCACTACGAGCGCAGCAGCGCTGTCACGAAGCCTTCCTCCGTGCAGTCGCTCGCGCTGTCGATTGGTCCGGAACGCCAGGACCGCCGCTGGATCTCTCTAGCGGCCACCAAGCAGAACGGCGACCGCTTTACGATCTGGATGCAAACCGCCGGTGAGCCTTCGCGCGCCAACGTGAAGCGATACCTGTTTCAGGACTCGCGCCTCGCTCGTCCCCGTGAGTATCGCGATGCATTGACGCGGGCAGCCGTGCTTCCGGCGCATGGCGGCTGGGAGCAACTGCGCCTGCCGGTGCTCACACTACCGGAGACCATCCACTATCTGGGGCATGATTACCGCCGTGTGCGCACTGGCGGCGACCTGGCATCCGCGCCTCCGGATAATGTGGAGACCATCGACCTCAGACCGGACCTCTTCCTTGGCCAGGCGAGCAACACGCGGCAGAAGGATGAGAGGCGCCGTTATGACGGCTCTGATTACGAGCTCATCCCGCTCACGCGAGAGGATTACAGCCGCATGCACGAAGCCGGCATCACCGTGGTGCGCGTCGACGACAAGCAATGGCAATGGGCAGATGAACTCGGACTTTTCTTCTGGGGCAATCTACGGGAAGCGCCGTATCCGGAAATCCTGTACCGGGCGAATTATATCGGGCCCGCGCTGTTCCTGGATGAGCCGGCCGTGGGCACACGCGATCACGTGGTGCGGCCGCGCCTCGCCAAGGACCCGGCTTATCGGAAAGCGCTTTCTCCACAGGTGATGCTGGACGAATTCAGCCGGCACTACGCGCACGTGCTGGAAGACGGTGCACCCTGGACCATGATGAAGAGCCTGCGCGCACGGGCCGACATCGACACCGGCGACATGAACTTCCCGCAGCAGAATCTGTACACCTGGGAGACCATGGTGAGCACCGCGGCCTGGCAGCTTTCGCAAAACCCGCAGGTGCCGAACGCCTTCGTGTTCGAGCCGCCCGGCCGCATCGGAACGCGCCGCACGCTGCCGGAAATCGACATGACCTACGGCGTGCAGTTCCCACCGGATGATCCCAAGGCGCTGACTTCCATTTTGTTCGGATTTCTGCGCGGCGCGGCCCGTTTGACGTCGAAGCAGTGGGGCGTCAGTATTTACGGCGCGGTCGACCGAAGCGATGCACCCTTCTGGCTCACCCACGCTTATGATCTTGGCGCCACTCGTTTCTTCTTCTGGGACAACTACCAACTGGCGTGCGTGCCTTTCCCGGAAGTGCTGGCTTTGTCGCGGCACCTGCGGGAGCATGAGCGCGCGCATCCACGGGGAGATTGGACCGCACTGCGCAAAGCAGCCACCACGGCGGTGCTGCTGCCGCCCGGCTACGATCTGGGCCATGTCCAGACGGGTAAGGGCAATCTGTGGGGCATCAACGAATTGCATCTGGAACGCGTCAATCGGCGCGGTGTGCGCTATCGCGACGTGATGACCCGCTTCTTTTCGGAAGTGGAACGTCTGTTCCGCGCCGGGGAGCCGTTCGATCTGTTGTGGGATCTGCCTGGGCTCGATTCCTCCGGCTATTCGAGTGTTGTGCGGGTGCACGAAGACGGCAAGGTGGAACGCCGGAATGGCCAAGGCGCACCGCCACGGCTCACGGTGACAGTATCGGCGCAACCCGGCAGCACCGCCGTGGCTGTGACTGCCAATGGCAGGGTAGACGAAACCACCTCCAAGGTCTTCTACACCTTCGGCGCCGACAGTGAAGGCGTTTATCAGAATGCGCTGGTGGCCTGGGAGATACATGGGCCCGACGAAGAGGATCAAGTGCCACTACTCCCGGACCGCTTGCACCCACGCGCCACGTTGGATGCCGCCGGTGGAACGGCCGAAGTCACTGTTTCATTGACCCGCCCGGGGTCTTACAAGGTTCGTGCCGCCACCGTCGACACTGCCGGCCGCAGCACGGTGGTGTGGCACCCGTTCCGGGTCTTGCGCGACGGGCAAGGGCGCCTCACCATGGAGCAGCCATGAAACGAAGAAGCTTTCTCGCGGGAGCTGCACTTTCGGCCTTCGCCGCGCCGCCGGCCGTTCGTGTCGATGCCGACGGCATGCTGGTTCTTAATGGCTCCCGCACGTTCGCCCTCGGGCTGTACCAATTGCCGCAGGGTGCCAGTGCATGGAAAAGAGCCGCCGATGCGGGCTTCCTGTTCGTGCATGCTCCCCTGAAGGCAGAGCAGCTCGATGCGGCCCGCGCTCATGGGATGCACACGTGGGCGACGGTGGGCTCGCTGCGCACGCCGCAGGACGAGGCACGCATCCGGCAATTGCTGGCGGCATGGAAACAGCGTCCCGAGATTCTTTTCTGGGAGACTGAAGACGAACCGTCGTTTGTTTGGAATAAGCCGCGCGAAGTACGAGTGAAGCCGGAAGTCATCCACGCCACCTACAAGCTGGTGAAGTCGCTCGATCCGTCGCGTCCGCTCTATCTCAATCACTCGCCAACCAACCTGGTGAGCACCCTTGCCGGCTACAACCCCGGCGGCGACCTGATTGCCACCGATGTGTATCCTGTCATCCCGCATGGCATCCGCCCGCAATACGCGCTGTGGGCGGATGGGATGCAAGGCGATCTATTGAACACTTCAATCTCGCAAATCGGGCCGTATACCGATAAGATGCGCCAGGTGGCCGGCGCCTCGCGCGGCGTATGGATGGTGCTGCAGGGCTTCTCCTGGGAGATGCTGCGGGAGAAGGATCGTGACCCGAAAATGGTCCGGTACCCGACCCAGGCAGAAACACGCTTCATGGCCTATCAGGCGATTATTCATGGTGCGACCGGGTTGCTATGGTGGGGGCTCTATCGCACGCCGCCGGAATCAGGTCTTTGGGAGAGCATTGCGGCTACAACGAGCGAATTGAAGGGCATTGCAACAGAGTTAGCCGCTGCGCCCGTGAAGGCTCCCCTGATGATCGAGTATCACGACACGGGGCATTCGCTGGACCGTGGGATTGAATGGATTGCTAAGCCGTCGATCAAAGGGCTACTAGTGATCGCCGTGAATGCGGACAAGAATCCGGTGGAGGCGACACTGAAGTTGGGAGGATGGACGAGGAGGGAACTATTCGAGCCATTTGGGGTGCGGCAATGGCGGGTGGCAGGAGGGTGAGGGAAGAGTATTTCTATCCCAGGATATCGAGGGTGGACTGGGTGAGTTCATCCGCGGTTGCGATTGTTTTGAGGTTAGCTTGAAATGCGTGTTCGGACTCCATCATGGCCACTGCTTCGGTGCTGAGGTCAACGTAGTCATGGGGGACGCCGGTGAGGGCGGTGGAGATTTGGGCGACACGAGCGGCACTTTTCTCGAAGCTGGCTTCGGCGCGCCGGAGGCCATCCAGGCCAGCCTGTCGAATATCCATGCTCTTCTCCTTTGTCTGGCTCATCGGCACGATTCGCATAAGAATTAGTTTTTTCGCACCGTAATTTTTTCTACCCCTGCACCGTCTTTTCTGTTAACTAACTCCCCGTGCTTTGACCCACTCTCCCTGTTCCACAAGAGAATGGTATTACAGATGCTAGGACCTTTATAGTGAGTTTTTCACCCCTTTTCGCTGCTTCATTCCGAGTGCTCAGCATGTGCGCCGTCTTCTGCTTTGCCCTCCCAGCCCAGGTCTGGCTGGAATTCGTTCCAACCGATAATCCAAAATCTCTCCCCATCCTCATCGATTCCAATACCCCATCCTTCTGGCAAAATGGCCTCCTGTACACCTACAGCTCAACCAGCCACCCCTCGCTCAACATCTTCGACAAGGACTTCAACCTTCTTACCAGCTACGAGATCCGGGTCGACTCCGACCGCCACTTCCCGATGTGGATCGAATCCGTCTGGCAGAGTACCGATGGTAAGCTCTATGCCTGGTATCACCATGAGGTGATTGGGGTCTGCCCCGGCACGTCGTACACAACCCCCGAGATCGGAGCTTTGGTATCCACCGATGGAGGCCGTAGTTTCCACGACCTCGGCATCATCCTCCGCTCTAACGCCCCGGTGAATTGCCAGGCACAGAACGGTTACTTCGCTGGCGGCTACGGCGACTTCTCCGTCATCGTGGACCAGAACAAGGAATGGATTTACTTCCTTTTTGGTTCCTACGGCGGCGACGTCTCCACCCAAGGCGTATCGGTCGCCCGGATGCCCTTTGTTTTCCTGGATCAACCGGTTGGCTCGGTTTGGAAGTACTTCGACGGCCATTGGTCTGAGCCCGGCCTCAGCGGGCGGACGACACCTGTCTTTCCCGCCAGCGTGAGTTGGGCGGACGAGAATACGGATGCTTTCTGGGGCCCATCCGTCCACTGGAACACCTACCTGCAAACCTACGTCGTGCTGCTCAGCCGCTCCTGTTGCCAGGCCGACTGGCCACAGGAGGGGGTCTATCTCACCATGAACGCCGATTTGAGCGACCCCAAGGGTTGGACCGCGCCCTTCAAAATTGTCGATGGAGGCGATTGGTATCCCTGGTTCCAGGGAACGGCCGAAGGAGAAACCAGCGCCAGCGCGGGCCAGCGCACGCATCTGTTCCTACGGCAAACATCGGATTGGGACGTGTTATTTCGCACTGCGGGTGATATCCCGCAACCGGAGGATCCGGTGGATGGACAGGATGGGGTCTCCGCCGTACCTTCAAATTGGATCCTCATCCCGGGTTCGGAGAAATTCACACGGCCCGGGTCGCTCTTCACCGGATCTCAGAAATAGTCCTGCAACGCAGCGAAGCTCTCCAGTTGTAGCAGTCCGTCGCGCGCAGGAACCGGCTCCCGCTCCAGATGCCAGGTGCGCGGATGGGGCACATACACGGCCTGTAATCCTGCTGCCAGCGCAGGGTTGATGTCTGACTTCGGAGAGTTCCCGATCATCCAGCTCCGTGCGAGGACCAGTTGAAATTCCCCCGCCACCCTGGTGTACGCCGGCGTATCCTTCTCCCTCAGCACCACAACCTCACGGAAATAATCCCGTAGCCCCGAAGCTTCCACTTTATTGCGCTGCTCTTCCTCATTGCCCTTCGTCACCAGCAACAAATCGTGTCGCCCGGCCAGATACGCCAGCGTCTCCGGCACCTCAGAAATGATCTCCAGCGGATGCTCCATGATTTGCCTGGCAATCCCGGTAATGAACTCCGCGTCCTGGGGGCGGATTTCCCGTTCCACCAGATGGTGATAGCACTGCACCATGTTCCGCCCGAAGTTGGCGGCCCCATAACCATGCAGTTGGATGTTCACCAGCTCAATCTCATCGAGCGCCGCCCGAACCTGTTCGCGATTCAACGTCGAATGGGCGAGGAAATCGCAGAACTGGTGGAATGCCCGCTCAAAGTAGATGTTGTTCTCCCAGAGTGTGTCATCCGCATCAATGAGCAGATGCTGTCCGTGGCGCTTCATTCGTCCAGAGGGAGGTGTTTGCTGTGGCCGTTTTGCGGAGCGCGTTCCCGGATGGCCTCATTGTGGCGGTAGCGCTGTACATGCATCGGCAGGTATCCGGCTAGTTGTTGCAGCCGTTCCTGCTCGGTGCGCAGAGCCAGCAGCCGCTGGCGGAAATCGGCATCGGCCACAATCTGTGCCAGTTGGAAACTGAGTTGGGCATCGTTCCAGTCGGGTTCGAACTCCAGGCTTTGTTTGGTATCGCGGCAGACAGCCCGGAACGTGGCCACTACCCGTTTGGACAAATCTCCCATTTCCTGCAAATCCATGGCATCGTCGAAGTACCGCACCTTGCCACGCAGATACTCTTCCCCCTCCACTAACTCCAGAATCTCGAAGCGGCGCCTCCCACGCGACAGGATGTCCATTCTCCCATCGGCGTAGCGTTTCTCCACCGATTCCACGATCGCCGTGCACCCCATGTTGGCGATCCCGTTCTCCTTGGCCAGCACCACGCCGAACTCACTTTGAAACGTAATCGCATCCCCGATCATCTTCTTGTAGCGCTCTTCGAAAATGTGCAAGGGGAGAGGAGTACGCGGAAACAGTACTAGCGGAAGCGGAAATAGAGGCAGCACCTCGTCGTGCATGTTACTATTATGGCTTTCTTGCCCGGACTTGAAGCAATGGGATTTGCCGGAAAAATCGCAATGATAACGGGGGCTTCCGAAGGGATTGGCGCCGCCTGCGCGCATGTGTTGCGCGAACGCGGTGCGCGGCTGGCGCTGATTGCGCGGTCCGAAGCCAAACTACGTGCCGTCGCCGGCCCGAATGACCTTGTCCTCCCCGCCGACCTCACCAACCCCAGGGACCGCGAGCGGGCCGCCCAGGACGCCATCGCGCACTTCGGCCGCATCGACATCCTGATTAACAATGCCGGGGCCGGGCTCTATGCCCCATCCTGGGAGGCCCCCATGGATGAAGTGCGGCGCATGTATGAACTGAATTTCTTTGCTCCGCTGGAGATGATTCACCACATCGTCCCGGGCATGCGCGCTCGCCGCGATGGCATGATCGTGAACGTTGCCTCTATTGCCGGAAAGGTAACGCTGCCTTGGCTGACGTTGTATTCCGCCTCGAAGTACGCATTGGGCTCGCTCACGGACGGGCTGCGCATGGAACTGCGCCGCGACGGCATCCATACCATCACCGTGTGCCCCGGCTATGTTTCGACGGCATTTCAGGATCACGTGCTCTCGGGGCGGCCTCCGGATCACGTCCGTCGTACAAAAATGTTCAAGATCACCCCCGAACGCTGCGCCAGAGACATCGTAAACGGCATGGAGCGCCGTGCCCGTACCATCGTCACTCCAGCGAGCGGATGGGCATTTGTCATCCTCGAACGGCTGTTTCCCAATTGGATTGACCGCAAGCTCGAGGATATTTACTTCCGTGGACTCAAGACATCATGATCGTAAAGCTGCGTCGCGCGCCGGGTGTTTAC
This sequence comes from Bryobacteraceae bacterium, assembly GCA_046331645.1. Lineage (GTDB taxonomy): Bacteria > Acidobacteriota > Terriglobia > Bryobacterales > Bryobacteraceae > CADEFT01. Next base: position 119,651 of record JAXLQM010000012.1, read on the forward strand.
CTGGTGGGATTCATGGGCTCGGGCAAGAGCACAGTAGGCAAGTTGCTGGCCGAGGAGTTGGGCTGGCGGTTCGTCGATCTCGATGACGACATCGAAGAGCGCGAGCACATGCCTATCACGCGGATCTTCACCGAACGTGGGGAAGCGGAGTTCCGCCGCATTGAACACGAGTGTCTGGCAGCCAGGGTGAATGAAGTACTGGATTTCAAGCCGTTGATCCTTGCCCTAGGCGGAGGCGCCTTCGTGCAGGAGCAGAACCGGGCCATCCTACAGAAGGCGGGCATCACGATCTGGCTCGATTGCCCGTTTGACCTCCTGGAGCGTAGAGTGGCGGGTTTCGAGCATCGCCCACTGGCCAAAGACCCCGTGGCGTTCCGCAAACTGTTTGAAGACCGCCGGGCCCTTTACGCCCTCTCGGACTACCGCGTCCCGGTCGAAGGCGATGACGCGGCGGCGGTAGTTCGCGCGATCATGGATCTTCCGGGGGTGTTCTAACTCATGAGTCTTCGTAAAGATGCCCTGGCGATCATGAAAGCGGCCTTTCGCGCCGCCGATCCGGTGGAAGCCGTGCTGCGCCATGTGCGGCTTTCCGGCGACACTCTCATCGCAGGGAAAACGCGCTACAAACTCTCGAAATACGAGCGCATCTTTGTACTCGGTGGTGGTAAAGCGGGAGCCACGATGGCTCAGGCCCTGGAGAAACTGTTGGGAAAGCGCATCACCGGCGGCCTGGTGAACGTGAAGTACGGACACATTGCGCCACTCAAGCGTGTGGAGGTCAACGAATGCGGCCACCCTGTTCCCGATGAAGCCGGAGTGAAGGGTTCGCAGCGCATCGCCCAGTTGGCCGCCGAGGCCGGTGAGAAGGATCTCGTTCTTTGCGTCGTGAGCGGAGGCGCGTCCGCCCTCATGCCCGCGCCCGCGGAAGGAATCACACTCGCCGAAAAGCAGGCCACCACGAAGCTGCTGCTTGCCTGTGGAGCGAATATCCATGAGATGAACGCGGTGCGCAAGCACCTCTCCACTCTCAAGGGCGGCCAATTGGCACGGCTCGCCTTCCCGGCAACGGTGATAACCCTCATGCTGTCCGATGTCATTGGGGACAATCTCGATGTGATCGGCAGCGGACCCGCCGCTCCAGATCACTCCACCTTCTCCGGCGCCATCGCCATCCTCAACAAGTACGGCCTGCTCAGCCAGGTGCCGGCCTCGGTGCGTAGCCGATTGGAACAAGGTGCGGCCGGAAGCATTCCGGAAACCCCGAAATCTCTCGAGCGGACGCAGAACCTGATTGTTGGCAGCAACCGCCTCGCTGTGGATGCCGCCAAAGCGAAGGCCAAGGCTCTCGGCTACCGCACGATGGTGCTCTCCACAACGATTGAGGGAGAAACGAAAGACGTTGCCCGCATGCATGCCGCGATTGCCCGTGAAATCCGCACATCCGGCGAGCCCTTGCCCGCGCCCGCATGCATCATCTCGGGTGGGGAGACTACGGTCACCCTTCGCGGCGATGGCAAAGGAGGCCGCAATCAGGAGTTCGCTCTCGCCGCCGCCTTTGATGTCGATGGGATGAAGAATGTACTGCTGCTCAGCGCCGGCACCGATGGTACGGACGGCCCTACTGACGCGGCTGGTGCTCTTTGCGATGGAAGCACGCTGGCGCGCGCCCGAGACCTGGGGCTCAATGCCGCTCAGTTCCTCGCCAATAATAATTCGTACGAGTTCTTCGACAAGCTTGGCGATCTCATTCGCACAGGTCCAACGAATACGAACGTGATGGACGTGCGCTTCGTGTTGGTGGGCAAATGAACAAAGACGTTTGGGACCGGCTGATTCAGTTTTCGCTCGATCACGAGACCATCAGCAATGAGCAGGAGCAGTTGGAGTGGATTGCGCGTGAGCCAACTAACGCTGCGCCTTTCTACAACCTGGCGCAACTAAGGCGGATGCAGTATAAGCCTGAGGAAGGCCTGGCGCTGCTGCTGCATGCGGCATCTCTCGATGCATCCTACGCTCCGGCACATATCGCGCTGGCGGAACTCTACGCGGTCAAAGGGGATTACCGTTCCGCCTGGAAACACGCGCTGCTTGGCGAACAGTACGGCGATCCGCAGGCGGTGCGGATGCTGGAACGGCACGCGATCGCCCGGCCGTCCTAGTTGTCACTGCCGCCACTTCCGTTACACAATAACGGCCATGGTTACCCGAGAATCCCGCCGGCATTTCGTCACCCGAGCCCTGAGCGCCGCCGCGCTCGCTGAGCAGGTGATCGCCCAAACGTCCCCCGCCTCCGCCACTGGCGTTCCCACTCGCGTCCTCGGCCGTACCGGAGCGCGCGTCTCCATCATCGGCATCGGCGGCTGGCACATCGGCGCCGTGCCGGATAAGAAAGAAGCGGTGCGCATCATGCACGCGGCGATTGATGAGGGCATCAATTTCTTTGACAACGCGTGGGATTATCAGGACGGCGGCGCCGAAACCGTGATGGGAGAGGCTCTCTCCGGAGGGAAGCGCGACAAAGTCTTCCTCATGACGAAGAACTGCGAACGCGACTATAAGGGCTCCCTGAAGAATCTCGACGACAGCCTTCGCCGGCTGAAGACAGACCGCCTCGATCTCTGGCAGTTCCACGAATTGGTCTACGATAACGACCCCGATTGGATCTTCGAGAAGGGTGGCCTAAAAGCGGCACTCGAAGCGCAAAAGGCGGGCAAGGTGCGCTTCATCGGATTCACTGGCCACAAGGATCCGCGCATTCATCTCAAAATGCTCTCTAAGCCCCATAACTGGGATACCGCGCAGATGCCCATCAATGTGCTGGACTACAGCTACCGTAGTTTTCAAAACGAAGTTGTGCCCGTGTGCCTGAAGAAAAACGTCGGCGTCATTGGCATGAAGGGATTGGCCGGCGGCTATCCGCAGGGACGGCTCCTCAGCCACGTGAAGATGACAGCAGAGGAGTGCTACCGCTACTGCCTCAGCCTGCCGATCACCGTGCAGGTAGTGGGCATCAACTCCATGGAGCACTTGAAGGCGGACATCGCCCTCGCCCGCAACTTCCAGCCCATGACCTCACAGGCCAAACAGCAACTGCTGGCCAAGGTGAAGGATGTGGCAGGCGACGGACGTCACGAACTGTTCAAGTCGACAAAGAACTTCGATGGCCCGCACCACCGGCGCCAGCACGATTTCGCCGTCGACGCAGACTGATCCCTCCCAGACCCGCCGCGACCAGTAGCCAGGCTTCCGGCTCAGGGGTATCCCCGCCCGGCAGCTCCTCCGAGCCCTGTGTCCCGACGGGCACGATGTCGAGCCATGCATAGAGGCGCGGGCGCTCATCCATAAACAGCAACCCGCGCAGCACCAGCATCATTCCTTCCCACTGCCCTGTCAGGACGCCAAGCTCCAGTTCGTACCAGGCACGAGCATTTGGCACTTGCGCCCACTCCGGAGTGTTTTCCACCGTGATGGGGTGAACGTAATTGCTGAAATCCATCCCGGCAAAACAGAACAGACAATTTTGCACCGGCGTTGCCAGGGCGGGGGCTGATGCCAGCACCAGCCCCAGGAAGAGCGTTTTCATGGTTGTATCCTCGTCTCCATGCCAGCAGTCAGCATCTACCGTCCAGGGAGATGCCGTTTGCGATGCGAGCCGAGCAACACCGCCAGGAATCCAATGCCTACGTAGCCTAGGGTGGGGACTTCTGGAGTGTCGGTGGGGGGAGGTGGCTCTTCCGCTCCGGTCACGCCGAAGGAGAAGTTGTCGACATGCAGATCGTGGGGTTGGGCTACGATAATCTCCACCTGTTGAATGCCCGCAGCTCCGGTATACCCGAAGAACACCGGCGTGAATGAGCTCTTGTCCACGGTGGAGATCGTTGTTGAGTAATCTGGCGTAACACTGCCCACATTGTAGATGTGTATCGTAACCGGTTTGGCAGTATCGTTTGAGGTGAAGATATTGAATCCGACCGCAGTGTTGCTGGCCAATGCCAGCGTCGCCAGAACCCCGGCATTCAAACTGGTTGTCTCAACTAGCAAGCATCGGACATCACAAGAGTTCCCATAGGCGTTGGTGACAACTTGCAGCCACATGGCGTTAATCGGCGTGAGGTACACCGTGTCGCTGCCGCTGCCAAGAGGCCCCAAACTGAACCCCGTGGATAGTCCATTGAAGCTGATGTCCTGCCTGCTGGCAAGCGCCGCTTCCCATGTCGCACGATCCGTATAGATTGCTCCCATCGCCGGCCCAGCCGCCAGTGCGATGACTCCTGCTCCAAGCAAACAAACCTGTAGAAACCGCATGGTTCTCTCCCGTGTGGATTACAAATGCATCGAAGAATGTTTTCGAGCTACAACGAGATAGTTCCATTACGGAAAGTACTGTCTCAGATTGGATTCCGAATTTAATGTTGGGGGTACGTAGGGGACTAAAGAGGGATAGTCCGATTGCTGTATGGGTATAGGGATCTACCGCATCCCCACGCTTGCCGCCACTCTCTGCTTGTATTCCCGCGCTTTCGCCAGAATTTTCGCCGCATCCAATGTCAGCACCCGCCGATCCTTCACGATCAGCTTCCCGTTCACCATGACATCGTTCACGTCCTGACCCTTCAACGCGTACACCATCTGCGAAACCACGTCATACATCGGAACCGCATGCGGCGCATCGGTGCGAACCAGGATCAGATCCGCGCGCTTCCCGCTCTCGATCGATCCAATCTCCTTGTCCAGACCCAGTGCCCGCGCCCCCACAATCGTCGCCATCTCCAACGCCTGCCTGGCCGGCAACAGCTCCGGATTGAGTGAGGACACCTTCTGCATCTTGGCCGCCAGATCCATCTCCTCGAACAGATTCGCGTCATTGTTGCTCCCCGCGAACCCATCCGTGCCAAGCCCCATGGCGATGCCAAGCTCCAGAATGCGCGGCACACGAGCCACGCCGCTCGCCAGCTTCGAATTGCTGGACGGGCAATGAGCCAATCCGACCCCGCGCCGCTTCAGAATCTCCATATCCGCATCCTCCAGCCATACGCCATGCGCACCCAGCGTGCGTCCTTCCAGCGCTCCCAACGATTCCAGCAGTTGCGTCGGCGTGATTCCGCGCTTCGCCTTCGATTCGTCGTTCTCCCGCTTTGTCTCTGAGAGATGAATGAGCATCGGGACCTTGTACTTGTTCGCCAGCGCGCGGGCTCCGCGCAGGATTTCATCAGGGGTTGTGTAGACAGCATGTGGGGCGGGGGCAGGCACAATCAATGAATCGTTCTGAAAGCGCTGCAAAAAGCGTTCCGTCCGCGCCAGGCCTTCCTGCGGAGTTTTCGCATCCGGAACCGGGAAGCCGATCACCGTCTGTCCCAGCACGCCACGTAAGCCGGCGGCCTTGGTCTCCTCGGCAATCACTTCCTCGAAGTAGTACATGTCCGTGTAAGTAGTGGTGCCGCTCAGCACCATTTCCAGGCAAGCCAGCCGCGTGCCCCAGCGGACAAACTCCGCATCGACGTTTTTGGCCTCGGCGGGGAAGATGTATTTCTCCAGCCACTCCTGCAAGCGGAGATCATCGGCTAAGCCGCGAAACAACGACATCGGAGCGTGCGTATGGGTGTCGATGAGTCCCGGCGCGATCACCGCATCCCGCCGGTCGATGCGCTTCGCCGCCTTGAACTTGGCATCGATCTCACTGCGGGTACCTACAGCCACGATGCGGTCTCCCCGGATGGCGACCGCTCCGTCGGCAATCACCCGGCGGGCTCCATCCATGGTGATGAGGTGTCCAGCGCTCCAGATCCAATCGGCTTTCTCGGCTGCCGGCAAGGTGATCGCCAGGAAGAACAGAAACAGTCGCATATTGATCAGCGCACCACATTGCGGCGCGAAGTGGCAAGCCCGATATACAATCTCCGGTACATGCGTTTCCTCTTTGCGCTATTGCCGGTGCTCCTGTTGGCCCAACTGCCTTCCGATCCGGCCGCCATCGCGAAAGGCGAAACGCTGTACCGCAATACATGCGCCGGATGCCACGGACCGAACCTGCGGGGCGGGGAAGGCCCCAATCTTTTTCATTCCCGCATGGTGGTGAGCGGGCCGCCGCGCAATTTCTTCAATCTGTTGGCAAAGGGCCGCCCGAACACGGAAATGATCCCCTTCCGCCTGCCTGAGGAGCAACTCTGGCAGATTGTGGCATATGTCTATTCGCACACGCGGCCTGGCCTCGGACCGCCTGTCGAAGGCGATGCGGCGGCGGGGGAACGTGTCTTCGACCAAGCCGGGTGCCGCGGCTGCCATATGGTTGGCGGCAAGGGAGGCGTGCTGGGGCCGGATCTTTCGAGCCTCGGCTTACGGATGCCGGCGGCGAAAATCCGCGAGTCCATTCTCAGTCCGTCAGCCGAGATCGCCGAAGGCTATGCGGCGGTGCGTATCGCCCTTCACAACGGCCAAACCATCGAGGGCACCCTGCGCAATCACGACAACTTCTCCTACCAGGTGCTCCGGCAGGATGGTGAGTACGCTCTGCTTGAGCGCGCAGAAGCCTCCCAAGTCGACCTGTTGCCAAAGTCACTAATGCCGCCCGCCGGCGGCTTATCCCCGGAACAACTGCGGAACCTTGTCGCTTTTCTTCACCGTCAACGCGCCCCGATGCTGAAATTTCCCGTAACTTTCTTCAACTACTGAACTCATGATCTTCTTCGCGCTCACGCTTACGCTCGCCGCACAGACAATCGACCCGCGCTTCGCCAATCCCAACGACTGGCTCACCTACGACCGTGACAACACCGGCCAGCGCTACAGTCCGTTGACCCAGGTCACTCGCGCGAACGTCTCTCAGTTGAAAGCCGAATGGGTATTTCAGATTACTCGTCTTCCCACTCGTTCCGAAGCTACGCCTCTTGTTCGCGATGGCATTATGTACTTCACCGTCGGCGGGGAAGAAGCGTATGCCCTCGATGCGCGCACCGGCCGTGTCCTTTGGAACTACCTGCACAAACCCGCGATGAGCACCGAGTCCGCCGATCCATCGCAGCCGCCCCGCCAGGGCGCCAATTGGAATCGCGGCATGGCCATCTCCGGAACCCGCGTCTTCATGGCCACCAGTGATTGCCGGCTGCTCTCCATCGACTCGCGCAACGGCAGCCTCGCGTGGCAGGCGAACGTGCGCGAAGGCCTGCCTTGCTTCGGCACTACCGGCGCTCCGCTGATCCTCGGCAGCCGTGTGCTGATGGGAGAACGGGGCGGCGACACCGGCCAACTGCGCGGCCACCTGGATGCGTATGACATGGAAACAGGGAAACTCTCCTGGCGCTGGTTCACTATCCCGGCCCCGGGGGAACCACACGCCGATTCCTGGCCTGCTACCGATGTCTGGAAGGTGGGCGGCGCAGCTACCTGGACCTCCGGCACGTATGATCCCGATCTCAACCTCGTCTTTTGGCCCACCGGTAATCCCGGCCCCAAAGACTTCGATGGCAGTGATCGCAAGGGCGACAATCTCTATTCGAACTCCGTTGTCGCTCTGCGCCCATCGAGCGGAGAGCGCGTCTGGCATTACCAATTCACACCGCATGACGTGTGGGATTGGGACAGCAACGAGACCCCGGTGCTGATCGACGCGCCGTGGCAAGGCACTCCTCGCAAGCTGCTGGTGCAAGCCAATCGCAACGGCTATCTCTATGTTGTGGATCGCACCACCGGCCGGTTCCTGCGGGCAACCAGCTTCGCCAAGGCAACCTGGGCGAGGGAGTTCACTTCGGACGGCAGGGCTATCCCTCACCCCACGGCAATGCCGAACGCCAAGGGCGCCCGAGTCTGCCCCGACGTGCACGGCGGCACCAACTGGCAGCCTCCGGCCTACAACCCGCAAACGGGGTTGTTCTACCTCACCGCCCGCGATTCCTGCGGCATCTATTTCCCCAATGGACCGACGATTGATTTCGAAACTCAGCAGCCGCGCCAGTTCTTTCGTGCCATCGAGGTGGGCACGGGCAAAGTACGTTGGGAATTCGCATTCGAAGGCGTGCAGGAAGTGAATCACGCCGGGGCCATGACGACCGCTGGGGGGCTGGTCTTCTTTTCATCGCGCGAGGGGCAATTCCTCGCTGCCGATGCGGCCACGGGCAAGGTGCTCTGGCACTTCAACACCGGAGGAGCCATCCGCGCCGGCCCTATGACCTATTCCGTGCGTGGCAAGCAGTACGTTGCCATCATGAGCAAGGCAGCAGTGTTTGCGTTTGCTCTTCCTTAAGCTTCAGCCGGCCTCAGACTTCCGACAGCTTCTGGCGGATATGCTCCAGCGCGGCCTCAACTTGTTCGCGATGCCGCGGATGCCGTGCCTTGTCCAGATCCCGCAAAAGCCGCGTCTCATCGAGATGCAAGGTTTCCTGTCGCGCCAGTTTCTCTTTTTCCTCTGGAGAGAGGGGCGGACGCTCCCGGTCCCGTGCCCGCTGTTCGGCCAAGTCCTGCTGCGATTCGACATCTTTCGATTCCCAACCTCTGGCCATGTGGTCACCCGCTTCCTACTTCCACCATAGCCCAATCAGAGATTCCCTGCATCGAACCTTCCCCCTCGGAAGCCCATGATACAGTGGTTTACAGCCCAGCGTGCCAAGCCCAATCGACCGGCCCCACGGACCCAAGAATCCTCCGATCCTAGGCCACCTGGCGGCCTTCCGTCGCAATCCGCTTAGCTTCCTGACGCGGATGGCTGAGCAGTATCCCGATCTCTGTTACTTCCGCCTCGGCAACCAGGATCTCTACTTCATCAATCACCCCGACCTGATCAAAGAGGTCCTCGTTACCCAGCAGCCAAACTTCCGCAAAAGCCGCATTCTGCAACGCTCGAAAATCCTGCTGGGGGAAGGGCTGTTGACCAGTGAAGGGGAGCACCATCTGCGACAGCGCCGGTTGGTGCAACCCGCCTTCCATCGTGACCGGCTGACCGGTTATGCCACAGCCATGTCGCAATTGGTGGCACGCACCTCTTGTTCGTGGGTGGACGGTGAAACACGCGACATGCATCAGGAAATGGCTAGGCTGACCCTGGCCATCGTCGCCCGGACGTTGTTCAGCGCCGATGTCGACGCCGACGCCGATGCCATCGGGGAATCCATGTCCGCGGTGCTCGGCCTCTTCCAATTGGCGCTCCTGCCGTTTAGCGAGCTCCTCGTGAAGCTGCCTCTTCCAGCCACAAGGCGATTCCAGAAAGCCAAAGCACAGTTGGACCGTATTATCTACCGCCTGATCGAAGAGCGGCGCGCCTCCGGAACCGATACCGGCGACCTGTTGTCGATGCTCATCCTGGCTCAGGACGAAGAAGCAGGCACAGGCGGCATGACAGACAAGCAGGTTCGCGATGAGGCGCTCACTCTGTTTCTTGCCGGACACGAGACAACGGCGAATGCACTCACCTGGGCGTGGTACTTGCTCTCGCAAAACCCCTCCGCCGAGGCGGCCTTCCACAACGAGATCGACAACGTCCTCCGCACACGCGATCCTCAGTTCGAGGATCTGCCGCAACTTCGCTACACTCGCGGCGTATTCGCGGAATCCATGCGTCTGTTTCCTCCCGCCTGGGCCATTGGGCGCATGACGACGGGAGAAATCTCGCTTGGCGGCTACCGCGTCCCCAAAGACAACATTGTGCTGATGAGCCCCTATATCACCCACCGCGATCCAAGGTACTGGGCCGATCCCCTCGAGTTCCGCCCTGAGCGCTTTACTGGCGAGAAAGAGGCTGAGCGTAGTAAGTTCGTGTACTATCCCTTTGGCGGTGGCTCGCGCATCTGCATCGGGGAGCGCTTCGCGTGGATGGAAGGGGTGCTGGCGCTGGCTGCCATCGGCCGCCGCTGGCGGTTGCGCTTGGCGAAGGGGCAAGCCGTGGAGCCGTTCGCCCAGATCACCCTTCGCCCTCGATTCGGCATGAAAATGCGGATCGAATCTCGCTTGCCATAATCCTTCCCTCCGCTTCCGCCGATAAGACTCTCGGCGAGAGCCGCTGTTCATGCTGAAAGACATTGCCATCACGGGAGACAACGCAGGGGACAATCGGCAAATCGTGCTTGAGTTCCCAACCCTGCAGGACGCTCTGCAATTGTGGAAGCCCTGGAGCGATGGCCAAAAACGCCGTGAGATCACTCAGTTGCTCCACCAGGCGCTCACAGGCGCCGGGTTAAGCGTCGAGTTGCGTGTCCAAGGACGGCCCGTGGCCCGCCTCGGATCCGGCGAACTCTCTGGGGCCGCCTTAGCCCTACTCGGCTGACCTTCGCGCGCTACGCTGGAGGAGATGCTCCTCGACCGCCTCCGCGGTGGCACTCGTCAAACCCTCGGTAACTCCAAGGCTGTCGCCAGGCTCGTTCTCGCACACCCGGAACTTCTTCCCGAACTGTTGGAGGCCTTCGAATCACAGGATCGTGTGCTCATTTCGCGTGCCGTGGATGCTCTCGAGATCGTGGCCTCGTCCCAGCCCAGCCTCATCTATCCCTATAAGCGCCTCGTTCTCGATCTGCTCGCCCGTTTCGAGTATTGGGAGGTGAGAGAGCACGTTTGCCTCATGCTGCCTTTGCTGCCGCTCAACGCAGAGGAGCGGCGGGAGGCGTTTGACATGGTCCGGCAATGGCTCTCCAGCAGGAGCTCCATCGTTCGCACGTTTTCTCTGCAGACGATGTATGACCTCGCCCAGGCGGATCCCTCGCTGCTCGACGAGGCGACCCTCCATCTGGAGCACGCCTTGTCAAACGGTACCCCAGCAATGCGCGCCCGGGCCCGCATCCTGCTCGGCGTACAACGCCCGGCGAAGGTCACACGTTGATCCACATTCTCGCGCTCGTCATCCTCTTTCCTGTTGTGGCCGCCGCACAGGAGGAAGTGTGGCGCAGCGTCGGCTTCGGGAATGTGTACAGGATCAGTGCGACGCGTCTCTCCGTATATGAGGTCACTCCCTCCACCTGTGTGCATAGGTTCGACGCAAGCCGCGCCGAACCGCAGGGGACGTTCCGCAAGACGGATGGCGCTCTTCTGACGTTCAGCCCGGGCGACTCATCCGGCCTTGGGACTATCCACTCTGCCGGATCGCTCTACAAGATAAGACTCGAACGCATCACAGCTTTGCCTTCTTATTGCACACCCACTTCGACCAACACGCCACAAACGGTATTCGACGCATTTGCCAATTCCTTCGAGGAGCATTACATCTCCTTTGACCGCCGGGGCGTCGATTGGCAGAAGGCCATCCGTGAGTACCGCGGCAGAATCAGCAGCCAATCCACACCCCAGCAGACATTCGATGTTCTCGAATCTATGCGGCTGGGCCTTCACGATCTCCACACCGGAATTGAAGCTCCAGCGCTCAAAAGAGAATCGGCAACGTCTTTTCGCCCCGGCTCCGATCGCCTGATCGGAAGCTCCGTGGACCACTTCGCGGGAAAGGGCCGGCGCGCTCTGTTCTCCATCACCGACCGCGCATTGGCGCGCTCGAAGCTGAAGAGTTTCTGCCGCGGGCAGCTGCAGTACACGCAACTGGATAACGGCGCCGGGTATCTGCGGATTCTCTCCTTCGGCGGATACGCCCGGCACGGCAAAGATCGCACCGCGCTGGATCAGGCCTTCGACCAGATTCTGGCGACCCCGAAACTTCGCGCCCTGATCATCGACCTGCGGCTTTCCTTCGGTGGCGAAGACCAACTGGCGCTGGCGATCGCCGCCCGTCTCAGCCCGAAGCGATACTTGGCCTTCCGCATAGAGCCTCGTGTTCCGTCTGGCAGCGCCAGGCTGGCCGACGCGGTCTACGTCGAGCCATCCGGAAAACGTGTCTTCTCCGGTCCGGTGATCGTGCTCACCAGCCCTGTCACCATGAGTGCGGCCGAAGTGCTGGTGTTGTCGTTACGCGGCCGGTCTCCGAAAGTGCATGTCATCGGCGAGCCCACGCAGGGCGTGTTCTGTGATCCACTGGAACGCCTTCTCCCGAATGGATGGACTTTCGCTCTCCCCAACACCGTGTATCGTACGCCGCAGGGGGAAACTTTCGACGTCGAGGGCATTCCCCCTGATATCGCCGTGCCGGTATTCACGAAAGAAGATGTGGCCGCGGGCAACGATGCGGCTATCGTTCGAACCCTCCGGCTCCTGGCGGAGATTCAGTAGCCTTCGCCATCCCGCGCGGCAACCGCTTTGCCGCGGTGCAGCCGGAAGTTCATCACAAAGTACCCCACCGCCAGTGGCAGCCCGACTCCAAGCCATCGCAGGGCCAGGCGCAAACCTGCCTCATCTCCGCCACCCGAGTATGCGGTGATGGAAAGCGCCGGATTGTCGATGGACTTCAGCATTACCGGAAAGAGGCATGCCGCGGTTGCCACCAGAGTCCCCGCCAGGAAGGCGCTAGTCCCAAGAAAGGGCAAGAGGTCCTTTCCGCGCCCCAACCCAAGTTGCACGGCGGCAATCCCTCCAAGGGCGAGGAACACTCCTACCCAGCCCAAAGGCCGTTCCCCCAGCACGCTCAGCACATCATTGAGCCTGTGTGTTTCGAGGAATAGAACCAGCCACAGCGCAACTGCCAGGCGGAACAGATGTTTTGCCGCCACCCGCGCCCTCCCTTGCACGGTGCCATCCGTGCGCCAGACAAGAAACGCCGCGCCGTGCGCACCCAGTGCGATTGCCGCCATCAGACCTGCACCCACCGTGTACCAATCGAGTATCCCCACAGCTCCCGTAGGGGAAAATGTCGTAAAGAGCGGGAGACTGAACCAACCGGCATCGTTCAACGGCACTCCACGCACCAGATTACCCAGTGCCGTGCCGAAGAATACAGCCAACAGCAGGCTCGCCAGAGAGAACAGGAAGTCCCATGCGGCGCGCCACAGGGGATCCGCCACGTGGCTTCGAAATTCGATGGCAATGCCTCGCAGAATCAGACACCACAACACCAGGAAGATGGCGAAGTAGAAGCCCGAAATCCCGGCGGAGAGCACGCGCGGAAACGCCACGAATAGAGCCCCGCCGGCCGCGAGCAACCACACCTCGTTGCCGTCCCAATAGGGCCCGATGGCTGCCAGCACCTGACGCCGCTCCTCGTTATTGCGCGCCACAAAGAGATGCACAATGCCGGCTCCGAAGTCATAACCGTCCAACACGACGTACGCTGCCAGCATCGCGCACACAATCGCGAACCAAAGCTCAAACATGATGCGCCTCCGGTCCGTGCGCGATCTCCCGTCCCATCAGGAACAGAAACAGCACCGCAAGCAAAGCGTACATCCCAGTGAATCCGATTAAGGTGAACAAGGCCGTACCGGAGTGCACTTGAGGCGAGGCTCCTTGCGCCGTGCGGAACAGCCCGTACACCAGCCACGGTTGTCGGCCCAATTCCGCTGTCATCCACCCGGCCGTATTGGCGATATAGGGGAAGGGAAATGCCAGCAGCAACGCCCACAACACAGGTTTTGCCTGATGCAGCCACGCGCGCCAACTGAGAAAAGAGGCCACGGCCATCAAGCCAATGAACAGGGTGCCCAATCCGGCCATTACGTGGAAGGAGTAGTAAAGCAGTTCCAGATTCGTCGGCCATTGCTCTTGAGGAAATTCGTTGAGGCCCTTTACGGTGCGGTGAAAGGCACCATAGGCGAGAAAGCTCAGGATACCGGGCACGGCGATGGGGTTGTCCAACCGTCTTGCGGCTACGTTCGGTTGTCCGATCAGCGTGATGCCGGCCATCGGCCCGCTCTCAAACCGCCCTTCCATCGCCGCCAGCGTGACCGGCTGGTACTCGGCTACGAGTTTGGCTTGGATGTCCCCGGTAGGAAACGCTACGATCATGCTCGACGCGAGGCCGGCAAAAGTTCCCACTTTCAGGAACCGTCGGGCCTGATCGAGATGGAGCCCCTGCAGCGTATAGTAGGCGCCCACCGCAGCGACGACGAAGGAGCCTGTCACCACCGCGGCGGACATCGTGTGTGCGTACTGCGCCAGTGCCCACGGATTCAACAGAAATTCCCAAAAGCTCACCAGCCGCAAAGTGCCGTCCGGACCTGTCGCATGCCCCACCGGATGCTGCATGAAGGCATTCGTGCAGACAATGAAATAGCCGGACAACCAGCTTCCCACCCACAGAGCTACGGCAGAGAGAAAATGCATTCGGCGGCTGAGCCGCTTCTCTCCCCATACAAGCAGGCTAAGGAAACTCGACTCGAGGAAGAAAGCGAATAATCCCTCCATCGCCAAGGTGTGGCCTACCACGTTCCCTGCATAGCGTGTGAAGGATCCCCAGTTGGTTCCGAATTGGAACTCCATGGGTATCCCCGTCACCACGCCAACGGCGAAGTTGATTCCGAACACCCGAATCCAAAACCGCGCGGCCTGTGCCCATGCCTCTCCGCCTGGCCTCAGGCTGAGGCCTTTCATGATCACAATGAGCAACGCCAACCCCATTGTCAGTTGGGGAAAGAGGTAGTGGTAGACAATCGTAAAGGCGAATTGCAGACGGTGCCAAAAAAGTGCATCTTCGTTCATAAGCCCAACCCAGTCCGATGCAATCGTTACTCTCATGGTGACATAGGCGGCGATGAGATAATGAAGGCATCTGCCCGGATCGAAAGGAAATTCTCGCTTGCAGCAATTGCTCGTCATGAAATTCGGCGGCACCAGTATGGGTTCCGCTGAGCGGATGCGCACCGCCGGCCTGATTTGCGCCGAACAACACAAACAGCGGCCTGTGACTATTGTGGTTTCCGCTATGTCCAAGGTCACTGACCTCCTGCTCGATACACTTCGCAAGGCTGAAGCAGGCGACAGCGCGGCGCTTGAAGCAAACCTCGCCCAATTGGAGCAGCGGCACGTCATCACCTGCTGCGAGCTTCTGCCCACCGATCGCCAGCCTGCCGTGTTGTCGGAGTTGCATTCGATCATCGGTGATTTTCGCCGCATTGCCCAGGGCGTGCAGATGCTGGGTGAGCGTCCTCCGCGTTCTGTGGATGAAGCGGTGGCCGTTGGAGAGCGGCTATCCGCCCTCCTTATGGCAGCGCACCTCGAAGCCAGCTGCATTCCCGCCAAGGCTGTAAATGCAGCGCAGGTTGTCGTCACCGACGCTGTTTTCGGGAACGCCACTCCGCTCATGGATCCTACCCGCGAGAAGGCTGCCGCGGTCCTTGGGCCATTGCTCGCGAAGGGTGTGCTGCCAGTGGTTACCGGCTTCAATGGCGCCGCCATCGATGGGCGCCCGACAACGCTCGGCCGCGGAGGCTCCGATTTTTCCGCCTCCATCCTCGCCGCCGTGCTGGACGCCACCGATCTTTGGATTTGGACCGATGTGGACGGCATCATGACCGCCGACCCCCGCTTGGTGCCGAGCGCCGTTGTGCTTCCGGAAGTAACTTACAGCGAAGCGGCGGAACTGGCTTACAACGGCGCGAAAGTGCTGCATCCGCGAACGCTGGCTCCTCTCGTGGAGAAGGGTATTCCGGTGTGGAGCAAGAACAGCTTCAACCTTGCGGCGCCCGGCACCCGCATCGCGCCCAAGGTGGATGCACCGCAAGGCCCACGCGCCGTCACTTCGATGGCCAACGTAGCCCTCGTCTCTATCGCGCCTGCCGACCCCGAGCTGAATGCTGTGCAGGTAATGTCACGCGCGTTGGCCGCGCTCGCTGCATCCAACGCCGAGGTACTCGCTCTCACCAGCTCCAGCTATCGCCAGAGCTTCTGCTTCCTCATCCGCCGCGATGAATTGGCCCGCGCCACCGATGCACTCGAGACAACCTTCGCTCTCGAACTCGCGCACGGCTACTTGAAGCCATTCGAAGTGGATGAAAACGTCGGACTCCTCGCCATTGTCGGGGAAGGCATGCGGGGCACCACTGGCATGGCAGGCCTCATCTTCACCGCAATCTCTCAAGAAAGCGTGAATATCATTGCTATCGCCCAGGGTTCTTCAGAATTGACCATCGCTATCGTTGTGCGCCGCGACGGGCTTGAGAAAGCAGTCCGCGCGGTGCATGAAGTCTGCCGGTTGGGCCAGTAAACCTGTAAAACTTAGGTGTTGACCTAACTGTTGGTTCGCCTCTATACTTAGGCAAGTGGCTAACCAACAGGTCTCCCCGCAGCTCCCTTCCATCTTCCACGGCCTGGCGGATCCTACCCGTCTCGCCGTCATTGAGCGCCTGACCAGCGGTCCTGCCGCGGTCACAGAACTCGCCCAGCCGTTCCCCATGGCGTTGCCATCGTTCCTCCAGCATCTTCGTGTGCTCGAGGACTGCGGGCTCGTTACGTCCACCAAGGCCGGCCGCGTTCGCACCTACCAGCTCGCTCCGAAGCCGCTCAAAGCCGCTTCCCACTGGCTGGAGAAGCAGCGCATTCTCTGGGACCGCCGCCTCGACCAATTGGATAGCTACCTCGATCAACTCAAGGAGCAGAAATCATGACCTCGCCTTCCATCTCCCCCGACCCCCGCTTCGATCTCGTCTTGGAGCGGATTGTGGACGTGCCCCGAGACCTCGTCTGGGCTGCCTGGACCACACCCGCTCACTTGAAAAAATGGTTCACACCGGCGCCCTGGAAGACCGTTCACTGCGAAGTGGACCTGCGGCCTGGCGGTATCTTCCATTTCATGATGGAATCGCCTGAAGGGCAGCACTTTCCCCATACGGCGTGCTATCTCGACGTGGTTCCGGGAGAACGTCTGATCTGGTGCACCGCTCTCGCTCCGGGCTACCGGCCATTGACCGCGGCTGCCGGCGGCAATCCGTTCTGCTTCACCGCCATCATCACGCTGGAATCACTCGGGGAGCAGACGAAGTACACCGCAACCGTGCTCCATAGTGATGAAGAGGCCTGCCGCAAACATGAAGAGATGGGCTTTCACCACGGCTGGGGCGCAGCTCTCGATCAACTCGTTTCGCTAATGAAACAGTAGCTGGAGGTTAGACGTCGAGGTTTCGCACGTCGAGTGCGTTTTCTTCAATGAACTTGCGGCGGTTCTCGACGTCTTCTCCCATCAGTGTCGTGAACACCTCTTCGCATTCCACAAGGTCCTGGAGCGTTACCCTCAGCAGCGTTCGCGCTTCGGCATTCATCGTGGTCTCCCACAACTGCTCCGGGTTCATTTCGCCCAGTCCCTTATAGCGCTGCACGTTGGCGTCGCGCGTTCCCTCGGCCTTCACAAAGGCCAGCAGTTCCCGCCAGGTGTTTTGCACGTCGCGGTTTCCATCGCGCACGACTGTGAACGGCGGTCTGTTGTTCTTGGCGATCTGTTTGGCGATGGCACGGAAGCGGCGGTATTCCACCGAGCCCGCCAATTCAAAACCGATGATTCGTTCGGCATTCGTCGAATCGCGGTAGGAAATCATCCACGAGGAATGTTCCTCATCCTTGTGCAACTGAGGCTCCAGCTTCAGGTCCTTGAGCGCCTGCATCACCGCCGCCGCATTCGCTTCCTCTTTGAAATCCGCGCCATCCACGTGCAACTCGTGATTGGAGAGCACCTCGGTCACACGCGCGTCGCGTGTCCAGCGATCCACCCTCTTCCAGATCTGTAGACAGTCGTCCAATTGCATCAGGAAGCTGCGCAATTCGCCGCCTTCCAGCTTGCTCTTGTCCGGCAGTTCCACCGCAACGTTCTCCGTCGCCCGGCGCAGAATCTCGCGCGTGAACTCCTTATCGTCCTTGATGTATTTCTCGCTCTTGCCTTTCTTAATGCGGTAGAGCGGCGGCTGCGCAACGAACACATGCCCGCGCGTGATCAATTCCTGCATGTGGCGGAAGAAGAACGTCAACAGCAGTGTGCGGATGTGCGAGCCGTCAACATCGGCGTCCGTCATGATGATGATCTTGCCGTAGCGCAGCTTCGTCACGTCGAAATCATCTTTGCCTATGCCCGTGCCGATAGCAGTAATCATCGCCCGGATTTCGTCGTGACCGAGCATCTTGTCGTAACGGGCTTTCTCCACATTGAGGATCTTTCCCTTCAACGGAAGAATCGCCTGGTAGCGCCGGTCGCGGCCCGTCTTTGCTGTGCCGCCTGCGGATTCCCCCTCAACCAGGAAAATTTCGCAGCGTTCCGGATCGCGTTCCTGACAATCGGCCAGCTTACCGGGCAGACCACCCGAATCGAGAGCTCCCTTACGCCGAGTCAGGTCACGGGCTTTGCGAGCTGCCTCGCGCGCTCGTGCCGCTTCGATCGCCTTGCCGACAATTTTTTTCATCACCGCCGGGTTCTTCTCAAAGTACTCACCCAGCTTTTCGTTGATCAGTTGCACCACGTAGCCCTGAATATCGCTATTCAGTTTGCCCTTGGTCTGGCCTTCGAATTGCGGTTGTGGCAGCTTCACGCTGACCACTGCCGTCAAACCCTCACGAACATCGTCGCCGGACAGATTCTCCTTCACGTCGCGGAACAGCCCGCCTTGTTTGCCGGCGTTGTTGATGCGGCTGGTGAGAGCGCTCCGGAAGCCGCTCAGATGCGTGCCGCCGTCGACGGTGTTGATGTTGTTGGCGAAGCTGAAAACTGTTTCCGAATACCCATCGTTGTACTGCAGCGCCACTTCCATGTGGATCGTTCCACCGTTGGGCAGATCGCGGTCACCCTCAAAGTGAATCGGCTTCTCGTGCAGGACGTTCTTCGCACGGTTGATGTGCTTGATGAATTCGGAAATTCCGCCGGAGTAATGAAACTCATGCTTGCGCACCGGATCCTCGCGCTCATCGGATAGCGTGATGACGAGACCTTTGTTGAGAAATGCCAGTTCACGCAATCGCTGCGAAAGCGTATCGAAGTTAAACGTGGTGGCGTCCATGATCGTGGAATCAGGCTTGAAGGTGACCCTCGTCCCCGTCTTGCCACGAGCTTTCCCCGCGCGCGTCAAGGGACCTTTCGGAATCCCTCGCTCGTAATCCTGCTCCCACGTGTAGCCGTCGCGCCAGATCTCCAGATGCAGGGCTTCCGAGAGAGCGTTGACACAGCTCACACCCACACCATGCAAACCACCGGAGACTTTGTAGGTGTTCGAATCGAACTTGCCACCGGCGTGCAGCTTGGTCATCACGATCTCAGCCGCCGATACGCCGAACTCTTCCTTGATGTCCACGGGAATGCCGCGGCCGTTGTCTTGTACTGTGACCGAATTGTCGATGTGAATCGTAACCTGGACTTCCGTGCAATAACCGGCCAAGGCCTCGTCTACGGAGTTGTCGACGACTTCATAAACCAGATGGTGCAGCCCCGCCTCGCTGGTGGAACCGATGTACATGGCAGGACGGAGGCGTACTGCCTCCAGCCCTTCGAGGACGCGAATACTTGAGGAATCGTAGACTTCCGTCGAGCTCACAAGTTCTCCTATCTGCCTATTTCGTCGAACGTTGACTCAGCCGCAATCCGCCAGTCTCATCAAATCCGCATCGGCATCACCACGTACCGGTAGAGGAAGCCGCCTTCCAAGGCCACGGGCCGCATCTCGCCGGCGCTGTTTGCTTCCTTGAACCGGAACATCACCTGCTCTTCAGTGATCGCCCGCATGAAATCGAGCAGGTACTGCGCGTTGAAGCTGATCTCAATCTCCGCGCCGTCGTATTCCACGTTGATCAATTCTTCCGATTCACCGGTATCGGAGAGCGAAGAAAACACCTTCGCCTCGCCCGGGGAAAATTTCACGCGAATCGCATGCGATCGCTCATCGGCAAACTGCATGACGCGTTCCAGCGCCGCACGAAGGTCGTCCCGCTGCATCGTCACCGCGTTCGGCTGTTCTTTCGGCAACACGCGTTCAAAGTCGGGGAAGTTGCCCGTCAGCTTGCGGCTGATCAACAGGCGATCGCCCAACTGGAAGAACAGGTGATTCTCATCGCCGCTGAAGCGCAAGGACGCTTCGGGCTCTGCCGAAGAAGCCATCTTCAGCACCTCGGACATCGCCTTCCGTGGCAGTAACGCGCGGAACTGGCTCTCCAGACCGGGAATCGACTCCTGCTTCTCCACCATCGCCAGGCGATGGCCGTCCGTGGCCACCATGGTCACACTGCCCGGCTTCAGCAGCAGGAGCGCTCCATTGAGCGTGAAGCGCGATTCCTCCGCCGAGATGGAGAAAATCGTGCGCGAAATCATCGCCGCCAGAGTACCCACCGGAAGCTCCGCAATCACATCGGGCATCACCGGAAGCGCCGGATAGCTCTCACGGGACATGCCGGCAATACGCGTCCTCGAGCGGCCGCAAACGAGCGTCGCCCAGTGGTTGTCCAGAAATTTCACTTGAACGTCGGCATCAGGCAGAAGCCGCACGTAGTCGAGGAGTTTCCTCGCCGGAATCGTTCCTGATCCTTCCTTCGTGACCCGGGCCGGGCAACTGCAGCGAATGCCCAACTCCAGATCCGTCGCGGTGAACGTTACTTTCTCACCGGAGGCCTCCACCAGCACGTTCGAAAGAATCGGAATCGTGGTCTTCTTCTCCACAACTCCCTGCGAGAGCATCAGCTCGCGCACCAGATCGCTTTTGTTGACTGTAAATTCCATGTGGTCGTTCTGCCTTGTCCTACGTCCCTGTATCTCTATGATTGCGTTGTCTTACTTAAGAAGTACATGTGTAACCGGAACCGTAGGGGTTGTGGAAATGTGAGTTTCTCTCTAAATTATACAAAACCAAACAGCTTGCTGTCTTCACGGAGTGTGCAAATCAGGCCTCGATTTCCCACTCTTTGGAGGACGGGGAGGTTTTCCGCAGCGTTCCACATACCAGTACTTGGGCCACTCTGTTGAAAACCCATATAAGCCTAATTGAATGAATCAGTTATGCTGTGTATGATCTTGTTCAAATCCGGGTCCTTCTGGCGTTGCAGCTCAATCTTCTGGATGGAGTGAAGGACCGTGGTGTGATGTTTTCCGCCGAAGGCACGGCCGATCTCCGGCAGCGAGGCCTGGGTCAGATCCTTCACCAGGTACATGGCGATCTGCCTGGGGTAGGAAATCTGGTGGGCGTTCGTCTTCTGTTTCAGCTGGGAGGGTTGGAGGTTGAACTTGTCAGCCACGGCCCGCAGGATGCCGTCAATGCTTAGCCGGCGCTCGTTGCCCTGCACCAGGTGCTTCAACATCTGCTGGGCCATGGAGAGCGTGATCGGTGTTCCTGTCATCGTGGAATAGGCCATCAGCTTGACGAGCGAGCCTTCCAGTTCCCGCACGTTCGATTTGGTTTTCGTCGCAATGTAGATGCGCACGTCTTCCGGAAGGCGGATTCCTTCCGCCTCGGCCTTCTTGTCGAGAATGGCCATCTTCGTTTCCAGATCCGGGGGTTGGACATCGACCATCAGGCCCCACTCAAAGCGTGAGCGCAGGCGCTCCACCAGCCCAGGAATGTTCTTGGGCGAGGAATCGCTGGAAATCACAATCTGCTTCTGGTGTTCGTAGAGCGTGTTGAAGGTGTGGAAGAATTCGTCCTGGGTGCGTTCCTTCCCACCGAGAATCTGAATATCGTCCACCAATAAGACATCGGCGGTGCGGTAGTGCTGCTGGAACTGGGGCATCCGCTCCGTCTTGATGCAGTGAATCATCTCATTCATGAACCGTTCGCTCGATGTGTAGACGATTCGCATGCCCGTGTACATGAAGTTCAACTGCATGCCGATGGCGTGCATGAGATGCGTCTTTCCCATCCCCACACCGCCGTAGATGAACAACGGATTGTAGCTGCTCGAGGGACGCGCTGCCACAGCTTTAGCTGCTGCATGAGCAAACTGATTGCACGAACCCACTACAAAGGTGTCAAAAGTGAATTTGGCGTTGAGTTGAGCGGTCGAATTGGCAAACGACGGCTCCACGCCGGGAACGAATTCTTCCCTCTTTACTGGTTGTTCCATCGCGTAGCTCATGGGAGCTACCTGATAAATCACATCCCGCACCGGTAGGCCCAGATTCACGATCGCGTGACGGACCTTGTCGCGGTACTCCACCTCCATCCAATCCTTCGAGAACTCATTCGGAACCTTGACCTTGAGTGTCTCGCCTTCCAGTTGGTCCAATGTCGTTTTACTCACCCAGTTCTGAAACGCTTCTACGCTCAGTTCCCCGGCAAGCTGTTGCTTGATCTGCTCCCAATAATTCATTACTTCCACCCGCTCAAAATGGCACCCACAAGATTCCCACAAGTTTTCCACATACTGTGGAAAACAAATATCGAACACTTTGTCTGTGGAGGGGATCCGATGGTGACCACTGCGGCCTCACCCGCGCGCTGGCAGCCATCGGCACATCCGCGGATCATCAGTCTAGCACAGTTCCCAGTGTCTCGAAGCAACAACTTTCTCAAAATATAATTAGCATGTTTTCAATAGGTTACGATTCTGTTTCGTTCGACAACTGTAGCACTGAGAGCGCCTTCACAACTCACTTTCTGGTACGGATTGACATGCACCCTTGGCTCGTATGACAATGGAATTTCCTACCCGTCGAGCGGGAGTAACTCAGCTGGTAGAGTGCAACCTTGCCAAGGTTGATGTCGCGGGTTCGAATCCCGTCTCCCGCTCCATTCCTTCGAAAATAAATCCTGCAACCTGTGAACAATTTGCCTATTGTCTGCGTCTCCTCTCCTAAGGAAATTAGGAAAGAAGATGCAATCTCCCCTCTCCGTGCTGCCCGGCACCCTGGACCTGCTCATCCTCAAGGCCGTCTCCCTCTCTCAGCAACATGGCTACGGTATCCTCCTCCGCATTGAGCAGATCTCCGGAGGTGCTCTAACGATTGAACAAGGTGCGCTCTATCCTGCGCTCCACCGCTTGGAGCACCAAGGGCTGCTCAGCGGCGAGTGGGGCGTTTCAGAGAACAATCGCAAGGCTCGTTTCTATAGCCTCACGCCCTCTGGACGAAAGCGGCTCAAAGAAGAGAGCATTGCCTGGGAACGAGTTGTCAGCGCCATGGCTGCTGCGTTGCGCACCACCGCGGAGGGACTCCAATGAAATGGCCGCGCTGGTTTGCCGGCACATCCCATTCCTCTCTCGATGAGGAGATGCAATTCCACATCGAGCAGCATGCACAACGACTCATGCGCGCTGGAGCAACACCGGAGGAAGCATTGCGAAGAGCGAGACTTGAGTTCGGTAGTGTCGCTTCCTACCGGGAGGATTGCCGCCACTCGAAGGGACTCGCTTTCCTCGACGAACTGCGCGGCGACCTCCAATTCGCCATGCGGATCCTCCGCAAACAACCAGGGCTCTCTGCCACCGCCATCCTGTTCCTGGCCGTGGCCGTCGGCGCCAACAGTGCCTTCTTCGCATTCGTTAATGCCTACTGCCTTCGCCCGCTTCCCATACGCGCCGCCGAGCGCCATTTCGACCTGTGGGCGGAAAACGCAAAGAAAGAGCCGATTTTCCGATTCTCTACCCGGCAATTCGAAGTGCTCCGCACGCAGGCTGAACCTGTGGCACAACTCTACTCGGTGGAACGGATGACTCTCCCGTTGGCCGGAGACCGCATCCGCCGCGCTGCCCTGGAGGTCGTTTCCAGCAACTTCTTTCCCCTTCTTGCCGGAACATCCAATCCCGAGGGAGCCGTGCTCAGCCACGCCGGTTGGACGCGCCTGTTTCAACGGGATGCTGCCATCGTGGGGCGCCGCGTTCGCCTCGGAGCCAACTACTTCACCATAACCGGCATCGCCAGGGAGAGCTTCACCGGCGTGGAGGCTGTGATTCCCGACTTCTGGATCTCACAAACCCAGCGGCACCTGGTGGCGGCTCCTGGCTCACCCGAGGAACTCCAAGTTGGCGGAATCCTCGATTCTGCTATTCCCTTCGCGCAGGCCACGGCGCGGCTATCGGCCAGTGCACCATCGTTAAGCGACGGTCTGCCGGAAGACGACAAGGTTCATTCTCTTCTCCTGAAACCACGCCGGGCGATCTCGCGCGATGAGGAGTCCAACAGCATAGCCGTTGGATTGGTCGCATTTCCCTTTGCTTTGCTGCTGGTAGTAGCTTGTGGCAACCTTGCCAGCCTGTATCTCGCCGGCGCCTCCGCCAGACAAAGGGAACTGGCCATTCGCGTTGCCATCGGAGCCAGCCGTTGGCGTCTCGTGCGGCAGCTTATGACCGAAGCGCTCCTGCTCGCCGTGATCGGCTCTGTCGCTGCCAGTATTCTGGCATTCGCGTCGCTCCAATCGTTGGAAAGCTTTCTGTTCCAGGTGATGACTCGCTTTGGAATGAATTTCGCACCTGCCGCGCCGGACTGGAGGATCTTCGCCGTCTCGTTGATTCTTGCCGTTCTTTCCGCGCTTCTGTTTGGACTGCTTCCCTCGCTCGAAGCGACCGATACCGCACGCGACGGCAAACCAAGTGTCGTGGCGCGCAGCAACCGGCCGTCCCGGATGCGCAACGGCTTGCTGATCATACAGACGGCTTCTTCCCTGGTCTTGCTCGTCCTCGCGGGTGTTCTGCTTGAGAACGCCAGTCACTTTGAGACAATGAGTCCGGGATTCCCGCTGCAGACTCTCGTCGAGTCCGGACACGAAGGCGAGATGCGATCCTACTCCAATCGGTTGGAAGCGCTGCCGCAAGTGGCGGCTGTGACCGGTGTGGGAAGAGTCCCCCTGCGCGGCATTATGGAACGGCGCACGGCTACCATTGATGGCAAACAGGCGCGGCTCTTCCACAACTACATCGATCACCGCTATTTCGATACCATGCAGATCCCTTTGGTGGAAGGCCGCAATTTCACCCTCGCCGAGGTGCACAATCAGCTGCCTGTCGCCGTGGTCAGCGAGGCCACCGCAAAGCGCTTTTGGCCCGGACGGTCCGCCATCGGCCAGGTGTTCCAGTTCGACGGAAGTCCGCAGTTATTCGAGGTCACCGGTGTAGCTCGTGATGTCGTCAATAGCTTCTTCTTCATCGGCCTCGATCCCACCTTTGTCTATCTCCCGGCCGCAGCGGGAAGCGCCGAAATCCGCAGCCTCATCGTTCGTGCCCGCAAGGCCGATACTCAGATCTCTCACGAATTGCAGCAACTCTGTCTCGCCGTTACACCGCAGTCCTATTGCGAACCCGCGTCCCTGCTCGATATCGCCTGGACCCAGCGACTACCCGTCCGCATCGCCAGTCAGGTAGCCGTGGCGCTTGGTCTGGTTTCCGTTGTTCTCAGTTGTGTCGGCCTCTATGGGGTGGTGGCATTCCTTGTCGAGCGGCGCAAACGCGAAGCAGGCATTCGCCTCGCGCTCGGAGCATCAAAGAGGAATGTCATCCTTGCCATGTCGTCCCCTTCGATGAAGAGCCTTGGGTCCGGCATCGTTCTGGGTGTGCTGCCCTGTTTCGTTGCGGCCAAACTGGCGGAGTCTGCGGTAGTCTACTTGCGGTTGAGTCAGCCGCTCGTGTTTTTCACTGCCCCGCTACTTCTTCTCATCGTGGGAGCTGCGGCGGCCCTGCTGCCCGCGCGGCGCGCGGCTTCGGTCGACCCAGCGCAGACACTGCGGCACGATTGACCAATCGCCGCTCGCTATAACTGGATGGTCTTGCCGGCCTCTTTCAACTTCCGGATCTCCTGCTCCGCGCGCTGAAACGCCGCCTGGACGTTATCCCGCAAATTCGTATCGGCCGGCCGCATGCTCTTTTGCCGGTCGATCTCCGCAAACAATGTCAGACTCTGCTGGTAGCAGCCACTTGCTTCCTGCCAGCGCGCAACCCTCGACGCTGCCGGAGCCGAAAGCGCGGTTGCTTCAAGCACTTCACCTTTGCGTATCCATGCCCATGCCAGCCCGCGTTGGTTCTCCACGTTTTTCGGATCGCGCGCGCGTAGCGCCTGAAATACAACCAGGGCGCGCTCGGCATCCTGCAGTGCCGCGTTCCGATCGCCCGCACGGGATTGGGTCTCGCTCACTCGCAAGTGCGCCACCCCGAGCGTGTGTTGCGCCACGGAGTTGGCTGCATCCTTCGCGGCCCAATCCGAAGAAACCTGCTGCAAGCGCCGGTAGTAATCGAGCGCCGAAGCGGTGTTGCCTGCGGCAGACTGCAATCCTCCCAAGCGCTCAAAGACAAGGGCAGTGTCTCTGCGCGCCAGTAGATTCGCAGGATCGAGCGCCGCCACGTTCTGGAATACTTCGAGTGCATGACGGTAGCTTTCCAGTGCTTGTCCTCGTTGGCCAGCCTGCTGCAGCATATCGCCCATGCGCATTTCGATGAAACCGAGATCGGAAGCGGCCATGGCGTTGCGCGGATCATTCGCCGCCAGCTCTTTGCGGATAGCCAGCGCTTTGCGATAGTTTTCTGTCGCCTTCGAGACGTCATTCCGGGAGGCCTGTGCTCTTCCCATATCCTCATAAATCAGGGAAATTTCACGCCGCGTTTGCGCGCTTTCCGGCGATTCCTGGGCCAGCTCTTCCTGTATCTCGAGGGCTTTCTGGTAATTCTGCAAGGCACCCCTGGTGTCTCCCATGCGATCCAGCACTCCCCCGAAACGCGAATAAGCAACCGACAGATTGCGCCGTGCCTCTGGGCTTCGTGGCTCTTGTGCTACCAGATCCTCGGAAATCTTCATCGCCTTCCGGCTCAGCTCCATGGCCCGTGCGGTGTCTCCCGAATGAACCAATTGGCCCACCACATTGTGGTAACTCTTCGCCAGTAAGCTCAAAATGGGGCGGCTCCCCGGATTCGATTCCTGCAGAGACTCAAAAATAGCCCGAGCTTTCTGGTATTGCTCCAGAGCCGCCTCGGTGTTTCCCGTCGCCACATACAAATCGGCCACAGCCTCAAAACTCAACCCAAGGTCCCGTCGCAAATCTGGATTCTGTGGAGACTGGTTCAGCAGCGCTTCGCGAATGGCCAGTGCCTTGCGGTAATTGGCGAGCGCCCCGCTTGTGTCACCGAGATTGGGAACATTCGGATTCCCCTGCAAATCACCCAATCGGTGATAAGCAATGGCCAGCTCACGCTGCAGGCTGGCGTCGCCGGCAGACTCCTTTGCCAGACTGTCAAAAAACTCCATGGCCTTCCGCACAACCAGCCGGCGCGCCGGAGTGGTGCCCGCCAGCGGAGCCATCGCATCATGCACTTCGAAGAGAAACGAATTGGCCACGCGCCGTACTTCTTCAAAGCGGCGCTCCGCCTTCGCGCGCTCTTGCCGGGCGACGTGTGCTTCCCATCCCGCCACTGCAATCCCCACCAGCAAAGACGCGAATACAAACCCCGCTGCCGCCGCGCCCGTCTTATGACGGCGCAGGTATCGTCCCGCCACATATTGCATGCTCTGGGAGCGGGCGAGAACCGGGGCGTCTTCCAGGTGCCTGCGGATATCATCGGCAAACTGCTCGGCGGAACCGTAGCGGCTGGCCGCCTCTTTGGCTAACGCCTTAAGGAGGATCGCGTCCAAATCGCCCTCCAGGCGTTTGCGAAGTTTCTGCGGTGTGCCTTCGCGTGTGATACACACGGTTGCCGGAGACCGTAGTACCTCTTTCGTCCCATCGGACAGCTCTTCTTCCACCACACGCAGTGCGGCGTCACTGGGCTTTTGCGGTTCATCCGACAAGAGCATTTGCATCACCGCAGCCCGATTCTTAAAAGCAAACGGATGATGACCGGTGAGCAACTCATACAGCACCACGCCTAGTTGATAAACATCCGTGGCTGTGGTGACCGGATCGCCCCGCACTTGCTCCGGGCTCGCGTACTCGGGCGTCAAAATGCGCATCGCTGTTGCCGTGCGATCCATCGCCTGCCCCGCCGCGGGTTGTGTCTGCACCAGCTTCGCAATGCCGAAATCGAGCAACTTCACCGTGCCGTCTTTCTTCACCAGAATATTGCTCGGCTTCAGATCGCGATGAATGACCAGATTCTGGTGAGCGTGGTGGACCGCGGCACAGACCGTCAGAAAGAGGCGCAGCCGTGACGTGAGATCGAGCTTGGCATTGTCGCAATATTCGTCGATGGGAACACCTTCGACATACTCCATGACGAGATACGGCAAGCCGTCGGCGGTCGCCCCACCATCGAGCAGAAGCGCAATATTCGGATGGTCCAGATTGGCGAGAATCTGCCGTTCCCTGCGGAAGCGCTCCAACACCTGCGCGTTCTCCCGGTCCCGCAGAACAAGCTTGATGGCCACCTGTTTGCGGTACTGATCGTCGGCGCGAGAGGCAAGGTAGACGGCGCCCATCCCTCCTCTCCCGATCTCGCGCAGGATTTCATACTGCCCCACTCGGGATGGTGGCTTCATTTCCACCTGGTCGAGAAGCTTGGAGACCGGATCCACCGGAGGCTTATCGAGAAAGGTGGTCTCTTCCGTGTCCGATTGCAGCATCGACTCCACCGCCCGTCGCAGGTCGGCGTCTGCGCCGCATGCATGGTCCAGGTAATGAGGACGGTGCGCGGATGGCAATTCCAGCGCTCGCTGGAAAATCGTCTTGACGGTTTGATATCGTTCCGGGGTCACAGTGGCAGCGCTTAGTATTCAGAATACCCCCCGCTGCCTCCGCCGAGGGAGTCCCTATAAAAGCAAAAACCGGTCTAGCCGGGGAGTGGGGCCGCACCACTCACTCCCCTGCCAGACCGGCAGAAGCAGGTTGAAACTGCGAAGGTCGTTGTTTTTTAAGAACGGCGTGCTTTGTTTATTGTTTGTTTTTCCGCTTACGCGCGGGACCGTTTTGCTTGCTTCGTTCTGTCAGGTCAACTGCCTTCACCTATACACGCGCAAACGGCGCGCAAAAGGCATCATGCTCCAGCAGAATCTTTTTTGTCCTTCAAATCGGAGAGCTGCGTGTGCAGCCAGGCGCGGGCCGCTCGCCATTCGCGTTCGATGGTGGCCGTGGAAATTCCCATCACCTCGGACACCTCGTCTGTCGTCAGGCCGCCGAAGAATCGTAGTTCCACAATCTTGCTCTGCCGCGGATCAAGCTTCTCCAATTCCTGCAGGGAGTCATCCAGTGCCACCAGCGTCATCTCTTTCTGGGGAAAGTAGTTGATCGCTTCTTCCAGAGACAGTTTGTTGGCCGAACCGCCACGCTTCTGAGCATGGTGCGCGCGCGCATGTTCCACCAGGATCCGGCGCATAAGCTGAGCGGCCACGCCGAAGAAGTGCGCCCGGTTTTTCCAATCTACCCGCGTCTGATCCACCAGTTGCAGGTATGCCTCGTGCACCAGAGCCGTTGCTTGCAGCGTGTGGTTGGCGCGCTCGCGGCGCATGTAGGCGCCGGCAATCCGCCGCAGTTCGTGGTAGACGAGCGGTAGCAACTGATCGGCAGCGCCGCTCTTGCCGTGCTGCAGTTCGCTCAGTAGTTGCGTTACCGCGTGCTTGGAATTGTCAGACACGTGGGCTCCCGTAGTCGGCTCATTATAACGTGGTGCGGGGTGTGTGTGGTAGGGACGGGCAGATTCGAACTGCCGACCTGTCGCTTAGGAGGCGACCGCTCTATCCATCTGAGCTACGTCCCCACAGTCCCTATTCTACTCCAGCGCTTCAACCCCTTGGCCCCAATATCCTTGCGATACTGCATGCCGTCAAAGTGGATCGTCTGCACACCGGCGTAGACATTGTCGATCGCCGTCTGCAGTGTGGGGCCGCTGGCAGTGACGCCGAGTACCCTTCCCCCAGCGGTCTGCAGTTCCTGTCCCGCTAACTTTGTGCCTGCCTGGAATACCACCGCTCCAGTCTCCTCAGCGGCGGCGATGCCATGAATCGCGTCCCCCGTCCGGGGCTTGTCGGGGTATCCCGCGGCTGCCATCACCACACAGACTGAAGGGTTCGGGTTCCAATCAAAGGCCGCACCGGTCAGTTGTCCATGCGCTGCGGCCATCAAGCTGTCGGCAAAACCGCCGCGAATGCGATGCAGCAGGCTTTGCGTTTCCGGATCTCCCAGCCGCACATTGAACTCCAGCACCTTTGGCCCGGAGGCCGTCATCATCAGGCCTGCATAGAGGAAGCCTGAAAAGGGGGAGCCCAAGTGACGCATGTGTGCGAGTGCAGGCGCAATCACCGTATCGAGCACTTGCCGTGTTTGCTCCTGTTCGAGGATGCGCCCATCGCAATAGGCGCCCATTCCACCCGTGTTGGGGCCCCGGTCTCCGTCGAAGATCGTCTTGTGATCTTGAGAGGCTTCGAGGGCCAGGGCCCTGTGGCCATCGCACAGAGCAATAAAGCTTGCTTCTTCACCCACGAGAAACTCTTCCAGAAGAATCTTCGGCCCCAGGCCGCGTAGTGTTTCCAGTGCCTGTTCGGCCTCGGTGCGTTCCTGTACAATAATGACGCCTTTTCCCGCGGCGAGCCCGTCTGCCTTAAGCACCAGCGGATAGTCAAATTGGTCGAGGGCGGCGTAAGCTTCTTCGATGGAGGTTGTGGCACGATATCGTGCGGTGGGTATTCCCGCATCCACCATCACTTGCTTGGCGAACTGCTTGCTCGCCTCCAACTGTGCCGCCGCGCGTGTCGGCCCGACGATCTTTTTCCCTGCGGCGGCGAAGGTGTCGGCGATCCCAGCCACTAGTGGCGCTTCCGGGCCCACTACTGTGAGATCCACGGCGCAGTCATTGGCCACCGCGAGATAGGCTTCGGGCGTGTTTGCTGCGGGTGCGATACAAGCGCCCAACCCCGCCATCCCCGGGTTGCCGGGACTGCAGACCACGGTCACACCCGGCTCCTGCGCCAAACGCCAGGCAATCGCGTGTTCCCTTCCCCCGGACCCGATCACTAGTGCTTTCAATGCTTCCACTCCCGATTGGCTAAAATTGAAGGTACTGGGATACTGCCCTCATCCGTGGGCCTTCGTGCCAAGTAAGATCATGCCAAATCTGGGACGCTCCGTAAAATACGACGTGATTGTTGTCGGTGCCGGTCATGCCGGCTGTGAGGCCGCGCGGGCCTGTGCGCGCATCGGTGTTCGCACCGCAATGATCACCATGAACCTGGATCTCATTGCGCAGATGTCCTGCAACCCGGCCATCGGCGGTATCGCCAAAGGTCACCTCGTGCGCGAGATTGACGCGCTTGGGGGGGTGATGGGCGAGGTAGCCGACGCCGTCGGAATTCAGTTCCGTCTGCTGAACACGAGCCGCGGTCCGGCGGTCTGGAGCCCGCGCGCGCAGTGCGACAAGAAGCAGTACCGTCTCAGGATGCGGGAGTTGCTGGAGAAGGAGCCGAATCTACGAATTCTTCAGGCTGAGGTGGCCTCGTTGTGGATCGAGTCCGGCGAGGTTTTCGGCGTTTACCTGAGGGACGGCCGCAGCATTGCTTCCCATGCCGTGATCGTCACTACCGGCACCTTTCTGAACGGCCTGGCCCACGTTGGCGAAAGTAAGTACAGTTGCGGCCGGAACGGCGAAGCGCCGTCGAATCTGCTTGGGGATGAACTGCGGAGCTTGGGCTTGCAGTGGACCAGGCTCAAAACGGGCACCCCCCCGCGCCTGGACGGCCGTACCATTGATTGGAACCGCTTTGAAGCCCAGGAAGGCGATCGGATACCTACGCCGTTCTCTTTCCTTACCAACAAGATAGAGCGTGAGCAGATCAAATGCTACATCGGCTACACCACAACGGAAACACATGCCATTCTGCAGGACAGTATTGCAAGGTCACCTCTATATAGTGGACAGATTGAGGGCATAGGCCCTAGGTATTGCCCATCAATAGAAGATAAGATCGTTAAGTTCCCAGACAAGACGCGTCATCAGATCTTCCTGGAGCCAGAGGGATTGGATACGTACGAGGTTTACGTGAATGGGATGTCCACCAGTATGCCGATTGACGTCCAGGCTCGCGTGCTCCGTAGCATCCCCGGGTTGGAAGACGCGGAAATGATGCGCCCCGGGTACGCTATAGAATATG
Source organism: Bryobacteraceae bacterium (assembly GCA_046331645.1). Taxonomy (GTDB): domain Bacteria; phylum Acidobacteriota; class Terriglobia; order Bryobacterales; family Bryobacteraceae; genus CADEFT01. The sequence continues at coordinate 151,386 of JAXLQM010000012.1, forward strand.
ATGCGATCGACCCTCGGGAACTTCACCACAGCCTGATGGTGAAGAAGTTGCCCGGACTCTTCCTGGCTGGCCAGATCAATGGCACGTCTGGTTATGAGGAGGCTGGGGCGCAGGGTTTGATGGCGGGACTCAACGTGGCTTGCTGGCTGGGAGGACGTGAGGCAATTGTTCTTGGTCGGGATCAAGCGTACGTAGGCATCATGATCGACGATCTGGTGACGAAGGGTGCCGATGAACCCTACCGCATGTTCACCTCACGCGCAGAGTTCCGGCTGCAACTGCGAATCGACAATGCGGATGACCGCCTCACCGGTATAGGCCGTTCCGCAGGCCTGGTCTGCGATCAGCGCTGGACGTTGTTTCAACGAAAGCAGGAGCAACGGCTCAAAGCGAATCAGTTCTTGACCCGCGAACGGGTGGTGCCCTCGGATTTTGGGCTCGCCAGTGATGATCGACCTACGTACGCCATATGGCTGCGTCGTCCCGAAGCTCGCATTGCGGCCATTGAACCTCGCATCTCCGCGGCACTGAACGAGCCCGTGAGTCCTTCCCTACTGACGACGATGGAAACTGAGTTCAAGTATGAGGGCTACTTACAGCAGCAGCAGCGTCAAGTGCGACGTTTGCAAGAGTCTGAGGACCGTCCCATTCCCAGCGGCGTGGAATACGCAGGCATACCCGGCTTGAGCCGTGAGGTTTCTGATAAGTTGTCTCGGGTTCAGCCGGCGACTCTTGGTCAAGCTGCGCGAATTCCCGGCGTCACTCCGGCCGCCGTTGCTGTGCTCGAAGTCTTCCTCAATCTCCGCTGAAGTAATCTCCTCTGAAGTGTTATGTGTTCCACGTGGAACAATGTCAATTTGAGAGAGCTGGAAAGTTCCACGTGGAACATCGGCAAGGAACATCTTTGAGAATCAGCGGCTTAAAGCCCGCCATAGTAGACGCCCAACGAAGCATGGTAGGATATTGGCTTCCACACCCCGGCCATGGCCAAAGTCATCGCAGTAACAAACCAAAAAGGCGGAGTCGGCAAAACCACCACTGCCATCAATCTCTCCGCATCCCTAGCAGCCAATGAAATGCGGGTCCTGTTGGTCGATATGGATCCACAAGGTAACGCGACTACTGGCCTTGGAATCGCCAAAGGCTCCGGTCTGCCCACAACTTATGACGCCCTCGTGGGCGAAACACCCATCGCCGATCTCATTCAACAAACCCAGTGCGACGGATTGAGTATCGTTGCCTCTGATCGCAACCTGGTGGCCGCAAATCTTGAACTGGTGGAAGTGGAGAACCGGGAAAGCAGACTCCGTACCAAACTGGACTCAATCAAAGGGAACTTTGACTACATCCTCATCGACTGCCCACCCGCCCTCGACCTCCTCACACTCAACGCCCTCGTGGCAGCCGATTCCGTACTCATACCCATCCAGTGTGAGTTCTTCGCCCTCGAAGGCGTTTCCCAGCTCATCGACACCGTGGAGCGCGTCCGCGAGGCCTTCGGCCATAACCTCACCATCGAAGGCGTCCTCCTTACCATGTTCGACGACCGGACCACGCTAACCAAGCAAGTAGCCAGCGACCTGAAAGACTTCTTCCAGGATGACGTATTCCAAACTGTCATCCCACGCAGCATCCGCCTCGCCGAAGCGCCCAGCCACGGCAAACCAATCCTGGTTTACGATCCGCGGTCCAAAGGAGCGGAAAGCTACATCAAGCTCGCCAAGGAAATTCTCACCCATGAACAAGCCGCTAGACAATCCACGCAAAGCGCTGGGTAAGGGCCTAGCCGCGCTGCTCCCGGCCAAACCTCCTGCCCCGGTAGCAGCACCTCCCCCTCCCCCGCCAGAAACGACTCCTCAGAGCAACGGAGCCCCAATACGTATACCCATAGACCGTATTGACCCCAATCCCTTGCAGCCGCGTTCCGTCTTCCAGCCGGATAGACTCCGCGAATTGGCTCAGTCAATCGACGCCAACGGCATCATTCAACCCCTCATTGTCCGGCAACAGGGCGAACGCTTCGAACTCGTCGCCGGAGAACGGCGCTGGCGCGCGTCTCGCATGGCCGGCCTGACCGAAGTTCCGGTAGTCGTCGTCAACACCTCCAACGACCATCTCCTCGAAGTCAGCCTCATTGAGAACATCCAGCGCGAGGATCTCAACCCCATCGAGGTCGCCCAAGCCTTCGACAAGCTCCACCGCGAGCATCTCCTCAGCCATGAGGATATCGCCCGGCGCACCGGCAAAGATCGCAGCACTGTGACCAACATGCTGCGTCTCCTGAAGCTCCCCCCCGACATCCAAATCCTGCTCGCCGAGCATCGCCTATCCATGGGCCACGCCAAGGCTCTCCTCGGCCTCAATGACCCCGACCACCAACGGGAAATGGCGGAAAAGACGACTGCACAAGGGCTTTCCGTTCGCCAACTGGAACGCATGGTCCAGAAAGCCACCGAGCCGCGAGAAGAGTCCACTGATGCCGAAAAGAAGCAGGATCCCAACGTTCGTGCTGCTGCGGATGAGCTCGAAAGGGTCTTAGGGACGAGAGTCAGAATCGTGGAGAAATCGGAACAACGGGGGAAGATCGAAATCGAATACTACAGCCAGGAGGACTTACACCGAGTCTACTCGATGATTGTCGCTGAGGAGTAATTGGTGCCGGCGGTAGGACTCGAACCTACGACCTGCGGATTATGAGACCGCCGCTCTAACCACCTGAGCTACACCGGCACGTGAGGGGTCTATACTCCAGCGTACTCAACCGTTTGGGACAAAGTCAAACTCATGGGAATGGATAGTAATCGTCACGAAAAGCCGGCCGTCGTAGACTTCGAGAACGTCTCGAAAAGTTACGCCATCTACGACTCGCCCACAGACCGGCTCAAGGAACTAGCAGCCTTCAACCGCATCGTCCGCCACAAGGATTTCTGGGCCCTGCGCGATGTCAGTTTCAAGGTCGGCCGCGGGGAGACCTTCTGCATCATCGGTGAGAATGGCTCAGGCAAATCCACCCTCCTGCAAATCGTCGCAGGGATCCTCCAGCCCACCTCCGGCACTGCCGCAACCCGGGGCAGGGTAGCGGCGCTTCTCGAACTAGGGTCCGGCTTCAATCCCGAATTCACCGGCCGCGACAACGTCTACCTCAACGCTGCCATCCTCGGACTATCCTCCGAAGAAATCGACCGCCGGTATGCCGACATCGAGGCCTTCGCCGAGATCGGCGATTTCATCCACCAGCCAGTCAAAACCTACTCCAGCGGCATGGTCGTCCGCCTCGCTTTCGCAGTTGCCATCCACGTCGACCCAGAGGTTCTCCTCGTCGATGAAGCCCTCGCCGTAGGCGATATCTACTTTCGTCAAAGATGCATGCGAAAGGTACATGAGCTGCGTAGCCGCGGTGTCACAATCCTATTCGTCTCTCACGCCATCGGCGATGTAAAAGCGATTGGCGATCAAACACTTTGGCTGGAAAAAGGCCACGTCCGTGAGCTTGGTCCTACCGATATAGTAGTTCAGAAGTACCTAGCCGCCATGGTGGAGAAAGATTCCGTATACGTTACCACCAGGCAACGCGCTCCGAAGCCATCTTCAGGTCCTACCACTGCCCCCGAAATAGTGGACACAATACCTAATATCGATCACCGTTATGGTGACGGCCGAGCCGAGGTCATCGGCATCGCCATCTTTGATGAATTCGGCACTCCTCAATACCTTCTTAACCCAGGCGCTCGAATCGTAGTCCGCATCAGCGTCCGGGCCAAAGAGGACATCGACCTGCCGATCGTAGGCTTCATGCTGCGCAACCACCTCGGCATCGACTTCGCCGGCACCAACACCGCCCGTGAGGGCCACGAACTCCCCCCCATGGTGGCTGGCGACGTCCATACCGTCGACTTCCATGTCGATCTCCCGGAGCTCTATCCCGCCTTCTTCTCCTTCTCGCCAGCCATCGCAGACGGCACTCTCACCCACTATAAAAACTGCGATTGGATCGACAACGCAATCACGCTCCAGATGGGTCACGGCGAAGGGCAAGTCTATGGCTACATCCACATGCCCTGCAAGGTGGAAGTGAACTCCCGCCTTCTCACCAAGGATCGCCAAACGGAGAAAAGCCTTGGCTGAGTTCACCGGTGAGCGCGTCATTCCTGGCCAGGTCGACCCGGATCTGTTCAACGAGCACTTCGCGCGTTACGCCTTCGCCACTCGACTTGCTCGTGGCAAGCGAGTCCTCGACATCGCCTGCGGCACCGGCTACGGCTCGTCGGAACTGGCAGCCGTGGCCCGCTCCGTCACCGGGGTTGATGTCAGCGAAGACGCCGTCGAATACGCGCGAACACACTACACCGCCTCCAATCTGCAATTCCAAGCCGCACCCGCCGAAGACCTTCCCTTCCCCGACCAGTCTTTCGACCTCATCGTCGCCTTCGAAGTCATCGAACACCTCTACGATGCCCGGGCGCTGCTCGCTCAAGCGCGCCGCCTGATCGCGCCCCACGGCCAATTCATCGTCTCCACACCGAACCGCCTCTACTACGAAGAGACTCGCAAACAATCCGGGCCAAACCCTTTTCACACCCACGAATTCGAATACGAAGAGTTCCGCGCCGCGCTCAGCGAGTTCTTCCCCCACGTCTCCCTATTCGTGCAGAACCACTCCGGTGTCATCGTTTTCCAACCCAGTGACACCGCCGGCTCCACCGAAGTCCGCCGCGAACAAGGCAAGACAGACCCTCTCGAATCCCACTTCTTCGTTGCTGTCTGTGCCCTCTCCCCTCAAATCGGAGCGCCAGTCTTCGTTTACGTACCAAAAACCTCGAACGTTCTGCGCGAGCGCGAACAGCACATCGCCCTGCTCGAAGCAGAGCTCCGCCAAAAGACCGAGTGGCTCGACGCAGCTCTCAAAAACCACGAAGCACTTGTCACGAAGCACCGCGAACAAACCGCGGAACTCGAAGCTCGTAACCGCTGGGCGGAGCAACTCAACAAAGATCTGCAACAAACCAGCGAACGCGTAGCCGCTCTCCAGGACGAACTCGCTGCCGAGCAAAGGGCCGCCGCGGACACGGTCCAGCAATACGAATCCGTCATCGCCCGCCTCGAAGCAGACAATCAAGCCAAAGCCCAATGGGCCATCGACACAGAGACCCGGCTCACCGCCGAACTCACAGCCAAATCTGAGGAACTCGCCCGCTGCGTCGCCCTGCTCCACGAAAGCGAGACGTTGGTCGAAGAGCGCACCAGATGGGCTCTGGATCTGCAAAAGCAAGTGGAAGAACTCCAAACACAGGTGAGCTCCGTAGTGGGTTCCCGTTGGTACAGGATGGGAAGGACTCTCGGCCTAGGGCCGCAGTTACGCAACTCCTGACATGAACACTGCCATCCGTCTGCTGAAGGGCCTCCCCCTTCTGCTGTTGTCGCCGATCTTCATCCTCCTGTCGTTTGTTTCGCTGCTCATCGCCGATCTCTTCTTCCTCCTCGCCGGAAGAAAGCGCAATCGAAAAGACACCCGGCCCAACACCGAATCCGCCAGCGTCGTCATCCCGAACTGGAATGGCAAAGACCTCATGGAGAAATATCTCCCTTCCGTAGTCAAAGCGCTCGAAGGGCATCCCAACAACGAAGTGATCGTTGTCGATAACGGTTCCACCGATGGCAGCGTCGACTTCCTCCGCCAACACTTCTCCACCGTCCGTGTCATCGCGCTGCCTAAGAACCTCGGCTTCGGCGGCGGTTCGAACACCGGCTTCCGCGCGGCTAAAAACGACATTGTTGTCCTCTTAAACAGTGACATGCGAGTCGCGGAGGATTTCCTTCAGCCGCTCCTCGATGCGTTCCACGATGAATCCGTCTTCGCCGCCGCCTGCCAGATCTTCTTCTCTGATCCCAACAAGCTTCGCGAGGAGACCGGGCTCACCCAGTGCTGGTGGGACAACGGGCGCCTCGGTGCGCGCCACCGCATCGACGACGAAATTCGCGACCTCTATCCCTGCTTTTACCCCGGCGGAGGATCCAGCGCCTTCGACCGCCGCAAGTTTCTCGAGCTCGGCGCCTTCGATCATCTGCTTCGCCCGTTCTATCTCGAAGACACGGATCTCGGCATGCTCGCCTGGAAGCGAGGATGGAAAGTCTACTATCAGCCGAAAAGCCACGTCTGGCACGAACACAGAGGCACCATCGGCCGAACACACACCCGCGATTACATCCAGAACATCATCCAGAAGAACTTCCTTCTCTTCCTCTGGAAGAACACCCACGAGTGGAAGCGCCTCAGCATGCACTTCCTCCGCAGTTGGGCCGATGCCCTCTTCAGCTATCTCGCGGGCCCGTCTCCGGAGCGCACCAATCTCAATGCTCTGTGGCGAGCCTTTCGTCAACTCCCCGGAGCCATCGCCTCTCGCTGGAGCGCCCGCAGTCTCGCCACGATTACCGACACCGAAGCCTTCCGGCGCCCGCTGGGCGGCTACTTCCACGACCGCTTCGGCCTCCACGCCGCCACTCCGCAACAACTGAACGTTCTCTTCCTCGCGCCCTATCCTATCTGCCCTCCCATCCACGGCGGCGGAGTCTTCATGCACGGCACGACGAATGCCCTCGCCTCACGGACACGCCTCCACGTCATAGCCGTTCTCGATGAAGAATGGCAGATCGCACAGCACGCTCCCCTCACCGCGATTAGCGCCACCGCCCACTACCTGGTACGCCCCGATGTGCAGCAATTCGGCTTCGGCGCCATCTCCCCGCACGCTGTTCGCGAGTTCGCCAACGCCGATCTCGACTGGACAATCCACCGCACCATCTATCTCGAAAAAGTCGACGTGCTCCAACTGGAGTACACCAACATGGCCCAGTATGCAGGCGACTACCGCAACATCGTCAATGCCGTCTTCGAGCACGATGTCTACTTCCAATCCATTGGCCGCGGACTGCGCCAACCCGGCTCTCCTCTGCGTAAAGCGAGTGCCTTTTTCGAATACCTTCGTGCCATCCGCTTCGAACTGAACATGCTCGAAAAGATGGATCACATCCAGGTCTGCAGCCTCGAGAATCGAAACTACCTGCTCGGCTTCCTGCCCCACCTGGCGCCGAAAATGGACGCCACTCTCCGCGCTGGCATCGACACCAGCGCCTATGCGAGGCACACCGATCCCCGCGAGCCCTTCACCATGCTGTTCCTCGGCAGCTTTCGCCACATCCCCAACCAGGAAGCTCTCGACTGGTTCGCCAAGAACGTGCTTCCCCTTGTGGTCGACCGCTGTCCTCAGGCCAAGCTTGTGATCGTCGGCTCCGATCCCCCGCCCCGCCATTCCCTTCCCGCGCACGACGTCAACATCGAGATCCGCGGCTTTGTCGAAGACGTGCAAGAGCCGCTCCGCCGCTACGCGGTCTTCGTCTGTCCGATTCTCAGCGGCTCCGGTGTGCGCGTGAAACTGCTCGAAGCCTTTTGTGCGGGCATTCCCGTCGTCTCCACCGTCATTGGAGCCGAAGGCCTCTCCGAACAGGACGGCGAAGTCTGCTACCTGGCGGACGATCCGCGGCTATTCGCCGACCGCATTCTCCACCTCTTTGAGCATCCCGAAGCCGCCGAAAAAATGGTGGAAAAAGCCTACGAGTACGTCACCACCGAACGCGACATTGTGCGCATGACCGAGCGGCTCGTCGACGCCTACCGCACGGTGCTCGCCAACAAGAGGAACAAGGCATGAATTTCCTCAAGCGCCACTTTGGACCCACCTTCCAATTCTGGATGGAAACCGAAGTCCACGTCTTCGCCTTCTCCATCGCCGCCAACGTGCTTCTCTCCTTCTTCCCGTTCCTCATTGTGATGGTCAGCCTTTGCAAGTACGTCCTCGGTTGGCAGGCGGCCGTCGACGCCATCTACTTCGCCCTTCGCGACATGTTCCCCGGCCAATGGAGCGACTGGCTCATTCGCAATCTGAACTTCATCGTGCTCAAACGCGGCCCGTTTCAAATCGTCTCCGTGCTGGTCCTCTTCTTCACTGCCAACGGTGTCTTCGAGCCGCTGGAAGTGGCCCTCAACAAAGTGTGGCGCGTCAAAACAAACCGCAGCTTTCTCCGCAACCAGATCCTCAGCCTCGGCCTCATCTTCACCTGCGGCGCGCTGATCCTTCTCTCGCTGATTCTCACCGCCGTCAACCGCGAAGCCATGGCCAAAGTCTCACCCGTCGGCGATCCCTTCAGCAAACTCGTGTCCACCATCGTCTTTCGCTTCGCCGCCCTCATGGTCGGAATGCTTGTCCTCTTCCTCATCTATTGGGTGCTGCCGAATACAAGGATTGCCTGGCGCCGCGTGGTGCCCGTAGCCATCTTTGTCGGCCTCGCCGTCGAGGGTCTCAAGTTCCTCACGCTTCTGTTTTGGAAACAGGTGGACGAAAAGTTCTACCTCGAATACGGGCCCTTTGAATACTCCGCCATCCTCATCTTCTGGTCGTTCCTTGCCTCCATGCTGGTCCTCGGTGGAGCGGAATGGGCCGCCCGCGGAGGCGTCGACATGAAAGCCGAGCAATAGGGCCGATTGCACACGGGAATTCCAGTTCGATAGACTGCAATTGACAAGGTACATCTATGCCCAAAAAGCCCACCACGCCCACTACCCGCCGCAAGGCCGATTCTGAAATGACTCGCCGGGATGCCGTGAAGGTTGCCGGAGCCGCCACAGCCGCTGTTGCCGTGGCCTCCGTCGTCGATTTCCCGCGCATTCAGAAGGTCCGCGCGGCCAACAGCGTGGTGAACTACGCCGTCATCGGAACCGGTGGTCGCGGGCAATATCACCTCAAGCACTGGAAGACTGTGGATGGCGGGAAGTGCATCGCCATCTGCGACGTCGACGACGCAGCCCTGAAAAAAGGCCTCGAAGAAGCCCCCGACAAGCCGCAAACCTACAAGGACTACCGCGAGCTCCTCGGACGCAAAGACATCGACGCGGTCCAGATCGCCACTCCTCTCTATACTCACTTCGAAATCACCAAGGACGCACTGCTCGCGGGTAAGCATGTGTTCTGCGAGAAGAGCCTTGTGTTCAAACCCGAAGAAGTGCACGCACTTCGCAAGCTCTGCACGGAACGCCCCAAGCAGGTCATGCAGGTCGGTCTCCAGCGCCGCTACAGCGAGTTCTACCAGACCGCCAAGCAGATGATCGACAAGGGAATGATCGGGGATGTCACCCACGCCTATTCCCAATGGCATCGCAACCCCGGCTGGACATGGCGCGCCAACAACTGGCGCCTCTTCCGCAAATACTCCGGCGGCCTCGTTGCGGAACTCGCCTCTCACCAGATTGACATCGCCGACTGGTTCTTCGGCGCAACGCCTGAGTTCGTTACCGGCGTCGGTGGCCTCGATTACCACAAGGACGGCCGTGACGTTTACGACAACTGCCAGATGATCTTCAAGTACCCCAAAGGCCAGAAACTGATCGCCAGCTACATCAGCACCAACAAGCATCTGGCCATGTTTCAGGGGCAGCGTACGGAATTCGGCGAGTCGTTCTTCGGCACACAGGGCACCATCGAAATCACAGTGGGTACCGATAACGAACCGGCACTCGGTCTCTGGTATTACGAACCCGGCCCCAAGGTGGACGACGCAAAGAAGAAGAAGGAAAAAGAGAAGGCCGTAGCATCATCCGCTACGCTCCTCAGCACTGGCAAAGGTGGCCGTCCGCTCCCCATCCTTCTCGATAAGGATCAGGTCAGCGACAAGGACAGCTTCCTGTCGAAGGAGATGAAGTTCGCCCGGCGCTGGCTCTATCAGAAGGGTGTCATGCTACCGGAAGAGAATCGCAACCCGGTCGACGTCCAGCTCGAAGAGTTCCTCGAAAGCATCCGCAGCGGCAAGAAGCCGAAGGCTGATCTCGAAGTGGGTCTCGCCGACTCCACCGCGGTCATCCTAGCTCATGTGGCCATGGACGAAGGCCGCCGTGTGATGTTCGACGAAATCAACAAAATGGGGAATGGAGCGCCTGCCGCCGCACCCGCCAAGAAAGGCTGATCGCGTTACGGCAGCAGGCATTCCGCATTAGTTACACCGGGCGATGGAGCGGCTTGCGCTCGAGCCCGACGTGTTCCGGATAACCGCATTGCCCTGCCCCAGGCTCTGTGTCGTCGCCTGACTCACTCGATACGGTGCTCGGAACCGGAACGTCCCACCCGTGCGCACCGAATCATCGTTGCCAAAGTATTCAGCGGCAGCATCGGTAAGGTTGACCTGGAACGTATTTGCCCCGAAGGTCAACTCCGCCGAAGTCAGCTCGCGAGTCGTCGAGTAACCGGCCACGTCCACATCAAAGCCTTCGCTCGTCGGGGCGAAGCAGACACTGGTGATCACCGGTGCGCTGCGGCCCAGCTTTGTCTGTGCGGAAGCCTGGCGGCCGGTGTCGATGCCCGCCACCTGGATGTTCTTCGCGGTTGCGGTGAACACACTCGCTACCGTTCCCGTCGCGTTGATCTGGAAGGAAACCGACCGCGCACCAGCGTCAATGCGGAACGGTGCCGTCAGTTGTCCATTAGCCAGCTTGACTGCGGGATCCGGCCGGTTTGCACCCGGAGATGGCGTACCGGTGTCGGCAGCAACTTCGAGTTCCACCACGCCTTCCACCGGCAGCGCATAGTTCTGAGCCAATTCCACCGTAAACCGCGGTCCTGCCGTTGCAGGAGTCAGTGTCGCAGGCAACCCAGTCACGCGGATCGCCGGCAGATCCGGTAGATCCACCACCACCCCGCATTCAAAAATCGTGGCTTGGCCACTGCGGTCCCGCACCCGGAACAACAGCGGGAAGAAACCCACTTCCGTCGGGGTGCCCGCCAGTGCTCCGTTCGCCAGACGCAACCCGGGCGGCAGTTCGCTCGATTCGAATTCGAACGGAGCTACGCCACCCGCGACGCCAAACTCGAAGCGGTAGGCCTGCCCGAGTTTAGCCCCGGGCAGAGGGCAAACGTTGGTCACCCGCAGAGCCTGCGGTCTCACCGTAAGATTGCAGCTCCGGGTTGCCGTGAGCCCTGTCTGGTCAGTGACGCGTAGCGTTACCGGATAGGTGCCGGCGCGATCCAAAATGCCATTCAGGTATCCATCGGGGGAGATGCGCAAACCCGTTGGCAGCGGAGAGGCTTCGCCAAAACGATACGGCTCGTTGCCGCCGGTCGCCGTTACCTGCTGCGAATAGGGCTCGCCTGCATAGGCTTCCGGCAGCGGGCAGGAAGCGATTCCGTAGGCGCCGCGTCCCACCGCAAGGCTGCATGGCGACGCCGCGGTCTGTCCGCGCCGGTCGGTCACCTTCACACGGAATTGTGCCGGACCCGCCACTAGCGGTGTCCCGCTGATCGTTCCATCCGGATTGAGCCGCAACCCAGCCGGCAGATTCCCTTCAATCGAATAGAGGTAAGGCGCTGTCCCGCCACGCGCATCGAGGCGTTGCGAATAGCTGGTTCCAGCCGTTCCCGCAGGCAGCGGGCAGGAGCTCGCCAAAGACACCTCCGGGAACAGAACCACAACCCCGCAGCCGAGTTCTTTTGAGTTCCCAGCGCTGTCTTCCACCTTCACGTTGAACGGCCACCAATGCGGCACCGTCGGCAATCCAGTCAACCGCCCATCGGCCGTAAACGTCAGGCCGGTCGGCAGGCTGGCGCCGGGAGCGAGCGACCAGCGATAAGGCGGTACGCCACCCCGTGCGGCAAATTCATGGTTGTAGGCCACGCCGCCCGTCCCGTTGGGCAAGGGACACGAGGTAGTCACCGTCAGCTCACGCGGCGTCACATTCAAGGTGAATCGCTTGATCGAAGCGAGCGAAGAGTCCGCGCTCGCTCGCACCAGGAACGGGAACGTTCCGGCGAACAAGGGGCTACCCGACACGCTTCCGTTCGAGTTCAGTGCCAGGCCAGGAGGCAGTGTCGAATTGTAGAGGTCATAGCGTACCGTTCCGGGAGCGCCGGCCGCACGCAACTGAGCCTGGTAGCGTTCTCCAGCCACCGTCGAGGGCAGCACACTGTTAGAAGAGAAGGTGATCGGAGGTGGATCCACCGTGATGGAGCAGCGCTGCGAAACCGTGGTCTCGCCATCTTCATCGGTTGCGCTCACACGGATTGTGAAGAAGTAGGTGCCCAATTGCCCGGGAGTGCCAGTCATGACACCGGCGGTGCTCAGCGACAGGTTCGGCAGGGTGGTGTTCGGATCGAGGGTGAGAGCCCAGCGATAAGGCGGCTTGCTGCCCTCTGCCTGGAAGGTATGCGTGTAAGCGCGGCCTGCCGTCGCATTGGGTGCGGGGCATCCACTGGTGATCGAGAGCGCCGGAATGATCGTTCCGCCACGTGCCCGGAATGTCCAGCGTCCCGTGCGGCTATTGTTGCCCGGTGTACGTCCGCGAACCAGGCTGTTCGACCCGCCACTGAGGAACGAGCCCGGAATCCGCGATCCGGCCAGTTCGAAGAAGGTGCCCGGTTGACCCGAACCGTTCGACCAGCCGACGGCGGCAGACGTGCCGCCAAAGCCATTGACGCCATCGCTGGCGTCACCGGTTTCCCAATAGATCTGCTCGTAGTTGAACTCAATGTCGAAGTTCCCGTTGCCGGTGTCCTCGCGCTGGATCAACACAACCTGAAAGCTGTTCAGCTTGTCGATATGCCGGTCGTAGTAACCCACGCTGATATAGTTCGCGGCAAAGGCGCGGCGCCCGTCAATCGTGTCGTGGCCGTAAGTAACCAGTGCCGACCCTTGCGGACGGGTGTCCACATCGGAGAAAAAAGGCGCGATGATCTCGCGGCCCGTATTCGTTAACCCGAAGGGCGTGAACGTCGGTAGAGCCGCGTCAAACGTGATGTTCCCGTTGTTGTTCACGAACACCGTGCTGCGCATGCGTCCGAAGAAGTTCGCTGTCCAGCCGAGCGATTCAATCGGCGCCGATCCATCGTCGTTTGCCGGAATGCTCTTCTGCCGGAACCCCGCGTTGGTGCGGATCTGAGCCGGAAGCACAGCCGGCAGCAGAGAGCCTAGAAAGGCTAGAGTAAGAGCGCCACGAAGTCTCATTGATTCCCCCTTGCCGCCAGCGGCTGCAAGCGCGCACTGTCGGCATCCAGCAGCCAGGTTTCCCCGTTCACCGCATGCAGTTGGAACACTGCATCCCCTTCCGCCCGCATCACTGCGTCAAAGCGGGTCTCGTCAGCCTGCATCCGCGCGGCCTGACCTGTCCGCAGGTCGGCCACCATGACTTCCGCGCCTGCTACCGTAACCTGCTTCTGATCACGTGAGATCGCGAAGGCAGCGGCGTCTTCGAATCCCGCCAGTACGGTCTCTTCCGCCTCAGCTTCCGCTTTCACGAACCGAATCAGGCGTCCTGCTTCGAGCGCGAATAGATCCCGCGTCCCTCGCAGGAATGCGGCGTCGCGAATGCCTTGCCCCAGCCGCTCCGTGGAATCTGCGCTCAACCGGTACAGCTCTCCGCCGGCCAGCATGGCCACCATCCCGCCATCGTCGGAGACCAGCAGCTTGTCCGCTGTCCGTCCCCCAGTGGAGAATTCTCCCATCCTCCGTGGAGCATCGGGCAACCCGCCCCAAACCTCGGTGCGCTCGCCCAAATCAAAGGCAGCCACCTCTCCTGAGGCGCTGAACCAAGCCCGCGCCCGTGGCAGCGTGCTGTTGCGCCTGGCCCCGGCGTTGCCGTCGAGCCTCACCACCACCAATGCGTCGCCACTATTCTCATACCCGAAGGCGTAGCTGCGGTTGGGAGCCACGGCGATGAAATCCAGGCCTGCTCCCAAATGCAGCGGATTCCCTATGGCTGCCGAGCCGGGTACGCCTTCAATCGCGCGTAAAGTCCTGGCTTGCTCATCGAATATATAGCCGAGCGTGGGAGTGGTGAGTTCCACCGCGGCTTGTTGGGCTACACCGGCTGTCGCCAGTGTCAGTATCCACAAGTACCGTTTCATGTGTGTTCCGTCCTTGCTCCACAGGCAGAAAAACTCTGTGAAGTGCGTCACCCATGAATCGGTAGAACCAAAGATGGAGTTTAGCGGGGAGATTGCCTAGCCGTGCTAAGATTCTTCCGTCCAGAGATAAGTGAACTTACCTAGATGATCTCCCGCCGTTGCCTCCTTTCCTATGCCTGGTCTGCCCCATTGCTGGCAGCCGACCTTGTCCCCCGGTCGCGGGTCAGCTTCATTACCGATGAAGTCGCCAGATCCCCACACGACGCCATTCGCTTCGCCAAGCGCTTTGGCCTCACGTCGGTAGAGCTACGGCAGGTTCCGGGGACGAAGCGGGGCTACTGGGACTTGACCGAGGCCGAACAGACAGAAGCCCTGCGCGAGCTGGCTGATAGTGGGCTTCAGGTATCGTTTGTTGATAGTGGCCTGCTCGCTTGCCCGATTCCCGGCACCACTCCGGTTCGTACGCCTGGGCCGAAGGAGGCGGAGCGTTTCACCAACCGCATGGAGGATCTGCGCCGGGTGGTCGCTTTCGCCCAGCGGGCGCAGGCGTCGAAGGTCCGCTGCTTCACCTTCCGCCGCGTGGCCGATCCGATGAGCCTGTTCCCGCAAATCGCCGGCTTGATTGTGCCAATGGCGGAGTATGCGGCCAAAGAGGGAGTCCAGTTGCTGGTGGAGAATGAGTCCTCATGCAACATGAACACGTGCGCGGAGATCACAGGACTGATGAAGCTTCTCCCCGCACGTGTCCCCCTCAACTGGGATCCAGGTAACGCTTCCAATCAGGAGCGAGCCTTCCCCGATGGGTACAAACTACTGCCCGTCCGCCGCATCGCCAATGTGCAGCTCAAGGGCAAAAGCCTGCTCGGAGCGGGTGATGGCACCGACTGGCCAGGCATCGTGCGGGCCCTGGTTGCCGATGGGTACCGTGGACACTTCGCTCTCGAGACACACACGCCGGAACGCGTCACGGATTCTGTACCCGCCATGGAGCGCCTGCTCCGAATCGTTGCCGGTTAGCGCGCGGACCGCGGCTCCGGCCACTTCGCCGGATCGAAGTCCGGGTTCTTTGTCGGTGGCTTCGCGCCCGTCTCCTTCCACCAGGCCTCCAACTGCTTCTTCAACTCAGCCAGTTTGTCGGGCCGTTCCTTGGCGAGGTCGCGTTGCTCGGCAGGGTCGTCCTTGAGGTTGTATAGCTCCCAACGCGGCCCGATCTGGAGCTTGCCGTAGGGTGTGTAGTCCGGCGTGTAGCCATCCGGAACAAGGTAGTCGCCGTACCAGTGAATCAGCTTCCAATCGCCCGAGCGCATCCAGGAACAGGGCGTGCGCCCATACATGAGCGTGTAACTGGGCGTGTACCAGAACAGAGCTTCCCGGCGGATCTGCCGCGATTCGAATAAGGGCATCATGCTCAGACCATCGAGTTTCTTGCGGCTCTTTGTCCCGGCGATCTCGAGTAGCGTCGGATAGTGGTCGATGGTATGCACGGGTGCCGGGCATGTCGTGCCGGGTTTGATCTTCCCCGTCCACTTGACGATCAGAGGCACGCGGTTGCCGCCCTCGTAGGGAGCACCCTTGCCCTCACGCAACGGGGACATGCTGGCCATGCGAGACAAGCCGCCGTTGTCGGCAGTGAAGATGACCACGGTGTTGTTATCCACCTGCTTGAGCAGCCGCCCGATCTCGTTATCGAGGTGTTCCAACATCGCCAGGTACTCTGCTGTTGGCCGTTCCTTGAACCGGGCCACTGGGGATGAAGTGCGCTTGTAGCCGCGGGCGGCGTGTTTGTCGACCAGCGCCGGCGGGGCGGCCAGCCGTGTATGCGTGGTGAAGTGCGCCAGATAGGCGAACCATGGCTTGCTGCCGGCGCGACTGATGAAGCCAATGATCTCATCGGTGAGCGCTGTGACGGCCTTATCTGTGGGATGGTTCTTCTCACCGACGGCGCTGGCGAAGTCGAAGCCATAGCGATCGAAATAGCGTCCGCCATCAAGGTCTCGCACATCTGCCGCGGCGTACTGATCGGCGATGTGCCATTTGCCTGCGATGCCTGTGGTGTATCCAGCCTGGCGCAGTTCGGTGGCGAGTGTTGCCATCGAAGGCTGCATCGCCAGGTTCGGCTCAGGAATGTTGAGGTAGGTGTTTGGCGGCTCCTTCTCATGGATGACCTTGTACACGCCCGTGCGGGCGCCGTACTGGCCACTGAGCAATGCCGCACGGGTTGGCGAGCACTGCGGCTCGGCGTAAGCCGCGGTGAAGCGTATGCCCTCTGCCGCGAGCCGGTCCAGGTTCGGAGTGGCGACGTCCTTGTTGCCATAGCAACTCGGCGCATTCCAGCCGAGGTCGTCGGCAAGGATGAAAAGGATGTTCGGCTTGCGCCGTGCAACCTGGGCCAGAGCCAGCAGCCCGAACTGCCGGCGGGTGAGAGGAGCAGCGTTCATCATCTACTACACTAATCTAGTGCGTACGGTGCTTCTGCTCACCTTAGTGGCGCTGGCCTTCGCGTCCTCCTTCTACGTGGCGATTGTGCGGCTGCGTCTAACGAATGCCGTCGGCTTCCCCATCGTCGTCATTGTCACTGTGGGCGTGGCGGTCCTGTGGGTGCTGTGGGACTCCGGGTTGTTGCGGCCCAGCACCGAGTTCGAGAAACGCTGGGCGGCTCAAGTCGAGGCGCATGGCTACCGGCAACAGGAAGAGAAGCGCATTGCCGCGGACATGATGAAGCGGATGAAGGCCGAGATCCGGAACAATCCGGCGCTTGCTCCC
Source organism: Bryobacteraceae bacterium (assembly GCA_046331645.1). Taxonomy (GTDB): domain Bacteria; phylum Acidobacteriota; class Terriglobia; order Bryobacterales; family Bryobacteraceae; genus CADEFT01. Next base: position 168,086 of record JAXLQM010000012.1, read on the forward strand.
TTCCTGAGCCAGGTGGAGAGCGGCGAGATCCGGTCCATCGAAGACTTGACCTATCGCTCCAACCCTTCCATCCTCGTCACCTGTTCCCACCTGCGGCCGATTGAAAGTAAGCTGCGGCAGGCAGGGTGCAAGATGTGGTTGTGGCATGCCTGGAACTACACGACCATTCCCGGCACCATCTTCGCCTCGGCGCTGCTGCAGAAGTTCCCCGCGCCCCTCGAATACACGGAAGAGGAGTTTTACGACGAACGAACTCCTCCTTACTTTTCCGCTACCCTTGCCTGCCCGCAGTGCAACAGCACCATCCACTGCACGCATCCGAACAATACCGGACCGGGGACCATCCGCTGGAAGGACCTTTAGCTCCGCTTCTGCAACTGGCCCCATTCCACCACGCCACAGCGGCTTGCCCATTGATCGTACATGCCCTTCATGCGTGTGACGCGGGCGCTGTCTTTCGCCGCCAGATTGTTCATCTCGGTGCGATCCCGCGGGATGTTGTAGAGCTCCCAATCGCCGGGGTAGCGCGAGACCAGCTTCCAGTCGCCATCGCGCACGGCGCGGTTGCCTTCGTGCTCCCAGAAGATCGGCTTCGTGCGCTGTTTCTGCCCCTTCACAGCCTTCATTACACTCTCGCCTTCCATGGGGAGAACCGGCCGGCCTTTGTAGGTGGACGGATACGGTCCGCCGGAGACATCCATGCAGGTGGCCATGATGTCGATGAGGTGCGAAGGCCGGTGGATTAGTGTTCCGCGCTGCGAGATGCCGCGCGGCCAGTGGGCGATGAACGGCGACGAGATACCGCCTTCATGGACCCAGTGCTTGTAGAGACGGAATGGCGTGTTGCTCGAGTTGGCCCAAGGCGTGCGGTAGCTGGTGAACGATTCCACAGGGCCGGGCAAGCCGGGCTGTTCGCCGCCGATGTTCTCTTCGGCGCAGCCGCCGTTGTCGGCCAGGAACATGATGAGCGTGTCGTCTTCTTGCCCGAGTTCCTTCACTTTGTCGAGCAGCTTGCCGACGCCTTGATCGAGGCGGTCCACCTGCGCGGCGTAGACGGCCATGCGCAGGTCCCATTCGTCCTTGTTGCTGACGTCGGCCCACGCGGGCACCTTGGCATCCCGCGGGGTCATGGGCCACTTCTTGTCGACGATGCCCATCGCCTTCATGCGCTCATGCCGCTCTTCGCGCAGGCGGTCCCAACCTTTCCTGTACTTGCCGCGGTATTTGGCGATGTCTTCCGGCCATGCGTGCAGCGGCCAATGCGGCGCTGTGTAGGCGAGATAAAGCAGATAGGGGTTCGGCTTGCGGCCGTATTCATCCACCAGGCGGACAGCATTCTCGGTGAATGCGTCGGTCATGTAGAAGCGCGGCGAATCGGGGACGTAGGGTTTGTCGTCGATCGCCATCTTGCGGTTGCGGTCGAGCTTCCAATAGTTCGATGCACCGCTGATCAAGCCGAAATAGCGTTCAAAGCCGCGGTCGGTAGGCCAGTGCGGGCGCTCTTCGCCAACGTGCCACTTGCCCACCATCAGCGGAGTGTAGTTGGCGCCTCGAATGGCTTCGCCGAGCGTGACGCACTGCTCGTTCAAGTAGCCGCGATAGGCCGGATACTTGCGGTCGTTCACCATGTGGCCGATGCCGGCCTGATGCTGATACAGGCCGGTGAGCAGCGCGGCTCGTGTCGGGCAACAGCGGGCCGTGTTGTAGAACTGCGTGAAGCGGACGCCTCCCTTGGCGAGCCGGTCGAGATTGGGCGTGGCGATCTCGCCGCCGAAGCAGCCGATATCGGAGTAGCCCATGTCATCGGCCATGATGACGATGATGTTCGGACGCTTGGCGGGTTGTGCGGCAGCGGGGATCGCGGCCGCGGCGGCGGTCTGAAGAAACTGTCGGCGGAGCATAACCCGTTATCATATCCGCAGAGATGGCGCTCGAGGAATACGCGAAGAAGCGCAGCTTTGACAAGACTCCGGAACCTGCCGGGGATAAGCCCGAAGTGCAGGCAGGCACGTGGCGTGGCGAGTTCTGCATCCAGCGCCACAACGCGCGGCGGCTGCACTACGACCTGCGCATCGAGATCACGGGAGTGCTGAAGTCGTGGGCTGTGCCGGAAGGCCCCACGCTCGATCCGAACGAGAAGCGGCTGGCGGTGCATGTCGAAGATCACCCCATGGAGTACGGGACTTTTGAAGGAGTGATCCCGGCAGGGAACTATGGCGCGGGCAGCATGATGCTGTGGGATCACGGCACCTACGAAGTGATCGGCGAGCCCAATGCCGAAGCGCAGATGGAGCGCGGCGACTTCAAGTTCCGCCTGCAGGGCAAGAAGCTGCGCGGCGATTTCGTACTCGTGCGCACCAAGCAGAACAAGGGCAAGGACTGGCTGCTGATCAAGAAGCGCGACGACCATACCGTTGATGGGTGGAATATCGACCTCTATGGGCGCAGCGTGAAGACGGGCCGGACACAGGAAGAGATCGCAGCCTCACTCGACGGCGATCCTACGCAGTTGGAGAAGATCGCGGGCGCGGTGAAAGCTCCAATGCCTTCTCAGCTCTCCCCGATGATGGCCTTCTCGGCGACGCAGCCCCCTTCGGACCCGGGCTGGATGTTTGAGGTGAAGTGGGACGGTGTACGGTCGCTGTGCTTTCTGGAGCGGGGCGGCCTGCGCATGATCTCGCGCAACGGCAATTCGATGGAGCGGCGCTATCCGGAACTGGCGGTGCTCACCGATGCAGTGGATGCCGATACTGCCATCCTGGATGGCGAGATCGTGGCGCTCGATGAGCGCGGGTTACCGAGCTTCGGCGCACTGCAGCACCGCATGCATGTCTCCGATCCTTCGAGCGCGGCAGCGTACTCGCGCAAGCTGCCGGTGACCCTGTATGTGTTCGACCTCCTCTATCTGGATGGGTACGATCTGCGCGGCGTGGCGCTTGAAGACCGCAAGCGGCTGCTGGCGACGGTACTCAATCCGAACGAGCGGATCAAGCTCTCCGATCATTTCGCGGACCAAGGCAAGGAGCTGTTCGCACTGGCCCGGCAGAGTGGACTGGAAGGGATCGTAGCGAAGCGGATGGGCTCAGTGTATGAGTCGCGGCGTAGCGCCAATTGGATCAAGATCAAGGTTACTGAGCAGCAGGAGTTCGTCATCTGCGGCTACACCACGGGGGACCGGGACTACTTCAGCTCGCTGATCCTTGGGCTGTATGAAGGCGATCAACTCGTGTACGTGGGCAATGTCGGGTCGGGGTTCGATCGCGAGTCACTGGAGATGGTGTACACGCTGCTGAAGCCGCTGGTGACGGAGACGATGCCGTTTGCTTCGCGGCCGGAGATGCTGCATCCGCCGGTATGGACGAAGCCGGAGCTGGTGTGCGAAGTGAAGTACTCCTCGTGGACGAGTGAGAAGCGGCTGCGGGCGCCGGTGTATCTGGGGTTGCGCGATGATGTCTCGCCGCGCGAGTGCGTGGCGGAGACGCAGGTGGCCGCGGCGGAAGCGAAGTTCTCGATCCCGCCTCCGTTGCTCACTGACGACCGCGACAAGGTGATCCTCGACATCGAGGGGCGGCGGCTCACGTTCACCAATCTGAACAAGGTCTACTACCCGGAGCACGGCTACGTGAAGCGGGATGTGATCAACTACTACCACCAGGTGGCGGATCTGATTCTGCCGTATCTGAGAGGCCGGGCGTTGTCGCTGCGGCGGTATCCCGATGGCATCCATGGGGAGTCGTTCTTTCAGAAGGAGGCCGCCGAACACTTCCCCGACTGGCTGCGGGTTGAGCCGGTGTACTCGGCGCACAACGATGCTCCGATCCGCTTCGTGGTGGCCGATGATCTGGCGGCCCTGTTGTTTCTGGCCAACCTGGGCTGCATCGACCAGAACCCGTGGATGAGCCGTATTGAGTCGCTGGATAATCCGGACTTCATGCTGATCGACCTGGATCCGCAGGAGTGCGACTACGACAAGATTGTCGAGGCAGCGCAGTTGGTGCGGCAGAAGCTGGACGCGGTGGGGCTCACCGGGTATCCGAAGACTACGGGCGGAGACGGGATGCACATCTATGTACCGGTGGAGCCCATCTACACCTTCGAGCAAGTGCGCGGCTTCGCGCAGGTGCTGTATCACCTGGTGGCGATGGAGCGGCCGGCGCTGTTCACCACACAGCGGGCGGTATCGAAGCGGGAGAAGAACCGGGTGTACTTCGACTACGCGCAGCTTTCGAGCGGGAAGACCATCTCGGCGCCCTATGTGCTGCGGGCTTACCCTGGTGCTCCGGTGGCGACGCCGCTCGAATGGCGGGAGGTGAGGCCGGGGCTAACGCCGCAACAGTTCCACATCCGCAATGTGCTGGAGCGCTTCGCGCGGGTGGGCGACCTGTTCGCCGGAGTGCTGGACAAGCCGCAGCGGCTGGAAGAGGCATTTGAGAAGCTGGAAGGGCTGGTGCGGCGGTAGGCTCACGCTACAATAGATGGTTTCCCCATGATTGAAACCATCCACCCGTCTTCTGCCTTGCGTGGCGCCGTGAGGCTGCCCGGAGACAAGTCCATCTCGCATCGTTATGGCATGTTGGCATCCATCTCCGAAGGGACGTCGGTTCTCTCGAACTACTCGTCGGGGGCGGATTGCCATTCGACGCTCGGCTGCATGGAAGCGATGGGAGCGCGGATTGAGAAGAACGGGACGGAGATCACCGTCCATGGCGTGGGACTCGAAGGCTTGCAGGCTCCAGCGGGGATGCTGGACGCGGGCAACTCGGGGTCCACGATCCGTATGCTGAGCGGGATCCTTGCGGCACAGCCGTTCGTGTCGACGATTGGCGGCGATGAGTCGCTGAGCAAACGGCCGATGGCGCGGATCATGAAGCCGCTGGCTGAGATGGGGGCAACGATCGAAGCCTTGGACGGCAAGTTTCCTCCTTTGACGATTCATGGGGCGAAGCTGCGGCCGATTGACTACACGCTGCCTGTGGCCAGCGCACAGGTGAAGAGCTGCGTGCTGTTTGCCGGGCTGTACGCCGATGGGAAGACCATCGTGCGGGAGCCGATTGTGACGCGGGATCATTCGGAGATCGCGCTGCGGGAGTTCGGAGCGGAAGTGGAGTCGAGGCGCGGGGAGATCTCGATCATCGGCAAGCCGGTGCTGAAGGGCAAGGCTCTGACCGTGCCGGGCGATCTGTCTTCGGCGGCGTTCTTCCTGGTTGCCGCGCTGTTGCGGCCGGGCTCGCGCATTGCGATCCAAGGCGTGGGCTTGAACCCGACACGGTCGGCACTGATGGACTTTCTGGCCGGTGGCGGGGCATCGCTGAAGGTGCTGAACATGGCCGAAGGTTCGGGCGAGGTGATGGGGGACATTCTGATCGAGCACTCGCGGTGGCGCGGCGGCGTGTTGGAGAAGTCGATGACGGCGGCACTGATCGACGAGATCCCGGTGCTGGCGGTGCTGGGCGCCGCTTCGGAAGAAGGGCTGATTGTGCGGGACGCCGCGGAGCTGCGGGTGAAGGAGACGGACCGCATCGCCACGGTGGCGGAGAACCTGAAGCGGATGGGTGTCGAGATCACCGTGCGCGAAGATGGGTTCGATGTTCCGGGCAAGCAGACGTTCCGGGCGGCGGAGCTCGATTCGTTTGGGGACCACCGGATTGCGATGGCGTTCTCGGTGGCGGCGCTGGCGGCCGATGGGCCTTGCCAGATCCACGATGCAGGTGCGGCATCGGTGTCTTTCCCCGAGTTCTACAACATGCTAAGATCGCTCTCCGCATGAGCGATTCTGACGATCGGGACCTGACGCTACGAGGGCTGATTCACGATCTGAACAACGTGTTCCAGACCATATTGGACGCAGCGGACCTGCTGGCGCAGGACGAGAAGTGGGCGTCGCTGGCGGGGAACATTGAGCGGACGGCGGAACGCGGACACCGGCTGACGCAGGGCATTTCCGAGGCGGCGGGGTCGACGTTCCGGTTGCAGGTGATTGTGGAGATCGCGATGCAGTTCGCGCGGGATTACCTGTACGCGACGAAGCACCACCCGATTGAGTTCCAGAGTGAGGTGCCGGCCAATCTGCGCATCCGAGGGAACCCGGTTTCGTGGGAGCGGATTCTGGTGAACCTGTTGTTGAACTCGGCGCAGGCGATGCCGATGGGCGGATGGGTGAAGCTGACGGCGGAGGCACATGGCGCGTCGGCAACCATCCGGCTGGAGGACAACGGGCCGGGGATTCCGCGGGAGATTCTGGCGCGGGTATTTGAGGCGCACTTTTCCACCAAGCCCGCCAATAGCGGGATGGGGCTGCATATTGTCCGGTCGCTGGTGGAGTTGGACAATGGCACGGTGTCGGTGGTGAACCGGGACGAAGGCGGGGCGGCGTTCGTTATTGAAGCGCGCTGTTGAAGGCGATCCTGCGGAGGTCTTTGGCGGAGAGGGCGCGCGAGAAGACGGCGACTCCGCCGATGGTGCCGGGGGAAGATGGGTTGCGGCCCATGTGAATGACGCGGCCGATGGTGAAGGGACCGCCTTGTTCCGGGGTGGCGGGATTGTAGAGATCGAAGGGGAACCAATAGGGATTGACGCGCAGGGCGTGTAGCTTGTTGTCCTTGAGGCGGATGTACTGCTTCGGGGGGCGGTATTCGTCGCGTTCCCAGGCTCTGGCTGCCCATTGGAAGAAGGGATGCCTGGCAGGATCCTCGATCCAATAGTCCGCCGTCTGCCCGTTGATGTAGCAAGTGACACGGTCGCGGGGGTTATCGAAGACGAGGGCGATGGAAGCCCATTCGCCGGTGGGGATTTTCGCTTGGGTCACGCCGATGTGGCGGGCGTATTTATCGTTGAAGGAGCTTGCGCCGTTATCGGAGATATGACCGGCGGCAGCGCCTGGGTTGGCGGCGAGACCGGCGAATAAGGCGTACTGACGTCGTCCCTGTTCGACGCGCGTGGCTTGGGAGCCGTGGTCTTTGAGGTCAGTGCCTTCATGCCAGATGCCGGCGACGGCATGTGTGCCGCTATCGGGGTTGCGTTTGATCCAGACGACGAGGGTAACGCTCCTGTTGGGGCCTTTGGCATCGATGCCGCTGGAATGCAGGCGCTCGCGGGGAACGAGCAGCAGAGGGCGGAAGGTGGGATCAGAGACTGCGGGCAACGCGATAGCTTGACCGAAAGGGCCTTCGTTGACGACGGGGATATCGGCGTACGTGGCGGGGCGTCCTTCTCCCCAGTACTGCTGGATATAGTTGAGGGCATCGAGGCGCAGGTCGGCCTTTTCGGAAGCTGGCTTCCAGGCATCGAAGCGGCCGTTGGGGCTGTCGCGTTTGACGAAATCCCAGAGGGCGGCGAATCCCTTGGTATGAGTAACAGCTTGAACGCGGGACTTGTAATCGGTTTGTGGGAGCAAGAGCGGAATGAGGAGAGCAATGACGAGGAACATCGGGAACAGGCTAGCACCGGGCAGATGGCTGTTGAAAGGCCACCTGCCCGGTGGAAGGATCAGAGAGTAACGCCGAGTTTGCTTGCGATAGCTCGCAGCAGGAGCCGGTCTTCATGCAGAAAACCGACTTCAATTTTTTCGAAGGCGTCGCGGTTGCGCACCGTGACGACGCCGCCGAAGCCGAAGAACAGTTCCTCGCCGGCTTCGAGGGCACGAAGCGGGACGGGAATCTCCACGCCGATGGTGGGAGTTTCCGGAAACTGTCCGGTGAAATCTTTGACCGGAATGTTGACGACGGCCGCGAATTCCCGGTCGATCATCAAGGGTTCGAGCATGGGCTGGCCGTCGGGCCCGGCGAGCGGCCGGCCGCTATCGGCAAGGGCGACCACGTTATCGTAGATGAGCTTGCGCCGCGTACTGGCCAAGGCCGAGGGGTCGCACCAGGATTTGACCGGTTTGGTGGGATCGAAGGGGGGAGCTTCCTGACCAGTTTTCTGACGGTACTCTTCGCGCGTCTGGTAAACGGGAAAAAGGTACAGATTGGCCAGGCCGTAGGTTGGCTGGGGTAATGCTGCCATGAATATGAAAACCTCCTACTTGGAGGGTAGCGGGCGGGTTTCGGGGAACCTGGCGGGGCGGGCAGTGTTTTGTTGAATCGGAAGGAGAAATAATGCTGTTCCCGTAGTGACCGCTGGCCGCAGGGCAGGCGCGATTGCCGCGAGCGATATCAGTAGTTGAGGACACACCACGGGCGTGGCACGCAGTTGAGGAGTAGCAGGCGGCCTGCTACAGGTGGGGGGATCAGTTCGTTTCTGGGTTATTTCTGGGTTCGATAGGGTGGAGTTAGTGGCTTCGAGTGGGGTTGCTGGGTTCGTTTTGCAGATCGTCCAATTCATCGAATTCATCAGTTTCGTTGAACGATTCGTCGTCGCGGTTGGAGCGTTTGCTCTTGGAGAAGCCGAGGAGCATGCGTTCGAGGGCGCCGACGCGGGCGCTGAGGCCTTCCTCTTCTGCCGGCTTGGGTTCCGGATCGGGCGCTTTGGCAGGAGTGGCCGCAATAGGGTGCTTGCGCAGGTCGCGGAGGATTTTGAGGGCTTTGTCGAACTGGTTCTGAAACATGCGTTCGTAGCGCATGAGGAGCTGCAGAGATTTGCTGTTTTCGGCGAGATATTGGAAGGCATCGGAGGCTGGTGTTTGGGAGTCCGCAAATTCATTCATGACTTTGGCCTGAATCTCGGCGGCATGGATGCGAACGCGGGCGAGGCGAAACTCGGCGTCGGCCAACTCGCGGACGTAGCGGAGCTCGGTGACAGTTTTGGGTTGATATTCACTGACGAAAGCATCGAGGAGTTCCTTGAAGGTTTGTTGGTCTTCTTTGGACAGGAAGACGACGGCAGCAAAGATGCTATGCTTGCGCGCGTTTTGCGAAGAGCTCTGTTTTCCTTCAGTTGAAGTTGGGCCCTGCCCGAGTTTTCCGTTCTCACGGGCGGCATTGGAATGGGCTTCTGAAATGGGCATTGAATGTAGCCTCCTGGTTCCGGTTGTCGCACGGGGAGTGGTGGGATTCGGGTGGGTTTGCGGGGGGAGTGTTGCAGGGAAAGGGAGATAAGTTAGTGGGAGTGGTGTGACCGCATTTTCTTAGCTGGGCCACAGATGAACACAGATGAACACAGTTTTCATTGCAAAAGGTTGGTGTTGGAGGGAAAGGGAATCGGAAAACGGGTGTCGGATGGGGTGCGAAAGCGGGCGAATGCGCAACTCGTTCTCTACTTGGACGGACGGCGGACGATGATCTTGTCTTCTTCTTTTGACCCGGGTGGCTTTTCGGTATTGATGCGGGCACGGAGGGCTGGGGAGAGCTTCGAGGGGTCGATGTTCGAGCCGGTGATGTCGATGGTGGCGCGCATGGTGGCGAACCCTGCGGGGAGCGTGGTGAGACGTGTGTCGCGGACACGGAGTTGATTGACGATTTGGACTTTGCCGAATGCTTCCGGGAGTGCGGAGATGGGATTGGAGGAGAGATCGCAGACGCGGAGACGGGTGAGGTTGGCGATGGTGGCGGGGATTGACGGGATGAGGTTGTTGGCTATGTTGAAGTGGCGGAGCTCCTTTAAATTACCGATTGCGGCGGGGAGTTCGGTGATGCGGTTGTGGGAGAACTGGAGCTTTTTGAGGCGCGTCATGTCGAAGACAAAGGGCGGAATGACAGTGAAGCGGTTGGCGGTGAAGTACATGCCTTCGAGGGCCTCCATGTCGAGGAGGGCGCGGGGGAGATTGTCCATGCGATTGTGTTCGCTGTAGAGGAAGACGACGTTGTCGAGTTCGGCGATTTCGGCGGGGAGTTGAGTGATTTCGTTGTGGTTGAGGAAGAGGTGGAGGCGGCGGACGGAAGTGATGGGGACCGTGGTTGTTCCGTCGACGACCTGGAGACGGGTGATGCCAGTGAGATCGGTGAGTCCTTTGCCGGATAGCAGCAGCGCCTTGTCGCCTTGCTGGAGATTGTTGGTCTGGTCCGTGGTGTTGGGCATCACCGCGCCCTTGACGGCGGTGAAGAGCGGGAGCGGCTTGCCCTGGGCGTAGTCCTGGAGTGATACGCCGGCGAGGGGAACGGTGAGTGTGAGCGTGAGGACGATGGATCGGATCATTTGTTTAAAGCGAAGGTGAAGATGGACGGGCCGGCGGCGATGGTGAGGAACTGGCGGCCGGCGCGGGACCAGGTGACGGGAGGCGCGATGACGGTGCCTCCGAGTTGACGGTTCCAGAGAGGTTTGCCGGATTTGGCGTCGAGGGCGAAGAAGTAGCCTTCGCGGTCGCCGGAGAAGAGGAGTCCGCCGGCGGTGGCGAGAGTGCCCGCTGTGGGCGTACTGACCATTTCCCAACGCCACTTGGTTTCGCCGGTGGCGGGATCGACGGCGAGGATGGAGCCGACGGGGAAATGGTGCTCGCCGCTGAAGGTGCTGCCCTGGAACCAGGCTCCTTCCACGAATTCCTGATTGGTCATGAAATAGGTGTGGCAACCGTCGGTGGTGGGGAAATAATAGAGGCCGGTTTGGGGGCTAAAGGCGGAGGCCTGCCAGTTGTGGCCGCCACCACCGCCGGGGCAGGTGGTGTTGCCTGTTGGGGTGGGATCCTGGCCGGGAATGAGGATGGGGCGGCCATCCTTGCCGATGCCTTTGGCCCAGGTGACTTTGGTGTAGGCCTTGGTGGTGAGGAGCTTGCCGGTGGCGCGGTCGAAGGTGTAGTAGAAGCCGTTGCGATTGGCCATGACGACGGCTTTCACTTTGCGGCCTTCGTGGGTGATATCGAGGAGGACGGGGTCTTCGGTGGCATCCCAGTCGTGGACATCGTGGGGAGTGAATTGATAGTGCCACTTGAGCTGGCCGGTGTCGGCGTCGAGGGCCACGATGGAGCAGGTGTAGAGATTGTCGCCGGGGCGGACGTCGCCGTTCATGTCGGGGCCGGGATTGCCGGTGCCCCAGAAGGTGAGATTGGTTTCGGGGTCGTAGGTACCGGTGACCCAGGTGGAGCCGCCGCCGCGCTGATAGGCGGTGGAGTCTTTGGGCCAGGTGTTGCCGCCGGGCTCATTGGGGGCAGGAACGGTGTAGAAGCGCCAGGCGCGTTTGCCGGTTTTGATGTCGTAGGCGTCGATGAAGCCGCGGGTGCCGAATTCGGCTCCGGCGATGCCGGTGATGACTTTGTCTTTGACGATTAAGGGAGCGACGGTGCCGGTGTAGCCCTTCTTGTAGTCGGCGAGGGGCGTCTCCCATTTGACTGTGCCGGTTTTGGCGTCGAGGGCGACGAGGGTGGATTCGAGGTTCATTTTGAGGAGGGTGTCGCCGCTGAGGGCGAAGCCGCGGTTGACCTGGCCGCAGCAGATGGGGAGGCTGGGGGGAACGGGTTTGACATAGCGCCAGACCTGGCGGCCGGTGAGGAGGTCGAGGGCCCAGGCGTTGTTGTCGGGGCCGGTGACGTACATCATGTTGCCTTGGATGAGGGGGGTGGTTTCGTTCTTGCCGCTGATGCCGGTTTGGAAGACCCACTCGAGGTTGAGCTCCTTGATGTTGGTGGTGGTGATCTGGTTGAGGTCGCTGTAGCGCCAGGAGGCGTGGTTGCCGCCGTAGGTGAGCCAATCGGCGTCTTTGAGCTGGGCGAAGGCGGGGATGGTGAGGAGGAAGAGGATGGCGCGGCGCATTAGTTTTCACCTCGGAGGGAGAGGAGATAGAGGAGGACGTTGTTCATGTCCTGGGGGCTGAGGTTTTTGTAGGCAGGCATGAGGGAGACGTAGTCGCGCTGAATGGAGGCGACTGCATTGCGTTCGAAGAAGTGGATGCGGCCGTCGGTGGTCATGAGCTCGGCGGTGAAGTTGTCGATGTTGCGTTGGGTGCCTGTGATTTTGGGGCCGGAGTGGGGGGTGACGGTGATTTTGTAGTAGGTGGGAGTGAGGTCGGCGTTGGGGTCAGTGAGGGATTGGCGGAGATGTTCGAGGGAACGTTTGCGGCCGATCTTGGTGAGTTCGGGGCCGAAGGCGGAGCCGCGCTGGCCGACGATGTGGCAGTTTCCGCAGCCGCCTTTGGACCAGAAGAAGGTTTCTCCCGCGGCGCGGTCGCCGGGGGGCGGAGGTTCTTTGCGGGTGGTGAGGGAACGGATGTAGGTGACCATGCGCCAGACGTTCTCGTCGCCGATGCGGGCTCCGTAGCTGGGCATTTCGGTGCCTTGTACGCCGTGGTAGATGACGCGGAAGAGGTCGTTGTCGGAGTTGCCGTTGTTGTAGACGCCGAGGGTGAGATCGGGGCCACGGCCGCCCTGTGCGGAGATCCCGTGGCAGGGACGGCACATGATGCGGAAGAGGCCGCGGCCGGCGTCGGCTTCGGAGGACTTACCGGCGAATGGGTTTTGGGCGTGGAGGAGGAGGGGGGTGAGTATGAATAGCGACCACGGGCGACAGGACATCTGTGTAGATTTGTCACGAAATGTGACGGATGTCAATATTTAGCCGCCGGCCTGGAGGCCCGCGTCACCGCTCTTCGGGGGTTGGTTCGGATTCGAGGCGGCGGAAGATCTCCTGGATGGCTTCGAGGGGCGGGCCCATGGTGGCGTCCTCTTTGAGTTCGAGCATCAGGGGGTATTGATCCTGATGAGCGCGGAGGAGGTTCATGGTTTTGCGCCAGTCGATGGTGCCGCCCTGTTTCAGGTAAGGGAAGTAGTGGATGTCGTTGACGCTGTCGTTGTCATGGACATGCGTGGAGCGGATGCGATTGCGCATGATCTGGAAGGCGTGCTCGACACCCTCCATGATGTTGGCGTGGCCGGTGTCGAAGCAGAAGCCGAGGTCGAGGTGGGTCATTTCGAGGAATTGGACGAGGCGCTCGGCGCTCGACAGCTTGTTGGGGATGTTTTCGAGCAGGATCTGAACGCCGCGCTGTTTGGCGAAGACGCGGAGTTCGTCGAGAGCGGTGAAGGCGGCGTCGAGCTTGCGCTCGTCGTATTCCTCGTTGCCGACGCCGATGTGCTGGATGAGGTATTTGCAGGGGATCTCTTCGGCGACTTCGAGGGCGCGCTTGATTTCGTCGACCATGGGGATGCGCTTGGCTTTGACGGGCTCAGTGATGGTGATGACGGCGTTGGGGCCGGTGCGTCCCCAGCAATCGTCGCTGTACATGGGGGCATGGAGGGAATGAAGCAGGAGCGGGGAATCCTTGAACCAGTGGCCGAGTTCCTCGATCTGGGCTTTGTTGTGATAGTCGAGATGCTGGCGGGCGCAGAAGATCTCCACGGCGGGGATGCCGGCTTTCCAGATACGGTCGAGCCAGACCGTGTTGAGACGGTGATTGACGATGAAGTGCGTCGAAAGGGCGTGAAACATTTTTGATGAATTCCGTTGGATTGAATTAGTAACCGGCTGCCTTGCCGTGGGCGCGGGGGTCGGAGCCGCCCGAGAGCCATCCGTCTTTCTGTACCACGATGGCCTCGACGTTCGCCACTGATGAAATACTATCGACCGTGTGGCCGCGGGACTTGAGCAGTTCAATGGTGTCGGGGGAGAAGCCGCGTTCGAGAGAGAGCTTGTCGGGCTGCCACTGGTGATGGAAGCGGGGGGCGCCGACGGCGTCCTGTGCGTTCATGCCGAAGTCGATGACATTGAGGATGACCTGGAGGACACCGGTAATGATGCGGGAACCGCCGGGGGCGCCGACGACCATGAAGAGCTTGCCGTCCTTGAGGATAATGGTGGGGGTCATTGATGAAAGGGGACGCTTGCCGGGCTGGATGGCGTTGGCCTCGCCCTGGACGAGGCCGAACATATTGGGCTCACCGGGCTTGGCGGAAAAGTCGTCCATTTCATTGTTGAGGAGGAAGCCGAGGCCGGGGACGGTGACGCCGTTGCCGTAGCTGCCATTCAAGGTGTAGGTGAGCGCGACGGCGTTGCCCTGGGCATCGATGATGTTGAAGTGCGTGGTTTCGGTACTTTCGTTGGCGGGGGGCTTGCCCTGACGGATGGAATCAGAGGTAGAGGCACGGGCGGGATCGATGGTGGCTTTGCGGGCGGCGATGTATTGCTTGTTGAGGAGGCCGGAGACGGGGACTTTGAAGAAGTCGGGGTCAGCGAGGTATTCGGCGCGGTCGGCGTAATAGCGGCGCATGGCCTCGGCGACGTAGTGGATGGCGGCGGCGGAACCGGCTCCATGGGCGGTGTAGCCGGAGGATTCGAGGATGCCCATGATGTGGAGGATGCCGAGTCCGCCGGAAGAAGGTGGAGGGGCGGTGATGATGTCGTAGCCGCGGTAGGCGCCGGTGATGGGCTTGCGCTCGGCGGTGCGGTAGTTCTTGAGGTCTTCGAGGGTGATGAGTCCACCGTTGGCGGCCATTTCGGCGGCGAACTTCTTCGCTGTTTCGCCTTCGTAGAAATCGCGAGGGCCGTGTTTGGCGATGCGTTCGAGGGTGCGGCCGAGTTCGGGTTGGACGAGCAATTCATCGGGCTCGTAGAACTTGCCGTTGCGTTGGAAGATGCGGCGGGATTCGGGGAATTTGGCGAGGAGCTTGGAGTTTTCGAGGGAGCGGGCATCGGAGTAGGAGAGAGGGAAGCCTTTGGCTAGTTTGATGGCGGGAGCGAGGAGCTCGGCCCAGGGTTTGGAGCCGTATTTCTGGTGAGCGAGAGCGAGGCCGTGGACGGTGCCGGGGACTCCGGCGGCGCGCCAGCCTTCGAGGCTATCGGTGGTGAGGTTGCCCTTATCGTCGAGGTACATGTTGCGCGTGGCTTTGGCGGGGGCGCGTTCGCGGAAATCGAGGAAGGTGGTTTCGCCGGTGGATTTGCGAAGGAGGAGGAAGCCGCCTCCGCCGAGGTTGCCGGCTGTGGGGTGAGTGACGGCGAGGGCGAAGCCGACGGCGACGGCGGCGTCGATGGCATTGCCGCCGGATTGAAGGACGGCGACACCGACGTCGGTGGCATTGGGTTCCTGGGCGATGACCATGGCTTTGCGGGCCCGGACGGGGTGGGCAGCGTGAAGCGTGAAGCTGATGGTGACGGCTAGGAACAGGAGGCGGGACATTGGTTCGATTGTAACGTGGGCTAGTGTCGTGGGGGTTCGGGCAGTGCTTTTTGGGCCACAGATGGACACAGATGAACACCGATTCGGCAATAACAAATTTGTCTTTTCCGTTCATATTTGTTACATCGTAGAGAATATGTTTGCGAATCCAGCTACCGCTGGTGGGACTCTATCCCCCCAAGCCCCAGTTGTGATCGCTCGATACGATCCGGTTGATCTTTAACATTTGTAACGCGACGTTGCCCTCGTTGAGCACGCCCGGGGAAAGGTGTTTTCATGAGACTGCGCTTCGGCTCGCTACTTGTGGTGATGGCTCTGAATGCAGCGATTGCATTTGCACAGGGGACCACACAATTGAATGGAACCGTCACTGATCCAACAGGGGCGGCGGTTCCCAACGCCAACATCGAACTGCAGAATACGGATACAGGGTTGAAGAGAAGCACGTCGTCGGATGCTTCGGGGAATTATCTGTTTGCGCAGACGGCTCCGGGTAACTACTCGCTGAGTGTCCAGGCGAGCGGCTTTTCGGCGACGACCGTGAACAATATCCGTTTGCTGGTGAACACGCCGGCGACGGTGGCGGTGAAGCTGGAAGTGGGGCAGGTGTCGGAGACAGTGTCGGTGACGGCGGAAGCGTTGCAGGTGAACACGACGGACGCTTCGATTGGCAACAGCTTTGGATCGAAGCCGATTCTGCAGTTGCCGTTCGAGGGTCGCAATGTGGTGGGGTTGCTGTCTCTGCAGCCCGGGGTCAGCTTTGCGGGTGAGAATCTGACGAACAGCTACCGGGGTGGGAACGTGATGGGGGGAAAGAACGATCAGGCCAACGTAACGCTGGATGGCGTGGACGTGAATGATCAGCAGAACCGCGATCCCTTCACGAGCGTGCTGCGGGTGACGCTGGATAGCGTGCAGGAGTTCCGGGTGACGACGACGAATGCGAATCCGGACCAGGGGCGTTCTTCGGGAGCGCAAGTGGCGCTGGTGACAAAGAGCGGGACGAATCAGTTCCACGGGTCGGCGTATGAGTTTTTGCGGAACAAGAAGACGAATGCGAACAGCTTCTTCAATAACCTGAGCGGACTGCCGCTGGCGAAGTTGAACCGCAACGTGTTCGGCGCCTCGCTGGGCGGGCCGATCCAGAAGAACCGGATGTTTTTCTTCGGCAACTACGAAGGGCGGAAGGACCGGACCGAGGCGCAGGCGATCCGGACGATACCGACGGAGACGCTGCGGCAGGGGATCGTGCGCTACATCCGGACGGATGGGAGCATTGCGACGCTGACGGCGGCGGACATGCGGACGCGGATTGATCCGCTGGCGATTGGGCCGAGCCAGAATGCGCTGGCGGTGATGCAGCAGTATCCGCTGCCGAACACGACGGTGGTGGGCGACAGCATTAACACGTCGGGGTTCATCTTCAACGCGCCGACGACGGTGGATAACAACACGTACATTGCGAAGCTGGATTTTCTGCTGGATAACAGTTCGAAGCACGTGATGTTTCTGCGCGGGAATTTGCAGGACGATAAGAGCACGTCGGCTCCGCAGTTTCCGGGGATGGCACCGAACAATACAGGGTTGAACAACAGCAAGGGATTGGCGACGGGGCTGACGTCGGCGCTGTCGGCGCGGATGGTGAACAACTTCCGGTACGGCCTGACGCGTGTGGGACGTGAGGATACGGGCGTGTCGTTGCTGCCGTTTGTCACGTTCCGGACAATGGATCCGCTGAACGGGAACAACCGGCCGTTCATCCGGAAGACGCCGGTACACACGGTTGCCGATGATTTCAGTTGGATGAAAGGCAAGCACGAGTTGAAGTTCGGGTTTGTGAGCCGGTTTATCCGGAACAACCGCCTGGCATATGGGAACTCGTTCCATTCGGCGTCGACGAACTCGTCGTGGCTGGTGAGTTCAGGCGCGGAGTTGAACCGGCCGTTGACGGACATCCGGTCGACGGCGATCAATGCGTATCGCGATGCGGCGATGGCGGCGCTGGGCGTAGTGAGCCAGGGGAATGCTTCCTACAACTACAACAAGGACGGATCGCCGCTGGCGACGGGAGCCGGCGTGCCGCGGCAATTCAACGCGGAGGAATACGAGTTCTACGGACAGGACACGTGGCGCGTGACGCGAGCACTGACGGTGACGTATGGATTGCGGTGGTCGCTGATGCCTCCAGTGTATGAAGCGAACGGGGTGCAGACGGTGTCGCGGCAGCCGCTGTCAAACTGGTTTGCGGACCGATCGGGGGCGGCGGATCTGGGAGCACCGCAGTCGATCGTGCAGCCGGTGGAATACATTTTGAAGGAGCAGCCGGGTGGAAGGGACCTCTACCCGTATCATAAGAAGAATTTCGCTCCACGGGTGGCGGTTGCGTATTCGCCGCAGGGCACTGGGGGCTTGAGCAGGTTTCTGTTCGGGGGGCCTGGGAAGACGGCGATCCGGGCCGGCTGGGGCATGTACTACGACCTGATGGGTGCGGGGTTGATCACGAACTATGACGTATCGGCGTTGGGTTTGTCGACGTCGATTACGAATCCTTCGGCGACACTTTCGCTGAGCAATGCGCCGCGGTTTCAGGGATTGAACTCGATTCCGAACGGGCTGTTGGTGCCGGCGCCTCCGGCGGGATTCCCGCAGAAGGCACCGAACGTATTTGCGATCACGAACAGCCTGGACGATGTGCTGTTGACGCCATACACGATGAATCCGAGCTTTTCGGTGAGCCGGGAATTCAGCGGCGGGTGGTTTGTGCAGGGGTCTTACGTGGGCCGCTTTTCGCGGCGCTCGCTGATGAGCGAAGACATCGCGATGCCGACGAACTACAAAGATCAGGCGTCGGGAGTGCGCTACTTTGAAGCGGCGACGCTGCTGGCACGGCAGGCGCTGGCGGAGACTCCGGTAGCGAACGTGCAGCCGATTCCGTTCTGGGAGAACCTGTACGGGAACATCGCAGGCGGTGGATTGACGGCGACGCAGCGGGTGTATCAGAGGTATCTGGCGAATGCGCCGGATTACACCTATGCACTGTATGAACTGGATGTGCTGTGCCGGCCTGGTTGCAGCAAATTCGGGCAGTACACGTTCTACAATCCGCAGTACAGCTATTTGCGGACGTTGCGGTCGACGGGTAGCGGGAGCTATCACGGGATGCTTTGGACGGTGCGGAAGCGCTTCACGAGCGGGGATGACATCACGTTCAACTACACGTTCTCAAAGTCGATTGACCTGGCGTCGACGCCGGAGAACTCGACGGGGAGCCAGGGTGTAGTGATCAATTCGTTCAACCGCGGGTTGTTCCGCGCGGTGTCGGATTATGATGCGCGGCACCAGGTGAACGCGACGTGGGTCTACGGGCTGCCGTTCGGCAAAGGGCGGAAGTTCGCGGACCGCGGCGGGCTGACGAATGCGGTGATTGGCGGATGGCAGTTGAGTGGGTTGTGGCGCATGTCGTCGGGATTGCCGATCAGCATTGGGAACGGGCGATTCTGGCCCACGAACTGGAACATCACAGGGTATGCAACGCAGATTGGGCAGTTTGCAGATGGGACGAACAAGAATGCGGGCGCGCCTCCGGGAGGAACTGGCGGTGCGAATATCTTCCAGAATCCGGCCGAGGCGGTAAAGGCATTCGAATACTCGCTGCCAGGGGCCGTGGGCGGAAGGAACAATGTGCGCGGGGATGGGAATTTCAATATGGACATGGGATTGGGCAAGACATTCGCCATGCCGTATCGGGAGGGCCACACACTGCAGTTCCGGTGGGAGGTGTTCAATGTGACGAACACGGCTCGATTTGACCCATTCTCGATTTCGGGGACTTTGGGGACGCTGGGTTCGTTTGGGAAATACAGCGATACACTGACGTTGCCGCGAGTGATGCAGTTCTCGCTTCGCTACGATTTCTGATTTCGGACCATATCGTATTGAAAAGGCGGGGTTTGCTACCCCGCCCTTTTTTTTGCTACACCAGTGGCTGTGAACGTGCCGAGGTTGCCGCTGGTGGAATTCGGTGGGGTGAAGTGTAGGGAAGTCTTTGAGTTGCTGCACCGAAATGGGTTTACGGCGGCAGCGATCTGCCGGAGGCTTGGGTTGCCGCGGTTGTCGGCGATTGATGCGGAAAAGGTGCGAGTCCGGGATAGCGGCGAGTTGGGGAGTGCCGCCGATGTTCTGATCCGGCTGTTTCTGGAAGGGTGGCCGGTGGCGGGAGAAGCGGTGGACCGGTGGTTAGGTGCCCGGGAACTGCTGGAGCGGCTGCAACTGATTGAACCCTATGGTACGGATTCGTATGCGGCGACGGTGACTCTGTATCCGGTGCAGGATTTGTACATTGCGAGTGACCGGTTCAATAATGCGGACGGTTCGAAGTTTGTGGGCTGGGATGACATGGTGTATCAGTGTCTGCTGCCGACGACGGAGCGGCTGATTACGGGGGTTCCGCGGACCGGGTTTGAGAGTGTGGTGGATATGTGCGCGGGGGCTGGAGTGGGGGGACTGTTGTGTGCGAAGACGGCGAAGCGTGTTCTGGCGGTGGATCTGATGGAGCGCTGTGTTCACTTCGTACGGTTTAATGCGGAGTTGAACGGATTCACGAATGTGGAAGCGCGACAGGGGAGCCTGTATGAGCCGGTGGGGGACGAGCAGTTCGATTTGATTACGGCACATCCGCCCTATCAGCCGGTGTGGCGGCACCTGCAAACTTTCAATTCGGGTGGGATGGATGGAGAGCATATTGCAAAGGGCGTGCTGCAAGGCGGACCCGCGCACTTGAAGCCCGGTGGAAGGATGTATTGCCTGTGCCAGCTTTCCGATCGGGCGGAGCCGGCGGAGGTGCGGGTGCGATCGTGGCTTACACCGGAAGAGCAGGCAGAGGTGGATATTGCGGTGGTTTCGTTCCGGCATCGGAATCTGATTGAGTTCACCGCGGTGTCCGCGTTGTGTGAGGACTGGCGTGGGGAGGATTGGCGGGCATGGATGGCGCAGATGCAGCCACTGCGGATCCGTGACCTGGTGTACGGGATGTATGTGTTGCAGCGCGCGACGGGTGGGCGCAAGGTGTTTACGGTACGGCGCGAAGGGCCCGCGGCGGAGGCGGAAGCGATCAGCGGGCTGGTGGATTGGGAAACGAACGCGGCGCAGGCGTGTTTCTCCGATTGTGTAGGGGGATTGCGTTTGCGGTTGCGCCCGAGTTGCGAGATGTCCGTGCGGATGGAAGCAAAGAGCGGTGCCTGGAAAAGTGGGACAGGGACGATGCGCAATACGGTACCGTTCGAGTCGGCTCTGCAGGTGGACGAACGAACGATGGCTCTGCTGGCGAAGATGGATGGGAGCAAGCCTTTAGGAGAACTCCTACAGTCGGTATCGATGCGGGCTCCGGTGGAGAAGGTGGCGGCGCTGGTGCATCTGTTGGTGTCGAAGGGATTTGCCGAGGTCGTCCGGTAGGGGTTGGGGGTTGTACCATGGGTATTCGGAAAGCCTTTGGAAACACTGACGACTGACTATCTGGTGATCGGCGCTGGCGTAGCGGGGCTACGGGCGGCGATCGGACTGGCCGACGCAGGCCAAGTGCTGGTACTGGCGAAAGACAGCATTCGCGAATCGAGTTCGCAGTATGCGCAGGGTGGGATCGCGGTGGCCCTGAGCGACGACGATGACATCGATCTGCACGAACAAGACACGTTGACGGCGGGGGATGGGCTCTGCAGCCGGGCGGCGGTGCATGTGCTGGTGGAAGAAGGGCCGGTGGCGATCCAGCAATTGATTGATTGGGGGACGGAGTTTGACCGCGAGGGAGCGAAGCTGCTGTTTGCGCGGGAAGGGGCGCATTCGCGGAATCGCGTGTTGCATGCGCATGGGGATTCGACGGGGCGGGAGATGGTGAGATCGCTATACCGACACGCGGCGGGGATGCCGGCGATCCGGTTCGAGAGTTTCGCGGCGGTGACGGATTTGTTGATGGAAGACGGGGAGGTGATTGGGGCGCTGGCGTTCGATTCGGAGCGGCAGATGCTGATTTCGGTGCGGGCCCGGGCGGTGCTGCTCGCGACGGGTGGATTGGGCCATGTGTATCTGGAGACGACGAATCCGGATGTGGCGACGGGTGATGGTGTGGCGATGGCTTATCGGGCGGGAGCGGAGATCAGCGATCTGGAGTTTGTGCAGTTTCATCCGACGGCGCTGCATGTGGAGAACGCTCCCCGGTTTTTGTTGTCTGAAGCGTTGCGGGGGGAAGGCGCGTATTTGCGGAATGGAGCAGGGGAGCGGTTCATGGTGGGGAAGCACGCGATGGCGGAACTGGCTCCGCGGGATGTGGTGTCACGGAATATTGTGGCGGAGTTGGTGCGCACGGGCGAACGGCATGTGTATTTGGATCTGACGCATTTGTCGGGGATCCCGGCGCGGTTTCCACGGATTTATCAGACGTGTTTGCAGTACGGGATTGATTTGGAGAAGCAGGCGGCTCCGGTGCATCCGGCGGCGCACTATGCGATGGGCGGGGTGCGGACGGATCTGCATGCGCGATCGAATGTGGAGCGGCTGTTCGCGGCAGGGGAAGTGGCGTGCACCGGGGTGCATGGAGCGAACCGGCTGGCGAGCAATTCGCTGCTGGAAGGGATTGTGTTTGGGGCGCGGGCCGCGGAGGCGATGAAGGAGTTTTCGAGCCGCCCGGCTTCGGTGCGGGCGGAGGCTCCAGTGGCGGTGTTTCCGGCGGGTGAATCTTTGGCGCTGCGGACGCTAGCTTGGCGGAATGCGGGATTGGTGCGGAACGCGGGGTTGCTGGAGTCGGCGATCGGGTGCTTGCAGGGGACTGGGATGCGGATGTTGGAGAAGCCGCAGAGGGAGGATTTCGAGCGGCGGAATATTCATACGGTGGTGGAATTGATTGCGCGGCTGGGACTGGCTCGGGAGGAGTCGCGGGGTGGGCATTACCGGGAGGATTTTCCGGTGAAGCGGGCGGAGTTTGAGAAGCACTCGGTGGTGGCTAAGGGGGGTGGGGTGTCGTTTGTGGGGATGGATTAGTCGGTTTCTCGCAAAGGCGCTAAGACACCAAGATCGCTAAGAAGCCCGAATGGTATGAGGCCTGGCTTGGTTTGGGGTTATGGAGTTTCGCGGATTGAGGCTTTGATAGGGGCGTCAAGAGCGCCAAGATTGTACTGCTACAGGTTGAGTGATGTGATTTGGTGAGGGTCGGTGTCTTCGTAGTCGACTTCGGTGGCGGCGGTGCGCTTGCGGATGGTGTGGAGGGCTAGGGCGATTATGGCGAGTAGTGCTTGTAGCGGGATGAGGAGTGATGGGTTGTTGAGGATGTCTCGCTCGTGGCGGGCGGCGAGGACAATGACCCACATCAGGGCCAGTGCTGCGAATACCGACATGTGGATGTAGGATTTGCCGGGGAGGTAGGAGCAGGTGAAGGGGATCTTGCGGAATTGCAGTAGGCTGAGTTCGGCGGCGGCGTATGTGGCGAGGAAAAGGATGGAGACGTGGCCGGCGGCTTCGCGCCATGGCCAGAGTGTGAAGCAGAGGATTGCGGTGAGTGCGGCTGTTGGCAGGATGGCGAGCACGAGGAGGGATCGGGCGGCGATGGCGGAGGGATTGCGGACTCCCGTAATGCGGAAGATCCAGTTGGCGCGGAGATCGATGGGGAGGGAAAAGGCAATGCGGACTCCGGCGAGCCAGGCGATGGCGAAGCCTATCGTGGCGGCGATTAACGGGGTGGTGGCTTCGCGCCAGGGGTTGGGCGGCGGACCATCGAGCAGCGCGGGCGGGGCGTTGGGGGATTTGAGAAGAATGATGGTGATGGCGAAGCCCAGGCCGAGATAGAAGGCAAGGATCATGCGGTGGCGGGCGCTGCGGAAGAGGGTGCGAGCCGTGAATTGGACCAGGGTCCAGCGGGGATTGCCGGTGGTCCAGTGGAGCTTGTTGTGGCGGGTTGGGGGAATGTCGGGTTGCTCGGCGATTTTCTTGAGCGAGTGGACATAGGAGAGCGTGTAGGAAGCCACTGTTGCGGCGAGGGCGAGGAAGGTGGCGAGCCAGGCTTTGGTGGCGAGGGCGGCCATGGCGGGTGAGCCGGTGAGTTGCTGGAGCAGGCCGAGGAACCAATACGACGGCGAGTAGCGGAGGAGTCCTGCGCCTTGGGCTTCGGTGATGGATTGCGGAGTGGCGCTGGGTTGGAGAAAAGAGCCGGCGATCAAAGCGGTGAGCAACGTGATTTGCAGGAGCGGCGCAGCGCGGAGGAAGAGGCCGCGGGGGAGGAGCTGCGCAGCGAGACCTTGCGTGGCGAGCACCGCGCAATAGATGAATGCGGCGGCGAGGAGCATGGTGATCCAGTAGGCGAGGAATGTGCGCGGAATGTGCAGCAGGCCGGTGGTTGCTGGTATTTCGATGGTTTGGAGGGCGATGGCAGGTTGGCCCGAGAGGCGCTGGCGGAGGTGCGTGGCGATTTGTTCGACGAAGGGAACCGGGGAGAGGGATTGATTGAAGAGGATAGCGGCTGCGTAGTTGTTCGAGGGGTGGAGGAAGGCGTGGCTGGTGAACCCTCCGATGGCGCCGTTGTGCCAGTGAATGCCCGTTTCGGTGTCGATGATCCAGGCGAGTCCGATGCGGTAGTTGCCGAAGACGGGGCGGTGGGGCTGGTGAGCGAGGCGGGTGGCGGCGGCGAGTTCGGGCGGCGGGTGGAGATTGGCCTCGAGGTAGCGCAGGAGATCGGTGGGAGTGGAGTAGAGGGCTCCGGCGGGGGCGAAGGCCTCGAGGTGGATGAGGGGGGCGGGTTGCCAGCGAGGGTTGAAGCCGGGGAGGATGCGGGTCTGCTGTTCGGGGGTTGGGTTGAGAGTGGTGTCGGGGAGGTTTAACGGCGTGGTGATCTCGCGGGCGAGGAGTTGGTGGAAAGGGAGCGAGGCGCGGGCGGCTAGGAATTGGCCCAATACGGCGTAGCCGAGGTTGCTGTAGGCGAATGTGGGTTGGGTTGGACGCTGGAGGCTGCGGCGCTGGAGGTAGGCGTTCAGTTGTTCGCCACTGTAGTCCGGTTTTGCGTAGGGAGGCATGGGCGGAAGGCCGGAGTAGTGGGTTGCGAGATCGAGCAGGGTGATGGAATCGGGTTGCGAGGTGAGGGTCGAGTGGAGTGGGAGTGCGCTTCGGGCGAGGGCGAGCGCGGTGAATGTTTTGCTAATGGAACCGATGGGGAAGAGGGAATCCGGGCGGGCAGCGCCGAAGGTGAGGATGCGGCTTCGGCCGTGTTGCGAGATGGCAATGGCGAGTGCGGCATTGGGATGAGGGAGTTGGACATCGTGCTGGAGGGCAGGGGCGATGGTATCTAGGTTCGTGTCCGGAAGCGGGGGGAGCCAGGTGAGGGCCGGTAGTTGTTGTGCCGGCGCACCGTGGAGTCCGATGGGCCAGATCAGGCTGGGAAGCGCATGAAGGCATACAACCGTGAGAACCAGCGCGGCTGCCGTGGCTGCCACTTTAGCGGCGAAGATGGTCCGGGTTTGGAGAGGGAGCGGGCGAAGGATGAAGAGATCGTCCTTGCTGGGGAATGTCGATTCCCAACTGAGGACGGCGAAGAGGCCCACGATCAGCATGGTGGTGGCGATGAAGGCGTGTTGCAGGCTCCAGGCGGAGATGAGTTTCGTTCCGGAGACGCTGAGCGTGCCGAGGGACAGCACCATGCTGATGAAGATGAGTAGCGAGGCGAATTGGCCTAATAGGCGCTGGGAGTCGCCTTGGGCATGGGTGGAGAGGAGATCGAAATCGATGAGGCGGAACAGGAAGAGGCGGAAGAGCGTGCGGAATTGACGTTTTTCCATGGTTCACCCGGCAATGACGTCGGCGATTTGGCGGGAGAGGGCCGCGGTGTCCTGTTCGACAGCGAGTTGGGAGAAGATGGCTTCGAGATTGGGGAGGGACATGAGTTCGCGGAGACGGGAGATGGAATCGTCGGCGACGACACGGCCCTTGTGGAGGATGACGACTCGGGAGCAGACGCGTTCCACGGTTTCGAGCTCATGGGAGCTGAAGAGGATGACTTTGCCCCGGTGGGCGAGTTCTTCGAGGAGGCTGCGGAGGGCGAGGCCGGTGGCGACGTCGAGGCCGGAGAAGGGCTCGTCAAGGAGGAGGAGATCGGGGTTGTGGAGGAGGGCGGCGATGAGCAGGATTTTCTGGCGCATGCCTTTGGAGTAGGCGGAGAGCGGGACGTGGCGGTCGGGGTGGAGGGAGAAGAGGCGGAGGAGAGTATCGATGCGAGGGCGGGATTGGGAGGTGGGGAGAATGCGGAGTTCGGCGACTATGGTGAGGTATTCGAGTCCGGTGAGGTGGGAATAAAGATGCGGTTCTTCGGGGACGTAGCCGAGGCGTTGTTGAAAGGCGATGCGGTCTCGGGATATGGGTTGGTTATCGAACAGAACTTCGCCGGAGGAAGGCTGGAGGAGGCCGGTGATGATCTTCATGGTGGTGGATTTGCCTGAGCCGTTGGGGCCGAGGTAGCCGGTGATCTGGCCGGGGAGGGCGGAGAAGGAGACGTTTTGGACGGCGGGGATTTGGAGGAAGGATTTGGAGAGGTTGTGGAGAGAGAGCATGCACCTATGTAGCATGGTACATATCAAGAGGTCAAGTAGTATGCTATATAGGTATGGTGGATCATCGGTTGTCGCACACTGCTGCTTTGGTTCTGCGGGCAATTGCCGCAGGAGACGGATACGGGTTCAGTGTGATGGAGATGACGGGGTTGCCGAGCGGGACCGTGTATCCGGCGCTGCGGCGGCTGGAGCGGGACGGATTGGTAGAGTCGCACTGGGAGGATGAGAGCATTGGGGCGGGGCAACGGCCGCCGCGGAAGTATTACCGGGTGACGGAGGAAGGGCGGGGCGTATTGGAGGCGTCGGTGAAGCGGTATCCGCTGCTGGCGAAACTGAATGCCCTGGAATAGAAGCGAGAGGGACGGAGACTTACGAGCACTTTATTCGAGGAGGGATGACGTGATGGGCAGCGTTTTCGGGCTGCTTCCTTCTAGAGGCTGGGAGGCTCACGGCAGCAACCGTGAGCCAGACCCGGAGAAGGAGGTACCAAATGCGTTTCCGCATCAGCGTCAGCATTGCCCTGACGCTAAGGCGTATCGTTGTTACGATCCGCTTTGGCTAAGGCCAAAGAACCCTGCCCATACGGGTGGGATTCCCTCCAGATCTCAAGGTAGCAGCAGTTGGGGGGAAGTCAATACTCCTGGGCGAGTGGAGGGGTAAGCGATGCTGTTGCGGATTGCGTCGTTGTTGGTACCGGAGCGCGCGCGTGAGGAATGGCTTGCCGAGTGGCGAGCGGAGTTGGAGTTTGTGAGGCGGCATGCGCCGGGACAAGCTGTGCGGTTTTGTTTCGGTGCTTGGGCTGATGCGTGGTGGATGCGGAGGAATGTGGTGGGGGGAGGATCGCTTTTGGATTCTCCAGGCGGGTGCCTGGCTTTGCTCGCGGTTCTGGCCGCGGCCTGCTGCTGGTTTTCGGGCGGGCAGTTGCTGGTGCGATCGGCGCCACTGTTTGCGTTGACCGTGGGAATCGCATTGCTGGTGCTGCCGGCATCCACACCGTTACGGGTGGGTTGTGGGACGGGGCACCGGTGGTGGATGTTTCTATTGGCGAAGATGGCCCTGGTGTTACTGGTTGTGTTCTGGGGGACGGCGATTCTGGTGGGGACGAAGGTGGCGGGGGCTGGACCGCATGGGATTATTCCGGGGATTGTGTTGGGGCTGCGGTGGGCGCTGCTCGACCAGAGGCGGCGATGTCCGCAGTGTCTGCGCCGATTGCGGCATCCGGCAGGGATCGGGGCGGCATCGCACACGTTTCTGGAATGGCACGGGACGGAGTTGGTGTGCCCCAGAGGGCATGGATTGATGCACGTGAGTGAGATTGGATCGGTGAGTTGCTACGCACCGCTGCGGTGGTTGCCGCTCGATGCATCGTGGGGCGGGTTGTTCCGCGGTGGGTCAGGAATGTTGCGCCGCGAACTCCCGCAGGAATGACCGGATTTGATCGCGCACCCGGCGGAAGGCTTCGAGCCGCTCCTCATCGGAGCCTTGGACTGCGGCAGGATCCTCGAAACTGTGATGGCTGCGGTTGGTGTGGCCGGGAAAGATGGGGCAGCTCTCGTTGGCGTTATCGCAGACGGTGATGACGTGATCGAAGGCTTGATCGGCGAACTCATTCACCGACTTCGACCGGTGGCTGGTGATGTCGACGCCTATTTCCCGCATGGCTGCAATGGCCTCGGGCCGCACGAAACCGGGTTTGGTGCCTGCGCTTTCCACCGCAAAGAGATGGCCGGAGTCGTGCCGTAACAAACCCTCCGCCATCTGGCTGCGGGCAGAGTTAGCGGTGCACAGGATGAGCACTCGCTGCATGAGAGATCTCCTCCTTCCATTTCCAATTGTGTTGAAACCAGAGAGCGACGTTCACGAGCGCTATCAGCGCGGGTACCTCGACCAGCGGCCCAATGACGGCGGCGAAGGCTGCGCCGGAGTGAATGCCGAACACGGCGACCGCAACGGCAATGGCGAGCTCGAAGTTATTACTGGCTGCGGTGAAGGAAAGGGTGGTGGTTCGTGAGTAATCCGCGCCGAGGCGGTGCCCCATCCAGAACGATACGAGGAACATGAGAACGAAGTAGATCAACAGCGGAATGGCGATGCGGAGGACATCGCCGGGGAGGCGGATGATGTAGTCCCCTTTTAGCGAGAACATGACCAGGATGGTGAAGAGCAAAGCTGTGAGGGTGAGTGGACTGATGCGCGGGATGAAGCGTGTCTCGTACCACTGGCGCCCATAGATGCGGACCAGGGAGAAACGGGTGAGGAAACCGGCGAGGAAGGGGATTCCGAGGTAGATGAACACACTTTGCGCGATCTGTGAAATGGTGACCTTGACGATGGTTCCCTCCATCCCGAACCACTGCGGGAGCAAGGTGAGAAAGATCCACGCATAGACGGAGTAGAACAGGACCTGGAATACGGAATTGAAGGCGACCAGGCCGGCGGCGTATTCCGTGTTGCCCTTGGCCAATTCGTTCCACACGATGACCATGGCGATGCAGCGGGCGAGGCCGATCATGATGAGACCCGCCATGTACTCGGGATAGTCACGGAGGAAGATGACCGCGAGAGCGAACATGAGGACAGGGCCAATGATCCAGTTCTGAACGAGGGAAAGGAGGAGAACCTTGCGATTGCGGAAGACCTCTCCTATCTCCTCATAGCGAACTTTCGCCAGGGGTGGATACATCATGAGGATGAGGCCAACGGCGATGGGTATCGAAGTGGTTCCCACCTGAAAATCTGTGATGAGCCGGACCACGCCGGGGAGTGCATAACCAGCACCCACACCGATCGCCATGGCCAGGAAGATCCACAGCGTCAGGTAGCGGTCCAGGAACGAGAGCTTGCGGCCAATGTGTTCCATAGCAGTCTTTGATTCGCTATTTCTATGCTAACAGAATCATGGAATCTATTACGTAGAGCGTAAAGCCCGGCGAAGGAACTTGCCGCTGGGAGTTTTGGGGATCTCATCGATGAATTCGACGATGCGGGGGACTTTGTAGGTGGCGAGGCGCTCTTTGCAGAAGGCCGCGATTTCGCTGGGGGTGACGGGCTGTGTGTAATCGGAGCGGAGGGAGACGACGGCTTTGACGGACTCGCCGCGGTAGGGGTCGGGGATGCCAACGACGGCGGCTTCGCGGACCGCGGGGTGGCGGTAGAGGACGTCTTCCACTTCGCGAGGCCAGACCTTGAAGCCGGAGGCGTTGATCATGTCCTTCTTGCGATCGACGATGTAGAACCAGCCGGAGGGATCCATGATGACGATGTCGCCAGTGAGGAACCAGCCGTCGTGGAAGGCGGCTTTGGTGGCGTCAGGTCTATTCCAATAGCCTTCGAAGACGAAGGGGCCTTTCAATAGGAGCTCGCCGGGTTCGCCGGGGGGAAGGATTTTGTCTGGGTTGGTGGTGTCGACGATCTGCGCATCGCAGTTGGGGACCGGGACTCCGATGGCGAGGGCGCCGGATTCGGCGTGGACCGGGGCGCGGGTGCCGTAGGGAACAGAGTGGGACGGAGAGTTCACTTCGGTGAGGCCGTAGGTGTTGTGGATGTAGCAGCCACAGCGCCGCTCGAAGTCTTCTGTGACGGCCGGGGCGACAGCGGCTCCTCCGGTGAAGCACTTGCTGAGGAAGCCACCTTCCGGGGCGGCGGGGTCGTTGAGCAGGGAGAGGTAAGCGGTGATGGAGGCGACGGTGAAGGTGGAGTTGTACTGGCGGGCAAGGCGGAAGCACTCGCCGGGGTGGAAGCGGTGGAAGAGGACGAGGGGGATGCCGGCGAGCATCGAGACGCCAAGGTGGGCCACGAGGCCGGTGATGTGGAAGAGCGGGGCCATGCCGTGAACGGCGTCCTGGCCGGGACGGAGATCCATCCAGGTGCGGAAGACGTTGGAATTGAAGGCGATGTGGCGGTGCAGGCCCATGGAGCCCTTGGGCTTGCCGGTGGTGCCGGAGGTGTATACGATGTGGGCCAGGTCGCCGGGTCCGAGGGGGAGGATGTCGTCGCTGTCGGGTTCGGTTCGGTGCAGTTCGGTGAGGAGGTCAGCCGTTTCGGGGAGATGCAGCTTGGCGGACTGGGCGAGGATTGGCGATGACGTGGCTGGAGTGAGGAAATCGAGCTCGTTGGTGGTGAGGACATTGGAGATACCGGCGCTGGAGAGTGCGGGGCCGGCCGGTCCGGCGAAGAGGGAGTCGAGACCGATCCAGGCTTTGGCACCGGAGTCTTGCAACTGGTAGGCAAGCTCCTCCTCTTTGTACATGGGGCTGAGCGGGACGATGGCTGCTCCGCGTTTCCAGGCGGCGAGTTGAGCGATGGCGAACTGGGGGTTGTTCTGAAGGGAGAGGGCGACGCGATCGCCATGGGAGACTCCCATGCGGGCGAAGACGGAGGCGAGGCGGGAGGAGAGATCGTCCAGCTCGGCGAAGGAGAAAGCGCGGTCAAAGTATTGGATAGCAAGGGCTTGTGGGTTTGCGTGCGTGTTGACGAGGAAGGCATCGCGGAGGGTTTGGTGGGGGATGGGGAGGGTGTGAGGGACGCGATAGTGTTGGAGCCAGGGTTTGGAGGAGTAGGGGGACATAGGGATGCAGAAGACATTGTACTTTGGGTAGGGAGCCGAAAAATTACTGTTCACCAAATAAAATTACTTGACAAGTTAGCACTAAGATTTTATATTGGTGATGTAGAGACATTACGACAGTCTCTTCCAACTACTGAAACTTTGAGCTAAATGGAGGTTCTAGAAACTACTATGCTGACCCGTTACAATCCCATCTCCGGGCTGGAAGCGTTTCCTGCCGAGTTTCGTCTATTCCAGGACACTTTGAGCAAGTGGATCGATGAGACGTCGCAGGGCCGGCCCTGGACTCCTGCCGTGGACATTCTGGAGACGGAAAACGAAGTGATTCTGAAGGCGGATCTGCCGGACGTGAAGATGAGCGACATCAAGGTGGATCTGGAGAACGGAACGCTGAGCCTGAAGGGGCAGCGGAAGTTCGAAGGGGAGAAGAAGGAGAAGGGCTATCACCGCATTGAGCGCAGCTACGGCTCATTCGCCCGCTACTTCTCAGTGCCGGAGACGGTGGATCCGGAGAAGGTTTCCGCGGAGTACAAGAACGGTGTGCTGACGATCACCTTGCCGAAGAAGGAGATTGCGAAGCCGCGTTCGGTGAAGATCGACGTGAAGGAGTAAGAAGTGCAGCCTTCCCAGGCTGCACGCGGACCGGCCTGGAGGCCAGTCCTCACTGAATACGGAACGCTGCCATCTCGGCGGCGTTCCGCACGAGTAGAATGCCTTGATCGATGGCGGGGACGTTCCACGTTTTGCCGCTGATTGCTTCGAATTTGGCCACCTCAATGAGTTCCTTGGGTGACGGTTTGACGAGGACCAGTTCGCCCTGTTCGGTGATGACGATGAGGTGGCCACCCGCCCCAATGACCTGCCCGTAGCCATACCTGCCTGCTTTCCACATTTGCTCTCCATCCGAAATTCGAATACAGGAAAAGATGCTTTCATCGAGGCCGTAGACGTGGCCCTCAAACTGGATGCCGCTGTTGAAGCGGTTTTTCATGCGGTTGTTTTCCCAGACCTTGGTGGCCTTGCCGTTGGCGATGGTGATGAGACCGGCGCCGTGGCCGTAGCCGGCGGTGAGCAGGACCTGATTGTTGCCGGCGAGGATGGGCTGGGACGCGTTGACGTCGTATTGGGTGGTCCAGGGGTAGTCCCAGAGGAGCTTGCCGGATTCGGGTTCGAGGCCGACGGCGCGTTTGGCGGTAACGGTGAGGATCTGGCGTTTCCCATCGATGGTGACGAGCATGGGGGAGGTGTACGCTTGCGCGTCGTCGAGTGAGCCCCAGATCTTCTTGCCGGAGTCTTTGTCGTAGGCGACCACGGAATTGGAACTGGAGCCGCCGGGTTGGACGATGACCATGTTGTCGACGATTAACGGTGCGGCGCACATGCCCCAAGTGAGGTTGGAAGCGTTGTTCTCGCTGAGGATGTTTTTGGACCAGATAACCTTTCCTGTTTTGGCGTCGAGGGTGCGCATCTCGCCGGTTGCTCCCATCGAGTAGACCCTTCCTGCATGGAAGGTCGGGGTGGCGCGCGGGCCATCGCCGCCCATGGACTCCTGGAAGTTGGCGGGGTAGCTGTGGGTCCAGAGTTCTTTTCCGGTCTTGACGTCGTAGGCGGCGACAAACTCCTTGTCGCGGCGCTGCTCAATGGTGTAAGCGCGGCCTTCACCGAAGACGAAGCTCGAGTAACCGCCGCCGATGGGCTGTTTCCAGAGAGGTTTCAGGGGCCAGTTGGTGAGGATGGTTTTTTCGGCGGCGAGGCCGTCGCGGTTGGGGCCGCGGAAATCGGTCCAGTAGGCGGGTGCGGCGGCAGGTGCTTCCGCGGTAGGTTGAGCAGGGGCAGGGGCCGGTTCCGGTTCCGGCGCAGGCGCGGGGGCTGCGGGTTGCTGGCTGCGGCTGGCCTCGAGTTTTTCGATCTGGCTCTCTTTGCTGCCAAAGGAAAAGAAGACATTCGAACCGCTGCCGGCGAGCTCGAAACGGAGCAGGCCGGTAGCGAACAAAGCTCCTAGGGTGAGAACGAGCACCAACAGGGCTAAGGCGACCTTTTTGAGCCAGGACATGGCTTTATGGTAGCTGTTTCAGGCGGAGGGCACCCTGCTCTCCGATAGCGAGGAATCCGTCGCTGGTTTCGAGCAGCGTGTGAATGGCGAGGCCCTGGTGCAGGAGGCGTTTCTGTTGGTTGTGGAGGAGCCAGAGGCGGGTCGCTTCGGCAAGCAGAATGTAGCCCTTGCGAGCAGCGGCGTGCGGGTGCGCGAGATTCCCGGCGATCGGTTCCGGGTGCCAGAGCTGCGTCGGGTCCGCTGGTGGCGTGAAGAGCACCACCCTGCCCAGCTCCAGTTCGCCCTGGCTCGCCAGCAACCGGCCATTGATCCACTGCAGCCGCATGTGGGCCGCTTCGGGAGTGTCGTTGTACGTGTTGATGGCGTAGAGACGCCAGGGGAGCTCGAATTCAGCCGGGGACTGGATCCAGTAGTTGCCGCAGAGAATGTCGGGAAGGCCGTCGGCGTTGATGTCCTGGAGGAGGAGTCCGGCCTGGTAGGAAGCGGTGTAGAACGAGTAGATTTCGTGGTATGGCCACTTTTGCGTGATTTTCGCGGGTTCGGGGATGCTGTAGAAGCGGACTTGCAGGCCACGGTGAGTGAGCAGGATGCCTTTCCGGCCATGCAGAGTCGCGGCGAGGCAGTTGGCGAAATCGGCCTCTGTATCGATGATGTGTGCAGTTTGGAACCGTGGACCTTCGAGCCAGATCAGCTCTCCGGGGAGCCGGTGGAGGACGAGGTCGGGGTGACGGTCGTCGTTGATGTCGGCGAGGCAGCCGGCGGGCCCGAAGGATTCCGAGCGGAGTGGTTTGCCGTTGTGTTGCAGGCCGTTGCCCCACGTGTAGAGATGGTTGGCGGTGGCGGCTACGCCTTTCGTTTGCGGTGGAATGCGGAGAGTTCGGACCTGCCATTCCGCGCCGAGGAGGTTTACGAAAAGCAACACGGCGGCGCAAAGGGAGAAACGCATGGATATGCTATTCTAGCCACCAAGTGAACGCCCTGCTCGATTTGCTGGTGCACAACGACGAAAACGTTCCACTGGACGTTGCCGCACTGGAACTGGCAACCATCGAATTCCCGGACTTGGAAGTTGCCCCCTGGATCGATCTGATCGATTCGTATGCCAACGAATTTGGGGAACGGGTGAACGAAGGCGACGACGGGCTTTCCTATATCCGCATCACGAACGAATATCTGTTCGACGAATTAGGGTTTCGCGGCAATGGCGGCGATTACTATAACCCGATGAACTCGTGTCTGAACCAGGTATTGATGGAGCGCACGGGGCTGCCGATTACGTTATCACTGGTGTACATGGAGATTGGGCGGAGGCTGGGCCGTCCGGTGTGGGGGATTGGGATGCCCGGCCATTTCCTGGTGGAGTATGACGACGGGGAAACGCAGCATTACATCGATCCCTTTCATAACGGGCGTTTGATGGACGGGGCGGAATGCCTGGCGCTGGCGAGCCGGATTACAGGGCAGGACATGTCCTCGAACTGGCAGGCGTTGGAGCCAGTGAGCAAGCGGCAAATGGCGTTGCGAATGTTGAACAACATGCGGGCGGCGTATTTGCGAGGAAATGCCTGGGACAAGGCGCTGACGGTGCAGGATCTGTTGGTGCAAGCATCGCCAAACGATGCCACCGAATACCGGCAGCGCGGATATCTGAATCTGCAGATGCGGCATTACAAGGATGCGGAACGGGACCTGTCGCAGTATTTGAGTCTCGCTCCTGAAGCACGCGATCGTGAGGAGATTGAGCGGCGGCTGAAGGCGTTGCATCGCTGGGTTGCGGGGATGAACTGATATACGGCTTCCGATCGGCCGGGAGGCTCGCCGCCACCGCCTATGCTAACCTTGATAGTTACCGTCGTGTGCCTAGAATGGCACGGCGAATGCCGTACCCTCCATGGATACATTTCAAGAAACGATTTTCAAACTGAAGCGGTATTGGTCTGACCGCGGCTGTATTATTCAGGAACCTTACGATGTGGAAGTGGGTGCAGGGACGATGTGCCCGGAGACCTTTCTACGCGTTCTGGGGCCGGAAGAGTACCGGGTGGCATACATTCAACCAAGCCGCCGGCCGGCCGATGGCCGCTATGGTGAGAATCCCAACCGGCTTTACAAGCACCAGCAATTGCAGGTGATTTTGAAGCCCTCGCCTTCCGATATTCTGGACCAGTATTTAGGGTCGCTGGAGGCAATCGGGATCGATCTCACGAAGCATGATCTGAAGTTTGAAGAAGACAATTGGGAATCGCCGACGCTGGGCGCATGGGGCATTGGCTGGCAGGTGATGATGGACGGTCTGGAGATCACGCAGTTCACCTATTTCCAGCAATGCGGCGGAATCGACCTGGACCTGGTGCCGGCGGAAATCACCTACGGAATTGAACGGCTGGTGGCGTTTCTACAGGACAAATCGAGCGTGTTCGATATTGACTGGACGCGGGATACGCGCTACGCCAAGGTGCGTCACGCCGAAGAATTGCAGCATTCGGTGTACAACTTCGAGATGGCGGATACGGAGATGCTGTGGCAGTTGTTCCAACTGCACGAGCGGGAATGCCAGCGGCTGGTGGACGCGTTTCCCAAGTATCCGGACAAGAAGCGGTTTCCGGTGCTGGCGGCGTATGACCAGGTGCTGAAGTGCTCGAATGTGTTTAATCTGCTGGACGCGCGGGGTGCGATTTCGGTGACGGAGCGCGTAGGCGTGATCGGGCGCGTGAGGAAGCTGGCGGTAGGCGTGGCCGGATTGTGGATGGCGCAGAATGCTCCGGTTGTGGAAGAGGTGGCGTAGAAATGCCGGCGCTACCGTTGTTGATTGAACTAGGGACGGAAGAGATTCCCGATTGGATGATCCGTTCGGCGCTGGGCAATTTCCGCGAGATGGTGGAGAAGGCGCTGGCCGAGGCGCGGTTGGGCGGAGTTGTGAAGCTGGCGGAGGCGACTCCACGGCGGCTGGCGCTGATTGTGGATGGCGTGCTGGACAGGCAGGAAGATTCGGAAGAACTGGTGCTGGGTCCGCCGGTAGCGGCTGCTTTCAAAGATGGAAAGCCGACCGGCGCGGCGGCGGGCTTCGCCAAGAAGAATGGTGTGGATGTTTCCGAGCTGTTCACAGAAAAAACAGCGAAGGGCGAATATGTTGCGGTGCGGAAGAAGCTGGCGGGGGCTGATGCGAAGGCCATTCTGGCGGAGCAACTGCCGCAGATCATCCTGAAGATCTACTTTCCCAAGACGATGTATTGGACGGGGAAGGGCGGCCCGCGGTTTATCCGCCCGATCCGATGGATGGTGGCGCTGTTGGGAGCGGACGTGATTCCGTTCACGCTGGCGGGCGTAGCGGCGGGCAATGTGTCGCAAGGGCACCGGCGGATGGGCGGCAGCTTCACGGTGACCGCTGAAACCTATGCAGCGCAACTGGCGGCCAATGGCGTGATTCTTTCGGCCGACGACCGCCGGAAGCGGATTCTGGATGGCATCGCGGCGCTGGTGGCGGGCAAGGGATTGTCGGTGAAGACGGACGAGGCTTTGCTCGAGACGCTGGTGTTTATCACCGAGTATCCGACGCCGATTCTAGGCAGCTTCGATGCGGGCTATCTGTCGCTGCCGGAAGAAGTGCTGATCACCGTGATGAGGCACCATCAGAAGTATTTCTCCGTCGCTGATGCTTCCGGGAAACTGGCTCCGCATTTCGTGGCGGTGATGAATATCGCGGGCGATCCGGACGGGATTGTGCAGCACGGCAATGAGCGTGTGCTGCGGGCGCGGTTCAACGATGCGCGGTTCTTCTGGGAATTCGATCAGAAGAAGAAGCTGGCTGATCGTGTGGACTCGCTGGCCAATGTGACGTTCCAGGCGAAGCTCGGTTCGTATCTCGATAAGACGAAGCGGATGGTGACGCTGGTGGGC
Source organism: Bryobacteraceae bacterium (assembly GCA_046331645.1). GTDB lineage: Bacteria > Acidobacteriota > Terriglobia > Bryobacterales > Bryobacteraceae > CADEFT01. The sequence goes on from JAXLQM010000012.1 coordinate 204,153, forward strand.
GAGCTGGGCGGCGGCACGGATGCCGCGCGGGCGGCTTTGCTTTCGAAATGCGATTTGACCACCGATATGGTGAAGGAGTTCACCGAACTGCAAGGTGTGGTTGGCGGATTGTACGCGCGGGCGCAAGGCGAGCCGGAAGCCGTGGCGAAGGCCATCTACGATCACTACAAACCGGTGAGCATGGAGGATTCGGTTCCTTCGACGCCGGACGGCCGCATGGTGGCGCTGGCCGATAAGATCGACACGTTGCGCGGTTGTTTTGGGATTGGGCTGATTCCGAGCGGGTCGAAGGATCCGTTTGCATTGCGGCGCGCGGCGCAGGGCGTGGTGAAGATTCTGGTGGAAGGGAAAATCACCTTGCCGTTGTCTTCGGTGGCTGGAGGCGATGCGGCGTTGCTGGAGTTTCTGCTGGACCGGGTACGGTATTACTTCAAGGACGTGCGCGGGTTCGCGTATGACGAAGTGAACGCCGTGTTGGCGGCAGGGTGCGAGAGTTTGCCGGATGTCGATGAGCGGATGTCGGCGATTCAGGCGGTGCGTCCAACGGCGCATTTTGAGCCGCTGGCGGCGAGTTTCAAGCGCATCAAGAACATTCTGCGGCAGGCGAATTTTGAGGCGGCGGGCGAGGTGGATGGGGCTTTGTTGGAGTCGGGTCCGCAGGCCGAGTTGCTTGCGGCTTTCGAACAGACGAAGGCAAAGGTAGCGGCATTTCGTGAGCAGCGGGACTATCGCTCCGCGTTGAGTGTGATCGCGTCGCTACGCCCCCAAGTGGATCAATTTTTCGACAAGGTGCTGGTGAATGCACCCGACGCGAAGGTGCGGCGCAATCGGCTGACCCTACTCGCGAACCTATTGACTGAGTTCTCCTCGATCGCCGATTTTTCGGAGATCGTGACCAGTTCTCAAGCTAGCTAAGGAGATAGCAAAACAAGTATGAGCAAGTACGTCTACTCGTTCGGCGGCGGGACCGCTGAAGGCGACGGCAAGATGAAATTCGTACTCGGCGGCAAGGGCGCGAACCTCGCCGAGATGAGCCGCATCGGCGTTCCGGTGCCTCCGGGTTTCACGATTGTTTGCGATGCCTGCAACGTTTATTTCAAGAGCGGCAACAAGACGCCGCAGGAAATCAACACGCAGATGTACGAATCGCTGGGCGTTTTGGAAGGGCAGATGGGAAAGAAGCTCGGCGATGCCGAGAATCCTCTGCTGGTGAGCGTGCGTAGCGGCGCTCCGTTCTCAATGCCGGGCATGATGGACACGATTCTCAACCTGGGCCTGAACGATCAGACGGTGGGTGGTTTGTTGAAGAAGACGAACAACCCGCGCTTCGCTTATGACAGCTATCGCCGTTTCATCCAGATGTACGGAAACGTGGTGCTGGATATTGAGAAGGACGAGTTCGAGCACATCTTCGATTCGCAGAAGAAGAAGCGCAAGATCAAGCTGGACACGGATCTGACGGCGGAAGATTTGCAGCAGGTGATTGCGGACTACAAGGCGCTGGTGAAGAAGAAGACCGGCAAGCCTTTCCCGCAGGATACGCACAAGCAGTTGGAAGGCGCCCGCGATGCGGTGTTCCGTTCGTGGTTCAATGAGCGCGCCAAGTTCTACCGCAAGCAGAACAAGATTGAAGAGACGCTGGGCACGGCAGTGAACGTGCAGGCGATGGTGTTCGGCAACATGGGCGATACCTGCGCCACGGGTGTCGGCTTCACGCGCAATCCGGCGACGGGCGAGAACGTGTTCTACGGCGAGTTCCTGGTGAACGCGCAGGGCGAGGACGTGGTTTCGGGTGTTCGCACGCCGCGCACGATTTCCGAACTCGGCGAAGTGATGCCGGAAGCCTATCAGCAACTGCGCGACATCACGTCGATGCTGGAGCGCCACTATCGCGATATCCAGGACTTCGAGTTCACGATTGAAGAGAACAAGCTGTGGATGCTGCAGACGCGCAACGGCAAGCGGACCGGTCCGGCCGCGGTGCGGATTGCCGCGGAGATGGTGAAGGAATCGCTGATCACGAAGAAGGAAGCGGTGATGCGTGTGGATCCGGCGCAGCTGGATCAACTGCTGCACCCGATGCTGGATCCGAAGGCGCTGAAAGATCTGACGAAGCTGGGCAAGGGCTTGCCGGCGTCGCCTGGCGCCGCGGTGGGCAAGATCGTGTTCACGGCCGATGAGGCGGTGGAGCAATCGGTGAAGGCTCCGGTGGTGCTGGTTCGCAAGGAAACGGTGCCGGACGATATTCACGGTATGGAAGCGGCGAAGGGCATTCTGACGTCGCGCGGCGGTATGACGAGCCACGCGGCCGTGGTGGCCCGCGGTATGGGTACGCCTTGCGTGGCGGGCGCCGAGTCAGTGAGCGTGGATGAACGCGCGAAGACGCTGACGGTGAACGTGGGCGGCAAGAAGATCGTGCTGAAGGAAGGCGACTGGCTGTCGCTGGACGGCTCGACGGGCGAGATCTATGCCGGTCAGGCGGGCACGATGGAAGCCGATCCGACTTCCGGTATTCTGGCGACGTTCATGTCGTGGGCCGATGAATTCCGCGGCGGCTTCGGCGTGCGCGCCAATGCCGATATTCCGCGTGATGCAAAGGTCGCTCGCAAGTTCGGAGCCGAGGGCATTGGACTGTGCCGTACGGAGCACATGTTCTTCGGCGAAGACCGCCTGCCGCACGTGCAGGCGATGATTCTGTCGACGAACGAGAAGGACCGCCGCAAGGCGTTGCAGAAGCTCCTTCCCATGCAGCGCGCCGACTTCGCCGGGTTGTTCAAGGCGATGGACGGATATCCTGTGGTGATCCGCACGCTGGATCCGCCGCTGCACGAATTCGTGCCGAAGCGGGAAGAGTTGATGGTGGATCTGGCGAAGTTGCCGAACGCCGATGCGAAGCTGAAGAAGGAAATGGCCGCGCGCTACAAGATGTCGGTGGGCGATCTGAAGAAGGCGCTGCCGGAGCTGTTGAAGCGCGTGGAAGAGCTGCATGAGTTCAACCCGATGCTGGGTCACCGTGGCTGCCGTTTGGGTATCACGTATCCCGAGATCACGGAGATGCAGGCGCGGGCGATCTTCGAAGCCGCCGTGCAGGTGGCCAAGAAGGGCGTGAAGGTTATTCCGGAAGTAATGATTCCGCTGATCGGCAGCGTGCAGGAATTGGAGAATCAGAAGGCGATCGTGAAGGCTGTAGCGGATGAAGTGCTGGCCAAGGCCGGCATGAAAAAGCTCAAGTACATGATCGGCACGATGATCGAGATTCCGCGTGCGGCGCTGACGGCGGATCTGGTGGCGAAGGAAGCGGAATTCTTCAGCTTCGGTACGAACGACCTGACGCAGACGACGATGGGTCTGTCGCGCGATGACTATACGAAGTTCTCGAAGGATTACGAGGCTCGGAAGATCTTCAAGGCCGATCCGTTTGCTGTGCTCGACCAGGAAGGCGTGGGCAAGCTGGTGGATTACGCCGTGAAGAACGGGCGTGCGACGCGGCCGGATCTGGAAGTTGGGATCTGCGGCGAGCATGGTGGTGAGCCGAGCTCGGTGGAATTTTGCTACCGGGTTGGGATGAACTATGTGAGCTGTTCGCCGTACCGTGTGCCGATCGCGCGGTTGGCGGCGGCGCAGGCAGCGATTGCGGATAAGACGGAGTCTGCGCGGACGGCGTAGGTTCTGGAGTTTGTTGAGTGGGAGAGACGGCCGGTGGGTCCCTTGTGGCTCGCCGGCCGTCTTTGCGTTTTGGAGGGCAGCCCAACTCGCTTGAGGATTGGTATTCTACCAACAAGAAAATGTCCTGCATGGCCGAACTTCATGAATGTAGCAACTGTGAGGAGATGATCCCCACGCGCCGGGGAATGCATCGCTATGCGGAGAGCGGGTTGTCCAATGTCGTTCTGCAAGGGGTGGAGATGGCGGATTGTGCAAAGTGCGGTAACACGGACTTGGTTCTTCCGAGACCCGCAAGGATTCACGAGGCGATTGCCTCCGCGCTCGCCAATTCTCCAGGGCGGCTCTCCGGCGAACAGTTGCGATTCTTGCGGAAGCATTTGGGCTTGAGGTGAAGACCGGAGCGGGCCATCGAAGGACGTGGCAACGTTGACGACCACGTTTATAGCGGTTTTCGCGGGCGGCTTAGGATACGTGCGGTCCTGAGGCAGGCCAACCGACGCGGGTTGCTACCACGTTGTGTGCATGCTGAGGGCGACCCAGCCGTGGCGGGATCTGGTTTCCCTGTGCTCGATTCCGACGCGGCGGTAGGCTTGGCGGACCTCGGCTTCCAGTGTATCGGTGATGCCGGATAGGATGAGGCGGCCACGGGTGGAGAGGCGGCGGGCCAGCAGTGGCGCCATGTCGATCAACGGCGCGGCGAGGATATTGGCAATCACCAGAGGCCAGGTGCCTTGGATGTCTCCGGGGCCGCCATGTACCAGTTCCAGGCGATGGTGGAGTTGGTTGAGCTGTGCGTTCCGGGCTGCGGTGTGGAGAGCGCCGGCATCGATGTCGAGAGCGGTGGCGTGAGTGACGCCTTTGTGCAAGGCGGCGAGGGCGAGGATGGCTGAGCCTGTGCCAACGTCGAGGATATGGTCCACGGGCACATCGCTCAGGGCGTCGAGTATGGCTTCGAGGCAAAGGGCCGTAGTGGGATGATGGCCGCTGCCGAAAGCATCGGAGTCGAGGAGACGCAACGTGTGGGGGGCGGGGCCGGAGTCAGGCGGGGAAATGAGGATGCCGCCGATTTGAACGGGGTGCGGGCGGAGCAGCCACACCGACCCGGCATCGCGGGCGATGGCTGGGGAGACGGTTCCACCGAAGGCGGAAAGCGCGTCCAGAGGAACGCTGTCGGGGAGGATGGCGGAAAGGGTTGCGGAACCGTATTCGACATCGAGCGCGCCGAGGTCCACGAGGAGATCGAAGATGTGCGGCGGGGGATCGGCGATGTCAATACGGTAAGGCACTCAAAGGCAGCGTAACATTCGATTGTGGGATTTGACAGGACGGCTGCGTAATGATGAATGGAGCGCGTTTTTCATGCGCCGATTTTGCACAAAAGAGCGCGTTGTCTAGAGGAGCTATCCATGAATCGAAAATTCATTCAATTTTGTTTGTTACTTGCGGCCTTGACTCTTGCACAGGCCACTCTCTTTGGCCAGGATGGGCCGGCGACCGTTGCGGCGGGGCTGGAATCGCCGTACAAGATGACGATGACTCCAGCGGGGAACCTTCTGGTAGGGGAAACCGGAAAGGGGGCCAATGCCGGGAGAATTACGCTGGTCAACAAGACGACCGGAGCGAAGTCGGTTTTGGTGTCGGGGCTGCCATCGGTTTCCTCCGATGAAAGTAATGAGAGCATCACGGGAATGATCGTGCGGGAACGCACGTTGTACGCATTGACGGGCGAAGGCGATGTGGTGATTTCGGGGACTGCACCTGGGACGCAGATTCCGAATCCGAAGGTGGCGTCGTCGCCGATTTTCAGTGCCTTGCTGGCGTTTCGTTTTCCGGCGGAGTTGGAAGCGATCACGGCTCCGTTTGCGATGACGCCGCAGGATCAGTTGAGGTTGGCGAACGGCATCGATGTCGAGTTGGATAACGGCGCGGGAGCGAAGGTGACCGTGCAGATGGTGGCCAACTTCCAGGATGTGACCCCGGATGCGAACACGATCGGACGGGCGTCTCATCCGTTCGGGATGGACTTTGCGCGGGGGAACTCGAATTTTCTGTACATCGCCGATTCGGGGCAGAACAAGCTGCTGCGGGTGGATGTGACGACCGGCCGGACGCGGACGATGGCTACGTTTCCGCCGATTCCGAACCAGGGCGGCTTCGGGCCTCCGGTGAGCGATGTGGTTCCGACCAATGTGCGGGCTTATGGCGATCAGTTGCTGATGACCTATCTGAGCGGGTTTCCGTTCACTCCGGGTGCGTCGGGCGCCTACCTGGTGAATCCCACCACGGGTGAGTGGCAGCCGTTTCTCACCAATCACACGTCGGTGATGGATGTACTGGTGCGGGAGAGCGATGATAATCCGCGGCCGCAGTTCTGGGTTCTGGAGTTCTCAGCGAACATGCTGGCGCAGCCGGGTTTGCCGGGACGGCTGGTGACATATGCCACGCAAACGCCGACCGTGGCGCAGGGTGGGTTGGTGACGCCGGTAAGCATGGTGCGCGACGCCAATGGCGATATTTACGTGAGCGAACTGGCGACCGGGCGGATTGTGAAGGTGGCGGCGAAGTAGGAATGGTTCAGCCTTCCCAGGCTGAACTGCGACCGGCCTGGAGGCCCGTCGCCACTTGTTAGACGCGTGCTCCGGGGATTTTCTTCTTGAGTTCCCGGAGCGCCGCGAAGTCGAATCTGGCGCGTTCGATGGGCACGCCGGAGAGGTCGATTTGATTTGGGTCGCGGGTGCCGGCACCGAGCTGTTCGGCGAGGGCGAGCATGTTGTCGCTTGATTCAAAGGGCGGAGCGCCGCGGGAGGCGAACGGATCGTAGTTCATGAGCCGCATGCACACGGCGTCGGTGGCTACGGGGTTGAGGCCGGCGACGAGAAGTTTGGGGCTGATGACTTTGAGGCCGGGTCCGGTCCAGGGCCCCTCACCACCAGACATGGTGTCGATGCCTTCAACGATGGAAAGGTGAATGGGGCGGGCGGAGACGATGTCGGCGACGATGCGGGGAACGCGTGCGCCGCCTTGCTTGGGGACGGAATGGGCACGCTCCTGGGGGGCGGATTTGGAGGGCTGGCGATCGCCGGCATGAAACATGTTGCGTCCGCCGGTGGGAGTGAGACTCGGCTCATCCTTTCCGGCGCCCGTGCCATAGATGGTGCAGGGGGTGATGCCGAAGCAGTTCTTCATGGCAAGCGTGATGCCTGTGGTGACGTGATCCTTCATCTTGGCGAGCGAGACGAACACGTCGCACTCTTCGTAGGCGGGGTTGAGATCGAAGCCAGGGAAGATGTGGCCACCGTTGGGAGTGGTGAAGCGGGAGTATTTCTGTTTCGGGCCGCCCCAATTAGTATTGACGAACTCGACAGACGGAGCGGCGCGGAGAATCTCGGAGGGCTCCCAGTTCGCCTGCAATACGTATTCTTCGATGGGCTCCGCGGTGGACCAAGGAGACTCGACGATGCGAATGCGGCGCGCCCCGGCGCGTCCCATGAGGTGCACGGTGGCGCCGATGACGGAGGGATGCGTGTAGTGCGTCGTTTCGAGCGGAGAATGGCCGAGGCGGTAGGTGGGACTGCCCGTAAGGTTCACCTTGATGACCACTGTCTTGCCTTTGACGAGGCGGCCGAGCCCGCCGATTTGGTCGAACAAGCGATTGAGGGCAGGAGTGAGCGCGGGGCCGTAATCGGGACATTGGGCGACGGCGACTCGTGTGGTTTGCGGGGCGGAGAATCCGCGCGACGGCAGGATGGCGGCTCCGGCAGTGGTGAGTAGTGATCTGCGGGTGATGTGCATTTCGGCCCTCTCTTAAGCAACTGCCTCCACGGCAGCGTAAATCGAGATCGGCGGCAAGTGGACTTCCACACCATCGCGGCGGCGAATGATGGGTAGGGGTTTGGACGCGAACTCGAAGCTATGAATCGTGACGGACTGGAATTCGCCCTGGATCCAAAGGGACACGGGGTCGGCGGCGGGCCGGCCGGTGTAGCTGATGAGGTGCACTACGGAGCGGCGGGCATCTCCGGTGGGGTAAATTCCCATGGCGCCGCCATTCCAGAGGCGGACGACGTCGTTGCGATGGCTGAGCAGCACCTGGGCATCGGCGGCGGCGAGAAAGGGATCGCCGGATTCCTCGCCATGCGGGACAGCGATGCGGCCCTTCGCAGCGCTATAAACGGCGTAGCGAACCGTGGGGCTATCCGGAAGAGGGGAGCCGGCGGGCTTACCCCAAGCGGTAGTGGTCATGAGGACACCGCCGGCTTCGACGAAGCGGGTGAGGAGGGCGCGAAGCTGGGCGGACGGCGGCTGCTCGTCGGCGTAGACGACTGCTTTCAATCCAGGCGGGAGAGCGGTAAGCTGTCGCTTGTCGAGCGGAAGGTAGGGCAGATGCTGGCGGGCGGCGAGGTTGAGAATTTCCTGGGAGTACGTCTCGTTGGGGCCGGAGAAATCGGAGATGATGGCGGTGACGGCGCGGGCAGGGAGGTTGCAGAGGTTCTCGCTGGCGGCGAAGAACCGGGCGGCAGCTTTGAGGCGGGCGAAGTTCTTGTCGGCGCCGAGGCGATGGCCTGGCGGAAAGCGGGATCGAATCGGAGGATCCAACGCCCGTGGTGGGCAGCGGCATCTGCCATTCCCACGAGGTAGCGGTCGAAGCGGATGATCTCATTGGCATCCGGCTCCTTGGTATCGATCCACACGGTCTTGCCGGGGTTTTGGAGGGAGAGGAGGCGGATCTTCCAGCCGTTGGAGTCGACCCAGGGGAGACCCGTTGGTCCGGAGGATTCGCCGCGTGCGGAGCGCTTGATGCCAGCCCACTCGCCTTCGGCGAGGAGCACATCAGAAGGAATTTTCTCTCTATCGAAGGCAGCGAATTCCGCTGTATCGACAGGAGGCGTAGCAGACCGCCATTCGGCCGGTGCTACGAAGGGCCATTGCCGAATCACAGGCTCAGTATAACCGAAGGAGGGGGAGAGGGCTTGCTGATTCCTTACTGTTTTCTTACCGCAAACCGGTTTCGGGTGGCGGGAGGGTGAGAGTAAGGTGTAGAAGTGGCACTAGCCGTTCCGCAGACCGCATTTATAACTACAGGAGTAGATCTTATGCCGCAGGCGGCCGTAAGTCCAACGCCGGCGCCGGAAATCCTTCCCCTGCTAGGACTCGATCATATTGAATTTTATGTAGGTAATGCCCGGCAAGCAGCGCATTTTTACCGTTCGGCGCTGGGTATGGAGCTGGTTGCCTATCAGGGTCCGGAGACAGGGATACATGACCGCGCGTCGTATGTGGTGAGTCGGGGGAAGATCCGGTTTGTGTTGACAGCCGCGTTGCGGCCGAACCATCCGATCGCGGATCACGTTTATCGATATGGAGATGGGGTACGAAGTATCGCTTTGGCAGTACCGGATGCCAAAGCAGCGTTTTTCGAAGTGAGGCAACGGGGAGCCCGGATTGTGCAGGATCCACTGGAACTGCGCGATGAATACGGGACGGTACGGACATTTGCTCTGGCGGCTTGCGGGGAAACGATTCACACGCTGGTGGAGCGGGATCAATACAACGGCATTTTTCTACCCGGGTTTACGCCCACGACCGTGCCGGACCGGATGGCGTATGTTTCCGGAATTGACCGGGTGCATCAGGTAACGTTCTCGACGTGCATAGGGGGATCAGGCGGCTGTCTGCAGGCCTATGAAACGCTATTGTCGTTTACGCATTCCGGTGGCGGAAGGCTGCAGCGGTACACTCCCGGCGGAGAGTCGATTCAATTCTGCATTGAAGAGAAATCGGATAGCTTGGACTTTCTCGGTGGAGCGGGGGTCAGCCAGATTGCCCTTGCGACCGGGGATTTGGCGGGGACGGTTTCCACCATGCTGAGCCACGGCGTGGACTTCCACCAGACTGGGTTTGGCGCAGACATGAGCGAGGTGTTTGTGGTGACCAAGCCAGTGGAGGACCGGCCCACACTTTCTTTCCTAATCATTGAACAAAAGCCGGCTTCAAGCCGATAGAATGACGACGTCGGGTATATGCGACTAAGTGCCGGGACACGACTGGGGCCGTTTGAGATCCACAGCTTTCTGGGCCAGGGATCGATGGGGGAAGTGTACCGGGCGCAAGATACGAGGGCGAAGCGCGCGGTGGCGGTGAAGATTCTGCGGGCGCAGATGAGCGAGCGGGAGGCGATCCGGAAGCGGTTTGAGCGGGAAGGGCGAGTCCTGGCGGGACTTTCGCACCCGCACATTTGCGCCTTCCAGGAGATTGGGCAGGCCGACGGGATCGACTACCTGGTGATGGAGTATCTGGAGGGGCAGAATCTCGCCCAGGTACTGGCGAAGGGCCCGCTGCCGTTGGACAAGGCGCTGCTGTATGCGGGACAGATCTGCTCAGCGCTGGATGCTTCGCATCAACTGGGACTGACGCATCGGGATCTGAAGCCGGCGAACATCATCCTGACGCGGAGCGGGATCAAGATATTGGACTTCGGCCTGGCGAAGCTCGGGGATCCGTTGCTCACCGGAACGGCACACGCGGTGGTGGACGAAGATTCGACGGTAGCCGAGGCGGTTACGGAATCGGGGATGATTCTGGGCACATACCAGTACATGGCGCCGGAGCAACTGGAAGGCAAGGCGGTGGATCCCCGGGCGGATATTTTCGCATTTGGCGCGATCCTGTTCGAAATGCTGACGGGGAAAAAGGCATTCGAGGGGAAGAGTAAGGCGGGGACGATCGCGAGTGTGCTGACGCAACAACCGGCGAAGCTGACGTCGCTGCGGCCGGAGGCTCCGGCAGCGCTCGATTGGTTGTTGGAAGGGTGTCTGGCGAAAGACGCGGGGGACCGGTGGCAGACGATTCGCGATGTGAAGCGGTGTCTGGAACAGGCTTCGATTCCCATGCCTTTAGTGGCTGCGCCAGTTGTGGCCCCGCAGTCAAAGCCTTTGTGGATCGCGGTCTGCGCCGGACTGGCACTGATCGCGGCATGGGCGTTGTACACACGTGCGCCACGGGGAGTTACGGACACCATTCGATTTCAGATCGATCCGCCGCCAGGGACTGCCTTTGCTCCTTTTGCCAGCCATGGCGTCCCGGCACTATCGCCGGACGGCCGGCGCATCTTGTTTCCGACTTTGGACAAGGCGCGCAATTCCATGTTGTGGGTAAGAAGCCTGGATTCGCTTCAGTCTCGCGTGTTGGAAGGCACGATGGAAGGCAAGTTTGCCATCTGGTCGGCCGATGGGAAGCAGATTGCGTTTGTGCAGGATAACGTGATCAAACGAATGCCGGCAGCGGGTGGGGCGATCCAGAAAGTGGTGGAGTTCGCGAATGCCAATCTGTGCGCTTGGGATGAGAAGGGGGTTTTGTATTTCACGGCGCAGGGCCGGCCGATATTCCGAGTGGCGGCATCGGGCGGCAGTCCGGAATTGCTGACTCCGTTTGAAAAAGGCGATCTGGACCACTTCTCGTTCTCGCTGATCCCCGGCACTCACGATTTCTTTTACTCCGTGCGTTCGGAGGCGGAGGATGGCAACGGAGTGTATGTGGCTTCGCTGGATAATCCGGGGAAGCGGAAGCGATTGACGACTGCGCTTTCGTCGGCTGTGCTGGCCGGCAATCATCTTCTCTACCAGATTGGAGAGAGGCTGGTGGGTTCGCCCTATCACGCGGGGACACGGACGATCTCCCAGGAGCCGAAACCAGTGGAACCGCAAGTGGCGGTGTATCCGTTTAGCGGCATGACGGACCTAACCGGCACTGGTTCGGGAATGTTTGCCTATCGGGCCGGAAAGACGACCAGCCAGCGGGAGTTGGTGTGGATCGACCGGAAGGGAAATCGAGGGCAGAGTCTGGGACAGGGCATGTTCCGGTACCCGGCGATTTCGCCGGATGGGAACAGCGTCGCGGTGGAGTTGATTGACATGAACCTGGTGCTGGGCGATATCTGGCTGCTGGGGCTCAATTCACAGTTCCGGCGGCGGATCAGCTTCGACCGGGCGAATGAGACTTCGCCTGTGTATACCGCGGACGGCAAGCACATTTTGTATTCGTTGGGACGCGATTTGTACATGCGCGACGCCGAAGGGGGCGGAACGCCGCAACTCATCCATTCCTCGGACAATCCGAAGTCCCCCAAATCGGTCAGCCGGGACGGCCGCTGGCTGCTGTATCACGAGTATCACGCCACGAACGGCGGCGATTTGTGGCTGCTCCCGATGCAAGGAGGGGCGGTAGTGCCGTTCCACACGAACAGGGCGAATGCGCGGGACGGCCGGATTTCGCCCAACGGCAAATGGATCGCCTACAGTGTGGATGTGAACGGTAAGGATCAGGTTTTTGTGGAAACGCTGGCGGCGGAGGGGATGCCGCGGGAGCGCGTACAGGTGAGCACGCGAGGCGCGCTTTCGCCCCACTGGAGGAGCGATTCGCGGGAGTTGTATTTTGTGGGATCGGGGTACTTCCTGGCGGTGAAGGTGGAGGATGATTCGAAGCTGCGGATCAGTCCTCCGGAGATTTTGTTCCCGGCGGTGGCTTTTTATAATTCCGGGTTCGGCTATGTGCCCTCGCCCGATGGGCAGCGATTTTTGGTGAGCGCGGCTACAGGCGATCAACGGCCGGAGCCGCAGCCGATCACGGTGGTGCTCCATCATCCGGAGATAGTGCAACGCTGATACCCTGTTAGCTTATGCCAACAGGCGCAGAACTATTTGCCCGTTCACTCCGTCAACTGAACATCGACACGGTCTTCACGCTGGTGGGAGACCACTTGAATGAAGTCTTACTAGCGATTCATGCAGAACGCATTCGCGTGATTGACATGCGGCACGAATCCGGGGTGACGCACGCGGCCGATGCGTGGGCGCGCATTCACCGCAAGCCGGCGGTGGCGCTGGTGACGGGGGGGCCGGGACATACGAACTCGCTGACCGGGATCGCCACGGCTCAATTGTGCGCAAGCCCGCTGATTGCGGTGAGTGGCGCGCCGTCGACGATGATTGCGGGGCGGCAGGTATTTCAGGTGATCGACCAGGCGGAGATGGCGCGTCCGGCGGTGAAGTGGTTCGCCGATGCGGTAAGCCCTGCGCAGATTCCCTATCTGATGGGGCGTGCCTATAACGAGGCCAACAGTGGGCGCAAAGGCGCTGTGCATCTGAGCATTCCGGTGAACGTGTTCGCAGCGGGGTCCGAACAGCCGTTGCCGATGCCTCCCGCAGCGGCGAGTGCCTATGGCGGGCCCTCGCGGGAGGAAGTGGAGCAGGCTCTGGGCATGCTGTTTACCGCGGAGCGTCCGGTGGTGATTGCAGGCAGCGGCGCGTGGTGGGGACACGCGGAGAAGGAGCTGGAGCGGTTTATCAAGACGACCCGCTTGCCGCTGTATACGGTGACACTGGGGCGCGGCATTGTTTCCGATGATCAGAAGAACGTCTATGGGCATGCGGATCCGGCGATCAACCGGGCGGCACTGGCGGCATTCCGCGAAGCCGATGTGGTGCTGGTGCTGGGTAAGAGGATCGACTACCGGCTGGCGTTGGGCGGCCCGCGTCTGTTCGATCCCGCGGCGAAGATTATTCAGGTGGACCTGCATGGACCGGAACTCGGCGCTGCGCGGCCGGTAACCCTGGGGATTTGCGCCGATGTGAAAGCCACACTGGAAGCGATGCTGGTGCTGGCCGGGGAGCGCGCCTGGCATCCTCTGGCGAGTTGGGGACGCAAGCTGCGCAAGCTGCATAGCGAATACCAGGACAAGCTGGATACGCTGGCGATGGACAAGGCCGAGCCCCTGCATCCGGCAGCGGTGTTTTCCGTGCTGCGCGATGCCTACCCCAAGGACACGCTCTATTCGTGGGACGGCGGGGATTTCGTGCACTGGGGAAGGGCGATGATCCCGGCACGCATTCGCGGCGGCTGGTCGCGGCTGGGCCCGATGGGGACGATTGGTTCGGCACTGCCGAATAGTATTGCGATGCAACTGGCGAATCCGGGTAAGCCGGTGACGCTGATTACCGGCGATGGGTCTTTGGGATTTTACATCGCCGAGTTAGAGACGCTGGTGCGGTACAAACTGCCGGTGGTGATCGTGGTCGGCAACGACGGTGGTTGGGGGTTGGAACGCGAGCTGCAACGGGAGATTACCGGGGATCTGACGGTGGCTTGCGAGCTGCAGCACACGCGGTACGACCTGGTAATGAAGGGCTTTGGAGGGGACGGCGAGACTGTGGAGAGGCTTGCCGACCTGGCTCCGGCCGTGAAGCGCGGGTTTGCGTCGGGCAAGCCATACCTGATCAACGTGATTGTGCGCGGCTCTCGCTCGCCGTTTACGGAATGGCAGATTATGGGCAAGAAGAAGTAGCCTCGCGGCTACTTCTTGAGGGCTTTTTCGATCTCGCCGATCAACTCAGGAGATTCGGGGGCAACTCCGGAGTCAAACTTTTTCACGACATTGCCGTTGGCATCGATGAGGAACTTGGTGAAGTTCCACTTCACCGCGCCGCCTTTTTCCTGGAGGAACTGGTAGAGCGGGGCGGCATCGGAGCCCTTCACGGAAATCTTGGAGTACATGGGGAAGGTGACATCGTACTTGCGGGAGCAGAACTGCTTGATCTCGGCATCGGACCCGGGCTCCTGCGCGCCGAAGTTATTGGCTGGGAATCCGACAACCACCAGGCCTTTGTCCTTGTACTTGCGGTATAGCGATTCCAGGCCCGTGTATTGGGGGGTGTAACCGCACTGGCTGGCGACGTTGACCATGAGCAGCACCTTGCCTTTGTAGGCGGAAAGAGGCGCTGGTTTGCCATCGATGCTGTTCAGTGTGAACTCGTGGACGTTATTGGCTGCTGTGAGTGACATAGCGAGTAGGGTGAAAGCTGCGGCGAGTTTCATCCTAACCATTGATGCATAAAAAGGGATGGGGGATGCAAGATAGAATGAGCTACCACGATGAAGAATCCCCTCACGCCACTGAATTTTCTTGCGCGCAGCGCATTTGTGTACGGTGACCGGCTGGCGGTGATCGACGGAGAACGGCGCTTTACTTACGGTCAGTTCCAGGATCGTGCGCGGAGGCTGGGCTCGGCATTGCGCCAGTTGGGAGTAGGCGAAGGGGACCGGGTGGCGGTGCTGTCGCCGAATACGGTGATGGCGCTGGAGCCCCATTTCGGGGTTCCCATGATCGGTGCCGTGCTGGTGATGCTGAATACGCGGCTGGCGGGGCCGGAATTGGTGTGGATTCTCAATCATTGCGAGGCGAAGGTGTTGCTGGTGGATGCGCAGTTGGCGCCTGTACTGGAGCCATTGCGCGATCAGATGCCGGCGCTGCAGCACTTTATTGTTGATTATGAAGAGCTGCTCGATTCCGGCCGTGCCGATGAGGTGCAGCCTGTGGAGCCGGACGAGGACGCGATGATTTCGATCAATTACACCAGCGGGACCACGGGGTTTCCCAAGGGTGTGATTTTTCGCCAGCGCGGAGCGTACCTGAACGCGCTTGGGGAACTGATGGAATACGGGCTGAACTCGAGTTCGGTGTACCTGTGGACGCTGCCGCTGTTCCACTGCAATGGATGGTGCTTTCCGTGGGCCGTGACCGCGGCGGGTGGAGTCCATGTGCTGCTGCGGCAACCGCAGCCTGACCGGGTGGTGGAGTTGATTCGCGCTGAAGGAGTAACGCATCTATGCGGGGCTCCGGTGGTGGTGGGTTCGCTGGCGCATTACTGCGGGCAGGAGGGCGTGAAGTTTGAGAACGGGCTGCGCATTATTACGGCAGGTGCGCCGCCTTCGCCGGCCGTGTTGCGATCGGCGGAGGAGATGGGTGCCGAGATGTTCCACTGCTATGGGTTGACGGAAACGTACGGGCCCATGACGGTGTGCGCGTGGCGGAAGGAATGGAATCAGCTGCCGGCGGATGCGCGGGCGCAACGCAAGGCGCGGCAGGGCGTACCGTATATCATCGCGGGGACGGATTGCCGCCTGGTGGATGAACAAATGAACGATGTGCCCGCCGATGGGACCACGATGGGCGAAATCGTGATGCGCGGGAACAACGTGATGATCGGATATTTCCGGAACCCCGAAGCGACAGCTGAGGCGTTTCGCGGTGGATGGTTTCATTCCGGCGACTACGCGGTGATGCATCCGGATGGGTACCTGGAAATTCGCGACCGGAAGAAGGACATCATTATTTCCGGGGGTGAGAACATCTCTTCGGTGGAAGTGGAAAAACAGATCTACGAGCACCCTGCGGTGCTGGAAGCGGCTGTGGTTGCCGTGCCGGATGAGAAGTGGGGTGAAGTGCCGAAGGCTTTCGTCACTTTGAAACGCGAAGGCGCAGCGACGGCGGAAGACATCATCGCCTTTTGCCGGGCGCGGATGGCGCATTTCAAGTGCCCCAAGCACGTGGAGTTTCGCCCCTTGCCAAAGACGGCGACGGGAAAAATCCGCAAGAATGAATTGAGAGAGAAAGAGTGGGCGGGGCGCGAGAAAAAGGTGAATTGAATGCCCTATGAAACACTGCTGGAATCGCGTGACGGTGGCACTGCTATCGTCACACTGAACCGGCCGCAGCGGCGAAATGCATTGTCGCTTGGGCTGATGCTGGAACTGGTGGATTGTCTGGACGCGATTGGGCGCGATGGCTCCGTGCGGGCCGTGATTTTGAATGCATCCGGACCAGTGTTCAGTTCCGGGCATGATTTGAGTGAGATGACTGGCGGTACGGTGATTGAGTACCGGCGGCTGTTCGATGTGTGCACGGAGCTGATGACGAAGGTGCAGGCGATCCCGCAGCCTGTGATTGCGGAGGTGCAAGGGGTTGCGACGGCGGCAGGCTGCCAGCTTGTCGCGACGTGCGATCTGGCAATTGCTTCGGAGGCGGCGAAATTCGCTACGCCGGGTGTGAAGATCGGGTTGTTCTGTACAACACCGATGGTGGCGTTGACGCGGGCGATCGGCCGGAAGCGGGCGATGGAGATGCTGCTTACCGGAAGGGCGATTGATGCCGCCACGGCGGCGGAATGGGGGCTGGTGAACCGGGTGGTGCCCGCGGCTGAGCTTGCGGGAGTAACGCGGGAACTAGCGGAGCAGATCGCGGCGGCGAGTTCACTTACGGTGGGGCTGGGGAAGCAGGCATTCTACACGCAGGTTGATCTCGATCAGCCGAAGGCTTACGCGTATGCGAAGGAAGTGATGTCGATGAATGCGCTGGCCAGCGATGCGCAGGAGGGGATCACGGCGTTCCTGGAAAAACGCGTACCCTGCTGGACGGGCCGATGAGGCGCGCTTTGTTGCTGTTGCTTCTTTGCGCGGCGCTGGCGGCAGCGCAGACCGGCGAGGTGTACTCGCGCGTGGCGGCGCTGATTCAAGCCGAGCGGCAGCAGAAGAACATTCCGTTGATTGCTGTTGCGCTGATGGATGGCGCCGGCCGGGTCTGGACGCACACGCAGGGCGAAGGTGCGGAGAACTCGGTATACCGGGTGGGCTCGGTATCGAAGCTGTTCACGGATATCGCCGTGATGCAGATGGTGCAGGTGGGAAAGATCGATCTGGACGCTCCGGTCACGCGCTATCTGCCGGAGTTTCAGCCGCGGAATCCGTTTGGCGGCGAGATCACGTTGCGGATGCTGATGAGCCATCGTGCCGGCCTGGTGCGGGAGCCGGTGGTGGGGCATTATTTCGACCAGTCCGCGGTGACGCTGGAGCAGACTGTGGCTAGCTTGAACAAAACGGAATTGGTGTACAAGCCGGGGACTCGGACCAAGTATTCGAACGCTGGGATTGCGGTGGTGGGGCGCGTGGTGGAACGGTTGAGCGAAAGGCCATTCGCGGAGTATCTGAATGGCCTGGTGCTGGAGCCGCTGGGAATGCGCAGTAGCGGGTTCGCGCTGCAGCCGAATCTGGCGAAGTTGCTGGCGCCCGCATGGATGTGGACCTACGACGGGAGGCGGTTCCGCGCTCCGCAGTTTGAACTGGGGATGGCGCCGGCGGGCAGTCTGTACACGTCGATGGAGGATATGACGAAGTTCGTCAAATGCCTTTTTGACAAGGGTGCTCCTCTGCTGGATGGGAAGACGTTGCAGCAGATGTGGGAGCCGCAGTTCGGCGGCAACTATGGACTCGGGTTCCGGCTGGGCAATGTGGGCACCGCCCGCTCCGTGTCGCATGGAGGTGCGATCTACGGCTTTGCCACCGACCTGACGGTGCTACCGGAAGAGAAGCTGGGCGCGGTGGTAGTGGTCAATATGGATAGCGCCAATGCGGTTGCTACACGGATCGCAACCCAGGCGCTGCGGTGGTTACAACAGGCGCAGCGTGGGGAGCCACTGGAGACTGCGGCTGTCTTGATGGATTTGACGGCGGATGAGGCACGGCGATTGTCCGGCCGGTATGGCGAGGGCGAGGACGCAGTGGATCTGGTGGCGCGCGGAAAGAGACTGTACAGGCTTCCTGTACGCGGCGGGTCACGGGTAGAGTTGCGCCGGGCCGGCGGGGAGTTGATCACGGACGATTTGCTGGGTTTTGGAGAGCGTCCGAAGCTGGGTGCTCGCCAGCCGTTGCCCAGGCCTGCGGGAGCGAGCGGGGAACTGAGAAAGCACGTCGGCGAGTACGGATGGGATCACAATCAGTTGTACGTGTTGGAGCAGGAAGGGCGCTTAGCGGTGTTAATTGAGTGGTACGACTTCTATCCGCTGACTCGGGAAGGAGCGAATGAGTTTCGTTTTCCGGATTGGGGTCTGTATGACGGGGAGAGGTTGCGGTTCACCGCGGAGGGTGCCTGGGTCGGGGGCGTACTGTTTCCGAGGCGGCAGATCGCGGCGCAGGGGCCGGTGTTCCGGATTCAGCCCCGGAAGCCGGTGCCCGATTTGGCGCGGGAAGCGCTAGCGGCGAAGCCTCCGGTGGAGAACCGCAAGTTCCGGGAATCGGATCTGGTGGAGTTGGTGAAGCTGGATGAGGGCATCCGGCTCGACATACGATATGCGGGTACAGACAATTTTCTGAGCACGCCGGTGTACACGCAGGCAAAGGCGTTCTTGCAGCGGCCGGCGGCGGAAGCTTTGGTCAAGGCGCATCGGGAGTTGAAGAAACTGGGGTTTGGGCTGCTGATTCATGATGCTTACCGGCCCTGGTATGTCACGAAAATTTTCTGGGAAGCGACACCGGATGATAAGCGGATCTTTGTGGCTGATCCGGCGAAGGGGTCGCGACACAATCGCGGCTGCGCGGTGGATCTGACGCTATACGACCTGGAGACGGGTAAGGCAGTGGAGATGCCTGGTCTGTACGATGAGATGTCAGAACGGTCTTACCCGGATTATCCTGGAAGTACGTCCCTCGCACGATGGCACCGCGAAGTGTTGCGCGCGGCGATGGAGAGCCAAGGATTCCAGGTGTTCGACGTCGAGTGGTGGCATTTCGACTTTCAGGACTGGGAGCAATACACGATCGGCACTGCGACTTTTGAATCCATTGGCTCGAAGTGAAAGCCATGGAGGAAAACGATGTCCGTTGTGCAACCGGTAGAATCCGAGGGAGTAGCCGACCGCATACTGGGGGGCCTATCCCGAATCGCTTTGGTTTTGCGGCATCGCGGCTGGATGGATGCCACGGAGTTCGGCATTACGCCAACGCAAGGACAAATTCTGGCGCTGCTCGCGTCGCGGCCGCAGGGGCCTATGGGAGTCTCGCGCATCGCGATGGAACTTGCGCTGACCAAGCCGACGGTGAGTGATTCTATTTCCACTCTAGTCCGGAAAGGGCTGGTGGAGAAGGTTCGATCCTCCTCAGACCGGAGAGCGGTGGAATTGCGGCTCACACAGAGGGGCGGGCAACTGGCGGAGGGAACATCCGCATGGCCCGACTTCCTGCGTTCGGCAACACAGGCGCTGAGCGAAGAGGAGCGTGCGGTGTTTCTGCGGGCCTTGGTGAAGATGCTACGGGCTCTGCAAGGGCAGGGGTATATCCCGGTGACGCGAATGTGCGTCAACTGCCGCTTCTTCAACCCATTCACCCATGCGGATTCGGAGCGGCCGCACCACTGTGGATTCCTCGATGCGCCGATTGGGGATCGAATGCTACAGGTGGATTGCGGGGACTTTGACCCTTCGGCGGAGGCTCGGCGTGAGGAAGTTTGGATTTCGTTCGCAAGGAAGGACTGATGCCGACTGT
Source organism: Bryobacteraceae bacterium (assembly GCA_046331645.1). GTDB lineage: Bacteria > Acidobacteriota > Terriglobia > Bryobacterales > Bryobacteraceae > CADEFT01. The sequence goes on from JAXLQM010000012.1 coordinate 223,965, forward strand.
CGTCTCGATTCAAACCGGAAGGATCCGCTCGTATGATGGCTGGCGCACGGCGACGTACAAGGATCCTGTACAGGGTGCGGTGGCGTTGCGATGGGAGGGCTTCGAAGGGGACCAGCAGGCGGACCGGCGGTACCACGGCGGGCCGGATAAGGCGGCGCTGGTGTACAGCCATGATCACTACGCGCCGTGGCACTCGGAGCTATTTCCGGATCCGCTGCCCGCGGGCGCGTTTGGCGAGAACATCCTGGTTACGGGGATGAGTGAGGGCGATGTGTGCGTTGGGGATGTGTATGAATTAGGTGAGGCGCGCGTACAAGTGAGCCAGCCGCGGCAGCCTTGTGGGAAGCAGGCGCGGCGGTGGGGGATTCCGGATCTGGTGGAGCAGATCAACCGGCGGGGGTGGACTGGCTGGTATTTGCGCGTGCTACGCGAGGGGCGTGTACAGGCTGGGGATCGGTTTGAGCTGGTGGAGCGTCCGCATGCGGAGTGGGTGGTGACGCGGGCGCATGAAGTGATGCATTTCCGGAAGAAGGATGCGGATGCGGCGGAAGCTCTGGCGGCGTGTCCGGCACTGGCGGAGGATTGGGTGAAGGAGTTGCGGTTGCGGGTGGAGAAACTGCGGCGGGGATAGGTGCTTGTTTTGATATCATGAAGCACTTCCGGTGAATATCCTCGGAATCATCATTTTTGCGGCATTTGCGCAGTCCCTGCCTGAGGGCGGTTACGTTGCTCCCGCTACTTGCGCTGGTTGTCATCGTGCGATCTGGGAGACGTACAGACAGACGGGGATGGGCCGGTCGTTTTACAAGGCCACGGCGGAGAATGCCCCGGAGATCCGCAACAAAACCTACTATCACGAAGCATCGCGGAGTTACTTCACGACATTGGAGAGGGACGGGAAGTTTTTTCAGCAACGGCACGAAGTGGATGAGAAGGGGCGGCCTGTCAACGTTTTTGAGAAGCGGATCGACTTCATCATGGGGTCGGGCAATCATGCGCGGACCTATCTGCACAAGACGCCGCGTGGGACGTTGATCGAGTTGCCGTTGGGTTGGTTTGCGGAGAAGGGCGGGGTGTGGGCGATGAATCCGGGTTATGACCGGGCGGATCACGATGGGTTCCGGCGCAAGGTGGCGTATGAGTGCATGTTCTGTCACAACGGGTATCCGAAGATTCCGGCGGGGCATGAGAAAACGTTCGCGGAGCCGGTTTATGCGAATCCGTTGCCGGAAGGGATCGATTGCCAGCGGTGCCACGGACCGGGGCGGAAGCATGTGGAAGCGGCGGGAACGGCGGGAGCGAAGAAGGAAGCGATTCGCGCGGCGATTGTGAATCCGGCACGGTTGAGCCGGGAGCGGAGGGAGGAGATCTGCATCCAGTGCCACTTGGAAACGACCAGTTTTCCGCTGCCGAATTCACTGCCGCGATATGACAAAGGCCCGTTTGCCTACAAGCCTGGCGAGCCGCTGAGTGCGTACTGGCTGTTTTTCGATCACGCTCCCGCGGCGGGGCGCGGGGACAAGTTCGAGATTGTGAACGCGGTGTACCGGATCCGGAAGTCGAGGTGTTTTGTGGAGAGCAAGGGAGCGCTGGAGTGCTCGAGCTGTCACAATCCGCACGATGTGCCGCGGGGGGAGAAGGCGAAGGCGCACTACGATGCTTCGTGCCGGAAGTGCCATGCGGCGAGCTTTGACCGGGTGGTGGCAGCGGGGAAGCATGTGAAGGCGAGTGGATGCGCGGATTGCCACATGCCGAAGCGGCGGACCGAAGACGTGGTGCATTCTCTGGCGACGGATCATTTGATTCAGCGACGGAAGCCGGAGGGCGATTTGCTGGCGGAGCGAGCCGAGAGGCATGAGACTGGAGACAAGGCTTATCGCGGCGAGGTGGTGCTGTACTATCCGGAGCGGGCGGCGGCGGGTGCGGATATTGACTTGTACTTAGGTGTGGCGCAGGTGGTGGACAAGAGCAATTTGGAGGGTGGGATTGCACAATTGGCGGCGGCGTTGCAGAAGCGGCCGGCGGCTCGAGCGGAGTTTCATTTGTCACTGGCGGAGGCATGGAGCCACCGCGGCCGCTGGGACAAAGCGCTGCCGTCCTACCGGGAGGCGCAACGGAGGGATCCGCAGTCGGCCTTTCTACTGGAGAAGCTGGGAGCGGCACTACGGCACATGGGGAATTTCGGCGAGGCGGGTAGGGCACTGCAACGTGCGGTTTTGCTGGCTCCCCAGGATGCGGTGGTGTGGCACGAGTTGGGGATGAACTTTCAGGCGCAAGGGAAGGCGGCGGAAGCCATCGAGGCGCTGCGAAAGGCGGTTCTATTGGATCCTGACCTTCCCGAGCCGCAAAGCAATCTGGCACTGGTGTTGTTGGGCGCGGGGAAGCAAGCCGAGGCAGAAGCGAGGCTGCGCGAGGCGCTACGTATTCAGCCTGACTACGCCGACGCTCACGATAATCTGGCGACACTGCTGGCAGGGGCAGGAGACCTTGCGCAGGCGCGGACGCATTACGAAGCGGCGCTGCGTGTTCGGCCTCACGATGCGCGGACCCGTTACAACTATGCGATGGCGTTGGGGCGGGCGCGGCAGTTCGAAGAAGCGCAACATCAACTGGAGTTGTCGCTAGCGGCGGATGCCAATCTGTTGGACGCGCGGCTTCTTCTCGGCGACTTGCTGATGGCGAAGGGACTGGCCCGCGAGGCGTTGCCGCATTACCGGGAGGCGGTGCGGATTTCGCCGGGAACGGGGCGGGCGCAACTCGGGTTGGGCGCGTCGATGGCGATGACGGGGGACCGCGCCGGTGCGATCGTGCACTTGCAGAAAGCCGCGGCGAGCGACGATGCTTCGGCGCGGGAGAATGCGGCGGAGTTATTGCGGCAGTTGGGGGCCGGGAAGTAGTTTTTAGAGACCCTTCATCAGTTCCTGGCGGATGTCGCCGTCGCTGTGCATGCCTTCGGTGAGCAGGGCATATGCGCAGTGCATTTCGAGGACACCGCCGGAGAAGCTGAGCTTCATGGCGGATTTATCCTTGACGTTGCGGAGGCGGATGAGCTTGAGGGAATCGCGGACGGCTTCCTTGCCCATATCGTCCATGCAGATGACGCGGAGGGCCATGTTGAGGCGATGGCAGGAGATGTTGTCCATGAAGTTGAGGCCCTGTAGATCGTCGTTGAAGCTATCCCAATCGACTTCATAGGGGATTTCTGCGCCGCAGATTTCGGCGATTTCCTTGACGCGTCCCGGGAGCACGTTGTCCTGGATTTCTTTAATTTTTCTTCGCTCAGCGAGTCCCATGCTGGTTGATCCTCCAATTGCTCAGGCGGAAAGCGGGGGCGGGATCTGTCATCATGCCGCTACAATACGTTGCATGGCACTGCATGCGATGGCCGGAAAGTCGGCGACCGCGGACATGTTGATCGATCCCGCGCGGCTGGTGAAGGACTATTACGAGAAGAAGCCCGATGTGGCGAATCCGCTGCAACTGGTGAGTTTCGGCACAAGCGGGCATCGCGGGACTCCCAGCGATGCGACGTTCACGGAGACGCACATCCTGGCGATTACGCAAGCGATCTGCGAATACCGGGCGGCGCAGGGAATTGACGGGCCCTTGTACTTGGGCAAGGACTCGCATGCGGCGTCTTCGGCGGCGGAGAAGACCGCGCTCGAAGTGCTGCTGGCCAATGGCGTGGATGCGGTGGTGCAGGAGAACGACGGTGTGACGCCGACACCAGTGATTTCGCGTGCGATTCTGGTCTACAACCATGGCCGGACCAGCGGACATGCGGACGGCGTTGTGATTACGCCCTCGCACAATCCGCCGCAGGACGGCGGGTTCAAGTACAATCCTCCGCACGGCGGGCCAGCGGACACGGACGCGACGGGCTGGATTCAGGGACGGGCGAACGAGTTGATGAAGGACGGCAACCGCGGGGTGAAGCGGGCGGCGTCGGGCAAGGCGAATGTACAGGATCTGATTCTGCCCTATGTGCGCGATCTGGGCGCGGTGATCGATTTCGACGCGATCCGGGCCGCCAAAGTGCGGATTGGCGTCGATCCGCTAGGCGGAGCTTCCTTGCCATACTGGGAACATGTGGCTGCCGTGCATGGCGTGGACATCACAGTCACCAATCCAAAGCTGGATGCGACGTTCGGATTCATGACGGTGGATCACGACGGCAAGATCCGGATGGATTGCTCCAGCCCGTATGCCATGGCGGGCCTGGTGGGGTTGAAAGACAAGTTCGATATTGCCTTCGGGAATGATCCGGACGCCGACCGGCACGGGGTTGTGACTCCGTCGAGCGGGCTCATGAATCCGAATCATTACCTCGCGGTAGCGGTGGATTACCTGCTGTCGCACCGGCCGGGTTGGAGCGAGGATGCGGCTGTAGGCAAGACGCTGGTGTCGAGCGGGATTCTGGACCGGGTGGTGGCAAGCCGTGGGCGGCGGCTGTATGAGGTTCCTGTTGGGTTTAAGTGGTTCGCCAAGGGACTGCACGATGGCAGTATCTGCTTCGGCGGGGAAGAGAGTGCTGGGGCTAGTTTCCTACGGCGCGACGGCACGGCGTGGAGTACGGATAAGGATGGACTGATTCTCGGCTTGCTGGCGGCGGAGATTACTGCCGTGACGGGCAGCGATCCTGGGGTGTACTACGCGAAACTCACCGAGCAGTTCGGGCGGAGCTTCTACACGCGTATTGATTCGCCAGCGACACCGGAACAGAAGGCGCGGCTGGGTAAGTTGGATCCGGAGTCGATTGCAGCTATGGAGTTGGCCGGGGACCGGATCGAATTGAAGGCCACGAAGGCGCCGGGGAATGGGGCATCGATTGGCGGCCTGAAGGTGGCTACGCAAAACGGCTGGTTCGCGGCACGGCCATCCGGCACGGAGAACATATGCAAGCTGTACGCGGAGAGCTATGTCAGTGAGCAGCACCTGGCGCGGATTCTGGAAGATGCGAAAGTGATGGTGGGGTAACGGCCATGAAAATTCCTCCTCCTCCCAAGCCGGAAGAACTACGTGATCTGGCGCTGGCAGTGGTGGCTGCCGACAAGTTTCCGATGCTTGCCACTATGGACGGTGACCAGCCACGCGTACGGCCTGTATCGCCAGTGCGGTCCGATGGGTTTACGATTTTTATCGCGTCGCTGCGCTCCTCCAACAAGACCGGAGAAATTGGGCCCGCGGCAAAGGTGGAGTTGTGCTATCTGACAGGGGATCACGACCAAGTGCGGATCACTGGTACGGCTTACACGATTGACGATCTGGCTGTGAAGCAGCAGATTTGGGATTCGAATCCGCTGTTGCGGGCGTATCTGAAATCCGTGGACAACCCCGAGTTCATTCTCTATCGCGTAGACCCGGCGCGTGTGCGCTACATGCGCGAGTGGGCGCTGGATTATTACGACGTTCCGCTGTAGCTACTGGCGCGGCGGACGGATGGTAAAGCCGGGCATCGGGAGTACTCGCGATTCTGTTTCAATGCCTGGAGTGGCGGTGCAGCCGATACGGAGGAATTCCGCCTCGACGCTGGGTACACGCACGTCGAAGAAGTACAAGCCCCAATCACCAGGGATGACGGATGCGTTGAACATCTCCATTTGCGGAAGCCCTTGTGGTGTGAGGAACGGCACCGAATTCGAGTAGCGGCAGATGACCGGAGTGCGGAGCCTTGGATTGGTCGGGGGGGAGATTACCCCGGTGGCAAGCGCCGGGTCTACCTGCCCGAGCCCCAACACCAAGAGCCGGATGATTTCGTTGGGCCGGGCCGGACTGGTGGGGCCGACGAAGGTTCTGCGGTCTTCATGCAACGCGCAGATGATGGAGCTATCGGATGGAGTGAGGGAGAGCGCGTTGTTGTCGCAGGCCAGCAGGAGCGGCGCAGGCGGGCCGATGCGCACGGTGCCTGTGCTTTCGAACGGAGAATCCTGACCGAAGAGGCGCACCGGGTATTCGCCTTCCGGCAGTTCAAAGGGCGTCTGGAAGCGAAGCTGATCGAACTGTACGGTCATGAGCGGGGCGCGCTGGGAACCGAACCAGAGTTCCAGCCCAGCGAGAGGCCCGGGCAGCGGCGAGTTCCCATGCTCGGGTTCATTGCTGTACCCTCGGCCTCGCAAATATGTGAGAGAACCAGGGGTGACGCGTGAGCCGTACGCAAAGACGCCCAGCGAGGGCGTGCGGGTGATCAGGGTTTGCCTTTCGAAGGTCGCGATTTCCACCCGCACCAACTCTCCGACACTGGTCGTGGCGAAGATGTAGCGTCCATTGCCGGAGAGGGTGACCGCATCGGCGCCGGTGGGGAACTCCGTTGCGGAATAGGGCTGCGTGCGGCCTTCGAACACGATCACCTGATACGGGCTGTTGACGTCCGAGGAGGGGCCAAGTGCGACGACGATGTTCCCGTCGACGGAGATGGCGGGGTCGCCGCGCACCCAGGATTGCAGCGGCCGATCTTCGAGGGTGATGCGGTCGACGGCCCGGAGCGTGCGGTTTGGCGCAGCCGTCACATAGAAGATCTGGCGGCCGGAGTCTTCAAGGAAGATGCGGTCAGGGATGGATTCGGTGAGGAAGCGGGTGGTACCGGTGCTCGATTGGACGACGATGCGGTTGGCTTCAAAGCCCGCGACTTCGCCGCGCGAGTTGACCGGCCGGCCACGAAGGACCGGGTAAGGAACGCGGCTGCGAGTGAGTGCTCCCAGTTCCAGCAGTTCAGCGGCCGTGGAATTCGTGGTGGACCAGAGGACGGCGAAGCGGCCGTCGTTGGAGAGAACCACTTCGCCATCGAACAGGCGATCCTGGCCGCGAACGAGGAGGTGGGTGAGCGGAGCAACCGGCACAGGGGTGGTACTGTTGGCGGGAGGCGGCAGCGGAGGGCGTTGCTCTGTGTACGCCAAAACTTCGCCTGAGGCGCTGGTGAGCCCGGCGTAGGTCGGATTTGCGATATCCGCGATGGCCGCGGGCGTCGCCGCGTTGCGGACCACATAGACCCGTTTTTGCGATGTTGCGCTGGAGCCTTTCAGACGATGGCTAGCAGTGAAATAAACGGCGGAGCCGTCCTGGTTGGTGGACAGTTCGTCGAAAACCTGGCCTGGGGCGACGGTGGCGGCGAGGACGGCCAGTGTCACATTGCGAACGGCGTTGTACAACATGCTCTTCATTCCTTATGGTTGAGACCCCGCGGGAATAGAATTCCACTACAGGCGATTGCCATCTTAGCAAAACATTTTAACCAGGAAATGTTCTGACTAGTTGCGTAAGAAATGAGAGCGCAGTCTACTTCAACGGTGGTTCATTGCCAGCTTCGATCGCAGCTTTCTTCACGTTGACGGCGGAAAGGATGAAGAGGCCCGCGATGAAGAACACAATCAGCGACAGAATGCTGATGCGGTAGTTGCCTGTGTACTGGAGGGCAAGGCCGAAGAAGAGAGGGCCAAGCCAACTGGTGCCTTTGTCACTGATTTCGTAGATGGAGAAGTACTCCGCTTCATGCCCTTTGGGGATCATGAAGGAAAAGATGGAACGGCTGAGAGCCTGGCTGCCACCCATCACCGCACCCACAGCGCCGGACATGATGTAGAACTCGATGGCGTTGGATACGAACGCATAGGCGTAGACAAGAACCACACAATAAGTGGCCAGCGTAAGCATGACGGCCTGTTTGTTTCCGATGCGGCCTGCAATCCAATTGAATCCCAGCGCGCCGACGACACCCACGAATTGGGCAATCAGGATGGCCACCGTGAGCGACTCCACAGGGAGTTTCAATTCCTCCTGGCCGAACTGAGCCGCCAGTGTGATGATGGTCTGGATGGCGTCGTTATAGATCAAGTAGGCGAGCAGGAAGCGCAATGTTTGCGGCAGAGTGAAGATCTCTTTGATGGTCCCGGCAAGCTGCTTGAAGGCTGAGGTGAAGTGATTGTCGCCATCGGCAATTTTCTTGTTGGGAATACGATTGCGGAGGGTGGCCATCGGCCACAGAGTGAACCCGGCCCACCAGATACCGGCAGTGGCCAGGCTGATCCGCACCGCCATGCTTTGGGTGAGCCCGAAGCTTTCCGCGTTGGAGTAGAGCCCGAGGTTGAGCACCAGCAGAATGCCACCTCCAACGTAACCGAGGCCCCAGCCTTTCGACGATACGTTATCCCGCTGCTCGGGCGGGGCAATCTCCGGAAGGAAGGAATTGTAGACGACGATGCTCGCCCCGAACGCGGAATTGGCGATCAGGAAAAGGACGCATCCGAGCATGTAACGAGTGCCCTCAAGAGCAAACATGGCCACCGTGGCGGCAGAGCCCGCAAAGGCGAGCATGCCCAGGATCTCTTTCTTCTTGTGGGAATGATCGGCAATGGCGCCGAACAGTGGGAGCACGAAGACCTGCAGGAGCACGGCCAGCGAGACCATATAGGGCCAGAGGGAGAGCGCGGCGACCTGGATGCCAAGTGGGTAGACGAAGCCTTGGGGGTCGGCGGCATTCTTGGCGAGGGAGGTGAGATAGGGGCCCAGGAACAGCGTGACCACCGTCGTATAAAAGGCCGAGTTGGCCCAATCGTACACATACCAGCCGCGCTGTTCGCGAAGGGAGTATTCGGCCATTATTTTTCAACCATCGTTTCCGCCATGCTGTTGAGAGTGACGTAATCGGTCTTGCCTGTCCCAAGCTTCGGGATTTTGTCGATGTATTCGATTTTGCGGGGAACGGCCACTTCCGGGGCGCCCAGCCGCCGTGCTGCTTCGGACAGCATGTCGCGGCGTAAACTGCGGTCTTCGGTGTAGAGTACGAGAATCTCACCGCGGTTTGGATCCTTGCGCGAGACGGAAGCGTGGATATGCTTCGGAGAGGCTTCGGTGGCGATGCGCTCGACGACTTCGAGAGAGACCATCTCGCCGGCGACTTTGGCGAAGCGCTTGAGGCGGCCGAGGATGTGGAGGAACCCTTCTTCGTCGAAGTTGGCGAGATCGCCGGTGTCGTACCAGCCGGCGCCGAATTCGGATTGGGGGGGCTGAATGACGCCGGGCTTCTCGTACCGAAGGTAGCCGCGCATGACGTTGGGTCCCTTTACATGCAGCCGCCCGCCGTTCTCGATGCCTGGCACAGGCACCAGGTTTGCCTGCATGTGCGGGACAAGTTGGCCAACGGTGCCTGCGCGATAGCCCATGGGGCTGTTGCAGGCAATGATCGGCGAGCATTCGGTGGCGCCATACCCCTCCAGGATCCGCAGCCCGAAGCGATCCATGTAAAGCTGGCGAACTTCGTCGGAGAGCTTTTCGGCGCCGGCGACTACGTAGCGGACTCGGTAGAAATCGTAACTATGGGCGAAGCGGGCGTAGTATTTCAGAAAGGTTGGCGTGCCGAAGAGCACTGTGCAGTCCCGGTCGTAGGTCAGTTCCGGAATGATCCGGTAATGCAGCGGGCTGGGATAGAGGAAGATCTGCACTCCGGAAACCATCGGCAGAATGACGCCCGCCGTTAGCCCAAAGCTGTGAAACATGGGCAAGGCAACGAAAAACCGGTCGCGATTGGAGAACTCGATGGTGGCCTTCACTTGATCGACGTTGGAGAGGATATTGTCGTGGGAAAGCACGACGCCTTTCGGCTTGCCCTCAGAGCCTGAAGTAAACAGGACGATGGCCGGGTCTTGCGGTTTCACAGGCCGGGCCAGACAACGTGGGTTGTGCAAGGCATAGAGCATGAGCCACAGCTTATCGGCGAGTCCGAATTGGGGGCGGAGGTCCTCGAGGTGGACTACGCGTACGTTTTTGAGTTGGGCGATCTTATCGGTGAGTTTGCCTTTCTCGAGGAAGGCTTTCGAGGTGACAATCGTCTTGATCTGGGCCGTGTCGATTGCGGACTGCATGCCGTCCACGCCAGCGGTGTAGTTGAGCATGGCAGGAATGCGCCGGGTGGCGAACATCCCGAACAGTGCAGCGACCGCCGGACCTGCGTTCGGAAGCAGCACGCCGACGTATTCGCCTTCGGTGGCGAGGCGGGAAATGAGACGCCCGAGCGCCAGCGCACCCTTCAACAAGTCACCATAGGTATCGAGCTTGGGGCGCACATCCTCGATAATCGGCGCTGAGCGGCCATACAATTCGATGGCTTCGAGGAGCGAATCGTAGAGCGTACGCTTGGGGCGAGCGTCCATCACCGAGTTCTGCATGATGTGCCGCATGCGCTCGCCAGCCAGTTTGCGCCGAATCTTCGCCGAGGGAGCATCGGGCATGGGAAGCGTGGTGGTGGGCAGATAGGTCAATCGAACTTTCGGGCGCAGCTTGATCGGGAACGGCGCCTTCATACGGCCGAAGATGGAATGCGTGGCTCCTTCAATGCGCACCGGCATTACGGTGGCGCCGGTGCGGGCCGCGAGAAACGCTGTGCCCTCGTAGATCTTCATGAGGCTTCCCGTTAGGGTGATGCGGCCTTCCGGAAAGATGCCGACCGGAGTGCCCGATTCAATGAGGTGAACCACTTTCTTCATGCTCATTGGGTTCGCCGCATCCACTGCCAGGTGCGGGATGCCCCGCAGCAGGAAGCGGAAATACCACTTGGCCACGATCTGCGAATGGACGATCCAGGTGACCTGGATGGGCAGAAATGCCTGGGCGAGCAGGCCATCGGTGAATGCCTGATGATTCGGCACCACAAGCAACCGTTCCGGCTTAGTGGAAGGGGGTGTGCCGTGCACTTCCAAGCGGAAGAGGATGCGGAGTAGAATTCGGGCAAGAAATTGAATCATGAACCCAGTGCCCGAATTTTACCGCAGTCTGGGAGAATAGGCCCTATGGGCCTTGGAATGTTGCTGCTATTTGTCTGCTTTGGCGCTGTCGCCATGGTGGCCGCGCCGCCGGAAACGAAACGCACAGACCATGTGGACGTGCTGCACGGGAAGAACGTGCCGGATCCGTACCGCTGGCTGGAGGACGTTGACTCCGCGGAAACGAAGGCGTGGATTGCTGAGCAGAACAAGTATGCTCGGGCGCACCTGGACAAAATCCCTGGGCGCGATGCCTTGCGCCAGCGGATCTCCGAGTTGATGAACTTTTCCCGCACGGCCGGTGTCGGCATTGTGAAGCGCGGCGGGCGGCTGTTCTTCCTGCGGCAGGATGGCGGCCAAAACCAGCCCATCCTCTATGTCCAGGATCCTGGGGGACAGCCTCGCGAATTGCTCAATCCGAACACACTGACCAAGGATGGCACCGCTGCTGTGTCTACCTGGGCGCCAAGCGGAGACGGCAAATACCTCACCTATGGAATCGCCAAGGCGGGCTCGGACTGGCAGGAATGGTTCGTGCGCGATGTCGCGACGGGAAAAGATACGGGCGAAAAGCTCGAATGGGTAAAGTTCACTACACCGGAATGGAGCCCCGATCACGCGGGCTTTTACTACAGTACCTACCCGAAGCCGAAGGAAGGCGCGGCGCTGGTTCAGGAGAATTACTACAACAAGCTCTACTACCACCGGCTCGGCACCAAGCAGAGTGAAGACAAGGTGATTTATGAACGCCCCGATCAAAAGGAATGGGCGTTTGGCGGTAAAGTCACCGAAGACGGCCGCCGTCTGATCCTGAGCGTGGAGCACGGAACGCGCGTGGAAAACCTCATTTACGTGATGGATCTTGGAGCGAACGGAAAAGTCACGGAGATTGTGAAGGAGTTCACCGGCTCCTTCTCCATGGTGGGAAGCCGTGGCAGTGTGGTGTACTTCCATACGACCCACAAAGCGCCGCGCGGACGCATTGTCGCCATCGACCTTACTCAACCCGCCGAATCCAATTGGAAGGAAGTTGTACCGGAATCGAAGGATCCGCTGGAAAGCGTGGTGTGGAGCGCCGGCCGGCTCTTTTGCAGCTACATGAGCGATGTGAAAGCGGTGGTTCGGATGATCAGCCTGGAAGGAAAGCATCTGGGCGAAGTGAAGTTGCCGGGAATGGGGCAAGTGGGATGGTCGCCAGGTAAGCAGGAAGAGACGGAGCAATTTTTCGTCTTCACCGGGTATATGAATCCACCGGCGATTTACCGCTACGATCTCAAGGCCGGGGTAAGCACTCCGCTGTTCACCACGAAACTGGCCTTCGATCCGGCAGTCTATGAGACGAAGCAGGTGTTCTATCCGAGCAAAGACGGCACGAAGATTCCGATGTTTCTTACCTATCGCAAGGGGCTGCGGACGAACGGCCAGAACCCCACATTGCTGTACGGCTATGGCGGGTTCAGCGTCTCTGTCCGGCCGGCATTCAGTGTTTACATGCTTACCTGGCTGGAACAAGGCGGCGTGCTTGCGGTGGCGAATTTGCGCGGTGGCGGCGAGTATGGAGAGGACTGGCACCGAGCCGGAATGCTGGACAAGAAGCAGAACGTGTTCGACGACTTCATTGCTGCCGCGGAGTGGCTCATCGCCAACAAGTACACCAACAAGTCGAAGATCGCGATCGAAGGAGGCAGTAACGGCGGGCTGCTGGTGGGTGCGGTGCTCAATCAACGGCCGGATCTGTTCGGGGCGGCGATTCCGCATGTCGGTGTGATGGACATGCTGCGCTTCCACAAATTCACGATCGGACGCGCATGGACGAGCGATTACGGATCGCCGGATAACCCGAAGGAATTCGAAACGCTGCTCCAGTATTCTCCGCTTCAGAACGCGAAGCGGGGCACGGTGTATCCGCCGGTGATGATCATGACCGCGGATCACGATGACCGTGTTGTGCCTTCACATAGCTTCAAATACGCGGCGCAAATGCAATATGCCCAGGAGGGTAAGGCGCCTATTCTCATCCGGATTGAACCAAGCGCTGGTCACGGTGCCGGGAAGCCGGCGAGCAAGCTGATAGAAGAATATACGGATACGATTCTGTTTTTGCGCGACGCTCTAAAGATGTAGCCTCGCGCTAGAATGGGCTTCGAGGGATGAAGACGCCTTACGACGGGCGGTTCAAACTTCTCGCCGAAGAGTTTCCGCACTTGCTGCTTCGTTTATTGGGCATCGTCGAGCCCGGTTGCAGCCCCGCACCCATCGACATTCTCCGTGAGTTGCATCTGGAGGCCGTGCAGGTGGATCACGTCTACCGCATTGGTGAGGACAGGATGGTGCATTTCGAGGCCATCACCGGATGGCATGCCAGCCGGGTGCCGCGGCTGGCACTCTACCGGTTTCTGATGAAAGAGAAGTACGGGTTACCGGTGTCGAGCTATCTGGTCTTGATGTCTGAGAAGTACGCTCCGCGCACCCTGCCTGCGAAGATTACCTATGCGGAGGCGGATGGATTCCGCATCGAGGCTCCTTATCATGTGGTGAAACTCTGGGAAATTGATCCGGCAATTGCGTTTGAACCCGGTTGCGAGCCTTTACTGCCTTGGGTCCCACTGCTCAAAGGAGGAGAAGCTGAGTTCGCTGAAGCTGCCTTGGCCATTGAGAAACTGGCGGAGTGCCGGGATCAGGTTCCATATCCGGTTGAGGCCATGGTCAGCAATCTTGCCGGCCTGGCCGCGCTCCGATACGATAAAGATGAGATCCGAAGATTCCTGAAGAAGCTGCAAGAGAGGATCAAGATGACCAGCGATCTGTTCACCGAAACCTGGCTCTACCAGGATGGGAAATCAGAGGGCAGGAACGAAGGTAAAGCTGAGGGTAGAAACGAAGGTAGAACGGAGGCGACGCTCAAAGCCTTGCGCACAGTCTTTGAACTTCGATTTCCGCACGCTGTATTCCCTTCGCTCGAAACAGGATTTGATCCGGAGGCTCTGGAGGCAGCATTGCGGGCCGTGGTCCAGGCTCCCACCGCCGAAGTGGCGTTGACCTCCATCCGGGTGGAACTAGGTTTGACGGGCTGATTACATCGCGTAAGCCGGCGTCGCGGATTGGAAGCTGAGCACAGCATCGAGATCCGGCACCACCAGCATCGTACGCTCCGTGCGGTAAATACCTAGTGCCAGTGACGCGTTCCAACTCACCTTTTCCGGCCAGGGTTTATATTCAATGGGCAGGTCGAGTTTGCGGATGTCGTCCACGCCGCTGACGGCAAGCAAGCCGGCGTCGCGCTGGCTGCGCCCTGTGGTGCCACGGCAGATGAGCAAGCGCGATCCGAGAGTAAAGGGTGCGGCGGGCAATCCCAACCACGCGGCCAGATCCACCACTGGTACCGGCATGGAGCGCCACTTTGCCAAGCCTGCCAGGAACGCCGGGGCGTGCGGCACCTGTGTAATCGGCAAACCGCTAGCGATTTCCAACGCCTGCGAGGCGGTGACAGCAAAGCGCACCGGCTGTGCGGTAGCTTCTCCATGCATGAGTGAGAAGGTGATCAACTGGAGCCCGGCGACTCGTTCGCCGCTGAGGCTTTGTACAGGAGCCGGTACATCCGCGGAACTGGCGATGTTGGCCCGCACGCGGCTGAATACGCCGCCTGTAGAAGTTTGTGCGGGCTTCCGGACATCGGCGCCGGACGGCTGCCCCGGCAATAAACGTTCCGCAGCGAGATGCAGCACGATGCCCTCATCGTCGACAATTGCCGAGGAAAACAGGCCGCCGGCATCAGCGCCAACGATGGACGGTAAGGGGTAGATGCGTTCCGCCGAGATATCTCCGGCCGCCGCCACTTTGTCCACTACGATGGCCCACAGTTTCTCGCTGCGGCGCAGGACGATGATGACGCCCGTTCGCGCGGCGGTGGATCTGTTTCCGTAGATCTGGTCGGCAAGACGGAATACCGGAACCTTCTCGTCGAAGCGCCGGATCCAGCCAATCGACCCATCCGCGCTTCGGCTGGGGTAGAGATTCTCAATGACCTGGATGCTATCCAGCCAGTCACTGTTGAGGAAGAACGTTTCGGTTCCCACGGTACAGCGCACCAGCCGCTGATTACTCATTCCGCTTTTCATCGGCGCACCAATCCACGAGTCTGCCCAACAACACGGCGTACCGTAGCCACGAGTTCGTCATCCTGGTACGGCTTTACCATGTAGTCAGTCGCGCCTAATTCAAACGCTTTCTTGCGATGCTTCTCACCGGCACGGGATGTCAGCATGACGATTGGCGTGTCGCGATGATGCGGCATGTTGCGTAACGCAGCTGTCAACTCATAGCCATCCATGCGTGGCATTTCGATATCGAGCAGAAGCACGTCAGGCCGTACCGCGCCGGAGTGAATCATTTCGAGTGCGTCCATGCCATCTTTGGCCTGATGCGGGTTCCAACCGGAGTTGCGAATGAGGTTGGTGAGCACGCGGCGCACGCTGGGCGAATCGTCCACGATCAGCACTTCAAAGGTCTCCTTGACCGGCTTGCCGGCTCCTGGAGACGGTGTCCTCAAGCGCACTTGCGGTACGACGGCGTGCTGCTGGTGGAGCATGTCGTTGGGGTTGAGGATCAGAACCACCGCGCCATCGCCCATGATGGTGGCGCCGGTCACGGCGTGCACCCGGCCGAGCATTGTGCCGAGGTTCTTGACGACGACCTCTCGCGCTTCCAGCACCTGGTCCACCAGGAGGGCCAGCCGTTGTTCACCGATGTTGAGAACGACTGCTTTCAAGCGGGTGAGGTTCGCGTCAGGCGGCAGTTGCTGTCCGATGACTTCGGCGAGGTGCATGGTGGGCAGAATCTTGCCACCCAATCGCAGCACCGGCTTGCGGCCCACGCGTTCCAGTTGCTCCGGTTCGATACGCAGCACCTGCGAAATCGCGGACAGTGGGATGGCGTAGGTTTCGACGCCCGTCTTCACCAAAACGACCCGGGTGAGTGCGAGGGTCATGGGCAGGCGGATGGTGAATGCGGTGCCTTTTCCGCGCTCGCTGGCGACGGACAAGGTGCCTTTCAGCTTACTCACAGTGGACTTTACAACGTCCATCCCGACGCCGCGCCCGGATACTTCGTTGATCTCGCCCGCCGTAGTGAATCCGGGGAGGAAGATCAGACTGTACAATTCCTGGTCGCTGAGGCCAACCACGTCTTCTTCGGACACGAAGCCAAGACGTACGGCCGATTCGCGGAGGTGATTGAGGTCGATTCCCTTGCCGTCGTCGCGGATCTGCAGAACGACCTGAGTTCCTTCGTGATAGGCGCGAAGATGGATGGTTCCGCGCTCTGGCTTGCCTTGCTGCTTGCGTTTGGCGGCCGTTTCGATCCCATGGTCCACGGCGTTGCGCAGGAGGTGATCGATGGGGCCCGCCATTTCTTCGAGCACTGTCTTGTCGAGTTCCACCGACTCGCCTTCAATCACCAGATCCACCAGTTTATTGCGGCGATCAGCTGTGACGCGGATGGTGCGGTGGAGGCGAGAGGAGAGGTTGCGCAAGGGTAACATGCGCAGTCGCATGAGGCGATCTTCCACTTCTCCCGTCAGTGTGCTCAGCCGGTTGAGGTAGCTATCGAAGTCAGCGGTGAGTTCGTTGAGGCGCGTACCGGCGTTGGTCACGTCACCAGTGGTTTCGGCCAAGTCACGGCTGAGGAGGTGGAATTCCGTGTAACGGTCAAATTCCAGGCTGTCGAAGTCGTCGGTCCCCGTCCCGCTGGAGAAGCTGCGGCCCCCAATTGTTGCAAAGGCGCGCCGGTTGGCTTCCTGCAATGCGCTGGCTTCATAATCGGACTGCAGCTTGCGCGAAATACGGGTCAGGCGCTCAATGGAGAGCTGCAGTTCGCCTACTTCGTGCACGTAGGTGGACAGGTACTGTTCGAAGCGTGAACGGTGGATCACCAACTCGGAAACGAGACGAACCAGTTCGTCGACGCGCTCGAGAGGAGCGCGCACAAACTGTGTCGCCTTCTTCGGGATCCCGGAGACCTCCTGCAGAGCCGGCTGCTCCAGGTCCGCGGTTTTCTCGGCATGGGCAGGTTCCGCCGGCGCCGACACGTCGCTTACGGTCTGAAGCAGGAGTTCATAGCCGCCCAATACCTCTTCGAGCTTCGGTACGTGAGCAGCGGGGATGCCGCGATTCGACACGGCGTCGGTGAGAATGTCGTAAGTGGCAAACAGCAACGGTGCAAGATCGTTGGTGTACGCCAGCCGGTTTTCGTACAGTGCGTCGAGGGCGTCCTCCATGCGGTGCGCCACGCTGCTGGTGAGCCGCATGCCGACTACGCCGCAAGCGCCCTTGAAGGTATGGACGCTGCGGCGCATGGCCTGGACAGTTTCGGTGGAGGGAGCCTGATGCTCCATGGAGCGCAGCAGTTCGCCCACCGCTGCGAGATGTTCTTCCGCTTCCTGATGGAAAGCATCCCAAAGGTCGTCGCCAACTTCCACATGATCGGCTGTGCCCGCTGTCGCCGCCGCGCGCGGGGGAACGTGCGCTGGCGCGGGTGTTTTCTTCTCCGGAGCGGCCGGAGCGGGAGTGTGTGCCGTATCGAATTGCGCCAGCAGAGCGGTCGCCCGATCCTGTAGATTGACGCCTGTGCCCTTTCCACCCACTGCTTCCAACACGACTTCAAAAGCGTTCTGGAACAGCGGCAGGAGATCCCGGCTGTAGGTTGCTTCGCCATCAAAGATACGATCCAGGATCTTTTGGATCCCTGCGTTGATCTTACTTGTATTGCGCATCCCAATCACGCCCGAAGCGCCCTTGAGCTGATGGAAGCTGCGGCGGATGGTCTTGAGAGTCTCCGTGTCTTCGTGAGATTCGAGAACGGCGAGACCGGAGGCGATTTTGGTGAAGTGTTCAGTTGCCTCTTCCTGGAAGGCGCTCCACAGATCATCGTCGATGGAGAACTCATCCAGAGTTTGAATGACCGCGCCTGGCTCGGAGGCCGCTTCGAACTCGGGGAAACCGGGCTCGGCGAAGTCATTGGAAGGCGGAGCAGGCTCCTCCGAAACCTGCACCGCTTCCACGGCTCCTGCGAGCAACCGTTCAATCTCCTCGCCGTCACCTTCCTCGGGAAGGTTGTGCAACCGGCGGTAGCCCCTCACCAACTCAGAAACGATTTCCCGTTCCGCGAGGTTGCCGGAGATAATGCCGTGCAGGTAGTCCCCCAGACGCGCTGTAGCCGATTCAAGAATGATGGCGGCGTCATCGGTCCAGTGGATCTGCCCGGAAAGGATCTGTTCGAGCGTGTCTTCCTGGTATTGCGCGAGGCGGCTCAAGGCCGCCAATCCAATCGTGGAACCAGCACCGCGTATGCAATGCACCATCCGATGGGCCTCCTCAAGGCTCTCCACGTGATCCGGATTGGCGCGGTATTCTTCCAGGCTCTGTGTCAACTTCGGCAAGTAGCTCTCTACTTCCTTGACGAAGCCGTTGATGATGTCCGGGTCAACCTTGAAAGTCATTCCTCTCCTCCCAGTGGGCACTGCATACTTAGGCGCATCCAAGCGTGCGGCCGGGTATTACCCGTGTCCGCACGCGTGGTTAGTGATGGTTCTAGACGTAGGAGTGTTCATCGGACGGCAGGCGGAAGCGCTGCATCGAACGGCGCAGTTCATCGGCCAGAGTGGCCAACTGGTGCACCGACTCGGCTGCGTGCTTGGCGCCTTCGGCCGCGCTCGAAGTGTTCTGGGAGATGTCCGACATGGTCTTGGTGATGTACTCGGATCCCACGGCCTGGATTTCCGAAGCCGAAGAGATGCTCTGGATGAGGTTGGTAAGCTCCGCCGACACCGATTCGATTTCGCTCAGCGCGCGACCGGCAGCGTTGGCCAGGTTGGAACCGTCCACCACTTCGCGCGTGGTTTCTTCCATCGCGGTGATGGCCTCTGTCGTATCCGCCTGAATCGATTTGATGAGGGCGTTGACCTTCTTCGTTGCTTCGGCCGCTCGTTCTGCGAGGCGTTCCACTTCTTCTGCGACGACTGCGAATCCGCGTCCAGCTTCGCCGGCCATGGCGGCCTGAATCGAAGCGTTCAAGGCGAGAATCGACGTACGGTCAGCGATGTCACCGATGAGCTGCACGATCGAACCGATTTCCTGCGACCGTTCGCCAAGGCCCTTGAGACGCTTTGAGGTTTCCTGCACCTGGTTGCGGATGCCGCCCATGCCCTGGATGGTCTTCTGTACGGCTTCGGAACCCTGTTTGGCTTTCTGGAAGGTCTGTTCGGCGACGTTGCTGGCCTGGGCAGCGGTGGAAGACACCTGCTTGACCGACTTGGCCATTTCATCGATGGATGCTGTGGCTTCGGCGATCTGCTTGGCCTGGCCCTGGGAGCCCTGCGCCAGCACTTCCGTGGTCTTGAGCACGGTCTTGGCCGAGTCACCCACGTCAGCAGTGGTGCGGTTGACGCTGCGTACGATCTGGCGCAATTCCGTGATCATGTAGTTGAACGAGTCGGCGATTGCGCCTGTCACTTCCGCGGTCACCTCGGCTTCCTGTGTCAGGTCGCCGGTGGCGAGGCCGCTGATGTCGTCCAGCAGCTTCTGAATGGATTGTTGGATGCGGTTGCGTTCATCGCGGCTCTGGATGAGGACAAGAGTGTTGTCCAGAACCGAGTTCATGGCCGAGGCCATGCTTCCCAGCTCGTCGCGGGAGGTGACCGGCACGCGGACTTCGAAGTTGCCGGCGCCGATGAGACTGAACGCTTCGCTGATCTGTTTGATCTGCCCGGTGATGGAGCGGTTGACCACCTGCACCAAGGCAGCCATCAGCAAGAGCACGGCGACGCCAATGCCAAGCTGAGCATATTTCTGCCGGTTCAATTCGGCGGCCCGGGTTTCCACCAGGTCACGCAGGCTGGGCAGTGCGGCGTCATAGAGCGCGAAGAACGGAGTGGTGGCCGCGTTGGCGCCCTGCATGGCGCGGTCCATCGCGCCGAAGCGCTCCAGGTTGCCTTCCTTCAGGGGGCGAACGAGAGAGTCTGCGCCGCGAACGGCGGTGACGACAGACGGGTTCACTTTGGGTTCGAGGGTCGGATTGACGCCGAAGGAAACGCCAAGGTTGCGCTGCATGCCCTGGATGAGGGTGTCCACCTGGTCGGCGAGCACCTGGGCTTGCAGGCGTTCTTCGGGAGACTTGCGGACGATCGCATTGCCGGCAAGATAGCCGAGGCGGCTGAGCCGGTCGGTGATGGCGGGCAACTGGTTCACCACTGCGTCCATGACGTAGTAGGCGTCGAGGTTCGGATCGCCCATCAGGCTGGAACGTTCCCCGACGTGGCGGATGAGTTCCGACAAGTCGTTGACCACGCGATTGTGAGCGTCAATGCTCTCGCGCACACCCATCTTGAGTGCGCCCAGCTTTACGTCTTGCCAGTTGCGCTTCAACTGGGCCACTTTGTCCGTTGCTCCAAACTGCGGATGCTTCGCATTCACCGATTCCACCGAGGAGAAGGAGCGGTCAATGGCCGACTGGATCTGTTCGGCGCGGCTCCGCTCCGTCGTGTCGCCGTTGAGCGCGGCGTTCACCATGTTGCGATGTTGCGGGATTGATTCCAGTAGTCCACGAAGTGCGCCAATGTATTCCACACCAGCGATCTCCGAGTTGGCGGCGTTGATCTGTTCGTTACGGGCTTGCATGAACAGCAAGCCGAGGATGATGACAGGAACGGCCATGAGCCCCAGGACGAGGCCAAGCTTACGTCCAATCGGTAGGTTGGCAAGGGCGCCCGTGGCGCCAGAATTCGACGGCATTGTTAATCTCCCTCCAGAAACACCTGAGTCTGAGCGATTTGTAATTCGATACGGGGAAAGAGAAACTCCCTAAAGCGCCACCGGGCCCCTTTCCAACTCCCGGCGTGCCTGCAATCTCCGCGTTCCGTCCGGCCACGAGCCCGGAGGAACGGAACTCTTACCTCGATTCGAGCTGCTGGAATTCCTGCAAATGGAACAACTGCTCGAGATCGAGTACATTCAGCAACCGGTCGCCACGTCCGTGAACGCCGCGCAGAACCGATGTCACCTTGTCGTCCACCAGTCCTGTCACTTGCTCCAGTTGCTGCGACTGAATGCGTTGAATACCTTTCACTTCGTCCACTACCAGCCCGGTTGAGGAAACTCTCTCCCGCGGTTGGAGGAACAACACGCGGCCACGAGCGGTGGCCGGCGCGTCCTGCAAGCCCAGCAACACCGGCAAGCTCAACACCGGAACCACTTCGCCGCGGAGGTTGGTGATGCCGCGGATGAAGTCCGGTACATTCGGCAAGCGTGTAATGCTGGGAATACGCCCGATTTCCGCCACGTCGCGCACGGGCACTGCGTAATCCGTACCCGCCAGTGTGAACACGACATAGTCATCGAGCTGGCTGAATTGTTTGTGATGATGAACCGGCGCTGCGGGCTCAGCGACGCTGGCCACTGGTGGAGCGCTTTCCAGCGCCTGGTCAATCGACCGGACCACGGTTTCGAGTGCGGGCTGGGGCGGCGCCGGCTCGGCAGGCTGTTCGACTTCGACCAAGGCAGCGGCGGCCGACAGCGCGGCAGGTTCTTCCACCGGTTCTGAAACCTCGGGTACCAACTGTTCCGAGAACAGGTGCACCGGCGGGGGAGTCGGCTCGTGAACCGCCTCGACGGTGGGCGTTGGTAACGCCTCCATTTCGAGAGCTTCCGGCTCGAGAGAGTCCGGCTCCACAAGCATTGGCTCCTCCAAGCCATCAGCCAGCAATGCAGCCGGCATTTCGGGCTCGGGAATCAGCTCCAGCGGCTCGTCCGCTGCATAAACGATGGGTTCAGGTGCAAATTGCGGCTCTGGCGCGGCTTCCACTACCGGTTCGGCTGCGGCTTCCGCAACCGCGTCTGGCGCGGGAATATCGAGACTCTGCACAACAGCCGCTTCCAGCACCGCTTCAGCAGGAAATTCCGGCATTGACGCCAGATCCGTTTCGGCCGGCAGATCGGATGCCATCTCCATCGATGGCTCCTGCGCCAGTAGTTCGGCCAGCAGCTCGTCCATCTCCGGTTCGGGGATTTCGACCGATTCCATCTCTTCCAACCCAGCGGAGGCGCCAATCGCACCCGCCAGAGCGCTCATGTCCGGAGTCATTTCCGATGGAGTGACCGCGAATTCCTCCTCAACGGCATACTGCGGCGCGGTGAGCGCCTCCAGTTCCGCTTCACTCAACTGGGATATGTCTACGCCCGTGAGATCGACGTCGCCGCCAAAATCCGGCTGTGTCAGCGTGTCTTCCGGCCGTCCGGAGCCGCTCTTTTTGCGTTTCTTCATGCCGTCCCCTCTCGCTCTGACGTCCATCCGTTACAGCAACTGGGCGATGGCCCGTAGTAGTTCATCTGTCTTGAAGGGCTTGGTCAGGTACAGGTCCGCCCCCTGGCGTAGGCCCCAATATTTGTCTGAGTCCTGATTCTTGCTGCTCAGGACGATGATCTTGATCCCTTTGGTCTCCGGCGCGCTCTTCAGCTGGCGGCATACCTGGAACCCGTTCTTTTTCGGCAGCACGACATCCAGCAGCATCAATGCAGGCTTCGACTGCACAGCCTTCTTCAGTGCTTCTTCCCCATCGGTGGCCACGATGAACTGGTAGCCATTGTCGGTGAGGACATTCGTCACCATCTGTAGTTCTGTCGGACTGTCTTCGACAACTAGGATCGATTTCTCTCTCATCTCGATACGGCTCCTTGGTCTTCGCCTTCTCCGCTCTTCAGGCTAGGAGAGATACTTCTTGAGGGTCTTCAGCAGGTTGTCCGGATCGAACGGCTTGGTCACATAGTCGTTGCATCCAGCCAGCTTGCCGCGCACTTTGTCGAACAATCCGTCCTTCCCGGACAACATCACCACAGGCACCTTCCGCGTCAGAGCCTTCTGCTTGATGTTGCGGCAGACTTCGTAGCCGTCCATCCATGGCATGGTGATGTCCAACAGCACCAGGTCTGGGACGGCTTCGTTCAGCTTCTTCAACGCGTGTGATCCATCTTCGGCGGTCACCACGCGGTAGTCGTTCTTTTCGAGAATGCTCGACAAAGCCTTGCGGATAGTCAAGCTGTCGTCCACCACCAGAATCACCTTGCGCCACTGGATCTGATCGAGCACGCCCATTAAGGCCCAGTCGCTACGCTTCTGTGTGGAGGCGAGCTTAAGGTGCGGCAGTGCGGCGGAAGCCTCGCGCAGGTTGAGGTGGCCGAGCGCGAGATTCACATTCTGCTCGAAGGTGCGCTGATCGGCTGGAATCGCTTCATAGCGGCCGAGTGACTCGCGTACTACCTTCTCCTGTACTCCTTCGTTCTTCTCGATCTCTTTCAGGTCTTCGAGCACGGTAACGGCGCGGCATCCGGGGCAACGCCGGGCGTGGACGTCCGCTCCATAGTTGCAGAAGGGACAACGCCATTTGTGAGATACCTGGTGGTGCAGCGCCGGCGCCGGCGAGGACTTCGTTGCCGGCGGCGTGAACGGAATCACTGTCGGCCGTCCGCGCAAAGCGGTGTCTGACGGTTTGGCTGGAACTTCACCAACCCGCGTCGTTACCGCCGGCGAAGGCTGCTCCGTGGGCCGCATTGTCGTCGTTCCCACGTTTTCCGATACGCGCAAAATTCCTTGTGTTGCTGGAGCGGCTCCATTTCCCCCATTGGGTACAGCCGAGCCCTTGGGCTCTGGTGGCGCGGACAAGCCTTGACCCATCGGTTTGGGCCCTTCCGGCGCGGGCGCACCAGTCGGCGTTGTGCCTTTACACTTCTCCAGCCACGCCGAAGCCTTCTGGTTCTGGGGATTGATCCGGAGCACTTCTCCGAGGTAGAAAATCGCTTCTTTCGGGGATTCCGATAAGGAGGCACGCCACAACCAAACCAACTCGTTGTTTGGATTGTGTACACTGGCCTGCCGCAACAATTGCCGGGCCGACGATTTGTTGCCTACCTTCGCGGCTGTTACTGCCTCCCGCAATAGTAAAGCATCCTGAGTTTGGGGCATAGGTTCCCTTAAATCTGAAGCCTGCTCGGAGCAGACATTCGGTCTGATTGCTTACATCCGTATAAACGGCGTTTACATCAGGCCGTTGCATAGGCAAGAACCCTCAACTTCCTCCCCCCTCATACGTGGGTAGTGCCACTAAGGCCGCGTTCGTCACCACCCTCACACTTCCCTCTAAGCCGTACTGTCTGCCCGGCTTATCAGAGGTCTGTAATCTTTTTGCACTAAGGTAACGGGGAACCTAACGAATCGGGCTCTCTCATCCGTTAAATAAGTCGTAGACCGCGGACACTCAAGATGCGAACCTTACCCGAACTGCTGAATTCGTGGCTCCCGGCAACCGATCGCCCGAGCATCCTTATTGCCGCAGGAGATTCGGCGCCTTTTCTTCCGCACGTTGAGAAGCTGCAGCAGGGCGAGCCTCACTTTGAAGTAGTGCGGGTGAATGCCCCCGCGGATGCGCAGCGGTTGGTGCGGCGCGGATCGATTGCCATCCTTCTGGTAGACGCGGAGAACATTCTTCCGGGAAACCTGGAACTGTTGTTGGAAGCTGTTTCGAAGGACAAGCCTCCGCAGATTCTAGTGGCATCGACAAAGTCGCAGGCGAAGACGGCATCGCGCCCGATCGCCCCCGTGGATGCGTATCTGGATGCGGTCTCGTGGCTCCACCTGGTGCAGGACTGTGCGAAGCGGTTCCAGGCAGGGAAGCTCACCGAGCTTCTTGCCGGCGACCTTTTTGAAGCACTTGGTGCGATGCCCGATGAGGGTTGGCTACGAGTCTGTTCGGGGGACGAGTTTGGCGACATCTGCGTCTCGCAAGGCAAGGCCGTCTACTGCGAAGTGGGGCGTCAATCCGGCGAGGAAGCCGCGGCCAAGATGTGCAATTGGAAGGAGTGCCTGTTCGAATACCGGGTGCTTCCGGAGTTCCTTCGCCAGAACATGGAAAAGCCGTTGGCCGAGCTTCGCAGATCTTCGGCCGCGGTGCCGGATGCGCGCCCCAAGGAAGCGGACTTTGAGGAACCTGACCAGTTTCCCGTGCTGGAGGAGATGTTGCGGACGGCGCCTGCCAAGGAAACGCCGGTCGAGCAGCACGAGCCAGGCATGGAGGAACCGGACGACCTCCCCACCTTCGATCCGAAAGCCGCCGACGCGGATATCACGGTCGAGGAGCCACAGGAGTTCTTCCTGAAGGATGTCGATGCGGCGACTGGCCTTGAAGCTCTTGAAGAGAGTCTGGAAGCTTGTGAAGAGCCATCGTCAATGGACTTCGATCCAGTGCAGGCACCCGACCCTGTGCAGCAATCGCCTGCGGCTCCTCTCCCGGTGTCCCGTATTTTTGATTCGGTGGCAGTCCTCTGCATGAATCGGATGATGAGCTGCGATCCTGCCACCGATGCCCGCTACTTTGACCCCGAGACGCTGAGTGTCTTTTACGAACGGTCGAAGGCCTATGTCATGCGCCACCAGTTGGGAGAATCTCCGGTGCTGCAAATCGGTGGTGGGGAGGCGACTATCCTGGTGGTGGCGGCCGCGGGGGGCGATTGTCTCATCGCCGCTCGAACGACAAGCCGCCAGGTCACCGCGGAGCAGCAACAGGAACTCGATCGCCTGATTCAGCTTCACGGCTCACCTACTCCAGTATTTTCTCGGTGAGCGTTTTCCGTTCGGGTGAGAACTGCTTCGCCGCTGCCTGCAGGTAGGGGCGGAACTCTCGCGTCCAATACGCCAAATAGCCTTCGTTGCGGATCTCACGCAATGCATCGCTGTAGTGCCAGAGGAGCTTCGAGGCGAACAGAGACCCAGTCGTTTTGGCCGCGCCGGCGGCACACCGCGATAGCCATTGGACATTTTCCGGCAGCCGCCGTACAGCCGAAAGCGCCAGCAAGGCGGACACCTCCAACACCGAACGTTTCTCCGCCTCCGCGGTTCCTCGTAGCTCGCGCCACTGGCTGTCGAGCAGATCGATGGAGGGGAGGTTCCGCGGGGGAATCTTGGCGGCCTGTTCGCGGATGATTTGCCATTCCTTGCGCAACGCGGCTACATCCAGCGGTGGTGTGTTGATGGTGTCGGCTACCTTTCCCGCAGTGGATTCAAATCCATCCAGGATCTGGTCCATGGTTTCAAAGCGCGTATCCGGGGCGAGCAGGCCCTGGTCCTGAAGCGACTGGGCAATTTCGCGGATGAGGTGCCGGCCCGTGCCGGAGAGGTCGGCGAGCGCCGCCATCACCCATACGGGCGAAGCGCGGAAGGCGAGGATGCCAATCAACTCCAGGCCGTTACCCGCTGCGCGCCGGACGATGAAATTTTCGGCCAGCGTACTCTCACCGGGGTAAGCTCCCTCCACCTGTCCTACCTGTTCGATAAGAAACCGGAGCGTGGAATCCACCAGGCTGCGGTAGAGCCTGGTGCGCCGCAATGCAGCAGGTACAGCCACCTCCCCGATCTCCCTCACCAGCCCTCCAGCTAGCGCTGTCGCTGAGCGCAAAGCGCGTTCCGGCAGTGACAGTGCATAGCCCTTCCACCTTGATCCCTTCGCCACACCCGCATGGTACCATCTGCCTTGCGTATGCACCTTTCGGAACATGAAGTGGCCAGCACACTGGATCTGCTCACCTCGAGCCGGGACCGGCTGAAGGGGATTCTGGATTCTCTGACCCCGGAACAGTGGCATGCGCACCCTGAGCCCGAGACCTGGTCCCCGGCGCAGATTGTGGCGCATCTGACGACCTCAGAGCAGTTGATCCTCGACCGTGTAGAGTCGCTGCTGGCCGGCCCGGAGTCGCCAGCCGAATTGCTGGCAAAGACAGAAGGCCAGGAGGTGCGGCTGCTGCGTCATGTTCCGAATCGGACGCGACGCGCCGTAGCTCCAGGGGATATGGTTCCCCAGGCCGTGGAAGCAACTCCGGCGGAAGGGTTCGCATCCTTTGACGCCGCCCGCGGCAGAGCGATCACGTTCCTATCACGCCCAGGATTGAAGCAGCGTGCTCTCCCTCATTTCGCCCTTGGAGCACTCACCGGCTATCAATGGCTGATCATGGTGGGCGTGCATTCCATCAGGCATGCGGCTCAGATTGAAGAGCAGTTGTCAGAAGATTAGCCAGAGTTTGAAGAAAACGCGCGGCGGGCGCTCCGTCTACTACGCGGTGATCGAACGTCAGACTGAGCGTGATCTGCTGGCGGGTCACCAAGTGCCCATTCCCTAAAGCGACGGGCTCCCATTGCACCGCGCCCATCCCCAACACCGCGGTTTCGGGGTAGTTGAGGATTGGGGTGAACGATTCCACTCCATAGGCACCGAGATTCGTGATGGTGAAGACTCCCCCGTCCACGTCGTCTGGTTTCAATTGACGGGCGTGGGCGGCCTGGGCGAGCTGCCTGACGCGTCGGGAGATCTCGGCGATAGAAAGCCGGTCCACGTCGCGAATCACCGGCACGATCAATCCATGTTCCGTATCGACGGCGACGCCGAGATGCATCCCGCTGGGCGGCACGATGCGGTCGTCTTCCCAGCGGCTGGCAAGCAGGGGATGCTGCTGCAGCGCTTGGGAGGCAAGCTTCACCAGGATGGCCGTGTAGGAAATCTGCCTGTCCTTCTCGCGAATCGCGGCGAGCACGGTGGCATCCACCCGGCGCATCAGCGTGACGGGGGCGGTGTTCTGCGCGCTGCGCATCATGCGATTGGCAATGGTGCGGCGGAGCTGCTGAGGAGCGGGTGGTTGCGCCTGTTTCGGCGCCGCGGCCCGGACATCGCGCTCACGGACGCGCCCACCTTTCCCTGTTCCTTGCAGTTGCTTCAGATCCACATCCAATTCACGGGCCACGCGGCGGGCACGCGGAGTGACGGGGACCTTGGCATCGGGCGGCGCTTCACCTGGCGCGAGCAGATAGCCAAGCAATTGGCCGGGAACAACGCGCTCACCAGGCTGCGGAGCGTCCGCGGGCACGTGCAACACGCCACCATCGAGCGCCTCCACATCCATCGTCACCTTGTCGCTTTCCATGGCGAACAAAATCTCGCCAGGCTCGACGGATTCACCGGGTTGCTTGAGCCAAGCGGAGAATGTCCCTTCCTCCATCGACCAGCCAAGACGGGGAACAGTGATTGCGATGGGCATGGCTATTCGTTGACCAGATCACGGATGGCGGCGGTGATCGCCTCCACCGAGGGCGTAACCGCGGCTTCAAGCGGCGGACTGTAGGGTGTCGGTGCGAAAGCCCCATTGAGCCGGCGGATGGGTGCGTCCAGATCATTGAAGCCTTCGTCGGCCGCGCGGGCTGCAATCTCGGCTGCGATGCCGCAGGGGCCGAAGGCTTCATCAACGATGAGCAGGCGGCCTGTCTTCCGCAGTGAGTGGAGAATCGTGGCCGAATCGAGGGGAGACACCGTACGCGGGTCAATAATCTCCACCGAAATGCCTTCCCCTTCCAGTTGTTCGGCGGCCGTGTGGACGCGATGCAACATGAGCGCGAGCGCCACAACCGTGACATCTTTTCCGGTGCGGGCCACCCGTGCTTTGCCGAACTCGATTTCGTATGGCTCGGCGGGAACAACGCCCTTGGACGACATCAGCTCACGGTGTTCCAGGAAGAGCACCGGATCGTCACTGCGCAGCGCATGAAGGAAGAGGCCCTTGGCGTCGTACGGCGTGGCGGGCATCACCACACGCAGTCCGGGGATGTGGCTGTAGATGGAATGATAGCTGCCCGAGTGATGGGTGGCGGCGGAATGGCCAATACCGACGCAGCCGCGCATCAGCAGAGGCATTTTGAGGCGCCCGCTGCTCATGTACTGCATCTTGGCGATCTGGTTGATGATCTCACCAAAGGAATCGTTGATGAAGTCGATGAACATGAAATCGACGATGGGTCGAGTGCCGGTCATCGCCGCGCCACAAGCAATGCCTACGAAGCCGCGTTCGGAAATCGGAGTGTCGCGGAGACGCTCCGCTCCGTACTTGGCGAAGAGGCCGGCGGTGGTGGCGAAGTTGCCGCCGCGCACACCGATGCCTTCTCCAAAGACGAAGATGTTGGGGTTGTGAGCCATCTCCTGGTCCAGCGCTTCGAGCGTGGCGGCAGCGTAGGAGATGGGGGCCCTGGTTTCATCCGGCGATGCGGGCGGTGCGATCGTGCGCGCAGGCGCGTACACGTGTGTCGTGGCATCCGCGGGGTTGGGCCAGGCCGCTTTCTCCGCCTCGGCGGTGGCGGCGGCCACTTCCGCCTGAATCTCCGCGTCGATGGCGTTGAGCTCTGTTTCCGTCGCCTCGCCGGCGGCGAGGAGAGCGGCACGGTAGCGCTTGATGGGACAGCGCTCGCGCCACGCTGCAACGTCTTCCCGAGTGCGATACGTGTAGTCGCCCATGCCTTCAGCATGCGGCCGAGTGCGATACGTCTTGCACTCGATCAGAGTGGGCCCTCCGCCGTTGCGCGCTCGGAAAATTGCCTCTTCAGCGGCCTTGGAGACGGCTGCTACATCGTTGCCATCCACCTGAATGCCAGGCATGCCGTAAGACGCCGCCCGCGAGGCGACATCCGGGTTGCCCGCAGCGTATTGGAACGGGACTTCCGTTGCGAACTGATTGTTCTCGCAAACAAAGAGCGTAGGGAGCTTCCAGATGGACGCCATGTTCAGGCCTTCATGAAAGGCCCCGTTGTTGACGGCTCCATCGCCAAAGAAAGCGACGCCCACCTGAGTCGTTTTCCGCAGCATGGCGCTGTAGCCCGCGCCGGCGGCCTGAAGAATGCATGGCGCGACGATGCCGCTGGTGCCCATCATCCCGATTTCAGGAGAAAACAGGTGCATCGATCCGCCTCGGCCGCGTGAGCAGCCGGCCTGGCGTCCGAACAGCTCGGCGATCAGCTCAAACGGAGGCATGCCTTTGGCCAGGGCGTGTCCATGCCCGCGATGCGTGCTGAAAACAGCATCGTCTTTCGTCAGGTGGGCGCACACGCCGGTAGCGATTGCCTCCTCACCGACGTAAGTGTGGCAGGCGCCGTGGATAAGGCCACGCGCGTGGCAACGGGCCAGTTGCTCCTCTGTGACACGGATCAACTGCATGGTGCGGTACAGGAATCGGGAGTGCGGTGTCATCATTAGCTCAGGGGGTGGCGAACGGAGCCGCCGGCATTCATGGCGAGATTCCCGCCGTCCATGGGGATCAATGCGCCGGTGATCCAGCGGGAGGCGTCGGATGCGAGCAGGACGGATAGGCCTTTGATGTCGTCTGGATGGCCGAGGCGGCCAGCCGGGATGCCGCTCAGGAATTGATCGCGCAGGCTCGGTTTTTCCGCAATGCGCTTTTCCAGGCCGGGGTTCAACACTTGCGCCGGTAGGATGGCGTTGACGCGAATCCCGTGACCGGCCCATTCGGTGCTGAGTTCCCGCGTCATTTGCGCCACTGCGCCCATCGCCATGCTGTAGGCCACGTGCCCGCGGCCCAGCGCTGTGATGCTGGCCAGCGATCCGATGTTGACGATGCTGCCTCCACCTGTTCGCAGCATGCGGCGGGCTGCTTCCTGGCAGGCGCAAAAACGGCCCAACACGAGGTTGCGCCACACCTGCTCAACGGCTTCGAGCGTGATGTCTTCCGGCGGCGCCATGATGGACTCACCCGCGACATTGCCGAGGAAATCGATGCGCCCGAATTCCTTGTCCAGAAGCGCGAACATCTCCCGCACCTGCTGCGGTTCGGAAACGTCGTGGCACGTGGGGAGAGCGCGGCGGCCGAGTGCGGCGATTGCTTCGGCTGTCCGGGTCACGCCGGGCTCGTTGAGGTCGGTGAGAAGCAGATCGGCACCCGCCTCGGCCAAAGCCATCGCCATAGCGCGTCCCATGCCTTGGGCAGCGCCGGAAACGATGGCCACTTTGCCGGTCAGGTCAAACAGGGCTGTGGGCATAAGCCATCCATCGTATCAGTGGATGGATGCCTGTTGGCGGGGAATTTTCACCTGGCTGATGATGGCGCCGCCCAGGAAATAGCAGAACGCGAGAAAGAGCAGGCAGGCGTTGTCCGTGAAGCCGTTATGCTTCATCCAACCGAAAACGTGATTGCCCAGATAGCCCGCGAGATTGGCGAAGCAGTTGATCAAGCCGATGCTCGCAGCGGCGGCCGAGGCGGTGAGCGTAAGCGTCGGCAGGCCCCAGAACGGCGGTGGCCACGAGTGCGCCACCAGGCCCGTGAGACACAGCCACAACATGGAGAGTGGAAATGGCTGACCGGGGAAGGCGCTAGCGGCCAAAAAGACGCCCGTCAGAACCTGTCCTGCGATGCAGTGCCATTTGCGATCGCCGCTGCGGTCTGAGGAGTGGCCGCTATACAGCACTCCGGCCAGTCCGCAAAGGTAAAAGACGCCGCTGAACAGAA
The DNA here is from genome assembly GCA_046331645.1 of Bryobacteraceae bacterium. Taxonomy (GTDB): domain Bacteria; phylum Acidobacteriota; class Terriglobia; order Bryobacterales; family Bryobacteraceae; genus CADEFT01. The sequence continues at coordinate 255,085 of JAXLQM010000012.1, forward strand.
GAGCGAAGCGATCCGAGCCCTGGGATAGGCTTCGAATGGTAGTGGGGATCCAGAAGGTGAGCGCATAGCCTCCTGTGTTGGTGGCGAAGATGCCAAGCGCCAGCAACCATACATTGCGCATCCGCAGCGCCTGGATGACGCGGATCTTGCCCACCGCCTCCTTGGCGCGGGCTTCTTCGGCAAGTGTGGTTTCCAGGTAGTCGCGTTCCTCCGGTGTGAGCCATTTCGCGTGACGCGGACGGTCCGTCAGCAGGAAAAGCGTGGCCACCCCGAGCACCGTTGCCGGTAACCCTTCCACCAGAAACATCCACTGCCAGCCTTTGAGGCCGAGCCAGGTTACGTCGAGAAGCAGCGCCGAAAGCGGCGCGCCAAGCGCGAGGCTGATGGGGATGGCGACAATCATCTTCGACATCGCGCCCACGCGCTCCGAGGCAGGGAACCAGTGTGTGAAATAGACGATGATGCCGGGAAAGAATCCGGCTTCGGCCACACCAAGCAGGAAGCGCGCCGTGTAGAACTGCATTGGCGTCTGGACAAAGGCCGTGGCCGCGGAGAGCATCCCCCAGGTGATGAGAATGCGCGCGAACCACTTGCGTGCGCTCCATCGCTCCACCAGCAAGGCGCCGGGGATCTCCAGAATCAGATAGCCGATGAAAAAGATGCCGATGCCGAGTCCGAACACCTCCTCGGAGAACCGCAGATCGTTGGCCATGCGCAGCTTGGCAAACCCAACGTTGGCGCGGTCCAGGTAAGCGGCGAAGTAGAGGAGGATCACCAGCGGGAGAATGTGCCAGGAGACCTTGCGGCGCAGTGCGGCGATCGCTTCGGCGGTCACCGGCCGGAACTCCCGAAGCCACCTTCTCCGCGAGTGGAATCCCGTAACTCACTCTCTTCCCATTCGACGCGCTCGTAGCGGGCAATGATCATCTGCGCGATCCGGTCACCGGCATGAATATCGAATGGCTGCTTACCGAGATTATGCAGGATGACCCCGAGTTCTCCGCGGTAGCCGGGATCGATGGTGCCGGGCGCATTCGGCATGGTGATGGAATGCTTCAATGCCAGTCCGCTGCGGGGCCGCACCTGCGCCTCGTAGCCAGGGGGGATCTCCAATGCCAGCCCAGTGGGAACGAGAACCGTCGTCCCTGGTTCGATGGTGACGTTGACACAGGAACGCAAGTCCATTCCCGCGTCTTCTTCCGGGCCGTGCGCGTAGGTGGGCAGGACAGCTTCGGGGCGGAGTCGACGAATCTTCAGCTTCATGCGATTCTGCTATCTTAACGGTTTGCCATCCGAACAAAAACGCGTCGTTATGTTGTCGCCGATGCCGCCGGAAAAGTCGGCATATGCGCTGGCCAGGTACAGCCGGTCCGCTGATTCCATCGTGCAGTCGGTGGAATGGGTGCGCACGCACGATTCCCGTAAATTTCTCGAGAGCTTCTATTTCCAGTACGGGCACGCTTCCATCGCCGATCTTGGCCATCTCGCCGTGTGCTTCGAAGGGATTTCGGAACTGGCCGCGACGGAGTTGGAAGACGAGCAGTTGTGGGATGGGCAGGCGAAGTCGACGCGGTACCAGGATTTCTCCAAATTCGGATTCATCGTGCCGCCGGAATTCGATGCCGCACAGGCTGAGCTGTATCAGAACACCGGGCGGCGCCTGATCGAAACCTACCAGGCCGTACACAAAGCAGTGTTTGCGCTGCTCACGCAGGAACTCCCAAAGCCCGAAGCGATGAAGCAGGACGCCTATGAGCGCAATCTGGCGGCCCGCGCTTTCGACGTAGCACGCTACCTGCTGTTCTTCGGGATCCCGACCAACGTTGGCCAAGTGGTGAGCATTCGCTCGCTGGAGCGGCAGATCCGGCGTTTGAAGGCCAGTGAGTACGGAGAGATTCGCGGGCTCGCCGATGAAACGGCCTCGGCCTGCGCCGAAGAACCCGCATGCGTGTGGGACCGGCAGGCGCCCGCCGAAGCGATTGCGCCGACGCTGACGAAGTACGTCGATGCCGACACACACCGCTCGGAATCGCAGGCGGCACTGCGCCACTGGGCGGAGCAGAACCTGCCTTCAGCTTCCGGTGTGGCCGTGCCTCGCGTCGATCTGGTCTTCCCACGGGACAACGTTACCGAGATCGCTGCCACGCTGCTCTATCCCGTCACCGACCGGCCTTATCGCGAGTTGCAGGAAATCGTGAGTGGCTGGAGCGTTGCGAGGCGCATGGAGGTGATCGAGACGGCACTTGCCTCGCGCACGCGGCGTGATGAGCTGATGCGCGAGTTCCGTTCCGCGCCCTATATCTTCGACATCGTGATGGACGTTGGCGCCTATCGTGACATGCACCGGCACCGTCGCTGCCAGCAGTTCCGGCAGGCGTATTCCGGGAAGCTGGGTTTCGATATTCCAGAGGCGATAGGCCGTGCCGGCGTCACCGCCTTGTACACGGAGACGATGGAAGCAGCATTCTCTGCGATGCGGTCATTGCCCGAGCCAGGCTCCCACTACCTGCTGCCGTTCGGGGCGTTGTCGCGGTTCCTGTTCAAGATGGATTTCGCCGAAGTGGAGTACATCTCGCGGCTCCGCAGCGGCGTGAAGGGACACTTCTCCTACCGGCGAGTGGCCTGGGAAATGAAGCAGCGCATGGATGAACTGGAGCCCGAACTGGGCCGGTTGATCAAAGCCACGCCACCGGAAGTGGAAGACCCGCTCACTCGTTAGCGCGCGTGCACTGCAAGTGCAACATCCTCGGTGTACTGCGGCGAGGTAAACGTCCGGGCCCCGCCGGTGTGCGTGAAGCTTTCCGCCTCCCCCATCGGCCCCGACTTCGGATTCCACCATTGAGCCGTGTAGTCCCCTGGCTGCAGCGCAAGAGTGAACGTGGTGCTCTGGCGCTTCGTCTCCACAATGTAGCTCGGACGATGGCCGCCCATCACTTTGCCATGGTGGACGTAGACTGCATACTGCCGTCCGGGTTCCGAAAGCGTGCGCACAGGCTGGGCGCTGTCAGGCTTCATCTTCACGAACTGGAAGCGCGAGAGGAACTCGTGAAGGACTTTCAACTGGCTGCGTAAAGCAGGGCTGCCACCGCCAGGCTGATCGCCACCGACGGGCAATGTGCCGTCTTCATGACCTACCGCGAATGAATAGTCGAGGTTGTTGTAGTGCGCCCCGCCGGCAATCAGAAAATCCCATGCCTGGATGCGGTAAACGAAATCCAAAGTGCCGTCAAAGCCCGTCTCATCTAGCCCAATCGCTTTGTTCAGGTGATGATTCATGCCTACAGTGACAGGCGGACGCGCATAGTGGAAGTTGAAGAGGCCGACGTGCGGGTCGGGGTTTTCGATCAGCTTCTGGTTGTTGGCGATGTTTTGCGCGATCAGATGCTTCACCCCAAGTGCAGATTCCGTTTCAGCAATCGTCTTCGCGATGAGGGCCTGCCACTCCAGTGTCACCCCAGCGAAATAGGGCTCATTCGCAATCTCGTAGTAGATGTTGTCGAAGTCCTTCAGTTCGGTGACCAGTTTGCGGGTGAAGCCGACTTGGGCAGCCGTGAGCGCCGGGTGCTTCAACGCCAGTACCTCCGTGTTCGGCACGGCGGCATCGTACAGCGGAGAGAGCTTCCACATCCGGTCGTTGTAATAGGTGCAGAACAGAGTCACTTCCACCACGATGCCGCGCTTTCCCGCTTGGGTGAGAAAATCCTTGAGGCGGGCAAAGTAGGCCGGATTCCAACGCGACAAATCATACTTGCCTGCGGATGTTTTGGCGTACGGGGAAACGTAGTCTTCGTCTTTCGGGGCCAGCGTGTTGAACCGGATGCCGAAATCACCAGGGACCTCGCGGTAGATCCCAGTGAAGATGCGAGTCATGTTGAGGCCGTCTTTGGCCAGCGTGTCCAAATACTTCACGTAATCGAACGCGCCGTTGAGTACAGCGCCGTAGTGCTCCGCCGATGTCAGCAAGACAGTGGGCTTGCCGCGGAACTCGAAATAGTGCGGATTCTCGGGGTGGAGCCGGATGGGCTCAGAAGCCTGAAGCGGGAAGGCGAGCAGGAGCAGCGAAATCATCTACCGCACAGTAACACGGAACACTCCCGTCTGAACCCGGCCCGCGCGCTTCATTTGTACGTAGATCCGATACGCGCCCGGTTGCGGAAAGCCATAGGGAAAACTCACCTCCGCGGGCAGCGAATGCATGTGATGGCCGGCATGCGGATCGGCCTGCTTCTGCGCGATTTGCAAAGCAGCCATCGGGATGGAACCAGTGGGATGCACATGGGCGAATACGCTGCGATCCTCGCGCACGAAGGCCGCATGGCCCTGCATGCCCATGTACAGCTCCATGTCCTGGGCCGGCTTGCCATCGCTGTTCACGACGCGAAAACGGAAGGCATAGGGACGCTTCACGGGATACACATCCTGCTCTCGCTCAAAAATCATCTTGGCTCCATCGGGCAGCAGGAACTCCTTGTCGGCAACCTTGCCGCCTCCGGCCGAATCATCTCCTTCCAGCGGCTTGCCCGGCACAGCAGGAAGGTCCACCTCGGCGGCGAGTGTTTCCGGCAGCCCGTTCTCATGAACGACATCGGCGTAAAGGGCATACCGGCCGGCTTCCATTGCCGGCAGGCGGTGTGTAAAGACGCCGCTTCCGGTCATATCCGGATGCAGGTGCCACACCTGCTCCATTTCCGGAAGGCGCAGTACGTAGAGATGCATCAGATGGTTGTGATCAGGAACAAAATCGTCTGTCTTGCGGCGAAGCCACCCGGGATCCTCGAGCTCAAGTTGCAGCACGCCGCCAGCGAGCAAAGACGGCTTCATCGAGAGTGGCTTATACACGATCCGCGAATAACTGTTGGCTTCGGCTTGCCACCACGCGTTGCCAAGGTACACGACGGCAATCACAATGGCGCCCGTAACGGCCATCGTGATGCGGGCGCGCCGCAATTGTGGCTGAGACGGCGAAAGCCCCGGATCGAGCTGCGCTTCACGGGCAGCCGCACCCGCGATGCTCACCGCACCCACGATCAGAATCACCATCAGCACACTGAGCGCTGCGCCGAGGCCGAACTGCATGCTCTCCGTACGATTGGCCAGTGCCGGAACGGGAACGGCAAGTTCCCCCGGCCCCTGCGGCCCGTCAATGAGCACCTTCACCTGCCAGGAACCACTGGTCATCATCCACAAGGCTCCGGTGAAGTATTGAGGATCATCCTTCGAAGGCTGCGCAACATCAGGCGTAGGAGCAAACTTCGCACCGGGTCCGGCAATCGGCGTCGGGACCACCCGCACGCGGCTCAGACCGGGAGTCTTCGCTCGAATCTCCACTTCGGCAACGCCTGGAATCACCACCGGAGGGCGGATGGTGACGAAGATCGGATAGGGACCGGCGCTCCCTTCCAGAAAGAGATCGGGACTTCCGATGTGCGCTTGTGCCGCACAGGCTAACAGGGCCAGCAGGAAACGCATTTGGTTCATCGCCGGATCCTGCGCATCCAATCGCCCCATCCGAGGCCTGCGCGCGCGGATAGAATCGCTATGCCAACAGCCACCGCCATGCCTCGCCAGAACGCGGGCTCCGTAGGAATAAACAGATTGCGAAATGTGTAGGACTGCGGATGCACATAGTAGCCAAAGTAGTGCGTGCCGAAGATCCAGTTGCGCGAAGCCGGTGACATCAGGAACTCGGCGAAGGGCCATTGCACGATCGCAAACAAGGCAAGAAACAGCGATCCGCTCACCGCGGCGAGCAGCCACTTGTTCCACGATCTTCCCCGCAGCACGTCCAGCGCAAAGGCGGGAACGATCAGCAGCAGCGGAAACTCCGGCGGCACGAAGCGGGTGGTGGGATAGAACACCGGACCCAGCTTCGGTTCGGCCGGAAACAGCGGCAGAATCCAGACAAAGAGGCACAGGGCCAACGTGTAGATTCCCGCGGTAATGGTCGCCGCCCAGCGCAGCCCGCTGGCACGAGCCAAGCCAAGCAGAATGACCGGCGCGGTCATCGCCATTTTCTGGTAGAAGGCCGCCTGGTGCATGGAGATGCGAGTGGTCATTTCCATCAGGAACACCATCACCAGAACCAGGATCATCGCTCCGATGTAAAGAAAAACGGCGTCCAGTTTCCTGCGGTCCGCCCCGGAGGTGCGATTCATGCGGCCCAAAGTCAGCATCAGCGCCCCCATCATGATCATCAGCGTGCCCAGAATCAGCAGCACATGCGGCGGACTCACGATCTTGACGTCCAGGCCGTAGGCATTGTGCCACCAATCATCGAAAGGTGCGGAAGTGAGCATCGCTACTCCACCCCAGGCCGCCAGAAAGGCTCCCAGCGGTCCACGGAAGCCCCACATCCGGATGGTGGCTTCATCGCCTGTCTGGGCGAACGTGCGCGACAAAATCAGGTAAGCGCAGCTCACTCCGGCCAGCACGCCGCAGGCATAGATCGCAATGTGCGCCGGGGTCCAGAATGTGTCCCGGCCGATCGACCGGTGCCAGGAAATATCCCAATGCCCACCGATGATCGCTGAGGTTACCGAAAGGATGGCACACCACAGATACCAAGGGATAACGGCATCCTTTTTTGAGACCACCACCTCCGCGTTCGCGGCGGCAGGAACAGAGAGAGGAAAGCTGCCAGCCATAGAGATACATCTTGGCACAATGAAACGCGGTTCGATGCTATCCTGACATCACCCGACTTTTTCTTGTTTTGGGCCGAGGTAACTATGAACGATTCCCAACAGAACGGTGGGGCAACCATCGTTTTGACGGCTCCGCTTACGGAGACCATCGATCACGCCGGATACTTCATTCAGATGGCTTTAGCGTCGCTCCCGATGCGGCTGGAAGGCATCATCAATCAGAAGTACCCCACTTGGAGAGATCTCGAACGGAACCCCGATGGTTCGGCACGCTACATGCCTGCCGGCGTTCGTGTTGTGGAAGCCACCCTCCAAAAGGAATTTCCCGACGTCGATATCGTTGCCTGCTATCCAGGTGACGTAGACAAGTACATCGGCCCGCGCACACGTGTCGTGGCCATCTCCACGCACAACCCGCTGGGCGTGACGTTTGCCGCCGGCGTTTACGCTTCGATCTTCGGTTCTTCGAAAGAGCCTATCAATTCCCATTACTCGAAGAAGCTTTTCTACGATGTGAAGGCCAACCCGCATCGCCAGGGCTTCAAGGTCATCGTTGGCGGCTCCGGTGGATGGCAGATCACGGAAACCGATAGCTATGCGGAACTGAGCGTGGATTGCGTTGTTCAGGGACGCAGCGAAGCCGCGCAAACCGTCGAGATTTTCCAGAAGGCGCTGAATGGCGAAGAACTGCCGAAGTTCATTGAAGTGGCGCACCCCAAGGGACGCGACGGAATCCGTGTTCCCGAAAAACGGACTACTTTCGGTGTCGTGGAAATGACCACCGGATGCGGACGACGCTGCCAGTTCTGCCTGCCCGATCTGAACCCGCAGTTGGATGTGCCGAAAGATCAGATCATGCGCGCCGTCAAGGCCAATGTCGAGCAGGGGAACTCGCAGATCTCGCTTGCCACCGAAGATATGTTCATCTGGGGCCAGGTGGGCAAAGAGACCCCGTTCTATTTTCCTAATCGCGAGGCACTACTCGATCTCTACGGCAGCATCGTCAATACCCCGGGAGTGAAGCATCATGTGCTCAGCCATTCCACCATGGCCCCTGCCGTCGTGGATCCGCTGCTCATTGAAAAGCTGTCGGAAATGCTCATCGAGAAGAGCCCGGTGAAGCTGCCCTCAAAGAGCTCCCATCCTGAGAAGCGCATTCTCTCCCCCCTCATCGGACTGGAAACAGGTTCCGTGCGCATGGCGAAGATGGTCATGCCCAGCAAAGGCGTTCCGTTCCCCATCGACGAATGGCCCAGCGTCGTCATCAACGGGCTAACCATCCTCAACCGCAACAACTGGTTCCCTGTCATGACCCTTATCGTCGGCAACCCCGGCGAGACCGACGAGGATTCGAAAGCCACGCTCGATCTGCTCTACGAAGTGGAGCGCCGCGGGTTGTTTGCTTTCTTCGTGCCCTCCATCTTCACTCCGCTGCACGATACGCGGATGGAAGCCAAGAAGGGCGTTGAAGAGAGCAAGGAAATGACCCCCCTGCAATGGCAGGTGATGATGAAGTGCTGGAAGATGAGCCTGAATGCGGCACTGGTGAGCTGGTGGGGGCCGACGGTGTGGCGCTTCGGTTCACTCTTCTTCTGGGCCTGGAAGCTGCGCAAGACCAATGGGCCCAATTTCAAGTGGCCTCTGTTCATGTTCGCCAGCGCACTGCCTGAATGGCTGATGGAGAAGATGGGCAAGATCTACGTGGGCAAGCCGCTGAAGATCAAGTCTCGTAAAGAACTGCTCGCCACTATCCGCCCGCAACACTGGAAGCATCTCCGCGCCGATTGCGGAGATCTGCCCGGTGAACCCCCGAAGGAAGCGGACGAGCCGAAGAAAGCATTCCACGTCATCCAAGGGAGATAGCCTTTCATGCGGTTCCTGTTGATTTGCCTCGCGTGGTGCCTGTCGGCTCAGACGCGAACCGAGTTGTTGTATCCAAAAGGGACTCCCGGTGCTGCCGGCCAAGAGGAAGTGGATAAACCCACCCTTGCCTACTACGTGGTGGATGCCGCGCGTTCCTCGGGAACGGCCATCGTAGTGTGCCCCGGCGGCGGGTACCGCGGACTGGCCATGGATCATGAAGGCAAACAAATTGCCGAGTGGCTGAACAAACAGGGCATCTCCGCTTTTGTCCTGAAGTACCGCCTCGGCCCGCGCTACCACCATCCGGCGATGCTCAACGACGCGCAGCGCGCCATCCGCATGGTGCGCTCCGAAGCCGCGAAGCTAGGCGTCGCCGCCGATCGGATCGGCATCTGGGGATTCTCCGCCGGCGGCCATCTGGCATCCACGGCATCCACGCATTTTGACGAGGGCAATCCGTCGTCCGCGGACCCTGTGGAGCGCGTGGGTAGCCGTCCGGACTTCGCCATTCTCGCCTATCCGGTGATCTCCTTCACCACAGACTATGTCCACAAGGGTTCGCGCACAAACCTGCTCGGCGACAATCCCGATCCGCAACTGGTGCGCAGCCTGTCCAATGAGCTGCAAGTGACCCCCCGCACCCCGCCCACTTTCCTCTTCCACACCAACGAGGACACGGGCGTTCCCGCCGAGAATAGTGTGCTCTACTATCTCGCCCTCCGCAAAGCCGGTGTGCCCGCGGAAATGCACATCTACGAGCCCGGAAAACATGGAGTCGGACTTGCTCCGCAGCACCCGGTCCTGTCGAGTTGGGGCCCCCGGCTCTCGGACTGGTTCAAGACGCGCGGACTCCTGAAGTAACGGATACAATAGAGCAAACCCCAAAGGCAGCAAAGGAACTGAAAACAGGCATGGCCCATTCCACCGCACCCGTCTCCGCGGAGCATCTCATCGCAATTGAAGAGGAATGGGGCGCGCACAATTATCACCCGCTCGATATCGTTGTCGAACGGGCCTCGGGAGCATGGGTCTACGACGCCGAAGGTCGCCGCTTCCTCGATTGTTTAAGCGCCTACTCGGCACTCAACCAAGGGCACTGCCATCCGCGTATTCTGGCTGCTCTACGGGAGCAGGCTGAGCGGGTCACGCTGACTTCACGGGCGTTCCGCAACGATCAGCTTCCGCTGTTCTGCCAGGAACTCGCTACCCTTTGCCGCATGCAAATGGTATTGCCGATGAACACCGGCGCCGAGGCTGTGGAAACAGCAATCAAGGCCGCGCGCCGCTGGGGCTACACCAGGAAAGGCATTGCTCCCGAACAAGCGGAGATCATCGTCTGCTCCAACAATTTCCACGGACGCACGACAACCATCGTCGGTTTTTCCTCTGAGCCGGGATACCGCGATGGATTCGGCCCATTTACACCCGGCTTCGTCACTATCCCCTTCGGCGATGCGGCGGCACTGGAAGCGGCGATTACTCCCAATACAGCGGGGTTCCTGTTCGAGCCGATCCAATGCGAAGCCGGTATCCTCATTCCCCCGGACGGATATCTCCAGGCCGTTGCCGCTATCTGCAGGAAGCACAACGTGCTTCTCATGGCCGATGAAATCCAAACCGGACTCGGGCGCACAGGGGCGATGTTCGCCTGCTGGCGTGAGGACGTGCAGCCGGATGTCTTCATCCTTGGCAAAGCGCTTTCCGGCGGTTTCTATCCCGTTTCGGCCGTGGTTGCGAGCCGGGAAGTGCTGGGCGTCTTTGCTCCCGGTACCCACGGCAGCACTTATGGCGGCAATCCACTCGCTTGCGCCGTGGCTCGCACGGCAGTGCAGGTAGTGCAGGAGGAGAAACTCGCCGAGCGGGCAACCGAACTCGGTCAGTGGCTGCTGGCGGAACTGCGCGCGACCTTGCATCACGAGGCCATTCAGGAAATCCGCGGCTGCGGACTGCTCATCGCCATTGATCTGCATCAGCCGGCGCGGGCTTATTGCGAACGCCTGATGCAACTGGGCGTGCTCTGCAAAGAGACACACAGCCACGTCATCCGTCTGGCGCCCCCTCTGGTGATCTCCAAAGAGGACCTGGAGTGGGCTTGTACGCAGTTGCGCGCCGTGTTCGCCTAACCTCGCCTCGACAACGATACAATCGGCAGGAATGAAAAGGCGTGATTTCCTGCGATCGGCCGGCGCAGCAATGTGGGCACAGCCCGCACGGCCCAATGTGCTCTTTGTCGTCGTCGACGACCTCGATTGCCGCATCGGCTGCTATGGCGATCCTGTCGCCAAGACCCCGAACATCGACCGCCTGGCGGCGCGCGGTGTGCGCTTCGAGCGTGCCTATTGCCAGTACCCGCTCTGCAATCCCACCCGTTCCTCGGTGCTTTCCGGCCGCTATCCGCTGAACACCAAAGTGCTCGATAACAATACGTGGCTGGTGCTCGAGCCGGGCCAGCAGATTCTCCCGCGCTACTTCGAAAGCAACGGCTATCAGACTGCCGAGTTCGGCAAGATCTGGCACCCTCCCAACCGGGGACACGTGCGTGGGGATCAGCCTCCACAGCTTCCCGCTCCCGCCGCGGGCCGAGCCACTCAGCAATGGTTCACCCCCGCCGAGCGGGCCCGCCAGCAGGACCAGAATCCGGCCTATTGGGACAACATCCATTCGCCTTACAGAAACATGCAGGTGCCCGCTCCGTGGACCTACGCTTGGGCCAACGTCTATGGCCCACTCCCGGATGGCGACCCTGGCGTCGATGCCCCAATCGCCGACCGCGCCATCGCCACTTTGGAGCAAATGGCGGCTGGTGGAAAACCCTTCTTTCTCTCCGTCGGCTTCCACCGGCCCCACGTACCCCTCACCGCGCCGAAGAAGTACTTCGATCTCTTCGATCCCGCCGAAATGCCGCTGCCGGCCGATTTCGACACCGAGCCTCGCGCCATCCCCGGCGTGCCCCGCGATGAATTCCGGCAGAACATCGACCTTTTCGCCGCCCGGTCCTTCAGCGCCCAGGAAGCGCGGGAGGCGATGCGTGCGTACTACGCCTGCTCGGCATACATGGATGAGCAACTCGGCCGCGTGCTGGACAAGCTCGATGCCCTCGGCCAGCGTGACAACACGATCATCGTGTTTTGGGGCGATCACGGCTGGCACTTGAGTGAAAAGGGTATGTGGGCGAAAGGAACGTTGTTTGAAACATCCGCGCGCGGGCCGCTTCTCATCTGCGACCCCAGGAAAACGAAAGGAAAGCCCTCGAAGCGCGTGGTTCAGTATCTCGACCTGTTCCCCACTCTCACGGACCTTTGTGGACTGCCCAAGCCAGCCTGGGCGCAGGGGACCAGTCTGCGGCCTCTGCTCGAGAACCCGGAGGCGCGCTGGGACCGTGTTGCCTACACCGTCCAGGCGCGTAATTGGTTCATCGGCCGCTCTGTCCGCGACGAGCGCTGGCGCTACACCGAGTGGGACGAGGGGCGCCGTGGAAGCGCACTCTACGATCACGATAGCGACCCCCATGAAATGCGCAATGTGGCCACTAATCCCGCCCATACGGCCGTAGTTGCACGCATGAAGAAAATGCTGCGCGCGCCGGAATTCAACGGGCACTGAACCGGGGCCTTATCGATTTCTTGCCGATAAGGCTTCTTGGGGGGGACCCAAATGAATTCGCGTATGACAGTCAGGGCTCAGATGTTAATAGCCTGTGGGCTGTTCTTCCTCGTCGTGATCTTGCTGGGCGGGCTGAACTGGTTGACGGTTCACTCGCTTGGCGGTGCCTTGCAGAATGCCGTGAAAGGAACCGCCGTCAAAGCGGGCCGCGCCGCCGATATGCAGACTCTCTTCCAGCAGATACGCGCCGAAGCGCGAGGGACACAGATCTCGGTAGTGATCGGCTACTTCTATTCGCAGCTCGGAAAAGCAGCCGCCGAGAGCAACACCTGCGTCGGTTGCCACACCGTGGATGCCATCGACATCCAGCGGAATCGCGTTGCCGATCTGCAGAAGAGGGTCCATGGGCACCTGCAGGGCCTGCGTGGTGGATTCCTCACCGCCGAAGAGAAAAGCGCCGTCGACACCATCGACCATTCGATGCAATCTTGGGCCGCGGCTTACAACGAGTATCTGCAGTTGACCCAAGCCAATGATTTCGCCGCTGCCCATGAGGTGGCCACCGACAAGGTGCTCCCTGCCATGCTCAAAGCAGGCGAAAGCGCCGCGAAGCTGGTCGCCGGCCAGCAGAAGCAACTGGAACTGGTGGCCGAGGAATCGCAGGCGCAAATCGCCAAAACCTACTGGACCATCTCGCTGTTTGTCTTGCTCAGTGTGGTCATGGTGGCTGGCATGACGGTCCTGCTGAACCGCCTCTCTGGAAGGCTTCGAGAGTCCGTCGAAGAGATCGGCGGAGGCGTGTCGGCGTTCCGCCAGGTTTCCCACCAGATCTCCGCCTCCAGCCAGACACTGGCCCGAAATGCCAGCACCCAGGCCAGTTCATTGACCGAGACCACGGCCACCGCCGAAGAAGCACGGCGGTCCTCTTTGGCGGGACTCGATCGCCTGCGTTCCACCGTGGAGGCCGGGCAAAAGGTGAACCAGCGCGTCCACGATACAGCCGAACGCCTGCAGGCTATGCTCAAAGCCATGGGTGAAATGAATGTCAGAGCAGGCAAAGTGGTGACAATCCTCAAAACCATTGACGAGATTGCCTTTCAGACCAATATCCTCGCTCTCAATGCGGCCGTTGAGGCGGCCCGCGCCGGGCAAGCCGGCCTTGGATTTGCCGTCGTCGCCGAAGAGGTCCGTCACCTCGCCCAGCGCTGCGCCCAAGCTTCCCATGAGACCGGAGAACTGGTCACCGCCTCCGCCGCCGCAACCAAGGAAGGTACCGACCGGCTGGACCGTCTCGCCGCCGGAGTCAGCGGGATTGAAACCGAACTCGTACGCATGCTCACCCTCGTCGAACAGGTGCAGCAGGCAGGAGAAGAAGAATCCCGCGCCATCGGCGAAATGACCACTGCCATGGAACACATGCAGCGGGATACCCAACAAACTGCTGCCGCTGCACAACAAAGCGCCGCCGCCGCTGAGGAACTCGACTCCCAGTCGAACGTCATGAACGACACTGCGGAGCGCATCAAGGTCCTGTTCGTTCGATAGCCTCCCGGGGAGGCCGCCAAGCGGACCGCGCCGCTTTCATAGATAATGGAAACTGAACCTATACAGCTTCACGTCAACTCTATCTATGCGGTTTTTCCGGTTTCTCCCTCTATCCTTGGTCGCTTTCGTGGCCTTCGCGCCCTCGCTCTTTGCGCAACGCACCTCCTCCGTCAACTGGTCTGCCTATATCACGGGAGACAAATCGGGTGCCGTTCAAGCCATGGCCATGGACCGTGATGGCTCCATCTGGGTGGCTGGTTCCGCAACCGCACAGTTTGACGCGCCCGGCCCCAACGATCCCTTCCAGCGCTCGCCGAAGGGCGGCAGCGACGTCTTCATCGCCAAGTACCGTCGCGAGAGTGATGGCGCCATCAATCTCCAGTTCTGGACTTGGCTCGGTGGAACCGGCAATGAAGAGGCTCGCGGAATCGCTATCGATTCCCTTGGGCGCGTGTATGTAGCTGGTATCACCAACTCCACGGATTTTCCCAAGGCTGGCTTTTATGCCCAGCCCGATCTCGCCGGCGAAACCGATGCTTTCGTCGCCGCGATCGATCCTACATTCACAGGCGCTGACTCTCTTGTCCACTCCTCCATCTACGGCGGGCTGAACACCGAGAACGTCACCGGCGTCGCCGTCGATCGTCTGTTCAATGTTTACGTTGTCGGTTACACCACATCCAAGGAGTTGCCCCAAGCCTCCTCCGGCGCCCAGCCCATCAATCGTGGCGGTTGGGAGGCTTTCCTCTACAAAGTCGATCCTTCGAATCCGTCGCCACTGCGGTATGCCACTTTTTACGGCGGTAAGTCGACGGATATCGCCACTGGGGTCGCCATCGATGCCCGTGGTGTTGCCTGGTTTACCGGCTATACCTCTTCCGATGACTTCCCGGCTGCGGGGAATTCCTACCGCGGCTTCCTCGCTTCGTTCTTCGATGGCTTCCTGGTTGGCATTGACACTAACGTCAGCGGCCTCAACGGCATTCAGTACGGCACCTACTTTGGCGGCAATGGTGCAGACTACCCGCGTGCAATGCAAATCGCAGCCGATGGCAAGATCTGGATCACCGGCTACACCTTCTCCTCCGACTTCCCCGTCACCGAAACCGCCGTCCAGCGCAACTACATCGGAAACGCCGATGTATTCGTAATGGCATTGGATCCCAGCCGTCCGGGTGGCGCCCTGATTGATTACTCCACCTATCTGGGCGACGGGGACACGGAAATCCCCTACGGGATTTTTGTGCTTGCCGATGGGCGAGTGGCGGTTGCGGGCTATACGGCCTCCAACAATTTCCCGGTCGTAGGGGGCGCCCTGCAAACTGCGCGCAGCGGCACTTCCGTCGATGGATTCGTTTCTATTCTCCACCCGCAGCGCGGGCTGGAATACTCCACCTATCTTGGAGGCTTGTCGAGTGACATCGTCACCGGTGTTGCCGTGGATGCCAACGACGGGATATACGTCACGGGATACACGAATTCCCGCGATTTCCCCAAGGAAGCGAACGGTCCATCGCTGCCCGGCGGCATTGTCAACACGGGCTTCGTAATGCGCATCGCCCGCTAACCGGGCAACTTACTTCTTGGTGAAGATGGCGATGTACTGCGTTCCAGGCATGTGATCTGCCTTCGATTCCAGTCGAAATCCGTTCGATTCCACTTCCTTGATCACGTCCGCTTGATCCAGCCGGATGTGCGCGGGGTCGCGGAAGCCGGCCTTGTAGAAATCGACCAAAGCAAAACGTCCCCCTTCGCGCAGAGACGCCCGAATGTTGGCCAGCATATCCGCCGGATAGTCGAAATGGTGATAAGCATCGAGCGTGAACACCAGATCCGCGGAGTTTGGCTTGAGACCCGGATTGCGGTCTGTCCCGTGTACAAACTCCACGTTGGGCAGCTTGTTCTGCTCCACGGTTGACTTGGCCTGCTTGAGGAAATCTTCGAAGATGTCCTGAGCGATCACCTTGCCGTTGGCCCCTACCGCCGCGGCCAGATAGGGCAGCATGTATCCGACCCCTGTGCCCAAATCCACTACCGTTTGACCCGGTTGCAGCTTCAGTGCCGCCACCAGTTCCTTCGGCTTCTGGCGGCCTTCACGATCGCTGGCGGCCAGTGTCTTCGCCACCCGCGCCCGGCCTTCCTCGGTCTTGTAACCGGAATTTGCGCCCGCGGCAACCTGGGCGCGGCTCTGGCTCGCACAAGCAAGGAGGATGACGGAAAATAAGACACGCTTCATAAGGGTTTCTCCATTGGAAGGGCTAGTGGCGGCTCCACCATGAAGTCGAGATTCGACATCTGCGCCACAGCATCGAGCACCTGCTGCTCCTGGCACGGTTCAATCGTGATCACAAACGGCAAGTTGTGCTTGGAATCTGTTGGTAGCTGGAGCACCGCATCCAGACTCACGTTCTTCTCGGCAAGGATACCGGCAAGCGCCGCGATGATTCCTGGCCGGTCGGTGACGCGAAAACGCAGGTAGTAGGCGCTCTTCTGGTCGGTGATCGGCAAAGGCCGGTTTTCCTCCAGCCGCTCATGAGCGAATGGCGATACCCGCTCCGGACTTCCGGAACGGATCTCACGCGCTACACGCATCAGATCGCTCACCACCGCAACACCCGTCGGATTCGGTCCGGCGCCGCGGCCGTAATAGAACGTGTCCTGCCCATAGTGTCCGCGCACCCAGATGGCATTGTAGGCGCCCTGAACGCTGGCCAGAATCGTCGACTGCGCGATGAGCGCGGGACGCACAGATAGAAACACCCCTTCGGGCGTGCGCCGCGCCGAACACAGCAATCGAATGGTGTGCCCAAGCCTGTGCGCGTATTGGAAATCGATGGGGCCAATGCGCCGGATGCCCTCGGTGTGGATGTCGGAAGGCACTATGCGGTTCCCAAACGCGAGCGCCGCCAGAATGGCCAGCTTCGAACGGGCGTCGAACCCATCAATGTCTGCCGATGGATCGGCTTCTGCATAACCCAGGCGCTGCGCCTCCTGTAAAACTTCATCAAACGGCGAACCATTCTTCTCGATTTCCGTCAGGATATAGTTACTGGTCCCGTTCAGGATGCCTTGCAGCGCCACCACCCGATCCCCGGAAATGCCTTCCCGCAACACCGCGTGGATTGGGATCCCGCCAGCTACGCTTGCTTCCATCGCAAGGTTAATGCCGGCTTGGATCGCCTGTTCCCAAATCGCTCCGCCGTGCAGCGCCATTAGCTCTTTGTTGGCGGTGACGACCGATTTTCCCGCAGCAATCGCTGCTTCAATCAGTTCCCGAGCCACCCCAGTGCCCCCCACCAGTTCAGCGATGATGTGGATATCCGGATCGGCAATCAGGTCGCGCCAGTCGGTGGTTTTCTTCACTCCGGCGAGTGCAGCCGGAATCGGCTTCTCCGCAATCGAACGGCTGCAAACGGCGGCGACATTCAGCCGGAACCCAAGTTTCTGGGTGATCTCAGCGGCGTTTTCGGCGAGAATCGTCAGCGCGCCCATGCCGACATTGCCGGCGCCAACAATTCCAACATTCACTTGCTCCATGCAAGGGATATGATAACAAGCGAGGCTTCATGAGACGGCTTTCTCTTCTTTCTCTCGTTCTGACTTTGGCTGCCTGGATCGGCTCTTCGCAGGTTCGGAAAGAAGAGGAGCCGAAGCGGCTGCCCGACGGGAGATCGCAAACGGAAGAGATCCTCAAAGCTGACCACGAACGCAATTTGAAGGATGCCGGTGAGCTCTTGAAACTGGCCGAGGACTTGAAAATGGAGCTCGAGAAAAACGACCGGCACGTGCTCAGTGTGGGCATGCTCAAGAAGACCGAAGAAATCGAAAAAATCTCCAAGCGCATTCGCGGACGCCTGAAGCGGTTCTAGTTGCCGGTGCGCAGCCGGACCGTATGTTTGGTGTGGCGCCGGACATCGGCTCGATAAAACCACGCCGGTTTGAACCGCTGCTCCGCATACAGCGGAACCTGGTCCAGATAGTGTGGCGAGGCCGAATCGGCACTCTGGCCAAACACCAGTTGCGACCCGGCGCGGACCTTTTTCCCGAACTCCACTACAGCCACATAGGTGTTGCCCATTCGTCCATACATGCGCTTCTGCCGCGGCGCCGTCGTGGTGTAGAAATTGAAGATGACGCCTACCGGTCCTGGCGCACCGGGCACTCCCGTGCTCGGTTTGTCGTCGCGGAAGCTCTCCTGCCGGCCAGACGTATGGATGCGCTGCATGCGGTTCCACTCCCCGTAGGGTACACGCCACGTTCCGAAGTCACGCTCCAACTCCGCTTTGACTCGCTGCAACGTTTCGGGCGTAAGAAAGCCTGACTGCTTTGTACGGTCGGGACGCAGGAGGTAGGCCGCCATGAACACCGTCATCGGCACAGACTTCACGGTACTGACCGTGTCCCACTCCTGCAATGCCTTTACCAGTTCCGGAATGTACGAGTTGTTGGGCGCGAGTTGAACCAGCGCATCGATCTCACTACGCGCCAGAAGGATCTTCGTATCGAGCGCCGCTTTGCTCCACTGCTCGAATGTGAACTTCCCCTGCCCCGTAAGTATCTGCCGCGACCGTTGTGAGCGCAGGTTGTCCTGTTCCGGCACAAAGTAGGCAGGATAGGCAGTGGAGGATGCAGGCTCTCCCGCCGCCAGCAGCGGTGTGGAGTTGCAGTTCTGGAGAAACCCACTGGCAGGATTGACGAACTGGGGCAGCTCGCCTAAACCGTGCAAACCCTGCCATTCCGTTTCGGCGTTGCCTCCATCCACCGCTTGGGTCCAGTCAAACTTTGGATTCCGCTTCGGGATCGCGTTGCCGTGCAGGTAGTAGATGTTCCCAGCCCGGTCAGCATACATCGTATTGGATCCCGTGATGGCGCGCCGTTCCATCTCCTTCTGGAAACTCGCCAGCGTCCGCGCTTTCGCCATGCCGATCCGCTGTGTCATCAGCGCCAAGGGCGTCGTGCCCGCTCCGCGCTTCGCCAGTGCCTTTCCGTCGCGAATTCCGGTGACCGCTCCGTGCTTTGATTTGCGGAAACGAACCCGAACGGGCCCCTCCGATGTTGCAATCTCCTCCTCCCACGATTCCATCCCTTCCGGTTTCTCCGGCTCCATCCAAACGTCGACGATATCGGCATTGTTATTGGTGTGGCACCACCCGTGGCGAGCGGTGAATCCAGAGCGAATATAGGGCGTGCCGAGGATTGCGAATCCTGACACCTGCAGTCCCTCCTTGGACTCGAGATGCGCCTCATACCTCTGTCCCCCGCCAAAAAAGCCGACATGCGGATTGAGAAAGAGCAGCGGCTTGCCCGAAGCGCTCTTGTGCGCGCGTACAGCCCACATGTTGGAGCCTTCGTCGCCTTCCTCACCTTCCGCCGTCACCGGCCGCGTCGCACCCACCATCGGGAACTCCCGCCTCACGTCCTCCATCCGTACGCCGTTGCCGGTTAACCCTGGACTCGCATCCTGAAAGGCCAGCACCTGCCAGCCTTCCATTGCCTTCAACAGCCGTGGTTTCACTTCCGGGTGTTTCGAAAGAAACTGATTGTAGCCAGCCGCAAAAGCATCCAGCACCGCACGCATCGCCCGAGGCGCGGACGCATACTCGGAGCGGGCACGCTTCTCCACTTCAAACAGCCGGAAAGCGATGGCGCTTTCCAGCCGCTCCTTCCCGTACACTTCCGGCTCACGTCCCAACTGGCGAATGTAGTCCTCCTCCAGTTGCCAGAAGTTGTCCTCCGCCATGGCGTACGCCAGGCCAAACGCAACGTCGGCGTCCGTCTTGCCGTAGATGTGAGGAACACCGTATTCATCGCGATGAATGGTTACATCGTGGGCAGCGGCCGGGGTGGCAAGCAACAACAGCAACGGGAAAAGGCGCATATAGTCCTTGTTACCATGGAGCATGGTTACCGTACCGGACGCCTCCGAATACGCCGTCTACTTCGGCCGCTATATCAGCCAGGTGGAAGGCGATGATCTGTTGCAAGCTCTCGATGCGGAGATGGCGAAAACCCAAGCTCTCCTCGGCGGGTTGAGCGAATCGCAGGCCCTTCACCGCTATGCCGACGGCAAGTGGAGCATTAAGGAAGTCATCGGCCACTTGATCGACGCCGAACGGATCTTCGCTTACCGCGCCTTGCGCTACGCTCGCCTCGACAGGACTGAGCTGCACGGCTTCGATGAAAACGCGTTTGTAGACAACGCTCGCTTCGACTCCGTGTCCCTCGCGGACTTGCTCAAGGAATTCGCCCTCGTCCGGCAGGCAAACATCCTGTTCTTCCACCAATTGAATGAGGAAGAGTGGTCCCGCACGGGTGTTGCCAACGGGAATCGCATGAGCGTCCGCGCGTTGGCCTGGACTATCGCCGGTCATGAAGTCCACCACCGGCGGATTCTCGAAGAGCGCTACCTGCGCTAGGGCCTAGTCGCGGTCTTCACCAATGTCAACAATCTCCGCGCCCTTCGGGGGCTGGAACACGAATAGCGCGTCTTTGAGCGACGGGTTGAGAGTTTCGTTGCGGAAGTAGAAGTCCATCACGGATTGATCATGGCCGAGAACGCGCAGCTGAGCGATTCTTGAATCTGACAAAAGTAGAAACTGAACCTCCCGATACGGCGCTTTCGTCGACTTCGGAATCGCCGTTACCCAGCGGTTCGCACCTTCTTCCTTGATGCGGTACTCGCGAAAGTCCCGCTGAAAATCCAGCCTCCCGATCAAAAACGCCAACGGCGCCCGCATGTCGTCTGTTTCTTTTAGCTTAGACTTCTCTACCCGGTTTGAAGCGGAGCTATAGTAATAGACATCTTTTCCGTCTGACAAAAATAGTTTTTCGGCTGGCTTCCGATACTCCCACCGCATCCGCCCCGGCTTCCGCAGAAATAGCACCCCGGACTCGGTCCTCTTCGCCGACGGCTGAGCCGTATAGAATATCGTTTGCTCAAAGTCCAACTGCAGTGTCCGAATGTTGTTATATCGATTCTCCACTTTCTTTAGCGAATCAAGAATGGACGTTTGGCCCGAAGCTGGAATTGACAATTGTAGAAAAACAGCAAACCACAGAAACATCGCCCCCCCATTCTCCCATACGACTTGTGGATTTTTGCCCGCTATCGACACAACCTACTGAGTTTGGTATCATTTAACCTGAGGATTATTCATGGCCAATAAGCCGCCCTTCAATGCGGGCGCTCAAGTTGAGCATCCCAAGTTCGGTTTGGGATCCGTTACCGGCTGCACCGAGGAACACATCTCCATCAAGTTCGACGATCATGGGGAGAAGAAGTTCGTCCTCCAAATCGTGTTGCCGAACCTGAAGAAGAGCGACCGGCAGCCTCCCGCGGAGAAGCGCGGCGCGCGGAAGAAAAAGGCCGCCACGACTTAGCCTCCTCCGCTTTTCCTTTACCTCGAAGTTCCTTTCTCACGGAGATAGACGGCGACCTGCGTCTTGCCGTTCCATTCTGCCCACCCCTGTGGTGTGCTCTCATAGATTTTGTCCCGCAAATCGAGACGCGCTCCATGCTCTACCAACAACTCCGTAGTCTCCCTGTCACCCGCTAACGCCGTCTGATGCAGTGGCGTGGAATGGGCGTGGAAGCCCTCCGGATTGTACCGGCTTGGATCTTCTCCCTCCTCCAGGAGAAATCGCGTTACTTCCGTCCGCCCAAGCTGCGCGGATACGGCAAGCGCCTGATGCCGCTCCAGTTCGCTCGCCGCGCCAAGCAGCGCGCGTGTTTCCTCCAGCCGTCCCAATCCCGCCGCCTCAACAATCGTTTTCACCGGGGACCCTCGTTCCGCCAGGTACTCCGCCGTTTCCCGGAATCCGAACACCAGTGCCGTTCGCACCGGTGAAACCCACTTCCCTTCGCCGTAGCTATCTACTCTCGCGCCGAAATCAATCAGGACTTTTGCCAGGGGAATCTGCAAACCGGCATCAGCTGGCGGTGAACTGGAAACCAGCAACCTGAGTGTCGTACACTCGCCGCCATATAGCCAGGCAAGCGAATTTGGGTCGGCGCCTGCTTGCAGAAGAATAGCGGCTATCTCCACCGCGTTGGGCGGCGTCTTCTGCCGGTATCCTTCTACACCGTTAGACCCCAGATAATGTAGCAACGTGCTGCGATGCGTGGGCGGATCGAACGGTGTCACCCGTGTAGACCGGGCGTGCACCAACTGCGGATCCGCGGCCAGCATTGCCCGCACCCCGGCAGCATCGCCATTCACCACCGCTTCCACCGCCGACTCGAACCGGTAGACTGCGGAATCCCATACACTCACCGCGTTCGCGTACTCCGCCAGCGCCGCCCAGTCTCGGAAGCAATGGTGGATCGCAACTACCCACTGCGCGTCCGCCAGGTCGAACGGATCGCTTGCGACCTGCTCGTCCGGCACATGCTTCACCAGCCAGGGAACCACCGTATCCCGGTAGCGTGGATGCGACTCCCGAATCAATGCCAATGCTGCCGCATCGCGATCCCGCTGCTGAGCCACAAGCTTCTCCGCCTCCCTCTCATAATCGGCAAGGGGAGCTTGATAAGGCAGAATCCCAGCGGCCATTGGCCAATGCTAGCAGAAGGGCATCACCGTGGCGGTCGAGGGCTCTTCCATCTCCGCACACAGCAGCGCGACGCCAACATCGCCTTTATACAGGCTGAACGGCAGTTCCTCCTTGCCTCTGCCCTGCGTGGAATACCGTACAGCCTCAACTGTCTTTCGCTTCGCAGCGTCCAGCCACTGCCGCTCTCCGCTCTCCCGGTGCATCGCCAGCAGAGCGTAAGCTTGGCCCGCCGCGCCACAACACAGGCTGTGCAAGCCACCTGGAGTGGAAGAGCAATCGAGCGCGGCACGTTCCGCCAATTTTCCCATCCACTTCTCGCCGAACATGCGATACGCCGTAGTCCACAGCAACACAAACCCAGCGGTCCCGTTGCACCAGCCCGGCATATGCCGCATCCCGTTGCCGGAATGCAGATGAAATGGCCAGCGGACACCCTTCCCGTGTTCTTCAGCAAACGCAGCCAGTTCGCGCAACCGCCCCGCGACGCTGGCCGGAGGTGCGGTATCTGTCACTTCGGCCCATCGCAGCGCCGTGTATAGGAAGCCCGCCCACCCGTGCGCCAATCCTAAATAGGGCTCTTCTTTGCATCCGGAAATGGGCCCCATCGTTTCCACCTTCTGCCACGCTTCACCGAAGTGACGGAAGCCTTCCCGCACCAGCCGCCGTTTCAGCTCTCCGTCAGTCATCTGTTCCACCAGAAGCGCCGCTCCGATCACCGTACTGAATCGGCCCACCGTAAGGTCGATCTTCTCGCACGGATGCGCAATCGCCATCAGATAGTTGTCGATGGCCACCGCCTGCGAAGCCTCATCCGCCATCGCCGTGGCGATCAGCCCCTGCACCAGGGCCAACCCGGAGGGTGTGTGATACGGCGACACAACCCCCACCGTCTGCTCGGTAATCTGCACGTCAGGATGATAGAAGGCATGAGCATCATCGCCATTGCTGGAGGCTTCCACCGCCCAGCGATCCGCCAGCGAAAGCAGCTTTGCGTCGCCGCGCGCGCAGGCCAGCCGGTACAGCATGTAGGCGATTCCCGCCGCTCCGTAGGTCACCGATACCGAGGGACTTTGCGGGCCACGATACACGAACTGCGTGCGTGGCTCCTCCAGTTCACACAATACTTCCCGCCGCTTGTTGGCGATGAGCATTCCCGGACTGTGTGCGAGCAGCAGCGATTCCCCACCGCGCATCGCTTCCTCGAAAGCATCGCCAAACTCCCGCAGGCTGCGGAAACGCGCCGCCGGCTCCTTTTCCAGGGCTCGAAACAGAACGCGTTCCATCTGTTCCGGAGCAACGGCCTTTCTCCTGGAGAAAGGGACTGGGGCAGCCGTGGCAATAGCTTCCATCATCTCGTTCTTTTCACCGGGGAAATCCAGGTACTGATCGCCGGCGATTAGGAAGTAGCACAGGGCGGCAACTGCGTATTGGTCGCCCGCCTGCGTGGCCCGCGGCGGAGCCGAATGCGCCAGGATCGCCGAGGCATACTCCGGCTCAAAAAAGAACCCGATGCCCGCCCGAGGCGCCACCCCGGTCTCATCCTTCGCCCCATCCACCACCGCGACACCAAAATCCAGCAGACGCAATGCGCCACCGGCAACTTTGATGTTCCCCGGATGTACATCTCCATGGACCACACCAGCCTCATGCAGTTGCGCATAGCCCCGGATCACTTGCAGACAAAGGCGCAGGACGGCCTCCGGACCATCGTTGCGCGCCTCCGCTGCGGCGGCGAGAAGATCCTGTCCAGCAATGTACTCCATCTTCAGGTAGGTCTTGCCTTCGACATCCCCTTTGCCCATCCAGCGAGGAGTAACACCGGATGCAACGGCGCGTTGCAGAATCGCCGCCTCGCGCTGCAGCAGATAGCGGATCTGCCGGTCATCGGAGCGAGCTATCTTCAGCGCTGCTTCCGTGCCGTCTTCGCAACGCACGCGGTAGAGCTCGGTATCCGAGATCACCGCTAGCGATTCCTCAATCGTCATACCGTCCAATGTGTCGCCAAGCTGGTAGCTCGCATCGACGCGCTGCGCTTCCGCTGATTGCGGGTCCACTAAAAGCTTGCTTTCGAAGAAGCTCTGCAACAGCGGAAAAGCCTCGTCCAGCACGCTCTCGGCTTTCAGCTTCCGCTCCTTGCTGTAGTGCAGCACCGCTTTGACGATGGTGGTCGGCTGCTCAAATTCCCGAAGCAAAGCGTAGGTATCTGCATCAATCACCTTCGAGGGCGTGCGCGAGCGCGGCCGAGTCACCGCGATGTCCTCTTCGGAAGCGCCGATCTTCTTCCGCATCTCTGCCGCTAATTCCTTTGCCGGAATGAACCGCACATCGGCGGGTAGAACGAGAATCCCTTCCATGACTACTTATTCCTTTCTGGTCTGGCAAGCCGTCCACGTGCCGGTATCAATGTTTTCCAACCGCATGCGGTGCAACGCGAACTGCTGCGGGTTCGCATCGCCCGCGGCCTGCGCCGCTTTCAAATGCACGGCCAGCCGGTTCGTCACCCACAACCGCCAACTCTCCCGCAACTCCCATTCCTCCGCCGGCGGATCCGCGCCCCAGGAGACAAGCAGCGAATCGCCAATCGGAGCACTGAACGGTACGCCGTGCCCACGGCATCCGGCCAGCGCTCGCTCAATCAATCGCGCCGCTTCCAATACCTGTTCTTCGCTGTGAAAATAGGCCACCACTTTGTCCGGGCGCAGCAATCCGGCCGCGTTCCTTCCGGTCTTGAAAGCCATCGAGCCCGCGCGCGTCACCTGCGCCAAGAACTCCGGAAATGTATCGTGCAACTGCTCCGGCCTCGGACTGAAGTAGAGTTTGTAAGTGCGGGCCGAAGCGGGCATTGCATTCGCCACCCCGCGCCGCCACGAGATCCATCCGTGATTCACCGGATCCTGCGGCATTTCCTCCCAACCGTTCACCGGTCCCAATTCCCGCTTGACCGCAGCGGCATCGGGAAACCGCTTTTCCCAGTCCCGCGTCACCGGCAGCCGGTTGTAGAAATACATCCTCGCCGAAGCCTGCGCGGCGTTGAGCGGCCGCAACGATGCGCCGTAAGTTAGCGCTTCGGCGGAAAGCGCGGCAAGCGGACTGAGCACCGCATCCTGCTGTCTCAGCGGCAGGACATACCCCGTCGCAGCAGGCCCTGTCAGGAACTCCTGCCCCACCTGTACTTCGAGAATCCCATCCAGCACCAGTTGTGCGATGGAGCGGTTCGTCTCCTCCTGTTCGCCCGCCAGTGCGAACGTGGGCAGGAATCCCTCTACTTGCAGCGTAAAAAACAAAAGCGCCGTATCACGGCAAGCCGTTTTAGGGCGCCACGGCGATCCTTCCCGCGGCAACAGCACACCATACAACGATGGGTCGCGCGCCAGGTCTTTCCACTGCTGCTGTTGCTCTTTGCTCAATCTCTCAAAGGGCACCAATTCGAACTCGCGATTCGCCCGGAATCGGGCCCCTAGGACGTTGCGGATCGTTCCGTCCTGGATTTCCTCTACTGCTTCCATCATTGCTTCCGTCATAGGGGCCTCCTTCCTGGCTTCACTCGGGCTACTTCTTCTTGCGGAGTTCCTCGCGGCGTTTGCCGAGATCCTCCAGAGCTTCCTTCAACTTCGCTTCCAGCAGGTCCACCTGCTCTAGTGTTTGCGGCCGCATCATCTCGGCAGCAGCTTCTTCGGCTGCCTGCGCTGCCGCCATTTCTGCCTTCAGCCGCTCCCGGATCACAGCCGGATCAATCGGAGTCTGTTCCAGAATCGAGCCACCGCAGGCGATCGAACCGCCAGGGCACGCAATGGATCCGCCGGGGCAGACCAGAGAGTGATACGGACACGAGATCTGAAGCGAGCATCCGAAATGACAGCTGATCTGATACGAACACCCAAAGTGGCAACTGATCTGGAGCGAGCAGCCGAAGTGGCAGCTCACCAGGTGGGTGCAGTAAAAGTGACACAAGACCAGCGTGTGCTGCGGGCACGGCTGGGGTTGCAGGACATCGATGAGGATGTCTTTTACGCGAAAGGGCATACAACTTTCTCCTTGGTTCGAAGAGGTTCGGCCCTTGTGTGGGTATGGTTGCTTTCCCAGACAAAACAAAATGTTGATCGCCGCGGATACTCGTCTCCGGTAAGAGACGCAGCATCCGCGGCCCGCGGAACAGAGTGCGTGCCTGGTGCGAGCGGTTTGGGCCCACAACCAGGGTCACTGAGGTAGTGTTGAAAACCGGAAAAGCGTTACATCGGGATAAGAGAATTTTCCTGCATTTCTTATCCCTCTCACCGAGGCGATTCTTAGAACGAAAAGAGCTTCGCGGCGCTCAGCCCCCGGATCTTCGCCTTATCTTTCTCATTTACAAAATCGAACATCGCTTCGAACACCTCCACCGCCTTGCCGAACTCCTCCTCGTTGTGGCCCAGCCCGCCCCAGATCATCCGGTCTGGCCCAAAAGCATCGTATGTTCTTCTTACCAAAGGTTTTGCATCAAGATAAGGATGCTCCTGCCGGGACGAATACCGCCACCCGGAGAATTTCATCACCACTCGCGGCAGCTTCGCCAGCGCCAGAACATCGTTGTACTCCGCTGGCGTACCCTGCCCCGCACGCGCCAGATGATCCAGAATCACCGGCGTCTGCGGAAATTGAGTAGCTAATTCTCCGATTTGTTTTGCCCAATGCGGGATAAAATGCATTTGAATCCCAAGCCCCAATTTTCCCGCCGCCTCCCAGGTCTTCTTCATTTGCGGATGGCGCAGATCGCGATCGCGGATCGCGCCGGAAACCGTAGCAGCCTCACCTGGCTTGCGATTGATGTGCACCCGCAACGCAACGATGCGCTTCGGATTGCGCCGCATCAGTTCCGCCAGACGCCGCGGCGTCCCCGGGTCGATCGGATCGTACAAACATGTCCCTTTGAAGAAGCCCGGTGACGGCTCATTCTGAAAGCAGTATTCCAGGTACGCGTGATCGTCCTGGTAAGGTTCCGGATGGACGATGATCGTATGGTCGATCTTCGCCAGTGCCACGAACTTCGCGTAAGCGTCCAGCGGCGATGCGGCCGGCTTGTACACCGCGCTCTTGTGATACGGATACCGCTTGTCGTCAAACAAATGGATGTGCGTATCAATCAACAAACCCTTTGGCCGCTCGACAGCCGCCGCCAGGGCCGCTGGACCAAATGTGCACAAAAGCTCACGTCGCGTCACAGGCATGGGGATAGTGTATCCCCTCCGAGCAGCCCGCTAGGACCCGCGCACTGGACCGTAATGGGAAAGTATGCTCCAGGGCTTCGACTGCATGTCTTCCACCCATTTCACTAGCGTTCTCAGGTTCGGATCGCTCCCCGAAAAATCCTCCTTCGTACGCATCCCGAGCTTGAACAATCCCACGTCGATTTGTTTGTCGATCTGCAGCACGGCACTCTTGAACCGTTCCCAGCCCTTGGCGTACGTCACTTGCCCCTGTGCCAATTTCGTTTGCACCAGCAGTTCGTCCCGGGCATTGCTGGTGACGTCCGTGGGATGCAACGTCCCACGTGGCGCCGTAATGTAGCGGTTCGCGTCGGAATCGGTGAGGTAGTCGTGCGCGATCAGGCTGGTCGGCCCTGCTAAGTTGTGCATCATGCCAAGAAACTGTGTGCTCCCGCCTTTTTTGGACCACTCGATGATCATCCCATTGAGCCACACATTCATGCGCAGCTCGGCACTCAGCGAATCGCTCCAGATCGACGGTGGAGGAAGCACCGGCTTGTAGGGGCGCGCCGCCTTTAGCCGTCCTGGAACGCGGATCCGTGATCGCATGTACAGCGCCGTCTCCGACTTTGCCCCCACCCACCCATCGGCCTTCAGCCCCTCATTGGTCTGAAAGTCCTTCATCACCTCCTCGGTCTCGCTGTTCCAGACTCCCGTCACTGGGACAATCCCTTCGCCGCTCCGCGACAGGGACCTCTGGATCCAAGCCACATAGTCTCCATCAAAGCGATTCCGTTTCATCAACGCATTCTGCGTGCTCTCGTTCACTTCCCCGTTTGCATTCAGCTTCTGATTGATCTGGAACTCCTTCACCCAGTAGCGATACTCTTCGCTCGGGGTTCCATCGTCCAGTAGCGTGGAGCCAAGCAGCCGGTTCAACGACCCCTTGACCCAACGAATATACTGGCTGTTCGAAATAGGAGGCGCGGTGGGTGCAGGCGGCGGCACCGCCCATTTCAGCGGCCCGTTCAATGCATCAATCGTCGGCCCCACGGGTGTGACAAAGCCGTCCGGAGAATTCAGGCCGACGATCAGTAGTTGAAACTTCTTGATGGCGATCTTGGTTTCCGTGTTGTATATCCCATTGATGTACAACGCGGGGGTGTCAGGCAAACACCCTGAACCCAGAAAACGATTGAGCAGCGTCTGCACAACCGCTACATCCTTCGTTTGGTTGACCTGCTGCGGTCCAACCATTTTCTCTATCGATGGCATTCCGTCCTCCTTTGCCCTCTATAGGGCAAAAAGAGGAGGAATCAGCTCACGCCCGATGGTTATTTCGATTTCCCTGGAGCCGCTGCGGCCACGGCGACCGGTTCCGCCGCTTCCTGCGACAAGCCGAGTACCTTGCGCAACTCGGTGTCCACCGTCGTCCGAATATCGTGGTTGTCGCGCAGGAACTGGCGCGCATTTTCGCGACCCTGACCGATGCGATCCCCCCGGAAGCTGTACCAGGAGCCACTCTTCTCCACCAGGTTATTCGCCACGCCCAGGTCCAGCAGATCACCTTCCTTGGAAATCCCTTCGCCATACATGATGTCGAATTCGGCTTCGCGGAACGGCGGCGCCAGCTTGTTCTTCACAATCTTCACCTTCGTCCGGTTACCGGTTACGGTTTCCCCGTCCTTCAACGCCGCAATGCGGCGGATATCGGCGCGCACCGAAGAATAAAACTTCAGCGCCCGCCCGCCCGTCGTGGTTTCCGGATTCCCGAACATCACGCCAATCTTCTCTCGAATCTGGTTGATGAAGATCAGACAGGTATTCGACTTGGCAACAACACCGGTAAGTTTGCGCATCGCCTGGCTCATCAGTCGCGCTTGCACGCCCATGAAGCTGTCGCCCATTTCCCCATCGAGTTCCGTCTTCGGCACCAATGCCGCCACCGAGTCCACAATCAGCACATCGATCGACCCCGACGCGATCAGGGCATTTGTGATCTCCAGTGCCTGCTCGGCATAGTCCGGCTGCGACACCAGCAGGTTGTCCACGTCTACCCCAAGCTTGCGTGCATAGATCGGATCCAGTGCATGCTCCACGTCAATGAACGCGGCCATCCCGCCAGCTTTCTGGGATTCAGCCACTACCTGCAACGCCACCGTCGTCTTACCAGAGGATTCCGGCCCGAAAATTTCGCTGATGCGGCCGCGGGGGAATCCGCCGACGCCCAGGGCGAAATCCAGCGAAATGGAGCCGGTGGAGATGGCCGAAATCGGAACCACCGCTTCGCGCGAGCCCAGCCGCACGATGGATCCCTTCCCAAACTGCTTCTCAATCGCTCCCAGCGTGGTGCTCAGCACCCGCGCGCGTTCTTTTTCGTCCATGACCGCCATTGTTGACTCCTGTGGGGGATGATTTGGAAAGAACCATCCTAGCACGATACTGTAAAAATTTACAGTCTCGGTGCGTAATATCCTTTGCGCGCCCTCACAATCAGATCTTTGCGCCCCTTCACCCGCAGATCCAAGGGATGGAACAGCCCGTCCGTGGCCAGCGGCTCAGGCCGGTATAGGATGTTGTACTGGGAACGCAATTCGTTGGAGATGTTCTCAAAACTCTGCGTCAGATCCTCCACCTTAAATGGAAACAGCGGTATGCCGCCCGTCTCGTTCGCCAGGTAGCGGAGCACTTTGTCCCCATCCGTGGAAGTCCGGCTGATGTTCGTCGAAACCGTGTAGATCACCACATCGGCCTTCTGTGCCATCTCTAGCGCTTGCTCACGCGTGTAGCGGCTCTGGTTGTCGTCGCCGTCGCTCAGCACCACGATCGCCCGCCGGAATTTGTGCAGTGGCTGATCCTTCATCAACCGGTCGCGGCATGCGTTATAGATGGCGTCGTAAAGTGCCGTCCCGCCTCCCGGACGCAGGTCGCGGATTGTCTTCACCAACTTCTCGTGATTATCCGTGAGGTCGCTCACCATCTCTGCCGCCGTGTCAAAACTCACAATCATCGCCCGGTCCGTTTTCGGCCGCAGCAGGCTGTTCAGAAACTCGATAGCCGCTTCCTGCTCAAATCGGAACCGGTCCCGGACGCTATTGCTTGTGTCGATCAACAACGCCAAACGCAAGGGCAAGCCGCTTTCCGCGGTGAACTCCAAAATGTTCTGCCGCCGCTTCTGCTCCACCAGATCGAAATCTTCTTTCGCCAGATTGGTGACAAAACGTCCTTTCCTGTCCGAAACCGTAAACAGGATACTCACGCGCGTTACGTCAAGGGTGATGCGGCTCTGTGGATCATTGTCGATCCCGGCGGGAGTGGGCGCTTGCCCCCACACCGCCACACCAAGCACGATGACGGCGCACAGCCAGAGGGAAAGCAACTTCATGATGGGATACCCGCTTTGATTATAGGGGCGTTTTCAACCACTGCTCAAGCTCCGGCGGCAGTGGCGCTTCAATTGTCACAAGCTTCTCCGTCGCCGGCGACGTGAACCGGATTCGCCACGCATGCAGAAAGAACCGGTCATGCTCCGGTTGCGCCGCCGCTCCATACAATCGGTCTCCTGCCACCGGGTGCCCAATCGAGGAAAGATGCACACGGATCTGATGTGTCCGCCCGGTTCCAATCTTCACTTCCAGCAGCGTGTGTGCGGAAAAGCGCCGCGTCACCCGGTATTCGCTCCAGGCCGCCCGCCCGCGGTCGAGCCGAGCCGTCATCTTCACTCGTTTCACCGGATCTCTGGCGATGGGCTTGTCGATCCGCCCCGTCTCCTTTTTGACCACCCCTTCCACCAGAGCGATGTACGTCTTCTCCACCTCCCGTCCCGCAAACTGCGCCGCCAGCCGCTGATGCGCCGCGTCGTTGCGAGCCACCAGCAGCACGCCGCTCGTCAGCTTGTCCAATCGATGTACAATCCCTGGACGGTCTTCGCCGCCCGTGCTCGAAAGGCTGCCGAAATGATGGAGTAGAGCGTTCACCAGCGTTCCCGAATGAACTCCGGCGCCCGCATGCACCACCATGCCCGCCGGTTTGTCCACCGCAATCACCGCATCGTCTTCATACAGCACGGTGACAGGCAGATCCTCCGCGCGTGCAGTCAGCCCCGGCCGTTCGGCCGGTGTCACAGCAACCCGGTCGCCGGGCTTCAGCACATACCCCGCCTTCACCGCCGATCCGTTCACCAGCGCCTTGCCATCCTTGATCCACTCCTGCAACTGCGCCCGGCTGCGTTCCGCAAACTGATCCTTGAGAAAGTGATCCAGCCGCTTGCCTGCCGCGCTTCGATCAATCTGGATGTCGTGCGTCAACCCCTGATCTTCTCAAAAATCGACCGCAACCGCCGCCCCTTCTCCGGCTGCACCATCTCCACAAACCCGACGCGTCCCTCCAGGTGCGCCCGGAAATCCGCCACTCCTCCGCGGTTCTGTGCCTCCAACCCGGTCCGCACGCAATTCGTCAGAATCGCCTCAAGCTTCTCCAACTCCTCCCGCCGGATGCTCACTCCTTGATTCACCACCACGCCTGCCAGCGCTTGCCGCACCCCTTGCCCCATCACCCGAGTCTTGCGGTGGTTGATCGCAAATCCCTCCTCCAAAGCCACCGCCGCAACGTGAATCGCAAAGCGATCTGCCACTCTCCGGAATTCCTCCGTGCCCGAAAACGCAAGATCGTCCCCATACCGCGTATACACCGCGCCAGCCGTGCGGCCGAGTCCCGTCAGCCGGCAATCCAACCGGTAGGCCATCGCGTTCGCCAGCGCCGGCGATGTTGGTGCACCCTGTGGGAGATGCCGCCGCGAATAAATCACCCGTGCTTCTCGCCATTCTTCCGCCCCAAACTCCACCGGTCGTGTCCGCCACACAGCCCGCGGCACCGCATTCGTACAAAGCCCCATAAGATGATCCGCCACCCGTTCCGGATACCCCAGCGTCCGGAACAGCGCCGCCACTCGCGCCGCCGGAAACGAGGGAAAGAAGTTCTCCATATCCATCCGTAGCAGCACTGCCTTGCCCGCATGCGGCGTGGCAAAGCTCACAATCGAACGCCCCTTCACGAACCCGTGTGCCGCCGCGTGCTCCGGAATTCGATCCAATAGCGAAGCCAGAATCCACCGTTGCAGCTCCTTCAATTGCTGCTTCGGGCACTCCACCAGCCGGATCCCTCCCGAGCGCTTCTGCTCCAGCCGGTAGTGATAATGCTGCAGCTTCCTGCTACCCTGTTTTCCGCACAAACCCTTCCGATCCGACAGCCACTCCAGCTCGGGAATATGCAGCCCCAACCAGCGGGCCAGGTCCGCCTCGCATTCCAAGGCAGGTAGTCCCCATTCCTCCGCGGGGCCACACGGAAGCATCCGTTGCGGCTCCGTCAACCAGTGCTCCACCACGATCTTGTCGCGATGCGTTGCGCGCGCCCTCTGGAATCCACGGTCATCCAGCAGAAAACGAACTACATCGCGCAACCGCGGCCGCGTACGCCCCTCAAACGCCCTGACATAGCGGGAAGCCAAAGGCAGCAGCCATCGCCACGGCCTGCCCAAAGTCTGCATCAATCGTACGTGTGCGCTTTCCACCGCTGGCTCGCCGGCCATCAGGCTGCGGGCCACGGCGGTCACTACGGCTGGAGGGGAATTGATCTTCATGGCGGCGAAGGTCCAACCTGTCCAACATGGCGTGAGCGGATCTGCATGTCATCGCAGTCGAGCTCACGCGACGAATCGGCGACATCAAACCAATACCCCGAGGTAGCCTCGGAGAGGCGCACACGGGCCACGAAAGCACGCATGACACCATGCTTGGAGCCACCGCCGCCACTACCAGAGTACAACATCGTTTGTACTCTCACCCCCCATCGCGGACAATAAGGTAACGGAGCACCCATATGCGCAAATTCATAGGCCGCATTCTTGCTTGGATTGGCGGACTGACCGTTGCCTTCTTCATTCTGGTCTTCGTCATCGCCACATTTTCCCGTTCCACCACGGCTAAAATCCCATCCAAGACCATCCTCGAGGTGAACCTCGAAACCGCTATTGCCGAGGATACTTCCAACGATCCTTTCCTCCGGCTGGGCCGCACAGTGCCTGTGCTTCGAGACATGGTGGAGGCCCTCGAAAAAGCGCGTGATGACGAGCGTGTCACCGGCCTCATCGCCCGTATGGGAGCCGCTCCCATCAGCATGGCCCAGGCCCAGGAACTCCGCGATGCCATCGCCGCCTTCCGCGCCAAAAAGAAATTCGCAGTTGCTTTCTCGGAAACCTACGGCGAGTTCGGACCCGGCAACGGCGCCTACTACCTCGCCTCCGCTTTCGATGAAATCTGGCTCCAACCCTCAGGAGACGTCGGCCTCACCGGCCTCAGCGCCGAAGGCATGTTCCTCCGTGGCGCTTTCGACAAACTCGGTATCATCCCCCGCATGGATCATCGCTACGAGTACAAAAGCGCGATGGAAACCTACACCGAAAAGAAATTCACGCCCGCCGCGAAAGAAGCCACCTCCCGCGTAATGGAGTCCATGTTCGCCCAAATGGCGAAGGGCATCGCCCAAGGCCGCAAGCTCAAAGAAGCTGACGTGAAGAGCCTCATTGACCGCGGACCCTTCCTTGGCAAAGAAGCCGCTGATGCCAAACTTGTCGACGGCGTCGCCTATCGCGATGAAGTCTTCGCCAAGGTCAAGGAAAAGGGTGGGAAAGACGCCCAGTTCCTCTACCTCGACAAATATCTCGAGCGCGCCGGACGTCCCAACCAGAAAGGGCCCGTTGTCGCCCTCATCCATGGCCTCGGCCCTGTCATTCGCGGCAAGAGCAATGTCGATCCCTTTAGCGCCGACACCAGCATGGGGTCGGAAACCGTGGCCAGCGCCTTCCGCGATGCCATCAACGACAAGTCCGTGAAAGCCATCCTCTTTCGCGTCGATTCCCCCGGCGGCTCCTACGTCGCGAGCGACACCATCTGGCGCGAAACCATGCGCGCCAAAAAAGCCGGAAAGCCCGTCATTGTTTCCATGAGCAGCGTCGCCGGCTCCGGTGGATACTTCGTCGCCATGGGCGCCGACAAGATTGTCGCCCAACCCGCCACTATCACCGGCTCCATCGGTGTCCTCGGCGGCAAGATGCTCACCAACGGCATGTGGGACAAACTCGGCATCTCCTGGGATGAGGTCCACACCAGCCAGAATGCCCGTATGTTCTCCAGCACCACCGACTATTCGAAAGAAGAGTGGGCTCGCTTCCAAAGCTGGCTTGACCGCGTCTACCAGGACTTCACCTCCAAAGTGGCCGAAGGCCGCAAGCTTCCCAAGGAGAAAGTCCTTGAAGTGGCCAAGGGCCGCATCTGGACCGGCGAGGACGCCAAAGCCCGTGGTCTCGTCGATGAACTCGGCGGCTATCCGGTTGCCCTCAAGTTGGTCAAACAAGCCATCCAACTCAAGGAATCCGATAGCGTCAACCTCCGTGTCTTCCCGAAAAAAAAGACCACCTTCGAAGCTCTCATGGCCCGCCTCAACAATCAGGACGAGTCCGAATCGAGCGAAGCCCGTCAGGCTGAGCTGATGCTCCGGGTCCTCGAAGAGGTGCGCCCGGCAGTCAAAGCATTTCGCACAATCCAAGGCGGAGACACCCAAGTGCTCTCCATGCCTCAACTTCAGTTCCGCCCCTGACGATAGGAGATTCATGATTCGTAGCGCTATTGTTCCAGTCGCCGGTCACGGCACCCGGCTCCTGCCGGCCACCAAATCGCAGCCTAAGGAGATGCTGCCCGTTGCCCGGAAGCCCATCGTCCAATATGTGGTCGAAGAACTCGTCGCCAATGGGATTGAGCAGATTCTCTTCGTCACCGGCCGTAGCAAATCCTCCATTGAAAACCACTTCGATTCCGACCCGGAATTGACGCGCGTTCTCAAAGACGGCAACAAGAAAGACCTCCTCGCCGAACTCGACTTCGAAGACCTCGACGCCAACTTCTTCTACACCCGCCAGCGCTTCCAGCGCGGCCTCGGCGACGCCATCCTCAAGGGCGAAAACTTCGCCGGCGAACTGCCCGTAATCGTAGCCCTCGGCGATTCCATCCTCGGTATCAATGCCGAATCGAAGGCCGTTTCCCGCATGACGGAGCTGTTCACGGAGAAACGCGCCAGTTGCGTCATCGCCGTGGAAGAGGTCCCGCGCGAAGATGTGGTGCACTACGGTATCGTCGACGTCGCAGAGAACAATGACGGCTCGCTCCGTGTCTCCCGCATCGTGGAAAAGCCCAGCGTCGATGAAGCCCCCAGCCGCCTCGCCGTCGCCGGGCGCTATGCCTTCTCCCCTCTGATCTTCGACATGATCCGTCGCGTCGAGCCCGATAAGCGTGGCGAGATCCAACTCACCAGCGCTATCCAGATGCTCTGCGAGGAAGGCAAGCGCGTCCTCGCCCTGAAGCTGCGTCCCGAAGAGCGCCGCTACGACATCGGTAACTTCCCCAGCTACTTTGAAACCTTCGTCGAGTTCGCCCTCGCCGACCCGCTGTACGGAAAAGACTTCCGCGCCTACCTGGAGCGCTTGCTATGTGGCGGGTCCTCACCCTCATCTTCTTCCTGACGTTCCTGCTCAAGCTCTGCCACCGTGATGTTGTGTGGGTAGAGGAGGCCTATCCCATCGCCGCCGCCCTGGAAATGCTGCGCGGCAAGATCCTCTACCGCGACATCTGGTTCGACAAACCGCCCTTGTTCGCCGGCTACTATTGGGCCTTCGGCGCGGTCATCGGCTGGAAGCTGCGATTGATGGGCGCAGTGCTGGTCACCGCCTCCAGTGCCTGCGCCTGGTTGCTCGCCCGCAAGCTCTGGTCCGCACGCGAAGCCACCCTCGCTGCTGTCCTCCTTGCCTTCTTTCTCAACTTCGGGATTCCCACCGCCGTCATGGCCGCCGCTCCCGACCAGTTGATGATCCCCATCCATCTCCTAGCCATCCTCTTCTGTGTCCGCCGCCAGCCTCTGCTCGCCGGCGCTGCTTGTGGAGTCGCTCTGCTGCTCAATCCCAAAGCCCCATTCGTCGTGATCGCCTGCCTCGCCTGGGAATGGCGCAGACCGCATCTTATTGCTGCTGGAGTAGCCGCCATCCATATCCCGGCGCTCGCCTACATGCAATGGCAAGGGTCGCTCCAACCCTACATCGATCAAGTCTGGCGTTGGGGGATGCTTTACAGCCGTGACACCTTCGTCTCAAACCCTCTCAATGAAGCCTTGCAGCGTACCCTCAACTGGGCCGGTTTTCAAGCAGTGCTGATTGTGGGAGCGGTAATTGCCATCTCACACCAGCGTGATCGGGAGACCCGCCGCCTGCTGTTCTGGGCAGCCGTATCCTTCGCCGCTGTTTGTGCGGGCTTCCGTTTCTTCCCCCGCTACTACTTCCAGTTTCTG
Organism: Bryobacteraceae bacterium; assembly: GCA_046331645.1. Taxonomy (GTDB): domain Bacteria; phylum Acidobacteriota; class Terriglobia; order Bryobacterales; family Bryobacteraceae; genus CADEFT01. The sequence goes on from JAXLQM010000012.1 coordinate 291,866, forward strand.
ATCCCCATGGTGATTCTCGCTGCCCGTGGCCTCGCCCCGCTCCGCCGCCCCCACTGCCTCGCTCTTGCTCTACTCCTCATCCCGCTCGTCCGCTTCGGGCCCCGCTATGCCCAGGTGGCGATGGGCCAACCCTGGTCCGATCTCGCCCTGCACGACGACGCCCGCCAGGCCGCCGGCCTCGTCGTCCAATCCAAAGCCGAATCCATCCTTGTCTGGGGCTACCGGCCCGAAGTCTACGCCTATTCCCGCATACCGGCCGCAACCCCCTGGCTCGATTCGCAGCCTCTCACGGGAGTCCTCGCCGACCGCCACCTGTCTTCCTCTACACCCACCGCACCGGATTGGGCGCAGCAGAACCGCGCCCGCCTCGTTGCGTATGAGCCCGTCATGATCCTCGACGGCCTCGGTCCACTCAACCCGGCCTTGGCCATCACCAACTATCCGGACCTCAAACCCTGGATGGACCGCTACCGCCTGGCTGGCTCCAACCGATCGTTCCACATCTATACACGCCGCTGAAGCGCGCTTATTTCTTCCCCGCGCCCTTCACCAGCGTTACCGTGATCTCAATCTTCGAGGTGCCCACCAACTTGGCCACACCCACTGTCGTGCGCGTTGGACGGGGCTCCGGGAAAGCCGCCATATACACCTTGTTCATCCGGTCAAACAGCGTCATATCGGTGAGGTAGACCTGCACCGCCACGGCATCGGCAAAGCTCATCCCAGCCACTTTGACAACATCGAGGATGTTATCGAGCGTTTGCTTCACCTCATCCTCAAAGTTCTCAGGAATCTTACCGTCCGCTGTCCGGCCAACCATTCCCGACACATACAGCGTGTTGCCAATCATCAGTGCCGAGCTGAACGGCCGGTTAGGCTGTGTATTGGCAAGCTGGATCACCTTCTTCTGCGCCAGCGCCGCGGGTGCGAGTGCTGCAGTCAAGGTCAGAATCAGACAAAAGTTTCGCAAAGTCATAATACGCAATGATACTGCAAGCCCCCCTCTTCCATCCGCAGGTTCCACTAATCTCTCCAGTCAGTACGAAAGAAGGCGTACCCCAGTACTAGCGCCAAATCCATCCAAGTAACCATTGCGCGCCCTCGCAATCGATTGCATTCTAGAGATGCACAACGTCCAGGTAACGGAAAACATGGTCACACTAGCGAATAAACCATCGAGCGAACGGCGAGCAGCTGATCGCTTTCCTATTGAGCGTGAAGTACGTTACAAAGTACTCAGCAAAAAGAGCGCCGACGAGGGCGGGCTGGGGAAGACTGTCAATATCAGCAGCACGGGTGTCTTGTTCACTACCGAAAAACTCCTGATCCCCGGACGCCGTCTGGAAGTTGCCATCAACTGGCCGGCCCAGCTCAACTCCAAGTGCTCACTCAAGCTGGTGGCCCGCGGCCGCATCGTGCGCTTCGAAGAAGGCAAGGCTGCCATGGAAATCCAGCAGTACGAGTTCCGCACCGCCAACCTCAGCCCGCAATAACCGCGCCTTTCACACATTCAGCCGGTATAATCGAGCAATGGGCTCCGCAAGGAGTCTCTCCCCTCAGCTGCTATGAGGAAACGCTTACTCTTCGGTACCGGCTTGGTCATGCTCGCCATTCTGGTGACGCTGATCGTCTGGCAGGTTTCCTTCGATTTCGGAGAGTTCGCTCCCACCAGCAACCCCCAAACCTACGTCTTTTGGGCTGTCTCCACCTTCGTTTTCCTTCTCACCGTAACCCTCGGCTTCATGCTGCTGCGCACCGCGCTGAAGCTGTACGTCGAACGCCAGCGCAACAAAGAAGGCTCGCGCATCAAGTCCCGCCTGGTATTCGGCGCCATGGCGCTGAGCATCATGCCCGTGCTCTTCCTCGTCCTCTTCAGCGTCTCGGTCCTCAATCGCACCCTCGATCGCTGGTTCACCCGCCCGGCCATGAATATCCGCTGGAATCTCATCGAAGTCGGAGTGGCCATGGACCTCGAGTCGCAAAGCAGGGCCAATCTCGTCGCCCAGATGCTAGCCGATCAACAGCCTGGTTCCGCCAACATCGCCCGTATCTGCAAACAGCAGGAAGTGGAGCAGGCTTGGGTCAAGCCGGCCACCGGATCCCCCTATTTTCTCTGCGGCCCACCGAAGCAGGCCAGCACTCGCACGGTCGAGGGCCATGCCAATTACGGCGCCGATGCGCAGTTGCTCGTACGCATCATCATGCCGCTCGATTTCTCCGACAAACAGCGCGAAATCGCCAAGCAGGTCGCCGACTACGACGAGCTCGCCTCCCGCCGCAAAGACTTCCGCAATCTCTACATTCTGCTGCTTGCCTTGATCACCCTGTTCATCCTGTTCGTCGCCACCTGGATCGCCCAGTTCATGGCCCGCCAGATCAGTGACCCGATTCTCGCCATCCTCGATGCCGCCGGTGAAGTCCGCAAAGGCAACCTCGAACACCGCATCAACATGACCGCCCTCGACGAACTCGGCGTTCTCGTGCGCGCCTTCAATCAGATGACGCAGGATCTCGATGCCAACAGCCGCGAGCTCGAGCGCCGCCGCCGCTTCACCGAAGCCATCCTCGAAAGTATCCCCAGCGGCGTTATCTCCATGTCGCCTGATGGCAAGATCCTCCGCTACAACCAGGCGCTGAAGCGCATCTTCCCCTCCCTCCGTCTGGACCGGCAGGCCTCCATCGATCAGCTCTTCCCCACAGAGGAAGCTCGCGAGATTCACTACCTCATGAACCGTGCCCGCCGCACGGGAGTCGCTTCCCGCCAGCTCGACTTTCGCCTCGACCGCCAAATGGTCCATCTTGCCGTCACCGTCGCCGCCCTTGAACAAAAGGAGACCTCCGGCTTCGTGCTCGTCATCGAAGACACCAGCGAACTGCTCCGCGCCCAGAAAGCGGCCGCGTGGCACGAAGTGGCCCGCCGCATCGCTCACGAAATCAAGAATCCCCTCACGCCCATCGCCCTCTGTGCCGAACGCGTGGTTCGTCAACTCGATCGGGCCGGCATCCCCCAGGAATCGAGCCGCGTCCTCCGCGATTGCTGCCAGACCATCCTCGGGGAAGTGGAATCCGTCAAAACCCTCGTCGATGAGTTCGCCCAGTTCGCCCGTTTCCCTGCTGCCCAACTGACGGTCAGCGATCTCAATGAGGTCGTGCTCAACGCGCTCTCCGTCTTCCAGGACCGCATTCCCTCCATCGAGCTGATCGCCGATCTCGCCCGCGATATCCCCGCCGTCAAGCTGGACAAAGAGCAGTTTAAACGCGTCATCGTGAATCTGGTCGACAACGCCGCCGAAGCCATGGAAGGCTCGCTCGTGCGCCGCATCGTTGTTTCCACCCGCGCCGTCACACCCGAAAGCATCGAACTGACCGTGGCCGACACCGGCTGCGGTGTTTCCCCCGAAGACAAGGAGAAGCTGTTCTTGCCCTATTTTTCCACCAAGGGCCGTGGCACTGGTTTGGGACTGGCGATCGTCAGTCACATCCTTGCCGAACACCACGCCCAGATCCGCGTCGAAGATAACCAGCCCGCCGGAGCCCGGTTCCTCATCGACATTCCCACCGCGGCCGTTGCCGATGCCGATTGGTCTCCCGTCGAGGCCAAGGCATGAAGCGATATCGCATTCTGGTAGTGGATGACGAACCCGGCATTCGCCAGTCCCTCATCGGCGTCCTCGAAGACGAAAACTACGACGTGCATGCCGTCGAATCTGCCGAAGCATGCCTCGACGAGATCGCCAGGCATCCCTACGACGTCGTCCTGATGGACATCTGGCTGCCGGGCATTGATGGCCTCGAAGCCCTCCACCGCGTGCAGGAGATCCCCTTGCAGGATCGCCCCACAGTGGTCATGATCTCTGGTCACGGCAACATCGAAACCGCGGTTCGGGCCACCAAGCTCGGGGCATTCGATTTCCTCGAAAAGCCGCTCACCATCCAGAAGATCACCGTCACGGTGAAGAATGCCATCCAGCAGCGCAAGCTCGAATTGGAAGTGCATCGCCTCCGCGAAGAGTCCGGCCCCGGCCCGGAAATCATCGGCGATAGCATCCCCATGAAGGCCTTGCGCCAGCAGTTGAAACTCATGGCGGGCACCAACGGCCGCGTCCTTATCTACGGCGAAAGCGGCGTCGGCAAAGAATTGGTGGCGCACGCCATCCATGCGCTGAGCCCCCGCGCCGGCGAGCCCTTCGTCGAAGTCAACTGCGCCACCATCCCTGAAGAGATGATCGAAAGCGAGCTCTTCGGCCACCGCAGAGGCAGCTTCTCCGGCGCTCTCGAAGACAAAACCGGCAAGTTCGAAAAAGCCCACGGCGGCACCCTCTTCCTCGATGAAGTCGGCGACATGAGCCTCCGCACCCAGGCCAAAGTGCTCCGTGTTCTCGAAGAGCAGCGCTTTGAACCCCTCGGCGCCGGCGAGTTCGTGCAGGTCGACGTCCGCGTCATCGCCGCCACCAACAAAAACCTCGAGCTTGAAATCGAGCGTGGCAACTTTCGCGAAGATCTCTTCTACCGCCTCAACGTCATCCCCTTCTACGTCCCGCCGCTGCGCGAGCGCATGGAGGATATCCCACTCCTCGCCGCCCACTTCATGAAGAGCTTCACCACCGCCTACGGCCGCAAGCCCAAAGAACTCACTGCGGAAGCCTACGCCGTGCTCCAGGATTACCATTGGCCCGGCAACGTGCGGGAACTCAAAAACCTCATGGAGCGCATCGTCATCATGAACCCGCAGCCTCACATCGATGCGCGGCACATCCCGCTCAATCCCGCCAAACGCAACGTCTTCGATAAACCCATTGACCAGTTCGCCAGCCTGCAGGATGTCCGCGAGGCCGCCGAACGTGATTACATTCTCAAGAAGCTCGACGAAACCAAAGGCAACGTCTCCCGCGCCGCGGAATTGCTCGGCCTCGAACGCAGCAATCTCTACCGCAAAATGAAGGCTCTCGGCATCGACAAGGATTGATCATGTCCGCCCAGGTCGATCAGTCCCGGCACAAATCCTCTGCCATCTTCCGCCATCGCTGCACCATAGGTGTCCGCCGCGTCGCCAACCGCAGGTATTCCGCGGCTAACTGCCTTGCCTTCTCCTTGTGCCCCGCTCGATCCTGTGCCACCGCTTCCCACAACCGCGCTTCCACCAATTTCTTGTCCAGCCTGCGTGCCTTCCGAGCCGCCGCAACCGCTTCCTCCAAATTGCCTGCACCTGTGAACTCATGAAACTGCACCAGCGCCTCCGATAACTCCAGCCAAGCCGCTGCATTCCTCTCATCCGCCTGTGTCGCCGCGCGCGCCGCCCCAATCCTCCCTTCAAACGCCTTCTGCGAACGTTTCTTCTTCCTGCACCTCACACACCGGATCGCAGTCGAATCCAGATGAAACCCCAAAGACTCGTACCAATACTTCTGCTCCCGGGCGCCAAACACAAACCGTTCTCCGCACTGTACACAGGTCCGCTCCGCGTCCACATAAAAATAACGGGGCACATCGCAGCAATAGGCTTGTTTCCGCACATCCCCACGCACCGCGCCCATCGGCAACTCTGGACGATAGCCGGGATCATACTCCCGCACCACGTGCGTCCGCCCCGCCGAATCCCTCACCTCTCGTTCCAGCAGAGGGATCTTCCCAAATAGAGGATGATCCAAAAAGCCCAACGCCTACTCCTTGCCCCCCTCCCCAATCTCATACGCCTTCGTCACCGGCAACATCACCCGCGACTTTCCCACATGCACCGCAATCCGGTGCCCTCGCGTGAACTATTTCTCCCGCAAACGCAGCCGTGTCTCCGGAGGATTCTCCCCCGGCAGTGCCCAATGCTCCCTGGCGTAGTTCAGATACAAATTCATCTGCCCCGCGTCCGCATGCGTGAACTTGCCAATCTTTAGATCAATGACCACCAGGCATCGCAACTGCCGGTGAAAGAGCAGAAGGTCGATTCGATACCATTCCGTTCCAATTCGAAGTCGCCTTTGACGGGCAATAAAAGCGAAATGATTCCCCAACTCCATCAGGAATCTCTCCAGATCGCCTATCAGCGCCTCCTCCAGGTCGGATTCGGAATACTCGTCCTTCAGGTTGAGGAATTCCAGCACAAATGGATCCCGAATCTCGTCATCTGCTCCGCCGCGTTCCACCGCGACTCCCTTTCGCCTCTTTCCCAGGCGATGGTAGGCTTGGCTGGCAATTTGTCGGTCCAGGTCCCTTACAGACCAACCTCCACGCAGCGCTTCGTCCTCGTAATACTTTTTTGCCTCACTGTCCTCCACCGTCAACAGCCGGACGTAATGCGACCAGGACAACGGAAAAAGGTGATCCCCAAACAATCCTGACGCTGTCTGGACAATCACCTCCCCTGCAGTTATTCCAGACGGTGTCTGGATTTTCTCCCTATAAGCCAGGTAGAACTGCCGCATCTGAAATACGTTGGACCGGGAAAACCCTCGTCCAAAGCGGGCGGTCAAATCTGCCGACAACCGCGCAATCAATTCCTCTCCGTATGCCGCCCGTTCCACCCCCTGTTGCTCATGCTCCAGCATCCCCGCTACTTCCAAATTTTCTTCATTCTTTGCATCTCTACTACCTCCCCCCACCCGCTTCCCCAATCCCATACACCTTCGTCACCGGCAACATCACCCGCGACTTCCCCAAATGCACCGTATTGCGCGCCACTACCGCCTGATCGTACGATCGCAGCGGCTCCCACGTATTCGTGTGCCGCTCAAACCGCGGCGCATTGCTGCTCGATACATGCACCGCAATCCGGTGCCCTCGATTAAACACCAGCGCCGTCGGCCATAGATTCACCTTGATCGCGTACGCCTTGCCCTTCTCCACCCGCGTCGCCTTCTCCGTCCCCGCGTGATACCGCATCCGGAACGCCTGATCCAGCACCAGCGCCTCATATCCGTTCGGATACACATCCACCAGCTTCACCATGAAGTCCGTATCCTCCGCATCGGTCGACACCGTCAGTTCCGCTTCCACATTCCCTGCAATCTCCACCGCCTGTGCCAGCGGCTCCGTCTGATACCGCAGCACATCGTCGCGAGTTCCCACCGCACGCTGATCCATCGGCCCCTTCGGCAGCGTCAGGTTGTTCCCGCCCACCGTCGGCACCGGATTGCGCGGATCGTACGAGAACGTATCCTTCCCCGCCCCCGGCGCGCGCATCATCAACTTTCCGCCTGCCGCCAGATAGTAGGCAGTAATCGTGGAAGCCGGAGGCCACGAAGCCGCGCTCCGCCATTCATTCCCCGGAGCCCCCTGCTCCATCGTGTCCCCCATCATGTAGTAACGCACCGCCGGCTCCTTGTCCGCGCCATTCTGCACGCCCTTCAGCCAATAGTCGAACCACCGGAACGGATCCATCAATCGCCGGTCCGCCGCTTCCGCCGGATACTTCAAATCCCCTGCCATCGCTCCATGCCCGAATGCCCCCATCACCAGCTTCTGATTCCCCTTTGCCTTCCCCGCCCCCTGCGCCTGCAACCCCATGAAATTCTCCACCGTCCCCGCACTGAAAATGTCGTACCACCCGCCCACATTCACAAACGGCACACTGATCTTCGAATAGAAATGACGCATGTCCACCGACCGCGCCTCATCGTCATACACGCGCTGCAACGGCCGCGGATCACTCGATGGCTCCACGCCCCGCCCCTTCATCCACTGCTCATTCATGTGCTGCAAAAACACCCCGCCCGGATACGCCGCATGCCGGTACATGCTCCCCGTCGCCACCGTCACGAACGCCGCCACCAGATGCGGAGCCCCGCTCATCGCCGCCATGTTCGTCGTAATCCCGCCCGCCGATCCGCCGGTCACGCCCACCTTCCCGTTGCTCCACGTCTGCTTGGCGATCCACTCCACCGTGTCATATCCGTCATTCACATCGTCCGTGAACGCCCGGTACTTCCCCTCGCTCTGAAACTGCCCGCGCACGTTCTGGATCACGCGCGCATAGCCGCGCCCCACATACGCCTTCGCGTCCGATCCGCGCTGCATCTCATACGGGGTCCGTGTCAACACCACGGGCCACGGCCCTTCGCCTTCCGGCGTGGCCACCAGTGTGTGCAGCTTCACTCCGTCCCGCATGGGCACCATCAAATCCATCTGACCCGCAAATAGCGGCAACGCAACCAGCAACGAAAGCAGTTTCATCACGCCCTCCTCAGTACAACGGTTGTTTCTTCGGATCGATTCCGCTCTTCCCCATCGACTCCAGCAACACCCGAGCCCCATTCGCCATCATCACCGTATCCGCAGGTCCTTGGATAAACCGGAAGCCTTCTTTCAAATACTCCGCAATCAGCGCCGGTGTCGCCGCCGGTCGCCCCACCGGCAGATTGTTCTTCTTCCCCGCCGCCAGCACCCGCGCAATGGCCTGCTTCACTTCCGGATCGTTCTGGTTCCCGCGCTTCCCATACGAAAACGCCAGGTCATTCGTACCAATGAACAACACATCAATCCCTGGCACCGCGGCAATCTCCTCAATCTTCTCCACCGCCCGCTTCTCTTCAATAATCACAATCACCATCGCATTGCGATCCGCGAAGTCGGGATATCCCTCTGGAGCAGGCCATCGGAACATGGCCAATCCCGGCCCCGCGCCTCGTCTTCCCAACGGCGGATACTTGCACGCTGCCACGGCCTGCTTCGCCAGTTCCACCGTCGACGTGAACGGAAAAATCACGCCCAGCGCACCCGCGTCCAACACTCGCTTCGCCGTCCACAATTCATTCACCGGCACCCGCGCAAACGGCATCGCCTTCAATCCGCGAGTCGCCAGCACCATGTTGCGCAGCGTCTCCAACGTAATCGGCGAATGCTCCATCTCGATCCACAGCAGATCGAATCCATAGTTCGACATCTGCGCCGCCACCTCAGCACTGGGAATCGTCACCGTTCCCGCGATCACCGGCTTGCCCGCTGCCAAAGTCTGCCGCACCGGGTTCTGCCACTCCTGCCCCATCATCCATACACACGCACAAAGGCCCAGCAAAATCGTTTTGACCATGCCCCACAGAATATGCCGATTCCACTTCCAAGCACAACGCCGGTGGCGCGGGCCTCCAGGCCGGCGCGTAAATTAAGCGAGCACAATCGCAGCCAAGCTCGTGATGTATCGGAACTCCTAGCGGCCGCTTCTCCCGCCCTCTCCCTCGCTGCGCCACAATAGTCACTGATGACTCCTACCGCCCAACCCGAAGTCAACCTCACCGGCAAACTCTTCATCTCCGGCCAGTGGTGCGACGCCGTCTCCGGCAAAACATTCGATGCCTCCAACCCCGCCACCGAATCCGTAATCCTCCCCGTCGCCGAAGCGGACGAAGCCGACATCGACCTCGCCGTCAAAGCCGCGCACAAAGCCTTCCGCGAAGGTCCCTGGGCCAAGATGTCCGCCACCGACCGTGGCCGCCTGCTCTGGAAAATCGGCGACCTCATCCTCGCCAACGCCGACGAAATCGCTCGCATCGAAACCCTCAACAACGGCAAGCCCATCTTCGAATCCCGCTACGTCGATGTCCCCGCCGCTGCCGCCTGCTTCCAGTACTACGCAGGCTGGGCCACCAAGGTCGAAGGCAGCGTCATCCCCGTCCCCGGCAACTACCTCAACTACACTCTCCGCGAACCTCTCGGCGTCTGCGGCGCCATCATCCCCTGGAACTTCCCGCTCCTCATGGCGGCCTGGAAGCTCGCTCCCGCCCTCGCCACCGGCAACACCGTCGTGTTGAAACCCGCCGAGCAAACCCCGCTCAGCGCGCTCAAACTCGCCGAAATCCTCCAGCAGGCCGGTCTCCCCGATGGCGTCGTCAACATCGTCCCCGGCTTCGGCCCCACCGCCGGCGCCGCCCTTGTCCGTCACCCCATGGTCGCCAAGATCGCCTTCACCGGCAGCACCGCCGTCGGCAAAGAAATCATGCGCACCGCCGCCGACACACTGAAGAAGGTCTCCCTCGAACTCGGCGGCAAGTCCCCCAACATCGTCTTCGCTGACGCCGACCTCGACGCCGCCGTGCGCGGAGCCATCAACGGCATCTTCTACGGCAAAGGCGAAGTCTGCGCCGCCGGCTCGCGCCTGTTCGTCGAAAGCTCCATCCACGACGAGTTCCTCCAGAAACTCCACGACCGCGCCGCCAAGCTCACCGTCGGCGATCCCCTTCATCCCAAAACCCGCCTCGGTGCTCTCGTCTCCGCCGAACAGCGCAACAAGGTTCTCAGCTACATCGAATCCGGCAAAAGCGACGGAGCCACGCTCGTCACCGGAGGCCAATCCGCCGCCGTTAATGGCAAAGGCTACTTCGTCCAACCCACCATCTTCGACAACGTCACCAACGACATGAAGATCGCCCGCGAAGAAATCTTCGGACCCGTTCTTTCCACCATCACCTTCGCCAATCTCGACGACGCCATCCACCAGGCCAATCACACCATCTACGGCCTCGCTGCCGCCGTCTGGACTCGCGACATCAAGAAGGCCCACCGCGCCGCGCGCGCCATCCAGGCCGGCACGGTCTGGGTCAACACCTACAACATCCTCGATACGGCCTCGCCCTTCGGCGGCTACAAAATGAGCGGCTTCGGCCGCGAGCTCGGCAGCCACGCCCTCGACCTCTACACCCAAACCAAAAGCGTCTGGGTCGATCTCAACGAGTAAAATCAAAGAATGCGTCTCGCCCTCGCCGGATTGTTCGTGTCACTGCTGACCGCCGCGGACAAGCAGCCCACCTACGCCAAAGACATTGCCCGCATCATCCAGCAACAGTGCGAGCGCTGCCATCGCCCCGGCCAGATCGGCCCCTTCTCTCTCACCAACTACAAAGAGGTGAGCGCCTTCGCCACCGAGATCAAGCGCGTTACCGCGGCCCGCACCATGCCCCCATGGTCCGCCGTCCCAGGCCACGGCGAATTCCGCAATGAGCGCCGTCTCAGCGAGGAGCAAATCGCCACCATCGCCGCCTGGGTCGACGCCGGAGCCCCGCTCGGCGACAAGAGCCAACTCCCTCCTGCCACGCAGTACAACGACGACTGGGCCTTCGGAAAGCCCGACCTCGTCCTCGCCCCCGATGCCGATTTCGAACTCGCCGGCAACGGCGTCGACGAATACCGCTGCTTCGTCCTCCCCACCGGGCTCGACGAAACCCGCTACATCCAAGCCATGGAAGTGCGTCCCGGCAATCGCAAAATCGTCCACCACGTCCGCGCCTTCGCCGACATCACAGGAAAAGCCCGTGAACTCGATGCCGCCGACCCCAAAGCAGGCTTCGATTGCGGCCTCAACATGATCGCTCCCTACAAACGCATCGGCGTCGGCGGTTGGGCCCCCGGCATGATCCCCGACAAACACCCCGATCACACCGGCACCTTCCTCCCTGGCAAGTCCGACATCGTGATGGAAGTCCATTACCACCGCAACGGCCTTAAGCAAACCGATCGCAGCTCCCTCGGCATCTGGCTCCACAAAGACAAACCTGCCAACATCCAGAAGTCGCTGCTGGTGGCCAACATCGGCATCCGCATCCCCGCTGGAGCCCAACACCACGAAGAGCGCGCCCGCACCATCGTCCAGCGCGACATCCTCGCCAACAGCGTCATGCCACACATGCATTTGCTCGGCGTAGAAATGCGCGTCACCGCCACCTTCCCCGATGGCCGCGTCCAGGATCTCGTCTGGGCCAAGCCCTACGACTTCAACTGGCAGACCTCTTACCGCTTCAAAGATCCCATCCCGCTCCCCAAAGGCACGCGCATCGATGCCTACGCCGTCTACAACAACTCCGAATCGAATCCCAAAAACCCCAGCAAGGTCCTGAAGGAAGTGCGCTGGGGCGAAGGCACCACCCAGGAAATGCTCGTCGCCTTCGTCGGTTACATCGAAGCGCCCACTACCACACCCGCTCCATGATCCACCCCATCGACCGCGCCCGAGCCATTGAACGCTTCGAAGCGATCCCACGTCTTGCCCTCGGCCATTACCCCACACCAATCGAAAAACTTCCCCGGCTCCGTGAAGCGCTCGGCGGAGGCCCCCGCCTCTGGATGAAGCGCGACGATCTCACCGGCCCCGGCTGTGGCGGCAACAAGGTCCGCAAGCTCGAATACATCTTCGCCGCCGCTCAAGCCGAAGCAGCCGACACCGTCATCACCTGCGGTGGAGTCCGCTCCAACCACTGCCGCGCCACCGCTATGATGGCTGCCAAGCTTGGCCTCCACTGCGTCCTTGTCCAGAATCAACCCGCGCAACCCTACCCGCACACCCCCGCCAGCCTCGCCATCGAACAAATGGTCGGAGCCCGCATCGTCCCTGTCTACGATCGCACCGAGCGCGCCCCCACCATGGAGCGCATTGCCGCCGAACTTCGCTCCGAGGGCCGCCGCCCCGTCATCATTCCGCTCGGAGCCTCCGCCCCGCAAGGCGCCATGGGCTTCGTCTCCGCCGCTTCCGAACTCGCCGCCCAACTCGATGCCCGCGAACTTCGCATCGACACCATCTTCATCTGCTGCTCCTCCGGAGGCACACTATCCGGCCTCGCCGCCGGCAAGGAGCTTTTCCTCAATCCCCAAACGCGCATCATCGGAGTCTCCCCCGACGATCCATCGGAAAGCATCGCCGCCACCGTCCGCACCATCGTTCAAGGCATCGGGGAACGCCTCAACATCGCGTTTGACCCCACTATCGAAATTCTCGACGAATACATCGGTGACGGCTACGGCATCGAAAGCGAAGCAGGCCGGGAAGCCCTCCATCTCACGGCCCGAACCGAAGGCATCCTGCTCGATCCCGTCTACACAGCCAAAGCCATGGCTGCCCTCATCCACTGGATCCGGCAGGGCAAGCTCGGCAAAGACGACAACGTCCTCTTCTGGCACACCGGTGGCCAGATGGCCCTCTTCCACGCCTGAGGTCTACTTCTTCCGTTCGAACAAACTCCGCACCTGCACACGGAACCCGGGAAGCAGTTCCGCATCACTGAGCTCTTCGTCCGGCCCCAACCATCGATCTCCACTATGGCTGACTACGTGAACCTCTTTCGTCTTCGGGTACACACACCAAACCGATACAGCCCCACTGTTCAGGAAATGCTGTGTCTTGTCCGCAATCTCCCGGTGTGTGTTCGACTCCGACACCACCTCAACGCAGAGATCGGGCGCGCCCTCAATCTGCGCATTCCGTGCCTGCCGGTCCAAACGAGGCCACCGCAAGAAACTCACATCCGGCTTGCGCCACGAACCCTCGTCCAGCACCGCTCCTGTCTCAGGAAACACCATTCCAAAATCGTGAGTCTCCAAGAACAGAATCAGCAATTGCGTGATCCGTGACTTCACAAACTCATGCTCGAAATCTTGCGGAGGCATTCGTACCAACTCCCCATGCACCAGCTCATAATCGTTACCATCACCGGGTAACGCGAAGAACTCGGCCAAACTGAGGAGAGTCTTCTGCTCCATGTCACGATTCTAGCTCAGTGCCAACCCGCTCACATTCACCGGTCCCACGGATAGCGTAGCGTCGGCGCATTCGCGTACCGCTTCATCTTCAGCGTCAACCGGTCCCCCGCGCCCGTAGCCAGTATCATCGGCATCGCCGGTCTCATGGGTTTGGCACTAGCCCTCGCCGACCTCTACAGGTTGATCTCTTATTCCGCCAGCCGCCGCACCCGTGAAATCGGCATCCCCATGGTCATCGGCGCGGGCTACGCGCTGAAAGCGGCATTCCAGTTGAACGCCATCGACTGCCCTGGCCATCCTCCCCGTGCTACTGCTTTCTGTAACCGCGTTAGCCAGCCTCATTCCGGCACGGCGCGCCGCCATTGACCCGATGCGAGCCCTGCGCTGGGAGTGATAATCCAACAGAAATGATGCCAACAAATATGTTGACAACATTTTTGTTGGATGTTATTCTTCCAACATGCCACAGCCAGAGCTAAAACGCGCCACGGGGAACTGGGTGGTGGGCGATCAGTTCTGGGACCGGCAAGTGGAGTTGGCGCTATTTATCGAACGTCTCAACGAAGGGGCGCACCTTCTTCTCACTGCGCCCCGCCGTATTGGCAAAACCAGCCTGATGAAGGAAGCCTCGAGAGTGATGGCCGACGACTTCATTTGCCTATACGTCGATTTGCAGAAAGCCGAGACACCTGCCGATGCCATCGTGGACATCAGTATTGCGGCCGCCGAATACAAGCCAGCATGGAATCGCATTCGAGATCTGTTTAAGAACGCGATCCGGGAAACGGTTGAGACGGTCAAGCTTCGAGAACTGAGCATAGTGCTTCGAGGTGCGTTGACGGCGGGCAGTTGGCGCGAAAAGGGCGATGAGATTCTCCAAATCCTGTCTGAACAAGACCGCCCGGTGGCGTTGTTCCTGGACGAAGTGTCCATACTTGTGAACCGTGTCTTGCGCGGTCCTGACTTCGTCATCACCGATCAGCGCAAACAGGAAGTAGATTCACTCTTATCCTGGATACGAGCTGCAACCATCAAACACCAGGGGAGAATCCGATTCGTAGTCACGGGTTCGATCGGGCTGGAACCATTGGTTCGTCAAGCCGGGCTCAGTGCCACGCTGAACACCTTCACGCCGTTTCATCTCGGACCATGGAGCCGTGAAGTTGCGGATGGTTGTCTGCGCGCCTTGTCTCATTCGTACCAGATCGCAATCCCGCAAGACGCTCTTGACGTGATGCTGGATCGACTGGGCGTGTATGTCCCACACCACGTCCAGATTTATTTCGACCATGTCTACCAAGCCGCGAGGCTATCTGGGCACGATAGTGTCTCGGCAAACTTCGTCGCCGAGGTTTACATGCGGTCCATGCTCGGAACGCGCGGACACGTTGAATTGAGCCACATGGAGGAACGCCTGAAGATGGTCCTTGGTCCAAAGTTGGACTTGCTGGCGTTAGATCTCCTGACGGAAGCTGCCGTGGTAGGAAAGCTTCGAAGAGAAACCGCCCAGCAACTTGCGGAGTACCATTTTCAACAGGATTGGCCGAAGCCCCTGCGGGATGTGCTCGACATCCTGGAGCACGACGGCTATTTAGGCGAACGCGACGGCGTTTACTCGTTCCCATCGGCTTTGCTCAAAGACTGGTGGGAGGGCCGGTTTCGGTTCGCCCACGTGCCCATGGACAAGCGGCGGTAGAACATGGCATCTCCGGTTAAACACAACCCCGGCATTCTCGGCGATGAGGAGCTTGTGCGTTCTTTTGTCGTAAGACAACAATGTCTGGACCTGGTGCTTGAGGCGCTTCGCGAGAACGCCGCCTCAGAATCGTCGAATCGCCATTTGCTCATGGTTGGCCCTAGGGGGATCGGCAAGACGATGCTTGTCCGTCGTGTTGCCGCCGAGTTGCGGGCGAACCCGGAGTACGGTTCGACTTGGATACCTGTCGTCTTTGGAGAAGAGAGCTATCAGGTCACCACGGCCGGTGAGTTCTGGCTGGAGGCCCTCATCCACCTTGCAGACGAACATCCCGAATCGAAGCTGTCAGCCGTGGTGGAGGAGATTCGGGAAGAAAGTAATGACTCCAGGCTTCGTGAACGAGCCTTAGCCCACCTGATGGACTACGCTGACCACAGCAAGAAGCGGCTCCTCTTGATTGTTGAAAACCTGGGAATGATGAGCGAACAAATCTCACACGATTCCGCCTGGGAACTTCGCCACACGTTATTACATGAACCCAGAATCATGCTCCTTGGTAGCGCAACCAGCCGTTTTGATCAAATCCTCAACGCCGGTGAAGCATGGTTCGAAATGTTCGCGGTGCATGAGCTGAAGCCGCTGGATCGACAGGAAAGCCACACGCTTTGGAGCTCTGTTGCGAAACAAGAGTTGAAGCCGCCACAAGTGAAGGCGATTCGCATCCTTACAGGCGGTAATCCGAGGCTGCTGACTGTACTTGCCAGCTTCGCCGAAAAACACTCGTTCCGTGAACTCATGGAGCAACTGGTCCATCTGATCGACGACCATACCGAGTACTTCAAAGGCCACTTGGAGGTTCTGCCTCCAAAGGAGCGAAAGGTCTTTGTTGCTTTGCTCGAACAGTGGAACCCTGCGGCCACGTCGGACCTTGCGCGTACAACGCGCTTTGGGGTAAACGAAGTGAGCGCCCTGCTGAATCGCCTCGTGCAGCGTGGCGCTGTTGAAGTCTTTGAGCAGAAACCTCGCCGCAAGCTCTATCAGGCTTCCGAGCGGCTGTTCAACATCTACTATCTGATGAGGAAGCGGGGGCAGCCATCAGACAGGGTGAGAGCCGCGGTGAGCTTCATGGTCATGTTCTACAGCGGACGCCATTTGGCGCTTACGATAGCGGATCTAGGGCGCGAAGCGTGCGCACTCCCTGCAACTCAGCGCGCAGACCATTTTCTCGCCTACACGGAGTTGGTTCGGCAAGTGCCAAATGTTGTTTGGGCCCGCGCGTTCATGGATACGCCTCGGGAATTCTTTGAGATGGAGGATGTCCCGGCACCACTGAGAAGTTTTGCTCGTCAGGCCGAGTTCTCAAGACTGCACACCAGAGCGAACGATCTTCGGAAAACCGAGGACTGGAAGGAGACGTCGAACCTGCTCAGACAGTGCGTGGAAATCGACCCCAACCATTTCGGAGCTTGGAGCAACCTTGGACTTGCGCTGCTTGAACTCAGCCAATTCGAAGAAGCGGAACGCGCACTGAAGAGGGCCGTTGAAATCAACCCTGACATGGGACTTGGCTGGGGAAATCTAGGCGACTTATATTCCTCCATGGAACGTTGGGCCGAAGCCGAACAAGCCTATCTCCACGCCGCAAGGAATGCTCCAAGAGACCCGTGCTACCGACATAACCTCGGCCGCGTGCAATCATTACTTGGCAAGCACAAGGAAGCCATTCAGTCCTGTCTTGAAGCGACCGAGATTGATCCGACTCATGCAACCGCATGGAATGAACTTGGGATAGCCTACAACCGGTCCCGGCGATTTGCAAAAAGCGAACGAGCTTTCCGGCGGGCGACGGAACTCGATGCTGAGGATTCATCAGCCTGGGCCAATCTGGGGGGGGCGCTGATTCACTCACGGCAGTATGAGCAGGCCAAAGAGGCCTTTCACACAGCGATTCGCCTTGATCGCAATGACGTCTTCGCCTGGAACTCTCTCGGCCACCTGCTTTCCGATATCGGCCCACCAGAGGAGGCTGAAAGCGTTTGGGAAGAAGCACTAGAGCTTCATCCTTCCTTGTTCGCTTGTTCAGTTCACCTGCTGGAGGCCAAGCTACAGCAAGGAGCACGCCCGGATGCAATACTGCATGAGGCCGAGCGGTGGATAGAGAAAGGCAAGCGGTCTTCGGTGGTGCTGGAAGTGATGGCGAAGTTTGTGGTGCGACAGAGCCTTGAAGCGCTATTGCCAAATGCGGAAGCCTGGGCCAGGGAGGCGTTTGCGGAGGATCCGCGCAGTGGAACGCGAACTGCCCTCGCACTTGTACTGGCAGCGCAACAAAAGTGGACGGATGCAATGGAGCACACCGAGGCAGTGGTCAATGAGGATCAGGAGATCGCAATCCATCTCCTGATTAACGCAGCAGCGGCTGGCTACGCGAAACAAGCATTACAATCGATCCGTTCCTCCAATGGCGCGGAGACATTGGAACCTCTCGTCATCGGACTTCAAATCTATCTGGGCGAGTCTCCCCAAGCAGCTAAGGAACTCCTCGAAGTAGGGCACGATGTGGCCGAGCAGATTCGCGAAACGGCGAAGTCTCACCGGTCCCACGGATAGCGTAGCGTCGGCGCATTCGCATACCGCTTCATCTTCAGCGTCAACCGGTCACCAGCCCCCGCGGCCAGTTTCACCGTAATCGCCGAACTCCCGCTCGGCAAAAATTGATGCTCCGCATACGCCCCAGCCTGCACCACCACGGTCCGCGGTGCAACCTGGTTCGTATTCACCAAACTCAGCGTCACAGACTCCGCATCGAATTTCTCCACCAGCGCCGCCACATCTTCCGGCAGCCCAGACCGTTGCTTCACCGGATCGAAATACCGCACCCGCGAATGCAGCGTCCAAATGTTCCCCGTCAGATAACTCCCCAAGGTGAGCTTCGTCAGCGCATCCGTCGTCACCGGGCTCAACCCCTGCACATAATCCGCCAGCCGTGTGTCCGGAGTCGTATTGTCCTCATCAATGTCCACTACGCCCTTCCGTACTTCCTCCAGATCCGCCCGCAGCGCCTTCTCGGGATACGACGGATCCTTCCCTTCCAGATAAGCCAGCCACCCTTCCACCGGCACGCGCTCCAAATCCTTCCGGTCCATTGACCACAAATAAATCTCCGTCAGCCGGTTCGTCTGCAAATTCGGAGTCCATTCATACCACTCCTCCCGGCCCGTGTATTTGTACCCGCGCGGATCGCCGAACATCGAAGGGATCATCACCTTCCCGTTCACCGTCTTCTTCTGTGCGTACAAATTATCAAGCTGCTTCCGCAGAGTATTCACAAACCCCGCATCGCCCTGCGACACCAGGTAGGCATTCCCAAACCCCGGCCACGATCCCGCGGTCACCGTGTTGCGGCTCGCCACTTTGTCGATCTCGCCATCATAGATCGTGAAGTTCCACCCGTACGTGCCCTTGTACCACTTGCCCCCATACTCGCCACCCGGCTGCCCGTTCAATCCAATATTCGTCGGGATGTTGCCGCCATTAGCGTCCGTGCGCTGCTTCCACGCGCCCACATACTCCAACACCCAATCCTTGTACTTCTTCTCGCCCGTCAGCATGTAGGCATTCGTCGCCAGCCCCGTCGATGCCAGGTTTAACGGATGATCGCCCACCGAATCCAGATACTCCGCGCAATGCGCCAGCATCTTGTCGTACACCGAATTCAGATTGATCAACTGCCCGCGCCCCTTCGGCCCATGCAACAGATGGAAGCTGCCCGGCACCGGATCGCCCACCCAATCATAGGTCGTCGCCTTATGCAGCATCGGACCCTTGCTCCCTGTCCAAATCGACTTGATCACCTTGTTCACCGGATCATAGTTCGGCGCTTCCGGATCTTCATTCATATACATCCCCGCGAAGCGCTTCAAACGGTCCCGCAGCAGCGGAGCATTCGGATCCGCCAGCCCCAGAAACATGAACCCGCGCATCCCTTCGCCCGTGTGAAACCAATCGGACTGTGTGATGAACTCTTTGTAGTACGCACCGTTCTCCGCCAGCTTCGTCTTCACCGTGCGCATCTCTTTATACTGCTGCAGATGCCCTTCCAGCGCCTTCTGATAGGTACGCAACACCGCGTCTGAACCGCCCAGCGCGTACATCAGCGTCCAATTGAAGAACGTCTCAATCGCGTCGTCGGGCCCGTCCAGCGTACCCCAGCGCGGCGTGTGCAGAAGGTATCCGCGCGAGTCCAGATACTTCTCGCCGTATTTCACGGCGGCTTCCGAGTTGGCCTTGATCAACTCGCGTTCCAACAACGCCCACGTGGGCGGCGACATTTTCTTCGTTATCGTGACGCTCTGCGCGGAGCCAAGAATCGGGAGAAGGAATAAAGCGCTGAGAATTCGCATCGCCTGTCAATGTATCACGTAGAATACGGAGAATATGAATCCGCCTGGAAGCACGGCTGCGGCTCCGTCCAATCCATGTATCCCCTGCACCACGGGTCATCTCGAAGTCGTGGTTTGGAAATGGGCCGTCTGTTGGGATACTCCCGAGATGGAAGGTCTGCAGGCGCAGGACCCGCGCTTCGAAGGTATCAAAGTCAAGGTCAACGGCCTCGAACAAACCACCGACGCGAACGGCGTGGCACGCTTCCAGAACCTCGCCCCCGGCACCTATGGCATCTCCGTGGAAAAAGCCGGCTATGAGGACGTCACCTCGCGCATCCCTACGGATGACCGCCCCGATCTGGCCAACGTCAAACTCCGCTCCTCGGCCGAAGTCTTCGAACACAAGACCAGCTACGCCGACATCGTCATGCGCGCCTTGCCGTATCGCTACAACGCCAACGGTACATGGAGCAAGGGCCGCGAATGCACGCGCCGCCATCCCATCCCCGCACCCGGAGCCCCATCCTTCTCCACCCTCGCCCAGATCCTCTGGTCCGATGAACCAAGCCTCCTTTATAGCCGCGATATCACCTGGATCCTCTTCCTCGTCCTCACCGCCGCCGCAGCGGGAATGGGATTTGCCGACATGATGGGCCAGTTCCCGCTCTACTTGAGCGGCCTCCTCGCGGCGCTCACTGCCTACCTCACCGGCATCATCTTCGGCTTCGGACCCGGACTCGGCGCATGCATCGCAGCGTTTGCCGTCTACGTCGCCCTTGGCATCGGACTCATCTTCGCCTTCTTCATGCGCTCCGGTGCCGACGCCGAAATGGACAAAGGCCTCATCGCCGTGCTCTTCTGCATGCTCACCGGCACATGGACTGCGTTCGGCTTCGGCTACCTCGGCGGCCGCCGCGAAGAATACAAAGCCGTCCCCAGTTGGGGCTTTGCTCCGCCCCACTTCCTCTCCGCCATCATCGGCCTCCTTGTCGCCATCGTGCTCTTCGTGGTCATGATGCTCGCCGGCGGACTCGGTGCCGGCTGGCTCATCGCCGCCCTCTTCGGTGTTGGCCTCGCCGGTTTCTTCGTTTACGGCGCAAGTGGCCTCGCAGGCTGGGCCTTCGTCAATGAGGGCGAAACACAACAGTTCGGCCGCACGGACATGCAGCTCCCTTACCTCGGCGAGCGTTACACACTCCAGGGCGCGCGCGGCTACTGGAGCCATTTCATCCAGCAAAACGGCCCCTTCCAGGAAGGCGCCTATGATTTCTGCCTCCCCGACGGGACCACCGTCGTCAGTGCTTTCGAAGGCCACATCATCAACTACTACGAAGACCACGAGTACAAGCGGCTCCTTCCTCTGGCCGCACCCGGCGACGACAAACACGTCGATGCAGGCTCTACCAACTACGAACACAACACCAACGGCTGCAACTACGTTCAGGTCCGCCACCAGGATGGCTCCGTCGCCAACTACGGCTGGCTCATGCGCAACGGTGTCACCGGCAAACAACGCAACGAGCCGCTGCGCAATACCTATGGCGCGGGCTCATCCCGCATGTCCCCCACCCGCGAAGGAACCTCTGATCCCTTGTTCGTGCGCAAAGGCCATCAACTCGGCCGCGCCGGCTACTCCGATAACGACGTGCAGTTGGAAACGCAGGATTGGCCCACCTCTCCGCAATGGGGCTGGCTCGCCTATGGCATCGGTCTGGGCGTCGCCTTGATGGCTCTCCTCCTCATCGTGGCCTTCTCCCTTTGGGATGGACCACCACCCGACGCCACCGGCAGCCGCGCGTTTCGGGGCATTGCCGCTTCCGATTATTGCCCCCCCATCGTGCGCAACGGCCGGCCCGTCGACCTCAGCATGAACGACCCCGCGGGTATGGAGACCTGTGCCAAGCTGCGCGAACAGTTCAAAGGCTCAGCGCATGCCTTCCGCGACGACGAAGGCTTCGATGGCTCCTATTGCGAGCGCATGACCTTCGGCGTTATTGAGCAGCACGCCTCCACCTGGTCCACCCTCGGCTTCGTCGCCCTCGGCATCATCTGGTTCGGCATGTTTGCGGCGAAAGGCTCCAACGGTAAGCCCCACAAAAACCGCATGACCTCCGTCACCCTCTATCCCGTCCTGCTCGGCTCCATCCTCATCATGAACGGCCCCGGATCCGCCTTCTTCCACGGCAGCTTTCTCATGGATTGGGCCTGGCTCGACTCCTTCGGCATGGACATGTTCGGCGCCTTCGTCATCAGCTACAACATCGTCCGCATTGCCAACTGGCCCTGGTACGCGTTCCTCATCATGTTCCTCAGCCTGGTCATCCTCGCCTTCTGCGGCGCAACCGGCATGTTCCTCCCCTTCGCCGGCATTCACATCTTCGCCATCCTCGTCGGCGGAGCCTTCGTCACCGAAATTATCCTCGCCTTCATCTGCCACGTCACCACCGATTACGACGGCCTGCTCTGGTATTGGATCGGCGGCATGCTCGGCTTCGGCGTCGCCATGCTCATCTGGAAACTCGGCCACACCGGCGGTCCCTTCTGCACCCCCAGCGGCGCGCTCGGCAACCCCGATGCCGCCTGGTCCCACGCCGCCTGGCACTTCCTCGGAGCCTTCGCCATGTTCTGCTTCAGTATGTATTTCTGGTATCAGAAGGACCCCGAGCCTTGCTGGCCGCGCCTCCATTTCGCCGTCATGGAAAAGCCCGCCGAAGGCCCGCCCGTCGATCAACCGGAACCATCGCTCGAACCCGGCCAGGTGCGCAATCCTTACGATCGCTTCCTTACCGTGAAATTCACCGATGGCGCTACCGCGCTCCACATGATGCAGCCCCGCAGCATGCGCAAATACCTATCCGGCAATACCGACGCCGGCCTGCCCCCAGTCGAACCCGCGAAGTTCATCCCTCGCGGCGGAGGCAGCCATCCCTTGGAGACAATGTAGAAACATGCATCTGCTCGCTTGCTTCCTTCTCACTTGCGCCCTCGCCTCCGCGCAGCAATACAAAACCTGGAGCGACTACAGTGGCTCCTCCGATTCCGCGCAATACTCCGCCCTGAAGCAGATTCACAAGGGTAACGTCTCCAAACTCGAAGTCGCCTGGACTTTTCCCACCGGCGATCACAATCGCTATTCCTTCAACCCTCTGGTCGTCGACGACACCATCTACGTCCTCGCCAAAAACAACTCCATCGTTGCCCTCAACGCCGCCACCGGCAAGGAACTCTGGACCTACACCCAGCCCCAAGGCACGATGGTGGTCACCACCCGCGGCCTCAACTATTGGGAAAGCAAAGATCGCAAGGAACGCCGCCTCCTCTTCTGCGCCAATCACAACCTGCGTGCCATCGACGCCCGCACCGGCCGCCTCATCGAAACCTTCGGCGACAAAGGCAGTGTCGATCTGAAGCAGGGCCTCGACCGCGACCCAAAAGTCATTCGCC
Source organism: Bryobacteraceae bacterium (assembly GCA_046331645.1). GTDB lineage: Bacteria > Acidobacteriota > Terriglobia > Bryobacterales > Bryobacteraceae > CADEFT01. The sequence continues at coordinate 314,840 of JAXLQM010000012.1, forward strand.
TCGTCCAGTCCGCCTTCCCCGGCCGCGTCTTCGAAGACACCATCATCCTCGGCTCGGCCACCAACCAGGGCTACGGTTCCGCCCCCGGCGATATCCGCGCCTTCGACGTACGTACAGGAAAGCTGGTCTGGGCCTTCCACACCGTTCCCCGCCCCGGCGAGTTCGGCCACGACACCTGGCCCGCCGATGCCTGGAAGCGCGTCGGTGGCGCCAACGTCTGGAGCGAAATGTCGCTCGACGAAAAGCGCGGCATCCTCTATGCGCCCACCGCCAGCGCCAAGTACAACTTCTACGGTGTCGATCGCCGCGGCGCCAATCTCTTCAGCGATTCCCTCCTCGCCATCGACGCCCGCACCGGCAAGCGGCTCTGGCATTACCAGATGGTGCACCACGACATCTGGGATTACGACAACGCCACCGCGCCCAAACTCCTCACCGTGAAACACGAAGGCAAAACCGTCGACATCGTGGCGCAGGTCACCAAGCAAGGTTTCGTCTGGGCCTTCGATCGCGTTACCGGCAAACCGCTCTGGCCCATCGAAGAGCGCAAGGTTCCCAAGTCCGACATGCAAGGTGAAGAAACCTGGGCCACGCAGCCCTTCCCCCTGAAGCCGCCGCCCTTCGCCCGTCAATCCTTCACCGTCGACGACCTCAGCCCTTATCTGAGCCCAGCCGACCGCGCCAAGTTCCGTGACGACCTCCTCAGCGCCCGCAACGAAGGCCTGTTCACGCCGCCCGGCAAGCGCAACACCGTACAGATGCCCGGCAACAACGGGGGAGCCAACTGGGGCGGCACCGCCGTCGATCCCACCTCCGGCCGCATGTACGTTGTATCGAAAGATCTTCCCTCCATGCTCCGGCTCGAAAAGGATCCGAAGCAGGATGCGCAGTTACTCGAAGCCTCGGCCGGGGACCGCTACTACAGCGGCTTCGGCTTCATGATCGCCAGCGACGGCCTCTCACCCATCAAACCGCCATGGACCTCGCTCACCGCCTACGACATGAACGAAGGCACCATCCTCTGGAAGATTCCACTCGGCGAAGTCCCCGAATTGGCGAAGAAGGGAATCAGGAACACCGGCACGCATTATCCGAAAGTCGGCCCCGTGGTGACCGCCGGAGGAATCATCTTCACCGGCACCCGCGACAAAAAGGTGCGAGCCCTCGACGCATCGAACGGCACCATCCTCTGGGAGCACGAACTCCCCATGGCCCTCGAAGGCATCCCTGCCGTCTACGAACTCGCCGGCCGCCAGTACATCGTCTTCTGCGCCGCCGCCCAAGTAGGCTTGACCCCATCCACGCAAGTCGAAATCAACGGCCAATACGTAGCATTCGCCTTACCGAAGGAATGATGGCGAGAATTGTGCAACAGCATGTTGCACAAATGCCAAGCCGTTCATCGCCTTGTACGTCCAGTGGTTCCACATCCTACCCCACCTCTGGCGTGTGTTTCGCAACGAAAGCGAACTCAAACCCTGATCGCTTCGTCTATTCACGACAGATATGCCGTCACCCAAGTGGAAACGCTGGCGCCTCATCGGCACCCTTGCCTGGATCGCCGTATGCGCGGTGTTGCTCCTGCAACTCCCCCCATCGAATACCGAAGCCGCCAGCGGCTATTCGATGTTTCTTGTCATCCTCGGCTTCCCGCTATCCCTCTTTGCCGCCCTCGCACTCCTCGCAGTCCCATTCCTTGGAGGCCCCGCCAGCCTCGCCATTCTAGCCATCGCCGCTTATGTTCAATGGTTCGTTCTCGTGCCCGAGCTCATGAACGCTTGCGGCCCAGTTGAGCAATCACAGTAACCCCAATTAGCACCAGCCCGATGCTGCACGGCTCGGGCGTATTCTCCGTGCTCCCGAACGTGCCCGTAAAATTGTCCAGAAAATATCGACCCGTCGAAGAGCTCGAACTGAAATTGAACAACCCGTATGCCGCCGTGCCGGAGAACGGCAGCGTCAACTGCCCTTCCGTGAATGTGCTCTGGATCGGGGGAATGGGAAAGCGCGCCCCAAACACCGTGGCACTCCCCATCGAATTGTTCAGAGCATCGAAAAGCTCAAGAGTCGCAAACACCGCCGGACCCGCAACCATCGCATTCACCGCGAATCCGAACTGGATGGAACCCGTAGCGCCATGCAAAAAATCCACCCGCAAATCCGGATTCAATAGCGAAGTGCCTTCCAGCCCCTGCTGGAATACATACAACTGGAATGGGCCCGGCCCCGACGTATTAAAGCCCAACGGATCCGTTGTGCTGAAAACAACGTCCGCCACGGTATCCCCGTCCCCATCGAATCCGTAGCTGGTGACGCCCGAAATCAAGTTGCTGAAAGTCACCGTGGCAGCCCGCATCTGGGAAGCCATCACCACAAGCACAATCACGGCCTGGAAAAGTTTCACGGGAATTCAATCCTAGGCCCCACGCCCGAACCTGTCAATCCCCATTTCAGGCCGTATCGATAGTACTGGACTTCATCCGCATCCAATACCAAGCCCCCACGCAATATAAATTCAGCCCCATTACCAGCACAAAATACCCCGCCCCCAGCACCGGAAACAAATTCGCGCTCACGAAGGACCCCAGATTCCCCATCATATTCATCGCCCCAGAAATCGCCCCCGACTTCTTCCCCCCAATATCCATGCAAAACGCCCACGACGGCGAAATCGTCATCTCCGCCCCAAACGCCGCCAGCGTGAACAACCCCGCCACTACTCGAACATCGTCCACCCACGGTATCGCCACAATCCCCATCGCCGACAGTCCGAAACCCGTCATCGCCGGCAACCTCCGCGACCACCCCTTCCACCGCGAACGGTAGAGCCAATCCACCATCGTGCCCGTGGCCCACTGCGCCGTCGCGCCCACCAGCAGCGGGATCATCGCATAGAACGCCGCCTCGCTTGCCGACAACCCAAACCGCGTCTTCAAATACGGCAGCATCCAGGTCAAACACAAAAATGTCGTGAAATTCACGATGAAATACTGGCTCATCGCCAGCAACATCGCCCGCGACCGGAAAATCTCCCCAAACCCAGGCTCCGGCCCGCTCGACGCCCCCACCTCGTGTGCCACCGCCACTGCCGGTTCATCGCGAAACCATAAATACCAGCCAATCCCCCACACAATCCCCGGCAACGCCAGCCAATAGAACGCGGTCCGCCACGTCGCCCAAGTCAGCAGCCAGGCCATCACCGGAAACGCAATCGCCGCCCCCAGCCGCGACGCCGCAAATACAATCCCATTCGCCCGCCCATGCTCCCACGCCGGCAGCCAGTTATAGAACGCCCGAGCCGACCCCGGGAACGCTCCCGCCTCCGCCACGCCAAACACAAATCGCGCCAGCAGCAGCGTAAGGAACTGCTGCACGGCCCCGGTCAGCGCCGTCAACAAACTCCAGAACACCACCAACACCGACAACATCAACCGCGGCCCGAACCGGTCCGCCGCCCACCCGCTCGGCACCTGCGCCAACGCATATCCCAACGCAAACGCCGAAAACACAGCCCCCATCTCCCGGTCGCTGAACCCCAACTCCGCCGCCATCGGCTCCTTCACTGAGGAAATTGCCGCCCTGTCAATATAGGTGATCAACGACAGCACGAACAGCCCGGCGACCACCCAATGCCGCCCCATAATCTCACCGCAAATTCTTGTAGAACATCACCGTCGTATGCAGCTCACCACTGGCACTGCGTGCATACCCCGGCACCTCGCCCGCCGCCTCGTACCCCAACCCCCGATACAACGCCTCCGACACATCGCCCTTGCGTGTATCCAGCACCAGCAGCGTTCGCCCCAACTCGCGAGCCGTCTCCTCCACCGCCGCCATCAACATCTTCCCCAACCCCAACCGCCGAGCCGTCGTGTGCACCATCAGCTTATTCACCTCCGCCCGGTGCCGACCATTGGCCTGCCGTGCCGGAGTCAACTGCACCGAGCCCAGCAAAATATCGCCATCATACACCGCCAGCAACACCACCGCCCCATCCTGCAAATCGTAGATCAACTCATTCCAATACTGCACCGCCGCATGCCCATCGAGCGGAGGCAAAAATCCCACCGACGCACCGCTATCCACCGAGTCCTGCAACAAGGCCACAAACGCCCACATCTGAGCGCCCAATTGCTCCGCCGAAACACTCTGAATCTCAAAATCCTGCACTCAGCCCCGCTCCTTGCCCGCTTGGCGAGCTTGACGTTTCTGAAGAACTCACCACTTCGAACCACCAACCCAAGCGCCCTCTCTTTTGGGTTGCTTTCTTTGCGAGCTTAGCGCCTTGGCGCCTTGGCGAGAAACCAAACTAGTACGCCGCCAACCACCGCAACTTCGCCACCACCTGATCCACACTCGGCAGATACGCCTCCTCCAGCGTCGAACTGAACGGCACTGGCGTGTCCGGAGCCGCAATCCGCAACACCGGCCCATCCAGATACTCGAACGCCTTCTCCGTAATCCGAGCCGCGATCTCGCCGCCGAACCCACCCGTCAGCGTCGCCTCATGCAGCACAATCGCCTTCGACGTTTTCTTCACGCTCTCCAGGATCGTCTCCTCATCGAGCGGTGTCAGCGTCCGCAGATCCACCACCTCCACCGAGATGCCTTCCTTCGCCACAATCTCCGCCGCTTCGGCCGCCGTATGCACCATCGCCGCATACGTGATGATCGAAATATCCGATCCCACTCGATGCACGTTGGCCTTCCCGATCTCCACCGTGTAATCGCCCTCCGGCAGATCTTCCTTCACCCGCCGATAAAGCGCCTTATGCTCGAAGAACACCACCGGATCGTTGTCGCGAATCGCCGCTTTGATCAGCCCCTTCGCATCCCGAGCCGTCGCCGGCAGCACCACCTTCAATCCCGGCGTATGCGCAAACCACGCTTCATTCTGCTGCGAATGGAACGGCCCGCCGTGAATCCCGCCGCCGCAAGGAGCTCGCACCACAATCGGCACCGGAGCATTCCACCGGTACCGGCACTTCGCCGCGTAATTCACAATCTGGTCGAAGCCGCACGAAATGAAATCCGCGAACTGCATCTCCGCCACCGGCCGCAGTCCCATGAAACTCGCCCCAATCGCCGCCCCCACAATCGCCGATTCCGATATCGGCGTGTCCACAATGCGCCGTTCCCCAAATTGATCCAGCAGCCCCAGCGTCACCTTAAAGGCGCCGCCATAAACACCAATGTCTTCCCCTAACAGGAAAACGTTTGGATCGCGTTCCATCTCTTCGCGAATCCCTTCGCGGATCGCTTCAACGTATGTGGTCGGCATGGTGCCTGAACTCCGGAAATTTTACTTTGGTTCGTAGACGCGTTCGGTCAACTCGGATGGATCGGGGTAAGGACTGTTCTCCGCCCATTCAATGGCTTCGTCCGTCTCTTTGCGGATGCGCGCCAGAATGTCGGTCACTTCTTCGCTTGTGGCCCAGCCTTCCTCCACCATGCGCTTCTGCATCCGTTGAATCGGGCACATCGCGCCCCATTCCTCAAACATCTGCTTCGGCACGTAATCGGCCGGATCGTGCGCCGAATGCCCCGTCATGCGGAACGTCTTGCATTCGATCAGATACGGCCCGTTCCCGGCCCGGGCATGCTCCACCGCCCGCCGTGTCGCCTCGTGGATCGCAAACGGATCGTTCCCATCCACAATTTCCGCCGGTATCCCATAGCCCGCCGCCCGATCCGCCACGTTCTGGCACGCCATCTGCTTGCTCAACGGTGTCGAATACGCGTACTGATTGTTGTTGCACAGCAGGATCAGCGGAGCCTTCTGCACCGAGGCCAGATTGATCCCCTCGTGCCAGTCGCCGCGGCTCGTCGCCCCGTCGCCAAAATACACCAGCGCCACGCTGTCCTTGCCCTGATACTTCATCGCCATCGCCGCGCCCGCCGCCACCGGGATGCTCGCGGCCATCGCACTGATAATCGCCACCAGCCCCTTGCTCAAATCGCCCATGTGCATGTTGCCGTCGCGCCCGCGAGTCAGCCCATCCACCCGCCCCATGTACTGCGCAAACACATTCCGCGGATGCACCCCGCGAATGAAGTACAACGCCAGATCGCGGTGCGAAGGGAACAACACATCGTCCGGACGCGCCACCAATCCCGATCCCACTGGAATCGCTTCCTGCCCGCGCCCTACATAAACGCCCCCTAAAACCTTGCCCTGCCGGTAAAGACGGCGCTCAATGCGCTCCTCTACCTCACGCATAAGGGCCATATAGTAAAGGAATTTGCGGGAAAGTTCGGCCTTGGCCTCGGTTCCCCGGTCGATATGAACTGCTTCTAACTTAACGGCTGCCATGGGAGCTACCTGCAACAAAATCGGGACTTCGAAGGCCCAAACACACAAGTATAAGCGATTTCTAGTCTTCGAGAATGACGAACGCCATCCCCTGCTCCGCCGTGTGCGTCAACGACAGGTGAATCCGCTTTACCCCCATCCCCGCAGCCACTTCCGCCGCCACTCCATGCAACCGCAACGTCGGCCGCCCCCCCGGCAGGTTCACCACCTCGAAGTCCTGCCACCGCACCCCTTTTCGCCATCCCGTCCCGATCGCCTTCATCCCCGCCTCCTTCGCCGCAAAGCGCGCCGCGAACCGTTCGAACTTGTTCGCCTTCCGCTCCACATATGCGATCTCCACGGGAGTATAGATGCGCTGGACAAATCGCTCCCCATAGCGCTCCACCGCCTCCCGGATCCGCCCCACTTCCGCCAGATCAATCCCCGTCCCGAGTATCAAAGCCCTGCCCCCGATGTCGTAATCGTCAGCCGCCCATGCTTCACGCCCTTCGTGCTGATCAGCGATTCCGCCAGTTTCCGCACCGCCGCCGACTTCCCCTTCAAGATCAACACCTCCAGGCAGTGATCATGATCCAGATGCACATGCAGTGTGGAAAGCACGTTATGAAAGGCTTCGTGCTGGATGTCCGTCAGTTTCTCTGCCAGCATCCGCACATGATGGTCGTACACCAGCGTCACGGTCCCCACCACCGCCGCATCCGGCTTCTCCGACTGCTTCTCCACCAGCTCATCGCGAATCAAATCGCGAAATGCCTCCGACCGGTTCGTATACCCTTTGGTCGCAATCAAGTCGTCGAATTTCTGAAGGAGATCGGAATCAATCGCAACACCGATCCGGCTGAGTTGGCCCATGCGTAGTCAGATTAACGGCACACCAGCCGCGAAGCAAGCCGTGCTACGTCTTTCCTGTTCGTGCTACCCCTCCGGCGTGATACCAATGTCTCTATGCCCACTATCCGCGATATTCGCGTCCGCGCCCTCCGCGTCCCCATGTCTGAGCCTCATCGCACCGCCAGCGGCGTAGTCTCCGATTCTCCACTGGTCCTCATCGATCTCACCACCAGTGACGGCGTCACCGGCCACGCCATCATCTTCACGTACACCGCGGCTGCGCTCCGCCCCACCGCCGATCTCATCCAGAACCTCGCCCAACTCATCACCAACGAGCCACTCGCCCCCACCACCCTCACCGACAAATTCAACGCCCGCTTCCGTCTCCTCGGCACACAAGGCCTGGTCGGCATGGCCATCGCCGGCCTCGACATGGCGATGTGGGATGCCCTCGCTCGCACGCACAGCGTCTCGCTCACCCGCCTCCTCGGCGCCGTCGAGCGCCCCATCCAGGCCTACGGAGCGGTCGGCTACGACGGCATCGCCGGCTCCGCCAAAGTTGCCGAACAATGGGCCAAACGCGGCTTCCGCGGCATCAAGGCAAAAATCGGCTATCCCACCGTGCAAGAAGACATCGCCGTCATCGAAGCCATGCGTAGCGCCGTCGGCGACACCATGACCATCCTCGTCGACTACAACCAATCCCTCACCCCCACCGAAGCCATCGAGCGGCTCCAGCGCCTCGAACCCTACCAACTCGGCTGGGTCGAGGAGCCTTCCCTTTCGCACGATTTCGCCGGTCACGCCCACATCGCCAATGCCGTCCAAACACCCATCCAGGCTGGCGAAAACTGGTGGGGCCCGCTCGATTTCCATCACGCCCTCCACGCCCGTTCCACCGACTATTGGATGCCCGAAGTCATGAAAGCAGGCGGCATCACCGGTTGGCGCCGCATCGCGGCCACCGCCGAAGCCGAAGGCATCCGCGTTTCCACCCACCTCTGGCCCGAAGTCAGCGTCCAGCTTCTCTGCACCACGCCAATGGCCCACTGGCTCGAATACGCCGATTGGTGGCACGCCATCGTCGCGAACCCCATCGAAGTCCGCGACGGAATGGCCATCCCATCCACCGAACCCGGCAGCGGCTTCACCTGGAACGAACCCGCCATCGCCCGCCTCCAGTGACGCGGGCCTCCGGCCGGCGGCTAAATCGCATGACTACACCAACTGAATCATCACCCGTCGTCCCACCAACGCCGCTGCTCGTTCCAGGCTCGATAACGTGATGTCATTCTTCGCATCCAGCAATCGGTCCACTTGTGTGCGGCTCGTCTTCAGCAACACCGCCATCCGGTTCTTCGAGATCTTTTTCTCCTTCATGAAATCGTCAATGCTGGAACCACTATGCTTTTACTCATCGCGTTAACTCCTCCTGCCGCTTTCGCGCCGTGGCCAGATCTTCAACTGGCGCTAGTCCCTAAAAGCATCACCTGCGCCGGTTGCCACATGTTGCTCCTTGCCAAACGGTGTCGACTCCTGCCGACACGCCTCCACCAGCGCGGATACTCGGCAGCCGGTGACGCGGGCCTCCGGCCGGCGGCTAAATCTCGATCAACTGAACAGCAGGATCCAGCCGCCTCAGATCCGCCCCATCACTCGTAATCACCGCCAACCCATACCGCAGCGCGCACGCCACCACATGCGCATCGGCGATATCCGCAGTTCTCGTTCGCGCCAGAAGCGCTCCCACAGACAGCGCCTGCGCCCCATCCAATGGGACGATCTCCGTCCGTTCATGCTGCACCATACGCCAAAGCCGCACCTGTCGTGCTGGATTCCGAATTACCTGCGCCAAAGCGGTAGCCGGAACAAGCAACCGGGCGTCCTCCTCCAATGCCATCGCGAGAATTGCGTAGACCCGGCGGTCTGCCCGCTCCACCGCAATTAACCCGCCTGCATCGAACACCACTCCATTCATGCGGCCTGACCCGGCTTCGCCCCCCGCTTCCGGGGAGTGAGCACCTTCTTCGCCCAAGCCCGTTCTTTCGCGGTCAGCGGACCACCACTTGCTTCCAACGCTTCGTCCACCAGCGCCCGGAACGCCACATCACTCTCCAGCAGTCGTTGCACCGCCAGTTGCACGAACCCCGAAACACTGGACGCTTCGTTCCCTTCCACCCGGCGTCGAATCTCTTCCAATTGCGCATCGGGCAACGTGATCGTGATTTTCGTGGTCGCCATACCACCCACCATACCACCCATCGCAGCCGGTGACGCGGGCCTCCGGCCGGCGGCTAACTCCGTCTCTCGCTACACTACCTCCCATGCCCTTCCGCTGGCACCGGGATTCCCTCACCTGGATCGCCCTGGCGACGATGCTATTCGTGTTGGTTCGCGCCGCAACACAGTCCATCACCATCGACGAGGCTATGACCTACCTTATGTTCACCAGCAGGTCCCCCGAGTTCCTCTGGTGGCCGGCATCCAACAACCACCTCCTGAATTCCCTCCTCAGCTATCCCTTCTTGCAATACTTCGGTCCATCAGAACTAACGGTCCGGGCTGCTGCCATGATCGGCGCAGCACTGTATATCACGGCCGCCCACCGCCTCTCGGCTCTCTATTCGCCGATTAGTCTCCGTTGGACGGTGCAGCTTTGCCTCACCTTGAATCCCATGATCCTCGATTACCTCACCGCGGCCCGCGGCTACGGCTTGGCAACCGGGTTCCTCCTCTGGGCCATCGTCTTCATCGCCCGGCCGCAACCATGGACAGCTCGGCGAGCCGTACTCTTCTCCCTCTGCCTTGGACTCTCGGTCGTATCCAACTTTGCCTTCGCCCTCATCAACACCTTCATCTTTGCTGCTGGTCTCCTCGCCGTACGAAGAACGTCTCCATTCTCTGCACGGACTCTTGCTGCTCTGGCGATACCGGGCTTACTCTCGCTCTCCCTTGCCATTCCCACCCTGATCCGATGGCCGCCCGGACAATTGTTTTTCGGTGCCGGTTCATTGCCCGAGTTGTTCGTAACTTTGCTTGATGGCTCATTGCACAATCTGCCTCTGGCAGCCGGCTCGCCTTACATCGGCCTCGCGATCGTGGCGCTCTGCGGCACATTCGCCACGATTCACACCGTTTTCCTGTGGCGCACTGGCGCTCAGCAATCAACCCCGCTATCCCTCAGCCGCCAACTCGCCGCAACCGCCGTCGCTGCCCTGATCGGGCATTGGTTTCTGTTTCGGACCCTTGGAATCCTGCTCCCCAAAGAACGCACCGCTCTTTACCTCATTCCCATTGCTACCCTCATTCTCGCAGGCATCGCCTCTTCCCCCCCCCGGTGGACCAGTGCGCAACGCGTCCTCTGTCTTGCTCTTGCCGCGCTAGCTGCACATTATGCGCTCTCCCTCCGCTGGACATATTTTCACCAGTGGGAATGGGACGCCGATACACGGTCTCTGTATCAGGAGACTGTCCGTCTCACCGCAACGGGCTGCCCGCGCACTGTCGTCTCAGACTGGCGATTCGCCACATGTCTGGAGTTCTATCAGAAGATCCTCGCCACCGAACCTGTATTTAAGATCTTCTCCTATGAGTCAGGCGCCAGCCCCGTCCGCGACGCACTCTTCGTCCTTCACCCGATCCACAACCGCGATATTTGGCAGGCCGCGAACCTGCAAGTCCTCTACCGTGCCCCTCGTTCCGAAGCAGTCATTGCCGCCCCGGCCAATGCATGCCTGCGTTAGCTAAATTTCACCTTCCACCGAACGCAACACCACACAAACTCACTTCTTCTTCCCCAACTCCCCCGCCAATTTCCTCAATTCCTCCTTCGCCCCCGCCTTCCACTTCTCGTGAATCTCCTCCTCGCTCCACCCCACCAGTCTCCCCAGCAAAATAAACCCCGGCAGCGCGTGCCCCATGCTCTTCCAATTCATCATCTCCACCAGCGCCGGCACTGCCCGAGCCTGCATCTGCTCCATCGCCCCCTGTTCCCGCTTCTCCGTCAAATTCATCAGCGCCATCGCCGCTTTATTCCGATCCGTGAAATGCGTCGAGTTCAGCATCTCCACAAACCACACCGGCGATATCTTCAGCTCCGCGTCCGGCCGCAACTGCGCCAGCACCGCCAGCGCCGCCAACCCCCGCATCGCGTTATTCCGCACCGTCGAATCCGAATCCCGCATCGCATACTGCAAATCCGCCGCCACCTGCTTCTTATTCGACGCATACTGCAGCACAAACGCCGCGATCCCCCGCTGCTGCTCATCCTCCGCATTCCGCAACACATTGCGCAGCAAATCGAAATGCTTGTTCGCCATCTCCACGAACTTCAGCTGGCTCTTCCGCACATCCGCGTCCGCCATCAACGAATGCCCCTGCGTCAGATCCTCATCCGCCTTCCCATTCTGCACAGCCACATTCAACGATCCGATAAACTCCATCCACTCGTTCTCCACATCCGCTGGAATCCGCAGCTCCTGCGACGGCGGCGTGTTGTACTCGAAGTGCAATTCGCTCCCCTTCTCCTCCACACCGACATACAGAATCGCCCGCCCGCTCTCGCAGCAAACCGCCTCCAGACTGGCCCGCACCACCCCCGGCACCAGCTCAATCCGCCCTTCCGTCTCCACCTTCGACGACGGTAGCGGATCCCCTTCCATCGCCCCCAGCGCCTTCAGAATCTTATCCCGCCCTGCCTTCTTCACCCCAAACACCTCAATCACACCGATCTTCGGCTGCGCGCACAAAGCACCAGCTAAAGCCAGGGCCAACGTCGGTAGAAGAACTTTACTTGCCTGCATATCCCGGTCCATAAAGAAGACGTCCCGGGCGGTCTTCGGTTTCCTTCCCATTCCGCATCGCGATCTTCCCGTTCACCAGCACGTCCCGCACACCCACCGCCAGTGCCATCGGATCCTCAAACGTCGACTTGTCCTCCACCTTCGCCGGATCGAGAATCACCAGGTCCGCCTTCATCCCCACCCGGATCAGCCCGCGGTCATACAGCCGCGTCCGCTGCGCCGGCAATCCGCTCATCTTCCGCACCGCATCTTCCAACGGAATCACCTTCCGCTCCCGCACATACCGCCCCAGCACCCGGGCAAACGTCCCGTAACTCCGCGGATGCGCCATCGTCAGCGACCCGTCCGACGCCACCATCGTCCACGGATACTGCAAAATCCGTTCAATATCCTGCTCATGAATCCAGTGAAACACCGCGCTGCACCCGCCCTTCATCTGGATCTCCATCGTCAACTCCGCCGCATTGTCCATGGACGGCTCTTTGCCCCGCTCCACCAGAATCGCCGCCAGCGACTTCTTCTCCAACGAGCGGTCAAACGCGCAATTCGTCAGCACAATGTTCTTCGCGTCCCCACCACCCCGTTCATCCACGATCCGCCGCACAATCTCGGCCTTAATCTTCGCCCGCTGCTCCGGAGCCGTCAGTCTCTCCTTCAGGGCCGTCGTCCCCCCGCCAAACGCCCACTGCGGAAACATAGCCGCCCCCAAACTCGTGTGCGAAGCCGTGTAGGGATACTGGTCCACAGTCGCATCCACCCCCCGTGCCCGAGCCTCATCGATCAGCTTCAGCGTCTCCACGCTCTTCCCGTAATTCGCCTTCCCGCCGATCTTGTGATGCGTCACCTGTGTCGGCAGGCCGCCTTCTTCCCCAATCCGGATCGTCTCCTTCACCGAATCGAGAATGAAGTTCCCCTCATCCCGAATGTGCGAAACATGGAACCCGCCGTATTCCCCCACCACCCGCGCAATCTCGATCACTTCCTCCGTCTTCGCAAAATTCGCCGGAGTGTAGAACAGCCCGCTCGACAGCCCGATTGCCCCATCCAGCATCGCCTGCCGCGTGATCGCCTTCATCTTCTCCAACTCGGACGCCGTCGGAGCCCGGTTCTCCATATTCAGCACCGCCCGCCGTACCGACCCGTGCCCCACGCACAGCGCCATATTCACACTCATCCGCAGCGCCTTCAATTTGTCCATCGCCGGCTTCAGCGGGATCGGCGATGACCCATCCGGAGCCCCAATCAGCGTCGTCACCCCCTGGTACAGGAATGCCTTCGCCGTCGGTTCCCCGAAAATGTCCCGGTCCGAGTGATTGTGCGTATCAATGAAACCGGGGGTCACCGTTAGCCCGCGTGCATCGATTCGCACTCGCGCCGGGTGACCCCCTAAAAGACCAAGCGCGGCGATTGTGTCGCCGCGTACTCCAATATCCGCGTAAAAGTAAGGATTGCCCGCGCCATCTACTACACGCGCCCCGCTGATCAGGACATCGTACGGCTGCTGCTGCGCAATCAGGGAGAAAGGCAGTAAGAACAGGATGGCTGCGAACTGCATCCCCTCAGTCTACCTCGCTTGCTGACCAGGCAAGCTCTCAACTCAGGTTCTGTGCAGTTGTGACACAGGTGTGTGTCTGGTTTCTACTTACCGATCGGCTTTCGGCGATGACGATAGCATGGCCAAAAACAGGCCGACGATGAAAAATAAGGGAATTAAGTTAACTACCCACATAGCCCCCGAAATCTCCACATTCATATAGTGCAACTCTCTTTCCAAACGTTTCTCTCTCGCGTTACGAAATCCCTTACTGTGCTGGATGTATTCCCCAGCTTCTCTTCATCGCCGGTGACCGTCTTTCTCGCGGCCTATCTCGGCATCACATACCATCGATCCCGTTCCCATCCCCTCATAATCCATGACGAGTTCGACGGGCCCGGCGTTGGCATCGTTACTTCTACTTCAATGTCCACGGGCTTGCCATTCACTGTCGCCACGCTGTGCGATTGCGCCACAACCGGCGCCACGTTCACAACTGGCTGCGCTCCTAACGCTACTGATGCGGGAACCAGTACTGTCGACTGCTCTTTCCGCTCGTTAGCCACCATCGCCCGTACAATTCTTTCGGTCAATCCCTGCTTCGCCAGCCAGGCCAGCCCTTCCGCGCTCACATCGAACTGCGTTTCCTTGTGAATGATCATGTCGATGATGAACCCTTCGCTGTATCCTGACCGCGCCAGCAACGCCACACCTTGATTGGTCAGCACGTTGCGGCCCAACCCGCTTAGTGGCACCGCCGGCGCCATCGCCGGAGCCGTCTGCGCCACCATCGGGATCGTCCCGATTACTCCCAATGCCAAACACCAACGGATGATTGCCTGCATTGACTGCCTCCTCTTCGCATATCGGAAAAGGCCGTCATTCTATAACGCGCAATCCATTCGCCGATGAGCATCATGGAATGAAACTTTTTTTTTGCTTCCTTCTGGAGATTGCCACACACACCCTCCCCACCGCTATTGTCCATAAGCCTTACACACAAGATCCGATTATCGCCCTAGGCCCTTCCCGTTGCCCCCAGAATAACCTCCACTTTCGCCTCGCCTTCGGCCAGTTGCCCCCCGGCTTACAGCTCTCCAGCTCCGGCTACCTCACCGGAACCCCAACCCAAACAGGCACTTACGAGTTTCTCGTCCGCGCTGCCAACGATTGCGAGTCCACCACCCGCCCCTTCGTCCTCAAAGTCGAAGGCGCACCCATCTTCGTCACTTTTCCTGATTCCCTCGACTTCGAATACACCCCTAACGGCCCAATCCCAGCGCCCCAAACCGTCCTCGTCTCCTCTTCCTGGCCCGACATGCCCTACTCCATCGACCCCATCGGCGCCACCTGGCTCACCGCCGATCCCCTTCGCGGCCGTACCCAACTCCCCGATGGCCCCCATTCCGGCGACCCCGTCGCCATCTCCATCGATCCCGCGAAACTCAGCCCCGGCACCTACCGCGCCACCCTCCGCGTCTCCGCCTGGCAAGCCACGAATTCCCCGGTCATTCCCGTCACTCTTAAGGTTGCTCGATAAAAACCACGATCCGAGATCGTACCCCTCGTAGGAGTATTGACTTCCCCAGGTTCGCTGCTACCCTGGGAACTGGAGGGAACCCACCCGTAAGGGTGGGGTCCTTTGGCTGTTAGCCAAAGCGAATCGTTACTACGATTCGCCTTAGCGTCAACTGTAGGCTGACGCTGATGCGGAAACGCATTTGGTGCCTCCTTCTCCGGGTCTGGCTCACGGTTGCACCCGTGAGCCCCCGGCCTAAAAAAAGAAGCACCCCAAACACGCTGCCTATCGCGTCATCCCTCCACCCAATAAGTGTCTGCGCCAGTTCGTCCCTCTCACCCTACATCCCCGCCAACCGCGGCAAACTCTCCTCATACGGAGCCGTCGCCACACCCTTCTCCGTGATAATCCCGGTCACATACCGGTTCGGTGTCACATCAAACGCCGGATTCTCCACCCCAATCCCATCCGGCGCCACCGCCACCCCAAACACATGCGTCACCTCCGCCGCCGGCCGCTCCTCAATCGGAATCTGTTCCCCGCTCGTCAGCGTCAAATCCAACGTCGAAATCGGAGCCGCCACATAAAACGGCACCCCATTCTCCTTCGCCAGCACCGCCACCGAATATGTCCCGATCTTATTCGCTACATCCCCATTCCGCGCGATCCGGTCCGCCCCAACAACCACGCAGCCAATCTTCCCCGCCCGCAGAAAATGCCCGGCCATGTTGTCCGTGATGATCTTCGTCTCAATCCCGTCCTGCTGCAGTTCCCACGCTGTCAATCGAGCCCCTTGCAGGAACGGCCGCGTCTCATCCGCGTACACCGCGATCTGCTTCCCAGCCTCCACCGCCGCCCGGATCACGCCCAACGCCGTCCCGTACCCGGCCGTCGCCAGCGCCCCCGCATTGCAATGCGTCAGCACACGCTTCCCGTCCGGCACCAGCCCAGCCCCGTTCGCCCCAATCGCCTTGTTGATCGCGATGTCTTCCTCATACACGCGCACGGCTTCCTCAATCAGCCGCGCCCGGATCTCCTCAATCGGCTTCCCATCCAGCGACAGCGCCAGCTTCTTCATCCGGTCAATCGCCCAGAACAGATTCACCGCCGTCGGCCGCGTCCGCGCCAGCGTATCGCAAATCGTCTCCAACTCCGCGCGCCACGCCGCCGGATCGCACTTCTGTACCCCGATCGCCACGCCCATTGCCGCCGCCACCCCAATCGCCGGAGCCCCGCGGATAATCATGTCCTTGATCGCCACGGCTACTTCCCTGTAATCGCGGCACGTCACAAACTTCGTCTCTCTCGGCAATACGGTCTGGTCGATCATCACCACACCGTCCGCGGTCCATTGAATCGTTTCCACCATGATTTGTTCTATTGATTCCCTTGCATGACCATCGCGCTGAAAAAGGTCAGATTGTAAGTCGCATGCGTCATCACCGCGGCCGCTGTCGACCCCGTGATGTGCCGCACCCTCCCGAACGCCGATCCCGCCAGCACGAGCAGGAGAATATGCTGCCACGACCACGAATACTGTGGCCCATGCAGCAAAGCGAACGGAAGAGCAGTAATCAGAATCCCCGGCCACGCACCCAATGACCGCACCAGCAACGGCATGAAGAACCCGCGAAACGCCAGTTCCTCGCATAGCGGCCCTACCGTCACCGCGAACAGACCCGTCAGAATCAACGACCACCGGTCGCCAAGCAGATCCTTGAACGGCATCTCAATGTTCGGCGTCTGTAGCGCATAGGCCAGCCACGCCACCCCAAACGCCAGCATCGGCCCCTGCAGCACCGCCCGCCACAATCCATGCTTCGGCATGACCCAAGCCAGTGACGGCCAGAACGGTGCGTCATACCGCACCCGCAACAACAGGACTAGCGATGCAAACCACAGCGCATACCCGATGAACTGCGCAAACAGGAAGTACACTGCCTTCCCCGGCCGCACCCCCACGATCCACGTCACCCCTTCCATCAACGCCACCGACAACACCAGGCACGGCAAACCCATCCCGAAAAACAACGCCAGGTCTTCGTAGTTCCAGAACGGGTACGATAGCGACGCGGGCACTTCCGGAGCCGGAGAATCCGGCAGCCGTGGCTCGGGCACCATCGGTTCGAAGTCAGGGTTCATGCGTCCCGTTCAATCAGAGCAGCCGCCAGCAACGGAATCATCAACTCATGATGCCCCGTGATCGCGTAGCCTCTCCCTTCCTTCTTAGCATGCGGGCGTTCCACCACATTCATCTTCGGCCGGTAATGCTGCAGAAAATCGAAATTCACCGTCGTGAACCGCCCCAGCGGATTCCCCAAATTCCGCACCACGCTCACCGCCTTTAGAAACACCTCCGGCAGCACCACCGCTGAGCCCACGTTCAAATACACGCCCCCATCGTGAATCCCGCGCACCAGCGAACACAACAGCCGGAAATCGTGATGCGTCGCTGCTCCAATCGCCGCTCCTGCCGCCTGCGGATGCGTGTGCGGAGTGTCCGTGCCCACCGCCACATGCACCGTTACCGGAACCCCCGCGCGGTACGCCTCATGCACAATCGAATACCCGGCGAATTCCGGCCGCGCAATCCGCTCTAACCGGGCCCCTAACGCCTCTCCCATCCCGATCCCCAGCGAAGCACCCTCCGCAATCGCCTCATTCATCTCCCGCCCCGTCTCTTCCGCCGCCCCAAATCGCCCGTCCGGCAACACCGCTTCCACGTCTTCCGATGTGTGCCCCGCAATCCCAATCTCGAAGTCGTGAATCGACGCCGCCCCGTTCATCACAAACCCCGTCACAAAACCCCGCCGCATCAGATCCAGCAGCACCGGAGCCAGCCCGCACTTGATCACGTGCCCGCCCAATCCCCACAACAAGGCCCGCTTCTTCTCCCGCGCCGCAAACACCGCATCCACCACGCCCGCGAATTGCGGAGCCGCCAGCACATCCGGCAACGATGCCATCAGCCCGCTCACGCCGCTTCCCTTCACATACGGCTTCGCCATATGCGGTATCCCAACCTTGCCCCCGCGATCGGCAATAGGAATGGTCTGCAGCGCCGCAAACGAGAGCGGCTCAAGGTCGTACTTGCTTGGCAATCTTAGGACTTCCCTTCCGTCTTCATCGCGCGCGCCAGTGCCTGCCCGGTGTGGCTCTTCTTCACGCGCATCACTTGCTCCGGTGGCCCCGAAGCCACCAGTTGCCCGCCGCGTTCGCCCCCTTCAGGGCCCAAGTCCACCAGCCAATCGGCGCTCCGGATGACGTCCAGGTGATGTTCGATCACTACCACCGTATTTCCTAAGTCTACTAGCCTTTGCAACACGTCGAGAAGCTTTCTCACATCGTCGAAGTGCAGCCCTGTGGTCGGCTCGTCCAGGATATACAGTGTCCGCCCCGTTTGCCGCTTGCTCAACTCCCGCGCAAGCTTGATCCGCTGCGCCTCCCCACCCGACAACGTCGTCGAAGATTGACCCAGATGGATATACCCCAACCCCACATCCACCAGCGTCTGCAGCTTCACTTTGATCTGCGGCAGATTCTCCAGCACTGCCAGAGCATCCTCCACCGTCGATTCCAGCAAGTCCGCAATCGACTTCCCCCGGTACTTCACCTGAAGCGTCTCCAGGTTGTATCGCTTCGCCCGGCACGCATCGCAAGTCACAAATACATCGGGCAGAAAATTCATCTCAATCCGCTTCAGCCCATCGCCCTGGCAGGCTTCGCAACGCCCGCCCTTTACGTTGAAGCTAAAGCGCCCCGGCTTGTAACCGCGTTCTCGCGATTCCGGCAACATCGCGTAGATATCCCGGATCGGTGAAAACACCCCCGTGTACGTGGCCGGATTCGATCGCGGCGTCCGCCCGATCGGCGACTGGTCAATCTCAATCACTTTGTCGATCTGATCAATCCCGCTGATCGCTGTATGTGCCCCCGGTTCCGCCTTCGAGTCATACACCGCCTTCGCCAGTGCCCGGTACAGAATATCGTTCACCAGCGTCGATTTCCCGCTTCCCGAAACACCTGTCACCACCGTCAGCGTTCCCAGCGGGAACGCCACATCAATCCCTTTCAGATTGTGTTCCGTCGCTCCGTGGATGATGAGCTCATTCCCATTTCCTGGCCGCCGCGTCGATGGCACTTCAATCCGTGCCCGGCCAGCCAGATAGGCCCCTGTCAACGATCGTTCGTTCTCTTCGATCTGCCGCGGAGTCCCTTGTGCCACCAGCTCTCCACCCAACCTGCCGGCGCCCGGCCCCAAGTCAATCACGTAATCCGCGCGCTCAATGGTCTCCGCGTCGTGCTCCACCACCAGCACCGTATTCCCCAAATCCCGCAGTTCCGCCAGCGTATCCAGCAGCCGGTCATTGTCCCGGGGATGCAGCCCGATCGACGGCTCATCCAGCACATACAGCACGCCGCGCAACCGGCTCCCAATCTGCGTCGCCAGTCGAATTCGCTGCGCTTCGCCCCCCGACAACGTCGCCGAAGAACGATCCAGACTCAGATAATCCAACCCCACCGCCGACAGAAACTGCAGCCGGTTCCGGATCTCGCTCAGCACCCGTCCCGCAATCTGCTCCTCCCTCTCCGTCAGCTTCCACTCACCCAGCAACGGCAATAACCGGGCCACCGATGAGTGCGTGAAATCCGCAATTGACACATCCTTCACCCGCACCGCCAGGCTGCTCGCCCGCAATCGCGCGCCCTTGCACTCCGGGCACTTGGTCGGAGTCATCTGCTCCAACATCCACGCCCGGTATTCCTCTGTCGCCTCTTCGTAAATCTGTTGCAGGATCTTCAGAATCCCCGGAAACCCGCTCCCGCCTTCCAGCAACAACTTCTGGTGCTTCTCGGAAAGCTCTTCAAACGGTTTATCGATCTTGATCCGGAACTTCCGCGATGCCTCGTTCAAATGGTGCAGCATCAGGCTGCTGCTGGAGCATGCCGACAAGCCCCCATCCAGCAGCGGCTTCGACGCATCTCCAATGACCCTTCCCGGATCAAACGACCACAGCGACCCCAATCCATGACAAGTCTGGCACGCCCCATAAGGGCTGTTGAACGAAAACGAGCGTGGCTCCAGTTGGGGCACGCTCTCTCCGCATTCCGCGCACGCCAGCTTCTGCGAATAAAGCCGCTCTTCCCCATTCACCACCGCAATGATCACCAGCCCGCTCGCCAGCTTCGTCGCCGTCTCCACCGACGCCTCCAGCCGGCTCTCAATCCCCGGCTTGATCAACAACCGGTCCACCACCACCTCAATCGTGTGATTGCGCCGCTTGTCCAGCACAATCTCCTCATCCAGCGAGCGCAACACCCCGTCAATCCGCGCCCGCACGAACCCCTGCTTGAGATACTTCTCCAGGTCTTTCTTGTACTCGCCCTTCCGGCCCCGCACCACCGGAGCCAGAATCATGATCCGCTCCTCCTGCCGCAATGACAGGATGTGTTCCAGAATCTGCTGCGTGCTCTGCTGCGCAATCGGCACGCCGCAATTCGGACAATGCGCCACCCCCACCGACGAATACAGCACGCGCAGGTAATCGTAGATCTCCGTGATCGTCCCCACCGTCGACCGCGGGCTCCGCGACGTCGTCTTTTGCTCAATCGAAATCGCCGGGCTCAACCCGTCAATCGAGTCCACCTCCGGCCGTTCCATCTGATCCAAAAATTGCCGTGCGTAGGGCGATAGCGTCTCCACATAGCGCCGCTGCCCCTCGGCGTAGATTGTGTCGAAGGCCAGTGAGCTCTTGCCCGATCCGCTCAACCCCGTAATGACCGTGAACGAATTCCGCGGAATCTCCACGTCCACATTCTTCAGGTTGTGCTGGCGGGCGCCGTGTACAGTGATGCGGTCAATCATGCAGGAAACAGGAAGGGCGGGCCGCCCTCAATCGAACAGCCCGCCTACTTCCATCAGACTACATTTGCCCTTCGTCTGCCGACGGCCCGTACAAAGACGGCACCGGAATGTCGTTCAAACGCAGGTACACACTCAGTTGCCCGCGGTGATGAATGATGTGATTCAGAATCATGCTCCGCACGCAAGCCACGCGCGGCATGCTGAACAGAACCTTGCCGCCCGACAGCAGCGACCAGGTCTTCATCATCGCCTCATCCGTCCCCGCCGCCAGCGCCTCGCGTGCCGCCACCGAGTTCTTCTCGAAAGCCGCCATCAACTCCGCGCTCGACTTCGGCACAAATGCCTCGAACTTCTGTCCGTCCGCCGGCGCCACATCGAAGCTGTCATGCTTCATCGTGTCCGCCAGCCACCCCACCATCTCCGCCACGTGTCCTGCCAGCCGCGCGAAACTCATCGACTTCGCGTGTGGCGTGTACTCCAGTTTGTCATCCGGAATCCGTTCCAGTACTTTGCGCACGGTCGCCATTTCCTGGTCGAATTCCGGTAAGAGAGAAGCTGCAATCGGCATAGTGTAAATCCTTTCAGTAAGGGAGTAGGTCCATCTTAAGCCCACTTCCCGTCCGTTTGCAATACCTGAAACGGCCGAAACCGCGATTTGTAACACATTGCCTCGCACCCCTCCACCCAATACCCCAAATAGTAAAAAGGAATCCCTCGCGCCCCCGCAAACGCAATCTCGGCCAGTGCCCCGAACGTTCCCAACGACCGCGCCTTCTCTTCCGGCTCAAAGTAAAAATAGACGCTCGATAGCGCTTGCTCACTCACATCGCAAATCCCCACTGCCAGCAGCCGGCCCGTTGCATCCCGATACGAAAACTCCACCGTCGACACCGGAGACACCACCAGGAACCGCTCGTAATCCTCCACCGTTTCCACCTCGCGCCCATGCCACTGCTCCACATACCGCCGGTACAGCGTGAACTTCTCCTCGGTCGCCGCCGGCGCACCCACACTCATCTCCAGATCCATGTTCCGCCGCCACACCCGCCGCTGCGACTTCGATGCCGCAAACCCCGCCACCGGCACCCGCAACGGCACACACGCCCGGCATCCCTTACACACCGGTTGATAAAACACATCCCCCGATCGCCGGAACCCAACGTCCATCAATTGGTGATAGAGCCGCGGCGGCATCACGTCACTGCGAAACGCGCGATACCGTGACAGCCGCCCCGGCAAATACGGACACGCATCCGCTGGCATCACCGGCACATCCAAAATCAACGGATGCGGAATCGCCGGATAATGGCTGTACTCAGACACGGCGCTTGCGCTTCGTCTCCGCGAACCGGAATCCGTCGTGCCACGTCGATTCCGCCCCGCCGCCATACCGCGCCGTCGCCACTTCGATCACGTAGGGGTTTCCATCCCGTGTCTGCTGCACGCCGCGTTTCACCGCCGCCTCCAGCTCCGCTCCCGTCGCCGCTTTCTCGCCCTTCACTCCCTGCGAACCCGCAAGCTGCACAAAGTCGATATCCGGATCCCCCAGGTACATGCCCGGGTACTTGTTGGTCTTCACCATCTTGCCCTGATACACGTGGTACGCATGCCGGACCGTCTGGTAGTTCTTGTTGTTGTACACCACCGTCAGCACCGGAATCTGATACCGCTTCTGCGTCCAGAATCCCGAAGCGCTATACATCACCGATCCATCGCCGATGGTACAAACCACCTGCCGGTCCGGAGCCGCCAGCTTCGCTCCAGTCGCCGCCCCAATCCCCCATCCCAATCCCAATCCTGTATTCGTCAGGTACATCTGTTCATCCGGCCGGTGCGAGAACCGGAACGATTCATACTTGCCCGTGATGTTCTCGCTCAGCACGATCGCATCCTTGTCCAGCGTCCGCGCCAGCACCGCACCCAGCTCTTCCGGATGCACCGGCGATTGCCCACTGTTCTTCTTCACGCTCGCTGCCACCGAAGCATGCATCGCCTCGGATGCCGCCTTCAGTTGCGCGGCCCTCTCCCCGCCAATCTTCGTCAGCCGCTGCTTGGTCGCAATTGCGCCCACCGCGTCGTTCAAATCGCGCAGTGTGGCCTTCACATCGCCCACCAGCGCCAGGTCTGTTGCATAGTTGCGGCCCATCGAACCCGTATCCATCCCAATGCGGATCACCTTCGCCGACGTCGGGAACTCAGGTGTCGAAGGCACTACCTTGCCACCCACATCGCGCGACCCGATGAACACAATCACGTCCGCCCCGTTCTTGACCCATGGCGATGACAACGAAAACGCGCCGACATTGTTCGGATGGTGCGACGGGAAGTTGCGATACGACGAGCGGTCCAGCGACACCGGCAGCGCCAGCTTCTCAGAAAACGCCATCAGCTCCGGCACTGCTTCCGACTTCCACACTTCATCTCCGCAAATCACCACCGGGTGCTTCGCTTCAATCAGCATCTTTGCCGCTTCTTCCACCGCCGCTGCTTCCGGCCGCACACGCGGCGTCATCATGAACCGGCTCGCCGGCATGATCTCGGCTTTCAGATTCTTCGCTTCCAACGCATAGTGCGCCATCGCCAGATAAACCGGCCCGCCGGGCGCGGTCATCGCTGTCTTGAACGCCCGCCGCAGCATCAGCGGCAAGCCTTCCCCGTTGCGCGCATCCCAACTGATCTTCGTGAACTGCCGGTTCACTTCCTTCTGGTCGTAGCCCGGCCGCGGAGCCAGAATCGTTTCATCGCTCCACGTCTGGTTATCATTCAACCCCGCCGTCACCACCAGAGCCGATCCGTCCCGGCTCGCGTTATACAACTGCCCCGCAGCCTGTGCCGTCCCCGCAATCACGTGCAGATTGACAAACCCCGGCTTCAAACTCACCCGGTGATAGCCATCCGCCAGCGACACCACGATGCCTTCATGCAGTCCCATGATCAACTGCAGACCTGGGGTCTCCAGCAGCGAATCGAAGAAGCCCACTTCGAACGAGCCTGGATTGGTGAAGATATACTCCACGCCCGCGGCTTTGGTCTGTGCCACTACTAAATCGCCACCCGTGCCGGTCATCACGGCGCTGCCCGTCGGCGCGGTCTCACCGGCATCCAGATCGGCCACCAGCGCATTCGCCGCCGCCGACGCGAAACCCATCTGCGCCAATTTCCGCGCAAATCCGCGCCGTGTCAGTCCGTGTTCGAAATACTTCTTTACCAGTTCACGCATGCGATACATCCTCGAAATGGGGGAATGCCGCAAGGATACCGCATTCAGGGGTGGCGTGGGCCTCCGGCCGGCGCTTTTGGCAAGTGCTAGAGTATCCCTCATGGAACCCCCGTGGAGCGAAATCGTCGAATCCAACGAACAGTTCCTCGGTGCCTGGAAAGTCTTCGCCGAAGGCGCCGCCGATGGTACCGTCGCCCGCTTTGACGGCCTCGCCGCCATGTTCAGCCGTGTCCCTGTCATGTTCCTCAACGCCATCGGCTTCACTTCCTATATCGAGTCCCCCGATGACCTGCGCGCCCGTATCGACAGCGGCCTCCGCTATGCCCAAGCCGCCGGCTTCCCCTACTTCTTCTCCGTCTGCAAACAACTCGTAAGCCCCGAAGCCCGCGAAGAGTTGGATACCGCCTTCGCCGATGCCGGCCTCTTCCCCTTCTTCAACTGGACGGGCATGGTCGCCGGCGATATTCATCCACCCCACCGCGAGGTCACCGGCCTCGAAATCCGCGACGTCACCGACTCCGCCGCCCGCCGCGCCGTCTACGAGATCAATTGCCTCGCCTACGACATGCCGCTCGACCCCGGCCGCGACTCCATGGATCTCGAATCCCTCTGGGCCAACATGCACGGCGCCGTCGGCTACGTCGATGACATGCCTGTGGCTACGGCTACTGCCTTTCGCGTCGATGGCTGCCGCTACGTCGCCCTCGTCGCCACCTTGCCCGATTACCGCAATCGCGGCTACGCCGAAGCCTGCATGCGCCACGCCCTTCACAAAGCCGGTTCCGGCCGCACGGTCCTGCACGCCACCGAAGCCGGTTATCCTATCTATCGCAAGATGGGTTACCGCGATGTCTGCCACTTCAGAATGTACGGAGAAAGCCACGAGTGAGTGCCTACGAACAGATCGTCTATGACGTTGCCGCCGGCGTAGCCACGGTAACCTTGAACCGCCCGGACCGTCTCAACGCCTGGACCCGCGTCATGGAGACCGAGGTCACCCAGGCCCTCCGCGCCGCTGTCGATGATGATGCCGTCCGTGCCATCGTCCTCACCGGAGCCGGCCGCGGCTTCTGTGCCGGAGCCGACATGAGCCTGCTCAACGCCGTTTCCCAAAGCGGCCTCCAGCGCGATCACCGCGCAGTCAGCTCCAACGAACTCCCCGATAACCAGCGCCAGCACTCCTGGCTTCTTTCCATCCCGAAGCCAGTTATCGCCGCCATCAACGGCCCATCCGTCGGACTCGGTTTCGTCATCCCCCTCTATTGCGACTTCCGCTTCGCTGCCCAATCCGCCGTCTTCAACGTCATCTTCTCCCGCCGCGGCCTCATTGCCGAATACGGCATCGCCTGGATCCTCCCCCGCCTGATCGGGCTCCCCAAAGCCATCGACCTGATGTTCACCTCGCGCAAGATCGATGCCGCCGAAGCCCATCAAATCGGCCTTGTCCACCGCGTCCTACCCGATGACGGTTTCCTTCCGGCCGTCCAGCAGTTCGCCGCCGAACTCGGCTCCAGCGTCTCCCCCCGATCCCTCCGGGTGATGAAGCAACAGCTCTACGCGGCCCAATCCCAGACCCTCGATCAAGCCATGGACGTCGCCATCGAAGAGATGCTGGCCAGTCTCCAGTGCGACGACTTCAAGGAAGGCGTAGCCCACTTCCTCGAAAAGCGCGAACCCCGTTTCACCGGACGCTGATCACAGCGATTCGCACTATTTCTTTACCCTGTTATCAGCGTCTTACCGGAAGCCTGCGGCGAAAGCGAAAACCTCGCGTGGTATCTCCTGAAGATGAGGATTGTCATGTCATCTCCACTCGTATTTCCCACATTTTCCACCGCCCTGCTCTCAGGCGAGAGCCGTGAGGAACTCGAAGCACTGTTGGAAGCCTATTTCGCCGAATACCAGCCGCGCACGGTCACTGAGGAACGCGCCATCTCCGAAATGGTCGATGCCGAATGGCGCCTGCGCCGCCTTCGCCAATCGCAATTCCGCACCACCGAGCTTTCTACTCGCGAGTTCCGCCGCTTCGAAGCGCACCTGATTCGTCTTTACGACCGCGCACTGGGCAACCTGCTGCACCGCAAGTCGCTTCACTGGGAACCCGTCTACAAAGACGAGAGGACACCGGCCGCGGCCTGATCCCTACCGTGACATTTCCCGGATCTGGACCTGCTCATAGATTGCCCGTGTCTGCTCGAAGCTCGCAAAGGAAACACCCGGCAGGGTCGCCGATGCTGTGCCCGCGGCCACGCCCCATCGCAAGGCATCGGCGAAGTCCTCGTTGCGCCGCATGGCCCAGACGAAACTTGCCGCCAGCGCATCGCCCGCGCCGATGGGGCACACCGCTTCCACTCGCGGAGGAACGGCTTCCACTACCAGCCCTTCCTTTGAGCCAACGCATCCGCGGCTGCCCAGCGAGAGCAACACCATTTGAGCGCCCATCAGCCGGATTCGCTCCGCCGCTTCCTGAAACTGCGCCCGAGTCAACAGCGCCTTGTTCAGCAGCCGTTCGGCTTCCTGCTGATTCGGCGCCACCACGGTGGGCCCCGCTTCCAGTCCCACTTCGAGCGCCTCGCCATCCGTATCGAGCAGCGTCTTGACCCGCAGCGCCTTCGACGTCTCAATCAACCGCGCATAGAAATCGGCGGGCATCCCGGGGGGCATGCTTCCGCACAACATGAACCAGCGCGCTTCCGGCAGCCGTTTGCCCACCGCCTGCTCAATCTGCTGCAGCTCTTCCTTGCCGATTGCCGCGCCCTTTTCGTTCAGTTTGATCGTCAGCCCTTGCCGGTCCGAAATGTTCAGGTTCGTCCGCGTGGGAGCCTTCACTTCCACCGTGTCCACTCCAAATCCACACCCCGACAGCAGTTGCTTCAGGCGTGCCCCTGTCTCGCCGCCCACCGTCGCGATGGCTGTCGTCTTGCCGCCAAACGAATGAATCACGCACGAGTTGTTGATGCCTCGTCCGCCCGCCGACTCCCGCGTATCCAGGATGTAGGCCCGGTCTTCGAATACCAGTTGGTCGACAGTGATATTGCGGTCGATGGCAGGGTTGACCGTAAGTGTCAGAATCAAGCGCGATCCCTTTCCAGAACTTTCGCTCCCAGCACGCCACCCAGCGTGGGGAACACCGTGAACAGGATGAACAGCATGCCCAGCGTCAGAAACAGCACCACACCCAGTCCGGCGGGTGTTTGCAGCAATTGCAGGAACTGTTCCATATCCGCCTGGCCCGACATATGGGCCTGCATCTGTTCTTTGTAGAACGCCTCAAAGCCGCCCTTATTCGAAATCAGGATCACGCTGAAGGTGAACAGCACGGTCGAAATGACGAAGCTGAACAAGCCCGTGATCCAGCCCATCCTCGCGCCGGCCACCATTGTCAGCGATTGGCCCGTCCGCCGCGAATACAGGAATACGGCCAGAAACCCGGCCAGGATCAGCGAGACCAGCAGCCATAATCCGGGCGGCGGAATCGGCAGCGAACTCAGCACCGAACCCACCATCGCCGTGATCAGCGCTGTGCGCACGGCCACCGGGTTGTGGAAGTTGATCTCCAGCGGCAGCGCCGGCTCGGCGACCACCGCGGCAACGATTTCCTCCGCATTGGGAACTTGTTCTTCAACCAGCGGCTCGAACAGCGGCTTGCCACACTTGTGGCAGAACCTCGCGTCCGGAGGCAGCTCCGCGCCGCAACTACAGTGGGATGGCACGTCTCCAGTATAACGATCTGTGTTAAGTTCGATGATTCCATGTCTAACTGCACTCTCTGGATCATGAACAAACCGGCGGCCCGATACCTGCGCCTGCTGGAACAGTTGCCGGATACTGTGGACATCGTGGTAGGCGACAGCGCCGAAGCGTTCGCCAACGCCCCGCGCCCCGATGCTGTTTTCTGCGGCATCGGCATGGGCGGGCTGGTGCGCACCCTTTGGCCTCGCGTCTCCGAGGCCCGCTGGCTGCACTCCTTTGCCGCCGGACTGGAGAGTATTCTCTTCCCTGAGCTGGTGGAGAGCCACATTCTCATGTCGAACGCCAAAGGCGTCTTCGGCCCCTCTCTCGGCGAGTTCGTCCTCGCCTCCGCCCTCTATTTCGCCAAAGACCTGCGCCGCATGATGCACAGCCAGGAGGCCGGCAAGTGGGATCCCTTTGACGTCGAAGAGATCGCCGGGGCCACCATGGGCATCATCGGCTACGGTGGCATCGGGCGCGAAGCCGCACGCCGCGCGAAAGCCATGGGCATGAAAGTGATCGCCTTGCGCCGCCATCCCTGGCAATCGAAAGGCGACCCGATGCTCGACCACGTGCTTCCGCACACTGCTGTGGATGAGCTGGTCAGCACTTCCGATTACCTCGTCATCTCCGCTCCGAACACGCCCGATACGCGCGGCATGATCGGCGAAGCGCAGCTCCGCAAGATGAAGAAGACCGCCGTGCTGATCAACGTGGGCCGCGGGCCCGTGGTTGTGGAAAGCGCCCTCATCCAGGCCCTCGAAGAAGGTTGGATCAAAGGCGCCGCGCTCGATGTCTTCGACGTCGAACCGCTTCCGGATGGCCACGCCTTCTACCGGTTGAAGAACGTACTCCTCTCCCCGCATTGCGCGGATCACACGCCCACCTGGCTCGAAGACTCCATGCAGTTCTTCATCGACAACTGCCAGCGCTTCCTGAAAGGGGAGCAGTTGGAGAACCTCGTCGATAAGAGCCTGGGATACTGAACGTATGGTTTCGTTCTCCGACATCGAGCAGGCAGCCGCTCGCATCCGGCCTTACATCCACCGCACTCCCGTGATGACGTCCCGGCTATTCAACGCAGCCAGCCACGTCGAGGCGCACTTCAAGTGCGAGAACCTGCAGCGCGGCGGGGCCTTCAAGCTGCGCGGCGGCGCCAATTTCATCCTCTCTATCCCCGACTCCGATATCGCCAATGGAGTGGTCGCCTTCTCCAGCGGCAATCATGCTCAGGCCGTGGCCATCGCCGCGGGCATTCGCAACACCAAAGCGACGCTGGTCATGCCTACCGACGCTCCGCTGGCGAAGGCGGAAGCGACCGCCGCCTACGGAGGCACCATCGTCCGCTTCGATCGGCTCAAGGATGATCGCGAAGCCATAGGCCGCCGCATCTCCGAAGAGACCAAGGCCACATTGGTGCCGCCCTTTGATCACCCCTGGATCATCGCCGGCCAAGGCACCGCGGCGATGGAGTTGCTCACCGACACCGGCCCGGTCGACGCTCTTGTCGCTTGTGTCGGAGGCGGAGGCTTACTTGCCGGCTCGGCCACGGCCGCTAAGGCAATGTATCCCTCCATCCGTGTCTTTGGAGTGGAACCCGCCATCGCCAATGATTGGGCACTCAGCTTCCAGGCCGGCCACCCCGTGGCCATTCCGCCGCCCGACACGATTGCCGATGGACTCCGTTCTCCGAAGCCCGGGAATCTCACCTTCTCCGTTGTCAGGCCGCTGGTCGAAGACATCCTCCTCGTCACCGAGGAAGAGATCCTTTCCACGATGAAGTTCCTGCTGCTGCGCATGAAGATCCTGGTCGAGCCCAGCGGAGCCGTTGCCGCGGCCGCGCTGCTTCACGGCAAGTTGCCTCCGGGCATCCGCACCGCGGGAGTCATCTTGAGCGGCGGCAATGTCGATTGGGATGTGCTGAAAGGGATCTGAAGCTATCGCACCAGTTCCACCACGGTGCGCGTTCCCATGTCTTCGGGCAGGTCATAGCGCGCCACCACACGCATGCGGATCTGGCGCTTGCGTGCTTCGGGGGTAGCCTCAGCAATCTCTGCCTCTACGTCCGGACCCTTGTACAACAAGATCCGCCCGCCTTGTTTTAAGGCCGCGGCGAACAGAACCATCGCCTTTGCCAGCGGAGCTACTGCCCGCGCGGTGACGATGTCCGCTTTGTTCGTCTTCAGCCAATCCTCGGCCCGCACCGCCGCCACCTTCACGTTCTTCAATTCCAGCGCCTTCACCGCCGACTCGACAAAGCGCGCCTTCTTCTGTGTGGACTCAAGCAGCGTGAACTTCGTCTCCGGCAGCACCAATGCCAGCGGGATGCCGGGAAAGCCCGCGCCTGTGCCGGCGTCCACCACATGGGTGGCTGAGGCGAATAGCTGCCACGGCATCACCGAGTCGAGCACGTGCTTGATGGCTGCTTCGCGTGCGCCGGTAATGCGGGTCAGGTTGAACTGCTGGTTGGCTTCTTCGATCAGGCTCAAATGCCGCGCCGCGCCTTCCACACAGCGGTCTCTGTGTGGAAGGCCGGACGGCAGTACTTCCTGCAATGTGTCAAGGAACGAGCTCACTTGCCTTTGGCCGCGCCTTTCACGTGGCACTTGGCACAGTTACCCTTGGACGCGAACGACATGCCTCCCTCCACGTGACAGGTGGCGCAAGCTGCTTTCGACGCCTCGGCGGTTTTATGGGCCGCTGCTTTGTAGTTCAACGGGCCTTTCGCTTTCGGCCACAGCTTGGGATGGCATGTTTCACACTTGCCCTTAGCACGCTCGTCGTGCTTCTTGTGATCGAAGGTGACCTTGCCCATCTTCGATTCGAACACCAGAGTATCCGGCGCTTTCTCTTCAAACGCCGGTGACACCGAAACAACGAATGTCAGAGATAGAAGGACGAAAAACACAATGATCTTATTCATGGATCAGTAAAGACCTCACTATCCCATTCCTAGCACAATCCTCACTTGGTGAAGGACTGCACCGGGACTTTGCGCTGCTGGAGCATGTGAGAGTTGACGATGCGCAGGTTCTCGCGGGCGACGGTGCTGTGCGGATCGAGCTTGGAGGCGGCCAGGAACTGCTCGGCCGCCGCCTGCATGTTGCCTTCCTTGGCAAGCCGCACACCGAGGTTGTTATAAGCCTCGACGAAGCCAGGGTCGAGCTCGATTGCCTTGCGCAGATGCTTCAAGGCGACCTCCTGCTTCTGTTCCTCCATTGCCTTGGCGGCTTTCCTGAACTCGGACATGGCCTTCTTGGGCACCTTGTGCTGCAGGCGATAGGGAGTCACCAGGCCGGACACGGGTTTCTCCGCGGGGCGGCCGACGCGGATGGTGAGCGGCCAACTGATGTTTTCCTGCTGCACCCATTCGCGTTTGAGGATATCGCCATGGAAATTGATGACACGTACCTCCATCGATCCATTGGGCACGTGGCGGAACTCAAAGCCGCCCGTCGGAGACAGCGGAGAACGGTCGATGGCGATGTGCTTGGACGTATCCACCAGTTCCACCAGAAGCTGCGTAGGGTTGAGTGGCGCCTGGCAGATCACCTCTCCGCGCAGGCTGTTATTCGACAATCCATAGTTTGCGGAGAACTGGCCGCGGGCAAGACAGAAGAATCCTGAAAGAACCAGCGCGAGGCTGGTCCGGGTCCGTAAGGACACACGACACCTCCATTGAAATTGCGCAACGGAGCGGGTTTAGGGGATTACCACAGGGGGGACGAACTTGGTAGCCAATTCCAGGTTACGGGCGAATAATTTCAGTGTCCAATTAATTCTTTCGATGGAAGGCATCACGGTAGAATGGAAGGCATGAAGAGACGCAGCATACTACTGGGAATACTGCCATTTGCCGCGGTGGTGGCACTGGGCGCCGACGCGGTGGCGGATGCAAAGAAGCTGACCAAGGATGGCAAGCACGAGGAGGCCATCGCGGCGCTCGAGGCGGAGATGAAGAAGGCTCCGAAGAACGCGGCCTTGAAGCCGGCGCTGTCGGAAGCCCATACGGCCTACGGCGAAAGCCTCATGTTCAACAAGGATCTGCCTCCCTTCCGCAAGTATCCGGGGGCGTTACGCCAGTTCCGCAAGGCGGTGGAGTACGACCCGAAGAACCAGAAGGCTAAGGAGCACATTGCCACCATTGAGGGCATCTACAAATCGATGGGCCGGCCCGTTCCGCAGTAGATTCGCGCTTGGCTGCCGATGAGAGCAGTAAGCGCACATGAACACACAAACATACCCAACGGGGTTCCCGGTGGAACAGGAAGAATCGGCGCTCATGCTTCATTGCCGGCGGGTTGCCTCGGCGGCGGTGGAATTGTCTAAGCGGATGGGATGGAATGTCGATGAGCAAAGGGCAGTGCGGGAAGCGGCGATGGAGCACCATCACTTCGCCCTGCCTTCGCACTCTCGGATGCTGACCCGGCTGGTGGACGAGATGTGGGGCTATTCGCCGGCGGCCAACGAACCGTCGGATGAATCGATTGAGCGCATGAAGGCGTTGGAGCTGTGTTGCCTGTTCGTTCAGCGCTGGGAGTTCGCTCCTTATGAGTTCACCACCTATGGCGAGATCCTGACGGAACTGCGGACGCTGGCTGCCGATGGGTTCTTCGAGCCATCGCAAGTGGAAGCGCTGGCGGTGGTGCCTTCGGTGCAGTTAGAGGATGTGCGCAGCGTGGTGTCGAAGCTGCCGGTGTTTCCGGCGGTGGCGCTGAAGGCCATTCGGGTGGCCCAGAATCCGATGTGTACGGCGGCGCAGATTGAGGACATTGTGGGTTCCGATCCGGTGCTGGCGGGAGAAGTGCTGCGGGCGTCCAACTCGCCGGCCTACTCGCCGGGGATGAAGATCCAGTCCATCCGCCAGGCGGCGCTGTTCATGGGGCCGAACGATTGCTGCAAGGTGATTGCGGCGGCGGCGTTGCGGCCAATGTTTCAAAGCCCGCTGGTGAGGCCGTTGTGGAACCACTCGATGGAAGTAGCGCGGTTGGCCGAGGCGCTGGCGCGCGAGAGCGGGAAGACGTCTTCGGACGAAGCTTTCCTCTGCGGCCTGCTGCACGATGTGGGACGGCTGGCACTGTGGAAGCTGCCGGTGCGGCTCACCAGCCAGTACACGACGCTGCTGCAGAACGGTTGCGAGCCGATGTTCGCCGAGACCATCCTGGCCGGCTTCGATCACACCGTGGCCGGACGTGAGGTTGCGCTGCGCTGGGCGCTGCCGCAAAGCATCGCACACGCCATCGAGTTTCATCATCAGCCGGAGCAGACCGATGACGCGTTGGCAAGCCTGCTCTATCTTGCCGAACACTGCAGCGGTTCGGCCGAGGATCTGCCATCGGCGACACGCTTCCAGATCGCTCTCGACCGTGCCGGTGTGACTCGCCAGGGGCTCAATGCGTTGCCTGCCTTCTCCGCGCATGGGCAGTGGTAGAACGTGATAGCGTAAGACGCATACCCCATGCGTCTGGCACTCCTATTCCTGATCGCTACGCTGCTGCCCGCCCAGGAGGCGCGGCTCAACGCGCTGCTCAAAGACATCCTCATCTTCGATGCCCACATCGACACGCCGCGCTACTTCCTGGATGAAGGCTACAAACTCAACGAACGGCACACCTACTACGAACTCGACCTGCCGCGGTTGAAGGAAGGCCGTGTGGGCGCTGTGCTGTTCGGCATCTACGCCCAGCCGCAGGATTTTCAGCCCTTCGAGTGGATGCCGCGCTCGCTCGAGGTGATCGACGCGCTGCACGAAGAGGTGAAGCGCAACGCGGGCCAGATCGAGTTCGCCTACACCAGCGCCGATGTGACGCGCATTCACAAGTCGGGCAAGGTGGCGGCGCTGGCGAGCCTCGAAGGCGGCCATCTGTTTGGCGACAGCGAGCGCATCCTGCGCGACTTCTACCGGCTGGGCGTGCGTTACGTCACGCTGGCCCATTTCCGCAACAGCGTGTACGCCGATTCCATGACGGATGAGCGCAAGCACGGCGGCCTCTCGCCCAAAGGCCGCGACCTGGTGAAGGAGATGAACCGCATGGGCATGATGGTGGATGTTTCGCACATCAGCGACGAGGCGGTGCTCGATGCCATCCGCACCAGCGCCTCTCCGGTGATCGCCTCGCACTCCTCGGTGAAGGCCATTGCACCCATCCCGCGCAACATGCCGGATGAAGTGATCCGGGCCGTGGCTTCGAAGGGAGGCGTGATCTGCAGCAACTTCCATGCCGGCTATCTGAACGAAGCGGCGTACAACGTGTATATCAAGAACCGGCCGCAGCGCGATGCCGAGATCAAGGCGGTCGGTAAGGATTGGGAGAAGGTGCGGCGCATTCAGCGGCGCTACTACGACCTGATGCCTCCGGTGAACGTGAAAGAGCTGTTGCGGCACATCGATCATGTGGCCAAGCTGGTAGGGCCGGATCATGTCGGGCTGGGCTCGGACTTTGACGGCATCAGCGGGATGGCCCCGCGCGGCATGGAGGATGTGTCGAAGTACCCTGTGCTGGTGAAGGGGCTGATGGACATGGGATATAACGATGGTGATATCCGTAAGATGATGGGCGGGAACCTGGTGCGGGTGATGCGCGAGAACGAGAGGAGAGCCGGACAATGAGACGGAGAGAGTTTGTAGGCGGAATGGCAGCGGCGCCGCTGCTGAATGCGGCGGGCGAGAAGAAGCGCATTGCCTGCCTGAGCAGCACGTATCATGTGCGGTCGCACTCGGACAACTTCATCACACGGTTCCTGGAAGGCTACTGGATCCACGAGAAGTATTACGAGCCGCCGTTTGAGGTGGCTTCGCTGTGGATGGACCAGACGCATCCGGGCGACATCGGCAACCGGCTGGCCGCGGCCTACAAGGTGAAGCGGGCCACTTCGATTGCCGATGCCCTGACACTAGGCACGGGCAAGCTGGCGGTGGATGGGGTCGTGCTGGTCTGCGAGCACGGGGAGTACCCGCACAACGAGAAGCAGCAGCAGCTTTATCCGCGCTTCGAGTTCTTCCAACAGGTGGTGGATGTGTTCCGCAAGAGCGGCCGGTCCTGTCCGGTGTTTGTGGACAAGCACCTCTCCTACGACTGGAAGAAGGCGAAGCAGATGTACGACTGGTCGAAGGAGCTCAAGTTCCCGTTCATGGCGGGCTCGAGCGTGCCGGTGACCTTCCGGCGTCCGAAGCTCGATCCACCGCTGGGCACGCCGATGGAGACGGCAATGTCGCTGGGCGGCGGCTGGGTGGCCGACGGCGGGATCTTCCACATCCTGGAGACGCTGCAGGGCTTCACGGAGCGGCGCAAGGGTGGCGAGACGGGAGTGAAGGCCGTGCAGATGATGACCGGCGACGCGGTCTGGAAGGCGCAGCGGGAAGGGCTGTGGAAGCGCGAGTTGCTGGATGCGATGTTGAAGCGCGGGGAGCGCGTAACAAAGGTAAAGCCGGAGGACGGGAAGTCGGTGCTGGGGCTGATTGAGTACAGCGACGGGTTCCGCGCTTCGCTGGTGGCGATGGGGCATGTGACGGGTGAGTATCTGGCCGCCTATCAGGCTGGGGGCAAGATCGAGAGCACGCTGTGCTATATCCCGAGCGAGAACTCGAACAACTTCTCGATGCTGGTGCATGGGATCACGCAGATGATCGCCACGGGCAAGCCGTCGCATCCGATCGAGCGGACGCTGCTGGTGACGGGCACGCTGGCGGCGCTGATGGAGTCGCGTTACATCGGGGAGAAGCGCGTGGAGACACCGCATCTGAAGGTGTCGTATCAGGCGTCGAAGGAGTCGTGGTTCGCGCCGGGAGTGGGGAGTTAACAAGTGTCTGTGAGACAATCTCGGTTGTGAAAGAAAGGTGTTCCGGCGCCTGGTGTATGGGGTCTGATCCAACAGGAGACGATCATGCGCGGAACAATCCTAATCCCCAACGATGCCGCTGCTGACCGACGAGGAACTGATTGCCCAGGCACAACGGGATCCGGCCGAAGCCAGGACCTGCTGGGAGCAACTCTTCCTAAGGCATCACCAAAAGGTGGCGCTGTGGTGCCTGCGTTATTCGGGCGACCGCGACAAGGCCGCCGACCTGACGCAGGAGATCTTCGTCAAGCTGCGCCAGACACTGCCCTCTTTTCAAGGGAACTCGAAGTTCACCACCTGGCTGTATACGGTGTGCCGCAATCATTGTCTGAACGAGATGCGTGCGCAGCCGGAGCGGCGGGAACAGCCGTTGCCGGAAGGCGACATGGCGGTCTTCGAAGCGCCGGTAGCGGACTTCGGAGAGGAACTGGACCGCACCGCGCGGCTTACGCAGGCGCGGGAGTGGATGGAGCAGTTGCTCGATCCGCTGGAGAAGCAGGTGTTCCACCTGCACTATGTGGAGGAGATGCCACTCGACTCCGTGACGCGGGTGCTGCAGTTGACCAACGCGAGCGGAGCCAAGGCGCATATCGTGAGCGCGAAGCGGAAGCTGGCCGAGGCTGTGCGGCGATGGAAGGTGAAGCATGAGCGGTGAGCTGTGGAGACAAGCGGCGTCGCGCAAGCCGGACTGCCCGCCGGTGGAGGAGTGGGCCTCTTATGTCGAGCAGGGCGCGAAGCGGCCGGAGATGGAGGCGCACCGCGAGGGTTGTGCGGCGTGCCAGGCTGAGGTGGCGATGCTGGTGAGCTTTCTGGAGGCTGTACCTTCGGAGGCCGAAGCGGCGGATCTGGCCTACATTACCGGCCGGCTGTCCGCCAAGGAAGAAGCCGAGCCATGGTGGCGGCGGCTATTCGCCCCGCCGGGCTTCAAGGTGTGGGCGTTTGCGGCGGTAGCGCTGGTGGCGGTGGCGATCGGGGTGCAATATCGGGCCGGGATGCCGCCGGTGGGACAGGAAGTAGGCGGCGAGATGCGGTCTGGGCTGACGGTGGAAGGGCTGACACCGAGCGGGGATGTGGCGCAGGCTCCGGCGCGGTTTGAATGGAAGGCCGTGGCGGGTGCGACGGGGTATCAACTCCAGATTATGACCGTGGATGGAGCGGAGGTATGGCGCTCTGCAATAGGGAATCGATTATACTGTAAAGATCTGCCAGGGCAGGATGTGTTCGCTGTAAGAAAGACTCTCCTCGTCCGCGTTACTGCATTTGGCCCAGACGGAAAGCAGTTGGCCGTGTCTCCGGACGTGCGGCTCAGGGTGCTGCCGTAAAGACCCTTGAATCGTTTAGGGAGTTGATGCATGAAGATACGATTGCCTTTCCTGGCCTTTTTGCTGGGCTGTAGCCTGTGGGCCCAGAAGCCCTATGAAGTGCGGATCTCGAAGGAGGTGGCTCCTCCCGGAGGCGTCGCCCAGGTGAAGCTGACGCTGACAGATCCGGAGCCGATCATCACGGGGTCGAGCCGGTTCGACTTCGATTCCTCGGTAGTGGACTTTGTATTGGGGATCTCGGTGTACTCCCCGGCGGGTGATGCCGTGGGGACAGCGACCTATCAGAACGGACGGCTGGCGTTTCAACTGAAGTCGCCGCTGGGCTCGATGGGTACGACCCTCGAATATCCCTTTCTGACGGTAGCGGTGGCGATCCGCAAGGACGCGAAGATCGGGGCTGTGTCGCGGCTGGCGCTGGATCTGGGGAACTCGCAGTTCATCAACCAGTTCGGGCAAGTGAACCAGTTGGGGTACAAAGAGGGCAGCATCACGGTGGGGGGGACGATGTCGATTGACAACATCCTTCCGGGAGGGGGCTGGGTTGCGCCGGGTCAGACGGTGTCGATCATTGGGCGGGGCTTTACGCAGGACGCCCGGGTACGGCTAGAGGGGCAGGATGTCGGGTTCCGGTATGTATCGAGCAACCAGTTGGACCTGACGGCGACGACGGGGTTCCTGCTGGATGCCCATCAGATCCGGGTGCGGACGGCGAAGGATACCCAGTTCTACTACTCTTACCTGCGGCCGCAGGTGGTGCCGACGCAGACGGTGTTCAGCGGGGTGGTGCCGCTGTTCTCGTGGCATGCGCCAAGGGTGGGGCTGTTGTGGTTCTCAGCGTCGGCCAGTGCGCGGGCGGTGGCTTTGCAGAACCAGCAGCGCGGACCCGTGGAAGTAACGATTACTGCTCCGCTATCGTTCAGTTCCTCGCCCTACAAGGTGACGGTACCGGCGGGGGCGCGGATGACGCTGGATCTGGCGGTGCTGTTTCCAGGGGCTTCGGCCGGCCAGTTGAGCACGGTGCAGGTATCGTCGGCGGAAGGGCTGTCGATGATGGGGCTGGAGCAAGGGGCGAGCGGGCTGGTGTCCCGGGCGGCGCTTACCTTGCAGGCCGGCGCTTTTTAGTCCAGCCTTCCCAGGCTGAACTGCGACCGGCCTGGAGGCCCGTCGCCACGGCGACAAGCGCTGCCATCAAGGCT
The DNA here is from genome assembly GCA_046331645.1 of Bryobacteraceae bacterium. Taxonomy (GTDB): domain Bacteria; phylum Acidobacteriota; class Terriglobia; order Bryobacterales; family Bryobacteraceae; genus CADEFT01. The sequence continues at coordinate 353,014 of JAXLQM010000012.1, forward strand.
ACGGCATAAAGAAGCCAAATCCACCGGGAGGTGGAGCGCAGGGGGCTGCGTCCGTCTCCATAAAGAATCCAGGGTTCCCAGTATTGTGGTTGGGCCAGAGGACCGCCTGAATCGCGGAGGCGGCGCTTGGCGGTTTGGAGGGCCGCGGCCTTGGTTTCGCCATTGGCGAGGGCGGCGTAGAACTGGGCCATAAAGGCGCGGGCGGCGGCATCATCGACGGGGCGGCGGGAAGCGAGTACCGTTTTGGCTCCGGCGGCAAGGAAAGCGCTGGCGAGGCTCTGGACGCCTTCTCCGCGGATCTGGCGGCCGACCCCTGACTGGCAGGCGGATAGCGTGACGAGGCTCGCTGTGAGCCGGGCTTTGGCGATGTCCGAGAGCAGGAGCGGACCATCGCTGAGGAGGATGCGGGAGCGCTCTTCGCGGTCGTAGTCGGGCCGGGCATGGGCGGCGATGTGGACGATGGCAGCGGTGGGAAGGGCGGTGAGGGCATCGGCGCGGGTGCGGCCTTTGGTCCAGCGGCTGGGGAACAGGCGCTCGATTTCGGCGATCTCGCGAGTGGCATGAGACAGGCCGGGGCCGGCGAGGAGGATGCCAGTCTGGCCGGGTGGTGTGCCATCGAGCGTGGAGAGCAGGCGGATGGCCGGGAGGTACATGACTTCGGCGTCGAGGCCTGGCTCAATGGGTGCGCTCTCGATGCCGCCATCCGGGACGAGGATGAGGCGTTTGGCAGGCGGGAGGTGGCGGGGGTTGGTGAATCCGGTGGCTGTGTTGGTGAGCCAGACGGCGGCTTCGTCTTTACCACTGACCCAGAAGACGACCATGGTTTCGCCGGGCTGGAGCTGTGCCTGAACTTCCGGCAGGAGGACGCGGAAGGGCTTGTCGGAGAGCGAGCGGGCGCGGGAGCGCTCAATGGTATCGAGGAGTTCGCTGGTGACCTGGCGCCGCGCGAGGAGAAGGCGGATCTGGGCGTCGTAGACATCGCGGCGGGAGGCGAGGAACTCGAGGCGGGAGGCCCCCTGGCTGGTTTGACGGCGGAGGCTTTCGATGCGCTGGATGCTTTTGGCGTAGAAAGGGGCTGGGCTGGCGGAGCGGGCCCGGGCGATGCGGCCGAGGCCATAGAGGGCACGCCACTCTTCTTCGGCTTCTCCGCCTTTGGCGGCGCTATCGGCGCTGGCCTGCCAGAGACGTTGGGCTTCGTCGAGGTTGCCCTCATGGAAGGCGGTTTCGGCGAGGTAGAGCTGGGCGACGAGCTGCTCCCGCTGGTTGCCGGAGGAGCGGGCCATGTCGAGGACCTGCTCAAAGAGGCGGCGGGCGGCGGGATAGTCCTGGAACTCGACGGCTTCGGCGATGGCGAGGTTCTTGAGGACTCCGGAGATGCCGTGGGCGGACTTGGCGAGGCGGAAGCGCTGGAGGGCATCGGCGTAGAGGTCACGGGCGCGGTAGGGGTCGCCGAGGGTGCGATAGAGGGCTCCCATGTTGGCGAGCATACGGGCTTCGTCCTCGGGGTTGAGGCTCTTGGCCTGGGGGCGTAGTTTGAGGTAGAGGTCGAGGGCGGCGCGGTCGCGGCCGAGGCGCTGGAGGAGAGTGGCCTGATTGACGGCGGTGGTCAGGGTGGCCTTCGTAGCCCAGCCGGTGTCGCGGCGTGAGGTGATCCAGGTGGCGGCTTCGGCGTAATGGCGTTCGGCGTCTTCATAGCGGCCCTGGAAATAGTCGGCGCCGCCGAGGTTATTGAGGCGGAGGGCGACGCCCTCGTCATCGCCGGCGAGCTTGGCGAGGTCGATGGATTTGCGGTAGAAGCGGCGTGCGCCGTCGAGGTCTCCGAGGCGCAGTAGGGCATTGCCGGCGAGGTTGATGGCGTTGCTTTCTCCCTTGCGGTCACCGGTCCCGGCGAACTCAAAGGCGGCCAGCTCGCAGAGATCGCGGGCCTTGGCGTACTGGCTGTCGCGAAGGGCCTTGCTGCACTGGGTGAGATCGACACACCACAGGCATGGCACGGAGATGAGGAGTAGCAGGAGACCCGCTACTGGTTGCCGGATCACTTCGTTTCTATGTTACTTCTGCCGCCGATAGGGTGGAGTTAGTGGCTTCGAGTGGGGTTGCTGGGTTCGTTTTGCAGATCGTCCAATTCATCGAATTCATCAGTTTCGTTGAACGATTCGTCGTCGCGGTTGGAGCGTTTGCTCTTGGAGAAGCCGAGGAGCATGCGTTCGAGGGCGCCGACGCGGGCGCTGAGGCCTTCCTCTTCTGCCGGCTTGGGTTCCGGATCGGGCGCTTTGGCAGGAGTGGCCGCAATGGGGTGCTTGCGCAGGTCGCGGAGGGTTTTCAGAGCTTTGTCGAACTGGTTCTGAAACATGCGTTCGTAGCGCATGAGGAGCTGCAGGGATTTGCTGTTTTCGGCGAGATATTGGAAGGCATCGGAGGCTGGGGTTTGGGAGTCCGCAAATTCATTCATGGCTTTGGCCTGAATCTCGGCGGCATGGATGCGAACGCGGGCGAGGCGAAACTCGGCGTCGGCCAACTCGCGGACGTAACGGAGCTCGGTGATAGTCTTGGGTTGATATTCACTGACGAAAGCATCGAAGAGTTCTTGGAAGATTTGTTGGTCTTCTTTGGACAGGAAGACGACGGCAGCAAAGATGCTATGCTTGCGCGCGTTTTGCGAAGAGCTCTGTTTTCCTTCAGTTGAAGTTGGGCCCTGCCCGAGTTTTCCGTTCTCACGGGCGGCATTGGAATGGGCTTCTGAAATGGGCATTGAATGTAGCCTCCTGCTTCCGGTTGTCGCACGGGGAGTGGTGGGATTCGGGCGGTTTTGCGGGGGGAGTGTTGCAGGGAAAGGGAGATAAGTTAGTGGGAGTGGTGTGACCGCATTTTCTTAGTTGGGCCACAGATGAACACAGATGAACACAGATTTTTTCATTGCAAAAGGTTGGCGAGGAGGGAATCCCAGGGGATTTCGAGTTTGGTGATGATATGGTCGGCGAGGTGGAAGGTGAGGGCGCGGGTGCCGTTGAGGACGTTGTGGAGGTGGGGTTGGGAGACGCCGAGGAAGCGAGCTAGGGAGCGTTCGGTGAAGGCTCCGGAGCTAATGGTGGTGCGGATTTCGTCCAAGAGGGCTTCGCGCAGGGTGTGGAATAGCATTCTATATTTCAAGTTGAAATAGGTCGCTACTATTCTCATTTATTTTTCACGCCGTTGTTGGTGGAAGGGCACCCGACCGCTTCCATCCTGTTGCATTGGAAGGAGTTGTATGTCAGCACAAAATTTCCTTCCTTTATTTCTAAAAATAAGTGCAAAACATATTGACTAATTCTCAATAAAAAACAAAGATACAAGCACAGCACAAAACAATCCACCTGGAAAAATAAGCCAGGGGGAAAGAAAAGAAAGGCACCCGATCATGAAACAATGGACTCGTTCCGATACACTGGCTCTGGCCTACAACCGCTGCACGACGTGTGGCGGCTCCGGACTGCGGCGCTCTCGCAAGGGTGGTGTAACCGCCTGTAAGTGCGTGTTACGCAACATCTTCCGGATCTGCTTCTCGCGCTTTCAGGACTGCGCGGAGAAATCGATTCACACCTCGACTCCGGTTCTGGAGCGGGGAGGGAGCCGCGGGCGGCGGTATTTGTGGAGCCGGAAAGAGGAAGAGTATATGGCGGATTTCTGCTTGTTAAGCCGCCGCGCACTGACTCCATTGGAATATGATATTTTCCGTTTTCATTTTCTATTAGGCGGAGATTGGCGGCTGTGCTGCCGGCGGCTGAAGATGGACCGGGGGAACTTCTATCACGCGGTGTACCGGGTGGAGCAGAAGTTGGGCTACGTGTTCCGGAGCGTGGAGCCATACGCGCTGTTCCCGCTGGATGAGTATTTTGGCGGGGCGACGCGGCTGAACCTGGACGAGTTGAACACGGTGGGAGCGGAATCGGCGGCGCTGCTGAGCCGGGCGGATCAACCGCTAGAGCCGGAGGATTTTGATCCGGATGAACTGGATGAAGACATCCAGGCGGTGCTCCATCCGCGGAAGCGGGTGGTACCGATTCGCGCTCCGCTGGCGCCGAAGGCGGGGACGCCCAAGGAAGAGGAAGCGGCCTGAATCATGGTACAATCGCGGCAATCCTATGGGTCGTAACACCCTGATTTTATTGATGTGCGCGGCGCAGATACGGGGCGCTGACTGCACCTTCCGGCGCGATCCGGATGAATACCTGAGCCGGCAGATGCGGGCGCAACGCGAGGTTTACCAGTCCACGAAGGTGGGGTTGCGTGGAGCGCAGACGAATGGCCGGACGGTGCGGGCGCAGGAGATGCGGCGGCGCTCGTTTATCGACGATTACATTTTCAACCAACTGGCGGCGCGGGACATTCCTTCCGCGCCGCTGGCCGGGGACGAGGAATTTTTGCGGCGGGTGACGCTGGATCTGACGGGACGAATTCCTTCGCCGGCGGAGGTGCGGGCGTTCGTGGGGTCGGCTGACGCCGACAAGCGGGACAAGCTGATTGAGAAGCTGCTGGCGAGCACAGCGTTCGTCGACAAGTGGACGATGTATTTCGGGGATTTGTTGAAGAACAACTCCTTCCCATCGAACTTCGACCGGCAGCAGCAGGGGCGCAACGCGTTTTACGAGTGGATCCGGAGCTCGGTGGCGCAAGACAACTCGATCAAGAACATTGCGCAGGACCTGGTGGTGGGGATCGGGAATCATTTTGATGCGCCGACGGCAGCGGCGAACTGGCCGATTGCCTCGAAGACGCCGATGGGGCCCATACAGGACACATACGACACGATGCTGGCGATGACGGCATCGACGTTTCTGGGATTAGGCGAGATGGACTGCCTGTTGTGTCACAACGGGCGCGGGCATCTGGACCAGGTGAATCTGTGGGGCTCGAAGGTGACGCGCACGGAGGCGTGGCGGATGGCGGCGTTCTTCAGCCGGTTGAACATGCCGCAGCGCAATGTGGCGGCGACGGATCGCTATTACCGCAGTTTTGATGTGACGGACCGGACGAGCGGGTCCTACGATCTGGGGACGAATTGGGGCAACCGGCCGGACCGGGCGGTAGTGAATAACGTACGGGCGATCACGCCGGAATATTTCGGTGGACGGACGCCGGGGGATGGAAATTGGCGGAAGGCATTCGCGGAGTTCATGGGGGACGATCCGATGCTGGCGCGGAACTTCGCCAACCGGCTGTGGAAGGAGATGTTCAACCTGGCGCTGGTGGAGCCGGTGGACAGTCTGGACCCGGCGAGGCTGGATCCGAAGAATCCGCCGGAGGCTCCGTGGACGTTGCAGGCGACGCATCCGGAGCTGCTGGAGCAACTGGCGAAGTTTCTGGCGGCCTACGATTACAATCTGCGCGGGTTCCTGCGGACGATTGTGCAATCGACGGCGTACCAATTGAGTTCGCGCTATGACGGGGAATGGAAGTACGAGTATGTGACTTCTTTCGCGCGGCACTATCCGCGGAGGCTGATGGCGGAAGAGATTCACGATGCTGTGGTGACTTCGACGGGCGTGGCGACGTACTACCGGGTGACGGGGTTTGATAAGCAACTGGAGTATGCGATGCAGTTGCCGGAGCCGGCCGAGCCTCGGGTGGATGGAGCGGCGGCTACGTTTTTAAATTTCTTCTTGCGGGGGAATCGCGATTCGCAGCCACGATCGGGGAGTTTGAGTGTGCTGCAGCAGATGAACCTGATGAACGATAACTTTGTGGCGTACCGGGTGAAGATGGTGACCTCGCCGGTGCTGGCGGCGGTGGCCAAGCTCGGGACGAATGAAGAGGCCGCGGATGAATTGCATCTGATTTTCCTGTCGAGGATGCCTACGGCGAAAGAGAAGCAGATCGCAGTGGAGTATTTGAACAAGGCGGCGAATGCGGCGGACCGGGGAAATCTGATTGAGGATCTGGCATGGGCGTTGGTGAACAAGCCGGAGTTTCTGTTCAGTTACTAGGGAGACGGAAATGAAGAATCGTTTTGGATTCGATTGGACGGGGATTTCCGGTGCTCCTTTCTGGCGGCGGCCGGAGCTGGGGCGGCGGATGTTGTTCCGGCATGTGGCGTCGGCGGTGGGCGGATATTTTCTGTTGCCGTCGCGGCCGATGGAGACGGTGGCAAGGGCGGCTCCGGTGCTGAAGGGCACGGCGAAGCAGGTGATCTACATTGTGATGAATGGCGGCCCGAGCCAGATCGACACGTTCGATTTCAAGGATGGGGCCTGGGTGCCGTCGAATTTCAATCCGGCGTCGTACGGGGGCGTGCGGTGGCCGCAGGGGGCGATGCCAAAGCTGGCTGAGCAGATGGGCGATATTGCGCTGGTGCGATCGATCCGGGCGTGGGCGCTGGTACACAATCTGGCTCGGAACTGGATTCAGATTGGGCGGAACCCAACACTGTCGAGTTCGCGCATTGCGCCGCATATCGGATCGGTGGTGTCACTGGAGTTTGCCAAGCAGAATGCGGGGCGGGCGCTGCCGGCGTTTGTGAATTTGAACGCGACGTCGGGACCTGGGCCGGGGTATTTTCCGCCGGAGCATTCGCCGTTTTATGTGAGTCCGGGCGGCGGAGGGATGGCGAACACGACGCATCGCGACGGGCAGGCACGGTTTCAGAAGCGGACAGAGTTGCTGGACCAGATGACGGCGGAGTTGCGCGAATCGCGGGAGTTTGGACCGGAGATGGATGAAGTGTTCGCGTTTCAGACGGCGGCGCGGAAGCTGATGTACAACGACGAGGTGAATCGGATTTTCACGTTCGATCAGAATGAGCGGAACCGGTTTGGGAATACCGGCTTTGGGAATGCGTGTATCGCGGCGCGGAATCTGTTGCGGGCGCAGGCGGGCGTGCGGTTCATTCAGATCAACCAGGGCGATTGGGATCATCACGAGAACATCTATGTGAACAACGCCGGACATGTGCTGAAGATGAGAGAGTTCGATACGGCGCTGGGGACGCTGATCGGGGATCTGCGGAACGATGGGTTGTTGAATGAGACCCTGATTGTGGCGATGGGGGAATTTGGGCGTGTGCCAGGGGCGATCAATGCGGGCAAGGGCCGCGATCATCACGTGCAGCAGGCGGCGCTGTTTGCGGGCGGCGGAATTTCCGGGGGACGGGCGATTGGGGCGACGGATGCCTCGGGCGCGGTGACGAATGAGACAGGGTGGGGTCGCAATCGCGAGATACGGGCGGAGGATGTCGAGGCGACGGTGTATTCGGCGCTAGGGATTGATTACACGACCGTGCGCAAAGATGATCCAATTGGGAGAGGGTTTGAGTATGTGCCGTTCTCAGACCGCGATCTGTATGGGCCGATATCCGAATTATGGGGAGGTTAGCGCCGCATGATGCGGGTTCGTGAAATTGCGGAGTGGTTGGGCACCACCTTCGAAGGCGATGGGGAGCGGGAGATCGCCGGGGTGGCGGATCTGGAAGCGGCGGGGCACGATGAAGTGGCGTTTGTGGGGAACCGGAAAGCTTTGCAGGCGGCGTTGGTTTCTGCGGCGGGTTGTCTGCTGGTGACTCCGGAGTTTGTGAATGCAGCGGGACGGACGGTGGTACGGACGAAGGATCCGCGGGGTTCGTTTGCACGGCTGTTGCATCGCTTTCATCCGGCGGAGGCTCCGGTGGCGGGTGTGCATCCATCGGCGGTGATTGGGGAAGGTGTCGAATTAGGCGACGGGGTTTCGATTGCGGCGCGGGCGGTGGTGGGGGACGGGGCGAAGATCGGGGCCGGGAGCGTGATTGGGGCGGGCAGCGTGGTGGGCAAGCGGGTGACGATCGGGGCCGGGTCGCGGCTGCATGCCAATGTGACGATTTATGATGACGTGGACATCGGAGAGCGCGCGGTGCTGCACGCGGGGTGCGTGATTGGCGCCGATGGGTTTGGGTTTGTGATGGAGAAGGGCCGGTGGGAGAAGTTTCCACAAGTGGGGCGGGTGCGGATTGGAGATGATTGCGAGATTGGGGCGAATGCCACGGTGGATCGCGCGGCGCTGGGCGTGACGTGGATTGGCGATGGGGTGAAGATCGACAACATGGTGCATGTGGGGCACAATTGCCGCATTGGGAATCATGTCGTAGTGGCGGCGCAGACCGGGTTTTCGGGCGCTGTGGTGGTGGAGGATTACGCGGTGGTTGGCGGGCAGGTGGGGATTGGGGACAAGGCCCGGATTGAGTCGCGGGCGGTGCTGGGATCGGGATGCGGGGTGTTGACGTCGAAGGTGATTCGCAGTGGAGAGGTGGTGTGGGGGACTCCAGCGCGGCCGTTGAAGGAGATTCTGGAGCAATTGGCGAATGTGGCGAAGCTGCCGGCGATGCGGAAGGAGTTGTTGGAACTGAAGCGGCAGGTGGCGCGGCTGTTGGAGGAGAAGGACTGATGCTGGTGGCGGTGGGTGGACATTCGCGGAATGTGGGGAAGACGTCAACGATGTGCGGGATCATTGCGGCGTCGCGCGAGATGGGTTGGGTGGCGGTGAAGATTACGCAGCACGGGCATGGCGTTTGCAGTCTGGATGGGAAGCCGTGCGATTGCGCGCCCAAGAATCCGGAGCATCCGTATGTGCTGGATGAGCAGATAGAGGCCGATGGGACGGATTCGGGACGCTATTTGACGGCAGGCGCGGCGCGGTCGTACTGGCTGCGGACGGCGATGGGGGATTTGGGGCATGCTCTGCCGGTGTTGAAAGAATTGGTGGCGGAGAATGCGAATGTGATTCTGGAATCGAACAGTGTGCTGGGGTTTTTGAAGCCGGATGTGTATGTGGCGGTGCTGGATCCGGCGACGCTCGATTTCAAGGAATCCGCGCGGTTGTTTTTGGAGCGGGCGGATGCGTTGTATTGGAAATCGCCGTTGGTGGGGGCAGTGCCGTGGGCGGGCGTGCCGGAGCGGTGGCTGGAGGGAAAGCCTTCGTTCACGGGGTTTGCGGAGCTGGGGGCGTTTGTGAGCGCGCGGGGAGAGGCGGCGCTACACTCAGGGCATGGACAAAGACAATCATCCGATGCGGCCGCTGACAGCGGTGCTGGCGCGGGGATTCGATCCGGCGCTTAGTGTCGGGTCGGCACGTCCGGCGGTATTTCGCAGTTCCACCTATGTATTTACGAGTCCGGAAGCGGCGGAACGCGCTTTCGCGATTGCGGGCGGGCGTGCACAGGCGACGCCCGGTGAGCATGTGGATTTGATTTATAGCCGCTTCAATCATCCGAATGCGGAGATATTGGAGGATCAGATTGTGCCCCTGGAGAAGGGGGCGAAGGCGGCGGTGGTGTTCAATTCGGGGATGGCGGCGATCATGACGTCGATCCTGGCGTTTGCGCGGCCGGGGGACCGGGTGGTGTACACGGTTCCGCTGTATGGCGGGACGCAACATTTGATACATGAGTTTCTGGAGCCGTTCGGGATCCGTGGGACGGCGGTGCGCGCGGGGCGCGGCGCGGAACTGGTGGAGACGATTGAGAAGACCGAGAATTTGCGGGTGGTGTTGATTGAGACGCCGGCGAATCCGACGCTGATGATGACGGACATCCGGCAGGCGGTGGAGGCGGCGGGGCGGCGTGCAGTGAAGCCGCTGGTGATGGTAGATAACACGTTCCTGGGGCCGACGTTTCAGCATCCGCTGGCATTGGGCGCGGATGTGTGTTTGTATTCGGGGACGAAGTATCTGGGCGGGTTCAGCGATATGTTGAGCGGGGTGGCGCTGACGGCGGATGCGTCGCTGGTGAAGACGATCAAGGCGCGGCGGGGGTTGTTTGGGAATATTTTGCAGCCGGATGAATGCTGGATGCTCGATTCGCGGCTGCCGACGGTGAATCTGCGGATGAACAAAGCGTCGAAGAATGCGCAGAGGATCGCGGAGCGCCTGGCGGTGCATCCGAAGGTGGAACGGATTCATTACCCGAGTTTGTTTGCGGATGCAGAGCAGGTGCGGATTCGCGATGCGCAGTGCGATTATCCGGGGGCGATGATGTCTTTGGAGCTGCGCGGGGGAAAGACGATGGCGTTTGAATTTTTAAGGAGGTTGAAGTTGGCTAGGAATGCGGTGTCGCTGGGTGGAGTGGAGACGCTGGTGTGCCATCCGAAGTCGACGACGCACTCTTCGGTGTCGGCGGAGGAGTTGGAGATTGCTGGAGTGACGGATGGGTTAGTGAGGATGTCGATTGGGATTGAGGATTGGCGGGATTTGCTGGCGGATTTTGAGCAGGCTTTGGGGGGTTAGGGTTGGGCTAGTAAGGATGGCACACCCGAATCAGGGTCCGCTCCGTTCAATCGAGTTGGCTGGACCACTCGTGGAGTCCGTGCTCCGCGAGTTCAAGATCGTCCTCTTTCGAGGTATTCGCAAGCCTTGAAAGATCCCATCGATCGTTGTCCGGACGGCGGACAACGATCAAGCTCACCTTTTCACCAGGACGAAGGCATAAGTGCTGAGTGGGGCGAAGGACACCATTCTCATATTGGGCTTGCACAACTCTCACGACCATGATTGAAAAGTCTCGATGTGCCGGTTATTCGGGGAGGAGGATGATCAGCTCGAGTTGGGGCGCGGGGAAGTCGCCGGGGACGTAGGCGGCGAGGTTGCGGCCGCGGAGGACGGTTTCCCAATAGACGCCGCTCATGTTGAGGCTGAAGTATTGGTGATTGAGCTTGATGGGGATGGCGCTGGGGGGGCGCGTCATGTGGGTGAGAGTGACGCCGGGGAGCGCTTTTTGCACCAGCACTTCGATTTGCGTCGCGCTGCAGACTTTGACGAGGGACGGCA
>JAXLQM010000013.1:0-305746 GCA_046331645.1 Bryobacteraceae bacterium
GTTCCTGGCGCAATTGCATCCGCACTTCAAGGAGGTGATGCAACTGTTGGCGATTCAGGCCGCGGATGAGGCTCGTCATGTGGAGGTGTTCACGCGGCGGGCTTTGTTGAAGCGGACGCAGTTGGGTTTGTCGACGGCGGGTGGACAAGCTTCGTTGCAGACGCTGGTTGAAGAACCGGATTTCGCGATTGCCACGTTTCTGCTTTCGGTGTTGGGGGAAGGAACGTTTCTAAGCCTGCTGTGGTTTCTGCAGCACTATGCGCCGGATCCGGTGACAGAGGCGGTGTGCCGGCTGGCGGCGCAGGATGAGGCGCGGCACGTTGCGTTCGGGATGTCGCATTTGCGATCGCATCTGGCGGGAGAGCCGGGGTTGGCGGCGAAGCTGATGAACGCGGTGCATAAGCGGCACGATGCATTGCGGCACACGGCGGGGTTGAACGCCGAGGTGTTTGAGGCGCTGGTGTTGATGGCGGCCGGGTCTTGGGATGCGCAGGATTTGGAATTTGGCTATGACGCGATGGACGCGTTACTGAACGATATGCACACGCAGCGGGTGCGCCGAATGTTGAAGCTGGGGTTCAGTGAGGCGGAGGCAGAGGAGATGTCCGCGCTGCATACGCGGAATTTCATGTAGTGGGGTTAGGCGAAAATGGCGTCAACGGATACTGGCGTTTCAAATTGAAGCACGGAAATCATGTCGCCTGCCCGATACAACGTGGTGCCCGAAGGCCGTGTCACTGTGACCGTGCGGCCAACTGGATCGACCACCCAGAACTCCTCTGTGCCGGAGGAGAGGGCGACGATTCGTTGCCGGCTGGTCTTCGCGGGAGTATTGGATGGCGAAAGGACTTCGATGACCAGCGGCGGAGCGAAGACTGGATACTCGTCGCTTGGCATGGAGTCCCAATGGGCTTGGGAGAGACAGGCGACATCCGAGACCCAGAACTGCAAGTTGGGCTGCGGGCGATAGGGGAATTCCTTGGTCACAACACCCCAATCGCCGACTATGGATTCGAGCAACTTCTCGATTCGTCTTTGGATCTTGATGTGGATTGGCTTCGCTGGAGGCACGGCAACAACCTCACCGTCGTGGAGTTCGTAGCGCTGGGCGGATTCCGGCCGCTCGGGCAGCTGTTGAAACTCAGACCAACTGACAAGCGAATGGGCGAGACTGCTCATGGGAAAGGCCTCACCTCTACTTTATCGAAGACTCGGCGATCCGTGTCCACTCGGAGGGAACCTGTCTTGCCATTGGAGTCGGTCCAGGTGATGGATATCGTGTCATCGGGGGCTGCCGTGCCGGAAATGGAGGTGATCGGCTGTGCGCTACGAGCCAACCGGGTAAAGTTGGAGAGGATTCCGTCTCCGACGGTCAGGGCAGCACCGGGCGACTTGCCATAGAGTGCGCCAGGACTCACGGCGGTGAGCCCTGAGATAACGATCCAGTGTGCGCCATCACCGTCCAATGCCGCGATGATCGTACCCCGGGGGTGAGTCGTGGGGAGAGGTTCTTGGCCGGGGAAACGAGGGTCAGGCCAGCCACGCGCCTGGAATGTTCCCGCAAGCCGGACGTAACTGATTGCATCCAAAACTGCAGGAACGACGATAAAATCTGCCCCTACCGACTTCGAAGTCAAGGTATACACAATTCTGTGTTGCCCAATGTCCAACGGGGATCCAGCAGCAACTATTTTCTGATCATCACCGGTGAGCCTGTCATCCGAGTAGAATGTCCGGGTGATTTCTTCCCCAGCGGCGAGCATTCGAGTGGGCGGTATTGTGGTGTATCTGATGTCGAGCTGATCACTGCGAGGATTCGGTGAACTCGGCCCAATCTCATCCGGGATTATCCCACGCCACCGGGGGTGCTGCGAAAAAAGGTCTAAAGCCGCGCTTTTGTGTGTAAATGGCTCAGCGGTCTCGAGGGGAATTGGAGTCGGGTTGTGAATCCGGATCGTCATCGCAATCCGTTCGAAAGGTATATAGGCTGGGCGATCGAGCCGCAGAGATAGATCGAGTTTGGCGCCGTAGGCATGAAGTTTGGACTGCCGCGCGACAAACTCCGGAGTCCTGCCTTGGCCGAAGCAATGGTCCGTAGTCAAGCAGCCAACAAGAATTAAACCGGCAGCAAAGGCCGGAAACTGATGCAACACAAGGCACCACAGTTGGGCGGCGGGAGTATGTGGGGGCCAGGAGGTTCCGCGAACTACGGCTTCGTTCTCTGCAAGATGCTGATCACTTCATCCCCGCCCATGGCTGTCTTCCCAACCACCATCCCCAGCAGTCGAAACCCGTTCTCCCCAGCCTGCTGCAATTCCTTCTGCATAGTGGAAGTGCGCTTAGTGGCAAGCAAGAGATACTCGATGTTCCGCGGGGCGCCATCCATATTCTTCTCCAGAATGACAGCGACCTCGCGGCCACCGAAAGCCGATTGGAAAACCGTCTGCCCACAGTAGGAAAAACCCTCGGCGCCGGCTTCCTGAAGCTCCTTCTGCATGGTCCCGGTGCGCGTTGTAGCCAGGAGTTTGTAGCGCCTCTTGCCGGTGGACCCATCGGCGCTCTTCGCCATCACGGCGACCACTTCCTTGCCACCGCCGCCTGTCTCTCCCCCCATGACACTGCTGAAAACGAAGCCCGCTTCAGCCGCATCGTTCATTTCCTTCTCCATGGTGGAGGTGCGATTGGTGGCCAGGACTCGATAGTCCACCTTTTGCGCGCCCAGTTCGCCGACAGCTGCCAGCAGCAGCGCAACGTAGAGATACATGGTTACGCCAGTGTGTTGATGGAACCCACCCGCTTCGCTTCGAAGGCCTGGATGGAGGCTTCCTGCTGCTGGATGTATCCAAGCTCATCGATGCCTTCCAGCAAGCAGTGCTTGGAGAACCCATCGACAGCAAACTCCACCTTGCGGCCGTCCGGCAATTCGAGCGTCTGCGAAGCCAGATCCACCTTCAGCTCCCACGCCGGATTGGCGAACAACGCGGCGTGCACGTCGCGGGAAACCACAATCGGCAGCAGCGCGTTCTTCAACGAGTTCTGCTTGAAGATGTCCGCGAAACTGGTGCTGATCACAGCGCGGAAGCCGTACTGCGTCAGCGCCCACGGAGCATGCTCGCGCGAAGACCCGCAGCCGAAGTTGTCGCCGGCCAGCAGGATCTGCTTCGTCTTCGACTCGGGCTGGTTAAGGATGAAATCGGGTTTGGGCGTGCCGTCGGATTCATAGCGCCAGTCGTTGAACAGTTGGTCGCCGAGGCCGTCCTTGGAGATCGTCTTCAGGAACCGTGCCGGGATGATCTGATCGGTGTCGATGTTGTCCACGGGCATGGACACGTATTGGCTGGTAAAGGAAGTGAATTTGCTCACAGCATGGTCCTCACATCGGTGACTACGCCGGTGACGGCGCTGGCGGCGGCGGTCAACGGGCTGGCGAGCAGCGTGCGGCCACCCTTGCCTTGACGGCCTTCGAAGTTACGGTTGGAAGTGGAAACGCTGTACTGGCCGGGCGAGAGCTGATCGCCGTTCATGGCGATGCACATGGAACAGCCTGCTTCGCGCCACTCGGCGCCGGCATCGCGGAAGATCTGATCGAGGCCTTCGGCTTGGGCCTGGCGCTTGATTTCCATGGAACCGGGAACCACCATCACACGGACGTTGGGGTTCACTTTGCGGCCCTTCAACAAGGCCGCGGCGGCACGCAGGTCGGTCATGCGCGAATTGGTGCAGCTTCCAATGAAGACGACATCGATCTTCTGGCCGAGGATCGGCTTGCCGGGTTGGAGGCCCATGTACTTGAGGGCTTTCACCAGCGAATCGCGTTCCATCGGATCGGAGAGGTTGGCGGGATCGGGAATTGGCCCGGAAACCGGAATGCCCATGCCAGGGTTGGTGCCGAAGGTGATCATCGGCTCCAGTGCATCGGCATCAATGGTGGTCGATAGATCGTAGGTGGCGCCTTCGTCGGTGGGAAGCTGATTCCAGCGCGCCACGGCGGCATCCCAATCCGCGCCCTTCGGTGCGAATTTGCGGCCAGCGAGATACTGATAGGTCTTGTCGTCGGGAGCGATGAGGCCGGCACGCGCGCCGCCTTCAATCGCCATGTTGCAAACCGTCATGCGCTCTTCCATGGAGAGCGAACGAATTGCCGAGCCGCAGAATTCGAACACCGAAGCCGTGCCGCCGCCCACGCCGATCTTGGCAATCAACGCGAGGATGATGTCCTTGGCCGCGACACCCGGTTTGAGGGTTCCGTCTACTTTCACCTGATAGGTTTTCGAGCGGCGCTGCAGCAGGCACTGCGTAGCTAGCACGTGTTCCACTTCGCTGGTGCCGATGCCGAAGGCGAGCGCGCCGAATGCGCCGTGAGTGGCCGTGTGCGAATCGCCGCAGACCACGGTCATGCCGGGTTGCGTCAAACCCTGCTCGGGCCCGATGACGTGCACAATGCCCTGATTCTGGTTCTTGTAGCCGAGGCAGGGGATGCCGAAGTCGGCGCAATTCTTTTCGAGTTGCGCTACCTGCGCGGCGGCGATGGGATCGACGATGGGCAGCGTGCGATCGGTTGTGGGAACGCTGTGATCGGCGGTGGCGAAGGTGAGATCGGGGCGGCGCACTTTGAGGCCGCGGGCGCGCAATCCGGAGAATGCCTGCGGCGAAGTGACTTCGTGGACCAGGTGCAGATCGATGAAGATGAGCGAGGGGTTGCCCTGCTGCTCATGGACAACGTGCGCGTCCCAGACCTTTTCAATAATGGTGCGTGGCTTCGACATGGTTTACAGTGCCTCACAAACTGCCTGGCCAACCTGCTCGGTAGTGAGCGGTGTGCCGGCGGGTTTCAGATCCGCGGTGACTTTGCCTGCGTTCAACACAGCTTCCACCGCGTTATTGACTGCGGCCGCTTCCGTAGTAAGCCCGAAGCTGTATTCGAGCATGGCGGCGACCGAACCAATCGCGCCGAGCGGATTAGCTTTGTTCTGGCCGGCGATATCAGGCGCCGAGCCGTGGACGGGCTCATAGAGGCCAACCCATGCGCCGTTGGGTTTGCGGTCACCGATGGAGGCCGAGGGCAGCATGCCGATGGAGCCGGCGAGCACCGCGCCTTCATCGCTCAAGATATCGCCGAACATGTTCTCCATCACGAGCACGTCGAACCGCTTCGGATTGAGCACCAACTGCATGGCGCAATTGTCCACCAGCAGATGATCAAGGGTGACATCAGGAAACTCGGCGGCCACTTCCACCACGACCTTGCGCCAAAGCTGCGAGGTTTCCAGCACGTTCGATTTATCAACGCTGGTGAGCTTCTTGCGGCGCTGGCGGGCGAGGTTGAAGGCCATGCGGCAGACGCGGGCGATTTCGGCGCGCGTGTAGGTCATGGTGTTGGTGCCGCGCTCTTCGTCACCGGAACCGCTGATGCCGCGAGGCGTGCCGTAATAGATGCCGCCATTCAATTCGCGCACGATGATCAGATCGGTGCCTTCGATGAGGTGGTTCTTCAGGGGAGAAGAATCCATCAGCGCCTTGTAGGTGCGCACAGGGCGCAGATTGGCGTAGACACCGAGGGTCTTGCGAATGCCGAGCAGTCCTTTTTCGGGGCGCTTTTCCGGGGGCGCGTTGTCGAATTCAGGGAGACCCACCGCACCCATCAGCGTGGCGTCGGCTTCGACCGCAAGCTTCGCCGTCTCGTCAGGGAACGGAGTGCCGGTCTTATGAATCGCGATGCCGCCGAGCAGAGCTTCCTTCAAGATGACGGTGTGCCGGAACTTGCGGCACACGGCTTCCAGCACGCGCACGGCTTCACGCGTGACTTCAATGCCAATCCCGTCGCCGGGCAGAGTAAGAACGTTGAATTGCATGGATTCCTTGTTTCCAGAAAAGAGGCAGGCCGGTTAGTCAGCGGCCACGTGCGCGAACCGCGCCACATGCTGGCGGATGAGGTTGGCGATCTCGTCGTTGGTGACGCCCTTTTTGCGATCGGCCATTTCGGTGAACTTCTGGTAGACGATGTTGATTTCGGCGCCATCGAGTTCGAAGCCGAGGTCTTCGCAGCGCTTCTTCAGCGCATGGCGTCCACTGTGCTTGCCGAGGACGAGCTTGGTTTCCGGCACGCCAACCGATTTGGGGTCGATGATTTCGTAAGTGGTGCGTTCTTTGAGGTAGCCATCCTGATGGATGCCTGCCTCATGCGCGAAGGCGTTTTCGCCCACAATGGCTTTGTTCGGTTGCGGCCCGAACGTAATGGTAGACGTAAGCAACTGGCTGCATGCGTAGATGTGTTCCGGCACGATGCCCGTGTGGTAGGGCAAGCGGTCGTTACGCACCTTCATGGCCATTACAACTTCCTCGAGCGAGCAGTTCCCTGCCCTTTCGCCGATGCCGTTAATGGTGCACTCAATCTGCCGCGCGCCGGCTTCGACGGCGGCGATGGAGTTGGCAACGGCGAGGCCCAGATCATCATGGCAATGGACGCTGACGATGGCTTTATCGCCAAGCGCATTGACCATGCGCCCAATCAACTCCGCGTATTCGGTGGGCACGGAAAAGCCCACGGTGTCTGGTAGGTTCACCGTGCGCGCTCCCGCCTCGACCACGGCACGGCTCACCTCTTCGAGGTAGTCCCAATCCGTGCGCGTGGCGTCTTCCGCGGAAAACTCTACATCATCGGCATAGCGCCGGGCCAGTTCGACCGCGGCGGCTGCCTCCTCAAGCACCTGTTGACGGGATTTCTTCAGCTTGTACTTGAGATGGATATCGCTGGTTGCGATAAAAGTATGGATGCGTGGACGTTTGGCGTGTTCCAGAGCCTTTGCGGCACGTTCGATATCCAGGGTGTTGGCGCGGGCGAGAGCCGCCACCTGCACCCATTGGAATTCGCGGCTGACCGCGTCCACGGCCTCGAAGTCACCTTCCGAGGCAATAGGGAACCCGGCTTCAAGGGTATCCACGCCGAGTTCGGTGAGTTTATACGCGAGGCGCATTTTCTCACCCACAGTCATGCTGCAACCTGGGGATTGCTCCCCGTCGCGCAAAGTAGTGTCGAAGATGTAAACGCGAGTGCTTTGCGACATCATGGTCTCCGTTCGCTTGGCTCAAATCAACCCTCTCTAAGGAAGCTGGCCAGTTACTCCAGTCCAGGGGGGGTTACTTGGGATTATGACGCAGGGGGGGTGGATTTAGCAAATTTATAATTTTCCGTATATGCATTTGGGATGAGCATGAGATAAGGGATGTTTATAGGTGAGTTGGGTTGGATGGGTTTAGTGAGTGATGAAAAGTGATGAACGGTGATGAATGACGGTCGAGGACGTCGGCTGGATCTCCCCGATTGCCGAACGGCACGCCGATCTCAAGGATACCATGCGGGTAGAAAGGGGCAACGTGTATCTGATTGATAAATATATGATTTAGTCGTGTGACCCGGAAGCGATCGGCCTATCGTTCCATTGCTACCGCGGTGTCGTAGAGCCCGTAGTGGGTCAAACCAGAGTGACTTTCGATTCCCGCCTAGCGCAGTGATGCGTCTTCGTAACGGCGGAAGGCGAATCCTGCCTGGTTCATCTGCTCATCGGCGCCCGTGCTGGCTTAAAGTTGCTCTTGACGTACCTTATTCGGCTGAAATCGATGGGCCGGTCAGCGCCAACCCAGTCCGTTGATCAACTCGCTGTATCCCGTTGCGATCTTGTTGAATCTCTCGATCGATCCTCCGAACAATCCCGCTCTTACAGGTGCCCACGACTCGCCCTCCCGTTCAGCCTCCTCCAGCACTGCGCCCAGCGGCCCGCGCGAGCCCCAACGCCCCTTCCATTCGAATCTCCCAACAGGCCCCCATGCGCGCCCGGTTACCTCAGAGAAATCGTGATGTGCATAAGCGCGTACAATACCTCGAATCGGTCGAAGATGGCTTCATACTCGGTGCCCAGAAAGAGCACGTCATCGAGAAGCGGCTGGAGCAACTTGAACAGGTATTCGCTTCGCGGAGTGTATTGGCGCTCATGGCCCGGTATCATCTTGAAGGCATCGTTGATTTTCACTCATCTGCCGACCAACCGTGAGCAGAAGTGGACCGTCATCGTCTGATGACTCGCGGGGACCGCGTATCGGCACAAGCAAGATGTCCCGCAGATTCTCGTACTTGTTTGCTGCAATCGCGCCTATCCCGCCGCAGTACATCAAGAGAAGCAGCGGATAGTATCGCAACGCGGACCACGCCACCAGCCCACTGGAAGGACCCAGCCGTCCGGCGAGATGTTGTAGAGCGACCTGTATGATTCCGCGATGATACGGCTCCGACCAGAGTCCGAGTAGACCTTGCACTTGGGCAAGGTCGTCCATCGCTACTTCGTACTTCTGAAGGCGCGTGACAAAATCATCAGCGGACCACTTCCCTCGATTCGGGAAGTTGTCGTCGCCAGTTGCCGAGAGCGCCTCGCGAGTCTTGATCGCGATGAAGTCGTGCAGTTTGATGCGCAGTTTCTCTTCAGCCAGCAGTTCCTTCGCCTGTTCTGCCGCCGTCATCTCCTCCTCCGTTTCCCTCGGCATGAGAACTCCTGGTATGGCACTCAAAATATCGGCGTCGCCTTTTCCGGAATCCCCGGACGTTGGCGGCGCAAGCGCAGCAAGAACGGCATCGTTGAAGATAAGATCCCCGTCGCCATTCAAGTATCCGAAATGAGGCGTCTGTCTCGATCCGGCGTCGTTGGCAACGCTGCGGTACACGTATGCGATCACGCCGTTAGCCGTCAGTATGCCTTCGGGACCGGCCGCTTTGCCGGCCAACGCTTCCAGGAAGTGGCCGGTGAAAACGGAATGATTCGGCAATGGACCGCCGAGGTCGGCTACAACTTCGTTCGCCTTTCCGGCCGTGAGCACCTGTCGTGATCGCCGCTGCAGCATATCCTTCATGAAACGCATTGCGCCGGGCTTCAGCGCGCGCGTGACTGCCAGACCTCCGTAGCACGCATCCATGACGAAGAGGACGTGCTTGGCCTCGATGAGATCGGCATCCCTCGTCAAGGTGTCCCAACGGATCAACGTCGCGAGGTCGGCTGGGTCGCCCTCCCAGGGGACGAGATACCCTACCTCTCCCCGATGACTGCTCTCGGTGTGTCCGTGACCGGCGAAAAATACAACGAGACGGTCGTTTGCGCCGCAACCATCACGGGCAAACGATAGGAACCGCCTCGCGATTGCATCTCGCGTCGCTTCACCGTTCAGAAGGAGCTGCACGTTGCTCGATGGGAACGAGAACTCCTTTATCAGAGCCGCAGCGACTGCCTCCGCATCGCTGACGGGCATAGCCGAGCGGCGGCGCAACCTTGTACGCATTGATGCCAATGACGAGCGCATGACTGCACTCGTACCGAGGATGGAGAAGCACAAGCGCCAGTCTAGCGCACCTTCTCAACCGCGACCGAAGAAGCATCGGCACATTTAAATATTCGGCGCACCGTTGAACCGCCTAATGTGTGCTGTAACGTCTCCCGGATACGGATGTTCTTACGGCATGGTGGTGGTTTATGCCTGAGCAGGTGTGGTTGCACCGTGAGCGTTTTCAGCCTCGGCATATGGGTGAAGAGCATCCAAACGTGCGGGCAAGGGCTGCTTCGCGCGCCTCCTGGCTGACCGGCTTGAGGTGGCGAATGTAACTTGCGGCCATCGCGTAACCTTGTCGGGTGGCTACGATCTCAAATCCTCGACGATGTGATCGAGCGGGCTCACAGTTTTTAGGTACACCGAGATGGTGGCATGGGGAAGTCGTATGGCGCCAACGGGGCTGTGCTTCAGGCGGCGGGCTTTGTGTTGCGCTTCGCCGCCGGCCGGATCAAGACTTCCGCCGGGATTCCGAATTTATCATGCAACCGCCGGATCATCGGCAGTGTGAGTTGACGGTCTCCCCGCAGGACCTCGTAAACCCTGGTCCGGCTCCCAATCACCCCGATCAGTGCGCTCGGACCCAAGCCTTGTTGCTGCAAGCGGAATTGGATCGCCGCAATCGGTTCAGGAGGCTCAGCAGGGAAGCGGGTACGTTCGTAGGCCTCCACAAGGGTGGTGAGGACCTCCAGACGGTCACTGGCCGACGTGCCTTCACGCGCGTTCCACAACCGTTCAATCTCCAGCAACGCGTTGTCATGATCCGCGTCGTTTCGTATAGGTTTGATCGCCATACTGAATCCTCCCGGCATCGATCGTGTCGTAATCCTTGTGAGACCCAAGCCACTTGATGAATACGATTCCACGGCGATACTGAATCGCCACTACAAGGCGGTAGCTGTTGCCCTTGATATTGAAGACCACTCGCTCTTCATTGATGATACTTGCGGTGCCGTAGGACTTGCGGACCGCCGCCGGGTTGTCCCATCGGGCATTCTCCACTTCCTGAACCCAAGCATTCAGCGCAGACTCCACTGCATGCTGATCGCTGCGGCCCGCTAGCGTTTCCACAAAACGCACGAGCGTACTTCGAGCAATGATTCGCACACCATCCTATGGATAGCATGTTCCCAACCTGGGTACAACCCTTTCCGCAATCGTGTGTGCGTCTGTAGGTTTCGTCCGTGAATGGGGACGGCTTGTCCACAGGCTTGCCCGCCTGTTCCTTACTCATTTACTCGGCGGTGCCCATGAGGGCGAAGCCCGCCCACCTTGGTATGAGCCGGCACTGCTGCCCCGCACTCGATGCGATGGGGCCAGCGGCGGTCTCTAGCCGTAGTCCGACACTCTCTTGTGTCGCCCAACGGCGCGCGTGCATCCACAGGCGTATGGATTCTCCACAACCACATTGCCATACCGCTGTCCATTTGAGATCCTCGGACAATACCACCCTCGCCCCACCTGACTCCGCGGCCGCGAATATGAGCGAGTCCCAGAACGAAATCTGAAATCGTGTTTCAAGCTCAAGAGCGGCAGTAATTTGATCTGCTTGAACCACCACAGTGGGCAACTGCAAAAGCGCCATTGTCAGGGTGCGCAGTATGTCACTGGGTATCCGCAGCTTCTTTGAACCCGCGGCATGGAATTCCTGAACTACCCGCGTGCTGGTGAGGTATCAAAAAACACTTTACCGTTCATGCAGTTCCTGCCGGCTATACGACTGCAAATCGACCGAGAATAAGGGCGCTTCGGCGGAGATGGCCAACATTTGCTCCACGGCATCCATCGTCCGTGAGCTGGAACGCAGCTTCTCTTCCAACAACTCGCGCACCATCGCGTTCATAAGGGTGATGTTCTTATTCATCACATTGATAATATGCAACACACAATTTATGTGTTCAGCGTCTGGCGGCCGCCTGCCAGTTCACCACCACGGTAATGGGATGGGTTTCCGTTTCCTCTTTCTCGTTACGAATCACAACGAACCGTTTTCCATCGGCGCTCACGTCGTACGCCAACGCGCTGCTTCCGAGCAAAAACCTCACGCGAAACAGCGGACGCGGCGTGCCGGCCTCAAAGCGCCCCGTGGTCTTCACCGGGACCGCGGTCAGCACTTGTTCCCCCGACAGATAAAACAGCTCTTTGCCGTCGCGGCTCCAGCGGGGATGCGAGCCAGACTCGCTCGAGATCTGGAACTTGCCGCTCCCGGCCGGGAAGGACTGGACGTAAATCTGAAAACGCCCGGACTCGTCGGAACGGTAGGCGACCCACCGCCCATCGGGCGAGAACTGGGCCTCATGCTCCGCAAACGGGGTCTGCAAATACAACTGGGGTTTTCTCTCCTCCGGCGTGGCTCCAGTCATAGGCAGCACCCATAGATCGAGCCGGGTCTTAGGATCGTTGCGTGAGTAGAGCAGATGCTTACCGTCCGGCGACCAGGAATTCGGCATCAGCGCCGCTCCATCCCCATTCAACAGCAGTTCCTCGTTCGCCGAACCGCCGGCATCCTTCCAATAAAGCCTTCGCACACCGAGCGATCCGCGTTCGGAACCGAAAACCACCTTCTTTCCATCGGGAGCCCACACCGGGAAGTCATCCACAGCGCTGTCGAACGTAAACCGGTTGGGAATTTGCCGGGCAACATCCATTAACCAGAGATTCCGCTTGCCACTGTTATCCGTTTGTGGCGTGACGAGTTGTTTGCCATCCGGGGACAAGGTCAAACCGATGAATCTGCCGGCAGGGCCGATCGTCGCAAGCTCTTTGCCTTCCCGGTCCCACCAGGCGAGCTGAGAACCGGTGGATGTGCCTTGCTCCAATGCCGTGCGAAACGCCAACACTCCATTCTGAGATACCCCGAAGTAGCCAAGGCCGAGTGTTGCCCCCACCCGTTCGGCAATGGGAAAAGGCTCGCCCACGGGTTCGTAGCGGGAAGGATGCATAGGCTGCGCCATCAGGATGCCTTCACGCAGATAGAGGAAATGTCCATGAGAGGCGCCGGGCAGTGGCGGCGCGTACTGCCCGGTCTGGGAGGAGTTCACCAACATTTTGGCCGGCTTTCCATCCAGACTGGCGAGGTAGATGGCCGCCCGGGAAGTGGAAGCTCGCGTCACATAAAGAAAGTGGTTTCCGTCAGGAAGAAACCAGGGCCGCATGTGGGCCTGTTCGCCGCGGGCAAAGTCCGGTTTCGTAACCGGTTCGGGAATTCCTCCCGCCTGCGCCACGCGCTGCACGCCGCCACTGTTGGTGCTGAACAGGATCACCCCTTGGCTGCTCCAGGTACCGCCAAGAATGGAGCCCTGCACTTCGCAAAGGGTTTCCACCGGACCTCCGGCGATGTTGACGCGCTTCAGTTTCCCCAGCACGGGGAACCCCAGCGAACGGCTATCCGGCGACCAGAAGGGAAGGAATGCGGCGCCCTCGGTGCCCGGCAGGCTGCGGACCGTTGTGGAGTCCAAGTCGCGGAGCCACACCATTGTCTGGCTCGAGGTGTCCGAGGCCACAAAGGCCACATGCTTCCCATCGGGGGACACTGCCATACCAAAGCGGCTAAAGGAGCTTTTTTCCGGTGCCTGGACCGTGAAACGGGCAGTCAGCGGCTGTGGAGAAGACTCCTGAAAGTGGAGGAAGGCAAATGTTCCGGCGGCTATGGTCATCACCGCAAACGCCAACGGCCACCATCGTGCCGCCGCTTTCGGAGCCGCCACAACCATCTCCGCGGGCGCACTGCTGAAAGCGGCTTCCACCGGGCCAGTGAGCGCCTCATCGATTTCCATGCGCGCCACCGCGATATCCGGCAGCCTTTTCCTGCGGTCGCGCTCCAAACAGCGCCGCAGAAGCTTTTTGATGACCGGAGGCGTGGAGGCGGGCAACACACTCCAATCAGGATCGCGCGTCACCACGGCGGCGATCATATCGGTGACGGTTTCGCCGTCGCCGAACAGCGTCCGGCCGCACAGCATCTCATACAACACGACGCCGAACGCCCAGATGTCGGCGCGCTTATCCGTGCGCTGGCCGCGCGCCTGCTCGGGCGACATGTAGCCGGCCGTGCCCATGATCACTCCGGCCAGCGTCGGCGAATTCCCCCGAACCAACGTCGGCGCCGTGGCCGGATCCTCGCTGCTCGCGGGGTCGGACAACTTGGCAAGTCCGAAGTCGAGCACTTTTACTTTGCCGTCCATGGTGAGCTTGACATTGGCCGGCTTCAGATCCCGATGGATGATGCCTTTTTCGTGCGCGGCTTCCAAAGCCTCCGCGATCTGCCGGGCAGCGGACAGGGCTTCCTCGATCGGCAATGGCCCCTGCGCCAGACGCTCCGCCAGAGTCGGCCCTTCGACCAACTCCATGACGATGGCCCGTTCTTCGATGCCGTACACGGCCGCAATATTGAGGTGATTCAGCGCGGCCAGCACCTGTGCTTCCCGCTGAAACCGGGCCAACCGGTCGGGCTCATTGGCGAAGGCGTCGGGCAACACTTTGATCGCCACGTCGCGATTCAGCTTCGTATCGGTGGCGCGATACACGGCGCCCATGCCGCCCTCGCCGAGCTTGCCGCTGATGCGGTAATGTGCGATCGATACGGGATCCATGACGATTACTTCGGCGGCTGGTCGAGCGCGTTGAGCACGATCGTGGCAGCGGGTGTTCTCATCTCGGTTTCCACCGGGAGCGCGAACAGGAATCGCTGTCCATCGGCCGAGACGGAGTAACGTTCGATCGTCGTTTGGGCCTCCCCAAAAGAAAACAGCCGGACAGGCGTTCCCACATGGAAATTCGCCCCGGGAGTAACGGCGGCAGCCATCAATACACCCTCATTGGTGAAGTAAAGCTCCCGTCCGTCTTTCCGCCAGCGTGGACCGATACCGCCGCTGACGGAAACTTGCCATTTCGCCCCGCTGAGGGGAAAAGTCTGCACGAAGACCTCGTAGCGTCCCGACTCGTCCGAGACATAGGCCAGGTGTTTGCCGTCGGGGGAAAGCGTGCCGCTCTGCTCGTTGAACTCCGAGTGGAGCAGCGGAACGGGCTTCCTTTCTCCGCTGAGGGGAAGCATGTGGATGTCGAATCTGGTTTTGCCGGCAGGCTCGGAGAACAGGATCGCGCCGGCGGCCGCGGACCAGTCGAGCACGAACTTCGGATTGGAGGAGTAGAGTAGTGGTTCAGTAACGCCGCCCCCGCTCGCCTTCCGGAGGTGGATGCCGCCTTTTGAGGCGTCCCTGCTGGTATAGACGATGCTGGCGCTGTCCGGCGACCAGACCGGATACTGCTCGATGGGCGGTTCGAACGTGATACGGGTGTCCACACCTCGGGCGAATTCGTGGACCCAGAGATCCCCACCCGCCCCATCCCGCAGGTCAAAGGCCACGGACTTCTGATCCGGCGACAGGACGGCTTGCGAGATGATGCCCGGCTTGCCGACCGTGCCCAACCGGTCCCCGGAGCGACTCAGCCAGACCATTTGCCGGACCCCGCTATTCCCTTCCGAAACATAGATCAGGAGGCCCTTGCGGGAGAGGGAAAACGGAGTCCATTGGAGATTCGTGACGGTGGCAGCCTTCTCCGCCACGGGGCGGCTGGAACCGCGGAGCGCTCCGGAGGCGGAATCGAATGGCTGGGCGAGCAAGGTTCCCGCGCGCGAGAAAATCACGTACTCGTTGCCCTGTTGGTCTTGTGAGTACAATGCATTCGAGCCATCGGAAAGTAGGCGTAAGGATTTGCCACTATCGAGGTGAGTCAAATAGATACCAGGTTGGGGAGATCCAGCACTGGAGGTACTCAAAAAGGAGCGCCCACCCGGAAGAAATGCTGGCCAATAATCGAGCATGGACCTCGCTGCTCCCCTATTAGAAACCACGGGACTCGGTGTCCCTCCCTGGTCGGATACACGCAGCATTCCAACCCCGGCTGCGGCGGCCAGAATGACACCTTGTTCACTCCAGCTACCACCGCGGGGGGATATCACGTCGCACAACGTCTGCACGGGTCCGCCCGCCGCTTCCATCCGTTTCAGTTTGTTCTGGGCGAAGAAGCCAATGGAACGGCTGTCCGGAGACCAGAAGAGGAACTCCACGCCTTCGGCCGGGGCGAGGAGTCTGGCGCCTGGAGTTTGCGTGGACTGGACGTACAGCTGCCTCCTTCCGTCCAGCGCGGCGGTGAACGCCACCATCTTGCCGTCGGGAGAGACGGCGATCTCGCGGAACGGTGACTTGCCGGGAGGAACCAGCGAAGCCGTCAATACCGGGACCTCAGGCTTCCGCAAATGGAAGGCGCCAAGAACCAAAGCGGCGGCAGTGGCAATGGCAGCGACGGCCCAGGCGAGCCACGGCCGGGCTGCGGGAGGCTTCTCGCGGGCTTCAGATTGTATAGGAAGCGAGCGCAGTTCCAGCAGCACGTCGCGGATCGATTGCCAGCGGTCTTCGGGATCCTTTTCCAGGCAGCGGCGGATGATTTTGTCGAGCCAGACCGGGGCCACGGGGGCCGGTTCGGTGGAGAGGATTGCTCCGACCAGGCTGGAGTAATTCTTCCCTTCGAAGGCCTTGCGCCCGGTGACCATTTCGTACAGCACTGCGCCGAAAGCCCAAACATCGGCCCGGGCATCGGCTTCGCGGCCTTCGAATAACTCCGGGGACATGTATTGCGGAGTGCCGAGCACGGTTCCTTCACTGGTGAGCGAGGCGACGATGGTGGCCTCTGTGGGCCCCGGTTTCGCTTTCGATTTGGCGAGGCCGAAGTCGAGCACCTTCACCCCGTCGCGGGTGAGCATCAGGTTGGCCGGCTTGATGTCGCGGTGCGCCACGCCTGCGCGGTGCGCGCGGTCGAGTGCATCGGCGGTCTGCATCGCGTATTGCAACGCCGTGTCCAGAGGGAGTGCGCCGCGTTGCAGCCGGGCGTCGAGGGTTTCTCCTTCGAGATACTCCAGCACCATGTATTGCACACCTTGCTCCTGGCCGATGTCGTAGAGCACGCAGATGTGGGGATGGTTGAGCGACGCCACGGCGCGCGCTTCACGTTCAAAGCGGGCTTTCAGATCTTCGCGCTGGGCGATGTGCTCAGGGAGAACTTTGATGGCGACGATGCGGTCGAGCCGGGTGTCGCGGGCTTTGTACACCTCGCCCATTCCGCCCGCGCCGATCGGGGCGAGGATCTCATAGTGGCTCAGGTTGGCGCCAGGGGCAAGAGGCATCGGTGATTAGGGCTATTGTACATCTCGCGATACATTCTGTTGGAAGCTGCGATAAGCTTTGTTTATAGAGGACGGTGTTCGGACGCGTTCGGGGATAGGAGTTGCCACAAGTGGAGTTGTATCCGTTGAAGGTTTTCCTGGCGGTTGCCAGTGAGAAAAGCTTTTCGCGCGCGGGTGAGAAGTTGTTGCGCACACAGCCGGCGGTGTCGCTGGCGGTGCAACGCCTGGAATCGCAATTGGGCGAGAAGCTGATTGACCGATCGGGTCGCGATTTGTTGCTCACCGATGCGGGCAAAATCGTCATGGAATACGCCCGCCGGTTTGAGAATCTCGAGCGGGAACTAGAGAACTCGCTCGATGAGCTACGCGATAATTCCACCGGACGCCTGATAGTGGGAGCGAACGAATCCACTTCGCTATACCTGTTGCAACATATTGAGAAGTACCGGCGGTTGTATCCCAAGGTGAAGGTGCAGGTGCGGCGGACGCTGTCGAGCCGCATTCCAGCGCAGTTGCTCGATGGAGATCTGGAGTTGGGTGTCATCAGCTATGACCCGGGCGATGAGCATTTGTACACGCGGGTGATTTATACGGATCACCTGGCCTTTGTAGTATCGCCGGAGCACCGGTTCGCCAAGCGCGGGTCGGTGTCGATTACGGAACTGGGGATGGAAACATTCGTGGCGCATAATGTTGTATCGCCCTACCGCGAGCACGTCATCCGCGAGTTTCAGCGGCACAAGGTGCCGTTGAATATGGACGTGGAAATGCCGACGGTGGAGACCATCCGGCTGATGGTGCAGAGGAATGAAGGGGTGGCGTTCCTGCCAAAGATGTGCGTGGAGCATGACGTCGAGAACGGGCAGTTAGCCGAAGTCACGGTGGAGGAGTTGAAGCTGGAGCGGAAGATCCGCCTCGTCTACCCGGCCCGCCGCGGACTCAGCCACGCAGCGCGGGCGTTCTTGGAAGTGGTGGGGGGTGGAGAGAGCCAGTAACAACTCCATGCGATCCGTTTTGCTACTTCTGGCCGTTGTGCTTCCGGTTGCCGCTGAGTGGGAGCGGCGAGTTTACGTGATGAGGATGCGGAACTCTGCTTCCTGTGTCCGCCGGAGAAGAAGCTCGCGGGGACACACAAAAAGAAGACCAGGACAGAAGTGCGCCTGATTGGGAAAATTCGCGGCTATTCTATCTTCGATGTTCTTTATTTCTTCGAAGAGGAGACCGCTCCACGATGGAAATCGATCCTGGTGCGAACTCGGCCCAACCAGTATCGGGAGATCTGGCATTATCAGAAGAATGAGGGTGGAATTTGGCCATCCTTCCTGGTGAAGGTTGGCAAAGAAACCGTTTTTGGCTTTCACGACGACTGCTATCGACAGGAGACGATACAGGAGTACAACTGGTTCGGAGCAGACAGCCCGGTTCGGATTCGATTCCGGCCGATCTGGAAGGCCGCGAGATCGACGGTTCCAGAGGGTACGCAGGTTTGGCGGGGATACGACGGCCGGATTGATCTTCCAGCGGGCTCGTTTGCGGGTGGGTCTCACTACCGATCCGGATTGGCAATGCTGTAGTCAAGGTGCGGTGGATGTCTCGTTCCAATTGCGCAATATCGGGTTCGGGTTAGGATAGGGTTATGCCAGCCAAGGCCGCGCTCACTGAAGAGGCCTATCTTCGCACGAGCTTCCCGGATCTCGATCGGGAATTTCGAGACGGGGCGGTGGTGGAGCGCAGCTTACCCGATTGGTTCCACAGCAGGACGCAAATCCGCTTGGTGCGCTTCTTCGGAGACAAGGAACAATCACTGAACATCCAGGCTGCGCCGGAACTGCGCGTGAAACTGAGGACCGGCCGTCACGCGATCCCTGATGTCTCTATCTTCTGGCCTGCCGAGCCGGCGGGCAGCGTCCCCGATCGCCTGCCGTTGATCGCCGTCGAGATCATTTCCCCGGACGACCGCATCGCCGATGTCATGGAGAAGCTGCGCGAATACACCGCGGCGGGCATTGCTCACGTGTGGCTGTTGGACCCGCGGAATCGACGCTTGTACCTTTACCGCGGGGGCTTGCGCGAAGTGGAGGCTTACTCCGTTCCCGAACTCAACCTAACCGCCGCCGGAACGGACCTGTTCTTCGACTAACGTCGCGGCCGGTCGAGGGCGTGAAACACAACCGTAGGCAACATTTCGTAGGGCGACCCCTCCGGGGAGAGCGCCAATAGGAATCGCTGTCCGTCGGCGGAAACGGCATAGCGCTCATTGGTCTCCATGGCATCGGCGCGGATTGCGACCGAAAACAGCTTCACGGGTGCGCCGAGACGGAAGCCGGCTCCTGGCGCCACGTCCACCGCCATGAGCGATCCTTCGTTCAAGTAGAACATCTCGCGCCCATCCTTGCGCCAGCGGGGAGAGCTGCCGCCACCGTTAGAAACCTGCCATTTGGCGCCACTCAGCGGATAGGTCTGCACATAAACCTCACTGCGCCCCGACTCATCCGAAACATAGGCGATGTATTTCCCGTCGGGCGAAAAAACCGCGCTTTGTTCATTGAACTCATTCTTCAACACGGCAACCGGTTTGCGATCGCCGGACATGGGCAACGCATAGATATCGAGCTTGGTTTTGGTGGAGATCTCGGAATAAAGCAAGGCGCCAGCCGCATCGGACCAATCCAGCGTGAATTTCCCATTGGGCGATTGCCACAGTAGTTCGGATGCTCCGGATCCGTTTGCATTTCTTACGCGCAGCGTCGCCTGATTGCCTTGGCCTTCCGAATAGGCGATCTTCGTTCCATCGGGCGACCATACCGGGTAGACTTCGATTAGGGGGTCAAACGTCAACCGGGTGGAGATATTGCGTTCGAGGTCCTGTACCCATAGATCGGAGCCATTGCCGATTCCGACATCGTAGGCAACACGTTTCCCATCTGGCGAAAGCATAGGCCGTCTGATCTGATCCGGGGCGCCAACCTTGGCAACATGTTCTCCGCTGCGGGCCACCCATGTGAGTTGCCGGACGCCGGCATTCCCGGAAGTGTACGCCAGCACGCCGGTTCTGGAAACGGAGAAACTTCCCCGTCCGAACAGGCTACTAAACGAAGTCCGCTCCGCCAAGGGGAATGCAGCTCCCTTCAGTTCGGCGGCGGCCGCATCGAAGGGCTGGGCCAGCAGCGCGCCCTCGCGCACAAACACCAGGTAGCCGTTCCCACGCCGGTCTCGTGCATAGGCTGCATTCGAGCGGTCAGGGAGCAATCGCTTCGTTTTGCCCGTTTCCAATTCGGTCCAATAGATACCTGCCGACAAGCCGGCGCCGGGATTTGTCGCCGTATGAAGGAACGTTGTGCCTCCAGGCAGAAAATGAGGATACCGGCCGCTCACCGAATCGCGAGAGATCCCCTGCATGGCCACCTCCACAGCCGTCCCTCCCTGATCCGATACGCGCATGATTGTGGACGCCGTACCGGAGAAGAGGATCACGCCGTGCTCACTCCAAGTGCCGCCGCGCGGCGCGGGAGCGTCGCACAAAGTTTGCACCGGGCCGCCCCCCGTGTCGACGCGCTTCAATTTTCCCAGCGCGAAAAACGCGATAGATCGGCCGTCCCGCGACCAGAACGGGTCCTCTGCCGCTTCCGTCCCGGCCAGTGCCTGCACCTTGGTGGAGTCAAGCGAGCGCACGTACAATTGCCGCCTCGAGTCTTCCATCGCCGTGAAGGCCACCATCTTCCCGTCCGGCGAAACGGCGAGTTCCCCGAAGAGTGCTTTCCCCGGAGGCAGCAACGACGCCGTGTACACTTGGGTCTCCACCGGCCGTAGGGATAACGCGCCAAACACAATCGCCGTGATGATTCCGGCAGCCGCCAACGACCAGGCGAGCCAGGGGCGTGTGGCTGCGGTTTTGCGCTCAGGTTCCGATCCGCCGGCGCGTAGATCGAGCAACACATCGCGGATCGACTGGTAGCGCTCCTCGGGATCCTTTTGCAGGCAGCGGTGCACAATCCGTTCCAGCCAAAGCGGGGCCAAAGGCTGCGGCTCGGTAGAGAGGATCGCGCCTACCAGACTCGAGTAACTCTTCCCTTCGAATGCCTTGCGGCCCGCCACCATTTCAAACAGCACGGCCCCAAAGGCCCACACATCAGCGCGCGGATCGGCTTCCTTGCCTTCGAATAATTCCGGCGACATGTATTGCGGAGTTCCCAGCACCGTTCCTTCGCTGGTGAGCGCGGCGACGAGGGTGGCTTCCGTTGGTCCCGGCTTGGCTTTCGATTTCGCCAATCCGAAATCGAGCACCTTCACGCCATCGCGAGTGAGCATGAGGTTGCCGGGTTTGATGTCGCGATGAGCAACTCCGGCACGGTGGGCGCGATCAAGTGCATCGGCAATCTGCATGGCGTATTGGAGGGCGGTGTCCAGTGGGAGAGCGCCGCGTTCGAGCCGGGCGTCGAGTGTCTCGCCCTCGAGATATTCCAGCGCCATGTACTGCACACCGCGCTCTTCACCAATGTCATAGAGGACGCAGATGTGCGGATGATTCAACGAGGCCACAGCGCGGGCTTCGCGTTCAAAGCGGGCTTTCAGATCGTCGCGGCTGGCGATGTGTTCGGGCAGGACTTTGATCGCCACGAAGCGATCGAGACGGGTGTCGCGAGCCTTATACACTTCACCCATGCCGCCGGCGCCGATGGGCCCCAGGATCTCGTAATGGCTCAGTTTTTCCCCAGCAGCAAGTGGCATTTCGATTGTCCTCACCGCCCCGCGGCGTCCAAGGCGTGAAACAGGATCGTCGGTAATGCATCCAACGATGAGCTCTCCGGCGGACGGGCAAACAGGAATCGCTTCCCGTCGGCGGAGACCGCGAAACGTTCCGTGGTGGCCAGAATATCGGTGCTTCTTTTGATAGGAAAGAGCGGCGTGGGGATCCCGGCGCGGAAGGCGGGTCCAGGCGTGATCTCCACGGCCACCAGCGATCCTTCCTGGATGTAGAACAACTCACGGCCGTCCTTGCGCCAGCGAGGCGATATCCCGCCGCTCGAAGAGATCTGCCACTTTGCGCCGCCCGGCGGATAGCTTTGCACATAGACCTGATAAGGCCCGGACTCATCGGACACGTAGGCGAAGTACTTCCCATCGGGTGAGAACACGGCGCTTTGCTCATTGAATGGGCCATCTAATAGGGCGACGGGTTTGCCTTCTCCGGTTGGGCTTACGGTGAAAACATCCAGCTTGGTTTGGGGACGAATTTCGGAGAACAGCACCACCCCGGTAGGACCGGACCAATCGAGGGTGAACTTCTGATTCGGAGAACTCCAGAGGGATCGCGATGGCCCTGAGCCCCTGGCACTCTTCACGCGGATCTCGGTCTGCGGCCCCTGAACGCTGGTGTAAGCGATCTTGTCCCCATCCGGCGACCAGACGGGGTAATACTCCGCGCCGTCTTCGAATGTCATGCGCGTGGCCATATTGCGGTCCATCTCGTGCAGCCACACATCGGAGCCGTTGCCGACCGCGATGTCATAGGCAACCCGATGCCCGTCAGGCGCGAGCGCGGGACGCCTCACTTGATCGGGTTTGCCAAACGTGGAAATCTGTTCTCCCGACCGCGACAACCAGGTGAGTTGGCGAGTGTCCCCACTGGTGGAAGCGTATACCAGCAGCCCGTTCGCGGATGCTGAGAAGCGGCCTTCGGAGAGAAGAATGAGAAAGGCAGCCTTGTCGGCGAGGGGAAAGGCAGGCCCTTGCCAATCGCCAGTGTTCGCACTCAACGGCTGGGCCATCAAAGCGTTCTCGCGCACGAACAGGAGGAAGCCCTTGCCCGCGCGGTTCTCCGTATAGGCGGCATTGGAGTGATCGCTGAGCAGTCGTTTGGTTTTGCCCGAGTCCAACTCCGTCCAATAGATGCCGGTGTCCTCGGTCCGGGCGGGACTGACACGGGTATGGAGGAACGCTTTGCCCCCGGGGAGAAAGTAAGGCCAGCGGTCACGGCTGTTGCTCTGGAAGGTCCCTTGTATCTTTACTTGGACCGGTTCACCGCCCTGGTCCGGCACACGAACGATGGTGGACAATCTGTCGGAGAAGAGAATCCATCCATTCTCGTTCCATGTTCCGCCGCGTGTCGAGGGAGCGTCGCACACCGTCTGCACCGATCCGCCGGCGACGGCGGTGCGCTTCAATTTGCCGCGGGCAAAGAAGGCGAGCGACTGGCTGTCGGGGGACCAGAACGGGCTCTCCGCCGCTTCGGTGCCCGGGAGTGGTTGCGCTTTCATCGAGTCGAGGGAGCGCACGTAGAGTTGGCGCTTGCTTCCCTCCAGACCGGTGAAAGCCACCAGCTTGCCATTGGGGGAAACGGCGATTTCGCCAAAGTCCATGTTGGGCGGCGGCACCAGCGATGCGGTGTGCACATCGGGCTGCTGCTGGCGCAGGTGCAGCGATCCTAACAGGACAGCGGCAACAATACCGATGGCGGCTACGCTCCAGGCGAGCCACGGGCGCGCGGTTGTGATCTTCGGCTCGGGCTCCCGTCCGCCAGCGCGCAGATCGAGCAACACATCGCGGATGGATTGGTAACGGTCTTCGGGGTCTTTCTGGAGACAACGCCGGGTGATGCGTTCCAGCCACTGCGGCGTGAGCGGTAGGGGATCGGCGGAGAGAATTGCGCCGACGAGGGTGGAGTAGCTCTTGCCATCAAACGCCTTCCGGCCAGTCACCATTTCATACAACACTGAGCCAAAGGCCCACACATCGGCGCGCGGGTCGGCTTCCTTGCCTTCGAACAATTCCGGCGACATGTATTGTGGCGTTCCCAGCACCGTTCCTTCGCTGGTGAGCGAGGCGACGAGAGTGGCTTCCGTCGGACCGGGCCTGGCTTTTGATTTCGCCAATCCGAAATCGAGCACCTTTACGCCGTCGCGAGTGAGCATCAGATTTCCGGGTTTGATGTCGCGATGGGCAACCCCGGCACGGTGGGCGCGATCTAGTGCATCGGCGATCTGCATGGCGTATTGGAGCGCGGTGTCCAATGGCAGCGCCCCACGCCCGAGCCGGGCGTCGAGTGTCTCGCCCTCGAGATATTCGAGCGCCATGTACTGCACACCACGCTCTACACCAATGTCATAGAGGACGCAGATATGAGGATGATTGAGCGACGCCACGGCGCGGGCTTCGCGTTCAAAGCGGGCTTTCAGATCGTCGCGATTGGCAATGTGTTCGGGAAGGACTTTGATCGCCACGAAGCGGTCGAGGCGGGTGTCGCGAGCCTTATACACTTCGCCCATGCCTCCCGCTCCAATGGGGGCAAGGATCTCATAGTGGCTGAGTTTGTCGCCGGCAGCAATCGACATGGCGCGAATCTGAACAGTCTATCGTATGCGCGCCTCACAGACAGGGGAACATATAGACGGACCGGCCTACCGCAGCGCGTATTGGGGTAAAGGCACGGCGCGGGGTTCCTCGGCAAACCACTGCGCCAGATACTCGTCACTGACCCGGCGGCGGGACATGATCTCTTTGCGCTTGCGCAGCGCGCCCGGCAGCGCCTTGGCGAACTTCCAGAACGCAGGCAGCGAACTGGGTTCGTAGAACAGGCACCCACCGGCGATGAGCAGATCGCGGGTGACGATCGGGGCCCAATGCTCGCTGGCAACGGCGCCTGTAGTGTTCTTCACGCGCATGAGGAACCGGTTCTTCACCGAATGCATGTTGAGCACAGCAGGCACCTTGCCGCGAGGACCGGGCCGCACACGGCGCACATGATGGCCCACCGCCGCCGGTACATAGAGGCAACGCCAGCCGAGCAACTGGGCCCGCCAGGCGACATCGGCATCTTCTCTATAAGCGAAGAAATCCGGGTCAAAGAAGCCGTCGTGGCCGGAGACATCCTCAATCATGTCGCGGCGGTACATGGCAGCGGCTGCGCTGGCGCCGAAGACGTACTCGGTATCGGGATACTGCCCTTCGTCCGGGTCACCGGAACCGCGGTCGAAATGGCGCAGGTTCGGGGTGAAGTAGATGCCGGTGGAATCAATGACGGGCGAGGGCAGCGGTTCGAACCCTTTGCCGATGCGCAGCAGCTTGCCGCAGAGGGTCCCCACCCTCGTATCATGCTGGGCTGAGTCCAGCAACCCAGCCACGAATCCGGGGTGGAGGAGGACGTCCGGATTCAGAGTGAGGACCCAGTCACTGCGGCACGCGGAGATCGCCTGGTTCTGAGCACTGGCGAACCCCGTGTTTCGATCATTCAGTAGCACCCGCACCCGGTTGCGGAAGGGCGCCAGTTCCAGGCGCGTTCCGTCCAGAGAGGCATTGTCGACAACAACTACCTCCACCGGATAATCCTGCCGCAACACCGACTCCAGACAAGCACCAATATACTGCCGGCTATTGCAAGTCACGAGGGTTACACAAACCGAAGGGCGGGTCATTCGCTTCTGGACCGAAGACCCTGCCGGGGGCGATTTTTCTACACCCCGCCCTCAACATAGACGAAAAAAAAAATTACAGTGGGTGTAGTGGAATTGGCAACAGGTGCGGTCTTTACAAGTGACACTCCGCCCTTGAACTATGCCGTCCGACGCTTATCGCGAACATCTCGCTGGACTTATCCGGTCAGAACGGGCAGGTAGCGCGTTGCAGGAACAAGTGGCGCAGTTGTTTGAAGAGATGCGTGAGGATGTTTACAGATATCTGCTGACCCTTGGGCTCTACCCTCCTCAAGCCCAGGAAGCCACGCAGGAAGTGTTTCTGCGCCTCTACGTCACCATGAAAAAAAATGAGGAGGAGATTCGCAGTCCAAAGGCCTGGGTCTACCGCGTGGCCCACAATTATGGCCTCAAGGTTCGCGCCAAGCAGAATCACGAGCCGCCCTACGATCCGGAAGTAGAAGTGAAG
The DNA here is from genome assembly GCA_046331645.1 of Bryobacteraceae bacterium. GTDB lineage: Bacteria > Acidobacteriota > Terriglobia > Bryobacterales > Bryobacteraceae > CADEFT01. The sequence continues at coordinate 25,427 of JAXLQM010000013.1, forward strand.
CTGCGCTCCACAGAAGCCAGCCCGGAACAAAGCCTCCTTGAGAGGGAAAAAACGATCCGCTTCCACCGTGCTATCGAGGGCCTCAGTGAACAGCAGAAGCGCTGCCTGTTCTTACGTTTAGAAGGACTGCGATACCCCGAAATCGGGCAAAGTTTAGGCATCAGCGCTTCGGCCGTGGGCGAGTTCCTGCGCCGGGCAGTGGTGCGATTGAAGAAGGTTACTCATGAGTAGTTTGGACACCCGCAATCCGAACCACCACTTAGACGACGATCAGCTTCTGCGCTACGCCGACGGGGAATTGTCTCCGCGCGAGGCCGAGCCGGTGGAACGCCACCTGGCCGCCTGCTGGCAGTGCCGCACGCAGTTGGAAGAGCTGACCCAGACAATCGGCGATTGCGTCCGCTACCGCAAAACGATATTTGATGACTGCTTCCCTTCTCCACCAGCTCCCTGGTGTGACATTCACAGCCGCATGGCGGAAGTGGATGCCACACTAGGGAGCCCTTCTTTTATCTCGAAGGTGTGGAACGGGATGCGCCAGTTTGCCGCCACCCCGCGCCAGTGGGCGCCGGTGATGGCCGGGCTTGTGCTGGCAGCGTTTGTCATCCATGAGTTTCGCGACACACCCACGGTGAGCGCCGCAGTCCTGCTGGACCGTGCGGTTACCGCCGCCGAAGCCCAGCCTACTGTCAAAAAACGTAAAGTGCGCATCCGGCTGGGGAACCGCTCCATTACGCGGATTACAGGCCAGGGATTCGCTCCCGTATCGCAAGCCGATTGGGAATCGGCTTCGGCTCTGCAGGCCATGTTCGTGAAGGCGAACTACAGTTGGGAAGATCCGCTGAGTGCATCGTCATTCAGCGCCTGGCGGAACCAGCTTGCACAGAAAGAAGACTTGGTTTCTCAACCAGATAACGCATCTTACCTCATCCAAACGTCGAGCAGCACGGGAGAGATTGCCACGGCCTCCCTGCGGCTGGCTACGGCGGACTTGCATGCGGTGGAAAGCACACTCGCCTTCCGCAATCACGAATCGGTGGAGATCACCGATTTGGGCGCGGCCGTGCCCACCCCGACTTCATCACTTTTCAACACATCACCGCTGACTCCCAACACTCCGCAAGCAACGCAGGCGCCGGCCGCTGGGTTGGCGCCTGCCTCAGCCGATACGGCTGCGGCGGAGTTGCGCATCGTGGCTCTCCTGAGCCGGATGGGAGCAGACCTTGGTGAACCAATCGAAATCTCCCGCAAAGACGGTCACATCCTGGTGACCGGAATCGGAATTGCACCACAGCGCCAAATCCAAATTCAGCAGGAACTGGCGTCGCAGCCGGGCGTTGTGGTGCAGTTTTCCGATCCAGCTTCCGGGGCTGCCTCGTTGGCGGAGCGGCCTTCGGAGTCGCCTGCTGCCCTTGGCGCCGAGACGCGCGCGTGGCAGACGCAGATGGCCAACTATCTGGGCGGACGTCCGAATCTGGAGCAGTTCTCCGATCAGAATCTTCTCTTAATGGATGCGGCGATGACCCGCGTTCATGCGTTGCGCCGCTTGGCGGAGCGCTTCCCTGCCTCAAAGGAACGGGAATTGAGCAGCGATGAGCAAAAGACGCTGGCATCCCTGCGCGCCACTCATGCCGCGGCCTTGCGCGAAAAGATCGACGTGCTCGACCAGCACATGACCCAATTGTTGAACGGCCTCGGGCTTGCCGCGGAAGCGCCGGCTCCGGTGCAAATCCCGGCGGAGTGGCAGACGGCCAGTCAGGATCTGCTCTTCCTGGCGCGTAATCTGGAAAAGAGCATGGGCGTGCTGCTGGGCGGCGCACCCGGCGATGCGGTGTCCCCGGCCCAGATTCAATCTCAGTTGCGGCAGTTGCGGACGAAACTTTCTGCTTACGAAACGGCGGCAAACGCGCAACAATAGAGGGAGATGTCCCTCGCTGGGTGCCTGTTAGCGGTCTTGGCACTGATCGCCGCGTATCCTTCTGCGGCGCAGCAACTCACGCACTTATCAGGACTCGTTCTGGATCCCTCTGAAGCCGCGGTACGCGATGCGTCCATTACCGTGGTGAGCGAAGAGACCGGTTTCCGCCGTTCAGCCTCCACCCAATCCGATGGCAGCTATGTCGTCGCCTCCCTGCAGCCCGGCCTGTACAAAATCACGGTTCGCAAAGACGGCTTTCGCACGTTGATTCGCTTTGGGGTGAAGATCGACGTGGCGCAACCCGCGCGTGTCGATTTCCAACTGGCGCTGGGCAGCGTGCAAGACGCGATCACGGTGGAGGGTTCAGCGCCGCTGCTGAACACCGATGACGCAAGCGTAGGGACGCTGGTGGAGCGCAAGTGGATTGAGAAAATGCCGCTGAATGGGCGGGGTGTGCTGAGCTTGCTGGAGATGGCTCCGGGAACGGTGGTGACTCCGGCCACGCGCGGGGAATCGGGGCAATTCACGGCCAACGGACAGAGGCCGAATTCGCATTACTTCACCATTGATGGCGTGAGCGGGAATACGGGAGTGAGCGGCGGCGGCGTGGCGGCGCAGGTCACCGGCGGAGCGCTTCCGGGCATGACGGCCTTGGGGAGTTTTCACAGTATGGTGCCGATCGAGGGCCTGGATGAATTCCGTGTGCAGACGGCGACGGCGAGTTCCGAGTTTGGACGGCTGCCAGGCGCGCAGGTGAGCTTGAGCAGCCGAGCCGGCGGCAATGAGTGGCACGGATCGTTGTTTTACTACGTGCGGCACGACAAGCTGGAAGCCAACGATTGGTTTTCCAATAGCCGCGGTCTGGCGCGGTCGCCGATGCGCATGAACGATTTCGGCGCCAGCCTGAGCGGACCACTACACCGCGACCGCACATTCTTCTTCGCCACCTATGAAGGCTTGCGATTGCGGCAGCCGTTCAATTGGCGGCAGCCTGCACCGACCCTCGAAGCACGCACGCTCGGTCCGGTATGGGTGCAAACGATGCTGAACCTGTATCCTGTGCCCGACGGCCGCAGGCTGGATGAGGATCTGGCGGAATGGAATGGCCGCATTCTCCGTCCGGCGCGCCTCGACACAGGGAGCCTGCGCCTGGATCATTCGCTCACCTCGCGCATTTCAGTGTTCGGGCGGTTTAATGAAGCGCCGTCGTCGAATCAGTTCGGCAGTACACAAATCAATGTGCTCAACTTGCAGTCGCGGGCGCTGACGTTCGGGATGAACCTGCGGGCCAGTTCCACGGTGGTATTCGATGCTCGTTTCAACTGGAGCCGCTCCGCCGCGCAATCGGAATGGCGGCCCACGGCGGAGAATCTGCCCAACTGTTATCTGGAGCCGGTGACCAGCTTCTTCTTCCGCCGCAACGGGCTGTGCGATACGCTGGTGCGCTTCGGCATCGCGGGAGTGGGGACGTTGTCCTTGGGGGAGGAATCGGATAGGCGGCAAAGCCAGTGGCACCTCTTACCGAGCGTGGCCATCCACACGCGTGCGCACAAGATCAGCGCTGGCGTGGATTACCGGCAACTGGCACCCTATCGCCGCGATTTGCAGGATGCGATCAGCATTCTCTCCGATAGCTTTCGCGATCTGGTGGAAGTGGGTACATCGTGGGTTTCGGTGGGACCGCGAGTGGAAGGAAGCGCCGTGCTGCGCGAGGCCAGCGCGTATGTACACGACAACTGGCGCATTCATCCGCAACTGACGGCTTCGTTCGGCATGCGTTGGGAGCATACGCCTTCGCCGCGCCTGACACCGGAGCAGACCGGGGTGCCGTCGCACTTTGTGTATCCGTATCAAACGTCGATCTGGCGCAGCAGTAACGGGAACTTCGCGCCGCGCGGAGGGCTTGCCTGGCGGCCCTTCAGCAATGGGCAACTGGTGTTTCGCGGCGGTTACGGGCTTTACTATGATTCGAGCCTGAGCATTGCCACGGACCTGGTGAATGGCGGCCCGCTCAGCCTGGCCCAATACACGAGCAACCGCAATGCTCCGTTTCCGACATCGTTGAGCTTCGGGTTTCTTCCTGGGTTGCAACTGCCACGGATTCGCCAGTGGAGCTTCAGCGTGGAGCGGAGTTTTCTGGACCACAATGCGTTCAGTGTTTCCTATACCGGATCAGAGGGCGCGAACCTGCTGCGGCGCGAGTTGGGCGGACCGGAGAGCACGGAATCGCACCGGCTGATTCTGGCGACGAATCATGGCTCGGCGGTGTATCACGGCTTGCAGGCCCAGGTGCGGCGGCGCTTCGGCACGGGCTGGCAGGGACAGGTTGGGTATGCGTGGGGCCACTCGATCGACAACAGTTCCAGCGATTCGGCGCTGCATTACGCCGAGCGTGGGATTACGGCGGCGAGGGACCGTGGGTCGAGCGATTTCGATGTGCGCCATTCGTTCACGGCGGCGATGAGTTATGAATCGCCGCTGCGGTGGGGGCGCTGGCTGCGCGGATGGAGCGTGGACGGGATTGCGCGGGCGCGCACGGGTTTCCCGATTCAGGTTCAATCGGCGGAGCACACGATCGGCATTGGGCTGGCCAATGCGTTTCGTCCGACGGTGAAGCCCGGAGCTCGGGTGTGGGTGGATGACGCTTCCGCGCCGGGAGGGCGGAGGTTGAACCGCGACGCGTTTGTTTCGCTGGGGGAGTTGGTGCAGGGGAGCCTGGGACGGAATGCTCTTTCCGGGTTTGGGATGCACCAGATTGATACGGCACTGCGGCGCGAATTTCGGGTTTCCGATCATACGGCGCTGCATTTGCGGGTGGAGGCGTTTAATGTGCTGAATCATCCCAATTTTGCCGATCCGGTGCGGTTTTTATCGTCGCCATTATTTGGGGAATCACCGTCGATGTTGAGTTTGATGCTGGGGACAGGGAGCCCGGGGAGCGGGTTGACACCGGTGTTTCAGACGGGCGGGGCACGAAGTTTGCAGGTGGTTTTGCGGCTGCGGTGGTGAAGTGACGTCTCAAAACGAGTCGCTATGCTATAGTTTGGCATGTCACAAGCGAAGATCGAGGATCTGCTGCGTGATCGACTGCTATTGCCCCTTCTGTTTTTCTCGGTTGCCATAACCGCAGTGGCACAGCCCCCCACTATCAGCTATCCCATGGAAAACGCATCGCAGATTGCCTTCGATGGCTCGCACGTCTGGTTTTCCTTAGCATATTCTGAAAAACTTATCAAATTGAGGGCCAGTGACGCTGCACAAATGGGAGCATGGGGGGTTGGCAGAGATCAAAGATTACTCTATGACGGGACTTATCTCTGGGTATCTGTGGGCTGGCCAACAGCGAGTGTTCTCAAACTGCGTCCGAGTGACGGAACCATCCTGACAAACCTTTCTCTTCCGAGCGACCCTCGAACTTCAGACGGGTTGAACTTATGGTTTTTCGAGAGGTCACCGACGGAATTGTGGTCGACAATCATGGTCAAGCGAAGCACTACCGACGGATCGATCCTGGGCTCGTACCCTACCGGACTTAATCTGAATAGCGCAATCTTCGATGGCACGAATGTGCTCGTGTGCGGTGCCTACCCAGTGAGCTTCAAGGCTGCCATCGTTAAAATTAGGCCCAGTGACGGTACTATACTCGCGACTTTTCCCACCGACAAATACATTGACACGCGGAGCAATATGGCCTTCGACGGCACTTATCTTTGGTTCACCGTTAGGAACGAACTGTTCAAGATGGATCTCGCGAACGGCGCAATTCTCTTGCGTATCCCGATTCTCGACTACACAACGAGCATAGCAGTCAGCAAGGGCCATGTCTGGGTAGCGGATGCCCTTGGCAGCGGAGCTATCCGTTACAGGCTGAGCGACGGGAAAATGAACGGCTTCTATCACAGCACATTCGTATCAGGTGCGGCTTCCAAAGTGCTTTTCGACGGCAATAGCCTGTGGGCCACAGCTTTTGGCGAAGATACAGTCATTAACCGTGTCATCAACCCGGACTACATGGCGGTTTCCATTGGCGCAGACCCGGCCACACAGTCTGTCTCTGTCGACGGTGAGTCATTTACTGGTCGAAGGGATTTCTACTGGCCCGCAGGCTCCGCTCATACGGTTTCTGCGCCAACCTCGACGAACTTTGGCGCCACCCGTTATAGTCTTACCGGTTGGAGCGACAATGGCCAGCCGACTCATTCCATCACAATCCCTGACGAGAATACGTCCTACACTGCCCGATACAGAAGCGAACACCGTCTCACCACGTCTGCATACCCCCCGTCCGCAGGATCAATCAACATATCCCCTTCCTCCTCCGATGGGTTCTATAACGCGAGTTCCACTGTTCAGTTGACACCTGCCCCCGTGCCGGGCGCGCAGTTCCAATCCTGGTCCGGCGACGCGAGTGACAACGCGAATCCGCTCACGGTCACCATGGCCGTGCCCCGCAGTATCACTGCCACATTCGTTCCCACCTCACCGTGTACCTTCACTCTGGGCTCTGGTTCGGCGACGACATCTGCGACCGGCGGTGCTTCCGTGGTGAATGTCACTCCATCGAACGCCGCCTGCACATTCACTGCATCCAGCCCCGTGGATTGGGTCAGCGTCACCGGGTCCTTGACGAGCGCCGCGTACATCGTTCAGCCGAACCCGGTGCCTGTTGCGCGCAGTGCGACACTCACCATCGCGGGGAATGCATTCACCATCCAACAGGCCGGGGCCGATTGCAGCACGTCGACCAATCAGAGCACTGCCTCGGCGCCTGCCTCGGGGGCGACACTCACCGTCAACGTCACGGCCACATCCAATGCTTGCACTTGGTCAACCACAGGCATGCCTTCCTGGATCACGGTCACTTCGGGCGCGACGGGTACGGGCAATGGCGTTGTCATCTTACAGGTGCAACCGAATACTTCGGCGCTGCCGCGCGGTGTCACGATTCTTGTTGCGGGCAACGGGTTCAACATCACGCAATCGGCCGCGACGGGCACGCCCACATCAAATCTGCGCTTCGTTCCGCTCGCTCCCTGCCGGCTGATGGAAACCCGCGCCGAGTACAATTACGAAGGGCGCACCGGAGCCTTCGGCCCGCCTTACGTGAAGGCCGGCGAAACGCGAACGCTCACGCCTTCCAACTCCACAGTCTGCCAGGTCCCAACAACGGCCCGGGCTTTTGTTTTAAACATCACGCTCATTCCACGTTCCGGTGTCGATTTCGTCACGCTGTTCCCCGCCGGTGAGCCGCGCCCGGATTTCTTCAGCATCCGCTCGCCAGACGGGCAAATTGTCGCCAATCAAGCGATCGTCAAAGCGGGCAATGGGGCGCTGTCGCTCTATGCTTCGCATGAGGCCGACGTCCTGCTGGACATTAGCGGCTACTTCGCCGACCCCCTGCCCACCGGCACGAATCTCGTCTTCTATCCCCTCACTCCGTGCCGCGTGATCGAGACGCGTGCAGCTTATCGCACGCCTGCGGGACCCTTTGGACCACCCAGCATGGCCAAGGGCGAAACGCGGCACTTCCGCTTCCCTTCCTCGCCGCACTGCACGATCCCTGCGGGCGCTGCCGCTTACTCCGCGACGTTGACTGCGGTGCCGCCGTTGCCACTGCCCTATATGACCATGTGGGCTTCGGGGAGCGTGCAGCCCAATGTATCGAGCATCAACTCCTTTGCCGGGCGCACGCTGGCCAACAACGTCATCGTCCCGGCGAGCACGAACGGGGAAATCGATGTCTTTGCCTTCGACCGCACCGATTTTCTGGTGGATATCAACGGTTATTTCGCGGCGGATAACGGGCAGGGTCTCTACTACAACCCCGTCACTCAATGCCGCGCCAGCGACGCGGACTACGGCGACGACACCACGCGCACCATCGCCATACCAACCGCGGGCAATTGCGCCGGGATTCCTGCCACAGCGAAGGGCTACGTGATCAATGCGACGGCGATTCCCGCGGGCTCGCCAATGCCGTTTCTCACGCTGTATCCCACCGGCCAACCGCGCCCGAATGCATCGGTGCTGAACGCGTTCGAGGGGCAGACGGTGACGAATACTGCGATCATCCCGGCTGGCGCAAATGGCAGCATGGATGTGTATTCATTCAAGCGCACGCGAGTGGTGGTGGATGTCAGCGGCTACTTCTCGCGCTGACGGATCCGTTTTAGAAACGGCGTTATACTTAGGGTATTCATCGCTATGTCTGGCAATGTCACTACACAGAAGCAAGTCCTTCACGATCTGGTTGACAGGCTTGTTCCGGTCCAGATTGCTGCTGCGAGAAATCTGCTCGAAGCCATGGTCGACCCCGTTGGACATGCCGTTGCGCACGCACCTGTAGATCCTGATCCCCTTTCGCAAGATGAGATCGCGGCTTTGAAGGAAGCGAAGGAATGGCTCGCCAGGAATCCTGCAATTCCTCATGAGCAGGTACTAGCGGAACTCGGAATTACAATGGAAGAGATTGAGGAACACAAGGACTGTGCGTGAAGCGGATCGCCTGGAGCGAACAGGCGAAGTTCGACATTCGCGCCATTGAAAAACCACACGCGATGCGGATTCTGGCAGGTTTGCACAAGTTTGCCGAGTCAGGTGAAGGAGACGTAAAACTACTGCAGGGGGACACGGAAGAGTTGCGCCTGCGCATTGGCGATTACCGCTTGTTCTTCGTCTACAGTAGCGTGGAAGGGATCGAAGTGCGTCGCGTCCGGCATCGCAGAGAAGCGTACCGATAGAGCGAGGAACGAAACCCGATATCGCTTTGGTTACTCCCTATCGCAGCGCGTCCGGCAAAATCACCCGCACCAGATCCACCTGCTTCTTCTCCGCCTTCGCTACTTCCACATTCTTCGCCACGGAATCGAACTGGGGCAGAAACGCCGGATCGTACATCACTGCGTTCCGATCGACGCGGTCCCAGGCGTAGATCTTGTACGAGCCCGGCGCAATCCCACGCAGAGTGTACGTTCCGTCGTCGCGCACGGTGGCGAACTTATAAAACGGCGCGGAACGATGCCCGCTCACCGGCACTAGGGCGACGGTGCCCGTGGCAGGCTTCTGGTCGTCCTCGCGCACGGAACCCGTGATCTCTCCGCCTTCGGCGCTCAGCACTACCGACACTTCCGTGCGCGGCGGCAGTCCGTTGCGCAGATCAATCTCGCCCGCAGTGACATCCGCCGATCCCCACGTCACCGATTTCAAATAAAGGCTCGAATACGACCCGGGGTCGACGCGGTAAGTGTGCGGCTCGACGGCGCGAAACACTAGCCGGCCCTGCTCATCCACCACCGCGGTTTCACTGCGGCCCGAGCCCTCCAACGTGACGCGCACATCGGAGATCTTGGTTGTCGTTGTGCCTTCAATGCGTACGCTGCCGGGCACATCCATCGGCGCGATCGGGTTCAATTCGATGCCGGAGATGTCATCGAAAGCCACCTGCACCGGCACGATCGCCGAGTGCCGCAAACCGCTCAGCAGGTAGCTCCCAATGACATGCAACGTGCCCGGGGCCACGCCGTTCAATTGAAACTTGCCGTCTTTGCTTTCAAGCGATGTGGTGGATGTGGAAGTGCCCGTATCCGAGGCCGACATCAGGCCGATGGACATATTGGTCGCGCCTTCCGGCCGGTTGATGCGCCCGGTGATGTTCGCATAGCGCGTCTTGGGCAGAGAAAATTCGATGCCCGTTACTTCGCGCCCCGCGGCCACCTCGATCGCACTCGCGCCGCGCGGTTCCGGCACACCGGGATAGTATTGCGACATGTAGAACTCGGCATTGTCCGCCTTGGTCTGCACGCGCATGGCGTTGCGCGGCGAGGTGCGCACGAAATACTTGCCGGGTTCCAGATCGAAGATACGGAATTGGCCCAAATCATTGGTGGCGCCGCTGCGCACTTCGCGAAATTCCCTGCCCTTGCTGGTGTAGTGATAGGAGAGCGTGGCAACCGGGATGCCGCGGATGGGGTCGCCATCGGTGTCGAGCACACGGCCCGTGATCACGCCTAGCGGGGTCAGTTTCACCAGATACGCAGTCTTGCGATCACCGGCGGCGAACGTCAAAGGTTCGCGCAGGCCGGGCGGCCCGCCCCTCAAACCAATTGTGGCGCTAGCGAAGCCTTCCTTGCGCACAATGAGCCGGTAGACGCCCGCAGGCACATCTGCAAAGAGGAACTTTCCATCGAGACCGGCGGCGGAGGTGACAGGATCCCCTTTCGCCCTGGGCTCCAGCGTGAGCGAAGCCTTCCGTACCGGCTCGCCGGTGATCGAGTTGATCACCTGCCCGTCAAACGTGATTTTCTCCTGCGATTGCGCCAGCAGCGAAATCGACAAACAGATCACGAATAGCATCCTTAGGTTGAGTATGAAACGAAATCGCCGGGGGCGTCACTACTTTTGCGAATACATGGATAGGGAGGCTGATCATGAGTCGCATAGCATCGTGGCTGATTATCGGCTGGATGGCTGTGGAGACCGCGCGCGCGGGGCATCTCTACGGCAGAATCCTGGAAAATGGGCAGCCTGTGCGCGGAGCGGGCGTCATCCTGCGCTGCGGCGGCGAATCCCCTGGCGGCACCACCGACCCCGAAGGCATGTACCGCCTGTTCGCCAAAACCGCCGGTGCCTGCACCCTGGAAGTGAACGCCGGGGGGCGCAGAGCCGTGGGGCAACTCTATTCCTACGACAAACCAACTGGCTACGACTTCGACTTGGTGCAGGATGGCGGACGCTGGATTCTACGGCGGAGGTGACCCGTGGCAGATGACAAAAAGCCCCGCGATCATTGGGATAAACTGCAGATCCTCATTGCAGGACTGATGCCCCTGGCGCTGTTCGGACTGGGCTTCCTCGGCAATCGCGCGCTGCAGGAAGACCAGCGGCGCAGAGCGTATGTCGAACTGCTCAGCCGCCGCGAAGAGGCGGAAAGCAACTTGCGCAAAGATATGTTCGGCAAGGTGATTGAACAATTCATCGGCACGGGCAAGGGGGACCTGGATACACGCATCCTGAACCTGGAATTGCTCGCCTACAACTTTCATGAGTCCATCGATCTGGAGCCGCTGCTGCGGCAAGTCTACGTGCAGGCCTGGAGCGATTCCAAAGCCACGACCCTGCAGCGCAAGCGGCTGCAGAAACTGGCACAGGACATCAGCGCGCGAGAGATCGATGCGCTGCGTGAATCCAGTTGCATCAAGGAAGGCTACCTCGATTTCGACACGCTGCAACGGGAGAACGTGGCGCTGAAAGTCATTCAGGACACCTGTGGCGCGCACGGCGGGCTGCACGCCAAATGGTTCCGCGTGGATGCCATGACGAACCCCGAAGTCACGGACTTGCGGCGGCAAACGGAAGTGGATGTCGTGCTCTCCGTGCGCCCCAATGAGAAAACACTGAACGAAGAGAAGCGGCTCTCCTTCACGGTGAGCCCGTTCGATTTCCCCATGATCGACAACGTCAGGCTGGAAGACCGCAGCCGCGTGTCGCTCATCATGTCTCGCGTGGATGATGGCGGCGTGATGTTGACGCTGGTCTACTTCCCCGGTTCGCGCACCAGCCTCAAAGACAAGCCGTTCCACGACGAAGTGCTGCGGACGCTGGATGAATCGGGAATGCGGTAGGCGGAGGTGCGTATGACAAAATGGGCGTGTTTTGTTTTGGCTTGTGTCTGGCTGGGTGCCGTGCAGGAACCGCCGCCGCCCCCGGCCGCTCCCAAGCCCAAACCAATCAGCAAGGAATATGTTTTAACCGTGGTGCTGGTGAAAGCCGGCGACGGGGCCGCTGTCTCGGAGGCAAACGTCAGTGTCGCTTACAGCGGGCAGGCGCAAACCAAACCCGCGAACTCCGGCAGCGTGACCTTCCGCTTCAAAACCGACGCCAGCGAAGCCGTGGTGCGCATCAACGCACCGGGCATGGTGATCTTCAACAAGACAGTGCCGTTGAAGCAGGAACGAATCGAATACCGGGCGGAGTTAGACTCCTCCGAATAGCCTAGCTGAGAATCGGCAGCGATGTGCCTTCCGACGGCGGCACGCGCAGTTCCGGCATCGGCTTGCCTTGGAACAGCAGCCGGCACGGTTTGGCGATCCACCGCGCCCAGCGGTTGGCGCTCTTGCGCCGAGCACTATCGGTGGCGATGCCGGTGTTGGCGTACATCTGCCGGTAGAGCTTCGAAATGAGCACGAAGGCGAGACGCGATTTGAAGCTCTTCACGCAATCGGCACGAGCCCAGATTGCTTTGAAGCTATAGAAATCGTCCCATACACGTTGCGTGCGCATGCGGATCTCATCCGGACTCATCGTCGGGTGCGGCGTGTACAGCTTCGGCCGGAGGTGCCCTGGGATCAGCCAGTAGCGATTCAACGGCACGCCCTGCACTTCACCGATGGTGGCGCTCTGTTCCTTCTCCCAGCGTTGGAAATCCACCGTTCCCGGGAATGGCGTCATCATCACGAACTGGGCGAAGGTAAGATTAGCCATTTTGGCCAACGCCGCGGTGGCATCGAAGGTTTCCGCGCGGTCCGTGGAGAGGCCGAAAATAAAGGATCCGAGCACATGCACGCCATGTTGCTTGAAGGTGCGCAGACGTTCGGCGAGCTTGTCTCCAGCCAGATTGAAATCCTTGTAGACAGACTTCAATCCTTCGGGGGTCACGGCCTCCACACCAACCAATGCGCCCTTGATACGCGCCTTGCGCATGGCTTCGAGAAACACCGGATCTTCGGCTGCTTCCATCGTGATCTGGGTGAAAAAGATCATGTCGGAGGGCAGTTCGGCCAGCCGCTCCATGAGGCGGAAGCGTTCGGCACGCAAGTATTCGAGTTCAGCGACGCGCTCGGTGTTATTCTGCTTGCGGGCCAGTTCCAGATCGGTGAAGGAAACGGGATAGAAATTATCGTCGGCCAGGGCGATGAAGCGGAAGCCGCGGCGGCGCAACTGCACGATCTCTTCAATCACGGGATCGCTGCCGCGCATGCGAGGCTTCTGGCCATCGGTACGCCACACGGAGCAGAAGGAGCAGTGTTTGGGGCAGCCGCGAACGGTCTGCACTGAAGCCCACATGTAGCTCTTTTCGGGCAGCAGATCCCAGCGGGCACGCAGGAAGCGGTCGGCCGATACACGGCCACCGTCATACACGCGCTGCGGAGTGCCGTTGCGGCAATCTTCCAGCACCTTGGCCCACACGGCATCGCCATCGCCTTTGACAACGGCATGCGCCTGGCCGAGTTCATGCGGCTCATCCGGGTAGAGGGTGGCATGAATGCCGCCGTACACCACATAGGCGCCGCGCTCCCGAGCCAGTTTACCCACTTGCAGGCCGCGAAACACGTTTGCCGTGTGGATTCCGATGCCTACAACATCTCCGGGTTGAACTGTTTCCGGACGAAACGCCTCCAGTGTCTCATCGGTGATCAAAGGATCGCCGTATTCTCGCGGGGTAGCCGCTGCCAGAACGTACAGCCAACGCGGCGTAATGACTCCAATGCCGAATGCGACATCGCTGGGGTTAATGAGGTGGACACGCAAAGTGTTGTTACTCCTATCGGACCAAACCGAGCGCCGTGGACCGTTAGGGTGGACTTACTCATAGATCACCAACCTTAAGGAAACCGGAACGCTGGTAGATGATACCACTTCCCATGGGGGAAACGGGAGTGGAATATACTTTTTAAATCATGAGTAAGCCATCCCGTCGAAGCGTTTTGGCCGCACCTCTCGCCGCCCCCGCTCTCGCTGCTCCCGCCACAAGCGGTTTTCACACCGCTCCTATCTACCAGAAGCTCGGTGTACGCACGTTTATCAACGCCGTGGGTACCATTACTACCCTCAGCGGCACGCTGATGGACGAACGCGTCCGCCAGGCAATGGACGAGGCCTCGCACAACTTCGTCCCCATCCACGAACTGCAGGAAAAGGCGGGCAAGCGCATCGCCGAATTGACCGGCGCGGAGGCGGCCTTCGTCACTAGCGGCGCTTCCTGTGCGCTGTGCCTTTCCACCTGCGCGGTGACCGCGGGCGATGACAAGGAGAAGATGGGAAGGCTCCCTGACCTCACGGGAATGAAAAGCGAAATCGTCATCCAAAAGCGACACCGTAATATGTACGATCATGCGTTCCGCATGGTGGGCGTGAAGCTGATCGAAGTGGTGACCGCTGATGAGATGAAGCAAGCCATCGGGCCGAAGACCGCGGCAGTGGCCTTCGTGGCCAGCCATCACGTGCTGGGGCACAAGGTGGAGTTGGATGAAGCCGTGCGCATCGCGCATGCCGGCGGGATACCGGTGATTCTCGATGCAGCCGCGGAAGTGCCTCCGGCGAGCAACCTCTCGAAGTTCGTGAAGATGGGTGTCGATATGGTGGCGTTCTCCGGCGGCAAGAATCTGCGTGGACCGCAGTGTTCGGGCCTGCTGCTGGGCAAGAAGGAGTGGGTGCGCAAGGCGTACGCCAACGCGGCTCCGAACAACTACTTCGCGCGCATCGCCAAGGTGGGCAAGGAAGAGGTGGTGGGTATTCTCACGGCGCTGGAGTTGTATCTGTCCAAGGATCACGAAGCCGAGCGCAAGGAGTATCACGCCCGGCTGGATCGCATCTCCGCGCATCTCAAGGGCGTGCCCACGGTGAAGACGGAGTACATCACGAACAACGATTTTTCGCATTCGCCGCGCCTCTCCGTGCAGTGGGATGAAGCGAAGCTCGGGTTATCGCTGGAGAAGATGGTGGAGTTGCTTCGCACCGGATCACCGTCGATTGAAGCGAGCGATATGCGGAGTTTCAATCCGCCGTGGAAGGGGCTGGGCATCTTTCCTTACAACCTGAAGCCGGGCGAAGAAATGCTGATCGCGGCGCGGGTGAAGGAGATCCTCACCAGGAAAGCGTGACCCCGTTCGGGGCGTTTCCCCGCATTCCAGTACCAGGAGCAGCCATGCGCATACTTCTGGCCCTTATTCTTGCCCCGCAGGCCTTCGCCGCGCCCTTTTACACGCTCACCGAGATCGGCACGCTCGGCGGCCCCTTCAGCATTGGACGTGCTATCAACTCCTCAGGCAGAGTGGCCGGCAACTCCACGTTGCCCTCCAACACGTCGCACGCCATCTCCTGGAGTGGCTCCCTCACAGACCTCACGCCTGCGCATCCGAACCGAAGTCTGGCCTATGGAATCAATGACTCGGGACAGATAGTGGGGATTGCCGATGTGGACCCCAGTAGCAGCGCTGACCGGGCGTTCTACTTCGACGGGGGGCCGATGCAGTTTTTCAACTCCCTCGCCGCCGTCCGCAGCTACGCCTGGGATATCAATAACAGCGGCGTCGCCGTAGGCACGCTGCAGGAGCCCTTCGTTGGTTTGTATGGCGTCGTGTGGAACTCGCTCACCGGCACGCCGCAACCGCTGCCGGTTCAGATCGGAACGTTCACCGAAGCCCTCGCCATCAATGATGCGGGCGAAATGGCGGGACAAATCCAGGGGCCGGGGTTATCGCACGCCATGCGGCTCGCCGGCGGGACGGTGCAGGATCTGGGCACGCTGGGTGGCTCGGCCAGCACCGCTTACGCCATCAGCGAGAACGGGCTCATCGCCGGAACCAGCGACATCGCCGGCGGCGCGTATCACGCATTTGTCTGGGATGGAACCACGATGCACGATCTCGGCGCTTTGGCCGGTGGATACAGTGTGGCTTCCGGGGTCAACTCAGCTGGCTTTGTGGCAGGCTACTCTTACGACGCCCCATTCAACATCGTGGGCACGCTATGGGAGGGCTCCACCATGCACATCATGGATGACCTCGTGGTGAATCTCAACGGACGGCAGATTGGCCAGTTGCTCGCGATCAATGAATCCGGGCAAATCACTGGCATGTTGCGCAACGGCATCGGCATTCGGCTGGACCCGGTGGTGCCTGAACCGGGGCCGCTCGGAATATGCGGCGCGGGACTGGCCCTACTGTTTGCGCGCCGCTATTTCCGCGTCAGCCAGTCCACCGGAAAGCGCGCCAGGGTCAACGTCGCCGTTCGGAAGTGATCCTGGCCGTTGGCTCCGCGTTCATAGAAGAGATACACGTCGCCGGAGGGCGTCGCCGCGAGATCGGAATAGCCGCTCCAGGAAGGCTCAATCACTTTCTTCACGGCGAATGTCTTCGCGCTGTCTTCCGATAGCTGCACGGTGAGATTGCGCCGGTCGCGATTCTTTCCCGCTTCGGCTTTGCCATCGACACGTTCCAGGTTGTCGGGGTTCGAAAACAGGATGTACTTGCCGGAGCGCACAATGGCGCCCATGCAGATCGGCTCCAGCAGTTGCTGTTGAAACTCGGGTTTGGACCATTTCGTTGCGCCGTCTTTACTGCGCGTGTGCAGCCGGCGGTGGACCTTCGATTCACTGCGCACGTTGAGCAGCACTTCGCCGTTGGCCAGTTCGACGGCGGTGGTCTCATTGGGGAATACCCACTCCGGAGTATCGGGCACGGCGATCTCGCCGCGATGCCAGGTTTTGCCGTGATCGTCGGAGTAGATGGTGCTGGTGACCGAAGGGCGGTGGGCGTGGCCGCCTGTGCCGGTGGAAAGCCAGATGGGGATTACCAGGCGGCCGGAGCGCAATTGGATGCCGTGGCCTGGGCCTGTCGCCAGCACCTTCCATGGGTATTCGGGCCGGAACTTGTCGAACGCGGCGGTGATTTCCACGGGCTTGGTGAAGGTGACGCCATCGTCGTCACTGCGCATGTAGAAGCTGCGCATGTACTCCACGCAAAAAACAAAATGCACCTGCTTTGTTTTGGCGTCGGAGATGGCCACCGGGTTGTTGAAGGTGACTTCGTTGGGAGTGGCCAGATTCTGCGCCAGCGCCACGGGGTTCTTCTGCACCGGCCCGTCGATGCTGGAGATCATCTTCCGCGGGCTGAACGTTTTCCCTTTGTCGGTGCTGCGGCGCAGCATGATGTCGATGGTGCCCCAGTCGCCGCGCTCGGATTTGCGCGCCTCGCAGTAAGCAAGGATGGAGCCCTTCGGCGTGATGACAATGCCTGGAATACGGTAGAGCGCGTAGCCGTCTTTGCCCGATTCAAAGAGGTCAGTCTTCTCGATGGCGGGTGCGCCGCGCAGCGCCAGCACGGGCGTGGTTAAAAAGGATCTTCGCAACATCGCTGTCATTTTATTGCAGAATGGGCCTATGTCATCGATCCGGGGTTTGCTGCGCGCGCCGGGCTTCTTCATTCCCGCGGTATTGACCATCGGGCTGGGGATTGGAGTGAATGCGGTGGTGTTCCATCGCGTGTATGCGACGCTGTTCGAATCGCTGCCTTATCGCGCTCCGCAGAGGCTGACGCACATCATGGAAACGCATCCGGAGTTTCCTCGCACGCAGATCGCCGCGCCGGATTTCGAGGACTGGAAACGCCGCAGCCGTAGCTTCTCATCGATGGCGGCGTTCACCTTCCAGGCAGTGAATAAATGGGTGCTCACGGGCGAAGGCGACCCGGAAATCATTCAGGTGACGCAGGCCTCGCACGAACTGTTCCCGATGCTTGGCGCGACGCCTTTACTCGGACGCTGGTACACAGCGGAAGAGGAAGCGCGCAAAGCGCCGGTGGTGTTGATCAGTGAATCGCTATGGCGGCGGAAACTGGGGGCGAACCCGAACATTGTGGGCCGTACTATCCGCTTGGTGAATTTCGCGGTCACCGTCGCCGGTGTCGTCTCCAAACAGCAAGCCATGCCTGCCTGGGCCGATGTGTGGATGCCGCTGACGTTCCTTGATCCTGCGCTTACGGAAAGCCGCAAGTTCCATGCTTTGGAATCCATCGGACGCCTGCGCGACGGGGTAACGCTGGAGCAGGCGGAAGCGGAGATGCGTGGCATCGCGGCGAGCCTGGCGAGCGAACATCCGGCCACCAATCGTGCCATTGGGGTATCGCTGATGCCGCTGCAGGCCGCTCTGACCGGAGATGCGCGTCCCGGCCTGCTGATCGCCTGGGGCGCGGTATCGCTGGTGTTGCTGCTGGCCACGGTGAACGTGGCGCACCTGGTGCTGGTGCGCACGGCAGGACGCGCCCGGGAAGTGGCAGTACGCGCGGCGCTCGGCGCTTCGCCAAAACAATTGGCGGCGTTTCTGTTTTTTGAGAATGCCGTGGTGTGCGCGCTGGGGGGCGCGCTGGCCATGGTTGTCCTGTGGCTCAGCGGGCAGTCCTTTCCGCTCTTGTTCGTTGGCGGCGCTGCGCTGCTGAGTGCGCTGTTGCTGGGCATCCCCGCGCTGTTTCATCTGCGTGGCATGGACCTCTACCAGACCATCAAGCAAAGCAGCGGGGTATGGAGTTCGCATCGCAAGGCGTGGTTTGGCAACGCGATTCTTGCCTCCGAGGTCGCGCTGGCTCTGGCTGTGATTGCCGGCGCGGCGATGCTGTATCGCAGCTACGAATCGCTGCTCGGCGAGGATGTAGGATTCCGTGCCGATAACGTCGCCGTGGTAGATACGATGATGCTGGGGACATCGTGGGAAGAGGGGTTGCGGCGCTTTGAGCAGGAGGTGGCTCCGCGCCTGCGGGCAGTTCCGGGAGTGGTCTCCGTGGCCGCCGCCAATTGCGCTCCGATGACGTTGTCGCCCTCCGAAACGGGGCGCTATGCCACTCGCTTCGGTGTCCCCGGCCGCACCTTTGAAGCGGGCCGCTATCCCGTGGCGCAACTGCGCTGGATCACTCCGGATTACTTCACCACCATGGGCATCCCCCTGCAGAACGGCCGCCTGTTTGAAGCGAAGGACCGTGGCAAGCAGGGCTACATCATCAACGCCACGCTGGCGCGCCGCTTCTTCGGCGATGAGAACCCCGTGGGAAAATCGCTGCTGATCAATGTCACCGATGCCAAGCCGCAGCAGGTGCCGATCCTGGGCGTGGTTGGCGATGTACGCGACCTTGGCCTCGATGTTGCTCCCCAGCCCACGTTGTATATCTACGGCGCCTCTCCGCGGGAAACCATCCTGGTGAAGACGGCGGTGGATCCAAACACGCTGCTGCCCGTGCTGCGCCGCACGGTGCGGGATGTCGAGCCCAACGCGGTGTTCCCGCTAGCCTCGCCGCTCAACGATGTAGTTGCCGCTTCTCTCGCCCGCCGCAAGCAGACGCTATCGCTGCTGGGCGCATTCGCCGCGCTGGCCGCACTGCTGACCGCCATCGGCGTCTATGGAGTAATGAGCTATGCACTGGCACGGCGGGCCAATGAATTCGCGATTCGCATCGCTTTGGGCGCGACGCGTGGCAGCGTGTGGGCGCTGGTGCTAGGTGACGTGGCGATCACGATGATCGCCGGAGTAGGCGCAGGCGCGTGGATGAGCTATCTCTTCGCGCAAGCCGTGCGGACGCAGTTGTACAAAACAGCGCCGGCCGATCCCTGGGTGCTGACCGGCTCAGTCGCCGTTATCCTGCTGCTGGCGCTGATGGCGTCGGTACGGCCCATTCACCGGGCCGCATCCATTTCGCCGGAATCGCTGCTGCGTGAATAGCCGCGTTAGTTGACGGCGGACTCAGCCTTCTCGTGAATCTCCTGCAGCGTCCACACTCGAATCGGATCGCGCCGCCGCGAAGCCATCGCTTCGGCCGCGGCCTTTGCCCCGGACATGGTGGTGATGCAAGGCACGCGATAGGTGAGGGCGAAGCGGCGAATCGCTTTTTCATCGGAGAACGAGTGCCCACCGGTAGTGGTATAGATCACCAGTTGCAACGAGCCCGCCTTGAGCAGATCCACTGCGTTCGGCCGGCCTTCGTTCACTTTGAACACGGTCTTCACTTGCAGTCCCGCAGCCTGCAGCACAGCGGCTGTGCCTCGCGTTGCGGCCAGTGTGAAGCCGAGTTCGGTGAACTTGCGACCCAGTTCCACCGCATGTTGCTTGTCGCGTTCGTTGACGCTGAGGAAAACACAGCCTTGATCCGGCAAAGGTGTTCCGGCGCTCAACTGCGCCTTGGCAAACGCTTCGCCGAAGTTCATTCCGACGCCCATCACCTCGCCCGTGGAACGCATCTCAGGGCCCAGGGCGGGATCGACGCCGGGGAACTTCGCGAAGGGGAACACCGGTGATTTGACGAAGTATTGCGGCACCGGCAGCACACCCGAAGTCTGTCCACCGGTGAGGTGCGCCAGTTCCTTTAGCTTCTTGCCAAGCATCAAACCCACGGCGACCTTCGGTAGCGGGATGCCAGTGGCTTTGGAAACATAAGGCACCGTGCGCGAGGCGCGCGGATTGACTTCGAGAACGAATACCTTACCGTCTTTGATGGCGTACTGCACATTCATCAGGCCCACCACCTGCAGCGCCTTCGCCAGTTGCACGGTGTAGCTCTCAATGGTGGCGCGCTCGGTGGCAGTCAACGACGTCGGCGGCAGCACGCAGGAAGAATCGCCGGAGTGCACACCGGCTTCTTCGATGTGCTCCATGATGCCGGAGATCAGCACGTCCTCGCCGTCAGAGAGACAATCGACGTCCACTTCCGTAGCATCTTCCAGGAACCGGTCAATCAGCACCGGGCGAGTCTGCGAGAACACCACCGCTTCGCGCATGTAACGGCGCACGGTGTCTTCGTCATACGCGATCACCATCGCGCGTCCGCCCAGCACATACGAGGGCCGCACCAGCACCGGGAAACCAATGGATCGCGCGACCGCGATGGCCTCCTCTTCACTGGTGGCCGTGCCGTTGGCAGGCGAAGGAATCTGCAACTCTTCCAGCAGCTTTCCAAACAGCTTGCGATCTTCGGCCAAGTCGATGTTCGCGGGGTCTGTGCCGATGATCGGCACACCGGCTCGCTTCAACGGCAGCGCCAGATTGAGCGGAGTCTGCCCGCCGAACTGCACAATCACGCCATCCGGTTTCTCAGTGTCGTAGATGTTCAGTACTTCTTCCAGCGTGAGCGGCTCAAAGTACAACCGGTCGGAAGTGTCGTAATCCGTCGAAACCGTTTCCGGGTTGCAGTTCACCATGATCGACTCGACGCCGAACTCCTTCAGCGCATAGGAGGCATGGCAGCAGCAGTAATCGAACTCAATTCCCTGCCCGATGCGATTCGGCCCGGAGCCGAGAATCATCACCTTCTTGCTGTTCGTGGGCTCGGCCTCGCACTCGGATTCGTAGCTCGAATAGAGGTACGGAGTGAAACTTTCAAACTCCGCCGCGCACGTATCCACGCGGTTGAACACCGCGGCCACGCCGAGTTCCTTACGGCGCGCGCGCACTTCGAGCGGCGTGGAATTCCACATGCGAGCAAGCCGCGAATCGGAGAGCCCATCCCGCTTGGCCTTGCGCATGGTGACCTTGTCGATGCTCTCCATCGGCTTCGCAGCCAACTGCGCATCGAAGGTCACCACTTCATGAATCTGCCGCAGGAACCACGGATCCACCCAAGTGAGTTCGTGCACCTGCTCCACCGTATAGCCCTTTTCGAAAGCAAAGCGGATGTAGCCCAGGCGCTCCGGATTGGGTGTGATCAACCGGTGCCGGATCAACTCCTCCTCGTACACTTCCGCGGTGGAAGATTTTCCGGTTTCGAGCGAACGAATCGCTTTTCCGAGAGACTGCTTGAACGTGCGCCCGATGGACATCACTTCGCCCACAGACTTCATCTGAGTGCCGAGCACGGGCTCAGACCCAGGGAATTTTTCAAACTGCCAGCGCGGGATTTTCACCACCACGTAATCGATGGTGGGCTCAAAGCACGCCGGAGTCTTGCGCGTGATGTCGTTCTTGATTTCGTCCAGCCGGTAGCCGACGGCGAGTTTCGCGGCGATCTTAGCGATGGGGAAGCCGGTGGCCTTTGACGCCAGCGCCGAAGAACGCGATACGCGTGGGTTCATTTCCACGATCACCATGCGCCCGGTCTTCGGGTCAATGGCGAACTGCACGTTCGATCCACCGGTGTCGACGCCGATTTCGCGCAAGCAGGCCAGCGCGCCGTCGCGCATCATTTGATACTCGCGATCGGTGAGCGTCTGGGCCGGTGCGATGGTGATCGAATCACCCGTATGCACGCCCATGGCGTCGAAGTTTTCGATGGAGCAGATGATGATCGCGTTGTCGGCGAGATCACGCATCACTTCCAGTTCGTACTCTTTCCAACCAAGCACGCTCTCTTCGATGAGGACTTCATGAACGGGTGAGAGATCGAGGCCGCGTTCCAGAATATCGAGCAGATCTTCGCGATTGTAGGCGATTCCGCCACCCGTACCGCCGAGAGTAAACGAAGGCCGCAGGATCAGCGGATAACCAATGCGCGCGGCGAAGGCCAAGCCCGCTTCCACGTTGGTGCAAAGCTGCGATTGCGGCGTTTCCAGGCCGATGGAGCGCATCGCATCTTTGAACAACAGCCGGTCTTCGGCTTTCTTGATGGAGTCAATCTTCGCCCCGATCAACTCGACGTTGTACTTCTCCAACACGCCTGCTTCCGCCAGCGCCACGGACAGGTTTAATCCCGTCTGGCCGCCAACGGTGGAAAGCAGCGCATCGGGCCGCTCCTTGCGAATCACCTCTTCGGCATAGGCGACGCTGAGCGGTTCGACATAGGTGCGATCCGCCAGATTGGGATCGGTCATGATGGTGGCCGGATTGGAATTGATCAGCACCACTTCATAACCGTCGGCGCGCAGCGCTTTGCATGCCTGCGTGCCGGAGTAATCGAATTCGCAGGCCTGCCCGATGACAATGGGGCCGGAACCTACGATGAGGATTTTATGGATGTCGTTGCGTCTGGGCATCCTTGTGTTAAGACCTTTTCGAATCCTGCATTAAGTTGATGAAGTCCTGGAACAGATAGTGCGAATCGTGCGGTCCGGGCGCTGCCTCAGGGTGATACTGCACGCAGAACACCGGGTGGCTGCGATGGCGCAGTCCTTCCACCGTGTCGTCGTTGAGATTGATGTGCGTCAGTTCCACTTCACTGTCTTTCAGTGAATCTGCATCCACCGCGAAACCGTGATTCTGTGCCGTGATCTCCACTTTGTTCGTGCGGCGGTTCAACACCGGATGGTTCCCGCCACGATGCCCGAACTTCAGCTTGAAGGTCTTCGCGCCCATCGCGAGGCCGAGAATCTGATGGCCGAGACAGATGCCGAACACCGGCACCTTGCCGATGAGCTTGCGCACTTGGGCGGCCTGGAATTCGAGCGGCTCGGGATCGCCGGGCCCGTTGGAGAGGAACACGCCATCGGGCTTTTGTGCGATCACATCTTCGGCCGAAGTGCCGGCCGGAACCACAGTGACTTTGCAGCCGGCATGCGTCAGACGGCGGAGGATGTTGCGCTTGATGCCGAAGTCGTAGGCAATGACCTTATACTGCGCGCCGGCCTGGGAGCCAATGCGTTCGCTGGGTGAACAAGGCGCGACGGACTCGCTCCACTCATAGGCTTTGCCGGTGGTCACCTTCGTGGCCAGATCCAGCCCGGCCATTGACGGAGAGCGCCGTGCCCGCTCGATCAATTCGTTCGGGTCCTCGTTGCCTGCGGCAATCACGCCACGCAGCACGCCGCCCATCCGCAGTTTGCGAACCAGCTTGCGCGTGTCCACTTCGGCGATGACGGGAATGCCGTGGCGGGTGAGAAACTCGTTAGCCGATTCCTCACTGCGCCAGTTAGAAGCCACTTCAGCGAACTCGCGAACAACCAGGCCCTCAATGTAAGGCCGGGCAGACTCGCAGTCCGCGTTGTTGGCACCGTAGTTGCCGATTTCAGGATTAGTTAGGGTAACGATTTGCCCTGTGTAGGAAGGATCGGTGAATACTTCCTGATAGCCAGTGAGAGAAGTGTTAAAAACGACCTCTCCGAAGCGCTGTTGGCGCGCACCAAAGCTGCGGCCCTCGAAGACGGTTCCGTCCTCCAGGGCGAGCAAAGCGTGATCCAAGGTTGGTTGCTCCTCTGGGAAGGTGTAACTCCTATTGGAACATGATTCGCCGCCGATCTTCAACACCGTTTAGCGGTTCAATTTCATCACGCGGAACATCGGCTTTTCCTTTTCGCCCGGCTCCTGCGTGTAGGTCTGCTCAGTCTTCGATAGATCATAGTCGCGCCACAGCCATTCCATCGCCGTGGGAAATTCGGCGCTGCCGTGCGCGCCGCTGTGCGATCCGTTCCCCCAGCTCAAATGAAAATCGTAGTCGCGCATCTTCAGTGAGTTCGCCATCTGGATGTTCTGCAGCGGCCAGCTTCCGTGGTTGTTTTCCAGATCCTGGCTTCCATCCTGGAGCCAAGTACGGATGTTGCGCTTGGGCTCTTTGCGGATTTTGAAGGGGTAGACGTTGCCGCCTTCCAATGTGCCCGGCTTCCATTGAATGCTGGTGAAACTGCCGACGCGAGAGAGCACTCGGCTGAACTGATCGGGCTGATGCCAGGCCACGTTGAACGCGCAGATGCCCCCGGAGGAGCTGCCCGCAATGGCGCGGCTGTAGCCATCCTTGCGGATGTTGTATTTGGCCTGTACCTCGGCCAGAATCTCATCGCGGAGGAAGCGCGCGTAGGTGTCGTTCACCGTGTCGTACTGGATGCTGCGCATGCGTTGCGATCCCTTCGTGCCCGGCGAAATGAAGACCTGAATCATGACCGGAATTTTCTTCTGATGGATGAGATTGTCGATCACATTCAGCGTGCGTGCCGCGCCGTTGCGATCGGTGTGTCCCGCCCCGTCCTGCCACACCATCAGGGCCGCGGGTTTCGACGAGTCATACTGCGCGGGCACGTAGATCCAGTATTCGCTGGTCATGCCGTCGTAGATGCGCGAGGTGTGCACGAGTTTTTCCGACAGCTTGCCTTGAGGCACGCCGGGCTTTGCATAGCTGTCGGGCAGATAGGCGGCCACATCATTGCGGCCTCCGTAGACTTTGCCGTTCACCATGTAATGGAACTCATGCGAAGTGCCGGCGCTCATCTGGCCCACATGCACCCAGCGTTTCGATCCGGGGATTGCCGTCAGTTTGCCGGACGGCACATCGTCGATGAACAACTCCGGCTGCGCGTCGGCTTCGGTGACCCAGACGAAATGCGAGCCTTCGCCATACACGGCACGGCCGGCGGCGATGTCTTCTGCTTTCATCAATCGCTCGGCGGCGGCGCGGAACTCAGGGGAAGCGGGCTTTTTCGCGAGGTCGAAAATCGCATCGGCGCAGAGGGCCGGCATCACGGCAAATAGCATCCACAGAAATCGCATTGGGACAAGACTACCACTTCAGGATCTTTGCCGCCGTTTCGACGGGAAGTAACAGCGAGCGAGGCTGGCTGATGAAGGATTCAAAGCCATGGTGGCGGTAGAACGCCACCGCCTCGTCATCCTTGGCATCCACCACCAGCGCATAAACCGCTGGTGGCGCCAGCAACACACGGCGCAAGGCATCGGCGAGCAGTGCACCAGCCAGCCCCCGCCCCCGGAAGCGCTCATCCACGGCCAGCCTTCCGATGCGCACAGCAGGCAGCGCCGGGTAGCGAGGAAGTCGCTTGGTGATCTCGGTCGGGAGATCAACGAAGGGAATGCTCGCCGCGGCGATCGTATAGAATCCGGCCAATTGCCCGGTTTCAGCCTCCACGGCTACGAAGCAGACAGCTACTTTGCGCCGAATGTCCTGAGTCGCTTGTGTCCGAAGGTATCGGTCCAGTTCCACGCGTCCACAGGAAAAGGAGTCCCGATTGTGCGCTGCACCGAGCGCCTCCAGGAGAAAGGGAGCTCTCATTCCTGTCCAAACAGCGCTCGCCGCCGGGCAACTGCCCGCCTCAAGGCTGGTGACGGCTTGGGCGGATGCAGGATCGCTTCGGCTAACCTTCGTTGATCCTCCACAGACAACCGAATGACGTCCGCATCCTCAATGACACGGCAGGCTGCATCCCGAGCGGCCGTGACGACAAAATCGGTCAGCGTTCGTCCCTGCAGTTCGGCAGCTCGCTTCAGCAAGGCATGAACGTCAGCAGGAAGGCGCGCTTCCAACCGGGAAATAGTCTGCATCCTAGGCACTCTTTCAGCATACGGCATTTTGCCGTATTGCGCTCCCCGATGCAATCCGGGAACAAGAACTACCATGAGAAGATGCGTTTCTGGCCCGCTCTGCTTCCGCTCGCGCTCTGCGCCCAAACCGTGCCCGGCACACAGCCGCTCGAATGGAAGGGGGACAGCGCGGATCTCGTGGTCAGCGGCATCCACCGCTTCCTCGATTCCTATCAGCGCCCCGCATCCACGCCCACGCGCGAACGCCTCGCCTACATTCTGGGAGCAACGGAGCCGCTCGAGCGCCGGCCCATGGAGCGCCTCGGCAATCACCGTGTCCGCTGGCAGGTGCTCGATTCGCTCTACGGCGAAGGTATCCTGCTCGAACCCAAGGGCACACCGAAGCAATTCATCGTCGCCATTCCCGATGCAGGCGAAACCCCGGAAGCCTTCGCCCAAGGCGCGCCCGCAACGCTGGTGGCCGCGGGTGCGGCCGTGCTCATCCCGCAAATCATGGATCGTCTCGATACGTTCTCCGGCATGCCGGGCGGGCGCATGACGAATATGCCGCATCGCGAATTTCTGTGGCGGCAACTGTATCCACTCGGGCGTCACATCATCGGCGTGGAAGTGCAGAAAGCGCTGGCGGCATTCCCCAGCGATCTGAAAATCCCCAAAGCCATCGCGGGCTATGGAGAAGGCGGCCTGATCGCAATGCACGCGGCCGCGCTCGATCCCTCCATCGAAACAGTGCTGATCTCCGGTCACTTCGGCCCGCGCGAGGAGCTGTGGAAAGAGCCCGTCTATCGCGATGTGTGGGGCCTGCTGCCGGACTATCGCGATGCGGCCATCGCCCAACTCATCCTGCCTCGCAAGCTGATCATCGAAGCCGCTCCCGGTCCGCGCGTCAATCCACCGCCGGAGACAAAGGATCGCCGCGGCGCAGCGCCGCACGGCTCGCTCGCGCCATTCACGCAGCAGCAGGTGGAAGCGGAGATCCAGCGCATCCCCAATTCGAAGCCCACGCTCATTGCCAGCAACACACCTTGGTCCAAGCCCGCACTCCAAGCGCTGCTGCAGACCACTTCCCTGCCCCAGCCGGCAAAGCTTACGCTAACTCCCGACAGCGCCCGTTTCGAGCGCCAGTTCCGCAACATCATCGACTACGCGCGCCGCATCATCCGCGAGTCTCCCAAAGCGCGCACCGACTTCTGGGCCAAAGCCGATCGCAATTCCGTCAGCACCTGGACCGCATCCACTGCCCAATATCGCGATCACATCTGGCGCGATCTCATCGGCCGCCTCCCCGATCCGAATGTTCCTGCCAACGCCCGCACGCGGCTCTTGTACGACGAACCGAAATTCCGCGGCTACGAAGTCGTGCTCGATGTGTGGAACAACGTGCCCGCCTACGGGATTCTGCTCATCCCCAAGAGTGCGCAGGGCAAGCTGCCCGCCGTCGTCTGCCAGCATGGGCTGGAAGGCCGCCCCACGGACATCGCCAATCCCCACGGCGGCAATCCCATCTACAAGCAATTCGCCGTGCGCCTGGCCGAGCAAGGCTTCGTCACGTTCTCCCCGCAGAACTCCTACACGCTCGGCGACCGCTTCCGCCAAATCAATCGAAAGGCTCACCCCTGGGCTTTGTCGCAGTTCTCTTTCATCGCCGGCCAGCACCAGCGCATCCTCGAATGGCTCGGCTCACAGCCGTTCGTCGATGCCAAACGCATCGGCTTTTACGGCCTTTCCTACGGCGGCTTCACGGCGCAACGCATTCCCGCTCTGCTCACCAACTACGCGCTCTCTGTAAATTCCGGCAACTTCAACGAGTGGGTGTGGAAGGTGGCCTCACTCGATGCACCGTTCGTCTATCCGCTCACCGGCGAATACGACATCCCCGAATTCAACCTCGCGCATCTGGCCAACTACGCCGAACTGGCGACGCTCATCTTTCCGCGCCCTTTCATGGTGGAGCGCGGTCACAAAGACGGCGTTGGTTGGGATGAATGGGTGGCCTTCGAATACGCCAAGGTGTACCGCTTCTATTCGCAGATGGGATTGAAAGACCGCACGACGATCGAGTACTTCGATGGTCCGCATGAAATCCACGGCGTAGGAACTTACGAGTTCTTGCGCAAACATTTGATGGGGCAGCAATGACGCTACCCCGCTTCCGCTATCATCCCGATCCCGTCGCTTCGGGCAGTGTAGCCGCATCGCCGAATACTTGCCAGTGTTGCGGCGCCGCGCGCGGCTACATCTATCGCGGGCCCGTCTACGCGGAGCGGGACCTGGAAGACGCGATCTGTCCGTGGTGCATCGCCGATGGCGCGGCAGCGGCGAAATTCGATGCCCAATTCCTCGACGAAGAAGCGCTCGACACGGACGCCACCGAAGAGATCTATGAGCAGCTTTGCCGCCGCACGCCCGGTTACAACTCCTGGCAAACCGAGCAGTGGCCGATGTGCTGCAACGACGCTACGGCATTCCTTGCTCCGGTTGGACTCACCGAACTACGGCGCGATTTCCGCGAACGCGAGGGCCCGCTGCTCAGCCACATCCTGTACGAAATGAAAATATCCGGACGTGCGGGGTCAGACCTGATGGAATCGCTGCATCGCGAGGCCGGCCCGACTGCGTATCTCTTCGAATGCCTGCATTGCCACCGCGCGCACTTCCACGTCGATATGCCCTGACCCATCAGTCCTTCGGCAAATGCGGGCGCAGCGCGAAATCATAGAGCGCCGCACCCAGCAAGCCGCCTACAAGAGGAGCCACAATCGGCACCCAGAACACACCGCTGCCGTCCGTCAATCCATTGTTCTTAAACCCGCTCAGCACGGTGAACAGGCGTGGTCCGAAATCGCGCGCCGGATTAATCGCATAACCATGCAGTGCGCCAAACGACATGCCGATGGCCACCACGGTCAACCCCACCATCACTGGAGTCAAAATCCCCGATGGCTGATTGCGCTCGTCCGTCAACGCGAACACCACAAACAGCAGGATGGCCGTGCCAATCACCTGATCGAGGAATCCGGCAAAGGGGACTTCCGGAAATGCGGGGAACGTGGCGAAAATGCCGGCTGTCTTTTCCAACGCCGGATCGAATTTCTGGAACGCGGGGCGGTAGTTCCAGAACACGAGCGCCGCAGCCACGAATGCGCCTGCGGTTTGCGCCACAGCATACGGCAGCACTTTGCCCCAGGAAAATCCACGAAACGCCGCCAGCGCCACCGTCACGGCTGGATTCAGATGAGCGCCAGTGATCTTCCCGGCCACCATGATTCCCAACGTCACGCCGAGACCCCAGGCGAACGTGATATTGGTATACCCCCCGTTCACAATCTCGCCCGGCGTGCCTTTCCCGAACAATACGGTCATGGCCACCACACCGCTGCCAAACAGAATCAGAACCATGGTGCCGAGGAACTCGGCGATCATTTCACCAGCCAACGTGGGTTTCATTCCCGGACAGTGTACCGCACTTGTCCGGGAACCGGTTTACTTCTTGCGAGCCACGGCGCGGCGTGCGGCCGCAGCCATATTAGCCGCGGTCATGCCGTATTTTTGCAGCAATCCGTCGGGCGTGCCGGACTCAGCGTATGTGGTGAGGCCGACGAACTCCATGATGCAGGGATGCGAGAGCGCGGCAGCCTGCGCCACCTTCACGCCTAACCCGCCATCCACCAGGTGTTCTTCGCCCACCACAATGGCGCCGGTCTCACTGGCGGCCTTCGCCACGATGTCGCTGTCCAACGGCTTGATGGTGGGCATGTCCACCACGCGCGCCGAAATGCCTTCCGCTTCCAGAATCTCCGCGGCGCGGATCGATTCGGCCACCATCAGTCCATGCGCGATCAGCGTCACGTCGGTTCCATCAATCAGCTCGATCCCCTTGCCGATGGCGAACTGCTGATCGGGACCGTAGATCACCGGAACCTTGGCGCGGCCCGCACGCAGAAACACCGGACCATCATGCGCCGCAACGAGCCGCACGAACGCAGCCATCGACACTTCGTCCGCCGGGCTGATTACGGTGAAACCAGGCAGCGCCGTAGCCAGGCTGAGATCCTCAATGCTCATCTGTGAAGGACCGTCTTCACCAATCGAGATGCCGCTGTGCGTGCCCACCACCTTCACGTTCACGTTGGGGTAAGCCACGGTGACGCGCAATTGCTCAAACCCCTTGGTCATGACGAAGGCGGAAAAGCTGGCCACGAACGGAATCTTGCCACTCGATGCCAGGCCGGCCCCGATCGCCACCATGTTCGCTTCGGCGATGCCGCAGGTGAAGAAGCGATCGGGAAACTCCTGCGCAAACCAGTGCACCATGGTGGACTTCGATAAATCGGCGTCGCACACCACGACGTTTTTGTTTTCCTTGCCCAACTGCACCAGCGTCTTGCCAAAAGCCTCGCGCGTGGCGCTGCCCATTTTCAGTTCGAACTTCGTTTTCGCCGCCATTACGCAAGCTCCTTCAATGCCTTCTCGCATTCATCCTTCGTCGGCGCCATGCCGTGGAATTTGGGGTTGTTCTCCATGAATGAGACACCCTTGCCCTTGATGGTGTTGGCCAGCAGCACCGTGGGCTTACCCTTCGTGGCCGCTGCTTCGGCAAACGCCGCGCGCACGGCAAGCAAATCGTGGCCGTCGAAATTCACCACGTGCCAGCCGAACGAGCGCCACTTGTCCACCAGCGGCTCCAGGTCCATGATGTCTTTCACGAAGCCATCCAACTGGATCTTGTTGTAGTCGACAATGGCGACGATGTTGTCCAGCTTGTGGAAGGCTGCAAACATCGCCGCTTCCCAGATCTGCCCTTCCTGGATTTCCCCATCGCCCAGCATCACGAACGTGCGCGACGGATTGCCATCCATGCGCGCCGCCAGACCCATGCCGATGGCTACCGACAGCCCCTGCCCCAGCGAACCGGTGGAGGCCTCCAGCGCGGGAATGAAGCGCCGGTCGGGGTGGCCTTGATAGATGGAGCCCATCTTGCGCAACGTCTTGAGCTGATCCACCGGGGTGTAGCCGCATTCGGCCATGATGGCGTACAGAACCGGACATGCATGTCCTTTTCCCAGGATGAACCGGTCGCGCTCCGCCCATTCCGGATTTTTCGGATCGTGGCGCATCACTTCCAGGTACAGAACCGTCAGCGTTTCCACCGCCGATAGCGACCCGCCGGGATGACCCGACTTGGCTTCGGTGATCATCTCCACAATGTGCCGGCGGATTTTCTTAGAGAAGTCTTCCAACTCGTGAATGTCTCTGGTTTGCATGAGGGAATCGACTATTATCCCACAGTAGATTCGACTTGCAGACGCCTCCACACTCACCGCTACTATAAAAAGGTGTTCCACGTTCTTGAGTCGCGCATCCAATCCGCCTTCGCCCGGTTCGTCCAGGCGCGCTATGGCGCCGAAACGCCCGTCCTGACCGAGCAGCCAAAGCAATCGAGCTTCGGCGAACTCGCGCTTCCCATCGCGTTCCAGCTCGCCCGCCAATTGAAGAAAGCTCCGAAAGCGATTGCCGCGGAAATCGTCGAAGGCATCGGCGCGGTGGACGGCGTCGCCGCCATGGAGATTGCCGGCAACGGCTACATCAACGTGCGGCTGGACCGCGGCGCTTACGGGCGCACCCTGCTCGATGCCGCAACCGAAGCCCCTGCCCCCAAGCCCGGCAAGATCATCGTCGAGCACACCAACATCAATCCGAATAAAGCCGCGCACATCGGCCACTTGCGCAACTCCGTGCTCGGCGATACGTTCTGCCGCGCCCTTCGCGCCTGCGGCAACGCCGTGGAGGTGCAGAACTACATCGACAATACCGGCGTGCAGGTGGCCGACGTGGTGGTCGCCTTCCACTTCCTCGAAAAGAAAACGCTCGCCGAAGTGCAGGAACTCATCCGGTCCTCACGCTTCGATTTCGTCTGCTGGGATCTCTACGCCCGGATCTCCTCCTATTACAAGGATCATCCGGAAGCGATCGAATGGCGCAAGCAAACGCTGCATGAAATTGAGGAAGGCCACGGCGAAATCGCCGAAATGGGCCACATCGTGGCCGATGCCATTGTGGAATGCCACCTCGCCACCATGCGCCGCCTCGGCATTACCTATGACGTGCTGCCCCGCGAAAGCGAGATCCTGCACCTCAAATTCTGGGCCACCGCTTTTGAACAATTGAAGGAACGAAAAGCCATCTACTTCGAAAACGAAGGCAAGAACAAAGGCTGCTGGGTGATGCCCGGCGAGCACTTCGGCGGCGGCGAAGAAACTGAGGACAGCAAGGTCATCGTCCGCTCCAACGGTACCGTCACCTATGTGGGCAAAGATATCGCCTACCAGATGTGGAAATTCGGCCTGCTGGGCAAGGATTTCTATTATAAGGTGCTGAAAACTTACTCCGACGGCCATCGCATTTGGGTCTCCACCACCGAACCCACGGAAGGTTCGCCGTCCTTCGGCAGCGGCTCGCAGGTGTTCAACGTCATAGACTCCCGCCAGTCGTACCTGCAGGATGTCGTGGTGGCCGGCCTGCGCCAGCTCGGCTATCATCAGCAGGCGGAAAAATCCATCCATTTCTCCTACGAAATGGTCGCGCTCAGCCCGCGCACCTGCGTCGAACTCGGCATTGAGCTTTCCGAAGAAGACAAGAAGCGCCCGTACGTGGAGGTTTCCGGCCGTAAAGGCCTCGGCGTGAAAGCCGATGACCTCATCGACAAGCTCATCGAAAACGCTCAGGGCGAGGTGGATTCGCGCAACCCGGACCGTCCCGCCGAAGAACGCCGCAAAGTGGCCGAAGCCATCGCCACCGGCGCCCTGCGTTATTTCTTACTCAAATTCACCCGCAATACCGTAATCGCCTTCGATTTTCAGGAAGCGCTCAGCTTTGAAGGCGACACCGGCCCCTACGTGCAGTACGCTGCCGTGCGAGCCCGCAAGATCCTTCTCAAATTCGCTGAGCGCGGCGAAACACTACCCGATTTCTCCACCGCCCTTCCCACCGAAGCCATGGCCCGCCAACTGGCCGGCGAAGACTTCTGGCAGTTGCTGCTTTCCGCCTCCAAATCCGGCTCGGCCATCGAGCGCTCCGTCGCTTCCGGCGAGCCGTCGCACATCGCCCGCTACGCGTTCCAACTGGCCCAGGACTTCAGCAACTTTTACGCCAAGTACCGCGTCGTCGATGAACAGAACCCCGAAACACGCGCCTTGTTGCTTTGGATGACGCAGTATTTCCGATATCAGCTGGAGTACACACTTGGCGTTCTGGGGATCGAAATCCCTGACTACATGTGAGACAGGGCGGTACAAAACCCTACTTTGTACTAAGTATTCGTCCTCAACTCAATTGAGGCTATGCGCTGAGTGTCGGGCGGAATCGCTTACCGTTATGCTTCTAATCAAGCAAAGCGTATTTCAAATGCATATTTTCGAAGGCCGCTGACGAACGGCTCTCGGAGGGGCCACAACGGGCATGCTGAGGGGCATTGACCCGGATTCATTTCGCCTTCCGATGGAGTAGTGCCGGCTGGGATTGCCAGATTCGCCTTCCTTCTGTTGATATCGGACTGCCACCGTCCGAGGAAGGACCTGTCAGCTCATGCTTGTCTGTGACAGCCGCGAAGGTTTGGACCTGTCCGCGACACTCACCACGCACACCATCCTGGTGGTCGTGCGAGATGCCCAGGTTGCCAGTGCCATCCGCCAGTCTGTCGAGTTCGCCAACCCCGCAGTCCATCTCCGCATCGCCGAATCCGGCAGCGACGCCTTAGCCACCCTGCAGCGCGAACCCGTCTCTCTCGCTATTACCATCCTTCCGGTGAAAACCGGATTTGAATTTGTGGCCATCGCCTCGGAACGATTTCCCATTCTGCCTCATGTGGTTGCCTCCTGCCCGCAAGCGGATGAACTCGATGATGTCGCGCTGCGGTTGATGGATCTGCTGGAACATCACGAGGATGAAATGTTTGTGGAGCGCCTGGCGCCGGCACTCGTTGAACAGTTGATCCTGCAGCGCGTCACCTCCGGATTCCTGCGCTCCATCCCGTTGCTCGATGTCATTCGCCGCATCGAATCCGGCTGCTGCACCTCGACGCTGTCCTTGCGCCGGACAGACAACAACGCCCAGGCGGTACTCTTTTTCCGCAGTGGCAGACTGCTTGACGTCCACACGAGTGAAGGCGGTGGCGTGCCGGCGGCCCGCGAAGTGCTGGAATGGGGCAGCGTACACATCTCCCTCAGCAGCGGCTGCCGCGAGATCGCACCGAAGATCGATAAGACCGTATCGGCGTTGATGGAAGAATGGCTCCATCAGGCCGCGCATCCCACTCCTGCACCGGTGGCCGCACCTGAACCCGAAGCGGAGCCGCTCCCGTTACTGGCGTCTCCCCCACCTGTAAGGCGGCAGCCCACGATGCGGGAGCTGCTGGCCAGCGAAGAAGTAGACTACGCGCTTCCTGCCGAATCCGCCCCGGAAGCAGTGGTGGAAGCCCTGCCTGAGCCGCCCCCACGAAGCCCGTCCGTTGACCGCCTCTCGGAGACCGTGGATTACGATCCTTCCGCATTGCGTCCGCTCACGCTCCACAGTGACGCTCCGGCGTTCCAACCGCCCGCCCACCCTCGTAGCGCCGCGGAACTGGCCGAAGAGGGCTTCGTCTGCTTCCGTCTCAAGGATTACGCCGGAGCCATCGAAAACTGGGAAGCCTCCAGGTCACTTGACCCAAGCAACAAGACTTTGAATTACAACCTCAAGCTCGCACACGCCAGACTGGCTGGAAATGCGCGCGCGGAAAAGGCCTGAACACGTGTCACAGGAAAACAGCACTGCATCACTGCGTATCGGCGGCGTGGAATTGGACGACATCGCCCTCATCCAGGAGCCGCATCTCGAAGACAGCACGCAGTTCCACGAAATGGCGGAACGTCTGCGCGATTCCGAAGCCATCGTTGAGGCGCTGCGCAAGCGCGGCGAGTATCCGCTCGACAAAATGCTCACCGAGACCCTCGATTCGCTGGTGGCCTCCAGCAGTCTGGACGGCATGATGATCGCCACCGATGAAGGCTTCCCCGTCGCCACCAGCCGCTGCCCCGATCAGGGCGAAGTGCTCGCCGCCATCTGCTGCCTCTTCGCCACCACCGTGCGGCGCACACAGAGCGAAGGGTTGATTGAGTGCGTCGAGGAAATGGCCCTGCGCGGCTTCGCCAATGAGCACATCATCATGCGATTCCTGCCCGGACTCGACAAACGGTATTTTTTGGTGGCCTGGTCCACGAAGAAGTGTTCTCACCGCAGGGCAACTGCCGCTGCGTTGAAGACGTGTGCCCGGCTGCTGTCTACGGAGGCGCGCGCGTAAGCGCACCGCTCCACCCTCTATTTCGGAAAAACCAACAAGGAGAAACCAAACATGGCAAAAGTGACCAAATTGGACGCATTGAACACGATTCTCGGAAGCCTCTCGGCTTCGAGCGGAGACATTGAGGCTTGCGCCGTCGTATCCACCGACGGATTGATGATGGCCTCCAACTTCCCGGCCGGCCTCGATGAAGAGCGCATGGGCGCGATGACCGCAGCCCTACTCGCCATGGGCGAGCGCACCAGCAACGAGCTGAGCCGTGGCGATCTGGAGCAGGTCTACGTCCGCGGACGCAACGGCATGGTGATCATGATGGGCGCCGGCCACGACGGCGTACTCACCGCACTGTGCAGCAAGAACGCCAAGCTCGGCCTCATCTTCCTCGATATGCACCGCGCCGCCGAGGAAGTTGGAAAGGTCATCTGAACTCCATGCCTCCCACTTCTTCCCTCAAGCTCACCTGGTCGAGCGCGCTCGAATCGGGCGACCGCGCCACTGACGTGCAGCATAAATATCTCATTGAGATCATCAACGAACTGGCGGAAGCCATCGAGACCGGCAAAGCGGGCCAGTCCATCCGCAAGATTCTCAACCTGCTCAAACAGTACACCGACTGGCATTTCTGCCGCGAGGAACTGTGCATGGAGCGCCGCCAATGCCCCGCCGCGGCCGCCAACAAGGAAGCGCACAAACATTTCATGCGCACCTTCGATGCCTTCGCCGAAGAATACAAAGTGAGTGGCGGCTCGGAAGACATCGCCATGCGGATGTACAAAACGCTCACGGACTGGCTGGTGATGCACATCCAGAAAATCGACACCAATCTGGCATCTTGCCCGGACAACGGCTGCTCCCGCTAAGCCGGCGGGCGATTCCGGAGCCGGCGTGAGTGCCTCTCTCTTTCACGCCGGCTTCGCACCTATTTCACAGGTTCCCAATTGAGTACCCGCCGCGCGTTGCCCCGATAAATCTGCTCCAGCACCGCCTCAGGCAATTCCAATCCATACAGCCGCCACCAGTTCGGGCCGGGCATGTACTCATCCGCGGTCTCCAGCAGCCGCCACCAGGACATGTACATGTTGCGATCCGGTGTCAGGTCGGTTCCCCACAGCACACGGTCCCGATAGCGCGTGAGAAACTTCGCGGCGGCTCTCGGCTGCCTGCCCATTTCGTAATGACGCGCGGACATGTCCAGGTGCAGGTTGGGGAATTTATCGAGGATGGCGCTGAGCGCGCGCAGATCGTTGCCTTGATTGCTGAAATGGCATGCGACGAAAGTGGTCTGCGGGTGGCTGTCAATCAACCGGTCGCGAATCGCCAGCACCTCGTCATAAGAAGGCACATTCTTCCCGTACTGGTTGTAGCGTTGATACTCGGGTGACCGCTCCTGGCGATTGTCCGCGGGACGCCACGCCGACGGATGATCCGCCATGTGGATGTTCACGGGAAGCTTCAGCTCTGCACACTTCCGCCAGAACGGCGCCAGCCGCGCATCATCGGGATGCAGCCGCTTACCCGGTTGCGCGCCACGCCCGTAGCCTGATCCCTTCTCCGACAACTCGCCGACACCACGCGCCCCTTTCCGGTAGCAGCGCTCCAACTCGGCCACCGCGCGCTGCGGGTAGTGGGGCGCATCGAAATCCCTGGTCTCGAGTCCGCAATAAAGCTGGAACCGGCCCGGATAAGGCTTCAGGTACAGATCCACCAACTTGTCGAACTCCGCGCCCGTAGCCCCACTCAAAATGACCGTGGTCTCCACGCCCGTCTCATCCATCAGACGCACCCAATCGGCCACTTCCGCCGGAGTCCTCCTGTAAACGTGCGAATGCGCGTCAATCGCCTTGTAGCGCGCCTTCAGCGGATGATGCTCTTCCAGAACCAGTGAGGAGTCAGGCTTCCAATCCTTGATGGGAATACTGCCCATCGTCTTCACCGCATCCTCATTGCCGTTGCGCTGCGCAAACAGGCAGAAGCAAACAAACAACAGAGCGCCCAGCCGCATGTGTAGGAACCTCGCCGACGATTATGCCGCAAAGCCGGTCATCGCCGCCGTTGCCACAGCCCCATCACCAGCAGACCCAAGCCGGAGCAGATCATACTCGCCGCTTCGGGCACATCCTGTGCCGCCGCATCGCCGCTCGCAAACCGGACGAAATTGAAGTTGGCCTTTGTCGACAGATCGGAATTCGACCCGAAGAATGGTCCGTGGTTTTCCCTAAAAAATGTGTTGCCTGTATAGCCACTGAGCCGCTCCACACCGTCAATCCACAGGGTCGCGCTGGCAGTGCTGGGGTCGTAGCGAATCTCATACAGATGATACGCATTCCCCGCCAGTGTCACCTGAAACGACCGGTCGGCCAAATCGCCTGTAAAAAGAAAGGCATTAGTGTCTCCGTTTGGATTCAACTGCAGCAGCAGATCGAAACGGTTGAATCCCGCCGGCGTATCCAGGGTCACGTATCCATAGCCTGTCCCTGTCTGCACGCGCGCCTGCGCCGACAACGTCCAGCCTTCTGCGAAAATACTCGCCCAAGTTTCGCTGACCGGCTGGTAGCGATAGCCGCAGCAACCGTTTCCGGAAATCTGCCATGCCGGCAGGCCAAGGTCGGAGGCCAGTGCCTGTTCGGCCAGGATGCCTCCCCGGTTGAGCCAGCCCTGCGAGGCGGGCGTACCCGCCGAGGCGTGAAAATCGAGCACCACGGACGCGGCCGCGGCGCCTTGCAAACAACAGAAAAGTGCCAGGAGAGGGAGTGAGCGCATGCTGTTCCTTTCTTCTTGGGAAGCGTTGCCGCCCGAAAGAAAGTGACACCCAAACCGGGACTATTGACGGGGCCTCAGAATCTCTCCCCACACAATCGAGTAAGCCTCCACCCGGTTGTCGTAGGTCTTGCCGGCGCGCACCTGAATCGTCTGGTAGGCCGGCAAATCCATCCGCGCCGATGCCGCCCCCGCCGCCATGAACCGCGTATCGTCGCGCAGCGTTATCAAATGACGCAGCCCGTCGCGCGTGCGCAGTTTCAGCGAATATTCATCATGCTCCAGCACAATGCCCGTCAGCACGACGTTGCCGCGCGGGGCCACAATCTCCGCCGCCGCCTGCCACGTCCGCCACTTGTAGCGAGGGTTCTCCAGCGCCTTCTCCGTCAACACCCGCACGATCAGAGCCCGGCACCGGGTCCCATCCTGAATCCGCTCCGACAGCACTTCCACCTGCTGGCCCGATTCGATTTTCGACACCCAGGTCCGTTTGTGCTCGCGTTCAAAGTAGGTCTTTGAGGTGAACGCGCAGCGGTGCGTCTGGTCCTCATTGGTTTTGAACAGAAACGATCCGTTGCTATCTGAGCCGACCCATTCCTGCCACACCCCGCGTGACAGGGGGGCCAAACTGCCCTGCACCGGAGCAGGCACGGTCCCCGCGCTCATCCGCGGCCCAGCCAACTCGGCCGCCGCAGCCTGCCAGGTGCGCAAGCGGTAGCGCGGGCTTTCGAGCGCCTTTTCGGTCAGCACGCGCACGATCAAAGCCCGGCAGCGCGTCCCATCCTGCACACGTTCGGACAGCACCTCCACTTCCTGGCCCTGCTCGATTTTCGATATCCAGGTCCGTTTATGCTCTCGCTCGAAATACGTCTTCGATGTGAACGCGCAACGGTACACCTGTTCCTCACTCTTGAAATGGAACGATCCGTTCGCATCGGTCCCCACCCAGTCCTGCCACACACCTCTCGCCAGCGGCGCCAGCCCCCGGTCCTGGCCGGCTAGGGATCCAACAAAAACGAGGACCAGCAAGACCCGCATGATAACTGCGATGAACCTCTATCCCGCAGCATACTACACCGCGTTGTCCGTAGGAATCCGCCCACTTGCGGCTGCTATCGCACTTGGATATAACTAACTAACGTTTTCTGATTCCTCCACGTAAGGGGTTAACCTTGAAGCTTCGTCTGCTCATGCTATTGTCACTAGCTGCCCACACCTGGGCGCAATCCACTGGCACCGCTACAATCGTCGGCACCGTTACGGACAAATCGGGCGCCACTGTGCCCGGCGCAAAAGTCACAGCCCGCAATA
This sequence comes from Bryobacteraceae bacterium, assembly GCA_046331645.1. Classification (GTDB taxonomy): domain Bacteria; phylum Acidobacteriota; class Terriglobia; order Bryobacterales; family Bryobacteraceae; genus CADEFT01. Next base: position 64,697 of record JAXLQM010000013.1, read on the forward strand.
CCGGAACATCTTTCCAATTCGAATCCGTCACCAGTGCGCAGGGCGACTACTACCTGCCCAATCTGGGTTCCGGCTCCTATGAACTGAAAGTCGAAGCCGCCGGCTTCAAAGCCGTACAGCGCTCCGGCATCGTGCTCCGCATCAACGAATCGCCGCGCATCGATATCACCCTCGAAGTCGGCAACGTCACCGAATCCATCAATGTGGAAGCCACGCCTCCGCTGCTCGAAACCGAAACCGCCGGCAGCGGCCAGGTTCTCGATGGCGAGGTGGTGGAAAAGCTCCCCGTCATGCAGAAGTTCGTGCACCGCGTGCTGCTCTATATGCCCGGCATGACCAACATCAACGGCCAGCATGCGGTCGGCCAGCGCCAGCGCGCCATCGGCTATTCGATGGACGGCATGAACGGCAAAGAGCCGGCCATCGGCCAGGTGGGCGATTATCAACGCACCGCCATCGCCTCCCTCGATTCCATTCAGGAATTCAAGATGTGGACCACCGGCGCCCCCGCCGAGTTCGGCCACAGCGCGGGCGGCCAGCTCAGCGTCGTCTTCCGCGGCGGCGCCAATCAGTTCCATGGCTCGGTGGAAGACCGCTACACGAATGGCAAACTGATCCATCGCGCTTACCTCGAACAACTGCCGCGCACCGGCTCATTCACTTATCACGAATGGGGCGCCACCGGCTCCGGCCCCATCGTCAAAGACAAGACCTTCTTCTTCCTTGGCTTCCAACAGCACTATGAAAAGGTCAGCGAAACCGTCATCGTCACCGTCCCCAGCGCTGAAATGTACGCCGGCAACTTCGGCTTCGGCGGCCGTGGGCTGCCCGTCTACAATCCCTTCACCACGCGCCAGAACGGCGCCACCTGGACCCGCGATCCGTTCCCGAACAACATCGTGCCGCAGTCTCTCTACGATCCGGTGGCCCGCAAGCTCATCGACCTCAAGCCCTGGATGCAGCCGAGCGACGCAGGCACCATTCAGCCCACCGGCCCCGTGAATAACCTCACCTACAACGCCGGCGGCGCATACGACTTCCAACGCTACGACGCCAAGGTGGATCACCAGTTCAGCATCAACCACAAGCTGTTCGGCCGCTATTCGCAAGTGCGCCACCGCAGCGAAGAGCGCCCCGTCCGCGAGCTGACCGAAATCGTCTATGGCAACGTCTACGTGAAACCCATCGACCAGCGCAACATCGTCATCTCCGACACCTACACCTTCAATCCTTCGACGATCAACGAAATGCGCCTCGGCTACAATCGCCGCGCCAACTCCGCCGTTCCCGAAAGCTTCAATCAGAACTGGGCACAGAAGCTCGGCATCCCCAACGTTTCCGCCGAGACCTTCCCCGACTTCCAGAACTCCGGTGGAGCACGCTTCTATGGACTCGGGCCCGGCGGCCGCTCCAACGACGTGGCCGAAGACCTCACCTTCCAGGAAAACCTCACCAAGGTCACCGGCCGTCACACGTTCAAGTTCGGCTATGAGCTGATCCGCACACGCTACAACTCGTTGTCCGCCACGCTGCCTTCGGGCCAATACCGCATGGCGGGCACGGAACTGCCGTTCACTCCCAACACCGGCAACGCCTTCGCCAGCCTGCTTCTCGGCACGGTGGGACAAGGCGTGTTCCAGCAGAACCAAGCCACCTGGCTGCCTCGCTGGTGGGCGCATGCCTGGTATGCGCAAAGCACCTGGCGCCCCCGCCGCAACATGACCGTTGAAGCGGGCCTGCGCTGGAGCTACGAATCGCCCTTCACCACCAAGTACGGCCAGCAGTCGCAGTTTGATCCCACCGCCACCGATCCGCTCACCGGGCGCCTCGGAGCCATCGTACACGGCAAGGGCTTGCTGGCGAAGAAAGATCTCAACAACTTCCAGCCGCGCCTCGGCCTGGCATGGAACTTCCATCCGAAGGTGGTCTACCGCTCCAGCTTTGGTCTGTACTCGGTGGATCTCTACACCAATGGTGTGGGACAGAACTTCGAAGAATACATTGCCACCGCCAACGTGCAGGCCAACCCCGGCGATCCGCGCCACGCCTTCACGCTCTCACAAGGCCCCGGCGCCATCCGCTTCACCACCGCCGCTGACGGCAGCGTACCGTTCCAGGGCACCAATTACGCCGGCCGCGGCGCATCCTGGTTCGATCCGAAAATGCGCCTGCCTTACGTCGCCATGTGGTCCTCCGGGTTCCAGGTGCAGCTCTCCAACCGTTGGATCATGGAGACTTTGTACCAGGGCTCCTCCGGCGTCGGCCTGCTCAACAACTGGGACATGAACGTCGTGCCGCTGAACTACTCCACCGACCTGAACGTGCTCAACCAGGTCTTCCAGGCCTCGCAAAACTACAAGCCCTACACCCAATTCGGCTCCATCCAGCACTACTCGAACTACGGGCACAACTCGCATCATTCGGGTACGCTGCGCTTTGAGCGCCGCTACGGCAGCGGGCTGACAATCAACTCGTTCTACCAACTCGGCAAAACGATCAACGACGGCGACGACGACGGCGGCCGTTCCGGCATCACCTTCTACAACCGCAACCTGGAGAAGGCCCGTGCCAGTTACGATATCCGTCACCGCTTCGTCAACCTTCTGACGTGGGAACTCCCGTTTGGCAAAGGGCGCCGCTTCATGAACTCCGGCGGCGTGAAGGACTACGCCCTCGGCGGATGGGATTTCGCCTGGACGCAGACCTTCCAGAGCGGGCCTCCCGTGAACATCACTGCCGGCGGCAGCCCCAACCGCTATCTGCCAGGCGTGGTTCGGCCCGATTCGATCCTCCCCGCCGACCAGATGGGGGTGAAGGATTACAACGTCGGCAGCCGTTTCCCGCTGGCGGCACAGAACTCCTACTTCAACGTGAATGCCTTCGCGTATCCGGCCGCGTTCAAGGCCGGCACGATGGGCCGCAACGTGATCGAAAGCCCCGGCCTGCAATGGACGCAGCTTTCCATCTCCAAGGTGTTCGCCATTAAAGAACGCTACCGGTTCAGCATCCGTTGGGATTGCAACAACCCGACCAAGCAGCCGCAGCTCGCCGATCCGGGCGGAGTGTACAACCTGCAATCGCTTGCCGCCTTCGGCCGCTTCAACGGCATCGGGCGCGGCAGCTTCTCCGACATCGGAACGGCCCGAATGCACCACATCATCGTTGGCCGCTTCGAGTTCTGATACCACTTCCATGGGGCGGCCGGAGACGGCTGCCCCCGTGGTTAATTAAGCCCGGTGCAGCACCAGATAACGCTTCAACCAAAGAGCGCAGGCACGGCCCATGCCCGCATTCGGGTCGTGCCGCCCTTCCAACGTGAAATAGTCGAGAATTCGATCGATCCCCACCTTTAACGCCTGCGCGGCCGCCTCAATTCCCTGCCCTTCCAGCAACCTCTCCGCCGCCCCCGCGAAAGTCCTGCGAAACACTCCTTCGGGATCAGGGTCATCAAACACGACATCCTGCGAAAAGCCTCCACCCCCAACTCCCTCGCCGAACGGCAAGCGATGGCACATACCGTCATCCCGGCCGTTAGCTGGACATTGTCGCGATCGAGCAGATCCTCTTCGCCCACCAGCCGCGCCCAATCGCCATGGCCGTAGTACAAAAGGATCCCCTTTGCACTCATCGCCTCCTCAAACCGCGGGCGTGTCACACTCGGCCCCGCCAGTCTTTCCCACTCCACTCCACTTTTGGCGCTTTCCACCGCCGACTCCGCCCACGATGCAGCGATCCGGGCGTCTTCATCATTCGATGGACAAATCAATAGAAGCTTCGACACAGATGCTTCAATATTCGCAAATTTCAGTCGCCGTGACCCACGGCCCGCGACTGCGCTCTCCCGTTATCGAAGCTCTCCAAGACTTCTTCCAACGTAGATTCCGCCACCGCATTTTCCAATACCTGCAGTAACAACGCACCCGCCCCCGTCTGTTCCCGCAAAGCCGACGCAACCTGCTTCGGCGTCATCGCCCCACGCCCAAGAATACGAATCGCGGGAACTTCGGGCGATGGATGAGCATCAGCCCACCGCTCCACCGCCGCAATCAACTGTTCCGCTGTTTCACTATTCATGAGATCCACCTTCTCCCATCTCTTCTCCCATCTCTCTTCTCCCATCTCTTCTCCCATCTCTTCTCCCATCTCTAATCTCATCGTCTTCCATCGTCCAACATATCATAGGGTTTTCTTCTTACCCGCCTCTTCACTCATTGCCACCACCTCGCCGGCCACCCGTAACACCTTCGCCTTCAGCGACTCAGGTTCCACCACCCGCACCTCCGATCCCAACCCCAGCACCACAAACAGAGCCGCCCCCTCACCATCAAACCGTACCTGCACCGTAGTCCACCCGTCAGGAAGCACCTCGGACGCATTCACCACTTCCAAGGCAGTCCATCGCCCCACTGAGGAAACAGCCTGCCGCGACAACGCCAGCACCGCTGAAAACCGCTTCCGCCGTTCCTGCAACTCCGCCGTCGAAGCGCGCCAATAACCCGCCAGATCGAAATCCCTAGGCCGCACAAACCCCTCCGGCAGCACTGCTGCATCGGAAATCCGCGATACACGAAACGTCCGCAGTCCAGAGTGTGTCCCCGCCACCAGGTACCAAACCGTCTGCTTGCAAACGGCGCCCAGCGGCTCCACCGTGCGCCATACACCGCTGTACTGAAACCGCAGCCGGACTTCCCGCACCAAGGCCTCCTGCACAAGAGGCAACGCCGACAGATCCTCACTCCAGGGCCCCCACCCTTCGGGATCCACATAGAAGCGTTCGCGAATCAAGGCCACCTGCGCCCGCGCGGCGGACGGCAGCGCGGCAACCAGCTTCGTCAGAGCACGTTCCGTGGACGACGCCAGGCCATCGCCGCCGAACGAACCCAACTGCGCCATGAACAGCCCCTGCAGTTCCTTTTCATCGAGCGCCGGCACCTGCGTGCGCCAGGCACGATCCAGTTCCCAGCCGCCGGAAGCGCCGCGCAAGGCCACCAGAGGCACACCGGCCGCGCACAGCGCTTCCATATCGCGATGTGCCGTGCGCTGCGAGATCTCCAGCCGCTCCGCCACTTGCCGCGTCGTTACACGGCCTTTGGCCTGCAGCAGCAGGAGTTCGGAAAGAAGCCGGCTCGCTTTCATTGCCACAATTATGCCACTACCTGTCATATATGGAGCCCCATGATGGCCACATGGATCTCAAAGACTTCTTCCTCGAACAACTGGAACGCGACGCGGCCGCCTGCCGCAAAGTACTGGAACGTGTGCCGGAAGGACGCAACAGTTGGAAACCACATCCGCGTTCCATGGAACTCGGCTACCTCGCGGCCCTGGTCGCCAGCATGCCCGGCTGGCCCGCGTTCATGATCCTGCAGGACGAAACCGACCTCGACGGCAAGGACCAGAGCCTGCGCACGGCAGCCGTGGAGACAACCGCGGAACTGCTGCAAATGCTCGATGCAGGGCTGGATCGCTCCCGCCAGGCACTGCGCAACACCACCGAACAGCATCTCCACGGAGTGTGGCGCCTCAAGATGGGCGGCAACCTATTGAGTGAGACGCCGCGCTACCGCGCAATCGCCGACGGCGCACTCAGCCATCTGGCCCATCACCGTGGCCAACTCACGGTTTACCTGCGCCTGAACGAGGCCAAAGTTCCGGCAATCTATGGTCCGAGCGCCGACGAGTGGTACTAACATCTACCTCCCTCTAGTTGTCTCGGCCTATCCCTCCGATATATTCTCGACAGTAGGGATCAATGGCGCGAAGCGAAGACGGCGAGTTCGAACTGATTCTCGGCAACAAACAGTTGCTGAGCGTGTTTTTCATCGTAGTTGTGTTGCTGGGCGTGTTCTTCACGATGGGTTACATCGTGGGGAAGAACTCCGTGTCGCCGGAGATGGCAGGCGGGAAACCACCCTCCGGGGCGATCGTGGTGGAGCCCACCGATCCGGCGCCCAAGCCCACCGCCGGGATCGTCGTGGAGCCCGACAAGCCCAGTGCGTTCTCTCCGCCACCAACCAAAGCGGAGTCTGTAAAGAAGGAGAAAGAGAAGGCCAAGGAAGAGAAGAAGAAGACGGAGGTTGTGACACCGCCGCCCGCTCCCCCTGCTTCCTCCAAACCGGCCGTTACGGCGTCCGGCGAACCGGCCTCCGGGCAGACATTCCTGCAAGTGGTGGCCTCCACCCGCCCCGATTGCGAAATCATCGTCGACGTGCTGAAGCGGAAAGGCTTCTCCGCCGTGATGGCGCCCGGCCCCAATCCTGATTTGTTCCGCGTTCTGGTGGGCCCGCTGAGCGACGCCGCCACCATCTCCAAAACTCGTACCGATCTGGAAGCAGCCGGTTTCCAGAAGCCCTATCTACGGAAATATTGAGTGGGCGATCCACTGGTCCAAATCCGCCCCTTGCCCGCGCCGCGCCTGCCCGAGTGGCTGCGCAAGGGCACTACCCATCATGAGCCGGTGACCCAACTGAAGCGCGACCTGCGCGCGCTCGATCTGCACACGGTCTGCGAATCGGCCCGCTGCCCCAACCTGCATGAATGCTTCGGCCGCGGCACGGCCACGTTCATGATTCTCGGCAATCTCTGCACGCGCGGGTGCGGCTTCTGCTCCGTGCCGAAGGGATCGCCCGAAAAGCGCGAGTTCACGCTCGATCCCGATGAGCCGCGCCACGTCGCCGAAATGGCCGCCCGCATGAAGCTGCGCTATGTCGTCATCACCAGCGTCAATCGCGACGATCTGGTGGACGGCGGCTCCACCCACTTCGCCGAAACGGTGCGGCAAGTGCGCCAGGCGCTTCCTAACGCCCGTGTCGAGGTACTGACTCCCGATTTCTGCGGCAATCTCGATGCCGTCGCCCGCGTCATCGACGCCGGCCCGCACGTCTTCAATCACAACATGGAGACCGTCTCGCGCCTTTACCGCCGCGTCCGTCCCCAGGCCAATTACCGCCAGTCGCTCGATGTCCTCGCCTTCGCTCACCAGCGCTATCCGCAGGTGCTCACCAAGTCGGGGCTGATGGTGGGCTTGGGTGAAACGGTGGAAGAGGTGGAAGAGTTGCTGCGTGACCTGCGCTCCTCCGGCACCGATGTCGCCACGCTAGGCCAGTATCTCCAGCCGACGCGCCGCAACCTCGCCGTCGCCGAGTATGTCACGCCCGCCAAGTTCGACGCCTACCGCGACTACGGCCTGTCCATCGGCTTCAAGATGGTGTTCGCCGGCCCATTCGTACGCAGTTCCTACATGGCCGATCACGTCAACGATGAGGCCGTGAAGGGGTGAAGCCGCTCGCCCTGGCCGTGCTTTCCGCGGTACTGTCGGTGCTTGTCTTTCCGCGCTTCGACCTCAGCTTTCTCGCTCCGCTTTGCCTTGCTCCGCTGTTCCTCGCCGCCGCCTGGGAATCGAGCCCGAAGCGCCGTCTGCTCATCGGCTGGGCCGCGGGCTTCGTCTACTGGTTCGGCATTTGCCACTGGATCGCCGAAGTGCTGCGGAACTACGGCGGGATGAACGCGGGACTGGTGGCCCTGGCCTTCTTCTTGTTCTGCGTGCTGAAGGCCATGAATTGGGCCGCCTTCACCTGGCTTGCCGGATACCTGGTGCACTCACGCTGGGCCGTGCTCTTGCTCGCCGCCTTGTGGACCGGCCAGGAGCGGATCTATGGGCCATTCGGCTTCGCCTGGTTCGCGCTCGGCAACGCGGGCATCGACATGGGCGTGCCGATGCGTCTGGCCCCGCTCACCGGAGTCTACGGGCTCTCGTTCGTCTTCGCCATGATGAATGCCGCCGTGGCGCTACTGGTGCTGCGCCGCCCGCGCCTGCAACTGGCGCCGCTCGCCTTGCTCCCGCTGCTCTATTTCCTGCCCGCCCTGCCGCCGATCGAACAGGGCCAGGATTCAGCCATCCTCGTCCAACCGAACATCCGCGAGCGGCAGGATTGGACCGCCGAGCAGACCGAAAACACCATCCGCGGGATGATGCTACAGGCACTCGACGTATCTGCCCCTCGCCAGCCCAATTCGATGATCCTCTTCCCCGAGGTGCCCGCCCCGTTTTACGAAAACGACCCCAAGCTCCGCGATCAGGCAGCCCAACTGGCCCGCGTCCTCGGCACTCCGGTGCTGATGGGTGTGGTCTCACACAGTCCGAAAGGCCCGCGCAATTCCGTGATTCAGGTATCGCCCGACGGCTCCTTCGGCCCGCGCTACGACAAAATGAACCTCGTGCCCTTCGGCGAATATGTTCCGGAGGCCTTCGATTGGATCGGCAAAATCTCCGAGGAAGCGGGCAGTTTTCAGCCAGGGGAAAAGACGGTGGTGTTCGCGGTGAATGGCGGCCGAGCCGGCGTGTATATCTGCTATGAATCGGTGCTGCCGCACTTTGTCCGCGGCATTGTCGCAAGCGGAGCCCAGGTATTGGTGAACCTGTCGAACGATGGGTATTTCGGCCAATCCGCGGCCCGCGACCAGCACCTGCTGCTGGCCCGTATGCGTGCCGCCGAGAATCGCCGCTGGCTGCTGCGCGCGACGAACGATGGAGTAACGGTCACCGTAGACCCAGCCGGCCGCATCGACCGCCGCCTGACGCCGCTCCGCAAAGCCTCAGCCCGCGCCCGTTTCACTTACCAACACACCACGACGCCATACACGAATTACGGGGATTGGTTTGTATGGGGATGTCTAGCCGTGGGCCTAGCCGCTGCAGCAATCCGGGCTCGAAACTAAACAAAAAAGCGGGATTGGCGAGCTTGGGGTGCTTGGCGATAACCTGCGAGCAATCACCCACCAGCGCGGAGCCCACCACTGTCTGGGAACTTCTCATCCCATCCTTGCGATCTTAGCGCCTTGGCGATCTTGGCGAGAAACCAACCCTACCGCATGTAAACGTAAATCTTATGGCTCCGCCGGTGTGCCTGAACTTCCTCCACGCGCACCGGCTTCCAGCCCTTAATCTCGAAATCGTGCGAAACCACGCGCGCCCCTGGCTTCAGGTACTTCTCCAGGTTCGGCCGCAGCCGCGAATTCGATTCCGTCAGCAAATACAGCGTCACCACATCAGCCTTCGACAAATCCACGTCCAGCAGGTTCCCCTCAATCACACTAGCGTCCCCATCCAGCTTCTGCTGCTTGATGATGTCGCGCGCCATCTGCGCAATCTTCGGGCTCAATTCCACACCCACGGCTCGCGCCCGGAACTGCCGGGCCGCAGTCACCAGCACCCGTCCGTCCCCGCAGCCTAAATCGTAAACGGTTTCGCCCGGTTTGAGCTGCGCCGCTTCGAGCATCTTTTCCACAATGTTTTGGGGCGAAGGTACGAATGGGGCGAGACTCTTGGCGTGATCAACCTGTGCGTATAGCGATGGGCCGCTGCCGAGCAGAAGCGCCATCACCGGCAAAGCTACCTGAAGCATATGGATCAGTTCCCTGAAGCAGCGGATTGCAGCTGCTTTCCTTGCTTTGATTTTACGATACGCGAGACGATTTCCGAAACCGTGAACCAAACATCCCTCGGCCGGCTCACCGTGTATTCCACTCCCTTAAAGAATTTCACGGCATGCCCAATGCTGTCCCGCCAGGGCGTCTGTTGCGGATTGAGATTGTAGTTCAGATAGAAAACCGGATACCCCGGATCGCCAATTTCCTTCAATGCATCGGTGGGAACATTGGCCTCCAGCATCGCCTTCGGACCGGCGAAGATCAAGGCATCCGGAGAAGCTTTCGCTTCATTCCGGATCAAATCGGTTAAAAATTCCGTATCGGCGCGCTTCTGGCCCAGCTTCTTCACATCCACTGTGCCTAACTTCAAAGACTCCAGCGCATCCCCCAACTTCGGGAAGTCGATCTTGTCCGCTTCTTCCTGGCGGTAAACGATGCGTTGCTCCTGTAAGTTGAAGGCCACCAAGGTGAACCTCTGGATCCGCGGGTCGCGGGAAATCGTCCGCAATATGGACACTAATGCTGACGTATCCATCGGCTGCATGGTTGCGGATCGGGGATTCTGCGGTGCGAAGTTCACTAAAACTTTTACATTGAGCGGATCTTCGGCGCTGCGCTGCACCGGCGGCTCTTCCCGGAATTGCTCCACTTCGGTCGCCCGTGCCGTGCTTGCCGGCACGCCTACCGTGATCGAACGGTCTTTGGCCTGCAAGGTCGCTTCCGTGTCCCAATAAAAGGAGCAGACACGCTCGCTGCGATCGCGCATCAGCCAGTCCACCTGGTACTTGCCTTCGCCCACATCGAAGACACCTTGCAGGAACGCATCTCCTTTAGCTTCTTCCTCTATCGCCGGAACCTTCACCTTCTGCGTGAAGAAAATCGGGTCGTCTTTCTTGTCATCCGGCACCACCCGGAAGATGATCGTCAACAGGTTCTCGCTCCCCGCCAGCTCCTTCATCGGAATGGTCACTTCGTAGCCGGTGTGGAACTTCAGGTCGAACCCCATGTTCGTCTTGGTCGGAGTGACACTGCACGGAAGATCCTTCCGCACTTCCTTCATCTCCATCACCGCCATGTCCGTATTGAACATGCGGATGGCGCCACCAGAACCACTCCCCGCCATCAGATACTGCGCTTCTGCCGCCGGCGCAAGGGCCACGCAAAGCCCTAGTACACAGCTTGACGTAACAGATCTTCTGCGATTTGGATTAGGCCAACCCTGTATGAGCATGTACCAACCTAGCCGCCTTTATGATATTCCTGCCAACCACGACACTTCTCCCAACGGAAGGACGCGGCTCCATCCGGCCACCACCTGGACAGAGGACAAGAGCAGAACGTAGCCGTATTATGCACCACTTTTTGCCGTTTGCAAACAGAAATGATACACCGCTCTAACTGCAAGCTGCAACAGAGTTTATCCGATAGTCCAGAGTCCCCCTCGAACACCCCTGGGGATACTTCGCCCACCTTTCGGTCACGCCACCCGGCACAGGTGGTGAAAAAAGTACTACACGCCTGTGACCGGGTTCTGTGACTTCGCCTCCGTAACCCTGCTCTGGAACTACTTGCCTTCACGTTCTACGGCCCTTCACTTAGGTAAAGTAATCCTATGATCGACCGCTATTCCAAAATCTGTAGAGATTGGGCCGACGAGTTTTCCCGCAATCGTCGTCTCCATGGGGCCCGCATCCAATGCCGCCCGGGTTGTTCCGATTGCTGTGGCCAGCTCTTCCAGATCACCGAACTGGAAGCGGCGGTAATCTCCGGCGCCGTCACCAAAATGAGCGAGCCGGACCGCGCCGCGTTACGCCAAAAGGCCGAACTCTATATGGCGCAGCGGCGGGCCCTCATCGCCCTGGGCGGCGAAACCGAAGCCTGGGGTAGCCTGCCGCCGCCCGGTTCCCGCCTCCCCTGCCCCGCCCTGACAGCCGAAGGCGCATGCGGCATCTACGAAGCCCGCCCCCTCATCTGCCGCAAGTTCGGCATCCCTCTGTACTACGCCGACAAGCCGGGCCAGGTCTTCGCCTGCGAGTTGAACTTTCGCAACGGCGATGCCATTGATGACGATGAGCTGATCCAGATCCAGACCGGGCTCCACGCCGAATGGAAACAGGTGCAGCGCGATTACTCGGCCGCCGGCGGACACCGCGATCCGGATCCGATCACTGTCGCTCGCGCCATCCTCGAAGATTTTTCCGTGTAACAGATCGTATGCCGTTTCCGAAGTACTCAGTCAGAAAGGGTGCTTCGATATTCGATGACCGAACCAACCATTGGCAACATCTACTGCACGGCATTCGACTTCGCTCCAGATAACTTCGTGCCCTGCGATGGCCGCCTGTTGAACATCGCCAAATACGAAGGGCTGTTCAAAGTGATCGGCAATCAGTATGGCGGTGACGGCGCAACCACGTTTGCTGTCCCCGACCTGCAAAGCCGTGCTCCCCGGCATGTGGATGCCACCAACCCCATCGGCGTCCGTGACGGAGCCGAAACCGTACAACTTACCCTGGACCAGATCCCGCCCCACACGCATCCCATCCAGGCCAACCCGGGCGCCGCCCAAAGCTCCACCCTCGACGGGAACCTGCTGGCCGCCGCCAACGCCCGCGGCATCAACGCCTATGCGCCGCCGTCCGCCTCACTCGTTGGGCTCGACCCCTTATCCGTCGCCGAAACCGGCGGCACCGGCCCCCACCCAAACATCCAGCCGTCCATCGCCATGTCTTACGTGATCGCCTGGCAAGGCACCCTGGGCGAGAACGACCCTGCCGATCAGCCCTATACTGGCGAAGTCCGCGCCTTCCCCTGGGGCACTACCCCGCAAGGCTGGCTGCCCTGCGACGGCCGTTCCCTCTCCATCCCATCCTATTCGGCCCTCTACACCTTGATCGGAGCCACCTTTGGCGGCGACGGCTACAGCAGCTTCAATCTCCCCGATCTCCGCGGCCGTATTCCTATCGGTTTTGGCCAAGGGCTGAACCTCACCCCATACATTCTGGGAGAACTCGCTGGATCGGAAACGGTCAGCCTCAGCATCGCCGCCATGCCGGCCCACATGCACACTCCCGAAGCGGTCGCCGGTGCGCCGACAACAGGCGACCCCAACGGCAACATGCTCGCCGCGGATGCCCAAATCTTCACTTTCCCGACCTCACTCGATTCCACGCTCAATGCAAGCGCCATCGGAAACACCGGCCAAGGCGCGGGACACAACAACATGATGCCGTTCCTCGCCCTCAACTACTGCATCTGCTACCAGGGCATCCTGCCCAATCTTCCCTAGGAGAACAACAGCCATGCCCTATCTCGGAGAGATCCAAATCTACGCCGGCGCAACCGATGCCTTGCCCGCCGGCTGGGCCCTGTGTGATGGTTCCCTGCTGGCCGTCAGTTCGAACCAGCTCTTGTTCAATCTCATCGGCTACACCTACGGAGGAAGCGGCGCTTCCTTCGCCCTGCCCAACATGACTGGCCGCGTTCCCATCGGAATCGGGCAGGGACGAGGCCTTTCGCCGCGTACCCTCGGCGAAGCGGGCGGCTCGGACACCGTGACCCTGACCGAGCCCGAGTTGCCCGTCCATTCCCATGCGCTGCTGGGAGCACAGTTAGCGCCCGTCACTGCGAACAACGGCGACCTCGGCGGCGCCCTCACCTATGTCGCCCCCGACGCCACACCGCTCGTGTCTCTGGCCCCGCAGTCCCTCGACCAGACCCCAGGCGCACCAGCCAATCCGCATGCCAACGACCAGCCCGCATTGCGGCTCAATTTCATGATCAGCCTCACCGGCACAACGCCCTAGGATTAGCGCGCCCACCGTTTCCGCTACAGTAAGGCTGTGAGCCTTACCCGCCGGTCGTTGCTCGGCGCGGCAGCCGCCGCGTTCGCTGCGCCGAAGCAGTTCTCCATCACCGAGCACGGCGCCAAGCCCGCGCCCGCGCTCTCCACCGAAGCCATACAGAAAGCCATCGACACCTGCGCGGAAAGCGGCGGAGGCCGCGTCCTCATCCCGCCAGCCACGTTCCTCTCCGGCGGCCTTGTCCTCAAGGACCGGGTCGAATTGCATCTCGCCGAAGGCGCAGTACTGCTCGGCAGCCCCGAGTTCCGTCACTATCCTCCGCGCAAAGCCCGCTCCCGCGCCCGCTACGAGGACTACCTGCTCACCACACTCCTCTTCGCCCAGGGCGCCGACGGAGTCTCCGTCACCGGCAAAGGCACACTCAACGGCAACAGCCAGTCAAAGACCGATTTCCTCACTCCGGAACGCGCCGGCAAGCATCGTCCCTGCCTCATCTGGTTCGACGAGTGCACCAACGTCACCGTGCGCGGCGTCACCTTCACCTCCTCCGGCTTCTGGACCGAAACCTACACCCGCTGCCGCAATGTCCACATCGACGGCATCAAGGTCAAAGACAGCACCTTCCCCAATAATGACGGCTGCAACGTCGTCGATTGCGACAACGCGCTGGTGGAAAATTGCGATATCGACGCGCTCGATGACGGCATCTGCCTCAAGGGCTACACCGCCGACGGCTGCCGCAACGTTGTCATCCGCAACAATCGCGTGCGCAGCCTCTGCAACGGCATCAAGGCCGGCACCGACTCCTCGGGCGGCTTCCAGAACATCCTCATCGAGAACAACACCATCCATCAGACCGGCATCGCCGCCCTGGCCCTGGAACTCACCGACGGCGGCACGATGCGCAACATCATCGCCCGCAACCTCACCATGGACACTGTGGAAACACCCATCTTCCTCAAACTGGGCGATCGCAACCGGCCCATCCATTCCGCCTCGGGCAATGTCATCCCTGCCACAGGGACCATGGAAGACATCCACATCAGCGGCATCCGCGCCACAGTGAACGACGCCGAGAAGCGCAACGCTGCCGAGCGCGCCATCCACAACTACACGCCGTACGCCTCGAGTATCACCGGCTGCCCCGGCCACCTCATCCGCCGCATATCCATTGAAGATGTGGAAATCGAAGTGATCGGCGGTTTCGCGCCCGGCACAGAAGCCGACCTGCGCCGCCAGATTCCGGAAAACTCCACGAAGTACCCCGAAAACCGCATGTTCGGAGTGTTACCGGCGTGGGCGTTCTACCTCCGGCATGCACGCGGCCTGCAACTCTCGAATATCCGCCTGCGCATCCGCCAACCCGACGCTCGCCCTGCGTTCTTCCTCGACGATGTGCACGAGTCCACGTTCGAGCGCATCGCCTCGCCCTCACCGGCTTTTCATGTGGAAGAAAACTGTACGGCCATCCGCCGATAGCCGGAGCATTACCAGCCGATCGAAACCATCCCCTCCAACTGGTTCTTCTCCGTGCGGATCGACAGATGGTCAAAGGTGCGGTCCAGCCAGCGGGTGTAGCGCACCTGCGGCGTCACCGTGATCCCGAAATCGTCGCGGAACTGGCCGCCAAAGCCAGCCGTGAATCCCTTGTTCCATTTGTTCGCCGGGGGGCGTGGCGTCACATCGCAGCAGGTGCTCTCATTGCCGCGCCGCGTGGTGAACTGACTTGTGATCTGATTCACCTGCCGCACGGCCGGGCCCAGTTCCCAGAACCAACGGTGCCCCGCCTCATCATGATCGCGGCTAAAGCGCCGCACCATCAGATACAGGTCGAAGTACCGCGCCTTGGTCTTCTCGTCGATGTTGATCTGTTGCCGGTCGTCGAAGGATGTGGTCGGCCGGTCCACTCCGATGAAATTGTCTACCGTGCCTTCCCACTTCACGCGCCGCAGCACGCCGTTCACATTCACGGCAAACCGCGACGTCGCCCGCACCTGCACCCATGCCCCGTAGCCAATGCGATTCCCCTTGGGGGTGGTTCGCGAATTCACCTGCAGAATCGACGAAGGCTGCTGGCTGGTGCTCAGCTCCTTCATCTGCGGCAAGGCCAACACATTGAGCGAAACGCCAAGCGAAAACCGCCGCACAAAAGCGGTGGTGGCCAGCGTGTCCTCTTTCGCCGCGGGTTTGGTATCCGCCGGCTTACTTCCAGCAGGCTTCGGGGCCTGCGCCGCAGTCTGGGCCAGCGCGACTGTCGCGATGGCGGCGTAGCTCAAGGTTAGAATCGATTTGCCAATGAACATCTTGTCTTCTATTCAGTAGAACGGGCGGGGTGTTCTACCAGTCTTAGCATTTCTACACCCGTCTTGTCATTAAGGCTCGCGCGCGATCCTACATCTTCCCCAGTTCCAACAACACCTTCGCAATCGATTGCATCGCCCGTTGCGCCTTCACCGGAGAAACCACCAGCGGCAATCCCTGCGTCGAATCCACCTTCGAATCCGCGTCCGCGAAGTTGAAGTTCCGCACTTTGTTCTGCTCATCGCGCACCTTCACATTGAGGAAAATCTCTCCCCGGTCGCTGCGAATCTGTCCGGCCGACACCAGTGCCGCCTTCCCCACCGTCAGCGGCTTCTGATTGCAGACGTTGGTATTGCCCAGGTGATCGTAGCTGATCGATTGCGCGTTCACCTTCAAAGCCGATGCGTGGATCCCGGTCAACGTATGATGATGCCCCAAGAGAAACGGCAACTCCGCGCCGGCTTTCAACGCCGCCACAGCCACCGGTTCAAAGGCATCGAATTGCTGCGAGTTGTAGAGCGTGATCGCCTGCTGCAGCAGCTCCGCCTTCCCCGGAGCCCTGGGCGCAACCACCGCTGGAGCAGGCGCCGTAACAGCAGGCGCGGGCCCAGTGAGCGATTGCCGCGCCGTCCGCAGCAGATTGCTCTCCCCCTTCTGCGCCCCTGGCCGGAAGTAAAACTCCCCAATCACCGAAGACACCGTCCACGGCAATTGCCGCTCTCCCGATTCGGAATACACCCGTTCGCGCACCCGGTTGAACACCTGATCGAGGCTCAGCCCCGGCTCGCGCAGCGCCCGCACCAGGTGCGACGTGAACAGCCCGTTCGTCCCATGAACATTGTCATCGGCCGTCTTGCCCGGCGAGGTGGCAAACGCGATCAGCGTTCCCTTCCCCGTATTCATCGCCGCCAATCCCCCGCCCGTCGACCGCGTCGCCCGGAACGGATTGTTACGGCAGGCATCCAGCACCAGAATCGTCAGCCGCGCCCCGGCCCGATCCATCCTCTCCTGCACGCGCGACGCCGAATAGGACACATACTTCGCATCCGCCTCGTCCTTGGCATCAAAATCCACCGGCACCAGGTAATTCTCCGCGTCAATCTGAATCCCGTGCCCGGCGTAGTAAAACATCGCCACATCACCCGGCTGGATCCGGGTCACAAACTGGTCTACACTGCGCTCCAGATTCTTCAACCCCGCGTTCAGTACGGTCTCGGTCTGAAACCCCACCTCACGCAACGCCGCTTCCACGCTCCGGGCATCATTCGCCGAATTCTTCAGCGGCCACTTCGGATAGGAATCGTTGCCCACCACAAGAGCGACTTTGCGCACGCCCGATTCATACTGCAAATCGCGCGAAACCTGCCCCTGCGCGCACACCACACCCGCCAGCACAATCAATAACGCAGTACCCAGCTTCACCCTCGTTATTGTAACCGGGATCTACGCGGAAGGGACGACCGCTTCCGGCTTTCTCTGAACAAGTCCGTTTCCGCTATGTGCGTCGAAGAGTACGGAACGGCAAGAAGCTGCACATCGCGAAGGTTCGGTAATGCGCTCCAGTGCCGCATCAACCCATGCGGGACGGTTTGTGATGTGCACAGGCTCTCTCCAATCCTCCGCCGCTCAAGTTCACGCGATGATTGTCTCGTAGGTTTCGTGATCGCCAATCCAGAACCACAAAAAGCCGTAATCCCGCTTGATGGCAAGGGCTCGAAAGCTCAAGTTAACTCGGGCGGACCAATTACTTGCCCCTGCCTATCTCCGATTTTCTTCAGTTGCAGAGATCGATGCTGCGGGTCGGACTTGAGCAAGGAAAACCGCTTGTCAGCGCGGCCATGGGAACGTTCTCCACTCGATCTTACAAAAAACACATAAAAGGCTGACTTGGCATCTACGCCAAACCTGCCCCTCTCTCCACAGTAACGGATATGGGGCATTATTCACGGTTTTCAAGATCCACCCTCTTAGCCTCTCCCTCTGAATGCACAGCGGTTTCCATCCCGCGAGCGACATCGGAGCCTGCATCTGGAACCTTGGCCGATAAACGCCCGACACGCGGTCAAGGCTGCGTCGCACCAATGCCGCACCGGAAACCGGCCGGGCCTTGACGGCGTGTGTGTGTGTCGACCGGCCCGAAGCCTGGCGCGGGTTCTCCGTAATGCGCCACCGCGACGGGGACAGGATCATCGTCAAAATAGATCAAGCCTGCCGGCGGGCGCTTACCGTAAAAACCGCGAGATGGTTGACGAGGCCGAACGGCGACGAGCCGCCAGAAACGCGGCGCTCAATCCTACAAACAATGGGAAGGCTGCCTGGTTCAGGCACTGCCGCTAAGCCAATATTCACCGTCAAAGTGTCTGCGCTGACGCCACTGCGCACGCGGTTCATTGGCTGGCCCGACTGGCCGCCTAACGGGTCGAGAATCGTGTTCGACTCGGCACATGGCAAGAGGATCGACGTATCCACCATCAGAGCCGCCGGCGGTTCACCGCGCGCTTTGACGGCTGAGAATGCGCCTTGCGGTGCGGCCAGCTATTCGGAGCGCAGGCGCTGGATTTACTACCACTGCACTCGAGGGCGGCGTGCGCCAGATTTGGCGAATGGCTGAAGCGGGTGGAGCGCCCGAAAGAGCCGGGCCCGGCATGGCCGAAGTTGGAATCGCCGGACGGCCGCTATCTCTACTTCGCCCGCGAAATAGGCATGGGATCGAGCCCTCTGTGGCGGCAATCAACGGACGGCGGCGAGGTTTGCTCCATTCGCTTCCTGCATACAGCCAGAGGAAAGACTTCCACTGTGTTGATCTACTCGGGCCGGCCCTCCGCTGGGAGGTCAGTGTCTTCCATTGATGCAGAACATTGGCATCCACCTGAAACTTGAATGGCCGTGCACACTGGGCGAACTCGGAGTCACCCGCCCCAAATGACGATAGAATGTCACATCGGGCGCATCTCAATCCAAGGAACGACGATGAACAAGTCCGCTCTGTTTCTGCTGGTGTTGCTCGTATGTGCCGCTGGACGGACGGCTGTGGCCCAAACCTCCAGAGTCATTCCGCTCGACGAAGCGAACATCACCGACCTCAATGCCGCCTTTGACGCCGGGTTGCTGACTTCCGAACAACTCGTGCAGATGTGTCTCAGGCGCATCCACGCCTACGATAAGCAGGGACCTTCCCTTCGAGGTCTGATCACGGTCAATTCAAAGGCGGTCGAAATTGCCCGTCAACTTGACGCCGAACGAAAAACCAAAGGCCGCCGCTCGCCACTGCATGGGATCCCAATCATTTTGAAAGACAACATTGACACGGCCGACATGCCGACGACCGCGGGATCGGTCATGCTGGAAGGCTCTCTGCCTCCCGGCGACGCGTTCCTGGTGAAACGGCTGCGTGATGCGGGAGCGGTTGTCCTCGGCAAAGCGAATCTGTCGGAGTTTGCGTCAGGCCGAGCTTACAGCTCCTTAGGCGGTCAAATGAAGAACCCACACGACCTCACACGCACGCCACTCGGGTCCTCAGGAGGTTCTGGAATTTCCGTAGCCGCTGCCTATGCGATCATCGCCGTCGGAACCGACACCGGCGGATCAATTCGAAACCCGTCCTCCACCACTGGTATTGCCGGCCTGAAACCGACTCATGGACTGATCAGCCGGGATGGTATCGTCCCGCTAGCCCTTAGCTTCGACACAGCCGGGCCCATGGCTAGAAACGTTCGTGACGTGGCGGTTGCTCTCAATGTGATGGCGGCGATCGATCCCCGGGATACAGCGACAAGAAAAAGCGAGGGACGCATCGAGACGGACTACACCAGGTTTTTGAGAGCCGATGCTCTGAACGGCTGCCGCATCGGCATCGCGCGTGACTTCACTGGTCAAGATCCCGATGTGGACTGGGCCGTGGAAGCCGGAGTCGCCGCCATGCGGCGCGGCGGTGCAACAGTTGTCGATGTGCGGTTGCCGAAATGGCTTCTCGATGCAAAGGGAGAGTTCTATGAGGCGATTCGGTACCCGGAATTCGCGGTACAGATTACAGACTATTTGAAGACTCTCGGCCCCGCGTACCCGAAAAACATCCAGCAACTCGTCGCTAAAGCAACCGAGTTCAATGCGCTTCGCCCGGACGGCGCTGGACCCAACCCGAATCGGTGGACGACGATGAAGCGCGAGGCGGGATCAGTTGGACTCGACGATTACCGCTACACATATGTGCGCGATCACGCGCTTCCGATGGTTCGAGCGATCATCGAAGGGATGCTGGCTGCGCAAAAGCTTGACGCAATTGTGTATCCAACACTGCCAAAGCGTCCTGCTCTGCTCACCGCGCCGCCGGATCCGCCAGGCGGCGTCGCCGGAAGTCCAGTCAACCTTGCCAACCTGACCGGCTTTCCTGATCTCATCGTCCCAGCCGGATTCACCGGAGATGGACTCCCAGTGACATTGTCATTCCTCGGTCCGGCATTTAGCGAGGCTAAGCTCATCGCTATCGGTTTCAGCTTCGAGCAAGCGACGCACGCGCGCCGTCTCCCGGTGACCACACCGCGACTGCCGGATGAGAGTATCCGAGTTCCTTAATTCTCCCCAAAACGCGCTTCTTTCGACGTTGATACCCCCGGTTGGATGTTTCCCCATGTTTCCGGCAACTGCGTGTGTCCATGAAGTGCCGCGGGGCGAAGCATCGTGGTTGCCGGCAGCCCCATCCAAGATGGGTACCCATTGCGGATTGTCCTTGAACCGCACCCGATGCCGTGATGTTCTGCTTCCCGGGGGGGGCGCGTCCCGGGCCGCGGTGCGCTAGACTTCCTCCGACTATGCGCTATTGCCGGATGTTCCTCATTCTGATTTCAGCGAGCCTGACGTGGCCCACCGCCGAGGGGCAGAAAATCAAGCCCAAGCTCCGCGTGGTCCATATCGGATTTGAACTCGACGGGTCATGGAAGTTCTCAAAAGACGCAAGCGTATCTCCGGACGCGGAACTCGTCGGCGTCGCCGATCCGCATGAGGATCTGCTGGCGCGGGCACGGAAGGCATTTCCCACGGGAGTTCGCTTCTATGCCGATTACGTCCGGATGCTCGATGAGGTAAAACCGGACGCGGTGCTCAGTACAACAGCGAATAGCGAGCATCTCGCCGTGCTGCGGGAATGCGCGCGGCGGGGGCTTCCGGTGTGGTTTCAGAAGCCGGCGGCCGCGTCGGCGAACGACGCCCGGGAGATGCTTAAGGTGGCACGGGAGAAGGGCATCCTGGTAATGATCAGCGATCACACGCAATTCACGCCGGCCGCCCAAACCATCGCAGCAAAAATTCAAGAAGGATGGATCGGACCCGTGCAACGGCTTCAGGTCCACCACCGATTCTTCGGCGTTTCCAAGACGCTGTCTTCGTATTACCAGGGTTATTTTCGGGATCAGGGCCGCCACGGCGGAGGCGCGATTATGGACCAGGGGACGTACGGGATCAACTGGGCCGTCTGTCTTCTCGGGCGCCCGCAAACAGTGTACGCCGTTGGCCACAAATATAACGAGGACTCGACGTACCCACAGGAAGATTACGGCCTGGTGATTCTCAATTATGAGAATGCCTCCGTAATTGTAGAAGCCGGGTGGTGGGAACGGCCCGACTTCGGCAAAGGCGGCCGGGGTGAACTATGGGTCCATGGACCGAAGGGAACGCTGTGGCGCGACGATAGCGCCGTACGATTTGAGCGCGCGATCGCCCAGCCTTCCGAAGTCAGCCAAACGCGGGGAATCGAGCTTCTAAAGCCCCGTCCCGAAGACCAGGACGGAGTGTCTCACTTTTTACACGCTGTACGTTACGGCGGTGAGATCGCCATGCCCCACCGCCTGGCGACGCACGTCGTCATCAATGAGATCGTCGAGAAGGCATATGAATCGATTCGCACCGGAAGGGCCGTGGCGATGGATGCGCGGCTCGCGGCGAACGAGTCCGACTTTCTGGAGCCGCCGGTCCGGCGGTTGCGGGACGTTTTGAGAGGCGCGGTTCCGGCCGCCGATGCTGTTTTCGCTCAATCGATCGCCGCGCTCGCGAAGGGACGTCTCGACGCGGGCGACGCCCGATTGCAAGAATTCGCCAACGAACTTCGTTCCTCACTCGCGGGTTTGAAGCTGGATCCGGAAGTCGCTTCGAACCTCGCATGCGATGTGGCGACGGCC
Organism: Bryobacteraceae bacterium; assembly: GCA_046331645.1. GTDB lineage: Bacteria > Acidobacteriota > Terriglobia > Bryobacterales > Bryobacteraceae > CADEFT01. Next base: position 86,400 of record JAXLQM010000013.1, read on the forward strand.
GTCGACCCCCGCGGAGGCAGCATCCGGCAGACACGCGGCGCGGTTAGCGATTTTTCCAGTCAGATCCAGAAAGGAGGAGTGACCACGGCCGCGGCGGCCCGGCTGGCCAAGCTGCTCGAGCAGCTTGCTCCCGAACAGGATCCCGCGAAGGACCTGGATTCTCCGCTCCATCCGTATCTTTTCCCCGTAACGGAAGCTCCGGCCTATGACCAATCGGTTCTGGTCGAGGACGGAGAAGGGGCGGGCGACTTTTACGCGCGATGGTATCAGGCACCCTGGAGTTCGAGGATTGAAGCCATCTTCGACTCGGGTCACAAGTTCAGCGGGCGCTCCGGCATCACGCTCGCCAACACGCAAGAGAGGGATGTGGCGAGCGGGACGGCGAAGATCGCGGCGCCGCCGCTCGATCTCCGTGGCATGAACGCGATTCGTTTCTGGTTCCAGCCGCATGCCCCGTATGGGCAAGGTTCCCTCACGATCGGATTTCTGGAAGCCAGCGGAGAACTGTGGCAAGTCGATTTGCCGGAAGTGTTGGCGGGCGGTTCTCCCCGGATTGTGCAGGTGCGTCTGTCCGACTTTCGGCGAGTGCTCCGGCGCAACAATCACCGGATCGATACTCCGGTTCTGCGATTCGCCCTTTGGATGAAAGGCAGCTACCGGTTCACGATCGATGATATTCGTTTCGTGCACGACCCGGCAGTGCCCGGGTTTTTCTGAAAGCCGCGGCAGCGCGGCCGTATTCCCGGTGCGGGGGCCTGCGTCCAGAAGCCACTCACTTGAACATGGGGATTTGAGATGCCGCGAGCCGGTCGTGGACAGTCTGAGAATCACCGCACGATTGACATTCAATCGGCTGAGAAGTGGCTCCCCCACACTGGACTCGAACCCAACGATCGCCCCACACACTCAAAAGTAAAACTTCACCGCGAACTGAATGAATCGCGGGGTATACCCCGATCGTCCCGGCGACACATCCAGAAATCCCCAGCGATCCCCCGTATAGGCTTGCCGCAGCCGGTACAGCTTCAACCCTTCCGCCGTCGTGATATCGAACCCGTTCGCGTTCATCGACGCAAAGCCTTCCGGTACCGGCACGCGAAAGAAATTCGCGGGCAGCGTCTGCGTCCCCGGCACCCTGCTGTTCGTGATCACCGCGTTGATCTGCGCCAGCGTCGCCGCACCGGCAGGCGTCGTGCGGGCCGGGCGCCCCGCCACCGTCGATGCCCATGCATCATATTCCGCATTCGTCACCAGCCCTTCGCCCGGCAGCGCGTAAATCTCTCCCGCGTCCTCCAACCGCCCGGTACGGAAAATCGGATGATTGAACGCATTGATGAAATCCACCCGGAATTGCAGCCGCCGCTTCCCTTCCCCACCCACGCGGAACGTCTTCTGCACCGATAAATCCAGGAACTGCTGCATCGGGCTGCGCGCTCCATCAAACGTCCGCGGCGCATTCCCCAACGTCCCTTTCGCCGGACGCAGAAATGCCGCCGGATTGAAGTACGGCTCACAGGTAGCGCCCACCGGGCAGGTGCGGCTATAGCGCGGATTGAGCAGCGGCACTCCCGGAGCCAGGTCCGGCCGTATCCCTCTTACATTCCCTTCCACTCCCAGCCGGTTGTCATCACGCAGCACGGCAACCATCGGCAACCCGCCCTGCAGCCGTCCAATCCCGCTCAAAGCCCAGCCTTCCACCACCGCGTTCTTCCATCCTCGCACCCCGCCGGCAAACGCCTTCCCGCGCCCGAACGGCAAATCGTACAACGCCGACGCACTCAGCGCATGCTTCACATCAAACGTCGATACCGACCGGTCCAGTGACCGCGCTGCCCCGAAATTGACGTGTCCCGGCGAGCGCACGTTCAGATTCACGAACCGTACATCGCCGGCATCGCTCGCATCATCCATGCTCTTGGCAAACGTGTAATTGAAGACATAGGAAAGCCCCCGGTTGTGCGTCCGCCGGGCACTGATCACCATCGCGTGCCGGATGCTGTTCGCCGACGAGTTGAACATCTCGTTCAATCCTTCAAAGCCCAGATACTTCGTCCCGACATATCCTTGCGAAAATGTTCGGATCGCGTTGCCCGCCGGAGTCGTTCGCCGCAACGGATCGTTCACATCGTTCAACGGATTCACCCCCTGCGCCAGGTAGGCGTCCGTCAACGAAAACGGCACCGGATTGAGATTCACCGGCGGCAGGAACAAATGCGTCCCCTTGGCCCCGGAATACGCCACTTCGAGCAGTGTCTGATGCGGCAGTTGATACGCCAGCGTCGCACTCCAACTCTGCACATAAGGCACCCGGGCGTTGCTCGATATCGCCTGCCCCGCGATGTTGATCCCGTTCAAATACACCAGCCCATCGTCGGGAATCGACAGAAACGCCTCCGGCGAAATCGATGTCAGCACGGGGCGGTTGCAACACATCCGCGCGGCCATATTCGTACCCGGCTGCTCAATGCGCGTATCGAACGTGCCGAATGTCGTCGTGCCCGCTGCAAAATCCGGAGATGGATTCCGCCCCATCCCCGTGAGCGGCGCATGCGACATCCCATACCCACCGCGAAACACAAAGCGCCCCGCACGATTGAATCCGCCCACCTTCGGCACCCACGCAAATCCGAACCGCGGCTCGAAATTCGTTCGATGCACCGGGAAGATGTAGCGTGACCGCCCGCCGCGCCCCGAATATCCGAACGGCACCACCAGCGCCGATGTGATGGTGCGCCCATCCGGCAGCACGCACTGCGGGCACGGCTGCGGAATCGCGAACTCCTTCGCCAGTTCCGGCAGAAACGCCCCTTGCCGGTCATACTTCTCCGTGCGCGGCAACGAAAGCGCATAGCGCAATCCCAGATTCAGCGTGAGATTCGGCCGCACTTTCCAGTCGTTCTGCACGAAGCCATCCGCCGAACTCCACTGGTAGTAGTACGGAATGAACACCTCGCGCAGTGTCGCCGCATTGTACACGCCGAGAAGAAACTGCCCGAATTCGATGCCTCCCGTTCCCGCCGCCTGCCCGTTGTTGTTCGACAATGTGCGGTTGCGATTGAACTCATAGCGCCCGCCCGAAGCCCCGTACATCGGAATCGTCTTCAGCCGCGCCTGCCGCAAATCGAACCCGAACTTCCAGGTCATTGGCCCGCGCACGTAGCTCAACGTATCGGCAATGCCATAGCTGTGCTCCGCGTTCTCGTTCTGCTGCGATTGGCTGAAGCCGATGGAATACGGCCCCGTGGTAAACTCCGGCAATCCGCCGTTGGTCAGCGACGGCAGTCCCAGTTCCCGCGACAGATTCCGCCCGTTGTTCACATCAAATGCCGGAGGAAAATTGCGCGTGAAACGCCCAAACGTATAATTCAACCGCAGTTCATTGAACAGGCGCGCCGAAAATGTATGCGTATCCGTGATCAGCACCTGCCGCGACCAGCTGTAATCCGTACCGCCCGAGTTCACTTCATCGCGTCCCACTTGAAAATCGCCGCGCCCGCGATCGCCGCGAATCGGCACCTGCGTGTAGCGCCCCGTCAACCGGTTCCCGCCCGTTAGTTGATGATCCAGCCGCAAGGTTAGCCGCCGCTCCAGATTGCGAATGAAATTCGAACCCACGTAGTTCCGCACATTGCCGTCGGAGAGAAACCAATCACCGCCCTTGGGAATATACTGGAGCAGCTTTTGGCTCACGCTATCCACCATCGTGGCTGGGATGCGGTTGCCCGGGAACGGCAGATAGGTCTCACCCGCCGCCAGCGTCACACGCTCAAAGCGCCCGCCCTGCAGCACGTTGAACTGGTTGTACAGTGTAGCGTCCTGCACCTGGTTGGCGATGCCGAATTGCTGCGCCACCGCCGTTGGCACATACCCGCCGTTTACCCGCACAGCATCGCTAAAGTCCCCGCGTAGCATCGGTTCGGTCGGCATCAACCCGGTGAACTGCGTTCCGTCATAGTAATAGCGCGGCTCGGCGGCCAAAAAGAAAAATGTCTTGTTCCGCCCGTCGTAAAGCTTCGGAATCCGCACCGGCCCGCCCAGCGTCAAGCCGAACTGATGCTGGCGCCGGTTCGATTCCGGGCGGTTGTTCGCATTGGTCGTAAACGGAGCGGCATTCAGCGCGGGGTTGCGGTGATACCAATACAGCAGGCCGTTGTAGCGGTTCGTCCCGGACTTCGTGGTCATGTTCACCACGCCGCCGCCCGTCTGCCCGAATTCCGCCGAAAAATTGGACGTCTGAACCGTGAACTCCTGAACCGTGTCGGGAGAAAACGTCACCACGGCGCGGCCCAATCCTACACCGCTGTTGTTGGCCCCATCGGCCAGGATCGCCGTCGATCCGGCCCGCCCGCCATTCACGTTGACGTTGTAACCCGGCACTGGAATTTCCGAGCCCAGTTCCGGATCCTCCGTTCCTGCCACGCCCGAAGTATTCCCCACCGTCAACACCAGATCCAATACGCTGCGATTGTTGAGCGGCATTTCGCTGATCTGCCGCTCCGTGATCGTCTGCCCCAAGGCCCCCGACTCGGCATTCAACTGCGCAGCATCCGCGGTCACAGTCACTTCCGTGGAAAGCTGCCCCGGCTCCAGGTTCACGTTCACCGTCGCCACCGCGGCAGTGTCCACCTTCACCTGCTCCACAACGGACTTCTTGAACCCCTTGGCTTCCACCGTCACCCGGTACTTCACGGGATCGAGCAGCGGAAACGCATAACTCCCCGCCTCACCGGTCACCGTCTCCAGTTTGTCGTTCGTGCCAAGATTCAGCACCGTCACATTGGCGCCGGGAATCGTAGCCCCGGTGGGATCAAACACTGAGCCCGCCAGGCCCCCTTTATTCGATTGCCCGCCGAGCGGAAGGGCCACCGCCAGCAAACCCACCATTACCAATTTCAAGGTTTTCGTCGCCGGTAGAAGATGTCCGTACCTTTATAGCTCGTGTTGATCAACACCACAAACAGCACCGCCATCGACACCATTGTTGCCGTGCCGCCGATCACAAGGTAGTCCACCTCTTTGCGCGGATATGGCAGCAGCCGCCACATGATGCCCACGGTCAAAGCAAATACAGCCAGAATGCCCAGTGTTAGATACAACGTCCGCAGAAAAGTACCTTCTCTTCCTGCCAGCTATTGTACTAGCCGCGCCGCCCTAATCGTACCGCTCGTAGACGATTTGGCTCTTATCAAACCCTAACTCTTTACATTTATCCCGGACGTCGTTCACCATCTCTTTCAACCCGCAGATGTAGACGTCCAGATCGCGCCGCTCGCCGATCTCATCGAACACATACGACGTCACACGCCCCGCATTGCCCTTCCATTGTTCCGTCGGCCGCGTCACCGTGTACACGAACTTGAAATTCGCGTACTTCGCCGCCAGCGCTTCAAAGCGCTCGCGATAGAGAATCGAATGCTCATAGCGCACTCCGAAGACCAGCGTGAACTGCCGGTCCGGATGCTTCTCCACGCAATGCTCAGCCATCGGAATGAAGGGCGCAATTCCCGTCCCCGTGGCCACGAAGATCGAATCGTGCACCGGATTCCGCATCACGAACGCGCCATGTGGGCCCTTCATCTCCACTTCGTCGCCCGGCTTCATCTGGAACAGAAACGGCGAGAAAATCCCGTCCTTTACTTCATTCAGACAAAGCTCGAATTGATTCTGATTGGGCAGCGAGGCGATCGAGTAAGCCCGCGTCACCTTCTTCCCGTTAATGGGGTGCGACAAAGAGACAAATTGTCCCGGTAAAAACGGGAACGCCTCCAGGTCCGGCACCTCAAACCAGAAATGCCGGTTGTCCGGCGCGATGTCTTCAATTCGAATCAGTTTCGCTTGGTGGGGTATTTGGTGAGCTAGCATTCTATAGCCTTTTGGGCGCGTTCCAGCACGATCCGGGCCAGGGCCGGATGGCCGTCCAACGGATCCGTGACCTCAATCGACAGCCCATCATAGCGCCTGCTGATCTCCTCCACAATCCGTGGCAAGTCCCGGCGTAAATGTATGCCGAGCGTCAGGAAATAAGGCACCACCACAACCCGCTCCGCCCCAGCCGCGTGCATCTGCTCCACCGCCGCCGGAAGATCGGGTTGCGCCATCTCGAGAAACGCCGTTTCCGTGAGCGCAAATCCACCCGCTTGGGCGGCCTCGCGCGTCACGGCGCGTACGGCCTCGTTCGCCGTCTCTACACTGGATCCATGTGCGAACACGATAATTGCAGTCTTCACTTCAAGACTCCATACATACTATCTGAACTCAAGCCGTCCCGCTTGCGTCACCATCTTCTTCATCATGGATTCAAAAGAGACGCGCGCGATGGAAACTTGTTTCCGTAACTCCGAATCTTTCCATTCCACGCGTGTTCGCGCAGGGGTTAACCGCAGCACCCGCTCCAAATCCCCACCCAATCGCGACGTCATTCCATGCAGTGCCCGATAGTATCCGCGCTGCCCTGCAATCGTTTTGCAACCATGAATTAAGGCCGCAAACACATCGGCCCGATCCTGCCAGTCAAGCGCCGGATGGACGGCAATCGTCGCGCCCCAATCATCGAAGAACGGCCCCAGCGGCAACAGCAGATCCGGTGATCGCCGCAACGGCTTCACCCCGCGCAGCGGATAATTCCGGTGCCCTTCCGGACTCATCGCCTTCTTATATACTCGCGCCGCCACCTGGTAGGCGCCGCCGTAAGGCGCCGTATTCTCGTGCGCCAGTCGTCCAAACCGCTTCCGCATCGCATCATGCGACCCGGCCGTCGGCCAGAAACTGATGCCTTGATCCAGATCGCCGGCATTGTGCGTCAGCGATGCCGCCAGCCGCAGCACATCCAGTTCGCAGCCCTTGTGCTGCACGGCGAAGCGAAACTCCAGCGCCTCGCGCTCCAGTTCGGCATCAATCGCGTTCGCCGCCTTCTCCGCGTATTCCGTATCGCCACGTTTCAGAAAGTACCCCAGCGCCCCGGCCAGCACACTCAACTGCTCGCCATTGTGCCCGCTCACCGGACCCACACCGGCCAGTTCCGTGGTTCTTTTGCTGATCCCTTCCAATGACCAACTCAACCACCGCTCCGCCAGCAGAAACATCCTTCGCGCCGCTTCCAGATCCTTCTGCTGCCGCCACAGTAATCCGCGGATCTTCGCATCCACATCGGTGGGCACGTAAGTCGCCACCGTGGCGTGGTGACAGGCGATGCAGAAGGCGAAGTAGTCCTCCGTTTCCTCGACGCGCTCTGCGCCTTGCAGAATCTCCAGAAAACTCTCCGGATGATCGCCGCATTCAATCAGCCGCTTACCCTCCGGCAGCGGATGCTCCGCCAGTCGCGGAATCAAAAACGGCGCTGTGTTTTCCACCAGACCAAACAGGTTCTGAGGCGAAATGAATTGCTCGAGTGCTTCCCCCACGTTAATCCTGAGGGTATCAAAAACCCTTCCACAGCGTCCTCACCGGCCGCACTCTTCCCCCCAATTCCTGCCATCATCAGAAGAGCCATGTGCCGGACCGTCCTGCCGCTTGCCACCATGTTCCTCCTCTCCTGCATCGGCCAGCAGCACAACATCCTTCTCAGTCATTCCGCCACCCACCGTGCGATCATCTATCGCGAAATCGAGATCCGCCAACCTTCCGGCCCCGTACTCTGGCAGGGAGTCTCCGACAACACCGGCCGCATCTACACTCCCGCTTCGTTGCAAAGCGAACCCGTCCAAATCCACGTCCGCGGCTTTCAAACCGTAACGGCCCGGAAGTTCGAACGCATTCTCCGCAAAGGCTTCGTCCTTGACCTTCAGGCGCTCCCTCCCGGCCAGGATCCGCCCCAAAGTCCGAACCCTGCTTACCAGCGCCAACCCGATGCCTCGGTGACCGTCATCGATGCCACCACCGCCAAACCCGTTGCCAATCGTCGACTCATCCTGCGCGAAGCCGAATATTGCGAGCAGCCCAACCCCGATTGCCCGCCCGGCGAAGCCATCTGGAGCGGCCAGACCGACCCAAGCGGCATCATCGGAGTCTCTAAACAAACGGTTTCTCTCGCCTTCACCATTCACGTGGACGGCTATCAACCAATCCGCGCCTGGGACCTCCGCAACATTCTCCGCAACGCCCGTACCGAACTCCGCCTCACCCCGCAATAGGCCCCATGAAAATCTATCTCTACTTCATCGGAAAACCCCGCGACGAGCACGCCAACGCGATTGCAGCCGAATTTCTCAAGCGCGCCTCCCGCTGGGCCGCCTGTGACACGCGCGAAATCGATCCGCGCCGCTTTGACCTCTTCGCACGCCACCCCAGCGCCTTCAAAGTGTTCCTCGATCCCGCCGGCAAACCCCTCGACTCCGCCCGTTTCGCCACCACCATCCGCACCGCCGAAAACGAGGCCCGGGACATCGTATTCCTCATCGGTGGCCACGATGGCCTGCCCCCCGATTGGAAGCCCCGCGCGGACTTCCTGCTCTCCCTCTCCACGATGACATTTCCCCACGAACTAGCGCGAGCCATGCTCGCCGAACAGATCTACCGCGCCTTCGCCACCCTTCGAGGCCATCCCTACCCACGCTAGACTCACGCGAACATCTCGTCGTCCGCCTCCTCCCGAATTGCTAACTCGGCACTGAACGCCCTCAACCGAATCTCCACTGCCTCACTCACAAACGTCTCGACGGATACGCCAGTCATCGCCGCCGCCCGCCCCGCCCGTTCCAGCAACTCTTCCGGTAATTCGATCGGATTCCGCATTTCTCCTGTTATCCCACACTTGGCGAGATGCTACCTTGAAAGCAATGGGCGGTAGCTCCGATGCCGCGCCCGTGCTTGCCATAGATCACGATCAGCGCTTCAAGACTCTGCTCGAAACGTTCTTCTTCGAGTTCCTGGAGTTGTTCTTCCCCAACCTCGCCGCTTCCATCGAGCCGGACTCCATCGAGTTCCTGCAACAGGAAGTCTTCGCCAGCCTCATGGATGGCGCCGAGTACCACGCCGACATTGTCGTCAAAGCCAGATTCAAAGGAACCCCGGCGTACCTCATTGTCCACATCGAACACCAGAGCACCGCGCCGCGTAACTTCCCACGCCGCTTCTTCCGCTACTTCTCTCTGCTTACAGAGAAATACGATTGCCCGGTCTACCCCATCGTCATCTACTCGCACGACAAACCCACACGACGCGAGCCGGACACCTACCGGGTACGTTTCGCCGACGGCGAGGTGCTCCGCTTTCAATATCGCGTCGTCCAGTTGAACCGCCTGCCCTGGCGCAAGTTCGTGAAGAAACCGAACCCCGTGGCCAGCGCGCTCATGGCTAAAATGAAGATAGCCGTCAGGGACCGTCCGTTGGTGAAGCTGGAATGTCTTCGATTGATGCTCACTTTGCGGCTGGATCCGGCGAGGATGAGGCTGATTGGAACGTTTGTCGATTCCTACTTGCGGCTGAACGAGCGGGAGGACCAGCGGTTCGTGAAAAAGTTGGAACAAACCAGATGGAAGCCGAAGGAAAAGGAGGCGATCGTGGAGTACGTCACCAGTTGGGAAGAACGGGGCATAGCGAAAGGCTTGGCAAGAGGCCTGGAAACAGGCTTGGAGAAAGGCTTGGAGAAAGGTCGCGTGGAAGGTCGCGTGGAAGGCCGCGTGGAAGGCCGCGTCGAAGCCCTCCGCGAGATCCTTCTCGATGTCCTCGTCACCCGATTCAAGACCGTGGACGCCAAGGTTGTCGGCCGCATCCAACAGATGAACTCCCCCGCCGACCTGAAGGACCTCGCCCACCGTGCCCTCACCGCCAGTTCACTTCACGAACTCGGCCTGGACGCACCACTCGCCTGAAGTCAGGGCGAATACCGTCCGCACTTCTGTATGATGTACGGAAGTGATCGGATCGACTATCGCCCACTACCGCATTACCGCCAAACTCGGCGAAGGTGGCATGGGCATCGTCTACCGCGCCGCCGACACCAAACTCGACCGCGACGTCGCCATCAAAGTCCTCCCACCCGAACATCCAGATCGCCGAAAACAAACCAACAAAAACCCACACCCCCAAGTGGCCCCTGGCCGTCGCCGCAGGCATCGCTGCCCGCCGCCTGGTTCCTCAAACCTGCCACCGAAGCACCGCTCCTGCAAGTCGAGATCTCCCCGCCCGACGGCGTTACCATAGGCACCCCCAACTGGGCGCAACTGGCCGTTTCCCCCGACGGAGCCAGCCTCGTTTTCGTCGGCCGTGCCAAAGACGGCCCGCCCATGCTGTACCTGCGCCGTTTCGCCGAGTCCCAATCCGTCCTGCTCCCCGGAACCGAAAACGCCCGCTGGCCTTTCTGGTCCCCGGACAGCCTCCACATCGGCTTCTTCACCGGCGAGCAGTTGAAACGCGTTTCCGTCTCCGGCAGCCCGCCGCAAGCGATCACCAATACCAACGGAGGCAACGGCATCTGGCTATCCAACGGGTATATTCACTACGGCGAGGGACCGGAGAAAGGAAAGCGGGTCCTGGCCACGGGCGGCGCCCCAACGGCCGATTTCGATCCCGATGAGAAGCGGGTGCTCGACGACGGAGATACGGCCCTCACCCGCAAGCTGAGACGCCCATCACCGTCATTTTCAATTGGCCCAAACTGCTCGAGCGCAAATGACCGGTCCATGCTACCTTCAAAGCAATGGGCGGTAGCTCCGATACCGCGCCCGTGCTTGCTATAGACCACGATCAGCGCTTCAAAACTCTGCTCGAGACGTTCTTCTTCGAGTTCCTGGAGTTGTTCTTCCCTACCCTTGCTGCTTCCATCGCACCGGACTCCATCGAGTTCCTCCAACAGGAAGTCTTCGCCAGCCTCATGGACGGTGCCGAATACCGCGCCGACATCGTCGTGAAGGCCCGATTCAAGGAGAACACGGCGTTCCTCATCGTGCACATCGAACACCAGAGCTCCGCGCCGCGCGACTTCCCGCGCCGCTTCTTTCGCTACTTCTCCTTGCTGACGGAGAAGTACGACTACCCCGTCTACCCTATCGTCATCTACTCCCACGAAAAACCTACTCGCCGCGAGCCCGACACTTATCGTGTGCGCTTCGCCGACGGCGAGGTGCTCCGCTTCCAATATCGAGTGGTGCAGTTGAACCGCTTGCCCTGGCGCAACTTCGTGAAGAAACCAAACCCCGTGGCCAGCGCGCTCATGGCTAAAATGAAAATAGCCGCCCGGGACCGCCCTCTGGTGAAGTTGGAATGTCTGCGATTGATGCTCACCCTGCGGCTTGACCCGGCCCGGATGCGGCTCATTGGAACGTTTGTCGATTCCTACCTGCGGCTCAATGAGCGCGAAGATAGGCTGTTTGCAAAGAAGCTGGAACAGCGGCAGTGGAAGCCGAAAGAGAAGGAGGCGATCGTGGAGTACGTCACTAGCTGGGAAGAACGGGGCATCACGAAAGGCCTGAAGAAGGGTTTGGAGAAAGGTCGTATGGAAGGTCGCGTGGAAGGCCGCGTGGAAGGCCGCGTCGAAGCCCTCCGCGAGATCCTTCTCGATGTCCTCGTCACTCGCTTCAAAACCGTGGACGCCAACGTTGTCGCCCGCATTCAACAGATGAACTCGTCCTCCGATCTGAAGGACCTCGCCCACCGTGCCCTCACAGCCACTTCCCTTCGCGAACTCGGCCTAGACTCGCCACTCTCCTGATTTTTGGGCGAATACCGGCCCTACTTCTGTATGATGTACGGAAGTGATCGGATCGACTATCGCCCACTATCGCATCACCGCCAAACTCGGCGAAGGTGGCATGGGCATCGTCTACCGGGCCGCCGACACCAAACTCGACCGCGATGTTGCCATCAAAGTCCTCCCTCCCGAAGTAGCCAACGAGCCCGACCGCCTCGCCCGCTTCGAGCGCGAAGCCAAAACCCTGGCCTCGTTGAACCACCCCAACATCGCCGCCGTCTACGGAGTCGAATCCGCCGCTCTCATCATGGAACTCGTCGAGGGCCCCACTCTCGCCGACCGGCTCAACTCCGGCCCCATCCCCCAAGACGAAGCCATCGCCATCGCCATCCAAATCGCCGAGGCCCTCGAAGCCGCCCACGAAAAAGGCATCGTCCACCGCGACCTCAAACCAGCGAATGTCAAACTGACGGCAGAATCCAAGGTAAAGCTCCTCGACTTCGGCCTGGCCAAAGCCATGGAGTCCACCAAAGCCATCGCCGGCGATCCCATTAACTCCCCGACAATCGTCGCCGCCAGCATGCCCGGAGTCATCATGGGCACCGCCGGCTACATGTCCCCCGAACAGGCCAAAGGCCACCCCGTCGACCGCCGCGCCGACATCTGGAGCTTCGGTGTCGTCCTCTACGAAATGCTCACTGGACAGCGACTCTTCGACGCCGGCACCATAGCCGAATCCATCGCCGAAGTACTCAAACGCGACATCGATCTCAACACACTGCCCACACAAATCCCACCTCACATCAAAACGCTCCTCGAACGCTGCCTCGACCGCAACCCCAAAACCCGCCTCCGCGACATCGGCGAAGCCCGCATCCAACTCGCCACTCCTCCAGCGCGGCCCCAAGCCCCACAATCCATAAAGCCCGCCCCCAAGTGGCCCTACGCCGTCATAGCGGCCCTCATCCTCGCCATCCCCGCCGCCTGGTTCCTCAAACCCGTTCCAGCGCAACCCGTCCGTTACCTCGAAATCATCCCTCCACTCGGAGTCTCCATGGGCCCCGTCAGTTGGGGCCAACTCGCCGTCTCCCCGAACGGCGAAATGATCTCCTACGCCGCCCGAGACCGCGAGGGCAAAGACCGCCTCTACCTCCGCAGCCTGTCCGAAGGAACCACCAACATCGTCCCTGGCACCGAAGGCGCAACTCGCCCCTTCTGGTCCCCCGACAGCCGCCACATCGGCTTTTTCGCCAGTGGCAAACTCAAACGCGTCGAACTGAGCAGCGGCAAAGCCCTCGACGTAACCGACACCCCTAGCGGACTCGGAGCATGGGGTGCCGGCACCATCCTCTTCTCGCCCTCCGTGCTGCGGAAAGTCCCCGCCGACGGCGGCAAAGCCGAACCTGCTTTACCTATCAATACTCCATGGATCCCCGGCAGCGGAGCTGCATTCTTCTTCCCCGACGGACAAACCTTCCTCTATTACCTGGCCCTACGCCCCCGCAAAATCATCCTCCGTACACTCGACGGCAGCCGGGAACAGACCATCCTCGAGGGAGATCCCGCTGATGCCGGTGCCACCTATTCCACCAATCCTGCCGGTGGCGGCTGGATCCTCTACAAAAAAGGCTCCAGCAACCTCTACGCCCGGCCCTTCGATTACAAAAACGCAAATTTCACCGGCGAAGAAACCATGCTCGCCCAGGACGTCCCTGCTGGACCCTCCTGGTCCAATTCCAACACCGGCGTCCTCGCCTACCGCAGTTTCCGCACCAGCGGCGAGGACCGTACGCTCACTTGGGTCCTTCGCGATGGCTCCCCAGGCAAGACGATCGCCGGGCCCGGCAACGTCTTCGTCCCCCGCATCTCCCCAGACCAGCAAAGCGTCGCCTATGCCTTCATTTCCGCCAACGGCCCCGCCATCTACGAATTCCAATCCGCCACCGGCGCAGCCACCCGCGTCGCCTCCCAGGGCCGCGCTTCTTACCCCGCCTGGACCTCCGATGGCACAAGCCTGATCTACTCCGGCGGAGAGAACGGCGACGAACTCGTCGAACACCCCATTCGCACAGCCGCGGTCACGCGCACCATCGCCAAAACCGACGGCAACTCATACTACCGTCCCACCGGCCTCTCCCCCAATGGCGAATGGATTGCCTGTGTCAGGATGACCAACGCTGCTTCCCACACCGTCTTCATCCACCGCCCATCCGGCCGCGTCGTCCCCCTCGATTCCGACCAGGATCCATATTCCACTCACGCCACCTTCTCCCCCGACGGCCTCCGCTTCGTCTATTCCAAAACGGTGAGTTCCGATTTCGAAGTATTCGTCCGCACCATACCGAAGGAACTCGGCGGCCCCGACTCCCCCATGGAATGGCAAGTTTCCACCAACGGCGGCAAGCAGCCCAAATGGAGCGCCGACGGCAAGGAAATCTTCTACGTCGCCAACGACGGCAAAATGATGGCCGCCGCCGTCCAGTCCACCACCAACACCTTCCGCGTCGGTGCCACCACCGCTCTATTCCCCACCACTCTCGGCCTGCGTACCGGCTACCAGCGCGAGTACGACGTCACCAACGACGGCAAGCGTTTCATCCTCCCTCTGCCCCCTGCCGGACCCCATCAGGAAGCCCCCATCACCGTCATCCTCAATTGGCCAAGCTTGCTCGCCCGCAAATGACCGGTCCATGCTACCTTCAAAGCAATGGGCGGTAGTTCCGATACCGCGCCCGTGCTTGCCATAGACCACGATCAGCGCTTCAAAACTCTGCTCGAGACGTTCTTCTTCGAGTTCCTGGAGTTGTTCTTCCCTACCCTTGCTGCTTCCATCGCGCCGGACTCCATTGAGTTCCTCCAACAGGAGGTTTTCGCCAGCCTCATGGATGGCGCCGAATACCACGCCGACATCGTAGTCAAGGCCCGCTTCAAGGACACCACGGCATTCCTCATCGTCCACATCGAACACCAGAGCACCACGCGCCGCGACTTCCCTCGCCGCTTCTTCCGCTATTTCTCGCTGTTAACCGAGAAGTACGACTACCCCGTCTACCCCATCGTCATCTACTCCCATGACAAACCCACCCGCCGCGAGCCCGACACATATCGTGTACGCTTCGCCGATGGCGAGGTGCTCCGCTTCCAATATCGAGTGGTGCAGTTGAACCGCTTGCCCTGGCGCAAATTCATCAAGAAAGCAAACCCCGTGGCCAGCGCGCTCATGGCTAAAATGAAAATAGCCGCCCGGGACCGCCCTCTGGTGAAGTTGGAATGTCTGCGATTGATGCTCACCCTGCGGCTTGACCCGGCGCGGATGCGGCTCATTGGAACGTTTGTCGATTCCTACCTGCGGCTCAATGAGCGCGAAGATAGGCTGTTTGCCAAGAAGCTGGAACAGCGGCAGTGGAAGCCGAAAGAGAAGGAGGCGATTGTGGAGTACGTCACCAGTTGGGAAGAACGGGGCATTGCGAAAGGTCTTGAGAAAGGCTTGGAGAAAGGCCGTGTTGAAGGGCGCGTTGAAGGGCGCGTTGAAGGGCGCGTTGAAGGCCGTGTCGAAGGAAAGGTCGAAGGTAGAGTCGAGGCCCTCCGCGAGATCCTTCTCGATGTCCTGGTCACCCGATTCAAGACCGTAGACGCCAACATTGTCGCCCGCATTCAGCAGATGAACTCCTCCTCCGATCTGAAGGACCTCGCCCACCGTGCGCTCACGGCCAATTCCCTTCGCGAACTCGGCTTAGACCAGCCGCTCACCTGATTATTGGGCGCATCCCGTCTTCACTTCTGTATGATGTACGGAAGTGATCGGATCGACTATCGCCCACTATCGCATCACCGCCAAACTCGGCGAAGGTGGCATGGGCATCGTCTATCGGGCCTCCGACACCAAACTCGACCGTGACGTCGCCATCAAAGTCCTCCCGCCCGAAGTCGCCAACGAGCCCGACCGCCTCGCCCGCTTCGAGCGCGAAGCCAAAACCCTCGCCGCCCTCAACCACCCCAATATCGCCGCCGTCTACGGAGTCGAATCCGCCGCCCTCATCATGGAACTCGTCGAGGGCCCCACACTCGCCGATCGCCTCAACTCCAGCCCCATCCCTCAAGACGAAGCCATCTCCATCGCCATCCAAATCGCCGAGGCCCTCGAAGCCGCCCACGAAAAAGGCATCGTCCATCGCGACCTCAAACCCGCCAACGTCAAACTCACCGCAACCCACCAGGTAAAGCTCCTCGACTTCGGCCTGGCCAAAGCCATGGAGTCCACCAAAGCCATCCCCGGCGACCCCATCAACTCCCCCACCATCGTTGCCGCATCTATGCCTGGAGTCATCATGGGCACCGCCGGCTACATGTCCCCCGAACAAGCCAAAGGCCACCCCGTCGACCGCCGCGCCGACATCTGGAGCTTCGGTGTCGTCCTCTACGAAATGCTCACTGGACAGCGACTCTTCGACGCAGGCACCATCGCCGAATCCATCGCCGAAGTCCTCAAACGCGACATCGACCTCAACACGCTACCTGCCAACACCCCAACCCACGTAAAGCAACTCCTCACCCGCTGCCTCGACCGCAACCCCAAAACCCGTCTCCGCGACATCGGCGAAGCCCGCATCCAACTCACCACTCCTCCAGCCCCAGTCGAAACCACCCGTGCGAAAACCCACACCCCCAAGTGGCCCTACGCTGCCATCGCCGCCCTTGGTCTCGCCCTCGCCCCAGCCGCCTGGCTCCTCAAACCCGCTCCCACCAAACCGGCACTCTTCCTCGAAATCGTACCCCTGATCGGCACCTCCATGGGGCCGGTCAGTTGGGGCCAACTCGCCGTCTCCCCCAACGGCGTCATGATCGCCTACGGCGCTCGCAACCGTGACGGCAAAGACCATATCTACCTCCGCAGCCTCACGGAAGGCACCACACTCGTGGTCCCCGCTAGCGAAGGCGGGCTTCGCCCCTTCTGGTCACTCGACAGCCGCCACATCGGCTTCTTCGCCGGCGGCAAACTCAAGCGCGTCGAACTGAGCAGCGGCAAAGTCCTCGACATCACCGAAACCGCCGGCGGGCTCGGCACCTGGGGTGCCGATACCATCCTCATCTCGACCGGACGCCTCTTAAAAGTCCCCGCCGCGGGCGGTAAAACCGAACCCGCCTTGCCCGCCAACGCCCCATGGGCTCCAGGCAGCGGCGCTCCCTTCTTTCTCCCCGATGGCCAGACTTTCTTCCATAACATCGCCATCCGCCCCCGCAAAGCGATGCTCCGCACACTGGATGGCGCCCGGGAACAAACGATTTTCGAAGGGGAGCCTGCTGCTTCCGGTGTTACCTATTCCACCAACCCCGCCGGCGGTGGATGGCTCCTCTACAAGCGCGGCCCAGATAACCTCTACGCTCGCCCCTTTGATTACAAGAAAGGCACATTCACGGGCGTGGAAACCATGCTCGCCCAGGACATCCCCGGCGGGCCCTCCTGGTCCAATTCCGATAACGGCGTCCTCGCCTACCGCAGTTCCCGTCTCAATGGCGAAGAACGCACCCTCACCTGGGTCCAGCGCGACGGCTCGCCCGGCAAAACCATCGCCGGCCCCGGCAACGTCTACGTTCCCCGCATCTCCCCCGACCAGCAAAGCGTCGCGTATACCTTCAACTCCAACAACACCACGGCGGCAGTCTACGAGTTCCAATCCGCCACCGGCGCCTCCACCCGCATCGCCTCCCAGGGCCGGGCTTCCTACCCCGTCTGGACCTCCGATGGCGCAAGTCTGATCTACAGCGGCGGCGATACCGGCAGCCAACTCATCGAACACCCCATAAGAACCGCCGGAGTCCCTCGCGTCATCACGAAATCCGATAGCTTCATCTATCGCCCCACGGGCACATCCCCAAACGGCGATTGGATCGCTTGCGTTCGCTCCATCAATAATGCAAACCATACGGTCTTCTTCCACCGTGAATCCGGCCGCTCCGTCCAACTCGATTCCGATGAGGATCCCTACTCCACTCAGGCCTCCTTCTCCCCCGACGGCCGCCGCTTCGTTTACTCCAAACAGGGGCCTTCCAGCTACGATGTCTTTGTTCGCACCGTCCCCAAAGAACTCGGCGGACCCGATGCCCCCATGGAATGGCAAGTCTCCACCAACGGCGGCAAACAGCCCAAATGGAGCGCCGACGGCAAGGAAATCTTCTACGTCGCCAACGACGGAAAAATGATGGCCGCCGCCGTCCAATCCACCCCCGACACCCTCCGCATTGGCCCAACCACCGCGCTCTTCCCCACAACTCTCGGCCTGCGGGACAGCTATCAGCGCGAATACGACGTCACCAACGACGGTAAACGATTCATCCTCCCCTTGCCTCCCTCCGGTCCCCACCAGGAAGCCCCCATCACTGTCATCCTCAATTGGCCAAGCCTCTTCGAGCGCAAATGATCGCGCCATGCTACCAACGTTTTGTTGACCCCTGCACGCCTCTGAACGAGCGGGAGGACCGGCTGTTTGTGGGCTTCACGACCTCGGCTTAAACGCGCCACTCACGACCGCCCAGATGAGCATCTGCCTCGCGGTTACCTACCCGTTTGTTACACCGTTCACGTTGCACCAGAGACTGATCGCATCTCCCGCGGGGACAATCGCTGCTCCCGTTCACAGTTACAGAAGTCTTCCGTGGAAAGGGGCGGTCGGCAGGTGAGGAATGACGACGGAAATCGGATGGTGGTGTTGTCGTTGGCAAACGTCGCCCTCGAATTCCCGGGCGCCCCAGTGGGCTCCGCCGGCACTGGCACCCCGCACCGCTATCAATCACCCGCAGTAGGCCACTGCCTCTTCCGTAACAACCGTTGATCACGCAATTTGGCGGAAGCTCAGTTTCATGTTCTGCTCCTTTGGACCTCGGCAAGCCCCCAAGGGTCCTCGTGAATCTGATTCATCTAAAGCGACAAAGCATTCAACTGTAAGAAGAACAATAACACTACCTTGTAAAACTGCTTCACCAATAACTGAAGTGCTACATCAGCCGCACAGCCAACCCCTTGTACTGTCGAAAGCCCTTATCGAACGTTGCCAACTCCATCCCATGTCCCATCGCAAACGCCGCCAGATAGGCATCCCCTACTAACTTCACAGTCGGAACCGAATAACGCAGCAGCGTCGGAATAACCTCATCCATGCTGTCCGGCTCGGAAGCCATCGCCACCCGCTCATCCTCGAGCAATTCCTCCACCAGCCGCCACGCCCGCGCAGCCGTCACCGCCTCCTCTTTCAAAATGGATTGGTTCCCCAGCAGCCGCATCACTCCCAACTGCGTTTGCCGGCACAGCACAGCCTCCCCCTCCTCACACTGCTCAAACCATCGTGCCGCCTTCCCATGATGCTCATGGTGCCGCACCAGCAGCGCAAACCACACATTGACATCAGCCAAACATCGCTTCATCTACCTGCTCCCGGCTCGCGTTTACCGCGGGCAGCCCCCGTTTCCCGATGCCAGGGGGCGGGCGCCGGACCTTCTTCGGCCGGCCCGCGTCCAAACGCAATTGAACGGCCTCCAGGAAGAACTCCCGCAACGACAGCCCCGCCAATGCAGCTGCGCTTTTGGCTCGCCGCAACAGATCATCCGGCAATTCCACTGTGGTCCTCATGTGCCATAATTATGCCATACATCAGCGGGCTCCTCTTTCCCCCCAATCACCTCCTTGCACCACCCTCCCCCCCCGCGTTACCGTGAGTAAGTGCCGTCCCTTAGCGGCCACATCCACACATGGCTTGGTTTACCCGCAAAAATCCCGGCGTCGCCCCTCAACCCGAAGGCGATCGCTCCGTCAAAACCGAAGGCCTCTGGCAAAAGTGCGACTCCTGCTCCCAGATCATCTGGCGCAAGGCCCTCGAAGAAACCCTCCAATGCTGCCCCAAATGCGGCCATCACTTCAAACTCGACGCCATCGCCCGGCTGAAACTCCTCCTCGACGGCCCCTACACCGAACTCGACCCCAACCTCACCTCCACTGACCCCCTCGAATTCGTCGACTCCAAACCCTACAAAAAACGCCTCGCCGACATGCAGAAGGCCGTCCAACTCAAGGACTCCCTCATCTCCGCCGAAGGCACCCTCAACGGCCGCAAAGTCATCGTCTGCGTCTGTGAACTGAAATTCATCGGCGGCTCCATGGGCGCCGTCATGGGCGAAAAAATCACCCGCGCCATTGAGCGCTCCCTCGCCACGCGCACCCCCATCATCATCGTCTCCGCTTCCGGCGGCGCACGCATGCAGGAAGGCGCCATCAGCCTCATGCAACTCGCCAAAATCTCCGCCGCCCTCATGCGCCTCGACGACGCCAAAATCCCCTACATCTCCGTCCTCACCGATCCCACCACCGGCGGCGTCACCGCCTCCTTCGCCATGCTCGGCGACCTCAACATCGCCGAACCCGGCGCATTAATCGGCTTCGCCGGCCCTCGAGTCATCGAACAAACCATCCGTCAAAAACTCCCCGACGGCTTCCAACGCTCCGAATTCCTCCTCTCCCACGGCTTCCTCGACGCTGTCGTCAAACGCGCCGAAATGAAAGATTACATCGCCAAATCCCTGCACTTCTTCTGCGGACCCGTGGCATGACCGCACTCCTCCTCCTTCTCTCCACCCTTACAGCCGCCGACTTCGACGTCCTCATCCGCAACGCCCGCATCATCGATGGCTCCGGCAATCCCTGGTTCCGCGCCGACATCGGCATCCGCAACACCACCATCGCCAAAATCGGCAACCTCGCCAACCGCACCGCCCACATCACCATCGATGCCAACAACCGCGTCGCCTCCCCCGGCTTCATCGATGTCCACACCCACATCGAAGGCGGCATCGAAAAGGTCCAACGTGGCGACAATTACCTCGCCGATGGCGTCACCTCCGTCGTCACCGGCAACTGCGGCGGCTCCGAATTCCCCCTCTGGCAGTGGTTCGGCGAACTCGAAGCCAACGGCATCGGTCTCAATGTCGCTGCCCTCATCGGACACAACACGGGTCGCCGCGAAGTCATGGGCACCGCCAATCGCGCTCCCACGCCTGCCGAACTCGCCGCCATGCAAGCCCTGATCGCCCAGTCCATGCAGGAAGGCGCAGTCGGCCTCTCCACCGGCCTCATCTATATCCCCGGCACTTACTCCACCCCCGACGAAGTCGTCGCCCTCGCCAAAGTCGCCGGCAAATACGGCGGCGTCTACGCCTCCCACATGCGCGACGAAGGCGCGAAAGTCCTCGAAGCCATCGACGAAGCCGTCCGCGCAGGCCGCGAAGCCAACGCCCGCGTCCAACTCTCCCACTTCAAAATCGACAACAAAAAACTCTGGGGCAATTCCACCAAATCCCTTGCCCTTGTCGAAAAGTACCGCACCGAAGGCGTCGATGTCGTCATCGACCAGTACCCCTACGATCGCTCCTCCACCAACCTCGGCATCACCCTCCCCTCCTGGGCCCTCGCCGATGGCCGCGACGCCGTCGCCGAGCGCATCAAAAGCCCCGAAACCCGCAAGCGCATCGTCGCCGAAATGGAAACCAAGCTCCGCGACCTCGGCCATGACGACTATTCCTACGCCACTGTCGCCACCTTCAAGCCCAACCGCGACTACGAAGGCAAAACAATTTCCGAGATTAATGTTCTAAAGGGCCGCCCCCGCACCATCGCCGCCGAAATCGACACCATCCTCGACCTCCAGCTCGAAGGCGGAGCCCAGATGGTCTACCACTCCATGGGCAACGAAGACGTCGAGCGCATCATGCGCTATCCCCACACCGCCATCGCCAGTGACGGCGGAGTCCGCGAATTCGGCCAGGGCATGCCCCACCCCCGCTCCTACGGCACCAACGCCCGCGTCCTCGCCGAATATGTCCGCAACCGCAAAGTCCTCACCCTCGAAGACGCCATCCGCCGTATGACCTCCCTCCCGGCCCGCACCTTCGCCCTCCGCGACCGCGGCCTCCTCCGCGAAGGCTTCGCCGCCGACATCCTCTTATTCGATCCCGCGCAAGTGCAGGATAAAGCCACCTTCGCCAATCCCCATCAATACACCACGGGCTTCGATTGGGTCCTCGTCAACGGCGTGCCCGTCATCGCCAACGGCCAATTTCAGGATGCGCTCCCCGGCATCGTACTCCGCCATCGCAACGAATAACCCATGATCACGTTTACCGGCGCCGGCAAGCGCTTCGCTCACAAAGTCCTCTTCGAGGAACTCAACTGGCTGATCGCCCCCAAAGACCGCGTGGGCATCGTCGGCGGCAACGGCACCGGCAAATCCACTCTCCTCAAAATCCTCGCTGGCATGGAGACCCTCGACAACGGCGACATGAACGTCACCAAGGGCCTCCGCATCGGCTACCTCCCGCAGGAAGGCCTCACGCTCCGCGGCCGCACCGTCTTCGACGAATGCCTCTCGGTCTTCGACAATCTCAAAAACATCGAAACCGAAATGGAGTCCCTCCTCCATCAGATGAGCGACCTCGACCCCGAATCCGAGGCCTATCACGACGCCGCCGACCGCTACCACCGCCTCGACACCGAATTCCACGCCCGCGAAGGCTACACTGTCGAATCGCAAGTCGGCACCGTCCTCTCCGGCCTCGGCTTCAACAAAGAGGATTGGCGCCGCTACACCGACGAATTCTCCGGCGGCTGGCAGATGCGCATCGCCCTCGCTAAGCTTCTGCTGGAAAAACCCAACCTCCTCCTCCTCGATGAGCCCACCAACCACCTCGACCTCGAAGCTCGCAACTGGCTCGAAGAGTACCTCACCAACTACCCCTTCGCCTTCGTCCTCATCTCCCACGACCGCTATTTCCTCGATGTCACTGTCAAAGAACTAATCGAGGTCTGGAACAAGCGCGTCTGGTTCTACCCCGGCAACTACACCAAATTCCTCCAGCTCAAACAGGAGCGCCAGGACCACCTCAAGGCGCAAGCCCGCAATCAAAACGAACGAATCGAGCAGCTCGAAGCCTTCATCAGCCGCTTTCGCGCCCAAGCCACCAAGGCCAAGCAGGTGCAAAGCCGCATCAAGGAACTGGAAAAAATCGAGCGCATCGAACTCCCGCCCGAAGAAGCCACCATCCATTTCTCCTTCCCCCAGCCCAAAGCCAGCGGCCGCGTCGTCGCCGAATTCAAACACGTCGCCAAATCCTACGGGCCGAAAAAAGTCCTCGAAAACATCAATTTCATGATCGAGCGTGGCGATCGCATCGCTCTGGTCGGCCACAACGGCGCGGGCAAATCCACCCTCATCAAACTCCTCGCTGGAACCGAGCCGCTCACCGCCGGCGACTACACCATCGGACACAACGTCGAACCCGACTACTTCGCTCAGGATCAATACAAAGAACTCGACCCCGACGCCCGCATCTTCGACGACCTGCAATCCATCGCCGGCGCGCGCGGCACCACCGAATTGCGCACGCTACTGGGCTGCTTCCTCTTCTCCGACGACGACGCCTTCAAGCGCATCGGAGTCCTCAGCGGCGGCGAGCGCAACCGCTACGCCTTAGCCCGTCTGCTCCTTCACCCCAGCAACTTCCTCCTACTCGACGAACCCACCAACCACCTCGACATGCGCGCCAAGGACGTGCTGCTCGAAGCCCTCCAGAACTTCAACGGGACATTGGTATTCGTCTCCCACGACCGCTATTTCATCGACAAGCTCGCCACCAAGATTTACGAAATCGGAGGCGGCGAAGTCCGCATCTATCCCGGCAATTACGAAGACTACCTGTGGCGCAAGGAGCAGGAAGCCAACCCCGCTCCCCCGCCCTCGCTTGCCGAGCCCGAGATCAAACCCGCCGCGCCCGTCGCCGCCCCGCCCAAAACCCGCGTCAACCCCATCAAGCTCCAGCAAATGAAGGATCGTTGCGCCGCCGCCGAAAAAGAAATCGCCACCCTCGAATCCGAAATCGCACAAATGGAACGCGAAATGGCCGCCTTCCAAACCTCCGATCAAATCCTCAAACTCACCACCCAAATGGACGACCGCCGCAAACGCCTCGAAGCCGTCATGTCCGAGTGGGAAACGCTCTCCCAACAAATCGAAGAATCCGCCTAGTCCTTGGTGCCGCTCTCCTCAGTGGACCGTGCTTGCTCTTAAGCGGGCACCATTGCAGCATATCCCGGTGAGTGAGAAATCCGGAGGCCTAACCTATGGCCCAGGCTGTCGGCTGCTGAAGTATCGTCGAATCGCCCACCCTACAAGGCAGAGAACAACTACTCCGCCGGTACCGTCGACGAAGATTAGTTTTCGTCGCCACACTCCAGCTTCATCCGGAATGCCCTCAATATCGGTCGTATAGCGGACTGGCTTCCCGGAACGGGCTGAGATTGCCTCAGCAACGGAGCCTGGATCCGAAACGCGCAACTCAGGGCGAAGTGGAGACCAGACTCTTCCGTCCTGGAACCTTCTCGACACGCTCCACTCCACGTAAAGGGTACCGTTCCGGCGCAAGAGAAAGTGTGTGTTGATCAAGGAGGAACACTGATCCGATGGCAGCGTGTTTTCGAACGAAAAGCACCGACAATACGCCGGTGGCTACCAACAAAACCGCGGTCATGCGCCAAAGCCAGGACGGCCAGGGCTCTGCGGAAGCTGTGTATTCGGCACTGAACTTCTCTGGTGGTCGGCCCAAGAGACGGCGGTGAACAAGGTCGGTCGTGAGGAACGCTACAAGAAAGGCGGCCAATCCGCCCAGCATGTAGAAGAAAAGCGGGTGTGGAAGCAAGATGATCTCAGCCGGGTTCCCATGTCGTGCGTATATGGCATTTGCGAAGTGAAGAATCCCCCCAAAGGGCAATATGAGCAACACCGCCGCGCCCAGGAAGTAAAGAGTAGCCAGAAGGTCCGCACGGCCGATTCGGCGCTTCAATTCACGCCTCTTGCTTCCAGCTTCGCTTCCTCATCGACCTTCAGTATCACGCCGTGCAAGCTCCGCTACCATGGCATCCGAGCTATAGATTTTCGGGGCGCAATCCAGTTTGCTTCCCGATCCGCGCCAACAGGGTCGAGCCTTGACCGCGCGCCATTGGCTCATGCCACCGAAAAGACCCTTTCTATCACCGCAGGCACCGTTTCTCCGTGCTCGATGCAGTCTGCCGCGGCCCTCAACGCCAGTGCCCGAACCGCCGCGATTGCCGCCTCCCGTGATTCCCCGTAAGCCATGACACCGGGCATGACCTCAATGTCGGCCCACCACCGGCCGTCGTCTTCTTGTCCCAGTGTGATCGGAATGGAATCGAATACTTCCATCGAATGCTCCAAATGCAGTATATCCCGGCCCCTCCCATCCACCGCCCCCCTCCGCTCCGTATAAACAATTGGACCACCGATCCCGAGCCCATCATGACACTCCAAACCCCTGCCCCTCTCAGAAACCTCGCCCTGGTTTGGGCTAGTCTACGTAGAGAGATGAAAGAAGTCGAATCCGGAACCAATCTGCCTGCCCAACTCCAAGCCCTGAAGGAGCGCCTGCGAACCGTCCTCCCCGAGGAGTATCAGGATCGTTACGAAGACGTGCAGCCCGTCTCCATGGGCTCCGCCGGACTGCAGTACGATGCCGCCGGCAAAGTGGCATGGGATCAGATCTGGGATCACTTCTGCGACCTCGCGATGGCCGGCGGTCCTCCGCACAAGGGCAAGCTTCTCGAACCCGCGCCCCCCACGGACATCGCCGCCAATCCCGACCGGCACTACAACGTTGTCAAAGAAATCTGCCGCGCCGTACGCATGGTCTCCACGCTCGCCGTCGCGCCCTCGTCAACGCCCGGCTGGGTCTCCCTCATGTGCGATGAGCCCGTCATGGCTGCTTGGCTGGTTCGCGCCATCACGATGGAAAATGTTTCCGCCCGCCTCATCGAAAGCGACGTGGAAGTGCCCGCCGGCCCGCATTTTCGCCTCGAAAAGGAAATCAAAAACGTCGTGACCTCGGTCGCCAAAACGTTCCATTATTTCGACGGCCATATCATGCCCGCGCAGCAACGCCGCATCGCTGCCCTCTTCGCCGAATCGAAGGAGCCTTTGCTCCAACCCTGTTACCTTGGCGAATTCTCCCCGGAATCCGTCCTCGCCGCCAAATCCGCCGCCTCCGATGCAATCCTTCAGGCCACCGGCCTTCCCTCGGGCGGCGCCGTTTACACCGGATGGCTCGGCTTGGAATGCCCCAGCGTCCGCATGGCCATCTGGATGATGCGCGCCCTCGTCGCCGGCAACACCCTCTCCCGCCGCGAACACCGCTTCCTCTACGTCCCCATTCATCCCAAGCTCGATCCCGCCGGAACGCGCGTCGCCGCCCTCGTGTCCTCCGTATACAGCCTCGCCGTCGCCGCCGGTGTTTCTCAATACCGCGATTAGCCAATCCCCGGGATCGGCACTCTACACCGATGAACTGAAGTCCTACGACGGGCTTTCTGCCGACTTCGAGCACCAAGTCATCAACCATGCCGTGCAGTATGTCGATGAGCACGTTCACACCAACGGATGGAGAACTTCTGGAGCCTGTAGAAGCGCAGACTGAAGGGCACCTACGTTAGCGTAGAGCCCTATCACTTGTTCCGCTACGTCGATGAGCAGGCGTTTCGGTTGAACCTGCGGAATGATGCGGACGGCAAGAAGATGAGCGATTCGGATCGGTGAGTTCGCTGGTCTGATTTGGCCCCACTTGATGGTTTGATTTGGCCCCACCCTGGACAGCCCTCGGACGTGGCATCTGCCACGATGCCGGGATGGACAGGAGAGCCAAGATGGAACTATTTGAAGAGATCCGGCGTGGTCACGCAGCCGGGGAGACGATTCGTCAGTTAGCCAAGAAGTACGAGGTGCACCGCAGGACCGTACGGCAGGCGCTGGCAAGCGCTGTTCCGCCAGAACGGAAGCGGGCCAACAGAGAGTTACCCAAACTGGGGCCCGTGAAGGATTACATCAACGAGATCCTCACAGGCGACGCGAATGCACCACGCAAACAACGCCACACGGCGCATCGAATCTGGATGCGACTGAAAGAGGATTACCCCGAGCATGTGATCGGCGAAGCCACGGTTCGGGAGTATGTGCGGCGCTGGAAGCTGGAACGTGGATTAACCGGCCGGGAGGTGTTCGTTCCGCAATCCTACGAACTGGGGCAAGAAGGGCAGGTGGATTGGTTCGAAGCCAGCGCGAGGCTGGGCGGGCAGCAGTTGGATCTGCAGTTTTTCGTTCTGCGCAGCATGGCGAGTGGGGCCGGATTCCATCGGGCCTACACCAATGCCACGCAGCAAGCTTTCCTGGAAGGGCATGAGCACGCGTTCCGCTACTTCGGCGGCGTGTTCCGCACACTGCGCTACGACAACCTGTCGAGCGCGGTAAAGAAGATCCTGCAGGGGAGACAACGCGAGGAGACGGATCGCATCATCGCCTTCCGGTCTCATTGGGGTTTCCGCAGCGAGTACTGCACGCCTGGACGCGGCAATGAGAAAGGCGGTGTGGAGAACGGATTGGGTTGGTACCGGCGAAACTTCCTGGTGCCAGTCCCCGAAGCGGATGATCTGGGAAGCCTGAATGAGTTGTTGTTGTCGCGGTGTATCGAAAGCCAGAAGCACACCATCCACGGCCGGCCGATCACCGTGGGGGTGGCGATGGAGCAGGAACGGCCCCATCTGTTGCCGCTCGCCGCGGAAGGCTTCGAGATGGAGGAGACGCTGTTCCCTGTGGTGGATGGCAAGGGCTGCGTAAAGGTCAAGACGAACTGGTACTCGACACCGCTACCGCCGGGAGTGCGGCCTGTGGTGCGGGTCTGGCCAACGCAGGTCGAGATACTGAAGGACTTCGAGTGCGTTGCCGTCCATCCTCGCTGCTACGGCCGTGGCCATCAGATTCTCAGTCTGGAGCATTACCTGGACGTGTTGGAGAAGAAGCCGGGAGCGATGCAGGGTTCGACGCCACTGAAGCAGTGGCGCGAAGCGGGCCGGTGGCCGGAGTGCCTGGATCAACTGTGGCGAAGCCTGGAAGTGCGGCATGGGCGAAGCGGCGGCACGCGGGAGATGATCACGCTGGTCAGGGCCGGTTTGGTGGAAGGATGGGATCGACTGATAGTTGCCGCCGAAGAGGCGTTGCGTTTGGGAGTGAGTGATGCGGCTGCCGTGCTCCATCTGTTGCGTATGCCAGACCCCGAACAGCGCCGCCAGTATGAGATGGCACTGGCGGAGGAGTTGCGGCAATTCGAACGGCCACTCCCCGTCATGGATGCCTACGACTTGCTGCTATCTGATCCGCAAGGAGGTGTGCAGTGAAGAATCACGGACAGACGCAGAACTTGGAGCAGGCCAGCGTGAAGCAGTACTGCAAGGCGGTCCGGGTTCCGGTGATGGGAGCCAACTTCGTGAGCCTGGCCGAACAGGCGGTGCGGGAGAATCACAGCCACATCCGCTATCTGGAAGCATTGCTGGCGATGGAGTGCGAGGAACGGGACCGGCACGCGGTGGAGAACCGGATTCGAGAGGCACAGTTGCCACGGGTGAAGACCCTGGAGGAGTTCGACTTTGCGCAGGCCCCGCAGATACCGGCGGCACGGATTCGCGAGTTGGCCGATGGTGGCTACATCGAGCGAAGCGAGCCGGTGGTGCTGATTGGGGAGTGTGGGACCGGCAAGTCGCATCTGGCG
Organism: Bryobacteraceae bacterium; assembly: GCA_046331645.1. Classification (GTDB taxonomy): domain Bacteria; phylum Acidobacteriota; class Terriglobia; order Bryobacterales; family Bryobacteraceae; genus CADEFT01. The sequence continues at coordinate 114,670 of JAXLQM010000013.1, forward strand.
ACGGGATTGTGTCTGGCGGCATGCCGGCAGAAGCGCCGGGCCCGGTTCACGACGGCAGCGGCTCTCGTGAATGAGTTGGTGGAGGCCAAGCAGAGCGGGCAGGTGCGGCGCGTGATGGCTCGCTGGCGCAAGTACGACGTGATCGTGCTCGACGAGGTGGGCTACGTGCCGCTGGCCGATGTTGGGGCGGAGTTTCTGTTTCAGGTGATTTCGGAACGGGCCGAACGGGCGGCGGTCATAGTGACAACGAACCTGCCGTTTTCGGAGTGGACGACGGTATTCCCGAACCCGCGACTGTGTAAGGCGCTGCTGGATCGCATTACCGACCGGGCGCATATCATCGAAACCGGCACGGAATCCTTCCGGTTCCGGCGGACGATGGAAGGGAGGAAGAGGCGTTGATTTAGGTGGCGACGGGTCGCGCAGATTTTTGCCGCCCCGTCGTCCGTGTCGCTTCAACGGCGCCGCCCTTCGGGCGTCGCCAAGCTCCACTCCCGCCGTGACGGCAAAAATCGACACTGCTGGATGGAGGAGAATGTAGAGACCCCCAGGGTGGGGCCAAATCAGGCCATCAAATGGGGCCAATCCGGGCTGGCGAACTCAATCGGTTCAGTGTGGTGGTGAAACAGATTGTCGGCAAGCGCCGCACCTACCAAGAACTCATCGGCAAGCTGAAGGACGGGGAAACGAGCATCAACTAAACGGCAGGGCCGGGGGAAGCGGAAGGTTTAGCTTTCCGCTTCGGTCCACGCCGATTGGGATTCGCTTCTACATGCTTTTTGTACTCGGCTTCCCGGCGCAGCATTTCCGCACGGGGCACGGATAGAAGCGTTCGCACGGTTGCGTCGAAATGCTTTGCGGCTTCCGGCCCTTCCTGCATTTCAGGTGTTCGTGACTTCACAAGATGACCTCTTTACTATCCTACAAGCTGCGAATTGACTCGGATGCGTTTCGGAAGAAGATATCCTCAGCGACGCTGCGCTTGCTCTTTGGATAGATCATCGAAGATCCGATAGACCTCGCCTTCAGGAGCCCGATCCACTCGGTGACCCTTTGTTCTTCGTCAGTATATTTAGGTGGAATCAAGTTTTCCTTGATCTCTGCATAGCGCCGTAGAAAAAATGATGCAACGTCGGCAACCTGAATCAAAGCCACATCCTTAGAGTCGCCGAAGTATGGAACGTCTACCACTTGATCCAGTTGATCTTGCTTGTGCTTCCGTGAGTAGTACTCATCGCTCCATTCAGGCGGGCGAAGAATGATATCCGTGAACCGGAGTTGCTCCCGCTCCTCGTTATCAAACACATAGAAGGTGTTCCCCTTGTTGTGGGACTCCCTCTGACAGTACTTCTGCATCGCCAAGATTAGATGAAACCCCAGGAATCGCCAAACCGTGTTAAGTTCGTCTGGGATTTTTTGAAGTGCAAATTCGGAGTGGTACATCTTTTTACAGACCGAAGTGTACACGACGTGATGCTTGCGCTCTGCAAGCCAATCGAAAATGCGAGTGATGATCTGGGCCCGCTGTGGCCCGTCCAATTCTCTCCAGATGCCATTGCCCGCATAGAAATTTCTGGTGTGCAATTCCGACACTTCCCGATTCGCTAGATGAGAAAGTTCCTCAAGAAGCTCGCGCCAGTGCTCCTTAGTGATATGCATTCGCTGCGTATCAACAATGATCCCGACCATTACTGCGATAGGCTCATCGCCAGTGCCGCTCTCATCGCAATAGCAAGCTTTCATGCCACGCTCCTTTGAACCGGGAATCAACTCATCTGTCCAAGTTGGCGCTACTTTCGCGAGCATATTGCTTTTCCGGGGACCTCTAGGGTACACTTCCTATCGGGCCACACCGAAGAAGCACTTGCGATGTTCGCACCATCACAAACTGCCGAGGTAGGCAGAACCTAATTGTGACGCCGGGCGGGATACTCCATCCGCGAGGCGCAAGTCTCTAGTATAAAGGAGAATTGCGCTTGTCAACCATCGTCGATCTGAAGCACCGCGATTTTTTTACTGTTGGATATCAGTCATATTCGGCCGACTTGTTCATTTCGGATCTGAAAACCAATGGCGTAGAATTACTCATCGACGTTCGTGAGAATCCCTTCAGCTTTAAGCGAGGCTTCTCGAAGAGCAGCCTTGCGGCGATACTTTCGGAGGCCCGGATCGGCTATGCGCACCGGCGCGAGCTGGGAACACCCAAAGAAATTCGAGACATCTACAAAGGCACGGGCGATGCTACCGTCGCACTTCGTCGATATGAGGACTACCTCAGCCGGAATATTCATCTGTTGAATTGGTTGCTCTACGAGATCCAGCAAAAAAAGGTATGTATACTGTGTGTTGAGCGCGACCACAACGCTTGCCATCGGGGCGTGATAGCGCGCAAGATACAGGAGATTGCAGAATGGGCGACGCCGGTTCATATCAAGGTCAATGGGTAGAAAAACGAGCGCTTATCATCGGGCGTGCCTATCCTGAACCTAGCAAGAAGCACATCGAAACCGTTTGCACCGGAGCCATTACTGAAAGCGGCGAATTGATTCGTCTCTACCCTGTTTCGCTCCGATACCTGGACGAGAATCAGCAATACAAGCTCTGGACTTGGGTTAGCTTTGAGGCGAAGAAGAGCGAAGAAGACAAGCGCAAGGAGAGCTATCGCGTCCGCGAAGATTCGATTCGTGTTTTGGGAGAAGTGGAATCTGCGGCAGAACGCTTTTCACTCTTGAAGAAAGCCATCTCTCGACACAGAGAAGAACTGGAGGTTGCTTATCGGGAACAGTGGACCAGCTTGGGCATCATACCGGTGGAGTTAACAGACATTTCCGTTAAGAAGCATGACTCCAGGCCAGCTCAACAACAACAACGCCTCGACGTAGAAGTGCTCCCATTGGATGGATTCCCTGCGGATATCCGTGTCAAGTACCGATGCCGCAATAACCCATCGTGTAGGGGCCACGAATCGAGCATCATTGCCTGGGAGTACGCTCAAGCCTTCAGAAGTTTCAAAGTAAAGTATGGAGATTCCGGAGCGCCGCGCAAAATACAAGAGGGACTGGAGGAGCGCTTTAAGTCTAGCAATAGAGATGTCTATGCGCTGATTGGCACACACTCTCGATATCCGGTATGGATGATCGGCCAACTATACGCGTTCGATCGGAATCTACCCGAAATGTTGTTTTGAAAGACAAAACGCTCAGCCAGCCAATACCTTTGGCAAGTATATTCTTGCCAAAGGTAATGCGAGCCCAACTGCCGCGCTCAGGAAGTAAAGCGTGGCTAGAAGCTCCGCCCTGCTGACTCGGCGCTTCAGTTCAAGATTCTGCTTCCAGCTTCATCTCCTCATCGAGTCACGATCTCGCCGCAAACAACGGCTTCACCACTAAACTCACCCCAATCACAATCAAACACGTCGGTAGCAGCGGAAGCTCGATCCCCCACCACTGGCTCATCGCAGCAAGCAAAGCCATACACCCGAGAGCCAGTGAGAACCAACTCACGGGGACATGAACAACGCGCCGCACAGCATTGGCGCCCAACAGAATGGCCGCCACTCCCACAAGCCACGCTCCCTCGGGAACCTTCCCCGCCGGGATCATCCAAATCACTCCCGTCAGTGCCAACAGCAGTCCCCAAGCCACATCGTGAATCCTATGATCCAGATCGCTCCCCCGCAACCGGGAATCGCCGGTGATTACCGTGGACATCGTAACCTACCTTTCCGAATCTCCACCCTCATTATCGACCCGCAGGATACCGCGCGCAGGAGATGTTTCCCTTCCGATTCTCGCAAATATTCCACTTATGCCATAAATTACTATTGACAATTAAAAATACCATATGCTACAAATATCCCAGGAGTTAAAGTAAAAATGATCTCCGAATCTCACTCCGCCGCCGCTCGTCAAAACGGCGCACAATCCCACGGTCCTGTCACGGACGAAGGGAAAGCTCGTTCCTCTCAGAACGCCCGCAAATCCGGCCTCTTCGCGCAAATATCCTTCCGCAACGACGCCGAAAAAGAAACCTACGACAATCTCCTCAACGCTTACCTCGAAGAATATTCACCCGATACACTCGAAGAACACCGCTGCGTCCGCGACATGGTCGACGCCGAATGGCGCCTCGCCCAGCTCCGCGAAAATATGTTCCAAATCGAGTGCAAAGTCGCCCCAACCGCCGCCGAGGCCTTCGAAAAACTCGCTAATTCCGGCCAAACCCTCTCCCTCGCCCTCCGCTACGAAAAGCACTTCCAATCCCTCTTCAACAAGGCCCTCCTGGCCTTCCGCGATGCCCGCCGCCGCTCCCAACAGGAACGTAAATCCGCCGACCGCCGCACCGATACCAACATGGCATCTCTCCTCCGCACCATGATGGAGTTCCCCCTCCCCGGCCTCAAACCAAACGAACCCAGGCCCACTATCCCTTCACCCGGCCCCACACCGCCATGCCACACCATGAAAGCCCCCAACGGCACCACCCCCAACCTCTTCAAAGGCTAACTCCACAAACCGGCTGACCGCTCTTTGAAATCCGAATAACCTCGTAGCCTTGCATCAACGCATCAGATGCTATGATGGAGATGTGCGGACCACAATCGACATCGACGACGAACTGTTGCGTACTGCCAAACTCCTGGCCTCCAATCGTAACCAGACCCTTTCTCAGGTCATTTGCGACCTCGCCTGGAGCGGACTTCGGCCGTCGGCTCGATCCTACAACACGCGAAGCGGCTTCCCGGTTCTAAAGCGGATGCGCGGCAGCGCCGCCGTCACCCCCGATCACGTGAACCAACTGCTGAATGCCCTCGACCTTGATGGACACAACGAGTGACGTACCTCTTCGATGTCAACGTCCTGATCGCGGTCGCCGATCCGGCTCACGTCTTCCATGAATCGATCCATAACTGGTTAGCTTCGCATCAGATCTCGCAATGGGCCACCTGCCCGTTGACTGAGAACGGATTCATCCGAATCCTCTCTCAACCTGCTTACCGTGGAACCCGCTGTAGCACACAGGATGCTATCCTGCTTCTCCGTGAAATGAAGCTCTCCACAAAGCGCCGGCATGTGTTTTGGCCCGACAGCGTCTCGCTCACCGACCTCGAGACACTGCACCTCGAACGCATCGCCGGCCCGGCTCAAATCACCGACATCTACCTGGCCGCTCTCGCTCTACGCAACAAGGGCAAACTGGTCACATTCGACCAGGCAATCCCCTGGCAAGCCATCGTCAACGCCAAACCATCCGTCCTTTCTATCCCTGTCTCCAATTGACCGGGAGTATACTGAAAGCGCCCGAGCAGTCGAATCCTCGCCCCTATGGAGGAGCACTTGGCAACCGCACGCCGATCCTTCCTGCAGCAGGCCGCCCTAGTCCCCGCCGCCGCTGCTCAAACCCAGGCACCCCCAGCCAAACCGCAACCACCCGCCACCCCAGCGGCGCCCGCCATCAGCTACCCGCGAGTCTTCCGCGGACGCCAGCTCGCCACCATCGCCTTCCCTCTTGGTGGCGTCGCCGCGGGAAGCCTCTCCCTCGGTGGGCGCGGCCAGCTCCGCGACTGGGAAATCTTCAATCGCCCCGACAAAGGCAACACAGTTCCCTACGCATTCCCTGGCATTTGGGTGCAAATCGGAAAAAACGAACCCATCGCCCGCGTCCTCGAATCGCGGCTTCTTCCTCCTTATCAAGGGCAATCCGGACTCGGCTCCCAAAACGCACCCGGCCTCGCCCGTCTGCAGTCGGCCACATTCACCGGCGAATACCCCTTCGCCCGCGTCGACTTCACAGACCGCCGCCTCCCGGTCAAAGTCTCGCTCGAAGCCTTCTCGCCCTTCATCCCCCACGAACCCGACGACTCCGGCATCCCCGCCACCGTCCTCCGTTACAAGGTCATCAACCCCAACGCCGCCCCTGCGAAGGTCTCCATCGCCTGGTCCATCGACAACCCTGTCGGCTTTCGCACCGTGCGAGGCGCCGCCAACGCCATCACCGGCGAGACGCGCGTCAACGAATTCCGCACCGCGCAGCCGCTCGAAGGCCTGTATATGACCAACCCTGGCCTCGCCTCCACTGATCCTTTGCAAGGCAGCTTCACCCTCGCCCTCACCAATCGCGGCAATGGCCGGGTCACGCATCTCAAAGGTTGGCCCAAAGGCCGCTGGTGGAACTCCCCGATGCTCTTCTGGGACGACTTCTCCGCCGATGGCGCGCTCGGCCCCGAACCCGAGGACACCAACCGCGTCGGCGCGCTCTGCCTCGAACGAACCATCGCCCCGCAAGCCTCCGCCGAGTTCACCTTCATCCTCGCTTGGCACTTCCCCAACCGCACTCCACAGCGCTGCGGCTGGCGCGCGCCCAAAGGCTTCGAAAACGAACCCATCGGCAACTGGTACGCGAAGCGTTTCCCCGACGCCTGGCAGGCCGCTGAATACCTCGCCGAAAACCTCGCCGCACTCGAAAAGAAGACCCGCCTCTTCACCCAAGCCGTTCGCGAGAGCACCATCCCCGCCGCCGTCAAAGATGCGGCCATGGCCAATCTCTCCACGCTCGCTTCCACCACTTGCTTCCGCACCGCCGACGGCGAGTTCCACGGCTTTGAAGGGGTCAACGATCAGGCCGGCTGCTGCTTCGGTAACTGCACCCACGTCTGGAACTACGAAACCGCCACCGCTTTTCTCTTCCCCACCTTCGCCCGCTCCCTGCGCGAAGCCGCCTTCGGCTATTCCGTCGACGACGCGGGCGCCATGCACTTCCGCCAGATGCTCCCCGACAACCGCGAGCGTCTTGGCTTCGCCGCCACCGATGGCCAGATGGGCCAGATCGCCCACGCCTACCTCGACTGGCGTCTCTCCGGCGACACGCAATGGCTCCGCCGCCTCTGGCCCAACATCAAGAAGTCCCTCGAATTCTCCTGGATCCAAGGCGGGTGGGACGCCAACAAAGACGGTGTCATGGAAGGCGTTCAGCACAACACCTACGACGTCGAGTTCTACGGTCCCAATCCCCAATGCGGCATCTACTACCTCTGCGGTCTGCGCGCCGCCGAAGAGATGGCCCGCGCCTGCAATGACAACACCTCCGCGCAGGAATACCGCCGCCTCTACGAAGCAGGCAGCAAGTGGATCGACGCCAACCTCTTCAACGGCGAATACTACGTGCAAAAGGTCCGAGGCTTCACCAAAGATCAGATCGCTGCCAACCTGCGCAGCAACATGGGCGCCGATGACACCACCAAGCCCGAATACCAGGTCGGCGAAGGCTGTCTCCTCGACCAGCTCGTGGGCCAATACCTCGCCGACATCGCCGGGCTCGGCCCCCTCCTCAACCCCAAATACATTCGCAAATCGCTCGAATCCATCCTCCGTTACAATCACCGCGCCACGCTTGAAGAGCACGACTCCGTCCAACGCATCTACGCCGTGAACGACGAAGCCGCGCTCCTCATCTGCGACTACGGCAAAGCCCCGCGCCCGCGCATTCCCTTCCCGTACTACGCCGAAGCCTGGACCGGACTCGAGTACATGGCCGGAGCCCAGATGATCTACTCGGGGCTCGCCCCGCAAGGCATCCGCGCCTTTCAGGAAGCCCGCCTCCGCCACGATGGCGAGCGCCGCAACCCATATGACGAGCCCGAATGCGGCCATCACTACGCCCGAGCCATGTCCGCATGGTCCGGCATGGTTGCACTCGGCGGCTTCCTCTATCATGGCGCCGAGCGCAGCATCCATCTCACGCCGCGTCCCGCTGCCAACACCAAGTGCTTCTGGTCAACGGCAACCGCCTGGGGCACCTACAGCGTCACCGCCGGCCAGCTCATCATCGAAGCTCTGCACGGCTCTCTACAATGCCAGACATGTAAGTTCGAAGGCGCCGGCAAATCGAAAAGCGTCCGCTTCCCCGAACCCATCGTCATCGAAGCCGGGCACCCATTGAAACTCGATCTCACCGCATGAATCGCACCACGCTCGTCCTAGTGGGAGGTTTCCTCGGAGCAGGCAAAACCTCCCTCATCCTCGCCGCCGCGCGCTTGCTCGAACAGCGCGGCATTCGCACCGCGGCCATTCTCAACGACCAAGGCGGCGCGCTCGTCGATACGCAGCTCACCATGGAGCATCACATCCCCGCCGAGCAGGTCACCGGAGGCTGCTTCTGCTGCCGCTACGACGATCTCGCGCGCTCCATCAGCAGCCTTCAAGCGCACAACCCCGAAGTCATCTTCGCCGAACCCGTCGGCAGTTGCACCGACATCGCCGCCACCGTGCTCCGCCCATTGCAATCCCAAACCCAACTGCACATCGCGCCCTTCACCGTGCTCCGCGATCCCAGCGCCACCATCCAATCCGAAGACCCCGACATAGCCTACCTCTACGCGAAGCAACTCGAAGAAGCAGACCTCATTCGCACCACCAAAGCCGATCTCTATCCCGAAGCCGAACTCAGTGCCCGCACCGGCCAAGGCATCGCCGAATGGCTTCAGGAAGTACTCGCCGGAACCACCACTGCCGGCTCGCGTCTGCTCGACATCGACTACACCCGTTACGCACGCGCCGAAGCCGCACTCGGCTGGCTCAACTGCGAAGCAACACTAAAGACTACTCCAACTCCCCCGGCTTCAATCGCAGGCCCCATCCTCGACCACATCCTCCAATCCCGCATCCACATCGCTCACGTCAAACTCATCGTCACCGCCCAAACCGGCTACATCAAAGCCGCACTCACCTCCAACCAGCAGGAGCCCGACGTCGAAGGAGACCTCACCGCCTCCCCCGCCACACAACATCAACTCCGCCTCAACCTAAGAGCTCTAAACGATCCTCAACATCTCCGCGAAATCGTAGAAGCCACGCTAAAATCCATACCCGGCCAGTGGCGAAGCATGACCATCGACAGCTTCCGTCCAGCCCCACCCACACGCAATATCTAATTCAAAAAATCTGTGTGCATCTGTGTCCATCTGTGGCCATTTATCTGTATGTCACAAACTCCGGCCCAAGGTGCGGGACACCATTAAACTGATCCAAAGTCACCCGCCCGCGCGTAAACAGGAACTCCGTGATAGACGCATTCCGCATCCGCCAATTCAACTCCAGCGCCATCCGCGGCGGCGCTTCCAGCACGGTCTGCACCGCGGTCGCAATCGGTCCGCCCGAGCTCACAATCAGCACCGTCCGGCTCGGCCCCTCGGCAGTCAGCACTCTCCGCAGGGCCGTCTCCACACGTCCTCGAAACGTGGCCCAGCTCTCCACCGCCGGATGCTCCAGATCCCCCGCGATCCAGTGCTGCAGCAGCTTCTCAAACATCGGCTGGAAATACCGGTTCGCATCATCACTCAATCGGTGCTCCTCAGCCGCGCGCACCAACTCCGCGAAGCCCGCATCACGCCCGGCAAGCATCGGCCGCAAGTGCCGCAACACCCCGCCCGAGTCATACTCATTCCACCCCGGAATCAACCGGATCGCCGGCCAATCCAGCCGCGCATCGCGATACGCATTCGAAACCAACAGCAGCGTCCGCTTCTGCCGCTCCAGCGTTCCGCTGTACACTTCATCGAACACCATCCGCCGCGATGCGAAGTATTGGCCCACCTTCAAAGCCTGCTCCATCCCGCGCTCGGTGAGCCGGTCGGAATCCTCCTCAAACGCCCGCGCTTGCCCGTGCCGCACCAGTATCAGCCGGCTCATCTCACTTCGCCACTTTCGGTTGATACTTCGACATCTCAAACTTCGCCAGCGACTCCAGATGCACTTCATCCGGACCATCGGCCAGCCGCAGTGTCCGTGAGTTCGCCCATGCCGCGGCGAGGAAGAAGTCCTGGCATACCCCGGCGCCGCCATGCGCCTGAATCGCCCGGTCCAGCACGCGCAGCGCAACATTGGGAGCAACAATCTTGATCGCCGCAATCTCCGTCTTCGCTGCCTTGTTACCCACCGTGTCCATCATGTAAGCAGCCTTCAGCGTCAACAGCCGCGCCTGCTCAATCTCGATGCGGCTCTCGGCAATCGCCATGCGCAGCCCGCCCATCTCGCTCAACTTCCGCCCGAAGGCCACCCGGCTCTCGGCCCGTTTGCACATCGCCTCCAGCGCCCGCTCCGCCACGCCAATCAACCGCATGCAATGGTGGATGCGCCCCGGCCCAAGCCGCCCCTGCGCAATCTCAAACCCCCGGCCTTCGCCCAGCAGCAGGTTCGACACTGGCACCCGCACGTTATCAAACGAGATCTCCCCATGCCCGTGCGGAGCGTGATCATACCCGAACACCTTCAGCATCCGCTCAATCTTCACGCCGGGAGTATCCAGCGGAACCAGAATCATCGACTGCTGCTTGTGCCGCGCCGCCGTGGGATCCGTCTTGCCCATGAAGATCGAGATCTTGCACCGCGGATCGCCCGCCCCGCTCGACCACCACTTGCGCCCGTTGATCACATACTCATCGCCATCGCGCCTGATGCTCGCCTCGATGTTCGTGGCATCGCAACTGGCCACCTGCGGCTCCGTCATGCAGTACACGCTGCGCATCTCGCCGTTCAGCAGCGGAGTCAGCCACTTCTGCTTATGCTCTTCCGTGCCGTAACGCACCAGCACTTCCATGTTGCCCGTGTCCGGCGCGGAGCAGTTGAAGACCTCGGCGGCAAACGGCACCCGGCCCATGATCTCGCACAACGGCGCATACTCCAGGTTCGTCAGCCCCGCCCCATGCTCGCTCTCCGGCAAAAACAAATTCCACAATCCTTGTTTCCGCGCGACCGGCTTCAGCTCCTCGATAACCGGGATCACTCCCCATCCCGTCTGCTCCACCTCAGCATGAAACCGTTCCTCGTTGGGATAGATGTGTTCATCCATGAAGGCCAGCAACTTCTCTCGCAACTGCTGTACCTTGGGCGAATAGTCAAAGTTCATGGGTCCAGGCTCTCCTTAGCGGAACGTCCGCAACTCGGCGGCGTCCAGATGCGGCACGTGATTGAAGGCGGCCAAATGGGGCTCTCCTTCGCGTATGCGAAAACTCGTGATGGATGCATTGTACAGCGCTCCGGCCGCCCGCATGATGTGGCGGTTCGAAAGCTCCAGCGCCAAGCCCATCCAAACCCCAATCGGAGTGGCCGATGTAGATACCGCCACCACCTCTCCCTGGCCATGCTCGCGCACGGTGGAGAAGGCCGAACGGACGCGCTCCCGGAACTCCATCCACGACTCGCCATCATACGTGTAACGCCCATCCACCCACGCCCGCACCACTTCAATATCGCTCTGCGTCCAGCGCCGGTGCACGGTGGAATGCGGGTTCGCCGCTTCCCTCTGCATCGCCTCATAGGCCGCGCCGAACTCGGGGTTGTCCGCCGCCAGTTGGGGCGCAATGCCGCGATACACCGCGTCCAGATCGAACTCGTTCCAACGCCTGTCCACAACGGCCTCCGGCATCTCGAGCCCTGCCTCCGCGAACGCCTCCGCAATCCTCCGCGCCGTCTCCCGCTGCCGCTGCAACTCGCCGCAATAGAACGCCGTGAACCGCATTCGCTGCCCGGCCAGATAACGTCCCAACCGCACCGTCTGCTGATGCCCCAACTCGGACAAGGCATCGTAGCGATCGCGCGATCCGGCTTGTCCATGCCGGAACAGATACAACGAACTCAAGCTTCCGCCTCCGCTCGTTCATACGCTGCTTCCACCAGCGAACGCACCCGCCGGTCAAATGTCGCAAAGCGCTCATCGGTGGTCTGCTTCAGAAACCACCGCTGAAAGATCTGCTGCACAATCACCGCCAGCTTGAAGATGCCCAGGATCTCGTGATAGCGCAATGCACTCAACTCGCGCCCCGTGCGCGCTACATATTGTTCGATCAGTTCCTCGCGAGTCAGCCATCCCGGCCCTCGCGTGAGGCAAGGCACCGGCCCTTCCCGCACCTCGGCATCGGGCGGATCCCAATAACAAAGCGTCAGCCCCAGATCCACCAGCGGATCACCCACTGTGGTCATCTCCCAATCGAGCACCGCCGCTACGCGCCCCGGATCATTCGCATCCAGCATCAGATTATCGAGCTTGAAATCATTGTGAACCAGAGCCGGTGCTCCTTCAGTCGGCAGATGAGCATGCAGGTACTCGATGACCCGGTCCATATGCGGCATCTCTTCCGTGCGCGCCCGGTACCAGCGTTCGCTCCAACCCTTCACTTGCCGCTCCACAAAACCCGCAGGCTTGCCCAACCGGTCAAGCCCATGCTTCACGATGTCCACCGAGTGCAGCTCGATCAGGCAATCGAGAAACGCCTTGCTCACCCGCGAAGGCAGATCCGGCATCGCCGCCCACTCCGCCGGAATCGACGATCGCAGCACCACTCCCCGGCGCCGTTCCATCAGGTAGAACACAGCGCCAATGATGCCCGGGTCCTCGCACAGCAGGTAGGGCTTGGGAGCAGCGGCGAAGTACGGATGCACTGCATCCAGTACCCGGAACTCCCGCGCCATGTCATGCGCCTTCGGCGCCACGGGCCCCAACGGCGCCCTCCGCAACACATACTCTGCGCCGTTGATTCGTACCAGGTACGTGAGGTTCGAATGCCCGCCCGGGAACTGCTCCAGCTCAATGCCTTCCGCCTTGAGATAGGCGGCAAGCTTTGACGCATCCAGTTCCTCGCCCGCACGGATGCTGGCCGTGTCCTTTTCGTGCACTGTCATCGCGCCCAATGCGTGACAATACCATGCCCCACGCTTGCACGCCAAATAGGACCAAAGGCGCCTGGTAGTCCCATTACTTTCGAACCGTACTGCATTACCAAGGTGGGATTCATATGTAACAAGTCCATCCCTAGACTAGTGACTTATGCTCTCCACGAAAGCCCCGATAGGGCTCGCCGCACTAGCCCTGCTCCTGTCCGTGAGCTCAGTGGTTGCAGCCCCCGTCGCCTGTCCAACCGCATCGCTCGCCAGCTATGGCGCGTACACGTATCCGTTCAACTATTGCACTCAAGGGCCACTGTACTTTGGGGACTTCCAGTTCCTTGAGACCACCAACACGGGTCTGATCACTGCGAGCGACATCACAATGACGCCCGACGGATCCGACGGCTTCAACATCTTCACACCGCTCTTCAACAGCAACGATCCAACCCGCCCCTACCAGCGTTACCTGATCTACTACGTGGTGGATCCCTCGCCGATCGACGCGGGCGACTCGTTAACGCTCGACCCGCCTACAGGCGGTATCCAGGTGACCAAGTACACCTGCACCGACAACACTCTGACCATCGGTAATCCGTCGGACCCCAGCACCTACCGCTGCACCATCGGCAACCTGGATCCATATATGATTCAGGTCAACACATTCAACCCGCCCGGTAGTCTGACCGCCTCGGTTCTCTATCCGCAGCCCGCCACTGTCGTTCCGACGTTAATGGTGATCGAGCTGCAAGGCGTTGTGCAGGGGCTGGAAGGCATCCTCTCCGACTCCATTGTCGTGCCCGAACCCGCCACCTACTCCTTGTTCGTGGCAGGTCTGCTTGCTGTGGCGCTCCGGCGGCGCGCACTATAATGTAGTCTTGCGGTCCGCAGCCTTTCGATACGCCATTGCTGTCTCCTTCGTGGCGACAGGTGTGTCTGCCGCTGTCCACCGCGAAGCCGGACAGTTCCTCTTCCAGAAATACGAATCCCGCGTCTACGGCGCATCCCCGCAGAACTGGGCCGTGCTGGAAGACACGCGCGGCATCCTCTACTTCGGCAACACCGAAGGTCTGATCTCATTCGACGGCGTGCAGTGGCGCCGTATCCCTTTGCCTAAGGCGGGCACCGTGCGCGCACTCGCCATGGATGCCGGTGGGCGCATCTACGTCGGTGGCCAGGGCATGGCCGGCTACCTCGATGCGGACGCGCAAGGCGCGCCGCGATTTGTTTCGGTGCTCGATCAACTACCCGAGGCCCAGCGCCGCATCGGCAATACAGGCAGTGTCGTGGTCAATGCCGATGGAGCCTACTTCAGCGCTCCCGATCGCTTCTTCCGTTGGCGCCGCGCAGATGGCGTGAAATCGTTTGCGGCCAAAGGCGACTTCCGGCGCGCGTTCGTACTCGATGGAGCAGTGTACGTCGTCGTGAAAGGCATCGGTCTGCATCGCGTGGACGGCGACACGCTCCAACTCGTTCCCGGTGGCGAGCGCTTCCAGGATCAGGACGTGCGCGCAGCCTTTCCCGGTGATCGCGGAGCCGTGCTGGTATCGACCAAGAAGCTCTTCCGCCAGACCCCAAACGGCTTCGTCGACTTCCCCACCGACGCCGATACGCTGCTCGACAAGAACAATATCTATGGCGCGGCGCGGCTCGCCAATGGCGGCATCGCGCTCGGCACCACCCGCGGCGGCATGCTCCTGCTCAGCGCCGAAGGCAAACTGGAACGGCTGCTGACAAAGGAATCCGGGCTGCCCAGCGATTATGTGGCGGCGATTGTTCCCGACCGCTTCGGCGGGCTCTGGCTCGCCACCGGCAACGGCATCGCCCGATTCGATCCGGCAGCTTCCGAGTTCGATGAGAAGAGTGGCCTCCGCGGTTCCGTTTTCGCCGTGGCGCGGTGGAAAGGCGCCCTCTACGCAGGCACCGCGAACGGATTGTTCCGGCTAAAGGGCGCCACCCTCGGCGAACCAGCCTCCTTTGAAGCCGTTGAGGGCATCACCAACGCGGTCTACGTCCTGATGCCTCTCGGCGAGGCCCTCTGGATCGGAACACAAAACCGGCTGTACCGCATGCCGGAACAGAAACCGCTCCCTGTGTTTCAAACAGATGTCGTGTTCAATGTCAGCCTCTCCCCGCGCGACCCCGGATTGCTCTACGTCGCCGGACGCGGCGGCGTGTTCCTGCTGCGCGCCAAAGCCAACTCCTGGGAGAAGTTCGCCCAACTCGACGCCAATGGCGAAGAGTTCCGCTCCGCCGTGGAAGGCGATGACGGCAAAGTGTGGATCACCACCCGCAATGCCATGCTCCGCGCGGATTTCTCTTCCACCCCGCCCAGGGTGGAACGCTTCGCCGCCAAAGAGGGATTGCCCCAGGGCTGGGCCGATGCGTTTCGTGTCGCCGGCAAGCTGATGTTCACCACCGAGAAGGGACTGATGAAGTTCCTCCCTGACGAGCGGCGCTTCGTGCCCGATGCCACTCTCGGCGCGCAGTTCGCCGATGGCACCCACGGCATCCTGCTCATGCGCGAAGACAGCGCGCGCAACCTGTGGATGACGGGGTTCGGCTATCATGGCGCGTTCACCCGCTCCACGTCCGGAGAGTGGCAATGGCAACCGATGCGGCTGCTCGCCGGCGGACTGGATGAGTTCTACAGCATTCAACCCGACCCCGACGGCGTCGTGTGGGCCGCTGCGCCCGATGGCCGCCTGGCGCGGCTTGAGAATCCCTTGCGCCAGTACCCGCCGTTGCTGGTGCAGGTGCGCCGGGTCATCGTCGGTGATGAGCGCGAGCCGCTGTATGGCGGTGCTGCCACGCCTCACTTGCGCGAGCTTGGCTACGACCGCAATAACCTTCGCGTGGAGTTCGCCGCGGCCTTCCCGCCCGCTCCGCAGCGGGTGGAATACCAGGTGCTGCTGGAAGGCGCTTCCGGCACATGGTCGGCGTGGACAACGGAAGCCTGGAAGGATTTGAGCAACCTTTGGGAAGGCAGCTACCGGCTACGCGTGCGAGCCCGCAATGCCTTCGGCCAAATGAGCGAAGAAGCAAGCTTCCCCATGCGCATTCTTCCACCGTGGTACCGCCGCTGGTGGGCCTACTCCTTGTACGTATTGCTGGGGTCCGTTGTGCTATGGGTCGTCCTGCGCTGGCGTGAGCGCCAATTGCGCGAAGCCAACCAGAAGCTGGAAGCGATCGTCTTGGATCGCACCCAGGAGATCCGCCGCCAGCGCGACCAGATTCAGGCCCAGGAAGCCAAAACCGAGTCCCTGCTGCTCAACATCCTGCCCGCGCCCGTAGCAGCCGAACTGCGCTCGACAGGCGCAGTGACGCCTATGCACTTCGACGATGTCACGGTCTGCTTCACCGACTTCGTCGGTTTCACCGTATCCAGCGAGAAACTGCATGCCCAGGACCTGGTGGCCCACCTGCATGAATACTTCACCGAGTTTGACCGCATCATTTCCAAGTACGGTCTGGAAAAGCTAAAGACCATCGGCGATGCCTACATGTTTGTGTCGGGCCTCCCTGAGCCGCGGTCGACCCATGCCGTCGATGCCGTGCTCGCGGCGCTCGAAATCCTTGAGGCTTCGAAAGCTCTAGCAGCACGCGAGGGCGGCATGCCCTGGAGGCTGCGAGTGGGGCTGCATTCCGGGCCCGTCGTGGCCGGTGTCGTGGGCGTGCAGAAGTTTGCCTTCGACATCTGGGGCGATACGGTGAACCTCGCTTCACGCATGGAGTCCAGCGGAGCGCCCAATCGCGTCAACCTGTCGGCGCGCACCTATGCCCTGGTGAAAGATCACATCGAATGCGAAGCCCGCGGGCCGGTACGAACCAAGGACGGCCGCGACCTGGAGATGTACTTCGCCAACGGAGTGGCGCAACGCGTCACAGCGTGAAGGTCGCCCCTTCACTGGCCGCTTCCACGTTGGGAAACTCCTTGGCCGCGTCTTCGGCAATGGCTCGCAGTTGATCGTCGGTGTGCGAGGGATCGTGATGGAACAGCAGCAGGCGCTTCACGCGCGCTGCCTTGGCCACGCGCGTCGCTTCCAGCCACGTGCTGTGTCCCCAACCCTTCTTCGTCTTGTATTCCTCCGGGGTGAACTGCGCATCGTAGATCAGAATGTCGGCGTCCATGGCGTTCTCCAGGATGCCTTCATCGAAACGCGGATCGCCGTGTTCGTGATCGCAGGCATGCACAATGACTGCGCCCCCTGCCTCCACGCGGTATCCCGTTGCCCCTTGCGGATGGCAGAGCGGAAACGTCCGCACGCTGGCGCCGCCCAATTGCGTGGGTCCGGTGGACAACTGTTGGAATTCGCGTTGCGCCGCAAGCAGCTCAAAAGCCACAGGGAAATACGGATGCGTCATCTGCCCTTCCAGAATCTCGCTCACCCCTGCCGGATCCTTGGTGGAATGGAAGGTGATTCGATTGGCGGGGCTGTAGAGCGGAGCAAAGAAGGGGATACCTTGAATGTGGTCCCAATGAAAATGCGTCATCAGGATATTCAAGTCGAGGCTCCTTCCGCGAGCCCGTTCCAGTAACGAAAGACCGAGCTTGCGTGCTCCGGTGCCACCATCAATGACCAGCACCTCTCCGCCCGGCAGGCGAAGTTCCAGACACGTGGTGTTCCCTCCGAAGCCCAGATTCTCGGGAGCGGGCGTGGGAATGGAACCTCTCACTCCCCAGAGTTGGAGCTCAATGCGAAATGGATTCATGGATGCGCGCTCTCGCGGTCAATCTTTATAGTTTGCCTCAAGCGGGGTGCCTTCTGCTGAGGTAATCGCAGGGTTACGGTGTACACTGGAGAATCTACCATGAGGGCGGATGTAGTTTCGAAGGTGATCTTCGAGTACGCAACGAAGATCGGAAGCGCAAGAGAAACCGATGCGAGCCTGCACCTGAATGCCGGAATGGCCCGCGATCTCGTGGGTGCGGACCGGTGCAGTATCTGGCTGATCGACGACAAAGCGCAGCAACTGTGGACCAAGGTGGCGCATGGAGTGCCGGAAATCCGCATTCCATTTGGGCAAGGTGTGGTGGGCGCTTGCATTGCCGGCAAGGAAACCATTGTCGTCAACGATACCTCCCTTGACCCGCGGTTCCTTTCGAGCGGCGACTATGAGGTGAAGTGCCTGCTGGCGATCCCTCTGTGCGGCGCCGACGGCAAGGTGATTGGCGCGCTTCAGGCGCTAAACAAACCCGGCGGATTCACCCAGGAAGATGTCGATTTGTTGGGCTTGGCGGCAGCCTATTCGGCATCGGCGCTGGAAACCCAGATGCTCCGCGAAGAGGCCGAGTCGGCCAAACTGATCCGGAAGGAACTCGAGATTGCCCACGACGTGCAGCAGCGGCTCTTTCCCCAGGATCCACCCCCTGTACCGGGCATCGACTATAGTGCGCACTGCCGCCCCGCACGCTCCGTGGGCGGCGACTACTACGACTTCATCCCGCTCGATGGCGGCGGCCTGTTCTTCACCATCGGCGATGTGTCAGGCAAGGGCGTGGCGGCCGCGGTGTTGATGGCCAGTATTCAGGCTTCCATCCGGACGCAGGTGCTCAGCGGTGTCTCATCACTGGCGAGTCTGATGGAGACCTTCAACCGCGCGGTGTACACCTTCTCCATGGAAGACCGCTATTCCACCCTGTTCTGCGGATTGCTGGATGCATCGATGCGCAAACTCACCTATGTGAACGCGGGGCAGGTGCGGCCGGTGCTGCTGCGGACCAACGGCAAGATGGAGATGCTCCACAAGGGCGGCCTGCCGGTGGGCTTGTTGGAAGAGGCGAGCTACGAACAGGGTGAAGTGCTGCTCGAAACCGGCGATGTCGTACTGGGCTTTTCCGATGGGATCAGCGAAGCCACGAACGAACGTGGAGACATGTGGGAAGAGGACGATGTGCACCGTCTGTTGCGGCAGAACGCGTCGCTTGCGGCCAAGGATCTGGTGGCGAAGCTCATCGCCGAAGCCGACGCTTTCGCCGGTGATGCCGAACAGGCCGATGACCTCACCGTGCTGGCGCTGAAGGCGGTCTAGCCGGTCTCAGTTGTATTCTGCCCTGCCCGCGGGCCATGCCTGCCCATATACAGGCGTGAGGATATGACGCACCGCTTCCACCAACTGAGGATTGGGCGTCTTCCCCACCGAGGCCACGTTCTTCTTCACTTCCTCCACCGAAAGCGCTCCACTGAGTGTCGTGTGGATGCGCGTGTTGGCGAGCGCGAACTGCATCCCTAGCTCGGCGATATCCACGCCGTGCCGGTTGCACCAGGCCGCGGCCTCACGGCATTTCTCCTTCAATACGTCGCTGCCGAGGTGCCAGTCCCGCGGGCCTTGCGGAGTCAACAACCCCAGTGCCAGCGGCGATGCGTTGATCACGCCCAGATGATAGGCCTCCAGCAAAGGCAGTATGCCTTCCAGCATCGTGTTCTGCAGCGTGTAGTTGGCATAGGAGATTACTGCGTCCAGCTCCGCCACCGAAAGCAGCGCCGGATAGATCTTCAGCGGCAATCCCGAAGCCCCGATGTAGCGGAGCTTGCCTTCCGCCCGAGCATCATGCAATGCCCGCAAGCCTTCGCCAATCACCTGTTCGAGCGGCACAAACTCCACATCGTGCAGAATCACCAGGTCGAGATACTCGCAGCCCAGCCGCTGGAGCGATGCTTCCAGCCCTTGTTTCACGCGGCTGTAGGTGAAGTCGTGATCGGTCATACCGTACCGGCCGGCCTTCGAACTGATGACATAGCGGTCGCGGGGCACGCCGCGCAGTCCGATGCCGACGTTCGTCTCACTCAACGTCTCGCCGTAAAACGGAGCCGTATCGAGGTAATTGATCCCCTCATCCAAAGCGCAGTGCAGCGTGCGCACGGCGTCGTTGACTTCGATGTCGCCAAACACGCCGCCCAATCCGGAGCAGCCAAGCCCCAGAACAGAGACTTCCAGATTTGTTTTTCCCAATTTGCGGTACAACATGTAGAGTAAAGGCTCAGGCTAACATAAGTGGACCACGTCTTAGAGTTGCGAAAGATCAGTAAACGCTACCCGAATCACGTAGCGGTGGACGACGTCAGTCTGCGCGTGCCGAAGGGTGCACTGTTTTCCCTGGTCGGCCCCTCCGGCTGCGGCAAGACCACGACGCTGCGCATGATTGCCGGCTTTGACCAGCCCACCACGGGGGAACTGCTGCTCAACGGCCAGCGCATCGAACACCTGCGCCCTTATGAGCGCAACGTCAGCACTGTGTTTCAGAACTACGCGCTTTTCCCGCACCTTTCGGCGCGCGAGAATATTGAGTTCGGTCTGCGCCGCCGTGGCGCCACAGACCTCACCACGCCCGTCAACAAGGTGCTGGATCTTCTCAACCTCAGTGGCAAGGAATCGCGTTTCCCCAGTCAAATGTCGGGCGGCGAGAAGCAGCGCGTCGCGCTTGCCCGATCGCTGGTTCTGGAACCGGAACTGCTCTTGTTGGACGAGCCTTTGTCTGCCCTCGATCCGCAACTCCGCAAGAAGGTGCGTGTCGAGTTGAAGAGCCTGCAGCGGAGTGTGGGCATCACGTTTCTCATGGTCACCCACGATCAGGAGGAAGCGCTGTCGCTCTCCGATCAAATCGCCGTCATGAACAAAGGCAAAGTGGAACAGGTGGGCACGCCGCAGGAGATTTACCACAAGCCCGCTACGCGCTTCGTCGCCGGATTCCTGGGTCACATCAACTGGATTGACGAAGCCGGCATCCGCCCCGAGTCGACGTTCTTGGCGAGTGAACCGAAGAACGGGATCGCGCGCTCGCGCCCCGCCGTCATCCGCCACGCCATGTTCTATGGCAACTGCTTTCATGTGGAGGCCGAACTTCCGGGGGGTATCAAGGCGGTCAGCGAGGTCCCGCCGGGCGAGCACCGCTACGAGCCTGGCCAGCAGGTTCACGTCTGGTGGCACATCGCCGATGAGATTCGTCTGCCATGAACCGGCTCCGCTTCTGGTGCATGGCGCCCGCGGCCACACTGCTCTTCATTCTCTTCCTGATTCCCATCGCCATTGTGGCGAGCTACAGCCTGCTGTCTCGCGGCCCTTATGGCGGTGTGATGCCACCGTGGAATCTGGAAAACTACATGCGCCTGGCCGACCCGCTCTACCTCTCCATCCTCTGGCGCACCATTCTTTATTCCTTCGTCGCCACTGCAGCGTGTCTGCTGGCCGGCTTCCCGCTGGCATGGTTCATCTCCCGTTCCGGCCCGCGCAAAGGGCTCTTTCTGGCCCTTGTGATTGTCCCCTTCTGGACGAGCTTTCTGGTGCGCACGTACGCCTGGATGTTTCTGCTTCGCGACACCGGCCTGATCAATTCGGTGCTTCAGTGGCTGGGCCTCATACATGATCCGTTGCCGCTGCTGTTCAATCCCTTTGCGGTGATCATCGGCCTGGTCTACGGCTATCTACCGTTCATGATCCTGCCCATCTACTCGACGCTGGAGAAGCTGGACCCGGCGTTGCTGGAAGCCTCCGCGGATCTTGGCGCACGCCCGATGACCACGATGTTTCAGGTGGTCATTCCACTGGCCAAGCCGGGTATGTTGGCCGGAGGCGTGCTCGTGTTCATCTCCTGCCTGGGTGCTTATCTCACGCCGGATTTGCTGGGCGGGGGCAAGACGATCATGATCGGCAACCTGGTGCAGAACCAGTTCACGGCGGCGCGCGACTGGCCCTTCGGCGCCGCGCTCAGCCTGATGCTGATGGCCGTTGTCATGGCGATGCTGATGCCCGTGCTGCGGCGCGAAAAGGATGGTCTGCTATGAGCCGCTGGCTGTCGCTCTACGCCGTTGCAGCCTACGCGTTTCTGCATTTGCCACTGGCTGTACTGGCGGTGTTCAGCTTCAACTCCTCGCGCTTCACGGCATGGGAGAGCTTCTCGTTCACGTGGTATCGCGCCGCCTTCTCCGACTCGCAATTGGGCGAAGCGACGGTGAACAGCTTTCTGATCGGCACTGCCGCCACGGTGCTGGCCACCGCTGCCGGCACGCTCTGCGCCTATGCTCTGTGGAAGCGCAGTTCGCTGTGGATGACGTCAACGCTCTATCTCTCGATGGTGACTCCTGAGATCGTGCTCGGCATTGCGCTGCTTGCTCTGTATCAATGGATGTTCCGCTATCTCGGCCTGCAACTCGGCATGCATACGGTGATCCTGGCGCACGTGATGTTCTGCACCGCGTATGTCGTTACGGTTGTGGCGGCACGGCTTCGCACGATGGATGCTTCGCTGGAAGAAGCGGCGCTCGACCTGGGTGCCACCGAGTGGGAGGCCTTCTTCCGCGTCACGCTGCCGCAACTCATGCCTGCCATCGTTTCCGCGGCTTTGCTCGTATTTATTACGTCTTTCGATGACTTCGTCATCACCAGCCTCGTCGCCGGAGTCGATTCCGAAACGCTGCCCATGGTGATCTACGCTATGGCTCGCAAGGGCTTCAACCCCGCGGTGAACGCCATCTCCACGATGATTGTCGTCGGTCTTGGCGTGCTCATCCTGCTGAGCAGCCGTCTGGAGCACAAGGCATGAACCGCCGCGTCTTCTTCATGGGCCTCTCCGGCCTGGCAGGCTGCACGCGCGGTGCTTCGCAACGGCTCAATGTCTTCAACTGGACGGAATACGTTGCTCCGGAGACCATCCCCGATTTCGAGCGCGAGTTCAACGTGCGAGTGCGGTACGGAGTGTATGAAAGCGCGGAGGAAATGCTCGCCCGCGTGATGAGCGGCAACTCCGGCTGGGACGTGATCTTTCCGGCGAATTACTTCATTGCGCCGATGGTTCAGTTGGGTCTGCTTGCGGATATAGATCACAGTAAGCTCGACGGCCTCAGCAAGCTGGACGCGCGTTTTCAGAAGCCGCACTGGGACCCGGATCTTCGCTATGGCATTCCGTACATGTGGGGCGCGACGGGCATCCTCTATCAATCGAACTTGCAGCCGCCTATCGATGCGTGGGCCGATCTGTGGCATCCGCGCGTTCGTGGCAAGATTACGATGCTGGATGATCCGGCAGAAGTGTTGGGTGCAGCGCTCAAGGCTTTGCAGTTCTCACTCAATTCGCAGGATCCCGGCGAACTGGCCAGAGCCAAAGACCAGGCATCGAAGCAGAAGCCGCTTCTGCGGGCGTACGTCAACGAGATCGTGCGCGACCAGCTTGTCGCGGGGGAACTGATGGCTGCGCAAGTGTGGCGCTCCACGGCCATGCGAGCCATGGAAAGCGCCGGCACGCGCCTGCGATTTGTCTATCCGCGCGAAGGCTATCCTCTGTATGCCGACAGCATCGCCATCCTCAAGGAATCGAAGCGCAGCGAACTGGCCCACGCATTCATCAACTACCTGACACGCCCCAAGGTGGCTGCGCGCATCGCGCAGGTGAAACTCGAAAGCACTTGCAACGCTGCAGCCCGCGCCCTGCTGCCCGCGGTGTTGCGCGATCACCCTGTTCTGTATCCCGACGACGCCACGCTGCAGAGAGGCGAATGGTTCGCCCCGCTGAGCGGTGAGGCGCAAAAACTTCGTGATCGCCTGTGGACCGAAATTAAGTCCTCCTGACCTACCGTGCCCGTGCAGCCAAGAGGGGCAACACATCGCGCTCATAGTAGGGAGATTCCGCTCCCCAAAAAACATAATCGACCCGTAATGTTTCCACGGCAAAGCGGTACAACTCCTCCACGCTGCTCCCCTCCGAATAGTTTCCCTCCTGCACCGCGATCCCTGTCGGGGCTTTGCCCGCCGCTTCCCGCAGCAAGGGATAGGCATGGGCCAATTGCCCCTTCCGCTTCGGCAACAAATCCGGCCCGCCCACGCCGGCACCGGTGCGTATTGCCTCCGCGTACACGGAGCGCAGGTAGCCATGATCATCGCCCGGCAACCACTCGCCGGGCATGAAATTCGCATACTGCATAGCCACCGACCGTGGAAAAGCTTTCTTCAACGCCCGCACATTGTCCAGCACAGCATCCCGGTAGGCACGTGGATCGAAATCCGCTGTCGTCACTCCAATCGAAGTCTCCGCCAGATTGATCCCTGCGATCTTGCCGTCAAACTCCTTCCCCAACGCGGCCAGAAGCAAGTGAAAGCGCGTCCGGACGGAAGCATCCCAGCGCCGCGCCACCCATCCATCGGGCACCTGCTTCCCATCCCGTTCCAGATACTGCCGCGCGACGCCGGAAGCGCGAAGATACTCGGGCACGTTGACAATACTGTCATCGAACGAGGAGTCCTGCAACTGCACAAACAACCGCTTTCCCCGCGCAGTGAGGAATTCGAGATCCGCGCGCACCGCGGAAAAGTCATATTCGCCGCGCCTCGATTCCAACTCCCGCCAGGTGTACTTCAACTGGGCGCCGGTGACGCCGCGCGCTTCGAGGAAAGAGGCCTCGCGGATGCGCTCCCGATCCCGATTGAAGAACACATAATGGCTCTGCGCATCCAGGTACATCGCGCCCAGAAGCGCTATCGCCGCAATCTTCATCCCACCAGAATACCTGTTACTCCGAAAGGATCGCTG
Source organism: Bryobacteraceae bacterium (assembly GCA_046331645.1). Lineage (GTDB taxonomy): Bacteria > Acidobacteriota > Terriglobia > Bryobacterales > Bryobacteraceae > CADEFT01. Next base: position 138,847 of record JAXLQM010000013.1, read on the forward strand.
CGCTCGCCTCCTGCGCCCGAGGACCAAGCTCCCGATGCTCCTGCAGCATGCGCACGCACGTATTCCAGCGGAGGACGGCGTCGTCGTTCCCCTCCACCTTCAACTTTTCCGCCTGCTCAAACAACTGCATCGCCCGCACAATCCAGTCATAGGCCTGATGATGGGAATCATGCCCGCCCTTGTTGAGCCGTGCCCGCGCCCGCCGCTCCCAGGCGATGCCGGCGTAGTAGGCACGATCATACGCATCATCGAGATGCGCCGTGTTCGCGATCGCTTCACCGAAGGCCCGCGAATCCTCGGGAATCTGATCCGAGAGCGCCAGCACCAGGCTGATGCGTGCCTGCTGGTGCTTCGGGTCCACTTCCAGTACGTCGCGGCAGATACTCTCCGCTTCGCTGGCCTCATTCAGTAAACGGTAACGCTCGGCCTTGGCCAAAGCGCTGGGAACACTCGCTGGCGAGATCGGTTTCAGCGCGAACATGGAGCCCCCTTTCGAAAGACCCTACAAGATGTTGAACAAATGTTTCAGCGGATCGAAATACCGGTCCACTACTCTCTCCTTCAACGGAATGATCGCATTCTCCGTGATCGTAATCGACTCCGGACACACCTGGCGGCAACACGTGGTGATGTTGCAGTAGCCGATGCTGTACTTCTCTTTGAGCTCCGGAATGCGATCTTCGGTGTCCAGCGGATGCATCTCCAGAGCCGCCGTGTAGACGAATAATCGCGGGCCGATGAACTCCTCATGCTTCTGATGGTCGCGCAGCACGTGGCAGACGTCCTGGCAGAGGAAGCATTCGATGCACTTGCGGAACTCCTGGACGCGGTCGACATCTTTCTGCTGCATGCGCCACGTTCCGTCCTCGGCATCGGGGGAGCGCGGCCGGAACTTCTTGATCTTCTTCTTCGCCGCGAAGTTCCACTTCACATCGGTCACCAAGTCGCGAATGGAAGGGAAGGTGTGCATCGGCTCCACGATGACGGGCATGTCGAGGTTGATCTCGCTCAGCCGCGTCATGCACATCAGACGCGGCATCCCGTTCACTTCCGCCGAGCACGACCCGCACTTGCCGGCCTTACAATTCCAGCGCACGGCCAGATCGGGAGCCTGCTGCGCCTGGATGCGATGAACCACATCCAGCACCACCATCCCATCGTCCACTTCCGTTTTGTAATCGACGAACTTCCCACCGTTTGCATCGCCGCGCCAGATGCGGAATAGTGCCTGCTGCGCCATCTATTTCATCTCCTCGATAATCTGATTCAGTTCGTCGGGAAGCGGCTTCACGGGCCGCTTCTCAATCTCCATCTGCCCATTGGCATCGCGCTTGACGATGATATTGTGCTTGCCCCAATCAGCGTCCTTGTCGGGGTAGTCGTCGCGGAACTGGGCGCCGCGGCTTTCCTTGCGCAACAGGGCCGCGCGCGTAATCGCCTCCGACACCGTGAGCATGTTCTCCAGATCCATTGCCGTGTGCCAGCCGTTGTTGTACATGCGGTTTCCGTCGATGCCCGCTTTCGCCGCGCGCACGTTCAACTTCGCAATGACGTCCAGCGCCTGCCGCATCTCCCCTTCCATGCGCACAATACCCACCAGGGCCTGCATCGAGTCCTGCAAATCGTATTGGATTTTGTAGGGATTTTCGGCCTCCGGCCCGCGCTCAAACGGAGCCAGCGCCTTCTTCGCCGCGGCCTGCACCTGCGCATCATCCACAGCTGCGGAGCCATTCGCCTTAGCGAATTCCGCCGCGTATTGTCCAGCGCGTTTCCCGAACACAATCAGGTCTGAAAGCGAGTTCCCGCCCAGGCGGTTGGCTCCATGCAACCCGGCAGCCACCTCGCCTGCAGCAAACAATCCAGGCACCGTCGACATCTGCGAGTCGCCGTCCACCTTCACGCCACCCATCATGTAGTGCGTGGTCGGACCCACTTCCATGGGCTCTTTGGTGATGTCGATATCGGCCAGTTGCTTGAACTGGTGATACATGCTCGGCAGCTTGCGTTTGATGTGATCCGCAGCTTTGGGGATGTGCTGCTTGATCCAGGCGATGTCGAGAAACACGCCGCCGTGCGGGCTCCCGCGCCCGGCCTTCACTTCGCGGTTGATGCAGCGCGCGACGTGATCGCGGGTCAGTAGCTCTGGCGGGCGACGCGCGTTCTTGTCGCCTTGGGTATAGCGCCAGCCCTCTGCTTCGGAATCGGCAGTCTGGCTCTTATAGTTGTCGGGAATATCGTCGAACATGAAGCGCTTGCCTTCGCTGTTGCGCAACACGCCGCCTTCTCCGCGCACGCCTTCGGTCACCAGAATGCCGCGCACGCTGATGGGCCACACCATGCCCGTGGGATGGAACTGCACGAATTCCATGTCGAGCAACTCGGCGCCGGCGCGATAAGCCAAAGCATGCCCGTCGCCGGTGTATTCCCAGCTATTGCTGGAGATCTTGAACGCTCGCCCCACGCCGCCGGTGGCGAGCACCACGGCCTTCGCCGGCCAGAGGATGAAGTGGCCCTTCTCGCGGTCGTAGCCAAACGCACCGGCAATACGCCCGCCATCCACCAACAGGCTGAGCACCGTGCATTCCATGTGGACTTCCATCCCGCTGTGAATGCCGTGATCCTGAAGGGTGCGGATCATCTCGAGCCCCGTGCGGTCGCCGACGTGCGCCAAGCGCGGATAGCGGTGGCCGCCGAAGTTGCGTTGCAGGATTTTTCCATCGCGGGTGCGATCAAACAGCGCGCCCCAAGCTTCCAACTCCCGCACACGATCCGGAGCTTCCTTGGCGTGCAACTCCGCCATGCGCCAATTGTTCAGGTACTGGCCTCCGCGCATCGTGTCGGCGAAGTGGACGCGCCAGTTATCGCGATCATCCACGTTGGCCATGGCCGCTGCGACGCCGCCTTCCGCCATCACGGTGTGCGCCTTGCCGAGCAGCGATTTGCACACCACGCCCACTTTCACTCCCGATGCCGCGGCTTCAATAGCGGCGCGCAACCCGGCGCCGCCCGCGCCAATCACCAGCACGTCGTAAGGATGAGTTCGATATTCGGCCATTACAGGATTCTCCAGTCTGTCCACACGCCCATCGAGCAAAGCCGCACGTAGATGTCGGAGAATCCGACCGAGAACAGGCTGGCCCAGGCCCACTTCTTGTGATTGCTATTGAGACAACTGACGCAGTCGTACAGCTGCGTCCGTACCGGATGCTTCGAAAACTGATCGAACGTGCCGCCCGACAAGTGGCGGAAGGCATGGCATCCGAACACGTATCCGCCGATCAACACGACGTTCACGGCGAGGATCAGCGTGCCCAAGCCGATGCCGAATCCATCTTGAAACCACATCGCCTTCCACACGTCGTAGGCGAGGAATGCCCACACCGGATACGACAGCCGCAGAAAGTAGCGATGGAAGTTCTGTGCGATCAGCGGCAGCGATTTCTCACCCAGGTAGGTTTTCCGCGGCTCACCCACCGCGCACGCCGGAGGATCGGCCCAGAACGCTTTGTAGTAAGCGCCGCGGTAGTAGTAGCAGGTGAACCGGAAGAGCCCCGGAATCCAGAGGATAAAGAACGCCGGAGAGAACGGAAGAAAACTGGGATACCAGTCTGGTTTCGGCCCGAAGATCGCATGCGGCGAACTGCCGAACAGTTCGGGCGAATAAAACGGCGAAATGTAAGGCCCGTAGGTGTAATGCTCATTCTGGAACGCAGCCCAGTTCGCATACACCAGAAACAAGCCAAAACCGAGGAACACAGCCAGCGGGGAGGCCCACCAGCGGTCTCTTCGAGCAGTCTGCCCGAAGCGGTTGTTCTTGAGGGGAATATCGGGAGCAGCCATAGAATTGCGAAAGCGGGGGTTGATGGATAGTTAGCATGCAGCGGAGGAAAAACGAACCGGAGTGCTTGCATCTCCTTTCGTCGCGGAAAGTGCCCCAAAGGAGGACTGAGATCCCAGTTTCGAGGTTCCGCCAGTATACGCCCCACTGCGCCCGGGCACAACCCCCCACACTATCGCGCCGGCGGAAGGTGCTCCAGAAAGTAGCGCGCGATGCGGCTATAGACGTGCAGCGGAGTTCCGTCACCCTCCGAAATCGCGTGCGAACGGTTCGGATACGTCATGAGATCGAATTCCTTGCCCAGTTCGATCAACCGGTTCACCAGCCGCTCCGTGCCCTGATAATGCACGTTGTCATCCCCGCTTCCATGAATCAGCAGCAGCCTGCCCCTCAGCCCTTCGGCAAAGTGCAATGCCGATCCGCTGCGGTAGCCTTCCGGATTCTCCTCCGGCGTTCCCATGTACCGCTCCTGATAGATCGTGTCATACAGCCGCTGATCCGGCACGGGAGCAATGGATACGCCAACGCGGAACACGTCCGGTGAGCGGAACATCAGATTCAGCGTGTTGGTGCCGCCTCCACTCCAACCCCACACTCCCACACGCGCGAGATCCACATAGGGGCGCTCTTTGGCGAGGGCCAGCAGCGCTTCGGTTTGATCCTTCGTGCTAAGGACACCGATCGCTCCGTTCACTGCTTTCCTCCATGCGCGGCCCTTGGGCAGTGGGGTTCCGCGATTGTCGAAGCTCACCACCAGGTATCCCTCTTCGGCCAGCGCACGGTGAAACAGATCGCGCTTCCCGCCCCACACATTCGACGCTGTGGATCCGAACGGCTCACCATAGATGTACACCACCACCGGATATTTCTTCGCCGCATCGAAACTCCGCGGCTTCATCAGCCAGCCATCCATGCTGACGCCATCGGCCAGTTTTACTTTGAGAAACTCCGCGGGGGGAGTCAGCGTCGATGCAACGTTGGCGCGCAGTGCCGCATTTTCTTCCAACCCGCGCACACGCTCGTGGCCGGGCAGGCGCACCAGATCGGTGACGGGGGGATGATCCAAGGCCGAGTAGACATGAAAAGCCCATTGCGCATCCGGCGACAGTTGGTATTGGTGGGTTCCGGCCGGCAACGCGGAGCCAACGCGTTCCGCCGCTCCTTCACGATCGAGGGGCGCACGATAGAGGTAGCGTTCCGTGGCATTGTCAGGCGATGCGAGGTAGTAAACCGATTGGCTGTTCACGCCAGTCAGCGACATCGCATCCACGCTCTGCGGAGTGATGGCCACTGGCGCACCGCCATCCAATCCGACGCGATAGACGCGCCGCCAACCATCGCGCTCGCTCAGCCAGAGGAACTCCTTGCCGCCGCGCACCCATTGGAAGCTCTCCATCCCAAGCGCTGCGCCGGCACTTTCCGGAACATCGATCCAGGCGTCATCCGCGTCGCGAAACACTACCTTCGCTTCGCCCGATTGCGCATCGGCCAGATAGACCGTGACGCGATTCTGCCTCCGGTTCAACTGCCCGATGGCCAGTCTTCTTGAATCCGCCCAGTCGACGCGAAAGATGTAGTTCTCCCGTGGATCACCGGGAATCTGCATCCAGCGCACGGCGCCTCCCGCGGCATCCACCACACCGATGCGCGCGGCAGGATTGCGCGTTCCCGCCTTGGGGTAAGGAAACTCGGTCAACTTCGGATAAAGCGTATCCGTAGTGTTGATCAGCGTGAAACGCTGCACCTCGTTCTCGTCGAATTGCCAGAACGCCAGCGCACGGCCGTCCGGAGACCAGCGGACCGCATCGCGGAGATTCAATTCCTCTTCGTAGACCCAGTCGCCATTGCCGTTGACGATGTTTGCCGAGCCATCGGTGGTCAACCGCCGCACCGCCCCGGTCTTCACCTCTTCCACATAGAGATTGTTGTCCCGTACGTACGACACCAGACTCGCATCCGGTGCAAACTTCGCGAACATCAGCGACGACGGCGGAGCATCGCCGCCTAGCTTTCGCCAATGCCCTGTGCTTCGATCGAGCAGCCAGTAATCGCCACGGGTATTCGTGCGCCACGTTCGGCGCGATTCGTTGAAGACGAGCAGATGGCTCATTCCGCGGTCCCACTCATACTCCTCAATGGCAAGCGGTTTCTTTGCCCCAGCCGGAGTCAGTTGTGCCGCGCTCACCAGGGCGGTCCGCTTTCCGCTCACTGTTTCGTACTCGACAATCTCTCGCGCGTCGGCAACGGAAGCCGCCGTTTCCACCGTGGTGTACGACGCCCCATTGCGAATCCATCGGGCAGGACCAAACGTTTTCCCCACAAAGGCCTTGGTGCTGAAGATCCGCGTCAGGCGTTGCCTCAATTCCTCTGACGCATGCAGCGGATTCAGCGTCAAAGCGGTGGTGACCGCCAACAGGATGAGATACCACACGCACCGCGAAAACATGGTCCGATTCTACAACGCGACGCCCCCCTTCCCACCCGTGTCTTGCTGATATATAATTTGCGCAACCCACAGACTTCGGACTACTGGGAAAGGACACTTCAGGTTGTGAACATCCGATTTCTTTGTCTCTTGTTAACTGCAGCGAGCATGAGCTTCGCGCAATCCAACCTCGCCACCGTAACGGGCGTAATCAGCGATTCCACCGAAGCCGCCGTCGCAAACGTGACGGTCACGGTGCGTAATGTCGATACCAATATTGACCGCCGCGTCACTACTGACGAGACGGGCAATTACTCCATTCCGAACCTCAACCCCGGCAACTACGAACTCACCGCCGAAGCCGCCGGTTTCCATAAGGCCCTTCAGAAGGGCATCGTGCTTCAGGTGGGCCAGGTGCTTCGCGCCGACATCAAACTGGAAGTCGGGTCGGTAAGCGAAACCGTGAACGTCGAATCGTCGCTTGTCTCCATCAACACGGAAAACGGGACGATCAAGGGCGACGTCATCGTGCAGGCCGAGATCCAGGAACTTCCTCTCTCCGGGCGTGACTTCACAGATCTTGCCTTCTTCACTCCTGGCGTTGTGCCCAAAGTGGAAGGCGGCCAAGGCTCCGCACTCAACGTCAACGGTGCGCGCGCCTCCAATACCAATTTCTATGTCGATGGTTTCGACAACCGCAATCCGCGCGGGGCGGCGGCCCAGGCGCGCCCCAATATTGACGCGCTGCAGGAATTCAAGATGGAAGTTTCGGGCTACTCCGCCGAGTTCGGCCGCCAGGCGGGCGGTGTGATGAACATGGTGCTGCGCTCCGGCACGAACCAGTTCCACGGCAATCTCAACTACTACCTGCGCAATGATCTGCTGGATGCACGCGGCTTCTTCGAAACCAACAAGATCATCCTGCGCCAGCATCAGTTCGCCGCCACGCTCGCCGGCCCCGTCATCCGCAACCGCACCTTTTTCATGATCAGCTATGAGGGCCTTCGCGCCAAGCAGGAAGCCACCCGCCTCTCCCGCGTCCCCACGCTGCTGGAACGCCGTGGCGACTATTCGCAGTCCGTCAACCTCAACGGCGCCGCGCTTTATCTGTTTGACCGCCTCGCCACCGGCGCCTGCACCGCCACCAATCGCGCTGCGTGTTTCCCCGGCAACATCATCCCCGCCTCGCGCATGGATCCTTCCGGCGTGAAGCTCACCAATGCTTTCCCGCTTGCCAACCGCGAGGCTGGCGTCACTGGCTTCAACTATTTTGCCGTTGCCGCGGACGTCGATAGTTGGAACAGCCCGCTGTTCAAGATCGACCACAAGATCGGCGGCAACAATCTCGCCTTCCGCGCGCAACTGCGGCGCGCCAATACACAGAATCCGTTCACGGGCAGTGACACTGGCCTCTTCGGCACCTTCACCCGCGACAATCGCTCCATCGCCGGCGTCGATTATACACACATGTTCCGCGCGAACCTACTTGCCGAATTCCGTTTCGGCGTCAGCCGTAGCGCCACGTGGGACCGCGGACGGTTCGGCGGCACCGACATCGCCACCCAATTGGGACTCCCGAACCTCATCCCCGCCGGCGAAGCGAAGAACGAACCCGACCTCCTGGACTGGCCGCAGATCTTTACCGGAAACAACTACCCTGACCTTGGCTCCGGCGCCAACATGCCGGTGCAGTACTTCGTCACGGACTGGCAGAACAGCGTGAAGTTCACTTACATCCGCGGAGCACACAATCTCCGCTTCGGCTTCAACTCGAGCTTCGTGCAGATGAACCAGCCCTACTTCAATAACCAGCGGGCGACCTTCCGCTTTGTCGGCAACCGCACCGGACACTCCATCGCCGACATGCAACTCGGCTGGCTCAACAACGTCACCCGCCAGGTTGGCTTCAATCGCAACTACTGGCGCCAGCCCTACTACGGTGCGTTTATCAACGACGATTGGAAGGCTACTCGCAAGCTCACCTTCAACCTCGGCTTGCGTTGGGAGGTGAACCAGGCGCCGTTCGACAAGTACGACCGGTTGGCCAGCTACGACACCAACTCTCTGAAACTGGTCATCGCGAGCGACAAAAACACTCCCGCCGACTATCAGGCGCGCCTCGACCAAACGGGACTTCGCGGAACGGTGGTCACGGCGGAATCGCTTGGGCGCGGGCGCTCCGTCATCTCCACCGATTGGATCAACTTCTCTCCTCGCGTGGGCTTCGCCTACCGCCTCCACGATAAGACCGTGCTGCGGGGCGGCTATGGCATTTTCCTCAGTGGGGACATCCTCAACAATCTACGGAACAATCTCTCCAACCAGTTCCCCTTCTCCATCAACCAGAACTTCGTCGGAGTGAACGCCACGCCCGATCAGGTGTCGCTCCGCACGCCCTTCCCCGCGGAGAAAGAAACCATCACCGGCACCACCACGGCCAACGGTTTCACCATGGATCCGCAGCAATCCTACCTGCAATCGTGGAACTTCACCATTGAGCGCGAACTGTTCGGTGGGAACGCGATTGAGGCCGATTACCGGGGTTCGAAAGGCACTCACCTGCAGCGGTTGTACGATTTCAATCAACCGTACCGCAATCTTTCCAGCCTCATCGCGGGGGAGGGATTCGCGCGACCCTATCCGCTGTTCAACACCATCAACATCTTCCACACCGGCTCCAATTCGATTTACAACGCGTTCAATGTTTCCTGGCGCCGGCGCAGCCGCAGTGGCCTCTTCTGGCGGATGAACTACTCGTTCTCGAAGAGCATTGACGATGCTTCGCAGGCCAACGGCCAGTCGAATGGCGGCTTTGCCGGCGCCCTCGATGCCCGCAATCTGCGCCTCGATCGGGCCCGCTCCGATTGGGATCGCCGCCACGTCTTCACCGCGGTAGGCAGTGCCAACCTGCCCTTCGGCAAAGGCCGCAAGTATGGGGCATCGTGGAATCGCGCGGTGGATAGCTTCCTTGGCGGCTGGCAACTCTCCGGCACCGCGACGGCCTATTCCGGCCCGCCCTTCACTGTGGAGCCCAACACCACGAACCTCGATCAGGGTGGCTCGGCGCGCCCCAATCGCGTCGCCAACGGCGCCCTCGCGTCAAATCCAGCCCTCGGCAAGAAGGGCGTCGACTACCCCTGGTTCGATTTGAAAGCCTTCGAGGCCGTCCCCTGCTACGTTGCCCCTGGAGGCACCGCGGCCGCCGGCTGTATCACAACCAGCCAGTACGGTTTTCCCCCATTCGGGTTCGGAAATTCGGGCCGGAATATCCTGGATGCGCCTGGGCTTTTCTCCACTGACCTGGCGCTGGCCAAGAACTTCAGCATCAAGGAAGGCCACAATCTGCAATTGCGCGTGGAGGCCTTCAACATGCTGAACCGCGCCAATTTTGTGGTCACCGATCCGATGACCCGTTTTGACGGGCTCACCGGAGGCCTTCTGAGCCAGGTGGGGGCAGTAGGAAGGGGCGGCGGCCCGCGCGTGTTTCAGTATGCGCTGAAGTACCGGTTCTAGCCCTTAGCAGCCACCAGTTTCCGGAAGAGATCGTGAAAGATCTCATCGCGGTTGCAGTCCATCGCCACCCGCACCGGATGGCGCGAAGCCTCGCCAGGCTTGTATTTGAAGTCATCCGTCAGATACGGGCTCGGCACCACTCGCGACGGCACCCACTTCGGATTGACCAGCCACGCCACGGCTGAAATATCCCAGATGACCTTGGAGTAGGCGAAGGTCTTGGGCTTCGCTTTCCATTCGGCGAACTTCACAAACTCCGTGTAGAGGTAATCCGCCAGCGGCGATTTGCCGGCGAGGAAGTACTTCACTTCATGCGTCGTTGTGCGCAGGTGCTCCGAAACATTTTGCGTCGGAATGTTGACCATCGCCACGCCGGAATCGTGCAGCACGCGCGAGGAGTGCAGATCCTGGAACAGGTTGAACTCCCGCGCCGTGGGCCAATCGTAGGGCTGCCCGCCCAGCCACACCACCACGATACGGTCGAGAATTTTCGGCTCCATGAGGATTGCCGAAGCGACGTTGGTGGGAGCGCCTACCGTGATCACATACAGTGGCCCGTTGCGCGGTTGCAGGGCGCGCTCAATGAGGTTCCGTGCAGCGGGACTATCCACGGGCTTCTTGGGCGCGGTGAGAAAAGCCTCTGAGCCCTGGTAGGCAAACCCCTTCGGATCGCGCTTCAGCCGCGTGAGCAGGCGCAGAATTTCCTCGTAGCTTTTCTGCATCCCATCGCCCGCGGATTTCGAGCGGTCATTGAAATAGGGCGCCGCGTACACCGCATGCACCTTCATCTTCTCGGTGGACAAAATGGCGTAGGGCACCGCGAACTGATCGTCAATCTCGTTGTATGTATCGGAATCGACCACGGCGTCCACGACACCGGCAGGCGGTTCCAGACGCGCGAGCAAAGCCGCGTGCGAAGACTGCGCCGGCAGCATGGCCGCGGCGCCCAGCGTTAAACCGAACTCGCGGCGCATCATGCCGTGCCGCTCTTTCTCACCTTCGGCTTCTCTTCCGACGCAGCGCTGTCGGCAGGCTTCTTCAACGCCGCCAGGCTCGCTTTCAGCGCATCCATGATGTCGATCACCTTCACCTGCTGCGCCTCCACCGGAGCCACCACTTCCTGCCCGGCGACCTTGGCGTCAATCATCGCGCGCAGATTCTCGCGATAGCTGTCCTTGTATTTACTGGGTTCGAACTTTGCCGCCAACGCCTCCACCAGCATCATCGCCATGTTCAATTCCTTGTCCGACACGGCGCTGGTATCGGCGTTGTAGGACTCGGACTTGCGGATCTCATCCTCGAAGTACATGGTGTGCAGCGTGATGCCGGCGCCGGAGGGACGAAGAATCACGATGTGCTCGCGGCTGTGCATGGCAATGCGGGCGAGGGCGACAAAGCCGCTGCGCTTCAGCGCCTCCAGCAGCAGGGAGTAAGGCTTCTCTCCAGCCTCTTCGGGCGCCAGATAGTAAGACTTCTCGTAAAAGACCGGATCCACTTCGGCTTCTTTGACGAACTCGAGAATCTCCATCACTTTGGCCGATTTCGGCGCCATCTTCTTGATCTCTTCGTCATCCACCACGACGTAGCGATCCTTCTCGTACTCGTAGCCTTTGACGATGTCGCTGCGGGATAGCTCCACATCCTCGGCGGCGCAGAATAGCTTCTGCTTCACGCGCGAATGATCGGTCTTATGGAGTTGATTGAAGCTGATCGTTTCGGCCCGTGCCGCGGTGAAGAGCTTGATGGGAAGAGATACCAATCCGAATGTCAGATGGCCTTTCCACACGGTGGCTGCCATGGCTTACCTCCAAACTTTTACAAGGATACTTTACTTCTGTTCGGCGGCGATCAACTCGCCGTCCTTGATGCCGGATTGGACGGTCACCTCGACATGATTGGCCGTACCCAGTTCCAGGTCGCGCTTCTGCCATTCGCCGCCCGCCTGCACCAGCGCATAGGGAGTGCCGTCGCGGTCGCGGAAAATGCATTCCAGCGGCACGATCACGGCGTGCTCCTCGCGTTCCAGCAGGATGTCGGCGCTTGCCGTCAGATTGGGAATGACGCGGTCGTCCTTGGCTTCCAGTTCCAGCATCAGCGGCACCGCCCGCACGTATTGCGGACGCTGTCCCGAAGGGCTGGTTACGGCGCCGATGGAAACGACGCGGGCCGGCAGTTGCAGATCGGGGAAGGCATCGAAGTTGACTGTTGCCGTTGCTCCGTTCTTCACCAATTCCGCATCCACCTGGTTCATCGCGGCCTGCATCACAATGGACGAGGTGTCCGTAACCTCCGCAAATGTCTGGCCGGGTCCAACCGTCTCGCCCTCCTGCACCTCAACAAAATTGCCGTTCCGATAATTCTTCATCAACACCAGCACGCCGTCGTGCGGCGCACGGTAGGTCATATCGTCGGCATTCTTCTGTGACTTCTTCAGTTCCCGCTGCGCTTCTTCCAGCTCCAACTCGTAGCGGCGGTTTGAGGCCACTTCGCTTGCGTCGACATCAGGGGTCTCTTTGAGGTACTGCTCATACTGCGCCTTGGCCTCTTCAAAGTTCATGCGGAAGCGGGCTGCCTGAATGGCGGAGCGCACGGGAGTTGTTTTCAGATCGAGCGCGGCCTTATCCATCTGGGCCTTGGCGCGCTTCACTTTCAACTGCTGTTGCACGCGGCGCAGATCCAGGTTGGCGCGCAGGCGCACGAGGTTCTGTTCCCATTGCAGGACGTTGGAACGGTAGTCGTCCACGCGGAGCAGCATGAACTGCTTGTCGAATTCGGCGATGACGTCGCCCTTCTTCACCTTGGCTCCGGCTGGGGCCAGTTTGAGCAGCGTCAACGTCAGTTCAGTGGATTCGCGGCCACGCGTGCCCTGCAGCTTCGGAGCGATCAGGAATGAGCTACGGGTCGCCGCGGTAGTTCCCGTCACGCGCAGGCTTCGCTCCAAAGTCCCGACACGCGCGCGTGCCGTGCGTGATGGCGCGAACACGGGGACACGAGCCTGCTCTTCCATTCTCCGGTGCAGCAACCATCCGCCCACGGCAATGCACAAGACCACCAACCACCCAATCCATGCGCGGCTTGGCGGCTCGGGCTCGGCCATCGCCGGCTGCGGTGCTGGACTCAAGGGCGGCAGCGGCGGCCCTTCCAGCGCTCTCCTCTGCTGATACATTCAATTCCAGAATATAAAAAAACCTTAACCTTTTGCTGGTATGCCACCATGGAGACTGCATGTTCTGGCGCGCCCTCAGCCTGCCGCTTCTCGCCATCACTCTCCTCGCGCAACAACCGCGGCCCAAGATCGGCCTCGCGCTGGAAGGTGGCGGAGCCCTCGGCCTGGCTCACATCGGGGTACTCGAATGGCTGGAAGATAATCACGTCCCCGTCGATTTCATCGCCGGCACCAGCATGGGCGCGCTTGTCGGCGGGCTCTATGCCAGCGGGATGTCGACGAAGGAGATTCGGGGGCTGCTGAAGGATCTGGACTGGGACCTTCTGCTTGGGGGACAGGTCCCCTTCTCCTCGCTTTCTTACCGGCGGAAGGAAGACCGGCTTGCTTACCCGAACCGGCTGGAACTCGGATTGCGCAACGGCAGCTTGCAGTTCCCGGCCGGCCTCAATTCCGGGCATGACCTGAATCTGCTCTTCCACCGCACGACGATTGCGTACTCGGAGATGAACTCGTTCGACGATCTCCCGATCTCGTTCCGCTGCGTCGCCACGGAAATGATCGGAGGGAAAGAGACGGTTTTCGATAGCGGCTCACTGGCCGAGGCGCTGCGGGCCACCATGTCGCTGCCGGCGGTCTTTCAACCCGCTGAGGCCGACGGCAAGATCTATACCGATGGCGGCACCCTCAACAATCTTCCTGTGGATGTCGTGCGGCGGATGGGCGCCGATATTGTCATCGCGGTGCATCTCTCCACGGGGCCTGTCGATCCGAAGCAACTGCGCACGTTGCTCGGCGTGCTGGGGCGAACCGTGAGCATTGTCATCAGCACGAATGAGATGCGTAATATGCAACTGGCTGATGTGGTGGTGGTGGCCGATCTGAAGGGACTCACTTCCAGCGACTACAGGAAGCATGCCGAGTTCGCGGACCGGGGCCGCAGCGGAACCGAGAAGAAGAAGAGCCTGCTCACGCGCTTCGCATTGACGAAGGAAGAATACAGCGCGCACCTGGCGGCTCGCGACAGCCGCAAGCGCACCGCACCGAAGCAGGCGGACTTCATCGAAGTGGAAGGCAGTCCGCGAATCGATGCCGCGCTGGAACGCCGCCTCACGCGGCTGACGGAATCGGACGTGTCCATCCCCGCTCTGGAAAAAGAACTGACCCGCGCGGTGGGCCAGGGCCGCTTCGATCACATGGGGTATCGCTTCATCCGCCGCAACGGCGCCACGGGGTTGCTGGTTTCGGCTCACGAGAAGGTGCACGGACCTCCGTTCTTCCTGCCGGCGGTGGAGGTGGATGGCAAAGATCAGGCGAACGTCGGCTTCCTGTTTCTCAGCCGGTTCACTTTCCTTGACCTGGGCGGCTATCGCTCCGAACTGCGCACGGACTTGAGCTTCGGCTCCCGCTACGGCGTTTCCACGGAATACTACCGGCCCATCCGCGAGCAGAGCCCGGTCTTCATTGCCCCGCGCGCTTACTCCCAGGACGCCAAACTGGAAATCTACTCCGGAGGGTCGCGTGCCGCCGAATACCGCCTGCGCGAATATGGCGCTGCCCTCGACATCGGCGCTACCTTCAGCCGTTTTGCCGAACTGCGCGCGGGATACAACGCGGCCCACATCTCGGCCCGGCGCCGCATCGGTGATCCGTACTTCGAAGAGGGTGGCATTCGCAGCGATACGGCATCGCTTCGCTTCAACTACGAAGGTCAGGATGACGCTGTCGCGGCACGAAGGGGACTGCGCGTGTTTTCGGCGCTACGCTATTACCCGCAGCACCATTTCTACCAGCACGAAACACGATTCAACGCGGCCCATCCCATTTCCGCGAAGGGTTCCGTGGTGTACGGCTTGTCGGGTGGGACATCGTTTGGGGAGACGAATGTGGGTGTCCGGTTCTTTTCGTTGGGTGGGCCTTTGCGGCTGGGGGCGTATGGCCCGAATGAACTTCTCGGATACGATTACGCAGTCCTCACCGGCGGATATTTGCGCGATGTGTGGAAGTTGCCTCCGCTTGTCGGTGACCGCGTTTCTATTGTGGGGTTGGCACAGGCGGGCAAGATCCGCGGGGATGCCTCGCATACCGGAGTGCCTGTGAGCGGCACGGGATTGTTCGTGGCGCGGACGTGGCTCGGCCCGGTGTACCTGGGCGGCAGTTGGGGCGACCGCGGGCATCGCAGTTGGTTCTTCGGGCTAGGTCGAATTTTCTAAGGAGAGCGATTCCCGAACGCCTGATACAATTTTCCAATGCTGCTTTCCGTAGGTGACCGGCTGGGTCCGTACGAGATCGTTGCGTCTTTGGGCGAAGGCGGAATGGGGCAGGTGTACCGGGCGCGGGATACACGCTTACAGCGCGAAGTGGCGGTGAAGGTTTCCTCTGAGCAGTTCAGTGAACGGTTTGCGCGCGAGGCGCAGTTGATTGCGGCGTTGAATCATCCGAATATCTGCACGCTGTTCGATGTTGGGCCCAATTATCTGGTGATGGAGTTGATTGAAGGGCCGACGCTCTACGACCGCATGGCGCAGGGCGCGATGCCGCTGGAAGAGGCGGTGCCGGTGGCCGTGCAGATTGCCGAGGCATTGGAGGCGGCGCACGAGAAGGGGATCGTGCATCGGGATCTGAAGCCGGCCAATATCAAGCTGACGGCGGATGGCAAGGTGAAGGTGCTGGATTTCGGGTTGGCGAAAGCGCTCGAAGCAGAGCCTTCGGCTGCGCCGAGTCTGGCCAATTCGCCCACTCTGGCACCGACGCGAGTAGCCGCCACGCAGGCGGGGTTTATTCTGGGCACGGCGGGCTACATGGCTCCGGAGCAGGCGCGGGGGCACGCCGTAGACCGACGGGCGGATATTTTCGCGTATGGCGTGGTGTTGTGGGAAATGGTGACGGGGCGGCGGATGTTCGATGGGGAGACGGTGAGCGACACGCTGGCGTTGATCCTGACGCAGACACCGCAAATTGATGCCGCGCCGCAAGCGTTACGGCCGCTGTTGACAAGGTGTTTAGAGAAGGATCGGAAGAAGCGGTTGCAGGCGATTGGTGAGGCGCGGATTGCGTTGGAGGCGCCGGTTGCGGCGGTGGAGCAGGTGGCGGGTTCGTCGCGGATTCACTGGCAGTTGATTGCGGGCGTGAGTACGGCGGCGCTGGTGGTGTGTTTGGCTCTGTTGTTGAAGCCGGCGCGGCAGGCAGAGAAGCAGTTGATCGCGCTGGATGTGGATATGGGAACGGTTTTGGGATCGACGTTTGCTGCGGGGTCGAGCGTGGTGCTGTCTCCGGATGGGACGCGGATTGCCTATCTGGATGGATCGAGGCGGCTGTGGACTCGGCGGCTCAACGATACAAAGGCTGTGATGCTGGCTGCAAACCCGGTGCAAGGTCCGTTCTTTTCCCCGGACAGCAGGTGGATCGGCTATTTCGATACCAAACTGCGAAAAGTGCTGGCGGACGGTGGGACGGCGATCGAACTCATGGATCTGCCGGCGCAGGGCCGCGGGGGAACATGGGCCGATGATGGCTGGATCTATTTCGCAATGAGCAGCACGCCGGTCCTGTTTCGGATTCCGGATTCCGGCGGCACTGCTCAGGCGGTCACGCAAATCGAGGCTGGACGAAAGGAGGTGCTGCACCGCTTCCCTTACGCCATTCCAGGGGGCAGAGCGGTACTGTTTACGGCGTCGAAGGATGCGAACGTTTTCGACGACGCGACGATTGACGTTATTGTGCCGGCCACGGGCGAGCGCAAGACACTGATCCGTGGCGGGACGCACCCGTGTTATCTTGCCTCGGGGCATATCCTGTATGCGAATCGAGCCACGGTCTTCGCGATTGCCTTTGATGCGAAACGGCTGGCGGTTTCCGGATCCCCTATTCCGATTCTGCAGGATGTTTTCTATCAGGCGAACATCGGCTACATGCACCTGTCGGCCTCGCGAGAGGGGACTTTGGTGTACAGGCGCTCCAATGGCGCGGTGCCGGTAACGGCGCGATGGCTGGATGCCTCCGGGAAAGCCGGAGATGTGGTGTTGCGGGATTTGGATGGAACAGGTGTTCGTGTTTCCCCGAATGGGCAGCGGATTGCATTCCGGAAGCAGCAATCGATCTGGCTTGTCGATGGGGAGAGCGGGAATGCATCGCGACTCACGTTCGATCGAAGCTATAACCCCGTATTCACACCGAACGGCGCGTTTGTCGTGTACGGCTCGGAGAATGGCGTATTTGTGATAGGAACCGACGGTGGGGGAAAGCCGGTGAAGCTCTTGGACAGTGATAACCCCAATTCGATCTCTCCCGACGGTAAATTCCTTCTCACTACCGGCGCGTCGAATGCATCGGTGGCCACTCTGCAGCAGACGGCCCATGAAATTCGGGTCGAGAAGACAGCTCCGCTATACCCAGAGGAACGCAACGTTACGGGTCCAGAGTTCTCCCCGGACGGAAAATGGATTGCCTTCCGCGCTGTGCAAGAGGGAAGGCAGGAGGTTTGCGTCCGTGCCTTTCCGGACACAGGTGCGCGGTATCAGATTTCGCAGGCAGGTGGCAGTTCGCCAGTTTGGTCACTGGGGAAGAAAGAACTGCTTTGGATCAGCAACGAGGGAAAGGTGGTTGCTACTCCGTACTCGGAACGAGGCAATAGCCTGACGTTCGGAGCGACACGCGAATTCACAGACGTCAGGGTGACCAACCCTGGAATTAGCCGGATTTTGTTCGCCGCGCCACGAGGCAGGTTTCTGATGACATCCTATGGGGATGCCGGGCTGGATAGGACGGCTGTCTTTCTGTTTCACTTCTACGACCTGTTGAAGCGGCGGATGGCGGCGGCGGGGTCACAGCCGCAGTAGACAGCACTGATACAATCTCACAATGCAACTTTCCGTGGGCGACCGGCTGGGTCCGTACGAGATCGTTGCGTCTCTGGGCGAAGGCGGAATGGGGCAGGTGTACCGGGCGCGGGATACACGGCTGCAGCGGGAAGTGGCGGTGAAGGTTTCTTCCGAGCAGTTCAGTGAACGGTTTGCCCGCGAGGCGCAGTTGATTGCGGCGTTGAATCATCCGAACATCTGCACGCTGTTCGACGTCGGGCCCAATTACCTGGTGATGGAGTTGATTGAAGGGCCGACGCTCTTCGACCGCATGGCGCAGGGGGCGATGCCGCTGGAAGAGGCTGTGCCGGTGGCGGTGCAGATTGCCGAAGCATTGGAAGCGGCGCATGACAAGGGAATCGTGCATCGGGATCTGAAGCCGGCCAATATTAAGCTGACGGCGGACGGCAAGGTGAAGGTGCTGGATTTCGGGTTGGCGAAAGCGCTGGAAGGGGATGCTTCGGCTGCGCCGAGCCTGGCGAACTCGCCCACGCTGGCTCCGACGCGGGTGGCGGCGACGCAGGCGGGATTTATTTTGGGCACGGCGGGGTATATGGCTCCGGAGCAGGCGCGGGGGCACGCGGTGGACCGGCGGGCGGATATTTTCGCCTACGGGGTGGTGTTGTGGGAGATGGTGACGGGGCGGCGGATGTTTGATGGGGAAACGGTGAGCGACACATTGGCGCAGATATTGACACAGACGCCGGCGGTGGATGCGGCTCCGGTATCGCTGCGGCCGTTGTTGACGCGGTGTTTGGAGAAGGATCGGAAGAAGCGGTTGCAGGCGATTGGGGAGGCGCGGATTGCGTTGGAAACGCCGGTTGCAGCCCCGGTGGTTGCGGAAGCGGCAGTGGCCAGTGGGCGAGGCGGCCGGTGGGTTGCGGTGCTGGCAGGAGTGGCGACGATTGCCGCGGTAATCGCTGGCGTCGCGGTGTACCGATTGACACATCCGGACCCCGCTCCGCTCACCGCGTTGGAAGTGCATATGGGCCGGGAGCAGCCGACGCTCGGGATGGGGGGCAGTTCCGCGATTCTGTCGCCGGACGGGCGGCGGATCGCGTTCCTGGATGAGAAGTTCCAATTGTGGACGCGGACGCTGGATCAGCCGGAAGCAGTGATGCTGCATGCGTCGGGACTGCTGATGGGCTTGTTTTTTTCACCGGACGGCCAATGGATTGGGTTCAGCGCGGATGGGAAGCTGAAGAAGATACCTGTAACCGGGGGATTGCCGGCAAACCTCACGGATGTCGCCACGGGTACCCTGCGGGGCGCACACTGGGGCGCGGATGGCTTCCTCTATTTTTCGGAGTCAACCGCACCGGGTGTGCAACGGATACCGGCCAATGGAGGGGCCCGTACCGTTGTGACGAAACTGGATGAGGCGCGCGGGGAGCAATGCCACTTTTGGCCCCAACTGCTGCCGAACTCGAAGGCGTTGCTTTTTTCCTCGACACCGCAGCGGGAGAACTGGCGGAATGCGAGCGTCGAACTGCAGCGGATGGATACGGGTGCACGGCAGACGCTGGTGCGGGGAGGCAGCTACGCCCGGTATGTGCCTTCGGGGCACATCCTGTACGCAAACGGTGCCACTCTCATGGCGATGCCATTCGACGCCGAACGGCTGGAGGTGAAGGGGCAGGCGGTTCCGATTCTGGAAGGCGTGATGTATTTGCCGAGTATGGGGTATTCCCAGTTCCATGTCAGCGACGCAGGGACGCTGTTGTACCGCAAAGGCTCCACCGCGAATCAGATGCTCAACTGGATCAGCGCAGATGGCCAATCGCCGGCTTATCCCAAGGCGGGCAACTACGAACGCAGCAACTGGAGCTTGTCACCGGACGCGAAGCAACTGGCGGTGGTGCAGAACAATAGCATCTGGACGTACGAGTTTGCATCGGAGCGTCAATCGCGCCTGACGTTCGGCGAGACCGACGTCTACGCACCCGTGTGGTGTCCGGATGGTTCGTGCATTCTCTTTCGACACGGATCGGACGGGATCTGGTGGATTCCCTCCAACGGTGCGGGGAAAGCCAAGCGCCTGTTGAGTGTGGAGTTGGGTGCGCTGATGATGCCGAGGTATTTCCTCTCCTCGGGGCGCGAAATAGTGGTTGCCGGAAGGAGCGCATCCTATCGGGTTCCGATTCAGTTCGTGAACAAAGAACCGGTTGCGGGCAAGCCGGAGCGTGTGGATTTTGGGCCCAGTTCGAGGGTGTCTCCAGACGGACTGTGGGCAGCGCACGTATCGCAAAGAGAGCAAACGCTGATGGTTGCTTCGTGGCCGGATGGGCAGGCGAAGTTTCAGGTGGCAAGCAATGCCTCGGCGCCGGCGTGGAACCCCGCCAGCCGGGAACTGCTGTACCGGGACACCTCGGAACACCGCGTGATGGCGGTCCCCTATGAGGTAAAGGGCGGCGCCTTTGTTCCTGGAAAGCCGCGCGTCTGGTCCGTCGCACGCTTAGGATTCATGCCCGGCAACTTGTCGATCACACCAGACGGGAAACGAATTCTTGCCAGTGTTGACGTGGCGAGCGGCCACGCGAATAACACCGTATTCTTCTATTTCCATTTTTTGGATGACTTGAAGCGGCGGTTCCGGTAAGGAGGTATGGGATGCTACTTTCCGTAGGTGACCGGCTGGGTCCGTACGAGATCGTTGCGTCTCTGGGTGAAGGCGGAATGGGGCAGGTGTACCGGGCGCGGGACACGCGGCTGCAGCGGGAAGTGGCGGTGAAGGTTTCTTCCGAGCAGTTCAGTGAACGGTTTGCGCGCGAGGCGCAGTTGATTGCGGCGTTGAATCATCCGAATATCTGCACGCTGTTCGATGTCGGGCCCAATTATCTGGTAATGGAGTTGATTGAGGGGCCGACGCTCTACGACCGCATGGCGCAGGGGGCGATGCCGTTGGACGAGGCGGTGCCGGTGGCGGTGCAGATTGCCGAGGCGTTGGAAGCGGCCCATGACAAGGGGATCGTGCATCGGGATCTGAAGCCGGCCAATATCAAGCTGACGGCGGATGGCAAGGTAAAGGTGCTCGATTTCGGATTGGCGAAGGCACTGGAAGGGGATGCTTCTGGGGCGCCGAGTCTGGCGAATTCGCCGACGCTGGCTCCGACGCGGGTGGCGGCGACGCAGGCGGGGTTTATCTTGGGCACGGCGGGCTACATGGCTCCGGAGCAGGCGCGGGGGCATGCAGTGGACCGGCGGGCGGATATTTTCGCCTATGGCGTGGTGTTGTGGGAGATGGTGACGGGGCGGCGGATGTTTGATGGGGAGACGGTGAGTGACACGCTGGCGCAGATCCTGACGCAGACACCTCCGGTGGATGCGGCTCCGGTATCGTTGCGGCCCCTGTTGACGCGGTGTTTGGAGAAGGACAGGAAGAAGCGGTTGCAGGCGATCGGGGAGGCTCGGATTGCGTTGGAGTCGCCGGTTGGGGTGAGCGCGGTGGTGGAAGTGAGGCCGCGAAGAAGCTTGCATTGGCCTGTAATAGCGGCAGTGCTGGGCGTGGCCTTGTTGGCGTGCGTGTTTGCCTTGTACCGGTCGACGCGGACGGTGGATAGACCGATGGTGATGTTGGATGTGGATATGGGGCTGCCGTTAGCAGCGACCTTCTCGGCTGGAGCAAGCGTGGTGCTGTCCCCAGACGGAACGCGCGTGGCGTTTCTCGACAGTGGACGAAAGCTGTATGCGCGGAGGTTGGATGAGACGAAGGTGACGTTGTTGTCGGCAAGTCCGGTACAGGGGCCGTTCTTCTCACCGGACGGAAAATGGGTCGGGTATTTTTCGGAAAACCAACTGCGGAAGGTCCTGGCGACAGGAGGAACGGCGATCAATATCCGGCCGATTGTGGTGGAGGGAAATTCGCGAGGAGCGGCTTGGTTGAAAGACGGCACCATTGTCGCTTCCCTGGGGTCCAACGAGGGGCTGATGCGGATTTCCGATGCGGGAGGAGAGGCGAAGCCGGTGACGAAGCTGGACGGGAGCCGGAAGGAAGTGGCGCACCGTTTTCCTCATCCGTTGCCGGGACACAAAGCGGTGGTGTTCACCGCATCGACGTCACAAACGAATTTCGATGAGGCGCAGGTTGAGGCCTTGGATTTGAGTTCCGGGGCGAGGAAGACGCTGGTGCGCGGGGGCTACTTTGGACGGTATCTTTCCTCGGGCCATCTGACGTACATCAACAATGGGAATCTGTTTGCGGTGCCGTTTGACGCGGGCGCCCTGGAAGTGAAAGGGGCGCCGGCGCCGGTAGTGGAGAACGTCTTTTCGCAAAGCAATATTGGTTATGCGCATTTTGACGTATCCGCGGATGGTACGGCGGTGTACCGGAGGCGCCGCGATTTGCGCACACACTTCCGCTGGCTGGATGCGGCGGGGAAGGCCGAAGCGAGCGCGCTGGATGCTGCCGTGAGCAACGTGCGGTTATCCCGGGATGGGAAGAAGTCTGTGTACACCAAGAGCGGGAGTGTGTGGGTTCAGGATACGGCGAACGGGCAGGCGTCACGGTTGACTTACGGCAACAGTTCGTCTCCGGTCTTTTCCGCCGATGGGGTCTACGTGGCCTATCGGGAAGAGTCGAGGATTGCACTTGTACGGGCAGATGGTGCGGGAAAACCGGAGACACTGGTGGAGGGTCACAGTCCGGAGACGTTTAGCCCGGACGGGAACTACCTCTTGATGAGTCCCGGGCCAACGGGACTGTCGATGGCGGCCTTAGCGAAGACTGCCACGGGGCTGCGAGTGACACGGACAGAGCCTCTGTTCCCGGATGACCCTTCCGCGCAGACGCCAGACTTCTCACCGGATGGGAAGTGGATTGCCTACAGGGCAACCACGACGGGTGCGCGAGAGGTATTTGTGCGGGCGTTTCCCGACACGGGCGCGAAGTATCAGATCTCGTCGGCAAGCGGGCAGAGCCCGGCGTGGTCCCGAGAGGGCAAGGAACTGTTCTGGTTCGACATGCAAGGACGGATCTTCGCCACGGCGTACGCGACGCAGGGGAGTGCGTTTGTTCCGGGCAAGACACGAATGGTGACGGATGCGGTGGCCAATCCGACGCGGGACCGGGGGCTAGCGGTGGCGCCCGGTGGGCGGCTACTGGTGGCGACACTCGATGCTCAATTGGAGGTGGACACGAAGGTGGTTTTTCTGTTTCATTTCTTCGATGAAATGAAGCGGAGGCTGTCCGGGGCAGGCGTGCGGACGGAGTGATACACTCTCCCCAATGTCTCTGAGCGCGGGTGAACGTGTTGGGCCTTACGAGATTGTTGCGCCGATTGGCGAAGGCGGGATGGGTGTGGTGTACCGGGCTCGGGACACGCGGCTGCAGCGGGAAGTGGCCATCAAGTTTTCGCAAGCGGACTTTGGGGAGCGGTTTGAACGGGAAGCGCGGTCGATCGCTGCGCTGAATCATCCTCATATCTGCACTCTGCATGATGTGGGTCCGAACTACCTGGTCATGGAGTTGGTGGAGGGGCCGACGCTGGCGGAGCGGATTGCGCAGGGCCCTGTTCCGGTGGAGGAAGCCGTGCGCCTGGCGCTGCAATTGGCCTCAGCAATTGAGGCAGCGCACGAGCGAGGGATTATTCATCGGGATCTGAAGCCGGACAACATCAAGCTGACGGGGCAAGGATTGAAGGTGCTGGATTTCGGATTGGCGAAGGCAGCGGCTGCGGTGGAGGCGGTGGATGCTTCGGCGCCGACGATCAAGGCAAGCGCGTCGCTGGCGGGGATCATCGTGGGAACGCCGGGATACATGTCGCCGGAGCAGGCCTCGGGGAAGCCGGTGGATCGAAGGACCGATATCTGGTCGTTTGGCGTGGTGCTGTGGGAGATGGTGACGGGGAAGCGGATGTTTGAAGGGGAGACGATTTCGCACACACTGGCGGCGGTGCTGACGCAGAAACCGGATGTGAGTGCCGCACCGGCGGAATTGCGCGCGTTGCTGGGCCGCTGCCTGGTGCAGGACCCGCGCTTGCGGATGCGGGATATCGGTGAGGCGCGGATTGCGTTGGAGTCGCCGGTGGCTCCGCAGGTAGTGGTGAGTGCGCCGGCGTCAAGAGTTCCATGGCGGTGGATTGCGGGAGTGAGCATCGCGGTGGCGGTGGTGTGTTTGGGGTTGCTGCTGAAGCCGGCGCGACAGGCGGATCAACCCTTGATCGAGTTGGAAGTGGACATGGGCACGCAATTGGGGATGGCGTTTTCCGCGGGATCGAGCGTAGTGCTGTCGCCGGATGGGACACGGATCGCCTATTTGGATGGAGCGCGAAGGTTGTGGGCCCGGCGGCTGAACGATCCCAAGGCGGTGATGCTGACCAATGGCGCGGTGCAGGGCGTATTCTTTTCGCCGGACAGTAAGTGGATCGGATATTTCGATACGAAACTGCGCAAAGTGCTGGCGGATGGAGGGACGGCGATTGGGTTGTGGGATCTTCCGGTTGTGGGACAGAGCCGGGGAGCGACGTGGATGGAGGACGGCACGATCATTTTCAGCCAGCAATCGGTGGCGGGTTTGATGCGGATACCGGATGGCGGCGGGGCATCGCAGCAAGTGACGCAACTGGACAAGGCTCGCACTGAAGTTACCCACCGGCTACCGCACGCGCTGCCGGGAAGTAAGGCAGTGTTGTTCACGGCCTCCAAGGATGCGGCGAATTTCAATGAAGCGACGATTGATGTGATGGTGCTGGCCACCGGTGAGCGCAAGACACTGGTGCGTGGCGGGACGCACCCGCGCTATCTAGCGTCGGGTCATATTCTGTATGCGAATCAGGACACGATGTTCGCGGTCCCGTTCGATGCCAAGCGGTTGGCGATATTGGGATCGCCTATTCCTGTTTTGCAGAACGTCCTGTACCAGGCGAATATTGGATACAGTCATTTTTCCGCCTCGCGAAACGGGATGGTGGTGTATCGTCGAGGCGGGAGCCGCCGCATCGGCACGGCGGTTTGGCTGGATGGATCGGGCAATATTGGTGAAGCGGCGGTACGGGAACTGGAGTCGTCGTGGGTTCGCGTCTCTCCGGATGGGAAGCGGATTGCATTCATACGCCAGCAATCGATTTGGATCGCCGATGTGGGCAGTGGAAACGCCACCAGGCTTACCTTCGAACCCAGCTCCGATCCGGTGTTTACGCCAGACGGCGAGTTGCTCATTTTCGACACCAATGCCGGGGTCTTCTACACACGCGTGGATGGTGGAGGGAAACCGGTGAAGCTGCTGGATGGGGGCACTCCCTGTTCGGTCTCTCCTGATGGGCGGTTGCTGCTGGTCACGAATTCCGGAAGCAAGTCAACACTGTCGAAACTGGTTCGAGACAATGGCGTACTGCGGGTCGAAAGAACAGATCCGCTCTACCCGGACGAGCATTCCGTCGGGGCGCCGGAGTACTCTCCCGACGGAAAATGGATTGCTTTCCGTTCGTCCGCGGCAGGGACACTGGAGGTGATCGTGCGGGCATTTCCCGACACGGGTGCGCGCTACCAGATCTCTCCGTCGGGCGGCACATCGCCGGTGTGGTCGCTGGGGCAAGAAGGAGTTATTGTGGGTGAACCCCGAGGGACGAGTGATGGCTACGCCTTATAGTGAGCGTGCGGGCACACTTGTGTTTGGGCAGGCTCGGGTGTTTACGAACGCGCAGATGAATGGTTTAGCGGGGCGAGGCCTATTTGCCGCGCCGGGCGGGCGATTTATCGCGACACAACTCGGCGGGGGGCAACAGAATGACAACAAGGCGGTGTTTCTGTTTCACTTTTTCGACGAGTTGAAACGGCGGATGGCGGCGGCGGGGGTGCAGCCGGAGTAGTGAGATTGGGTTGTTGGCTTACGGCTTACCGGCGAGGTAGCGGTGGAACCAGGCGATCATTTCGCCGATGTAATCAGGGGGATTTTTAGCTCCCGGGAAGGTGGGGCCATGGGCGGCGCCTTCGACGCGGAGGAGCTTGACGGGGACTCCCGCTGCCCGTAGGGCTTTTTCCATTTCCACGGATTGGGCGAAGGGGACGGATTCGTCCTTATCTCCGTGCATGAGGAGGAATGGTGGATCGTCGGGGGTGATGTGGAAGAAGGGGGAAGCGTCGCGGTAGGTGCGATATTCGAGAGTTTGCGAGATTTCGGCGGGTTTGCCCGCGGGAACCCGCATGCCAACAAAGGCGACGCCGGCGCTGCTCATGGTGAAGAAATTCGTCGGCGCAGCGCGGGCCACGACGCATTGCACTTTGGCGCTTTCGCGCTCCACAGGGTCGGGGTCGTTGGGATTGCCTTTTCCATCGAGAGTGCCGAGCATGCTCACCAAGTGGCCCCCGGAGGAACCGCCGGAAGCGCCGATCTTGTTCGGATTGATGCCGAACTGGGCCGCGTTCTTGCGGACAAAGCGCACCGCGCGCTGTACGTCTTCGACTGCGGCAGGGTAACGGAAGCGCGGCAGTGAGCGGTGATTCACGACGAAGACGGTGTAGCCGGCGGCGGCAAGTGGCTTGGCGTATTGGAGGGATTGGCCGTTCAGCTTCAGTTCCGCGGCGGATGCAGCGAGGGGAGCCGTCCAGCCGCTGCCGGAAACGTGAATAATGCCGTAACCGTTGGCGGTGCCTGCCGCGGGACGGTGCACGTCCATCAGCAGAGCTGTGCCGGAGTACATGGCATAGACGACGTTGGATTGGACGGAGGGTTCGGCGGCGCAGAGCGCCACCACGGAAAGCAGCGGGAGGACAATCCGGATCATTCGAGATATGCTATCGCATGCAACACACTTCTTGAATTTGGAGCGTTGAGGATGAACCATGTCGAAACGGTGCAAGCCATCTATGCCGCCTTCGGGCGCGGAGATGTGCCGGCCATATTGAGCCATCTGGATGCGGACATTGACTGGGATTACGGATTGATGGACGGCGGAGCCCCATGGCTCAAACCGCGTCGCGGCCGGGACTCGGTGGTGGAGTTTTTTCAGGCGTTAGGGGCGGTCCAGTTCACGAAGTTTGAGCCGAAGACGTTCCTGACGGATGGAAATGTGGTAGTTGTGCTGCTGGATTTGGGGATTATAGTGAAGGCCACTGGGAAGAGCGTGAATGAGCTGGACGAGGTGCATGTGTGGCGCTTCAACGAGCAAGGGCTGGTGAGCCGGTTTACTCATAAGCTGGATAGTTACCAGCATTGGGCGGCGTGCCAGGGGGACTAAGTGTGTGCTGAGATAGTGGCTGGTGGCACAGGATTATGATGTTTCCTTGAAACTCCTTTTCCGCCGGTCCAAAGGAGTTGCCATCCAGCGTTTGCTTGGAGAAGATGTTTCCGAGTGGTTGAATGTAGAGCTGCCGCGGGTCAGCAATCCGCGGGTAGACATGCTGGCTCGTACGGCGAGCGGGGCGTTGTGCCAGTTGGAACTGCAGAGTTCGAACAGCGGGGATATGGCTTGGCGCCAAGCTCAGTATTATCTGGATCTCCACCGGCGGTTCCGAAAACACGTGCGGCAAGTTGTGCTCTATGTGGGGGCGGATCCGTTGACGATGGGGCGCGAGTTGGCGACCGCGTCCATGCGGTTCCAGTACGAGTTGATCGATGTGCGCGATTTGGATGGGGAGGCGCTACTCGCATCGGGAGACTTGGGAGATGCGATGTTGGCGCTGCTGGCGGGGGTGGAGGAAGAGCGGGTTGGGCGGCGTGTGTGGGCGGAGATTGAAAGAATGGAACCGGCTCGTCGTGAGGACGCTGTTACGGAGTTTTTGATAATCTCAGGATTGAGAAGCCGCGAAGGCTGGGTTCTAGAAAGGGCGCGAAGGCTCATGCCACTCTCCATCGATGTGATCCTGAACAATAAGGTGCTGGGGCCGGCTTTCATGAAGAAGGTGCGCGAAGAGGCCGCGTTGCAAGCGAAAGAGAGCGTGCGGGTAGCCGAAGCGAAAGCGCGTGTGGAGGCGCGTGTGGAGGGACTGTTGGAAGGACGTGTAGAAGGACGTGTGGAGGGGGAGATGAATGTTCTTCGGTGGATGCTCGAAGGTCGCTTTGGGCCGCTCTCCGCCGATGCCGAGACGAGGCTGCGGGCGTGCAACGAGCTTGAGTTGAAAGACATCGCGCAACGTGCGATGCGGGCCGAATCCATTGAGGAACTGTTCCCGAAGCGCTGATTGGTTTGCAGTAGACTGTTAGTTCCTATGAAACGCCGGAACTTCCTGTCCGTGTTCGCCGCGGGTGCGGCGGGGTTTTCGTTGCAGGCGCAACGCAGGGTGGGGCGGCTGAAGATCACCGATGTCAAACAGGTGAACCTGAAGGTGATTCGCGAGGCCGGAAAAATGGAGGCGGCGTGGAATCCGGGGACGTTGAATACCTACCAGGTCGGTGGCGGATCGGTGGTGGAGATACATACCGATCAGGGGCTGGCCGGGATTGGACCGGGGGTGGATGCGGCATTGCTGGGCGCGGCGAAGGCGCAGTTGGTGGGGAAGGACCCGTTCGATACGGAGCAGCATCAGGCGAGGCTGCGCTATTACGTGGGCGGGGTGTCGTATCGAGGCGGCGCGAACATCGATATCGCGCTATGGGATTTGATTGGGAAGGCATGCGGACAGCCGCTGTATAAGCTGTGGGGCGGGGCGAAGGATCGCGTCATGCCGTATGCAAGCATGATCAAGCTGGGGACTCCGGAAGAGCGCGCGGAGCTGGCGGTGAAACTGCTGGCCGATGGATTCCGGGCGATCAAGCTGCGTCTGCATCATGAAACGATGCGTGAGGATTTGCGGACAGTGGAGGCAGTGCGGAAGGCAACGGGCGGAAAGATGGCCATCATGGTGGACGCCAACCAGGCGCAATCGGGCGGAAACTGGCAGCCCGGTGTGTTGTGGGATTTCCGCCGCGCTTTGGATACGGCCAAAGAATTGGAACGAATGGGAGTGTATTTTCTCGAAGAGCCGTTGCAGCGCTACGAATTCGCCAAATTGGCCGAATTGAACCGGGCGCTGAGTATGCCTCTGGCGGGCGGAGAGAACAATCGCGGAATGCACGAATTCCAGCAGATGTGCACGGAGGGTGTGTACGACATCCTGCAGCCGGAGCCGCTGGTCATGGAGGGAATCACCGGACTGCGGAAGATCGGAGCGCTGGCGGAGATGTTTGGAAAGCGGGTGATGCCGCACCATGGCGGGGGAAATATCGGAACCATCGCGACGCTGCACCTGGTTGCCTCATGGATGCATGCACCGTACTGGGAGTTGCTGCATGATCCGCCAGTGGGTTCTTATGAGCACCGCTTCGCCATATTCCGCAATGCGCCGAAGGTGGGCAAAGACGGATTTATCGATGTGCCCCAGGGCCCAGGGTTGGGAGTGGAAATCGATCCGGCCCTGGTGGTTTGAAACCGGGCAGTAAATCCCACAAGCGGACAGCTCCACAGCCTCTCGGGCGGCATGTCAGGCATTGGCCTTTGGCGTGCATTCCTGGATTACGCCATGCGTACCATACTTCAGGATCTGCGCTACGGATTGCGGTTCTTTCTCGGCAGTCCCGGGTTGACCGCGGTGGCCGTAATTACGCTGGCCTTGGGCATCGCGGCCAATACCACCGTATTCAGTTGGATTGATGCCTTGTTGCTGCATCCGTTCCCTGGGGTCGCCGCCGAGCGCCTCGCTGTGTTGGAGTCCGTTTCGGCCACTGCGCCCAGCACGGCAAACCGGGTTTCGCTAATGGAGTACGCGGACTACCGCGACAATTTGCGGTCTGTGGAAGGGCTGGCGGCTCATCGCGAAGAGGTCTTCACGCTAGGGGAAGATGGGGCGAATCCCCAGACCGTGTGGGGCCAGTTGGTCTCAGAGAATTACTTCTCCATGCTCGGTGTCGATAGCGCAGCCGGCCGTGTGTTCAATGGGGAGCAGGATAGCCAGCAACCGGTAGTAGTGATCAGTTGGGGACTGTGGCGCACCCGATTCCACAGCGACGCACGCTTGATTGGTAAGACGATTCGAGTGAATCGGCGCGACATGGTGTTACTGGGAGTAGCGAATCCGCGATTCCGGGGAACGCTGTCGGGATTAGCGATGGATCTCTGGATCCCGATGCCGGTGGGGCAGCAGATGGGTATCGTGCAGGAGAGCGAAGTGAAACTGCGCGACAGCCGCTCTGTGTACGTATTGGCTCGATTGAAGGATGGAGTGACGGTTGGTGAGGCCAATGCGGAGGCGGCGACTCTGGCCGCGGCACGTGCGGCGGAGTTCCCCAAGACAAACCGCGGAATCAGCGCCGCCATACTACCCGTGTGGAAATTTCACAGCGGAGCGGCGGATCTGCTCTACCGGCCATTGTGGATCCTCATGGCCTTGGCCGTGGTGGTGCTGTGCATTGCCAGTGCGAATGTGGCCAATCTGCTGCTGGCAAGGGCCGTGGCGCGGCGCAAGGAGATGGGAATTCGATTGGCCCTCGGCGCGGATTACCGGCGGCTGGTGCGGCAACTGTTGACGGAAACCTCGCTGCTGGCCGTGGCCGGCGCGCTATTGGGCATCCTGATGACGTTCTGGATGGCCGACCTGCTGCCCGCTCTGATTCCTCCCATCCATGCTCCCGTGGCAATGGGCTTTCATCCGGGCCCGCGCGTGTTGATCTTCACCGCTGTGGCTTGTGTGCTGGCCACGATGTTGTCAGGCGCTGCGCCGGCTTTGTATTGGATGCGGATGGACGTGAATGAATCACTCAAGGAAGGCGGACGCGGTGGATCTCAGGGTACGGCTTCGCATCACCTCCGCGATGTTTTGATTGGAACCGAAGTGGCACTGGCGGCCGTAGCGCTCATCGGCGCGGGATTGTTTCTGCGTAGCTTCGAAGCGGCTCGCGAGATTCATCCGGGCTTTGAGAGTGGCGGAGTCGAACTGGCCCGTTTTTATCTGTCGGGCAGCGGGTTGACGAAGAAGGATCTGCAGTCGTTCACCGTGCGCCTTAGAGACCGGGTCAAGGGAAATTGGGGAGTGGAGAGCGTAGCCTTCGCCA
Organism: Bryobacteraceae bacterium; assembly: GCA_046331645.1. Lineage (GTDB taxonomy): Bacteria > Acidobacteriota > Terriglobia > Bryobacterales > Bryobacteraceae > CADEFT01. The sequence continues at coordinate 169,606 of JAXLQM010000013.1, forward strand.
ACGATGCGCCGCTGGGGTCGGGATCGGGGCCGTATACCAACGTCGAGATCGACGGATACGTAACGCCTTCCGGACTGCCGGACGCGGTGAACAACTACCGCGTGACACCGGAGTTCTTTTCCACTTTGCGCATCCCCTTGCTGGAAGGGCGCGATTTCCGCGCCGATGATGACGCCAAGGCGCCTCCCGTATTGATCGTAAATCAGGCCTTCTCCCGCAAGAACTTCGGCGGTGCAAGCCCGGTCGGCCGCAAAGTGCGCTGCTTCGGAAAAGTGGCGACGGTGGTCGGGCTGGCGAAGGACGGCAGGTACTTCCATGTATCGCAGGCAGCGCGGCCTCATATCTTTGCCCCCCTCGATCAGAAGGGCGGAATGACCGATCAGGTGTATGCCTTCTTCAAAGTGAACGGATCCCCCGATGCGTTCCGGAGCCGGTTGCGCCGCGAAGTGGCCGCGCTGGAGCCGCGCGCCGGGGCACTGGATCTGATGACGCTGAAGGCGTGGACTGAAGTGACGTTGATCCCGCAGACGGTGGCTGCGGGTTTGCTGGCAGCGCTCGCCGGGTTTGCGATGGCGCTGGCCTCGGCTGGGCTCTATAGCGTGATGGCCTATGGCGTCACCCAACGCACGCGCGAGATCGGGATTCGCATGGCGCTCGGAGCGCGCGTGCCCAATGTTCTGGGAACGGTGATGCGCTGGGGCATGTCGCTGGCAGTTGCCGGGCTGTTAGTAGGAACGGCAGTGGCCTTCATCGTGTTCCGCCTCGTCGGCAGCATGCTAATCCAGGTGAGCCCCACCGATTGGCGAAGCTTCGCGGGCGCCGCAGCAGTGCTGCTATCGGTGGCCGCCGTGGCCTGTTATCTCCCCGCGCGCCGGGCCGCCCAGATCGATCCGATGGAGGCTCTGCGCGGGGATTGATAAGATACACAACATGTGGAAATTGACGCTCGCCCTGTGGGGCGCGGCATCGGCTATGGCTCAGAGTCCGGATGGATTCTTCGAGAAGAACATCCGCCCGTTGTTTATTGCCAAGTGCAATGGCTGCCATGGAGGCGCCACGCCGGCAGGGGGATTGTCTCTATTGACGCGCGAGGCCTTGCTCAAAGGCGGCGGGCGTGGCACGGCTCTGGTGGTGGGCAAACCGGCGGAGAGCCTGTTGATGAAGGCTGTCATGCACACCGCCGGAACGCTCAAAATGCCTCCTGGACCAAAGTTGACCGATGCCGAACTGGCGCAATTGACGCAGTGGATTGAGACAGGCGCTGTGTGGGGCGCGGCGGCTCCGGCAGCCGATTCTACGAAAGCCACCGGTAAGTACTGGTCCTTCGTGCCGCCCGTTGCGGCCAAGATTCCGGCAGGCAGCGGTTGGGGAAAAAATCCGATTGACGCCTTCATCATGGCGAAGCTGGTGGAAAAGGGATTGAAACCTGCCGCCGCCGCGGATAAGCGCACCCTGATCCGCCGAGCCACCTACGATCTCATCGGGATGCCTCCCACACCAGAGGAAGTTAAAGAATTTCTCGCCGACAATTCGCCACAGGCGTTTGACAAGGTGGTGGAGCGCCTTCTGGCGTCGCCACGTTACGGCGAACGCTGGGGACGGCACTGGCTGGATGTGGCGCGCTATGCGGATTCCAACGGCCTCGATGAAAACCTGGTCTACAAAAACGCCTTCCGCTATCGCGACTACGTGATTCAGGCCTTCAACAAAGACAAGCCTTACGATCAGTTCGTGCATGAGCAACTGGCCGGCGATCTGATGCCAGAGACCAGCGATCTGCAGACGACGTTTGAACGCTGGACGGCGACCGGGTTCCTGTCACTGGGCGCGAAGATGCTGGCCGAAGATGATCCGGTGAAGATGGAAGTGGACATCATCGATGAGCAGATTGATACGATCGGCCGGACGTTCATGGGTCTGACCGTGGGCTGCGCGCGGTGCCACGATCACAAGTTCGATCCCATTCCGACCGCCGATTATTATTCGCTGGCAGGGATTTTCAAGAGCACGAAGACCATGGAGAACTTCAAGGTGGTGGCGAAGTGGCATGAGCACGTGCTGGCGCCGAAGGAAGATCGCGACCGGCTGGATGCGCATCTGGCGAAGGTAGAAGCGAAGAATAAAGAGATCGGTAAGATCACCAAGGCTGAGAATGAGAAGCTGACTTCAGCCGCGAAGCGCAAGGTGGGCGCCTATCTGCTGGCGGCGCACGAAGTGCGTGAGACGGCGCCGTTGTCGGTGTTGCCCGCGGGTGCTGCGGTATTGGTGGAGCGCGAAGCATCGTCGTTTGATGCCGGCAATGTGGCGAAGCCTGTGGAGCCCAAGAAGACGAATGTTCCCAAAGGTGGAAAAGGACCGTTCTTCGCGGAGTATAAGATCGCGGTGGAAAAAACCGGCGACTATCAGATTGAGCTACGCGATGAAGAGCGCGGCGCAGGCACCGCCGATTTGTACATCGCCGGCGTGATGGTGAAGAAAGGCGAAGGCGCGGTGCAGAATCGCGAAGCGTCGCCCGATGCGGGAGGATGGGCGCCGCTCGGGATATTCCGCCTGGAGCAGGGCGAGAATGTGCTTCGCCTGCAGCACAAGAACCGCTTCCCCTATTTCGCCAGGATGCGCGTAGCGGCAAGCCCGCTGCCTGCCGGGACGCACGCGCCGCGCACGCTGGTGCAGATTGCACGGCACTACGGCATCAACCCAAGCATCCTCGATCAGATGGTGGAGCACCTGGAGCGGTCGAATGGAGCCGCGGCGTCGGTGCTCTATGCCTTTGAGAATTTCGGCAAGCGGCAGCAGGCGGGAGAGTGGACTTCCCCTGCGGCCCGCTTGTTCGAAGGGTTCGCGGCCTCGTCGCGAGAGGCGCTCGCCGAGCGCTATCAGTCGCTCTTCCTCGAAGTGATCGATGCCGCACCGGAAGGCGATGCGCCGCGTAAGGCGCTGCGCGAGTTCCTGATGGAGAAGTTCGGGCCGTTCCGCGCGCCGGATGATGCCCGGGATTATTATGCGGAAACCGCACGGCTGGAAGTAGCACGGCTCGAAGAAGAGCGGAAAAAACTGGAGGCCGCGACACCGGAGTTTCCACAAGCGATGGGCGTGCGCGATGGAGACAAGATCACAGATCTCCCCATCCACCTTCGCGGGAGCCATATCAATCTCGGGCAGACCGTGCCGCGGCGCTTTTTGCGTGCGATTGCCGGAGAGAACCAGCAGCCGCTGAGCGCAAAGACCAGCGGGCGTTTGGAACTCGCACAGTGGTTGACATCGAAGGATCATCCACTGACATCGCGCGTAATGGCCAACCGCATTTGGCGGTGGCACTTCGGCCGCGGCATTGTTCCATCGGCGGACAATTTCGGGCGGCTGGGGGAGAAGCCGGTGAATCAGCCGCTGCTCGATTGGCTGGCCCTGCGATTCATGGAAAGCGGCTGGAGCGTGAAAGCCATGCACCGCTTGATCATGGCCTCGGCAACGTATCAGATGTCCAGCGCGTATGACGAACGAAGCTTTGAGACCGATCCGGAGAACTCGCTGCAATGGCGCTTCACGCGGCGCAGACTGGAAGCTGAGCCGATTCGCGACGCCATCCTGGCTGTGTCGGGCGGATTGCAACTGGTGAACGGCGGTTCGATTCTCACCTACAAGGACCGCCAGTATGTGGCGAACACCTCGAAGCGCGGCGGCGTGGATTACGATCGCGCCATCCGGGCCGTGTATCTGCCGGTGGTGCGCAGCTCGATGTATGAACAGTTCACAGCCTTTGATCTTCCCGATCCTTCCGTGCCCCAGGGCGACCGGAATGCATCGGTGATTGCTCCCCAGGCACTGTTCATGATGAATGGCTCGGTGGTGTTGCAGCACACCCGGAAGATGGCCGAGCGGCTCCTTGCGATGCCTCTCGCCGACGATGGCGCGCGCGTGCGCGAAGCATATGAACTGGCGCTGTCACGGCCGGCAACGGGCGCCGAAGTGGACGAAGCGCTCACGTTTCTGGGGCGGATTGAGAAAGAACTACCCGCCGATGCCAAGGACAAAACGGCGGCGAAGTGGCAGAGCTTCTGCAAGTCTCTGCTGGCGACGAATGAGTTCATCTATATTAATTAGGACAAAGCATGAGCACGCACTGGAATTCTTTTGGGAATCAGAAACGGTCGCGGCGGGAGCTGCTGCAGTTGGCCAGCACGGGGTTCGGAAGCCTTGCCCTGGCCGGGTTGCTGGATGCCGAAAGCCGGGCGAATCCGCTCGCGGTGAAGCAGCCGCATTTTCCCGCCAAGGCTAAGCGGGTCATATTTCTGTTCATGCATGGCGGGCCGTCGCAGGTGGATACCTTCGACTATAAGCCGCTGTTGAAGCGCGATCACGGCAAGCCGCTCCCCTTCGCCAAGCGGCGCGTCGTGTCGGCTGAGACGTTCAATCTGCTCCAGTCCCCCTGGCAGTTCAAACAGTACGGGCAAAGCGGCGCCTGGGTCAGCGATCTCTTCCCCCACGTCGCCAAGCATGTGGATGATCTGTGCTTCATCAAGTCCATGTGGGGCTCGAACTCGCGGCACGGCGGAGCCTTGTTGGAATTGCATACCGGCAGCGATACCTTCGTGCGGCCCAGCATGGGGTCTTGGGTAACGTATGGATTGGGCAGCGAGAATCAGAGCATGCCGGGGTACGTCACCATTTGTCCCACCCAGAGTCATGGCGGGGCAAACAATTTCAGTTCGGCATTCCTGCCTGCGCCCTATGCGGGCACTCCCGTGGGTTCGGTGGGTGTGCCGGCGCGCGAGGCTCGGATTCCGTTCATTGAGAACAAGGAGACGCCGCGGAACATTCAGCGGATGGAGATTGATTACACCCAGGCCATGAACCGCCACCAGTTGGAACTGACGGGTCCCGACGCGGCGCTGGAGGGTCGTATTGAATCGTTTGAACTGGCGTTCCGCATGCAATCCGCCGCTCCCGAATTGCAGGATCTTTCTGGTGAGACGGAAGCGACCCGGAAGATGTACGGGCTGGACAATCCGGTCACCGAAGATTTCGGACGGCAATGTCTGATGGCGCGGCGGCTGAGCGAACGCGGTGTCCGTTTCGTCCAGGTGAGCCATACGTACAAGTGGGATCAGCATGCGAATCTGAAGCGCGATCATGAGGGGAATGCCCGCGAAGTGGATCAGCCGATTGCGGCGTTGCTCGCCGATTTGAAGGGACGCGGATTGTTGAAGGATACCCTCGTGCTGTGGGCCGGCGAGTTTGGGCGCACCCCGACGGCGCAGGGTTCGGATGGCCGCGATCACAATCCGGAAGCGTTCACGGTGTGGCTGGCGGGCGGTGGTGTGAAGGCGGGGTTGAGCTACGGTTCAACCGATGATTACGGGTATTACTCGGTAGAGAAGAAAGTGCATTTCCACGATCTGCATGCGACGATGCTGCACTTGCTGGGCATGGATCATTTGCGCTTGACCTATCGCTATGCGGGCCGGGATTTCCGCTTGACGGATGTGCATGGGAATGTGGTGACGGATATTATTGCGTGAAGGATATGGAAGATTGGCGGCCGGCGGATACGAGTCCGGAGGCGATGGAGGTTTGGGTGGAGGCGCTGCGCCGGTTGCCGCCGGGACGGAAGATCGAGTTTGTGTTTGAGCAAATAGACTTCATGGCAGCTCGTGCCATGGGGGAGATCGAACGATCGAATCCGGGGATCAGCGAGTATGATGCGCTGCGGGAGTTGGCAGCGCGGCGATATGGCCGCGAATTGGCGGAGAAGGCGTATCCACGGAGCGATCATTGAAACCCATTGCCGATGCGCTTCAGTTGTTGCTCGCGGCATTGGATCGAATGGAGTTGCGGTATGCGGTGGGAGGCTCTGTTGCCAGTTCCGAGTATGGGAACTACCGTTACACGAACGACGTCGACATCCTTGTAGAGATTGAGAGCGGCCAGGTGGGAGAGTTCCTGGAATTGCTGGGAGCGGACTTCTATGCTGGCGGTGATACGCTCGGCGCGATTCGCCTGGGGAGGAGCGCCAACGTGATTCACATTCCGACGGCATACAAGTTCGACATCTTCCCGAGTGGCGGCCGGGAATTCCCCAAGCGTGAATTGGATCGAAGACAATACCGGAACACACTGTTCGGTGGAAGTCATATCGAGTTGTCTGTAGTTAGCCCGGAAGATGCGATTCTGGCGAAGCTTGACTGGATGCGCCAAGCCGGTGGAGTTCGCGAGCAACAGCGACGGGACATATTGAGTGTGATTTCCGTGCAAGGGGAGAAACTGGATTTTGCCTACATGGAAGAGATGGCGGAGAAGCTGGGAGTGCTGCCGGAGTTGAAGAAATATCTACAGTGAGATGAGTTGGCCATGCCAGTGGCCGGCTTCCTTACGGGCGATGACGAGGGTCTCTTCCCTGCCCTGGGCTACGGCAACTGGCATACCGGCTTCGGACCAGATGGCGCTGTTGCCGGCGGAGGGGTCGCCTCCGGTTTCGCCGCTGTAGTTGGCGAGAAGCACGGCCATGCGGTGATCGCGGGCGTAGGATTCGAGCAGCGCGGATTTTCGAGGGTAGGCGGGGATGTCGATCATGGCGCCGGTGGCGTACACCTGGGCGCGGCGGGCAGCGGCGTTGGCGGCGTGTTGGGGATGCGAAGCGTCGGCACAGATGGCAAGGGCCACGGGAATGCCGTCGATGTGGAGATCGGGGCCGCCAGGACCGGGGGTGAAGATGTGCTGCTCGCTCGCATGGACGTGAATCTTGGAATAGGTAGACAGACTACCATCGGGGAGAAACGCGATGGCGCCAATGTGCAATTGGCCGGCGGCGGCCTGGAGCGGTGCGCCAACGACGATGGTCATGCGGGCTCGGACGGCCTGATGGCGGAGAGGATGAAGTTGAGGGCTCCGCGGATCGATGGTGTGAGTCGGCGCCAGCGCCAGTTCGTAGCCGGTGAGGGAAAGCTCGGGGAAGACGAGCAGTTGCACGCCTTGCTCCGCGGCGGCTTCGGCAAAGCGCAGATGGGTCGCCAGATTGGCCGGGATATCGCCAGCTTGAGAGGCCGATTGGGCCGCCGCGAGAATAATGGCGTTGCCACCCATATGTCTGCCCATAATAACTGGATGCATTCTTTTTCGGGAAAAGTGGCGTTGATCACTGGTGGAACCGCCGGCATCGGAGCGGCGGCGGCGCTACGCTTTGCGCGCGATGGCGCCAAGATCGTGATTGCCGCGCGCAGAGTAGAGCAGGGTGAGGCATTGGTAAGGAAGATCGAGGCGATGCGGACGGAGGCACTGTTTGTGAAGGCCGATGTGTCGCAACGAGCCGATATTGAGCGGATGGTGGAACAGACCGTGGCCCGGTTTGGACGGCTGGACTACGCAGTGAACAATGCCGGGATCGCCGGCCCGGTGATGACGCCGGTGGCGGATGTCGACGAGGCAGCGTGGGATGCGGTGATGAACGTGAATCTGAAGGGCGTGTGGCTATCCATGAAGTACGAGATTCCCGTCATGCTGCGGCAGGGTAGCGGCGCGATTGTGAACATTGCTTCCATCTACGGTTCGAAGCCCAGCGAGTTGGGCCACGCCCCCTACTGCGCCAGTAAACACGGGCTCATTGGATTGTCGAAGTCCGCGGCGATTGATTATGCGGGAGCGGGGATTCGCATCAACTGTGTGAGCCCGGGTTTCACGCATTCCGAGATGGTGGATCCGGCAGTGGAGGCGATGCCGGAGGTTTTCGCGGGCATATTGCAGAGGCATTCCGCGATGAAGCGGCTGGCGAATGCGGAGGAAGTGGCAGAAACGGTGGCATGGCTCTGCTCCGATGCGGCCAGCTTCGTCAATGGAGAAGCGCTCACCGTGGACGGTGGCACGATGGCGCGCATGTATTAGAGCACGTGGAAGGAGTGGCCCAGTCGCAGGTTCCCTCCGCGCACGATTTCGCCATAGGCCCCCACGCAGGGCTGATCCCCCAAGCCTTCGATAAAACGCGTGTTCTGATCGGCGGCAGTGCGCAGAATTCGTGGATCGTGCGGCAGCGTGCGGTGCGCCAGCGTCGCCATCACGCACCGCGGGCACGGCAGGGTGATTTGAACGCGGACTTCGGGACCGATCGCGATGGTGCGGCCAACCCAATTGTTTTCCGCAAAGGGAACCGCGGTCTCGGAATCAATGACCAGGTTCGGACGGAAGCGTTCGCTGGAAAAATTCCCTTCGGGATACGCCGCGGCAAGGGCACGCAGCGTCGCCGCGCTCACAATGTGGATGCCTGCGTAATCGAACAGCGTTCCGGGTTGGCCGCCCGCCGATGCAGGCAGCGGCTTCTCCAGCGCCCCCGGAGAAAAGGCCAGTTGCACGGCTGCGGGCGACGCGGCGAGCAGGGCGACATCAGGACCGAAAGCGGCGCAGAGTTCCTCCACGGAGCGAGGCGTGTCGTCGGGGGCCGTCACCCGCAATGCGCCATCGGCTTCCAGCCGGGCATTCCAGAACAGCATGTCAGGGAACTTGCGCACCTTCGAAGCGCTGGCGACTTCCCCGCGCGTGGTGTCGTACAGGGCATATGCCCGGTCCCCCGCCAGGCCACGCTCCGTCACTGCTACGGACTCCAGTTCCTCCCCTCCCATAGACTTGACCGGGTATCGCCACAATTCTTTCACCTGATAATAAGTCATTGATGGATTGTACCGCCCCGATTCCGCGTGTCACTACAAGAGCGCTTGTGTTACCCTAGCGCATTTTGAGGAGCCACCAACATGACCGACCCAGCAATTGCCGCCCTGGTACCGGGATGCTGCAAAAAACCCGCAGCCCCGGACTTGAACTACGTGCCCACAGGGAGCCTGCCCTATAAAGTCCAGTCGCAGGACGACTGGTGGAAGCTCGCCGCCAAAGATCAGGTGAAGGCATCCGGATTGAACGCGCTGCAACTGTGCGCATTCAATTTCAAGACATCCGTGCCCGCCGAGATCAACTGGTATCTCTATCACAAGGTCGGGTGCCGCAAGACCACACCGGACCGCAAAAACTTCATGTTCCATTCGGACGCCGCGCCCGGCATTGTCTATTTGCCGGTACTCGACAGCGGGCAAACCGTGATTGTGGGACAAACACCAGCCGAAAAGCCGCTCAAGATGTGGTTCGGCCTGGGTGAGAAGCATGGCGGCATCCTGGGGATCTCAGGCAAAGAGAATATCAATGGCGTGATGTTCGCGGCGCACCGCTTTCCAGAATGCATGGGGTTTATGTCGGAAGGCTGGCGCGTTGGGCCGGGCTTGGGTGGAGGCATCGGGCTCACGGGCATCATTGTCACTGGCATGGACCAGCACAATGAGTTGAACGGTTATGTCAAACCGGCCGATTGGGACTTCAACATCAGCATCGGCTTCAATGCCGGCAAAGCGGCAAAGCTCGGCAAGCTGGCCCCGGCAGTGAAATTCTTCAAATCGCTGAATGTGGGCAAAGTGGCCACATTCGTGGCGAAGATGGAGAAGATCGGCGCCGATGCGGAGAAGTCCGCCGAGTTGTTCAAGCAACTGCGCGGACTGAAGGAGTCATTGGGCATGGATGAGAATCAATTCGACGTCTTCGCCTTCGATATCCCCTTCGTGCCGGGCACGCTGGAGGTCTCGTTCTTCTACGTGGCCTCGGAGTATCGCAGCCTCGGGTTGATTCACAAAGCTAGCTGAGATCAAACTCATCGCCGCGCGATGGAATGGTGACCGGGGTACCGTAAGTGCGTGCAATGGCTTCCGCCAGCGCGCGCTGCTGCAGCGGTTCCCCGTGCACCAGGAATATCGTCTTGAGTCCTTTCACAATCGGCCGGATCCATTCGATGAGCTCGCCCTGGTCGGCATGGCCGGAGAGTTCGTTGATGCGCACCACCTCCGCACGCAGACGCATCAGATCGCCGAACACGGCCACTTCCGGCATCTTGTCCACAATCTTGCGGCCCAGCGTGTTTTCCGCCTGGAAGCCGGTGATCAGCACCGTGTTCCGCCCGTCCTCAATGCTGTTGCGAAGGTGGTGCAGCACGCGCCCTGCTTCGCACATGCCGGAAGCAGAGATCACCAGATACGGATGACGCAGTTCGTTGAGTGCCTTCGATTCTTCCACCGAACGCACGTAACGAAGCATCTTAAAGCCGAACGGATCGCTGCCGTTCTCCAGGAATTTGCGCGTCTCTTCGTCGAACAGTTCCTCGTGCTTGCGGAAGACATCGGTGACGTTCACCGCAAGCGGGCTGTCGACGAAAATGGGGATCGCCGGGATGCGTTTCTGGAGCACGAGGTCGTGCAGCAAAACAACCAGTTGCTGCGTCCGGCCAACGGCAAAAGCAGGAGCGATGATGCGGCCACCACGGGCGGCTGTACGGTTGATCGTGTCAGCGAGTTTCTCAGCCACTGCGTCGAGCGGCTTGTGGAACCGATCGCCGTAGGTGCTCTCCAGAATCAGGTAGTCCACGGGTGGAAGATGCTCAGGGTCTTCGATAATAGGCAGCCCCACACGCCCGACATCGCCAGAGAAGCCAACGCGGACGGCACGCCCGTTCCGCTTGTATTCCAGCGAAACGCAGGCCGAGCCAAGCATGTGTCCCGCGCCGTGGAACCGGAAGCTGAGATCGTTGGTGACGCTGGTTTCGTTGTGCATCGAAACCGGGCGGAAAAGCGTCTGCGTGTTCTCGGCGTCCTGCACCGTGTACAGCGGGCAGTCCTGCCGGTCTTCGGTCTGTTCGCCGATCAGGCGTCGCCGGTTCCGGCGCTTGTTGAGGAATTCGCAATCGCGTTCCTGGACAAAGGCGGAGTCTTTGAGCATCGCCTCGCACAGATCCGCGGTGGCTGCGGTGGAGTAAATGGGGCCGCGGAATCCCGCCTTGTAGAGCGAAGGCAGATTGCCGCTGTGATCGATGTGGGCGTGGGAAAGGACGACGGCATGAACGTCGTGGCCATCGAACGGCAGATTCCGATTGCGCTCTTCCGCTTCGCGGCGGCGGCCCTGGAAGAGACCGCAATCAAGGAGGACGCGCTTACCGTCCAACTCAAGGATGTGCATGGAGCCGGTGACTGTCTTGGCGGCTCCCCAAAATCGTAGTTTCATTCGCTACTGCAAGTATACTGAGGAGAAATGGTCCGCTTCCGTCTTGCTTTTCTTCTCACTACTGCGATCCTTTCCGCACAAAAGAAGCCAGTGACGTTGGATGCGCTTGCCGGGCAGGCGCCGCCGTTGATGGGCACGGTGTTGTGGTCGCCGGATGGGAAACGCATTGCCATGCGGCAGGGGAACAATCTGCAGTTGATCGACGTGGCGGCGCGCTCGAAACGCGTGGTGTTGTCATTGAGTGCTCTTTCCGCGGCGGCGACTGCGGTGCCCGCGGCGGAAGCCTTTGGTTGGGAGAACCGGCGCGTGAGCGAGCAGTCCCTGCAGTGGCTGCCCGATGGCAAACGGATGATTGCAGCGCAGGGCGGCGATGTGTTCGTCATTCAAGTGGACGCCGGCGGCTTTCAACAATTGACAGCAACTCCGTTCGCCGAACGTGATCCGAAGCTTTCCCCCGATGGAAAGAAGTTGGCCTACCGGCACAATCATGATTTGTACGTGCTGGATCTGGGTTCGCGGGCTTTGACGCGGTTGACGAAAGACGGGTCGTTGTCACTGCTGAATGGAGAACTGGATTGGGTATATCCGGAAGAGTTGCAGTTGGGAACGGCGTACTGGTGGTCTCCGGATTCGCAGTCCATCGCCTACATGCAGTTCGACATCAGCCGTGAGATGGTGCATCCGCATGTCGATATGTTGGGGTTGTACGCGAAGTTGGAGCCGCAGCGGTTTCCCAAAGCAGGAACCCCCAATGCCGATGTGCGGCTGGGCGTTGTCGCGGCAACCGGCGGCGCAACACGCTGGATGGATCTGGGCGAAATGCGCGACCGCTTGCTCGCCCGCGTTCACTGGACTCCGGATTCCAAGGGACTCGTGGCTTTCCGGTTGAACCGGGTGCAAAACGAATTGCATGTCATGACGGCTGAGGCCGTCACCGGCCGGTCGCGCGTAGCCCTCGAAGAGAAGGATCCGGCGTGGATCAACGTGCGCGATGACTTCGCCATCTTGTCAGGCACGGAGCAGGCAATCTTCGGAAGTGACCGCACCGGTTACCGGCATCTATACCTGGTGGGCAAGAACGGGAAAGAAGTAAAGCCGGTCACCCAGGGCGAGTTTGAAGTGACGGAACTGGTGCACGTCGATGAAGCGGGCCAGCGTGTCTTCTTCATGAGCACCGAGGAGAGCCCGCTGGAGCGCCATCTCTATGTCACGGGACGCGACGGGCAGCGCCGCAAACTGACGAAAGAGAAAGGCACCCATGCGGTGGAAATGAGCCCCAATGCCGAGTATTGGGTGGACACCTATTCCAGCATCAGCGAGCCTTCGCGCACCGTGCTCCGCGACGCATCCGGAAATATCGCCATGACCTTGCGCGAGCCTTCCCTCAAAGCTCGCGAAGAGTACGACATTCTGCCCACGGAATTGCTCAATTTCAAAGGAAAAGACGGAACACTCTATTATGCGCGGCTGATCAAGCCGAAGAATTTCGATCCTGCCGGGAAATATCCCGCGATTGTCATGATCTATGGCGGGCCACATGCGCAGACGGTGAAGGATAGTTACGCCGGGCTCTCCTGGGACCAGGTGCTGGCGCATCGCGGATTCGTGATCTGGCAGATGGACAACCGTGGTTCGGGCGCGCGTGGGCATAAGTGGGAATCGGTGGTAAACCGCGAGTTTGGGAAGCAGGAATTGGCGGATCAGTTGGAAGGCGTGCACTATCTGAAGTCGCTGGGATTCGTGGATGAGAAGCGCATCGGGATGCATGGGTGGAGCTATGGCGGCTACATGACGCTCATCGCGATGTTGCACGCTCCCGATGTATTCCGTGCCGGTATCAGCGGCGCGCCCGTGACCGATTGGCGGCACTACGACACCATCTACACGGAGCGCTATATGGGCCTGCCGGAGGAAAACGTCGAGGGCTACCGCAAGAGTTCGCCGTTACACTATGCGGCGAATCTCAAAGGCAAATTGATGCTCGTCCACAATTACGGCGATGATAATGTGCTCTATCAGCACAATCTGCAAATGCAGGTGGAGTTGCAGAAGGCGGGAAAACAATTCGACCTGCTGGTGTATCCGCAGAAATCACACGGCGTGACGGGCTCTTACGGCCGGCATATGCGGGAAGCCATGACGGCGTTTTTCGAGCGTCACCTTAGATAGAAAGCCGGTTGAAGCGGGCATACGCGTCGTCCCACCCTGCGGCTTGCGCCGGCTCGTGCACGGTAACGGGGAACGAATGGCGCACCACCTGACGGATTTCCGCCAACCCTTGCAGATCGCCTGCGCCCATGGCCTGGACAAGGATGTTTCCCGCAACAGTGGCTTCCGCCGGACCGGCAATCACCACACGGTTCGTGGCATCGGCGACAAACTGGTTGAGCAGGGCGTTGCGGCTGCCTCCCCCCACAATGTGGATCCGTTGGATGCGCCGCCCCAGCAGCGATTCCAGGCTTTCCAGCACCTGGCGGTAACGTAGCGCCAGGCTCTCCAGAATCGCCCGGCAGAATTCGGCGTGCGATTGCGGCGGTTGCTGTGAGTTGGCGCGGCAGTGCGCCGCGATCTTCGCCGGCATGTCACCGGGTTCCAGAAACGCATCCGGATGCAGCACGGCGGGGAAAGGGCGCGCCGAAGCGGCCATTTCCGCCATCTCCGCGTAGGAATAGGATGTGCCTTCCAGGGCCCACGCCTTCCGGCATTCCTGCCACAGCCAGAGTCCGGCGATGTTCTTCAGCAGGCGCACGCGGCCTTCCACCCCGATTTCGTTGGTGAAATTGAGTTCGGCGCAGCGTGCGTTGACAATCGGCTCGGGCAGTTCCACGCCCATCAAAGACCAGGTGCCGCTGCTGATGTAGCACCAATCGTCGCCGCCTTCGACGGGCACGGCGGCTACGGCCGCGGCGGTGTCGTGCCCGGCCACCGCGTAAACTGGCACATCGCTCTGAAGCGCGGGGCCTAGCAGCGTGCCCGGTTGCACAATCCCGGGCAGAATCGCCGGGTTCAGTCCCAGCCGCTGCAACAATTCCGTGGCAAAACGTTTTTGGATCGGATTGTAGAATTGCGAGGTGCTGGCAATGGTCAGTTCGGCCCGCTTCACTCCGGTGAAGAAATAGTTGAACAGATCGGGCATGAAGAACAGCGTTTCGGCGACGTCCAGCGCCGGCGAATGCTGCTGCGCCATCGCGTGCCATTGGAAGAGGCTGTTGATCTGCATGAACTGCAACCCGGTCTGGGCGAAGATCTCGTCCCTAGGGACAACCGCGAAGGTGCGCTCCATCTGCCCGTTGTTGCGGGCGTCGCGATAATGACGGGGATTATCCACCAGAGCGCCATCGCGGCCGAGGAAGGCGATGTCCACACCCCACGTATCAATGCCGATGCCGCTCAGACTGAGTTTGCGCTCGCGCGTGGCGATGCGCAGCCCTTCGGTCATCTCATGAAAGAGACGCAGCGTATCCCAATAAAGTCCCGTGGGCAGGCGCACCGGCTGGTTGGAAAACCGGTGCAGTTCTTCCAGCGCAAGCTTGCCATCGACGATGGCGCCCAGCATCGCTCGTCCACTTTCGGCGCCGAGATCGAAGCCGAGGTAGTGCTTCATCGGGCGACCTCAATAATGACTTTGCCAACGCCGTCGGAGTAGTCGGCGAGGAGTTCAAAGCCGCGCGCGGTTTGATCGAAGGGGAGGACGTGGGTGACGAGGGCATCGGAGACGCGCTTTTCGGCGAGTAAGCGGGTAGCTGCAACGCCCTTGTGATTGGAGCGCTTCAGCGTACGAATGAGGATCTCTTTGCTCATGGCCGTTTGGATATCGATGTCGAGCTGCTCTTCGGTGGGAATACCGATCAACATGTAGGTGCCGCCGGGGCGTGTGATGCGGATGCCCATGTTGATGGTCTGCTTCGCGGCGGCGGCATCGAGGACAAGGTCGACACCACGGCCCCGGGTTTCATCCATGACAAGTTCTTCCATGCGGTCGACGAGAACGGTGCGCTCCGCGCCCATCTTCTCGGCGATGGCAAGGCGGTGCGGGAGTTTGTCGCAGAGGAAGACGCGCGATGCGCCGGAGAGCTTGGCCATCGACGCGCAGAGCATGCCGATGGGGCCGGAGCCCATCACCGCGACCGTATCGCCGACATTGATGTGCACCAGTTCCATGATGTGCACAATGACGGCCACAGGTTCGATGAGTGTGGCTTGCGTCCAGGTGAGGTTGTCGGGCACAGGGTCGGCGTTGTGCTCGGGGATGGTGGCGTATTCGCGAAACAGCCCGGGCATGCCACTGCTGCCGAGAAAAACGCAATGGATGCAATTGTTGTGCTGGCCGCGCAGGCAGTATTCGCAATGGCCGCAGGTGATGGAGGGCTCGATGGAGACGCGATCGCCGACTTTGCGGTGATGCACGCCCTTCCCCACGGCGATGATTTCGCCCGCGGGCTCATGACCAAGGACTTGAGGATAGACGGCCTTGGTATGCCCGATTCCACCATCCAGATACCAGTGCATGTCGGAGCCGCAGATTCCGACCTGGTAGAGTTTCACCAGGACTTCACCGGGACCGGGATCGGGCGGGTCCGGCATGATGACTTCTTCTAATTTCCGTTGATCGACCAGGGCAAAGGAACGCATGGGAATCGATATTGTCCCACACTGCCGGTGGGCTTTGATATAACTACTCAAGCCATGTTTCAGGAGGTTCGAATGAGTTCAGTTTTGTTGGCGCTCACTGTCTTCACGGCAGTCCTCGGCGCCCAGACGCAGACCGCAACGTTGCGGGGCGTGGTTTTTGACAATACAGGCGCTGTCATTCCGGCAGCACGCGTCACCTTGAAACATGCCGATCAGGGCCGTGTGTGGAGCGCCACCACAAACGAAGAAGGCGCCTACGTGATTGTCCAGATCCCGCCGGGCCCTTATTCCATGGCGGTTGAGGCCAAGGGCTTCAAACAGTACCAGCGCACCCGAATGATCCTGGAAGTGGCCCAGGTGGCGGCCTTGGACGTCACCATGGAAGTGGGCGCGGTGAGTGAAGTGGTGGAAGTGAACACCCAGGTGCAGTTGCTCGAAACGGCCAGTTCCACTCTCGACGCGGTCGTGAATCAGAAAACGGCCGAAGCACTGCCTCTCAACGGGCGCAATGTCCTTCAGTTGGTCGCGTTGACCCCTGGCATCAACACCACGCGGTCCTATCGCGGCTCCACCACCGGCAACGGATCCATCACTTCGATGGCCTTCTCAGCCAACGGCGGGCGCGATGTATCGAATGAGGTGATGCTCGATGGATCCCCGCAGGTCGTCATGGGCTACAACCAGCCGGCCTATGTCCCCACACCCGATGCGCTCCAGGAGTTCCGCGTGCAGACAAATAGCCTGTCGGCGGAATACGGACGCACCGGAGGAGCCGTGGTGAACCTCGTGCACCGCTCCGGAACAAAAGAGTTTCATGGAGTTTTATACGAATTCCTGCGCAACGATAAGTTCGACGCCAATGGCTTCTTCAACAATCGCAATGGCAGAGACAAGGCGCCCTTCCGCTACAACCAGTTCGGCTTCACCCTCGGCGGGCCGCTGACCCCATCGCGGCAGAATACCTTCTTCTTCGTCAGCTTCGAAGGCTTGCGCACCGTGAATCCCGGCTCTGCCGTCAACACCGTGCCCACTGCCGCAATGAAGCAGGGCGATTTTTCCCAGATGGCCGCGGTGGTGTACGATCCGGCCACGATCAACGCCGCCGGAGCCCGGCAACCGTTTTCGGGCAACCGCATTCCCTCCACTCGCTTCAATCCGGTGGCGCAGAAAGTGCTCGGCTTCATTCCCAATCCCACCGCCGACGGGCTCGCCAATAACTTCTTCTCCCAGGCGGGCAGTTCCGGCCGCGGCGACGATTTCTCGGTGAAGATTGACCGCACCATCTCCTCGCGCCAGAACCTCTTTGGGCGCTTTTCCTGGAACACCGTGAACAATACGACCGCGGACCTGTTCGGCAATCCCGGCTCGCCCGACGCCGGCAATTCCGGAGCGCGCAACCGCAGCGCCACCATCGACGACAGCTACATGATCGGCGGCTGGGTTCTCCACGGAAACCTCGGCTATGCCTACCACGCCAATCCCCGCGACTCGTTCTCGAACGGCTTCGATATCACCTCGCTCGGCTTTCCGAAAGCAGTCGCCGACAATGCGCAGTTCGCCATGTTCCCGCGATTCGAACCCGCCGGATATGTATCCCTCGGCGGCAACGCAACTTGGATCATCGGCAACAAGTTCGAAACCTACACCGCAACCGGCGACGCCACCCGCCTCGTGGGTAACCACACCATCAAGACCGGCGGAGTCTACCGGCTCAACCGCGTGTCGAACTCGCGGCCAAATTCACCGGCGGGCCTCTACACCTTCAACGAAGCCTGGACGCGGGATACCTTCAACGGGAATCGCGGCGGCAATGCCATTGCCTCCATGCTGCTCGGCCTGATGTCCGGCGGGCGCATGCAATATGAGCCCCAGCCTGCTTTGCAGGTCCCCTACATGGGCTTCTACTTTCAGGACGACTTCCGCGTCAACAGCCGGCTGACACTGAACCTTGGATTGCGCTGGGATGTGGACTTGCCATTGACGGAGCGGTTTGACCGCACCTCGTGGTTCGACTTCGACGCCGTGCTGCCCGTGCAGGCGCCAGGCTTGGGGCCGCTGCGGGGTGGGCTCGTCTTCGCCAATCGCAACGGTACGCCCCGCGGCCAGAAGGATCCGGACTATAACAATTTCGCGCCGCGGGTCGGCTTTGCATTCAAAGCGGCCAATCGCCTCGTGGTGCGCTCCGGATTCGGAATGTTCTACTCGCCCACCACGGGCATTGGGCCGAACTCCACCAACAGCGGAGGAATCAGCTACAACGCCGTAACCAATATCACTACGTCGATTGATGGTGGGCGCACGCCGTTCACCACCCTCTCCGATCCGTTCCCCCAAGGCTTCAACAAACCCGCGAACGGTTCGGATGGATTGCTGACCTTCATCGGGCAGTCCATCAACGGCGTGGCCCGCTTCGATCGCGTGCCCTACACCATGCAATGGAATTTCGATGTGCAGTATGAACTGCCCAACGAAATGCTGATGGATGTGGCCTACGCAGGCAATTCGGGGGTGAAGCTACAGGCACAGGCGCAGTTGAACCAGTTACCTGATCAGAACCTCGCGCTGGGAGATGCCATCAATTCCTCGGTGGTGAATCCGTTCTTCGGAATCATTCCCACGACGAGCAGCATCGGGCAGCGCACCACCACCCTCGGACAACTGCTGCGCCCCTTCCCGCACCTCACGGGTTTCCAGCAGACCTATGGCTCCATGGCCCATTCCAGCTATCACTCGCTGCAGGCCAAGTTCCGCAAGCGCTACCGCAACGGCTTGCAGATGCAGGCCGCCTACACGTGGTCGAAGATGCTCGATGATTTTTCGTCCGTTGGTGGTTATGGCATCAGTTATCCGGGATTCACGAACAACAACAACCGGCGGCTGGATAAGGCGCTGTCCTCGCTCGATGAGCCGCATCACCTCGCCGTGAACTTCCAATACGAGGTGCCCTTCCGCTCGCAGCACAAAGCGCTTCGTGCAATCGGCGCCGGATGGAGCTTGAACGGGATCGCCACGCTCCAGAGCGGCCAGCCCGTGTCCATCACCTCCGCGGCGAATACCACCGCTTCCTTCAACGGGACCCAGCGGCCCAACAGCACGGGCATTTCCAGCCAGACCGCCGGAAACGCCAAACAACGCGTGGACAACTGGTTCAACGCGGCCGCGTTTTCCGTCCCCGCGCGCTACGCCTTCGGCAACGTCGGGCGCAACCTGCCGGACAATCGCGGACCCGCCATCCAGGTCTGGGATCTGTCCGTGCTGAAGCGCATTCCCGTGCGGGAATCGAAACGCGTGGAATTCCGGGCGGAGTTTTTCAACCTCATGAACAACGTGAATTTCCAGTTGCCCGACGGCGATTCCACCGTATTCGGACGCCCCCAGTTCGGCACGCTCACCGGAACGGAGCGCGCCCGCGTCATTCAATTCGGCCTCAAGTTCTACTACTAGGCAATCCGCTGTTTCAAACATCGGAGCAGGAAAATGTTTCGGCGCTCATGCTATACTACAACTTCAAGCAGTTTTTGTATTATGGCCAAAAAGAGCAGCAAATCCGTTACCGCCGCCGAGCCTCAAATGCAGGCTCCGGCCCCTGTAAAGGAAAAGAAAACGCGCGTCCGCAAAGAAGCGGCGCCTGCCCCAGTTGCGCAAAGCTATGAAACTCTCCAGCATGAAATCGCCAGACTGGCATATTTCTTCTGGATGGAACGTGGCCAGGAACACGGCAATGCCGTGGAAGACTGGCTGCGCGCTGAACGCGAAGTGATGAGCAAACTAGCGGTACTTTCTCAACACCGCCAGTAACTTCCCCTGTATTTGCAGGTCTTCCATCGGCACCAGGATTGGCTGCATGGCCGCATTGGCGGGTTGCAGCCGTGCCATTCCATTCTCCCTGTAGAAACGCTTTAATGTTGTCTCCGCCCCTTTCACAAGGGCCACGACAATATCGCCATTTCGCACGTCTCCGGTCCGCTCGATCAGTACAAAATCGCCATCGCAGATGTGATCTTCTATCATTGATTCTCCGCGCACCTGTAACGCGTATAAATCACGGTCACTGAGCATTTCCGTGAAATTCAGCGTTTCTTGCGCGGCATATGCTTCCACCGGAGCCCCCGCCGCGATGCGCCCCTGTATGGCGATTTCCAATGCTTCGGAAACCGGACGCTCCTTCTTCCAGTCCCGCATATAGTTGGCCGAAAGCTCCAGCGAACGGCTCTGGTTGAAGCCGCGGCTGAGGTATTGTTTCGTTTCCAGCGTCTGGATGTGCTTGTGCACGGTGGCCAGAGAGGCGAGTTGCATGCCTTCCGCGATTTCCTCGTAGCTGGGACTGTAGCCGTGTTCTTCCACGAATCCCGCGATGAAGTCGAGGACTTCCTTTTGCCTGCGTGTCAAAGCCATATGCCTTCATTATTGGCGAAGAAAAAGAGAACGTCAATAGGCATGTTGCCTGCCCCCGAAAGCTATACTGGAACCCTATGGCCGATTCGCATCCCAACCCCGCTTCTATCTTCGACGCACTGCTGGGCTATCAAAAGACTGCCGCGCTGCGCACCGCCATCGATCTCGATCTCTTCACCGCCATCGGCGAAGGCGTCGTCGAACCCGCGGCCCTCGCCACTCGCGCACACGCATCCGAACGTGGAGTCCGCATTCTCTGCGATTTCCTCGTCACGCTGGGCCTGCTCACCAAATCAGAAGACACCTACGGGCTCTCGCCGGATGCCGCCATGTTCCTCGATCAGCGCTCGCCCGCCTGCATCGCCTCCTGCGCCCATTTCATGACGAACCCTCTGATGATGGAGGGAATGCATACTCTCACGCAGGCAGTCCGGCATGGCGGCACCACGCTCAGCGAACAGGGCTCCATGGAGCCCGAGCATCCCATGTGGGTCGAGTTCGCCCAAGGCATGATGCCGATGATGTTTCCCGCGGCACATGAGATCGCCGGCATCGTCGCCTGCGACCCGCATCCCGTGGCCAAAGTGCTCGACATCGCGGCCGGGCATGGAATTTTCGGCATCGCGATGGCCCAGAAGTTTCCCCAAGCTCAGGTTACGGCCCTCGATTGGGCGCCCGTGCTCGCTGTCGCGTCACGCAATGCGGCGAAGTTCGGAGTGGCCGATCGTCATCACACGCTGGCAGGAAGCGCATTCGATCTCAATCTCGGCGAAGGTTACGATATCGTGCTCGTGACGAACTTCTTTCACCACTTCGATGTGCAGACCTGCCGGCATCTCGCCGCGCGCATTTACGATGCCCTGGCCCCGAACGGGCGCATGGTGACTCTCGAGTTCGCCCCGAATGAGGACCGCGTGACCCCTCCGGAACTGGCGCGGTTTGCATTGACCATGCTGGCCAACACCGCGCACGGCGACGCCTATACGTTCGCCGAATACGACCTGATGTTCCGCCAGGCCGGCTTCACCGCGAATGTGAAGCATCAGTTGCAGCGCTCGCCGCAGCGCGTCATCGTGAGCCACAAATGATCGCAGCGTTGACCCTGATGTTAGCCGCGCCGTTGATGGGCGCGGGGCCCGAAGCGGTGGATCAGATTTTCTCGCGCTATAAGCAGGCGGGCTCGCCGGGCTGCGCCGTTACTGTCGTCAAAGACGGAAAGCAGGTCCACCAGGGACTGTACGGAATGGCGAACCTCGAGTGGGATGTGCCCATCACCGCCCAGACCGCGTTCTATCTCGGATCAACCTCGAAGCAGTTCACCGCAATGACCGTCATGCTGCTCGTCGAAATGGGCCGCATGAAACTCGACGATCCCATCCAGAAGTATCTGCCGCAGTTGCCCGCCTACACCAAGCCCATCACCATCCGCCATTTGCTGGAGCACACCAGCGGGATTCGCGACTACATCGCACTGTGGACTTTGAGCGGTCCAGCCAACGATGCGCCGCTGACGGACACGAAGGTGCTGGAGCTGATCGCGCGGCAGAAGGAGTTGAACTTCACACCGGGCAGCGAGTTCCTGTACAGCAACTCGGGATATTTTCTCTTGGGAATGGCAATACGTCCAGCGGCGATGAGCCACCTGGGGCAACTCGTGCATCGCCTGGTGTTCCAGCCACTGGGGATGGAGCGGACCCTGTATTACACGGACCGCTTTACGTTGCTGCCGAAGCGGGCCACGGGGTACACGCCATCAGGCGCGGTGACGGGCGGCTATACGATCAACAGCGGCACGCTTGATGTCGCCGGCGACGGCGGTGTGTTCACAACCATCGAAGATATGACGCGCTGGCTGCAGTTCTTCGACAGCCCCAAAGATCCCCAGGCGAAGGCGCTCACGGCGATGCAGGCGCGGGCCCAATTGGCGAGCGGCGATCTCGCCGAATACGGACGGGGGCTGATGTTGAAGAAGTATCGCGGGCTCGATGTGTTGAGCCACGTCGGCGGTCTGCGGGGATACCGCAGTGAGATCTTGTGGATTCCCTCTGAGCGTCTGGGCACGGCAGTGCTCTGCAATCGCTCCGATGCACAGGCGGGGCCGCTCGCGCGCATGGTGGCCGATGCGTATCTCCCCGCACGCAAACCCCTGGAGCCGGTCAAACTGAGCAACGAACAATTGGCGCGCAAAGCGGGCACGTTCCGCGATCGCGACACCGGCGATCTCCTCGTGCTGCAGCCTGCGCCGCCGGGCCTGCAAGCCTCGTATCAGAGTTTTCAAATGCTCCTGCTGCCCTCCGCTCCCATGCGCTTTCGCAGCGTCAATTCGCCGCTCGATTTCGAAGTCGAGTTTCGTGAGGCCGGGGCCAAGGACGAGCCACGCTTCGTCCGCATCGAGGCCGAATCCCACAAGCCGGCCGTCTATGAGCGCATCGAATGGCGTCCGGGTCCGATTGAGGATCCGGCACAGTACGTCGGAAACTATCATTCCTCCGAAGCCCAGGCGGACATGGCCGTGCGCTATTTCGATAGCAGGTTGACCCTCGAACAGGGCGGCCAGTCCATCGGCGAACTTGCGCCCACCGGACCCGATCGCTTCCAGGCGGGAGCCATCAACCTCTTCTTCGAACGCGATGCAAACAGGAAGATCAAGGGGCTTCGCATCACCACCGGACGCGTTCGGAATTTGCCGTTTGTACGAGTCAGTGACGGCAGTTAGTGGAGGTTCCGCTCCGCAATCCGCACCAGGCCGTTGTCCGTCCCTACGTAAAGATAGCCGTTGCGATAGGCAAAGGCAGTGACGTTGGTGGAAGGCAGGCCAGTGGTCAGCAGATTCCATCGATTGGACCCGCGGTTGTAAATGGCCAGCCCGCGCCCAAGCGTGCCTGCATAGACCGCCGCATCGGTGGCAAGCATCGCATTGGGATTGATTTCCATCTGCCCGCGCAGGTCGGCGAACCCATGCCAGGAGGCGCCATCGAAGCGATAGACGCCCGCGCCGTAGGTACCCACAAACCAATCGTTGCCCGCCACTGTGGCGGCGCTGATCCAGTTCTGCCGCAGTGGCGAGTTGGCGCTGGTGTAGCTGGCTGCGACAGCGCCGTTCTCCAAAACAGAAACGCCTCCCAATGTTCCAACCAGCAACCGCGTACCAAGTTGCGCCAGCGTGTACACATGATTGTTCACCAGTCCGTGGAACGCATAGATGCTTTGCGGCCCCGCCGGCGTGAGGAATGAAATCCCAGCCGGCGTTGCTGCAATCAACCCACCGCTGTCTTCGGCGAGATCGGTCACATGAGAAGCAATCAGCCCTTCCTGCCGCGTCAGCACCCGGCGCGTCTGACCGTTGGAATCGGTGAACACCAGCCCGTTCGCCGTCGCAATGGCCGCCCCGTCCGTGCGCAACAGGATGCGGTTCACACAGAACAGATGATCGTCTTCGCGGTGGATGGCTTTGGATTCGGCGGGAGAGAGAATGTCCAGGCCGCGATCGAAGTAGCCCGCCCAGAGCCTGCCGCTCGGCTCGATCGCGAGCGCCGCAATGTTGCCATCCGCGAGTGGAGCCTGCTGCGGCGTCGTAATGCGCTGCCACGCGCTGCTGCGCTGACCGCGCCGGTATAGGCCATCGCGAAGCAGTGCGTACAGCTCGCCTCCCATCAGGAAAATTTTCTCCACCCGCCCCTCGCTGTGTGCCGCCACAGGCGGTGCGCCGCGCGGCTGCCGCGCTGCCGTATCGATCTCAAAAATGCCTTCTTCCAACGTCCCCACCTGCAGTTTGTCCTGTTGCGGGTATAAGGCGTTGGCAAAGAAGCCGGCGGCGAACGTGCGATCGAAGCGGCCATCGGACAGGCGCGCCACGCCCATCGCCGTACCGGCCCACGCGGCTGCATTGTCTACCGCAAGCGACAGAATGTGGTTGTCCGGCATTCCCTCCGCCGTGGTGAACCGCGTCAACTCTCCTGCCCGCAAGTGAAGCAGGCCCTCGTCGAGTGTGCCAATCCACAAATCGTCCAGCTTGCCCGCCAGCGCCGTGATGGCTTGTGTCGCCAGCGAGGGATGAAACACGGTGAGCGCTTTGCCATCCCAGGCGAGGATCCCATTGCGAGCCGTGCCCAGCAGCACCTGGCCGGTCTCCAGCGGTAGCAACGCCTGGATCTTGCGGAGCGCCGCTGTCTCCGCCCGCACTTGGCGGAAGGTGGTCCCATTGAAGATCACCAGACCTTCGCCCTCCGTGGCAAGGAACAACTCGCGGTCCGTGGATGCAGTGGTCAGCCCAGCGGCAATCCTGGTGATCGGCGCGGGCGGCAGATCCAGCCCCGCCGAGAACGTGCGGGCGATAGCCCCCTCCGCATTCAGCTCGTGCAGCGATGAGGCCGTGACCGTGTAGAGTTGCTCCTGGTAGAGCGCCGCGTCGCGAAAACTGGCGGTCGTGCCGATCGCCTCAAAGGCCGCCGGGGCCCGTTGCAGCGTGCTCACCGTGAAGCGGATTTCCCTTTCCTGCTTCAGTTCCTCAGCCGATTGTTCGACCGCTCCTTGCGTATGCCGCAGCCAGAACACAACACCGCTGAGGCCCGTCAGCAGCAGTGCGGCAAGCAACAGGCGGCGCCGCTTCATTCCGCCATCCCGGCGATTGTCCGGGCCACGTGTTGCAGCGCCG
Organism: Bryobacteraceae bacterium; assembly: GCA_046331645.1. Lineage (GTDB taxonomy): Bacteria > Acidobacteriota > Terriglobia > Bryobacterales > Bryobacteraceae > CADEFT01. The sequence continues at coordinate 194,363 of JAXLQM010000013.1, forward strand.
ATTGGTAGGTGCCGTGATCCCACAGATCGGCATCGCTCAGCCAGGCAGCGAGTTCTTCCACCACCGGCTGCATCGTAGGATGCCGTTGGGAAAGCAGCCCCAGGTAGGCGTCGCGTCGCTCCCATCCGCCTTCTGCAAAGGCCAGCGTGGCATCCACCCATTCCGAAACCAGCAGCATCTTCTGGCACGCATCCAGCGCCGGCGGATCGGTGATTGCTGCTTCTTTCTCCAGCCAGGCCTCGTGGGTTTGTTTCCAGAACGCCGGGTAATCGAAACCCCGCCGCGCGCCCTCTTCACGGACGAGAATGTGTTGCACAATGTCGCCGGCGGCGATAGCCAGGCAGCGGTCGGCATAAGCGGGGGATTTGTAGCCCTTGGCGGCCAGCCAGATGTGCCCGTATTCGTGGGCCAGCAGATCGTCTTCCCTGCCCTGCCAGTCCGCCGCACGGGCCATGTTGAGCAGAATGAAATGAAAGACGCCCTCTTCACCGCTGTAGTTGACGTTCAGCGCGTGCGCCTGAACAAATTGGCGTACGAACGTCTCCTGCGTGAGCAGGCGCACCACCACCGCGCGGCCCGGAAATTCCGCCGGAATGCGTAAAACATTTTCCGGCTGCTCTGTTTCCACCCGCACGAGCACCACTTTTCCCGCCGATAGCGATTCGATCTCCTCGCGCCACTTGTCCAATCCGCTCACGATTCCAGTACCTCATGCCCGGCGGCCCGCAATTGCGCCATCGCCGCGCCCAGCGTGTCTTCTTTCACCAAAACATAATCGGTGTCGAATGTCGAGATGGCAAATATGCTGATGCGCGCCTCAGCCAGTGGAGCGGCGATCGACGAGAGTATCCCCGTCAGCGAGAAATCGAGCGGACCCGCCGCCATCAGCGCCCGCCAGCCCGTATTGATGGCGCTTGCCCCCGCCGGAACCAGGTGCCCTTCCATAACATACGAAGCTTCGCTGGGCGTGATGGTGCAACTGAAGAACGAGCCGGCCGGCGCGATGGCAAACGGCGATTGGAATATGGCAAGCCGGTGGGGAAGCAGCGAAAGGCGCACGAAAAATAGGATCGCACGGCCTATTGACTGCGAGAACTTTATGACGTAAAGTTATTTTCATGACATACCTGCCCGAGCCCATGCGCCTCCCTCCTCCTCTCCCTCACCCCTTCCCCCACCCCCTTCAGCCCCGCCTCGCTCTCCTCCTCAATCCCTTCTACCCCAAAGACCCCCATGCCAGTTTCGGGAAGCACGTCCTCACGCCCTCTCTCGCCCTCACTAGCTTTGCCGCCACCACCCCCGCCCATTGGGACGTCCGCTATTGGGATGAGAATCTCCTCATGGGGGCCCCGCCCGCCAATCCCGTGCCTCAGGTCGTCGGCATCTCCGTGCATCTCACCTTCGCCCGGCGCGCCTATGAGCTCGCCCGCTATTACCGGCAAATGGGCAGCAAGGTGATCTTCGGTGGGTTGCACGTCCTCTCCTGTCCCGACGAATGCGCCCCGCATGCCGATGCCTTGGTGCTCGGTGACGGCGTGCAGTTGTGGCCGCGCATCTTGAGCGATGTGGAAGCGGGCAGGCTGCAGCCGCGCTATGCGGCCAGCTATGAAAACGACTACCGGCAGGATCCTGCGCCGCGGCGTTCCATTCTTCCCCGCGGCCACTTTCTCACCACCACCAGCCTCATCGCCACCCGCGGCTGTCACAACCGATGCGGCTTCTGCTATCTGGCAACCGATGGCCTCCGCATGCCCTACCGCATGCGCGCGCCCGAACAAATCGCCCGCGAGTTCGCCGATAACGGCGACCCGTATGCCGTCTTCATCGACAACAACCTCGGATCGCGGCCGGATTATCTGCGCGCGCTCTGCAAGGCAATCCAACCGCTCGACAAAATCTGGAGCGCGGCCGTGTCCATCGATGTCACCGATGATCCCTCCCTGGTGCGCGACATGGCGCTCGCCGGATGCACCGGAGTATTCGTGGGATTCGAATCACTCACCGACGCCAACCTCAGTGACGCGCGCAAGAAAACGCCCAAGGCCGCCGATTACGCGCGCCGTGTCCGCCTGCTGCACGACAACGGAATCCAGGTGAATGGCAGCTTCGTGCTGGGTTTTGATCACGACGATCGCGACGTCTTTGCCCGCACTGCCGCATGGGTGGAAGACAACCGCCTGGAATGCTCCACGTTCCACATCATGACCCCGTATCCGGGAACACCGCTCTTCCGCCAGATGGAAGCCGAAGGGCGGCTGCTCCACCGCGATTGGTCGCTCTATGACACGGCGCACGCCGTCTTCCGCCCCAAGCACATGACCGCGGAGCAACTCGAAGCCGGCTACGAATGGATCTACCGCCGGTTGTTTTCGCACGCCTCCATCTGGGCCCGGCGCCCCGAGGATTGGCGCGCGGTGCCACCCTATTTAGGGATGTCGTACCTGTACAAGCGATCGAACCGGCTGTGGCATTTCCTCATCCGCCACGGGCTCGTCCATACCGTTTGGCGCCCGCTCGTGGAATTGACCCGGTTGCGGCATCTCCGCTTCCGGCGCGAGTTACAACAGCGCGCCTCCGTGCCCCAGGTAGGGAGCTTGTTTAGCGCCGGAGTGTGAGCGATGATGAACATCGCATGCTGCGTCTGACTTTCCTTTTCCTGAGTTGTGCGCTTTTCGCGGGTGCGGAGCGCGGCTTCGATGCATCGGCGGTGGACAAGGCGCTGAAAGAGGCTGTCGGGCCGAAAGGTGTACCGGGAGTGGTGGCGATGGTGGCAACGCCGGATGCGGTGTTGTACCGTGCGGCGTTCGGGGAAGCGCGGGCTGGCCGGACGGTGACTCCCGACACAGTGTTTCGAATCTTCTCCATGACCAAACCCGTTACCTCAGTGGCCGCCATGCAACTTGTGGAACAAGGCAAGCTCGCGCTCGATGCTCCGGTGGAGCGCTACCTGCCGCAGATGGCCGGATTGAAGGTGCTGACGGGGTACGACGCAAACGGCAAACCGGTGTTGCAGCCGGCGCGGAGTCAACCCACGTTGCGGCAATTGTTGTCGCACAGCGCGGGATTTGGATATGGATTTTGGGATGAGAAACTGGTGCGCCATCCGGATAAGCCGAATTACCTCCAGGCGCCGCTGTTGTTTCATCCGGGCGAGCGGTGGCAGTACGGCACGAACACGGATCTGATGGGAAAGATTGTGGAGACGGTGAGCGGGCAGAACCTGGAGGATTATTTTCGAGCCCATATTTTCGCGCCGCTGGGGATGAAAGAGACTGCGTTTCTACCGGCAGCGGCGGTGCAGGAACGAATTGTGTCGCGCTATGACCGGCAGGCGGATGGGACTTGGAAGGAGGAGCCGCAACCGGCGCCTGCGAATGTGACGCCACGCGGCGGGGCTGGGCTCTTCAGCACCGCGGCCGATTACATCCGCTTCCTGCAGATGTTCCTCCATGGCGGCGAAAAAGTGCTGAGTAAGAAAAGTGTCGCCGAGATGCGGCGCAATCAGATCGGGAAGAACAACGTACGCTTGATGAAAAGCACAAACCAGGCTTTTTCCCGCGATTTCGGGTTTCATCTGGAGGCGGGCGATAAGTTCGGACTCGGCTTTCAGATCAACCCCGTCGCCTACCAGCACGGGCGCGGCAAGAACAGCATGGCTTGGGCCGGCGCGATGAATACGTTCTTCTGGATCGATCCGGAAAACAAGGTTTGTGCCGTCATTCTCATGCAAACCGTCCCGTTCTTCGATGAACCGGCCGTAAAGGCGCTGCACGCCTTCGAAAGCGCGGTCTACCAGGGGCTGCGTTAGAAACATCCGAAGGGGGACGGCCCCTCAACTTGCCGTCCCCCATCCTCCGTTACAACCGCCCGATCATCCCCTGCACCCGTTCCTTCATCTGCGCCCGCAACGCCTCAGCCTTCTCCTTCTGCTCCGGCGTCAGGATTGTATAGAACTTCGCAAACCGCTTCGCCATCGACGCTGCGTGCTGTGTGTGCAACGCCCCCAATGCCGCCGCCGCCCGTTCAATCTCCGCATCGCTCGCATTCGATTTCACCGCCGTCTCCAGCGCCTCCCTCGCGCTTTGCACCTGCCCCCGCCCCTGCTCAAACTCCGCCTTCGCCGGCCCGAAGATCTCCTTCGCTTGCGCCTTCTGCCCATCCGTCAATCCCAGGTACCCGGCAATGAAATTCGCCCGGGCTTCGAAATCAAACGGCCCGCCGTGCTTCCGCACTCCCTGCGCCATCAATCCCATCGCCCCCAGCGCCACCGCAACCACGGCCGCCATACGGGTAACAAATCTACGATTCATCGTTCACTCTCCTTTGTATTCTGAGGTCCGGCTCATCATCACCGTCCTCTAATACAAACAACGCGTTCCACTCGCTTCAGGTTTGTTACGAAGTGTGAAGCCAAATCCGCACGCGCAACCCCGGCATCGCATTCTCCGCCGTAATCCGCCCCTGGTGCAGCATCACCGCGCGCCGCGCCAGAGACAACCCCAACCCCGTCCCCGCCTCGCCAATCCGATAAAACGGCGCGAATATCTTTTCCAGCGATTCCTCCGGCACCCCCGGCCCGTGATCCCGCACCACTACCTCCGCCTCACTACCCACCGCCCGTAGCGACACCTCCACTTCCCCGCCCTCCGGCGAATGCCGCAGAGCATTCCGCATCACGTTCTCCAATGCCCGGTGCAGCAACTCCTCGTCCCCATCCACCGTAACCTCGTCCATCGCCGCCTTCACCGTACACCGCCGTTCCCCGGCCTCCCATTCGCAATCCGCCACAATCTCCCGCAGCAATTCATCCAGCCGTAAGCGCTCCCGCCTCTGCGTCCCCGCGTCCCCCTCCGCCCGCGCCAGATCCAGCAACGCCGACACCATCGCCGACATCCGCTCTACTTCCTTCTGCACGCGCGCCGCCGCCGTCTCCCGGTCCTCCGCCGTTCGCGTCAACTTCGCCGCCACCGCCAGCCGCGCCAGTGGCGATTGCAACTCGTGCGAAATCTCCTGCAGCAAGCGCCGCTCGGCGGCCATCAGCGAAGCAATGCGCTCCGCCATTTGATTGAACGACCGCGCCAGGTCGCCAATCTCATCCTGCCGCGCAATCGCGCTCCGTGCCTCCAGATCCCCCTTCCCAAACCGCTCCATCGTCTTCGCCAGCGCCCGCACCGGAGCCGCCAGCCGCGCCGCGAACAGCCAGCACAGCACCGCCGTCGACAACGCCAGCAGCAGCGCATACGGAGCCCCGCCCTCCACGTTTCCATCCGGCCGGATCATCGACAGCAGATGATACCCGTCCTTGGAAAACATCCGTAGCAGCAACCCGTTTTTCCGCGGCACCCAAATCCCGCGCGACGCCATTCGCAGGAGCAACGATCGGTCCGCGCCCGTCACCAAATCGCGCCCGTTGTCATCCAGCAGAAAGTACCGCGCCGGCAACTGCGCTTCCAGCCCCTGTAAATACGGCCCCAACGCCCCTCGCGCCAGCGCCTCGCGAGCCTGCCCCAGAAACACCATGTTCATCCGCTCCACCGGTCCGCCCTTGCCCGACAGCCGGAACAGAAACACCGGCGAGGCAAACGTCATCAGCGCTCCCGACACCGCCAGCAACAGCACGAACCAAAGTAAAATCGTCCTGTACAGCGACTTCATTCCGCCCCCACGGTCAGCACATAGCCCACCCCGCGCACGCCGCGAATCCGCACTCCGCCCGGTTCCACTTTCCGCCGCAACCGGCTCACGTGCACATCCACCGTGCGATCGAACGCCGCCACCGGCCGCTGATATAGCACTCCCGAAATTTCATCGCGCGCCACCACTCGCCCCACCGGCCGCACCAGCAGATCCAATATCTCCAGCTCAAGCGCCGTCACATCCACCGCTTCGCCCCGCAGTGTCACCACGCGCCGGCCCATGTCAATCACCAGATCGCCCACCGTCATCACATCCGCCACCGCTAACTCCGCCGCGCGCGCCCGCCGCAGAATCGCATTGGCCCGGGCCAGCAATTCATCGGCATCGAACGGCTTCGGCAGGTAATCGTCGGCGCCCGTGCGCAGCCCCGCAATCCGATCCTCGCGCTCCCCACGCGCCGTCAGCATGATCACCGGCACATTGCTCCGCTTCCGCAGTTGCCGCAGCACTTCGAACCCATCCATCCCTGGCAGCATCACATCCAGAATCACCAGGTCGAAGCCGCCCTCCAAAGCCATGGCCAATCCCCGTGAGCCATCCGCCGCGCTCACGGCGGACACGCCCACGCCCGCGAAGTACTCCGCCAGCAATCCCGTCAACTCACGGTCATCGTCAATGATCAGAAAATGGTGCACTGTATCGAAAGCCAGTGTACCCCGGCGAGGGGCAGACATCAGCCCTGTAAATTCACCCTCACACCGCAAAAACTACCAACTTCGCCTAAACCAGCTACAGCACTCCCGTTCCCACCGGCCGCGCCTTTGGCTTGTCGCTCGCCGCGTAGTCCGCACCGGCCTCTCCCGCCGAAGAGATATCCTTCGCACCGGTCTCTTCCAACACTTCCTTCGCCCGCGCCACCCACTTGGAGTTGTCGCAATGCGCCGAAATCAGCACACCGCCTTCGCGCACCATCCCTTCATGCCGTTGGGCCACATATTCCGGGATCGCCCGCCCGACCAGCCCGCCCGTAACGCCCCCCAGCAACGCCCCGCATCCCATCCCCGCCAGCGCGGAAACCCACGGCCCCGCAATCAAATACGGATCCAACACAGGGATCGCCATCGACCCGATGGCGGCTAGATACGCCACAGTCCCGCAAATCGCCCCGCCCACGCACACACCCGCCGTGACGCCTTCCGGCGCCTTCGATTCCTTCTGGAATGCGAACGCCTTATTCCCCGAATTCAAAGCGAAGAGAACGGAAACATCCTCCTGCCGGAACCCACTGGCCAGCAGCGCCTCCACTCCCAGTTCTGCTTCCTCGCGAGTACGGTAAATCCCAAATGCGGCAGTATTCTTTCCAGCCATTTTGTTACTCCTGATTCGCGTTTTTTTCGAAGAGTGGCGATCAAGTAATCACCACCCCTTCACCCACAAACACAGCAATCAGGCAACCAATCGATGAACACAACCACCTTTTGGCGTTCTTGGCATCCTCATTCCATTTCCCCCACACTGCCCCCACAACGCCACCCAAAATTCCTGCACTTCTTTGCGATCTTGGCGGCTTCGCGCCTTGGCGAGAAACCCAACCCCTAATTCACTCCCGTAGTCACCCCCGCCGGGCTATCCACGCCCCCAATTCGCAGCGTCACCGCAAGACTATCCCCTGCCGTATGGAACCCCGGCACCCGCAGCGACAATCGAAAAACTCCAATCGCCGATGGATCCAGTTCCACCTTGTCCACAATCACCTCCGATTGCGTCATCCGCGGATCCCCGAAAAACACCTGCACATCTTCCACCGGTACACCGCTCTTCGTCACCCCCAACCCCGATGCATACATCGTCAACACCTCATCCCGGTTCGCCTTGTTCTTATTCGTCACCGCCGACCCGTTCGCCTTGTAAATCGCCGCCTGCGTCGTCGTCTCGTTCACAAACACCGAAGGAGCAAACTTCGACACCGTCATCGAATACGTCCCGCTCGCCGCATTCCGCTCATATGCCCGCACCACCAGCGAATGCCGCCCCGCCGTGATCGTCTCCGGCAGATACGCATTGATCTGCCCCGTGCTCGTCATCGTCAACGGCAGCGGCGTTTCATCCAGCGTCACGCACGTTCCGCCCAATCGCGTCGGTAAAGGAGTCGCCGAGGCGCTCCCGCCACCACCCAGATTCTGCCCGTAAATCGAAATCACCGAACCCGGAGCAATCGCCGTCTTCCCACTCGCCAGATTCAACACCCCATTGTTCGTGATCGTCGTCGCACTCGACGAAGCGCCAGGCCCCGCGGCAACCGCATTCAACGGCACCACCGACAACCCCGACACCGTCAGCACATACGCCACATTCTTCGCCGCATCCACCACCAGCGAACGGCCATTCACATTCACTCTCTGCGTGCCCACCTGCGTCGATAGCGGCCCTTCCACCATCGGACTCACCGCGCGCACCACTCCCGTCGCCGTATCCACTAACTCCACTTGTGGAGTCTCCCGCACCACCGCATTCGCCGTGCTTACCGTAGGCGGCGAAAATCGCGCCATCTGCGTCGCACTCACCGCAGCCACGCCCGCCACCGGCCGCGACAACGTAGTCACACCCGAGGTCAGCGGTGTCAACGTCGGACCCAGCACCCGTCCGTTCACCACGAAATACGCGCCGCGTGGACCCGCCGTCACCGGCCCGAAATACCCCTTGAATCGGCGTCGTCACCACCGATTGCGACAACACGTATTCATCCGACATCGCATCGTACAGATACGCCGTCCCCGTCCCGCCCAGCAATAAGGCGTACTCGCCATCCGGCGTCGCCGTGATCGTCCGCGGCGCGGGAATCGCCGTTGTCCCAATCACCACACTCGCCGGCCGCGGCAGCGCTTCATCGCCCACAATCTTCCACAGCGCCCCGCTCGACATCACAATCTGCACTCCGCCCATCGTCGCAGCCAGCAACGACGGCGTCACCAGCGCGAAGCTCGCGTTATACGGCACCGGCGGGAACTTCACCTTCCCCGTCACCTCTCGCGATTCCAGATCAATGATGCTGATGCTCTCCCCACCCGTATTCGCCACATACAGAAACCGTCCATTCGGAGTCATCGCCAAAGACCGCGGCAGTTGCCCCACCTTGATCGGCGCCAAAAACGACCCCGTCTCCGTATCGAATACCTCCACTCGATTCAACCCCGAATTCGCGATATACACCTTCCCCCTGGCCGCATCCAGCACAATGTCCGTCAACCCCTCAGCCGTCGAGATGCTCACTGCCGGTGTCGCCAGCGTCCCGCGCGCCTCCGCATTGCGATTATTCTGAAACACCCGCACGCGGTACGGAATATTGATCGCTTGCGGCGATTGCACCAGAAAATCCGTCGGAGCAATCGTCCCCAGCGAACGCGCCGCCGTAGAGTTGAAGCCAAACGTGAACACCGTCTCCGTGTCCGTCCGCGTGGTCGTCACTCGCGGAGCATTCTGCGTCACCCCCGTCTGCTGCTGCGTCGTCGTCGTTCCCGGCGTTGGAATCACAATCGTGCCCCCGCCAATGCCTCCCTGCCCCGGCGGCAACACAATCGGAATCACCACGCCCGGGGCGCCGCCTCCCGCGCCTCCACCACCCGCTTGCCCGCCCTGCTGTCCCCCAATCGGAAACGTGAACGTCACTCCGGCCTGCATCACCGAAGCCGTCACGGTCATCTGTCCGCGTCCCGCATTGCGCACCCGCACCTGCGCTTGCGATGCCGCATTGTTCACTCCGCATTGATCGTTCAACAGCACACTTACCGGGCTATCCAGCACAGCCACCGGAAAATTGCCCATCGTCGAAATCGGAATGTGCAAAAACCCCGATTGCGACAACGCATAAATGTTCTCCCCTCGCGAATCAATCACCATGTTCCCCGCCAGGCTCTCCGGCAACTGCAGCCCCATCTGGATCAGCAGATTGTCCGGATCGCTCAGCAGCAGTTGTGTCACATTCGCCGCTGCCGCCGGAGTCTGCACCGGAGCAATATTGAACGCCGAATACAACACCGATCCATCGGCCGCAAACACGCTTCCGCCCTGGTTCTGCTGTGTGTTGAAATTCGCGTTGTTCTCGAACGGATAGAGCGAATTCGCCGTGTTCGCCTGCGCCATAATCGCCAGCGTTGCCGTATCGAACAGGCTCAGCCCCGCCATGAACTTCCCGCCGTCCGGAGCCACCGCCAGTACATTCGAAATGCTCGTCACACTGCGCGACCGCAGCACGCTGCCCGACGCCACTTCAAACACAAAGATCTGCCGCGTCGTCGTATTCGGATTGTTCAACCCCACAATCACCCGTCCGTCCGCGCTCGCCATCAGGTTTGATCGCGTGCTCATGAACACACGGCTCGATGTGATCGTTCCCGGAGCCGCCGGTGCCGGCAGCGTCACTGGAATGGCACGCAGCACATCCGTCCCCTCAGCGAACGGATCGAACAGCATCAGCCGGTTATCCGCGTTGTTCGTTCCCGAACCCACCGTTGTCACCAGCACCCGTTCATCGCCGCCCACGGCCACGCCTTCCGGAGCCGCCGGCAAACTCACCTTCCGCACCACCACGTTGCTCTCCAGGTCCACCACATCCAGCGAGGAGCCGCCATACGACGTTACATACAAATACTGATGATTGCGCGATATCGCGGCGGACAGCGGCTGCAGTCCGACAGGGATGGACCGCAGCAGCCGCCGCTGCGCCGTGGTGAACACATCCACTCGTGCTTGCGTGCTGTTCACCACGTAAATCGCTCCGCGCCCTTCATCCAGCACGATATCCGTCGCGCCGCCTACCACGGGCACGGCAGTTCCAAACGTAGCGCCGCTCAAACCGGCGGCCATCAGCAAAAAACAAATCATCAACATGGCCGCCTCCCTACCGTACACTCACAATCACGGCATCGCTCTTCTGCCCCGTGGCCAGTGAGCGCACCACCGCGACATAATTCCCCGGCGCCAGTGTCTCCGGCACCTGCGCCACAATCTCGTTCGACGACGTCCGCAACAGCGGCAGTGCCGTGTCGCTGAAGGTCACGCACGATCCGCCCAACACCGTGGGAACAGGCAGATCCTCCGCAACCAGCGTCCCCGCCAGGTTGCTCCCGCTCACCTTCACGAAACTACCCGGCGTCAACACCCGCGTGCCATCCACCGCATTCGTCAATGACCCGGCCAACTGCGGCCGCGAGGCGCCCACAGGCGTCAACGGCACCACCGTCAATCCCGACAGCGTCAGTACATACGAGTTCCCATCCTGATCCACCGCAATCTGTCGCGGCGGCACATTCAACCGCACGTTCCCAAACAGCGACTGCGGCGGATTCTCCGCAATCGCGCCCACCACAATCACGGAGTTGTCCCGCAGATCCAGCAGTTCCAGCGTCGGCCGCGCATCGCTCGTGCTCGTCGAGTTCACCTGCGCCTTCACCGGCGTCGTCAATCGCAGAAAGCGGTTTTCGTCCACAGCCCCCACCGCAGCCACATTGCGCCGCGTCGCCAGCGGCAGCGTCGTCGATGCCGTCGGACTCTCCGATCCACCCACCGGCGATAACGATGGCCCGAAGATGAAGCTGTTCACCGCGTGATAGGAACCCTGTGGCCCCGATGCCATTGGCCCGTAGTAGCCCAGAATCGTCGTCTGCGTGTAAGCCCGGCTCGCATTCGTGTACCCGTCCGCCAGCGAATCGTACAGATACGCCGTCCCATTTCCCGCCAGCGTCACAATCGACTCACCCGAAGGCGTCGACATCATCCGCACCGGCCCGTTATTCCCCGTCACCGTGATCTGCGTCGGTATCACCGTGCTCGCCGGCCGCGTCGTCGCTTCGTCGTTAATCACCTTCCACAACGATCCATCCGACATCCCGATCTGCAATCCGAATAACCCCAGCGCAATCGCCTGCGGGCTCACCGGATTCGTCGTCCCCGAGCGCGGACGCGCCGGAAACTTCACCGCTCCGCTCACCAGCCGCGTCTCCAGATCCACAATCGAAATCGACTCGCCGCCCGTGTTCGCTACGTATAAATGCTTCCGGTCCCCCGCAAACACCATCTGGTGCGGCATCTGCCCAACTTCAATCGGCTCCAGAAATTTCTGCTTCGCTTTATCAAACACCTCAATCCGGTTGAACCCCGAATTGCTGATATACACACGGTTCCGCGCCTCATCCACCAGGATGTCGTGCAGCCCTTCCGTCGCCGTCAATCCGGTCGGCACCGGAAAGATCACGCCGCGCTGATCCGCCTGCCGCACATTCATGAACACCCGGATCGTATTCGGCACATTGATCGCATCCGGCGACGCCAGGTTGATCGCCAGCGCATTGCCCGTGTTCGACGCACCGCCGCTGTACAAATTCGTCCCGTACTGCCGCGTCACACTCGTCCTTCCCGGCTCCAGCGTAAATTCAATCGTCGATGGCGCCACGCCGCTCGTCGTCTGCGCCACCAGCGCCGCCGTCGTGTCCGGCACGCTGAATGTCAGCGATCCGCCGCCGATGTTCTGCACCCGCACCCGCGCCCGCGCCAATCCGCGATTGCACTCATCCACAGCCAGAAACACCGTGTTCGTCTCCGGCACCAGAATCGGATACTCAAACAGCTTCCCCAGCGGCAGGTACACCAGCCCCGACTCCGAAAGTCCCCATGCCTCCTCGCCCGTGGAACCAACCAGCATCTTCGCCACAATGCTCTCCGGAATCTTGATTCCCAGCCGCACCGCCAGATTCCTCGGATGCGAGATCATCAGTGTCGATGCCTGTGGCCGCGTCGCCGGAGTCGTCGCCGGAGCCACATTGAACGCGCTATACAGCGTCTTCCCATCGCCCGAAAACGCGCTTCCGCCCATGTTCTGTGTCGAGTTGAACGTCGCCGTCCCCGTCGCCACCAGTGGAAACGGCACATTCGCCGTGTTGTACTGCGCCAGCACATTCAGCGTGCCGGTTTCATACAGCGTGTAGCCGGCCATGAACGTCGCCCCATCCGGTGAAATCGACAGCACCGTCGATTGTCCTGTCACCGTCCTGCTCCGCAACACCGTCCCCGACACCGTCTCATACACAAACACCACCGTCTGCGCATTGTTGTTGATCGTGCTCAACCCCACAATGAAACGCCCATCCGGTGTCCGAATCAATTTCCCGCGAAATGTTGTGGTCGGCCGCCCGATCGTCACCGCCGTCAACGGCGACGGCGTCGGTGGCGGAGGCGGAAAATACACCGCCGATAGCTGCGAACCCTGCGTCTGCCGCGCATCGTACACAAACAGCGTATTGATCAGGTCGGTGGAGCTCGTCCCCTGCGTCGTGATCAACACACGTCCATCGAAGCCAACCTCCACGCCTTCCGGCACCGCACTCAACGACACCGTCTGCGCCACAAACCCTACCCGCAGATCCACCACCGACATCGAACTGCTGCCGCTGTTGGTGACGTAAAGGTAATCCCCCTCCATCGACATCGCTGCCGCCAACGGAGTGGTGCCAACAGCAATACTCTGAATCACCCGCTTATCCAACGTGCTATACACATCCACCCGGTTCGCATTCGAATTGACCAGATAGATGCGCCCTCGCGCCTCATCCAACACAGCGTCCGACGGAGTCCCCCCCAACCGCACAATCTCCCCAAACGTAGCGCTCGTACTCTGCCCGAACCCACTCACCGCAACCAAAGCCAAAAGGCAAACTCTAACCAACATTCTGGACTCCTGTCTTCGCCTTCGAAGTGCCGACGGGCCTCCAGGCCGGTCGGAGTGCAGTCTGGGAAGACTGCACAATTTTTCGCCGTATGCCCTTTCAACAACCGGAGCCTCACTCAAGTTGCGGCGCACTCCATCAACCGCGGCCGCAATGTCGAATGCGTCCGGAACAACAACGATTTCACCGCCCCCACACTGCACTCCAACCGCGATGCAATCTCCGAATACTCCCGTTCCTCATACCGGTGCAGCACGATCGCATCCCGCTGCCGCTCCGGCAACGCATGAATCGCCGCCCGCACCTTGCGCCGCTTCTCTCCCATCAACGCCAGTTGCTCCGGCGTCTTCACTCGCTCCAGGCTGTAGCGATGCAGCGCCCGTGGAGACACCGTGCTGATCTCGTCATAAAACCGCCGCTCGCGTGAGATATACTTCCGCGCCTGATTCGTCGCAATGCAAAACAGCCACGTGGTGAACTCCGCCACCGGCTGATAGTTGTGCCGGGCCAGATACACGCGCAGAAACACTTCCTGCGCCAGGTCCTCGGCAACTTCCCGATCCACCACCATTCGCTCCAGAAAGTGGATCAGTTTCCTCTGGTGCCGCGATACCAGCACCTCCATCTCTTTCTCGCGGCCATCCTTCAGCCGCAGCATGCTCTGAACGTCCTCGGAAAACTGTTGTACCTGCATAACGCAAAACCCTCGTATGAAAAAACTCCCTACGCACTCCGATGCGAATGCGCAGAAATGGTGTACAAGCAGCCCCCGCGCCTTAACACTTCTTTACAAACTGTATTTATTGCCCCGTAATCGTCACCAGCGTCGATACTCCGCCTGCGCGGATGCGAAACACGTTCGCCCCAGCCACTGGCCCAAGCTGTACAGTCACGCCGTACAACCCCGGTATCTCACTGTCATAGGAAACCACCTCAACGCCCGCGCCTCCGCCCGACAACGCAGTCACTTCAATCGACGCATCCGTCATCGCCACGCCCGATGACTCCGTCACGCGCAGCAACACCGCATCGGTTCGCAGCGTCCCTCTGCGTCCGCTCGCAATCTGATCCAGCACCACGATGTGCGCCGGCTCTTTCGTCCGCACGGCATACCAGTACGGCACGCGCGCCGTCGCCCCGCTCGCGACATTCGTCAACTTCACAAAACCTTCCTGAGCCCCGCCGCTCAGTCCGTTCCCTTGCAGCACCACGCCAACATCCACGGCTTGCCCCGCCGCCAATTCCACCGTCGAGCGGTCAAACACCGGCGTCGCCGGTCCTCCGCGAGTCTCCGCCTCAATCAAAAACGTGCCCGCATTCGCGCTCACATTGGCCACCGTCAAACTCTTCCGCAAATCCGCATCCGCGCCACCAGCCCCAAAGCCCAGCGACACCGGCGAAGCCGCAATCTCCGCTTCCAGCGCCGCCTCTACATCCAACTCACCCACGCCACTCTGCTGCAGCGGCACCGTCCCGGTGAGCACATGCGCCGAATGAATCAACAAAGAGCGGTACTGATCCACACTCAACCCTGGCCGCGCAGCCTTCAACAGTGCTGCCGCGCCCGCCACCATCGGCGTCGAAAAGCTCGTCCCATCCACCAGGATGTATCCGTTCGCCGAATACATATCGCCCGCCACATCCAGCGATTGCGTGGCCGTATACACATCGCCGCCAATCGCCACCAGGTCCGGCTTGATGCCCAAATCCACATTCGGCCCCGCCGCCGAAAAATCCGTAATCAGTCCCGCCGTCATTGGTACCGCCTGCCGCGTGAACTGCATGGAAACCTGCACCGCCCCAGCCGCCAGCCGCCCCCGTATCGCCACTCCCGCATCGTGAGCCACCATCATCGCCGGCAGCGTCACCCCACCCACAGCCATCGAAATCGGCGCAGGAGCACTCTCCGGCGCATACACCACGGCTCCAATCGCCCCGGCCTGCTGCGCTACCTGCAGCTTGATCTGGAACGTACAAGTCCCGCGCTCAATCAGCGCCACCTTGCCTGACAAACTTCCCGCAGGCAAAGCCGAACACGCCAGCGTATCGCCGCCCACTGAGGCCACGTCTACCAGCGATCCACTCACGCCATTCACAGGGCTTGATCCATCACCTAAAATGCCGATGTACGACCCCAGCCCTTCCACCGAAACACTCGCCGCAAACGTGCGGTCGCTCGTCACCGCACCAACCGTGATCGCCGAAGGAGCCGTCCCCGGCGATGCCATCGTGTTCAACGCCGGTCCGTTATTCCCTGCCGCAACGACAACAATGACACCCGCCTTCGTCGCCCGCTCCACCGCAAGCACCGAAATATCTTCATCCAGCCGCGGCGCGAGATCGCCCCCTAAACTCAGGTTGATCACATCCATCCCATCAGCCACGGCATCGTCCATCGCCTTTAAAATCGCATCGTCCGTCGTTCCATCGTTGAACCCCGGCGATCCAAACACTTTGTAATTGCCGATGTACGCCTTCGGCGCAATCCCTTCAATCGTTCCCAGCGGAGCCGCCGTGCGCACGCCCGCCGCCACCACCGCCAGCGCCGTTCCATGTCCCACGTGATCGCGTCCACTCACATCCACATCGCGCCGAGGCAGCAGATTCACATAGCTCCGCGACACAATCACCTTGCCCGTCGTATTCACCAGGTCCGCGTCAGTCCCGGCGCGTGGAAACCCCTCCGGCGCCTTCAGCGACGCATCCTGCAACGCCACGTGACGTGCATCCACGCCACTGTCGATGATTGCGATCTTCGCCCCTTCTCCGGCATGTTCCTCGCCCACGCGATTCCACGCCTCGCGCGCCCGCTGCAACACCACCGCGCGGTCCATGATCATGTGCTTCGTCCGCACCGGCAGCACGCGCTTCACGCCCGGCAGCAGTTTCAATTGCTCGGCTTCGGCATCGGATACGGAAACCAACATCGCGTTTGCCACCGTATCCACGCTCTCCAACACACGCGCATTCCGCTGCTCCAATCGTCCCCGCAATCGGCCTTGCTCGGCCCGCACCGCGCTCCGGCGCTCCGCGGCATCAGCACCGCGCACGCCGCCTTTGCTCCGCGCGCGCGCCACATGCTCCACCACCGAATCGCCACTCAGTTCCACCACGTACCGTCCCGGCACGCGCTCCGCCATCAGTGCGGGAAACAAAAGCAACAGCCAGATCATGCGACACTCCTCCGAATCACAAAACCTAATCCGCCTGCACCGCCGGCGATCCCACAATGTCAAACCCGTAACTGCTCCCCGCCACATTCAAACGTTTTAAATACAATTTGTTGTTTTCCACGCGCAGCACTGCTTCCGGCTTCTGCCTCAACGTATGCGAATCGTCGCGGTTCCGGTTCGCCACCACCAGCACCGATCCATACTCGCCTTCGAACATCAACACCGGCTGATCACCACCCACGTCCACCGTGCGGATCCTATATTCACCGGCCGGCAGCCAGCTCTGTCCCACCGCGAACGATTGTTCAAATCGCGCCTTCATCAGTTCACCGGCCTGCGCCGAGCCTGCGGCGAATCCCAAGATCAGCACCGCCAGAAATTGCATTCCAAATTGCTTCATGCTTACTGTGACGCGCCACGCGCCGAACGCGACTCCACGAGTTGCGTAAAACATGCACTCACAACGATAGGAACCCGCTCACCGCCCGCAAGACTCGCCCTCCAAACAATTTGCGCCAACTCTGCGCCCCCAAATCACCCAACCCGCCTCTTGACATGCTTAACATTCTTAACAAACCCTTTACCCACCCTTTGCCGGAAAAACGATTCGCAGGCGTTATCCTAAAATCAAAGGAAACGCGAACACCGGCCCGCTGCCATGGACACCGACAAAAATAAACGCTACGCGCAACTCTCCTGGCTCTTCGTCGCTGTGCTCGTGGTGTTGCTCGCCATCCTCGGCGTCCTGCAATACCGCTGGATCGGTGAAGTCAGCGTCGCCGATCGCCAGCGCCTCCGCGCCAGCCTCCAGGCGTCCCTCCAGCGCCTCAGCCAGGATTTCAACTCCGAGCTCAGCACTGCCTTCGCCACCCTCATCCCCTACCCCTCCCAGTTCGAAGAGCTGGAGCGCATCGAAGCCTACTCCAGCGCCCATCAACAATGGAAAACCTCTTCCCCCCACACCCGCCTCTTCCGCCGCCTCGCCGTTGCTGTCCCGGAAAAGAACGATATCGATCTCTATCTCCTCAATCCCACCTCCGGCGAATACGAAAAGCAACCCTGGCCCGCCGAATGGAAAGGCTTCTACGATCGCCTGCACGCACGCCTCAATGACGAAGGCCCCGGCCCTCCCCGCATGGCGCCGCCTTCTCCCACCGAAGTCAACCTCATTGAGATGCCCCGCTTCAACCGCCCCGAGCCCGGCCCTGGCCCCGGTCCCGGCTTCGGCCGCTTCAATCGCTCCCCCCGCGATCGCAACGACTCCCGTCCCCCCATGCCCATGCGCATGCGCGAAATGGATTGGTTCCTCGCCGAAGTCGACCCCGCCTACGTCCGCTCCGCTATGCTCCCCGAACTCCTCACCCGCCACTTCGGAGCCCAGGGCAAACTCCAATACCAGGTCGAAGTCGCCCTCCGCGAATACCCCGATCATTTCCTTTTCCCCGACGCCGCTCAGCCGGCCAACCCCATTGGCAAAAACGCCGACGCCTCCGTCACCATCTTCGATATCACCTTCGATCAGGTCGCCCGCCGCCTCGGCTTGTTCCGTGGCCGCGAAGGTGGCCGCGGCCGTGGCAACGGCGGCCCTCCCCCCAACTTCATCCAAGCCCCCGATCGCGGCCGCTGGCTCCTCTCCGTCCGCCACAACGCCGGCTCGCTCGAAGCCGTCGTCAATCAGGCCCGCTGGCGCAATCTCGCCGTCACCACCGGCATCCTCCTCTTGATGCTCGCCGCCATCGCCGCCTTGCTTCAGTTCACCCACCGCGCCCAAAAGCTCGCCGAAGTCCAGATGGAATTCGTCGCCAGCGTCTCCCACGAACTGCGCACTCCGCTCGCCGTCATTCGCACCGCCGCCCACAACCTCAAAGGCGGCGTCGTCTCCAGCACCAAGCAGGTGCAGCGCTACGGCACCTTGATCGTCGATGAATCCGAGCGTCTCACCACCATCGTCGAGCAGGTCCTCCGCTTCGCCAACGCCAAAGCCGGACGCACCATCGCCCAGCAAACCCCCACCGATGTCCGCACCATCCTCGACGAGACCCTCGCCTCCACTTCCACCGTCCTCGACGATTCCCACTGCCAGATTGAGTCCAGAATCGAGGACAACCTCCCGCCCGTGCTCGCCGATCCCAACGCCCTCAAACACGCCATCCAGAACCTCCTCACCAACGCCGCCAAGTACGGCTGCGAAGGCGGCTGGATCGGCATCACCGCCTCCAGCCCAGACGACGCTACCGTCGAAATCCGTGTCGCCGACCGTGGACCCGGCATCCCCCCCGAAGAGCGCAATCAGATCTTCGACCCCTTCTTCCGCGGCCGCCGCGCCGTCGACGACCAAATCCATGGAACCGGCCTCGGCCTCAATCTCGTCAAGAGAATCATTGACGCGCACAAAGGGACAGTTACCGTTCACTCCGAGCCCGGCAAAGGCACGGAGTTTGTCCTGCGCATCCCCACTGTCCCTGCGGAGCAAAGAGATGAATTCGCGCATCCTGTTAGTTGAAGACGAGCCCGGCCTCCTCCTCACCTTGTCCGATCTACTCGAATCGGAAGGCTACACCGTCGAAACAGCCACCAACGGCCCCGCTGGCCTCGCCAAAGGCAAAGCCGGCTCCTTCGACCTCATCATCCTCGACGTCATGCTCCCCGGCAAAAACGGCTTCGAAGTCTGCCGCGAGCTCCGCCAGGAAGGCTCCGACGTCGCCATCCTCATGCTCACCGCCAAGACGCAGGTCATTGACCGCGTGGTTGGCCTCAAGCTCGGCGCCGACGATTACCTCACCAAACCCTTCGACCCTTCCGAACTCCTGGCCCGCGTCGAAGCCCTCCTCCGCCGCGTCCACAAAGAAAACCTCACCCCCGTCGTCCGCTTCCAATTCGGCATCATCTCCGCCGACTTCGACAAAGCCGAAGTCCTCAAGGACGGCAACCCCATCAGCCTCGCCGGCAAAGAGCTCCAACTCCTCCGCTACCTCATCGATCACCGCGGAAAAGTCCTAACCCGCGAAGAAATTCTCAAAGAGGTGTGGGAGTACCAGGCCGACATCTCCACCCGCACCGTCGACGTCCACGTCGCCTGGCTCCGCCAGAAAATCGAAGAAAACCCCCAATACCCCAAACACATCCTCACCGTCCGCGGCTCCGGCTACCGCTTCAACCCCTAACACACCAGCCATTGTGCTCTTTTTGCGGTCTTGGCCGCCCACATAAACTCCACATCGGCGAGCGTCCATCCACCCAAGCCAAAACCAAGCCGCCAAGCCGTCCCACATTCCAAATCTGCATTCTTGGCGATCTTCGCGTCTTAGTGCCTTGGCGAGAAAAACAAACTCCGCCCCTCTGTAAAGAATTGTTAAGAACCCCGCCCCAAACCGCGACACGCCGCCATCCATGCCTCATCATAATCAGTGATGCAATTCCCCTGCCCATCGGACACCACCGTCACATTCTCCGATGACGTCCGCAGCATGCTCCGCCTCAAGTCCGGAGCCGACGAAGAAATGAACACCATCGTCACCCGCCACGAACGGAAGCTCGTTCAGTTCATCGCCCGCATGGTCATCGACAAAGCCGTCGCCCAGGAGCTAGCCCAGGAAGTCTTCCTCCGCGTCTACCTCGCCCGCCACTCCTACGAACCCGCCGCCGAATTCACCACCTGGCTCTACTGCATCGCCGCCAATCACGCCCGCAAATGGATCAAGCGCCAGCGCCGCCTCCACCAGGACATCAACGCCCTCTCGCCCAAGGCCCTCCACCGCTGGACAGCCGAATACACACCCACACCCGAAAAGCTGCTCCTCGAACATGAGCGCCACGCCCGCGTCGCCCACATCATCAATTCCCTCCCGGAGCGTCAAAAAGCCGCCGTCATCCTCCACAAATACGAAGGCTGCGAATACCGCGAAATCGCCCGCCGCCTCGATTGCTCCGTCTCCGCCGTCAAGTCCATCCTCTTCCGCACCCACTCCACACTGCGCGGATCGCTTCAAGGCTGATCCACGCGCGACACCTTCAGTTCCGCCCGCGCCGTCTCATTCTCCTTCACTCGCACTTTGACTGACGCCGCTTCGAACTTCTTCAACACTTCCGGATCTGTGTAGGAATCCCGCTCCATCGTCTCCCACGCATACACCCGGTATTCCCCCGGCGGCACTCCATCCAACCGGAATGCTCCGCCTTCCCCAATGCTCGCCGTCCGCACCAGGTCCGCACGCCCCACCGGATAAGGCTCCGGAGCCAGCGTCACCAGCCCTTCACTCGCCGCTTTCCCTTCCACACTCGCCGAGCCTTCCACCACCCCCACCTTATCGCTCACCACAACTTCCAACTGCATCAACCCGCCGCCGCTCCCCAGATCCACCAGCCCCAAGGCCAGTTCCTGTCCGCCCATCTTCACAGACCGTATCCAATTCCCCGCCGCTAACCCGGCAACCGCCACATACGCCGTTTCCCGCGACACACGCTCGATGCGGAACGTTCCGTCGGCCTTCAACGGCGATTCCTTCCGCGATCCGAACATCGGATTCGTCACCGCCAATTGCACCCGCGCCGAGCCGGCATTCGTCAGCAGCTCTCCGTTCTCCATCCGCACTGTGCCCGTCACCGTCACTGGCTCGCCTAGCGGAAACGTCACTTCATCCACATCGCTCGTTCCCACGGTCAATCGCAAGCTCCCCAAATTCACCGGCTCGCGATCCATCGCCAGCGACGAAAGCACATACTGCCCCGGCTGAACGCCATCAATCACGAAGCGCCCATCCTCCCGCACGCCGCCGCTCAAACCCGGCCCCACCATCTGCATCGTATCGCGATCCCCGCCGCGCAAAAACACACGCAACGACGGCATCCGCACGCCCGCCGGCATGTTCACAACCTTGCCACTCACCCGGTACACCGCAGTCCGCCGCAGCGGAAACGTCAACCCGCTGATCTCCTGCCCTGCGCCCAATTCCAATACCGTCGCTCCGCTCGTTTCGGTCGCACCCGGAAAGTACGTGTCCACATACGATTCCCGCAACCCATCGCGGCCCTTCTCCTCCGGCCCGCCGCGCCGGCTCCGCGTCGCCATCAAATAGTAGCGCCCCGCCGGCAAGCGATACACCCGGTACTCCCCCAGATCATTCGTCGATCCGAACTCCACCGGAGCCGCCCTCATCTTCCCGCCCAGCGAATTCACACGGATCGCCGATATCTGCACGCCCTGCAGCGGCTCGCCATCCGCATCCACAATCTTGCCCGCCAGCACTCCATGCGGCAGCATCTTCAATTCCAAGCCCGTCACACTCTGCCCGCTCGCTACGCTCACGCCCGAACTGCGGCTGCTCTTCGATGCCGAATACGTCGCCCGCAAATACCCCGTGCGTTCCGCCGCCAGTTGATAACTGCCCGGCTCCACGCCCTCAAACACAAACCGTCCATCCGCTTCCGTCATCACCGCTCGTGGCGACCCGCCGCGCGGCCCGGCGCCACCCAGCGTCACCATCGCCTTCCGCATCGGCTCACCCGATTTCGCGTTCACCACCCGCCCTTCCACGCGCCCCGGCTTTGCATTCGGATCCGCCGCCGTCACCGCCCGCGAAGGACCCCGTCCACGCCCCATCGGCCCTTCCGGACGCGCCTGCCCCGTCGCCACCGCGGCCAGCGCGGCCACGACACACACCACTCTTAGAAAGTACATCTGCACTAATGATACCGACGCATCCCGCCCCTAACAGTTACCGTTCGCGCCACCAAATTTGACATAGGTAGGCTATCACTAGCTTTCCCTGTCACACCACCGTACGTACGGGTCTCGTATACGGCGGTTCGGCGGGTTGAGCCTACCGGACAGCCAACTTCGGAAGTCCGAGCGAGTCGAAGTAAGCATTGGGCAAGCGCGAAGTGAAGGGCCGGTGAGTCCGCCAACCGCCACGGTCCATGGGCGCTGCCCGCCGTTTTCGCGGCGAGGTCCTTGCTCACTCCTCGTTTGACGAGTTCGGCGAACCGCACCTTCCCTCGCTTCCACTGCTTCCAGATCACAGACCTCAGCCTGTGTCGGACCCACTTCTCAAGACCCTGCAGCACGGAGGGCGTTTGGCACCTCCCGAAGTAGCCGATCCACCCCCGCAGATAGCGGGTCAGTTCCTCGGCCATCCGTTCGATGCTGACTCCCCTGGTCCGGCCCGTCAATTCCCGGATTCGCTCCTTGAATCGCTTCACCGCTTTCGGCGCTATCCGCCGTTTCGGTTGGCGATCTGCGGTAAAGCTGAATCCTAGAAACTTCCTTTCCCATGGCCGTGCAACCGCACTCTTCTCGTCATTGACCCTGAGCTTCAGCTTGTCCTGCAAGAAGCGCGTAATGCTTTCCATCACTCGCTCCCCTGCCCGCCGGCTGCGAACGTAGATATTGCTGTCGTCCGCATACCGTGCAAAGCGCAGGCATCGCCTTTCTAACTCTCGGTCCAACTCGTCGAGCACGAGATTACTGAGCAATGGTGAGAGTGGACCGCCCTGGGGCGTCCCCTCATCCACCGGACTGACCAACCCGCCTTCCATCACGCCAGCGGTCAGAAACGACCGGATCAGCTTCAGCATCCGCTTGTCGCCGACCCTTGTCGCGATCTTCGCCATCAGTTTGTCGTGCGAAACCCGGTCGAAGAATTTCTCCAAATCCAAGTCCACGCACCAGCGGTATCCCGCCGCAATGTACTGCTGCGCCGCTTCCACCGCCTGTTGCGCCGATCGCCCAGGCCGAAACCCGTAGCTGTGTTCGGAAAACGTCCGGTCCCACTTGCGTTGCAGAACCTGCATCACCGCTTGCTGGATGAATCGATCCAACACCGTTGGGATACCAAGCTTGCGCACCCCTCCGTCCGGCTTCGGGATTTCCACCCGCTTCACCGGTTGCGGCTTATAGGTCCCTCTCAACAACTGTTCCCGGATTGCTAGCCAGTGCTGCTTCAGGTATTCCGGTAACTGCTGGACAGTCATCCCGTCCATCCCCGGACTCCCTTTGTTGGCCTTGACTCGTGCCAATGCCTGCTTGCAGTTTTCCCGCTCGCAGACCTCTTCCATCAACCGTTCGGTAATGGCCGGACTTTCTGCTTTCCCGCTCCGCCGCAAGCGTTTCGGTCCCTTGCACAGAGGCCGTCGGAGCTTCACTCCTACTCTCCTCCATAAAGGCCAGCACTAGCTGGTTATTCTGCCGCTTGTCGCTCATGAGTTGCGTTGCTTACTTGCCTCTCCTCTTACCCTCCTTGCGGAGGACCGTTCGTCTTCGCTCCTGCCTGCTTTCACAGGCTCTCCACGCTACTACACCCGATGCTGACTTCTGCCGCCCGGTCAGGACCGATCACTCGATCCTCAGTCGTGATTCCACGACAAACGGCAGATCTCCCGAGGTAAGCTCAACTTCTTTCCACGCGCAACCGTCGGATTTACCACCAGCGCTCTTGATGGATATGGACTTCGTTGTCCTTTGCCAACCCGTCCCACGCCGTAGGCCTCGTATCCGCTTTTCGTTCATCGGCTCGCGCTTTTGCTCCACGCTTCCTTCAGACCCCGCCTCGCGGCGACGCCCTTGCGCTTTGCTACCCTTCACCTCCATCAGGTTGGGATGGGGACTTGCACCCCACTAGTCGTCGAACATGCTCGGCACACAAAGAAAAGCGGCCGGGCATCCCCAGCCGCTTTCCCTATTTCAGCCTGCAGCGTCAAAAGTAAAACTTAGCAGCCACCATGATCCGCCGAGGAGCACCCTGCTGCCCCGTGATTACCCCAAACGTCCGCGACAGAATCGCATTCCCCGGATTCCCCGGATTCATCTTGTTGAATAGGTTCTGCGCCTCCATCCGAAGCTGGAACGAACGGCTCTCCGACTTCAGCCGGAAACTCTTCAACAACGATAAATCCCACTGCGAAAACCCAGGCCCGCGGAAGTTCGGAAACGTCGACGGCGCGTCCCCAATCTCGAAGTCCCGCACCACCCGGAATCCATCCGGATTAAAGTACGGCTGGAACCCGCCGGCCCCTTCCATCGCCGTGTGCCCGCTCACTCCATTGATGAACGGAACACCCGTCAACACCGGCTGCGAATCACGCCCGTGCCCGATGTTGTACCAGTTCGAGCCCAGCCCGCCCACCGTGTTCGAAGGCGTCCGCACCGTCACCGGCACTCCACCGCGTATCGTCGTTGTCCCCGCCATCGTCCATCCGCCCACCGCATAGTCCACCACGCTCGCCCCAATCCCCGACGGTGCGCTCAAATACCGGCGCCCCTTCCCAAACGGCAGATCCACACTGTAGTTGAACAGCAGCTTGTGCGTGATGTCCGTCGTCGCCACTCCATACGTGCTCGACACCGGCAAACCCGCCTGCGGATACGGCATGCTGAACGACCCGTCGTACGAACCCACATCGTTCAACAACTTCGAGAACGTGTAGTTCACCAGGAACCCATACCCTCCCGAGAAACGATGCTCCGCCTGCACGTACCCCGCATGATAGTTCGATCGCCCCAGCGGCTCGCCCAACGTCCAGATCTCCGTCCACAGCGGATTGTTCTGGAACAGCCGCCCGAACGGAATCGTCGCCGATCCCATCCCCGTGAACTGCGGAATGAAATCCACATACGGATTCTGCACCTGGTTGTTCAACTTCAATCCCAGCGGCCCGATCTTGTGATACGCATCCTGCAGAATGTGTTCTCCCGTGCCCAGGTAATACGGCAGCTTCCGCCCCAGGTTCCCCGTGTAGTTCACTTCCAGCAGCCACGCCTTCCATCCCGATCCCACTTCCCGTTGCACCCCGAAATGGAACGCATGCTCATAGCCCGGCGCAATATTCGTCGCCGACGATACGAACCAGTTCCCCATCACCGATTTGTTCAACGCATCAATGTCGCGCGTCAATCGCACCAATCCTGCTCCACCCGGCATCGGATTCGCAAACCGCAGCGGAAACGTCAGCCCGCCATCCGGAGTCCCGCCCTGAATCAGACGCGCCGCATCCCCATACCCGATGTTCCACGGCGACCCGTTCAAATGGAAACTCCCCGTCAGCGTCATCCAGATCAATCCGTAGCCGCCTCGCACCACCGTCTTCGGCGACACCGACCACGCTGCGCCCAGCCGCGGCCCGATCCGGTCGAATTGCTTGTCCTGCATCGTCCGCATCGGATACTCCTTCGTGTTCATCAACGCCACCCGCCCGTAGATGCCCTTCTGCGTCCACTCCGGTGTCGGCGCGCTCGATCCCACTGCCTGCGCCTGCGCCAGCGCCGTGTTCCAGTTCCAGCCCGCCGCCGCATTCACCGGCCACTTGTAGTCCCGATCCCAAAACGTCTGCCGGTCGTAACGCTCCGTCCGCGGAGTCTCGTAATCCCAACGCAGCCCGGCGTTGATCGTCAGGTTCTTCGCCACCTTGATGTCGTCCTGAATGTACACCCCGTGATAAGGCTGCAACGACGCCGGCCCGGCCAATTGCGTCCCGCTGCCGCCGCCCACTACGCCCAACATCCAGCTCGCCAGCCCCGATCCCTGCCCGTTGTTCGGCGCGTCAAAGTACTGGCTCGTCGCGCTCCGGATGCTCGCCGTCGAAAACGAGCCCCCCGAATAAATGTTCGAATAGTAGCGCCGGTGCTCATAGCCGAACTTCAGCGTGTGCCGCCCCATCAGCTTCTGCACCGATGCCATCCCCGAATAGATCGTGTCCCGGTTGTCCGTCACGCTCCCGCCACCGATTCCCGTCACCGTGTCCGCCGTCCCTAAACTCGGCACACGGTTCTTCGTTGTCCCGATCAGATTGATCACTTCCGGAGTCAGATTCCATCCCGCCGAATCGGCGTCCACCTGCGCGCCGCTGAATCCCACCGACCGCACGGCCCCTAACTTCAAATTCACAATCGTCGTCGGACTGAACAGGTAGTTGTGATCGAATGCCAGCGTCCACGCCTTCGTGTCGTTCGTCGTCACCGGCTGCAACGCCGATAACCACCGCAAGCCCGCGCTGAATTCGTCGAATTGCGTCAGCGTGAAATGGCTATTGTGCTTCGAATTCCAGTTCTGGTCCAACCGCCCCGTCCACCGGTTGTTGTCCAGCGGCGTCGTCGCCGACCCGATGAAATTCTGGTCGTGCGACGAATTCGGCCGTGGCGCCGTGTTCGCTTTCGGATAAAAACCCATATATATCTTCGAAATCGGATCAATCCGCGACGCCGGCAATCGGTTTCCCGCAAATGGCGTCCGCACTACGCGCCCGCTCTCGGCCCGCGATGTCAACGGATCGTTGATCTGCACCGCCCTCCCCGTGTCAATCAACGATTGCGAAAAGTCCCCTTCCCGCTCCAGGTCCGACGGCACACTCGCCAACTGCGCGTTCGATCCCGTCCGCCGCCGCGTCCCTTCATAGTTCAAGAAGAAGAACGTCCGGTCCTTCCCCTTGTACACCTTCGGCAACCATACTGGCCCACCTACTGACCCGCCAAATACGTTGTCGTGAAACACACCCTTTGCACGCCCAAACCGGTTCGAGTTCCAATCGTTCGCATTCAACTTATCGTTGCGGAAAAACTCGTATGCCGATCCGTGATACTCGTTCGTCCCCCCTCGCGTCACCAGCGTCACCGCCCCGCCCGACAGCCTTCCGTACTCCGCCGACAAGCCGTTCGTGATCACTTTGAATTCGCCCACCGCCTCCATCGACGGGATCGATGGCGGCACGTCATGCCGGTAGCCCGTCGTCACCGCAACGCCATCAATAATGTATTCCGCCTTCGCCGTCCGCCCTCCGTTGATCCGGAAGTCCGTCGAATAGCCCTGCTGGTCCGCCGTCCCATTCACGTTCGGCGCCAGCGTCGCAAACGCCAGCGCGTTGCGGTTATACTGCGGCAGCTCCTGAATCCGCTTGTTGTCGATCACCAAACCCGTCTGCGCATCGTCCTTCCGCAACAGCGGCATGTCCGACGCCACTGTTACACTCTGGCTCTGTGCGCCAACTTCCATCGGCACATCAATCGTCACCAAATCGTCGATCTGCAGCACAATATTCTTCTGCTGTACCGACTTGAACCCTTCCTTGCTCACCTGCATCTCGTATTTGCCCGGCTGCAGCAACGGCAACCGGTAAATACCCTGCTCGTTCGATACCGTATCCCGGACAACGCCGGTCGCGGTATTGGAAATGGAGATGTTCGCCCCAGGTACTGCTGCGCCGGTCGGATCAGTCACCAAACCGCGCAGTTGGGCGTTTTGCGCAATCAACGGGGTTACGCAAGAAATTATGGCGATTAACAGGCGTTTCATACTGTCCGCGAATCCTATCCCATTACCTCGCGGAATTCAACCGTCCTTCACAACCTACCGCCCAAATGCCATCACACAATGCACCCCGCCATTCTTCAACAGCAGCAAGCGGGCATCCACCCCCACCACCGCATACCCCGCGGGCATCTCCCGCCGCATCTCCTCCAACCACCCATCCTCCAACGCCCCCAATCCCAATCGCGGCACAAACACCTTCTTATCCACCACCGCCGCATTCACATAACTCACCCCCGTCCAGTACGACATCGGATCCGTGCTCCCCGGTATCCCCGGCACGCGCACCACGCGAAATCCAAGCTGCCCCAACATCCCAATCACCTGCTCCAATCGATGCCGGTACTTCCCGTCGCACCCCTCCAGTTGCCCCTCCACGATATCCAGCAGCCGTAACACCAGCACATTCTCCGTCTGTGCCTCGGCCGCCACCTCCGCCCACATCCGCAACACCTCCGGCTGTTCCGTCACCATCTTCCGCAATCCGCCATTCTGCAAGCACCGCCGTTCATCCCCCGGACAATTCGCCGCCCAATACGCCTCCACCTTCGCCGCCTTCTCCCGGTCCACACGCCGCCGCCATCCACGATGCGCCTGCTTCGCCTTCTCCACCCACTCGAGCGTCATCGTCCCGCGCAACTCCGCAACCTCCCGAGGCACTCCGTCCATGAACCGCTTCTCCAACACCTCCAGCGCCGCCTTCGCCAATCGTTGATCCCCGCACACCGGAGCCGCCACCAACGCCGTCCGCGCTTCCGGCAACAACGTCATCAGATAATCCACATGCGGAGCCAGATCCCCCATATACACGGCCGCATCCGCTCCAAACTCCACCCGCATCACATATTCAAATTCCTCCCGCGTCAGCCCATCGCCCCAATACCGCTTCGCGCTCGTTCCATAGAACATCACCAGTTTCCCCGGCTCCTTCGGGTGCATCGCAAACTGGACATCGCCACCTTCCCACGACAGTTTGCTCCGCACATACCGTGGCCCCGCGTACGCATCCAGCAGCGGCCGGATCTCCGCCCCCATCGATCGTCTTCCTTCAAAGCCCTGCCTCGTCACCAGCATCTTGCTCTCCGTCCCAACGCGGCCCGCCTTGAGAAAATCCTGCGCCCATGGATTGTAATCCTCCACCGGATGCCGCTGCACCACGAACTCATGCTTCGACTCGGGAAAGTGATGCCGCAACGCCCCCCGATAGACTTCGTCCTCTTCCGTCGCCAAACCCACGGTCACCCGCAACGGACGATCGACCGCCCGCAGCATCTGCTTCATCACATCCAACCCATCGCCCACCACCGCTTCCCGCCGCGACAAAAAAGCCGCCGTGTCAATTCCGAACACTAACTCCGACACCGCCGCGTCTTCAGCGGATGCCCGGAACCCGCTCACCGTCGGTTCGTAGTAAATATGACACCGCCGCCCATCGAGCGTCCGCACCAGCGATGCCGCATACGGCAGCCCCTTGCCACCCAAATACCGCGGCAGATCCGCTTCATCCTCCGCGCACACTCGCTGAATCGCCCCCGGCGCCACCGCATCCGCATACGTCGCCGCCAGCACCGGCAACAAAACCACGCCGCTTCGCGACGACAGCGAACACGACGTCCAAACAATGAGACACAGCGCTCCAAAACGGAGCGCCCCCGCGCCCGGCTTCATCCTGTTGACTCGCACCGATAGACGTATTGAACCCGCGCGTCACCAAATGGTTACTCCCCAAACCAAAATTTGACAATTCCCTGACGCAAAGAAAACACATAGGGAGACGCTATGATAAGTTCATGCGATTTCTCCCCCTTCTGGGCTTCCTGCTGCTGTCTTCTCTCTACGCAGCCCCACCCATCGAAGCCACCGTCCCGCCCCCAGTCCACGACACCTTCTCCCACATCGCCCCCAACGCCCTCAAGGGCCACGTCTCCTTCCTCGCCTCCGATCTCCTCGAAGGCCGCAACACACCTTCCCCCGGCCTCGACATCGCCGCCGAATACATCGCCGCGCAATTCCGCCGCGCCGGCCTCGAAACCATCCCCGGCTCTTCCTCCTATTTCCAAATCGCGCCCTGGACCTACAAACAAATCCCGCTCGACGGCGTCAAACTCCAGGTCCGCAACGGCGACAATACCATCGAACTCGACGCCACACACCTCTCCATCAACACCCTCGAACCGGTCAACCTCCACAACGCGCCCATCTTCATCGCCCGCCTCGACGACACCGCAAAACTCAAAGAACAGCCCGAAAACAGCCTCGAAGGCAAAGTCGTCCTCGCCTTCACTCCCAGCCGCGCCGCCATCTTCCGCCTCCCGCGCGAAGAGCGTAGTGACCGCATGCGCGCCGCTTCCGATCTCTACAGCGCCCTCCGCCGACTCAAGCCCGCCTTCATCCTCGCCATCCGCGACGACAGCGAGCGCGGCGCCGGAGCTACCGGCCAACTCATCGATCCATCGCGCCCTCCATCCGGCCGCCGCGGCGGAGGCTTCTTCCAACCCAGCGCCGTCCACTCCGCGAAACTCGCCGCCATGCTCACCCCGCTCGCCTCCGGCCAGACCGAAGCCCAACTCACTCTCCAGGTCCCCGAGCCCATCGAACGCCCCGCCCCGCTCAAAAACGTCATCGGAATCCTCCCCGGCTCCGACCCGCAACTCAAAAACACCTACGTCCTCGTCACCGCCCACTACGACCACATTGGAACCGCAACTCCCGTCGATGGCGACGGCATCTACAACGGCGCCAACGACGATGCCAGCGGCACCGCCTCCGTCATCGAACTCGCCTCCACCTTCGCCGCTCTTCCCCAACGCCCCAAACGCACCATCATCTTCATGACCGTCTTCGGCGAGGAGAAAGGCCTCCTCGGAGCCTTCTACTACGCGCGCCATCCCGTCTTCCCTCTCGCCCAAACAGTGGCCAATATCAACCTCGAACACATGGGCCGCACCGACGATAGCGAAGGCCCGCAGATCAATCGCCTCAGCCCCACCGGCTATGCCTTCTCCGAAGTCATCGACTACTTCCAACTCGCCGGCAAACTCACGGGCGTCGAAATCGTCAACAACAAAGAAAACTCTGAGCCCTTCTTCGCCCGCAGTGACAATCAAGCCTTCGCCAACTCCGGCGTCCCCGCCCATACCTTCTGCGTCGCCTTCGAATTCCCCGACTACCACGGCCTCGGCGATCACTGGGAAAAAATCGACTACGACAACATGGCCCGCATCAATCGCACCGTCGCCACCGCAGTCTGGATGATCGCGGATCGCCACGAAGCCCCCGAGTGGCACACCCTCTCCCAGACCGACAAGTACCGCGAGGCCCGCAAAAAGGAAGGGAACAAATCCGGCCAGTAGCCTCGTCTCCTCATACAGGAGCGATAATCCGTAAACCACAGCCATGACCGCGTTCGCCATCGAAACCAACGGCCTCAGCAAAACCTTCCGCTCCTTCTGGAGCGGCCGTGAGGTGCGTGCCGTCGATGGCATCAGCCTGCACGTGGAAAAAGGCACCACCTACGGCCTCCTCGGCCCCAACGGCGCGGGTAAAACCACAACCGTCAAAATGCTCCTCTCCGCCGTGCATCCCACCGCCGGCTCCGCCCACATCTTCGGCCAGAACGCCGCCCTCCCCGAAGCTCGCCGCGACATCGGCTACCTCCCCGAAAATCACCGCTTCCCCACTTACCTCACCGGCTTCGCCATGCTCGATTTCTACGGCGCACTCTCCGGCATGGACTCCACCGCGCGCCGCCGCCGCATCCCCGAACTCCTCGCCCTCGTCGGCCTCGACGATTGGGGCGACGTTCGCCTCGGCAAATATTCCAAGGGCATGCTCCAGCGCGTCGGCCTCGCCCAAGCCCTGATGCATGAGCCCAAGCTCCTCATCCTCGATGAGCCCTCCGATGGCGTCGATCCCGTCGGCCGCCGCCAGATCCGCGAAATCCTCCAATCCCTCGAACAGCGCGGCGTCACCATCTTCGTCAACTCGCATTTACTCGCAGAAGTCGAAGCCTTCTGCCGCGACGTCGCCATCCTCCACAAAGGCAAAATCGTCCTCCAGGGCAAAGTCCGCGACCTCACCGCCGGCAAGGGGTACCGGCTCACCGTACCCGCCGAACTCCCCGAAAAACTCCGCGACGAAATCGTCCTCCGCGCCAGTTCCTTCGCCCCGCGCGAAACATTCCTCGACATCCAGTTCCACGAGCGCGCCACCGCCAACTCCACCATCGACCTGCTCCGCGCCAACAACATCGAAATCGAATCCCTCATCCCCACAACATCTACCCTCGAAGATGTTTTTATCAGGAGCGTCAATGGCGAATAGAACGCTCACCGTCACCCAGGCCATCGTCGTCGACACGTTCCGCGAAGCCTTCGCCCGCAAAATTTTCTGGGGCCTCTTCGCCCTCTCCACCCTCATGATTGCCTTCTTCCTCTTCATCATGAAGATCGACATCATGCAGGGCGCCACCGCCACTATCTCCTTGTTCGGAAACCGCGCCGACGCGAACATCGACGCCGATCAGATGGTCCGCAAAGTCCAAGCTGGCGTGGCCGCGTTCCTATACACTTGGGGAATGTTCCTCGCCGTGTTCGCTTCCGCCGGGCTCATCCCCAGCGTCCTCGAACCCGGCCGCATCGAACTGCTTCTCTCTAAACCCGTCAGCCGCGCTCATCTTCTATTGGGCCGCTATCTCGGCAACGTCCTCGTCGTCGGCGGCAACATCGCCTATCTGGTCTGCGGCATCTGGCTCATCCTCGGCATCAAAACCGGCATCTGGACCCCGGCCTTCTTAATCGCCATCGCCACCACAATGTTCCTGTTCGCGGTGCTCCTCGCGGTCGTCGTCTTAATCGGAGTGCTGCTCGAAAGCACCGCCCTCGCAGTCATGGTCCCCACCGGACTGATGCTCATCAGCCCCATCCTCGCCCAGGTCGAGATGATGGATCGCCTCCTCGGTTCGGAATGGTCCCGCACCCTCTGGCGCATGCTCTATCACTGCCTCCCCAAGGTCTACGACATCGGCCGCCTCACCATGGACATCGTCCTTGGTACAAAGATCCAAAGCTTCACTCCCATCGCCACCACCGCCGCCGTCGGAGCAGCCATCCTCGCTCTGTCCATCCACATCTTCCGCCGGAGGGATTTCTAACATGCGCCGCATCGTCGCCCTCTCCTGCGCCCTCGTCGCACTCACCTCCTGCAAGAGCATGCAATCGGAGAAAGGCATCGTCCTTTCCCGTTCCATTGAGGACTTCATCCCGCACGACACCGTCGTCCTCGTCGGAGCCCGCATCGCCAAAATCCAAGCCACCCCCGTCTATCAGAAGCTCTCCACCGGCAGCAATTTCAAAGAGCTCGACGACTTCGTCAAGCGCACCCGCATCGACCCGCGCAAAGACATCGACGAAGTGGTCTTCGCCTCCAACGGCAAAGATGGAGTCCTCATCGTGCGCGGCCGTTTCGAAGATCCGAAAGCCATCGAAGCCCTCCTCGAAAAGGAAGGCGCACGACGCATCACCGCCGGCACCCGCACCATCCTCACCAAAGACGAAGCTGGCCTCGTCTTCATCGACAAGACCATCGCCCTCGCCGCCAAGATGCCATATCTCGAATCCGCCGTCACACCCAAGGGCGACGACAACAGCAAGCGCGGAGTCCTTCACCAGGTCGCCGACCTCCCCCAGGACAAGCACATCTGGGGCGTCGCCATCGGCGGTTTCGCACCGATCCCCCTCCCCCAAACCGGCAACCTCGCCAACCTCAACCGCATCTTCCGTTCCCTCGAAACGGTCACCATGACTCTCGACATGCAGAACGGCCTCAGCCTCGACGCCATGGGCGAATGCGGCGACGAAAAGGACGCCAAGCAACTCCACGACATGTTGCGAGCCCTAATCGGCTTCGGCCGCCTCTCTACTCCCAGCGATAAACCCGAAATGCTCCGCTTCTTCGACAAAATCAAAATCGATCACGCCAAACGCAAAGTCGAATTAAACGCCGACGTCCCCATGGACATGATCGACTACTTCCTCTCCATCACCAACCAAAAACGCCCCGCCGCATAAGACAGAGTGCGATAATACGTCCATCAATGTCCGCAATCCTGATCAATCCTGGTGGTCCGGGTGATAAAAGGAGTATCGCGCTCGAAACGTCGAAACGGAGGCGTATTCCCAACGAACAGTTCCCGGAACGCCCGACAGAGTCGATGCAAGCGGCACGCAGACAAGTTACGGACGGTCATCCGGGAAGGATACCCCGCTCCCTCAGCGCCACCTACAACTGCGTGGGAATGGTCTTCGCAAACCGCCGCACATCGATTGATCCGGAGTATGTGCCCGCCATACTCGCCGACGATGGTTTTGCGCTCGTGGAACAATTGGCGGACGTACACAGGGGCGACGTCGTTGTTTACACCGACGATCATGGCGATATCGCGCACGTAGGCATCGTCATCGCAAACGAGTTGATATTCGGCACAAGACAGGTTCTTGTCCTCAGCCAGTTCGGTCGTGATGGAGAGTACTTCCATCCACATAATGATGTTCCCGATTGCTATGGCAAGAACATTCGGTTCTATAGTGAAAGAAGGGACCTATCCGCTCGATGACTGCACTGACAGGAACCTTAGATCGAATCGAAAGCCCAGCTTTCTCCGCGGAAATGAATTTGGCGGCAGGAAGAAAACTCTTCCTGCGTCTCCTTCGAGCAAATCCCGTCTTCAACGAACTCCGGACGGCGTCACATACAGCCGAAGGCAATACCGCTATAAAGGCGCGCCTCCTCCAACTTATCAAGGCGGAGGCACACACCGATCAGGAGCACCCACACGACGTCGCACTTGCGGCGTATCTGTTGGCCTTGGATGATACAGCAGAACCTGACGTAATTGCGGAGGCCGCACGCGAAATGGCTAGTCTGCAAAATGGAGTGTGGTCCACAATGCTGGCCAGAGAGGTGCTCCTTCGTGCAACCTCAAGCGGCCAGTTGCATCACCCGGCTACCCAAGCACGGACAGAGTCACCCGTGAACACAACCCGTCTGGGTGCGCTCAACTCCTGGCACGGGTATTTGCTTCAAACAAGCCTTCTCGCGCAGATCCGCATCAACTACACCCCGCAGTTGCCACCAAGTCATCAGACACCAGTTCCTCAACAACTG
Source organism: Bryobacteraceae bacterium (assembly GCA_046331645.1). Classification (GTDB taxonomy): domain Bacteria; phylum Acidobacteriota; class Terriglobia; order Bryobacterales; family Bryobacteraceae; genus CADEFT01. Next base: position 229,349 of record JAXLQM010000013.1, read on the forward strand.
CCCGGCAAGGCAGACATCCCTGGCGCCGCTCCGCGCGGCCGGAGCAGAAGCAGCCACCGGGTACGTCCCACATCTGCCGCACGCCGAGTCGAGAGGAGATCCAATGCCTGAAAATGAACAGACGCCCCCTGCTGATACCGACGTGATCCCTGTTTATGCGAACAATGTTCGCTTCGAGATGAGCGCTTGGGACCTGCGGATATTCTTCGGTCAATTGGAACCCGGTGCGCAAAATATCGACTGGCACACTGACGTTTCCGTGCCCTGGGCTCAAGCAAAGCTCATGCACCTCTTCCTCGGAATCAACCTCGCACTCTACGAGCAAGAGAATGGGCCGATCAAAATACCATCCCGAGTTCTGCCTCCCGCCATGACCACTCCTCCGGAAACCGTGGATCAGTCTGATCCTCAGGCAATGGAGTCTTTCCGCCTCGTTCAACAATTGATGAATGAGTTTCGGCTACGGGAACAGGGGAATACGGCCCTCTAATTACCGCCTGTCCTCCTTCGCCCAAAAGCGTCCGGCCGCGTGATCCCACCGCCCCTCCACGCCAAAGTCCGCAACTTCACACCCCACCCGTTCCTCCGGCACAAACTCCAAAGACGCGCCTTCCACCTCCGCCCGCGTCGCCTCCCAATAATGTTCCTCCCCTTCCTTCATCTTTTCCACCACCATCAAATCCGCCTCCACTCTCCGCACGGGCGAGAGCCACACCGATACCGATCCGTAAAGATCCTCCTGCCTCAACTCCCGCCGCCAGTGCCGCGCCGGAGCATGCACCGTCACCGCCACGTCCCTACCCAAATCACCAGGCGATTCGCAAAATACGTGAAGCCTTCCGTCCTCTTCGCGCCCTTCCAGCCAACTCCCACAGCGCCCTAACCCCGGAACTACGGTTACACCGTTCGACCTCCTCCACACCGGCGCAAGCGGCTTCGACACATCCACCCGCAGCACCACGTGCATTCGCGCCTCCACCCCTTCGGTCTTCTCCACAATCCCCTGCGACATCCCCACATTCAAATATCCGCGCCCCCAATCGGCCCGAGTGCCCCGTCCGCTCGCGAAGCGCCGCCCATCACTCGCCTGCATCGTCCAATCCACCACCAGCGGCTTCACCAACAACCCATCCCGCGCCTCCGGCACCGCCAGCGGAATAGAGTATATGTCCCGATCGAAATAACCCTGTGCCTTCCAATCGCGCTTCCCGCCGCCCTCCTGACGCACCTTCCCGCTCCAACCCGCCACAGCGCCCGGTCCGCAACGCAGCCGTTCCATCGGTGACGCCGGCACCCACAGATAGAGCATCACCAGCGCAGCCACCAATCCCAACCCGAGCAATCTCGCCTGTGCTTTCAGCTTCGTCTCACACTGCACCACCAACACAGCCATCGCACTCAACACCATCATCACCAGCAGCCACCACTCCCGCCCCGGATCCGCAACCCATGTCATCCCCCGCTGCCAATCACCCGCCAGCGGAACACCCATTCCAACAATGATCAGCCCCACTCCAATCCCCGCATACGCCCCAAAACTCCCCACCACCGAAGCCAGTGCCAACCCCGGCACACTCAGCATCGCCGCGCACAGCAGTTGCTGCTCGAACAGCCGCCCCCAATAATGCCACGGCATAAATCCCTTTCCCCACAAAATTGCCGCGCATGCCAGGAAATACGGCAAATGATACACCACCGCCATAAAGACCAGCTTCGATGCCAGCATCGCTCTGCGCGAAATCGGCCGCGTAGACCAGTCCGGCGCCCCCTCAGGCGTCATATCTCCCAGCGTCACCACGCATGCCGCAAAGCACCAACCCATCAAAATCGCCTGCCGCAACAGGTACACGGGCCGCCACGGAACCCCGCCACTTGCCACCTCGGCCCATGCCCACAACCCCATCTCCACAACCGTCGCCAGCACCGCCCACCGCAACATCCAGACGTCTTTCCGGAAAATGTGCCAGATAATCCGCACAACCCTATTTCACCTCCGCCACAAATCGCCCCGCAACACCATCCAGCACCCCCGCCGTCTCAAATCGCACCACCGCGCATCCCGCCGGTTCCTCCGGCATCAGCTCCACCCGAGCCCCAGCCAACACTGCCCGCGGCACCACCCACTTGTTCCCACTCCCCGTCCCACTCCCCTCCACAATCGGAAAGAACGTCTGCTTCCGGTCCAGCGGCGATAGCCAATCCCACCCGCCGTAATGCACTGACGCGGCGCCCAACCGCTGTTCCCAAATCTCCTCGCCGCTTCCCCGCAGCACCACCTTCGCCAGTATCGGCACCCGCGCCGGCGACTCGCAAAACACCTTCAACATATCCCGATTCAGAAACCCGTCCTCCGACTGCACCACGCTCCCGCACCGGCCCACCCACTCCACCATCCGTGCCGGCCCACCAATCTCCATCCTCTCCACCTGCTTCGCGACATTCACGTCCACCTTGAATGCACCGCGCAACGTCACCCTGCGCCCGCGCACGCTCTCCGCCACCGGACTCCCCACCAGCACTCGCAACCGTTCGTCGTCCGTACCCCATGTCTCCACATGGGCCGCCAGGCTTCGCCCCAAACCCCACTCCTGCCCATCCGGCCCGAGCATCGAAAACGCCAGCATGCGCGCATGACGCACCTCTCCGCTCGCCGTGCCACGCAACTCCACCTGCGCCGAATAGCTATCGCGGCCCCACACATACCCGGCCCTTGGATCCGGCTTCGTCTCCGTCTTCCTCCACATCAACGACACACCACCTAACCGGCAACCCAGTCCCTCCGTGTACAACGCCGGAGTCCAGGCGAACACCGCCCCCGTGAACAACACGCCCGCGAAGCCCACCACTGAAGCCGTCCCCGTCCGCCGCCAGCGATACTGCATCGCCAACACACCAATACCGGCCGCACCCAGCAACATCGCTCCCGCCAATCGCCGCACTACATCCACGTTCAGCCAAGGCAGCGAGTACGGTCCTCGGCCCACCGCCAACACCATGCCGCCCGCGGCAAGCATCAGCATTCCCCCCGCGAACTGCGCGAAAGTCCGAGTCACCGACGCCACCGCCGCGGATGGAATGGTGACCAATCCCGCCACCATCATCTGCCGCTCCCACAGCGCCCCCAACTCCTCCCACGGAGCGAAGCCCCGCGCCCACAACACGCCCGCGCACGCCACCAGATACGGACCATGCACAAACACCACCACAAACAGCGCCTTCGACAACACCAGCCCCACCCGCGAATAAGGCCGCGTCAGCCAGTATTGCCGGTCCCCCACCAGTCCGTCCTCCTGCACCAGCAGTGCGACTAGCAGCATCCACACGCCCGTGACCAGTGGATGCAACCCCGCCCCCAGCCATCCCGGCGACGCATCCGATTGCCATGATTCAGTCGCTGCCCATCCATACACCAGCGCCAAGCCCAACGCCGACAGCCCGCCCAGCCGCCGCGCGTCCTTAAGGAAGATACAGATCACGTGCCGCATTACGTGTACTATGACAGATAGTACACTTTGCTTCAAGAAAAATCTTGACGCCAGGTGTACTAGCACGCATAATACACCTGTGATCCCCTTCCGGGTCGCCCTCCAACCGGGCGCTTCCCTCTACGAGCAAATCGTCTTCGCCGCCAAACGCGCCATCCTCGCCGGCCAGATGCGCCCCGGCGATCCCTTCCCTTCCGTCCGCGCCCTCGGCAAGGAACTCAAAATCAACCCCAATACCGCGCACAAGGTCATCGGCCAACTCACCACCGAAGGTTTCCTCTCTGTCCAACCCGGCATCGGCACCGTCGTTGCCGCGCCCCCAGAAGTCCCGCGCTCGGCCCGCAGAAACCTCCTCGACCCGGACCTCGAACAACTCGCCGTCACCGCCATCCAGGCCGGCATCGAGTTTGAGGACGTCGTCGAAGCCCTGCGCCGCCAATGGAACAAGATCGAAAAAGGAGCTACAGCAAAGCGATGAATTCCGTAATCGAAGCCGACAAGCTCACCAAGCGCTTCCGCCGAAACCTCGTCCTCGACGGCCTCTCCCTCTCCGTCCCGGAAGGCTCCGTCTACGGCCTCGTCGGTCCCAACGGCGCGGGCAAAACCACCACCCTCAAGATCCTCATGAATATCCATCAGGCCAACGCGGGCGCCGCCACCGTCCTCGGTACCGACTCGCGCAAACTCGGCCCCGCCCAATTCCAACAAATCGGCTACGTCTCGGAAAACCAGCAACTCCCCAACTGGATGACCGTCGGCTACTTCCTCAATTACCTCAAGCCCTTCTACCCTACGTGGGACGACGCGCTCGCCACGGCCCTCACCGATCAGTTCCACCTCCCGCTCGATCGCAAACTGAAAGACCTCTCCCGCGGCATGTGGATGAAGGCTTCGCTCACTTCCTCGCTTGCCTACCGCCCCAAACTGCTCGTGCTCGACGAGCCCTTCTCCGGCCTCGATCCCCTCGCCCGAGACGAGTTCATCAGCGGCATGCTGGAGCGCGCCGAAGGCGTCACCATTCTCATTTCCTCGCACGACCTCGCCGAAATCGAAAGCTTCTCCAGCCACATCGGCTACCTCGACGAAGGCCGCATCCGCTTCTCCGAGGACATGCAGAGCCTCAGCGATCGTTTCCGCGAAATCGAGATCACCCTCGAAGCGCCGCCGAAACTTCCCGCCAATTGGCCCTCCAACTGGCTCAGCCCCGAAACCGGTTCCGCCGTCATCCGCTTCGTCGACTCCAACTTCAACGAGCAGCGCACCATCGAAGCCATCCAACAGATGTTCCCCGGTCTGCGCAACGTCGCCGCTCATCCCATGCCGCTGCGCTCCATCTTTGTCACGCTCGCCAAGACATCCCGCAAAGCCGCATGAACCACATCCTGCACATCGCCGCCAAGGATCTCGCCGCGCTACGGCCCCAAGCCCTGCTGCTCGTGTTGCTGCAGTTCACCTACAGCGCCCTCAACTTCACGCCGGAGCAGCCCGGCATGCACTCCATCACAGCCAACCTCGGCGGTATGGTGCTCCTGCTCGCCCATGCGTACTTCATCTCCTGCCTGGTTCACGCCGAAGCCATCCCAGGCCACCGTCAATATTGGCTCACGCGCCCCATCTCCCGCCGCGACCTCTTCATCGCCAAACTGCTGGTCGCATTCGCCGTCATCCACATCCCGCTGCTCGTGTCCGATTGCATCATCCTCGCCGGCCACGAACTCTCGCCGGTCCCTTACCTGCCCGGCTTGCTTTGGCGTCAATTGCTCTACCTGCTCACCATCACAGTTCCCTTGCTCGCCATTGCCGCCGCCACCGCCAACCTCGCGCAATTCGCCGCTGCCATGGTGTTCGTCATTCTCGCTGTCGTCTGGCTTCCCTACATGCTCGCCCGTCCCATCATGGATGCCAACTGGGGCGGCTTCTATTGGATCAAAGATCAGCTGATGGTCACGCTCGCCGCCACTGCCGGAGCCCTGCTGCTCATCCTCCTGTATGCCCATCGCCGCGTCGCAGCCTCGCGCATCATCCTCGTCATAGCAACAATCCTCATCCCCACTTGCCAGGCGCTCGCTCCATTCCCGCTCGCCTTTCGTCTGCAACGCAACCTGGGCTCCGCGCCGCCTGCCGACCTCCACGCCACGTTCGACCCAGCCGCGCAACAAAGCTTCGAGAACACCCCACGGCCTCGCGTCTACATCCAGAATGCGCTCCTCGTTCCCTTCCGTTTCGATCGCCCACTGAAAGGCCTCGACCTCTTCCTGGACAACGTCGAAGGCATACTCCGCACAGCCTCAGGCGCAACGCTTCGTCTACACAGTTTCAATCCCCAGCCCCTGGACCCAACATCTCCCGGCCATCCCCTCCATCTACCCATCGAACGCAGCTTCCTCAACCTCCATCGCACCGAATCCGTTTCCCTCGATCTCACGCTCTACCTCACCTCCTTCGGCCGGGCGCACAAGTACACCATGCCCGTCCGCGGCACCGGTCAACCCGTCGGAGAGCTCGGACACTGCCGCACCCATACCGACCCCGGCATGGTCTTCATCGTCTGCTCCACTCCAATCCAGACCCCGCCAAGGGCCACCGTCCAGCTCGTCCATCCCGTCACTGGAGTACGCACCATCCGCGACATGCGTCTCGGCGAATTTGTCGACTACTCCCCGCTCCCCGCACACCGCTTCACCTTCCTTCCCGTCAGCAATTCCTTCAACTACTTCAGCACCATGCACCTTCCTGGCAACAACCTCATCGACAAGGATTTTCAACACCTGCTCGACTCCAACGCCGAGTTCCTCCTCCGTGAGCCGCAAAGCCACTTCACCGTCACCCTCTCCGTCCCGCCCACTCCATTAAAGAACTTCGTCCGCTGAGGAACCCATGAACATCATCCTTCACATCGTCGCCAAAGACCTTCGCGGATTGCGCTGGCAGGTGCTGCTCATTCTGATCCTGCAATTCGCCTACGCCGCGCTTCACTTCCGGCCGCAAACCTCATCGGGCCCCAGCATTCCAGAAATCGTCCTCAGTTGGCTTATCATCGCCACGCACATGTTCTTCGTCAGCAGCGCGGTCCATGCCGACGCCATCCCCGGCGACCGCCAATATTGGCTCACCCGCCCCTTCACCCGCCTGCAATTGCTCACCGCGAAGCTGCTCCTCACTCTGCTGGTCATCCACGTCCCCCTCTTCCTCTCCGATTGCCTCATCCTCACCGGCCACGAGTTCAATCCGCTCCTCTCCCTCGGCGGACTCCTCTGGCGCCAGGCACTCTATTTCCTCTCCGCCACCATGCTCATGCTGGCCCTCTCCGCGGTCACGCGCAACCTTACTCAATTCGCCCTCAGCGCGATTGTCCTCGTCGCCGCTGTCGTCTTCCTCCCGTACCTCAATTCCCTCAACCAGGGCTTCCCCATGTCCTGGGGCGGCCTCACCTGGATCCTCGCTCTGATCAACATCCTCCTCGCCACCAGCGGCGCCGCGGCTGTGCTGTGGCTGATGTACATCCGCCGCCGCGCCAAGGCCGGCTGGGCCGTACTCGCCACCACCGCCTTGCTGCTCCCCTTCGCCACCGACCTTGCCCCCTTCGCCTTCGCCTTCCGCATCCAACGGCAATTCCACAGCGGCGCCGACTTCAAACCCGCCATCGAGTTCGATGCCTCCCGCCTGCGCTCCGCCACGAACCGGCGTCTCAACCAACAAAACCTCACCCTCCTCATCCCCATCCGCGCCACCGGCCTTCCGCGCAACAGCGTAGTGCATTCCGACCGAATCCAAGGAGCCCTCCGCCTGCCCACCGGCGAAACCCACAAGCTCCCCCTCCGCGGCATCTGGTCCTCTGAAACGGGCAACAGCGAGGATTGGGTCTTCTTCCCCATCAACTCCGCCCTCTTCGCCAAATATCGAGACACCCCGGTCTCCATCGACCTCACGTTCTACCTCACCAGCTTCGGCAACCCGCGCGGATACTCCATGCATGCCAAGTCCCCCGAACCTCGCCGCATGGGCGAACTCGGCCGCTGCGACTCGGCCCCCGACTTCGCCGGCCTCATCTCCGTCACCTGCTTCGCCCCCATTCAACTCCCCTCGCGCATCACGGCCCAATTAGTGAACCCCAACACCGGCCGCCCCGTCACCCGCGACGTCCGCCTCCAGGATGCCCTCAACTACTCGCCTCTGCCCACCGACCGATTTCAGTTCAACCCCATCGCAGTCGGCCGCAGCAGCTTCAGCATCATGAGCGTCCCCGGCGAAGACCTGGTGACGAAAACTCAGAAGCAATTCCTCGAATCCGACGTCCAATTCCAACTACTCGATCCACAAGGCCACTTCACCACGCATTTCACCACCCCTCCAGTACCCCTCCGCGACCTGGTCCATTAAAGGACGGCTACCCCCATCCAATTCGCCGCAATCCTAAACCGGATCTCTCGCGTTCGCGGCCCCGTAACCCGGTGAATCTACAGAGCCGCGCGCGTTAGCAAGCGGTGTTTGACGCTTTTCGACACGCGTCTGTTAGCAACAGGCATCGCGAATTGCATCGCCAGTACCGCAATCGCATTCGTGTCCAGAATCAGGCCCGGTCCTCGGCCTCGATGGCCTCGAATTCGCCCTCGATCAATCGGTTCAAGCGTTCCGTTTCCGAGTGCAATCCCTTCAGTTTGCCGAAACTCGCCATCCAGGCCTTCGCGCCTTGGTCGCTCCGCCGCAACTTCTCAGCCAGCGCATCGGATACCAGTTGGTGAAAGGCGATACCTTGCTCGGCAGCCGCAGCCATAGCTCGGCGAAACAGCGCGTCCGGGATCTCCAGGGTCGTTTTCACTCCTACATCCTCTCAAATTCATGAGAACCATGCGTCCACCCCAAAAGAAAACCATCGCAGGTGAACTGTTCCCACCGATAATTACGCTATATCCAGTAGAGAGGAGAATGCGGCCATGCATAGTGCACCCCAATGCGGATTACACTCCCGCTACAGTGCGCTATGATGAGGGTGCGCATGTACGACCCGTTGGAAAATAGTGCGCAGAAACTGTTCCGGCCGAATCCGCATTTGAGCGATTCGATCAACAGCAACATCGTCCAGTCGGAAGTGGAAGGAGGTGTTTACCTCAAGGACATTCCGCCGGAGAGTACGCTGGAGATTGAGACGCAGAACCGCTTCTACACGCTGGTTCATCGCGGCGACGGCCAGTTCATGATCTGTGGGCACCCAAAGTTTTGCCCCGAACCGACGCTGGTCACAGTGAGCGGCTCCAATTGGGGTGGGTCGATGTTGAAGAAAGCCTACGTCGGCCGCGGCATGCACCTCGAATTCCTTCATCCCTCCTACGAACGCCCCATCGTCACCAGCCGCATTATCGAGATTCGTCTAGTCGAAGCTGTCCGCGTTTCCTCCTTCTAGGTTCCCCGCCCCTCTCCGCTGTACAATGAAGGTTTGTCCGGCTGCCAGGTAAGCCATCCTTGATTAATAAGCTAGTCATTGAAAACCTCAAACATCGCTGGGTCCGCACCTCGTTAAGCGCTGCCGCTGTGGGCGTTCAGGTCACCATGATCCTCACCCTCGTCGGAGTCAGCTACGGCACGCTCGAAGATATGGCCCGCCGCTCGCGTGGCGTCGGCGCCGATATCCTCATCCGCCCGCCCGGCTCTTCCATCATCAGCTTAAGCTCCGCCCCAATGCCGCAAAAGCTCCTCGAGTTCGTCCGCCAGATCCCTCATGTGGCCATCGCCACTGGCACGGCAGTCCACGCCATTGGCGGCACCAACTCCGTCACCGGCATCGACATCGATGAGTTCTCCCGCATGAGCGGCGGCTTCAAGTACGTCGAAGGCGGTCCGTTCCAGAGCCCTGACGATGTCATCGTCGACGAATACTGGGCTCGCCAGAACAAGCTCAAAGTAGGCGCGCCCACGAAGTTCCTCAACAAGAGCTGGCGCGTGTGCGGCATCGTCGAGCCTGGCAAGCTCGCCCGCCTCTTCCTTCCTCTCCCTTTGGTGCAGGAACTCTCGGCCAACACCGGCAAGATCTCCATGGTCTACGTGAAGCTCGACAGCCAGGAGCATCTCGCCGAAGTGCTCGGTGCACTCAAAAAGCAGCTCCCCGAACATCAGATCTACTCGATCGAAGAGTACAGCTCGCTCATCTCCGTCAATAATGTTCCAGGCTTGAAGCCCTTCATCGGCGTCGTCATCGGCGTCTCCATCGTCGTCGGCTTCCTTGTCGTCTTCCTCTCCATGTACACCGCGGTGCTCGAGCGCACGCGCGAGATCGGCATTCTCAAATCCTTAGGCGCCACTCCCCAAATGATCCTCGGCATTCTCGTGCGCGAAACAGTGGCGCTGGCCGTCGTCGGCTCCATCGCCGGCATCCTGCTCACCTACGCCACACGCTGGGCCATCATGCAGTATGTGCCCGGCAACCTGACGCAGGTCATCGTCCCCGACTGGTGGCCCATCGCCACTTTGATCTCCCTCACTGGCTCACTCACCGGCGCGCTCTATCCCGGATGGAAGGCAGCCCGCCAGGACGCCATCGAGGCCCTGTCCTATGAGTGATGCCAACATGCTCATCCAGGTCAAAAAGCTGGTCAAGAAATACCACATGGGCGACGTCGAAGTGAGCGCCCTGCGCGGTGTCGATCTCAACGTGCAGAAGGGCGAGTTCATCGCTATCGTCGGCCCCTCGGGCTCCGGCAAATCGACCCTCTTCTACATCCTTGGAGGCCTGGCCTCGGCCAGTTCCGGCACCGTCCTCATCAACGGCCGCGACCTCACGCAGATGTCCGATTCCGAGCGCACCGCCATCCGCCGCGAACTGGTGGGCTTCGTCTTCCAGCGCTACAACCTGCTGCCGACGCTCTCCGCCACCGACAACATCGCGATGGCGCAGTATCTGGCCGGCAAGAAGCACGAGACGGATGGGTGGTTCAAGGAAACCCTCGATCTGCTCGGCATCGGCCATCGCTTGGGCCACAAGCCGCGCTCGCTTTCCGGCGGCGAGCAGCAACGCGTCGCCATCGCCCGCGCCATCGTCAATCACCCGGCGCTGCTGCTGGCCGATGAGCCGACGGGCAACCTCGATAGCGAGAATTCCGAAATCGTACTGAAGCTTCTCCGCGACCTCAATGAGCGCCTCGGCCAGACGATCCTCATGATCACCCACAATCCGGAAGCCGCGGCCTATGCCCACCGCATCGTCCACATGCGCGACGGCCGCATCGTGGAACACCCCTAGCTCTTCGCCAAAATTAGTGGCGACGGGCCTCCAGGCCGGTCGCAGTTCAGTCTGGGAAGACTGAACAACTAAGCTCGCGTTCAGTTCTGAATCACCACATTGCGCACTGTGAATGGAATTTGAATCCCTTCCTTGTGCAACCGCTTGAACACCCGTTTCCGCAATTCATGCTGCACCAGAAACTGATCCACAAAGCCAGCCACATGGCACCCCACCGTGAATTGCAGCGACGAATCCCCGAACCCCGGGCTGAAGCGTACCGCGGGCCCTGGTTCACTCAACATCCCCGGAACTTCCTTCGTGGCTGCCACAGCCTCCTCCAGCAAAACCCGCTCCACGTGCTCGATGTCATTCTCATAAGCAACCGGCACAACCACCGACATCGACATGCGCCCATTGGGCAACGAATAGTTCGTCACAATCGCCTGCGCCAGCTTCGCGTTCGGCACCAGGATCATGTTGTTCGACAGCATCCGAATCAGCGTCGCCCGCCAACTGATATCCGTCACGTACCCTTCTTCACCGCTATTCAGCTTGATGTAATCCCCCACGCGTATCTGCCCCGCCAGCGTGATATAAAAGCCCGCGAACAAATTCGACAACGTATCCTGCAAGGCCAGTGCGACGGCCAAACCGCCAACGCCTAACGCCGTCAGGATCGGCGTGATGGAAACACCGAGTTGCTGCATCATCAACAGCGCGCCAATCGAGACCACGAACATCCGCACCAGGTTCTGCGTCAGGCTCGTCACCGGCTGCGCGCCTTCCACGCGCGATCCGTAGGCCCGCACCACTTCGCCCGCTAACCGCGACATCACCATCGTCAACGAAATGATCCACAGCAATTGCAGCACCGTGGCCGACAGCGACACCGTCCGCGACGGCAGCGCCGACACCTGCAAACTCACATGGATCGCAAACATCAGCGACCACACCAGGAACGGAGTCTCCAGCGACGCCACCAGCATGTTGTCGAACGAGCCAGGCGTGCGATCGGACCAGCGCCGCAAACTGCGGAACAGCACCCGCCGCGTCACCACACCCACCGCCAGCACGGCCAGCAACACCAGCAGGGGAATCACAAAGTGTTCCCAGTTGCGGCTCATGTAGTCTGCCATCTTCTGCAAGCAATTACTCCTTCAACTGACGATCTTCTTCCGCACCGCATACAGCACAATGTCCACGGCGCTATGCAGGTCGAGCTTCTGCATGATGTGCGTGCGATGCGTCTCCACCGTGTACGGGCTCAGATTGAGCAACGTGGCCACTTCCTTGTTCGACTTGCCTTCGGCGAATAATTGGAAGATCTCCTTCTCACGATCACTCAATAGATCATAAGAGTCCTTCAGCCCGCGCCGCTGGATCTGTTGCACGAAGTCTTCCATCAGCATGCGCGCCACCGTGGGGCTGAAGAACGATTGCCCCTGCGCCACGGACTCCACGGCGCGCTTCAGATCGAGATGCGCACTCTCCTTCAGCAAATAGCCGCGGGCGCCGGAGCGCAGCGCGCGCAACACGTACTCTTCATCGGAATGCACGCTGAGGATAATCACCGCGCACTTGGGCTGCTTCTTCACAATCTGCGCCGTGGCATCGATGCCGTTGAGGTTCGGCATGCCGATGTCCATGATGATCACATCGGGAGTCATCTGCTCGGCAGCCTTCACCGCTTCACGGCCATCGTTGGCCTCGCCCACCACTTCGAACTCCTCGTGCTGCTGCAACTGCAAGCGCAGTCCCGTGCGCATCACACCATGATCATCGGCAATCAGGATACGAATCATACACTCACTTCCGAAGCCACTGGCAGCGGGGCCAGGGCCTCAATACTGGTTCCCTTCCCTATAGTCGAACGAACGGACACCGTGCCGCCCAGTTCCTTCATCCGCTCTTCCATGCCCACCAGCCCCATCCCGCGAGCGGCAAGCTGCGAAGGCTCAAAGCCCTTGCCATCGTCCTGCACAGTGAGATGAATGGAGTCTTTGCCGCCGTACAAACGGATACGCACGCCCTTTGCCGCGGCGTGCTTGGCGATATTGGTCAGTGCTTCCTGTACGATGCGGTAGATCGCCGTACGGTGCGATTCGGGCAGCGCATCCAGTTCCCCATCGAGTTGCACATCCACATCGATGCCGCTGCGCCTGGCGAACTCACGCCCTTGCCAGCGCACGGCTGACCCGAGCCCAAGCTCATCGAGCATTGCCGGGCGCAGCGTCATCGAGAGATCCCGTACGCTTCGCACGGTCTCTGTAATAAGACGCTGGGCATCGGACAAGCGTTCCTCGAAAACCTCCGGCGAGGCCGCGCGCAAAGACGATAATGTGCCAACCTCCATCCCGATGAACGATAGTTTTTGACCAAGTGCATCATGCAATTCGCGCGAGATAGCTTTGCGCTCCTCCTCCTGCGCACGCACCAGCTTGCGCGACAAATGGCGCAGTTCGCGCTCCGCGCTTTCGGCGCGTCCGCGCTGCAGGTGATGCTCGCGCTCCAGGCTGTTGACCCGATAGATGCTCGCCAGCGATACCACCAGCGCCACCACCACCGTCAGCAACAGCACCTGCCGCACAAACAACTGGAAGAGGTTCTGGCTCTCATCCAGCCGGCGCTGTTCGGAAGCAAGGTTCTCCGCATTGATCCGCGCCACTTCCTGCGCCAGCTTGATGATGGAATCACGCCGCGGCAACACCACATCGCGCAGGAACACATTGCTCAAAATCGCCTTGCGCTGCGGGCTCCATTCAAACAGCGGATCAAGCGCTTTCCAGTAGGCGTTCAACTCCAGTGTCAGCCGGTGCAGCGACTCCTGCTGGTGCTTGGGCACCGTGCGCTCTAGTACATCAAGCTTCTGTTTCACCGCCGTCTGGAGCCGCCGCATTTCCCCGCGATAAAGCGGCCCGGTGAGATGCGAAAGGTCGAGCAGATAGTCGCGCACGAGGATGCCGCTCAGATAGAGATCGGCCGGCAACTCGCCGACAAGCGAGTCCGTCTTCAGGTACGCATTGTGGGTAGCGATGCTGGCATCGTGAATCGCCTCCGAGCGGCGCATCGCGCCGAGCCCCATCAGAATGATGCAGGCGATGAGGCTGCCGAAACCCGCGGAGAGAATAATCCACGAACGTGATCTCATGTTGCTTGCTCCGGAAGGGCAATCTGTGGGACAGTTTCGAGCGGATGCAGCATCTGGTCTTCTCCGACATGGATGGGACGATTCTCGACCACCATACCTACTCCTTTGAAGCGGCGCGGCCGGCGCTCCAGCGCCTCAGCGAACTGCGAGTGCCGGTCATCTTCGCTACGAGCAAGACGCGGGCCGAAACCGAATACTGGCGGCGCGTGATCGATGCCCCTCATCCTTTTATTGTCGAAAATGGCGGAGCCGCTTACATCCCCACCGGCAGCGGCTACGAAACGATGGTGTGGGGCACGCCCTACGCGCAATTGGTGGAAGCCCTGCAGCGGGCATCGCACGATTCGGGCTGCGCGGTGCGCGGCTTTGCTTCCATGACCATCAACGAGGTCGCCGAAGCTTGCGAATTGCCGCTCGATATGGCCGCCATGGCCGCACAGCGCGAGTACGATGAACCGTTTGAAGTGCTGAACCCGGAACGGGCCCATCACTTGACTGAAGCCATCGCCGCACAGGGGCTCCAAGTCACTCGCGGCGGCCGCTTCTGGCACATCACCGGAGCCAACGACAAAGGGCTTGCCGTCGAAGCCGTCCAGCAACGGTACAGTGGGCCGCATCGCACCATCGGGTTGGGCGACGGACTCAACGATGTACCGCTGCTGCTTGCTTGCGATGTGGCGGTGATCATCCGCTCTTCTCAGAGCGGCGCCATTCAACAACAGGTGCCGCATGGCACGATCACCATAAGCCCTGGACCAGCGGGATGGAACGAGGCGATTCTCTCGCTGTTTCGGAACTCGCATCCGTAGCGAAGCTACAGATGGCTCCACAGGGAGCGTTCGCCCCGCTCCTCGCTATGCAGCCTGCGATCGTCGAGCATTCGCCGTAAACCACCCGCCGCGGCGATGGACACAGCAATCGACGCGGTCAAGACGGCTCCTCCGACGACGATTACGAAGGCTGCAAAGAACACGTTGCGCGCGAACTGCAAATGCTCAGCGGCAACCACAATGGCAACGAACATGATGAGTACGCGGACCACCGCGGCCAGGCGGCGCGGCATGGGCAAGTCTTCATTCACGGCCCATACCAGGAAGCCGCGGCCCAGATACTGGCTCAACCATGCTCCTGCCAGCAGAATCAATCCCGCCACGATCAGCTTCGGCAAGAGGAACACGAAGCCCTCAATCATGTGCGTAGTCAGTTCGGTGTTGAACACACTCAAGCCCATCAGCAGGCCGCTCAACAGCAGCGACCAATAGGCAGCTTCGGCCACCAGCCGCGATGCACGCAGCCGGCCCGAACGGTCGATCATATACGCGACGCCGCTCTGGCGCAGGAACTTGTCGATGGTGAGTCCCTTGAAAATCTTGTGCAGCACCCATCGTGCCAGCACAGCGGCCACATAGAACGACAGGATCAGTGTCAGCGCCGCCAACAGCGATGGCAGATAGGTGGTGATGTGATATTGGAGGCGGTCACCCGCGCCCTGCAACACTTTGCTCAGAATGTCCAGCATGTTCCAGTCCTCCCTGTAGTCGGTTCCCGTTATTCCAGCGTTGGCGCAGATATGGCCTCAACTCTTCAAATTGCAGACAAAGCTTTTCGATGCGCTCTTCCACTTCGCTGGCCACCATGGTTTCCGTTTCGATGACGAAGGAAGCGACGCGCGCGATATAGAGCGCGGTGAGCGACTTCAAGATCAATCCACGCGAGAGCGGGCTGCGTTTGTAGGCGCAGGCGAAATCGAGCACAATGCGCGCCCACAGTTCGTCATCCATATGGAAGTTGCGAGCACCGGCTTGAGCCTGGCTCGCCAGCTCATCCACACCACTCATGGTCACTGGATCCATGGCCGTGGTCCACACTTCGCGCAGGTCGCCGGCGCTGCGGGCGAAGGTCTGAATCATGCGGTCCACATTGACCTGCACCGGATCGAGCCCGACGTCATAGCGAAAGCCGAACAGTTCCGCAGGCGCAGTGGGACCCGTCTGCTCCCACACGCTTTCGTACTCCTGCATCAAAAGGAAGACGCTGCCGACCACCTGCTGAAGCATCGCGCTCAGATCGGAGCCCGGGTCTTTGGCATCATGCAGCTTCGCGCCGAGGAAACTCTGGCAGACACGGAAGCCTTCGGCGATAGCGATGGTGGTCATCCAGATGTCGATGCCGTAGCGGGCCACATCGGTTTCCCAATCCTCGCGTTCCAGGTAGCGGTTCACAAGACGCGCCGACATGCCGAACTCGCCGCCAATCGGCTGGCGCACACGCAATCCATACAGCGCCCGGGTGAGCGGGTAGACGATGCTGTTGGTGATGGTGCCGTCGTACTTGTGGCGGTGATAGTAAGGCGCCACGAAGTCGTAGCCGGCAAACATCACCGGCCGCAGCAGCAGGTCAATCCATTCCGGCGTGATGGAGCGCAGATCGGAATCGACCACGGCGCAGGCCTTGGCGCCGAGATTACGCGCCAGTTGAAAGATAAGCCGGAAGGCGCTGCCCTTCCCCGGGATGCCGTGATAGGGCACCGACAAGCGGTGTGCCGCCACCACCGGCGTAGTCAGCAACATGAGGTGGCTGTCTTCCACACGCGCCGATAACACGGCGTCGCGCGTCCCATCGGTGGAGCCGCCATCGGAATTGATCACAATGCCGGTCCACTGCGGAAAGTACTTCGCCAGGCCGGCGTAGGCGGCGCGCACCACATGCCCGATGGTGCGCGCGTTGTTGTAACTGGGGATGCCGATGACGATGTCGGCGCGGTTGAGAAACTCGGTGGCGCGCCTCGCTTCGTCGGGCAGAATAATTTCGGGCATGCGTGTCCTTTAGCTCAAACCAGAACCGGTTCGCGGTCTTTCGCATCCTTATCCACTGCATCGAGCAGCAGTTCAAAGAACTCAGGGATGGCCGCCAGCACCCGGTTCCAATTGGGGATGGGCGGCAGGCCGCTAGGGTCTTCGATGAACTCCGCCGCGGCCGTACGCAGGCTGCGCGCAAAGGTGGCCACCGCCATCTCTTCGGAATGCCGGTCGAACTTCAACCCATTCAACATGGCGTCGGCGTAATAACGGGCGACGGTGTCTTCGGCCATGCGCACGTAGCGCACTTCCAACGTGCGGAAGTGATCGCTCGTGAAGGCGAGCCCTTCGGCAGCCAGCGTGCGGAACAGCGACTTGGCGATGTCCGAGGTCATGCGCGCCAGGCCCTTGGTGGAGTCGTCGGCCGACAGCGATTGATGCTTGTGCTCATAGGTGTCCATCAGGTCCACCTGGCAGGTGCGGGCGATGGCGCAGTTTCGGAACACCTCGGCCAGCACGCCGACCTCGAGCCCCCAATCGGAAGGGATGCGGTTGATGCGGGCCAGATTCGCATCCATGGCGAACTCGCCGGCCAGCGCATAACGGAAGCTGTCGAGGTAGCGCAGGAAGGGAGTGCCGGGCACCATGTCTTCCAGCGCGCGGATGAGCGGAGTCATGAACAGGCGCGTGACGCGGCCATGCAAGCGGTCCGTGACGCGGGCGTAGTAGCCCTTGCAGAACTCGAAGCCGAGGTTCGGATGAGCCACCGGGTAGCAGAGCCGGGCCAGCAGTTGGCGATCGTAGTTGACGATGTCGCAATCGTGCAGGGCGATGACGTCGCAGTCGCCGGCAGCCAACAGGTAGCCGTAGGAGAGCCAGCAGGAGCGGCCTTTGCCATCGCGTCCCGCCGGGATGCCGCGCTCTTCGAGCATCTGCAGTAATTTCTGAATGCGCGGACTCTCCACCCAAATGGGACTGACCGGAGTGTAGAAATTGTCAAAGAACGATTTGGCACGCAGGTACTGCTCTTTGGTGGCGCGGCCAATGACCACAACGATGCGCTGCAGGTAACGTACCTGCTGCAGGTCGGCGACGATGCGTTGCATGGCTACCGTTTCAAACTCGGTAACGAGGGCGGGTAACACTAAGCCAATGGGACGGCGGCGTCCGAAGTTCTCCAGGTCTCTCTCCAGCCGGTCCACATGATTGCTGGTCAACCGGTGCAGAGTGGTGACCATGCCAGTCTGATAGAAATCTGCCATAGCGGTGCGGGTCCTCTTTTTTGAGGTTATCGAGCGGGGGTAAAGAAACCCATACCCTGCTCAGGGTATTCGGCTACCGCAATCCCTGTATGGCTTCGTAATCGAAAGTTAAAAGACGAGGATCGGATGATAGAGATTCGGGAGCTTGACTTCGCCGATGGCGAGTAGCGATCCGTCGGCATCCAGAGCGCGGACATACTGCGCGCCCTTGGCCACGCGGAAGGGCGAGACGCGGAAATCGCGGCCCTGGCGGATCTGCGTCGCGGTGATCTGGTCCACCACTTCGGCCGGGAATTGCGGCAGCAATTGGCCGGCGGGCACGATCACTTCATTGAGGCGGCCCTCTTTCGAGAGCGCTTCGAGTTCGGTCAACGTGCGGGCTTGGGCGAGCGTGAAGTCACCGCTGGCCGTGCGTGTGAGCTCTTCGAGATGGGCCCCACAGCCGAGGCTTTGTCCCAGGTCATGCGCGAGGCTGCGCAAGTAGGTGCCCGCCGAGCAGTGGACATCGATGCGAATCCAATCGGGGCCTGCATCGAGCAGGTCGAGAGAGAAGATGGTGACCTCCACCGGCGGCAGATCGACTTCGATGTTCTTGCGGGCCAGCTTGTAGGCCGGAGTGCCGGCGATCTTCTTCGCGGATACAGCGGGTGGCCGCTGTTGCAGCACACCGCGGAAGGGCGTCAGTGCCGCTTCGATCTCCGTGCGGCTGAGATCCACGGCAACGGGCTCTGAAGAGCGTTCGCCCTCCTTATCGTAGGTGCTGGTGGAGAAGCCGAAGCGCACCAGCGCCTGATAACGTTTCTCGCTGCGCATGTAGAATTGCGCCAGCCGGGTGGCTTTATTCAGTACGAGAGGAAGCACTCCCGTGGCCATGGGGTCGAGAGTTCCGAGATGTCCGATTTTCTTTGTCCCGGCGATTCTTCTCATCTTGGCCACCACATCGTGAGAAGTCCAATCGGGGGACTTGTTGACTACGATCACACCATCCATGCAACAATCCAGAGTAGCACCACAAAGACGTGAAACCTCTACTGAGCGTTGACGATTTCCGGCGCGCTTACCGGTTGATGCTAACCTCCCGACGGCTGGATGACCGGGAAGTCCTGCTAAAGCGCCAGAACAAAATCTATTTCCAAATCAGCGGGGCAGGCCATGAGGCCGTACAGGTGGCGGCAGGGTATCTGCTGCGTGCCGGCTCCGACTGGATCTATCCCTACTATCGCGACCGTGCGCTGTGTTTGACGTTAGGCGTCACGGCGGAAGAAATGTTGTTGCAGGCCGTTGGCGCGGGCGCTGACCCTGCTTCGGGCGGAAGGCAGATGCCGTCGCATTGGGGGCATGCTCCGCTGCGCATTGTGTCATCGTCGTCTCCCACGGGAACACAGTTTCTTCAGGCAGCGGGTTGTGCCGAAGCTTCGGTGCGCTTGGGCGCCACCGGTGAGATCACAGTGGTCAGTTCGGGCGATGGGACGACGAGTGAAGGCGAGTTTTGGGAATCGCTGAATGTGGCATGCATCGGGAAGCTGCCATTGCTTTATTTGATCGAAGATAATGCTTATGCGATTTCCGTGCCGATTGAAAAGCAGACGGCGGGCGGGAGTATTTCGAAGCTGGTAGCGGGGTTTCCCGGTTTGTTTGTCGAAGAGACCGATGGCACGGACTTCGTGAAGTCATATGAGACGATGGAACGCGCCATCGCATGGTGCCGCGAGGGCAAGGGTCCGGCGCTGGTGCATGCGCATGTGATCCGGCCTTATTCGCACTCGCTGTCCGATGATGAGCGGTTGTACAAGACCGAAACCGAGCGCGATGACGAGGCGCGGCGCGATCCGGTGTTTCGATTTCCGGAATGGCTGATGGCACAGGGCGTGGCGGACCGGCATACCTTGCAGTTGATCGGGCATGAAGTAGAGAGCGAAGTGCAGCAGGCGACGGATGCGGCGCTGCGGGCCGCTCCACCGGCATCGGGGAGTGCGTTGCAGTATTTGTACAGTCCCACGGTAGACCCCTGCGGAACGGAGTTCGAGACCAAGGTGCAGCCCTCGGGCGAGCCGCGCACGATGGTGGATTCGATCAATCTCACGCTGCATGAAGAGATGCGGCGCAATGAGCGGATTCTGGTATTCGGCGAGGATGTGGCCGATTGCGGGCATGAACAGAATCTCGGTCTGGTGAAAGGGAAAGGCGGGGTATTCAAGGCGACGCAGGGTCTGCAGCGCGCCTTTGGGGACCGCTGTTTCGATACTCCACTGGCTGAGGCGGCGATTGTCGGCCGGGCGATCGGCTTGGCAGCCCGCGGATTCAAGCCGGTGGCCGAGATTCAGTTTTTCGATTATATCTGGCCGGCAATGATGCAAATTCGGGATGAATTGGCGACCTTGCGCTGGCGGTCGAATAATGCGTTCTCCTGCCCCGCGGTGATCCGGGTGGCGATTGGCGGGTATTTGAGTGGCGGCGCGGTGTATCACAGCCAATCGGGGGAAGTGGCGTTCACGCATATCCCAGGCCTGCGGGTGGTGATGCCTTCGAATGCGCAGGATGCCTGCGGGCTGCTGCGGACAGCGTTGCGCTGCGATGATCCGGTGCTGTTTCTGGAGCACAAGAAGCTGTATCGCGAGCCGTACAATCGTGGGCCGCATCCGGGCGCGGAGTATTTGATTCCTTTCGGCAAGGCGCGGATGGTGAAGCCGGGGAGTTCTTTGACCTTGGTGACATATGGAGCGCTGGTGCAGAAATCGCTGGTGGCGGCCACGCAGTTGGAGAAACGGAATCCGGGGTGGAGCATCGAGGTGATCGATCTGCGGTCGCTGCTGCCTTACGATTGGGAGGCGATCGCCGCTTCCGTACGGAAGACGAATCGCATTCTGGTTGTCCATGAGGATACGCGGAGCTTTGGATTCGGGGCTGAGATCGCGGCACGGGTGGGCGATGAATTGTTTGGGGAGTTGGATGCTCCGATTGGGAGGGTAGCGGCAGTCGATACCTGGATTGCGTACAACCCGGGGATCGAGGATGAGATTCTGCCGCAGGTTGAGGATGTCGTGCGCGAGGCGGAGCGAATTTTGAGGTATTGAGCCACGAATGGACACGATTGCACACGAATGCAGGTTAGCAGGGGGGTGGGGCGGGAAACGGGTTATGTGGTTTGTTTGCTTGGCACGAAGGCGTGTGACCGGATTGCTCACCGAACCCTTACCGTTCTCTTACCGAGTTTGGCGCGGAGTGGCTTTAGAGTTGTTTCATGAAGCAACTCGTACTGGCACTTTGCACCTTGCAGATGGCATTCGGGCAGACGGATGGCCGGGTGGCCGTCCGGTCCACGGGACAGTTTGATGCCGAGGGAAATGCTCTCTATAGCGTCTATGTCGCGAGCGGGCAGGAAGACCTGGAAGAACTGACCGTCAGCGCGGCACTGCCGGCTGGGACACGGTATCTGGAATCGGTGCATAAGCCGCAGTCGGGTGTGTATGACGGAGTGAAGGACAACATCGTCTCGTGGCGCGTGTCACGGCTGGAACGGGATACATTGCTGGGTCCGTTTGTGTTCCGGGCGAAGCTGGATGGCACGACAGCGGAGGCGCCGGAGACGGTGCAGGCGGCGGTGGCGTATCAGCGGCCAGTGGCGGCGCTGGTGGAATCGGAGGCGCCATCGGGGAGGTTGACGGTTTTGGCGGAGACGGGATCGATTACCTTTGATGCCCGTGGGACGCTCGATGCAAGCGGCGCCAATGCTCCGGTGTTCGTCGGAGGAACCGGAGTGGCGCTGTTTGTGCCGGAAGGGGCCGTAAGCCAACGGGTGACGGTGACGATGCGGCGGCTGCCGGTGGATGAAAGCAAGTTGCCGAAGACAACGCCTGCGACGTGGTGGTGCTCGCAGTATGTGGCGACCACGGAGCCTCGGGTCACCTTCACGAAGGAAGTCTCGTTCGCCCTGCCGTCGCGGCGGGCACTGACTCCGGGGATTCCGGTTTCGGTGTTCAGCTCAGACGACGGGACGAACTGGACCGCGACGGGTGGGGACGCGAAGACAGTGACCGAGCGCGGGATCGCATTCGGGGCGGCGGGACAGAATGCCTCGCTGACCTGCATTACGCAATTCGGGTTCACGACGTGCCGGGTCTCCAACACAGTAGGCTTCGGGTTTGGCGGCTTCGGGGCGTTCGGCTATGTCGAGCAGGACAACCTGATATCGAAGGTTACGGGGAATGCATTGAACACGGTGATGCAGCCGCCGAACATCCTTACGATACTGCGGAGGTAGCGCGCGATGCGAAAGCCCAGTACAATATCGTCATCACTTGTTTTATGTCTCTGGCAGAATCGTTTGCCGATTTCGAAGTTGCCACAAGGCAGGCGTTCGCTCAAACCGAACATGCGCTCACCATCCGTTTGGCGGAATTGTCGGGACGTTTGGCGAAGGAGTTGGAGCGGCGTGAGCGGGCGCAATCGGAGCGACTGAACCAGATTGCGCGGCGGCTGCGGATGGCGGAGACCGTCGAGGAATGGAAGCGCATTCTGGAAGAGGGCGCCTCGGCCTATGCGGAGCGAGTGGCGGTGTTCGCGGCTGAGGAAGTGCTGGATGCCCCGGCGTTCGCCACGGCGATGGAGTCGCGCGACACGGTGGTGACGATGCGGACGGTGGGGGAGTTGACGGAAGCGATTGCGGAGCGGTTGGGGGAAGCTCTGAGCCCGCGGTGCTATCTGTTTCCGGTGCTCGGCGGTAACGCGGTATGCGCGGTATTGTATGCGGAAGATAAGGCGAAGCCGCCGCGGGAAGCGCTGGAGTTGCTGGCGAT
The DNA here is from genome assembly GCA_046331645.1 of Bryobacteraceae bacterium. Classification (GTDB taxonomy): domain Bacteria; phylum Acidobacteriota; class Terriglobia; order Bryobacterales; family Bryobacteraceae; genus CADEFT01. The sequence continues at coordinate 252,054 of JAXLQM010000013.1, forward strand.
GCTGGCGACGGACACTATCCCTGCTCCGCCGGCAGTGGTGGTAGAGGAAGAGCCTGAGCCGGAAGTAGTGGCGGAAGCGGCTCCGATGCTGATCCAGATCGCGCCGGTGGCGAAGAGCTGGGAGCAAGAGGCGCGCGAGACTCAGGCAAAGAACTTCGCGCGGCGGGAAGTAGCCCGTCTTATTCTTTATGAGCAGGCGGCCGTAGAAAGCGGACGCCGGAATGCTTCGTTGTACGTCCAATTGAAAGAGCCGATTGATTCCGGGCGAGAGCGGTACCGGCAGGAATTCCTGCAGGCAACGCCGTCCCTAACCGATTACTTACATGAGGAACTGGTACGCACACTGGCGAACAATGACCCATCGAAACTCGGTTCGGACTATCCTGGCGCTTTGCGCTAGCTCGACGCTTTGCCCGGCGGTTTGGGGGCAAGCGAACCGGACGGACTTTCCTCCGCAGGCGTTAGCGAAGGGGATCCAGCAGTTCAAGGAGAAGTCGTTTGCGCAGGCGGCGGCGACGTTCCAAGCGGTGGGTCCGCGGCTGCCTCAGTTGGCGGACTATCCTTCCTATTTCAGTGGGCTTGCGTATGTAGAGCAAAAGAATCCGGAGAAGGCGGTAGCGGCGTTTACGGCGGTGGTGCGGTTCCAGCCGGTATCGCCATTTGCAGCCCGGGCGGCGGTGTCGGCGGCGAAGGCGTACCTGGAGCTGAACCGGCCGAAGGAAGCGATTGCACTGCTGAAGCTGCACTCTAAGAACATTCCGCAAGCGACGGCAGAGGCGGCACTTGCATCGGCTTATGAAGCGGCGGGGGATCCGGTGTCGGCGGCGGTGTCGTGGCAGAAGGTGTACTACGGGTATCCGGCGTCGGAGTGGGCGGCGGATGCAGGTTTGGCGCTAATCCGGTTGAAGACATCGTTGGGGGAGAAGTTCCCGCCGGCGATGGCGCAGTCGCTGCTGGGGCGGGCCGCGGCGCTGGCCAATGCACGGCGGTATACGGACGCGAAGGCGCAGTTGGAGAAGTCGCTGGAGTCGCTGGCTGGGGATGACCGGGACGCGGCTCGGGTTCAGATTGGGGTGATGGAATATAAGGCGCGGCAGATGCTGCCTGCCTACAAGTACCTGCGCGGGCTGGAAGTGAAGTCGCCGGAAGCCGATGCCGAGCGGTTGTATCATCTGACGTACCTGGCCAAGCGGCTGGACCGGGAATCGGACATGCAGGCCCACTTGAAGGAAGTGGAAACGAAGTATCCGAATTCGAAGTGGCGGCTGGAGGCGATTCTGACGACGGCGTACCTGTACCACGGGCGGGGCGAGCAGGAGACGTATGAGCCGTTGTACAAGTCGTGCTCGACGTTTGCCGGGGCGCCGGATGCGGCGTTCTGCGATTGGAAGATCACCTGGGCGAGCTACCAGCGGCGGCCGGCGGATGCAGAGACGTTGTTCCGGACGCATGTGCGGCGGTTCCCGAATTCGGAGAAGGTGCCGGCATCGTTCTACTTCCTGGCCCGGGCGGCAGAGGCTCGGAAGGACTATGGTACGGCGAAGGCTTACTATCAGCACCTGGCCGACTATGCGCCGAATCATTACTATTCGATGCTGGCCGAGGAGCGGCTGGAAGCGGCGGTGATTGTGAAAGCGACGGCGTCGCTGGAGGTTGGGGATTTTCTGGCTGGACTGAACCTGCCGGTGCGGCGGATCAAGCTGAACTTTGAGCCGACGCGGGCGACGGCAGTGCGGCTGGAACGGGCCCGGTTATTGAACGCGGCAGGGCTGGGCGAATTGGCGGAAGCGGAGCTGCGGTTCGCGGCGCGGACGGACGGGCAAGGGCATGTGATCGCGATGGAGCTGGCGAAGCTGCTCGATAGCCGGGGGGCACACGATGAGGCGTTGCGGGCGGTGAAGGCGTATGTGCCGGGGTATTTGAATCTCCCGTTTGCGGATGCTCCGACGAGCTTCTGGCGGGTGGCGTTTCCGATGCCCTATCGGGATACGCTGGAGCGCTATGCGCGGCAGAAGGAACTTGATCCTTATATCGTGGCGGGGGCTGATCCGTCGGTCGAATTTAACCGAAGGCATTCTCATTGGCGAGAAGCATGGGCTGACGCGGGTGCTGCGCCGCATCGACGGGGCGGTGGCTGAGCCAGAAGAACGGATCCGGAATTTTACGACGGCGAAGCTGTTTGAGCCGGACATGAATTTGCTGGGGACGATTTACCTGCGGCAACTGCTCGATTCGTTCCAGACGCGATGGGAGAATGTGCTGGCGGCGTACAATGGCGGGCCGTCGCGAGTGAACCGCTGGTTGAATTGGGGGACGTACCGGGAACCGAGTGAGTTCATCGAAACGATCCCGATTGCCGAGACGCGGGACTATGTCCAGATCGTGCTGCGGAACGCGGGCGTGTACCGGCGGCTTTACGGACAGAGTTCGGCTGGGTTACCTTCGGGTAAGACATCCAATGGCAATTCCAACCGTCCTGCCTCAGGCAATTAGAGAACGCTTTCGCAGCCAGCGCACGCACAACTTCACCGAATCCGTGATTCGGGAGATGACGCGGCTGGCGATCCAATACAAGGCCGTGAACCTGGCGCAGGGGTTTCCGGACTTCCCTGCCCCGGCGGTATTGAAGGACGCGGCGCATGCGGCGATTGACGCCGAGTTCAACCAGTATTCGATCACCTGGGGGGCCAAGCCGTTTCGCGACGCGATTGCGGCGAAGTATAAGCGGCACTATGGGTTAGAGCTAGATCCGGAGCGCGAGATCACGGTTTGCTGCGGGGCGACGGAAGGGATGATCGCGACGCTGCTGGCGGTGACGAATCCGGGCGATGAGATTATCGTTTTCGAGCCTTACTATGAGAATTACGGGCCGGATTCGGAGCTTTGTTCGGCGGTACGGCGGGTGGTGGCGCTGCGGGCTCCGGACTGGACGTTTGACCGGGATGAGCTGAGGAAGGCGTTCAACGGGCGGACGAAGGCGGTGATTGTTACGAGTCCGAACAATCCGACGGGGCGGGTGTTCTCGGGCGAAGATCTGGCTTATATTGCGGGGTTATGCCAGGAATTCGATGCGCTTTGCATTACCGATGAGATCTACGAGCACATTGTGTATGACGGGGCGACGCATGTGCCGGTGCTGTCGATCCCGGGGATGCGGGAACGCGGGATTCTGGTGAATTCGATGTCGAAGACGTACTCGGTAACCGGGTGGCGGGTAGGATGGGTGCTGGCGGCTCCGGACCTGACGGATTCGATCCGGAAGGTGCATGATTTTCTCACGGTGGGGGCTGCGCATCCGTTGCAGATGGCGGGAGTAACGGCATTGGGGCTGCCCGACGAGTATTACGCCGAGTTGGGGCGTGAGTATCAGAAGAAGCGGGACCATATTGTATCGGTGTTGGAGGAGACGGGGTTCCGGCCGTTCGTGCCATCGGGGGCGTACTATGTGATGGCGGACATTTCGAATTTCGGATTCAATAATGACACGGACTTCGCCATGCATCTTTTGCAGAGATGTGGAGTGGCGGCGGTACCTGGGTCGAGCTTCTTTCTGAATGGTGAAGACGGGCATGGATTAATTCGCTTCTGTTTCTGCAAAAAATATGAGACATTGGAGGAGGCAAGGCAACGTTTAAAGAGACTCACTTAGAAGTGGAGATCTCCCATGAAGCCGATCGTCCTCTTTCCTGAAGAGACCGCTCACGATGCTGGTTGCGGTCCTGTGGTTGACCTGGGTGATGCTGCCGGGCAACCGATCGAAGTTATCCTGCAAATTACGCGCATGACGGAGCAGCAGACTCTGGATGCGGTGATTTGGGGTTCACCGGACGGTTCGGAATGGGGCACGCGCCCTATGTTCCGTCTCCCCCACCGGTATTACTGCGGAAGCTACCATCACATCTTTGACCTAAGTGTACGGCCGGAGGTACGTTATCTACGGCTGGAGTACCGGTTGCGAGGGTGGCTGCCACAATCGCCCAATTCGCTGGCTTCCTTCATGGCGACGGTGACGCCGTGCCATGAGGAAGTGATGGCGGTAGGGGCATAGTTTGGTATTTGTGTAAAGTTTTGTCAAGCGGCCTGGGTGTTTAGCACCGGCGGGGCGTTGTGTCCGCAGCAGCGCTTGAATTTTTTGCCGCTGCCGCAGGGGCATTGGGCGTTGCGTGGGGTCTGCTGCGGGGTGCTCTCCGACACATTCGATTTGGTGTAAAGTTTTGTCAACTGCTTTTCGTAGGCGGCCAGGTTGTTTTGGACGTCGGGGTCGTTTTCTACGCGATCGGTGGCGTCGTTGATTTCGGCGGCGCAGTCTTCGATGGTGGGGATGTGCCAATTTTTGCGGTTGAGGATGGCGAGGCTGGCTCGGAGAAGGACCGAGGGGGAAGATTTGGGGTTGTCGAGGACTGCTTCGAGTTTGTCGAGGGCCTTTTCGGTCATGGATTGGAGGCGGTCGCGGAGGGAGATGGCGTGCTCCTGCTTGGCGAAGGCGAGTGCCTGGGCGAAGGGGGCGTTTTCGAGCCAGTGGTAGACGGTGGGACGGGAGACGGAGGCAAGCTCAGCAGCTGCCGTAACGGTTGCGCCCGCGGCGAGGGCTTCGATGACCGTGATCTGGGGGGTGGTAAAGGGTTTCATGGCTGATTTGAGGATAATGCATGGAGGTTTGTTGGATTGATGGATTTTTCCGTGCCTGGCTCCACAGGATGTTTCTTTTGTTAGGGCTGCGCGCGCAGGATTTTTTTGATTGGGTTGTGATGAAGAAAGGCGGGGGTGCCGCGACTGGCGGGGGAGAGGAACCGGCGCAGGCGATAGGTTATTGAAACCAGGGAGATTGTCTTGTGATAGAATCCGCCCTCATGCGACCCCGAATTGTTCGATTCGGCACATTCCAGGCGGATCTCGAAGCCGGAGAACTCTACCGGGACGGCATCCGGCTGAAGTTGGGCGGCCAACCGTTCCAGGTGCTTGAGGTTCTGCTTTCGAGGCCGGGCGACGTGGTGACACGGGAAGAACTCCGGGCGGCGCTATGGCAATCGGACACATTTGTCGACTTCGACCACGGGTTAAACTCAATCATTAACAGGATTCGTGAGGCGCTGGGGGATTCGGCGACGAACCCACGATTCGTGGAGACGATACCACGGCGAGGGTACCGCTTCATCGCTCCGGTTGAACAGGCAGTGGCTGAGGGCGGTCCCAAGGCGGATGAGCCACCCGTGGTGGAACCGCCGAAAAGGCGGCGTTGGTGGATTGGGGCGGTGGCGGGAGTAATGGCAGTATCCGCCATAGGATTCGCGTTGCTGCACCGGGTGGAACCGGCACGGCCGAGCGGGTACAAACTGAGGCAACTTACGCGAGACACGGGGTTGACGTATCAACCCACCATTTCGGGGGGATGGCAACCTGGTCGGCTACGCATCCGACCGCGCGACGGGGAAGGACCTGGACATCTGGGTTCAGCACGTCACGGGCGAAAAGCCAGTGCGGTTGACGGCGACGCCGGCGCAGGAATACTTTCCGTCCATTTCCGCGGACGGAGCGAAGATGGCGTACCACCTTGGCTACTGGGTGGAAGAGCGTGGGATCTTTGTGGTTCCGGTGCTTGGGGGCGCAGCCAGGATGATAGCGCCATCGGGCCGTGACGCACGCATTTCACCAGATGGCGCCTATGTGGCGTTTGCAACGGGGGACTTTCGGCAACCGAGCGATATCCACGTGGTTTCGACAGCGGGTGTAGGAGACAGGAAGATTGCGACGGGGTTGGATTGGGCGATTGCACCGATTTGGACTCGGGATGGCACGCGGTTATTGCTGTGGTCGGGGGAGCCGAGTCGTGGGACCACGGACTACTGGGCAGTGCCGGTGGGAGGAGGCAAAGCAACGAAGACTGGCATAGCGGAGCGGCTGGCAGCGGCGAAAGCCAAATCGGTACTGGACATTCTCTACAACACCAATCCATCCCCGGTCGCGGCCACGGCGGGTGACGATGTAGTGATCGCCGCCCGGTTTGACGATACCAGCGATCTTTGGATGAGCCCGATCGATGGGGGGAAGAAGGCGGCGGGGACCACCCGGATCACGGTTGGGGCAGGAGCGATGCATCCGTCCGTGGCGGCAAACGGGCGGATCGCGTTCTCCCGTGTTTCGGTAAACCAAGCAATCTGGATGCTGCCACTGGATGCCGATTCGGGCAAGGTCACGGGGGAAGCGCGGCGGCTGGAGCAACAAGTCGCCGACGTCCGATTTCCGAACGTTTCGGCGGATGGGAAGAGGTTGGCTTATGTGTCGAACCGGGGCGGGGACCAGGATGTGTGGGTACGCGAGATCGAGACGGGGGAGGAGCGGCAGTTGACGTTCACGAAGGAAGACGAAGTGCGCGCCATGATCTCGCCGGATGGCAGCCGGGTGGCGTTTGCGCTGAAAGGAGATTTTTATCTTGCAGGGGTGAACGGGGGTTCGCAGAGCGTGGTTTGCAAAGGGTGCGGGCGGAGCGTGGCCGGGTGGACACCCGACGGTAAGTCGTTGGTTTATTATTATTTCGACTTTAATCCTCCGCGGCATGCAACGGTGGATATCGCCACGGGGAAGAAGCGGGATTTGATCCGGCATGAGAAGGCAGTTCCGACCAATGCACGGATTTCGCCCGATGGGCGATGGATCACGCTGACGCTGGTGGCAACGGGGCAGCGGGATATTTATGTATCGAGGATGGAGGACGGCACGCAGCCCGAGTTGTGGATTCGGATTTCGCGGCAAGGGCAGGCCGATAACTCTTTTTGGTCGACGGACGGGAACCTGCTTTACATACAACAATCCGACGCTCTTTGGGCGCAAAGGCTGGCGCCGAAGACGAAGACGCCGTTGGGTGAGCCCATTCTAGTGAAGCGATTCGATGGTCCGCGGTACCGGCCGCGCTTTTCGGCCAGCGGCCTAGCGAGAACCGCGTTGTATTTCACGATGGAAGAGACAACGTCGAACGTCTGGATTGCGGATCCTGTTTATTAGGTGGGGGTGTGACCGGTGGCGGGTGTTTGGGCACTGCGGATTGGGCCACAGATGAACACCGATGGACGCCGATGATATAGTGAGGCGGAATGTGGACCGTTCTTTTATTGGCGGCGCTGGCGAATGCGGCGGAGGATAGTGCCCTTCGGGTTTTGGAGGTGAATTGCGCTTCTTGCCATGGGACGGCAAAGATGGGCGGGCTTGACTTGCGGGATCGGGCGTCGCTGCTGCGAGGCGGATCGCGAGGGCCGGCGGTGAAGCCGGGAGATGCGGCGGGGAGTTTGTTGTATCAGGCCGTGCAGCGGAAGGGGGCGGTGCAGATGCCTCCGGGGAAGAAGGGGTTGAGCGATGGGGAGATTGCCGTGCTGCGGGAGTGGATTGATGGCGGGGCGAAGTGGGGCGGCGGCGCGCTGGAGGCTGCTCCGTCGTGGTGGTCGTTCCGGAAAGTGGTGCGACCTGCTGTGCCTGGGAATGGGGCGGCGAATGCGGTGGATGCGTTTGTGCAGGCGAAATTGGCGGAGATGAAATTGACGCCGGTGGGGCGGGCGGATCGAAGGACGCTGATCCGGCGGGCTACGTTTGATTTGCATGGGTTGCCGCCTTCGGCTGCGGAGGTGGAGGCGTTTGTGAACGATTCGCGGGCGGATGCTTATGCGAGGTTGATCGAGCGGCTGTTGGAGTCGCCGCGGTATGGGGAACGGTGGGGACGGCACTGGCTGGATGTGGTGCGGTATGCGGATACGGGGGGATTTGAAACGGACATCTATTTTCCGAATGCGTGGCGGTATCGGGATTATGTGATTCAGGCGTTTCAGGACGATAAACCGTATGACCGGTTTGTGCAGGAGCAGATTGCGGGGGATGAGTTGTTTCCGGGGGATTTGGATTTAGAGGGCGGGTTTCAGATTCCGGAGGCGAAGCGGAAGATTCTGGACGCCAAGATTGCGACGGGGATGTATACGATCGGGCCGGCGTATCATGAGGCGGCGCTGTTCGGCGGGCAGGTTCGGTATGAATGGCTGACCGATGTGGTGGACACGACGGGGGAGGCGTTTCTGGGGTTGACGCTGGGGTGCTCGCGGTGCCACAACCACAAGTTCGATCCGCTGACGCAGCGGGATTATCACAGCATGATGGCGGTGTTCGCGGGGAGCGAAGAACGCGAAATTCCGGTGATTTCGAAGTTTAATATCTTTGGATTTAAGTCGGGGTATCCGGCGTGGCTGGCGGTGGAGGAGTTGAAGTGGGCTGTGCAGCGGATTGATGGGAAGGCTCGGAAGCGGGTGGTGGATCAGGTACGCGGGCGGTTTGGGGCGGATGTGCTGGCGGCGTTTGATACTCCGGTGGAGCGGCGGACGGCGTCGCAGCGGGCGCTGGCGGCGCAGTTGGAGGGTGCGCTGACGCAGGCGGGGTTGCAGGAGAATGCGGAGGGCAAGGTGGCGGATATTCCGTTGACGGCGGAGGAGAGCGCGGAGCGGGAGCGGTTGATTGTGGAGTTGGGGAAAGCGGCGTTGAAGGCGAATCCGGTGATGCAGACGGCGACGGTGCTGGGGCATGCGGAGGTGGTGCCGGATGTGTATATGACGCATCGGGGGGATTGGCGTTCGAAGGGGGAGAAGGTGGGGCCGGCGTTTCCGGCTGCGCTGGCGGGTGGGAAGACGGTGACGGATGGGCCGGAGATGAAACTGCAGCGGAGGAAGTCGCTGGCGCTGTGGTTGACGGATGGGGAGCATCCGCTGACGGCCCGGGTGATGGTGAACCGGGTGTGGCAGTGGCATTTTGGGCGGGGGATTGTGGCGACGCCGAATGATTTTGGGCGGCAGGGGGAGGAGCCGACGCATCGGGAGTTGCTGGATTATCTGGCGAGTGAGTTTGTGGCGCAGGGTTGGAGCGTGAAGAAGCTGCACCGGTTGATTATGCTGTCGGAGACGTATCAACGGTCGGGGGAATTTCGCGAGGGGAATGCCCGGGTGGATGCGAATAACCGGTATTTGTGGCGGATGAACCGGCAGCGGTTGGATGCGGAGGCGCTGCGGGATTCGGTGCTGGCGGCGAGTGGGGAGTTGAATTTGAAGCAGGGCGGGCGGCCGGTGATTCCGAAGTTGAGCGCGGAGGAATATAGCGTGCTGTGGTCGCGGAGCCAGTGGCCGGAGGCGCTGGATGAGCGGGAGCATGCTCGGCGGAGCGTGTATTTGTATGTGAAGCGGACGTTTCCGCTGCCTATGCTTTCGACGTTTGATTTGCCGGACAATGCGGTGAGTTGCGCGCGGCGGGATGCGACGACGGTGGCTCCACAGGCGTTGACGCTGATGAATGGGGATTTCATGGTGCGGCAGGCGGAGCGGATGGCTCAGAGTGTGACGCGGGCGGGTGGAGGCGCGGGGGAGTGGATTGAGGCGGCATGGCTGCGGGGGTTGCAACGGAAGCCGACGGCGGAGGAGAAGGGGAAGGCGCTGGGGGTGGTGAAGGATGAGGCGAGTTTGGCGCGGGTTTGTTTGGTGATTTTGAATTTGAATGAATTTTTGTATGTGGATTAGGGGGGTGTGTGGGTCACGGGGCCGGGCCGGCCGGAATACAACAGAATCGTAGCATTGATACAATGATTCCAGAATGGCGGAGCAACGGCGACTTGCCGCCCGGCGTCCACTTCGCTCAATGGGTAGAGGTGGAGGCACGTTTGGCGTTCAATCCGAGGCGTCGCCGGTTCCTTGCCGGACTCCGGGAAGCTTGCGATTTGTTGCTTCAGGCAGGATGTCGACTGATCTAGCTGGATGGCAGTTACGTGACCACGAAGCCGCATCCGGGCGACTTCGACGCCTGTTGGGATATTCAGGGTGTGGATGAGGATGCGCTCGAGCCGGTGTTCTGGGATTTTTCGGACGGTCGAGCGGCGCAGAAGCGACGGTTCGGCGGGGAGTTCTTTCCAGCGCAGTTGCCGGAGGGCGCGACCGGGCGGGCGTTCGTCGAGTTCTTTCAGGTGAACAAGCGGACCGGCGCAGCGAAGGGAATCGTGGCCATTCGATTGAGAGGAGGCAGGAAGCGGTGATCAAGAACGAGAAGCAGTACCGGATCACGAAAGCGCAAGCCCGGCGCTTTGAGGAAGCTCTCGCGGAACTCAGCCGGCAGGCACGCCCGGCGAGGATCTCGCCCCGGCTCTGGCAGGTTCAGCGCGATGCCGCCGAGAGTCAATTACAGGAATTGCAGGAGCAGATCGACGCTTACGAGCGGCTGCATGTAGGGAAGAGTAAGGAACTCGTCCTGGAAGCCGTGGAAGACTTGCCGAAGACGCTGATCCGGGCCCGTATCGCTTCGGGGATGACGCAGGAGGGCCTGGCCCACCGGCTGGGAGTGAAGACGCAGCAGGTGCAACGTTACGAGGCCACGGAGTACGAAAGTGCGAGCTTCGCGCGGATTCGGAAGGTCGTGCAGGCGCTTGGGCTGCGAATGCCGAAGCCAACCCGGCTGGTACGCGGGTGATTGTTTGATGGGGAGACAGTGTCCGTGGCAAAGTCGCATTTAGAACCGTGCATTTCCGCTGCAACCGGAGAACAAGCAGTGAGGGAAGAGTGCGCGCTGCCTGAGTTGGGCGAAGTATCAAAAGTCGGTGAGGGGAAGATCCAGGGGCGACAACCGTGGTTGTCGCCCGAATGGTCAGGGGATGGTGATCACGCCACTCTGCGACGAAGCAGGAATGATGCTCCCAACCCGAGGGCGATCAATGAGATTGTCGCCGGTTCCGGAACCTCATCGGCGGAGAATGCCAATCCGCCTTCGAAAAAACCGGTAACGCCCAGCGCGCCAACGAATGTGGCGGCGCCGGTACCCGGGTTGATCGTGTAGAGAGCGTCGCCTGCGCCCACTGCGTACAGAACGTTCCGTGTCGGATCGTAGGCCAAACCAGCATCGTCGAAGTTGAACCCAGTTGCGCCGACAAGGCTCCACGTATTGCTGCCAATGTTGTAGGCATAGAGGTTGTCGTTCGCGGCTAAGCCGTAAATGACGTTGTTGCCGTAGGCTAAGCCTTCGACGTCCGTTCCCGGCGAGGCCAACGTAGTGAGTGTTGTGCCGGTGACTTGATTCACTGTGAAGAAGCTACCGTTGGTGGTGGCGTAAAGCGTGTTGGAGGAGGCAACGTACTCCATCCCCTCCATTGCCAGGTTACCGACCAAAGTGGCGCCCGATCCGTCTGCCTGGATGTTGGTCAGACCGAATGGATTAGAGCCGTACAAGACGCCAGGTGTCGGGCTGAGGGCGAGTCCAACGGTTCCTAAGGCCACGCCACTGACGCCGATGTCTGTTGCAGCACCGGTGGTGGTGTTGATGGTGTAGAGCCGCCCGCTACTATCCTGGTTCCAGTACAACGTCCCGGGCAGGAGCGGGGTCAAGCTGCCCATGAGAAGAAACAGCGTCAACTTATGCAAAGACCAACACCTCCGATTTGTGTGGATAGAATCACGGCGGGCAATCAAACGTTATCGATTGTACAATCCTACGACTGCGTTCCGCAACCGCAATTGAAGCATGTTTGGCCCGAGTATCGAGCCTGTTCGAAACGCGCTGACACTGCTGGATTCGTTTTTAGGGCGCGCCAGTGAGGATCATGGTGCGGCAGGCGGAGCGTATGGCGAAGGCGCCGGGTGTGTGAGTGACGCCTGGGGACGATTGGCGTTCGAAGGGGGAAGGTAGGGACGGCGTTTCCGGTGGCGCTGAGCCCGCGCCGGTCCCGGCAACACGTTGTCTTGCGATTGCCTGTGGGCGGCAGGGCTGAGACTTGCCGGGGGATAGGGCAGGCGGTTAGGCTGAACAGATGAATCGCATGGTTGCTGCGTTACTGGCCGCCTCTGCATTGGCTTGGCCGCAGTTGCCGCGCGCCCGGAGGCCGCAGCAACAGGCGCCGGCAAGAACGGTAAGCCAGCCTGGGTGGGGACCGGATGACGCGCCGTCGTATGCGGCAGATCTGATGCAGTTGCAGCAGGCTCTCGTCAACCGGCCAGACATATCCGGGCTTCCGCCGGAGGCACAGAAGGCTATGGTGTGGAGATGCATGTATTCGCCATCGCAGTCCGGCGTAACGCCCGCGCACAACCGGTATTACTGGTTTGAAGCTGAGCCCAAGTGGCTGGCTTCCCTGCCCTCCGATCATCCGCTGCGCCGCATGGTGGAGCCGGTGGTGCAGTCATGCCCGCGCTCGTCGAACCGGACACCGGCGCAAATCGCAGCGGGCAGCCCGCCTCCGCGGGCCGTGATGGCTCCTGTGACGACGCCGTCACGAGCCGCACAACCGCTCGGCTTCACCGCGGCGGGTCTCGAAAACGAACCTGCCGTAGTGCACCTGTACCGGGGTGAATTTGACCAAGTGGGGCTGTCACGGAGCTCGCTCCAGTTCGGCGAACTGTTCAGCGGTTATTTGCGCGCCTATGGTTCCAGGTGCGATGCCCATTTGCCCCCGAACAAGGTTGAATTGATGCGGAGCGTTTGCACGCGCGAACAGTACGTGGAAAATGGACTGGGGCAAAAGGTGAGCGGCCCCACCTGCATCGAAAGCAAGGATGTCGGAACGGGTGTTTTTGCCGATCCGGTATTGCATGCGGCGCGCGAGCAACTGGGCCGGATGACCAATCCGCAAGGCCTTCCGAACGGTCTTAGAGTCGGTCCGGGAATGATGGCGGATGTGCAGACAATGGCCCTTGAGGTCCGCAGGATCAACAGCGACATGCAAAGGCTGGTTGCATTGAATGGCTGTGCGACGGCGCCTCTCAAACGCTTTGAGACGAACCTGATTGCCTATTCAGAAGGCAAACCGGGAGTAGTGGCTGCTGCCCAACCGGCGCAAGCTTCCGTGGTGACCGCACCGTTTGTGGAATCGAACTACACGAAGTTGATTGACGATTTGATTGCCGAGCAGGCCAGGAGTTGGGCGTTGAACCGCTTCGTGACGGGCAGCACGAAGCAAGTTTTCGTACAAGGCCGGGATGAGTACGGACGGCCCTCCATGATTTCCGCGAACTATTCGTACCGCGGCATGGGCGGGGCGGCGCCCGGTTCCGTGCGATTGGATTTCGCAAACGGCGAACCCGAGTGCCTGTATTTTTTTGATGCTCCGACGAGTTGCCGAAAGGCCAGCCGGCGCAGCGTCAACGCTTATCTGGAGGGTGCTTATCGCTAGTATGGGTATTCGGCACAGCGGCTGCATCGGCAGTGAGACATGTCCAAGCAGGTACAATCGGCCATTCAGATGAAAATTCGATCCAGCTTCGGCCGCCGTTTAGGAAAGCAGGAGCGGCGGCAGCTTCGGGTCCTTTACGAAGACGATGCCGTGGTCGTTTTGAATAAGCCGGCCAAGATGCTGGCGGTGCCTGCGGACGACTCCGATCTTCCATCTGCCCTCTCGATACTTTCGGCAGAACTGAGATCGAGGAGGCAACGGGCTTTTGTCGTGCATCGCATCGATCGTCTCACGTCCGGGATCTTGCTGTTTGCAAAATCGTGGCCAGATCGGGAAGCACTGGTGCAACAGTTTATCCGGCACACTCCGGTGCGGGAGTATCTGGCCGCGGTTCGCGGTCATCTCCGCTTGAACGAAGGGACACTGGTTCATTACTTCCGGCAAGAAGGAATGTTTCAAAGGGTGACCACGGAGAACGATCCCAAATCGGCCCGGGCTGAACTTCGTTATTCCGTGGAACATCGCCTTAAGGGCGCATCGCTTGTGCGAGTCTCGCTGGTGACCGGGTTGCAGCATCAAATCCGTGCTCAGCTGTCAGCGATCGGCCACCCGGTCATCGGCGACAGGAAGTACAATCCAGCCGAAAAGCAGGAACGGCGAATTACTCGTATCGCTCTCCACGCGACGCATCTTGAGTTCAAGCATCCACGGTCGGGGGAAAGCGTTTGCGTGGACTGCGAGGCTCCTCCGGACTTTCAGGCTCTTTTGCAGGCATTAGGGTTGCCAACCGGCAAGCGTCGATGAAGGCTTCCGGCAAGCCGAGGCATGAGATTGACGCCACGGCCTCCGGAGGGCGTCCGCTTATTGGTCTGCAACCTTCGTCATTTGTGTGACAAGGATCTGCCATCGCCCGTCCCTTTTTATGAAAACGCGCAGATGACGGAATTTTCCACTTAGCGCGTTCGCCTCAATACGCGTGAGGGTCTTGGCAACAGCCAGGTTTCCGTAGATCTGAATTGCGACCTCATCCACTTCGTATGACTGAGCGATGCTCCTTCCCGACACTCTTCCGGCAATCGTCTCAGCTTTATTCAGCACTTGGCCATAAGCGTTTATGGCCGTAAATTCATCCGCGTAGAGCCGTTCCAATTGTTTGGCGTCAGCGCTGGAGCTTTGTCCTGCTGCGAGGTCCTTCAAAAGCAGCCGAATTTCGGCTTCTGCGTGCGATTGGCCAAGTAATGAACATGGCAGCAAAATGATGATGGCGAGAGCGGTTCGGTACACGCTAGCTCCTCCCGAAGACTCTATGTCCAGGAACGATCACTGAACGAGGGCTCCTTCCGGGAGGGCGCCATTCTCAACGAATCTTCCTTATTGAATTCGCCAAGCGGCATGATTCATCCTTGTGGTCCACGTCCGATAGTATCGACGTTGAAGTAGTTCGGAGGTTAGAACTATTTTCTGATGCTGGTCATTTGGTAGTGCGGGGCGTGGATGTGAAAACGGCCACGGGGCTGTGCAGGCGGGCGCGGTTGGGTTCTGCCCCCGGCCGTTCGGAGATGGCTGTCGCTATTGTGTGGCAAGCGAGGTGACCACGTCCCAGGTGAAGCGTGCGAAGCGGTAGAGTTCCTGTTCGAGGAGGCGTTCCTGGTCGCTGTGGGCGCCGAAGCCCTTGGGTCCGTCTTCATCGTCGAAGGCGGGGCCGATGCCGTAGCACTGCACGCCGCGGGCTTGCAGATAGGCTTTGTCGGTTCCGCCGGTGGACATGGTGGGAATAGTGACGGCGCCGGGGTAGAGGCGGCGCTGCGCTTGTTCCAGGATGCGATAGAGCGGAGTGTCGAGGCACGAGGGCGCGCCGATGGGGACGTCACGTCGTGGGGTGTGGATCACCTCGATGGAAGGGTCCTGGACGATTTTGCGCAGGGAAGCGACGAAGGTTTCGGGATCCTCACCGGGCATGGTGCGGACGTCGAAGACGGCTTCCGCCTGGGAGGGAATGATGTTGACGCGGTAGCCGCCCCAGCGATGGTGGCGGCGACGGAGGGTGTGAGCATGGAGTAGTGCGCGGTTCGTGCAGACGGAGATATTCCTGGGCAGCGGCGGAGTGCTGGGGGCCGAGGAGGGCCTTGTAGCGGGCGGCCTGTTCGGGGGACTGACCTGGGCGAGCTTTCAGGCGCAGGTGCGGGTTGTGTTCGTTCCAGCCTCGAAGGGGAGTGCGCCAGGAGGAGATGCGGGCGATGGCGGCGGCGAGGCGTTCGAGGGCGTTGTCGGGCAAGGGCGCGGAACCGTGGCCAGCCGTGCCGCGGGCGATGAGTTTGACGGCAGTGGGGTTCTTTTCGGTAGTGCTGACGAGCATGTGGTGGTCGCGGCCGTTGCGCCGGCGCATGCCACCGCCCTCCGCCAGGCAATATTCGGCGTCGATGAGCGGCCAGTGCTTTTCGACGAGGTGAGCGATGCCGTACTGCATGCTGCCTTCCTCACCTGCTTCGGCGAGGAAGATGACGTCGCGGTCGAGGGGCACTTTCTGGCGCTTGAGCAGGAGCATGATCATCAAGCTGGACGGCAACGTTGTCCTTGTCGCCCAGCGTGCCGCGGCCGTAGATGTAGCCGTCGGGAGAGGGTGGCCGAGAAGGGAGGGAGCTTCCATTTTTTCGGGCTGGACGCCGACAACATCGGTGTGGCCCATGAGCAGCAGGACGCCTGGTGCCGTTGCCCTTGAGGCGGGCGATGATATTGGGGCGCTTGGGGTCGATGGCGATGAGTTGGACGGGAATGCTCTTCGGCGGCGAGTGACCTGGCGCAAGTATTCGGCGGCTTCGGCTTCGTGACCGGGAGGGTCGGAGGTGTCGAAGCGAACGAGGGATTGGAAATGGCGGAGGAGTTCGGGGTAGACGGCGGACCAATCGGGGGATGCTGCCAGCAGCGCAAGAAGGGCGATGAACATGAAAAAGCTTTTCAGAATCTCATACCGAGGTGGCAGGCCCATACATTGGACGTGACCGCGAGGGAGCGCCAGTTGTTCGGAGTAAGAGCGGAGGGCGCGATTAAAGGATCGTCGTGGCTGCGTGGATGGGTGGTCTGACGGATGCATCGAAGCGATACTCCGGAAAGCAGGCATAGAGGCCTCACGATTTCCCGCGGAAGGGGCTCATGTGGCACACTCGACGGCTTTCGTGGGATGGATTCGATCAACTGCGCATCGTCCAGAAAGAAATGAGGGGGCTAGCGTGGTCGCCGATCGACGACAAATGGTGCCCATTTAGTGTAGAGCTCAACACGGGGAAATCAGCGGGAGGAAGCTACTTCCCTAACGACGTCGAAGGTTGGGAAATCTTGAACTCATGAACTGACAGGTGAGGATTGAGGGCTCCCCACACTGCACGCAATTAGAACTCTTGCTGTGTAAATCCCCTTCTGATCGAACCGGCTCAAGTCGGTCCGCGACAAGATCATCGGGGCGAAAGCGACAGGGCGGACGCAACATACCCGAGGAAACGTGAGTCATCCTGCGGGGTGCCTGCGAATGTCATTTCATGGGGCAACAATCCCTTCCGGAAAAGGTGACTCACAAAATCGCCCAACTGGTGACGCAGACAGGAGACTCAAGAAACATGCAACGTTTGTTATTGCCCGCCATCGCGCTGGTTTTGCCCATGGCGGTTCAGGCCTCGACGCTATTCGGCACCCAGGTGCAAGTCGGTGCTCTAGACCAGGTAGGGACTGCCGCCGCCACCTACGTGGACGGTATCCTGCAACCTGGATCAATTGCCCAGAATGGGGGCATATTCGCCGGCTCCGGGTCAGCCTTCAGCACCGCAGCCTCGGCGGGCCTTGGCTTCACCACTATCAGCACCGGGTCGGCCAGCCTCGCCGATGCATCGATCCGGGCTGCCGTGGGCGCTCCGAGCATCGGGCTCGGCACGTCATCACCTCAGATGCACGATACGTTGACTTTCACGAATCTTACCGGAGGCTATCTGTTCCTGAATTTGTCGGAGGTGATTAACGGCACCTTGAGTGGCGCTACCCCCCCGGCCGCCTTGTTGACCAACCGGACTTTTCTTGCGATCGGGAACAGTGGGATTAACTCCCTGCTCCATCTCGAAAATGGCGTCTTCACGACGGGACCTGTCAACGGCATCGGCTACAATCTAGCCACGCAGAACAGCACTCTGACGGCGGGCTTTTACGGGGACAACTCGCAAACCTGGACGACGAGTCTGACTGGCCTAACGAATGCGACCATGAGCACTCAGCTCGGATTCGCGCCGGGCGAAACGACCTTGAGTATCGTTATTGACACCGTGCTGGATTGCCGGTTCGGCGCCGTCTGCGACTACGGACACACCTCAACCTTCCAGTTCGGAAGTCTGCCCACCGGGCTCAGCTTCACCTCGGCGTCTGGACAGTTTCTTACCGCCGGGGACACCGCCACACCGGAGCCATCCAGTATTGCGCTGTTTGGACTCGGCATGGTTGCCCTAGCCCTTCTCTACCGGAGGTGACGATGGGTTTGCCGGAGATTTGTCCCCACCGGCTGTCGCCTCGCCCGTGCACTGCCTTTGTGCTCTCGCGATTAACAAGTTCGTGCGAGACTCGTAGGTTATGGGCGATCCGGATATTACCGTTCTTCTGGAAGACTGGGCGCGGGGGGACCGGAGCGCCGTCGACCGTCTGGCCCCCCTGGTGTATCCGGAGTTGCAGTCCCTCGCCCGGTCGAATTTGCGGCGCAGCGGAAGAGCGTCACTACAGACCACGGAAGTCGTCAACGAGCTATTTATCAAGCTCCTTGCCAAGCGCCCGCCGAAAATGGAAAACCGGCGCCACTTCTTCGTGCTTGCGTCCAAGATGATGCGCCTCGCCTTAATTGATCACTACCGGCAATCGGTGGCAGAAAAGCGAGGTCCCGGCGAACGTGTTCCGCTACACGAGAACCTTCTCTGGGTGGAAGCGACGAGCGAGGATATTCTGACCTTCGATAAAGCCTTAAACGAATTGGAAGAACTAGACCCGCAACAGGCCGAGCTGGTAAGCCTGCGTTTCCTATTAGGCTGCAGTGCCGAGGAGACAGCAGAGCTTAGCGGCCTTTCCAAAGCCACTGTCGATCGCAAGGTGGCGTTGGCGCGAGCGTGGTTGTTCAACCGAATGGACAAAAAGACCGCCCTGTGAGTGGAATCGGGCTGGAAAAGCGAATGAATTAGGATGACCCCACAAGAACGATGGCGACGGGTCCAGGATTTGTATGAAACCCTGGAGCCCCTCGCGCCGGCCGAGAGGGAAGCGGAGTTGAGCGGCGTCGACCCGGGTTTGGCGGAAGAGGTTCGTGGGCTGTTTGCCGGGGTGGCGGCCGAAGCGCAAGCGCAGCAGGCGCTGAACAGAGTAGCGTCAGCGTCAAAGGTGGTCGCCCCCAAACCCGAGCTTCCGGGATTGAGGCTGCTCGATCCCATCGGCTCAGGCGGGTCCGGCGTGGTGTATCGGGCCATTCGCCATGTCGAAGGCGTGGAACAGCCGGTGGCCGTGAAGGTTCTGCACGAGCACCGGATCGAACCGACCGATCTGCGACGCTTCGCGCGCGAGCGCAAAATGATGGCGGCGCTAAACCATCCCGGCGTCGTCCGCTTTCTGGACGCGGGTGTGATTGCGGATGGGCGTCCCTACCTCGTCATGGAATTGGTGGATGGGACGCCCATCGACGTGTATTGCGACCAGCGCCGATTGCGCGTCGAATCGCGCGTGCGGCTGATGATCGACGTCTGCGATGTGGTGGCCGCCGCCCACGCCCGGCTGATCGTCCATTTGGACTTGAAGCCATCCAACATCCTGGTCACCGCCGAGGGCAAGATCAAGTTGCTCGACCTGGGGACGGCACGTTTGCTCAATGCGGATGGAATCTCCACCGTCACGCAACAGATGACGCCGCGCTATGCCAGCCCGGAACAATTGCGTTCAGAATCGCCGGCGGTATCAAACGACGTCTACAGTCTGGGCATCATCCTCTTTGAATTGCTTTCGGGCGGCTGGCCTTTTGCGCTTCGCGACTCGCTGCTGGCGATTGCGGAGCGCGCTGCCGATGCGGCTGCGATCCGTAACTTGAGCGAAGGATGTTCGCCCGAGTCGGCGGCTTTGCGAGACACCACCGTTACGCGTCTTCGCGGCGAACTGGCGGGCGACCTGACGTTGATCTGCCAGCAAGCTCTAGCCTTCGACCCGCAGCAGCGCTACAAGTCCGTTGCGGAACTCGCCGGCGATCTGCGCCGCCATCTGTCGGGCGAGCCGGTGTTGGCCCATCCGCCGGGCTTGTTGTACCGCGCCGGAAAGTTCATCGCCCGCCGCCGCTGGCAGTTGGCCCTGGCACTGCTGTTCGTGGCTGGCCTCGCCGGTGCCGCCGCGTATTCCACCATCCAGGCCCGGCGAACCCAGTTGGCGTTGAATCAAGCCGACACCACAACCGTCGCGCTCATCCTGGCGATGGGCGTGGCCGACGCGGGATCCAAACCGAACCGCACTTTGCTCGAATTTTTGCAGGATACCAGCGCCCATGCGGACGCCTATGTCTCTCCCAAAGATCCCGCGGTGCGGTCGGATTTTGACGCATCGCTCGCCTATGGCCTGATCGCGCAGCAGGACTACAAGGGGGCTCGAGCTGTCGGCGAGCGCGCACTGGCCTTCGCCCACCAATCCGGCGATGTGAGCCGCAGAGCGGCGGCCCAAGTAGTGATGGCCAATGTCGAATACAACGAAGGCCACATGGACAAGGCGTTCGCCGGTGCCTCCGAGGCGTTTCGATTGTGGAAGGCCAACCAGTGGGAATTCACACCCGCACGAACCTGGAACCTGTTGTGGGGGGCCGGTATCATGCTGCAATTTTCGCGTCCCTCCGATCCCGCCGGTGCGGAGCTGTTTGCCGCCTGTCTGCAGCACGCCCGCGCGGGAGATCCCGCCGCTGCACGCTTCCGCGCCGTTTGCTCATATGGGATGGGAATTGTCCACCTCACCGTCACCTTCGACTATGACGGCGCCATTCCCTTGCTGCAGGAATCCGCCGCATATTGGCGTTCGACGGGGCAGCCAACGATGCTTGCGCGTGTCCTGCAGGCGCTTGGCTGGGCATACCGTTACTCAGGACGATACACCGAGGACGAAGCCTACCAACGGCAAGCGTTGGAGCTTCTGCGACAGTCCGAGACTGGTTCTTTGAACGACGCGAACCTCCGTGCCGTGTGGGCTGCATCGCTCGCGCTCAGTGGAAGGGCGAAGCAAGGGATGGAAGAGTCTCTCAAAGCACTCGCTGTGTATCGAAAGTCCTATCCCAAGCGCGGAGATTCCTGGCTGTGGACTGCGTTGTCCGCGGCCTTTATGAATGCCTATGCTTTGGGGAACTATGACGACTGTGCCGGCTACGCCCGGGAAGGGTTGGAGGCGGTCCGCTACACCGCGCCGTCGTTTGATGCACGACGAGCCTTAGCCAACTCCTACCTCGGGTTGTGTTTGTCTAAGCTCGGAAAGGATGCCGAGGCAAAGCCGCTGCTGGAGGCCTCGCTGACGGCGTTCGACCGGCAGAAACGCAAGCCGTACATGTTGTCTGCTATACAGGCCGAACTGGCGAGGATGAAATAGACTCCCAATGCAGGGTGGAGCCGCAAAGCCCGGCATTTGGCGTAGAGCCAATGAAGGGATTTGAAGATTTAGCTCCCCATTGTGGAATCGAACAGTGGGAGGATAGACCCTGTCAGGAGAGGTTGCGATAGGATGGTCGTCTGTCCGGGCATTATTTATGGCCTCCTTTTGCTCGAAGACAATGCAGGCACGGTCGCGGCGGGAATTTTTGGAACGGAGCGGGTTGGGGTTTGGGGCGCTGGCGGCGAATTTCTTATTGAACGAGGCGAAGGCTGGGCCGTTGACGAATCCGTTTGCGGCGAAGGGGAAGAGCGTCAACTTTCTGTTCATGCATGGGGGCCGAGCCATCTGGATACGTTCGATCCGAAGCCGGTGCTGAACAGACTGCACGGACAGAAGGTTCCGCCGAGTTTCGGGAAGGTGGATTTTCAGTTTTCGAATATGGACAAGACGCCGCTGATGGGGAGTCCGCTGCGGTTTCGGAAACGGGGGAAATCGGGGCTGGAGATATCGGAGTTGTTTGAGCATGTGGCGCAGCATGCCGATGATTTGGCGGTGATCCGGTCCTGCCATCATGACGGGTTCACGCATGTGACCCGACAGACGTGGATGAATACGGGGTGGGGAGCGAGAGCGCGAATTTGGTATTGGGTGCGGTCCTGACTAAGATTCCTTCGTCCGTTGGATCTGGAGGAGCGGGATTCGGGTGGAGTTGTGGCCTCGGCAGTGCCAATCACAGCCTTGCAGTTGGACCTACAATGGTTCTGTAACGCGAGATGAAGGTTCGCGATCTTATCAAGACCAGCCTGGGCGTGTGACAATCCCGGGGCACCCGAATGACGATCTGCGCCCTGGCACCGAAAAGAGCGTTCTGACTCAAGCAGGGCTGAGAGTGAAACCATGAAGAAATATGCTGTTGTGATCGAGCAGGGACCTGACAACCTGTCGGCGTATGTGCCGGATCTTCCTGGATGCGTTACGACGGGGAAGACGATTGCGGAGATTGAACGGAATATCCGGGAGGCGATCGAACTGCATCTGGAAGGCCTACTGGAAGACGGCGATCCAATCCCGGAGCCGTCCACTTCTGTCGCCTACGTGGATCTGCGTGTCGCCTGACCCGCGCGCGGGTGGGGCGCGATACTCAATCCAAAAGCCGATGAGGGCCAGCCGTAGCCTTGGGATCGGTCCGCTAGACTATGGCCGAATGCGACTCATTCATCAAGCGACAATAATCAGCTGCCCAACCGTTTCAACGCTCTTGTGGGACGGCGATGAACTTGTCGACGTGATCAGCAACCTGCGAGTGCGGCTCGACGGTACGATCTCGCCGATCACGCGGAGTACGGGTTATCTCTTCGACCGTGCTGTGGGGGTTCGCCAGGGCGAAATATTCTGGTCGGTGGCCTACGTCAATCGGTCGACGAAAGGCATACTGATGAAGAATGGCGCCATTCACCGCGAGTTGAATCGCAGCTTTAACTTCGCCGACGCTTATGACTATCCTTTGACGATCACAGTAGAGCCTGGTGGGCGAGTTGTGGTGGTCCATTGTCCAAACTCCTTTGACACCCTTGAGGTTGAGGACGCTGAAACAGGGATGATCTTGGCCACAAAGAAAACTCGCGACATGGAATTTCATTCTCGACTTGCGGTCTCTGGGGATGGACGATACCTTCTCGACGCTGGTTGGTTTTGGCATCCGGTCGGAGGTGCGTGGGGTTTGCGACCTGTCCGTACTCTTGCGCTCTGGTGGCGCTGTTGACGCGGGCACGCAGTCTGCTGATGACTGCGCATTTTCATTCGGAGCGGAAATCGACAGCGCCGCATTTCTGGGAAATACGGAAATCGTACTCACGTCGACCGAGGAGGTTGTCAATGACGACACTCCAGCGACTGGGATCGGTCCGCGGAAACTCGGCGTTTGGTCGATGCTCGGGCGCGATTGGCGTTCAGTGGTAGACCTCACGGAACCCGCCGGCACAATCATGCCTTGGGGTGAGTGGGTAATCTCATTTCACGAGTGTCCCAAGGCGATTGACCTTGCAAGCGGTACCATTGTTTATCGCTGGGATAGTCTCTATTCAGGAAAGCAAATCGGATCCATCGCATTGGGTGATCCGCCGCCACCACCCATGGCCCTCGATCCCAAAAATTGGCGCTTCGCTTTGGCCGGCCCAGATAGCATCACCGTTATTACTTTGATGGCGTAGTCGACTTCCTTCTGATCCAACAACTTCGAGTGTTTACCTGGGCTCGGGTGCAAATCGCAGATTCCGCCAGCAGAGGTTGCGATAGGATAGTCGTCTGTACTGGGATTATTTATGGCTTCCTTTTGCTCGAAGACATTGCAGGCGCGGACGCGGCGGGAGTTTTTGGAAAAGAGCGGGTTGGGGTTTGGGGCGCTGGCGGCGAATTTCTTATTGAACGAGGCGAAGGCTGGGCCGTTGACGAATCCGTTCGCGGCGAAGCGGCCGCATTTTGCGGCGAAGGGGAAAAGCGTCATCTTTTTGTTCATGCATGGGGGGCCGAGCCATTTGGATACGTTTGATCCGAAGCCGGTGCTCAACAAGTTGCACGGGCAGAAGATTCCGCCGAGTTTCGGGAAGGTGGACTTTCAGTTTTCGAATATGGACAAGACGCCGCTGATGGGGAGTCCGCGGACGTTTCGGAAGCGGGGGCGATCGGGGCTGGAGGTTTCCGATTTATTTGAGCATGTGGCGCAGCATGCCGATGATCTGGCGGTGATCCGGTCTTGCCATCATGACGGGTTCACGCATGTGACGGGACAGACGTGGATGAATACAGGGTGGGGACGAATTGGACGGCCGAGCGTGGGGTCGTGGGTGGTGTACGGGTTGGGGAGCGAGAGCGCGAATTTGCCGGCGTTTGTGGTGATGCTGGATGGGGGGATTAAGGCGGGGTCGCCGGCGTGGGGATCGGGATTTTTGCCGGCGGCGTATCAGGGGACGGTGCTGCGGAGCGAGGGGCCTCCGATTTTGAACGTGAAGCGGCCGGAGGGGATCAGCGCGGGACAGCAGGAGGAGATGTTCCGGCTGCTGCGGGAGTATAACGAGCAACATCGGTCGGCGCGGGCGGATGATTCGGAACTGGCGGCGCGGATGGCGTCGTATGAGCTGGCGTTTCAGATGCAGATGTCGGTGCCGGAGGTGGCGGATTTAAGTAAAGAGAGCGAGGCGACGCGGAAGTTGTACGGGCTGGACGATGCGATGAGCGCGGAGTTCGGGACGCAGTGCTTGATGGCTCGGCGGCTGGTGGAGAAGGGCGTGCGGTTTGTGCAGTTGTATTCGGGCGGGAAGAAGGGCGCGGAAGTGGGTTGGGATGGGCATAATGAGTGCGATCAGAATCATCAGTTCATGGCGCGGAAGGTGGACCGGGCGATTGCGGGGTTGCTGGCGGACTTGAAGTCGCGGGGGCTGTTGGAGAGCACGGTGGTGGTGTGGGGCGGGGATTTTGGACGGACTCCGTTTACGGATGGGGCGGAAGGCGGCGGGGGGAACCGGAATGGGCGGGATCATAATCCGTATGGGTTCAGTGTGTGGATGGCGGGCGGCGGGATTAAGGGGGGAGTGGCGATTGGGGCGACGGATGAGATTGGGCTGAAGGCGGTGGAGAATAAGGTGACGATGCATGATTTACATGCGACGTTGCTGGGGTTGCTGGGGGTGGATCATCAGAAGTTGACGTATTTCTTTCAGGGGCGGGAGTTTCGGTTGACGGATGTAGGGGGTGGGGGCAATTTGGCGGGACGGTTGACGGGGGGTTGAGGCGCGACGAGGGAGTTGTGCACGCCTTGCGGATGACTTGCAGGATGAGGTGCTGAAGTTGTTGCAGGACGGGGTTCTAAAGACGATGCAGGAGATTGTCGAGTTGCTCAATCAGAATGGGCATCGGTTGACTCCCTATGAGCGGCAACTCGGCTGCATCGCGTTCCGGGACGACCGGGGTGTGGATGAGACTTAGGCGTGTGATCTTCGGTTGGCGGTCGATGTCGTCGTTTCGGCGGGATATCGGGACACGGAGAATTGGATTGAGGAGTGCGGGTGAGTTCGGCGAGTTCACGGCGGTTGCGGTTCTGCGGGCTTGTGGGTGAGGAGTTTCGGGTAGGCGTGGAAACGAAAATCGTATTTCTGGCATCCAAACGACGAAACGCTCCGTACCATTGAGTGCGAGCTTCTTGAACTCAACATAGATTTTTCAACTCGGCCACGACCGGAGTTTCAGGAGAGCCGCATTCACTGAACGAATGGAGTGTATATGAAACGAGTGTATTCATCGCTCGCCGCGGTGATTTTGTGTGCCGCGGCGGCAAACTCGGCGTACGGGTCAAGCCACCGGGAAGCACTGACGGTTCTCAATGAACCGTGCGCGGACAACACGGACACCTATGCCTGGGTGTCCAACGGAGCCCACAGCAAGCTGTATCTGGTTATGAACTTCAACCCGTTGCATGAACCCGGACAAGGGAACCAGGGGTTCCGTGCGTGCAACGGCTATCGGTACGAATTCCACATCGCCAAAGGCGCGAGCCTGAAGGATCAACTCATCTACCGGGTGCAGTTCACCAATATCCTCAACTCGGAACCCGCCCCGAGCCCGACAGACCCGCTTGGCGGCGGGAACGAATTGCTGTGGCAACTCACCGGCGGCCGCGAAACGATGACCATCACCCGTCACACGGACTTCGACATTGATGGCGACGGGCCGCAGGAGAAGGGCGTCACGGTCACGCTGGGCAAGGATCTGAAAGTCCTGCCGAACAATCACGGCCCACAAACCGACCGGCTCGTTTACGGGCTTGGGCCGTTCAAGGGTTACGATTCCGGCGATGCGTCGAGCCGCGAAGTCGGTCTCTATAACCAGGCCTTCGTGGACACCTTCATTCACAACCTGAGCAATGGGGGACGCATTATCGCGGGGCAGTTCGATGATCCTTATCAGTTGGACGAAAAGGGAATCTTCGACCTGGTGAATCTCAATCGCGGCGATCTGGGGAATATCCCAGGGGCGCGGCGTCCGCCGGGAACCGATGTCTTCACGGGGTTCAACGTTTTCTCGATCGCGCTGGAGATCCCGATCCTTGAGATCTTCCCCGACGGCATTCCGCACAACACGATTTTGGACTCAGCCTCCACGGACAGCCTGATTCGCGTTCACACCACAATCAGCCGTCAAGCGGTGCAGACGGTGGATCCCACCAACATCATCACGGGGCTGAAAGGTTCCGGCGATTGGGTGCAGGTTGGGCGCAATGCACTGCCTCTGTTCAACGCCGGTCTGGTGGGCACACAGCGTCACTCGCGCTACCTTCACAGCAGCGTGATGAACGATGTGACCAACTTCGGGGCGGACATTCTGTATCCGGTGCTGGTTCGCGATCTGGAAGCTCTGGGCGTGTACAAGGCGCTGGGCGTTCCGGATGCGGCGGTGCAGTCGTTGAAGGGGCCGCGACTGGACATCGTGAGAGCGATCAACCTGGGCCGTCCGATTCCCGTGGAAGACGGATACACGGGCGACGTGATCACGCTGGACTGCGCGATTGACTCGCAATTCCCCAACGGACGGCGTATCGGGGGCGGTACGGCTCCGAATCGCAACCAGGTCAACGTGAACAGCGTGCTGCTCAGCCTGATCGCTGCCGGCGATCCTGGGGCAGGGCTGGCCAAGGGCGTGGAAGTGAACGATAAGAACTATCTGGATCGCTTCCCCTTCCTGGCGCCGGCTCATCAGGGGTTGCTGCAAGGGCACGGCGGGGTGAACACGCCGACGGTTCCGGATATTCCGATCCTGTAATCGGCTTGTGACGCGGCCCGTGGTGAATTGCTCCACCGCGGGCCGCGGCGTGATTCAGAAAGAGATTTCCATGTATCGCCTTCTTCTGGCAGTTGTCCTCAGCAGTTCTCTTCCCGCCCACGACATGTGGATTGAGCCTTCCAGCTTCACACCGCAAGCCGGACAAATCGTCGGGCTGCGGCACTTCGTAGGGCAGGATCTGATCGGCGACCCGCTCCCACGCAATCCGGCCTTGATTCGGGAATTCATCGTCGATGACGGCACTGGGCGCAAACCCGTAGCTGGACGGACGGGCGCCGATCCCGCGGGCCTGATCCGCATTGGCGCCGCGGGTCTCAGCATCGTTGGATACCGGAGCCATCCGAGCACGGTGGAACTTCCCGCCGAGCAGTTCAACAAATATCTCAAAGAGGAAGGACTAGCGGGAGTTGCCGCGGCCAGAGCGCTGCGCAACGAAACCGCGGCCCCGGTTCGGGAACTGTTTTCCCGGTGCGCCAAGAGCCTGCTGCTCGCGGGAGCGGCGGGGCAAACGCAGAGCGACCGGGTGCTTGGTTTCACGCTGGAACTCACGGCGGAGCAGAACCCGTATGGCCTGCATCCGGGAGACACATTGCCGGTAAGCCTCACCTACGAAGGCAAGCCGTTGGCGGGGGCGCTGGTGGTGGCGATGAACCGCAATGATCTGGCTGTGCGGCTGGCGTTGCGGACGGGCAAGGATGGCCGGGTGCGATTGCGGCTGCCGCGGGGCGGCATGTGGCTGATTAAAGCGGTGCATATGATTCCTGCTCCGGCGGGCTCCAATGCCAACTGGGAAAGCTTCTGGGCCTCTTTGACCTTCGAGCTTCCCGCGGCGGCTGCTGCTGCCGCGCCGTCGAACTGACCGTAAAAACAGGAAGGAAGAGAAATGTTTTGGCCTCTCTTGCTGGCTCTGACCGCCGCGCTGGATGCGCATGAACTCGGGACAACGCGTGTTTCGGCGGTCTTCCAGCCGGACATGACCTACCGGATCGAGATTGCCACGGATGCTTCGTCGCTTGCCTCGAAGCTGCGGCGCTCGGCTGTGGAGATCAACGATATCGCTGAACTGGAGCGCATTCTCCCCGGCTTTGAACCGAAAATCCGGGAACGGATCAAGCTGACGTTTGATACAGGTGAAGTGCGTCCCGCCCTGTCGATCGCACTGACGCCGGCTGTCGATAAGAATTCGGCGATTCTCGCCACCATCGTGCTGACCGGCCCAATTCCCGCGCAGGCGCGCCAGTTCACGTGGAGCTACGGTTGGACGTTCACGCCGTATTCGTTCACGATCCGCACGGGGGCAAACCCCGTGGTCGAGTGGCTGGAAGGCGGTCAGTTGAGCAAGCCCTTCGCGCTGGGAGGGCTGACCACACCCGAGCCCCGGCTGAGCATTATTGGGCGCTATCTTAAGCTGGGGTTCACCCACATCTTCCCGCACGGGCTGGATCATATGCTGTTCGTACTGGGTATTTTTCTGCTCAGCCGGCGGGTCAGCGTGGTGCTGTGGCAGGTGAGCGCATTCACACTGGCGCACTCGATCACGCTGGCGCTGAGCCTTTATGGCATTGTCGCCGTACCGCCGGCGATCGTCGAGCCGTTGATCGCCCTCTCCATTGCTTATGTGGCGATTGAGAACATCTTCCTCACCGAGCTGAAATCGTGGCGCGTGGCGTTGGTGTTTGCTTTCGGGTTGCTACACGGAATGGGGTTTGCGGGCGCCCTGCGGGAAATCGGCCTTCCGCGCAGCGAATTCCTTACGGCCCTCATCACCTTCAATGCGGGAGTGGAAGCGGGGCAACTCGCGGTTATCGGCGCTGCGTTCCTGATCCTCGGGTGGTTTAGTTCGCGGCAAACGTGGTACCGGGCCCGGGTGGTGGTTCCCATCTCCGCGATGATCGCCTGTACCGCTATCTATTGGACCTTTGAGCGATTGGGATAGGGAGGCGGGATAGTGACGATCAGAAGAAGCTGTAGGCACTGACCTGGAAAAATTCGGCGAGTTTGAAGGCGGCCTGTTTGCTGATGGGGCGATGGCCGGAGAGGATCTGGCTGATGTAGGACCGGGAGCCGAGGATGGGGACGAGATCCTTCTGACGGAGGCCGCGGTCTTCCATGAGGTATTTCAAGACGCCGGTGGGGGAGCGTTCGGGATCGGGCTGGAGTTCGTCTTCATACTGCAGGACGAGGGCGGTGAGGGTTTCGATGAAGCGCTCCATGGCGGGGGATTGGCGTTTTTCGTTGGCGGCGATGCTTTCGAGGAGTGCGGTGAGTTGGGCGAGTTCACGGCGGTTGCGTGGTTTTGCGGGCTTGTGGGTGAGGAGAAGGTTCGTGTAAGCGGCGTCGGCGATCATGATTTCCAGGCTCCTTTTTCGTATTCGGCGTGGGTCAAGAGGGCTTTGAAGAAGAATGCCCGGCGGAGAAAAGACACCGAGCAGATGAGGCGGTAAGAACCGAGATTAAAGACGAGTTTACCGCTGACCCAATCCGCGGACGGGAAGACCGAGCCAATTCGTCAGTTGCGGGATTTTTGTTGCCTGCGCCGCCTGGAAGATTCTAGCAGAAGCTAAACACATGAGCTGGCGAACCGGGGATAGAGGGTGGTTGATAGAATCAGGATCATGACCGGCGAAGAGCAGCGGCTGGCCTTGATCGGTGAAGACGTGTACGAACTGCTGGGGGACTTGCGGAGTTCCTTTTGGGTGGAGTTTGACCGGAATGATATTGTCGAGTGCTGCACGGTGGGCGAGCTTTTCGACAGGGTGTGGAAGAAGATGGGCGCTGGGGGTGCGCCTGGGTGCGTGACCAGCGGCGCATTCTACCGGGTGAGGCGGATGCTTGCGGAAGAGCGCGGGATGGAACATCGAGCGATCCGGGTGGATACGCCGCTGCAAGACCTGATGCCCTGGTGGAATCGGAGGACAGGCTGGGCGAGCATCGAGACAAAATTGCGGGTGAGCCTGCCGGCTCTTCAGCCGGGTGCCGGTCTGATGTTAGGGATGCTTGTTTGTGCGTTGGGAATGGGTGTGTGGATTACGGGGCAAGGGCAGCAGGGCGGAATCTGGAGATTGGCACTGGTGCTTTTTTGGACCGTGATGGGTTGGGGGGTTGGGTTGATCGTGACTCGAGGTCTGCACCGTGACTTTCCGGAGAAGATCCGGACGGTGGGGGACTTGGCGCGTGTCATCGCCAGCCGCAATCACGCCAAACTGGCGGCGGAGCTGGGAGGCACAAGCGCTGCTCAGGCTTGGCGGAGTTTCCAGGAATTGGTGAGCAGCGCGGCGGGGATGCGGGCGGAAATGGTTCGGCGGGAGATGCGGTTTCCGGAGGATTTGAGGATTTATTGATCGGCGCAACTTTATTTGGCGCAATTGACGTAGAGGCGGAGGGTTTGGGTGGTGACGGTGCCGTTGGCGGCGACGCATAGCCAGGCGCCGTTAGAGTTAATGGGGTCGGGGCCGGAATAGGTGAGGTCAAAGAGGCTGAGGATGTTGGCGGAGTCGAGAGAAAAGGCCCAGCCACAGCCGCCGGAGACGAGACGGGGATAGGCGAGGGGGCAGGAGAGGCTGCGGCGGACGCCGGAACCTAAGGGGATGGAGAAATCGGCGACCTGGAAGGTGGAGAGATTGGCGAGGACACTGGAGTCGCCGGGATCGCCTTTGGGGCCTTGGGCGCCGGGGGATCCGGGGGATCCGGCGATACCAGGAATGCCTTGTAGCCCTTGGATACCTTGCGGACCCTGGGGGCCGGTGAGTTGGATATCGAGGGTGGCAGGTTGGCTGGTGGCGAGGTTTTCCTTGCTGTCGAAGTAGGCTTCGGCTCCGAGGGAGAGGACGGCGCCGGCGGTGTGGGATTGGCCGGATTGGAGGGAGTTGCGGACGAATTGGGTGACGTCGAAGGTGATGAAAGTGTTGGCGGCCTCGATGACGACGGAGCGCGAGGCGGTGGAGGAGAGTTGGGGGAGGGTGGCATAGGTGACGGTTTTGTCGGCCCAGGAGATGCCGGCGGAACGGAATTCGACGGCGCCGGCGGTGGCGAGGCGATTGACGTAAAGGCGTAGAGTAGCGCGCTGGATGATGGCGGCGGTGGTGCCGCTGGGGAGATCGGCGAGGGAAAAGCGGAGGAGGGCGGTGGACGTGGGGCCGACCTGGAGTTGGGGGAGAGCGCCGTAGTTGTTGTTGGGGTTGGCGACTTGGACGGAGGCGTCGTCGGTGAGGGTGGCCTGGCTGGCACTGAGGGAGGCGGCCAGGAGGAGCGTGGCGGCGATTGTTTTCGTCTTCATACTGGGGAAACGACAAAAGGCTGGGGGATACCCTCAGGGGGGGGTGTAATTTTTTCGAGGTGGTATGGGATTGCGGGTGGGGATACTTGCTGATACAATTTGTTGCAGGTGTAATCTTCATGTTACAGGTTGCTCAGCATTGGCTGTGTGCGCGTGATGCGAGGGATACGGCGTGTGTGGCGGTTGCGTATGCGGTATCGCTGGGGAACCGGTGTGGGTTTTGCGCGGACGGGCATGAGGCGGCATTGCGGGGAGCGGGGTTGCGGGGAGTGGCACAGGCAATTCGGGAGGGGCGGTTCGAGTGGATTGAAGAGGACCGGGTGAGGCAGGCGGCGTTGTGGGGATATGCGGGATTTGGAGAAGCGGAAGCGGCGTGGGTGGAGGCGGCGGAGGAGGCGCATTTTGCGAATCGAGTAGCGAATGCGTTGGGGTTGCGGCGGAGGTGGTGGGGAAGCAGGGGCAGCGAAGGGTTGGGGCTGCGGTGGCGGGAAGCGGCGGCGGAGATACCGGGGGTGGTGGCGGGGCGAGTGAAGAGTCATGTACGGGCGTGGCATGGCGAGGAACCGGGGCCGAACCGGGGGTGGGTGGAGAATTATCTGGCGGATTTGTCGCGGCGGGAGCGGGCGGTGGCGCGGCTGGCGCTGCTGACGGCGATGGCGTCGCACCAAGTGGACCGGACGGTGGTGGAAACGTTCCGGGAGGTGGAAAGAGAGGATGGAAAGTTAGAGGAAGTGGTACATTGGGGGGCGTGGCTAGGAGCGCGGCGCGCAGTGGATCGATTGAGGTCAGGAGTGGTTCATGCAGCAGCATGAAGAGCAGTTATTAAAGATACCGTGCGCGTGCGCGACGCTGCGGCGGGCGACGCGGGTGGTGACTCAGTTGTATGAGGACGCATTTCGGCCGATGGGGCTGACGGCCCCGCAGTTCACGGTAATGGCGGTGTTGGATGCGTTTGGGGAGATGACACATTCGCGGTTGGGGGAACTGCTGGCGACGGATGCGACGACGCTGACGCGGACCTTGCAATTGATGACGCGGCGGGGGTGGCTGCAGACGGCGAAGGGGCAGGACAAACGGCAGAGGTTGATTTCGTTATCCGAGGAAGGCAAGGCGGCGTTTGAGCGGACGAAGCCGGTGTGGCAGGAAGTGCAGGGGCGCTTGCGGGCGGCGTATGGGACGACGGATTGGGGACAGATGCTGACGCTGGTGGACCGGGTGACGGAAGGGGCGCAACAGGTGTTGGAAGGTCAGGGAACCCAGACCACGTAGACTCCATAGCAAAGCGCGGCGCCAGCGGCCATGGCGAACAAGCCTGCGGTGCGTTTCTTGGCGAGGAAGAAAATCAAGACAAAGCCGGTGAGGGAGACGAGGCACATGAGGAGGGCGGAGGCGTCGATGAGGGCGCTCCAGGCCTTGCCGGTGTCGCGGCCTTTGTGGAGGTCATTGATGACGGCGACCCAGCCCATGCGGGTTTCGGTGAGGTCGTATTTGCCGGTGGCGCGATCGATGAAGACGTCGGCGGTGTAGCCGGGGCCTTTGAAGGAGATGGAGAGCTGGGAGTCATCGATGCGGAAGTCGCTGAGGGCGCTTTTGACCAAGTGGGTACGGCGGAGGAACTCGACGATTTCGAGTTTGGCGGGGGGTTGGGCTTTGAGCCAAGCCTGGTTTATTTCGCCGCGGGCCTGGGAGGATTTCTGCCAATTGCCGAACCAATCGGGGTGATTGAGGGTAATTCCGGTAGCGGCGAAGAAAAACAAGACCGCGAAGCTGGCCATGGAGAGATAGATATGGAGCCAGCGGGACCAGGCGGCGAGGCGGCGCTTCCAGGCGGCTCGGGGTGTGGTATCGACGCGGACTTCAACGCGCGGCTTTTCGGTAGTCAAGAGTTGCGGCTGCGATTTCGGCATTTGCGGTGAGTTGTACCTGTCTGGGTTTCCCCGTGAATTCCAATTCCTGGCGGAGGAGCTGGTAGGTTCCGTGCTCGCGGGCGGCCTCAATGAAGACGGTGTAGAGGCCGGGGCGGACGAATTTGCCCTGGTGATCTTTGCCATCCCATTTGACGGAGTATTTGCCGGGGGGGCGGGTGGCGCTGGAGACGGAGGCGGTGAGGTCTGTGCCTTCGGCCATGCTGCGCATGCGGTCGGCACGGGACCAGGCTTTGAGATCGGGGAGCCAGCGGGGCTTGTCGAACCAGAGGGCGATGGTGCGGACGGGGAAGCGGTCTTTGTCTTCGATCCAGATGGCGAGGAAGGGGCGGCGGTAGCGCTGGGCGTCGATGCGTGCGAGCTCGAACTGAACGATGAGTTCCATGGAGCCGTCCCAGGTGGCGGCGCCGGATTGGGCAGCGGCGGGGGCCAGGGCTAGGCGGGACCAGCCGGGGCTGGTGATGCGGCTGCCGTTTTTGGCGATGAGGAGGTAGTCTACGTTTTGGCGCGATTGCGCCAGGCGCTGGCTTTCCTCGATGGGGAGGACGGAGAAGGCGGTGGCGAGGGCTCCGGCATCGACGGCATTGGGGGCGACGACGGTGGAGCTGAGGACATGGTCGACGGGCTGGCCGGTGCGGGGGTCGAAGATGTGGGAATAGTGGAGGCTGGCGATTTCGACGCCGCGGCGGTAGTTGCCGCTGGTGGCGACGGCACGGTCGGCGATGTTGAGGAGGGCGAGGCGGGGACCGTTCTCTTCGTCGGAGCGCGGGTCGGCGATGGCGACGGGTTCGGTGGTGTTGCCGCGGACGACGAGGTCGCCGCCGATGTTGACGATTGCGGAGTGGACGCCGGAGCGGAGTGCGGCTTGGGCGGCACGTTCGACGATGTAGGATTTAGCGAAGGAGTGGAGGGCGAGTGGGGCGGTGGAGAGGCGCTGGGCGGCGCCTGTTTTGTGATCGAGGCTCCAGTGCTGGGATTGGACGAGGGCGAGGACGGCTTCGAGTTCGTGGGGAGCCGGAGTGCGCTGCTGGGAAGCGGCATTGCGCCAGAGTTGGGTAAAGGCTTCGGCTGCGGGATCGAGGGCTCCGGTGGTGGCTTCGCGCCAGGAGTCGAAGAGGGCGAGGACTTGAAACAAATCGGGGGAGATTTGTTTGGGGGAGGAATGTGGAGAAGACGCGAGCCAGTGGCGGAACTCGCTTGCAGGATCGAATCGGCTGAGGATGCGATTGAGGCGGTCGATTTCGTCGAGGGCGGCGGATTCGGCCTTCTCGGCGGCGTGCGGTGTGGCGGCGGTGAACTTCAGTTGGAGGGAAGTTCCGAGAACATTCTCGTGGGCGAAGACGAAGGATGGAGGGCCGCTGGTGCGGGAGGCGGCGGCCCTGAGGTGAGAGGCGAGGAGCCCGCTGCCGGTGAGCAGACCCAAGAAACGTTTTCTATCCACTTTGTTTTATTGCTCCCGTGGTCCACGGCGGGCCGGGCCACCGGGGCCGAAGTTGGGACGGACTTCGTCTTCGGTCAATTTGCCGTCGGAGTTGGCGTCGAGTTTGGCTAATGATTTCGCGGCGGCTTGGATTTCCGCTTCGGAGATGCTGCCGTCCTGGTCGGTGTCGAGGGCGGAGAAGACTTTGTCCATGCGCATCATGCCTGGGCCACCGGGGCCGCGGCCAGCGGGGCCGCCTTGACGGGAGTCGCCGCCGGGGCCGCGCATATTGGAGGCGCTTTTGGTGAGTTCTTCCTTGGTGAGTTTGCCATCGTTGTCGGCGTCGGCGCGGGCCATGAGACCTTGCATGCGTTCGGGGAGTTCGTCTTTGGTGAGGACGCCGTCGTTGTTTTTGTCGAATTCGAACAGATTGTTCACCATCGCCTGTGGATCGGGACCACCGGGACCACCGGGACCACCGGGTCCGCCGGGGCCGCGGCCGAAGCGGGGGCGCATTTCCTCGGGGGAGAGTTTGCCATCGTTGTCTTTGTCGAGCGACTTCAAGGCAGCGGTGGCTTTGCTGAGCTCGTCGGCGGAGACGGTGCCGTCCTGGTCGGCATCGAGAGCAGCGAGCACAGGGTTCATGCGCATGAAGCCGCCGGGGGGTCCGCCGAAGCCCTCTCTCCGTTCGCGGCGTCCCTCTTGCTGGCCGAACGCCATGGTTGCGGCCAATAAACCTATCGTGAAAACAGTCCTTTTCATAGGCACCTCACATTGTAGGACGCAGGTGTGGGGCGGGAGGTAGCGTTTCGGGGTTGGGCTTTACATTCCTTTACAATTCATCGGGGTTCGATATACTAAGC
The DNA here is from genome assembly GCA_046331645.1 of Bryobacteraceae bacterium. Lineage (GTDB taxonomy): Bacteria > Acidobacteriota > Terriglobia > Bryobacterales > Bryobacteraceae > CADEFT01. Next base: position 287,155 of record JAXLQM010000013.1, read on the forward strand.
GGACCAACAATGAGTCTGTCGGCAGGTGTGCGGCTGGGGCCTTACGAGATTCTTGCTCCGTTAGGGGCCGGAGGCATGGGTGAGGTGTGGAAGGCGCACGATGCAAGGCTGCACCGGGATGTTGCGCTGAAGATACTGCCGGAGGGGCGCGATGCGCGGCGGTTCGAGCAGGAAGCGCGGGCCATTGCGGCGCTGAATCACCCGAACATCGTGGCGATTTACGATGTGGGTTCGCAGGACGGGATGCACTATCTGGTGCAGGAGCTGGTGGATGGGCAGGCTCTGAATGAATTGTTGGATGGCGGGGCGATGGCGGTGCGGAAGGCGACGGAGTTGGGGGCACAGGTGGCGGACGGGCTGGCGGCGGCGCATGCAGTGGGGATTGTGCATCGGGATCTGAAGCCGGCGAACATCATGGTGACGCGCGATGGGCGAGCGAAGATTCTGGATTTCGGGCTGGCGAAGCAAGTGGAGCCAACGACGCCGAGCGATGCGACGAGGAAGCAGGCGCTGACACAGGATGGGGTGGTGATGGGGACGATCGGGTACATGGCTCCGGAGCAGGTGCGGGGGCAGCCGGCGGAGCCGCGGAGCGATATTTTTGCTTTCGGCACTGTGCTGTACGAGATGCTGACTGGGACACGGGCATTTCGAGGCGATTCGATGGCGGAGGTGATGAGCGCGATTCTGAAGGAAGAGCCGGCGGCGTTTGACGGGCGAATTCCGGCGCATCTGCAGGCGCTGGTGCTGCGTTGTTTGGAGAAGGACGCGGGGAGCCGGTTTCAATCGGCGAAGGATCTGGCATTTGCGCTGCGGGCGGACCGGACGACGGCGACGAGCGCGGTGGCGCCGGCGGTGGAGAAGCCGGTTGGTGTGAACCGGGGCGTGATTGGCGCGGCGTTGCTGGTGATGGCGTGTGCGGGTTTCGTGGCAGGGGCACGGTGGGTGTATCAGCCGGTGCTGGAGATTGAGAATGTGCGGCCGCGGCAGATTGTGGGCGGGCCGCGGGAGGAGAACGGGGCGGCGTGGGCGCCGGATGGCAAAGGGTTTTCCTACGCCTCGACGGTGGGGCGCGAGACATCGATTTACTACAAGGCGCTGGATGCGACGGAGCCGACGCTGCTGGTACCGGGGTCGGCGGGAATATGGTCGTTTGATACGTTCTTCAATCGTGATGGGGCGAAGGTATACTTCACGGCGATGAAGGATGGGCGGCGGATTGTGGGAGCGGTGAATCGGGCCGGGGGCGAAGTGGAGACGGTGCTGGACAACCTGGGGGGTTTCGTTTCGGCGAAAGGGGCGACGTTCTCACCGGATGGCAAGAGTCTGGTGGCATTGCGAGTGGGGGAAGACGATGTAGCCTCGCTGTACGTTTCGAGTCCGCCGGGGGCGACGCCGGTGAAGATTGCAGGGGCTCCATCGGCGAGGGGGACCTCGGTTTCACGCTGCTATTTGCGCTTTTCACCGGATGGCAAGAAACTGCTGATTGTTTTTGGGGGCACGACGCAAGCGTGGATGATGGATTGGGAGAGCGGGAGCACACGGCCGCTGCCATTGTTTCGGGAGGGGTTGACAATTCGCGGGGTTGAGTTCTTTCCGGACGGGGAGCACGTTGCGCTGTCGGTAGACGATAGGGACGGCCATCCGGACATGTGGATTGTGAACTTAGGAAACGGGGCTGCAATTCGGACAGGGTGGAACGCGTACGCGGTTTCGATTGCCGGTGATGGGCGCATGCTGTATTCGACGTGGAATTACGAGCACGATCTGGTGGAGTTACCGCTGGATGGGGGCTCGCCGCGTCCGCTGCTGGAGACGATTCATCGGGAGGCATATCCGGAGTGGTCACCGAAAGCGGAGTCCTATCTCTATGCGACGAACCGTTCCGGGGTGCAGGAGGTGTGGCAAGGGGGGCGGGACCTGGAGAAACACAAACGGATCCTGACACGCGCGGCGATGGAGGAGTTGACGGACCAAAGCCTGTTTGGGGCCATCTCGTTTTCACCGGATGGGAAGCGGTTCACGTTTTCGAACGGGCGGCGCATCTTTGTTGCCGCGGTGGAAGGGGGATCGGCGATTCCGATTACGGGGCCGAACGAACAAGCGATGCGGGGGCCCTCGTGGTCACCGAACGGGAAGACGATCGTGTTCCGCACGACGAGCGCGCTTTACAAGGTGGACGTTGGGGGAGGAGTGCAGCCGCAGAAGCTATGTGATTGCGAATTCACGACGCGGCCGCAATGGTCGCCGGACGGAAGTCAATTATCGGGGGTTGCGCAGAATGGACATGTGATTCTGGTGGATTTTGGGACAGGGAAACTGCGGGATCTGGGGGCGCATGCGGGGACCAGTTACGGAGGGACGGCGTGGTCGCGGGATGGGAAGGAGATCTATGTCACGACGCATTTTGAGGCGCGGGAAGGGCTGGCGGGGGTGAACGTGTCGACGGGGACGGGACGGACGATTGCGCGGTATGAAAGCGGGTTTCTGTTTGGGACGACGGTGAACGGGAACTCGGCGCTGAGCTTGTCGCCGGATGGGAAATCGGTGGCGGTGACGCGGATCAAGGGGTTGGGGGATATTTACTTGATTGAAGGATTGCAGCCGCCGCGGACGTTTCTGCAGCGGCTCTTGGGGCAGCGGTGAGTGTGACTACTTTGCCGGTTTGCGTTTGAGGAGGTAGCAGAGCGAGGGCAGGGCGAGGAAGGTGAGGAAGAGGGTGGAGGCGAGTCCGCCGACGACGACGGTGGCCAGGGGGCGCTGGACGTCGGAGCCGATGCCGGTAGCGCGGGCGGCCGGGACCATGCCGAGGAGGGCGACAACGATCATCATGAGGACGGGGCGCAATTGGGAGAGCGCTCCTTCGACGACGGCTTCGTGGACGGAGGTGTCCCCGGAGCGGAGGCGGCGATTGATTTCGGAGACGACAAGGACGCCGCTCATGACGGCGACTCCGAAGAGGCTGACGAAGCCGACGGCGGCGGACACACTGAGATTGATGCCGCGCAGCCAGAGGAAGAGGATGCCGCCGACGAGGGAGAACGGGACGTTGAGAAGGACGATTCCGGCGTCCTTGGTGTTGCCGAAGGCGAAGAAGAGCCAGATGAAGATAATGGCGATGGTCAAGGGCATGACCATGCTGAGGCGGCGTTTGGCGCGGGTGAGGTTGTCGAACTGGCCGCCCCATTCGACGCGATAGCCATCGGGGAGTTGGACGCCAGCGGCGAATTTTTCCTGAGCTTCGGCGGCGAAGCTGCCCTGGTCGCGGCCACGGATGTTGGTGCGGACGGCGATCTGGCGGCGGTTTTCGCGGCGAGCGATGACGCTCTGGCCGTTGACGATTTCGATTTTGGCGAGTTGCGAGAGCGGGATGCGGGCTCCGGCGCGAGTGGGGACGAGCATGGTACCGATGACGCCGATGTCGGCGCGGGCTTCGGGGGCGAAGCGGACGGAGATATCGAAGCGGCGCTCGCCTTCGAAGATGTTGGAGACGACGCGGCCACCGATGGCGAGCTCGATCAGATCCTGAAGGTCGCGGACGCGGACACCGAAGCGGGCCATTTTTTCGCGGTCGAGGCGGATGGTGAGCTGGGGCTGTTCGGCTTCCTGTTCGATGGCGGTGTCGGCCGCGCCGGGGATGGATTGGACGATTTTGAGCGTTTCCTCGGCTTTCTGGCGAAGCAAGCCGAGATCGGCACCGATCAGGATTACAGCGAGATCGGCGGAGGATCCGGTGACCACTTCGGTGACGGTGTCGATGATGGGCTGGGTGATGTTGAAGGTGGCTCCGGGGATGAGTTCGGGCATGAGCTTGGAGAGATCGTTGACGAGTTGGGCTTTGGTGCGGCCGGGGGCCCATTGCTCGTAGGGCTGCAAGGTGACGAGGAGTTCGATGCGATTGGGGCCGAAGGGGTCAGTGCCTGCATCGTTGCGGCCGGATTGGGAACCGACGGCGCGGATTTCGGGGAATTTTCCAAGTGCGGCGCGCATTTGCTCGGCGACACGGGCGGTCTGTTGGAGGGAGGTGCCGGGAGGGAGATTGGAGCGAACCCAGATGGTGCCTTCGTCGAGGGTGGGGAGGAACTCGCTGCCGAGCGAGCCGGCGAGGAAGAAGGAACCGGCGACGATTGCTCCTGCGATGACGACGACGGCCCAAGCCCTGCGCAATCCGGTTTCGAGGACACGTGAATAGACTCGGCTGAGCCACGCGAGAACGGGATTTTCCCAATGTTTCGCGCCGTTGCGGAAGAGGAAGGTGGCGAGGACGGGGATGAGGGTGAGGGCAATGAGCATGGCGCCGAGGAGGGCGTAGCAGACGGTGAAGGCCATGGGCGTGAAGAGGCGGCGTTCGACGCGTTCGAGGGTGAAGAGCGGGACGTAGGCGGAGATGATGATGACGAGGGAGAAGAAGAGGGGGGATTCGACGTCGAGGGCGGCGTCGCGCACGGCTTTGAAGACGTTGCTGGTTCCGGTGGGATTGCGTTTGTGGAAGGTGTGGAGGACGCGCTCGACCATGATGAGGGAACCGTCGACGATGATGCCGAAGTCGAGAGCGCCGAGGCTGAGGAGGTTGGCGGGGATGCCGGTGAGGTACATGCAGCCGAAGGCGAAGAGGAGGGCGAGGGGGATGGTGATGGCGGTGAGAAGTGCGGCGCGGAAGCTGCCGAGGAAGAGGAGGAGGACGAAGACGACGATGAGGAGGCCTTCGAGGAGGGTTTTGGCGACGGTGGCGAGGGTATTGTTGACGAGCTCGGTACGGTCGTAGATGACGTTCAACTGGACGCCGGTGGGGAGGGAGGCGTTGAGCTCGTCGACGGCCTCATGGACGCGAGTGAGGACTTCGCTGGGGTTCTGGCCGCGGCGCATGAGGACGATGCCTTCGACGCCGCCGGTGCGTTCCTGGAGGCCGAAGATGCCGGTGGGGGGGGCAGCGCCGAGGGAGACTTTGCCTAAATCCTTGACGTAGACGGGGACGCCTTTGTTTTCCGAGACGACGCTGTTTTCGATGTCGGCGGTGGACTTGAGCAAGCCGACGCCACGGACGGCGAGGGACTGCTCGCGGTTGTCGAGGAGAGCTCCGCCGGCGTTCTGATTGCTTTCCTGGACGGCGGTGGCGAGCTCGCTCAAGGAGAGGTTGTATTTTTCGAGGGCGAAGGGATTGATTTCGATCTGGTATTGCTTGACCAGGCCGCCGAAGGGGACGACGTCGGCGACGCCGCCGGCCTGAAGGAGGCGGGGATAGACGACCCAATCCTGGAGTTCGCGCAACTGGCGGGAGTCGAGACCGCCGCCTTCGAGGCTGTAGCGGAAGAGCTCGCCGATGGGAGTGGCCATGGGGGCAAGCGTGGGAGTGAGTCCATCGGGGATCTGGGCTTCGCGGAGCTTTTCGATGACGACCTGGCGGGCGAAGTAATCGTTGGTGCCGTACTCGAAGGTGAGCTCGTTGGAGGAGAGGCCGAAGATGGTGCGGGAGCGGCGGGAGATGACGTTGGGGACGCTATTGAGGGCGCGTTCAATGGGGATGGTGACCTGCTGTTCGACTTCTTCGGCGGCCAATCCGGGGACGACGGTGATGACCTCGACGGTGGTATCGGAGATATCGGGGTAGGCTTCGATTTTGAGCTGGGTGAAGGACCAGGTGCCGAAGACGATGAGGGCGACGGCGGCGACAAGGGCGAGGAAGCGCTGGTCGAGGGCGAGGCGGAGGAGACGAGCGATCATGCCTGATCGGGCTCCCGCAGACCGAGGTGGGCGACTTCGCCATCGATGAGGAAGATGAGGCCTTCCTGGACCATGGACTTGAGTTTTGGCAAGACGGCGCGGAGCTTGGTTTCGCTCTCAACGATGATGACGGTGACGGGCTTTTCGTCGGTGACGCCGAAGAGGCGTTTGCGATGGAGCTGGCGATTGCGGCCGAAGCCCATGATGCCCTGGTGGACGGTGGCGCCGGAGATACCGGCGTTGAGGACGGCCTCAACGATGGCTTCGTAGAGGGGGATGCGGGCATCGCCCCAGGTGTCGGTTTCATCCATGAAGATGAGCATCATTTTCACGGGATTTTCCATGGAATGCGGCATGAATGTCAGTACCCCCTGAGAAGCATTGCGCCATCGACGACGACGCGATCTCCGGCGTTTAATCCGGACGTGACGGGAACCAGGTCACCGGAGCTGCGGCCGATTTCGACGGTGACGGGGTGGAAGCGGCCGGTTTCGGATTGGCGATAGACCACTGCCCTGCCCTGCGTTTGAATGACTGAGCGTGCGGGGATGACGGGGACCTGATGGTAGGACTCAATGTGGCGCACTTCGCCGAACATTTCGGGGCGGAGTTTCCCGGCGGCGTTGTTGAGCTCGGCCCAGACTTTGAGGGTTCTGGTTTGGGGATCGACGGAATCGGCCATGCGAGTGACGCGGCTGCGGAAGGTTTCGCCGGGGAAGGCAGCGAGGGAGACGTCGAAGATTTCGCCGACTTTGACGAGGCGGATGGAGGATTCGGGGACTTCGGCGGAGACCCAGACGTTGCTGAGGTCGGAGATGGTCATGAGTGGCTCGCTGAGGTCGTTGCGATGCTCGCCGGCGACGACGGTCATTTCGGTGATTTTGCCGGAGAGGGGTGCGCGGACGAGGATGCGTTGACGAAAGGAACCGGGTTTGAGGCCGAGCAATTCGAGGCGGGCGGCGGCTTGCTGTTGGGCGGTGATGGCTTGGCGGAGGGCGGTTTTGGCTTGGGAGAGGGTGGTTTCGGCGGCGATCAGTTCCTTTTTGGCAATGGCGTCGGCCTTGAAGAGGTCGCTGACTCGATCGAGGTCGGTTTGCGCTTTATGGAGGGTGGCCTGCACTTCGCTGACTTGCGCCTCGGCTTGCATGGCAGCGGAGGCGGCGGCGTCGGCTTCGGGGCTTTCGAGGGAGAGAAGGACATCGTTGCGGCGGACGGCGTCGCCGAAGCGAACCATCACTTCGGAGACACGGCCGCCGACGGGGAGCAGGACTTTGGCGACGTGGTTGGGATTGAGCTCGACTTTACCGGGGGCGGTGAACTCGTCGGTGGGCATATTGGCGAGTTTCACTTCGGCGAGGTGAATTTGTTTGAGTTTGGGAGAATCGGGGGGAATTTCGATGGCGGTGGTGTGAGAGGCGGGCGCCTGCGCCGGTTTGGAGGCGGCTGGGGGCGGCGGGGCATTGCGACAGGCGGCGCAGAGGATGGCGATGACGGCGATGGGCCAGTATTTCACTTGGATCTTCCTTTTCCGGTGATGGCATCAATGAGGAACAGGGTGCGGCCATACTCGGCGCGGGCTTCGTTGTAACCTTGCATGGTTTCGTTGTAGGTGCGCTGGGCGTCGAGGAATTCGACGAAGGTGGCTTCGCCTCGGCGGTAGGAGTAGTCCGTGACTTCGCGGACACGGCGGGCGCGGTGGAGGAGATCGGTTTCTATTTTTTCGAGCAGGTGGCGGGAGGTGAGGTACTGTTCGTAGGCGTTTTCGACATCGGCCTGGATTTCCTGTTCGAGGCTGCGAATGCGTGCCTGGATCTGTTCCTGTTCGCGGCGGGCGCGTTCGATCTCGCCCTGGTTTTTGTTGTAGACGGGGAGTGGGATGGAGAAGAAGAGGCCGGCGGAGTTGCCGCTGGTGAGGCCGCCGACTCCGAACTGGCGATTGAAGGCGGCGCCGACGGTGTAATCGACTTTGCTCTGGGCGAGTTGGAGGCGGAGCTCGGCCTGGGAGCGAATCTGATCGCGGCGGAGGGCATCGAGGTCGGGGCGGGCGGCGAGGGCGAGGGTAGCGAGTTCGGTTTTGGGAGATTGGAGGGAGTCGCGGCGCAGCTCGCCGGTGACATCGAAGGCGGGATCGTAGACGAGGCGGCCCATAAGGGCCTGAAGGCGGTTGCGGGCGATGCGGAGGCGGGACTCGGCCTGGCGGACCTGATTGGCGAACTGGAGCTGCGCGACCTCGGAGCGGACGAGTTCGACGCGGGCCAAGTCGCCGGAATCGACGCGGGCTTTGTTGACCGTGACGATTTGGTTGAAGGCCTCGAGGCTGGCGGTGGCAAGGGCGAGGTTTTCGCGGGCGAGGAGGATATCCGTGAAGGCGCTCTGGACGTCGAGGATGAGGGTGCGGGTGGAATTGAGGAGTTCGAGTTGGGAGACGGCTCTGGCGGCTTCGGCCACGGCGACCCGTTCCTGGCGTTTGCGGCCACGCTCGACGATGTAGTCGATGCGGGCGTTGATTTCGGTTGGTCCGGCGGCGTTGGTGGAGGGATTGAAACCGGAGCCGAGAATGTCGAGGTAGTTTCCACCGAGGCTGAGGAGGGGGTTGGGGCGGAGCCTGGCCTGGATGATGCGGGCCTCGGCGATGGTGAGGTTGAAGCGCTCGGCGAGGAGGCGCAGATTGCGGGAGAGGGATTCCTCGATGACCTGATCGAGGGTGAGGGGAGCGTTGGCAGAAGCGAGAGTGGAAGCCAGCAGCAGGCCGGCGATCAGGCGTGTCATGACGGTGGACGGATACATGCAAGGGGAGGGCCAGGAGGGGTTGTTCGGGTGCTTTGGGTTTGAGGCTGGGAGTGGGATGGAGCGGGAGGAATGCGTACACTGGTTGTACGAAAACCGTACAGAGGATTTTCAAGAGGACGCGATGTGGTTTCCACGGATCGTAGCGGCACAAAGGCTGCAAACCTGGTTGTTAGGGACGGCGTTGGTGTCGCTGTGTCTGATCGGGATCCTGGTATTTGATCTGACGCGGAATCTGCGGACGGTGGTGATCAGCGATACGAACCGGAACCTGACGAACGCGGTGAATGAGTTGCTGCAGGCGCGCGAGTTGCGGGGGAAACGACCGCAGGGGGCGGAAGAGCTGGACCGGTTTCTGAAGCCCGTGTCGTATGAAGTGTTACGGTCGCACGCGGACATTGAGGGCGGGTATTGGTGGCAGGACCGGGTGGTGGGGCACAGCTTTCCGACGTACACGGAGCTGGGGAGCACGCTGGGACAGCCGGATGTGGAGAAGAACGAAGTGATCATGGCGCTAGCGGAGAGCCGGCAGAGTGGGGGGCGGATTGCGCTGCGCTCACGACAGGATGGCAACGACCTGCTGCTGATTGCGGCGATTGCGAGCACGGATGGGCGGCCGTCGGCGTGGTGTTTGCGGCGCATTCTGACATTCAGCGAGGCGAGCGAGCTGGCGAACCGGCTGCTGCTGATTGGGGTGATGGTGATCGCGCTGATTACAACCGGGACGGTGCTGACGTTGAGTTTTCAACTGCAGCGGGGATTCGCGCAGATTCAGGCAGGGCTGGCGCGGTTGGAGACGGACGTGACGTTCCGGCTACCGGATCAGAATCACGAATTGCGGCCGATTGTGCAGGCGATTAATGCAATGGCAGAAAGCCGGCAATCGCTGGAAGGGGATTTGCGGCGGGAAGACCGGCTGCGGGTGATGGGACGGGTGGTGGCAGGGATCGCGCACGAGATCAAGAATCCGCTGAACAGCCTGCGGCTGACAGTGCGGCTGCTGGCGCGGCGGTTGCAAGGAGAGGAAGTGGCGGAGGAAGTGACGCTGATGACGGGTGAGATCGACCGGCTGGACGCGCTGCTGCGGAGTCTGCTGGTGTTTCGCGATGAGGAGCCGGGGAGAGTGCGGCAACAGGATGTGCATCCGATACTGGAGCGGACGCTGGCGCTGGTGCGGCCGCATGCGCGGGAGTGCAAGGTGGCGATTCAGATTCACGCGCCGCAACCGTGCTCGGCGTTTGTGGACGGGGACTATCTACAACAAGCGCTGATGAATGTTTTGTTGAATGCGGTGGATGTATCGGGGACGGACGGGGAGGTTGCGTTGGAAGTGAAGCAGGAGGCGAAGCAGGTGGAGATTCGGGTGGAGGACAGTGGTCCGGGGTTGTCGGCGGAGCAGCAGGAGCGGATTTTTGAGGCGTTTTATACGACGAAGCCGGGCGGGACGGGGCTGGGATTGGCGGTGACGCGAACGCTGCTGGAGAAGATGGGCGGAACGATTGCGGCGAGCCGAGGGAAGCGCGGGGCGGTGTTCACATTGTCGGTGCCTTCGGCAGGAATGGATGCGCGGGCGGTATGAAGAAGAAGCATCGCATCCTGATTGTGGAAGACGAACGGACGGCGCTTCGCGCGTTGAAGCTGATTCTGGAGGATGAGGGCTACTCCGTTCTGGAGGCGGCCAATGGAGAAGACGGGTTGCGATTGGCGCTGGGGGAGGAGCCGGACCTGGTGCTGCTGGATATCCGGCTGCCGGACGTGGACGGGATCACGGTGTTGCAGAGGCTGCGGGCGGGGTATTCGGACGCGGCGGTGATTGTGATGACGGCGGAGACATCGAGCGCGAACGCAATCCGGGCGACGCAGTTCGGGGCCTTTGATTATTTGTCGAAGCCGATCAACGATGAGCATCTGCTGCTGCTGATCCAGCGGGCGTTGGAATACCGGCAACTGGAGCGCGAGGTGCGGGTGCTGCGCGGGCCGGCATCGGCGGAGGGGGCGATTCCGGGAATGGTGGGCCACAGTCCGGCGATGCAGGAGGTGTACAAGACGATTGGACGAGTGGCGGACTCGGCGGCGACGGTGCTGGTGAGCGGGGAATCGGGGACGGGGAAGGAGTTGATCGCGAATGCGATTCATGAATTCAGCGGACGGCGGGGCCGGTCATTGATCAAAGTGAACTGCGCGGCGATTCCGTCGGAGTTGCTGGAGGCGGAGCTGTTCGGTCATGAGAAGGGCGCTTTTACGAATGCGATCTCGAGAAGGATCGGGAGGTTTGAGCAGGCAGAGGGCGGGACGCTGTTTCTGGATGAAGTGGGAGATATGCCGCTGGCCTTGCAGGCGAAGTTGCTGCGGGCGGTGCAGGAACGGACGATTGAGCGGTTAGGCGGGGATGGACCGATTGCGGTGGATTTTCGTTTGGTGGCGGCGACGGCTCGGGATTTGAACGCGGCGGTGGCGGAGGGGCGCTTTCGCGAGGATTTGTTTTATAGGCTGAATGTGGTGGCGATCGCGCTGCCTCCGTTGCGGGACAGGCGGGAGGATATCCCTCTGCTGGTGCAAAGGTTTCTAGGGCGGTCAGAGAAGCCGATCTCGATCCGGCAGGATGCACTGGACCGGATTATGGAGTACGACTGGCCGGGGAATGTGAGGGAATTGGAGAACGTGATTACGCGGGCGGTGGTGCTGGCTCCGGGGGGAGTGATTACTCCGGATGTCGTTCAGTTTCCGACGGTGGTAGCGGCTGCGGCGACGCGTTGGGAGGCGGGAGTGCCGTATCGGGATGGATATTGGGCGGTGATCCAGCGGGTGGAAGCGGAGTTGATCCGGGCGGCGTTGCGCGAAGCGGATGGGAATAAGACGGAGGCGGCGCGGATACTCGGGGTGCAGCGGCGGTTGTTGTATCAGAAGATGGGGGAGTTGGGGTTGGGGTAGACCGGTCGCTTACGCTCTCGGCTCGGAAACGGAGGGGCGGAGAGCGGAAGCGGTTCGGTTAGGTGTCGGTTAGGCTAGGCGGCCCATGCGGCCGGCGCGGTAGTCGGCGATGGCTTGCATGATTTCGGCCTGGGTGTTCATGACGAAGGGGCCGTAGCTGGCGACGGGTTCGTTCAAGGGCTCGCCGGTGAGGACGAGGAGCAGCGATTCTTTAGCGGCTTCGAGTTTGACGGCGGAGCCTTCGTTGCTGAGGAGGACGAGGCGGGCGTCTTCCGAGACGGGTGCGCCGTTGACGGTGATGCTGCCACGGAGAAGGATGACGGCGGAGTTGTGGGTTGTGGGCAGCGCGATTTCGGCGGAAGATCCTTGGGTCATGCGGATGTCAAAAACATTTATGGGGGTAAATGTTTGGGCCGCGCCTTTGACTCCGGCCAGTTCGCCGGCGATGATGCGGGCGCTTGCGCCTTCGCCGATGGCGACTGACGGGATCTGGGCGCTGGTGATGGCCTGGTAGCCGGGCTTGGACATTTTGTGCGCGGCGGGGAGGTTGACCCAGAGCTGGACCATTTCGAAAACACCGCCCCGGCGGGTGAAGTCGCGCTCATGCATTTCTTCGTGGACGACGCCGGACGCGGCGGTCATCCATTGGACGTCGCCGGGGAAGATGGTGCCTGCGCTGCCGCTGGAATCGCGGTGGGAGACTGCGCCCTGATAGGCGATGGTGACCGTTTCAAAGCCGCGGTGGGGATGCTCGCCGACACCTTTGGGGTGTTCGGAGGGCGGGAACTCGACGGGACCGGCGTAGTCGAGCATGAGGAAAGGATCCATCTGCGCCACCAGTCCATTGGAGGGGAAGAGATTCCGCACGGGGAATCCATCGCCGACCCAGTGTTCCGAGCCGGGTTCGAAAACGCCGCGCACCGTTTTGCGATCTGTCATGGTAGTCACTTCCTATCTGATGCGCGGATGCGCGGAAAGATGCAGGGGGCCGGTTAGCGAAGGCGGCACTGGGGAAGGGCTGCTTTGAGTTTGTCTTTGGCGGCGGGTGTGATGGCGGTGTCTTCGAGGTCGAGCCAGCGGAGGGATTGGAGGGCGCTGAGGGCGGTGATGGCGTTGTCGTCGAGGCGCTTGCATTTGTGGAGGACGAGCGATTCGAGTTTGGTGAGTTTGGCGAGGGGTTCGATGCCTTTGGCGGTGATGGAGGTTTGGGCGAGGTTGAGATCGCGGAGTTCGGCGAGGGTGGAAAGCTGGGTCATACCTGCGTCGGTGATTTTGGCGGCGAGCAGATTGAGCTCGCGCAGATTGCGGAGTTGGCCGACGGTTTCGAGGCCTTTGTCGGTGATGGCGGCGGCCCAGAGTCCGGAGTCTGTACGTTGGGCGCCGGCGAGATCGAGGGCGGTGAGATTGGGCAGGAGGCGGAGAAGGTTGAGGCCAACGTCGGTGAGTTTGTTGCCGCCGGCGGCGATGCGTTTGAGGTTGGGGATCTGGGTGAGGGCTTCAAAACCGTTGTCGGTGAAGAGGGAGTAGCCGACGTCGATGGATTCGAGCGAGGGATGGCCGGCGAGTTGAGCGACGCCGAGGTCAGTGACTTTGGTGCCGCGGAGATTGAGGTGTTTGAGGCGGCGCCAGTTCTTCATGACGACTAGTGCACCGTCGCCGATTTGTTCGGCGTAGTAGAGGTTCATGTCTTCGACGGAAGGCACGTCTTTTAGGGCGGGAAAGCCGATGTCGGTGATGCGGGTGTGGGAAAGGTCGAGGACTTTGAGCGCTGGGAGTGAGGCGATGGCTTTGAGGTCGGCGTCGGCGATCCAGGAGGAGCGGAAATTGACGCTGGTGATGCGGCCTTGGGCATCGCGGGTGACGACGGCTCCGGTCTGATCGAGAAGGGCGTCGATGCCGGTGGCGGCTGCGCAGAGGAACTGGGCCGCGATTGCGAGAGCGCTAGCTTTTGCGACGGTTCGGTAGAGAAGATTCCGGGTCATAGATCACCTGGCACGCGGGCAGAGCTTGCCGGAGCGCCTCATTTCCTTTGTCGCTGACGGTGGTGTGGTAGACGTTGAGGTATTTCAGTTTTTTGAGGGCTGCGAGGGCATCGACGCCGGCGTCGCTGAGGTTGGCGGTGTCGAGGCGCAGCTCTTCGAGATTGGTGAGGGCGGCGGCGAATTGGGCAATGCCTTTATCGGAGAAGGCGGTGTAGTCGAGGTTGAGGCGGCGGAGGGCGGTGAGTTTGGCGAGTAAGGCGGCGGATGCGTCGCTGGCGCGGGTGCGGGCGAGTTCGAGGCGGCGCAGATTGGTGAGAGCTTCGAGGGCGGCCATGCCTTTGTCGGTGAAGCGGGCGTAGCTGAGGTTCAGCTCTTCGAGCGCGGTGAGGGCTTTGAGGTGAGGCATGCCTGCATCGGTGAGATCGATGGAGGTGAGGTCGAGGGATTTCAAGGCGGTGAGTTTGGCGAGGACTTTGAGGCCATCGTCACTGATGTTGGAATAGCCGGCGCGGAGAGAGACGAGAGCGGGTAGTTGGGAAACGCGTTCGAGGCCGGGATCGCCGATGGAGGTGGAGGATAGATCGAGATCTTCGAGGTGGGGAAGGATGGGGAGCCCTTCGGCGGTGATTTGCGTGTTGTTGAGGATGAGGCGGCGGAGTTGGCGGGCGGAGGATAGGGCGGCGAGACCTTTGTCGGAGACGAGGGTGTGGCTGAGGTTGAGTTGTTCGAGGTGGGGGAGTGAGCCGAGAGTGGCGAGGCCGAGGTCTCCGGATTCGGTGGATTCGAGGCTCAGTTTTTTGAGTGCGGGGAGCGCGGCGAGGACCGATAGCTGGCTGTCGGTGACGGGGGTGCGGGAGAGATCGACTTCGCGGAGTCCGCCTTCGGCGAATTCGGCGCGGCCTCCCATTTTGTGGACCCAATCGGCGATGGCTTTCTCGGAGGTGTTTGCTGGTTTGCTGGTGCGGAGATCAGCGGAGCCTAGTTGCGGGGTTGCATCCTGGAATTCAATGCGGCAATCGGGGACGGCTTTGCGGAAATCATCGACGCCGCCGCGGGAGACGCGGGTGTAACGGAGATCGAGGTGTTTCAGTTTGCGGAGGGCGCGGAGTTGGGCGAGGCCGGTGTTGGAGATACGGGAGCGATAGAGGATGAGTTCTTCGAGGGCGGGCAGTTTGGCGAGGACTTCGAGGCCTTCGTCGGTGATGGCGGAGCCCATGAGGTTGAGGCTGCGGAGCTTGGAGGCGCTGGCGAGGGCTCGGACAGAGGCGTCGGTGAGTTTGGCGCCGTAGAGGTCGAGGTCTTCGAGTTCGGTGAGGGAGCTGAGATGGGCGACACCGCGATCGGTGACGAGGGTGTCGCGGGCGTAGAGGAATTTAAGTTTCTTGAGTTGGGCGACGGCGGCGAGGCCTTCGTCGGTAAGGCTGGAATAATTGAGGTCGAGTTTTTCTAAATTCGGGAAAGCGGCGAGACTTTCGCCTTTGACGCGGGATTGAGTGAGGCGGAGTTCGCGGAGGTTGTGCGAGGCCTTGAGGTATTCGAGGCCTTTGTCCTGTACGTTAACGTTGGTGAGGAAGTGGAGGGAGAAGTGGAGTTTTTCGAGTTTGGTGAGGGCGGCGAGGTGTTTGAACTCTTCGTTGGCGTCGAGGCGGCTGCCTGCGCCGGGGTTGAAGCTGGGGCCGGGGAGGAGGAGTTCCTTGAGTTCGGTGCAGGCGGCGAGGCGGGGGAATTCAGAGGGTTCGATGATGGTGCCGATGAGGTCGACGGCTTCGAGGCGGATGGGGCCGGGAGGGAGTTGGGAGAGACGGGAGATGATGGTGGGATTGCCGGCGAGGCGGACGCGTCCGGTGGCGCGGATGGCCCATTCGGCGGCAGCGCGGTCGTCTTGCGCGAGCAGCGGGAGGGAGAGGAGGGCCAGGCACAATGGGAACTTTGGCGGCACTAGACAATCGTATCATTGGCCACGAATGCACACGAATCTTGGAGGGGGGCGAGTTGGGCGCTTGGGGATGGTTGGGGTTCGTGGGGGTGATCTTTTGGCCACAGATGGACACAGATAAACACCGATTGTGAGTTTAGAGGGGGACGGAGTATTTTTTTACGGCGGCTTCGTCTAGTTCGATGCCTAGGCCGGGTGTGCGGGGGACGATGGCGTAGCTGTTGACGATTTGGATGGGTTTGACGATTAGATCATCGACTCGTTGGTGGGAGAGGATGTCGCTGGGGAGGGTGCAGTTGGCGGCGGCGGCGCAGGAGTGGACCATGGCGGCGTCCATGATGCCGAGTTCGTGGCCGGAACCGTGCCAGCAGGGCATGCCGCAGGCTTCGGCGAGGGCGACGTTGGTGACGAAGCTCTGCATGGAGGGAGAGGGTCCGGTGTTGATGAGGGTGCAGGAGCCGAGTTTGGCTGCTTCGATGATGTGTTTTGCGTTGCGCGGGGTGAGCGTGATGGCGGTTTTGAGGGATTTGGCGATGATGGCCATTTCGCGGAGGTCGTCGACGGGATCTTCGATGGTGCGCATGTTGCCGATTTCGTCGAGGGCTCGGCCGATGGGGAGGAATTCGGCGGCGGTTTTGTAGTGGCGGTTGAAGTCGACGGTGATCTTGACGTTGGGGGCGATGTCTTTGACGACGCGGACGGCTTCGATGATGGGGTCGCCGGGACGGCCTTTCATTTTGAGGGAGGTGAAGCCGCCGGCGAGGGTGCGCTGGGCGACGAGTTTGGCGTCGGCTGGATTTTGGCGGCCGCACCAATAGGGGACGTAGACTTTTTCTTGGGCGAGACCGCCTAGTAGTTGGTAGACGGGCCAGCCGAAGGCTTTTCCGATTACGTCGTAGAGAGCGATTTCGAAGGCGTGGCGGGTGGCAGGGTGAGGAAGTTTGAGGCGGGGGAGATTGAGGTCGAGGGCGTTTTGGCCTTCGAGGAATTTGGCGTTTTGGAGGGCGCTTTCTTTGGGGACGGTGCGGGAGGATTCGCCGATGCCGATGAGGCCGGAGTCGGTGTGGACCTTGAGGATGATTTTGGGGCCCTTGGGGAATTCGGTGAGACCGTCGGGGCCGAATTCGGGGCTGTTGATGATGCCGGGTGGGACGGGGACGACGACTTGGAAGACCTCAATGCGGGTGATTTTGAGGCGTTCGGATTTGCCGGCGGCGGAAGCGGGGAGCGCGGCGAGGCCGGCCGGGAACGCGCAAAGGGCTCGACGGGTGAGGGGGTGCATTTGATGGTCAACTGTATCAAATGTGGATGAGAGTTGGCGGAGGCTGCTAGCTCAGTGCGTCTTGGGCGAGGCGCATGGCGGGGGTGATGGGGTCGGCGTCGCCTTTGGCGTAGTAGGGGATGGCGGCGAGTAGCGCGGGCTGGTATTGGGGGGAGACGAGGCGCGAGTCTTCGATGAGGGCGGCGAGGTATTTGAAGTAGTGGACTTCGTCGGTTTTGAGGAAGGTGTGCTGCATGGTGGTGGCGAGAAATGTGTTGCGATTGTTAGGGAGATTTTCGAGGGCGAGGATGTTGAGGGGGCGGATGGCGTTGGGGCGGGATTCGGCGAAGGTGCGGAATTGGACCATCCAGCCGGCGGCCTGGAGCGTGAGGAGGAGTTTCGTTTCTTTGCTGGTGGTGGTCTGGTACGCGTGGCGGAGCGCATTGGCGGCGGAGACGGCGTGAATGCCGACGATGGTGTTGGCGGAGTGGCATCGCATGGCGAGTTCGGCGGCGGAGAGATGGATGGCGTCCCAAATGGATTGCGGGCTGCCAGTGCTTCGGGCGATGCGGGCGGCGATGTCTTTGGTGGCGTCGGCGAGTGGCGCCTGGCGCAGGGTGGTGAGGATTTCGGGAGTGGCTGCGGTGGTGCCAGGGGCTGCGTTGAGGAGGGATTTGAGTTGGGCTTTGTTGGCGGCGTAGCACTGGTTGTCGCGGGTGTAGCCGTTCATTTCCTGGGTGGGGGTGAAGTCGAGGAGGCCGAGGGCGATGGAGCGGAGGACGGGCTCGGCGTGTTGGAGGCCGATGGTGTGGAGGGTGCGATGGGCGTTGGCTGTGAAGATGGCTTTGTGGCCGATGTTGCGGTAGTCGCGGGCTCCGTATTCCCAGAGGAGGCTGAAGGCGTCTTCGGTGCGATGGTGGCGAGCGAGGGAGGCGGCAGCGCGTTCGGCACGAGCGATGTTCCACTGCTCCATGGCGTCGCGGAAGTCGTTGGGTGTGGAGGCGGGGAGCTTGTCCAAGGCGCGCATGGTGTAGTCGCCGGTGTTGGATTTCGAGTCGCGATCCTGCGCGGTTTTGAAATTGTCGATGGCGTAGAAGAGCGGTAGGGAGCGGAGATCGTCGGGGGCTTCGAGGGAGAGGCGGTGCGCGGAGTGGATGACGAAGACGCAGTGGAGGGCGAAGCCGGGCGGGCAGGGGTTGACGTTGCGGATGCCTGCGAGGAAGGTGGCGGCGAGGAGTTGCTTGTAGGGGGTGCCTTTGCGGAGTTGGGCGACGGCCATGGCGGCGCATTTTTCGCGAGGGGTGGATTCGAGGAGGGCGACGAGGGGCTCGAGTTCGGAGGCGAAGCGGAGGGTGTTGGGGGTGATTTGGGCGGCGGCTCTGGTGAGGGGGACGCCGGCGGTGAGTTGGAGGAGGTGGCGGCGGGGGATGAGCATGGTGACTATTATGCTATGGGGGACTGGCGAGTAGGCGGAAGGGGCAGGAGATGAGGCACTCCCAGGGGCTTGGGGCGTACCGTTGGGGGACTCGCTTTTCAGAACAGATTTTCAGCGTTTGCCGGAGGGAGAAACTGAGCTCAGCATCAAGCTCGGTCCCAAGGCGATTCCACAACGCTTTTGAAACTCTTCCAGGCCTCGACTGCTTCTGAGACATATAGGATGCTTGGCTCACGTTCCGGGTTCTTGAAGAAGAATCGGACTTCCGCTGCGTTGCGGACAGGTGTTTGAGAACCTTGGCTTCGGCAATCAAGTCCGCATCGAGAACCCAATTCGGTGTCTCAGTATTCTGGGATGGGGGAGTATCGATGTCATACCGTCCTGGACAGAATTGATATACAGGGCGACATAGAGAGTTCATCGGCTTTGGCGAAAACAAGACGGCTCTAGTAGTGGTAACGGCACGCAAGGATGCGAATCTTGTCCGGAAGCACTTCCTGGTCGATTCGGCGAGACCAACAGCCGGATAGTTCGCGCCG
>JAXLQM010000014.1:0-305496 GCA_046331645.1 Bryobacteraceae bacterium
TTCGAGCGGGGCGGGCGGCTGATGTATCTGGGGGGCAACGGACTGAACTGCGAGATTGCTTTCCTGGAGAACGGGCGGATGCGTTGTTTGTCGCATCTGCGCAGCCTGCATGGCGAATTGGGAGGGTGTTCGGCGGATGGCACGATCGAGTATGAGAGCCGGATGCATCGCACGCTGGAATCGGAGGCGAATCTGTTAGGCGTAGTCTGCACGGAGACCGGGATCATGACGTCGGCGCCGTATCGCGTGATTGATCCCGACCACTGGATCTTTGAAGGCACAGGCCTGCGGAAGGGCGATGAGTTCGGCAAAGACACGCTACATGAGCGCGTCCCCGGCGGTGCTTCGGGACACGAGACCGACAAGCGCAGCGCTTCGTCTCCGGCGAATACGATGCTGCTTGCGAAGGGTACGAATCCGGACGACGGCGGAGCGGAGATCACGATTCACGAACCGGGGAAAGGCGCTGCGGTGTTTTCCGTTGGTTCCATCACGTGGGTGTCAGCCCTGTTCTGTGACCCGCATGTTTCGCGGATCACGCGGAATGTTCTGACGCGATTCCTAAGGTAGTACTCCATCGTAGGGAGTACGGGGTTTTCCCAATTGTTCCCGGTTGAGCGCCTCTCTAACATGAGGCTATGCAGCGGATTCTCATCTTCGTACTCATCAGCCTTTCCGCCTTCGCTCAAAACGCCGCCGTGACGGTACAAGTGAACGTCAATGCCAACCGCAAGCCCATCAATCCCATGATCTATGGCGTAGCTTATGGCGATGCCACGACGCTGGCCGATCTCAATGCGCCGTTGAACCGGTTGGGGGGGAACAACACATCGCGATATAACTGGCAGGTCAATGCCGACAATCGCGGGCAGGACTGGTATTTCGAAAGCGTCCCAGCGAACTCTTCGGTTGCCGGGGAGGTTGGGGATACGTTTGTTGCTGTCTCCAAGAACGCAGGGGCTCAGCCGATGATCACCATTCCGATGATCGGATGGCTGGCGAAGCTTGGAGCGAACCGGGCCAAGCTGGCCAGTTTCTCCATCGCCAAATATGGCGCGCAGACCGGAGCGGATTACCAATGGTTCCCTGATGCCGGCAACGGCATTCGCACCAGCGGAGGAAACGTGACGGGGAACGATCCGAACGATGCCAATGTGCCGACGAACTCAAGCCATCAGCAGCAATGGGTGAACCACCTGGTTTCGCGTTGGGGAACGGCGGCCAACGGTGGAGTGCGCTACTACATCCTGGATAACGAACACAGCATTTGGCATTCCACGCATCGCGATGTGCATCCCACAGGGGCCACCGGCGTTGAGATTCGCGACAAGATGATCGACTACGCGGCGCGCATCCGCACGGCGGATCCGGGGGCCTTGATTGCCGGGCCTGAAGAGTGGGGGTGGAGCGGATTTCTGTTGAGCGGCTATGACCAGCAGTATGGGAGCCTGAACGGCTGGAGCTACATGCCGGACCGTTCGACGGCAATGGGAGGGATGGATTACCTTCCCTGGCTGCTGAGCCAATGGAAAGCACTGGGGCAACGGCCGGTGGATATTTTCACGGTGCATTTCTATCCGCAAGGCGGGGAATTCAGCAACGATACATCGAGCGCCATGCAGGCGCGGCGGAACCGATCGACGCGTGCACTTTGGGATCCGAACTATGTGGACGAGACCTGGATCAGCGACAAGGTGCAACTGATTCCTCGCCTGAAGAACTGGGTTCAGGCTTACTACTATGCGGGCACGCCCACAGGCATCACTGAATACAACTGGGGCGCGGAAGCGCACATTAATGGCGCAACGACGCAAGCTGACATTTACGGCATCTTTGGCCGTGAAGGCCTGGACATGGCTGCACGCTGGACAACGCCGGCTTCTTCCACACCCACCTACAAGGCGATGAAGCTGTACCGGAATTACGATGGCGCCAAGTCGGGCTTTGGAGATACGAGTGTCAGCGCAGCGGCACCAAATCCCGATAGTCTCTCCGCATTCGCCGCGGTGCGTACTGGTGATGGGGCGCTCACCATCATGGTGATCAACAAGGTTGGCGGCAGCACTCCTGTGGCATTGAGCCTCTCCGGTTTTGCGGGAACGGGGACGGCACAGGCATGGCAATTGACATCGTCTAACGCGATCGCCCGTCTTTCCGATGTTGCCTATTCGGGTACATCGCTCAATGCCACAGTGCCAGGACAGAGCGTGACACTGTTCGTGCTGCCTTCCTCCGGGGGTAATCGTCCTCCGGTGGCTTCATTCACCGCTACGCCATCCACGGGCGTCGCGCCTCTGGCCGTTACGTTCAATGCCAGCGCTTCTTCGGATTCTGACGGTTCCATTGCCAGCTATGCCTGGACTTTCGGAGATGGCGGTACAGGCACCGGAGCCACTGCTGCTCACACGTACACCACAGCCGGGACTTATACAGCAAAACTGACGGTCACCGACAATCAGGGAGCGACTGGAACGTTGAGCGGCGTGATTACGGTGACTGGCGCCAATCAAACGCCTGTCGCGTCATTCACGGCCACTCCAAGTACTGGCACCGCACCGTTGGTGGTGTCTTTCAATGGGACGGCATCAACGGATGCTGACGGGTCGATTGCGAGCTACGCCTGGTCCTTCGGGGATGGCACCACCGGAAGCGGGGCAACGATCGCTCATACGTACAATACGGCGGGCACGTATAACGCGACGCTCACCGTTACAGACAATCGAGGCGCTACCAACAGCACGGCCAAAACAATCAATGTGAGCGCAGCGACAGCGTCCTGCACGGTGCGCTACAACATCACGAACGATTGGGGCAATGGATTTCAGGCCGCAGTCACCCTGGTGAACACGGGAGCGGCAATCAATGGATGGACGCTGACGTGGACCTTCGCCGGCAATCAGCGGGTTTACGATCTCTGGAATGGCAGGGTCACACAAAGGGGGCAGGCAGTTTCCGTGAAGAACGCCACTTATAACGCCAGACTGTCAACGGGCGCATCCGTTCCTATCGGGTTCAATGCCACGTATTCGGGGACCAATGCCAAGCCGAGTGGATTCTCGCTCAACGGCCGGGCCTGCCAAGTGCAGTAGGCGGGAGGGGGCATTGCCGCAGAAAATGCGTCAATTCCCCCTGATTCCTTTCTCGAGGAAACATCGAAAGAGATATTAAATTCTTCAAAGGCAAGCGGTTACTCCGTGGCAAGGGAATTGCACGGCACTTCCTTACATCCTTCGAAAGGAACCATGGATGCCTCGTTTTGCCGTTCCCCTTTCTGTGTGTGTGCTGCTGGTTGCCGGGAGCATAGGTGCTAGAGCTCAAGAGTCCCGGGCCAGCATCGAAGGCCGCGTCACTGACCAGCAGGGAGCAGTCATTCCGGGGGCACGCGTCGCCGTGACCGCCGAGAACACTAACGTATCGCAAACCACAAATACCAACGCACAGGGATCCTGGACTGTTCGATTCCTTATCCCAGGCACTTATCGCATCGTTGCGAGTGCTACGGGGTTCAAGGCCAGCGAGCAAAAAGGCGTTGTGCTGCAGACGGCTGACATCAAGCAGGTGGATATCGCCCTTGAGATCGGCAATGTATCGGAGACGCTTACGGTGACCGCGGAGGTGCCCCTAGTGGACACGAACGTTGCCACATCGGGCACGGTCATCGAAACAGAAGTGGTGACCGAAATCCCGCTGATGTCGAGAATCCCCTTTCAACTGGCCACAATGTCGCCCGGCGTACTCGCCGTGGATCAGAACAACAACGTGGCGATGATGTGGTCGAAGAATGCCGCATCCGGAATCCGGGTGAACGGGGGCCGCGACGACCGGTCGAACGAGTTTCTGCTGGATGGGATGCCAAACCAGAACCGCGACAAGGTTGCATTTATCCCACCCGCGGACGCGGTGGCTGAATTCCGCATCATGTCGAACGCCTACGATTCTCAATACGGGCGACAGGCGGGCGGGACATTGAACGTTTCTGTCAAGGCAGGCACCAACCAGTATCACGGTAATGTTTACGAATTCAACCGCAACGACGCATATGCTTCGAACACATTTCAGGCGAATCGCACAGGCCTGCCGAAATCGATGACGCGTTACAACCTGTGGGGTGGCACCTTCGGGGGACCGGTGTGGCTTCCCAAGCTGTATCAGGGAAAGGAGAAGACATTCTTCTTTCTCTCCTATGAAGGCATCCGTAACCAGGACCCGCGCGCGGGCACTCGTAGTGTGCCTACTGCCGAGGAACGCGGCGGCGACTTCACGAGTTCGTGGACCACGCAAACCGTTGGCGGAGTCACCAACCGGATTCCCATAACGGTCTACGATCCGTTGACTGTGGATTCGCGCCGCACCATCACACAGAACGGTCTATCTGTGCAGAACCCGCTGTTCGGGTATCGCCTTCCATTTGCAGGCAACCGCATCCCATCCGCCCGCATCAGTCCGATTGCCGCGAATATTCTCAAGTTCGTCCCGATGCCCAATGCGCCGAATCAGCCGGCCAACAATACATCGAACAACTTCACACCGAGTTCCACACGCCAGAACAAGATGGCGACGTTCATGACGCGCCTGGATCACAACTGGAACAACTCGCACAAGACGTTCGCGAGCATCCGCTGGAGTCATATGGACGAATTCACCGGAGATGACTTCCGCAACGTCACGACGGGCAACTATCGTACCCGTGTGAATCAGGGCCTGGGCGTTGATCATGTGTACACTTTGAGCGCGACGAAGATCCTGAACCTGCGGTTCAATGTGACCCGCTACTGGGAGCCTGCTTTCGACAATGGCGCTGGCTTCAATCCAGCGGATCTGGGATTCGCGCGCGGCTTCGTTTCGCAGATGGAGAAGCTATCTTTCCCGCGAGTCACTGGCGTGTTCGGGGACATTGGCGGCAGTGCCGGCGACTATGCGCACACGACCTACTACAACGGGAACGCAAACCTGACGCATGTGATGGGGAACATGACGCTGCACTATGGCGGGGAATACCGGATTCTGCAGGACGCGGCAGGCGATTACGGCAACCAGAGCGGCCAGTTCGATTTCAATTCCAACTGGACTCGCGAGCGGTACGACACCAGCGCGACGGGGAAGGGCTCCACTACAGCGTCTTTCCTGCTGGGCCTACCGAATGGCGGCAGTTTTCCGCGCAATGCCAATCGCTTCGATTCGCAACGCTACACCGGCCTATTTCTGCAAAATGATTGGCGCGTCACTTCGCGACTGACGTTGAATGCGGGTTTGCGTTGGGACTACCAGCGACCCGCGATAGAGCGGTTCGCGAGGGCAGTGAGCGACTTCGATCCGACGGTGGAGAACCCGGTGAGCGCGGCGGCAAGGCAGGCGTATGCGTCCATCATGAGCACCGTACTCGCCGACCCCGTCCGTTATCCCTTCGGTCCTCAACTGGCGCAACTGGTGCCTGTGAGTTCGTTCCGGGTGATGGGAGTACAACGCTATGCCGGAGTGGACGGGCAGCCGCTCACGGCGGTGAATAGCGTCTGGAACCAATGGCAGCCACGGATGGGCTTTGCCTTCCGCATCAATAACAAAACGGTGATTCGTGGCGGATTCGGCAAGTTCTACCAAAGCACGGCATCGACGCAGGGCCAGAACGGTTTCAGCCGGTCCACTAGTTTCGTATCTTCCATCGACAGCAGTATCACCCCCTATGACACTTTGTCGACGCCGTTCCAGAACGGCATTCTGGCTCCGACCGGGAGTTCACTGGGCGGGCTCACAAACCTGGGCAACGGCGTCAATTGGCTGAGCCGGGATGGGCATCTGCCCTATTCCTGGGAGTACAGCTTGCACCTACAGCGGGAGTTCCGGGGCTGGCTGCTGGAAGGCGGATATTCTCACAACACATCGAGCAACATCCTTTGGGATCGCC
Source organism: Bryobacteraceae bacterium (assembly GCA_046331645.1). Lineage (GTDB taxonomy): Bacteria > Acidobacteriota > Terriglobia > Bryobacterales > Bryobacteraceae > CADEFT01. Next base: position 5,903 of record JAXLQM010000014.1, read on the forward strand.
AGCAGAACGACGTTGGCTTGCAAAACTGGACGATGCTGCGCACGGCTCGATTCGATGCTGCCGGCAAGCCCTTGGCGCGGCCGTTCCTGGGCGATGAACAGATCCCCAATCCGTTCTACCGGCTTCCGGATGTCACCGGCAGCCGCGGCAACAGCACGCTGATCAGTGTGTACGATCTGATGCGGCCGATCAAAGTATTTGGCGGGCAAGTGCGTGGCGGCAACCCGATCGGCCGCAACCAATACGATTCGTTCCAGGGGAAAGTGGAGCGCCGATTCCGCGCGGGCTTCAGCATGCTGTTTTCCTATACGCTTTCGAAGCTGTTCGAAGACACGTCCTTCTGGGGGAATGAAGTTGCCGGTGTGGTGGAACATAAGCTGGGCGGAGAGGACCGGCCACACAAGGTCTCCATCGCCTCGATCTGGCAGATACCGGTGGGACGCGGGGGCCGGCTCGGCAAGTCGATGGCGAAACCGCTGGATGCGGTGATCGGCGGATGGCAAATGAGCGGCCAGTATGTGGTGCAGTCGGGGACGCCGGTGGTGTTCGGAACGGACTCGTTCTACGATGGGGCGGAGTTCGGCTATGCCCGAGCGGACCGGAAGCTGGAGAAGTGGTTCGACACTTCGCATTTCGTGAAGTTCCCGAATAGCGGTGATGATATCTCTCGCTGGCCGGCCTGGACCGGGATTCAGGGCATGCCGGGGGCAGCCTTCGTGCCATCCTCTTCCAGCGATCCAAAGAACGGGGTTTATTCCGACTTCGGAAACTATCTGCGGCGCTTTCCCACACGCTGGGCGCACGTGCGCGCAAGCCGGGTGAATGAGTTGAACTTCGGGTTGTTCAAGAATTTTCGCTTCGGCGAACACGTGAAGGCGCAACTGCGTGGGGAGTTCTTCAATCTGTTCAATCATCCGCGTTTCGCTGGGCCGAATACGGACCCAGGCAGTTCGAGTTTCGGGATTGTAGCGCCGTCGCAGTTGAATCAACCCAAGGTGGGGCAACTTGCCCTGAAGGTGTCCTTCTGACTCCGCGTATTCCGCGGTTATTATTGGGTTGATGGCGATCTCGATTCTGCTCGGAATCTCGGCGTTTCTTTTCGCCGCGGAGGATGTGCATCGCAAGGCATACGAGCAGTATCAGGCGGGCAGCAAAGCCTTCGTCGAGCGGCGCTTCGATGTTGCCATCCGGGCTCTACGGCAATCGTTGGAACTCGATCCGAAGCAGTTACGTGTGATGCGCCTGCTTGGCCTCTCCTATCAGTTGGCGGGCCAGTTGGCTGATGCCGAGGCGGCATTCCGGAGCGCTGCTGTACTTTATCCCAACGATGCTGAATCCTGGTATTACCTGGGGCGGCTTTACTACGTGCGGAATTTCTTCGATCGCTCTTTGGATGCGTTGCAGAAATCGGCGAAGCTTGCGCCGAAAGATGCCAGGGTACGGGAATGCCTTGCCCTTACGTGGGAAGCGATTGGGGATGCCTCCGCGGCCGAGAAGGAATACATTCAAGCCAGGGGGCTGGCTTCGCCGCCGGCGACACTCGATATGAATTACGGGGCCTTGCTGCTGAAGCTGAACCGCGTGGAGGAAAGCGAGCCGTTGCTGCGCAAGGCGGTGACGAGTATGCCGCAATCCTGGCAGGCGCACTTTGAGTTGGGGCGGCTTTATTACCTCACGGGGAGAATGACAGAGTCGCTGCGCGAGTTGGAGGCGGCCGCGGGTTGTGAGGCAACGGAGGAAGAGATGCGACGCACACAGGCCATGCTGGCGAATGTCTATACACGGCTGGGGCGTCACGAGGAGGCGCAGCGAGCGGCTGCGGCGGCCGAGAAGTGAGGTGGATTGCCCTAGCGCTGCTGTTCTCGTTTCAACCGGCCGCGGTCCGTTTCTCTGACGAGGCTGAGCGGGCGCGGCTTCGCTTCATCCTGCAGAATCATCCCACGGCGAGCAAGCACCAGGTGGAGGCGATGCCGGGTGGAGTGGCTGCTTTTGATTTCGACAATGACGGGTGGGAGGATTTGTACTTCGTCAACGGGGCGAGTTCGCCGGGTCTGGTCAAGCAGGGGCCGGCGGACTGGAACCGGCTGTATCGCAACAGTCACGACGGAACATTCGTGGATGTGACGGAAGCGGCTGGAGTGAAGGGCGAGGGTTATGGGATGGGGGTCGCTGCGGGGGACTTCGATACCGACGGGTGGACCGATCTTTTCGTCGCCGGGGTCAGGGGCAATACGCTGTATCGGAACAATGGAAACGGGACGTTTCGTGACATAACGGACCAGGCCGGTTTCAAAGCCAGTGGAGCACCGCCGTGGTCCATTGCCGCCGGGTGGTTCGATTACAACAATGACGGGTTGCTCGATTTATTCGTGGTGAACTATTGCAAGTGGGATCCAGCCAAGGAGCCGTTTTGTGGCGATTCGAAGCCGGGCCACCGCACGTACTGTCACCCCAGGCATTACGAGGGGTTGCCCAATCAGCTCTACCGCAATAACGGCGACGGCACGTTTCGCGATGTGTCTCAGGAATCCGGAATTGCCCGCCATATCGGCAAGGGGATGGGGCTGGCCTTCGCTGATTATGACGAGGACGGGAGATTGGACATCTTCGTCGCCAACGACACGGTGCGGAACTTTCTTTTTCATAACGATGGCAACGGGAAATTCACTGAGTCTGGATTGCGTGCCGGGATTGCATTCAATGGAGACGGCAGGGCGCTCTCCAGCATGGGTGTCGATTTCCGGGATGTGGACAACGATGGTAAACCCGATTTGTTCATCACAGCTTTGACGAACGAGACCTTCCCCCTATATCGCTATTCGGGACAAGGAACTTTCACCGACGCCACCTACGCGAGTCAACTGGCATTGCTGTCGCTGCCTTTTGGCGGATGGGGCGCCGGCATTTATGATTTCAACAACGATGGCTGGAAGGACCTGTTCGCTGCCACGTCGGATGTGATCGACAATATTGAACTGATCAGCAGCCGCCGCTTCAAACAGACCAGCCAGATCTTTGTCAATGCTGGTGGGGCGAGGTTCACGGCTAGCGCGGTGGGAACTGCACGTGCTCATCGCGGATCCGCGATTGCCGATTTCGACCAGGATGGCCGGCTCGACATCGTAGTCACGTCGTTGGGGGAAGGGGTTGAGTTTCTGAGAAACACGACGGAGCCGCGGCAACACTGGCTCCGTCTGTTATTGGAAGGCACGAGAAGCAACCGTGATGCAATCGGAGCGGTGGTTCGTATTGGATCGCAGATGAACCATGTGACGACATCGGTGGGATACGCCTCTTCCAGTTCACGAATGGTGCACTTCGGGCTTGGGGCAATGACGAAAGCGGCCACCGTCGAAATCCGGTGGCCGTCCGGAATCAGACAGACACTTCACGACGTGGGCGCGGATCAAGTCCTGCGCGTCAAGGAACCTTCGGAATGAGGGAGGACTACTGCTTTGCTTCCTTCCGCTGCGACAGATCGTCGTCGGGGTAAATCACGGCAACCCATGGGGCCCGGGGCGAGGTGATCTTCGCCTTCCACACCAGGGTCTGTGTGCCATTAAGTTGCAGCGTTCGCTCGGGCTGAGGGATTTCGAGGTTCATCGAGCGCACGGTGAACTTGTGCTGCCCTGTTCCCGTCGCGGTAATGGCGAGCGCCAGTGTTTCTCCGGCTGTGGATGAGGAGATTGTGAAGTCGATTCCCGTGCTGCGGAGGTCGATCGAGTAGAGTCCGCCGGGCAGCAGGGTGATTGTGCGGCGCTGGTTTCCGGAGGTGATGACGTATTCACCCTGTGGAATCGCAGACCGGAACCGTCCCGCTTGTGCGGCGACATGGGTGATCCGGTTGGTGCGAGTGTCACGAAACTCAATCAGACGTTGGCCGGATTGGACCGGGCCTTCCACGACTGCACCGCCCGCCAAGTCACGCATCAGCCAGAACCATCTGGCCACTGGGAAAACCCACACTTCCTTCCAGTTGTGGCAGTTCTCGGTGGGCCAGTAGGGGGCATCCGCATCCGCGTGGCTTTGAATGCCCACCGGCAGGGAACCTACCAAGTCTCCCGACATGGCTGTGTACTGTGGCGCGTAGTCGTAGCCCTCTCCCCACATGGTGCTCTGGGTGAATGGATTGCGTCCCATGACCCATTCCAGTTGCTGCTGAGCGAGTGTGGCCAGTTCCGTGCTGCCACGCAACTGAGCTGCCGAGGATGTGCCTTTGTTGGCGGAGAGGACGGTGCCGTGGTTCCCTCGAAACTCAAACCAGACGGGGAATAGCCGCACATACTCATGCTCGCCCACCTTGACGCCGTTCAACACCTGGCGCTGGTAGGACTCGGGATTCATACCCCGCCCGGCTTGTGCTTTGCGGTATTCATCGTCCTTGTGAAGCGAACTCGCCAGCATCCCGTAAGGAGCACTGAATGAAGCCATGGGCTTGTGGTAGTACTCCGAATAGAGCGTCACCGCGTTGTACCACTTCATCCAATCCTGATGTTGAGGGAAGTTGCGGCAGAGCATGGCCAGCGCTTCCACTGGCTCGCCTTCGTGGCTCAAATGGGAGTAGCGCAGAATGCTCTGCTTATCCGGACCCGTGTAGAAGAAGCCGGCAAGCGGTGTGGTCAATCCGGGCACGAATTCCGTTTGCTGCGAATCCACCACAGTGCGTGCCATTTCGAAGGCCTTATCGGCGTACGGCTGCTTGCCGGTACTTCGCCAGAGTTCCGCCGCCGCCAGAATCCCATGGCCAGCAAGTTCGGCGGCACTGCCGCGACGCGGTCCGCCAGAGCCCGGTGAACTCATCCCGGCCAACGCGAAGCCGAAATCCTGCTCGGCCTGAGCGAGGCTGTATTTCGCAATCATCGGGTCACGACTGCGTAGGACACGGGCGGCGATTGCTTCGGTTGCCGCAGCCAGGAAGTTGCCCGCGGGGTTGTTTCCGGCTGTAGCGATCATGTCATCGGCATCGCCGACGATCCCGTTGGTCCAACGGTCCATGGTGGAAAAGGTGGGACGATACCCATCGCCGAAGCTCGTGCGGAGTATCCAATCGAGTCCCCACTGGGCCTCTGCAAGGATGGCCGCGGCAAGTTGCGGATCGTCGCCACGGGCTTCGAGGTGCTCGGCGAGGGTGAACATGGCATAAGCCGTCTCCGCCGTGTTGGCAAACGATTGCGACAGGTCGCCGGCGTCGTGCCATCCACCGTTGACGATCATCGACTTATCGCCATGCTTGAGGACCCAATCCCGATGGCAGACATCATGGACACCAGGGACGGCATAGCCGCACCGTTCGGCGTAGAAGAAGTTGATGGCCTTCCAGATGCTGGATTTCCACACATCGTCGCCGATGGGAAATGGACGGCTGGTTCTTGCTCCCGCACGAAGGAAGTAGGTGCCCGGCTTCTGCACCTCGCTGAAATCGAGCAGTTGAAACGATCCTATCTTCGACTTCACGGTTTGCACGGGTTTTGATAGCCGGATCTCGCCGGAGGATTGGTCGATGAGCTGAAACTCACGCGCGTCAAGGTCGCTGGCGATGGCCCGTTTGGTGGCTCCAGTTTGATAGCCGGAGTGGCTGAAGGCGATTTCGCCAGAGGCCACGTTCCAGCCCTCAAAGTGATCGGGCTTCACCTTCTGCAACTCCAACATGTCCATGTCGAAGGTGACCATGTCACTGGCGCCGGGTTCCCTGCCCTGCAACATGTAGCGCACTTCCAATCCAGTGACCTTATTACGCGAGAGATTGGCGATCTCCCACACAATGTGATTCCACTGATGATTGCGCAAGAGCACGTAGTTGTTGCCCATTTTGCGATAGGAGTCGGGAACCTTCTCCGTGCCGTCATTGTGGAACGTGAGGACGATGGAGACGACGCGGAAGCCTGGGAGATCGGGATAAACCCATAAAGAAATGCGATTGAAAGCGGACCAGTCTTCGTTGTCGATCACACGTATGGCCGAGGTCATCCCGAAATAGCGGGAGTTCGGAACGGGCTCATCTCCGGTAGCGCGGGAGCGGAGCCGCAATGCGGAAACACCGTCCTTGATTCGATCTTTGGTGAGCGTAATCTCACCCTTGGCCTGGCCCACGTTGGCGAGTTTCCAAGTGGAGAGGCTCTCCATGCCGTCAATGAGGCGGGACTCAAGAACGGGTTTTGCAAGCCAGCGCGCTGTGGTTGCCCTGCTGTAATCGGAGGGCAGCGGCGCCCGGGAAGAGTCACCGGACGCCGCCAGAACCACGCTAGCCGCAAGCGCCAACAGGGTCGTCGTCATGATGACCTACCAATCCAGCCGCGCTCCTAGTTGGCCGATACGGCTGCCACTGGCCGTGCGGATATTCCCGAACGATGTGGCGGCCATGTTCAAGTCGACACCACCGAAGTAGTGCCGGTTGAAGATGTTCAACATCTCGAAGCGCACCTGCAAAGCCACGCGTTCATGCAAACGGAAGTTCTTCTGCAGTGTGCCGTCTTCGCTCAGATCCCAGGGCGTGCGCACGGTGGGGAAACGATTCGGAGCGTTGCCCAATTGCTGGGGCAAGGCATCGGAGAACACCGATGTATTGATCATGCGATTCCCGGGATCGGCGGCGTTCCAGGGATTGAACGTGCTGGGATTGAAGGTGCTGGTGAAACCACCGGATGGTGTGGCGAAGTTCGCCCACACAGTGGGGCCGTTCCAGAAGTTCGGGCGGGTGCGCGAGTTTGGATGGCCGAGCGGCGTGCCACTGCGGTGGCGCATGGTTGCCGAAAGGTTCCAACCGCCGACAAGGGCGTTGAGGATGCCGTTGGAGCTGCCGAGGAGGGCGCGGCCCTTTCCGACAGGCACATCCCAGGTGAAGGCCGACTTCAGAACATGGGTGCGATCGTCGGAAGTGATGGACTTGTACACAGCGCGATTGTAGCTATCCTGAATCCCCATGCTTCCGCCGCCGTTGGTGACATTGTCGACGTTGCTGAGGGTTTTCGAGAACGTGTAGGCCGTGTAGAAGAAGATGCCTCTCGACATGCGTTTGGTGGCGATCATGTTCAGGGAATGATAGGTGCTGAATCCGACGGTATCGCCGAATGCACTCAGCCCACGCCCCTGCAGTTGGGGGAACGGCAGCAGTGTGTAGGCACCCAGCCCGCTGAATCCGGCGTAGGGATAGGGGAGACCAGCGGCGGTGGCTTGCGCCTGGGAAGTGATGTTCTGTGTGAGGGCAGAGCCGCGCGAGAGTTCCTTGGCGTCGATCTGGTTCGGCGTCACCAGTCCACCTGCGTGCAAGCGGGTGCCGGTGGTACCGCGCCAATCGAGTTCGAGCAGCAGGTCTTCGCGCACCTGGCCCTGGAAGCCGAAGTTGAAGTTCTGTGCGTATCCAGCGCGGGCATAGGATGGATGGTAGCGGGTTCCACCAAACTTCGCGGCATATGAGGGATCGAGGTCAGGCCCGATGGTAACGCCGTTGTAGCCGTTGTCGATGTTGAACACAGGCAGAAATTCGCCTTTGCTGTTCACAGCGACGTTGTTGGTCTGATTGAAGCCAGCCCACCAGGGATAGCTCCAGCCAAAGCCTTCCGGTGTATAGCTGAGGCCATAGCCTCCACGCATGACGACGCGATCGGTGAGTCTATAGGCGAATCCGAAAGTGGGCCCCCAGTCATTCCAATTGCCGGGGAAGAGATTGCTGCGTCCGGTGCGGCCGGTGCCCGTGCCCGCGTATTCGACGGCTCCGAGGATGCCTCCGAAGTTGGGATCGGGCAGGTAGGGATTGAAGTTGGCGAGCCGGTCCTGGTCTTCCTTGTAGGGCTTGTTGCCGCTCCAACGGATGCCGTAGTTCAGTGTCAGGCGATTGTTGAACTTCCAGGAATCCTGCACGAACGCGCCGTAGTAGGAGCGGGTGGTGACGGGGATAAAGACCGGTCCCAGGTTGGCACTATCGACAAGGCCAAGGAGGAGGCTGGCGAAGCTGTTGCCGATGTTTCCGGTAAACGGCTCGCCGGGAATGGCGGTGGAGCGGGCGGCGAAATTGAAGGTGCCGCCGGTGTTGTTGTATTGCTGCGACTTGTAATTGAGCTTATTGAATTCAAAGCCGATCTTGATGGAGTGGGAGCCGCGCTGCCAGCTCAAGCTGTTCTGGATGACGGTGCCGCGGTAGAATTCGTCGCGGTTGGCGTTGAGCCCCCACGATTGGAAGGTAGCCACGGGGGAGCCGCCCAGACTGATCTGCGGGTTCGTCCACTGATCCTCCGGCTGGCCAAAGCCAACGCCGGTGATACCCGTGGAGTCGACGAGCGCCTTTCCTTTGTTGAGTGTCTCAAAGGCGTTCCCATTCCAGTTCGACCCGACTTGCAGGTGATTGAGCATGGTGGGACTGACCACCCAGTCGTGAGAGACGCTCCAGTTGTAGCCACGGCGCTGCTGACGAATGACACGGGAAAGAGGGCCGCCGAGGTTCGGATCTTTGAGGGACCAGACCTGGCTTGCGGACTCGATAAAGTTTCGCGGGAACCCGTGCTTGTAGTAGTAGCCGGAGAGGCGATGCTTGGCGGCCAGCGTGTGATCGATCTTCAGTGTGTACTGCTTCACGTCCTGCTGATTGATCCGGCTGTCGTACATATTGTTGAGCAGGGAATTGTTGACCGGCTGATACCATTCGTTGAAGATTGAGGCGTAGTTTTTGGCTACGCGCGAGATACGGCTGGCCGGGATGATGTTGCCCTGGAACGGGTCGGCTATGTAACGGCCATTAGTTTGACGGAGAGTGGACGGGTCGTAAATCTGGCCTTCCAGCACCGGGCGACCCAAAGCGTCGGTACCAACCTGCCGAGTGGTGAGCAAGCGGCTCAGGTTGCCCTGCCACATTTCGTTCTGGGGCACGCTCCAGTTGAGACCGCCCGGGCCTGAGGTGGCGTTGTTGAAACGCTCTCCGGTGAAATAGAAGAACGTCTTGTTCCGGCCGTCATACAGTTTGGGGATGTAGACGGGTCCACCGAAGCTGCCGCCATAGTCTTTGCGGCGGTCGCGGGGACGGACAAAATTGCGCGTGGCTGCGCGGCTGAAGCCGGGGTCGGCGGCCAGTTGCAGGTTGTTATTCCAGTCGTTGGCATTGAGGGATTCATTGCGCAGATAGTAGAACGCGCTGGCATGCGGCTGGTTGGTGCCGGATTTGAGGGTGAAGTTCATGGTTCCACCGCTCTGGCGGCCCATCTCCGCGGATACATTTCCGGTGAAGACGTTGAGTTCTTCGATGGCTTCGGGGGAGATGCTGGCTTCTCCGAAGTCCCCAGGCAGGAACCCGGCAAGGTTGGTCATGCCATCAATGAGGACGCCCGCGCTTCCGCCGGGTGTACCTTGAATGCGCATATTCCAGGCGCTTCCGTTGACGCCAGGGACCAAGCGGTCGGCGAAGACGGCCATGTTGCGTCCGCCACCAAAGTTGAGCGGCAGATTCGAGAAGACCTTCGAATTCACGCTCTCACTGTTCTGGGCGGTTTCCGTGGAGAGCATGGGTGACTCGGCGGTCACGACGATTCGATCCGCAACGCCACCCAGTTCCAGGCCGGGGTCGACACGGGCGATCGTTCCGGCTTCCAGCAGGATGTTCTCCCGAACGAATTCCTTAAATCCCTCCGCTTTGAACCGGACTTTGTACGGACCAGTGGGTAAAGCGGTCAAGCTGTACGATCCGGTTTCGTTTGTTGTGGTCTCGTAGTTCACTCCGGTCTGAACATGCGTGGCCGTAACAGATGTTGCCGCGACGACAGCGCCTGACGGGTCGCGCACAACACCGGTGATGGCACCGCGGCCGATCTGCGCATCCAGGCGGAACATGGTCGCGGAGAGGAGAAGCAACAGGGCGAACAAACGCACCCCGGCGATCCTGGTTCTCATAGTTTTTCAACTCCCTAGGTAGGCTGTGGGCGTCACGATTCCGCCCTTTCCAGCAAAGCTACTGCTTCGAGACTAAAGGCCAATCCACCCCAAGACAAGCGGTTTACGGTACTTTACGCAATAAGCTCGCAATATCAACTATTTGCGAGGGGTATTGACGGGGTTCAATACCCCTGCTTTGCGCCGGGGCGTGATACAATCGAGTCGCACCGATACGCAGCTTGTGCCACATACGAACGGCGGAAATACAGGCATGCCTCTTGCCTCGAACATGCAGGAGGTAACGAGGGACTTGGCTCTGGAGCAGATGGAGCGCATCCTGGCCAGTTCTCACTTCCGCACCAGCAAGCGCTGCTCCCAGTTCTTTCGCTACGTGGTGGAGCACGCCGGGAGCGATCCGGTAGAGTTAAAAGAGCGCACGCTGGGGGTAGAAGTATTTAACCGGGATGCGCAATACGACACGCATCAGGACCCGGTGGTGCGAATCACAGCGGGGGAAGTCCGCAAACGGCTGGCGCAGTATTACCAGGAGGCAGGACGCGAGAGTGAGTTGCGCATCACTCTTCCGGCAGGTTCGTATGTACCGGAGTTTCATCTACTAGCCCCGTTGACTGAGCGCGAACCAGCGGCGCTGACGGAAGTGGTTCAGCCTGTCCCAACGGCTTCTGCCAAGCCTGGCAACAGGATGGCGGGCCTGGCGGTTGTCCTTCTCTTTGCCATTGCCTTGGCCACGTGGCTATTGAAGAGAGATAGCGCACTGGATGATTTCTGGGCTCCCGTGATCACACCACAAGGCCCGGTGCTGATATGCCTGGGGCAGCCCAATGCGTATCACTTTCAAACGCGAACGCAGGGGGATCTGGACCGTTGGTTCAACGCGAGCCCGGATGGCCAGACTCCACCGGAGAACTTGAAGTCCGTGCCACTTAGCGAATTCGTTCCTTCGTGGGATAAGTACGTCAGCATTCATGATGCGGAGTCGTTCGCGCGTTTGTCGTCTTTATTCGCTAGCCGGGAGAAACAAACCACCATCCGAGGGGCAAGGATGGTATCGCTTGCCGACCTTCGCGGACGGTCTGTGGTGCTGATTGGAGCCTACAATAATGAATGGACGCTCAGTCTTGGCAGGGACCTGCGCTTCCACTTCGACACCGAGAAGGGACTGGGGCAAGTACTGCGGGACCGGCAGAATCCAAAGAACCTGGAATGGCGTGCTCCGCATTCGTGGCCATTCCGAAAGATTCCACTCGACTACGCGTTGGTGACGCGGGTGGCCAGTCCGGTCACGGAGAATACGGTAGTGATGGTGGCCGGCCTCACGCATTTCGGCACGCAGGCGGCTGGAGAATTCATCACCAACCCAGCCTACTTCGCGGAAGCTGTGAGAAACGCCCCGTCAGGTTGGAAGCAGAAAAACATTCAGGTGGTACTTTCGGCGCAAGTGATGTCCGGAACGGTTGGGCCACCGAAAATTGTCGCCGTTCACTTCTGGTAGAGCGAATTCAAGCTCGTTTCCTGAGTAGTTCGATCTTCTCCAAACTGGCAATCCATTCGAATTCCGGGTGAGCGGCCTTGAAGACATCGGTGGCCCGCCTCACTGTCTCATACCAAACGTCGTCGACTGCCAGGAATCCACCGGGAAGCAGCTTGCGCGAATACGATTCCAGGTCCGAGAGGCAAGTTGCGTAGTCGTGGCCGCCATCCACCAAGAGAAGGCCGATGCGGTCGGGGACGAAAGTGAGGGCCGCTTCGCTACGCATTTGGATGGGGCAATTGCGGCGAGGGAACAGCCCATAGCCGGACATGGTTCGATGATACTCAGCGGATGGATATGGCAAGTGTGCGAGATAGGGCGATTCGAAGCTGTCCACACTAACAATCGCGCAGGGAAGCTTCCAACGATCCGATAGCCGGCCGAGAAAAGCGGCGGTAACTCCGTGAAAGGTTCCGATTTCACAGACGATCTGATCCTTCTCCCAAGGGAAGGATTGCATCGCTTCGGCCAGAAGAAGGAGTTCGGCAGATCGCATGTTCCCGTTGTTGTGCTCGGCCGCTAGCGCTTCAAGGCCTGCCAACCGTTGACGGCTGATGGCAAGCGACGTCAGGCGCTGCTTCATGGCATCGGTTTCCTCATTGATTCCCATTGGAGCCTCTCTTTGCTGTCTTGTACCGCCTGCGCCATTGGTTGCGTGATGTTCCCGCATGAACGCGGCAATGGCTGCGAGACGATGTTCGTAGGTGTGATGATCCAGCACGTAGCGCCGCCCGGCCTCGGCGATGCGGCGTCCTTCGGGACCGAGAAGGCGTTCCGCCCAATCCAAGGTTTGCTCGACGGTTTCCACTGCGGCCAGATGTTCTCCGTGGATGAGGCCGAGCCGTGCATAGGCATCGGAGCCAGCCGCGAGGAAGGGTTTTCCGCAGGCCAAGGCTTCGAATGTCCGCATGCTGGTCATTACGGTATGGGCTCTACCATCGAGTCCGCTGCGCTGGTTGTTCAGGCCCAGCACAACGCGTCCGGCACGGTATTGCCCGGCAACACCGCGATAATCTCCGCGGCCTTTCCAGTAGGGCCGGTAGCATTCCGGCCACATGAAGTTCTCGTAGCAAAAGAGGGCAATCGAGCGGCCGCTCATGCGAAGGGGTTCGACAACAGTTTCGAATCCCCACAAGCGCGCCTCGTTGGTGTACCAGTTGGCACTGATGACAAAGTCTGCTGGATCGTGGGCCAGCGGCTGCGGCTTGTGATACTGCGGGGAGCAAGCCAGCGGGAGCCAATGGACACGGCGATGACCGAGCACCTCCTGGTAACGCGGCACGCAATCCTCATCGGTGGTGAGGACAATATCGGCCAGACGCGCCTGCGGGAGGAAGCTGTCAAAGCAGTTCGGATCTTCCAGGGTCCACCAAGCAACCGGCTTTCCCCATGCGCTTGCCTGTTCCATCTCCGCTGTGAAGCCATCCCGGGTATTGCCACCCGCAAGTACCATGTCCGCGTCCGCGGGATTGGAGGTGAAGCAAGCGTAGGGTTCCAGGAACGGATGGAGGAAATCGAAACCAAGCGGGAAGATTCGTGGGTACATGCATGCGCCTTAGATGTATTGGCGAAAGTCGCGAACATGCTGCAAAGGAGACCCATTGATGGCTTCAACCGGTTCCCACTTGTCGAGCACGTATTGGCGGCGGGACTGACACAAAGCGTTGGGATCAAGTCCCTGCCGGCGAAGGTTGACCACCGAGGATCGCAGATTCCGGTGGAGATAGGTCATTCCCGTAAAGTAGCGATTGCGAAAGCCCTTCATCTCCATTTGATAGGCGAGGTCGTTGTCTTCGAAGCCCCAGCCGGGTCCGCCAAAGGGACCTTCCTCATCGAAGCGAATGCCCTCACGGAACATCGCTGTGCGGAACATGCCGTACTGGGTCCAGGCAACGATCTTCGTGTCTTGCGCAGGTAGATGGTTGATACTGTAGAGCACTGAGGCGGCGTGTGCGCGATGGGGTGTTTGACAGCCCGAGTATGCCCCTATGGAGCCGAGGCAGTGCCCGTTCGTTTCCATATATCGCGCCATTGCATAGCTGGAGAACGGAACAATCTCAATGTCCCCATCGAGGAACAGCACGTAATCAGACGCCTCTTCGAGGGCGTAGTCGATGATCTGATTTCTGGCGACTGAGTTGCCACGGTTCGCTGTATTGAGAATGAAGCGGTGTGGAAAGCGGATGGTGGAATCCATTTGCCGCAGGGTCTCCGCCGTTCCATCATCGGAACCGTTATCGCAGACGCAGAGGAAAGGCTGATGCCCAAGGCGCTGCAGCATCGCGGCCTCATGCAAATAGGCCTGAAGGGATTCCATACTCACTGAGCAGGTGTTCCAGGTCAGCAGTGAAAGTACGATCCGCATTGACCGGTGTACTGGTGCGATTTCTCCTTTGTAAAAGACCGCTCCAATGCATCCGTGCGGATAGGGCAGGGGATGCAAGAAGAGGCGGGCATCGCTTTCCTGAGGGTCTGCGGGAATCGCTGAGGCCGGATGCAGATCATGAGGACGCCCAAGCTCTGCGAGGTGAGTGAAGCCCACCTTGTTGAATCCCATGAAGACCTCGCTGCGGTCTGGGCGAACCAGGCCGGCGTGCAATGGTTCGGGCCTGCTCCAAAGGGAATCGAAGTAATAGTCGCAGGTGATGATGAGTTGTCCACCGGGCTTCAGCTTCCTGGCGAGGTTGGCTATCAGTGCTTCCCGCTGCGGCCTCAGCAAATGTTCGAGAGTGTTGATGCAGAAGATACGATCGAATGCGCCATCGGGCACTCCGGAGGGAAGTTCGAAGGAACCGTTGCGGACGGGGTTCACGTGGCGGTACAAGACATGGGGATAAAGGTTGGTTAAGCGGTCAGCGAAGCCGCAGGGATTGATTGTGCAGTCGAGCACGGTCATTGTGTTGTCCAAGCGCGCCGCTGACAAAGCCCAAGGCAACTCCCACGTGCGCATCCTGGGCAAATGAACGCCATCGGCGAAGGCCGCAAACTCAGGCAGTGACAGATCGGAATTGTGGGCGTGCACCATCTGCCAGTCACGCTGAGGTGTGTCGATTTCGATCCGCGGCGCCGCGGGAGCGGGCTCTTCGCGATAGAAAGACCAGTCTTCGCCAAGGAGGCCCCGGAGACGGTCTGGATGCGCAGGGCTCCACAACGGCCCCCCGCCCTGGCGCGCGCTGATGTTGTTGCCGTGAATGATGCTGACATGAAAATCTGTATCCGGCAGAGGCAGCATCCGGCTAGCAGGCGCGGTCCAGATGAAACGAGTATCTTCACCGATATCGACGTCTTCGAAGCGGTGTGATTCCCAGAAGGCGCGACGGTAGCAGAGCGAATTGCCGTAAAGCCAGAAGCGGTCCTGAATCGGGTACACGTACAACCATGCGGAATGGTCTGTGCAATCGTAGAAGTGGACCTGATGCACGCCACAAACATCGGCCTGTTGCTGGAGCAGAAAATCCACCTGGTAGCCGATACGGTGGGGAGCGTGCCAGTCATCGTCGTCCCAATGGAGAATCACTTCGCCTTGTGCCTGTTCACAGGCGATATTTCGTTTGGCGCCGACGGAGAGCCGCTGAGGCAGACGAACATAGCGAATCCGCGGATCGGAGGGAATGAGGTCCGCGACGGAATCATCGCCGTCGTCGAGGACGATCAATTCTTTGTGCTCGTAGTTCTGCCTTTGAAAATACCGGATCGCCTGCGGCACGAACCGGCGGCGGTTGTAGGTCGGCATGATGCAACTGGCCAAAGGTGAATCTGTCATGGGTAATCCTCCTCGCTATTGCCCCGCGGGCCAGGGTGGCACATTGGGCACGCTCTGATTCACCACCTGTGCCTTGTCTACCCACTTGCCCCCCGAATACTCTTTTTTCCAAGCCTTCATCGAAACGCTACGAGCCAGCATCCCTTCTTCCATCACCGTTTGGCGTTTTGTCTTGCCTGGCAAAAGGCGCGTTTTGTTGGGAACCAAGGCGGACGCGGGATAGCTTACCGAGACCTCATATTTCAAGACCTCGCGCTTGGTGACACGCGCTTTCACTTCGGCTTCGCCACCGACAGCCATGCCCGCATTCGCGGCACGGGTGAGAGGCGTCAGATTCTGCCGGGTGCCGGGTCCATGCACATTGTGATTGAGCAAGTGGCCTTGGATGTAGAGGGAACTTCTGCCACTGGGGACACGAATCGGCCCGACGCGGTCCCACCAGACACAATCGCCCGACGGTCTCGATCCGTGTGGCCCCTTCTTAGTCAACGGGTCGGCCACCATTTTGGAAGGTGCGCCATTGCGGGCGGAGTATGTGACGTTCGTTTCGGGTAGTGGTGGTTTCTTCTCCGCGACCTTGCCTGATGGGCTTTGTGCGCCAATGATGTCAAAATCGTTTTCCCGCTCATCCCATTGGGCGTGCAGGTCGGAGTAGTGGAACTCGCGCCGCACCGGGGCCAGAGCCGACGTGATTCCCGACACCGAGACCTGGGAATCCGGCATCCGTTTGAGGACCTTCTTCACCGCCTTCTTCCCGGCCTTCCAACGGGCGTCGTGATCCATGAGAACCTTGATTCTCTTGGGGAATGCCAAGGGCGGCGGCACTTTGGGGGCAGCATTCACGGTCCAATGCACTCTCCGGCCCATCACCAAAGCGAAGAGCACACCGATGGCGTTGGCACCCTTCGCCTCGTTCACGATCTGCCGCAGGGACTGTTTGGCAATGCCTTGCTGCTGGTAGGGGCGCGTGCGCTGCCGTACGGTGCGAATAAACTTGAGCCAGGCTTTCAGCGGCTTGCGGAAGCGCTGTCGCATGCGGCGGCCGAGGCGGGAACGAAGGAATCGGCGGCGCAGGTTCCGTGCACCACGACGGATGGCCCGGCCTGCTCTGCCCAGTATCCGCCGGAGAGCATTGACCACCTTGCGAAAGAATCCGACGATCTTCTGCAGGAAGCGAGATGCCGCACTTCTGGCGCGCGCGAAGATCGAAGCGACCTTGCGCACCACGGACACGACTCGCGGCAGAAACTGCACCACGGCGCGAATCACCGGCCGCAGGTATCGCCCGATCCTTGCCAGCACACCTGCCACGCGGCCGATGATGGTTGCGGCCCCGGCAGTTCCGGCAGTGAAGTAACTGAGCAACACATTCACCAGCGATGATCCTGTGAGGGTGCCCAATTGCTCACCAAGCTTTTCATCCGGTTGTTCGAAGATCCGCATCATCTCCGACGCAATCATGCCTCCGGCGCGGTTGACAGCGGACATCGCAGCTTCAATCCCGTGTCGGATCATGTCGATGATCTTCGACGGGTGCGAGATCAGGTCGCGGGCGGAGTTGATGAGGGAATCAAGAGTGTCGCCCGCATGGGCGTTGGCCCAGTCAATGATTCGCTTGGCTTCGGACAGCAGATTGCGGAATCGTGCACCAAGGGCATTGGCGAAGTTTCGAATGCGGGCGGGCAGATCGAACATTTCGGCAATGCCTCGGAAGGGTCCGATGATGCCGTCCCACAGTCCGAGAGCAAGTCCCTTGAGGAAGCCAAAAGCGAAGCCGACACTGCCGCCGGAAATGATGTTCGCCATTTTGTTCGACACCCGAACTTTGCGCTCAATGGAAAAACTGAGCATCCGGCGCAAGAAGCCGAGCATCCCCTGACGGATGACGGGCCACAACAGACTGAGTGGCGGAATGAAGGGTGGAAGCGCCTTGAGGAACTTGATGAGGATCCGAAGGATGAAATTGATGAGCGGTCCCTTGATGCAGTCGGGTAACATCTTCCATATCGAACCCAACAGAAAACCGGGAATACCGAACGGATTCACAGCTATGGCGATGATTTTTTTGATGGCTTCCCAAACAGGCCGGATTACCTGTTGCGCGCGAACGAAGACACTGCGCAACCGGCTGGTTGCCCCGCGGAGTGCGTTGCCAACACCGGTTGTGAGGGATTTGAAGGAACGTGCGAGGAATCCGACCAGGGAACGCAATGGTGCGAGAATCGTCGAGCCCGCAAGCGCATTCTCCGCGGCGGTGAGTCCTGTCTCAATCTGGGTCGTTGTTTCCCCGAGCCATTCCCCCGCCTGCTGGAGAGCTCCGCTCACTGAGGAAAGGGCGGAGTGCAACATCGGAAGGAGCGTGTTGTTCAGATAGTTTCTGGCACGAACGATGATATTCATGTCCCGCCACTTCTGGGCCACCCACTGGAATGCCCGTTTCAGTTGCGGCCAGAAATGGATGACGGCGAGGACAGGGCCAGCCGGTGAGAGAGCCACGAGGACCAAGCCCACGGTACGCAGAGGCCCTGAGATCTTTCCCACTGCTTCCGACACGGCGCTCCATGCAGTAGCGGCTTTCTCTTTGATCCAATTCCAGAGGCCGCCGCCTTCACCGCTTCCTTCGTCGGCAGTGATGCCAAACCAACCCTTCACCCTAGTCCAAGCGCCGCCGATGGCCTTCTTGATGGCGGAGAACACATCACCGACTTTGCGGATGAAGGCCTTGATCCCGTTCCACACAGCACCACCGACCTTTGAAAGGAACTCAAATACCGGTGCGCCGATGGCCTCTACAATCCCATTGACAAAACCTTTCACCTTGCCGGCAATGCTGCGCACCTTGCGGATGACGGGGCCGAACGTACGAGAGAAGAATTTCATCACACGGCGAGCCACGCGGCTCAAACCGCTGCAGTCATTGCGAGCCAACTGCCCCAGCAATGCGCTGATGTCGCTGACGCCGCCTTTGATCTTCGCGGCGATGGCAGAGAAATTGACCATGCTTCGGATGCGGCCGAGCACACCGTCGAATACAGCGTCGATGCCCTTCTGGACGGCTTTCTTGAGGAACCCCATGATTCCATCGCGTTCGATGAGTTCGGCAAAGTCGGGTGCAACCTGCCGGACCACTGCTAACAGGGCATCCTGCGTTAGCTCCATCGCTCCTTCGGCGACGCGGCCCGCAGCCCGGCCCACCGCGCGGACACCGGAGACGAAGGCGCTGCCGACACGTTTCGCGAATCCGAACAGGCTCACGCGCTGAACGGATGCCGGAGCCGTTCCAGGGCGGACAGGAAGCGCGCGCGAGGCTGGAGACGGAAGTTCTGTTGCGGCCTGTGGAGGCTTGTGCCGCGCGGGCGCGCTTGGCGCAGCTTCGGATTGAGCACCCATTTGATGATTGGCGTGAGGACGAGCTTCACCCTGCACGAGTGGCTTGGCATAGCCTTGTTGCACGACGTGGGTCAATTCGTGGGCGAGGAGTTTGAGGTTGTAGGGGCCTTGGCCACGCCCGAACCAGATGTTGTTGCGGTGAGTAAATGCCTTGGCGTTGAGATCGTGGGCGGCTTGCTGTGCACGTGAATCCGTATGCAGGCGGACCGCGCCGAAATCGACTCCGAAGCGGGGTTCGAGTTGCGCCCGAATCGCACCCGGAAGCGGGGATCCGGCACCTACGGTCGCAATGGCATGCGTGGCGGCGGCAGCCATCGAACCGCGAGAGCGTCCGGAGTGAGCAGCTTTGCTCTGGACGCCGTTCTCTTCACTTGCTTCACGCTGGACGTGTTCCTGCGAGTCATGGGCTTCACCTTTGCGCCGCACATTCTCTTTGTCCTGCGGTTGCCGTGGTTCGGTCTTCCGTCGAACTTTCTCTTCTTCCCGGTGTTCGGATTTCTTCTGGACGGAGTCCTCTGGCTGGTCATCGGATTTGCGCTGGGCACGCTCCTCACGTGGGCAATCACACTTGGTCTGGACATCCTCGGCGGACTCCTCTTTCTTCTGGACATCCTTCCTGGCGTCACCACCATGCGGTTTCGCATCAGGTTCCGGCTGATGATCCTCTTTTTTGGACTGAACGGGTTCGGATGCCCCTTCCGAACCTTCCTGATCGCCCTCGTGCGCTGGCTCTCCGGAAGCGTCTCCCTCGGATTCTTCTCGTGCTGCCTCGGCGCCACCGCGAGCCTCTCCAGATTCGCCTTCGGCCTCGTGGGATTCGCCGTGACCGCCTTCCCCCTCAGTGGCACCGGCGCCTTCCGCGGACGGAGCGGCGCCGCCAGACTCTCCTTCGGCTGCACCTTCACTCCCGCCTTCGCCCCCTGCTTCGGTTTGGCCTCCGGCTTCCTCGCCACCTCCTTCTTGTGCACCTTCCTCAGCACCCTCCGCTTGTGGACCGCCTTCGCCTTGCGCTGACTCCGCTCCGGCTTCTCCACCATCTCCACCTTCGGCACCAGCACCCTCTTCGCCTTCCTGCCTGCGCACTGCATTGGGTTCCTCTTTGGAGATCTCCGCCTTCTGAACTTTATGATCTTCAGGCGCTTCGGCAGATTTCTTTTGAACTTCTTCAGGCTCGGCGTCCTCTTTCTTCTGGGCATCACCCAGGCCACCTGGAGGCACGCGGGAAATCGCACCCGCGGAGCCGCCGTCGGTTACCCGATCGGCCATCTGATCGGCTTCCCTCTCATAGCGGTCATCCGACTTCCCGATGGTCACTTTCGGCTGGATCTCTCCACCATGAAGCGAGAATCCTGAGGATAGATTCGTCGATGACCAGGACGCGCCTTGTGAGCTCTTTTGTCCGGCGGTGGACTTGGCAGAGGTTTCCCGCCGCCCGGCTTGCGCCGTCCGGCTTCTTGCCCCAGAGCTTTTATAGGCGGCTACCATAGAACATCCTTCAGGAGATGGCACCCATGAACTGGTTCAAGGGAATCTCATTGCCTCCGTAGGAGCCCTCTTCCTCCACGGGGCAGGATGCACCAGCCTTGCGGTACTCGACTTGAATACCACTGCGTACGTCCGACTCGGTGATCACTCCATCGCCGCGATCGAGAGCGAGCATTGCCGCATGGATGGCGGCGTTGCGAATCTGACCGCCGGTAAGCACATAGCGCAGTGCGAACATCTCCATCGCAGCGGCCGAAACGCTGTGATTGCAAGGCAGATGGATATGCCACAGCCGCCAGCGCTCTGCCGTGTCCGGCAGGTGGAAACTCACGACCACGTCCATGCGGCGGCGAAACGCGGAGTCGATGTTATTGCCCGAGTTCGTGGTGACGATCAGAACTCCGGTGTAGGTGTCGAGCCTTTGGAGAAGGTAGTTGGTTTCGAGATTGGCGTATCTATCGTTGGCCGACTTGACCTCGGTTCTTCGAGTCATGAGGGAGTCTCCTTCGTCAAGAAGCAGGACGACGTCGAGATCCTCGGCCCGGCTCAGCACGCGGCTGAGATTCTTCTCCGTTTCGCCGATGTACTTGTTCACCACTGACGCCAGATCAACACGGTAGATGTCGCGTTGGAGAATCCCGGCAAGAGTTCTGGCGGCGAGTGTTTTGCCCGTACCGCTGGGGCCTTCGAAAAGTGCGCGCACTCCTCGATTCAACCCGCCTGGGAAGCCCGACTGCAGGAAGGCAGAGAGCCGCTCCCGATGCAGGCACCGGCGTTCCAGCGTCCGCAGATGCTCCTCTGTCGATCGGCGCACAACCACTTGTCGCCACCCTGTGCCAGCTTCGAGGCGTGTAGACAGGGTGTCCATGGACTGCCGGTTGATGGAACGCACCGCCAGTCGAACATCTTCCATAGTTACCGTTCGCCGTCCATCGAGCGAGGCGTAGGTGACGGCGAGGTGAGCGGATTGACGGATGTAGCGTCCGGGAACACAGAACGTGGATGCGATGCTGGATAGGTCTTCCACCGGGTTGTTCTGAAAGCCGCGTTCCCACTGCAGCCGCCGGTCCTGTTCGTTCTCTGTCTGCAAGTGGATCGTGATCCCTCTCTCCACAGCGGGTCCTGAGACTCCACCTTCCGGGCCGAGGATGAGGATGAGGGGGCCACGGAAGCCGCGGAGCGGCGGGGGCTCAAAGGTTTCACCGGGCCCGAGGTCGAGGACGAATGCGGGGATGGAGCAGGTGAGGGTACATAGTGGGCCGAGATGCTTCGCCCGTTCCTCGCTGTCCTTGTTCCACTGAACTTCCATCAAGCCGTATCCGGACTGCGCCGCGATGCTGCCTGCCACTTCCACACGATCCGTGCCGGGCAGCCCTCGAATCATGAGCGCTGATGCTTTTGCTCCATCCAGCAAGGGCCCCAGTTCAGCGAGTTGCCGGCGGACCTTTTCCGGTAGAATCAGGTCCCCGACAGGACGGAATGCGGCTGTGCGGTGACAGAGCCAAGAACTGGAAGGCTGTGCGTCGGTGTCACCACGGGCGGAGTTCCAGATCGCGGCGGGCACACGAAAACTCCAATTCGAGCGGGGCTTGTCGAGATTTTGTACTTCCACGAAGCCCGCTTCACAAAGCGGCCGGCAAAGATCCCAGGCATCCATGCTCTGACCGGCCGGCCCGGCGAGTATGCCATGAAGGAGTTCCATGGAAGGCCGTTCCCCACCTTCGGACTGGATCCGCGCGAACAGGTCGGCAAAAACGGCTGACTCCTCAACAGCGCCACACAGCACAAACGCCAGAACCGTCCTGCGATCGAGACCGGCTTCCACGCGCAACGCACGGAGCGGGAGCCGTTGTGGCGATGCATCTTCCCACGCCTGCACACCGGCGCTCAACTGGTCCATGGACCCATACCACTCGATATCCTCTGGCAAACGGGAACGCAGTTCAGCGAAGTATGGCTCCAGATAGGGAAAATCTTCGAACACTTTTTCCAGGCCGGCGTCGGCCGTCGAGGCGCGAAGCAGCAAATGATGGATGACGCGGAAGGCCGCCTCGTGGACCAGCAGGCCCAAATGTGTACGAGGAGAATGGACGATGTCGTCGAACATGCGATGCCCTCCTATATGTAGTGAAACTGGACCACGCGGCCGAGCGCGGGCACCCAGCCAGGGTCAAAATCGAGGCCGGCTTTGCGGATACGGAGCGAAACATCCGCGAGCGGCATTACGACGTCAACGTGCGAGGATGTGAGGAACAAGCGGCCGGAGCGCTGCAGCACGCACTGCGAGACGCACTCAGGCTCCACGATGGAAATCATGCGCGAGACTTCTTCCGCGAGGCGCTGAAGAGGATGATCCACGGGCTGCGGCGATTTGGGAACGGGTAGCGCATCCCCCGCATCTCTTCCGGCGAGAGTGGCCAAGGCAGCCCATAGAGGGTCGCCGGCATGCTCGCGGAGGGCGAAGTATCGCGCTGCCAGTTCCAGTTGCTCCCAGCCTGTTGCGCTCCACGAGGAGTCCGGCTGTTCAATACCGAGCAGGCCGAGATGCGCCAACGGGTTGATCAAGAAGAACACGCCGGCTAGTCCGGTGGCTATTTCTCCTTGCGTCGAGGAACCTGGTTCCTCAGGTTTCTGGAGGGTGTGTTTGTGGTCCTGGATGTTTCGCTTCTGCTGGATGGATGGAAGGGGACTCTGCGAGGTTGGTGATGCTGTTCGTTGGCGCCCAGGCGCGCTGCCCATGTCGTCCTGCTGACCGGGCATTTCATCGTTGGTTGAATCCGATGGGGAGGAGAGGTTGGGCTCAGGCTCATGTTGCCGCGCAGAGATGGACGGCGTTTCCCGCAGTGGAGAGTTTGCAGGTGGCGGATGGAGTTTCGGTTCGATTTGGCTCGTTGGCGGGGCCTGGAAAAGGCTCTTCCTCGCCCCTTCATTCAAGGTAAGCTCCTTCGTTTTTGGCGATGCGGTTACTAGTGAATACCACCGATGAAGGAACTGCTGGAATACGCTGTTTGTGATGAGGTGCGGACGGCGCGTGATGAGCAGGCCGGCGGCAATGAGCAGGGCTCTTTCCCGTCCGATGTGGGGCGAGAACATTTCCCGCAACAGAACCTGCAACCAACGCTCTCCGGGATAGAACCAGGAACAGGATTGGATGCCGGCCAGCACGTCTGAGATGGAGAGTACATGCATCCTGGGAGACGCGGTTCCGTCCACTAGCGGGCTGTCAGGGCCGCAGTGGGCGAGAGTGCCCGTCTGCGGCGTGAGGATGTCGCCTGGTTTCGTTGGGAGTTGTGATCGTACTGCTTCGACGAGCGCGGCACTCGCGGAAGCGGCTGTCATCAGCGACAAAAGCCGGGTGGCCTGATGCTCCTGTAACGTGCTTACCACTCGCACCGCGTCACCCATCCGGTCCAGGATGGAAAGCGCACCTGCTATGTGCAGCGGTTCCCTGCTCCAGCTCTCTTCAATCGCGTTGTTGATAGGAAGCGAGTAGTACTTCTTCCAACTGCTCCACCACCACCGGGAACGAACGGTACCCTGCACGATGTCCATCGCCAGACAGGCGAGCAGTTCGGCCTGATCACGAAAGATCACGGCATGAGCCGATGCGGGGACGAATTGGTCAGCCGGATACGACGCACTGCGCGCTACGGTGTCCAACTGTGCGCGTGCCGCATGTTGCCAGCGTGCTGGCGCCACAACGGATGACGCGTCTCGCAACAGTTCGCCAGGCAGCGGATCGTGAAGCCGCCGAACGATCAGAATCGACTGTGGTGGGAGGCCCGCCGCCTCGAGGTTCGCCGTCGACAACAGGTGTTCCAGCCGGAGCCGCAGTCCGGCTGGATTCGGTACCGCCTGTGAGTCCTTAGAGGCCATTAGGGCTTCTTCCGCAGGAACAGGAATAGTAGAAGCGCGATGAGCAGCAGGATCAGGAGGAGTATGAGGAACCAGGGCAGCCCGCCGCCGCCACCCACATTGGCCACGAGAACAGTGCCCGTGTCGAGTTTGACGGGCAGTTTGTCCTCCGTCACGCTGTCGTCAATGATCACACCTACATCGAGGAAGTGCAGTGAGATCGAGCCGGAAGGAACTGTGGCTTTGTACGTGCCGTCCAGATTGTCCGTTGCATGCACTGCCGTGGAGCCACTCTTCAACCAGAAATAGTTACCGAAGCCGGGCCCCATCTTGCTGCCGGTGCGCGTCTTTGGAGTGAAGGTCACCAGCACCTGTCCGTTAGAAGACGAGGTTTGCACCTGAGTTTGTTGGGGATCGGGAATGGACCGGATGTTCACGGTCTCAATCTGCTGACGGGTAAAGCGGCCGAGAGACGTGGATGTTCCCTGTATCGCGTACTGGAAGGTGTAGTGCCCCGGCTCCGCAGGTGTGTATAGAGCGGAGTAGATTCCATCATTCGCCACATCGTCGCCGTTGGCGGCATTGCCATCGTCGCGCAACGTAATCGTGTCCTGCGCCTTCTTCAGTAGTCCTGGGTTTTGCTGCAGCAAGGCAAACAGTTTCGCATCGGCAGCAGATGTGTTTGGTTCCGGCGGGGGGCCACTGGCTTGATTGTTAGAGAGGAGGTCGCCGATAGTGGCGTCGGGTCGCACCAGTTGAGCAACCACTTGGCCAGCAGGAGTGCCGGGAATATTGCGAATGCCTTTACCGAACTCGCGCAAATCGGCTTGCAGACGAACCGGCTTGCCAGGAACGAAGTCGCCGTTTGCCACTCTGAGCTTGCCCTTCAAAGCGAGATCGTCAGCGATGACCATCAGGTCAAAGGGAACCGGGGTGCGAGGCGTATCGGCTGCCGTGACCGTAACCGTCCAGTCACCCCGGGGGTCGAACGCGGGGCCTTGCAGTGGCAAGTTGATGGGAATGGATACGCGGCCCGACCCACTGGCGCTCATTGGTGTCCCTGCCGGCGGCGCGACGGTGAGGCGCAAGGTGCCCATGCGCGGTGGGGCCATGACGACGAATACGGCTGCCCGTGTTGAGGTTGCCAGCGGCATCTTCAGGGAATAAGGGGTGGTGATACTCACGGTACCGGACACCATCCGCAACGTCTCGTAGGAGTTGAAGTGAACGAAGTTTTGCAGTAGCTCGAGGAAGAAGGGCCGCATCTGTTCGGCGTTGTCTTCGGTATTGACATAGAAGCCGCCGCGGGCGCGAGCGATGTTCTGCAGGATGGTGGCGGATACCGCGGTGCTGGTTCCCACCGAAACCGAGTAGATCTGGTAGTTGGCCTGGTTGGGCAACGCAACGGCGCCGCCAGGATTATTGGGGGGATAGGTTGTCACCTGCGTGGGGTTGGCATTGTTGTTCACGCCCACATAGGGATTCTGGTTCTGCATCCCATTGCTCATCACCAGCATCACGCTGCGCTTTCCAGCCGCAGGCGCTGCGAACTGTCCGTCCGCAGCCAGTACGCCTCCACCAAGGGCCGTCATGCCACCTGTGTTGATGACGTCGTTGATGCAGTTGCGAACATCCGTCTTGCGTGCCGCGAAATCATTGAGGCCAACAGCAACCGCGTTGCATGGCGCCGCGAAGGCGTTCGCCCATTGTGGCGTGGTATCGAACAAGTTCATGCCGATACGATCATTGGGGGCACCAGCCCCTTCCGTGGTCCGGATCTGGTCCCAGATGTCAATGAAGTCGGAGGCCGCTGACTTCAGCGCATCCATTTTGATGCGTGACATTGCACCCAACGTCATGGAACTCATGCTTCCGGATCGATCGAGAACGAGGATCGCGTCTACCCCTGGACGTGAGGTAGCGCACGCCTGATTGCTTTGATTGGGGAATCCATTGAGGGTAGCGAATGGAGTGTCTGATACCGGAATGAAGTGCAGATCGTTCTGGCACTGGTTGATCGCTGTATTCTTATCCCAACTCAAGACACACGCGCCTTCGATGATGCTGGCGCCACCGACAACCGCGATGGTCCACTGCTCCGGTCCGGTCATCGCGTTGGTACAGTTGTCCGAGCGATAGTCAGATAACGTGGAAATCGTGATGGTGTACACTCGCCGGGTCGGGTCATTGGCGGCCGCCATGGGCGGGTGTTGGATGGTGATGGAGTCGGCAGCCAGTGCGCCCGGTGGGGGAGCAAATGCAAAGTCACGCGTAGTCACCGCACCGTCGGGAGACATGGTGCCGGCTGCGGGAAATCTCAACCCTGCTGGAGCGTTGACACTATTCGAAATTTGAAAAGCTACCGGAACATCTTGTGAAAGAACGACACGGATCTGGATCTGGCTGATTCCCAGTTGGCCCCCTCCCAGCCGTTGCGGCACGTCCACTACGATGTTGTTGCGAAACTGCGCGTAGCAGTCCCCGGCAAGGGTCAGAACCGCGGCCATTGCCAATGTTGTTTTTGCCAGAAAATGTCGAAGCATAGTGTCTCCTCGGGTGTGTTACACGGTACGCCGGATGGCGAAGTTTCGACTCGCCGGCGGATGTGCTCCCACCGTGATCTGCAGGTTCATGGTGAAGATGTTGCCAACAGTCAACTCAGGTGCGGCGGGTAGCGTGAACCGGATTTGATTGGCCGCGGCCTGTGTCACGGCAATCGCCTGTTCGCCGGCTCTAGGTATCGTCAATTGTGTGCCGTCTTGCAAGACGGCGGACAGGCGAATGATGTTCTCGTTCGCGGTGGTGGAGAAATTCGCTCCACTGACAACGGCAACCATGCCCGGGGCAAGGATGGTCTCGCCGCCTGGCCCGGCGATGGCAGCAATTGTTGGAGGATTGCCGACAACAGGGATTGAGGGACCGATGCGATACATCCTCTGCACAACACCGCCGGAATTTTGCACTGTGATGACCGCATTGCGGCCTTCGGGCGGAACGTTGGGGATCGCCGGCACAAGGAACTCCAGCCGCGTCGATGTACTCGCTGGGCGGAACGCAGTAATCTGGACATTGTCCACCCGGACAACGTTCTGATCCGGTGGAAACGCAAACCCCGATCCGTGAATCACCAGCACCTGTCCAATCGCCTGCTGGACCACGGGTTCAAAGCTCGAGATCACGACGTTGCCGCTGGGCGTTTTTGATTCCAGGTCGGAGATGCGCTGGTCCATCTCGACCACCTTCTGAAGGAGGTAATTCATCAACTCCGACGAGATAATGTCTCCGGGGTTCACTTTGTCAAGAATGTTTGTCGCCATTGGTCGAATCCTCTTCAGGCGCCACAGTTGTGGCACGATGCGTAGTTGCTGAAATCCCAACGGGCTGCATCCAAACGAGCCGGGCCCGCGTATGGCATGTGTGCACTGGTGAAAACCACAAATGGCGGCAAGCCCGTGTTCGTCCGCCTTGCCATGCCGTTTTGCCATGGCGCATAGACCCATAGAAACTCGCGCTCCGCCAGGTCGACGGCATCATGTTCGAAGGAATCGGTGAGCAACTTTGCCAATACCGATCCCTCCAGATACTCCACGTTTCGCCGGGGCGACTGGAAGAGGAAGGCCTCCAGTGCGAAGCCCCGAACACCGGGAGCAGCCACGGGCAGAATACCCGCCGGCGGCAGGTACCGAAAATGCTGCCGCGCCTGGATCGCGGAAACCTGGCCGGTGGACATGCTCGATTGCAGAAGTTCGGAGAGGTGCGCCTGAAACTGCTGGAATCTGGCGGCACCATCCGCTCTGGTGCGTGAAGCTTGAGAAGCGAGAGGCCGGCGAGCAGCCCACGAGTCGACAAATTGCAGGCCCGCTGGCCG
The DNA here is from genome assembly GCA_046331645.1 of Bryobacteraceae bacterium. Taxonomy (GTDB): domain Bacteria; phylum Acidobacteriota; class Terriglobia; order Bryobacterales; family Bryobacteraceae; genus CADEFT01. The sequence continues at coordinate 33,671 of JAXLQM010000014.1, forward strand.
CCAATAGAACAGCGCCAGGGGCACATCGCAGGATGTCAGCAATCCTTGAGTGCGAAGTCGATCCAGCAGGCCGTAGGATGTGGCACCAGAGCGGTCACGTGGGTTCTTGAGAAGCCCTTCCAGTTCTTCCGTGCCCAGCATGAGATGAGCGACCGAATTGCGGATGAGCGAGAGATCGGGGTTGCTCCAGAGACTCTGCCCCGCGAGGGGAGTCGTATTCTGATACCGTCCAATGGCATCCGCAAGAAGGCCCTCGACGCTCTCCTTCACGGGGTTCTGCGAAATGACTATTCGCAGCATTCCGAATCGCAGTCCTTCCACCGTGTAGCGGCTGCCGCACTTGGAAGCAAGTCCATCGCTGCCAAGCTCAATCATGGGGGCACGCTCCGCGAATCCTGAAGCAGGGCTGGCCGTCAGCAAGTACAGCCCCGGGTTCGTGAGCGCGGGGGAGGGAGGCACACACACCACAAACAATCCGGCCTCTCCAAAGTCGACTTGCTCGGATGGGGTCAGCCCGAGAAGCACATCGGACTTCAGTTCGAGAACCTCACCGTTTCTGTTGATGGCCAGTCCGGGAGTGATCTTGAGGACTGGCCGGGCGGTGGTCGATTGAGACGCAACAGTAATGTCGAAGCCCTGTGCAACCCCTTCGCCAAGCACGCCTCCGAGTTGGCGGTGCTTCCCACGGTTGGCCGCTTGTTCGGTAATCAAATCCTCCGCTGTGAGAAGGCGGCCGTTGAAGAAATTGGTGTTGCGGATGCCGCCGGAAAGGACGGGTTCCATCAGATCGAGTACGTCCATAGCCGTTATCTCCTGTTGCGCTGCATCTCTTCGAGCACGCGGGTGCTCACCACCAGTGGCCGGGAGCTTTCGTCGATCGCCACTCCCGCAGCTCCGCCTGTCACCTGCCAGTTGACTCCCACTGTCAGCCTTGCCTGCGCGAGGAGCACACACTTTTCCGAAGCGGCCGCACATCCCATGGCCGCGCTCTTCTCGTTCCACAAGGGTTGGACTTCAGTGATCCAAACGCGCAGAGCGGTCCGGAAACGAGCAGCCGCATTGGCAGGCTGAACATTGAGCGCGGGGGTGGATGGGGGCAGCGGGCTTCCGGGCACACCGATGGCACGAACGGCGTTCGTAATATCGAGATCACTGGCAAACGGCCCGACGTTAGTGACGGCAATCCGCCCAAGCACAATCCCGAGGGCTCGCACTCCTGCCTCTTCGTAGCTGGCGGGTGGACCGAGCAATTCGGGAGGCACCTGCGGCAAGCTGGGAAGGCTCGGCAGACTGGGCAATGACACGGATGGAAGATCCAACACCAGCTTCAGCTCGAAGGTGTCTTTGACTCGCGACGGCACGATGACATCGTTCTCGGTGCGGCAGGGTTCACTGGGGGCCGGAACGCTATCTGTCAGACACTCTTTGTGACACAGCACCACACTGATGTTCAGATTGTTCGGCGGTGTGAATCCGATGGCTTCTACGCTGGGGCGAAAGTTGGATAGCCATGAATTGAGACGCGCACACATCAATTGCGGCACGCAGATGTCCTGCCCTTGCGGATTGACGGCGATGCCCGGAGACACCTGCAATTCCGGCCCGGCCACGGTGTCTGCGGCAGTGACCTTGAGTCCGCTGACGGTGCCGTAGCCATGCCAGTGGCGGTTGTGGCGCCGCAAGCGCTCGCGGTGATAGGTCTGTTCCTGTTGGAATTCGTCTTCGCCCAACACCAGCCCAAGCGTGTAGTGCACCCGCTTGAATGGGTCAAGTTTTTTCAAGTTTGGAGTGGCAATTTCGAATGCGCTCATGGCTGCTTCCCGCTTTCCTGGGTGTGATCTTGTTCCACAGTGTCCCGTCCAATTACCCAACGACCGCGCGCGCTCCAGCTTTCCGTCCAAGCCAAGTGCCCCGTGGCGAGATACTCGCGGCCCAACACCATGGCGACGGAACGGCTACCCTGCCCCACCACGGTCTCCATGCCGACCCGGGCATCTCCGGTACGGCACATGGCCCAGTACAGCTTCACCTCGAAAGCCGTGTGCGCCGGCTTCTCCAGTTCCGCAACACGGCGCGCCAATTCGCGTTTGCGCACCTGGTCCGAGGGCAGATCATTGAGCGTCACTGGCACCAAAACAATGAACCGGTGCGCGTTGCGGTGGGTTGGGACGAGTATGGAGACGAAACGAATCCAATCCTCCAACTCCACGCCAGCTTGAGGGAAGGACTGCCTGATTCGGCCGTCCCAAATCTTGCTACCAATCTCTTCCAGCGAGGTCAAAGCCCATGGCTCAGTGAGCCCGTAGGCAATGTTGATCTCTTGCGGCGTCCGGTATCGCGACCGCAAGAATCGTTCATAGAGGGAGCGGTCCGTATTGGTAACCGTGGCATAGGTGAACCCAATCCTTGTTTGCAAGAAGCGCCGCCAATCACTCGCCTTGCGCCGATTGCCGGGTTGGGTGGCATCGAGCCGGATTCCTGCGTCGTCAAAGCCGGTGAATCCGGTGCTCCAGGCCGCGTTCAGGTCTGCGATGGATTTATAGCTTCCGGTCAGGAACACACGCCAGGATGCGTGAAGCGCATCGGCGCCGCGATCAGGCGACCAGGTGGAGAGAGCAATACTGGCGCCGGGTCCTTCCGTACCGTCTGTGTCGCCGAATACAACACCCGCTCCACGCCGCAACTGCGAGCGCTCGACAATCCTTACGGGAAACCGACTGTAGTTCTCCGGATTTGCGGAGAACAGAGACCGGTCGGGGCAGGCCTCCAAGGCCAGTCGCAGGAACCGCAGCAAACCATTCTTCGTGCCGCGCTGAACAAAGAGCTGAATCGCATTTGCCAGGAACAGGCGCTTGGTTTGTTCGCTCCAACTGGCATCGAGCGACGTTCCGATCCAACTGGCCAGCCACTCGAGGAACGGAGCTGGAATTGCTTTGGGATCGAAGTAGCCTTCTACGGCTTCCACTCGGCCTTCCAATGCGGTAAGAAATCCCTCGATATTCGCCAGATAACGGTCAGCGAAGGAAGCAGCAGCAGAGTCCTCGCGCCAAGCCGCGGGAAGATAGCGTTCCAGATAGGAGAACCGTGGATAGTAGACACGAGCGGCGTACAGCTTGGGCGTGTTGCGGCCTGAGCCGCTGAGAGTGATGCGAAGTTGTAAGTAGCGGCCTTTGGCCTGTTGAAACAGCGTTTCAAACGTCCCATCCCGCGACTGGCCGCTTCCAATGGGGATCGCGTAGAAGGGTAGTTCCGTCCCGTCTCTGCGACGCACGGGGGCGGGTTCCTGCTGCCAACTCCGCAATTCCAGATCTTCCAGTTGATCAGCAGCCCGGCTTTGTACATTCACCTGGCACTCAGGGGGAATTGAGGCATCAAGAAAGATGCGATGCCAGATACAACCAGGCTCTTTGCCATCGAACGCAGCTATCTCCTGATCCAGCGGCCAGGGCAGCGAAACACTGCCGGAGACCTTGTATCTCGGCCGAGGTTGCATCGCCAGCGGACTCATGTTGCCGGATGCGCCGTCATAGAAGACCGTAGCTGCTGCACGAGACAGGCCTTTGCCCCCGTATTGGCGCATTGGAAGATAGGAGGGCTCCAGCTCGAGGCGTAATCCTCCCGCGGTCAGAACAACGCGATAGCTGTAGGCCTGATTGCCGCTGGCATCGACGACGTACAGCATCGATGGATCAGCGCCGGAGATCAGGATGTCATGAGCGCGCAACGCGGCTGTTCCCGGCCGTGGTAGCGAAGTCCGTCCGCGATACACGCCCTCCACCCAGCGATGAATCGACATATCGCCTGCGCTGGGGTTCGCATCCAGCACGAGGATCGAGCCATCAGGAAGAAGGTCCACAGCAATGGGGTCGATCTCGGCGGGAATCGCCAGCGAGAACGCAAGGCTGATTTCGGTGGATTCATCGCGAGGTGGAGATTCCTGAAGGGGTGTCGCGGGTTCGAACACAGGCTGGTTGTCCGTTATGGAAATCGCACCCTGAAACGGGCGCACCCGCAATTGGCGATCGAGCATCCAAAGCCGCTTGTGATCCCGGTCGAGAATGACGGCACCCGATGTTCCAGCACAGATGTCGAAGGGTGTGAACAGGACCGTACTTGGCCAGACGTAAGTCCAAGGCGGCCCGCCGGAAGAGAGATCGAATACGAGAATGCCACCAGGTTGCTCACTTCCCACCAGCAGGTACTGGTCTTCGGTGACCGCGATGCCTCTGAGACTCACAATTGGTTTTGCCGCCGTTTCGGCGGGAACAAATGCCCCGTTGTTGCCACCATCGTCCGATGAGCAGGAGTCTGACGGCCACACTCTCTTCGGCGCCGCTTTGGATTGAATCTGTTCCACAATGCCGGCACCAGAAGCTTCGATGCTGTAGAACGTACCGAATGCGTCTCGGGCAGTGCCGCGCCGATGCTCTAACGTTGGAGGCCGCTCGGTGTCCGACTGAGGGAAGAGAAATGGTTCCCTCTGCAACTGGAGTACGGATAGATCGTCATCCCATTCCAGATTCGCCGGGACGACGAGCGATGGCAGTGATGTCTCGAGAGTGCCCAGCCATTGGTCACGTCCCACCACGAGATGAAATCGAGTTTGATTTACATCCATCGCTGCATCTCCTCAACACTCCGCCGGCAGCACGGGTACCGGAAGCCGTTTCTTGCCGGGAGCGGACACAACCGAGGCCGCCATGAGATCTTCGGGGTCGCCCGTAACTACCTGGATACGGTCGAGCCGCGGCAACTCCAGACCTTGGATATCCAATGTGGAAACGGCCACACCCTGTTCGTTCCACATGCGTACGCCGCGCAGTTTGGAAACTCCAGGGACTCTCGTGGCCACAGCGAAGATCTCCCGGTCTTCCACGCTTTTTCGGAGTGGCCATCCAGTAAAGTCAGGGCCACCTGTCAATGGGGAAAGGAAGTTGCGAATCGCCGCCTTCACGTCTTCTCGGATGGGTGCGATGTCGCGGCCTGCTACTACATCGAAGCCAATAGAGATGGAAATGCCAAGATATTTGGGACCATACACGAACACTTCGCTGGTCAACAGCCGCCGCGGATTCAAGTGACGGCAGACCGCCTCTAAAATGAACCGGTCCGGTTGCGGCGCTTCAGGCCTTCTCGCATCGTAAGGGAGTACCAGCACCGTGTACACACCTGGCGCTTCCATGCGCAGTTCGGCTTGGTACAGAGGCAGCACTTCCACACGGCGCAGGTCGACTCCGGGCGTGCGCAGCACAATGTCGCGCACGTCGTCGGCCGAGACCGCCCGGTCTCGATGACGCAGATACCGTGGAATGGCACGCTCCGCTTCATCCACGGATTCGCCGTCGAATCCGCCCCATGTGGGTAACGGGTTGTGACAAGTGACACCGGGCGGAAGATCGGCGCTGGTCTTGATCGCTCCGATTCCAACCATTCCGCTTCGCCCGCCGCCGAATTCGTAGCTGGCAAACAGCAGCGCGTTAGCAGGCGGACGCTTCCCGCGAAGACCATCGCCGAAGCGGATTTCGCCGGACTCCGCGTCGATGCTGAACACTCGCGGATCACCCGTGCGCTGAGACTGCGGCAATCCCGGATTGGATACGGGAACTTCTGGAGGAGCTGTTAGTAAATCCTCGGTTCTAGTCCACAGCTCACCGCCGGCAAAGAGAACAAGAGTTTCTGGAATTACGGGACGATTGGCGAGAGTGAAGCTCTGGTCCGGCTCGCCATTCCCAATGCCGACCGGTTCGCCGGTCACGCGTGCGCGCTGGCTGACTCGTGCGGCGTTCAACCCAACCCAACTGAGGCGTGCTTTCCAGGAAGCACTCTGCGCCGCGCTCGGAGCCCCGAATCGCAACCGCAGCCAGGTAACCAAGCGCTTTTTCACGTCTTCGTCATCGAGCGATGGCGGATACTCTCCCACGCCCTCTTCCAGAGGATCCTGGCCGGTCCAGAGGCCGAACTCGGACTGCTGCGGAATCGTGGCCTGCACGATGGTGAATTGCTCCGCAGGGTTTGCGTCGGATGTGACATCCAGCGCGCGGTAAACAGGCTGGCCACCGTCAATCCGGCCTGTTGCGATTTCTATGACGAGCGGCACCGGCGTGGAGGAAGTGGACCCAGCGGGATGCAGCACGGTAGAGTTCACATCGGTCCAAGGCATGATCCCCAGGGACAATGTCTTGCCCTCTATCTTGGGGCGAACACTCGCCGGGTCCACTTTGTCGCTCTTTCTCGCCAGCAGGGCGATCCAGAGGGATCCGTCCACGGTGTCATCGTTCAAGCTGACGGCGGAAGCCGTGCCCGTTGACGGCAGATCCATGGGGACCGTCTCGTAATATTCCGGTTCCGTTGTGTCGTCGGCGAAGGAGTCATACAACTGCTCGTAGATCTTGCCCGCCCGCAACGTTTCGTCTGCTCCCAGCCGGCGCCGCCAAAAGACGCGCGACTCGACGGGCAGCACATCGAGCCCATTGCGTGTCATGAAGGCGATGTTTCCCGCCGCTACGCGCAGACCTTCGGTGAGAGTGATGGTTTCCAAGGGGCCACGTTCGTTGTTCAGCGTGACTACGCCACTGGCTGGCGATGCCGATCGTAAACCAATACCCAAGAGTTGGAGAAATTTGAGCCGGTTCCGCTCCGGAATCAGGTTGCTCCGGTAGAGGATGCTCTCTCCCATGAAGGCGAACAACTGCAACAAGGTGATTCCAGGGTCCGCGTCGTTGAAGTTCGTCCATTCCGGCGTATGCACTGGAATGCGCGCCACAAGCTCGTCAAGGATACCTTTGTAGTCGCGGTCATCGAGTTGTGGAATGATCAATGGCACGGCTCATCCTCCGAGAACAATCCGCATCGCAACCTGTGCCTCGGCGAGAGTGGTTCTGAGCCGGTAAGTCACAATTGCTACCGCGCTTCTTTCGTCATCGGCGTCGGCTTGCACTCTGACGTTTTCCAATTGGACACGCGGCTCCCAGCGCTCAATCGCTTCTTGAATCTCTTTCTCAATCAAACGGCGCGTGGCGGGGGTGTTGGGTTCAAAGATGGCCGATTGGATGCGTGTCCCGAACTCGGCCAACATGATCCGTTCCCCTAACTCGGTCACCAGAATGGCGCGGATGTTCTCGGCAACATTCTGAGTTCCGGCCGACCATGCCACACGTCCACCCGAGTCCAGGCGGAATGGAAAACTGATGCCCCGGCCGATGATCTCGCCTTCGTCGGCGGCTCGTGCTGTCAAGCGGGAGTTCATGCCATCAACCTTTCGCCTTCAATTTGGGTAGAGGAAAACAGATCTTGAAGAACGGCATCCAGAAGAAGACGATGTTCAGCAGGATCACCATCAGGAACAGCAAGATAAAAGCGCATAGCGTGATGATGGGAATGGAGAGAGAACAGATCCAACCGATATCCAGGCCCGGCCCGTCGATCTTTCCGTCCATCAGGTCTTTGAGCCCCTTCACACGTCCCATCTGCCGGTTCAACTCGTCCGAGATCATGAATGCGACGTTCTTGTCGAATTTACGGAGTTCGGCCGGAGTCGTGTCGACCGGCAAGGCCACCTGAATACTGCGCGCGGGAGCATCCGAATCGAAGTAGGAAGCAAGTTGGAATGGCTGCGAAGGCTCGCTGAGCACCGAGGGCATGCGCTTTCCACACTGTGGATGATCCATCACACAACGGATGAGGAACCAATCATTCCCTTGCGCATTGGCCGGGCTTCGCGATGGCAGACGAAACGGCGGAGGAGCCGGAGTAGCAGGCGGCAATGCGTCTTCGATGGCCCGCTCGATAGGGGATCGAACAGCGCCACCACCGTCATCGAGCAGTTGGACAACCTGGGGTGTGGTGAGCCGGAAGGGCAGGTAGTCGACTGGCAGACCTGTCCCGAGCGTGGCCTTTTCCAGCGCAGATTTTTTGTCCCGAGCATGCGAGATCGCGCCCGCCAAGCTCAGTCCTACCGATGCGTCCGAGACCGATTGCAGCAAGTCCAGGAGCGTTCGCTCCACTGTATTCAGGCTGCCTGGCAACGCTGTACCGCGTACCACGGCGAAGACTCGCGGAAGGTTTGCCTCCAGGTAGTCTCCAAAATCAAGCAGTATGAAACCGGAGGATTGGCGCGACGATTCCTCAAGTGCGGCGGCGACAAAATCCGGGTTCGCCAAGGATTGCTCGTGGTAATCACGCAGCAGTGTCCATGGCTGAACGATCATGCGTTGGGCATCTACTTTGCGCGGATCTTCCGGAGGCGCATCATCGGCGGGATTGGTGGAAAGCGACTTGCCCTCACGTCCGGCTACGTATTGCTGCCTTCGTCCGACGGGTACGAGCCCACTGAAGATTCGCCGCCTGGCTCCCGTATCCTGATAGACGGACGGAAACATGGGCAGCTTCTCTTCGCCGTCCATCAATCCGCTACCGGTGACCTTAACCCAGCGTGGGCTCCCCTCGGGATCGACCCATGCGAACTCCTGGAACGCGTTGGGGTCGAAAGCGATGGCCGGGGTGACGTTGGCATTCTTCGCAACCAACCGGCGCAGCACGAAACTGACTCGTTCGCCTTGCGCAGCGCGGAGAGTGTGATCCGGCAGGCCAGGGACGCGGCAGGCCAGGCTGGCACTTACCAGGTAGAAGCGGCCGTGCGTCGGCTGATACAGTTTCAATCCCTTGCCAGCCATGCCCGAACTGCCAGGAGCGTCTCGCCATGTCTCCGGCTTTGCCCGCAATGCTGTCACCTTCTCCGGCCGGTTGCCCAGCATCTCCGTGAAATCTTCCATGAATGAATCGGCAGTAAAGCGAAGAATGGCGGGACGCCGGAAGAAGCTGCGGTCCGGCAGCGCCGTCAACTCGTTCCACATCGGAGATGGAGACAACCATTGAATCGGATGCATTTACCAGATGTTCCCCGCGCCTGGCGTGTAGCTGGTGCTGATAGTCGAGTTGGTGATATTCGTATCCGACTTCACAACACCGCTGAATTTCGACATTCCGGCATTGACGTTCACCATGCCGGCATTGACATCCATCGTGGAAGCCTCAATCGTCACCTTGGCCGAGGCGCGCAAGGTCAATCCGCTGGCCTCCATCTTGATGGAATTTCCGTTGGAATCCTCGAGTTCGATCGCTCCGGGACCATCCTTCAGCGTCAACTTCTGGCCGCCGGGCGTTTCGAGCACTAACTTCTCCTGGCCGTCCTGGTCGTCGAGAGTGACACTGACACCGTTCCTCGATCGGATTTGTTTCACGTAGTTGTTGCCCGCTGCGTCCATGCTCTGCGGCGGAGCATCATGGCCGTTCCAACAAGCGCCAACCACACAAGGATGGCGGGGATTGCCGCTGAGGAAGACGATGATGACCTCGTCGCCAACATCCGGGACGAACCAGGTGCCACGGTTGTTTCCCGCCATCAGCGTTGCAATTCGAGCCCACGCCTCGAACGTTCCGCCTTCTCCATCGGGCGACCACGGTAGACCAACCTTGACCCGTCCCTGCCCATCGGGATCGTTGATGTCACGCACCAGGGCCGGATAGGCTCCGTAGAAGAGCCCGCCGTAGCCACGTGGCGCCCGCGCTTCCAGAATCTCGATGGCCGGTGTCATCATCCCATCCCAATTCCTGGCCGCTCCACCCAGAACGAGGTGTGCGTGCCACTCACCATCTCGAAGGTGTGCCTGATCCGGTTGACGTAGTATTTGCCCTCGAAAGGACTGCCCAATCCCTTCAGTTCGATCTTCGTTCCGGGACGAATTCGGGCATCGCCTTCCGCCACTCCATGACCAGTAACGAATCGACGGGCAAAGCGGCGGAATCCGGATTCGGCCATCGCCTGAGCTTCGTTCGCAGCCACCGGAAGATGATGAGATGCCTGCTGGTCTCGCTTTCCGAACGAAGATTCCAGAATGCTTGCTCCGCTCTTGAACCCATTTAATTCCGCTCCGAGAGCCGCATCTGTGGCGCGATAGGAAATGGCATCCTTTGACGAAACGTCCCACCCGCTGATGACGAAACCCGTGCTCTGGCCGGCCAAATCCGCGAGGACGGTCATCTCTTTCAGTCCTTGCTGGTAGGTGAGAGTGACATCACCGGCACTGCGCCGGGCACGCGTCTTCGCCTTGAGTGTTGTACCTTCCACCCAGATCTCCGCATCCACGGCTCTGGCGCGTTCGCGCAGAAAGGCAAGGTCGCTTTGATTGAGTTGCGCCAGTGTCTTGTGTGTCGGCCCAGTAACGTCAACATCCGGCTGAAGGCCGTGGTCGGATGCCACGCGGCGGAACAGATCTGCGTCGGTGATGTTTTCGAAAGTGCGTGTACGGCGCCGCATGCGGAGGTCTTGCAATCGATCTTCCGCGAGGACCAACACTTCGGGAGGCCGCTCGCGGAGGTATCTGCCCTCGATTCCGGTTATGCGTCCTTCAAAGACCGTGCCTGCGCCTGCGCCCGAGCCAAGCGCCACAGCGAGGACCTTGCCGAAATCGAGCACCTGCCCATCGAAGAACTGAAATGTGTTCGTTCCGTTTCTTGGCCCCCAATTCATCAAAGTCATTTCGCAACGCGAGAGGCCTTCGGAGGTCTCATCCACCACCAGGGACTGCAGCAGTTCGGCAAGGGACGGCTGTTCGCGCCCGTTGACAAGCAACGACGGAGTGGCGTGATAGATTCCCGGAACTGTTCCTGCGTCAGGCATGCTAGTGAGGCTCCACCCTTGCTCGCAGCATTTCGACTCGCGCGGTGATATCGGACAGATCTTGCGGCCGTGGCGCAGGCGGGACAGCGGGCAGTGGAGTCCGGGCTCCGGCCGCGGACGGCTGCGCGTGCTCCATCACGACTTCGAGTTCGTTAATGATGGTGACTGCCATTGCTCCTCCTTACCGCACACGGATCTCTGCACCGAAGCCGAGTTTACGCCCCGATTTGATTCCTGCTGACAACCCAGATACACTCGCACCAGCGCTACCTCCCACCGCCGCACCCGCACCAAAGCCTGCCCCTGCCGAGATGCCCACGCCCGCCCCTGCGGCAACTCCGACACCCGCGCCCGCCGAGACGCCGATCCCCGCTCCGGCAGCAGCACCAAACGAGGCCCCGCCCGACAAGCCGAGGCTGACATTACCGGAAATTCCCAGTCCCACGGAAGCAGAAGCACTCAGCCCAGCGCTTGCGGAAATGCCGAGGGACGCGCCCGCCGACAAATTCACCAGCGTTCCACCTGGCAACTGTCTCGGATTCTCAATCGAGTTGGCCGCCGCTACTTTCTTCCAATCGTTGTTGCCCGCTTTGCCGGCCATCGACTGCAGACTTTGTCCTGGACGCGCGGGTTGCAGCGGGGTGACACCGCGAGCTTTGAAATCGGGATTAAATGCAAACTGAAATTCCTGCTTCGAGAGCGCGATCGACAGCGAGGCACGTAGCGGGCGACCATCTTCAGAGAAATACTCCAGGTTCTCTTCGAGCGAGTCCATCACACCCTCAAACAGAAAAGAGCCCCACAACAGCCTCACGCCTGGAGGCAACAATCCCTTTTTGCCATCCTTCGTTACCTCTTGAGGCCGCATGAAGTATGCCACCTCTTCCGTCAGCTTCCGGACATCGCCTGCCGGATCGCCGGGGCGCCCACCCAAAGGGAGGGTGACATCGAACCACAGCTCCATGGAGAGCTTCGTTGTGCCCTTGCCCACGAATTGCACGGACGACTTTCCAGGCTGATCGCCGCCCGCGTTTTGATTGGCGAAGCTCACCTTCAACGATTGAGGGTTGAACTGCACGGTCACGGTTTTTCCGGCACCGCCATCCTTGTTCTGCGGGCCGAGTTTGTTCCCTGAGCCTGGCCATACTTCCACCAGTTGCGCCTTCGCCAGCTTGGAGGGATCCGCCATGGTTATGCTCCTGCCTGCGCCTCGCGGAGCGAGAGCGTTTCGTAAACCAGCTGCATCTCTTCAATCGCCACCATTCCGTCTTTACCGCTGAGGGCAGGCGCGCGAAGCTTTACCGGCAAGCAACCTTCCAAGACGAACGTCGCATCGACACTGCTCCGGTCCGCCGATTGCACGAGAATTTCCGCACGGCCTCGCACTTCCGCGTGACCGGACTTGGCAACCAGATCAAACCACTTCCACAGATCGAAGGTGGCCGTCATGCCACGCTTGAGAGTGAGTTGCCCGTAGCTCACTGGGCCGGCCATATGCACAGGCCCGTAGTTCCGTCCGCCCTCCCGGATTGTTTTCGGCTCCAATGACATTTCCATGCCGTCGCACTCAGAAAAGGCCGCTTCACAGATCCTGTCGGCGACGCCCGGCACACGAATCTCAACCAGGAAATTGAACGTAGTGAAGGGACGCGCTTCGGGAGTTGCCGCCATACTAAGCCACCTCCAGCGAGAGTGATTCTGAACCGCTGCGTACCAGACGGACGGTGAGGAACTGCAAGGGCGCAGAGGGAGCGATCTTGAGGGTCACCACCATGCGTCCTTCATCCACATCCGTGGCGCTCGAATCCGTGGAGACACGAAATCCTTCCTGCTGGCTTTCGCCGGCGAAGGCCCCGAGCACAAACATGTCCGATAGAATTTGTTCGAAGTGGCGTCGCACCGTCCTTTGGTGAATGGCATCATTCGACTCGAAGACGAACTGCGGGCCATCGCGCAGAGCCAGCCGCCGGAGTAGAATCAACAGGCGCCGGACATGAATGGAACTCAGTTGCCGGAAGCGGCTCAGTGTATCCGCGCCGAGAGCGATGAAGCCCCTTGGCCGATCGACCACCATGTTGACCTGCGCCCCCAGCAGAATGCCCACTGCTTGCGGAGTGAATTCGGGAACCAACGCCAGTACTTCTTCGATGGGCTGATTTCCGGGTGATAACCAGGCTCCTCGACGCAACGCCCTTGCGGCGATGACACCGCAAGCAGCTCCGTCCGGTGGCATCGGGCGTGATGCTCGTTGTGAGGCGCCACTGGCGTCGGTTGTCAGCAGCCATGGATGATAAAGGGCGGCAAAACTCGTGATCAATCCTTCGTCGTCCTCTTCGAGAGCGGACTCGAGTTGCATGCGGTGGGTGAGTGCCGCTTTTTCCCGGTAGTGCGCCGAGAGAGTCAGCAACGCCATGGCGTCGCCACGAGCCGCGCACATCCAAACGAGTGCACGATGAATGGCCAACAACGAGGCATCCGCCGCATCCTCCGCACTTTGTGGATTGACCGCCTTCACTTGCCACCGTGATGTTCCCCCAGGCGCCCAGATCACGGTGTTGGACCATGGACCATCCACGGCCCCAACCTTCGCCGCCACGCGAAAACAGGACATCCGCGACATGGTCAGCACCACTTCCAGATTCGGACCTACGTAGGCCGCGCTGGCGCCCAGAAACTCAGGATCCGCGGCGGTTTCCAAGCGGTAGATCGCTCCCGCCCCCGCCGATGTCCAGGTCATTCGGAAGCGGCTTCGCCCTAGCGATTGAATCGACAGTACGGACTGCGGCAGCAGGCCCTGAATGCATTGAGTAAAGGGGAAGGAACGCGTCTGGCGAGCCGCCGTGCTAGACCATGGGCTGACCACGCCTCTGCGAAGAGCCCGCACGCGGTAGTAAAACGCATCCACACAGGCAGGCGATGGATCGAACTGCCTGGATAGATCGGGGCCACTGTATTCCGCCCGCGCATCCAGGAAACGTGGGTCTTGCGCGGATTGCAGCTGATACTCTGTGGCAGTTGCAACCGGCTTCCAGCGCAGGAGGTACCGACCGTCAGCGAGTATCTCCGCTTGTTCGATCTCCGGAGCTGCCAGTTGACTCCATTCATCGTCCACCAATTCCCACCCTGGATGAACCGCGTCCGGGATGGCAATGAGACTCACTTCATCTACCGGCCAAAGGGCGTGCAACTTCGTGAGTCGATCGTCAGCAGGAACGGCAGCGCCGATTTCTGAGGGGATGGAGAGCATATAGCGCCGCGCGGCAGCGGGCAGTACGGCAGGCCGCGTATTCCGCAGCTTGGCATCGAGGAACAGGGATGGCTCCATGGAGGCGAGTCCATCACGCTCCAACGCAGTGCCCTCGAATATCGCCGGCTGTGCGAACTCGGGGCGAGCGATTTCCAACATGCCGAGCGGGAGAAGAACGCCGGTCTCCGGACACGCCAATGGGAATCTCGGATGAGTGGCCTCCGCCCACAACGCAGGCCGCTCTCCAGTGGCTGGTCCCAGCAATTGCTCGTCACCTGGCAGCAATCCTATGTATCGGAGATGTCCAGGAGTGAAGCCTAGCCCTTCGAACCGCGATACGACCTGGGTCCCGCGAAGTACCTCCAGATCCATGGTGAAGACACTGGCGGTTAAGCTTGCAGCCGTCACAGCGGGCAACGATGCAACACTGCCTTCACGCCAGACCCTTACGCTTTCCACCCACGAGAAACCCGAGTTGTCTTCCTCGTAGTACCGCTCCGCCTGCAAGTAGGCGAGCACACCGCCGGCGAATTGGATACGGAAGAAGCCTCCGATGGTAGCTACGGCAGCTATTTCCGGTGGAATGCGCAAGAGAAACTTCGCGCCGTCCGAGCCGAACTGAGGAAGTGGCGTGGCCGGCTCGCCATCTGCACTCAGATACGTTGCCGTCACCGCGAGGGCAGGCGAGACCACCATCCGCTCAAAGCGGAACCCAGGTGAAGTGACACAGGCACCGGCCGATGCGGCTGTGACGGGAAGGAAGGAGATCGAGTCACCCGAGGCAATACCCAGCAGGCTGCCCGGCTCGACAGATTCTCCCGCACCCAGCTTCCAAGTTGTATGCCCACCGGTCTCCGACTGCCTGGTCAAGGCAATGTTGCGCTTGATGAGGCGCGTGTTTACCGTGCAATCGTCGGCCCAGCTACCGGCTGACCGCGCCTGAGCCACCGCCCCAACTGCAGAGCGAGCATCTACCGAGCCGGCCGGGACACGCAAGGCGCCAGGAAGCAGGAAGCGCGTCGTAGCTGCATTGCCCGCCACTCGCACTACCCAGCATCTCCGCCCGCCTTGCCGAAAGAACGAGCGCACGGCAGGCGCCAGATGCGCTTGTAACATCTCCCCCCGGTGGGGATCCCATGCCAAGTTCAGATCCCTGCCGAAGATTTCGTGAAACCGTTCGATATCCTCGACCATCACCGGGACATCCAATGGGCCCGAAGCGGCAAATCCAACGAATCCTGCGATGTCCATGCGCGGGTATCGGGTTCGCGGCGGTGGCGTCACCGTCTCAAACAAAATCCCCGGAATTCTGGTCGCAGTTCCCATGATGGTTTCTAGCTCACGTCGATTTTTTCTGCCGCCAACACAAGCTCTTCCACAGCTACATCTGTTCCTTTTCCGCTCAGGCTTGGCCCGGTGTATTTGATGGGACGGGCATCGGTCAACTTCCACTCCTGCACGATGGCCGAGTGATCTTCGCTTTGGAGCTGGATCGTTACGGTGCGCCTGGCGTTCTGATTTCCGCTGCGCACTTGCAGAATCCAGCCATAGAGACTGTCCGGATCCCCGATGACTCCGCGTTTCAAGGTGATGTCGGAAACCTTGTACAGCCCGGTGATCTTCATGGGTGTGTTTTCGCGGAAGTTGCCACCGCGATATTCGGCAACACCAACTTCCGTGCCGATCCCACTCACTTCCTGAAACCCGGCGCGGATACTGTCCGCTGCTGGGCCATTTTCGATTTCCACACGAAAATTGAATTGGCTATACGGCCGGTCGCGTTCCACTGCCATACTGAATCTCCTTTGCGCTCTTGCTCACTTGCATTTGGGATTGCCTCAACCTTTCCGCGGGGCCACCCATTGGCCGATGCGGAAGATGACAAACTCGGCCGGCCGCAGCGGCGACACACCCACCAGACAGATCAGGCGGCCGCTGTCGATATCGTTCTGTGTCATGGTGGAACGGTCGCAACGGACAAAGAATGCGTCCTCGCTCTTTTCCCCGAAGAGACGGCCCGATTTCCATTCGTTGAACAGGAAGTCTTCCACCGTGCGCCGTACATTGGCCCACAGCGCATCGCCGTTGCTCTCAAACACGGCCCACTGTGTACCTCGTTCGATGGAGCGCTCCAGGTAGGCAAAAAACCGCCGCAGGTTGACGTAGCGCCACTCGCCATCGGATGTCATCAGGCGTGCTCCCCACAGCCTGTTTCCACGCTCGTCAAGGAAGCGGAAACAGTTGACGCCCAGCGGATTCAACACCTCCTGTTGGGAGCGATTGATCATGAATTCAAAGCCGATTGCACCGCGCACCACTTCATTGGCGGGAGCCTTGTGCACTCCCTTCTCGATGTCATTGCGTGCGTAGATGCCCGCGACGTAGCCACTGGGAGGAAGATTGATCTCCTGTTCGGTGAGCGGATCCAGGATTCGAATCCAGGGATAGTAGAGAGCCGCATAAGTGCTGTCGAACTGTGCACGGTATTCCTTGACCTCGGAGATCGACAACTCGTCGGGAGGATCGACCACACCAATGCGATAGCGCATGCGTTCGCAATGAGAGATCAGCAACCCGGCTGTGGACAGGGCCTCGCTTCTCCAATTCGCGCTCGCCCTCTTCTTGGATGAGCCTGGGGCCGCGACAATGGAGATGTCGGCGATGTCTTCGAACGCTTTGAGTCCACTCTTCTGCTTCGGCCTTGCGTCGTCTCCTTCATAAGCGCCTTGGCCAGGAAACCGGCCGTCTGTCGCGTTGGATAGGGAGAAAGCGACGGTGCGGCCGTCATCCGTTGCCGGCGTGATGGTGCCGAACAGCAATGTCACGATCGCAGGCCCTGCCAGATTCGCTGGGGTGGTGGTCACCACCAGGGGGACGGTCAGCGCCTTCTGGCGGCTACTGAGGTTGGCGTCGAAGGTACGTGCAAGAGAGTTTACGGAAGTGGGGTGAAAGCCGAGCCCAGTCCAGACATCCGCCCTCTGTTCGCGGCCTGGATACGTCACCTGCGCATCGCAAGTGAGCACCGAAACACGGTCACCCGGTTGCAAGTCGCTCAGCCGCACGGTGGCTGATCCGTTGCCATGGAAGATCCAGACAGGCCGGTTTGCGGCGTCGAATTGCCGCTCCACCCAGAACAGATTCTCGCTCGTGGCAGGCAGCGAGCCGCTACTTTGAATCCACACCACGTCGCCCGGAGAGACCCCCCTCAGGCCCAAAACGGTCCGTGCGGGATCGGTGGAAACATTGACCAGGGCATTGGGCCCAATGCGCAGACTGAGAAGATATTTGAGATTACCGCCGGTGCCTGGATAGCGGGCCCGAAGACTCATGGAGCCGGAAGTGGGCAGGCTGGGGAGCGAGGGAGGGCTTCCCAAAGCGGGCAGATCATACTGCGCATAGTCGGCGCCGTTGCCCTTGGAGTAGACACGCGAAACGTAAAGCCGCCGTCCTCCGTTTTCGAAGAAGGCTCGCACGGCGTGGGCCAGATAGTTGTCCATGTCCGTCGATTCGCCGTCGAACTGGAGCTTTTCCAATCCACCGTAGATTCGTTCGAAATCGGAAAAGCTGGTGAGAATCTCCGGCACGCCGTCCACCGGGCCGTAACGTGCCGGTCCGATGAATCCGGCCGTCGACGTGCTTACGCCCTCGATCGTCTTGGCCCGGAAGCTGACTTCCTCAATGAATACTCCTGGTGCTAAATACTCAGGCATTGGCTTCTCCTTGCGCCCCTTCAGGGTGGGGAGGTTCCCCACCGAACCATAAGCCGCGAACGATCCTGACTGGCAGGAACGGCGGTCTTCACAACCAGAGGCTGGCGAAACGTCAGTTCGGCGTTCCACTCAGCCGTTTCCGACAACGGGTTGTCCCGCACAATCATGGGGACCTGCTGTTGGCCGAGAATGGTCCTCAAACTCGGCAATGATTTCCATCGCTCCGGGACATCCGAACGGTCCGCCAGTGGATAACGCAGGCGCGACGGCTGGTAACGGACGGTGACCCGCACCGGCCAGCGGGAATCGCTGACACTACCCTGGCCACTGCCGGGCGGCGATCCTAATCGCAACCGCTCCGAGATAGGAAACGGAAACGTCACGAGTGCGCTTCCGTTCTGGTTGGCAATTCCGGTCCAGAAGTCGCTACCGAATTGCACTCTCAGAATTGCGTGAGCAGCCGGGCACGCATTGTCGGCGTCCCATATGTCAGCCCGGACCTGAGCCAATCCTGAAACGATGGGCCTGGTTGGCGCCGTAATGAGAAACGCGCGGCCGGGCGCTCCGGGCAAGCTGGCGGTGTCTCCGGATAGGAACAACCCTGGATAGTCCAAAGGCAGGTCAACACCGAAGACCATCGGAAGGAATCGTCCCGAAACATCCTCGACACTGATTTGGTATGTCTTCTTCACAGGCAGGCTGGGCAGGCTTCCGCCATTTTCCGGATACTCCACGGCGTGCATCCCAGGCAGTCCTTGGAAGGCGTACGCACCCGATTTCGTGCGGAATGCTTCCACCGGTGGATAGTCGGTCTCACTCCAATACGCTTTCACCACCAAGCCCTCAGACACGGGAACGTCGAGGGCGGTGTCCCAGAAGCGAATCCCCAAGGCAGTAAACACCTGGACGACTTCGACCGGAACAGTGGATGGTGTGATCTCAAGCCGCATAGCTATCTCTGGATCAATTGGTAATCGCCAACCCGCAATTGCACCGGTGCCCCTTCCGTATCGGTTGTGCGTCCGGACTCTATCTGCACCATTCGCGCCATGTAGGGAATGGAGAGTTGGTACACACGGTTGATCATCACTTCCCAGATGTGGAACATGTCATCGACACTCAGCGTGGTCAACACCACATCCACAGCTTCCTCATTGCGAAACACCCCCGGACGATAGGCATTGAGCAGTCCCGCGGAAAGCGTCGGATTGTCTTCCATGGTGCGGAGTGCCCAGCCGGCAATCTCATGCTGCAGCGATGCTGTTTTGGCCCACGCAGTAAGCAGGAAGTGAAGATCAAGCGGGAGCTTCGTTGCCTGCCGGTCCCCGTTTGGCAATAGTCTGCCGGGGGGAGTCCGTAAGGCAGTGTTGTGATAGATGCGATAGAGAAACAGCGATACGCCGGCTTCCATCGGGCGAGTGAAGTTCTCCGCCACATACACTTCGAAATCGAGCGGGACCCCGTTGAAGTCCTGTGGATTGTGAGAAGCACGGAGCAGCCGGATAACGGCTTCGCAGGTGGCGGCAATGGCGCTGGTATTAGCCATTCTTCGGCTCCTGTTTCAAATCCAGCAGGCTGGTGGCATCGACAATCCGCTCCGGCCTCAACCTATAGAGGCGCTGCGTGGCGGGACTGGACAAAGATTCCACCAGTCCCCGCTCCATGAGCAGTTCCAGTGCGTCGTGTGTTTCGGCCACGGTCCGGGAAATCACGGCTTGCGCCAACCTCCATCGTGCGATGTCCTCGAGGCTATCCACGGCCGAGGGCCGCGCCAGAAAATAACGTAAGACCTCCCTGGCCGGCTCTGAGATTTGGCTGAGGTCACGGATAGCCACGGTTCCCCACTGTATGCAGTTGGAGTGCCACCTCTCGGCCACATCAGAATCAAGGGCTTAGCAAGACCAGTCGAGGTGGGGTGGGCTGATTGCAGGTTGCTGGTGCGGACGAAAAACCCCGGCAATTGCTGTTTTTTCGAGGGGTTGCCAGGGTGGGTCGAAAATGACCCAGGGTGGGTAGGATCTAGCCCACTGACTTCTTCGTGCGGCCGTGACCGGTATCTTCAGAGCCGAGCCCGTATTTCTGAACCAGTCTGCCGAAGGCGCGCCGCTCTTTCCCGGCACGCTTGGCCGCCTGCGTTACATTGCCCTTCGCCAGAATCATGAGTTCCCGGACATAGTTCAGTTCAAAGCTGTGCAAGGCGTCCAGGCGAGCCTCGCGGTAAGACATCGTTTCCATGGAGTTTCCGCTCTTGCTCTCTGCTAAGCCCAGATCGGATTCGTCAATACGCTCTCCCTGGCAAAACACCGCGGCACGGTAGATGGTGTTGTGTAACTCGCGCACATTCCCAGGCCAGTCGTGGCGGGTGAGCGCCTGCATCGCCTCTGGAGACAACCGTTTCCGATGAGGGAGGCCCTCCAGAAAATGCTTGGCTAGAACCAACACATCCGACCGCCGCTCACGGAGCGGAGGAATCCGAACCTGGAGCACGTTCAGCCGGTAGAACAGGTCCTGCCGGAACTGTTTCGCCGCCACGCACGCCAGCAAGTCACGATTCGAAGCAGCCAAAACATTGATGTCCGCGTTGCGGTAGCACTCGGCCCCGAGGGGGCGGAATCTTCGTTCTTCGAGGAACCGCAACAACTTTCCCTGGTTGGCGATCGACAAGGAATCCACTTCGTCCAGCAGCAGCGTGCCCCCATCGGCAAGCTCGACCAGGCCTTTTTGGCGGGAACGCGCATCCGTGTAAGCTCCGCGCTCGTGGCCAAACATCTCGTTTTCAAAAAGGTGATCGGGGAGGCAACCACAATCGACTGGGATGAAAGGCGCCTTGCGGCGCGCACTCAGATAGTGAATCGCGCGGGCGCACAATTCCTTCCCGGTTCCTGTTTCTCCGCAGATTAGGGCTGTCGCGTCCACCGCCGCTATCCGGCGCACCTGCTGGAGCACAGCAAGGAATTTCGGATGTCTTCCCGCCATGCGCAGCTCCGCGAACTCGGCCTCCATTAGGTCTACCACTGCGCGAATCTCGCGCCCGTTTTTCGACAAGCGCTCAATCCGTAACAGCACGTCGTCTTCAGACGCGGGGTAACAGAAAAAATCAATGATCCCCGAAAACTGCTGGATCTCAGACTCCGGATTGCGGGACTGATTGCCGAGCGCAACGAGAATCGGGACATCCCCACCCCAGACTCTGCACCAATCCACCATCGCCTTGGCCGCATTTGGCCACTCGTCCGCCGCGATCACAACAATGTCGCATTCCCACCTGCTGGAAGGTTGAACCGGCCCCATTCCCCACAACACGGATTCGAAGACAAAGCTGCGGCTCCCCAGCATGTGCTCCAGGGTGTTGGCATTGCCAGAGTTCGATTCCTTTAGCAGCAAAAGGCGAATCGCATCCTGCATGATGAACCTCGACCTGATCGGTCGACTCCCTATCTCAATTTGAGGTATAGTGCGCGGAGATAAGAAAGCGTTTCATCGGTTGAAGAATTGTACATCAATTTCTTACTTGGAATTCGAGAACCATCTGGGAGAACGGGCGGGCAGTCTAGAATGGTGTATGCACACAAACAGACTGGCGCGTGAGCAGAGCCCGTACCTCTTGCAGCACGCGCACAATCCGGTCGACTGGTATCCCTGGGGCGAGGATGCGTTCACCAAGGCACGCCAGGAAAACAAACCGATTTTCCTTTCAATCGGGTACAGCACTTGCCACTGGTGTCACGTGATGGAGCGGGAGAGTTTTGAATCCGAGGAGATTGCGGAGATCCTGAACCGCCATTTTGTCTCCGTGAAGGTGGATCGAGAAGAGCGCCCCGATGTGGATCGTATCTACATGACGTTCGTGCAGGCCACCACCGGTGGTGGTGGCTGGCCTATGTCCGTGTGGCTCACCCCCGGGCTGAAGCCGTTCTACGGAGGCACCTACTTCCCTCCGGACAATCGCTATGGACGACCCGGCTTCCCGGCGCTTCTCCAGCACATTGCCGGACTATGGGAGTCGCAACGTGAGAAGTTGATTGAGTCCGGTGACGATGTGATTCGGCAGCTTTCGGACATGCTGACCGCCAAAACGAAGAATGCGCAGTTGGACACACAGACGCTGGAAAGCTGCTACCTCGCATTCCGCCGCAACTTTGATCCGCGGATGGGCGGGTTCGGCCAGGCGCCCAAATTTCCACGTCCGGTGCAGTTTCATTTTCTCCATCGCTACTTCGCTGGATCAGGCGAAGAAGAGGCGATGGAGATGTCGTTGCTTACATTGCGAGAGATGTATAAGGGGGGAATGTACGATCAACTGGGCGGCGGCTTCCATCGTTATTCGGTCGATGCCCGCTGGTTCGTACCACACTTCGAAAAGATGCTCTACGACCAGGCGCAGTTGGCGGTGAGCTATCTGGAGGCGTACCAGATTACGGAGGATCCTTTGTACGCCCAGGTAGCCAGGGAGACCTTCGCATACGTACTGCGCGACATGCGCGATCCGGCTGGAGGGTTCTACTCGGCCGAGGACGCCGACAGCGTGATTGACGCCGCACATCCCGAAGAAAAAGGGGAAGGGGCGTTCTATGTTTTCACGGCACGCGAAGTTGAAGAAGCAGCGCGAAAGCCGGAATCCGACTGGTTCGGCTACCGTTACGGGGTGAGACCTCACGGGAATGTGGAAGAGGACCCGCACGCCGAGTTTACCGGGAAGAACATCCTCTACCAGGCGCATACCATCGAAGAAACCGCGGCTCAATTTGGGGTGGCAGTGGATCAGGTTGTCAGAGCCATTGAGGCAACCTCGGCACGTTTGATGGCGCTTCGAAATTCTCGCGTGCGGCCGCACCTGGACGACAAGGTACTCACGGCCTGGAACGGGTTGATGATCTCCGCGCTCGCCAAAGGCGCCCAAGTGCTGGACGACAGCGAGTATCTGCAAGCGGCGCAGCGCGCCACAGACTTCGTACTGACTACCATGTGCCGTGGAGATATCCTGCTGCGACGGTACCGGCAGGGGGAAGCGGCCATTGAGGGCTTCCTCGATGATTATGCGTTCTTCGCGCAGGCGCTGCTCGATCTGTATGAGACTACTTTCGACGTCTCGCTGCTGGAGCACGCCGTGCGGCTGACGCGAAAAGCGATGGATCTCTTTGAGGACAAGACGAACGGGGCATACTTCAGCACCGCGGATGGAGACCGATCGCTGGTGTTGCGCATCAAAGACGACTACGATGGGGCGGAGCCATCGAGCAACAGCGTGATGGTACGAAACTTGTTGCGGCTCTCGGCGTTGACGGGAGATCGCGCAATGCGGGAAAGCGCCGATCGGGCGCTCGCGTTCTTCGCGGGGCGATTGACGACATCCGCCATCACCATCCCGATGATGGCCACTGCCTATCTTTTGAGCCTGTCGAAGCCGAAGCAAATCATCCTGGCCGGTGAACATGAAGCACCGGAAACGAAAGCCATGCTGCAGGCCGCAAGACGGCTCTTCCTCCCGGACAGCACGATCGTGTTGCTGGAGGAAGGCTCGCGGGGAAAACTAGCGGAGTGGATGCCCTTCACCGCGGATATGCGCACGGTGGATGGGCGGACGACAGCCTACGTTTGCGAAGACTATACTTGCCAGTTGCCCGTGAATCAACTGGACGAATTCGTCCAGTTGCTACAATAAAAGTTCATACCCTCAGGAGGACTGAATGGAAAGACCTGGTGCTACGACGCTCCGCGGAAACCCCTTGACGCTGGTTGGACCGGAATTGAAGGCCGGCGACAAGGCTCCGAATTTTGAGACGGTGGACAACGGCCTGCAGGCGGTTGATCTCGCCAAGACGGGAAACACGGTGCGTATCTTCAGTGTGGTGCCGTCGCTGGATACTCCGGTTTGCGACGCCCAGACGAAGCGTTTCAACGAAGAAGCGGCGAAACTGGCCGGCGTGGACATCTACACGGTGAGCATGGACCTGCCGTTTGCCCAGAAGCGCTGGTGCGGCGCGTTTGGCGTGGACAAGGTGAAGATGATCTCCGATCACCGCACAGGTTCGTTTGGCGAGGCCTTTGGCACGCTGATCAAGGAACTGCGCATTCACAGCCGTGCGATTTTCGTTGTGGACAAAGACAACAACATCACGCACGCGGAATATGTAAAGGAAGTGGCGGATCACCCGAATTACGAAACCGCGCTGGCAGCTGCCAAAGCGGCGCTCTAAATTTTAAGTGAACAAGGGCCGGAGCCTCTCATGGGGTCGCCGGCCCTTATTGTTTCTTGTAGCTGAAGTCCCAGACCTGCATGTTCACCTTACCTTCGGTGAACTGCACGGCGGCATACTCGCCGGGGGTGAGTGGCTCCATGGGCCAAACTTTGTAAAGATCCTCACCCGCCTGTCGCCGGAAAACCTCGATTTGTTCCCGCTCCTCCACCATCTCTTTCGAGACAGGAACGATGGTGATTTTTTCCACTACACGCACACCTTTACCAGGAGTGAGCTTGATCAGGCCGAAACGCTCCGCCTGGGAGAGGCGGAAATAGAACTCGGGCAGGTCGCTGGTCACCGTGAACGTTGAGGTTTCGCCGTCCAATTCCACGGTGGCTTTGCCGGTGATCATGGGGATGGGAGAGATGGCCTGCAGCACCGAGCGGCGTTTGTTGTTGTTCATCTTGGTCTCGGCGACCTTCATCACTTTCACGGCCTTGCCATCGACGAAGTAAACGCCCGGGTCCTGCGGAACGCTGGATACCTCGCGGGCCAATTCCCGTTCGGCTTTTTCTTCCTCATCGATCAGTTTGGCTTTCTCCTTGTCGGCGGATGCGCGTTCCTGAATCTCGCGTTCGGTCCGCTTCAGATCGACCAGACTGATCGGAACCTCTTCCCACTCGCCTCGCTCAGCAGAGAAAAAACGGACGCGGTCTTCCACCACTCGATACTCGCGGACGAGATGGTGTTCCCCGTCCTTCATATACAACCTGACATTGGCCGCTAGCAGCAGCAGTGGCAGCAGGAGGATGGCAAGCAGTTTCATGGCGCCCTTACTTCAGGTCTACCATGTTTGACGGGAAGCTGAGCCGTTCCGGTTACCAATTCCGCGTGTGTTCGATAGAGGCGCAACTTAGTGGAGGTGCGCCGCGTTTCAAATTCTGGAGTTCTATGCAGAAGCTTGTTTTTTCAGCCCTCGTTCTCGCTGCGTCGCTGTGCGGACAGGATTACTTCCCGCTGGAAACGGGGAATCAATGGATCTATCGCATTGGCGGAGCGCTTTCCGGAGTCCTCACCCCAACGACCTTTGTGACCGAAGTTACCGGCACGCGGATCATTGACGGGAAGGAGTATTACCAGTTGGTGGGTATGCCGGGAGGAACGCGCCTGTTGAGGAAAAATGATGCCGGCACCCTTGTTTTCTATAACGAGCAGGACAGAGTGGAGCACAATTGGGTGGCGTTTCAAGCCGCCACAGGCGAGGCTTTCCGGTCGGAAATCGACGATTGCAGCCCAACGGCTGTGATCCAGTCGAAGAATGCGGAACTCCGTTCTCCGCTGGGCGATTTCCGCGATGGCGCACTACGAGTTGGATACGCTCCCGGCCGGTGCGCCGATGCCGGTTTAATCACGGAGACATTCCTGCCATACATCGGTCTGGCACAACGGCGCATGTCGAACATCGCTGGAGAGGTGGTGTGGGATCTGATCTACTCACGCCTTGGCGGTTTCACCGCGTTCTCCGAACAGGAGCGCAGTTTCCAGGCAGCATTGAATGGCACACGTTTTGGAACGAATGATCCCATTACGGTGCGGATGACTTTGCGCAATACGACAGGAACACCTCTGGAACTCGCGTTTCCCTCGGGGCAGGATTTTGACGTCGTGATCCGGAGTGAAAAAGGGGATGAAGTCTACCGCTGGTCGAATGGACGCGCGTTCACACTCGCAATCCGTACATTACGCTTCAGCGGTGAGAAGAACTACTCTGTGGCGGTACGGCCCGGGCTGGCCGCCGGCAGCTACACACTCACAGCCAGCCTGGCCGTTTCGGGAACGAAGATCGAGACTGTGCTGCCGCTGGAAGTTCGTTGATTAGCGGCTTGGCGCGGGTTGGTAGAGCGCAAGACTAGCCCCAGCCGGATCCTCAATAACACAGTATCGCGATTCGCCCATATTCTTGGGCCCCAGCAGAACCTTGCCTCCACGTTCTTGCACACTGGCGATGCTTGCATCGAGATCCGCAACCGTTACATACATCAACCACACAGGCGGCAGTCCGGTGTTTACTCCCCGAGCCCAGCACACACCGGCCACTCCTTTGCCGTTACCTGGCAGTGTCATCACATAGTCGCTGTAGTCCCCCATCGCGCATTCCTGCACTCCCCAGCCGATTACGGCGCGATAGAAGTCGCGCACCGCATCCGCGTTTGGCACTGTTAAGTCAAACCAGCTCACTGTTCCGATGTCCATAGCGTACAATCTTGCCATGGATTTTATGCTCGAGGAAGCGTTGCTGGTGCTCAGCAGGACACCGGCGGTCCTGGAGGCGATGTTGCTGGGATTACCGGCGGAATGGGTGCATACCAGCGAAGAGGAATGGACAGCAGCAGGAGTTTTGGGGCACCTGATCCATGGGGAGAAAACAGACTGGGTTCCACGGCTCCGGATCATTCTGGATTTTGGTGAATCGAAGCCGTTTGAACCGTTCGACCGGACGGCACATCTGAGCAGTATGGCCGGCAGGACGCTGGAGCAATTGCTCGGCGAGTTTCGCCAGATGCGAGAAGCGAATGTCTCTGCAGTTCGGTCGATGAATCTCTCCGCGACAGACCTTGACCGGAGAGGGATGCATCCTGCGTTGGGCACAGTCACTCTCGGTGAATACATCGCCGCCTGGACGGTCCATGACCTCTCGCATCTGCACCAGCTAACCCGTGTCCTTGCGAAGCATTACACCGCGGCATGCGGGCCATTGCGGCCCTACTTGGGAGTGCTACGCATGGGTCCCCCTACCGGATGAGCAGGTAGAGATACCTATAATCAAACTTGGCGGACATGTCAAAGCAGCGCCGGATGGCCCGGAAACTCCTCCGAATCCTCGCGTCGGTCGGAGTCATTGCCGGCATTACAGGTGTTTATCTCGCGTTGAACCAGGTCAATCACACAACGGTTGCGCTCACTCAGTTGATGGGTGTGCTGGGAATCGCCGCCAGATGGGGGTTACTGGAAGCCATCACAGCGTCTCTGGCATCGATGATGTTCGCTGCGTATTTCTGGTTCCCTCCGATAGGAAACATAGCCATCCACGATCCGGAGAATTGGGTCACTGTGGGCGCCTTTCTCGGAGTATCTGTAGTTGCCAGCCAGCTATCCGCCAGTGTCAGAAAAAAGGCTACGGAGGCACTAGCGCGTGAAGCCGAGGTGGAGCGATTGTATGAACTGAGCCGCGGCTTGATGCAGGCAGACGCTGGGGAAGCCATCGGAAGGGACCTGGTGGAATTGATTGCCCGCATTGTCGAAGTGGAAGGAGTGAGACTTTTTGACATGCGTAGTGGCCGCATGGACCAGGCAGGAACTACCCTCGGCACCATACCGGAATCCACGCTGCGGCTGGCAGCGGCAGAGAATCGGCAAATTGGCAGCGCCGCCTCCGGCATGGTGTTCCTTCCCATAGAACTATCCGGGGAACCGATCGGCAGCATTGCCCTGTGTGGTGCGGGGTTGACCGATCATGCGGTGCGCTCTGTGTCCAATTTGGCGGGAATCGCACTCGAGCGGGCGCGAGCGATGGAGACGGCGGCTCACGCCGAAGCGGTGAGGCAAAGCCAGGAACTGAAATCGCTCCTGCTGGACGCAGTGGCACATGATTTCAAAACGCCACTCACTTCGATCAAATTTGGAGCTTCGGTTCTTCGTTCCGATTCCAGTCTCGCACCGGAACAGCGTGAGTTGGCGGAGGTGATGGAAGAGGAGACGGATCGCCTTACATCCATGATCAGCCAAGCCACTCAGGTGGCCCGCATTCAGAGTGGTGGGCTGCAACTCCAACGGAACCCCATACAACCGGCACATCTGATCATGCGGGCACTGACGCGCATGCGCCCTTTGCTCGATGACCGGCCGTTCGAACGGAGCGTGCCGACGGATCTGCCACTCATTGAAGCGGATCAGGCCCTTCTTTCGATCGCCTTGTCAAATCTCGTGGAAAACGCCATCAAGTACTCACCGGGACTGACACCGATCGGCATCGACGCACGTCTCGAAGGTGAAAACATGGTTTTCTCGGTCTCCGACAAAGGCCCGGGAGTGTCCCCGGAAGAGAGGGTCCGGATTTTTGACCGTTACTATCGGGGAAAATCCGCGTTACGCATCCAGGGCACGGGCATGGGCCTGGCTATCGCCACCGAGATTGTGGATTTGCATGGAGGCAGGATCTGGGTGGAAAATCTCCCTGAGGGAGGCGCGCGCTTTTCTATCTCGCTTCCGTTGAAAGCACAACCGCAACCGGCATGAGCGCAACTTCGGCCAAAGTGTTAGTGGTAGACGACGAGCGGCAGATTCGCCGTGTCATGCGGATCTCGCTGGCGACGCAAGGATATGCCGTTTCGGAGGCACGCACTGGCGAGGAGGCCATTGATCTGCTGCGGAAAGAGCGCCACGATATCGTGCTGCTCGATCTCAACATGCCCGGCATGGGAGGAATGGAAGCATGCCGAATCATCCGGGGGGAATCCGATATACCGATCGTGGTGTTGTCGGTACGCTCGTCGGAGCAGGACAAAGTAGAGGCACTGGATTCCGGCGCGGACGATTACGTCACCAAACCGTTTGGGGAGAGAGAACTACTTGCCCGTATCCGCTCCAACCTGCGCCGCGTTCCACCAGCGGCGGAATCGGACCCATCGACCCTGGAGCTGAACGAACTGAACATCAACCTCGAAACACGACAGGTGAATAGCCGGGGCAAGCAGGTGCGGCTCACTCCAAAGGAGTTCGATCTGCTGCAGTACCTGGTGAGTCACCCCAATGTTCCACTGCTGCACAGCAGGTTGTTGCAGGCCGTTTGGGGCCCGGAGTACGGAAGCGAAGTGGAGTATCTGCGCGTATTTGTGAACAGGCTACGCAAGAAGATCGAACCCGATCCGGCAAGCCCACGATTTATCGTGACGGAACCATGGACCGGCTACCGGTTTCAACCATCCGGAAAGATGGAGTAGTCCTCACCTCACGTTTATGCCTCGTTTATGCAGTTCTCCTTATCCTGTCATTAGATGAAACAGGGCGCATAAAGAAACCCCCAGGGCTATATTACGAGGCTGCATCTGGGAACTTCACAAACGAGGTGAAACCGGATGGGTCATAACAAAGAAGGCGAAGCGCAACACGGAGTAGCCTACAACCCCAACAACGGGCTGGAGGCATTCCTGAGTGGTCTATGGGAACAGAATCCTGTCTTTGTGCAAGTCCTGGGCATGTGTCCGACACTCGCCATCACCAACACAGTCCGTAACTGCATCGCGATGGGATTGGCCACGATGTTCGTGCTGGTCTGCTCCAACACCTTGGTGAGCATGATCCGCAAACTGGTTCCCAAGCAGGTGCGGATTGCTACCTATATTCTGGTCATCGCAACAGCGGTAACTGTTGTGGATTATCTGGTGAAGGCGATCAGCGTCCCCATTTACCAAGCCCTGGGCCCGTTCATCCCGCTGATTGTCGCCAACTGCATCGTGCTCGGCCGCGCTGAGGCGTTCGCAGCCCGGAATCCGGTGGGAGCCGCGGCCTTGGATGGCGCGGGCGTGGGCATCGGATTTACGTTCGGACTGTCTTGCATCGGCGCAATTCGCGAGGTGCTGGGGGCAGGCACCCTGCTGGGCTTCTCTGTATTCGGCCCGAATTTTCAACCCTGGGTGCTATTCCAGTTGCCGCCCGGCGGGTTCTTCACGCTGGCACTCTGGCTTGCCAGTATGACGGCTTGGAAGAGACACAAGCAGAACCGGCTGGTTCTTGCCGCCCAGGCATCTGAGGTGCGCGCATGAACAACGAATCTCTTAGTTTTATCCTGATCGATTCACTTCTATTACACAATTTTGTTCTCTCGGTTTTTCTGGGCATGTGCTCCTTCATCGGCATTTCCGGGAAGCGGGCAACCGCCGTGCGCTTGAGCCTGGCCGTAACGTTCGTGATCACAATGAGCAGTATCCTCTGCTACTACACCAATATCTTGCTGGTGCAATCGGGCACGGAGTATCTGCGCATCATTCTCTATATCGTGATCATCGCCGCCATGGTGCAACTCACGGAGATGTTCATCAAGAAGACCAATCCTGGGCTCTTCCGGCAGCTTGGGATTTTTCTGCCCTTGATCACGACAAACTGCGCCGTGCTGGCCGTGCCGCTCTTTCAAACCAGCCGCGGATACTCGCTGGCGCAGAGTGTCGTATTCGCGGTCGGCGCCAGCGGGGGCTACACGCTCGCCATGTACCTCATGTCGGAAGCGCGCGAACGCCTGGAGTTGTCCGACCTACCCGACTTGAGCCGGGGAGCGGTGGCAACATTGACGATCGCGGGCATCCTATCACTGGCATTCATGGGATTTTCCGGAATGGGAGGGGAGTAAATCATATGTTCACGCAACTGTTCGTTGTGATGGCCGTACTGGCCGCTGTGATGACCGGATGGTATCTGCTGCAATCCGCCACGCGAAAGCAATGCCGTAGTTCCTTCGACGGGGATGTGTTGGAACAATTGCTTCATGGCTGCGGTGGATGCGAGGACGGGGCCACCTGCAAGCGCCGAGCAAAGAACCACCCTTCCTGCTAGCGCAGTAACTCTTCAGCGTATAGAGCCCCGGCCGGTGTGTCCTCGTGTTTGTAGAACACATAGACGTCCTTGCCCGAGGCCACCAGTCCGTGCACCTTCTCTTTGACTTGGGCGCGTTCTTCCGCTGTGTACTCCGACTTTCGCAAGCGGCAATAGACGAACCCGCCCGTGATCACTTGCGGCACTACGAAGTCATCGGATTCCGCCAGGCAAAGCGCCATTCCTTTTGCCTCCAGCATGGCGTAGACGGAGTCCTTCAACCAAGAAGCATTACGGAACTCAAACGCACAGCGGAACCCCGCGGGGATCTCTTCCAGAAAACCATTCAGCAACTCTTCGTCGCACTTCAGGTTCGGAGGTAGCTGCACCAGCACCGGGCCCAGGCGTTTCACAACACGAAGCGGGTCCACAGCCTTGAAAAAGATCTCGGTGAACTCCGCCTTCTTCAATCGCTGAATATGGGTAATTCTCTGATGCGCCTTGATCACGAAGACAAACCCTTCGGGGGTAGACTGGACCCAATTCTCCAGTGTCGAGGTAGAGGGAAGGCGGCGAAACGTGTAGTTGATTTCAACAGCGTTGAGGCGAGCCGCGTAATGGCGAAGGTAGTCCTTCGATTTTGCTTCCGCCGGATAGAAGTCCGGCTTCCAGGCGTCGTAGGCAAACCCCGAAGTCCCAGCGAAAAGTTGAGCCATTTTGTTAGCGTACCGCGCAGCACTCCAACCGCGGCGTCTTCAGGTATTCCCTGAGCGCGGCGGCCATTCGCTGAGCGCGTGCGTTCTCATCCCCTATACGGTTCCGTTGTTCCCGCGGGTCTTCCCCCACGTGATACAACTCCAGCGGCTCACCATCTTTGGCCAGCAGTTTCCAGTCGCCGTCGCGCACGACTTCAGTGGCATACGGTTCCGGCTTGCGATAAGGACGCGGCATTTCTCCGGTCTGCCAGTGCGTAGCATAAACGTTGAGTTGCCAGAACAGCAGGCCACGCTTCACGTCCTGCCCCGTCCGCAGATGTGGCAGTAAATTCACTCCGTCCACATTGGATGGCGGTTGCACGCCGGCGGCGGCGCAGAGTGTCGGAAGATAGTCGGCGGTGTGCGCCAGTTGCCGGGAAGTGCGCGGAGCCGCCTGCCCGAGCCACCGCACAAGCAGCGGAACACGGATGCCGCCGTCATGCAAATCGGCCTTCTTGCCCTTGTAGATACCGGGACTCCCCTGCATCGCAGGGCCGTTGTCGCTGCTGAACAGAACAATCGTGTTGCGCTCAATTCCCAGTTCGCGGAGCTTGGACATCAACCGTCCCACGCAGGAGTCCAGATGAGAAACCATGGCGCGGTAGAGCAGATCGTCCGCTTTGGCCTTGTTGCTGTACTTCTTCACGTGATCGCCGGGTGTGGGTTCATAAGGGAAATGAGGAGCATCGAACCACAGATTTACAAAGAAGGGCTGCTTCCGCTGGTGGTAGAACGTCATCCACCGTATCGCCTCATCGGCTTCGAAGTCGGTGAGATGGATATCCCGATCCGTCACCGGCTTTTCGTCGCGCACAAAGTGCTCCACACCGCGGCGGAAGAGCCACCGGTCCTTCACCAGAACCGCTCGCTCCGCGGGATCCTCAGCCATGGCGCAGTAGTGATCGAAGCCCTGCTGCAAAGGCCCCGGGATGCTGGTGGACCTATCCGCCAGATGCTTCCGGTTCAAGCCTCCCAAGTGCCACTTCCCTACGTGCGCAGTGCCATACCCCGCATTGCGCAGTAGCTGGGGAAGGGTGGTCACGCCTCGCGGCAGATGTTCCTCACGATCAGAGAAATGCGCACGGATGTTGAAACGCAGTGGGTATCGCCCGGTAAGGCAAGCCGCGCGTGTCGGCGAACACACGGCACTGGCGGCATAGCTGTTCACGAAACGAACGCTTTGCTTCGCCAATGCATCCAAGTGCGGAGTTTCAACCTCAGTCCCTTCGTAGCAGGAAAGATCCCCGATTCCCAGATCATCGGCGAGAATCAGGAGGATATTCGGCCTATCCGTCTGCGCGGCCGAAGCAGCAGCGGCCCCCATCTGTGCCAGAAATGTTCGTCGGTTCATTGCCTCGCCAGTTGCCAAAGATGATGCACACTCCGCTCTTCGTCAGCTTCCTCTTCTACCGGCGTTTCCAAGAGAAACGCTTTCTCTTGCAGCCGAAGATTGGTGACGATACGGCGAAACGCCTCCTCGCCAATATATCCTTTGCCGATCTGCTCATGCCGGTCGCGCCTGGAGCCGAGTGGTGTCTTGGAATCGTTGGTATGGATCACGGGGATGTGATCCAGCCCGAGAAGACGCTCAGCCTCATCCAGCGTAGCCTCCAATCCATCACAGGAAGACACATCGTAGCCGGCGGCAAAGAGATGGCACGTATCCAGACAGAATCCGATGGGCACGGGTGTGCGCGGAGCGGCGGCGTCCCGCAGCCTCGCCAACTCCTCCAGCGTGCGCCCCAAGGAGCTTCCCTGCCCCGCCGTGCATTCCAGCAATAACGTAAGCCCTTGCGTCGCCAGCCCCTCGGTAGCAGCCTCCAAAGAATCCGCGAAGGCTGTGATGGAGGAATCCACGGTCTGCTCCCGATAGCTTCCGGGATGCGCCACCAGGTATTCCGCGCCGATCGCTACGGCACGCTGCACTTCCCCCCGAAAGGCAATGATGGATTTGCGCCGCACCTCGCGGTCGGCGGCCGGCAAGTTGATCAGGTAGTTGTCGTGAATCACGAGTGGCCGCAGATCGTAGCTCGCTCGT
The DNA here is from genome assembly GCA_046331645.1 of Bryobacteraceae bacterium. Classification (GTDB taxonomy): domain Bacteria; phylum Acidobacteriota; class Terriglobia; order Bryobacterales; family Bryobacteraceae; genus CADEFT01. The sequence goes on from JAXLQM010000014.1 coordinate 66,866, forward strand.
AGTTGGCGGAATCTCTGGATGTCCGCAGCAGCTGGCATGATGCCACGCCACATGCGCGGACTCGAGGAAAATATCTGGAGCGTGTTCGCCCCAATCTGCCTGGCACGCTCGGCCGCCTCGCTCAGCGAACCTGCTACAGACACATGCCGACCGACTCGAATCTTCATGAAATCATCCATTTTGCCATGCAAACCTCGCCGGAATAAATCACCGTGAGAATGCATAATAGAAGCGTATGCTACTCGTAATCCTACTTCTCAGTATTACGGCCGCGTTCGCACAACCGGTGGACTACACGATCGCCGCCGGTGGGCAAGACAAAATCTCCCTCGAGGTGGACAAGACTGGGTTTTTGAAGGGAAAGAAGCACAACTTCGAGTTCCCCAACTACTCCGGCAAACTCACCTACGATGCGCAGACTCCGGCAAACTCCCGGGTGGAACTGAAAATCGATGCAGGCAGTCTGGTCTGCAAAGATACATGGGTCAGTCCGAAAGACCTGAAGAAAATCCAAGACGAGGCTTTGAGCACTGTACTCCTGGTGTCCAAATATCCGGACATGCGGTTCACATCGACAAAGGTGACTCCGCAGGGCAACAATCGCTTCCAGGTGGAAGGGGTGCTGACGATTCGTGGGAACGGAAAGCCCGTCACGATGGACGTGACGCTTGACCCGGCAACCATGAAACTCGGCGGCAAGTCCAGCTTCAAAATGTCGGCCTATGGGATCAAGCCTCCCAGTGCTGGGCTCGGCACAGTGGGCACGAAGGATGAAATGATCGCAACCTTTCAGGTGACGGCAAAGAAATGATCACTGGCTCACGGGCGCCGGCGAACTGTTCTCGGCATAGCGCTCAAAAAATTCGATGATGCGCAGCATGTGGTCCATGCGCTGTAGTGGTGCGCCCGATCGTGTCAGCTCATGCCCTACGCCGGGGTATCGAACATATTCCACTTCGCGGCCTAGATCCTTTAACGCGCGATAGAGCATTTCACTTTGGGACACTCCCGTGCGCAAGTCCAAGCTCCCATGCAGGATCAGCAGCGGAGTTCGAATCTTGGCCACATGCGTGAATGGTGATTGCTCATCCAATAACGGGCGCATGCCGGACTCGTACGGTCTCCCGCCAAATGCATTTTTCACCAACCGGAACGCATTCCCTTCCCCATAGAATGTTGTCAATTCGTAGACACCGCGCTGTGCGGCCGCAGCCTTGAAGCGATGGTCGTGCGCAATGATCCAGGCGGTGAGGTAGCCTGCATAAGACCCACCGGTAATGAAAAGCCTGTCCTTGTCCGAATAGGCATTCGTCTTCACGGCTTCGTCCAACGCAGCCAGAACGTCGCCAGCCGGCCCTTCCCCCCAATTCCGATAGTTCCCTTTCTGAAAGTCGTATCCATATCCACCGCTCCCACGAGGATTGGAGTAGACGACGCCATAGCCCCAAGCGCAGAAAAGTTGGAACTCATGCCACATGCTGAGTTCGCCCGGTCCCCACATGGCGGTCGGGCCGCCGTGGATGTCCAGCACCCAGGGATACTTCTTGCCACTCTCTGCCCGGACCGGATTCATCACCCATGTTTGTACTTTCACGCCGTCCGGCCGGGTGATCCACTTTTCCGTTGGGATGGAAAGGATCTTACCGGCCAGCCATCCGCTGTTCAATTCCGTAATCTGTCTGGTTTTTCCGTTCTTCTCTCGCACATAGAGTTCGTTTGGGTTGGGCACGCTGATGAGCGCATAAACCGTGCGTCCGCCGCCTTCGTCGAACGCACTGACACCCACGGGCCCATCCACCAAACGCTGCAGTTTCCTGCCATCCAGCCGCAGTAACGGCTCGCCACCGTGCCAGGGAGACGAGAACAGGATGGAACCATCAGAGGACATTTGGGCTGACTGTGCTTCCCCGCTCCAGGAGCCGCTGATCCACTCCATACGGCCAGATGCCACCTCGTACCTGCCGAGCCGCGATTGACGGAACATCGGCTCATCCTGCTGCTGTGCGGTCACAAGTAAGGATTTTCCATCGGGATAGAAGGTGGCGCTGGCGTAGCTTTCCGCGGGGTTGTCGAGTAACGCACGCGGGCTGGAACCGTCGGCGGCCAACAGCCAGATGGCGCTTCGCCGCTCGCGGTCCGGATGATGCGACCCGGCGGGAGAACCACTGCACGCCAGTGACTCTCCATTTGGCGCGTAGGCACACCGTCCAAATCCCTGCGATCCTTTCGTCAACGGCGACACTTTCCCATCCTGGGTGAGATCGACGCTGTAGAGATGACCAACTCGAATCTCGTTATCCAATCCCATCTCGCCCTGAAAGACAAGACGGTTGATGGTGACAGGATTTCCCTTCGCGGAGTTTTTCTCTAACCAGTTGCGGATGGCCTTGCGGTCCCCATCGGGATTCCCATTGGCCTTCGGGTCGGCATCCTGCCAATCCCGACGAGGGCGTTCCTGATCGAAGTGTGGCTTCTCTTCTATCTTGCTCAGCGGAATGTTGCTGGTAACCAGCAACTGGTGTTTCTTCGGATGCCAAACGGGATTCGCCGCGCCATGCTCCAGATGGGTGACCATTCGAGCTTCGCCGGAACCATCCAGTGGCAGTACCCAGATCTGCCCAATACGCTTGTCATCGGCGCGCACGAAAGCCAGCATTTTGCCATCGGAGCTGACGGCGGTGCCGCTGTCACTGCGCGCGCCGAAGGTGAGTTGCCGTGGCTTCGCGCGCGGGTCGTTGAGGTCGATGTACCAAAGGTTGGTTCGGTAAGAGTACTCTTCCTTCTCCTTGTGAATGGACTGCACACCGTACACGGCAAAGGAGCCGTCGGAAGCAATCTTCACTTCAGTCACTTTCCGAATCTTGAGAAGGTCAGTCGTCGTGATGGGCTGCTTTTCCGCCCCTACCAGGATTGTGATCGCAACCGCGAATAGCCACATATTCGCGATTAGACCACAGCCGCACAGCACGAATCACTCGATTTGCACGGCTGTGCCGCTGGCGCTGACCATCAACATGGTTCCACCGCCCGGCGAGATCTCCTCAAAGTCGAGGTCGACGCCGATCACCGCGTTGGCGCCCATCTGCCGGGCCTGTTCTGCCATTTCCGCGAGGGCGATATCCTTGGCTTTTCGCAACTCGCCTTCATAGGCGGCCGAGCGGCCTCCGACAATGTCACGAATCCCGGCGAAGAAATCTTTGAACAGGTTCGCCCCGAGAATCGCCTCGCCGGTGACGATTCCCAAATACTGCCGGATCTTACGGCCTTCCAGTGTGTTGGTGGTAACGATTAGCAAATGAGACACTCCTCTCCTTATGGTACGTAGGCGAACTCGTTGGAGTTCAATATTGCCCTGCACCAGGCGGCAAGCGAATGCTGGTCCGCAAAAGCCGTATCGCGCTTCGCTTCATTGGCGCTCGGCTCCCGCCCAAACAGAAGCCGGTATGCCAGCCCGATCTGGGCCGCCCTTCCATCCGGCGCCTCTCGTTTCAAGCGTTCGGCGAAACGCTCCGCCTGCCGGATCACGAATTCGTTATTCATGAGGGTCAACGCCTGCACCGGTGTATTCGAAACCGGGCGCTGCGGTGTAGCCACAGAAGGGTCCGGACAATCGAAGCTGTCCATCATGATCCGCTCTCCGCCACGCACGACAAAGCGGTACACAGCGCGCCGCCACGTTTCCGGACCATCCTCCAAGGCTTTGTAGATGTACGAACCACGCGCTCCCTTCTTTTGCAGGAGATAACTCGGACCACCCATCTTCAAATCGAGATTGCCCACCACGGCCAGCAGCGAGTCGCGCACCATTTCGGCATCCATGCGCTTCAGCGGCATACGCCACAGCAGCCGGTTCCCGGCATCGGCCGCAAATGCTTTCTCGTTCATCGCCGCCGATTGTTGGTACGCACGCGACAACAGGATCTGGCGGTGCAGCCATTTCAGGCTCCAGCCGTTCTCCACGAATTGCACTGCCAGCCAGTCGAGCAACTCCGGATGCGAAGGGCGGTCCCCATTGACCCCGAAATCGCTGGGCGTGTTCACGATGCCGTTTCCGAAATGGTGGTACCAGATGCGATTCACCATGACGCGTGCCGTCAACGGATTCTTCGCGTCGGCCAACCAGTTCGCAAGGGCGATTCGCCGGGCCGCCGGGTCTGACGAATCTACCTGGGGCATCGGAGTTTGCACGGCAGCCAGCACGCCAGGCCCAACCTCTTCCAACTGCCGCTTCACATTGCCGCGTTCCAGCAGGAATGACTTCTCCGCTTCCTTGGGTTTCGCCGCATACAACTTGGCAACCGCTGGGGCAGCATCCATGCGCTTCTGCAGGGAATCCATTCGCGCCAGTAAAGCTCGGCGATCGGCACGTTGATGGGCTGTGAGCGCAGTCTCCAGATCCTCGTCACTCAGTTCCGGCAAGTCCAGTTCATTGCGGCCAACGTGATCCAAAGAACGGCATAGTTCGCGCCACTGTCCGCCTACCAATCCTTCCAGCCGGTAGGTGGTAATCATTCCGTCGCGCTGCCCGCGTTCCGGATCGCTGGCAAACCGGATGCCGGAAATCTCCGTGCCCGCAGGCACTTCCAATTCGATCAACAGCGGTTTGTCGGCCGAGGCTGCTTCCGTGCCAGTCCAATCCGCGATGCGCTTTCCTCCAGGCGCCAACTCCAGATATCGAAGCACTGGTTTCTTGCCTGTCTGGCCCATGACGACAAAGCGAACCTTGTCCACCCTGGTGGCCGGAAACTGATTCCTGTTCCAGACAGGGTTCAGGGGAATCCGCCTTGGCTCCTTGGCTCGCTCACGGTCAAAAGCCTGGTAGCGCTCCAGCAGCAACTTCGTGCGCACCGGATCTTCGATATCCGACAACCCGCGCCGCGTTGCCTCCATCTCCTTGCGCAAAGGGCGCAGATACTCGTCACGAATCTTGCGCTGCTCCTCAGTTCCCACTTCCCGGTCGCCGAAGGCAACGGTGCTGAAAAACGCGGTCAGGCTGTAGTATTCCTTGGCGGAGATGGGATCGAACTTGTGGTCGTGACAGCGGGCACAGTTAACAGTGAGAGCAAGAAAGCTGTGCGCCGTCGTCGTGACCATATCATCCAGTTCATCCATGCGCGCCTGTTGCCGCAGGGTCTCGTCCTTATTCAAAACAGCACTGACGGAGTCCCACGGCCCCGCAACCAGAAACCCGGTGGCGGCCACCATCTTGGGATCCCCTGGATTCAAGAGGTCCCCCGCGATCTGCTCGCGAATGAACCGGTCATAGGGCTTATCCGAATTGAGCGATTCGATCACCCAGTCTCGGTAGTGCCAGGCATTGAACCGTTCGAAATTGTGTTCACCGCCATCGGTTTCGCCAAAGCGAACCACATCCAGCCAGTGACGCCCCCAGCGTTCGCCGTAACGAGGTGAAGCCAGCACTTTTTCCACCGCCTGTTCGTATGTTTGACCAAAATCTTCCGGAGCAGGAGGCAGCCCGGTCATATCGAAATACAAGCGGCGGATCAGAGTGCGCTGATCCGCGGGTGGATTGAAATCGAGCCCCTTCTCCCGCAGCTTGGCCAGCAGAAAGGCATCCAGCGGATTTGGATCAAGCGGCGGCGGCGTGTGTTTCAGTGGAGGCTGAAATGCCCAAAACGGCTTCTTCGCAGTACCGCTGAATTCCGGCGCCCCGCCGTCGATCCACGCACGAATCGACGCAAGCGAAGCCTCATCCAATTTCTGTCCCGGCGGCATCTTGCCTTCGCTCACATACTGCCAAAGCCTGCTCTCGACGGCCTTGCCCGGAACCACCGCAGCCCCCTGCTTACCACCCTTCAGCAGCGTGGCGCGGCTGGTCACATCCAGGTCGCTCATCTTCGCCTTGGAGTTGTGACACTTCGCGCAGCGCTCAGCGAAAACACGCTCCGCTGTATCATGCTGTCCGGCCCAAGACGCCGCCCCGATCAGAAGGAGAAGAAGAGAAGTGCGCATCATCGGAATATTTCTATGCTACCCCGGCGACTGCGCCCCGGCAGGATCGCCGGTAACCGGCGCCTGCTGCCTTACAATCAGAGAATTGGTTAGCTCGTGATAGGAAGCATTCGAAGTCTAGTGATCGCGCTGTGGGCCGCCGTCTGTTTGCTCGCGCAGGACATTGCCGGGGACTGGCAGGCCACCGTCCGTAATCCGGAGGGGGGCGAAGTGGCCTTTACCCTCCGACTCAGCCGCACCGGCGGCAAATGGCAAGGTAGCCTCGTCAATGGGAATGACAGCATTCCGTCCACCAGCGCTTACTTCGATCACGGCCGCCTGCTGCTCAGCTTTCGCGATTGGGATGGCGTCCTCGAAGCACATCTCGAAAATGGCTCGTGGAAAGGGAGCTTCATCCGCCGCTACAGAAAGCGCACGTTGATTCGCGAATTCGCCGCCTTCAGAAAGTTGCCCGCGACGCAACAGCCGCCTACCGTGCAGGTATCCGGAGAATGGATCCTCACCTCACAGGAGGAGGGGAAAACCATCCTCTACCGCGCCTTGCTGCGCCAGCGAGGCGCGCGTCTCGAAGGAACGCTTGTGCCCGTCAGCGGAGATTGGGGAACCATGACCGGCTCCGTCACTCAAAACAAAATCACCCTATCCCGTTTTGATGGGATTCGTGCCTTGCTGCTCGAAGCCAGCCTCCAACCCAACGGGCTCCTCGAAGGCAAGCTGAACACCATCTACCCGGTGGAGGGACGCCGTCATTCCGAGTCCACCACTGCGGCGCCCGACGCGCGCAGTTACACACGCTTCCGCACTCCCAACCAGCCCTTCCGCTTCTCTTTCCCCGATCTCAATGGCAATCTCGTGTCCCACACCGATCCGCGCTTCCGCAATAAAGTCCTGCTGGTTACGATCACCGGAAGCTGGTGTCCCAACTGCCACGAGGAAGCGCCTCTTTTACGCGAACTCCATGAGCGCTACAAGGCACGCGGTCTGGAAATCGTCGCCCTCGGGTTCGAATACACCGGAGAGCGCGACCGCGACCTCCGCCAACTACGCCGCTTCGCCGACAAACACAAAATGAACTACCCGGTGCTGCTTGCCGGAACCACCGAAGACGCGCCGGAGATTCTTACTCAACTCGAGAACTTCGGCGCCTATCCGACCACCCTGTTCATCGGCCGGGATCAGCGTGTGCGAGCCATCCACGCCGGCTTCGATGGTCCCTCCACCGGAGTACTTCACCAACGCTTGCGCGAGGAGTTGAGCTCACTCATCGAGAAGCTTCTCGCTGAGTAACTCTTCCAGGCTGGCCGGATACAACGGTGGCCGCACGGATTCCGCATTCCATCCACAGAGAAACTCCACAGCCGGGCCGCAGATTCTCCCCTGGCATGGCCCCATCCCACAGCGCGTCTGCAGCTTCGCGGCCCGCCATGAATCGAAACTCCGTACCACGCCGACAGGAACGTCCTCGCAGCGGCACAGAATCGTATCCCGCTCAGCCAGTTGCCGTAGCTCCGCACGCAAGGCAAACGCTCGCCGCAACGTGGCGGGAAATGAAGAACGGCTGCAGCGGGCAATTCGGCCAGCGGCTACCAACCCCGCAACACGTCCCTCCTCACTCGCTTTCTCCACACCTCCCACACCGGTGATTTCCCCAGCCGCAAACACGTTCGGAACACTGGTACGCTGCTGTTCATCCACCGTCACAACGCCCTCGCGAATCTCGCATCCAAACAGCGCAGGCAGTTCCAGGTTCGGCACCAAGCCAAAGCTGCACGCCAGATAATCGCAGCGCTCCGTCCAGGTCTCATCCGCATGCTGCATCGTGACGGACAGCAATTGCGTCGTGCCCTCTGCGCTCACTGGCCAACACTCCGTGCGATACGGAATGCCCGCCAGTTGGGATCGCAATCGCAGTCCCTGCCGGAGCTTCGACGGATGCTTCCCAAGTACAACCATCTGTCTCGCGGAAGCCTGTTCCGCCACAAACAAAACCTGTGCTCCGTGTTCTTTCAAATAGGCAGCCACTACGAGCAGTAACGGACCACTCCCCGCAACAATGACCCGTTTGTTTTTCAGCGGTAACCCGCCCTTTGCCAGTGCTTGCAGCCCGCCCGCTCCCATTACGTTCGGCAGGGTCCACCCTGGGAAAGGCAGAAACAATTCCCTCGCACCCGTAGCTAGAATGACCTTCTCACATCCCAACTGCCAGGGACCCAGCACACGCGTGCTTGCGCGCAGCTCTTCCAACTCAATCCGATCCCCTCTCCAGATCTGTCCACCCGCCGCCGGATTGTCATCCAGCACCGCCACAGTCTTCCCGCACTCACGCACCGCGTTTGCCGCGGCAATCCCCGCTGGGCCCGCGCCGACCACCACCACGTCAGGCATCAGTGCGAATCTCCATTCCCTCGACACAGAGCGTCTGGCAACTCCGGCTGTGCGAAACGCCGTCAATGGTCACACGGCACTCCATGCACACACCCATCCCACACAACGGAGCCCGCGCCTCTCCCACGACACTCCGGCGGAAAGTAATGACACCGGCCATCATCACAGCCACTGCTACGATGGTGCCCGGGGCGACCTCCAACTCCTGCCCATCAATCCTCACGTTCACCGCGTCAGCCATCGCGCCACAGCCTTTCCGGCGCGAATGGCCTCGCCTCAATCGCCGGCGTACGATGCGCCACCAGATCCACCAACAGATGCGCGGTGCCCAGCGACGTGGTGATCCCCAGCCCCTCATGCCCCGTCGCGAACCACACATTCTCTCGCCCTGGGCATAGCCCGATCGCCGGCATGTTGTCCGGCGTCGATGGCCGGAAACCCGTCCAGGTACGAATGACGGAGAGTTGAGCCAAGCCGGGGATGTACTCCAACGCCCGGCGCAACATTCGGTCAAGCAATGGCCGGTCCACGGCTGAACTGGTGACCCCATACTGCCGCGAAGAACCGATCAGCAGTTGCCCCGTTTTCCGTGGCTGCACATTGAACGCGACTGATTCCGTGCTGTGTCCGTGGGCACTTTTCAAGTACCCCAGTTCGACAAGCTGATGCCGCACATACCCGGGATAGCGATCCGTAATCGCCAGATGCCCTTTGCGTGGGCGCACATCCAACTGAGGAAACAACTCACTGGACGATGCGCCGCCAGCGCACACCACCAAGTCACACGAAAGTGACGATCCATCCTCCAGCCGTACGCCTCCGTCCGTCACTGCCACCACACGACCTCTGCGCAATTGCACACCCTGCAGGAACCAAGCGGCGGCACAAGGAGCATAGATCACGCTATCGTCGCGCACGAACAACCCGCCGGCGAGTCCTTCGCGCAACGCGGGCTCCGCCTCCCTCAAGGACTGTGCATCGAGTATCTCGGCGCGCACGCCCCTCATCGTGTAAGACGCGAACTTCGCCACCACTCCCGACATCTCTTCCTCATCCGCCGCTACCCACAACGTCCCGCATGGATCAAACTCCACCTGCGAGGGCAACATCGGGAGCAATTCCGCCCACAGCCGCTGCGAATAAAGCGTCAATGCATACTCCGCGGGATTGTCATCCATGACTACGATGTGGCCCATTCCCGCACCAGTGGCGCCGCCGGCGATCACGCCGGCTTCCACCACCACCACCCGCAGCCCTTCTCGCCGCAGCAGGTTGGCACAACACGCCCCCACAATCCCAGCCCCGATCACAACGACATCGGCGCCAGGAGTCAAGGGCGTATCCCCCAGCAAAATGGATCGGCGGGATGGAACAGCAGTGTGCTTTCCGCATTCACGAACGCCGAGCCGCGAATCCTCGGCAACACTTTTCCGTCCTCCAGCAAAGTGTAGTAACCGTCGAAGACCGTGCCGACAATGCTCTCCTGCCGCCAGATCTCTCCTTCCTCCAACTTCCCATCCGCGGCCAGGCATGCCAGCTTCGCCGATGTCCCTGTGCCACAGGGCGAGCGGTCATAGGCTTTCCCCGGACAGAGCACGAAACTCTTGCTCTGCGCTCCCGGAGCCGTGCCCGGGCCGAACAGCTCAATGTGGTCGATCACACCACCATCCGCTCCTGTGATGCCTTCCCGCTCCAGCGCCTGCCGGATCTGCCAGGTACAATCCGTCAAGCACTCGATGTTGTCCATCGCAATGCGTTGCCCGTGGTCATTCACCAGAAAGAACCAGTTGCCGCCCCAAGCCACATCGCCCGAAATCCGCCCGTATCCATCCACGTCCACCACAACGCCGGACGCAGCGCGATAACTGGGGACATTCGTCACGCTGATTTCGCCACATTCATGCAGCGTCGCCATAACCTTTCCCACCGGAGTTTCAATCCAATGGCCGCCCGGCCCAATCCGCCCCAAATGAAGCAGGGTGGCCATCAACCCGATGGTCCCATGCCCGCACATCCCCAAATAGCCGACGTTGTTGAAGAAGATCACACCGGCCGCACAGGAGGGATCGACCGGCTGGCATAGTAGAGCGCCTACCATCACATCGGAGCCTCGCGGTTCGTTCACTACTCCAGACCGGAAGTGATCGTGATCCTCACGAAATACCGCCAGCCGCTCCGCCATCGACCCCTCGCCAAGGTCCGGCGCACCCGCCGTCACCACGCGCGTCGGCTCCCCACAGGTATGCGAATCGACGACCTTTACTTTACGCATGCGGCAACATCAAGTGACGGCCGCGTGGCCAATGCCCTGCGGATAATCGCCAAGACCTCCTCGCGCTCCGAGCCCGCAATCGCCAGCCTCGGAGCACGCGTCGTCTCCGAACCCAGCCCCACTTCCGCCATGCACAGCTTGATGTACTGCACCAGCTTGATCTTCGTATCCAGATGCAGAAGCGGAGTGTACCAGCGATACAACTCGCGTGCCTCTTCCCATCGTCCTGCCGTGGCCAACTCCCACAACACCCGGTTTTCATCGGGGAAGGCATTCACCAATCCCGACACCCAGCCCTGCGCGCCCAGCATCACGCTCTCCAACACCAGATCATCCACACCGCTGAACAGCAGGAACCGGTCCCCATGCAAATTCACCAGGTCCGTGATCCTTCGCGGATTGTCGGAGGATTCCTTGATGGCCACGATCGTGGGCTCACCGGCCAACTGGTGGAACATCTCCGGAGTCACATCCACGTAATAGGCAGGCGGGTTGTTGTAGATCATGATCGGCAACCCGCAGCCTTGCGCCACGGCGCGGAAATGCGCAATCGCCTCGCGCCCGTCCGCTTTGTAGATCATCGCCGGCAGCACCATCAATCCATCAATGCCAATCCGTTCGCAGTCCTGTGCATATCGCACCGCGGTGCGCGTCGTGTTCTCGGCCACACCGCTCAGAACGGGGATGCGTCCGCCCACCACGCTCTTCAATTCTCGAAGTACCGTCAGCTTCTCCTCGTAATCGAGCGCTGTGTTCTCCCCGACGCTGCCGAGCAGGATCACGCCATGAATGCCTGCTGCGATCATCTTCTCCAGATGTGCCGCAGTGGCGGCGATATCAATCGACTCGTCTTTGCGAAACTGCGTTGTCAGCGCGGGATAAACCCCATGCCAGTTCACCTTCATTGAATGCCTCCGTAAAATCTCCATTGTGGCCGAAAATCCTTCACCGGTGGCTGTTGCAGCAACAAGGCCCGCACCAAGGCAATCGGCATGGAATTTCCTTTGAGAATACGATCGTGGAACTCCCGATTCGACATCTTTCCGCTCTTCACCAGTTCCTGATGCAGGGACCGGATCTGCAGCCCGCCCATCATGTAGGCCAATTGGTAGAGCGGCGAGTAATCCGTTTCGAACGATCTGCGAACTTCCGCGGCTGCATTCTCCCGCTCATGCCCGACACGATCCACCAGAAAATCCACCGCCTCGGCGGCCGTCATCTTCTCCAGATGGAAGCTTAGCGAAAAGATGATACGGGCACAGCGGTGCATCCGCCAGAACAGTGCGCCGACCCGATTTTCCGGAGTCTTGTGGAACCCCATGTCCCACAACAGAAACTCCCAATACAATGCCCATCCCTCCATCCAGAATGGAGTACTGAACGTGCGGCGGTAAGGCCGGTAGCGCTGTCCCATGAACATCTGCAGGTTGTGCCCGGGGATCACTTCGTGAAACACCGTAGCGTGTGAGAAGTGAATGTTATTCCCCCGCATGCTCATCATCTTCTGTTCATGGGTCATTGAATCGGTGGGGAACGACACAATGATGCTCTCACCACCCAGGAAGAAAGGATTCACTCGCTGCCGTTCCGGCGACATCATGGTGACCCTCCACACGTCCTTCGCCAGCGGAGGAACAGTCAGCAGATTATTCTTCTCCACAAAGTCAATGGCCTCCAGCACCTGCTCTACAATCAGCGCCGGCTGCTTACCCGGCTCCACGTGCAGAGTCTTCACATGTTCCAGTGCTTTCTTCCAATCGTCTCCAAACCCCAGTTCCCGCGATGCCTTCAACATCTCCTTGTCGCACCAGGCAAACTCCTGTTTGGCGATCTCCACCAGTTGCTCCGGCGTGTAGGGGATCATCTCATTCTCCAGTTCCAGCAGCAGTGCTTCGCGCCCGATCGGATCGCCGATGATCGTATCCCGATCCCCTTTCGCAATACCCACTCGCTTTTCCCGCAGTTCCGCCGCGTAGCGTTCCAGCGCCGCGTCAGCGCGTTTGTACGGTTCGGTCACCCACCAGGTGAACAACGGATCGTAGCCGTTGTAGAAATCGAACCAGCTCTTCAGCACGGTGCGATACTCTGCCACAGCCCGCGCGGCCCGGTTTGCCACTGTCTTCTTCTCCGGGCAAGTATTCCCCTTCACCCGGCAGTCTGGCACCGGCTTGGCCAATTGCTTCGCCAGATCATCCAGGCTCGCGGCCACCTTAGCCGGGTCCATCGGATCTACACGCACGCGTGCCTCGTGCAACTCCGTCACGGTCCCCACAAACGGCAGCAGCGAGTTCATCTCGTCCTGCCGCCGCTTCACCTCCACCAATAGCCGCAACTCGTAGCGAAGCCGGTTCTGAAACAGCACATAATCGATCTTGCCTTCCAGCCCCAGCGAATCGTAATCAAGGCGCGCCAGCGCCTCGCGCCATGCCTCATAGAATGCGCGCAGCGCCGCTAGTGTGGAGGGGGAAGAAGGCAATGTGTAGTAGCGAATGAGGCTGGTTTCATCGGTCCGGTAGCGCTCCACGACGTCGCGCAGGTCACCGCCTGGAGTCACCATCGACGCCGCATCAGGAGCCTGATAGGGCGTCGCCGCGGGTCTCCGCACCTGCCCGCATAGGGTTGCGGCAAGACAGACCAATAGAAGAAGGCGCATGAAAAGTCCTTCCCGTTATTGTCCGTGAAAAAATTCCGGGGCGCGACGGAGCGGCCTATTCGTACCGCAGCGCTTCTACAGGGTCCAGCCTTGCTGCCTTATTTGCCGGCCAGATCCCGAAGAACAACCCAATCCCCACGCTCACGGCCACACCCAGCACCACAGCCCACACCGGTACTGAGGTAGGAAGATCGGGAAACGCCAGTCTCGCGCCCCGCGAAATCATCCAACCCAGCATCATTCCCAGTACGCCGCCCATACCGGTCAACACGACCGCTTCTGTCAAAAACTGTAAAATGATGTCGCCACGCTTCGCCCCCACCGCTTTGCGCACCCCGATCTCGCGTGTCCGTTCGGTCACTGACACCAGCATGATATTCATCACACCGATGCCGCCCACCAGCAGCCCGATGGAACTGAGCACCACCATCACAAGGGCCGTCACCGCCGTGATCTTCCGGAAATCTTCAATCATCTGCTCGGCGCTCGAAATGAAGAAATCATCGGGCTTATCGTGCGGGACACGCCGTTCGACACGCAGCACTGTGCGTACTTCATCCGCCGCCTGCGCCAGCCGTCCGGGCTTCGCCACCACCACCAGCATGTGTTCTTTCGCGCTGGGAAACATCTTGCGCATTGTGAAATAGGGAAGCAATATCCGGTTATCCGACGCTCCGGGAGGATTCGCCGCTGGCCGGTTCATTACACCGACGACTTCGAAGTGGTGTCCATCCACTTCCATCGTCTTGCCCACTGCCTCCACGTTGGAAAACAGTGCCTTATAGACGTCCTCTCCGATCACGGCAACGGGCAGCCGCCGGCGGTTTTCCACATCCGTAAAGAACCGGCCCATCTTCATATCGGCCTGTCCTCCGGCAGCGTAGCCCTCCTCCGTCCCGCCAATATCGAGGTTGAAGGTGTCGGCGCCTTTGTACTTCGCCATATGCAGTCCACGCCCCGGAAACAGATAGGGACTCACGTGGTCCACCGATGGGCACCGAGTCGCCACAGCATTCGCCAAATCCAACGTCAGCGGCTTTCGCGTGCGTTCTTCCGGCGTGAGATCACCGGTCCGTACACCGATCTTGAACTTGAAAACGATCAGCGTATTGCCACCCATGCTCCGCAACACGTTGGTGATCGCTCCATCGAAGCCCGCCAGGATGGAGCCCACGCCAATGATCGTGCTGGTTCCGATGATCACACCCAGCGTCGTGAGAAATGCCCGCAGCTTGTGCGAGCGGATGGAGTCGAGAGCCAGAGAAATGCCGGAGCGAACCGCGCTGACGGTCATCGCTCGGCCCTCAGGGCTTCAATCGGATCCATCTTCGACGCCTGGTTCGCGGGATAGATCCCGAAGAATAGCCCCACGATCGACGACAACCCTACGCCAGTCGCTACCGCTATCGCAGGCATCGCCATTGGTACCGGAGTGAAGTTCCGTACAGCCACGGCCAGTCCATAGGCCAGAAGCACGCCGGCCAAGCCGCCGGTTGCGGCGAGCAAAGCCGACTCCACCAGGAACTGCTGCAGAATATCCTTACGCCGCGCGCCGAGCGATTTGCGAAGCCCGATCTCCTGCGTTCGCTCTGTCACCACGGCCATCATGATGTTCATGATGACGATGCCGCCAACCACCATGAACACGCTCACCACCGCCACGGCAGTCGCTGCAATCGCGCTCGTCATCCGCTCCCACACCATCGCGAACGAATCTGAGCTCACCACGGCAAAGTTGTCGTCCTGACCTGGAGGCAGTTTGCGCCATGCTCGCAGCAGCATCCGAATTTCATCCTGTGCCTGGAACATATGGGCGTGATCAACCGCCATCGCCGCATACGCCACACCTTGCCTTGAGCCGTACATTTTGAAGAACGACTCGATGGGGATCATCACAAAATTGTCTTTGGATTGTCCAAACACACTTCCCAACGACTTCGCTGAGCCCACGACTTCGAACGGACGGCCATTGATATGTACGATTTTTCCTGTCGGATCCACGTTCGGAAAGAACGTCTCCTTCACATCGGCGCCAATCACGGCTACCGGAATTCGCCTGCGATTCTCCGTCTCCGTGTACATGCGCCCGAACGCGACCTGGGTATTCGTGATTTCCGCCAGATTCGGCGAAGCGCCCTGCAGGCTCACGCCTTGCATGTGCTGCCCCTCGGCCGAAACCCGCACCTGGCGCGAACTCGTCATCCCCAGGGCCTTCAACAGAGTCGCCCGTTCCTGCAGAAACGCGAATTCTTCAGGCCCCAGTTCCGGGTTTTTCTTCAAGAACTCCAGAAACTTCTTCGGATCCCAATTCCCGAAGAACGCCATCCGTACAATACGGAATCCGTCGGCTCCCATATCGGAAACGGTCTGGGCCACATAGATGTCCATTCCATGGATCAAAGACATCACACCGATCAAGGTGGAAGTCGCCAGGATAATCCCCAACAAGGTGAGGAAGCTGCGAAGCTTGTTCGCTCGCAGGGAATCGAGCGCCACACGGGCCGCTTCCCGGAATGGTGCGCCGGAGTGCATTAGATCTATTACCAGTATCTAAGACGACACTAGGCGCGTGCTTGTTCCCTTAACCACTCCACCAGCACGGAATCTACCCAAAATCGCTGCTCCCCGCGCGCCAGGAAGCCAACATGGCCCCCATGCTCGACAGCCAGCAGCCGCAAATTCCTCTTTTTCTGGAACGCCTCATGCCGGTAAACCCGGAATGGGATCATCGGATCGTCCTGCGAATGAAGGAAGAGCGCCGGAATCTCGATTCCCTCCAGGAAGAGCTGCGAGGATTGTGTTCCGTAGTATCCAGGCGCAGTTCCAAACCCAAAGAACGGGGCGGTAATCCGGTCGTCGAACTCGTACACCGTGCGAACGCCGGGCAGGGCATCCAGTCGAAACACACCCGGCATATGCGCATGCCGCCGCCGCAGGCGGGCCGCCATGTGCACCACGAACCGCCGTTGGTACAGCCAGTTTCGCCTCTCGTTCAGTTCCAGCGCGCAAGCATGCAGGTCCAGTGGATTACTGATGCTTACCAATCCAGCCAGCAAACGCCTCCCGTCACTTCCCAATTCACCCGCCAGTTTCGTCACCATGTTTGCACCCAGCGAAAACCCGGCCACAAACACCGGCCCGAACCCAGTTCCATGAAGGTGTTCCGCAAAGTGGCGGATATCGGTTGTGAGTCCGGCATGATAAAGGGTGTTGCACAGGTGCTCGGTCCCCCCGCAACTGCGGATGTTCATCCTATGAACCGCGAATCCCGCCCGTAGCGCAGCATGTGCGGCGCTCCTCATGTACCCCGCTTCGCTGGACCCTTCCAACCCATGTACCAATATGAGTTCCCCATTCACCCGTCCGGACGGGCGCTGGCTCCGCACTAGAACCTGAACGGCGGGCTCGGTACGATACAGCTTCTCCTCGATCGCGGCTCCCTTCAGATCCGGCCGCCGCCAGAACGAGCCCAGAATCGTCTGCCAATGTGGGTTGTGAAACAGTGGTTCAAATGGAGGCAATCTCCCCGATTGTAGCTTGGCCGGCTCAACAAACATTAATCATTCTCTTCGTAACGTGCGGTGGCCTTGCGCGTCTCGAACAACGGAGGTTCCCCACCTGATGAACAAACGTGTGTTCCCACTCGTGCTCACTGCGCTTCTCCTTTGTACGGGCGCCCTTTGGGCCCAGGATCCAGCGCAGTCCTCTCGACAACCGGACCCCGCCAAACCAGTCGTGGATGCCGTGATCAGCGCCACCCAGGTTCTGGAAGGCATCGAAAAAGCTTCTCGCGATATGGGCGAAAAGACCCAGGTCCAATCTTCGCCCGATGCGCCGCGGACCTACGTTCGCCGCCCCATCAAGAACTCCCTGATCCTTATCGCTGCCGGTGCGGTAGCCGGGGCTGGGGCTGGTGGGGCAATCAGTAAGAACAGCAAAGGGGCCATGGTTGGGGCCATCCTCGGGGGTGTGGCAGGTCTCCTTTACGACCGCGTCACGGCTCGCGAGCCAGGCATCTAGGCCACAAGAGTTAACAACTCCGCCACGAACATTTTTCTCCTTCCCGCGTAGATAGATCCAAAGGGCCGGTGGCGCGATCCGGCACTTTCGAAACAACGTCGAAGATCTCAATCGCTGGAGGGCGCCATGAAGCTGTGGCTATGCGTGTGTCTATTCTCGTGGGTTGTCCTTGGGCAGGGCGATCCCGACCCCTGGGAACTGCAACTCTCCCGGGCAAACATACTTGCCCGGCAAGGCAAATTTTCGGAAGCGGAACAAGCGTACCTCGAATGCATCAAGCTGGCGGAGCCGTTCGCGAACGATGACCTGCGCAAGGCGAAAGCCTGGAACAACCTCGGCGCGCTCTACCATCAGACCGGCCGGTATGCCGATGCCGAGGTCCTCTACCTCAAGGCGTTGCCCGCCTACAACGAACTCAAAGGAATGGCCCGAGCCGCCTATGCATCCGTTGTCAACAACCTTGCGGAGGTATACCGCATGCGGGGCCGATATCGCGAAGCCGAGGCAATGTTCCGCAAGTCCATCACCGAGAGAGAAACCCACAACCCTAAAGACAAAGACATCGCCGCTCCAATGAACAATCTTGCGGTGTTGCTCAACCTGCAGGGTCACCCGCAAGAAGCGGAACAGTTTGTCCGCCGCGCCATTGCCACCTGGGAAGCCGCTAGTGGCGACAACAGCCGTAATGTTGCTTCCGGCTATAACACGCTGGGAGAAGCCCTGCGGTTGCTTGGACGCTTTCAAGAGTCAGAACAGGCACATCGCAAAGCTCTGGCGTTGCGTGCCCAGGCTCTACCGGAAGGTCATCCCGAAATCGCCACGGGGCTCAGCAATCTTGGCTCGGTCCTCTATCTGCAAGGCAAGTATGCCGATGCCGAGAAACTCTATTTGCAAGCTCTAGGTATTCGGGAGAAAGCTCTCGGGCCCAATCATTCCGGGATCGCCTTCCTATTGAATAACCTGGGAACCGCACTGCAGGCGCAAGGCAAAGGCATCGAGGCTGAGAACCATTACCGCCGCGCGATTGAGATGCTGGAAGCCGCCGGAGCCGCCGGCCACACCGACTATTCGAAAGCTGTGGAGAATCTGGCCCTGCTCTTCGTTGGACAAGGCAAGATGAAAGGAGCGGAAGGCCTCTATTTGCGCGCATTAGCCGTCCGCGAAAAGGCCTTAGGCCAGAACAGCCCGCTCCTCGGGGAGACCTACGATACGCTCGCTCAATTCTATCTCTCCGCGGGCCGCTCAACAGAAGCCGAACGTTATCTTCGCAAAGCGGTGGAGGCCAAAGAATCGGCCTTCGGCCCGCAGTCGGAACAAGTGGCACAAGGCCTCACCAGGCTCGGAAACCTCTACCGCTCCCAAAATCGGGACTCTCAGGCCGAACGGGTGCACAATCGTGCCAACCTCATCCGTAGTCTGATCCGGCAGTAGCTACATGCGCTTGGCCGTAAACTCAACGCCCTTGCGCTTGCCGCCGGCAGCGCTGGTGCCCTTCAATTCTTCACCACTGACCGATCCGCTCCATTGGATTTTGATTTCACCCTTCTTCTTGTTCTGCTGCACTGTGGTGAAGCTGAAGCGGTCGCCTTCGATCTTGCCGTCCTTAATATCCATGGTCACGTCGCGGCGTCCTTTGCCGGTTGTCACCGAACCAGTAAGAGTTGCCCCATCACTCTTCAGATCGAACACCGTGGTGATGGTCGCACTTTTCCCTTTCTTGCTCTTTGCTTCCGATGTAGCCTTCCACTTGCCGTCAATCGTGGCGGCGAACATGGACCCCGCCAACAACGCGGAAACGAGAATCGAGGAAAATAGTGTTTTCATCAGTTTTGTCTCTCCTGTCCCTATTCCTAACACAGGAGAATCGGAGAAGTTTCGGTTTTGAGCGAACGACTGCCCTACACTGCCACCGCCGCCGCCGGCGCCTACGACAATCTGCGCCCCCTCCCTGTGAGCGTGCTGCTCGACAACGTGCGTAGCGGCTACAACGTCGGCGCGTTTTTCCGAACCGCTGATGCCGTGGCTCTGGAGAAGCTCTATCTGTGCGGGATCACCGGTACGCCTCCCAACAACGAGATCCGCAAAACTGCACTAGGAGCCGAGGAAACCGTGCCTTGGGAACACTCCTGGAACGCCATAGAAGTAGTGCGCCAACTCCACGCCCGGGACGTCGAGATTGTGGCGATCGAAACCAGCGTTCATGCCGTCGACCTGTTCGATTGGAAGCCTCGCTTTCCGCTGTGCCTCATCTTCGGCCACGAAGTGGATGGGGTTGGGGAAGAACTCTCCGCCATGTGCGACGCACACATCCGCATCCCCATGCTGGGCCGCAAGCATTCTCTCAATGTGGCCACTGCCGGAGGTGTCGTTTTGTTCGAACTATTACGCAAATACCGCCGCATGGCCGAGGGTGCGCGCCCTTGGCGCGAACGTGTGACAATTTAGGGATACTCCGATGAAACTCCACAAGCAATCCCTTCGAGTTCTCGTATTGCTGACCGGCGCAACCGCGCTTTGGGCACAGCAGGGCACGATGTTTCCTCCGGTCCGCGGAACCCGCGAAATGGTGGCCGCTGCCAACAACTTCGAAGTGGAAGCCGGCTTCCGCCTGCTCACGCAGGGTGGCAACGCAGTGGATGCGGGCGCCGCAAGTATCTTTGCGGCTGCCGTCACCGAACAGTCGCGCATCGGACTCGGTGGTGAGATGCCGCTCATCATCAAGATGAATGGCAAGCCACCAATCGTCATCAGCGGAGTGGGCACGGCTCCGGAGAAGGCCACTGTGCAGTATTATCAGACCCGGCAGCCGGAGCAATGGGAATCCGCGAGCGACATGCCCCCGATTCCCGGCCAGGGCCTTCGCTCCGCCATCCTGCCCGGCCTGTTCGATGGCCTGATTCTGGCTTTGCGCAAGCACGGCACCAAGTCCTTCGCCGAAGTAATCGCCCCCGCCATCGAATACGCCGATGCTTTCCCAATCGGAGAGGAATACGTTTCCTTCATTTCGCGCAACCAGCGAATTCTCAAGCTGTGGCCGGCGTCAGCCGAATATTTTCTCCCTGGAGGCACACCGCCCAAGCGTGGAGAAATTTTCCGCCAACCGACACTCGCCAAGACGTTGCGTGAGCTCGCTGCCGTGGAGAAGAAGACCAAGGGCAATCGCGACAAAAAACTGAAGGCCGTTCGCGACCACTTCTATAAAGGCTCCCTCGGCCAGCGCATCGCCGATTTTTCGGAAGCCAACGGCGGACTCATCTCCCGCAAAGACATGGCTGCCTATCAGGCAGAGGAAGATAAACCCGTTTGCGGCACCTACCGCGGATATGAGATCTGCAAGCCCGGCTTCTGGACGCAGGGGCCGGTAATGGTTCAGGCGCTCAATATCCTCGAGGGCTACGACCTGAAGAAGATGGGCCATAACTCCCCGGAATATCTCCACATTGTGGTGGAAGCCACGAAACTCGCCTTCGCCGATCGCGATCGCTATTACGGCGACCCGAAGTTCAGCAAGATCCCCGCCGAGACATTGTTGTCCAAAGAGTACGCTGCGCAACGGCGCCAGCAGATCGATCCTGCTCGCGCTTCCATGGACCATCGCCCCGGAGCTATCGGTCCCGCGCTCCCGCCGCCGAGTAATACGACATCCGCATCCCAGGCGCAGGACACCACCTGCGTCAATGTGGTCGATCGCCAAGGCAATGTGTTTTCCGCCACACCCAGTGGCGCCTGGCTGCCTTCCGTCATCGCGGGCGAGACGGGGGTCCCCTACTCTACGCGTCTGCAATCGTTCGTCCTCACCGCCGGGCACGCCAATCAAATCGGACCCGGGAAGCGGCCGCGTGTCACGCTCAGCCCCACGCTCGTTCTGAAGGACGGCAAGCCGTATTTCGCCATGTCCACGCCCGGCGGAGACAACCAGGATCAGGCCATGCTGCAAGCGCTGTTGAACATCATTGAGTTCGGCATGAGTCCGCAGGAAGCTGTGGAAGCACCCCGCTTTCAGACCGAACACTTCTACAGCTCCTTCGCGAACCACGAGTTCACCCCTGGCAAATTGAATCTCGAAAGCCGCATCCCCCGCTCCACCATGCAAGCCATGGAACAACTGGGACACCGCGTTCAACCAAGCGGCGACTGGAGCAATGCCTCCGCCCCAACCGTGATCCGGATTGCCGATGGAGTTCTTGACGGAGGCGCCGACCCGCGCCGCCTCCGATTCATTTTTGGACGGTAGTTTCGCAATCGAATGGCTGTTTATCAGTTGGAAGATCTTCAGGTCGACGGCAACACCATGGAGTTGCGCCGCGGCCGCGAAGTCGTGGATATCGAGCCCAAATCGTTCCGGCTCCTCGTACACCTTATTGAGAACCGCGCGCGCGTAGTTCCCAAAGAGGAACTGTTGGAGCGCATCTGGAACGGAGCGGCCGTCACGGACAACTCCCTGACACGGTCCGTCGCGCAGATTCGCAAGGCTCTGGGGGACGACGCCCGTCAATCCCGCTTCGTCGAAACGGTACCCACGGTCGGGTACCGTTTCATCGGCCCGGTGGAAGAACTGGTCAACCCGGCTCCGATTGGCGAACCGCTGAATCCGGATCCCAAAATCAACTGGTGGGTGCCTTTGGCCGCGATTACGGCAATCGCATTCTCGTTCCTGATGCCCTACATCCGGTTGTGGACATCAACCACGAAGCCGCCGGCTCGCGCCGTCCAGTTCACAACATCCTCGGGCCTCGACATGAATCCGTCGTTCTCTCCCGATGGCAGTTCCGTCACCTACACATCCGATCGAACCGGCAGCTTTGAGATCTATGTGAAGCAGGTGCAAAATGGCGGCGCCGAAGTCGCGATCACCTCCGATGGCAAAAACAACCTGGAACCTTCCTGGTCCCCTGACGGCGCCTGGATTGCCTATTACTGCGCCGCTGAACGAAGCATCTACGTCGTCTCTTCGTTGGGCGGCCAGCCGCGAAAGCTCACCGATTTCGGTTCACAACCGGCGTGGTCACTGGATTCTAAACGGGTGTATTTTCGCAACGAGTCGATGACCACGCCAGCGTTTACCGGACTGATCATCGGAACGCCGGTCACCATATGGGCAGTTTCCGTTGATGGGGGGCGCCCGGAAGCGCTCACCCAACCGGGCAAGCCCGCCGGACGCCACAGCGATCCGCATTCCAGCCCCAAGACCGATCACCTTGCCTTCCTCTCGATGGAAGCCAATCAGCAGAGCACCCTCTGGGAAATGGATGCCAAACAACGCCTGCCCATCGAGATTCAGAAGGGACCACCTTACGCTTACGATTTTTCTTATGCCGCTGATGGCCTTAGTTTTTTCCTGCTCGCTTCCGACGGCAAATCAATGGGCATCTATTTCCTCAAACGAGATCCGGCAACACGGAAGGCCGTCGGCAAGCCTGAGTTGCTCACTCCCGTCGAGTACGTGCACCTGAGAAACATCGCGGCAAGTCCCAAAGGGAATCGGCTCGCCTACTCAGCCACCACGATGACAAGCAACCTCTGGCAGACAACCATCGAGGGGCAGACCCAGGCACTAACCCAGGAAAGCACCTATCGCATGAGCCAGCCCGTGTTTTCTCCCGACGGCTCCCGCATCGCCTACTTCTTGCGGACCCATGGGCAATACGGCGACATTCACGTCATCGGGGCGGATGGCAAGAATCCAAAGCAGATCACCAGCAACCCAGGAGGGGACTATCTGGCCTCATGGTCAGCCGATGGTTCCGCAGTCTACTACGCCAGTGTTCGCGGAGAACAGACCGGGCTTTACCGTTACACTCTCGCCGACGGGTTAGAGACGCTTGTCACCAAACTCGACAATTGGAAATCACTGGCCCGGATCTCTCCTGATGGAACGAAGATGGTGTTTCACCGACTAGAGTCGGGGCAACTCAGCACGTTCCTACGGGAAGTGTCCACCGGGAAAGAAACCATGATCAGCCCGCCCGGCAAAGCAGTTGGGTTCCCGTCCTGGTCGCCCGATGGCAAATCGATCGGAGCAGAGATGTTCGTCGGCGATTCCAGCCACACCATCGTCATCCCGCTTTCCACGGGGGAGCCGGTCCAGGTCACCAACCGGCCCGGACATGCCTGGATCTTCTCCTTCTCCCCGGATAGCTCGCAGGTGGCGTATGCCGCTCTTTGGGGTGAGCCCTGGAATATCTTCACGCAACCAGTTGCCGACACCGCAGCTCCGCGCAAAATCACCGATAACAAACTCTTCCGGATCTTCCTCCGCTACCCGGCCTGGAGTTCGGATGGCCAGCGCTTGGTGTACGAACGCAACGAAACGAAGGGCAACCTCTTCCTGGCGGAACTGGAACCGTAAAATTGTTGCTACGGAATCCCCTTCCCAGACGTCTCTAAGGGTGTAGCAGCAGAATCTCGCTCCTGGCGATATACTGGGTAACAAGTGGAGGTGGCTCCCGTAATGACCGTTTCTTTGCGCCCCGCACAGCTTGTGCGCGCCTACGGCAAAGTTGTCTTTGTCCTTCAGCTTGCCGTGATGGCAAACGCCGCCGGCGTCAATACGTCGGAGGATATCCAGAACAGCCTCAAGACGTTTACTAAGGTCTACCAGTTGGTGGAGGCAAACTTCGCCGATGAGGTGAAGTCTGAAAAAGCGCTCTACAACGGGGCGATCCCCGGAATGCTGCGTACGCTCGACCCGCACTCGAGCTTCTACGACCCGAAAGAGTTGCAACGGTTCCGCGAGAACCAGCGCGGCCAGTACTTCGGTGTCGGCATGTATGTCGGGTGGCGCAACGGACATGTCACTGTCTCCTATCCCTTTGCCGGATCCCCCGCCCGCAAAGCGGGTCTGCGTCCCGGGGATATGATCTACCGCGTCAACGGCAAGAATACCGAGAAATCGAGCGTTGACGATGTTGTCGATTTGCTCAAGGGCCCGCGTGGCACGCCGGTGCAATTGGGCATTAAGCGCGATGGCCACGAAGACCTGATCATGTACGATCTGGTTCGCGACCAGGTAGATCGTCCCACCGTACCCACCGCAGTCTGGGTCAAGAACGGCATCGCCTATGTCCGCATCGACTCATTCAACGAAAACACAAGTAAAGAGTTCGAAGCTGCGCTGAAGCGCCTCGGCGAAGACAAGGTGGAAGGGCTTCTGCTTGACCTGCGGGATAACCCCGGCGGCGTCTTGCAGGAAGCGGTCGCCGTCAGTGAGCGGTTCCTCGAACGCGGGCAGTCCATTGTTTCCCAGCGTGGCCGCATTCAGGCCGAACGCGTCCATTCGGGACGCCGGGGCAATTCCGGCCGCAAGTACCCCATCGTTACCCTGGTGAGCCGCGGTTCCGCCTCTGCCGCGGAAATCGTTTCCGGCGCCCTGCAGGATCATGACCGGGCCTGGATCTTCGGTGAGAACACCTTTGGCAAGGGCTTGGTGCAGGCTCCCTATCAGCTTTCCGGAGACTCTTCTCTATTGCTGACGATCGCACGTTTTTACACGCCTAGCGGCCGTCTGATCCAGCGCGATTACTCCAAGGGTTCGTTCTTCGACTATTACTACAAGGCCAACACCGCAACCCGCAACGAACGTGACCAGAAGGCCACCGACAGCGGGCGTGTGGTGTTTGGTGGCGGCGGCATTTCGCCTGATGAGAAATACGAAGCGCCGAAGCTCTCCAAGTTCCAGGCACAGTTGCTGGGCCGGGGCGCTTTCTTCTACTTCACGGCGAAACACTTCGGCCCCAAACAGGATACGGCCCTGCCGCAGAATTGGGACGTCGACGAGAACACCATGGTCGATTTCAAGATGTTTCTTCGCGAGAAGAACATCCCGTTTGAAGAATCGGAATTTGCTACGAACCTCGATTGGGTGAAACGCCAGTTGCGTCTGGAGATGTTGACCACCGCCCTCGGCAAGGAACGCTCGGACGAGGTGGCCGCGGCCACCGATCCGGAAGTTCTGAAGGCCATGGAGAGCCTCCCACGCGCTAAGGCTCTGCTCGAAAAGTCAAAGCGCATGGTGGCTCAGAAACGCCAATAGTCTACTTTTTGTTCGGATAGACGACAGGCTTCTGCTTACTCTTCCAATCCAGGATGCCGCAAGCACCGGCCACAGTGTATCCATTCTTCATCAGCAGTTCACCCGCTTTGCCGGCGCGCACACCGCGCTGGCAGAGCGTTACAACAACTTTGTCTTTCGGAATTTCATTCAGCCGGCTCTCCAACTGGCCCAGCGGAATATTCACATAGCCCTTGATGGTTCCGAACTCATCGAGTTCCTTCGGCTCGCGCACGTCTAACAGAAAGGCCTTGCCGTCCCGCAGTGCTTCCTCCACTTCGTCGGCGGTCAATTGCTTCGGCTTGTCCTCGGCCGCGCGCAACAGCCCAATCCCCGTGGCCAGACTGGCCAGCATCGTTCTGCGTGTAAAACAGCTAAGCATTCATTTCCTCCCAGGTTACGACCCGCTTCTCGTAGATCGACTTCCTTCCCATCATAGCCACCAGCGTGGAGAGCTGTGCCGACTCGGCATGGTTCAACGGCTTGCGCTTCGCCCGTGCGTTGTCCACAAACGCCTCCAGCGACAGATACGTCGAATCCTTTCCCTCGTTCTCTACCGGAATCTTGTTCTCGCCCTTCTGGTTGAGAGCGGACCAGGTCGCCGCCGCCAGATCCACCGCGCCTTTCTCCCCCCACACGCGCTCTTTGATCCCGGAAAAACCCGCCGGGTCGAAATAGATGTGGCTGAAGTTCATGCGCACGTTGTCGGGAAACTCATAAATCACGCTGTAGTTGTCCATCGTCGTGCGGCCCGCCGGCTCCCCTTTGTACAGGTTGATCCCGCCTGAACCGAATGCCCGCAGCGGTGGTTTCCCGATCGCCCACACAAACAGATCCAGAATATGGCACGCCTGCTCGACAATGTTGTCCCCCGAACGCACGCGGTCGAAATACCAGGCCGTCTCCCGTGGCAGATCGCCGGTATGCCGCATTCCGTGGGCATACAGCACCTTGCCCAGGGCCCCGCTGTGCAGGTACTTCATTGCCGCAGCGCGATTCGGATCATGGCGCAACTGGAAGCCCGCTTGAAAAATGCCTTTGGCGTTATTCGCCGCCATCACCATCATGCGCGCATCCGCCGGCTGCACCGCCATCGGCTTCTCACAGTAAACGTGCTTTCCCACCTCGAGCGCGGCAATCGCGATCATCTTATGCGTGTCCACCGGCGTGGCTATCAGCACAGCGTCGATGTCCTTGCGCTCATCCAGCATCTTGCGGAAGTCGGTGTACGCCGCCGGATTGTGCCCTTTCGCCGCCGCTGCCTTCGACGCCGCCGCCAAGCGCTGGCCATCCAGATCGCATAGCGCCACAATCTGCACCTTCGGCACGTTGAGAACATGCCGCAACAGGTAGGCGCCACGGTTGCCCACACCGATCACCGCCACACGAACAGCGTCGTTAGGCGACTGGGCACTGAGAAATGCCGGAGCGGCCAGGGCCGCGCCGGAACTCAGAAAATCTCTCCTAGTATTCATCGCTTCCCTTTCGTCAGATTTTCAAACAGGAAGAGCCCGCTCTTGCCTGGAGTGACCACATCCAAATCGCCATCGCCATCGATGTCGATCACTGCAATCTGCATCCCACCGCCCGTTCGCGTGGAGTAGTCGATGATGTGTTTTGTCCACGTCAGCCCCTTGCCATCCGCCGCCGGCTGCGATTCGTACCAGTAAATTCCCAGCGGCTCCTTCTCGCCCGGATCGCGTCCGTTGTGCGCCATGAACCGTTTCCCAGTGACCAGATCCTTGCGTCCATCGCCATTCAAATCGACGAGTGTCATCGCGTGCGCCTGCGACCAGCTATCGTCGATCATCCGTTTCTCAAACTTCCCCGGCGCAGTCTGCTCCATCCAGAAGACGCCGTAATCATGCGCCATCGAAGTTACAACGTCGGTCTTCTTGTCGCCGTTGACATCGTAGGCATAGATAAAGCCGAGGTGCCCTTTGCCGGAATCCCAGTCCGGATGCAGCGTCCAATTCTCCTGCCGCGGATCGGCTGGAGCTTCCAGCCATCCCTTCGGAGTGAGGATGTCCGAGCGTCCGTCTCCATTCAAGTCACCGGCGCCGATCCCATGCCCGTAGCCCGTCTGGCTGGCCACGTGCTTCACCCACTTTTTGTCCTTGATCTCATACCAGGCCGTCTTCGACTTCGCCCCGCCAAACTGCGGCAGCAACTCGCGCGCCTTCCCGTCGTTGTCCAGATCCACCAACCAGCAGAATTCGACGTTGTCCCCACTGTCGATCTGGTGTTTCGCCCAC
Source organism: Bryobacteraceae bacterium (assembly GCA_046331645.1). Classification (GTDB taxonomy): domain Bacteria; phylum Acidobacteriota; class Terriglobia; order Bryobacterales; family Bryobacteraceae; genus CADEFT01. The sequence goes on from JAXLQM010000014.1 coordinate 94,474, forward strand.
TTCCCCGTCTTGCCTGGATTCTCATACCACGCCAGTTCCTTGCTGAACCACGAGCAACTCACTACATCCAGCCGCCCGTCGCCATTCACGTCAATGGCGTGATCGCTAAAGTTGTCAATGTAGTTGTTGGCAAAGTAAATGTCCCGGAACTGCTGCTTCGTCCATTTGGGGCCGGCAAACCAGTTCTCCCCGGAAACGATATCGAGCTTTCCGTCCCCGTTGATATCAGCTACCGTGGCTGATTCATTGGCGCCTAGATCGATCTCATGCTTCAGAAATGGGATGTCCGCCGGTCGGCCGAAACTCACCGCGGCAACGGCGGCAACAAGGCAAATCGTAGTGATAAATGCGGTTTTGGGTCTCACGGGAGAATTGTATCTCTTCCGGAACCACTACAGAATCAAACGCAAGCCAAGCTGGAAGATGCGTCCATCATTGAGCGTATTGGTGATCTTGCCGAAGGCCGTGGCATTCAGGTTCCGGTTCGGTTCATCAAACTGCGGATGATTGCCGAGATTGAAGGCCTCAGCCCGGAACTGAACGGTCCGCTCGCTGGCGCCCGAGAGCTTCCAACGTTTGGTAAAGCCGCCGTTCCAGTTGGCAATTCCTGCTTTCCGGAATGCTCCTTTCCCCAGCGAACCCCGGCGTTCGCCAGGCACTATGAATCCGAACTTGTCACGCGACAAGATAATCGGCGCTACATCCGGATGCGAAATGGTCTTCCCCAGGATCGACGGGTCCAGAATGTTTGGCCGGTCGCTGGGCCCGCCGTCCACATTGCCAAACCCGGGAGCATCGCTGCCCACATACAACGTCAGCGGGGTCCCCGACTTCAACAGTGCCGAACTCGACCACTGCCAGTCATCCAACAACCAGTGAGTCCATCCCCGCCCGCTCGAAAATCGCGGCAGGTCCCAATTCTGATACAGGATCACGGCGTGTGTGGAATCGAAGTTGCTTAATCCCTTCCGGTCCTTCAGGGACTCATACTGAGCCTGCGCCCGTCCGCGTGAGATGTCACGGTTGGCTGCCGTCGCGGTGTAGTCCGGCCCCTCATCAATCGACTTCGAAAAGGTATACGAAATACCCATCAGATTCCCGGCAAATCGAGGCAAGTCCACCGCCACCTGCCCGCCGTCCAGATACGCGAGCCCGCCGTTCAGAACATACTTCACGTCGTAATAGCGGGCGTCCGGCCGCCGCAGATCCACCGTTTGCGTGGTCAGTGGGATTCCCGCCAAAGGCTCCGCGCGATTCTCAATGTAGGAGTTGATCAGCTTGATGGTGCGGCTGCCGAAGTAGCCAACGCGCAGATTCGCCTGCCCGAGTTTGCGCTCCAGACTGAAGTTGTACTGATGGGCGTAAGGGGAAACAAAATCCTGCGAATAGAACGTCGGCGACGTGCGCGTGTTCGGATCCTTCAGATTGAAGTTCTTCAGCGGATTGAGAACGTCCGGATTCTGAACCTGAATATAGAAGGCGTGAGGCGGATTGTACCGCACCTGAGCATACGTCACCGGCGGAATCTGATCGAACGATACCGTGTATCCAGTCCGCAACACCCACTGTTTGGGAATCTGCCAGGCCACATGAAACCGCGGGCTCAGGTTGTTGCAGTCGCAGCGATATGGAATCTGGTTCCAGTTGTTCACCTCGTATGGCGTGGTCTCCAGGTTGTATCGCAATCCATAATAGATCGACACCTTCGAGTTCACCTTCCACTGGTCCGCAACAAAAAAATTGGCGCCCCAGTTCCGGAACCCGCGCGAAAATTCACCAACATTCACCTCATAGGTGGTGGATGCCCCCGCCAGCAGATTCTGAATCGCCGTGCGTCCGAAGTTGCTCGTAAACCAAATCAGCCCCCGCGAGTTGTTGCTCTCAATCCCGTTCAGTTGCAGCCTGGAACCATCGCCGCCAAACGTCAACGTGTGCCGGCCACCGGCCACCCGGTGAGCGCCCACCATGCCCCACCGGAACGTGTTCTGCTGCTTGTTAATCGGGAAGTGGCTATCTGGTCCCAACTCTTCAATCTGAAAGCCCATCCGCACACGGGGTCCGACGGCATTGGGCTCGGCCGCCAGCAGCGAAGCGACACGCGTGAACCCGAAGCCAAACGAAAGGTCCGTCGCCGGCGAAGCATGCACCTGCAGTGTCGCGCGCGAGCGTTGCGTATGGATGTCCGTATCCGGGTTCTGCCCGGCCACCAGTTGGAACGCATCCACATACTGCCGGTTGATCGCGTGTGACAGGAACAGGCTCATTTTTTCGGAAATCTTCCGATCCAGACGCACGCTGCCATCGATCTCATTCACCAGTTGCGGAGCATTCGTGTTCAGCGCCCGCTCATCGAAGTCCGGGCGATTCGGCAGCTCGTTGGGATAGGCATTCAGAAAGCGCTGCACCAGAGCCCGCAGCGCCGGATCCGTTGCCGTAGGAGTGCGCTCGTTTGCGAGTGGCACCAGCACATTCCCGTTCACCATCCCGCGAATCTTCCGCTGATTGAGGTTCGCGGTAATGTCACCCAGGCCCTGTATGTGCGTGGTAAAACGCCCACCGTAGTTATTCTGCCGCGACGGCTTCACCGGACCCGCCTGAAAGAACGTCCGCGCGTTGAACACCGAGTTCTGATGGTTCGCAAACAGATCCGCATGCCAGCGCGAGGCAATTGGCGCCGCACGCATGACACTCAGTTCCGCCCCGGGGCGGCCCACTTCGCTGGCATACAAACTCGTTTCCACCGGAGCCAGCGGCACAATCGCGTAGTTCACGCCCAGCCGCACGTTCGCCTCTTTCAGCACATCCTTGTCAATCCGGTTCACCGCGACGTTCTCGTTGCGGCGCGCAGCGGCACTGGACAGGGACGGTCTCGCTGGTTTTGCGGGCGCCGGCGGAGGCGCCGTGGTGGATGGTTGCGGATTCTTGTCAGCCGCGTTCAGCCACGCAGCCAGCAACAGAAATAGCAGTGGCAAGCTCTAGTGTATCGAAGTTACAGGCCGGTTTCGCAGCACCAAACTTGATACAATGAAGAAGTATTTGACGTCCCGCAAATTCCGGTAGTCGTATTCGCCCTCCTGGAGCGTATCCCCTGCCTCGATTCGCTAGCCATCAAATCGGCTACAGCCTCTGGAAAGGAATAACTTGTCTAAAGAAGATTCTATTGAAGTAATGGGCAAAGTGATTGAGAAATTTAAAGCTGGAATGTTTTCCGTCGAACTCGATGCGGGTAGCACCGTCCTCGCCGTCATGGCCGGCAAGCTCCGCCGCAATCGCATCAAAGTCATGAACGGTGACCGCGTCACCATGGAACTCTCCCCTTACGATCTGACGCGCGGTCGCATCACCTACCGCCACAAATAACTACAGCGCGAATCCGTGCTGTTCCCGATGCGGCGCTCCATCGAACGTCTGCGTCGATTTGAATAACTCGTGCCGGCCATCCCCGGCCTCTGGCTTCGACATCTCCAATATCGCCAGCCTTTCCTCCTGGCTCAGCGGCTTGAAATCACGGGCAATCCGCAGATCCTGCTGCAGCTGATCCATAGTCATATATCCCCGGCACACGGTCGTCACCGGCAGACTCAGCGCGAAGCGCACACACTGTTCAGCCGTAATCTTGGTCTTCGACGGAATGCGCGCCTCCATCGGTCCTCCACCCAGCGTCTTCATGGCAATCACCGCGACATTCTTCTTCACACACACCGGCAGCGCTTCGTTCTGAAAGCTCCTGTACCAGGCATCCATCACATTGATCGGCATCTGCGCCGTCACCCATGGATACGGCTTCGCCAGCATCTTCAGATGAATCCGCGGATCCTTGTGGCCAGTGAATCCGATGTGCCGCACCTTCCCCGCCTTCACCGCTTCCAGTGCGTACTTCAATGCACCCTTTTCGAACACCCAATCCGGATCGTTGTCATAGTTCATCTCGTGGAATTGCCACAGATCCAGATGATCCGTCTTCAACCGCCGAAGGCTGTCTTCCAGACACTTCCGGCTTCCCTCGTAGTCTCGTGCGCAGTTCTTCGACATCAGGAACACACGGTTGCGCCAGCCCCCTTCGAGACCGAGGCCCATCATCTCTTCGCCCCATCCGTTGTGGTAATCCCAGGCATTGTCGAAGAACGTCAGCCCGCCGTCGATCGCCGCGTGCATGATGCGAATTGCCTCAGCCCGATCCTTCTGCCCCACACGCCCGATGTGCGCCCCACCCAACGCCAGCATCGAAACGAACTCCTTCGTCCGGCCCAGCGCCCGTTTCGGCACGCCCCCAGTGGCCTGTTGTGCCGGCAAAGGCAGCGTCAACGCGCTTCCCACAAACGCCCGTCTCGTCATCTGCATGAGACCGATTATGACGCACTTCGGGTCGTGATCTGAACCAGTTTCTCCTCAACATGCCCGGCAAAGCGCAGCGTGTCCATCGGGCACACCGTGACACAGATACCGCATCCGATACAGGACGTGTTCGCGTTATCAATGCGCTGCTGCTTCAGTGCAAACTGCATCACGTCAATCCCCACCTGGCAATAGCGCGTGCACTCGCCACAGGCAATGCACTTCTCATTGGCCTCAATCGCAAATCGCGACACGCCCACCCGTGTATAGAAACTGCTCATCACCTGCATCATGCGTGCCAGCGGGCACCAATACCGGCACCAGATCTTCCCGCCCAGAAACGGATAGAGCGTTACCGGCACAATCCCAACCAGCCACAGATCCACCACCAACCCGTACCAATCGCGGGCCGCGGCCGCCGGCCACAACGTGCACACCGTTGCCGCAATCAGCACCACCGATGCCATCTGCTCCCACCGGATGCTCGCCTGCCCCTTCGGCGCCAGGTGCCGCCAGCGGTCGCCCAGCGTCTCCGCCAATCCGCCGCATCCACACACCCAACTGCAGTAGCGCTTCCCTTGAAACAACACCAGCAACGGAATCAGAACGAACGCCAGCACCACTCCCCACACAGTCCAGAACATGTGCGGTGAGCCGATGAACGTGTGAAAGAACAGCGGCCACGCATATACCAACCCATAGCTGCGCCACGACTCTTCATTCACCAGCCAGCGGTAGAGAAACTCCGGAATCAGGAAAAAGAACACCCATTGAAACCCGATCAGACTCGTGTATCGCCAAACCTGAAACCGGTCCTTCTTGTCGAAACCCCACCGCTTCATCGCCTGTAGTCCGAATACCGTCATCACCACCGTGTAGAGCACCGTATACCAAAACGCCACCGGCCGATCCAGCACACTCAGAGCCTGATACGCCCAACCGGTGTAAGGCCAGAGTTCTACACCCGGCCCCCGCTTGATGCCGTAGATCGAATAGGCCACCCCAAACATGAGCAGCAGCCACAATACACGCCGCCAGTTCCAATCGCCCTCCATCCGCACACCCAGGCTCCGCAGAAAATCCACTGGTGCATCGGCGCCAATCAGAACGAAAGCGTGATCGTAGGGAATTGTCTCACCGCCTTCCAGGGTGCAGACGCCTCCATCGAAGCGCTTCACAGTGGAGCCCAACAACAATTGGATACGGCCCTCCGCTACGGACTGATTCAACTTCCGCCGGTTCTCCGCAAACACACGATGGAGTTTGGTCCCCCGATAACTCAGCACTACGTGATTGTGCGCACTCAACGCGATCGCCGCCTCCACCGCACTGTTGCCGCCGCCCACCACCAGCACCCGTTCCCCCTCATACGGCGCGACAGCGTACAAGCGATGCAACACACGGTCATCATCTTCGCCCGGCACACCCAACCATCGGGGATTGCCTCGCTGCCCGGTCGCCAGCACGACTCTGCGCGCACGAAATGCTCCCTTCTCCGTGCGTACTTCGAACCCATCCGCCAGCCGTTCGATCGCCGTTACACCTTCACCCATCCGCACATCCAATCCGCTCTCCGCAACATTCCGCTGCCAACGCTGGAGCAGTTCTTCCTTCGAAGCCCCCTCCAGCCACAACTTCCCACGCACGGCCATCTCTTCCGGTTCGGCATACACCCATTTGCCTTCCGGAAACTCCTCAATCGTGTTCCCAAGCTTCGCTTTCTCCAGCACCAACACACGCAGCCCTTTCTCCCGAGCCATTAGCGCGCAATTTAAACCCGCCGCTCCAGCGCCCACCACCAGCACATCCAGCGGCATCGTCCCTCGGGCATCGGGCAACGAAGCCAGATGCTCCGCCAGTTCACTCCCCTGCTCGATCGCCAACTTCAACACCGGCGCTCCGGCCAGGTCCCCAATGATGTACAACCCGGGCACGTTCGATTCGAAATGAGCACCAAGTTGCGGCCGGCGAGTCGTCATCGATAGCTCCTATTATCTTCCGCGGGAATGGTCCACGCGCCTCTCGGGATATATAAGCCGCATGAAACATCTGGTATTCCTTGTGTGCTCCGTCATCGCCACGGCGCAGCAACCTCCATGGCGCGAGCTTCCCGCCACGGGTGAAGGCCCCTCCGGCCGTGTCGACGGCGCTATCGCCTACGATGAACACGACAAGCGTATCTACATGTTCGGAGGCCGGGACACGCGGCCCGCGAACGATCTCTGGGCTTACTCCATCGAAGAGGGCCGCTGGACACAACTGCGGGCCTCGGGCGGCCCTCCCGCGGCACGCTTCGGCCACACCTTGCTATTGGATGCCCAACGCCGCCGGCTTCTATTGTTCGGAGGACAAGCCAGTGGATTCTTCAGCGACACCTGGGCTTACGACATCGCCCGCAACACATGGCAACAGATCGCCCCCGGTGGTTCCGGCCCCAATGAGCGGTACGGCCACTCGGCCGTTCTCGATCCCACTCGCGACCGCATGATCATCTCTCACGGCTTCACCGACGAAGGCCGCTTCGATGACACCTGGGCGCTCAATCTCTCCACCAACCGCTGGCAGAACATCAGCCCCAACGGCGAGCGCCCGCTCCGCCGCTGCCTGCATCACGCCGTGCTCGATATGGAAGGCAACCAGATGCTTCTCTACGGTGGCTGTGCCAGTGGGTTTGGCCCTTGTCCCTTGGGGGACCTTTGGTCTTTCGATCTCACAACCCACCGCTGGACCGAGCGATCCGCCGGCCTCAAACCGCCCGAACGTCAATGGTACGGCATGAGCTTCGACACCACCCGGCGGCGCCTGGTCCTCTTTGCGGGAGCGGGAGACACTGGCAATCTCAACGACACCTGGGAATACGATCCGGCACGCTCACAGTGGATCCAGATGCGGTTCTCGCCCGCGCCTACCGCGCGCTCGCGGCATGAAGCCGCCTTCGCCCCTGGCCTCGGCACCGTATTCTTCGGAGGTAACGTAAACGGTGGCCTTTCGAACCAACTTCTGCTGCTCGCATCCGAACCAGCGCCGTCAACACCACGCTTCAGTTCGGCTGCTGTCAATGCCTTCAGTGGCGATGCAAGCCCACTCGTCCCAGGGGGCATCGTTTCCATCTATGGCGAAGCACTCGGTCCCGTCTTCGGCACTTCCGCCGCGGCCGACGCCAACGGCAATCTGCCCCGATCCATCGCGGGATCGAGCGTCGCCGTCAACGGCCTCAACGCGCCGCTTCTCTACGCGCAATCAACGCAGTTGAACTTCCAGGTGCCCTACGAACTTGCCGGAACCACCCAAGCCGAAATCATTGTCACCTACAATGGCCAGCGCTCGGCCCCGCTTAATCTGTCCATTCAACAACACAGGCCTGGTATTCACCCTTCAGCCTTCCGCATCGGCGATGTCATCGTGATGTTCGTGACAGGCGCCGGGCAGTTCACCCCGAACGTGGCTACGGGAGCGCTCGTCAACACAACCAACCTTCCTTCACTCACCGCCACTGTCGAACTCTTGCTCGCCGGTCAACCGGCCATCATCGAATTCACAGGCCACGCACCGCAAACCGCGGGAGTTCTTCAAATCAACGCCAGGTTGCCGGATCCAGCGGCAAACGGCCCCATCGAAGCCACTCTGACAGTTGGAGGCACCTCCACGACCGCAACACTCACACTGCGCTGAGCGCGGAACTTTTCTCCGTCGCAAGGTGTCCAACATCACCATGAACCGAGCCGTGGCCCAATGGCATGCAGAGTTGGGCCGCGGGCTCAACTCGCTGGCGACAATCTCCACCGTTGCTCCATGGCTCGGCATCTTCGCCACCGTGGACGGCATCATCGGCTCGTTCCGAGGTATCACCGGTGACAAAACCAGTGCCATGGCCGCACTGGCTTGGTTCCTCTCGGAGGCCATCTGGCCCGCAGCAATGGGGCTGGCGGTCGGCATCCTGGCGTTCGTCATTCACCGCGTGCTCAGTCAACAACTGGCGGTCCTCAAACAGCAGACACTCCTGCTCGAAGCCGAATTCACAACGCTCCTCCGCGCATGCCACAGCAACTGGAGATGCGCCCCCGATGAAACGCCGCCGTTCGACGGCTTCCCCTGGACAACACAGGGAAACACGCACCCCGTAGCCGCGCTTGTGCTCCTCACCTTCGCCTGGCTCACGCAGTCACTTGCCTATGTCCTGCACGGCGGACACTACCCCGAGTGGGCACTCTTCCGCGCCGCCTGGTACATCGCTTTCCTATTCACCATCGGTATCTTCCCGGTGTGCGCCATCTGGATCGGAGCACTAGGCCGCGCCCGGGAACTGGCCAGTGTCCTCACTGCCGCCATCTGCCTCATCTGGTCCATCGTGGAATGTGTCGTGGGATTACACTTGCTCTAATACACTGAAGCACAATAGGAAGAATGCCGGTCACCGTAGCCCTAGCCACTGCTGTGCTGCTCGCGGCATTTCCAGCACATGGCCAGTCACTTGCGGCTACAGGTCAGGTGGAAGGAGCCATCTTCGATTCGGCCAGCGGAGTCATCCCAAACGCGGCCGTGCAACTGCGTAAGCAGGATACATCAGCCCTGCGCATGGTCCAAAGCGACGCATCCGGGCGGTTCCAATTCCGAGCGGTTCCCATCGGGGAATACTCGCTCACCGTAACTGCCGCTGGCTTTGCGACCACCCGCATCGATTCCCTGCTTGTCTCCGTCGGCCAGACCGTATTCCAACGGGTGACGGTATCACCGGCCGGAGTCTCGGAAAAGCTGGACGTTCACGCCGAAACGGAAGCAATCCAAACTTCGGCGACCACAACTAGCGTCGCCCTCGGCTACGACCGCGTGGAAGAAACCCCATCGCAGAATCGCAACTACCTCAGTTTCGTTTTCGCGGCTCCTGGCATGTCCCCCTCCGCCGGCGCCAGCACACAACGCTCCGCCGCCGGAACGCGCAACGTCGCCAACGACAGCGGCTTCGTTTTCGCCGGCCTGCGGGGACGGAACAACAGCATCTCCATTGATGGCGTCGACAACCGCGATGAAACTACCGGCGGAAATCGCGTCGCCATTGGCCTCGAAATGGTGCAGGAGTTCCGCGTTTCCGGTACATCCGTCAGCGCCGAGTTCGGCGGCGCCGCAGGCGGTATCGTCAACGTCGTCACCCGATCGGGATCCAACCTCTGGCACGGCGATGCAACAATGTTCCTTCAGAATGAATCGCTGAATGCGCGCAACGCGGAAATCTCAGCCCCGCGCAAGCAGCAATACCGCCGCTACCAACCCGGAGCGTCCCTCAACGGTCCAATCCTCAGGGACCGTACCTTCTTCGCCGCTGCCGTGGAGACCGCCTGGGAATCCGGCGAGGAGTGGTCCGAAACTACGCAGTCGCAGAAAGCGGCCATCGGCGGGAATCTCACTTCAGGATTCTACCCAGCCAAAGGACACGACACCGAGTCTTCCCTCAAGTTCGATCATACTTTCTCCACCAAACACCACTGGACCAGCCGCTACGCGTATTCCCGCGGCCGGGTGCAAAACGATGTGCTTGGAGTGGACAACTTCAGTGACCTCAGTGCGCGCGGCAGCAGCCTTCTGCGTGACCATGCCTTTGTCTCCGGCATCACCTCAACGTTCTCCTCGTCTCTGGTCAATGACCTGCGGGTACAACTCTCCCGCCGCAATGCGGATATCACCCCAAACTCGCCGGGAATGATGATCGAGATTCCCGGCATCATCACCTTCGGCGGTGCATACCGCCTGGATCAGCAACGCACAGAAACGCATGTGGAAGTCGTTGACAGTGTCAGCATCGTGCGTGGGGCACACATGCTCAGCATTGGTGGCAGTGTTCATCAGGTACAACTCGATGCCCGTCTCGCCAATCGCTTTGCCGGCCTATTTATCTTTCCCACGCTCGCCGACTATCAGGCGGGCCGCGCCGATGTGTACCTTCAGGCATTCGGGGAACCGCACACCAACTTCAACACTATCCCCATCGGCCTCTGGCTGCAAGATCGCTGGCAGCCCCGCCACGGTCTGACAATCGAAGCAGGCCTCCGCCTGGATCGCCAGCGATTGCCCACCGGTCTACCACCGAGCAGTACCAACCTCGCGCCACGGCTCGGCGTGGCCTGGCGCCCCGGTTCCACGTCCACCTGGGTCTTTCGCGCCGGCGCCGGCCTGTTCTTCGACCGCTACCCACTCGCCTTCCTCAACGATCCGCTGCAAAAGAACGGCACGCGAGCCTTCGAGCGCTACGCGACGGGAGCCGCGGCCACTCAGGCCTACCTCAATCCGGCATCCGTGACCCAGATCCCTATCGCGCAGTACACCGTGTCGCAACACTTTCCCTCCACGTATGCACCACGCATCACCGCAGGCGTGGAGCGCGCCTTCAATCGAGACACCACACTCTCGCTCGAATACACCGCTGCACGCGGGCTCCGCTTGCCACGCTCGCGCAATATCGCCACAGCCATTCAACCGCGCTATCTACTGGAGCAGACCGCCCGCTCCTCATACCAGGGCGCCACACTCACCTTGAACCGCCGTATGGCAAAAGAACTGACGTACCTCTTCAGCTACACGGTTGGACGTACCCGGGACGATGCCTCCGACTACGACGAGCAGCCCCACAACCCGGCCGACTTACAGGCAGAGTGGGCGCTGTCCAGACAACATCAGGTGCACCGGTTCACGGCCAGTCTGCTCTACGAGCCACCACTGGACGATTGGGAGTTTCTTCCCGGGTGGATCCAGACGGCGCTCGACGGCCTCACACTCGCCCCCATGTTCACCAGTGGATCCGGCCGCCCGTTGAACGCACTCGACTCAACGGACAGCTTCCGCTCCGCTGCGTATCCACTCTCTTCACGCCCCTTTGGCTTTGGCCGCAATCCGTTCTACTCACCAGCCACACATACCCTCGATCTGCGCATCTTCAAAGTGGTCCCCATCCATCACGAGCGAGCGAAATGGCACCTCGGCCTGGAATCCTTCAACCTGCTCAACCACACTAATCCTCTTCGAGTGAGCCCGTTCTATGCCGCGAACGGCGCCAAGCTCACTTCATTCCGTCGACCCATTGAGATCCTCAACGCGCGTCAGGTGCAGCTTTTCGCCGCGCTCGAATTCTAGAATCAATGACGGGATGCGCTTTTCAGGGAAGTATCCGGCAGCGGCGTCGATGCCGTATGCGGAGGCAGCACCGGATACGTCACATTCGGCTGTCGCCCCGTGAGTGTCCGCAGGAAGGCCACAATGGCATCCGTCTCCTTCTCCGTCAACGTCGCCCCTAATTGTGACGATCCCATGATGGCCACAGCCTGCCTCAGATCCCACACTTTACCCGAATGGAAGTAAGGCGCGGTCAGCACGATATTGCGCAACGACGGCGATTTGAAAACATATTCATCGCTGGCTGTTTTGGTCACAGCGAAGCGTCCTTTGTCCCCTGGCGGCAGCACTTCCCCGCCCGGTTTCGCCACAACACCAAAGGGGAAATACCCCTGCCCTCCAAGGTTCACGCCACCATGGCAACTGCGGCAACCCTTGCTCATGAAGGCTTGCAGTCCTTCCTTCTCCTGAGTGTTCAGCGCTGCTGCATCACCCCGCAGGTAGCGGTCAAACGTGGAATCCGGAGTGATGAGAGTGGCCTCAAAAACCTCAATCGCCCGTGCCATGTTCTCAAATGTCACCGGGTTCGATTCCCCCGGAAAAGCCTTCTGGAATTGTGCCACGTAGCTGGGGATGCTCTTGAGCGTCTCCACGGATCGAGCCGGAGTACTGTTCATCTCCACCGCCGCCTGTACCGGCCCCATCGCCTGTTCCTTCAAATCCTTTGCCCGGCCGTCCCAAAACTGGGCCATATTGAACACCGCATTCAGCACCGTGGGGCTATTGCGAGGGCCCTTCTGCCAGCCGTGCCCAATCGAAGTTTCCAGCAGGTCCACTCCACCAAGTCCAACGTTGTGGCAGGTGTTGCAACTGATCAGCCAGCTCGACGAGAGCCGCGGATCGAAGAAAAGCATTTTCCCCAATTCCAGCTTCGCCGGATTGGAAGGATTCGACTTCAGCACCGGCGGAACACTCGGAACCGGCCGAAATGCAGCCTGGGCCTGCTTCAGCAGCGCATCCTGCGCGGCCATTGGAAGAGTCAACGCCACAACAGCAAGACAGCGAAGAAACATTTAGGCACAACCTCCGGAGGTGGCGGGCACCCCCAATTTCTTGAGTATGGTGATCATCGGACACCAGTTTGTGAAAGCAGATTGGAACAGGTTCAGCCCCACGAAACCCGTGAAAAGAAACCAGCGTGGATCCACCCAATAGCCAAGCGCCACGGAGAGCATCACAAAGGCACCAGCAATCATGCGTAGGTATCGGTCTATCGTCATGGAATCTCTCCTCTGCCGGATAAGATGCGGTCCCTATCCCGAGGTGACAAAACCGATTAGAAAAACCGCGTCACCATCCTGCCTTCGCGTAGGCCTCGAACACGATCCTCGTTGTGTTCAGATACTCCCGTCCGGACGTCTCAAATGCCGAACCCGACGTCAGGCAGTCAACAAAGTGCCGCAGGGTACGGTACGCGCTGTCGCCACGATAGCCGACGCTCGGCATCTCGTACACATGCTCGCGAGCCGGCCCGTCCACAGGCCGAATCCAGATCCTACCGTCGCCCGTCAACGACAGCACACCGCGTTCCCCTTCAATGCGCATGTCCCCCATCACCGGCCCTTCCTGCTCCGCCGCACTCAACCGGTTTCCATCAATCATCCCTGTCAACCCATCGCCCTCAAACGTCAATAGCACCACATCCTCCCCACGCACCCGCGGATTCACTCGCCGCAGCAGGGCATCCCGTAGCCGCAATTCCCCCACCAGGAACCGGGCCGTGTCGATGAAGTGAATCATGGTCTCAATCAGCAGCAACCGCGGCATATCCACAAAGTAGGGCTGCCGCGCGTAGGGATGTTCCCCCACTCCATCCGCCACTCGATGGCGCAACGCAAAGTAGAACGGCTTACCGATCACTCCGGAATCGAGTAATCCCTTCATCTCTCGAAACCACGCCTGCCAGCGCCAATTCTCGTTCGCCATCAGCGGCACTGCACGCTGCTCGCAATATTCCACCATCCGCTCGGCATCCTCCAGTGCCGGAGCCAGCGGCTTCTGGCAAAGTACGGCAATTCCCAAATCCGCGGCTGCGGCTGTGATCTCCCAATGGGAATCCGGCCGCGTCACTACATCCACAAAGTCCGGCTTTTCCCGCTGCAGCATCCTTCGATAGTCATAGTAGCCGTGCTCAATCCCGTGCTCTCGCCCGAAATGAAAAGCCTTGTCCTGCTCCACATCGCAGCACGCCACCATCGACACCTGATCCCGCATGCGGTTCCACGCCTCCATATGGATCCGAGCGAAATAGCCACAGCCCACCAGCACGCCTCTCAGCATCGCGCCTCCCAAATCATTGCAGCCGGAACGCCGTGATCGCGCTCTCGTTGCGTAGAATGATTCTTCCGTCAGCAATCGCCGGATACGCCCGCACCACTCCATCCAACAACCGGTATTTCCCGGTCGCCTGGAACTGCTTCGGATCCGCTTTCGCCGTCACCAACTCGCCATCCTCACGCAGCACCAGCAGTGTATCGCCGGCCAGGGTCACCGTCCCCGCCCTCATTCCATCCACGCTCCAAAGAACCTTGCCTGTCCGAAGCTCCACCGCGCGCAATTGCTGGCCCTCTTCCTGCCGCCCGTGAAATCCATACAGCACTCCGTTCAGATGCACGGGAGTGGAATAGTGGCACGAAAGCGAATCGTCGTTCGACCACAACTTGCGATACGTGGATCCCTTTACCTCCAACGCAATCGCGCCTGTTCCGTAGCTTGCCGAAAGAAACAAGACATCCCCGGCCACAACCGGCATGGCCGCATTCACCGAAGCCTGTGAGCGCGCCCGCCACGCCATCTGGTGACGCGCCTTCCCCGCCCCGGCATCCACATCCACCAATCCGGCCCGCGTCAGGAACAACACCCGCCGCAAACCACCCAGCATCGCTGCCACCGGCGAGCTGTATCCGGCCTCATCGTTCGTCACCTGCCACAACGTCTTTCCCGAATTCGCATCGAATGCCACAATGCCCGCCTCCGGCCCGCCCACGTTCACCAGCACCTTTCCAGCTTCTACAATCGGCCCGCTCGCCGCCCCGAAGAACCCCTTGCGTACGCGGAACTTCGCATGTGTATCCTCGCTCCAGACCTTCTTCCCATCGGCCAGATTCACACAATGCAGTTGCCCCTCAGCGCCAAACGTATACACTTTCCCGCCTTCAATCGTCGGCGCTGCCCGCGGACCTTCATCAAACCCGAAATCATCTCGATACGAAGTCGAATAACTGTAACTCCAGACCTTCGCCCCAGTCGCCGGATTCCACGCTTCCACCAGTTCCTTGCCGCCATCGCGGTAAAACACCACCAGTTTCCCCTGCGCCACCGATGGCGCGGCAAATCCCTGCCCAATACTCTTCTTCCACAATTGGCCCGCCGGCACGCGTCCCGCGCCGGCATAAACTCCGTCACGGCTGGGCCCGCGCAACTGCGGCCAATCCTGCGCCTGCAACCACCCGCACGCCACGCATACAATCAGAAACATGAGAACTGCCCTGTTGCTTGCCTGTTCCGTAGCGGCTTTTGCCCAGGACGGCTTCCGCCCTCTGTTCAATGGGAAAAATCTGGATGAGTGGATTGTCGATACACCCGGCTTGTGGCGTGTGGAAGGCGGCGCGATCATTGGCAAATCTCCAGGGCTCAAGTACAACGATTTCCTCCGTACCAAGAAACACTACAAGAATTTTGTACTGAAAGTCACCTTCCGCATGACCGACGAGACCGGCAAGGCGAACTCCGGTGTCCAGTTCCGCAGCAAACCCATGGAAGGCTCGCACGAGGTCATCGGCTATCAAGCCGACATGGGCCAGCAGTATTGGGGATGCCTTTACGATGAGTCGCGGCGCAAAAAAGTGCTCGTCCAGGCAAGCCCGGAAGCCCTCTCCTCCCTGCGCAAAGGAGAGTGGAACGAATACGTGATCACCGCCCAAGGCAATCGCATCAAACTGGAGTTGAACGGCGTCAAGAGCGTCGAATGGATCGAAAACGAACCAGGCATCGAGCAGTCCGGCTTCATCGCCCTCCAACTTCACGGAGGCCCGCCGTTGCAGATGGAGTTCAAAAACCTCCTGATCAAGGTTCTCCCGGATTGATCCTTAGCACCTTACTGCTGACCCTCTGCGTCTCCGCGCACTCCCAGGACGCCATCTTTCGTACGAGTGTCGCCCTTGTCCGCGCGGATGCCCAGGTCATCGAGAGCGGCAACATCGTCCGCAATCTCACGAAGGAAGACTTCATCCTTCGCGATAACGGGGAACCACGCGAAATCCTTTACTTCGGGCAAGAGGAAGATCCGCTCGATGTCATTCTCGTGCTCGACGCCAGCGGCAGCATGGATAGAGCCATCCAACAGGCCCGCGACGCCGCCCGCGAGGCTTTGCGTGCCCTGCGCCCGGGCGACCGTGTGGCGGTCACCCGGTTCACGCGGCATCCGTCCACTGCAATCCCATTCACCGAAGATCGCGCACGGGTCGAACAGGCCATCGCCGAAATCTGCAACCGTCCGTTCGGCGGAGGCACCGACATCCTGGGAGCTCTCCAGCACGCCTCCGATCAGTTTCTTGATCTCGCACGGACCCGGCGCCGCCGCGCGATCCTCATTATTACCGACGGTCAGAGTCAGTCCTACTTGCCGCAGCAGGCCGTCCTGCGTAAACTCTGGGAGGCAGATGCCGTCCTCAACGCTCTACAGGTGAAAGGTCCGCGCTTCCTCAACGGAGGCATGAATCTGCGCATGCGGCTCACGGGTGTTGATTTGAAGCATCTGGCCGCGGAAACGGGTGGTGAGGTAGTGAAAGCCACCCGTATCGGCGATGATTTTCACCGCATCCTGGAGCGCATGCGGCTGCGTTACAGCATTCACTTTGCGCCCAGGCAAACCACTCCCGGCCAGCAACGCGCGGTAACGATTGAACTCAGCGAGACCGCGCGCAGACAACATCCATCTGCGCGCGTCCATGCTCGCAAAGCCTACATCAGCCCTCAGTAGCTGAACCGCAACCCGAACTGGATCTGCCGCGGGACATTCGCCTGCAGCAGCCGGATCAGCCCGAAGTCAGCCGACGTGATGCTGGTCTGCGGCCCACTGAACACCACGTTGTTAAAGGCATTGAACAGCTCCGTCCGGAAATCCAGAGACATCCGTTCATTGATGCTGAAGCGCTTCTCAATCAGCATGTCCCAGTTCTTGTTTCCCGGCACTCGCACATCCGGCAGGTTCCGGCTTACGTTCCCGAAAGTGAACTGTGGCGCCCGCACGAAGGCGTTCTTGTTGAAGTAGACGGCTCCATCTTCCAAAGTCGGATTGGAGATTCCACCCTTCTCTCCGGTCGCATTCGGACGTGCAGCGCCTCCGAACGAATTCGAGTCGTTCGGATTCGTAAGCTGCACCGGCGTTCCGTTATCCCACGTGTAGTAAACACCCGTGGACCAGCCGCCCACCACCCGCGCCATCACCCCTTTGTTCACATGCGGCTTGCCCACACCGAACGGCAGTTCATAACGCAGGCTGAGGCGTACCACATCGGGAATGTCATAGAACGACAACGCACGATCGCAAGCGAAGCAATTGTTGTTGTTAAAACCAGCGGGCCCCAGGAACGTCCCGAAGTCGCCCACATTGTCAATCAGCTTCGAATGCGTGTAGGCGAACAACAGTGCCAGTCCATCGGCGAACCGGCGTTCCACGCGCATCTGCATCGCGTGATACGTCGAATGCCCCACCGGAGCCTGGCTCGCTGAGGCGCCGGTAAACTGCGGGAACGGCCGCAGCAATTGTCCACGTTGAATCGTCGACCGGCTCAAAGTGGAAGTCGGCTCGGTGATGATGCCAAAGAACGGATTGTTCACGGTTGCATTGAGCTGTGTGCCTAGCGAGAGGTATTGGTCTGGCAACTGGTTGTACTGCACACCAGCAGGCAGCGCTACGCCTGAGGACCCGGCGTAACCAACCTCAAACACGGTCTGCCAGGGCAATTGCCTCTGCACGTCCAAAGACCACTGCATCTGATAGGGCAATCGCTGCTGCCGGATCGGACCTGAGATCCCTTGGCCCAGATTGGTCGACAGGCCAAGCGAACTCCCCGTCGGTTGTATGAATCCTCCGGGCAACGGATTCGACAAGTTGTACAGCGGCGTCACTCCATCCGCTTGCGAGACCAGCGAATTCGTTGTCGCCGAAAAGCCCAACGCAGCATCGGTATTCGGTGCAATCGAAGAGGTAAATACCCCAAACCCGGTGCGGATCGCCGTCTTCGCATTCAGTTCGTACGCCAACCCGATTCGGGGATCCCAGTTGTTGCGGTCCGCCACCTGGGTCCGGCGTCCCAAACCGTTCACGCCCACGAAGCCTACTCCGCCACGGAGGCCCGTCATACCGGGAACTTTGCCTTCCAGTGGGCTCACGGAGTCCATGTCCAGAAACACATACTGATTCATGTCTTCGGTGCGCGGCAACTCCAGCGAATACCGCATGCCCATCGTCATGGTCAGCCGCGGCATCACCTTCCACTCATCCTGGAAGTAGAACGCATAATACGGATGGCGGTGGAATTCGATTGGCCGGATCTGATAGCTCACCGACGCAACCCCCAACATCAGGTCCGCCAGCCCGCGCCCTGTGCGGGCAGCCGCGCTTTGCGGATTTGGACCACCCGTAAAGGACCCTGACGAAGAGATCGCCAGCGGCGAAGATTGGTCAATGGACACCGGGAAACGCCGGAAATCCGCCCCCATCTTGAACGTGTGCGACCCGCGCAGCATCGTCATCGAGGCATTGTATTGCCAGGTTCGCGATTTCACCGCGTTATATCCAGTGCCCGTCACACCAAGCTGCGTCAGCCCACCGATGGAAAACCGCGGGAAGTACTTCACTCGCTGCCCGTCCACCAGGCTGCGCGGCAACCCGAGCGAGGTCTGGTCAAAATCCAGGCTCAGCGGAGTCCGGTTCGTTTCGCTCTGCGCCAGTGAGAAGTGATGTTGGAAGATCGTCCCGGCCCCCATCGTCCAGGTGTGATTGCCAACGATATTGATGCCCGGAATCCGGTTTGGCGTTTCCACCGGCGAAGCGGAATGCCCGAACACCAACGGTTGCGCATTGATGTTCTGGAACCAGTTGTAGCGCACGAAGGCAGTATGCTTCGCGTTGATCTGATGATCCACCCGTGTATCCACACGGTTGCCATCCAGTGCGTTTGCCGCCGCTACATAGAAATTATTGATGTCCGATTGCCCCAGCCCGCGCTGTGTGGCCGCGGGATAGTACTTCACCGTTGCGGCAGCAATCGGGTTGATCAGCGATGAGGGAATCAGATTGCCGGGAAATAGCGTGCGGATATAGCGTGTCGTCCCCGCCGGCCGGTCCGGATCGAGTTGCGTCGTGCGTGGGTCGTAGATTAAAAACGGTGACCCGTTCGTGTCCCTCGACTGCGAAAAGTTCCCCGCCCGCTCCAACTCCGTCGGCACGGTACCGGTATAGGGATTCAGGCTCCGTTGGCGCAAGCCTTCATAAGCAAAAAACCAGAAAGTGCGGCTCTTCCCGTTATACAGTTTCGGGATCAGTACAGGCCCGCCGCTCGTCAACCCAAACTGATTCCGCTGGAACGTAGGCTTTGTCGTCAACCCCGCCCGGTTTGAATTGAACCCTGCCGCATCCAGCACGGAATTGCGAAGGAACTCATGGAAGGTCCCATGCAAATCATTGGTACCGGATTTGATCGAAAAGCTCACCACCCCGCCGCCTGTGCGGCCAAACTCGGCGGCATAGGGAGAGGTATTGACCTTGAACTCCTGGATCGAATCCAATTGCGGCATCGCCGAAACTTGATTGTTGTAGGTGCCCGTGTTGGCCGCGCCATCAATGAGAATCTCGCTCGTCGAGCCGCGCCCACCGTTAATCCGGAAGTTATTCGTTGTCGACTGTGAAGCGGTGTTGTCGCCTGCCAATCTACCCGTGGTCACACCCGGCACATTCGCCAGCAGCAAATAGGGATTCCTAATGTTCAACGGAATCGACATCAGAAACTTGTTCTCCACCACAGTGCCTCGATCAGGACGGCTGGTGGTCAGCAGGGGAGCCGTGTCGCTGACAGTAATCGATTCCTTTACTTCGCCCGGTTGCAACGTCAGGTTGATCGTGCGCGCTTGACCGATCTCCAATCGCATTGCCTCGATCCGAGCCTCCTTGAATCCGGTTGCCGACGCCACGATGTCATATACCCCCGGGGATAGGGGTGGCGTCACGTAATAGCCCTCGTTGTTGGTGGCCGTTGCCGTGCGCACAGCCGTCGCACGGTTATGGATCTCCACCTTTGCATTGGGAAGCGCCGCTTCGCTCGAATCCACAATCCGGCCCGATATCACCGGGTTTTGGGCAAGCACCGGCACAGCAGCTAAGATGCCGCAAATAAGCAGGTTACGAATTTTCATGAGACAGACCTCTGAGCTGTAACGAAACTGTCATCATTGTGCCATATCCTGCCGGGGAGCGGTAAGTGGAACCAGAACCAGGGTTTGCTTCGTACTCTGGGATAATAAGGTTTATACAATTTGATCTGAAACCGATCGCCAGTTCGCGTAATCTAGTAAGGAGATCGATGAGGTGGATCCGATGCAGGTAGCTAGGGCGTCAAACGGGCTCGATAGTCCGAGCCCAGTAGCATTTAAGCTTCCTCCAGCAATGGTGGAGAAGGCCGCCGAGAGGTTGTGCTGGATCTCCGTCATGTGCGCCGTCACCACAGTCGTCTCCTTCTGCCTGCAGAATTTCCTGCAGCCGGAAATGAGCGCCATGCTGGATAAACCGGCTTTGCGTCTCACCTTGCTTGGCCTGCTTCTGTTCGCAGTGGGACTGACCGCAGTTAACCGCTTCAGCCTCGTGAAAAAAGAGACGCTCATCGACCTCGGTGTCGTCTTCCAGATCGCCGTCAGCTTCGCCATCTCGATGTTTGAAACGTCGCTCGGCTGGAATCCCAACGAGCCCGTGCGCGGGCTATCTTCCGTCGCCGTGTGGCTCTCGCTGTGCGGACTGCTTCTGCCTAATTCACCACTGAAAGCTGGCATCGCCGGACTTCTCAGCGCCGGGTCCTGGCCCTTTGCTTACTCCCTCAACCTGCACATCTATGGCTTTGCTCCGCTGCCGTGGAATCGGCTGGCAATTTGGCTCTTCCCCATGTTCCTCATGGCCGTCTGGATGTACGCTCTCAGCAAACGCATGTACAAAATGCAGCTGACGCAGCAGAAAGCCGAAGAGCTTGGCAGCTATACCCTGGACTTTATGATCGGCAAGGGTGGCATGGGTGAAGTCTGGCGTGCCAAGCACAAGATGCTCGCCCGCGACGCCGCCATCAAGCTGATTCGCCCTGAGGTGCTGGCCGGGGTTTCCGCTCGACAGGAACATGTCATACAGCGCCGCTTTGAGCGTGAAGCGAAAGCAACCGCCAGTCTGCGCAGCCCGCACACGGTGGCCCTCTTTGACTTCGGCAAGACCAAAGACAATACGTTCTACTACGTCATGGAATTGCTCGACGGAATCGACTTGCAGAGCCTCGTCGACCGCTACGGTCCTATGCCCGCTGGCCGTGTCGTGCGCATCATCAGCCAGGTCTGCCAATCCCTCGAGGAAGCGCACCGCGCCGGAATGGTCCATCGCGACATCAAGCCGAAGAATATCTTCCTCAGCCGGCTCGGCCTGGAATACGACTTTGCCAAAGTTCTCGACTTCGGCCTCGTGAAGACTCTCATGCGCGAGGATATGTCGGTGCACACCGTGGAAGGTACAGCCACCGGAACCCCCGCCTATCTCTCCCCTGAGATCGCCATGGGGGAACAGGCAATTGATGGACGCGCGGATCTGTACTCGCTCGGCTGCGTCGCCTACTTCCTGCTCACGGGACAGATGGTATTTACGGAAACGAACCCAACCGCACTGGCCATCGCGCACGTGCAGAAACCACCGGCTCCTCCCAGCCAGCGTACGGAACTGCCCATCCCGCCCGCCCTCGAAGAAATCGTCATGCAGTTGCTTGAGAAGGATCCGGCCAAGCGCATCTTCTCTGCTCAGGAGCTGAACCGCCGCCTGCGGTGCCTTCGCAATCAGCTGCCATGGAGTGAGGAAGACGCCGCGGCATGGTGGCAGACAAACCTGCCCGAGCAGCGTGTGGAAGCTCTGGCGCCACAGGAAACTCCTGAACCTTCCGGTTCCCTGAGCCCCGTTGGCATCGGCTTCCAGAGCCCGGTCAAGACCCGCTAAAGCAGGCCCGCTTCAATTGCTCGCGCAGATGGGGCCTCCCGAAACGCCTCCTGCATCCGAACGCTGGATGCAGGAAACGCCTCAGATCGGAAAGTCCGCCGGCTTACCACGGCGTGAGAAACATCCGTGTCAGGAACGCCGCCATCTGTGACCGCGTAGTCGGGTCGTTGACACAGAACACCGTCGCCGTGCAGCCCAGTGTCACACCCGTCTGCCGCAGCTTCTGGATGTGGCTGTAGAACGCATGGTTCGTGGGCACATCCGTGAATGCCTGCCCGCTGGGGTACTGGAAGTTGTTCCCAAACTTCGACCGGATCAGGAAGGCGGCCATTTGCCCTCTGGTCACCGATTCATCCGGACAGTACTGCGTCAGGTTGCATCCTTGCGTCACATTGATCTGGCGCAGCTTCTGAATCCACTTGAAGAACGGATGCGTCGCCGGCACGTCCGTAAAGTAGGGAGTCGCTGGAAATACGAAATCGTCGGAGCCAACCAGACTCCGTACGATAAACACGGCCATCTGCCCGCGTGTCGTGCGCTGGTCCGGGCAATAATTCGTTGCGTCGCATCCCGACGTGATCGCGTTGTCCTTCATCAATCGCACATAGTCCACGAACTGGTGATTGTTCGGTACGTCCGCAAAGGGCGCCAGCGTCGACGACCCTTTCTGCAGGATGTGAACCTGATTGCCTGCCACCTGCACAATGGCAGTACGAGGGCTCGCACCGGCATGCTGAGAAAGCGTGAAGTTGAGCGACCCGTTTCCTTGCGACAAGGCGTTCGAAGTCAACGTCACCCACGGCGCACTCGAAAACGCGTACCACGGACAGAAGTTACCCGATACGCCAACGCCTCCCGCACCGCCCTCTACGGGGAAGGATGTGCCCGCGGACGCCACCGAAGAAATGCACTCGGTCAAATTGAACGCCGTCACCCGCATCAGGAACCCGTCCGATACGCCATTGAACGTCGGATCGAAGGAGTCCGAAGAAATCGCAACACCACCACCCGTAACTCCCGCCAGATACACATCCCCGTTCGGGCCTCCCGCCGATACCCGGACAACATCCTCCCCAGATCCGCCCACCACCGACGAAAACAACAACTGATTCGCCATCGGAGTGAAGATGGAAACAAAGCCATCTCCCAGAAACCCGCTCGAGTACTGCCACGCGTCTCCCGTGGTAGGGAATGAATTCGAACTGGAGTAACCCGTGATCAGCATGTATCCGCCATCCAGCGGGCGAACGGAGGATGCGAAATCCACCGCTGTCGTACCGATCAGTGTGCTGGCGATCATCTTCGATCCGTCCGAACTCAGCCGGCTTAGAAACGCGTTGGTCACCCCACGATTGTTCGCCTGGTATGCGCCAGTCGTCGTCGGATAGTCCGCACTCGTCGTCTGCCCTGCCACCAGAACGCGCCCGCCAGGTTCAATCGCCATGCCGAAGGACACTTCCTGCCCGGTTCCCCCCAAGAGAGTGCTGAACACCAGCCGTTTGCCCGACTGGCTGAAGCGTGCGACGAAAGCATCTTGGATGCCCTTCAGATTTCGCTGGAAGGCGCCGGTCGTCGTGGGAAAATCCGAGGAATTGGTGAGCCCTGTCAGATAGATCTCACCCGACGCATCTACCACCACAGATTTCGGCAGATCGTGAGAATTCCCTCCGAAGAACGTAGAGAAGATCAGTTGCTGCCCCGTCGAGTTCAATTGCAGCAGCCAGATGTCGGCCGCTCCATTGAACGATCGGTCGTAGGCTCCTTCTGTTGTGGGGAACACGAAAGTCGTTGTATACCCCGTGATCACGGCGTTGCCGGAAGGATCCAGCCCCACTGATGCCGCGCGTTCTTCCGAATCGAACTCCCCAATGAAGGTGGAATAGGAGATCTGGCTCCCCGAAGCGCTAAACTTGACCGCGAACGCATCCACCTGGCCCCGCAGATCGCGTTGGTAGGCGTTTTGTGTGGTGGGAAAATCATCCGAATTGGTCTCGCCGACCACATGGGCGTTCCCCGCGGCGTCCACCGCGATCCCGTTAATCTGATCCTCGCGGGTGCCGCCTAAAAATGTCGAGTAAAACAATTCGCCGCCTGTAAAAGCAACCTTGGTTAGAAAGGCATCCACCGTGCCGCTCAGTTGTGCGTTCGGCAGCCCGTTGAACACTGGAAAATTCGCTGAGCGTGTCGATCCGCCCACATAGGCATTCCCCTGTACATCGACGGCCAAAGCCTGCACATCGTCCAGCAGCGAGCCACCGACATAGGTGGAATAGAAAATCGCCGGATCAATCACCAGCGCCATTTCCCGCCGGTATTCCCCAAGCGTAAAGACGAAAGCGTGCTCCCCCGCGCTCCGGTAGCTCCCTTTTACGGGAATGCGCACACCGTCCACTTCCTGGTACACCACCGGCCGTTTGTGCCGGATGCTGCCCGCCGCTGTCATTAGCAGCAGGTCCCCATTTTCCTCGATCTTGGAACTTTCCACCCCGCTCCACGCCATCCGGATCCGGCTCGGATCCGCTCCCGGAGCAACCACGAAATCGTACTCCATCCGCTGCTCTGTACTGTAGTAGACCAGATCAATGCCTGGATAAACGTTCTTGAACCGCACCCGCCCATAGTGGGGCACATCGGTATACCACCGTGCCGGATCTTTCCCGTAGAAATAATTGCTGACCCCACGCAGCTTTTCCTCAAAAACAACATCTTCCGCCTTCGCTGCCCCGACCAGTTCCATCACCACCGGCGACTGGGTATTCGCGTTACTGTACACCGTCTCCCGCCCCGTCAACATCGTGAGGAATCCCCCACCGCGGCTTACGACTCGCACATCACCAGTCGCCTGTCCCTGGTTCGGCTCAAAATAGAGGGCAGTTCCCGACAGAACCTGCTTCGCTCTCTGCCGTATCCCAACCAGTTCCGGACTCCGCGCGGCTGTCAACAATGACGGCGTCTTTCCGGCCTCGGCCAAACCGGCGCCTCCCAGCGCCGCCAACAAAACACACACGATCCTCCGCTGCTCTCGCCTTCCTGGCGATGCTATTTTCATGATGAACTCCTTACTGCGATTGTCCTTTTCATCTTACAACCCTCAACTTAGTCAGGGCGTTACGGAGGCGCGAAATAATAGTCCCGTGTCCGTTGCTGCCCACAGCGCCCCACCCGGGAGCCCTGCGAGCCAAACACGCCCTGCCTCTACCTTCGGAAACGGCAGTTCTTTCCACTCCTGAAGATCCTCGGACTGAAACACGCTCACGCGTCCCTGCCGCACTTCACTGGCAATCTCCGGCGGCTCAATCGCAGCCAGATACCCCCTCCCAGTGAATAGCCACGTATCCGTTACAGCCCTATCCTTGCGCCGGAATACACGCTCACTGGATCCCGCTTTCAGGTCGATGGAAAACACCTCGCTCGGCCATTCAAACGCATCGTGAAATTCGACCAGCGCCAAACCCTTACCGTCTCGTGCATACCGCACCCGCGTGATTTTTCCGAAGATCGACGTCACCGAATGGCGCCAACTCGTGCCGCCATCCCGCGTCTCCAACGTGATCGAAGCCCCCGGCCACTCCTTCCGCCTGCTTTCCCGATCAGGATCGAGCCAGGCCGGATACGTTTCCGTGCGCCCCTTCCGCGGTGGCCGTGATGCCCCGGAAATAATCCCCACACGTTCCGTTACGAAGTGAATCCAATGGTAGGTGGTGTTGGCGGTATTAGTGGTCGGCTCGTCCGCGGCCGGCACCCTACGCCATTCCTCGCCATTGCTCGTCTGCAGAATCGTCTTCCCGCTGCCAGTGGAGAAGCCTTTCTCACCCACGAAAAGTATGCGCTCTAAGCCCTCGCCCTCCCACCGCTTCTCCCAACGCCCCCCCGCTGACGGCTGCCGCCATATCCCGCTCGTCCCAGCGATCCAAAAATAGCGCTTGTCTTGCGCCACACTTTTGGCCTGCTCCGGCAATCGGACGCGCTGCCAACCTTCAGCATTGTGATGAATCAGCAGAGCTTCGTCCGCATTGCGCGCCAGAACCAGCGGAGTATCCTCACCGCCCGGCACAAAATCGACAACCGTAGCCGGCGGATCCAAACGGTACACCTGTTCGAAGGAAGGCTTCGACTGGCCGCTGGCGGAAATTGCCATGCCGCCGCTAATTGTAGGAAAGAAGTTACGGCGCCGCATGCGGGCGAACACTAACTCCGTGGAGTAATTGGACCAGAGGACAGCACCAGGTCTGCGTGATTCGCTTCCTCAATTGCGGTCGCAGTCATTCTTGCCAGCACCAACAGGCACCCCACCTGTTCCCCCACCGTGGTGATGACTTCCATTTCGTTCCCGGAATGCGCATGCGGTTGGCGATGCTGCACGTTGATCACACCCACCACCCGGTTGCGGGCAATCACCGGCGCCGACAGAAATGCTTCGAACGTATCTTCCGGCAGGTCACCGAAGAACTTGAATCGCGTGTCCTTGAATGCCTCCCGTGAAATCGCCACCATACGCCGCTCCCTCGCCACCCAGCCCGTCAAACCTTCCGTCAACTTCAGTCGCACTTTCCCAATCACCGATGGATGGGGTGTGTTCGATGCGCACAGCACCAATTCTTTGTCTTCCATCAGGTATAAGAGGCAGGAATCGCACGCCGTGAATTCCACCACCAGATCGACAATCCCCTGCAGCACATCCTGCAGCGGCATCTCTCTCACCATGAAGCGGCTGATCTTTTGGAACATGCGCAACTGCTTCTCCGTGCGCTCCAGCCGCTCCTCTAGGTCTTTCTGTTTGGCCACCTTGCTATTATCACACTCCGTACTGCCCATAGAAGTACTGTCGAACTTCACTTTGCCACTTGCTTATCGCCCCCGCCTCCTTTAGTATGAAATTTCGATGTCGCGGGCCCGTCATTCCCTCCCCCCGGCGGGCGCGTTAACCTTAGCACTTACTGCTCTCACTCACAGGAAGGAGTCTTCCCACAATGTGGTCCCGTCGTAAAGAGGAAGAATATTCACCCAAGCAGTCCTATAATCCGCCTTCGCAGGCGGACATGAAGGAGGGAAACACCATGTCCAACATGCCGTCACGCATGGAGACCGAGTCCTACCGCCCGTCTTCAGCCGCGTCTATCGGCAAGTCGGTCATGATCAAAGGCCAGATCATCTCGCGGGAAGACCTGTATCTCGATGGTGAACTCGAAGGGACCGTGGAGCTCAACGAGCACCGGCTCACCATCGGGCCCAACGGACGTGTTCAGGCGAACGTCAAGGCCCGCGAGATCGTCATCATCGGGACCATTCACGGCAACGTGGAGGCCACCGAAAAGCTGGAAATCCGCAAGGAAGCCAAGCTCGTCGGTGACATTCGCACAGCCCGCATTGTGATTGAGGATGGCGCCTACTTCAAGGGCAGCATCGACATCATCAAGCAGGACGTCGGCAAGCAGGAGAAGTCGCAGCCCAGGCCTCAGGCCAATGCCGCCGCGGCTGCATCCAGTACTAGCACCACAGTCGCCGAAGTGAAGCGCTAAGCTAGAAGTTGGTTGCAATAATTGCGTAGGCCTTCGTGCTGCGGAGTCCGAAGGCCTGCCTTGATTCTGAGGTGTTGTTTCCTCACTTGTGGACAGACAGGCTTAAATCGATGTTCGGTGCGGGGGGGGACTCCCATGAACCTCATGCCAAGCTGCGCAACGGCGCAGCCAACATCGCTTGGCCTCCGGGTTGCCCTACCACCGAATCCACTCGAGCCAGCCGTGGCCTGGAACAGTTCCTCTTAACTCTCCGCGAAATGTCCACCACCGCGGTTCTCGACCTCGGCCCCATCAACCAGGAAAACACCGACCAAGTCTCGAACCTCGGCCACCGCATCTACTTCTCCGATATCCTCCGCCCGCTCGATTCCATCTGGGACGACCCGGATGTCTCCGAACACCGCAAGATTGAAGAGATCCTCGATCAAACTCTGAACTATCCGGAGAGCTGCATCGGTGGGGCCATGGTGTGGGATACCTTCCAGCACCTCCCCGCGCCGCTGCTGGAAGCGGTGGTGGAACGGCTCTACTACCTGCTCAACCCCGGCGGCTTGATTCTCGCCTTCTTCCACGCCGACGAAAAAGCCCGCGCCGTGCCCAACTATTCCTACCGCATCCTCGACGGGAAGAATATGGTCCTCACCCCCCGCCAACTGCGCCCCCGCGAACAGTTTTTCAACAACCGCGCCCTCGAACGTATGTTCCAAAACTATGGTGCCGTGAAGTTTTTCCTCACCCGCGACCACCTTCGCGAAGTGATCGTCAAACGCTGAAAGGCCTCCATGCTCACGTCCCGCCGCACGCTGCTTGCCCTTCCCGCGCTCGTTGCCGCACGCGCCCAACAAAAGCCAATCCGCATCCTCCTGCGCAGTTCCTGGCAGAGCGTCAATATCGGCGACATCGGGCACACTCCCGGCGCACTGGCCATTCTGGAAAAATACATCCCCGGCGCTGAGATCACACTCTGGCCCGGACAACTGGGCCATGGATCCCGCGAACTCCTCGCCAAGGGCTACCCACGTCTCCGCATCGCGGAAGGCAGCCTCGATAAACAGGACAAACCCACCACTCCAGCACTGGCGCAGGCATGGCAGCAGGCCGACCTGTACGTCAGCGGATCCGGTTCCGGCTTCCCCGCCTCCAATCACGCCGTCGCCTTCCACAAAGCCACAGGCAAGCCCGTTGGCGTGCTCGGCGTCAGCACCGATCCCATCTCCGGCTTTGGAAACGGCCGTGAACCGGAAGGCGGCACACTCCAGCAGATCCGTGCCAAAGCCGCCAAACTCCCGCCTACCCACCTCGATGCCGATCTCCGCTACATCATCGACCGCGCCGCGTTCTTCTTCTGCCGCGACACCATCTCCCGTGACTACCTCAAATCCCAACGCGTCAAAACGCCAATCCTCGAATTCGGCCCCGACGCCCAACTGGCCATGACCCTCCGCGACGACGCCAAAGCGGCCGCTTTCCTTCAGTCGCACAACCTCCAGGAGGGCAAGTTCATCTGCGTCATCCCGCGGCTGCGCTACACGCCCTACTACCGCATTCGCAACATCGCCCGCGTACCCACCGACGATGTGAAGGACGCCATCAACAATCGCACCACCGAACAGGATCACTCCAAGATCCGCGACATGATCATCGCCTACGTCAAAAACACCGGCAACAAGGTGCTGGCCTGCGCGGAGATGACTTACCAGGTGGAAATGTCGAAAGAAGTCCTGGTCGATCCCCTTCCCTCGGAAATCAAAAAGAACGTCGTCTGGCGCGAATCCTACTGGCTCCCAGACGAAGCAGCCTCCGTCTACGCCAAAGCCCAAGCGGTCGTCAGCGTGGAGTGCCATTCGCCTCTCATCGCATTGCACAACGGCACACCCGCCTTCCACCTCCGTCAACCCACCGATACCTGCAAGGGCCAGATGTATCGCGATTTCGGCGCCTCCGACTGGTTCTTCGAAATCGAAGAAACCAGCGGCTCACAACTCTGGTCGCGCCTCGAAGCCATTCACCGCGATCCGCGCAAAGCCAAGGCCAAGGTGCAATCCATCATGGCCACCGTGGACAAACTGCAGAAGCGCATGGCCGACGCCGTCCGCGCCTCAGCGTAGATCCACCGCCACCATCGACTTCCGATCCCGCAGAAACAGCCTCGTCCCGGCAATCGACGGCGGAGTCCATGCCAGATTCTCCAACAACGGCGCGCTCTGCAGTATTTCCAATCCCTTCGGCGATAACGCCACCCGGTGCAACACGCCTTCTTCATCGAGCAGCAGCGGCTGATCGCCAATCATCAGCGCATTCGCCCGCACCATCTTCCGCTCCCGCCACACAATCTCCCCCGTCTTCACGTTCACGCACATGTAGATCGTCGCTCCGAAATCCCCGTTCGGCCCGTAGACGTAATCGCCGATCCGCATCACGTTGCTGTGATGCACCCGCATCTGGCGGTGAAACCATAGTTCCTTCACTTCGGTCACTCCGCCGCTCTGCTTCAACTGCAACGCCCTGCTGCCACCCTGGTACGCCCCACTGAAAAACAGGATTTGATCCGGCCCGTAGATAAGGGTGGTCGTGATGTCCCCACCGCGGTTCTCATGCGCGTGGCTCCACAACTGCTTCCCCGTCGCAGGATCAAACCCCGCTACAGCCTTCTCCACCACCACAGCCAACTGCGTCTGCCCATCCACCTGAATCACCACCGGCGAAGAATGCGAATTGTTGAACTCACCGCCCTGCCATAACAACTCCCCATTCTTAGGATCGAGCGCGGCAATCGTCTTCCCCTTACCACCCAGCATCACAATCAGCTTCCCGTCGTGCAGCAAAGGCGAATTCGAATATCCGCGCAACATCACATTGCCGCCGTACTCCTCAATCAGCCCTTTCATCCACAGCACCCGCCCTGTTTTCTTATCCAGGCAATGCAGTTTCCCGGTGACCCCAACGGTGAACAGGCGCGCTCCGTCGATCAATGGAGTGGCATGCGGGCCCGGCCCCGTCTTCATATTCATCCCGTTCAGGAACGGCGCAGCGTACTTGTACTCCCACACGGTCTTGCCCGTTCCCGTCTCCATCGCGATCACAACTTCGTCGTCCCCATCGCGATACATCGTGTAGATGCGCTTTGCTTCCACCACCATCGACGAACTGCCGAACGGCATCGGCCGCTTCCACAACACCTTCGGCCCACCCGCCGGCCACTGCTTTGCCAGCGCTCGTCCGGCAACCGTGAAGTTGCGCGACGGCCCGGCCCATTGCCCCCACTCCGGTCCCGCGCCCATCGCCACCCACACCAACAGCACCAGCAGTTCACTCATGTCGCAAACACTCCATCGGATTCACGGATGCGGCTCGCCGCGCCGGAACATACGACGCCGCCAGAGCCACAACGATCATACCAGCCGCTCCCAGCGCCACCACGGCTGACGGGTTCACCGTCAGGTCCGTCACCAGCGCAGCCGCCACACTCCGTCCCCACACCATCATTGGTATCCCCACCAAAACACCAGCCACGACAATCCCCACCGATTCGCTCACCACCATCCGCAACACACCCGCCGGAGTCGCCCCCAGCGCCAACCGGATCCCAATCTCATTGGTGCGCCGTGTCACCGCGTATGCCAGCAGCCCGTACACACCGATTCCCGCCAGCAGGGCTCCCAGCCCGGCGAAGAATGCTGCCAGCGTTCCCATCATCCTCTCCATCAAAATGGAGGCGTCCACCTGGTCTTCCAGCGTGATCATGCGCCGCACCTCCAGATTCTGACCCATCTCGCGCACGAGCCGGCGCACATCTCCCATCAGGCTGCCCGGCGCAGAGGCGGTCCGTATCAGCAGCGCCCCGGTAATTACCCGATTGGCCCGGAACGACGGCAGAAACACCGTCCGCCGCAATTCCTCGCGGATCTCTCCATAGTTGGCATCCCCCACTACTCCGACGATCTCATACGTCACCACACCGCGCGTCAGCGTCACATTCTCCAGCCGGATCCGCTGCCCGACGGCACTACGCCCGGGAAAATAATACTGCGCCAGGGAATGGCTCACAATAGCCGGTTGCGGATCCATCGCCGTATCTTGAAACGAGAAATCGCGCCCCGCCATCAGGGGAGTTTGCAGCGTCTCGAAGTACCTCGGTCCGACATACGCAATCCGCGTCCATCGCCGGTCCTGCTCCCGTTCCGCAAATCCATCCACCAGCACGAACCCCGATGCCCCTGCGCCCTGCAGCGGCGTGGGCCCGCCGACCGCCGCCGAGCGAACGCCAGGCATGCG
The DNA here is from genome assembly GCA_046331645.1 of Bryobacteraceae bacterium. Lineage (GTDB taxonomy): Bacteria > Acidobacteriota > Terriglobia > Bryobacterales > Bryobacteraceae > CADEFT01. The sequence goes on from JAXLQM010000014.1 coordinate 126,001, forward strand.
TTGCACCCGTTCCAACAACTCGCGATACATCCGCGCCAGTGGCTCTCCACGCAACCCGCTCCGCGAGGAATCCACGGACACGAGCAAAACATGGTCCCGCTGGAACCCCAGATCGGCACTTTTCAAATGCCACACATGCCCCACAAACAGCCCGCCCGCGCTCAATAGCAGGAACGAAAGCGCCACCTGAGCGCTCACCAGTCCCTTCCCAAACCAGCGCTGCCATGGCGTCTCCACGGCCCGCCCGCTTTGCCGCAAAGGCGACGCCGGCGTCCCGCGTAGTAAGCTCACCGCCGGAGCCAAACCAAAGAGCAGGCCGCTCAACACGGCCACGCCCGCGGCGAAAGCAAGAACCACGCCGTCCATCCGCACCTGCAAATGCAGTTGTTCATGTTCCCGCCCGCTGTCCATGATTCGCAGCAGCGCAGCGGTTCCGAAGTACGCCACCAGCGCCCCAACCGCCGTCCCCAACGCCGACAGCAACAGCGACTCCGTCAGCATTTGCCGCAGCAGCCGGCCGCGGCTTGCCCCCAGCCCCAACCGCAGTGCCATCTCCTTGGCCCGTGCCGCCCCGCGCGCCAGCAGTAATCCCGCTACATTCAAACACGCCAGCACCAGCAGCACTCCAACAATCCCCAGCAACGCCACCAGCGGCTGCCCCACCCTGTCCCGGACGCGCGAAAAGCCGCCCCCCGCAGGCTCCACTTCCACTTTCAGTTTCCAAATCTGCGGGTCCTTGAATCCCGCCGCCCGCTCCTCAATCGTGAACCGGAACAGCGTCTCCATCTCCGCCCGGGCCTGCTGCAGCGTCACGCCCTGCTTCAACCGGCCCACCAACGCCAGCCCCGCCTTCGGATTCACCGGCAGCCACACATCCGTCTGCAGGTTTACCAGCAGCCCCGTAAACCACCGTGGCGCCACACCCACTACCGTCACAGGCTTGTCCTTCACCAGCAGCCGCTTCCCCAACACCTCGGGATCGCCATGAAACCGGCTGTTCCATAATCCCCAACTGATCACCGCCACGCCGTCCCGATCCTCCGGCCCAATCCACCGGCCCATAGCCGGCCGCACCCCCAGCAGCGAAAAATAGTTCCCGATCACGTTCTCGCTTACCGTTACCAGCGCCTCCGCTCCCTCCACTTCCACCCGTGTCTGGCTGTCAATCGCGGTCCCCGTCAATGCCGAAAAGACATGGTTCCGGTCACGATAGTGTTCATACGATGCCAGAGACCAAAACCCATTTCCGCGTGGCTCGCCGGGGTACTTCTGCAGCAATTCCACCAGTTCCTCCGGACGCTCCACCGGCAGTGACCGCAGCATCACGGTGTAGAACAGGCTGAAAATCGCCGTATTCGCCCCAATCCCCAACGCCAGCGACGCCACCGCTGCCGTCGTCACGCCCTTGCTCCTCCCCATAACCCGTAACGCGTACCGCACATCGCGCCACACGTCTTCCCATATCCCCCAAGCCCACACCTCGCGCACATCCTCGGCAATCAGCGTTCGATTCCCCAACTCCCGCCGCGCCGCTAACTCCGCCTCTTCCTTCGTCTCCCCACGCTCTATGCGGTCCCGTACCGCCATCGCCAGGTGCGCCTGTAGTTCCTCGTCCACCCCATCATCCCGCCTCAGCCGGCGGAACCAATCGCGCATCATCCCCATCGTCTTAACCCTCCGCTTTCCGCGCATTCATCAGGCCGGCGATCGCCGCCGTCATCTGATTCCAGCGCTCCGCTTCGCCCGCCAGATGCTTCTTTCCGGCAGCGGTCAGTCGATAGAATTTCGCTCGTTGATTGTGATCCGTCGTTCCCCACTCCGACTGGATCCACCCCTGCTTCTCCATCCGGTGCAGCGCCGGATACAGCGACCCCGTCTCCACCTGTAACACCTCATCCGACCCCGCCCGTATCGCCACAGCAATCCCATAGCCGTGCAGCGGTCCCCACAGCAGGGTCTGCAGGATCAGCATATCCAGCGTCCCCTGCAACAGATCCATCCGGCTTTTGGCGTCGCTCATGGCTGTAGACAGTCTACATCCACGAGCTGTAGATTGTCTACACCCTAGTCTTCGTAAGCCTCACTGACAAACGTGCTCTCAAACGCCTCGTCGAGCACATCAAAGGTAAGCTTGTAGGGCTTCCCCTCAAAGTGAATCAAATCCACAGCATGCGACACGATATCGCGTGGATGGCAGCGCCGGAACATCTTCTTCGTCGAACGATAGCGCCGTTCAATAAACTCATTCAACACACCCGGCTCAATCGGCAGGTTGATCCCATCACAATACCGCTCGAAAATATTGAGGAACTCCCGCTCTTCCGGAGACCGCATGAACATCTTGTACTGAATACGGCGCAGAAACGCCTCATCTCCAATCTGCTCCGGCCGCAGGTTTGTCGAAAACACGAGGAAAGCATCGAAAGGTACCGACAGCTTTCCACCCGAGAGAAAATTAAAGTAGTCGATGCTCTTCTCCATCGGCACAATCCAGCGATTGAGAATCTCCGACGGTGTGCAGCGCTGGCGGCCAAAGTCATCCACCAGATAGATCCCGTTGTTCGCCTTCAATTGAAACGGCGCATCGTAGGTCTTCGAGTCCTTCTTGTAAGCCAGATCCAGCATCTCCAGCGTCAATTCACCGCCCGTGGCAATGAACGGCCGCTTCGCCAGGAACCACCGCCCGTCAAACGCCCGATCCTTGTCCACCATCCAGATCGACGCCTCTTCTTCATCCTGATCGAGCCGCTGGTGGTACAGCGGATCGTACATCTGGATGATCTGCCCCTGGCACTCAATGGCGAATGGGATGTAGATCGGATCACTTTCGATCTTCACCAGGGCTTCGGCGAGGTACGTTTTCCCGTTTCCGGGCTGCCCGTAAATGAGAAACGATCGGCCCGAATTCACCGCTGGCCCTATCATCGACAGAATCTTCGAGCTCACGCTCATGTGCGAAAACGCCTTGCGCAGTTTGTCCTTGCTGAGCCAGTTCCCACCACGCTTTTGCGCCGCCACCGCCTGAGCGTACTGCTCCAGCGGCACCGGAGCCTTCCCCGCATACGTATTCGTCTCCAGATACTTCATCGCCAGAATCCGCCCCTGATCCGACAAGGCGAACACCGAGGACACACTCCCCATCCCCTGCGAGCGCTTCACCACGACGAGGTGCTGCAGTTTGAAGTACTCGAGCGTCGACTCGATAATACTGTAGTTCAAACCCAATTGCTTCGCCAGATCCCGCCCCACAGCCTCGGCACGGTAATACAGGATCTTCAGAATCAGTTGCTGCAGAAACGACTCGGTGAGGCCGGTTTGTTCAACCGTCTGTGGAATCGGCGGCGCATACCGCTCCGCGTTGGTTTCTGGCACGTTGAGAACAGAGGTGCTCATATCCTTATCCTTCGGCAGGAAGGGCAGATTCCCGGATAAGGGAATCTCCAAGGCAGGAACTAGGAGTAATCCTAGACCTTCAACCGTCCTGGTTCCAGAAGCGGTCAACCGCCGGCGCGTTTCTGCTTTACTGCCAGCGCCGCCACGTCCCGGCACTCTCCCACCAGTTTCTGCGATTGCGCCGGCAAGACAGCCGGATTCTTGCGGTCACAAAACAGGCATCCCAGCACCACCCCATCCACCACTACCGGGCACATCGCAAAATTCAACGCGCCCAATTCTTCCCGGAACGCCGTCAGTTCGTTGTGCCCGAACCGGAATAGATCCTGCTTGCGCATGATCGATAGTGCGATCGGCCCGCCCCGTAAGGACAGAGGAAATTGAAATGCCCGCGACAACGCGTCTATCCCGTCCCCAACGCCCAGCCGCCCCTGGATGGTGTTTGTCGTCGCATCCACCAGGGCAAAAAGCGCCCGGTCAAACGGCCCCAACTGCTGAACGGTCTCCAGCATCCCCACCAACACCTCGTTCAAATCGTAGTCCTGCCGGTAGATGCGGCTCATCCATTCGTCGATCGCCGCCCGCCCCGGCATATCGCCCTGCTCAGCCACCTGGATCTGCTCCTTCAACCGCAGCGTGTCGAGCGGGATATTCAACACCCGGCTCGTCTCCTTCGCCTCTTCCAGGCTTGTGTCCAGAATCTTCTGCAACGTTGGCACCGTGATGCCCAGTGAACTGGCGAAGGCGTCTCGTTGCGCTTTCAGCTTGCCCTGCGGCACAGGAATTCCATCGGTCCGATAGACAGCCTCGGTCAGGCTGTGCCCTAAGCTCACAATCGCATGCAGGAAATCCTTGTGCCCCGGCCCCAGCTTCACCACCCCAGGCACAAACTCCCGCTGGCATTCCCTCACCGAATCCGGCAGCCCCCAATGTTCCACCATCCGCCGCCCCAGATCCTCATACTGAAACTGAAGCACCTTCCGGCAAGCTACCTTCTCCGTCATCTGCGGCTGTTTCCGCTCCAACAGAATCTGCTCGTAATCCCCCGGGAAATAGCACGCCACCAGAATCTCCCCCAGATTGCGAAACATCCCACACAAGTACGCCTCTTCCGGCTTGGCGAACCCTAGCTTCTGCGCCGCTTCCCGTGCATGATTCGCACTCAGCAGGCTTAGGATCATCAACTCGCGCACGCCCGGTGAGCGCTTCCGGAAATGCTCAAACAGCATCGTCCCCGCCGCCACATCGCGAATCGCTTCCAACCCCATCAGCGACGCCGCATGCCCCACACTCAAAATCGGCCGCCCGCTTCGGTTGTATAACGGAGAGTTCGCCGCCCGCAGCAGCCGCAGCGATATGCTGTACTCCCGCAGAATGACTTCCGTCACCTGCCGTATCGATGCGCTTTCCCCACTGGCGTACGCCAGAATCTGCTGGATGTTGTGCGAGAAGGCGGGCAGGTCCGGCCGCCCCAGGATGTCCTGCAGCCGCCGCTTCAGTACCTCTTCCGCTTTCTCGCTCGGCACTCGACCCCTTTCCGGGCCGCTCTACTTCTCCGTGTCCATGAAGTAATAGCAGATCATGTGACAAATGATCATGTGCCCGTCTTCAATTCTTCCCATGTGCGGATTCGCTACATGGATGTTCAGCTTCGCCAGCGGCGCCAACTGCCCCCCGTCACGCCCCGTCAGCGCGATGGTCTTGCACCCGATCGAGTTCGCATATTCCATCGCCCGCAGTACGTTCGGAGAATTTCCGGAACCACTGATCCCCATCACCACATCGTCCGGACGGGCGAAATTTTTAAGCTGCTCCATGAAAATGACATCGTAGGAGACGTCATTCGAGTACGCTGTGATCGTCGGCAACTGGTCCGTCAACGCCATGATCCGAAACCGCTTCGCCCGGTTCCAACTCGCCCCTTTCACCATGTCGCAGGCAAAATGCGACGCCGTCGACGCACTTCCACCATTGCCGAAAACAAAAATCTGACGATCGTTCTCGCGCGCCTCCTTCAATACCTCAATCGCCTCCTGCACTTTCTCTGAGTCGATCCCAGCCAGCGCCTTCGTCAAATCCGTCTTGTATTGTTCCGCAAATGTCATACCTTGAGTTCCTTTCTTGCCAGTTCCAGCGCGCCAAACAGCACCGAATCATCGCCTAGCGCCGCCGGCATCACGTCCAGCCGCGCCCGCGACCAGGATGTCACCTGCCGCCGCAGTTCCGCGCGCAATGGACCAAATAGTTTCTCTCCCGCCTTCGCAATACCGCCGCCAATCACAATCCGTGCCGGATTCAGCAGCATCACGCAAGCCTTCAGCCCCAACGCCAGATTCACCACGTAACGAGCGACGAAGTCCGCGTCGTCGACCAGATCCTTCGCCGTGCGTCCATAATCCCGCTCCAGCCACAACCCGCAGCACATGCGCTCGAAGCAGCCGTGCGCGCCGCATAAACACTCCGGCCCATCCGGCCGGATCGTCAAATGCCCGATCTCCCCGGCGTAGGAATCCGCACCCCGCCACACCTTTCCATTCCCCACGATCCCGCCCCCAATGCCCGTCGAAAGCGTCATGTAGAACAGCGGATCGCAGCCCTTGCCGGCCCCAAAGGCGCCTTCCCCGAGCGCTCCCACATTGGCGTCGTTGTCCATGATCACCGGCACCCGGAACTGCTCGCGCACCCAACCCGGCAAATCGAAACTCTGCCATCCGCCCACGTGCGTGGAAAGCGTCACCTTCTGGGAAGCGAAATCCACCGGCCCGCCAAATCCGATCCCGCACACATCCGGCGCATCCTGCCAGCCGGCCACAATCTCCGCAATCCGCTGGAGCATCCACTCCTTGCCACCTTCCCGATCCGTGGCCTGTGATTCCCGCCGCACCATCGCAACGCCATGAAACATCGCCACCGAGAACTTCGTGCCGCCAATGTCGATTGCCAGCGTCTTCACTTCGCCCCCTTCGCGTAAGCCGCCCTCAGTTCTTCCGGCGAGGCCGTCCCTGTCCCCTTCTTCATGATCGTGATCGAAGCCACCAGGTTCCCAAACCGGGCCGCCGTCACAGCCTCACGCGTGATCGCATACGCCACCGCCGCGCCCGCTGAAAAGCTGTCCCCGGCTCCGCAAATATCGACTGGCTTCTCCACCGGTGCGGTCGCCACCCATTCCTCACCGCCGCCTTCCGGCAACAGCAGCACCCCGCGTGGTCCATGCGTCACCAGCAGCAACGGCGATTCCGTCTCCACACGCAACTCATGAAAACTCCGCAATCCGGCCCGGCTGCAAGCAGCCTGCGCTTCATCTTCGTTCGGCTTCAGAATCACTCCCCGAAAATGCTCCGGACGCAGACGTGAATCCACCCAGACCACTTTTCCCGCATCCCGCGCCGCCACCCGTTGCAACGCCGCGCGCACGGCGGCCGTAATCACTCCACCTGCTCCCGTCTCCGCCTGGTCCGAAACCAGCACCACGTCGTATCCCGTGGCAGCTTCTTCCAACCGCCGGATCAACTCTGCCTCGGCATCCTCCGGCAGCGGCTTCGTATTGACGAAATCCACGCGCGGCTGATCTTCTTCGTCGTTCGTCACATTGAGCAGCTTCGTATAGGTGAACGTAGAGAACCTCGGATGCGAGAAGCATAGCTCATGCCCGATCCCGCGATCCGTCATCGCCCGTCTCAACTCCCAGGCGTGCCCGTCGTCGCCCAGCACGCCCAGCACCGCTACCTCGCCAACACCCAGCGCGGCCAGGTTGTTCGCCACCGTACCGCCCGCTCCTGGGGTCAATTCGCCGCCTATCACTGCAATCCGCGGAATGCCCGTTTCCCGAGATGCCTCCGACAAAGCCGGATCGTACCGGCACCACCGGTCGAGACAGATATCGCCCACCACCAGCGCGCGCTTCGTCCGAAATCCGCTCAGAATCGCTTCCAGGTTCATTTGAGCTCCAGCACGCTCCGCCGGAGCGCCGGGAACGTGGCCCGGTGCTCACCGCAGAAATAAAAGCTCTCCCCACCATCGGCCACCGTCCGCACCAGCATTGTCTTGTGCGGCCGGAAATAATACCCCGGATCCGTCTTCGGCAACTCACGGTGAATATCGCCCTGGATCGGCACAAGGTCAAACACAGCGGTCGTGAAGCGCCGGATGACGCGGCCTTCCTGATGGGCCACGTTGCGCGCCATCGCCAGCGCCTTCAGATACACCTCCGGGCCCATGATGGCCGACCCGAAATTCAGCACTACGCCGCCTTCCAACCGTTCCATGGTCGAAGCAAAGATCAGAAAATCGCGATAGCTCGCCGCGCCCAGCGCCGCTCCGTCGCAATTGGCGTGCTCGTGCAGGATGTCGTAGCCCAGCCCCACATGGGAAGTCACCGGCACGCCCAGCCGGTATCCGGCCGCCAGTACACTCAACTCCACATGCGGCCACCCGGAATCGAGCAACCGTTTTCCAACCCCCTCGCCAAGCCCGCAACCTTCTTCCGCCGATGCCCGGATCCAATCGTTCAATTCCCCAGTCTCGCGCCACAGCCCGAACTGACCGCTGGCAATGTAGCGCGCCACGCTCTCCGTGGTTGCTCCGATCCGCGTCACTTCGTAATCGTGGATCACACCGGCCCCATTCATCGCCACGTGGTCTATCAGCCCGCGCTCCATCAGATCGATGATGTGCCGGTTCACGCCGGCCCGCAGCAGGTGCGCCCCCATGATCAGCACACGCGATGCACCTGCATCTTTCGCCGCTCGCAAACGCGCCGCCACGTCAGACAGATCTTTGTGCGCAAACGCCGGAGTCTCATCCTCCAGTCCGATCCAGCGGCTCAACTGCAGATCGTGCGTGCGTTCTCCCAACGGCAGAACACTGAGCCTGCCGCGATCAAATTGCCGGTATTTGGATGCCATCAGTTTGGAAAGAGAAGCTGCTCCAATTCCTGCAGCTTGAGGAAATTCGGAATGATGTAATCGGCGCCCACCTTCACCAGGCGGTTGCGCTTCCATTCGTCCACGCGCTGGCAGTCAGGCTCGTCGGTGGCCACGCCAACGGCCACGCCACCCACTGACTTTACGCCTTCAATCTCCACAAAACCGTCGCCGAAGCCAAGGAATTCTTCCCCCTTCGCCTCCGCGGAATGAATGATGCGGTCGATCAGAATCTTCTTCGAAAAGGTCGCGTAGGCATCCAGCGCACCATGGCAGCCGCCGTCGAAGTAACGGTCAACATCGAGCAACCGCGCCTCTTCCTTCATGTCTTTGTCATCGGTGCCGCTCGCCAGGTACAGCTTCATGCCGCGCTCCCTCAGCGACTCCAGCAGCGCCCGCGATCCAGGCACCATATACTGCTCCGGATCCACATTGCCGGCCCGCAGCCCTTCTACCCGATCCTTGATCACATTCCAAAGCAAATCCAGATAGCGGCGCTTGTACACCAGCGGTTCCTTGGGCGTTCCGCCCCGGGCCTTCACCTGGTCAGCAAGTTCAATCATCTGGTAAATCGTGTCTTTGCCCGTCAGCCTGCCGACGTACTCCTTCACAATCTCCGAGAGCTCTGCTTCCGATTCGCCGGTCTTCAGCGCGGCCAGTTCCTCCACCATCATCGGCACCATCGTCTCCACCCATCCGCTCCGGATGGTGGAAAGTGTGCCGTCAAAGTCAAAGAGAACCACTTTGGCGCGGGAGGCATGTGCGCCAGGGCGTAAGGTTTCGATCATTCTTCCTTCCATTGTCGCACGGCGCTACAATCGCTCCACGCCGGCTACCGTCGCGAGTTTCCGGTCAATGGTGTCAACGGCGCACATGCTTCTTCCGGATGTGGTCCCCCACGCCTTTCTTCAACTCATCCAGCGTGCGCGGTTTACCTTCTCACCGCCAAACAGAGCCTGATGAATGTCTTCGGAATTGTATTGGCTAGCCCGCCGCGCGAAAATTCGCCCGCCATCTTCTTCCCGCGTCGATCCTGGCTCCGCCGGAATGGAAATCTGCCCTTGTGCATTTACCTTGGATTGCGCCATCGAAGTCATATTACCGCGGCAATGAGTGCTTCCTACCAGTATTGCCACTGCCCCGTAGCCAACACCCACACCGACAACACCCCGTTCGTCACCGCATGCGCCAGGATGCAATCCCCAAGGCTCTTCGTACGCACCATCCACCAGTTATACAGGACACCCGCCATCAACCCCACATCCCAGAATTGCCCGTGTTCGGCCGCAAACAGCGCCGCCGAAACCCAAAACGCCTGCGCCGTATACGCCCCCAGCGGCACACTCAGAAAATCAGGCTTGATGATCCACCGCATCAACCACCCGCGCCAGAATAGTTCTTCCACAATGGGCACAATCACCGTCGCCCGTATCGTCCGAAACACCAATGCCAGCATCGGCAGGCTTCCGTATCCTGCCGTCGGTGCAGGCGCCGCCCCCGTCACTGAGTTCTGAAACAACCAGTGCTGCCGGTAGCCTGGAATCAACTGGTCCGGCGCGATCCACAGCACAAACACCAGCACACCGATCCCAATCGTACCCACCCAGTTCTTCACACGCAGGTCAATCACTCTCCGCGAAAACACCCACAGGACCACTGCCAGCACGGCAACCCGCAGTGGATATTCCACTTCCGGAGGCAGCCCCAGTTTCCCATCCAGCGACAGGAATACCAGGAAGCACACAAAGGGCAGGATGTAGGGAACGGCCGGATTCGTCATCAGATGCGCGAGAGCAACTCCCGGATCTTCTGCTCATCTTCGCGCGATGGCTTGTTCTTCAGCGCCAGTTCGCACTCTTTCTTCGCCGAGGGCTTGTCACCCTTCTGGTAGAGTGCCATCGCCAGGTGGTAGCGGAAGATCGGATTGTCCGCGTTCTTATCTACCACTTCGCGGAAGATCTTCACTGCCTGATCGCTCAGGTTCTTCTTGATGTAAACCCAGCCCAGCGTATCGGAAATGTTCGGATCATCCGGAAACTTCGCCTTCGCCCGCTGCGCCATGGTCAACGCCTGATCGAGATCGCCTCCCGTTTCCGCCAGGGCAAACGCGAGGTTGTTCAGTGCAATCGGATTGTCCGGGGAAAGCTTCAGAATCTGTTCGTACAGGGGACGCGCTTCATTGCGGCGGCCCTGGCCTTCGTAGAGCAGCGCCAAACGCACATACGCCGTCGCATCCGATGGATTCAACTCACGTGCTTTCTGGAACGCCGAAATCGCCGTCGGAATCTCTCCATTCAGCCGGTGTGCTTCCGCCAACCGGATCTGCACATCGAAGTTCTTCGGATTCTTTTCCATCAGCTTGTTGTATTCCTGAATCGCCAGTGGGTACTTCTTCGCCCGCACGGCCACATTGCCCAATGCGAGACGGTAGAAGGAGCGGTCCGGATTCTGGGCCAAATCATCCTGCAGCAGCTTCGTTGCTTCATCAAACCGTCCGCTGCTGGCATATGCCTCCACACGCCCCACCAGCCCGCGCGGATCGTTCGGTGCCACTTTCTGCAGCCGCACGAACAACTCCTCCGCTTCCTTCAACTTCTTCTCCTGGTAGTTGAGCACACCAAGTTGGAACAACGCGTCCGGCATGTTCGGATTCACCGCCAGAATCTGCGAGAGTTCCTGCCTCGCCGTCGGCAAATCCCCCAAACCCATCCGCGAACTCGTCTTCACCATCTTCGCCGTCATGTTGTTCGGATCGTACTGCAGAATGTCATCGGCCATCTGCATCGCCTTCGTGAACTCGTTCTTCGCCAAATGCAGTTGCGCTAATGCCAGCCGCGCCGGGGAATAGTCCGGACGGTACTTGATCGCTTCCTGGAATTGCACCCGGGCCTGATCCACATCGCCCTTCGCCAGATAGGCGCGCCCCAGATCGAAGCGCAGCACAAAGTTCTCCGGCTGCCGCACAATCACCGAATTCAATTCGCTAATCGCCGATGCCACCTTCTCCTTGCTGCCATCCTGCAGCCACAACGAAGCACGCAACGCGATCGCCTGGTTGTCCGTCGGGTTGTCTTTCAACACCACCGTCACCAGGTCCAGCGCTTCCTTCTTTCGTCCCCTGGCAATCAGCGTATCCACCAGGCGCTTCTGGTACATCGCCTTCTGCTCTTTCGTGTTGCTGGTCAACGCCAGGCCGGCCTCATAGTGCTTCACCGCGTTGTCGATATCGTTCACACGGCGGTAGAAGTCTCCCACCGCCACATGGCCCACCGGAAAATCCTTATTGTTCGACGTGATCCGCGCCAGCGTCTTTTCCATATCCGGCTTGCGCTGCGTGACAAAATAAAACGTCGCCAATTGCAGGATGTAAACCGTCTGCTTCGGATTGTTCTCCACCTTGCTGATGTAGATCTTCTCTGCATCTTCCAATCGCTTCTGGCTTAAGAAACGGATGTACAGCCAGTCGTAGATAGGCCCGTTCGTCTTGTCCTTGGCGATCATCTCAAAGCCAAGTTTCTCCGCTTCCGCCAACCGGTTGTTGGCAGCTAGCGCTTCCATCAGCGGCAGCACAATTTCCTTCGCGTAAGGTTTGATGGCGTGAGCCTTCTGAAATGCGTCCAGAGCCGCCACTACATCCTTGCTTCCAATCGCCAGGTAGCCTTTCACGCGCAAACCCAGGAACGACTTCGGATCCTTCTTCAGCAACGCCTCCTGCAAGTCCTTGAGGAAGGTTTCCACTTCCTTCGGACGCCGTGGATCGGAAATATAAGCCGTTAAGTACAGATCCGCCAGTTGGCTCGCCGCATCCAGGTTGTCCGGCTGCAGTTCATAAGCGCGTCGAAAACTCCGCAAGGCGTCCGCCGGTCGGCCCAGCCGCATCTCCGCCAAGCCGAGACGGTAATAGGCTTCGCCGTAGCGCATGTCTTTCTTCAGCGCGCTGCGATAGAAAATCGAAGCCTCTTTGTACTTCCCATTCTTAAAGTATTCGTTGCCCTTTTCGACGTAGGCCTTCTTCACTGACTCGGGGTCACGGTTGCAGCCAATACCGGAAAATAACAACGCGGCAAGCAGACAAAGAGATAGCTTCGCAGACATAGGTTGGTCCTGTTCCTCCACTTCATCATAAAACGATTGAAGCGGCAACGCGAAGAAGGTTCTAATCCCAATAGCCCACTTGGCTTAGGAAATTGGACCCAATTCGCTACTCCACCGCAACTTTGGGATCGAGTTCCCCGCCTGTGGGACTGTCCACTCCCCCTATTCGGACAGTTACATCCAATGAGGTGCCCCGCATACGGTCCCCGGGAACATAGAGATGAAGTTCGTACACACCGATCAATCCCGGCGAAAGTCCACTCCATTCCACAACCACATCCGCCTGGCTATAGCGCTTGTCGCCGAAGAACACCGTCACCGGGTCCGTCACTGCCGGAGGATCCTGTGGCGACGGTTGCCCGCTCACCACACGCCCGCCCTTCGTCGGCCCCAACCCCACCGCGAACATCACCACCCGCTTGTCCCGCGTCGTCGGCTTATCTTTGGTCACCGGAGAACCGTCTTCATGGTAGATGGCAGCCTGCTTCGTTACCGGATCCACCAACACCGCCGGCGCATATTTCGTCAACGTAAGATTTACCGGCGCCACCGTGGAAGTCTTCCTCTCGAGGTTCCGCACCACCAGCGGGTATCGGCCCGCCGCAAGTTCCACCGGCACCTGCGCAGTGATCTGCGTTGCTGATGTCGCCAGCAACGGCATCGGCCGGTTGTTCAACGTGACGCAAATCCCACCCAGTGACGTCGGCAACTCTCCGTTCTCGATCTTCGCGCTTTGCCCCAACCCGGTACCGGAAATATTCACCAGGCTCCCCGGAGCCAGCGTCGCCTTCCCATTCGCCACGTTGCCCACATTGTTGGCATTCACCGTTGGCCGTTCCGCCGGAGTGATCGCCGCCAGAGGCATAACGCTGAGCCCGCTGACTGTCAGGATGTAAGCCGTTGTGCCGGTGGGGTCTACCGCAATCGATCGGGCCTGTACGTTCGCACGCGCATTCCCCGTCACCGTCGATATCGGCCCTTCAATCGCCGCCACCTGCCGCGTCGTGTTCCCCGTGTTGACATCCGCCATCTCGACATTTGGCGTCGTCGTCACAATCGGGTTATTCGCCTGAGCGGCGATCGCCGGCGCATAACGCACGAAAGAGTTGTTGTTCAAAGCCACGACACCGGACACCGGACGTACCGTCGTTGCGTTACCGGCCACCACGCTACCCGCCGATCCGATCGGAGTCAATGCCGGATTGAGCACTGTGCCATTGACCAGAAAATAGCGCCCGCCCGGTCCTGCACTGATCGGCCCGAAATACCCTTGGATCGGGTTGGTGAAAATCTGACGCGCGTTCACAAACTCATCCTGCGCCGCATCATACAGGTAGACAAATCCGTTCCCGGCAAGAATGATCGCGTACTCGCCATTCGGAGTCGCCGCCATCGTCCGCGGAGCGGGCAGTACCGCCAGGTTGATCGCCGGGCTGATCCGCCGCGGCACCATCTCGTTGCCTACCGCACTCCACAGCGCCCCGTTGTTCATGATCACCAGCGGACCGCGCTGCGTCGCCACAATGTTCTGCGGAGTGATCAACGCCGCCGTCGCATTGAAGGGCAGGGGCGGGAAATGCAGCTTGCCCGTCACCACACCTTCGTTCAGATCCACAATCTGAATGCTCTCCCCGCCGCTGTTGGCCACGTACATCAACTGGCCCCCCGGAGCCACCGCGATCGAGCGCGGCAGTTGACCTACCTTGATCGGTGCCAGAAACTTCTGCGCTCTTGCGTCAAATACATCAATCCGGTTTAGCCCGCTGTTTGCGATGTAAACCCGGTTCCGCGTTGCATCATACTCAATGTCCACCAGCGCTTCGTTCGCCGAAACGCCGACTTCCATCGGCAACACATCGCCCCGCGCATCGGCGTTCCGGTTGTTCTGAAACGCCCGCAACCGCGGCGGGATGTTGATTGCTTCATTCGATTGCACCAGAAAATCGTGGATCGGTGACACCGTCCCTAAGGTGCGCGTATTCAATTGGTTGAACGTCAGGTTGATCACCGGGCCATCAGCCGAATTCTGTGTTCGCACCTGCGGAGCGGTCTGCGAAATTGCCGCATTCTGCGCTCCGCCTACCTGCCCCGGAACAGCAGGCCCGGGCGTAACAGCTCCACCACCAGCAGGCGGCAGGATGATAATCACGCCTCCCCCAGGAATTCCGCCTCCCGGTCCACCCACACCACCGAGTCCGCCCGGACCCGTCGGATTCAACTGCAGCACCTGAGCCGTCGCCGTTAGCCTACCCCCGCCCTGATTCGTCACCAGTACGTTCTGGCTCCGTTGTGGCGTAGTCACTCCGCATTGATCGTTCGCCAGTTGCACCACCGTCGTGCTCAGCGACGCGATTGGCTGCTGCTTCATCGTCCCGATCGGGATGGAAGCAAACCCGGATTCGGAAATCGCGTAAATCGTTCCCCCGTCACTCGTGATGAGCATCTTGCCGGCCAGATTCTCCGGCATCTGCAGCGCCGTCTGAATCAGCAGGTTATCCGGGTCACTCAACATCAACTGGCCCACATTCGGCCGCGCCGGGGGATTCTGTACTGGAGCAATATTGAACGCCGAGTACAACGTCGTCCCGTCCGGGGAAAACACGCTCCCGCCCTGGTTCTGCTGCGTATTGAAGTTCGTGTTCGGCTGGATGGGATAGGGTGCGTTGGCCAGGTTCTGCTGCCCGATCACCTCTAATGTCTCCAAATCGATCAGCGTCAGCCCCGACATCAGTTTCTTCCCGTCGGGCGAAAGAGCCACTACGCTCGAAACATTGTTGATGAGCCGGCTGCGCAACACCGTCGAAGACGCTACCTCATACACAAAAATGGCGCGCTGGTTGTTGTTGGGGATATTCACCCCGATAATCAACTGCCCGTCCGGCGTCGGCATCAATTGGCTACGGCTGGCCAGAAACTGCCGCCCCGCTGGCGGGGATCCCACCGGAACCTGCGGAATGTTCGGCACAAACACCACGCTGTCAAACGCCGCGCGATCCGGATCGTACACCAGTAGCGTGTTCTGCGAATTTCCTGGCCCCGTTCCGATCGTCGTCACCAATACTCTTCCATCAAATCCAACGGCCACGCCTTCGGGCCTCGCCGGAACACTCGCCCGGCTCACCACCCGCAGCGTCTCCAAATCCACAATGTTCAGCGCCGACGCATTGTGCGCGGTCACATAGAGATACTTCCCATCCGGAGACATCGCCGCCGACAACGGATAAGAATCCAACGAAACGGTCGTCGTCTGCCGGATCGGATTCGGTGGCAGGGAGTACACTTCCAGCCGGTTCGAGTTCGCGTTGATCAGGTACAGCCGCCGCCGTGCTTCATCCAATACGATGTCGGACACGCTGCCCACCACCGTCGTCACGGTGCCAAACGTGGCCCCAAAACTCCATTGGGCAAACAGTCCAAATGCGGCGAGAAGGAACAATCGGGACATCAGCTTATATTCAACCCACCTGAAAAAGTAAAGTTGCGTCTACTTAAAGTGCTTACTGTAGCGCAGTTAGCAGGTTCCCGGCGACCTTCGCCAGCACCAGTCGCGCCCGCTCCGCCAGCACTTGGGCTTCATGATAGGCGATCCATTTCTCCTGCTCCCCAAACCGAGCCTCCTCCATCTGCCGCAACGTGGCCCGGCCTTCCTCCACCTGCGCCAGCAACACCGTCACCTGCTCCCTTGACAATTCCAGGTCCGCCCGCGCAATCTGCCGCCCTTCATCCGTCAACTGGGCCTGCCGCCAGGCATTCCGTACACTCACCGCAATCCGTGCCCGAGTCTGCCCCATCTTCGTTCGCAACGCATCCAGGTCTGTGCGAGCCTGCGACGCCTGGGCCTCCGCCGCCGGACTCTTGAACAGAGGCACCTGCACCGACACGCCCAATTGCCCGTTATGCCGTTGAAAACGGCGGAAAAAGTCCTCGTAGTTGTTGAACTTGGCGAACAAGCCGTATTGCGCCACCAGATCCAGCGTCGGCAATCGCGCAGCATCCTGTTCTTTCACCGCCAGTTGCTTCACCAAAACCGAGGCCTCCAACTTGCGCAACTCCTTGCTAGCCCCCAACGCCAGGCGCAAAGCGGCCTCCTCGGAAGAGGGCGTTTCAATCGCCAGCGGTCCGGCCAGCACTGGCCGCACCCTCCCCGGCGCCTCCATCCCAATCACCGCGGCCAGCAGTCCCTCCGCATAGTCCTGCTGCTCTTCGATCAGGGCATGCCGGTGCTTCGTCTTTGCCACGCCCAACCCTGCACGACGCGATTCGATCTCCAGTTCCCTGCCCTCCCGAACCCGCGCTTCCACCGTCTCCGCCGATCGCTGCATCGCATCCACCTGTCCCCGAATCGCTTCCGCCGTCCGTGCCCATCGGATCGCATCTAGGAATACATTCGCCGTCTCCAAGGCAACCTCTTCGCGCTTCGCCTCCGTATCGATCGCCGTCGCCTTCGCCGCTTCCGTTGCCTGCGCCACCCGCGCCGACAAAGGCTTGTTAAACACCGAAGCCACACCTCGCACCTGCAGGATGCTCGGCGCCGATCCTTCAATGCTCATAGGAAACCCATAGGAATACGCCACACCACTCCCGGCGAACACCTTCGGAATAAACGGATCCCGCGCAATCCGGATCTGCTCCCGCGCCTTCTGCTCCTCCAATTTCGCCAGCACTACATCCGGATTCAGCCGCAGGGCCTGCTCCACCGCCTCCTTCAAACTCATCGTGCGAGTTTGAGCAAACAGAGAAATACCAAGCAATGCACAAACAAGTAGGCGCATTCCTTTATTCTAGGACTCGCCGGACCTCCGCCCTCCCATCCTCCACCAATAGATTCCATGCCCTTGGGTCTCCGTCGTAGGGCAAACCTACACTCCCATCACACCGTGCCACCCCAACTCCCGGATCCGATCCACAGCTTCCACCCGATTCGCCCCCGCCATCGGCCAGATCCCCACCATGCAGGACAACATCCGGTGCGCACGCCTGCAGATCAGCCTGCACGGTTTGCAGCACCGCCAGATTCCCGTGGATGTCCGTTACAATTGCCGCCCGCATCGCTCGCTTACACTGGGCCTATGGCCCTCGAATTGACTACATCCTACCTCCAGGATTCACTCACTCTGTTCCGCTACTACAAAAACCTCGCCGAGCGCGCCATGACCCAAGTCCAGGATGAGCACCTCTTCGCCATACTCGACGAGGAAGCGAATTCAATCGCCGTGATCGTGAAGCATATGGCCGGTAACATGCGTTCCCGCTGGACCGATTTCCTCACCACCGATGGCGAAAAGCCCGACCGCAACCGCGACACCGAATTCATCGATCCCCCAGCAAGCCGGCAGGCACTCCTTGAAGCCTGGGAAAGCGGTTGGGCCCTGGTGTTCGCTGCCCTCGAACCCCTCACCGATGCCGATCTCGGCCGCACCGTTACCATCCGCGGCGAAGCGCATTCCGTCCTTCAGGCCATCAATCGCCAACTCGCCCATTACGCCATGCACACCGGCCAGATCGTGCTCCTCGCCAAGCACTACGGCCACAATCACTGGCAGAGCCTGACCGTCCCCCGCAACCGCAGCGCCCAATACAACCAACAAGTGGCTGCGGGCAAGGCAAGCCAACGCTAGTTTTTGAACCTGTTCAACTTTCCCCTTGACACCCTGCTGATCCTGCCCCATACTCATTCTTGAACACGTTCAAATTGAACGCGTTCAAGAAAAGGAACCACAATGTTCACCGTACACACCTACCTCCTCTACCTCGCCCTCTCCTTCGCCGTCACCATCTGGGTCGCTCGCACCCTCCATCGCAACGGCAGAACCTTCCTCGTCGATGCCTTCCATGGCAACGATCCGCTCGCCGACTCCGTCAACCACCTCCTCGTCGTCGGCTTCTACCTCCTCAACCTCGGCTGGATCGTCGCCACTCTCCGCACCGAACTCCAGATCGAGACCGCCCGCTCCCTCATGGAGTTGCTCAGCGATAAGGTCGGCACCGTCCTCATCGTTCTCGGCATCCTCCACTTCTTCAACCTCTTCCTCTTCAGCCGCATGCGCCAGCGCGCCCTCGATCGCCGCCCCGACGCGCCTTTCCCTGTCCCACCCTCAGGACGGATGGAAGCCCCGGAGGTCCACCCCAAATGAAGCGCCTTCAACTGTATTTCGATGGCCGCTGCGCACTCTGTGTCTGGCTCGTCCGTTGGCTCGAACGGCAGCGCCAAATCATTCCCCTACGGTGCATCCTCCCACTGGCCCGCCGGATGTTTACCGTGCTGTCTCAAAACCGCCATCAGGCCGCCGCCTGGCTGCGGCTCAAAACGGACGAAGAGCTTGCCGGCCGCTTGCGGGAAGTGTCCGTACCACCGTGCAATTTATGAAAAAAGCCACCAAAGAAAAAATCCTCGAAGCCGCCCTCGATCTGTTCCGCGAACAGGGCTTCGACGGCGCCAGTATGCGCGACATTGCCAATCGCGCCGGAGTCGCCACCGGCCTCGCCTACTACTACTTCGAATCGAAGGACGCCATTGTCCTCGCTTTTTATGACCGTGCCTACGCTGAGCTCGGCCCCATCCTCGAAGAAGCGCAAACCGGCAAGAAACTGGAAACTCGGCTCCAATCCCTCATCACCGCCAAGTTCCGCTACTTCGCGCCCAACCGCCGCTTCCTCGGCGCACTGATGGGGCACGCCGCCGACCCCGCCAGTCCGCTCTCCCCTTTCGGGGAACCTTCCAAACCGATCCGCGATGCCGAAATCGCCCACTTCGCCCGCGCGCTCACCGAGACAGGCACCACCGTCGCCGCCGACCTTGCCCCTACCTTACCCAAGATTCTCTGGATGTACCAGATGAGCCTCATCCTCTTCTGGATGTACGACCGCAGCGAGCAGCAGGAGCGAACCACAAAACTCCTCGATGCCAGTTTGAAGATGGTGGTCCTGCTCCTCAAGATCGCCGCGCTCCCCCTCATGAAGCCCGCGCGCAAAGCCGTCCTCGACTTGGTTCACATCGTCGAAAGCTGATTCAAAAGCTTCCGCGCCTGCTTCCGCGAAGCATCCTCCGGAGTCAATTCCGCCTTTACGTACTTCTCCAGCATCTGCCGCGCCTCACCCAGGCGCCGCTTGCCCTCGACATACGTCTCCGCACGTGCCCACAGAACCTTCACGCTTCCTGGAGCCATTTTCTCCGCTTTCGCAAATTCCAATTCACTCTCTTCCGTCCGCCCCCGCCGCGCCAGAAACCGCGCCACATCTAACACCCGCCCCACTTCCTTCGCATCCGCCTCCGCCGCCGCTCGAAATTCCTTTTCCGCTCCCCCGTAATCCTTCCGGTCCTCCATCAGCCGGGCCTGGGCCCAATGCCCCTCGGCCTTGTTCAGCGCCGCAATGCGCTTACTCAACGCCTCCGCCTTGTCCTTTCCCCCACCCAAAAATCCTGGAGCCTGCAGGTAATACTCAAACAGATCATTCATCGCCAGGATATTCTTGGGATCCAGTTCCACGGCCTTCTCAAACTCCTGCCGCGCCTTACTCGCATACCGCGGAGCCAGCAACGGCATCGCCGTCTCTGCCCGCCTCCCATACGCCCGGCCCAGCCACATCCGAGATTCCGAATCCCCAGCCGCCTTCTCTAATACATCAATCGCTTTCTTGTAATCCTCCAAGCCGAGGTAGCACTGCCCGGCCAACAGCGTCGCCTCCGCGTCCTTCCGCCCCCCAATCGCCTTCAATGCTTCTTCGTACTGCGTCTTCTGATACAGCGCCCGCGCCTGATTCAAATCCTGCGCCGCCGCCACCGAAACCAGCAACCACACTACTGCTGCGGACACGGCTTCGACGCCCCGCCTTCCTTCAGCGACAACACATAACACCCCGCATTGTGCGGCGTCGCCACCGGCTGCCCGTTCCAGTTGATCGTCGCCGGCGCCCAAGCCTCCGGCACCGTCACGCGCAGCGCCGACACAGTCCGGGTCACAATCACAATCTCCTTCGCATCCGTCAAATACTCCGCTTGTATCCTCGCCGTGATCACCTCTTCCCGCTTCCGCAGCACGTAACGCGTCACCAGCCGTACACGCTCCTTCTCCTTACCCTCCATCCGTTCAATGGTCACCGCAACTGGCTTCTCTTCCCGCACCTCCCCCAGCAACTCCACATAGTGCTTCGGATCCAGAATCGCTTTGCCCGAAAGCGCCGTCAGCCGGTCCCCCACCTTCAGTGGACCTTTGTAATTCTCCGGTAGAAACTCCACCACTACCCCTGGCCCAGGCTTCGAAAGCGAATATCCAAACCCGCCAAAATCCAAAGACGCCGTTACCTCCGGAGGCACTCGCGTCGATGGCAACGCATCATTGCGCATCGCCGGATCGAACTCCGTCGGCTGGATCCAATAGCAGCGCGTCATCGCCGGACTCCCGGTCTCACAGTCCACCTTCAGCGGATGTGCCGTGTAGGGATGCTTCGCCAGCCAGTTCATCGCCTGCAGGATCGTCGGCGATTCCAGCACCTCCAAACGAAACCCGCGCGTCTGCATCTTTTGATACACCGGCCCCTGCTCTGCCCGCTCTTCCGCCGTCAATGCCCATCCCACCGGAACCAGCGCCGTATTGCCCGCAAACAGCCGGTCTGTATCCACTGCCGGCCGCGCCGATCCCCCGATCGCCAAGCCCGCGCTGAAAATATGCGGAGCGCGGCAAATGACGTACATCACCATCGGAGCCAAAGGCCCGGCCCCTACCAGATAGAACGGAGCGTTCGTCAGCTTGTTCTTCGCCCGCACGTCCGCCACCATCGCATCCAGCATCTTCGCCGCGCCGTCGCCGCCCGCCCCCGTCACCGGCATCACGATGTGCCAGCCGCGGCTCGCCGCAATCTCACTCCACGACTTCCATTCCGTATCCGGCTTCTCGATCTGCGTCGGCATCACTACCAACACGCCGTCCGCCTTCCCCGCCCCATACAGATAGGAAATCTCTGTATTGCCCAAAGTCAGTTTCACCGGCGCCGGAGTCTGCGCCTGTAACGACAGCCCGAAAAACCACAGCAGCAGCATCATTTCCCAGTGTACGATTGTCCGCATGCTCAACTGGATCGTAGCCGGCATCGGCGACATTGCCATCAAACGTGTCATCCCCGCCATTCAGGCGGAACCGCGCAGCATCCTCTATGGCGTCGTCACCCGAGACCCGGCAAAAGGCTCAACCTACGCGCCTCACGTCTTCACCGACTTTCAACAGGCCATCGCCGACCCACAGGTCCACGCCGTCTACATCGCCACACCGGTCTCCTATCACGCACCCCAATCCATCGCCACACTGCGTGCCGGCAAGCACGTTCTCTGCGAAAAGCCCGTCGCCCTCACCTATCCGCAAGCCTGCGAAATGAGAGACGCAGCCGATGCCACCGGAAAGACCCTCGGCATCGCCTATTACCGCCGCACCTACCCCAAAGTCCTCCGCGCCATGGAACTGCTCGCCCAGGGAGTAATCGGCCGCCCCGTCCTCGCCGAAATCAGTTGTCACGATTGGTTCAACGCCGAAGCAGGCCGCGATTGGCTCGTCGATCCGCATATGGCCGGCGGCGGTCCGCTGTTCGACATCGCCTCCCACCGCATCGACCTCCTCAATTACTTCTTCGGCCAACCCAGCGCAGTCACTGGCCAGCGCTCCAATCACATCCATCAGCGCGCCGTCGAAGACTCCGCCACCGTCCTGATCGAATATCCCAATGGCGTCCGCGGCGTCGTTGATGTCCGCTGGCACTGCCGCGCTGGCCGCGACGAGTTCCGCATCACCGGCACGGAAGCCGTCATGGACCTTTCCCCGCTCAACGGCCCGTCGCTGCGCTACCGAAACATCGAGGAACAACTCCCGGCTCACTCCAACCTCCACTACCCCTGCGTCGAAAACTTCGTCGATCACATCCTCACCGGGGCCGGGCTCAAATCTTCCATCCACACCGCCATCCTCACCGATTGGGTCACCTCGCAAGTCCCCCCGCAGGGTTGATTTATCCGCAAGTTCGGAATACGATGGCAAAACCATGAAGAGACGACAGTTCCTGCAAAGCGCCGCCCTCATCGCCGGCGCACCGATGGCTCTCGCCGCTCAATCGTCGCGCCGCGGCGCCGGAGCATCCCGGGACCAAGGCCTCCAGCCCCTCGATGGCGGCAAAATCGGCAACACCCCGGCGATGAAAATTACCGACATCAAAGTCTTCCTCGTCGGCGCCGGTGGCAGGAACTGGCTCTACGTGAAGATCCTCACCGACCAGGGCATCTTTGGCATCGGCGAGGCCTACTCCGCCGGTCCCGATGAAGCCACCGTCAAAGTCATCGAAGACTTCAAACGCTGGCTCGTCGGCCAGGACCCGCGCAACGTCCAATACCTGTTCGACATCATGTACAACACCACCCGCTTCCCCGGCGGATTGGTCATTAACTCCGCTATCAGCGGCATCGAACACGCCCTCTGGGACATTGCCGGCAAATCCGCTGGTGTCCCCGTCTGGGCACTGCTCGGCGGCCGCGTCCGCAACAAGATCCGCGCCTACCAGAGCATCGGTGGCAACTCCCCGCAGGAAGCCGGTGAAAGCGCGAAGAAGATGGTGGAAAAGTACGGCTACACCGCCGTCAAAATGGGCATCATGGCCCCCGGCGACATGCCGCAGAATCAGGCCCTTCGCCTCAGCGCCGAGCGAGTCAAGGCCGTCCGCGAAGCCCTCGGCCCGGATGTCGACATCGGCGTCGATATCCACACCAAGTTCATCGAAGTCGAACGCGCCATGCGCCTCGCCCAAGCCCTGGAACCCTACAACATCATGTGGCTCGAAGAACCCATCCGCCCGGAAAACTTCGCCGCCATGAAGAAACTCTCCGACCATGTCAACGTCCCACTGGCCAGCGGCGAGTCCAACTACATGATCCACGAGTTCCGTCCCATCATCGACTCCCAATGCGTCGACTTCGTGCAGCCCGACATCTGCTGCTGCGGCGGTGTCCTCACCATGAAGAAAATCGCGGCCATGGCCGAAGCGCAATACATGAGAGTCGCTCCCCACAACCCCATGAGTCCTCTCGCCGCCGCCGTCAATGTCCACTTCGCTGCATCCACCCCCAACTTCCACATCCTCGAATACCACGCCCCCGATAGTGGCGCCTACAAGGACGTGCTCAAGGAACCGCTCATGGTGAAGAAAGATGGCTACATCGATATTCCAAACAAACCCGGCTGGGGTGTCGAACTCAACGAAGAGGCGTTCAAGAGCATGCCGCCGCAACCCTGGCGCCGCGGCACCAACTTCCGCAAAGACGGTTCACCCTACTTCCAGTAGAGCCCGCGCTTACTCTGCACCACCGTTTACAAACGGGGTCAGGATCTTCAACAGCAGTTCCCCAAAATCGGGGAACTGCGCCGCCAGCACCGCCAGCAAAGGCAATGCCAGCCGCGATACCGTCTTCCAGTAAAACGCGAAGCTGCTTTTGTCTTCCGTCCCATACAACTTCGCCAGAAACGGAGCACCTTCAATCCGCCCGAACAGCAACATCGTCCCCGCCCCGATTACCAGAAAAAATCCGCTGATATAGTTCACAAACGT
Source organism: Bryobacteraceae bacterium (assembly GCA_046331645.1). Lineage (GTDB taxonomy): Bacteria > Acidobacteriota > Terriglobia > Bryobacterales > Bryobacteraceae > CADEFT01. The sequence goes on from JAXLQM010000014.1 coordinate 149,991, forward strand.
CCTGCTCGGCTCAAACGGATAACACTGTACCGCCACCAATCCAAGCACGATCCCTCCCATCAAAAACACCACCTGGCATTGCAGCATCTGGATCAGCGTCTGCGCAGCCTGCGCGTAATGTAGAGCTTGCCGCGCATCCCCCAGCCGCTTCCCTGCTCTCGCCGCATTATGAAAGTGGAACCGCCACACACCCCATGCATTCGCCTTCGCCACTGCCTGGATCTGTTCGTCGCTGAATCCCATCTCCGCTGCATCCGCCGCCACTTCGCGCAATTCCAGATACAGGCGGATCAGCCGCAGAAAGGCGTAGGTGAGAAAAGCAATGGACAACCCGAATAGCGTCAAGAAAATGTCCGTATACAGCGGGCTCTCGATCGTCGACAGCGTGTACATCCGGAACAGCATCAGCGACAAACACGTCCATCCCACCGCCCAGCAGAACGCGCACCGGAAATCATCCGCCGATCGCGCCCGTGTGCTGGCCAGTTCATCCTTGCAGTTGACCACCCACACGTTCAGCCAGTACGCAATCGACCGCGACGCCAACTGGCTCACAGCCCCCAACAGGAGCAACGCCAGAAACAGAATCAGCGGCAGCACCGGAGACACCCCGCTCGAAAGATGATACGAACGATGCACGAAAAATATCGCCGTGTAGTGCTCCCCTTCCGCAGCCTGCATCTGCGGCACCACTGCCGCCAGCCACACCGCGCCTCCCGCAAGCCCGACCGCAAGCGCAATCGACCACAATTGCGGCAACGTCCGCCGCATCAGCAGGATCAGCGTCGCCGCCAACAGAAACACCGCGATCACATTGCCGCTTCCTAGCACCATCGCCATCCAATGAGGCTCCGCCGCGTACTTCCAATAGTGCGATTGCACCGACAGCACTAGCGTGTTCAACCCCAACAACAATCCCGTGGCCAGCAGCGCCGGCGCCACCATCGCCCGGTCACGTGCCGCACCTTTCCACAAGCGCGCCCAGAATCTCCCTGGAAGCAGCAGAAAAATCCATCCCCCAGTAACCGCCAGCAATCCCGCCTCCAGCAGCATCCACCCGGCATGCTGCGGCCCTAGCGACGGCGCCAGCACCTCTGTTTTCTCGCTCTTCCGCATGGCCGTGGCAACATCGGCCCGGGGCGGTAATAACGCCACCGGCCAGTTCGATCCCCGGCTGTAGATCGTCATCCACAACGGAGGCCGTGTCATCCCCGGAAGCGCCGCGTACTGCACCATGCTCGATCCCTCAAAATGCGCCGTGAACGCGTTAAAGATCCCGTGCGCGAACTGGCTTGAAAATTGAATCCGCCCCGATGCCTGCTCCCATGCCTGCGCCTCCAGCAGCAGTGGGTACGTCGCCACGCTCAACGCCCCGAGCATGCTCAATGTCTTCGCCGTGTTGCCATAGAGCACGTCCGAATCGAGCAGAATCAGTTGCGCATCGTCGAACCGCTGCCGCAGAAAGCCCCCGACAAAAAGCACATCGCGCACATCGCTCGCCCCGATCTTGATCAGCCCCGGAGCATGTTCCGCAATCTGATCCCCCAGCCGGCGCAGCGAAAACTCCTTCGCAAACACCGCCGTCTCCCCAGCCCAGTTGGGAATGCTCTCATACCCCGCCGTGTCTTCACTGAATCGCAACGCCAACCCTGTCCGCTTCTCCCCGCCCTTTGCCTCCGGTTCCTGCAGTTCCGGATCCTTCTGATAGGCGTTCCGGACTTGCGAGATCTCCATCGGGAATGTGTACGTCACATCCGATCCGCTCTTCAGCCCCGAAGCGTAATAGGTCCCCTCTTCCGTCACCACCGCCATCTGCCCTTCCATCTTGCGATGGTCCTTCAGAAACGCCCGCAGCCTTGCATCCGCTTCCGCGTCGTTCTCAATCACGGCTGAGAACCGGATCACCGGCCGCTTCTCCTGCTTCGGTTTCTCCAACTGGAACCGCAAGTTCGGATTCGTCGCCGTCCCCGTAATAATCGAAATCTCCGGAAACTCCGTGGCCTTTTCTTCGATGGTCTGCAGCAGAGACAACGCCGATCCGCTATAGCTCGGCCCCACAATCCGTAGCGGCTCCTTCTCGTAACTCAGCCACCGCGCATAATCCAACGCTTTCCGCAGCGCCGGCTGATGCACTCCCCGCGTCGGCGTCTCACCCACCAGCACCACCAGCATCAGGTCCGTCTTGCATCCGTCAAAACGCCGGAACAGGAGCCCGCCCGGATCTTCCCGCCGCGGCTCAAACAGCTTCCGCGATTCCTCTTCCTGCGCTTCAAACCAGGGAAACCAGTGCCGGTCCGGACTGTATCCAATCGCCCCCGCCGCGCGCCGCAAGCTCTCCACCGCCTGATGCGCATAGTGCGCGTACGTCACCGTGTCCGGATCGGGAATCGTCGCCACAACAACCCAAATGTCGTGAATCGACTTCTGCTTCAACCGTTCTCCCCACACCGCCGCATTCCAAATCCCGCCGTTCAAACACTCAGCCTTTTCCGCGCCTAGGTACGATGCCAGCGGCAGCAGCCCTGGGCATTTCTCCCCGATCGGCTCCCCCGCTTGCTTCCCATTCTTCTTCTCACTCGCTTTCTTCGCAGTACTCGCGGTAGGCTTCGCCGCCGGACCCGTCTGCATTCCAAAGAACCCCATCAAACCCGCAAACAGCATTAGGAACCATCCGCGAAATGCGGTGATCGAAGTCGCGCGTTCGGATTCGTCCGCCATCGGAGTTCGCAAAGATAGTGCGCTTCAGTTCAGAATCGTTACACCCTTCCCTACCTTCGCCCTCTTCTTCATCGCTTGTACACCTTCCTTCACGATGCTCATCAGCACCTTCACATCAACATCGGCAAGCTTCTTGAACCGGATGCAACTCTTTCCGATGCTCGCCTTTGGCAACTCACCCTTCCGCCGCTCCGGGGTAAACTCCCCGCCCTCCGATGCACACACGTACACCGAGATGTAATTCTTCTGGCTCGCCAGAGCCACAATCGGCCAATCCCCTTCCCGCCCGCTGGCGTATTTATAGTGATACATCCCGTATCCAATCATCCCGGCATATATACAGGGCTTCATCGATGGAATCGCCTTCGCAATCAGGCCGTGCAACTTCTCCATCTCCGAACGGCGCGGTTCGTCAATCTGCGCCAGATACTCCTCCGGAGTGCTTGCTTTCGTCGGTTTGATCATTCGTACAACCTAACACGCCGGTTTGTCACCCGCATCCCGCTACAATGAAAACTCGCAGCCGATGGCCAAACCAAACAAAGCTAAATTCTACGTCGTCTGGAAAGGCCACCAACCCGGCATCTACGCCAGTTGGGATGCCGCCTCGCGCCAAGTCACCGGCTTCCCCGGAGCCCAGTTCAAAAGCTTCGCCTCCCGCCACGAAGCCGAGACGGCCTTCGCCGGCGCCTACGTCTCTTACGCCGGGCAGAACACCAAAACACCGAAACGGTCCCTCGACGAATTGCAGCGCCTCGGCGTCAACCTCGACAGCATCGTCGTCGATGCCGCCTGCAGTGGGGTCCCCGGCCCCATGGAATATCGCGGAGTCTCCCTCCGCGATGGCGAACAGCTCTTCCACATGGGTCCTTTCCCCGACGGCACCAACAACGTCGGTGAGTTCCTCGCCATCGTTCATGCCCTCACCCTCCTCGAACAGCGCGGCGACTCCCATACTCCCGTCTACTCCGATTCCCGCAACGGCATCACCTGGGTCCGCCAGCGCAAATGCTCCACCCAACTGGAGCGAACCTCGCTCAATGAACCCATCTTCGCTCTCATCGAAGCAGCCGAACGCTGGCTCAAGCTCCACGCCCACTGGAACGACGTCCGCAAATGGGAAACCGAAGCGTGGGGCGAAATCCCCGCCGATTTCGGCCGTAAATAAATCGCTCCAGCCGCTGACTTCTGTCACGCGAAAATTTACATCCGCCACCGCACTCGCCGTCACTAAAGAACACCGCAATCCTCTCCGATGGGAGCCAGTAGGAGCACGAATTTGCCTCCACTCCAACAGTCCCAGAAGGAGAGGGAATGCGCGTTTTGAAGCAGCGCCCGACCGGCGTGGAACGGTTCTTCGGCGAGGATGATCTCATCGTCAGCAAGACCGACCACCGCGGAATCATTACCTACGCGAACGACATTTTCCAACAGGTTTCCGGATACAAGGAGGAAGAACTCCTCGGGCAGCCCCACAACCTGATTCGCCACCCCGAGATGCCTCAGTGTGTCTTTCGCCTCCTGTGGCAGACAATCTCCGCGGGTAAGGAAATCTTCGCCTACGTCGTCAATCAGGCGAGGAATGGGGATCACTACTGGGTTCTGGCCCACGTCACTCCAACCTTTGACCCATCCGGCCGCATCACCGGATATCATTCCAACCGCCGCGTGCCAAGCCGTAAAGCCATCGATACCATAAAACCCATCTACGCCGCGTTGCTGGATGTGGAGCGCAAAGCGAAGGATCCGGAGGCCGGCATGGAGGCCGCCACAGCGCTACTCGTGTCCCAGCTCAACCAGGCCGGGGTCGATTATGAACAGTTTGTTTTCTCCCTCGCGGAGGAGGAAGTTGCATGTCACTAGAATCGGCGCACGCCGAACTCGATCAACACCGGCTCTGGATGGGAAAGATCGCTGATATCTGCGAGCGCATCGCCAACGGCGATCTCGAAGCTCGCCTCATCGGAGTTCCCGCCGAACCCACCATCCACACCGCGGTCGTTGCCATCAACCGCATGCTGGATCAGGCCGATGCCTTCGTCCGCGAAGCCCGCGTCTCTCTCGACTGCGCCAGCAAGGGCCGCTTCCACCGCCGCTTCCTGCTGCGAGGCATGAAGGGTTCTTTCCGCACCGGCGCGCAGATGATCAACCAGGCCACGCTCGAAATGGAACACCAGGCGCACGCCTTGCAGGCAGCCGAACAGGAACGCCTCGCCATGGCCGATGAGCTGGAATCCAGCGTTCGCAACGTCGTCGAGAAAGTCTCCCAAACCGCGCAACATATCAATCAGACGGCCCAGTCTCTCGTCACCGCCGCCGATCGCACCACCAGGGATGCCACTGAGGTCGCACGCGCCAGCGCCCGCACCTCCAGCAGTGTTTCCAATGTGGCTGCATCCACAGATCAACTCGCCGTCGCCTTCGGCGAGATTGAACAGCAGGCCAATGACTCCGCCAGGGTCGCAAACGCAGCCGTCTCCTCCGCCGGAAAAATGAACACCGTCATCCAGCAGCTCGACGAAGCCTCAAGCAAAATCGGCGGTGTCGTCCGCATCATCTCCCAGATCGCACGCCAAACCAACCTCCTCGCCCTGAACGCCACCATCGAAGCCGCCCGCAGTGGAGAGGCAGGCCGCGGCTTCGCTGTTGTCGCCAGCGAAGTAAAACACCTCGCCCAGCAAACCGCTGCCGCCACCGAAGAGATCGAAACAGAAGTCGGATCCATCCAAACCGCCGCCGGTCAGACGGCTAGTTCTATCTCCGGCATCACCGGAACCATCCACTCCGTCGACGACATCGCCAAGATGATCGCCATGGCCGTCAACTCCCAACGCGAGGCAACCACTGAGATCAGCAAGAGCGTACAGGAAGCCGCCCAGTCCACTCAAAGCGTCTCTCTGAGTATCGAAGGCGTCAGCCTCGCCGCCTCTCAAACCAGCGAAAACGCTATCGCCCTCCTCCAACCCGCCGAGGAGTTGAAGCTTTTGGCACTCACTCTCGGCACTTCCATCGATCAGTTCCTCGCCACCATCCGCGCCCAACACACCCACACTCGGAACAGCGCTCCTTGATCCTGCGCTCCACCTGCGGTATGAATGAACGGTATGACCGCAGGCTTGGCACCCGAACCGGTTCGATTCACGCGCCCCATTGAAGGCGCCTACAACCAGATCCTCACACCCGAAGCCCTTCGCTTCGTCGTCGAATTAGCTCACCGCTTTGAACCACAGCGCAAAGAGCTCCTCGCGCGCCGCCACCAACGCTGGGAGGAACTGCGTAAAGGCGCCCTTCCCGACTTCCTCGACTCCACCAGGGAGATCCGTGAAGCAACCTGGACGGTCGCCCCTATCCCCGCCCCCTTGCTGGACCGCCGCGTCGAAATCACCGGTCCCGTCGACCGCAAAATGATCATCAACGCCCTCAACTCCGGCGCCTCCATGTTCATGGCCGACTTCGAGGACTCCAATTCCCCCACCTGGGATAACAACCTCCAGGGCCACATCAACCTTCACGACGCCGTCCGCGGCGATATCACTTACACCAGCCCGGAAGGCAAGGGCTACCGCCTGAACGAGAAGACCGCTGTCCTCATCGTCCGTCCTCGCGGCTGGCACCTCACCGAAAAGCACATGCTCGTCGGCGGCGAGCCAGTCTCCGGCTCCCTCTTCGATTTCGGCCTGTTCTTCTTCCACAACGCCAAAGCCAGCCTGCAGCGCGGTTGGGGACCGTTCTTCTATCTCCCCAAAATGGAGAGCCACCTCGAAGCACGCCTCTGGAATGATGTCTTCTGCTTCGCCCAGGATTACGTCGGTGTCCCGCGCGGCACCATCCGCGCTACCGTCCTCATCGAGACCATCCTCGCCGCTTTCGAAATGGATGAAATCCTCTACGAACTGCGCGATCATTCCGCCGGCCTCAACTGCGGCCGCTGGGACTATATCTTCAGCTACATCAAAAAACTGGGCCATCGCGCCGACAAAGTTCTCCCCAACCGGGCCCAGGTCACCATGGATAAGGCCTTCCTCAAAGCCTACGTCGACCTGCTCATTTACACCTGCCACAAACGCGAAATCCACGCCATGGGCGGCATGGCCGCACAGATCCCCATTAAGAACGATCCGGCCGCCAACACCGCGGCCCTCGACAAGGTCCGCGCCGACAAACTCCGCGAGGTCAAGGCAGGCCACGACGGTACCTGGGTCGCCCATCCCGGCCTGGTCGGCATCGCCAAAGAGATCTTCGACGCTGGCATGCCCCAGCCCAATCAGATCCACGTCAAGCGCAGCGAAGTCAGCGTTACCGCCAAGGATCTCCTCGAACCCCACACCGGCGATATCACCGAAGAAGGCCTCCGCATTAATGTGGACGTCGGCATCCAGTACCTCGAATCCTGGCTCAATGGCAACGGCTGCGTCCCCATCTATAACCTCATGGAAGACGCCGCCACCGCCGAAATCTCCCGCTCGCAGGTTTGGCAATGGCTCAAGCATGGTGTCAAGCTCAACGACGGTCGTACCGTCACCGCTGCCATGGTCCGCACCGTGATTAATCAGGAATTGGCGCACAAACCCGGTACACCCATGAAACGCGTTGCCTCCGAAATCTTCGCCGACATGATGACCCGGGCCGACTTCGTCGAGTTCCTCACCATCCCCGCCTACGAGCGCATTGATTGAGACTCCTTCTGCCCTCGGAAATCGCGCTCTGCATGCTGTTCGGCGGCGCCCTCATCGGCTACGTCGAGTTCCTCCGCCCCGGCACAGTCATCCCCGGCGTTGCCGGCATGGTGCTCACCATGCTTGCCATCGCCCGCTTCAGTAACCTCGCTTGGAGCGCAAAAGGTGCACTCCTTCTGGCGGCTGGCATCGCGGCTCTGCTCATCTGGCGCGGCGCATGGTGGGGCATCCCCCTCCTCCTCCTCGGCGCACGCCTCCTCATCACACCCGAGGAGCAACGCATCCGCTGGATCATTGCCGCCGCTACCACGATCCCCTTCGGGCTTCTCACTGCCTATCTGCTTTCCATCTCCGAACGAGCCCGCCTCAACAAGACAAACCTGTAATCCCCCTGTCATCCAACCAGCAATCCGCTTTGCATATAATGGTCTGAAAGCTTTGTTTTGGGGATTCCTCAAGTGTTGGGTAATTCCTTCGTTCACTATCCAAACTGGAAACCAAAGGGGTTCTATGTTGAAAACACCATTTTCCCGTTTCGCGGGTTGGCTATTCTCGTGCCTGCTCGCAACGACTCTCCTCCTTGGCCAATCGGACACCTCCCAAATCGTCGGCTACGTGCGCGACGCTTCCGGCGGCAGTGTGCCCAATGCCAAAGTCCAAGCCATCAATGAAGGCACTGGCATCGAACGCCAGACCACAACATCCGGCGATGGCTACTTCATTCTGACCAACCTTCCGCCTGGTTATTACACAGTCACCACGGAAGTAACGGGCTTCAAGAAGTACGTCAAGAAGTCCAATAAGCTCGATGCAGCGATCCCGCTCTCCATCCAGGTCCAGCTCGAAGTCGGCGCCGTCACCGAGTCCGTCGAAGTCTCGGCCTCCGTCGCCGTCGTCCAGGCCGATTCGGCCACCGTTGGACGTACCATCGAGGCGCAACAAATCCAGAACATGGCGCTCAACGGCCGCAACCCGCTCTTGCTCGCCCAACTGAAACCCGGCGTTCGCTCCGGCTCCATGAACCGCTTCACCTTCGGCCTCGATTCGGCCGGACTGGCGATCAACGGAGCCCGCACCCAGGACTTCCTCATCACCTTCGACGGAGCCGTCGGCATCCGCACTCGTTCCAACGGCACCTCCATCGGCACCGCCGACGTGGACACCGTCCAGGAAGTCCAGATCCTTACCTCCAACTACAACGCCGAATACGGCCGTTCCGCCGGCGGACAGGTCCGCATGGTCACCAAGTCCGGCGGACGCGACTTCCATCTCTCCCTCTACGATTACCTCCGCAACCGTTCTCTCGATGCCAATTCCTGGCAGCGTAACGTCAACGGCCAGGCCAAACCGCAAAACACATTCAACCAGTTCGGCTTTGTCATCAGCGGCCCTGTCTACCTCCCCGGCAAGTGGAACACGGAGCGCAACAAGCTCTTCTTCCTCTTCTCTCAGGAGTACATCCGCTACCGCCGCGAAGTCACATCCACCGGTGTTGTCCCCACGGCGCTCATGAAGCAGGGGAACTTCAGTGAACTCCTCACCACCAATCCCTTCTTCTCGGCCCGCAGCATCAATGACCCGCTCAACAACCAACCTTTCGCCGGCAACATCATCCCGGCTTCGCGCGTCAGTGCCAGCGGCAGTGGATTGCTCAAAGCCTTCCCCGACCCCATCCCCGGCTACCAGCAGGGGCGCAACAATTGGTTCGCGGCACGGCCTCAGCCCCAAAACCAACGCAAGGACACGCTCTCGGTGGATTTCCTTCCCACCAACAACCAGACCGTCCGGCTGCGCTGGATGAACTACGAATACAACGAGTTGCAGGGCTTCCGTGGCACCTTCGATCGCGCCGTCCAGGATTGGTCGCGTCCCAATGACTCGGCCTCCATCAACCACATCTGGACCATCAGCCCCACCATGATCAACGAATTCTCCATCTCCGCCTCAGTCGATCGCGTCTACATCGGCGTTGAAACTGCGCGCGGCGTGCACCGGCGGAGCGCGTACGGAATCGCCTATCCCTACATCTACCCCGAACGCAAAGAGATCTTCGACAAAATCCCCACCATCACCATCAACCAGTTCAGTGAGGTCGATGGCGGTCCCTATCCGTCCCAATCCGCCGGCCCCATCTATGTCATTTCAAATAACCTCACCAAAATCATCGGCAGCCATACGCTGAAGTTTGGTGGGGTCTTTGAACGCGCCGGCCAGAATGACTTTGATCAGATCAACGTCAACGGAGTTCCCGGCGGTACCAACAACCAGAACGGCCGCTTCATCTTCTCCGATGCCCGCACCGGAGCCGCAACCTCCGGCCTCGCTGTCGCCAATGCCGCCCTCGGCCTCTTCGACTCCTATGCCGAAATCGGGCCTCGCTCCTATACCCCCTATCGCGGCCATATGTTCGAAGGCTTCATCCAGGATTCCTGGAAGGCAACCTCCAAGCTGCGCCTGGAGTTGGGCTTGCGCTACACCATCATGCAGCCCTACTACTACAGCCTCTGGGGCAACATCGCCATCTTCGATTCCAGCCGCTATGATCCGGCGAAGGCCGTCGTCATGGATCCCCGCACCGGCAACGTCCTCAGTGGCGATCGCTACAACGGGGTCATCATCCCTGGCACCGGTTGGCCCGATGCCGCCATCGGCCGCGTCGCCATCGCCAGCGATCCTTCCTTCAATCGCTTGTTCACCGGTGGTAGCAAAACCTTCGGTCAACTGCAGAAGAAGAACTTCGCCCCCCGTATCGGCCTCGCCTACGCCTTCAACAACAAGAACGTCCTGCGCGCAGGCATCGGTACTTTCTACCAGCGCCCCGGCGTCGCCGATAACGTCTTCCTCGGCGGCCAGGCGCCCTTCCAACCCTTCGTCTCCGTTGCCAACGGCAATGTCGACAATCCCGGTGGTACTCAGGGTGTCGGCTTCCCCTTCTACTACATGACGCAGGATCCGGTGTATAAAATCCCCCGCGCTCATCAGTGGAACGTTACCTTTGAACGTGAACTGCCCTTCAGCATGATCCTCACCACCGGCTACATCGGCCGCGTTGGAACTCACCTCGAGCGCGTTCGCAACCTCAACCAGCTCCAGCCCGGCACCATCCAGGCCAACCCCGGCATCAACGTCAACGCGCTCCGCCCCTACAAGGGCTTCGCCCAGATCGATGCCAACGAGAATGCCGCCCGCTCGGAATACAACTCCTTCCAGTTGGAAGCCAACCGCCGCTTCTCCAAGGGCCTCCTGCTCGGCTTCGCCTACACCCTGTCAAAGAGCGTGGATAACGGCTCGCAACGCCGCAATATCCTCTACAACACCTACGACGATCGTAACTTCTGGGGCCCCTCCGAGTTCGACACGCGGCACATCGTGATGTTTAACTACGTCTACGAATTGCCCATCTTCAACAATGCTCAGGGCTTCAAGAAGACCGCTCTTGGCGGTTGGCAGGTTTCCGGCAACACCCAGTGGCAAACCGGCACCCCCTTCACCGTCCAGACCGGCGACGACTTCGCAGGCATCGGCACCGGCGGCCAGCCTTGGACCCTCACCGGTGACATCGGCTATCCCAAGCAGTTCGCTGCCGGCGGCGCAGCCGACCCCGCTCGCTACTTCACCGCCACCGTGTCCCGCCCCGCGGCCGGCACCTTCGCTAACCAAACCAAGAACCTCTTCTACAGCACCTCGCTCCAGAACTGGAACGTGTCGGCGTTCAAGAACTTCGCCTTCCACGATCGGCATAACCTGCAGTTCCGCGCCGAGTTCTTCAACTTCCCCAATCACCCCAACTGGAATGGCCCGGATTCCAATCCGACTTCCGCCACTTTCGGCAAGGTCACTAGCAAGACCTCGGAGCGCAACATTCAACTCGTGCTGCGCTACTCGTTCTAAGCAACCCGATACCAACCGCGAAACTGCCCGCCCCAAACAGGCGGGCTTTTTCTATCTCTCTATGCCTTCCGCCGCCTCCGCCTTCTCCACCACGTCCCTAAACATACACAGCGCCGTCACAAACGCCATCGACGCATTGGCAAACACGCTGTTCAAGCTAATCAAATCCAGCGCCTTCCCCGGCGGCAGTGTCGGCGCAAGCCGCATCACCTGCCCCGCAGCCGCATGGAACCGCCGGTGACTCTCTACAACTGCGCCAAACTCAGGCAAGTCCCTGTACTCCAGCCCTTCTCCATACAGCCATCGGCCATATGGGCATTGGTTGTCTGCCTCCACCTGGGCCAGATCCATTTGCCCGTGGCCCTCAAGGTAATCGGCAAACCTCTGCCGCCATTGCGCGTGCGAGATGATGACTTCTGTGAGATCCATGACGCCAATTACCTCATCGGCATCCGCCATGGAATCATGACCCCTCGTCCTCATATCGCACCGTAGTCGTTACACCGCTCCACCGCAGACCATCCCGCTCCCCATAAGCATCAATCAGGAAATTCAATGGCTCGCCCTTTTGCCGCGGCCGCAACACCACATCCCGCCCCCGGCTGAATTCCACCCGGTTCTCATCATGCGCCCCAAAGAAATACTCCCGCCTCGCCGGATCCTTCGCCGCCTCCGACGCATCAATCGGTATCCACCCCACCCCCTGCGCCCAAAACTCCGCCCAGCAATGATACCCCGCAATCGTTCCTGCCCCCCGCTCGCGTGGCAGCGGATACCCAATGGCGAACCGGGCCGGTATCTCCATCGCCCGCGCATAGCCAATAAAAATGGCGTGAAAATCCGTACAGTTCCCGCGCCGGCTATCGCAGGCGTAGTAAATATCCCCTCGCCCCCACCCCTTCCCGCTTTTGTCATACTTCACCGTCGATACCACATGGTTGTAGATCGCCCGCGCCATCTCCAGATCCGTTCCCGCCCCTGCCTCCTCCACCACTTCCCGCGCCCACTCGCGGATCTTCCCATCCACCGGAACCAGCCGGTCGCCCTCCAAACAGCAAAGCGGCGCCGCGCCAGCCCCCAAACGCCTGCCCAGAGCGGCCACCCGCTCCCGCCGCACAGCCCGCAACCGCATCACAATCGTCGTATCCTCGCGCACCTGCACATATGCCAGCCGGTTCCCATGATCACCCTCCGTTCGTACCACGGGAAACGCCGAACGAATCTCCAAATCGGATACCGTCTGATTCCCATCGCTCACCGGCACGGGCATCCACACGTCCACCGGAGCCGCCGCACTGGCGCCTTTCACCGCCACCGCATATTCCAGCTTGATCCGGCGCTCCTTTCCCGCCCCCCACAGCGGAGCCCCCAACACCAGAAACGTCCGCCGTTTCACCGCTTTCCTTCCGTCAACGCGAGCGCCGTTTTCAGGCCGCCTACTCGCAAAATCCCCGGAACGAAGAACCGCTTCTCAAACGCCTCCTCGGCCCCGTCAAACCCGCTCCAATCCGCCTGAAGCCGCACCGCACCGCCATCCGCCGCCGCCGCAAACAACGCCCATACGCCAGCCTCCCCCAAGCCTCGCAATTCCACCGTCTGCCCATGCTGCGACCGCAACCACGCCAGCGCCGTCAGTATGTCCTGCACCCGGTTCTGCGCATCTGTCCGGTGAAATGTATAGAAGTGGGTGACCTTCGTATCCCGCGTCCCCTTTGCCTCTCCTGTTCCCCACGCGTCAATCCACAACACCGGCCGCCCATTCGCTCCATCCGCCTGCCGTCCAGCCGCAGCGCCGTCCGGATGCACCACCAGCACAGGCGCTCCTACACCATCGCGGTAATACCCGCGCACCAGGTCGCTCTTCCCCGGACGCGACAATCGAATGCTATCCCCCACCCGGTAGGATTCCACCAGCGCTGGAGTCTCCACGCTGAGCGCGAAACGCAGTGCTTCGTGATCCGGCGCCGCCACCGCTGTTGCTTTCTTCCATTCCTCCAGTACCCGTTCATAGTTCGCCGCGTTCGCCGGCAGACCACGATCGCTCCACACCAGCATGTCTTCCGGCTTCTCCACCGCAAAAGCCTGCTCCGCCACCGGCCCGTTGTCTTTCTTCAATACATGCTTGCCAAAGAATGTATACATCGCCTCCCGGCTCCGCTGATGATAGTTATGCGGTGAATCGAACTGCACCACCTCCACCTGCGACGCCGCATCGAACAGCGAATAAATCTGCCGGATCACCGGAAATTCGATCAACGGCACATTCTTCGTCCAATCTCCGGTCGCCGCCACCAGCAACATCGGCCGTGGCGCCATCAGCGCCCCAATCTCCACATTCGTCGCATCATGCCGCAATCCCGGCGCATTCTCGCACGGCGATCCGCCCTGCATGCTTGCGCTGATCATGTTCACCGGCACATCCACCCCGATCCGCTCATCAATCGCCGCCAGCACGAACGTCTGCGTGCCGCCTCCTGACGCTCCCGTCATCGCCAGCCGCGTTGCATCCACATCCGGCAGCGAGGCCAGAAAATCCGCCACTCGCAGCGAATTCCACGTCTGCAGCGCAAACGGATGAAAATTCCACAAATGCTCGCGATCGTTTCCAAACGCATGCGGCGTCTGCTTGGTGTCGTTATAGCCCACCATGTCGTAGGCCAGCACCACGTAACCTTGCCGCGCCAGGTTGATCGAACGCCCCGGAATCGACGCCAGATCCGTATGCTCCAGCCGCCCGTTCTTCCAATGCCCGTGCGGTGTCAGTACACCCGGAAACTTCCCCTGCTTCCCTCGCGGCCGGTATAGATTCCCGCCCAGATAGTAGCCCGGCAGCGTTTCCAGATACACCTTCTCAATCGTGTAGCCGTCCCGCTCCAGTTTCCCGAAAACCGTTGCTTGCACCGCCCCTCGATGCGGCATCGGCAACAACCCTGCCGCCGCCTGTACCTGTTTCCGCAAGTGCGCCCGCCGTTGCTCCCATTCCGGCTTGGTCCGCGCTGCCGGCATCGGAAACGAATACCGCGTCGCCTCAATCGGATCCCAGCGCGTGTCCTTCGACGGCACTTCCGCCAGCGCACTCACAGCGGCGAACAACAGCAGTAACTTCATGACTTTCCCTTGTCGTAAGCGCTAAATGACGATCCTTCTTGCGCCAGCCGCTCCAGCAACGGAGCCGGCTTCCAGAACGGATGGCCGAAACGATCCCCAAACTCCCGGATCTTCGCGCACACCTTCCCCAGCCCCACCAGATCCGCATACTTCATCGGTCCCCCGCGCCATGCCGGGAACCCGTACCCGTTCAGATACACGATGTCGATATCCACACTGCGCAGTGCAAATCCCTCTTCCAGCAACCGTGCCCCTTCGTTCACCAGCGCATACACGCAACGCTCGACAATCTCTTCGTCGCTCGCTTCCCGCTGCCCAATGCCCGCCCCCGCCGCATACGATGCCGCCATCGCCATCACCTCCCCATTGGGCGAAGCCTTGCGATTGGCATCGTAAACAAAGAAGCCCTTCCCTGTTTTCTGCCCGTAATGCCCCTGCTCGCACAACAGCGAGTCCAGTTCCGCATGCCGCACGCCCGCCTGCTCCAGGTGCTTGTATTCTTTCCGAATCCGCCACCCCACATCGAGCCCGGCAAGATCCTGCACCGCCAGCGCGCCCATCGCCATCCCAAACCGGTACAGCGCCCCGTCCACCCGTTCCGGCGTGTTGCCTTCCTCCACCAGAAAGATGGATTCCCTACAATAAGGCCCGAACATCCGGTTCCCCACAAATCCCCGGCAATTGCCCACCAGCACGCCCACCTTGCGCAGCTTCTTCGCCAGATCCATCGACGTCGCAATCACGCTATCGCTCGACGCCTTCCCCCGCACAATCTCCAATAGCCGCATCACATTCGCCGGACTGAAGAAATGATGCCCGATCACCGACTCCGGCCGCTTCGTCGCCGCCGCTATCGCATCGATATCCAGCGTCGACGTATTCGAAGCCAGCACCGCCCCCGCCTTCGCAATCCCATCGATCTCGGCGAAGATCTTCTTCTTCAGTTCCATATTCTCGAACACCGCTTCCACCACGATGTCCGCCGCATCGAACCCATCCCAGCTCAACTGCGGAGTAATCAGCGCCAGCCGCTGTTCCATGTACTCCTGCGTGAACCTTCCGCGCTTCACCGAGTTCTCGTAGTTCCGGCGAATGGTCGCCATCCCTCGATCCAGCGCTTCCTGCGTCGTCTCCTTCATCCGCACCGGGATCCCCGCATTGGCATACACCATCGTGATCCCGCCACCCATCGTTCCCGCCCCAATCACAGCCGCCGAACGAATCGGCAGCACCGGAACGTCTTTCCCAATCCCCGGAATCTTCGCCACCGTCCGTTCGCCGAAGAAAGCATGAATCAATCCCTTCGATTGGTCCCCCTTCAGGCACGCTTCAAACAGCTCCGCTTCCTTCTGGCACCCATCCCGGAACGGCAACCGCCAGGCCGCATCCACTGCATCGATCGCCGCATGCGGCGCGGTCTGTCCGCGCAACCGTTTGTTCGCCTCCGCGCGAGCCGCCGCAATCGCCGTCTCGTTCGCCGCCGCATCCCCCAACTTCTCTATTCGCTCGCTCGTCTTCGGCGGCTTCCGATCCGCCACGCTCCGCGCAAACGCCACCGCGCCCGTCCGCAAATCCCCGTCGAGGATCGCGTCAAAGATCCCGGCCGCATGTGCCTGCGCCGCCGTAATCGGCTCGCCAAACGCGCACATCGTAACAGCCGTGGCCACTCCGGCCAAGCGCGGCAGCCGTTGCGTCCCTTCGCCCCCTGGAATGATCCCCAGCTTCACTTCCGGCTGTCCGGCTTGCGCCGTGCCCACGGCCACGCGGTAGTGGCAAGCCATGGCCACTTCCAACCCGCCGCCCAGCACCGTGCCATGAATCGCCGCTACCACCGGCTTCGCGCTGTCCTCTAATTCCGTCAGCAGGCTCATGATGGCGCCAAGCCCGCCGCCTTGCCCGGCGTGAATCTTCTCAAACTCCCGGATATCGGCCCCGGCGATGAACGTCCGTCCACCTCCAATCAGCACAATCGCCCGTATGGCGGCATCCGCATTGGCCTGCGCCACGCCGGCGGCAATCCCTTCCGGTACTCCCGGACTCAGCGCATTCACTGGCGGATTCTCCACCGTCAGCACTGCTACATCTTGATCGGTTTGATAATTGACGAGGTTCGGCATTGGACTCTCAGAAATGATACCGCTTGTGCCATCACCTCTTCCGCCTCTCCGCTGCCTCCCGCAGATACCCGGTAAAAGCTTCCAGCGCCTTCGACAAGTACCTCCGCTCCAACCGCACATACCCAATCCGCCGGCTGGCCTTCGGCTCAATCTCCACCAGCTTGCACCCGCCGCTCAAGTTCCGAGCCATCTCCGGCACAATGCTCACCCCAAACCCCGCCTTGATCAATTCAAAAATCGTGAGAAACTGGTCCGCCTCGAACTGCCCCGCAAACCGCGCCCGCGCCTTATCGCAAATCGCCAGCGTCTCATCGCGCAAGCAGTGCCCATCCTTCAATATCAACAACCGCTCCTCCGAGAGCCGCCGCAAAGGCACCTTCCCCGCCGACGCCAGCGGGTGCCCCACCGGAACCGCCAGATACAGAGGATCGCGAAACAGTTCCTTCATCACCAGCCCGGCGCCCTCCACCGGCAAGCTCAGCACTGCCACATCGATCATCCCATCCAATACCTGCTCCACCAGTTCCGCCGTCGTCCCTTCGCGCACATGCAGATCCACTTCCGCATACCGGTCCATGAACCCCTTCAACAAAGGAGCCAGAAAGTACGGCAGAATCGTCGGAATCGCCCCCACACGCAACGGACCGCGCACTCCGCCCCGCACCCGTTCGAATTGTTCCGGGAGCGCCGCCGCGTCTTCCAGCAGAGCCTGCGCCTTGCCCAGAATCGCTTCCCCCAAAGGCGTCAGTTCAATCCGCCGGTTCAACCTCTCGAACAACGGTGCTTCCAACCCTTGCTCCAGCTTCGAGATCTGCTCCGATAACGACGGTTGAGCAATTCCCAATTCCTCCGCCGCCTTGGTGAAGCTTCCCGTCCGCGCCACCGCGCAAAAACACTCCAGTTGCCGTAAATCAAAGCCTCGAACACGCGTCTTTTGCACCATAGGAAAATCCGATCACACTCATAGTCTCAATCGTCTTGAACTATGTCAACCCAACACCTACACTCGTTGCTATGAAGACAATGAAGTCGCATTTCTCCGCCTATGCGCTTGCTGCCGCGTCCCTCTTCACGACGCACGCAGCCCTCGCGCAACAACCTCAATCGCCTCAATTCTGGTGGCCGGAAAAACTCGACCTCTCGCCCCTCCGGGCAAATTCGCCCGACTCCAACCCCTTCGGCAAAGACTTCGATTACGCCAAGGCTTTTGCCACCCTTGACCTCAAGGCCGTCAAGCAGGACATCAACAAGGTCCTCACCACCTCGCAGGACTGGTGGCCCGCCGACTACGGCAACTACGGCCCGTTCTTCATCCGCATGGCATGGCACAGCGCCGGCACCTATCGCACCATCGACGGCCGCGGCGGCGCCGATGGCGGTCAACAGCGCTTCGATCCCCTCAATAGCTGGCCCGATAACGCCAACCTCGACAAAGCCCGCCGCCTCCTCTGGCCCGTGAAACAGAAGTATGGACAGAAGCTTTCCTGGGGCGACTTAATGGTCCTCGCCGGCAACGTCGCCATGGAAAACATGGGCTTCAAAACCTTCGGCTTCGCCGGCGGCCGCGCCGATGACTGGGAGCCCGAACTCGTCTACTGGGGCCCCGAAAAGAAGTGGCTCGCCGACGAACGTTATTCGAGCGGCCGCAATCTCAAAAAGCCTCTTGCTGCCGTCCAGATGGGCCTCATCTATGTCAATCCGGAAGGTCCGAACGGCAACCCCGATCCTCTCGCCGCAGCCAAGGACATTCGTGAAACCTTCGGCCGCATGGCCATGAACGACGAGGAAACTCTCGCCCTCATCGCTGGTGGCCACACCTTCGGCAAAGCACACGGAGCCCATGCCCCCAACAAATGCGTCGGTCCCGAGCCCGCCGCTGCCAGCATCGACAAGCAAGGCCTTGGCTGGGATAACACCTGTGGCAAGGGCAATGCCGGCGACACCGTCACCAGCGGCCTCGAAGGAGCCTGGACCTCCACACCCGCCAAGTGGTCTTCGCAGTATCTCGAAAACCTCTTCGCCTACGAATGGGTTCAGACTAAGAGCCCCGCGGGCGCAACCCAGTGGGTGCCCGCAGGTAACAAAGGTGCCAACCTCGTCCCCGATGCCCATGACCCCTCCAAGCGCCATGCGCCCATCATGTTCACCACAGACCTCGCGCTGAAGGCCGACCCCAGCTATCGCAAGATCGCCATGCGCTTCCGCGAGAACCCCGAAGAGTTCCGCCTTGCTTTCGCCAAAGCCTGGTTCAAGCTCACTCACCGCGACATGGGCCCCCGCGCCCGCTACATCGGCTCCGAAGTTCCCCGTGAAGAGCAGATCTGGCAGGACCCGCTGCCGCCCGTCAACCACAAGCTCGTCGACGCGAAAGACATCGCGCAACTGAAATCCAAAATCCTCGCCTCCGGTCTCACTGTCCCCGAACTCGTGCGTACCGCCTGGGCTTCCGCTTCCTCTTTCCGCGGCACCGACAAGCGCGGCGGAGCCAACGGCGCCCGCGTCCGTCTCGCACCGCAAAAGGATTGGGAGGTCAACAACCCCGCCGAACTCGCCAAGGTCCTGCAGCGCCTCGAAACCATTCAGCAGGATTTCAATCGCACTGCCTCCGGCGGCAAGAAGATTTCTCTCGCCGATCTGATAGTGCTCGGTGGCAGCGCGGCCATCGAACAGGCCGCCAAGACCGCCGGCCACACCGTGCAGGTCCCCTTCACGCCCGGCCGGACCGACGCTTCGCAAGAGCAAACCGACGCCGCTTCCTTCGCCGTCCTGGAACCCACTGCTGATGGCTTCCGCAACTACTTCCACAACCCGCAGCCGCTCTCGCCCGCCGAAATGCTCATCGAGCGCGCCAGCCGGCTCACCCTGACCGTGCCTGAAATGACCGTCCTCATCGGCGGCATGCGCACCCTCAACGCGAACACCGGCCAGGCCGCACACGGCGTCTTCACCAGCCGTCCCGGAACCCTCAGCAACGATTTCTTCGTCAACCTCCTCGACATGTCCACCAAGTGGACCAAGTCCACTTCCAACGAAGGAATCTACGAAGGCCGCGATCGCAAGACAAACGCCGTCAAGTGGACCGCAACCCCGGTCGACCTGATCTTCGGCTCCAACTCCGAACTACGCACCATCACTGAGGTCTACGCCGCGGCCGATGGCAGGGAGAAGTTCGTCAAAGACTTCGCCAAAGCCTGGGCCAAAGTGATGAACCTCGATCGCTTCGACCTCTCCTCCAAGTAGTCGCAATCGGAACGGCGGTATCCTCAGGATGCCGCCGTTTCACCCCCGCACGGGAATCCCCAGTATCTTCGCCATCGTCTCCCCAAACATCTTCTTCCTGCTCACCTCCGGAACCTTGCAGGCATCGCAAACCGCCTCATACCGCGCCAGCACTACATCCAGATTCTCCGGATCCTCATCCGTCCCGAACACCACCTTCTCAAACGCATACACCGCGTGTGGCGAACTATGCAGCGCTGGCCCATCCCACCACAAATATTCGCGGAACACGCCCAGGTTCTTCGCCTTCTTGATCAACGTCGATCCCGTCAGATCAAAGTACAGCCTTGGACTCCATCGCGCCGCTTCCGCCGCCTCTTCATACCACGGGTTCCCCAAATGCGCCCCCTGAATATACAGGTCCGGAAACGCCCGCGAAATCGTATCCAGATACGCCGGCCGCATGCGCCCCATCCCCGTATACTGCGGACCTTCCGTATGCGACGCGATCCCCGTGTGAAACAAAGCCACCAGCTTATGTTCCAGCAGCCGCGCATACAACGGGAAGTAATGCGGATCGTCCCAGTTCAGTCGAGGCGAATGAAACTTGATCCCCTTCGCCCCTTCCCGCGCAAACTGGTCAATCTGCGCCAGCGCCTTCGTATCGTCAGCATTCACCCGGCCGTAAAGAATCACCACATCCGGATACTCTTTTGCCCCCGCCTTCAACTTCGGCAGATGCTCAATAAACCCGTTCACACAAGCCATCGCATTGCGCGGCCGGTACGCCTTCGCCAGCCGTGCGAAGTAATCCGGCTTGTTCTCGTAATGCATGTGCGAATCAATCACGAATCGCCGCGGAGCCTGTGCCAATAGCGGCGCGGCAGCAAAAGGCAGGGCCAGAAAACCCCGCCGCGTGCGCTGGATACTCATGCGAGTATCTTAATCCGAAACCGAGACCTTCTTCATGTTATCGTCCGGGATCCGGTCCACCAGCAGTTGGAACGGATCGATCCCCGCCTTCTCCGGAAGCTCCTTCACCGTGAACGTGTACTTGTTGTTCGCATTGTGAATCCGCACCCGCTCCCGATGCAGCGTCTTCCCGTACTTCTTCCCCTTCTCCGGCTTCGCAAACGCCCCGATGTCCACCCAATCATCCATCGCCACTTCCTTCTCAAAACCCTTCTCATCCGCCTTCAGCTTCTTCGACTCCACTTCAATCGTCACATCGTACTGCCCATCGGCCCTCTTCTTCGCCGAAGCCTTCAACGTCCGGTTCGCGAACAGCGTGATGTCTTCAAACAGATCCTTCAATAGGTACTGCTTGTCCGCCGGAGTCACCTCGCGAAACGCATCCACCAGTTGGTACGACGTCGGATAAGGAGGCCCTTTGTACGCCCACTGCTCAATGATCTTGTGCAGCGCCTGGTTCACCGCCTCCTCGCCGATCATCTCCTTCAGGTAATACAGCACCGCGCTGCCCTTGTTGTAGTGAATGTACCCTTGGCTTGCTTCCACGCGCAGCAACGGCCGCTCCTTCAACAACTCCGTCCCCCGCGAGCGCAAGTACCGGTCCATCTCATACCCCAGAAACTTCCGCATCATGTCCCGGCCGTATTCCTTCTCCATCACCATCAGCGCCGTGTACTGCGCCAGCGTCTCGCTCAGCAACGTCGCCCCTTGCATGTTCGCCCCAATCACCTGGTGCGCCCACCACTGGTGCCCCATCTCGTGCGCCACGATATAGAACACTTTGTCGATATCGTCTTTGTCCTTGATGTCCGCGATAAAGCCAACGGACTCCGAATACGGCATCGTCCCTGGAAACGCCTGCGCGAAACTCGCAAACCGCGGAAACTCGATGATCCGCGCCTGCTGGTGCGCATACGGCCCGAAGTTCCGCGTGCAGTACTCCAGCGTCTTCCGGATCGACGTCAGCATCTTCGGCACATTCCACTTATGCTCCGGATGATAGTAAACCTCCGCCTTGATCCCGCCCAAATCCTCGCGCGCCACTTCATACCGCGCCGAAATGAACGAATAGAAGTTCAGCGAATCCCGATCCAGCTTGTAGTGAAAATACCGCCGGCCCTTCTCCTGCCACTCGCGCAGCAAACTCCCCGGAGCCACCGCATACTGATCCGGCGACGTACTCATCACCGTCTCCACGCTCACCCAATCGGAATTCGCATCCAGATAGGTGTTCCCGCACTTCGCCGTGCAATTCTTCTCCAACTCCGGCATCCGGTCCTGTTCCGGCAATCCACGCTTCCGACGGTCATTGCGATCGCTGATCTCCCGCCCCGCCTGATACCCCATCGAGGGCACAATCCCGCTATTGAAGAATGTCCCGTTCTGCACCAGGTTCTGATGTGTCACCGATTGCTCAAACCCGCGGGTCACGGCCTTCACCGTAAACTTCATCGTGATCCGTTCACCCGGAGCCAGCGGCGGCGTCAGCTTGTACGTGCGCAGCCGCACAAACTCATCATCCGAGGCCAACTTCGCCCGCTCGATATCCACCTCGTACTCGTACCCCGAACCATAGTTGATGTACACATCCTCAATCGGAGTGGTCCCCTTGTTCTCCGCAATCTGCTCCGTGCGCAACGTCAGATTCCGTTCCGCCGGATACACATCAATCCAATATTTCAACCCCAGCACACGTGGCTGATTCACTCCCTTCAGCCGCTTGTACGATCTCTCATACTGCTCCTGCCGCGCCAGATTCTCCTTCTCCGTGCGGAATGTATTCAACACCTTCGTGTTGTAGTACACCCACCCAGCGCTCGCCAACCAAGCCATCGTCAAACCCAACGCCACCAGTCGCAACGCACCGCGCAGATTCAGCCGTGCGCTGCGGATCCGGCTCGCCAGCGAAGTCTCCTTCCCACGGGCCCACAACAGAATCGCAGCCACCGCCAGCAGCCCGCAGAACAACAGCCAGTACACGTGAAACCAAACCAGCCCGCTCACATAGGGCGCATACCGGTACATGTCCGAATACGTGTAGCCCGGCGTCGATGGAAACCGCACCATCCGCGTCGCCACATCCAACGGCCGCCAGATGAACGCGTTCGCAATCAGGAAAATGATGAACGCGAAATACCCGACATACTTATTCGGCGACAACACATGAATCAGAAACGCCAGGAACGACAAGGCCACAAACGAGGTCAAATCCAAAAGAAAAATCTCGGTGAAGTACAAATCGAATTGGAACCGCGTGTACTTCTGGTACGCCTGCGTCGCCACGCCCGCAGCCATCGCCGTCAACAGAATCAACACCAACGCGCACACCAGCGCCACGAACTTCGACACATACGGAATCCAGTTCGGATACGGCAGCGCGTCGTGAATCTCATCGCACCGCGCGTCGCGCTCCTTCCACACCACTACCCCGGCGAAGTACGTCACAATCGCCACCAGGAAGATGTACATGCTCCCGCGAATCACGTCCAGAATGCGGTACGTCACCGGCAGTGACGACAAACCGAAGCCTTCATTCGTGCTGATGATCAGTGACGGAATGCAATTCGCCAGCGCCGCCAGCAGAATCACAATGAACACCGTCGTCTTCACCAGCCCCAGAAACTCCACCCGGATGTGGCTCATCAACTGCGTCAACTGCGCACCTAGACCGAAGGACTGCTGCACCACAGGCACCGCCACAGTCCGCGGCCGTGCTTTCTCAGCCACAGCCTCAACTTTCTTCACTCGCCCCGTGCGTTCCTCGAACCGGAAGCGGTAATACGTAAACACAAAAATCGCCGCCGCCACGCCCATCCAGATCAGGCGGTTCCACAGCATGTACCCGCTCAGCGTGATCACCTGTGTGTTCTTCTCCGACACTGTCCAATACTTGGTCAACAACGTGTGCGTCTGGATCCCGAACGGGTCAATCAGCCGCGCCACCACTTCGTTGTCGATATCGGACATGAACGCTTCCGCTACCCCATACGCCACCAGCAGTAGAAGCGTCCCGATGAAACTCGTGATCGTGCTGCGAGTCAACGCCGCAATACAAAACACAATCGCCGCGATGAACAGCGTGTTCGGAATCCCGAAAATCAAAAGCCCGTTCAGGTGCGCTTTCCACACCACCGGCCCCCACCGTTCCGCATCCACCCAGGGCATATACTTTGCCAGCAGGATCGCCAGCGAAACGCCCAGCAGCGGAATCATCGCCACAATCGCCGATCCCAGATACCGCCCCAGCAAGTAGTCGCGCTTCCGAATCGGAGCGCTGAACACAATCTGGTATGTGTTGTGTTGAAAATCGCGCGATGCCGCCGCGTTCACAAACGCCGTCACCATCAGCATGATCAGAATCGATGCCATTGCATGAAACGTCTGGATCACGTACGGAGCATTCCGGAACGTGTTCTCCATCGCCCGCCCCACCTGCACCTTGTCCGTGCTTGCCGCGCCAAAAAACATCCCACCCACAATCAGCAGAAACACCCACACCATCATCCCGCGCAGATAGTAGCGCAGCTCGAATCGCAGGAAGTGGGTCATCATGCGGCGTGCTCCTCGCTACTCGTGAACCCGCGAATCGCTGAGAAGAATACATCCTCCAGATCCACGGCCACGGCCTGAAACCCATCCCCAGGGTCCTGCTCACAATACACGTGAATCGTCGGACGACCCGCAATCAGCTTCGTCGAAATCACGTTGTACTGTTTCTCGTACTCCTCCACCTGCGCCTTCACAATCGACTTCCGCCAGATCCGCCCCTCCAGCGACGTCAATGCCCGTTCCGGCGACCCCGACAACAGCACCCGCCCCAGATGAATCACCGCCATATTCGTGCACAGCTCTTTCACGTCTTCCACAATGTGCGTAGAGAGAATCACAATCACGTTCTCCCCAATCTCCGCCAGTAGATTGTAGAAGCGGTTTCGCTCCCCCGGGTCCAACCCCGCCGTCGGTTCATCCACAATGATCAGCTTCGGATTCCCAATCAGCGCCTGCGCGATCCCAAACCGTTGCCGCATCCCGCCCGAAAACCCCGTCAGCGCCTTCTTCCGGTGATCCGCCAGATTCGTCCGTTCCAGCAGCGACTCCACCACCGCTTTCCGTTCCCGCCCGTTCACAATCCCCTTCAACAACGCCAAATGATCCAGCATGTCCTGCGCCGAAATCTTCGGATACACGCCGAAATCCTGCGGCAGGTACCCGAGTATCTTCCGCACCTCGTGCTTCTCCCGCAGCACGTCAACTCCACCCAGCGTCGCCGTGCCGCTATCGGCCTCCTGCAACGTCGCCAGGATGCGCATCAGCGTCGACTTCCCTGCTCCATTTGGCCCCAGTAGCCCGTACATCCCGGTCGGGATCTCGAGCGAAACATCCTGCAAGGCCTTCACGCCGTTCGCGTAGGTCTTCGATAAATTCCGAATACTCAGTTCCATGGTTTGGATATCCTCTACTCCTACGACGATCGATTGTGGTAAGTTCCGTTAATTGTAACGCGATGCAATCAGGCAGGCAGGGCCAATATAAGCAACAACTCGCGCGAAAGTACTTCGTGCGCTTTCACATGTCCCTCATCGTCGCCGGCACCGTCGGCGGCGGGGTCCTCATCAGCCGCCTCCTGTGGAAAGCCGGCATGGGCTCCGTCATGCTCCGCTACGCCCTCGACGTGGCCGGCGCCTACCTCATGTTCCTCCTGCTGGTGAAACTCTGGCTTTGGTACGTCCACTCCTCTGAAGAGACATCCATCCCGGACCTATACATCGAAGACGCCATTGACGCGGTCGACATGGTCGCGGATATTTCGCCGCAAAGCGCCTCCTCCTCGGGTAGCGGAGGCAGTTGGTTCAGCCTCCCCGACATCGGCCTCGATGTCGATGGCGAAGGCTGCCTCCTCATCGTCCTCTTCCTCGCCCTAGTATTCGTGGTCGTGCTCGCCGGCGGCTACCTCGTCTGGATGGCCCCCGAAATCCTCGGTGAAGCAGCTTTCGATGCCGTCGTCGCCGGCAGCCTCGCCAAGGTTGCCTCCCGCGCCGAACGCGAAGGCTGGATCGTCGGCGTCGTGCGTGCCACCTTCATCCCCTTCACCATCGTCTTCGCCATGACCATGGTCCTCGCCTATTTCATCCACGACCTCTGCCCAACTGCCAGTACGCTCCGTGAAGCAATTGAATGTCCGGAAAGGAAACAATCACGCTACAATCGACGTCAGAATGGCCATGAAATCCCTTCTCCTCGCGCTACTCCTGACCACAGCCGCATTCTCGGCGGAATTCGCCGGCAAGTGGTCCGGCACGGCGGAGATGAATCGTAACGGAGAGAACCGCACCACCACGGCCGTCTTAATCTTCAAACGGGACGGGAACCGCATCACCGGCACGGCAGGCCGTGACGAAAGCGAGCAGCACCAACTCGAAAACGTCAAAGTCGAAGGCGACAAGCTCACCTTCGAAATCAACGACGGCGACACCATCGTCAAAGCCACCCTCCAGGCCGAAGGCGACATCATCAAAGGCGAAGCCAAAGCCGAACTCGACGGCCAATCCATGACCGTCGTCTTCAACCTCAAACGCCAAAATTAAGTGGCGACGGGCCTCCAGGCCGGTCGCAGTGCAGTCGCCAGACTGCACCGTACTAATCATTCCGGCTGCGGCCCAACCCGGCTCAGATCAATCGGCTTGAACCCCAGTTCCAACGCCGGCGATCCCGCGCGTAACCGAAAATCCCCACCCCCTGCGTTCACAAACAAAGGATCCGCAATCCGCGAGTGCGCGTCCTGTCCATCCACCAGCCGTATCGGCCCTCCCCGCACGTCCCAGTACAGGTTGTAATCCATCCGCAACTGCCCACCCGTCCAATTGCTCCCCAGCAACCTTCCCTGATCAAACACAACGATATTCCGCTCCATCGTAAACGACAGGTGCGGTTCCGCCCGCGTCCGCATCAGTTGATAATCCCGGTTGAACGCGAAGATATTATTCCGCACCGTATTCTCCCGCCCGTAATGCTGATGAAACCCCGAACTCGCGCACCGGTACACCACGTTGTTCTCAATCAACATGTGGCTCGATCCCTCATCCGGATAAATCCCCCACCCGCCATACGTAAACGACGTGATGTCGTGAATCAGGTTATTCCGCAGCACCGTGCCCGGCTGCATACCGAGCGTGTAGATGCCCCCCATATCGCTCAACATCTCCTTCCCGATATGGTGCAGATGGTTAAACTCAATCACATTCTCCTTCGATTGATTCGGCCCGTACCCCCACGTCCATCCCACCGAAATCGCCGTATCGAACAAATCGTGAATGTCGTTATGTGCAATGTGATTCCGTGACGCCTGTGCCACGAAAATCCCCACTGCCGGGGGAAACACCTGGCCCAGATGATGAATGTGATTGTGGGCAATCTCGTTGTCGAAATTCTGATCCGCTTCCACCGGCCGCTGTACGGTCTCCCCAATCCGGATCCCGCCGGCGCCGATGTCGTACATCTCATTCCGCACAACCCGGTTGTGCTTCGATCCCCGCCCAAACCACACCGCATAGTTCCCCAAATGCCGGAACTGACATTTTTCAATCGAAATGTTCTCCGACGCCACAGCCTCAAATGCCGCCCCCACCGCCGACGCTGCCTGCGTATCCGCATATCCCTTGGCATCCATCGTCCATTCCGTATGCGCGAAGTCCAAGCCCCGGAACGTCACATTCCGAACCCCATCCAACAACACCAATTGCGTCAACCGTGGAGCCAAGAACTCCTCCGCGGGCACATTCTCCCCAGCCAAAGGCCAGTACGACATCGTCCCGTCTACAATCTGCCATTCCCCCGCCGCATCCAGTGACCCCGGCGCATTCTCCAGAAAGTACCGCGCGTCCTTCTCCTTGTTCGATGGCCGCGGATCCCCCGTCAACGTCGCAACGTGCGCCCCTTCCTCCACCGACACAATCTTCATCCGCAAATCCGCCCAGGCCAGCAACACCACCGCTTCCGTCTCCGACCCGGCCCACTCCTTCCGGATATCCTCGCCCCGAAACTTCAACCGAAACGGTTTGTCCTGCGACGACGCTCCGTCAATCCGGTAGAATCCGAAGTTCGGAGTCCGCGCTCGCTGCGCCCGCCGCCCCGAAACAAAAAGCTGTCGAAATGTTTTATCCCCAACCGCCGCAGTCCACAGCGAGCCCATCCCTTTCTTCCAACCCGTCACCGGCTGTGCCCCGCTGATCAGCGCTCGCTCCCCGGCAGCAGCCTCCCAAACCACATCACTATCGGAATCCCCCAACCGTAGCGGCTCGCTCAAGAAGTACCGCCCCCCACGCACCCGCACCGTATATGGCCCTGCCACACCCTGGCGCTTCAACGCGCGAATCCTGTCCCGCGCGGCAGTCAGTGTTTGTGTCTCGCCATCCGTCGAAACCACCACCGGATCGGCGCTCCAAAGAACCGAAGCAAGTAAAAGTAGAAGAATCACGCCATCATTATTAGCGCCGTTTCGGTTTCGTTTCCAGGTGTGTCCTCGCCACCTCCCACATGTACCCGCCCACATTCTGCTGCACCGCTTTGAGAATCTGCGCCCGAGCCTTCACTGCATTCCCCGCCGCCTCCGCATACAACCCCAAATACAAATACCCGTAAAACCGCCGCATCTTCAGTTCCCGATCCCCCGGCTTCCCATTCTCAATCGCCGCTAGCACCTCTTTCTCCGATCCCTTCCCCGAATACAGCGCATACACCTCCGTCATCGGCACACGCTCGTCCGGCCCCACCGGCAACAACTTCTGCTCCGCTTCCGTCCGCCGTCCCAATCGCGCCATGCACAGATACCACCACACCGCGTTTTCCACATCGTTAGGATTCACCTTGCGATGAATCTCAAACTGATTCCGCCCCTCTTCAAATTTCCCCAGATAGTAAAGCGAAATCCCCCGTTGCCACAAATGCGGCTCAACGGCAGGCTCCAGTTTCACCGCCTTATCGAAAGACGTCACTGACTTCGCAATCTCCCCCGCAACAAACTCATCCATTCCGCGCTCCACCCACTCCTTGGCAGTCTCCTGCCCGCTCAACTCACCGTGCATCAACAGAATCAACGAAAGCAAAAACATCCTTCTACTGAATCACATCCCGAGTTGTAGAACAATGTAGGGATGAGCATCTACGACCGTTTCGGCGTCCGCACCATCATCAACGCCAAAGGCCCGTCCACCCGCCTCTCCGGTGGATTCCTCGATCCCGAGGTCGCCGCCGCCATGAATGAAGCCGCCACCTACTGCGTCGAAATGGCCGAACTCCAAGCGGGTGCCAGCAAAGTGCTCGCCGAAATCACCGGAGCCGAAGCAGGCATTGTCACCTCCGGTGCAGCCGCCGGCCTGCTCATGGGTACCGCAGCCTGCATCACCGGGCTCGACCCCGGCAAGATGAGCCGCCTCCCCGACACCCACGGCATGAAGAACGAAGTCATCATGGTGCGCAGCCAGCGCAATTTCTACGATCATGCCGTCCGCACCACCGGCGCGCGAATCATCGAAGTCGGACTCCCCGATCGCTACGCAGGCGCTGGCGTCCGCGATGCCGAAGGCTGGGAAATTCAGGAAGCAATCAACCCGCAAACCGCGGCCGTCATGTACGTCGCTGGCGGAGCCTCGCAACCCACACTGCCCGAAGTCGTGCGCGTCGCCCACTCCCAAGGCGTCCCCGTCATCGTCGATGCCGCCGGCCAACTCCCGCCCGCCAGCAACCTCAAACGCTTTATCGAAGAGGGCGCTGACCTCGTCGCCTTCTCCGGTGGCAAAGCCATCGGCGGTCCCCAAAGCTCCGGCATCCTCGCCGGCAAGCGCGACCTCATCATGGCCGCCATTCTCCAAAACCTCGACCTCGATATTTACTGGGAACAGTGGGCCCCGCCCGAGTCTTTAATCGACAAGAAGCGCCTCTGCGGCGCGCCCCCGCACGGCATCGGACGCCCCTGCAAAGTCGGCAAGGAGATCGTCATCGGCCTCCTCGTCGCACTCAAAAAATTCGTCGCCGAAACCGAAGAAGCCCGCGGCCGCCGCCTCCGCACCCACATCGACAAACTCTACGCCTTACTCACCGATGCCGACCATGCGCGCGTGCAAGTCACCAGCGGCTCCATCCCTAAACTGGAATTGACCGTGCTCAAAGACGCCCCGCGCACCGCCATGGAAATCGTCCTCGAACTCGAACGCGGCAACCCCAGCGTTCACGCCGACCCTTCCCGCGTTCGCACCGGCGTCATCTCCTTCAGCCCGTGGTGCCTCAAAGACGGCGATGCCGAAAAAATCGCCGCCCGCGTCAAACCTCTGCTGCGCTATTAAGCTCGCGCATGATCGCGTCCAGATGCACCACCGTCGCATCCACGTGCGGAAAATTGATGTTGCCCTCGTGAAACACCAGGGATAAGTCTGTCCCCGCCAGCACCACCGCGTCCACCGGCAACTCCGCCGCAATCCGCGACAGCGTCTCCGCCGCGCCTTCCTCCCGCTCATTCACGATCGACATGTATGCATCGTGGATCACATCCACCTGGGCCGCGGACGGCGTCATCACCTCCACGCCCTCCAGTAACCCAAACATCCGCGACTCCACCGTATACCTCGTCCCAAACAACGCCACGCGCCCGTACCCGCGCTGCGCAATCTCCCGCGAAACCTCCGCAATGATATTCACCAGCGGCAGCGGTGTAATCTTCTCCAACTCCCGTATGCAGAAGTGCGGAGTCACCGCCGAAATCGCCGCCACTTCTGCCCCCGCCCCAGCCAGCCGTTCCATCAAACGAGCAAAGTAATCCGCCAGCCCTTGCCGGTCACCCGCCTGCACCAGCTTCAACCCATGCGCCATGTCCGCATGGATCATCACGGCTTCCCCCGCCCGCCGCTTCACCAGTTCCCTGTAGTAATGCACCGTGGCCCCTGGGCCCAATCCGCCAACCCATCCCAACTTCCGCATCACGGCAACCTCTTCCGCCCCGCCTCGCTCACTTGTGTACCCACGGTGTACACCGCACGCAACGATTTCATCGAAGCCAGCACATCCACCGCCGCATCATCAATCTTCTTGCACAGCCCCAATCGCAGCGTGGCCAGCCGAGGCAATGACGCAATCGACTGCAGCGTCGCCGCCGAAACCGGCTGCCGCGATAAATCCAGATACTCCAACTCCACCAATCCCCGCAACGCGGATAGATCCCGCAAATCCGAACGCTCCGCCTCAGGATGCCCCGGCCGGTCTACGCCTCGATCCGAAATCGTCGCCGCCGCCAGGTTCAATCGCCGCAGTTGCCGCAGCGCCCCAATCCGAGCCAGATTCTCTTCCGTCAATGACAATCCCCACAACCCCGAATCCACTCGCTGTGTCCCCGACACATCCAGATCCCGCAGCGTCGAAATCTGCCGCAGCACATTCAGCCCTTCGCCCGTCAGCCTGTTCCCACCAATCGCCAACTTCTCCAGCCGAGGCAGTTCCATCAACTGATCAAACCCCTCATCCGTAATCTCGGTAAACGCCAGATCCAGTTCCCGCAGATTCGGCAACCCAGCCAGATGCTCGAAAATCTTGCTCGTCACCCGAGCCCCGCGCAGATTCAACCTCTCCAGCTTCGTCCACTTCTTCAGAAAGGCCAGCCCGTCTTCACTGATGTACTCGGCATAGTACAAATTCAGTTCCCGCACATTGCGCAGATCCTTCAAATGCTGCAACCCCGCATCCGTCACCTTCGTATGCGATAGATCCAGCCGCTCCACCTCCGCCATCCGGCCAATCCGCACCAGGTCTGCATCCGTCACCCAAGTGTGCGAAAGATCCACCTCGGTCGCCATCAGCAGAAACAGCAACGGCAGCATCAGCTTCTCCTCCGGTTTGGCAGACTCGAATCCGCGTCGAACACGATCCGGCACGCGGGCAGCGCTGACTTCAGCGCCTTGTATCCCTCGGCCGTAATCAGCGTGTGATAAATATTCAGCGTCTTCAGATTCCGAAACGCCTTCAGCTTCTCCACCGCCTTGTCCGTCAAATGCGTATTATCCAAACTCAACGATTCCAGCCCCACCAGCGCCGTCAACGCATCCAACGCCGGATCATACAGCTCCCCATAATCCAAGCTGAGAGAACGCAGCGAAGTCATCTTCGCCAGATGCGCCGCAGCTTCATTCGAAATCCGAGTGCGAATAATATCCAGCCGTTTCAACCCCGGCAATGCACTCAAAGCAGCAAGCCCCTTATCCGTAAACCGCGCATCGCGCAGAATCAACGTCTCCAATTGCCGCAACTCACCCAGCGGCTTCAAACCGGCATCCGTCAAATCCGTAGCCGCCAGGTCCAGCCACGTCACCCCTTTCAGCCCGTCCAGCAAAGCCCCATCGCTGATATCCGTCGAAGCCAGCGATAGCCGCCGCAGCCTTGGCAGCGCCGCAATCACCGGCACCGTCGAGTTTGTAATCGGCGCCCCATGCAGATCCAAATCCTCCACCGCCTGCAGTGCCTTCAGCCCATCGCCTTCCACATACGTGTTCGCCAGCGACACCTTCCGCAATCGCCGCAACCCGCTCAACGCCGCCAGCCCCGCATCGCTCACCGCCGTGTTGTTCAAATTCAACGACTCCAGCCGCGTCAACCGAGCCAGATGCCGCATCCCCGCATCGCTGATCTGCGCCGCCTCCAGATTCAATTCCGTCAGCGAAGCGTCCAGACCCGCTAACTGCGCATCCGTGATCGACGCCGCCGTAGCCTGCGCCGTAAACAACACGCGCAACCCCGCCCGCCCGCGCCGCAGTTCCTCCACGCCCGCCGGAGTCACCCGGCTATACCGCACATCCGCTTCCACCAGCGCCCGCAAACCCTTCAAAGCCCCCAATCCCGCATTGCTCACCTTAGTCCGGTACAGATTCACTTCTTCCAGCGCCGTCAGCCCGCGCAACGAATCCATTCCCGCATCCGTCACGGCCGTCCCCATCAGGTTCAATTTCTTCAGCCCCGCCAACCCGCGCAGTGCTCCCAATCCCGCATCGGTTACCGCCGTCCCATGAAGATCCAACTCCTCCAGCACCGTCATCCCGCGCAACGAAGTCAAGGCCGCGTCGGTAACAGACGTATCCCCCAACCGCAGCCGCCGCATCTCCTTCATCCCCGCCAGTTGCCGCACACCCTCGTCATCCAACGGGCACAGCGTGCAGTCAAAATTCTGCAGCTTCACAAAAGGCGCCAGCGTGTGCCCCCGCACGTCAGATTGCCGCAGCACCAACTCCCGCATCCCCGTCAGCCCTTTGATCTCCGCCAGCCCCGCATCCTTGAACCGGATCCGATCCAGAAAATGATAACTGAACGTCAGCACTTCCAGCGTCGCAATCGGAGCCAGATACTTCAGATCCTTGCTGCCATCGCGTCCGCCATCCACATTGCGATTCCACAAAGGCCCCGGCAGATGCAGTTCCTTCAGCGCGCGCAACCCTGTGAATCGCTCCAGGTCCGGCGGATCCACATTTACCCCAACCCAATCCACGCCTTCCACCACAAAATCCGAAGCAGGCAGCTCCGCCAAATCACTCACGTACGTCTTCGCCCCAACCAAACGCACACGCCCACCCATGGTGAGCGTCCATTCCGCAATCTTGCGATCAGCCGTTTGCGCGCACAGCCCAATGCTCCAAAACAGCAGAACGGACGCCACCCACGGGAAACGCATGACGATTACATCTCAAGCTGCGGACGCGTCGGTTCCGGCCAGTCGATGTGGTAGAACTTCCCACGCGGCTGATCGACGCGCTCATAGGTGTGCGCCCCGAAGAAATCGCGCTGCCCTTGCAGCAGATTCGCCGGCAGCCGCTCACTGCGGTACCCATCGTAGTAAGCCAGAGCCGAATAGAACGTCGGCGCCGCCACGCCATTCGAAGCCGCCACGCCAATCACATACCGCCAGTTGCTCTGGCACCGGTCCACTTCACTCTTGAAATACGGATCCAGCAGCAGGTTCTGCAGTTCCGCATCCCGCTGATAGGCTTCCGTAATCTTCTGCAGGAACCGCGCCCGAATGATACATCCGCCGCGGAATATTTTCGCAATCTCACCAAACGGCAGCTTCCACTTGTACTCGCCCTGAGCCGCGCTCATCAACTGAAAGCCCTGTGCATACGCGCAAATCTTCGAACAATACAGCGCATCGTGAATCGCCTGGATGAAGCCATCCTTATCGCCGGTGAACGAAGGAGTCGGTCCGGTCAGCACCTTCGACGCCGCCACGCGCTCCGCCTTCACCGAACTCAGATACCGCGCAAACACCGCCTCGGCTACCGTCGGAGCAGGCACGCCCAGATCCAGCGCGCTCACGCTCGTCCACTTGCCCGTGCCCTTCTGTCCCGCCGTATCGAGCACGATATCGACAAACGGCTTCCCCGTCATCGGGTCCGTTTGCTGCAAAATATCAGCGGTGATCTCGATCAGGAAGCTGTCCAGCACGCCGGTGTTCCACTCGGCGAACACCTTGCCCGCTTCCGGAGCCGACATCCCCAGCACACCAGTCATCAACGCATAGGCTTCGCAGATCATCTGCATGTCGCCATACTCGATCCCGTTGTGCACCATCTTCACGTAGTGCCCCGCGCCATCCGGCCCGATATAGGTCGCGCACGGCACACCGCCCACAATCGGCTTGCCCGGCGCAGCGCCAGTCAGCGGTTTGCCGGTGGTCGCATCCACCTTCGCCGCAATCGCCGTCCAGATCGGCTCAATCTCTTTCCACGAACTCTCATCGCCGCCCGGCATCAGCGAAGGGCCAAACCGCGCCCCTTCCTCGCCGCCGGACACGCCCGATCCGACAAACCGCAGCCCTTTGGCCTTCAGCGCCTTCTCGCGCCGGATCGTATCCATCCAGTTCGCGTTGCCGCCGTCGATGATAATGTCATCGCCTTCCAGCAGCGGAACCAGGCTGTCGATCACGGCATCGGTGCCCGCCCCGGCCTTCACAAGAATGATGATCTTGCGTGGCCGCTTCAGCGATTTCACAAAGCCTTCCAGCGTTGCTTCGCCATGCACTCCGCCAGGAGTAGACGGATTCTCGGCGACGAATTTCTCCATCGTCTCCGTTGTGCGGTTATAGACGCTGATGCGAAAACCATGGTCGGCAATGTTCAGAGCCAGGTTCTGGCCCATCACGGCAAGGCCGACGAGTCCAATATCGGAAAGTGGTTGTGACATAGAAATGCTTGAAATTTCCAGTCAACCACACTTCAAGCAAAGCGTGCAGCCCTGCGTCCCCCCGGAAGGCGCTGGCATAATGAAGGATCGAGGAAATAGCTTGCCACGTATTCAGGGGTTTCAGGTCGAAAACTATAAGATCCTCCGCAATGTCTCCCTCGGGACATTACGTGACGGAAAGCCCCTTACCGGACTCTCCGCCCTGATCGGTAAAAACGGAACCGGCAAGAGCACTCTCTTCGATGCCTTTGGATTCTTGCGGGACATGTTGGCAATGGGCGTCGAGGATGCCTGCGACGCTCCGCAACGTGGTGGAATTGATCGGCTGCTCTCCGCTTGCGAATCGCCTCCCCTCGTTTTCACCTTGGACTACCAGGATGATCCGACCAGTCAAGGGTTGACCTATTCTGTGACTGTTGGTCGGGAAACCTCAGGTCGACCATTCGTTTCATCGGAAATCCTCGACGCAAGTGGATTGAGGGGCTCCGAAGGACACCCGACCTTCTTGGCAATGAAATCGGGGACAGGCTTTGCCTGGAACTTCGACACGAACTCTCCTACACCTCTGAATCTCAGCGATAGCCGCCGTCTCGCCATTGCATCCCTCGGCACCCTTCGCGAGCACCCCGCCGTTGTCAGTCTCCGTCAATTCCTCGAAGGCTGGTACCTCAGCTACTTCACCCCAGACGCCGCCCGCACACTCCCATTGGCCGGCGCCCAACGCCACCTCAACATGCACGGCGACAATATCGGCAATGTAGTCGAATTCATGCGCCGCGAACACCCCGACAAATTTCAACACATCCTCAAACGCATCGCAGACCGGATTCCTGGTATCCGCAGCATCGACACCAAGAAGACCGATGATGGCCGCCTCTTACTACGCTTCAACGACAGCGCGTTCCGGGACCCCTTCTACGCAAAACAGGTCTCCGACGGCACATTGAAGCTCTTCGCCTACCTCCTCCTCCTCGAAGACCCCGAACCCGCTCCTTTCATCTGCATCGAAGAGCCCGAAAACGGCCTCTATCACAAATTGCTCGAAGTCCTCGCAAACGAATTGCGCGCCCACTCTGATCGCTCCCAAGTCTTCGTCACCACACACCAACCGTACTTCATCAACGGTCTCACTCCGGAAGAGGTCTGGATCATCGAGAAACAACCCGATGGCTTTGCCAAAGTGCGGCGGGCCAGCGATGACCCAATCGTCAAAAACATGGCGTCCGAGGGCATTCCGCTGGGCAGCCTCTGGTATAGCGATTACCTCGACAAGCAGTAAAGAGACTCACACCATGCACATCGAGTTCCTCGTGGAAGATCTCTCCACAAAAGCACTCATCGAAAGCCTGCTGCCCAAGCTGCTACCCACCGAAGACTACTCCTACAGGATCGTCGACTACCGCGGAATCGGTCACCTGCCCCCCGGCCTACGCACCACCCAAGATCCCAGAAAGCGAGTCCTCCTTCACCAACTCCCCCGCCTGCTGCAAGGCTACGGCAAGACGCCAGGAATTGATGCAGTTGTCGTTGTCGTTGACAGCGACACGCGCCCATGCGCCAACTTCCTCGCCGAATTGCAGCAAGTCCTCCGCAGTTGCAACCCGGCCCCACGCACGCTGTTCCGACTCGCAATCGAAGAGAGCGAAGCCTGGCTGCTCGGCGACGCAGCCGCACTACTCACCGCTTACCCAAACGCCAAACGTAAGCCGCTCGAAACATACCAGCAAGATGCAATCTGCGGAACTTGGGAGACCCTCGCGGAATGCGTCCACCCCGGTGGGCACGATGCCCTCAGCACGCAAGGCTACGCAGCAATCGGCCGGGCGAAGTCGGAGTGGGCCACCAACATCGGTCCACACCTCGACCCCAACCGAAACAATTCCCCCAGCTTCCGCAAGTTTGTCGAAGGTTTACGGCGTTTGATCCAAGCACCGTAACTAAGCCAGATCCTCCGCCAGCGCCGCCCCCTGCTCCCCGCTCAACACCGTCTCCGCCTGGTACCGCGGATGGTCCACCACAATCTTCGCCGGCGCCTTCCCCATCATCCCCGCCTGCTCCGCCGAAAACTGGAACGAAATATATTGCACCGAGCTAATCCGGTCCGTCGCAATCTGCCGCGTATCGAAGCTCGCCTTCACCGGCGCGCTATCGCCCACCACAAACCACACATGGTTCTCCAAACCCAACAACTCCCGCAGCCAAACCGCCCGTTCCGCCGGCGTCTCATATTCAATCAGCAGCGACGCGCACAGTCCGTCCTTCTTCGGAATCAGCTCGTTGTAAGTCTCCAACTCATGCTCGATGTCATGCTGCCGCACCAGGCGCTCA
Source organism: Bryobacteraceae bacterium (assembly GCA_046331645.1). Lineage (GTDB taxonomy): Bacteria > Acidobacteriota > Terriglobia > Bryobacterales > Bryobacteraceae > CADEFT01. The sequence goes on from JAXLQM010000014.1 coordinate 187,228, forward strand.
ATTCGCATCATCTCCTGCACCTGATACCGCACCGTCTCCCGGTTCTCAAACAGAAACGTCAGATGCCCGCCCACGCGGATCCGTCGCCGCTCCTTCGCCGCAAGCACCTGCGGGCGCCACGACTCCCGCTCCAGTTCATATTCCGCAATATTCTTGATCTCGGCCAACGTCACAGCTTGCATAGCTACTTCTTCTCTTCTTCCTTCGCAATCGGTGTCGGGAATCCATCTTCCCGGTAGGCTTGGGCCAGCACCTGTATCGGATGCAACGGCCGCCTCCCAATCCCCTGTTCAAATTGAATCGCCGCCAGCGGGCAATCCGAGGCAAACGTCTCCGCCTCCGCCTCCTCCATCTCCGTAAAGGCCTTCTTCGCCGTCAACATCGACAGCGGAAAAAATTCCTTCTTCATCGCCCAAGTCCCATCGTGAGCCGAACACTGCTCCACCATCGTGATCTTCGTCCCCGGGATCAGCCGCATCATGTCCCGCGACCGGAACCCGATATTCTGCGCCTTCAAATGACACGGCAGATGATACGCAATCTTCCCCGGAGTCGATTTGAACTCGCGGTTAAACAACCCCGCCTTCCGCCGCTCAAACAGAAACTCGCTCAGATCCATCGTCGCCGCCGAAACACGCCGAGCGCCTTCAGTCCCCACCAATTCCGCATATTCCTTCCGCAGCATGTACGAACACGTGGGATTGATCGCAACCACTTTCTTCCCCTGATTCACATGCGGCAACAGCGACGCCACATTGCTCGCCGCCATCTCCCGCGCCAGCTTCACATCGCCCGCTTCCAGCGCCGGCATCCCGCAGCAATTCTGCTTCGGACACCCCAGCGAAATCCCGTTCCTCTCATACACCTCAATCGCATCTTTCCCAATCTCCGGATTGTTGTGATTCACAAAGCAGGTGTGGAACAGCACCGCCAGTCCGCGATCCCCCGCCGGTTCCGGCCGCGAAAGCCGCCAGCTCTCAAACGTCTCTGCATGAAACTCCGGCAGTTGCTTCTCGCGGTGAATCCCAATCGTCGATTCCATCACTTCCCGCAACACCGGCTGCTTGTTCGCCCAATTCGCCAAGTCCGGCGTCATCCCCCCAATCGCGCCTACCAGTTCCGGACGCGCCAGCATCTGGTTCCGCAATGGAATCCCCGTCTTCTTCCGCCGCACCGCATTGGCGCGCAACATCAGCCGAGGAAAATCAAGCTGAAATTCATGTCGGTCATCCGGAGTGTACGGACACTTCACGTAACAGATCTTGCACTGAAAACAGGTATCGACGACGTAATCCGTCTCCGCCGCCGTCAACTTCCGAACATCGCCGTCGTGCTTGTCCACGGCGTTGAACAACGCCGGAAACGACGGACAGAGATTGAAGCAAAGCCGGCACCCGTGGCAGATCTCAAAAATCCGCTCCACTTCTTTATCAAGAAGCCCTTGATCCCAATACTTGCGCTCGTTGGGATTGTACGTCAGGCCGTCGGTGGGAATACCTTTGATGACTTCCATAAAAAGAGAAGAGGCGGCCTATGTTCAGGAACCGCCCCTATACACAAAAGACTAGCTGATCGACTTCAAACCCTGCTCGAACCGCCCGGCGTGCGACTTCTCCGCTTTCGCCAGCGTCTCAAACCAGTCCGCGATCTCTCCAAAGCCCTCATCGCGCGCCGACTTCGCCATCCCCGGATACATATCCGTGTATTCGTGCGTCTCGCCCGCAATTGCTGCCTTCAGATTGTCGGTCGTATCGCCAATCGGCAGGTCCGTCGCCGGATCGCCGACTTTCTTCAAATAATCCAAGTGGCCATGTGCGTGACCCGTCTCGCCTTCAGCGGTGTCGCGGAACAACCCCGCTACGTCCGGATACCCTTCAATATCCGCCTGCTTGGCAAAGTACAGATAACGGCGGTTCGCCTGGCTCTCGCCCGCAAACGCAGCCTTCAGGTTTTCATGGGTCTTCGACCCTTTGAGTGCAGCCATGAACTGTCTCCTTATTTAAAATGAACCGGTCTGTAAATCTGACTCGGAAGCGGCGCAGGTCGCGCATACTCCGAGTAATTCCGCGGCCGCCCGTTGCAATACGTAGCCGTCGGGTAGTGGATGCTTGAGACGCAGCGGCGCGACATCCTTCTCCGGAATATCGGTAACCGCCTTGCAGCGTACACAGACAAAATGATGATGATTCCCGAGGTTCGCGTCAAGTCGCAAAGAATCGTGCAGCAGATTCACTTCCCGCAACAACCCCGCTTCCGTAAACGTGTGGATGTTCTTGTACACCGTCCCCAGACTGATCGAAGGAATCTCCCGCCGCACCTGTTCATAGATCGACTCCGGTGTCGGATGTGTGTCCGAACTCGCCAGCGCCCGGTAAATAATCATCCGCTGATGCGTATACGCCAAACCAAGCTCGACACACCGCGCCCGGAAATGCTCCATGCGCTCATCGAGTACAGCCGAGGGGATCATCACCTTCTATTGAAGGATAACTATTCTCCTTTGTCAACTGTTCTCCACAACCCCATCAAGGTGGCGACGGGCCTCCAGGCCAGGCCTCCAGGCCGGTCGCAGTTCAGTCTGGGAAGACTGAACAAGCGTGTCGTCAAGTCTATTCGTTGATCCAGCCCCTCCAACCTCGGCCCATAATAAGACATGGGGCTCCTCCTACTCGTTATCCTCACCACCACCATCACCGCACAGGAAATCCGCCTCACCCCAATCGCCACCTCCATCGACGCTCCCACCGACATCCAACATGCACCCGGTAATCCCGGCCTCCTCTATTTAGTCCAGCAAAACGGCCTCATCCGCATCCTCCGCAACGGAACCCTCGACCCTACTCCTTTCCTCGACATCCGCTCCAAAACACGCGCCGACGGCGAGCGCGGTCTCCTCGGCCTCGCCTTCCCCCCATCCTTCCCTCAATCCGGCCGCTTCTACGTCAACTACACCAACCTCACCGGCACAACCATCATCGCCATGTACACCGCCGGTTCATCCACCGAAACCATCCTCCTCCAAATCCCCCAACCCTTCGCCAATCACAATGGCGGCCAGCTTCGCTTCGGCCCCGATGGCTACCTCTACATCGGCATGGGCGATGGGGGCTCCGCCGGCGACCCGCAAAATAACGGTCAGAACCGCAACGCCCTCCTCGGCAAGATGCTTCGCATTGATGTCGAAAGCGAACCCGGCCGCGTCCTCATCCCGCCTTCCAATCCCTTCCCAAACACCAATGGAACTCGCCCCGAAGTCTGGGCGCTAGGCCTCCGCAACCCTTGGCGCTTCTCCTTCGACCGCGCCACCGGCGACCTCTGGATCGCCGACGTCGGCCAGGACACCTACGAAGAAATCAATCTCCAACCAGCCTCCAGCCGCGGGGGCGAAAACTACGGCTGGAATCGCATGGAAGGTGCCCACTGCTTCCGCGCCGCCACATGCAACACCAATGGGCTCACGCTTCCTGTCGCCGAATACACGCACACCGGCGGCTGCTCCATCACCGGAGGCTTCGTCTATCGCGGCCGCAACGCCCCCGGCCTCCGCGGCAGTTATGTCTACGCCGATTATTGCAACGGACGCATCTGGGCCCTCGAACGCAGCGGTGCGCAATTCAGCAACCGTCTCCTCCTCAACTCCGGCCGCAACATCACCACCTTCGGCGAAGACGAAAACGGCGAGCTCTACGTAGGTGACGCAAGTTCCGACACCATCTTCCGCATCGAAGGCAGCCCAGCCCCGCGCTTCTCCTCAGCTAACGTCGTCAACTCCGCCAGCTATCAACCCGGCATCGTCCCCGGAGCACTCGCCACCATCTTCGCCGCCGGTATCCTCAACGACGAAGCCATCATCTCAGCCCCATCCCTTCCACTCCCCACCGAACTCCGCAACGTCTCGCTCACCATCAACGGCACACCCGCGGGCATTCTCGCCATCGCCAATCAACGCGGCGTCGAACTCGTCAATTTCCAGGTTCCCCCACAGACAACAGGCACAAACGCGTCCATCATCCTCACAAGAGAAACATCACCAAGCGCGCCAGTCAATGTGCCCGTTCTCAACCGCCAACCCGCCATCTTCACCACCAACGGCGCGGATGCCATCGTCATCCAACTCCCCGAATACACCCTCATCACCCCGCCGCAACCACTCCGCCGTGGCGGTTTCGCCTACCTCTACGCCAACGCCATCGGCGCAACCGAAAACGCGGAGACACAGATCACCCTCGGCGGCACGCCATGTCCCGTCCAATTCGCTGGCCCAGCCCCCAGCCTCATCGCTGTCTATCAGGTGAATTTTCAGGTCCCGCAAAACGCACCCAGCGGTTCGCAGGACCTCATCCTGAGCATCGCCAACATCACCAGCCCCGCCGTGAAGGTTCCCGTGAATTGAACCTACTTCTCCGACCCTTCGATCGGAGCAACCCCCGACTTCTTCGTCACCGGCCCGCCGCCGATCCCCAACGCCGACTGCGCCCCGGTCTTGATCAGGCTCGTCTCCCCAGGTCCCTGGAAAAACGCATATCCTTGCCGGTTCTGCCAAGCCATCGGCCCACCCACCTTCAACCCAGCCTTCAACACCGCGTCCCGCACCTTCGTCACCATCGCTTCGTATTCCGGCTCGCCCTGCTTCTTCCCGGAAAAGCTCCCCAAATCCGTGCTCGCCACAAACACAACGTCCACGCCCGGTACCGCCGCGATCTGGTCCGCGATCGCTACACCCGCTGGCGATTCAATCATCGCCACGATCATGATGTTGTCGTTCGCCGTCTGCCGGTAATCGCTGCCCCACAGCGCGCCATACTGCCCGCCGCCCTGGCTCCTCTTCCCCATCGGCGGATACTTCGCAAACGTCACCGCGTTCTTCACCTTCTCCACCGTGTCCACCATCGGAATGATGATCCCCAGCGCGCCCATGTCCACGGCCTTCTGAATGTCGCCTTCCGTCGCATCCGGCACGCGCACAAACGGAATCGCCGGCGATCCCTTGCAGGCCCGCATCATCGTCGCTACAGTTTGATAATTCAGCGGACTGTGCTGCATCTCAATCCACAGAAAATCCCATCCCGCGCTGGCCATCGCGCAGTAAATCTCCGGATCAGTCGTCGAAACCGTACCACCGACAATCGGCTTGCCGGCCTGCAGCTTCAACTTCGCTGTATTGTAGATGCGCGCCTTCTGGGCCATCGCACCGGGAACGAGCATCGCCATCGCGAGCACGGGAATGAGGATACGGTTCATAGGTCCCTCTTCAAAGGTGAATTCGGTTAACGTAGCGTATCACTTCGGAGCGGTGTACTGAAAGGTGCCTTCCGGAACACTGAGCCGCCTTGCCCTCAACCCCCAACTCTGCTATCACCACCACATGAACCGCCGACACTTTGCCGCCCTCGCCGCCGCGGCCAGCACCTTTACCCCCTCACCACTCCGCGCCGCCAAGCCCCTCAAGATCACAAAAATCACCGCCACAGAAGTCCGCGGCATCGTCACCGGCAAAGGCCTCGTCCTCCCTTGGGATCCCAAACAGGAACCGCAAGACACCCGCGATTACGTCATCGTCCAGATCTTCACTGACCAAGGCATTGTGGGCACCACCATGGATGGCGATTACAAACTCCCCAAAGGCATCGCAGCCGAAGTCCTCAAACACGCCGAGCCCTACTTCCTCGGCAAAGACCCCTTCGATGTCGCCCTCCACGACGCCCAGTTCTTCCAGAAAGTGAAAGCACCCGTCCGCCTCTTCTTCCTCGACATCGCCCTTTGGGACATCATCGGCAAAGCTCTCAACCAGCCGCTTTACCGCGTCTGGGGCGCGTACACCTCCAAGGTGCAACCCTACGCCGCCACCGTCCACTTCATCAAAACCCCGCAACAACGCGTCGACGATGCCCTCAAATTCTACGAGCTTGGTTTCCGCGCCATCAAGCTCCGTCTCCACAAACTCACCATCCCCGAAGACCTCGAAATGCCGCGCAAAGTCATCGACGCCGTCCGCGGCAAGATGGACGTCATGGTCGACGCCAACCAGGCTGGCAAGCGCAAAACCGATCCGCCGCCCGTCTGGGATGTGGAGCGCTCCAAACGCACCGCGCTCGCCCTCGAAGAGATGGGCCTCTTCTGGCTCGAAGAGCCGCTCCCCCGCCACGACTTCGACGGACTCGCCGCCACCCGCGCCGTACTCAAACGCATGCACCTCGCCGGCGGTGAAGGCAACATCGGCTTCCCCGATTTCGTCCGCTATTGCTCCCAGCGCTGCTACAGCTATCTCCAGCCCGATCCCGTCCAATCCGGTTCCATCACCACCGTTCGCAAAATCGCCGCCATGGCCGAAGCCTTCGGTATCCCCTTCGGCCCCCATCACGGCAAGAGCGGTGTCGGCATGCTCATCAGTCTCCACATGCAATGCGCCGCTCCCAACAGCGGCTACCTCGAATATATGTACGATCCCGGCTACTGGAACGCCGACGGCTTTCAGGCAGGCTTCGAAGCGCCCTATCCGATCGACAAACAGGGCTTCATCCATGCCCCGCAGAAGCCCGGCCTCGGAGCACCCTGGGATCGCCAGTTCTTCGCCCGCCACAAACTCACCTTCTCGTAACTCAAGGTTGTATACTGCCACCATGAAACGTCGAGTCTTCGTAGGAACCGCAGTCACCGGCCTTTCCGCCAACTCCGTCTCCGCCCAGCTCCCCACCGGAGGCGATATCCCCAAACGCACCTTCGGACGCACCGGCGAGAAGCTCACTGTCATCGGCCAGGCCGGCGGCCGTTTCCCGCTCATTACCTTTGAAGAAGCCGCAGCCATCGTTCGCCGCGCCTATGATCTCGGCATCACCTACTTCGACAACGCCCGCGTCTATTGGGATGGCCGCTCCGAAGAGGTCTACGGCTCGGTCCTTCCGCCTTTCCGCAAGAAGGTCTTCATCACCAGCAAATCTGCCGGACGCACCCGCGCCGATGCCAATGCCGACCTAGAGAAATCGCTCCGCGCCCTCAAGACCGACTACCTCGATCTCTGGCAAATGCACGCTGTCAGCGAAATGTCTGAAGTCGATCAGATCTTCGCACCCGGCGGCGCCATCGAAGCCTTCGAAGCCGCGAAAAAAGCCGGCAAAGCCCGCTTCATCGGCTTCACCGGCCACCGCGATCCTCACGTCCATGCCGAAATGCTCCGCCGCTACGACAAGTACGACACCATCCTCATGCCGCTGCACGCCGCCGATCCCACTTACCTCAGCTTCGAAAAAATCGTGCTCCCCACCGCCGTCGAACGTGGCATGGGCATCCAGGGCATGAAGAACTTCGGCAACGCCAAGCTTCTCTCCATGCTCAGCGCCCGCGATTGCCTCCGCTACGTGCTCAGTCTTCCCATCCATTGCACCGCCATCGGCTGCACCACCATCGGTCAGCTCGAAGACGACATCCGCATCGCCCGCGAGTTCCGTCCCTTCTCCGGCGAAGAAATGGCGGCTGTACGCCGCAAAGTCGCCCGCGCCGCCGGACCTACCCTCGAAGACTGGAAACGCAACGTCCAGCAAGCCGCCTCTCTCAACACCTACACCGGCGGCTAACCGTTGGCACATCGCGTGCATCAAAAATGGTGAGGCCGCAAAGGACCCCTCACCATGAGATGGCTTACCATCGCGTTCCTCTTCCTGCCCTGTGGTAGTCCCGGTAATCTCGCCGCCACCACACCGCGCATACCCACCGATACCACCGATCCTCCGGGCCGCGTGGCCCGGCTCAGCTTCCTCGAGGGCGCAGCATCGTTCCGCCCCGCTGGCAGCGACGAATGGGTCGCAGCCACCCTCAACCGTCCTCTCACCACCGGTGACGTCCTCTTCACCGAAACAAATGCGAAAGCCGAACTCCAATGCGGCTCCGCCTTCCTCCGTCTCGCCCCGCAAACCACCATCGAGTTCCTCAACCTCAATGACAACCTCATCCAGGTGAAACTCACCGCTGGTACCCTCATCGTCCGCCTCCGTCAACTCGACGAAGGGGACGACTTCGAACTCGATACCCCCGTCGCCGCCGTCTCCCTCCTCCGCAGTGGCGAATACCGCCTCGAAGTCGGAGACAACATCGAGCAACTCCGCCTCACCGTGCGCAGCGGTGAAGCCGAAGTCTCCGGCGAAGGAGCATCCTTCACCGTCCACCGCGGCGATCTCGCGGTCATCACCGGAACCCAGCAACTGCAGCGCACCTACTACCCGCTGCCCGCCCGCGACTCGTTCGATCTCTTCTCCGAACAGCGCGACACCCAGCTCGATGCCGCTACTCTCGAAACCACTCAGGTGCCTCCCGGTGTCATCGGTGCCGAGGACCTCGCCGGCCACGGCGTATGGCACATCCACGCCACCTGGGGCCCCGTCTGGGCGCCCACCGTCCGCACGCGCGATTGGGTCCCCTATCGCTTCGGTCACTGGATCTGGGTCGAACCCTGGGGCTGGGTCTGGGTCGACGACGAGCCTTGGGGCTTCGCACCCTTTCACTACGGCCGTTGGGTCTACGTCGATTGGGGCTGGTGCTGGGTTCCCCCTCCCCCGCGAATCCGGCCCATCTGGGCCCCCGCCCTCGTCGTTTTCGTCGGTGGCGGCCATCCCGATTTCCGCATCCACTTCTGGGCAGGATTCGCCGGCGTCGCCTGGTTCCCCTTAGGCCCTCGTGAAGTCTATATCCCGCCCTATCGTGGCAGCCGCAATTACATCACGAACATCAACGTTCATAACACCGTCATTGCGCGGCCTGACGATGTCTACCACACCGACATGGCCCGCCAGCACTATGCCAATCAGCGCATCGCCAACGCCATCACGGCCGTACCTCGCGACACCTTCGCCCGTGGCCATCGCGTGGCCGACTCCGCGGTTCGTATCCCCGATGGTTCGGCCGCTGGAGCCCGCATCGGTGGCTCCGCCCCACCCGTGGCCCCTTCCCGCGAGAGCCTCGCCGGCCCGAGCCCGCGGGCCACACCCCCGCCGGAGGCGACTACGCGGCGTCACGTCGTCGCCCGCAAAAATCCGGCGCCCGGCACCCCCCCGTTCGACCAGCAGCGCGAGCGCCTCGAACGCTTCCCCGGCCGGCCACCCGATCGAACCGCGCAGCCGCAGCGGCAACCCCAATCCGAACGCCAGTGGGAGCGCCGCAGCGAACAAATCCGCAAAGAGCGCCAGCACGAACAACAACAGCAACAACAGCAGAAGCAGCCGCAAGGAGGTCGCCGCCGCCCCAACTAATCAAAGTGGCGACAGGCCTCCAGGCCGGTCGCGTTCAGCCTGGGAAGGCTGAACCCTGGGCGGCTCCGCACTCGCTAACGTAGCGCCGCCTTTACGTCTTCCAACTCCGCCCCGCGAGTCCAGATCGCACTCGCGTCATTCAACCCATATCCGCGCTGCACCGCCAGCTCCAAATGACGCACCCCAGTGGATTCCAACCCTAAAACGGCCGCACCCACCGCATCCACCGCCGGACCATTCGTCCCGGCAATCACCACGTTCGGCCGCATCGCCCCCAAAATCGCATAATCCGCCGGATGAAACGAATACAGATCCACCGCCGATTCGCCCGGCTCCTCCCACTCCCGCTTCCCCCCAAAGCTCAGGTAATTCACCACAGTCCCCGCCACACCCGTCTCCGCCCTCGCCACCAGAGGAGCAATCGAAATCACCTGATCGCACTCCCGCAGCACACGCGGTATATCATATATTCCATTCACATTCCGCCGAGCCATCACCCGCCCCTCCACCGGCATCCGCAACCGCGGTGCATTCTGCAAGTCAACCAGTTCCAACCGCAATCCGCGGAACTCGTTCTCCAACCGCGCCACCACTGCCTGGTAATCCAGCCACAGCGCCGCGCCACGCGGCACATGCTCCACAACAGTAAATCGCTTCCCCAATCGGCGTTGCGCCAGATACCGCAGCACAAACTCCACCAAACGCACGTCCGTCGAAGCCCCCGCTGTTTCCGAAACGCTCACCTTGATCACCACCCAATCCTCACGCCCGACCGCCGTCGCCAACCCGCCCCTGCGACCGCCGCCCAACTCCACGGCCAGCCGCAGCATATCCTCCAACTGCGCCCCCGTAATCGCCGCGTCCAGCGGAACCGGCTTTACCAATCCGCGGATCTTCTTCCCATCCATCTCCTCCCCACCCGCAAAGAACGATGGAATCAGCCCCACCCGCGGAGCCGTATCCCGGCTCGCCGTCGCCGTCACCCACTCCCGTGCCTGCATGGCTAGAGTGTACCCCCAAACTTCATCCCCTGCCTCCAACGGGTGTATAAATTGATCATGAGTTCCATCGCCCGGAGGCATTTCCTCGAAACCGCGGCCGCCGCCGCATCCCTCCCGGCTCACCTCTTCGGAGCCCCATCCCGCACCCGCATCGGCCTCGTCCCTTCTCACTACGCCAAACTCCCCAATCCCAGCCCCCTCACCGATCCCCTCGATTACCACCGCGTCCGCGACATGGTCTGGCAAGCCATCCGCCTCGGCACACCGCAGGCCGGCAGCCTCGAAGCAAAAATCCGCCCGGGCTCATGGGTCGTCGTCAAACCCAACATCGTCGGCCTCCGCGGCCGCGAATCCTACCGCACCGGCGACATCACCGATCTCCGCGTCACCCGCGCCGTCCTCGAATATGTTGCCCGCTTCTCCAAAGCCGCGCGCATCACCATGGCCGAAGGAGGCAGCTATCGCCGTCTCACCGATCCCGCTCCCGACAACGTCATCTTCCAGGACGGCGTCCGCCGCGACGCACTCACCTTCGATTGGGGCGCTGAAGAATTCCCCGGCATCGGCGGTTCCTTCGGCTCCATGCTCGCCGATCTTCGCAAGCAGTTCCCCCAACGCCGCTTCGATTACGTCGACCTCAGCTACGATGCCGTCCGCGGCCCCGACGGAAAATTCCAGCGCATCGTCGTCCCCAAAGCCCCCAACGGCATCGGAGCCTTCGGCGCCCGTCCCGATTACTACGTCACCAACACCATCCGCAATTGCGATTTCCTCATCACCGTCCCCGTGATGAAAGTTCACCTCCAAAGCGGCATCACCTGCTGCCTCAAAAACTACGTCGGCACCGCGCCCCGCCAGGCCTACGCCGTCGCCGGCACCTTCCACAACGCCCGTCTCCATTCCGAACACTCCGTCGAAAATCGCATCGATCCCTTCATCGTCGACCTCGCCGCTTTCCACCCGCCCGACTACGCCGTCGTCGATGGCCTCCGCGGCCTCCAATACCAGGAACACAACTGCGGAGCCGCCGATCAACTCGTCCAATCGAACCTCGTCCTCGCCGGAGAAGACCCCGTCGCCATGGACACGCTCGTCGCACACCTGCTCGGCTTCAACCCCTGGGACATCGAGTTCCTCCACATGGCTGCCAAACGCCAAATGGGCACCAACAACCTCGATGGCATCGACGTCAACGGCGCCGAACCAGACACACTCCGCCGCCGCTGGGCCAAGCCCAAAGCCTGGTACGGCCGCGCCAATCGCCTCTGGCGCGTCACCGGCAATCCTTCCCAACCCATCGAAGCCTGGCAGCGCTATGAAATCCCCACCGACACACTCCACTTCCGCGAGTGGACCAAATCGCCTGTCACACCCGGTCGGCGGTACGCTGCCGCCGCCCGCATCCGCTCACTCCATCACGCCAACGCCTTCCTCTGGATCGGCGCATCGGGCCGTTTCCAAGCCCACCTCAACGGTCAACTCGTCCTGGCCGAAGAATGCCGCACCCGTTATCGCCACGGCCAATTCCAGCAAGCCATTCAACTCCGCCCTGGCGCCAACGATCTCGTCATCCACCTCGAAGCCCTCGAAACCGAAGCCCGCCTCAGCGCCTTCCTCATCGGCCCGCGCAACGACGGCGACACCGCCGCCAACATCCAGTGGCTCTAACTAACGCATCCTGAGGTGGCGACGGGCCTCCAGGCCGGTCGCAGTTCAGTCTGGGAAGACTGAACTGTTTAGCTCAACTGTGGCTGACTCGCCAGCCGCTTCACCCACCGGAACGCCGGAATCGAATTCTTCCAGAAAAACTTCTCCGCCGCCCCATGCCCCTTGGCCTCAAAATAATTCCTCAAAATCTCCAGCGAAGCTCTATTCCGCCCCGCAAACACAAGGTAATCTTCCCCAAACGTATTCCAAAACAAATCGAGCACCGGCTTATACACCGCCTCACTCGGAGGCCCGGGCACGCCCGGCCGCGATCCCGGCACCCCCGACACCTTCACATACGCGCCACCGCGCCGCAGCTCTTTCAAATTCTCCGCATACCGCTTCATCACAGCCTCATCCGTAGGCAGCGCCAATGCCTGCAAATGCCCCAGCACCACGCGTAACTCCGGAACCTTATCCTTCAGCTTCCGCGTCGCCTCAATCAGATTCAGCCGCGGATTCGCCACTTCAAACGTCAACCCCGTCTGGGCAAACGCCTTCATGTTGTCGATGAAATCCTGCCGCTCCACCGCAGCGACGATATCGTGACCCTCCCAGATATTCCCATACCGAATCCCGAGAAACAGCTTGTTCTTCCGGTACCGGTCCAAATACTCGCGAAACTCCGGCTTCAACGGATCGAGGTTCCCCACCATGCCCACAATCATCGGCTCATCCTCGATGATCATCAGCACCCACAGATTATCCTCCACCCACGGACTCGCTTCCACCTTGATCCCACCCACAATGCCCAACGGAATCGCACTCTCACGAAAATCCTTCGGCAGAAACGGCTGCGGATTCGGCGTCTTCGGATACGGTACGCCTTGTGGCCGCCGCGGATCAAACAAGTGAAAATGCGTGTCAATGATCGGCAACGCACTCGCGGCCGATGCGCTCATCGCAGCCCCGGCCGCGCTCAAAAAAGTTCTCCGTTCCATCGAGCAAGATTCTATCAAGTGGCGCGGGCCTCCAGGCCGGCGCGTAACCATCAAAACGGAAACACTCGCTTCAACTCCTCCGCCGACGGCCGCCGCCCATACTCGCAAACCTCGAACGCCTGCGCATACTTCACACTCCGCCCCTTCTCCCCATACTGTTTCACCAGCGCCGCCCGGTATTGGTTCGCCGCCGATGCATACCGACCCGCCAGTTGCCTCCGCACATCCGCCCGCCGCTTCTCACGCGCCGCCGGATCATTCGGAAACAAACCCGCATCCCCATTCGCTCCGCCCTCATGGATCTGCGATTCCATAACCAGCAGCGCATCGAGCGTGGGCTCTATCACCTCATCAATACCGATCGCGACATCCGCCCGAAACGGATTCGGCCGCTCAAACCGGTCCGACGCAAACAGAAAAATCGGATTCTTCTTCAACGCCGGAACATCCGGACAGAAGAACGGCACCGTCACCATGAACGCCGCGTCCTGCACCAGGATCGCCGTGTACCGGTGATCCGGATGATAATCATTTGGCCGGTTGCTGATCACCACATCCGCGTTCCACTCCCGAATCAGCCGCGTGAACGTCCGCCGATTCTCAAGCGTCGGCGTAATCTCCCCATCGTGGATATCCAGCACCTCCACCGTCACTCCCAGCCGCCGCGCCACTTCCACCACTTCCTTCTTCCGCCGCAACGCCAGCGGCCCGCCCGCCGATTCCCAATGCCCGATGTCCCCATTGGTCGCCGACACCAGCTTCACATGATGCCCCGCCTTCGCCCACTTCATCGCCACACCAGCGCCGCGATACTCCGCATCATCCGGATGCGCACCGAATATAATCACTCGCAGCTTCCCGTCATTCGCCGGAGCCTGCGCCCCCTGCGCCACACCGATCAGCACAGCCAGCCCGCAAGCCACAACCGCACCCGATAAACTTCGTAACCGTGTCTTCATGCAAATATCCTTTCCAAAACAAATCTCAGCAAATCTGATTTACCCGCTCCGTGATGTATTTGAGCCTGCTCCATTCCGCGTCCGCAGTCACCATATCGCTCACCCCCAAAACAAACCGGCCCCGCCGCCCGTGCGCCGCTAGTAAATCATCAATACTCCGCCGGAATTCATCCTCCGGCGTGCTGTCCACGCACAACATCGTCGATGGGATCCCGCCCCAGATCGTCACATGCCCCGCGAACGCATCCAGATACTCCTCCAGGCTCAGCCGCGTCATCGGACGCGGGCACACCGAATCCGCGATATCGAACCCGGCATCCAGATACAAAGGCATCAGACGCCGGTTCTCCCCGTCCGTGTGCGTCATCAGATACTTCCCCCGCCTATGCAGCTCCGCCGCGTACTCCCGCAACGGCGGCAGAATATGCTGCGCGAAAAACTTCGGATACGTAATGGAGTCGTCGTAATTCGCCCCCAGCAGCAGCACCTCCGCCGGCCCTTCCGCCCCAATCCGCCGGATCGCCTCAAAGAAAGGAGCAATCTGTTCGCACAGCCGAAAAACCTTCTCCGGGTAGTCCGCCAGCGCGTAGAAAAACGTCTCCACCGTCATCAGCTCTTTCATCACATGATGAATCGGACACGCCGTCCCCGATAGCCATCCCACAGCCACCCCGCGCTCTCCCACTGCATCCCGCCGAGCCAGGTATCCCTCCCACCGCGGCCGCACTTCCAGATTCTCGAAAATATACCCCACCGCCGCAAAATCCTCCGGAGCTCGAATCGGCAACAAGGTCTGCCACGACATCGATGCCCCCGCATCCAGCATCTCCTCCGTAAACGTGTACGCCGTCCGCACCACACCCAAAGGCGTGTGATACTCCACCCGCGTCTCGCGTCCCACCTGCGAAACCCGTCGCTCTACATTCCGCAACTCCGCCCGGTATGGCAGCGGCTCCAATCGAAAGATCCCCAACCCGCGATCCACCATTTCATCCCCGACGCAATCCGTGAAATCCGGAATCGACGAGTAGCAACCCACCTCCAACCGGTCCGCAATCTCCGGCAGCGTCAACCCCGCCAAGGCAGAAGGCAATGAGCCCTGATGCACTCTCGCCCGATGCCAGAAATCCAATCGCGGAATCCAGGGAATGCGATCCACTCCCTCGCCGCGAATCGTCTTCATCACCCGCTCGCGATCGGTCATCTGTTTTGTCCTTTGCGCTCAGGTGTAGCATATCTCTTACCGCGCAAGGTCGCTATCAATGCCCAGCATCGCCGACGAACGCACCCACCGCTTCGGCTGGTTCGTCATGGCCCTCGTCTTCCTCGCCTCCGTCGTCAATTACCTCGATCGCGCCATCCTCGGCGTTCTCATGCCCGAGATCCGCCGCGACCTCGCCCTCACCAACTCGGACTACGCACTCACCGTCAACGCTTTCCTCATCATCTACACCGCCGCCTACATCATCGGTGGACGCGTCGCCGATCGTCTCGGTAGCCGCACCACCTTCTCCATCACTCTCCTCTGGTGGTCCTTCGCCGCCATGTCGCACGCCTTCGTCCAAGGCGTCGCCACACTCGCACTCTGCCGCGCATTCCTCGGCGTTGGCGAAGGCGGCTATTATCCCACCGCAATCTGCGCCGCCGCCGAATGGTTCCAACCCGCGCATCGCGCTCGCGCCGTCGGCCTCATCCTCTCCTCCATCAGCATCGGAACGCTTCTCACTCCGCCCATCGTGGCAGTCGTCACGCTTCACTATGGATGGCGCGCCGCCTTCCTCCTCACTGGCGGCGCCGGACTCCTCCTCATCCCCGCCTGGCTCTTCCTCCACCGCCAGATCCACCGCCACTTCGGCGTCAAAGATCCGCAACCAGGAGCCTCCGCCATAGACGCGCACCAGGCTGCATCCGCCCCGCTGACCGCCGCGCTCCGCTCCCGCCGCTACTGGTGTCTCCTCTCCAGCCGAGCCTGCGCCGACGCCGCCTGGTACTTCTACCTCTTCTGGATGCCCGGCTATTTCCAGGAGCAGCGCCACCTCAATCTCGCCCAAGCCGGCCAGCTACTCTGGATCCCATTCGCCACCGCCGGAATCGGAGCCCTCTTCGGAGCCTGGGCCGGCACCGCTCTCATTCTCCGTGGCTGGCCCATCGGCCGCAGCCGCTCCTTCATGCTCATCACATCCGCCCTCGCCGCAACAGCCGGAGCGCTCGCCTGCCTCGTTCCCCAATACCAACTCGCGCTCGCCATCGTCAGCGCCGCTTTATTCGGACACACGTCCTTCTCTTCCAATATCCACACCGCCATCACCGAAGCATCCCCCGCTCAACACGTCGCCGTACTCTACGGCATGACCGGAGCCGCCGGCACACTCGGCGGTGTCCTCATGCAATTCGCCGTCGGCCGCATGGTCGACACGTCTGGCTACAACGCTGCCTTCCTGCTCGCCTCTATCCTCTACGCCACATCCATCGCCGCCGTCCTCGCCAGCAAACTCCACCGTGACGCGGGCCTCCAGGCCGGCGGCTAAAAAATCTAACTCTGCTCCCGTTCCCGCACCAGCAACACCACCGCCAATGTCGCCACCAAAGGCACCAAACTAGCCCCAATCAGCACCGGAGTAAACGAATACCGGTCCGCCACCAACCCCGTCAAATAAGTCGCCCCAATCGTCCCAATCCCCGCCCCAGTTCCACTCAATCCGCTCACCGTAGCCACGCTCCCACTCGGATACACATCCGCCGGCAACGTCAGCACAATCGTCGAAAACGCCGCATACGCCAGCGTCGAGAACGCAAAGCAAAACACCAGCGCCGTCAGCGAAGGCAGAAACGCTGCTCCGCACAACGTCGCCATGCCAAGGCCGCTGATCACCGCCACAAACCGCCGCGACCGCATCACCGGCCACCCGCGTTGTATCAAGTAACTCGACAATCCCCCGCCCGCAAAGTTTCCAATATCCGCCGCCAGAAACGGAGCCCAAAACGCAATCAGGCTATTCTCCGGATGGAACCCGCGCGACACCAGATAAATCGCAAACCAGTCCGTCACGAAAAACCACACCGGATCCGTCAGCGCTTTCGAAATCACAATCCCCCACGTCTGCTTCATCCGCAACAACTCCCGCAACGAAGGCCGCGGCCCGCCGCCAACCTCCATCACCGAATCCTGCCGGATATACCGCAACTCCTCCGCCGCCAGCCGTGGATGCGTCTCCGGCGCATGATACAACCACCGGAACACCACCACCCACAGCAACCCCAGCGATCCTGTCACCACAAACACCGGCCGCCAATCCCCAAACCACTTGTAAGCCCCGTACACCAGAAACGGAGCCACCGCGCCCCCAATCGCCGATCCGCTATCAAACAGCGCCACCGCCCATCCGCTCTCCTTCCGCGGAAACCACTCCGACACCGCCTTCGTCGCCCCCGGCCAGTTCGCCGACTCCCCTGCCCCCAGCAAAAACCGGAATGCGCAAAAGCTCTTCAGCCCCGACGCCAACGAAGTCAACATCGCCGCCACCGAGTAAAACACCACCGCCACTGACAACCCATTGCGAATCCCCGTTCGATCCAATAACCGCCCGCTCACCGATTGCCCCACCGCATACGCCACCCGAAACGAGATAATCAACAATGCAAAATCCGAATTCGACCACGAATACTGCTGCTTGATGTACGGAGCTAGCACATTCAACGTCTGCCGGTCGATATAGTTGATCACCGTCGACAGAAACAACAGCCCGGCGATCCACCAGCGCAAATAGGGGATTGCCGGTTTCACAATAGGATTATCGGAACACAAGCCTTCCGCCAAACACAACATGTCCATCGTCAATCTTGCACTCTTCATGCTTCAACTCATCGAAACCACTCCCACCGGCGCAGTCACCCTTACAGCAACCGGAGCCGCCCATCTCGCCGAACTCCCCCTGCGCTGTCTCCAGCAGGAATACCCCAACAAAACCGGCCACACCATCGAAGCCGCCACCGACGCTCGCCTCACCCCCAAACAACTTCACCCTTCTTTCTATGGCTGCTTCGATTGGCACTCCAGCGTCCACGGTCACTGGATGCTCATCCGCCTCCTCAAAACCTACCCCTCTCTCCCGCAGCAGCAACAAATCCGCAAAGCTCTCGATGAGAATCTCAGCGCCGAAAATCTCAAAGCCGAAGCCGCCTACTTCTCTCAGTACAAACTCGCCCGCACCTACGAACGCACCTACGGCTGGGCCTGGCTCCTCAAGCTCGACGAAGAACTCCTCACCTTCAACGACCCGCAAGCCCGCCGCTGGCATGCGAACCTCCAGCCGCTCACCGCAGCCGTCCTCCAACTCTGGACTACCTTCCTCCCCAAGCAAACCTACCCCAATCGCACTGGTGTTCATCCCAACACCGCCTTCGGCCTCGTCTTCGCCCTCGATTGGGCCCGCGCCAAAGGCGATAAAACATTCGAAGCATTAATTGTTCAACGCGCCCGCGACTACTTCTTCAACAATCCCCCCGCCCCAGCCATCCAGGAACCCGACGGCACCGACTTCCTGTCCCCCAGTCTCGAAGTCGCCGACCTCATGCGCCGCGTCCTCCCACCCGCCGAATTCGCCCAATGGCTCACCCGCTACCTCCCCGCCGATGGCCTCGACAACGTCCTCAAACCACCCATCGTCAGCGATCGCACCGACTACGCCATCGTCCACCTCGACGGTCTTTTCCTCAGCCGCGCCTGGTGTCTCCGAGGCATCGCCTCCGCGCTTCCCACCACGGACGCCCGCAAACAACGTCTCGCCCGCGCCGCCCGCGATTTCATCAACCAATCGCTCCCTCACGTCGCCACCGGCGAATACGGCGGCGAACACTGGCTCGCCTCCTTCGCTGTCTACGCCCTCGCTCCCGACCCACACCCTCGCCACACTCCGTAGTGGGGCAGGCGCAGAGCTTCGCTCACTGACCAGCCCCAGACTGGCCCTCTGCTTTGCGAGAACCTTCCGATTTGCGAGCTTCACATCTCCCGACGAAGCCGCAAAGCCGCTACCTTTCACCACCCCAATCCCCAGCTCCAACTCCTGGGCACTTTGCGACCTTAGCACCTTCGCGGCTTTGCGAGAAAGCGGCGCGCGAACCCATTAACCTGGTAGTAACGGGCCTCCCCCAACCCCCTCGCGCGATAATAGGACCCGTGCCCCCCACCCCGGAAATCGACGAAGTCTACGCCGAACTCCGCAAAATCGCCGCCATCCACCTCAGCCGCTCCGTCCGTAAGCCCAGCCTCCAAGCCACCCAATTGGTCCACGAAGCCTGGCTCCGTCTCGAAGGCCGCGGCTGGCGCAGCAAAACCCATTTCCTCGCCCTCGCCTCGCGCACCATGCGCATGCTCTTGATCGATGCCGTCCGCGCCCGCATGGCCGAACGCCGCGGCAGCGGCCAGCAACCTCTTTCCCTCACCGAAGGCGTCGAATTCTCCACCCCCACCGGCGCCATGCCCATCGAACGCATCATTGACCTGGACAGCGCCCTCCACGACCTCGCCGCCAAAGACGAGCGCAAAGCCCGCGTCGTCGAAATGCGCTTCTTCGGCGGCCTCGAACTCGAGGAAATCGCCGAAGCCCTCGACATCTCCCTAGCCACCGTCAAACGCGATTGGGAGTTCGCCCGCACCTGGCTCTACACCCGCCTCACTTAACCCCGCACATCGCCGCCAATTCCTTCGCCTTGTCCTTCACTCGCGTATAGGATGCTGCCGCATTCCGCGACGGGTGGTCCATCAGCACCACAGCCTCCTTCCCCAAAACACAGGCCTTATCCCGCCGGTTTGCCTTCGCATACGCCATGCCCAAATCCGTCAATCCATACAACATCTCCGTAACCGCCAGCGCGTTTTCAGGGTCCTTCGCACGCACCGCCCGCAACTGCCCCACCGCATCCTCCCCTGCCTCAATCGCCATCTCCAGCTTTCCCCCCTTCGTGGCCTGGAAACAGATCCGGCTCAACGTCGCCGCAACTCGCACGGCCGTCGCATTGTCCTGCGGATTCTCCGCCAGCATCTCCCGCCGCAGCCGCAATTGCTCCCGGTAAATCTCCACCGCCTTGTCATAGCGCTGCGCATCGCTCTCAAAGAAAGCCGACACCCCCAAATCCGACGCGTACATCGCCCTGTTCTTCTTCGCATCCGCCTCATACAGCCGCCGCGAATGCTCCAAAGCCGCCCGGTTGTGCCGACGCCCCTCTTCCTTATTCCCCGCAGTCACGTTCAATGTGCACGCATAATTGTGCGCCCGAGCCAGATTCTTTTCATACAACCGGTTCTCCGGCGCCGCCGCCAGCAACTCCCCATACAGCTTCGCCGATCGTTCCAACATCGCAATCGCTTCCTTCGGCTGCTTCGCGTCCCCCAATCCATCCCCCGCAATCAAACACTGCTCCGCCACCAGCGCTTTCGCCCGCACATCTCCCGGCGCATCCCGCATCAGTCCCTCCGCCACTGCCAGTCCCTCGCTCGCCGCCACAACCGCGTCCTGCGGCTTCCCCATCAACACATACGATGACGCCACCGAGTTCAGCGCCTCCGACAACACCAGCCGCCCTTCCCTTGCTCGAGGACTCCGCGCCACCACCCGCCGCGCCAGCCCCACCGCCTGCTTCCCTCTCTCCAAACCATCCGCCGTCTGCCCCAAACTCGCGCTCTCCCCATCTTTCCCCTGAATCTCCGCCAGCCGCAAATACCCGCGAGCCGTATCCAACACCACATCATCGTTCGCGCTCGCATCCGCCGCCAGCGCATCCAGGTACTCTAAACTCCGCTTCACAATCAATTGCCGCGCCGGCAGCGAATTCCCCAACGGCTGCACCGCGTCATGCAATTCAAACATCACTGACCCCGCCAAACTCCGCACCTGCTCAAACCGCGTCTCCGCCAATCGCGCCTGCCGCAACGCATACCCCGCCGTCCCCGCCAGCGCCACCGCCACCAGCGCTCCCGCCGCCACCGCATACCGGTGCCTCGACACAAACCGAGCCGCCCGGTACCCGAACGTCGGCCGCCGCGCCTCAATCGGTTCCCCCGCCAGATAGCGTTCCACATCCCGCGCCAGCGCCCCCGCCGATTCATACCGCTCCGATGCCTGAAACCGCAGCGCCTTCCGCGCAATCACCCCCAGATCCCCATGGAGCGGCACATCCGCCGGTCCCTCCAGCCGCCGCACCACTTCATCCACCGGCAACTCCCCCAATTGCCGCGGCAGCCTTCCGCCTACCAACTCGCACAGCAGCACTCCCAACGAATAGACATCGTTCGCCGTGCTCGCCGGATACCCCAGTATCTGCTCCGGGCTCGCATAGTCAATCGTGAACGCCCGCGGCCCCACCGTCTGTGTCCCGCTCGGTGCCAGCAACTTCGCAATCCCGAAATCGAGTAGTTTCACTGATCCCTCAGCCGTCACCACAATGTTGTCCGGCTTCAGATCCCGGTGCACAATCAACGACTGGTGCGCCGCCTGCACGCCATGACACACCTGCAAAAACAGCCGCAACTTCTCCCGCTCCGTCGCCGCCCCCGCAAACGCGGTGCACGGCACCCCCTCGACATACTCCATCACCAGATACCGGAACCCCACCGCCGTGACCCCCGAATCGAGCAGCCGCGCAATATTCGGATGCTCCAGTGCCGCCAGCAGCCGCGCCTCCGGTGCCGCCCCCGTCTGCACCAGAATCACCTTGATCGCCACCCGCTTGTCGAAATCCCCATCCACCCGCTGCCCCCGGTACACAACGCTCATCCCGCCTCGCCCAATCTCCTCCATCGCCCGGTACGCCCCAAACGTCTGCCCCCCGAAATCGAGCAGGCTCCCTTCCAGAAAGCTCCCCATCCGCCGCCGCGCCGCCAGCATCCCCAGCAATTCCTCCCGCAAGGCCGCATCCTTGCACCGCGCCGCCGCAAACGCCTCCCGCTCCCCTTCCGGCAGCAGCAACGCCTCCGCGAACAAATCCTCCAAAGCCGCAAACTCGCTCATAGGTTTAATAATAAAGTCCCACTCCCATCCCGTCGATCTAATTCTTAACTCGGAAAACCGAACGAATCTGGTCCACCTGCGCATGCGCCAACTTCTGCTCAGGCTCTGCCTCCTCTGTCTGCCTGCTCTTCAGGTAACAGCGCAGCAGTACGGCTTCCGCCTCTTCGGTCAGGAAGAGGGCCTCCTCAACCTCACCGTCACCTCAATCCTCCAGGATCACCAGGGCTTCCTCTGGGTCGGCACCGCCAACGGCGTCTTTCGCTACGACGGCGAACACTTCACCCGCTACGCCACCAAAGCCGGACTCCCTGCCGCCTACGTCTCCGGCCTCGCCGAAAGCACCGACAAAACCCTCTGGGTCGCCACCCACAGCGGCATCGCCCGCTGGAATGGTTCCCGCTTCGTCCCCATCTCCCTCCCCGGCAACACCACCGTCCAGGCCATTAACCCCATCACCACCACCCCCGATAACCGCATCTACGCCGCCACCGAAGCCGGCATCTTCCGCATCGAACTCCACAACGGCGGTTGGCGCGCCCAATCCATCTCCGTCGATTCCGTCAACGCCATCCACTACACCCCCGACGGCGCCCTCTGGCGCGATTGTGGCCCCCGCATCTGCCGCCAATCCCCTTCCGGCATCTCCGAGTACACCCCCGCCCAAGGCCTCCCCACCGACTCCTGGAACGCCTTCGCCCAAGGCCCCGGCGGCACTCTCTACGCTCGCGGCGCAAAGCACCTCGTCCGCATCTCCCCAACCGGCCAAATCTCCTCCGAACCCATCGAGCCCGGCGCCAAACTCCACATCACCTCCAAAGGCGCCCTCATCACCAACTCCCCCCGCGGGCTCCTCATGCTCGAAAACGCCTCCTGGCGGCACGTCACCGAAGCCAACGGTCTCCCCCCCGACATCACCTGCGCCTGGGAAGACAGCGAAGGTTCACTCTGGCTCGGCACCGCCGGCTCCGGTGTTGCCCGTTGGGCTGGCCGCGGCCACTGGGAAAACTGGACCCAGCGCGATGGCCTTCAAGCCGCCTACGTCTCCGCCATCACCGAGGATTCCCTCCACCGCGCCTGGATCGCCACCAGCAAAAACCTCGCCATCCTCTCCCGCAACAACATCGTCCAACTCCGCCCCGGCACCGTGAACGCACTCGTCTCCAGCCAGGATTCCGTCTGGGCCGCCTCCGAAACCGAAGGCCTCATCCAATTCGATGTCAATACCCTCCAGCCCACGCATTACCCCCTGCCCAAAAACCCCATCCGCCGCCTTGCCATCGACTCCCAAGGCAACCTCTGGATCGCCGGTGTCGGCATCCTCCAACTCGCCACCCGCAACGGCGCCCGCTACCAATTCACCCCCATCATCCCGCCCAACGCCGAACCCGGTGAACTCCACCTCGATGTCGCTCCCTCGTCCACCGGCCCCGTCTGGATCGCCTCCACCAACGGCCTCCTCCGCTATCACAACGGCGATTGGCGCCGTTACGGCATGGCCCACGGCCTTCGCCACAACCGCGTCCGCCACGTCGCCGCCCACCCCGATGGCTCCGTCCTCGTCAGTTACTCCGACGCCCTCGGCCTCACCCAACTCCGCTTCGAACCGAGTGGCGCCATCCGTGAAGCCGTCCACTTCGACACCGCCAACGGCCTTTCCTCCGAACGCATCTACTCCATCGCCGCCGCCGCCAACGATCGCATCTGGGTTGGCACCGACAACGGCGTCGACCTCCTCGACAACGGCCGCTGGATCCACCACGGCCGCAACGAAGGCCTCGTCTGGAACGACTGCGTGCATACCTCCATGGCCCTCGATGCCAACGGCGGAGTCTGGATCGGCACCGCCCGCGGCGTCTCCCATTACCTCCGCTCCCAGCCCGGCTTACCCCCAGCACCGCCCCGCGTCGCCATCGTCTCCTGGGGCTTCGGCGACGGTGGCCCGCTCCCCAGCGTCGCCGCCGATCAGGCCCACCTCCACGTCACCCTCGCCGCTCTCACCTTCCTCTCCAACCGCGGCATCCGCTTCCGTTACCGCCTCACCGGTGTCGATCGCGATTGGGTCGAAACCACGGAGCGCGAAATCCGCTATCCCACCCTCCGCCCAGGCCGCTATCGCTTCGAAGCCTTCGCCATCAGCCCCGTCGCCGGCCGCAGCGAAACACCCGCCACCATCTCCTTCGAAGTCCTCACCCCCTGGTGGCAGACCGGTTGGGCCGGACTCGCCGTCCTCCTCGCCCTCGGCATCTTCGTCCAGGTCTACTGGTATCTCCGCATGCGCATGGTCCTCGGCCGCCAGCGAGGCCTCGAAGAAGCCGTCCGCCTCCGCACCCAGATGGTGGAGCACCAAAAATCCGAAATCGCCAAGCTCCTCGCCGCCGCCGAAGAAGCCAATCGCGCCAAGTCCGCCTTCCTCGCCTCCATGAGCCACGAAATCCGTACTCCGCTCAACGGAGTCCTCGGCATGGCCGATCTCCTCCTCCTCGCCCAGCGCCTCGACGGCGAGCAGGAAGGCCAGGTCGTCACCCTCCGCAAATCCGCCATCTCCCTCCTCGGCCTGCTCAACGACGTGCTCGACATGGCCAAAATCGAGGCCGGCAAATTCGAGCTCGATCACTCCCCCTTCCTCCTCGACGAATGCATCCAGGAAGTTGCCAGCCTCATGAACGGCCTCGCCCGCGAGAAAGCCATCACCGTTGCTACCGAAATGACCGGCTGTTCCATCGTCACCCTCGGCGACCCCAAGCGTCTCCGCCAGGTCCTCACCAACCTCACTTCCAACGCCATCAAATTCACCCCCCGAGGCAGAGTCACCATCCACGCCAAGGCCGCCGTGCACTTCAACCGTGCCACCGTCACCATTGCCGTCCGTGACGAAGGCATCGGCATCGCCGCCGACCGCCGCCAGCGCATCTTCGGAGCCTTCGAGCAAGCCGACCGTCACACCCAGCGTCAATACGGCGGCACCGGCCTTGGCCTCGCCATCACCCGCGAACTCGTCGAAATGATGGGCGGCCGCATCCACCTCGAAAGCGAACTCGGCCGTGGCAGCACCTTCTCCTTCACCATCGAGATGCCGGTCCTCGACGAGATGCCGGCCCAGCCCCTGGCCGCAACACCCCACCTTCCCCAAGGACTCCGCATCCTGCTTTGTGAAGACAACGCCGTCAACCAACGTGTAGCGGTCAAGATGCTCGAAATGCTAGGCCACGAAGTGACGGTCGCCCACAACGGCCGCGAAGGCGTAGCGCTGTTCGAGAAGGGCGAATACGACGTAGTCCTGATGGATCTCATGATGCCCGAACTCGACGGCACGGACGCCGCCCGCGAAATCCGCACCATGGAAAACGGCCGCCGCACCCCCATCATCGCCCTCACCGCCTCCGCCTTCCGCGAGGACATCGAACGTTGCGTCGCCGCCGGCATGGACGGCCACATCGCCAAACCCTTCGTCCAAGCCGCCCTAATCGCCGAAATGAGCCGCGTCCTCACCAAATAAACGCAGCCTTGATTCGTCAATCTTCAATATGCGCAATCCCGACAAAATCCGCGGACCCGACGAACACGGTATCCCCGCTAACCCACGTCGCGGCCCCGTAACACGTTGAATCTACCGAGCCGCGCGCGTGAGCGAGCGGTCTTCAAGATCACGGCCTGTTGTTGTTCGACGCGGAGTCTGGAATAGCACGCTACGCCAATCCCTCAGCGGAACTCTCGCATCCAGGCTCTTGGCCTGTTCCACATCCCCAGGCCACCCGAAACCCGAGATTGTTGTTCCGTTCGTCCGGTTGGTTGTTGTTACGGTACGACGAATACGCGTTCCTTCGATTGTTGTTGAAGGAACCGCCCCGGCACACGTTACGACCGCGTTCCGCAAGTCAGTATAGCAGCGTCCGCCGCGAAGGGCTTGCCCCCTCGGACTCCCCCTCGCGGCTTTCTTCAGAAAATTCAAGGGAAAAGGGGAACAATTCAGGTAATTCCCCCGGCCACCCGAAACCCCAGATAGTCGCCATGTACGACCGGTTGGAAGTAGTATCGGTACGACGCACGCACGTACCTACGATCGTCGAGGAAGGAACCGCCACGCAACACGTACGTCCCATTTCCCTTCTTATACTCCGTTGAAGTCCACTCCAACACATTCCCAATCAGGTCGAGAACGCCTTCCGCACTCGCACCACTGGGATATAGACCCACGGGTGTCGGCTCACCGATACCGCTGTCACTGTAGTTCGCCCTTGAACGATCAATGTCCTCATTCCCCCACGCATACTTCGTACCTTTCGGCCCCCGTGCCGCGCGCTCCCATTCCTCTTCCGTCGGCAGCCGCACCCCTGCCCACTCACAGTAGGCGGTGGCTTGGTGCCACGTCACATTCACCACGGGCCAATTCGGATGCTCCTGTTGTTCCTCCCACCGTTCAGGCTCCCGCCCCAGCACGGTCCCATCCTCCACAAACTCCCCATACTGCGACACCGTAACCGGATACTTCCCAATCCGGAACGCAGGCAAGTTCACCTCACGCAAAGTCTCATCGTCGTCTGCCTCCTTATCATCACTCTTTGCCCCAATCCAATAATTCCGAGCCTCTGGAATCTCCACCCACTCCTGCCCCGCAATCCGTGGATCCCCCGCCACCCCCAACGCCTCCGCCGCCGCACGCCGGTCCTCGAACGGCACCCCCTCCGACTTCTCTCTATCAAAAATATCCATCACCAAGCGCAACGATTCCGCATACCGTGGATCCGCCACCTGATACCCCACCATATCCGGCAACAGCGCCCCGATCAACCCCACGCACTTCGCCCGCTCCGCCAAACTCGGCCCCATACTATCCAGCACCTCTTTCACCAAAGCATCCACCTTCGGGGCCCCTGCCCCAAGCAACAACGACGCATACAGCAACACCGTCTCCCGCCACTCCGGAGCATGAATCTTCCCAGTCGGAACAAGCAACTTGTGCTGATCCCTATCCGCCCACCCCGCAATCTCCGACGCTGCCAGATACTCCTGAAACGTCAAATGCCAATACGCAAGCTCCTTCCCCCTGCTCACCACAATCCCGCTATCCATCTGCTCCGCCCGCAGAAACCGTTCCGCCGCCTCCCGCCCGCCAAACCGCGCAGCCAGTTGCTCCCCCGCCCAATGCACCGTAACCTGCTTCCGCCGCCCACCCTCGGCATTCTGCATTGCAAACGCCAACTCCCGTAGCCGCCGCAGACACTCCTCGGCCCTCAACCGCCTGTCCTTCGCCCGTTGCTTCGACAACCACCCCAGAATCGACCCGTAAAGCTCCGCACGCCGCTCCGGCAGTTTCACGTTGTTATGCTGCAACACCACCAACGCCGTCAGCATCACCGGATTCCGAATCATCTTCCGAATCTCCCTCCGCCCATCCACCCCCTTCTCCAACACCGCTTGAAAACGTCCTCGCCTCGTCCCCATCCGTCGAGTACAAATGGCTTCTCGCCAATTTCCCCAGAAAAGCCCGGATCGCCTCCGGCGCCAAATCCGAAATAGCAGCCTCCTCAAACTCCGCAATCGGAACTTTCCCCTCCGGCCGCGACGTCACCACAAACCGGCACTTGTCATACGCCCGCGCCGCATTCCGGATCAACTTCGTCAACCGCTCCCGCTGCATCTCATCCGGAGTCTCATCCATCCCATCAATCAAAACCAAGCAGCGGCCCGCCTTCAAAGCCGCGCGAAAATAATCCGCCCCCAACTCCCGATTGCTCTTCTCACACTGTGACCCGGCGAATAACGGAATCCAATCCGCCGCCGTAGGATCAGATTGATCCGCAACAAACCCTGCCAGCACCGACGCCCCAATCAGCAACGGCAACGGCCCTCCGCCCGCATATTCATTGCAAGCGCGATACGCCATCAGCCGCAGAAACGTACTCTTCCCCGCCCCCGCCCCCCCCACCACAAACAACTTCCGATGCGCCACCATCGCCTCCACCAACGGCACCGAACCCGCGGTCGTCAACGGAATATAGAACTCCTCAATCGGCCACCGGTACGCCTTGTTATCCCCCACCGTCAACCCCTGCACTTCGAAATACGAAGTCTCCTCCCGCAGCTTCTCGATATATCGCGAAGGATCACCAGCCACCGCCCTCCCACCAGCAATCGGAAACTTCGCCGCCAGATACTTCTCCAACCACCCGCGAATCTTATTCCGAAAATCCTGCTCCCCCACATAATCCAAATGAAGCCCCGGAATCTCCTTCCGAAACTTCATCACACCCATCAGATGCTCCGCCTCTTCCTCACTCTCCGGCATCCACGGTGTCCGATTGAAGCACAACACCACCTCCGGCTTCTTAGCCCCCACCGCTCGCCGCACCTCATCCACCGTCCCAGGCCCAAATCTCTTCCAGAAAATCCCGACTACAACATCGCACTCCTCCACCGGAATATCTTCATCAATCGGAGCCTGCCCCCCCCGCACATCAACACGAAACCGCACATCCGTCCGCCACCCGACCACTCGGAACTGCACGCCATACAACTCCGCCACATACCCATTCAACGCCGCCGCCACCGCGGCCACATGCCCCCGCTCCGCCTCGGAATCTCGCGAGCCGACAACGAATAAGCGAACTACTCGTCTTCCTTTTTCACGATGGTTAAGATCGAGTAAGACCTGGGCCAGTTCCTCAGGACCCGCATACACTCTCTCCGCGCACCCTCTGAGTAGTCCGATCTGTTCCGCTTGACTCTGCCGTAAAACGGTAATGGAAATTCCCAGCGCAACAGCACAACCGGCTACCAAGCCACTCGACCAGTATTCTGAGGCAGATTGTTCATGCCTTCTGCCCACTTCAACGAGCCAAACGATTCTCCCGACGCTTTCCAGCACCTTGGCGATCTTACGAACATCCAATTCGCCCGGTGGTATCCTTCGCCACTCAGAAACATAATTGTCCAACATACGGATGGTGCTTCGACCAACCGATTGCGGCGTCAGAAGCAGTGTCTCGCTGCCGGTGGTAACTGAAGGAAGTGCAGGCCTATCCCGCAGCTTAGTGACGATTGCAGTAATGTCCTCTGTCCCATCGATTACCTCGCGTAATTCCGGTCCAAGCTGTTGCCATGGATCAAGGGAAGAATGCAGAAGAAGTGCAGGCCTTCTGTACCCAATCGCAAGCCCAAATCCGAAGATGACACCAAGGTCTGTGCCAGAGCCCTCGAACAGCACGTGCGTGGCGTTTTCCATCGCTGCGCCGAGCGCCTGCCAACAGCTGCGGCCAAAAGTCAGAAGTGATGACGGACGGAGGTCAACGGACATGCTCTTCGGGCATTCTCTTGCGATCCTTGCCAGCCGTAGATCCCGTTCTGGCCCCTCTGAGGAGAACACTATCAATACTCGAGTGGCAGCAATTAGCTTTGTGGAGTGCTCCTTGTCACAACGTACGATGTGCTGAGTTAACCAGTCACCAACCTTTGCGCCCTCGTTCGATAAATCCATGTAGGCACGGATGTGCGGGCCACCTCTCAAAAAGGGCATTCTTGAGCGCTGGATTAACTCCCTTGTTTCTTTCTCAGATCCGTGTTGCAGGAGGAGTATCGTCTCATGTCCTGCCTTCATCCAATCGGTCCAATCCAAGCGCGTCGTGCCGTTATTTTGCTTCGGCCCTAAATGAATCAACAGAACCGATGCGGACAGTGAATTTGTATCCGAAACCTGGAACGTATCAAGAACGTCACTGACAAACCGTAGACTCCACCCG
Source organism: Bryobacteraceae bacterium (assembly GCA_046331645.1). Taxonomy (GTDB): domain Bacteria; phylum Acidobacteriota; class Terriglobia; order Bryobacterales; family Bryobacteraceae; genus CADEFT01. Next base: position 216,817 of record JAXLQM010000014.1, read on the forward strand.
AGCCGCTCAGTCAAAGGCTGGAGGAGCGTCCGGAGGCTCTCGACCTGAGAAGCATCTGTACAAACGTTGAGCAACGGATCGCTAGCGTTCTTTCCGGGCCGGATCCAAGCTTCGCTTCCGTCTTCTGCAGTTAGCAGCGTCGGAGCGACTGGGACCCTCGCCAACGTCGATGTACCGAATCTTATTGCCTGCTGCCAGGCTCGCCATCTACTCCCACTCGGTTGAGAAATCCTGACGACCGGAGCAGTAGTCTCGGGCAGACGGACAACAGATTGGCCAAACTCGCGTGGCTCTGTGAATAATAGTCCTGACGCGAGCCACTGAACGCCAAAATCCCGGCCCGCACCATGTCGCCCTGACAACCACGCTGTGGACCGCTTTGCCAGACCTGCATCGATAGACACTCCACGCACCGTCGCATATGCCCCGTGCAATCTAGCCCCCAATGCGAGAAGTTGCGCGCCTTCGCATTTTCTGATTTCAGGTGGGAGTTCCGGTAGCGCACGAATAATCCAACTAATGAAACCCTCCTTGTCCTCGCGATGAACAAGAGTCGCAACGAGCCGGCGAAGCTGTTCGTTAGCTTCCTGTAAAGCTTTAGAGTCGCCGTTCACCCCGAGATAGATGAGGTGTTCCTCGATTCTGATAACCTCTGGGGACTGAACATGGGCCGCTTCGATTACTCCCCGCGCAACTCGCAGATTCGGATTCCTCGCTACCCTCCGCCGAAGGCGCTGAAGTATCCCTCTGGGGAAGCTCAACTCAACAGAATCATAGGTTTCCACCAAAGGCCCAAGCCACAAATCCGCTTCGATTTCCACGCTGGAACGAGGATAACAGCGAAGTCTCATTTCCCGAATGAGGGTTGACTCTACCCGCACCGCGAGTGACAACAACTCCGCTAGGGCCACAACTTCTGGCCTTCGTCTGAACTGTTCTTCAACAAGCCGGGCCGATTGATTAGACTCGGGTTTGCCCATAGAGCCTGCCTCGCTTATACACGACCGCCTTCACTTGCGGAGTGCCGGTCTCTCGATCCCATACCAAGATTGGCATTGCCTTGGCCAACCGCTCCGGCCATCGGTGTTTAGGATACGGTACAAGGGTGACAACTGGGCAGCGAGCTTTCCGAGTGAGGGCGAGGAATACTAGCCACTCCGAGACGGTTGCCCAATCGGTTGGCTGACGCGAACGCCCGATTCCCAAGTCGGTCAGTAAGAGGATAGGCACACCTCGTCTTGGAGTTCGATAAACCCTCCATCTGTGGCTCCCTCCGACGCCAACTTCGCGGCGCGTTTCACCCGATTCCACATCCCGCCAAGGGCACCCTGCGAAGTCTAGGATCTCCAAACTGTGTTCGCCTACCAAATGGCGCAGCAGTCGAGTTAGCCATGCCTGGTCTGCGAAAAAGGGCAGTAGCGAATCGCTCCTATCCACAAGGACCTGTACTCCTTCTGAGAGCGTGGCCCTACGGAGGCGGGGCAAACTCGACAACGGCCTAGCCGTAGCAATCAGTTCAACAACGCGGTCCACGTCCGGCATCCTGGTTTCTTCTCCCAAAGAGAGGAGTTGGATCATGATCGCACGAGCCCATTTTGGCCGCAGCAGCGGTTCAAGAGCGCGCAGGTTCACTGATTGTCGTTCAACTCCTGCTTGCACTGGAACCATATCTTTGATCCAGCTAGGAACTAAGGTTTCAGAATCCATGGGATGCGACTGCGATACCGATGTCGGAAGAGGTCGGTCGTCGAGCGCTTCCTTCTTGCGTGTGAGCACAGGCTCATGTTGAGGCGCGGCAGCCTGAGACGGCGCAAGATGTGCCAGGTTCTGCTCAGTACCAGGCTCAGGCACTTGGGATGCTAAGCCCAACAACTGCCACACCAATAATCGCTCGTCCGCATTCTGCACACCGAGACAGCTCCGCACCAATAACCAGTCTGCCATGAAAATCATGCCGGGATGGGTTCTCATAGCGAATCTAGTGCCGCCTTCCGCAAGATGACGGCGGACAGGACATTCCATTCATCCGTAGTCTCGTCGGGGCGTATCGCCAAGGCTCGGCACGCCCATACAGCGTCCAGGTACTCCGCAGTGCTGGCACCACGCTCGCCACGCCTTTCTGCATCCTCGCGAGAACGAACAACAATCTGAGCGATCGTCGAGTACAGTCCATTCTCGTCAGGACCAAAATGCTTCTCGGCAATCTCCGCTAGAACCGTTGTTGAGTGATGCTTGAGTTCCAGAAGCACACATCGACGGAGGAATGCTGCTGGAAGGTCGCGTTCATCGTTCGTAGTGATCACCACAAATGGTGGGCGTTCGGCCTTCACAGACTGCCCGATCTCTGGCACGTCGAAATTCAGGGATCCAAGCGGAATTAACAAGCTATTAGGAAGATCGGGCTCACCTTTGTCGATCTCGTCGAGGAGGACTACCGATGGCCCTTCTCCTGCAGCACCTTCCGGAGGTTTGGCTTGTGTGCATCCAGGGTCCAATACTCCGGTAGTACCACGAATTCTCGCTGATGTTGGGTTGAACGCCCACCAAAGTACGCCAGGTTCAATGTAATTCGCCAAGTCGGGCTTCAACTCATGGGCCTGGGCGTCATTGAGGCGACGAACAGTGTCTATCGTATATAGCAGGTCGCGTATCTCGGTCCGCGACGTGATCACTTTACGCAAAAAGCGCCATCTCAGTCGCTTCGCTACAAACGGGGCGAGCGAGGATTTTCCTGACCCTGCCGGCCCCCTAATAAGGAGTGGCCGACCAGTCGCCATTGCAATGTTCACTGCTAAATCGACATAGTCGCATGAACGGTAAACCTCACCGTCATGACGATCAAATGACTGGGCAAGCGGTGGTAATGGACTGGAAGCATATTCCTTGTCCGAATCAAAATATTTCTTCCAAGTCACCAAGACTAGTTGTCTCCTTTAAGTATGTTCTCTATTTCCCCGCAAAGCTGTTTCGCATCCTGCTCCCTCTGAAAGTCAATCGGCGGTTCCAAGAACCGAAGGTGACCCTCGCTAAACACTGGAGCATCCGGCCTCTGCGTCGGCGTAAGAAGAAAGAAAGTCACGCCTTGGTATCTTTCACGCAATCGTATAAGAGTGTTTGGACCAGGACCAGGCCACGCCATAGCAATGATAACCGGTTCGTTGAGGCGTCTCCTGCTATATAACCAATTCTGAATTTCACTCTCATCGCGTTCCGGGTGCTCGGTCACTTCGAGTTTAGCGAGCGAAAGAAGGGCAATCTTGACACGGGATGAATAGTAACCTTCAGGGTTGTCCGAGCTTCGACATGGTACCTCTTTAACAGGCCACGCTTCACGAATCGGTCGGCAGCAGGCCCGCCTAACAAACATGCTTGGGGTAAAATCAAGAAACTGGCCAGTTGTTGCCACACTAGGCCTTCCCCCCGTGGCTACGGCAACTTCATGCAGCGACTGTGCAGCTCGATAGTCAATCCAAGAAGGCGCCAGCAATTCATAGATCTCACGAGTCTTATCCGCATCTGCACCATTGTCCCGTAGCCTTCGTAAGGCCTTGTGTAAGTTCACTAGATCCGCCCCGAGCATCGCGGTCACAAACGCGTTATGGACGTCAGTTCTGGAATCCCACGGCTCCGCGGGCACAACCAACTCGCTCGCCGCATCTTCCAGAACTTCGGAGGCCACGCTGCTAATCAGGCTCCTGAGTCGCAGCGCCATTCTGTCAAGTGGTGTCTTGGGTAGAACGCTTGTCTTAAGGCGTTGGAAACTACGGCTCAGTTCTTGAGAGATCTGGCTTGCCTTCTCTTCCGAGGCCTGTGACATCTGCTGGTATGCATTGACTTCAAGGCTCTTCCATATCCCACTCTCAAGTTCAGAGCGATCAAACCCTTTCATGAGCACCGTTTGGACGATAAACCGAGGATCAATGTGCCGTCGACTGGTCAGAACACTCACCTCAATCGGAACAAAGTCCGATTCGAGTGCCGCTGGAGAATACAGCACTATCGCACCGTGGCAGTAATTCATCCAGTTATATAGTTGCTCGCGCCAGCGTGTCCCCTCCCTTAGGGATTCACGATCAAGAAGCACCTCGTATCCGTCAGACTTTAATTGTTCGGATATCTGCCTTAATACCGAGTCCGTGTCTTGCTCACGCGCGCTATGACTTATGAAGATTCGCGGTTTGCCCATGGCCTTCTTGCTCGTTCCAATGTATCATTAACTCCGCGACGTTCAACCTGTGCAACTCCTCCGGTTCAGGTTGTACTCACCTCTCCCCCTTCGGCAACCCCAGCGCCATACTCTCCCTCCCCCGAGCCTTCACAAACACCTTCCGAGCCTCCACACTCCGCACCTGTTCCAACCAAAACACCCCATCATACTCCCCGCTATTCCCCCGAGTCCCAATCAAATCCAAATCCCCATCTCCATCCATATCCTTTGCCACAAAAGCATCATACATTCCCCGCTTCGTCCGCGAAATATCATGCCGCGTCCACCCCTTTGCCCCATTCTCAAACCACGTAATCCGTCCCACCACGCTCTCCGCCGTAATCTCCTCCCCATCCTTATCCCGAGGATTCTGGCTATACCCGCCCGTCACCAAATCCAGCCGTCCGTCCCCATTCAAATCCACCAGCGTCATCGCAATCGGAGTATCCGGAAAAATCCCCCCGATCTCATGCCGCTTCCAGACCCCATCCAAACTCGCAGGCTGCTCCAGCCAAATCACCGTCCCCTTACCGCCGCCCAGCACCATATCTTTCCGCCCATCCCCATTCAAATCCGCGAAATCCACCATAAACGCCCAAGGCCCCGGCTTCCCTTCCCCAATCCCCTCAATCCGCACCGCATGCTGCCGAAACTCCAGCGGCTTCTTCCGCACATTCTCCATCCAATACATCCGAAACTCACCCCGGCTCACCGCCAGCACATCCAAGTCCCCATCGCCATCGATATCCACCACCGGCGAATTCGTCGGAATCAGAAACCGCATCAACTCCCGTTCCACCCACGTCTCCCGCAGCGGCACGCGCGGCACCGTAAACAAAGACACCGGCAACGGCTTCCGTAACACCTCCGGAATCGGCTCCCCCGGAACATTCGTCACCAACTGTTCCCCCTTGTTCGCCGCCACCGCCTCCAACCGTCCATCGCCATCCAAATCCGCCAAAAACACCCGAATCCACGAGCCCCGGCCCGCAGTATTCTTCAAAATCACCCGCTTCCACTTGGCCGTCCGCGCCGCAAGCCCCTTCCCCGGATTCTCAAAATAAATCAGATGCCCCAACTCACAAGCCACCACCACATCCTTATACCCATCGCCATTCAAATCCCCCACCGCCGTATCTTCCGCCGCCGCCACTTCGTCGCCTTCCCCCAAAGTCCGCAACACCCATTTATCCGGATCCCGCGTCCCAAACGCCAGCCGCACATGATTACTATCCTCATGCACCGACACAATATCCATCACCCCATCGCGATCAAAATCCGCCAACTGCAACCCATCCCCGCCCCGAATCGGCACACCACCCAAAGCCTGATCATCAATCAAATGTTCCCGCCAGGAAATAAACTCCCCACCCACCGAACGCGCCCGCGTCGGCGTATCCTCCACGGTCACCACCTGCGCCAGAAACAGCGCCACCCCAACGGCAACTCGAATCATTCCCGATACACTACCACAGTGGCGACGGGCCTCCAGGCCGGTCGCAGTGTAGCCTGGGAAGGCTACACCATCACCCTCCGCTTCAGTATCATAATCCGAAGGCCATGATCCAAATCCTCATCCCACTCCTCCTCACCATCCCCCTCGCCGCCCAGCAAAAAGTAACCCACGAAGGCGCCGACGGCCTCCTCTTCTCCAACGAAAAAGTGAAACTCATCGTCCTCCCCACCGGAGGCGCATTCGCCAGCTTCACCCTCAACGACGACCCCAACCACCTCAACACCATGTGGGACCCCGCCCGCATGGCCCGCGAGCTCAACAACCGCCCCAACTTCGGCCCCTCCAAAGGCCACTTCCTCTGCGTCGACGGCTTCGGCTCCGTCACCAAACCCGAGCAAGCCGCCGGACTCCCCGGCCACGGCGAAGCCAACAAACTCCCCTGGGAACTCGCCGCCTCCACCAACTCCTCCGCCACCTTCAAAGTCCGTCTCCCACTAGTCCAGGAAAATCTCACCCGCAAAATCACCATCAGCCCCAACGAGCAAATCGTCCTCGTCGAATCCGAGCTCGAAAGCGAACTCCCCTTCGACCGCGTCATCCTCTGGGCCGAGCACGCCACCATCGGCGCGCCCTTCCTCAAGCTCGGCAAAACCATCGTCGACCAGTCCACCATCGACTGCCAAACGAAACCCTACAAAGGCGAGCGCACCGGACCCCGCACCTTCCCCTCCGCCCAAAACTTCAAGTGGCCCGAACTCCCCGGCTTCGGCAATCTCCGCACATCCCCCGCCAAAAACGACACCATGAACCACATCGGCTGCCTCATGGACCCCGCCCGCAATCACGAATTCATCACCGCCATCGACACCGAAACGAACCTCATGCTCGGCTACCTCTTCCCTCGCAACGACTACGCCTGGGTCCAGCACTGGATGCACTACCCCGCCAACGGAGCCTACGCCTGGGGCCTCGAATTCGGCATGCAACCCTACGACACAACCAAAGCGGACCTCCTCTCCATGACCCCGCTATTCGGAGCCCCCACCTTCCGCTGGCTCCAGGCCAAGTCCAAACTCAGCGCCCGCTTCCTCATGTTCGTCACCAAAGTCCCCGCCGGCTTTGACCGCGTCGATGATGTCCGCCTCGACGGCGCCAACCTCGTCATCGAAAACAAAAAATCCAACCGCCGCATCACACTCCCCTTCTCCAACCACGCATTGATACAATGACCATTCTTCAATCCACCGAGGTGCTAACCATGACCAAGCTCGTCTTACTGTCCGCACTCTGCGCCATGTCGCTCTCCGCGCAGACCCTCAAGATTCTCGCCATGGGCGTGGCCCCTGAAGAGATCCGCGAATTCCAGGCCGTCAGCAACAAAGTCAAGATCGTTTCCGTCACCAAGGAAAACGTGATGCAGGAAATCGTCGATGCCGACGCCTTCATCGGAACCATCACCCCGCAAATGGTCCGCGCCGGAAAGAAACTCCGCTGGACCGCCATCCGCAGCGCAGGCGTCGAAACCGTTCTCCACAAATCCGGCGGCACCGATCTTCGCGATTCCAAAATCATCCTCACCAACAACCAAATCGTCCAGGGCCCCGAAATCGCCGACCATGCCCTCGCCATGTTGCTCGCACTCACGCGCAACATCCCCAAGTTCATCCAAATGCGCGAATCCGGCAAATGGGCCGGCGGCCGCGAAGGCCTCCTCGAACTCAAAGACAAAACCGCCGTCGTCATCGGCGTCGGTGGCATCGGCACCCAAATCGCCATCCGCGCCTGGGCCTTCGGCATGAAAGTCATCGGTGTCGATCCCGAAGACATGCCCATGAATCCCTTCGTCTCCCGCTACGTCAAACCCGACCAACTCAACGAAGTCATCCCTCAGGCAGACGTCGTCTTCATCTCCGCCCCGCACACCGAAAAGAGCCACAAGATGATGGGCCCCCAGCAATTCGAGCTCATGAAGAAAGATAGCTTCTTCATCGCCGTCAGCCGTGGCGGAATCTACGACCTCCCCGCCCTCGTCAAAGCCCTCGACTCCAAACGCATCGCCGGAGCCGGCGTCGACGTCACTGACCCCGAGCCTCTCCCCGAAGGCAACTCCCTCTGGAAGTTCTCCAACGCCATCATCACCCCGCACATCGCCGGCCGCTCCGACGCCGACGCCGCCCGCATGAGCAATACGATCAAGGAAAACATCCGCCGCTTCGCCGAAGGCCTCCCGCTCATCAACGTAGTCGACAAAAACAAAGGCTACTGATGTTCACTCGCCGCGCCGTCCTTTCCACGCTCGCCGGAGCCCTCACCGCTCCGGCGCAGCGCGCCCCGCAACGCCCCAATCTCATCCTCATCAACATCGATGACATGGGCTACGCGGACATCGAGCCATACCGCGCCGAGGTCAACTACACACCCAACCTCGCCCGCATGGCCAAAGAAGGATTGCGCTTCACCTCCTGGTACGCCGCCCCCGTCTGCTCCCCCTCCCGTTCCGCCCTCATGACCGGCTGCTACCCCAAGCGCGTCGGCCTCTCCTTCGGCTCCTGGCACGCCGTCCTCATGCCCGGCGATTGGCACGGCCTCAACCCCAAAGAGATCACCGTCGCCCGCCTGCTGAAGCAAGGCGGCTACACCACCGGCTGCATCGGCAAATGGCACCTCGGCGATCAACCCGAATTCCTCCCCACCCGACACGGCTTCGATTACTACTACGGCATCCCCTACTCCAACGACATGCGGCCCGCACTCAAACCCAACGCCATCCAGGAATACCCGCACCCGCCGCTCCCTCTACTCCGCAACGACAAACTCCTCCAGGAAGTCACCGACCAGGATTTCCTCACCGAGGCTTACACCAAGGAAGCCATCCAGTTCATCGAAGCCAACCGCTCGAAACCCTTCTTCCTCTACCTGCCGCACTCCATGGTGCATGCGCCGCTAGCCGCCGGCAAAGCCTGGCGCGGTAAAACGGGCAAGTCGCTCTACGAAGACTCCGTCGCCGAAATCGACTGGAGCGTCGGCGAAATCCTCTCCACCCTCCACCGCCTCAAGCTCGCCAACAACACTCTCGTCATCTTCCTCTCCGACAACGGAGGCACGCCAAGAGCCGTCAACACCCCGCTCAGAGGCAACAAAGGCAGCACCTGGGAAGGCGGCATCCGAGTCCCCGCCATCGCCTGGTGGCCCAACAAAATCCCCCAAGCCCGCGTCTCCGACGAGATCGTCTCCAACATGGACGTCCTCCCCACCTTCGCCAAACTCGCCGGCCTCAACCCGCCCCCTGACCGTGTCATCGACGGCCAGGACCTCACCCCGCTCCTCTTCAACCAACCCGCCGCCAAATCCGCCTACAAGCAGTTCTACTACTACCACGCCAACCAACTCCGCGGAGTCCGTCAAGGCGACTGGAAACTCCACATCACCGGCGAACTCTACAACCTCAAATCCGACATCTCCGAATCCAAAGACGTAGCCGCCGCCAATCCAGCCATAGTCGCAAAGCTAAAGGGTCTCATGGACGAAGCCCGCGCAGACCTGGGCGACGGCACCCACGACGGCCCCCGCGTCCGCCCTTACGGCAAAGCCCAAGGCCCGCTCCGCTTCTGGATCCCCCGCCACCCCGACTCCGGCTTCCCGCCCCAAGCCCCCGTCAAAAAAGTCCCCGGAGCCCCCTACTAACAAGGTGGCGACGGGCCTCCAGGCCGGTCGCAGTGGAGGCTGGCAAGCCTCCACAATGCTAAATCCGAAAACCCGAGTGCCCGCAGTCGGCAAGCCAATCAGTAGAAGCGGCAGCTGTCCCGCGGCGTTCGGTTTCAAAACATCGGTAGGAATGCCAAACTACCAACAGAAAGCAACATGCCCACCCGCCCCGCCACCGAACGCACCCTCCGCCTCTCCGCCAAACTCATTCCCCAAGCCACGATCTGCTTCTCTCCGCTCTCCGCTTTCCAGATCTGGCTAGCCATCAACGTCAAGGCCCGCAAACCCACCATCGGGACACCATCCCTCCGCATCGCGCGATTCTCCAGGCAAGCGCTCACCGAAGGCGTCGCAACGCACCGCATTGACGGAGTCCCCGTCCGCATTTACTCCCCCGCCAAAACTGTAGCCGACTGCTTCAAGTACCGCTACAAAATCGGAATAGACGTGGCCATCGAAGCCCTCCGTGACGCCCTCCGCCGACGCAAGGCAACACCCGGCCAGATCCATCGCTACGCTAAAATCTGCCGCGTCGCCAACGTCATTCGTCCCTACCTGGAGTCCGCCGTATGACCAAGCAGATCCGCAACGTCGCCGCTTCCCACCGCTCGAAACTCCTCATCCTATCGAAGGACCGCCACGAAGATCCAGTTTCTCCTGGGCCGTTGGATGATCGAGCGCTTCCTTTCACCCCTGACACAATCGCCTCACAAGAAGGACTTCATCCTGAAAGGAGCCACCAGCCTCGACGGCGCTCGCGTCATGATGCAGATCGATGTCGGATTCGGTGATGCCGTCGAACCCGCCCCGAAAGACATCCGTTCCCCACCCTGTTACCGATGGACCCGCCGAAACAGCCGCATGAAGGACTTCTTCGATATCTGGACACTCGCCAACACCCAGCGCTTTGAAGCAACCCGCCTCTCCCGTTCCATTCGCGTCACCTTTGAGCAAAGGCACACCCATCCCCATCGCAACGCCGCTCGCACTTACAGAAGAATTCCTCCTCGACCCCGCAAAGAACACCCAATGGACCGCCTTCTTCAGAAGACTCAACCGGCGCGACACGCCATACCAAAACAACCAGCGAAGTTGATCTGGAATCCCCCAGGTCCCTGGCTCTGACGCCACCAACCGAAGAGGAGCCCCGGCTCTCGAGGCTCCTCCTTTCGATCAACCAAACCCGCCGTGCGGGATACTCACTCTAGTTCAGCTTCTCAATCACCAACTCCGCCCCGCCCGGCGATAGCAACGTCACCGGCGCAAACGTCCCGAACAACTGCACCTGCACCGTCGAATTGGTGGAAATCAGACTCAGCATCGTCACCCTGCACCACTTGTCTGTCTGTGTCACCGGAGTAATGATCGACGCATTGATCGCGCTCCCATTCACCACCAGCCGCGAACTCGCGCTCGAAGGAGCCGTCGTCCGGATGCAATACCAGAACCGGTACGTCCCCGCCTGCGGCAATGTCGCAATCGGCGAAGTCAGCGAAATGTTGTTCGCCACAGCCGTATCGAAGAAATCAATCGAAACCCCGCCAATCGTCACGTTGTATGCCGATCCCGAATCATTCGAGAAACTCCCGTACGCCGATAGCCCTCCCGACGCAGTGCCCGTCGGTCCTTGTGCGCCCGTCACGCCAGTGGCCCCGGTTGCACCAGTTGCGCCAATGGCCCCTGTCAACCCGACTCCTGTCGGACCTACCGGCCCCGTTGGCCCAGGCACTGTACTCGCAGCCCCCGCAGCCCCCGCAGGCCCGGCTGGCCCCGCCGGCCCCACAGGCCCTTGATTCCCCGTCGGCCCAACCATTCCCTGCGACCCTTGCGGCCCCGTCGGCCCCGTCGCACCACCCACGCCCACCAAGTCCGTGTAGTACCCGTTGATGTCCACAATCACATGCGTCGTGTCCGAAGCGAACAGTGAGATCGCTCCATTCACCCCCGCCGGCACAGCCGCCGCATTCGCCACAATCTTCCCTTCATAGCTATTCAACGTCGATGTGTTCGGCTTCGGAAACCCAGCCGGCCATGCCGTCAAATACTGCAGCGTTCCCGCCGGAACCACGGTAATATTCAGCGAATACGCCCGGGCATTTGCCGGAATCCCGCAGCTGCTCGCCGGAATCGGCACATCACGCACCTGCCCACCGCCTAATGCAGGCGCCCCAAACGAGCCCGCAAACCCGAATTGTGCATATTCCGGCCGCGTATCCATCACGCGGCATGGTGTTACCGCCACCATCGGCAGGGGGCCGGTGATCGCCGCACCACGCTCCCCTTGGTATGTACTGGTTGTGGAATCCGCCGCCCAATAGGGAGCAGGGGTCCAGTTCGTCAATTGAATTGTCTGAGTGAAGCCGGGCAACGCCAGCAATGTGCAGGAAAGTCCTAACAAGACTCGGCCTGGCAAAGTTAGATTCGCCATGAAAGCCTGATAAAATTCCCACGGCGCTGAGCCACGGGACTACCCGCATCCTTCAACAATTCCCGCCACGATACAATCTCCAAGTGCTCCCACTCCTTCTCCTCACCACCCTCCTCCAAGCCCAGCAGGACCCCGCCCAATCCCAATACACCACCCACTGCGCCGTCTGTCACGGAGCCACCGCCGAAGGCGCGTCCGGCCCCGATCTCACCAACCCCGCTTGGCACCGCGCCACCTCCGACTCTCAACTCGAACGCATCATCCGCGAAGGCATCCCCAACACCCCCATGCCCGCCTTCCGCGACACCGTCGACGCCAAAGCCATCGCCGCCCACCTCAGAAAACTCTCCACCAACGCCATCCAACCCGCCAACGACCTCACCACCCCGCCCATTCACGTCCCCTTCGAAGCCATACGAAACCCACCCCAAGACACATGGCTCAGCTTCTCAAGAGACCTCGGCAACCAGCGCTTCTCCCCCCTCAAACAAATCAACACTTCCAACGTCCGCAACCTCGTCCCCGCCTGGAGCTTCCAAACCGGCACCCCCGACGGCCTCCAATCCACTCCCCTCTACGTCAACGGCGTCCTCTTCCTCACCACCTCCTGGAACCACGTCTTCGCCATCGACGCCCGCACCGGAGCCGAACTCTGGCACTATCGCCGCCGCCTCCCCGAAAAACTCAAATACTGTTGCGGCCCCGTCAATCGCGGCATTGCAATCCTCAACGACACCGTCTACCTCGGCACGCTCGACGCCCACCTCGTCGCCCTCAACGCCCGCGACGGCCGCCCCCGCTGGGACGTCGAAGTCGGCCGCGTCGAAGACAACGTATCCATCACCTCCCCCCCGCTCATCGTCGGCAACAAGGTCATCACCGGCATGGCTGGCGGCGACTACCCTTCAAGAGGCTTCATCGCCGCCTACGACGCCGCCACCGGCAAACAGCTCTGGCGCTTCCACACCATTCCCGGCGAAAACGAGCAACACAACAACACGTGGTCCGAAAACTCCTGGAAAACCGGCGGAGCCGCCACCTGGATGAACGGTGCCTACGACCCCGCTCTCAACCTCGTCTACTGGGGCACCGGCAATCCCTTCCCCGATTACGACGGCGACGCCCGCCTCCGCAGCAATCTCTACAGCGATTCCGTCGTCGCCATCAACGCCGATACCGGCAAGCTCGCGTGGCACTATCAATACACGCCGCACGACGTCTGGGATTACGACGGCGTCAACGAACTCCTCTTCGTCGACGATCTCCTCCACAACGGCCAGCGCGTCAAAGCCCTCGTCCACGCCGATCGCAACGGCCACTTCTTCGCCCTCGAACGCGCCACCGGCCGCTTCCTCTACGCCAAACCCTTCGTCCGCGTCACCTGGACCAAAGGCTTCACCCCGCAAGGCGTCCCCATCGTCGATCCCACCAAAATCCCCACCTACGAAGGCGTCGAAGTCTGTCCCGGCGCAGCCGGCGGCAAAGAGTGGAACGCCATGTCCTACTCGCCACTCACCCGCTACGTCTACATCCCCGTCATCGAAAACTGCGCCACCTTCTTTAACTACGGCGTTGAAGCCAAGAAAAAGAACCTCCCGCCCGGCCCCAGCGGTTTCCGCTACATCCCCGGCAAAGCCTACGGCAAAGTGATGGCCATCAAAGCCGACGACGGCTCCATCGCCTGGGAATCGAAAACCCGCACACCCATGGGCACCGGCATGCTCGCCACCGCCGGCAACCTCCTCTTCACGGGCACTGGCGAAGGCGCATTCCAAGCCTTCGACGCCGCCAAAGGCACTCTCCTCTGGTCCTATCAAACCGGCTCCGGCATCCGCGCCGCGCCCATCTCCTTCACCCTCGACAACCAGCAATACATCGCCATCGCCTCCGGCATGAGCGGAGCCGTCGCTGGCTACACCGGAGCAGGCGCCCCCTGGATGCGCCATTACCGAACCGGGGCCACCCTCTACCTCTTCCGCCTCTTCTCTCCCCGGTGACGCGGGCCTCCAGGCCGGCGGCTAACCAAATCCCGTGCTAAGCTGTCTAAGTACTAAGCCAGCTAAGTAACTACCATGCCCAAACAAGACGCCCTCCAAGGAGCCCTCGACCTCCTCATCCTCAAAATCCTTTCCCGCCGCGCCCCGCTCCACGGCTACGCCATCATGGCCGCCATCGTCGAAGTCTCCTGCGACATCCTCCGCGTCGAAGAAGGCTCCCTCTACCCCGCCCTCCATCGCCTCGAAGAAGACGGCTCCCTCAAAGCCCGTTGGATCAACCGCGAAGACGGCCGCCGCTCCCGCGTCTACGATCTCACCGCAGCTGGCCGCAAACGCCTCGCCGTCGAAGAGCAGCGCTGGACCACCACCTCCGCCGCAATCCACACCGTATTAAGGATGGCCTGATACCATGTCTCTCTTCACCCGTCTTCGCAACGCCTTCACACGCCAGCGCCTCCATAACGAACTCGACGAAGAGCTCGCCGACCACATCCACCACGCCATCCAAAGCGGCCGCACGCGTGAAGAGGCTGAAAAAGCCTTCGGCAACCGACTCCGCCACCGCGAGGCCTCCGCCGATCTCAAGCTCGCCACCTGGCTCGACTCCCTCCGCGCGGACGCCATCTTCGGCTACCGCCAACTCAAACGCCGCCCCGCCGCAACCATCTCCGCCATCCTCTCCCTCGCCCTCGCCTACGACGGCCTCGACATCGACGCCTTCTCCTACCCCCTCTACAAACAATTCAGCACCGCCGTCAAAGGCAAAGCCGATCTCTTCCTCCTCAGCTACACCACCCGCAACGACATCACCTACTCCACCGAAAACGAAATGGAGAAAGCCTATCGCCAATACGTCTCCGGCAATCATTTCTCCGCCTTCGGTCTCCAACCCGAGCTCGGCCGCCTCATCACGGAAACCAGTCTCATGACCGACATCTTCGTCCATGCCATGCAGAACGCCCGAGCCATCCCCGCTCCTCACTGGGCCTGGACCCGTATCTGGCTCCGTCCCAAACCCGGCGTCCCACTCATCCAACTCCAACAACAACTGCAAGCCATTTGACCGCTGATCGCGCGAGGCCGCCAAACAGTGGCCCGCCGATACACCCCGTGATCGCATCGAGCAGCACGTCAACGCCGCACTCCACCTCAACTCCGCTTTCGCTGGCGCTTCGGAAACGCAGAAAACCTACCGCCGCTCCCTCCTCATCCTCGGCGCTGTCGTCTTCCTCGTCCTCCTGATCGCCTGCGCCAACGTCGCCAATCTCCTCTCCGCTCAGGCCGCCGCGCGCCAGAAAGAAATGGCCCTCCGCATCTCCATCGGAGCCGGCCGCGCCCGCCTCCTCCAACTCCTCTTCATCGAGTGCCTCCTCCTCGCCTCCACCGCCACCATCCTCGGCACAATCTTCGCCGCCTGGTCCGCGCCCTTCGTCGTCCAAATGATCAATCCCCCCGACGATCCCCTCCGCCTCCACATGCCCGCCGATTGGCGCGTCCTCGCCTTCTCCGCAGCCATGGCGCTCGGCGTCACCGTCCTCTTCGGACTCGCACCCGCCACCCGCGCCTGCCGCGTCCAACCCGTCAGCGCACTCAAAGGTGGCGATGACCCGCACGCTCGCCGCCGCCTCATGAACGCTCTCGTCGCCGCGCAAGTCGCCTTCTGCTTCCTCGTCCACTTCACCGCCGGCCTCTTCGTCGCCACCTTCGAACGCCTTTCTTCCCAACCCATCGGATTCGACGCCACAAACCTCCTCACCGTCGAAGCGGAATCCCGTATGTACGGCAAGGACCGTACACGTCCCCAGCAAAACTGGCAGAATGCCGCCGACCAACTCCGCACCCTCCCGGGCGTCCAAGCCACCGCCATCGCCGGTTGGACCTTGATGAGCGGCAACGGCTGGACATCCACCATCCGTGTAGCGGGCCATACGATCCACGACAACGAACCCTATTTCCTCGGCGTCTCCCCTCGCTTCTTCGAAACCATTCGCATCCCACTCATCGATGGTCGCGAGTTCAACCACACCGACAAACACCCCACCGTGGATGCCAACGATCAGCCCGTCGAAGGCGTCGCCATCGTCAACGAATCCTTCGCCCGCGCCTTCTTCGATGGCGCCAACCCCATCGGCAAAACCTTCGAACGCCTCGACCGCAAGAACATCCCCGTTCGCACTCTCATCGTCGGTTGCGTCCGCGACGCACGCTACAGAGACATGCGCGAGCCCCTTCGCCCTGTCGCTTACTCCCCCCTCAGCGGCAAGGATTGGGCCACCATTCTCGTCCGCACCTCCAATACCAACGCAGCCGCCAATGCCGCCCAGATCCGCAAGCTGGTATCCCAGTCTCAACCCGATCTCCGCGTCACCAACATCGTTCCCCAATCCGAAATCGTCCGCGGCCACACCATCCGCGAGCGCCTCCTCGCCACCCTCTCCCTCTTCTTCGCCATCCTCGCCCTCATCCTCGCCGCCGTCGGCCTCTACGGAGTACTCAACTACAGCGTCCTCCAGCGCAAGCGCGAACTCGGCATCCGCATCGCCCTCGGCGCACGCTCCGCCCATGTCGTCACCCAGGTCGCCTCCAGCGTCTTCTTCATGCTGATCCTCGGCTCGGCCGCAGGACTCATCGCCGGACTCGCCGGCGAACGCTTCCTCCGCACACTTCTGTTCGAAGTCGAAGCCACAGACCCGCGGCTCCTCGTCACCCCGTTCCTCACCATCTTCGCCGCCGCCTGCCTCGCCGCGATTCCACCGGTGCTCGCCGCCGCCCGTACAGACCCGGCTACCGCCCTGCGCTCGGAATAGCTTTCAACCCCAACCACGGCCGCAACGGCCCCGTCCGCCGCGCCAGATCCGCAAAAACAATACTGCCCGCAAATGTTCCGGCGGCCGCCAGCCCCAGCTTCACCCACAGGCTCATCTCCCACTCCCGCATCGCAAACACCAGCGCCACCGTCACCGTCTGGTGAATCAGGTACAGCGGAAACACGCCCTCCGTCCAGTACCGCAGCCACCGGCTATCGCTCCGGAACCACGCCCGCGCATACCCCGTCAGCCAAAAAATGAACAGCATCCCGAAATAGCTCGAAGCCAATTCCCCTGCCAGTCCGCCCACCCGCGCCATCCGCATCCCATAGAACACCGCCACCACCAGCACCGCCCCAATCAGAAACTCCCTCCTTCGCCGCTCCAGCAAATCCAGCAGCCGCCGCTCCGACGCAAAAACATATCCCCACAAAAATGTCAGCCACGCCCCCGTCAAATTCGCCCAATCCCCAATCAATGCATTCGTCGTCGGAAACCGCGGCCCCAGTGTCAACGCCACTACCAGATTCGGCAGCGTCACCAGATAAATCCAAACCGGCGAACTCTCCAGCCATCCCGCCAACCCAGCCAGAAACCGCCGCCCCGCTTCCCCCCGCAACCACACAAACAACGGGATGCTCGCCAGCGCGTACACCAGGATGTACACCACAAACCACATATGGTGCCAACTGAACGCCCCCTTCGGATACGGCACAAACTGGAACACCGTCTTCCAGAACTCGAAGTACGACCCGTACTCCCGCCCCTTCGCCACGTGCTCAAAGTAGATCTGCGGAGGCACCACCACGAATATCGCCATCAATAACGGCGGCAGCAACCTCCCCGCCCGCTCCCGCGCAAACTCTCCCATCGTCCGCCGCCGCAACGAAAATGCCACCCCCGCCCCCGAAATGAAAAACAACAACGGCAGCCGCCACCGGTTGGCAAACAGCATCACCCACTCCAACCCTGTACTCAACTCGTTGTTCTTCACATGCCAGCCCCACGTCACATACCCCATCCCCGAGTGGTACAGAATCAGCACCCCAAACGCAAACACCCGCAGCACATCCAATCCATACTCCCGCTGCGCCGCTGGCCGGTTTTCCATCCCGTCAATCGTCGCACAATTCCGATTCCCGGAACCCCGGCCTCACAGTATGCGTATCATGAGTGGAAGATGACCGCCTCACTCACATCCCTCTCCGGACTGCTCGGGCTGTCGTTCGCCTCGGGCGTCAACCTCTACGCCGCCATCCTCGTCGTCGGCCTCGGCCTCCGCTACGAGTGGCTCACCGGCCTCCCCAAGGAACTCACCCCGCTCGCTCACCCCGCCATCCTCATCGCGGCGGGCCTCCTCTACACGGTCGAATTCTTCGCCGACAAGATCCCCTTCGTCAGTGCAGCCTGGGACACCCTTCACACCTTCATCCGTCCCATCGGAGCGGCCATCATGGCCCTCACCGCCGCCTCCCAACTCGGCCCCGTGGAACAAACTCTCGTCGCCCTCACCGGAGGCGCCGTCGCCCTCGCCTCGCACGGCACCAAAATGGGAGTCCGCCTCCTCGCCCACGGAACCGGCGAGCCCTTCACCCAAGCCGCCATGAGCACCGCTGAAGACGTCTTCGCCGTCACCCTTGTCCTACTCGTCTCGCAACACCCCTACATCGCGCTCGCGATCGTCATCACCCTACTCATCGGAATCGCGCTCATTCTCCCGCTCATCTGGAAAGCACTCTCCGCAATCTTCCGCCGCATCGCCCGGTGGTTCAATCCCGAGGTGGCGCGGGGCTCCAGCCCGGCGCGTAACTAATCATCCCCTCGTGCACCGGAAACAAATCCGGGTGCGCCGCCGCCGCCAGTATCCGCAACGTCTCCACCACCCGAGGCCCCGGCCGGTTGAAGAACTGATTCCCGTCCGCCAGCCACACCGGGCACCGCACATTAGGCCACTCCGCATGCCGTACCAACGCCGCCATCTCCCCACGAGTCCGCGCCAAATCAAACCCGCAAGGAGCCACCACAATCGCATCCGGCTCCTCAAACACTCCAACACAATCCGCCCCAGCCATCGACACTAACTCCGGAGTCCAATGCCCTGCATGCATCAGCGGCTCAATCCACTCCACCACCGCCAAACGCTTCCGCCGTGCACCCACCGCTTCCGACACACTCCTCATCTCCGCCTGCAGCCGCGCAATCAACGCCTCGGCCCGGTCCATCACACCACAAGCCTCCCCCACACGCCGCAAGTCCGCCCAAATATCGGCCAGCGTATTCGGCTCCAACGCCACCACCCGAGGCCGCGACACAAACCGCTCCCCCATCGCCCGCTCCACATCCTCCAGACTCACCGCACAAACCCGGCACTGCGTCTGCGTCAGGATATGCGTCGGCCGCAATCCATCCATCAGCTCTTCAAACACCTCGTAGACACTCCCCGCATCGCGCAGCGTCTCCCGCACCAGCCGGTCAATCTCCGCGCTCGATCCATCCACCGCAAACCGCGGCCGCGTGCATACCGGCAACGCCGCCACCGACGAAGGATAATCGCACTCATGCGAACGCCCCACCTGGAACTCACCCAGTCCCAGCGCATGCACCATCTCCGTGGCGCTCGCAATCAGCGACACGATCCGCATCAGGCGTACTTCTTCCGCCAGCCTTCCAACTCCCGTGTCAGCCTCTCTCTCACTTGCAAAAACAGCGGATTGTCGTATTGATTCGTTTTCTCCCGAGGATCCGTCCGCAGATCATACAACTCGTTCGGGCCCGCCCCGTTATTGCGCAAAATCACCTTATACCGCGCATCCCGAGCCATCTCCGCATACCGGAAATGCCCGAACAGCACATTGCGCCACGGCTGCTCCAGCTTCTTGTTCAACGCAATATTCAGATAGCTGCGCCCGCACAGATTCCGGTCCGCCGGAGCCTGCGCACCGGCCACCTCGCACAACGTCGGCAGCAAATCATAGAAGCTGATTAGTTCCGGCCGCGTCGCCTCCACCGGCACCTTGCCCATCCAGTTCCAGATCATCGGAACCTGCATCACTTCCTCGTACATGTTGATCGGATCCGAGGCATGCCCCTTGCTCCAAAACCCATGCCGCCCCAGCAGGAACCCGTTGTCCCCGGTGAGAATGATCAGCGTATTCTCGCGCAGCCCCTTCTCCTGCAGCTTCTTGAGCAGAACTGGAATCTGATCGTCCAGCGCCGTCACCGAAGCCGCATGCTTGCGGTTATTCCCCACAATGTCCGACAGGTAATTCTTCTCCCGCAACGCATTCGGCGCAGCCGGCTCCCATCCGATCGTCTCGAAGTTCGCCGTCTTATACATGTCGTAATAGCGCTGCGGATGCCCTTCATACGGCGTGTGCGGATTCAAATAACCCACCGTCAGAAAGAACGGCGTGCCCGGCTTCTGCTGATCCAAAAACTCCCCCGCCCGCTTCGTCAACAACTCGGTCAGATAGCCCTTCTCTTCCACCGCCTGCCCGTTCAGATTCATCTGCGGATCCTGATACGACCGCTTCAATCCGCCCAGCGTGTACGTGTACGAATACCCATGCCCCGGCTTCGCATCGTTGCCCATGTGCCATTTACCCACATAGCCGCATTGATACCCGGCGCCCGAAAGCAAATCCGAAACCATCACTTCCTTGCCGAACGACTCCGGGACATCCTTCTGCCCCTGCGCCGGCTTCTCCACCGGATTCGCCGTCAGAAAATCGTGGATCCCGTGCTGCCGCGGCACGCGCCCCGTGAACAACGTAGCCCGGCTCGGCGAACAGATCGGCGTGCACACATAGCTGTTCAGAAACCGCATCCCGCCGCGCGCCAGCAGATCGATATTCGGCGTCTTGATCTCTTTGTTCCCGTAACAACCCAATGCCCACGCCGGCAAATCGTCCGCAAAGATCAATAAGATATTCGGCTTCGCCGCCACAGGCTGCGCCGCTTCCGTTTGCTTCTTGCGCTGCGCCAGCAACGACCCCGGAAGGGTCCCGAGCAAGCTCCGTCGTGTCCATTGCATGTTGTCTATTGCTCCAGGAAGTTCAAACCCTCGGGTAGTTCCGTGGGTTGTTCAAAGATATCGCCGTAGAAAAATTGTACAGGGGCATTGGGGTCAAACGCGCGGCCGGCAAGAAACGACGCCATTTGCCCTTGCACCGCCGCGGTGATGGGGAACGCCACCCCCGACACATTCGTCAGGTAGGTGTGCGGATTCCGGTCCAGCGCCGGCGACCGCGCCTTCGCCAGATCATTCCGGAATATCCACGTCGAGTCGATCATCCCTGCGTGCCGCACCAGCGCCGATTGCGCCGGATTCGGCACCGACATATCGCCCCAGGCGTATTGCCATAACACCTGTTTCTCCGGCACGCCCTTCAGCGGCGACGTCTTCAGATGCACCGCATACGCCAATGGGTCCCCTTCGCACTGCAGCCACTCCAGCGTCTCCAGCACATTCTGAATCGCGATCGCCGTATCGTCGTTCACTACCTTCACCGGTTGGTTGCGCAACACGTAGCTTTCGTCGAAATCGCTGCCCCGGTTGTTCAGCGCCGGCTTGCGCAGAGCCAGGTTCTGAATCGTCGGACCACGCTGCGTCACACTCCAGCGCGCGGCTTCGATCACTGAGCCGCCACCGGAATTGAATACCGCCCGCTTCACCGTCGGGTCCAACGCCAGAAACATCGGGCCATAAATCGCTCCCAATGACTGCCCCGCATAGTAGATCTGATCCGGATCGAAATCCGCTACTCCATCGCCATCCACATCCAGCCCGGCCTTCAACACGCGCACCAACTGCAACAGATCCACTGTCGTTTGGCGCAGGCAATCACGCAGCCCGATCGGCGTCGAGTCCGCCGCCTGGCATCCTTCCGAATTACCGATCCGCCCGTTGCCGTCCTGATCCATACCGCGCCCGGGAAACGCCACATCCGTTACTGTCCCATCCACTTCGCGCACTTCAACGCGCCCGTTCGCTCCATACCCGTGACCCACAACCGGAATCGCCACCACGGCCATCCCCTGCGACACCATCCCGAAGTTGATCACCGCCGGCCCGCCAAATAAATCATCGCCCAGCCCGTGCCCGTAGATCACTACGGGATAGCCTTTCTCCGGTTTCTGCACAAACGGCAGGTAGGCGATGAAAGGCACTTGTTCCACCGAAACCGGTTCACCCACCGCGCTTGCCGTACGATCGGGACGCAGATAGTTCGGCGAAGAATACGTTCCCACACCGATGCCCAACACCGTGTTCTGCAGCACCGGCACCGGAATATCCACCGGCTCCAGCGCTCCGCTGGTGCGCGTCTGCATCTGCCACGTTGCCCGCACCACGCTGTTCACCCGGAAATAGTTTTTCCCCGGCGGGCGGCTCACCGTAGGCGATGTATTCTCCAGCGCATTGCGCGCCGTCTCCAGCCACGCCGTCGCGCTCATCGTCGTGAACACACTCGCACCCACAATCCGCGCCCCTTCCACCGTCTTCACCGCTCCGTTCAATGCCTTGCAGTAATCATCCGCCGCGCCATCCCCGGCGCAGCCGCGATAGGCATCATCGGCTTCCACCGCATCGCCCGCTTCATCCTTCACCGCATCGGTCACCACCAGCAGGTAGCGCCGGTGCTGATCCATCGCCTGATCCGGCTTCCCGTAGGCCGTGAAGTTCTTCGCATCGTAGACCACCTGATTCAATCGCACCACCGCGCCAGTTGCTCTCGCCCCGCGCTCTTCATCGGTGAGATTCTCGCGCGTCACCAGGTAGATGCCGTCCTTCAACGTCTGCGCATTCACCGCGCCGCTGAACTTCACCCGCACGCGGGCCTGCACGTTGAATCCATCGAACTGCTCCAGTAGCCACGCCTCCTGGCAGGCATTCGGAGTAGCCGCGCAATCCGGCGGCGCGGGCATCCGCACCTTCCGCCCCGTCTTCGCCGTCGTCGAAGGAGCCGTCAGATAGTCCGTCGGAAACGGCCCAATCTCGGGCTTCGACGGGTCGAACAGCACCTTCACTCCCGCGCCCCAAACAGGCGCCGCGCCAAAGCACACAACCATTGCCAACAAACTGCGTAACATCATATTTACAGCACGTCCGCGAAACCGCGCTTCAAGTGGCGGAAGAACAATCCTCCAACGAAGAAAGCCGCCACCGCGAACGCGGTCAGGATCGCCAGGTCCTCAAAGTAAGATTCGGGGATTCGGTAACTCAGCAAATGCGTGCGGTAGGCCCGCACCAGAAACGACATCGGATTGTAGTGCACCAGCGCCTGCAGTTCCGGCGGCACATCCTTCTCGGTAATGAAAATCGGCGTGGTCCAGAACCACAGTGTCAGGATCACAGTCACCAGTTGCGAGGTGTCCCGCAGATACACCTGAAGGCTCGCCGTGATCCACCCCAGCCCCACCGCGAACATCCCGGTCAGCAACATATATAACGGCAGCACCACCACCATGCCGCTCACATGGCCCAGCCACAACAGGGAAGCCACCACCACCATCGTCATGGCCATCAGGTGGCTCACCAGCGCCGACAGGAACACGGAGATGGGAATCACCTCTGACGGAAACACCGTCTTCGTGATCAGGTTCGCGTGTTCCAGCAAGCAATTCGAAGACCGCGACATCGTCTCCTGGAACAGCATCCAAGGCAGATATCCGCAGAACAGCCACATCGTGTAGTTCTGGGTCACTTCGTTGGATGGCAGCGGCACCTTCAGGCACCACTGGAACACGAAGGTCCAGCTCAGCAGCAACACCAGCGGATGCAATACGCCCCATAACCATCCGCCGGCCGAACCGACGAAACGGCTTTCGAAATCGCGCCGCACCATCTGGTACAACAGTGTTCTCTGCGCCACCAGATTGCGGATGAAATGCTGCCCCGGTACCCTCAAACCTCCAATCCTACCACTTCCCCATCCCATCAGACATCCTTGCAAATTGCACAGGCATCGCTCAATTTACAAGGAACATCTTTCTCCTTGCATTTTGCACACCCTCCGTTCAAAATACAAAGAGAGGCCTACCGTGGACGTCATCCGGCACGAACTCATCCATCGCGTAGCGATGAGCCTCCGTGACTATCCCGTCACCGCCCTATTGGGTCCCCGCCAATGCGGCAAAACCACCATTGCCCGCGACTTCGCACGCCGCCATCGCGCCGAATACTTCGATCTCGAAGACCCCGTCAGCATGCGCCGCCTCTCCGATCCCATGCGCGCCCTCTCGCATGTTCGCGGCCTCATTGTCGTCGATGAGATCCAGCGCAGCCCGGAACTCTTTCCCATCCTCCGCGTCCTCTCTGACCGGCATCCGCTGCCCGCGCGCTTTCTCGTCCTCGGCAGCGCCTCGCCCGAATTGCTCCGCCAATCCTCGGAAAGCCTCGCCGGGCGCATCGCCCACATCGAAATGAGCGGCTTCGACATGATCGAAGCCGGAGACCGCAATCTCAATCGCCTTTGGTGGCGGGGCGGCTTCCCTCGCTCCTATCTCGCCCGCACCGAAGACGTCGGCCGCGACTGGCTCAACAACTTCATCGCTACTTTCCTCGAACGCGACATCCGCGAGTTCGGTGTACAGATCGCCGCGCCGCTCCTGCGGCGCTTCTGGAGCATGCTCGCTCATTACCACGGCCAGACCTGGAACGCTTCGGAAGTCGGCCGCAGCCTCGGCCAGTCGCACACCACCGTGCAGCGCTATCTCGACCTGCTCACCTCCGCCCTCGTGGTCCGCCAGTTACAACCTTGGTTTGAAAACATCGGCAAGCGCCAGGTGAAGAGCCCGAAGGTCTACGTGCGCGACCCCGGCCTGCTGCACGCCCTGCTCGAAATCCCGTCCATGCGCATGCTCGAAGGTCACCCGAAGATCGGCGCATCCTGGGAAGGTTTTGTCATCGAAGAACTCATCCGCGCCACCGACGCGCGCCATGCCTATTTCTGGGGCACGCAATCCGGCGCGGAACTCGATCTGTTGCTCCAACTCGGCGGCAAACGCTATGGCGTCGAAGTGAAACTCAATGACGCCCCCGATCTCACCAAGTCGATGCAGATCGCCCTCAAAGACCTCGAACTCGACTTGCTCTACGTCGTCTACCCGGGCCGCAAGCACTACTGGCTGCACGATCAGGTGCAGGTGCTCTCGCTCGCCGATGCGCGTGCGAAGCTCACCAAAGTGAAGGCCGTGGGCGCGGCCTAAGTCTCGGACTCCGTCTTCTCGATGAACTTGTCCACCACGATCGAATAGATCGCCGGCTTGCCGTCGCGGTCGCTCTGGAAGTAGATGCGCTGGCTGGTGGGAGAGAACACAGGGGTCACCTTCGCCGGCTCAGAGGCGCGGTGTTCACACACGGCGAGTTCCCGCTTCACGGCGCGCACCATCAGCAACACGTATGGCTGCGCCTTGCTCTTGCTCGCCGCCACAAACACCGATCCATCTACGTTTCGCGACATGTTGCCGAACTGGCTGGTAGACGCAATCAGCTTGTCCTGCCGGGTGTCGGGAGTCACTTCGCGCATCGCCGCCTTCGGGTCGAGATACTGCACCGTGCGGCCGTCCGGCGACCATACAGCCGCTCCGGGGCTCGGTGAAATCTTCGCCAGTTGGATATTGTTCTGCCCGTCGTAGTTGACCAGGCACAGTTGGTCGTCGCGCTGATAGAGAACGCTGGCCCGGCGTGGTCGCGTTTGCGGATGCGCCAGCACGCCTTCGTGCTCCACCAGCGTGGTCGCGTTGCCCTTCAACATCCCGATCAGCCGTAACCTGCTTTTGGCGCCTTGCTTCTCCACCAGCACCGAGTAGATGCCATCGCCGGAAACCGAAAACCCATCGCCCACTTCCCAGCCCTCGGGAACCTGGTATACCTCGCGCTCCCTCAGCCCGGAAAAGGTGGAGAGAAACACACTGCGTCCATCCACGTAGGCAAACGTGCGGTCGTCGGGCAGGATGTTCAATGTCTCATGGCGCAGTGCCTTGGCTTCGGTCAGTTGCTTGATCTCGCCGTTGCGCAGCTCATAGCGAAAGGCCTGCAACCCTTCCCCGCGATCGGAGCTGAAGAGAAAGAAGACACCCTTCTTGGCGATGGAGCGGGCATAGGGATTGGACCAGTAACTGGCGAACTTGGGATCGGTCAGTCGTTCGACGGGGAACTCGGTCGACGGATCGGCGTAGCGTACGCCTTCGATCGGCAACGTTTGTCCCTTGCCCGCGGCGAAAGCCGCGCGAGCGAAAGGAAGACTGAGGAACGCACGGCGCCGCATAAGCACCAATCTATCATGAGGCGTCACGGACGCTTCTGTGCCGTCAGTTTGCGCATCAGCTCAATGGTGGGCTGCGGGGCTTCGAACTCCGCCGCTTCGAGTGGGGTGCGGCCGAAGCGATCCTTCAACGTCAGATCGGCGCCCTTGTCCACCAGCAGTTGCACGATATCGTTGGCCCCAAAGCGAATCGCCACCTGCAGCGGAGTACGGCCATCGGTGGACTTCTCATTGGCATCCGCGCCGAGTTCCATCATCCGCTTCACGGCCTCGATCTTGCGGCTAATGGTGGCCATCATCAGACCACTACTGCCTTCCGGAGTCTTATCCATCGGGTTCGCGCCGAGCTTGATCAGCTCATTCATCATCGCGATGTTTCCGGCTTGCGCCGCCATGAGGAAGGCGGTCATCGCCCCCGAACCGCGGAACGGACTCGGCGGTCCCGGAATGCGATTGGTCTTGGCGTGCACGTCCGCGCCGCGGCCGATGAGGTCGCGCACGAGTTCCATCTTGCCCTGCTGGACGGCCACATGAAGCGGCGTGGAACCCGACTTATCGCGAGCATTCACATCGGCGCCGTTGTCGAGCATGAGGCGGGTGAACGCTTCGTGACCGCGGCTCAGCGCCACCAGGAACGCAGTGCTGCCATCGGCGCTTTTGTACTTTGGATCGGCCTTGGCGGCGAGCAGCGCCTTGGCGCTTTCCGCATCACCCTTCTGGGCGGCGAAGAGCAGTGCATTGTAACCATTCTTCGAAGTAAGCAAAGCATCGGCGCCGCGCTCCAGCAGCAGCGTGACCATCGGCGCACGGCCTTCGGCAGCCGCCCACATAAGCGGGGTTTGCCCGAGGCGTGTCTCCCTGGCATTCACCTCCGCGCCGCGGTCGAGCAGCAGCTTCGCCAATTCAATATTGCCCGTATTTGCTGCGCCATGTAGCGGCGTTTCGCCGGTCCAGCGCTTCGCATTCACGTCGGCCTTGGCTTCGATCAACATGCGCGCGATGGGCAGATTGCCGAGGAAGCAGGCCAGGGTGAGCGGAGTCTCCTGATTCTCATCGGCGGCGTTGACGTTTGCGCCGGCTTTGAGCAGCGCGGCAACGATTTCGGCATCATCGCGATTCACCGCCCAAGCGAGCGGAGCGGAGCCATCCAGCCGCTTCGCATTCACATCCGCGCCCTTGGCAATAAGCGCGAGAACCGCCTTCTGATCGCGCCGTTGCACAGCCTCGATGAGAGTGTTATCGAGTGCCGGAAGAATTCCTGCAAGTAGCGATAATCCGGCCGCAATCCTCAACATATCTGGATGATATAGTAACATCAGTGACTGGGCTTTCCGTCTATCTTTCTGTGCTTCGTCCCCTTGCCGGCATTGTCGCCGCCACATCTCTGTTGTGTGCCCAAACAGCAGTGACGCCTACGTCAGCCGATGCGTTACTGAAGCGGAGTTGCAGCGGTTGTCATAATGACCGGTTGAAGTCGGGGGCGTTCTCCTTGAACGGCGTTCAGGCGGGCGAAGTGCCGAATGATCCGCGCTCCTGGGAGAAGATCCTGCGCAAGGTGCGGACAGGCGAGATGCCTCCAGTAGGATTGCCGAGGCCCGATGCCGCAACGATGAACGGGTTCGTCCACTGGATGGAAGGGCAACTCGACCGGCACGCACTGGCGAAGCCCAATCCCGGAACCCCTGCCATCCATAGACTGAATCGCGCCGAGTACACCAACGCGATCCGCGATCTATTCGCGCTTGATCTCGATCACGGCTCCAGCCTGCCCGCCGATGATTCGGGCTACGGCTTCGACAACATCGGCGATGTGCTCACCGTGAGCCCGCTGCACATGGAGAAGTACCTGGCCACGGCGCGGCGTGTGACACGGCTGGCCATCGGGACCGCGAAAGCGAGCCCTGCCATTGAGCGCTACAACGTGCCGCGCGGGCAATCGAACAACGACCTGGAAGCATTGCCGCCCAACGTGCGCAGCGGCATTCTGGTGCGCCGCTACTTCCCCGTGGATGCCGAGTATTCGATTCTCGTCCGCGTGCGTGGCAACCCTGCGCCCAATGTGCCTGCGCCGCAACTCGACATACGGCTCGACGGGAAGCGCATTCAATTGATCGAAGTCAACATCGATACCGCCGAGGAGAAGCAGTACACGCGCAATCAGGAAGTGCGATTGAAGATCGCCGCCGGTATGCATGAAGTGGGCGCCGGCTTCCTCAACGAATACGCCCGGATGGAAGGCGGAGTGGTCAGCGCAAGACGCGGCATCCCAGCTCCGCAGTACACCACGGTTTCGATTGAGTATCTGCAAGTGGGCGGCCCGTTCCAAGCAAGCGGACCCGGAGAAACGGAGAGCCGCAAGCGCATCTTCCAGTGCCGTCCGGGAGAAGGTGAAGCCGAAGAGCCTTGCGCCCGCAAGATCTTCTCCACGCTCGCGCGGCGCGCCTATCGCCGCCCGGTGACGGCGGCAGACATCGATCCGCTCATGCGGTTGTTTGCCTCGGGCCGCAAAGATGGCGGGTCATTCGATGCTGGAATCGAACTCGGACTGCGCGCGATGCTGGTATCGCCGAACTTCCTCTACCGGCTGGAGCATAGCCCCAAGGGCAGTTCGCCGGGAAGCGCGCATCGTGTGAGCGATCTGGAACTGGCCTCCCGGCTGTCGTTCTTCCTGTGGAGCAGCATTCCCGATGAAGAGCTATTGAAGCTGGCCGAGCAGAACAAGCTGCGTCCCGCGCTCGCCGTACAGGTGCGCCGCATGCTGGCCGATGCGAAGTCGAAGGCACTGGTGGACAACTTCGCCGGGCAGTGGCTCCATCTGCGCAACGTGCGCGATTGGAAGCCGGATCCGGACAAGTACAAGGAGTTCGATGAGCCGCTGCGCATCGCACTGCAGAAGGAGTCGGAGATGTTCTTCGACTACATCGTGCGCGAGGATCGCAGTGTACTGGACTTCCTGAGTGCCGATTACACCTTTGTGAATGACCGTCTGGCGCGGCATTACGGATTGAGCGGCGTGCGCGGCGGTTACTACCGGCGTGTGGCGTTGAACGATCCGAACCGCGGCGGCATCCTGACGCAGGGCGCGATCCTCACGGTGACATCGTATCCGACGCGCACTTCGCCGGTGCTGCGTGGGAAGTGGATCCTGGAGAACGTGCTTGGCGCGCCGCCTCCGCCGCCTCCTCCGGATGTACCGACATTAGAGGATAAGGCCGACTTCTCGGCGAAGGGACTGCGTGCCGCGCTCGAGAAGCACCGTGCCAGCGCGGCTTGCGCGTCGTGTCATTCGCGGCTCGATCCGCTGGGCTTCTCGCTGGAGAACTACGATGCCGTCGGCAAGTTCCGGGCCCAGGAAGGCGGCGCGGAGATCGATGCATCGGGCGCAATGCCGAATGGGAGCATCGTGCGCGGGCCAGGCGATTTGAAGAAGATCCTGCTGGAACGGCAAGACGACTTTGTGGAGTGCATCTCGGAGAAGATGCTGACCTACGCCATCGGGCGCGGGTTACAGCACTTCGATCTGCCCGCGGTGCGGCAGATCCGGCGTGAGACGGCGAAGAACGAATACCGCTTTTCGGCGCTGGCGTTGGCGATTGTGAACAGTGTGCCATTTCAAATGAGGAGAACCCCGGACAGATGATCATCACCAAGAAGGCTCTCTCGCGGCGCGCGTTGCTGCGCGGCTTCGGTACGGCGATTGCGCTGCCGGTGCTCGATTCGATGGTTCCGGCGCTGGCTGCTCCCGGGGCGAACCCGGTGCGGGCGGCGAGCCGCATGGCGTTCCTCTATGTACCGAACGGGGTCATTATGAAGGACTGGACTCCGAAGGTGGAAGGCAAGGACTACGAGTTCACCAAGACGTTGAAGCCGGTGGAAGCGTTCCGCGAGCGGATGATCGTGATGTCTGGCCTCGATCACTACAACGGCCAGGCATTGGGCGATGGCGCCGGCGATCATGCCCGCGCGGGTGCAACGTGGCTGACGGGCGCGCATCCGAAGAAGACGGAAGGCGCGGACATCTACGCCGGTGTGTCGGCGGATCAGATTGCGGCCAAGGAGATCGGCAAGCAGACTACGCTGCCATCGCTTGAGTTGGGGTTGGAAGACAACCGCATGGTGGGCGGCTGCGATTCGGGTTACAGCTGCGCCTACAGCAACACCATTTCATGGAGTTCCCCAACGACGCCGCTGCCTCCGGAGATCAATCCCCGCGCCGTGTTTGAACGGCTGTTCGGCGATGGCGAGACGACGGACCCGGCGGCTCGCGCACTGCAGGCGCGGCAGGACCGCAGCATTCTCGACTTCGTGCGTGAAGATGCGGCCCGGCTTGGCGCGGACTTGGGCGCGAGCGACAAGCGGAAGCTGACGGAGTATCTGGAATCGGTGCGCGAGATTGAACGGCGGATTCAGAAGATCGAGGAGCGCAACACGGACTCGGCGAAGCTGCCGGCGATCGACCGTCCGGCGGGCATTCCGCCGACGTTCGAGGAGCACATCGACGTGATGTTCGATCTGATGACCGTGGCTTATCAGGCCGATCTGACGCGGGTGATCACGTTCATGATCGGAAGAGAAGGCGGTAACCGGACCTACCGATCCATCGGAGTGCCGGACGCGCATCACGGCCTGTCGCATCACTTCAACGATCCATCGAAGATTGACCGGCTGCAGAGGATTGATCAGCATCACGTGGAGATGGTGGCGCGGTTCCTCACCAAGCTGCAGAACACGAAGGATGGCGATGGGACACTGCTGGATCATTCGATGGTGGTTTATGGCAGCAGTTTGAGCGACGGCAACCGGCACGATCATCTGGATCTGCCGTTGTTGTTTGCCGGCGGCGGCGCGAACCGCATCAAGGGCGGGCGGCACGTTCGTTATAAGAAGGGGACTCCGCTGACGAACCTGCTGATGTCAATGCTGGATCTGAGTGGCGTGCGGCCCGAGAAACTGGGCGACAGCACTGGTAAGATTGAGTACCTGACCGATCTTGCGTAGGAGGTGCTCGCCATGAGACGGATGTTAGTGATGCTGGCGCTGCTGGCGTCTTCGGTATTGGCCGCGGATGTAAGCGGCACGTGGAAGGGTACGGTGGAGACACCGAACGGGAGCGCGGAGCGCACGTTCGTGTTCAAGGTGGATGGGGACAAACTCACCGGTGAAACGGTGAGCAGCATGATGGGGAAATCACCCATCATGAACGGGAAGATCAGCGGGGACAAACTGAGCTTCAAGATCCAGTTGAAGTTCGATGGAAACGACCTCGAGGCCGACTACAAGGGCACGGTGATGGGGAACGAGATCCAGATGAAGGTGGAGGTCGCTGGACAGTCCCTGGAATACAAGGTCAAGAAGGTACAGTAGGCTTAGCGCTTGAAGACCAGGAAGTACTGGTGCGGCAGGAAGGTGTGGGTCTCGGCGACCTTGTAGCCGGCGGCTTTGAACTCGGCGGTTACTTCATCCTCACTGAGCTTCATGGCAGGCGGCGGGCCGACGGGTAGAGGTTTCTTGAAGAAGTCGACGATGACGATACGGCCGCCGGGTTTGAGAGCTTTGGTGAGCTTGGCGTAGTAGGCGGGGCGGTTGTCGATGTGGTGGAGCACATCGCAGATAAAGACGGTGTCGACGCTCGCATCGGCAAGGCGCGGATTGTCGGTCGCGGCGAGCACGTTCTTGATGTTGGGCGCTCCGTGCTTGGCGATGCTGGCGAGCAACTTTGCGTCGATGTCGACGGCGAAGACCTGCTTCACATGATGGGCGAAGCGGCGGGCAAAGTAGCCGGAGCCGGCACCGATGTCAGCAACCACTTCCTCTGGTTTGAGCTTCAGCGCCTGAATGACTTCGTGCGGCTTTTGCCAGGCATCGCGCTGGGGATTTTCGAGGATTTTGGCGTATTCTTCCGGATTGCGAGGAGGATGGTGCTTCTGGTGTTCGACCTGGGGAGCAAAGAAGAGGGACAGAACGAATGCAGCGACCATTCTTTCAATTAGAGCATATCGATGCGATCAATGACGCCGATCACCGCCATGTCGATGGGGGAGTTGGGGCGGCCGACGGCGGTCATGGCGGAGAAGCCTTCGGTGACGAGCAGGACCTTATCGCCGATGCCGGCATCGACGGCATCCATGGCAACGACGGCATCGCCACGATCGGAGCCGTCGAGGTTGAGAGGCTGCACAATGAGTGTCTTTTGACCATCGTGGCTGGAGTGATGGGTGGTGGCGACCACTTCGCCGATGACGCGTGCAATCAGCATTCCGGCTCCTTCGGCGGGCGCTTCACATGAAGCTCATCGACAATGCCGACGATGCAGGTATCGGTGGTGACTTCGGAAGGAAGGAACGGGAAGCTCGATTCCTTGCCGCGGCAGCAGTAGACGAGTTCACCGGCGCCTGCGCCGACCGAGTCGAGAACGATGATGCGCTTGCCGGTAGGCTGTAGTTCCGGAGTCACCGGCTGGATGATGAGCATGCGCTGGCCTTCGAGCTTCGGGTCTTTGATGGTGGCCCAGACGCGGCCGATGACTTGGGCGAGGAACACTTCCGGCTCACCCTTTCTTCTTGTGATGTTCGTCGAGGGATACGCTGTCGACGATGCCGATGATGGCAGTGTCGACGGGGTTATCCTTGCAGCCTTCGGCCATGCGGGCGGAACTGCCGGCAACGGCGATGACGAGTTCGCGGGCGCCGGCGCCAACGGAGTCGACAGCGATGACGTAGTTCGATTCTTCCTTACCGTCGGGTGAGACGGGCTTGATGAGGAGCAGCTTCTTGCCTTCGAGGCGCGGATCTTTGCGCGTTGCGACGACGTTCCCCACCACGCGGGCGAGAATCATTACTTCGTGCTCTTGCCGATGGGCAGGACGTCTTCGAGGCTGGGGTGCGGGCGCGGGATGACGTGCACGCTGACGAGTTCGCCGACACGGCGGGCGGCAGCGGCGCCGGCATCGGTGGCCGCGCGAACGGCGGCGACATCGCCGCGCACGAGGGCGGTGACGTAACCGGAGCCAATCTTTTCCCAACCGACCAAGGTGACCTTGGCGGCCTTCACCATCGCGTCGGCGGCTTCAATCATGGCCACCAGACCGCGGGTTTCAATCATTCCTAGAGCTTCCCCCATTCAACCTCCAATCGAAACTTCCATCATTGAGTGTCAGCGTGAGGCGTGTCAAGCCAGGCCGCGGGCGCGGAGCGCCTCCTCGACGAGAGCGACGAGTTCATCGCGGGTGACTGTGATTTTGCCATCGGAACCAGCGACATCTTCGGCCACGACGGGGCAGCCGGGTTCGCCGGAAACTTTCGCTTTGATGCCGTAGCGGGTACGGGCATCGAGCAGCTTGTTGACTTCGGTGCGCGGGAGGACGGTGGGGCCACCCAGCAACTCGGCGACAAGGGTGATGCGGGCGTAATGCTCGACGGTTTCCATACGGAAGTAGGCCTGAAAGACCTCTTCGCCGTAGGCGACAGCGCCGTGGTTGGCGAGCATGAGCGCATTGTATTTCGGGATGTACGGCAGCATCGGTTCGGTCAGCGCGTCAGTGCCGGGAAGACCGTAGCCGGCGAGCGGGACGCAGCCGAGACCGATGATGACTTCGGGGAGCAGGGCCTGGTTGAGCGGGCGGCCGGCGGTAGCGAAGCCAGTGGAAACCGGTGGATGCGCGTGGACGACGGCACGCACATCGGGACGCAGTTCGTAGATGGTGAGATGCATCTTGATTTCCGAGGTGCGCTCTTTGCGGCCTTCGAGCTTATTGCCTTGCAGGTCGCAGATGATGAGGTCATCGGGGTGCATCATTCCTTTGGAGACACCGGTGGGTGTACAAAGGATGCGGGTTTCGTCGAGGCGAATACTGATGTTGCCGTCGTTGGCGGCAACCCAACCCTTTTGAAAAACGAGGCGGCCGATCTCAACGATATCCTGCCGCAGCTCACGCTCTGTTTTAGGCATCCGAATGTTCGATTGTATCAGGGTTCATGCTGCCTTGGGGGTGTAGAGATTGGCGTAGAAGTCCTCGACGTACTGGCGGAAGGCCTGACGGTTCTGTTCGGCTTGCTTTTGGGTGTTTTGGAGAGCTTCGGGGGTGAGGTTTTCGAAGGTCTCCGGGAAGGGTTGGGTTTGTTTTGTAAATTTGTGGTAGCTGGCCAGGCCGGGGTATCCGGAGAGGTCCGCGCCGGGATTTTTGATGGCGTGGGCGTGGAGAGCAGCCTTTCGCTGGAGGTCGGAGTTCTGGATTTCCTTGAGTTGGCGAAGGGAACGATTGAAGGCACGGTCCTGGTCGGCTTTGTGGCGGAGGAGTTTGCGGACTTTGTCATCGTCGGTGAATAGGGATTCGGTGCAGTTGGTGGCTTGGGAGAGGAGGCGAAGGACCACGCTGCGCTTCCAGGCGGCGGCAGCGAGCTCGATGAATATCGATTCCTGGAGAGCGCCGGAGGGAACGACTTGACGGCGCAGGTCGGCTTCCATGGCTTCGAAGAGAGGCCGCTCGGCTTCTGAGAGCGGGAGATATTGAGAGGAGAGGCCGTGACGGGTGGCGTTCCGGGAGACTTTCTCTTTGCCGGCTTGAGTACGCGGGCCGGTGGAATGCTGGGAGTTCGCCTGGTTGGCGGAGATTTGGGATTCGGTAGACATGTGAGTGACTCCTGGATTGAGGGTAGCAGGGGGTACCGGGGGAGATTTTGAGGGGATTTTTTATTTTGTTGATAATTGGGGGGAAATAGTTTTTGGAGAGGAGTGATTGGGTTCGGGTTTGGGTGGGTCTCGGGGAGTCGGCGGCGGTGTTTTTTGGGCCACAGATGAACACAGATGAACACAGATGAGAATTTTTGAGGGCTGGGGGTACTTAGAAGATGATGACTATGGATGAACGAGATCCTTGTACGGAGGCGATACTTGGTGCTGCTTTTGAGGTTTCGAATGGCCTCGGGACGGGGTTTCTGGAGAGGGTGTATGAGGGCGCGATGCTGATTGAGCTTCAGTTGCGTGGGCTGAAAGTGGAACAACAGGTACGCTACCCGGTGAACTATAAGGGGAAACAGGTCGGAAATTATGTCGCCGATTTAGTTGTCGAAAATACGGTGGTGGTGGAATTGAAGTGCGTGGAGTGCCTGGGGCCCGTACATACCGCACAGTGCATTAACCACTTGCGGGCCTCTGGGTTGAAAGTGGGTCTGTTGATCAACTTTCAGCGGCCTAAGGTGGAGTGGAAACGGTTCAGGTTGTAGTGTATTGCTGGATGACGGTTTGACCCAGAGAGAGTGTGGGGTCAAATGAGGTGCCGCGCCAGCGGGTGGGGTCGGCGGCAACTTCGGCGGCGGTGGGGGCGAGAGTCGCACTGATGGGCAGACCGAGCGGGTTGAATGGGGAAATCACTACGTCACCGGGTTGAGGTGTGGCGGGTGACGAGTTTTGGGCGGTGGAGCGACTGCGATTTGGCGCGGCGGCGCGGGCTTCGTCGAGCGCGGCGAGGAAAGTGGTTCCCGCTGAGCGGGAACGGCTGCCTTTGGATACGGGGGTTTGCAGGGGACTCGGGGTTTGTTGCAAGCCAGCGGTGCGGGTGATCATGAGAATGCCTCCAAGTCCGCATATGCAAGCCACTTGCCAAACGGCGCGAAATGTTGGATGATAGCGCTTCAAACAAAAATGGGCGAAAATGTCGTAACACGGGAGGCGCTAAGAGACCGGTTGATCCGGGATCTGGGGCACCGCTGTGACGAGTTGCTGCATGTAGCACGCGTGTTGCACGAGGATATCGGACAGGTTCTGACCGTGGCTGGATTGCATCTGGAAGTGATGCGGCAGGATGTGTCGAAACATGCTCCGGAGGCGACGCAGCAGGTGACGGATGTGCAGCATTTGCTGGAGAAGGCGGTGAACGACGTCCGGGAGTTGAGTTACCGGCTGAACCCGAGCCTTGTGCCGCGCTCCGGATTGCGCTATGCATTGGACAGCATGGTGGGAAGGTTGCGGGAAGAATCGGGGACAACCATCCGGTTTCTGATGGACTCGAAGGTTCATCCGCCGCTCCCCGTGTCAATGATCCTATATGAAATCGCGGAAGAATCGCTGCGAAATGCGGTGCAACATTCGCGAGGAAATCTATTTGAATTGGTGGTCCAGCCGAGGCTGGATTCGATTATCCTAACAGTGAAGGATAACGGGATTGGATTTCATCCCAGACCGGCGGCGGAAGAAGGAGGCTTTGGCCTGCTTTGGATGCTGCACCGGGCGGAGAAAGCCGGAATTGCCGTGCAGATTGTCAGTTCGCCCGGCAATGGGACCACCGTGGAAGCGGTCTATCGAGACGGCTCGCAGACAGAAGAGGCGCTGAGGAGGTAAAGGCAAATGCCGTTCGACATCCTCTTGGTGGACGATCATAAGATCATGCGGGATGGCATCAAAGCCATCCTTAAGATGGGCAACGAATTCCATGTCGTTGGCGAAGCGGAGGACGGCGCCGAAGCCGTCGTTCTGGCGAAAAAGCTGCGCCCGCATCTGGTACTGATCGATATCAATTTACCAAAACTCAATGGAATTGAAGCGACTGGCGAGATCGTGCGTCACTGCCCGGAAAGCAAGGTGATCATCCTGTCGATGTACGACGATGAGAACTCGGTGGTGAGCGCGATCAAAGGCGGAGCGCGGGCGTTCGTATTGAAGCGGGCTTCGGACCACGATCTGCTGGATGCGTTGCGCACGGTGGCGAAAGGGGGCTCCTATTTGAGCCCGCAGGTATCGGACCGCCTGCTGAACCGCATCAAGCGCGGGGACCATGAAGACAAGAAGACACCCACGGCGACCGATGGTTTATCGCCGCGCGAGTTGCAGGTGTTGCGGCTGGTGGCGGAAGGCAAGACGAGCAAAGAGATCGCCGTGCTTCTGGACCTGGGCTTGCAGACCGTGCGGAGCTATCGCAAGACCATGATGAAGAAGCTGGGCGTCAGCAACGTGGCAGGATTGACGCAGTTGGCGCTGTCGGCGGGGTTGACGCGATTTGGCACCGCGGTGCCGGAAGAAACGGTTACGGAGCCGGACGTGGAGCAGGAAGCGAGCGCCAATACAGCGGCGCTGGCGGCAGGCGCCGCGGGCTCGGGTGGAGATCGAGGGCAGGATTGAGAAAGAGCCTGCAGGCAAGCCCGGCCATGGCCGATTTACATTGAGAGAATGAATACTTTCTGGGGGAACCTGCGGGTTTCCGACGCGCACATCCATTTCTTTTCGCATCGCTTCTTTTCACTGCTGGCCGGGCAACAGCAGGGCCTGACGGTGGATGGGATCGGGCGGACGCTGGGATGGCAGATGCCGGCGGCAGACGCGGGGGATTTTGGGCGGGATTGGGCAGCGGAGTTGGACCGGCATGGAGTGGCGAGAGCGGGACTGATTGCGAGCTTGCCTGGAGATGAAGCTTCGGTGGAAGCGGCGGTAGCGGGGAACGCGGAGAGGTTCTGGGGGATGTTCATGGTGAACCCGTTGCTGCCAGGCGCACCGGATGCCGTGGTGGATGGACTGCGGCGGGGCCATCTGCGGGTACCGTGCCTGTTTCCGGCAATGTTGCGATATTCGCTGCACGATCACGCGGTGACGCAGTTGCTGGAAAAGCTGGCAGGGACGGCAGATCCGGTAGTGTTTGTGCACTGCGGGGTGTTGAGCGTGGGGGTGCGGAAGAAGCTGGGGCTGGCATCGCCGTTTGATCTGCGGTTCTCAAATCCGATAGACGTGCACGCGCTGGCGCTGCGGTATCCGGGGATCCGGTTCATTCTGCCGCATTTTGGCGCAGGGTATTTCCGGGAAGCGCTGATGGTGGCGGACATGTGCCCGAATGTGTACCTGGACACGTCGTCTTCAAACGCATGGGTGAAATATGAAGGATTGACGCTGGAGGCGGTTTTCCGGCGGACGTTGCACGTAGTGGGGCCGAAGCGGCTGTTGTTTGGGACGGATTCGTCGTTTTTTCCGCGGGGATGGAACAAGGCGGTGTTTGACGCACAGGAAGCGGCGTTGCGAGAGGTGGGGATCAGTGCGGAGGATGCAGCGGCGATCTTTGGCGGGAACCTAGAAGGGCTGCTGGGCCGGAAGGGTTGAGGGACGTGCAAAGAGGGAGAAATCGCGGTACCCTCGAACCAATATGCTGAACCGCCGAAACCTGTTGCGCGCCTTGATTGCGGGCGCAGTTCCTTCCGCTTTGGTCCTGGGCCAGGATAAGCCGAAGCGATCTCCGGATGTTCCTTACGTGCCGACAACCGAGGCCGCGGTGGAGGCGATGCTGAAGCTGGCTGGGGTGAAGAAGACGGACGTGGTGTACGATTTGGGATGCGGCGACGGGCGCATTGTGGTGACCGCGGCGAAGGTATATGGGGCTCGCGGCGTGGGGATTGATATCAATCCGGAGCGGATTAAGGAAGCACGGGCGAATGCGAAGAAGAATGGGGTGGAGCACCTGGTACGGTTCGAGGAGAACGATCTGTTCGAGGCGAATATCAGCGAAGCCACGGTGGTGACGCTGTTCCTGTTGTCGAATATCAATTTGAAACTGCGGCCGAAGTTGATGAAGGATCTGAAGCCGGGGACGCGGCTCGTGTCGAATACGTTTGACATGGGGGATTGGAAGCCGGAGCGCGAGGCGACGGTGGGGAGCCCGGATGATATTGATTCGTACTTGAGCCACCATTTGTATTTCTGGACGATCCCGGCGAAGAAGTAGGGCCACGAATTCACACGAATGCACACGAATGGTTAAAGGCGTACGCTACTAGGTGAGCGTATGCCGACTCGACGGAGTTTTCTGCAGGCCACTGCTGCCGCTGCGCAGAGCGGGCCTGGGGCGGGATCGAAGCTGGATAGCGTTTCGATTGCCCGCCGTCATGCAATTCTGCGACATCAAGCGACACCGGACTTTTTTGAAGGGATATTGCTGGGCAACGGCGATATCGGGGTTTGTGTGACCTTGCGCCCGGATGCTCTGGGAGTGCACCTGGGGAAGAACGATGCTTGGGATATACGGGTGAGCGAGGAGCATGTCGCTCAGGTGAAGCCGTTTGCGGAAGTGCTGGCGATGTGGAAGCGGGCGGGGGAAGAGGCCAAGCGGCGGGGACAGCCGGAGATGACGTTTCTGGAGTCGAACATCGACTTCTTTCGCGAGTATTCGGTGCAGACGCAGAAGTCGTACCGGAAACCGTGGCCGCGGCCGTGGCCTTGCGGGATTGTGTGGGTGCATTGGGATTCGCGAATGGTGCGGGTGGTGGAGCAGCGGCTGGATATCGCCGATGGCGTGTTGCGGGTGAAGTTGGAACACGACGATTTGCGGGGGAATGTGCGGCCGTTCGTGGTGACGTGCTTTGTGAGCCGGGAGAAGAATCATGTTTCGGTGAGCAGCGATGTCGCCGCTCCGGTGCTGTCGGTGGCCTACGTGCCGCATCGCGATGCGCAGGCGCAGTTGCCGGAGGCGGAGACGCGGGCCGAGAGCAATGGGTTCGGATGCTATCAGCATTTTCCGGCGATTGCTCCGACGGAGACGGAACCGAAGCCGGGGCTTTCGGATAAAGATAGCGGATTTGCGCTGGAAGGGCGATTGAGCGGGCAGTGGAAGGTGGATGCCGGTGCGCGGCGGGGAGTGCAGTTGCAGGCAGCAGGCGCACAGGTGTTGCGATTGGACCTGGCGCTGTTTACGAAGCGGGATGATGGGGAGCCGCGGGGACGGGCTCGGGCGGAGGCTTCGCGGTTTGCGAGCGTGCCGGTGGCGGAGTTGCAGGCAGCGTCGGAGAAGGAGTGGGCGCGGTTCTGGGCGAAGTCGGCGGTGGAGATGGCGAATGGGGAACTGGAGGCGATGTGGTATCGGAACCAGTATTTCCTGGCGTGTTGTTTGAAGCCGGGAGTGGTGGCTCCGGGGTTGTTTGGGAATTGGACGAGCGGGAATATCGGGACGGCTTGGCACGGCGATTACCACATGAACTACAACACGCAGCAGGTGTGGTGGGGCGTGTTTTCGAGCAATCACGTGGAGCAACACGAGCCCTACACGCGGCTGGTGGAGAGCCTGATGCCGATGGCGGAGTGGAATGCTCGGGTGCAGTTTGGGATGCCGGGAGCTTATTTTCCGCACTCGGCGTATCCGGTGCCGAGCAAAGTGAATCCGTATCCGGCGCCACCGTGGGGTTATGAGATTTGCGAGACGCCGTGGACGGTGCAGAGTTTGTGGTGGGAGTTTCTGTACACGCGGGATGAGGCGTATTTGCGGCGGGTTTATCCGGTGCTGCGGGCGGCGACGGATTTTCTGGTGGCGTTTTTGACGAAGGGGACGGACGGGAAGTATCACGTGGTGCCGACGGTGTCGCCGGAAAACTGGGGAGCGACGGTAGACTTCCGGTTGAACGAAGACTGCATCATTGATTTAGCGCTGACGGAGTTCTTGCTGGATGCGATGGGAGAGGCGTCGCAGGTCTTAGGGCGCGATGCGGAGATGCGAGGGAAGTGGGAGGAAGTGCGGCGGAATCTGGCGCCGTATCCGGAAGTGGAGGGTCCGTTCGGGAAGGTGTGGCTGGATATTAAGAATGCTCCGGCGGAGTGGGTGTATAACGTGCCGGTGACGCTGGCTCCGGTGTTTCCGGCCGAGCAGGTGGGATTGGGGAGAAGGCCGGAGATGCTGGAAGTGGCTCGGAGGACGGCGAAGACGGTGCGACTGGAAGGCGGGAACGATCTGGTATGGCAGCCGCTGGCGAGGGCTCGATTGGGGATGTTGGATCTCGACTGGTTTCGGCGCGAGGTGGCGTATTGCAGAACGGGGTTGGGGAATGCGAATGACCGGGTGCGGCAGGCGGGCGGGCGGTACAGGGATGAGACGAACTACGATTTCATGATGAAGATGGGGGTGTGGACGGAGAATCTATCGTTGCCCGCGGTGTTGAATGAATGCATGCTGCAGAGCTACGACGGAGTGATCCGGTTGTTTCCGAACACGAAGGGGCTGGGGCGGGCGGCGTTCCGGGATCTGCGGGCAGCGGGGGCGTTTCTGGTATCGGCGCGATGGGATGGGAGGAGTGTATCCGGCGTGGAGTTACGGAGTGAGAAGGGTGGAGTGGCCCGGGTGGCGAATGTGTGGGGGAGACGGAAGTTGCAAGTGACGGCGGAGTGGCGCGAGCGGGATGGGGTGGTGGAGTTCGCGACGGAGGCGGGAGTGACCTACAAGATTGGGGTGATTTGATTGAAACGAGAATCGCTCGAATTGTTTTTTCCTGGTATGCTGAGGCGAAGAAGTGTTCTCGTTATTGCGATCCAGAACGTTGTTGGAGAACCGCACGCCGGCGTTTCACGCGGGCGTTAGTATCGCGCTGCTGATGCTGGCCGGGACGCTGGATGTAGTGCGGCCGTTTGGGCGGTCGTACAGCATCTTTTATCTGTTTCCGGTGTTCTATACGGCATGGTCGTTGCGGGGGCGTTTGGAGTTGGCGATCCACTTCCTGATCCTGTTGATGGCGTACCTGCGCAATCTGGCGAGTGCGGAGCGGGTTTTCACGTTCAACAGGGTGACGGGGACGCTGGTAGCGTTTGCGTTCATCGGGTTCATGTGGGAGCGGCGGCGGTATATCGCGGCGTTGCAGGAGATGAACACGGAGTTGGAGGACCGGGTACAGGCTCGTACACAGAGCTTGACGGAGTTGAGCGAACGGTTCCGTCACGCGGCGGACGTGAAGACGCAGTTTCTGAGGAATATGAGTCACGAGATCCGGACTCCGCTGAACGCCATCATCGGGGTGACGAGTTTGCTGCGGGACGCGAAGGGGGAGGACGAGCGGCGGGAGTTGATTGACACGCTGGACCAATCGTCGCGGCTGACGCTGGGGATTGTGAACGACATTTTGGACTTGTCGAAGATTGAGGCGGGGCGGATGGAGATGGACCAGGTGCCGTTTTCTTTGCAGGCAACGGTGCGGGATGTGGTGGGGATGGTGGAAGCGGAAGCGCGAGTGAAGGGTCTGACGTTGTCGAATGATTCGGGGGATTGCGGGCTGGGGATGGTGATGGGGGATGCGCGACGGCTGCGGCAGATCCTGATGAATCTGGTGGGGAACGCAGTGAAGTTTACGGGCAGCGGTTTTGTGCACGTGCAATTGCGGGTGCTGGAGCAAAGCGGGGGACGGTGCAAGGTTAGGATCAGTGTGGAGGATTCCGGGATCGGGATTCCGGGAGATGCCCAACTGTTTGAAAAATTCACGCAGGCCGATGCGTCGATCGGGCGGAAGTTTGGCGGATCGGGGCTGGGGCTGGCGATTACGAAAGGGCTGGTGGATTTGATGGGCGGGCAGATTGGGGTGGAGAGCGAGGTGGGGAAGGGGTCGACATTCTGGCTGGACCTGAGCTTTGCGATGGCAATGGTGGAGCCGAGTGTGGAGACGAAGGTGAGCGTGGGGGTAACGGAGGCGGTTCGCGTGTTGGTGGCGGAAGACAATGCTGTGAATCAGCTGTTGGTGGGACGTTTTCTGGAGCGGCTGGGGTGCAGCGCGCGAATTGTGGGGAACGGACAAGAGGCCTTGGAAGCACTGGGTGCGGAGAGTTTCGATGTGGTGTTTATGGATTGCCACATGCCCGGAATGGATGGATACGAGGCAACCCGTGTGTTGCGGGAGATGGGTGAGCCGCGAGTTCCGGTGGTGGCGATGACGGCAAGCGTGTTGGCGGAAGACCGGGAGGCCTGTTTCGCCGCGGGCATGGATG
Source organism: Bryobacteraceae bacterium (assembly GCA_046331645.1). Lineage (GTDB taxonomy): Bacteria > Acidobacteriota > Terriglobia > Bryobacterales > Bryobacteraceae > CADEFT01. The sequence continues at coordinate 259,387 of JAXLQM010000014.1, forward strand.
ATTTTCTGGCGAAACCGTTTTCGCTGGAGGATTTTCGAGCGATGGTGGTGCGGTGGGGGAGCGCTAGCCGTGCGTGCGAGACGCGGTTAAGCCGCTGATGACGTCGCGGGCTTGCAGGGGGCCGGGTTGGGGGAGTTCGAAGCGGCCCTGGCCGTTTTCGATGGGGACGTTGATGGCGTAATCGCCGGATTGAATTCGAACTACGGAGCGATCGACGGGGTTGTTGCGCTCATCGGTGAGTTGAATGGTGTTGTTGCTGGTGAATTCGAGCTTGGCGATTCTTGTTGGGCGGTTGAGGAGGAGAGCGGGGTTGCCGGGGCCAGTTTCGATTTCACCGGCGGCGATGGCGCCTTTCAGAAGATCGTATGTGACGCCTGCAAGTTTGGGGACCCTGATGGTGCGGGGCTCTTTGGGGAGGAGCCCGTAGAGACGGGAGGCGCCGTATTGACGGACGGTGCGGAGGAATGGACCGCCATCGATGTTCAGTGCGGGTGGGAGGCCAAGGTCAGCGGGGCCTTTGCGTTCGAGGTTGGGCCAGGGCTGGGCGTTGCGGTAGCGGCAGAGGTGATCCATTTTGCCGAGGTGTTCGTCGGCGAAGAGGCGGCCTCCTTTTGCGGTGAACCGGTTGATGGCTGCGATTTCGGCGTCGGAGAGTGCGATGGAGTAAGGGAGGATGAGGACCTTGTAGTTGTCGAGTTCGCCGCGCTCGATTTGTGGGGTGGCGAGGAAGCGGAACTGGATGCCCTGGCGCTCGAGTTCGCGGACCCAGGCGTCGCGGCGTTTGGAGAGGTCGGCGAAATTTTTCGAGCTGCGATTGGCGTTGCCCATATCCGCCTGGATGCGGCCGTCGGTGATCCATGCGCCGCGAATGCTGGCCATGGAGAAGTGGATGGCGACTTTGTCTTCGATGACGGTGGAGTTCATGAAGACGCGGGCGATGCCGGATTGGAGTTTGGCGAAGGTGTCGGCGAGAGCCGCGCCTTGCGGGCTGAAGGTGAGGTCGGGGTTGAGGAGGGTGTAGTGCCAGAAGATGGAGGCTCCGCAGTGGCCGTAGAAGAGGCGCTGCCATTGCTGATAGCGGGCGGCGTCTCCGGTGTCGCCGTAGCCGGTGAAGCCGGTGATGCGGAGTTTGGGATTAAAGAGGTAGTGCATGGCATCCTGGCCACCACCGGAGTAGGGCTGGATGTATTCGAGCTCCTGATCGATGGCGTACCAGTCGCAACCATTGTGGGCGGTGGGGACTTGTGTACCGGAGATGGAAGGGCGCGCGCCGGGATCCATTTGCTTGAGCCAATCGCGGGCTTTGGCGAAGGCGCGGACGAATTCGCGATCCATGTAGATGCGGTGCTCGGCCCAGGGAGCGAAGCTGGTGTGCTTCTGCGCTTCTTCGGTGGTCATGGGGACGACGGCGTCCCACGTGGGGAATTGGGTGGACCAGGCGGCGTTGAGCTTTTCCAGGGTGGTGTATTGGGTTTGGAGATATTGGCGGAAGGCGGCTAGGGATTCGGGGGCCCAATCGACATCGTAGGCGTCGGTGTAGCAGGTGAGTGATGACTCGTCGGCGAGGTAGTAGGCGAAGGGTTTCAGCGCGGCGCGTTCGCTAGTGGCGCGTCCGAGTTCTTTCTTCACGCTTTCTTCGAAGGCGGGAGATTGGAGGACGATTTCGCGGGTGAGGTATTTTTTGTCGCGGGTTTCGGCGTAGAGCTTTTTGCGGTTGAGGTAGTTGTCGCGGCGGTACCAGTAGATGCCGAAGGCATTGAGGTGAGCACTGACCATGAAGCGGAAGTTGCGCTCGGGAGTGGCGAGGGTGGTGATGCCGATGCGGCGGAACTGCTGGTCGAGCGTTTTCATCCAAGGCTGATAGCTGCGGGGGCCGGCCCAGGGGAGCATCACTTCGTAATCGTGCCAGTCGCGGGAGTGGGCTTCGAAGTGGACGGGGAAGACTTCGGTGGCGGAGCCGGCGGTGACTCTTACTACGCCGGAGTGGACGAGGGGTCGCGATGGGGTGAGGGTGACCTGCGCGTTGCCGGTGGCGGAGGCGAGGAGGCGGCCGAGACCATCGATGAGTTCGACAGTAGCTGTTGTTGTGGCGTCGAAGGTGACTTTGACTGGGGATGCTTCGCGGATGATGGTGGGCTCAACTTTGAGGTTTTCGATTCTGCCTGTGCCGGGGACGTCGATGACGGAGATGTTCCAGTCAGGGCCTTGCCGGCGTTCGCGGAAGTAGCGGCCGGGAGTGAGTGGGGATGTGGTTTGGATGATGCCGTGGATGTTGCGGATGCGTTCTTCGCCGGTGTTGGGAGCAAGTGGCGTGGCGGGCTCGCGTTTGGCGGCGTAGATGATGGCGCGGCAGAGAAGGGCGTAGAAGTATTCCCACTGCAGATCGACGGGGTGATGGCGGGCTTCCATCGGCATGTGCCAACTGACGCCGTAGGAACGATAGCCGAAGGCGAGGATGCGGCCCTGCTGGTGCGTAGTTGCGGCGAGGACGGGCGTGCCAGTGGCGGATTGAATGAGGGCCTGCGCGTTGGGGCGGAGGGTGGCGCGATGGTGTTCGAGGAATTGAGAGGGGAAGGCTTCGACGGGAATGGCTCGGGTGATGTAGTGATTGGCGTCGCGTTGCCAGGGGGATTTTTCGAATGAGGTTTCTTCTGCAGTGGTGAGTGGCGAGAGGGGACAGGTGAAGGGGCGGATGAGGACGAGGCCCGCGCCTTCCTGCACGCGTTTGGTGAGGGCGTTACGAGAGGCTTCGGTGAGTTCGTTCCAGCCGTGATTGAGGGGTAACAAAATGGCGTCGAAATGTTTTGGGCTGAGGAGTTCCTGTTCGAGGTAGGAGTAGATGAGAGAGAGGTTGCCGCGTTCGGCGCGGGCGCCGTAGTCGCGGCCGAAGCACATGGTCCACTTATTGACGTCCCATTCGGGATCGATGGAGACGGTGGTGAGATCGAGGGAGAGGCGCTGGGCGAGTTCGACAACGGTGCGGCCTTCACTGACGCTGGGTACGGCGAGGAGGCGGATGGGGCCGCCGGGCAGCGGGTTGGCCCACTTGGTGTGCGGCGTTTCGATCTGCGTGGTGTAAGGCGTTTCGAGGCGCGTGGACGGGCCTTTGCGAGCGCCGAGGCCGACATCTTGGGCTGTGAGCGGCACCGGTGCCAGTGCCGCCGCTTTGAGGAGGCTTCGCCGTTTCATGGTCGGTTTCAGCGTAGCAAGGTTCGTTTACTGCACGAGAACGGAGACCTGCACCTGCGCCGTCTGGAAGAGCGCGCTGCCGAGGAAGCGAATGGTGAAGACGTGCTGTCCAACGGGCAGGATGAGATTGCTGAACGTGCCGTTGACGAGGATGGTGGATGGGAGGATGGTGTTGCTGGATCCATCGGGGAGTGTGCCGGATAAGCCGGTGGGGATAGCGGGGGCGGGCAGTGTCTGGACGAGCGCACCGTTGTCGCGGAGTTCGATGCCTGCGCCGAGCGAAGTGCCGCCGGGGATGGTGACGCTTTGATTGTTGATGGTGAGCGTGTAGCCGATGGAGAAGGGATTGGTGACGGTGGCGGCGGCGCGGGCAACCATGGAGGTGGATACGGGAGACATGGCGATGGGGAACGAAGTTTGCGAGGCGAGCAGATCGCCGCTCTGGTTGTAGGTGAGAGCTACGGAGCGGGTGTTGAAGGGGAGCAGGAGGTTTGCCGTGCCTTGGGCGTTGCCGAGTCCGGTGGGATCGGGAGTGAGTTGGATGGAGCCGGCGGATCTTGTGTCGGCGAGGACGTTGACGGTGCGGCCGACGATGCCGACGGAATTGGGCCAGGTGAGACGGGCGGTGATTGGCGTTGGGATTCCGAGCGCAAACGTAGCCGGCGGCGTAACGGATTGCATGGTGGTGGGGGCTCCGCTGACGGGAGCGCAGAACAGGTTGGCAAGCGCGGTGATGGCGCGATAGCGTGTGTCGCCGGAATAGGCGGCATCGAAGCAGATGGTTCCGCTGCGCCGGTCGGAGATGGTGGGGGTGTAGTTTACGGTTGCGGCCGCCAGCGGGTAGGTGGGGGCGCTGGTGAATCCACCAGGCGGCTGCAGGTCGGCAGAGATAGCGGCGCCGCTGATTGGTTTCAGCGTGCCCGTACCGGTGGGGCGCAGGGAAGGATCGATGGTCACGCCGTTGCCGCTGAGGCTGGGGCCGGTGGGCACCACATTCACGATGATGGGCGAGGGCGTGGCAAGCCGCAAGAGGCCGATGGTGAGCGACATGGATGGGACGGTGCTGACGACGATTTGGGTGGACGATGCGGAGGAAGGCTCGAGGAAGAGGTTGCCGCCGTAGGTGGCGTTGAGCGGAAGATTGCCGGATGCCGCGGTGCTGGTTCCGGGGAGTGGACAACAGAGCGTCTGTTCGGTGCTGAAGCTGGCCGCGCTGGCGATCACGTTCTTCGCCAAGGTAGCGCTGCCGGCAGTGATGTTAATCGTGCCGTTGAAGTTGACGTTTGACCCGTCGGCGGACAGGGTGGTGCGCGTGATCACGGGTTGGCCGGCGATGATGGCTCCGGTGAGCGCGGTGATTTGCAGGGTGGAGCGCAGTTTGACGTTGAAGCGGACTTGGACGCTGAAGGTTTGAGTAGCAGTGACAGTGGCCTTCATGGTGAGGACAAACGAGCTGCCGACATCGGCGCGGGCGAGATCGATGACCGGAGTGCTGGGGAGGTTGCCGTTGACGAGCGTGCCGAAGGCGGAGACGAGCCGGGCATTGGCGGTTGCGGATTTTCCTGAGGCGTCGATTTGCTGGAGGTCGAAGGTGATGCGGCCGTTGAGGGAGGAAACACCAGTGGATCCGCTGACCGATGCGCGTTCGAGCGGATGGTAGGTGGCTTGGGAGAAACGGAAGTTGGGACTAGGAAGGATGCCGCAAGCGCGGCTGGGTCCGGATTCATCGCGGCCTCCGGTGGCGAGGATGGAGCCATCGGGGAGGATGACGGCGGCGAGTTGCGTGCGCGCGGCGGTGAGCGAACCGGCCTGCTCGATGGAGTTCGCGGAGGGATCGAAGAGCTCAGAGGAGGCGAGTGGTTGGGAGGCGGCCGAACCTCCGGTGATGAGGACGATGCCGTTGGTTTCGGACAAGAGCGCGGTGTGGTTTTGACGTGCGTCCTTGAGGGATGCGGAGAGTTGCTGGAAGGTGTTCGATTCGGGGTTCCAGACTTCGAGTGTGTTGAGTTCCGCGGTTCCATTGGTTCCGCCGGCGATGAGGACGCGGCCGTCGAGGAGGGCTGTGGCGGAGTGGCCGGCGCGTGGCGCGGTGAGCGAGGTAGTGGTGATTTCGCCGGTGATGGGATCGAGGATTTCGGCGGTGTTGAGCGGGACTGCTTCACCGATGCCGCCGGCGATGAGGATGCGGCCATCGCGGAGGAGTGTGACGGAATTGCGCTCGCGGAGTGTGAGCGCGGTGGGGAGAACACTGAGGGTGGAGGTATCGGAGTCGAAGACTTCCACTTCGATGGCCTTGCCGCCGGTGATGAGCGCGCGTCCATCGGGGAGCGCGGTGATGGTGGCGCCCGCGGAGCGGAGGATGTTGGAGGAGACCGTCGTCCAGGTGTCGAGCGAGGGCTCGTAGAATTCGAGGTTTAGAGAGCCGCCGCCGGCAACGAGAACGCGGCCATCGTTGAGGAGGGCGCAACCGTGTCCGGAGCGCGGGGAGTTCATCGGGGCGGCGCCAGTGAAGCTCTCCTCGGGAGTGGTTTGATAGATCTCGGTGGATGATAGGGCTTCGCCAGCGGTGCCTCCGCTGATTAAGACGCGGCCATCGGCCAGGGAGACGGCGCAGGCGTTGGAACGGGCCTGGTTGAGGAGTGCCGTGGGGCGCCAGGTCCAGTTTTGGGCGGTTGCTTGTGGGAGGAGGAGGGTGGTGAGCAGGAGGAGAGCGGCGGCGGGCATAAGAGAAGAATACAACTGATGGGGGACGTCAGCGGAAGGGCCGACCGGGGGGTCGGCCCGCAGGCGAGGGCGTCTGCCCCACAGTGGTTACCAGGTGAGGCGGAGGCCGAATTGGAGGGCGCGGGCTCCGTTGCCGGAGAACTGCGCATCAATCAGGCCGGTGGTGGAATCGGGTGTCTTCGGAATGCCTGGCATGTTGAAGACGTTGAAGAAATCGATGTTGAGGCGGAAGAAGGCTCGCTCATTGATGGGGATGACTTTGAAGAGCGAAGCATTCTGGCCCCAACTGAAGAGACCGGATTGCCACTGGTTGCGCCAGGGGTTGAGGTTGTCGTTGAGCGAAGTGCGTTGGAGCGAGCCGTCGCGCATGGGGATGTAGACGGTGTTGCTCTCGTAGAAGGCGAAGTTCGGATCCGCTGCACTGCCTCCGTTTGCAGGCGTGGGGATCAGCGGAGAATGCGCGGGGCGGTAGTTCGAGGGGACTCCCATGACGCCGTTGGGGCGGCCTTGCGCATCGGTGCTGTTGATGCGATTGGCCGGGATGTAGCCGTTGTAATAAAGGTAGGCATCGCGGCAGACACCGCTGCGGCAATCCTGCACTTTGTGCTGGGTTCCGTAGATTTCGACGGGATTGGGGAAGACGTAGTTGCTGGCGGGAAGGCCCCACCAGTTGGAGCTCATGGAGCCGTTGCCCGCGAACTGCCAGCCACCGACGATGCGATTCATGACCGGGCCCGCGCCGGGGTAGAACTTCTTGCCTTTGCCGAAGGGGAGGTCGGCGATGAAGTTCCAATTGACGCGATGTTGAGGAATTTCGATGTCGCGCTGATAGAAAAGCAGACGGGCGCGAGCGCCGAGTTCTTCAGGGACGGCTCCGGGAAGGAAGGTGTTGGAGGACGGAAGGATGTCGTCGGACCAACCGTTGCCCGCGGCCTTGAGTGAATTGGAGAGCACGTAGAAGACCTGGAAGGCATAGCCTTTGGCGTAGCGGCGCTGCACTTCAAGCTGGAAGTTCTGGGAGTTGGACCAGCCGGTCTTCTGATACTCTTCGATGTCGCCGAATAGAGTGGTTTCGAAGGCACGGGTGGCCGTGCCGGAGAAGGTGCCTGTGGGACGGGGAAGGCCGGTGGTCTTGAACCAGACATAGTCGTTGGGGCTCTGGTTGTAGGAATAGAACATATCGAGGCGCGAGCCGTGGGTACCGACGTAGCCGAAGCGGAGGACGGTGTTTTCGAGGATTTCGCGTTCGAAGGTGATGTTCCATTCATGAGCTCGCGAGGTGGGCTGGTTGGGATTGAAGTAGCTGGTGAGGAACGAACCGCGAGTAATGCCGGTGGGGCTATTGAGGTCGAGGATGTCACGGCTGTTCTGGCCGGCGATGACAGTGGGGACGCTGCGGAGCCCGTAGTTGGGAAGGCGATCGGGGGTTTGGGCCGAGTTGGAGAACTGATAGGTGAAGCGGGCCGTGGTGGGCGGATTCTGGCGCATGCGGGCGTTGAAGGCACGCAGCGGCATGGGATAGCCGTAAATGCCGTAGCCGCCGCGAACGACGAAGGGACGCGCGCCGCTGGTGACTTTGTAGGCAAAGCCGGCGCGGGGGTTGAAGTCCCACTTGTTGAGGTACATCAAGCCATCGGGAAGACCGGCCGCTTCCGGAGTGATGAACGGCACACCGAGATTGCGGAATACGTTGGCGATGGCCGGAGTGGTGGCGCCGATTTTGTACATGGTTTCCCAGTCGGTGCCATTGACGATGGATTTTGTTTTGGGATCGAAGCCGGTGAGGAAGTTGTTGCGCTCACGGATGGGGGTGTACATTTCCCAGCGCATGCCGAGGTTGAGGGTGAGGCGCGAATTGACCTTGAAGTTGTCCTGGAAGTAGAGAGCGAATTCGCGCGAGTGCATGTCGTACCACTTGCGGACGAATTGGGCGGAGTAGGAATTGATGGTGCCGAGGAAGAGATCGGCGGCGGCGTGTCCGGTGAAGGGCACGGCGCTGTAGGTGGATCCGGAAGTTGGATCGTATTGCGCGGTGAACTGGCCGTTCATGGCGTGCGCGCCCTGCACTTGCTGCTGGTCAGGAAGGATGTTGAGGCCTTCGTGACGGAGGCGCCCGCCGAACTGCATTTCGTGGCGGCCATGAATCTTGGTGAAATTCTGGTCGATGTTGAAGATCTTCACGATGGAGTTGCGGCGATTGGCGGCGGTGATGTATTCCATGCGAAGCCCGGTGGTGGTGATGTTGGGGAAGCCGAATTCATCGAAAGGATTGGGGAGACCGAGCTGGTCGGCGTATTTCTTGTCGTCGCCGACGTTGATGAAGTTGAGATCTTCGACGCCGACGTTGAAGAGGGTTTCGCTGAAGAATGTCGGGGAGATGTTGCGGGTCCAGGAGACGACGCCGGTGTTGTCGCGGATGGGGCGCGAAGTGCCGTTGGCGGAGTTGTCGAGAGTGGTGGGGGAATTGTTATTGCCGCTTTGCGCGAAGGCGTCGCGAACGCCTTTGGTGTAGCGGACGAAGATCTGATCCTTGTCGGAGAGGCGGTGATCGAAGCGAGTGGTCATGGTCCACTCGAGGCGATTGTTGGGAGCGAGGTAATAGTAGTTGCTGGCGACGAGGGGATTGGATGGATCGTTGGGGAGCGGCGTGACGCTATAGAGGTACTTAGCGAGCGGGCTCTGGCGATTCATCGGGATGCGATTGCCGACGTAGGGGACGCGGCTCCAGTTTGCGCCGGTGGACCAGGGATCGTAGAGAATGGACTGGCGTCCGGCGGCGTTGACGAGGCCGGAGAAATCGCCTTCGCGCATGGCAGCGGTGGGAACAGCGGTATCGCGCGTGGTGCCGGTGAGACTACGGAATGCTTCGTAGGAATAGAAGAAGAAGGTGCGATTCTTGCCGTTGTAGAGTTTGGGGAGGTAGACGGGGCCGCCGGCGGAGCCGCCGAATTCGTTGCGCACGAGGTGAGGCGGACGGGTCCAACGATCCTGGCGCTGGCGGGCGACGCCGAAGCCTAGGTTGTTGTTGCGGGCGATTTCGAGCAGTGAGCCGTGGAAGAGATTGGTGCCGCCGCGGGTGGTGACCATGACGGTGCCGGGACGGTTGAGTTTGGCCGAGGAGTTGTTGGTTTCGACGCGGAATTCTTCGATGGTGTCCATGCCTGGGGGACGGCCGGAGAGTTCGCCGGTGTCGCGATTGGCCATGACTGCACCATCCTGAAGGAACTCGACGCCCCAGCGGAGACCCCAGACGCGCGGGGCTTGCGAGGCGCCATCGATGCCGGGGGTGGTTTGGGCCACCAGGGATTGGAACATGCGTCCGCTGATGGGGAGTTGATCGAGGCGGGCGCGATCGGTGACGTTGGCGAGAGTTGCGGCGGTAGTGGTGACGAGAGGAGCGGCGTCTGCTTTAACGACGACTTCGGTGGCGGTGCTGCCTACGGTGAGGGAGGCATCGACGACGGCGGTTTGTCCGGATTGAAGGACGAATTCACCGGTGAAAGGCTCCATGCCGGCGGATTCGATGCGAACACGGTAAGGGCCGGGTTGAAGGGAGGGGATGACGTAGAAGCCGATTTCGCTGGTGGTGGTGCGATACTCACGTGCGGTTAGGGTATGGATGGCCGTGACATTGGCGCCGGGAACAACGGCGCTACTGGCATCCTTTACCGTGCCTTGGATTTTGCCTACGCCGGTTTGCGCGAGGGCAGCCGGAAGTGTAGCGAGGAGAAAGACCACGATACGCAGGAATTGCATTGGGGGATGGTATCACAGAAAAAGAGAGCGAGGTCGGAAGATAGAAAATGGGTATCGAAAGATAGCCAGGCACGGTTAGCTGGCCGCTACCGAAAGGGGTTACCGGCGAAGAGCCCGAACGGGGCAGCTTCGCATAGCCATATCCAGGGTTTCGGGAATACGGGCGAGCGGGCAAACTGGGATGTCGCAAGGGAGAACTTGTGGACTACCAGGAGGGCAAGAAAAATGGGAAACGATGCTTTGGTAGCCAGGCTGCGGGGAGTGCAGCATATCGGAGTGACTGTCCAGAACATGAACCGGGCGTTCGAGTTCTACACGGAGGTTCTGGGCGGAACCGAGGTGATGCGCGATGGAAACTTTCAAGGCGAGCTGATTCACAACACGCTGTTGCTGCATGAGGAGATCGGCGCGATGGAGCGGGGCATCAATCCCCATACGGTAGGTGTTCCGGATCTCCGCGGCGGTGGGCAACGCCTGGATGTGCGCTTCGTGCAGTTCGAAAACGTGGTGATCGAACTGCTGCAGTATCGCGATCAGAGTCAGCCGGCGGGAAGCGGAAGCAGTTTTGCGCCGCCGCAGGAACGGACGAGCCCGGCCTATCCGAGTTCCGCGCATATCTGTTTTTACGTTCAGGATGACGTCGATTTTGATCAGTTCATCGAGGATCTGGAGGCGGAGGCTGGCCGGCGAGGGATGACGAACGTGAAGGCGAACCGGACGAAGGCGTTTGCGTCGGATGCGGAGCGGAGGAAGGCGCCGCGAGAGACCAACACGATCAAGATCAGGGAAGGCAGCTCAAATGGCTGGTCACTGATGTATTGCAAGGGGCCGGAAGGGGAGCAACTGGAATTTGTGCAAGTGCTGGGGCCGGTGAAGCAGACGTTCGACGGCGCACTGAAGAAGCGGCAAGGGAGGATGCCCGGTTAACGGGGGGATAGGCAACAGAACGATTGGTGGATTGCGGGAGGAGTATCAGCGGACAAGCCGGACGAAGTCTCCATACTTCGCGACCATGTCATCGACCGTCAGCAACATCAATTTCTCCGAGTGCGCCTGGGCAACCAGCATGCGGTCAAAGGGGTCGCGATGGTGCCAGGGAAGCGACGCGATGTGGCGGGTGTGGACAGCAGTGAGAGGCAAGTTCTCAAAGGACTCGGCTGCCAGTTTGGCTTCGAAATCCGGGGGCAAACGGAGTTTGTCCAAGCTCATCTTCAGCCAGATCTCCCAGAGACTAACAGCGCTGAGGAATACTGTGTTTTCCGGATCGCTGATCAGTGCACGCGCCTGCTGGGACAGCAGTGGGTTGTCCGCCAACCACCACAGGATCAAGTGTGTATCAAGCAGTATTTTCACGGAGTCGGCTCCGACATGCCAAAGGCTTCAGCGATGTCGTCAGGCAGCGTGTCGAAGTCAGGGGCGATCCAGATCTCGCCGGCCATCGATCCGGGAGTCCGCGGTCTGGAGGGGCCATGGTATGCAACCAGTTTTGCAACCGGCTTGCCTGCTTTGGCGAGAATTACCTCAGTCCCTTTCTGGACTTCTTCAATGAGGGCGGATAGCTCAGCCTTCGCTTGTGATATGTTCCGGACCACCATGCACCGAGAATAACACAGACCAGATCTGGTCTGACCTGGTTTCTGTTCTCTTGGTTTCGTGTTGCTCGACTTGTATACTGGACTACGTCTCATAAGATCGATGCAAGGAGTAAGGAAGATGCAATTGGCGAGAGCGGCGATGCTTTTCAGTTGGGCGGCGATGGCTTGGGCACAGACGAATGTGGGCGAACAGAAGCCCGAGGCCACAATCCCTTTTCAGATGACGACTACGGCCACTTTCGGGCTGCCGTGGCGAATCGCGTTTCTGCCGGATGGCAGAATGCTGGTGACGGAAAAGATCGGGCCGGTGTGGCTGGTGTCGGCGCAGGGAGAGAAGATCGCTCCGCTGGCCAATACTCCTGCCGTCTTTTGGCAGGGGCAGAACGGAATGCTGGGCGTGTTTGTGTCGCCGCGGTATGCCACCGACGAGAGTATCTATCTCACTTACATCGAACCGGGGGATTACGGCGGTGGCCAGGTGTTGGCGCGGGCGAAGCTGAATCTGGGGCGCATCCCACGAGTGGAGAATCTGCAGGTGCTGTGGCGCCAGATGCCCAAAGGCATGGGCGGACAGGCAGGCGGACAGATTGCGTTTTCGCCCGACGGGCAGTACATCTACATGACGGTGGGCGACCGGCAGCGCATGGTTCCGGCACAGGATCCGAATCAGCCGGTGGGCAAGATTCTGCGGCTGACGCTCGATGGGAAGCCGGCGCCGGGGAATCCGAACGAGGGCAAGACGGGTGCATCGACGATTCCGTTGATTGATCCGCCGCGCGATACGGAGTTGGCGAAGACAGCGAAGGTGGTGAGCACATACACGTTTCCGGGGCCGAACCTGACGCCGGCGGAAACATGGGCGAGCGGCTTCCGCGCACCGTATGGCCTGGCGTTTTCGCCGAGTGGTGAATTGTGGGAAGTGGAGCATGGGCCGCGCGGCGGGGATGAATTGAACTTGATCGAAAAGGGAAAGAATTACGGCTGGCCGGTGGTCTCCTTCGGGAAGAACTATAACGAAGTGCCGATTCCGAGTCATGACTCGCGGCCGGAGTATGCGAAGCCGGTGCTGTATTGGGTGCCGGTGATTGCTCCTGGCAATCTGATGTTCTATCGCGGCAAGAAGACGTTTCCGCAATGGGATGGCAGCGGGTTCATCAGCGGGTTGGGGAGCAAGTCACTGAACCGCATCGTGTTCGATGGCAAGGGTGGCGCCAAGACGGCGGAGCGGTGGGAAGTGGGCAAGCGCATTCGCGATGTGGAGCAGGCTCCGGATGGGTCGCTGTGGATGTTGGAAGATGCGAATCCGGGCGCACTGATTCACGTGACGCCGAAGTAGTTTCTTTCGGAAGACGAACAGGAGACAGAATCAGGCGCTGCCTTTGCGGGCAGCGCCTGACGTATTTTTACTGGCCTTCGCAAGTCACGCGGCTATTCCAATCGACGAAAGCGCCGTTGGGATTTTTTCTCCAGGCCCAGACATGGAGTTCGAAGAAAGGCGGCAAGCCGTAGCGGTTGGGGCTGCTGACGAGATGGAAGGCCTGCCCCTCCAGGACTGGGGGAGCGGAATGACGCTCCAGCCAGGTGGCGGCATCGACGATGTACTCGACACCTACGAGACGCATGCCACCGGCAGCGGGCTCGTAGATGATGGCCTCGGGGCGCTGTGCGTCGATCTCGCCATCGCCGACCAGGCCGAGGTTGATGTAGTGAACGCCCATGGCTCCGTGCTCGGGTCCGCTGACACAGCCGAACAGGGGGGTGTAACCGGCGCGGGTGACTGCGTTGACGTCAATGAAGGCACGAGTGGCGTTACGGACAATTTCCACGAGCTTCGCGGGAGAAGGGCTCATGTCGTGTTCGTGCTCCGCGGCGACGGCGAAGGTGACGGCAGCAACGAGGGAGGCTGCGGCCAGGATCCGCGGGCGCTTGCGTGCAGAGAAGGCCAGGAATGCGAGTCCCGCACCCAGCAAGAGCGCACTGGAAGGCTCAGGAACCGGGGAGTCTTCGGCGAAGGCGAAATTCTCCACGGAGAACGTGGGCAGCGCGTTGATGCCGGTCTGGCCGTTCAGATTCAGCATGCGGGCGAGGATTTTGAGATCGGCCGTGTTGCTGCTGATGTCATCGGAGTAGACGAGGCGCGGCAGATCGAGGCTGCTGTTGAAGTAGATGAACAGGCCCGGTCCGGAGACGGTGATTTGTGCCGCCAGGAGGTCGGCGGCGTTGCCTGCGCCGAAGGGCGTGAGCGTGTTGTTGTCGTTGTCGGTGGTTTGGAGGACAACCACATTGGCGTTGGACGGAATGTTGCCGATGGCACCGTTGGCGAAGCGGATCTCAGTCATGCCGAAGGCAGGGCCGTTGAAGACGAAGGTTTCCGTGCCGGTGTGGAAGGAGACGAAGAGTTCTCCGCCGACGACCTGTCGCCCTGGGCTGTTGCGAACCGTTGTGCCTTCGAAGGGATCGATGCCGAAGCTGATACTGTTGGCGTGGGCACGCGAGTGGGACGCGGCGAGCAGAAGTCCTGCCGTGAAGAGCCGCGCCAGCGGCAGTTGCCGCACAATCTGAAGTATTTTCATTTGTTTTTCCTTTTTTCTTCTACTGCTGATTTGTTGGGCGGACTGGAGTTGGTTAGTTTTGCGTTGAGCCCTCCTTCAGGCAGCGCTGGATGGCGCCGAGGTGGTGGTAGCTGTGACGGACGGCGTGATCCTCGAGCAGGAACTGGCAGGTAAGCGGAGGAGCGCCGGAGTAGAGAGAGACGGGAGCAGCCTGGGCCAGTGCCTCATCACTGAGAGCTCGAATGGCAGCGGCGGCGGCGGCGCTGTTGCGTTCGAGGAGTTCGATGGCTTCTTCCCGGGTTACGGCAGCAAATTCCACGGCGTGATTGGCATTCAGGGTGTGGACGTCGGCCATGGTGACGCCGGTGATGGATTCGCCGGCAGCCAGCTTCTGCGCCAATTGGATTTCCAACGGGTAGACGCTGGCAACGTGATGGATGACGACGCCGATGGTGCGGCCGTCCCCGGGCAGGCGGGTTTGCCATTGCGCGCCGGTGAGTGAGCGGGCGAGTTGGGCGAGGGCGCGCGCCCCCTGTTCGAGCCGGGAGGCCAAAGCGGCGGCGCGGCCCGTGGAAAGAAGTGTTTCCACGGCGGAATTGAAAGAAGCGGAGTTTGTCATAGATGGAACCTCTTACAATCCAGACAGCGGGATTGGCCGGCGAAATTCGCGGATTTTTTGCCGGCCCGGGGTGCGGCTGAGAGTTGCCGCTGAGCCGTCTATGCACTAGACTCAGGTAGCAGACTGGGTCATGCGGCTATCCACTGGTGCAATCCTGGGCCCGTATGCGATCTCGAATGCGCTTGGCGCGGGCGGGATGGGGGAAGTTTACCGCGCGCACGACACGCGTCTTGGGCGTGATGTAGCCATCAAGTTGTTGTCTCCCAGCAACTCCGGAGATCCGGCCAGCCGCGAGCGTTTTATCCGCGAAGCGAGAACCGCATGCAGGCTGAATCATCCGAACATTGTGACGATTTACGACATCGGGGAATGGGGTGACGATCTCTTCATTGTGATGGAATATGTGACCGGAAAGACGCTGGCGCAGACGCTGGATGAGAATCCGCTCACTCTGTCACAAGTGGTGCATCTGGGGGTACAGATTGCCTCGGCACTGGAAAAGGCGCATGCTTCCGGCATTATTCATCGTGATTTGAAGCCTGCGAATATTCTGATTACGGAGGACGGGACGGCGAAAATCCTCGATTTTGGAATCGCCAAGGTCACCGCGGCCTTGCCCACGCTGCGCGCGGATGAACCAACACTGGTGGCGGCGCGGGATGTTGCGACACGCTCCGGAATGATTCTGGGGACACCAGCCTACATGTCGCCGGAGCAGGCGGAGGGCAAGCCGGTGGACGCCCGCTCCGATATGTTTGCGTTCGGGGTGGTGCTGTACGAGTGCGTGGCGCGGCAACTTCCGTTCCGGGGCACAACGGCCGGTGCTGTGATCGCGTCGATTCTGCGTGACGAGCCAACGCCGTTGCGGGAGTTGATCCCCGGGTTGCCTGCAAGCGTGGAATCGGTGATCCACCGTTGTCTGCGGAAAGAGGTGGGCCAACGGTTCGCCACGATGTCGGACGCGCGCGAAGCACTGGCGAGCGGCGCGGCCGCACCAGGAACAGATGCAAACACGCTGGTTCCGTCGATTGCCGTGCTGGCATTTGCGAACCTGAGCGGCGATGCATCGAACGACTATTTTGGAGCGGGGCTGGCAGAGGAGATTATCAGCGCGCTGGGACGGTTGAAGGATTTGCGGGTCATTGCGCGCACATCGGCGTTCGCGTTCCGCGCGGATCAGCATTCGGCAAAGGAGATTGGCGAAAAGCTGCGGGTTGCGACGGTGCTGGAAGGCAGTATCCGGAAGGCAGGGAACCGGGTGAGAGTGACGGCGCAACTGCGCCGCACCAGCGATGAGCAGCAGCTTTGGGCGGAGCGCTATGACGGCGACTTGAGCGATATTTTTGAGGTACAGGAGACGATTGCGCGGTCCATTGTGGAAGCACTTCGCGTGCAACTGGCGGCTGCGCACGTGGGGCCGCTGGTCAAGCGAGGGACTTCGAATCTGGAAGCATTTGAATGCTACCTGCGAGGGCGGTTCCACTATTCGCGGCTAACGCCGACGGATATGAATCTGGCGGTGGATTTTCAGAAGCGCGCGTTGGCGCTGGATCCGGACTATCCGGATCCGTATGCCGATTTGGCGGGGTACCAACTGGCTGCGGCGATGTTCGGCCTGGCGCCGTCGCTGCCAGTGTATGCTTCGGCGAAGGCGCTCATCGAGAAGTGTTTGGCGTTGGATCCCTTGCATGCCCTGGCGCATACGTTTTATGGGCGATTTCTTGTCCAATATGAATACCGTTGGGTGGATGCGGAGGCGCATTTCCGCCGTGGGATTGAGTTGAATCCGGCGACGCCGCTGGCGCGGAACTATTTCGCGACGGAATTTCTCTGCGCGCTGGGGCGCACGGATGAAGCATTGGATCAGATGACGAGGGCTGCTCAACTGGATCCGCTGTCACCGCTGCATCGTTTCGGGCTCTCGATGGTTCATACGCATCGAAGGGATTATGATGCGGCCTTGCGTTACGCGGAGGAAGCGCTGGAACTGAATCCTCATTTTTGGATGGCGCTGTGGCTGAAGGGCATGGCGCTGTCCGCGCTGGGGGATGCGGAGGGAGCGATTCCGGTATTGCAACTGGCGCGCAGCATCGGGCCGCGGATGAGTTGGGTAGCGGGAACCCTGGCGGGCGTTTACGCACACAGCGGGAGGCGCGGGGAAGCGGAAGCGCTGATCGAGGAGTGGCATCAGGTGCGGGCGGCGGGGTATGCGCAGAGGTTCACGTTGGGCACGATTCACGCAAATCTAGGCCAGACGGATGAGGCCATCGAGTGTTTCGAGGCGGCACTGGCGGAGAAGGAGCCGACGCTGGGTGTGGCGATGCTGCGGATCGACAACTATGTTGCGGATGCGGGGGGGATGATCCAGCACCCGCGGTGGCAGGAGTTGCTCGGCAGGATACGAGGCTAAGAGGGAAAACAGGAAGGGCCGCCTGCCACCTTGGGAGGTGACGGGCGGCCCTTTGATGAGCGGCTACTTACGCTGCTTACCAGGTGAGGTGCATGGCGAGCTTGATGAAGCGAGGCAGGTTGGCCTGCTGCGGATTCAAGCGGCCGAACAGCGCGTTGGTGACGTCCGTGGACTGAATGTTCTGGTAGAAGGGATGGTTGAACATATTGACCATCTCAAACCGGAACTGCAGGCGGAGGCTTTCGCGAATGGGGAAGTTCTTCAGCATGGAGACGTCCCAGTTCTGGTAACCGGGGCGGCGGACATCGCTGAAGAAGAACGGGAAGGTGCGCAGTGTGAACGGCTCCTGGAGAGCCACCGGGGTTCCATCGGACTTCTTCCAAAGGGAAGTGTTGAACACCTGAGCGGAGCTCGGATTGTCCAGCTTGGCGGACCCTGGGGCGACCTGAGGAGCGTTGGGGTAATCGGCGACCATACCGCTCTGATAGGTGACGTTGAAGTTCAACTGCCAGCCGGCGACGAGGTGATTGGCCACCGCGTTGGTGGTGTTGGCGATGCGCTTGCCGTTGCCGAAGGGAAGTTCGTAGATACCAGCGATGACGAACTTCTGCGGAATGTCGGTATTCTGATCGGCTTCTTTGATCAGGGTGGTGCCGTCGAAATTATTGATTCCGCCGAAGTCCTGGGCGTTGAGCGAACGCTGTTGACGAAGGTTCTTCTGCACGGTGTAGCTGGAAAGGAAGCTCAAGCCCTGCGAGAAGCGGCGGGTGACCTTAACGGTCATGCCGTGGTATTGAGCGCGGCCGATGGCGACATCGTTGAGGGGGACCTGCGTGAACTGCGGGTAGGCATTCATCAGGATCTGCCGCTGGATGGTGGCGCCATTCAATGCGGCGTTGTTGGGGATGAGGCCTGCCATCGGATTGGGCACCTGTGCCTGATAGTACGCATTGTCGATGACCCCGGCGGAAGTACGGCGGCCGAGTTCATTGGCAGGGATGTAGTTCAGGTTGTAGGTGATGGGCAGACGGCGGTTGGCGTTGCCGGAGTAGCCGACTTCGACCAGCATGTTGCCGGGCATTTCGCGCTGGATGTCGAACGACCACTGCATGGAGTAAGGCAGCGGACGCGTGCGGTAGAAGGTAGGCACGGATTCGCCGAGGAAGCTGGCGGCGCCCAGGCTGTTCCCGATAGGAGCGAGGAGACGGCCGCCGGGGAGCCCGACGAACGGATTGGCGGTCCTCATTCCGGCCAGCGGAGTGAGACCGTCGGTGGAAACCACGGCGTTGGTCTGACGGCTGAAGCCGTTGCTCGAACCGGTGGCATCCTCACCGACGTAATAGAGGCCGAAGCCGCCGCGGAGAACCCACTTGTTGCTGATGTTGTGAGCGACGCCGATGCGGGGTTGGAACTGGTTGCGGGGGGCATCCATGAGCGAGCGGGACTCGCCATTGAGACCCGAGAACAGGACGGCGCCCTTGAGGCTGAGACCGCTGACGCGGCTGGCGATGGGGCTGGCGGCGTTGAGATCGAGGCCGGTGATCTGGCGATCGAAGCGCTCAACGTTGGCGGTTTCCATGTCCCAACGCAGACCGAAGTTGAGGGTCCACTTGTTGCTGATTTTCCAGTCATCCTGGAAGAAGCCGGCGAAGTAGTGATGGCGGTAAGCCGGATCGATGTTCAACTGCACGGAGGCGGCGCTGGGGATGCCCATGAGCATGGTGGCAAGGCCGTTGCCGCTGACCGCGTCGGCGCGGGTGGAGTTGGCCTGCGTCCAGTTGCGATTGAAGGTGTAGATTCCGGAGGGATAGCCGCCACCGGCGACGTTCTTGTTATAGCGGCGGCCTTCGCCACCGAACTTGAGGAAGTGGCGGCCGACCACTTTGTTGAGGTTGGGCTGGATGCTATAGGTATCGCGGGTGCCGGGGCTAACCGCGTTGGAACCCATGTTCTGGTAGCCTTCGATCTGGATATTGGGGAACTGGAAGGCGGGGAACTGGGCGACCAATTCCGGGGCGAAGCCCAACTGTTTGGGGTCGAAGCCCGCGCCCAACGTGCTGCCACCGGTTTCTTCCCAGCGGTTGAGGCCGGTGCGCAAGTCGAAGGTCATGGTGGGAGAGATGGTGGAGGTCCAGTTAAAGGTGAAGTTGCGGCCATTGCGGAGGAGCGGCGCGTTGCCGGTGGGCTCAGCGGGGTTGTCGAAGCCGAAGGTGATGTTGCGGAATTCCCAGAACGGGTTCTCGTTGTAGCGGAAGAACACGTTGTTCTTGGAGTTGATAACAGCATCGGTGCGTCCCACGAACTGATCGAAGCCGTTGCGCCAGATGGACGGATAGGGGTTATTGTTGGCGGCCGCGGGTCCGATGCCGGCGCTGGAGGGCGCAGGATAGTAGGGGAGCAGCTTCTGTGCGACGGGATCGATTTGACTGGTGGGGATGCGATTGCCAACGATGGGGGTGCGGCTGCCATCGGGCCTGGTGCTGAAGGGATCGTAGATCAACACTGGCTGGCCTTGTCCGTTGAAAAGGCCATTGAAATCGCCACCGCGGATGGACATGATGGGGAAGGTGACGACGCCGGGGTCGGCGCTGCGCTGCCGCATACCTTCATAGGAGAGCATCCAGAAGAGCTTGTTCTTGCCGTTGAAGATTTTCGGAATGAACATGGGGCCGGAGGCCTGGATGCCGAATTGATTGATGTGGTTTGGAGGCTTGCGTCCGTTGGGGTAGAAGACGCCGGCAACGGTCTGGGGCTGGTTGAGTTCGCTCTGATTGGCGTTGAGCTTATCGTTCTGGAAATATTCGAAAGCGGTGCCGTGGAAGCTGTTGCCGCCGCCTTTGGTCACCATGGTGATGACACCGCCGGTGGTGCGCCCGTAGGCCGCGTCGTAGGTGTTGGTGAGGACCTTGAACTCCTGGAGGGATTCGGTGGTGGGGATGCTGATCACGGTCCATTCGGCGCGGACATTGCTGATGCCGTCGAGGAGGACTTCGTTCATGCCCTCGCGGCCGCCGTTGATGGAGATACCGGTGGTACCGCCGATATCGAAGGAGCGGAGGTAGCGCCAGGCAGTGCCTTTGGTGACGCCGCCGGCGGCCCAGGCGATCTGGAAGGGATTGCGTCCCTGAGTGGGGACGTTGGCAAGAACTTCGCTGGCGAGTACCTGCGAGCGGGAAGCGGTTTCGGTCTCGAGAGTGGAAACGGCGCCGGTGACGGTGACGCTGCTGCTGATGTCACCGACCTCGAGGTTGACGTCGATACGAGCGCGGTCGAGAGCCTGAAGGACGATGTCCTGGCGAAGAAATTTCTTGAAGCCGCCTGCTTCGACGGTAAGTTCCCACTTACCGGGAGCGAGGAACGGAATGGTGTAGTTGCCGGTTTCGTTGGTTTGCGTGGGCACAGCGCGAGCTGTTGCGGTATCGCTGGCAACGACGCGGGCGTTCGCAATGGGAGAGCCCGTCGGATCAAGGACAACACCTGTGATACTGGCGCGAACTTCCTGCGAGAAAGCGGTTCCAGCCGAGAGGGCCAGGAGTACCGCCAATGACAAGACACACGACCAGCGGGACTGGGTGGTCATGAGTTAACCTCCATAATCTATTACCTGAAGCACGAGTGAATGCTGCTTTGATTATTGTACTTGGAATTGGGGGTAGGTGGATGCCGTCCTGTTGACTGGCGAGTGCTTCCGCGGCGGCGTAGAATAGGCAAAAGGTTTTCTTGCCAGACTGGAGCCATGTCGAAGAACTGTTTCATGCCGCGCTTGCCCTTCCACGTGGAGAGCGCTCAGAATTCGTGCGCAAGTCTTGTGGCGGCAACGAGGACCTGCGTGCGGAGCTTCAGTCGCTACTAGATGGCGCCGGGTCCGATGACGGGTTCCTTGAAGGCTCGCCGTTGAGCGCATTCACAACGGCGGGAGCGAGTTTGACTTCCGGTAGCATGGTGGGCCGATTTCGGATTATCGAACTGTTAGGCAGGGGCGGGATGGGGGATGTTTACAAGGCACACGACACGCGGCTGGACCGGGCAGTGGCCCTCAAGATCTGCCGCGAGCGGTTCACGGAAAGGTTCGATCGGGAGGCCCGCATCATTGCTTCCTTGAACCACCCGAACATCTGCACGCTGTATGATGTCGGCCCCAACTATCTGGTGATGGAGTTCGTCGATGGCCGGCCATTGCGAGGGCCGATGCCGGTGGAGCGTGCGCTGCAATATGGGGTGCAGGCGGCAGATGCGTTGTGGGCGGCACATAAGAAAGGCGTGGTGCATCGCGATTTCAAGCCGGGTAACGTACTGGTGGACCGGGCCGGTGTGAAGCTGCTGGATTTTGGGCTGGCGAAGATGATGGCGACCGAAACCGGCACCGCGGCGGAGGCGATCACGCAGACCAACCAGATTCCGGGCACCCTGCGTTACATGGCTCCCGAGCAACTGGAGGGCAAGCCAGCCGATGCCCGCAGCGACCTGTTTGCCTTCGGCCTGGTGCTGTTTGAAGCGATTACGGGCGTGGCTGTATTCCAGGCTTCGAGCCAGGCGAGTTTGATCTCAGCAATCATGAAGGACGAGCCTCCCCCGTTGGTTTCGCCGCTCGGTCCGGTGCCGCCGGGGCTGGTTCGCCTGTTGCAGAAGTGCATGGCGAAGGACCCGGACGAGAGGTGGCAGACCGCGGCCGATTTGCGTGACGAGTTGCGGTGGATCGCGCAAACGCACGGCGGATCAAGTGGAGCAAGCGCTTTGCCGCCCGATGGCAACGCGAAGTCCTTCGGAATGCGGCGGCGGCGAACCATGGTATTGGCTTCCCTGTTGGGCGCTGTTGCTGTGGCGGGGGGATTTGTATGGCAACGAATGGCGGGTGCGCGCGCTACGCCTGGAATACCAGTGGTAGTGCTGATGGATACTCCGGCGGCTGATGGAGTGTACGATCCGGAAACCAGGAAGAGGGCGGGGACAAACGCCGACGATCTCAGTGAAGCGCTGGCGAGTTTACCGATTTCCGTACACAAGGAGACAGTGAGTGCGGCCTGGAACCGCGAATACCAACTCGCCACGCAGCAACCGGCCCTCATCGTGATTCACCGCTCCCTGTTCGTGCATGCGTTGGTGTTCGAGTTCCGTGGCGAAGCGGGATCTGAAGCGCATCAGCCCCCGTGGCCAAATCCGAGCCAGGATGCGGACTTTTACAGGCGGCTTTCGCGGATTGGACGCGACAAGCTGGACGTGGTTCTGGGGTATTTCGCTGCAACGAATCCTGGCACAAGGTTTCTGGTGTATTCGCGCGACTGGTCGCAGGCATCGCGGCGGCGATGGGTGGAAGGGGTGACGAATCGGTTCCCGATATTGCGCGGAAGGGTGAAGGATTTCGAATTGGAGCCGGTTGAGGGAATCGCGAGTTTCCGCCAGGCACCCAACGTGAAGCGCATTCGAGAAGAAGTGGCTGCGATGCTGGCGGCACGGTGAGAGGCAGCCGGCCAAGCCAGTGTTCGCCAAATCGTTCCGCGCTGTCAGACTCAGGTACAATCGATCGAACAGGCGCCTGACGAAGTGGGTAGGTCTTACGATTGGTGTGATCGTGCTGCTGGCGGGCGGATTCGGGGCCTGGCTGTACACACAGAAACCTCAGCCGATCGGCGAGCGGCCGGCGCTGCAAGCGGAGCTATTCCGCAAGCCGGCGAGCGAGTTGCCCGTGGAGCGGCGGTTCGTCAACGCCTCCGCCGTGGAACTGGCGGAGATGATCCGGAAGAAGCAAGCGACCTCGAAGGAGATCGTGCGGGCGCATCTCAACCACATCAAGAACATCAATTACAAGACCAACGCCTTCGTATGGCTCTTTGAGCAGGAGGCGATGGAAGCGACCCAGACCGGCGGTATTCGGAGGCACGGCTGATTGAGTTTGCGCGCTTGATTGAGCCGCTGCATGAGGGATTCGTTGCCCCTTCAGGGAAGTGACGGCGGTTGGTGGGAAGTGGTGTGAGCGTTCCCCGTCCCCGGTAGGGGTGTGGCTATTCGTCACGAAGCGCGGCAGAAGGAGAAAGCGCGGCCGCGCGCCGGGCCGGCAAGAGGCAGGTGACGATTACGACCAAAGCCAGAACCGCACCCACAGTGGAAAAGATGAGCGGGTCGACGGCCCGGACACCAAAGAGAATCGTCGAGAGGAACCGGGTGAGCAGGCAGGCGGCGAGGAGGCCGGAGCCGATGCCGATGGCAGCGAGGCGCAGTCCATCGCGGGTAATCATGGCGAGGATGTCTCCACGGCCCGCGCCGAGCGCCATGCGGACGCCGATCTCGCGAGTACGCTTGTTGACGGCGTAGCTGAGCACGCTGTAAACGCCGAGCGAGGCAAGGATAAGGGCGATCATCGACATGGCGGTCATCATCATCATCGAGTAGCGGACGCGCCAGGTGGAATCGAGAACCATGTCGTCGAGTGTGCGGACTTCATAAGGAGCGATCTTCGGGCTGATCTGGTGAAGCGTTGTTGTCACGAGCTTGACGGTGGCGGGGAGATCCAGATCGGTTTTCACAATGAGATGGAAGAGGGACCCGGGGCTTTGGTTCATGGAGAAGTAGATCATTGGTTTGGGTTCCTCCTCCATGCCGCCGGCGGGCTCGCCCGCCACTACACCCACAACGGTGTGCCATGGCGCGTTGGGCCCGTACCTGAGCCGCCTGCCGACGGCGGGCTTGCCCTGCAGATAGCGCCTCGCGAACTGCTCGTTCACCACCACGACGCGGAGGCTTTCGGGACGATCGAAATCTTCGAGATAGCGGCCTTCACGCAACGCCACGCGCATGGTGCGGTGGTAACTGTTGCTGACGTAGCGATCGATGGCCTGTGCCTGATCCTCGCTAGTGGATTCCGCCCCTTCGATGATGAAGTTGGAAAGGTAATAGAAACCCGCCAGAGGGAGGTGACCGACCGAGGCCACGGCTTGCACGCCGGGAGTAGCGGCCACAGCGCTCATGGTGCGGTCGTACAGCGCGCGGGAAACGCGTTGCGCATCTTCCATGTTTCGGATCTGCGACTCATAGGTGGGCAAGGCGATGTAGAGCGATTTGAGTTTGCCGGACTGAAATCCGGGACCTTGCTGGTAGAGGCGCTCGAAGCTGCGGGCGAGCAGGGCCGCTCCGATCACGAGGACCACGGCGATGGCGAGTTCCCCGGCGACGAGCATCGACTGCAAGCGGCGGGCGCCGACACTGGCGCCGGCGGTGCGTCCCGTGTCTTTGAGCGACTCATTAAAATCGGCGCGCGAGTTGCGCCATGCGGGGAACAAGCCGATGAGCACAGCGACGAGCGGGACCACTACCGCGGCGAAGATGGCGACCGAGGCGTCGATTTGAATGCGCTCCATCTGGATGAGGAACCGCCCGAAGCTGTACTGCGCCGGCAAGGTGCCGCGGAAGTAGTTCACAGCAAGGAGTGCGATGGCGTAACCCGCGCCGCCGCTGAGCGCGGCGAGGACGAGGCTCTCGGTGAGCAGTTGTCGAATGATGCGGCCGCGGTCCGCGCCGAGGGCGAGCCGCAATCCCACTTCTTTGGATCGGGCGACGCCTTGCGCCAGAAGGAGATTCGTGACGTTGACGCAGGCAATGAGAAGCACCATGCCCACCGAGGAGAGCAGAACCAGGAGGGCAGGGCGCACAGGGCCGGTGGTGTCCGATTTTACCGGACTCAGTTGGGTGGTCCAGCCGCGGTTCGATTGCGGGAAGTCGTGTGCCATCTGTTCGGCGATGACGTTGGCGCGTGATTGCGCCTGCTCGAGACTGATGCCGTCCTTGAGCCGGGCAATGACGCGCACCATGCGCCCGCGATGCTGGATATCGGCGGGGCTCCAATCCGCAGGGACATAGAGGTCCGTCTGGCGATTGAAGAATTGGAACTCCGGCCCCATCACCCCAACCACGATGTAAGGCTTATCCTCGATGAGGATTCGCTGGCCGACGACGTTTGGATCTCCGCCAAAGCGGCGCATCCAAAAGCTATGCCGCAGAAGGATACGATTCTTTTCACCGCCTTTGCGTTCCTCGTCGGCGGAAAAAGCGCGTCCGATCATCGGCTGCATGCCGAGGGTTTGGAGGAAGCCTGGGGTCACGGCGTAGCCATGCGTGAGGGTCGCTTCGCCAGGGCCGGTGATGGAGGTCATGTTCGGCACGAATCCGACCATGGATTCGAAGAGTCCCGAGCGCTGCCATTGGAGCAGTTCGGGAACCGGCATTTTTTCCTGGTCCCAGCCCTGCTGTTTGTTTACGGCCCACACCATCACGAGGCGGTCCGGATTGCGGTAAGGAAGAGGCTGGAGGAGTATGGCGTTGACGATGGTGAAGACGGCGATGGAGAAGCCAATGCCGAGGGAGAGGGCACCGGCCGCGGCCGTGTTGGATGACCAATCGCGCCGGAAGCATCGAAAGGCAAAGCGCAGGTCGAGGAGGAAGGTTTCGAGCGAGGGCCAACTCCAGTGGGCACGGCTGGCTTCTTTGAGTTGGGTGACGTTGCCGAACTCACGGCGGGCGTCAGGGCCGGCCTCCTGCTCCAGCATGTCGAGATGGAATCGCATCTCCTCGTCGAGTTCGCGATCGAGCGAAGCCTTGCGCCAGCCATGCCGGAGTTTCCACCACAATCGGGATAAGGCAAACATTCGAAGCACCTCCCTTTACGCCAATTGCATAATCCGTTGGATGGCGCGGACCATCCGTTCAAAGCCCGCGGCTTCGGCATGCATGTGCTTCCGGCCCGCGGCGGTGAGGATGTAATAACGGGCACGGCGGTTGTTTTCGCTGACCTTCCATTCGCTTTTGACGAGGCCGTTGGCGAGGAGACGCTGCAGGGCGGGATACAACGAACCTTCGCCCACCTGGACAACGTCGTCGGAAATCGTTTTCAGATGGCGAGCGATGCCGAAGCCATGCTGCGGACCACGAAGCAGGGTTTTGAGGATGAGCATATCGAGGGTGCCGGGGAGCAATTCCGGCGCGGAAGGTGATTTCGTTCCCATCGACTGTCTATACTATCGGCTGTCGATGGGAACGTCAAGGCCATGCGGTGTTACGGTGTGGCGCGCCGTAAGCGCACGGTGAGGCGGATTCCCGTTTCGTCCCGATTGGCGACATCGACCGAGCCGCCGAAGAGCGAAACGATGCGGCTGGCCATGGGCGCACTGAGGCCGAGTTCGCCGCCGGGAGAAAGGGCTTCGGCGATGGCGAAGGGATCAAAGAACCGGGCAATGGCGGAACTGGGGATAGTCCAGCCATCCACATCGAAGACAATCTTCCAGGAATCCGGGGATTCGGCGTAACCCAAGCGCACCACCGCGTCTTGCGAAGAGAACTTGACGGCGGTTTCGAGCAACGCATGCATGGCCCGGGTGAGCAGACTGGCATCGGCCAGGACGAAGCGGGGGCTTGCGGGGGGGCATTCGATCGTGACCTTGGAGAAGCGGGCCGACTGGGCGGTGCTACCGATGGCTCGCTGCATAGCCGCGGACAAGGAGGTGGGTTCGAGGCGGAACTGATCGCCGCGAACACCGAGTTGCGTAAGGAGCAGAGCATCATCGAGCAAGGAGATGATTCTGCGGCGGGACCGCTCGAACAATCCGCGCAGTTCATCACTATCGGGCGAAGGCTGCAGGCCGTCGAGGATGAGTTCCCCGACGCCGAGGAGACCATTGAGGGGCGTTCGGAACTCGTGGGAGATGAGTTGGAGGAAATCGCTTTTGGAACGGTCCAGCATGGTGAGCCGCTCATTGGCGGCGGCGAGTTCGCGAGTGCGCGCGGCCACCATCTCCTCCAGGTGCTCGTTCTGGCTCTGTAAGGCGCGGCGAAGATTGTGGAGTTTGAGGTGAGTTTCGACGCGGGCCTGCACTTCCTCCATCTGGAAGGGCTTTGTAATGTAGTCGACGGCGCCGGCGCTAAATGCTTTGACCTTGTCCTGGGTGGCGGTCATTGCACTGAGAAAGATCACCGGAATGGGCGCGAGTTGCGGATGGTCAGCGGATTTGAGGCGTTCGCACACTTCATAGCCAGTCATCTCCGGCATGTTGACATCCAGCAGGATGAGATCGGGAGGCGAAAGCAAGGCGGCGGAGATAGCGAGCCTGCCGCGCGGGAACGAGCGGACCTCGTAGCCCTGGCGGCTGAGAATCTCCTCAAGGACTTTCAGGTTGGCGGGATTGTCGTCCACGACCATGATGTTCCCGGCTGACGGGAAAAATTCACTCATGACCACTGCCGGACTCCTGGGGGAAGAAATTTGGGAACGATGGGGTTAGAGCCGGCACGCTTCCTCCAGGAACCGGAGGAGGGCGTCATATTCGTAGCGATCGGCGAGATTGCGGAGGGCGGTGGCGGCGCCGGGATCGCCGCCTTCACCGATCTGGTCGATACGCCTGTCGATCCGGGGCTTGTGGCCGCCGAGAATCTCCTGCCGCAGTTCGTCGATCCAAGTGCGCGGCAATCGAGCGAGCCGCTGGGCGAGGGCGGAGAAATCGGGGGCAATTCCCTCCGTATCGCCGGCAATGGTCTGGTAGTCATAGAGGATGTCGAGGTGTGTGGCGATCTTTTCGAGGAGTTCCTCCTCGTGGCAAGGCTTGGCGAGGAAATCATCGGCTCCGAAGTTGAGTGCGGTGCGGCGCTGATCTTCCATGGCGCTGGCAGTGAGGATGATGACCTTGGTTTCCTCGCCTTTGGGATCGGACTTGATTCTTCGTGTCGCCTGGAGGCCATCGAGAACAGGCATGTGCACATCCATGAGCACGAGATGCGGGCGCCAGTGCTGCCAGTGGCGCAGGGCGGCCTCGCCATTTTCGACGCCGGTCGCGGAGAAGCCGAGGATGTTGAGCAGTTGCACGAGCCAGTCGCGGTTTTCGGCCTGGTCGTCGGCCACCAGGACTCTGGGAGCGCCCTGACCGGGGCGCAGCCCGGCGATTCGGCGGGCGCCTACACGCTTCGGCGCCACTCCGGAATCACCGCGCCCAACGGGGACTTCGAAGAGAAAGGTGGAGCCTTTGCCGGGGACGCTGGTGAGGGTGAGATCGCCGCCCATGAGCCGGGCGTATTCGCGGCTGATGGCAAGACCGAGGCCTGTTCCCTGGCTGGTTTGGGAGTGTTCGCCGATCCGGGTGAACGGTTGAAATAGCTGTTCCTGCTGTTCGGGAGTGAGTCCGGGGCCGGTGTCCTCGACTTGCGCGGAGATCCACAGACGGCCGCTGCGGTCGTTAACCGTCACATGCAAGCGGACGTGGCCCTGGTGTGTGAATTTGACGGCGTTGGCGAGAAGGTTGATCAGGGTCTGCCGGATCTTCCCTTCGTCGGCGAAGATGTAGGGGGTGGGATGGCCATCGAGGCGCATTTCGAAGCGCAGCGCCTTGACCTCGGCCCGTAGGCGGAACATGGCCGCCAACGAGTCGAGCAGTCCGGGAAGGCTGAAGGTGGAGGGACTGAGTTCGGTGCGGCCGGCCTCGATTTTGGACATATCGAGGACGCTGTTGATGAGGGTCAAAAGATGTTCGCCGCTGCGGTTGATGATATCGAGATTGGCCTTGGCGTCATTGCCGAGGGAGGGATCGCGGAGCATGAGTTGGGAGTAGCCGAGGATCGCGTTGAGAGGCGTTCGGATCTCGTGCGACATGGTAGCGAGAAAACGGCTCTTGGCCTGGTTGGCTGAGTCAGCGCCGGCCTTGGCCTGCAGCAACTGGGCATTCATTCCGGTGAGCTGTTCGTTGGCGGCGCGAAGTTTCTGGGTGTTTTCGAAAATCTCGGCCTGCATCTGCTCCATGCGGGCGTGCAGTTCCCCGGAGTCGCCTTGGGGATGAGCGTGACGGCGCATGAACTCGGTGACATCCTCGACGCGATGGATGAGGTATTCGATCCGGCCGTCCTCGCCGAGCACGGGGGCATTGATGGGGCTCCAGTAGCGCTCTTCGAAGGTTCCGTCGGGCCGGCGAATGTCGTACTTCTGGATGGCCATGGTGTCCGGGGCTCCGGTGGCGCGGGCGCGATCGAGGGAGGCGCGGAGGTTGGAGACACCAGTGGCGGCGGGGTCATTGGGATTATCGGGAAATGCCTCAAAAAGCCCGCGGCCCATCAGGTCTTCGCGCCTGGTCATGGTGGCCTCCAGGTAGGCGTTGCTGGCGGCGACGATCTTGAGATCGGGGGCGAGGACCAGAAAGAGGCCGGGGAGCGAATCAAAGAGGCTCTCGATGACTTTGCGGCGATGGCGCAACTCGGCTTCGGCGGCCTTTTGGTCGTTGACATCACGGGCAGCGGCATAAAGAAGGCCCTCGGCGACGTCTGGCTGAACGCGCCAGGCCAGCCAGCGCCAGGAACCGTCCCGGCAAAGAAAGCGAATCTCAAAGCGGGTGGCCACACCAATGCGGAGTTGTTCCAGCGCATCGTGGATGATGGCACGGTCCTGGGGGTGGACGAATTCGGAGAGCGGGCGCGATTGCAGCTCGCCGGCTGCGAAGCCGAGTGTTTCGGTAAAGGCTGGATTGACCCGGAGGAAGGATCCGTCGAGGCCGACGATGCAGAACATGTCCGGCGAAAGGGCGAAGAAGTGATCGGTGTAGGCTTCCATTCCCTGCAAACACTCTGATGAAGCGGCGACCCCATTATACGGTATTACCGGGTTTTTTGAGCTGGGATGTACGGGGCAATACAGACGTCAAACAGGTATCATTCAGAAAATTCCGGCTAATGACAGCCTAGCGCTCAGCGATTAACGCGGAGTTGAAGGGAACTCACCGGATCAGGCCGTTGCGAAACGCCTTGCTGACAGCGGCACTTCTGGAATTGACGTGCAGCCGTTCATAGATGTGGCGCACGTGAAAGCGAATGGTATCGATACTGACGTTCAGAGTAGCGGCGCACGCTTTATAGCTGTCGCCTTCGGCAAGCAATTGAAGAACTTGCAGCTCGCGAGCCGACAACCCGCTTTCTTCCGGTTTCGGGCCAGCCAGTTTCTGGAACATGGCGACGACGCGGCGGGCGATCTCGGGAGACATCGGGGCGCCACCGGCCGCGACTTCGCGAATCGAAAGCAGCAGCTTTGCCGGTTCCACGTCCTTCATCAAGTAGCCGCAAGCGCCAGCGTAGAGCGCATCGAAAACGAACTGGTCATCGCCGAGCACGGTCAACACCAGCACAGGGGTCGTGGGGATGAGGTCGCGGAGGCGAGTTACTACCTGAATTCCGGACATGCCGGGCAACCCGAGATCGCAAAGCACGACATCCGGCTGGGCGTTGGGGAGGTCCCGGAGAGATTCCTCTCCCGAGCCGTAATGTCCCACGACTTCCATTCCAGGGGATCCACCAATCAGGGCAGCCAAGCCTTCGCGTGTGCGGCGCTGATCTTCAATGATGACGACTCGAATCGCGTCGGGCAAGAGTACGAAGTTTACGCGAGTTCGCGCTGTTGGCACAAGGGAAGGAAGCTAGGATTTCGCGCTTGTGGGATCGGCTTCTAAACTACATTAAATTGCATTACGGATTTGACGTAGCAAATCATACAAGTTAGTCTTGTTCAGTCTTCCCAGACTGAACTGCGACCGGCCTGGAGGCCCGTCGCCACCTGTTGAGGATGTACATTACGCCTGCCGTAGAGAACAGGATGAGGGTGGACGGCTCCGGGACATCGCTGATGGAGGCGGAGAGTGAGGTTATGGTCCATTCCCCCCCGGAGGAAAGGGCCAGGGGGTTATTCGTGGCGGGCCCAGCCCCGCTGATGCCAGCGGCATTTTGTGAGGGTGTTGACGCACTGAAGAAAAACAAACTCGGATTGCCAGGGAATCCAAGCCAGTTGTAGTCAAGGCCGTCGCAGAGGCTCTTCTCCATGAGCGCAAAACCGGTGGCGGGTGAGGAATCGAGCCCTGGGCAGGCGCCTCCGACGGAAGGCGCATTCGCGGAACTGGTGAGATCGAAGAGGCTCCCGCTCCAGAAGACGACGAACTTGCTGAACACCGAGGAAGAGGGATCATAGGAGAACATGCCGAATGGGGCAGTGGGGCCTCCCGTGAATTGAATGAGATGGGTGAACGGCGTTGGGTTGATGGTGCTGGTCCATTGACCACCGGAAAGCGATGCGAGCGGGGATCCATCGGCGCCGGACGCCACACCCGCAATGGCTGCGTTCTGCCCGGGAGAACCGGACGTTGACGCATTGAAGAAAAAGGAATTGGTAGTGCCCGGCAATCCCAACCAGCCGTAGTTCAGACCGGCGCAGAGGCTCTGCTCCATCAAGGCAAGACCGGCGGCTGGGGATGACGGCATGCCGGCGCAGGCACCGCCCATAGTAGGCGCATTCGCGGCGCCTGTCAGGTCGAAGAGACTTCCGTTCCAGACGACGTAGAAATTCGTGAATTGGGAAACGGCGGGGTCGTAGGTAAAAACACCAAACTGGGGCTTCGTGCTTCCCCCATCGAGACTGAAGTCAATTGTGTATTGTGTTGGAGCGGCGGCGGCGCACGTGACGAGCGCCGTTGACAGGATCAGAAGGCGGACCAGCATGTCTCATTCTTCCTAGTGGCCGGCTCCGCTGTAAACTACATGGACATGCAGAAAACCGCAGCGCTGGGGGTGCGGCACTACATGAATATGCAGGTTGGCTGGGAGCTTATTTTGTGCTGTGATGGCAACTCTTAGCCATGAACTTGTTGCGGGGGATGACGGCCCTACTCATTGCCGGGGCGCTGGGTCACGGGGCGCAACCCGTGGTGCGGTTATACACCACGGAAGACGGGCTGACACGGAACTTTGTCTCCAACATCCGCAGGGACAGCCGTGGAAGGCTGTGGTTCTGCACTTTGGATGGCTTGTCTTTGTTCGATGGGTCAAGGTTCTCGAGTTACACGACAAGCGATGGGTTGCCGCACAGCGTGGTGACCGACATTCTGGACGCGGGTGACGGCGCCTACTGGCTGGCGACGGGCGTCGGGTTGTATCTGTTCCGGCCGCGGACCGCGGCTCCCGCTTCGTTCGACAAAGTGCCGCTGGCCCATGCGGGAGCAGCGGCGAATGTGTTGTTCCGCGATGCATCGGGTCAAGTGTGGTGTGGCACGTCGCAGGGTTTGGAGCGCGTGGTAACGGGCCCGTGGCCGCATGGCGAAACGGTGCGGCTGATGGTTGCGAATGAAGGCGAACGGCCGCACGATGTAAGGTCGCTGGCGCAAGACAAGACGGGTTCTGTGTGGATTGGCACAGGAGCCGGACTGTTACGGTATCAATCCGGCGCCGTGACGCGGTTTGGCGACACTTGTTCCGACCATTCGGTGAGGGATTTGCTGGTGGACCGGCAAGGGATCTTGTGGGCGGGCTACCGCAACGGATTCGGCAGGATCGATGTAACACGGACGCCAGTTCGAGCCGTGAATAGCTGTTTTGCCAGTGGAGACCGGCGTGGGGATGTTCAATCGCTGCATGAAGGACAGGACGGCACTGTGTGGATTGGGGCACTGGGGTTGTCGCACTATCGCCCCGGTGGCAACCCGCCGCTGGAGTTCATGAACGCTGGATCTCTGCTGGGCACGCAGTACATCTACAGCCTGGCCGAGGACAGTGCGGGCAACCTGTGGGCCGCGGTTGGCCGAAATGGGGTGATGCGTGTGCTCAGCCCTCGCTTCACACACTTCGAGGAAACGGATGGCCTGGAATCCGTTCGTGTGAACACACTCACGGAGGGGCCGGATGGCACGCTGTACGCTGTAACGGGAGTGCGGCATACGCTGAACCGGTTGGAAGGGGAGCGTTTCCGGGCGGTGGATGTGCGGCCGCCACCCTTGGTGAGCGATTTTGGGCCGGGCGTGCAGCACAGTGCGCTCATCGACACGCGCAACGAATGGTGGATCGCCACGGAGCAGGGTTTGTTGCGGTATCCCAGCACCGTCCGGTTCGAAGACCTGGCGCACACTGCGCCGAAGGCACACTATGGCAAGGGCGCCGGCCTTCCGACAAACAGTATTCACAGAGTGTTTGAGGACTGCGGGGGAAACATCTGGGTGGGAGCAGCGGCAACGGTCGCTCGATGGAACGCGGCGACGGAGGGATGGGAAGACTTTTCGGCCAGGATCCATGGCGTGCTGGGCCATCGTGGATCGCTCCAATCGCTTGCCGAGGACAAGGCCGGAAATCTCTGGATGGGATTCCGGACACATGGATTGGTGCGGTATTCGCCAGGGAGTTTGCAGCTCGTGTCGGAAGGCTTGCCGGCAGGAGCGCTGCAGGCGCTGTTGGTAGACGGAAAGGGACGGCTTTGGGTGGGATCGGCAGGAGGGGTTGCGCGGATCGACGAGCCGGCAGCCGAGGCGCCACGCGTCAGCTATGCACTTCCCGCCGGCCGTTTGCGCAGCCCAGAGGTTTTTTCCATGGCCGAGGACAAGCAGGGCCGGATCTACATGGCAACGGGAAAGGGCATTGACCGGTTGGATCCGGCAACCGGCGAGATGGTGTACTACAACGCCGGGATTGGGCCACCATCGGGCGAAACGCACGTGCTGTATCGAGACCGTTCCGGCGCGATCTGGTTGGGATCGAGCACGGGGCTGACGCGCTACGTGCCGGAACCCGAGTCGTTGGGACCGCCGGAGCCGCCCGGCATTCGGGAGGTGCGGGTTTCCGGAGTACCCGTTCTGGTCTCCGATCAGGGAGAGCGGCAAGTGACACTTGCTCCGATTGCGGAGGACAGTGGGGCGATTGAGATCAGCTTTGGCAGCGTGGATTTCTCGGTGGAGAATCGCGTGCGGTACCGTTATCGTCTACTCCCCGTGGATACGCATTGGCGCGAGTCTTCCGGGCAGCGCACGGTGCAATATGCGGGGTTGGGTCCGAATGTGTACGGGTTTGAGGTGCAAGCGATTGGTCACGCGGCGGCGATTCCCCCAGCCATTGCAGTGGTGAACTTCGAAGTACGCGGTCCGCTGTATGCACGGTGGTGGTTCCTGGTGCTGTTGGGCGCCGCCGGCGTCGCCATTCTCTATGCGGCGCACGCTTACCGGCTGAGGCACCAACTGGCGATGGAGAAAATGCGATCGCAACTGGCCGCGGACCTTCACGACGATCTGGGATCGGGTTTGGCCGAGATCGCGATTCTGACGGAGGTTGCCAAGCAGCAGAATTCGACGACGCAACTGGATTTTGTGGCGCAGCGGGCACGGGAGCTACGGCGTTCGATGAGCGACATCGTGTGGTCGGTGGATCCGGCCGGGGACAATCTCGCCCATTCGATCCACCGCTGCCGGGAGACCGCAATCACTTTACTGGGGAACATACAGTTGGAATTCGTGGCTCCGCCTGATTCGGTGACGGCGGCGATCCGGCTGACTCCGCAGCAGCGCCGGCAGATTGTGTTGTGGTTCAAGGAAGCCGCCACGAATGTGGCCCGGCATGCGGGCGCCTCGCGGGTTCGGGTGGAGATCCGCAATGACGGGGGGCGGCTAGCAATGGCGATCCAGGATGATGGATGCGGGTTTGATGCGGCGTCAGTCTCGGAGGGCAACGGCTTGAGAAGCCTGCGACAGCGCGCCAAGGCCCTTCGTGGCGAGTTGATCCTCGAGACACGTCCTGGAGAAGGGACCTTGGCGAAGCTGATCGCACCCCTGGCCGGCAATGCGAGCGAAGAGGGCTAGCGGGTTCGGAACTTCGAGTTGAGAGCGGCCAGTTTGTCCTGGAGACTCACTTCCTTCGGCGCGGGGCGGCGCGGCGGGCCACCTTGGGGCTTGGGCTCGCAGGCTTTCATGGAGAGCGCGACGCGTTTGGCTTTGGCGTCGGCGGTGAGCACCTGGACTTTGACGATTTGTCCGACTTTGACGGCTTCGCTGGGGTCCTTGATAAAACGGTTGCTCATTTCACTGACGTGAACGAGGCCGTCCTGGTGGACTCCGATATCGACGAAGGCTCCGAAGCGGGTGACGTTGGTGACGACACCTTCGAGCTGCATGCCGGGCTTGAGGTCGGAGATTTCCTTGACGTCGTCCCGGAAGGAGGGGCGGACGAAGGTGTCACGCGGATCGCGGCCGGGCTTGCGGAGCTCCTCTTTGATGTCGGCCAAGGTGTAAGTGCCGGCTTCGGCAGTCTGGAACGCCTGCATGTCGACGTTTTCAATCAGCTTGGGGTTGGCGATCAGGTCGTGAAGCGAGACCTTGAGGGAATCGGCGATGCGCTCGACGATGGGGTAGCTTTCCGGGTGCACTGCGGTGACATCGAGCGGATTCTCGCCGCCACGGATGCGGAGGAAGCCGGCGGCGAGTTGGAAGGTCTTGGGGCCGAGGCCGGGCACCTTCATCAGTTGCGTGCGGCTCTGGAAACGGCCGTTCTGATTGCGGAATTCGACGATGCTCCAGGCGGTGCGCTCGTTGAGCCCGGAGACGTGTTTGAGGAGCGGCGCTGATGCCGTGTTGAGATCGACGCCGACGCGGTTGACGCAGCTTTCCACTGTGGCATCGAGGCTCAGCTTGAGGCGCTTCTGATCGACATCGTGCTGGTACTGGCCGACGCCGATGGATTTGGGATCGACTTTGACGAGTTCGGCGAGCGGGTCCTGGAGGCGGCGCGCAATGGAGATTGCGCCGCGGACGGTGAGATCGAGGTCGGGGAATTCCTGACGGGCGATGTCGCTGGCGGAATAGACGCTGGCTCCGGCTTCGTTGACGACGGCGCTGAAGGTTTTGGTGAGATTGGCCTGGCGGAGGAAATCGTTGACGAAGGTGGAAGTTTCACGGGAGGCCGTGCCGTTACCGATGGCGATGGCCTGGACGTTGTATTTATTGATGAGGCCGGCAAGCACGCGGACGGAGCCGATGAGATCGTTCTTGGGCTCGTGGGGGTAGATGACGGAATTCTCGAGGAATTTGCCGGTGTTGTCGACGACGGCGACTTTGCAGCCGGTGCGAATGCCGGGGTCGATGCCGATGACGGCGAGCATGCCGGCGGGCGGGGCGAGCAGCAGGTTTTCCAGATTTTCACGGAAAACTTTGATGGCTTCTTCGTCGCTGCGGTCTTTGAGCTCCAGGCGCACTTCGGTTTGGATGGAGGGATTGAGGAGACGCTCGTAGGAGTCGGTGATGGCTTCTTCGAGATGAGGGCGGGCTTCGGAATCGCCTTTGATGACCTGGGACTGGAGATAGGTGACGGGGCCGAGAGCCGGGACATCGATTTCGAAGTGGAGGATGCCTTCCTTGGCTCCGCGGCGGATGGCGAGCATGCGGTGGGAAGGGATTTTGGCGGCGGGTTCGCTGAACTCGTAGTATTGGGCGAATTTGCTTTCGGGATCCTCGACGCCTTCGATACGGCGGCTGACGACGTTGCCCTGCTCGGTCATCATGGCGCGGACCTTTTTGCGGAAGTCGGCGTTTTCGCTGACGACTTCGGCAACGATATGGCGAGCGCCTTCGAGGGCTTCGTCCACGGAGTTCACTTCTTTTTCGGGGTTGACGAAGGTGGCGGCAAACTCGTTGAGGCCGGGCTGCTGTTCCCAGAGGAAGTTGGCGAGGGGTTCGAGGCCTTTGTCGCGGGCGATGGAGGCTTTGGTGCGGCGCTTGGGCTTGTAGGGGAGATAGAGATCTTCGAGCTCGGTTTTTTCCATGGTGGCTTCGATCTTCTTGCGCAGCTCGTCGGTGAGCTTGCCCTGTTCCTGGATGGACTGGAGCACGGTGGCGCGGCGATCTTCGAGTTCACGGAAGTATTCGAGCTTTTCCTGGACGTTGCGGATCTGGACTTCATCCAGATTGCCGGTGACCTCTTTGCGGTAGCGGGC
Source organism: Bryobacteraceae bacterium (assembly GCA_046331645.1). Lineage (GTDB taxonomy): Bacteria > Acidobacteriota > Terriglobia > Bryobacterales > Bryobacteraceae > CADEFT01. The sequence continues at coordinate 295,970 of JAXLQM010000014.1, forward strand.
GATGAAGGGGACAGTGGCGCCTTCGTCGAGCAGTTCGATGGTGGACGCCAGGCTCTTGAGCGAGACTTCAATCTGCTTGGAAATATGAATCAGGACGGACGGGGTAAGGCTGGTAGGAATAGAACTCATCGTGAATAGTTTCGCAGACGGGTGGGGTGAAGGAACAGTGGCTCAAAACCGGTTCCGTGATAGAGTGGCTAACCGAATGCCATCCGCCCCTGCCCCCAGCCGAATCCGCTATTCCGTGCTGCTTCTGAGCTTCCTGGTAGCGCTGGTGATGTACCTGGACCGCGCCTGTATGGGAAGCGCGACCATGAGCATCAAGGAGGAGTTTGGGCTGAACAATGCGACGATGGGGCTGATCGGCGGCGCGTTCACGCTGACCTACTCATTGTTCCAAGTGCCGGGCGGTTGGCTGGCGGATCGTTTTGGTTCGCGGATCGTGGTGGCTGGGGCCATCCTCTGGTGGTCGCTGTTTACGATGGGGACGGGTCTGGCGTGGAGTGTGGCGTCGATGATCGTGATGCGCGCGTTGTTTGGAATGGGGGAAGCGGCGGCATGGCCGGCGGCAGCACGATCGTTGAGCCGCTGGCTACCGGCAGCGCAGCGGGGGTTCGGCCAGGGCTTTCAACACTCCGGGTCGCGGTTTGGGGCTGCGATTTCGCCGCCCCTGGTGCTGTACATGGTACACACCTATCACTGGCGGACGATGTTCTATGTGTTTGGCGCTGCCGGTTTTGTGTTGGCGGCAGTCTGGTATTCCTTCTATCGGAATGAACCCCGAGACCACCCGCGAGTGAATGCAGCCGAGTTGGCGTTGCTCGACACGGCGAGGCCGTTGGCGGCGAAGCCCGCGGTTCCATGGGGGCGGATCCTGCGCAGTTCCGATTTGTGGGTGTTGAGCGCGCTCTATTTTTGTTATGGCTGGGTCTTTTGGATGTACATGCAGTGGCTGCCAACATACCTGACGGAGGCTCGCCACTTCTCGGCGGGGAGCCTGGCGCTGGCGGCGAGTCTTCCCTATTTTGCAGCGTGGCCGGCGAATGTGGCCGGCGGGTGGGTGTCGGACAAGCTGGTGCGCAAGTGGGGAAATGTGCGCCGGGGCAGAGTCACGGTGTCTGTTGCGGGATTCGCGATTGCGGGTCTTGGTATTCTGCCGGGGGCGCTGGTGCCGGATGCTACGCTTGCGGTGGCGTGCCTCACGATCGCCCTGGCGGGGTTGGAACTGACGGTGGGAGTTTCCTGGGCGATGTGCCTGGATATGGCGGGTGAGTTTGGCGGTTCTGTGACCGGGGTGATGAACACGCTGGGCAATCTTGGGGGTACGATTGCCGCTCCGGGAATTGGGCTGCTTGTCGACCGTTCGGGGTGGACACTGCCGTTTCTGCTTTCGAGCGTCATGTGCCTGGTAGCGGCGGTATTGGCTACACGTATTGATCCACGGCGGTCGGCAGTGGCGGAGTAGAAGGAACAGTGGGCTGCTATGCTGTGGGGAACAATGATTCTGTGGTTCGTGGTGCTGTTTGCGGCGGCCCAGGCGGCGGCGCAATCGCAGGCTCCGGTGATTGCGAAGGCGTATCACGAAGCCACGTTGGGAAATGAAATTTCGCCGGGGTGTGTGGTGGTGGTGGTGGGCTCCATTCTCGATCCGCGGGTGATTCGGCCCACGTTCCGCACACCGCTTGGCTATGAACTGGAAGGCGTGCGGGTTACGGTGAACGAAGTGCCGGCTCCGCTGCTGCGTGTGGATGCGGCGCGGCTGGCCTTTGTTGCTCCGGAAGTGGCGGTAGGGGATGTGGTGGTGAAGGTGTCGAATGCGGCAGGGTCGGGGTCGGTGGGGATGGTGATGAGGACAGTGTCGCCGGGGCTGGTGCGTAGCGATCAGGGGGCGAACCGGGTGTTACTGCTGCGCGGCAATGACGGTATCGAAGGTGCAGTGCGCAGTGGAGAAATGGCGGCGGTGCTGGCGACCGGATTGGGCGTGCTGCCGCCGGCGAAGCTCGATTTGTGGCCCTTTGGGCAAGAAGTGGACCGGAGCAGAGTGACGTTACGAGTGGGGGGCGTGGCGGCGCGGATCGATTCGATGAGCGTGCGCACTCCCGGTTATTACCGCATTCTTTTCGAAATGCCCGTGGTTGCGGGAGTCAGTGCGGCATCGCCACGGGCGCCGATCGTGTTGGAGCTGGATGGAATCGCGAGCCAGGCGGGGCTCAATGCGCGATTGGACTGGGATACGGAAACCCGGATCTACACCAACGTTTCGAATTACGTTTTCGTGACTCCGGCGGGCACGCTGAGCGCCGTGCAATCTTTCTACGCGCAAACGAGCCCGGCGGGGATTGCATTGACGGTGGACACCTCGGATGCGCCATGGCTGGTGATGCGAGGGAGGGAACTATCGGCCGATGCACGGGGAATGAAGCCGGGTTCGTATGAAGGACGAATCCAGGTGAGCGGCAAGGGAGTCAGCCGATTGGTGCCCGCGACGTTATTGGTGCTGGAGCCGAAGCCTCCGGTGCTGCGGCGGGCGTCGCGCGAGACGGTGGCGCGCGGCGAGATCCTCGACCTGGAGTTGTATGGGGCGTATCTGAGCGAAGTGGAACGGCTGGAGATGGTGCCGGACGATGGGGTGCGTATGTTTGTCCAGCAGGTGAACATGGAACGCATCCAAGCGCGGCTTGCAGTGGAGGCCGGTGCAAAAGCGGGCGAGCGGAGGCTGCGTGTGGTGACGCGGGACGGTGCGAGTTCCGGGAGTGTAGCGTTGACCATTACGGAGGGTGGCGAGAATGTGACGCTGGAATCGGTGTTGCCCGCGGAGTTATTGGTGGGAGCGGGGAGCACGGTACGGTTTCGCGGGAGTGTTTTCGACGAGAGGATGCTCCAAATCGACCTGGAGCCGGGAGAGGGGCTGCAGCTTTCGAACACGCTGGTGCGGTTGACTCGTGTGGGTCAGCCATTTGAACAGAGCATCATTTTTGGATACATCACGGTGGACGAAACAGCGGCGGAAGGCAGGCAGCAGATTTCCGTGGTGACAAGTGCCGGACGGAGCAATTCCCTGCCCCTGTACGTCGTGCGTGCGAGGCCGGAGATTTTTGGGATATGGCCACGCACGGTTTGGCCGGGACGGATCTACACGGATGTGCTCCTGGCAGGAATGGAACTGGGCAGCTTGCAGGCGAGTGCTGGGGAGGACTTGACGATTGCCCCATACACAATCACATTTCTGACGGGGGAGGTAGGCCCGACGAAAGCCACTGTGCAGGTGAGCGCCACGGCGGCGCGGGGAGTGCGGATGGTGCGATTGCCGGCGGCCGGCGTAATGTCGAATGAAGCACCGATCGAGGTAGTGGATCCGCCGGCGGAGGCGCCGGAATTGTTGGATGTGGCGCTGGATCAGAGAGTACCCGCCATGAAGGGCAGGTTGCGCTTCCGCGATGCGGATGGCGATCTGGCGTCGCCGGGCTTGGGCTACGGCGCCCGGCTTTCGGCGGTGCTACTCATGGACAACGGCGTGCCCGGCGAGACGTCGCCGACCAGCATCCCGATTCATTTGCCTGGGGTGAAGGAAGGCAGCCTGGACTTTGAAATTACGCTTTCGCCACTGCCGCAAGCGGCCGGCACGCGAGTCGCATTTTGGCTGGAGGATGCGGCGGGGAATCGGAGCAATGCGGTCGTGACCTCGCAATGAGTAGCACCCTCTTTCGGTTGAAGTCACGTGTAACCTAGAGTTCATGACCAGACGGGACCTTCTATCCATTGCGATTGTGACGGCGGCCAAGGGTGCGCCGCGGAAGCCGATTGTGGGCAGCGGCGAGCACACCTATGAGGTGACGCACGATTGGGCGGTGCTGCCTGCTTCGCTGAAGTTCGGGAATACGCATGGAGTGGCGGTGGATTCGCAGGGACGGGTGATCGTTGCGCACACGGTGCACAAGTCGAGTGAGAGCGGAGATGCGATTGCGGTGTTCGATGGCGATGGGAAGTTCGTGAAGAGCTGGGGAGCGGATATGCGGGGCGGCGCGCACGGACTGACCGTTCGCAAGGAGGGGAGCACGGAGTATCTCTATCATTGCGACAACGTGAAGGGCTTCGTGCGGAAGACGACGCTGGATGGCGAGGTGGTGTGGATCATGCATTGCCCGTTCCTGTGCGGGCATTACGAGAAGGCGAGCGAGTACAGACCGTCGAATCTGGCGATTGCACCGAATGGGGATATCTATGTCGCCGACGGGTATGGCAAGTTTTATATTCACCAGTTTGATGCGAAGACGCGGTGGATCCGGACGTTTGGCGGATCGCGGGATTTGATGAACCGGAACCCGAATGTGGAGACAGCGGCGGGGACTACCATCTGGCCGCATGCCATCGCGATTGATGAGCGCGGTGCGGAGCCGCTGCTGATGGTGGGCGAACGCGGGGCCAATAGCAGGGTGCAGTATTTCCGGTTGAATGGAGAGCCGCTGCACTCGGTGAAAGATGGAGTGAGGTGGCCGAGCACGTTCGAGTTCCGGAATGGGATGTTGCTGATGCCGGATTTGAAGGCGGTGGTGACGCTGTTTGACCGGAATAACAAGCCGGTGGCGCAGTTGGGGGATGGGCGCCAGGCGGATGGGAAGACGTATGAAGGGATCCGGACGCAAGGGCGGGAAGCGTTCACGGATGGGAAGTTCATCGCTCCGCACGGGGCTTGCTTTGATGCGGAGGGGAATATTTATGTCGTGGAGTGGGTGGAAGTAGGGCGGGTGAGCAAGTTGCGGAAGGTGGGGTAGGGCCAGGGCCTCAACGGTAGGCCTCGCGGCGGTCTCGGACACGGTGTACAGTAATCGTGTCAACCGACAGCACCCGATGGTTTCCAACGCGAAGGCGGAACAATCCTTGCCATTTGCCACTGAGGGCTTTTACGGGTCCTTCGCCAGTGTCTGCGTATCTGTGGAGGGCTTGGAGAACATGCAGGGCGGCGTGCCGCTCTATGGCGCGAATCTCGGCAGGCACGTTCGGCTCAAACCGGAACTTCTTCACACTAGCACTCAGCCGGCTTTCGGATTGCGAATCTCGTCCATTGTGAAGCCACAGTCAGCCACGACTTGCTCGAAAGGGATCCCGGGATTGCCCTTGCTGAAGTATTCGCGTGAGGCAGCTACTGCTTGATGATCCTCCTCAGTCAGTTCGTCGTCGACATCGTTAACCATCATTTTATGGTCGCAGAAACCAATTTAAAGAGGATCAGGGCAGGTCAGGCAGCCTTGGCCACGCCACCGATACGGTCGAACATGGCGCGGACGTCGGAGTAGACGATCGGGTCGCTCTTGGGATTGGCGTAAGACTTTTTGAAGTGACCGGCGACGCTCAGATTGAGAAGGGCCACGGCCGATTTGTTGAGGCCGCCACAGGCTTGGATCGGGTAGATGCGGCCGTTCATGGCGATGTCGCCGTTCTTGATGTTGCGGGTGGCATCGTACTGGTAGATCTTGATGATCTCGATGAGTTGGGAGCCGCAGATGCCGTTGATGACAGGGATGGACCAGATGTCGCCGAGCATGCCCTTCTTGTCGTTGCGCTCGAAGTGGTGTTTGAGCAGCCATTGCACCAACATCACATCATCCATTTTGTTGGGCATGCCGTCGCCCACGCCCCAGCTTACGTTGTAGAACGAAACGCCAGCTCCGAGTTCATAGATCTCCGCCATACTCGCCTCCAGTTGACCTGATTTTGTTTGCCGTAATTACCGGCTCATCCAGATAGGCGCAGCAGGGATCGCGAATTCTATCATCAGGACGGAACTTTTAGATCGGCGAGGAAGCCGGGGGTCACTTCCTTGCCGAGGAGGAAGAATTTGCGGTCAGGGTACCAGAGCACGTTTTTGTTCTTGCGAGTGGTGAAGCTGGTGTAGATGGCGATGCCTTTTTGGGGATGATCGGCACGGCCGTCGACGCCGACGTCGCCGTTGTCGACGAACTCCTTGGAGTCGCTGAACCAGAGGGGCTGATCGGCTTTGGGGCGGAATTCGCCGAGCGCAAGGAAGGCTGGCCGCCGCGGGCTGTGGGTCTTTTCCGGGGTGGAATCCCAGATGCCGCGGTTGTTGTGATGGAGCAGCAGGTAGCGGCCGTCAGCGAGCTGGTAGACAGGGGAACAACTCACGGGCTGGAGGATGGGCTGGCCGAAATCCTTGCGGAGGAGCGGGCGGGGATTGCACCAGTTTTCGCCGTCATCGTTGGAAAGGCTGTACCAGATGTAGCCCGAGTTGGAGCGCATGGTGCAGAAGAGACGGTTGTCAGGGAGGCGGACGAGGCTCGGTTCCTGGGCCACGCTGAGGAGGGGATCACGCCAGTAAGGGGCGCGGAGGGCTTTGTCGCCCCAGGCGGAATAGCGGACCTTGAGCGCTCCGGGGTCGGGGTGCTGGTCGATGTTTTCAAAGCGCAGGAATTCGACCACGGATTCGATCTGCGTCCAGGCTTCGGTCTTCTTCCAGCCGGCGCGCGCGGGATTGAGCCAGTGGGTGTAGCCGACGAAGTAGCCGCCTTTGAGATCGCGCATGGGGAGCTGCCAGACGATCCATTCGGCGGGGGTGCGGCGTTGCGGATCGTCGTAGGGCGATTCGGGCATGGGAATGCGCTGGGGCTTGGACCAGGTTTTGCCGTTGTCGTCGGAGCAGACGGCGGCCATGTGGCCGGTGTGCATTTCGATCCAGCCCTTGGAGCCGTCGTTCTGGTTGTAGACGACGTAGATGCGGCCGCGCTTGGAGACCATGGGGAAGGCCCAACTGGCCATGTGTTCGGGATCATCCTGGGTGCGGGGGCCGATGACATGCGTGGGGGGTTGCCAGGTGCGGCCTTCGTCGTTGGAGCGGGAGAAAACGATGCGGTTCTTCTGGCGCGCTCCGGGCATGCCTGCGCCTTTGTCGGACTGGGTCCAGATGGCCATGAGGGCGCCGCCGGGACCGTTGAACACGAGGAAATGCTCGTTCAGGCCGTCGTGGGTGGAACCATCCCAGTGCTTGGGTTGGAAGGCGATGTAGTCAGGGGAGCTGCGGCGCAGCTCACGGTTGAGCTGATCAGAAACCGATTGGGTATAGGCTGGGGCGGCGAGGCCGGCCAGTAGGAGTTTGCGGCGATCCATGCGTAGGAGAAATCTATCACAGGGATCGGCGGCAAGTCTCAATAACGGATGACGCGGTCGAATACGTCGGAGAACCCTTTCATCATGTGGAAGTCATCCTGGACGCGGAGGGCGAAGAGTTCGGCGAAGGATTTCTGTATGCCGCGCACGCTTTCGCCGGCGATGGTTGGGGTTTCCACGGCCATGAGGATGGAGATATCGGATTCGAGAAGGCTGATGGTCCAGCCGTGGAAGGCTTTCATTTCAGCGCGGATCCGCATGATGTCTGACGATTTGGAATTCAGCCCTTCGGCGGGTTTGGCAATGGCGCCGGCGCGGGCGGCGGCTTCCATGCGTTGGACGGAGGCCTCCAGTTTGGCAATCTCGCGCTTGGCTTCCTCAATTTTGGCGAGGATGAGTCCGAACATGCCGGCCTTCATCCGGGCGCCTGCTTCTTTGCTCAGCGTGGTTTTCTTCTGGATGGTATCGAGGCTGTTAAACCAGCCTTCTTCTGTGGCGATCTTGTTCAGTTCGGCTTTGGTCATTCCCGTTGTGCTCCTTCTTAGCCCGTGGAGGTGGCTTACTTAATAGAACGGATTTGGAAGACGAAACCCGTCACGTGTACGCTTGTCAGGTGATGCATAACGAAATTGTCCGGATGTTTGATCTGACGGGTCAGGTGGCGATGGTGACGGGCGGGGCACGAAATTTGGGGTTCGATGCGGCGTGCGTGCTGGCGGCGGCGGGCTGCGCGGTTGCCATCACTTCGCGGGATGTGGCACGGGCGAAGGAGTCCGCGGAGAAGTTGCGGGAGACCTATGGGGTGGAGACGGCGGCCTTTGGATTGGATCAGCGGGATGCGGCGGCGGTGGCGGCTGTGGCGGCTGCGGTAGCGGAGTGGAAGCCACGGCTGGACATTCTGGTGAACAACGCCGGCGGGGGATCGGGCGACCGTCCGGGGATTCTTTTTGAGCGCACGGCGGAGGATGCTGTGGCGCTGATTGAGACGAATCTGACGGGCATGGTGCATTGCTGCCGCGAGCTTGGGAAAAGGATGGCGGAGCAGGGGTCGGGGAAGATCATCAATATTGCGTCGATGGCGGGGTTGATGGGCCGCGACCGGCGGATGTATGCGCGGGCTGGGATGAAGGGCCAGCCGGTGGAATATGCGGCGGCGAAGGCAGGCGTGATCGGGTTGACGAAGGATCTGGCGGGGTTTTTGTCGCCGCGGGGAGTGTGCGTGAACGCGATTTCGCCGGGAGGATTTGAGCGGGGCCAGCCGGCGCAGTTCATTCACGATTACAGTGAACGGACGCCGTTGGGACGGATGGGGCGGGATGGAGTGGATTTGAACGGGGCAATCCTATTTCTGGCGTCGCCGGCTTCGGATTATGTGACGGGGCATAACCTTGTGGTGGATGGCGGGTTTTCGATTTGGCATTAGGGGCTTAAATTCTCAGAGAAAGATGGGGCGTTGGCAGTACTACCTTACGTTGGGTAGTAGTTCCGATTTCTGACTCTGGGAGGAGCATGTTGCAATGCGTCGTAGTTTATACGGCCTGGTAATCGCTCTCGCTCTCAGTTGTTGCCCCGCGTTGGCGCAGGTTGTCGCCGACTGGCAGGCTCCCTTGTATTGGCAGCCGGACTCAACTGATTCAAAAACTCAAGAAGACCGCTCGGCTGCCATATCCGGGCAATTACCGTTTGTGGCGGTGACGCCTTGCCGCGTGATGGATACGCGGCCGGAGTACGCGAACCTGGGCTTCAGCGGGGCGTTTGGCGCCCCGGCCATGGGCGCGCCGCAGCCCGGAACGAGGACAGTGCCGATTCCGCAAAGCTTGTGCGGAATCCCTTCGAATGCGAAGGCGTATTCACTGAATTTCACCGTGGTGCCGACGGGGACAAGGCTGCAGTATTTGACGGCGTTCCCGACGGGCAGCCCCGCGCCGAACGTGTCGATTTTGAACTCGTTTGAGGGCAAAGTGGTGGCCAACTCGGCGGTGGTGCCGGCGGGCACTGGCGGCGCGATCAATGTGCTGGTGACGGACCCGTCGCACGTGATCATGGATATCAACGGGTATTACACCGATCTGGTGCCGATGGGACCGACGGGACCTACGGGGCCGATTGGGCCTACGGGTCCGGTGGGAATCGCCGGGACGAACGGAGTGAACGGGGCACAGGGGCCTGCCGGGCCAACGGGTGCAACGGGCACGGCCGGCGCGGCGGGAGCAACGGGCGCCGCTGGGCCGACGGGTGCAGTTGGAACGACGGGTCCAGTGGGACCAACCGGACAGACTGGGGCGGCGGGTCCGACGGGCTCGACGGGAGCTATCGGCTCGACAGGAGCGACGGGACCGGCTGGACCGACCGGACTGACAGGCGCAGCAGGGCCGACGGGTGCCGCTGGGCCGACGGGAGCGATCGGC
>JAXLQM010000015.1:0-278593 GCA_046331645.1 Bryobacteraceae bacterium
GCACAAGCAGGGTGAGAAAGAACAAACCGTGGCGAAAATGCTTTGGGACGACCGGTATCTGTATGTTGGCTACTTCTGCCACGACAAACATATTTCGGGCGAGGTGGTGGAGCGGCACGGGCCCGTATCGCGTGACGACGCGGTGGAAATTTTCGTGGCGCCGAACCCGAACAAGATTCGCAACTATTACGGCTACGAGATGAACGTGATCGGCACGATGCTGAATTTTACGCGGGCCGATTGGTATACGGGGCCGTTCTTCATGGAGCCGGAAGGAGTGCGCATGCGCACGAACTACTACGGCATCCGGCCGAAGGTGGAGGATGCGAAGGATACGCATTGGACCCTGGAGGTCGCCATTCCGTTTGCGAACTTCGCCAAGGACGCGGCACACACGCCGCCGGTGGATGGCGATACGTGGCGGCTGAATTTGAATCGAGCGGGGGGAAAGACGAATGCGCAGTACAGCACATGGTCACCGGTAAAATCGGAGCGGCCGAATTTTCATGTTCCGGAGTCGTTCGGGTGGGCAAGATTCGTGAATCGTGTACCGGTGAAGATGGAGCCGGCTAATGCGGTGAATCCGGGCCGGCTGATCACGGAGCGGCCCACGCTGATCAATCTTGGCTTCGAATGGCGGATATCCGGGGATGACAATCGCAACTCGGCGGTGGATGTGGCGTATCGCAAAGCAGGAGAGACGCAGTGGAAGACCGGCATGCCGTTGTTCCGGATAGGCGGAGAACGAGTGTTCCGGCCCGATCTGGGGCTGGATTACACGGTACCGGAGATGTTCGCGGGCAGCATTCTCGATCTGGAGCCGGGCACGGAGTATGAAGCGCGGTTCACGATGCGGGATGCGGATGGGGTGAACGGCAGCGCGGTGCAGACAGTAAAGGTTCGCACACGCGCGGTTCCACAGCCGGCGCGATCGAATGGACGCACGCTGCACGTGTATCCGCCTTCGTGGAAGGGAGAGAAACAGCAACCTGCGTTCACAGGACTGAAGCAGGCTTACTATGGATCGGGCAACGGCGACTGGTCCGTATTGAGCGAGCGCAAGGTGCACTCAGGGGATACAATTCTGGTCCACGCCGGGTTGTATAAGGGAGACCGGCTGCGGTATTCGGAGCCGACAGGGCTCGACTTTGACGGAACCTATCTGCTGACGGCGAAGGCCACACCGGACCGGCCGATCGTGATTCGCGCCGCGGGCGATGGCGAAGTGATCTTCGATGGCGATGGCGCGCACAACCTGTTCAACGTGATGGCGACGGAGAACCATATTTTTGAAGGCATCACGATCCGCAACACGGACATTGCGTTTCAGGCCGGGATGAAGGATGTCGCTGGAGCGAAGGCGCTAACGATTCGCAAATGCCGGTTTGAAGACGTGGGTGTGGCGGTGAACGGGCAGTTTGCGGGATCGAACGATTTCCTGATTACGGACAACGTCATGTTGGGCCGCGATGACCAATACCGGTTGCTCGGCTGGTACAGCCCTGGGATTTACGGCGGGAACCGGTTGAAGAGCTATCACGCGGTAAAAGTGTATGGCTCGGGCCACGTCATCGCGCATAACTACATTGCATATTTCCATGACGGGGTCTCTGTCTGCACGCACGGTTCGCCCGATCCGGAGGAGGATCACCGCGCCACGGCGATTGATATCTACAACAACGACATTCACCTCATGGCTGATGATTTCATTGAGGCCGATGGCGGAGTGCATAACATCCGGATCCTGCGGAATCGCGGCGTGAATGCGGCGCAGTGCGGTTTGAGCGCGCAACCGGTGTATGGCGGGCCGGCTTATTACATCCGCAATGTGCTGTATCACGTGCCCACGGGTTGCGGGCTGAAGTTCAACGTCAAGCCGGCGGGGATGGTTTTGTATCACAACACGCTGATCACGGAAGCGCTGCCCGGCGACGTGTACGCGAATGTTCTCTTCCGCAACAATCTGTTCCTGGGGATCGACGCACCGGGGCGGACGGTGTTCCGTTTCTCGAATGCGACGGCCTATTCGAGCTACGACTACAACGGGTACCGGCTGAATCCGAAGGCGAAGGACCAGTTTCTGTGGTCGTCGCCGAGTGGCGTAGCGATGGACTACAACCTTGATCGGAATGCAGCGAAGCGATTGGCCTCAATCGCTGAGTTGCGGCAGGCATCGGGACAGGAAGCGCATGGATTGGAAGTGGATTACGACATCTTTGAGAATCTGCGCGCGCCGGCAGCGGATCAGCCGCACGCGGTTTATCGTGCCGCGGAACTGAACTTTCAATTGAAGGCGGGAGGCAAGGCGGTGGATGCAGGGGTGGCGATTCCGAACGTGAACGATGGGTTTACGGGCAAAGCGCCGGATCTGGGCGCGTATGAGGTTGGGGTTGCGAAGCCGGTGTATGGACCCCGTTGACGCGCAGAAAATCTCGTGATAACAATTGCACCGGAGGCTTGCCCATGTCCCGCATTGCATCCGTCCTACTACTTTCCTTGATTCTTGTTTCCTGTTCGAGTGGACCCGAACCCGTCAAGCCCGGCACGCCCGCTTTCTTTTGGAATGCCGCCACCGAGAACTATCTGAAGGGCGATTATCCAAAGGCAGCCGATCAGCTGGGCAAAATCCTCAACACCGATAACGAATACACAGCGCGAGCCCGTGCGTGGCGATTGATTCTGCTGGCCGGACTGGCGCAAGGTCACATGGAAGTGGCCAACAGCTACGAAATGGGAGCGCGACAGAACAAGAACAATCCAACGCCATTCCGCAAGGAGACGATGGAGAACCGTTCCAGTGCATCGAACTACGCCACTCAGTTCGTGGCGGACTTCGCGAAGTTCAGCAAAGCGGCGGTCGAGCCGCAGATCCCGTTGGCTTTCCCGGCGCCGCTGGGCAGCGCGGCGAAACTGGCTGCACTGGACAAGGTCGCCAGCGGGTTGCAGCCTTCGATTGGGGAGATGGAAAGCACGCGGCGTGACGCGATCCGCCGGGCAGTGTTGTTGACAACCTGCGAAGCGGCAGGCGTGGAGAATGATTCCGCCAAGGTTTCCGAGTTGCTGAAATCCGGCTCGGCGACCATTCCCCGCGAAACCTTCCTGAAGGCGATGGCAACTACCTTGTACGAGCAGGCAGGACTGTTCGGCAAGCAGAAGCTGGGCCGTCCCGATCACCAGAAGCACTTCCTGAACATGACCTCGGAAGCGCTGAAGGGTGTGGCCGACAGCAAGGAATCGAAGGAACTCAAGAAGAAGGTAGAGGCCGACTTGAAGTCGATCAGCTAGACCGCGGTCTGGCGAAGACGGCGCATACCACGAAGCCAGCGGTCGTAATCGCCGGCCTTGCGCTGGAAGTATGTCCGGACTTCGGGATGCGGCAGGATGAGGAACTCTTCGGACTCCAGTCCGCGGATGACGGCTTCCGCCACTTCCTCCACACTGACGGAACCGGCTTTGAGGAAACTGTCCTTTTCGCCTTCCTCGCCAAGGAGCATGCGCGTGCGGACCCCTTGGGGGCAGACGCAGGATACTTTGATTCCGGCATCGCCATGTTCCACAGCAATCCATTCGGCGAGGGCGAGGGCGGCGTGCTTGGAGACTGCATAGGTGGCCGAACCGATTTGGGTGAGTAGACCGGCTGCGGAGACAACCTGCAGTAAGTAGCCTTCTCCGCGCTGCAGCATCTGCGGGAGCACGGCGCGTGCGGCGTAAAGGTGAGCGCGGAAGTTGACTGAGAGCACACGTTCCCAATCGGCGTCCGAAGTATCGAGGCCTCCGGGAACGAAGATGCCCGCATTAGAGCAGAACAGATCGATGTGGCCCCATTCGGATGTGACCTGCTCGACAAGCGTGCGGACGGCGATTTCGGAAGTTACATCGGTAGGGACGGCGAGGCCGCCACAGAGATGGGCGGTTTCGTTCAGGGCTACGGGATCGATGTCGGCGACGGCGACACGGGCTCCTTCCTGGGCGAGACGCAGGGCTAAGGCGCGGCCGATGCCGTGAGCGGCTCCGGTGATGACGGCGGTTTTGTCATGAAGGCGCATGGATTATCTACTATGACGCAATACTCGTGAAGCGATCCAGGCAGATTCGCCGCATTCCAGACAAGCCATGTTCTCCAAAGCACTGTTCCTTCTGACGTGTCCAGCCCTTGTCTTGCAGGCGAGTGTCATTATCTCCAACTATCCCTACCAGAACGGGAATGGCGGAACGACGATTGACACCAACAATGGATTGGAGTCAAAGGCGGCTGGATTCACGATGCCGGCGGGGCTGGTGTACATGATGGATTCGGCAACGGTGCGGCTTGCTGTGAGCGACACATCGGCGGTTGTCCGATGGGCGCTATACGGCGGTGCGTCGGGGCCACAGTACCTGGTGAGCGATCTTTATGGCAGCAATTTGACGGCGGGCAGTTCGGACTATCTTTTGCGTCCGGTGGGCGGAGCACTTCTGCGGCCGGGAGAAACGTATTGGCTTGTGGAGAGAGGAATGTCCGGCGGGATCAATGCTCTGCGGTGGGTAGCCGATTCCAGTCCGGGGCAGACGCCCACGGGGCTGGCGACTTCGGCGGGGTATTTATTCAATGGATCAGGAGGATTGCCGGATAGCGCGTCGAGCATTCAGAACATCTTCGAAGTGCGCGGGACAGAGTTCACGCCGCATGTAGCATTTGGGAATTACGCGCCACAACTCAATGATGCCGTGAAGACGCAGTTGCCGGCAGCACCGGGGTATCTCGATTTAGCAACGGGGTTCACCGTGCCAGAGGGGGAGGATTACTGGTTTCGGGGACTGTCGCTGCGGCTGACATTGGGCTCCGGGGGATCGGAGATCCCGAAACTGCGAAGGGGATCTCCGAATGGAGAGGTGGTGGCGAATCTGATCACGACACCTTTCCATAACGGCACGGGGGACCGGTTCTTTTTCCCGGCTGAGTACTTGCTGTTGCGTGCGGGAGAGAGCTACTGGATCGATTTCGGAGGCTCAGTCTCCGGTGGGATCATTTCGTGGAATGCGGGGGGCACTCCGGGAATCGGGCCGACAGGGGCTTTTCAGAGCCTGGGCTATATGACATCGACGGACGGATCCAACTACCAGGCATCGAATCTGTTCTACTCCTTCGAGTTGTTCGCCGATGCACTGGCACCGGCTCCTTTGCCGCCACCATCGGATGTCCCTGAGCCGGCAACCGTATTATTGGCTTTGGTTGGGCTGGGGTCTTGCTGGATTCTGCGAAAAAAAACGAGTCTTTGATGAGGATCGGAGAATCCATTTCCCGCATGAGCCAATAGGGAGGCTTGCTCCGCGTAATGGAGTGAGGATCGATTGCGATGCATGTGAAAATCGAGGGTTTGGATAGCGGAGCTTGGGATCTTGGATGGCCGCAGGCTCCCAACGCGCGCCAGTTTCTGCGGCAGGTGCCGTTCGCGGAGTGCCGGCGATTCGCATCAGTCGGCGATTCGGCGGCCCCGGCGGCCCTGGTGGCGGCCGCGTCGTTTGCCGAATATGCCACCGCATTTGAGCTCAGCCGCGGAGCAATGGATCGATTCACACGGAGCGTGGCTCACAACCAGCTGACAAATTGCGAGGGGTTGGGAGATGAACTGTGGCAATCGAGGGATCGTTTTGACCTGATCGTGGCGCGATGCTTTCTGACACAAGGCCTGTTTCGCGACATGCTGGCGCGCCTTGCTCCGGGAGGGCGAATCTTTATCGAAAGCCCGGCCCTGCCGGGGGATTGGACCTCGGTAATCCACAGATGGCTGCCGGAGGGATTGACGATGGGCTACTCCGCTCAGGTTCGGAACGGTTGGCTGACGGTGGATATAGAACGGGTGGAATCGGTACTGCAGTACGCAGCCTAGAAAAAAAGTGCGTGACGGATTGACCGGCTTACTCATTCTGAGTAAGAGGGCTTTCTCAATGCGTTGTACCAAGACGATCTTTTTCTCTCTTTTTGCTTGCGCGGCGCTGACGCTCGCGCCACCGGCAGGAGCCACCATTCTCACCTTCAGCATCACGGATACGGGGAATTACCCAGTGTCGGAGGATTTCCCTGAAGGCTTTGGCATCGACCAGACGTACGGAGATAACGTCACCAGTACGTCAACCACAAGCGGAACGGTAACCTTCGGCTACGGAGTCGGGGCGGAGGGATTCACCCCGAATGTACAGGTGTCCTATGGCCCGTTTTCCATCTTCACAGGCGGCGCCTCTCTGTGGCGTTACAACTACGGCGACCTGGACCGGGTGTTGTACCAGGGCAGCGTAGCGCAGCCGATCGGGATTAATTACGACTATCTTTTGGTGGACCTGATTGCCGATCCCGGTTTCGAAGCGGTACTGTACGGATTCGATCTCGGAGGCTGGCTGGAGGCTAACTATCAGATCAACTCGGTATCGGTATACAACGCCCAGTTCAACGGGTTCTTTCCCGCAGATAACCGGGTGTTTCACGATGCCAACGCGACGATTTCCGGGAGCGGGCCGACTCACTCGTCGTATAGCTTCGGCACGCCGATCCGGGGCAACTGGATCTCCATTCTGATCGACGCGAACAACCTGGGCGACGACAGCCAATTCATCGGGATCGACAACATCCGCTTCGGGCAAGAGGTGGACACCACGCCGGATGTACCGGAACCTGCGACGGTTTCGATGCTGTTGCTGGCGGGTTGCGGGCTGTGGATCATGCGGCGCCGGTGATGGGGTTGGCGCCACTCATGCTATATTTTCTTCTTGGCGTAATAAACAGTGTTCGCGTTTGACACCCTTTCGCGGACCTCATCATAATCAAGGGTTGGGCCGTGCCTGCCCACATTGCAGGGGATACGTGCTAACGGTCCTCCCCACGCGCTCTTTCAGGGAGAAACTATCAGTCACATGGGTGATCTCGTCAACCTTACCATCAACGGAAGGAGTGTGCAGGCTCCGCCGGGAACGTTGGTCATCGACGCAGCGAAGAAAGCGGGGATCGAAATTCCCGCTTTTTGCTACTACGAAGGGTATTCGCTACAAGCCGCCTGCCGCATGTGCCTGGTGGAGGTGGAAAAATTCCCCAAGCTGCAAGCGGCCTGCACTCTGCCGGTCGGCGAGGGGATGGTGATCCAGACCGAATCCGAGCAGGTGCGCAAGGCGCGTAAAACCACGCTCGAATTTCTTCTGACGAACCATCCGCTCGATTGTCCCGTTTGCGACAAGGGCGGCGAGTGCGAATTGCAGGACATGGTGTTCCGTTACGGGGCAGGCGAAAGCCGCTTCACGGAGAACAAGCACCATGTGGATGAGAAGCAATGGTCGCCGGTGGTGTTCTATGACGGCCCACGCTGCATCCTCTGCTACCGCTGCGTGCGTGTGTGCAACGAAGGCATGGGCGTCGGCGCTTTGGGAATCGTGAATCGCGGCGTGCTGAGTGAAATTGCTCCGTCGCACGGCGATCACCTGGAATGCGACGAATGCGGCATGTGTATCGACATCTGCCCGGTGGGAGCGCTGACTTCGGGCACTTACCGCTATCAGACGCGGCCGTGGGAGATGAACCACGTGGGGACGATCTGCACGTTCTGTTCGAACGGCTGCAAGACAACCCTCGGCGTACGCAACGATAAGATCATCCGCGGCAACAATCGCGACCGCAGCGGTATTAACGGCGAGTTCCTTTGCATCAAGGGCCGGTACGGGTTCGATTTCATTGAGCATCCGGAGCGGCTCACGTCCCCGATGATGAAGATCAACGGAAAGCTGGAGGAAGTAAGCTGGTCGAAGGCGTTGGACGCGGTGGCGAAGAAGTTCGCTGAAGTGAAAGGCCGCAACGGAAAGTTTGGAGTGGTCGGGTCCACGAAGACCACGAACGAAGAGAACTTTTTCCTGCAGAAATTCGCCCGCGAAGGGCTGGGCACGAACAACATTGACCATCATCGTTCGGGCGATGTGGTGACGTTGATCGATGCACTGAGCGGGAAATCGAATGCGCTAGCCACAACCCAGGATCTTTATGAGACGCCGGCAGCGCTGGTGATCGGCTCTGATCTTTCGCAGGAGCATCCCTTCCTGGCGTTCCAATTGCGAGCCAATTCGCGGCATCATCAAGCCAATATTTACGCCGTGACGCAAGGCCCCGTGCGCGAAGACAACATCGCAGTAGCGGCGTTACGCGCGGAGGCCGGCAAAGAGCTGGCGGCGGTGGAATCGTTGCGCGAGCAACTGGCGAAGGAGAAATCGCTGGTGATTCTCTACGGACCGTCGGTCAAGGGCGACGCCGTGAAGAAGCTAGTGGCCTTTGGCGATTCGCTGGGCATCCCGGTGAAGTACGTCTGCCTGATGGACTATTCGAATTCGCGTGGCGCGGTGGATATGGGATTGTTGCCTGACCTTGGCCCAGGATTGAAGCCTGTGGCGAATGCGGGGCTGGCGCTGCCGGAGATCCTGGCGGCTGGGGATCTGGATGTGCTGTGGGTCGTGGGCGCCAATCCGTTGTCGCGCGGCACACTGGCTGCGAAGAACGCTTTCGTGGTGGTGCAGGAGATGTTCCTCACCGAGACGGCGAAGCTGGCGGATGTTGTATTGCCGGCAGCCAGCGCTTACGAAAAATCGGGCACCGTAACGAATGTGACGGGCGAAGTTCAGAAGCTGCACGCCGCCGGACAAACGATGGGTTCGAAGCCCGATTTGGAAATCATGGGCCTGATTGCCAAGGAGATGAAACTAAACCTCGGCATCTGGTCGCCCAGCAACGTGTTTGAGGAAATCCGCTCGACCGTGAGCGGGTATAATATTGCTTTGCCAATCATCGCCACCGGGCAAGCGGCCCAAACCAGCCCGCTCAACGGTCGGGTGCCTGTCACGCCCCGCCCGGAGCTGATCCAATCCGCCGGAAACACTCTGTTCACTTCCGGCTCTCTGGGCCGCTACTCGAAGAAGTTGACGTCGGTCATGGAGTACCCCGGGCAGTTGTACCGTCCGTAAGCCGGAAATCGCATGGAATTCATCATCATCAGCCTGATCAAGGCCGCGTTAGTGGCCTTCGTTCTCCTCACTCTTGCCGCATACCTGGTTTGGATTGAGCGCAAGGTGCTGGCCCACATCCAGCTCCGTATCGGACCTTATCGTGTGGGTCCGCACGGCTTGCTGCAGCCTCTTTCGGATCTCATCAAGCTGGTGACGAAGGAAGGCGTCATACCCTCACAGGTCAACAAATTCTACTATCTGCTGGCGCCGTTTCTGGCCGTGGCCCTGGCGCTGATTTCGATTTCCGTAGTGCCGTTCGGCACACAGATCGAACTGTTCGGCTACAAGACGTATCTCGAACTGGCGAACGTCAACATGGGGATCCTGCTCATTCTGGCTGTGAGCGCGATGAGCGTGTACGGCGTGGCGTTAGGCGGATGGGCATCGAACAACAAGTATTCGCTGCTGGGCGGCTTGCGCAGTTCGGCACAGATGATCAGCTACGAGCTACCGATGTCGCTGGCGCTGGTTTCGCCGCTGCTGATTGCGAACACGTTGAGCCTGCGCGAAATCACGGAGATGCAAGCCGGGTTCTACTATGGCGTGATTCCGAAGTGGTTCATCTTCAACTGGCCGTCCCCGCAGATCTTCGCGTTTGTCATTTTCATGATCGCGGCATTCGCCGAAACCAACCGTATCCCGTTCGATCTTCCGGAAGCGGAAAACGAACTGGTGGCGGGATTCCACACCGAGTATTCGAGCACGTGTTTCGCAGCCTTCTTCACAGCGGAATACGTAAACATGGTGACGATCTCGGCACTGGCCACGCACCTGTATCTGGGCGGGTGGAATCCGGCGTTTCCGGAACCTGTGGCGAGCGTCGTTCCGATTCTGCTGTTTGCGGGCGCGGGCTTGCTGTTGTTCTTCCATGGCATGCAGACGCTGGCGACGCGCACCTGGGACAAGTACACATTTCCGGTGTTCGGCGTGGTGGCCTTCGGGCTGGCCGGGGTTTTTTCGTTGAAATACCTGACGTTCCTGCCGGCGCCGCTACTGGCGATTGGCGGGGCGCTGCATCCGGTGTTCTGGTTCGCGGCTAAAGTAGGCGCGATCCTCTTCCTGTACATCTGGGTCCGCGGGACATTGCCGCGCTTCCGCTTCGATCAACTGATGCGGTTCACCTGGACGTTCCTGTTTCCGCTGGCGATTGTCCAACTGCTGGCCACGGGCCTGATTGTGGCACTTGGGAATTAAGAAATGGACGCATTCCTGTTCTTCCTCTTCGCGGCGATTGCAGTCGCCTGCGGCATCAACCTGGTGGTGCAGACTCATCCGATTTCGAGCGCGCTTTCGCTGATTGGCGTAATGGGCTCGCTGGCCGTGCTGTACCTGCTGCTGGGTGCGGAATTCATGGCCGCGGCGCAGATGATCGTGTACGCGGGCGCCATCATGGTGCTGTTTGTGTTCGTCATCATGCTGCTAAACGCCGGATCGGAAACGCGCAAAAGCAGGTCAACGTTTGCGAAGCTGCTTGGCGTGCCCGCACTGATCGGATTCCTCGGCATCGTGAGCTTTCTGATTCAGGCGCTGCTGCCGCGCACGGAACCGGTGAAGTTCGGGGCGTTCACGGGCGGCACGGCGCAGGCGATCGGCAAGAAGCTATTCACCGAGTATCTGCTGCCGTTTGAAGTTACCTCCGTCCTCATCCTGATTGCCATTCTGGGCGCCGTCGTGCTTGCCCGCAAGGAGATATAACGGATGCCCCAATCGGTCCCTCTCAATTGGTACCTGACCCTCAGCGCGATTCTGTTTGCGTTGGGCGTGGCGGGGTTCATCTTCCGCCGCAATATCATTACCGTATTCATGTCCATCGAGCTGATGCTAAATGCCGTGAACCTCTCGTTCATCGCGTTCAGCTACCAGTTGCGGCAGGTGGACGGCCACATTTTCTCGTTTTTCGTGATGGTGGTGGCCGCTGCTGAAGCCGCCGTGGGTCTTGCAATCATTCTTACCGTATTCAAGAACCGCGCCACACTTGCCATTGACGAAGTGAACTCGCTCAAAAACTGACCATGCAAAATCTCTGGCTTATTCCCGCACTTCCACTCGCCGGATTCCTGATCAACGGCCTGTTCGGCAAACGTCTGCCGAAGATGGTTGTGAGCCTGATTGCGGTGGCGTCGGTGGTGCTCAGCTTTGGCTGGGTATTGAAGACGCTGTCGGCCCTTGGCTCGTTGGAAACGGCTTACGTAGAACGCTATTTTCCGTGGTTTGAGAGCGGCACGCTGAGCGTCGGCTTCGATCTCGCCGTGGACCGGCTGACCGCCGTGATGCTGCTGGTGGTAACCGGCATCGGATCACTGATTCACATTTACGCTACCGGCTACATGGAGCATGAAGGCGGATACTACCGCTTCTTCGCTTATCTCAATCTGTTCATGTTCTTCATGCTCATGCTGGTGCTGGGCGGCAACTTCCTGATCCTGTTCGTGGGTTGGGAAGGTGTGGGTCTGTGCAGCTACCTGCTGATCGGCTTCTACATTCTGAAAAAGAGCGCCGGCGATGCGGCCAAGAAGGCGTTCATCGTCAACCGCATCGGTGACTTCGGCTTCTGTCTGGCGATGTTTTTGATCGTGGTGAATTTTGGCTCGCTCGATTTCGGCAAGGTATTCGAAGCAGTGAAGCCGATGCCGGTGGAGCAAAGCGCCGGCCTGTTGACGGCGATTGCGCTGCTGCTGTTCGTCGGTGCGACTGGTAAGTCGGCGCAGGTTCCGCTGTATGTGTGGCTGCCGGACGCGATGGAAGGCCCGACGCCGGTATCCGCGCTGATCCACGCGGCGACGATGGTCACCGCAGGCGTGTACATGGTGGCCCGCTCGGCCACGATCTTTGAGCGTTCGCCGATGGCGATGGATGTGGTGGCGATTGTCGGATTGATCACCGCGGTGATGGCGGCGACCATCGGCATGACGCAGTACGACATCAAGAAGGTGTTCGCGTATTCGACGGTTTCGCAGCTTGGGTACATGTTCATCGCTTGCGGCGTGGGCGCGTTCTCGGCAGGCATCTATCACGTGGTGACGCATGCATTCTTCAAAGCGCTGTTGTTCCTTGGCGCCGGTAGCGTGATTCACGCCGTGCATGGGGAGCAGGATATGCGCCACATGGGCGGGCTGATGAAGAAGATTCCGATCACGTTCACGGTGTTGACGTGCGCGTGGGTCGCTATCGCTGGCCTCCCACCGTTTGCCGGGTTCTACTCCAAAGACGAGATCCTGTTGGCAGCACATCACCATCATCCCTGGATGTACTGGGTGGGTGTAGTGACAGCGGGAATCACTGCGTTCTATGTTTCCCGAGCAATGTTCATGACGTTTTTTGGCAAGTACCGCGGCCATGCCCATCCGCATGAGTCCCCGTTTGTAATGTGGGGACCGCTGGCCGTTCTGGCTGTGCTCTCGCTGGGAGGCGGCTGGTACTTCAAAGTGCCGCACTACCTGGAACCGCTGTTCCCGCTGGCCGGGGAAGCTCACGATTCAACGCTGGTTTTGATTTCTGTCGCAGCGGGCGGCTTGGGGATCATCATCGCCTACGTTTGCTACGTGCTCAGTCCGGGCATACCCGACTCTATATCCGGCGCACTCGGCCCGATATACAAACTCGTCTACAACAAATACTTCGTGGATGAAGTGTACGACGCCGCGGTGGTCAACCCCATGGTGGGCGGCTCACGTAGCGTGCTGTGGCGCATCGTGGATGCGGGCATCATCGACGGCATTGTGAATGGTACGGCTACCGTATCCCGGTCTGTGGGTGGAGTGCTACGAACTCTCCAATCCGGCAACATTCGAAGTTACGCGGCATGGGTGACGCTAGGCGGTGTCGCCGTGCTTGTCGTACTGGGTGTGATGGCAGGAGGTGCGAAGTGAGCTTACTGAACCTGGTTCTCGCACTACCGCTGATCGGCTTTCTGTTGCTTCTGTTTCTGCCCAAGGCGAACACCAATGCCATCCGTCTGGTGACGCTGGTACTGACGCTGGGTGTGTTCGTGTTGTCGCTTGGCCTGACCGGTCCTTTCTTTGCTTCCGGTAATGGCAACTGGTTCGTCACCGATGTGCCTTGGATCCAATCGCCCGAGATCCGCTATCACGTGGCTATCGACGGGCTCAGCCTGTGGCTGGTTATCCTCTCCACACTGATGACACCGATCTGCGTGCTGGTGAGTTGGAACTACATTAAAGACCGGGTGAAAGAGTTCTACGCCTTCCTGCTGCTGCTGGAGTTCGGGTTGATCGGCGTATTCGTCTCGCTCGACCTGTTCCTGTTCTACGTGTTCTGGGAAGTGTGCCTGGTGCCGATGTACTTCCTGATCGGCGTTTGGGGCCACGAGCGGCGCATCTATGCCGCCGTGAAATTCTTCCTCTACACGATGGCCGGCTCAGTGCTGATGCTGGTGGCGATCATCTTCCTCTATAACAAGGGGGGCACGTTCGATTACGTGAATCTGGTGGATCTGATCCAGCGTGGCCGGCTGACCTTCACGCACACCGAACAGTTGTGGCTGTTCCTGGCGTTCTTCTTGGCGTTCGCAATCAAAGTGCCGCTCTTCCCGCTGCACACGTGGTTGCCCGATGCACACGTGGAAGCGCCGACGGCGGGCTCCATCATGCTGGCCGCAGTCATGCTGAAGATGGGAACCTACGGGATTGTGCGGTTCTGCCTGCCGATGTTCCCCAGTGCGGCGCGCGAGTGTGCGCCTTACATTGTGGTGCTGGCCATCATCGGCATTATCTACGGCGCGCTGGTGGCGCTGGTGCAGCCGAACATGAAGAAGCTGGTGGCCTACTCTTCCGTGAGTCACCTTGGCTTCGTGGTGCTGGGCATCTTCTCGTTCAATCAGAATGGACTGGACGGCGCGGTCTACCAGATGCTGAATCACGGTATCTCCACCGGCGCACTCTTCATGATGGTGGGCTACTTGTACGAGCGAACGCATTCACTGGAGATCAAGGATTACGGCGGCGTGGCGAATATTACGCCGGGTCTGGCCACCGTATTTCTTATCATCACGCTGGCCAGCATCGGCCTTCCGACGTTGAACAACTTCATCGGTGAGTTCCTGGTGCTGCAGGGCTCGGCGCAAGTGAACATCTACTGGACGGCGTTCGCGGCCACGGGTGTGATTCTCTCCGCCGGATACATGCTGTGGATGTACCAGCGGTCGTTCCTGGGTGAAACCAATGAACACCTCAAGGGGCACATGCACGATATCAACGCGCGTGAGCTTGCGGCGGCACTGCCACTGCTGATCCTGATGGTCTGGATGGGCGTGTACACAAAGACCTTCCTGCCGTTTGTCAGCCAGGCCAACGCCCGCATCCTGGAACAGAGCCGCTCCGGTGTGGAGTTGCGCGTCAATCAAAACCCCGGCGGCAACGTCGCCGAAGTAAGGGAGCTCGCCAATGGCCGGTAACTTCATGCCCAGTTCCGCGGAACTGCTCCGGTTCCTGCCGGAACTGATCCTGATCCTCATGGGCACTGTATTGATGGTGCTGGAACCGTTGATGAAGGACAAGCAGCACCTTGGGGTTATCGCCGCGCTCTCGCTGGTGGCGGCGGCGTGGGCAGCCGTGATGGCGTACGGCGATCCGGGCGTTGCGTTTCAATCGATGCTGGTCATCGACGGCTTTGCCACGTTCTTCAAGGTGCTGGTGATTGGCGTGGGTATTCTCACGCTGTTCTGCTCATTCGCCTATCTGAAGCGCGAGAACGCGGAAGACGGCGAGTACTACCCGCTGATTCTGTTCAGCGTGGTGGGGCAGTGCATCATGGTTTCGGCCAACGAACTGATCATCCTCTTCATTGGGCTGGAGATCAGCTCCATCGCATCGTACATTCTGGCCGGGTATCTGCGCGACGATAAGCGCAACAACGAATCGGCGCTGAAGTACTTTCTGCTCGGTTCTTTTGCCACGGCATTCCTGCTGTACGGCGTTTCCTGGATTTATGGAGTAACGGGGACTACGAACCTGACAGAGATCCGGCGGGTTCTGACGAACAAGGACATTGCGCCGTCGTTGGGACTGATTGGAACCTCGGCGGCACTGATGTTCGTCGGCTTCGCCTTCAAGGTTTCGGCCGCGCCGTTCCAGGTGTGGGCTCCGGACGTTTACCAGGGCGCTCCTGCCCCCGTGGCCGCATTCCTTTCCGCAGGCCCGAAGGCCGCGGCGTTTGCCATCTTCCTGCGCGTGTACATGACCGCGTTTGAGTCTGTGGCCGACTCCTGGGCTCCGGTGGTAGGCGTATCGGCGCTGGCGACGATGATTATCGGCAACTTCGCCGCTCTGCTTCAGAACAACATCAAGCGCATGCTGGCCTATAGCTCGATTGCGCATGCCGGCTACGTGATGGTGGCGCTGACCGCGCATTCCAATATTGGAACGGCGGCGGCGATGTTCTATCTCGCTTCCTACGCATTCATGAACGTGGGCGCATTCGCCGTTGTGACGCACTTTGCGCGCAAGGGCGAGAAGTACGTGAGCATCGACGATATGGCTGGGTTGGGCTGGCGCCAACCGGTGACCGCGGCGCTGTTGACCATCTTCCTGCTCTCCCTGATCGGTGTTCCACTCACCGGCGGCTTCTTCGGCAAGTTCTACATCTTCAAGGCAGCGCTGGATGCGAATCTGGTGTGGCTGACGATTCTGGGCCTGCTGAACAGCGCCGTGGCGGCGTATTACTACCTGCGCATCATCGTGGTGATGTACTTCAAGGAACCGGGCGAATCGACGGCCGATCTGCAACCGCTATCCGCGGGCGTGCAAGCGGTGCTGTGGGGCTCGGCAGCAGCGATCCTGGTGCTGGGCGTATACCCCTCGCTGGTGCTCGATTTCGCTGGGCGTTCGGCCGCGCTGGTGAAGTAGAACCTGATTTCAGATCTTCGCAAATGAGAAGGGCGCTCTTTGTAGGAGCGCCCTTCGTCGCGTCGATCTAAGTTTACCCTGGGGTTGGTAATCGTTGGTCCCCTTCTCAGCGGGGTAGTTCTTATGTTACCAAGTTTCTATGCTTCTTTCGCGCCGTGCTGTTCTCTTTGCTCCAGTTTCCATTGCCGCTGCAACCACCGGGGCGCAAGTCGTCTCACCCGATGCCCAGTACTATTCGGGTTGGCCCACGGTCGCCCGGCGATCGAACGGTGAGTTGCTGTTGGTCTGCTCCGGTGGACGGGAAGGTCATGTCTGCCCATTCGGCCGCGTGGAGTTGATGCGGTCGAAGGATGAGGGGGCAAGCTGGTCATGGCCGGAGACGGTAATGGATTCGGCCATCGACGATCGCGATGCGGGTGTTCTGGAGACGCCGAAGGGCACGTTGCTGGTGACCACGTTTACATCTCTGGCTTATGAGGGGTATCTGGAGAAGGCGCGCAACTGGCACCCGGAACGGCTCGCTAAGTGGAAGGCGGCGCATGCCAGGCTGAACGCAGAGCAGCGCAAGGCGCATCTGGGCACCTGGATGCTGCGCTCGACCGACGGAGGGGTAAACTGGTCGGCCCCTTTCCGCGTGCCCGTGAACAGCCCGCATGGGCCCTTTGCGTTGCGATCCGGGCGGCTGCTGTATCCGGGCAAAGCACTATGGGAGCCAAGTTCCCGTGTCGGCGTAGCGGAATCTACCGACGACGGCGCCACGTGGCGCTATCTTTCCGACATCCCCACGCGTCCGGGAGACGATCACGACAACTATCACGAGCTGCACGGCGTGGAAGCATCCGATGGGCGGATCATCGTCCAGATCCGGAATCACAACAAGGCGGACAATCACGAGACGCTGCAGTGCGAATCAAGCGACGGCGGGAAGACTTGGAGCATGCCGCATACGATCGGTGTGTGGGGATTGCCCTCCCACCTGCTGCGGCTGCGCGATGGCCGGTTGGTGATGACCTACGGCTACCGGCGGCCTCCATTCGGCAATCAGGCGCGCATCAGCGCGGACTCAGGGAAAACCTGGTCCGCGCCGATTACGGTCTCCGATGATGGTATGGGCGGCGATCTGGGCTACCCATCCACCGTTGAATTGGCCAACGGCGATATGCTCACCGTGTGGTATGAATTGCTGAATGGATCGCTGCGCGCCATACTGCGGCAGCGCCGCTGGAAGCTCTAGTTCCCGAGCATCTGCATCTGCTTTTTCTCCACGATGTCACCGCGCATCGGGCTGAGGACACCGAGCAAAGCGGCTTTCTCCGGCACCGGAACATTGAAGCGGTCAAGCGCTTTCACCAGATCCTCCACTAACGCGTCGAATTCCCGGTCGCTGATCATCATGCCCTGGTGCGCCGATTTCATGTCGCGGCCCTTGTATTCGCAGGGCCCGCCGGAGCCCGCGCAAACCTGATCAATCAGATTCTGCCGGAGCGCTGCGACGCGCGCGGAACTGGCAACCGTGGCAGAGAAGAACTTGTTGATCCGGTTGTCGGCAACGACATTGCCGAGGAATTCATCGACTACAGCCGTGATGGCGGGCAAGCCGCCGAGCCGGGTGAAGAGAGTGGGCATTCCATCCGGGGCGACCGTGATGGCGGATACCTGATCGAGATTGCTGAGCGTCCCGAGCAGAATCGCTGCGCCGTTCGGGAAGTCGATCTCGTACAACTGGACGCGGGCGGCACTGGTTTCGCGCGTCGCCAGGTAGCCCTTATTGCCGTTCGGGCTGATGTCGAAGCCGGTCACTTCGGAGAAGTCTCCGCCTTTGACCTGAAAGTTGAAGACCAGCCGTCCTTCGTTCGGCGGAGTTTGCGTCACAACGGCGCGGCGTGCGAGATCGAAGTCATACAGCGTGGTCGAAGTCGCCCCGGCAACACCGTTCGTGTAGGCGGCTGCGACAATGTTGGGAACGGCGTCATCGTTGTAGCGCAGAAAACCGTCGACGGCGACCACTTGCCCGGTGTCGGGATGAGCACGCAGGTTCTGCCCGCGATTGCTGACAATGCGAATGCGATCGACTGTGGGGTTGAAGTTAAACCCGAATTTGGAGCCATCCAAGGCGGGAAGGAAACTGCCGGAGCCAATCGCCGTAGCAGCGCCGGTAGCGGGATCGACCATGTAGATCCGGCTGGTGCTGCCGAGTGCATACAGCTTCTTGTCAGCCGGGCGGAAGTCAATGCCGAGGATATTCTCTCCGGGTTGCAGGCCGTGAATCACGGCCATGGATAGGATGGCCGCAGGCCGGTTCGAGTCGAAGCTGACCAGAACGGCGCGCGAATCGACGGCGAAGATTCGCTCCGCGCGGGCCGGGGTCAGGGCGCAAAGCAATAAAGCACACAAGTATCCTGTGTGACGAAACATGATGAGAAACCTCCTAGAAATCAGGAGCGCGGGTCGCGGGATTCCACGCTGGTGTTCTCTAGGAAGTACGAGAGCCGTTCCCGTTTGGATGAGAGAAATTAGTCCGTTACTGGAACGGAGTCGACGATTTCGATTCCAAAGCCATCGAGGCCGACGATCTTGCGCGGGTGGTTGGTGAGCAGGCGGATGGTGTGCAGGTTCAAGTCGGCCAGAATCTGCGCCCCGATACCGGTGTCGTGTTGCAGCATGCGCTGTCCCTGCGCCTGCGTGGTGAGGAACGCGTCGCGCCCATGGGAAAGGATGCGGGACTTGCCATTGTCCTTCTGCGTGCGCATCCCGGGCCCGGTCTGATGGAGATAGACCAACACGCCTGCGCCGGCTTCGCTGATTTTCTGCATCGCGCCTCGCAGAATCTGCTGGCAGTTGCAATCGAGAGAGCCGAAGACATCGCCGTAGGAGCAGTGCGAATGCATGCGCACCAGCACGTTCTCCTTGGCCGAAACGTCACCGTAGACCAAAGCCATATGCTGCTCGTCGTCGACGGAGCTGGAATAGACGATGGTCTGAAACTCTCCAAAAGCCGTG
This sequence comes from Bryobacteraceae bacterium, assembly GCA_046331645.1. Classification (GTDB taxonomy): domain Bacteria; phylum Acidobacteriota; class Terriglobia; order Bryobacterales; family Bryobacteraceae; genus CADEFT01. Next base: position 18,876 of record JAXLQM010000015.1, read on the forward strand.
CGCAAGGTGCCCTCGGCGCGGCGTTGCACAATACGCTCATGCAGCAGCCGGTAACGAATGAGTTCCGCCACGGAGATCATGCGCAAGTTGTGGCGCTTGCAGAACTCGATCAATTGCGGGACGCGGCTCATGGTGCCGTCGTCGTTCATAATTTCGCAGATCACGCCGCCTGGCTGTAATCCGGCCATGCGCGCCAGATCGACAGCCGCTTCCGTTTGGCCGGAGCGGACGAGGACACCGCCCTCGCGCGCGCGGAGGGGAAACACGTGGCCGGGACGCGCCAGGTCAGCCGGGCGAGCGGCGGGGTTCATCATGATCTGGATTGTGTGCGCACGATCAGAAGCGGAGATGCCCGTGGTGACGCCGGACGCAGCATCGACGGATTCGCAGAACGCCGTGCCGAACATCGAGGTGTTGCGCGGAGTCATCAACGGCAACTGCAACTGGTCGCACTTGTCGGCCGATAAGGCAACGCAGATCAACCCACGGCCATGGACGGCCATGAAATTGATAATCTCAGGTGTGATCTTTTCGGCGGCGATGGTCAGATCGCCTTCGTTTTCCCGGTCTTCGTCGTCGACGACAACCAGCATCTTTCCTGCGCGGAAATCATCGATAGCCTCCGGGATGGATGCAAATGGCATAATGATCTACTCCGATTCTATCGGAGCCGCCGTATCCAGCACTGGAACACGTGCGCGCCAGGACCGCTTACTATGCATCAAGTAGCACGACCAAAGCACATTCAAACACCGGAAGAGGAAGCGCGTGAGCGCGTTCGATACTACATCTACGCCGCTTTTGTGGGCATCCTGCTGCTGCTGAATGTCACTGGAGTCTTCAAGACAGTCTTTGGGATCGACACTGCCGCCATCATCACGGTGCTGGCCGGATACAAGACGTTCTACAGTTCCATTGCCCATCTGCTGGAGAAAGAGATCACCGCCGATCTTGCCATCTGTGTCGCGGTGGTGGCCGCCCTTGCCGCCGGCGAGTATGTCGCCGCCGCGGAGGCATTGTTCATCATCCTGGTTGGCGAAGGGCTGGAGACCTACGCCGCGGGGCGTACCAACGCGGCGATCCGCCGATTCGTGGAGCAGATGCCGCGCAAAGCGCGCCTGCTGAAGGATGGAGTGGAGACTGAGGTGCCCGTGGAGGATCTGGAGCCGGGCGATCACATCCTGGTGCGGGCGGGCGAACGCATCACGGCGGATGGCGTTGTGATCAACGGCTTCTCTGCGATTGATGAGAGCACCATCACCGGGGAGTCACTCCCGAAAGACAAGCAGCCTGGTGGCGAAGTATATTCCGGCACGCTGAATGGGAACGGTCTGTTAGAGATCCGGGTATCCCGTGCGGGCTCCGATACGGTGATCGCGCAGGTGGTCCGGCTGGTGCAGCAGGCCAAGGACAAGCAGGCGCCCGTGGAGCGGATGGCCGACAAGTATGCGCGCTACTTTTTGCCTGCTTTGCTGATCTGCGCGGCGGCCACATTCTATTTCACCCGGGACTGGCTGCGGACCGTGGCGGTGCTGCTGGTGGGCTGCCCGTGCGCCTTGATTCTGGCAACTCCGACAGCGATGGTTGCCGCTATGGGCGGGTTGGCACGGCGCGGCATTCTGGTGCGCGGCGGCGCCATCATCCAGCAGGCGGCGAAGGTGGATGCCGTTGTCTTTGACAAAACCGGCACAATCACCGAAGGCAAATTCGAAATCATCCGGGTCATCGCGCAGGAGCGCAGCGAGGATGAGGTACTGCAACTCGCGGCCATCGCCGAGCGGGCGTCCGATCACGTGCTGGCTCGCGTTATTGTCGACGCGGCCCGTGCCCGTAGCCTGCCCGTGCTGCCCGTGGACGATGCGCGCGTGCTTCCCGGACGTGGCGTGGAATGCACCTTTGAGGGACGGATGCTGCGCGCGGGAAACGCGGCGTTCCTCAGTGAGCACGGCGTTTCCGACACAACGGCGATGCTCGATCAGGCCGATCAACTGGGCGCCACCGCGGTGCTGGTAGCTGAAGACAGCCACCTGATTGGCGCCATCCTGCTACGCGACCGCATTCGCCAGGGGGCGAAGAAAGCGATTCACCAACTCGACCGTCACCTGGACATTCATGAAGTGGTGATGCTGACCGGCGACCGCCGCCGTGCGGCTGAGGTGATCGCCAGGGAACTGCTGATCCCGCACGTCGAGGCAGAGCTACTCCCCGAGCAGAAACTCGAGCGCATCCGCCATTTGGCGAGTCACGGACACACCGTGGCGATGATCGGCGACGGCATCAATGACGCGCCGGCACTGGCTGCGGCCCAAGTGGGTGTTGCGGTGAAAGGCGCCAGCGATATCACGGCGGAAGCCGCGGACGTGGTGTACATGCCGGAATCGCTGGACAAACTGTCGAAGCTGTTTGAAGTGAGCCGGCGTGCCATGGCCATCACCTGGCAGAACATCATCATCTTTGCGGGTGTGGTGAATTTCACGGCTGTGATCGCCTGCGCCACGGGAATCCTAGGGCCGTTGGGTGCTGCGTTCACGCACCAGATTTCCTCTCTGCTGGTGATGCTGAGCTCATTGCGGCTGCTGCAGGTGGAATCGAAGGAACAATCGAAGCTGGCGAGGTTCCTGCACAAGGTCAGCCCGCATCAACTGCAACACAAGTGGCATCGCGTCGATCTGCATCACACGTGGCATCACGTATGGGAGGCGCGCCAGCGTTGGGGCAAGCCGCTGCTGTACTCGGCAGCTGCGTTGTTCGTGCTGAGCGGCTTTTACATGCTGCAGCCGGATGAAGTGGGTGTGATTGAGCGCTTCGGCAGGAAGGTGATGCCGTATGAGGAGCCGGGGCTGCACTACAAACTGCCTTGGCCGGTGGAAAAACTGACTCGCATCCAGGCGCGCCGCACACGGGCCCTCGAGATCGGCTATCGCTCCAGCGGCGAAATCATGGAGACGGAACCAGCCGCCTATGAGTGGAACGTACAGCATCGCTCCGGACGTTTTCAACGCAAGCCGGAAGAATCGCTCGTAGTCACCGGCGACCAGACGATGATGGAGGTGACCGCGACCATCCACTACCGGCTGGTACACCCGGACGACTACATCTTTCGACAGCTCGATGGAGAGACGACGATTCGAGTCTCCGGTGAATCCGCCATCCATTCGGTGATCACCACAACGGCGCTGGATGACGCCTTGACCACGGGGCGCAACGGCATTGAAGCGCGGATCAAAGCAGAGATGCAGCAGCGGCTGGATCGCTACAAGGCCGGCGTGGAGGTGCTGCAAGTCAAGTTGCTTGATGTGCATCCGTCGCTGGAAGTAGTGGATGCGTTCCGCGACGTGTCGGGCGCCTTTGAAGAAAAGAACCGGCTGATCAACGAGGCCGAAGGATATCGCAACGAACAGGTAGCGCTGGCGCGAGGCAACGCACAGGCGAGCCTGCTGAACGCGGAAGGATACTCGCTGGGACGAAAGAACCGCTCCGCCGGCGATTCCAGCCGCTTTATCGAAGCGGAGGCCGCATTCCGCTCGGCGCCTGGCCCCACAGAGACACGGCTCTACCTGGAGGCGATGGAACAGATCCTGCCCGGAAAGCGCAAGCTGATTGTGGACGCCAACCATGGGCGGCGGCATCTGCTTCTGCTGGACGACGGCGTGGAACTCTCGCCACAATCCGTCCCGTTATTGACTACGCCCAACCGCCCGCCGCGGGAGGAGGAATAATGCAACTCATCGATCGACTTCGCCATCATAAGCCCATCCTCGCCGGACTGGCCGCCGTTGTATTTCTCTGGCTGACTTTCTTCTCGGTTCGTGAGACTGAGTTTGTGCTGATCACACAGTTCGGCAGGCCGTTGTACACGGTGAGCGATGCGGGCCTGCACATGAAGTGGTTCTTCCAATCGGCGAACTACTTCGACAAACGGCTGCGCGTGTACAATCCCCGGCCAAGCGAGTTCCTCACGCGCGACAAGAAGAACCTGGTCATTGAGAGCTATGTCGCTTGGCGCATTCAGGATCCGCAAAAATTTGTGGAGACGGTGGGCGATCCGATCGCTGCGGAGATGCGCCTGCACGACATCGTGTGGTCAGGACTTTCGGCGTCGCTGGGCAACCACGATCTGGACTCGCTAATCTCCACCAACGCACAGGCTGTGCAATCAAAAGCTATCTTCGACCAACTGGCGACGGATACGGACAAGAAAGCACTGGCGCAGTACGGACTGCAAGTGGTGGACGTGCGGATCAAACGCATCAATCTCCCCGATCAGAACAAGCAGAGCGTGTATGCCCGCATGCGTGCCGAGCGGGAAAGGATCGCACGGCAATATCGTGCCGAGGGCGAAGAGCAAGCGTTGCGCATTCGCGCCGATGCCGACCGGCAGAAGGAAGAGATTCTCTCGCTCGCTTACAAAGACGCGGAGAAACTGAGGGGCGAAGGCGACGCCGAATCCACTCGGGTCTACAGCCAGGCCTATTCGCGCAATCCGCGCTTCTACAAATTGTTGCGCACGCTGGAGGCCTACAAGAAGGTGCTGGATGACAAGACCACGGCGATCCTCAGCTCTGATTCTGAGTTGCTGAAGGTGCTGATGCGAGGGGAAAACGCGCAATGAAGTTGCTGGACGCAGAGCCGGTAGACTCGCTGCCCCCTCCGGCCGGACCGCAAGCCATTCCTATGCGGATGCGCATTTTGTATGGCGCGCTGGCAGTGTGGGTACTGAGCGCCGTGTATATCGTGCCCGCCGATCAACAGGCGGTCGTCACACGTTTGGGCGCCGTGGTGGAGCCACGCGTCACTCCGGGCATCCACATCAGCCTTCCCTGGCCGATCGACCGCGTCACCAAACTCAAGGTGCAGCAACTGCAACGGCTGGTCATTGGGGGCGCCATCTCCGATACCGTAGTGGGCCGCGCGCAACCATTGCTATCGCAGTTTCTGAGTGGCGATCAGAACATCATTCACATGCGAGTAGTGGTCCAGTATTCCGTCGGCGTGCCCGCCGATTATCTGTTCCGCGCCGAGGACGTATCGCGGCTGGTCGCCGTGTCCGTGGAGTCGGAATTAGCGCGTCGCATTGCCGCGCATAGCGTGGATGCGGTGCTCACCACGGAGAAGGCCGCGATCCAGGAGGAAGTGCGCGCCGCGGCGCAGAAGCTCATCAACGACTATCGTGCGGGAGTGCTGCTGGCCAGCATCAATATCGAATCGGCATCTCCGCCACCTGAGGCCGCCGATGCATTTCGCGATGTGGCCAGCGCCCGCGCGGATTCATCGCGAATCGTCAATGAATCCCAGGGCTACGCCAATGACGTGATTCCGAAAGCACGCGGGCAGGCCCAGCAGATGCTGGAATCGGCAGCCGCCTACAAGCAACGCAAGATCAACGAAGCGCAGGGCGATGCGTCGCGTTTCACCCAGGTAGCCGCCGAATACTCCAAAGCGAGTGAAGTGAACGGCCGCCGGATCTATATGGAAACCATGGAGCAGGTGCTGCCGCGCATCCGCAAGCTGATTGTCGACAAAAACGGCAATCTCGATCTGACGATCATTCGCAAAGGGACCGACACACCGGGAGAGCGGAAGTGACCAAGGAGCGCAAAGCACAGCTGCTCACCGTGCTGATTCTGGGCGGCGCGGTGGGGTTCATCGGGTGGAAGCAAGGAGCGCTCGGGTCTTTGGATCTTTCCCAATTGACTGTCCGAGCAACGCCGAAGACCGATCCCACTCCGCAAGACGTCATTTACTCCGCACTCGACGCGGCCCGAGAGGGAAGAGTGAATGATTACCTCAACGCACACACGGGCCAGATGGAGCAATCGCTGCGTAAAGCCGTCGCCGAATCCACGGAAGCTGGGTTTTCGCAATACCTGAAAGAATCCAACGCACCGATCAAAGGCATTGCGCTGCAGGAACCGCAGGCTCTCACGGACCGCGAGGTGAAGGTGAAGGTAGAGTACGTCTTTCAGGATCGCAATGAGGTTCAATGGATGTATCTGGAAAAGAGCGGCAATAGTTGGAGGATCGCCCGTGTAGACACGGCCGAGCGCATCCAGACCCTTGTACCGTATGGCACGCCTGTCCGATAAGCAACTTCGCGTCGTTGTGTCGATCCTTGCGATCGTCGCGTGCATTTATCAGTACCGGTTTTTTCGCGAAAGCTACTCCAAGGTGTTCCACCGCGCGCAAAGCGCCAGGAGCCCGTTTTTCCTGGAGCGCGCGGAACCCGTAGTGAGTTTCCTGCCGCCCGAGTCGCATGAAGCCGGGCTCGCGGAAGGAGATCGCGTCGTCGCCATCAACGGGGTTCCACTCACGGGGATGCGTGTGCTTGGGGTGGCGATGGCGAACGCAAAGGCCGGCGATTCCATCCGCGTCACCTTTCAGCCCGGCGGTGGTGGCCCGGAAAGGACCGTAGCTATCGTTCTGCGCGCACCACCAGGGATGCGTAATCCCTGGGTCGGCCTATTTCTCCACTTCATCATGCCGGCGTTTTCCTTCGCCCTCGGTTTTTGGGTGGTGTTTGTGCGCCCGCACGACGGGCGTGCCTGGATTCTGCTGGCGGTGATGGTGAGTTTCACGTCGATCTTCTCGCGGCAGGTGGATATCCACGAATGGTCCGACGTCGACCGGCCGATCGGTTTACTGATTCGCGTATTCATGGGCCGGTCATGGCCATTCTGGCTGCTGATGCTGGCGCTCCATTTTCCCGAAAAGCTCCACCACTGGCGCTGGATCAACGTAGTAGCGTGGCTGGTCGGGTTTCCGCTGGTGATACAGGCCGCGGTGGACCTGGCGTTTGAGGCCGCGCGCATGGAGAGTTTCGCGACAGCCGCTGCGATTCACCCCATCGCGAGGGCATTCCACATGGTAGATTTTCTTCCCATGGTGGCGATTGGGCTCTACTTTGCCACGCTGGGTGTGCAGTGGGGGATCGCCCGAACGCCCGATGCGAAACGGCGTGCCGGGCTGTTGAATGTAGGTTCGCATCTGAGCATGACGCCGACGTTCATCCTGGTGCTGCGAAGCATCTTCACGGGCTCAGAGATGTTTGGCGACCGGCCGGGCGGGTTCAACATCGTGGCGCTGCTGATGCACGCCATCTTCCCCATCACGCTAGCCTACATCGTGGTGGTGCACCGGGCCATGGATGTGCGCGTCGTGCTGCGCACGGGCCTGCAGTACGCACTGGCCCGGCGTGGACTTGTAGTCATCGAGTTTCTTGTCTTGAGCGCGGCGATCGCCTACGCCGTTCTCTCCGTGGATCCCACCGAAACACCGTCCGAACGCTTCGTCCAGATCCTGCCGGCGATCATCGTGGTTGTGGCCCTGATGCCGCTATCGAGACGCCTGCGCGAGTGGGTGGACCGTCGCTTCTTCCGCGAAGCCTATAACGCGGAACAGATCTTATCGGAGTTGAGCGAAGAGGTTCGATCCATCCCGGAAACCACTTCCCTGCTCCAAACCGTGGGGCAGCGAATTTCCGAATGCCTGCATGTCCCGCAGATCGCCGTTCTATTGCGAAGCGATGGCATGTTCCGGCCCGCCTATGCAATGGGCTTTGGCGATACTCCCGATGCCTCGTTTGCGGAGAATTCACCGCTGGTGGCGCGGCTGCAGAATCCTGTTTCCGTCTATGTGGACGATCCCGATTCGTGGGTCCATCAGGATTGGCAGGACGGCTATGAACGCGATTCCTTGCTTCGCCTCGGCCCGCGCCTGCTGCTGCCCTTATCCGCAAAGGCGGGAATGCTCGGCTTCCTTAGCCTGGGCCCGAAGCTTTCCGAAGAGCCCTACAGCCCTTCGGATATGCGGCTGCTGAAGTCGGTGGCAGTGCAGACAGGACTGGCCATCGAGAACAGCAAACTGACGGAGGCCATGGCGCGGGAGATGGCCGAGCGCGAGCAACTGAACAAAGAGATGGCGATCGCCAGGGACGTACAGCGCAGGCTGTTTCCGCAGAAATTCCCAATGGTCCCCGGAGTGACGTACGCCGGCGGCTGCCTCCCCGCGCAAAGTGTTGGTGGAGACTACTACGACTTCCTGGAACTGAAAGAGGGCCTGTTTGCCTTCGCCGTGGGAGATGTGAGTGGGAAGGGCATGCCAGCCGCACTGCTGATGTCCGCGCTACAAGCTTCTGTCCGGGGCCAGGCGCTGAACGGAATCATTGACCTTGCTGTGTTCTCCGCCAACGTCAATCAGCTTCTCTACGACATGTCTCCGCGGAGCCATTTCGCCACGTTGTTCTATGCCATCTATGAACCGGCGTCGCGCAAGCTGCTCTACGCCAACTGCGGCCACAATCCGCCGATTCTGTTGCGGCGAAACGGCGGCGCACTGACATTGAATCCAACCGGCCCGGGCGTTGGTCTCTCCATGCGCAGCGCCTACCGGCACGCGGAAACGACGCTGCAGGCCGGCGATACCCTGCTGGCCTTCACCGATGGCATTACCGAGGCGATGAATCCGCACAACGAAGAGTTCGGTGAAAACCGTTTGCAGGATGCACTGAGTGAGGCCCGCACATTGGCGCCCGAAGCAATCCTGCAGCACATCGTCACCACCGTGGAGCAGTTCTCCGCCGGCGCCCCGCAACATGACGACATCACCGCTGTGGTGTTCAAAGTGATGGAAGCATGATGCGACTCAAGCTGCTGGCAGCGCGCCTCATCATCGGCGCTCTGCTTTGGGTTGTGCTGACGGAGTTCGCACTCTACGTATCACGCGTCCACGCGGAACTTCCACCGCACCGCCCAGCCGCTTACCCCTTCGACCTGGCGGAACCGCCCGTGGTGGGCGAAGTGCGTTCCTCCGCGGAGAAGGCTGGAATTCGTAGCGGCGATCGGCTGCTGCGGATGAACGGTCAGCCGGTGACTGGCCACGGCACGCTGGATCGGGCCATCGCTAAGGCCAAGGCCGGAGACACGATGGTGTTGGAAGTGGAGTCGCCCGCGGGTCCACGCACGGTCACACTGACATTGGAGCTTCGCAACCGCCAGGGCGACGCGCGGCTGACTCTGTTCTTTCAGTACTTCTGCCTTGTCTTCTGCATTGGTCTGGGGTTCCTGGTTGCGTTCCTGCGTCCGCTCGACGTGCGCGCCTGGATTCTGCTGGCGCTGCTCAATTCGTTTCCCCATCTGTTCCGATTCCTGTTCGTGCCGTTCACCGACGGCTGGCGCTTCCTGAACTACGCATTGCACTTGACGGCGCCGGCTACCTGGTCGCTGTGCATGCTGCTGCTGGGCATGCATTTTCCGGAAACGTATCCCTGGCCGCGATGGTTGCGGCGCATCATGTACGCACTGGCGGCAATGGTGGGCACGCTCGGCATTCTCACAGCTGTTCTCCAATACGCTATTCGAGAGAACAGGGCGCTCTTGCAAGCCATGTTGCCCTTTGTGGGGTTCCTGCAAGGGCCGGCGAATCTGATGGCGTTCCTTTCCGTATCGTGGTATTTCGCTTCCATCTGGCGTCACTGGCGGAAGACCAAATCACCCGATACGAAGCGCAAGCTGACGCTGCTCATCAGCGGCTCCACAATCGCCTTCGCGCCCGCCTGTATTGCCATGATTCGCGCCATGGTGCTGAAACAATCGCTCACCCAGGGACTGCCGCCCCTGCTTGCCGTGGCGATCGTAGGGGCGATGGCGCTGTTCCCGATCACGCTTGCCTATGTAGTGATCGTGCACCGCGCGCTCGATCTGCGCATGGTCCTGCGCACGGGTCTGAAATACGCACTGGCGCAGCGCGGGGTTCGCGTACTGCAGGCGCTGGTGACGATGGGTGCATTTCTGTATGCCTTTTCCGTGGCCGAGCATCGCACCAACACGCCGCAGAAACTGATCCTGGTCTCTGGCGCATTCCTGTTCGGCGCGCTGCTGCAGATACTGGCGCAACGTTGGATGGCCTGGGTGGATCGCCGTTTCTTTCGACAGGCGTACGACAGCGAGCAACTGCTGGGCGAGCTCAGCGACGAAGTGCGCACGATCCTCGATCGCGATCGGCTGCTCGAAACGGTATGCCGCCGCATCTCGGAATCGCTCCACGTTCCGCGGATTGCGTTGCTGCTACGGGACGGGCATTCGTATGCACCGGCCTTCGCGCTGGGCTATAGCGAGACGCCCGCGGCAACGTTTGCGCCGGATGATCCTGTCGCCAGCCGGCTCAAGCTTGTGAAGGCGCCGCAGACGCTGTACTTCGACGATCCGCAGTCGTGGGTAAATCGCGATCTGGAATCTCATCCGGATCGAAGCCGCCTGGCCACACTGGATGCTCAAGTGCTGTTGCCGTTGGAATGGCGGGACGAACTGGCGGGGTTCGTCGCGCTCAGCCCGAAGCTGTCGGATGAGCCCTATAGCCGTACGGACTTAAGCCTGCTGCGTAGCGTAGCCGCGCAGACCGGCATGGCGCTGGAGAATAGCCGACTCACCATGGAAGTGGCCGCCGAGGCCGCTCAGCGCGAGGGGCTCAATCGGGAGCTTGCCATCGCACGGGAAGTGCAACGCCGCTTGTTCCCACAGAAGCGGCCGCAGATCGAAGGCCTGGAGTACGCGGGTGTGTGCCGTCCGGCCCTCAGCGTGGGCGGCGACTACTACGATTACATGGCGCTTTCCGAAGGCCGCCTCTGCCTTGCCATCGGTGACGTCAGCGGAAAAGGCATTCCGGCAGCGATTCTCATGGCCGTGCTGCAAACCTCCGTGCGCGGCCAGGCGATGGTGCAGAACCCGGACTTATCGGCACTGATCGCCAACGTCAACCTGTTGGTGGACGAAGCGAGCGCGAAGGGGCATTTCGCCACGCTGTTCTACGCCCAGTTCAATCCCCAAACAAAACTGCTGCGTTATGTGAATGCGGGGCACAACCCACCGTTTCTGATCCGTGCCGATGGCAGCCACGAACTGCTGAAATCCACCGGTGTAGCAGTGGGCTGGACCAGGCGTGCGGCGTTTCGTGAAGCGCAAACACAGTTACACTCGGGGGACACGCTCTTCCTCTACACCGACGGATTCACGGAAGCGATGGATCATGACCGGGAAGAATTTGGAGAGGAGCGCCTGCTGGCAGCGGCACTGCAATGCCGGGCACTGCATCCGGAGGCGATTCTTCCCGCGATGCTGCATGCCGTGGACCGCTTCACCGCCGGCGCGCCGCAGAACGACGATATGACCATGATCGCCCTGAAGGTGCAGTAGAATAGGCGAGCGATGCGTTTTTGTCTTTTCCTGTTTGCGGCCGCTGTGTTCGCCCAGGTTCCTTCACCGAAAAATGAACGTCCCGCTCCGGAACAGCCGCTCCCCTTCAGCCACAAAACGCATGCCACCGTGGGCCTCGCCTGCAAGCAATGCCATCCCACGCCGGACCCTGGCGACTTTGCCACATTCCCCGCCACATCGGTTTGCATGAATTGCCATCGCGAAATCAAAAAAGACAGCCCGCACATCGCCAAACTCGCGGCTCATCACGCCGAAGGGAAGCGGATCCCGTGGGTGCGCGTCTATCGCATCCCCGACTACGTATTTTTCAACCACCAGCAGCACAACGCGGTGGATGGCGTTTCCTGCGAGACCTGCCACGGCCCGGTAGCCGAGCGCGCCGTACTGCGCCGCGAACGGGACCTCGGCATGCAGTCCTGCATGGAGTGTCATCGCGCCAAGAATGCCAAGAACGACTGCAAGCTGTGCCATGACCAGCGCTAAGGAAATCCCCATGAACGACACCCGCCGCCAAGCCTTCCACAAACTACTCTCCTTCTTCGCCGCTTCCCCACTCGCGCAGGCACAGAAGGATCTCGAGTACAAGCCGGAACATCTGCCCGGCCTTGACCAGATGGTCAATATCTTCGAGTTTGAACCACTGTGCCGCTATCGGATTCCCAAGGAGAACTACGACTACATCGCAGGCGGTGTGGACAATGAGTGGACGCTGCGCCGCAATCGGGAGGCGTTTGATCGCATCGTCATCCGCCCGCGGATGCTGGTGAATACCACCAACATGGATCTATCCACCACGTTGTTCGGCGCCAAGGTCGCATCGCCGATTCTGTTCTCACCCACGGCGGGACATCAACTGGCGCATCCCGACGGGGAACTGGCCACAGCCAAGGCCGCGGCCTCCAGTAACACGATCATCTGTTTGAGCAGCAATTCCAGCTACCCGTTTGAGAAGGTTGCCGCGGCCAGCGAAGCACCGAAGTGGTGGCAGTTGTATCCGCGTGAAGACGATGCCGCAACGCGGGAGCGAGTGGAGCGCGCGGTGGCCTCCGGCTACAAGGTGGTAGTGCTCACCGTGGATGCACCGTACAATTCTCACCGGGAACGGCTGCTGCGCAATCGGGTTCGCGCCCAGGTACCTTCCGGTGATCCGGGCGCAACGGCATCGAATACGCGGCGGCGCCGCCAGGATCCGGAACGCAAGCCACTGCCTTACCGGCTGGAAGCAACGCTGGTTGCGCAATGGGATTGGACCTACGTTTCAAAGCTCAAGGAATGGGCGAAGACACCAGTTTTAATCAAAGGCATACTGACTGGCGAAGATGCGGCGCTGGCGGTGAAGCACGGCGCCGATGGCGTGATCGTCTCCAATCACGGCGGCCGTTATCTGGAGTATGCCCCGTCCACCATCGAAGTGCTTCCGGAGATCGTGCAGGCGGTGAACGGCAAGTTCCCCGTCCTCATTGACAGCGGGTTCCGGCGCGGTACGGATATCCTCAAAGCGCTGGCGATGGGAGCCAGCGCGGTAATGTTGGGGCGCCCCGTATTATGGGGTCTCGGCGCATTCGGCCAGGCGGGTATCGAAAAGGTCTACCAACTGCTGGAAACGGAACTCGCGCTTGCGATGGCACTCTGTGGGAAAGCAAACCTGCGGCAACTCGATAAATCTCTAGTCCGCAGTGACCGGTGATGCTTGCATTATTCTTCAGCCTTGTTCTGGCGAGTTCGGCGCAACCAACACCCGAGCGTGTGCTGGAGGCGGCCCGCGCGGTCATGGAATCCGCTGAATTCTGTTTCCTGATCACGGTGGACGCCGCGGCTGAACCGCACGCTCGGCTGATGCAGCCGTTCCCGCCCGATGGAGAGATGCGGGTGTGGCTTGGCACCAACCCTGCCTCGCGCAAGATCGCGCAGATCCGGAAGAATCCGCGCACCACACTCGCCTACCACGACAAAGCCGGCCCTGGTTACGTAACCCTCAGCGGCACGTCCCGCATTATGGAAACGCCGGCCGAGCGCCGCAAGTATTGGCGCAAGGAGTGGCAGGCATTTTTTCCAGGCGGCCCCGAGGGCTCCAATTACGTGGTGATCGAGTTCACGCCGCAGCGGATCGAACTGATCAGCGCGACACACAAGATCGCGGTGGAGCCCACCTCTCCGCCGGCGATTCTCTACCGCACACGCTCCGGTTGGGCTTTCCAGCGGTAGATTTCGAACTCCAGTACGGCACTGGATGGTTCGGGATCGTCGACATAGAGGGAGAGGGTGAAATCGTTCTTGGCGGAGGGGGTGTCCATGACATGGGCGATGCCGCGCTCGCGCAGTGGCTTCACCGCCCAACGCCAGCCTTCCTCGCGTGGAACGGGCGTGGAGAAGGCCGCTTCCACGGCATGAATGCCATCGCCGGTAAGCCGCTCCATACGGATCTTGTCTCCCTGGATCCTGAGGATATTGCGCGCATCCACGGAGCCTTTCCACCGCAGTACGCGCTGCGCTTCCGCGTGCGCGGCGAGCATTTTCCGGTCCTCGTCGCGAGCGGTGAGAATCCTTTGCCGGATCTGCTGCGGAGTGGGGGCTTCGCGCAAGATGCGCTCGGCGGTTTCCAGATCGGCCAGCGCCCGCTCCGCCAGAATCACCGTCTGTTCCATCCCGGTCAACTCGAAGAACCGGAACCCGGACTTGTAGGCCGTGATGGATGCCTTCATCCCGTCGACATCTTTCGCCAACAGGTTTTTGGCCGCTTCCGACCGTCGCTCCCGATACTGGAAGTAGGCGAGGATGAGGCGCGTGTAGTCGCGAGTCAGCGCAGTAGTCGCGTCGTAGTGCCGCAGCAACTCATCGAGCTTGGCCGCCGGCTGAGGGTCCACTTGCGCACGCACCTGATCAAACAGGGCGCGCATCTTGGTGACAATCGCCTTTCCCTGCCCTGCTTCCTCGCTGATCTCTTCGGCGTAAGGCTTCAGCTTCAGATACAACGTGCGCAGGTAGCCATCATGCTCCCGCCCGGAGTCCCAGAAGGCATTTCCCTTGAGCACGATCTGATTCACCCGGATGTGCTGTTGCGGCGGCCATCCATCGAGCGCCGCCGGCTGCCAGTAGAAGGTATGCCGGGCCGCATCACTGCCCCAAAACAGAATGCGCGTCACTTGTTTTGCGGCGGCAGGACCGAACGTGGCCGCAACCCATTCCTCGGCCATCGCATCGGCATCACCCTTTGGATTCCAGCTCATCCGGGAAAACACATACAGCACGCCGGGCTGCAGCAGGTTAGCCTGCGGTTGCCCGGTCATGACACCCAACAGACCGCGTTCGGCGGCGTATTGCAAGGCGGCGCCGGCCCAACGTGCAGGAAAGTCCACAACGGTGCCGAGTCCCTGATACTGGCTAGCCAACTCCGCCAGCGCCACACCACCATGCTTCGTCTGGCCGAAGGTTGGATTGAAAGCAGTGCCGTAGTACCAGGCATCCTGTTTGGTGAGTTTGATTACCGGATGCAATTTCTCCAAGGGAAGCGGCTCAAACGTGCGGCGATACACATCCGGCACAGCGCTCAGTTCCCAATCGTTGGTGGCCCAGGTCCAGGGCATCATCAGCTTGCCGAACTCGCCCACCACCACATCGCGCACGGCGCCGAAGAAGGCGCGGTAGCGGTCTTCCATCCGTGGATCGGGTGCGCTTTCCGCCGAGTGAACGATGTCTAAGGCACGGAAATCATAGCTGGGAATGATCTCGCCGACACAGGGAGTAACGCCATCGAGTTCCGGCAACGCACCCAGCAGCCGCCGGTATTTGTCCGCGAGCACCTGCCAGAAGAGCGGATCTTTAACGGAAGCCTTGGCACCCTCCTTCTCCAGCCATGCGGGTAAATAGATGGCTTCCTCGGCATAGGGGATGACGCGGATATGATGAGCATGCGCCTCGGCAATGATCGCCTTGAGGTATTTGCGATAACGTTCCGAGCGCGGCCCGTAGACAGGATCGTCCGACGGCACATAGTGCTCTAATCCACGAAATGTGACGCCGTTGTAGCCATAGCGAAGCACATCGCGGAGCACCTGCCGGAAGCTGTCCACCTGCCTGGCAATCTGTTCCGATGAGTCGGGCGGGCCCGCGGGTGAATCGGGCACCAACGCGTGCAGAAACATGACACGGTGGGGCAGCGCCGGTGCTTCTTTTCCATCGGGTGGGGGAAACCTTCGCAGACTTCGTGTCAGCCACGCCAATCGCTCAATGCCGTAGGCAGCACCGAGTGGAGATGCCGCGATGACTTCCACACGCTGTCCGCGCGCGTGCCACTCATATCCTTCTTGCGGCCCCGCACTCGCGACGATGCGCACATCGACTGGAGCGGCTTCGGCCTTCTGTCCGATGGCACGGAGCGCAGCCTGCAGTTCCTCAAGTGCAAGAGTCACTGCCGGATCCGCGGCCCACATCTTGACCGCGGCCAGCATGCACACCAACCATCTCCCGGCCATGCGCCAAGCGTAGCAAAGCGCTTCAGTAGGTGGGCTGGTGGCTAAGACTCGGCGCACTCCTCCGCGCGCTTGCGAAGCATTTCGCGCTCCGTGCTGTTGAGCGCCAATTCCGCCGCACGCTGAAACTCCGCACGAGCCTCGGGCTTACGTCCGAGCTTGAACAGCAGATCCGCGCGCACGCTGGGCAGGCGATGCGAATTGCGCAGCGCCGGCTCCTCCGACAATGCATCCGCAACCTGCAGCCCCGCACCGGGTCCGTAGGCCATTCCCACGGCCATGGCCCGGCCCAATTCCACTACAGGAGATCCCGTAAGAACGGCAAGCTCCTGGTAGAGATCGGCGATCTGGCGCCAATCGGTATGCTCGGCAACGCGCGCGCGAGCGTGGCAGGCGGCAATACTGGCCTGCAACACGTATGTGCCGCGACTGCCGTTCAGCCGCAACGCACGATCGAGCGCCGCCAGTCCGCGGCGGATCAACAGCCAGTCCCAGCGCGAACGATCCTGATCGAACAGGAGCACCGGCTCCCCGTTCGCCCCGGTCCTGGCGCGAAGACGCGAAGCTTGAATCTCCATCAATGCCACAAGCCCGTGCACTTCCGGTTCGTTCGGGGCCAATGCAGCCAGCACACGCCCCAGGCGAAGAGCTTCATCGCAAAGCGCGGGCCGCATCCAATCGTCACCGGCAGCCGCGCTGTAGCCCTCATTGAAGATGAGATAGACCACCTCCAACACGGAGTTCAGGCGGCCGGCGATCTCATCGCCTCGCGGGGTTTCGAACGGAACGCGGTTCTCGGCCAACAAGCGCTTTGCCCTTACGATGCGTTGCGCCATGGTTGCTTCCGGCACAAAGAAAGCACGGGCGATTTCCTGCGTCGAAAGTCCCCCCAACAGCCGCAGGGTCAGCGCCACTCGTGCTTCGGTACTGAGCACCGGGTGGCAGGCAGTGAAGATCAGTTTCAGCAGGTCATCGCCGATATCATCCTCCACCAGCGCATCGTAATCAGGAACAGTTTTCTCCCGGGTGGTCCTCTCCTGTCCCAGATATTCGTGCTTCCGTTCCACCAGTTTATTGCGGCGCAGATGATCGAGCGCACGATGCTTGGCAGCGGCCATCAACCATGCCGCTGGATTGCGGGGGATCCCTTCAGACGGCCACTGCTGGAGAGCTGCCACCAGCGCATCCTGCGCGAGTTCTTCGGCAACGCCCACGTCGCGCACGATACGAGCCAGACCGGCAATCAGCCGTGCTGATTCCATGCGCCAGACGGTTTCGACAGCGCGGTGAGTCTCAACAGTCACTCCTCCGATGAAACCATCCCTGCCGGTGCTGCGGCAAGTGCAAGGGCCGGCCGCCCTTGCCCGGCCCCGCATTCATCAAGCGCGACTCAATTGCCAGGCTCAAACAGCTGCCTGACCTCGCATTCGCCCTGATAGGAAGGTCCCAGGACATCGAGGTGCAGTTGCATGAACCGCTTGGTATGCTCGATCGCTTCAGCCTTCGATTTCACGTTGAGGATGGCGTATCCTCCGATGAGTTCCTTGAATTCGGTGAACGGTCCGTCCACCACCGTGACCTTCCCATCCGCCACCTGGACGCGCGCGCCCAGCGCAGTGGGCAACAAGCCACCCATCTCCACCATCACTCCGGTGCGGAAGGACTCCTCCGCCAGTTTCCCGATTGCGGCGCTCAGTTCCGGGTGCGGCGGCTGTCCATCCTCGCACTCCTTGGTCACTTTCACCATCGTCATGAATCGCATTCTCGTTTTGCTCCTTGTTTTGGAATTGCCTACATACTAGCGTCGAACGAGGAGAGCGGAATTCGACAGAGGGAGGGAAAAAAAGTGCGACCCGCGATCATCGAGTTCGGAGGTAGCGCTCGGCATTCACTCCCGCTTTCTCGCACAGTTCGCGGAAGGGCGCCTCGCGATCTTCGCTTTGGAAGCGGAAGTAGAACGGCCGAAGGTCGTCGTCGAATTCGGATTTGGCCAGCCCGTACAGAAACATCAGCATCGCCACGAACAGAACCACGTTGGGGCGGGTCAATGTGGCTCGGAACAAAGCATCAATGACTTCAGGCGGATGAACGTGTTTCACCAGCCGCAGGGCCTCCGCCAGGCCGGATCCTATTTCAGCCCCTTCTATTGCTGAAACGAGCGCCGCTGTGCGGTCGTTTTCGCTAACCGAGGCCGGGGCGTACTCAAGCACTGCCATGGCGATAGCGTGATCGCCGCGGGTGAGCGCATGCCGCAGTTCCTCCACCGCTTTGGGGGTATGAAGAGCGGCCAGCGCCTCCACATCACGCCAGTCGCGTGCGCCTCTTTCCATCACCAGCGCTTCGATCTGCCGGCGTTCCTCCTGGGTGGCTTGCTTTAGAAGGCCGATGTCGTAGCCGATGCCATCGTGCCACTTCCAATAGTCAATCTGCATGCTCTCGCGAAACCGCTGCACCGCCGGGGACGCCGGCCGGAATGTGCGCAATGCATGGGAGATTCCTTGCATCAGATCTTCAATTGGATTGGCCACACTGGGGCAGGCGAAATTCTCTCTTCCTGTCTGTCACGGCGTCACTCGAGGACGATCAGTTCATAGTCCACCAACCTGGGAAGCGTAAACTTCGCATAGCCCGCGGCGGTCTGCAGCGGAAGCGCGACTGGATTCCGCGTCGCTTTGGCCTTGTGGAACGAGCCAGCCACGTCCACGGTGAGGCCGGTCATGGGCACCGGTGGAAAATATCCGGTTTGAGAATGGCCGCTGAGGTTGATGAGGTGCAAGAGGGTGCGCCCGTTTTGCCGCATCAGCGACATCTCCACCAGCGGATGGGCGTTGGTGCGAATCAGGCGATGGGGGTGCAACCGGTTGACAATGTCGCGGAACACTCCCGCGTGGGCGGGCAGGCTGTGCCGGTAGTACATGCCGGCCAGGTTCCACGGCAACCAGGTCACCGATCCCTGACCCAACTTCCAGTTCACCATGGCGGGGGTGTCGGTATCCTTCATGTCGATATGAATGAATTCCGGCGGCCCGATCATTGACGGAGGGATAAGAGTCAGTGGCGCCTTTCCATCGGCCGGCAACACGGTGAACGGACCGTTCAGCATCACCAGATCGGCGTCTTTGAGTGAGGGAAACATCCGCTTGTCGCGGATCCGGATATAGCCGCGGACTTCTTTGCGGGTTTCCTGCACTGGCATCACAGGGAACTCCGGCGGGGCCGCTCCCAGCAGCAGCACATTGCCGCCGCTTTCGGCGTATTGGGCCAATGCGGCCGGAGCCCATTCGGTGGCGATCACCAGGTCATAATTGCGCCGGCCCAGCCATTCCATGTTGTCGGAGACGGCGAATGGAATGTGTTCTTCGCTGAGCAATCGAAATACGCCACGATACGGTTCTTCACTGAACGTGCGGCCGGTATTCGCGGGCGAGCCCAACACCAGGACGCGCGCCATGCTCTGCTGCTGCACGTAATATTGCTCATTGCGGGCGGCCCATTGGAAGATCGGCTTCGCGGTCTCGTAAGCCTGACGGTCCTGCAGATCGAGCGTGCCGTTTACCTCAAAGGTCAGCGCCCCTCCGTGGGCCATCATCTGCCAGCAGCGGAGCGCTATCTCTGGCGCGGGCACAGTGGCGAAGCGCCACCAGAAATCCACGAACTGCATGTTCAGATTGACCGACATCTTTTCCGGCTGGCTGTTGCGGGCACGGTTGACGTGATCGCTGGCCGAATAGGGCCACAACGGCAGCGGACGCGAAACGGCTGTGTTCGATTCCGACATGATGCCGTCGGTGTACTCCTGAATGTAGTTGAAGTAGCCGGCGTTGGGCCGCTTTTCCTTGATCAGCTTGCCGATGGCGGCGGCGACTTCCCGGGACGAGGTGAACATGAACCGGCGATAGTCTTCATCCGGCTCTTCCGGTACTTGCTTGCCATGCAAATCCTTGTAACGGCGCTGGCATTCGCCACAGTGGCACAAGCCCACATAGCGCCCGCTGTAGTCACGCGACTGGTTGCCAAACATATTGAAGAAAAGCCCGTCGACGTCGTACCTCTCCAACCCTTCGGCCAGGATCTTCATCGCCTGGCTGCGATAGTAGCCGCCGTTGATACAGGTGGAATAGAGGCCGTTGTAAATCACCGGCTCTCCGTTCGCCTGGCGGAAAAACCATTCCGGATGGGCATCGAAGACTTCCTTGCGGGTCTTGCTGAGGTCATAACGGCCGACCACGCGGATGTGGCGGGCATGCAGTTCGCGCACGACGTCGCCGAACATGTCACGGCCGGGAGGCAGATTGGGGCTCGGATAGTGGAACTCCACCTGAGTGGGGTAGTAGGCCGCAATGCCGCCCATCCCTTGCAACAGCACGTTTGCTTTCATCGCGGCGAGCTGTTCGGCGAGGCGCCGCGCATCGAGAGATGCATCCACCTGGCGCAGATTGGTCTGCACCCAGCGGATAGGTTCCTTCATCCACCAGCCCTGCTGGCCGATTGCGGGAACAGCAGGAAACAGAACCACGAGAGAGACGCCGATCAAGAATCGCATGATGCCCTTCCGGTCATCGCAAGTATAGCCTTTGCCACCGCGGAAAGACGGGCTGAGCCGGACGGACGATCACATCATTGGAGGAAATATTATTCCCCAATAACTTCAATAATTACAACGTAAATCTGCCACATTGCAGAAATCTATGCCACTGAACGGCGGACCCTGCCAGCTAGCATAGTGCCAGCGGGGCATCCTCACCCCCTCTGCCCGGATCATTCAAGGCCCGGACAGTTCCCAGGAGGCTTTCCCAATGCATGTTTTCATTCGTTGGGCCAGGGGTGTTCTTCCCGTGGCCGTGATCCTGTTTTCCGCCCCCTTTCTGTGGGCGCAACCGCAACTGACAACCATCGACGACGTAATTTACCGCGCCGACGGCAGCCGCTTCGATGGAACGGCCCTCGTTGAATGGCGGAGTTTTCTGCTTGCCGACTACACAACCGTGGCGGCCTACAGCAAGTCGGTCCGCATTGTGAACGGCTCGCTGCGCGTGAGCCTGGCGCCGACCACGACTTCGTCTTCGGGTTCGCATTACCAGGTACGGTATGTGAGCAATGGCCGCGTTCTGTACATGGAGTATTGGGGTGTGCCGCCGAGCAACACTACGTTGAAGCTCAAAGACGTGCGGCTGGTGGGACCGCCGATGCCATCACAGGATCAGACTGGGGGCACAGCGGATAACGTGACGATTCCGGACGTCACCGGACTTGCCGACGAATTGACCGCCCGGGCCAAGAAGGGCCTCGGCTATCAGCCTTCGCATGCCGCGGTGATCAATAGCGCCGGCGAGTTGGAAGCAGCCGTCGGCGAACCGGCGGACTGCGTCCGAGTGGACGGCACTAGCGGCCCGTGCTCATCCGGCTCGGCGCCGGCTGGCCCATCCTTTGTGGACGGCGAAACGCCTGCCGGATTGATCAACGGATCGAACGCGACGTTCACCTTAGCCAATCCGCCAGACCCTGCTTCCAGCCTGCAGTTGTACCGCAACGGGCTTTTGCAGAGGGTTAGTCTGGACTACACACTAGCGGGCAACATCATTACATTCCTGACAGCGGCCAAACCGCAGGTGGGGGATGTGCTAGCTGCTTCCTACCGGTTGACGGGCGTTTCCGGTGAATCCGGCGGAGGTGGAGAACCGGCGGGACAGGCCGGAGGAGCTCTCACCGGCTACTACCCGGCTCCTTCCATTGCGGCTGGCGCGATCTCCGATTCCCACATCGCTTCGAGTGCGGCCATTCAGGAATCGAAGCTGGCGCTGAATTTCGCTACGCACTCGAGCGTCAACGACCCGAGTCCAGAACAGAAGGCGGCGATGGCCGGCACTGCGGGTACGCCGTCGAGCGGCAATCGCTACGTCACCAATCAGGATCCGCGGTTGGCGGATGCACGGACTCCGGCAGTGCACAACCTGCTCAGCAGCAGTCATGGCGATACCGCAGCGGGCACTGTTTCTCGTGGCGACTTGATCGTGGGATTGGGCACCAGTCCTACCAGTTGGACCCGGTTACCGCTGGGTGGAGCGAATCGCTGTCTCACGTCGAACGGGTTTGACGCCGTATGGAATGCCTGCCTGTACACCGGCTTCCCCAACGGGGCGCTGCCGTTCGTCGATTCTTCCGGCAATCTATCGCACAACCAGAGCCGGTTATCGTGGGACAATGCCACGCGGCGGCTGGCGATCGGAGCAGGTTCGCCCACAGCAACTTTGTTCGTGTACGATGCCTCGGCCGGCGACGGTGTTACTTCGATCGCCGTTCGGGCCGGAGAGAACCAGCAGACGACTCCGCTCCAGCGCTGGCAGAACAACAGCGCTTCCGATTTGGCGAGGGTGGAAAGCGACGGGACGTTGTTGGCGGCCGCGGTACAAGCCACCAGCACGGCGACGCGTGCAGCGTGGCAGGAAACCGGAGCCACATCTGACCCATCGGCTCCCAGTGCGGGTAGTTCCTGGTTCAACACTACCGAGCAGTCGCGCAAGACGCGCGAATCGGCGCAAACGCACACGTTGACACAGGTCATCTGCTCCACGGCGGGCACAGCGACTACCAGCACCAGCCTCACAACACTCGGTTCCTGCACGGTGCCGGCCGCAATGCTGCGCAGCGGGGATCGGATCGAGATCCGCGCCGACTTGTCACATGAAGGGAGTTCCGCGGCTTTCAGCGTGGCATTAAGTTGGGGCTCGGTGTACCTCACGGCGCGCAGCGGGGCGGGCTCTGAGTCCTCCATGGCTGTGAAAGCCGAGGTTTTCCCTTCGGCCCAACTCTTCTGGAACTGGCAAAGTTGGGGCACCGTAACGACGATGTTTTCGGGCGGTGGAACGAACGCGACTCCGCCAACGGGCAATATCGTGATTGAGGTCAAAGGGCAGATGTCCACGGCGACTGCGGAAACTCTGACGCTGCGGAATCTGGCTATCGTACGCGTGCCGGCACAATCCAACCCGTAGGGACACCCCCCATTGAGGGGTGCGGTACTAGGTGAATTTGCATTCCCGGTAGGTCGTTTTTCAACTTGTCGCCGCACCCCTTTGCTCTCATGATGAAAGAAGGGGAGACCACATTGCGATGCATCGGAGTTTTACACACAGGCTGAAACTTTACTGGCGCCGCCTTATCACCGATGATGGCGGCCAGGATCTAATCGAGTACGCGCTACTTGGGGCGTTTCTCGTTGTGATTGTCTACGGCGTGTTTCCCGTTGTTGTCGGCGGCCCGATGCGAACCATCTGGGAGCGCGTCAGCAACGTCATCACTGTCCTTACCGGGGCTTAGCCCAGGTACTTTTTGAGATCCGGATTCACCTGTTCTTTCACATCCGGTTTCTCCAGATCCTCTTTCGTGATAAGCCGGGGAGCAAGATTATTAATCTTCTCCACCGGCTTTCCGTTTAATTTAGCCACCGCCGCCTTCACCGATTCATATCCCATCTTGAACGGATGCTGGATTACCAGCGAATCGATCAAGCCCGATTTCAAATCATCCAACAGCGCCTGACTCCAGTCGAATCCCACCATCTTGACCGCGGTCTTCCGGGCCCGCAACGCCTGAGCCGCGCCGACAGCGCTCGATTCGTTGGAAGCAAACATTCCCACCGCATCCGGATGCGCGGTCAGCATGTTCTCCGCTACGGCCAGCGACTTGGCGAAGTCGGCCATGCCGTATCGCTTGTCGACAATCTGGATCCCCGGGAACTTCTCCTTCATGCGATCCTCAAAGCCCTGCTCGCGAGCCATTGTGGATGCCGCCCCAGGCTGCACCGCCACCATGAAGATCTTCCCCTTGCCCTCCAGAATCAGCCCCATGCGATCGGCAGCCATCTGCCCGGCCAGATAGTTGTCTGTAGCCACCATGGAAACAAACTGATCCGTATCGATGCCGGAGTCGAAAATCACCACTGGGATATTCGCACGCGCGGCGCGCTCCACCACGCTCACCATCACCTTCTTGTCGATGGGCGCGAGCGCGATCGCGTCCACGTGACGGTTGATCATCGCTTCCACAATCTGCAACTGCCCGTTGAAATCGGTTTCCGTAGCCGGGCCGTTCCAGTTGATCTCCACGCCGTCTTCACGAGCAGCGGCCACCGCCCCGGCCTGCACGGATTGCCAGAACAGATGGGCGCGCCCCTTGGGCACTACCCCAATGATTCGCTTCGATTCGTGTTTGCAGGCGCTGCCCGAAAGGGCCAGTGCCGCCACTGCGGCCGTAAATCCGCGCCGCGTCGTTGGCCAACCTTGATTCTTCATTGCGGAAATTTCGCCGGCGCCTTGATGCTTTGCCATCCCTCTCCGTTCAATGCCCGGAGGAACGCAGCCAGATCGGTCTTCTCCTGCGCGGTCAGCTTCAAGGGCTTCATGGTTTTGTCGAGATTCTTGTTCGGAATGCCGCCCTTATCGTAAAACTCCACGACATCTTCCAACGTCGCCAGCGACCCGTCATGCATGTAGGGTGCGGTGCGGGCAATGTCGCGCAATGTCGGTGTCTTGAAGGCGCCCCAATCTTCGGGATTCTTCGTCACCATAAAGCGTCCCTCATCGGGGTTCGGCTTGTCCGTGCCCACGCCGAGATTGTGATAGGCGTTGGAGGTAAAATTGATTCCCTCGTGACACTGATCGCATTTCGCTTTGCCGAAATAGACGTTCATACCGCGCACCTGCGACGCGTCCATGGCCGCTTTATTCCCCGCCTTGTACTTGTCGTAGGGTGAGTTTCCGCTCAGCACCGTCCGTTCGAAAGTGGCGATCGCCTTGCCTACGTGGTCAATGGTGAACTGCTCGCTGCCAAAGGCTTTGGCGAACAATTGCCGGTAGCCCGCGATCGAGCGCAGCTTGTCAATGCAGGAATCGTGAGGCTGGCCCATTTCGATAGGGTTGGCGATGGGTCCGACGGCCTGCGCTTCGAGCGTCGCCGCGCGTCCATCCCAAAACTGCGCCAAGCTATAGGCACGATTGATCACGGTGGGCGCGCTGCGGCCGCCTTTCTGCCCCCGGATACCGGTCGAGACAGGCTTGCCGTCCGTGTAGCCGAACTGCGGAGAGTGACAGGTGGCGCAGGAAACGGAGTTGTCGGCACTGAGCCGCGGATCAAAATACAACAGTTTCCCCAGTTCGGCTTTCTCCGCCGAATAGGGATTGTCCTTCGGAAACTGGACTGGCAACAAGCCGAGCGGGATTGGTATCGGGCTCTTCGCCTGCTGCCCAAGCCCGATCGCCAGACTCAAAACCACCGCCGGAGCGGCTACCCAATAACGAAGGACAAACCCTTTCATGCAATTCTCTCCAATCCGAAAACTATTTCTTCAAATAACCCTGCACGTACAGCGCTTTATAGCCGCCGTGCTCGAACACCGTGCCGCTCACTTCCATGATGTGGGAGGCGTGCTCAATCGCCGATTTGCGGAAATCGGTCAGCCCGTCGCGGCGCGGATCATGTTCTTCTTCCATCAGCATGTACATGGTGCCATCCTGGGCCAGCAACCCGATAGGCTGTCCCGCGGTAAAGCACTTCTGGGCGCAGGAGCGGTGTTTTTCCCCGTGCTTGCCGATCTGCAGGTAGCAGGAGAAATCGAGAATTTCGCCCACCACCGTACCCGGCTTGCCGGCGTTCGCCTGCCCGTTTACGGCTGCACCCATCGTGGTGGCGCTCCACGTCTCGCCTTTGGTTCCCAGTTTACCCATCGGCGCCGCGTAACTGCCGCCTTCCACCTTGCCCCATTCCTGCTGCAGAATCCCCGGGCCCTTCTTGCCGCCCTTGGTCTGCGCAGTACCGGTAATGACAAATCCTGCCAGCGCGCAACTGCCCACCAGCAAACCCAATCGCATCCAGTTCTTCATTTCGTTTGAGCTCCTCTTGTGACATCAGCCACGGACGCTGGCCGCCGGAATTTTGCGGGTCAAATCGAGCAATTCCTCGCGGCTTTCCGAGCCAATGGTGAAACAATCCACTACGTTTTGCGCCAGGACAAACTGCAGGCACTCGTCAGGCTTATGCCGCAGCTTTCCGGCTCCCAGAATCTTCATGCCGATAATGCCCTTCCCCGCGGCTTTCATCTGCTGCAGCACTTGCAGCACAACGGCCGGATCTTTGTCGTCCATGGCCACGCCCGCGGGGTTGATACGCGCCAAGTCCACCTGTACCCAATCGGTCTTGGCGGCGGTCTTCAGCGCTTCCAATGTATGGCAACTGGTGCCATGCGTCCGAATAATCCCTTTTTCCCGAGCCTCTGCCAGCACTTCCATGGCGCCCTTCTTGCGCTCCGGCCAGTTGCCGTCAATCATGCAGTGCAGCAGCAGGATGTCGATGTAGTCGGTACCCAGCTCACGCCGGAAGCGGTCCAAATCGGCCTTCATTTCGGCGGCTGTTGAGGCGCGCGTTTTTGACAGCAGCGTCACCTTTTCGCGGGCTACGGATTTGAGCGCCTGCTTGACGTGCGGATGCGTCCCATACTGATCGGCGGCGTCCCAGAACGTCACACCGTTGTCGTAGCCGGCACGGAACAGGTCGGCCAATCCAGCCAGCCCGAGTTTCTTCGTCTGGTTGCTGCTGCCGCCCGAGCCGTTGGTCCCGGTGCCCATCGCCAGGCGGCTTGTCTCCACGCCCATGGGCCCTAACTTGACGCGGTCGCTCGCCTGCTTCTTCATGCCATTTGCATATAACGAATAGGGAAAGTTGTGGAAGGCGGCCATACCCAGGGCCGTTCCGGAGCCATGCAGGAAGTGCCGTCTCTTCATCGCAGTATCCTCGCCTGGAGACAGATCTCTCCGTTTGATTTCATCGATCACTAATGAAGATAACACAGCCCCCATGCCGGACTTGGGGTTGCTTAGGAGGAGGTGAGTTCCGCCTCCACGGCTTGGGCAATGCTGCGGGCATAATGCTCCACCCGTTCCAGGTCGGGCCCCTCCACCATGACTCTGGCCAGTGGCTCCGTACCGGAAAAACGCACCAGCACGCGGCCTGCCCCGTGGAACTCGGCCATGGCAACTCGAATCTGTTCCTGCACCCCGGGAAGTTGCTCCAACGGACGCTTCTGCAGTACGCGGACGTTGACCAGTTTTTGCGGATAGATCTTCAAATCCACCACCAGTTCGTCCAGGCTGCGCCCCGTGTCACACACCACGTCCAGCACCCGCAGCGCCGTCAACATCCCGTCCCCGGTGGTGGCGTAGCGATGGAAGATCACATGCCCGGACTGTTCTCCGCCAATTGGGGCGCCTAACCGCATCATTTCCTCCAACACATATTTGTCGCCCACCGCGGCCCGCACCAGGTCCACCCCACGGTCCCGCAGCGCCAGTTCCAGCCCCAGATTGGACATGGCCGTCGCGACCACCACCACCGATCCTGAGTCCGCCGCCAGTTGCTTCTTCCGCAGCAGGGAGTCCGCCAACAACAGCAGCATTCCGTCGCCATCCACAATGCGGCCGGAGGGAGCGACGCAAATGGCGCGGTCCGCGTCTCCATCGAAGGCAACTCCGGCATCAGCGCCTGACTCCACCACGCGCCGCTGTAGCGCTTCCACATGCAGTGCCCCGCAATCGAGGTTGATGTTGCGCCCGTCGGGCTCACAGCCAGTGGCAATCACCTCCGCCCCAAGCCTGCGAAACAACTCCGGAGCCAGTTCACAGGCCGCGCCATTGGCGCAATCGAGGGCCAGCCGGACCCCGTCCAACCTGTGCGGAAACGTGGACATAAGGAAATCGACGTATTCCTGATCCAGCCCCCGATCCACTTCCAGGGACTCTTCCCGCACCTCAAGACCGGTCTCGAGCAAGGCGAAGATCTCTTTCTCCAGATCGTGTTCCACGGCGTCCGGAAGTTTGTATCCGGAGTGATCGAACACCTTGATTCCATTGTCGCGATAGGGATTATGAGAGGCCGAGATCATCACTCCGGCAACAATGTCCCGAGTGCGGGTGAGATAGGCAACGCCAGGAGTTGTGATTAACCCGGCAAAGCGCACCTTCGCCCCGGCCTGCTGGATGCCCGCAGCCACGACGCCGGCGATCCAAGGACCGGATTCCCGTGTATCCATGCCGATCAGGATGGTGGAGTCCGCGCCGTGAATCCCCACCGCCCAGTGTCCCAGCGCCACACCCACCGCGTAGACGGTACGCCGGTCAAGGGGGTATTCGCCCGCCACGCCACGAATGCCGTCTGTGCCGAAAAGCTGTCTGCCCAAAACGCCCCCTCCTGCCCGCTCCAACGGCGGGTTCAGTCCATCTATCGGGATTTCTCCAGGCTGACCTTAATGGTCACCATCAGGTCGCTCTTCACCAGCCGCACCTGAGGATCCCCGGAGTAGGGGTGAACCTGGAAAGTCTGCACTCCCTCCACCGTCGACAACTCGATCGGATCGGTTTGCACCCGGTCGATCGCATTGACCCGGCTTTCCGGCCCCAGGATGCGCACCAGTTGCGGCTGGATGTCCTGCTTGCCAATCCGCATGCCATCCGGGGCAGGTCCGGAATAGCGAACCACAACGGGAACCTCGCGCGACACCTGATATTCCAGGCGAATACGGATTTGTGCCGGCACGGCGCGCAGAAACTGAACTCCGGCGGGAAGCCGCACATTCTCCGCCTGGATAGAGTAGGTTCGCTCCCCAGGGCGCGTCTGGCTCGCCAAATCCAGAACCACGACTGTGTTCGCCAGGTTCGACCCGCTCAGCCGTCCGCTCGGGCCGCGCACTTCCACATAGGCCGAATCGCTCATCTCCGAGCTTACTTCCAGCGTGGCAGGGATATTGCGATACTGCACGGGGACGGCAATCACCGTGGCCGATTCCGGTTCTCCCACGGTAGCCAGCCAGAGCAACACGGCAACCCCCAGAGAAAGCAGCTTTAATCCCCAGTTGTCGGTAATCCAGCTCATCGCGATTCCTGTGGCTGGCGCATCGTCCTGGACCGTCTCGGCAGCTTCTTGTTCACACCATAACCGAGTGCGTCAGAAAGCGCCTCCACCAACCGCTCCTCGGACACCGCATGCTCAATCTCACCGGCGTAGGCCAGCGAAACCGTACCCCGCTCCTCAGACACAATGACGGAAAGACAGTCGGATTCTTCCGTGACACCGATGCCGGCGCGATGCCGTGTGCCGAGGCTCCGCGAAACCGGGTTCATTGTCAGGGGAATGAAGCAGGCCGCCGCCGCGATCCGATCGTTCTGGATAATCACCGCTCCATCGTGCAAGGCGGCATTTTTCTGAAAAATGGCCAGCAGCAGGTCGCGCGAAATCTGGGCTTCGATGAGAACACCGCTTTCGACAAATGTCCGCAACCCGATCTCGCGCTCAATGACAATCAACGCACCTGTCTTATCCTCGGCCAATTGGGAAATGGCCAGTTCCAACTCCTCCAGCGATTCACGGCGCTGCAGTTGCGAGCCAAAACTGAACCAGCCCCGCTGCCCGATGCGCGCCAGCACACGCCGGATGTCGCTCTGGAACATGACAATGAGGGCAAAGGCGGTGTAGGGGGCCAACGTCGCCAGCAGCGTCCGCAACAGCTCCAAACGCAGCCACACGGCGATCAGGTATACCATCACCAGCACACCCACGCCCGCCAGAATGTGCGCCGCACGTCTTCCCCGCACCATCTGGATCGCCTGATACACCAATACTGCGACAAGAAAGATGTCGAGTACTGCCGTTAATGTCAGGTGAGGAAACGGGGACACTAGTAACAGTGTACCCTTTCGGGGGCCCCACGGACTGCGAAAGAAATGGCTCCCATCAGGGAGCTATTCGGTCATTTTCCATTCCTTCTCTAACATCCGGGTGTATTCTCCGGAGGCAAATAGATCGAATTGGAAGTTCTTCGATCTTACTTCCGTAAACGGGTTCATCTGTTGTGAGCAGGCGAACATATGGTCCGCATAGCGGTAGTAGTTCCGGATGAACTCCGGATTCAGAATGTCCCGGTCGGGCACCTCGGCAAAGATCGAATTGAGCCCCAGCGCGCGTGAGAAGATTGCCTTGTAATCGGCCACGCCCCAAACCTTCAGCTTCTCCCGTACGTTGTCCGGCGGATCCTCCACCAGCATGGTGGCGAAACTGGGCGCGCGAATGCCCATCGTTTTCAGCGATTCATCCCGGTCCACCAGTTCCATGCACTGCTCCATCCAGCGGCCCAGGTCCCGGCCCAGATAAAACAGCATGCGCAGTTCACAGAAACGTCCGTCCAGGAGTTTCTGCTCCAGCTCCCAAGCGGTGAAGTCCCCGCTCGGCAATAAGCCCTGCAGCATCAAACTGGCCCGCGAACTCTCCAAGAGCTTATTCGGTCCGCTTGAATCCGAAAACGGATGCAAGATCAAAGGGGGCAGCTTCCACACCTGATGCGGACTGATTACGGTTTCCATGGTCCCACTTCCCTTTCATCGTCAGGATCAGCCGAAACATTTAGAACGAACAGGGACGCGTCTCCTACTTCCGCGCTTCCAGGGTAACTTCCGCTTCCATCGGAGCGCCGCCGCGCATGACCTTGACTTTCACCACGTCCCCAGGCTTCCTCGCCCTCAGGGCGTAGGTATAGTCGTACAGATTTTGTATTGCCTTGCCGTCAAACTCCACCAGGATATCCCCGCCCTTCAGCCCGGCCTTGGCCGCTGGCGATCCGGCCCGGATGTCCGAAAAACGAACCCCGTTGGGCACTTCCGCGAAATCGGGGATGCTGCCAAAGTAGGGGCCATAACCACCGCTACCGCCCGCGGCGCCAGCAGGCATCTTCGGCGGCTCCACCTTGGCGAACACGGGACGCTCCGCGGATACCGCCAGACGGTCGGTAACCCCCGCTACAATCCGTAACACCTTCACCGCGGATGGAGAATCAATCTTGTCCCAAGTATCGCTAGGCTTGTGGTAATCGGCGTGTAACCCGCTGAAAAAGAAGAGCACCGGGACTTCCTTGGTGGTAAACGACGTGTGGTCGCTGGAGCCGTACCCACTCTTTTCGGACATGTCCGCGGTGATCTCCACACCCTTGGCCGCTTCTTCTACCACCGGCTTCAACGTGGACCCGGTCCCCGTCCCCCCAACGAACACCTTGCCATTCTGTACCCTGCCGATCATGTCCATATTGATCATGGCCACGGCCTTCTTCAGTGGCGTGATGGGCTGGTTGACATAGTAGCTCGAACCCAGCAGCCCTAATTCCTCTCCAGCGAACGCCACGAACAGGATCCCTCGCTTCATCTTCGGCCGCGCTCCAAAATAGCGCGCCAATTCCAGCAGACCCGCCGTGCCCGAGGCATTATCATCCGCCCCATAGTGCGGCTTGCCGATCAGCGCCGGGGCCAGCGAGTGCTGGTCACCCAGACCCAGGTGATCATAGTGAGCGCCGATGACGACGTACTCATCGGTCTCGCCCGGCAGGTATCCCACCACGTTGCGCACCTTCTTCTGCACGTGCCGGATCTCGGTCTCCAGTTCCAATTTCAATGAGTCGGCAAAGGCGAACGAGCGGGGCTTCAGATCGTGGTCGATGTTCTTCACGATCCCCGGCAGATCCTGGCCCGCCTGCTTCATCCACCGCTCTGCCACTTCGTACTTCACCTGCACGAAAGCAATTCCGGCATTGGCCGGCCCGCTGGTCTGCCCGAAGCTCTCCAGCTTGTCCGATTCACCGGAGCGGTTCGCCATGTTGTTGATCAGAATCACGGCCCGCGCCCCACGGTTGCGCGCTTGAAATGCCTTGCTCGGAAGCTGCGCGTGCTCGGTGTAGGCTTTCCCGGCGAACACGCTCTTTTCCTCAAACTCCTGCGGCTCATAGCGCAGCACAAGCACGCACTTGTCTTTTACATCAATGCCCGCATAGTCGTCGTAGTTGAGTTCTTTCGCGCTGATGCCATAGCCCGCAAACACAAGCTGGCAGGAGTTCCTTGCCGTGGCCGAAAAATTGAGCGGTATGAAATCTTCCTGCGGCTTGAGGGCACTGCGCGCGCCGTCCATCTGGTAATCGAACTTGTTGTGCGTGCCCAATTCCGCCCGCACGGTTACCTGGAACTCCTGGAAGTAGCTGCCATTCAACGGTTTCACGCCGAAGCCACGCAGCTGGCGGGCAATGTAGTCGGCGGCCCGCTCCAGCCCTTCCGTTCCGGTCCCCCGACCTTTCAACTTCTCCGAAGCGAGAAACTTCACATGCTTCAGATAGTGATCCGAATCCAGATCCGGCGCTCCGGCGCGGCTGCCGGCAAACACTGAGGCGCCCAGAGCGGCCGCCACCAAGAATAACTTCTTCATCTACTTCGCTCCTGGAATCGGCAATTTCACCTCACAGCAGGCCTCGCCAGGCTTCCCATGCTTGGCCGCATAGTCCACCTCATAATCCAGCACCCGCTTCAATTCGGCCCATGCGGCATTGCCCACCACGCGCCGGCCGTTGACGAACATTGTTGGGGTGGATGCCACCTGCAAGGCCTTCGCCGTGGCGACACTGCGCTCCACATCCTTCTCCGTCGCCTTGGCTTCGATACATTGGGTCAACTGTAGCGTATCCAGCTTCCCGTTGAAAAACTCCAGCGTCTTCTGCTTCAAATTCTCCACCGTCAGGTTGGCCTGCTGCTCGAAGATCCAGTCGTGGTATTGCCAGAAGGCGCCCGCATCCAGCTTATGCACGCAGCGGCCGGCAATCGCCGCCGGCTTCGCCCAGGGATGAATCTGTTCCAGCGGGAAATCCCGGAACACCACCTTCACCTTGGCCGGATATTCCTTCTCCACATTCGCGCGGATCGTTTTTGCCGCCTCTTTGCAATACTGGCACTGAAAGTCACTGAAGATCTCCAGGTTGACCGGAGCATTCGCGGGCCCCAGAGAGGGATTCCCTTCCCCTTGCAGCAGCTTCAAATCGGTAGAAAACGGGCTGTCCCCGATATCGAACACCTTGCCCTGAATCATCTTCCTGCCGTCGCCGCTCACGTAGAACTCCACCCGCTGCTTCATTTGCGCACCATCGCTCAGGTTCACCCCCACCAGCATCATGGAAGGAATCTCCGACGGCTTGGGGTCCTCAATCGAGAACTGGATATTCGATGGAATCAGGAATTGGTGCCTGAGGTAAGCCTCAAGGGTCACTTTATCCAGGGCCGTAGGTTTTTTCGATTGGCCAAAGACCACCGGCATGAGGCAAGTCCAGAGGAGCGCCCCCAGTACAACTTTGCGCATATACGGACTATTGTAAGCCCGCAATTTGACATAGGTAGGCTATCACTAGCTTTCCCTGTCACACCACCGTACGTACGGGTCTCGTATACGGCGGTTCGGCGGGTTGAGCCTACCGGACAGCCAACTTCGGAAGTCCGAGCGAGTCGAAGTAAGCATTGGGCAGCGCGAAGTGAAGGGCCGGTGAGTCCGCCAACCGCCACGGTCCATGGGCGCTGCCCGCCGTTTTCGCGGCGAGGTCCTTGCTCACTCCTCGTTTGACGAGTTCGGCGAACCGCACCTTCCCTCGCTTCCACTGCTTCCAGATCACAGACCTCAGCCTGTGTCGGACCCACTTCTCAAGACCCTGCAGCACGGAGGGCGTTTGGCACCTCCCGAAGTAGCCGATCCACCCCCGCAGATAGCGGGTCAGTTCCTCGGCCATCCGTTCGATGCTGACTCCCCTGGTCCGGCCCGTCAATTCCCGGATTCGCTCCTTGAATCGCTTCACCGCTTTCGGCGCTATCCGCCGTTTCGGTTGGCGATCTGCGGTAAAGCTGAATCCTAGAAACTTCCTTTCCCATGGCCGTGCAACCGCACTCTTCTCGTCATTGACCCTGAGCTTCAGCTTGTCCTGCAAGAAGCGCGTAATGCTTTCCATCACTCGCTCCCCTGCCCGCCGGCTGCGAACGTAGATATTGCGGTGAGTAGGCCCGGGGAATCTCACCCCGAGCCTCTCTCAGAACCGTACTTGAACCTCTCAGCTCATACGGCTCCCGCCATGGAGCCTCGCCGCACTCCCAACTGCCAGTGCGCCCACAACTTCGGATCGCGTCTCGAGATACGCGCGACCCAATGTGTCGCCCTGCGCAAATGGCCGCGCAGCTTCTTGTACTTCCGATATGCCCAACGGGCCAAAGATCGATCCAGTTGCCGCATCGGCGGATAGAGCGCCGACCGGTAAAAGCGTCCGTAGTATTGGAGCCACCCTCGAATGATCGGGTTGAACATCCGCGACAGATCTTCGATCGTCTTGTCACTGCGTAAATGCAGATTCCAACTACGAATTTCCGCCCGAATCTTCTTCACCGCCTTGTCAGAAACTGCAGGACTGAAGTTGATGAAGAGCTTGCCCTTGCGATTCTTCGATCTCCTCGGCCGAAACGTATAGCCAAGAAAATCGAACTTCTCGTTCGAATAGGTCCCTCGCCGGTCATCATCCTTGCAATAGACAACCTTCGTCTTCTCCGGATGAAGCTCCAGCCCACATTCCTGCATGCGCGCGGCGATGGCTGCCCGAACCTCCTGGGCTTCCGCTTCCGTTCTGCAATGCACGATGGCATCATCGGCAAAACGTTCAAACGGCAACTGCGGATACCGCTTCGCCATCCATCGATCAAATGCATAATGCAGAAACAGATTGGCTAACAGAGGGCTGATGACACCGCCTTGTGGCGTGCCTTTCTCACGCGGAATCAACTGGCCGTCCTCTTCTTGCACGGGCGCTTTCAGCCACCGTTCGATGTAGAGAACCATCCACTGTTCCTTGGCGTGCTTCTTCACCGCCCGTAGCAGCAGATCTTGCGGGATGTTGTCGAAGAAGCCTTTGATGTCTAGATCGATGATCCAGTCATAGCGCCAGCATCGCTGCCGTGCCTGCCCCACTGCATCCAGCGCCGACTTCCCCGGTCGATACCCGTAGGAATCCGGATGGAACAGCGGGTCCACCGCCGGCTCCAACTTCGACTTCACCACTTGTTGCGCAATCCGATCAGACACGGTTGGTATACCCAGCTTCCTTTCCCCACCGTTTGCTTTCGGGATCTTCACCGTCCGCACCGGCGGCGGAAAATAGCTGCCCGACGACATCCGATTCCAGATCTTGTACAGGTTCCCTTTCAGGTCCCTCTCAAAGTCCGCAATCGACTGCTCGTCGACCCCTGCCGCTCCTTGGTTCGCTTTTACTCGTTTATATGCTTCCCAGACCTCCCATTTGGAAATACTGAACGGCTTTGCCTCACTCATCGGCTCCTCCCATTGCTGGTTGGCTCATTGAATTCGGCTCCATAACACAACCCCTTCGCTCCATCCCGTTTCCGGGACTTCACCGCTACTACGGGTTGTTCCGCCCCTGGGCTCCGCTTCCGTACTCTCACCCTTGTGGTTCTTCCACTCGTGGCTTCTCCGTTCGCATCGGAGTCCAGGTTCCCACGTTCCACTTGATCGCCCCCGACAAGATCAGGCCACCTCAATGCCGGATGCCGCTCCGGTCCGTAAACAGGCCATCGCCGAAGCTCGTCCCGCGTTAACGACACCCCCGCGGTTTCGACATCGTCCCTACGCTTTCGACATGTCATCAGTGGTTCCCTTGCGGTCCTCTTCTTGCCAGTCACCTGACCTGGTTCTTCCCAGGCCTTTTCCTTCTGTGCTCACGACCATGGCTTTTGACCACAGCCGCCGAAGGTGGTTTGGAACCTGCTCCTGCCAGCCGGTTCCGAGGGGCCCTCCCTCATCGATCAAGCAGTTACACACATTGGGCCCTCCTCGGCCCTTTGCGCTCGTGGCGCACTGTCGTCCGCATACCGTGCAAAGCGCAGGCATCGCCTTTCTAACTCTCGGTCCAACTCGTCGAGCACGAGATTACTGAGCAATGGTGAGAGTGGACCGCCCTGGGGCGTCCCCTCATCCACCGGACTGACCAACCCGCCTTCCATCACGCCAGCGGTCAGAAACGACCGGATCAGCTTCAGCATCCGCTTGTCGCCGACCCTTGTCGCGATCTTCGCCATCAGTTTGTCGTGCGAAACCCGGTCGAAGAATTTCTCCAAATCCAAGTCCACGCACCAGCGGTATCCCGCCGCAATGTACTGCTGCGCCGCTTCCACCGCCTGTTGCGCCGATCGCCCAGGCCGAAACCCGTAGCTGTGTTCGGAAAACGTCCGGTCCCACTTGCGTTGCAGAACCTGCATCACCGCTTGCTGGATGAATCGATCCAACACCGTTGGGATACCAAGCTTGCGCACCCCTCCGTCCGGCTTCGGGATTTCCACCCGCTTCACCGGTTGCGGCTTATAGGTCCCTCTCAACAACTGTTCCCGGATTGCTAGCCAGTGCTGCTTCAGGTATTCCGGTAACTGCTGGACAGTCATCCCGTCCATCCCCGGACTCCCTTTGTTGGCCTTGACTCGTGCCAATGCCTGCTTGCAGTTTTCCCGCTCGCAGACCTCTTCCATCAACCGTTCGGTAATGGCCGGACTTTCTGCTTTCCGCTCCGCCGCAAGCGTTTCGGTCCCTTGCACAGAGGCCGTCGGAGCTTCACTCCTACTCTCCTCCATAAAGGCCAGCACTAGCTGGTTATTCTGCCGCTTGTCGCTCATGAGTTGCGTTGCTTACTTGCCTCTCCTCTTACCCTCCTTGCGGAGGACCGTTCGGGTCTTCGCTCCTGCCTGCTTTCACAGGCTCTCCACGCTACTACACCCGATGCTGACTTCTGCCGCCCGGTCAGGACCGATCACTCGATCCTCAGTCGTGATTCCACGACAAACGGCAGATCTCCCGAGGTAAGCTCAACTTCTTTCCACGCGCAACCGTCGGATTTACCACCAGCGCTCTTGATGGATATGGACTTCGTTGTCCTTTGCCAACTCGTCCCACGCCGTAGGCCTCGTATCCGCTTTTCGTTCATCGGCTCGCGCTTTTGCTCCACGCTTCCTTCAGACCCCGCCTCGCGGCGACGCCCTTGCGCTTTGCTACCCTTCACCTCCATCAGGTTGGGATGGGGACTTGCACCCCACTAGTCGTCGAACATGCTCGGCACACAAAGAAAATCGGGGCGGAGTCGCCTCCGCCCCTTTGAGGGTTTGCGTCAGTTGTGTTCTTTCGGTTTAGAGAGTCTTTGCGATCGAAATCAGCGTCTGGCCGGCATCGGCGGCCAGTTGCCCGGCGGCAACAGCCGTTTCCACCTGCTTCACATAGGTGCGAACCGCAGTCGAAACACCCTGTAGATCGCCATTCGCCTGGGCCTTGGCCATCACGTCCACGGCCGGAAGTAGTAACCCCTCCAGGCGAGGATCCGACACCATCGTAGTGGTCAGCCCGCGAAGCGCGCTGGCGCTGAACAGCACCGGGTCGGTAGCCACGGCATTGCGGTTACTGATACCTGGCAGCATCTTCCAGTTCTCGCGATTCGCGCCCAGTTGAAGGGCGCTGGCGAGTGAAGACCAATGATCCGTCATGAGCGTGCGCACGGAACCATCGCCCATTGCGAAAAGCCCGCCATTGATACTGTGGAAGCTGATCTTTCCGCTGGCATCCTGCAGCCGCACGGCAGCGTCCTGTGCGGCGTTCGTGGTGGAAGAAGACTGACGTGCCTGCTTGTATAGGTTGTCCTGCTCGATATAGGGCAGCAAGTGGACGGTGGAGTTAAAGGAACGCGCCGAGATTTCCTGCACTTTGTCCCACATCAGCACGCGGCCCTTCTCAGCTCCCGGCGTCGGAGTGAACGTAATGCCGTAATTCGCACCCGCGAATTTCAGGTTCCCGGTCTCCGTTCCCGTCACGCCAGGAACAGGGTTCCCCGCGATTTCAAACTCCGTCGCTGTCGCCTTCACCACCGAATAGCGGTAGCCATCCATCACGCCGT
Organism: Bryobacteraceae bacterium; assembly: GCA_046331645.1. GTDB lineage: Bacteria > Acidobacteriota > Terriglobia > Bryobacterales > Bryobacteraceae > CADEFT01. The sequence continues at coordinate 56,372 of JAXLQM010000015.1, forward strand.
CTTCGGGTAGCGCGGCCAGCCGCATCGCGTCGCTCAGGCTCGCCGGGTATTTCCCGCTGCCCTTGTAAGAGGTCTGCACCGCAAGGGCGATCTGTTTCAGGTTATTGGAGCACGAGCTCCGGTTGGCTGCTTCGCGGACTTTCTGTACCGCTGGCAACAACAAGCCAATCAGAATCGCGATGATCGCGATCACGACCAGAAGTTCGATCAGGGTGAATCCGCCGTTGTTCGTTCTCGATTGCCGTTTCATCGTCATCTCCTCGTTTCCTGTCTTCAGAAGCCTCTTTGCGGGCCCCTTGATTGGTAACGAGGATTTGTGCGGTGAAATCCATCATGTCCGGCGATTCTAAAAAACGAGCTTCAATCCGAACTGGATCTGCCGCGCCGATGTCGCTGTCTGTGAAATGACGCCCGCTGTGGGCTGATTGATCGTCGCGTTGGGAAACAGGAACTGAGCTTCATTCAACAAATTGAAGAACTCCGTCCGGAAATCGAGCCGCCAGCCCTCCCGCAGAAAGAAGGAGCGGGCAATGTTTGCGTCCAGATTCACCAGCCCCGGGCCATCCAGGATGAAGTTACCCGAATTGCCGAACCGGAAAGCAGCCGGCACGGTGAAAGCCTGCACGTCGAACCAGCGGTCCGGCGACCGCTGCCCGCGCGAAAGATTGCCGTTCCCGATCCGGTCCGGCCGGATCCCACCGGTCGTATTGGCGGGATTCCCGGCCACGGCGGGGGTAAACGGCAGCCCCGTTTGTGCCGTGAAGATGGGCGAAATCTGCCACCCTCCCAGCACATGCCGCATCGCTCCCGAAGTGACCCAGCGCCGGCCTTTGCCAAAAGGTACATCCCAAACCGACGAGGCAAACAACCGGTGGCGCAGATCCTCTGGCGAACGGGCCTTCTCCGGCGCCCAAACCGTGTTGTCCTGGCTGATATCCCCGGCCATCGTGTGGCTCCAGGTATAGCCCGTCACCACCGAAAACCCACGGCTGAAGCGGCGCTCAAATTTCAGCTCCAGCCCCTGATAATTGTTCGTGCCGATCGGAATGTCCATCGAAATATCCGAGTAATCGGGGAACAGCCGGCGCGGGTTGAGTGCCCCCGCCCCCGGACGAGGTTGATTGATCGACACTGCGCCCAACCGGCGGTGGGCCGTGTTGGTGCCCACGTAGGCCACCGAGAAAATCGTGTTGTTTACCAGCGTGCGTTGCACATTCAGATTCCACTGGTGCGTGACGCCTTCCGGAAAAGAGAACGGCCAGACCGCGGCAATCGAACGGCCTGTCAACACAGTGGGATTCAGCGCATCGGCCGCGAATCCATCACGCACCCGCACCGCCGAAGTGGCCGAATTGTTCGCCGTCGGAATATCCACCTGCAGGTAGAACGGCGGATTCTGAATTGGACGCGAACCGTACGGCATCTGCGAAACGGCATCGTAGAAGATCCCATACCCGCCGCGAATCACCGTTTTCGTCGAGGCGAGCCAGGCAAACCCGATCCGCGGTGAGAAATTGTTGCGGTCCGGACGCTGGAACGAGCGATCCCCTACTCCTGTGCCACGCACCGCGACAAACTTCCCATAGTCGCCACTGGCCCGGTCCACCATGAAGTTCTGCAGCCGGTCGTTCTGCTCCGTGTACGGTTGTTGATACTCATAGCGCACACCCAGGTTCAGCGTCAGCGTGCGGCTCACCTTATAGTTGTCCTGTAGGTAGAACTCATAGGCAATCGACGGCTGGCGGGTGTCCAGTGGAGTGGATAGGCGTGTCGTATTCGTCAGCCCCAACAGCGCATCGGCAAGCGCATCGCCGGCGCCGGTCCCCGCGCGCGCCGAAGTAAATTGGCCGTTGAACCCATACTGCCCGCGGGCGAAGTTCGTAATGCCGGTATATTGGACAAACTGGCGTATATTGCCCCCCATCCGCAGCGCATGCTTGCCGGCGTTGTAGTTGAACGCCTCCACAAATTGGCGGATGTCGTTTTTCCGCGGATCCGGCGCAAAGCTGCGATCCCCCAGGCTGGCATAACCGGTGAGCGAAAACAGCGGCAGGCCATTGATGTCGGCGCGATCAAACGATCCGCGGAACCCGAAATCTTTCCACAATTGCGTCTGCGTAGGCGTGTCGATGCCGCCCACCAGCCGCGAGTACGACAGCCGCGTTTCGTTCACCATTCGCCCGTTGGCGAACGTGTGCGTCCAGTTCAACACTCCCGTGTGCGCCCGCGACGTCCGCACCGCGGTATCCCCACCGCTGGCCGGCAGCGGCAATGTGCCCGGCTCCAGGCGGTAGTAATTGTTGTGCGAGTAGCGCACAAAGAGGCTGTCCCGATCCTTCACTCGCCAGTCGAAGCGCGTGTCCACCTGGTGATCGTTGAGGTTGCGCGGGGTGTTGAACACATAGTTCTGCACCCCGGCCCGATTCGGCTCCGGATAAAGGCGCAGCATGCGAAGCGACACCGGATCGAAGCGTGAGGAAGGAATCGAGTTGCCGGGAAAGGCAGAGCGTACGCCCGCTGCATCTTGTGTCGCCGGATCGAAGATCGCCGTGGGACTGAGATTGCCGTTGAGCGCCGCTGGTGTCGGGATCCGGCTTAGGCGTGTGAGCTGTTCACGGATATAGGTGCCTTGATAGCTGCCGAAAAAGAACATCCGGTTGGCGATCACCGGACCGCCCAGCGTCCCCCCAAATTGATTCTGCCGGTACGGCGGTTTATCCCTTCCGCTATTGAAAAAGTTATTGGCATCCAGCTTGTCGTTCCGAAGAAACTCAAACAGCGTGCCGTGAAACCGGTTTGTGCCGCTCTTGGTGGTCACCTGGATCACCGCTCCGCCACCTCGACCAAACTCGGCACTGAAATTGTGAGTCTCCATCCGGAACTCCTGAATCGCATCGATGGAGGGTTTAGCCACCTGGTTCGATGCGGTCACCACACCGGTGAAGTAGTTCGTGTTGTCCGCGCCGTCCAGAACAAACTGGTTCTGCCACATATTCGCGCCGTTCACGGAAAAGGAGTCATCAACGAAGTTTCGCGAGCGCGACGGCAGCACCCCAGGAGCCAGCACCGCCAGCCGCTGATAGTTGCGCCCGTTCAATGGCATCTGGGTGATGGTCTTGTTCTCCACCACTTGCCCGAGCGATGAGGTCTCGGCTTCGAGCAGCGGCAATTCCGAACTGACATCCAACACCTCACTGACCATTCCCACCTTCAGCGCCGCATCCAGCTTGGCACGCGTGCCTGCGCTCAGATCGAGATTGGGAAAACGCACCGTCTGGAAGCCATCGTGCGCCACCGATACATCGTAACGGCCCACCGGCAAAGCGGGCAGCACATAGACGCCGCTCTCATTGCTCTGCGCCTTCTGGCCGATTCCCGTGGCCTGGCTGGTCGCCGTGATGACGGCATTCGCGATGGCGGCGCCGGAGGCATCCGTCACCACTCCCGTAATCGTAGCGGTATCTGTCTGGCCAAAGGCCAGCGTGGTCAACAAACCCATCAACATCGCACGCAACATGGCTCCTCCTCAAAAACTGTACAGGGCTCCCATACAAACGCATGGATTGTGGGCGGCCCCTGGTGTCGTGCAGTATATAAGACTCTGATTCCGTTTGGGGATTATAATTTGGCTTAGCGAAAAAGGAGCCATCCAGGTCCCAATATGTTGTCGGTGATCCTCATCGCCGCCGATGAAGAACGGCTGCTTGCCATGCAAGGGCTGGTTCGAGGCTCGGGGCGCACCCGCATGTTGCGATCCTACAACCGCTACCCGGATTCCCCGTCTACCATTCGCCTGGTGCGCGCCGTCAATCCAGAAGTTGTCATCCTCGACTACCAGCAGCGCGCCGCCGCAGCTGAACTGGCCCGCCAGATCTACCGCATCTCTCCGCGCACGGCGATCCTCGCCTTCGGCGCCGGCGATCGAGAATCGGCCGAGCCCTACACCAACGGCGTCGTCCAGGTGTTCGCATCCCTGCCTGACGAGGCCGAGTTGGACAAAGCGCTCCAATCCGCCGTTCACGCCGCGTCCGGCCTGGTGGTGGATAATCTCTACTCGTTCCTTCCCGCCAAGGGCGGCAGCGGAGCGAGCACCTTGCTGCTGGCCGTTGCCACCGCATTGGCAGGCCCTCTGAAAAAACGCGTGCTGGTGATAGAGGCCGACCTCCGTTCCGGAGTCCTCTCCTTCGTCTTGAACCAGTACCCGGTGCAATCCATCCGCAATCTGCTGGAATATAAACTGCCCCTGGACGAACCCAGCTTCCAGCGCTACCTCACGCGCTGCAGTGGTGTCGACTTCCTCTTTTCAGACCGGATTCCGCTCTCCTCGCGCCCGGCCTGGGACGACTATTTCGCGTTGCTCGAATTCGCCCGCGCCCACTACGACTTCATCCTCGCCGACCTGCCCGAGGTGATTAACGACGCCAGCTCCGAGTTGGTGCGCCGCGCCCGCGCCGTCTTCCTCGTTGGGACTCAGGAGATCCCTGCCATCAAGCTGGCCCACGCCCGCGTATCCGAGTTGCGCCACTGGCGAGCCGATCCGGCGCGCTCGGCCTTCCTGGTGAACCGCTGGCATCGCCAGGAACTCGCCATCAACCAGATTGAGGCGCTGCTGGAGCGGCCCGTTGCTTGGACTTTCCCCAACGACTACAGCGCCGTCTGCAAGGCCGTCAACAAGGCCGAACCGGTTCCCTTCGATGCCCGCCTCGGTCAATCCGCGTTGCAGTTCGCCCGCCAACTGTCCCAGCCCGGCTCCGAGATCCCGCCTGACGCCAATGCCAATCCCGCTTTCTGGGACAACCTGCGCCAGGAAATCGCCCTGCGCTGAACGGCCTGGGCTGTGTATCCTGAAGCCCATGGAGCCATCCAAGCGCTTCGACATGCGCGCTGCCAGACCCATCCAGCGCGACAGCTTTATTGAAGAATGGCCGGAAACCGGGCTGCGCATCTTTCCCGGACCCGGCGATCCACGGCCCAGCATCACCATTCGCGACCAGCGCGTTGTCGAGCTCGATGGCAAATCGGAATCCGAGTTCGACATGCTCGACCGCTTCATCGCCCTCCGCGCCATCGACCCCACCGTGGCAGAGGAGGCCATGGCCCTCGCCCCACTCGCCATCGCCCGCATGCTGGTGGATATCAACGTGCCGCGCCCCGCCATCATTCGCCTCTTCCGCGGACTCACGCCCGCCCGCATCGTGGAAATCGTCGCGCTCCTCAATACCGTCGAAATGATGATGGCGCTTCAGAAAATGCATGCGCGCCGTACCCCCTACAACCAGGCCCATGTCACCAATCGCAGGGAACACCCGGCCCTGCTTGCCGCCGATGCCGCCGAGGCCGTGGAACGCGGGTTCGCCGAACTCGAAACCACCGTTGGCGTGGCCCGCTACGCACCGTTCAATGCCATGGCCATCCTCATCGGTTCGCAGACCGGACGCGGCTCGGCGCTAACGCAATGCGCCGTGGAGGAAGCCCTCAGCTTGAAACTGGCCCTCGCCGGACTCACTACCTACGCCGAAACACTCTCCGTGTACGGCACCGAGCAGGCCTTCCGCGATGGCGACGATACGCCGTGGTCCAAATCGTTCCTCGCCGCGGCCTATGCCTCGCGCGGCATCAAAGTGCGCTTCACCTCCGGCACGGGCTCCGAAGCCCTCATGGGACACTCCGAAGGCAAATCGATGCTCTATCTCGAGGCGCGCTGCCTCATGGCCATTCGCGGCGGCGGTTCCCAAGGTGTCCAAAACGGCTCCATCAGTTGCATCGCGCTGCCCGAATCGCTCCCCGATGGCGTTCGCGGAGTGCTTGCCGAAAACCTCATCGCCAGCCTGCTCGACCTCGAACTCGCCTCCGGCAATGACGCCATGGCGTCCCATTCGGAGATCCGCAAAAGCGCCAAGCTGATGCTCCAATTCCTTCCCGGCACGGATTTCATCTTTTCCGGCTATAGCTCCATGCCGCGCGAAGACAATCTTTTCGGCGGCGGCAACTTCGACACTCTCGATATTGACGATTACAACGTGCTCCAGCGCGACATGCGGGTCGATGGCGGAGTCCGGCCCGCATCCCGAGAGCAGGTCATGGCCGTGCGCCGCCGCGCGGCACAAGCCGTACAGGCTGTCTTTCGCCATCTCGGCCTGCCGGAAATCAACGACGCGGAAGTGGATGCCGCCGTGGCCGCGCTCTCTAGTGGCGACATGCCACAGCGCGACGTCGTGGCCGATCTCGCCGCCGCGGAGCGCTTCCTCTCCTCCGGCGGCAATAGCATCGACATTATCCGCGCCTTGGCCGAAACCGGATACCGCGAGATTGCGGAAAAAATCCTCGCCGTACAGAAGCTTCGCGTGTCTGGCGATTTCCTCCAAACCTCGGCAGTCGTATTGCCCGGCGCGCAAGTCGTCAGCGCCGTCAACGACCCCAATGATTACTCGGGACCCGGCACCGGCTATCGCCTCGATGGCGAGCGCTGGCGCGAGATCTGTGCCATTCCCCAAGCTCCCGATCCACACACCATCGGCGCTGGAGGCGGCGTCTCAGCCCCGATTCTGACACCGCTTACCGAAGCCGCCGTTTCCTCGGATGCCACCGACCTCGTCATCGCCGTCGGCCCGGCCTTTGGCACCGCGCTGCAATCCACCATCCTCGGCCTCGGTCATCGCGAAGTGCTGGAGGCCCTGCTTTCCGGCATCACCGCCGAAGGCTTGCGCCCCCGCATCGTCAAGATTCGCGCCAGCTCCGATTGCGGCCAGATCGGTTATGCCGGTGCGCAACTAAGCGGCTCCGGCATCTCCATCGGCATTCAATCGAAAGGCACCACGGTCATCACGCGCCGCGGCCTTCCTCCGCTCAACAACCTGGAACTGTTTCCCCAAGCGCCGAACCTCACCCTCGATTCCTATCGCGCCATCGGGCGCAATGCCGCCCGCTACGCTAAGAGCGAGCCCGTCATGCCCGTGCCCACCCAAATCGATAACATGGCCCGGCTGCGCTACATCGTGCCCACCACAATCCTCCATTTGAAAGAAACCGCGGAAGTGATTCCCTCCGGCAAACCGCTCGAAATGCAGGTGACAAAATGAGCCAATATCCCCTTTCTGAAAAATTGCCGGAAGAATTGCGCACTCCCTCCGGTCGCCGCTTTGATTCCATCACCCTCGATGCTGTTCTCGCCGGCGAAATCACCCGCGACGATCTGCGCGTCACCCCCGAAGCCCTGCGCCTCCAGGCGGAAATCGCCCGTGAGGCGGGCCGTTCACAACTTGCAGGGAACCTGCTCCGCGCCGCCGAACTCGCCACCGTCCCCGAAGAGTTCATCCTCACCGTGTACGAAGCGCTACGCCCTGGAAGAACAACTCGCGAGCGACTGTTGGAGGTAGCGGCAGAACTGGAGCAGCGCTACCATGCGCCCCTTTGTGCGGCTCTGGTTCGCGAAGCATCTGGATCTTGACAACTTCGTCCGATTAAGGGTACACACAATACATGCGGCGTTTCGCCACCATCTGGTCTGTCGCCGGTTCTTGCCTCATGCTGTGCCTGCTGGCAGGCGCCGGCGAATGGGGCAAGGATTCGGGGAAGGCGCTGCGCAGCCAGAGATCACGTTCCACTCGTGCCACAAGACTCGATGCGGACCATGAGTCGTACGATCACTGTGGTGATCTGCTCAGTGGCTCCAATGCGTCCAACCTCAGTTGGCAGGCCAATCCGACTCAGCCGCCGCAACTGGCATTCGCTACGGTCCCCACGCTTCCGGAGTTCGCCTCCTGGGAGCCAGTTCGGAACTTCCTGCCTCTCCCCTACCGTAGCTTCCTCGCCACCACCTCCTCCGGCCGCTCCCCGCCCGCGTTTCTCCTCTAAGCAACTCACGCCCCCAAAAAAACTTGCATTTCGAGGAGAATTCCATGAAGAAACTTGTGTCCGGTTACGAAAAATTCCGCGCGGATATTTTTCCCGCCAAAAAAGAAATCTTTGAACACCTTGCCGGAGAGCAGCACCCGCGTGCCCTGTTCATCACCTGCGCCGACTCGCGTATCCTGCCCGAGATGATCATGCAGGCCGACCCCGGCGAGCTTTTCATCCAGCGCAATGCCGGCAACATGGTTCCGCCCTACGGCGAACGCATGGGCGGCGTCTCAGCCACCATCGAGTATGGCGTCTTGGCATTGAACGTGAAGCACATCGTCGTCTGCGGCCATTCCGATTGCGGCGCCATGCGCGGCGTGCTCCATCCGGAGAAAGTGGCAAAGATGCCCACCGTGGCTGCCTGGCTGATGCATGGTGAGGTCGCCCGCCGCATCGTGGATGACACCTACGGCGAACTGACCGAAGAGCAGAAACTCGAAGCCCTCATTCATGAGAACGTGCTGGCGCAACTCGACCATCTGCGCACCCACCCGTCCGTCGCCTCCAGGATGAAATCCGGCGATCTCCACCTCCACGGCTGGGTCTATAAAATCCACACCGGGCAAATCGAAGCTTACGACGCGCAGACAGAGGAATTCGCCCCCCTCACCATCGACCGTATCCCGAACGCAATCCGCGCTCCGCGCACCCGGCGCGATTGGGCCGACGCACCCGAACTGGTTGCTTCCTAACGCGCCGCAAACAGGCTCTGCAGGCTGATCCCCACCAGGGCCACGGTCAGCCCGCTCATGATAATCACCGCGCCCCACGCGGTCACGTTGTACAGCGGCGAGTTGGACCACTCCTTCATCAGCCGCTTCTTGTTGACCAGCACCGTCATGTAAGCCAGCACCAGCGGCAGCACCGCGCCGTTGAGTATCTGGCTCCACAGAATCAGTTTCACCAGCGGCACATTGGGCAGCAGCACCGCCGCGCCCCCTGCCAGCAACAGAAAGCCAAACAGCCCGTAAAAAATCGGGGCCTCTTTGTAGCTCTTGTTGATCCCCGACTCGAACCCTAGCCCTTCGCAGACCGTGTAAGCCGTCGACAGCGGCAGGATGCAGGCCGCGAACAGCGACGCATTGAACAGGCCCGCGCCAAACAACAGAAACGCGTAGTCGCCGAATGGCTTCAGCGCCTTCGCCGCATCGGCCGCGTCCTTGATGTCGCGCGGACCCGATGACCAGATCGCGCCGGCGCACGCCACAATGATGAAGAACGCAATCACCGACATCACCACGCAACCAACAATCACTTCAATCCGCGATTCCGCATACTCCTTCGCCGAAATCCCTTTCTCCACCACCGCAGCCTGCAGGAAGAACTGCATCCATGGCGCTACAGAAGTGCCCACCATGCCGACAACCATCGCCAGGTAATCCGCCTCCAGCAACAACACCGGCCGCACACTGTAGATCGCCGCTGACTTCCAATCCGGGCGCACCAGTAACCCAGAAATGATGTAACAGACGTACAGCGAACAGGCAAAAAGAAATATCTTCTCCACCCGCTGGTAAGAACTGCGGGTGATCAGCACCCACACCACCGCCACGGCCAGCGGCACCGACACATAAGGACTGATCTGGAACAACTCCAGCGAACTCGCCACACCGGCCAGGTTCGCCATCACGTTCGTCATATTGGCCAGCACCAGCGTAGTCATCAGGAAGAACGTGGTCCGCAACCCGAACTCCTCACGGATCAGGTCCGACAGCCCCTTCCCGGTCACCGCGCCCATCCGCGAACACATCTCCTGCGTCACAATCAGCAACAGCGTAATCGGCAGCAGCGTCCACAGCGGCAGGTAACCATACTTCGCCCCCGCCTGCGAATACGTAAAAATCCCGCCCGCGTCGTTGTCCACTACAGCGGTAATGAACCCCGGCCCGATCACTGAAAAGAACACCGTGATGTGATACCGGAACCTGCGCCACATTGCCCGTGTCTACCTCTTCTTCCTCAGCAGCGAGATCACGTCATCGGCTGTAATCACACCCAGAATCCGCCGTTCTTCATCCACCACAGGCAGACACAGCAGATTGTATTTATCAAACATTTCCACCACTTTCTGTTCCCCCGCTTTCACCCCTACATGGACCGCCGGCTCCGGCTCCAGATCCGTCAGCTTGGCCGAGGGATCGGCCAGCAGAAGCTTTGTCACCGGAATCTGTGACACCAGGCTGTTCCCTGCCCCCGTCGCGAATACAGCCGGCAGCATCTCCGCCGTCTCACTGGAGGCACGCAACATCTCCCGCGCATCCGCCACCGTGCCGTTCAAATCGAGCGCCACGTAATCCACGTTCATCAAACCACCCGCGGTGTGTTCATCGTATTCGAGCAGTTCCTCCACATCCTCCTTCGTCTCCACATTCATTTCTTCCAAAATCTCGTCGGAGCGCTCTTCTTCCAGTTCCTGCAGCACGTCCGCCGCTTCGTCGGGCGCCATCTCATCCAGCAACTTCGCGGCCTGATCGGCTTCCAGGCTTTCCAGAATACTCACCTGGATATCGTGCTCCATCTCCGACAATGTTTCCGCGGCGGCCTCGCTATCCATCGAAGTCAAGACAGCCTCGCGGCCTTCCGGTCCCAGTTCCTCCACGATGTCGGCAAGATCGGCCGGATGCATCTGCTCAAGCTGGGTTGGCGTAATGTTCAATCGCAATCGCCGCATCGGGTCGGGTTCGATGATGTTGCACGTCTCCCAGGCGATCGAGTTGGGCGCGATGGGAGCCTGCAGCCGCCGGATCCAGCGCGGCGGAAGCACTCCCTGCAACAGCCGCCGCAGAACGCTGCGCAGCCCCACATCCACTTCCACCACGGCCAGTTGGGCACCGTCTTCAGTCGCCCGGATCTCGAAGGTAACATCGGTCACCCGCACTACCTTGCGCCCGCGCGCATCAATAATCTGCTGATCGAGCAGGTCGCGCACTAGCCGCAACATGTATTCATCGGAATGATACGGAGTGACCCGCTCGTCTTTCAGCCGGATGCCGTCCAGCGTAATTGACGCCACCTGCTGATGCCGGATGGTCCACCACGCATCCCCCGCACCTACCAGGAACCGGTCTACCCGAGCCGCGTCCACCAGCGGCACGATCGCCGCTTCCTTGATCCGGCCAATACCCCGCCCCTTGAGGTCGAAGACCCGCAAGCCGACCAGTTCGGTGAGATAGAGAATCGGTGCCGCCATGTCGGAGGTTCTTTGCCCATACGGTTCGCCGCGCACACGGCAATTCCCACTATGGCCCATCCGTCAACGGCGGCGCAAGACCGCAATGTTATACTGCCATGGACCATTGGGGCATACACAGAAAGGATGCATACATTCTCGTGAGTCAACCACTCGATCCAGGACACATCATGCAAGTCGGGCTCGGCTTCTGGGCGTCAAAAACACTCTTGAGTGCGGTGGAAATGGGAGTCTTTACTGAACTCGCCAAACATCCGGAAGATCTCAAAACAATCCAGGGCCGGATGGGCTTGCACCCGCGATCCTCCGCCGATTTCCTCGATACGCTTGTCGCACTCGGCTTCCTGCGCCGCATCGGCGGTGTCTATTACAACACTCCCGAGACCGATTTCTTCCTCGACAAGAACAAGCCCTCCTACATCGGCGGCATTCTGGAGATGGCCAATCACCGCCTCTACCGCTTCTGGGGAAGCCTCACTGAGGCCCTCCGCACCGGCCACCAGCAGAATGAATCGAAAGATGGCGGCGCATCCCCCTTCGAGGCTCTCTACGCCGATCCAGCCCGCCTCCGCGAGTTCCTCAAAGCCATGACCGGCATCAGCCGTGGCGCAGCCATCGCCATCGGCCAGAAGCTCAACTGGAAGGACTACGCCACGGTCTGCGACATCGGCTGCGCTCAAGGGGACGCCGTCGTTCAATTCACCCGCCTCAACCCGCACTTGCAAGGCATGGGCTTCGATCTCCCCGAAGTCGGCCCAATCTTCGATGACTACGTCGAAGCCAACGGCCTCGCCGAGCGCGTCAAGTTCGTCCCCGGCAGCTTCTTCACCGACGACCTGCCCAAGGCCGACGTCATCACCATGGGCCATATCCTCCACGATTGGAATCTCGAACAGAAGAAGATGCTCATCCGCAAGGCATATGAAGCCCTGCCTGAAGGCGGCTCCTTCGTCGTCTTTGAAGCAATCATCGACAATGAACGTAGCCAGAACGCCTTCGGCATGCTGATGAGCCTCAACATGCTGATTGAAACCCCCGGCGGCTTCGATTACACCGGCGCCGATTGCGAAGGCTGGATGCGCGAAGCCGGCTTCCGTTCCACCCGCACCGAACACCTTGCCGGCCCGGACTCGATGGTGGTAGGTGTGAAGTAGCAAATATGCCCACAAAAATCCTCATCGTCACCGGCGACGCCGGCGAAAGCTACGAAACGCTCTACGCCTGGCACCGCTTTCAGGAAGCAGGCATGGAGGCGGTGATCGCCGCTCCCTCCAAGCGCCGCCTGCATCTGGTGTTGCACGATTTCGAGCCCGGCTGGGACACGTATGTCGAGCGCCCCGGCTACTCGCTCGAATCGCAGCTCACCTTCGATGAGGTCAATCCCGAAGAATACGCGGCCATCCTGCTAATTGGTGGCCGCGCCCCGGAGTATCTGCGTCACAACGAAAAATTGATCGCGATCGTGAAGCAGTTCCATCAGGCGGACAAGTGGCTCTTCTCCATCTGCCACGGCATTCAAATCCTCATCGCCGCCGAAGTGGTCTCCGGCCGTTGCGTCACCTGCTACGAGCACATCCGCTACGAAGTGAAACTCGCCGGCGGAACCTATTCCACCAAGGAAGCCGTGCGCGACGGCCGCATCGTCAGCGCCCAAACCTGGCAATCGCACCCCGACTTCTACCGGGAAATCTTCCGCTGCTTGAGCTAGCCGAATCAGCCTTCCCTCAACCCTGCTTCCCGCAGCGCCGTACGCACCCGTTCCACCGCCGCCCGGTACGTCGTCATGCCCGCATACTCCACGGTCAACGGCACCCCCGGTGCAAACTGCGCCGCCAGCCGCACGAACTTCCCGTAATCCAAATCCCCTGCACCGGCCGCCACTCCCTGTGTCACATGCAGCTTCCGATCCTTCGCATGCATCCCCTCAATCCACCCCTTCAACTGCCCGAACATCTCCTCCAGATCATTCACCTCCAGCAGATTCGCCGGATCCAACTGCGCCCGCACATGCTTCGACCCCACCTCCTCCAGATACACCCGCGTCCGCTTCGCGCTCGCCAGCAGACTCCGGTAAATCGGCTCCAGCAACACCTTCGCCCCGTTCCCTTCCGCCACCCGAGCCAATTCCTTCCCCGTCGCCACCGCCATCTTCCAAACATCGTCCTGCCAGTCGTAGCTCACGCGCTCCGCCACGCCGTGCGGCGTATAGTGCCCCATCTCGCTCAAAAACGCCCGGATCCCCATCTCGGCCCCCAACTTCATCACCTTGTCGAAGTACTCCAGATTCGCCTTCCGCTCCGCCGCATCGGCATGCACCAGCGTCAGATACACACCCAGCGCATCCACCGTGATCCCCGCGTCGCGATACGTCGCCACAATCTCCTTCGCCCGCGACACCGATAGCCCGCTCAGATCGCTGCGCTGCCCGTACTTCCAATAGTTGCTGTCCTTCTGCGTGAAGAACAGTTGGATGTGCCGGATGCGCTGGCTCTTCAACTCCGCCGCCAGGCTCGCATTCGTCTGATCGCGAAAGTCCGTCGTGGCCACACCCAGCGGCACAGCCTTCCCCGCAGCACTCTGCGCCATCGCGCCGGCTGCCGCCAGCAAGCCCATCGTCGATCGTCTTGTCATCGCGCCATTCTCCTCATACCGCCAGTTTCCACGGAGCCCGATACGGCCGCAACACCAGTTTCTGCGCCGCGGCATCGCCCACCACCTGATTCCGCTCTCCATCCCAACGCACCGTCCGCCCGGTCTCCCAAGCCATGTTCATCAAATGCCCCACCGCCGTCGAGTAGTGCAGCGTCTCCACCGTCGCATTCGGTTGCTTGCGATCCCGAACATTCGCGATGAATCCTTCCATGTGCCGCCGCACATCATCGCTCGGCAGCACCGTCTCTTCCGCATTCACATACATGCCCGTCGATGTCATCTTCTGCCCGGCGGGCACCTCCTTCACAATGGAAAACCCGGCCCGGTCCAGAATCATCGATGCTTCCGTGCCAATGAAACACTTCCCATGCGCCCGTACTTCGCGCTTACCGCCAGTCCTCATCATGTACCGCAGCAGAAACCCCTGCTTCGACACCGGGCCCGGCCCGAATTCCACTGTCGAACTGAATGTATTCGGATACTCGTGGTTATCCTCATAGGCGTAGTTCCGTCCCATCGCCGATACGGCTTTCGGCCACTTCACCCCCATGGCCCACAGCACGATGTCGAAATGATGCACTCCCCAAGCCACCTGGTGCCCCGCGCCCGCCACACGGAACCAGTCGTAGCCGTACTTGTAGTACATGTTCGGATTGTAGGCGCGGTAGGGCGACGGTCCCACATACGTGTCCCAATCCAACTCTGCCGGTGGCGCGCAATCGGCCGGAAACCCAGCCCCAGGATAGTAATTCTCGTAGTCCCAAACCTGAACTTCGGAAATCGTCCCCAGCCGTCCCGCCTGAATCAGTTCCACCGCCTTTTGATAATGTTCCTGACTCCGCTGCTGCGTACCGACCTGCACGATACGACCGTATTTCTTCGCCGCCGCCATCGCCACCGGCCCCTCGCCAATCGACTGGCCCATGGGCTTCTCCAGATACACATCTTTGCCCGCCTGCACCGCCGCAATCATCTGCAGCGCGTGCCATTGCTGGTTAGTGGCGATCACCACCGCGTCGACATTTTTGTCCTCCAGCAGCTTCCGGTAATCCGCATAGGCCGCCACCGTGGAACCCCCAGCCCGCTCCCGCACCTCGGCCATGTACTTCGCGTTCACATCGCAAACCGCCGTAAACCGGACTCCCGGCATCTTGCTGAAGTTCGGCACAATCACGCCGCGCCCGCGCGCGCCGCAGCCAATTAACCCAAGTTGGATGGTGCTATTGGCGCTATTTTGCGCAGCCCGCACACGCAGAGCCGCCGCACCGCCCATCGCACCAAGGAAAACACGCCGGGTGGACTTGCTGAACATAGGGACTCCTTTGACGACACCCAGAGCCCAGCAAACCAGTAGCCAACCGGAAAGCTACCCCAGCTTCGCCTTCAACATCTCGTTCGCCATCCCCGGATTCGCCTGCCCCTTCGACGCCTTCATCACCTGCCCCACCAGGAACCCCATCACCTGCGTCTTCCCGCTCTTGTACTGCTCCACCTGCTTCGGATTCGCAGCCAGCACATCCTCCACAATTTTTTCAATCGCGCCGGTATCACTGATCTGCTGCAGCCCCTCGCGCTCCATGATCACTTGCGCCCGCTCCCCGCTCTGATACATCTTCGGGAAAATATCCTTCGCCAGCTTGCCGGACAACGTGCCCTTCACGATCAGACCCACCAGTTCGCCCAGCCGCTCCGCGGTCACAGGCGATTCGGCGAATGTCTTGCCTTCCGCATTCAGCACGCCCTGCAACTCCACCATCACCCAGTTCGCCGCGATCTTCGGATCACCCGATGCCTTCGCCACAACCTCGTAATACTCGGCAATATCGCGCGTCTGCGTCAGCACGTTGGCGTCGTATTCCTTCAGCCCATAGCCCTCAATGAACCGTTTCCGCATCGACTGCGGCAACTCCGGCATCCGCCCGCGAATCTCCGCAAGCCAGGTTTCGCTCACCTTCACCGGAACCAGATCCGGCTCAGGGAAATAGCGATAGTCATGCGCATGCTCCTTGCTGCGCATCCCAATCGTCTCCCCCAAATCCGGGTTGTACAGCCGCGTCTCCTGAATCACCCGCCCGCCCGATTCCACCAGCGCAATCTGCCGCCCGATCTCGTAATCGAGCGCCAGCTTCAGGAACCGGAACGAGTTCAGATTCTTCACCTCCGCCTTCGTTCCGAACTTCTCCGCGCCCTTCAGCATCACGGAAACGTTGGCATCGCAGCGCAGATGCCCCTTCTCCATATCGCACGTCGACACACCCACGAATTGCAGCACCTGTTTGAGCACGGTGAGATAGGCATACGCTTCATCCGAACTGCGCATATCCGGCTCGCTCACAATTTCGATCAGCGGCGTGCCACTGCGATTCAAATCCACATAGGTGTACTTCGACGAATCGCGGAAGCCCTCATGTGCGCTCTTCCCGGCGTCGTCCTCAATGTGGACGCGCGTCACCCCGATCGTCTTCTTCACGCCGTTGACTTCAATCTCCACCGCCCCATGCTCGGCGATCGGCTGATCGTACTGCGAAATCTGATACCCCTTCGGCAGATCCGGATAGAAATAGTTCTTCCGCGCCAGCCGCGAAAACGGGTTCACCCGGCAATCCAGCGCCACCGCGGCCTCAATCGCCATCTCCACCGCCTGCCGGTTCAGCACCGGCAATGCGCCGGGCAAACCCAGGCACACAGGGCACACATTACTATTCGGAGGCGCACCGAATCCCGTCGGGCAG
This sequence comes from Bryobacteraceae bacterium, assembly GCA_046331645.1. Classification (GTDB taxonomy): domain Bacteria; phylum Acidobacteriota; class Terriglobia; order Bryobacterales; family Bryobacteraceae; genus CADEFT01. Next base: position 72,845 of record JAXLQM010000015.1, read on the forward strand.
CCGCAAAAAATCTTCGTCTTTGTGGCAAGCTGCACGTGTACTTCCAGCCCGATGACGGGCTCGTACTTCGCTATGGTTTCCGGAGTGGGGATGGTCATGTATCCAGCGGACATCGCCCTATTTTAGCGTGCCGCCAGCCTATGCCACCGAACGCCGCCGTTGCGGCCCGCGCAGGAAGCGTGCATCGAAGTGCCCTTGCGCTTCCAGCTCTTCAAACCGCTTCAGGATGTGCTCCCGCCGGAACGTCACGTGCTTGCGCATCACCGCATCCGCCTGCAGCGGATCACCGCTCGAAATCGCCCGCACCAAATCGCGATGCCAGGTGGCCGGCAGTGGCTCCATATCCGCCGCCGCGTTGAACAGCCAGTTGTTGATCAGCACCCGGCTTCGTTCAATCGCATCCACCAGCGCCGGACAGTTGCAGTACTCCGCGATGCGCGTGTGCAAAGTCAGATGCAGCCGCTCAAACTCGAACGACGATTCATCCCGGTGCACTTCATCCATCTTCTCAATGGCGTTGGACAGCCGGTCCAGCACTTCCGCCATCTCCCGCAACTCGCGCTTCTGATCCTTCGTCGCCAGCACCGCAAACAGCCGCGCCGATTGCGATTCCAGCGCCTCTCGCACCACATAGTGCCCGCGGATATCTTCGAGCGTGGGTACCCGCACACGCGTCCCCGCCCGTGCCTTCGATTCCACCAGCCCTTCCGACTCCAGTTTCTGCAATGCTTCGGAAACCGGAATCAGGCTCATCCCTAATTCCTCCGCCAACCGCCGCCGTGACAACGGGCTCCCAAGCGGATACTCCCCTGTCAGCAGTTTACTGCGGATGCGGTCATATGCCATCAGGCTTAATGTTGCGGTCGATTTTGTTCTTGCCATGTTACATCCCGCTCTTCGGCGGGAATCCCCGTTCTGGATGCTTGCACTATATATGGGCCAAACACCCAGCGCAAGCGACTATAAAGTTCATTCTCCCATGCCCGGCATCGTGAGAGAATCGAAAGCGATCATGCATTCGCTCCCCTACGGTGAGTCTTCGGTCGCGCTCCCACTCAGAGCCGAACTCATCGCTCACCGCCCAACCGAATCCGTTCCCAACGAACTCGCCGCAGTCCGTACGGCGCTGCGCAACCCCATCGGCACACCCACCCTCGCGAACATCGTACGCCCCGGGGAATCCGTCGCCCTTATCGTCAATGACATCACCCGCCTCACCCGCTCGGAACTGATGCTGCCGCCGCTCATCGAAGAGCTGAATGCCGCTGGAATCCCGGACGATCACATCACCATCGTCTTTGCCCTGGGCATTCACCGCCCGCAAACTCCCGAAGAGCGCCGCCGCATCATCGGCGAAGACCTTTACCGCCGCTTGCGCTCCGTCGATCATGACGCCTACGACGAATCGAATCTCATCCACATCGGCGACACCTCTTTCGGCAACCGCGTCGAGATCAACCGTGCTGTTTGGGAGTCCGACCGCATCATCCTCACCGGAGAAATCATCTACCACTTGATCGCCGGCTACAGCGGAGGCCGCAAAAGCCTCGTCCCAGGCGTCGCCGGAGCCCGCACCACCACCTTCAACCACAACATGATCTTCGATCCGCGCTGCCGCTCCGGAGTGCTCGAAGGCAATCCCGCCCACGAGGATCTGCTCGAAGCCGCGCGCCTCGCCGATCCCGACTTCATCCTCAATCTTGTCCTCAGCCCCGAAGGACACCTCGTCCGCGCCGTCGCCGGACACATGGAGCACGCCCATCGCGAAGGTTGCCGCGCCGTCGACCAAATGCTCCGTGCCGACCTCGATCAACCCTACGACCTGATCGTCGCCTCCGCCGGCGGCTACCCGCTCGACATCGATCTGCGCCAAGCCCACAAAGGACTCGAAAACGCCGTCCAAGCCCTTCGCCCCGGCGGCACGATTCTCTTCTACGCCGAATGCCCTTCCGGTTCCGGCCACCCGGCCATCGACGAATACGCGTGGCAGTACAACAACGATGCGGAAATGGAGCAGGCCCTGCGCGTCAGCTTCGCCGTCGGCGGCCACAAGGCATGGTGGCTGGCGCGCCTCGGCCGCCTTTACAACATCCATCTCGTATCTACACTGCCCGATGCCTTCGTCCGCCGCTTCGGCTTCCATCCTGTCCCGCCCCAGCATCACCAGCAGACGCTCGACACACTCACCGCCCAAGCAGGCCCCAACGCCCGCATCGGCGTACTGCCCTATTCCGGATTCACATTGCCCTTCATCACCAATCAGGAGGCTATCCCCGCATGAATCGCCGTCAGTTCCTCCCCACCCTTGCCGCACCCCTGTTGGGCGCCGCAAAGATCAAAGCCGCCTTCTACGGCACCCGCCACTCCCACTTCGGCGGCAAGCTGAAAGCCGTTGCCGCCAACGCAAGCTACGAAATCGCCGGAGTCTGCGAACCCGACTCCGCCGCCCGCGAAAAAAACAAATCTTCCTATAAATGGTTGAGCGAAGAAGAACTCCTCGGCGACTCGTCCATCAAAGTGATCGCCGTCGAGATGCCGCCGGCCACGGGACTCCCCTACGGCCGCAAAGTCATCGCCGCCGGCAAGCATCTGCACATCGAAAAGCCGCCCACCGCCGACCTCGCTCCCTTTCGCGAATTGATCGAAGAAGCCCGCCGCAAGCGCCTGCTCGTACAAACCGGCTACATCTGGCGCTTTCACGAAGGTTTCCGCCGCGCCAAGGAAGCCATCACCAACGGCTGGCTCGGCGAAGTGTATCTGATGCGCGCCACTATCCACACTGACATCAACGCCGCCGGACGCGCCGAACTCGCCCCCTACCGCGGTGGCATGATGTTCGAACTCGGCTCCCACCAAATCGACCGCATGGTGCATCTGCTGGGCCGCCCCACCGACGTCAAGAGCTGGCTCAAGAAAACCTCCATCGGCAAAGCAGATGGACTTGCCGATAACACTCTCGCCGTCTTCGAATACCCCGGCGCCATGGCGGTGATTTCTACCTCCGCCCGCTTCCCCGGCCATTCCCCGCACCGCGGCTTCGAGGTCATTGGCACCGACGGCGTCATCTGGATGCAGCCCGTCGAACCCGGCACCAAAATGCGCGTCAGCATGCGCGAAGCCCGCGGCCCCTACAAGCAGGGCTGGCAGGAAATCGAACTCCCCGCCCAGCAGCGCTACATCGGCGACTTCATCGACCTCGCCCGCGCCATCGAAACCAATTCGCCACTTACCTATTCCTACGACTTCGAGCTGATGGTCCACGAAACCATCCTCCGCGCCTCACAGCAGATTTAGTGGCGACAGGCCTCCAGGCCGGTCGCGTTCCGCCTGGGAAGGCGGAACAATTCTGCAATAACATCCCGCACAACCCTACTGCGACACCAGCCTCCGCACTTCCCGCAGCCGCTCCGACAACGCACTCTTTTCCTGCGCCACGCGTACCGCATTCGGCAATCCACCGCTCCGCCGTTTCGCCAACTCCGTTTCCCGGTCCATCGCCGCCTTCCAATCGACGCCTTCTCCGATCTTTTCCAACACACCTGCCAACTCACTCCGCCCCCGCAACCTTGGAACCACCGCAAGATGGCGCATCAGCAATTTCTTCGCCTGCAAGGCCGCCAGTAATGTTCCCCCTGCCGCCACATCCGAAGAAAACCGCAGCCCCGCTCGCACCGTGCGCACAGCGCCCGCATCATCGCCCGCCGCGATTTGCTCCAGCGCAAGCAGCACGTTCAGGTTGCCCAAAGTCGCCGCCTTGCGCACATAATCAACCGGGGTATTCCCACCCGCCGAATCATCCAGTCCCCAATCACAAACTCCCAGACCAGTGCCGCGCTGCATCGTCGCCAAACTGCTCCGATTCCGTTCCACGAAGCCCCGGAACCGTTCCGGCGAATAAGCGGATGCGTCCTCCAGCGCCAGGCCCACCTGCCGGTCCTGTTCCTCACCCCACATCCCGTCCTGCATCTGTCCAAACGCCGCCCAATAACGCAGAGCGGCATTCTCCTCCATCAGAAGAAACAACAGGAAAGCGGTTCTCATACACCTTTACAGACCCCGACGGCGCCCCATTTAGTCGAACCCGCCTGCAAATAATTACTTCACCCGCGACAAAATCCCAAAAATCACCGCCCCATACTTCTCCACCAGTTTCAACCCCAACCCCGGCACCTCCAACAACTCCCGCGCCGATTTCGGCTGCCGCTCCGCAATCGTATCCAGCGCCTTGTCCGTCAAGATCCGGAACGCCGGCACCCCCTTCGACTTCGCTTCATTCAGCCGCCACGCCCGCAGCGCCTTCGCAATTTCTTCCTGATGCGACGACACCTTCGGCACTTCCAACACCGCATCCTTCTTTGCAGGCGCCCCCTTCTTCTTCGTCGCCGCAGCAGCCTTCTTCTTCCGCGTCCGCGCCGATTCCACCGCCACCGGCACCATCAGCTCCATATCCCCGTTCGCCGTCCGCCCCGCATCCGTCAGTCCAACCCGCTTGTACTCCACCGAACGCCCGTCTTTCTCGAAACTCGCTTCCTGCACATCCACCAGCCCGCTGCGCGCCATCGCACCCAGCAACTCTTCAAAGTCCCGCCGCTCCATCGATCCGTCCGCGAACACCCCCGCATGCAGCTTACCCGTCGATGTCGGCCCGCTCTTGCGCAGCCCATCTAGAATCCGTCCACCGAAAGACAGCTCCACATTCGTCGCCGGCCGGTACTGCTGCACCACCGCGTCCTTCGCATTGCAGATATCGCACACGCCGCAAGCCCGGCTCGCATCCGCCATATCGCCGAAGTAGCGAATCAACGACACCATCCGGCACGTCGACCCGCTCGCATAATTCAACATCCGCTCGAAGCTCGCCTGCTTGTGCTCCCGTTGCGCAATATACGACTCCTTCCAATCCGCCACTCCCCGAGTCATATTCTCCGCATAATCCACCATCGCCCCGCCGTGAATCCACAGCTTTTCCATCGCGATGTCGAACTCGTCCTGGGCCACACGCGAGCGCCGCTGCACCAGTTCCTTCGGCTGCGGCTCCGAACCCAGGCAATCATAAATCACCGCCAGCACCGTAGGCTCCGGATAGTCCCGCTCAAAGAAGAAATCATGCGTGAACCGGTCCGCATAAGCGTGCATCAGAATCGCCCGCGACGGCTCCCCATCGCGCCCCGCGCGCCCAATCTCCTGGTAATAGCCTTCCAAACTCCCCGGCAGCGCCGTATGAATCACCGTCCGCACATTCGGCTTGTCAATGCCCATCCCGAACGCAATCGTCGCCACAATCACTTCCAGCCGCCCATCCAGAAACCCGGACTGCACCTGGTCCCGCCGCTTCGCATCCAATCCAGCATGATACGCAGCCACGGGAAATTCTGTCTCCAAATGCTCCGCCACACTCTCCGCATCGCGCCGCCGCGGCACATACACAATCGCCGGACGCCGTTCCTCATCCCTCAGAATTTCCCCCACCATCCGTTCCCGAGCCTTCGGTGCCGCCTTCACCACCTCAATCGCAATATTGTCCCGCCGGAACCCGTGAATAAAGTGCCGCGCCGTCTTCAACCCCAATTGCGCCGCGATATCCTCCTGCACCATCGACGTCGCCGTCGCCGTCAATGCAATCACGGGAGCGGGGCGCAACGCCGGCAGGTGCTTTCCAAACGTGCGGTAATCGGGCCGGAAATCGTGCCCCCACTGCGAAATACAGTGCGCCTCATCAATCGCGATCAGCGCCGGCTTGCGCTTCGCCAGCATCTCCGGAAACCCTTGCACCCGCAGCCGCTCCGGAGCCACAAACAAAAAATTCAGCCTGCCCTCCAGATAAGCGAAACAAGCCTGCCGCAACGATGCCCGGTCGCGACCCGAATGGATCCGCTCCACGGCGAATCCCTGTGCCGCCAACTTCGACACCTGATCCTCCATCAGCGCAATCAACGGGCTGATCACCAGCGTCGTGCCGCCCAGCGCAACGCCGGGCAACTGGTAGCACAGCGACTTGCCTGATCCCGTCGGCATCACCAGCAGCACATCCTCACCCCGCGTGAGCGCCTGGCACACCTCTTCCTGATTCGGACGGAACTTCTCAAACCCGAAACATTTCTTCAGAATTACGTTTAAATCAGTTCCCGGCTCCACCGTCGCCTTCTCGGCGACTACCGCGGCCGCAACCGGCGGAGGCGGAGCAGGCGGCGGCGCGGCCGCTTTCCTAGCCGCAGTGGGCCCAACCTTCCCAATCACCTCCCGCACATAATTCTCGATACCCTCAAGAAACGGATCCAACTGCGCTCCGCCACGCTCGATCTTTTTGAGAAACGCCTCCCACTGCCCGGTCATCACCGGACTCTTCACTTCCGGATGCACCGATTCAATCAGCCGGATGCCCTTATCCGTCGCCTCCAGGCTCTTCCCCTTGCGAGCAATGAACTCCCGCTTCAACAGCACCTCAATAATCTGTGCCCGCGTCGCCGGAGTCCCCAGCCCGCTCTCCTTCATCGCTTCCGACAGCTCTTTGTCGTCCAGCGTCTTGCCCGCCGTCTCCATTGCCGTCAACAGCGTCGCTTCCGTCAATCGCTTCGGAGGCCGCGTCTTCTTCGACACCGAGTCCACTTCCAGCACTTCCTGCGGCTGCTGTTCTTCCAACCCAGGAGGCAGCGCCGCCCCCTCGCCCTCACCGGCTTCCTCACCGTCCTCACCGGCCCCCGCCTTCTTCTTCGCGCCGGACTTCTTCCCCCCGGCGATATCCAGCACCTTCCACCCTTCTTCCTTCACCATCGACCCGCTCGAATGAAACCGGTCCGTCGATCCCTCCGCCTCATTCCGCACGGCAGTGATCACCGTCGTCACGGACCACACATGATCCCCATGCCACGCCATCAGCAAACGCCGGCACACCAGATCATACAACCGCTGTTCATCCGATCCCGCCTGCAGCGAAGCCCCCGACCCACCCGTGGGAATAATCGCATGGTGATCGGACACCTTCGTATCGTCCACATACCGCTTCCCCAGCGGCTTCACACCCGTCTCCGGCGCCAGCATCTTCTCATAGGGAGCCCGCACCGCCTGCACAATCTTCGGCAGCGTCTTCGCCACATCCGCCGATAAATGCCTGCTATCCGTACGCGGATAGCTAATCAGCTTGTGCTTTTCATACAACGCCTGCGCGCCTTCCAACGTGCGCTGCGCGCTGAATCCATACAGGCGGTTCGCATGCCGCTGCAACTCCGTCAAATCATAAAATCCCGGCGGAGCCATGCGCTTCGTCTGCATCTCCATCCGCTCAATGCGAGCCACGCCCGCCTTCACCCGCTCCACCACCCGATTCGCCAACTCCCCATCGGGAGGCAGCTTCATCGCCGCTTCCATCGGCTCCACATCAGGCTGGAAGTACGTTCCGTCGTACACCCGCCCTTCGCCCGGCGAAAATTTCGCCACCACGTGCAGGTAGTCCTCAGGCACAAACGCCCGGATCGCCAACTCGCGTTCCACTACCATCGCCAACGTCGGAGTCTGCACGCGCCCGACAGAGATATCCTCACCCGATACCAGCGTGTAGGCCCGCGACAAATTCATCCCCACCAGCCAATCCGCCCGGCTCCGCCCCTTCGCCGCCGCCGCCAGCCGGTCGTACTCCGCACCGTCCTTCAACTGAGCGAACCCATCGCGAATCGCCTCCGGAGTCAGGGACGAAATCCACAGCCGCCGAAACGGCTTATCTGACCCCGCCTTCTCGTATAGATACCGGAAGATCAGTTCCCCTTCCCGCCCCGCGTCCGTCGCGCAAATCACTTCCGTCACCTTCGGCGACGTGAGAATCTTCCGCACAATCTCAAACTGATCCTGCGTCTGATCAATCACCACCAGCGGCCAATCGCGCGGCAGCATCGGCAGCGTTTCCCGCCGCCACGATTTCCATTCCGGCCGGATCTCATGCGGCTGCGCCAGCCGCACCACATGCCCGATCGCCCATGTCACCACATAGCCTTCGCCATGCAGGTAACCTTGTCCTTTTTGATTTGCCTTCAGTACCTTGGCAATGTCGCGGGCCACCGATGGCTTCTCCGCCACCACGGCCACCGTGCCTGTAGAACTCATTCTTCGCTTTCGAGGATAGCATCCTCCTCACGCGCAGGCGCACCGCGTTCGCCGCGACCCCAGTTTGACCCGCATTTCCAGCCATCCACGCATTTGAATCCAGGAGTCCTCAAATGATTCTTCTCAACAGAACGTTACTCGCCGCCGGCCTCTATCTTCTGGCGCCCGCATTGCGCGCCGAGACCATCCAATACATGGCGATCCCGCAGAATCCCGGCTTCGGCTTTACCACAACACTTCCAGGCTATGGCACCGTAAGCGTGTCGCAAGGCCCCAACACGATCCCCTTCACCTTCTTTCACCAGCCCCAAGCAGAGAACGGCTCAATTCCGGGGTATACCTGGGGCACGGACACTGACCGTTTGAACTTGCTCAATGCCGGGGCCCAAGCCACCTACAACGTGACGTTCAACTTTCTGGACGGTGCGCCCGATCCGAGCAAGCTCTTCCTGCTTGTAGCCGGTTTGGCTTCCACAACGACGGCAACCGTGTTCCAACCAGGAACGCTCGCCGGGGAATGGGATATCGTCCAGATTAATTCCTCCACCACCGTGCTCACCGGTCAGGTTCTCAGCAGCCTCGCGGATGGTGACCCCAAAAACACCGGCTGGGCCCTGTATCAACCATCCGGATCGTTCACCTCGCTGAACGTGACGTTCATACACGAAAACGGTGACGGCATCGGCGTTTCCCTGGCGTATGTGGTTCCCGAGCCAACAACCATTGTCTTTGTTGGACTCGGCCTGGCTGCGATCGGATGGGCCCGCTCGCGCAAGACCCGCGTCTAACGGCTCTCACTCGTCATTGCTTTCCTCCGGCTCCCGGGCGGCACGCCGTTCCCCTAACCCCACTGAAGAAAGGTCGATTTTGGCGGTCTTGACACCCCTATCAAACTTCAATCCGCGAGCTCCATAACCCCAAAGCCCAAACCACGCCGCCAGCCGTATCTCATGCCTTCGGTCTCTTTGCGTCCTTTACGCCTTCGCGCCTTTGCGAGAAAGCGAGAAAGCGAGAAAGCGGCGAGAAACTAATTCGTACTCCGCTGCCGCTGGAACGGCTCCTTCGCATACTTCGCCGCTTCCTCCAGCGCACCCTGCGTATTATCCTTCGTCCGCAGCGCCAAATTGTACTCATTCTGAGCCCGTTCCCGCTGCCCCGTAATATCGAAAATCTTCCCCAAATTGATATGCGCCCAAACCTCAGTCCACTTCGGCTCCAGATCCCCATTCAAAGCCTCGCGAAACTCATTCGCCGCCGACTGATAGTTATTCTGCAGGAAGAAAATCTCCGCCACCCGGTAATGCGCCAGTGAACTCGCCCGGTTCACATCCAGCGCCTTCTGATACTCCTTCAGCGAATCGCCGAACTCACTCACTTCGGCTAATTGCTCCCCGCGCCGGATCGCCACCAGCACGCGCATCTCATCGTTGTAGCGCAACACACGCCCCGCCGGATCCACTACAATCCGCTTCGGCTTCCCAAACGTCTCAATAATAAACTCGCTCTGCGTCCCCACCACCTCGACAACCTTCTCCTCCGGATTGCCTTCCGTCTCAATCCGCAGCGTCACCGGCATCCGGAACGTGTCCAGATCCTGCGCGATCTTCCCCATCACCCGGAAACCCTTCGTCGTGCGGAACACCGTATATTCCAACTTAAACTCCGGCGCCCCGGTCGATTCAATCCACTGAATAAAGAACGACTGCAGATTCTGTCCCGAAGCCGTTTCCGCCAGTTTCCGCAGATCATCGGTATGCACGTTCTTCCACGCAAACTGGTCCATCATCCCCTTCAGCATCTTGCCGAAGTTCTCATTCCCCATCACCCCGCGCAGCATCTGAAACACCGCCGCGCCCTTCGATCCCGTCGCCGCCCAATACTCCGGCGAATAGTCCTCCAGCCGCGCCGATTGAATCAGCGGAGGCTGCTCCACCGTCATCGCCTCGATAAACACATCCTTCGCTTCGCTCTCCAGCGCACTCGGCCCGGCGGAATGCTCCAGCCACAACATCTCCGTATACCGCGCCAGCCCGTTAATGATCCAGATGTGATTGCGCGTCGAGGCCCCAACCATGTTCCCCAGCCACTGCCGCGAAAGCTGATTCGCAATCAGCCGCGTATTCACCGCCTGCCCGATCCCGCGCGGCGAAAAGAACAGCACGCCCGGAGCCGAATACCCGTTCGGAGCCCCATCTTCGGTCTCCATCACAGCCAGATTCGCCGACGGTGCCAACCCGTACAGCGAAGTCTCCCAAGTCAGAATCTTCCCGATATCGTCGCCGTACTGCCGCGCCATCGCCGAGGCCTTCCGGAAATACACATTGCTGGTCACGCCCTCCGAAGACACCCGCAGCCCTTCGCCCTTCACCACACCAATGCTTCCCGGAAACGCCGGCTGCGTCACTTCAAACGTGTACACTTCCTTGCCCGAGGCCGTCTCCTTCAACTCGCGCCCGCTGCCCAACACCCGGTACCCTTCCGGCACGCTGATCTTCATCTTCGCCGTGTAGCGGTCCACCTGGTAGTCGTTCACCGGGAACCAGCGCGACGGATACAGCAGGAAAGCGTAGTCGTTCTGAATGGAAGCAAACTTGATCCCGTAGATCGGGCTGTCTTCCTGTCCGCTCAGCCGTCCTTCGTAATCGAAGGTCAAGGTAATCGCCTTGCCCTTCTCCAACGGCTCATTGAAGCTCAGCCGCACCGTGTAGTCCTGGTGATTGCGCGACATGGGCACAGAACGGCCTTCCGCGTCAGTCACCTTCGTCACCGTCAGCGCGTTGTTCAGCTCGAACGCCAAGCCGCCCACCCGGTCCTCGCCCGGCGTCAGCTTGATCGTGGCGCGTGCGCCCAGCGTCTGCGTCCGGGGGTTGACGTCCGCTTCCAGCACATAGTGCTCGATGTCGAACTTCGCCCGGCGGTCGCGATCCTGGGCGCTAACCGTGCCCGCGGCTAGCAGCAGTCCCGCCAGGCCCGGCATGAGCAGTGAACGGCGAAATGGGGTGCTCATCGAAAACTCTCTCTTATGATGCGTGCCGCACGAACCATGGGATCCACTTCCGACTCCAGCCTGGCTCGTATCTCGCCAAGCCCCCGGCGCATCTCATTGAGCGCCTGTTTGTCCTGAAGCAGCTTCATCGTCTCGTGCGCGATCCGCTCTCCTGTCATTTCATTCTGCATCAATTCCGGAGCCAGCCGTCGTCCCGCAATCAGATTCACCATCGAATAGAAGGGAACATCCACCAGAAATCGGCCCAGCATCCAACTGACGCCTGTCACTTTGTAATACGTAATCAACGGGGTACCCAGCAGCGCGGCTTCCATCGTCACGGTACCACTGGCAGCCAGCGCAAGGTTGGCGTGCGCCAACACATCCCAAGTTTCCCCTTCAATCACTTGGATGGTTCGCCGCGAAATCCGTTCCCGAAAAAATGCGTTCCCAGCCTTTTCCGTGAACCCAACCGGAGCCGCAAGCACATAAGAAGCCTCGATTTGCCGCTCCAATAGGCCCACTGCCTCATCCAAGGCCGGAAGGTGCCGCCCGATTTCGCCCCGCCGGCTACCCGGCAAAAGCGCGATCACCAGCTTCCCTTCGTCAATCCCGTGCTTCCGCAGCCACTCCCCCCGCTCCATCGACGGTTTCACAATGCGCGCCAATGGATGCCCGATATAGTGCGCTTCCACCCCCCGCTCCCTGTACCACGGCTCCTCAAACGGAAACAAACAAAATAACTTACGGATCGTTTCCCGCATCCCGCGAACCCGTCCCTGGCGCCATGCCCAGGCCTGCGGAGCCACTAAATAATAGACGGGGATCCCCATCGCATGTACCTTCTTTGCCACCCGCAAATGGAAATCCGGGCTATCCGTTAAGATCACGAAGTCCGGCCGCCGCTCCGCAATCGCCCGCAGCAGCTTCCGATACTCCCCGTAAATCCGTGGCAGATGCGAAACCACCTCCACCAGCCCCACCACGGACAGACTCCGCGCATCCACCACCGCTTCCACCCCGGCTTTCTGCATCCGTGGACCCGCGCATCCAAACCACTCCACCGCCGGCCAGTCCTTCCCCAATTCCCGCATCAGCTCCGAGGCGTACAAATCCCCCGAACTTTCCCCCGCGGAAATGAAGATTTTCTTTGGAATCATCACGGCAAGCACCGAGGACCGGCGCCTTGCTACCATGGTAGCAACTCGATGTCTCAATCCGACTTCGCCCGCATCAGCGTGGCTGATTTCGTGGAGCGATTCCGGTCGGAGATGGTACCCCTTTCCAACACCTTCTCCTTCTTCTTTGCTGGAATCCCACTCTCCGATGAAGATGTGAAGGAATACCTGGAGGATCCCATCGCCGCCCTCCCTCCGGAGGTGGTGAAGATTCTTCCGAAGACGCACGTCATCCTCGTCCCCTACCTGGAACGCGCCAACGGCAAGGAAAAGCGCCATGGCACGGCTACCCCCGGCGCCCGGGAAATCATCTCCCTGGATAAGCCCCCAGAGAGCAAGTCCATCACCCACCTGCATTTCCGCCATCACCTCGGGGCCGACCTCATCTTCTCTATCAAAGACACCGAAGTCGCCGATTATCATTACTACTTCTATCAGCAGATGGCTACCCTCGCCGAAGCCGCACTCTCTGAGTCCGCACGCGCCGAATACCATGGCCTCCTCGCCGAAGAGCTCAGCGCCCGCGTCCATGGCGAAGTCGACGAGGAAAGCTGGCGCCAGAAAATGGCCCTCCGCCGCGGCAATAAGGTCCGCCGCGATACCAAAGCCTTCCGCGCCTACGCCTCCCGCTCCTTCATCGATACCGCCACCCTCTACCTCCACGGTATTTGCTGCGATATCGACGTCGAAACGGGACCACGCCAACTCCCGAGCCGGTACCTTCGCAAACGTCTCCTATTGCTCGAAGGGATCTACCCGCCTCCCTCCGGCTACGCCGTCTTCCCCGAAGAACTCAATGAGCCGGCCCGTACTAATGCTACCTAACCGGCTCCCTTCGCTGGGCTTAGTGATTCGCGCGTATTCCCCAATCACTACCCGCTTAGAACCGGTATCCGTCGTTCACCCGAGACGCCCCGGTACCCGTCTTCCAGTACTTTCTTGTTAATCAAAAAAGTACTCCCGTATTGTTCTCCTATACATCCCGCCAGCCCACAATGGTCATACAGAAACAAACACTCTGCAAACACACCAGCGGGAGAGATCAATGGAAATTTTACGAGGCACAATTTTTTCGGACGATCCAAACCTGCGGGAACAACTTGAGGATGTACTCGGCAAAATCCGTGCATTTAGCCTGGTCCGCCACACCATCTCTGGGTTCCCGACAGAAGAGAGGCTTGCGACATTCCTGGAAGTTCAGGCTCCAGCGATTGTCTTCATCGACATATCCGACATGGAGCGCGGCATTCAACTCGGCAACATGGTCACCAAGCTTGCGCGCAATGTGCAACTGGTCGCCGTGGCGCCGAAGGACGATCCCCAGCTTCTTTTAACGGCAATGAGGGCCGGCATGCGCGAGTATCTCGCCCTCCCCTTAACCATCAATGAGGTCGTTGCCGCCCTGTCCCGCCTGAAGGAACTCCTCCAGGCCAATCCACCATCCGCCGAGTACAACCAGAACGTCTACAGCTTCCTCCCCGCCAAGCCGGGCTCGGGAGCTTCCACCGCCTGCATCAACCTCGGCTTCGCTCTTACCAAATCACCGGAAAGCCGCGCCGCCCTGCTCGATTTCGATATGCACTGTGGCGTCCTCGACTTCCTCCTCAAATTACCCCAAGGCTTTTCCGTCCGTGACGCCGCCGAACACGCCGCCCACATGGACGAGGCCATTTGGATGCGCATGGTGACCCAGGTCGGCCGCGTGGATGTCCTCCGCGCCGGGCGCCCCCGCGAATACGATTCCCAACTCCCCAACGACTTCTCCTCCGAACTCGTCAGCTTCGCCCGCCGCCAATACCAGACCGTCTGTCTGGATCTCAGCGGCCACTTCGACAAGATCTCGGTGGACGTGCTCCAGCACTCCAACAAGATCTTCCTCGTCACCACGCCGGAACTCGCGGCCCTCTACGCGGCCCGCCGTTCCATGGAAATCCTCCAGTCGCTTCACCTCAAGGACCGCGTCATGATTCTCCTCAATCGCGCCAATAGCCAGAAAATCAACCAGGCGCAGGTGGAGGAACTCCTCGGCACAGGCATCTACGCGGCTATCCCCAACGACTACCAGGCTGTTCAGGACTCGCTCACCGCCGGCCACTGCATGGCGCCCAGCACCAGCGCCGGACGCCGCTATCACGAAATCGCAGACGGCCTTACTGGGCGCAAGCCCAGTTCACAGCAGAAGAAGAAATCGATCTTCGGCGTCTTCGAAAAGCTGACCATGAAGGCCGCTACCGTCCAATAGGGCGGCTCACTTCTTCGTCGCAGCCTCCAGAGCTTCCAACTCCTTGGCTGCCTCGACAAATTTGCCTTGTCCGCTCAATTCCCGGTAACGCTGCAAGTGCCTCCTAACCTGGTCGAGCTTGCGGCCCAGCTCGGGATCGCCCGCCGCAGGCGTTGGCGGGGCTCCGGCGTAAGTCGATGGAGCAGGCTCCTTGGGAACCGGAGCTTGCGGGCTCATCGTTGCCAGTTCCGCCACCGCCTGCTCGTATGTGTCCGAATAGATCAGCGTGTTGCCCGTAGCTACCACCACCTTCTTCAACTGCGGCATCCGCGCCTCGCTCGCCTGAATATAAATCGGCTCGATGTACACAAACGTGTTGTCTACCGGCAGCACCAGCATCCGCCCTCGCAGCACACGAGAGCCCTGCTGATTCCACAGCGAAAGGTCTTTGCTGATGTTCTGATCCTGATTGATTCGTGCCTCGATTTGGAGGGGTCCGAACACCAGTTCCTGCTTGGAGAGTTGCAGAAACAGTAGCTCTCCAAGCTTTTCTCCATCGCACCGCGCAGCCATAAACCCAATCAGATTGTCCTTGTTCCGCGGCGTGAACGGAATCATCAACAGAAACTCCGGCTTCGTCTCCCCTGGCAGCGTCGCCACCACATACGTCGGCGGCGAGCTCTCCGGTCTGCCATCCTGCGAGCCCAGAATCCGCGCCACATCCCACGCATCTTCCTTGTTATAAAAAGCTTCCGCGTCCCGCATGTGGAACGTCCGGTACATCTCCGCCTGCACCCGGAACATCGTCTCCGGATACCGCGCATGCTCCCGTAACTCCGCCGGCATCGCCGATGCCTTCTCCAGCAAACCGGGGAACAGCTTCGCATACGCCTGAATAATCGGATCGGCTTCGTCGAACACATACAAATGCACGGTTCCGTTGTAGGCATCCACCGTCGCCTTCACCGCGTTGCGCATATAGTTGACCCGTCCGCCCCGGTCCAGCCGCACCCGCGCCGCGTACGGATGCGCATCCGACGTCGTGTACCCGTCGATCATCCACATCATCCGCCCTTCCGGCGTCAGCACCAGGTACGGATCCGTGTCCCACGTCAGGAATCCCGCCAGCTCATTCACCCGCTCCACCACATTCCGCCGGATCATCATCCGGCTCTCCGGAGCCAGAAAACCCGTCAGCACAATGTTCCAATCGGCGTACGCCAGCGCCGCAGCCAACCGCATGCCAAACCCCGAAATCGGAAACCCGCCCTGCCCGTCATAACGCGAATGCACATTCTCCGCACCCGACGGATAGTTGAACTCCTGCTGCGCTGTCCGCACGAACACCGGCTCATGCGTCACTTCGCCGTAGTACAACTCCGGCCGCGTCAACTTCAAACTGGGAGTCTTGATCTCCGGCGGCGCATCCTGAATGAACAACACCGGCAGCCCGTCGCGTGTGATCCGGTTCGCCTCCGCCAGCACCAGCCCGTAACCATGCGTGTAGATGAAATGCGGGTTCATCCACCGGCTCCGCGCGTCGCCGCTCAACTGCCGCACATCGATCTCCCGAGGCGTCAGCATCACCTGCCGTAACTCCCCGTCAATCTTGTACCGGTCCACATCCGTGTCTTGAAACACGTAGTAAGGCCGCAGCGCCTGAATTTGGGTCACCGTGTTGTGAAATGCCTGCCAGTCCCACAGCCGCACATTGTCAAATAGCGGCTTGTGTTTCGCCGGATCGATCTTCGTCTCCAGCGAGGCGTGAAACTCCATCTCCCGCGACCGCTTGTCCAATCCATACGCCGCCCGCGTCGCCTGAATGTGCCGCTCGATATACGGCTTCTGCAGCGAGATTTCGTTCGGCCGCACATACAGCGCATGCACCACCTGCGGAGCCACTGACTCCACCACCATCGGCAGAATGACAGCCACCAGAATCAGGCCCCACCGCCGCACCAGCACCAACCCGGCGCTCAGCACCACCCCAAAGATGCTCACCCACCGCAGCGGCAGTTGAATATTTTCATCCACGTAATCAATCCCCACCAGAAACGTGTGGTCCTTGGTGAGAAACTCATACCGGTCGATATAGCGATTCGCCGCCAGCGCCAGCAGAAACAGAATCAGCGCCCCGCGCAGAAACAACGAATCGTGAAAGAAGTCTTTCAGATGGTCCAGCCGCATCTCCGGCACCTCGATGTTCCCATCGTCGGTCAGCCGTGGCCGGTTCTCCCGCACAAACCAGTACACCCTCGTCCCCAGATACACCGCGCAAGTGAGAAATGAGATCACCAGCAGCACCCGCAGCAGCATCTGGTAAAACGGCAGTTCGAAGAAATAGTACGCCAGACCCTGCGCGAACACCGGATCCTTCCACGCCCCGGCCGCAACCTGCTTGCCCCCGAAATAGAGCACGGCCGTCCAATTGTCCACCGCGCCGCTTCCCGCCACGTAAGCCACCACCAGCAGGATCAATGTCGCCAGCTTCGCATACCCGGGGAAGCGCCCCAACCCGTGCCCTGCCGCCTTCATCGCCCGCGCGTGCGCCACCCACAGCACGACAAACGTCAGCAGCACCGCCACCATCGACGGCACCACTCCGTAAAGGATCATGCTCACCAGCGTTTCGAACTGGCGCATCTCCCTCCACCACTCGTACTCCAGTACCCACTCCGCCGACTTCCGGACCATACTGAGTCCGAAAAAAAACACGATCAGCAGCACCGCGATCCACGGTGTTCGGTCTGGCCGGGGTCCCGGCATAGGGATTACTCCTTGTCTCGTCTCCACACGAAGCGCCCGTTCACCATCGTCGCGACAGGCCCGCCGCGGAACTCGCGTCCATGAAACGGCGTGTTCCGGCTCTTCGAGTACGACTTGTTCACGTCGTACTTCCATACTAACGACGTGTCGAAGATCGTAACGTCAGCCGGACGCCCGCTGGCCAGTGTGCCGCGCTCCAGGTTCAGAATCCGCGCCGGCGCCACGGTGTACAATTCCACCATCTTTGCCAGCGGAATGCGACCCCCCTCCACAAACGCCTCCAGCGACAACCCGATCGCCGTCTCCAACCCGAGAATCCCGAACGGGCACCGCTCGAACTCCTGCATCTTCTCGCTGCCCGGATGCGGCGCGTGGTCGGTCGCAATCGCATCAATCGCCCCCGACACAATTCCTTCAATCGCCGCCCGTACATCCGCCCGTCCCCGCAACGGCGGCTTCATCTTGAAGTTGCTGTCGTAGGGAATGATGTCTTCATCCGACAACGCAAAATGATGCGGGCACACCTCGCTCGTAATCGGCAGCCCCATCGCCTTGGCATGCTTCACCATCGCAATCGAATTCTTCGATGAGATGTGCGCCACATGGAACCGCGCTCCAGTCACCTCCGCCAGCAGCAGATCGCGCGCCACCATCACGTCTTCCGAACACGCCGGAATCCCCCGCAGTCCCAGCTTCACCGACGTGAAGCCCTCATGCATATCGCCGCCCGCGCTCAGGTGAAGATCCTCGCAGTGATCAATCACCGGCAGCCCGAAACTGTGCGCCATCTCCATCGCCCGCCGCATCACCCGCGCATTCATCACCGGCTTGCCGTCATCGGATACGGCCACGATGCCCGCCTTCTTCATCGAGCCAATGGACGCCAGTTCCTCGCCCGCGCTGCCCTTCGTAATCGCCCCGATCGGATACACGTTCACCACCGCATGCCGCCGCGCCCGTTCCACAATGTAGCTGGTCACCGTCGCGCTATCGTTCACCGGCTGCGTGTTTGGCATGCAGCAGACCGAAGTAAATCCGCCCGCCGCCGCCGCCCGCGATCCGCTCTCAATCGTCTCCGAATGCTCGAACCCCGGCTCGCGCAGATGCACGTGCATATCGATGAAACCCGGAGCCACGATCATCCCCGAAGCATCGAACACCTCCGCGCCCACGACATCCAGGTTCTTCCCGTACCCGGCTATCCGGTCCCCTTCAATCAGCACATCCGCCACACCGTCGAATTTCACCGCCGGGTCAATCACCCGTCCATTCCTGATCAGTAACTTCGACATGGCTTAGTTCATGATCCTTTCGAGCACGGCCATCCGCACTGCAATCCCGTTCTCCACCTGGTTGAGAATCACCGAACGCTGCGAATCCGCCACGTCCGAGGCAATCTCCCGCCCGCGGTTAATCGGCCCCGGGTGCATCACCAGCACATCCGGCTTCGCCAGATGCAGATGCTCCACCCGTAACCCGTAGAACGGATAGTATTCGCTCGCCGGAAACGGCGATTCGTTCTGCCGTTCCAGTTGCACGCGCAACATCATGATCACGTCCACCCCATCGATGGCTTCGCGCATGTTGTTCGTCAGCCGCACACCCGGAGCCAGTTGCGCCATATTCGGCGGCAGCAGCGACGCCGGCCCGCACAGCACGATATCCGCGCCAAACTTCGACAGCAGGTGAATATTCGACCTCGCCACACGCGAATGCACGATATCTCCGATGATCGCCACCCGCAAATCCTCGAGCGAAGCCCGGTGATCCAGAATCGTCAGCGCATCCAGCAGCGCCTGCGTCGGATGTTCATGCGTCCCATCGCCTGCGTTGATAATCGGCGTCGGCAGATACCGCGATAGAAAATGCGGCGCCCCCGAGGCGGCATGCCGCATCACGATCGCATCCGGCTTCATCGCCGCCAGTGTGTTCAGCGTATCCACCAGCGATTCGCCCTTCGACACGCTCGAACCCGACGCCGTAATCGAGACCGCGTCTGCTCCCAACCGCTTGGCAGCGATCTCAAAGCTCGTGCGCGTACGCGTCGATGCTTCGAAGAACAGGTTCACGATCATTCGTCCCCGCAGCAGATCCAGGCGTTTGTTGCTCTGGTTCTGCAGCGGCTGAAAATCCTTCGCCCGCGCCAGTATCGCTTCGATATCCGCGCGCGGCGTGTCTTCGATCCCTAACAGTCCAGTTGCCATCGGTTAATCGGTGCGTTCCACCAGCAGCACCTTCTCCATGCCATCGATCTCGTTGAATTTGACCTCGATGATCTCTCGCTTCGTTGTCTGCACCATGCGCCCCACGTAGCGTGCCTCGATCGGCAGCTCGCGGTGGCCGCGGTCGATCAGCACCAGCAATTGCACCCGCGCCGGCCGTCCGTGATCGAACAACGCATCGAGCGCCGCGCGAATCGTCCGGCCTGTGTACAGAACATCATCGGTCAGCACGATGTCCATGCCCACCACGGGAAAGTTGATCTCTGTCGCGCTCACCACCGGCTGGTGCCCGACAGTGGATAAATCGTCGCGATAGAGATTGATATCGAGAATCCCCACCGGAATCTCGCGGTTCTCCAGCGTCTTGATCTTCGCCGCCAGGCGTTTCGCCAGTGGCACGCCTCGCCGCCGGATCCCGATAAACGCCAGCTTGTTCAGGTCCTCGGTATTCTCCAGAATCTCGTGCGCCAGCCGGACCATCGTCCGATCGATCTCGGAAGCGCTCATCAATTGTGCTTTCTCACGCGTTGCCGACATATCTGACCGAGCGTAACACGTTGCCCCCATCCACAGGGCTTCCAGCAGCTACCATAGAATGGGTGAGAATTCTCGATGTCGGCTGCGGCCGCAACAAGTTTCCTGGAGCCATCGGCGTGGACCGCAACCCCGCCGGCAAGGCCGACGTCCTCTGCGATCTCGACCGTTTCCCCTACCCCTTCCGCGACGGCACTTTCGATGAAGTCCGCGCCATCCACGTCATCGAACACGTCGCCGACGTGATCAAAACCATGGAGGAGTTCCACCGGCTCCTGAAGCCCGGCGGCCGGGTCTTCCTCTCGACGCCCCACTACACCGATTTCAGTTCCTTCTGCGACCCCACGCACCGCTGGCACCTCAACAGTTTCTCCTTCCGCTACTTCGGTGAGGACAACGCCGGCTTCGGCTACTACTCCCCCGTCCGCTTCCGCGAAGTTTCGGTCAAAGTGAAACTGCTCGCCCTCTGGCGCTACCTCGGCTTCGAAATCCTGGTGAACACCTTCCCCCGGTTCCGCCGCTTCTGGGAACACTACCTCTGCTATGTCGTGCGCGGCAAAGTGATGGATTTCTGCTTCGAAAAGCGATAGGCTAGCGAGTCCGAACCCTCGTCGCTCCGACCACAGTGAGCTTCCCCTCAAGCTCCAGCGCGAGCAACATCGGCAATCGGCCTCGAATGAACTCGAGAACCGCCCCAACCGCACCCCGGCCAACCACGTCAGGCCTTAACAATACGACACCCGAAAGTCGCAACCCAGGATATCGCTGAAAATTGGCGATGCCTTTATCGAGCGTGAACAAGACGCGTTCCGCCCGCGCTGCTTCCTTTCCGACAACATCGTCATCTGCCCCCGTGAGACCTTCTGATGCAACAGTATCGGTGTCGTGGCCAAGACGTTTGAGATCGTTAGCCAACTCCAGCGGAAGGTTCTCGTCAAGTTTGATTCTCACACTTGCCTGAGTGGAATCAGCTTCTCTTCGTGGGCCAGCTCAGCAGCATAGGCCAACGCGGCGTCAATGTGAGCGGCCCGAAGCGTCGGATAACTGGCAAGTATCTCCTCCTTGGACGAGCCTTCCGCGAGACTATCCAGAATCACGGTAACCGGCACCCTCGTTCCCGAGGCACACAGTTCCCCTCCGCAAACCTTAGAGTTACTGCTGAGATGCTCTTGCCAAGCCACCATAGTTACAGTCTACATCCGGTACCCGGCAATGGAAGGTAATGCCTATCCTTCTGGAAATTGCACTGGGTTAGCTCGGCTTTCCGGGCCAGTTCCGCAGTGTCGGCTGTGATCGGATAGATCTCAACCGCGTGGCCTTCAGATCGTCGAGGAACGCTCGGCCTCTATCAGGATGCTCGAATCGAGCATTACTCCCAGGTGGGCGAATTCCATGGCTGACTGCGTTCCGCGATTCCCTCTTCGACGTCCTTCATGGAGCCCTGATCAGGGACGGTGGTACCTCGCGCCTCCGCCAGCGCGATACTCTCCGACAGCAGACGGCCTTTCGGAAACGGTGTACGAATCGTTGCAACAGGGCGATTGTCCCGCTCCACAACTACCTCGACGCCCTATTTGACCTTGTCAAGGATGGCGTGGACGTCGCGGGCGAGTTCAGCTTCGGTAATACGGAGCATGACCATACGCATCATCATAGCGGCCATTCCTCCTCTCCGCATAACCCAATCAACAACAGACAGAGACATCCATTGCTACATCGTCCGCGGTAAAGTGATGGCCTCAGCGTCGAGACCCCGGCAGAGCGAAGTGCTCGCTGATTTAGGCACGACCGCCGAGAGTGTCCGCAACGACAAGGAGCCGGCTTGAAGCGAAATGGCGGTCAGCCCCGGCATCCCTGATAAACTGAAGGTCGAGAGGTTTCCATGCCCCACGAATCCGTCATCGCTTCCGATCCCGAGATCCTCGGAGGAACCCCTTGCTTTCGTGGAACCCGTGTACCGGTCGATTCGTTGATCGACTACCTCGAAGCGGGTGACAGCTTGGACGAATTCCTGGACAATTTTCCCTCCGTCACCCGGGAAGCCGCCATCGCGGCACTGGAAGAAGCCAAGGCGCTGCTCACTGCTCGTCGATGAAAATCTTCACCGACGAGAACCTGCCACGCAAGCTGGCCGCGTGTTTAAGTGGGTATGAGTGCCGCACTGTCGTTCAGTGCGGGTGGTCAGGGAAGCAGACCCTCGACAAGAACCCTCCCTACCAGCAGAACTTGAACACCAAGCGAATCGCCGTTCTCATCGTTCGCGCCCGTTCCAATCGGATTCAGGATCTCTTGCCAATAATTCCAGAGTGTCTCGCGGCGCTTGCGCACATTCAGCCTCGGCAAGTTGTCCGACTCGGATAGCTGCCGTCGCGCGGAGACACCTTCATGGAGTCGAACTGCACGAATGACTCGCTTGGCGCTACCTGTTCTCAGGGATTGCTCTTCGCCTGAACCCGTCGCAAGTCGTGAGCGAGATCATCTTCGTCATACTGTGCGCTGATCTTATGCGATCGGAGATGATCCATCATTTCCCAGATGCTAACTCCCGCATCTCGCGCGCTACGCGCAAGCGTGCGCTGCCCGCGAGCATACCGCTGGGCAGATTCCGTCAGCGATCGCGCCCCTACCGATTGACTCATCTTCATCCCACTGCCTTCTCTAACCAACAGCGAAGTCTATTCACCGGGCTGGTTCGACCGGAAACTGTTCAGCCATTCAAATGCCGAGCGAGCCGTATCTATGGCTTCTCGGGTGGTTGCTTCGCACGGGATCTCTCCTACGTGCGCTATCCGATTGCGTAACTGATACAGGCGATCGACTCGTTTGTACAGGTCACGGTCTTCCAGCCGCAATGATCGTCCCATCAACGCCATCATAGCCTTATCGAACAAGGATGCAACGCCTCCCCGATCCCTTGGACTGGCAGAAGATGATCCTGACCGGAGAGTATCCTTCACCTTCACCTCGCAAGCGATAGCAGCCATGAGCACCGAATATTGTCGATTCGCAGGGATGCCGGCAGGATGATGCTCAGCATCTGCCAACAGCCTCTCTGCCAAAGCGACTCCCCTGGCGGAACTGAGCAAATCGCCTAATGTCATCAGGTCTGCCAGGGCAACCGACTTGGTGAGGGAGTCGGGGGGCGGTTGCCATGGCTCGGGCTGCTTACCTCTTAGCCAACTTTCGCAAAAATCGGCCCAACCGAGCGCTCCATCAACCGAGCCGTATCCAACATGGCGCGGGCGCTCCCCATGAAGCGCCAACCAAGGCTGTCCTCTGGTTCGCATCAATTCAACAAGGTCGCGAATAGCCGCCTCCGCAAGATCGAACGTCGCGAGGAGGTAATCAGCGTACGGGTCATCCTGCCCGAGATCGCCGCCACTTGGCCTTGCCGGGCCAATCACGGAAATTCTCACAACCTGAACCTCTATAGCGTCACTTCCCCATCGCTCACCCAGCGCACCGTCCTTAACAACGCGAGCAAAGTGAAGGTAATCGACCGGGAAGAGTATTTCGAACTCAAAACCGTCTCGCACGAACCGAATACACTTGCCCAGGACCGCATTGTTGACGAGCAACTTATTGATACCGAAATAGAACTCAGACCGGAGCCCCGTAATGTTCAGTCCTTCAAACATGATGCGACACCTGACCTAGATGCCAAGGCACTATAGTCGTAGTCTACATCCGAAACCTGCGCTCCACAGGGATACCGATGGTGTGCCAAGCCACCATATCTACAGTCTACATCTCCGTTATCACATCACAACTCACAAAATAATCCCCCCAATATCACCCATTTACCCAAACCCCACCCCGTCATCCCCCTCCGCCCATGCGACAAAGGAATCGGGAGGGCCGGGCCACCATGCAGTTCCATCAGAGCCAGACGGAAAGCTCGTGGTGTCCCGGCCCTCGTCACCCCATCAACCCGCGTAAGCGTTCGACAGCGCCTCTTGCCCGAAATGCCCGATTGGCGCGGCCCCGCCCGCAGGCACAATCATCCAATCCCACACATCTTCCAGCTTCGCCTCAATCGGCATCCCTGGCGGATACGACAACGTCGCCGTCTCCGCATCCAGCGTTCCAACCACCGCCCCATCTTCCACCTCAGACACCGACAACCACGGAAATTCCTCTTCTTCTCCCTCTTCTAACCGGATTTTTACAAAATACGATTGAGTATTGTCCCGCGACCGGAATGCCGTCACAAATTCCGCCCATCGCGAACGGGCCTGTTCCGCCGCCAATAACAGCGCCGGCTCGCCGTCCGGAATCTCGAAATCGTCCGGCACACCATCCGACTCCACCTGAGCCAGCGGATCCGCACTCCGCAACAGCGCATCATGCGATTCCTGCCACGCTGACCAATACCCCGCCGCCGGAATGTGCAACGCAACCGCCTGGTGGCCCGTCAATTCCGCCACCACCGGCCCCATGTACCGGTACGACGCCTCAATCGATTCCCCATCCGGAAACTGGATCAGTTCCACCGACATCCACCCCATGTAGTTGTCCAGCGCATCCCGCAACTCCGTGTCGGGCAGACACCGGGCGTCCCGAATGGCCGTTTTGTCATAGGGACCCCGTTGGTTATGGATCGCGAACGTATGCTCCCGGTACCGCCACAGCAACGAACTGGCATTCCCCGTCACCGCATCCTCCGGCACCGAAATCCCCAAACCTTCCTGCACCGCCCGCCGCAGTCCTTCCGCTGTCAACAATTGCGGCGAACCCCACAACACCACGATCGAGGCAAACGCCTTGTCCGTTGCCGCCTGCGCTTCTTCCCGCACCATCAGGAACTGGTAAATGAACCACCCCGCCGCCAGCATCGAGAAGCCAACACGGAACACCAGGTGCGACACCACCTGTCCCTTCTCGGCCAGCGCCAACATCACAAGTCCGTGGTATATCGCAGAGGCCAGGCAAAGCAGAATCGCAAGCCCAAGCAGATTTCGTTTGACACTTGTTGACATCTTGTCTTCTATCGGCGGCATTCCCCGTACAATGAATAGGACCCAGGCTTTTGACTTACCTTCGCCTAGTACAAAAATAGAGATAATTAGGTTTCATCACTTTTCATCACTTTTCTACATCTGCCTCGTGTTGCTGAGAAATTACAGAACGAACCCAAGCCATTCTCCCGTTCAGGCCTTCCGCCAGGACCTGCAGGAAAACCATCAGGACGTATGCCTGCTCACACCCACGGCGACTCTCGCCGAGCATCTGCGCCATTCCTTCGCTCGCGAAGGCCTTTTCGTGAGGCCCGACAGTGTCGTCACCTTGTCAAGATTTGTAAAGCCCCTGGTCGCCGATCTTCCCGCTGCCACCCCTGCGCTGCTCGATCGCATCGTCGCCCGCCACCTGGCTGTAAACCCGCCCCCCGGCTTCCAGTCCCTATCAGAGTCCCCCGGTCTCCGCCGCATGCTCGCCGGACTGGTCGAAGAAGTCTCCACCGCCGGATGCCTGCCCTCCACCCTTGCCACGGTCCCCACTTCAGCGGAAGCCCAGTCTTTTCAACAGGTTTACGAAGCCGTCGCAGCCGAAGTAGAGTCCCGTGGATACTGGCTGAGGGCCCGCCGCCTGCAGGCCGCCGCCTCCCGCCTCCAGGCCGCCCCACTCCCTTGGCGGCGCATCTACTTGACAGGTTTTTACGCTTTTACACCTGCCGAACTGTCAATCCTCGAAGCGCTCTGCCCCGCCCAGATCCTCCTTTCCCTCCCCGAATGGGACGGCGCCGCCGAAAGCACCCGCGCGCTTACCACCCTCGGGTTCGAAAAATTGCGGAACGAACCCAAGCCCGCCGCAGCCCATTCATCACTTTTCAACAGTTCCAGCGAACTGGAAGAAGCCGAAGAGATCGCCCGGCGCATCGTCAACCTGGCCGCCGAGGGCCGCCCTTTCCGCGAAATCGGCATCGTCCTCCGCAGCGAGCACCCCTACGGCCCCATCCTCAAGACCACCCTCCATCGCTTCGGTATCCCCGCCCGTTACTACTTCCCCAAGGCCTTCGACACCCACCCTGTCCGCCGCTTCCTCATCGGCATCCTCGAAGCACTGCTCTCCGGCTGGGATTACGCGCTGCTCCTCCCACTCCTCGGCATGCGCTTCTGCCCCCTGGCCGGCACCCCGCAGGGCGACGCCGCGGACTTCGCGCTCCGCCGCCGCCTCCCCGGGCACGGCTTCCCGGACGAACTCGCGGCGCTGGCCGCCTGGCGCGACTTCGAACCCTGGCGCGCGGCTTCGCACACCCCCGCCGAGTGGGCGAAGCAACTGGCCGCCCTCCGCCGCCTCATCACCCTGCCCGCCTTCACCGACGAAGTCCCCCAGGAGCAGGTCCTCGAATGGCGCGAACTGCTCTCCGCCCTCGACGCCTGGCAAGAGGCACTCAACGCCACCGCCGCGGCCCTCGATCCCGATGAGCCACTCACCTTGCGCGAGTTCACGGGCCATCTCATCGAGGTCTGCCCCTACATCCCGATCAATGATCGAGACCAGCGCCGCAACGTCGTCCACGTCCTCGATGTCTATGAAGCCCGCCAGTGGGAACTGCCCGTGGTCTTCCTCTGCGGCATGACCGAACGTTCCTTCCCCCGCTATCACTCCAGCCATCCCATCCTGACCGACGACGATCGCCTCGCCTTACGCACCCACGGCATCACGCTCCGCACTTCCGCCGAGCGCCAGCGCGAGGAGTCCATCCTATTTGAAACGGCCACCGCCGTAGCCCGCCAAAACCTCACCCTCAGCTACCCGCGCACCAACGAAAAGGGAGAAGAGACGCTGCCCTCGTTCTTCCTTCCCCAAGACGAGCGCCCCCAGCGCGCACGCCCCTGCCGTGTCCCCTCCCGCTGGCCCAAAGCCTCCACCGGCCCAGCCGCCATCTCCGCCACCGATCTCCTCAACGCGCTCAAGAAGCTGCGAGCCAAGCTCTCACCCACGGCCATCGAAACCTACCTCCAGTGCCCGTATCAGTACTTTGCCCGTCACGCCCTCAAGCTCAAGGATCCGCCGCCCCGGCCGCATGAGCGCCTCGATTTCCTCCTTCAGGGCAACATCCTCCACGACACACTTGCCGAGACCGAAGGCCAGCCGCTGTTCGTCGAAGAGATCTTCACCCGCCGCTTCTCTGAAGCCGTGCGCGAGAACGCCTTGCCCCATGGCTGCCTCACCGAGCGCGTTCGCCTCGAACTCGATGCCAACCTCCGCCGCTTCCTCGAAAGCCCGCCCCTCACAGGCGCGGCCACCATTGCCGTCGAGAACAAGTTCGACCTCAAACTCGACGAAGGCATCCGCATCACCGGCAAGATCGACCGCGTCGCTCAGGTCACCGGCCGCGGCCTCGTCGTCATCGACTACAAGTACTCCCGCCGCGAACGCGTCCGCGCCCGTGTCCGTGAACACGAAAGCGGCGACCTCGTCCAGGGAGGCCTCTACCTCTGGGCCGCGGAGAAGCTCTTCCGCCAGCCCGCCGCCGGCATGCTCTATTGCGGTCTGCGCGGCGAAGTCAGTTGGGACGGTTGGCATCTGCCGGCCTTCGGTTGGCAGGACCTCGGCGAATCGGCCAGCGAAGAGCGCCTCCGCGAAATCGTCGACACCGCCCTCGAAGGTAGCCGCGGCGTTGCCGAACGCATCGCCAAGGGCGAGATTCAAGCCGCGCCCGCTGACCGCCGCAAGTGCGAGTGGTGCTCCTTCCGCGATGCCTGCCGCGTGGAAACGCAACCCGCGCCCGCGCCGCTGGTCCGCATCGCCGGAGGCGGCCAGTGAGCATCGCCCTCAATCCCAAACAACAAGCCGCCGTCGAACGCTGGGGCCAGGATGTCTGCGTCGTCGCCGGCCCCGGCTCCGGCAAAACCCGCGTCCTCATTGAGCGCTTCCGCTGGCTGGTCGAAGCCAAGGGCATCCACCCGCAACGCATTCTCGCCGTCACCTTCACCGAAAAGGCCGCCACTGAAATCAAGAAGCGCCTCATGGAGTCCGTGGCCTCCACCGGCGAGATGCGCCAGCAGATGGAGCGCGCCTGGGTCTCCACGATCCATGGCTTCTGCACCCGCCTGCTCAAAGAGAACGCCATCGCCGCCGCGGTCGATCCCGACTTCCGCCTTCTCGACGAACCGCAAGCCCGCATCCTCGGCCGCCGCACTGCCGAAGCGGTACTTGACGCCTTGCTCAGTGAGCAGCCCGGCCCCATGCGCGCACTGCTGCTGCAACTCAACACCGGCTCATCCGACCTCGCACAGGCTCTCCTCGATCTCTACGCCGAAGCGCGCTCGGCCGGGGTCACCATCGATTCCCTCCATGCTCCGCAGCCTACTGACGACGGTTGGGCCAACGTCCAGCAGGAAGCCCGCGTCATCGTCGCGGAACCGCTGCCGTTCGGCAATCCCAAGCACAAAGATCCGCATCAGCGCCTCCAGCAATGGGCCCGCCGCGTGGCAGGCATGCCTTCCGTCACCACCTGGCGTGACAAGCTCGCCATGCTGGACGCCATCCCCGCCCTCAAGGGTCTCAAGCCCGGCTCGCGCGCCCGCGAAGCAGCCAAGGTGCTCCATGAGAAACACATCCCGCTGGCCAAGGGTGCGATCCTGCTCGCCGAGCGCCAGCCACTGTACGACGTCTGTCTCGAAGCCCTGCGCCGCATCCACAACGGCTACCGCGAGGCCAAGCGAGACGCCGGCATGCTCGACTTCGAGGACCTCCAGGAGTTTGCCATTCGCCTGCTCGAAGAGAACACTGACCTCCGGCAACGGGTCCGCTCGAGCTTCGATCAGGTCCTGATGGACGAACTCCAGGACACCAACCGCCTCCAGTGGCGGCTGGTCGATCTCGTCCGTAAGCCCGGCGCCCTGTTCGCCGTTGGCGACATCAATCAATCCATCTACTACTTCCGCCACGCCGACCCCAGCGTGTTCCAGGACTACCGCAATTCGCTCGCCGCCGAGGGCAAGTTCGTCGACGAGTTGCATGAGAACTACCGCTCCCGCGCCGTGGTGATCGACTCCGTGAACACCGTCACCCCGTTCCTCAATGGCGGAGTCGAGATGCACCGCCTCCAGGCGCTGCGCGAGTACCCGCCGAAGCAGGAGCCCTCCGTGGAGTTCACCTGCACCTACGCGGGCCATCCCGACGACGACGCGGCGCGCACCGAGGCGCGCTGGATTGCCAACCGCATTCGCCAGCTCGAAGGCTCGCTGCTGGTGGGCAAGCCCGGAGAACAGCGCCCCGCGCGCTACTCCGACATGGCTGTGCTGGCTCGCACCATCAACTCCCTCGGCGCCGTGCAGCAGGCCCTCGATGAATTCGGCATTCCCTGCACCATCAGCGGCGGCCGTTCGTTCTATGAGACTCGTGAGGTGCGCGACCTCATGGCCTGGCTCGCCGTACTCGCCAATCCGCTCGATGAGATCGCGCTCGCCACCGTGCTGCGCTCCCCTCTGGTCGGCATCACCGATGAGTTGCTGCTCCGGCTCAGGCTGGGCAAAGAAGAGTTGATCCGCGCCATCGAAGCCTCCGATGACGAACGCCTCACCTGGTTCCGTAACCTGCTCAGCGAACAGCGTGCGGCATCAAGCAACACGTCCCCCGATGCCCTGCTGCAACGCGTGCTCGATGAGTCCGCTTACATGGAAGGACTCGCCGCGCGTCCGAAGGCCAACATCGCCAAACTCCTCGGTATGCTCCGCGAGCGCTTCTCCCGCCGCCCCTGCACCATCGGTGAGCTTTCCCAAGAGCTCGAGGAATGGCGCGAGTCCGGCTCGCAAGCCGAAGCCGGCGCCGAGGAAGTGGTCAACTCCGTGAAGCTCATGTCGGTGCATGCGGCCAAGGGCCTCGAGTTCCCCATCGTCTTCATCGCCGCCCTCCGGAATGGGGCGCAAAGCCGCGAACCTGTCTTCTGCTTCAATGAGCAGCACGAACTCGGCATCACCTGGCGCCATCCCACGGAGCGCGCGGGCATCTCAGACCCCGTGCATCTGCGCGTCTGCGCCAACAAGAAGCGCCTCGAAGCAGGCGAAGAAGACCGTCTGCTCTACGTCGCCATGACCCGGGCCGAGGAGCACCTCATTCTCACGGCCGGTCCCAACGGCAGCGGCGATTGGGCCAAGCACGTCTGCAACGGGCTGCGCCTTCCTTCGGAGAAGCCCGAACGTGAGCATAGCGAGACCCTCAACGGCGTCGTCCTCACCAACACAAGGCAAGTGACACCCGGCATCCCGCGGCGCGAAACCGGCACGGCTCTCCACGAGGTGTTGATCGTCGATCGTCCTCCGCGCGAAGGCGAGCAAGAAGCCGTGGCCCCTGTCACCAGCGTCGCCCAACACGCCTTCTGCCCCCGCCAGTATTACCTCTCCCGCTACCTCGGTCTCGAACCGCAACCAAACAGCGATCCTCTACCGAGCCGCGACCGTGAGGGAGCGGAAATCCAAGACACCGGCGAATGGTCGGCCTCCGAATTCGGTGTCCTCGTCCACGAGTTGCTCGCCGGCACACCCGTCAACAATCCGCCCGACGCCGCCACCGCCATGGCCCGAGGCTTCGAAGAAAGCGAGTGGGGCCGCCGCGCCGCCCGCTCCACACGCATCGGCCGTGAGTACGACTTCCTCATCGATCTCGAAGGCATGATCCTCCGCGGCCAGGTCGACCTCTGGTTTGAGGAAAACGGCGAGTTGATCCTGCTCGATTACAAATCGGATCAAGTCACCATGGGCGAGGAATGGAAGCACGCCTCGCGCTACCGTCCGCAACTGCGTCTGTACGCGCTCGCCTTACAGCGTCTGACCGGCCGTCTGCCCGATGCCGCCATCCTTTGGTATCTGCGCACCGGCGTCGCCGTCCGGGTGGGGCTTGGTCCCGAAGCCATGGACGAAGCCCGAGCCCAGGTCCGGGCCCTGCGCGAAGCACAAGCCGGATTACACTTCCCGCTCCGCGAAGGCTCGCATTGTCTGCGCTGTGGCCACTATCTCGGCGCCTGTCCCTCCTCGTTCAAGGAAGCCGAGCCCGTGGCGATAAGTGAGGGGTGAGCCTCTTCTGGGACAACGCGGCAAGAATCATGGAAGCGGCAGTAGCCGCTGCGGCAACGGGCTTCGCCACCAGCGAATCCATGACGGTATTGATCGGGCGCGAAGGCGGCATGCACCTCATCCCCAACAACGACTGGCCCTTGGATCGCCTCGCCGAAGAGCGCGGCGCACGCATGGCATACCGTGTCTCACAATCGGATGACAAGGTCACCGTCAGCGGACTGCACGGCCTGGCCAAATGCCTATTGGAAACCGAAAAGCCCGACTCGGCCGCGAAAGCCCTGCTCCGCGACCGCCCGCAATACTTCCTCGAATAAGGTCTCTACGACAACCCCGCGTCCCGCAGGTACCGCGCCGCTTCTTCCGGCGGTGTCGGATTCAGATAGAACCCCGTACCCCATTCGAACCCGGCCACCTTGGTCAGCTTCGGGATCACTTCCAGATGCCAGTGGTAATGCGGCATGTGCGCCTCATGCAGCGGAGCGGTGTGCATCACAAAGTTGTAGGGCGGGCTCTCCAGCACGCGATCCTGCTTGCGGATCACCGTGCGCATTACCCATGCCAGGTTCTCCAGCAGCGGCGCATCCGCCGTCTCAAAATGCGAGCTGTGCTTGCGCGGGATGATCCACGTCTCAAACGGGAACCGCGGCGCATAAGGACAGATGGCGAGGAAGTTCTCGGTCTCCACCACGATGCGCGCCCCGCTTTCCGCCTCTTGCCGCACCATGTCGCAATAGACGCAGCGCTCCTTGAAGTCGTAATAACGCTTCGAGCCTTCCAACTCCTCCAGCACGCGCTTGGGCACTACCGGCAGTGCGATCAGTTGCGAATGCGAATGCTCCAGCGACGCGCCCGCGGGCTCGCCATGGTTCTTGAAGAATAGGATGTAGCGCAGGCGCAGGTCCCGCTTCAGGTCAAGCGTGCGGTCACGAAAAGCCCAGAACACACTTTCAATCTGCTTCTCCGGCAGATCGCCGAAGGTGGTCATGTGATCCGGCGTCTCGACGATCACCTCGTGCGCGCCCACCCCGTCCATCTTGTCGTACATGCCCTCGCCGTGGCGCTCCAGCGTGCCTTCCACGCGCAAGGCGGGAAACTTGTTCGGCACCACACGGATGTTCCAGCCAGGCTGGTTAGCCTCCCCGTGCGAGCGGTAGGAAAGCACCTCGGGCGGTGTCTTCAGTTCATTCCCCGGACAGAACGGGCAGAACCGTCCACCGTGCATCTTCACCGTCTCGCGGGAGAAGTCGGAGGGGCGCCGGCTCCGGTCATTGGCGATGATGACCCATCTTCCGGTCACTGGGTCTTTACGTAGTTCAGGCAATCGGTCCTCGAATCGAAGAAAGATTGCATTATACCGCTATAGGCCAGTGCGGCTGTGATTTGGAGAACGCACCTTTTTCCAGCCGGATGGCGGGAGGCGTGGTCAGCACGATGCTGACGATGTCGAAACGGGCCAGATCCCATTCGATGCCGGTACGCCGGGAGTAGTCTCTGGCCGCGATCAGGATGTGGTGTTGCTTGTCGGCGTCCACGGCGCTCTCCGGTGTCCCGTACTCCTCAGTGGCGCGCGCCTTCACCTCAATGAACGCCAGCGCCTGTCCATCCCAGCCGATCAGATCGACCTCTCCTGAGCCGGAGCGAGTGCGGTAGTTGCGGGCGACGATGGTATAACCCTTGCGCTGCAGAAAGCGATGGGCCAGATCCTCGCCGCGGCGGCCCCAGGCGTGGCTTGGCTCCCAGCGGCGCAGCCGGGCCCAATGGCGAAGCGTATCGAACAGCCGGTAGAGGAACATCAGGGTTCGGCCTCTACAATGCTAGTCGCCCCAGCACGGCGGAAGTCTCATGGATTTTGGGGCCGCGTTTTGGCGATAATGATGGGTCATGGCAAAAATCAAGGTAAAGAATCCCGTCGTCGAGATGGACGGCGACGAGATGACTCGGATCATCTGGCAATGGATTCGCGAACGTCTCATCCTTCCCTACCTCGATATCGATCTCAAGTATTACGACCTGTCGGTCCAGAAGCGCGACGAGACCAACGATCAGATCACGATCGATTCGGCTAACGCGGCCAAGCAGTATGGCGTGGCCGTGAAGTGCGCCACCATCACGCCCGATGAAGCCCGCGTGAAGGAGTTCGGCCTGAAGCAGATGTGGCGCAGCCCGAACGGCACCATCCGCAATATCCTGGACGGCACCATCTTCCGCGAGCCGATCATCTGCCGCAATGTGCCGCGCATTGTGCCTCATTGGGACAAGCCGGTGGTGGTCGCCCGTCATGGCTTCGGCGATCAGTATCGCGCCCAGGACTTCGCCTTCCCCGGCGCCGGCACGTTGAAGCTGAGTTGGACCCCGGCCGACGGCGGTGCGCCCATCGAGCGCGAGATCATCAAGACGAACGGACCCGGCATTGCGCTCGGCATGTTCAACCTCGACAGTTCGATCAGCGGCTTTGCCCGCGCCTGCTTCAACTACGCGCTGGGACGTAACTATCCGGTCTACCTGTCGTCGAAGAACACCATCTTGAAAGCCTACGACGGGCGCTTCAAGAACCTCTTCCAGGAGATCTTCGACAAGGAGTTCAAGGCTCAATTCGAAGCCAAGGGGCTCACTTACGAACACCGCCTGATCGACGATATGGTGGCGGCGAACCTGAAGTGGAGCGGCGGCTACCTGTGGGCCTGCAAGAACTACGATGGCGATGTGCAGTCGGACACGGTGGCGCAGGGCTACGGTTCGCTCGGCTTGATGACTTCGGTGCTGATGTCGCCGGACGGCAAGACGATCGAAGCCGAAGCGGCGCACGGCACGGTGACGCGCCATTACCGCATGCACCAGCAGGGCAAGCCCACCTCGACGAATCCCATCGCCTCCATCTACGCCTGGACGCGCGGACTGCAGTACCGCGGCAAGATGGACGAGACACCGGACGTCGTGGAGTTCGCGCAGACGCTCGAAAAGGTCTGCGTGGATGTGGTCGAATCCGGCCGCATGACGAAGGACCTGGCGACCCTCATTCGCGCGGATCATCCTTTCCTGACAACGGAAGATTTCATGGGCGCAATCGACAACGAATTAAAGAGCAGGCTGAGCTAAGGCTCAGCCCCTCTCTCACTTCTTATTGCCGATGCAGTAGATGGCCTCGCCCGTGCGGATGAAGAGTTGATCGTCCACCGCGACGGGGCTCGCCAGCGTATATCCGTCGAGCTTGTTCACACTCAACAGCGAGAATTCGGGACCGGCTTTGGCCACCGAGGTGGTGCCGTCTTCGTTGATCGCATAGAGCTTGCCATCGGCGAGCAGCGGCGAAGCGCTGTAGGAGCCGGGCTCCACGCGCTGGCCTTCGTAGATCACCTTGCCCGAAGCCAGTTCCAGCAGGTTGAAATAGCCCTTGTCGTTGAGCACGTAGAGCAACTTCCCGTCGGTGGCGGGCGTCGGCACGTCTGCGCCAAGGTTGTTATTCCAGACTTCCTTCTTGCCGGTGACATCACCGCGGCCACCGGCGCGGAAAGCGATGTAGGGGCGCCCACGATTGCCGCCCACCACCACCTGATCGCCGACCACCAGTAGCGAGGAAATAGTCCGGTTCATCTTGAAATCGGCGGGATTAAAACCGCCAATACGCCATAATTCCACGCCCGTATCCGGATCCTGTCCGGTGGCAATGTCTCCACCGAAGATCACCAGCTCCTTCTTGCCGTTGACGATGGCCATCTGCGGCGTGCCGTAGTTATCCTTCGACTCCATTTGTCCCGGCGCGGGGCGCAGATGTTTCCACACCGTCTTGCCCGTGAGCTTGTCGAGAGCCACGGTGTAGGACGGGTTATCGGACTTGAAGCCGTGGACCACCTGAACGTACAGCCGGCCGCCATCGAGCAACGGCGTCGAGGCATACCCGTGATTGAGTCCGACATGGCCGTAATCGGCAACCAGATCGCGCTTCCACACGATCTTGCCGTCCATGGTGAGGCAGCTCATGCGCAGGTGCCCGGTGATGACCCAGATGTGCTTGCCATCCGTAATCGGCGAGGGCGAGGCGGAGTTCTGCTTGCGATGCAGTTCGTTGCCGCTGTCGATGAGGGTGCGCCAGCGCTCCGTGCCATTCTTGCGGTTGAGCGCCATCAGAAAGATCTTGTCGCTCTTGTCTTCCGGCGCCCGGCGCAGTTGGCGTGTGTCATAGGTTGGATTCACGAAGCCCTGCTCAGCGGTAATCACCAGAACCGAGTCGCCCCAGACGATGGGTGTGGCGGCGCTCCAACTCGGTGTCTTGACCTTCCACAGAATGTTTTCTGTTTCGGACCATTTCACCGGTAGGTTGCGGGCCGTGGGGGCATAGCCGCTGGACTTGGGACCACGCCAGTTAGCCCAGCTGGCTTCCTCAGGCGAAGCGGCGAAGAGAGCGAATGCAGCGATAGCGAGTAGTGTCGCGCGAAGGTGCATTGCCACAGTGTATAACATCCGCCAAAGACAACAGGCCGGGAGGGGTATACCCTTCCCGGCCTGTGTGCTTGCGGTAAGTGCGCGTTAGCGGATGGCGATGGTGGAACTGTTTCCGAACACCAGAGTCCCGCCGCTATCGACAGCCACGGCGAGGTTGCGGTTGCTGCCGGTGGCGGAATCCGCGGGCACCACGAAGGCGACCGCGTAGACCCCGATGAGGCCGGGAGCATACTGAGCGCTGGTGACGGTGACGCCGCCGTCGTTGACGCCGACGATAACCGTGGCGGCCACAGACTGGCCCGCGCCCATGGCGTTGGTGCTGGTGGCGCCGTTCACACGGCCGAGACCGGTGACGTAGACGCGCGCCGTTTCGCCGCGGCCAATCGGGTTATCCGGAGTGACGAACGTTCCATCGGTGCGGGTCACCACGGCGAAGCGGCGGCCCTGGCTGTCGGTGTTTTCGAAGATGCCAGGAGCAGCCGGCGAGATGGACACGTTGACCGTGGCCGACACGCCGTTGGACGTAACAGTGACAGGGATCACCGAGTTCTCAGGCGCTTCGAACGGCACCTGCACGGTGATGGATTCCTGGCCGTCGACGTTGGCTGCCCAGAAGATGGGAGCGGCCACGCCACCGAAGGTGACGCTGGCGCCGGCGAGCGTTGTGGGACGAGGTCCGAGTTCGTTGGCCGGCAGCACATAACCGCGTGCGCTGGCAACGATGTTCGACCCGCGAATGGTAACGATAGAGCCCGGAGCGATCTGGGTCTGGCCGCTGGCGGCATTGGTGATGCCGGAAGCGTTCAGTGTCGGGCCGAGCGGCAGAACGGTAAGGTTCCAGGTGACGACGTTGCCAGAGAACTCCGCGGCAACCGTCACACTGCCAGCAACGCTGCCGGCGGTGACGGAAGTGCTGGCGTTGCCGTTGCCGTCAGAGATCGCGTTGGCCGTGCCGATGACGGCAGAACCACTGCGGACGCTGAAGGTCACCGGAACGTTCGGCACTGGAGCGTTGTTGGCATCGAGAACCTGCGCTACCAACTGTTCCCCGAATGCGCGATTCACCTGGGCCGACTGCCCGTCACCGGACACGCGGCGAATCTGCGTGGCGGCGATGTTCAACGAAACCGTGAACGTCGTAGTGGCGGCGCTGCTGCCACCCTGAGCGGTGACGCGGATGCGAACCTGGCCAGGAGCGTTGCCGAGGCGAACCAGGGTGGAAACGCGGGCCGTCGTGTCGGAACGGTTGATGGTGTTGATGAGCGTGGCGGAGCCGGACTCCACGGTCCAGGTGACCGGAGCGTTCGGCAGGGCGTTGCCATAAGCGTCTTCGACGCGAGCCACAAGGGCGAGCGGCAGAGTGGCGCCGGCATTGCCCGTCTGGCCGTCGCCTTGTACCACAACAATCTTGCCGGGCACGCCGGGCGTGGTGGTGAGGTTGATCTGGGCCACCGACTGGCCACCCACATAGATGGTCAACGGTGCGAGACCGATGCGGCTGCCGAGGACGAGATCGCAACTGGCAAAGCCGGTTGCATCGGTGAGGCCGGTCGTTTCGCTACAGCGTGCGGACACGCCAAACGAAGGATCGTTGCCGGTGCTGACCGAAATGCCAACGTTCGGAATCGGGGTACCAGAACCGGGGCCGCTGCCTGCTGCCACGCGGACCTGCACCGCGGCGGGAATCGTGGTTCCCACCTGGCCGGTGATGGCTTCGGTTACCGGCTGCACCACCTGCACGGTGGGCAGCGAAGCGGGGTTCTGATTGAACACCACGGGGATGACCGTGACGTACATGTTTACTGTCCCGCTATAGGTACTGGCGGTGATGGTCGATTGCACGTACGACTGCAACAGATTGGGTCCGAGGAACGGACCAATGTATGTATTGGTGGCTTCGCCAAACACGTCGGTGACGCTGACCTGATTGAGCAGTGTTCCGTTGGGACCGTTGGCCGTAGTCACACTCCAGGTGACCACCGCATTCGGAACCGGGTTACCGGAAGAGTCGCGCACAATGACGCGCAGCAATTCGGGCGTTACCGCGGTTTCGCGGATGATCTGGCCGTTGCCGCCGCGCACGGCCACCAGGCCGGTTGCGCCCGTGGTGCCGGTGCCGACCGTGAGAGTGAAGTTGCTAACCAGGTTGATGCCCGCGGTGAAACCGGCCGTGGCAGTGACGGTGAATGCGCCGAGATTGCTCGGGGCAAGCACGATGGCCTGGGCGACGCCATTGGCGCCGGTGGTGGAACTTGCGCCGGAGACGATGAACGCGCCAAGAGCGGTAGTGGAGAAGGTGATCGGCACGTTCTGCAACGGCTTGCCATTGGAATCGACCACGCGGACAACGAGGGGCAGCGACTGAGCGGAGGGCTGCAGGAACTGGCCGTTATTGTAGCCGTAGATCGCCGTGGGAAGACCGCTGGAGGCGGGACCGGCGTAATTGAGGTTGCCCGGGGCGCCGCTCAGCGGGAAGCTGCCGCTGGCCGTATTCGAATTCAGATCGACACGGGTTACGGTGTTGTTGGAGCTGGAAGCGACATACAGGTAGCGCGCGTTGGGGAACTCATCGCTGACTGCGATGGAGCGAACGCCGTTGGAAGTGGTGAGCCCGCTGATATTGGCAATGCTCGCCGAACTCGGCAGATTCAATTCGTACAACTGCTGGCCTTGGGAGATAGCGAAGGCACGGGAGCCGGAGACCGGAACAATGCGATCGAAAACCACGCCATTGGCGAAGACCGATGTGGCCGTGCGGCTGATCAGGTCCACGGTGAGCGCGCTGGCGCCACCGAAGGCAGTATTGAGGTTCGGGAGCAGGACGCGGATTGTGCCACTGCCGTCCGCGGCGAAGGCCGGCTTGCCGGGCTGACCATTGAGGGAGATGCCGGAGCCGCCGCGATAGCTGAGATCGCGGGGATCAATTTCGTAGAGGATGTTCTGGGCTGCGACGTAAACCAGACCGTTCGGGCCCACGTTCACGCCATTGACCGGACCGAGGCTCTGAAGAATGCCGGATGTATTAAAGGTGTTCAGGTCAATCGCCGTGAGCCGCTGGCTGGCGTTGCTGGTGACAAACGCCTTGCTGCTGTCCAGGCTGATGGCAACATCGTTGGGGTTGCTGCCGGCGTCCACCTGCGAAACCACCGTATCGCTGGAAGTGCTGAAGATCTGAACAGTGCCGGCGGCCACCACCAGGTAGCGGCCATCGGGGGTCATGGCGGCGGCGGAAGCGCCCAAGCCAAGATTGCGCCGGGCTATGACGTTGTAGTTGGAATCGGTCACAACGACCGTATCCGTACTGGAACGCCCGACGAAATAGAACTTACCGGAAGGCGTGGAGAAGGCTGCAAACGTATCGGCAGCCGCGGAAATATTGGGGACCGACGCCGGAGCGAAGGGATCACCCACGAAGTTGGCAACAGGACGGAAGGTACCATCTCCGGGGGGTAGGATGAACACGTTGCGGGCTTGCGCAAACTGCGCGCAGGAAAGAATGCTCAGCGCCGCGAGCAGGACGGGAGTTTTTTTGGACATGTCACCTCTTGAAGGAAGAAGCTGATTGGGTTGGACGCGCAAGTACTAGTCTATCACCAGCTTGAAATGGAAGGGAATAAAGATATAAGGAGGGGGGAGCAAAAAATTTGACATAGGTAGGCTATCACTAGCTTTCCCTGTCACACCACCGTACGTACGGGTCTCGTATACGGCGGTTCGGCGGGTTGAGCCTACCGGACAGCCAACTTCGGAAGTCCGAGCGAGTCGAAGTAAGCATTGGGCAGCGCGAAGTGAAGGGCCGGTGAGTCCGCCAACCGCCACGGTCCATGGGCGCTGCCCGCCGTTTTCGCGGCGAGGTCCTTGCTCACTCCTCGTTTGACGAGTTCGGCGAACCGCACCTTCCCTCGCTTCCACTGCTTCCAGATCACAGACCTCAGCCTGTGTCGGACCCACTTCTCAAGACCCTGCAGCACGGAGGGCGTTTGGCACCTCCCGAAGTAGCCGATCCACCCCCGCAGATAGCGGGTCAGTTCCTCGGCCATCCGTTCGATGCTGACTCCCCTGGTCCGGCCCGTCAATTCCCGGATTCGCTCCTTGAATCGCTTCACCGCTTTCGGCGCTATCCGCCGTTTCGGTTGGCGATCTGCGGTAAAGCTGAATCCTAGAAACTTCCTTTCCCATGGCCGTGCAACCGCACTCTTCTCGTCATTGACCCTGAGCTTCAGCTTGTCCTGCAAGAAGCGCGTAATGCTTTCCATCACTCGCTCCCCTGCCCGCCGGCTGCGAACGTAGACGCGTATTGCTGTCGTCCGCATACCGTGCAAAGCGCAGGCATCGCCTTTCTAACTCTCGGTCCAACTCGTCGAGCACGAGATTACTGAGCAATGGTGAGAGTGGACCGCCCTAGGGCGTCCCCTCATCCACCGGACTGACCAACCCGCCTTCCATCACGCCAGCGGTCAGAAACGACCGGATCAGCTTCAGCATCCGCTTGTCGCCGACCCTTGTCGCGATCTTCGCCATCAGTTTGTCGTGCGAAACCCGGTCGAAGAATTTCTCCAAATCCAAGTCCACGCACCAGCGGTATCCCGCCGCAATGTACTGCTGCGCCGCTTCCACCGCCTGTTGCGCCGATCGCCCAGGCCGAAACCCGTAGCTGTGTTCGGAAAACGTCCGGTCCCACTTGCGTTGCAGAACCTGCATCACCGCTTGCTGGATGAATCGATCCAACACCGTTGGGATACCAAGCTTGCGCACCCTCCGTCCGGCTTCGGGATTTCCACCCGCTTCACCGGTTGCGGCTTATAGGTCCCTCTCAACAACTGTTCCCGGATTGCTAGCCAGTGCTGCTTCAGGTATTCCGGTAACTGCTGGACAGTCATCCCGTCCATCCCGGACTCCCTTTGTTGGCCTTGACTCGTGCCAATGCCTGCTTGCAGTTTTCCCGCTCGCAGACCTCTTCCATCAACCGTTCGGTAATGGCCGGACTTTCTGCTTTCCGCTCCGCCGCAAGCGTTTCGGTCCCTTGCACAGAGGCCGTCGGAGCTTCACTCCTACTCTCCTCCATAAAGGCCAGCACTAGCTGGTTATTCTGCCGCTTGTCGCTCATGAGTTGCGTTGCTTACTTGCCTCTCCTCTTACCCTCCTTGCGGAGGACCGTTCGGGTCTTCGCTCCTGCCTGCTTTCACAGGCTCTCCACGCTACTACACCCGATGCTGACTTCTGCCGCCCGGTCAGGACCGATCACTCGATCCTCAGTCGTGATTCCACGACAAACGGCAGATCTCCCGAGGTAAGCTCAACTTCTTTCCACGCGCAACCGTCGGATTTACCACCAGCGCTCTTGATGGATATGGACTTCGTTGTCCTTTGCCAACTCGTCCCACGCCGTAGGCCTCGTATCCGCTTTTCGTTCATCGGCTCGCGCTTTGCTCCACGCTTCCTTCAGACCCCGCCTCGCGGCGACGCCCTTGCGCTTTGCTACCCTTCACCTCCATCAGGTTGGGATGGGGACTTGCACCCCACTAGTCGTCGAACATGCTCGGCACACAATGAAGCGGGGCAGGTCTTTCGACCTGCCCCGCGACAATTTCGGACTATCTCCGATCTTAGTTGTTCAGCGCTTCAGCAGTGTTGTTGATGCGCGGATCGAGGATCAGAGCGAGGTAGCCATGCGACAACCGCTGGGCGCCGACGTCGCTGATGAAGGCGAAGCCGTGAGCGAAGCGGAAGTTGCAGATCGCGATGATGTAGCCCTGGAAGCCAGGGGTCGCCGCGATACCGTTGGTACCACCGGAGGACAGGGTGAAGATGGCCAGTGCGCCGCCGTTCACCGCCGAAGTCGTGGTCTGCTTGCTGGGAGCAGCTCCACCACCCGTCGTTCCACCGTAGTAGTTCAGTTCGCAATTCCCGGACTGAGGCGTCGTGCCATAGGGATCCTGGCTGGTATTCGCGATGGAGATACCGGTGTCGAATCCACCCTGGTTAGACACGAACGGGAAGAGGAGGTTGGTCTGGCAGATGTTGATGCTGGCTGCGCCGGCAGCAGTGGACTGATCGGCGAAGCGAGGCAGCGGGCTGGAGGCGCTCATCTTGTTGTCAGAGGAGACCGGGGCGAAGCTGCCATTGACCGTCATCTGGCCGAGGCCGGGGTTGTTGGCGTTGCGGAAGGCCAGAGCGACTGCGAACGACAGGGTGTCGATCGAATTCGGATCCTGACCGAAGACTTCCCACACAAAGCTGCCAGTACCAGCGGTCAGCGGCACTTCGATCAAGCCGGCGGCGGCGCCTGCGGGGTAGCGGGCGGTGTTGCCACCGAGAGGAGCGATTTCGCCGGTTCCCGTCGGGTTCAGGATGATGGTGGAGGGGGTGCCGAGCGTGTTGGCAACTGCATAAGCAGCGGCCAGGGCGCTGGTTTCACCACCACCACTCTGCTGGTTAGCAGTGGCGGAGTTGATTGCCTGGCTGGAGAGGGCGTGGGTCGTGACGTAGATGCGAACGTTGGCCGGAACGTTGTTGAAACGAACCTGGAGGCGCGTGCCGGTGTCGGCGCGGCCAGCGCGGTTCAGACCATTGGTCGCGGTGTAGGCGGTGTTGAAGAAGCCGGATTCCACAACCGTGGAGAGGGCAGGATCAGCACCATTGTTGTTCTGGGGGATGTTCTGCTGCAGACCGGGTTCCGTCATCGGAGCGTTGATGTCGCGAACCTTGAAGGCGGCGGCATAATTCTCGCGGAAACGAACCTGGAAGCTACGG
This sequence comes from Bryobacteraceae bacterium, assembly GCA_046331645.1. Lineage (GTDB taxonomy): Bacteria > Acidobacteriota > Terriglobia > Bryobacterales > Bryobacteraceae > CADEFT01. The sequence goes on from JAXLQM010000015.1 coordinate 115,063, forward strand.
CCGCCGGAGAAGCCAGCGCCGTTGTAGTCTTCGGCCGGGTTAGCAGCCAAGTCGCTGTTGAACCGTTCGCAAGCATAGAGCAGCACGCTGTTGGTCGCGGCGGCATCAAAACCACCGCCAGTGCGGCTGCGGAGTGCGAACAGGAGGCCCTGCTGTACGAAGGCGACGTTAACCGTCGACTGGTTCAGCTGGAGGTTGGCGGGCGGGTTCTGGATCGACACGAGAGCGAAGATCTGACCATTGGTGGCGGAAGCGCCAGCGATGGCAGCGCGAACGTTCTTCGTGCGGAAAATGCGGGTGCCGGTGGAACCGGGGGCATTGATCGGGACAGCGAGCCAAACGATAGTGTTATCGCTCTGCTTCACGCCCTGGAACACGTTGCGCACGTCGGTGCCGTTGGGGGTGACCGTAGCGGTCCCACCTGCACCAGCGTACAGCGGGAAGCACTGGGTGGTGCCGGAAGCCGGGGCGCAGGGGGCCTGAGCCGACGGAGCCGGATCATCGATGAACAACAACGCTTCCGTGATCGGATCGTTGAGCAAACGGCTGGTGATATTGGTGGTCAACGTGACCGAAATATTCACCTGCGGCAGCGCGGTACCCAGAGCCGGAGCCTGGCCACCCGTGCACGAAATAACCACATCACCGGTCTGCTCCGCGAGTCCCTCGGCCCGAACCGTAAGCGGCTGTGCCGTAGTGCTGCAAGTGATCGGTGGCGTCACCTGGGCGCTCGCAATACCTGCGAGCAGGGTGACAGCAGCGAACGCAAGTAACAGCTTGCGAAAATCTGACATTTCCCTCTCCTTGTAGAAGTTGAACTGGAATTGATGGAATTTCTTCTTCAACCTGTGCCTAAGGTCTTTCTTTGTATTGTCTCCTTCAGACCCGCCCAGCGCGTTCCGGGTTTCCCCTTCTCACTGCCAGACGACCTGAAGTGCGTCTTTAATCTCTATATTCCTTGACCCTGTGCCGGTCACTTGTAGTGCTCGCGGGATTCATTCTTGAATGCCGCTATAAAAACGTCGGACGCAATTACTTCCTTTCATACCATTACTCACGAGGATAAGTCAAGGAGTAAAGTCCTAGCCCATCCGCCGCGAGCAAAGTACAGCAACAGCACAGACAACGGTCAACTTGCGATTTAACCATGGCGGAGGGGTAGGAGTCAACTTTTTTCTGCTGAGGATGGATTCGTAGATCAGCGGATCGATACGGGAACAGCATTGCTCTCCACCCCTCCCTGGCGAATGGAAACCGGAATCTCCAGCCCGGGCGCGATGGCCGCGGGGATGGTGACATTGATGACGTAGGTGCCGGGCAGGTTCGAGGCCGGGCCGGCGAAGGAGGCCGGAACGGCGGTCCCCTGGATCAGGACAGTGACCGGCTCCGTCACGACATCCAGGTTGCCCTGGCGGGCCACGGCGCCTAAGCCCGTGGCGTACAAGCTGATGGCAGCTCCCCGGAGCACCGGGGTCAGCGTCGAGTTAGTCTCGCTACCCTGGGCATTGACGCTGGCGGCGAAGAGTGCCGGCGCGACGGGCGCCAGACGCACAGGGGCGGAAATGGTACCGAAGGGTGAGGTGATCTTCAGAGTGTGGTCACCTGGCGTCGCATTGCGGGGGATCTCCACATTGAGGCGGAACGGGCGGGCGAGCTGCACCACGGCCCTGGCATCGTCCAGTTCGGCGATGGTCTCTGCTCCCTCGCGCGCGAGTGCGGTGCCGGTGACCACGGCCAGCGAGCCTGGGGCCAGATCCGGCGTCGAGGTAGCAGCGTTGACGATACCGGCTGCGGACAGGGCAATGCTGGCCGGATTGATCAGCCACTGCTGCGGCCGCGTGGCGGTGTAGGCCTCCTGGCCGTTGCCGCGAATCTCATTGCGGCGTCCGGGGCTACCCAAGTCGGTGAGCGCGGCCTCGTAGGCGCCACTGCCGGTAAAGGTCACCAACTGCGAAGGCTCCTGGCCGGCGCAATAGTAGATCGATCCTGACCCGACCGGGCGTGCTCCACGGCCATCCGAAAGGGGCAAGGCCAATCCCGCGCCGCAGTCACCCTTCTCCGAGCGGATCTCCACCGTCGCGGGGAATGCCGTAACCAGGAAGCCAGTGGGACTGGCCGAGCGGGCAAAAAATCGCACCGCGGCGATCACTTCGGCTTTCAACTGGAGGCCCCCGGCGGTGAACCCAAAGGTGTAGTCGATGAGCCGGCTGCGGTTCCAGGCGGGCTCGGGGTCGGTAATGAGCAAATCACCATCTCCGGAGACGCCCGTCACGACGACGAAGTGCGACGTGCGCAATCCGGCGCCATCCGACACTGCCAAGGCGAGGAGAACGGGGGAGTTCTGCGCTAGCGCGTCAAGGATTACCGCTTCGTCGTTTTTGATGACTTCCAGATCGAGGTTGTTGCCAACGTAGTCTTTGAGGCGATAGAGATTGGGAAGCTTTTCCAGGTCGCTGCGGAAGGTGAGGAAGCCGTCGCAGATGCGGCCCCCGCTGGAATCGAAGACGCAGAAATCGCTGAGGAAGGCGCCCAGCAAGTTGGGGTCGGAAAGACCGAGCGAAGAGGGCAACTCATTGCGGCTCTGATGGTAGCGAAGGATGGAGGAGACTGCGGCAAGCATGTTCTCGCGGGCCGAGCCGGTGAGGCTGCCGAGGCGATTCTGCTTCGGGAAATTGGTGAGGGAAGAGCCACTCGATCGCGCACTGAACGTCACGACGCGCCCGGCCGCATCGGCAGTCACCAGAGCAATGCCATCGGACTGGAGGAGGCGCACTGTGGCGGAAGCCTCGCCGTTGGCGTCAGTCACTTCGCTGGCCGTTTCCACCTTCGAACCGGGGGAGGCAGCAAAGCGGACCGGTATGCCGGCCAACGGGATGCCGGCCTCATCCACCAAAGAGGCAACCAGTGGGCGGGCCAGCACGGCTCCGGGAATCCCGGTCTGGGTATCGCCGCGAACCTTGGTCAGCTTGAGGGCGGACTCGGTGAGCGCCGTAATGGAATAAGAACCGGCGGCCTGGGCTTCGGTCCCCATGTCGCGGGCGGTGACCAGGACAGAGGAGGTGGCCGCGGTGGAGGGCACGGGAACTTCCCACGTATAGGAGCCCTGGGTGGTCTGAATCTCGAAGGCCGGAACGGCAGGCGTGGCGGTGAAGGTCACACGCAGGCGGGCGCCGTTGGGGAAGCCTCCGACGAGAATGCGCACCTTGCCGCCGGCAGTGACACGGCTCGGGCTGACGGTGACTTCGGGCTTGCGGTCCCGCTCCACCAGTTCCACATCGCCAGCGGCGTTCTGCTTCAGGGAGCCCCCTTCAAAATCCTGTTGCAGGCCGCCGTTGGCGGCATAGGCATCGTTGATGGGGAAGCCGAGCGGACCATCGGGCCCGTTGCGCTCGGCATAGGCGGCGAGGATGGCGCCCTGGACCAGGAGAATCCGGGCATTGGCGTTCGGTCCGGTCAGGATGCGGAAGAGAAAGCCGCCACGGAACGACTGGCCGGTGCCGGTGGCGCCGGTGAAGCTGAGGTTGGAACGGGAGACGGAGACGGGCGGTCCCAGTGCGCCGCTTTCGTAATTCATGGCAGCCCAGCGTGTCAGCAGAGGCTCGGTAACCAGGTATACGGGGCGTCCGGCAAGCGCGCCGCCTTCAAACATCTGACGGCCGGTGGCGGCTTCGTCGGCGGTGGGGTATGCCAATTTGCCGGAGGGGCCGCCTTCCTTTTCATAAGAGGTCAGAATTCCGCCGGTTACGATGAATACCCCGGGAGAGCGGTCAGACCGGCACAGCAGGTAGCGGAGGTCGGGGTTATCGGCACTGACTAATTCCTGGACATAGCCTGCCCCGATGCGGCGCACCGGATTGGCGGCCGGAAGTTTGATATTGAGGCGGAAACGGGTGACGGTGTCCTGAAAGGATTGCTGGATGGCGGCGGTGGGAGCCCCCTCACCAATCTGGCAGCAGGGTGCGGCAACAAAGATATTGAGCGAGCCGCTGGTTTTGCCATCGCTGACCGCATTGATGATGGCGGAGCCACCGCCGACGGCGCGCAGGATGGCTTCGGCGCCGTTGGCTTGAATGCTGACCACGCGGCCGTTGGAAGTGACCCAGCTCACCTGGCGATCAGTGAGGGTTTCCCCGGTGGTGGCAATGACGTTGGCCCGGATGTTGAGCGTTTCCCCCACGTTGATGCGGGTGACCGCGCTGGTGGCGATGCTCAGGGTGACGGTGCCCACCGAGGGGCGGATGACCGCATCGGTGGTGGCCGAATACTCGATGCTGCCCCCTTCGAAGGTCTGGCGGAACCGGCCGCCTCCGGCGCTCAACTCGTCACTGAGGGGCAGGCCAAGCGAGCCGGTGTGTAATCCGCTGGTGTTGTAGAGGGTGAAGATTTTGCCCCCTACGGCGTACACCTTGCCGCTAAAGGCGCCGGAAGTGATGCTGTAGATGGCGCCGTTGGTAAACGCCTGGGTGTTGGCCGTGATGCCGGATTTGGAGGTAATGGCGGACTCGGCGGTGGTGGGCGGACCAAAGGCGGTGATGCCGCCGAGCGCGGCCCAACGCAGATAAATCAGGTCTTTGACAGAGTAGGAGCCGGAACTGTCGGCGGATGCGATGGTGCTGGAATTGACAAATAGGGCGTAGTTATTGGAGAAAATCGCGTAGGTGCAAACCGTTGTTGTGGTGGTGCCGGCCACGGGGCAACGGGCGGTGTCCATTTCCGGATAGCCGGCGGTATTGACACCCACGCTGCTGTAGTAGGTGTACAAAGCGGGGTAGAGCTGGTGGGCTTCGGTGGAGAGAAACTCGGTGGAAAGGCCGGTGCTGTCGTCGGCTTTCACCAGCGCATAGCGGGTGGTGGCGTTGCCGGAGGAATCGACACCACTGCGGACACCGGCGAACTCCTGCACATAGCCGGTGGAGCCGAGTTTGCGCACCACACCAAGCGGCGGTGTGCTGACTAAACCATTGAATCCGTTACGAAAGAAGGCTGTGACAAACTTCTGGGCCACGCCCGCGGGCGCGCCTTGGCCGACTTCGATCTGGGCTTGGGCGTGGAGCGGCTCGAAACCGAGAACAGTGAGGGTGACAACGAGGAGGGTCCGCATCGAGGCTTCTTTGTTTTGCTTGAACCTATATTAGCTTGAACCCAATGCGAGGAGGTGAGTTGCGTAAGGGGGGCGAGCACCCTTATTGACCGGGCTGGCTGCGCATGGATTTGAGCATTTGAATGAGTTCCGGATTGCGCGTGGTGCCGATGGCCACCGTGAGATGGCGGACCGCTTCGGGAGTGCGTCCCTGTTCGATGAGGGCGGCCACCAGGTTGCGGTGAGCGGCGATGAGTGTCGGCTGAAGGCCGATCGCGGCCCGGAAATGCTTTTCTGCTTCGGCCACCTGGCCCTGGCGGGCGAGGATGGAGCCGAGGTCGGTGTGGACGTGAGCCGCCTGGTCATCGCGCAGGGGGTAACGCAGCGCGGCTTCCAACTGCTGCCTGGCTTCGTCCACCTTTCCTTCGTCGGAGCGGATCATGCCGAGCAGCATATGCGCTTCCCCTGAATCGGGCTGCTGGCGGACGGCTTCCTCGATGGTACGGGCCGCATCGTTGCGACGGCCGGAGAGCGACTGCGCCATGCCGAGGTTGAGGCGCGCGCGAAGGTAAGTGGGAGCGGCTTTCAGTGCTTCTTCAAAGTGGGGCACGGCTTCGGCCGCCTTGCCCTTGGACATCAGGGCGTGGCCGAGATTGTTGCGCAACTTCGGATTGGCCGGGGTCACCGCGAGGGTGTGATTGAACAGCGTGATGGTATCGGACCAGAGGCCGATTTGATGATAGGTGAAGAAGGCGAGCACGGCGGGGATGATATAGAGCGCTGCTGAGTTCGTACGCTCAGAGACCAGCAGGCCAAGAGCGAGCAGGATGCCGAACATCGGAATGTAGGTAAAGCGATCGGCCATGGATTGCAGACCGACCTGCACGATACCGGAGGTGGGCACCAGCGTTCCGAGAAACCAGAACCAGCCAACGGCCAGGTAAGGACGGCGCTTCCACTGCCAGAGGCAGAGCGCGGTGATGGCGAGCAGCAGAGCGGCAGCGCCAAGGACCTGCGCTGTGGGAAGCACTGTCTCGTAGGGATAGAACACAGCGAGCGGCTCCGGCCATATCATCTTGCCGAGGTAGCGGGCATAAGAAAGGATGGAGTTGCTGATGCGCAGCGAAAGCGGCAGAACGCCGGTGGCCACCGCGCCCATTTCCTGCTGGCCGACGTAGGTCAGCACACTGCTGATTGCGGCGAGAACGAACATCGGAATTTTTTCGGTGATGAGGCGGGCGATGGGTTCCTTGCGGCTGAGAGGCCAGTAATCGAGCAGAAGGAAGGCGAAGGGCAGCGTCACCAGGGTCGGCTTCGAGGCCAAGCCAAGGACCATCGCCCCGATGGTGTACCAGTAGCTTTTCCGGGACTGAGTGCGGGCGTAGGTCTCGTAGAAAATGACCGAGAGAAACCAGAAGAAGGCGCTGAGCAGGTCTTTGCGCTCAGCCACCCAGGCGACACTTTCGACGCGCAGCGGATGCCAGGCGAAGATCATCGTAACCAGGATGCTGGCCCAGCGGTTGCCGGTGAGACGGAGGAAGGCGATGAGGACAAGGACGGTGTTGGCCACGTGCAGCAGGACGTTGGTGAGGTGATGGCCCCAGGGATTGAGCCCCCACATGTCGCTGTCGATCATGTGCGAGATCCAGGTGAGCGGATGCCAGTAGAAATAGTCGTAGGTGACGAAGGCCCATTCGAGGCCGGATGCGGTGAGGCCGCGGTTCACGTAGCCGTTGAGGAGCACGTAGAAATCGTCGTCGAGGTCGATAAACCCGTTCGACGTCGCGCGCCAGAAGATCAGCAGCGTGGCCGCGGCCAGAGCGAGAATCTCGTTGCGAGAGACGGTTGGAGTTTGCGGATTGGGCAAGAAGATATTCTAGCGCCCTACCAAAGCAACTTCAGTCCGAATTGAACCTGGCGCGGGGCGTTGGCCTGGCTGGTCACAGTGCCGAAGGCGTTCGAGGTGACCGAGGTGTTGGGTCCGGAGAACTGGACGCGGTTGAAGGCATTGAAGAACTCGGACCGGAACTGGAGATTCATCTTCTCGCGGATGGCGAACTCCTTGAACAGAGACAGATCCCAGTTGCGGACCATGTCGGAGCGCACGTCCGGAAGATAGCGGGCGAGGTTGCCAAAGGTGAACGCCGCAGGTTGCGAATACACAGTGGGGATGAAATAGGCGTTGAGGCGTTCCTGCACGCGGCCGGTCTTTTTGCCGCTCTGTCCGTTGTTGTTGGGCTGGGTGCGAGCGGCGAAGAGGCCGGAAGTGTTATTGGCGGAGAGGGCAAGCGGAAGCCCGGACTGGAAGGACACGATGCCGTTCACCTGCCACCCTCCGAAAATGGCGTTGGCAACGCGCGATTCACCGGTGTTGAGGGCGCGGCCGCGGCCGATGGGGAGATCGTAAAGAACGCTGGTTACCATCCGGTGCGCGATATCCTGGCTCGAGAGGGCGCGGCTGGCGCCCACGTCATAGGTGTTCTGATGGCTGTCCCCTTCATCGATGAGCTTCGCCCAGGTGTAGCTGCCTTCAAACAGAAAGCCGTGCGAGAACCGGCGGCGGAAGGTGTTCTGCCAGGAATGATAGATGGAGTTGGCTCCCGCATCGTACAGCGGTTGCACGTTGGTGAACTGTGGAAACGGGCGCAGTAATTGACCCCGGGCGATGGTGGGTGAAAGATGGATGCCGTTGTTGACGACGCCATAGAAGGGATTGGCAACCCGCTGGTTGAGTTGTGAGCCGAGCGAGAGATTGCGGGGATCCAACTGGTTCAATTCCATACCCCCTTCGCCGCTGCGGCTGAGGTATAGGCCGCGGTTGCCAATGTAGGTGGTTTCCAAGAGGACAGACCCGGGGAGTTCGCGCTGGACGGTGAAATTCCACATCATGTTCCAGGGCGACGGCGAATCCTGGAGGAAGGCCTGGAGGTTCGCGCCGGCTTGTGTCAGCAGGCCGTCGGAAGAGCCTGGGACAGCGCGGAATCCTTCCGGGTAAGGATCGCGCAGGCGGTTGAACGGCGTGATGCCGTCGGTTGTGGTGACCCATTCGTATTCGACACGGAATCCAAACGGGCCCACGGTGCCCTGTGCCGCCTGGCGCGATGGGCCGAAGAAGTGGCCGTAGGCGGCACGGATCACGGTCTTGCTGTCGAGTTGGTAGGCGAGGCCGATACGCGGGCCGAAGTTGTTGAGGTCTTTGTGGAATTGCGTGCGGGGGTTGCCGTCGACTCCGACAAAACGCACCCCACCGTGAATCTCACCGAATCCGGGAACTTTGCCGGACAGGGGAGACAGGGCATAGGGATCGAGCCAATTGAAGCGGTTGTAGCGCTCGGTGCGCGGCAGATCGACCTCATAGCGCAACCCAAGATTCAACGTGAGTTTCTTCGTCACACGCCAGTCGTCCTGCAAATAGAAGGCGTGATAGAAACTCTGTGAAGCGACATTCTTCCAGTTGCGGATGAGAACATTGCCTGTGGTTCCTGTTCCAAGCAGGAGCGAGGCGATGCTGTTGCCCGCGGTGGAACTGGCGGTGTTCGGGTTCGGGCCTTGGGTAAAGCCGGGAGCAAAGTTGAAGGTTCCGGCGGAACGCGCTTCCCACACGTTGACGCGGATCATGCGCCCTTCCCATCCGGTCTTGAGCGTGTGGTTGCCCATGATGCGGGAAAGATTCGAAAGCAGCGTGTAGGTGTTGAATGTGCTGTAGCGGTGATCGTTGCCGCCGAGATTGACGAAGCCGCTGGCGCCGATGCGCGGAAACATCTGGCGGTCGACAACGCTGTCGATACCGGCGGGGAGGCCAAGACTGGAGGGCTTGAAGCCCAGGCCCTGATTGTCGTAGTCGAACAGGGAGCGGGAAAAGCCGATGCGGGCAGTGAGCACGGTGGACGGCGACAGTGCATTCGTGTAGTCGATGGAGGCCGATGGCTGGCGTACACCCTGATTGACGCGGCCCTCGGCGATGGTTAGATCCTGCGGGAAATACATCGGCGGAGAATCGAGGTTTTCGCGCCAGGAGAAGCGGCCGAAGATCCGTTGCCGGTCTGTGATGTTGTGGTCGACGCGCCCGTCCACCTGGTTCTGATCGAAGGATCGGGCCCCGGTGTTGAAGAAGTTATTGAGATTGGTGACAGCGTTGCTGACGGTGTTCGGCTGCGGATAGTAGCGCATGGCGTTGGCGGCTACGGGATCAAACATAGAGGCCGGGATCACGTTGTTGGGGAACGGATCGCGAACAAAGCCGTTGCCTTCGGCGCGGGTAGTAAAGGGATTGAAGATGCGCACCTGGGAGCCGTTGGCGGCCCTGGTCTCACGGAAGTCTCCGTTGCGCTGGAGCGCGGTCGGCACGGAGGTGATGGTGTTGGCGGAGCTGCGCTCGCGGAGCCCTTCGAAGCTGCCGAGGAAGAAGGTCTTGTTGCGGCGGATGGGTCCGTTGAGCATGGCACCAAACTGGTTGCGCTTGAAGCTGCCCAGACGTCGATTGTTGGCGTTGTTGAAGAAATCGTTGGCGTCGAGTTTGGAGTTGCGCAGAAATTCAAAGAGGCTGCCATGTAGATCGTTGGTGCCGGATTTGTACACCACGTTGACGATGCCGCCGTTGCTGCGCCCGAATTCGGCGGAGTAATTCGCACCAAGCACCTTGAATTCGGCGATCGCTTCGACGGGAGGAAAGGTGGAGTTGCCGGAGAAGCCGTTCACCGTTGGATGGGCCGTGCTGACGCCGTCGACCAGGATGTCGAGCATGGAGTTACGGGCGCCGTTGATGGCGAACCCGGTGGAATAGGTGCTACTGACGCTGCCCGTAACGCCGGGTGTCAGGTAGAGGAGCGAGAAGACGTTGCGCGAATTGAGCGGAAGCTCTGTGATGCGTTTGTTGTCCACTACCTTGCCGACCACGGAGTCTACGGTCTCGAGCAGGGAGGCATCGGCCACCACTTCCACGGATTCGGCGACGCTGCCCACCTCGAGTTGTACATCGACCCGCGCCTGCTGGCCAATGGCGAGCTGGATTCCCTTGCGGAGAGAGCTTTTAAAGCCCTGAGCGGAAACCTCAACGCTGTACTCCCCCCGAGGGAGTTCGTTGAAGGCGTAGTTGCCATCGACATTCGAAACGGCGAGCACGGTTCGATTCGTGCCCGCATCGACGGCTTTGATTTGCGCGGCGGCAATGACGCCGCCCGTGCTGTCAGTAACCGTGCCGACAATGCGGCCGGTAAAAGATTGTCCCGCGGCACCCATGGCCGCGAGGAAGAGAATAGACAGAATTCTCGTATGCATCGGAGCCCCCCGTTGTGACGGTTTTGATCCTGCCCATTGTAGGACAAAAGGATCTCAAATTCCACAACACGGGAGGCTCCTGGCGCGGGAACACGCTGTTGCCTAGAATATGAGCTTCAGGGCGAACTGCAACTGCCGGGGCGAGTTCGATTGCGTGGTCACCTGCCCGAACTGGTTCGAAGTGACCGTCGTGTTCGGGCTGCCGAAGCGGACGGTGTTGAAGGCGTTGAATGCCTCGGCGCGGAACTGGAGCCGCCATGCTTCGCGCACGGGGAAATCTTTGAACACGGACAGATCCCAATTGCGGACACTGGGGCTGCGCAGATCGGGCGAGGATGGCTGCGTGTTGCCGAAGGTGAAGGCGGCCGGCTGCGAGAAGACGCTGGTATCGAAATAGCGGTTCAGGCGGTCGTGCACGTCACCGGTGAGCTTGGCGCTTTGGCCATTGTTGTTGGCGAGGCCGCGTGAGTTGAAGATGCCGGCCACGTTGTTGGCGCTGATGGACAGCGGAGTGCCGCTTTGCAGCGTGGTGAAGCCGTTCATTTGCCAGCCGCCGAAGATCCAGTTGGGAACCGTCGACCAGTCGTGGCCAAACTGGCGGCCGCGCCCGAAGGGCAGTTCGTAAATATAGCTGACGACGAAGCGATGGGCGATGTCGTAGCTGGCGAGCGAACGCGACCAGAGGATGTTGTAGCTGTTGGCGTGGCTCAGGTCTTCCTGAATCGCTTTTGCCCAAGTATAGCTGCCATCAAACTGGAAGCCCTTGGAGAAGCGCTTATTGAAGGAGACCTGGAGCGCGTGGTAGTTGGACGATGCGCCCGTGGAGTACAGCGGAATCACATCGGTGAACTGCGGATAGGGACGCAGCAATTGGGCGCGGCTGATGCGAGGATTGGCCAGCACGCCGTTGTTGACCTTGCCGAAGAACGGATTGTCGACCGTTTCGTTCAACCGCGAGCCGAGGGCCATAAGCGACGGATCGAGTTGATTGAGCGTAAGGCCGCCTTCGTCATTGCGCGATAGCTGCAGGCCGCGCGTGCCGACATAGGCGACTTCCAGCAGGACCTGCGAAGGCAGGTTGCGCTGGATGTTGAGGTTCCACTGCGGAGAGTACGGAGTGAGCGTTTCGCGCACGGGGGCCTGGATGTTCGCACCGGCCTGCGTGAGGAGGCCCTGCGAAGCTCCGGGAGGCGCATCGAAACCGCGCGGATACGGATTGTTCAGCAGGTCATTCGGCGTGATGCCGTCAATGCTGCTGACCCATGGCTGCTGGGTGCGGAAGCCGAACGGCCCGACCGTGCCGTGCGCCTGCTGCAGGGAGATGGCGAAGATGTTGCCCCATCCGCCGCGGATGGTGGTGTTTTTCGAGGCCTGATAGGCGAAGCCGATGCGCGGCGCAAGGTTGTTCGTATCCATGATGTACTGCGAGCGCGGCTGGCCATTCACGCCGACGAAGACCAGACCACCGGTAAGATTCGAATAGCCGGGGGTGCTGGAGAGCGGCGACTTGGCAAACGGATCGAAGTAGTTCATGCGGTCATAGCGCTCCGTACGCGGGGTGTCCAGATCGTAGCGGACGCCGAGGTTGACGGTGAGCTTGTTGGTGACACGCCAATCATCCTGAACATAGAGCGCGGTGTAGATGCTCTGGGCGGCGGCGTCCTTGAAGTTCTGGATCAGCGAACCGGTGCCCGTGCCGAAGAACATGCTGGCGAGCGAATTGCCGCGATTGGCTGCGGCTGTGTTGGGATTGGGGCCTTGCGTGAAGCCGGCGGCGAAGCTGAAATCGCCCGAAGTGGAGCGCGACTCGCGGTTGTTGACGCGGATCAAACGGCCGTCGTAGCCGGCTTTCCAGGTGTGGGCGCCGAGGATCTTCGTGACGCTCGCCGCGAGGGTGTAGGTCATGAAGGCGTTGTAGCGGTTATCCGTGTTGCCGAGGCCAACGTAGCCGCCTGCGGCAAAGCGTGGAAACATGGTGAGTCCGCCCGCGGTATCGAGGGCCGCCGGCAATCCGAGGGACGACGCTTTGAAGCCGAGCCCCTGGTTTTCATAGAAGTACAGACTGCGGGCGTAAGCGCCGCGAATGCTCACGATGGTGGTGGCGTTGGGCGTCATCGTGTAATCGACCACGCCGTTGTGCATGCGGTTGCGCTGGTTGATGCGATCTTCCGCCATCGCGATCTCCTGCGGGAAGAGCACGGCCGGGACATCGTCCTGGTTGCGGTAGGAATAGCGCACGAAGAGACGATGATTGGCGGTGAAGTTGTGGTCGAAGCGGCCATCAATCTGGTCGATGTCGAGCACGGAGGAACCCTGCAGGTAGTAGTTGTTGGCGTTCGTGAAAGCCGCGCCTGGCGTGTTGGGCAGCGGGTAATAGCGAACGATATTGCGGGCCACTGGGTTTTGGCGCGAAGCGGGAATGATGTTGCCCGGAACGGCATCGCGGATGAAGCCGCCGGCCGGGTTGGCACGCGTGGTGAACGGATCGTAGATCAGAACCGGGTTATTGGCCCCGGCGAAGGTGCGGGTGAAATCACCGGCCCGCTCGAGTTCGGTGGGCACCGTGGCGGTACGGGAACTGAACGAGCGCTGGCGTAGCCCTTCATAGGAACTCATGAAGAACGTTTTGTCGCGCTTGATGGGTCCGCCGAAGGTGCCGCCGTACTGGCTCCGCTTGAAGCTGGCCAGATCGACGCCGCGAAGGTTGTTATAGCAGGTATTGGCGTCGAGCTTGGAATTGCGCAGGAATTCGTAGAGGGTGCCGTGATAATCGTTGGTGCCGCTCTTGTAGACGACGTTGAGAACGCTGCCGGCGGTACGGCCATACTCGGCCTGGAAATTCGCGCCCAGCACCTTGAACTCGCCGATGGCATCGACGCTGGGGAATGCCGAGATTCCCGAATAGCCCTGCACGGTGGGGTGGGAAGCAGTGGCCCCGTCGATGAGCGTATCCATCATCGAAGCGCGCGCGCCGTTCACAGAGTAACTCATGCTGTTGTAGTTGTTACCGATGGAGCCGGCGACTCCCGGAGTGAGGTAAATGAGGGAGTAGATGTTGCGGGAATTGAGCGGCAAATTGAGAATCGCTTTATTGGAAACCACTTTGCCGATGGTGGAAGAGGAGGTCTCAATTGTGGAAACCTGGCCTTCCACGGTAACGGTTTCACTCAATTCGCCGACCGCAAGCGCGATATCGACGCGCGCCTGCTGCTGGACGGCAAGCTCAATGCCGCCGCGGGAAAACTTCTTGAATCCGCTGGCGGAAGCCTCCAGCGTATACGTGCCAGGAGGCAGCGTCGCCACGACGTAGCGGCCCGTAGCGTCGCTGCGTGCTTCGATTTTGGTGTTGGTGGCGACGTTGGTGGCCACGATGAGTGCATTGGGAACACCAGCGCCGGAAGAATCCGTCACATTCCCCAACACGCTGGCGGTAAAGGATTGGCCCCAGGCTGAGGCCGCAATCAAAAGGAAAGCGAAACCAACTCTAGTCATAACTTGGACCCCTAGGCTAACATTGGGCTGCAACGAATCTGTTACAGTCCGGTTAATTTCTGTAATCAGGGTACCAGAGTTTTCAGATAGTAGCGTCGCCGATTGACCGGCGATTACTCCTTAACAAGTTTTTGCAGGCGGCGGAGCTTGCCTTTCAGCTCGTCGCTCGCTTCGATCATTTCCGAGGTGTCATAAATGACGCGGGGCGTCATGAAGACCACCAGTTCCGTGCGTTCTTTGCTGTAGCTACGGTTGCCGAACGCACCTCCGATGACGGGAATACGGTTCAGCATGGGAACACCGGCGGAACTGGCCGTATCGCTTTCCTGGATGATGCCGGCGATGGCGATGGTATCGCCGTCCTGCACGGTGACCTGGGTAGTGACGTTGCGCTTGGAGAATGACGGGGACTGAATGGCGGCGTTGGCGGGCGGTGCGATGGGCGAGCTCACCTCCTGGTTGATGATGAGCGTGACGATGCCGCTCGGCACCACGCGGGCCATGATTTGCAAGGTGACGCCGGAGTTGCGATTGGTGATGCTGTTGGCGAAGACGCTATTCCCGCCGGTTTGAATGCCGCTCGGAGCGCTGGCGCTAAGGGTGGGAACCTCGGTGCCGACGTTGACCAGGGCGGGAATGCTATCGGTGGCGATGACCGAAGGCGCGGAGACGATTTTGGCCCGGCGCGTGTCTTCCTGCGCGGAGAGGAACAGCAGCAGTTCCTTCGTCTTGCCGACGAGGTGCGCGGTGGACAGCGTCACACCGGCTCCATCGAGCGCGGCTTCCAGAATGCCTTTGTTGTTCTCACGGCCGGCGGAGCGTTTCTGCAGATACGCCTGCACACCGCTGGCAAAAGCGCCGGTGAGCGAGACTTCGTAAATACGGGCTTCGATGAGCACCTGGCGCGGTGGTACGTCGATCTTCTCAATGAGGCGGGAGATCTGATCGTACTCGCTGGGCGTGCCCTGGATGAGCAGCGTGTTGTCAAAGGGATTGGGCACAACGCGGGGAATCTTCAATTGGGACCCTGCGCCGGCTCCTGCGCCGAGATAGCCTCCGGTGAGATCGGCGCCGCCGGCAGGAGCGGGAGTGGAGGTTGCGGTGGTCGAAGTGAGCGGGGCCGCGGAAGACGCGCTGGGCGGAAGTGCGCCCATGCCGCCGTAGCTCGGCATCATGCCGGGGTACATCCCGGGCATCATGCCACCTCCGTACATGCCTCCGCCATACATACCGCCGCCGTACATTCCCCCGCCATACATACCTCCACCCATACCTCCGCCGTACATGCCGCCACCGGGGAAGCCCATGCCTCCTCCACCGTACATACCGCCGCCATACATGCCACCCATGCCGCCACCGTACATTCCACCGCCGTACATGCCGCCCATACCACCACCGTACATGCCCATCATGCCCATGCCCATCATCGGCATGCCGTAGGCCAGGCCGAGATAGAGCTGCATGATCGCCATGGCGATGGTTTCGGCGCGCCCGTAGCGGACGCGGTACACGTAGTTGTCGGTGGAGCCGGCCGTCGTTTTGACGGGGATATCGAGCTTCTCAATCCACCGGCCTACCTCTTCAAACACGCCAGGATTCGGCGCGACAGCGATGATAATGTTGATGCGATCGACAGCGAGGAACTTGGTGGAACTGGTCTTCTCACTGAGGGCGTAGGCCTTGAACACGGCATCGAGTTCCTTGGCGATGTCGCTGGGCCGGCCGTTCTTGATTTCGAACAGCTTGACGCGCTTGGAGGCGAATGAATCGCTGTCAAAGAGATTGATCATCTCCATGTTGCGGCGCATGTTGCGGTGGTTGTCGAGGAGGATGAGGAGATTGGCGGGGTCGTAGGTGGAAACGGAGGAACCTTCGCCGCGAAAGGGATCGAGCAGTTTCACCATATCGGCGACCTGTACGTATTTGAGGAAAATCAGGTTGAGCGCCATGCGCTCGTCTTCGGGGATCTCTTCCACCTTCAGATTGGATTGCGGCTTGAGCGGCAGGCGCGCGGCATCGGCCACGGGCACGATGCGATACAGATCGCCCACCTGCACCATAGTGGCCCCATTGATGCGAAGGATGGTTTCGAGCAGCGAGCGCACATCGACGGCTTTGATTTCGCCGTAGGTGTTAATAATGACGGAGCCTTTGACGCGCGGATCGAGGATGTAGTTGATCTTCAGGCGCTGCGCGAGCATGTCGATGACATCGACCAGCGAGGCGTTAGGCAGATTGAGCACAATGCCCGCGTTCGGAGATGCAGTGCGCGCGGCGGGGGGAGTCTGCTGCGGAGGTTGTGGCTGCTGCCCCATGAGCATGGAGGCTGCCAACCAGGCGAGTGCGATTCGCTTGCGATTCATGAAGAGACTCCGGTTACTGCTTGGCGGTTTCCGATTGGGACCGCTTCCAGACGGCGGTTTCCATCTCGCTCAACTCGTTTTTCTTCACAGTCCAGCGCTTGGTTCCGCTGAAGGGCCACGGCCGTTCGAACGTGAGCGCATCTCCTTCGTCGAAGACTTTCCAGTCAGTGGGGATGACTTCGGGCTCTTTGGGGGGCTCGGGGCCGGACATGAGGCCGAAGGGAGTGCGGCTGTAGATCCAGGCTTTGCCTTTGGGATCGACCCAGCGATAGATGCCGGGGGAGATTTCCTTTGCATCCTTGGGGATCTCGACGATCGACTTCGCGGCGGGAGTGGAAACTTTCTTCGGTTCTGAAGCCTTCTTCGCGGTGGTTTTGGCCGGGGCTTTGGCCGTTGTCTTGGGCGCGGCCTTCTTGGCCGGCTCCTGCACGGTGGCCCAGGCAGCCAGAGTCATCATCGCCAACATACAGATCCACTTCATGGGTAACACTCCTCGCATTTATCTCACCGGCTCCCAGCGGCAAACCTTGCCGAAAGGAGATTCGGTCACTACTTTTCGTTTTCCATCCACCACCGTTCCGGCGGGGGATGCATCATTGGCATTGCAGGCAGAGAGGCCGCCACCCATATCCGCGCCAGGGCCTGGCCGGCCTGGAGTTACTGGAGCAGCGGGCGCAGCCGGTGTGGTGGGCTGCCGTGGGGTGGAGTCAGCGGCGGAAACCGGTTCCGCGGCTTTGTCCTGCAGTTCGGTGAATTTCTTGGGGAATTGCTTCTTGTCCCACTCAAACACCAGGGTGTCGGACTTGATTTCGGCCAGCTTGAACTCACCCACGGTGTCGCCGGGTTTGAAGGATTTCTGGCGGTTCGGCCCGGCACTGAGAATGGCCATGGCGCCGTCGCCAAGGTTCATCACGCCGTAGAATTTCGGGAATGGGGGAACCGGCTTCGGCTTTTCCTGTTCCACCACGATATTGGGATTCCGATCCTTGGCGAACAGGGTCTGCTGCGCCACATCGAGATATCCGGCGGCCACTACGGGCGGCGGCACCACGGGCTGTGTGATGGGCGGCGGCGGCGCCGGCTTCACCTGCTTGGCTTTCATCGCCTGTTCCCGGGCTCGCGCCGCACGGTAATGCGTACGCAGCTCCCGGCCGATCAGGACCAGCACCGTCAGCAGCACCAGGTTCAACAACAGGAGCTTGCCTCTCACAGCGAGCCTCCTTTGCGCTCCGGGGTCAGCCGCTTGGGCACGGCCGCGGAGACAGTGAGCCGCACGTTCGACGTTTTCGTTTTCTGGTTCGCCGAGTAGATGCGCATTTCGTTGATGGCGATCATCTCCGGCTGCGACGTGAGTTCGGAAACGATGTTCAACAGTTGATCCATGCCGCATTCGATCATCACGGAGACGGGCACTTCGCCGTACTCCGTGCCAAGCGGTTTCACCTGGCCGAATTCGCTGGCCTTGATATCGACGGGCGGGGTCTGGCGGCTGGTGATACGGGCCACAATCTGGCGCAATTGGGCTTGGGCTTGAGCCGCGGTTTCGGCTTGCAGCAAGCGCTTCTCGCGCACATCGAGCTGGGCCAGCATCTGTTTGTGCTGCTCTTCGCGAGAGGGCACCTGCGCCGCAAGTTGCCGTACGCGATCGAGGCGTTTTTCGGCAGTTGCAATCAAGTCCTGCGGAGCAGCCGTCTGGCCCGAGGGGGCAGAGTCAGTAATCAGCACATAGAGAAGGATGCCCACGACGGCACAGCCGAGGAACAGCAGGGCGCGGCGATCGCGTTCGGTGAGGGTCACTGCGTTACTCCCTCTCGCGCTGAGCGGATACGGAAGATTTCCACATTGCCGACGCGGCTGATCGGGATGAGGAATTCGGAATTCTGGAATTGGGCCGAGCTATCGATGGCTTTGAGCAGGCCCGAAGCCTGGTCCGATTCCCCGGCGATCACCAGCGAGGTGCGGGTCAACTCCAGCGTGTTGAGCCAGGCCGGAGGGGGAATGAGGCGCGTGGCTTCACGCAACGCATCGAGGTCGGTGCGGGTCCGGGCGGCAAAACGATCGAGCAGGTCGATACGGGCACGCGAGGCAGTGGTGCGTTGCTCCAACTGCGAGATCAGTTTGGCGCGCGGCTCCAGGCGCTGCGTTTCTGCCTGCAACAGAGCGAGGTATTTCGAATCTTCGTAGCGAGTGTAAAAGCCGAGTGCCACCAGGCCGGCAATCAGCAGCAAGCCCAGGGCGATGGTGGGGATATAGATGAGGCGGGAACTGGTGCTGCGATGCGAAGAGGGCAGCAGATTGGCCGGCAAAGCCAGGCGAGGGCAAGCCGAGGTAAGCGCGGCAAGGTAGGCGAGCAGATACGACTGCCCCCCTTCGGGGGCTCGCCGGGGAGAGGGAAGGAACCCGGCGAGCTCGCGAGCAGATGGTTCGCCTGTGAGGCGTAATTCGGCGGAAGCAAGTGCGGCGGCACGCTCCCAACTTTGTTCGTACACGGCGGAATAGGCCGGCTTAGCCGGGCTTTCCCCGTACGCTTCGAGGCCCGTCTCCGTTTCCATCAGGCCGAGGAAGCCTTCCGCTGGCGGAGCGCCGTAGAGCCGCAAGGCCCCGTAGAGCGCGGCGGCGCTGGCCGTGAAAGCCGAGACTTTGATGCCGGCCTCGACGAATAACTCGGTGAGGTGCTGCACGTGAGCCTGGCGCGCAATCAGCACCAGCGCGGAGGATGTCTTCCCCAGGCGAGCGAAGGTCCAGGCCGCCTCGCCTTCCGGATAAGGATGCAGCGTGTCCACCTGCAGCGCCAGTGCAGCTTCGAAATCCTTGGGCTGCACACCGGGGAGATTGACCACGCGCACCATCAGATCGCGCCGGGGCAGCAGCACCGCCGTGGTGAGGTGAGCCACGCCATGCTGGCGCAGGAACGTGGCGTATTCGTTGCCCCATTCAGCAGCGGGGCGTTTGGCGTAATCCTCAACGGTGTGCACGGCTACGATGTCGACTCCGCCAGGGCGCACCTTGACCACGGCCACGCGGAGACGGTCCGCGGTGAGTTCCACACCAATGCCTGTTCCGAAAGCCTGCCAGCTCACTGAATATCCCCCATGCCGAGCGCGCCCTGGTCATACCAGCGCAGGATGTGGAAGTAGGCATCTTTCGTAGGGGGCTGGAATTTCACCAGCGCGGCGACGGTGCGCTTCAAATCGGAAAGCTGCCCGTTGGGGAGCCGCAGCCGGGCCGTGGCGCGCAGAGTGTAGATGGAGCCGCCACCGACAATGAGACGCCCAGCGGATGGGCCAAAGCTGGCGGCAAGCGCCTGTAAAGTGCCCGGATTGAAGGGTTGCAGGCGGCGGGCGGTGACGATGGCGGCGATGGCATCGGGAGTGAGCCCGACTGCGGCAAGCACCGCCGGATGCGCGTAATTGACGTCGATCTGGCCGCCGGGATAGACGGAAAGGCAGTCGCGGAGCCCGCTGCGTGGGCTCAATTTGCCCTCCGCGTCGCGGACGTAGGTGCCGTGGAACAGCTCCGGAGTCATGCCTTTCACCATCAAAATCTCCTCAATCTCCTCTATAGACGCGTGGCGGGCGCGAAAAGACGGAGTGAGTCCCAAATAGTAGCTATCGAATTCGGTCATCCCCTGGGGAGCCGGGGCGCGCCAATCGATGATGGCGGCGGTGATCTCGGAAGCACGCGCAGGATCGAAGCCAAGTGCCTGCATGAGGCGGAAGAGATCTTCGGGCAACGCCGTGTTGACGTTGAGCTTGGCGGATTCGGGGATGAGATCGACGTCGGCAGCGCCGTTGGGAAACTCGAAGTGGAGCCGCGGCGTGCCGGGAACCCAGTAACGGGGGGAACCGTCCATATTGCGGAATTCGGTCCATTGGACCCAGAGCAAGGCTCGCTGCAGCGCGCCGCGAGCGAGGAAGTAGCCTTTCACACCATCGGAGGCGGTGGCGGCACGCTCGATTTCGCCGCGCACGGTGGTAGCGACGGAGAAGGCGATGGCGCTGAGGGCCGCGGAGAGCCAGAGCACGGTGAGCAATGCGCCACCCCGGCGGGCGCTAATCAAAATACACCCCCATCTGCGAGCGGTTGACGAACACCGGCATGGTCAGCGTGGTGGGCAGAATCTTCGACGTATCGGCTTCGAGCGGCGTCATCTCGATACGGATGGCGGTGGGCCAGTAGGGTTGTATCCACTTGCCCACCCAGCGTTCCATCTGCGGTGGGGGCATTGGTTCGCGGAACAGCATGCGGCAGGAAGCCAGCTTGTCGGCCAGAACAAAAGAGCCCGGTCCTGTTTGAACGGGAACGAACTGGGTGGCGGAGACTCCGGCGAGTGCGTCCATGGCCACGCCCGTGCAGAAGCGGCCCGCGCCAAGCCCGCCGGTGTAGAGATGCTCATTCACTACCAGGCGCACACCCAGGTTGTTCTCCCCCGGGATCACCTGGAATTCCAGAATGCGCGGGGCTCCACGCGACGCATCGCCCAGGGAGTATGTGGAAACAAAACGCATGGTCTGTGTTTCGCCCTGGAAGAACGCCACCTTGGCCGCCGGCGCCGCGCCTCCACCGGCGTTGCATTCCGCTGCCACCGGCATCAGGCCGGCGATCTGCTGTTCCAGTATCCGCTGCGCGCCGATAGCTTTGCGATTGGCGATGACACGGCTGTTCGTGCGCGCCAACGCCGTCATGCCGGCCCGCATCGCGGTGAGCACTCCAGCGACCAACAGGGAAAGCAGGCTGACCGCGATCAGCAGTTCCAGCAGCGTGACTCCGGCACGGCGGCGTTTCATTGGCGGATGGCGCCTCCCGCCACGTCTTCATTCTGGAGATAGGTGGTCTTGTAGCCTTCCAGTGAGTAAGAGCGGCGCCGGCCGCCATCCATCCACCAGATCTCGCACTCGACGCGTTCCAGAATGCCCGTGCCTGGTTGCACGGCAGGTGGTACATCGAAGGGGGTCACGATGGCTTTCCACCCGCCGCTGAGTCCCGCATCGGCAACCGGCGTGAGTTGGCCCACAATGGGCTGATAGCGCGGCAAGCGCGGCTGCACCAGCAACTCGTCCATCTTGCGCCTGGCAACGATGGCCGCGCGGTCATGATCCGTGAGCCGTGCCGCATTGCGCAACGAGGCGGACAGCGAGGACAGCAATCCTACGACGGCAATCGCCATCAGGGTGGTGGCCACCAGCATCTCCAGCAATGTGAAGCCGCGCTGTTTCATTTCTTGGGCTCTTCGGTGGGGATCTCGATTTCCGGCACTCCGGTCATTGGATCGACGCGCACGATGCGGCGCGTGCCCCGCTTGTTCGATAGCTCCACGCCGACGCGTGGCACCGTGCCGCCGGGATAGAGGAATACGTGACGGTCGCTGGTGGAGTCGTGATGATCGGGCAGCACCGCGGTGATGCTGACGCCGGTGGGCATGGTGAACTCGCGGGTGAATCCGGCTTCCGTGGACCGTAGTGTCAGCTTGCCCTGCTGTTTGGAAATCGTCACTTCCATCACCTGCTGGCGCCGCTCGGCACGGTTCAATGCGGAGTTGAGGAACGTAGCAGTGGAATCCGCGGCGGTGGTGAGGCGCAGCGAATCAACACCCGACGAGATGGCCGGGAAGCTGATGCCGACCATGAGGCCGATCAGCGTCACCACCAGCAGCATCTCAATGAGAGTGACGCCGGCGCGGTCAGTTGCTCTTCCAGCTCTCAATATCGCCATTGATTCCGTCGCCACCGGGTTGCCTGTCGGCTCCGTAGCTGATGATGTCGGGCTCATCCCCGTGCTCTCCGGGGAATTTATAGGAATAGGCATTGCCCCAGGGATCGTTGGGGATCTCCTGCGGCAGGTAGGGCCCTTGCCACTGATTCAAGCCCTGCGGCTTCACTCGCAGTGCATTCAGCCCCTGTTCGGTGGTGGGGAACTGGCCTGTATCGAGCTTGTAGGCGCCGAGCGCCGTCATGAAGGAATTGATCTGGGCGCGGGCTGCCGTCTTGCGGGCGGCATCGCCGCGGCTGAGCATGCGGGGAGCGACAATCGCCGCGAAGAGCGCGATGATGGTCACCACCACCAGCATTTCAATCAAAGTTACACCGGCTCGTGAAGAACGTTTGCGTTGTTGTGTCATTGTCAGACCGCCACTTCGTTAATGCTGGTAATGGCCAGCAGCATACTGAGAATCATGGCACCCACGACGATGCCCATCACCAGAATCACCAGCGGCTCAAAGAGCGAGGTGAAGCGGCGGATGGCCACGCGGGTGTCATTGTCATAGATGTCCGCCATGCGGTGGAACATCTCGTCGAGTTTACCGGTTTCCTCTCCCACTGCGAGCAGGTGCCCGGCGAGCGGAGGGAATGCATTCGAGCGCTTCAGCGGAGTGGCGATGCCTTCGCCGCGTTTCACGCCCTGGGCCACGCTTTCGAGCGAGCCGGCAATGCGTTTGTTGCTGAGCGTGGCGGAGGCGATGCCGAGGCTTTGCACCAGCGGCACACTGTTGGCGACCAGCGTTCCCATGGCGCGGGCGAAGCGCGCCGTTTCGGCTTTGCGCAGCGCGTCGCCAAGCAGCGGGACGCGCAGTTGGGCCGTATCCCACCAGAGCCGACCGTTGCGGGTCCGCACAAAGCTGTAGAAGACGATGCCCCCGATAATCAGCCCAAGCCCAACCATCCAGCCGTAGGCCTGCACATACTTGCTTGCTTCGAGCAGGATCATCGTCGGCAGCGGCATCTTGAGCCGTGATTCTTCAAAGACCGAAGCAAAGCGCGGCACGACGTAGTTCAGCAACACCGTGATGGAGCCCAAGCCGACCAGCGCCAGCAGCGCCGGATAAATAAGCGAGCTGATGATGTAGCCGCGCAGATCGTCGCGCGTGCGTTCGAATTCCGCCAACCGTTGGAAGATGACTCCCAGGCTGCCGCTCGCTTCGCCGGCCCGCACCATGTTGATGTACAGATCGGAGAAATGATCGGGGTAGACGTGCAGCGCGTCGGCGAACGATTTGCCGCCTTTGATCAAACGCAGCACATCGAGGATCACACCGCGGAATTGCTGCCGTTCGGTGAGTTCACTGGCGATAGTGAGCGCGCGGTCGAGTGGGACGCCGGAGTTGAGCAGCGTCGACATCTCCTGGGTGAAGAAGAGAATGTCGCGGCGGCGCGGACCACCCGTGCCCGGGAGTTTGATTTCGAAGCCCTTGCTCGCCTGCAGGCCAACGTAGACGGGTGTCAGCCCCTGTTTGCGCAGTTCGCTCAGCACCGATTTCTCCGTGGCCGCGGTGAGCGTGCCCGTGCGCGGGCGCCCATCGGAGGCAACGGCTTTGTAGAAATAGGTGGTCAACTAAAACTCCTGCGTCACACGCGTCACTTCGTAAGCAGTGGTTACGCCGGTGCGCACTTTCAGCCATCCATCTTCGCGCAGCGTGCGCATGCCGTTGCGGCGCGCGGCGGCGGTGAGAATGCTGGCATCGGCGTTCTGCATGATCAGCCTGCGGATCTCGTCGTTGAGCTCCATCATCTCGAAGATGCCGACGCGCCCGCGCATGCCGGAGCCGAAGCAATGATCGCATCCTGCGCCGCGGAACGACGGGATCAGTTCGCCTTGCGGGGTCATGACCTCTTTGTCGGGCACACGGCAATGACGGCAGATGACGCGCACCAGGCGCTGCGCCAGCACAGCGACCAGCGAAGACGTAATGAGGTAGTTCTCCACGCCCATGTCCGTGAGGCGCGTGATGGCGCTGGGCGCATCGTTGGTGTGGAGCGTCGAATAGACGAAGTGGCCCGTGAGGGCGGCGCGGATGGCGATATCGGCGGTTTCGCGGTCACGCACTTCGCCCACCATGATGACGTCGGGATCCTGGCGCACAATGTGGCGCAGCCCGGAAGCGAACGTCAGCCCGATCTGCGGATTGACGTGGATCTGGTTAATCCCGTCCATCTGATATTCCACCGGGTCTTCAATAGTGATGATCTTGCGCTCCGTGCCGTTGACACGCTTCAGCGCGGAATAGAGCGTGGTGGATTTGCCGCTGCCGGTGGGGCCGGTGACGAGAAAGATGCCGTGCGGGAGCCCGGTGAAATACTCCATGCGATCGAGCATTCCGTCGTCGAAACCGAGGTTGCGCAGATCGTAGAAATCGCCGGCGGAGCGATCGAGCAAGCGCATTACGACGCTTTCCCCATAGAGCGTGGGCAGCGTGGAGACGCGCAAATCCACTTCGCGGCCGAGCGTCTTGATCTTGATGCGGCCGTCCTGCGGCAGACGCCGCTCGGCAATGTTCAGCTTCGCCATCAGCTTGATGCGGGAGATGATGGCGGCCTTCATTTCGCGCGGCGGCGGATCCTGGCTTTGCAGCACACCGTCGACACGGAAACGGATGCGGAATTCTTTTTCGAAGGGCTCGACGTGGATGTCGCTGGCGCGCTTTTCCACGGCTTGTCCGATCATGGAGTTCACCAGCCGGATGACCGGGGCTTCGCTGGCCATGTCGCGGAGGTGCTCCAGGTCCTCTTCCGAAGCGCCCACTGCTTCGGCTTCGCTTTCCGTGCGGGCGCGCTCGCCCATGTACTTGTCGATGGCGTCGGCGATTTCCTGCTCATTGGCGAGCAGTGGCTGTACCTTCAGCCCGGTGACGGATTCGATGGCGTGGATGGTTTCCACATCGAGCGGATCGGCCATGGCCAGGCGGAGCGCGGAGTCATTGAGTCCCACCGGTAGCGCACGCACCTGGCGCAGAAAGCGCGGCGCAAGGGCTTCGGTTTCGGGTGTGACCAACGGGGGCCCGTCAATCGCTACCAGCGGTATTTCCAATTGCTCGCTGAGCACTTGCAGCAGGTCACGCGCGCTCAAGAATCCAAGATCGAGCAGAATCTTGCCGATCTTTTCGCCGCGTTCCTTTTGGATCTCCAAGCCGCGGTCGAGTTCTTCCTGCGAAATCAGCTTGCGCGCGATGAGGCGCTCTCCGATGCGCATCTAGAATTCCTGCACCTTGATGAGCGAATCGAGTTGCGTGCGCGGGCGCTTGCCGGTGGCGATTTCGAGCAGATCGCGCTTCACGCTTTGCATCAGAATCTGGCCGGGAAGACCGGTGGAGTCTTCATTCGGATGTGTGGTGAGGGTGACGCCGAGGACAATCTTCTCCTCAGCGGGGATCCCGTCGAGTGAGGAAGCGCAATCGAGCATCATTTGCTTCATGGCCTGGCGCAGCGCTGGGAGTCGCTGGATCTTCCTCTGACGGACACGTGCCCAATCCTGCTGTGTGTGCTGGCGGTGGAAGGGGCTGATGCCGGGAATCGGCGCTAGTTGCACTTCCGCCGAATAGACGACGCCGAAACCGTCAATGTACATGCCGCGGGTCCAGCCGAGCAGGGAGAACGTGTCGTTTTCGAGCACCTCCGACTGCAGGCGGACATCGAAGGTCTTTTCCAGCGCGACCACCGAGGCGCGCGAAACACGGCCTGCGCCGGTGGCAGCCAGCGAAGAGGCGATCAGGAGTAGAGCAGCCAGTCCGCGTCTCATTGGGCGCCTCCGCGTTCGTAGCTGGCGACGTACATGGCGCGATTGAGCTGTTTGCGCATGGTGTCGATAGTGGCCTCGACGGCCAGCCGGTCGGCACTGCGCTCGATGGCGAATTTCTTTTCGGCGCCGTCCAGGGCAGTTTGCACCAGCTTCTGGGATTGCGCCTCCGATTCGGCGCGCACTTCGGCGACGGCCTTGGTGACGGCGGCGTTCACTTCCTGAGCGATGACTTCCTTGGGTACGGAGACGGCGGCGGTCACGGGCGCAGCGGCTTTCGGCGCGGTGACAAAGCCGTGCGCGACGATGGAGAGCGCTAGCATGGCGGCCGAGGCAAAGGCCGCGCGGGGCCCGGTGGCCCACAGACGTTCATACCACTTCGGCTCGAAGACCTTGTCCGAGACGAAGGCGATGCGCCGCGGAGGCTCCTCCTCGGGCAACCGCTTGAGGGCTGCGATGGCCACGCCGAGCCGTTCGGCCTCGAGAGCCGCTTCCGGGTTTGCGCCAAGGTGTTGTTCCACTTCCTTGCGCTGGGCGGGGGTAAGTTCCCCCAGCATGTAAGCCTGTAATTCTTCGTTCGTCATGCGCCGCTCCGAATGGGAGCCAGGCTTTCCTTCAGCAATTCGAGGGCTGTGTAGACCCTCGACTTGATGGTGGAAACCGGCGTATCCAGCACCTCAGCGATTTCTTCGAATTTGAAACCCTGATAGACCTTCAACAGCACGGCTTCCCTTTGCTCTTCGGTGAGTTTGGAGAGCGCGCGTTCCACGGCGAGCGAGGTTTCGATGGGGAGCATCTGCCCCCACACGGCACGCTCGGCCCGCTCGGTGACTTCCTGCTCGGTCTTCGGCTTGCGCAGCAGCGAATAGGCTTCGTTGTGAGCGATGCGAAACAGCCACGGGCCGAAACGGGCAGGGTCCTCGAGCTTTGCCAGGTTCTGGTAGGCTTTCAGGAAAACGTCCTGGTTGAGGTCCATGGCGTCTTCGCGATTCCCTAGTAACCTCAGCAAATAGTTATAGATGCGCTTCTCCCACCGGGAGACAAGGAGATTGTAGGCGTCCACGTCCTTGCGGCGGGCCCTCAATATCAAGTCCCGGTCTTCAACTTCCCGGAAGATCAAATTCTAACCGGCTCCAATGGGAAAGACGCTTGGGTAGCGGAAAAAGACGAACACCCTGTTGAGTATTCTCCCATGGACGGCGCGGCGGGCAAGTGGAGGTACACTGAGCGTGTGGTGTTCCGCGTGATTGGCCTACTGTGGTTTGCGGCGATCCATGGTGCCGGCGAACCGTTGCCGACGAAGGTTTCGAAGTTCGTCCTGGCTCAACTGGAAGCAAAGCCGAACCTCAGCGGGCAGGAACTCGCGGGTCTGCTACCTGCGGCGATCGGAAGGCAGGACCGGGAGCAACTGCCATTCGCGGAACGCTATCCACCCTGGAATCCGAAGCAAGGCGAGCCGGTTCTTTGGTCCGTCGTCTACAGTTACCCTCAACATACGGGCGTTGGTGGAAACAGGATCGTGGTGGAGTCCTATGTCGTCGAACAAGGCAAGGCGAGGCTGGCGGGGCGCGCCGGCCGGGAGTTGGATGGCGTCTCGCTGAAGGCGGAACGAGTGGTCCACTACAAACCTGGTTTATACGTGTTGATTCACGGAAACGTGATGTGGAGCAGTGGGCACGCGCTCCCGGGTATGGCTGTGGTCTACGAAATCGACGCGGCCGGGGTGCGTGTGGTGTTTCGGCGCAAAGCCTCCGGAATGCTGGCATTTGCCCCTCCGCATTGGGACGGATTCACGGTGATGTATCACGACGAAGCGCGCCATCAAGCTGGCCAGAATGCCAGCGTAATCGAGTTCTACGTGGTGGAACCTGCGGGATTGAGACGCGTCGTTTATCAACGATACTCCAGCCCGGAGGTAAAGTAGGACATGGACGTACGCATCACTCGGGACTTGGAACAGCTACGTAGGCGGAATCTCCGCGAAATGATAGCCCGCGGACTAGATTCCCTGCGACGCGGTGAAGGTGTCGATGGTCATGAGTTCTTCGCACAATTGGAGCGTGAAGAGGCAGAACTGGACAAGCTTCCAGTAGAAGAGCAGTAATCCACCCACGTCAGACGTTCCGGTATTCCTTGCGCAGGCGCGCCAGTTCCTTCGTCAGTTCCGCGCGCACGGTGGCATACGATTTATCCTCATACACATTCTTCAACTCATTCGGGTCCTTCTCCAGGTCAAACATCTCCCAGTAGTTGTTCTCACTGAAGTAGTGGATGAGTTTGTGCCGCTCCGTGCGCACGCCGCGATGCGGGCTGACGCGGTGGGGGGTGAAGAATTGGAATGACGGGTCGGCCATCGCTTCTTTGCCCTTCCCTCGCAAGCGCCAGGAGTCCTCGTAGTAGGTGTAGTACATCGATTTGCGCCAGTTGGCGGGCGGCTTGCCCTCCAGCAGCGGCTTCAAGCTGCGGCCCTGCATGGTCGAGGGAACCTTGATTCCCGCCAAATCGAGGATGGTCGGCGCGTAGTCGATGTTCAGCGCCATCCGCTTCTCCACCTTGCCGCCGCCGAACAAGCCCGGATAGCGGATCAGCAGCGGGAGTCGCAACGACGGCTCATACATGAAGCGCTTGTCGTACCAGCCATAATCGCCAAGGAAAAAGCCATTGTCGGAGGAATAAATCACCACCGTGTTCTCCGCTTGCCCGGTCTGATCCAGATACTCCAGCACGCGGCCCAGGTTCTCATCCACGCCATAGGCGGCGCGGTAGTAATCCTTCACGAAGCGCTGGTAGATCCAGTCCTTCTTCTCCTTCGCGCTGAGCCCTTTCGGCAGCTCCTTATAATCGCCCTCCAGGCTGATGTCGAACTTCATGTCCTCGGCTTCGCGGCTCAGCTTGCGCGTCGCGTAGTCGTCGTCATAGGTGGCCGGATGCGGCAGCGTCACATCCTTCAGCAACCCCGCATGGCGCGGAGCGGGCTGAAACGGCCGGTGTGGCGATTTGTGCTGATAGACCAGGCACCACGGCTTCGTATCCTTCTGCTTCAGCCAGCCAAGGGCAATGTCCGTGGTGATGTCCGTGCAGTAGCCCTTCTTCTGCGTCTTCTTGCCTTGTTCGATGAACACGGGATCGAAGTACAGGCCCTGCCCCGGCAGGATGCAGTGGTAATCGAAGCCCACCGGATCATGCGAAAGGTGCCACTTGCCGATCATCGCCGTGCGGTAGCCGTTCTGCTGTAGCACCTGCGGATACGTCGGCAGCTTCATATCCAGTTTCTCGATGTTGTCGGCGCCTTCGGAATTACCGATGATGCCGTTGACGTGCGAATAGGTGCCCGTGAGCACCGATGCCCGGCTGGGAGCGCATAGCGAATTTGTGCAGAAGGCATTGTCGAAGCGGCAGCCTTCGTTGGCGATGCGGTCGAAGTTGGGAGTCTTGAGGATCGTGTTCCCGTAGCAGGACATGGCACGGGGCACATGGTCATCCGTCATCACATAGAGAATATTCGGGCGGCGCGGCGCGGCCATCACGGCGGGCGCGGCCATCAGGCTGAGAGCTTGGCGTCGATTCAACACAACGCCATTACTCTATCAGGGACGCTGGCATTTCGGACAGTAATGGGTGCCTCGCTGGGCGATGACGATGCGCCGGATGGCATGGCCGCAGACCACACAAGGCTCGTTTTCCTTGCCGTACACCTGGTGCAACAACTGAAACCCGCCGCGCTCGCCGGAGGCATCCACGTAATCGGAAATGGATGATCCCCGGTGCTCAATGGCGAGTTGCAGAGTGTCGCGGATGGCCGTGTGCAACGCCGTGGCCCGTGGCCGGCTGAGCCTCGCCGCAACGGCCTTCGGATGGATGCCGCTGCGGAACAAACATTCATCGACGTAAATGTTTCCGAGGCCGCGCAGGAATTTTTGATCGAGCAGCACCGGCTTGATCGCGCCCCGCCGCGCTTTCAACCGGCCTAGGAATTCTTCCAGCGTGACGGCGAGCGGATCGGGGCCGAGCCGGGCCAGGTGCGCAGGCAGCGCCGGACTCCAATGCAGACGGCCGAACTGGCGGATATCGTCATACAACAACACCCCGTCATCCAACGAAAAAGCAACGCGCGTGTAGGGCGTGCGCGCCCCGTTCACCAGCAGCTTTCCGGTCATGCCGAGGTGGATTGTCAGCACCCCCTCTGAGCACTGCAACACCACCGTTTTCCCGTGGCGATGCACCTCGCGGATGGTGTTCCCTTCCAGCCCATCGAGCGGTGTCTTCACCACCAGCACGGCGGCGATTTCGCATGCCACAATCCTCCGCCCGGCCAGCAGAGGGGCCAGGTCTCGAACGATGGTTTCAACTTCAGGAAGTTCCGGCACTATTCGATGTCTACAAGAATATCTTCGCCTTCCACCTTCACCGGGAAAGTGGCGACGGCGATGCTGGGGTTATAGTCATGCTCCCCGGTGGTGCAATCGAATTCCCAGGCGTGCCAGGGGCACACCACCATCTTGCCGTGCAAGGCTCCTTGCCCCAGCGGAGCATTGCGGTGGGGGCACACGCCTTCAATGGCGTGATACTGGCCATCTACGTTGCAAAGGGCGATGGATTTATCTTCAATGAGGATCTCTGTGAGCCCTCCGGGGGGCAACTGGCCCACAGTACAGACCGGACGAAAAGCCATACTACAATTAACCTACCATGCGTCGTGTTTTGCTCCTCTCCCTGTTGTTATTGGCTGCGTGTACGCGCGAAAAGAAGACCATCGTTGGGGTGGTGCCGAAAGGAGCCAATCACATTTTCTGGCAGACCGTGCATGCCGGGGCAATCAAGGCGGCCCAGGAGTATGGTTTCGAAGTGGAATGGAATGCTCCGACGCTGGAGATCGATTCCAGCCGCCAGATTGAAATCGTCGATTCGATGGTGAACCGCAAGCTCGCCGGCATCGTGCTCGCGCCGGTGGATAAGAAGGCTCTAGTCGGCGTGGTGGAACGCGCAGCCAAGGCCGGGGTGCCGGTCTCTATCTTCGATTCCGGCATCGACACCAAACAGCGCATTGCCTACGTGGCCACGAATAACGAAGAAGGTGGCCGGATGGCAGCGCGCAGGCTGGGCGAGGCCATCAAGGGTAAAGGCAAGGTGGTGGTGATCGGCTTCATGCCCGGCAGCGCCTCCACCATGGAGCGCGAGCATGGCTTCCAGGACGAGATGCGCACCAAGTTCCCCGATGTGAATGTCGTCGGCCTACAGTTCGGCATGGCGGACCGCGCCAAAGCGCTCGCGGTGACCGAAAATGTCCTCACCGCCCACCCCGATCTGGCCGGGCTCTTCGCGGACAACGAATCAAGCTCCGCCGGCGCCGTGCAGGCGCTGAAATCGCGCAACGCAAAGGGCGTCAAAATGGTCGCCTTCGATGCCTCCGATCAATTGATCGCCGACATGAAGGCCGGCTGGATTGACTCCATCGTGGTGCAGAATCCATTCAAGATGGGTTACGAATCAACGAAGGCGATCGGCATGCACTTGAAGGGCGAAAAGCCAGCGGAACTGGTGGATTCCGGCGCAACCCTGGTAAAGCCCGAAGACCTGGAGAAACCGGAAATGAAGGAACTGCTCTTCCCCGATATTCAGAAGTATCTGAAGGGGCAGGGCGCCGCGCACTAGCTAGCTAGAGTTTGATCTTGCGCACGGCCTGCTGATTGGCTTCCCAGTAGGTTTTCTTGAGAGTGATGAAATCGTCATTGGGAGCAGGCTGGACGCGGCCCTTGGCATCAGTGGCGCGGGCCGTGATGGTGTGCTCTCCGGGCTTGGCGTCTTTCCATTCGATGTCCCAGAAGGTCCAGCAGTAGGGCTGGTTGTTTTCCTTGGAGAGGCGAGCCGTTTGCCAGGCTCCGTTATCAAACTGCACTTCCACGCTGCGAATAGGTGTGCCGTCGCTCCAGGCGGCGCCCATCACGCGATAGGAGCCGTCCTTGCGTTTGGTGACACGGGCGGCGACGGACTTGAGGTTCATTTTGCCGACGGAGGTTTCGCGCCAGATCGTTTTGTCGCCCTGCTTTTCCCCGCGGATAGTGACGTAATCGCGGCCCATGAACTTCGACAGAAAGGCGCGATCCATGACCTCAATGCGAGTGAGCCACTTAACCCAGGCGACTCCATACCAGCCGGGCACAACGAGGCGCAATGGCGCGCCATGATTTTTGTTGAGGGGCTCACCGTTGATTTCCCAGCAAAGCAGGACATTGTCCTTCAGTGCGTCTTTGATGGAAAGAGAGCGGGCGAAGTTTTGGGCGTACTCGCCTCCGCGGATCTTTTCGGTTGCGGCATCGGCGGCGTAGAAGACCACTTCGATGCCCTCGGGGCGGATGCCGGCTTCCTTCAGCACAGGGGCCAGTGGAGTGCCTTTCCATTTGGTGTTGTAAATGAGTCCACCATTGGCGCCATTGCCGGAGCACTCCATGGTGACGGTCAGTTCGCGGGCTTTGCGGCGGCGGATGTCGTCGAGGGATAGGGTGAGTGGGCGATCAACCAAGCCTTTGACTTCCAGCTTCCAGTTCGCGGTGTCGACGTCAGGGAATCCGTAGTGGCCGACGCGGAAACGCTGGTCAGCGGGGGTGGTCCATGAGGTCAGTTCATCCCATTTGAGCGTGGGGCGTTCGGGATTGAAGGGCCGGGTGTCGAGAAACGGAATCATCTGCTCGCCGTCTTCGGCCATGGCTTGGGCGAAGCGTGTGAAGGCTGGGGATAGCGCCGTAAGGGCGAGAAACTCACGTCTACCGCGTCGTTGCATGGGTAATATCTTAACAGTACAATTTGCGGAGATGAAGAAAGCCATTCTTGCCCTGCTGGGATTGTTTGTACTGGCGCTTGGCGGCGCCTATTCCTACGTCCGGTTTGGTTTACCGAACCGGGTGGAGCCCCGCACGGGCAAGGTGGATGCCTCCCCTTCGCGTGTTGCTCGCGGCAAGTACCTGTTTGAAGTGGTGGCGGGGTGTGGCGATTGCCACTCGGTTGTGGACGAAAAGAGGTTTGCGATGCCAGTGGCTCAAGGAGGATTCGCGAAAGGCAAGCAATTCCCTCCCGCCGGAGAAGGAGTGCTGGTGGCGCCGAATCTGACTCCTGACCCGGAGACCGGTTCCGGGAGATGGACAGATGGGCAGTTGATGCGGGCCATCCGCGAAGGGATCGGGCACGACGGCCGGCCGCTGTTTCCGGGGATGCCTTTTACCGAGTACGCCAACATGAGCGATGAAGACGTCGAGTCGGTTGTGGCCTACATCCGCACCATCCCGCCGGTGTCGAACAAATTGCCGGGGTCGCAGATCACGTTTCCAATGAATCTCATCATGCGGATGGTGCCTGCTCCGGTGGCGAGCGTGCCTGCGGTGAACAAGTCCGATCGCATTGCCTATGGGGCGTATTTGACCAAGATCTCCGGATGCCAGTTCTGCCATACACCATTTGTGAAGGGGCAGACCGTGAAGGAAAAGCTGTTCGCCGGGGGGCACGAGTTTGAGATTGCGCCAGGCGCACGGGCGGTGAGTATCAACCTGACACCCGAGCCGAAGACCGGCATCGGAACGATGAGTGAAGCGCAGTTTCTCGACAAGTTTTACCAGTACAAGGAATATGCCGAGAAAGGATCGCCGGTGATCCGGCCGGAGTTGAATACGGTGATGCCGTGGCTCGGGCTGGCGAAGATGGAACCGGACGATTTGAAGGCGATCTATGCGTATTTGAGAACAGTGCCTGCGGTGGAGAATGCCGTGGTGAGCCACCCCGATGCGCCGGAGAACAAGCGCTAGATGCCTACTCCTGTTTTCGGGGCTTCCAGTCGAGACGCAATAGTCCGCCCAGAATAGTCTGCACATGCCAAGTGTGTTTACTGGCTGGGAGAGGCGCAGAGAATAGGCTGCGGTTCTCGTCGGTATTGAGACCGTTCCAGGGCCAGGCATCTGTCCAAACAGAGCGATCGCGCAGCCAGGATCGGAGTTCCTTCACGGTAACCGGCAGCGACGGGAGCCCGGGGATTTGAAACCAGCTATCCGTTGGAAAGGAAGTAGGACGGATTGGACCGGGATCGTAGAGAAGGCAGTCCGGGTTTGCGATCGTCGCGTCAATGCCGAGAAGAGAGCCGACTGACTTGGTTGCCCCGCCACATCCACCGAGAAGGTAGAGGGGCTTGCGCAGAGCAATCGCAAGCATAACTTCTTCTGCGATTCCGGAGAACCTTCCCCAACTCGACTCGTCCTTTCCACCCAAAACAATCAAGGCATCGGCATCCTGGCACATGCGCACACGCATCCGGAAGAGACTGATGGCCCATCCCAAGTGGTGCCGTGGCTGGTATTTCGCAGTGCCGGAGGGGAGGGCACTAAACCAATCGGAGTGTGGCAAAGCCAGTTCGTCCAATTCAAACGGCGAGAGCGTTTCGAGTTTGATGAACTCAACGAGTCCATTGGAGAGCCGGTGGAGGTCGGCGACGATTGGGCTATGAAAGCTCGGAAAACCAAGGTAGTTGCGGAGTCTGGGGGCATCTCGTTGAATCAAACCGTCGGGCACACGCCGGGCAGCGGACACCACGGTTTCGAAAGTTCCTCCTGGTACGAAGTCTCCACCGTATGACAGGGTGGCGCCGTTTGCCAGGAGCGTTTCCGTGAGTTCCGCCAGCAGGGGCAAAGGGCGCTCATCGCGCAACCCGGCGGAGACTACGATGACCTTGCCATCGAGGGGGCCTCTGCTGACGTGGAGGCGGCGAAGATCGTTGCTGGGAAGATTCGTCTCGCTCAAGGTCTCACCGGAGGCAAGACGGGATGTGTCCAGCAAGGCGGTCATGGACCGGACACCATGTACATAGTGGGCAGTGGTAAGCAGTTTGCGGGTGAGCGAATCGTCGATGGGGAATTCACCGCCATTGGCGCGTTCCGGCCAGCGACCCTGGAGTAGGCCACGAAGCACCAAAGCCCTGCGTACAGGGCGTTCGGCATCCGTCGCGTTGACGCCTTGGATATCAATGAAACCCCGCAACCTGCTGATGAAATCCGGAACCTTCTTCGCCCGGAACTCTGCTTCATCGAGCGCGGCGCGGCGCTCGAACTCGTCGAGGCTCGGCGCAGTTCCACCAGCAAAGAAGAGGATCGCCTTCTTGCACTTGACCGGCTTGCCGTTGTCCAGAAATGTTCCATCCTGCATGAGGGCGAGAAACCAACGCAGCCACCCGAGAGGCTCACCGGCCAACGGCGCGTCAAATTCGTCGAGGAACAAGATATGTGTCTTTGGCGGCTTCCCTGCTTCCTTAACCTCGGGGCCGGCGCCGCCGGGATTCAGCTTGG
Source organism: Bryobacteraceae bacterium (assembly GCA_046331645.1). Taxonomy (GTDB): domain Bacteria; phylum Acidobacteriota; class Terriglobia; order Bryobacterales; family Bryobacteraceae; genus CADEFT01. Next base: position 150,102 of record JAXLQM010000015.1, read on the forward strand.
CCTTCAATTGTTCGGAGAGGCCCTGCAGATCCGGGACTTGGGACAAATTGATGGTCTGGTCATCCAATTTCTCCGTGTTGAAGGATTTGATCAGATTTTTGACACAATAGGATTTTCCAGATCCAGGCGGGCCAAATACAGCAATGGAAAGCGGCCCTGCCACTTCCTGCCGCTGCGAATAATCTTCCAGAATCTCCTTAATCTCTTGACAGCGTTTGTATTCCGAGCTGTCGGACGGCAAGCTCAAATCCCCAATATGGCCCACCGTGGAGATTCGCCTGCCGGAGGAAACATGTTGAACAGCCTGTTCCAGAAGGTCGCCGGAGGAATTCGCCATTACAGAAGTCTAATCGTTTCTCCGGTGGATGGGAAGGAGGGGTATTCTACAAGAGGATGCCTCATAGAATTGAGATCTTGCAGCGTGATGAAGTGTTTCACCGCTTCGTCTTCCGAATTGAGGAAGTAACCTTGCGGCATGAGCGCTTTGACGGAGCCATGAGCGGTGAAATAAAGCGCCTCATACTGCACAGAGGCGATAGCGTCGCACTATTATTGGCGAACCGTCGGAGAGACGAGGTACTGCTCTGCGAACAATTCCGGCTCCCCACCTACCGGGAGGATGGCACAGGCTGGATCATCGAACTTCCTGCGGGAATTCTCGAAGCGAACGAAGCCCCCGAGGAGTGTGCGCGGCGGGAAGCAGTGGAGGAGACCGGATACGATGTGAGGAACATGCAGAGCATTGCTCTCGTGTACCTGAGCCCTGGAGGTTCTTCGGAGCGTATCCACATCTTCTACGCCGAAATCTCAGAGGGAGATCGAACTACGGAAGGTGGCGGGCTGGCATCTGAGAACGAAGACATCAGAATGATCTGGATGAGCGTAGAAGAAGCCTGGAGGCAATGTCAGAATGGCGGCATTCGGGATGCCAAGACCTTGATTGCCCTGCAATGGCTAATGCTTCGTGGCAAGCTTGAGGACCAATAGCGGCTACTTGTTGAGCATCTCCATCAAGTAGTCGGTGGCTTCCTTCGATTTCATGTGAGAGAGCGTCTCGACGAGGCTGCGCTTCATTTTGAGATCGGTTTCGGACTTGGTGATGTCGACGAGCGCCTTGGCACTGTTGTTGTGGCGAAGCCCGTCGATAATGGCGCGCTTCACGTTCTGGTCTGATTCGGAGGAATAGAGGGCAACCAACGCCTCGGGGACCTTTTCTGATTTGGTGTAGCCGACCTGGCGCACGAGTTCGCGGCGCAGTTTCGGCTCCTTTTCCCCCTTAGCGGCTTCGATCAACCGGTCCGCATTTTCTTTGCGGCCGGGGATGGCGTAGAGCATTTCCAGCTTCATCTCCGGGTTGGACTCGGCCTGATAGAGTTGCCACAACTCGTCGTTGGCGCCAACGGAGCCGAGACCGCGGATGGCTTCCTTACGGAGGTCGGGCACCTGTTCGGACTTGGCTGCGCTGAGCAACCGGTCCTTATCGCGGCTGGCCATAAATCCACGCAGCACGGCGCGCTTCAACTGGACGTCGCTCGAGGAGGAGTAGATCTCCTGCAGCGTCTGGCGGGTCTCGGGTGTGCTTTGGTAGCCGAGGTACTCAACAGCCTTGTATTGCAGATCGGGGTTGATGCCGCCCTTGGCGAGGCGAAGAAGCACTTCGCGTCCGCGGGGGGTGCGGCTTTGAGCCAGAACGAACACGGCGCGCTCGCGCAGGCGGGGCGATGTGCTCTTCGAGATGAGCTTCTCCAGCACGGGGATGGCGCGATCCGGATCGGTGTGGATCATCCCGTTCACGGCGAGAATCTTCAAGTCCTCGTCGGCTTCACTTTCGAGCGGAACCGACTGGCCGGCGGATTGCTTTACTTCCACTTCGAGAGCGCGGGCATCATCGAGCCAGCGGCTCTGGGGGTGGGAGCGCATCATTTCGGACAGTGTGGCGAGTGCCTCGGTGCGATGACCCGCTCTATTCTGCGCGTAGGCCTTCCAGTACATGGCGGCGTCGGCGCGGGATCCCTTCAGTTCGACAACGCGCTGGAAGTATTTGATGGCGTCGTCCCAGTCGCGATCCTCCAACTGGTTCTTACCGGAACGATAGAGCCGCTCCTCGGAGGTACCCCCGCCTTGCATGTTGTAGACGAAGGGCTTTGGAGGAATGGGAGGAGCCGGAGCAGCAGCAGGAGCAGGCGGGGCGCCCAACTTCTGGGCCATAGCCTGGAGTTCCTCCGCATCGCGCTGCATTTTGGCGGCGTGCTTCACCATGCTTTCCTGGTGAGCCAGTTGCATCTCCAGTTCCAGCTTGTTCTGCACTTCCACCTGCACCTGAAGAGGCTTCATGGATTCGCGGAGACGCTGCAGGTCCTGATCGAGCAAACGGTTCTGGTCGGCGGAACGGAGTGAGCCGGAGGCTGCACGCAAGGAATCGGCCATGCCTTGCACCTGCTGCTCGACGGCGCGGATGCGTTCCTGAACCTGCTGGTCCTGCGCCTGGGCCAGGATGGCGAAAAAGGCGATGGTGCAGAGTGGCTTCAACATTTCTATTCTCCTACTTTCCACATCAGTATTCGTATTTTTCCCGTTCGCGGACCTGGGCTCCGGCAAGGCGCATTTTGAGTACAATGCCCTGATCCAAAATGCGACGGCGAAGCTCCTCGTTGGGAGTCTGGTGCGCCACTTCAATGAGCAGGCGTTCCAGTTCGTCGAGCGTCGCAGCAATTTCCAGTTCTCCCGCTTGTCCGGCGCTGGTTCGATAGAGCCTATTGGCCTCCAGCAGATCACGCACTTCGTCCAAGGGAGCGGAAGGCTCATTGGCCAGTTCGGCCAGGATCATCTGGGACCGGTCGAAGTGATTCCCGACAGCCGAGAGCAGGATGCGGGAATCGAAGGCGGCCGTTTGCTGCGGAGCCAGCTCCTGTGGCTGCGAATGACGCCCGGCGTAAAAAGCGGCAATGAGCATGGCGGCCAGCGCGGTGGCGGCGGCCCACTGTTGGGGGCGGAAGAACCCGCGCAAACGCGAGGCAACGGAGGGCTTGGGGAGTTGCGGCTGGAGGCGCTGCCAGAGTGCGGCTTCGAAGTTCGGCCCAGGGTCAGGGGTAGCGAACGTATCGGCGGCATTGAGGACGCGCTGGAGGGCGCGGTATTGCGAGCGGCAGGCATCGCAGCCCGCCAAGTGGCCTTCCACCTCAACTTCGCGGACTTCTCCGTAGTAATGCAAAATCAACTGTTCTTCGGTAATGTGCTGCGTCATCGAGCGGCTCCCATCACGGGCTCCAAGGCGCGCCGGAGTTTTTGCACGGCGCGGAAGATACTGTTTTTGGTGGCGCTTTCCGCAATGCCCAGAGCTTCTCCGATTTGATCGATCGAGAGGCCTTCATAGTGGCGGAGGACAAATGCGGTGCGCTCCTGTTCGCTCAGGTCGTCCATGGCTTCGGAAAGGCGCTGGCGGACCTGGGTGGAATAGACGAGGCGATCAGCGGCCGGGTCTTCGGAAGGAACAGAGTCGACAATAGAAAGTTGATTTTCGTCTTTTCTTTGCTCCACTCGTTTTCTCCCTCGCAGCAGATCCAGAGCATAATTTGACGCAATGCGATAGATCCAGGTATGAAAGCTGGCCCGGCCATCGTAGCGGTCCAATTGCCGGTAGGCGCGGAGAAACGCTTCCTGAACTACGTCTTCCGCATCCTGAGCATTGCCTGTCAAACGGAAGCCAAGGCGGAAGACACTGCGGCTGTGCTTTTCGACGAGCAGGCGAAACGCTTCGCCGTCGCCGGTACGGGCTTTGGCGATGGCCGCCGCTTCCGTTTCCTGCATCCAGTGGGTTAGACTCCGGCTGAGGGTTCCGGTTAGTATAAAAAACTCTGGAGGGAACTGCTTTGGCAATCGTGGCAGGAGTGGATTTCGGCACGCTGAGCGTCCGCGTGTCCTTGTTTGACAGCGAGAAGGGACGGCTTGGGTCGGCAACGGCCGATTACCCGCTGGTGCGCAAGCACGAGGATCCGGACCATGCGACGCAATCGCATGCCGATCAAATGGCGGCGCTCGAAAAGGCCACCAAGGCGGCGCTGGAAGCAGCGGGAGTGGCTGGAGACCAGGTGGAGGCGATTGCGCTGGACACGACGGGATCGACCATCGTTCCGGTGGATGCGAACCTGGAGCCGCTGGACGATTACTACGTGTGGTGCGATCACCGGGCCAAGCTGGAAGCGGCGCAGATCACTGATACCGCGCGGGCCGAAAAGCTGGAAGCGATCCAGTGGTGCGGCGGCACCTATTCGAGTGAATGGGGCTGGGCGAAGCTGCTGCACTGGCTGCGGCACAATCCGGGGAAGCGCGACCAGATGGCGACGGCAATCGAGCATTGCGATCTGGTGGCGGCGGTATTGTGCGGCGTGCGCGATCCTGGCGCGGTCCCGCGCAGCATCTGTGCCATGGGCCACAAGTGGATGTGGAACGCGGGGCTGGGCGGGATGCCTCCGGAGTCGTTCTGGACCAAGGTGGATCCGCTGCTCAAGGGCGTGCGCGACAAGATCGGCGGGCGCTATGCGGTGTCCGATCAGATTGCCGGGCACCTCACCGAAGAATGGGCCGGACGGCTGGGATTGAAGGCTGGCATTCCGATTCCCGTTGGCGCGTTCGACGCGCATTGGGATGCGATCGGGGCTGGGGTGCGTGAAGGCGATGTGGTGAACGTGGTGGGTACGTCCACCTGCGTGATGGCGATCGCGAAACAGCCGGTGCTGGTGCCGGGGCTAAGCGGCGTGGTGGCCGGCTCGATCCATCCGAAGTTCGCGGGCTTTGAGGCTGGCTTGTCGGCGTGCGGAGATATTTTCGACGCCATTGCACGGCGAGCCAACACACCGCTGGCGGAGTTGAGTGCGGCGATTGAGAACTATCGCGCCGGGCAGACGGGTCTGTTGCGCTTAACCTGGGACAACGGCGACCGCACAGTGCTGGTGAATCCGGAACTGGGAGGCATCACCATGGGCTGGACGCTGGTGCACAAGGCCGCCGATGAGCTGTTTGCGGCCATTGAAGGCACGGCGTTCCATACGCGGATCATTCTGGAGCGGATGGCCGAATACGGCATTCCCATTCAGCGCGTGATCAACGGCGGCGGCATCCCGCAGAAGAATGAGACATTGAACCGGGTCTATGCGAACGTGTTGAACAAACCGGTGCTGGTGCCGGAAACCGAAGTCACCAGCCTCGGTTCGGCGATCTTTGCCTTCCTGGCGGCAGGCGCGTTCCCGAGTGTGGAAGCAGCACAGGACAAGCTGTGTCCGAAGTATCGCGTCATTGAGCCGGATCCCGCCGCGGTGAAAGTGTATGAGCAATTGTTCGCCATCTACCGGAAGCTATACTTCACGTTCGGCATGGGCGGGACGCTGGCCACACTGCGCAGATTGGCGTCGCAGGCGTAGGTGACAATAGAGAGCATGTTTGCTCTCACCTTGTTGTTGACCCTTCCGGCGATGGGGCAGTTGCGTCCGGGCTACGTCGATCCAAAGCCGGTGCTGGAAGCCGCTGGGAAAGCCATTGGCGCGGACAAACTGCGCTGCATCACCGTGTCCGGGACGGCGTATGCGGGTATTGTGGGCCAGCAACGGGAATCCGCATGGAACGTCGATTGGCCGCGTCTGGACGCGCTGGAGAATTTCGCGCGCACGATGAATTGGGAAGCGGGCACCATGCTGGAGCGCTTTGAGCGCGCACCGGGGAAGAACCCCGCTTCGTGGAAATACGGGCAAGGATGGCGTGGCGGCACTCCGCTGCAGAAGCAGCGCAAGCAGACCTTCGCGGTAAATGGCCGGTTCGGATGGCATCTGGATGGCGATGGACCGGCAGTAGCTGCGCCACCGGAAGATGCGGAGCGCTGGCAGTTGGACCTGTGGCTCAATCCGCATGGGTTTCTGAAGGCGGCGAAGTTGGCGGGGGCAAATCCGAAAGCGGTGTGGCGTTGGGAATTGGGCGAGATGGGCCGCGATGGACACACCACGGTGCCGGAAAAAATGACGGTGGTGTCGATTACGTTGTTCGGCAAGTATCGCGTGGATGCCACGATCAACGGACGGAATCTGCTGCAGCGGATTCATACGTGGGTGCCGGACCCGGTGTTGGGCGATATGAACTACGAGCATGAATTCGCCGATGACACTTACGTGGACGCAGGCAATGGGATCCGCGTCCCTACGGTGTGGCACCACCACGATGGCTGGGACGACAACTTCGGCGCGCTGAACGTGAGCGCCGGGCACAACGGGTTTGGCGGCAAGCTGGATCGTGTGCAGGCCAATGTTTGCCCCGATGCGGTGGCTGTGCCGGAGAGCGTGCGGCGGGCCGATCACTCGGTGAAGGTCGAAACGACACGGTTGGCCGATGGCGTATACCTCATGGGCGGAGGAACGCACAACAGCGTTGCGGTGGAATTTGAGAAATACATCGCTGTTGTCGAAGCGCCGCTTGATGAAGCGCGGAGCCTGGCAGTGATTGAGGAAGTGGTGAAGCTCATTCCGAACAAGCCGATCCGCTATGTGGTGAACACGCACCAGCACTTCGATCACGCCGGTGGACTGCGCACCTATATGCACATTGGGGCGACGATCATCACGCAATGGAAGAACTTCGACTTCTTCAACCGCGATTTCCTGAACTACGCCCCGCGCACGCTTGTGCCGGACATGGTTTCGCTGTGGCCTCCTACGGAATTGAGCGAGGGATACCAGTATGAGACGGTGCGGGAGAACTATGTAGTGGCCGATGAGAAGCGAGCCATGCATCTTTCCTACGTACAGCCGCTGCCGCATGTGGAAGGGATGCTGATGGTGTACCTGCCCAAAGAGCGGATGGTGATTGAAGCCGATCTGTTCGATCCACCGGGCATCGGGACTGCGACGCCTGAGAACAAGGCGCTGTTCGACCATGTGCGAAGGCTGGGTGTGAAGGTGGATACGATCGTGCCGATCCACGGGCGTCCGATCGCCTGGAGCACGTTTGCGACAATGTTTTCACGGTGATTCTGTTCGTTTGGTTGTTGGTGCTGGCGACGGGCTCGCTGCGGGCTTTGGATCCGGGCGTGGCCATCTCGCAATACGCCAAGAAGCACTGGCAGGTGGAAGACGGGCTGCCGCAGAACTACATCACTTCGATTGCACAGTCACCGGAAGGCTACCTGCTGGTTGGGACCGCGGGAGGGGCGGCACGCTTTGACGGGTTGCGCTTTACTCCGCTGGTGCTGGATGGAAAGACGGGTGTGAGCCGCGAATGGATCACGGCGGTGGCAGCGGCGAAGAATGGGGATGTGTGGGTAGCATCGCGCGATGCGGGCGCTTACCATTTTCCGCGGCAGGCGCTGATTTCTTCCCGCCACTTCGATCTGCGTTTCGATTCGCTGGAGGCCGGCGAGGATGGCGCAGTGGGGTTGGGCCCAACTGGATTGTGGAATTGGCGCAAGGACGGGGCACAGGCAGTTTGCAGCGAATTGCGGACGGGCAATCCGAGCTGGCAGGCAATCGCCGGAGACTACATCGCATCCCGTACGGGGCTCTTCCGTCGATCGTGCAGCAAGGTATTTTCCGGGAACATACAGATTCTGGCAGTGGCGCAGGGGCGGAAGGCGCCGCTGTGGATCGGTGCGGAGGATGGTTTGTATCGCACCGGTGATGGGATGCGTTTGACGCGGATTCCGGGAGTCCCAGGCCCGGTGACGTACGTGCTGGAAGATCGCGACGAGGTGGTTTGGGCTGCCACTTGGGGCAATGGTTTGTATCGCGTGACCGCAAGCGGCGTAGACGCATGGACCTCACGCCAGGGCTTGCCGGACGACTTTGTGCACAACCTTTTCGAAGACCGTGAAGGCAGCTTGTGGATTGGCAGCAGGGCGGGCTTGAGCCGCTGGAAGAGCACTCCCATCTCGCCGTTTGGAATCGCTGAAGGATTGGGAGGGCAGTTCATTTCTACGCTCTCCGGCGATCGCGATGGAAGTCTGTGGTTCGGGTCATGGCGCAGCGGGTTGTACCGCTTCCACGAAGGGCGCATGGAACGTCAGCGTCTGCCACTGCCGGATCTGGATGTGCTGGTGCGTGCGACCGCATCCTCACCGGCCGGAGTGCTGTGGGTGAGCACGTGGCAAGAATTGCTGGAGAAGACGGGTAGCGGTTGGCGCCGTTATCCGCTACTGGCCTTTTCCATCGCCTTTGATGGGAAAGGCGGCATGTGGATGGGGAGCGGCCAAGGCTTGCATTATTTCGCTGCGGGCCGGCCCGATGCTTCACCTCCGGTAGTGAAAGCGGAGAATGTGAGCGCGCTATGGATTGACAGTGGAGGCACGGTTTGGGCGGGAGGATTGGATGGGCTGTGGCGAGTGAACGGCTCGCCGGCACGGGTGGAAGGACTGCCGCAAACGAGCGTCACTTCGCTGGGTGGAGACACGGCGGGGCGCGTGTGGGCCACCACTCGCGCCAACGGGATTACGCTGGTGAACTCGGGCGCGGTGCGTACACTCGATCAGCGGCACGGATTGCCGGCGCTACCGGTTTATGCGGTGCTGGATGATGGGCGCGGGTCTTTATGGCTCTCTTCGCCGGCAGGAATCTTCGCTGTGGGGACAGCGCAACTGGAAGAACTGCTGGCAGGAAAGCGCGGCAAGCTGGAGCCGCAATTTTACGGGCAGGAAGAAGGATTGCGCACCATCGAGTGCCAGAATGTGGGATTCCCTTCGGGGTGGAAAGCGCTGGACGGCTCACTGTGGTTCCCAACCGTGCGCGGAGCCGTGCGCATTCAACCGGGGCGGCGCAGGCCGCTTCCGCCGCCGGCGGTGGTGGTGGAATCGGACGCCTGGGAATCGCGCGTGCATACGGTGCGCTTCACAGCGCCGCGGCTCGCTGCAGCGGAGCGAATCGAATTCCGGTACCGGCTGGAGGGAACCGATTGGGCCAGTGCGGGGACCGAGCGCACACTGCGTTTCAACAGTCTTCCCGCGGGCAAGCATACGTTGTGGATCGCAGCGCGAGAGATGGGCCAAGAATGGGGACCGGCATCGCACGTCGAACTCAATCAGCCGCCGCGCTTCTATGAAACCTGGAGCTTCCGCCTGCTGTGCGCAGTGGCGCTGGCGGGATTGTTCTATCTGTTCTATCAATGGCGGCTGTACCTGGTGAAAGGCCGCTACCGGGCGGTGATTGCCGAGCGGAACCGGATCTCGCGGGAGTGGCACGACACGCTGCTGGCGGGCTTTTCCGCAATCTCCTGGCAGTTGGATGCGGCGTTGCAACGTCTGCGCGAAAAGCCGGAGGGCGCGGCATCGGTGGTGGAGGCGGCACGCAGCATGGTGCATCATTACCGGGCCGAAGCGCGGCGCGTGATTTGGGACTTGCGCAGCAATGAGCCGGAACTACCTGGTTTGGAAAGCGCCTTGGAGCACAGCGTGGCAGAGATGACCGCAAATGGGAACGTAGCGGGGAAGGTGGAGGTGAGCGGGCAGCCGGTGGCCTTGCCTGGCGAGTTAGCGCAGAACGTACTGCGCATTTGCCAGGAAGCAGTGACCAACGCTGTGCAGCACGGGGCGCCTTCGCGCATCCTGGTGCGGCTGCGATTCACCGAAGACCGGTTGGTGGCGGCAGTGGAGGATGATGGCAAAGGATTCGATCCGGCTTCGATCCCGCAGGGCCACTTTGGGCTGGCGATCGTGCGGGAACGGGCGCGGCGCTTTGGAGGAGATATCGAAATTACGACGCGCATTGGCGGCGGCACTACCGTAACGGCATCCATTCCATATCCGGCAGGCAGGGTATGATCCGCATTCTGATGGTGGAGGATCAATACTTCGCGCGGCTTGCGTTGCGGACGGTAATTGACGGGCGCGCGGATATGCAGATTGTGGCGGAGACGCAGAGTGGATTGGAGTCGCTCGCCTTGTACCGGCAGCATAAGCCGGACGTGGTCATCATGGATCTGCGCTTGCCGGGAATGTCTGGATTTGACGCGATCCGGGCGATTCGCATCGAGGACGAAGCGGCGCGTATCGTGGTGTTGTCGAACTACGATGGCAGCGAAGATGTGCATCGTGCGATAGAGGCGGGCGCGGTGGCGTATCTGACGAAAGACGCGTCGGCGGAAGAGTTGGTGCAGGCGATCGAATGGGCGATGCGCGGCAAGCGCTACGTGCCACCGGCGCTGGCGCAGTTGTTGGAGCATCGCCATCCGGCGGATCAATTGACGGCGCGTGAGTTGGAGGTGGTGGAATTACTGACGCAAGGGATGAGCAATCAGGACATCGGCGCGACACTTGGCATTGCCGAGAAGACTGTGCGTATTCACATGACGCATATCTTTGAGAAGCTCGGGGTGACGGATCGGACACAGGCGGTGATCACGGCGGTGCAGCGCGGGCTGGTGCACTGGAAGTGATCAACGGAAATCAGGGATGTACATCAACTCGCTTCCGGTATTGCCTTCAAAGAAGGGGATGAGCAGTGTTTTGCCGTCGGGATGGATATCCATGCCTGCACCCAGACGCGCAGGGAATTTGGCAACTTCGCGAGCGGATTTGCCGGATTCCGGAACGAACCACAGTGATCGAACATCGGCATAGTAGAGGCCGTTGGAAACCACGGCCCAGTTACTCCAGGCCACGTTTTCGGCAACTTTTTGGGAGGGTCCACCGTCCGAGGGCATGCGCCAGAGGTTGCCGGTCTCGCCGGCCTTTTGACGATAGAAAATCCATTTACCATCCGGTGAGAACTTCAGGTAGGCGCCGCCCGTGGTGGTGATCTGTTGTGAAGTACCGCCGGCGGCAGGCATGCGCCATATCTCCAGTTGGCCGGTCTGGTCTGAGCTGTAATAGATCCAGCGCCCATCGGGAGACCAACGGGGATGGTTCTCAGAGAACTTGCTGCCCAGAATCTTCTCCATGGCTCCGGAGGCGACATTCACGCGGTAGATGTCGTGATCGGCGCCACCGGAGAAACTCACCAGAATCCACTTGCTATCCGGGCTCCAGGCCATGCCACCGATCCCCTCGTTGCGGCGATGAGTCAATTGCCGGGCGCTGGTTCCGTCACTGGCGCAGATCCAAATATTGAGGTCGCCATCGCGAGAGGAGCGAAAGGCAAGTTGCTTACCGTCGGGAGAATAAGATGGCGATTCTTCGATAAAGCTAGTGCTGCTGATCGGTTCGGGTAGCATTTTCCCATCGGGCAAAGAGATGGCGCGAATATTGAGGTTCAAGCTGAAGACATCGTAGGCAAGCAGGAATGGCGGGCCTGTCCGTGACAAGGCAATCGTTCTGGCGCCTTGCAGTGCGTCGAGGCGTGTTGGCTGCTCGAGGGTTCTTTGCGCACCGCTTCCCGAGAGCCGGCTTTCCCAAGCAAAGGTAATCGGCGAGACGTTGGCCAGAAAGAGAATGCGATTGCCGGGGCCGGGGAGCCATTGCGGATGAGAGAGGTTGCTTGCCCCACTCAACACTGCCAAGGGCTGCCCGGCGGGGTCTCCCTCTGGGGTAAGGTCCAACAGCATCATTTTGGAAACGGCGACATTGTTGCCCCTGCGCACAAAAAGCATCGCTTTCCCGTCGTTAGAGAATGCTCTGTCTCGATCTCCGAGTTCGCCCTGAGGCGGATCGGTGAGCGGGAATGTTTTTCCGGAATCGAGCGCAAAGCGAAAAATCCGATAAGGAGAATCGTCGTCGCGGCGGCGGGAGAACGTGAGGGATTTCCCATCGGGCAGCCAAGTGATGGGTTGGAGCGTTTCGGGGCCTTCCACGAGCTTCCGCTCTTCCGTGCCGTGGGGAGAGATGAGATGAAGGCTGTAATTAGTGCCCTTTCTTCGAAGGAAAGCAATCCAGCGGCCATCGGGGGACCACGATGGCTGGAGGTCACTCTCCGGGCCATGCGTCAGGCGGAGAGGCGTCTGACTGTCGAGGTATTTAACGTAAATGTCGGAATTGTCGCGCTTTTCTCCATTCCAGGAGAACGCCACTTGCTTGCCGTCGGGAGAGAACGTGGGAAAAATCTCCGTGCCCGGGTAGTTGGTGAGCGGAAGGGGATGGAAGACACGGGGCGCTTCCTCTTTCGGAGAACGGAAATACAGCGCCGTGGAGGCACCTGCGGCAATGAACACCGCGAGCGCTGCGATGGCTTTCCAATGGGAAGACGTCTTGTGTGATGTGGGTATGGCGGAGCTTTGCGAAGGCTGGCGCATCTGCTCCAAAGCTTCGTGCACGGCTCGCATGGTGTCGATGCGGCGGTCCGGTTGCTTTCGGACGCATTGCGAGATGAGCACGTCCAACTCCGGCGGGATGCCGTTGCGCACCTGGCTGGGCGGCTGTGGGTCGTCACGCATCAGGGCGGTGAGAGTAGCCGCTTGCGACTCGCGATGAAACGCTTTGCGGCCGGTGAGCATTTCGTAGAGCACCACGCCGAAACTGAAGATGTCGGAACGAGCGCCAGCTTCTTTGCCTTCGGCTTGCTCCGGCGACATGTAGTCGAAGGTGCCGAGGATAGTGCCTGGGACGGTGGCCTGCTCGGCTCGCACGGTCTGATCCTGCGGGCCGGCCTGCGGCACCAATTTGGCAAGGCCGAAGTCGAGCACCTTGAGCAAGCCGGTGTCGGTGATCATGATGTTCCCGGGTTTCACGTCGCGGTGGATGACCCCAGCGGCGTGCGCGGCAGCGAGTGCATCAGCGGCTTGCGAGGCGTACTTCAGTGCCTGGGCGAGCGGGAGGCCATCGGCGGGAATGAGTTCGGTGAGTGTCTTGCCCTGGATGTGTTCCATGGCAATGAACCAGTGCTCGCCGTCGTTGGAGACTTCGTAGACGGTGACGATGTTGGGGTGATTGAGCGCGGAGGCAGCCTTCGCTTCGGCCAGGAATCGGCGTAATGCATCGGGGTCCTTCGTCTGGCCGTCGGGAAGGAGCTTGATGGCGACCTGGCGGCCGAGATTCAGATCGCGCGCGAGGTACACGACTCCCATGCCGCCTTCTCCAATGCGGCCGATGATTTCAAAATGGGAGAGCTTGGTACCGAGCAGAAAAGCCTCTTTACACCGTGAGGCTCAGTATATCGCAGGGCGATCAGGGAACACGGCGTGAAAGCTCCTGGAGAAAGTTCAAAACAAACACGGCGCGTGTCCACGCCACCTGGGCCGATTGGGAAGGATCATCCCCAGCCACAATGTGCTGTCCGTCGGCACTCACATCGTAGCCATGAAATCCTTCCAAGCCGGAGATCCAGTCTTTTGGCTTGGAAGCAAGGAAACTGGTGGCGGTCACGGAGCAGGAGACGTGCATCACTTGCCGCCTGGGGGCAAGGTACCGAGATCCTTTCCGTTCCTGGACCAACGGGGTATGCGGCCCCCGCCATTGGAGATCTGCACCCGGCTGTTCCCCGCAGGATAGCTTTGCACGTACACTTCGTCACGGCCCGATTCGTTCGAGACGTAAGCGAACCAATTCCCATCGGGAGAGAAGCCACCCTCGCGTTCCTCGAAGGGCGTGGCAATCCAGTCCCGGGCTTTGCGGCTGTCCATATCCATCAAGCGGATGTCTCCGCCGGCTTTGTCTTCCGTAAATGCCAGAACCTTTCCATCAGGAGAGAACGCTAGAGGCGTTTGTCCATTGGGACTCTCGGTGAGGCGTTCTGGCGCGCCACCGCCTGCTGATGACATCCAAAAGATGCCGTCCCTCTGACGAAAGGCGATGCGGTCGCCAGAGGGAGTCCATACTGGGTTGGTGTTATCACCGGGAACATGGGTCAGCCGGGTAGTCACCTCACGTTCGGAATCGTGTATCCAAATGTCCCTCTTTCCGCTTTCCAGCGTCTCGAAAGCGAGCCGTTTCCCATCGGGTGAGAAACGCATCGCAGTGTACTCCTGAGGCTTCTGCAGATAAACCGCTTTCGTCCCGTTGCTGCCGTACAAAGCAAGGGGAAAGGTGGTCAGGGTACCGGCACCTTCCACGTAGACCAATGCCCCCGAAGCGGACAAATCGAACTCCGCGCTGCCGCGACCGAGATGATGTCTCACCCCCGGCAAGACCGGAACGGGAGATCCCTGCACTTGCAGCTTTCCTGGATCCATCCGAACGGCGTGGATGGATCCCTGCCGCATGAAAAGAAGGTAGCCAGCCACGAAGCGGGGAAAGTACCCGCCATGAACCAACACCTTCCGCTCTCCGGTGTCGAGTCTCACCGCCTCAATAGTGCTGGAATCGTAGTTGGCGCCGGGTCCGGTGAAGAAGAGGGCAGCCTTGCTTCCGGGAAGCACGAAGGGATATCGATGGGTGCGCTCCCCGTTCTTGTCGTTCAGTGTGGTGACTTGCCTTGGGGTGCCGCCGTTGGCGGACACCTGCATTAAGGGAGAAGCCTGATCCGGCGAAAATACAATGTTCCCATCGTCTCCCCAGCTTGCACCCCGCAGGCTACGTAGCGGACAGATCACAACCGGCGACCCGCCGTGAATGGAAACTTTCTTGAGAAAGGCACGGTCATGGAAGCCGATCCATTCGCCGTCGGGGGAAAAAAACTGGTGGGTCGCGGCTTCGGTGGCGGGCAGGATGGTAGGTCTGGTCTCTCCTAATTCCCGAATGGCGAGCATGACCTTCGCGCCCTGTCGCACCTGCCAAACAATCCGTCTGCCGTCGGGAGAGAGGATGAGATGCGGGGCATCGATGCCTGCGAGGTTGAAGTCCGGCCCCATCTCCACATCGAAGCGCGAGGGAGGCTGTTGAGATGTGCGCGATGCATTCCACCAGGCCCAGAGGGTAAAGCAGAGTCCGGCACAGGCGGCAGCAGCGGCGATCCAACCGGCCTTGGACGGCTGTTGAGCAACGGGGGCGTGGGCGGGCGTTTCAGCGAGTGGCTGAGATAGAACCACGCGGGCCTCTCCAATGTCCCGCAATCGAAGTTTCACATCCCGCTCGAGACAACGCCGCACCAGTTCCTTCAATTGCCGTGGAGTTTGTGGAGGGAGCGCGCTGAGAGGGATCTCCCCTTTGAGGACATCGGCCAAGGTATGCGAGACGGTTTCCCCCTCGAACAAGCGCCGCCCAGTGAGCATCTCCCAAAGGACGACGCCGAAGGCCCAGATATCGCTGCGTTTGTCCACCGGCTTTCCGCTGGCCTGTTCCGGCGACATGTAGGAAGCGGTGCCCATGATCATGCCAGGAATGGTTGCGGCGACAAGTGTCGGGGAATTGGCGGGATCGGCGGAGGAGGTTCGGCCTGCCGGTTGACGGACGGTGGCCAATCCAAAGTCGAGCACTTTCACCAAGCCATCGGAAGTGATCTTCACATTGGCCGGTTTCAAATCGCGGTGAACGATGCCCTTTTCGTGCGCCGCTTCCAAGCCTTCCGCGATCTGCCGCGCAAGAGACACTAGCTCTCCGCGCTCGATGGGACCTGCTGCCATCCGCTCCGACAAGGTGAGGCCATCGACGTATTCGAGAACCAGGTAATCCGGGCCCACGTCGTAGACTTGGCAAACGTTGGGATGATTGAGCGCGGCAACGGCTCGCGCCTCGCGATCGAACCGCTCGTTGAACTGCTCTTTGGAAAACTTGATGGCGACAGTGCGGTCGAGGCGTGTGTCCTGAGCTTTCCACACTTCTCCCATGCCGCCTTCGCCGAGTGGTGCAAGGAGAGTGTATGGCCCAACACTATCGCCAATCGAGAACGCCATTTGATTCGTATGATTATGGCACCACACCCCAGTTTCATGGTAATTTGGCCGGACGCATGTCCCATCCAACGCCTGCCCGGCTGATGCAAGCCCTCAGCGGCCATCAACTGACCTCCGCCATTAAGTGCGCCATCGATCTGGGCCTGTTCACGGCCATCGCCAGCGGCCACAGCACCGTCGAGTCGCTCAGCCAACATTGCCATGCCTCTCCCAAAGGCATGCGTGTTCTGTGTGATTTCTTGACGGTTCACCAGTTTCTGACGAAAGAGAACGGACAATACGGACTGACGCTCGACAGCAAGGTGTTTCTGGACCGCCATTCGCCTGCCTATTTTGGAGGCGTGGCTGCACTGTTTGCCGGCGGCACGATGAGGAATGCCTTCGACGATCTGCTCGGCGTGGTGAAGCAGGGCGGCACACTGCTCAACGAGGACGGCGGAACGATCTCGCGGGACAATCCGGTGTGGCAGGATTTCGCAAGGTCGATGATGGCGATGATGATGCCTCCGGCCGAAGCGATCGCGGGCTTTATCGGCGCCGACGAGGGCAAGCCGATGAAGGTGCTGGATCTGGCCGCGGGCCATGGCCTGTTCGGAATCACTATCGCGCGGCGCAATCCCAACGCACAGATCTACGCTCTGGACTGGACGTCAGTGCTGGACATTGCGCGGGAACATGCGACGAGCGCGGGCGTGCTGGATCGCTGGCACACGATTGAAGGCAGTGCGTTCGAGGTGGAGTTTGGCGGGGACTATGACGCCGTACTGATCACCAACTTTCATCATCACTTCAATACGGCGGTGATTGAAGGGCTAATGCGCAAGGTGCATGGCGCGCTGAAGCCGGACGGAGTTGTAGCGACACTCGAGTTTGTTCCCAACGACGACCGTATTACTCCGCCCGATGCGGCTACCTTTTCCATGATCATGCTCGCCACCACGGCCGAAGGGGATGCATACACCTTCGCGCAGTATGACGAGATGTACAAAAACTGCGGATTCTCGCACAACGAACTGCGGCGGCTGGAGCAATCCCCGGAGGCAGTCATCCTCTCACGGCGGTAAGGACATGGACAAAGCCATCGAATCGAACCGAATCTTTCTGGATGCGTGGGATGTGCTCAACCGGGACAATCCTGATTTCGAATCGAAGCGGGATGAACTGGTGGGCATCTCCTGGAGCGGCTATCCGGGTTCTTTTTTAACATCGCCGTGACCACGGCGCCGCCGGAGTCAGTCGCTGATTTCCGGGCCGCCCTGGAGGAGGCCCTCGATTGGGTGGCGCTGCGGGAACAACCGTGGATGTTTGTCTTGTGCAACGACCTGATGGGTAGCATGCTGCCGGACATTCAAGGAACGTTGACGGAGGCCGGCCTGTCGCCGGTGATGACTCTGACCGGGATGGAGATTGACAGCTTGACGGCAGGGGGAGCGAAGCCGGACGGCGAATGGCTCACCGAATCGGCCACTGGAATCGGCGGCACGGCCCTTCGACTCAACGAAGCCGCCTACCAGATGCCAATCGCCGAGCCCGGTTCGTTGACGATGGAGGCAGAGGGTTGGTGGCGTGGGCCTGATCGTATGATCAGCATGCTGCGGAACGAGGGTGAGGCGACAAGTTGCAGCGCGGTGTTCAACGTCGATGGTCTACGCTACGTGGCCTTCGTCGCCACGCACCCAAGCGCGCAGCGGAAGGGATACGCCGAGGCAGTGATGCGCGATGTACTGGAGCGGTCCCTGGCGGCGGGGCTGGGCCAGCGCAGCTATCTGCATGCCACGGCGGCGGGACGTCCGGTCTATACGCGCATGGGGTACACGGTGACTGCGGAGCACACCGTGTACGCACTTGGGCACTAGTTACGCGAGCGCCGCCTTGCAGTAGGCGACACACTTCTTCACTTCGGCAAGCACGTCAGACCCTTCGGGGGTGTTGTATTCGTACTCAATGCTTCCGGGGAATTTGAACTTCCGCTTCTTCATCACCTGCAGGATTTCCTTGAGAGGAGTGCCGCCCTGGCCCCAGGGAACATTTGCTCCGCCGCCACCCTTCTTGCCTTCGCCGCCGCCGGTGCCAGGCGCTTTGCGATCCTTCAGGTGCAGGCTGGAGATACGGTCGTGATATTTCTCGATGATCGGCACAGGGGATTCTCCGGTGACTCCGAAGTAGTGGCCGACGTCCAGATTGAGGGCGGTATAAGGCGATGCGCCGAGTGCTTTTTCAAAACCGGAGGATCCGCCTTGCCCGTGAGTGTGGAAGGCAATCCGCAATTTACGCTTGGCGGCGTATTCGGCGACGCGCTGCAGAAGAGCATCGTCGGTGGGCAATTCCATGGTGATGTGATTGGCGCCGAGGGTTTCCGCAACGTTCCAGATGTATTCGTACTCAGCATCGGACATGGCCATGGTGGGCGGCAGTTTGAAGGCGTACGTTTTGACGCCGGCATTTTCATACATGTGCCGGAGAGCCTTGTATTTCGCCATCGGCACGGAGAGCCGCCACGCCTTGGTCTCTTCGGCCGCCTTCTGCATGGCGGCA
Organism: Bryobacteraceae bacterium; assembly: GCA_046331645.1. Lineage (GTDB taxonomy): Bacteria > Acidobacteriota > Terriglobia > Bryobacterales > Bryobacteraceae > CADEFT01. Next base: position 168,303 of record JAXLQM010000015.1, read on the forward strand.
CGCTGTTCGGGAGTCATCTGCCCGCGTCCACCTGGTCTGGCTGGCGCTGCGGGTGCACCGGCGTAGCCTTCCGCCACGGTGCTCATCATCTCAATGGCACTGAGGCCACAATCGAGGCAATACTTCAGAGTTTCCTCAGCGCTGCCTGGCAGCGCGCGGAAGCTATACGTGATCACGCCAATCTGCACACCGCCGAAATTCGAATTCGGCTTTGCGGCGAGCAGACCTGTCGCGCCCGCGGCCAGTGCAATCTTTCCAATGTCCCGTCTCGTGTAGAGCATGCAGTCTCCTTCTACAGCTTGATCTCCCAACCCTTGCGGAAGGTGGGCTTCACCCATTTGTTGACGTCTTTGCCGTTGCTGAACTCGCCTTTGGCGTGGTCCCACAACAGCTTTCCGTCGTGATGGACCGCTGCCGCGCCCAGCACCAGCCATTCGGTGAATCTGCCGGCAATGGCGAAATTCGAGCAGGCCGGGGCGCCACCTTTACAAGCGCGGACCCAATCGCGCGCGTGCGCAGAGTGATTCGATCCGGTGCTGGCGCCCGGGGAGCGCTGCAGGTATGGGTCGGGGAGTTTGTATTCCGCCCAGCGCTTGCCGGGCAACAAGCCGACGCCTTCGCCTCTGCCGCTGGTGCCCAAGTATCCTTTTGAACCGACGAAGATAGAGTTGTATCCACTGGTGTCGGGGCGTCTACCGCCACCACCGCCACGACTGGGAATGGGTGGTCCCACATGCGGGCCTTCCCCTGGAATCTTGCGGGATTCCTCCACGGTCATGCCATCCGGTTTGTAGGGATCGCCGGAGCCGCCATGGTGGTACCAGTAAACACTGACCGGCGGCATTCCCGGACGCGGGCCAAAGTCGAAGCGAAGGGTCAATTCGTCGGGGAAGGTGAACGGCGGCAGAGAATTCTTCTTGATGCATTCCACACTCTGCAAATACTGTGGATCGAGTTGGAGAGCCCAATTGGCGGGCCCCAAAATGTGAATACCCCAATCGCCGATGAGGCTGCTGCCGAAATCGTAAAAGCCGCGCCAGTTGAAGGGCAGATAGAAGCCGAACTCCCGTGCGCCGCCACGGCCGTAGCGTTTGTTGCGTGCTTCCACAAACGCGTTGTAATCGGCATCGCCCGTGCTGAAGGGGCGCGCGGTCGCGCCGCCGAGCCACAAATCCCAATCGAGCGTATCCGGCACCGGAGTTGGCGACGGTAGTTTCGGCATCTCCTGCGGCCAACTGGGCCGGCCGATCCAGGCGTGGACTTCTTTCACTTCGCCGATTTCTCCGGACCAGAAGATTTCGCAAGCGACGCGAGTGGCGTCGTGTGAATAGCCCTGGTTGCCCATTTGGGTCGCGACCTTGTATTTCTCCGCGGCAGCAGTGAGCAGCCGCGCCTCCCAGGCGGTTCGCGTCAGTGGCTTTTCCACATAGACATGCTTGCCGGCCTGCATGCAGGCGACGGCGCAAGTGGCGTGCATGTGATCCGGAGTCCCGATCACCACCGCGTCGATATCGCGCCCGGCTTTGTCGAGCATCTGGCGAAAGTCTTTGAATTTGGCCGCATTGGGGAAACGGTCAAAGGATGGTTTCCCGCGAGCCCAATCGACATCGGCCAGCGCCACTACATTCTCCACGCCAGCGTGGGCGGCGCGCAGATCCGAAGCGGGCTGACCACCGGCACCGATGGCGGCCAGATTCAGCTTCTCGTTCGGTGATTTGTAGCCCAGGGTTTTCAGCGAAGCACTGCTTCCGAAACCGGCTGTTGGGATGGCACCCGCCAGCAGTGGCCCAAAGAAAAAATGTCGTCGCGACAGGCGCTCACGTGGCATTCGACTAACCTCGCTTCCGAAACCTCATTCTAGCTTTGTTTGCAGGCTACGCATCATCTGGTAACGGCGTCGATGGCGTCCAACACTACACGGATTTCCTCATCAAGCAACTCTTCGGGAACGAAATCTGCCAATCGCCACAAACCATCGCTTTCGGTTGGGGGCGCCGCGCCCAGTGCATCGAAGAAAGACCGGAGCGTAGCGGCAAGATCCACGCCTTTGTCCAAGGCGGCATCCATTGCCTCCATGGCTCGCTGTCGGCCGGTGTCGGCGAACAAGGAACCGGCCGAAGCTTCACCGGCGCCATAGTGTTCGGCAAATGCCCGCAGCGTGGCGGGATGATTGAGGTAATCCTCGGCATGACTGCGTTCCCAGTGGTGCGCTCTCCAGTTGGCGGATTCGCTTCCGTTGCCTGGGTGAAACGTCAGGAGGAGTCCTCGCAGGTCAGGCTTGGCCTCCTGCAGCGCTGCGAAGTGCTCACAGGCTGCATCCACATCGCCGCTGGTGGCCACATGAAACGGCCGCTGCAGTGCTCTTGCGGCGGGGTGCTTCAGCCTGGCGGCAAAGACTCGCAGCATATCCAACTCAAAGTTCGAGTCCGAATAGAGAACCCACCCTTTCTGCTCGGCGAGGAAATACTGATCGAAACGAACCTCTTCCAGCGCCCGCCGCAGACGGGCCGCGCGGCGGCGTGGAAGCAAATGGGGCTTGCCCAGAAAGGCCACGATCTTGCAGTCGGGTTGCCGGGCCGCCTCATTGAGAATGGCCTCGGAATGGGTCGCCACGATCAACTGGCTATCCTGCTCGACGGCCGCTTCGCGCAGAAGACGAAAGAGCTCCTGCTGGCGGAGAATCTCCAGGTGCGAATCGGGCTCATCAAGCAGCAACACACTACGGGGATGCGCCTCCAGATAGGCCAATTGCAGTAGTGTCTGCTGCATGCCTCGCCCGGAACAGGAAATATCCAACACACTGCCGCTCGCGTCGCGATAAGCCATCTGGATCTCGTCGCGTTCGGCGATGTATTCCGGCTCCTGCAGATCCATGTGGTAGAGGTCCTGCATCCATCGTTTCAACTTGGCCCAACCGGCGGGGTTGTCATGCACCTGGTAACAGAGATTGCGCAACACTTCGGCAGTGCGGCCCTCGCCCAGGCGGTAGGTGATGCCTCCAGGATTCAGCCGCGATTCGCTGGCGACCAACCCGGACATGGGAGGCAGGAACGCCATGCGCACGGCGTGGGCCTGCTCCGGCACTGCCATGCGGCGCGGGCTTCTGGCGCCATCCACACGCACAGGCCGGCAATACATTGACTCATCATTGGCGAAATCAAACTCGAGCCCGCATTGCCATTGCTTACCTAGCGCATCCACACCGGACACGATGATATCGATGCGCACATTCTGAGTTTCCGGCTTGCCGCTGGAACGTTGCACGTTTCGCGTTTTCAAGCTGCGCCACAGCAGGTTCGCCGAAGGCACGGGGACGCTTTGCAGATCCTTGCGATTGATGGTTACGCCAGGCCGTTTTTCGGGAGTGCCTTCACTACGCTTTTCGCGCCAACGCCGCAGCCCGATTTCCCAGAGGGTCAGTGCCTGCAATGCAGTCGTCTTGCCGGAATTGTTGGGCCCAGCGAGCAGAACCGGATTTCCAAGCTCGATTTCGACATCGTCGAAACGCTTGAAATTCCGGATGCGCAGCTTGGTCAGCATGTTTACTGTGCTACCACAGAATGGATGGAACTCGTGATTAACGGCGAAAGCCACACCGCGCCCGACGCCTGCTCGATGTTGGATTTACTCGCTTCGCTTCATATCGATCCGAGCCGTGTGGCGATCGAGTACAACGGATTGATTCTCAGGAAAGACGCGTGGCCCGGCACTCAACTGCAAAAGGGCGACAGGCTGGAAATCGTGCATTTCGTAGGTGGAGGACGGCGCTGATCACTGATACCAGTAGGCGACGCTCCAGTACTTGCTATCGCGGCGATGATTGTTGTGGCCGCGTTCAATCGACATCTTGAAGGATTTGCGGAAAGGAATGGGATCCTTTTCGTGGAAGCGGTAGACGGTGTAAAGGCCGGCCTGCCAATCCGGGCGCGACGGCACTTTCTGAAGGAAAGTCACACCGAAATAGGGCATGTTGTATTCGGCGCGGAATCCCCAGGCGCTACCGAAGTAATCCTCGGTGCCCGTGCCGTTGATGGAAGGCGAGGATTCGCCGTCGATCCACATCATCTCGTCGCCCTCCCACCAACCGGCGCCCGAAGCATCGACGCTGAGTGCAACGCCGAGAAAGTGTCCGGCACCGGTGGTCTCCAGAATGAGGTGATTGTCTTCGGGCTTCGTGTTGCGTGAGGTTGCGCGGCCCGGCTCGTTGCCGCGAAAGGGCTCGGCTGCTGTCTCCCGGAATGCGGCGTGAAACCGCAGCGGGCTCGGCGCCTTCGGCCAGGCCTGGTAGTCCACCTGATAGTAGAGCGATGTCAGAGGCTCCTTCGATCCGTTCTCAATCACCACCTTCGCGCCGGTGGAATACGGCATGGGGAAGTAGCTGTTGAAGCCTGCCACGTTCGGATTGCGAAGGTTGTGGTTCAACTCCGGCCGCGCCCGCACCGTGACGAAAGCCGTATTCACCTGGCGAACCTGGCCGTGCCCCATCAGATGGAAGTCGCCGAACGGAACATCGACGGCTGGCTTTGTGGAGCCATCCCAGTAGATCTTGATGCGTGTGGTACGCAGGTAATTCTCCTCAGCCGTGGCGATGGTGAACCACATATGTACGATGCGGCCGGCGCCTTTGATGTCGGCCACGATGTGGCTGCTTTGGGGCTCGACGCGGACAGCGTCGGCGTTGCCCCCATCGGTGCGATAACTGGAGGCGCGCATCGCCCGGTAGGGCTGGGGGAGATCGACGGGCTGGGCATCCAGTGCGCCAAGCACAGCGAACAGAAACCACACATTCATGCCAATGACTATATAATGGCCGAACAAGCAGGGGCACCCATGTATCGTTTGCTACTTCTCTCTTTACTCTCTCCCGCCGCATTGTTGGCACAGCTCAGCAGCGGCACGCTCACAGGAATCGTCAGTGATCCATCGCAGGCTCGTCTGGCCAATGTCGCCATCAAGCTCACGAATGAGCAAACCGGCGTGGTGGCGCACGTGGTAACCGCATCCACCGGCGAGTATACGTTCCCGCTGCTGCCGTCGGGCAGCTACAAAATCGAAGCCGAGTCTTCCGGGTTCCAACGCAGTATGCGTTCCGGGATCGTGATGGAACTCGGGCGAACCGTGCGCATGGATATCACCCTGCAACTCGGGCAGGTGACGGAGACCGTGGAGGTGTCGAGTGCGTCGCCGTTGATCGAATCGGAATCGGCCACGGTGGGACAGTTCATTGAGAACAAGACCATCGCCGATATGCCGCTGAACGGGCGCAGGGTTGGCGATCTGCTGGGCCTGATGGGGAACGGCGCTTATATTCGCGGCGATGTGATCCGGCCGCGCGTTGTCATTGGCGGTGGCCGCGCCGATCAACAGCAATGGCTGTTGGATGGTGTGAACTCCTCGAACATCGCGCTGGAAGTGCCGCAGGCATTGTTCAACCCTCCAGTGGAAGCGGTGCAGGAGATTCGCATTCAACAGAGCGCTTACACCGCGGAGTTCGGGAATTCCTCATCCGGCGTGGTCGCTATGACGACACGCTCCGGCACCAACCAGTTCCACGGATTGCTGTACGAGAACCTGCGGAACGACAAACTCGACGCACGAAATTTCTTTGCGGATCGCAAGCCGCCGTTGCGCTGGAACGTGTTCGGCGGCGCGCTGGGTGGACCGGTGATCAAGAACCGGACGTTCTTCTTTTCCCACGTGGAATTCCAGCGGCAGCGAGTAGGCGAGGTACGCAACCTGACCGTGCCGACCGACCTGCAGCGGCGCGGCGATTTCTCGCAAACCACCAGCACAGCGGGCGCTCTCACGCGGATCTACGATCCGGCCACTTACGATGCGGTAACCCGTGTGCGCACGCCGTTTCCGAACAACGTGATTCCCACCTCGCGCTTTGATCCGGTGGGGGCGAAGATTGTTCCGTTGTTCCCGGCGGCGAATCGCCCAGCCACCAATCTAGCCGGTGCGAACAACTTCAATCGCAACGCGGTGAGTGCCCTGAACATTACGACTTGGACATCCAAGGGCGATCACATTTTCAACGACAAAGACCGCGTGAGCGTTCGCTACGTCCTGCACGATTTTCCGACGTTCATCACACCGGCCTACGACGAACCTGCAGCCGACCCGAACGCCAGCAACACAGTACGGCGCGCACATTCCTTGCTGATCAACGAGACGCACAGCTTCTCGCCCACCGTGCTGAATGATTTCCGCTTCAACTGGCAGCCGCGCAGTTTCCATCCCACCACGCTGTCCATCGATCAAGGGTGGCCGACCAAGCTGGGATTGAAGGGTGTGTCGGACCGGGCTTTTCCGCGCGTCAACACGACGGGCTATGCGGCGCTGGGCTCCACGGCACAGGAACGGGTACAGGTGCCGATCCACGATACACACGTGGTGAACACGCTTTCTATCTATCGAGGCCAGCATTCGCTGAAGACCGGCGGAGAGGTTCGCTTGGCGCGCAATGTCGACGATCTGAATTCCTTCATGTCGGGGCAGTTCGGGTTTGCGATTCAGCCCACATCCAATCCGGCGAACGCGGCTAACACGGGGAATGCGCTGGCCAGCCTGCTGCTGGGGTTTCCCAATTCCGGCGATGTTCTCGATTCCGACCTGCTCGATCGCAGGGCGAAGTATTTCGCGCTCTTTGTTCAGGACGATTGGAAGGTGACGCAGAATCTCACGTTGAATCTGGGATTGCGTTGGGAAGCACACACGCCTAAGTTCGATGCGAACAACCGCATGAATGGCTTCGATGCACTGGCGATGAACCCAGTCTCCAACACACCGGGCATCGTCACCTTTGCGGGCAAGAACGGTCTGGGCAGCAAGCTCTACAACGGCGACTGGAACAACTTCATGCCTCGTATCGGAATCGCCTGGAAGCCGTTCGGGCGGACAGGCACTGTGATTCGTGCGGGGTCGGGAGTGTTCTATCAGGTGCCCCTGCCGGGCTCCAACAACAACAGCGCGGGGTTTGCGGCACAGGCAGCCTACACCACTCCTGACAATGGGATTACCGCGCCCTTCTATCTCCGCGACGGGTTCCCTGGCGGAGTCACCAGCCCGGATCTTGGCCCTGCATTCGGTGCTGTCCGCGTGGGGCAGGCCGCAGCTTTGAACTTCGACTATGTGGAAGTCAATCGCCGCATCGGCTACACGATGCAGTGGAATTTCTCCGTACAGCAGAGCATGGGATGGAACTCCATCATCGAAGTGGACTACCTCGGCACGGTGGGCCACAAACTGAGTGGGCCGAACGTGAACATCAACCAGGTGCGTCCGGAGTTGATGGGGGCGGGGAATGCGCAATCGCGAAGGCCATTCCCGCAATTCGGTAATGTCACCACGACTGCGCCCATGTGGGGCAACTCGTCGTATCACGGCGTGAATCTCAAATACGAGAAGCGATTCTCAGACGGGCTGAACCTGCTGGCCAACTATACGTTCTCAAAGTTCATTGACGACGTGGCCGCGGCACAGGAAATCGGCGCCGTCTCCGGCATGCAAAACTACTACAGCCGCCAATCGGAGAAGGCGCTTTCGGGCAACGATATCCGCAACCGGTTTTCCTTCAGTTCGGTATACGAACTGCCATGGGGCGTGAAGCGCAAGTTCCTGAGCAATGGGCCGGCAGCAGTGATACTGGGGGGCTGGAACATCGGCGCCATCATGACGCTGCAACAGGGCAGCCCGTTCGGGCTCACCACGCAGGTGAACAATCTCAACGCGTTCTCCGGCGGACAACGCGTGAATGTGTTGCGTGATCCCAAGTTGCCCAAGAGCCAGCAGACCGTGCAGCGCTACTTCGATACGGAGGCGGTGGTGGCGCCGCCGCAATTCACCTTCGGCAACGCCAGCCGTTCCCTGCTGACCGGACCCGGCTTGGCAAACCTGGACCTCTCCCTGCTGAAGAATTTCAAGTTCGCCGAAACCTGGAACCTGCAGTTCCGCCTGGAAGCGTTCAATTCGCTCAACCGGGCCAATTTCGAAGAGCCAGGGGGAGCGCTTGGTTCACCGAATTTCGGCGTGATCAACGCCTCGCAGTCGGCGCGCTCGATGCAACTGGGATTGAAGCTGACGTTTTAGAGCGGCGCGCCCATCGTACACTGGAGAATTCGCATCCCATGAATTCCTCCCCACTTCGCATTGGCATCGCCGGAGCCGGATTCGCCGGCAAGTTTCATCACAAGAACCTGCGCGGGCTTCCCGCAGTCACCGCGGGCGTCACCTCCTCGCGCAAGGAAAGCAGGGAAGCCTTCGCCCGTGAATTTTCGACGGCTTCATATGAAAGCGTCGAGGAAATGCTGCCGCACATTGATGTGCTGGATATCTGCACTCCGCCGTCGTCGCATGCCGCCTACATCCGCAGCGCGGCCAAGGCGGGCAAGCACATCATCGTGGAAAAGCCGTTCCATGGCTTCTTCGGTTCTCCGGAGCAATTCTCGAAGGAAGAGATGCTGGCGTCAGTGACTGAGGAACTTCGCGGGATCCGGCAGACCGTCGACGAGGCTGGTGTCATCCTCGGTTACGCGGAGAACTACATCTACGCCCCTTCCATCCAGCGCGAGCGGGAGATCATCGAAACCACGAAAGCGCAGATCCTCCGCATGACGGCTGAGGAATCGCATTCCGGCTCGCATTCCCCTGTGTACGGCATCTGGAGCGAGCAGGGCGGTGGATCGCTGATCGGCAAGGGGTGTCATCCGCTGGGTGGCGTCCTCTACCTGAAGCGCAAGGAAGGTATGGCGAGGCGAGGCTCACCCATCCGGCCTGTCGCCGTTTCCTGCCGCACGCACGCCATCACCAAGCGCCCCGATTTCGAGGACCGCGGCTACCTCAGAACCACCTACAAAGACACCGAAGACTACGCGTTCATTCACGTCATTTTCGACGATGGAATGATTGCCGACGTGATGACCAGCGAACTGGTTCTCGGCGGCGTGTATGATTTCGTCGAGGTGTATGCCAACAATCACCGCACCCGCTGCCACATTCAACCGGTGAAGGTGGTGGATCTGTACAGTCCCAGCCGCAAGGAATTCGAAGGCATGGACCTGATGGAGAAGATCAGTTCCAATGAAGGCTGGATCCCCGCGTATCCTGAATTCGGCTGGTCCAACGGGCAGATGTACGAGATGCACGATTTTGTCCGGTGCATGCGCGAAGGAAAGCATCCGGAATGCGATCTGGAACTCGCCATCGACATCACGCTTGCCATCTACGCGGGCTATGTCTCGGCGGATCGCAAAGGGGCCGAAGTGGACGTGCCACGAATTTAGACGCCGAACTGGCGCAGGTGATGATCGAGGTGCCGCCAGGCGAGGCAGCCCCAATCTTTCTCTGACAACGGACCGAATGCGGCGTGATCGAGAAGTGGCTTGCCACGATGAGCGGCAAAGCGCTCCATGACTTCGATGAGTTGCTGCCTGTTGCTGTTCAGATCCTCCGGCCCCTCATGAATGAGTTCAACCGCAGTGGGTGAGCCCTTCGGCCATGGCAATTTGTAGATCACCAGGTAGCGGAGGAACCCGATTCGGAATGGAGTCCACTTCTCGGTGAGCTTCATTTCCCCCAACGGCGCGCGCAATGAGTCTCTGCAATGAGCCACCATCTGGCCCGCGTTCATCTTGCCCCAGACCGGCTTTTGGCCGTTCTGCAAGCGGGCAAAGCGGTCCAGCAACTCCTTGCGAACGGAGTCATCCCAAACAGTTTTCATTGGCATATCCTAGCGCACCAGTTTCCCTTTGGCGATGACCGCCTCCACTCTACGAGTGTTGCGGATGTCATCGAGTGGATTTGCCGCAAGCAAAACGAAATCCGTGGGTGGCAACGGCTGATTCATCATCGCCGCAGCGTTCACGGTGGCGGATTGCAGCGCTTCCAGAGGAGTCAATCCGGCTTCGACCAGCAATTCCAACTCCTGATGCAGGCCGAGGCCTGGGGTAGTAAATGTATCGCCACCGTCTGTTCCGGCAACGAAGCGAATTCCCGCACCTCGCATGAGGCGGACAACCTCCATACCTTTGGCGAAATATTCCTTCATCATCGCGGCTGTCTCCGGACGGCGTCGCGTGGATGGCGCCAAGAGGTACGCCTTCTCCCAAACCAAAGTGGGAACCTGAAACGGGGCTTTCCATTGCCGAAACAATTCTGTGGCTTTTTGTTCGGAATGGGAATCGAGGGTGATTCGGCCGGGGTCGCCGAGCGGCCCGAAATCGACGGCGGCTACGCCCTTCGCGATGAGTTCCCGCAGTTCATTTTCACGGGAGGAACAGGCGACCAGAACGCCGGTGAGATGTTCGATGCTGCGCTGATTGCCCTTGGCCGCTTCCGTTACCGTCAGGGCATCCGGCGTATGGCCCATCACCGCGAGGCGCTTTTCTTTTGCTTTGGCGATAACGGCGCGATAGCTCTCGGCGGAGAGATTCTGCTGCACCTTGAGGAAATCCACGTTGAGCGCTGCAAGCCGGTCCACCTCCGCAGCCGCTTCTGCCGCATTGGCAACAATGTGCAGCGTGGGGCCGGGTTTGGAGGGCGGCCCGTCCAGCATCACTCCAGCAACAAATAGTCGCGGACCTTGCGTCTTCCCCGCTGCAATTGCGTCGCGAAGAACTACGATGCGCTCCGGAATGCTCCCCATGTCGCGGATGGTGGTGACTCCATGAGCCAGCAAGCTGTCGAGCACCGGCTGCGGATTGGATTCGTCGCGGATGAGATGAAAGTGCGAATCCCAAAGCCCGGGGACCAGGTACTTCCCTTCCCCATCCACCAACTCGGCGTTCTTCGGAGCCTTCACACGAGCACCTTCGGCACGCACGCGGTTCGCTGAAATCCAAAGGCTGGTTCGATACGGCTTCTTCGCCCCAGTCACATCGATACGAGTGACATTGCGAACGTAAAGATCGGCAGCGGGCAGCAGCCCGGCCACACACACCAACAGAAGGACGCGCATTCCCTTGAGGCTAGCGTCTACGGCTGAATCGCCGCATCAGCCACGCACGTTACAGCTTTCCATTCTTCCGGCAGCGAGGCGCAGAAGTGCAGCGGCATGCTTTCCTCCAGGCACTGCCATTCCGAAGCATGCAGCAACTGACGCTCAAAGCGCAGCAACCGGGCAAGGCGCTCGGTCCAGCCGGTCTCGAGGAATTCAAGAAACAGGCGCTCGTCGGGCCCGTAGATCTTGTCGCCGGCGACGGGATGGCAAATGGATGAGGCATGCACTCGGATCTGGTGCAAGCGCCCAGTATGCGGCTGCACTCGCACCAAGGTGTATTCGGCGTCGCAGCCCAAGGGGAAGAACTCTGTTTGAGCCGGCTGGCCGTCTTCGCGTAAGCCCTGCTTCATCCAAACCACGGAACCAGTATCTTTGCCGATTGCCCCCCGGACACAGGCAGGTTCACGCAATGCGCCCACAAGCACGGCGTGATAGATCTTGCGTACCTTGCGATGTTGTATCGCGCGCTGCAGCAGAGAGCCGGTGCGCGCGTCCTTCGCAAAGACCACCACACCGCTGGTTTCCCGGTCGAGCCGTGAGGGCATATGCAGCCGGTCCAGGCCAAGCAATTCACGGCAGGCGCCAATCAGACTGGACCACGGCCCGTGTTTGGAGGGATGGCAAACCACCAGGCCCGGCTTATTCACTACCAGCAGACGATCATCTTCGAACAGAATCCAGGAACGCAGTTCCTCGGGCGTGATTTCCCATCCCCAACCGGTACGGGGCATTACGTTTGCGGTTTGGTGCTCAGCGCAGGATCGGCTGTTTCAAACTTCGGCCCGTTCTCGTCCCAATCGGCGGCATTGAACATGCGGCCTTCTCCGAACTGCCCGTCGAGCTCCTTCACCGTGAAGGTGACTTCGCCACCCTTCACGCGGCCCCAAACGTGGTGATAGAAGCAGCCGTTGCGGAATCCGTCGCCGCGGATCAGGCTGCCTTTCATGCCGCCTCCGGAGCTGCCTACTTCCATGTAGGTGATGCCATCGCGCACCATCCGGACAAAGCGATGGCCATGGCCGCTGATGACGTGGTGCACACCGTACTGCTTCGCCAGCTTATGAAGCTGCATCTCGGCGCCGCCTTCCTGGAAGGCTGTAATCCAAAACGGCCGGTGGAAGACGACGAACTTCGGATTACGGTTGGCATTGGCCTTGAGATCGTCTTCCAGGAACTGCAATTGCTCCGCGCTCAAGTCACGGGTGCGGCTGTTGTCGAGGATCGTGAAATGCGCGTCCTGGTAATGGAAGCTGTAGTAAGGCTTGTTGCCGGTCTCCTTGATGTACAACTGTTCCGACGCCTTCGACCAGATATCGTGATTGCCGGGGGTGAAGTAGACCGGGTAGCGGTTGTACCTCTTCCAAAGCGGCCGCAATTCGGCCCATTCGCCTTCCATCTTGTCTTCCTTGCCGCCCTGAATCGTGTCGCCGACGGTGACGACGAAATCGGGGCGCAGCATGTCCACCTCGCGCCAGACGCGGCCGAAAATTTGCGGCTGCGCGTCCCCCGTGCGATCGCCGATCAGCGAAAAGTGAAAGTCATTTTGCGGATTGCCCTGCTGATAGCTGGACAGGGCACGGAGACAGAAGATGCCGGCAAACAACGCCGCCACCAACCATTTGGTTAGCGAATGCCGAGGGGAGTACATGTAGTCATGGTACGTCAGAATCGGGCGGCGAGCCTACGCTCCAGGTCGGCCACAATGGCAGGCTGCCGCATGCTCAGGTCACGTTGCTCCGCGGGGTCTTGCTCCAGATCGAAGAGCCATTTCTCGGTGCCCACCTTGAGCAGTTTCCACTTCCCGTAGCGGATGGCAAAGCTGAGTGGCGTTTTCACGGCGCTGTCTTCGAAACGCCAGTAGAACTCGCGATCCGCGCGCGTGGAGCCGCGTAGTACGTTTTTGATATCCACGCCATCCTGTGTGTGCTTGCCGGCAAGTGTCGGAAGCCAATCGGGAAACCAGCAGGGTGTGTGTATGGTTGAGCCAGGCTTCGTGAGCCCAGGCCAGCGAACAATACAAGGCACGCGAATGCCGCCTTCGTAGAGTTCGTACTTGCCGCCGCGCAATGCCCCATTGCTTCCGGCCTCAGCGGGGGCGCGCTTCTTCACCCAGCCATGATCGGACAAGAAAATCACTACGGTGCGATCCCACTGTTTGGTTCGTTCCAATGCTGCTCGCAACTCACCGATGGTGTTGTCGAGTGAGCGCAACATGCCACGGTATTCGGCGTTGGATTCGTCCTTCTTCCATCGCGGCGCCGCTTGCAGTGGCGTGTGGGGCAACGCAAGCGGCAGGTACAGGAACCACTTCCGCGGCGCATGGGATTCCACGAACTGCACCGCCTTCGCCGTTGCCAGGTCTGGGAAGTAACCCTTCAGCTCCACGGGCTGCTCATTCTCGTACGTGGTACGCTGGCCCGTCGCGCCGCCGCCCTTCGAAAGATGGGTGAAGTAGTCGATGGTGCCGTTGAGGAAGCCCCAGAAGTAGTCGAAGCCGCGCTTGCGGGGAAGGTAGGCGCCCTTCATCCCGAGGTGCCACTTGCCGATCAAAGCGGTGGTGTAACCCTTGTCGCGCAGTAGAGAGGCAATGGTAGGCAGGCGCAAGTCCAAGCCGGTATCGTCATCGTCATCGCGCAACACCCCAGTCACGCCAGTGCGGTCGGGGATGAGTCCGGTCATCAGGCTGGCGCGTGCGGGCGAGCACACAGGCGATCCCGTGTAATGATTCGTCAACCGCGCCCCATCCTGCGCCAGGCGATCCAGGTTGGGCGTGACGCTGTCCACCGCACCAAAGCAGCCCAGATCGCCGTATCCCAGGTCGTCGGCCAGAATGAGCACGAAGTTGGGATCGCGCCCGGCGAGAGCCAGCGCGGCAAGAAACTCCCGCCGCGAAGACGTCACTTTGCCGGCCCTCCGTTGCGGTGGCGCTGAGGGCCCCTTGCCATGCGGCCGCCGCCTGATCCCGTCAACTGCGCCAGCTTTTCAATGACTTCGTCTTTACGATAGCGGACATGAACGCGCATTGCTTCCGCCGCCTCGCGAGGACTGCCGTCCGCGAGTTTGCGGGCCAGCATTCCGTGCCAACCTTCGGGCAGAACACCGAATTCCGCGGACATGGTGAACAGCCAGTTGAACAGCAGCACACGGCTGCGCTCGATGGCATTGGCCAGTTCCGCGCATCGCCCCGCCTCGGCAACCAGCATATGGAAACGCATGTGCTGGCGCTCCGCCAAAGCGTGCTTCCCCGCGGAGTAGGACTTGCGATCAAGGCGAGCGAAAACCGCATCCAGCTTCGCTGCCGCAGCCAGCAACCGCTTCCGGTCCGCTTCCGTGGCGCGTTCGGCGAAGAGCCTCGCGGAATGCGTTTCCAAAGCTTCGCGCAATTCGTAGTTGCCTTGAATCTCACTGGCTGTGGGAATACGCACGCGGCTTCCAGCGCGGGGCCGGCTTTCCACCAGGCCTTCGGCCTCCAATCGCAGCAGAGCCTCGCCCACCGGCACGGTGCTCATTCCGAACTCCACCGCGAGCACACGGCGGGAAAGAGGAGTTCCGGGAGTCAATCTTCCGTCGAGAATCGCATCGCAGAGACGGCGATAGGCAGAATCCGCAAAATCGGCGCTCTGCCGCTTTGAAACTGGCACGTCAGTTTTCATCCTATCCATTGACAGTCTAACGCAAAGCGCATAGACTAACCAATAATAAACTGTCGTATCAGTTTTAAGGGGAGGTCCCATGCTTCGTCGCTTGCTGCTCTCGATCCTTGCGCTGGCAGCGCCTCACGCGTACGCCCAAAACATCACTGGCGCTATTCTCGGCGCGGTCACAGATCCGACTGGCGCAGCCATTTCCGGAGCCAATGTTGAGGTGTTGCACCTCGAGACCAACCAGGTTGCCCGCATCGCCACGGACAACGCCGGATTCTATCAGGCGAACTATCTCCGGCCGGGAACCTACCGCGTGTCGATCTCCAACAAAGGTTTCAAGACATCGGTTCGCGAGAAACTCAACCTGCCGGTGGAAGGGAGGCTGCGCATCGACTTCCAATTGGAAGTGGGCGACACGGCAACCAGCCTCACGGTCAGCGAAGAAACTCCGCTGATCGAATCGGAATCTGCCTCCCTCGGCCAGGTGGTCAACACCCGCTCCATTGAAGAGATTCCCATCCGCGGGCGCAACATCTTTGACCTGGTGGGGCTCAGCGCCGGCGTGCAGATCAATCCGCGAGCGATCGGCAGCACGGCTTCCACGGGCGACATTGGAGCGCCGCTGTTTGTTCTCTCCGACATTTCCATCAACGGGGGGCGCTTCCGCACCAACGACTATCTGGTGGACGGCGTCTCCATCATGTTGCCGGAGAACAACAACTTTGCCATCTCACCGACGCCGGATGGCACGCAGGAGTTCAAGGTTCTCACCAACAGCTTCGGCCCGCAGTTCGGACGCAGCGGCGGCGGAGCCATCAACGTGATCACCAAAGGCGGAACGAACGAGTTGCATGGTTCGGCATTCTGGTTCTTCCGCAATGACCGCATGCGGGCCAACAACTTCTTTTCCAACGCGCGGCGGCAGGCGAGGCCAGTGTTCCACTTCAATATGTTCGGCGGATCGGCCGGCAGCGCCATCGTCAAGAACAAGACGTTCTTTTTCGGCGAGTATCAGGGTCACAGAGAAGACATCGGCGGCGGCGCGGGTATTCTCACGGTTCCCACGCCGGCTGAGGTACGCGGCGATTTTTCGCAGCGCCTGAACGCACAAGGCGCGCTGGTGGTGGTCTACAATCCGTTCACAACTCGGGCGAATCCGGCGGGCGGTTTTCTCCGCGACCCTTATCCTGGCAACATCATCCCGCAGGCACAGCAAAGCCGCGTCGGACGCAGGCTGCTGGAGTTCATGCCCCCGCCCAATCAAGCCGGTACAGGCCCGGCGCTGATCAACAACTTTTCCTGGAATCCTGCGAGCTTTGTCGATTCCGACCAATGGTCGTTCCGTGTCGATCACCGGCTTTCCGAAAAGCACAGCCTCTTCGGGCGCATAAGCCGCAATGTTGGCGATACGGGGCAGACCGGGCCGTTCAACAACATTGCCGACACGGTAGTGGGGACCACACTGAGCCATGCGCTCACGGGTGTGATCAACATGACTTCGACGCTATCGGCATCACGCATCCTCAATCTGCGGTTGGGCGCGGTACGGCGGTTTGAAGGGCGCACACCACGCTCTGCCGGACAGGTCAGCCTCACCGACATCGGATTCTCATCCAACGTCGCGGCCGCCGTTCAGGAGCAGGTCTACCCGACCATCGCCATTTCCAATTTCACCGGTCTCGGCGCACCCAGCGGCGACCGCATCCTCCGCGGGAACGACATCTACACATTAGTAGCGGAGCAGACGGAATACCATGGCAAGCACACGCTGACCTATGGAGCGGATATCCGCCTCTATAACCAGACTCCGTTTCAGGGCGGCGCGCCTTCCGGCAGCTACAGCTTCGGGCAGGGACAGACACAAGGCCCCGATCCGCTGCGCGCTGCGCTCAATGCAGGCAGCGGCATCGCTTCCATGCTCACCGGATTCGGCACCGGCTCCATCGGCAGCGTGCCCGCCGCGTCGATTCGCAACATGTATTATTCGTTCTTCTTCAACGACGATATCCGTCTTGGAAAGCTCACCATCAACGCCGGGCTCCGCTGGGAATATGAGCAGCCGCGCACGGAGCGCTACAACCGTTTCGGCACGTTCGACTTCAACGCGCCCTTCCCCATTCGGATTCCAGCACTGCCGAATCTCGCGGGTGTGCTTCGCTATCCGGGCCAGGATGGAGAGCCGCGGGGCCAGTTCGACAGCACCTATCGCAACTTCGGCCCGCGCATCGGACTCGCTTACCGGCTGAATGAACGCACGGTGATTCGCACCGGTTATGGCATCTTCCACACGCCCCGTTTTGGAACCACCGGTGCGCAGAATTTCGGCATGCCGGGTGCGCAGGTGACCACGCCTTGGGTCTCCAGCCTCGATGGAGTGACGCCGCTGAACACCATCGACAATCCTTATCCGGATGGGCTTCTGCAGACACCCAACACGCCGCAGTACCGCACTCAGTTGGGCCAGGGCCTGTTGATCATGGATCGCGGCAACAAATCGAACACATACAACCAGCAATGGAACTTCACGGTGCAGCGGCAGCTTCCCAAACAACTGCTCCTCGAAGCGGGCTATGCCGCCAACAAAGGCACGCGCATCCCTGTCTCGGGCAACTGGAACCAGCTGCACCCGCGTTATCAGGCACTGGGCGCGGCATTGAACCAGCAGGTAGCGAATCCATTCTTCGGCATCGCCGATGTCGGCACGCATGCGCAGCGCACCATCGCGCAATCGCAGTTGCTGCGGCCGTTTCCGCAATACACCTCGGTCACCACGAACTCGCCGGCTGTGGCACAGAACATGGGTTCGTCCACCTATCACTCGCTGGTCATGCGCACCGAGAAGCGCTTTGCGCGAGGGTACTCCATCCTGGTCACCTATACGAACTCGAAGCTGATCGACAACGGCAGCGGCCGCGTGTTTGGTGAGACTGCGTTCGTGCCGCCGGTGCAGGACATCTACAACCTCGCCGCGGAGCGCAGCCTATCGGAAGGCGACGTTTCGCAGCGCCTGGTGATCAGCCACACACTCGATCTTCCCTTCGGCAAAGGAAAGACGTTCCTCAATTCCGCGTCCGCGCCGGTGCAATGGATCGCCGGCGGCTGGTCGATCACCGGAGCCTATTCGTGGAACAAGGGTTTCCCCATCGCACTTACCTCAACAGGCAACAGCGGCGTTGGCGGTGGAGTACTGCGTCCCAACAGCACCGGCCAATCGGCTGAGCTTTCCGGCTCGCCGCAATCCCGTCTCAACCGCTGGTTTGACGTAACGCGATACACTGTCCCCGATCCATTCACGTTCGGCAATGTGAGCCGCACCGTTTCTGACGTTCGCGGCCCAAGCCGTGTGAACTACGACTTCGCCGTGCAGAAGAATTTTCCCATCCGTGAGCGGGTCTCGCTGCTCTTCCGCACCGAAGCATTCAATTTGTCCAACACGCCCTACTTCTTTACTCCCGGCGAGAACCTGGGGGCGAACGATTTCGGCGTGATCAGCTCGGCGACCGGAGAGCGCCAGGTACAGTTCTCCCTGAAACTACTATTCTGAAAAAGCCCATGCGTTTCTTTGCCATCTTGTTCGCAGCCGCGGTTCTCCAGGCACAAATGCCGGATCCGCGCAATATCGTCGCCGGCTCCGTGATCCCGGATGAAGGCTATTCCGATCAGCCCTACGTCGTCAAGACCAACGATGGCGCGTGGCTGTGCGTCGTCACTACGGGTCCGGGACAGGAAGGCGCGGGAGGCCAGCACATCGTCACGCGTCGCAGCACGGATCGTGGCAAAACATGGTCTGAGGCGGTGGATGTCGAACCTTCGAACGGTCCGGAGGCTTCTTATGCCGTCATGCTGAAGATCCCATCCGGCCGGGTCTACGTCTTCTACAATCACAACACGGACAATATCCGCCAGGTCATCGGCGACAAGCCCGCTTACCGCGATGGATGGGTGAAGCGCGTGGACTCGCTCGGCCACTTTGTCTTCAAATACAGTGACGACCACGGCCGCAGTTGGTCCGCCCAGCGGTATGACATTCCGCAGAAGGACTTCGAGATCGACAAGCGGAATCCCTATCAGGGAAAGATCAAGTTCTTTTGGACGGTGGGCAAAGCGTTTCTCCACAAGAACGCCGGCTATGTGCCCCTGCACAAAGTGGGCGGCTTCGGGGAAGGCTTCTTTACTTCCAGCGAAGGCGTGCTGCTGCGGAGTGACAATATTCTCACGGAGCGTGACCCCAGTAAGCTTCACTGGGCAACACTCCCTGAGGGAGATAAGGGAATCCGGGCCCCCGCCGGCGGCGGACCCATCGCCGAAGAGCACAGTTTTTCCGAGCTGAGCGACGGGTCTCTGTTCGTGGTCTTCCGGACCATTGACGGGCACTCGGCCTATTCCTACTCGCGGGATGGCGGCCGCACCTGGGAACCTTCCGAATACATGCGCTATGCCGATGGCCGTTTGATGAAGCATCCCCGGGCCGCCAATTTCGCCTGGCGCTGCGAGAACGGGAAGTTCGTCTACTGGTTCCACAACCACGGGGGACGATTCATCCTGGAACATCCGCGCCGCCGCACCATCGCCTACGAGGAGCGAAATCCGGTCTGGCTGGTGGGTGGCGTAGAGACGGATTCGCCGAAGGGCAAAATCATCCGCTGGTCACAGCCGGAGATCGCCCTCTATGACGACGACCCCATCATCCGCATGAGCTATCCAGATCTGGTGGAAGAAGGAGGCAAATACTACCTCACGGAAACGCAGAAAGAGATCGCCCGGGTTCACGAGCTGGACAATACGCTGCTGGAAGGAATGTGGAATCAGTTCGACAACCGGACTGCCGTAACCAGCGGCCTGGTCCTTGATCTGCCTAAATCCGGATCGATGCCATCGACTGCCCCCATGCCGGAGCTTCCAGCGTTTGTGGAGCGGAGCCGTGGCGGCCATGGCACCAGGGACATGAGGGCGGGAGTCTCTATTGACCTCGCTGTGCGCTTCGAGTCACTGGCGGCGGGCCAGGTTCTGTTGGACAATCGCACGGCTGACGGGAAGGGGTTCCTGCTGCAGACGGGTGGAAACGGGTCAGTCGAGTTAGTGCTGAACGACGGACGGACGGAAAACCGCTGGTCTTCTGACGAGAATGCGCTGTCCACAGGCACGCGCCACCATGTTACGGTGATCGTGGATGGGGGACCGAAGGTCATCACCTTTCTGGTTGATGGCAAACTGCATGACGGAGGCACACAGCGGCAATTCGGATGGGGCAGGTTCAGCCGTGATTTGCGTGGATTGAGCGGGGCACCTCAACTTCGCATCGGCAAGGTGGAGCAACTCCGTATCTACAATCGGCCCCTACGAACGTCAGAGGCTGTCGCCAACTACCGCGCCAGCGGCCGTTAGTTGGGCAAACCCATCTCCAGACCGGCATCCGGGCGAACCTTAGGCGGCTTCGCCGTGAGCCTTCGCGGATCGAATAAGTGCTGTGGTTTGAATGCTTTCCTCGACCAGCCAGCCCCTTCCTGAAACTGGAGTCCAATAAAATATCCGATCTCCCGGTAAACACAATAGCGCACGATTCCAACCATTTGCCCTTTCGGATAGCTGATTCGTAGCTTCGAGTTCAACGGTATCGCATGGTCCAGTTGCAAACACGCCCCCGATAACGAGATGTCTTCTAGATTCGCAATGGTCCGGTGCGTGCGCCCGGACTCATCGGTCCATTGGATGTTTACCAGATCCGCGCACAACATGCGAGGTTGGAAACGCCTGTCCTGCATACCCCTATAATCGTCGCAGACCCCTTGGAGGTGTAGTTTCCCACGACGTGATTTTTTACCTAAGTGGCAAATTAGTGAGGTCCTTAGAACGAAAGATTACACCGGACTTCGTTAGTCTCAAGTACCAGGGTGTTCCTGCCGATAGAGATAGAAGTGGTATTTTTTGTTGTAGCGCTGGCTACACTTTACCTCGCCGCAGAAACCCCGCCAGCCACGCAAAACTCGCGTAGCGCCCAGCTTTCCTCCGTCGAACAACAGAAAGCTTCCGTCCGCCGGCAACTTCTTGGCGCAGTGCCCCAAGCTTCCACCTCTGAGCCAGCTTCCTGGTTCACCATCCCCTGGTCTCCGGAACCCATCGCCAATCCGCCGATGCCATCGCCCATAAGCATGCCAAACGCCGATTGCGATCCGATTCCCACGGAACAGATTGGGCCGCTGATCAAGGACGCGGCTGCCCGGGTGAAACTCAAAGAGGAGTTGGTCCGCTCCGTGATAGAACGCGAGAGCGCGTTTCGCCCCTGCGCCGTCTCTCCGAAAGGCGCGCAAGGCCTGATGCAACTGATGCCCGCCACCGCCGCTGAGCTTGGCGTGAAAGACCCCTTCGATCCAAAACAGAATATTGATGGTGGGACGCGGTATCTCAAGCAGATGCTCGACAAATACCAAGGGAACCTGGAATTAGCTCTGGCCGCCTATAATGCCGGCCCGGGCCGGGTGGATCGTGCTGGCGGTGTCCCACCCATCGAAGAAACCCGCACCTATATCCTCAACATCCTCAGCAAGTTTGCATTCTAGGCCGAAATCACATTGCGGATCACGGTTCCACCAATATCGGTGAGCTTTTTGTAGCGCCCAGCGTGCAGGTAAGTCAACCGGTTCTGGTCCAGCCCCAGCAACTCCAGCAAGGTCGCGTGAACGTCGCGGAGAGGAATAGGCGAACTCGCCGCACGCACGGAAAAGTCGTCCGTTTCTCCGTAGGTGGCTCCCGCCTTCACGTTGCCACCCGCCATCCAGACCACCAGTCCGTATTGATTGTGGTCACGGCCAGGCTTGTCCGTCACCAGATTGTTGTCAAACGGAGTGCGGCCCATTTCGGAAGCCCACACCACCAGCGTGTCATCCAGCAAGCCACGCGATTTGAGGTCGGCAATCAGCCCGGCCACCGGCTTATCCACTTCCTTGCAGTGCTTCGGAATACGGCCCTTCACGTCACCGTGGTCATCCCAGCGGTCGCCACCGGCGCCGTGGAGGCAAAGAACATAGCGCACACCGCGCTCCACCATGCGCCGCGCCATCAGGCATTGCCGGCCGAAGGGCTCTGAGATTGGATCGTCCAAGCCGTACAACTTTTGGGTCGCCTCGGACTCCTGTCCCAGATCCACTAACTCCGGCGCTTTCGTCTGCATCCGGAATGCCAGCTCATAGGATGCAATGCGCGCTTCCAGTTCGCTTGCGTTGGAGCGCTGGTCCTTGTGCTTCTGGTTCATCCACTGCAGCAGATCCAATTCCTTGCGTTGATCGGCAGCTGAGAGGTGCGATGGCCGGTGCAAATCGACGATCGGTGCGGAGCCGTTGCGGAATAGAGTCCCCTGGTAGGCCGCAGGGAGAAACCCGTTGCCCCAAACGCCTGCTCCGCCAATGGTGGATCCACGTTTGTCGCCAAGCACGATGAAGCCTGGAAGATCCTGGTTCTCGGATCCCAGCCCGTAGGTGACCCAGGCGCCAATCGAGGCGCTCCCGGGAAATTGATTGCCGGTAAGGGAATGATAGACTGCCGGGCCGTGATTGTTGTTATCGACCTTGACCCCATGAATGAACGCCAGTTCATCGACGACCCCAGCGAGAGCCGGCATCAGATCCGTAACATACCGCCCGGATTGTCCATGGGGGCGCAAGGGCGCCACTGGCGGAATAATGCGGTTCGGCGCCGCGGAAAATGTGGCAATCTCTCCCGTAGTGCCCGACGCCTGCGGCATCCGTTGCCCGGCGCGCTTCAGCAGTTCCGGCTTGTGTTCGAACAGGTCCATCTGGCTCACGCCGCCTTCCATGAACAGGAAGATGCAGCGTTTCGCTTTTACCGGCTTGTGAGCAGCGCGCGGCAGAAGTGGGTTGTCCGTCATACCGGCAAGGGCCAACCCGCCCAAGCCCAAATAGGACCCGAACAACATTTGCCGTCTGGACGGAAGAAAATTGCGATTCATCGATTGTCTGCTCACTGACAACATATCACGATTCCCGCCGACGTCTTGCCGCGCGGTTAGTCCAGGTTCTTCAAACTCACCGGAGGCCGATTCTGGCAGGCGATACTATCCCCCACACCGGAGGCGATAAGCGCACAGGCATTTTGAATCGCGGCGGATTTGGCCCGCTCCGGAGTCTCGCCCGACGCCGTCCGGCAATTCGTCCGGCCGTTGAACTCCATGCAGACTTCGACGCGATGCTTGCGCAGCCCGAGCGTCGAGAAGACGACAATGCCGATGAACACGATTGCGCCGATGGCGATGTATAAACCAGTCTTCTTCACCCACCTACCTCCGCGAAGAAGCTGCCCATCTTGCGGAACTTGTCGTACCGGTCATCGATCAGTTGCTGCGGACTTAGCCGCCCCAGTTCCGCCAAAGCCGTACGCACGGTGGAGCGAAGCGCTTCTGCTGCTGCTGCCGGATTCTCGTGAGCCCCGCCCGGCGGCTCCGGAATGATGTCGTCGATCAGTCCCAGGCGCTTCAAATCGGGCGCGGTGAGCTTCAGTGCGTTGGCCGCCATCTCCGCTTTCCCCGCATCGCGGTAGATGATGGCTGCACAGCTTTCCGGCGAAATCACACTGTAAATGGCGTTCTCCAGCATGTATACGCGGTTGCCGACGCCGAGTGCCAGCGCGCCGCCGCTGCCGCCCTCGCCAATCACGACCACGATCACAGGCACACCCAAGCGCGACATTTCCCGCAGATTGAGGGCAATCGCCTGAGCTTGGCCGCGTTCCTCGGCATCAATGCCGGGATAAGCACCGGGGGTATCGAGCAGGGTCACAATCGGGCGCCCAAACTTCGCCGCCAGGTTCATCGCCCGCATCGCCTTGCGATATCCCTCTGGCTTCGGCATACCGAAGTTGCGAATCAGCTTTTGCTTCGTATCCCGGCCCTTCTGCTGGCCTACAATCATGAGCGGCTTATCTTCAAACAGACCGATCCCGCAGACGATCGCCGCATCGTCGCCGAACGCCCGGTCTCCGTGAATTTCCTGGAAATCGGTAATCAGGCTCGCGATGTAATCGAGGGTGTGGGGCCGCTTCGGATGACGGGCCAATTGCACCCGCTGCCAAACCGGGCCGGGCGTGTTCGCCGGATTCGCTTGTGAGGATTCCACTTCTGTCTATTCTAGCTGGCTAGCACTTCGATCGCTTCGGACCCGCAGATCTTCTCCACCTCGGAGAAGAATTCCTTGTCCGGCTTGACCTTCGCCGTAAGGTCCAGCACGACGGAGAAATCGCGTGGCTGATCCAGCCGCAGACGCACCCCGGTATCACCGGGCTTGCGGCCGATCAGCGTCTGCAAGGCATCGGCCCGCTCCGGCCGTCCCAGACCAACGCGAATCGAGATGAGCGAAGGATAGTTCACCCGCGCCAGTTCCAGCGGAATGATTTCCTGGACGTTCAGCCGGGGCGAAGAGTTTTCTTCGGGAAGCACGGAGGCTCGCACCATCACCGCTTTGTCTTCCACCAGGTACGGCTGCAGCGCGTCGAACTGCGAGTTGAACACCATCGCTTCCAGCGTGCCGTTCCAATCTTCCAGTTGCATCAATGCGAACAGCTTGCCCTCCTTGTTGCGCTTGCGCTGGATTCCGGTAAGGATGCCGCAGATCTTCACTTCCGTTCCACGGGCGAGGTTCTCCAGTCCTTCCGTGGAATAAGGGGTCAGTTCCTTCACCTTATCCGCAAAGGGATCCAACGGATGCCCGGTGACGTAAATGCCGAGCATCTCTTTCTCACCGGTGAGTGTCTCGGCCTGCGTCCAATCCGGCACGCGCGGCAATTCGGGGTCAGCCTGCTCTTCGGCACTCATCATCATCCCGAACAGATCGGTCTGCCCGCTGAGGCGATCGCGGGAGGCGCGCAACCCAGCCTCCATGGCGCCTTCCACCGCTGCGAACATCCGGCTGCGCGAGGCGCCCATCATATCCATCGCCCCGGCGCGGATGAGGCTCTCAATCATGCGGCGATTGATGGCCGTCATGTCCACTTCTTCACAGAATTGGTACAAAGACCGGAACTTGCCCACCTTCTGCCGTGTGGCAACCACCGCCTCCACGGCGGAAGCGCCGACGTTCTTCACCGCACCCAGTCCGAAGCGGATGGCGTCGCCGTCAGGAGTGAAGTTGAGGTCGCTGTGGTTAATATCGGGAGGCAGAACGCGGATGCCCATTTCACGGCACTCATTAATGTACTTCACGATCTTCGACGTGTTGCCCGTTTCCGACGTGAGCAGCGCGCTCATGAACTCTCGCGGATAATGCGCCTTGAGATACGCGGTGACGTAGGCCAGGTACGCGTAAGCAGCCGAATGCGATTTATTGAAGCCGTAGCCCGCGAACTGCTCCATCAGGTCGAAGATCTTTTCCACCTTCTTCTGTGGATAGTTCCGTTCCAGCGCGCCCTTGATGAAGCGTTCGCGCTGCTTGGTCATCTCTTCCAGCTTCTTCTTACCCATGGCGCGGCGCAGCAGATCGGCGTCGCCCAGCGAGTAGCCGGCAATGAGGTTCGACACCTGCATCACCTGCTCCTGGTACACAATGACCCCATAGGTTTCTTCCAGCACCGTCTTCAACGGGGGCAGATCGTAGGAGACTTCCTTGCGCCCGTGCTTGCGGTCGATGAAGTCGTCGATCATGCCGCCTTGAATCGGCCCCGGGCGATAGAGCGCGTTCAACGCGCAAAGGTCCTCAAGACGCGTGGGCTCGTAGCGCCGCAGGATGTCCTTCATGCCCGGCGATTCGAACTGGAATACGCCGCTGGTGAACCCCTTGGAGAAGATCTCGTACGTCTTCACATCATCGAGCGGGATGTCTTCCATCACCACATCCACCCCACGATGCTTCTTGATCAGCGCCATCGCTTCGTGACAGATGGTGAGCGTGGTGAGACCGAGGAAGTCCATCTTCAGCAGGGCCAGTTTCTCCAGCCCCACCATGTCGAACTGGGTCACAACTTCTTCCCGGTTCGTGCGGTACAGCGGCACGAGTTCCTTCAGCGGTACGGGCGAGATCACTACACCCGCGGCATGCACGCCTGCGTTGCGAGCCAAGCCTTCCAGCCGCTGCGCGACGTTCAGCACCTCACGCACACGCTCGTCTTTGCGCGACAGATCCTGCAGCCCCGGCTCCTGCTCGATGGCTTCCTTCAGCTTGATATTCAGAGTCGGTGGGATCAGCTTGGTGAGCTTTTCCACATCCGCGAAGGTCATGTCCAGCGCCCGGCCCACGTCCTTGATGGCGGCCTTCGCGCCCAGCGTCCCGAACGTGATGATCTGCGCCACCTGCTCGCGGCCGTACTTCTCCGTCACGTACTGAATCACTTCACCACGGCGATGCGTACAGAAATCGATGTCGATATCGGGCATGCTGACGCGTTCCGGATTGAGGAAGCGCTCAAACAGCAAACCATATTGGAGCGGATCGACGTCGGTGATCTCCATCGTATAGCTGACCAGGCTGCCGGCGGCCGACCCGCGGCCCGGCCCCACAGGAATGCCGGAAGACTTCGCAAACCGGATGAAATCCCACACGATGAGGAAGTAACCCGAGAATTGCATCTTCTGGATCATGCGGATTTCCATGTCCAGGCGATCCACATAGGCCCCGAGTTCATTGCGCAGGTGCCCTTTGGCGCGCATCGCTTCCAGGCGCGGGCGGCGCTTCTCAAAACCCTGCCGCGCGACGTACTCAAAATAGGTATCGGTCGAGTGGCCTTCCGGTATCTCGAAACGCGGGAAGGGGTCTGTCACCTTCTCCAGCTTTACGTTGCACCGCTCGGCGATGTCGAACGTGCGGTCGAGCGCAGCCGAATGGCCAGGAAAGAGCTTCTCCATCTCAGCGCGCGTCTTGAGATAGAACTCTTCGGTGGTGAAGCGCATCCGGTTCGGGTCCGACATTGTCTTCCCCGTCTGGATGCACATCAGAATCTCGTGCGAGCGCGAGTCTTCCTTCTTCAGATAGTGCGCATCGTTGGTGATCACCAGTGGGATTTCCGTATCCCGCGCCAGTTTCTCCACCAGCGGAATGACTTTGCGGTCTTCCTCCAGTCCGTGATCCTGCAGTTCGAGGAAAAAGTTGCCCTTTCCCAGCATGTCTTCGTAGGTGTGCGCCATACGGCGCGCCTCGGCATACTGGTCGGCAAGCAGCGTTTCGTTGATGTCGCCTTGCAGGCAGGCGGAAAGGCCGATCAGACCCTTGGAATACTGCGCCAGCAGATCCTTATCAATGCGCGGCTTGTAATAGAACCCTTCCAGGAATCCGGTGGAGACCAGTTTGATGAGATTGCGGTAGCCATCCTGATTCTGCGCGAGCAGCACCAGGTGGTTATAACGCGTGTCCGACTTCTCTTTGTGGTCTTTCTTGGCGACGTAGACCTCGCAGCCGATCACCGGCCGCACGTCGTACTCCTTGGCCTTGTTGTAAAACTCCACCGCGCCGAACAGGTTGCCGTGATCGGTCATGGCGATCGCCGGCATCTTCTGTTCCTTGGCGATCTTCATCATCTGGCCGATCTCACACGCGCCGTCAAGCAGCGAGTAGTCGGTATGGTTGTGCAGATGGACGAATGGCCTGTCGGACATGGTCTTCCTCGGATGCAGTCGCTTAGGGGGAGGGCGCTCTCCTCTATTATCGCCCAACCCCGCCCCGTCATAATGGAAAGGAGTGCCCGATACGATTCACATCCTAGGCGGAGGGCTGGCCGGCGCCGAGGCAGCATTCCAGGTTGCAGCCGCGGGTCTGCTCGCCGTGCTCTATGAAATGCGACCGCGGACCACAACTCCCGCACACAAGACGGACCGCATGGCGGAGCTGGTCTGCAGCAACTCTTTGAAGAGCGAATCTCTCAATACCGCGCCCTGGCTATTGAAAGAGGAACTGCGCCGGATGGGATCGCAACTGCTGGTGGCCGCGGGTAAGGCGCGTGTCCCAGGTGGCCAGGCGCTCACCGTCGATCGCGATGTGTTCTCCGCTGAGGTTTCCTCCGCCTTGCAGAGGCTCAACGGCATCGAAATCCGCCGTGAGGAAATCAAGACCATCCCGGCCGACGGTATTGTCGTGGTGGCCACCGGCCCTCTCACATCCGATGCCCTGGCCGTGGAAATTGCCAGGCTCACCGGCTCGGAGCGCCTCTATTTCTACGACAGCATCAGCCCGATTGTAGACGCGGAAACCATCGACTACTCCATCGCTTTCCGCGCTTCCCGCTACGGCAAATCCATCGATGCCTCCGACGACTACATCAACTGCCCCTTCAACAAGGAGCAATACGAAGCGTTCCTCGACGCCCTGCTCGAAGCCCAGAAACACACGCCTCACATCCCGGATGACGTGCCTTACTTCGAAGCTTGCCTCCCGGTAGAAGAGATTGCCCGGCGTGGGCGCGACACCCTGCGCTTCGGGCCGATGAAACCCGTGGGCCTCACTGACCCTCGTACCGGACGCTGGCCATACGCCGCGGTCCAGCTCCGCCAGGAGACACTGCGCGCATCCAGCTACAACCTCGTCGGATTCCAGAACTACCTCAAATACCCGGACCAGAAGCGGGTGTTCCGGATGATCCCCGGTCTCGAAAACGCCGAGTTCCTGCGATACGGTCAAATCCATCGCAACACCTATATCAACGCACCCTCTCTGCTCGACCCCACTCTGCAACTGCGCAGCGAGCCGCGAATCCTGTTCGCCGGCCAGATCTCCGGCGTAGAGGGCTACGTTGAATCAATCGCCACGGGACTGATCGCCGGCCGCAACGCCGCTGCTCTCGCCCGTGGAGAATCGCTGCGCGTGCTGCCGCGCGAAACGGCGCTGGGATCGCTTTGCCACTACATCGCGCACGCCGATCCGAAACATTACCAGCCGGCGAACATCACCTTTGACCTGCTGCCGAAACTCGACGAAGAGGCACTGAAGCGCTTCAAGCGGGACAAGAAAGCGCGCCACGCCGAGGTCTGCCGCAGAGCGCTGGAAAAGCTCGAGGAGTTCACCGGTGTTGCTGTCTGACGCCATTCAGAAATTTCTCGACGAATTGCGTCTGGCCAACGCCTCGCCGCACACCATCAAGAACTATGCCTCGGACCTGGAGCAATTCCAGGACTACTTCCACAAAGCCGGTGAGCCGGATGTGACAGCAATGGACGCGCTGATGATTCGCGAATACGTCGGCCACCTCTATCATCAGAGACTGGCCGCGGTGAGCATGCGTCGCAAACTGGCCGCCGTGCGGTCCTTATTCAAATCCCTGCACCGGCATGGGATAGTGCGGATGAATCCGGCGCGGCTGATCCGCACGCCCAAAGCCCCCAAAACATTGCCCAAGGTTCCCAGTGAGGAGCAGACGAACACGCTCATCAACCAGGTGGCATCGGATGAATTGGAACGGCCACAGGTGAAGCGCGACCTGGCTATCTTTGAGCTCCTCTACGGCTGCGGCCTGCGCGTCAGTGAATTGGTGGGCCTGAACATGGCCGACCTTGACCTCACGGATCGCTGGCTTCGCGTCCGCGGCAAAGGCCGCAAGGAGCGGCAGGTGCCATTTGGCGCCAAAGCCTTTGAGGCGCTACAGGCCTATCTTGCAGAGCGCGAACCGGGCGAAGAAGCACTTTTCCGTGGTCCACGCGGGAAGCGCCTCAATGATCGCATTGTCCGGTTGCTAATCAAGCAGTACGCCATCGCCTTGACCGGCGACTCCTCGCTCCACCCCCACACATTGCGGCATGCCTACGCCACGCATCTGCTTCGAGCCGGAGCCGACCTTCGCGCCATTCAGGAGTTGCTGGGGCATGCCCAGTTGTCCACCACCCAGAAATACACCCAGGTTTCGCTACAGGATTTGATGGCCGTCTACGACAAGGCGCATCCCAAGGCTTAGCTCTCGCGATACTCCCCGAATACGGTGCGCAGACAGTCCGATATCTCCCCCACCGTTGCCAGCGATTCGGCACAAGCGACGATATGCGGCATCAGGTTCTCCGTCGACCGCGCCGCAGCCTCCAGCGCCGCCAACCGCGAGCTGTGCTCAGAAGCACTCCGCGAAGCTCTGACTGCCTGTACCCGCTTCACCTGCTCCTGCTCCAGAGACGGGTCGAGCTGAAACGTCGGAATGGAGGCCGATTCCTTTACAGTAAACCGGTTGACGCCAACCACGGTAGACTTTCCGGACTCGATATCCCTTTGGTAGAGGTAGGCGGCATTCTGGATTTCCGCCTGCAGAAATCCGGATTCTATTGCCGCCAGGGTTCCCCCCATGGCGTCGATGCGCTCCAGGTAAACCCGTGTTTCCCTCTCGATGCGGTCCGTCATCTCTTCCAACGCAAAGCTGCCGCCCAACGGATCGGCAACCTGGGTAAGGCCAGTCTCGTGGGCGATGATCTGCTGGGTCCGTAGCGCCAGCCGTACCGACTCCTCGGTAGGCAAGGATAATGCCTCATCCCGTGAATTCGTGTGCAGCGACTGTGCGCCGCCAAGCACGGCCGCCATCGCCTGCAAGGATACCCGCACCAGATTCACATCCGGTTGTTGGGCCGTCAGTGTGGACCCGGCGGTCTGGGCATGGAAGCGGAGCAGCATCGACTTCGGACTCTGCGCGCCGAACCGCTCCCGCATCAACGTTGCATAGACCCGCCGCGCGGCCCGGAACT
Organism: Bryobacteraceae bacterium; assembly: GCA_046331645.1. Lineage (GTDB taxonomy): Bacteria > Acidobacteriota > Terriglobia > Bryobacterales > Bryobacteraceae > CADEFT01. Next base: position 198,589 of record JAXLQM010000015.1, read on the forward strand.
TCGCAATCTCTTCCAGAAAATGATTGTGTACATTGAAGAAAAATGAGAGGCGCGGCGCGAAATCGTCGATCGCCAATCCCGCTCGTAACGCTGCTTCAATATAGGCAATTGCGTTCGCCAGGGTGAAGGCAACCTCCTGTACACAGGTGGAGCCGGCCTCCCGGATGTGATACCCGCTGATCGAAATCGTATTCCACTCCGGCACGTTTGACCCAGCCCAGGCGAACAGATCGGTGATGATGCGCATCGCCGGCCGTGGCGGATAAATATAGGTGCCGCGGGCCACATACTCCTTCAGAATGTCGTTCTGAATCGTTCCGTTCAGCTTTCTGGTATCTGCGCCCTGCCGCCTGGCCGACAAAACGTAGAACGCCAGCAAAATCGCCGCCGTCGAATTGATCGTCATGGAGGTGGAGACCTTCTCCAGATCGATCCCCTCGAACAGCCTCTCCATATCCGGGAGTGAGCAGATGGCGACCCCCACCCGGCCCACCTCACCGGCAGCCAGCGGGTGGTCGGAATCCATTCCCATCTGGGTTGGGAGATCAAAGGCAACCGATAGGCCTGTGATGCCTTGTGAGAGCAGATAGCGATAGCGTTTATTGCTCTCCTCGGCTGTGCCAAACCCCGCGTACTGACGCATGGTCCACAGCCGGCCCCGATACATATCCCGATACACCCCGCGGGTGTAGGGATACTCGCCCGGGAGCTCGTGCTTGTCTGCCATGTCCCTCAGTTCCGGTTGATTTTCCGCGCCCGCAAAAACGAAGTCAGGCCGAAATACAGCATGATCGCCGAGAAGGACCCGGTCAACAGCATCCGGAAACCATCGTTATCACTATAGGCGCGCCAGGCGGAAGGGATCGGAATGATTCCCAGGCAGAGGAAGATGAATCCGATCATCTCATTCCACAAAACACGGAGCGGCTTCACAACACCTGGAACTACGTGGTCGAGAAACTGCTTCATTTTGGCCATGTCAGTAAGTCCCTACAATGGTAGCAAGCTGACCCCTGGTTTCGGATAGACATATTGTCTGACGGGCTTCTGCCGATAGAGGAGATAGGATACGAAAGGTGGTATCCTGGGAGCGTCCCGAAAGGGGATTGAACTTGGACGAGAGACTTCGAGATTTGATGCAGGAGCTTGGTAACGCGATCAATGAGTCGTTGTCTGACTCTGACCGCATCGCCGAAGCCATCGGCGAAATCAAACGCTCCGGCTACGATGTGTTCCTGGTGTTAGAGGCAACCATCGGTTTCAATAAGCGCGAAGACGAAGAAGAAGCGTCCATCGTGGAGGCCAGCTTCGACACATCCACCAAGATCAAGTGGACCAACCAGGATCACAAGTTCCTGAAAGCGTTGAAGATTTCAACCGACGAAGAACGTTAACGGGTCTTGCCCGGAAACGTCTTTCCAGTCAGTTCCTGATACACCTGCCACGTCTTTTCCGCTGCTATACCCCAGCTGTTTTCCTTCGCCCGTTCCATCCCCGCTTGACGCAGTTGCCTCCTCAAATTTTCATTACGGGCCAACTCCTGCATCCCATCCCGAATCTCCTGCGTCTTCCGCGGATCCACCAGCAGAGCGGCGCCTTCGGCTACTTCCCGCAATGCCGATCCGCTCGAAGTGAGGATCGGCAACCCGTACGCCATCGCCTCCAGCAGCGGAATCCCAAACCCTTCGTCCAGAGAGGGAAACGCCAGCATCCGCGAGGTCCGGTATAAGTCCTCCAGCCGCTCATCATCAATGTAGCCGGTGAGCTCAATCCGCTGCCGCGCAGGACTATCCGCAATCCGGTGACGGATCGCCTCCGCGCCGTATCCTTCCGAACCGGCTAACACCAGCCTCCACGGGGAGGGCAGGGATTCGAACGCCTCCACCAGCCGGATGATGTTCTTACGGGATTGGATAGCGCCGACATGGAGAATCACCGGCCTGCGTTGCGCGTCTCCAGGAACAGGATCGGTCGGCAGATGCACACCGTGCCAGACCACCCGAAGCTTGTTCTCCGGAACCTGCAGCAGGTTGTGCACTTGCGACGCCGTAAAGGCAGAAACACAGATGATTCGATCGGCTCGTTCCGCGGCGTCCCTCGCCTGTTGGGCGAACCGCGTGCGGAACTCCGGCGTGGAGTATTCCCCGGTAAGCACGAACAGGTCGTGAAAGGTTACCACCATGCGCTGGTGCTGGATCTTCGGCAGACGCTGATTCAACCCATGGAAGAGACGGCAGCGAGGCACATAGTGCTCAAACATCAACCGGCGCCGGCAGTTGGGAGGAAATCTTTCGCGCCAGGCACGCAGGTAGCGCTGCGTGCGGTAGCACCATAGGAATCGTTGCCCGGGATGCAGCGCTGCCATGGAATGAATGAGTTCCCGGCTATACACCCCGACACCACTGAGGTTCCCGCCCAGACTATAGGTCGCGTCGATGGCTATGTGCGTATTCGGGGTGATGGCAGTCCTTACAACCCGTATCCTGTAGGATGATCCCCATATTCTCGCACAAGCATTTGTCAGCCGCTTGCAACAGCGTGGCGATGTCACACCCCTGCCCGCTATCCCATTTGGCAACCCCATGGTGCAGTCCCAGGCAGCTTCGAGTCGCATTCGAAGTGTACTGTTGAAAGCGGCGGCGCAGCGTGGACAGCATCAGGGGAACGGAGTTGCCATCCCCGCCAGGCAGCCCAATGGCGAACTTCGTGGCACCAATGCGCCCCAAACTGCCGGCCTCGCTGACGCAGGTTCGCAAAATGTCCGCAACCTCAATCAGGGCAAGCTCCGGCTCGTCCTTCCCGTAGCATTGCGAAAGCTGGCGCAGCCCGGTCAGTTCCACCACCAGGCATGCCATCGGCTGGCGCAACTGGCGGGCCGTTGCCAAGTCTCTGCCGGCCAGAGTTTCAAAGCCGCTTCGATTAGCAAGGCCCGTCAGTTCGTCTCTCCACGCTGCCGTCCGCAGTTGGCGGACGGTCTTGTTGCGCTCCACAGCCAACCGCAAAGCCCGGGCCAACGGCCCGCTGTCCAAATCACTCTTTGCCAGGAAATCCTGCGCCCCTGCGCGTACCATACTCATTGCCAGATCCTGGTCGTCCAGTTCGGCCAGAATCAAGACTGGTACGGCAGGGGCACAAGCCTGCAATCGCAGGAGGGAATGAAGCCCCATGCTATCGGGTAAGTCCGGGTTCAGCAGGATGGCGTCAAACTGATACGCGCCGGAATCGGCGAGTAGCGTGATGGCATCTGCTAATCGATCTATCGGAAAAATTTCCACCCCATGCATCCACCCACCGCCGAAACGGTTGTCACCGAAATCCGCCAGCAGTTCCCGCACCCAATGCGAGTCTTCGGTCTTCCCATCAATCAAAAGCACTTGTAGATTCCGGTCCGGCATTTTGTTCTGTGGCACCCTTCGATAATTGGTGGGCCGGACAGAAACAAAATCTCAGACGAAATCAGCTTGCCATCTGGTATTCCTTGAGTTTGCGGTAAAGAGTGGTCCGCCCGATACCCAACAATGTGGCAGCCACACCCCGATCTCCTCGGGTGTACTCTAACGCCTGCCGGATGGCTCGCTTTTCCAACTCCACCAGTGGCAACACGGGCGAATCCGTATACGCCATGTTGGTGGTCATCGGCGCGATTTTCTCCGGCATGGGAGGCGCCATCGGAGGAAGTGCATGGAAGGAACCCACTACCGCAGCCGCCGTTTGATACCGCTTGCTCAAAAGGTGATTCTGGATGCTGGAGGGCAGATCCCCCACCGTCAACAGTGGCCCCGTGTGCACCGCAACCATGTTCTGGATGCAATTCTCCAGCTCCCGCACATTCCCCGGCCAGTCATAAGAAACCAGCGCGTCCAAGGTCTCCTGCGTCAGCCGGTGTGTGCCGCCGTACATCCGCATGAAGTGATCGACCAACGCCGGAATATCCTCCCGCCGCTCGCGTAGCGGGGCAATCTTCAGATTCACAACGTTCAGCCGGTAGTACAGGTCGCGCCGGAAGGTCCCCCGCTCCACTTCTTTCGCCAGATCGCGGTTCGTTGCGGCAATGATGCGGAAATCCGATCGCTTGGCAGCCAGCGATCCCACCGGACGGAATTCCTTCTCCTGCAGAACCCGCAGCAGTTTTGCCTGCATGTCCAGCGGTAGCTCGCCAATCTCATCAAAAAATGCCGTGCCGCCGTTTGCCGCTTCGATCAAACCCGTTTTCATCCCAACCGCGCCGGTAAAGGCTCCCTTGACATGCCCGAAGAGCTCACTCTCCATGATTGTCCCAACAAGTGCGGAACAATCGATCGTCACGAATGGTCCTTGCGGATTGGTGTGATGGATGGTGCGCGCAACTACTTCTTTTCCGGTTCCCGTTTCCCCTAATACCAGCACTGGCCAGCGGCTGGAACCCATCTTGTCAATCAGCCGCATCAATTGGCGCGTCCGGGCGGATTCGCCAACCAGTACGGTCTGTCTGTCTGCTCTCGAGAACATTTGTGAAAGATCCTTCCCACCAAATAAGCTGCGCACCTCGGCAGGTGACGCAATAATCGAAACGACAGCTCGCTCTCCCGAAGAATGCTGCTGTTCTTGTATGTAGTGCTGCGACCGAACAATTAATCTAACGCGGAGTGCATAGTACGGCAATACCACTTGGTGCTTCCTCTCAAGACTCTTATGCGGTGAGGGGGGATACCCCCATTGGAGGGAGTGCCTCTCTGTGAGTCCTACAGAGCCGCCAAGTTATTTAAATATAAAGGTTTAGATGAGATCGCACAGCCATCGCAGAAGCTTGCAACCGAGCTGCTGCTCCCCCCACGTAGGTCACAGTGTGGAAATCTTGTTCTCGATCGCGTACCGGATCAACTCCCCCGTCGTGTGTAAATCCAGCTTACCCAACAGTCGAGTCCGGTATGTACTTACAGTCTTGATGCTTAGGTTCAGCCGCGAGGCAATGACGGAAGGAGTGAGCCCGCTCCCCAGCATCTGCAGGATTTGAAGCTCCCGGTCACTGAGGCTCTCATGGGGCAGAGCCGATGTAGGGTTGAGAACCATATTGGCCATCCGCTGGGCCAAGGCCTCACTGATGTAGCGCTTGCCCTCCGAGACACGCACAATGGCCTTCAGCAGGTCTTCCACGGGGCGGTCTTTGGTGACATAACCGTCAGCGCCCGCGCGAAGCGCCCGTAAGCCAAACTCCTCGTCCGGATGGACCGTGTACACCAGAATCGCCGTAGCCGGGCTCAAATCCTTTACCTGCTTCATCACATCCAGCCCGCCTCGTCCTGGCAAGCTGAGATCCAGAATCAACAGATCAAATACATCCTCCGCGATGAACTGGTGTACCTGTGCGGGATCCTCCGCCACGCGGCATTCCGCCTGGGGGTATTCGTGGCTCAGAATTCGCACCAGACCTTCGCGCACGGCCACATGATCGTCGGCAATGAGTATCTTACGAATCAGAACGTTACATTATATCGAAACCGGTAGGGCCGCGAACTTGTCAGGCAGGTACGGAGCGACTCTGCGCTCCCTCGCCAAGGATTGGCATCCGGACAACCACCCGCACACCATGACCAGGCTGACTGTGAATCTCGGTCGATCCGCCCGCTGCCTCCGCCCGGTCGCGCATCCCGAATAGTCCAATGGAGTGCGGATCATTGAGCTTTTCCGGGCTGAAGCCAACCCCATCGTCCTGTATGGTCAACACGAACCACGACCGCTCCGCCGCACCGCGGATCGTGATCCGCGACGCCTGCGCATGGCGGGCAATATTGGTCAGTGCCTCCTGGGCAATCCGAAATACGACAATATCGCCTTTATCTCCTAAAGACACCCCAGGGCTGCATTGAAAGTCCACGGCAATCGCCATGCGCTGCCCGAATTCCTGCATCAACCATTCCAGCGCCGGCTCAAGCCCCATCTGGTCCAGAATCCCTGGCCGCAGTTCCGTGGAGACTCGCCGTACATCCCGCACCGCTGAATCGAGCGAGTCCATCGCTCTCCGGATTTGCCGGTTCACCCCGGAGGGATTCGATTCCGCGATTCTCAGCGCCATGGCAAGATCAATCTTCGCCGCCGTTAGCGATTGCCCCAGCTCATCGTGCACACGGCGCGCCAGCCGCGCCTTCTCCTCCTCGCGGTTGTCCTGCACCCGGTTCGCCAAGAGCTGATATCGCTGCTCCGCCAGTTGTACATCCGCCAGAAGTTTGCGGGATTGTGCCAGGCTCGCATTGAGATGAAAGAAAGCCAAGGATAACAACATAGCGGAAACGATCGCTCCGCTCACCAGAAGGAACCCTCTCCGCTCCAGCGCGGCCACCAGCGAGCCCGATATGGCGTTGTCCATCTCGCGCAGATTGGCGTTGGCCGTGCGATGGCATAACCGGAACCGGCTCATATACTGCGTCGGCGGCGTTCGCAACACAATCTGCCGGTCCGATCCTGGCCCCATTTGATGGTAGTCGTCGATCCTGCGGTCCAATTCCACCATTCTCTTCCGCACAGCATGGAACAGGTTTTCCATCACCAGGTCGCCCGGCAACAGCTCCGCGGCAATCGACATCTCGGTTTCCAGGCTGTTGCGAGTCGCCGTCATGCTCCGGCGGTATTCAGATAAATACTCCGGGCTCCTGGTCAGAATGTAGCTCGAATTGAATCGTTCGCTGGCATTTAGTTGCTGATACAAATCGAAGATTCCATCGCGGAGCCGGCTGCACAACTGCAGCTTCTTCTGCCCGGTTTTCGTTTCGGCATAGCTGAAGCTAAACTCCATCAGGACGAATACGCACACCAACAGCGCCCCAATAAGCGGCAGCACATAGGCGAAGCGTCCAAGCCGGGCCATGCCCAAATCCTACCGCAGTTCGGCTCAATCCAAATACAGGAACTCATTCGAGGAGATCAGCACGTGGCAGAAGCTTCCCCACGCTTGCCGCCGCGGCTCGTTTCCTCCTAAACGCTCCGAGAGCTTCGTCAGATAGGTCAAGGCAGCATCAGCTTCTTCCGGAGAAGGCAACCGGGAGAACACCATCCGGTACGCACGGCGCACTCGCTCCGATTCGGAAACGTCGGGCGCCGCCAGCACACGGTCAGCGAATCGCATCGACCGCTCCACGGCGAACTTGCTGTTCCGCAGAAACAGAGCCTGTGGCGCTACGTTGGTCCGGCCGCGCCCTTCGCTCGATGTTGTCGCATCGCCGTAATCGAACGTCGCCAGCAGCGCCGGTATGCTCCCGCGGCGTACAGGAACATATAGGGTTCTGCGCGTCATCTCTTCCGGATCCATTTTCGGGCGCTTCCCTTTGCCGGCAGGCAACAACGATCCGCCAATGGCGCCATCAAGATCTCCACCCAAATACAGGATGCTGTCGCGCATTTGCTCCACCGACATCCGTGTGCGCGGAAAGCGGGAGAACAGCCGGTTCGACGGATCCGCTTCCTTCACCTGCGCATTCGCCAGCGCGCTCATCTGGTAAGCGTTCGATAACAGGATCAGCCGGTGCATCGCTTTCACCGACCAACCGGACTCCACAAACTGCTGCGCCAGATAGTCGAGCAGTTCCGGATTCGTTGGCTTTTCTCCCGTCGCGCCCCAATTGTTCGGAGTGCGAACCAGAGCCTCTCCGAAATGCCACTGCCAGATACGATTCACCATCACCCGCGCCGTCAGTGGATGTTCCCGCCGTGTGAGCCACTCAGCCAGTTCCAGCCGCCCACTGCCGGATACCTTTGGCTGCTCCTCGCCAGACACAGCAGAGAGAAAGTGTTTTGCTACAGGCTCGCCCGGATTCAAATGGTCGCCGCGCACGAACAGCCGCTGCTGAACCACGGGGCCGTCCGTGACTGCGCTCGCCATGGCCGGCTCCGGCGGCAGAGTGCGTTGTAATTCCTCGTACTCCGCGCGCAACTGCGCCACACGTGGGCTGTCGGTGAGTTCCATCGGTCCTTGATCAAAGGTTGCCGCGGCAAAGAAGGGGTTCGCTTTCGCATCGAACTTCGGCCTCTCCGGAACATCGCGGTCCGATGCCACCTCGGTCGCCATTCTGCGCCGCCAATTGGCAAGTTGTGTATCCCACGAAGTACCGCTCTTTAGATAAGCTTCCTGATATTCCGCGGCCACCTTCGCGATGTTTTCCTCCGTGGCGTTGCTCCAGGCCTCCAGAAATGGCTGTGATCCCAGCCATTTGCTCCATCGTTCCAACTGCCGCGCATCGAAGTCACCCGTGACCGGACGGCCCTGCTTTTTCTGCCATGCCGCCGTCAGGTACTCCGCAATCCTCGGCCGCAGCAGCGCGTTTTCCCGCGTGGAATCCTCCGCCATCGCATCTTCCAATTCGATGCGTTTTCCAAACAATCGCCAGCGATGCGCCTGATAGATGCCGTAAGCACCCGCATCGAGCGGTGCGTAGTACACGTAAGACACCGAGCCCGGGCGCCCCAGATTGCGGAAGCTGGTGGTGCTGGCGAAAATTCCAGCCAGCCCGTAGTAGTCCCTGGTGGGAATCGGATCGAACTTGTGGTCGTGGCACCGCGCGCAGGAAACCGTCAGCCCCAATATCGATTTGGAGACCGTGTCGATCTGTTCATCCACTACGTCGTAGATCATTTTCACGCGATCCTGTTGCGCCAGCGGCTTCGGCCCCAGCGCTAGGAATCCCGTGGCAACGATCCGTTCCTGCCGCCGTTCCGGCCCCTTCATCAAATCTCCGGCAATCTGCTCCCGCAGAAATGCGTCGTAGGGCAGATCATCTTGAAATGCCTTCACCACATAGTCGCGATAGCGCCATGCATGTGGGTAGATATGGTCTTCATCCATTCCGGTAGAGTCCGCATAGCGGGCCACATCCAACCAGTGCCGTCCCCATCGCTCTCCATAGCGCGGCGACGCCAGCAAGCGATCCACAACCTTCGCCAACGCGTCTGGCCCCGAGTCCGCCAGGAACGCATCGATCTCTTCGATCGTTGGAGGTAGGCCCGTCAAATCATAGGTGACGCGCCGCAACAACGTGGGTTTCTCCGCCGGCGAGGCGGGTGCGATGCCCTTTGCCTCCAGCGCGGCCAGTAGGAACCGGTCCACCGGATTGCGCACCCAACCCTGTTTGCGCACGGCAGGCAACGCAGGCTGGCGCACCGGCTGAAACGCCCAATGCTGGGATACAGCTTTCTTCTCCAGTCCAGCCGCCGTCGCCGCGGGACGCCGTGCCCCTTGCTCAATCCACTCCCGCAGCAGTGCTATCTCCTCGGCCGCCAATTTCCCCGATGGCGGCATCTTCGCCTTATCCTTGTAGGTCACGGCCGTATAAAGCCGGCTGCCCTCCGCATCCCCGGATTTCACGAAGCCATCCAACCCCGCACCCGTCGCCAGATTCAATCCCGCCATCACCGTTTTGCCGCTATGGCAGGCATAGCACTTGGCCACAAACAATGGCCGGATCTTCTTCTCAAAAAACTCATGCTCCGGAGATTGCGCCAACAATGGCGCCGCTAGCAAAACAATCAGTTTTCTCATGCCAGAATCCCTTTGTGTACGGCTCCGGCAATATCGGTGAGCCGGAAATCGCGTCCGGCCAGCCGGTAGGTCAGCTTCTCGTGCTCCAGCCCCATCAGGTGCAGCACAGTGGCGTGTAGATCATGAAGGTGCATGCGATTCTCCACCGCGTGATAGCCGAATTCATCCGTAGCCCCATAGGCGAATCCTGCCTTCACACCGCCTCCCGCCATCCACATTGTGTAGCCGTAGGGATTGTGATCGCGCCCGTCATTACCCTGCGCCCACGGAGTCCGCCCGAATTCCCCGCCCCAGATCACCAGCGTATCCTTCAGCAGCCCGCGAGCCTTCATGTCCTTCAGCAATCCCGCAATCGGCTTGTCTACTTCCGCCGCATTCGCCGTATGCAGCTTCTTCAACTCGCTGTGCTGATCCCATTTGTAGCTGTGCGAGCACTGTACGAAGCGAACGCCCCGTTCCGAAAGCCTCCTCGCCAGCAAACACTGCCATCCAAAATCGCGCGTTGTCGCTTCGTCCATTCCGTACAGCTTCTTCGTCGCTTCCGATTCCTTCTCCACTTCGAACGCTTCGGGAGCACGCACCTGCATACGAAAAGCAAGCTCCAATGCCTCAATCCGCGCCTCCAGGTCGGCGTCATGCTGATTGCGCTCAGCATGCCTCTGATTCATGCTCTGCAACATATCCAGCTCAAACCGCTGGTGCTCGGCCGGAAGCCCCTTCGAGTGAAGATAAGGCACCGGCTCCGGCGCAATCTCCTCCACCTTCATCCCGGAATTGCCGATCGCCGTTCCCTGAAATTGTCCGGGAAGAAAGCTGGAGCTCCAATTGTTTTGGCCACCATGTCCCAGCGAAGGTTTGATGGTCACAAATCCGGGCAGATTCTGATTCTCCGTGCCAAGCCCGTACAGAACCCAACTCCCCATGCTCGGCCTCTTGAACGAGAACACGCCCGTGTGCAGTTGGAGCAACGCAGCTCCATGATCCACGCCATCGCCAACCATGCTCCGCACGACGCACAGATCGTCGACGCAGGTGCGCACATGCGGAAACAAATCACTCACCGGCAATCCACTCTGCCCATACCTCTGAAACGGCCACTGCGCCTTCATCAAGCCGCGCACCGCGTCCTCACCAAACGTCAGCCCGCGCTTGAACGGCACCGGCTTCCCGTTGTCTCGCTCCAGCCGCTCTTTGGGATCGAACGTGTCGATGCTCGACGGGCCTCCATGCATGAACAAGAAGATCACCCGCTTGGCGCGCGGTGCGAAATGCGGCACGCGTGGAGCCAGTGGCGAATCGGCGGGTGCCGCAAGCAAAGAGCGTAGGCCTAGCAGCCCGAATCCACACGCGGATTGGCGCAACAGGGCACGGCGCGAAAAGAGCATGGCCCCATTCTACAATGGGGATCTCCGCTCCTCCGGATGGACGAACCATGAACTTCCGCCGCCGCACGCTCTTCGAATCCCTGCTCGCCTGGCTCACACCGGCCTCTGCCGCGCAATCGCAAGCCCCTTCCGCCGATCGCCGCCCGGGAGCGCTCGGCGGCTACATCCTTACCGGCAAGGAACACATCCACCGCGCCGGGTTCGACGTGGTTGTGGCCGGTGGCGGCATCGCCGGAACCTGTGCCGCCATCGCCGCCGCGCGCGCCGGAGCCAAGGTTGCTCTGGTCCACGAACGCTCCATGCTCGGCGGCAACTCCTCCAGCGAAGTTCGGCTCTACCCTGAAGTCAGCACCAATCACAACGTCTGGTCGAAGGAGATGGGAATCCTCGAAGAGTTCCATACCGAAGAGCGCAAATTCAATCACGAGCCCTACATTGAAGGCTTGATGAACTCCCAGTGGGACCTTGTGCTCTATGACCGCTGCGTGCGTGAGCCCAATCTGACGCTTTTCCTCAACACCACGGTGCGCGATGTCGAGATGAAAGACCCTTCCACCATCCTCGCTTTGCACGGTGTCCAGATGGGCTCGGAACGTAAGTATCTCTTCACTGCCCCTCTCTTCATCGATGCTACCGGCGATGGAGCCATCGGCTATCGCGCCGGCGCCGATTTTCATTGGGGCATGGAAGCCCGCTCGCAATACAACGAACCGGAAGCGCCGGAGTCATCAGCCGCACAGCCACAGATGGGCAGTACACTTTTCTTCCGCGCACGCGATGCAGGCAAGCCAGTTGAGTTCCGCCGCCCCGAATGGGCTGCCTCCTTCCCCACCGAAGCGGATCTCGCCGGCCGTAACCACTCCCGCTTCGATGGCGGCTACTGGTGGATCGAAGTCGGATTGCCGCACCACCAGATCGATGCCAACGAGGAAATCAAGCATGAAGCCATGCGGCAACTCGTTGGCGTGTGGGATCACATCAAGAACCACTGCCCGAACAAGGCGCGCGCCGCCAATTACGGCCTCGACTTCGTCAGCTTCTGGCTCTACAAACGCGAAGCCCGCCGCCTGCTCGGCGATTACATCCTGACCCAACATGATCTGCAGGATCCCAAAGTCCATCCCGATAGCATCGCCTTCGGCTGCTGGTACATCGATGTGCACAAGCCCGGCGGCATCATGGCACGCTCCAAACCCAACACGAAGCCGTCCTGGGAAGCCTCCGGAACCATCCCATACGGAATCCCGTTGCGAGCCTGCTACTCGCGCAACATCGGGAATCTCCTCATGGCGGGCCGCCCTATCAGCACCAGTTACGTGGCCTTCTCCTCCACCAGGGTCTTGCGAACGGGCGCGATCGTCGGCCAGGGCGTGGGAGTCGCCGCAGCTCTTTGCCGGCGCTTCGATTGCTCCCCGCGTGACCTCGCGGCAAAGCATGCATCCGAACTCCGCCGTGCCCTGCTGCGCGAGGATTGCTTCCTTCCCGGCTGGACGAACGAAGACCCCGCCGACCTCGCCCGCCAGGCTACCGTGACAGCAAGCAGCGAAGCCGCGCTTCAGTTTCCTGAGAGCAGCGAGTTTCTCAAGCTGGACCTTCCCACCGCTCAGCTCTTCCCCGTCTCTACCAACAGGCTGGAAACTGTCGAACTCCTGTTGCGGTCGAATCTGGATCGCCCAGTGGCAGTCACTCTCGGACTTCGCCCTGCCGCCTTCGTCTACGACTTTCGTAACTCCACGGACATTGCAACAGCGACGGCCACAGTGCCCGCACGCTCCACCGGTTACATCCGCTTCGAATTCCGCCGGGCTCTCGATCCAAACCGGTTCTACTACGTGCATCTTCCTGCCATCCCTGGCCTGGAATGGGCCCACCACGCCGACAAGGCGGATCAGCCAGCCGTCTCACCCACCGCATGCACTGCGGCCCGGCTCACCGGCCCTACGCGATGGGAGCCGCTCCGCAACAGCCAGCACTTCTGCCTTCGCCTCACCCCCACCCAACGCCCCTATTCCGCCCGGAACCTCGTCGAAGGCACTTCCCGGCCGGACCGTTGGACCAACCTCTACATCTCCGAAACCCTGCCCGCCACCATCTACTTCACTCTTCCACAGCCGCAAACCATCGATACCGTGCAATTGATCTTCGATACCGACGTCAACCGCCATTCGCGCCAACCGCTGTTCGTTTATCCCGATTGCGTCAAAACCTACGAGATCCAGGCCCGAGTCAATGGAATCTGGCAACGAGTTGCCGGCGAATCCGGAAACTACCTGCGCCGCCGTGTCCTGAAGTTCACCCCCATCCGCACCGATGCCCTTCGACTCGCCGTTCAAGAAACGAACGGAGCCAAACAGGCTCGCATCTACGAGGTCCGGCTTTACCACAGCGCATCCGCATGAGCTATCGATGCTAGCCTAAAAGGATGCGTGGATTTTTGCTGGTCATCCCTTTTTTAATGAATGCGCAGACCCCGGCGCCTAAAGCAGCCGCGCCGCCCAAGCCGGCGGTTGCTGCCCCGAAGCCTGCCGCTGCCCCCGCCGCAAAGCCAAAGCCCCCCGTGGCCGGCACGGCAAAGCCTGCTGCCGCTCCTAAGCCCGCGGCTCCCAAGCCAAAGCCCGCGGCAGCCGCTGCTCCGGCCCTTACCACCGACGACCAGAAGGCCATTTACGCCCTCGGCCTCTCCATCCACAAATCCCTCGCCCAATTCGAACTCACTGCTGACGAACTGGCCATCGTGGCTAAGGCTCTCTCGGATTCCGCCGCCGGTAAACCCGCCATCGACATCCAGGAATGGGGTCCGAAAATCGAACCGCTCGCCCGCTCCCGCGCCGATCGCGGCGTGGTTCGGGAGAAGGCCGCTTCCCAAGCCTACATCGACAAGTCCCTCGCCGTCCCCGGGACACTGAAGACCGAATCGGGCATTATCTACCGGGAACTCACCGCCGGTAACGGCCCGCAACCCAAGGCCAGTGACCAGGTAAAAGTGCACTACCGCGGCACCCTCATCAACGGCACCGAGTTCGATTCCTCTTACAAGCGCAACGAGCCCGCGCAGTTCCCGCTCACCGGCGTCATCAAGTGCTGGACCGAGGGAGTGCAGAAGATGAAAGTGGGCGGCAAGTCCATGCTCATCTGCCCCGCCGACATGGCTTACGGAGATCGCGGACGTCCCGGCATCCCTGGTGGCGCCGCGCTAATCTTCGAAATCGAACTGCTCGAAATCGCCCCTACGGCGCAGTAGCATCAGCGGCGCAGCAGCGCCCAAAGAGCATAGCCGCTCGCTGCGGCAAATGGTCCGAAGAAAATCAAACCCGGCACTCGACGCGTGGACAATATGCCCAACGCGGCGATCAGCAGGGTAACTCCGGAAATCCCCATCGCCACCATGCGGGCCCAGACGGCATTGTCCTGGAGCCCGCGTCCGGTGAAAAAGCAAAGCACCGCAAACAGCAGAACCAGCAGCGCCACACAGGCAATGATCGTGAAAATGGTCTGGCCCACCGCACCCAGAAATCCGAAAAGCTTCCCCAGCAGGCGCGCCCCATCCACCAGGTAATTTACTAATGATGGCCCCGCATGCCCGCCCAGCGGCGTATCCGGTGGAGTCATCATTCTGAGCGCGATCGCCGACCCGCCAAAGAACAGCACCGCTAACAACGAAGGAATCCCCAGCACCCACCCCGCTGTCTGAAATCCGCTCGCAACCTGCCGCAGCATCTCTACAGACTAACATCCCTTCGCTGGGCTACAATTCTCCCCATGCATGGCTTTCTCCTGCTTGCCGCCGCCGTGTTGGGCGACGGCTATACGGGCATCTGGTACTTCAATCAGCCTTCCAAAGACGAGTATGTTTACAAGTACAGCGGCGGGTTCGCCACATATCCCCAACAGCAATCCCCCATTGCCATTTATGTTCCTTCACAGCACAAGACATTCTTCTGCTACGGCGGAACCGTGGAAGGCAAGCAGGAGTTGCTGCACATGGTTTCTTACTTCGATCACAAGACCGGCATGGTGCCTCGCCCCACCATGCTTCTCAACAAAAAGACAGAGGACGCGCACGACAACCCGGTGATGTCCATCGACACCGGCGGCCACATCTGGATCTTTTCAAACGCGCACGGCACAGGGCGCCCCGCCTATATTCACCGCAGCCGCAAGCCCTACGACATTCGCGACTTCGAACTCATCCAATCCACCAACTTCTCCTACGGCCACCCCTGGTTCCACCCGGGCAAAGGCTTCCTCTTCCTGCACACGATCTACGAAAACAAGGGACGCAGCCTGTACTTCAACACCAGCGCTGACGGCCAGGCCTGGACCAAGCCGCAACTCATGGCGCGAGCCGAACTGGGGCACTACCAGATCACCGCACACCAGGGGGATCGCACCGCAATAGCATTCAATCTCCATCCCGAACCCATCGGCCTGAACGCACGCACGAACCTCTACTACATGGAAACATCCGACATGGGCAAGACCTGGAAGACCGCCGGCGGCACGCCGTTAGAAATCCCGATGCGCGACGCCGCGCATCCCTCCCTGGTCCACGACTACAAGCGGGAAGGCCTTCTCGTCTACCTCAAGGAAGTGGCCTTCGATCGCGATGGCCAGCCGGTCATCTTGTACCTCACCAGCAAGGGCTACGCCTCAGGCCCATCCAGCGATCCGCACATCTGGCACACGGCCCGATGGGATGGCAGGCAATGGGTCATTCGCGACTTCACCCGCTCGGATCATAACTACGACTTCGGAGCGCTGTGGATCGAGAGCGATGGCACCTGGCGCATCATCGCCCCGACAGAGCCCGGACCGCAGCCCTACACCACGGGAGGGGACATGGTGATGTGGACCAGCAATAACCAGGGCGCATCCTGGACCAAGGTCCGCCGCCTCACGGCCTCGAAGGAGTTCAACCACACCTACGCCCGCAAGCCCGTCAATGCACACCCGGATTTCTATGCCTTTTGGGCCGATGGCGACACAAAGAAGCCCTCTGTGTCGCACCTCTATTTCACTGACAAGAAGGGCACCGCGGTATGGCGTCTGCCCGCCAGGATGACGTCGGATTTCGCTAAGCCTGAGCGCATCGCGCTCCCTTAAGTAACTACGGCAGGATGACGCCGCGTTCTTCCAGCAACTCGCCCGTCCGCTGCATCAACTGCAGCAGTGCCCTGCGGTAGTTCACGCTTTCCGTCACCAACCTCGACTCCGCCTGCGTCAGCGCGTTCTGCGAATCGAGCAGGAAGAAGATTGTGATCGTACCGAGGTCGTACCGCTTTTGATCCGCATCGACACGGTTCTGAGCGAGGTCACGCGCGATTTGCGCCAGCCGCACCGCGGCGCGGCTGTTTTCCACCTGGTTGATGCCGTTCAGCACTTCCAACCGGGCCGTCTGCTGATCGTTGCGCAGGTTCAGCATTTCCCGCTTCCTCCCTACGGCCGCGTCCGCCAGATCCGCCGCCGCGCGCCGGTCGCGCAACGGGAGAGTCAGCGTCAGGCTGAAGTTGTAGGTGGGGAAGCCGAAACCAAACATCTGATCAAACGCATCGCCAATGCCGCCCGGAATCGGCTGGATGGGTCCGGTAGCCAACACGTTCGTCCTGGGGAAGAAGACACCGCCACGTCCCGTGGTCGTGTAACCGCCACCCAGCACGAGGTTGGGCAACAGGGCATTCTTAGCCTGCTTCAATTGCAGATCGGCCACGTCCAGGCTCTGGATGTCGGACCGCAGATTCGGCCGCATCAGCATCGACTTCTGGACCAGTGCTTCCTTGTCGTATTCGGTCTTGTCATCGGGAACGGCAACCGCCTCGGTCAGCACTAACGGCAGTTTCCGGATGTCCGGATCGAGGTCCGCGCCCATTTGCCGCCGCAATTGGTCTTCGGTCTGAGCAAGGCGATAGCGGGCCTGCGTGACGAAGATTTCGGCGTTCGCATACACGGCCTTCGGCTGGAAGATTTCCAACTCGGAGATCGCTCCAAGGTCCAACTCGCGCTGTGCGCGCTTCAACGATACATCGGCAAGCTGCAGCGCCTTTTCCTGCACCTTCAGATTCTCGCGAGCCTCAATCACGTTCCAATACGCCGTCTCCGCAGCGGCCAGCAGGCGCAGCACGTTGTCCGCGAAATCGAACTGGCTCACCTTTAACCGGCTTCGCGCCGAGGTGATCGGCAGCATCGTCATTTCCTTCCCTCGTCCGCGCAACAACGGCTGATTGAAGTTAAACAGCAGGTTGCTGGTGTAGGCCGGATTGAACGTCTGGAACTGGCTGTTCGTCGAGCTCTTGCTACCCGTGAATCCAGCGGTGATTTGCGCGCCCGTGGAGAGCGTCTGCTGATAGTTCGCCGACCATGGCTGGTTCAACTGGCTCAAAGACGCTGCGCCGGCCAGCACGTCCGTCGTTGCCGAGTTGGCCCGCGTCGCCGCGAAGCGCGTGATCAACAGCGGGTCAAACACCGACGCCGCGCGCGTGATCGCGTTCTTCGGCTGCTCCACGTTCAACCGGCTCAACTCGATGTCCGTGTTATTGGCCAGCACGAGTTCAATGTAGTGCTTCAGCGAGAGCTCCAGTTTTCCATCCGCCACATAATCGGGAAGACGCACGGGAGGACGCAATTCTACACGTGGCACTTCCGGCTTGAAATGCCGCCGCATCCAAGCTTTGCTCGGAAACGAGGGTACTTCCAGATCGTCGGACAGTGTGTACGTTTCGCGGAAGCCCATCTTCGGAGCCGGCCCGGCCACACTGCCGGCGGTCTCCTGTGCCTGGACGATGCCTGCGATTCCAGCAAGGGCGCAGAAAAGGAACAAACGCATTCTAGAAAAACCTCAAAGGAGAGAAACCTGAATATTATTCGTAGCGGATCGCTTCAATCGGATCCAACTTCGCCGCCTGCACGGCAGGGTAGATTCCAAACAGCAATCCAATTCCTACCGACACGCCGAAAGCAACTGCGATCGAGGAGGTCGTGACTACCGTCGACCAGCCCGCCGCCGCAGCGATAACCTTCGAAAGCGTAAACCCGAAAGCAATCCCAATCAATCCACCTAGAATTGAGATCAGCACGGCTTCCGTAAGAAACTGACGCACAATGTCGGCTTGCCGCGCACCAATCGCGCGGCGAATCCCGATCTCTCGTGTGCGTTCCAGCACTGTCGCCAACATGATGTTCATGATCCCGATGCCGCCTACCAGCAATGAAATGCCGGCGATACAAATCATGACGATCGAGAAGATAGCCTGGGTGCGGCGCCGCTGTTCCAGCAGGCCGGCCGGCACCGTTACCGTGAAGTCGCCGGCGTCTTTGTGTGTGTTGGCCAGAATCGCGCTCACCACGTTCGCCGTGTCCACCGAATCCACATCCGATTTCACCTTGATGTAAATCCCGTCGATCTCGTCCTTCAGATAACTGTTATTGTCCTCGAAGCGGCGCATTACCGTGTTCAACGGCGCAATCACCAGGTTGTTCCGGTTCACTACTTCCAGGCCTTCCACATCGGAATCCGCGGTTGCCTGTTGCGCCAGCACGCCGATCACCTGCAGCCACACGTCGTTCACTTTCACGTGCTTGCCCACGGCGGGCTCATAGCCGAGCAGGTTCACCTTCGCCGATTCACCCAGCACACACACAGTGGACGACTTCGCGTTATCGTCTTCGCTGAAGAAGCGGCCCTCCACTACCTTCAGACTGTTGATCTGCAAGTAATTGGGATCCACGCCGATCAGCAGTGGCGGCTCCTGCGCCGTCTTCGGCAGGATCTTCGTGGGCTTGAACCGCTTGCGCGGAGTCATGGCCTCGATGCCCTGCACGTTCTCCGAAATCGCGCGGAAGTCGCGGAAGGTCATGCCAGGCGAAACTTGCCGGCGCGCCTGCAGTTCGTTCCGGTCCACCGCCTCTTTCGCTTCGATGATGATGTTGTTCACACCCAACAGGTCGATGTAGCTGATCATTTCCTTCTCGACGCCCGCCGTGATGGCCAACATCGCCACCACCGCGCCCACGCCGAAAATCATGCCCAACATCGTCAGAAGGCTGCGCAGTTTGTGGACTAGCAGACTCGCCAGTCCCATGTAAATTTCAGGAAGGTATGCCGAAAGCATGTACTACTTGCCACCTCCACCAGCGGGAAGCGCTCCAAGCGCTCCGCCTTTGGAATCCGATTTCGATTTCTTGCTGCCAGGCTTGGCGTTCGGGTCGGCCATGGCGACAACGTCGCCGGCTTTCACGCCAGAGCTCAGGACCACGGTCGATTCCGTGCGCCGCCCGATCACGATGGGACGCTCTTCCCATCCCTTCGTCCCGCGAATGTAGACGAACGGCTTGTTGTCCCGTTCGAAAATCGCCTGGGTCGGAACGTTGATCGCGTTCGGAATCTTCTCCACGATAATTTCCACATCAGCCAGCATGCCCGGCCGCAACAGCACATCCAGTTGATCGTCGTCTTCCGGTGCCGGCGGCAGCTTTGCCGCGTCCAGATCCTTCTGCGTGAATCCGCCCGGCGCGGTCGCCGGAGGAAGCGTCAACTCGCCGCCGCGTCCGCCACGGCCACCCTGGCCGCCACGCCCGCCGCCTGCTCCACCTGCTCCGCCCTGACCACCGCCTTGGCGGCCACGGCCGCTGGCCATCATCTGTACCACCTGATCGGGCAGGGTGATCTTGGCTTTCTTAAATTCGTCCATCAGCTTCTTGGTGAATTCGGCGCGCGCCTTGTCATCCATTTCCGCAAGGTTCTTGCCTTCGGAGAGCTTTTTCACGATGTCGCGAGCCTTGGTGAACATCTCGGGATTCATGCCACCGGCGCCACCTGCGCCGCCCGGGCCACCAGGACCTCCGGTAAAACCGAAACGCCGTGGTCCGGCTTCTCCGCCGCCACCACCTGGGCCGCCTGGGCCACCTTGCCCACCGCCCATGCCGGCAGGCATTCCTCCCCCGCCGGGCATTCCACCACCACCGGGCATTCCACCGCCGCCGCCCATCATCGCCATCATGCCGCCGCCCATCGCCATCGGATTGGCCGCGACACCCTTCTTCCGGTTCGCTTCCGCGGTGGCCAGAATCTTGTCAATCTGCTGTTGCGAGGCGCCCAGCGCCGAAAGCAACTGCTTCATGTCCACGGATAGAATAACGTCGAACTTCTTCGCCGGATCGTTTGAGAACACACTCGATGTCGCCGTGCCGCTCATCGATTTGATCTTGCCGTGCAACTCCGTCTCAGGAATTGCATCCAGCCGCATGACCACGTCCTGGCCTTCGCGCAAATTGGCGCGATCCAGTTCACCCACCCTGCTGATAACTTCCAGCTCGGAAAGGTCCAGCACGTCTGCCACCGGCATACCAGGCTGAACCTGATCCCCTTCGCGAATGTCGGGAATCGTCATACCAGGAACGAAGAATCCGGATGCCCGATTCTGCCGCACGGCCACCAGGCCGGTGATCGGAGCCAGCAGTTTCACCTGCATCAGGCGGTTCTTTTCGCGCTGCAACTCCAACACCGACTTCTGCCGGCGTTCGTTCAACACGGCCATTTCCGCTTCGGCCTGCTCCACGCGAGACTTAATATCCACTTCCAACTGCTTCAACCGCCGCCGCGATTCCTCTAACGTCAGCAGGTTCTTTTTCTGGTCAATCGCGGAGAGCAGTTCGTTGCGTTTCACTTCCAGTTCCGCGCGCCGCACCGAATACTTCGTGCGCAGCAGTTCCACCTGGTCCTGGTTGTTGCGGATGTTCAGGTCCGCCCGCGCCTTCTTGATCTGCTCATCAATCTGATCCAGTTCCAGTTGCTTCTCTTCAATGCGCGAGAGCAGTTCGGAATCGTCAAACTCCACCACCAGGTCTTTCTCGCGGGACAACGCGCCCAGAGCGGCCAACTTGGTCACCTGAACCGTGCCGAACAGGTTCGGCGCAGTCAGCGTAACGCTTCGCACGGCGCGCAGTTCACCACGGGAATACGTGCGAACGACAACGTCTCCCTGGCGAACCTTGGTGGACGGAAGTTGCTCGGTACGGCTTGGCATCGAGTTCACATATACGTACCCGCGCCATGCGCCGAAACCTACAATTCCGAGAAGGACCAGACGGAAAAGAATCTTCTTCATTGGCTACCCCGGCTTATAACTTCTTGGCCCGCTTGGCGGCTTCGGCGGGACTTTCCAGTGCCACCACTTCGCCGGCCTTCAAGCCGCTCACCACAACCATGTCCAAATCGTTGCGCTTACCCACGACGATCGGACGAATCTCGAATCCCAGACCCTTCTGGACGTATACGGCAGGCTTGCCATTATGCATGAAGCTCGCCCGGATTGGGATCAACAAGGTGTTCTCCTGGCTTTCGATCACCACTTCGGCCGACGCGCTCATGCCCGGACGCAGGCGCGGATCCAGTTTCTTCAGCGTCGCGCGGGCCGGAAAGCTCTTTTCCGACATGCCCATGCCGCGATAGATCACCGAAGCGATCGGACTGATCCAATCGAGCTCGGCATCGAATTCCTTGTCCGGAATCGCATCCACGTTGATCCGCAGCTTCTGTCCAATCTGCAGTCTTCCACGGTCCACTTCGTCCAGCTTCAGTTCGATGCGCATTTCCGAAAGATCGGGGATTTCCGCAATCGCGGCTCCGGTCCATGCCCGGTCGCCTTCTTTGAACGGCGGCGGCGTGGAGCCAAACGAGCCTTGGCTGCGGAAATTCGGCAATACGTTGACGATGCCGTCATTGGGTGCCCGCAGAATCATCTTCGAAAGATAGCCGCGCGTCCGGTCCATGTCGCGCACAGCCTTGTCCTTCTTCTGATTGATGCGCTCCAGGTCGGCGTTCTGCGACACATCGTGTGCTTTCAACGTCGTCAGCACCTGCCCCAGTTCGCCCTCGGAGATGCCGACTTCGATGCGGTTCTTCGCGCCTTCGATCTCGCTCACCACCTCGGCTTTGCTTGCCTCCAGCTTCGAACGCTCCAGGTTGTACTCCGCCGTCATCTTGTTCATGGCGTCGGATTCGTCCACCATGCGATGCGAAGCCTTGGTTTGCACCTCTTCGCTGTCCACCGTGCGCAGGCTGGTCTGCCGCTCCAGCAGTTGCTGTTCCTGGCTGGCGGCGTCAAACTCAACCACCACTTCACCGCGCTTCACCGGACGGCCCG
Organism: Bryobacteraceae bacterium; assembly: GCA_046331645.1. Classification (GTDB taxonomy): domain Bacteria; phylum Acidobacteriota; class Terriglobia; order Bryobacterales; family Bryobacteraceae; genus CADEFT01. Next base: position 220,617 of record JAXLQM010000015.1, read on the forward strand.
ATTCCGACAGTTTCACGATGCGCACATCGGGAACCTGCGGTGCGGCCAGAATCTCCGAACGAACGCTCTTGATTTCGCCGCGCGTCTTCACGGCGATGACAAACTCGCCGCTCCGCACACGCTGCACGGGCACTTCCACCTTCGTCGTGTTCTGCTGGTATTTGTTGTAGGCCGCGTATCCGCCACCGGCTCCAGCCACCAGGAGAACCGTCCAGATGATGGCTTTCTTCTTGCGAGAGCCCACCTGACCCAGTCGTTGCTTCGGCTTTACATCTTTCGACATATCAGTAAACGTTCTCCGGACAGGAAATTCTCAATACTCTTAGGACACGAACGTCAGCCGCCGGCGCAGAATTGCTGCCCGGTCAGCCAGGGAAGGCTGGAGGGATGCGGACTTCGCCGGCTCGCCCTGCGGTCCCTGCGGAATCACCGGACGTTCCTCGGCAACGGTCTCTCCCGCTTTCAATCCAGTCTTAATGGTGACGGAAGTGTTGTTGCGCATCCCTAATTCCACGGCACGCTTCTCCCAGCCATTCGCGGCGCGAACATAAACATACGGTTTGGCCGACGCATCGTCCTGGAAAATCGCGCCCAGCGGCGCGATAGTGGCCGCTTCTTCTTCCGCCGTGACGACATCCACGCTGGCCGACAAATCGGGGATCACGCGCGGATCCATCTTCTCAATCTTGATCCGCACCGGGATTTCCTTGAGGTAGTTGCCCCGGGCGCTAAACGAGCTCTTGGGCATCGCCGCCACACTGAATACGTGGCCGGGCAGCGCCAGGTCGGGGAACGCATCGAAATGAACCATCGCCTTCGCTCCAACCCGGATTCGCTCCACGTCGGTCTGGTTGACTACCGCTTCCACTACCATCGTGGACGGATCCACAATCTTCATAAACGGCATGCCTGCCATCACCGGGTCGCCTTCCTGCACCTGGCCGAAATCGCCACCGCGGAAAATATTGAGCATCACCACCATCCCCCCCATCGGGGAACGCATAACCATGCGATCGGCGTTCTGCTCCGACCTCCGCAGTTCCAGCTTCGACTGCTGCAGATCCATCTTCGAAATGTTCAGCTGCGCTTCCTCGCCGGCGCGCACAAACGGTACTTCCTTCAGCAACTGCTGATAGCGCGCCTCGGCTTCTTCGAGCGCCAACTGGAACCGCTCCGAATCAATCGCCGAACGCACGGGCACAGTCTTCAAATCCAGCTTCGCTTTATCCACTTCGCCCTTGGCAATGAGGATCGATTGTTCATGAGCCTTGCGCGTGACGTCCAGATCGGCCACCATCTTCTGCATGTTCAGCTCTTGCTGGTCAACACCGGCTTTGTAGTCATCCACGCGCTGCAACATGTATTGACGATCAAACTCAGCAATCTTCGCGTTCTTCTCGATTCTGCTCCCTGGCTTTACCAGATCCTGAAGAACCGCTCCGAAGTCACCGGAGGAACTACCGCCGCCAGGAGGGCCGCCGCCGCTGGGGCCGAAGGAGCCCGATGTCGAACCAAGCCCTTCCCCGCCCATTGTTGCCCCGGCTGACGCTGACGATGAGCTCCGGCCACTGCTCGAAGATCGGGAAACGCCTGAGGAACTGCGGGTCGTTGCCGCTTTCATGGCGCTGGAGGAACTGCGCACTCCGCCAACGGAAGCGCCGCCGCTTCCGGAACTCATGCTGGCCGTGGAGCTACCGGAAGACGATGAAGAGGAGGAACTTCCGCCGCCCGCGTTCGACGTGACGGAACCGGCCAGGGAGCTGGGCGTGCTGCCGCCGCTGCTGCTCGACCCGCTGCTCGAAGATCCACTCGAGGAAGACCCGCCGCCACCGCTCGATCCACCGCTGCTACTGCCGCCGCCCCGGCTGCGGCCCATGAACGCGCCGCCACCACCGCCGAAGCTGCGGCTTCCGCGCAATTGCGGACCGAGGATCGTGACATATTGCTCAGGTCCAGTAGTGCCGGTTAACCGTAATGTTTGCAGCAATTTTCCGCCGCTGACCGTAGCCGTCCGGGTGGCCGTCGTCAAAGCCCGCTTGGCAGCCACCGCTTCATCAGCTAAGTTCTTTTGATACAGCCAGTAAGCGCCCGCACAGAATGCCGCTATGCCGGCCAGCCAAAACCAGGCTGGGTTGCGTGGCTTGGGCGGCTCCTGGATTACGACTGGCTTCTGTGCCGGTTGTTCCGGCTTCGTCATTGGCGTCGGGATGCTGCTATGTTGCATGGACGAGACCTTTCGGGTGCTTCCTGGCTACTCTGTTTCGAGACACAGATATAGCTATCGATCTACTTTATCCCAAACTGCAAAGACGATGTTGCGGGGGCAAAGGTTATTCCTCCCCTAGAAAAGTCCAACACCACCGTTACGGCGACCACTCTAGAACTTGCGGACACTCTTTCTCAAATAGTCCCCAGGGACTATTGAACTAGCCGCCGGTTTGCCGATACTGTATCTAAAGGACAATTTTGGCCTTCGCTTTTCGACTGGGAACACCATGAGTCTCGAAATCGGACAGACCGTCGGAGACTACGAGATCGTAGACATCCTCGGACAGGGCGGTATGGGCTCTGTTTACAAAGTCCGAAACACTCTTTCCGAGCGCCATGAGGCAATGAAAGTCCTCCTGCCGAACCTCCGCGAGGTGCCGGAACTCGCCGACCGCTTCCTGCGCGAAATCAAGGTACAGGCCAAACTCGAGCACCCGAACATCACCACTTTGCGAACCGCCTTCCGTGACGGTAATCAGTTGTTGATGGTCATGGAACTCGTCGACGGCATCAGCCTCGATTTCGTCCTCAAACAGCGCCGCCTCACGGTCTCCGAGGTAACGGACTACGCCAGGCAGGTACTGGGCGCATTGTCTTATGCCCACTCGATGGGTGTCATTCACCGCGATCTGAAGCCGGCCAACATGATGATCACCCCGCGCGGAGTCATCAAGCTCACTGACTTCGGAATCGCTCACGACCGGGCGGATCGCAAACTGACCCGGACCGGCGTCGCCATGGGCTCGCTTTACTACATCTCTCCGGAACAGGTGAAGGGCCAGGTCCCCGACGCGCGCTCCGACATCTACGCCCTGGGAATCACCCTCTATGAATTGGCCACTGGCGCCCTACCTTTTGAGGGGGACACCGATTACGCTCTCATGACGGCGCACCTCTGTCAGGTGCCGAAGCCTCCCATTGAGCGGGATGCATCCATTCCGGCTCACCTTTCTGAGTTCATCCTGAAGGCCATCGCCAAAGATCCGCAAGAACGTTTCCAGACGGCGGCTGAGTTCCTCGAAGCCCTGATCGATCCTCCCAAAGGGGTAATCACCAGCATCCGGCCCGCCGCCCCGCAGCCGCAACCGCCGCCGTTCGCCGCACCGACCAAGGTTACCCAAGCCTTGCCCGAAATGGCGCCGCCCCCACCTCCGGCTCCGGCACGCAGTAAATTATTGATACCCGTAGCTGCTGCCTCATTGTTGATTGCCGCAGGTGCTGTAGTCTGGAATCGGGCCAATCCCCCGGTTGCCGCGCCGCCTCCCGTTCAAACCCAGTCCGCACAGCCCGCCGCGGAAGCCCCCAAGTCGGCAACACCTGCTCCGCAGGAAATTAAACAAGCTCCAGCCGAGACTCCAGCCGTCGCATCAGCGAAGCCGCAGGCCACCCGGCAGGAGCCCGCTAAGCAGGATCCACCGAAATCGGAGCCCCAGAAGACCCAGCCGGTTCCCCAGGCAGTGAACACGCAGATTCCGGACGCCCCCAAGCCTCAGGCGGTTATCATCCCCCCGACGTCAACGGCCGCTTCCAACAGCAACGTCGCGGCGCCCCCACCCGTTACCGCGCCGCCGCCCAAGTCCGCCCCAGTCGTAATCACCAAGGACCCACGCCTCGAAGAGTGGGAGCGCTTGAGCAACTCCCGCGACATCGCCGCCCTCGACGCCTTCCGCCAGCGCGCCAACGATCGCTACACCCCGCTGGCTGCGAAACGCGTGGAAGATCTGGAATGGGAAGCCGCCGGCGCTTCACGAGATCCACAAAAGCTTCGCGCCTTCCGCGACAAATATCCTGCTTCCCCCCACGCTGCACAGGCCGTCGCCGAAGCGGAGAGCCTCGATCGCGCCATCGCTCACCGCGGCATCCAGGATGTGTTGGCACGCTACCGCGCCGCCTTCGAATCCCGCAACATCGCCGCCTTGACCTCCATCTGGCCGACGCTTTCCGGATCCCAACTCCAGACACTCACCAATGCTTTCAAGGACTACAAGTCCATCGCCATGACGCTCATGCCCGCCTCCGATCCGCAGTTCAATGGCAACCAGGTCACTATCGCTTGCCGCCGGGAACAAAAGATCGTGATGAAAAACGGCCAGACCCTGACACCACAGCAAACAGTAACCTTCCACCTGCGGCGCGCCGGATCCGGCTGGCAGATTGAATCGATCCAGTGACAGGAGCCCCCCGATCCATGCGATTTCTTCGTCTTCTCGTTCTCTCTTCCCTTCTGCCTGCGCTCACTCCCGCGCATGACGACCTCACGGGAAGCACCGGCGGCTCCAACAAACTGGCCTTTATTCTGCCGAATCTGTTCGGGACCGGTGGCCTCACTCTCCCCAATCCGGAACACGTCGCGCACTTCGACAGCGCCTTCCGCGAAAGCTTCACGCCCTTCAATTCCGCCATCGCCAGCCAGTTAACCTCGCTGCCTCTTCCTTCGCCTGCCTCCGGTTTCATCTACACCATTGACCCGGCGTTGGGCGTCGCTACCAAATCCAGCGTCAGCTTCGGCCCCATCCTCGCCGAACGCGCCGAAACCATCGGCAAGGACAAATTCTTCTTCGGCTTCTCCTCCCAGTTCTTCCGCTTCGATTCGCTCGACGGCATCAATCTGCGCAAAGTCCCCGCGGTCTTCCAGCACTCGCCCACCGACAACATTAACTATCAGCGTGACCTCATCACCGCCGACACCTTGCTCGACATGCGCATAGGCCAGTTCACGTCGTATTTCACCTACGGACTCACTGACCGCCTGGACGTATCCGTAGCTCTGCCGCTGGTATCGGCCAACCTGGATGTCATTTCCACGGCAAGCATCCGGCGCGTCGGCACCGGCGCAGACAATACGGTGCACTTCTTCAACTCCGGGGATAAGACCACGGAGCAATTTAGCGGCGCGGGCCACGCCACAGGCCTCGGCGACGTCTTGATTCGCACCAAAGGAACCATCTACCGCTCCGCCAAGGCAGGTCTGGCGCTCGGCCTCGATTTGCGCGCCCCAACCGGCGACGAGTACGACTTCCTCGGCTCTGGCGCCGCCGGGGTCCGTCCCTTCCTCGCCGCCAGCTTCCGCGCCGGCCGCCTCTCGCCGCACTTCAACGGGTCCTTCCAATGGAACGGCTCATCGGTGCTGGCCGGCGACGTGACCACCGGCCGCAAGGAGAAGCTCTCCAACGAAATCGGCTATATCGCCGGCGCGGATATCGGTGTTACCCAGAAATTCACGCTCGCCATGGATGTGCTCGGTATCTCCCGCACCAACGGCAAGTACGCCACTCTCACCAACTTCACGGCCGCCAACAACCAGTCCTTTCAGAACATCGCCTTCCGCAACGGAACCCGCAATATCACCAACGGCTCAGTCGGCTTCAAGGTCAACGGTGTGGCCAACCTGCTGGTCACCTTCAACCTCTTATTCAAGCTCAACGACGACGGGCTCCGCGGCCGCGTCGCTCCGCTCATCGGGCTGGCGTACTCCTTTTAGTCGCTTGCGCACCACGCGCAGCCACCACATCACGAACCCGCTCACAAACAGCGCCGGCATCGTCAGCCCCAGCACGAAATACAACACCTTGATCCCCAGCCCGCCGAAATTGCCGAAATGCAGCGGACCCATCCAGGACAATATCCTGTCCCCGGCCTGCTTGGTATGCGGCCCTTCGATCTTCAACACCTCCGCCGTGTATGGATTCAGCAACACTGTAGTGGCGGTACGGAAGAATGGCTCGCCATCGCCTTCCGCCCCTTTGTTCACCCGCACCGGCTGAGTGCCCGCCGCCGGCAAGGATGCCCGCTTCGTCACCTTCCCCGGCACCGCTCGATCCGCCGCTTCCAGCAGTTTCGACAAGGGAAGTACGGCGGCTCCCTCCGGACGAGTTACCTTCGGTTGCGGCTGCTGTGCGGTGACCGGATAGAATCGCCCCACCGTGTCCCGGAAGAACTGCGGCCAAGTGAACCAGGCTCCCGTGACGCAGAGCAGCGCAAATCCCGACAACCCCCAGAAACCAACCGTGTGATGCACGTCGAAATTGATCCGCTTCCAACTGGCCCGCGGGTCGATTACCAGCCGCCTGCGAAATAGCCGCCTTCCCGGCCACCAGATTACGATCCCCGTCATCGCCAGCAGCAACAGCGCCAGTGCGCCAATCCCGTTCCACAATCTTCCAGTCCTCCCCAGCAGCAGGTTGTGGTGGAGATGCTCAATGAAGGTCAGCACCCCTCCGGTCCGCGCGTGCACACCTAGAAACTCCGCCGTGTAGGGATTGAAGAAGTACCGGTGCGAACCCGCTTGGCTGAACGTCCCTCCAATCACCGCATCGCCGGCTTTCTCCGGAAATACAAAACTGAGTGTGGCCTTCGGACCCGCCATCTTCCGCGCCGCCGCTGCCCACTCATCGGGCGATGCATACGACCGGCCAGGCTCTACCGGCACACTCGAGAATCCCGAGCTTTCCCAATCCGCCATTTCTTCCCGGAAAACCAGAATGCTTCCCGTCACCCCAATCGCAATGGCGTAGAGACCCACAATGATCCCCGTCCAAAGATGGACTTGAAATAGCCACCGCCGCAAGGCAAGCGTTCGCGGTTGATCGATCACACGGCTCAGCATGCTCATATTCCGTCCGGCCATTATAGCCCTGGACGATTGTGTTAGCATCGCGCTTACCGCCGATGAACCTTCGCATCCCCAACTTCCGCTACGTCGTGGCCTTCATGCTGTTGCTGGCAACCATGATCAACTACGCCGATCGCCTCGCCATCAGCGTGGTTGCCCCAACCCTGCGCAAGGAATTCGGCATGAATGAGCAGGACTACGGCTTCGTCGTCAGCATGTTCATGCTCGCCTACGCCATCATGTACGCGGGCAGCGGCCCCATCATTGACCGGCTCGGCACACGCAAGGGATTCGCCGTATTCATCGCCGCCTGGTCGCTCGCCGCCATCGGACACGCCTTCGCCGTAGGCCGCTGGTCGCTTGCCTTCTGGCGCTTTCTGCTCGGTCTCGGCGAACCCGGCAATTGGCCCGCCGCCGCCAAAGCCGTCGCCGAATGGTTCCCCCTGGAACAGCGCGCACTCGGCATCGGCATTTTCAACGCGGGGTCCTCATTGGGGTCCGCCATCGCTCCTCCGCTCGTTGCCTACCTCACCATCCAATTCGGATGGCGCACGGCGTTCATCGCCGTCGGCGCCCTTGGCTTTGTTTGGCTCATCGCGTGGCTGCTGCTGTATCAGCCGCCACACCTCAGCCGCTTCATTACCCAACGCGAGTGGAACTTCCTCAAAGGCCGTGTACGCCCGCCGGAAGAGGCTGCCCCCGTTCGCCAGCCGAAAGGCGAGTGGCTCCGCGTCCTCAAGCAGCGCGAATGCTACACCCTCATCCTGGCCCGCTTCTTCACTGACCCCGTGGTCTACTTCGTCATCTTCTGGCTCCCCGAATACCTCCAGAAGGAGCGCGGCTTCAATCTCGCCATGGTCGGCAAGTACGCCTGGGTGCCTTTCTTATTCGGCGATATGGGCTACATCTTCGGCGGTTGGGTCTCCGGCTTCCTCATCCGCAAGGGGTGGCATTGGGTGCGTGCCCGCACTGCCGTATTGATGCTCGGCACAATCGTCATGCCAATCGCTATCCTTGCCCCGCGCGTCCCGGAAGCATGGATGGCGATCGGCGTCATCTGCGTCGTCACTCTCGGCCACGCCCTCTGGATTTCGAATCTGCTCACCCTGCCCACCGACATGTTCCCCGCTTCACGCGTGGGCACCGCTACCGGACTCACTGGAATGGGCGGAGCCATCGGCGGCATGCTCGCCAATCTCGGCACCGGCTACATCGTCCAACACTATTCCTACTCCCCGATTTTCTTCACCGCCGGATTGATGCACCCCCTGGCGCTCACCATCGTCTACACGATGCTGCTTAAGCGATGGATGCAAGGACAGCGGCCACCAGCGTAGGCTCGTCCTCGGGAAACACGGTGCGAAGATCCAGCAGCACACGCCCGTTCTCGATGCGCCCGATCACCGGCGGATCGTGAGCCCGCAGCCGCGCCTCCAGTGACTCCGGCAAAGCGATCAGCCATGTCGCCAGCGATTGCTCCGGAGTCGAGCCCCCGCCAATCACTGACTCCCCTACCACCAGTTCCCCCGGCATCTGCGTCAACAAAGCCTTCGCCCGCGCCTCAATCGTCTCGGCAGTCATCCGGATCATCCGCAACGCCGGGATCGCGTCGTATTCCTCAAACACCAGCGCCCGTAACGTCTCTTCGAGTGATTGCAGAATCAGCTTGTCCAGCCGTAGCGCACGAAACATCGGATTGCGCCGGATGCGCGCCACCAGTTCCCCATCGCCGGCGATGATGCCCGCTTGCGGCCCACCCAACAATTTATCCCCGCTGAAACTGATGACGTTCACCGCGGCCCGCAACGAATCCTTCACCTGCGGCTCATCAAACAGCGGGATCACACACCCGCTGCCCAAGTCCTCATACACTGGAATCCCTCTTTCGCGGCCCAGCGCGGTCAACTCCTCGCGGCTTGGCTGCGAGGTGAATCCCTCTATCCGAAAATTGCTCGGATGCACCATCATCAGCAGCTTCGTCCGTTCCGTAATCGCCTGCCGGAAATCGGCGATGCTGGTGCGATTCGTTGTTCCTACCTCCCGCAACACAACACCGGCCCGCTGCATGATGTCCGGAATGCGAAACCCGTCTCCAATTTCCACCAGTTGCCCGCGGCTGACAACCACCTCCGCGCCCAAAGCCAGCTCATGCAGCACCAGGTACACCGCCGCCGCGTTATTGTTCACCGCGACACCCGGTTTGCCCGTCAGCCGCTCCAACAGCCCGGCAACATGAACATCCCGTTTCCCTCGCTTGCCGGTCGCCAGGTCGTACTCGACATTCGCATACCCGTTGAGCGCCGAGAACCCCGCCAGCGGAGCACGCCCCAAATTCGTATGCAGCACCACGCCTGTCGCATTGATCACGCGCTGCAACGATGGCGCGCGCAACCGGCGGAGCACCTCGCGCACTTGAGCCTCGATGTCCGGTGATTCCATGCTCCCATCGAGCAACCCCCGGCGCGCTCGCTCCATCGCCCGCCGGATTTCCCCCACGAGCAACCCGTGCGGCACGCCGCTGAATCGCTTTGCTACCTCCTCCACGGAGGGCAGCTCCCGCAACCGTTCCTGGCTCATTTCGGGAAGATCGCACTCAATTCATCGAGTGAAGGCTGGCGACCGTATTCGCACAGCTCGAAAGTCTCCACGCGCTTGATCCGGTCCGCCGCACCCGCACCATAGCGCCGTTCGATAGACTCGCGCACGATGGCAGGATGTGGCCGCGTCCGCGCATTCGACAAATACGCCTTCCGCGCCGCTTTGTCCTTCGGCACTTCCTCCAGCTTTCCATCCACCCACGGCAGCCATTCATAGAACTGCGAAGTGTGCGCATCCAGTGCATTCACCTTCACATCCCAAACATCGTCGATATTCACCACCACGTCGGGCCGGAACGGCGCCGGTTTTTGAAACCCGTCCTGGTAGTACATAAAGATCGGATTCTTTCGCAGCGGCGGCACATCCGGAGTCACGTTCGGCACCACCACCATGTACGCCGCATCCTGCACTAGCACGCCAGTGTAGCGATGATCCGGATGATAGTCGTTGGGCCGTGGAGCCACCACGATGTCCGCATTCCAGCGCCGGATCGCCCGGATGATCTGCTTCCGCACTTCCACGTTCGGAGTCAGCTCTCCATCGTGGTTGTCCAGCACTTCATACTCGGCGATGCCGTTCCGGCGCATCGACTCCTGGGTCTCCAGATACCGCCTCTTGGCCAGCATCCCTCCGCCCTCAGCCTGATGCCCCGCGTCGCCATTGGTCACCGAAAGGAACTTCACGGCATGCCCCGCTTTGGCGAACTTCGCCGCGGTTCCCGAGAACTTGATGTCGCAATCGTCCGGATGCGCTCCGATCGCGATGATGCGAAGTTTCTGCTGCGCCGGCAGGCTCGCCGCCAGCAATACCAACGCCAGAGCTAATTTGCTTTTCGTGTCCATTCGCTTACCCATTCAATGAATTGGTTGTACCAGAGCACCGAGTTCTGCGGCTTCAGAATCCAATGTCCCTCATCGGGAAACAGCACCATCTTCGAAGGCACTTTCTTCAACTGCAAGCCCGTAAACAACTGCATCCCCTGCCCCACCGGCACGCGGTAGTCGAGCTCACCATGCAGTACCAGCGTCGGCGTCTTGAACTCGCTCACAAAGTAGCTCGGAGACCAGCGCTGATACACGTCCGGGTTATCCCACGGCATCCCGCGAAACTCCCACAGCGGAAACCACAACTCTTCCGTTTCTCCGGCCATGCTCCGCAAATCGTAAACACCGGCATGCGACACAAACGCCTTGAAGCGATTCGTATGCCCCAGCATCCAGTTCACCATGTACCCGCCGTAGCTTCCGCCGGCCGCGGCCATGCGATCCGGATCCGCATACGGCAGCGCGGCCACGTGATCCACTACCGCCATGACATCGTCATACACCTTGCCGCCCCAATCGGAATTGATATCGTCGGTGAACTTCTGCCCGTATCCCGTCGACCCCCGCGGATTCGGCATCACCACAAGGAATCCCGCCGAAGCGAACACCTGCGGGTTCCAGCGGTAGCTCCAGCTTTCGCCCCAAGCGCCCTGCGGCCCGCCGTGAATCAAAAACAAAACCGGATACTTTTGGTTCGCCTTGAAATTCGGCGGCTTCACCACGAAGCTGTGCACCTTCGTATCCTCGGCGCCGGTGACCCAAAAATCTTCCAGCGGCGTAATCGTGTGCGCCGCCAGCATCGCATCGTTCAATTTGGTCAACGGCTTCGCACTCCCACCCGAAGAAGCCACCGTAAACAGTTCTGCCGGCCGCGAGCCTGTCATCTCCGAATACACCATCGTTTTGCCGTCAGAGGAAAACTGCACATCATCTAAATGCCCCGGAGCACTGATCAGAATCCGCGAAGCCCCGCCCGTCACCGGGCTCATCTGCAACACGGAGCGGCCCCGGTCTTCCGTCACGAAGAACAGCCGCCGCGAATCCACCGACCACGCAAACGAATTGACGTGCCGGTCCAGGTTTTCCGTGAGAACCGACACCCGCGCCGACGAGCGGTCCAACACCGCCAGCCGCCAGCGGTCGCTTTCGTACCCGGCCCGCTGCTGCGAACGGAACGCGATCCATTTTCCATCCGGCGAATACTGCGGCGAGTTGTCCGCGCCTGAGTTCAGCGTAATCTTCCGCGCTTCGCCGCCGCCTTCAAGCGGCACTACATACAGCTCCGAATTGGTGCTGGTCGCAAGTTCCGCATCGGGATTCATGACATAGCAGAGTTCCTTGCTGTCCGGCGCAATCGCGTAATCATCCGGCCCGCCGAGCGAAAACGGAGGCACATGGCGATTCCCTGGAGTCAGATCCTTCGCCACACCGCCTTCCACTGGCACAATCATCAAATGCTTCCGCCGGGCACCTTCGAATTCCGTCCAGTGCCGGTACAGCAGCGACGTATAGACGCGCGCCTTGACCTTGCTCTGCGCTTCCGCATCCAGCTTCTTCTTGTTGCAGGCGTCGTCGCTGCAATCGGGATAAACATCGCTCGTAAACAGCAACTGCTTTCCGTCGGGAGTAAACATCACCCCCGCCGCTTCCGTGGAAATCTGCGTCACCTGCTTCGCGCCCGACCCATCGGCGTTCATGATCCAAACCTGCGCCGACCCGCCGCGATTCGAGATGTAAGCAATCTGCTTGGAATCGGGGGACCAGCGCGGCCGCTCATTCACGGATCCATCGCGTGTGACCTGCTGCGGCTCTCCCCCTTCCAACGAAACCGTGAAAATCTGCCGGGGCTTCGTGTTCTTCTCAAGATCAATCGACATGACGGTGAACGCCACCAGCTTCCCGTCGGGAGAAACCTGTGGTTCGCTGACCCTCTTCAACTCCAGCATCGACTGTACAGTGAAGGGCTTCTTTTGCGCGGACATAGTAGTGGCGATCAACAAACCGATTAAGAAAGACCGCATACTGAGAATTGTAGCGTTATGACCTTCCCGTTGATGCGTAGGATGATTTTGCTGGCCTTTGCCGGCCATCTGGTTTGGGCTCAAACTCCCCAGCATGTGATGGTATACCGGGAGAAAGGCCGCTTCGGCGGCTGGCCCGCCAATCACGGAATCTGGAGTTGGGGCAACGAAATCCTCGTCGGATTCAGTGCCGCCTGGTACATGCCACGTGACGCCGGCCGTCATCAGATGGACCCCGACAAGCCCGAAGAACCACGCCTCGCCCGCAGCCTCGACGGCGGCCAGACCTGGACCATCGAAACCCCGAAATCCCTTCTCCCTCCGGCCCAGGGCGGAAAGCCAGAACGGCCTCTCACCGCCCCCATGGACTTCACCAAGCCCGGCTTCATCATGACCATCCGCTTCAACGACATCCATACCGGGCCGTCGCTGCTGTTCTATTCCTACGACAAAGGCAAGAATTGGGAGGGCCCCTTCACCTTCCCTCTGTTCGGACAGAAAGGCGTCGCCGCGCGCACGGACTACATCGTGAAGAACGCGAAAGAGTGCACGCTCTTCCTCACCGCCTCCAAGCAGAACGGCCGTGAGGGCCGCCCCTTCGCCGCGCGCACGAAAGACGGCGGCGTGAACTGGGAGTTCCTCTCCTTCATCGGCCCCGAGCCCGCCGGATTCTCCATCATGCCGTCCTCCCTCAAACTCCGCGACGGTTCCATTCTTACCACCGTCCGCGTCAAACAGGACGACGACCACAACTGGATCGAAGGATGGCTCAGCAAGGATGAAGGGAAAACCTGGCAGTCCTTAGGCAAACTCGGCGACACTGGCGGTAAGAGTGGCACGCCTCCCAGCCTCATCCGTCTCAAAGATGGGCGCCTCTGCCTCACCTATGCTTCGCGCACGAAGCCGTTCCCCATCCTCGCCCGCATCTCCAACGACGAAGGCAAAACCTGGGGTAACCCCATCACTCTTCGCGCCGATGCCGTCGCCTGGGACATGGGCTATCTCCGCAGCGCCGTTCGCCCCGACGGCAAAGTCGTCAGTCTCTACTACTACAACGACTCCACCATGCCCGAGCGCTTCATTGGAGCCACCATCTGGCAGCCCCCGGCAAAGAATTAGAAACCTTCGCTCCCATGCACCGTAGTAGCGTGCATGACACGCATCATCGTGCTCCTTCTTCCGGCCGCGCTCGCCTTCGGCCAGTTTGAGAACAACCAGTCCAAAGACCTCAAATGCTCCGACCGCAATGGCGATTCCCGCCGCCAGCGTTTTTGCGAAGTTCGAGAAGAATCGATTCCCGCATCCACCCGCTTCCTGGTGGATGCCGGCAAGAACGGCGGCGTCAGCATCAAAGGCTGGAACCGCAGCGATGTCCTCGTCCGCGCCCTGGTGGAAGCCTGGGCCGATACGGAAGCCGACGCCAAAGCACTGGCCTCGCAACTACGCGTGCAGACCGGCGGCGGACGAATCAACCCCATCGGCCCGAACACCGAAGGCCGCCAAAGCTGGGGAGTGAGCTTCGAGATCTTTGTCCCCCATCGCACCGGCATCGAGGCCAAAGCCCACAACGGCGGCATCTCCCTCACCGACCTCCAAGGCGAACTCAGCCTTGAAACCACCAACGGCGGCATCCATCTCAAACGCCTCGCCGGCCGCGTCAAAGGCGCCACGAAGAATGGCGGAGTTCACGCGGAACTGAACGGCAGCCGCTGGGACGGCAGTGAGTTCGATGTCCAGACCACCAACGGCGGAGTTCACCTCAACGTTCCGCAAAACTACTCGGCGCAACTCGAAGCAGGCACGGTCAACGGGCGCCTGCATGTCGAAGGCGCTTCCGTCGACAAGGAAGCCCGCAGCTATCGTGGAACCATCGGCGCCGGTGGCCCGCCCGTCCGCCTCATGACCCACAACGGCGGCGTGCACGTCGAGCGGAATTAGCCCTGTCCAAACAAACCAGCGCCGCAGGGTCTTCCCCCGCGGCGCTGGAATCTTGCCCGATACTTTCCTTCCTTAACGAACTGCGATCGAAACTCCCGTCTGCGTCGCCGCCCCGCCAATCGTTACCGTCAGCGGTACGGCATTCCCCGTCGGCGCATCCGCCGGAATGAAGAACGACACCTGACAGAGTCCGAGAACCGTAGTCGGTACCGATCCGGCGTAGATCACCTGGGCATTTCGGTCGCCGACGCGAACCTGTACGTTGGCCACCGGGTTGCGCAGTTGGTTGGCGTTCGAGATCAGTCCGTCCACGCCCGCTGGTGAAGTCTGCCCTTCACCGGTCAGGTACACTGTGGCAAACTGGCCGCGAGCCACCGGGTTGCCTCCCCCGTTCAACGAGAAGTCGTTGTTCAGGATTGCACCCTGTCCCGACCCCTGCTGGTTCGTCGTGAAGATCCCCGGAGCGGCATCCACCACCCGTACGTTCAGCGGTGCGCTGCGTACGCCCTGGTATTCCACCACAACGTTCGCCGATGCCCTTCCCGCCATGGCGTAGGGAACAATCGCGCTTAACACGTCGTTGCGGGCATACACCATCGGAGCCGGAATGTTGTCAAACAGCACGCGCACCCCGTTCAGATTGGTGTCCACCAGCCCGTTGCTCGTCAACCGCAGTTGCTGCAGTGTCGTCGGCCCGAGGTTCGTACCGAAGATCGCCACAATCAAGCCCGGCGCCGCCGCGGTCGGCAGGAAGCTGGCCGCGTTGGTCATCGACAGGATTTGCGGCGTCGCCACCGCACCGTAGTTGAACGTCACTGGAATCGAGATCGGTGTCGACAGACCCAGATTCACCGTGACCGTTCCGCTATAAGTACCCTGCGCCAGCCCGTTGATGTTGGCGCGCACGGTAAGCGAAGCCGGCGTGATACCCGAAGTCGGGGTCACCTCCAGCCAGTTCGGCTGTCCCGCGCCAACACTCACTGAGGCACTGTAGCTCAGGTTGGCGCCACTCGAGGTCAGAGTCACCGTCTGTGCCGCCGGCGCCACGCCCACCGCCGTCGAAGAGAACGCCAGTGTGTTCGGGCTCGCCGTAACTACCGGCGCGGTCACTACGTTCAGGGTCACGTTCACGATCTGCGGTGAGCCGATCGCTCCCGGAGCAGTCGCCACAATCGTTCCCGTGTACGTCCCCAGCGGCAGCGATGGCGCATTCGCCGATACGTTGATCGTCCCCGGCGTTACCCCGGAAACCGGAGTTGCCGACAGCCAGCTGCCTCCGTTGTTCGTCGAAATGGCCAGGCTGTAGTTGAACTGCTGGCCGGAAGAGGACAGCGAAAGCGTCTGCGAAGGGGGTACCCCGCCGCCCTGTATTTGCGTAAACACCATCGTCGTCGGCTGCGCCGAGAAGCCGCCCGTGCCGCCTCCCGTGCTGCCGATCTGATAGGTGACCGGAATGACCAACGGGCTATTCCCCGCTGCACCGGTGCTCGTAGCCGCCACCGTCACAGCTCCGAAATAGGTTCCATCCGGCAGTCCCGACGGATTCACGGCTACCGAAATCGTCCCCGGCACGGTCTGTGTCGCCGTCAGCCAGGTGGACCCTGTAGTCGTCGTCGTGCTTACCGAGAACGGAACCGCCGCCCCCGTGGTCGAAACCGACACCGTTTGCGGCGATGGCGTGATCCCTTGTACCGCGGAAACGAAATTCAGCGCGTTCGGCACCGAGTTGAACAGCGGAACGCCGCTGATGTTCAACGTCACCGGAATCGTCACCGGCTGCTGCCCGAAGGCCGTAAACGAGACTGAGCCGGTGTAAGTGCCGCCGGGCAGTCCGGTGGCATTGATCTGAATCGAAGCCGTGGCAGGCGTTGCGCCGCTGGTCGGCGACACCACCAGCCAATTTCCACCCGAGTTCACCGTCGCACTGGCAGTGAATCCGACAGAGCCTCCCGGCGAACTGACCTCGATGTTCTGAGCCTGTCCGGAAGGTACGGTGCCACCCAGCTGATAGTTGAAGTTCGCCGATGTCAGGTTCAGCTTCAGTACCGCCGAGCTGCTTACCTGGAACGTCACTGGTATGTTCGTCGTGCCGGCGCCGCTGAACGTAATGCTCACGTTGCCGGAGTAAGTACCCACCGTGAGATTGACCGGATTCACAGAAACGCTGACAGCGCCCGGCGCGGTTCCATTGATAGGCGTCACCGCCAGCCAGCCACCACCGTTGTTCGTGGTTGCCGTCGCCGTGAACGACCCCGTGGCGCCACCTACCGTTCCGACAGTCAGAATCTGCGGAGTCGGGTTCGTCGTCCCAATCTGATGCGTAAAGCTGAGAGAGGACGGCCCTACGAAGCCGGTGGTTGTCCCCACCGTCCCTACCGTCAGTGTCACAGGGATCTGGGCCACCGTTGTCCCGCCCACCTGAACGAGAATCTGCGCCGTGTAGACTCCCACCGGCAGGCCCGATGCTCCGTTGGCCTGCACCGTGATTAAGGCGCTCGCCGGAGATCCGCTCGTGACGCCGCCAGAAGCCGGAGCCGCGAACAGCCACTGCACTCCGTTGGAGACGGCGTTGTTATAGGTGAGTGTGTAATTCACCGGAGACGGCGACGTCAGATTCACCGTCTGCGCAAACGGAAGCTGCCCTCCCGGCGTGTAGCTGAAGTTCAGCAGTGTCGGGCTCACATTGTAGCCCGTCACTGTTCCGCCCCCGCCTCCGCCGCTGCCCGTTACGGTCAGCGTGACCGTAACGATTACATCCGGGTAGCCGCCTACTTTCACCAGCACCTGAGCCGAATAGGTGCCGGCAACAATGTTCGATGGCGGCTGGATAAACGCGTCCACCTTCAGGCTCGGACCTGTTGTTCCGCCGTAAATCGAAAGACGCAGGAAGTCCACCGGACTGTTCTGAATCGTAGCCGTGAAAATAGCCGCTGTTGGCGTGCTGATAAAGAAGGACTGCGCCGCCGGCGCCCCTTGCCCGATGGCGTAGTTGAACGAGAGCGACGTCGGCGACACGGGGCCGCTGCCTCCACCGCCCCCGGTCGTTCCTGGCGTGAATGTCACCTGGATGTCCTGCTGCTGGCTGTTCACAAACACGCGAACAACCCCGCTGTAAGTCACGCCCGTCGTCAGCCCGGAGGAATTCGCCGAAACAGTAAACGTGGACACTCCCGAGGTCAGGCTCGAAGACGAAGGATTCACCGAAAGCCACGAACCGCCATTAGTGGTGATCGGCGTCGCCGTGTATGTGTACGTCGATGTGCCACCCGACGGTGTGATGCTCACCAGTTGCGACGTCTGATTCACGTTGAAGTTGATCGAGGTGGGCGACAGCGAGAAGCCTGTCGTCCCTCCGGTCGTCCCCGGCGTGAAGTTGACGGTGATGTCCTGGAACTGGTTGCCAATGATCAATCGCACCGTGCCCGTATAGAGTTGGCCCGTCGTCAACCCCGCGGTATTCGTCAGGATGGTGAACGCCTGCGAGCCGAACACTGTGCCCGTCGATGCGGTCGGCGTGGTGCTCAACCAGTTCTGCCCGGTCGAAGTGAAGCTCGTAATCGAGTAGGTGTAACCAGCCGAAGTGTTGGCCGGCGAGATGGTCACAATCTGGTTCGGAGTCGTCGCGTTCAACGTCGCCACCGTAGGCGTGATGGTGTAGCCTGTAATGCTGCCGCCCCCCGACGACGATGGCGTGAAGTTAACGGCAATGTCCTGATATTGGCCGTTGATGAACACACGTACGCTGCCCGTATAGGTGAACCCGGCTGTCAGCCCGCTCGAGTTGCCAATGATGGTGAACGTCTGTACGCCTCCGGAAACTGCCGTCGAAGCGGCGGGGCTCACCGTGAGCCAGCCCGTCCCGATCGACGTTGAAACCGAAGTGGTGTAGGAGTACGCCACGGCCGTGTTCACCGGGATGATTTGCACCTGCTGCTGCGTCACGCCGCTGCTCAGATTCACCGTGGTGGGGGTCACCGTGTAACCATTGATCGTTCCGCCCCCGGTGGATCCGCCAGGCGTCACGCTCACGGCGATATCTTGCGTTCCCGTTCCGATGAACACCCGCACCGTTCCGGTGTAGGTAGTTCCCACATTGAGTCCGGCTACGTTCGCAATCACCGTGAACGATTGCAGCGATGCCGTGGCCGAAGTGGAAGACTGCGGCGACACACTCAACCACGACCCGCCCGAGTTCGTAAACACCGAGGTATTGAACACAAACGGCGTCGCGCTCGTTGGGGTGATCGTCACCGCCTGCTGGTTCTGCGTCGAGTTGAGGTTAATGGTGGTGGGGCTAATCGTGTAGCCCGGAATCGTGGTGCCGCCTCCGCCCGTGCTGGTGGGCGTGTAGTTCACCGTGATGTCCTGGATTTGCCCGTTGATCACCACGCGAACAGTCCCGTTGTACGTGAATCCGGCCGTTAGCCCCGAAGGATTGGCCAGGATCGTCAGCGACTGAGCCCCGATGGCGCTCGTGCTCGAGGCCGGGAAAACACTCAGCCACTGCTGGCCCGTCGTCGTGGTCACCGACGTCGAATAGGAGTACACCGTTCCCGTATTGAACGGGCTGACGGTGACCGTCTGCTGCGTCTGCGTCGAACTGAGGTTGACCAGCGTCGGAGATATCGTGAAGCCCGAAATCCCGCCGCCCGTGCTGCTCGGACTGTACGAAACAGGAATATCCTGCTGTTGCCCGTTGATGAACAGCCGGACATTACCTGTATAGGTAGTGCCCGCGCTCAAACCGGCGTTATTGATCAGCACCGTGAAGTTTTGCGTGCCCGCCACCACCGAAGTGGATTGCGTCGGGTTTACCGAAAGCCACGTGCCGCCGTTCGTCGTGCTCACCGCCGTCGAAAAGAGGTAAGGGGATGACCCCGATGTCTGGCTGATTGAGACCAACTGCGACGTGCTGGCTCCGCTCAGCGTTACCGCGGTGGGAGAGACCGAGAACCCGGTGATCGTTCCACCACCCGTGGTTCCAGGCGTGAAGGTGATGGGAATATCCTGCTGGCCGGACCCAACGAACACGCGCACCGTGGCCGTATAAGTTTGCCCGGTCTGTAGCCCCGTGGAATTGGCGCTAACCGTAAAGCCCTGGGTCCCGGCTATCACCGCGCTCGAACTCGGCGGGTTCACCGTCAGCCAGTTCCCCGTTTGGTTGATGATCGTCGTTGAATAGAAGTAAGCGGCGCTCGTATTGGCCGGATTGATCGTCACAAACTGCGTCGTCAGGTTCGAATTGAAGTTGATGCTTGCCGGCGAGATCGTATAGCCCGAAATGGTCCCGCCGCCGGACCCGCTCACTGTCACCGAAATCGGGATGTTGATGGCGCCCGTTTGCCCTTGAATCGTGATCTGCAGATTCCCGGTGTACGGGGTCGAAGACGCAATGAGAGTAGAGGTGTTGAACAAAAGCCCGATGTTGTGGAACGATCCAAAACCGCTGCCGCCCGAGCTCACCGAAACGAAGTTCGATCCTGAAGTGAGAAAGGCGTTATAGGTGAACTGAATCCCGTTGTTGGAACTGAGTGTCACATTCTGGGACGGTGCCGCGCTGCCCGGCACGTAGGTCAGATTGATCGATGTGGGATTTGTGGAGAAGCCCTGAATGGTCGTACTTCCGCCACCGCCGCCGACTCCTGCAATAAAGGTCACCGGAATCGACAGTTGCACGGTGGGATTTCCTTGTTGCTGGAAGAGGACAGTCCCGTTGTAGCTGCCTGCGGCAATATTCGGATCTACCCGGATTTCCACCGAGTTGCCGGTGGTGCCCTGCGTCGTTTCTGACGGATACACCTTCACGCTCAGCCAGTTCCCGCCAGAGGTGGTGGAAGCAGTGGCCGTAAACGTGATGTTGGCGCCGGTTGTCGACTCCAACACATAGAATCGGGAAGTCAGCGGTCCGCTCGGATTGTCGAACGTGACCTGCGTCACCTGCTGCCCTCCTCCCACGAGACGAAACTGCGCCAACGCGGGGGCAGCCATCAAAAGGAACGCAAGCAATGGATAATAAAGTGCGCGAACAGCGGCAAGTGGTTTCAAGACACTCTCCTCCCTGAAACATTCTGACAGATCTTTGTTGGGCGTGGGGTTATCCGTTGCCAATGGGGTAATGGGACGCGGGCGGACTCCAAGCGGACGCATCCAGGCCGGACCGCTCGGGTGAACACCGTAGGTGTCTTGCACGTGCCATGCCAATCCACTCCCCTCGCATTTTCAACAACTTACGTTTTCCCAACCGTCTCCCCTCTGGGTCGTTCTGTCACATCAAGTGGCCACCATGTGTAAGTATTACTCCAGCTCGTCGGTTTGGGTCTAAAGCGATTCCCCTACCCCGCCGATGGATTAGCTCGAACCGATCGTGTCAGCTCTCATTCACACCTCGGAAATGCATCGCGACATCGACTCCGATCTCGCCAAACGAGTGCGTCTCGGCGGCTTTGTCTTCATCGGATTCCTCATCGCCATCCTGCTCACCACCTCGAAGGTAAGCCGCGATCCTGGTGTCTTCTGGACGCTGGCGGCCATCACCATCGTCACCACTGCCGCTCGCTGGATCCTGTGCGAGAAGCTGCACCCTGCCTCCCCTCACCCTTTGCCAAACTGGCGGCTCTATCTGTCTGTCACCATCCTCCTCAACGCCTTCGCCTGGGGCTTGTACACTGCCGATACCTTGGCCCGCCGGGGAATCGAGGACTGGGAGTCGCAATTGATGGTGATTCTCGTGGCCGGCACTACTCCGGTTGCCATGACTGCCTTCACCCCCGTGCCGTGGCTGGTGCGGGGCTTCTCCCTGCTTTTTCATGTACCCCCGGTCCTTGCTTGCGGGATGCTGGGAGGTACCCGTGGGTGGACGATGTTCTTCGTCTTTTGCATGTATCTGGCCTACCTGCTTTACTACTCCTCCCGCGCCCATGCCGATTACCTCGAGGAACTGCGCCGTAACCATGCCCTGGAAGAGGCGCGTTTGACTGCAGAAGAGGCCAGCCGGGCGAAGACTGATTTCCTGGCCAACATCAGCCACGAATTGCGCACTCCCATGAACGGGATCATCGGCATGACCCACCTGGCCATGGGCACTCCGCTCACCAACGAACAGCGCGAGTACCTCGAAACCGTTTACACCTCCAGTCACTCCCTGCTCCGCCTCCTCAACGAGTTGCTCGACTTCTCCAAGATCGAAGCCGGCAAGGTGGAGTTAGAGAGCATCGGGTTCGCCCCACGCATCGTCGTCGAAGAAGCCCTGCGCAACTTCCAAGGGGTCTGCACCTCGAAAGGCCTTACCCTTCAATCCGACTGTGAGCCGCAGGTTCCGGAGCGCGTCTATGGCGATCCGGGCCGAATCCGCCAGATCCTCATGAACCTGATCGGAAACTCGGTTAAGTTCACTTCGCGCGGGGGCATTTTTGTCACCCTCAAGCAGATGCGCAACGACGGGCGCCACATCCGCCTGCGGCTGAGCGTGCGCGACACAGGACCCGGCATCCCCGAAGAGAAGCGCAAGCAAATCTTTGAGCCCTTCGAACAGACCGACCGCTCCACCACCCGCCGTTTCGGCGGCACTGGACTTGGTCTGTCCATCTGTCAACGCCTGGCCGGCCTCATGAAGGGACGGGTTTGGGTGGAAAGCCGCGTGGGCGAAGGCAGTACCTTCTTTTGCGAGCTGGAGTGCGCCGTCACCGGCCTCGAAACCATCACCGCCGCCCCGGAATTAGGCATCACCCCCGGAGTCAACCGCCCGCGGCGAATCCTGGTCGCGGAGGACAACGCCGTCAATCAGCGCCTCATCCTCCGGCTGCTCGAAAAACGCGGCCATATTGTCCGCCTCGCTTCCAACGGAAGAGAAGCGTGCGAGATCTTCGCCCAGGAGCAGTTCGATGTGGTGCTGATGGATGTCCAGATGCCGGAGTTGGATGGAATTGAGGCCACGGCAAGAATCCGTGCCAAAGAGAACGCCGGACGGAAAGTGCCGATCATAGCCCTTACCGCCCACGCCTCGGAGTCGTCGCGCAAGGAGTTTCTGGATGCGGGAATGGATGAGTTCTTGCCTAAACCGATCGATCCTACCCGGCTGTATAGCCTGATCGATTACGTAAAGTAGTAGTATGATCTGCGAGTAGTTCTTTGTTAAGACAAAGGCAAAGAGTTTGCCCGTCAACCTAGAGGAATCGACGTACCGTGAACTGGCTAGGCGCTCCCATGCCAGTGGCTTGCTTCACATGGCGGTGTTTTTCGCCATTGTCGCCAGCACCTCTATCCCCTCGCTGTGGGCTCCCCCTTTCTATTGGACGATCGGGCTTGGCTGCGCCTTCGCTTTTGCCCGCTTTCTGATCGGCCGCTCCTCCATCGACGGCGATCGCAGCCGGCGCAAACTCTGGCGGATCGGATATTACACCACAGTCCTGCTGATGTCCGCGACGCTCGGCCTGTTCATCGGCGCGGCCATCCTGCACTTCGGCATGTACAGTTGGGAAACGCAACTGCTGGTCACATTCTGTGTGGGCTCAGGACCCATTTCCGCGGCCGCCTTCACCCCCTCCCTGGAACTGCTGTATCCGGTCTTAATACTTGGCCTGCTCCCTCCCACGGGGGCGATGCTGTGGATGGGAGCCGGCGACACCCTCACTGCCGGCGTCGTCTTTCTCCTCTACGTGGTGTTTCTGCTGTTCTTCTCACACCACCTCAATCGCCAGTGGGTCGAATCGCTTCAACGGGAAACCGCCCTTGAGGAAGCGCGCCTTGAAGCTGAGCGCGCCAGCAAGGCCAAATCCGAGTTCCTCACCAACATCAGCCACGAATTGCGCACGCCGATGAACGGGATCATCGGCATGACACACCTGGCGATGCAGATCGCCTCGAAGCCCGAACAATTGGAATACCTGCAAGCTGTGGATTCCTCCAGCCAGCATTTGCTGCGGCTGCTCAACGATCTGCTCGATTTCTCCAAGACGGAGTCGGGCAAACTCGAATTGGAGAAACACACATTCCCGCTGCGGGAGACAGTGGAAGAGGCCATGCGGCCATTCCGGCTGCTCGCCCGTGAGAAGGGTCTCGCGCTTGGCCTCGAAGTCGGTCAAACGGTCCCCAGCACCGTCCGCGGAGACTCGGGGAGGGTTCGCCAGATCCTCATCAATCTGCTGGGCAACGCCGTGAAGTTCACCCAACAAGGGAGCGTTACCGTAACAGTTACGTGCACCCAATTCACCTCAGACCGCCTGTGCCTGGAGGTCGCCGTTTCCGACACCGGACCCGGGATTCCTCCAGAGAAATGCCGCGTGATCTTCGAGCCCTTCGTTCAGAGCGACCCATCCATGACACGGCGCTACGGCGGCACCGGACTTGGGCTCGCTATCTGCGCTAACCTCGCGCACCTCATGGACGGCAAGATCAGCGTGGAAAGCACCCCGGGAGTTGGCAGCACTTTTCGCTGTTCGTTCTGGGTGGACAAAGGACGAGACACACTCGCCGGCCTGGAACGAAACACCCGCCCGGAAACCCAGGCATCCCATCCGCGCCGGGTGTTGGTCGTGGAGGACAACGCCCTCAATCAACGGCTGGTGCAGCGGTTGCTGGAGCGCCGCGGGCATTCGGTTGCCATCGCCCAAAGCGGCACGGAAGCGCTCTCGCGGTTGGAACAGCAAGGCTTCGATGTGGTGCTGATGGATGTTCAGATGCCGGAGATGGATGGACTGGAAGTGACGCGGCGGATCCGTGATTCCTCCAACGCGGGAGCGCGCGACGTCCGCATTATCGCCTTCACCGCCCACGCCGGCGGCAGTTCGCGGCAGATGTTTCTCGACGCAGGCATGGACGACTTCCTCCCCAAACCTCTGGACCCGGAGCGGCTCTACAACGCCGTGGAGAATGGATCAGGCGAGTAGAGGTTGCAGCACACCGTCGAGCGTCGCATCGTCCCACCGGTCCATGGCAACCCCGCGGTGCAAGCTCCAGTGTTCCGTGTGATGGAGCCAATCCCCAGGGTTGAGCTTAGTCAGTGGTCCAAGGGTTTCGATCTCCAGTACGGAGGCATTGGTGAATGTCTCATAGGAGCAACCCATGTCGGGGTAAGCACGCCCAGGCTCGGCCGTGTACTGTTTGAGAAACAACGTATCCCGCCACAGATAGGCCCCCCATGTCTTGGGATTGAAAAGCCCCAGCTTCTGCGGGCTCCGCTGCTTCGGATCCTGTTTGAGGATGAGATACTTCTGCGTATAGCGCCAGCGCTTGTCGGAAAGATCGGAGAACGCCCACATCACCAGCGGATTGGTAGGCTGCAGCACTTCCGGGTGCGTCCCCCGCGGCGGAAAGCCGGTGATGCCGTACCCTCCCGGCCGCATCATCGACAGCACCCACGGCGCGAGCAACTGCGCCTTGCGGCCGGCATTATGCAGCGAGTGTGTCACCTCCACTTTGGAGCCTTTCCGCGCCAGCTTCAGGCTGATCCGCTTCTGCAACCCGCAGGCGGGCTCCACCGGCGAGGTGGCCGTCAGCACTCCACCCACTTTGTGGATCTCACAGGCGGCGTTGTCGACGGCATAGGTCCGCGGCGAATCATCTTCCGGGCCCACCCAAAGCCGGCTTCCGCCGCGCAGTTTCCAGGTCGGCTCGTTGGCCCCGCCCAGCTCCGATTCGATCTCGAGGAACAGGTTCTCGCCGCCCACATAGGCATAGCGCATCACTCGCGGGCCGACGTCGCCCGTGACGATCAATTCCACTTCTCCGTTCGTCAGCCGGTAGCAGTTGTTCCAGCCCTTCCAGGCGATCTTCTCAATCATCGTGCTTCAACTCTTTCTGGCGAGGATGGCGTCAATCGGGGCGCCGGTCACCGTGCCTTCCACCGTGGCGAAGCCGGCCTCGCGCAACAGCGCTTCGTACTCGGCCAGGGTCCGCTCCTTGCCCTCGGTGCAACAGAGCATGTTCAACGACTGCATCAGCGCCGTGGTGGGGCCGCTCTTGTCCGGGTGCAGAATCCGCTCCACGATCAGCAATCCACCCCCGGAGGGCAGTGCCTCGTAGACCTTCTTCAACAGGGTGCGAATCTTCGGCTCGCTCCAGTCATGAATGATCCGGCCGAGCGCATAGAGGTCAGCCGGCGGAAGCGGGTCAGTGAAGAAGTCGCCGGGGAGCAGTTCCACTTTCGGGTCTGCAAACAGACGGGCCGTCTCGATTACCGGAGGCAGATCGAACACAGCGGCCTGCAGGTTGGGATAGAGTGCGAGGGCAGCAGTCGGCAAGTGGCCGGTGGCCCCACCGAGATCCACCAGCCGGCGGAAGCCGCTGAGGTCGAAGGCACGAACCACTTTGGGCGAGCCCAGCACCCCCAAACCGTGCATCCCCAGCAGGAACTCGTACTTCGCTTCCGGGGTGCGGAAGAAATGCGAGAACAGCGCCCCGTCCAGGTCGAACGTCTGCTTCCAGCGGTGGGTGCCCTCTTTAACCGCATCCTGCAGGTTGCCCCAGAGATGGTACAAAACCTGATCGGAATAGAGGATATACCCGGTCATCGTGGATGGGCTGTTGCGCCGCAGGTAGGCATCGGCTGCTTCGGTGTTGCTGTATCGATCTCCGTCTTTCGTCATTAGCCCGAGGCTGACGCAGCCATCCAGCAGGCGTTCCAGGGCATCCGGATCGGCTTGGGTTCGTTTCGTCAAATCGCTCAGTGGGGCTGGAGTGTAGTCGAACAGGCCCAGACTGACGGCCGTGAACATACACTTCGAACGGCGGAAAGCGTCGATCAAATCGAGCACGCGGGAGGGGTCTGTCATGGCTTGCGAAAGTGGTCGTAACCCATTGGAAGAATTAGGAATTCGTCGAGTTTGATCTGCCCCGGATGACCCTTGCATACGGTGCCGATCCGGGTCACAGGCACGCCGGCAATTTGTCCGGGTAATTCAACACTTTTCATCACTGTGAAGAGTAGCTCGTAATCTTCGCCACCGTGTAGAAACTGTTGAATGGAAGCTCCCGGAAAGGCAGGGAGATCACCGTCCAGATCGGCGGAAACCTTGGAAGCGAGACAGAGCCGGTGCAGGTCGATGGAGAGTCCATCACTGAGATCCATGCAGGAAGTGGCCTGCAATTTCTCCCTCAGTTGGACTCCTAACTTTAGCCGCGGCTCCGGCCGCAGATGCTTCTTCCAAGCAGCGCCCTTCTTGGTAGCGAGCCCCAGGGCCGACCCACCCAGCATCCCGGAGATGCAAATCTGATCCCCCGGTTTCGCCCCCGACCGGCGGAGCGCGGTTCCGGCCGGCGTAGAGCCGCAAACGATAATGTCACAGGTGATCTTGTCGGCATGTGCCAAATCCCCGCCGGCAAGCGGGGCTTGGGTTCGTTTCGCTAAATCGAGCAGGCCTTTGTAGAAGCTATCGAGCCAGCGGTCAGAGGTGGTGGATGGAACGGCCAGAGACAGCAGGCAGAACTTGGGGACTCCGCCCATGGCCGCGATGTCGCTCAGCCCCCGAGCCAGCGCCTTGTGCCCGATATCCGCCGGAGAGTGCGTATCGCGCAGAAAATGCACTCCCTCGATCAGCATGTCGGTGGTGAACAGCAGCTCTTCGCCGGGCTTCGGCTGGAAGATGGCACAATCATCACCGATGCCGAGAGTCATCCCCTTGGCTTTGCCGGCTGAGCGGCGGATGCGCTCGATGCGTTCCAGTTCGGTCATGCCAGTACGAGCCCGCTGGGGAGCTCTTCACCGAAGATGCGACCCATGTCGCGTTCGCCTTCGCCGTCGAGGATCGCCAACACCGAAGGTTCATCGCCGATGGTCTTGCGGGCGAGGTTGCGTGTCGCTTCCGCCACGTCGCGCGAAGCATCGCCCGTCTTGGCAGCCATGGAAGCCAATGCATCAGCGGTATTCTGCTTCGAGGTTTTCGCGACGGCTTCCACCCAGCGGGTGACCGTAGAAGCAGGCACAACCTGGTTGATCGGCCCGTAGAACAAGGTGCGCGCGCCGATACGGGAGAGGCACCATAGTTCGCTTTCGCCGTAATCGTTGGCTTTGACGCGTTTGATCAGCGCCTCGCCCAGTTCTGTCTTCGTGCCGACAGGCAGCAGTTCGAGGCTGGCCGCGGTACGCCACAGTTCGCGCAGAAGGCTCGAGTTGATGCGCGGCGGCTTCTTCTGTCCGCGCGGCAGCAGGAACTGCGAGATACGGGCGTAGAGGTCGGCCTGTTGATTGCGGTTGAGACCGCCCGCCACGCGCCCCCAGAAGATCTGCCACTCGCATTCGTTCTGCACCTGGTTGGAGAACTGCAGCCCGGAAGCGTAGACACGGCGGGCCTGCTCGATGCGCAGATCATCGCCAGGGAAGCCGAAGCCGGGGCGCAGGCAGAAGCCTGTGAGATTGAGCCAGCGGAGTTCACAGGCGGCGCTGCGTTTGCGGCCTTCGGCATGTTCCAGCAGTTTGTCGGCAAGTTTGCGGATGGCGCTCACCGGCCAGGAATTGCGCCCTAGTGAGATGGCCTGCTCCAGGCGTGAGGGCAGCTCTTCCGGCGCCAGCGATCCTTTGCCGAAGGTGTTGGTGATCAATTCCTCGGCCTTGGCGATGGCTTCATCGGTAACCACGGCGGCGGGCTTCTGGACGCCCTTCTGGGCGCTCTTACGCAGTTCGAACTGCAGCCGCCAGCGCTGCTCGCTGATCTTCGATTCGGCCCAGATTTCCAGTGTGCCCACTTCGGTCAACCGGGCGCCCAGCTTCACCGGAATGAGCCGCTCCTCGATCTTCTTGCCGAAGCGAATTACGGCGTTGAGCGGGGCATGCTGATGCATGGATTCGAGCTCATCCGGGGCGAACTCGACGATCTCTCCGAGTTTGTCCTCGGTGCGCGTCAGCGAGCTGTAGAGGCGGAATGAGACGGGCCGGTTGGCCACCAGTTGCAGTCCTTCGATATCGAGGTCCAGCGTGCTGCCTTCTTCGGTACCGCGCGGAGCAAGGCACACCGTGCGGACTTTGTCCTCCGCTCCGCCACCGATGCCGATGAAGTAAGCGCGAGGCAGACCGCCGCGCACCAGCACGCCGCTGCCGCTCTTGCGCACATAGCTGTAGTAGGCCGCGCCAACGGCTACGGCGAGATCCAGATCCTGGTTCTCAAAAACCGTGGGGCGCTTGCCATACCACTGCTCCACCACGTCGGTAACGCGATTGCGGCAGACTTCCGGGATAAAGAAGCCGCCGTTGAAGAGGATGGCATCGATGCGCTCCACACCGGCCGAGCCCAGGAACGCCGAAAGATGGCGTGTCACGGCGGGGTCGGAAACATAGGGCAAACCCAGTTCGCGGAAGAGGCTCTTCTTTTCGTCCTTGGGCTGATCGCCGAGATTGCAGAAGGGCAGGAATCCATCGAGCGTGAGTTCGAGGGCTTCCTCGCGCAGAATCTCCGTGCGCATCGTGCCGCCGATCAACGATGAGCCCGAGCCAAGCACCGTGATCTCGACGCTCTTGCGATTGGGATCAGCGAGGATTTGTTCCTTGGCCGAGGCGCACTGCCGGCGCAACGCGCTACGCTGGCGCACGCTGAGCGATTTGCCGAGCTTCGCTTCCACCAGCCAGGCCAATGTGAGATCGAGGTTGTCGCCGCCCAGCAGCAGGTGCTTGCCCACGGCGGTGCGGGTGAACTGCACCCGGTCGCCTTCGCGATTGACGCGGATGACGGTGAAGTCACTGGTGCCGCCGCCGACATCGCAGATGAGCACGGTCTGACCATCGAACAGGGCTTTCTGCGATTGCGAGAGGTGATTGGCGATCCAGGAATAGAACGCGGCAGCGGGCTCTTCGAGCAGCGTCAGGTTTTCGATGCCCGCCTGGCGCGCTGCTTCCACGGTCAACTCACGCGCTTCTTCATCGAAGCTCGCCGGCACGGTGAGGACGACGTCCTGCCCGGCGATGGGAAGATTCGGGTGCGATGCATTCCAGGCGTCACCGAGGTGAGCAATGATCTTCGCCGATACCTCGACGGGCGACATGACGCGCCCGCCTTCCTGCGCATCCCAGGGAAGGATCTTAGCCGTGCGATCGGCTTCGGCATTGGAGAGCCAGCTCTTGGCCGAGTGCACGGAACGGGTAGGAACCAGAGCGCCCTGTTCGCGGGCGTAGGTTCCGACCACCGGGGTATCGCTTAGATACAGAAACGAGGGGAGCGTGCGGCGCGATTCGGTGCGGCCTTCGGCCACCACCTGCGGCACATCGAGCACGTGGATAGGAGGATAATCGGCCTCACCCGCTTCGCGCGGATCGATGTAGGCGAGTGCCGAGTTGGTGGTGCCGAGATCGATTCCGATGTTCACTTAGGCCACCCGCTCTCTGACGTTGAATTCGAGTTTCCAGCGCCGTCCATCCTTGGCGACGCAGAACAGTTGCAACACTCCGGTTTCGGTGACGTTCGATTCCAGGCCGACTCGCACCAGCTCTCCGGTGTGGCCTTCGAGCGTGACTTCGATGGGCGCGAGTTCTTCCAGTTCTTCCGGCGACCACTGGTCAAGCATCTCGCCGGGGTTATCGTTCTTGCGCGAGGAAGAACAGAAGAAGCGGAAGTCAGCCGGCTCACCGACGATGAGGCCGAACTCGCGGTCCGGGTAGCCGTGCGAAGTTCCTTCCTCCATGCCGAAGGGGACAACGGTCAACGCCTTCATCGGCGGAGGCATGCCCGGAATCGCGGGCATTGCTGTTTCAATGCCGACGTAGTAGGTGCGCGGAACACCACCGCGGATACGCACGCCTTTGCCACGGCGGGCGAGCCCGTAATAAGTGGCTCCGCGCGAGACCGCATGCATCAGATCCTCGCCCAGCAGCGGCTCAGCGGCTTCCATGCCTTCGGCCTTCAGCCAGCTATTGAGCACGTGGAGCAAACGGGTACGAATGACGTTGGCGCGCAGCACACCGCCGTTGAACAGAACATGCGTCGGAGCGGCGAGTCCACTGCCGGTGCGGCGCACGGCGCCATGCTCGGCGGCTGAAGCCTGCTGGCGCAGGAAGCGCGCCATTTGCCGTGTGATGGCGGCATCGGAGGCGTAGGGCAATCCAATTTCCTGCAACGCTACACGGCGCTGGCGCAGGGGCATATCGTTGCTGGTCACCTCCGGCAGGAAGCCATCGAGCACGGTGCGCTCCACGTCCTCCTTGAGCAGCTTCGCTTTGATGGTGCCGCCGACAAGGCCGGTGCCGCGGCCGAGCAAGGTGATGGCGAAGTCCGAAGCCTTGTTGCCTTCGGCAAGCAGTTTCTCTTTGCCCTGCCGGCACTGCTGCCAGAGGGCGTGGAACTGCATCATGTCGAGCTTGGTGTTCTTGGAGGCAAGCTGTGCTTCGACGTGACGAGCGAGCGCCAGATCAACGTTGTCTCCGCCCAGCAGGATGTGGTCGCCGACAGCCACACGCTCCAGGTTCAATTCGCCGCCGCGTTCGGTGACGGCGATCAACGTGAAGTCGGTGGTGCCGCCGCCGATGTCGATGACGAGGATCAGGTCGCCGACCTTGACGCGTTCGCGCCAATCGGGGTGGCGTTCCAACCAGGCGTAGAAGGCAGCCTGCGGCTCTTCGAGCAACGTCACACTGGGATAGCCGGCTTCCTCGGCGGCGCGCTGGGTCAGTTCGCGTGCCACGGCATCAAAGGATGCGGGCACGGTGACCAGAATCTGCTGCTGGCCGAAAGGAGCATCGGGATGGGCTTGATCCCAGGCCTTACGGATGTGCTCCAGGTAGCGGCGCGATGCTTCCACCGGAGACACTTTCGTCGTGCCTTCGGGCGCATTGAGCGGCAATAGCGCGGCGGTACGATCGACACCGCTGTGGGAGAGCCAGCTCTTTGCCGAAGTAACGAGGCGATTGGAACGCTCCGTCCCTCGCTTCAGCGCTAGCGCGCCGGTCACCATTGATGGATCGCTTTCCCAAGGCAATTCCAGGGAACCGCCGGGGAAATCCTTCTCATCCGGCAGATAGAGCGCGCTGGGAAGCAGCGGTTCATCGCGCACTTCACCCGGATTCACCAGTTGGGGAACAGCGAGCAACTGCACTTCCGGCAGGTGGAACGGATCGTCCATCTGCGAGGCATCCACGAAGGCGACACCGCAATTCGTGGTGCCGAGATCGATCCCAATGACGTAGCGGCTGGACATCTCGTGTGTGTTACTCGATTTCGATTTCGGCGGGGGCAATGATGGTCATATCCTGCTTCGGCCCGATGTTGGGCAGATCCACCTGGACGGCTTTCCATCCGCGATGACGCAGGGTGCCACCCTTGGGAGGCGGTCCGGCGGGAACGTTGCCGATGAACTTCACGGCTTGTGCCGAGCCGGCGGCGGAAGCGTTGGTGAAGGTGCCTTCGACGCCGTCGATGGCCGGAGCGAGCTTGACGTAACGCTCCAGCGCTCCCTTGCACTGTTCATGGAGCGAGCGGACGGCCGCGCCCACCTGATCGTCGCTATAGGCGGAGATGTCTTCCATCAGGAAGTCGACGAGGCGCGAATCCCGCTGCAGGATACCAAGCAGTTGGAGCGCTCCGTCGCTCGGCTTGGCGGGCGGTGGCGGTGGCGGAGCGGGCTTCTCCTTCACCGGCTTGGCGTAGCCGAACGCAGCTGCGATGTCGGCCGCCAGTTCGCCGGAGAAGAGAATGCCGAAGAAGCTGCGAAACGCGAGAGAAATACGGCTCAACGGAAACCTCTTGTTGGGATGAAATCGGAATTATGAAGACGCAGGCCGCGCGGTCAGGCCCGGCCGGAAAAGTGCGTCACCTCTTTAGGATACAACGCGGCCTTGGGTGGGATGGTCATCCGGATCGTGACGCACGACGGAGGCATCACGAAGCTTGGCCAGTTCACGCCGCGCCACCTCGCTCCAACTGCTGCCGGGATCGAGCTTGAGATACGTGCGCCAGTGGCGTTGGGCGCGCATGGTCTGCCCCGTTCGCTGGCACAGAAGCGCCATGTTGTAATGCGCGTCGGCGTATTCGGGGGCAGCCTTGATGGCCGCCTGATAATGCTGCATGGCAGCCGCCACGTCGCCACGCTCATCGTAGAGGTTGGCGAGATTGAAGTGACCGAGGGCGTACTCGGGGTTGATGCCGATCGCTTTCTTGTAGCAGCCGAGGGCACGCTTCCACTGCCGCGCATGGAAGAAGATGGTGCCCAGATTCACCAGCGCTCCGACACAGCCCGGATCCAGTTCCAGTGCCCTCTCATAGGCAGTGACTGCTTCGTCTCTCTCCAGACCGGATTGCTCCAGTTCCAGGCCGCGCTGGAACCAGTCCGCAGCTTCGGCAATGCGCTTCTGTTCGCTCGCCTGTTCGCGCTCTTTCTGCTTTTCGGCGGGAAAGGCCAGCAAGCGGCTGATGTCCACGGGATCGAAGTTGAACAGAAGCTGGCCGCTTTCGGCGTGCATCTTCTGGCCGTCGATGAGCACGTGGACGTCGCCATGGTCGAGCATCACGGTGACCTGGGAAAGCGGGTCGTGGATGCCATCCAGCTTTTCCCGAATGGCGGTGAAGACACTGCGGATGTGTTTGGGCCCAAGTCCGCCCTGCTTCATCTTCCACAATGTCTGTAGAGCTTTGAGGTCGGAAAGTGCGTAATCTTTGTGGGCTGTCATCAGCCCTGCGCGCTCCCAAATCCGCAACTGGCGTTCGGATACGCCGGAGACGCGCAACACCTGTTCCCTGGTGTAAGCCTGCTGGAACTGCTGTCTCGGCACGGACTCGCATTGTAGCAAAGCAGTGGCGTCGAACACCGCACCGCGGGTTGGAGCTAAGCTGGTGCGTGATGAAACTCCTCATTTTGCTCGCTATTTTTGTGATAGGCGCCCAGGCCCAAGATCCAACCATCGCGATCATTGGACTGCGCCATAGCCATGTGTGGGGACATATCGGAAAGATGATTGACGGCAAGCCGGCGAAGCTGGTAGGCATCGCCGAGACGCTGCCCGACATGATTGCCGAAGCGAAGAAGCGTGGCGCCGCCGATGCGCTGTTCTACGCCGACTACAAGAAAATGTTGGACGAGAAGAAGCCGGCCATGGTGTGGGCGTTCGTGGAGAACAACCGGCATCTGGAAATCGTCCAGGCCTGCGCCCCGCGCAAGGTGCACGTGATTTTTGAGAAGCCGCTTGCCTCCACGCTGCGCGATTCGCAGGAGATCCGCAGGCTCTCCCTGCAGCATGGCATCTATGTGATGACGAACTACCAGATGGCATGGTGGAGCTCACAGTACACGGCGAAGAAAGCCGCCGACGATGGAATGGTGGGCCAGGTGTGGCGGCTGCGCGGGCTGGTTGGACACGGCGGGCCTGGCGGATCAAAGGGGTTGAACAAGGTGTTCTTCGATTGGCTGACTGACCCGGAGAAGAACGGCGCCGGAGCGCTGATGGACTTCGGCTGCTACAACGCGCTGTGGAGCCTGTGGTATCTGGGGAAGCCGGAGAGCGTCTATGCGCAGGTGAATCAATTGCGGCCCGGAGAATTTCCGAAGGTGGAGGACAACTCGACGTTCATCTTCTCCTATAAGAATGGCGTCGGCTTGTTTGAAGGAAGCTGGGATTTCCCACGCAGCTTCCAGGACCTGGAAGTGTTTGGACGCAATGGAAGCCTGTACCTTCGCAACGGGTCAGTGGAATTGAGGAAGGGCCGCGAGAATGGGGTGGCGCTGCCTGTGGAGCAACTACCCGCCGAACGTGCCGAGCCCATCGCCTACATGATGCACTGCATCCGCACGAAGCGGCCTCCGGAAGGCCTGGTAGCCATTGATATCAATGTGGACGTGGTGGAAATCATTGAGGCGTCGAAGAAGAGCGTGAAGGAAGGAAAGGCAGTAAAACTTCCTCTTTAGAAAGAAATAGACCCCGGATGTGGACCCGGGGTCTTCCAGATAGGAGAGAAACAAAGAAGCAAACGTTGTGAACAGAGAAACTTAGGCGAGGCGCTTGCGGCCCCAGAAACCAAGGCCAACCAAACCGGCGCCCATGAGAGCGAGCGAAGCAGGTTCGGGGGTGGTTTCGTCAGCGGTCGGGCTGCCATTCACGACGTCGTTACCGCAGGTGGCGGCGGCGAAGTGCAGGACACTGCCGGAATCGCTGAGGGCATTGAGGAACGCTGTGGTGTTGGCGGCGTTGGCCACGTCGGTGAGCAATGTGAAGTTGATGGCAACTTCGATTTCGTAGGGAGCGGCGAACAGTGTCACGTTGCGCGAGGCGCCTGAGCTGCGCACGGTGGCTCCAGTGGAATTGCCCCACACATTCTCGTTGGGCCGGTAGTTCCCAGATGGAGGAATACCCAAAACCGTAGTTGCAGTCAGGAAGCTGCTTACGGAGTAGAGGTTGGCCGCAGTCATGCCACCGGCACCGGGGGCGGAATTGTTGTGTGAAATGAGCGGGATCGCCCAACGGTTGCTGCCGTTGGTAAGCAGCACATCACCAGGATTCACGTTCGGGAAGCCGCTGAAGGTGATTGGGCTGAGAGAAGTATCCCCACCGCTGGCGCCATAGTTCATGTGAACGATCACCGTGACGTTATTTCCTGTATTGCTGATGGAAACAAGGTCAATGTCAAAAGAACGCAAAAGCCCGATGACGTCCCCATTGCTGGAACCGTTATTATTCGAGCCTCCGTAAGCATCCACTGCGACGAGCGAAGCAGCGGGGGCAAGACCGGCCATTCCCATAGCCAGTGCCAACCATAAAACCATCTTCATGTCTAGTTGAGTTCCTCCATTTGTAACCTGCTCTACGATCTCACGGGAGAGAAAGAATGGGAATGAACGAAAGGTTGGTCTAGTACCGGAACAAAACAGGACTATTTGTGTGACAGAAGTACCATTACCCAGAGGCATTCAGCGTCAGGTAAAAGACTTATTTTCAGTGAGTTGATGGAGGGTTTCACACTAGCCAATTGGCGATCGCCGCACCCGCGTAGGCTAAGAAACTCATATAAGAAAACTGCAGAATTGGCCATTTCCATCCGCCTGTTTCTCGACGAACCACGGCCAAAGTGGACATGCATTGCATGGCGAAGGCAAAGAAAATGAGAAGGGCAACGGCGCCACCGAGGGTGAGATCTTTCTGTAGAGCTTTCTGTAGACCGACAGAATCCTCAGAGGCAGCTTCCCCTTCGATGCCGTAGATGGTGCCAAGAGTGCCGACGATAACTTCGCGGGCGGCGAGTGAGGTGATGAGTCCGATGCCGATCTTCCAGTTGAAGCCGAGGGGTTTGATGATGGGCTCGACCGCACGGCCAATGGTGCCGGCGACACTATCCTCAATGGCTGGGGGCTTTCCGTCCCTGAGCGGCAGGTGGGCCATCACCCACAGGACGATAGCCACGGTGAGAATCACGGTGCCGGCCCGCTTCAGGAAAGCGAGGGCACGGTCTGTGAGACGAAGGCCGATGCCTCGCAGAGTAGGCCAGCGATAGGGCGGCATCTCGAGCAGGAACGGGGTGCGGTCGCTTTTGAGAATGGAGGATTTGAGGGCACGTGCGGTAGCGACAGCGGCCAGGAACCCGAGCAGGTAAAGGCCCAACATAGCGGCAGCCCGGGTGCCGAGAAATGGCCCCAGCAGCGGTTTCTCAGGAAGGAATGCGGCGATGATGAGCGTGTAAACCGGCAGCCGCGCCGAGCAGGTCATGAATGGCGCAATGAGGATGGTGGCAATGCGGTCGCGCTTGTTCTCGATGGTGCGCGTGGCCATGATGGCCGGCACGGCGCAGGCATAAGCGGAAAGCAGAGGGATGAAAGATTTCCCCTGAAGCCCGACTTTAGCCATGGTGCGATCGGCGATGAGCGCGGCGCGGGCGAGATAGCCTGAGTCTTCCAGAATGCCGATGAACAGAAATAGCAACAAGATCTGGGGAAGGAAGACGATGACGGAACCGACTCCGCCCCACACGCCTTCAATGAGCAGATCGCGCCACCACACGGCAGGGAGATGCGTCGCCAGCCAGGCGCCGGAGGATGAGATGAGCTTTTCCACGCCCTCCATCAGCGGTTCCGCGCCACTGAACATCGCCTGAAAAACAATCACGACGAGCGCAGTAAAGACGAGAGGGCCGGCGATGGGGTGGAGAAACAGCGCGTCCAGGCGTCTTGTCCAAAGAGGTGGCGCCGGCGGCCGGTATTGGGCCTGGGTGCCGATCTTCGCGGACCACTGCCGGCAACGGGGCACATCCTGTAGGACGGGGAGTTCGACCGGCCTGGGAACTGCAAACTGGCCGGCAAGGAAGTCGCGAACGGTTTCGATGCCTTCGCCGCGTGCTGCACTAATGAGCACAACTGGCGCGCCGAGTTGGGAGGCCAGTTTCTCGGTATCGATGGATCCACCGCGGGAGGTAAGATCGTCGGCCATATTGAGCACGACGAGAGTGGGTGTGCCGGTGGCCAGTACGGGGGCGGCCAGCATGAGGTGACGGCCAAGGTTGGTGGAATCGAGGATGAGCAGAATGGCGTCCGGCTTGCGGATGCCAGCTACCGCGCCCATGAGGGCATCGCGAGTGACGCGCTCGTCCTCAGTGCGTGGGTCAAGGCTGTAGACTCCGGGGAGATCCACCAGTTCGGCTTCCACACCGTTGGGCAGGCGGGTGATTCCGGAATGATGCTCCACGGTGACACCAGGGAAGTTGGCGACCTTCTGGCGCAATCCAGTGAGCGCATTGAACAGGGTGGATTTACCGGCGTTGGGAGGGCCGACCAGTGCTACGGTGCGAAGGTTGCCGGATCGTGGGGCAACGGCAGGGGACGACGGGGCGCAATGTGCGTTGCCGCTCATAATAGGGCCGCTATTTGGCGTGCCGGATTTTCAGATGCCTGGCAGTTTCCTTGCGCAACGCGACTTCGGAACCGTCCACACGGAACACCTGCGGGCAGCCGCCGGGGGCGCTGCGTCCGGCCGCGATCACATGGCCGGGGAGGAATCCCATTTCCATCAGGCGGCGGGACATGTCCTCGGGGAGATCCAGTTGTTCGAGGATGGCTTCCTCGCCTTCCCGCATTTCAGCCAAAGTGCGGGAAGCCGTCTTGCGGTGGTGCATCTTATTGAAACTCAGTTGCAGCACGATTTCAGTATGCGCCGGGGGCAGGATGTTGTCAAGTGGCACTCCGCCTGAGGAAATGCAAGTGGATGGCAGGGGGTGGGCATCAACTGGTGTGATCGTGAACAATCTTCCATCCGCCTGAGGTCTTGCGCAGGATGAGCGTGAACCAGCCGGTAGCGTCGCCGCCTGCTTCCTTGCCGCGAGTGAGTTGAAAGCGCCCGGTGACGGTGGCCACGTCCGCGGTCAAAGGACGGACATTGAGGTCAGTGAAGCGAAGCGTGCCCATCTGCCGGCGGCTGGAATACTTCTTCTGATAGCGGGCCAGCACCTGCTGATAGCCTTTCGTGACCCCGGCAGCGCCGACATACGCCGTGTCGGATGAGTTCTCGTAGGTTTGCATGAAAGCCGGGATGTCGCCGCGATTCCAGGCCTCGCTTTGCGCGGTGAGCAGTTTGACGATGGTGTCCGCTGGTTCGGCCGCGGCCAGCGTGAAGCTGAAGAACAGGAGTCTCCACATGTGCACCAGGGTAACTCGCTACAATCAATAGATTCCATGCGTTGGTCCAAACTGTTTATTCCCACTTTGCGTGAAACACCCGCGGAGGCTGAGGTTGCCAGCCATCAGCTTCTGCTGCGCGCAGGCTATGTTCGCCAGCTTTCGGCAGGCCTCTATAACTATCTGTATCTGGCACAGCGTTCGATCCTGAAGATCACCGCCATCGTGCGGGAAGAGATGGATGCGATCGGCGCGCAGGAGATGTACCTGCCGGGATTGAATCCAGCGGAGGTATGGCAGGAATCCGGGCGTTGGGACGTGATGGGCGCGAACATGTTCCGGCTGAAAGACCGCTGGCAGCGCGATTACTGCCTGGGCATGACGCACGAAGAGATCATGACCTACGTGGCGCGCGGCGAGTTGCGGTCATATAAGCAACTGCCGCAGATCTGGTATCAGATTCAAACGAAGTTCCGCGATGAACCGCGGCCGAAGTCGGGGCTGTTGCGCGTGCGCCAGTTCATCATGAAGGACTCGTACACCTTTGATATGGATGCCGCCGGGCTGGATGCGGCCTACGACAAGCATTATGCGGCATACTGCCGGATTTTTGATCGCTGCGGGTTGAAGTACACAGCGGTGGAAGCGCACTCGGGCGCCATGGGCGGCAGCCAGTCGCACGAATTCATGGTGGCTTCCGATGCCGGCGAGGATTTCATCGTCATCGGCGAGCAATCGAAGTACGCGGCCAACCTGGAGAAAGCGGAAGCGACAGCCGCACCGCCGCCGGTGGCGGATCCCGAGGGAGATCTGGCTCCGGAGGAGTTCCACACACCGGATCAGAAGAGCATTGAGCAGGTTTCGGCGTTTGACGGCATGCCGCCGGCATCACACATCAAGAGCCTGGTGCTGGTGGCGGATGGGAAGCCGGTTTTGGCGCTGCTGCGCGGCGATCACCAGCTAAGCGAAACAAAGATGACCAGCGTGCTGGGCGTGAGCGAATATCGTCCCGCGCATCCGGCCGAGATTGTGGATTGGTTTGGCGCCGAAGCCGGATCGCTCGGTCCGGTGGGCGTGAAGAACATGCGGATCATTGCCGATCTCGCGCTGCGCGGCCGTAAGAACATGGTGGCCGGGGCCAACAAGACCGATTACCATCTACGGAACGTAACGCCGGGTGAGGATTTCCAAGCCGAGTTTCACGATATCCGGCAGGTGGCTGCCGGCGATACACACGTGACCACGGGCGAGCCGCTTCAGATCGTGAAAGCGATGGAGATCGGGCACATTTTCAAGCTCGGCTACAAGTACTCGGAGTCGATGGGGCTGCGCGTGCTGGATGAGCACGGCAAGGAAGTAACGCCGATCATGGGCAGCTACGGAATCGGCATCGAGCGTATTCTCTGCTCGGCGATTGAGCTGTACCACGACGAAAATGGCATGATCATGCCCCCGTCGATTGCTCCTTTCAACGTCGTGATCACGCCGGTGAACACGAAGGATGCTGCGCTGACTGAAGCGGCGGAGAAGCTTTATAGCGAGTGCAAAGCCGCGGGGCTCGACCCTCTGCTCGATGACCGCAACGAACGGCCAGGCGTGAAGTTCATCGATGCCGATCTGATCGGTATTCCGTTCCGCATCGTCTGTGGGAAGAAGCTGGGTGAAGGCCTGGTGGAGCTCTACATCCGCAAAACAAAAGAGAAGTCGGATGTTCCGGTGGCCGAGGCCGTGGCGAGAGTGAAATCGCTCGTGTCCGCGTCATGACCGATTGGAAGGCGGTGCGCGAGGAATTTCCGGCTTTACGCAACTGGACGTTCCTGAATAGCGCGACCTTCGGGCAGCTTCCACGGCGAACGACGGAAGCCGTGATGCGGCACTTCGAGCGTCGCGATGAGATGGCGTGTGCCGACTTCCTGAGCTGGTTTGACGATGCCGATGCGATCCGGACGTCGATCGCGCGGTTGATCCACTGCGCGGCCGAGGACATCGCGTTTTTCCCCAATGCGGCGCAAGTGAGTTCGCTGCTGCTGAACGCGATTGACTGGAAGCCGGGCGACCGGATTCTGACGCTCGAGCACGAGTTTCCCAATCAGCTCTACATCGCGCAATCGTATGCGGGCGTGGAAGCCGATATTGTGCCGCACTCGCAATTGGTGGAAGCACTGACACCGCGGACACGGGTTGCGGTGGTATCGACCGTGAATTACACAAGCGGGCTGCGGCCGCGCTTGGAGGAGTTCGCTGCCGCGTGCCGGGCGAATGGGACCGTGCTGTATGTCGACGGGACACAAAGTCTGGGTGCGCTGCGGTTCGATGCCGACGCGGTGCAGCCGGACGTATTTGGGGTGGATGGATACAAGTGGCTGCTCGCACCGAACGGCGCCGGGTTCGCCTACATTCATCCGCGCGTGCGGGACTGGATGCGGCCGGCCACCATCGGCTGGCGCAGCGACCGGCGCTGGCGCGAGGTGAACAATCTGCATCATGGAGCACCGGAGTTCAAACACGCCGCGGAGCGCTACGAAGGCGGCTTTCTGCCGATGGGCGTGATCTACGGCATGGGCGCCAGCGTGGATATGTTCCTGGAGATCGGGCCGGAACGGATTGAACAGCGAGTGCTGGAGTTGGCGGAATATGCGCGGTTGCGGCTGCGCGGGCTGGGAGCAAGGTTGCTGTCGGATGAGGATCCAGCCTATGTGAGCCCGATTGTGGCCGCGCGCTGGCCAGGGGTCGAGCCGGGGGCATTGTCGTTGGCGTTGAAACAACGCCGCATTCAGACCGCGGCGAGGCACGGGAATCTACGGGTTTCGGCGCATTTCTACAACAATGAAGAAGATGTGGATGTGCTGGCGGCGGCTCTGAAGGAGTTGCTGGGATGAACGCAGGTGCGCCGCGCGAGTTGACGGTAAAGGCCGTTGGCCTTGGCCTGCTGCTCGCGTTTGTGTTCGGCGCGGCCAATGCTTATTTAGGGATGCGCGCGGGGCAGACGGTAGCGGCGACTATTCCCGCGGCCGTGATTGCACTGGCACTTTTCCGGCTGCCGGGCTTCAAAGGCACTATCGCGGAACAGAACATCGTTCGCACCGCGGCGAGCGTGGGCGAAGCGCTGGTGGCGGGAGCCATCTTCACCATCCCGGCGTTCCTGCTGGCGGAAATGAACGGGCAGCGGCTGTGGGCGAACCTGCGTGATCACTATTGGGAAGCGACGCTCATTCTGCTTACCGGCGGGTTGATTGGTGTGTTCTTCATCATTGCCCTGCGCAAGCCGTTGTGCGTGGATGCGGGATTGCCGTGGCCGGAATCAGTGGCCAGCGCGGAGATTGTGAAGGCAGGCGCTGAGGCAGGCGATGCTCCGCGAACGATCTTCAGTTCGATGGCGTTTGGCGCCCTGATGCAATTGCTGAAGTCGGACAAGGGATTGCAGATTTTCAAGGAGTACACCGAAGGGTTCTTCCGCTTCCCTTCCTCAGTGGTGCGCCACACCAATGGATCGACGGTGACCCATGGCGGCGGAGTGGCATGGACGACTCCGTCGTTGTCTCCGGCGCTGATCGGGATCGGATATATCATCGGCTTCGGCCCGTCGTCGATTAACTTCGCGGGTGGCGTGCTGGCGTGGTGGGTTTTGATTCCGCTGCTGATGTTCTTCGATCCGGATCTGGCAACGCGCATGGGCGCGGGCGTGGATGATGCAGCCATGGCAGCCAGCGTGTGGCGCAACATCGTGCGGCCCATCGCGGTAGGTGCGATGATCGTGGCCGCGGCGAACACCATGTGGTCCATCCGTGATTCGCTGATTCAATCGTTCCGAGGGGCGCTGGCGGCTTCGTCGCTGAAGTCAGCGGCGGCGACGGATCGCATCGAACAGGACATCCCGTTGCGCTGGGTAATTCTCGCGTCGATCGGGCTGCTGGTGCCGATCACCGGGATCTACTACCACTTCACCGGCAATCTGCTGGCTGCGTTTGTCACCTCGGTATTGATGGCCGTCGTCGGTTTCCTGCTCTGCGCCTGCGGCGGGTACCTGGTGGGACTCGTTGGAAGTTCGAATCAGCCGCTATCCGGGCTCACGTTGTCTGCGCTGCTGCTTTCGGCAATGGTAATTCTCACGATTGGCGTGACGGGCGCGCCTGGGGTGGCGGCGGTGCTGGGAGTGGCATCGGTGATTGCCTGCGCCTGTTCGGTATCGGGTTCGTTAATTCAGGATCTGAAAGCGGGCCATCTGCTGGGGGGCACTCCGTGGAAGATGCAGGTAGTGGAAATACTGGCGGTGGTGCTGCTCTCGTTCTTTCTGATGGGGCCGATCATTGCGCTGCATGAAGCGAACCTCGCCACGGGCGGAATTGGTGGGCGCGCTTTGCCTGCGCCGCAAGCGGGACTGATGGCGCAGTTGGCCAAGGGCATCGTAGGCGGGGAAATGGCGTGGGGATTGTTGGGGATTGGGGCCGCGTTTGGCGTGGCCCTCCTGCTGTGCGGAGCACGAGCGCCGATGCTGATTGCCGTGGGAATGTATCTGCCATTCGATACCAGTTCGGCTATTTTCGTCGGCGGGTTGTTGAAGTGGATCGCGGACCGATGGCAGGCCAGCGAAGATAAGGGCGTGTTGATTGCTTCCGGGCTGGTGTCGGGTGAGGCGATCGTGGGGATTCTGCTGGCCGTCACTTATCTGGCAGGCATCCCGTCGTTTACGCATCTGATCACCGGGCAGCAAGTGTTTGGCTTTGTCGAAGCGAGCGGGGGATGGCTGTCGCTGCTGGGCTTTGCGGCGATTGCCTGGGTTCTGGTGGTTACGCCGGGGCGCAAGCGCGCGGTGTAAAAAATTGTCTCCAGGGGTTGCACGGGCCGGATAGCCCTTAGAATTGAAGCATGGGTGCCTGGTGGCGCAATCGCACACTTGTGTTCCAATGCATCCTCACGGTAGCTTCTCTGGGATTGGTGGGTGTGCAGTTTCGCACACTGAGCCGCTTGGAGGCTGCGGAGAGGGCATTGGCGAGGGCGGGCTTGCAGACGCCTCCGCCTTCGACGTTCGAAGTGCGGCCGCAATACCTGGACCGTATTTTCGCCTTTCCTACGAATACCTGCGGACCGGCTCCACTGCCGGTTTTCCCCGACAAGTCGGCGAAACCGGTGGTGCAGAAAAGCAGCGTGACGATGCTGGCACGAGAGCAGTATCAGTATGGCATCCTGCTCTCGGCGTTCCTGATTACGGGATTGTTTCTGGGGGCGGGGCTAACCTATCGAACGGCCTATCGCGAATCCAAATTGGCGCAGATGAAATCGGCGTTTGTGTCGAATGTCTCGCATGAAATGAAGACGCCGTTGGCGACGATCCAGATGTATGCCGAGACGCTGGAAGCCGGACGCGTGCGCGATGAAAAGAAGCTGGCAGATTACCACCGGGTGATTTATTCCGAATCGCAGCGGTTGGGCCAGTTGATTGAAGACGTGCTGGATTTCGCAAGAATGGAAAAGCAGGCCGAGCAATTCCACTTTCAGCCGGTGAACGTGGTGGAGATGCTGGAGGATGTGGGTGAAGCGTTCCGTCGCCAGGTGGAGCATGCGGGCGGGCATCTGCATATCGAGTTACCGGATCAGTTGCCGCTGGTGTCTCTGGACCGCAAAGCGATGTCGCATGCGGTGGGGAATCTGCTGTCCAATGCGCTGAAGTACTCGTTGGACCGGAAAGAGATCACGCTGCGTGCCGGGTGGGAGAAGGGGCAGGTGGCGATCTCGGTGGAAGACGAAGGGATCGGGATTGCGGAAGAGGATCAGCAACGGATCTTCGACAAGTTCTACCGCGCCAACCACGGATTGGCGCACAATACAAAAGGGGCAGGACTGGGATTGGCCATCGCCAGCCGCATCGTGAAGGCGCATAAGGGACGCATCGCGGTGTGGAGCGAGTTAGGGCACGGAAGCCGGTTCACGATACTGCTGCCCTGGGCAAATCATGGAGAAACCGCCGAAACTGCTGATCGTCGAGGATGAGGTCAACCTCGCGGAGGGGCTGAAGGATAACTTCGAGTTTGAGGGCTTTGCCGTCGCCGTGGCGCGCGATGGCCGGGAGGCGCTGGAACTGGCGGAGCGAGAACAGCCGGACCTGATTCTGTTGGATGTCATGTTGCCGGGAATGGACGGGCTGGAAGTGTGCCGGACGCTGCGGGCTCGGGGCATGCGCATGCCGATTCTTATGGTGACGGCGCGCAGCCAGGAGCAGGACATCATCGAAGGGCTGGAGCAGGGCGCGGACGATTACGTCACCAAGCCGTTTTCCATCCGCCAGTTGACCGCGCGGGTGAGGGCGCATTTGCGGCGAACGGGGCAGGCCGCGCCGATGGAAACTGCACAATTGGGAGATATCTCTCTCGATTTCCGAAATTATCTGGCGAACCGCGGCGGGACGCCACTAGCGTTGACGCATCGCGAGTTCGAGATCCTGCGGTACTTTCTAAAGCATCGCGGGGAGACAGTGACTCGGGAGCAGTTGCTGGAGCATGTTTGGGGCATCACGCACTATCCGTTGACACGTACGGTGGACAACCATATCGCGAAGCTGCGGCAGAAGATTGAAGAGGATGCGGCGGAGCCCAAATGGATCGTCACGGTGCATCGCGGCGGGTATAAATTGTTGGGATAAGATAGGGGTTGCGCACCTTTCTTTTTCTATATTTGGCGTCAACGCTAGCGGCACAGACGCAGCGGTTGACAGACACGAACTTCAACGGCTGGTTCATGTACTTCGGGGACCACGCCGCCAGCAAGCGCTGGGGAGTTCATTTCGACGGGCAGTGGCGGCGCCACAACTTCGCCAACCGCTGGCA
This sequence comes from Bryobacteraceae bacterium, assembly GCA_046331645.1. Taxonomy (GTDB): domain Bacteria; phylum Acidobacteriota; class Terriglobia; order Bryobacterales; family Bryobacteraceae; genus CADEFT01. The sequence continues at coordinate 265,201 of JAXLQM010000015.1, forward strand.
GCAATTGCTGCTGCGTCCCGGGGTGAATTTCTCGCTGCATCCGAATGTGATGTTGACGGCGGGGTACACCTTCGTGCGGACCCATCCGTACGGTAGTTATCCCGGGCCGTATGTGTTCAATGAGCACCGCCCGTTCCAGCAGTTGCTGCTGACGCATTCCGCCGGGCGGGTGAACTTCACGCATCGCTACAGGGTGGAACAGCGCTTCATCGAGGTGCGCGGCGCTCCGCACCGGTATCAGAACCGGTTCCGTTATTTCTTTAAAGTGACGGTGCCCCTGAAGAAGCAGAGTAAGTGGTTTTTTGCCACCTACGATGAGTTATTGCTGCACTTTGGTCCGAACCACGGGCCGAATGTGTATGACCACAATCGGGCCTATGCGGCGCTGGGGTACAAGACGGGCAAATGGGGGAACGTGGAGGTGGGGTACATGAATCAGCGGCTGCTGCAGCGGAACGGGCGGATTCTGGAGAACAACCACACGTTCCAGTTGGCGTTCCTGTCGAACATGCGGTTGCGGAAGTAGGGCATCCCGACAGGTTAGACAGCTTCCAGCAACTCGTAGTGGTTTGCTGACTGCATTGATGAGGGATATGCTTGGACGAGCGAGATGCCCTCAGTCTCTCAAGGATTCCGTTATGCCATCGGTTGACGTTGTGAACATCTCCAAAAGCGGCGTTACTCTTCTCGCTGGCGATGCCCTGCGCGCATGGATGGACCGGGAGGCAAGTCTGCCGTCAATGACAGAAGAGTTATTGCCGCACATCGCGTTGCTGTGCAATGAGTCTCGCAAGCAGTTGGTGCTGTTTGTTGTTACTTGGCTTTTCACCACAGGCGATAAGAATAGGTCCAAGTACGTGCGTGTGTTTGAAACCGAAGTTGCGTCCGGTTCGAAGCTGCTTATTAGTTCAATTGGGCAAGCAGCCGCTTTTCCGGGCGCAACTCTACGCCAACCAATACCTGAGATGACCCCTCGACATACGAGACTCGTTCTGGATGCCGTCCTCTTTGCTGATGGAACAACCGAGGGAATCGATTCAACAGGCGCCGTGGGGGATCTGCTGTTTCAATTCCGACTGTTCGGAAGCTTGGTGCGAGGATATGAAACAGGAGTGAGCGAGTCCGCAATGTTTTTGGAAGCCCGTTCCGCTGCAACGATGCACGGTGGCGGGCGTTCTCATTTCCGGCGCAAGTTGGCGGAAGACCTGCTTCGGGAGTACGAGAATCAGGGCCTCGACGGCGCAGTGTTTTTCGCAAGGCAGAGTCTGGCAAGCCTGCCCGCCATTCGCATTGATCAATAGATGGACTGTCTAAGAGTGCCGTTTAAAAACGAAGTTACTTCTTCACCGTGGCCTTAGTGGCACCCGTGGAAATGCCGCCGTCCACCAATAGCGTCTGACCAGTGATATAGCGGCTCTCTTCCGAAGCCAGAAACACCACCGCACCATCGAGGTCATTCGGCGCGCCGGGGCGCTTCACGGGAATACGGTCGCAAATATACTCCAGCCACTCCTTGTTCTCGTAGAGCACCTTGTTCTGCTCGGTGCGGAACCAGCCGGGAGCGAGGCAATTGACGGTGACGCCGTGCTGGCCCCAATCGTCGGCGAGGCTCATGGTGAGCTGCTTCACGCCGCCACGGCTGGCGGTATAAGGCGACAAGCCGGCGTAGCCAAACACACTGGTCACCGAGCCGATGTTGATGATGCGGCCGTAGCCATTCGGGATCATCAGCCGGGCGATCGCCTGCGCCACAAAGAACGTGCCGCGCAGGTTCGTGTCGAGAACGAGGTTCCAATCATCCCAGGTGATGTCGAGCGCGGGCTTGCGCACGTTGCATCCGGCGTTGTTCACCAGGATGTCGATTTTGGGATACGCTTTGGCAGCCTCTTCGCCGAATTTCTGGATCGATTCGTAGTTGCGCACGTCGAGCGCAATCGGATACGCCTTGCGCCCGAGAGCCTCGATTTCCGCCTGAAACGGCTTGCAGGATTCCACGGTGCGGCTGGTGATGATGAGGTCGGCGCCGGCTTTGGCCAGCGCGCGCCCGAAATACTGGCCGAGGCCGCGGCTGGCGCCGGTGACGACGGCCACACGTCCGGTGAGGTCGAAGAATGGGGAACTCATATTGGTAATCTCCTGACTGCTCGCGCTTAGGGCTGCAAGATCACTTTCATCAGGTTCGGTTCATGGTGATAGAGGCGGTTGAACCAGCTTGCGCCTTCGGCCAGCGGCACTTTGGCGCTGATGAAGGGATCTACCTTGACCAGGCCGCGGCTGAGCAAATCGATGCAGGCGGGATATTCGCCACAGGAGCCGCAAGTGCCTTGCAGACGAATCTCGCGGGTGACGACGGCTTGCAGGTTGAGATCGATCTTGGGAGTGATGTTGCCGATCAGCGTCACCGTGCCGCCCTTGCGAACCACAGCAATCGCGGTCTTGATTGGCTCGGTCGCGCCCACGGCTTCCAGCACGACATCCGCGCCGCGGCCGCCCGTGCGAGCAAGAATTTCCGCCACTACGTCGCAGCTCTTCGGATTGAAACCTTCATCGGCGCCCAGTTCCTTCGCCAAGGCGAGTTTGGCATCGTCCAGATCGACGGCGAACACCCGAGTGCATCCGGCAACGCGCGCCGCCTGGATGGTGAGCAAACCGATCATGCCGCTGCCAACCACAACCGCGGTGTCGCCCATTTCCACGGGAGTCACGTTCACGGCGTGCACGGCGACGGAGATGGGCTCAATCATTGCGGCGTGTTCGAATGGTACGTTGTCGGGCAGACGGTAAAGGATGCGCTGGGGTACGGAGACCAATTCGGCGAAGGCTCCGTGGCGGCGATACTCGCCGGTGGAGACGCCCAGCACCTGGCGGGCATCGCAGAGGTTGATCTCACCGCGCTTGCAGAAGTGGCATTTGCCGCAGGAAACCATGGAATCGAAGGTGACGCGATCGCCGGGCTTCCATTCGGTGACGCCAGCGCCGACGGATTCGATGACGCCCGCCGCTTCGTGGCCCATGATCAGTGGGGGGACACGGCGTCCGGTGGAACCGTCCAGCCCGTGGATGTCGCTGCCGCAGATGCCGCAGGCGCGCACGCGGATGAGAACGTCTTCGGCGCCGATCACCGGTTCGGGCTGATCGGTGAAATCGAGTTCCATGTACTGCTTAAGGAGTAGTGCTTTCATTGCTGTATCCGATTTTATCGCGCCAGCGAGGCGCGGATGATCTCCTCATCATTGCGGGCGATGATGTGGCCGTTCGCGTAGGCGGGATGGGACCAGTTCACGAACTCTTTTTCGCGGCGATTGCCGGGCTTCGACGTGGGCTTGATCAGGAACGTACGGCTGATCTCTTCGTAACCCTTCGGCGTGAGGCGCGCCAGGATCAGGTCGCCGGAATCGTTGTTTAGAAAGTAGCGGTCCTTGTGTTTGACGATGAGAGCAGTGGCCCATCGCGCCTTCTGCCCACCGGTGGCGGCGAAGGTTTCCCACACGCGCTCGCCGGTCTTGGCGTTCAAACAGCGCAACTGGCCGTAGCTGCACACACCGTAAATGTAGTCGCCATCAATGACCGGAGTGCTGATGATGGAATGCAGCCCATCGGTGTCGATCTCGCTTTCGCTCTTCCCCTTCCAGGCGAGTGTGGCGTCAGGCTTGGCACTGTCAAGAGCAAGCATCCGCGGGCCGTTGTAGAAGGCGGTGAAGAAGAGACGCAAGCCGCTGACGATGGGCGTCGCCGGATTGAGGGCGAGATTCAAACGCCAGGGCTGCTGCCAGTAAACGCGGCCCGTTTCCGGATCGAGCGAGGCGATGCCGGTGGAATGCCACTGGATGAGTTGCTGGCGGCCACCCGCCATAACAAGGATGGGTGGGCTGTATCCGGGTTCGGAATCGCTGTCGAGGGCGCGCCAGACTTCTTTTCCGGTCATCTTGTCGAGCGCAATTACTTTGCCGTTGTTGGCGCCACCCGTGAGGCAGATGAGACGATTGCCGGCAACCAGCGGCGCCGCGGACATACCCCAAACGGGCACGTTCGTTGCGAATTCTTTGACGTAATCGCGGCTCCAGAGGATCTCTCCGTTGGTCACGCGGAGGCAGTGCAGTGCGCCCATCGCGCCCAGCACATAAACACGATCGCCATCGACGGTGGGTGTGGTCCGGGGACCGATGGCGTAGGTGCCCTGCAGGCCGGTGTAGTTGGCGGGCCATTCGCGAACCCACAGGGTCTTCCCTGTTTTCTCATCGAGCGCCAGCACACGCTCCGTGCCGCGATTGACCTGCGCCGGCGTCCAATCCATCACGAACACGCGGCCGTTGGCGACAGCGGGGCCGGCAAACGAACTGCGCACCGGAACGCGCCAGGTTACTTTCAATCCGCTGGCGGGAAAGCGATCGAGAATGCCCTCTTCCCGGAACTCGCCGGTTCGTCCTTTGCCGCGCCATTCGGGCCAGTCTTCGGCAAAGGCTACGGAGAGAGTGAGCAGCGCCAGTGTGGTAACGGAGGTCATCTTCAGACGATCCTATCGTGAACCGGCGGGCAGGTGTGAGTTAGACTGAACAGCGATGACACGACGCGACCTTTTTTGGACTGCACTCACTCCGGTGTTCGCAAAGGCGCAGAGCGCACGGCCGAACATCCTGTTCATCATGTCGGACGATCATGCTTCGCACGCCATCAGCGCCTACGGAAGCAAGATCAATCAGACGCCGAACATTGACCGGCTGGGGAAGGAGGGCATGCGGTTCGACAATTGCTTTGTCACCAACTCCATCTGTACGCCGAGCCGCGGTGCGATTCTCACCGGGCAGTACAGCCACAAGAACGGCGTCTACACGCTGAGCGATTCGATGGATGTGAAAAAGGTGCACCTGGCGCATCACATGCGCGACGCGGGCTACCAGACGGCGATGATCGGCAAGTGGCACCTGGTGACGAATCCGCAGGGCTTCGATTACTGGAACATATTGCCCGGGCAGGGCGCATACTACGACCCTGTGTTCATCACCTCAGAAGGCAAGCAGCAGCACAAGGGATATTGCACGGACATCATCGCCGACTTCGCGCTCGACTTTCTGAAGAAGCGCGACAAGGCGAAGCCGTTCTTCGTCATGTGTCATCACAAGGCTCCGCACCGCGCCTGGCAGCCCGCGCCGAAGTACAAGGACTGGCTGAAGGATGAGACCATCCCAGAGCCGGACAATCTGTATGAGGATATGTCGAAGCGCAGCCAGGCGGCGCAGCGGGCCACATTGCGCGTCGGCGACGACAATACGGAGACCGATTTGAAAGTGCCACGTCCGGCGGGCCTGGAAGGTAAAGCACTGCGCAAGTGGGCCTACCAGCTTTACATCAAGGATTACCTGCGCTGTGTGCGAAGCGTGGACGATAACGTGGGGCGGCTGCTCGACTACCTCGACCAGGAAGGCCTGTCGCAGAACACCGTGGTGGTCTACACGTCGGACCAGGGCTTCTTCCTTGGCGATCACGGCTGGTTTGACAAGCGCTTCATGTACGAAGAAACCATCCGCATGCCGTTCCTCATCCGCTATCCGAAGATGATCAAGAACGGCGGCGTGAACAAGGACATGGTGCTGAACATCGACTTCGCACCGACGTTCCTGGAACTCGCAGGAAAGAAGACGCCGCCGGAGATGCAGGGACGCAGTTTCGCCACGATGCTGGCTGGCAAGAAGCCGAAGGATTGGCGCACCACCATGTACTACCGCTATTGGATGCACCTGGGCGGCGGGCATACCGTGACGGCGCACTACGGCGTACGCTCGCGCACGCACAAGCTCATTTATTACTACGGACAGGCGCTTGGAAAGAAAGGCGCGGTGGACAAGCCGACGCCACCCGAATGGGAGATGTTCGATCTGGTGAAGGATCCGCGCGAGATGAAAAGCGTCTACGGCGACCCGGCTTACGCCAAGGTCACCGCGGAGTTAAAGAAGGAGATGGAGCGCCTGCGCGCCTATTATCAGGACACGGAATAGCGCTTTTAGTAGTTGGCCTTGGTGGCCGCGCCAGTCTTGCCGAAAGCCTGCAAATAGGGCTGTGCGCCGTCGGACATCATCTTCGTTTCACTCGGCACCTGGAAGAACTGGAAGCCCTCATCCAGCAAGCGGGGAATCATGGCGGAAGTGAACGCGGGGCGGCCGGCGTACTTGCCATGGCGCTTGGCTGCCTCGGCAACCTTCGCGATCATCTTCTGCAGTTCCGGATCATCCTGTTTGCCGCGCAATCCCATGGAGAACGACAAATCGCTGGTGCCGATGAAGAGCACATCGACGCCGGGCGTGGCGGCGATTTCATCAATCCGTTCGATGGCGCGGTAATCCTCGATCATAGTCACGGTAACGATATTGCGATCGGCGAAGTCGGGGTAGGGCTCTTCGGTGGGCCAGCGAAACATGGCGAGTCCGGAGCCGTGGCCGCGGTCCCCGACCGGGGGATAGCGGCAGGCATCGGCGGCAAGCTTCACCAGTTCCGGAGTGTTAGCGAAGGGGAAGACGACGCCGAGCACTCCCATGTCCAAAACACGTTTGGCCGTCCATGTTTCGACGACCGGAACACGGGCGAAGGGAATCGCATGCAGCCCGCGAGTGGCGAGCACGATGTTGCGCAGCGTCTCCAGGGTGATGGGCGAATGCTCCATTTCAATCCAGAAGGGAAGTCGAAGCCGAGTTGAGCGGCTTGCGCGGCAACCTCGACACTGGCTGCGGTGATAGTGATGCCGACAACCGGCTTCCCCTTCCCGCAAGGTAACTTTGACGGGTTTTCCCACGTTTTTGGAATCATGACGCGTTTCTCACCATACTTTCCGAATGAGGCGGGCTTCGCTGATCTGCACGCCGCGGCCGTTGCCGCCAGGGCCGGCCTTGCGCTCCAGGTGAGAGTGAGCTTGCCGTCGGTGGTGGCTTGCTGCGGAATGTCGAATTCCACCGGGCGCACGGGGCGGTCTTTCTCCGGCCGCAACGGGTGGACTTCGTATTGGCCGTCGGCCACCAGGCGGATATCGAAATTCTGCGTTTCCCCGCATAGACGATCTTCAGCACTTTGTAGCGTGCCGTTGGATCGAGATTGGGGTAGACCACGGAGACGGAGTTGTCGTTCATGGTGCCGGCATACTGCAGCCACGACATGCGCCAGGGCGCGATCTCCGTATCGGGGTTGATGGCGAAACCGGTCATGGAACCAGACGCGCCGGATCCTGATCGAATGGCAGCCGCGATCCAGATGGGGTTGCAGTGCCGGTTGCCCCAGATCGTCGTAATAGCCGCCCGGGCCAGCGTCGATTCAATGAACGATTTATTGCGCAGCGGCGGCGCGGATCTGCGCAGGCTTCGCCATGCGTGCGATCTCCGCGAACCGGCCCTTCAACCACGCGCTGATCGCTGGCGGCGTGTCGATGTCGAGGTTCGCGCCGCCCACGGCAGGTAGCTTTGTCGCGGTCATGGAGTTGCATCCTTGCATATGCGGAACAGCGCCTCCGCCGGTTCGAAGGAATTGCGGTTGCGGAGAAGTGGCCATCAGGGGAAGTGGGCGGCCGCTTCGTCCGGTGCGCTCTGCGACGGGAATGCCCTCGACGCCGTGGCTGCGCGGTGCTTCATCGGCGCGGCGCCTCCACCCTCGGTTTCGTGAATGAGGCGAGCGCGAATGTAGGCGTCGTAGTAGGCACGGTAGAGCCCTTGCTGGAAGCGCCAGTTGAGTAACTGCTGAGGCGTGGCCGTGCGTTCCATGGCCTGGAATTGCTCCAGGGTCGCATTGACGGAAGCATTGCCGAGCAGCGGGCCGCGCCAGTTCTGCTCCAACGCCAGCAACCCCTGCGCGAAGCCATCGCGGAATTCAGGACCGATGAAGAACTGCGAGTATTCGCGCAGCACGCTCATCAGGTCGGCATCGCGATTCCAGCCGAGGGCGCTCCACACGATCTTGTTCACATCGTCATTGCAGCCTTCCGAATAGGTAAGGAAGCCGTTGGTGTAGGACTGCAACAAGCGGAAGATGGCGCGCATGTCGTGCGGACGCGGATTCACGGGCTCACGGCCGAGCGTAAGGGCATAGGCGACGTCCCATTCCGGTACCGGATACTGGGCGCGGATGGTATGCGTGATATCGGGGTAGTGCCGAATAGGAAAGCGCTTCGGGACCATTTCCCGTAGTTTGGGCAGGCTGACACGATTCTGCGGGCCGAAGACGATTCCTTCCAGCCATGCCGGCTCCTTGCGCAGCATGCCGATGAATTCATCCAGCCATTCCTGCGAGAAGCCCTGCGGGGCCACCCACATTTTCGCCTTGGGGTGATACTTGCGGAGGTTGGCCGTCTGCTTTTCGAGCAGCGGCATCAGGTACTGCGGCGATGTGTGGCCGGGATCGCCTCCGGGGACGAAGACGTGATCGATGCGCGGCAGGCGGCGAAACACTTCGGCCCATTCCTTCAAGGCGAACTCGACGGTTTCCGGCTTCGAATAATCGGCATCCAGCGCCGGATACCAGATCCACACATCCAGGCCGTAGTCGTCGATGATCTTCGACATGCCGGCCATGGTGTCGATCTTGGGGAGCGGGAAGTGCGGGCTGTCATCATCGTCGTCGGAACGGGGCGGAATCAGCTCAATGGCATTCGTGCCGAACACCGCCAGTTCGCGGATGTACTGTTCCCACATGGGCAGCGTCCAGGCGTCGTAGGAATTGGTCTTGGGGCGATAGCCTAGCTGATGCCCGCGGAGTCCCGTTTGCGGCGCGGTCTCAATGTTGACACCCGCGGCGATGGAAAAACTCTGACGCGACATGCGGGCGAGACGCAGGAAGTGACCCACGCCGAACAACACACCGCGGGAATCATTGCCCTCAATGACGATTTCCGTGGGCGTCGTGCGCAGACGGTACCCTTCCGCTTTGCCTCCAGCCGCGGCCCGCAGCAGCCGGATAACGGGCTTTCCGGAAGCCCCTTGCGGCATGCGGATCTGTGTCCGCTTCTCCACTTCCTCCACCAACATTTGAGCGGCTTTTTGTTCCGGCCTGGTGGCGCCGGAGACGGGGACGACTGTTGCGGATTTGAGATCGATGTCTGCGCCAAACACGGGCCAGGCGAAGGCCAGCGCAAATAGACCCACGATGGATACCATGTTGACCTGTATACAGTACCGTGAAGGCACATGGCAATCGCGAAGCACCCGCGGCCCTTGATACTCTGAATAAACCAAGTGACACCGGAACGCTGGAGCCGCATCGAAGATGTCTTCGCCGGTACCGCGGGGCTTACCGCGGAGGAGATCCCTTCCTATCTGGACAACCACTGCGGCGAGGACTGGGATTTGCGCCGGGAAGTGGAAGCTCTGCTCCGCTACGACGACCCCAAGGACAATTCACTGCTGAACGGCGTAGTGGTCAATGCGGCCGAACTGATTGAGATTACACGCACCGGTGTACGGCAGGAACTGGCGGCCAAACGGGTCGGCACGAAGGTCGGAAGCTACGAGTTGAAGAAGGTGATTGGCTTCGGCGGGATGGGCGTGGTTTACCTGGCCGAGCGCGATGAGGAAGGCGTAAGCCACAAGGTGGCGATCAAGCTGGTGCAACAGGGCCGGGACACGAAGTTCATTCGCGACCGTTTCCGGCAGGAGCGGCAGATTCTGGCGCGGCTCGATCATCCCAACATCGCTCGCTTCATCGATAGCGGCGTTACTTACGACAACCTCCCTTATTACGTAATGGAGTTCGTCGAGGACGGGCAGACCATTTCCGAGTATTGCCGCAAGAAGGATCTTTCCGTGCAGCAGCGGCTGACTCTGTTCCTGCAGGTCTGCTCCGCCGTGAACTACGCGCACCGCAACCTGGTGGTCCATCGCGATCTGAAGCCCGGCAATATTCTGGTCGACAAGAACGGTGTGCTGAAGCTGCTGGATTTCGGCATCGCCAAAGTGCTGAGCGAAGACCCCACCAGCGGGCATCAGACGCAGACCGTGGTGCGGATGCTGACTCCGGATTACGCCAGTCCGGAGCAAGTGACCGGCATGGCCATCACCACGGCCACGGACGTCTACTCACTCGGGGTTATTTTGTACGAGCTGATGAGCGATCGCGCGGCGCATTTCTTCAAGAACTACTCCAACACCGAAATCGAGCGCGTGGTGTGCATTCAGGATCCCGTCCCACCGAGTGAGGCGGCACTGATGGGCGATCGTACGCCGGCCATGAAGCGCCGGGCCATCCTGGTGCGCGGCGAACTGGATGCGATAGTCGCGATGTCCATGCGCAAAGAACCGAACCACCGCTACCGCTCGGTGGAACAGTTCATGGACGATATCGAGAACTTCCTTGCCGGCCGGGCGGTGATGGCCGTGCGCGGAACAGTTCGGTATCGCGTTGGCAAGTTCGTGCGGCGGAACAGAATTCCTATTGCGGCCGCGGCAATGGTCGCCGTGACGCTGGTGGGAGGCATCGCCGCAACGACATATCAGGCAAGGCGAGCGGACCGCCGGTTCCAGCAAGTGCGGCAACTCGCCTTGACACTGCTTAACGATTTCGACAAGCGCATCGAGACGCTGCCGCAATCCGTGGAACTGCGGCAATGGATGGCCTCCACCGTGTTGCAGTATCTCGACAATCTGGCCGCTGACGCCGGCTCGGATGACAGCCTGCAACTGGAACTCGCGCAGGGCTATTACAAAGTGGCGCAGTTGCAGGGTCAGCCGCTTTCCTCGAATCTCGGGCAGAACATCCCGTCTATTCAGAACTACCGCAAAGCGGCGAGCATTCTCGCGAACCTCGCCAAGCGCAACCCGCGTGACGCTTCGCTGATCATCGAATTGTGCAAATGCCAGCGCATGTTGGGGGTTGTGGAAGCATTCGGCGGCAACCATGGGAGCTCCAAGGCAGCCTTTGAGAACGGAGTACACAACGGAGAGGCGTTGCTGCCCCTGCAACCCGCCGCGGCTCATGCTTGCCTGGCCGGCAGCTACGACGGAATCGTTGCTTATGAGATGCGCTCAGCGAATCCACGCGGAGCGATGCCGTTTATCAATCTGCAGATGGAGAACGCCAATGCCCTGGTGCGGCTGGAGCAGACACCGGTCGCGCGCACTGCCCTTGCGGATGCTTTTCTGAACCTGGGATGGGCGCGCAAGGAGACTGGCGACCCGCAAGCCGCACTGGAAGCGATTGAACGGGCAGCCGCCATCGGGCAGGAGATTTACGGTGCCGAGGGCTGGAAAACAAGCCGCTTGCGGTTTCGCGTTCTCGACGCCACCGGAGACATCTTAGGCAATCCGCGCGACATCAACCTGTTGAACCCTGAGGAAGCCACGCGCCGCTACCGCGAAGCGCTGGCCATGGTGGAGCCGGAGTATGCGCGCGACCCGGATGACGCCCGCTCCCGTCACGATCTGGACCGTATCCTACGCAAGGTTGCCTTCATGATCGTCGACCACCAACCTGAAGAAGCAATGAAGCTGGCCCAGCGCGCGCAATCCTTGTCGGAGCGGCACCTGAAGGTCACACCCAACAATCCGGAATACGTGCGAGCCCAGGCAGACGCGTTTCTCATCATCGGCTACGGCTTGCAGAAGCTGGAACGATGGCGCGAGGCGCTGACGTATTTCGAGCGCGCCTTGCAACGCCAGACCGACATGCAGCGGATCAGCCCGGAATCGCGCCGGTTCCTGCGCGGATTCCAGGAAACCTACGAAGCCACCGGCGATGCCTACCTGCAAATCCACAAAGAGAAGGAAGCGCTCTTCAGCTATGAGAAGGCTCTGGAACTCACGGTGAGCCTGCTTTGGGAGCGGCCCACGGACCCTTATCTGTTGCGCGACCTATCCGACTCCCAGGAGGCGCTGGCCGCGTTTCATGCCGCGGCTGCGCGCACGCGCCCATCCGACGCCAAGGCAAGTTGGAAAAAGGCTGTCGAGTTGCAGGCGAAGAGTGTGGAAAACTGGACCGAGTGGCCGCGCAAAGTTGCGCCCAGCGCGTTTCAAAAGGAACGCCTGGAACGGGCCGTGCGGCGGCTGGCCGAATACAAACGTGCGGCGGGACTATGAATCATCTGCTTGCGATGGTCGTCACGGGCGCGCAGCTTTGTGCCGCGGGCCCGGCTGAGTTTGGCTGGGCGCAACTGCGCAAAGCGGCCGAAGAACGCGGCATCGCCGCACGCTATCTGCCGCTCGAAGCCGATGTTTCCTCCACACTGAAGGCCGAGGCGTTTGACCTTCAACCATCGCGCATTTCCGGTGGCGATCTGCGGGGCGTGATGTATGGATTACTGGAAGCCGCCGAGCAGATCCGGGCGACCGGAAAAGTGGTGAAAACAAAATCCGAGCCCGCTGTTTTATTGCGCGGAGTGCGGCTGGAACTGGAGCCGGCCGTGTTCGCCGAAGACTGGTTTCATTCGCGGGCCTTCTGGAGCAGCTATTTCGCCGGCCTGGCGCAAGCCCGGATCAATCGCCTGCAACTGGAGTTTTCCCGCCCTCCGTTTCCTTATCTGATGCGCCTTCCGCTGTTCGACTCCATCAGCGTGGAGAACCTGACCCCGTTCGCGCGCGGCAGGAATCAGGATGCGATCAAACAGATCGCCGGACTGGCTATTGAGTTCGCGGTGGATCTGGCCGTCGGCATCCGAAGCTTTGAGACGCCCGCCGATGTCATCGGGCTCACGCTGGATCGCCGAGTGCCCTATCTGCGTTCCGCGCTGGAAACCATGCTGGCGGACGTACATGCCATTCGCGCTCTCGCGGTTCAAGCACCATCGGATCTGACTGAGCCGTTGGCCGCGGCGATCACATCCGTAGGAAGACTGGTGACCATTGAATCGCCAGGCAATCCATTCCATGCCAACTGGCGTGCTGTTCAAGAACTGGGGCCGCACGAAACGATGCCACCGGTCTCATCGTTGACTGCTGGCAAAACAGCCGTGCTGCGGAAGGTGGCGAAGTCCCGTTTCGCTGATCCGCAATACGCGCGCCTCACCGCGCGGTGCGTGGCGCTGGGCGCGATGGGGATTGAGGTGGTGGCAAAGCCGTCCTTTACCGAGCCGGATGCCCGCATGACGCATTTCGTCTGGGGCAGGTTAGCCTACGATCCGGCTGCGCCCGATTCCGTATGGCGGTCGCACCCACTGGATGAAGCGATGGCCAGCGCATCGCGAACATACACCAGGCAGCCGTCTGAAACGGAGTTGCAGGCGGTGCAGCGGCTGCACTGGAATGCTTCGCAGATTGAGCGGGCGTTGCACGGGCAGGCAGCGTCACCCCTTGTCGATGGATTGCGTACGGCCGTCGATCAGGCGCGCTATGACGGGCGTTTGATGTGGGGAGAGTTTCTCATCGTAAACGACCGCAAGACAGGGCATGAGATCTTCCTGCAGGCCGCACTGCGGGAGTTGCGGGCGGCCAAG
>JAXLQM010000016.1:0-223917 GCA_046331645.1 Bryobacteraceae bacterium
ATCAGCGCCGCATTCTCCACCGTCCAGGCGCGCCCTTCCGCATCCGGCCACACCCGAGCCGTGCGGTGGGTGTTCACCAGTTGATCCCGGCGCGGCTCCGCAATCAGCCGCACTCCCAGCGGCCCCACTACACTCATGTCCCGCACCGATCCGTGCCGCACCCACAAATCCCCATTCGGCGCCCGGCTGATCGCCCTGCTAAACGCCTCCCGCAACCCATCCCGCATGTTCCAGAACCGCCAGTTCTCCGCCGTCTGTGCGTCCAACCGCAGCACCAGCCCCAATAGCAGCGGCGTCCACATCCACTGCCATCTCCGGCTCCTTGCTCGTATGCCCATTCTTCCTTTCGGGAAGCGTCCTGTTAAAGAGAATCCTCCCGTCTCTCCTTATCGTCAAGGGGGGCCATACCGATTCTCGTTTTTTCTCAAGCCCCCAACCCCGCCAAAAACCAATCCACAACCCCCTCGCCTCGCGTATCATGGTCTTAATACCGCGTAGTATTCAATCTGGGAATGAGAATTGATGCGCCTCCTCTATCTAGCCCTATCTGTGCCCTTACTCACCTTCCCGCAATCGCGGGAAGCAGAAATTGAAACCGCCCGCGCCGCTAAGGAAAAAGTCCTCGCGCCCGAAACAGTTACAAAAGCCGAGCGGGTCCTCCGTGATATTAAAGACCAAAAACTCTTAGAAAAATTCTCCGCCGGCTACCACGGCTTCCGCCCCAAAATCGGCAACATGGTCACCGGCGCAGGCTTCGCCCTCGGCCCCGAGTTCTTCCGCTCCGACCTCCTCCGCGATCGCCTCGAATTCCGCGCCGCCGCCGGCTTCTCCTTTGCCGGTTCCCAAAAATATGAGGTCGAGGCCCGCCTCCCCAAACTCCTCTCCGAACGCCTCGAACTCGAGTTCGTCGCCTCCCACCGCAACTACGCCCGCATCGGTTACTACGGCCCCGGCCCCGATTCCCTCAAAATCAATCGCTCCAACTACCGCCTCGAAGATACCTCCTTCGATGCCATCGCCACCGTCCGCGCCTCCAAAATGATCTGGCTCGGTGCTTCCCTCGGCAAGTTCTACGCCAACCCCGGCCCCGGCAACGACGCCCGCTACATCTCCTCGGAAAAGAAATTCACCCCCCTGCAAGCCCCCGGCATCGACTCCGCCACCGACTACATCCGCCCCTCCGTCTTCGCCCAGTTCGACTACCGCAACGACCCCTTCGGCCCCAAATCCGGCGGCAACTACGTCATGCAGTATTCCTGGAACGACGACCGCAAACTCGACCAGTACAACTTCCGCCGCCTCGACATCGACCTCCAGCAATACATCCCCTTCTTCAACCGCACCCGCATCATCGCCCTCCGCGCCAAAACCATCCTCACCGACACCGATAACAACGAGCGCATCCCCTTCTACCTCAAACCCATGCTCGGCGGCTCCGACGACCTCCGCGGCTTCCGCCCCTTCCGCTTCTCCGATCGCAACATGGTCGTCTATAACGCCGAATACCGCTTCGAAGTCTTCGCCGGCCTTGATGGCGCAGTCTTCGCCGACGCCGGTAAAGTCATGCCCCGCCGCGGCCAGCTCAACTTCCGTGACCTCGAAGCCTCCGTCGGCTTCGGCCTCCGCTTCAACGTCAAAAACGCCACATTCCTCAGAATCGATACCGGATTCAGCCACGAAGGCTTTCAGGTCTGGTTCAAATTCAACGACGTCTTCAACCAGCGCCGCTTCGGTACGTCCACCGGCCAGCCCGTCTACTAGGAGCCAACCGACATGAAGATCCTCATCACTCTCGCGCTCCTCCCTCTGCCCCTTTCCGCCCAGCGCTTCTACGGCGACGATCCGCTTCAGTTCGAGCCCAAACCCCACAACGTCCCCGTCGCCGCCAATCGCAAACTCAGCGATTACTACGACCTCTTCTCCAACCAATTCGGAAACCCCGGCGAACGCAACAAACCGAAAAGCCCGCCCACCCGCGCTAAAGGCGTGAGCACTCTCGGCGAACCCATGCAGGGCGCCTGGTGGATGGAGCGCCATTACTACAACCGCATGTCGCTTGAGCAGCTCCAATTAGGCGCCGGCGGCAAAACTCCCCCCGCCCCCGGCAAGTGGACCATCATCTCCGCCAAAAACGAAGGCGTCACCCCTGGCTTCACCATCCTCGACGCCAACAAGCGCATGTTCTTCGTCAAGTTCGACCCCAAATCGAACCCCGAAATGGCCACCGCCGCCGACGCCGTCACCGGCCGCCTGTTTCACGCCATGGGCTACCACGTTCCCGATAACTACATCGCCTATTTCACCGAAAAAGATCTTGAAATCGGAAAAGACGTGAAGATCGCCGGCGCCCTCGGCAAAAAACGCCCCATGGTCTGGGCCGATGTCGAGGAAATCCTCCGCAAAGTCCCCCAAACCAAAGACAACAAATACCGCGCCACCGCTTCCCTCGCCCTCCCCGGCAAACCCATCGGCCCGCCTCGCTACTTCGGCACCCGCGCCGATGACCCCAACGACACCGTCCCCCATGAACACCGCCGCGACTTCCGCGGCCTCCACGTCATCGACGCCTGGCTCGATCACGACGACTCCCGCGCCATCAACAACATCGATATCCTCGTGAAGGAAAACGGCGTGCAATACGTCCGCCACTACCAGCTCGACTTCGGCTCCACCCTCGGCTCCGCCACCGAAAAGGCCAATTCCGCCCGCAGCGGGACATACTTCTTCTCCTGGAAAGAATCCGCCGCCCAGCTCTTCACCCTTGGCCTCTACGTCCCCTATTGGGCCAAAGCCGATTACCCCGATTTCCCCAGCATCGGCAAATTCGAGTACAAGGTCTTCGACCCCGAACGCTGGGTCCCCGAATATCCCAACGTCGCCTTCCTCAATCGTCTCCCCGACGACGAATTCTGGGGCGCCAAACTCGTCACCGCCTTCACCGACGAAGAGATCAAGGCCATCGTCGCCAAAGGCGAACTCTCCGACCCCAAAGCCGCCGAGTGGCTCGCCACCTGCCTCACCGAGCGCCGCAACAAAATCGGCAAGGCCTACTTCAAAAAGGTGCTCCCCTTCGATCAATTCCGCATCGACACGGGTAAGCTCCAATGGGTCGATCTCGCCGCCAAACTCGGCTACTACCCCGAAACCCCCGTCGATATCCAGTGGTCCGCCTTCGACAACGCCGCCAACAAAAAGTCCCCCATCGCCGGAGCCACTACCGCCAGCCTCCCCTCTCTCCGCGACGGCTACTCTTGCGCTACCCTAACCTCACGCAGTAAGAAATCGCAGACGATCGACGTGTTCCTCCGCCACGCCGGCGCCAACACCCAAATCGTCGGAATCGACCGTACATGGTAGACGATCGCCCGGAGTATCAATCGCGCCCCGAAATCCGAAGCCTCTCGAGCTTCCCCAGCTTCAAAGCCATCGGTGAAAAGCCCAAAGGCCCGATCGAGAAAATGCTCAGCGTCTTCGCCGACGTCCGCGCCGGCGAGGGTGCCGGCGTGCTCCTCCTCCTCGTCAACGTCTTCCTCACTCTGTTCGCCTACTACCTCCTCAAAACCGTTCGCGAAGCCCTCATCCTCACCGAAGGCGGCGCCTACATCAAGGCCTATTCGAGCGCCGGCCAGGCCGCGCTCCTCATGGCCATCGTCCCCCTCTACGGCTACATCGGCACCAAAGTGGTGCGCGTCAAACTCCTCGCCGGACTCTCCGTCTTCTTCATTCTCAATCTCATCCTCTTCTACTCCTTCGGCACCGCCGGCTACAAAGAGGGAGTCGTCTTCTACATCTGGGTTGGCATCTTCAACGTCTTCGTCGTCTCCCAATTCTGGGCCTTCGCCAACGACCTCTACACCGAAGCACAAGGCAAGCGTCTCTTCCCCATGATCGGTGTTGGCAGCTCACTCGGCGCATGGCTCGGAGCCGAAACCGCCGGCCAGCTCGTCAAAGTCTTCGATCTCTCCCCCTACCAGCTCCAATTAATCGCCGCCGCCATTCTCGCCGTCTGCATCGTCCTCACCATCACGGTCAACCGTATCCAGATCCAGCGTTCCACCAAGGAAATGGCCGCCCACGCCGACCAGAAACTCGGCGCCGCCGATGGCTTCCAGCTCATTTTCAAAAGCCGCTATCTCACCTGGATCGCCGTCCTCATCGTTCTCCTCAACATCGTCAACAGTTCCGGCGAATTCCTCCTCGGCAATTTCGTCTCGGAGCAAGCCAAGGAACTCCACGCCGGCGACGTCGCCGCCCAAAAACGCTTCGTTGGAGCCTTCTACGGCCGCTTCTTTGGTGGCGTCAATCTACTCGGATTCCTCCTCCAGACCTTCGCCGTCTCCCGCATCTTCGCTTCCATTGGTGTCCGCGGAGCCCTCTTCGTCCTCCCCATCATCGCCCTGGTCAGCTATTCCGTCCTCGCCATCGCCCCCATCATGGTAGTGATCCGAGTGGCCAAAACCCTCGAAAACGCGACAGACTATTCACTCCAGAACACCATCCGTCAAGCCCTTTTCCTCCCCACCTCGCGCGAAGCGAAGTACAAAGCAAAAGCCGCCATCGACACCGTCTTCATGCGACTCGGCGACGTCATCCAAGCCGGCATCGTCAAACTCGGAGCCGACCTCCATCTCGCCTTCACCGGCTTCGCCTGGCTCAACATCGCCTTCACCGTAGCCTGGCTCTATATCTCCAGCCGCGTAGCCAAAGAACACCGCCGCCTGTCCTTCTAAAAAGCCACGAATTCACACCAATCCACACCAATCAAAAAAATTCGTGTGCATTTGTGTGCATTCGTGGCCCCACCCGGGTCTCCGGCAACCACCCGATCAACACCGCCGCCAGCACAAAGAACCCCGCATTCCCCGCCAACGCCATCCCCAGCCCCACGCTCTCCGCCGCCGCCCCCACGAAATAAGGAGCCGCCGCGCTCAGTAGCCGTCCGAAGTTATACGCAAACCCCTGTCCCATCCCCCGCACCGCCGCCGGAAACAACTCCGCCAGCATCGCCCCAAACAAAGAAAAATACCCCGTCCCGAAAAACCCGATCAGCGGCCCCAACCCCAGCAACAACCCCTCCGCCCGCTCCGGCCACCAATACGGCAGCATCCCGTACACCGGAGTCAGCACCGCCGCCCCAATCACATACACCCGAACGCCGGCTTCCGGCCCAGCCGGTCCGCCATCACCCCAAACGACAAATACCCCACATACGCCCCGCCTGCATCGCCATCACCCACACCCCCGACTTCAACACCGTCATCCCTGCCCCACCCGTCTCCCGAGCCCCCGCCAAGAATCCCGGCAACCACCCAAACAACCCCCAGTACGCCAGCAGCACCGATGTCGCCACCGCCGTCGCCAGCCATGTCTTCTCTCCTCAACTCACCCCGAAAAATCTCCCCAAACCCTGCCCCCCGCCCCCGCTCCCGCCGCCTTCCACACCTCCGGCTCCTCCACCTTCCGCCGGATCAGCAACGTCAGCAACGCCGGCAATACCCCCACCAGAAACAACACCGCCATCCATACACCGGCAGCACCACCCCCGAAATCCCCGCCGCCAGCATGTACCCCAGCGCCCACCCCGATTGCATGAAGCTAATCGCCTTCCCCGGTGCTCCGCCGGCCACGACTTCCGCCACCAACACCGACCCCGCCGACCACTCCCCACCCAGCCCAATCCCCACCAGCGCCCGCCACACCAGCAACGACCCAAACCCCGTCGCCGTCGCACTCCCTCCACTCGCCACCGAATAAACGATAATCGTATACATCAGCGCCTTCCGCCGCCCAATCCGGTCCGCCAACCACCCGCATCCAATCCCCCCCAAACTCGACGCCGCCATCGTCACCGCCGTCACCAATCCCGCCTCCCCTAAACTCATCCCAAATTCCACCCTAATCGATTGCAGCGCAAAGAGATAGAACAATACATCCATCGCGTCCAGCAGAAACCCCAGCATCGCCGCCCACAGCGCCACCCACCTCGGTTCCCCGAACCCGCTCAGGAAGCCCTCGCTTTTCTGCATACCGGAGAGTATAACCTGTTCCCTTCCAGTAACCTGTGCTATGCTAAACTCGCCTTAGTAGGCAAGGCGTACTACGATTCGATAAGGGTAATCAATAGGATGTCGGCGCTCACTAATCCAAGTCCAACTCCCATCCAGCCGCCACAGCGCGTTGCTCCCGTCACTCCGGCCGAGCCCCCTAAGCCCGGCCTCCCCTGGAAATCCTTCCTCGTCCTCGCGGTCATCGGTGCGGCCGCGTGGTCTGCCTACCAGTTCTATTACAAACCGGCCCAGCAGGCTGCTGCCCAAAAGGCCGCCGCTGTCATCTACCGCACCGCCAAAGCCACAGTCGGCCCCTTCGAACGCACCATCCGTGTCGGCGGAACTACCGGCGCCCGCCTCTTCGCCAACCTCACCGCCCCACGCCTCCGCGGCTTTGAAAGCCGCTCCCAGATGGAGCTCCTCAAGCTCGTCAAAAACGGCGCTTGGGTCAAAAAAGGCGATGTCATCGCCGAAATCGATCCCGGCTACCTCGTCGACCACGTCGACGACATCAAAGCCACCATCGGCCAGTCCGAACTCGACGTCGACAAGCGCGTTGCCGAACAAGGCATGGAGCTCGAAGCCCTCATGCAGACCCTCCGCGTCTCCAAGGCCACCGTCGACAAGGCCGGCCTCGATAACAAAGCCGCCGAAGTCCGCACCGAAGTCGAACGCGAACTCCTCAAACTCGCCTACGAAGAAGCTCAGGCCAAATACAAACAGTCCGAGCTCGATGTCCCCGAACGCAAGCTCATTCACCAGGCTGAAATCAAAATCCTCGGCTTCACCAAGGAACGTCACATCCGTCACCGCGACCGCCACGCCAACGACATCAAGGCTTACACCATCTTCTCCCCCATGGAAGGAATGGTCGTCATGTCCAACACCTATCGCGGCGGCGGCGAAAGCCAGCAGGTCCAGCAAGGTGACCAGTTGAACCCCGGCCAACCCTTGGCGAAAATCGTGAATCCCCAGAGCATGCAGGTCGAAGGCAACATCAATCAGGCCGAATCCACCGAGCTCCGCATCGGCCAGCGCGCCACCATCGGACTCGACGCCTTCCCCGACATCCGCCTCAAGGGCAAAGTCTACAGCCAGGGCGCCCTCGCCACCGGCGGCCGCACCCAGAGCTACTACATCCGCAACATCCCCGTGAAGCTCACCATCGAAAACGTCGATCCGCGCATCATCCCCGACCTCTCCGCCTGGGCCGATGTCGTCATCGAAGAGCAGCCCAAAGCCACGCTCATCCCCCTCAACGCCATCAACAAAGAGGGCGACAAGAACTACGTCTACATCAAGCAGGGCCAGCAATGGTCCAAGCGCGAAGTTGCCTTAGGCTCCGCAAACAACACTCACGCCATCGTCAAATCCGGCGTCAACGAAGGCGACGAACTCCGCCTCCAGTAGTTCCCGTTCGATTCGTGTGCATTGGTGTGCATTCGTGGCCAAACCGGCCCGCCCACCTCACTGCGAACCCAACGCCCCATACCCAACCCAAACCCGCACATCGGCATTCTGACTCACGGAAGTAGTAAAACTCTGCCCCGGCATCAACCAAAGCGGAGCCTCCACCGCCCGCACACTACTCACCACAAAAGGCCCCCCAATGGCATGCCCCGAAGTATTCCTCACCGTAATCGTCCCACTGCCCGCCCGCTGCACCTCCACCATCGAAGTCACATCCTTCCCGCCCAGCAGCCCATACACCACCACGGCCTTTGACTGCGTCGGCACATACACCTTCCCATTGGCCACCACCGGCGGCGCAAACTTCGTAAAATCCCCCAGCGCATCCCGGCCCGCATTCTGATCACTGTTGTACAACTCGCGGCTAATATCCGAAGCCAAAAAAGCCCGCAGAGTCCCAGGCGAAAGCCCCCCGTTCTTCTTCGATTGCGTCGTCGCTCCCCACACAATCCCCGTCTTGATGTCCGACCCATTCGCCGACACCGATGGCCCACCATTCATCCCCGGCTTCTCCTTGCTCACCGCCGCCGGCGTCGTCACAAACCGCCCGTTCGCGAAGTTATAGGCATACAGCGCATCCAGCCGGTCCCACACATACAGCACCCCATCATTCTTCCGCCCCCAGAACGCCGTCCCCAGCGTCTGCGCGCAATCCTTCTGCCCACACCCAGTGGTCGCCTTGAACCTCTGCACCGGCCCCGAGCCTTCCCCTTCCAGCTTCCCCATCTTCTCCCGGTCAATCAGAAAAATCACCCCCTCCTTCCCTCCGGCAAACATCAATTTCGAATTCGGAATCAGCGTCACGCCCCCCGCACTCATATCGATATTCTCCAGAAACAGGAACTCATGGTTCTTCGGCGTAAACCAATCCACAAGCCGCAGCGAACGTGGTGCAAACTTCAGCACACTGCTTCCGAAATTGGTCACTCCGTCATACTTCCCCCCCGCCGTCGAGAGGTAGAGGTTGCCCGCCTCATCGCTCGCAATTCCCCGCCCCGCCATCCAGATCCCGCCCTTCCGCCCCGTCGGTGTGCTTTGAAACACCCCCAGCCGCTGGCTCAAGTCCCGCGCATCGAAGCTCTCGACAAATCCTTCCTGCGACCAGTGCTGATCCTTTGGATCCGGAACAATATTGGCAAACGCGATATACAGAACCCCATTCCGCACCAACAGCCCGGCCCGCTGCAATCCCCCTTTGACATTGGTCAACGTCTCGGCCCCGGCAAACGGAAACGACAGCAGTTGTGGCGAATTGAACTTCGGCGCCCCTGTATACATATCCAACGCGTGCACAAACAGGTTCGACACCTGATCCTTGCGCACCATCGTCACCGTGTACAACGTCCCGCTCGCCACATCGATGAACGGTGTCGAAAGGATCCCGTGGTGTACCGGCCCGATCCAGCTATCCCCCGGAGCCGGCGTCCCCAGATTCCTCGACCAGTACGGCTCCGACCGCCCCGGATCATCGGCATCGAACGCATACACCGTATTTCCCATGGTGGCCACAAACAGCACATTCCGCCGTTCCCCCGCCATCATGACATTCGGAATGATCAGCGGCAGCGCATAGACACTGGCATCCACGCTTCGCGAAAACAGCTTCCCAAAGCTCGCCGGATTCACGTTCGTCGGATCAAGAGTCCACTCCCGCAAATTCGCCCCCGTCCGCTCAAAGTCGTACTGGGACATCTCCACCGTCACCTGCCCGCTCAATGGTGCGAACAGAGCGAAGACAATCATGCACTGGCCTTTTATGCTTCTCATTGGCTGTCGAGAAGCATTAGTATAACGCCCGTGTCCCGCGATGACCGGGATCAGCCTCAAAAAAATAATTGGGCCGTCAAGGTGGCGACGGGCCTCCAGGCCGGTCGCAGTTCAGTCTGGGAAGACTGAACAAGTAGGGCGAGCCGCAAAGACTAACGGCGTCGTGTTTCGTTCAGCGTCGATACTATCGGAAGTGGGCTGCCATGTTCATCACTTGGCCAATCGCACGCAGAAGCCGAAATTCGGCAGCTTTTGAAGGACCTCGCCGGGGGACAAAGCTCCAGAAAGAATCGAGAGGGCCGATGGAAGATCGGAGTCGTCCGCAGGCACCGCCAGCATTTTGGCCGGCTTCTTCGTAAAGGACGCGAAGCTGCCGCCGCTCCTGCTTTCCTAAACGGCGGCCGACGCTGGATGGAATTCCTTTCGTCGGAATGGCTGATCAACGGCAGCGCAGAAACACTGGCATCCACGCTTCGCGAAAGCATCTTCCCCAAACTCGCCGGATTCACAATCGTCGGACCGAGATGCGCCCATGTCCACTCATCGTTGTACTGGGACACCTCCACCGTAACCTGCGCGCCCAATTCCGACGGCTTTCAAGCACTAGGATAGCGCCCGCCCTCACCCCCTCAACGCCTCAATGCGACTTTCGTTGTTTCGCCCGCTTTGATCTCGACTTGTGGAGCAACCACAACCCTCTTGCGGAGGTATACCGAATCACGATACAGCGGCCCTTCCTCTTCTGTTAAAATCACCGCCCGATACTTACCTGCCGGCAGCCCCGGCGAAGTGAACCCGCCTTCCTGGTCCGGATGAATGCTTCGCAGCAGCACACCATTCACGCGCTCGCCAATCGGCTCCTGAAACAGAATGAGCGCGCTGCCGCCGCTGATCGTTCCGGCAAGTGTACCGAGCCCCGAAGTCACCACAAAGGTGAGCGATCGTGGAGCGGTTTCCACGCCTAACGGCTCCACCAGCTTCGTTCCTTCCGCAAGAATCTCGCTGACAGCATATCCTTGCGGCAGTCCGCGCAGATCAGGCCAGTATTCACCCGGATTGACCAGCACTTCGTGCGGACCATGCGCCAGGTTCGAACGGACCTCCTCTTCTCCGTTGATGCTATACAGCATCATCTGAATCATTGGCCGTGGGCTGCCGTTCTCCATACGAACGTCACCAGCCACCGGAACTGCGGATCTTACTTCCAACCGTACATCTATATCCCTGACATCCTCTCGGATTGCAACCCGCCGTTCATGGAACAAAACCTCTTTTGGCAGCGGCGTTGTTGCCTTGTTCCACGGCGGAGCGAAAATCGGTCGAAGTGGATGGGGAGGCGTAACGGTAAGGTAGTAATCGCCGGCCACCAGTCCGTCGAGATGGAAAGAGGGTCCCTCCACCTGCTCGCTCGCTACGAAATAGCGCTCGCCATTCCGGCCTATCTGGCTTAATGCGATCTCGAACCAACGAAAATGAGTGCCGCCCGGCGTAGAAATAGAACCCGATATCGAATGCAGCTTCGGCGCCTTGATCCGGATCGTCAGATTGGTGTAACCGGCATCGCTCACCGTGACCGTCTCCCTGATCTCTGGTTCGCGCGACCCAGGGCAGGAACTCAGACCACCTGCAATCTCAATCGAGTATTCACCCGGCTCTACCCCCTCCACGCGGAACTCGCCGTTCTTATCCACATCAACGGCATGATAAACCCGTGCAAAATAAACTTCGCCGCCGGAGACGATCTTGCGCAGCGCGCTTACGCGGCACCCGCCCAGCGGCTCGCCCGTATCAGCATCGACGATTGCTCCGCTGATCCCAGAGGCCGGGGTTAGTTTAAAATCCTGCCGTACCGTTTCTCCCCCGCGCAGATTCACCGGAACGCTACGAGGCTGCGGACGCAGATATCCTTTCCCTACGATGGATACGTAGACGCGTCCCTCCCCAATTCCATCTATCGTGTATTGACCTGACGCGTCCGTGCGTGTGTCTTTGGACGTTTGTCCCTTCGGCCCGGCCATGACGATAGCACCCTGAATCGGAAGCTGCGTCGCGGAATCAACTACCTTACCCACCAGCTTCCCTAAACTCTGAGCCTGTAACCAACATTGTGTGGAAACAAGAAGAGCGAGCCCAAGCCTCACCATACGCTTACAGCATTACATAATTCCACCGGGCCAACAGTAAGAATCACTCCCGCTTCAAAACCCAAGAAACTCGTCCAACTGCTCACCCCGTTCCTCAAAGCTCACGGTAGTGACCGGCCCACCCCCATCGCCCTCCTCATTCGTCCACACAAGCCGTGAGCCCGCAATCACCTCGAAACAAAGGTCGCCCCAAACGACTTCGGCACCCACCACCGCTTCAGCAATTCCGGCTGCGTCCAAGCATCGAACACAATCCGCGCCGGACCGTTGAAAGTGCGCCTCACCACCAACTCCCGCTCGGACCTCCGCTCCACTGTCGTCTCATACTTGCCGCGGTTCACGTCACTATCTGTTCTTACGCCCATAGGCCTTCTCCTTCCGTTTCAATTCCTCGTCAAGCTTGTCCAACTCATCGAAGCGAGCGGCCCAGCACTGGCGGTAACTCTCGATCCACGCCGCCTCTTTCTCCAGTCCGCGCCGGCCGAGCTTGCACGTCCGCACGCGCCCGACCTTCTCGGTGGTGACCAACCCCGCCCGTTCCAGGACGCCAACGTGCTTCTTCATGCCCGTCAGCGTCATGTGAAACGTCTCAGCAAGGTCCGTGATCTAAGCCTCCGCCCGTCCCAGTCGTTCCAGAACGCCGCGCCTGGTCGCTAGCCAACCCGCAAGCATGTCTACCGCTTTGCGCCCAACTCCTCCACCAGTCTCACGATCGCCGGCTTGAACACATTCGACTGCATCTCCGCGACGCCGCTGCCGTTCATCTTCCGTATCCCCTTTTGCGCGATCTCGCTCGAATACTCGACGCGCCCGGTGGCCACCTCAACAAGCCGCACCCGCAGCGTCGCGCTCCCGAAGCCATCCCCGCCCTTGGGATCGTAGGCGGCCACCATCCCGGTCAACACATAAGCGACCCCGAGTTGCTTGCCCACCTTCACAGCGGCCATCGTCGAGCTCTCGTTATTCACCTCCGCCAAAACGGCCTTCGATGCATCCCTCGTGTGCTGCGTATCGACGATATCGAACTTCTCGCTTTGCACAATCAAATTGGCAATGCTCGCCTGCAAGTGCCGTTTAGACTCAAAGGTCATCCCCGAAACATTCGTTCCCGGAGTGAACTCCACCACAGCGGCCCTCGCGTGCCCCCTCATCTTCTCCGCGGGCGCAACTCCCGCAAACATCACACTCATAGCAACCACTATCGTGTACCGGATTTCTTTCAGCATCTTTTTTCTCCTCCATCTCAAAGAGGGCAAATCGAAACCAACACACGTCACCAACCCGCAACCTTTTCCAAGTTTCTTGGCGATCCGGACACCGCAGCCACCTCTGTATCCGACCTTAGCGGCCTTTACCAACATCCTTCAAAAGCCGCCAGCCAGCCAATCACACCTACGAACCCGGCACCCAAACCCTGCCCCGCCACCAACACCACAATTCCTTGACCCTCTTTGCGTCCTTAGCGCCTTGCCGCTCCTAATGAACTTCCCTTGCTGACCAATCCCAGGGCCCTCTGCTTTGCGAGAACCTTCCGATTTGCGATCTTCACATCTCTCGACGAAGCCGCAAAGTCGCTACCTTTCACCTCCCAAATCCCCAAGCACCACCGCCTGGGCCCTTTGCGAACTTGGCGCCATCTTTGCGGCTTTGCGAGAAAGCGGCTCCCGATGAACTTCCCTTAGTTCATTCCCTCACTGACCAGTCCCAGACTGGCCCTCCGCTTTGCGAGAAACCCGCCCCCCCTCAATACCCCACCACCCCCGCCTTCCGATACAACCCCCTCACCCGTTCCAACTCCGCCTCCGCCGTAACCAACCCCATCTCCTTAGCCATCTCCCCGATCCCCACCCTCCCATCATTCGACCAAAAGATCCCTAAATCCTCATCCTCGTAATACCGGAACCCCACCCGCTCCCCATACTTCTCCCGCAACGCCCGCCCATTCCGCAACTTCCCACTCCACGGCAAAATCAGATAACTCAAATCAATCTCCTGCACCAGAACCCCATCCTTCCCCTCCACGCTCGCCACAATCTTCCCCGTCGGCTCAAACACCGACGCATTATTCCGCCACGTGCTCGACACAACAAAGCACCCCATCTCCATCGCCCGAGCGCAAGGCTGCGCCCGTTGCGGCGATTGCGTCGGCCACGCCACCAGCTCCGCCCCCTTCTTCTTTAACTCCCGCCACCCTCCATCAAACTCCATGTCATAACAAATCTGGATCCCCAATTTCCCGAAATCGCACCCAAATACGGGAAACTCCCGCCCCGGCGTCGATCCGCCTTCAAATCCGCTCCCCTGCGGCACCAGGTGCACTTTCCGGTAAATCCCTTCCACCGCCCCTTGCCGCCCCACCAGCACCGCCGCATTCGAACACCGCTTCCCTTCCTCCCTTAAATAGGTCGCCACCACCAGGTAACTCTTCTCCGCCTTCGCCACCCGCCCAAACGTCCTCCCCACCACCCCATCCCACTCCACCCCGCGACCCCAAGCGTCCCCATCCGCCTCCCCCGATATCGAGGTCTCCGGCAAGATCGCCAGATCCAACCCTCGCCCGTACTTCCGCCGCGCCTCCGCCCCCATCCGTTCCACCGCCCCCGCCAACTCCTCCACTCGCGCCGGCACTCCCGGGTGCTTCACCCAAAACGCCTGCATCATCGTTCCTACCACCACCTTCCGCGGCAACCCCACACCAGCCGCCCCTGCCGGCAGCCCCGCCAGTGCGCCCATCCCGCCCAACCATGTCCTGCGAGTCATACCCCAATCCTCCCGTTGACACGAATTTCAAAAAAATATATTTCCATCTAATTCAACAACATTACACAAAAACCAACACGCAAAAAAACCAATCCAACCACCCACCCGGTGCTACCCTCGAATTGCCCGAGAAAGCAACAACACAAGGAGCCCATCCATGCCACCCAAAGACCCCAATTCCAAGCAACCGAGCGTAATCCCCACAGCCATCCGCCGTCAAGCCGCCGTGCTTCAACCCAAGCAGTCCCGCAGCGCTCTGCTTCTCCCCGGCGAAGATCCCGCCAAACTCCAGACCCTCTACGCCGGCTATTACGAACACTTCCGCCCAACCACCATCGTCGAAACCACACTCGTCGATGAAATGGTCTCCGCCATCTGGCGCTTCAACCGCAACATCGGTTACGAGTCCATGCTCCTCACCGAACAGGCCGAAGAGCTCATCGCCGAGCATAAGAAATCCTACGCCGTCGCCGACATGCATCGCCTCTTCGCCCATGCCACCCAATCGGCCACCGCCGGCATGACGCAGCTCACCCGCACCCTCATCGCTTGCCGCAACACCTTCCGCGGAGCGCTCTCCGACCTCGAAAAAGCTCGCAAACTCAAAGGCGACCCGGCTCAGCCCTTCCTGCCTCCACCCTGCAAGCTCTCGGCCGCGACTAACTTCGCCGAACCCACCCCGCCGCCAAAGAAAAATGTCATCGAAATGCCCCTCCCCGTGCCGCGCACCGAACCAGTCATTCAGCCCGTCGCCGAAACCCAGCCGCCTCCACCCGATGAACAGCAACCCGAACCGCCCAGCCAGTCCGAATCCCTCAACCAACGATTCACCCCCAAACGCGAATGGTTCGAGTCCGAAGACTACGTCCCGCCGCCCCCGCAACCCGAACCCAAACCGGAGCCGCCGCCCGCCTTCCACGACATCAACGGCAACCCCATCACCATCCACAAACAGGAAAAACCAACCTTCACCCCCAACGACTTTAAGTTAACCACCTCCCCCGAAACCGCCGAATTCTTCAGAGATCTCCTCAAACACAAAAAATAGCGTATCCTACCCCCAAAGGAGGTTGCTATGTTTGAACGCTACACCGAACACGCTCGCCGCATCATCTTCTTTGCTCGCTACGAGGCGAGCCAGTTCGGTAGCCCTTCCATCGAATCCGAGCACCTCCTGCTCGGCCTTATTCGCGAAGACCGGCCTTTCGCTGTCCGTATCCTCAGAACCCAGGCAGCGCTCGATTCCATCCGCTACCAGGTGGAAGCGCACGCCCCCAAACGCCCCGCCATCAGCGCATCCGTCGATCTCCCCCTTACCGCGGAGTCGAAGCGCATCCTCGTCTTCGCCAACGAAGAAGCCGAAAACCTCGGCCACCGCTACATCGACACGCCGCACCTCATGCTCGGAATCCTTCGCGAGCCAGGTTGCCTCGCCGCCAACATCCTCCTCGAACGCCAGGTCGCCATCGAAGCCGTCCGTACCTTCGCCACCCTCAAAAAAACCACCCCAACCACCGTCCCAACACCCACCCCACGCCCATTGTGGCCCTCGCAGTCCCTCCTCGACGCCCTCCAATTACCCGAAACCACCCTCGCCTCCAACGTCACACTACGCGGCATCCCCATCGACCTCGCCCTCTACAAAGGACCCGGCATCGACACCGACGGCGACCCGCTCACTCCAACCACCCCGCATCTTCCCGTCACACTCCTCCAACAAGCCGCCGCGCTCCGCCGCCGCCTCAAAGGCGCCATCCAATCCATGGAGCACGCCATCCGCGATCACAACTTCGACATCGCTCGCCGCCACTCCGACGAAGAACACGCTCTCCGCCGCCAACTCCACGAAATCGGCCCCGAAGCCGAACCCGTACCCGCCCTCGCCATCCTCCTCCTCTCCCACGAAAGCCTGCTGCAAACCCGCGCCTCCCTCCAAATCCTCCACGACGCCGGCCTCCCCCACATCTGGCTCATCGACCACCACGGGTCCCACCTCTACACCTCCACACCCGCCGGAGGCCTCCACGAAACCTCCGCCGAAACTCTCTCCATCCCCAATCCCCCCATCACCATCCAACGCCAGGATCTAATTCAAACAAACTAAAGCGAAATCCCACGCCCTTCCCCATAAATCGGAATCTGCCCATGCTAACCTAAACAAGCCGCGTCCTCAAAAACCAATTCGTGTGCATTCGTGTGCATTCGTGGCAGATCCCCACCCCAGGGCCCCACGTACAGTCCACAGGCACGATACCATAGGGACATTCTGATGACCTACAGCCTCACCATCGCCGTCATCCTCGCCGTGGCGCCACTCCACGCCGCCATCGAGTTCAATCGCGATATCCGTCCCATCCTCTCTGACCGCTGTTTTGCCTGCCACGGCCCCGACAACGCCAACCGCCAAGCCAATCTCCGCCTCGACGTCGAAGCCGCTGCCAAAACCAAAGCAATCCTCCCCGGAAACTCCGAAAAAAGCCCGCTCTACCAGCGCCTCATCACCACCAACAAAGCCCTCCGGATGCCGCCCGCCTACCGCGGCCACGATCCTCTTCCTCCCAATCAAATCGCGATCATCAAGGATTGGATCGAATCCGGCGCGCCCTGGCAAAAGCACTGGTCCTTCCTCACTCCGCAAAAACCCGAAATTCCCACCACCTCAAACCCCACCTGGGTCCGCAACCCGATCGATGCCTTCGTCCTCGCCCGACTCGATCGCGAAGGCCTCAAACCCTCGCCAGAGGCCAACAAAACAACCCTCCTCCGGCGCCTCACCCTCGATCTCACGGGCCTGCCGCCCACTCCCGCTGAAACCGAAGCCTTCCTCAAAGACCCGTCCCCCAACGCCTACGAAAAGCAAATCGATCGTCTCCTCAACTCGCCGCGATATGCCGAACGAATGGCCATCCGCTGGCTCGAAGCCGCCCGCTATGCCGACACCAACGGCTATCAGTCCGATGGCGTCCGCTCCATGTGGCGCTGGCGCGACTGGGTCCTCGACGCCTTCCAGTCCAACATGCCCTTCGACAAGTTCACCATCGAACAAATCGCCGGCGACCTCATCCCCAACGCGACACTCTCCCAGAAAATCGCCTCCGGCTTCCATCGCAACCACCGAACCAACGCCGAAGGCGGCATCGTAGAGGAGGAGTTCCGTACCGAATACGTCGCCGACCGCGTCGAAACTACTTCCACCGTCTGGCTCGGCCTCACCCTCGGCTGCACCCGCTGCCACGACCACAAATACGACCCCTTTACTCAAAAAGAGTTTTACCAATTATTCGCCTATTTCAATAACACCCCCGACCGTGGCCTCGTCTACAACTTCGGTAACGAAGAGCCCCATATCCCTGCTCCAACGCCCGACCAGGCCGCCCGCTTGTCAGAACTTGACAAAATCTTACACTCCCGCGAATCCGAGTGGGCCAAGCTCCAGCCCACCATCCAAAAGGACCAGCAGAAATGGGAGAAAAAGAGTCGCACTTTACAGAATTTGGCATGGCGCGTCCCCGGCGCAAACCCCGTCAAGCCCGACCTTGACCTCAAATTCGACTACATGTCGCCCTTCACCTTCGAAGCATGGATCACCCCCAAAGCCCCCAACGGCGTCATCCTCACCAAGTCCGAAGACTACTGGGAAGGCGAAGGCCATCAGTTCTTCCTCCACGAAGGCAAGCTCCGCCTCCACATCACCCGCCGCTTTACCGACATCTCTCTACGCCTCGAAACCGAAACCAAGGTTCAGCTCAACCAGCGCCAGCACGTCGCTATCACTTACGACGGCTATCGCAAAGGCGCCGGAGTCCACATCTACATCGACGGCAAACCCCAGCCCATCAAGATCCTCTTCGATGAGCTCACCTACCCGCTCGGCCCCAAACAACCCTGGCGCATCGGCACCGGACTCGGCCCCAAATACGAATTCCAGGGCGACATCACCGCCGTCAACGTCTACAAATTCGCCCTCACCCCGGATCAGATTTCGACGCTCCCCAACGACCAGCCGCTCAACGAACTCGCCGTCATCAAGCCTTCCAAACGAACCCCGGCCCAGCAAAACAAGCTCCGCCTCGCCTTCCTGCAACAGTTTTCATCACAATTCATCAAATCCGCCGAAGAGTCGATGAACAAAGCCCGCGACGAGCGCCGCAAGTACTTCGAATCCATCCCCACCGTGATGGTCATGGCCGAAAGCTCCACCCCGCGCGAAACCCACATCCTGCGCCGCGGCGCTTACGATGCCCCCGGCGAAACGGTCAAAGCCGCGCTTCCATCTACGCTCCCTGCCCTGCCCGCGGGTGCGCCCAATAACCGCCTCGGCCTGGCCCGCTGGCTCGTCGACCGCAATAACCCGCTCACCGCCCGCGTCACCGTCAACCGCTACTGGCAAATGCTCTTCGGCGCAGGCATCGTCAAAACAGCCGAAGACTTCGGCGCGCAGGGCGACTGGCCCGTTCATCAACAATTGATCGATTGGCTTGCCGTCGAATTCATGGATTCCGGCTGGAATATCAAACAAATCCTCAAAACCATCGTCACCAGCAACACTTACCGCCAGGCATCGAACCTGACCCCGGCCCTGCTCCAGAAAGATCCCGAAAATCGGCTTTACGCGCGCGGCCCGCGCATCCGCCTCTCCGCCGAAATGATCCGCGATCAGGCCCTCGCCGCATCCGGCCTCCTGGTCGAAAAATTCGGCGGACCCAGCGTCAAACCCTATCAGCCCGAAGGCCTCTGGCAGGAACTCTCCGGCGGCCGTTATGTCCCCGACAAAGGCGAAGGGCTCTACCGCCGCTCCCTCTACACTTACTGGAAACGCACCATCGCTCCGCCCTACATGATCAACTTCGATTCGCCTACTCGCGAGACCTGCACCGTGCGCGAAACCCGCACCAATACGCCTCTTCAGGCCCTCAACTTGATGAATGACCAGACCTTCCTCGATGCCTCCAAGAACCTCGCCAACCAAATCACAGCCCAGGCACAAACTCCATCCGACAGATTGAAGCTGGCCTTCCAACTCGTACTGTCCCGCCCGCCGCAGCCCTCTGAGCTCGATGTCCTCCAAACCGCATTTCATAAATTAGGCGAAGATTACGCGAAACTCGCTAGCCTTTTACTCAACCTCGACGAAACGGTGACCAAGGAATGACCCGCCGACACCTCCTCTCCATCCCGTTCCTCCGCGCCGCCGCCATGGGCGCTGTACTCAATAAGCCCCATCACACCCCGCGTGCCAAGCGCGTCATCTACCTCTTCCAATCGGGCGGCCCCTCCCAAATGGAGCTGTTCGATTACAAGCCCCGTCTCCGCGACTTCGCCAATCAGGAACTCCCGGATTCCGTCCGCATGGGCCAGCGCCTCACCGGCATGTCGGCCACTCAGTCTACCTTCCCCGTAGTCCCTTCCAAGTTCTCCTTCGAACAGCGCGGCCAATCCGGAGCCTGGGTCAGCGAACTGCTCCCTCACACCGCCAAAATCGCCGACGACCTGACATTCATCAAATCTCTACACACCGAAGCGATCAATCACGACCCCGCAGTCACCTTCCTCATGACCGGCTCGCAGATCGCCGGCCGCCCTTCCATGGGCTCCTGGCTCAGCTACGGACTCGGCGCCGAAACCGAAGACCTCCCCGCCTTCGTCGTCATGATCAGCCCCGGCCAGGGTGGCGGCGGCCAGCCGCTCTATGATCGCCTCTGGGGCAGCGGCTTCCTCCCCACACGCTATCAGGGCGTCAAGTTCCGCTCCGTCGGCGACCCTGTTCTCTACCTCAACAACCCTTCGGACTACACGCGGCAGGACCGCCGCAACTACCTCGACGCGCTCGCTCAGCTCAACAACATCAAGCTGCAGGAAACCGGCGACCCCGAGATCAGCACCCGCATCGCGCAATACGAGATGGCGTTCCGCATGCAGGCCTCGGTGCCCGAACTCACCGATCTCAGCAAAGAGCCGCAATCCACTTTCGACCTCTACGGCCCCGACTCGAAGAAGCCTGGCACCTTCGCCGCCAACTGTCTGCTCGCGCGCCGTCTCGCCGAGCGCGGCGTCCGCTTCATCCAGCTCTACCACCGCGATTGGGATCACCACGGAGGCCTTCCCAAAGGCCTGCCCGCGCGCTGCAAAGAGACCGACCAACCAGCCGCCGCGCTCATCACCGATCTCAAACAAAGAGGCATGCTCGACGACACGCTCGTTGTCTGGGGCGGCGAATTCGGCCGCACCGTCTACTGCCAGGGCCGTCTCACCAAAGACGACTACGGCCGCGATCATCACCCCCGCTGCTTCACCGTCTGGCTCACCGGCGGCGGCGTCAAAAAAGGCCTCTCCATCGGCGAAACCGACGACTACGGCTACAACATCACCCGCGACCCCGTTCACGTCCACGATCTCCAGGCGACCATCCTGCACACGCTCGGCATCGATCACACCCGCCTGACATACAAATACATGGGCCGCTACTTCCGGCTAACAGATGTTCACGGCAACGTAGTGAAACAGGTGCTTGCATGAACGCCATCCAAGTCACTCCCAACGGCCTCCAGTGGCTCCCCACCGCTGACCCACAACCACAAAACGAAGAGGTACTCGTCCAGGTAAAAGCAGTGGGGGTGAACAGAGCCGACCTCCTACAAGCCTCCGGCCAATACCCGCCACCAACAGGCGTAACCGATATCCTCGGCCTCGAACTCGCGGGAGTCTCCGAAGGGCGCCGAGTCTGCTGTCTCGTCCCCGGAGGCGCCTATGCCGAAAAGGCCGCTGTCCATCGCGGCATGCTGCTTCCCATCCCTGACGATTGGTCGTTCACCAAAGCGGCCGCGATCCCTGAAGCGTGGCTCACCGCCTTCGTCAACCTCTTCATGGAAGCGCATCTCGCCACCGGCGAATCGGTGCTCATCCATGCCGGCGCCAGTGGCGTCGGGCTCGCTGCCATCCAGATGGCCCGCGAAGCAGGCGCGACCGTCTACACCACCGTCCGCACGTCCTCCAAGGTCGCCTTCTGCGAATCCTTCGGCGCAACCGTGGTCGATCCCACCGGCCCCTTTCCCGATGCCGACGTGATCCTCGACTGCGTGGGCGGCAACTACCTCCCCAAAAACATTCAGGCCCTGAAACGTTTTGGCCGCCTCGTCAACATCGGCCTCCTCGGCGGAGCCAAGGGCGAGTTGAACCTGGCCACCGTCCTCCGCAATCGACTCCGCATCATCGGCTCTACCCTGCGTACCCGCACGCGTCCGGAGCAAATCGAAATTACCGCGCAGTTTCAACTGCGCTTCTGGAAGAACTTCGTCGACGGCGCTTTCCAAACCACCGTCGATCGCGAGTTCCCCATCGAACAGGCCGGCGAAGCCCACCGCTACATGGCCGAAAACAAGAATGTGGGCAAGATCATTCTCACGGTAAGCCAATCATGATCCTTCGAACCTCTGCTCTCGTTGTCAGTCTCGCCGCCGCGCTTTCCGCGCAAACCTATGACCTGCTGCTCAAAGGCGGTCACCTCATCGATCCGAAGAACAATATCAGCCGCCTCATGGATGTCGCCATCTCCGGCGGCAAGATCGCCGCCGTGGCCCCGAACATTCCCGCCACTGAGGCCAAGCGCGTGGCCGATGTGAAAGGCCTCTACGTCACCCCAGGCCTGATCGACATTCACGTCCACGTCTTCGCCGGCGGACGGCACGGCGTGCTCGCCGGCGACTCCAGCATTTATCCCGATACCTATTCGTTCAAGAGCGGCGTCACCACCATGGTCGATGCGGGTACCTCCGGCTGGCGCAATTTTCCGGACTTCCGCGACCGCGTCATTCGCAACGCCAAGACCCGCGTTCTTGTCCTGCTCAATATCGTCGGCTGGGGCATGAGTGAACATAGTGAACACGACCCAGCCGACATGGACCC
This sequence comes from Bryobacteraceae bacterium, assembly GCA_046331645.1. Classification (GTDB taxonomy): domain Bacteria; phylum Acidobacteriota; class Terriglobia; order Bryobacterales; family Bryobacteraceae; genus CADEFT01. The sequence continues at coordinate 22,091 of JAXLQM010000016.1, forward strand.
CCAGAAAGCCATTGATATGGCAAACGCTAATAAAGACATTATAGTCGGATTTAAGACGGCTCACTATCGCGGCGACGGCTGGCCCGCCGTCGATGGCGCGGTCACCGCAGGCAAAGCCACCAACATGCCCGTCATGGTCGACTTCGGCTATGCCACCAAGGAGCGCAATCTCAACGCCCTCTTCATGGACAAGCTCCGCCCCGGCGACATCTACACGCACTGCTTCTCCGGTCATCGTCTCGAAGCCATCGACGGCAAGCTGAACCCCGTCATGATCTCCGGCCGCAAGCGCGGCATCATCTTCGACATCGGCCACGGCGGCGGCAGCTTCTACTGGCCCGTCGCGCAGGCCGCCTATGACGCCAAATTCGAGCCCGACTCGATCTCCACCGATCTCCACACCGGCAGCATGAACGCCGGCATGAAAGACATGACCAACACCATGTCGAAGATCCTCGCCATGGGGTCTACGCTCGATAACGTCATCCGCATGTCCACCTGGAATCCGGCCAAGGAGATCAAGCACGAAGAGCTCGGCCACTTGAGTGTCGGTGCCGTCGCTGATGTCACGGTATTGCGCGTGGAGAAAGGCAACTTCGGCTTCACCGACTCGGCCGGCGCCCGCCGCTCGGGCAACCAGAAGCTCATCGCCGAACTCACCGTCCGCAACGGCCAGGTCGTGTGGGATCTGAACGGCGTCTCCGCCACTGACTGGAAGAAGTTCACCTACCGCAAACGCGAGGAATGAAAACCAACGCGGCTCGACTCCTAGACAGACTAGGAGTCGCCTACGAACTCCGGGACTACGAAGTTGGCGACGATCATCTCGATGCCGAAACCGTCGCCGAACGCATCGGCATGCCGCCCGAGCAGGTCTTCAAAACCCTCGTTGCCCGAGGCGACCGCAACGGAGTCTGCTTAGCGGTAATCCCCGGTAGCACTCAACTGCACCTGAAGAACCTCGCCAAGCTCGCCGGCGAGAGCAAGATCGACCTCGTCCCGCTGAAGGACGTGCAGGCCCTCACCGGCTACGTTCGCGGCGGCGTCACCGCACTCGCCTGTAAAAAGGACTATCCGGTCTTTATAGACGAAACCGTCGAACTGCACGATCGCATCGCCGTCTCCGCCGGAGTCCGCGGGACCCAAATCGTCCTCAGCCCCGCGGACTACCTCAAGGCCGCAAACGCCACCACCGGCGACATCGCCCGCTAACGCGCCGCCGCCTTCAACGTCGCGGCGACGTTCATCGTATCGCCCGCCTGAGCACTCAGCGTGCGCTCCCAGGTCTTCGCACCGCTCTTCACCACGATGCGGTGATTGCCCGGGGCCACCGTGCGCGTGCTCGGCGTGTTGCCGATGAATAGCCCATCCACTTCAACGTCCGCGCCTGGCACATCGCTCGTGATGTGAACCGTGGCCGTGCCTGCTGCTACAGCAGGCGCTGGAGCAGCAGACACAACCGGGGCTGCAGGAGGAGACATCTTGAAATCCGAGTCCGTGAACACTTCGAACGCCATACCCTTGTGCAACGTGACGTCCTTGCCCTTCATCAACAGGAATGCCGGTGCGGCGGGCCAGAACACGATGGCCGCCGATGCCGTGAGAATGCCCGTGCGCGTGCCGTGGCTGCCGCCTTCCTTCTTCTCGATCGTGTACCGCAGCGGAATGTACTTGCCATCAGCCGTGCGCACCTTATCAATGGAGAAGTCGAGTTTGCCCGTGCGGCCCATGCGCCGCTTGGCCAATGCCTGCGTCACGGTGCCGATCACCGATGCGCCTTGCGGGATGACCACCACATCGCCAACACGCACTTCCTCGGTGGCCACCAACTGTACGGCTTGCCCTTCTTCCGCCGTGGCCGACGAGATGTTCTGGTCCAGCCGGCAAGGGATCTTCGTCCCACTCGGCAGCTCAATTCCAAACAGCGTTACCGCCATCAATCCTGTCCAAAGTAGTTTCATCTGTCCTCCTCGGACTAACACGCGTAGCGCTTCATTCCGGGGGATCATGCGATCATCAAGTATGGCCACTGGGCTGGCACGCACCTGGCTGAACCTTACCCAATTCCTGTTGCCTTCACCGAAGCGCAAGCAGTGGCGTGAGGAGTGGCTGGAAGAGCTCGCGCACCGCCGCGATGTGCCATTCGTCTCCGTTGCCCGCAACATCCTGCGCGACGCGCTGTTCACTCGCCGGCGCACCGATCCAACCGAGACTTTCCGCCGCCCGCTGCGGCTCGAAGCAGCAGCCTTCGGCGCGGCCACGCTCGTGTGGCTCGTATTCGGACTCCCTGCTCCGAAACGCCCGGCCGGGCAGCATCTTGATCGCGTCAGCTTTGTGCAGCGCACCTATGCGGCCATGGGCATTTCGCTTTCCACCGTGACGCTGCGCCTGCAAGAGGAACTGCGTCAGGAGCCCTGGGTGGAAGCCCTCGCCGGCTTTCGTGTGCGGTACGGCTTCACCGCCAGCGCCCAGGTCTCGCGCGGCTTCTTTGAAGTGCTGGGCGTCACTCCGATCATCGGCCACACTTTGAAAGATGCGCCGCTCGATCATGTCGTGCTGACTCATGCTCTGTGGGAGAGCCAGTTCGGCGGCGACCGCAACATCGCCGGCCGGGTGGTGCTGATTGAAGACCGCCGCTACATCGTGGCCGGCGTGTTGCCCGAAGACTTCGCCTTTGTCTCAAAGCGCCTGCGCTACTTCGTGCCGCTGCCCGAAGGCACGCCGGGCTCGGGAGTCATCCTGCGGCGCAAGGCGGGCCTCTCCCTCGAAGAAGCGGAGCGCAAGCTGGCTGCGCTGGCGCCGGGTCTGGTACACAGGCTGTTCCCTTACTTGCAGACGCCGCGCTGGCAGGACACGCTTTCCACCGCACTGGCAATCACACTGCTCGCATTCCTCGGTGGCGCGGTCTATCTGCATCGGAAGCTGCATGCACCGGCTCGCAGCTACGCGGTGCTCGCGCTGAGGCTGCTGTTGAGCACCACCGCGCTGGCGCAGGTTTCGTTTGTAGCCGCGCGCATCCTTTCTGAGAACCTGCTGCCCGCGGGCATCTGGCACATCTGGCTGTTCGTGATGGCGGGCTGTGTGCTCGAGGGCGTCACCTTGCGCGATCACCTCGGCCGTTGCCCGGAATGCTTTGAGCAACTGCGCAGTCCGGCACGCATCGGTACCTGGAGCAGCCTGGTGGTGGAAGCCCCGGTAACCGAGACCGTCTGTCCCAACGGCCACGGGCTGATGCACAGCGAAGAAGTAGGCGAGCGCCGCTCCCGCTGGACCCGCTTCGATGAAAGCTGGCGCAGCCTGTTTCCCAAGCGCATAGAATAAGAGGATTCCATGTTGACCGGCATACTGCTATTGCTGGCGGCCACGGCCGCCGCACAGGATCCCACGGAGCACTTCGAAACAAAAGTGCGTCCAATGTTTGTGAAGAAATGCAATGCCTGCCACACTGCTGCGCCGCAAGCGGGGCTGCGTCTGGACTCGCGCGATGGATTGCTGCAGGGCGGGCGCTCCGGTGCTGCGGTTGTGCCTGGCGATCCCGAGAAGAGCCTGTTGATGGCCGTGCTCAACCACACGCATGCCAAGATTCAAATGCCGCCTCCGGGTAAGCTGCCGCAAGAGGAATTGGATGCCGTGGCGCTGTGGATCAAGCAGGGCGCGGTGTTCCCGGCGAGCACGAAGCCGCTGGTCTCATTCCGCATCAGCGACGAGCAGCGCGCACATTGGGCCTTTCAACCGCTCGCGCAGCAGCCAGGCGCCAACATCGACAGCATCGTGCGGGCGCGGCTGGCGGCGAAGAAGTTGAAGCCCGCGGCGCAAGCCGACAAGATCATGCTGCTGCGCCGGGTGACCTACGATCTCACCGGACTGCCTCCGACGATCGACGAACTCGATGCATTCCTCGGCGACTCATCCCCGCAGGCTTATGAAAAGGTGATTGACCGGCTGCTCGCTTCGCCGCGTTACGGCGAGCGCTGGGGCCGCCACTGGCTCGATGTGGTGCGCTATGCCGATACGGCGGGCGATAGCTCCGATTACCCCGTGCCGCAGGCATACAAATATCGCGATTGGGTCATCGCGGCCTTCAATCGCGACATGCCTTACGACGAGTTCGTGCGCGAACAATTGGCTGGTGATTTGTTGCCGTCAGCGAATGAAGAGGAGCGCTGGCAGCGGCTGCTCGCCACCGGCTATGTGGCCAACACGCGCCGCTTCTCGGTGGTGCCCGAACGCCAGATGCACTTGAGCCACGACGACACCATCGACAATGTGGGCAAGTCGTTTCTTGGCTTGAGCGTGAACTGCGCCCGCTGTCACGATCACAAGTACGACCCGATTTCGAACAAGGATTACTATGCGTTGTCCGGCATCTTCGCCAGCACGCGCTATCCGTTCGCAGGCAGTGAGAACCGCAATCAGCAGGCCGACTTCGTGCGGCGCAAGTCCGAGGCGGAGATTGCCGCGCAGTTGCTGCCCATCAAGCCCGAACTCGATGTCATCGATGCGAAGCTGAAGATGCTCGAGGATCTGCGCAAGCTGTACACCGAGCGCTCCGCTGCCGTGCGCGCAGGCAAGGAGCCACCGGCGCTGCCCGAAGGCGCGCTGGAGCAAACCAAGATCAAGCCCGAGTACAACAAGACACTGGGGCTGCGCATGGAGCTGCTGGCGAAGGTGGGCCCGATCGAAGACGCCTACGCTGTGATCGACGATAAGCCTGTCGATTCGCCTATCCTGCTGCGCGGCGAGGTGGACAAGAAGGGCGATACCGTAGAGCGGCGCTTCCTGGAAGTGCTGGGTGGGCAGACGTTGAAGGACAAGGCCGCGAGTGGGCGGCGCGAGTTGGCGGAGTGGATCATCGCTTCGCCGATCGCCGCGCGCGTGATGGCGAACCGCATCTGGCAGTACCACTTCGGTAAGGGCATCGTCACCACTCCGAACGACTTCGGCAAGCGTGGGATGAAGCCGACGCATCCGGAGCTGCTGGATTATCTGGCATCCCAGTTTGTGGCCGGCGGGTGGCGCGTGAAGCAACTGCACCGGGAGATACTGTTGTCGCAGACCTACCGGCAGTCGAGCATTGGCGATGCGGCGAATGCGGCCGTCGATCCGAGCAACGAACTGCTGTGGAAGTTCGACCGGCGGCGGCTGGATGCCGAAAGCCTGCGCGATTCGCTGCTGGCGCTGGGTGGGACGCTTGATGGGAAGATGGGCGGGGCCCATCCCTTTCCGCCGATGCAGGAATGGCGCTACACGCAGCACCGGCCGTATGCGGCCGTCTATGAGAGCAACCAGCGCAGCGTGTACCTGATGACGCAGCGCATCCAACGGCATCCGTACCTGGCGATGTTCGATGGGGCGGATACGAACGCGAGCACGCCTGTGCGTTCGCCAAGCATCACACCCATTCAGGCGCTGTTCCAGATGAACAGCAAGGTAGTGGAGGAGAACAGCGAGAGCTTTGCGGCGACGTTGCTGGCTTCCTACACAGACGATCAGAAGCGCATCGATGCGGCTCATCGCATGGCGACGGGGCGCGCGGCAACGCCGGAGTTGCAGGGCAAGGCGGCGCAATACCTGAGCGCCGCGCAGCGGGCGTTGCAGAAGGCTGGGGAGGCAGAGGAATCGCACCGGCGCAAGGCCCTGGCGAGCTACTTGCGGGCGCTGTTGGCCAGCAATGAGTTTATGTTCGTGGACTAAGGCGGCGCAGCACAATGCGGTAGCCGCGCCAGTGGATGGTGTTTCCGAAACCGGCGGCGACGGAGGAGTAGAGCCAGAGCCAGGTGCCGACCGGAACCAGCAGAACATGAAGTACTCCAAATGTTTGAAACAGAATGGGATAGTTTTGTAGCACGAGGCGGGCGCAGCGGATGCGGTTCCAGCCCTTGTACATGCCTACGCCCAGTTGGATGGCGAGCGCGGCAATCGATGCCACAGTGGCAATTTTGAGGGCCGCGAGCATGGCTCCGCAATAGACCGCATGGGCGAAGACGGAAAGCTTCCAGAGGTTCGGGGCGTAGAAGCGGGTGATCATCAACTGGCGGCGGCTCCAGGCGAGGAATTCGGGCAGCGTGGTGGAATCGGTGGAAGCCACCATGGCCGCGGGAGCGAAGGCGATGCGGAGTCCCGCGGCCTTCACCGCCTCGCTCAGCCGGTAGTCGTCACTGATGGCGCCCTGCCACCAGGCCGGAACATTGAGGGATAGAAATGTTTCGCGACGGATGGCCATGGCCCCGCCCCAGCAGAAGTTGTTCCTGCCCGGCCCCATGCCTCCGGCGATGACAGCGTTCCATACCGAGCGGAGGATGTTGGCGGGGGTGAGCTTTTCCGGCAGGTGCCAGCGGTATCCGGTGGACGCCCCTACTCCCGTCTGATAGAGCGCCGTCACCAGCGCCCGAAGCCACTCGCGGGGCACCCGGCCGTCGGAATCGGCAAAAACAAAAACCTGCGATTCTGTTCTGGCGGCCTTGATCGCGGCCATCAGGTTGTTGATTTTCTCTCCGGTGCCGGGGTCGCCATGCCCGGCCAGCACAAGGCGGGCGTTCACAGGGATGGCATCGTAGTGTACGTCTCCGGCGGCGCGGGCACAGACGATGAGCTCATAGTCGGGATAATCGAGAGCGGCCAGCGCCGCAAGGTTGTCGCGCAGGCCTTCGTCATGGCCTTTCACGGGGACAATGACAGTGACAGGCGGCGTGGGACCGTCAAGAGCGCCGCGCGCGTCGCGATAAAAGCGCAGGCGGGCCTGTTCCCCGCGAAGTCCGAGGAGAGTCAACAGCAGGGCGAGGAAGATGAGGGACCAGAGCATTCGATCCTCGCATTGTACTAATTTGGTAGAAATGCCTTGGGTTTCATTGCTGCTGGCGATCGGGTCGCTCGTGGTGTCTCCGGATGAGTACCGCGACCGCAGGGCCCGTCTGCGCGCGGCAATACCCGATGCGGCGATTGTTCTGGAAGGTGCTCCGGACACATCCGGCGATCCGCGCAGCCCGATGCTGCAGGAGCCCAACTTCTTTTACCTGACGGGTTGGAAGGAGCCGGGCGCGGTGCTGGTGATTCTCCCCGGCACCGTGGAGCCGAACGAGATTCTGTTCCTGCCTCCGCGCAGTGAGCGCAAGGAGCGCTATGAAGGCCATCGCGTCGCGGCGGGCGATGCCGATGCCAGCGCGCGTACGGGGTTCGCCAAGGTGATGAGCACCGATGTGTGGGAAGCCGAGGTAAGCCGTCTGATGCAGGATGGGAACGTGCCGCGGCGGATGAAGCTGGCGGAAGCCGGGCCGGCGATCGCGAAGCTGCGCATGGTGAAATCGCGTCGTGAGGTGGACCTGATCCAGCACAGTATTGATGTGTCGATCGATGCGCACCTGGCGGCATGGAAACGGGCGAAGCCAGGGTTGTTTGAGTACCAGCTTGCGGCCACGATGACACAAGTGATGATGGAGCAGGGTTGCGAGAGGCACGCCTACCGGCCGGTGGTGGGTTCGGGGCCGAACAGCGTCATCCTGCATTACGGGTTCAATCACCGGCGCATGGATTCGGGCGAGCTGGTGTTGATGGATGTAGGAGCGGAATGCAATGCCTATGCGGCCGATCTGACACGTACGATTCCCGTAAGCGGGCGGTTCACGCCGCGACAGCGCGAGTTGTATGAATTGGTACTGGGCGCTCAGAAGGCGGCGATTGCCGCTGTGAAGCCCGGGGCGAGCATGGGCACGCGCGGCGATATTGTGGAAGCGGCAAAGAAGTACCTGGACACGCATGGCAAGCCGATTCAAGGCAAACCGCTGAGCACGTACCTGACGCATGGCATCGGGCATCATGTGGGCCTGGAGGTTCACGATGCGTCGGCCGATGTGCCGCTGGCGGCGGGCATGGTGGTCACCATCGAGCCGGGATTGTATATCGCGGAAGAGAACACCGGCATCCGGATTGAAGACATGGTGCTGGTGACGGAGACGGGCGCGAAGGTGCTTTCGAGCGCGCTGCCACGCAGCGCATCGGACGTCGAGCGCCGGATGCAACACTGATGGCAGCACCGGTTGCTCACAGAACATTTCCGTACTTTTTGATTGGGGCGAGTTCGCTATTGATGGGCTTGTTCGCCGGCTGGACACCGATTGCTTCACGCATCGACAACTACTATTACGACTGGCTGTTGATGTTGAACAAGCCGGAAAAAGGGGCGCTGGACGCCTACCTGTTGGAGATTGACGATCAGACGCTGATCGACTACAAGGGGTCGCGGCAGTTGCGGCGCACGATGGCGCGGGCTCTGGAAGTGCTGGCTGAAGCGCAGCCAAAGGCGGTGGCCATCGACTTGATTCTGCCTGACGAAGACAATGCCGAGAGCGATGCCCTGCTAGCCGCGGCAATGGCGAAGGTGCCCAATCTGGTGTTGAGTTCCGACATCATGCGCAATGCGGACCGTTGGGAAGAACCGTATCCGCCATTTGCGAAGGCGGCGAAGGCAATCGGGCATGTGCACGCGGACCTGGATCAATACGACGGTTTGAGCCGGCAGGTGCAATTGGAGAAAGTGGCGGAACGCAAGCGGCGGTGGGCGATGGCGCTGGAGGCTTACCGCTTGTCAGTCGGCGCGGAAGCGATTGTCGAGTCGCAGCGCGATCTGGAGGTGGGCGACAAGCGGCTGCCGTTTCCGCGGCGCGGCGATCGCGGGCGGCCGATGTTGATCCGCTACCGGTGGGAACCGCTGCCGCGCATTTCGCTGAAGACACTGATTGAGAAGCCGGCCGAGGCTTCGCGGTTGAAGGGCAAGGTGGTGTTTCTTGGCGTGACATCGTTGTCGCAGGCGCGCGACCGATGGGTGACTCCGTACTCCACCAGCATGGGGATGCCGGGCGTGGAGATTCACGCGCATATTTACGAGTCGTTGGCCCAGCGCGATTTCTTATTCGCAGCAAGCAACATCAGCATTGTGCTGGCTTGCATCGTGCTGGCGATTGCGCCTGCCGTGGTGTTCGCGTATGTCGGCGGATGGCATGCCTACGCGGTGGCGGCGATTCAGATCTTGTGGGCGCATTCGCTGCCGCACGTAGTGTTTTCGAATGGCATCGTGTTTCCGATTCTGGCTCCGGCGGCATGCGCCTGGTTGAGTGTGATCGGCTGCGGATCGTATCAATATTTCGTGGTGCGGAAGCAGTTGCGGGTGTCGGAGGCGGACCGCAGCCGCTACCAGCAGGCGATTCACTTTGTGTCGCATGAGATGAAGTCGCCGCTGACGGCGATCCAGGGGTCGAGCGAATTGATCAGCCGCTACAACATGACCGATGAAAAGCGGAAGCAGATGGCGCTGATGATCAACAGCGAATCGAAGCGGCTGGCGAAAATGATTCAAACATTTCTGGATGTGGAACGTTTGGAAGAAGGCCAGATGGAGTTGAAGAAGGAACCGTTCGCGGCGGAGGATACGGTGATCGTTTGCGCCGAGCGGGCGCGTCCGCTGGCGGAGCGGAAGAAGATCGCGCTGGAGGTGAAGGAGCTTGCGGGAGCGGAGGTGTTGGGGGATCGCGAACTGATGGAGTACGCTGTATATAACCTGCTTTCGAACGCTGTAAAGTATTCGCCCTCCGGCACCGAGGTCCGGGTGGAGTCGCGCTATGACGCCGGGCAACTGCGGATAGCGGTGACAGATCAGGGCATCGGCATGGATGAGAAGGAGCTGAAGCAGATCGGCCAGCGCTTTTACCGGACGAAGCGGGCTGAGCAAAGCGGAGAGGCAGGCACGGGAATCGGACTGTCGATTGTGGGACAGATTGTGGAGCATCACGGCGGGCGGTTGGAAATCGCCAGCACGCCGGGAAAAGGCTCCTGTTTCACGATCGTGCTTCCCGCGAAAGGGCAATGATTTTGGCACGTATTTTAGTAGTGGACGACGATCCTTCGGTGCGGGAAACGCTGGTTACGTTTCTGGAGCTGGAGAACTACTCCGTGGACTCGGCGGCCTCGACGGAAGAGGCGATCGGGAAACTGCATGCGGAGCCATATCCGATCGTGATCAGCGATGTGTATTTGGACGAGCGCACAGGGCTGGATATTCTGAACGCTGCGAAGAACGCGAATCCGGAATGTTCGGTGATTTTGATGAGCGGGCGCGGGACGATTGAGACGGTGATGGAAGCGACCCAGCGCGGGGCGTTTGATTATGTCGCGAAACCGTTTGATCTGGACAAAATGCTGGAGATTATTCACCGGGCCGAGGAAGCAGCGCGCGGATCGGACGATGAAGATGCGGATGTGGAGGATCTGCCGTCGAGCGAAATGATCGGTAGCTCGCCGGCGATCATGGAAGTGTACAAGACGATTGTGAAGGCGGCCCCGAACGACGTGACGGTGCTGATTGAAGGGGAGACGGGGACGGGCAAAGAGCTGGTGGCGCGGTTGATTCACAACTACAGCCGGCGCAAGAACCAGCCGTTCGTGCCGGTGGATTGCGGATCGATCACGGGATCGCTGCTGGAGAGTGAACTGTTCGGCGCGATGAAGGGGGCGTACACGGGGGCGGACCGGGACCGTGTGGGCGCGCTGGAGGCAGCGCATGGCGGCACGGTGTTTTTGGATGAAATCGGGGAAATTGACGAGGGGTTTCAACTGAGGCTGTTGCGTTTTCTGCAGGAGCGGGAAGTGCGTCCGCTGGGGGCGTCGCGGGCGAAGAAGGTGGATGTGCGGGTGCTGGCGGCGACGAACAAGGACCTGGCGAAGCGGATGGAGGAAAAACGTTTTCGGGAAGATTTGTATTATCGGCTGAACGTGGTGCCGATCAAGCTGCCGGCGTTGCGCGACCGGCGTGGGGACATTCCGCTGCTGGCGGAGACGTTCTTGAATCAGGCCAATGCCCGGTATCATTTGAGCGCGAAGCTGACTAAGAGCGGGCTGCGGGCGATGGAGGAGTACGCCTGGCCGGGGAACGTGCGGCAGTTGCAGCACATGATTGAACGGCTGGCGATCCTGGCGCCGCAGTACCGGATTGATGAAGAAGCTGTGCTGGACGCGATTCAATCGATGTCGACGAAGGAAGCGCCGGGGGGAGAATCGCTGGCGGATACGGAATCGGACCAGATCAAAAAGGTGCTGGCGGCGACGGGCGGGAATAAGAGCCGGGCGGCGAAGATATTGGGGATTGAACGGAAGACGTTGTACCGGAAGTTGGAGAGGATGGGGTTGGGGTGATGGCTGCCTGTTCCGCCTTCCCAGGCGGAACCGCGACCGGCCGGAGGCCCGTCGCCACTCAGGTTAGATGATTTCGACTAGCTTCTTTTCGGCGGTTGGGAATGTGCCGATGCGGGCTCCGAGGACTTCTTCCGATAGAGTCAGGTAGAGGTCGCCTAAGGTGCCGGTGGTGCGGGTGTGGAGGCCGGTTTTCATTTTTCCGGCGTGGCCCGCCATGAGCACGGCGTGGTTGTTGTTCTTGTGCGAATTGGCTTCGGCGTGCTCGTGTACGAATAAGAGGCAGGTGTTGTCTAACATGTTGCCTGCGCCTTCGGGGGTTGACTTTAGCTTACCCACCAAGTATGCGAACTCTTCTACGTGCCAGCGGCAAATGTCTCTCAAGATGCGCATGCCGCGGGGAGTTTCCACCTGGCCGTGCGTGTACTCGTGATGGCGCTGCGCGGTGTGGCCGAGCCAGGGGAATCGCGACAGGCCCTGACACTTGGTCAACATGTAGCTTGCTACTCGCGTCTGGCCGCTGGCGAAGGCGTGCACCAGCAGCTCGCTTTGCAGCTTGGCGATGCGCGGCCAATCGCGCAGATCGCCGCCTTCGTCGGGACGCTCCACTACGGTCTTGTACTCGGGCGGGAGGCTGGCGATCGACTTTTCCAGATCGCGCACGGAACCGAGATACTCTTCGAGGCGCTGGCGATCGGCTGCGCCGAGTTGATCGCGCACGGAGCGCGCTTCGTCCTGCACTGCGTCGAGGATGCTCTTCTGGCGGTCGAGGGAAGCGCGGTCGCGGACTCCGAATAAACGGTCGAACAAGCGATGCGGCAGCATCTCGGGAGGCAGCGGGCGATCGCGATCGGCCCAGCTCATGTTGCGCTGGATGGCCTCGCCGAAGCTTTCCTGCGAGACTCCGATTTGCAGAGAACGGAAGCGGAACGATTCGCCAGCCTTGCGGGCAATGTACTGATCGAATGACGTGCCACCAGCGCCGCGGCCCGGGTAGGGGCGGCCGGAAAGCACAGCGCTCATCGAAGGATAGTGACTGTTGCCAGGGCCGGGGAGGCGGGCGGCGGGACTGTCGAGTCCACTGACGACGTGAATGTCGTTGCGGAATGGCGCGAGCGGAGAGAGGCAGGGAGTGAATTCGAAATCGGCGCCTTCGGTTTGCGGAATCCAATATTTTTCGGGGATGCCGTTGCCGTTGAACCAGAAGACGAAGCGCGGCTCGACGGGCTTGGTGGTGGCGGCGTAGGCAGTGCCGCTCGAATTGAACATCGCCTCGAGCGGAGGCAGTCCAAGGGTGACTCCCAAACCGCGCAACAAGGTACGGCGTGTGATTCGTGCGGGCATCCTCTAATTGCCTCCTCGATTTCCGGCGCCTGGGACTCCAGCCTGGGCCACGGATATGGCCATTATAAGCTCCTGAAAGCGGAACTGCGACTTGCGGAAGCGCTCAAAGGCTTCTTCGATGAGGGGCGCGTCGCCGGATTCTTCGGGGCGGCCCATGGCGTAGCGGAACAATTGCTTCACCACACACTTTTGGCAACTGGGCTCTTTGGCGAGCAACTCACCCAGTTGGCGCGGGGAATCGAAAGTGGAGCCGGCGATGCCGCGCAGTTCACCCTGAGCGTTGATGGGGAGCCGGTATTCGGTGGGCTTCGTCTTGCGCTTAGTCTTGAGTTCGTCGGCGGTGGGATGCACGAGCAGCAGTTCCTTGTCGCGATGGCGGCCGATGGCATCGAACTTTTCGAGGCCGAAGCCGATGGGGTCGACGAGGGAATGGCAACTGGAGCAGACGGCGTTGCTGAGATGCACCTGAAGGCGCTCGCGTTGGGTGATGGGCTTTTCGTCGGTGACGGGCGGCAGGGTTGCGTTGACTCCTGGGGGAGGAGGCGGCACTTGCTGGCAGAGGAAATGCTCGCGCACGAAGAGGCCGCGTTCGGTGGGTGAAGTTTCGGCGGGCTTCGAGGTCAAGGTGAGAAACGCAGCCTGGCCGAGGATGCCGGCGCGTTCGGTGGATGGGGGCAGCTTCACTTTGGCCCAGGGCTCGAGGCCGGCTTCGACGCCATAGAGCCGCGCGAGTTCGGGCACGAGGTGGGTTGTGTCGCCACGATAGAAGTCGAGGAAATTGCCGTTGTCCCAGACGAGCGATCGGAAGGTGCGCGTTGTTTCTTCGACCATGAGGCCGACGAGTTCGGGCGAGTATTCGGGGAAGAGATTGCGGTCGCGCAGTGCGCCGCGGAGCCGGTCGAGACGGAGCCACTGGGCGAGGAATTCGTCGAAGGCGGCTTTGGCGCGCGTGTCGGCGAGCATGCGCTTTACCTGTCGTTCGACGCCTGGTTGTGTATCAAGGCCACCGTTGGCCGCGGCTGTGAGCAGCGCTTCGTCGGGCATCGTGTCCCAGAGGAAATAGGAAAGACGGCTGGCCGTGCGGTATGCGCCCTGCTCGAGGTGGAAGAGGAAGTGCGGCGATTGGAGCATGGCCTCGACGACGCTCTGCGCACCTTTGGTGAAATCGGTTTCGCGCGCGTGGAGAGCGGAGTAACGCTGCAGTTCAGTTTCAGTGATGGGGCGGCGGAAAGCTTTGCGGCCGAAGGCGCGGATGAACTCACTGCGGCAGGTGTCGGAGGGCGGGCATGGAATGAGCTTGTTGCGATCGCCTTTAGCGAAGGCATTGCGGGCGAGCTTTTCGGCGGCGCGGGCGTAGGCTTCGGCTTGGAGAGGAGAGATGGATTGGCCGTCAGCCTGATTGGTGAAGCCGTGGACGAAGTCTTCTTTGGGGAATTGATCCGCGGGCTTGGTTTCATCGCCGAGGAGATCGCGGACGGTGTGGTTGTATTGGGCGTGGGTGAGGCGGCGGAGGACGTGTTTCTCTTTGCGTTGGGATTGGGTGGCGGAGGGTGAGGGCGCGGCGGGTTCAGGGAGCGAAGCGAGGTGTTTGACCCAGGCTTCGAGGGTTGCTTCGGCATCGGTGTTCTGGCGGATGCGCTCACCGCCGCCGTGGGCAGTGCGGTGGGTGGGTTTGCGGTAGAGGGGCGATTCTTCGGGCTTGGATGTGTTTATTAATGGACGCAGCGAGAGGCCGAAGGTGGTGATTTCGGCCGCGGTTGCGCCTTCGCTGGGGAAGATGAGGCGCGTGGTGGAGGCTACTCCATTTTCGTTGTGGCATTGCCGGCACTGGGCCTTTTCGAATACGGGCCAGAGGGACTTTGCGAAGTCCGGCGATTGCGCCAGCGCCGGGAATGCCATCGATAGAATGATTGCGAATGGACGCATATCCAGGGGTGTATGGATATGCTATCGCGATTCGAGATGTTCAGTCTTCCCAGACTGAACTGCGACCGGCCTGGAGGCCCGTCGCCACCGCTTTAGGCGCTTGTCAGCCAGTGGTGGCGGTCTTCGGCTTCTCCGTTGAGGATGCGGAAGAATTCCTTTTGCAGGCGCTCGGTGATGGGGCCGCGGCGTCCGCTGCCAACCTGGATCTTGTCGACGGAGCGGATGGGCGTGATCTCGGCCGCGGTGCCGGTGAAGAATACTTCGTCGGCGATGTAGAGCATCTCGCGGGGGATGATGCCTTCGACAACGGGGATGCCGAGTTCGGAGGCGAGAGTGAGGATGGAGTCGCGAGTGATGCCGGGCAATACGGAAGCGCCGAGCGGCGGCGTGTGGAGCTTGCCGTCGCGGATGACGAAGATGTTTTCGCCGGAACCTTCGCTGACGTAACCCTGCTCATCGAGGGCGATGCCTTCGGCGTAGCCGTTGGCTTGGGCTTCCATGCGGATGAGCTGCGAGTTCATGTAATTGGATGCGGCCTTGGCGAGCGCGGGCAGCGTGTTGGGCGCGATGCGCTTCCAGGAAGACACGCAGACATCGACGCCTTCTGCGAGGGCCGATTCGCCGAGGTACTTGCTCCACTCCCAACAGGCGATGTAGATCTCGGTGGGATTCTTGATGCCGAGCACACCCATTTCGCCATATCCGCGGAGCACGATGGGGCGGAGATAGCACGATTCAAGCCGGTTCACCCGTACCAGCTCTACCATCGCGTCGCAAAGCGCAGGGGCATCGAAGGGGAGTTCCATGCGGTAGATTTTGGCTGAGTCCACGAGGCGGCGGACATGTTCCTTGAGACGGAAGATGGCCGGGCCGGAAGCGGTATGGTAGCAGCGAAGGCCTTCAAATACCGCACTGGCGTAACTCACGGTGTGGGACAGAACGTGGATCCTGGCATCATCCCAGGCAATGAATCTGCCGTTGTGCCAGATCTTCTCAGTGGGGTGTAACATACTTCATTTTATACTGGTATGACTGGATATACCTCCGGACCGGCTGGTAACAACCGCTCCGGCGATGCCATCTACACCTGGAGGAGGGTCTTCCTTTGAAATTGTCGTATCAGCTCACCGCGGGCGCGATTCTGTTGGCGGCAGCCGTGTCGTTTGCGCAAAAACCGAAAACCATCAAGCCCGGGTGGAACCTGTTTTCGCAGGCGCAGGATGTGCAACTGGGCAAGGAAGCCGCGGGTGAAATCGAGAAGCAGGTGGCGGTGGTGAACAACGCGCAGCTTGTCGATTACGTGAACCGGATCGGCAAGAAGCTGGTGGCACAACCGGAAGCGGGGCAGTATCCGTACACGTTCAAGGTGGTGTACGACAAGTCGATCAATGCGTTCGCGCTGCCGGGCGGGCCATCGTATGTGCATACGGGGCTGATTCAGGCCGCGGACAACGAAGCGCAGATTGCCGGCGTGTTGGCGCATGAAGTTTCGCACGTGGCGCTGCGGCATGGCACATCGCAGGTGACCAAGGCGCAAGCGATCCAGTTGCTGGCGGGGCTTGGCGGAGCGATGGCGGGCGGCGGCTTGCTGGGGCAACTGGCTCAAGTGGGCGCGGGGTTAGGAGCGAATTCGCTGCTGCTGAAATTCTCGCGGTCGGCGGAATCGGATGCAGATTTGTTGGGTGCGCGGATGATGGCGAAGGCCGGCTATGATCCGGTGGAGATGGCGCGGTTTTTTGAAAAGCTGGAAGCGCAGGAACAGAGCTCGGGGCGATCGATTCCGCAGTTCCTTTCCGATCATCCGAATCCGGGGAACCGGGTGAAGGCTGTTCAGGCGGAAGTGAAGCTGATGCCGGCGCGCGAGTATACGAAGGGCGATACGGTGGATCTGGGGCGGATGAAGACGACGATCAACGGGCTGCCGGTTCCTCCCAAGGCGAACACGAATTTCCGGGCCGATAGCGGTGGAGTGACGGCGCGGCCGAACGGGCAGTTGAAGCAGTACAGCGCGAAGGGGCTGGGGTTTAAGTATCCGGCGAATTGGGAAGTGTTTTCGAACCAGCAATCGTCGGAGATTACTGTGGCGTCGCGCGATGGCATTGCGGAGACGAATGGGAATGCGGAGATCGCCTACGGGGCGATCATCGGGTTGGCGCAGACGAAGTCGCAGGTGAATCTGGATAATGACACGAAGGCGTTTCTGGACCGCATGGTGCAGCAGAATAAAAACATGAAGGCGAGTGGGGAGGCGACGAAGCGGTTTCAGGTGAATGGGGCGAATGCTCTGCTGAACGTGTTCTTTGGGCCTTCGGCGTTTCAGGGACAGCGCGAGGTGGACGCGATCGTCACGGTGGCGCATCCGCAGGGGCTGCTGTACATGATCCTGATTGCGCCGGAAGGCGAGTATCCCAAGGCGCAGCCTTTCTTCGACCAGATGATTCAGTCGTTGCAGTTTTGAGCCACGGGGATGAGTTACGAAGCCGTTCTGTTTGATTTCGACGGGGTGATCGTCGATAGTGAGCCGATTCATTTTGAGTGTTGGAGCGAGGTGCTGGCTCCGCTGGAGGTGAATTTTACGTGGGAGTATTACCATTCCCACTTTATTGGGATTTCGGACCGGAGGATGGCGGAAGAGGTGGCGGCGATGGCCGATCCACCGGTTTCCGCGGAGACGATTTTCGGGTTGTATCCGAGTAAGAGCGAGATTTTTCGGGCGCGGATGCGGAGGGAATTGCCGTTTGCTCCGGGGATTGTGGAGTTGGTGACGGGGCTGCGAGTGCCGGTGGGCGTGGTGACTTCGAGTGGACGGTCGGAGGTGGCGCCGGTGCTGGAGGCGGGTGGGTTGATGCCGCTGCTGAAGGTGATGGTGTTTGGTGAGGATGTGACTCGGCATAAGCCGGATCCGGAACCTTATCGGAAGGCGGCGGCGCAGCTTGGTGTGAGCCGGGCGTTGGTGGTGGAGGATAGTGTGGCTGGGGAGACGAGCGGACGGGCCGCGGGGTTTGATGTTGTGCGGATTCCGCATCCGGATGAGACGGTGCGGTTGGTGAGAGAGCGGTTGGGGGTTGTTTAGATTAGTGTCGGGCGAGGGCGCCCGACCCACTACGTCAGTCGCTGGCTCCGCCAACGACTTTGTTGCCGGATGGTGTGGATGGTGTGGTTGGTGAGAGAGTGGATGTGTGGTTGGTGAGAGAGTGGATGTGTGGTTGGTGAGAGGGTGGTTGGTGTGGTTGGTGAGAGGGTGGATGGTGTGGTTGGTGAGAGAGTGGTTGGTGTGGTTGGTGAGAGGGTGGTTGGTGTGGTTGGTGAGAGGGTGGTTGGTGTGGTTGGTGAGAGGGTGGTTGGTGTGGTTGGTGAGAGAGTGGATGGTGTGGTTACTTGTTTAGTTGGGTGCGGAGCCAGGCGATTTGGTTAGTCAGGGCTGCGCGATAGAGGCCGATGTCGGCTTTCCAGGAGATGACGTTGAAGCCGAGGCCGATCCAGCGTTCGGCTTGCTGCTCGTCGCCGGGTTGAATGCCTGCCGTTTTGCCGTATTTCTTCGCTACGCGCACGACGTGCTCCAGGGCTTCGATGAAGCGAGGATTCTCGAATTGCGCGGGGATGCCCATGGCGTTGGAGAGATCGAAGTGGCCGACCCAGAGATTGTCGACGCCTTCCACTCGGGCGATGGCTTCGGCGTTTTCGAGGCCGATGGGCGATTCGATCTGGCAGATGATTGTCGTGTTTTCGTTGGCGGTGCGGAGGTAGCTGATGTCGGGCGCGACGTAGTCGTTGTGGGCGGTGCCGAGGCCGAGGCCGCGTTTGCCGAGAGGGGCGTACTTCACGGCATCGACGATGCTCTTCGCTACTTCGGCGGTCTCGACGTTGCCCACCATGATGCCGAGGATGCCGGCGTCCATGAGGCGGGCCATGAAGTGGTAGTGGGCCTGGGGCACGCGGACGAAGGGGGCCACGTCAGTGGCTTTGAAGAAAGCGGCGAGGTCGCCCATGCGGTCCATGCCGAAGGCGGTGTGCTCCATGTCGATGAGGACGAAGTCGAGATCGGCGGCCTTGGCCATCATGGCGAGCCCGCGGGTGCCGAACTCCATGATCATGTGGCCGACGGGCACGCGGCCCTCGGCGATCACTTTTTTGAAGCGGTTCTCTTTCACTGTTTGTACCTTTCCAATTTGCGCAAGAACGCGGGGGTGTTGAGGACCTCGCGATTGACGGCCCCATGCGGGATCTGGCCGCGAAATAAGGCGAGGATGTTGTCGCAGGCTTCGAGGCCGTTGTCGCGGGCGATCTCTTCGGTCCAGGCGAGCGCATGCGGGGCAAGAATCACATTATCTAATGAGAGGAGGGGATCGGTGGGGTCGACGGGTTCCTTCTCGAAGACGTCGATGCCGGCGCCGAGGATCCAGCGCTCACGGAGGGCCTGGGTGAGGTCGGCTTGGCGGACGATGGCGCCGCGGGCGGTGTTGATGAAGAAGGCGCTGGGCTTCATGAGTCGGAAGTGTTCGGCGCCGATGAGGCCGCGGGTTTGTTGATTGAGGAGGCAGTTGACGGCGACGAAATCGCTGTCGCGGAAGACGTGGTCGATGGAGGTGAGTTCGACGTTGAGCTTTGCGGCGGCATCGGGGTTGGCGTAAGGATCGTGAGCGAGGAAGCGGGAGAAGCCGAGGCCTGAGGCGAGGCGGAACATTTCCTGGGCGATGTTGCCGCAGCCGATGGAGCCGAGGGTGCGGCCTTCGAGGCAGGTGCCGAGGCGGCTCAACTGGCCGCGCCACTTCCCTTCCCGGGTGATGCGATCGTTCTCCGGAATATTTTTGGCGAGGGCGAAGATATAAGCAAGGATGGCTTCGGCGACGGGACGGCGCACGGCTTGAGGAGTGATGGCGAGGAGGATGCCGGCGTTATTAATAGCCTGTATATCGATCATGTCGTAACCGACGCCCCAGCGCGCGATGAGCGCGAGGCGCTGGCAACCTTGGACGCTTTCAGCAGTGAAGGAAGTGCCGAGGGCGAAGATGGCGTCGAACTGGTCGGCGGCTTCGCGGGTCATGACCTTGTTTGGTTGAGGGGGGATGGGGGCGAACTCGAGGCCGGAGACGTTTTGGAGTTTGCTTTCGAGGGCGGCTTCAAAGCGGCCTTTGGCGTCGGTGTAGAAATCGGGGGTGATGCCCACGCGGAAGGTGGTTCTCATGAGAAAGGGTATTGTATCGGATTCAGCGGCGACCGACTCGCTCACGCTCGCGGCTCGGTAGGCATCGTGTAGAAGTCGGGAGTAGGGGAGGGTGGCGGGCAAACGCGCTTGACGGATCATGCTACACTTCTATACTGATGGATGAGTAGAGTTTCACTCCGGTGGGCTCGTGAGGGAATGCGTTGCAACGAAATGCTGGTTCCGGGCGTCTGTTAGCGTAGGAACCTAACCTTAGTTCCAACGAGGGCGTGGCTATCAATGTCAGTGGAAACCATACATCCAAAGGGAACTGACCGGAACTCTTCGCCAGAGAACCAGGATCCCGATCTCCATCTGGAGCGTTTGCTGGTCGCGGAGACGCAGGAACCATGGTTCCGCACCTTCATCCAAAGCTTGAAGGAGACGATCAATCCGCCGAAGCTGCCTCCGTTGGAAGTGACCTCAAAGCCCGTACCGGTGAAGGACATCTGGGGATTGACCGGCGGACAGGAAACGCGCGCCGGGAGCCTATCCCTGTTGGTGCACGTCACCGTGGTTGCTCTGCTGTTGGTGATTGGAACGAACGAAACCATCCAGAAGAAAGCGAAGGAAGCGGTCACGCTGATCGCTCCGGATCTTGCCCCGTACGTACCGAAGAACGCCCCGCAGAAGCAAGCGATGGGTGGTGGTGGCGGCGGCGGCGATCGTTCGCCCACGCCTCCGGCGAAGGGCAAACTGCCGCGGCCCGCGCCCAAGCAGTTCACGCCTCCGATGCAGGTTGTACAGAACGAACAGCCGAAGTTGATCATGGAACCGACGCTGGTGATTCAGCCTGACGCGCAGTTGCCGAAGGTGAACATGCCGATGTTCGGCGATCCGCTGGCGCGGATTGGTCCTCCTTCGAACGGACCTGGTTCGGGTGCAGGGATTGGCTCGGGATCCGGTGGCGGCGTTGGCTCCGGCCGCGGCGCAGGTTTCGGACCTGGCGAAGGCGGCGGTGTTGGCGGCGGCGTGTACAAGATCGGCGGCGGTGTATCGGCTCCGCAACTGGTGTTCAAGGTGGAACCGGAGTATTCCGAGGAAGCGCGTAAAGCGAAGTTCCAGGGTACGGTGGTTCTGTATGTCGTCGTGGACGAGAAGGGTGCACCGCGCGATCTGCGAGTGGTTCGCCCGCTGGGCCTCGGCCTGGACGAGAAGGCGATTGAAGCGGTGACGAAGTGGCGCTTCCGCCCTGGCTACAAAGATGGCAAGGCTGTCCCTGTGGCCGCCACCATCGAAGTGAACTTCCGCCTGCTGTAATCCGGTGCTGAGTTCGCTGCTGGCGTT
This sequence comes from Bryobacteraceae bacterium, assembly GCA_046331645.1. Classification (GTDB taxonomy): domain Bacteria; phylum Acidobacteriota; class Terriglobia; order Bryobacterales; family Bryobacteraceae; genus CADEFT01. Next base: position 43,029 of record JAXLQM010000016.1, read on the forward strand.
TGCCATCACGGTGCCGCTGGGACTCGATACCTACATTCCTACTCCTGAAGACAATCCTTTGACTGCGGCGAAGATCGCGTTGGGGAGAGCTTTGTTTGAAGACAAGGCGCTCTCGCGGGACCGGTCTGTGTCGTGCGCGACGTGCCACGTGGCGTCGTATGCGTTCAGCGACAAGCAGCCTGTGGCCGTGGGACTGGAAGGGCGGAAGGGGGACCGGCGGGCTCCTTCGATTTTGAATCGGGCTTATGGGAAGAGCTTCTTCTGGGATGGGAGGACGAAGACTCTGGAGGAGCAGGTGCTGCTGCCGATCACGAATCCGAAGGAGATGGATCTTTCGTTAGAGGAGGCGGTGGCGCGGTTGGGTGCGTACCGTGGGCGATTCGCGGAGGCGTTTCAAGCGGAGGTGAGTGCGAAGACGCTGGCGTATGCGCTGGCTTCGTATGTGCGGTCGATACTAGCGGGGAACTCGGCGTATGACCGGTATATGGCGGGGGACGGAGGCGCGCTGTCCGCGGCGGCACTGCGAGGGCTGCGATTGTTCCGCGGGAAGGCAGGGTGCCTGGCTTGTCATGTGGGGACGAACTTCACCGATGAGCGGCTGCACAATACGGGCGCGGGGAAGAGCGATGCGGCGGGGCGATTCAAGACTCCCACGCTGCGCAATGTAGCGGCGCATCCGCCGTACATGCACGATGGGTCAGTGGGGACGCTGGAAGCGGTGATCGACTTCTACAACGATGGGGGCAAGGCGGGGGCGAACCTGGATCCGGAGATCCGGAAGTTGGGGCTTTCGGCGGTGGAGAAGGCGGAGTTGCTGGAGTTTCTGCGATCGCTGACGGGTGAAGTGCGGCACGGCAACTGACCTGGAACCGCCGGTTTCTGCGCATTGGAAAAAGAGAGTACAATCACTTCCTACGCGGAAACAAAGGAGAGACCGGCATGGCGCAGAAATATGTCCCCGGGCAGATGATCATTGGATTCAAGGACTCGGTGCTGGGCACGGCACCGCCGGCGCAGCCACGGCCGCTGAGCAGGGACGCGCTGCTGTTGCTGGCGAATGTGCGGACACGCTTTGGGGCCGAGTATATGGCCACGCTGCTGCATGTGGGTGTGCCGCTGGTGCCTGAGCTTGCGGCAATTCCGGGGCCGCTGACGCCTGCTCTGACGGATTTCGTGAACGCGGCGCTGCTGATGCCGGTGCAGACGATTCCCGACTTCGCGGGGAGCAAAACCCTGCTGCCTGATGCGCGCAAGCTGGTGCGAGTGAACCTGCCGGCGGGCAACGTGCGCGCGGCACTGGATTACGTGCGGCAATTCCCTTCGCTTGTGGCGTACGCCGAGCGCATGCCTCTGCGTTTCTTCCATCCGCAGGTGGGCCAGTTCGAGGAGATGCCGTGGGGGAATGAGGCCATCGGGTTCAACGACGATGTTCGGCGCGAGTGGTATCAGAAGGAACTGCACAACATCGCTGTGCTGGACTCCGGTGTAGATGCGGAACATCCGGCGATGAACGGACAGGTGATTCCGGTGAACCAGGATGCGGCAGTGGACAGATGGGGGCATGGGACGGCGGTTTCCTCCGTGATTACCGCTAAGGGGGCCCAGACAATTGGCAGCGCGAGTGTGCGGGAGGGACTGCTGCCGGCGAGCAAGGTGCTGATGTTCAACGTGGGTCTGTATAACCAGCCGGTGAGCGGCGTGACGTTTCCTGTCGATTTTCCTCTGTATATGACGGTGATTGCGGAATTGACGGCGCAGCGCCTGGGCAACGAGAGCATTAAGAGGGAAGGAATGCAGTTCAAGATCCGGGTGGTGAACATGAGTTTCGGCGGGCTGGCGTGCTCGATTACAGAGTCGGATGTTTTGCGCCAGGCATTCGATGCGGGGCTGCATCTGGTGGCGTGCGCGGGGAATCGCGACGGGGCGCTGGACGATTCGACGGATGTGTGGTTTCCGGCGGCGCTGGCTTCGGTGACGTCGGTGTCGGCGCTGGGGAAGGACGCGAAGCTGTGGTCGCATGCGAAGTATACGAACCCATACAAGGGGAGCAAGGTGGCGGTGGACTTGGCGGCTCCGGGGCAGCACATACTGACGGCGTGGCCGGCGAACGGGGCATCGCTGCAGACGAACGCGGTGGCGCAGAACTATCGCTTCTCGCTGTTTGTGAGTGGCAGCTCGTTTGCGGCTCCTTATGTGACGGCGGCGTCCTCAGTGCTGTTTGACAAGGAAGAGAAATCGCAGAGTACGGGGGGAACGGGGGTGACGGGGAAAGCGATTCAGCAGAAACTGTGCGGGAGCTATTCGAAGGATCTGAGTGTGACGGGGTTGGGGAATGGGGTGTTGGATGTGAGCACGTTGAAGCCGTGAAGTGGGAAGGCGCCGGAAGCTTCGGTTGGTTCCGGCGCCTTTTTGACCGACTCGCTGACGCTCGCGGCTTCGGTAACGGGGGGCGCGGTAAGGGGTTTTAGCCCCCGCCGAGGGGCGGTTCTTCGCTGGTATCTCCACCGCCACCACCTCCGCGGAGCACGGCCTGAATGGTCTTCAACTTTTTCAACTCCGCTTCGAGAAACTCGATGGTGGTTTCTTCCTCTTCCTGCGCTTTGGCGGTACAAATCAGCTCGTTGAGGACGCGGATGGCGGTATCGACGGCCACGGGCCGCCACATGGGGCCCATGAGTTGCATGGCCAGTCCGCCGAGCACCTGAAAGCCGGAGTCGAACAGGCCGGTCAATGCGCTTTCCACCAGGGGGTTGCCCTTACGGGCGCCGCAGCCACAGCCACTGGAACACCCACTTGTTTTTTCCATACTATCCATTGCTCTCCAACCTTTCTTTGTAGAATTTCGAGTCACCGCAGATTGCGAACGGCGTCCCAATGTTCGGCGATGAACCAACGCGCGAGGGAGCGTTTCATTGCCTCGGAGCCAATCTCTTTTTCCCAGGCGCGTTGCGCGTCGAAGGTACGCTGACGAGTTTTCTGCCACTCCGGATCCTTGGCGCCGTGCTGGGCTTGCGTCAACACCATGAGGGAGAAGAAGAGCGGCTCGGCCGATTTCGCTTCCTGCCCCAGGCGAACCGATTCGGTGGCATGGCGCACGGCCCTTGCGAATTCGCCCTTCTGCAGCGCGGTCATCGCGAGGGCATCCTGGACATCGAGGGAATGGCGCGGGTTGCCCTTGACCTGGGGCGCGAGCTCGGTACAGAGTTTTTCGGCTTTTTCCGTCCAGTGAGCGCTCGCGTATTTCATGCACAGGTCGTAGCGGCGAAAATCGTAGAGGGCTTTGCGTTCGACGGGATCGGTGCCGGCTGCGATCTGCTCCAATCGGGTGAGCGCGGCATCGAGTTTCTTGAGACCGAAGTCGATGGATGCCAGATCGACCTGGCATTGTGCGGCGAGTTCGGGCGTAGCCGGTCCGTCGTCAATGACGCGCCTGACCACGACGCCGGATTCGTCGAAGCGGCCGAGGAGGCGCAAGGTGCGAGCCTGATGCAGGGCGTAGATTTGCGACTGGCGTTTGTCGCCGATGCTGCGGAAGTAGTCGCCAATCTGGGAACGCAGCTTGATGGCGGCCTCGTAGTTGCCCTCCAACTGGTAAAGGGCCGCCAATCCGATGCGGACGCTATTGCGCTCGGCTTCCGAACTGGTTTCGCGCAAGGCGCGCTCATACTGTTCGCGGGCCGCGGGCAACTTGTTCATGAGGCGATAGGCGTCGCCGCGGCGCATGATGGCGAAGGTCAAGCGGGCATGGTCGCCGAATTGGCGGAACATGCGCTCGGCTTGGTCGAGCGCGTCGAGGCCCTGTTGGTAGCGGGCTGCCTGGCGCATCTGGGGATAGATACGTCCGATGCGCAGCAACACGTCGGCTTCCGTTCTCTTGGCGGAAAATCGTTGGGCGATGCCTTTGGCCTGTTCCAACAAGCGCGCAGCCTCCTCATAATTTACTTGCGCAAAAAACGTTTCGGCGAGGTCAGCCATTGCTTGCGCGGCCACGTTGCCGAGCGAATATTTTTCGGCGGAGGCGAGCGCATCGCGCACCATGGCTTCCGATTGGGGGAGATCGCCGGTAGAGGAATAGCGAATGGCCTGGAGGAGGCGGGCGCGGATGAGGATGGCCTGGCTGTTTGCGGATTGGGCGAGTTGTTGGGCGTTGCGGGCGTGCTGGAGCGAGGGCTCGACCTGAGGAGTGAGCCAGCCGCGCTCGAGTTCCACGGCGGCCAGGCCTTCGGTATTCTGCAGAGCGCGGTAAAGGCGTTCGGCCTCGGCGAGTTGTCCCAGGGCTTCCTTCGGCTTCTTGTCCGCGATGAGGAGGCGGGCATAGCGGAGCATGATGCCGGGCTGGCCGGGGAAGCGGCGGAGCACCTCGGCATACTCTTTGCGGGCCTCTTCGAGGCGGCCGGCCTGCTCGAGGATGCGGGCGACATCGCCGGCAGCCATGGAGTCGCCAGTGCTGCGGGCTCTGGCGCGGGCGGCGTCGATGGCTTTGTCCCAATCGGAGGTGAGCGCATAGCGGGTGGCGTCGCGCAGGAGCCGGTCGGCGCGTCCGCGGGTTCTGCCTTCGAGTGCTTTGAGCAATTCGCCGCGGGCGCGGTCGGTCTGATCGGAGGCCTGGAGCGCTTCGGCGAGGCGGCAGCGCGCGGCGACATAGCTGGGGGTTTCGTTGAGCGCCTGGGTGAAGAGGGCTTCTGCTTTGGCGTAGGCTCCGTCGGCGATGGCGGTTTCTCCATCGGCGTAGAAGCGTGTGACGCGTTCGGACAATGCCGGGGCAAGCAGTTCTTCGCGATAGATGACGGCGGGCAAGAGGAGGAGCGCGAGTGCGGCGGCGATGACGAGGTAGCGGTTGCGGGGGCCCCTGAGGGTTGGGGTTTCGAGGGCTTCCTGGCGGGATACGCCGAGTTGCTGGAGCAATGTATCGAGGGCCCGACTGTCTTCTTCGACGCTTCCTTTGTATTGGAAGCCTGTGACCACGGCGCGCTCGCCTTGCGAGGCGAGAATAACGCGGTGGGCGTCGAGTGCGCCATGGATAACGCCAGCCTCGCGAGCGGCGTCCATGGCACCGACGAGTTGGGCCGCGATGCGGCGGGCAGCGGACTTGGGGAGCTTCCCTTCCCTGGCGAGCCGCTGCCGCAGTGTTTCACCGTGGAGGAGTTCCATGGAGAGAAAGGCTGCGTCGGGGGTGGTGATGAGTTCGAAGACTCGAATGATGTTTGGGTGGGTCAAGCGGCGCGCGAGTTGGATTTCGCGGCGCACATCATCGGTGATGGCAACCAGGGGGCGGAGCGCGACGTTGGTCCCCAGTTGCGTATCTTCGGCCAGATACACTTCACCCTCGCTGGAGTGCGTCCCGACGATGCGGAAACGACCAGCTAACAGCGTACCCGTTTCGTACATGACAGTCCGGTCAGTGTATCAGAAGCGTGATTCCAGTCACAGACCGGGGGCGGGTTTGGCTCTATTGTTTCGTTATGAAGCCAATCTGCATGATTCTCGGCGGAATGATTCTGGCGGCGGGCAGCGCAACCCCGCAGGCGGCGGCTCCAGCAACACACAAGATCGGGGGGGTGACCGTACAAGGGAGTTTTCGCACGCGGATGGAGGCTTGGGATTGGTTCCAGGGGGATACGGGCGACGGCAGTTATCTCTATTCGGGCAACCTTCTTCGCCTCAGTTTCTCCCAACAGCGGGAAGCTGTGGATTGGCAGGTGGAGCTGGCGCTTCCGTTTCTGCTGGGGCTGCCGGACAACGCGGTGTCGACGACTGGAGCGCAGGGACAGCTTGGGCTGGGGGCGAACTACTTTCTGGCCAATAGCCGCTCGCGGAATGCGGCGATGCTGTTTCCGAAGCAAGGGTTTGTGCGGTTGAAGAATCTGTTTGGGGATAAGGCGCAGTCTCTGCGTTTGGGGCGTTTCGAGTACATCGACGGGACGGAGATGACTCCGAAGAATGCGACGCTGGCGGCGCTGAAGTTGAGCCGGATTAATCAGCGGCTGATCGGGAATTTCGGCTGGGCGCATGTGGGACGCAGTTACGATGGGGCGCAGTATGTGTACGGTAAGCCGACGGGGAATTTCACGGTGATGGCGGGGATCCCGACGCGCGGGGTGTTTCAGACCGATGGGTGGGGATGGAACCGGAGCGGGCTCGGGTATGCGGCGTATACGAAGCCGCATGGGAAGGGCGCGCATGCGGCGGAGACGCGGCTGTTTGCGATGTACTATCACGATTGGCGGCAGGTGGTGAAGACGGATAACCGGCCGCTGGCGGTGCGGCGCGGGGACTTGAGCAATATTCGTATCGCGACGTTTGGCGGGCATTCGATACATGCGGTGGAAGGCAAGGCGGGCACGCTGGATGTGGTGGTTTGGGGCGCGGGACAGACCGGACGTTGGGGAGTGCAGGATCATCGGGGGTGGGCCGTGGCTGGCGAAGCGGGGTTCCAGCCGAAGATTTGTGCGGCGCTGAAGCCGTGGTTCCGCGGGGGCGTGTATGAAGGGAGCGGGGATAAGACTCCGGGGGACCGGACGCACAATACGTTCTTCCAGTTGTTGCCGACACCACGTCCTTATGCGCGGTTTCCGTTTTTCGACATGATGAATAATCGGGATGTGATGGGGTCGATGGTGCTGCGTCCGCATAAGGCCGTGACGATCAGTAGTGAGTTTCATGCGTTGTCTTTGAGTGCCCGGGACGACTTGTGGTATCTGGGGGGCGGGGTGTTTCAGCCGTGGACGTTTGGGTATACGGGCCGGGCTACAGGCGGGGCGTCGTCGTTGGCGAATTTGTATGACACGAGCGTGGATTGGCGTGCGCGGCCGGATTTGACGTTCACTTTTTACTATGGGTACGCTGCGGGGCGGGCGGCGATCTCGTCGATTTATCCGAAGGGGAAGAATGGGGGATTGGGGTATGTGGAGTTGAATTACCGGTTCTGACTAAGAGCTCAGCCTTCCCAGGCTGAGCTGCGACCGGCCTGGAGGCCCGTCGCCACCTACGCTAGGATTTCGCGGACGACGTGGCCGTGGACGTCGGTGAGGCGGCGATTGAGGCCGTTGTGATACCAGGTGAGTTTTTCGTGATCGAGGCCCATGAGGTGGAGGACCGTAGCCCATACGTCGTGGACGGTGGAGATGTTTTCGATGCTGCGGCGGCCGAACTCGTCGGTTGCGCCGTAGCTTGATCCGCCCTTTACGCCTGCGCCGAGCATCCAGACGGTGAAAGCATCGGGGTTGTGATCGCGGCCGAGGGTGCCTTCCTGATGGGTGGGCATGCGGCCGAACTCGGTGGTCCACACGACGAGCGTGTCTTGGAGCATGCCGCGTGATTCCATGTCGCTGATGAGGCCGGCGGTGGGCTTGTCGAGGATGGGGCAGTGGCGCTGGTAATCGGCTTCGAGAGTTTTGTGCGCATCCCAGTTGAGGAGGCCATCGACACCGGAAGCGCGGGAGGCGCAGTAGAGCTGCACGTAGCGCACGTTGCGCTCCAGCAGGCGGCGGGCGAGGAGACAATTGCGGGCGTAGGCGGCGATGAGCGGGTTGGCGGCGGTGGTGCCGTAGAGGTCGTGGGTGGCTTTGGATTCCTTGGCGAGATCTGATACTTCGGGGGCGGAGAGTTGCATGCGCGCGGCGAGTTCGTAGGCTGCGACACGGGCGGTGAGATCGGTGTTGCCTTCATGGCGCGAGGCGTGGCGGCGGTTCAATGCGCGGAGGAAATCGCGAGTGTCGTCGTCTTCTTTCTGCTGAATGGAAGCGGGGCGCTTGAGGTTTTGAATGGGCTCAGCGGCGTTGAAGGCGATGCCCTGGTGTTCAGCGGGGAGAAATCCGGCGGTCCAATTGGCGGGGCCTGAAGGGGGAATGCCGCGCACATCGGGGATGGAGACGTAGGCCGGGAGGTTTTCGTTTTCGGAGCCAAGGGCGTAGCTAACCCATGCTCCGGCGCTGGGGAAACCTTCGAAGACGTAGCCGGTGTTCATCATCACGCAGGCGGGCCCGTGGGTGTTGGTGCGCGATGTCATGGAGTGGATGAAGCCCATCTTGTCGGCGTGCGCACCGAGGTGGGGCAGCATTTCGGTGAGGTGCTTTCCACTCTGCCCGCGTTGGACGAAGCGGAACGGGCTCTTCATGAGATTGCCGTTGGCGCCCTGGAAGCTGACTTCCTTTTCGGCTCCGGGCATGGGCTTGCCGTGGTATTTTTCGAGGGCCGGTTTGTAGTCCCAGAGGTCGAGATGCGATGCTCCGCCGGGGCAGAAGATCTGGAGGATGCGCTTGGCTTTGGGTGTGTGATGGGGCGCGACGCGGCCAGCGGCCATGAGTTGCTGGAGCGCGATGGCGGGCAATCCGAGGACGATGCTGTCGAGGAAGGTTCGTCGATTCATGGGGATTCTCACATCACGTAAATGAACTCGTTGGCATTGAGGAGGGCTCGGCAGAAAGCGGCGAGACCGTGCTGCTCGATGAGCTTTGCGGCGGCTGTGCGTTCTTCGGCGTCAGGGGCGCGGCCGAAGGCTAAGTGGAAGGCGCGATCAATGCGTTGATGGCCGGTTGCTTCTTTCTCGAGGCGTTGAGCGAAGTGCTGCGCCTGATCGAGGAGGAAGGCGTTATTGAGGAGCGCGAGGGCCTGTAAGGGCGAAGTGGTGACGAAGCGGCGCGGTTCGGGGAGCGAGGAATCGGGGCAATCGTACTGGCCGAGCATTTCGCTGCGGACGGAGCGGGCGGCGGTTTGATAGACGGCGCGGCGGAATGTTTCAGGGCCGAATTTTTCCAGCGGATAATAGGTGGCGACGTTGTCCACGGTGTAGCGATAGAGGCGGAAGCCGGGGCCGCCCATGGTGCGATCGAGCTTGCCAGAAACGGCGAGGATGGAATCGCGGATGGCCTCGGCTTCAAGGCGCTGCGGCGGATAGCGCCAGAGGAACTGCGCATCGCCGTCGATGCGGGCGTTGGCGGCGTGATGGGCGCTGGACTGGCGGTAGGTCATGCTGAGGAGGATCTCGCGATGAAGGGGTTTCCAGCGCCAGCCGTGTTCCTGGAGGCGCCGGGCGAGGTAATCGAGCAGTTCGGGATGAGTGGGCCGTTCGCCGTTGAAGCCGAAGTCGCTGGGGGTGGCGACGATGCCTTTGCCGAAGTGATGCTGCCAGAGGCGATTGACGATGACGCGGGAGGTGAGGGGGTTGGCGGGGTCAGTGATCCATTTGGCGAGGGCCATGCGCCGCTCGCTTTCCGGGCTATCGGGGTTGAGGGAGAAGCCTGTGATGCTGAGTGTGGAGAGGCTGGCGGGGGCGATGATATCGCCGCGGTCCATGACGCTGCCGCGCTTGAGTAAATAGATGGGTTCCTTGGGGGCTTCGAATTTCCCAATGTATGCGGTGGGGGGCTTGGGCAGAGCCTGCAGTTGCTTTTGAAGGGATTTTTGCTTTTGTTCGAGTTCGCGCCATTCGGTGCGGGCGGCTTCGGAGAGGACGGTCATCAGGATGAGCTGCTCGCGATCGGATTCGCGCGGTGGGAGACGGCCTTCGGAGGAGGCGACGCGCTTCCATTGTTGGCCGTTGGCAGAGACTTCGATCCAGTAGTTGGAGGGGACGGGGCCTTCGAAGCGGCCCATGAATCCACCCATACGGTCGCGGGACCAGGAGACTTTTTCGATAGGCGCGGGCTGGGCCAATTCGATGATGATGTCGACTGGCTTGGCGGAGGCGGCGAACCAGCGGCGGTCGAACTTGCCATCAATGAGGTGCTGATCGGAGTAGGCTTCGGCGTCGTCATCGGCGCGGCGGACGGAGGTGGCATGGACCTTTGCGCCGGCGGTGGCGAGGGCTATGTTGCGGGATGCGCTGAATACTTCGACTTCGTCGAGGGCTGCGCCTGCGCCGGAGGAGGTGGCTTCGATGTGGAGTTTGACGAAGCGGGCTTGTACCGCGGGGAATGACTCTTCGGTGAGGCGGGCGTCGGGGGCTTCGCGGTACTTGGCGAGGATAGCGGCCCGCTGCGCTTCAACATGGGGCTTGGCTTCTTTGCGGATGGCGGCCATGCGTTCGGTTACGGTGCGGAGTTCGGCTTCGATCGGGTCAGAGGCGGCTTTGTAGCGTTGCTTCTCTTCGGTGGTGGCGAGCTCGCGTTCGGTGTGGATGGCGCCGGCGAACACCGCGGCCATGCGGTAGTAATCGCGCTGCTCGATGGGATCGAACTTGTGATCGTGGCACTTGGCGCAGTTCACGGTGAGGCCGAGGAACGCCGAGGCGGTGGCATTGATCATGTCGTCGAGGTCGTCGGCGCGCTGCTGGCGCTTGGCGGCTTCGGCCTGATTGCCGACGGTGTCATGCGGGCCGGCGACGAGGAAGCCGGTGCCGACATCGACGCCGATCAGGTCTCCGGCGAGGTGTTCGGTGATGAAGCGATCGAACGGCTTGTCTTCGTTGAGCGAGCGGATGATGTAGTCGCGGAAGGGCCAGGCGTTGGGACGGAGATGATTTTGCTCGTAGCCGTGGCTTTCGCCGAAGCGGATGACGTCCATCCAGTGGCGGCCCCAGCGCTCGCCATAGGCGGTGGAGGCGAGAAGGCGGTCGATGAGTTTGGGGTAGGCATCGGGGGCGCTGTCATTGACGAAGGCTTCGACTTCTTCCGGTGTAGGAGGCAAGCCGGTGAGATCGAAGGTGACGCGGCGGATGAGGGTGCGGCGATCGGCTTCGGGGGAAGGTTGGAGTTTCTTGGCGGCCATCGCCAAGTAGATGTAGCGATCGATGGGGTGTTGGTTCCAGGCTGCGGGCGTGTCGGCGGGGAGTGTGGGGGCCTGCACTTGTACTGGCTGGAGGGACCAGAAGTCGCGGCCTGCGCGTTTGCGAGTGAGCGCGGTGAGCTTTGTATTCCAGGGTGCTCCGGCGTCGATCCACTTGGCGAGGAGATCTTTTTCTGACGCAGGCAACGGGTTGCCGACGGGCATTTTGCCGGTGCGGACCTTGTCGAGGAGCAGACTGCGGGAGGCATCACCGGGAGTGAGTGCAGCTCCGGTTGCGCCACCGCGGAGGGCGTCGGCGCGGCTTTCCAACACGAGGCCGCCCATTTTGGTGGCAGCGCTGTGACACTGGAGGCAGCTTTTCTGGAGGATCGCCGTGGCTTGGCGCTCCAAGTCCTGCGCATGGGCGGAGAGGGCCAGGAGCAACGCGAATAGGATCACCCTCATAAGTTACTGCACTCGGGGCGGCGCTGGCATGAGAGTGCGGAGGGGCGTGAGGGCTGCGCCTCCTGGAGCGGGGACGTATTCCATCACTGCGCCTTGCGTGCGAAGCGCTTTGTTCAATTGAACTGCGTCAATAGACTGCACGGGCTTGGCCGAGTCGATGGCCATTTTGGCGGCGAGACCGGCGGCCTGGCCGATGATCATGTACTGCGGCTCCATGCGCAGGGTGCTGTAGGCGACGTGCGAGGCGGAGAAGCAGACGGGCACGAGCAGGTTGGTTGATTCGGCGCGTTTCGGGGTGATCATGCGGTAAGGCATCTGGTAGGGCTGAACGGGCACCTGCATGTCGCCTTCGTTGAAGACGAAGCCATCGGGACCAATGATGCGCTGGACGTTGTGGGAATCGGAATTGTAGGAGCCCATGCCGATGGCGTCGGGCTTGGTGCGCTCAGTCTGGATGTCTTTCTGGGTCATGACGTATTCGCCGATCATGCGGCGGGCCTCGCGGATGTAGAGTTGATGGGGCCAGTGGTTGTTGTCAACGAATTCGTCTTTGGAGAGGCCCCAGCCGTTGATGTCGGCTTGGAGGGATTTCGGCACGCGGGGGTCGTGGGCGAGGAACCAGAAGAGACCCTGGGTGTAGTCGATGTGATCCTGCCAGATCTCGTTTCGGCGGGCGTAGGTGGCGTTGGGGTAGTCCCAGCTTTTGCCGAGGTAATCGGTGGAGAAGGCTCCGGAGTTGTTGAAATCGGCTTTTTGGTTAGGGATGAAGCCGACGCCGAAGAACTCGCGGTAGTGGAGGGGGCGGCCGGCTTTCTTTTCGAGTGCGGGCAGGAGTTGGGCGAGCAGTTCATAGCGGCGCGCGTCGTAGCCGCGGGGCTTGGGGAACGGGACTTGATTGGCTTTGTCCTGGGTGAGGACGAGGCGGAAGTTGTAGGCCTGGACCTTGCGGTCGCCGTCGCCTTCGCGGCCGAGTTTATCGGACTGGATTTCGGGCAGCAGCTTTCCGCTGGCGTCGCGGCCGGTGAGTTGGACGACGAATTGATGCTTGGGTGTGTTGGTGCGGACACCGGCGAGCGATTCGCCGTATTCCTGCGAGGATTCCCTGCCCCAGGTAAAGGAGACGCCGGCCTGGGCCATGAGATCGCCTTCGTAGGTGGCGTCAGCGAAGATTTTGGCGCGGTAGATATCGCCGTTCTCGGTGATGATCTCGCGGATGCGCGTGCCGTCCTTGGCGACGCCATTCTTTTCGCGGAGCCTTTTGTGGATGTGGACGGAGACGCCCGCGTCGCGCAACATTTCGTTGAAAATTGTTTCGGCGACGTGGGCCTCCATGAGCCAGGCGACATCGTGGAGATAGCGAGACATGTTGTATTTGAGGCCGGCGCGGCCATAGAATTCGAGGGCCATGCCGCCGATGACTTCGCGGCGGCCGACGTCGGTGCGCTGCAAGCCGCCACTGGCCATGCCACCGATGTTCTTACGGGGTTCGAGGAGAGCGACCTTCAATCCGGCGCGGGCGGCGCTGACGGCCGTGGCCACGCCTCCGGCTGTTGCGCCATAGACCACCAGATCGTAATCGGCGGTGGCGGCGGGCAACAGAGCCGCGGCATGGAGCGCGAGCGAAAGGAGCTTCATGCCGTTAATCGTACCCACTCGCGGATGCGGGAGGAAAGATCGCCTTCGGTGGGGAGTAGATCGCTGATGACAGCGACGGAATCGAGGCCGGCGGCGAAGACGGCCTCGGCGTTGCGCAGGGTGATGCCGCCGATGGCTACGAGTGGCTTGGTGGTCAGGGCACGGAGTTGTGGGAGCGCGTCGATGCCGAGGACGGGGTCTGGGTTTTCTTTTGAGCCGGTGGCGAACACGGGGCCGACGGCGAGGTAATCGACGGGCTCTTGATCACCTGCCTGGAGTTGGGATGCGTTGTGGGTGGAGAAGCCGAGCATGGCGTTGCCGATGACGCGGCGAGCGTCGGTGGGTGAGAGATCGTCCTGGCCGACATGGAGCCCGGCATGGAGGGCGCGGGCGATGTCGCCGCGATCGTCGATGACATACTGCGCACCGGCCTGGCGGCAGAGGGCGGCGATGGCTTCGGCTTCGGCGAATATGCGGCGGGAGAAGTGGCCTTTGTGGCGGTACTGGAGGAGACGCACGCCGTTTTCTAATAGGGCGTTCGTGAAGCGCAGGGCATCGATTTCGCGGCGTTGGAGGGTGAGCGTGTCTACGATCGCGTAGAGTTTGGGCAGGGTGGTCATTTCGGTTTTATCTTTTTCGCTTTGGTTTTCGCGTTCATCTCCGTGCGCAGTTTCCAGGCGGTGCGAAGTGCGCCTTCCATGACGTCTTCGGTCGATTCGGCGAGGCGGATGTGGGTCATGCCCATGCGTCCCCATCCACCTGCGATGGGAAGGAAGACATCGGGCCGGTCTTCAAGAAAGCCGGCTTGGATTTCGGGCGTAAGCATGAGGTTGCCGTAGCCCTGCTTGACGGAAGCGAGGGTGGCGAAGATGCGGCCGCCGACGCGGAAATCGACCGCGCCCATGTGGGAGCCTTGTTCTGCGCCATCGAGGCTGAGTGCGATGCGGCGGAAATCGTCAGCGGTCATGGATGTCCCCCTCTCAATGAATGAGCTTCAATCCGAAGTGGATGTAGCGCGGGAATCCGGTGGTTGCCGTGACGCGGCCGAACAATGTGTTCGTGGGCGCGGTGTTGGGTCCGGCGAGGTTCGAATGGTTCAGGGCATTGAGGAACTCGGCGCGGAACTGGAAGCGCCATTTTTCGGCGAGCTGGAAGTTCTTCACTGCTGAGATATCCCAATTGTCCACCGCGGCTGTGCGCAGACCGCTGAAGCGGGAGGAGTGCACGAGAAGGTTCGAGGCCAATTGCTGGGCGGGCACGCGATTGAAGATGTCGGTGTTGAACCAGCGATCGAGGGTTTGGGCGCTGCCTTCCAAGCGGGCTTTGCGGATGTCATCGACCATGAGCACGTTGCCGAAGCCGATGGGCGAACCGGTGTTGCGCTGCCACACGGCCTGGGCCTGCCAGCCGCCGACGATCTGACGGACGAGTGCATTGCTGGAGGAGAGGAAGCGCTTGCCGCGGCCGAAGGGCAGTTCGTAGAGGGCGCTGAGGGCGAAGCGGTGCGTGCGGTCGAGATCGGAGATGAGCTCTTCGAGGAAGGCATCGCCATCATTGCGGAAGCCGGTGGCTTCCATGAACTTCGACCACGTCCAGTTGAACTGGGCCGTGACGCCGCCCTTCATGCGGCGCTCCGCGGTCATCTGCAGCGAGTGGTACCAGGAGTAGCCAATGGGCTCAGAAGAGGTGACGGAGGTGTATTGCGGATAGGGGCGAAGGAGTTGCTGGCGTCCGACGTTCTGACCGGAGAGGTTGGTGCCAGCGAGCGGGAAGAAGGGATTAGGCACCTGTGTGGTGAGTAAGTTGATGGTGTCCTGATCGCGCACGATCGACCGGCTCAAGTAGGAATTGGGGACGCCGTTGTACTGGCGGGTTGCGCCCAAGCCTGTTCCGCGATTGCCGACGTAGGTGACCTCGACAAGGGCTTCGCCGGGCAATTGGCGCTGCAAGCCGAAACTGTAGCGCTGCATGTATCCATTGCGGGATTGGGGGAAGAAGAAGCTGACGCCGCGGCCGACATCGGTGGAGAGACCGCCTGCCGCACCGAGCGGTTGGGACCAGCCACGGGGGAACGGGTTGGAGAGGGAGGCGAGGAACGTGCGGCCATTGTCTTCGGAAGCGACGAGGGTATTGACGATGGAATAGCCGCTGAGGTTCACCGCGCCACGATCGGCGCCGATGGGGACGAAGAAGACGCCGTAGCCTGCGCGAATGACTGTGGATTTGAGCGGTGTCCAGGCGAGACCGATGCGCGGGGCGAAGTTGTTGCGATCGGGGATCCAGAGGTTACGATCCAAGCCTCCGGCGCCGGCAAAGCGCAAGCCTCCCATATCGCGAAACTGCGATGCGGGAATTTCCGGAATGGGGCGCGCGGCGTAATTGGCGATGGCTCTGGCGGCAATCGGATTGGTGGCGGTGAAATCGAAATCCTGGACGCTGCGGTTGAAGCGCTCCGTGATGGGCGAATCGTAATCCCAGCGCAGGCCTAGGTTGAGGGTGAGGTCGCGGCGGATGCGCCAATCGTCCTGTAGGTAGAAGCTGAGGGCGAGCGACTGTTCGGCGGCGGAGTCATTGACGTTGATCTGTCCGCCGGAGGGAAGGCCGAGGAGGAACGAAGCGAAATCCTGGCCGATGGGGGCGGCCGGGGAGTTGTCGAGCGGGCCCTGCGTCCAGGTGGTGCCGAAGTTGAGGGTGGGCGTCATGTTGGCGAAGTTGTAGTTGTGTTCGCGATAGACGCGGAACTCGGCTCCGGTGCGGAGGGTGTGATTGCCACGGGACCAGGACAGGTCATCGGTGAGTGTCGTGTAGTTGGAGAAGGAGCGTGAGTTAGTGCCTGTTCCGAGGTTTTGGTAGGCGGAGACGTTGATGGTGGGAAAGGAAATCGCTTGTGGGCTGATGCCCGCGGCGAGGCTGGGATGAAAGCCGAGGCTGTTCAGGTCGTAGCCGGCCGAGAGAGGAAAGAAGCTCTGATCGAAGCGTGTGAAACCGATGCGGAAGTCGTTCAACAGCGAGGGTGAGATGACGACGATGTCATCGAAGACGATGCCGTTGTTGCGGCGGAAGCGATCCTGACCGTTGGCGATGGTGCCCAACACCTGGCCGGAGGAGAAGAGGTTGTAGGTTTGGTTGTAGCGGCCGAAGGCGCGATGGCGGTCATTGAAGTTGTGATCGACCTTGGCGGTGTGCGAATAGAATTCATTCAACGAGCGCGGGAGAAGGGTGAAGTTGTTGCGTCCATCGACTGTACCGTTGGTGTTGGAGGCGGGCCAAAACGGCATGAAGTTCTTCGCCACCGCATCGATTCTGGAGGTTGGCACGATGTTGCCGGGCAGGGGCTGGCGCGAGAAGCGGCCGTTGGGGGCAGCGGCGATGGTGGCGGGGTCATAGATCTGATAAGCCGTGCCGAGGCGCAAGAGGCCGGAGAAATCGCCACCACGCGCGGCCGCATCGGGCACGGTGTAGAAGCTGTTGCCGCGCTCGACGCCGGGACGTGTGAGCCCTTCGAAGGCATACAGCCAGAATGTTTTGTTTTTGCCGTTGAACACTTTGGGCAGATAGACGGGGCCGCTGAAGGTGAAGCCAAAGCGGTTGAGGATGTTGAGAGGGTTGACGGATTTGACCTTCTCGTCGGTAATGGGTCCGGTGGCGGCGTTGTAGAGGTTTTGGCGCTGGAAGAGGTCGAGCGACTGGAGTTTGTTGTTGTTGTGAAACCAGTGGAAGATGGAATGAAAATCGTTGGTGCCGGAGCGGAGGACGACGTTGACATTGCCGCCTGGGGCACGGCCGACGCTGGCATCGTAGGTTGCGGTTTGTACTTTGAACTCGGCGACGGCTTCGGTGGGCGGAGCGTAGGCAGCGTTGGCGCCCCACATGCTGGGGGTGCCATCGACAGTGAACTCGATGGAGCCGCTGCGGGTTCCATTGACGGAGAGGTTGGAGAGCACTTCGACGGCCGGGCCGAGGCTGGGGTGATTGGGCGCGCCGAGATTGACTACGCCGGGAGCGAGGCGGGAGAGGGAGAGCGCATTGCCGCCGGGCAGCGGGAGATCCAGGATTCGGCGGGAATCGACGACGCGGCCGAGGCTTCCGGTGGCAGTTTCGAGGAGCGAGGCCTGACCGGTGACACTGATGGACTCGCTGATCTGTCCGACCTCGAGGGCGAGGTCTTCGGTGAGACGATCGCCGACGCGCACGGAAACATTTTTGCGCTCCAATGTTTTGAAGCCGGAAGCCGTTACGGTGAGCGTGTAGCCACCGGGCTGCAAATAGAGGAGGTCATAGGCACCGGCGTCGTTGGTCTTGGCCGCGACACGGACACTGGTTTCAGCGTTGGTGGCGGTGACATCGACGCTGGGGACAGGAGCGCCGGAGGGATCGAGCACGCGGCCGGAGATGCGTCCACGGGCATCCTGCGCGGCGAGTGGAAGGGACAGAAGCGAGAGAACGAGAAGCGTACGAAGCATTGTAATTAGCCTATCAATGTCTGAATTTCCGGGCCATAGCGAGGAGGGACGCAGAGAGGAGCAGCAACACTACGTCGGTCCATTCCGCGGTACGGCCGGGGAGGTAGCGCTGCAGGTACTCGCATCCCAACAACAGCAGGGCGAGCATTGAGGCGCTGAGCCAGAGACGCCATCCGGCGGCTCTCAGAGCCCACAAGGCCGCGCCATAGAGGAAGAGTTTGCCGAGCAAGATACGCGTGGCGGCGACGCGTTCGGATTCCAGAAGCGAGGTGAACAGGCCCCAGTGGAATGGCGTAGCGATACGGGAAAAGGCGAATGGATAGAGTTCGCGGAGGAGCAGCCAGGTAACCATCAGCGAGGCGGCTAATGCGGCCGGAACGCGAAACCTGCGGGACAGGGCGAAGGCGGCGATGGTGAAGACAAAGACGGGCAGGGGCAGCGTGTTGCTGATGATGAAACCGCGCAGCAGCAATGTTGCGGTGACGCCGAGCCATGCCCAGGGCGCGGCGGCGCTTTTGGTCAACAGGCCAAGCGCCAAGCCGGTGGAGAGGGCATCGCCCATTTGGAGGAAGGAAAACGAGGGGGCCGACCAGAGGCCGAGGAACTCGTGCAATTTGGAGAAGCGGGCGAGCGGGACGAAGGGGAATATTTGCCCGAGCATCCAGAGAATGAGGAGCAGCCAGGCGCCGGGATCACGGCGCCAGAGCTTAGCAAGGTGTTCGAGGCGGAGGCGTTTGGCCAGCCACACTCCGGCGAGCAGGCCGAGCAAGGCACCGAGGCTGTTGCAATAGAAATCGCGGAGGTCGCCATTGCGGGTGCGGATCCAAAGCTGCGCGAATTCGATGCCGAGGGACATGGCGGAGAGTGCGATCCAGGCGAGTCCACGGGCCCACCAGGCACGAAACCCCATGGCGGCGAATGCGCCGAGGGGCATGTAGACCAGGACGTTGAGGAGGACGTCGAGTTGCGCGGCGCGGCCGTAGGCGGGCCGGTAGATGAGGCGCGGCCAGGGGTATTCGCGGAACTCGAGCGGATAGAGCGAGCCATAGAGCAGCACCGCGGCCCCGAGAACGAGGAGAACGCGAAACACGCGCCCGGTCACGCGCGCAGCAGGTCCTTCACTACTTTGCCGTGGATATCGGTGAGCCGGTAGTGGCGTCCCTGGAACTTGAAGGTGAGGCGGAGGTGATCGACGCCGAGGCAGTGGAGCATGGTGGCGTGGAGGTCGTGGACTTCCATGGGATTGTTGACGACGTTGTAGCTGAAGTCGTCGGTTTCACCGTAAGAGAGGCCGCCCTGGAATCCGCCGCCCGCGGCCCACATGGAGAAGCAGCGGGGATGGTGATCGCGGCCGTAGTTGTCTTCGGTGAGCGTGCCCTGGGAATAGACGGTGCGTCCGAATTCCCCGCCCCAGATGACGACGGTGTCATCGAGCATGCCACGCTGCTTCAGATCCTGGATGAGGGCGGCGGAGGGCTGATCAGTCTGCATGCACTGCTTGGCGAGATCTTTCGGCAGATTGCCATGCTGATCCCAGCCGCGATGGAACAACTGAATGAAGCGAACGCCGCGCTCGGCGAGACGGCGGGCGAGGATGCAATTGGCAGCGTAGGAACCGGGTTTGCGCGCATCGGGGCCGTACATTTCGAAGATATGCTCGGGCTCTTTGGAGAGATCGGCGAGTTCGGGGACAGAGCTTTGCATGCGAAACGCCATCTCATATTGAGCGATGCGGGTGGCAATTTCGGGGTCCTGGTAATCCTTCAGCTTGAGGTCGTTGAGTTTGCCGAGATCATCGAGGAAACGGCGGCGGGCGGCGCTTTCGTAGCCATCGGGATTGGAGAGATAGAGCACGGGATCGGCGCCTGCGCGGAACTTCACGCCCGCGTACTTGGTGGGGAGAAAGCCGCTGGACCACTGGCGATCGGCGAGGGCCTGCGCGTTGCCGAGTCCCTGGGAGACCATAACGACGAAGGCGGGCAGATCCTGGTTGTCGCTGCCCAATCCATAAGAGACCCAGGAGCCGATGCTGGGGCGGCCGGCGAGTTGAAAGCCGGTCTGGAAGAAGGTGACGGCAGGATCGTGATTGATGGCCTCAGTGTGCAGGGAGCGCATGAGGCAGATGTCATCGGCGACCTTCGAGGTGTAGGGCAGCAGCTCGCTGAGCATCATGCCGCTCTTGCCCTGGGGGGAGAACTTGAAGATGGAAGGCGCGGTGGGGAATGTGGCCTGATAGGCCGTCATGCCGGTGAGGCGCTGGCCCATGCGCACGGACTCGGGAAGATCCTGCCCTTTCACTTTGGCCAGGCCGGGCTTGGGATCGTAGAGATCGAGCTGCGAGGGCGCGCCATGCTGGAAGAGATAGATGACACGCTTCGCTTTGCCGGGGAAATGCGGGAGTCCGGGCAAGCCTGCCGCGCCTGTAGTGGCGGCGTAGCCATCGCGGGCGAGCAAGGAGCCGAGGGCCGCGGTGCCGAGGGAAGCGGCGGAGCGGGAGAAGAAATGGCGCCGTGTGATGGCCAGGCGGTATTTGTCGAATTCGTTCACTTGCGTCACTCCTTGGTTATCGCTTCATCGAGATTGAGCATGAGGCTGGCGACGGCGCCGTAGGCGGCCAGTTCGCGGCCATTGACTTTCGCGTCGGCACGGGAATCGCCTTGGGCGAGATAGGCGGCGACGCGCTCGGGTTTGGAGGCGAAGTAATCATCGTGGTAGCGGAGGTTCTCGCGGAGCACGGTGACTTCGTTGTCCGTGGGGGCACGGCCGGTGACGAGGCGGAAGCCATAGCGGAGGCGGGCATCGGACTGCTTGCCACCTTCGAGAATCATGCGCTGGCCGATGAAGCGGGCGGCTTCGACGAAGGTGACGTCGTTCATCAGATTGAGCGCCTGGAGCGGCGTATTGGTGCGGTTCTCACGCACGGTGCAGGCCTCGCGGAGGGCGGAATCGAAGTTGGCCATCATGGGCGGAGCAACGGTGCGCTTCCAGAAGGTGTAGAGGCTGCGGCGGTAGAGATCGGAGCCGGTGCTTTGGACGTAGTCCATATCCTGCATGATGAGCTCTTTCCACAAGCCGGCGGGCTGGTAGGGCTTCACACTGGGTCCGCCGATGCGCTCGCTGAGGAGGCCGGCGGCAAGCAGGGCGGTGTCGCGGACCATCTCGGCGGTCATGCGAATGCGCGGGCCGCGGGCGAGGAGGCGGTTATCGGGATCGCGCTGGATCATGTCCGGCGAGGCTTTCGATTCCTGCTGATAGGCAGCGCTCATGACGATGGTTTTCACCATTGCCTTCATGTCCCAGCCGGTGCGGACGAATTCGGTGGCGAGCCAATCGAGCAGTTCGGGGTGCGAGGGCCATTCGCCCTGGAGGCCGAAATCTTCGGTTGTTTTGACGATGCCGGTGCCGAACATGTTCTGCCAGAGGCGATTCATGGTGACGCGGGCGAGGAGCGGATTCTTTTCGTCGACCATCCACTTGGCGAAGCCGAGCCGGTCATTGGAGGCACCGGCGGGGAGAGGAGGAAGGATGGCGGGCACACCGGGTTCGACAACTTCGGCGGGCTTGTCATACTGGCCGCGATTGAGGCGGTGTGTGGGACGGCGTGTTTTGTTCTCTTCCATCACCATGACGGAGGGGAAGGTACGCTCGAGCTTTTCTTTTTCGAGTTGGAGGGCTGTGAGTTGCGCCCACCAGGTGCGGACGTTCGAGGCAGAGGCGTTTTCAAGGAAGTGCCAGCGGAGTTGACGTTGTTCGGCCGGGGTGCGCGTGGATTCGGGTTTCGCGGCGATGGCGTTCAGCGACAAGCCGGGGGCGAGCGATTCCACTTCGTCGATGGGGAGGACGCGGGAGAAGAACTGGACATCGTCGATCAAGCCGCGGAACATCTGTTCCGGACCGTTGCCTGCACCGATGCGGAAGGGAACGTTGTATTTGGCGCCTGCGTTGCGGAAGGGGCGATAGAGATTGTCCTGCAGGACCTTCACTTTGGCCGGCTTGCCGTTGACGTAGAGCGTATGGCCGGCGGCCATCTTGCTGCCGTCGTAGGTGAGCGCGAGGTGAAACCACTGGCCGGGTTTCACGGTCTCTTCGGTTTCGTATTTTGTGGCGTCGGTTTCCCAGGCGCTGGTCATGGTGATGAACAGTTTTCCGTCCTGGATGTGGATGCCATAGCCTTTGCCACGGGGGGAATCGTTCATGCGGGAGAGCACGGAGCAGGTGGTGCAATCGGGCTTGACCCAGGCGGCGATGCTGAAGCGGGTGTCGACGTCGTACTGGCCGTAGCCGGACATGTCGAGCGATGTTTTGCCATCGAAGGCAACGGCCTTGCCGATGCGGCCTTCGACGATGCGCGGCGTGCCGGTATGGCCGGGGAGGTCGCTGTCGAGGTCGAAGTAGCCGTCGCGGAGGACGGACGGGCGCCAGTATTGGGGCGCGGCTTTGGCGAGGCTGCGCTCCCAAACATGTTGGGCCTTTTCTGTTGCGGCGCGCTCGCCGTCAATGGATGCGTTCAGCTTTTCCACACGCGCTTCGAGCTTCTGTAACTGCTGCTGCTGTTCGCGTGTTGGGGCGGGCACCAGCGGCGGCGAGTTGCCGTACTTCATAGCGCGGCCATATTCGGGGATGTTATTGAAGTAGGCGAAGAACTGGTAGAACTCTTTCTGGGTGATGGGATCGTATTTGTGGTTGTGGCAGCGTCCGCAGCCCATGGTCAAACCGAGGAAGACGGCGGAGGTGGTTTCGACGCGGTCCACGACGTATTCGACGGCGTACTCTTCGGCGATGATGCCGTCTTCGGTGTTGGCGCGGTGGTTGCGATTGAAGCCGGTGGCGATGCGCTGATCGAGTTTTGCGCCAGGCAACATGTCGCCGGCGATTTGTTCGAGGGCGAATTGATTGAAGGGCTGATTGCGATTGAAGGCATCGATGACCCAATCGCGCCAGCGCCACATGACACGCTCTCCATCGAACTGGTAGCCGTTGGTATCGGCATAGCGGGAGGCATCGAGCCAGCGGATGGCCATGCGCTCACCGTAGCGGGGAGAGGCGAGCATGCGATCGACGGCTTTCTCAAAGGCATTGGAGGAGCGGTCGTTGAGGAAGGTGTCGATCTCGGCGGGAGTGGGTGGGAGACCGGTGATATCGAGGGAAGCGCGGCGGAGGAGGGTGGTCTTGGCGGCGGCGGGGGAGGGCTTCCAGCCTTCGCGATCGAGGCGGGCGAGGACGAAATAGTCGATGCCGTTTTTGGGCCAGGCGGGGTTACTGACGGCAGGCTGGGCGGGGCGCTCCGGCGGGAGGAAGGACCAGTGCTTCTGCCATTTTGCGCCTTGGGCGATCCACTCGCGGAGGATGCCGACTTCGCGTTCGCTGAGCGTGTGGCCGGTGGAGAGCGGAGGCATGCGCAGGCCTTTTTTGTCGGTGGTGATGCGCTGGATCATGACGCTGGCGGCGGGGTCATTTTCGACAATGGCGCGGCGTCCGCCGAGATCGGCTTTGGCGGCGGCTTCGCTATCGAGGCGCAGGGGGATCTTCTTCGAAGCGGCGTCGGGCCCGTGGCAGCCGAAGCAGTTGTCGGAGAGGATGGGCCGCACGTCGCGGTTGAACTCCACCGGAGCCGCCGCGGCGGAAAACACAGAGAGCACCAGCATGAGAAGGATAGGCATGTGAAACAAGCCTATTATATCGACGCTGGAGGCCTTTGCTACACTGAGGGTTACTCCATATGGCGGAACAAGTCGCAATCAAGAAGGAACCGTCTGTCCCGATTCTGACGTGGGCTCCGGTGGTTCTGCTGGCCTGGATCATTCCGGGCGCGGGGCACTTTTATTTGAAGCGGACGGGGCGGGCGATGCTGCTTTCGGGCTCCATACTGCTGACGTTTCTTTTCGGCATCATGATGCGGGGAGCGATGTTCCAGCCGGCCAGCGGGGATTTGCTGACGACCATCATTTATACCGGCGGTTCGTTTGCGGACATGATGAGCGGGGTGCTGTACTTCCTGACGACGTGGCTGGGGTACGATCAGCCGGAGATTGCGGGGCACGTGCATGACTACGGGACGAAGTTCCTGGTGGCGGCAGGGCTGATGAACGTGCTGGCGATGGTGGATGCGTTTGAGATTGTGTCGGGGAGGAAGGATTAACGCCATGCCGAAGGTGAATCTCTCGCATTTTGAAGCGGCTTTGCTGTTTGCGCTGTTTTGTTCGGTGGTGTTGGGCGTGGTGACGAAGAAGAGCGATCCGGAGCGGTTGCATTATGGATTGCGATCGTTTGGGTATTTCGTGGCGGTGATGTTTGGGTTGGGGTGGTTGATGTATTTGGGACACGGGTAGCGCGGTAGTGCCTCTGGGGGACACCGATTCGAACCCGATGCACACCGATATACACCGATGTTTTTGGAGCAAGTGCCTGCGGGCTGCGGGGGTGGCCTTCGGCTGGCGCGGGTGACGTTGGCATTTCCGCCGCGAGTTGCCAATCCTCAAGCCACGTTGGGAAAGAAGTCGTTTTTAGGAATTCGTCCATCGCGAGACTGAGAGGCCCTTCGCGTGGGGACTGGATACCGGGGTGTGCGCTCGATAGTTCGCTCCACTTCCAGTGCATTCACCGCTTCCTAACGGTCGCGGCTCGGAAGCGGTGTCGTGCGGGTTGCGGTGTTGTGCGGGTTGCGGTGTTGTGCGGGTTGCGGTGTTGTGCGGGTTGCGGTGTTGTGTGTTGCAGCGAAGATGGACGGCCAAACCCAGACGGGTTGGTTATAGGCCCAGGGCGCGGTCGAGTTCGGCTTCGATGGCGGGGAATCCGCTGGGATCGCGGAGGACGTTGCCGAGACCGGTTGACGCTTTCATTTCCACTAATTTTTCTGCTGCGTAGAGCGCCAGCGTGTAGGCCACGAGTGCGTGTTGGGAGCTCATGCGGGACCAGTTCTGGCCCAATTGCGAGAGTTTCGGCAATGCCTTGGCTTTGCGCATTTCTTCCATCAGGGTGCGGGCGTTGGCGGGTGTGGTGTCGCCGGAGAATTTCTGGGCGAGACCTTCATGGAGCCAGCTTGGCCAGGAGCCGAGTTCGTGGAGACAGGCGTGGACCAACTCATGGGCGAAGGTCTTTCGTGTGTTGGCACTGACCTGGCGGGATTCGGTTACGGGGACGTGGATGCGGCCATCGTACATTCCGCCACTCCATTCGGCGGCTTGGGTGGAAGCGAAGTAACTTTGGCGGCTTTGGGCCACGGCGGTGACCTTTTCACTGGCGCGGCAGCCGAGTTGGGTGGAGACGCGCGAGTACTCTTCGTCGAGGGCCTGCAGCATCGATTGGGCGAAGGGTTCTGAGAGCGTGGAGCGTTCGTAGCGGAGGATGACGCGGTTGCCCACCATGCGTTCCGAGCCTTTGTCGGCGGCCTTCTCGCGTTCCGCCCGCTTCAGCAGGGCGGCGATGGAGGGGTTCTCTTCGATGGAAGTGGATTCCTTCCAATGGAGGATGGCGCGATCGAGGTTATCCATACGGTAGTAGGCCATTCCGGCGACGGCGTGAAGGTATGGATCGACGGGATAGCGGAGCAGATCCTGCTCAATCATGCGGAGGGCTTCGGCGGGTTGATTGGCTTCGATGAGGGCCCAGGCTTTGGCGGCGGGATGCTCGCGGCCACCCTTGGCCGTGGCCTGGCGGACGACGGCTTTGACCTGCTCGGTAGCGGCGGCGTTGGTGGCTCCGAATCCACGGGCTTCGCGGCGGGCCTGATCGAAGGCTTCGACGCTTTTGAGCGCTTTGGCGGGGAGGTAGCCGGTGAGTTGTTTGCCGTCGAGGGTGGTGACGATTTTGTAACAAGTGCCACTGCCGCCGGAAAGGGCGGAGCGCACTTCGACCTGGGCGCCGGCGGGGAGTGTGGCGAGTGCCGTTTCGTCGGCATCGCAACCGGTGCGGAGCACGGCTTCGGTCTGGAGGGTTGCCGCGGTCACGGCGAGTAAGGCCAGCCACACAGGCATGCCCCATCCTAAGGTGGAGAGGGGAAAAATGTCCCTCGGCGAAAAACCTGAGCCGTGATGTCCCTTTTCTTGCGGCTGCGTCGCATTACTAGGCAAGAGAGTTAGAAAAAACACCTACTTCGAGAGAGAGAAACCGGGTGCTGCGAACACTAACTTACCAAAGAGAGAGACTGAGCCGGTAAACTCCGGCAAACCGAAAATCCTGTTTCCAAGGGAGGTCCTAGCGAGAAAGCACAGATCCGTCTTCCGAGAGAAACGACAATAGAGAGACTGCACAGCGCCGGACGCGAGAACGTCCGGCGTTGTCAGTTTATGCGAGGTTGTCAGGCGGCAAAGCCACCGTCGATTTTGATTTGGGCTCCGGTGATGTAGCCTGCTTCGGGGCCGGCGAGGTGGGCGACGAGGGCGGCCACTTCTTCGGGTCTGCCGTAGCGGCCGACGGCGAGGGTTTTGCGCAACATTTCGGAGGAATCGCCATGTTCGGGATTCATGTCGGTGGCCACGGGGCCAGGCTGGAGGTTGTTGACGGTGATTCCCTTGGGGCCGAGTTCGCGGGCGAGGCCGTGGGTGAAGGCGGCGACTGCGCCTTTGGTGAGTGCATAGACGGACCCATTGGGGAATGGGACGAGGTCGCTGTTGACGCTGCCGATCATGATGATGCGTCCACCTTCGCCCATGTGGCGCACTGCCGCTTTGGTGGCTTCAAAGACGCCGCGGACGTTGATATTTATGAGGCGCTCGAAGTCCTCGGCGGGGAATTCGGTAATGGGGGCGAGGTGGAGGACACCGGCGTTGTTGACGAGGATATCGATGCGTCCGAAGCGGGCGGCGACGGCTTCGACGGCGTTGCGTACGGCAGCGGGGTCGCCACTGTCGGCCTGGACGGCGATCGCGGTTCCACCCGCGGCGACGATGGACCGGACGACTTCTTCGGCACGCGCCGGGGATGCACTGTAGGTGATCGCCACGGTGGCGCCATCGCGGGCGAGGCGCTGTGCGATTGCCGCACCGATGCCTCGGGATGCGCCGGTGACCAGCGCGATTTTATTGGTTAGGAATGCCATCTGCCCCTCATTTCCGGAGTGTTTGCTCCAGTCATGAGATGGAGTGGGGGGGCTTAGGGGTGCAGGGAATGCGGCTATCCCTATTGCGCTCGTTCCAGGCTCACGGGTTGTGGGGGTGGAGCCTCTTCACCGAGAATGCGGCCAAAGCGCTGCCGGTGGCGTTCCCGAATCCACTCTTTCACGGGAAGCTTCCATTCCTGATTGGGGGCGGTTCTGGCGCGGATTAGGGAAGCGGGCTGGAAGCCGAGCGCTTTGGCCATTGCGATGTCATTTTGATTCAGCCGGCACAGCTTTTTGGCCTCGAACCAAGATTGCTTTTTCTTAGAAGGGGACGTCATCGTCACTGGCTTCGGGGAACGGTGCATCGGCCGCGGGGGCCTGGCGCTGGCTGCCACCACCCATCGCGGAACGAGGCATGGAGACGACGCTGGAGCCCATTTCGGGTCCGCCGCCCACTCCCGCATCGCCACGTCCGCCAAGCAGAATGACGTCGTCAGCCACCACTTCGGTCATGTAGCGTTTGTTGCCGTCCTTGTCGTCGTAGCTGCGCGTCTGGAGACGCCCTTCGACGTAGACCTGCTTGCCCTTCAACAGATAGTTGGCGAGGTTTTCGGACCGCCATAGAACAATATTGTGCCAATCTGTTTCATCTTTCCACTCGCCGGTCTGATTGTCTTTGAACCGCCGGGTGGTGGCGATGGAGAACGTGGTGCGGGCGACGCCGCTGGGGGTGAACTTGGTCTCGGCGTCCTTCCCCAGATTCCCGAGGAGGATCACCTTGTTGACACTTCTGCTTGCCATATCAATGGAAGGGTACCACAGTCCTTCTTCGAACCCTTAGTCTTCGGCGAGGAAGATTTGCGTAATGAGGAAGGCGCGGCGGTTGTCGATTCCGATTCCCGTGCGGGTGTAGTTTTTACCGAGGAGATTGGCGCGATGACCGGGGCTCTTCATCCAGGCGCGGACGGCGGCGGGGGCCGGGTCTGGGGTGGCAGAGGCGCGGTAGATGTTCTCGGCGCAGGCGGTCCATGGGATGCCGGCGGACTTGAGGCGATCGCCGACGTCGCCTTGGGTGGGGTCGTCGTGGGAGAAGAAGCGGCGATCGGCCATGTTGCGGCTGTGCTGGCGGGCGAGTTTGGTGAGCTGCGGATCCTGTCGGAGCGGGGGGAGGCCTCGGGATTGCCGCTCCCGATTGACCTGCTGGAGGACCTGGGTTTCGAGCGCGGTGGATGGATCGGCGGGGGAGGCAGGCGTGAGGGACAGGAGCAGGGATAGAACAGCAATCCTCATGATTTCTATTTTGGGGTATGGAAGCCATCACTAGCGGATCAATGGGCTGTCCCACACACGAGCGAGGAGTTCTTTGAGCTGAGTGAAATCCTTTGACCCGAGTTCCGCCCTCCATTCGCGTTCGATGTCGCGGAGAATGTCGTGGATTTTGGAGTATGCAGCGTGCCCGCGCCTGGTGAAGCGGATGACCCGCGCACGGCCCTCATCCGGGGCGTCGGACCGGACGAGATACCCGGATTCTTCGAGACTCCCGAGGAGACGGTTCATGGCCTGCTTGCTCATGCCAGCGGGCCCCCGCGCACAGCCACGACCACTATGAGGAGACCATTTACGGCATCGAGGGAGTGTTGACCTGGACGGTTGACGGACAACAAATCGAGGTGGGGCCCGGGCAGGCGCTGTGCGTGATCACGCCAGCTAAGGGTAAGCGGATGACTCAGGGTGCTGCAGAGTCGTGTTAGGCACTCAGATCGGATGGTTTCAGTCTTTCGGTTGCCTTCGTTTGTTCCCAGGTGTTCCATTCTTCCACCAGTTTGCCGTCCACAATGCGAGCGATGTTGATACCCAGCAGCGTAACGGGTTCTCCGGTCGCTCGTATCTGGACATTGGCGGTCATACGGGTAACGACCTTCTCGCCGTCGACCAGTTGATCTTCAATGTGAAAGGAGTCCTTGGTATAGATAAAGAGGTTGTGGAAGTATAGGATGCTTTGACGGAGCCCCTCCAGATCGCGGTCACCCGCTGACGGGTGCCCGACATAGTTGGGCGCAACGAGTTGATCCAGCGCTGAAACGTCTCCGGCGGCATATAGATCCACTAGTTTTCGAAAGACCGCTTTCCTGGACTCCGGAGAATCTTGCATTGTTGCGTTGTGCATGGCGATTTCCTCTCACGTTACCAAAGCTTGCCTCCTAAGACCACGACGCGCCAGCCCAGCAGGTTTGGATGGCTGAACCCGTCGTTAGCGTTCTCTGCGTTCCCTTACTGCGTGAACGGCGCAGCGATGAGGTACGATAAGCGACGGAAAACATGCAATGGAATATTTGATCGGTGTGGTGTTGGGCGCGGTTGTGGCTGCGTTGGGGGTCTTCGTTGGATTTGACAGGGACCGGTCGTTCTATCCGACGGTGTTGATTGTCATCGGCGCCTACTATGCGTTGTTCGCGCTGCTGGCTCCGCCTCCGGCTGAGCCGCTGGTTGCCGAGGTTGCGGTGGGATGCGTGTTTCTGGTGGTGGCGGTGATTGGGTATAAACGGAGCCCGATGCTGGTGGCGGCAGGAATGGCGGGGCATGGCGTGTTCGACTTTTTCCATCACCGGCTCATCGACAATCCGGGGGTGCCGGTGTGGTGGCCCGGCTTCTGCATGACGATTGATGTGGCGCTGGGTGTGTGGTTGTGGGCGCTCACTCGGCGCCGGGCTTCCCGATCCGGAGCGATTTGATCCGAGAGGAAAGTGTGGAGGGGTTGATGCCGAGCAGATCGGCGGCGCCGCCTTTGCCGGAGATGCGGCCGGCGGCCTGGCGGAGTGCGGCGAGGATGTTGGCGCGCTCGCGGCTTCGCCACTCGTGCTCCGGGATGATGCCCTCGTTGGAACGGGGCCGGGGGTGGATGGGATGGGCAGCATGGGTGGATGCTGGAAGTTCGAGGATCAGCTTGCCGCCGCGTGAAAGGATGACGGCGCGTTCCACCACGTTCTGCAGTTCGCGCACGTTGCCGGGCCAATCGTATTGCTGCGCGCGTTCCATTTCGCGGTTGGACACAGTGGGGGCAGCGAGGTGGAAGCGCAGGCAGGACTGGTGGACGAAGTGGGTGATCAAGGTGGGGATATCTTCGCGCCGGTCGCGCAAGGGCGGCACTTCCATGGGGAACACGCCGAGGCGGTAGTAGAGATCGAGGCGGAAGCGCCCGGCATCCACTTCCTTGCGCAAGTCGCGGTTGGTGGCGGCGAGGACGCGGACGTTGACGCGGCGGGTGGAGTCGTCGCCCACGCGCTCAAACTCGCCTTCCTGAAGAACGCGGAGGAGTTTGGGCTGGAGGTCGAGCGGGATCTCGCCAACCTCATCGAGAAAGAGGGTGCCGCCGTCGGCGAGTTGAAAGCGGCCGATGCGGTCGCGCAGGGCTCCGGTGAAGGCGCCGCGGACATGGCCGAAGAACTCGCTTTCAAAGAGCTCATGAGGAATCGACCCGCAGTTCACCTTCACTAGTGGCTTGCGAGCGCGGGCGCTGCGCTGGTGAATGGCGCGGGCGATGAGTTCCTTGCCGCTGCCGCTTTCGCCGAGGATGAGGACGTTGGCGTCGGTGGAGGCCACCAGCTCGACCTGATGCAGGACGCGTTCGAGGGCGGGGCTGCGTCCGAGGATTTCGCCAAAGGCGCCGGTGGAGGCTACTTCTTCGCGGAGGTAATCGCGCTCCAGTTCGAGCTCGCGGCGCAGGGACTCATTGTCTTCGAAGGCGCGGGCATTGGCGATGGCCACGGCGGCGGCACTGGCCATGGTTTTGAGCCACTGGACGCAATCCTCGCCGCTGCGTGTGCGGCGAAAGACGGCGAGCACGCCCAGAGGCTCACCGCGAAAGACGAGCGCGTGGCCGGTGAAGCTGACCAACTGCTCACGGCGCACCCATTCCGGATAGCGCACCCAGTGTTGATCGCGGGCGAGGTTGGAGATACGGATGGACTCGCCGGTGAGAGCGATGTGCGCGATCTTGAGGTTGCTGCGGGAGAGGGGGATGCGATGAAAGGTGCCATCGATGCGGCTCCAATCGGCGCTTTCGGCAATGGGGGTTCCGGCGGCAGCGCGGAGGTGGAGCGCGGGCTCAGGGTTCCACTCGGCGGTGGAACAGATGGGGCAGGCGCGATCGGGCTCGCGGAGCCAGAGGCGGGCGAGGGCGACTCCGGGTTGGCGGGCGACGGCATCGATGATGGATTTGAGAACGGCGGCGAGCGAGCGCTGTTCGGCGATGGCGAGGATGATGGCGGGGAGCGGTTCGGGTCCACGGTTTCAGGATATCGCGAGATCTCGTGATCGTGCTTCTGATTTTCGTGATTCGTGATTTTTCGCGAGCGGGTGAGTGGAGGGCGTGTGTTTGTTTTCAGCGGGTTAGCGGTGGGACGCGATTGGCGGGTGGTGTGCAGGAGAGGGTGTATCGCAACGATTGCGATGGAAAAGAGGAATTGAGAATGCAGAGAATCAGTGGAGTGAATCCGGAAGAAACCAGCGGAAAGACGCGGCGTTTGCTGGATGGCGTGCAGGCGAAGCTGGGGATGACTCCGAATTTGATGAAGACGCTGGCGGCGGGACCGGCGGCGTTGGAGGCGTACCTGAGTTTTGGCGCGGCGCTGGGAAGCGGGCGGCTGGACGCGAAATTTCGCGAGCAGATTGCGCTGGCGGTGGCGCAGGCGAACTCCTGCGAATACTGCCTGTCGGCGCACACGGCGATCGGGAAGATGACGGGGTTGACGGCGGAAGAGATCGCCGCAGGGCGCGAAGCTCACGCGGCGGATACGCGGCGCGATGTGGGACTTCAGTTCGTGCAGAAGCTGGTGGTGCAGCGCGGCGTCGTCTCCGATGAAGCGATTGCGGAGGTGAAGGCCGCGGGTTTCAGCGATGGGGACATTGCGGAGATTGTGGCGAATGTGGCGATCAACATTTTTACGAACTACTTCAATCATGTGGCGCGGACGGAGGTGGATTTCCCACGCGTGGCTGTGGAGATGGAGGCGGCGGCCAGTGCCTGAGGCGACGGCGGGGACCGCGCCTGCCGTGATCGCGCCTCCATTTACGCTGGAGAGCGCGACACGGAAGGTGCAGATGGCGGAGGATGCCTGGAACTCGCGCGATGCGGAACGCGTTTCGATGGCCTACTCGGCGGATTCGGAATGGCGCAATCGCACGGAGTTTCTGCGGGGACGCGAGGCGATTGTCGCGTTCCTGCGGCGGAAGTGGGCGAAGGAACTGGAGTATCGCTTAAAGAAGACGCTGTGGACTTTCCACGACAACCGGATCGCCGTTACGTTCGAATACGAATGGCACGATGCGAACGGGGCGTGGTACCGGTCTTACGGCAACGAGTTGTGGGAGTTCGATGAGAACGGATTGATGCGGCGGCGCGTGGCGAGCATCAATGATGAAGGAATAAGCGCCGCGGACCGGCGCATTCTATAAAGAGGGGGCGATATTGAACAGCACGATGTACATCAAGGAGATCTGGCGGTATCCGGTGAAGTCGATGGCTGGGGAACCGCTGCAGCGGGCCACGGTGACGCGGCTGGGCATCGAAGGGGATCGCGTGATTCTGACGGTGGACCCGCGGGGACGGCTGATCACGGCGCGGACGCATCCGGCTTTACTGGGGCACAAAGGGACGACGGATGCGAACGGGGTGCCGCTGGTGGATGGGCGGCCGTGGACGGAGGCAAGCGTGCTGGAAGATGTGCGCAAGATCGGTGGACCGCAGGTGGAACTGATCCACGATGAGACGGCGGACCGGTTCGATATTCTGCCGCTGTTGGTGGCCACGGATGGAGCGATTGCCGCGTTTGGAAGAGACGGGCGGAGGCTGCGCCCGAATCTGGTGATTGGAGGCGTGGAAGGGCTGGAGGAACGCCGGTGGCCGGGGAGGAAACTGCGCATTGGGGACGTGGTGATCGGCATGGACAGCCTGCGCGGCCGGTGCGTGATGACGACCTACGATCCGGATACATTGCGGCAGGATGCGGCGGTGCTGCGTGACATTGTGAACCGCTTCGGCGGGGAGTTGGCGCTGAATTCCGCGGTGGAACAGGGGGGCGTGATCGAAGTGGGGCAGAAGGTGGAGTTGGTATAGCTGTGGAGCGGGATCGGCTGCGCCGGCGGTTTTGTCCGCGAGAAGTTCGGGTGTTGTTTGTGGGCGAGGCTCCACCGGCGTCGGGGCGGTTCTTCTATCGTGGCGATTCGGGGTTGTACCGGGCGATGCTGGAGGCGTTTTCGAGTGTGGATGACACGATCGAGGAGGGAGCGTTTCTCGACCGGTTTCGCGATTGTGGTTGCTATTTGGTGGATTTGTGTCCGGCGCCGGTGGATGGGTTGGATAGGGAAGCGCGGCGGGCGGCTTGCGGGGAGAGCGAAGGACGATTGTCCAGGATTTTCCGGCGGCTGCAACCGGCGGTGATCGTAACGGTGGTGCGTTCGATTGAAGGCAATGTGGAGAGGGCGGCGGCGCTGGCGGCTTGGAAGGGCGAGTGGGTGCGGGTGCCGTATCCGGGCCGGTGGGCGCATCTGAAACGCAGATTTATTGAAGGACTGGAGCCGATACTGCTGCGAGTTGCATCCAAGCAAGTGGGATAGAAAGGATAGGGCATGCGTTTTCTTACGGTGTCTGGCAGTCTGCGAGCTTCGTCATCGAATACCGCGCTGCTGGAGGCAGCAGGCGCGGTTGTGCCGGCGGGTATCGCGTTGGAACGGTATACGGGATTGGGGGATCTTCCGCACTTCAATCCGGACATAGACGATGAGGGTGTTTCTGAGCATGTGCGGGAGTGGCGGCGGCGGTTGACGGCGGCGGACGCGGTGATTTTTTCGACGCCGGAATATGCGCATGGAGTGCCTGGGGTTTTGAAGAACGCTCTGGATTGGGTGGTGGGTAGCGGGGAACTGGTGGGCAAGCCGGTGGCGCTGTTCCATGCGTCGTCGCGCGGGGTGTTTGCGCAGGCTTCGTTGAAGGAGACGCTGACGGTGATGTCGGCGAATGTGGTGGCGGAGGTTACGGTGGACCTGTGGGGGACGAAGCTGGGGGCGGGGGAGATTGCGGGGGAGGTGGCGATGGCGGGGGTGTTGCGGGCGGGGTTGGAGGCGCTGGCGGGGGCGGTTGCTTAGCGCGGCTTTCGGGTTTGGTGGGATCGCACTCGGTTGATTGCGTGCTCAAAAACGGCCGCGGGGCCGCCTAGGAAATTTTCTGCGCGGCGCTTGGCGCGTTCGGCTTCCTGGCGCGCTTCGGTGACGTGCTTGGCGAGACAACAGCGTTTGTACTTGCGTCCGCTGCCGCAGGGGCAGGGGTGGTTGCGGCCTATGTCTGCGATGGCGTCTCGTTTTATTGCTTATCCCTCAATGTCATCATACGCAGGCCACTGGGAGAGAGTTCCATTTCGCTTGCCCCTAGCCTGGGCTCACGGTCCGCCGCATCCGGCGCTAGCGCGGGCGACGTTCCAATGACCCGGGCCAACGACCCGAGTTCTGGCCGTTGATGATCACGCCCTCCAGGGAAGGTGATATCTGTTTGCTCGCCTCACCGATAATCTCCAGTTGCCGAATGATGGCGTCCTGCCAATGAGGTTTGGAGAGTACGCCCGTTGGCCCGTCGTGGATGACCACGGCCCGATGTCCGGTCTCGCGCTCCAACGACTCAGCAAGTTTCGTGAACGCGCCAAGGTAGGCCCCAGGGCACAGCACGTTCGACAAGAACGACCGCGTGACCACAGAGCAACCCGCCGGATTGTAACAGCCGAAACAGACCATGATGCATTAGCGAGCGAGTGTGGCGCGGTGATCGCTTGGAGCGGGCGTTGGCTCCCTCACTCTCCAAACGGATTCTCGACGCGTGGCCACATTGCCCGAGTCAGATGTTTGAACGGAATGGTTCGCATATCCATTGGCCCGGTTCCATCTGAGGAAACATACAGGACCTCAGCCGCGATCGGCGCAAACCCCGCGTAGAAGTGCTGCGTGGACTTTACGATCAATGCCCGCCGCGTCATAAGATCGAGCCCTGCCGCCGTAAAACAGGGTGGGGAGAATCCCTGAGCGCGCTGATCGTTCACCATGACGTCAATCGCCTCTTCCTCCCGCTCTCCGATGCGCAGCCACGCAATATTCCCCAATGCCGAATTGGCCTTTCCAAACGGCTGAAACGCATTTCTCGCAAATCCCTTGACCGTCACTACAGTATCCACAGGATTTCCTGAAGCGGGCCCCATCTTCCCGCCAATGCGCATGTGCAGTCGCGCGCCGACTCCCGCCGCCTCCGCCGTCTGCGTCGCTACGCGGTCCCACATGGGCGCGATCGCCACACCGCCCACCTTGCGCTCAATCAATCGTCGCAGTAGGAAGGTCGAGTCCCCTGCCGCGCCTAACCCCGGATTATCTGCTGCATCAGCGAGAACCAATGGGCGTGCTCCGCGATGTTGCTCGATGCGGTTTACTGCCTGCTCGACGGAGAGAAATGATGGCGCGAGCTCCTTGCGAAAACTCCACAGTTCCTTTCCTAATCGTTCCGCAAGCGTGGCGGCCTTCCGCGAATCCCCATCCGCGATCACCAGTACGCGCATGCCCGATTCCGGTGTGTCTCCCCACGGGAACCCGTGCCCGAGGGATACCGAGAGAATTCCGTTCTTGCCCTCCAACAACTGCATGCGCTGGACGAAGCCCTGCATGGGTTCCCGCGTGGTCGGAAAGATTCCCAGGATGCGGCAATCGTACGTTGCCTGCACCGGCTTCACCTTACGCTCCAAGGTTGCAGCGATGATACGGAATACTTCCTCTGCGCGATCCGTCACGTCCAAATGCGGATACTGTTTGAAGATAACGATCACGTTCGACGAACGGACCTTTTTCTCCGTCAAATGACAATGCAGATCGAGTTCAACGCCGATCATCACCTCCGGACCCACAAGCTCCCGCACGCGCCCCAGGAGATCTCCTTCTGCATCCAGATACCCGTCCGCGATCATCGCTCCATGAAGATTGAGGAGCACGGCGTCCACCGGCATCGCCTTTCGCAGATCCGAGAGAATCTCGTCCCGAAGCGATTCGTAGGCGAACCTTGTCGTCTCGCCCGACGGTTGGGCATACGCGGCCAAACCCTCTATCACCGTCCAACCTCTCGCACGTGCGCGGTCCCGCCACAGTAGCAACGGTAGCGCGGTATGGGTCGGCTTGTCACTGTGCTTGCCATTGCGCACAAGCATCGTCTGTCGAAACAGTTCCATTCCCGTTGGAATCGGGGAGAAGGAGTTTGTTTCTGTCCCGAGCGCCGCTGTGAAGATTCTCTTCGGTTCGGCGGCCTCCACGGTTGCGGTTGCCGCCAACAAGAGCCAGAGAGTGAGCATGATAGTACGAGATTATACCGTCCTAATTCACTTGTAACGAGAAGGCGCAGCAGGGAGGGAGACTCGAATGCCGAGTGCGGCGCGGTGATCGCTGGGGTCCGTGCGGCCTCCCGCGACAGATCTCGCCACATGGGGAGCAAGCACTAATCCCAGAGTTCCAAAGAATCCCACCGTTGCCATGGCACCTTTGATTTTCCTGCACTATTGACGGCGCAACTCCCGGTCCCTGTGAACCGGCGCGATTACGAACGTGCCATGGGTCCGGCGCGCAATGCTGTACGCTGAGAGAAGGGATTCTCAATGACTCGCGACACACTCCACGATCTAGTCAACCGCATTCCGGAAGAGGAACTGCCTGCGGCCACTCGTTTTCTGGAGTACCTGACGGTGAGCCCAGCCTATCGGGCGGCCCTATCTGCGACGTTGGATGATGAGCCGGTGACTGAGGGTGACGCGAGAGCAATCGGAGCAGCACGCGAGGACATTCGCCAGGGAAGGGTGATTTCGCATGAGGAAATCCTTGACGAGTTCGGTCTGCGATGAAGTTCGTATGGCCGGAGTCAGCGCGAGCCGAGTTGCGCGGAATCGCTCGTGAAACGGCAGTGCGAATCCTTCGCGCCCTGACTGAATACGGCGCTTCCGGCGCTGGCGATGTCAAGTCGCTTGCGGGTGAATGGCACGGACACTTTCGCCTACGGGTTGGAGAATTCCGAGTCATCTTCATGATTTCGCCGGAAGAGATCCTAATCGTACGAGTTCGCCACAGGTCGGATGTTTATCGGTGATGGAAGTCAGGTATGGCGGAGAGAGAGGGATTCGGGCTTCGATGGGTATTGACAACATTCAAGTTGTTCATTCCCGGTTCGGTCAGATTCGGCACTGGCGGCAAGTTCGGGTAGAATCGCGGTTCGCTGGACACAATTTGGACACACCGTCACTTCGGCAACGGGACAATCACAATCCTTTACCGTGCACTTTTCATCTTCCGGCCAGTGGTAGCCGATCAGGTGGCCGCAATGCTTGCACATCGTTCTGAGCCTAGCATTTCCCCGGCGGTGAAAGCGGATAGGGCTTTCGCGCTATTGTTTTCCGAACATGGTTTCCGTACAGTGATAATGTGAGAACAGCGATCTATTGCCGGGTGAGCACCAGCGATCAAAATTGCGAACATCAACTTGCCGAACTCCGCGACTACGTGGCACGTCGGGGATGGGCCACCGCCAAGGAGTACATCGACCACGGCTTCAGCGGCGGCAAGGCATCGCGCCCGGCCCTTGATTGTCTGATGGCCGATGCGGCCCGTCGCAAATTCGATTGCGTTGTGGTGTGGAAGATAGATAGATTTGGGCGTTCCGTTCTCCACCTGAATCAACAGATTGGAGCACTGGCGGCGCACGGTGTTCGATTCATCGCAACGTCTCAATCGCTGGACACGGATGAGTCGAATCCGGCCAGCCGGTTGCTTCTTCAAATTTTGGCGGCGGTCGCTGAATTTGAAAAGGACATCATCAAGGAGCGCACCCTACTTGGGGTTCGGGCGGCGAAAGCGAAAGGCAAAGTTGTGGGCCGTCCAATGCGTGTGTTCCGGCGCGATCAGATTATCAAACTCCGCGAACAGGGCGTATCGTGGCGCGGGATCGCGGAGAGGCTAGGCGTGCCGTTGTCTACCGTGACTGACGCTTACCGGCGAATGACCGAACCAGCGGCATAGGCGGTGTTCGGAAAACGTATCAACGGGAATCGCCGCGAACCGTTGCAAGATCGACAGGCTTCGCGGTTCACGGTCGGTTTCCGGTTGGTATGCTGAGTATCAACATGCGCTGGCGATGGGCATATTACGTTGAGCGATGTGAGCCACCGTTCGACTTCAAAAGCCTCGTTGGCTGGTACGCTCCCCGTGGTCTTATGCTCCCGAATCCCGGAACGCACCAAATCACGCGGCTGTCCGCTGAAGGGGACCAGATCGTCTCCAGCGAAGAAGAGATCGCTGACCGGCTGGCGAAATCTATCGAAACACCGTTCCAGTGGTGGCTGGACGACGGGCTGGACGTGTTCTGCGACTTCCGTTTCCCACAAGCCGATCTTCTCTGCCATGTATACGAAGTGGGCATCCTTGGCGCCAATCAGCTTAACTGGTTCGTCCAGTTGATCACCGACCTCGTTAAGTTGAACCCTGTTCGCGCCGTCGGTTGCGTGATCGAACCACTGCACTATGGCGACTATTCTGAAGAGGAATGGCTGGCGTTCTTGCTTCATTCCGCCCCGCTGCCAACGCTCCCTCAACTTCTTATCGTAAAGCCGAACGCTCTCCAGGTTGCGACCGACGATCTGCACCGATGTGAAGCCGACTACTTCGATGGATTCGCACGGTTTCGGTATCCGACATATATGTCATATCCGGCAATCGCGGAGAAAAAAGATGCGTGACATTGTGCTTGATTCTTCAAACTGGAACGGCCCGGTTGCACGATGCCGCGTATCGCGCGATGGTCTTCGGTGTGCGCCCGGAAGAGCGAAGTTCGCCAAGATAGGCGTCCACCGCTTCGCGGGCGCTCATCGCATTTAAGGGCGGCGGTGTACCCGTCCGCGCTTGTTTCCATCGTTCGGACAGCCCGGTCGTGCGCTTCTTCCCGGTTCGTGGTGTCCAGACTCTCCCGAATCTTGTGCCCATCGACGGACCCGTAGGCTACATACACACAACGCTTGCACTCCAAGTTCTTCGAAAAGGGACGCGCGGGAGTGAACAACGCACAGCCTTCTTGATGCCGTTTCCGCAATTCCAACATGCAAGAACAGGATAAGCCCTGTTCGGACACATCACGGGTACATTATCCGAACGGCTTCTTGCAAGTTGTTGATTATAATTGTGTTAGGCATGGCGGAGAGAGAGGGATTCGAACCCTCGATACAGTTTCCCGTATACACGCTTTCCAAGCGTGCGCCTTCAACCACTCGGCCATCTCTCCGCAAGGGAACACACAAATAAGGGAAGCGCTGAGGGCTCCTTCTAATTTACCACACCACCTCTGCTGTGCCACCGTTATGGGGCGAAATATCCGCTGGTGTCGATGATCAAATGCGTCGTATCGGTGACGAAGGTACTGAAGGATCCGCCGGTGCCCGCTCGAATCGAAAGTGCGTTCGAAGTTACCGACCCATCGAAGGCGTTCAGGGTCGAGACGAATGGCTGCGGAGCACCGGCGGGCCAGATGGTGAGATAAGACAATCCGGCCGATGGAACTACGGTCGCGTTCATGGAGAATGCCTGGGCCACGGAAGGGATTCCGCAACCACTGCCGGTCGCAGAGAAGGTGCGCGAGCTTCCGGCGTTGAGCACCGGCCCTCCATAGGTCCCATTCGGGTTGCGGGTGTCCAGAACGCGGCAGGGCGGAAGGGGATAGTAGCTGAGCCCCTCGCGCTGAAAGTACCCGTTCAGATCAATCACCACGTCCGCTGCATCCGTGACAAAGATACTGATCTCGCCTCCCGTTCCGACAGGGACAATCGCGGCGTTGGCAACCACAGTGCCGGTGAATGCATTCAGCGTGGACACAACCGGCTGAGGCAACCCGGTGGGCCAGGCGGACAAATAGGCGAGGGAGCCGGACTTGGGAATCGCTGTGATGTTCACGGAATAGGCCACCACATCATTGGGAATGAACTCGCACCCGGGGAGTGACCCGCGCAGGAGGAAACTGCGCGTCTGGCCGGCGTTGAGGGAAGGCCCTCCATTTTTCCCGACCGCAGAGCGCGTATCGACGACACGGCAGGGCACGATGGTGCGCAGTGCCGATGTGGAGGCAAAGTTGGTTCCATCGAGGGGCACGAAGTAGCCGTTGATATCGAGGATGACGTCCGTCGTATCCGTAACAAAGGCGCTCACAGCTCCGCCGGTGCCTGCCGGGACGATTGCGGCATTGGCCTTGATGCGCCCGTCAAAGGAGTTCAATGTCGAAACCAGCGGCTGCGGCTGTCCGGTTGGCCACAGCGTGATGTACGAGAGTCCGCCGCGCGGCACAACGGTGACATTCAATGAATAGGCGGTTGCGTTGCCCGGGATGTTGCATCGACCTTGTGGAATGGGGAAGGAGCGTTGATTGCCGCCGGCCAACACGGGGGGTCCGAAAGCTGCGGTCAAACCCGGCTCGCCGCGGGTGTCCACCACACGGCACGGAGGCACTGGGACGAAGCGCATTCCTGCGGTGGAGGCTCCAGCTTCCTGGGTGATGGTGGCAGTATCGCTAAATGCCCCGGAGGTCACGGTAATAATGGCCGTCCGGGCTGGACCCGTATTGGGTCCATAGTTCATGGAGACGGGACGATCGCCGGTACCGGACGCACCGTCTGTGATGGGCAACCAGGCCGCGCTGGAGGTGGCTGTCCAACTTACCAGCGGACCGCTCGTGAATACACCCACCCCCACGCCACCGGTGGTATTGGCCGGAATCGTGATCTGCTTCGGCTCAATGGCCACAGTGGGCACGGCGCCCTGTTGGATGGTGAACGTAAGCGTATTGATGCTGATCGTACCGGTCCGAGGCGTGGCAGACTGATTTCGTTGCACGCTGAAGGGAACTGCGCCGGTTCCTGAACTGGTGATCGGGTTCGGAGTGATGTGAATCCAGGGAGCATTGGAGAGGGCGGACCAGGCACAGTTGCTGCCCGCATTCACGGAGACCTGCCCTGTCATGGCGGCTCCTGAAATGTTGATCGAGGGGTTGGACAAGGTGATGGCGCAGCCGGCGACGGATTCGGGAGAGACCACGTCCACCATGGAATCGGAAAGCACTCCGGCGGTTGCGGAGATTTGGGAGACAACCACGAGCCGGGTGGCGTCGCTATTCCAGAAGACGAGCCGTCCGGTTACCGGGTAATTCGTGGCTCCATCCGTGTATGTCGATAAGCTGAGGCGCCCCAGGAGGGCCAGCCCATCATCGCGATATAGCTGAACGGAACCGGAATTCTGTGTCCCGCCGCCAAGCGCCGCTGTTAAGCCGCGGGCCGAGGAGTTTGCGATTGATACATAGGCGGAGCCGTCAATCACCAGTGCGCCGCCGTCCTGCCCATCCTCGGACGCCAATTCCGAATAGCGATACACTCCGCCGCAGGCGGTGTAATAGCGGGTACCGGAATCGCTCATCCAAACATCGCCGCAGGAATTGTTGACGCGACTGACGCTGCT
Organism: Bryobacteraceae bacterium; assembly: GCA_046331645.1. Classification (GTDB taxonomy): domain Bacteria; phylum Acidobacteriota; class Terriglobia; order Bryobacterales; family Bryobacteraceae; genus CADEFT01. The sequence goes on from JAXLQM010000016.1 coordinate 83,886, forward strand.
TGTCGTTGGCGGCTGCTGGCGGATATCGGCACGAGAGAGATTCGACGTACTACTCGCGGTGTACAAGAACTTCCCGGCGGGATGGAGACGGAGGCGAGTCCCGCGGCTACTCACCTTGGATACGCTTCCACTGGCGGTGTTGATGGGAAACAACTCCTGCCCGGCACTCATTGCGTAAATGAACCCCTCTGCTGTCAGCACCACGTCCACGGCGTCGCGAATGCCCGTGTAGACACGTTCCACTTTCGCGGTTTGCAGGTTCACCAGGGAGACCGCTCCGTTGTGGGCGACGGCAGCAAACACGCCGTCCGGACGGACGGAGATTGCTGTGGGGCGGCGATCCAAGGGAACACTGACCCGCTCGCCGGTGGAAGGCTGGAAGATGTGCAATTCATCGGGTTGCGTGGAGACAGTGACCAGCCGGTCGAGTTGCCGGCTGTACTCGGCGTCCACCAGTTGGTAGCTCAATTGCCGCACGGTGACTGGGGTTGAGGAAGCGGCGTCTTGGGTGACGGTGAGCGTCTGGTTGCCCATCGTGATGAGGCCGGTTCGGGCGGTCTGGGCGGGATTCGAATGGGCATGAATCCGCAGGGTGCCATTCCCCGCCCCGAAGCCTCCGGCAATCACCTGGAGCCAGGGCGTGGAGGTTGTGGCGCGGTGGACGCATGGCGACGGCGCCGATATCGGAACCGTGCGGAGGATGCCGCTGCTGGGAACGGTGATGGCGCTTTGACCGAAAGTGGCGCCGCATGGGGTTTGATTTGCCAAGTCGGTGACTTGCACGGCGAAATCATTCAATAATCCGGATGCTCCGTCCGCCTGGTGCACTGCGTAGAGTGCGGTTCCGGCATTGTTGAAGAATACCCACCGCCCGTGGGGGAGGTAGGCGCCACCGTTCCCACTCCAGGACGGCAGCGGCAGTTGCCCGGTCTCGCGATATGTCTTTGCGTCGAACAGCCTGACCATCGAATCCGTATCGGGGTTGTCCAACACCTGCGGGTTATTGACCAAGGCAACAAGGCCTGGGGCGGCCGATTCGGCAAGGGTTTTGATGCGGTTCACATTGTCCAGGGTTCCGAGATATCCCATCTCGCCGGGGAGGTTGGGCGCATGTTGCGAAGCGAAGCCACAGCCGTTGTATATCCGCGAGCCATCGGGTGAATACCAGATTCCGCCACAGGGGAAAACTTCGTATCCTGTCACCGATTCGGTGATGGGGCCTGTGGAGGTGTCGAATCGGGTCAACCGGCCCGATCCTTCTTCGGTGTGATAGATGGCAGTCTGCGCCGGATTCAAACGCCCGCGAAGTCCGCCAACCAGGCTACCGAACACGGCTCCCGGGGTCACCTGCCCGTCACTGAGGCGGATGGAGTAGTGAATGGTTTGATTCCTGGTAAGCACGTAGAGCCACTCCGAGCCCAGCGCGAGCGTGTACAGTCCACCGGGCCCGGGTAAGGGGAAGCTGCGATCCACGGCGGCGGTGGATAAATTCACATAAGAAATTGCGTTTGCGTGGCCAATTGCGGCAAAAAGGCCATTGGGACTCACCGCCAGCGAAAGCGGAGCCTGGGGCAGGTTCACCGTAGTGGATGTATTGGTTCCAGGATGGTAGATCAGAAGCTGATTGGGGCTCTCGGCGACGAACACGATCCGGTCCAGTCCGGGGCTGTACTCGGCGGCGATCGGACGGAACTGGAGCTTGTTGTCCTGCCCTGGTGCACTGGCGCAAATCAGACAGAGAAGTAAGCTGTAACGCAGAGCCATGCCCCAGCTTAACAGAGGTTTTTGACTGAAATGACGTTACCTTTTTTTCGCCAGCAGGTCGTCCACAGTTGCCGCTGTGATGGGGTGGTAGCCGGGGCGGGCTTTGGCGTAGATGGCCTCGGCGCGCTTGCGTCCATCTTCGGTCTTGAGGAGTTCCTCAAAGAGCGGGCGCACGAATTTGCGGCGGCCGACGCTGATGAGGAATGCCTCCAGGCGGGGCATCGCAAGGGCGTAGCTGTGGCGGATGGACATGCGGAGCCACTGGAATTCGATCTCCGCGTTGCCGGACTTGGTGAAGGAGAACGCACGATCCAACTGCGCCATTTTTGCCGCGTCGGCGCCGTCTGTCACTGCACGGAGAAAATGCAGCCATTGATGGGTGTTCCAATCCTTCGTCTTCGCCTTCGCATCGGAGGCGTCGCGCGACAGCCAGTCCTTCGCTACGGCTTCCACCGCTACGAAGGCATCCGAAGCCGGCTTCGGCGCGGTATCCGGCAAACCGGGCTTCGTGATCCACTCGTCGAGCGGGATCTTTGCGGCGCGGGCAGCGTCGTAGGCCAGCAGATCGTTGCGCAAGTAGGAACGGAACTCGGCGGTGGTGATGCTCTGGAATTGGAAATTGGCGAAGTAGGCGCGGAGCCATTTGTCAAAAGTCTCGCGGCCGAAAACCTGCTCGATGTGGGTCAGCAGCAGCGCGCCCTTCTCGTAGGGGATCTCGGTCGCTCCATCATCCGGATCGCGGCCCTTGAGATCAATGTGCAATATCTGATCGGCTGGGGCGTGGGATTTGAGCTCTTCGAGCAACGACTGATAGCCCAGCGTCGCTTCCATCCTGGCGCGCTCGGGGCCATATACTTCTTCCTGAATACGCCGCTCGCAGTAGGTGGTGAACCCTTCGTTCAACCAGAAGTCGCTCCAGGTGGCGTTGGTGACCAGATTCCCTGACCAGGAATGCGCCATCTCATGCGCGACGACGGCTACCAGACTCTTGTCGCCGGCGAGCAGCGTCGGCGTGGCGAAGGTCATGAGCGGATTTTCCATGCCACCGAAGGGGAAGCTTGGGGGCAGCACCAGCACGTCGTAACGCTGCCAGACATAGGGCCCGAATAGTTTTTCGGCCGCTTGCATCATCCGTTCCATGTCGACGAATTCGCGGGCGGCGGCATCCACTACCGAGGGCTCGGCCCAAACGCCGGTGCGGGAGCTTAGATAGCGGAACTCGAGGTCGCCGACGGCCAGTGCGATCAGGTACGACGGCACGGTGAGGGGCATGCGGAAACTGTAGTCGCCGGAGGGCGGCTCCTTGGGGTCGGCCAGGCGGAAATCGCTGCGGGCGCTCATGAGCGCGATGAGATCTTTGGGGGTACGAATGCGGGCCCGGTAAGTAGCGCGCACTCCGGGCGTATCCTGCACCGGGATCCAACTGCGGGCGTGGATGGCCTGCGATTGCGAATAGAGGAAGGGCCGCTTCTTTCCCGCGGTTTGCGATGCATCGAGCCACTGCAGCCCGCTGGCCTTGGGGTTGGTGGTGTAATGCACACGCACGGCGGTGACATCGGGCGGGAGTGTGACGGCGAGCGCCGCGCCGAAAATGGGATCCGCCGCGGCGAGCGTATGGTTGGCGGGCGTGTAGGGGCCTTCAGGCTTGAGCGCGGTCTCCACCTTCTCCACGGTCAGATCGCGCGTGTCCAGTACCAGGGGGGCGGCAGGATCGGTGCGCACCAGGGTGTGGGTGACCGATCCCTTCAAGGTATGGGCGTCGAACGATACTTCGAGGTCGAGATCGAGGTGTTTGGTCCGCACTTCATGCGGCCGTGAAAAAGAATGGAGATCGCGGCGTTCCTGCATCTTCGGTTTGTTCTCGCAGCCGGCCAGCGCAAGCAGCGCTACCGTTGCTTCGCGGCGTGTCATCGGGATCAGGCCAAGTCGAACTTTTCGGGATGGATGGAATCGTCTCCGGTGACCAGCACGGGCCGGCCGAAGATTTCTTCCAACTCCTCGAGGTAATCGTTGTCCTTGGACTTGAGGGTGACGGCGACAGTGGGATGCACACGGAGCATCAGCTCTTTGCCTTCGATGTGGGGCGCGAGTTTGCCCGCTTCCATGAGGATTTCGCCGATCACCGTCTGCACGCTCTTGGTGTAGCCCGAGCCTTCGCAGGTGGGACACGGTGAGCACAAGGTCCGCTCCAGTGACTGTTTGACCCGCTTGCGGGTGATGGCCACCAGACCGAAATCATTGAATTGCAGAATTTTGTTGGGAGCGCGGTCGGCGCGCATGGCCTCTTCGAGGGCCTGCATCACCTTCTGCCGGTTCTTGCGTTCATCCATATCGATGAAGTCGACGACGATGATGCCGCCGAGATCGCGGAGGCGGATCTGGCGCACGATCTCCTTCACGGCGTCGGTGTTGGTTTTGACGATGGTGTCTTCGAGGCGGTTCGATTTGCCGACGAACTTGCCGGTATTCACATCGACGGCAACGAGAGCTTCGGTCTGGTTGATGACGATGTAGCCACCGGACTTGAGCCACACCTTCGGGCGGAGGGCCTTTTCCAGTTCGGCGGTGATGTTGAAGGCATCGAAGACCGGGATGGAACGGGTGTAGAGTTTCACACGGCTGACCAGGTGCGGCGCCATGCGCTGGACGAAGCGCAGCACGCTCTCATAGAGCTCTTCGTTGTCCACCCAGATGGCCTTGAAGTTGTCGGTGAGCTGATCGCGGAGGAGGCGCTGGACGATTTCGACGTCGTGATAGAGCAGTGCCGGGGCCTTGAGTTTTTCGGCCTTGGCTTTGATCTCCTGCCACAACTGGAAGAGGTACTGAATGTCCTGGGCGATGGCCTCCTCGGACTTCCCTTCTCCGGCGGTGCGGATGATGAAGCCACCGGGGAGCCCCTGGCGATGGGTTTGGAGAATGCGGCGCAGGCGGAGGCGCTCGTCATCGGAGGCGATTTTGCGCGAGACGCCCATATGGTCAATGGTGGGCATGTAGACGCAGAAGCGGCCGGGGAGGGCGATGTGCGAGGTGATGCGGGCGCCCTTCTGGCCCATGGGTTCTTTGGCGATCTGGACGACGATTTCCTGGCCTTCGCTGAGGAGGTCGGTGATGGAAGCCTGCGGCGCGCGTTCGCGGGGCGGACGATCGGAGCCGGCACGGTCGACGGCGCCACGGTCAGGGCGTTCGGAACGTTCGGGACGTTCGGAGCGGTCTGTACGGTCGGGGCGTTCGCCACGCTCGGGGCGATCCGTGCGTTCGGCGCGTTCGGTGCGTTCGGGCCGGGCGGGACGTTCGGGACGTTCGGGGGTGGCAGCGCGTTCGGCCTGAGGAGGACGCTCGCGCTCTTCGCGGTTCACGGTGCGGACGCCGGCATCCTGCTTATCGCCACGGCGGCGGCGCATGCGGCGGCCACGGAGGAAGCGCTGGGTCTGTTCGCGGTGGGAAGAGCCGACGCTACCCATGGAGGCGAGAGCGGGCTCATTTTCCGTGTCGGCGCCGGGTTCGGCGGCAGGGGCAGCAGAGGGCTCGCCGGCGGCTTCGGAGTCGGCGGGTTCGTCATCCTCGGCTTCGGGGCCGGCGGATTCTTCGGCGGCGAGGGAAGATTCTTCGGCGGCTTCGGCGGCGGGTTCTTCGGCGGCTGCGGCGGCAAGCTCTTCGGCGACTTCTTCGACGACAGACACGGCGCTTACTTCTTCGACGGTGTCATCGTCGTCCACGTCGCCGGAGGCAATGGCTTCGGCCTGCTTCTGAATTTCGTCCAGTTGCTCTTCGGTGAGCCCGGTGGCCTCTTCTTCGACGGCACTGACGGTGGCCACTTCATCGACGCCAAGAGGCTCGCTGGCGACCACGGTAACGGCGGGCACCTCGTCTTCTTCCTCTTCTTCTTCGATGACGGCTACAGCTACCGGTTCGACTTCTTCTTCGGCTTCGTCTTCGGGTTCCGATTCGGGTTCCGGGGCGGCCTCGGCTTCGGCTAGAGCGGGTTCTGGTTCCTCGTCCACGGAGGCGGCTGCCTCTTCGTAGGAGTCTTCTTCAGCGGGCTCGATATCGTCGTCGCTGACGCGGGAATACTTGGCGAGGGATTCGCCGGGGAGCACGGCGAAATCGTCCATGGACTCGACGGCGTCCATGGGTTCGTCGGCGGCTTCCTCTTCGACGGCGGAAGGCTCGGCATATTTGCTTTCGGGGATACGATCGCGGTTCTCGCGCGGCGGGCGGTCATCGCGACCACCGCGTCCACGGCGGCGGCGTCCACGGCGGCCACGGCCACCGCGATCACCACGGTCCCCACGATCACCGCCACGTTCGGGGCGGCCATCGGGGCGGGCGGTAACGGCGACTGGGGCGGCTTCCGCGGCTTCGGGGGTTGCTTCGGCAGGGGCTTCGAGGGCGGCCGGTTCGGCGGCCTCTTCGATGGGCTTCGGCTCACGCGCCTCGCGCAATTCGCGCGGTTCGCGCTGCTCGCGCGGCCCACGATCGCGGTCGCGGTCCCGGTCGCCGCGCTCACGCCGCGGCGGGCGCTCGTCGGCTACGGGCAGCTTTTCGTATTCGTCGCTTTCTTCAAAGAAGTCCGACACATAAAGGAAAGTGTCGCGTTCCAGGCCGAGGTCGACGAAGGCAGACTGCATGCCGGGCAGGACCCGGGTTACTTTGCCTTTGTGGACGCTTCCGGCGAGTGAGTATTCCTGCGCGCGCTGAAAATAGATCTCGACCAGTTGGTCGTCTTCCAGAACCGCAACTTTCGTTTCATGGCGATTGTGCGCAATCACCAGTTCCTTCGTCATTCGAATGTCCTCCCAAACGGCGGGGACGAACCCAACAGGGAGGCTTCACCAAATGAGCAGGAGCGGGTGTTCCAAGCCGCGTGTAGCCGCGGCCAAAAAATCTTTTTCATCCAACTGAAGCGGAGCCTCGCCATCAGCGCGCTCTTACGCCAGCCGGGTAAAAACCAACCAACCCGATTCCTAACCACTCGGCAAACCCCGTCCCGCCCTCTAATTCACAAAACGCCTAAGACGGACGTTGTTCACCAGACCCAGCATCATGAACGTGGTCAGAATGCTGGAGCCGCCGTAGCTCATCAACGGCAGCGGAATACCTGTAACCGGCATGCGCCCAATCACCATGCCGACGTTCACCAACAGGTGAAACAATAACATCGTGCCGATACCCATACAGATGTAGATACCCGCCTTGTCGGGGGCCTGTTGCGCGTTCTGAACAATCTGCATGAGCAACAGCAAGTACAAACCTAAGACTACAACAATCCCGACGAAGCCGTGTTCCTCGGCAAACGCGGCCATAATAAAATCCGTATGCGGCACCGGTAAGAACCGCAACTGCGTCTGCGAGCCCTTCGTCACGCCCCGGCCCCAAAGGCCACCGGAGCCAACAGCGATCTTGGATTGTATCACCTGATAGCCGCTGCCTTTCGGGTCCCTTTCGGGGTCCACGAAAGTCGCCAGCCGTTCCTTCTGATAATCCTTCAGGTAGAAGTACCAACCAACGGGAACAAGCAACAACCCGATCGCCAGGATGGTGGCCCAATACTGCCAGCGCAAGCCCACCAGAAAAATCCCTACGGCCAGGATCGGCATGTAGGTGAGCGACGTTCCCAGATCCGGCTGCTTCATCACCATGAGCATGGGTAACGCCACCAAACCGCACAGCTTGAGGAGATCTCTCAACTCCATACGGTCATTTCGGATCGCCGACAAATAACGGGCGACCATCAAAACTATGACCAGTTTAGCGAATTCCGACACCTGCAATCGGAACCCGAAGGCGAGTGGGATCCAGCGCCGCGAGCCGAAAATAGTCACGCCTAAGAGGAAGGTGACGGCCAGCAATCCGACGGTGAGCGCGTACATCCAGGGGACGTGTCCGAGCAGGGTGTGGTAGTCGATGCGGCTGATGAGCCAGGCGAGGACCATGCCCAAGGCGATGCAGAGAATCTGCTTGCTCCAGACGCCTTTCCAGATGCTGTCGCGGGTGGCGCTGTAGATTTCCAACACGCCGAGGGCGCAGATGACGAGGGTGACGCCCCAAAGGGTCCAATCGAAATCGCGCAGGCTGCGGTAGCTGGCCAACTGTTACTCCAGTCCCCTGGGCGTTTGGATGATCTTCTGCATGGCCAGCACTTTCTTGTTTCCTTCGAGCCGCCGTTTCTTATCGAAGTATGATTTGACCACATCGCGAACGATGGGCGCAGCGCGGTCACCGTGTTCGCCATTTTCAAACAGCGCCGCCACGACAATCTCCGGGGCATCGCGCGGGGCGAAGCCGACGAACCAGGCGTTGTCGGCGAATTCGCGGCCGAGTTTGGCTGCTTTGAGAAAATCGTTGGAAGCCAACTGCGCGGTTCCGGTCTTTCCGCAGAGCTCAATTCCGGGGAGGCGCGAGTTGCCGGCGGTACCGCCGCCGTTGACTACGTTGTACATGCCACCGACCACCTTCAGGACGTTGTCGATGGTCAGTTCGGCTTTACGCGCCGATTCTTTGGGCACTGCGCCTTTCACCAGGTGCGGGCGGTGCCAGACGCCGCCTACTGACATGCCGCCGATGGCGTGCGCCAATTGGAGGGGAGTGACCGTGAGCGCCCCCTGGCCGATGGAGACGGATATGGTTTCGCCGGCGTACCATTTCTGGCGCTGGGTGCGCATTTTCCACTGGGTGGATGGCACGGTGCCCGAGGCTTCATAGGGCAGATCGATGCCGGTCTTTGTGCCGAGGCCTGCCATTTCCGCGAACCGGGCGATGTTGTCGATGCCGAGTTTGTTGCCGACGCTGTAGAAGTAGACGTCGCAACTACCGGCGATGGCCCGGTTCATCTGGACGGAGCCGTGGCCGCCGCGCTTGTGGCATTTGAAGGGGCGGCCATACCAGGTAGCAGCGCCGGCGCAGGAGACGGAATAGTCAGTGTCGATGGTGCCGGTCTCGAGGGCGGCGAGCGCGACCAGAGGCTTGAAGGTGGAGCCTGGCGCCCATTGGGCCTGAATGGAGCGATTGAACAGCGGCTTTTCCGGATCGTTGAGCAGGTCGCGCCATTCGGCGCCGGTGATGCGCGAGGACATCTTGTTGGGATCGTAGGACGGGCGGCTGACCATGGCGAGCACTTCGCCATTGCGGGGATCGATGGCCACCACCGCTCCGCGGCGCCCTTCCATGGCCAGTTCGGCCACGATCTGGAGGTCGAGATCGAGGGTGAGCTGAAGATTCTGCCCAGGGACGGCAGCCTTGTATCCGATGACTTCCCGCTCATAGCCGCGATTGTCGACGACTACCTGGCGCTGGCCGTCGGCGCCGGAGAGCATGTCGTTGTACTGGCGCTCGACGCCGGCTTTGCCGATGACATCGCCGGGCTTGTAACGGGCGAATTCGGCGTTGTTCAGCTCCGCGTCGTTGATTTCGCCCACGTAGCCGATGACATGAGCGGCCACGGCTTCGGCCGGATACTCCCGCGTGTGCGACTGGACCAGTTCCATTTCGGGGAAGGTCTCCGGATCGCGGTGGGACTCGACAAAGGCGATGTCGGCCGGGGTGAGTTCTTCCTTGATCTTCACCGGCTCATACTTGGGGCGCGTGCGGTCATAGCGCTTGAGCTTCGATTGCAGTTCTTCGACATCGAGATCGAGCCCGCCGGCAATGGCCTTGATGTGCTCCGGGCGGAGGGTTTCGCGGGATAGCAGCAGGCTGAAGGACAAATGGTTGTCGACAATGACACGGCCATCGCGGTCAAGAATCTTGCCGCGGGGGGCGAGCACAGGGAGGCTCTTGATGCGGTTGCGCTCAGCCGCTTCCCGGTAGTAGCTCTCGTTCTCAATCTGGAGGAAATAGAAATTCGCGGCGAGGAACAGTGTTACGGCGAAAATGGCATACTGCACCATGACGACTTTGCCGGCGGCAAAATTCGTATCCTCGCGAAGAATGCGTTCCGCGTCGAGTTGCTTTTCCTGCTCATGTTCAGACGGAGTGACAGCCACGGCTTAGCGAAGGTCTCAGCTTCTCTCCCTTAGTCTATCCAACAAACGGAAAAGCGGCACGGCCACCACGGCATTGAGCAGCGCCAGCAGCAATTCCCGCTGAGGGTGGAATTCGCCGGGCTGGCCGAGCAAGGCGCGCACCAGCACCCAGTAGAGGAACTGGTGAAAGAAATAGAAGAAAAAACCGAGGATGAAGCGGATGGCGGTGTTTTCGACGTCGAAGCGGTTGCTCATGGATGCGCTGAAGTAGCCCACCAGGGTTTTGACGATGCCGAACATACCGAGGGGCTGGTGGCTGAGGGAATCCTGCACGAGCCCGATGGCGGAGCCGAGGAACATGCCCTGAATTTGCGACCGGCGCATGAGGGCAAAGTAGACGGTGACGAGCAGCGGGAGATCGAGAAAGGCCAGCACTTCGAGGAAGCGCGCCACGTAGACCTGGAAGAGGATGGCGAGGAGCGGGGCGACCAGCAACACGACGAGCCGGAATCGCGCGATGGGGCTCTTCGAGGGCGCCCCTGGAATCAGCCGGCCGGAATATTCTGTCATTGCTGCGCGGGAGGCGGTGCGGGAGTCTGTGCTGGGGCTTGGGCCGGGGGTTGCCCGGTGTCAGCCGGAACGGCTGGGCGCTTGGCCGGCTCATTATTAAAATCCGGGATCCTGCCACCCTGTCCATATCTCACACCTTGCGTCTCGCCCAATTTGCGATAGCGCTCGCGCAACAGGTCGGCATCGGTTCTGGCGGCTTCGGCCGAGGGCTCCACGGCGGATGGTTCGCCGGGAGAAGGCAGCACATGGTAGGGCACGTTTTCGGGCTGCATGCCGGGCAGCACCTGATGCACGCCGTCGAGGACGATGAGCACTTCCTCCAAGCCCCGGGCAAATCCGCTGGGCGTGACGAAGATCTCCTTATACGCCCTGCCGGGACGCACCACTTTCACTTCGCCGACGGGAAAGCCTTTGGGAAAAATGCGGTCATCGCCGGAGGTGTAGAATTTCTCTCCGACATCCACTTTGAGCTCCGTGGGGACGTATTCCACGCTGAGCGTACCGTGCCCCTGCCCTTTCACGGTGCCCTGGACACGATACTTTTCGGACATGACACCGGCGGCGAAACTGGGATCGGTGACGAGCATCACTTGCGAGGCGGTGGGATAGACGGCAATCACTTTGCCGACGATGCCATCGGGGGTGACCACGGCCATGCCCGGCTGGACGCTGGATGAGGCTCCACGGTCAACGAAGACGACCTTCGAGTTCGCGCCGGTGGCATTGGCGATGATGCGCGCGCCGAGGGTGCGGGACGCGGTTCGCTGCTGGAACGCGGCGAGGGCCTTGGCCCGGTCAGCGGTGGACAACTCCGTGCGGAGGAATTGATTCTGTAGTTTGAGGCGGTCCAGTTCATCCTTGAGGCGGCGGTTTTCTTCGCGGGCGCTGAGGAGGATGAAGTAATCCTTGATGAAGCCCACCGTTCCACCGCGCACCATGTCGACCAGTTTCGCGACTGGGGTAATCGCTGTGACGGACCACACGCGCAGCAGCCGCATGTCCTGATTGCTCTTCACCTGATAGGCCAGCAACACCAATTGCGCGGCAATGACGACAAGCAGCACGGTGACGTTGCGGTAGCGGTGGAGGACGAATTCCATACGCCCAGTCTTTCTATTTTGGCAGATCCAGCGCGCCGCAGCCGCCGCTACTCAATGGCAATGCGCCGCAAGAGTTTGAAATCGGTCAACATCTTGCCGGTGCCGAGGACGACGCTGGCGAGCGGATCGTCGGCAATGGAGACGGGGAGGCCGGTCTCTTCGCGGATGCGCCGGTCGAGATTCTTGATCATCGCGCCACCGCCGGTGAGGACGATGCCGCGGTCACTGATGTCGGCGCTCAGTTCGGGGGGCGTACGCTCCAGGGCGACGCGGATGGCGTTCATGATGGTGGCCACGCATTCGGAAAGCGCCTCGCGAATCTCGCTGTCTTCGATGGTGATGGTGCGGGGCACACCCTCAATGAGGTTGCGGCCCTTGATCTCCATGGTGATGGGCCTGTCGAGCGGATAGGCAGAGCCCAATTGCACTTTGACCTGTTCGGCGGTGCGTTCGCCCACCAGCAGGTTGTACTTGCGCTTGAGGTACTGCATGATGGCGTCGTCCATTTCATTGCCCGCCACGCGGACGGAGCGCGAATAGACGATACCGGAGAGCGAGATGACGGCGACGTCGGTGGTGCCGCCGCCGATATCCACCACCATGTTGCCGGAGGGCTCTGTGATGGGCAATCCGGCGCCGATGGCGGCGACCATGGCCTGTTCGACGAGGTGCACTTCGCTCGCCTTGGCGCGGTACGCGGAGTCGATGACCGCGCGTTTTTCCACCTGAGTAATTTCGCTGGGCACGCCGATGATGATGCGCGGATGGACCATCATTTTGCGGCCGTGCGCTTTCTGAATAAAGTAATTCAGCATGCGCTCAGTGACTTTGAAATCGGCGATCACGCCGTCTTTCATCGGCCGGATGGCGACAATGTTGCCGGGCGTGCGCCCAAGCATTTCTTTGGCTTCCTTGCCGACCGCTTCCACCTCTCCGGTGTTTTTGTTGATGGCCACGATGGACGGCTCATTGACAACAATGCCCTTACCTTTGGCGAAGACCAGAGTGTTGGCGGTGCCGAGATCGATCGCCAGGTCGGAGGAGAACAGACTAAAAACAGAACGTAGATTCATGGAGTGAAACTTCGCGGGAGCGGGAAGCGACCGCCAGAGCAAAGGCGCGCTTCCTTGTGAGGGTACCACAGCGAGGCCGGGAATTCACCTTAGGTCGACGAGGTAATCCTTGAAGTAGCTGGTGCTGTCGGTCTTCGACCACAAGCCGATGCGGCCGGCGACGGGAGGGCGAAGGACGGGATTGTTCTTCGGGTAGAGGTCCTCATGCGGAGGCCCGCGGCGGCCCGGCACTGGCTCGCTGCCCAACACATACTCGAGTCCAAGATTGCCGTCGATGTAGGCTTTCAGATTGGCTCCGTCGACGGTGAGCTTCAATTCGTGCCAGGCGGCACGATCGAGGGGAATGGGCTTGGCGCGGTCACTGAACTTGAGGTTCCGGCGGACGCCATTGTGAAACTCCCAAAAGGCGAGATTGCTCTCGGTATCGTTGAATCGCACGGCGAGCCAATCGCCATTGGGTTTCACATTGAAGAGAATGCCGGAGGCGCGATCGGCTTCGCCGGCGATTGTTTTGAACTTGACACTGATGGAGCCGTTGGAGAAATTTTCCACGCTCTTCAGCACGGCCACGGGAAAGTAGGCGAACTGCTTGGCGTTGTCCATCAGCTCTTCGTTTCTGGTGCCGTAGAGCTTGCGCGCGCTTTGCAGCAGCAGGCGGGTGGGATTGTCCTTGCTTGCCATCCAGGGGCGGCCATCGACGACAATGACTTTCTCGCCGCCGTCCTGGGCCACCACCCATGTGCCCACCATCGGAGTGAAAGTGGCGGGAGGCTTGCCCGGCTTCTCCTTGGAAAGATCGATCTTCTTTTCGGCGGCCACCAGCGCGAGGCCGGCAACCAGCATCCCTAGCGAAAGTGTCTTCATTTTGGTAGCCACGTGAAACGCCTGTGAATGAGAAACCCAGAAAGCAGGGTGAAGCCCGGTAATAGCAGATAGAATAACGTGCTGCCTCCAGCAGGATCAATGGCGAGGGGGCGGCCGCGAAACGCGGCTTCCTGTACGTCTTTCGCCGCTTCGGTGAGGGAGACGGCGTAGACCGCTTCGAGGACTCCATCCACGGTGGTGGCGCGGCTGAGCACCAGGCGGCCGTCCATCTGGTATTGAATCTCGCCGTAGCCTTCGCTGGTTTGCTCAAACATTCCAGTTGAGGTGGAGGCTGCAAAGGCGATATCCACGTGGGGCATTGTGCGGCGCAGCTTGGCGAAGGCGTTGCGCTCGAGATCGGCGCGGCGCGGGTCCTGGGGCGCGAGCCTTGCCAGGATGCGCAGGGGTTGTTGGATGCGGCGGAGCGCGAGCTCATCGGGGAGTGGAAAGGAATTGGCACGGTTCTGGGAAACATCCCAGTCGAGGCGCACGTGGGAGGCTCCCCACAGCGCAGCGACGGCCACAAGACTCAACGACGCCGATCGCGCCAGGTTCACGCGGGTGCGCACGCCGGTGAATTGCCAGATGGAAGCCAGGCCCAACCCGGCGAGGGTGAGCACCAGGGCCACGAGCACCGCATCCATGCGGAACAAGCCGCGCTGAAAATCGCCCACGACGGCGGCTGGAGTAAACGCGGCCACGCGTTCCCACAGCCCGCCCTGCAGCGCGGCGAAGAAGTTCACAATCCAAGCGCCGACGGTCACACCCAGAGTCACTACCGCGGCGGTGGAGGGATGCTCCGTGATGGAAGCAGCGGCCGCGGCGACAGCGATGGTGAGTCCGGCATTGAGCACATGCCCGGTGAACAGGGACGCAATCTCAGGCCAGTGTAGGGCTCCGCCGTAGCATTTCCACGAGACGAGTGTGCAGGCTGCCGGCGTCATGGCGATGAGCCACCCGCCGAGGGCCACGAGGGCCTTGGCCACAATGCGCGAGATGGGAGAGGCGCGCCGCTGCAGTTCGAGTTTCGCCGCGCCGCTGAGCCGGTCCGCGCCAATGATGCGGATGGCGACGAAGGGAAGGAGGAACACCGCGGCCAGCTCGCATCCGCTGAATGCCGGCGCCCAGACGCCAATCAGTGGGGACAACGCTTCCCCCGCGTCGGCCACGGTGCCGCTTTGCTGGGAGAATTCGGCATAGGTGCGCAGAGCGCTGAGGTAGGGCATGCCGGTGAGCGGCCCCATGAGCAACACCAGCAGCCACCAGGAGCGGGAAAGCAACAGCTCGCGCCACTCTTTGCGCAACAGCCAGAGGAACGGCCGCGGCTTAGGCGATGGCAAGGAAAACCTCTTCGAGTGTGGCGAACGTCTGTGACGCGTCGCGGGCCGATGCGATGGCCGCCAGTTCCTGCACGGTTCCTTCGCCACAGACGCGGCCTCCGCTCAAGAGCACAAAGCGGTCGCAGAAGCGGGCGGCATCGCCGATTTGGTGGATGGAGAGGAACAGAGTGCGGCCGAGCGCGGCGTGTGCCCGCAGCACGCGCGCCAGTTCGTGCATCTGTTTGAGATCGAGCCCATCGAGCGGCTCATCGATCATCAACAGCGGCTGGGGCGTGAGCAGCCCCATCGCCACCAGTGCCCGCTTCCGCTGCCCTTTGGAGAGCGTGCCCAACGGCTGGTGCAGGAATGGGGCCAGCTCTAATTGCTGGACCACGGAAGGGCGCAATTCTTCATGTCCGCCGAAGTACCCGATGACGAAGTCCAGCAGCCAGCTCACGCGATGCGCAGCCCAGGGGGTAATCGCGTCGGGAACGTAGAAGAGGGCATCGGCCGGGAGCACAGGCCGGTCCTGTGGATCGAGCACGGAGCCGCCGTCCACAGGAAGTTGCCCGGCCATGCATTCGAGCAGCGTCGACTTGCCGGCTCCGTTCGGTCCAATCAGTCCGAGGACCTCGCCGGCGCGTATTTCGAACGACACGTCGTGGAGCGCGATGGCTGGGCCAAATCGCTTTTGGACGTTCCGCACGCGCAGGATGGGCTCTGGCATTAGTTAACAGAATCGCGCAAGGCGGATCGCTTGCGCCACAGGCAGAGCAGGGCGAATCCGGACAGGAGCCAGGTTTGGGGCTCGGGAACATCGGCACTGGTAGCAACGAACACGCCTCCCGTGAACCCATCGCCGAACGGGTGAAATGAGCTGGGTTCCGCCATCGTTATGCCATCGAACACCTTCACGTGGCCACCGGCGCCTGCCGTGGAGCCGGTGATAATGTCGTCGATGCCATCGCCATTGAGATCGGCGGCGCCGACATGGACTCCACCGTTGTAGTTTTGACCGAAGGCGAAGAAGTCCCGCACGGTTGATCCATTGGAGGCATTGAATACCTTCACGTGCCCGTTGACTCCACCACTCGTGATGATGTCATCTCTGCCGTCGCCGTCTATGTCACCCCCAGCTACATTCACCCCGCCGAGATATTGCGGATCGTAGGCATTAAAACTCAACAGTAGGCCGCCATTCGATCCGCTGAACACTTTGACGTGTGGGGGCGCGCCGGCGGCAGGTCCGGTAATGATGTCCAGGACTTTGTCGCCATCTACATCGCCCACGGCCACGCGCACGCCACCGAGTTGCTCGAACGTGTCGCGGCGGAACACATTCACCTGCGGCGCGGCTCCGGCATCCGGACCTGCGACGATCATGCTGCCCGCGGTGAGCGCGGCGGCAGTCAAACCTCCGAGTACGATCAAACGAATCATTAGTTTTGTTTTTCTCCTCGTTAGTGGATAGGGCAATCGGGGGGCGCATTCGCGCGGGCGGGTGGAGGGAAAAAACTCTTGACCACTGTACAAATTGTTTTGTATAAACAAATCAGATCATACAATGCAGGATTTGCTCTATATCGACGACCCGGCGCAAGCGGCGGCGCTGCTTCAGCCACTCCGGCTGGACCTGTTGAAACGGATGGGCAGCCCGAGCACATGCCCCGATCTGGCACAGCAACTGGGCGTGCCCACGCAGCAGGTGAACTACCACATGCGCATCCTGCACGAGGCCGGGCTGGTGGACCGGATTGAAGAGCGGCGTGTGCGGGGCACGGTGGAAGGCATCTATCAGGCGCGCGCCGCTGCGTTCTGGCTGTCGGCGAAGCTGGTGGGAAGCATCGGTGCGCCGCGTGCGTCGAGCGAGATGAGCCTGGGCTACCTGCTGAGCCTGGCTGAAGATCTGCAGGAAGATGTCGCCTGGCTTGCTTCGCACCAAGCGGCGCCAGCGAGCCTCGGCTTGTCGATGCAATTGGAGTTGAGCGATCCATCGCGGCGCGAGGAGTTCCTCAACGACGTGCAGAAGCTGTTTCAGAGCCTGGGCCGCAAGTACGGAGCCAAGGCGCAACCGCGGAAACGAAAGACCCAAACCTACCGGCTGATGCTGGCCTGCTACCCGAACCCTAAGGAGAAGTAGATGTCGCACACCACGATGGAGCTGCCCTTCCCTGCCCCGGCCATATACCGCGCGTGGACGGAGGAGTCGCTGGTGAAGCAGTGGCTCTCGCCCTGCGCCAGGGTGAACATCAAAGAAGGTGTATTCGAGTTGTGGGGCGCGGCGTTGCCGGAAGCGCCGGTGGAGGCGGCGACCCGGCTGCTGGGGTGCCGCGAAAACGAGATGCTGGAGTTTGCCTGGAGTGTGCGGGGTGGCGAAGGCACGGTGCGGCTGGAATTGACGGAGCGGCGTGAATCGACGCATTTGAGCCTGCGCACGGAACTGCCGCCGATGTTGATTGGGATGGCGCATCCGCATGATTTTTTCACGACTGCGCTGGAGAATCTGCGGCGCCTGCTGGCCGGCGGCACGCCTGCCTGGTTCCCCGAGTATGGTGGAGCGACGCAAGGCGACCCGTCGCTTGCCATCGAGATTGAGGCATCTTGCGAACAGGTCTTTGATGCGCTGGTGAATCCGGCGCAACTGAACCGGTACATCGGGCCGGACGCCAAGGTGGATCCACAGCCGGGCGGCGAATATACGTATGGATGGAAGGGCGGCGGACCGATGAAGATTCTCGACATCGTGCCCAACCGAAAGCTCTCGTTTAACTGGCACTATGAACACGAGAACGAGCAGATGCCGGAGACGGTGGTCAGTTGGACGTTGGAAGGATCGGAGGGCAGAACGCGGCTGACGCTCATCCACAGCGGGTTCGCGAAGAAGCGCCCGGGCGACGATTACCGCAGCGGCTGGATGAAATACATGAACGAGATGAAATCGATGCTGGAGCTGGGTGCGATGTGGACAGCGGCGCGGCTGGAAGGAAGCGAAGGCGACTACTGACCCGGGGCCAGTTTGGCGCGCAGATCGCCGAAATCGACATACTCATCGAGCATGGACACGACGAGAGCAGGAGTGGGCGGCGATTCCAGGAGGAAGCGTTCGGGAAAACGCAGATTGAAGCGGGAGCCTGCGTCGCGGCGCTTTTCGGCGATCTCCGCTTTCTTGATGGTCTCCAGCCTGCGAGCATCTTCGCGCCGGCGGGAATCTTCGTAGCGCCGGGCGCTTTCGAGGCGGCTTAATTCACGCTTCAAATCGTCTTTGCGACGGCCATCGGGAGTCTTCTGAATCTCTTTTTCCAGATCTTTTTCGCGGGAAGATTTCGACACGGAGGAGTAGCTCACAGAGCCGGAATCATCTCCGAAGGTGCCGTATCCGCCGCCACCGAGTTGAAACTCGATGACCCGATCTTTCACCTTGACCGTGGTGATCATGACGGAATCGCCTTCGCGCAGGGCGACGCCGAATTTCTTGACACGGCTGCCGTAGTCGCGGAAGTTCACCGGCATCTCCGCTTTGTAGAAGACATCGACGCCCAAGTGCGAGGCGGGCATCTCCATCTTCACCCGGACCTTCTTGCCTTCGAAGAAGCGGCGCAGCGCGAGTTCATCCTGAGCGAGCAACGGGAGGGATAGCAGAGCGAAGTAAGCGAGGCGCATAGCTTCCTTGCAGTTTAAGCTTTTTGGCGGATGCGCGGTTTCATCTGTGCCCGCCAGGCGGCGAACCGCGCCTGCAGGTGCTTCACTTTGTCGGGATGCTGTGCGGCGAGGTTTTTCTTTTCCGACACATCGTCGCCGAGGTGAAAGAGCTCCAGCTTGCCTTCGTTGTCGATCAGCTTCCAGTCGCCTTCGCGGACCGCCGTGCGCTTTTCATCGGCATCCCAAAACAGCGCATCATGCAGCGGGCCCTTGCCCAACAAGCTTCGTCCGTCGTAGACGCGGTCGGTGGGCAATGCAACCTGCGCGGCCTCGCAGGCGGTGGCGAAGATATCCATGCAGATTACCGGCTCATGGCTCACCTTGCCGCGCGGAATGCGGCCCGGCCAGGCGGCGAGAAACGGAACGCGGATGCCGCCTTCATAGACGCTTTGCTTGAAGCCGCGCAGAATCCCGTTTGAGGCGGAGTTGGCTTTCGCGCCGCCATTGTCGGATTGAAAACAAATCAGCGTATTCGCCGTGAGCCGGTGTTGTTCCAGGGCGTCGAGCACACGGCCGATGGCCAGATCCATGCGGTACAACATGGCGAGATAGGTATTCCGCGAGGGGGGCGAAGAATGGTAGCGCGCAATGTCGGCTTCGGGCGCCTGCAGGGGGGCATGCACCGCGTTGAAGGGCAGATAGAGAAAGAACGGCTTCGTGCGATTGCGTTCGATGAACGCCGTGGCCTCGCGCGCCAGGTTATCGGTGAGGTAACCCGTGTCGTCGATGGTCTGATCGTCGCGATAGATGGCGTTGTGTCCATCGGATGCCTTCAATGCGAAGTAATCATGCGCCCCGTGGCCGAGGAAGCCGTAGAAATGATCGAACCCGCGCCGCAAGGGGTGGTAAGGCTTTTCCAGACCCAGGTGCCACTTGCCGAAGATGGCCGTCGAGTAGCCCTTCTTGCGGAGCAGATCGGCGAGCGTCACTTCACCCAGCGGCAATCCGGCGCGCGAATCGGAGGCTGTGTAGAAGCCGTACCGCTGCTGATAACGGCCCGTCATCAGGCCTGCGCGTGTGGGGGCACAGACATAGCAACTGGCGTAGCCTTGCGTGAAGCGCACGCCCATGGCCGCGATGCGGTCGATATTCGGGGTGTGGACATCGGGGGCGTGATTCTCATAGCAACTGGCATCGCCATAGCCGTGATCGTCAGAGACGAAGATGACCACATTCGGTGTTCGCGCGGGCTGCGCGATGGCGGCGCCGGCCACCAGTCCAGCGAGGAAATTCCGCCGCTTCATTGGTTGTTCACCCGGATGAGCCAGACCTCAGACAAGCGCGAGTGCTGCCGCCAGTTGAGGTGTTCTTCGTTCGTTGCTTTGTCCCAGGTGAGGACGAGCTTTCCATCGCTCAAGGCGGAAGCGGGAACGGGAAACTCCTTGAACTGGCCGATTTCCTTGCCATCCAGGGTGGGCGTGACGCGCTCGCCGTCGATGCGGAGCAAAGGCTGGCCATAGCCGG
Source organism: Bryobacteraceae bacterium (assembly GCA_046331645.1). Classification (GTDB taxonomy): domain Bacteria; phylum Acidobacteriota; class Terriglobia; order Bryobacterales; family Bryobacteraceae; genus CADEFT01. The sequence continues at coordinate 103,700 of JAXLQM010000016.1, forward strand.
TTGTGCGGACGAGGTAACGGGCGCGCGGATCGAGCCCGTCGTAGCGCATTTCTTTGGGCCACATGGTTACCTGCCATGATAACCGGGCGCGCGACTTGCCCTGATCCCACCACCAAAACAGCGGCTCATCGTCTTCCGGCGCCAGGCCGCGGATGACGTGAGGGGAACGGGCCCAATGGCCGATATCGTCGTAGAAACTCCCCGGGCCGGGGTTTTCCCAGCGTGCGAGTTCCAGGAGGCGCCGCACCTGTGCGCCGGGATCGCTCATCTTGCGCACCTTGGCGAATTCATCTTCGAGCCACCAGCGGTTGTTGAGCGGATTGTCTACAAAATCGAGCACCGCCCCGCGCTCGGCGCCACTGGCATGATATTTCTCCACACTGGTTTGTAACCCAATGGACTGGAAAAGTTGCTCGCAGAGTTCCGTAATGCGGGCTTTCAAATCGGCACCCGCGGGGGCCGATACGGCTTGTTGGAGAATAGCCGTAGCTTCGGTGATGGCCTTCTCCGCGCCCAAGCGCTCCGCCTGTGCGAGCACGGCGTTCGCCTCACGCTCCAGGCGCGTATCCTGCATGAGCCGGCGGCGCACGAAGGCATCGTAGTTAGCCCGCAGCAGATGCATCTGCCAGCGCCAATTGCCGGCGAGCTCGGGAGCTTTCTTCTCGAGCCCGCGCCAATAGTGGAGCGTCGCTTCCACTCCACCGTTGCCAGGCAGCGGCCCGCGCCAGTTGCGTTCGAGCGCGAGCAAGCCATCGGCGGCCTCTTCGGCAATGGTGGGGGAGAAGAAGACACGCGCGTAATCGATGAGGATGCCGCGCACATCCTGCCCGCGATTCCAGGAGAGTGCCGACCAGAGGGCCTTGTTCACATCGTCATGCACGCCATCGGAATAGGAGATGAACCCATCGCTGAAGGCCGCATAGCGGTTGTGGATAGCTGCATATTCATAGGGGCGCGGATTGACGGCCTCGCGCCCGAGTGTGAGGGCATAGGCCTGATCCCATTCGGGCACTTCGTACTGGCTGATCTTGTTGTGGGTGAGATCGGGATAGAGGCGGAGCTTCGCCTGCGCCGTCAGACGTCGCCGGGTTTCGGGAATGGGCGGGCTGGAGGGCCCGTGCACAATGCCGCCAAACCACGACGGCACTCCGCGATCGAGCCAGGCGTAGACGAACTCGGCCTTGTCTTTGGAGAAGCCTTGCAGGGACAGCCACAGCTTCGCTTCCGGATGGCGGGCCTTCATGCGCGGGGCGAGATCTTCGAGGAAGGCGATGACGAGGTCTGGCGGATTGTGCCCCGGGTCGCCGCCGGGAACGAAGATGCCCGCCAGTCGCGGGGCGTCGGCAAACAGCATGTCGAACTGCGCGAGCAACTCGGCGCGTTTGGCTTTGTCATTCAAATCGACATCGGCGGGAGTCCACACCCAGTAGTCGATTCCGTAGCGCTGGCAGATTTCACCCATGGCGCGCGTCATCTCGCGGCGGGGGACTTTCATCAACGGGTTTTTGCGCGTGTCCTGGGCGGGGATGTTCTCGATGGCATTCACGCCGAAGAACGCGAGTTCGCGGATGTATTGCTCAAACTGGGGGATGGTCCAGGCATCCCAGGAATTTGCGGTAGAGCGGTAGCCGATCTGGTGGCCGCGAATCGCCGATTCGGGCGATGTCGTGATGTCGAGCGGCCCGGCCAGTTCCAGCTTGCCCTTGCTCCAATCCAAACGGCGCAACAGTTGGCCAACGCCGTAGAGCGCTCCGCGTGGATCGGCGGCGGCGATCCAGACGACGGGATGCGCGGGGGTCGCATCGAGCAGCAAGCGGAACCCTTCGGCGCGGGCGCTATGCGCGGGGACCTTGCGTCTCCACTGGCCCACTTGACTCACTGATGTGATGGCGATGGCAGGCCCATCAGCGGGGAATTCGCTGCGAATGGAAAGCTGCAGTCCGGTGCGCTTCCGCACTTCTTCGGCGAGCACCACGGCCGCAGTCTTTTCGGGCGCGGGGACAACACCCGGCCGGACGACGATGACGGCGCCGCGCAGATCAACCGCCGCGGAAGCACAGACAGACCCGATGGCCAGAGCAGCCATCATCCAAAGCATTTGCATGTCCTCACGGTACTACGAAAGCCTGGACAGCCGTCTCACTCGGGCTTGTGTGTCGCCTGCTCGCGCGCCGCTTTGCGTTGTTCCTCAGAAAGGGTGGAATTGAACGAGGCCCCAAACCCCGTGGTCTGGCGGTAAGGATAGGACTGCCAGGGATCGCGGCCTTCGATGCGCGGATCGCCGGTCTGCTTCAGATAGGTCTCGAGATCCGTGCGTAGGGTCTGTAATGTTGCCTGGTGCGCGGCGTCGGCGGCCAGATTGCGCACCTGCCAGCGGTCGGCCTTGCAATCGTACAGTTCCTCGGCCGGGCGTTTGCCAAAGCAGAGTTCATACTCGCGCGGGTGCTTGCTTTGATTGGCCGGGTCGAGGAAGAAATCCTTTGACGGGCAGGCATCGACATCACCGTGCGTGGTTTTGTTCGATGAGATGAAATCGCCACCGGTGGGCCAGCGGTCGGGGGCGAAGTTGCGGATGTAGAGGAAATCCTTTGTGCGGAGCGAGCGCATGGGGTAGGTGGCGCCGTCGGAGCGGCAGTAGGTGTGGCGCTCCATGGCGGCCACGGCGCGGTCGCGGCCCTTCAAGGAGAGGACGCTGCGGCCGGTCATGGCCTTGGGGGTGTCAATTCCTGCGGCTTCCAGCAGGGTCGGTGCAAGATCGATGTGCTGGACGAAATCCTGCACGCTCTGGTTGCCTGAGAAACGGCGTCCCCAGCGCATCACGAGCGGCATGTGGAGCCCTGTGTCGTAGAGATTCACTTTCGCGCGCGGGAAAGGCATGCCGTTATCGCTGGTCATGACAATCAAGGTGTCGTCGAGTTTTCCCATCCGCTCCAGGACCGACAACGTTCGCACCAGATGGTGATCCAACCATTCGATTTCCATGTAGTAATCGAGAATATCGCTACGGATTTCCTGCGAATCCGGATAATAGGCCGGCAAGTCCACCTCCTGCGGCTTCTTTCCGTCTTGAACTCCCGCGCCCTTGGCATAGACGCGGTGCGGCTCGGTGATGCCCATCCAGAAGAAGAACGGCTGCTGGTCAGGGCAGGCGGTGAGGAACTCGCGGAAGTTCTCGGTGTAGTCGCGGGTGTCGATGCCGGGCGGCCCGGGGAGCGAAATGAGCCGCGAGTTGAATTCGCGCCCGGTGGGACTGCGTTTGAGGCCGAGCGCCTGCCAATCGCCGGGCCCCCAGCCTTTGCCGGTGAATCCGGTGAAGTATCCGGCATCTTCCAGAATGTGGGGCAGCAACGGGAGGCCTGGGGCAATGGAGCCGTAGAGCACTCCCGCTTCCCCGGTTTCCCAGATGTTCTTGCCGGAAAGAATCGCCGTGCGCGATGGAGTGCACGATGGGGCCGCACAGAAGCTGTTGTGAAACAGCACGCCTTCTTTTGCCAGCTTATCGAAGCCAGGTGTTTCCACCACGCGATCGCCATAGGCGCCGGCGTGCGGATACGACATATCGTCGGCGACGATGAGCAGAATATTGGGACGTGTTTGCGGCTTGCTGCATGAGCCGAGGGCAAGGCCGGCGGTGGCGGCGCAGAATTGGCGGCGATTCATTCCATCCAATGCTACCCAACGCGCCGTTGGACGCGCATCAAGGGGTTGGCACAGGCGGCGGGGGCTCGCCAAAGTAGATCTCGTGCAAGGCGCTCATCCACTCGCCGGCAGTGGCGGCTGGTTCGAAGATCATGTGTTGAAACCGTGTGCCCTGGAGCACGCCAGCCAGCACGTCGCCGGCAAAGCCCGCCTGGGACACGCGCGTCTTGAGCTGCTCAATGGGGACGATGAGGTCGGCATCGAGCACGATGGCACGGAGGCGGCCGTCCTTTTGGTCAAAGGCCAGATTGCGAAGGTCGCCGTCGATCCAGACGTGGCCAGTCTTGGCAATGTCGTTGAACAACTTGCCCGCGGCGCGGCGGACTTCGGCGCGAAGATCTTCAGGGAGCGTGGTGAACCTGCGCAGTTCGATGGCGCCGGGGAATTCCTTGTTGTAATGATCCATCTCGAGGAAAGACGGTTCGTGCGGGCCACCTTCGATCAAACGATGAATGGCGGGCGTGGGAATGCCGTTTTCGCGGAGCAAGCGGGCGCCATCGCGCTGGCGCTCAAACGATGGGCGGCTTTGGGGATGATCGTTGCTGACCTTGATGACCTGCTTCGGTACGGAGGGGTTCTCGAAAATTGTTCCGAACGAGCCCTTGCCGATGTAGCCGCCGAGACTGACAGGGCCGTGCCGCGTGGCGACGGTAGTGCCGGCGAGGTTTTCGGGATGTGCGGCTGCTTCGGCGGTGAAGGTAGCGTCGGCGGGGACGGTGCGTGAGGGAACGGTGGTCTCGGGCGGAACGGGTTTGACGCCAGGCGTCGCGCCCGGTTTGGCGCCGGGTTTGGCGCCGGGTTTGCCCTTGATTGCCTTCGCCGCCGCAGGGAGAAGGCTGTACATGCAGAAGCGGCGTCCGGCGACGCGGCCCGAATCCTCCGGGCTCATGGTCACGCGGTGGCGGGAGTCCTGCACCTCCTGGGCGATCATCCCGAGCGTGATGGACTGCCCGGGCGCCACACCCATCAAGCCAGCGGCGGTCTCGGCGTTGCCAAGCGGGTTGCGAATGAGCAGTCCGATTCCTGCTACCAGGTTGCCGAAGCCTTCGAGACAATCGACCGCGCCGTCGGCGACGCCACGGAGGTAGGCTTCGCCAAAACGGATGGGATCGAGTGGATTCGGTGGAGGCTGGCGGCCGGGGTTCGGGGGCGGGCGCGGGTTGGAAGGAGCGCCAAGTGGGGGTGCTGGTTGTGCGGGCGGAGAAGGTATGGCCACGGGGCCGGGAGGCATCCGGGAGGGGGGTGGCGGGGGATCGTTAAACTGGTCGCCGGAATCGTTGGGCACCCAGTAATAGCAACTCTGTTTGTCCACCGGGTCCTGGAAAACGAAGATCACCGGCGGGGGAAACTTTGGGCAGACGCCGTCCCTGGCATTGGCTTTGTTCCGCCGGCCTTTTTCCGGATCGTAGCCCTTGTAGACGTCTTCGACCGGCACTGGCGCGCCCTTGGACACGCCGCCGCGCAGCACGGTGCGCTGCTGGGCAAACAGGGGCAGCACTGCCAGCAAGAGAAGTAACGTGCGCATCACCAGCCGCCGGAGTATTTGTTTTTGTCGCTCTGGTTAGCGGTGTTGTTCTGGAAGCGGTCCGCGGCTTGCCGGTCGCCGGCCTCGCAGGCGTGGGCGCCACCGCCGAAGTATCCGCTGCAGGAACTGGATCCGGAGGAACTCGACGAGCTGCCTACCGAGGCCAGCATCTGGGCCAGTTCGCGATGATAGGCCTCGTAGGCGTCGGCCCATTTCTTCTGTCCCTCATACCAGGCGCGTTCGTTGCCGTCGATGGCCCAGCAGCGGTTGTACCACTGCTGCTCTTCGGCCTTCCGCCCCAGTTCCCCCATGATGACGCCCATGTTGCAGTAGGCGCGGGCGGCCTTAGGCTGCACTTGGATCGCTTGCTGGAGGTCGGCGATGGCACCCTGGGAGTTCCCCAATGCCTGCAAAGCGACCGCACGGCCGTTGAGCGCTTTGGCGTTTGCGGGGTCCAGGGCAATCACCGAGCCGAAGTCCGCCACTGCTTCCCGGCGCCGCGGCGGCTTCATGGCGAGATAGGTTTGGGCGCGGTTGAGGTATGCGTCGACGAACTTGGGATTGCGCTTGATGGCTTCGGAGTAGGCCGCGAGCGATTCGTCGTCCTGCCAGATGCCAAAGTAGCTGAGGCCCAGATAACGCCAGGCGCCGGTGAGGTTCGGATTCAGCCTTACGGCTTGTTTGAGATCGTCGATAGCGCGGCCGTATTGGTAGAGGCGGAAGAAAGCGCGTCCGCGGAAGAAGTTGGCCTCGGCATGGTTGGGATTTGCTTCCAGGGCCGTATCGAAATAGGTCACCGCCAACCGTTCGTCGCCTTTTTCGGAGGCGGCGAGCGCCTGTTCGTAAGGATTGCGTGCCGGTGCGGGGCGCGGTCTGGCTCCGGCCGGGGCGCGGGTCTTGTAGTCGCTGACATAGCGCTCCACGCTTTGGATGGAGTTATTGAGGCTGTTGCGCAGTTCGTAGGCCATCTTGCGGGCCATGTCGAACTCGTGTTCGGCCTCCCGCACCAGTCCCATTCTCCAGAAGATGGTGCCTCGCAGGGCGAACAGCAGAGGATTCCGTTGTTCTGATTTGTAGTGGTCGGCGATGGCTTTGTCGGCCTCACGAATGGCCAGGCCGAGCATGCCACGATCACGGTTCACTTCGGTGCGGCCGGCCAGGTAGGCGAAGTGACCGGGCTTGAACTGCAGAGCGCGATTGTAGTCGGCGAAGGCGGCATCGTAGTTGCCAAGAAAGGCCTGTGCTTGCGCGCGATAGTAGTAGGCGCGCTCGTAGCGAGGGTCGAGTTGGATGGCGCGGCTGAAGCTCTGCACCGCGCCCTGGAAATTGCGCTGTTCGCCCAAGGCGAGGCCGCGTTGAAATTCGGCTTGCGCCGTTTGTGCCCAGGCCTGGCAGGCACACAGGAATAGGATCAGAGATCGCATAAGGAATAGTGCCCCATCGTGCGGCAACTGAATGTTCGAGTTACCTCTCAATGTGACATAGAATACACGATGTAGTTGACGGCCACACGGTAGGCTACGGAAGCGAACTTTTCGGGGTACTCGGGATGGTCGGCCCACTCCCAGGCGTCGCCGAGGTCCATGTTGTGGCAGATGGCGACGGTGATGCGATTGTGCTCGTCGTAGACGGCACGCCACTTGGGCTCATAGCCGTCGCGTTCATAGGTGCGCCCGCTGCCGATGATATGCACGCCGGGCACCTGCACGCGCTCATCGAGATCGTAGATGGCGTGGAAAATGGGATCGGTGTTTTCAATGTCCACCACGGGGCGGTCGGGATAGACGCGGCGCAGGCTGTCGTAGAACACTTCCCACTCGAAGGTGCCATGGAAATCATCCACCATGAGGAAGCCGCCGCGATTGAGGTAATCCCGGAGCTTGCGCGCCTGCGTATCGTTCAAGCCCCAGTAGCCGACTTCGACGGCGTAGATCCAGGGGTAGTTGTAAATCTCGTCGCTATCAAGATCGACGACGTTTTCCATGGAGCGCGCATGAAGCCGCGTCAAGCGCCGCAGCCCTTGTAAGAACTGGCGGTCGGCCTTGGGATAGTCGGTGGCCCAAGAGCCGCGCCGCCAGCGATAACCGCCTTGGAACGAGGGATAACGGAGCCGCGAGAACAGGAATTCGGTCTTCTCGGTGGCATCGGGTGGAATCGCCGCCGGATTGTCCTCCTCATCGTCGAACGACCGGTAGCGGCGCTGCCCGTAGACCAGGCCGGCGAGCAGGACCACCGCGAATAGGACCAGCATCCATTGACGGCGCACGAATGAACTGTACCGAACTCAAGCCGTATTCGCAACCACGCCTTCGCCGATGCGGACGGTGCGCGCCACGACCTTTACGAACAGGCGCGTGCGGATCTCGAGGTAGACAGGATCGGAGAAAAACGCCTCTTTGGTCTCTTTATCGGGGAACGAGATGACGAAGGCGCGATTGATGGGCGGATCTCCGCCAGGCTTCAACTCCCGCGCGACTTCAAAGTCATAGCGGAAGCTGCCACCGCGCTGTTCGAGCAGCGGAGTCATCTCGGCCCGGTATTGCGCGTAGGCCGGCTGATCGGCAACGGCGAGTGCAACGGTGATTTCGTAAGGCATGAGTTTCACCATTTTCCCGCATGGGCGCCGCCGTCCACATGCAACACTTCGCCAGTGATGAACGGCGCTTTGACGAGGAAGAGCGCGGCGTCGACGATCTCATCCACGGTGCCCAGGCGGCGAATGGGATGCAGTTCTTTGAGCGCTTCATGATCCTCTGCGCGGTGCATCGGCGTATCGACGATGCCCGGAGCGATGGCATTGAAGCGGATTCCGCTGCCGGCGTATTCGAGCGCCAGGCCCTTGGTGACGGCATTGAGCCCGCCCTTGGTCAAACTGGTGAGTGCCGCATTCACTCCTGCCACAGGCTGCCCGGCGAGCGTGGTGGTGATGGTGAGAACCTGCCCGCTGCCCTGCTTCTTCATCTGTCTCACCGCGGCCTGGGTGATGTAGAAGAAGCCGGTGACGTTGGTGTCGAGCACACGGCGAAAGTCGCTGGAGGAATACTCATCGAATGTTTTTGGCACGAAGATGCCGGCGTTGTTCACGAGCACATGGAGCCCGCCGAATTGCCGCACGGCCGTGTCCACGAGCTTTGCGGCAGTGGCCGGATCGGCGACATCGCCGTCGATCAGCACGAGGTCCGGCGATGCGGTGAGTGTGCCCGCGGAGGTGATTTTGCGCGAGTTCGCGACAACGTGATAGCCCTCTTTGAGGAACCCTTTGGTGAGGGCGAGTCCGATACCGCTGGACGCCCCGGTGATGAGCACAGTTGGTTTGCTTGGCATGCCTGTACGGATGTGCGCGTGTGGTGGCGCGATGCAGCGGCGGGTGAGAAACGGGTTACCATTTGGTAAGTCGCCTGCCCATGGTCAAACGGAGAAAATCCACTGTCACACCACCACCTGTGGAATGTCCGCTGCGGCAGTGTATGAGTTTGCTTTCGGGAGCGTGGTCCGCCGACGTGCTGTGGTATCTGCGCGATGGCGGGCGTTGTTTCACGGAATTGCAGCATGACTTGGCGGGGGTGTCGGCGAAGGTGCTGACGACTCGCCTGCGGCGGCTGGAGCAGGAAGGCATTGTGCAGCGGCACCAGAAGATGACTTCGCCGCCTACGACGTGGTATAGCCTCACGCCTGTGGGCGCGGAGCTGGTGCAGGCGTTGATGGCGGTGATTGAAATTGCGCAGCGGGCGAAGAGCGGGCGGGGTTCAGCCTTCCCAGGCTGAACTGCGACCGGCCTGGAGGCCCGTCGCCACCTTAGTTTTTGTAGAGTTTGAGGATCATGTCCCGCTCGGCTTCCTTGCTGCCGGAAGTGCACATGAAGTGATAGGCGCCGCCGGAGCGGTATTTGATCTGGAAGCCGGCCTGATTGACCAGCATCTTCATCTTCAGCTTCATGCGCGGGGGGAGTGTTTCGCGAATGGTGAGCACTTCTTCAATCAAGGTGTTCTTTGTTGTGTGGGAGCGCTGGCCCTGGTTGTCGACGAAGGTGGAGTCGACTTTGCTGACGGAGAGTTTTCCGGGGCGCATGTCAGGACCATTTGGGCCTCGCTGCATGTAGACCACCTGGAAGGTGGCGTAGCCGCCGACATCCATGGCTTTGCGATATTGCGCTTCGGCCTCGGCGGGCTTGTTCTGGCGGTAGAGGAGATTCTGGGCCAGCATGTCGTAGGCCTCGGGCAATTTGGGATTCACGGCGATGGCCTGCTCCAGCGTGGTCATCTGGTCGAGCGCACTTAACTCGGGGTTGCGCGCTTTTTCGAGCAGCTCGGCGTAGCTGGGGGTGGCGGGCTTCGGGGGCGGCGCGGGAGCAGCTTTCTCCACGGGCTTTTCTTCCGGTTTCGGCTCTGGGGCAGCTACGGGTGGGGTTACCACGGGAACGGGTTGCGGCGCGGCCACAGGCGCAGGCAGGCTGCTTTGCGGCTGGGTTTCTTTCGGTTCGGGCGTTGGTTCCTGCGCTTTGGGGCGCAATGCGATCAAGACCGCCAGCACTACTACTCCGCCGATCACACTCCAGAACCACGCGGGTATCTTCGGCTTCTGGGGCACGGGCGGAGGGGCCTCGCTGATCGGCACATTTACTGGCGGCTGGCCCGAAGCGCGCACCGTGGGCACTTCCGCCGCACGCGATGGTCCGGGCGCAGGCAACGGCATCCCGCTGAGCAAGCGCTGGATGGGCGCTTCCTGCAAGGTGAGGGCATCGCGAAATTCGCGCATCGTCTGGAAGCGGTCAATGGCGTTGAACGAAAGCGCGCGCAGCAGCGCTTCTTCTTCGCGCAGGCTCATGGCCACTCCCAACGAGATGGGCGGCTTCAGATCGTCTTCGGCCATGCGGTCGAGCGCGGGCGGAACATGGCGGCCGGTGATGGCGCGATAGATGGTGGACGCGGATGCGTAGACGTCGGTCCACGGACCCTGGTTTCCGCGGCTGTGATACTGCTCCGGCGGCGCGTAGCCTTCCTTCAGAATCACCGACAGATTCTTGCTGCGCTCTCCGAGGGCGATGCGCGCCGCGCCGAAGTCGAGCAGTTTGATGCCGCGGTTGGTGCCGATGTGAATGTTGTCGGGGCTGATGTCGCGATGGAGAATACCGGCCGCGTGCACGTCTTCCAGGGCGCGCAGCACGGGCAGCATGATCTGCATCGTTTCCTCAAAGCTGATCCGTTCGCCGGCCACTTCCAGGTGCCGCTGGAAGGTGTGTCCTTCGAGAAATTCCGTGACGATGTACGCGGTGCCGTTTTCCTTGAAGAAGTTCAGCACCGAGAGGATGTGCGGGTGGCTGCTGAAGCGAGCGAGCATGCGCGCTTCTTCGAGATAGCGTTCGAGCCCGTAGTCATAGTCTTTCTGCTGCGTGCCGCTGTAGTGGCTGACCGTGGAGGCGCCGGAGGTGCGCATGGCGATGCCGGCGGGAAAATATTCCTTGACCGCCAGCTTGCGTTCGAGCAGGGTATCCCAACCGATGTAGGTGATGCCAAAGCCGCCATGCCCCAGCACACGGCCAATCACATACTGGTTGTGCAATACCGTGCGCGGCGGCAGATGCAGAAGCGATGCAACCGGAGTGCCTTCCACGAAGCCGCAGTGAGGACACGTTTCCGCCGTTCCCCGCTGCGACATGCAGCCCATGCAAAGTTCGTCTACGTTCATTTGGCCAACAGGAAGATCATCTCACGAATGGTCTTCGCATTGACAGGCGAGAGGAGATTGAAGTTGCGTTTGTCTTTGAGCTCAACGTGGAAATCGTCTTTCCCGCTGCCTCGCAACGGATTCCATTTGTTGGCCTTCACTTCTTTCACTTCATTCATGGAGGAGCGGAAACTGTGGATGGGGGAAACGAACTCGATGCGCCCCGCACCGATGCCCAGGTTGCCTTCGCAGTGATTCTGATAGGACATGTTCTGGTGATCGTGGAGGACACGGAAATAGACGGTGCCGCCGCGTTGGATAGCGTCCTTGTAGTAAGTCTGTGCGGCGCTGAAGTCACCGGTTCCGTAGAGCGCAATCCAGCCCAGGTTGGCATAGGCGTCGGGACGGGCGGCGTTGACTTTGATCGCCTGCTGGTTGATCTGTGTGGCGGCATTGTAGTTGCGCCCACGGGCGAAGTTGGCGGCCTGGCGGAGCAGATCGTCATAGGCCGCGCCCTGCGGCGGCTGGAATTGTTGCTGCTGCTGTTGTTGTTGTTGCTGCGTCTGCTGTTGTTGATGCAGCGGGGGCAGCGACTGCTGCTGCCCGGGGCCGGATTGCGGCGGCAGCGGATCGCGGTCAAACTGGCTGAGCCTCTGGAGTATGTTGGTCTGCTTGTTGGCCGGGGGATTGCTCTGATTCTGGTTCACCACGGCCGGTGGCGGCTTCTTGCCCGGCGGTGTCAACTGCTTCTGCTTTTCTTCCAATTCGAGCTTCTGCCGGTCGAGCTCTGCCTGCTGTTTTTGCAACTCCGCCTCGGCCTGGTCGCGTTTCTTGCGTTCCTCTTCGAGCTTCTGCTCCAGCTCCTTCTGGGCCTTCATCTCCTGGTCGAACTTGATGCGCGCCTGTTCCTGTTGCTTCTGCAATTCAATCTGGCGGAGGTTATCGTTGTAAGCCTTCCATCCGCCGATGGCGAGCACGGCGAACAGCATGCCACCGGCAGCGGCCCACACCCATTTCGGCACGGGCGCCTTTTGCTGCTGGCGCGAGATGGGCGGAGGCGGCGGAACCGGCGGTGGAGCAGGGGTTGGTTCGGGAACGCCGCTGCGGCGTGTGACCGGTTGAGGGGTAGGGTTTGTGCCCGTCAGCACAAGCGGCGCGGGAGCGGGCACGGGCACTGCCGGAGCCATGCCCGTAATCGCCAGCTTGAACGCTTCCATGGTGGCGAAGCGCCGGTCGGGCTGCACGGCGAGCGCCTGGAGAATCGCCTGCTGCTGCACATCCGATATCTCCACGCCAAGCGCGCTGAGCGATTCCAGTTCATCGGCCTGCATGCGGTCGAGCGAAGCGGGCGGTGTCTTGCCGGTCAACCCGCGATAGATCGTGGCAGCCACGGCATAGACGTCGGTCCAGGGGCCCTGGTGGCCCTTGCTGTGATACTGCTCCACGGGCGCATAGCCCTCTTTGAGGATGACCGAAAGATTGCGGCTCTTCTGCCCCAAGGCATAGCGAGCGGCGCCGAAATCGAGCACCTTCACGGCCCAGGTGCGGGTGATATAGACGTTGTCGGGGCTGATATCGCGATGCAGGATACCCTGCTGGTGCACGGTGTGGAGGGCATCCATGACGGGCACCATTACGGTGAGCATCATGTCGATTGTGGTCTTGCCGTGATTGGAATCGAGGAAGCGCTCCAGGGTGGCGCCTTCGAGATACTCCATCACGAGATAGGCGGTGCCGTTGGCGCGGAAGAAGTTCAACACCGAGACGATCGACGGGTGGGTTTGGAAGCGGGCCACGGTGCGCGCTTCGTCCAAATAGCGCTCCAGGCCGTATTCGAAATCCTTGCGCATCTCGCCGGAAAACGGCATGACATCGCTGTTGAGGCCGGTGCGCACGGCGACGCCGCTGGGCAGGTATTCCTTAATGGCGATCTTGCGTTCGAGGTTCAGATCCCAACCGAGGTAGGTGATGCCGAAGCCGCCATGGCCGAGCACTTTGCCCACCAGGTACTGGCCATGCAATTCGGTTCGCGGGCGCAGGTGCAGGGGCGACTCGGGATCCGTGCCTTCGACAAAGCCACATTTTGGACATGTGGCCTCGGAGCCTCGCAGTTCCATGCAACCCATGCAAAGATGTGTGACGTCCAGCATGCCGATTCTCCTGCCACTCAAGGCGCGGCGAAAACCCCGATCGCCGAGTAGTTGTCCTGATCCGCGGGCGCCGCCGCACGGATGCGCAATTCCATGTAGCGCAGCCAGTCGGCGGGCGAGGCCGATTTGGCCAGATCCACTTCCATCGCCGTCTCCGTAACGTACTCCCAGAATCCGTCCGTACAAAGCAGGAAAGCATCGCCGGGGTGGAGAGCGTGCGGTTGTTCTTCTATCGTGGCACGAACCTCTTCCCTGCCGCCGATGCTGCGCAACAAGCGGTTGCGATCCTCGTGATTGCGGATCTTGCGGGCATCGATCTGCTTGGCATCGACCATTGCCTGGGGGACGCTGTGATCGAGGGTTTGCCGCGCCAGTTGGCCCTCGCGAAACAAATAGAGCCTGGTATCGCCGACATGAGCCCAGAGCGCGTTTCGCAGATCGCTCACCAGCACGACGAGGGTGGTGCGCATCCCGCTCAACATGGCCTGCTCATCCTGGCGCTTGTTGACGGCGGTGCGGGCGAACTCGATGTAGGTCAGCAGGGCCGAGGGCGAACATTCCGCGTGGGAGCGGAAGGCGTGCATGACAGACTCGGTAGCCAGGCGCGCTGCCTCTTCCCCGCCCCCGTGCCCGCCCAATCCATCGGCCAGGGCCCAGCAGGCCAACTCGCCGGCCACACTGTGCTCGGCGGCATCCTGGTTGATGTCGCGCCCGCCGCCGCGGCTGAGGGTGTGTGTCAGAAATCGCATTTAATTCTCGCTCCCGATCTCAAACATGCAGCTCGTGTCGGCGAGGTAGAACCGGTCACCCGCGCGCAGTTCGTAGGGGCGGCCGGGTTCGAGCTTCGTGCCCGTGCTGAGGAATGTGCCGTTGCTTGACCAGGTATCCTCCAGGTACACCTTGCGCGAGGCGGCATCGAAGCGCAGAATGCAATGGCGCTTGGAAACGGATGCCTGCTCCGGGGGCAACACCAGGTTCGAAACCTGGGTGTCGCGTCCAATGACCCATTCCTCTTCCTCCAGCGGCAGCGCGGAGCCGGCGTAATAGCCGTTGACGCCGCGCAGCACAGGGCGCGCCGCAGCGGGCGGATACTGCCGGTCCGGCACGGTGCGGCGCGTGGTCAAGCGCTTGCTCACGCTGCGGCGCACGTTCTTGTTCATTGCCAGGGCGATGGCCACGAGTCCGAGGCCGAGGGAAACCACCTGAGTCCAATGGATGGATGACGTCATCACCGGCGCCGACTCGTCCTCTGAGCAGGCGGCGGGAGCGGTTTGCATGGGCACCTTGAGCCGTTCCAACTCGTCCAGCAGCTCGCGGTTGTCGATGGCCCAGTAGATGCCTTCGACGGCTGCTGAGGATGCCTTGGCATGATTGGTGCCCACCACCTGGCCGCAGGCATTGAACAAAGGCCCGCCGCTATTGCCGGGATTCACGGGGGCCGAATGGTCGATGGCGTGGATCAGCGGGCTGCCGGGCGCGAGGCTCTTTTCGACAAACTTGCCGATGATGCCGTGGGTGACCACGGGAGTGAAATTGCTTTCCGCGCTGGCCGCCTGCGACTCGGCCGCGCCGGGGAATCCGACGGCCCACACTCGGCTGCCGTCCTTGATATTGGCAGGCGTCGCGAGCACCGCGGCCGGCTTATCCAAGGGGCGCTCGAGCTCCAGCACGGCGAGATCCTTGGCGGGAGAAGACCACAGCACGCGCGCCGCGGAGAAGGCATTGCGCGAGGTGTGCACGCTCAGTTCGGTTGCCGTGATGGGATGGCCATCGCGCTCCGTGCGGCAGCAGACGTGATTGTTGGTCACCACGTGGCGGTCACTGACGAGGAATCCACTGCCGTGCGTGTTCAACACCCCGGTGACGCCACCTGGCGCGGAAAGGGTGCTGCGGACGAGGATTTTCACGGTGTGCGCCTTCATGGCGGGGATATCCGGTTCCTTGGCATTGAGCCCGAGGCAAAGCACCAGCGCAAGGGAGAGTCTCATGGCTTGGCGCCCTCTTGCGCTTTGCCTTTGACGGGTTCGTTCTGCTCCGGCGGGGCCACGGGAGGAGGAGCGGGATTGTCGCCGGGCTGGCGGTCCTGGCGCGGGGTGGCGGCGGGATCAAACGCATCGCCTGGACGGCCCGGCTGCGGCGGCGCGGCGATGGCGGGCGAATTGCCTACCGCGGGAGGCCGGTAGGCGAACATGTAGAAGAAGTAGGCGGCCACGGCCAGCACGCCGGCGAGCACCAGCAACAGCGCGAGCTTCGATTGTTGCCGTTGTGGGATTCCAGCAGCGGCCCGGAGCGGTGTATTGGCCACGCTCTTGCGTTCCTTCTCCGCGCCAATGGCGAGCACCGTGATGTTGTCCTGATGCGGCTTCTGCGCGGCGAGCGTGCGCGCCACCAGCTTTTCGCAGAGCATCTGCGGATCGTTGTCCATAAGCGGCGTCATCACTTCGTAGGGAAGCGTCTTAAAGAGGCCGTCGCTGGCGAGCAGGACCGTGTCGCCTTCGCGCAACGGGATGGGCCGGAGACTGCGGTCGAGCAGCGTGAGCTTCTCCAGGCCAAGAAACGAGGTCAGCGATTCGCGCTCCGGGTGAGCCTGCGCGAGGTCGCGTGGAATGACTCCGTTGGCCACCTGGTCGTCCAGATCGGTAGCGAAGATGTGCGGCTGATTCAATTGCGTAAATTCGTTGTTGCGGAAGAGAAAGATGCCCGAGTCGCCGCAGGAGATCCAATGCAGCTTGCCGTTGTGGATGACGGTGGCCACCAGCGTGGTGCCCATCTCTTCGGCGGCATCGAGTTCCAATGCGGTTTCATATACCGCGGCATTCGCTTTGTGCAGGCTGCGGAGCAAGGCATCGGGGATGGGCTCTATTTCCGCCTTGGCCTCGTAAGCCTCCAGGAACGCTTTGACGGCGCATTTGCCGGCGGCTTCGCCATGCGCCATGCCTCCCATTCCGTCGGCGACAACAGCGAGCATTCCGCCGTGCTTGCGGAAGGCCGCGTCGGCCAGATTCGAGTATCCAAACGAATCCTGCTGCTGCTGCCGCGATCCAATATGTTGAGCGTTCCCCGGAATGAAGTTCATGGCCGTTGCGAAATGGCTGGTTCACATAAGATAACGCAAACGGATTTGGCTCGACGAAGCGGGCCTACTGCCACTGGAAGGACTCGTTGACGAAAGGAACAAATTGCAGCTTGGTCTGCCCCACTTCGATGACGTCCCGCTCCTTCAATTGCTGCGGCACATAGATCGCGTCGCCATTCAAATAGACGAGGCCTGTGGATTCGCCGGGCTGAATCCAGAACTGCTTCTTTTTGGGATCGAAGGTGACGATGGCGTGGCGCTCGCGGCTGATGGTGTCGTCGCCGGAAATGGAGATGTCCATGGTTGGGGCGCGTCCAATGAAATTGCGCTCGGTGTGAATGCGGTAGTCCTTGCCCTTGCCGGGGCCATCGACGCAGACGAGCCAGCCGACGACGGGATCGATGCCCAGTTCTTTCGGGGCGAGGCGCTTGGTGGCTCCGGCGGCCGATGGCGGCGGGACAGGCGAGCCTGGGGGCGGAAGTTCCGCGACTTCCACCACGGCCCCTACCGGCCGAGTTTTGCCGGCACTCGGATCGGAGCCCGGCTGAGCCCCGATCTCGAGCGGTTTGGCGCACCAAGGGCAGGAAGGATGCTTTGCGGGATCGTAGAAGTGTCCATCCGAACATCGAACCATGATTCTGTTTTTCCTCTTGTCTCAGTTATTCGGGGCGGGCGCTGAGCGGCTCGCCTGCTGCTGTTTATACAACGCTTCGTATTCGGGCGCCACTAGAAACGTCGTTCCATAGTCGGGCCGGACGCGGATGGTGCCGGCAAAGACCACCTGCTTATCCTGCGTCATCTCGATCCGTGGCAGGTACACGTATGCGTTGTTGTGCATGTAATAGCCACTGACGATGGCCGGAGTAGCATTGCCCTTGCGGTCCATCAGTTTGTAGAAGACCTTGTAGTCGCCTGTGGGTGCGTCGCGCATCATCCACACGTCGGTGTGGCTGATGGAGTTGTAGAAGACGTCGCCGGGCCACTTCACGCCCTGCGGTTTGCCGATGGCGGGCGGATCCATCTTGGCGTCTGCGACGTACAGATCGATCTCATGCGGCGGGGTGAGGGTCATCATGACGACGGAAATGGGATTGCGCTTCTTCAGCTCTTCGTTTTGTTTGCGGAGGGCTTCCGTCTCTCCTTGCGCCTGCTGGGTCTGCCTGCGCATCGCCTCGTTGCGAGCCTGTTCCTGTTGGAGCATGGCCCGCAACTGGGCCACCTGCTGGCGCAGGGCTTCGAACTGCTGCTGCATCTGCTGCAACTGATTCGCTACCTCGGGGGGGATATTGGACATCCCCTGCATGCGCTTCAACAATTCCTGCACCTTTTGTTCCAACTGCGCGGTGTTCTCCTTGACGCGCACGGTGTCGATTCCTTCCGGCTTCCAATACTGAAACAGGACCAGCATCATGAAACAGAAAGCCCCCAGCGCGCCGCACAGAATGTCGAGCAGCGACATGTTGAAGATGTTGACTTCCTTGTTTTTAGCCTTCATACAGCCTGTTGATCAGGTTCCGTAGCGTATAGGTACCCACCTGGTTCACGGCCAGCTCTTCTTTTTCCTGTGAGACATGCAGCAGAAACACGAGAAATGCGCTCTGGATGAGCGCGACCATGGTGCAATCGAAGCCGACGCCGAGCGTCATCGCCGTTTTCTTCACATCGAGCGTGGTCTGCAGGCCGGCGTCGTAGAGCGATGCGCCCAAGCCGAACACCGTGCCGATGAAGCCGAGTGTCGGGACCAGCCAGGCGATGAAGCGCACGGTGTTGTAGCGCAGGTCGACGCGGTGGGCGATCAGTTCCAGGCTGGCGTTCATCACCGCCACGGTCTGATCGACGCTTCGCGAGGCCTGGAACTGAAGAATGCTGAGATCAATCAACGACGGGAGAAACCCGTGTTCTTCGTCGAACTCACGCGCCACGCGGCGGCGGATGGGGCTGAGATCGCGCGCCTGGAGCACCGTCACCTCATCTTCGGGGAGGTAGCCCTGCTTGAGGAAGCGCAGTTCGCGGGTGGCCACGCGCCAGCGCACGAACAGTTCCCCCATGCCAAGAAAGAAGAACACATGCATCAGGTTCTGGATGGTGAACGGGTACTTGAAGTGTTCCGACCCCTTATCGAGGATGAGGCGCGCGGCGCGCCCTTCGAGGGTCAAGGAGAGCAGTCCGATGAAGACCACGGCCAGAATCGCCGAGAGGCCCATCACCTGCCAGCGATCGGGCAAGGCCCAGAAACTCGGGGGTTGAGAGGATTCACTCATATGCATCAGGCCCCGCAAGCGGGGCAAGGTTTTCCTTGAGGTTTGATGGCGCCGCAAGCGCAGCGCTGGACGCGTTCTCCGGCCGGGGCATCGCGGCGCGGCGTGGGCGCGGGAGGCGCTGCCCGGCTGACCCTGGCGCGCACACTTTCGACGACATCCGACATGTTCAGAATCACGTCACCGAATTGTACACGGTCCGAAGGCAAAACAAATTCCTGGGAGATTCGCCGCGCCGCGCCATCGCGTAACACGGAGGTCCCGTTAGAAGAGTGGCAATCGGTGAGGAAGAGCTTCCCGCCTTCGAGGATGGTCAACTCCGCGTGCAGCCGGCTCACCGACTCGTCGGCGATGGGGATATCGCAACTCCGCTCGCGGCCGATTGTGAAGCGGCTCTTCGACCCTTGGCTCATAGATATTTAAGTGAGCGAAGGGGCCAATCCATCACGCGCGCGGAGTACCTTAGAGAAAGCATGCTGTTCCTGCACCTGGTAGAGACATCCCGGAACGTTGCCGCCACCAGCCGCCGCCTGGCCAAGATCGATCTTTTGGCCGCCCTTTTGGCTCAGCTCCGTGGGGATGAGATCGACATTGTGGCCGCGTTCCTGTGCGGCCGCACGCGGCAAGGCAAGACGGGCATCGGGTACCGCACGCTGCAGGAATCGACAGCCGAGCCCGCCGGGCACGCGGCACTGGAGATTCTGGAAGTGGACCGGCGCCTGGAGCAGCTTGCGGCGATCAAAGGGAAGGGGTCGGAACAGACGAGGCTGGCCCAACTGCGCGAGTTGATGGCCGCGGCCACGGCCGAGGAACAACATTTTCTACGCGGATTGTTCGTGGGCGAAGTGCGCCAGGGGGCACTGGAAGGGATTCTGGTGGATGCCATCGGCAAGGCTTCGCGCATCCAGCCGGACCGCGTGCGGCGGGCGGCGATGATGGCCGGCGATCTGGTCCCGGTGGCGCGCGCCGCGCTGGAAAAGGGCGAGGCCGGTCTCGATGTCTACCGGCTGCAGTTGTTCCGGCCGGTGCAGCCGATGCTGGCGCAGCCGGCCGAATCGATGGAGGAGGCCATCGCGACGCTAGGCGAGGCGGCGCTTGAATACAAAATGGACGGCGCGCGCATTCAGGTGCACCGCAGCGGCAACGACGTCGCGGTGTACACACGCCAGCTCAACGACGTCACGGCCGCGGTGCCGGAAGTGGTGGAAACGGTGCTGGCGATGCCTGCCCGGGAGCTCATCCTGGACGGTGAGGTGCTGAGCTTCCAGCCCGGTGGACGGCCGCAGCCCTTTCAGGTGACCATGCGGCGCTTCGGACGCAAACTGGAAGTGGACGCCATCCGGCAAACGCTGCCCCTGCAGCCCTATTTCTTCGATCTGCTCTATCAGGATGGCGGCGAACTGCTGGCGGAGACGCAAGCGCGGCGCTTCGAAGCCCTGCGTTCGCTCTCCCCGCGAACGGTCATTCCTCACATCATCACGGGCGATGCGCAACAGGCAGACGAATTCCTCAGCCAGGCGCTGGCCATTGGTCATGAAGGCATCATGGCCAAGTCGCTGATCGCTGCCTATGAGGCTGGTGCACGCGGCGCGGGGTGGCTGAAGGTGAAGCAGGCCCAAACGCTGGATCTGGTGATTCTGGCGGCCGAATGGGGCAGCGGCCGGCGGCAGGGGTGGCTGAGCAATCTCCACCTGGGCGCGCGGGACACCGAGAAGGGCGGCTTCGCGATGCTGGGGAAGACGTTCAAGGGACTGACCGACGAAATGCTCACCTGGCAAACGCAGGAGCTGTTGAAGAGCGAGCTGGCGCGCGACGCCTATACCGTTTACGTGGAACCGAAGATTGTGGTTGAGATCGCTTTCCACGAATTGCAGATCAGCCCGCACTACGCGAGCGGATTGGCATTGCGCTTCGCGCGGGTGAAACGCTACCGGTTGGATAAGGGACCGGACGAGGCCGACACCTTCGCCATGGTGCGCCGGCTGGCAGGAGAGGGAAAGTGAGCTACTTTGTCTCCGGCTCTTCGGCTTCCGGGGTGATAAACGTAGTCTCGCCCTTGCGCATCAGCTTCAAGCGTTTGCGAATCTCCAATTCCTGTTCAGCAGGCGATTCCTGTAGCTTTTTGATGCGATCGGTGCGCAGATCGACCGTGCGCCGCAGCTCAGCGTTCTGCTGTTGCAGCTCACGGATTTCGTGCCACTTTTCTTCGAGCGAGGACAAACCTTGTGGACCGCGAAGGGCCATGAAGACGTACGCGCTGGACAGCGCGACTACGCCCACTACACCAATTGTTCGCAGAAAGGACATGCCTTCTCAACCATCCCTGTCTACTCGTTATAACCTGAATAGCGGAGTTTGGGAAGAGTGAAAATAGCTTTTTTTTCTGAACCGGGTGAAACCTATGTTTGAGGAAAGGTTGAAGAGATGACTGGCAAGATTGTGATTCTGTGTAACTGCGGCTCGTTGGAAGAGGCCAAGAAGGTAGCCCGCGCCCTGGTGGACCGGCGCCACGCCGCTTGTGTCAACATCGTCCCGGGACTGCACAGCATCTATCGCTGGCAAGGCCAGGTGGAGGAAGCGGCGGAGTGGATGCTGGTGATCAAGACGCAGGACTCCCGATACTCGGATTGCGACGCAACGATCCGCGAACTGCATTCCTACACGACGCCGGAGATTATCGCGTTCGCCATCGGCAAGGGGATGCCCGCTTACCTCGATTGGATCACGGAAGAAACGTCGCCTCTGCAGTAGACGGTTTCTCACTTTCCGCACTCAGCACATTTTTCGATGGATGTCACGCCGCAGCTGCGTTACAATCGATCCGATTTCGAATGCGAGGGGCATCCGGAAGAAAACAGTAATCCATGTTACACAAATTATTGAACTTAGCTGGGCTGTTCGTGCTGACGGTCCCGGCTCTCCACGCCCAGGATGCAGTGCCCAATGAGCTGCTGGTGCAGTTTCGCGCCGGGGCCACCGCCACGGATCGCGGCCGGGCACTGGGACGCGCCAACGCCCGCGCCATCGACCATGTGCTCGCTTCCAGCAAGCGAAGGGATGGCAAGGGGGACCTCGTGCTGGTGGCCCATCCTGCCAATGCTCAGGCGCGCCAATCCATAGCCGCAGACCCAGCCGTCGAGTTTGTGGAGCCCAACTGGATCTACACCCACTCGGCCACATCGAGCGATCCCTACTTCACCAACGGGACACTGTGGGGCATGCAGGGCGGCTACGGCTCGAACGCAGCCGCGGCCTGGACCCGCAATGCCACGGGCAGCGCATCCGTTTATGTGGGAGTGATCGACGAAGGGATTCAGTACAACCACCCCGACCTCGCCGGACAGGTGTGGGTGAACCCGCACGATCCGCCGAACGGCGTAGACGACGACGGCAACGGATACGTTGACGATGTGAATGGCTGGGATTTCGCCAACAACGACAACACCATCTATGACGGCGGCAGCAAGGGCAGCCTGGACAATCACGGAACGCATGTTTCCGGCACGATCGGCGCGAAAGCCAACACGGCGGGGGTAGTGGGAGTGAACTGGGCCGTCACGCTCATTTCCGGCAAATTCCTCGGCCGCAACGGAGGCACCACGGCCAACGCCGTGAAAGCAGTGGATTACTTCACCGATCTCAAAACGCGGCACGGTTTGAACATTGTCGCGACCAACAACTCGTGGGGCGGGGGCGGCTATTCGCAGGCCCTGTACGATGCCATTGGGCGCGCCAACACGGCGAACATCCTCTTCGTTGCCGCCGCCGGCAACGGCAACCGGTTCGGCATTGGAATCAATCTGGATTCCACGCCCAGCTATCCAGCCTCGTATAACAATGCCAACATCATTGCCGTGGCTGCCATCGACAAAACGGGCAAACTCGCGTCGTTTTCCAACTACGGCGCATCCAGCGTGGACATCGGGGCACCCGGTGTGAGCGTTATCTCGACCGTCGCTGGCGGCAAATATGACACCTACAGCGGCACTTCCATGGCCACGCCGCACGTTACCGGAGCGATCGCGCTGTATGCCGCACAAAGCGGATCCACGGACGCCGCTGCGATTAAAGACGCCATTCTGAGCAAAGCCGCGGCCACGTCTTCCCTTTCCGGCAAGACGGTGACCGGCGGACGCCTGGACGTGAACGCCAGCGTGCCATAGGCACTATTGACGGAACACCCGCGGCGCATACAGAGGATCTCCGAGGAAGACCATGGTGTGAAACAGGAACGGGGAGGCTAGGTAGGCGCTCTCGGCAAAGTTGTACCCCGACCAGAAGCGGCTGAGCAGGTTGTCGCCCATCGCATAGCCGGAAAGCGTGGGTTCGGTGGTTGCGCCCCAAGTGGCCGTGATGCCGCGGCGCAACCACAACTCGACCCATGCGCCGGGGCGTGGAATACGAATCCCTTCGGCGGTGTAGGAGGTCAATTGGGCGCCGACGGCTCCGTTCACGAATTGGTAGACATCGTTCACCGCCGGCCCGGAATACCAGCCCCAGGCCCATAGTGTGTCCGGAGCCCCTTTGATCATCCCCTTAGTCTGCGACTGATCGTTCAACACGGACCGGAACCCGCGCTTGGCGCTGAGGTTGTAGGCATTCAAGAACGTCAGATCACCCTGGTAGTAGGCGTCGCAACAGGCCACGTGACGGAAATCGTAGTACCCTGCCCCGTCGGTGGACCGGAGCGTCTGCTCCGCCTGCATGGCTTTGTCTACGAGTCCGGCGGCAATCACAGGCGTCGGCCCATCCAAGCGGGTCACCAGATACATCGGCCAACCGGCCGGATTCTGCCAATTCTCAAAATGGGCGGGTGTCTGCGACAGCGCCGCGCGGTAGGGGTTGACCATGCGCCACTGCTGATTGGGCGCCTCCAGGCCGGCGATGCAGCTATCCACGGACCATCCTTCTCCGGGGACGTTCGGAAAACTCTGGAGGTGGCTGGGGACACCGAAGGTGGTGACGATATAGAGGATGCGTTGATCGGGCGGATAGCTGCGCAGCTTCTTCAGCAGCGGCTGGCGGATAAACTCCTCGTAGCGGGCGTGCGGAAGGTGCCAGGAATCCCAAGCGAAGGGATCGTCGGTGGACGGAATGTCGAGGTAGAGAATGTTGGCAGCCGGGATGCCGCGCTTTTCGGCATAATATTCGCCAACCCAAACACTGGCCCCGGTCTTGCCTGTGCCCTCCATTTTGCCGACCGCTTTGTTCACGACAACCAGCACGCGACCAGCCTCCGGCGATGCCGCAACCTTCCGCAGCCGTGGCCGCTGCTGCGCTTCCGCTAGCGGCAGCAGCGCGGCCAGGACGAGACAAACCGCAAGGAATCTCATTTCCCTATCTTAGGGCCCTTTGCGTCAAAACATGTACTTGGCGGAGACTTGCAGGATGCGCCCCGAGCCGGCGCTTTGCACGCGTCCGAAGGTGGGTGAGGTCAACGTCGAGTTCGGATCGCCGAAATTGGCCCGGTTGGGGAGATTGAAGGCATCAAACCGGAGTTGGACGCGGTGCTCCTCCACCAGCCGGAAGCTCTTCGACAGAGAGGTGTCTATGCCGAGCGAGCCCGGGCCGGAGATGATGTTACGGCCGGAGTTGCCGAAGGTGAGGGGAGCATTCTGCTGGAAGGCCGCGGTGTTGAACCAGCGCGCGAGGCGCTCATCTTTCGACCGCCCGCTATCGAGGCGCCAATCGCCCACCACGTTAGGCCGGTCATTGCCCACGCCGGAGAGCGAATTGTCGCGGCCCGTAACCACCGTGACGGGGCCGCCGCTGGTGGCGACGAGAATGGCTCCTAATTCCCATCCGCCGAGCACGCGCGCGTACCACTGCGGCCCGTTGAGCACGGGCAGCGCATAGAGGAACGACGTCGCCCAGCGATGACGCACATCGTCGTCAATGCGGCCCCGCTCCGCCTTGCGGTCGAGCGGATTCTGGTAGGACTGCTGGGACAACTGGGCAAAGGCGTTGTAGGTCCAATCGTCGATGGCCTTGGCATACGTGTAGGAACTGTTGATGGTGAACCCGCGGCTGAAGCGCTTCTGCAATTGCATCTGGAGCGCGTTGTAGGCCGAGTTGCCGATGGTGAAGAGCTGCCCGATGCTGGTGTAGTTGGGGGCATAGATGCGGCGGGCGTTCGTATTGCCGGTGGTCGCCCCGGGAGTGAGTTGAGCCACGTTCAGCTCGCGCAACTGAGGGAGCTTATGCCCCACATTGCCGACGTAGGAGACCTCCACCATGTAGTTCCCGCCCAATTGCTGCTGCACACCGAAGTTGTAGTTCATGGTGTAGGGGATGCGCATATCGGGTGAATAGGACTTCGGGATCGAGACGGGCAGGACGAAGCGGGCGTTGCTTGGGTCGACGGTGAAGGGGAACGGATTGGTTGTCCCGCGGTAGGGCGAGCCGAGTTGGGTCACATCGCGGTTCACCACCAGCCCGAACGGTTGAGGCGCCAGGACGCCGCCCGCCATCTCCGCGGTGAGCGGCTCATAGAAGACGCCGTAGCTGGTGCGCACGGCCGTGCGCCCGTTGCCAAACACGTCCCAGGCAATGCCGATGCGCGGCCCGAGGTTGTTCTTATCGCCCTTGTAGGGATAGGCGGCATCGCCGGGAAACACGGTGCCCACGGGGGCCGTCGGGAAGCGCGACGATTGCGCCCCGGCGACAAAGCTGGTGAGCTTGCCGTAACGTTCATTCCACACGGGGAACGATTCCCAGCGGAGGCCCAGATTGAGCGTCACGTTGCGATGTACTTTCCAGGCATCCTGGGCGTAGAGCCCAACGACGGTGTAGCGCTGATCGGTATCGAGGGGCGAGGCCTGCTGCATCGAGCGTGCGCGGCCCAACAGGAAATCCGCCAGCGCGTCCCGCGACTGCGTGCCATCGAAGCGGAACACGCCGCCGGTGTTGTTGTTGTCGCGATAGAGGAAGCGGTTGCGCTGCACGTCGGCGCCGAACTTCCACTGGTGCTTGCCACTGAGCCAGGTGAGGCTCTCCGACATATCGAGGTTGTCGGAAAGGCGCTGGCGGTCGCGCCCGGGCGATAGGGTGAATCGGCCCGTGGTCTCCAAGCGCGGCATCGTGACGGCGCCGCCGGCGTGGACAAAGTCTGTCCCTCCGAGTTCCACCAGCGTTGTGCGCACGGTGTTGTTTTCGAGGTAATTGAAGCGGGTGTAGGTGATGCGGGCCGTATTCAGCACGGTGGGGGCGAAGGTGTGCGTGTCCTCCACGGTTGCCGTCTGCATGCGGAGCGAATTTTCAAAGGGGCTGAATCCGGAAAAGGCGCTGCCTTGGGGAAATTTATCGGCGCCTGCGTTGTTGTCGATGAAGTAGCGGACGTTGAAGCGGTTCTTGTCGCTGATCACCTGATCGAGGCGGGTGAGATACTGATTCCCATCCGTCGGCCGGCTGACCTGCGTCTGGTAGGCTCCATTGGGGCGGTTCGCCTGCGGGTTGAACTGCTGCATCACCTTCAGGGCAACGGGGTCAAAGCGGCTGGTGGGAATCTGCCCGTTGGGGAAGGCCACGTTGGTGAGCGGATCGCGGACGCCGCCGGCCACGCGGCTGAAATCCCCGCGCAGCTCATCGGGAGTGGCCGGCACGGAGACGCCGGAAATCTGATCCTCGCGAATGCGCAAGCCCTGATAGGAGAAGAACCAGAAGCTGCGGTTGCGCCCGTTGTAGAGCTTGGGCACGAAGACCGGCCCGCCGGCGGTGACGCCGTACTGGTGGAAGCGCAACTTCGACACCTGGGGCAGGAAGAACGAACGCGCATCCATCGAATCGTTGCGGAGGAATTCCCAAGCGCTGCCATGCAGGGAGTTTGTGCCGGAACGCGTTACGCCGCTCACCACGGCGGCTCCACGCCCGTATTCGGCAGGCGTTCCCACGGTGGCCACTTTGAACTCCTGCAGCGCGTCCGGTGGCGGCAAGCCGAGTCCCTGCCCGCGGTGGAAGTAGGCCAGCGATCCGCCATCGAGCAGAATGTTCACGCCGGTTTGCCGGCCGCCATTGAGCCGCATTGTTTGCTGGCCGAACGCGGGCCGGATGGTGGTGCCAATGTCGTTCACGCCGGGAATCAAGCGCACCAGATCGAGCGCGTTGCGGCCGTTCAATGGGAGATCGCGGACGCGCCGGTCATCGACCAGCATGCCGTGTACCGCGCTGCGCGTATCCACCTGGGGGGCTTCGCCGCGCACTTCCACGGTCTGGGTGGTTTCGCCGAGTTCGAGGGCGAAATCGACTCGCACGTTGGCGAGGGCACTTACGGTGAGGCCGCGCCGTTCGACGGTGCGAAAGCCGGAAGCGGTGGCCGATGCCCTGTATGCGCCCACGGCCAGCAGCGGAACTACGTATTCGCCCGCGTCATTGGTGACGGCGGTTTTCCGCTCACCGGTGTTCTGATTGGTGAGGATGACTTCTGCTTTTGGGACGCGGGAACCGGTGGAGTCAGTGACTATTCCGGCAATCTCGCCGGTGGGACTTTGGGCCAGGCACACTGCCGCGAACAGGGGGATAAGAAAACGCATGCGGGGAGTATATCGCAACCTTGCCAATCCGAGCGCCATAATTATCAGGTCTTGATCCACTCGCACACCCCGCCAAAGCTTGATATATACTTGGTGGGTTCCGGTAACCTCAATAATCGAAGAAAGAGGCGATCTTCCTTGAAACACGCGTTGCCGTTTTCGCCGCGGGCACTCCGCTGGCCGTGGTTACTCTTGCCGGCGATGATCCTCTCCGCGGGCATGCCGCAGCGGGCAAACGCAAACCTCCTCGTGAACGGAGGATTTGAGACCGGCGACTTTACCGGGTGGACTGCCACGGGTGCCGGCGTGGGAATTTCGTCCACATCCTGCTCGGCCGCGATTCCTCTGTGCACGTCCCCCGTTCCGGCAAACAGTGGGCAGTTCGCGGCTGTTTTCGGAGGATTCAATGGTATCAGCCAGACAGTAACGCTCATCCTGGGCCATACCTATCTATTCTCCTACGCATACAACAACAGCTTCCCAGACGCGCGTGATAGTTTTCTGTATTCCCTCGAACTTGGGAATGTTGTCATCCTGGATGGTCACTCGGGACAGCAGTTGCTGGCCGATGCAGGATACGCACAGGCTTCTCGCCGGTTTGTGGCCGAGACGACAAGCGTCACCATTCGCTTTGAAGACTTTCCCTGCTGCATGGGACAAGTCAATGAGAGCGGCTCCCCGCTGTACCCGTTCGCATTGGACGATGTGACGCTGGAGGACCTTGGCAACCTGAGCGTTCCAGAGCCATCGGGGCTGTGGTTGATGGCTCTTGGCCTAGGGGGATTGGCGGTCGTACCACGCCCCCTGCGGAACGCGCGTCTAGAGAGACTTCAGAAACGCCAACAAATCGGACCGGTCTCTCTCTGATCCCGACAGGTAGCGTTCCACTACCGCTTTCGCTTCGCCAGCATGACGGCGGCCCAGATCGCCCGTGAAGCCGAACCCCAACTCGCGCCAGGTGGTGGGAATGATGATGGACTCGACAAATGGCCGCTCCACAGCATTGAACGCCGGCGGCTCGTGGCGTTCGTTGACGATGCCCACTGGCAGTGAGCAACCTGCCCGCGCGGAAGTTGAACTTCGGGGTGATGAGACAATCCAGAGCCGGCGGCTTTCTGAAAGTCGCCGCTGACGGAAACGGGCTGCAGTCCGGGGCCGGGTTGGTAGTCCGAACTCTGGAGGTGGCGGATCGGTTAGCACCATCGCGGGATATGCGGCAGATCGCATCGCCCATGCCAGAATTGAGTTACTCGCTGTGTGTCATCGGACGGCTGACTGTGTGTCGCAAGTGGGAACCGCATCCGCCGTCGTCGACCTCACGGTGCGTGGCCGGCCTGCAGGGACTCCCGGCCTCAACTGGCCCTCACTGCGGTACGCTCTACTCTTTTGTGTATGGGGAGCCGTTCCAGCTTACAGCAACGGCGTTCGCCGGCTGTTCCGAATGCGAGGGTAGCAGCGGGTATGGTTATGCACCGCTGGTGACGCAGGCGGGGTTCGGGGACTTCCGCTGGGAGGTGTGGGAGTTCTGCTGTGGCGTCGCCGGAACCTACGGCGTCCGTGAAAGTGATGCGCATTCGCCTGCCCTTCTTCGCTTTGCTCAGTAAGGAGGCTTGGTTCCAATGCCGATCACACTGGTTCTGACACATAAGCCATTGCGGGAGTTCCGCTGGCAGGGAATGAGCGGGAAATGGGGGGAAATGATTGTCATTCGCGGGCCGAAGGTCACGGCGGCGACGGTCTCCCACTCGACGTCGCTGAACCGCGGGGTCAATCCGCAATCCATTCCGGTGCAGATGGGAACGCTGTTTTTGTCCACGGACGGCTCGCCGATCGAGGAGGTGCGCCGCTACACGACGATGGAACGTTTTCGCGGAAACTCCAGCGGCTATTTCGTGCAATTGCGCCCCAAGGCAGACCCCTACACGGTGGCGTTCGAACCGCACAATCCCATTTTGAAGACGCTGCGGCCCGGACGTCACGACGGCCGCTGCTTCCGTATTTACGGGGCGAAAACAATCAAGGAGCAAGCCATCCTCATTCACGAGGCGCCGAACGTCTCGTGGTTGACGGGTTGTATTTCGCCCCGCCCTCTCGGCGATTATGAGCAATCCTATCCCAACGAGCCGTACACGCCACCGGCACGGACGATCGATGAATTGATCAGCTTTATTGGAGCAGAACGCGCGAATTTCTTCGTTGACGATTATTTCTGATCTGAATCAGCGGAAGGACCGTAAATGCCCGGCACACGTCCTCCCATGGGACGCACGTAGGTGCTCAGTTGCCCGCGGTGGTGCACGGAATGCTTGAGCGCCACGGCTAGCATGGTGATCGCCGGCGCTTGAAATACTCCCATCAAATCCAGAACACTGGCCAGTTTCTCTCCGGAGAGGGCGCGCACCCGGGCGAGCGCGGCGGGCACCTTTTCCCGATAGCGCGCACAGGCATCGGCGGGCGTCATGATTCCACAAGAATCCGAGTCGTCCGGGGGAGGCTGAAAAACTCCATCGGCGATGCTGTTCAACAACCACTCATCCTCGAGGGTGATGTGGCGCAAGAGTCCCAAGCCGGTCTTCGCCTTGGAGTCGGGGCGGTAGTCGAGCCCTTCGTTCGGAACGGCCTCCATCAGGCGCAGTGTGGTCTGCATTTCGACTTCGAAGTCGGCGGTGAGAAAATCAGCGACAATTTTCGCTTGCTCGGAATTCATTATCATGCTCCTCATCTTGATTTGTAGCAGACGATTGCAACCTGTGTCTGCCGGATGTAGGGATGTGTAACGACCAACGATGCCGTGACAAACCAGAACGAAGAATTTTTTGGTGCGGATGCGGAGTCGAACCCCGATGGCAGTGAAGGCGCTGGAACCTAAAGTCCCGCTAGTGTCCTCTTGCCAATTGCTTACGAGCCAGATTGAGTTGCCCCTAGTTGTTACAAGTTCTTCATTACTTAGGCAGATATGTCAATTCTCTCTTCTGTCAACTATCCCGTTTTACGCCGCCGAATGCGGGCGTGGCCGAGAGTTTCGCACCGTGGAGTTTTTGTAGCCTCGCCTCGGAGATCCGACAAGTCACCAGAGGCGGGTGATTCCAATTCGGTTAGGCGGGCACCTCTTCGAGGAGAAGCTCGTGAAACTAAAGCACGCCAGCCACTCGTCTGACACTGCGATCTCGCGAATCGCCGCCGCGCCGCGCCTAGCGAGAATCCCCCCCGTGCTCGTACAACCGCTCCGTTGCCACCCGCAAAGAAGGGAGACGCGAGCCTGTTTCGTCCTCGATTTTATTCGTCCGAAACTCGACTGGGCTTCTCCTGAGAGTTGTACAGGTTCAGATCTTTGCTCCCACGGTCCCGCAACGCCAAGACTTTTTGGTTCCGCGCGAGTCAGCCTCCAAACAGGTGACTTTAAGGGATCACGTTGCATCTATGCGAATATCGCCGAACGGCCCCCCGCAGAGAAGTGTAGAGCTGGTGGTCCAGTTCGATTCGCCCGGCGATATTAACTTCCGCGGATGACTGACGAGCGAAGGACAGATAGTCCCCAGACCTTGTGTTAATGACGGACACTATTGGGCGTGCCGACCGGGTGGGCGGACGATAAGGTACTAAGGTTCGATTTGTGGAGTAGCGCGTGGATCCGTCGCCAGTACCGGTACCCAAAAAGAGATCAATAGACCTTGAACTTTTCAGATATTCTGACATAATACATTATCTTGCAACAACTGAAGCTATGGTTGTTTTTTGCGCTTTGGGTTGCTCCATCTTGGTCTAGTTCTTTTTCGGTATCGTCGCGATCGGAGAACGGGCCGTCGTGCAGCAATGTGGCTTCCGGGCCTGTCGAGTGCTTCACAGGATCCCTAAGCACGATGGGCGGTGGCGGGGGAAGAGTGCGTGCTGCGGCGGGATATGAGAGCGGTTTTGGCGTGGCTAGCGTTGACCTTGCTGCTTTCTGTTCCGCGAGCATCAGTTGCGTAACTCAATTCGGAACGGCTTCGGCCATGGTGGATTTGGCGATACACGGGCTGCCAGCAGGAACGCCCGGCATAATTGAGATCCGAAGTTTCGTTCAAGTGAATTTCGGCATGGCAGTAGCGTCAGTTGCCGGGCTAACCGTCGTGTCCCAATTTGGACCTCATTCTGGCACCCTGTATTCTTTCGTCTACGAGGAGCCGTTCAGACTTGAGGCCACCGCACAGGCTAGTTGTTCAGAATGCGACGGCGGAGGTTCGTTCGATAGCTATTTCTCGCCGTTTTCTCCCGTCCGAACGCAGGCCGGCTTCAATGCCCCCTTTTACATCTACGATTTGCAGATGAACCAGATTGGGCTATTGACGAGCGCGCTTGATGCTTCGCCCCTTCCCGAACCCGGATCGTTAACGCTCGGCCTTGGAGGGTTGGGGGCTCTGCTCTTTTGTAGACGTGGCTTCAATGCGCAGCCACATCGCAGAAGCGTTGATTGATCTTGCAATGGTGCGGATGCGGGGAGTCGAACCCCGATGCCAGTGAAGGCGCTGGAACCTAAATCCAGTGCGTCTGCCAGTTCCGCCACATCCGCTCGTGGTGGGTACTTAACGATGATAGCGCGTGCGCTCACGCCTTACAAATCCGGGAATTCGAGCAATAACTTCCCCCCAACCGGCACTTCGTTCCAGCGCCGGAACAACTCCCCGCGGCGCTTGCGGATCGCTTCCAGTTGCTCAGCGGTCAATGGAAGGGGCGAGAAGCTGTTGAACTCCTCGGTGGTCCAGATGACGCCGGAGCCGCGCTGCGCATCGAACAAACCAACCAACTGCTCGATCACTACCGCGTCGGGAGGAATCGGGCCACGCGCACCTTTCCCCGTCGTGTCCTCGATCTCCCAGCCTTCGGCAATCAAAGTGTAGAAGCCCGGAATCTCGCGGAGCACCGTTTCCACCGCGTAGTGAGTCAGGTCATGATAGGCGAAGAAGGCTGCGTGCCGGCCCGATTGCTTCTGCCAGGTTACTGACCCGTCGGCACGCCGACAGCGGAGAAGCCCGGAACCGTCGGATTGCTTGACGATCTCAATGTGCAGCATTGCCAAGCAGCGCCTTCATTGCGTTGCGCAGGACGGGCTCCACGCCAGGCCCGACACGCGTGGCGCGCTCGCTCACTTCGTAGCCGCCCTGGGTGTAGGCAATTGCGGTGCCGATGTAGCCCGGGCCGAAATCGCCATAGGCGGCCATCAGCACTTTGCGATCGGGGCGCATCTGCTGGGCCTCGAGTTGGTATTCCACGAACAGCTCGCCCGGCATGTGGAGAATCACCATGTCGGCGATGGTGAGGGCGGCGAGCGTGATCTTGTGCCCTGCGTCCACGCGATCGAGCCAGGCGAGGTGGATGGCCGCTTCCCGGCGATCTTCGAACTTGCCGGAGGCGTCGTTCATTTTCGCCGTCAGGGGCGCGCGCTGGATGTGATCGCCCTTGGGCAGCGAGACAGCCGTGGTGCGCCATTGGACCGAAGCCGGCGCGGGGACGCGGGTGGAGCCATCGAAGGCCTGCTTCATGGCCGCCGCCATCCGCGAGGTCAGCACCGGGCGCATGGCAGTAGAACCGTCGTTGTATTTGCCGGCGGCCACGTTGCCGCTGGCGCCGTTGAAGTGGATGTGGAGCGGACCGGGCAACTCGTTTTGGCGCTGTGCGCGGGCGAGGCCAACGAACTCGGCGGTGACGTCGCCTTTGCCGTAGTAGCTCTGCGGATGCGTCGCGTAGTAGGTGACGACGGCGATGGGCTGATCATTGTGATAGAAGGCGATCAGTTGCAGATAGGGGTCGATGGTTCCTTCGGGAGCGGCGATGGCTTCGGGGATTTTCGAGGCGCTCATGCGGCCGACCTTCACCTTGCCATCAGGGCCGAGGATGCGGCGATTGGAGGCCACCTTGTCCACCTTAGCTTTGCCGTACTGCAGGTGCGTCACCGGCTGCGCCTTGCCGATGGCCTTGCGCAGGGCGTCCGCGGTGCGGGCGATGGCTGCGTTGCCGAAGGGGTCAGAGAACACTTTTCCACCGAGGCCGATTTCCGCGAGGTAGGCCTCGGAGCTGGGGTCAAAGCGCGGGCCGTCGTGCTGATGCAGGGTGTGCACCATGACGCGATCGAGGTCAGTGCCCGCGGCTTTGGCCAGGGCCTGGCGGAAGACATCATGGCCGGTGTTGCCGATGCCGATCCAATCGACGGCGCAGAGCACGATGGGTTTGCCGGAGCCAGTGATGACGATGCCCTTGGCGTACAGCGGATCTTCGATGGAGCGGGCCGCGACGTAGGCCACGGGTTCGCCGACCTTGGGGGTCACGTCCGCTTCGAAGGTGGCGATCGAGAAGCCGGGGTAAGCGCGGCCGGCCAGCAGCAGAACGAATAGTGAGAGGCGCATAAAAAAGAGAAAAGGCGGCTCGCAACGGAGCCGCCCCTAGAGAACTTCCTTTTTTGAGAATTGAGAATTACTTGGCGTCCTGCACGATGCCCTGGTTCGCGGGCTGGCGGGCGGCCTTGATCTTCTTCGTCTCGAGTGCTTTTTGCACCCAGTTGTCGGCCACTTCCACCTGCTTCTTGTAATCTTCCGGAGAATCGGCGAGGTCAGCCTTTTCGCGGATCAGCAGGTTCATGTAAGCCATTGCGTCGTCGTATTCCTTGTCGATTTCGAGGGCTTTTTCGAGGTGCTTCAGCCCTTGATCGACGAGGCCGCTCCATTTTTCCTTCAGAGCTTCCTTCACCTTCTTGTCTTTGATGGGGCCGGGGTCTTCCGCCTTCATGCCGAGCTTGGCGCGTTCGGTCATGAGAGCGGGATACCACTTCGCCCAGACAATCACTCCAAGGCTGTAGTAGGCCTCTTTGTTAGTAGGATCGACTTCCGCCAGTTTCTCGTACCAAACCTTGGCTTCATCGAGCTTCGCGAGTTTCTTGTCCAGGTCGTTGATGCCCTGGGCCTGGCTATAGTGCAGTGAGGCGAGCGAGGCTACGGCGATTTTGTCGCCGGGGTTCTGCTCCAGCACCTTGAGGAAGTTCTCCTTGGCCAGCTTGTGCATCTCGACGTTTTCCGGAGATTCGGCACCCGGAATGTATTGGCTCATGTAAGCCGTGGCCAGGTAAAGACGAGATGTGGCAAACGTAGGATCCAGATCCACCGAAGTCTTGAAATGCTCCACCGCTTCGGCGTAGCGGGCGCTCTTGTAGGCCTGAACACCTTTGTTGAGGTGGTCGCGGGCTTTGAGCTTCTCGCATCCGATGCTGAGGGAGCTGACGGCCGCAATGAGGATTGCGGCAGCGAAATATGCGATACCGTGGCGCTTCATTCCAATCGTCTCCTTCGCTTACTGGCCTGCCTCGATCTTCGGAGTCATCAGGCCGACCTTATCAATGCCTGCGCCCTTAGCGATATCGATGGCCTTGGCCACATCGCGAAATTCCAGATCAGGGTCACCCTTGACGAACACGACGCGCTCGGCGCGCGTTTTGAAAACCTCTTCCAACCGGGGACCAAGCTTCTCCTCGGTGATGGATTCGGTGTTGAGCATGATAGAGCGGTCTTTGTTAATGATAATGACGACCGTGCGATCCTGGCCCGGAGGGGGAGGAGGCGCATTCGGAGGAGGAGGCTGAGGAACCAGCGCTTCAAGCCCTTTCGGCGTGAGAGGGGTGATGACCATGAAGATGATCAGCAGCACCAACAACACGTCGATGAGGGGAGTCATGTTGATATTGGCTTGCGGACCGCCAGCGGGTCCGCCCGTTGCCATTCCCATATATTTATTCTCCTTCCTCTTCGCTTACTGTTTCGGGGCGGCAGCGGCCCCGGGACGTTCCTGCTGGATCTGTTCGGTGAGTAGACCGAGGTTGTCGACACCCGCCGCGCGGATGTTGTCGATGACTTCCACTACCTTCTCGAACTTGGCACGGGAATCGCTCTTGACGTAAACCGTCTTGTCGAGCTGGTTGGTGAGCATGTCCTTCACTTTGGAAGGCAAGGCGTCGGCGGTGGTCTGGGTGGTATTGAGGTAGACCTTACCGTCGCGGGTCACGGCAACCAGTACGGCATCTTCCTTGTCTGCGTTAGCCATCGCGATGGGGTTCTTCGCCTTCACCAGATCCACGCTCACGCCTTTGGAAAGCATGGGCGTGATGACCATGAAGATGATGAGCATGACGAGCATCACGTCCACCATCGGAGTGACGTTAATATCGGCGACGGGAGGAGCAGCTTTGTATTTGGACATCGGTTTCTCCTTCTACGCGCGGCCTTGTGTGCTGAAGGGGGCGCCCGGTTTGGGAGAGGCTCTTGAGGGAGCCTCTCCGCCGGCGTTCGATTCAATTCGCGAAGAGCCGCAGATTCATTCGATCTTACTTGCCTGCGCCGGCCTTCTGGCTGCGCTTCAGGAAGTAGTCAATGAGTTCGGAACTGGAGTTGCCCATTTCCACGTCGAAGGATTCCACGCGGTTGGTGAAGTAGTTGAACATCATAACCGCGGGGATGGCGACGAACAGTCCAAGAGCGGTGGTGACGAGAGCTTCCGAAATACCGCCGGCGACAGCGCCGAGACCGGTCGACTTCTCGGTCGAAATACCCTTGAACGCGTTGATGATGCCGACCACCGTTCCGAACAGTCCGACGAACGGGCCAGTGGAACCGATGGTAGCGAGCGAGCTGACGCCGCGCTTCAGTTCGGCGTGTACGATGGCTTCGGCGCGTTCCAGGGCGCGGCGCGAGGCTTCGATCACTTCGCCTGGAATTTCAGAGCTTATTTGATGAGCACGGAATTCCTGTAGGCCGGCAACAACGACCTTGGCGAGGTGCGACTTCTTATAACGGTCAGCGATCTTGATTGCTTCATCGAGCTTGCCTTCGCGCAACGCGCCGGCAACTGCGGGAGCGAACTGGCGGGACTGGCCACGAGCCGCATTGAATGCGAGCAGGCGGTCAATCATGACGCCGATAGACCAAGCGGACATGATAAAGAGAACGACGACGACCGCTTTCGCGAGAAAGCCCATCTGGTTCCACATCGACCGGAGGTCGAAGCTGATGGCGCCGCCTTCCTGTAGCAGCAGCAAGGCCCATACCTGCATTTGAAGGATCATACGAAATACTCTCCTGCGTTGAATTGAATCGAAATGGTCTGAAAACCCCGAACGGAACTTAGCTCAAGGTGAAATTGACGTCGATCTGGGTCACAACTTCCACAGCTTCACCGTTGAGCTGTGTCGGTTGATACACCCATTGCTTCACGGCCTCAGTGGCGGCTGGAACCAGCAGCGGGTGGCCGGAGATCAACTGTAGATTCTGAATGGTGCCGTCCTTACCGATGATGGCGGTAAAGCGGACGGTACCTTGAATACGGGCTTGCTTGGCCAGCGGCGGATAAACCGGCTTCGGCTGGCGGATCAACTTCGCCGACTGCACGTTGCCGCCGACGCGGATACGTTGCGGGGTGGCCGGCTTCTCTTCCTTCTTCACCGGAGGAGGGGGAGGAGGAGGGGGAGCCGCGGAGGGCACGGCGCCGATGATGCCGCCGATCACGCCGCCGGGGGCGCCACCCGGCACGCCGCCGGGAACACCGCCAACCACGCCAACTGCGCCTGCCATGGTGGGAGGAAGTTCTTCTTCCTTAATCATGGCGATATCTTTCGGAATGTTCTTCGGGGCCATCAGGCGGCCGGCGTCAAACTGGCGCGGAATGACTTTGACCACCTTCACCGGCGGCGCCGCGGCTGGAGGC
Organism: Bryobacteraceae bacterium; assembly: GCA_046331645.1. GTDB lineage: Bacteria > Acidobacteriota > Terriglobia > Bryobacterales > Bryobacteraceae > CADEFT01. Next base: position 140,320 of record JAXLQM010000016.1, read on the forward strand.
GGCGGCGGAGGTGGAGGCGGAGGCGGAGCTACCAGAAAACCTGTTAATTGGGCTTTCGGCAGCGTGTCCGTGTAAATCAGCGGTATCAGGATCCCAACCCCGATCAGGACGCATTGGGTTAGAAACGAGACAAATACGGTCCAGGGCTTACTGGTTTGGCCTTGCCCATCGACCAAGCTTTGCTCAAACATGTCAGTTCCTCTCCTCGTTGCCGCGAACTGGATTCGCGGTAGGATTCACGGCCTCTTTCGCCTGAGGCCGAAGTCATTCACATCACTTCGCCGCCTGTTTTGAGGCGGATGATAACGCCACCTTCTCCGGACCTCCGTTCGCCTTGCGCCCTTCCATCGAGTTTTTCCACCAGATGAGAATGGGGCTGGCGATAAAGATCGAAGAATAAGTCCCTACGATAATACCAGCGACCAGTGCGAAGGAAAACCCGTTCAGCACAGGACCGCCAAACAGCAACAGGGCCACCGCGGACACGAACGTCAAGCCTGAGGTGAGCACCGTCCGGCTCAACGTCTGGTTCACACTGCCGTTGACCAGAGTTTCGAATTTCTCACGCCGCATCGACTTCAGGTTTTCGCGGATGCGGTCGAACACCACGATGGTGTCGTTCATTGAGTAACCAACCAGCGTAAGCAATGCCGCGATCACCGTCAACGTGATTTCCTTCCCAAAGAGAGAAAAAAGTCCGATCGTGATGATGACGTCGTGGAAGACGGCGAGCACAGCCGCCGCGCCGTAGATCCACTCGAAGCGGAAGGCGATGTAGACCAGCATTCCAGCCAGTGCGTAGAGCGTGGCGAGGATAGCCTGGTTGCGCAATTCCGCGCCGACCTTGGGCCCCACCACTTCCACCTGGCGGATGCCGAACGGCGACAGCGCCAGTTCCTGCTTCATGACGTTCAGCACGTTGGCGTTCACGCCGGGTACCGACGACAACTGATCCAGGCTCTTCAGCAATCCGAAGTTCGGGTTGCCGTCGCGAAACGCGGTGATAGCCTTGGCCAGATCGGTCAGCTGCTGCTCACTGAGTCCGGCTCCGGCTCGCGCCAGCGGATCGCGCAGGCGGTCGGCGAGAGCACCGGCCCCGGTGTTGTGTAAATCGAATTTGCCGGCGGTGGCGCCGAAAGTAGCCTTCAGCGTGTCTTCCACCGTGCGGCGGGCCGCGTCGAGCGCCTTCTCGTCATTGAGCTCGGTTCCGATGATCACCTCGGAGGTGCCGGGGATCTCCACGACGGTGATTTCTCCCGGAATCTTCGCTCCCAAAGAGGAGCGGATTTTCTCCACGGGGGGCGTTTGCGCGAACTTCACATACATGTTCACGCCGCCTCGGAAATCGATGCCGTATTGCGGGCCCCCTTTCATCACCAGGCTGACCAAACCGGCAGCCGTGAGAACGAGAGAAGCGATGATGAAAGGCCACTTCTTGCCGAGGAAGTCGAAATTAGTGTTCTTGAATAACTCCATGCAGTTTCACGTAGCTCGGCGTTCAAGCGATTAGACACCGAGAAGTTGCAGATTGTTCCCGTTCCGGCGACCAAACAACACTATCACAAGTCGCCTCAGATACTCAAACTCGCCACCTGCTTTTTACCGCTCATCTCCCAGTCGAAAATGAACCGGGAAACAAAGACGCTGGTAAAGACATTGGCGATCAAACCGATGACCAGGGTGACCGCGAATCCGCGGACCGGACCTGTACCGAAAATGAAGAGAAATGCGCAGCTCACCACCGTGGTCACGTGAGTGTCAATGATGGTAAGAAAAGCTTTACTAAAGCCTGCGTCAATGGCCGCGATGACGCCTTTGCCGTTGGCGATCTCCTCGCGGATGCGTTCAAAAATAAGCACGTTCGAGTCTACGGCCATACCGATCAAGAGAATGATACCGGCGATACCCGGAAGGGTCAGCACGGCCTCGGCATAGGCGAGAGCAGCGATGAGGATAATGGCGTTGAGGACAAGGGCGACCGTGGCATTGATGCCGGACTTGTGATAGTAGACCAGCATGATCAGGATGACCACGACTAAGCCCACGAGACCGGCGATGAGGCCCTGGCGGATGGAATCGGCGCCAAGCGACGGACCGACCGTGCGCTCTTCCAAATAAGTGACGCTGGCTGGAAGCGAACCGGCGCGAAGGACAAGAGCCAGATCCGAGGCATCCTGCTGATCGGCGGCGCCGGTGATACGGCCGCTGTCTTCAATGCGGTTCTGAATGGTTGGAGCGCTGCGGATGTTGCTGTCGAGAACGATGGCCAGGCGCTTGCCGATGTGGGTCTCAGTGAACCGGCCGAAGCGGCGCGCGGCATCCTGATTGAGCGTAAACGAAGTCTCCCACTTGCCGAACTCACCCTGCTGGGGGCGGGCGTTGCGCAGGTCGCGTCCGGTGATCACCGGAGTGCGCCCAACGACGTACACGGCTTCGGCCTGCTCAGCCTTGGCCGGCGAGCGCAGAATCTTCGAATTCAACGGCAGCACACCGCCGAAATTCAACATGGCCTGTTCGCGATTGGCGAACGGCCCTTCCTTGACTTCATACAGTTCCAGCAATGCGGCTGTGCCCAGGATCTGCTTGATGCGGGCCGGATCGTCAACGCCCGGCAACTGCACCAGCAATTCCGATTCGTTCGTGTTGCCGCCGCGCTGCTGCACGGTGGACTCCGCCAAACCGAGGCCGTTGATGCGGCTCTCAATCGTGCTCATGGAGCGGGATAGTGTGTCGCGGCGCAGTTCCAGAGCCTTCGTCGGCTTGATGTTCAGCCTGTAGTCGGACGAGTTGACCGAACTGAGCACCCAGGCATCGAAGCCTTCGCCGATGGTGGTGCGGAGGGCTGCGGCCTTGTCTACGGCAACACCTTTAATATTGATCTGGATGGTGTCCGCTTCGGCCAGCGTGGCGGGCTCATTGCGATCGATGGAGGCAAAGTTGATGTTCTGCTTATTGAGCGCTTCCTTCAGCCGTTCGATATCGGAATCGGCTTCGGCTTTGAAAGCGTCCTGCACCTGGACCTGCAGCACCAGGTGCGATCCACCGCGCAGATCGAGACCCAACTTAATGTTCTTCTGGAAGTTCTTTACAAGATCGTCCTTCGATTTGGGGATCCCGAAGACACCATAAAAACTGAGCAAGATGGTGGCTGCGATGACGATTGCCTTGAAGCGAAGATTCTTGTCCATTCGGATACGTTACCTTATTTTGTCTCTTCCTGCCCCGCGAGCCCGGAGATGGCGCTGCGCGAGATCATCAATTTCACATTGTCGGGTTTCACGCGGATGACGACCGTCTCATCGTTGAGTGAAACGATGGTGCCGATGATTCCTCCGGTGGTGACCACGACTTGGCCGTTTTGCAGTGCGGCCAGCATTTGCTGCTGTTCCTTACGCTGCTTTTGCATGGGGCGCAAAAGCAGGAAATAGAAGATACCAAAGACGAGTACGAGGGGAAGGAAATTGAGTACGGGATTGGCGGCGCCCGCTGGCGAGGCTTGCAGTAGCAACGAAGGGATCAACGTCGGTCCTCTTTAGTCCTTGTCCGCCGCGGAACGGTCCTGTCGCTGGTTGCGTGAATGGCCCGGCGATGTCGCCCAACAGGATTTACCACAGGCAGGCTTCGATAGATCTCCCTCGAACCGGCGTTAGCTGCTACCCTTTCACACTAGCTCGCTCACCGGCTGGAGGCGTTCTGGAAATGTCCCAAGTAGAATACTCTCCCTGATTTGAAGCGGGATGTCAAGCTATTCCGGTACGTGATGCATGGTCCTGGGAACAAAGGTGTAAGGTCAGCGATGAGGTATATTCTTTGGGATGGGAGGGGCGTGGTAACAATGACCCGACGCACACTCGTTCTGATGTTCGCGGCCGCGTGCAGCGCGCTGGCGCAATGGACCCCGGAGATATCGATGCAGGTCACGGCCGTGGGTGGCGCTGTTCCATCCCCCGACGGCAACTGGGTGGCCTACACGCAGACCCGCCAGGTGATGGAAAAGGAGAAAAGTGAAGCACTCACCCACATCTGGCTGGCGCGCGCCGATGGCGGCAAACGCTCACAACTGACCCATGGCGAGAAGAGTTCGTCGAACCCCTCTTTTTCGGAAGACGGCAAGCTGCTCTACTTCACTTCCTCGCGCAGCGGCAAGAACCAGGTTTGGCGCATTCCTCTCGATGGCGGCGAAGCCGAGCCCATCACCAATCTGAAAGATGGCATCACCTCATACAAGCTTTCTCCCAACGGCAAACATGTGGCCTTTACCGCCGTGGAAGTCCCCGCCGACCGGGAAGCCGCGCGCAAGGAAAAGCGCGATTTCCGCGTGGTGAACGCCTCACCGGAAAATGCGCTGCTGTACGTCATTCCGGCCGAACCGGACTCCACGGGCAAGCGTACGCACAAGAAACTCTCTGACGCGGGCCGTCACGTGGTGGCGATCACCTGGTCGCCCGATTCGCGCGTCATCGGGTTCGCGCACCAAGCCAGGCCGGAAGCCGACTACTGGCCGAGCACGGATATTTCCGAAGCCGACATGGAAAGCGGCGCGGTGAAGGCCATCGCCGCCACAGCCGCCTCGGAGTCGAATCCGCACTATTCTCCCGATGGGACGAGCATCGCTTACCAGCGCAGCGGCGCTCCGGCTCGCTGGCCGCTGCAGGAGCGCATCGTGCTGCAACCACGGTCCGGAGGCGCGGCGCGGGAGTTGCCGGCCACGTACGATGAGTCCCCGCAAATCGAAGGTTGGGACGGCGCCGGGCGGCGCATCCTGTTTAGCGAAGCTCGCGGCACTCGCCGGGTTTTGTACTGGATGCCCATCGATGGACCCCCGGCCACAGCCTATGCCCCCGCCGACGCCTCCATCGCCGCGGCGCAACTGAATCGCAAGGGAACGCATGTGGCGTTCCTGCGTGGCAATTCCAATCAGCCTCTGGAAGTGTTCCTCATGTCCGCCAGCATGCAGTCGCCGCGGCAGATCAGCAAGGCGAACGAATCGCTTCCGCATCTGCCGTTGCCGAAGACGGAAGTGGTGCGCTGGAAATCGAAGGATGGAACGCCGGTGGAGGGGCTGCTGACTTACCCGACACAGTACACCAAGGGCGAGAAGTATCCGTTGCTACTGAACATTCACGGCGGGCCGGCGGGCGTGTTCACCGAGAATTTCATCGGCGGGCCGGGCGTGTATCCGCTTGCGGCGCTGGCGGCGAAAGGCTACGCGATTCTGCGCCCCAATCCGAGGGGTTCTTCCGGCTATGGCGCTAAATTCCGCTTCGCCAATGAAAACGACTGGGGAGGCGGCGATTACGAAGACCTTATGGCAGGCGTCGATCATGCCATCGCCATCGGCGTCGCGGACCCGAATCGCATGGGCGTCATGGGCTGGTCGTATGGCGGCTTCATGACGTCGTGGGTGATCGGCCATACGAATCGCTTCAAAGCGGCGGTAATTGGCGCGGCCGTCACCAATCTGTGGAGCTTTACCGGCACCGCCGATATCCCTGGCTTCCTGCCCGATTACTTCCGCGGCGAGCCGTGGGACGTATTCGAGCACTACCGGCAGCATTCGCCCATGACCTACGCGGGAAAGATCCAGACGCCGTCGCTCATACTGCATGGCGAAGCCGATTTGCGAGTGCCGATTTCGCAAGGCTACGAACTGCACAACGCGCTGCAGCGCCGCGGCGTCACGACGCAAATGGTGACTTACCCCCGCATGCCCCATGGGCCGAATGAGCCGAAGTTCATGCTCGACATCATGAACCGGCACATCGATTGGATGGAGAAATACGTGCGTTAAACTGGCACCACCTACCAGTTCAGTCTTCCCAGACTGAACCGCGACCGGCCTGGAGGCCTGGCCTGGAGGCCCGTCGCCACTTTGACGCCGTGCGTTAGCTGAGGCGGAATTCCTGTCCGATCGTGGTCCACACCACGCGGTCGCGATTGGGATTGGCCGCATGCAGGAAGCGCTCAATGGGTTCGAGCGGCGGCTCATTGCTGAGCCGGAATGTCTGGTGATGCACGGGCAATAGGAACTCCGCGCCGGCGTGATTGGCCATGGCGTACGCCTGCTCCGGATTGCAGTGGTAGCGGATCCATGGGTTGTAGGCGCCGATGGGCATGATCGCCAGGTCATAACCGCGCCGGTCTTTCAGTGGCCGGAACGTGTCGGTGATGGCCGTGTCGCCGGCAAACAGGATGCGCCGGCCGTTCACTTCGATGGTGTATCCGTTGTAGCCGCGATGCGTGTCCGTCCGCATACGGGCGCCCCAATGGTTGACTTCGAACGCCTTCACCTTGGCCGGCCCGCATTGGAAGGACTGGCCCCAGCCCAGTTCCGACACCTGGCCGTAGCGCGAGGCGCGGATGAGATCACTGGTCTGGGTGGCCATGACCATCTGCGTCCGCTTCGATTCCAGGGAACGCAGTGACCGGGTGTCGAGATGATCCATGTGCGCGTGGGAACTGAGAATGAGGTCAACCGGCGGCAGATCCTGAGCCGTCACCGGAGGCGCCACCATGCGTTTGATCCCGATCGTGAAAAGGTAGAAATCGATGCCGGCCTTTTCCCCCAACACCGGGTCAGTGATCATGGTGAAGCCGTCGGCCTTAATCAGCACCGTGCTGTGGCCGAGCCATGCCGCGAACAATCCTTTGTCCGGCCATTGCTTCGGGTTGGGGAAATAGAGAGGGGCCTCAATCGGCATAGCATTATCGGCGGCAATGCGGCGGATCCACCCGCCCGCGTTGCGGTAAACCAAGTAGCCCAATCCACCCAGGCCAGCCAGTGCGGCGCCTGTTCCCATCATCCAGCGGCGTGTCCGTTCAGTAGCCAAACCTCTCTTCCTTCCAGGGGTCCCCATGCATATGATAGCCGTTGCGTTCCCAGAAGCCGGGCTTATCCGCATCCAGAAACTCCAGCCCGGCGATCCACTTGGCGCTCTTCCAGGCGTACAGTTGCGGAACGATCAGCCGCGCGGGACCACCGTGTTCCTCGCTAATCGGGTCTCCATCATGAGTTAGAGCCACCAAGGCGTCCTCGGCCAGAAACTCGTCGAGCGGCATGTTCGTGGTCCAGCCGTAATCGTACCCATAAGCTAAGACGTATTTGCACTCGGATTTGATCCCTCCGGCGAGATCCACGAGCGCACGTGTGGAAACGCCCTCCCACACATTGCCCAGGCGCGACCAGCGCGTGACGCAATGGAAGTCGGCAAACACTTTGACCCGGGGCAGCTTCTGGAACTCCTCCCAGGAGAAGCTGATCTCTTTCCCGATCAGACCCACCATTTGGAAGCGCCACTTCGACATGTCGATGCGCGGTGTGCCGGATGCGTCGAGCACCGGCCACTTCTTGGTGCGCGACTGGCCGGGCGGGATGCGATTGGCACGGCGCGTATCCGGGCTGATGATGATCCCCTCGGCCTGCTCGCCGGCGCTGGGGACGGCATCGGATTGCAACTTCGCATCGAGTCCAAACATGAGGTTCAGCTTTTTCCTTTCATTTCCTTCTCTAACGCTTTGACTTCCTTAGGCAAATCGCCTGCCTTGCGAGCGTGCCCCAGCTCCCGTTTGCAGGCGTCGGTCTGGCCGTTGAGGAAGGCGATTTTGGCATAGAACAGGCACTTGTAGCTATTGCCGTTGGGGGCATCGTGGGCCTTGTCAGCCTCCTCCAGCGCTCCGATGGCGTTGCCCAGTTGCAGCAGCGCGTAGCTGGTCAGGACGCGGAGCGAGGAGTTCGAGGGATTCACCTTGTTCAATTCGCTCAGGCGCTGATAAGCGTCGGTGTTTTCACCACGTTTGATCAGTTGGATGATCTCCTCCACGGCTTTGCGGTCGCCATCGGGGAGGATCCCGATTGCCTCGGCGAGCCGGTCGAGGCGGAGGTCAAAGGTTACCGCGGCGGCCGGAGTTGCGGCCCAGGAGCTAAGGAGAAGCAGCGTGTAGAGAACAGTTTTCAGCATCGACAAAGGTACGTAGGTAAGATGCGATTCGGATGCCGGAAGTTGCCATGAGATTTTCCGGCCGCCCCTCCTACTACCACTATATGACGGCAGGTCCGCGCGCTATTCCGCTGTCTCGCCGAATCTTCTGTTTGGGTGGGATCGCCTCGGCCTGCGCCGCCACGGGCGACCGCGGCCGGGTGGAATATATCGGCGGAACCGTGGATGCGTTTCCCGGCGGCACCGCGGGGATTCTCAAGACTTCGGACAAGGAGTACCTCATTCTGGTGACCAAAAAGGCCACCATGAAGGTGCTGTATGAGCGTGTGAATCTGCTGGAATACGGCCAGCAGGTCAGCCGCCGTTACGCTCTGGCCATCCTCATCTCCCCGGTGTTGATTCTCAGCCGCAAACGCAAACATTTCCTTACCGTGGGCTTTCAGGATGACGCCGGCAAGCAGCAGGCGGCGGTGTTCACGGTGGATAAGGATGACATCCGAACTTTGCTGGCCAGTCTGGAAGCGCGCACGGGGGTCCGGGTGGAGTTTCAGGATGAAGAAGCGCGCCGTCAAGGGAGGGGGTAGCCCAGTGTTCTGGTTACTGTGTTCGATTGGCATCGCGGGTTGGGCCCAATCGCCGGCCCCGCCACCTGCCGTTGCCTTTGATGACGAGCGGTTGAAGCAGTTGCTCACGGTGCGGCGGATCTATGTCGACAAGCTGGCTGGCCAGAATTCCGATCAGATCCGCGACCTGGTCATCTCCAGCCTGCAGGGGGCCAAGATCTTCATCCTCACCGACAATGCGGAGCGTGCCGATGCCACCTTGCGCGGCTCGGCCGAGGACCTCATTTACACCGACACCTTTCAATACAACGAGGGCGCGGGGGGACGCGGATCGGGCAATGCGTCGCGCGGAACGGGAACCAACCGGCGCGGGCTATCGGGTGCGCTATCCGTGAATGAAAACGAATCCACGCGCATCGCGGAGCGGCGTCATGAGGCTATGGCTTCTTTACGCCTGGTGAATAAGGATGGCGATGTGATCTGGTCCACGACGCAGGAAAGCAAGGGCGCGAAATTTCGCGGGGCCGCGGCGGATGTGGCGGATAAGGTGGCGCGCAGCCTGATTGGCGATTACGAGAAGGCGCGCAAGCCGGCGCCTACTCCTCGGTGACACTGGCGACATAAGCCGCCAGATCGCGCCCGGGCTGTTGTGGGAAGACCCGATCGGTCACCCGCAGTTCCGCAATGCGATCGAGCCGGAAGGTGCGAAAGCCCTCTCTCAGTTCACACCAGGCGGCGAGCGTCCAACTCGCGCCCCAATAGAACAACCCCAGAGGCTGCACCGTGCGGCGGCTTCCCTGCCCTGCCGCATCGCGATACACCAGTTCCACTGCGCGCAATTGCTCGGTTGCTTCCCGCAGCAGCCCGAAGCGCTGGCGTCTCCGGGTCAATGAAATAGCCTGGGGCATAGACCGGTGTTTCTGAGTGCGCGGCGCGCGCCTTTTCCGGCAGCACTGCTTCGATCCGCGCCAGTGCCGATTGCGCCGCGCGCGCCATCTTCGGATCCGCCCAGCTTTCCACAATGCGCGCCCCGGTGCGTAGCGCGTCTAGCTCTTCTTTAGTAAACATCAGCGGGGGCAGTTCAAAGCCGGGATGCAACCGGTATCCGACCCCTGCTTCGCCATCGATGGGCACGCCGCAGGCCATCAGATCGCCGATGTCGCGGTAGATGGTGCGTTCGGAAACCTCCAGGCGGCGGGCCAGTTCGGCGGCTGTGACCGCGCGTTTGCGGCGCAGCCACAGCAGGAGTTCGAACAGCCGGTCGGCGCGTCTCATACCTCAGAGAGTAACGCTACATCCGGCTCCTTCACCATCTTCAGAATGTTGATCGCCACCCCGTTGGGATCGAGCACCGTGAAGTGCCGCTCCCCCCACATCTCGTCGCGCAGTTCCACGGCCATGGCGATTCCTTCGAACTTGAGCCGCGCATGCTCGGCGTCGACGTCGTCCACCTCCAGGTTGAGCCAGATTCCCGCGCCGGCGAAAGGCTGCTGGAAACAGGCCTGCTGCGTGGCGTGCCCCGGTTGGAGGAAGGCAATTTCCGCGCCTGAAGCATGGCGCAAATGGATGTACCAGGCGCCTTCGAAAACCGGCTCAAAGCCGAAATACCGGACATAGAAATCGCGCGATTGGCGCAGCTTTTCCGTGACGATTCCCGTCGCGGTGCGTGTCAGTTTCATGAGTTGAGCATACGGGCAGGCTGCTGACAGCGTGGTGTCAGGAGAGCGTGTTACACTCGCCCCATGCTAGCCAGGGTCTTTTTCTCAATGATAATCGCCTGGGGCTTCCTTCCTGCCCAGGACACCACCGGAACCATCACGGGAACGGTTCTCGACGCGTCGAACGCCGCCGTCCCCAACGCCGAAATCCTCATCACCAACGAAGAAACCGGATTGCGCCGCAGCGCACGAAGCAATGAAACCGGCCTCTATCGTGTGCCGTTGCTGCCGGTCGGCCGCTATTCCATTCAGGCTCGTAAAGAAGGATTTCGTTCGGAAATTCAGCAGAATGTGCGCATTGAAATCCTACAGGTGCGCACGGTGGATTTCAATCTCCAGGTGGGCGCGGTGAACGAAACGGTCACCGTGGAAAGCACTGCCCTGCTGCTGGAAGCGGAAACCTCACAAGCCGGCGAAGTAATCAAGACCGAGCAGGTCACCAATCTTCCGCTGGGGCGCCGCAACTTCATGCAGTTGACCTTCCTTGCGCCAATGGCCACGCTCACGCGACTTCCGTACGACGGAAATCGGCCGCGGCAGCTCCGTCCCTGCGAGCGCCGGACAGCGCCCCGAACAGAATAATTACCAGATCGACGGTATCGACAACCGGGAAAATGGCCGCAATAGTTACGCCATTTCTCCGCCGGTGGATTCCATCAGCGAATTCAAAGTGCAGACCGGCATGGCCCCTGCCGAGTTCGGCAAAGGCGGCGGCACCATCATCAACGTGGTGACGCGCGGCGGCACCAACGATTGGCACGGCTCGCTGTATGAGTTCGTCCGCAATGAGTTCTTCGATGCCCGGCCCTACTTCGCCACCGGCAAGAGCCCGCTCAAACTCAACCAGTTCGGCGGCGCCATCGGCGGGCCGGTGAAACGCGACAAGCTGTTTTTCTTTACCAATTACGAAGGGCTGCGGCAGCGCACGGCGGGAGCGCCGCCCCAATATCGCGTCTTCAGCGAGGCCGAGCGCCAGGGTGTGCTCTCCGTGCCGATTCGCGACCCGTTCACCAACACGCCTTTCCCCAACAACACCATCCCCGTTTCGCGCATCAATCCCATTTCGCAAAAGATCCTCGACCTCACGCCCCGCCCGAACCGGGCCGATCCGCTACGCAATTTCCTCTTTGAAGGCCGCAAACCGGCGGAAATCGTCACCAACAACATCGTGGGCCGCATGGATTACAACGTGGGGGAAAAGGACACCATCAGCGGCCGGTATCTCTTTAATGAAGAGCAGTACACCTCCGCCGCCGCCTGGCCCGCGCCGACCAATGCGGGCGGCACCGATCTGAGCCTGCGGGCTCAAGGCGCGGGCGTGAATTGGAATCACATCTTCCGCCCATCGCTGGTGAACACGATATCCGTGGGTTACACTCGGTACCGCAACATCCTTGGAACGCTGAACTCCTTCAAGCAGGATTTCATCAACTCCATCGGCATCACGAACACGCTCTCCGCCGTGGATCCGCTGTTCTGGGGCATGCCCACCATCAGTGTCACCGGCTACAGCATTCCCAGTGACAGCACGCCGAATTACCGCACCACGAATAACTACCAGCTTCAGGAAAGCATGTTCTGGAGCCGCGGCAAGCACAACGTGAAGTTCGGCGCGGACCTGCGCCAATCGCGCGAATACATGTTCTACACGGGCGGCAATTCCAGCCACGGCTTCGCCAATCGTTTCTCCGGCGATTTCATTTCCGATTTCCTGCTGGGGTTGCCATCGAGCGTCAGTAAGACGGCACGGGCTACCCAGTGGAACTCCAAGCTGAACTACCTCGGTCTGTTCGTGCAGGACGATTGGAAAGTGAGCTCAAAGCTGACCCTGAACATCGGCGCCCGCTATGAAGTGGAAGGGGCGTTGAACCAATCCGACAAGGGCGGCCTCGGCTTCGACCTGGCTACGGGCACCATGCTCATCTCGCAATACGCCAAGACGAAGACTTTCATCGAGGATTTTTACAAGAACGTGCGGCCCGACATTCCGATTCGGTTCGAAGACCGCGTGTCGCCTTACAACCCCGATAAAAACAACCTCGCTCTGCGCTTCGGCTTTGCCTACCGGGCTATGAAGAACACCGTGCTGCGCGGCGGCTACGGCATGTTCTACGATTCGCCGCAGATTCAATCCCTGGCCTCCACCAATGATTTCGCCCCGAACACGCTGCGCCCGGTGTGGACCTCCAGCCCCACGGTGCCGCAGTTGGCTTACAACCCCGAAGGCGCAACGTCGGCGGAATCCACGTTGCGCGGCGCGCCGCTGTCCATCTTTCCGTTCCTCAGCCGCAACTTCCCATACGGACTGGTGCAGCAGTGGATGTTCGGCATCCAGCAGCAGGTGACGTCGTCGCTGGTGGTGGAAGCGTTCTATCAGGGATCGAACGGTGTGCACCTGCTCGGCTTCGATAACGTGAATGCCAAACTGCCGGGCCCAGGAGTGGTGCAGAACCTTCAGCCATTTCCGCAATTCGCGCGCATTCAAGCCGAGGTGATGGATTCGCGCTCCTATTACAACGGCGGGGCAATCAAAGCCGAGCAGCGCTTCTCGCGCGGCCTCGCCTTCCTGGCGTCCTACACCTATTCGAAGTCGCTGGACACGGCGTCCACTTTCAACCAGGGGCCGCAGTGGACCGATCCCACCAAGCGGTTGGAGACATCACTGGGTCCATCGGATTTCGATGCCCGCAACCGCTTTTCTTCTGCTTTTGAGTACAGCCTGCCGCTTGGTAAGGGCCGAGCGTATCTCAATCAGTTGAGTGGAGCGGCGGAGAAGATCGTCAGCGGATGGGGCGTGCGCGGCACCGTCGTCATGCAGACGGGCGACCTGGTGTCTCCCGGTATGAACCTGGCGCGTGTTGGTATTTGCGCCTCGGCTTGCTCGGCTCGCCCCGACCGCGTCGCCAATGGCAACCTCAGCAAATCCGAGCGCACCGTGGATCGCTTCTGGGACATCAACGCGTTCCAATTACTGCCCAACGGTGGAACGGCCGCCCGCGTCGGCAATAGCGGGCGCAACGTGCTGTACCAACCCGGCATCTACGGCCACGATTTGCAGGTTTTCAAAAACACGCGCTTGTTCGAAACCCACACGCTGGAATTTCGTTGGGAGATGTATAACGCGTGGAACCACGCCAATTGGGGCGGGGCCAGCGCCAACCTGGAAGTGCCCGCCACATTCGGAAAGATTCTCAGCCGCGGCGGCACACGCACCATGCAATTCGCTTTGAAGTATCAATTCTAGGAGGCCGCGATGAAATTCCGATATGCATTGGCGCTCGCCGTGGTGGCCGCGCTCTGGGCCAAGCTGGATGCGCCGTTTGAGATGGTGGTAGCGCCTTCCACGGAAACCAACAAGCGCAATTCCGAGGCTGATGTACTGCCGCTCAAAGACGGCCGGTTGATGCTCGCCTGGACCGAGTTCTTCACCGGCAACGGCAGCGATTGGGGCTCGGCGCAAATCTCGGCGCTGTTCTCATCCGACAAGGGCAAGACGTGGGGCGGAAAGACGCTGTTGCAGGAGAATATCGGCACGATGAACGTGATGGAGCCCGATCTGCTGGAACTGAAGTCCGGCAAAGTCGCGTTCCTGTTTTGCCGGAAAAACTCCGAAGCCGATTGCCAGCCGATGGCCCGCTGGTCCCGCGATGGGGGGAAAACGTTCACCCCGCCGAAAGTGATCCCCGTCAATCCCATGCCCGCCTACACGGGCATGAATAACGATCGCCTGATTCAATTGAAAGGCGGCCGCCTCGTGCTGCCGCTTTGGTACACGCCCGATTACCGCGTCGATCAGCACATCCGCACCCGCGTTTATTATTCCGATGATGAGGGCGAGACGTGGAAGCAAAGCAAGACGCTCATCGACCTTCCCGACTCGAAGGCGGGCGCGCAGGAGCCTGGGGTTGTTGAGTTGAAGGATGGCAGCATTCTGCTCTGGGTGCGCACCGACAAGGGCAAGATCTATCACTGCTATTCAAAGGATAAGGGCGAAACCTGGAGCGATCTGGCTCCGATGGCTCTTGATTCCCCGCGCTCGCCGCAATCCATCAAGCGCAACCCCAAAACAGGCGACCTCGTTCTTGTTTGGAACAATTCCAAGGATCAACGTTTCCCGCTGACCGCCGCCGTATCCAAGGACGATGGCAAAACCTGGACCAACATCCGCAACCTGGATAGTGATGCCTCGCACACCTACGCTTACACGAGCATGGTGTTCCTGCCCGATCGCGCGCTGTTCACCTACTACGCCGGGCCTCCCGCCGGCGTGAGGAGCGAAGGCCGCTGGTCTTTGAAATTGAAGGCTGTGCCGCTGTCATGGTTCTACGAATCGCCGCGGCCCTGATCGGCAGTGCGCTGCTCAACGCGCAGCCCATTGTTGTCGCCTTCGGGGACTCCCTCACCGCGCCGCGCAAGGGAGTCATCACCTACAGCGATGTTCTGAAAATCGTCAACCGCGGGGTGGGAGGCAACAACACCGATCAGGCCCGTGCGCGCTTCGAGAAAGATGTGCTCGCCGCGCACCCCAACCTGGTGATCATTCAACTGGGCACCAATGACGCGGCCGTCGATGTGTGGAAGAAACCACCCGCCACGGAGCCCCGCGTCGCCGTTGCCCGGTACCGCGAAAACATGCAGTACTTCATTGATGCGCTGCGCAGCATCAAAGCGAAGGTCATTCTCATGACTCCGAACCGCATGGCGTGGACGCCCAAACTGCGCGAACTCTATGGCCGCCCGCCCTACGATACAGCCAGCGACGATGGCTTCAACCTGCTGCTCGATCTGTATTCCGACGTGTTGCGCGGCATCGCGTTGCGGGAGAACATTCCTCTTGTCGACGCGGCGAAGATCGTGCGGCCCGAGCACTTGCTGGACGGCATGCATCCCTCCACGGAAGGCCATCGACTTGTGGCTGAAGCGCTGCGCCCGATCCTCCAGCGCGAACTCAACCTGCCATGATCGTCAGCCGCCGCCACCTGCCTGCGCTTTTCTTCAAGCCGCACAACTCCGCGCCGGTCATCCTCCGCCCCGCTCCCGAGAACGAAGCGAGCCTGGTCACGCTCCCCAACGGCGCCGTTCGCCTCTTCTATATGAAGCGCGGCGAGGCCGTCTGCTCGATCGAGACAACCAACGACGGGGCGACGTGGACCGGGGAGCGCCGCGAGTTCGCTGTCCCCGGCCCCACGGCGCATGCCTGCGTCGCGCTGCTGGACAGCCGCCGCGAGTTGCATGTCTTCTTCCTCGTCATCCGCGGGACGGGGACCAGGCTCAACATCGATCGGTTCATCGACGTCTGGCACGCGGTAACCGCGAACGCCCGGTGGCAAGCGCCGCAGCGCATTTACGAAGGCTATTGCGGCTCGCTGCGCGCAGCTATTGAAACCCGCCGTGGGCGCATTGTGGTGCCCTTCGCTGCCTGGGTCGCCGGTCGCGCATCGGGGCCTCCACTCGGATCGAACGAGGTGACCGCGGTGTACTCCGATGACAAGGGCGCGACTTGGCGCCTCTCTCCATCCCGCCTGACAAGCCCGTGCGTCGCCGATTACAACGGATCGAACTACGGTGCGGTGGAGCCGTGTGTGATCGAGTTGCGCGATGGACGGCTGTGGATGCTGATGCGGACGCAAACCGGGCGTTTATACCAATCCTTTTCCCACGACGGTGTGGAGTGGTCGGCGGCCGCGCCTTCGAACTTCTGGTCCTCGAATTCTCCCGCCGCGCTGCTGCGTTTGCGCAACAACGCGCTGCTCCTCGCCTGGAACAATTGCCTGCCGCCGCCGAAGCACGAAGGCCAGGGAGTCTACGGAGGCCGCGACGCCCTCCACGTTGCACTCTCTCGCGATGAGGGGCGCACCTGGCGCGGCTTTCGTGAGGTTTACCTCGACCCCACGCGCAATGAAACTCCACCGCAGCGCGGCGATCGCGCCACCGCCTATCCCTTCCTCACCGAAACAAGAAGCGGTCAGATTGTTCTGGTGACTGGACAAGGCGAACGGCGCCGCGCCATCATCCGCTTTCACCCGGATTGGCTCACCGCGGGCCAACACGAAAGCCGCCCCGAAGATTGGTCCACGTTCGAATCCTTCGGTCCGGCCAAAGGCTACTGGCGCGATCGCCGTCCTGGCCCTGCCACCACCTGGAACTTCCCTGCCCTTTCGAGCGGCAGCCTGCGCATCGAGGCCAGCGGCGAAGCGCAGTTGACGCTTTCCGATCATTTTCGCGACCCGGCCGAGCGCGACCCCGGTTGCGTGTCTATTCCTGTCTCCGGATCAGTCACAGTCGAATGGGACCGGCACGGCCTGCGCGCTCCGCGGCGCATCGCCTTCGAACGCGCCCCGCTGCACGGCATCAGTTATGCGCGCCTTCAGCCGCGTGGCGACGCCGCATTCCACATCTCGAAAATCCGGGCGTCGGCCCGCTGAGGCACGCTACACTAAAGGCCGCATGCCCGTTCTCGGTTTAGGTGCGGCCACCCTCGGCCGCGAGATCAACGAAAAAGATTCCCTCCACATTCTCGACACCGCATTTGCCCTCGGCTTCCGTCATTTCGATACGGCCGAAGCCTATGGAGGAGGCAACGCGCGCGCTTATCGCAAGAACGTGCTCGGGGTGGATGATGTGCGCGAAACCACCGCCACCATGCACTCTTCGGAGATTCTGCTCGGCCAGTGGGTGCATGATCGCCGCCTGCGCGGCGAACTGCAGATCGCCACCAAGGTCTCCAGCGGATTCCGCTCTGCCGACGTCACAGCGGCGTTAGAACGCAGCCTGGACCGCATGGGCCTGGACTCGCTCGATCTTTATTACCTGCATTCGATCCCCAAAGACATCCCGCTGGAAGAGCCGCTGCATGCGATGAAGGCGGCGCGCTATGCAGGCCGCATCCGAGCGCTGGGCGTTTGCAACGCAACCGCGGAGCAATTGAAGCAAGCCCGCCAGGCGGCAACATCCATTGAGTATTGCCAGAACGCATTCAATCTGGCGCAAGCCGCCCAATCGCGGGCCGCGCTCGACTACTGCACGGAACAGGGTATCCGCTTCGTCGGCTACTCACCACTAGCCGCGGGTTTCCTCACCGGCAAATACGGCGCGCGTGGCGAGTCCGTGCCAAAGGGTACGCGCTTCGATATCATTCCGGGCCACCAGGACGTGTATTTCAAAGAAGAAGGATTCACGGCGCTGGCACGGCTGGAAGCGGCATCGGCGCAATCCGGCGTGCCCAAGCATCTGCTGGCGATGGCGTGGGTGCTGCGCCATTCCGAACTCGCCATCGTGCTGGTTGGGGCAACCAAAGTCGAGCATCTGCACAACGCGCTGCGCGCGCAGGAACTCGCCGCCGACGAGTCCCTCTTCCGGTTCTGAGTCACTCCATCCGTAACACGCTCGCCGGATCCACGGAAGCCGCCCGCCGCGCCGGAATGAATCCCGCCAATTGCGCCGCCGCCGCGAGCCCGAGCGAAATCGCTACCAGCACACCCGCGTCCCACGGGCTCACACCGAACAGCATTTCCCGAGCCACACTCGCCAGCATCGCCGCTCCAGCCAATCCGAAGCCGATGCCGAACACGGACAGCACGGCGGCATCGCGCAGCACCATGCGATAGACCTGCTGCGTCTGCGCGCCCAGCGCCATGCGCACTCCAATCTCGCGCGTGCGCTGACTCACGGTGTACGCAATCACGCCGTACAAACCTACCAGCGCCAGCAATAGCGCCAGGCCGGCGAAGGCTCCCACCAGCCACGCCGTGGAGCGCTGCAGATACGCCGCTGGAGTCTTGCTGATTGCCTCCGCCATGGTGAACTCGCGCCGCGTGACAATCTCGGGATGAATGTTCCGGATGATCTGCCGGATGGACGGCAGCGGGTCCCCCGCATCCGCCCGCACCACCAGCGTAAAGTACGTGTCGCTGTTCTGATCGAAAGGCAGATACAACACAGGCCGGATGGGCATATTCAGCGGCCCTTGCCGCACGTCCTCCACCACCCCGACAATCTCAATCGGCGCATCGCGGCGCTTCGTGACGCGCTTGCCCACCGCCTCCTCGCCAGGAAAATGCTGCCGTGCGAAGGCTTGATTCACAATCGCCACCGGAGGGCGTGCAGGCTGCTGGTCGCTTTCCGTGAAATAGCGGCCGCTGGCGAGCCTGGCGCCGATGGTGGAAAAAAACTCCGCGGTCACGTCCCGTTCCGGCACATCGAGATGATCATCGGTTTCGGGCCGTCCCGCAATGCGCAGCCAGGTTGTGTTGCCGTTGTGGCCCACCAGGGCGCCGTTGGCCGAAACTCCAGCCGCCCGCACGCCTGGCAGCGCACGCACCTCACGCAGAATGCGCCGCACTAATTCACTCGCCTGCGTTCCCTGCCCGTACACCGCATCCGGCGCGGCGACATCCACAGTGACCAGATGCCCCGGTTCGAACCCCAGCTTCACCTGCATCAACTGGTGCAGGCTCTTCCCCAGCAACCCAGCCCCAACCAGCAACACCATCGCTGTGGCCACTTCCACTACTGCCAGCTTCGATCCCAGATTGCGCCACACGGCGCTGGTGGACCCGCGCGATCCCTGCGCCAATCCGGCGCGCAATTGCTGTCCCCATAACTGCAGTTGGGGCGCCGCGGCAAACAGCAGTGCAGCCATCAACGCTACACCCGCGGCAAAGCCGGCCACACGCGGCGTCCATCCCAGGTTCGCCAGATACGGCATCCGGTTTAACAGGTCTTCCGGCAGCAGTCGAAGCAGAAGTTGCATCAACCAATCCGCTGCCAGGCAGCCCACGATCATGGCCGCGCCAATCAGCAGCAAGGCTTCGGTGGCAAACTGGCTCACCAAGCGGCTGGCAGATGCGCCCAACGCGGAGCGCACCGCCATCTCCCGCCGCCGCCCTTCCGAGCGCACCAGCAGCAGGCCCGCGACATTCGAAATCGCAATGGCCAGCAGCAAGCCGGCGCCACCCATCAGCAGCAACAGCACCGGCCGGATATCGCCGCTGATGGCCTCACTGAGCAATTGCACGTTCGCGCTCTGATTCCGATTGGTGTCCGGATACTGCCGCTCCAGTTGCGCGGCAATGGAAACCAGATTGGCCAGCACGGCCTCCGCCGACACCCCTGGCTTCATGCGCCCCACGCTGTACATTGCATGGCAACTGCGGCGCAAATCGCATTCCGAGTCCGGATGAAACGGCGCCCAGAACTCCGCCGCCCCCGCCGGCGCAAAGTGAAACTCCTTCGGCAGCACGCCAACCACCAGGCGCGGAATGCGATCGAGCACTACCGTGCGTCCCAGCACTCGCTGGTCTCCGCCGTAATGCTGCTGCCATGCGCCGTAGCTGAGAATCACCGTGCGCGGCGCACCAGCCTTGTCTTCGCCGTCATGAAAATCGCGGCCCAACACCACTGGAACGCCGAGTAGACGAAAGAACCCGGCACTCACTCGCGCCCCGCGCACCATCACCGCACCGCCCGATGACGTCAACGTGTGGCCACGGCCCTGGTAGAGTTCCAGCGCCTGAAGCGTGCTGTTCTGCGCCTTCCAATCGAGGTAATCGAGCCAGGAAATATTGCAGTAGGTGCACGATGGGATTCGCTCATAGATCCCGAGTAAAGTGCCCGGGTCCTTGTATGGCAGTGGCTTCACCAGCGCCGCATCGACGAAAGCGAAAATCGAAACGCTGGCGCAAATTCCGAGCGCAAGGATGAGAATCGCCAGCAGGGAAAACTCCCGGCCGCGCTTCAGTTGGCGCAATCCGAATCGCACGTCGCTCCACAAATGTTCCATGGTGTTCCATCCCCTGGCATCGCGGCACTCTTCCCTGCTCTGCCCGATCGCCCCCATACGCCGCAGTGCGGCATACCGCGCTTCCTTCGGGTTCATGCCCGCGGCAACAGCGGCCTCAATCTCCCGTTCCAGGTGATACTGCAGTTCCTCATCCAATTCCTGCTCCACCTGCTCGCGCGCCACCAGCGTGCGCAGACGGTTTCGAATGAGCATGTACCACCGCATCGCGTTATACCGCCCGCACAATCGCCGTGATCGCGCCTGACAATCGTTCCCACTGCGCCGATTCCTGCGCCAGCGCTTTGCGGCCGGCCGCCGTCAGCGAGTAATACTTCGCGCGCCGGTTGTTGTCGCTGATGGCCCATTCTGCTTCGATCCAGCCGTTCTGTTCCAGCTTGTGCAATGCGGGATAAAGCGCGCTCTGCCCCACTTGCAGCACATCGTTCGACATCTGCTCAATGCGCTGGGCGATGGCCCATCCATGCGCGGGCTCGAGGGCGAGAATTTTCAGGATCAGCAGATCGAGTGCGCCTTGCACCAGTCCAGTGGGTTTGCTCATAGCCTCTTGTCAGTAACTGACAACAGGATACCCGCCATCGCGCCAGGCGTCAATCCCCGCGTACAATAAAGGTTAGTCCCTCAAGCAAGAACCCATGAGCAAAGTCAACAGCTTCCAATCCGCATCCACACTTCGCGCGGGCGGGCGTGAGTATCGCATCTACCGCCTGGACGCCATCGAAAAGGCAGGCGCCGGCAAGATCTCCCGCCTTCCTTATTCCATTCGCATTCTCCTCGAAAACATGTTGCGCTGCGAAGACGATCGCAGCGTGAAGCGCAGCGACATTGAATACGTCGCCGCCTGGGACACTGCGCGCCCGGCGCAGGACATCAACTTCAGCCCCGCGCGCATCCTCATGCAGGATTTCACCGGCGTCCCCGCCGTGGTGGATCTGGCCGCCATGCGCGACGCCCTGAAGCAAATGGGCGCGGACCCCAAACTGGCCAACCCGCTCATCCCCGCCGATCTTGTCATCGATCACTCCGTGCAGGTGGATCACTTCGGCAAGAAGGACGCCTTCGATCTCAATGTGCTGCTGGAATACCAGCGCAACCATGAGCGCTATTCGCTGCTGCGCTGGGCCCAGGGCGCGTTCCGCAACTTCCGCGCCGTGCCTCCCGGCACCGGCATCGTGCACCAGGTGAACCTGGAATATCTGGCCAGCGTTGTCTTCCGCGCCGATGTCAACGGCGAAACCGTGGCCTATCCCGACACGTTGCTCGGCACCGATTCGCACACCACGATGATCAACGGACTGGGCGTCGTCGGTTGGGGCGTTGGCGGCATTGAAGCCGAGGCCTGCATGTTGGGCCAGCCGATCACCATGCTGCTGCCTCCCGTGGTTGGCTTCAAGCTCACCGGCCGCGCTCCAGAAGGCGTCACGGCCACCGACGTTGTGCTCACCGCCACCCAGATGCTTCGCAAGAAGGGCGTCGTGGGCAAGTTCGTCGAGTTCTACGGCCCCGGCGTGAAAGAGCTCAGCCTCGCCGATCGCGCCACTATCGCGAATATGGCCCCAGAATACGGCGCCACCATCGGCTTCTTCCCTGTCGATGAGCAAACGCTCGAATATCTGCGCCTGACCAACCGGCCCGCCGATCTGATCGAACTCGTCGAAGCCTATGCCAAGGAGCAGGGGCTGTTCCTCACCGCCGACGCTCCGGATCCGGTGTACAACGATACGCTTGAGCTCGATCTTTCCACCGTTGTTCCGTCGCTGGCCGGACCGAAGCGCCCGCAGGATCGCATCAACCTGCCCGATGTGAAAGCGAACTTCACCGCTGCCTTCGGCACGGATATGAAGAGTGCCGATTTCGAAGGCGGAAAGCTGAACGATGCCGCGGTGGTGATCGCCGCTATTACGTCCTGCACGAATACTTCGAATCCTTCGGTGCTGATCGCGGCCGGTCTGGTGGCGAAGAAGGCCGTCGCCAAGGGGCTCACGACGAAGCCTTGGGTGAAGACTTCACTCGCTCCTGGGTCGAAGGTCGTCATGGATTATATGAATGATGCGCAGCTCATGCCCGCCATGGAAGCGCTCGGCTTCCACCTG
Organism: Bryobacteraceae bacterium; assembly: GCA_046331645.1. Classification (GTDB taxonomy): domain Bacteria; phylum Acidobacteriota; class Terriglobia; order Bryobacterales; family Bryobacteraceae; genus CADEFT01. Next base: position 162,430 of record JAXLQM010000016.1, read on the forward strand.
GTGGGCTTCGGTTGCACCACCTGCATCGGCAACAGCGGCCCGCTTCCGGACAACGTGGCCAAAGCGGTCACTGATGGCAAGCTCACCGTGGCCGCGGTGCTCTCCGGCAATCGCAATTTCGAAGGCCGCGTCAATCCGCTGGTGAAGGCGAACTATCTGGCTTCCCCGCCGCTGGTGGTGGCGTATGCACTGGCCGGCCGCGTTGACATCGATCTGCAGAATGAGCCCCTGGGCACGGGCAGCGATGGCCAGCCGGTTTATCTCAAGGACATCTGGCCGAGCAACGCCGAAGTGCAGCAAGCCGTTGCCGCCAGCGTGCGTCAGGAGATGTTCGACAAGGAATACTCGGTCGTGTTCGAAGGCGATCCGCAGTGGCGTGGAATCGAAACCGCTACCGGCGATCTCTTTGATTGGGACGAAAAATCCACCTACATCCGCCGGCCTCCGTACTTCGATGCGATGGTCGATCCGGAAACCTCTGTGCGCGATCTTGCTGACCTGCGCGTGCTGGCGGTGCTTGGCGATTCCATCACTACCGACCATATTTCGCCCGCGGGCAACATCGCTAAGACGAGTCCCGCCGCGGAGTACCTCATGTCACATGGTGTCGCGCCGCAGGACTTCAATCAATACGGAGCCCGCCGCGGCAATCACGAAGTCATGATGCGCGGCACGTTTGCCAATATTCGTTTGAAAAACGCGCTGGCCGGTGGAGTGGAAGGTGGCGTCACCACGCACATTCCGAGCGGCGACCGCATGAGCATCTACGATGCCGCGATGCGTTACAAGAGCGAAGGCGTCGGCACGATAGTGATTGCCGGCAAAGAGTACGGCTCCGGTTCTTCTCGTGATTGGGCGGCGAAGGGTCCGCAGTTACAGGGAGTGAAAGCCGCCATCGCCGAATCGTATGAGCGGATTCATCGCTCGAACCTGATCGGCATGGGGATCCTTCCGCTGCAGTTTGCCGCGGGGGATACGAAGGAATCCCTCGGCCTCAGCGGGACTGAGGTGTTCCAAATCACCGGCGTGCGCGAAGGCGTCAACTCCACCAAGCGCGCCACGGTGAAGGCTGTGGCCGCGGACGGTGGGGAGAAAACGTTCGAAGCCGTGGTGCGCATCGACACGCCAATGGAAGCGGAATATTACCGCCACGGGGGGATTCTGCAGTACGTGCTGCGGCAGTTGGCAGCGTCGTCTGTCACGGCTAAGGCCTGATTCCGTCATCACAGGAGCGGCCTGCTCATCCCAGGCCGCTACGCATGCTGGATCATCTTCCCGATATCCTTCGCCGTCGCCCCCATGGCCAGCAGCGACCGCATCATCAAGTCCAAAGTCACAGACCGGTCTCCCGCCTCCATCTTTGCCACTCGCGACTGGCTCGAACCCAATTGTTCCGCCAGCGCCTTCTGCGTCAATCCACGTTTCTCCCGGAACTCGCGCACACCTGTAGCCAGCGCCAATCGCATCTCCACGAATCGCGACTCTTCTGGAGTAAGCCCCAAAAACTTCGACGAATCGCCCACTGCCCATCCTGCAATTTGCAACCGAGCCTTCTTAACGGTGTTCATTTTTTCACTCTGACCATCGAAGTGCTATGTCGAATATGACATAGACCATCGAGGGAGAGAAACTCACCCCAACAACACATCGCGCAACCTCCCCGCCTTTCCCTTCCCCGTCACGCCCGCCACACGCTCGCGAGCCTGCGCACTCAACACTCCCGATGTACGCGCACGCAATACCCACAGCAGTTCCAAAACTTCCGCCCGCACTGCGCCACCCGCCACCAAGCGATCCATCGTCACGAACAATTCCTCCGCATTCCCTGGCACAGAAGCAAAGCGTTTCACCCATCGCCCCACCTCAATCCCCGCCTCCTCCGCTAACCGCGCGCACGTCTCTCCCAACCTCTCCCCACTCACGCGCCCATCGCGCAACCCAGCCGCCAACGCATCGCAAGCCACCAGTCCTTCGCCTGTCTCCTTCGACGCCAGGCCCAATGCCAGCAGTTCATAAGCCATCGGCCCAAAATCTCCGTGATATTCCGCGAGCGTTTCCAGATACACCCGATTCCCCCACTCCGCGTTCTCCCAATCGAGATTCCTTCCAATCGCGAGCGCCCCGGCAGCGAACCAGCCTTCGCGATGCGCCGGCCACACCGTAGCGCACCACCGTAGCATGGCCGCGTCAAACACCCCTGGCACCGCAGTCAATGCCGCGGGCTTGGCGGCATCCATCTCCACCTCAGGCCAACTCTCTATCTCCACCCGCAGATACCCAGTGGAGCGGTTCACCTTCCACCGCAACCGGTGCACGCCCGCACCACCTTCCGGATCCCGAGCCTGCGCCGCGGCCAACCACAGCGCTTCATCGTAAAACCGAGGCGGACGCCGGCAATCCTCACTCCCCAAAGCAAACCGCACAATACGACCTACCGGCCCGGGCAAGCTTCGCCCATGCTCCAGAGCTTCTTCGCGACCGCGCACCGACAACCGCAGCAACGCCTGAATCAAGTCCAACCGATCCGGCTCCGGATGCTCCCGCAGCCGCTCCACCAGCACCATCGGATCAATCCACGAGCCCGCATGACTCGGCACTCCCAGCAGCGCTTTCGCATGCCCATTCACCGCACGCGCCGCCACTTCCGCCACACGCCCGGTGAGAAACGATCCCAACCCATGACACGCTTTGCTCTGCCGTGCCGGCTCCTGCCGGATCCACGCCAGCGCCAGCGCACATAACCCGTAGCGCGGATCCCACCGCCCATCAAACACTCCACTCACGGCATACAGCGCCGGAGTCTTCAAAAACTTCTCCGCCTTCTCCGCCAGCGCGAACCCCGGCGCACGCTGCCCGCACATTCGCGAAACCCCATCCAGCACTCGCTCTATGTCAACCGGCGGCCCGGCGTTCTCCAGCACCGCTGCGTACACGGCCACCAATTCCTCCACATCACGAATCGGCGCGATGGGCGTGCACGCAATCAATCGAGTTCCGCCACGTGCAGTTCCGTCCACTCGCCCGCCGACACATTGAAGTAGATCCGCCGCGAATCTGGGCTGAACACCGGGTGCGGATGCGACACGCGCCACGACTTCGCTCCGCGATCATTGCGAAACCGGTGCAGAATGCGATAGCGGGTCCCTTCCAAATCCCCCACCACTACGCCCCACTCCTGCTTCGTTCCGCCAAATCGTTCCAGTGTCGTGTCCGAAGCAAACAGCTTCCCATCGGGACTGATGGAAGGATGCGAGCCGGGAAAGTCAGGCAGCCCTGGAATACTGCGCTCCGCGCCCGTCTCCGCGTCCACCAGCAGATTCGGCACGTTGATCATGCGCCGCGAATCGGGATGCCAAGCCGGGTGTCCCCACTTCTCGCGAAAGAACAGAAACTTCCCGGCCGCGAGATCATACCCCAGCAGAGTCTCGCGATCACTCGCCGCTTTGCTGCGGAAATCTCCGCCCGATGGGGTTGCCAGCTTGAACACTACTCTCTTTCGATCGGGGCTGAGAATGGGAAAGAAGATCGAGATGGAACGTTCCCCAAAGCGCGACGCCACTTGCTGGCCATAGGCGGCACGCACGGCCGCCGCTGTCACCGGCGTACGCACCGAACCGTCGTTCACATTCACCAGTTCCAGATCGCGCAGCGCCTTCGAGTCCCAATGCGGTCCGTAGACCGGCACGACGTCGCCATCGGGAGTCCCCCATCCCACCATGCGATCGCGCGCCAGCACGCGTTCCCGCCCGCTGGCCACATCCACCGCCACCACCATCCAGTGCCCCTCGCGCAGATCGTGAAACACCACCGTGCGTCCCTGCGACACCCACTGCTGGCACGCCGCGCGGTGGGCATCCTCCGTTGTTACTCCCGAAGCCAGCACTTTCTCCACGCCAGTCGCGCGATTGCGAATCCGCACTTCGCCCGCATGTCCTTCCGCGGTCTTCGATGTATAAAAGAGGACCCACTTGCCGTCGGGGCTTTCCGGCGACGTATTGAAATAGGAATGGATGCTGTGCCGCTCTGCTCCCGGCGCCAGCGGACCGACCTTCACTCCAGCCGTCCAAGGTGCGAAGGAACTCGCAGCCAACATCCATACCCAAAGCTTCATGGATGCAAATTTACACTATTTGATGGCCACCTGCTTGCGCTCTTTCAAGTCCGTCTGGCGATAGCCTTCAATCTTCGTCAGAGCAACCTCCATGCCCTTCCCACCGAGTTGAATCGCCTTCTCCACCCACGGCCTGCCATCGAGTCCCAGCTTGTCGCCGCGCAGCTTCCACGCCGTGCGCTCCTCGGCCGATAGCATGTCGTAGCGGTAGAGGAACGTGACCTGGCGCAGAGCTTCGGCATAGTAGCCGGCGTCGAACCACGCCATCGGATCCTGCTTCCCAGCGGAAGTGGTATCCGCCACGCGAGCCAGCAGCCGGGCGCTCAACTGCTCGGCGACGTTCTCATGCCTGGCCGCGTAGATGGCTGCCCTCCGCAAAGTCTCCATCCGCACCGGTAACGCCATGGATGGTGCAAGCAGCGTCATCACATCGCCGGTGAGCTTACCGACGTCATACGATTTCTCGGTCCCATCCCAGCCGTTGACGTTGCGCCACGGCAGCGACTTCGCATTGCCAATCTCAATCTGTTCACAAATCAGTGGTGGCCCAGCCAGTGCGGCAGCGGCCAATCCCAGAATCGCCGTCATCAATCGTAGGGTCATAAAAAGGGGTCTCCTTGCTTCCCAGCTTGGCGGTGCGCACACTCCTACACCAGTGTGATGGGGCTACATTACCGTAAGCTTACGTTGTTTTTCGGTTGTAACCAATTGAAAAACCGAGAAGCCCGTGCCACAGTCGAAACATGGCGGAGCCCACCCCGGAACAGGTCATGGAACACGCGGGGAAGATCGCCGCGAGCGAAATGTTCCTCCAATCCGAGCGCCTCTGCCGCTTCCTCCGCTTCACCGTCGAAGCCAAGCTGAAAGGCAACGCGGAGCAGATCAAAGAGTACCTGCTGGGGCGCGAAGTCTTCGACCGCAACGGCGACTACGACCCGCGCACGGACCCCATTGTTCGCGTCGAAGCGCGCCGCCTGCGCAAGAAGCTGGACGAATATTACGCAGGTCCCGGCGCGCAAGACACACTCCGCATCAGCTATCCCAAAGGCTCCTACACGCCGGAGTTCATCACTCCACGTGCAGCAAGCAAACCCAATCGCCGCTGGCTGCTCTACGTCGCGGGAATTCTCGCGCTCGCGCTGGCTTCGCTTTTCCTTCGCAATCCCTTCCGCGATCCGCAAACGATTGCCGTAATCCCCGCCCGCTGGGTTTGGCAGAACGAAAACTTCCCGGTCTCGTCCGTGGACATCGATTTGGCTGAGCGCATCGCCGCCGCGCTGGCGAACCGCCACAAACTCGCGGTCATCGCCTGGCCCACCATGGCCCGTTTCCGCGACGGCAAGTGGACCGCGAAGCAGATCGCGGCGAGCGTAGATGCGGGCCGTACGCTCATCGTCGCTGTGCGCGAGGACGCTGCCGGGCTCCGCATCACGGCCTATCTGCTCGACGCACACACAGACCGCAAGCTGCGCGTCGCCGACGAGTCCACGCTGCCGCTTGCTACGCCCGCACAGCGTGAGGAAGCCGCGGGGATTATTGCCAAAGCAATCGCAGTACAATAAGGCCCAATGACTATCTTTCTGGGCACGCTCATTCTAGCCTCGTCTGCTTTTGCAGCCGAAGCCGATGTTCGCGCCGCGGCGGCACGCTCCGTGAAATTGCTGCAAAGCACCATGAAGCAATGGAAGCAGGACTGTGTCTCTTGCCATCATCAGACACTGCCGGTCATCGCCTTCAGCGCCGCCCGTGAGCACGGGGTGCCGATCGACGAAGCCGCCGCCCAGGCTGCGTCCAATGCCATCTTCGGCAAGCTCTATGCTTCGGTCGATTCCGTGGTGCAATACCCGATGGCCATCGACCCCGGCATGGTGGACGGCCACGAACTCACCGCCGCGCATGCCGCGGGAGTTGCGCCCAGCCTCACAACTAGCATCGTGGCGCGGCGTTTAGCCCGTTGGCAAACCAAAGAGGGCAGTTGGGCCGTCTCCGATGGCAGGCCGCCTCAATCCGCCAGCGCCTTCACAGCAACAGCCTTGGCTGCCCGCGCTGTTTCGCTGTATGCGCCTAATCCGAAGCCGGTGGTTGAACGCGCCCGCCAGTGGCTGCTCTCCGCCAAGCCTGTTTCCACCGAGGATCACACCTATCGGCTGCTGGGACTGCTCTGGACCGGAGCCCCCGCTGCTGATCGTAACGCCGCAGCCACCGCTTTGCTTGCACTGCAGAACAGCGACGGAGGCTGGGGGCAATTACCCAAGCTGCCGAGCGACGCTTACTCCACTGCGCAGGTGGCATATGCATTGCGGCATGCCGCCGACAAGGCGTCTCCAAAGGCGATGGAGTACCTGTTGCGCACGCAGAAGCCCGACGGATCGTGGCTGGTGGAAACGCGCATTCATACGCCTGCACCCATCAGTCCCCCGTACTTTGAAAGCGGCTTTCCCCACGCCAAGAATCAGTTCCTTTCCTGCGCCGCGACGGCCTGGGGCTTGATGGCGCTTTCCTCATCGCTCCCGCCCAGTGCGAAGAAGCCCCTGCCCGTGACCGCCGCAGTGCCGAAAAACGCCGCGCCGTGGATGCAATCCCTCACCGATCCCAAAGGCGCCACGGCTGCCGGAACCACTGCGCTAATGCTGGCGGCGCACGATCCGGCTCTCGTCAAAGCCCTGCTCGAAAAAGGCGCCGATGCCAAGGCTCGCGCCCAATCCGGGTTCGATGCACTCACCGCTGCCGCGCAATATCCCGGCAACAGCGAATCGGTGCGGCTCCTGCTCGCCAAGGGCGCTGAGGCCAATCCAACCACCGGCAAGCGGTTCCCGTTATCGGCGCTTGCCTTCGCTGCGATGAACAACGATACGGCCATCGCGGAACTCCTGTTGCAGCATGGCGCGCCGTTCGACATACAGTCCATGGTGGTTGGCGTGTTTCCCCTCCGGCCATTGGAGATTGCCTCAGGATTTCAAAACACCGCTATCATGCGCGTGCTGGCCCGCCGCGGCGCGAAGGTGGATTCGGTCGATAGCGAGAACATGACGCCGCTCTCGTGGGCCGCCCTGCAACACAAAAACGCATCGCTCCGCACGCTGCTGGAACTTGGAGCAAACCCCAATCATGTGGACAAATTCAAGCTCACGCCGTTGCAGCACACCACGGACATCCGTCACTCCTCCCCCGAAGAGGCAAAACTGCTTCGTGCAGCCGGAGGCCGCTAGCGGCACGCTAAAATTAAAGATTGCCTCCCGTTCATTTCGAAATCCAAGCCATCTGTCCCGACACCGGCGCGCGTGCCGGCATTCTGCACACACCGCACGGCCCCGTGGAGACACCCGTCTTCATGCCCGTGGGCACGCAAGCCACGGTGAAGGGCGTCACCTCGCACCAACTGCAGGAACTGCGGGCGCAGATCATTCTTTCCAACACCTATCATTTGTATCTGCGGCCCGGGCATGAACTGATTCGCCAGTTGGGCGGACTCCACAAGTTCATGAACTGGCCCAACGCCATCCTCACCGATTCCGGTGGTTTCCAGGTCTTCAGCCTTTCCGGCCTGCGCAAGGTGACGGAGCATGGAGTGCTGTTCCAATCGCACCTCAACGGCGACCGGCACATGTTCACTCCAGCATCCACCGTGGATGTGCAGGTGGCCTTCGGCAGCGATATCGCCATGGTGCTGGATGAGTGCCTGGAATACCCGTGCAGTCACGAAGCGGCGCGCCGCTCCATGGAGCGCACGCTGCGCTGGGCGGCGGAAGCCTACACGCATTACCGGACCTTAGAACAAAACAGCACCGCTTTGTTTCCGATTGTGCAGGGCTCCATGTTCCCCGATCTGCGCCGTGAATGCGCCGAACGGCTGCTCGCGCTCGACGCACCCGGTTACGCCATTGGTGGCCTTTCCGTAGGCGAACCACGCCCGCTTTCTCTTGAAATGGCTGGGATCTCCGCTGCGATCCTTCCCAAAGACCGTCCCCGCTACGTGATGGGTGTGGGCATGCCGGAGGAACTGCCCGAGTACGTCGCCCTCGGCGTCGACATGATGGATTGCGTTCTTCCTTCCCGCAACGCGCGCAACGGCTGCCTGTTCACACGCTCCGGCAAATTGATCATCAAACAGGCGCAGTATCGCGAGGATCCCAATCCCGTGGACCCGGCCTGCAGTTGCTACACCTGCCGCAATTTCTCGCGCGCGTACCTGCGTCATTTGTTCCAGGCCGGCGAGATGCTTTACTGCACTCTCGGTACGATTCACAATATCCGCTGGTATCTCGACATCATGATCGAAGTGCGGGAAAGCATTCTCGAAGGGCGTTTTCCGCAACTACTGGCGCGTTGGCGAGGAGCCGGACAGCCGGTTGTGTAAGCTAATGCAAAACCAAGAACTCATCAACCTTTATCACCTGGCCTTTCGCGAATTCGCGGTCAGCGCGCTCTGGAATGTGGCTCCAGTGGATCAGCCAACCGCCGCGGACGCATTGGCAATCACCGCCGCCCTTCGCACGCACGGCGGAATGGATGGCCGGCGGCTGGCCGAACAGATCGAAGGCGTCTGCCGTGCCGCTCACTGAGCTGCAAGTGCGTGCGTCGCTGGTGGCATAGCCTTGAATTGCGACGGGCCTCGATTCCAGGGTTCCGAAAATCAGCTGGAGTCGGGCGCGGAAGCGGACGGCGAGCGTATGCGGCTGGATTGGGTGCAAGACAGCGCGTTCCGGTTCTTCCCCGCACAGCGTGACGAGCTATTCGGCTATGTGCTGCATCCCGTCGATCTGGCCACAAACAAAGCAGTCGACGCGGCAGACCGGCGCGAAGCCCGCGACATCGTCGACTTGCTCACGATTCACGAAACCATCCTGCCCCTGGGCGCCGCCATCTGTGCTGCGGTAGGACGCTTTCCCGGTCAGTCGCCGGAAGAGATGCTGGCCGATATCGTCCGCCATAGCAGGTTCACCGCGGAAGAATTTCGCACGCTCGCCTTGGACGATTCCACGCAGATTCAAGGCTTGGCGCAAAGAATCAATCACATGCTCGATGATGCCCGCGACTTCATCGCCAAGCTGGCCTCGTATGAGAAACGCTCGGGCTCAACCGGTGGTGTGTAGCCGTCCTCGCAAAGAGACCGGATAAACTAAGAGACATGTACCGTGCTCTTCTGCTCTTCCCCCTGGCGCCGCTTGCCGTCGCCGCGGTCGATTTTGCAAAGGAGATTGCCCCTACTCTCGAAACGCGTTGTCACGTCTGCCACGGCGCAAAGCAGCAAATGGCCGGGCTCCGTCTCGACCAGGCGGCCGGTGCAGCCAAAGTCACCACGAACGGCAAACTCACGGAGCGCATCAAGAGCACCAAGCCCGGCCACCGCATGCCGCCCGTCGGCGCGCCACTCACCGCCAAAGAAATCGCGGCATTCGAAAGCTGGATCGGCGAAGGGGCAAAATGGCCCGCCAACTATACCCCCGGCGGCGCTGTTCAGCACTGGTCCTTCCGCCCACTCACTCGCCCTGCCACTCCGCAAGTGAAGAACACCGCCTGGGCCCGCAACCCCATCGACAATTTCATCCTCGCCACCCTTGAACAGAAGAACATCGCGCCTTCGAAAGAAGCGTCGAAACTCGTGCTCCTGCGCCGCGTCTCCTTCGATCTCACAGGCCTCCCGCCCACACCCGCCGAAGTGCGGGAATTCATGGCCGACACGCGCCCCGATGCTTACGAGCGGCTCGTCGACCGCCTCCTTCAATCGCGGCACTACGGCGAACGCTGGGCCCGCCCCTGGCTCGACCTCGCCCACTACGCCGATAGCGATGGCTACGAAAAAGATCAGGTGCGCCCCTACGCCTGGCGCTATCGCAACTACGTCATTGACGCGCTCAACGCAGGCAAGCCATTCGACCAGTTCACCATCGAACAGCTGGCCGGCGACCTGCTCCCCAATCCCACCACCGATCAACTCGTCGCCACCGGTTTTCTTCGCAATACGCTCACCAATCGGGAAGCCGGCGTCGATCGCGCCGAGGCACGCTACGAACAGTTGGTGAGCCGAGTGAACACCGTGAGCACAACCTGGCTCGGGCTCACCGTCGGCTGCGCGCAATGCCACGACCACAAATACGATCCCATCAGCAACAAGGATTTCTACCGCCTGTTCGCTTTCTTCGACGCCACTGACGATCGCGAAGTCGAAGCCCCCATGCCCGGCGAGCGCGAGCGCTATTCCGCAGCCATGCCCTGGTATTTGGGAAATCGCGGCCATATTCTGGAAAAATACGGCATCCCCGCCTTGCAAGCCGCTTGGGAAGCGAAGCTCATCAAAGCCATGGACCACCCCGGCGAAGACGTGGAATGGGATTTCTGGGTCACCTCCATGCGCGCCATGATCGACCACGCTGAGCGCGTCATGCGCACGCCGCCGGCGCAGCGCACGCCCTACGATGCCCGCCGCATCACGGATTACTTCATCTCCAACGGCGGCCCCGACAACACCCGCATCCCGGAAGTCCGCGACCGCATCAAAGCCGCCCGCGACGAAATCAATGAACTGAAAGACAAGCTGCCCGCCTTCACCATGGCGATGGCCGTCTTCCCCCATCCCGATCACAAGCAATCCATGATGCGCGTGAAGGGCGATTACAAAGCCCTCAGCGATCCCATCAATCCCGGCGGCCTTTCCGCCATGCACCCAATGAGCGGCGGCGCGCCCCCCACACGCCTCGATCTAGCCAAATGGCTGGTCTCCAAAGACAACCCGCTCACGCCGCGCGTCACCGTCAATCGCGCCTGGCAGGAATTTTTCGGCCGCGGCATCGTCCGCACCAGCGAAGATTTCGGCACGCAGGGCGAGAAGCCCACTCATCCCGAACTCCTCGATTACCTGGCGACCCAGTTCATCAATGATGGCTGGAGCATGAAGAAGCTCCACCGCATGATCGTCACCAGCGCCACGTACCGGCAATCCTCCGATGCACGCCAGGACGTCGCGCAATCCGATCCCGACAATGCGCTCTTCGCACACCAGATTCGTCTCCGTCTTCCCGCCGAGCTCGTGCGCGACGCGGCGCTCTCGGCCAGCGGCCTGCTCGACGATCGCATCGGCGGCCCCAGCATCCGGCCCTATCAGCCGCCAGGAGTCGCCGAACTCGGCTACGGCGGCAGCATCAAGTGGAAGATGAGCGAGGCCCCCGACCGCTTTCGCCGCGGCCTCTATGTCCACTTCCAGCGCACTACACCCTATCCGCAACTGATGAATTTCGACGCCCCCGATTCCAATGTCAGTTGCAGCCGCCGCCGGCCTTCGAACACGCCGCTACAGTCGCTCAATCTGCTCAACGATCCTGTCTTCCATGAAGCGGCGCAATCGCTCGCCGCCCGCGTCCTGCGCGAACGCAAAGGCGCATTCGCCGACCGCCTGGAACTGGCCTTCGCGCTCACCCTCGGCCGCACTCCCGACAGCATGGAGAAGCAGCGGCTCTCCACCTACTACGATCAGCAGTTGGGCATTTTGGCCACCGAGCCCGGCGCTGTCACCAAGCTCGCGCCTCCCGGCGACTCCCTCGATCCGAAGGAAGCCGCGGCCTGGGTCGGCGTGAGCCGCGTCATCATGAACCTGGATGAATTCATCACCCGCGAATAGGAACCCCGCCATGACCGAACGAGAATTTCGATTGATTCAAAGCCGCCGCTCCTTCCTCACGCAGGGCGCATGCGGCATCGGCGGCATGGCCCTTGCCGATCTGCTGCACGGCGCGGATGGCATGCCCAATCCGCTCGCGCCGAAAAAACCGCACTTCCCCGGCAAGGCCAAGAGCGTCATCTTCATGTTCATGGAAGGCGGCCCGAGCCAGATGGATCTCTTCGATCCGAAACCCGCCCTCCAGAAGTGGCACGGCCAGCCGCTGCCGCCATCGATGACCAAAGGGCTGCAACTCGCCTTCATCAAGCCAACCGCCGCCGTGCTCGCCAGCCCGCGCAAGTTCCAGCCCTACGGCCAGTCCGGCATCGAGTTCTCCGACTACATCCCGCACACCGCTTCCTGCGCCGACGACATCTGCCTCGTCCGCAGCATGCACACCGATGCCTTCAATCATCACCCCGGCCAGCTTCTGCTCATGACCGGCAGCGTGCAGTTCGGCCGCCCCACGATGGGTGCATGGGTCACCTACGGCTTGGGGAGCGAATCGAAGAACCTTCCGGGCTTCGTCGTGCTCAGTTCCGGCGTCGGCACCAGTGGCGGCGCATCGAACTTCATGAGCGGCTTCATGCCCTCGCACTATCAGGGCACCATGTTCCGTAACTCCGGTGACCCGATTCTCTATCTCTCGAACCCCGACGGCATTTCCAGCCAGACCCAGCGCGCCGGCCTCGACGCGGTCCGCGACCTCAACCAGCATCACCTCGATCGCACCGGCGACCAGGAAATCGCCAGCCGCATCGCGGCCTATGAACTCGCCTTCCGCATGCAGATGGCCGCGCCCGAGCTCACCGATTTTTCCAAGGAATCGCAAGCCACGCTCGATCTCTACGGCGTCGGCAAGGACCCCACACACCAGTTCGCCACCAACTGCCTGCTCGCCCGCCGCATGGTGGAACGCGGCGTGCGCTTCATCCTCATGATGCACGCCTCCTGGGATGACCACACCAATCTCAACCGCAAGCTGAAGCGCAATTGCGACATCAGTGACCGCCCCACTGCGGCGCTGATCAAGGATCTGAAGCAACGCGGCCTGCTCGATGACACGCTCATTATTTGGGGCGGCGAATTCGGCCGCACGCCGATGGTGGAGATCCGCAACACGAAGGAAGAGGACAACGGCGGCCGCGACCACCACCCGATGGCCTACACCATGTGGGTCGCCGGCGGCGGCATGAAGGGCGGCACGGTCATCGGCAAGACCGACGAACTCGGGCTCACGATTGTCGAAGACAAAGTGCATGTCCACGACTTGCAGGCCACCGCCATGCACTGCCTCGGCTTCGATCACGAGCGGCTCACCTTCCGCCACACGGGCCGTGATTACCGCCTCACCGACCTCGGCGGCAACGTTGTCAAGAAGATGCTCGCCTGATGCCACTCGAAGAAGACAAGGTTTTTGAACTGATCGGGGAAGAAGGTTTTGCTCGCCTTGTGGGCGCGTTTTATCGCCAGGTTCCTCACGACGATATCCTTGCGCCGATGTATCCCGCCGGCGATCTGGAAGGCGCGGAAAAGCGGCTACGAGATTTCCTTATTTTCCGCTTCGGCGGCCCGCAGCGTTACATCGAGGAGCGCGGGCATCCCCGGCTCCGTATGCGCCATCATCCCTTTACCATCGACGGCCCGGCGCGGGATCGGTGGATTATGCTGATGGAGAACGCCCTTCGTGAAGCGGCGCTACCGGCCGAAGCTGAAGAAACACTCCGCCCCTTCTTCGCGAACGTGGCTACATTCCTCATCAACCGTTGATGTGGCACGTGCACCCTGCGTGCCTACTGCCGATTCGATGGACGCTCTCTTAGCGCTCTATCAGCTTCGTCTCTTAATGCGGACATGGAATGCGCTCTGGCCCCAGCGCGCAGTCTTCCGACCTCTGCAGAAAATCTTTGCAATTCATGATCGGCTTCCCGAGTCCCTAATGCAGCCAGTTGAGCAATAGCCCACGTCATCAACCGGACGTTCGATGGCTGCTCGTCCGCCCGAAGCGCTGACCCGATTGCCTTTGCGCGGCCAGGATGGCGAGACAAGACTTGTATGCGCAGTTCACAAAAGCCTATCTCATCCTCGCCTCGCTGGCCGGGCCACATGGTTCTGATCGAATTCCGGATAGCCCCAATGGATAGAGCGTCACCACGATCGCACAAAAGATTGTACGCCCATATCCATTCCCCACCCGTGCCACTGTGCGGTGTAGCAAGAACCTTTTCCAAGAACAGTCTTTTGCCTACATCGTCGCTGATTCTACGCATCAAGGCGCTTTGCAACGCAATCCGAGCCGCGGTGCGGAGTTGTAACCCATCGTCGGAACCGATATCCGATGGCGAGAGGTGCTCCAAAAACCGTAACGCCTCATCGGATGTCAGCTCACCGATTCTCCCCAGCGCGCATGCCCTGACTTCTGTCGCGGCGAACTCCTTCTCAACCAGCCGCCCTTCGGGGAGTTTGAGGATCCTCTCCAACTCAGCAGTTATGCCGGCTGTGCGCCCCAAGGCAAGCCGTTGCATCAGTGCTAGTGCTTGATCAGACCCGGCGGATCGCTCGACCACTTGCCGCAGTAATCGACAATGCCCAGCGTAAGGTGCTTCCGAGGTCGCATCGCCGAATTGAGGCATCGCCACAACCACCAATAAAATCGCGCCGTATCTCATTCATCCTCCAGTCATTGCGTCCCGCAGCCGCTTGCTTACTTCTCCTGCTTTTGCGCGCGCCGCGAAACGTACTCGGCCCGTTCCTGAAGGTACTGGCTATAGGCATGGTTGTCGAGCAGGAACCGCAACCGTGAGGCAGCGCCTTCGACATCGACGGTGCGAAGTATGGTTCTGACAAGTTCCCGAGTGCTGGCCTGGAGACGCGTGTCTTTGGAAATGCGGACGATGTCATCCACCACCGTCACATCCGGCATGGAACCTAACATGGAGATGCAGGTGAAGATCAGAAAAGGATCCTTTGCTTCCAGACCCTTTCTGAGCAACGGAATGCTACGCGGGTCTCTCAATGTTCCAAGAAAAATGATGTCTCGCAAGTAGCGCTGCATATGCCTGCCGACGCATTCTGATTCTGTCAACTCTTGGAGGCGGCACCACTCGGAGTACTCCGCTGTCACCTCTCCACGAAGTGGCTGGCCCGCGGAGTCAAGTCGCAACATCGGCGGGGAGCCCGAACCGATGGCCTCCGCGGCGAACGATTCGATCTCACGATACATCCACGGCTCCAACCGTTTCCCGAGACTCACCGCGAAGGCGATTTGTTTCTTGCGATCTCTGTCCTGAGTGCTCTGAAACGCCTTCTCCAAGGCAGAGGATGCTCTCGGATCGGCGCTACGCCTGCCAAGTTCCTGCATCACGGCTGTTTTTTCCGAGCCGGCTTCGAGTTCGGATGCAAGATCGCTCGTAGGACCATCATAGCTACCTGCCGGGTCGCTTGAAAATTTCCGCCTGACAAATGGGTTGCTGCTCGGGACCGCACGCACGAGTCGCGAGAATCACCGCATCAAGCACCTTCTTCGCAATTGCCTGGTCCGTTACACCCCAATAGGCTGCCCCCAACTCCCGAGCTCCTTCGAGGACAGAGTTCCTGTTCAGGAGAAACACCACAAGTGCAGCGTACTTCCGGGCATCATCCGTGCTCTCAGCATCCGTCAGTGCGGCCAGCACCAAAGGTTGTGCCGATTTACCCACCAACATCAACCCACCCAACGCGGGATACTCTCGCTGTGGACTGACAATCACGCGCCTTTGAGGGTTCTCTATTCCTGGATAATCAAGAAGAGCAACGAACGCACGTCCGAAATCCAAATCACCTTTTCCCACATCTGCCAATACGATCTTCCAAACACAGCCGGGCTCCAGAAGTTGTCGATCCCTTTGGAGATAGGCGAGAAGCTTCTCCTTGGGCTCGTTACCTGTGATTGCAGTGCAACCCATGGCTGCCTGCGACGACGCAACACAACAGGCCAAGAACAGGATCCACCATCCAAGTGCCATGTACTCCCCTCAGCCAATCCTACCGCGGCACGGCGTTCTTCTTGATATACTCCGCCGGCGAATACCCATCCCCCGGCCCGATATACAAAAACTGTTCCGCATACGACAACCCATACCGCTTCCCAATCTCGCGGTCCCGCCCCAGCACAAACTCCCGGATATAATTCCGGTTCGCCTCCGTATCGCTGTTCCCCAGTAACGGCAGCCGCTTGCCCTGCTTCTCGAGCGACGCCCGCAGCCGCGACCCGTTCACACCCGCCGGCCCCTGCGCCACATTCTCCAAATTCACGTCGATTTTCTTTTCCACGTACTTCGATATATCCACCACCCGGTTCACCCGCTGCTGGAACCGCGCGAAGTAATACTTCTCCCGTACTCCATGCGGTTTCAACCCGGCATGAAAATGCTCCGGATAATCCTTCGATCCGCCCGCCATCCACGCCGCCGCCTCCACACACGCCGCCGTCACGTAATGATCCGGATTCTCCTCGTAATGCCCCCAGGGGTCATAGCAGATCACCGTATCAATCTTCAGCATCCGGAACAGAAAGATAAACCGCCCCCGCAACTCCGACCGCGCGATGTTGTCCATCGTGTGGTTGTTGTAGTTCAGGTCGAACACCTTCTCCACGCCGAACACCTTGCCCACCGCATTGTTATCACGCTCATTCGCCGTCACCGTCTCCGCATACCAGCCCGGCCCCGCCATATCGTCGTTCGTCACACGGATCAGGTACGCCTTGTACCCCTCGTCAATCAACTTGAACGCCGTCCCCGCAGCGAAAATCGGAATGTCGTCCGAGTGCGGCTGAATCAGCGCCAGCGTTTTCCCCGCATGCGGCTTGCCGGCCTGCGGCCCCTCAATCACCAGCGGACTATGGGCATCAAACGGCTCCACCGGACGCGTCGATTGCGCCATCGCGGCCGAAGCGAGCGGGAGGGAAAGGAAGGAACGGCGATTCATATAGGGATAGGATATCGTCATGACCGCTTTGCTCGCGCTTTTTCTCGCCCTCATCCCCATCGCACGCACCCAAACCCTCCGCACGGGCGCAGCCCAGGTCCGCATCACGCCGCCCCTCGGCACACCGCTCGGTGGCAACTACACCGTGCGCCCCGTCGCCACCATCCATGACGAGCTCCACGCGAAGGCGCTCGTGCTCGAACTCAACACCATCAAAGCCGCACTCGTCGCCCTCGACGTCGTCACCATTGACCGCGAAACCGTCGATGCCGCCCGCCAACTCATCCAGCAGCAGACCGGCATCCCGCCCACACACGTCATGATCAGCGCCACACACACGCACTCCGGCCCCATTACCGGATCGAGCACGCATCACGAATGGGCCGGCAGCACGCAGCCGCTCGCCAAACAATTCCGCGAGCGCTTCCCTGCCCTCATCGCCGAAAGCGTGGCCCAAGCGAACACGAATCTCACCACCGCCACCCTCCGCGCCGGCGTTGGCCAGGAGCATTCCCTCAGCATCAATCGCCGCTGGCTCAAAGCCGACGGCTCCACCGATTGGAACCGCATCACTACGCCCACGCCCGCCGACAACGTCATCCGCCCGCTCGGCCCCATTGACCCCGAAATCCACGTCCTCTCCTTCGAATCCACCACCGCGCAACGCCCTCTCGCCACTTACGTCAACTTCGCGGTCCATGCCAACTGCATCGGCGGCACCATCGTTTCCCCCGATTACCCGGGCACGCTTGCAAAGCTCCTCGCCATCCGCGACCCCGCCATGATCACGCTCTTCACGAACGGAGCCGCCGCCAACATCAATCCTCTTCATCTGCCCGAAATGCGCCGCCTGCCAGGCACTGCCCGCGCCGAACGCATCGGCACCATCCTCGCCGGCGATGTCTTCAAAATCCTCAACCAGACGCACACCGTCGCGCCGCACAAAATCGCCACAGCCACACGGATGGTCAGCCTACCCTTGGCGCAATCCCCCGCCGCGGAGGTCAACTGGGCGCGTCAAATTGCGCAGGGCTTCGGCAAACCCGGCCAGGCCCCCTTCCTCGATCTGGTCAAAGCCTCGCGCGTGCTCGACGTCGCCCGCTGGGGCGGCCAACCGCGCGATGCCGAAGTGCAGGTCATCGCCCTCGGCCGTGAAATCGCCTGGGTCGGCGTGCCCGGCGAATTATTCGCCGAACTCGGCCTCGCCATCAAACGCGCCTCCCCGTTTCCCCGCACCATCGTCGTCGAACTGGCCAACGGCTCTCTCAATTACTTCCCCAATCGCAAAGCCTTCGCCGAAGGCAACTACGAGCCGGTGAGCACGCGCTTCGCTCCAGGCGCGGGAGAAGCCCTCGTCGATGCCGCCACCGCACTCCTCATCCAACTGCAAACCGCGCCCTGACTATTTGGCGTGCGAATTGCTCAGCCAATTCCGCCATGCCCACCACCCTCTCCCGCCGCACACTCCTCTCCACGGCGACCGCAGCCTCCGCCTCCCGCGTGCTCGGCGCCAATGACCGCATCCGGCTCGGCATCATCGGCTCGGGCAATCGCGGCCGGTACCTCATGAATCAAGCCAATGCAGCAGGCAACATCCAATGGGTCGCCATCTGCGACGCCTACGACGAGCAGATCCACCGCGCCGCCAAAGTCGCCGGCACCGAAGTCCAGCGCATCGCCGACTACCGCCGCCTGCTTGACCGCAACGACATCGACGCGGTGCTCATCGCCACCTGGGACAACAATCACTGCGAGATCGCCACCGCCGCCTGCCGCGCCGGCAAGGACCTGTACATTGAAAAGCCCATGACCCTGCACCCCATGGAAGGGCACACCATCGTCCGCGCCGCCCGCGACCACAAACGAATCCTCCAAACCGGGACCCAGCAGCGCAGCTATCCCCACTTCATCGAAGCGAAAGAAAAGTTCATCGACAGTGGCCGCATCGGGCGCATCACCATGGTCCGGTCCATCTGGAACGCCAACGGCGCGTACCGCAATCAGGCGCCGCCCGCGGGCATGGAAACCAAACCCGCCGGCCTCGATTGGGAAGCCTGCCAGCGCAACGCTTCGAAGAAATTCCCCTGGAATCCTAAGCGCTATTTCAATCACTACGTCTATTGGGATTACTCCACCAACGCGCAGATGGGCGGCCTGTTCGTTCACATGGTCGACGTGGTGCACTGGTAT
Organism: Bryobacteraceae bacterium; assembly: GCA_046331645.1. Taxonomy (GTDB): domain Bacteria; phylum Acidobacteriota; class Terriglobia; order Bryobacterales; family Bryobacteraceae; genus CADEFT01. The sequence goes on from JAXLQM010000016.1 coordinate 181,353, forward strand.
TGCAAGGTGGAAAAACCCCTCGCCGCCGATTGCTTCGGTGGCATCTCGCTCCCCGCCGAAGACCGCGATACCGCCGACAACATTAATGCCATCCTCGAATATCCCAACAACCTGTTCGTCACCTTCGAAGCCAACGTCACCGACATGATCCAGCGCGAAAACGCCGACATCGTCTTCATGGGCACCGGCGGCCGGCTCAACATCTTCCGCTACGGCTACAAATTCTTCCCAGCCGAAGGGAAAGGCAAAGAGGTGATCAGCGGCGGCACCACTCCCGACCTGCACGTCGCCAACTGGCTCGAGTGTGTCCGCACACGCCGCAAGGCCGCCTGCGACGAACGCGCCGGCCACTACTCGGCCATGGCTTGCCACGTCTGCAACATCGCTTACAAGGAACACCGCCGCGTGGAATGGAAAAAGGAATGGGATATCGCATAATCGTACTCGCGGCCCTCGCCGCCGGCCTCGCCGAAGCACAACAGCCCATGCGCGTGCTGCTCGTCTCCACGGACCCTGCGCCCGAACGCCGCCAGGCCATTGCGCGTCTTCGCGACACGCTCGAACACACCGGCCGCTTCTCCGTCCGTCTCAGCGAAGATTCCAACACCGCGCCCAGCGCCCACTACGATGCGCTCCTTCTCGATTGCGCCACCGCCATCCGCCCATCCTCCAAATGGAAGGCCACTGTCGCCATCCGCGCCGCGCGCTGCGCCTCAAACGTCACCTCATCCGCAACCCGCGAACTCACCATCAACTGGACGAAACCGCAACACCCCATCGCCGCCGGGCTCTCCCCATCATTCCGCACCGCCGATGCCCCATCCTCCCTCGATGCCGGCGACATCCTCGCCACCGCATCCGGCACGCCCATTCTCCGCTACAACCCAAAAGCGCAGCGCCTCGACATCGCGCTTGGCGAAAACGCCGCCACGCTTCAGGAACCCGCCTTTCTCGACATCATCGCTCGTGGCCTCGAATTCACAGCCACCGGCAAAGTCACCCTGCCGCCACAGGAAAGCGCGCACCGCGTTCCGAAAAGCGCCCTCCGCACGCTGGTCGTCACCGGTGGCCATCCCTACGACACCTCCTTCTACAGCCTGTTTGAAAACAATCCCAAGATCCAGGCCCAAATCGATCCCCATCCGCGCCCTTACCGCTCGGGTAACCTGCGCCCCCGCTACGATGTCCTGGTGCTCTACGATTCCATGCAGGTCATTGATGACCAGGAGCGCAAGACACTCGTGGATTTCCTCGAAGCGGGCAAAGGCGTGGTGTTCCTTCACCACTCTCTCGTCGATTACTGCAACTGGCAATGGTGGTACGAAGAGGTGATGGGTGGCCGCTGGTATCAGACCGAGGACAAGCCGCCGAAATGGAAGACGCGCTGGAAGCATGACGTCGAGCAAATCGTCCGCCCGGCCGTCGCCCACCCCGTCACCGAAGGAGTCGGTGTGATGCACATCTGGGACGAAACCTATCAGGGCATGTGGCTCTCGCCGAAGAATCAGGTTCTGATGCGCAGCGACGATCCTTCCAGTGACGGGCCCGTCGTCTGGATCAGCCCTTTCCAAAAATCCCGTGTCGTGGTGATCGAACTTGGGCACGGCCGCAGCGCGCATGAGCATCCCGCCTACCGCCGCCTGGTTCAAAACGCCATCGTCTGGGCCGGCGAAAAATAATCAACGGTAGATCAAACAACCCCGCGCCGCCAGATCAGCGAACCAGTCCGGCGCGCGCAGCGTAGGCACCCACCGCAAGTCGATCTTCTCCAATCGCGGCAGCCCCGCCAGTGCCCTCGGCAACGCCTCCATCTGCGCAACTCCACCGGCCTCCCACTTCTTCCGGCAGCGCACGGAGACTCGCATCCCGTAGATGCAATTCCCACAGCGCGCGCAATTCCCCCAACCCGTACATCTGGCCAATACACTCCGGCAAATGCTCAAACCGGTTCTCGCCGATATTCAACCATCGCAGCCTCCGCAGCCTCCGCAGCCGCCGCAACCTCCCAATCTCCGCCGGCACTTCGGTCAAATCGTGTCCCCCAGCACCAGCGGCTCTAGCAGCCCGCGCCTAAACCGGATCCCTCGCGTTCGCGCCTCCGTAACCCGTTGAATCTACTGAGCCGCGCGCGTCAGCAAGCGGTGTTTTGCGCTTTTCGACACAGGCTGCTAGCTCGGTCCCCTCCAACACCCACTCCGGCACGCGGCCCAGCCGCTGCTTCCACAGATTCAGATCAACTTCCGCTTCCTGCATGCGCCGCGGCGCGCGATTCGCCGCCCGTTTTGCGCGCCCCATGCTACGCTTAGGGGTGAAAGCCACTGTGAGCACTGATTCTACACTTCACCGCGTGTTACAGGCGGTTCGCCGCCGTGCCCTCATGCAGCTGATGCTGGAGCAAGGCGCCTTCGCGCTCGCCATCGCTCTTGCTGCCGTCATCCTGCTGCTGCTCACCGGAACACAAATCCTCGATTGGTATTGGCCCCTGCTGCTGCTGGTGAGCGCGTTCGCCATCGGGCTGTACCGCGTCCGCGGCCGCATTCCCTCTCCTTATGAAGTGGCGCAACAAGTGGATCGCCGCCTCGGCTTGCAGGACACCATCTCCACCGCGGTGTACTTTGATTCCACTCAAACCCCGGCGCCGCAATCCCTCATCGATGCGCAGCGCAATGTCGCCGAATCCATGGCACGCAGCGCCGATCCGGTCGCGGCCGCGCCCCTCTTCCTCCCGCGCCAAGCCTACGCCTGCCTCGGGCTGCTCGTCGTTTCCGGAACATTGCTGGTAGTCCGCTACGGCTTCCGCGGCTCGCTCGACCTCGATCAGCCGCTCTTCCGCATCCCCTTCGATACGCTTTCGTCCACACCGGAAGTGATCGCCAAAAACAAGGCTTTGCCCAAGCAGAAATTGCCCACCGACATGGAAGGCGTCTCCGTTCCCACGGACGGCACCGAACAGGCCGAAGGCGAAAAGAAGAAGACGCCCGATGAGATCGAGATCCCTGGTGAAACAGTCGAGACCGATGAAACCGACGGCCGCGAAGCCCAAATGACGAAGGACGGAAAGTCCTCTGAAAAGGGCGGCAAAGACGGCGGCGAAGCGGGCGAAAAAGGCAACGGCGATCAGGCCGGCGACGACAAGGCGCAGCAGGACGCAGGCTCCAACGCCAAAGGCCCGCAGAACGCCAAATCCCCCGGCCAGACCAAGAACCCCAACTCCTCGAATCAGAATGCCGACAACTCCTCGCTCATGGAAAAGATGAAAGACGCCATGGCGAACCTCATGTCGCGCATGAAAATGAATCCGAAATCGGGCGAGAATTCGAAGAAATCCAGCGCCTCCGATCAAGGAGCGTCCCAATCCGCCTCTGCGCAGCAGAAAGCCGGACAGAAGGGCACGCCCGCACCCGGCAAGCAGGGCGAGGGGCAATCCAAGAGCGATGAGGCCGGCGAGCAGGAAGGCGAAGGCGCAGCCAAAAGCATGAACGCCCAGGGCAAGATGTCCGATGCGGGCGGCGAAAAGCAGATGGCCCAGGAAGGCAAATCCGGAGCCGGCAAACAGGACGGCGAGAAGGATATCAAACAGGCCGAACAGGCCGCCGCCATGGGCAAGATCAGTGAATTGCTCGGCAAGCGCGCGCAGAACATGACCGGCGAGATCATGGTCGAAGTCAGCAGCGGCCGCCAGCAGCTCAAGACCCAATACACCAATAAGAACGCCGCCCACTCGGAATCCGGCGGCGACATCAGCCGCGACGAAGTCCCCGCCGCTTACCAGCAGTTCGTTCAGTCCTACTTTGAAGAGGTGCGCAAAGCTCCGCCCGCCAAGGCCCCGGCCAAGTAACCGATGCGCCGCCGCGACCTGCTGTTCGCCCCGTTCCTCCCGCTCTCCGCGCAATCGAGCAAGCGCCCGAACATCGTCCTTTTCCTCGCCGACGATCTCTCTTATCGCGACATGCAGCCTTTCGGAGGCCGGCAGGTTCCCACGCCTCATCTCTCCGCGCTGGCCAAGCAAGGCATCTGCTTCGATGCCATGTTCACCGCCACCGCCATGTGCGCGCCTCTCCGCCAGCAGCTCCTCACCGGACTGTTCCCCGTCCGCAACGGCGCTTATCCCAATCACAGCCGCGTCTACGACGGCGTCAAAGGCCTCCCCATTTACTTCCGCGATCTCGGCTATCGCGTCGGCCGCATCGGCAAGAAACACTTCGGTCCGGACGAGTCCTTCCCCTTCGAAGTTATCGACAACGAGGAGCCGCGCCCCGGCCAATTGGGGCCCATGGAAGCCTTCCTGCGCCGCGACGCGAAGCAGCCCTTCTTCCTCTGGATCGCGTCCCACCAGCCGCATGCGCCGTTCAATCAGGGCGACCCATCCGCCTTCCCTGTAGAGAAAATCCAGGTTCCGGCGCACCTCATCGATACGCCAGCCACGCGCACCATCCTCGGCAAATACTTCGCCGAAGTCGTGGTGCTCGACAACCAGGTGGGGGCCGTCCTGGAACTGCTCGATCGCACCGGAAATCGCGACAACACCCTCTTCATTTTCCTCAGCGAACACGGTTCTCAGATGCCGTTCTCGAAATGGACCTGTTACGAAAACGGGCTCCATGCCGGCTGCATCATCCGCTGGCCCGGCCGCGTGAAACCCGGCACCCGCACCCCGGCCATGACGCAGTATGTCGACATGCTGCCCACTCTGCTGGAAGCCGCCGGCGCGCGTGCGCCTTCCGATCTCGACGGCCGCAGTTTTCTCCCCGTGCTGCTGGGGAAAAAAACAAATCACGCCGAATATGTTTTTGGAGTCCAGACCACCAAAGGCATCATCAACGGCGGCGAAGGTTACCCCGTGCGCTCCGTCCGCGACAGGCGCTACAAGTACATCCGCAACCTGACTCCGGACCGCGACTTCTCCTGCATCCTCATGCGCAAGGGAGATAACCCCGTGCTCTTCAGTTGGGAAGAATCCGAAGCCGGCAAAGCCCGCGTGGCCCAGTTCCGCCGCCGCCCCGCCGAGGAACTTTACGACCTTGAGAAGGACCCCTTCGAACTGCGCAATCTCGCGGGCGATCCTTCGCTCGCTGCCATCCAGTCGCGCCTCTCCGAAAAGCTCGATGCCTTCATGAAACAGCAGGGCGACGAAGGCCCCGCCACCGAAGCCCGCGCTCGCGAACGCCAGATGAGCGGCCCCGAATAACTCAGCGCGCCGCTTCCGCCCACTTCTCCGGAGTCTTCCATCCACTCGCCGCCACGCCCGAATGCCGTTCCGCATTGGCAGGCGCCGTCGTCCGCCATTTCTCAATCCGCGCCGCCAAATCCTTCACGACACCGGCATGCTGCGCGGCGACATCGTTTTTCTCGTTTGGATCCTCTTCAATCCGGAACAGCATCTCCTGCCGCTTGCCTTCCGATTCCACCACCACCAGTTTCCACTCCCCGCTGCGCACCGCCGTGTACAACTGCCCGCCAGGTTCGACCGAAAAGAACAGATCCTCGCGCCCGAATTCCTTCTTCTTCCCGCTGATCACCGGCCACAGATTTTTCCCATCAAACGGCAGCTTGTTCCGCGGAGCGACACCCACCGCCGCCGTCAGCGTGGGAAACAGATCAATCGCGCACGCCACCTGCTTCACCACCGCGCCGGCCTTCACCTTGCCCGGAAACCGCATCACCGCGGGCACTCGTATCCCGCCTTCAAACGTCGTCGCTTTCGCCCCGCGCAGTGGAGTATTCGTCGCCCCGGAACCCACCGGGCCGCCATTGTCGCTGAAGAAAAACACGAGCGTGTCCTTCGCCATCCCTTCCCGGTCGATCGCATCGAGAATTTTTCCGATGGCCGTATCCATGCGATCCACCATGGCGGCGAACGTGCGCCGCTTCTCGTCCTTGCGCGCCGCGTAACGATCCACCAGTTCCTTCGGCGCCTGCAGCGGCGCATGCGGCGAATTGAACGGCACGTAGAGAAACAGCGGCTTGGCCTTATCGCGCTGCTCAATCCGCCGCACGGCTTCAGCGCCGATCAAGTCCGTGGAATAGCCCTCTTCTTCCAGCGTCTTGCCATCGCGATTCCAATCCAACCCGCCATCGCGCACGTGCGTGTAGTAGTCGATGGCGCCATTGAAATGCCCGTACTGATGTTCAAACCCGCGCTCCATGGGAAAGAACCGCCGCTGCGCGTGACCCAGATGCCATTTCCCCGCCATCGCCGTCTGATACCCGGCCGCCTGAAACGACTGCGCGATGGTGTGCTCTTCAAGCGGCAGCCCGTAGGAAGACCACGGCCGGATCACCGTATATCCCAACCCCAGCCGCATCGGCGTCCGCCCCGTCATGAACGCCGAGCGTGTCGGCGAACAAACCGGGAACGAATAGAAGCGGTCCAGTTGCGTGCCTTCCTTGGCCAGCCGGTCGATATTCGGAGTCCGTATATCGCTGCCATGAAAGCCGACATCGGCCCAACCCAAATCATCGGCTAGCAGCACCACCACGTTCGGCTTCGCGGCGGCGGCAAGCGCCGGCAGCGCCAGCGCGGTTCCTAAGAATTGTCGGCGATCCATGGCGACGATTCTATCAGCGCCTGCCCTGAATACTGAACCCCTTTTTTTCCACTCCGTAGCAGGTGCCCACACCGACCGCGTAGGCGAGAATATCCATGGGATCAAACCGGCCCCGAAATAAACCGTGCGGCCAGAAGTATTGCGAGCACTCCGTCAGCACCGCGCCGCCCAGCACCAGGATAGCCGCCGTCTCCGGAGTCCGCCCGTGCCAGCGCCTCGCTTCACGCACAACAATATACACCCAGGCCGGCTGGAACAGATCCGCGCAATAGTTGGTGAGGAAGCCGCCCCGAATCTTCGCCATGTTAGCGGCGCCGGCCACTACCCACACGATGAATGTGATCCACTTGGCGAAATTCCAACTCACGCGCTGTTTACCAGGATCCAACTATGATAGCGTTACGCCACCGCCCGTCCACACACCTCCAACAACGACGGTTGCCGTACCTCCTCCACATACCCCCGCAACTCCCGCGCAAACTGCCGCCGCCACTCCTTCGGAGCCTCGCTCGCCACCCCATCCACCAGTGTTTTCATCTGCAGGGCATTGATCACGCTCTTCCCGCCGGGGTGATTGGCGAACACCACATACGTCTCCGAAGCAAGCCGCCGGATGCGGTCCATCCGCTGCTTCCACTCCGCCAGTTCGGCAGTCGAATAGAGATAGTCCCGCGAACCGGGCTTTTGGAACCAATCCCCAGCCTCGCCCCGCCCGTGCATCCGCACATAGGCAACCGGCGCCGTCAAAAACGAGGTCGGCGGCATCGCATTCATATGTTGCGGCTGGTCGACATTCACAAACCCGACATGGTAATCCACAAATACACCCAGCGCCTCATCCCGCATCCACGAGGCATGGCGCATCTCCGCCACCAGCGGAAAAGCATGCAGCGCCCGCCGCAACTGGATGAAGTACTCGCGATTCTCTTCCGTGAACCGGAACGCCCAGGGGAATTGCATCACCACGCAACCGAGCCGCTTCGCCGCCGCCAGCGGGCGCAACCCTTCGGCGAAGGCTTCCACCACTCCCGGCTCCAGCCGCCGCTCGTGGGTCAGCGCCAGCGGCGCCTGCACGGTGAACCGGAAGTTCGGATTGTGCGAAACCTTCCTTGTCCATAGCGCGCTCAGCTCGGGCCGCAAGGGCTGGTGGGAAGCTGGAATCTCCACCGTGTCGAAGAACGAAGCCAGGAAGTCCAATTCGTGGAACGCCGTGCTCTTGGGCGGGTAAACCGAGCGAGACCAGTCAGGGTGGCGCCAGCCGGAAGGACCGGAGCGGAAGGGGGAGGGGGAGAAGCGGGAGGACATTAGGGAGAACCTCGTTTTGTATTCGCTTTTTGTTCGCCTTCAGAATACAGCAGCTTTTTATAGCAGTCAACAAAAACTTTTTTTAATCTCCCCCGTAACCTTACACCCAACCTTACCGCCCTATAGTTAAATCCCCGTTACGACGGCGGGCGCACTCACCCCTTTCACCCAAACAGATGCGCCCGCTTACCTCCTTCTTCCTCTCACAGTTCCGCTCTTCATAGCCACAAGCCTTTTCTTGTGTTTGGGTTAAATCACGCTTCCACCCACCCTCTGTGTGGTGCTAAGATCAAGAAAACGCCTCAGGAAGGCATTGTTTACTGCTTCCGGGGCACTCTAACAACCCTACCCCCAAGGAGACCCGCACAATGGAGACGGGCAACCGACGGCTCATCCGTCCACCTATCAAAGACCTGAAAGATAATGCTGACAAGGGCAGAGGTGCTCCACCGCTGAAGAAGCAGGTTCCCCCGGAACAGACCAACGCCGAAAATTTTTACTACGTAAAGCAGATGCAGGCGAAGACGCCCATGGTCTTCGTGCTCAAAGGCGGCGAAACCCTCAACGGCGTCATCGAGTGGTACGACAAGACTTGTCTCAAGGTCAATCGCGAAAACGGCCCTAATATTCTGCTCTACAAGGCCAATATCGCCTACATGTATAAAGACGAATCGGTCGCGGACTAAATCCGGCCCTTCGCCTGTTCGCGCATTTCCAACCGGATCTTCCGCCGCTCCCCAGCCTTGTGGTAGCGGCGGATCTCCTCCTCACTCCGCGGAATCACTGCCGGCACCGGGATCTTCTTCCCCTCTTCATCAATCGCCACAAACGTCAGGTAGGCCGAGCTGGTATGCCGTGTCGCCCCAGTTCGCAGGTTCTCCACCAACACTTTCACTCCCACCTCCATCGATGTTGTAAATACACGATTTACGGAAGCTCGCAACAACACCAACTCCCCGATGTGGACCGGATAGAGGAAGTTCATGTGGTCCACCGAAGCCGTTACCACCGAACACCGCGCATGCCGCATCGCCGCCAGTGCCGCCGCGATATCCACCAGGTGCATCACCCTGCCACCCAGCAGGTTCCCCAGCGGATTGGTATGCGTCGGCAACGCCATCTCGGAAATTTCGCTCGCCGATTCGCTTACCGGCCGCCCTTCAGTGGGTAATTCCATGGCCGGTATATTAGCATGGAGTCTTATGCCAATTGATCGCGTCCAGGCCCTCAAAGCCCTGCTGGAACAGGACCCCAACAACAGCTTCGTCCGCTATGGCTTGGCCCAAGCCTACTCCTCCAACGGCCAATTTGCCGAAGCCGTCGCCGCGTATCGCGATCTCATCGCCGCCAATCCCGATTATGTCGCCGCCTACTACCACGGCGGCCAGGCCCTGGAACGCCTCGGCCAACCGGAAGAAGCACGGGCCATTTACGAACAGGGCATCGACGCCTGCACACGCACCGGCGACGGCCACACCCGTAGCGAGATTCAGGCCGCACTCGATATTCTCTAAGCGTTACTCGTAACGCAGCACCACCATCGGATCCACTTTCGTGGCCCGGCCCGCCGGAGCCAGCCCCGCCACCAGCGCGACAGCCAGAATCAGCACCGTCACCCCGGCCAGCGTCAGCGGATCCCCGGGCTCAATCTCAAACAGCAGCGTCTTCAGATAGCGCCCCAGCAGCACAGCCCCGCCGAGCCCGATTGCGGCGCCAATCAAGCCCAGCACCAGACCGCGTGAGAGGATCATCACCGCCACCCGCCCGCGTCCGGCCCCCAACGCCATGCGGATGCCGATCTCCTTCGTCCGCTGCCCGACGCCATACGACATCACGGCATAGATTCCCAGCACCGCCAACGCCAGCGCCAATCCGGCAAACACCGCCAGCAGTCCCGTCTGGAATCGCGTCCGCGCCAGCGATTCGTCCACCCATCGCTGCATCGTGCCCACTTCCGATACCGGCATCTCCGCGTCCAACCGCCGCACTACGTCCGTTACCGCCCGCGTCAGCGCCAGCGGCTCTCCATGCGCAGCCACCACCAACGTCCCAAAGCCGAAGAAAAGCTGCGCCTGCGGATAGTACACCATCGGGCGCACCTTGTCCGTCAGGCTGCCGTGCTTCACATCTCCCACCACGCCGATGATCTCCCCCGGCGGATTCACCTGCGCCATCTGCACCACCAGCCTTCGGCCCACCGGATCTTCGCCGGGGAACATCTGCCGCGCCATCGACTCGTTGATCACGAACCGCAGCGGCGCCTTGGCATCGTTATCCGCCTCCTCAAACGTCCGCCCTTTGCGCAGCGGGATGCGCATGGTTTCGAAGTAGCGTGGCTGCACCATGCGCACATCGGTCACCGGTTCCTGGCCCGCGGCAGGCTGGCCCCGCTCGGCACGCCAGAAATATGTCCCGGACCCCGTCCCCTTGAATGGCAGAAACGTGATCACACTCGCATCCTCCACACCCGGCAGCGTGCTTACCTCGCGCCGCAACTGGGCGAAGAAGCGCTCCCCCCGCCCCTCGCGGTAACGTGTGCCCGGAGTGCTCAGATTCATCGTCAGCACGCGGTCGGTGCGGAATCCCGGCTCGACGGCGGTCACCTTGGCGAAGCTTCGCAGCAACAATCCCGCCCCCACTAGCAGCATCAGGGCCATCGCCACCTGGGCCACCGTGAACACATCGCGCAACAGGCCCGCCTGACGCCCCGACGAAGCGCCGCGCCCGCCATCGCGCATGGCCACGCCCAGCGATCGCCGCGCAGCCAGCAGCGCCGGAGCCAGCCCCAGCAACAAACCCGTCACCACGGCAATGCCTGCCGTGAACAGCAGCACCGTGCTGTCAATCGAAGCCCGATCCAGGCGGCGCAACTCCGCTGGTCCGAACTGCCGTGCCGCGCCGATCAGCAGGTACGCCAATCCGATCCCGGCGAAACCTCCAACCGCCGACAGGCTCAGACTCTCCATCAGCGATTGGCGGATCAGCCTTGCCTGCCCCGCCCCCAGCGCCGCGCGGATGGCCATCTCCCGCTGCCGGCCCAACGCCCGCGCCAGCATCAGATTCCCAACATTGGCGCAGGCAATCAGCAGAATCAACCCCACCGCGCCCAGCAGCACGAAGAGTGGCGTCTGCACCTTGCCGTACATCTCCGTATCGAGCGGCACGGCCTTGGCGCTCCAATTGGCGTTGAACTGCGGGAACTCGGCGGCCAGTTGCCGCGCCAACTCCCGCACCTCCCGGTCGGCCTGCTCCACGCGCACGCCGGGCCGCAGCCGCGCCAGCACCACGAAGTTGCGCCCTGAACTTTGCGGGGGAATGCGCAGCGGTTGCCACAGCTCCGGCGGTTTATCGCTGATGGTCATCATCCCGGCGGGAGCCACGCCAATCACCGTCACCGCCTCGCCATTCAACCGGATGGTCTTGCCCACCACGCCCGGGTCAGCGCCGAACTTGCGCCGCCACAGCGTATCCCCCAGAATCGCCACCTGCTCTCCACCCACTTTCGTTTCCGCCTGGGTGAAGCCGCGCCCCATCGCCATCCGCACCCCAAGCATGGGAAAGAATTCGTGACCCACCAGTTGTGACCGCACCTGCTCGGGATCGCCCGCTCCGCCCAGTGTCGCCGTGACGAACGCCATCGCGCTCATCGCATCGAAACTCTTATTGCGCTCTCTCCACTGCAGGTAGTTGTTTCCCGAAACCACATTGTTGGCGAACCCGCGATCCGGCCGCGTCTCCCACAGAACCGTCAATCGCTCCGGCTCAGCGAACGGCAGTGGCTTCAGCACCACGGCATCGATAATGCTGAACATCGCCGTATTGGCCCCAATGCCCAGCGCCACAATGGCGATCACCATGGCGGCAAAGCCCGGATTCAGCCGGAACAGCCGCAGTGCGTGCAAAAAATCCTGCCTCATGATGGTTCTAATACGCAGCCGGACGGCGGAAGTTCGCCTTGTTCTGAAACGAATGTCACTTCCCAGTCACTATCTCCGCTGAAGGAAGTAATCATGCCTGCCCCAACCCGTATCGCCGAAGCCGCCAAGGCGCGCATTCGCAACGCTTCGGCCACCATCGCCACGAACCTCGATCACATCCGCGCCGGTGCGCCGCTCGATGCCGAGCCGGACGATTCGCGCAAGGTGGCCCGCATCGCTACGCTCACCCGCGTCAACACCGCCACCGCCGTGCGCATCGCCGCGCACGAAGACCCGGCCGCGCTCGGCCTCACCGGCGAGGCCCTCAGCCGCGCCGAAGCCATCCAAGGCAAAACCGTCGACTACCTTGGCGTGGCGTGGCTCGAAGCGGGCTTCCTCGCCTGCAAAGCCGTGGCCCGCATCCTGCTTCCCAATGGCGTCCCCGAAGGCACCGGCTTCCTCATCTCCGATCGCCTGCTCATCACCAACAATCACGTCATCCCCACGGCCAAAGCCGCCGAGACCATGTTCGCCGAGTTCGGCTATGAAATCGACCTCGGCAAACGGACCCCTGCGCCCGTCCGCTTCCGTCTCGATCCCAAGGCCTTCTTTGAAACCGACGATCGCGACGATCTCGACTACACCGTGGTAGCGCTCGGCGCGCCACTCACCTCCGGAACGGCCACCACTCCTTTTGGCCGGTGCCCTCTCTCCGCCGCCGAGATGAAGCACACCGTGGGTGAGCCCATCAATATCGTCGAGCACCCCGACGGCGACTACAAACAGGTCGTCGTGCGCGAAAACCGGCTGGTGCACCGCGGCGGGACCGTGCTCCACTACCTCACCGACACCGAGCCCGGCTCCTCCGGTTCGCCGGTGTTCAACGATCAATGGCAGGTGGTCGCGCTGCACCACTGGGGCGGACCGCATCGCGAAGTCGATGCCGGGGGCCAGCCCTTGGACCGGGAGGTGAATGAAGGCATCCGCATCAGCGCCATCGTCGGCGAGCTGAAGGAAAGATCGCTACGTATGGACGCCGCCAAACAGGCCCTGCTGAAGACCGCCCTCGAAGCGCCCCCTCCGGGCGATTTCGGCACGCGCGTGGTGATTCCATCGGTTTTCCCTGTTCCGCCTCCCCAACCGCCGACACCAACACCAGCGCTGCCGCCGGCGCCCGGCGGAGAAGCGGGCGGCGCACCCGCCAATCGCATCGACCCGCGCTACTCCAACCGCCGCGGCTACAATTCGCGATTCCTGCCCTCCTTCTCCGTTCCCATGCCGCAGCTCTCTGCTGCGCAACAGAACGATGCTGCCCGCCGCGCCAACAGCAGCGGCTCCAGCAATCCCTTCGAGCTCAAATATGAGCACTTCAGCGTCGTCGTCAACGCCCGCCGCCGCATGCCCTTCTTCTCCATCTGCAATATCGATGGCGCGGCCCGCATCCGGGTCAATCGCGACACCGGCCGCGCCACCAGCGGCCCGGAGGCAAGCGAGAATTGGGCCCTCGATCCGCGCATCCCCGCCGAAGCGCAACTCGACGACGCCTTCTACCGCCGCCTCAAATCCGCCGTTGGCGCCGGCGATTTCTTTGCCCGCGGCCACATGACGCGCCGCGAAGACCCCTGCTGGGGCACCGCCGCCCAGGCCGAACGCGCCAACGACGACACGTTTCATCACACCAACGCCTGCCCCCAGGTGCAGAATGCCTTCAATGGCTCGCACCAGGCCTGGCAGGGCATTGAGAATTTCCTCCTCGACACCGCCGATGACGCCGATGTCCGCATCACCGTCATCACCGGCCCCATCTTCACCGCCAATGATCCCGTGTTTCGCGATCCGCAATTCGGCGAAATCCGCATTCCCCGCCAATTCTGGAAAATCGTTGCCTATACCGAACAAGGCGTGAACAAAGCCTTCGCCATTCTCGCCGACCAGGGCCCGGCCATGGACGCCGTGCTCGCCCGCATCCGCGCCGAAGCTATCTTTGAGTGGCCCAACGATCTGAGCACCGAGTATCAATCCACCATCGCCGAAATCACCCGCCTCACCGGCCTCGACTTCGGCAATCTCGGCAATCACGACATCTTCATCGGCCGGGAAGAAAGCCTCGCCAGCCGCACGCTAACCAACTTCGAAGAGCTGCTGCCGCGCCGCGCCGCTCCCGGCGACTTCGGCAGTTTTCCCAACATCGCGGCTTTCCTCGAAGCCTGGGAAGGCGGGGCCGAACGCCGCCGTCCCGCCACCCCAGCGCGCCCGCCTGCTCCGCGTGAGCGCCGCGTCGCCGAGATCCATGCCACCGTCGAGCGCGTCTTCGCCGACGACCTGAGTGGAGCCAAACACCAGCAATTCACCGTCATTCCCACCGAGGCCGTCGCCGTCGATCCGCGCGCCCGTGAGGATGTCGCCAACACCATCGCCGCGCGTGCAGAAGTGCGCCTCGCCGTCCGTTTCGGCGACAACCTCGGGCTGGCCGAGCGCATCCCCGGCATCCGCACCGGCGTCCCTCTGCGCATCAAGGGCGAATGGATCCCGGCCAGCGAAGCCGCCCGCATCGGCGGTGAGCAGATCGCCGTACTCCACTTCACGCACGACCCGCTGGGCTTCGTCTGTACCGAAGAAGCCTGCTTCAGTTAGAAATTCGTCAATAAAAGGAAAACCAAATGGCCACAGAACTGAGAGCCTTCGGAGCGCCCCGCGCCCAGGCCGTCAATGTCAGTACGTTGTCGGCGATCGCGCCGGCAGCCGGAATGGAAGCGCGCGAGCGTGCCCACTTCTTCCCCCTTCCCGCCCCCACCGGCGCATCGCCATTCCGCCTGGATCTGGCCGCAGTGCTCGGCGAACAAGCCATCGAGCAGATCCGCACGCGCGGCCAACTGGTCTTCCACATGGCAGGCGACACGGGTGGCATTCGCGACGCTACCCCGCAGACCATCGTCGCCAAGAAGCTCGAGGCAGACCTCTCCAAAACCAGCTCCGCCAATGCGGTTCCGTCGTTCCTCTACCACCTCGGCGATGTCGTCTACTTCAACGGCGAAAGCCGGGAATACTATGGCCAGTTCTACGAGCCTTACGAACACTACACGGCTCCCATCTTTGCCATCCCCGGCAATCACGATGGCTTCGCCACGGGCGGCGAAACGTCGCTCGAAGCCTTCGTCCGCAACTTCTGTTCCCCCGAGCCTGTCATCACCGGCGACGCCCACGACATGGTCCGCACCGCCATGACGCAACCAAACGTCTTCTGGACCCTCCGTGCGCCCTTCGCCACCATCATCGGCCTGTACAGCAACGTCAACGAAGGCGGCACTATCCGCCAGGATCAGGAAGACTGGTTCGTGGAGGAACTGGCGGCCGCTCCCACCGATGCCGCTGTCCTGGTCACCATCCACCATCCCGTGTATTCGGTCTCATCCACCCACGCCGGCAGCGAGCGCCTGTACGGCCTGCTCGACCGCGCCATGAACCGCGCCGGGCGTATTCCCGATCTGGTGGCTTGCGGCCACGTCCACAACTACCAGCGCTTCACGAAGGTCATCAACAAGCGAAAAGTCCCGTTCCTGGTGGCCGGCGCGGGCGGCTATCACAACCTGCACCGAGTGCCCCAGCTCAACGGCGAATCCGTAGTTACTCCGATGTTCATTCCCGATGCCGGTGTGACTCTCGAGCGTTACCTGGACGATCGCCACGGCTTCCTCCGCCTCACCGTCAGCGGCCGTCATCTGCGTGGCGCTTACTATTCGGTGCCCCGCCCCCACGAATCCTGGAGCGCCCCGGCACGCCTCTTCGATCAATTCACGCTCGATCTCACCACGCACCAATTCGTTTGAACTGTGCAAGCACCATCGGTGTAAATCGGTGGGTATCGGTTCGCATCGGTGCCCCGCTCTTGAATCCCAGGGCAACCCTCACATCCGCGAGCGTCATGAGGAAGCCATCCAATCCCATTCCACTCCCCTCACTGACCAATCCCAGACTGGCCCTATGCTTTGCGAGAACCTTCCGATTTGCGATCTTCACCTCTCTCGACGAAGCCGCAAAGCTGCTACCGTACCCCACCCAAATCCCCAAACACTAACGCCTGGGCCCTTTGCGAACCTGGCGTCTTTGCGGCTTGGCGAGAAACATACCGCAGCCGCAGCCCAGAAACTTCCTCCCTCCTGTACACTGGCTGTCTATGGCATCCCGCACCTCTCGCCGCGCCTTCCTGCAACAGGCCGCGGTCTCCGCCGCTCTTGCCGCTTCCGGCACCCAGAAGATCGTCTCTGTGAAAGCGGCCCCGCTCCCGCTGCTCCCCTCCTCGCGCTTCGGCACCAAAAAATTCGATTCCGATTTCGACCCCGCCCGCATGCGCTGGTTCGGCCCCTTCTCGCAACTGAGCGGCTCCATCCTCGTCCAGATCAAAACCGATCAGGGGCTCACCGGCTATGGCATGGGCGGAGGCGGCACCGCCGCCGTTCACATCATCGAAACTCACTTGAAAGACCTGCTCATCGGCGCCAACGCCCTCAACGTCGATCTGCTGTGGGAACAGATGTTCGCCTCCTCCTCCTTCTACGGACGCAAGGGGCTCGCCATCATGGCCATCTCCGGCATCGATCTCGCCCTGTGGGATATCGCCGGCAAGAACGCCAACCTCCCCGTGTGGAAACTGCTGGGCGGCGCAACGAAGCCGAAAGCGCTCGCCTACTACACCGGCACCAACTTCGAACGCGCCGCGAAACTCGGGTTCCAGGCCTTCAAAATGGGGCTCTTTGAAACCGCCGCAGGCCCGGACAAGGACAGCATGCTCGTGCTGCTGGACACGCTTCGCAAGGCCCGCGCCGTCATCCCTCCCGACGCGAAGCTCATGATCGACTGCCTCTGCCGCTGGAACGTCGAATATACGCTCGAATTCGCCAAACGCGCCGCCGACGCCAACCTCAACCTCTACTTCATCGAAGAACCGGTCTTCCCCGATGACCTCGATAGCTACGCCAAGCTCACCCAGCAGATCGAAGGCACCCGCATCGCCTGCGGCGAGCATGAGTTCACCCGCTTCGGTTTTCAGGAACTCATCCGCCACAAAGCGGCCCACATCTTCCAGCCCGACCAGACCTGGTGCGGCGGCCTCACCGATGGGCGCAAAGTGGCTACCATCGCCCAAGCCCACGGCATTCCCGTCATGCCTCACCGCGGCGGCAGCCTCTTCTCCATCCACCTGGTGCTCTCGCACTCCAACTGTCCGATGGCGGAAAGCTTCGGCACCGGAGAGCCCGGCAACGAAATGATGGAACGCCTCACGCCCACCTTCGAGAAAGGCTACTACCTGCCCCCCGAAGCCCACGGCATTGGCGTCGATCTTCCCGAATCGGTTCTCAAGAAATACACGCCCACGCTGGCCGGCTGATCGCCGCACACAAACCTTACAACTCCCTTACCGTTTCCTTCTTCCCTCCGGCGCGGCAAACCTGTACGCTCGATACATGAAGTTGTTGTTGTTTGCCACCTCGACTGGGAATGCAATAGGAGATGAACATGAAACTGGGATTGAACCGGCGCGCCTTCCTGAAAGCCTCCACGGCGGCAGCCTGTTCCGCCGCACTGCCGGCCAACGCGCAATCGGCAGCGCCAGTATTCGTCTACTTCGGCACCTATACCGATCCCAAGCCAGCACGCAAAGGGGACGGGATCTACGGGTTTCGTATTCAGCCGGATACCGGAGCTGTGGAGTTCGCTGGCAGCTTCGCCAGTGCCGTTAATCCCAGTTACCTCGCGCTGCACCCCAATCGCCGCGCCCTTTATGCGGTCAACGAAACCTCGCCCGGCGCGGTATCGGCGTTCGCTGTCGATCCGCTCAGCGGCGCTCTCACGCACATGGTGACCCGGCCCTCGCTCGGCGATCGCCCCGTCCACCTTTCCGTCGATCCCACCGGCCGCTTCGTCCTCGTTGCCAACGACGGCGGCAGCATCGCCATCTTCCCCGTCCTCTCCGACGGCTCACTGGGCGAAGCCACCGATAGCATCGTCCATCAGGGCGCCACCGGTCCCAACAAACAGCGCCAGGACGCGCCCCATCCGCAGCAGATCCAAACCGATCCCACCGGCCGCTACGCCCTGGTCACCGATCTCGGCCTCGACAAGATCTTCGTCTACCAGATCAACACCGCTTCCGGCACGCTTCGCCTGCACTCGCAGCTTGACACCGAGCCCGGCTCCGGCCCCAAGCGCATTGCCTATCATCCCCTCGGCCGCTGGATGTATCGCATCAACGAACTCGCCAATACCATGACTGCGGTGGAATGGATCGCCGCCACCGGCGAGTTGCGCAACATCCAATCTCTGTCCACAATTCCGGCATCCTTCCAGGGCGACAACGGCACCGGCCAGGTTCAGGTAGCGCCCTACGGCCAATTCGTCTACGGCACCAACCTCGGCGATGACAGCATCGCCCTGTTCAACATGGATGCAGGCACCGGCGAGCTCACCTTCCTCGCCCGCGAAAGCAGCAACGGCGAAGTCCCGGCCTACCTCGCCATCGATCCCACCGGCAGCTTCCTGTTCGCCGCCAATCGCGATTCCGACAACGTCGTGCAGTTTGCGATGAACCCGAAGAACGGGCACATCACGCCCACAGGCGCCTTGGAGATCGGTTCCCCAGCGAGTATTCTCTTCTCCGCCGAGCCTGTTGGCCTGGCCCCCAAGCCCGGCGTTACGCTGTCGGTATTCAACAACCCGACGTATATCTTCGATGGCACCGGCCAAGTCCGCAGTTCGATCGCCTGGAACGCCCCGCAGGCCAGCGAGGTAGAGGTGCGAGTCAACTCCGCCACTGGCCCGTCGCTGGGAAAATTCCCAAACGCCGCCGGCGTGACTGCGGACAAGTGGGTTACCAACGGCACCGTCTTCTACATTCAGGATGCCGGCACCGCGGAAACCCTCGGCACGGTGACCATCGACGTTCGCACATCGGTCTAACCGCGCTCCTCCCGGCGCAATTTGTTGAACTGCCGCATGCCCTTGTGGATGCTGCGCCAGCGTTGCTTCTCCGTCAGCGCTCCGCTCAGACGCTCCGCCTCCCGCTGCAGTTTGTGGAAGCTGTCCAGCCGCGCCTCATCCACTTCCCCGCGTACGGCGCACCCTGGCTCTCCGGCATGCGTGCAATCACGAAACCGGCACTGCACGCTCAGTTCGGTAATCTCATCGAATACTGCAGCCACACTCGCCCGGTCAGCCCACAATTGAATCTCGCGTAAGCCCGGCGTGTCGATGAGCCACCCGCCGGAGCGCAATTCCATCAACTGCCGGTCCGTGGTCGTATGCCTGCCCCGGCTGTCAGACTCCCGCACCGGCTGCGTCTCCCGTAACTGCGCCCCTGCCAGCCAGTTCAACAGCGTCGATTTCCCGGCCCCGCTTGACCCCAGCAACACTGCGGTCACACCCTCCGTCAGGAGCGCCGCCACGGCATCACAGCCCTCCCCCGACCGCGCGCTCACGGCCAGTACGCGTTGCACACGTGTGGTTCGCCGGACCTCTTCTATGACGGCTGAGGCATCCGCGCAAAGGTCCGCTTTGTTCAGCACCACCACCGGTTCCACACCGCCCGCGTGCACGATCGCCAGATAGCGTTCCAGCCGGCGCAGATTGAAATCGTCATCCAGGCCGCATACCAGCAGCGCCAGATCGACATTCGCCGCCAGCACCTGCTCGACATCGCTATTGCCCGCCACCCGCCGCGAGATCCACGTGCGCCGCGGCGCAACGCTCTCAATCAGCACCAACTCCGGATCGACGCGCCGCACCATAACCCAATCTCCGGTGACCGGCAAATCCGCGCGGCTTTCCACCGTATAAATCAAGGCGCCTGCGACGGCGGCATTCCATTCCACGCCGTCCATCATCACGCGCGCCCGTTCTCCCTGACTCGCACACACGCGAGCCCTCTGCTGTGAATTCACTTGGAAATCTCCTTGCCTGCTTAGCTTGTGGGAGGGAAGATACACTACGGATGAGCGAGCCCTCAGTGGGGCAGCGGTCATCCGGCTTTAGGCAAGGGGTGTGCGAGCCAAACCAAAGTGTACCATGGGCACAGTACAATAAAAAGATACGCCCATGCGCCTTCGAGCATTCGTATTTTCCGCCGCAGCCGGGTCCGCCGCGCTCCTGTTCGCAGCCGCCAATACGGTCCCGCCGAAGCCGGACGAAGCCGCCTATCGCAAAACCGTAGCGCCTCTCATCGAAAAAAGCTGCGTCCCCTGCCACAATGACCGCAACCAGTCGGGCAGCGTCAGCCTCTCCAGTTTCTCGAGCGCCGCCTCCATCCACGAACAGCGCGAAGGCTGGGAAAAGGTGCTGCAAAAGATGGAATCGGGCGAAATGCCACCGAAAGGCATGCCCCGCCCGCCTGCCGATCAAATCACCGCCACCAGCAAGCTGATCGCCGGCGAATGGGAGAAGGCCGACAAACTCGTCAAGCCCGATCCCGGCCGTGTCACCGCGCGCCGCCTCAATCGCAACGAATATTCGAACACCATCCGCGATCTGCTGGCCGTCGACTTCCGCGCCGAAAAGGATTTCCCCACCGACGATTCCGGCTACGGTTTCGACAACATCGGCGACGTCCTCACCATCTCGCCCGTGCTGATGGAAAAGTACCTCAATGCCGCCGAGCGCATCGCCGCCCGCGCCATCGGCGCAGACCCGCTTCCCAAGAAGCCGCTCGAAGTGATGTACCACTCGCGCGAGAAGCGCATCCGCCGCCCTGACCCCAGCACCATCGAAGCCACCCACCGCATTGAATGGGACGGCGAATACACCATCCGCATCGGGCTCCCCGGCGAGCGCGACAAGGAAGCCAAACCCGTCACACTGGCCTTCTTCATGGATGGCAAACAACTCCACTCCATGCAGGTGGAAACCAAGCCCTCCGGCCTGGTCTATTTCAATCCTTACTCCGAAGTGGAATTCAAAGTCGTCCTGACCGAAGGCGATCACGTCTTCCGCGCCGCCTTCCTCAATGACCCGTTCGTCAAAACGCTCAGCGCCAAAGACGCCTACAACAATAAGGTCAACAAGTGGATGGAGTCCATCTTCTTCGTCGGGCCATTCCCGGCCAAGGTGGAAAAGGCCAGCCGCAAGAAAATCCTGCTCTGCGATCCCAACACCGGCCTCGCCTGCCAGGAGCGCATCATCTCCACACTGGCTCACCGTGCCTGGCGCCGCCCCGTGACGAAACCCGAAGTCGCCGGCCTCATGAAGTTCGTCAACGCCGCCAAGCAGGAAGGGCTCTCCAACGAGCAGGGCATCCAACTCGTCATCCAGGCCATCCTCGTTTCGCCGCACTTCCTCTTCCGCATCGAGCGTGACCCCAACCCCACCGATCCGAACCTCGTGCATCGCATCTCCGACGTCGAACTCGCCTCCCGCCTCAGCTACTATCTGTGGAGCTCCATGCCCGACGACGAACTGCTCAGCCTCGCCGAAGCAGGCAAGCTGAAGGTCCCGGCCACGCTCGACGCCCAGGTGAAGCGCATGCTCGCCGATCCGCGCTCCGCCGCGTTTTCGGCCAACTTCGCCGGCCAGTGGCTGGAGATCCGCAACCTCGACAGCGTCAAGCCCGACCCCGGCAAATTCCCCGAATGGGGTGCGGAATTGAAAGAGGCGATGGAAACCGAAACGCGCCTTTTCTTCGATCATCTATTGAAGGAGAACAAGCCGCTCACCGAATTCCTCGACGCCCGTTACACCTTCCTCAACGAACGGCTGGCCAAACACTACGGCATCGAAGGCGTCAGCGGCCCCGATTTCCGCCGCGTCGATCTCGCCACCGACCAGCGCGGAGGCATTCTCAGCCACGCCAGCATACTCACGGTTTCCAGCTATCCCACGCGCACCTCGCCGGTCATTCGCGGCAAGTATGTGCTGCAGAACATCCTCGGCACACCGCCGCCGGTTCCGCCGCCCGACGTGCCGCCGCTCGATGAAAGCTCCGTCGGCAGCGCCGCGTCACTCCGCCAGCAAATGGAAAAGCATCGCCAGAACGCCGTCTGCGCCTCCTGCCACAACAAGATGGATACGCTCGGCTTCGGCCTGGAGAACTACGACGGCATCGGCCGCTGGCGCACCATGGACGGCAAGTTCCCGATCGATGCCGGCGGCACGCTGCCGAGCGGCAAATCGTTCCAGACACCCGCCGAAATGCGTGTGCTGCTGAAGGACGATCTCAACCGGTTTACCCGCGGACTGACGGAGAAGATGCTCACCTACGCCCTGGGCCGCGGCGTGGAAAGATATGATAGAAAGACTGTAGAAGAGATCAACCGGAAGCTGGCTTCGGACGGCTATCGCTTCCAGACCCTGATTCACGAAGTCGTACGCAGTCTGCCGTTCCAATCACGGCGCGGGGAGTTTGTGCAGTCCAACAACGTAACGAAGGCTAAGGAGACAGCCCGGCGATGATCATTACGCGCAAAGCTCTTTCGAGAAGAACGTTCCTGCGTGGCGCGGGAACTGCGGTCGCACTGCCTTTCCTCGATGCCATGGCCCCGGCCATGCCTGCCAACAAGATCCCGGGCAAAACGCCCGTCCGCATGGCTTTCGTCTACGTGCCCAACGGCATCGACATGCGCCACTGGAATCCTTCTTATGAAGGCGCCCTCACGGAGCTGCCGCGCATTCTCAAACCGCTCGAACCGTTCAAAGACGAGATCACGCTGCTCGGTAACCTGACGCACAACAACGGTCGCGCCCTGCTCGATGGCGCCGGCGATCACGGCCGTTGCTGCGGTTCCTATCTCACCGGCGTGCAGCCGCGCAAGTCAGCCTACGACATCAAAGTCGGCATCAGTTGCGATCAGATTGTGGCCAATCAGGTCGGCTCGCAGACGCGCTTCCCTTCCCTCGAAGTGGGACTCGAAGACGCGCGCCAGGCCGGTGATTGCGACTCCGGCTACTCCTGCGCCTACACGAACAATCTCGCCTGGCGCAGTGAAACGCAGCCTCTGCCTCCCATCCTCGACCCGCGTGCGCTGTTCGAACGCCTCTTCGGCAATGGAGCGCATCTCACTCCGGAAGAGCGTGCCCGTCAGGCCAAGTTCCGCCGCAGCATTCTCGACTTCGTCAGTGACGACACGAAGAAGCTGCAAACCAACCTCGGCCCCACCGACAAACGCAAGCTCGACGAATATCTCTCGTCTATCCGCGAAATCGAACGCCAGATGGAGAAGGCCGAAAAGGACAACGCGCAAGTGAATCCCGGCATGGACAAGCCTTACGGCGTCCCCGCCGACTTCGCCGAGCACTTCCGCCTCATGACGGACATGATCACCGTCGCTTTCCAGGCCGACCTGACGCGCGTGGTGACGTTCCTGGTCACGCGCGAAGGCACCTCGCGCGCCTATCGCGAAATCGGCATCCCCGACGGCCACCACCCGCTCACGCACCATCGCAACGAAGCGGCCATGATGGAAAAAGTCGCCCAGATCAACACCTACCACATGGAGCAATTCGCCAAATGGATGCAGAAGCTCCGCGCTTCGAAGGAAGGCGATGCGAGCATTCTGGATAATTCCATGATTGTGTACGGCGCGGGTCTGGCCGACGGCAATCGCCATAGCCACGAAGATCTGCCAACGCTCATCGCGGGCAAAGCCGGGAATAAGTTCAAGACCGGACGCCGCGTAGTGTATCGCAAGGAAACACCGATGTCGAACCTGTTCCTGACCATGATGGATCGCATGGGCGTGCAGGCGGAACACTTTGGGGATTCCACCGGCGCGCTGCCGGGGCTCACGCTGAGTTAACCATTGCGGAGCCGCGGCGGGATGTCCAACAAATCAACGCCCATCAGCCTCTACTTTCCGGATAATCGCGCTATCATAGCGGCTTGAAGGCCGCATTTCTCCTCGTAATCACCGTTCTGCAGGCAAATGCTCAATCCATCCCCGGCTTCGCCATCGCGCCAACCACACTGAACCTCAGCCCCACCCACACAAACCAATATGTAGCCATCATCCCCCAAAACGCACAGCAGGCTTTCAGCTTCACCGCCACCGCCTCCGATTCATGGATTACCGTTCTTCCTCCCAGCGGTACCAACGTCACCGGCGCAAAGTCACTCCTCATCGCTACCACCCCCTTCGGTCCGCCATCGGGTGGCGATGCTTCCGGCACGGTACGGCTCACCATCGGCGCCGCCACCCAGGATATCGTGGTCACATTCACCAAAGGCACGGCAGGCCTCACCGGTTATGCCATCAGTCCCCTCACCTTGACGGTCCCCGCGGATGCGCCGACCATAGATAGGCAAACGGTGACCATCACGCCGTCTGACCTGAACACCGAGTACCTGGCCATAGCAACGGTATCCCCGTCGGGCGCCTCGTGGCTGAAGGCCGATTCTATGCTGGCCTTGGGACCGGGCAAGCAAACCCTGACCTTCACCGTGGACCCCTACAGTGCCTTGTCCGGCATTGTGAACACCGCAAACCTCCGTATTGTCATCGGAAACCAATACCAGGATATCGTCGTCAATTTCAGGCCACCGCCGATCTTTATCGTTTTTCCCACCTATATTAATCTGAGAAGCGGCGAAACCCGGCAACCCGTCACCATCAACCCAATCAACTCCACCGCGCCCTATACGTACTCCTTGGCCTTGGACCCCGTGCCATGGCTCTCCTTGGCCTCTCCCATTCCAAGCACGCCCGTATCGGGAGCACAGACCTTCACCATCCTTGCTAATCCAACAGGGCTGGCTCCATATACTGTTTACCGTGCCAACGGAAGCCTCACCGTCGGAACCGAGGTCTGGAAATTACTCATCGAATTCGTCCCGCCTCGCACCGTGACGTATCCCAGTTTCCAGATCACACCCGATTCCATATCTATCGAGGGTGGAAGAGCCTCGCAATCCATCGTCATCACTCCTACCACAAATGAGCCATTCCAGTTCACCGCCAGAGCGGAACCCTCCTATTTCACCGTCACCCCCGCATCGTCAACATCCCCAGTCACCGGACCGCAAACACTCACCATCGGTTCCAACTTAGTAGGGCTCTGGCCGGGCACGCGATTCACAGGGGCTGTCCGGCTCTCAGTGGCAGGCGTCAACGCCAACATCTACGTGGAATACACTTCTCCACCCTCCGCTTACACCAATTTCACGATCGATCAGAGCAGACTGGGGTTCGGACTCAACCCCTCGACACCATTCCAGCAAATCACCTTCACCCCCAATCACTCCCGTCCGTACTCCCTCTCCACTTCCATCGAAACCGCACCGGGGGAAAACTGGCTGTCCGTCACCCCAACA
Organism: Bryobacteraceae bacterium; assembly: GCA_046331645.1. GTDB lineage: Bacteria > Acidobacteriota > Terriglobia > Bryobacterales > Bryobacteraceae > CADEFT01. Next base: position 206,411 of record JAXLQM010000016.1, read on the forward strand.
TCCACCGAACCCGCATCCGGCCCACAATCCCTCATTGTTTGGGGCAATCCCTTCGGCCTCCAGCCAGGCAGAACGTACCGCGCCACTCTCATCGTCACCGACGGAGCGGAAACCATCCGGTTCCCGGTAAATTACTTCACGCCGTTGATCAGCCCAACACCAACCAGTTGCACGTTCACTCCCCAATCCGTGTTGGTATCCAGCGGACAACTCGAGGCCACAGTCACCCTGACCACTTCCGCGGCCCTCCCAGCGGTGTTCAGCACCGTCTTCGACTACCAGGGCAACACTCCCTGGCTGCAAAGCGAGCCGAGCGCAGGAACCCTCGCCGGACCGGTGCCGATCAAAATCCTTACCCCCTACACGTGGGAAAGCGGGAGGACCGCCGTATTCCGCGCTTCCATCCTCAACGGACCGTCGTGCACGATTCCCGTCACTTTCGACCCGTATCCGCCTGTCAGCTTCTCCACCACCGCCCTCCCAAATGGGACGCTCAACCAACCCTATTCCTTCGAGGTGCAGTGGAAAGGAGGCAGGCCCCCACTCAGTTGGAGGCAAAACGGGCTACCCGGCGGCCTCACGATCAATCCCAATACAGGAGTCATCAGCGGAACGCCAACACAATCGGGTGCGTTCACCCCCGCAATCACGGTGGTTGACGCCGTCTTCCGGACAAGCGTGACGCATCTCCCCCTGACCATCCAGCCGTCCGCTCCGCCCAAACTCTCCTTCGTCCCCCTCAAACCCTGCCGCCTCGTCGAAACTAGGGCCGCTTACAATTTTGAAGGCCGCACCGCACCTTTCGGCCCGCCGTTCTTCTCCGCCAATGAAACCCGCACGCTCACTCTCCCCGCATCCAACGTCTGCGAAGTCCCCGAGGCGGCCGCCTATGTCCTGAACATCACGGCCATCCCCCGCGGCACGCTCGACTACATCACGGTGTACGCGGCCGATGAGGTCCAACCCGATCTCCGCACCGTCAGTTCCCCCGATTCGCAAATCGTTGCCAACACCGCCATCGTCCGCGCCGGTCCCGGTGGTGCGATCAAGGTCTTCGCCACCAACTCCAGCGACATGATCATCGACGTCGCCGGATACTTCACCACCACCGCCTCTTCACGGAACCTCGCCTTCTACCCCGTCACTCCCTGCCGTGCGGTAGAAACCCGCAGTGAATACCGTAGTCCCGCAGGCCCCTTCGGTCCGCCTATACTGAACACCCGCGAGACACGGCGGTTTCGTCTTCCTGCGTCGCCTTTCTGCACAATCCCCTCCAACGCCAGCGCCTATTCGACAACCATCACGGTTGTCCCGCAAGGCGCCTTGCCGTACCTCACACTCTGGCCGGCGGGAGAAGCACAACCCAACGTGTCGAGCATCAATTCCTTCGCCGGCCGCGTGCTCGCCAATAACGTGATCGTCCCGGCAGGCGTGGATGGCAGCATCGACGTGTTTGCTTTCGAACGCACCGATCTGCTGATCGACATCAACGGCTATTTCGCGCCCGCCAATGGCCCCAACGGGTTGTCGTACACACCAATCGTCCCGTGCAGTCTCACCGGAAGCAATGGCATCACATTGGCAACGGAAACCAGCGCGACCTTCATCCCGTCTCAGTGTCAGGTTCCGGCCGGCGCCAAAGCCTTTATGGTGCACTTTACCGTGCGGCCCGGCGGTTCCTCCATGCCGTTTCTCACTGCCTATCCCACGGGACAGCCGCGACCCAATGCCTCCGTGCTCAACGCGTTCCAGGGACAAACGGTCACCAACTCCGCCATTATTCCCGCGGGAACAAATGGCGGCATCGACATTTACGCCTACCGCGCCACGAACGTCATCGCCACACTCACTGGTTACTTCTGGTAATACACGCTCACAACCGACACCCCCACGCCGTCCCAAGCCTTGTCCCCATAGGGATTGATCGGAGCACTCGCCCGCGTCTCCGCCCAGCGCCATAAACCCGTATGTGTTTTCCCGCTCGTGGTCGCCCCGACCAGCGCCGCCCGCCGCAGCATCTTCATGTTGTAAGCGAACTGCTCCGCCGCCGAGGCCGTGCGCGAGGACACCAGCAAATACACCGGCTTATCCGCCAGCAGATGCCCCTTCACCGGCGACGCCGTCCATGACGCCCGAGTCGTCGTCTCCCGCGGATTGTAAATAAACTGCGGATGATCGAAGAAATACACCGCCATCCACATCACCATGTCCGGATACCCGCCCCGGATCCATCGCCACCAGCGTAAAGAAAGGTTCTCCAGCGGCAGTTGCCGGCGCGGCTGGCGCCGCATATCCACGCGGCAGCGAAACCGCCAGAATCGGCCGCCCGGTCGCGAAACAACTGCATGGCCTCTTCGCCATGTTCTTCCCGGAGACGCCGCGCCTGCAGGCCCAGCAGCAAAGCGTAGATCATCTCGCCACATACTCGCCTCTCAGGATTTTTCTCGCCCACGCCAGTTTGCGGCCCAACGCCGTCAGCCGGTAATACTTCCGCCGTTCCTTCCCGAACTGCTCATCCTCCCGTAAGCCCACCTCTTCAGTCAGCCCCGCTTCCACCAGCCCCTGAATCGAGTGATAGAGCGTTCCCGGCCCCAGCCGCACGCGCCCGCCTGTTTGCTCGGCAACCTGCCGCATGATGCCGTACCCGTGCATGTCCTCGCCGGCCAGCGCGAGAAGAATATGGAAGGCACCTCATACCCCTTCGGCAACCTGTTTGTATCACCGCGAAGGCAATTGACAGCACGGCCAAGCCATGTTAACTATAGTAAACATGATTCGCTTGCTGGGAATGAATTCGATCCTATTCATCGCCGTTTCCCTGCCCGCCTTCCCCCAATCTACTGCCTCCCTCTCCGGCCGCGCCCTCGACCCTTCCGGCGCCGCTATCCCTCACGCCATCATCACCTTATCCAACCCTCTCGGCGGCTTTGCCAAACGCACCCAAGCCGCCCTCGACGGCTCCTACTCCTTCTCCAATCTGCCCCTGCAAAGCTACGAACTCACCGCCGAACACCGCGGCTTCGCCAAATCCCGCCGCACCGTTGCCCTCCGCTCCAACGTCCCTATCCAGCAGGATTTGATCCTCTCGCTCGACACCGGCCGCACCACGGTCGATGTCCGGTCCACCCAGGACGGCTTGCTCGTCGATCCCGCCGACACCGGTACCCGCGCCCAGATCAACCAGTCCGACATCGAGCGGCTCAGCTTACAGGTTGGCAACCGCGGGCTCGAAGCCGCGCTGCTCACCTTCCCCGGCTTTTCCCAGAACGCCAACGGCGCCATCCACCCCCGCGGCGCCCACAACCAGATGACCTTCGTCGTCGACGGAATGCCCATCTCCGATCAGCTCACCGGCGCCTTCGCCAACGCCGTCGACCCCAGCATCGTGCAAACCGTCGAACTGTTCACCGGCAACATCCCCGCCGAATACGGCAACAAGGTATCCGCCGTGGCCAATGTGACAACGCGCGCCGGCACCGGCGCCGGACGCGTGTTGGGAGGCACCCTTCTGCTCAGCGCGGCGCAATTCGATACGGCCAGCACCACGGCGCAGATTTCCGGAGAAAAGGGCAAACTCAGCTATTCCGCTTCCCTCAGCGCCATGAAGTCGAACCGCTACCTGGACCAGGTCAGCCTCGACAACCTCCACAATGGCGGCAACCTGGAACGCGGCTTCACCCGCCTCGATTACCAGCCCAACGGGCGTGACGTGTTCCGCTTCCATTTCATGGCAGGCCGCTCTTCGTTTCAATTGGCGAACCTGCGTTCGCAACACGCCAACGGCATGGATCAGCGGCAAGGGCTGCAGGATGGTAGCCTGATGCTCGGCTGGGTGCGCACCTTGAGCCCCCGCTCCACCTTCGACATCACCGCCTCCGCGCGCACGGCCGAAGCGACCCTTTCCCCCAGCCTGGGCGATACGCCCGTCACCGCCGAACAGCGCCGCCGCCTCACCACGCTCACGCTGTGGAACCGCTACAACACCATCCAGGGCGCGCACACCTTCAAAGCCGGCTTCGACTATCAGTTCTTCCCGCTGCAGGAGCGTTTCCAGTTTGCCATCACCGATCCGGCCTTCAACCACCCGCTCGACGACACCTACATCGAGTCACTCCTGCCTCACGATCTCACCCGCGGCGGCAGCCCGTTCCAATTTTCCCGCCGCGGCGCGGGCTCGCTCTACACCGGCTTTCTCCAGGACAATATCAAGCTTGGCCGGTGGCAACTGGCGCTCGGCCTGCGCTATGACAATTACCGTTTCCTGGTGAACGGCAATCAGATGCAGCCCCGCGTTGGCATCAGCTACCATCTGCGTGAAACCCACACGGTATTCCGCGCCTCCTACAATCGCACCTACCAGACTCCGCCCAATGAGAACCTGCTGCTATCGAGCAGTATCGAAGCAAGCCGCCTCGCCAGTCCCGTGGTGCGCGCCGCACTCGGTGGCGCCGTCTCCCTGATCCGCCCCGAGCGGCAGAACTTCTTCGAACTCGGCCTCCAGCAGGCGCTCGCCGGACGCTTCAGCGTCAATGCGTCCTTCTATCACAAGAACGCCCGCGACCAGCAGGACAACGACAACTTCTTCAATACCGGAATCATTTTCCCCATGACGCTCGCCAGCATCCGCGTCAATGGTTTGGAAGGCCGCCTCGTCTTCCCGCAATGGCGCGGCTTCAGCACGACGCTCAGCCTGACCCATGCCCGGGCCATCTCCACACCGCCCTTCACCGGCGGCCTCTTCCTCGGCAGCACCGCCGTCGATGCGTTGAGCGCCGGCCCTTTTGTCATCGATCACGATCAGAAGCTGAGCCTGCAGAACGTCTCGCAATATTCCACGCGCAAGGGGTACTTCATCACCGTCACAACACGCTACGACAGCGGCCTGGTCACCAACCCCTCTGACCCCGCCGTGGTTGCCGCCGACCCTGATTACGCCGACCTGCTTCCCTACGTGAACCTGCTCTCCGCGCCTCCCCGCACGCGGCCCCGCACCATCCTCGATTTCGCTGCCGGCTACGAACACAAACGCAATGACCGCAAATTGTGGGAATTCGCCGTGCAGACGTCGAATCTCACCAATCGCACGGCGCTTTTCAACTTCCAATCGTTGTTCGTTGGCACCAGGCTGGTCCAGCCGCGCACCGTGGGCGTCCGTCTCAAATGGTATTTCTAACGGTCGTCATCATCCACATCGAGCGATAACGGCGCAAACACGGCATTTTTCACCCCCGGATAAGGCACCTCCCAACCCCGGATGGCTCCCCACAGAATCCGGTTCACCCGCTCCGTCGGGGCCGCATCCGGAATGTGCCATTTCATCTTCGCCGAAGCCTTCGCCGCCTCCAGCGCCTTGCCCTTCAATGCGCTGCGCGAGGGATTGCGCTCCATCAGGCTCTGCTGCGGCACCACCGCCTCAAACGGCGTGAAGTCCGGCGTATCGGTGAAACTGGCGCGCATTTCCGTGGCAATCAAATCAAATAGCGACAACGTCGGCAGCCCCAGAATCAGCTCGATGGTTTTGAGAATGCTCTGATGCGCGTAGAAGGTGGAATCGACATGCCCGCGCCGGATGTATGGGCTCACCGCCAGCGCGATCGTGCGGTGCCCATCCACATGATCGACGCCATTCTGCGCGTCATCCTCAGTGATAAAGATCGCCATCTTCTTCCAGAACGGCGATTTGCTCAGCGCCTCCACAATCCGTCCCGTGGCGAGATCATTGTCCGCCACCATCGCCTTCGGTGTGGACCCGTTCGCCAGCAGTCCCGAAGTGTGGTCGCTCGGCAGTTGCACCAGCACCAGGTTCGGCATCTTCGCCTGCTTTTCCCACTGCTTCAGGTCTTCCATAAAGATATCGGCCCTTACCACGTCTGGAATGGCCGTCGAATAAGCCGGGAAATTCTTTGCCAGCACCTTGTTCATCGAAGCCACGGGAGAAACAACGCTCCACTCGTTGAGGAACTTCTCGCCTTTCTCCCACCGCTCCAGGTATTCCCTGCGGCGGCTGCTCGGGCTCGTGGTCACGCCCGCATACTCGCCATAAATGCGCACCGTGCGCCCGCGCGCCAGTGCCGCATCCCACAGAAACCCGCTCTCGCTGATCGCCAGCGCGTCCGATCCGTCGAACGGATAGCTGCGCCCATGGAAACCAGGCCACATCGCATACGCGTTCTCATTGGCCTGCGTGATCCACTGATGCCCATCCGCGCTATTCCCGCCGGTGGCGTAGAAATTATCCAGCACCACAAACTGCTCGGCCATGCGCCGCTGGTTCGGAGTCACATCCGCGCCAAACATCACCAGCGACGGATCGCCGTTGCCCTTCTTCAAATCGCCGAAAAGCTGATCATAGGTGCGATTTTCTTTGATGATGAACACCACATGCTCAATCAACGACGGTTCGCCGGCCCGCCGTGGAATCGCCGTGGGCTTGGCCGAACTCACCGCCACCGGATCCGCCTGCTTCGGACCAAGTGTCATGTGGTTGTTGTGCGCTGCGGCGGTGGTGTAGCTCGCCAGTTGCGCTGCATCGGGAATATCGACGACATTCACCGCGCCCCGATACGCATGCACGAAGCGCTGCTTCGGTTCATCGCGCCACGCCGAACCCGCGCCCAAAAGCGCTCCAATCGCCAGGTGCTTCCCATCCGCGCTCAGCGCCACCGCGTTGGGATACCATGCCGTCGGGATCAAGCCCTCCACTTTGCCACTGGCCGTATTCATCACCGCCACGGCATTGATGCCGCCACAGGCCACATACAGCCGCGATCCATCGGCGCTCAACGCCGCCGCCGTCGGGGCAATCCCCTTCACGTCGCGCTGGAACGGCTGCACCGGATCGCGCCGCAGCACCTTTCCCGCCGCGCTGTCGATCACGGTCACCGAATCGCGATTGCTGCTGGCGACATACAGCCGAGCCTTCTTCTCATCCCAGGCCATCGCATTGGGATGCGCGTCCACCGCGACCGTATGCGTAATCTTCCCGCTCGCCAAATCGATGCGCACCACGTTGCCCGCATTGGCCACACCGCGCGCATCCACCGACACACGGTCCGCGCCCGCATTCCGTCCCAGCGGTCCGGTGAGCATGCCATCCTTCGGCACCGGTCCGCCCCAATTGCTCACCCAGGCCACAGTGCCCGTTTCATTCAGCACCACGCCAAACGGCGCGATGCCTGTCTTCACCTTCAGCAGCACCTTGCCCGATTCGGCATCGGCCACGGCCAGTTCATTATTCTGGATCATCGGCACCGCCACCACGCGCACGCCCTGTGGATTCGGCTTCGCCGCCACCGCCATTGACCCCGCGTTCACCGTGCCCAAATCCGCCTGCAGCACCGCCTGCTTGTTATCCGCAAACGCGCTGAGCCGCACCTGCTTGCGATCCACGGCACTCGTAGCCAGCGCGCGCTTCGATACCGTGTCGAAGCGCAGCCCTTGCAAGCCGGGTGCACCGCCCAGTGCAATCTGCTCCAGCACCTTGTTCTCGCGCCAATCGAGCCGGTACACGTGCGTCGCCGAGGTGATCCACACCTCGCGCGCGTCCGCGCCGAAATCGACGGCATACACGCGTCCATTGAAAATTGCCGGTACGCCCGCCGGCGAAATCGCCTGCCGCGTGGTGATCACGCCCGGGTCGGTGACCGCGCGCACCGGAGCATCGTTGGTCTGGGCGGCCAGTTGCGCTGCTGCGAGGACAAACAAGTTTACAAGCATAACCCTCCACAGCATGACAGAATCGCCGATCCTATGGACATGCGGTATGGCATCCGGGTGACGATTCCGTTTCTCTGCGTCATACCCGTCTTCGCACAAACGCCGGCAGAGGTGTTTGAGGCGCTCAACGCGTTACAGCGGCAAGGCCCCGCTGCCGCATCGTCGCGCGATGCCGTCGTCGCGCTCCTGCAACACCCCGATGCTCTCGTCCGCCAGGTGGCCTGCCGCACCCTCGGCGCAATCGGCCGCGGCGATCCCGAAATCGCGGCCATTCTGGCAAAAGAAATCGAAAACAAGGATATGCCCCATGCCGCCGAGGCCATTGGTGCCCTGCGCCAATTCGGCGCATCCGCTTCACCCGCCGTTCCCGCGCTCGGGCGCGCCCTCCAGAGGCACGAAGAAATCCTCCGCGGCGCCGCAGCCGAAATCCTAGGACTCATCGGCTCACCCGCCGCCGCCTTCGCACCCAAGCTGATCGAACTCTGGAAAGACCCGCAACGCAACGTGCGCGCACAAGCCTTACACGCCACCGAAGCCATTGGCACAGCCGCCAAGCCGGCCCTCGAAGCCGCTCTCCAATCCCCCGACCCCGGCACCCGCTACACCGCCGCGTGGCACTTGGCAAAACTCGGCGCCCCACCCGCAGGCATCGTCACCGACGAGTACCCCACCCTGCTCAAGCAGGTTTTACAGATCGAGTTCCCTGCCCCGGGCGGCAAGCGCATGCTCGCCACTCTTCATGAAGGCGACGAACGCCCCGGCGAACTCCGCCTCCACGCGCCGGCGACAAACGGATGGAAGCTCGTCCGTAAGCTCGACGGACTCTCCCCCGGCGAAGGCGAGTTCCTCCCTCCGCAGCCCTTCCGCCGCAACGGGCATCATTTCCTCGCCATCTCCCTCCGCATCGACGGCACCGGCGCCATGCATGAAGACACCATCCTCTGGATTGCCCCCGACCTCACCCTCCATGATGTGCCCTTCACCCGAGCCCCCGAGGCAGCCCAACCGCGGCTCGCCAAAGGCGAAGGAATCTGGAAAGGCGAATCCAACACCTTCCTCGACACGGAAATGAGTTTCCACTTCTTCATCTGGAAAGAGGGCGATGGCAACTGCTGCCCCTCGGCCGGCGAAGGCGAAGGAAACTACCTGCTGCGCGGCGCTCCGCGCTTCGATCCCACATCGAAAACCTGGAAACACACCTTCCGCATTACCCCCGGCCCCTGGCGCAGGCTCCCCCCGCAACCGTGACGCCCCCGTGAATCCCGCAACGTGACACCTTCCGCGCGCATCCGTCTCTATAGCGATATAATCGTGTAAGGAGAGGGCTTGTGTACTGGCCCCTTCTCCGCTGAAAGGCTCCAATTCAATGAACAGCCGGTTCAAACTGTTTGTGGTCACTTCCTCCACCTGCCTGGTGGTACTGCTCGTTTTCGGCGCGGCCATGGGCCGTTCCGCCTCCCCTGAAGACGCCTACAAACACCTGGCCGTCTACACTGAGGTGCTCTCGCGCATCAAGAGCGATTACGTCGAAGAGCCCGACATGAAGAATGTCACGCTCGGCGCCCTCAACGGGCTGCTTGAGTCGCTCGACCCCTACGCCAGCTACCTCAACGCCGATCAGTACAAACAATTCCTCAAGTACAAGGACAATCGCAAAGCCGACGTCGGCCTGATTCTGTCGAAGAAATACGGCTACCTGAACGTCGTCGATGCCATCCCCAATTCCCCCGGCGCGAAAGCGGGCCTCTCCACCGGCGACGTGCTCGAATCCATCGGCGCTGTTTCCACGCGCGACATGCCACTCGCCTACGCTGAAATGCTGCTTCACGGCGATCCCGGCACCAGCATTGAGCTCACCGTCCTCCGCGTCCGCCGCAGCACCGAACCGCAGAAGGTCGGCCTCATCCGCTCCGTCATCAAATTCGGTCCCGTAACCACCAAGATGGAGCAGGACCAGATCGGCCGCATCTCGCTCAGCAGCGTCGAACCTGGCAAGGCCAAGGAAGTGGCCGCCGCCATTAAGGATCTGGAAAAGCAGGGCGCAAAGAAGATCATTCTCGACCTGCGCAACGCCGCTACCGGTTCCCCGGAAGAAGGCATCGCCCTCGCCAACCTGTTTCTCGAGAAGGGCATCATCAGCTACCTGATGGGTCAAAAATCTCCCCGGCAGAATTTTGAAGCTACCGCTTCCAAAGCCCTGTGGAAAGGCCCGCTGGCAGTCATCACCAACCGCGGCACCGCCAATGGCGCTGAGATTGCCGCCGCCGCCATCCTCGATGGCAAGCGTGGCGAAGTCATCGGCGAACGCACCTACGGCGACGCTGCCGTGCGCAAAGCGATCCTCATGGATGACGGTGGCGCTGTGATCCTCTCCACCGCAAAGTATTACTCGCCTTCCGGCAAGGCGTTGCAGGATACGGGCGTGACTCCCAGCGTCCCGCTGGTCGAGAACGAACCCGCCGGCGACCCCGACGATGAAACGCAGCCCGAACCGCAGGCTCAGCCGCAGACTCCGCAGGCCAAGCCCGGCGAAGATCTCCTGCTCAAGAAGGCGATTGAAGTTCTGAACTCGGCCAAGCCGGTCGCGCAGGAGCTTGCTCCCCAGCACCGCACGCTGGCCAAAGCTGCATAAGAAGAAGTTTACGGAAAGACGAGTCTATGCCCCTTTACGAATATCGATGCTCGCAGTGTGATCGTGTCTTTGAAATCATTCAGAAATTCTCAGACGAACCGCTGACTGTGCACGAAGGCTGCGGCGGCAAAGTAGAGCGCCTCATCTCCGCCCCCGGCCTCCAATTCAAGGGCAGCGGCTGGTATGTCACCGACTACGCCCGCTCCGGCGCATCCAAAGGTGGCGCGAAGTCATCGGAATCGAAGTCTGAATCCAAATCCGAAAGCACTCCAGCAAAGTCCGAAACCTCCACCACCACGAAGAAGGACTGACCCGCTCCCCCTCACGCATCGCCAGCCGTGAGATAATTGCCCACATTCACCGCAATGACGGGCTCCAGGCTGGGACAGTACCAACTCCTCGATAAAATCGGCTCGGGAGGGATGGGCGACGTGTACAAAGCGCGCGACACGCGCCTCAACCGCGTCGTCGCGGTCAAAGTACTGCCTCCGCACAAAGTCGCCAATGAAGACCGCAAGCGGCGCTTCATCCAGGAAGCGCAAGCGGCATCCGCCCTCCAACATCCGAACATCGTCGTCATCTTCGACATCCATCAAGACAACGGCACCGACTACATGGCGATGGAATACATCGCCGGCAAAACGCTCGATGAACGCATTCCGCGGCAAGGCATGCGGCTGGCGGAAGCGCTCAAGATCGCTATCCCCGTTGCCGACGGCCTGGCCAAGGCGCACGCAGCCGGCATCATTCACCGCGATGTGAAGCCCGCCAACATCATGGTGAGCGATGACGGCATGGTGAAGATTCTCGACTTCGGCCTGGCGAAGCTGACCGAAACCAGCTCCGGCATCGAAGCGGACGCAACCCGCGCAGCTTCCCCGCGCACGGAGGATGGGGCAATCCTCGGCACCGTGCAATACATGTCACCGGAGCAGGCCGAATCGAAGAAGCTCGACGCCCGCAGCGACATCTTCAGCTTCGGCGTGATGCTCTACGAAATGCTCGCCGGGCAGAGGCCGTTTCGGGGCGAGTCGATGGCCGCCACACTCTCCGCCATTCTGAAGGAAGAGCCGAAGCCCATCGAAAACCTGCCGGCGGAAGTGGACCGCATTCTGCGCCGCTGCCTGCGCAAAGATCCGGCCCGGCGCTTTCAGAGCATGGCCGATGTGAAGGTGGAACTGGAAGAGGTGAAAGAGGAATCGGAATCGGGCAGCCTCCAGGCGTCCAAGGCGGCTGTCACAGCTCCACGGCGCAGCTTCGTTCTTCCCGCTGCCATCGGGGTCGCAGCCGTTGCCGCGATCGCCATCGTCGGATGGATGCTGACTCGCCCCAAACCCGCGCCCGAATTGCGGCTCCGTCAACTCACCGCCGATAGCGGGCTCACCCGGTCGCCGGACCTTTCACTGGACGGGAAACTGGTCGCCTACGTCTCCGACCGCGCCGGAGAAGGCAACCTCGACCTCTGGGTGCATCCGCTCACCGAGGGAGCACGCCCCATCCGGCTCACCAAGGATCCATCCGATGAGTTGAATCCGCATTTCTCCCCCGACGGCGGGCAGATCGTGTTCCGCTCCAATCGCGGCGATGGAGGCATCTATATCATTCCAGCCCTGGGCGGTGAGGAGCGGCTGCTGGTGCATGGCGGCTACAACCCGCGCTTCTCACCCGACGGAAAGCTGGTGGCCTACTCCACCGGTATTTCCGACCTGACCGATGCAAAAGTATTCGTTGTGCCGGTATCCGGAGGAGCCCCAAAGCAGGTAGGCGCCGACATCCCCATCGCCACGGTGCCTCTTTGGTCCCCGGACGGCACCAAACTGCTGATCACCGGCGTGGATGGGGTAGGAAACCGCGCGTCAAGGGAGTATTGGCTTGCCCCGATCTCGGGTGGCCCATCCCAGAAAACCGGGCTCTTGACTTGGATGATGGCGGAAAAGATCCCCGGATTCGTATCCGAATGGCGCGGGAAATCACTTCTATTGAGATCGAACTCGGCGGTGCGCGAAGTGGAATGGAACCCTGAGTCGAATAGCAAACCACTGGCGCGTCACGTGGCCTCCGTCACAGGCACGATGTTCGGCCTGCAGGGAACCGCCGATCGCTTCGTGTTCGCCTCCGGTTCCTCCTCCGATCACCTCTGGACGCTCCCGTTGGACCTCAACACGGGAAAGGTCACCGGGGCTCTGCAACCGGTGCCCCATAGCGGTGGCGCACAGATCAATCCCGCCAGTTCGGCGGATGGGCGGCTGCTCGCTTACACACAGGCCGGCCCCCAGGGAGGCGAACTGCGCCTCCGCGATACGGCGTCCTCGAGCGATCGGGTCCTGCTCACCGAGTGGGCACGACCCAAAGTTTCCCCCGACGGCACGAGGGTCGCCTACGCTACTTCTGCTGTGAACGGGATGAGCAATGACATCTTCCTGATGGAGACCTCAGGGGGCCAGGCGCGGCGTCTGGTGCACCTGGAGAAATCGGGACAAATCTACGGCTGGACAACGGACGGCAAATTCCTCATCTTCTACCGCTCCGCGCCCATTCGCTTCTTCCGTATGAACGTGGACACCGGCGAGGAACTGGAAATCCTCTCGCACCCCAAGCTCGACTTGCATGGCGCGGAGCCTTCTCCGGACGGCCGTTGGATGGCTTTCCACCTCCCCGGAGTGCGCAACCAACCGGTGAAGATCGCGCCAATCCGGGATGGGCGCGCCGCCGGTGAATCGGAGTGGATCACCATCGCCGAGTACCCGGGCCGCAACAGCCGCCCCTGGTGGTCACCCGATGGCAACCTGCTCTACTTCCTCTCCATGAAGGACAACTACCCGGACATCTGGGCACAGCGTTTAGATCCCGCCACCAAGCGGCCTGTGGGCGACCCGTCCCCCATCATGCACTTCCATGAAACACGGAAAGCCATCAACATTGTAGGCGCGGCCGTGTTCGGACCGGCCATCGGTAAAAATCAGATCACCTTCTCTCTCTCGGAACAATCCGCCAACATCTGGATCGCCGAGAAGCAATAGCGCACGGATCGCGGGAACACTCCATCCTCCGTTGCTGTCTAATGGAGTGATGTTGGAAGTCCGTCAGCTCACAAAACGCTACAGCGGCATCACGGTCGTCGACCGTGTCAGCTTCTCCATCGCCCCAGGCGAGATCCTCGGCTACCTCGGCCCCAATGGCGCAGGCAAGAGCACCACGGTCAAAATGCTCACCGGCCTCATTGAGCCCTCGGAAGGCGAAATCCTCTTTCGCGGCGAAAACATCGTCCAGGATATGAAGAGCTTCCAGCGCCGTCTGGGCTACGTCGCCGAAGAGGCGCATCTCTATCCGCACCTCAGCGGCCGTGAATACCTGCAACTGGCCGGGCGGCTCCACGGCATCGAACGCCACACGCTCGAAGCCCGCATGGACGAACTGCTGCGCCTCTTCGGGCTGTGGGAAGACCGCCATTCCCTCCTCGCTTCTTATTCCAAGGGCATGCGCCAGAAGATCCTGCTTTCCGCCGCCCTGCTCCACGATCCGGAACTGCTCATTCTCGACGAGCCATTCTCCGGCCTCGACGTCAACGCCGCCATGGTGCTGCGCAGCCTGCTGCGAGCCATGGCCGAGCGCAACAAGATCGTGCTCTACAGCTCGCACGTGCTGGAAGTGGTGGAAAAGGTGGCCACCTCGGTGCTCATTCTGCGCAAAGGCCAGGTGGTGGCGCATGACTCCGTGCGCAATCTGCAATCGCTGATGGCCCAGCCCTCGCTCGAAGCGGTCTTCGCCCAGCTCACCCAAACCGAGGACACCGACACGATCGCCCAACGTATCCTGGAGACCGTAACGCGATGATCCGCGAATGGCAGCAACGGCTTCAACAAACGCACGGCACGCGCTTCGAGCTGCTGCGTCACTTCCTGCCGCGCTTCCTCGATAGCGATCTGCTCTCCGCCCCCGGCGCGGGCGCACGAGTAGCGGGCGGCATCGGCGCGGTGCTCATCTCCAGTTGGATGCTGCTCGCCTACCTGCTGCTGTTCAAGTACAAAACCCTCGGCGACATGAACCTCCAGCATCGCATCGCCAGTGAGGTACAGCTCGATCTGGCGGCACTCGCCGGGATGGCGGTCTGCGCCGCGATGGTGCTGGCAGCCACACTGTGGCAAGCTCTCTACCCTTCCCTCCGCGACTACCTTTCCATGGCCGGATTCCCGGTGAGTTCCGCCGATATCTTCCTCGCCAAATTCACCTCCGTTGTCATCGCCTTCACGGCATTCCTCGCCGCGTTCCTCTTCCCTTCCTCGCTGGTATTCTCGCTAGTCACCGGCGCCAATCTCTTCCTCAGCTTCGGCACGCTCACCGCAGCTTCCAGCATCACCTTTTTCGGCGCCATCGCCATCCAAGGCCTATTGCTGAACACCCTTCCCGCACGCTGGTTTGAGCGCGTCATGATCACCATCCAGGCGCTGCTGGCCACGGCGGGATTAGGCGGCTTCTCCATCGCCGCCTGGAAAGGGCAGGAACTGCTCTCCGTACTCGCGCGGGTAAGCCTGTGGCAGGTAGCACTGCTCCCGCCCGCCATCGCCGCGGCCGTCTACCTCATCAGCTTCCGCCGCTACCGCCGCCTGCTGCTCGAAGCTCCGCGCCTCACTCCACCCCACCGCTCCGATCTGCTCTCGCGCCTCCTGCATCTCTGGATTCGCGACCCGCGCGAACTCGCCGCCTTTACGTTTCTTTACAAAACAATGGCCCGCAGCCGCACCCACCGCCTGGCCGCCCTCGTTTACATCGGACTCGCCGTGGCATGGATGGCGAAGAGCGCAGTCGAAGCGGTGGTACAAACCTCCGGCCATCCCGAATGGAATCGCGTCCTGCTCACCTCCGGCCCACTAGCCCTCACTGTCTTCACCCTAATCGGCCTCCGCCATCTCTTTAGCCTGCCCACCGAACTGCGCGCCAATTGGCTGTTCCAGATCACGGAGCGGGAAGGCCGCGCCAGTTGGATGCGCGCCGTGGAGCGCTTCGTCTTGGCCTGCGGCGTCGCACCCTCGGTGCTCACCGGCTCCGTCTTCGTCTGGCGCTCCGATGGCCCCATCGTCGGCATCGCCTGGACGGCCATCGCCTTCTTCCTCGCCGCCATCGGCTTCGAACGCCTCTTCCGCGACTGGCGCAAGCTCCCCTTCACCTGCTCCTACATCCCCGGCAAACGCCCGCCGTTGCTCAATCTCACGCTGTTCACCGTAACGATGCTCACCATGATGCCCGTCGCCTGGATCATCTACAAATGCTCCACCAACCCGGCATCGTTCCTGATTCTGCTTACCCTCGAAATTGGCATCTGGATCTGGGCCCGCCAAGCCCGCCTCCGCACCTGGGGCATCGCTCCGCTGCGCTACGAGGATCAAATAGAAGCCGACGTCGACACCTACGGCTTCTCCGGCGAAGGCACCACCCTTGCCCAGGAGCAGTTCCAGCGCGAATGGACCGACTACCTCCGCGGCGCCGATACCGATCCCATCCTGCGCCCCCTGGAAGAAGGAGAAACTCGCAGCTCCCGCCTCATGGAATGGCTCCGTGCCATCCCACAGGATCTGCGCTTCGCCCTGCGCCTGCTGCTCAACAAACCGGGCTTTGCCGCCTCCATCATCGTGACCCTCGGCCTCGGCCTCGGCTTGAATGCCGCCTTCTTCACCATCTTCAACGCCTTCCTTCTGCGCCCCCTCGCCGTGCGCGATCCCGCCAGCCTCATCTCCTTCGAGTTCGAAACGAAATACCGCACGGACGCGCATCTCAGTTGGCAGGAATTCCAATTGTTGGCCAGCGGCCTTCGCGAATTGCCGGACATCGCGGCATGCAGCATGGAAGGCACCGGTCTCGATGGCCATGCCGCCAAAGTGGCCCTCGTCAGCAAGAACTTCTTCAACGTGCTGGGTGCAGGCGCCGCCCTTGGCCGTCCCATCCAGCCCGAAGACAACGAGCCCGTAGTGGTGCTCAGCCATCGCGCCTGGCAGACACGCTTCGCCTCTGACCCGCAGATCATCGGCCGCCAGGTGCAGGTCAACGGGCATCCGTTCGAAGTGATCGGTGTAGCCGCTCCGGAATTCATCGGCGTCAATGTCGGCACGGTCGCCATCGCACCGAAAAGCATGGCCCGCTACGGCATCGCCACCGCCGATTTCTGGGTACCCATCGATGTTTGGATGCGCACACCCGGCATGATGCAGTACCCCGTCTATGGTGTGCTCGCCAGGCTCCCCTCCGGAATGAGCGAATCGCAGGCCCGCCAGATGGCCGGATCGCTGGCGGCGCAACTCACGCGCACCAAACCGGATTACGACCGCATTCGTTGGACGAACGTCGAATCGCTCGACATCCCCGTCACCTGGACCGCGCTCCAGTTCTCGCTCCCTCTTCTATTCGCCTTCGTGCTCACCATGCTCATCCCCTGCGCCAATGCAGCCAATATGATGCTCGCCCGCGCCATGTCGCGGCAGCGCGAGTTGGGAACACGTCTTTCGATCGGAGCAAGCCGTGGCCGGATTATCCGCCAACTACTGGCCGAAAGCTTCGTCCTCGCCCTGCTGGCCAGCGCCGTGGGAATCGCCGTATCTCGCCTCGCCCTGCAGGCGTTCTCGCAATCCCTCTATGCCACCGCGCCTCCGACCTTGCTGTTCCGCCTGCGCATCCCCGATTTCGTCGTCGACTCGACCGTCTACCTCTACATGCTGCTGGTGGCGATGCTCACCACGGCCCTGTTCGCGCTCGCTCCGGCGGCCCATGCCACGCGCGTCGCCATCTCCTTCGCCCTCCGTGGCGAGTTGGGGATCCTCCGCCCCTCCCGTGTTCGCGATGCCCTCGTCGTGGTACAGGTATCGGCCTGCGTCATGCTGCTCGCCACCGCCGGCGTGCTGCTGCGCGGATCCGGCCGAAGCTTGCAACTCGATCGCGGCTATGAAAGCCGCGGCCTGTTCGCCATCGCCAATCAGAGTCCGGAAGACGCAGCCGAACTGATGTCTCTGCTTGATCGCGAATCGTGGGTGGACTCCCGCGGCGCCCTCGCCGGACTACCGGCAGCCATGAGCAGTGAGTTGATGGCTAACGCCGCCCGCCCCGGCTGGCACAACACCTACTACATGGGCGGATCGTCCGAATTCTTCCGCCTGCTCAAGATTCTGCTGCT
>JAXLQM010000017.1:0-222539 GCA_046331645.1 Bryobacteraceae bacterium
CCCACGAATTCATTGAACGCTTGCCCCAAGGCTACGACACCGTCATCGGAGAACGCGGCATGAAGCTTTCCGGCGGCCAGCGTCAGCGCATCGCCATCGCCCGCGCCATCCTCAAAAACGCCCCCATCCTCGTCCTCGACGAAGCCACCTCCCACCTCGATACGGAATCCGAAATGCTTGTCCAGCGAGCCCTTTCCAATCTCATCAACGGCCGCACCGTTATCGTGATTGCCCACCGCCTCTCCACCATCCGCCGCGCCGACAAAATCGTCGTCCTCGACCGCGGCCGTATCGTCGAGACAGGTACTCATGATACCCTCGTCAATTCAGGGGGAGTATACCAGCGACTGCACGAGTTGCAGTTCCTTGAGACGAGTGCGGTCGCCGATTCCTAAATGGCACAACTTCGCTCCATGACCGGCTTTGCCCGCTTGCGGAAGGTCACTCCGCAGGGGGAAATGGTGTGCACGCTCAAAAGCGTGAACCATCGATCTCTCGACGTGCACTTGCACCTGCCCGCGGACCTCGACGCCTTTGCCAATACCGTGCGCAATACGGTGAAACAGAAGGTGTCCCGCGGCCATGTGGATGTGCGCATCTCATGGATTCCCACCGCAAGCACCGGCCTGCTCGCCCTCAACCGGCCGCTGTTTGAATCCTGGCTGGCCGCCTTCCACGACGCCCGCCAGCGTTACAACCTCGCCTCGGAGCCCGATATTAACGCCGCCTTCCGCCTTCCCGGCATGCTCAGTGAAGGCGACGAAGAGCCCGATGCCACTCTCGAAGCCTTTCTCGTCAGCGTGCTCAACGAAGCCCTCGATCTGTTCAACGAAAGCCGCGCCAAAGAGGGCGCCGGCCTCGCGGCGGTCATCCGCGACGCCAACAACAAAATCGCCGCTTCCGCCGCCGAGCTCAACAAACTCCGCGACAAAGTCCTCCCGGTCCTGCAGGATCGCCTCCAGGAGCGCCTCACCTCCCTCCTTTCCGGCGTCGGCCTCGAACCCCAGCGGCTCGCCCAGGAAGCCGCCATCCTCGCCGACCGCTCTGATGTCACCGAAGAGATTCACCGCCTCTCCATTCATTCCCGCGATCTCTCTGACCTCCTCAACAAAGGCGGCGAAATCGGCAAAAAGCTCGACTTCCTCATGCAGGAAATGGGCCGCGAGACCAACACCATCCTCTCTAAAACCAACGGCGCCGGCGAACTTGGCCTTCGCGTCACCGATCTCGGCATCGGCGTCAAAACCGAAATCGAGCGCATCCGCGAGCAGAGCCTCAACATCGAATGAGTTGCGTTTTCATCATTTCCGCCCCCTCCGGTTCGGGCAAATCTACCCTTGTCCGTGAGCTCCTCCGCCTCGAACCAAAGATCGACTTTTCCGTTTCCTACACCACCCGCCAGCCGCGCGGCCAGGAAGTTCCTGGTGAAAGTTATCAATACGTTAGCCGTGAATCCTTCATGGAAATGTTGAATAAAGATGAGTTCCTCGAATGGGCCGAAGTCTTTGGCAACTTCTACGGTACTCACCAGTCCGTCTGGCACCACGCCCAAACCGAAGGCAGAGATCTTCTACTCGACATTGATGTCCAGGGTGAGCAACAATTAAAGAAGAAGATCCCGGATGCTGTATCGATCTTCGTCCTGGCGCCGTCGCGGGCTGTTCTGGAACAACGTCTGAGGGCTCGATCCGAAGACGCCGAAGCTGTCATCCAGAGACGTTTGGCGGCGGCTGCGAACGAGATTCGCAATTATCACGCCTACGACTACGTGATCGTCAACGATCAGGTCAGTGAAGCGGTCAACTCGCTTCAGTCGGTGATACGAGCGGAGCGCGTTCGCCGCCAGCGCATGGAAGATCGCATCCGGCCGATTCTCGAGACATTTGGAGAGTTACTCTAGCCATGGACAAAATCGTACGCAACGCTACCAACGCCATTCCCGATGATCCCGAGCTGAGCACCTACCGCTTCATCATCGTGTCCGCCAAACGGGCACGCCAGTTGCAAAGCGGCGCGCGCAGCTTCCTTCCCACTACCTCGCGCAAGCCCACCGTTACCTCCATGGAAGAGGTCCGCCGCGGCCTCGTCAAATACACCGATATCAACCAGCAGCTCTCTGAGGAATACCTCGCCAACCAGCTGTAAGGTATGAACGTCGTCCTCGGTGTCGGTGGGGGAATCGCCGCCTACAAAGCGGCGGAACTCGCGCGCGCCCTCATGGAGCGTGGTGCCAACGTGCAGGTCGTCCTCACCTCTTCCGCCGCCGAATTCATCCGCCCCCTCACTTTTGCGGCCCTCACCAACCGTAAGGTCATTACCGACCTCTTCGGTTCCTCCAGCGCTGACGAGATCCTCTCCAGTTCCGTTGAGCACATTCGCGTCGCCCAGGATAACGATGTCCTGGTCGTTGCCCCCGCTACCGCCGACCTCATCGCCAAGTTTGCCGCCGGCCTTGCTCCCGACTTCCTCACCACCCTCTATCTCGCCTTTACCGGCAAGGTCATCCTCGCCCCGGCCATGAATACCAACATGTGGAATCATCCGGCCACGCAGGAGAACATCCAGAAGCTCGCTGCCCGAGGCAACTACATCTTGCCGCCCGATGAGGGTCTGCTCGCCTGCGGCACCACCGGCGCCGGCCGCCTGCCCGATCCTGTCAAAATCGCCGAAGCCGTCGTCACCATCGGCCATCCGCGTAAGGACCTCGATAGCGAAACCATCCTCATAACCGCCGGCCCCACCCAGGAAGCCATCGACCCCGTCCGCTTCATCTCCAATCACTCCAGCGGCAAGATGGGATACTCTATCGCTGCCGCCGCTGCCTGCCGCGGCGCCCGAGTCATCCTCGTCTCCGGCCCGGTCAATCTCCCCGCACCCTACGGCGTCGAACTCGTGCCCGTAAAGAGCGCCGGCGAAATGCGCGACGCCGTCATGCGCCACCTCCCCGAGTCCACGATCATCATCAAGTCCGCCGCTGTTGCCGATTACCACGTCGCCAACCCCGCCCCGCAGAAGCTCAAAAAGACCCCCGCCCGCATGTCTCTTGAACTCGACCCCACCGTCGACATTCTTGCCGAAGTAGGCCGTAACAAGGGCGACAGACTGTTGATCGGATTCGCTGCCGAAACCCAGAACCTCGTCGCCGAAGGCCGTCGCAAAATGGAAACGAAGAATGCCGACATGGTGGTCGCGAACCTCGTCAGCAAGGAGGGCATCGGCTTCGGAGCCGACGTCAACGAAGTCACCCTGGTCCTCCGCACCGGCGAAGTCATTGCGCTTCCCCGCGCCACCAAGCGTGCCGTCGCCGATCAGATTTTCGATCACGCCCTCAATCTCCGCCTCGCCCTCCACGCACGCTCATGAGCCAGGATGCAATCGCCCAAATCTTAGCCTTCTACCGCGATCTGGGCGTCAAACAAATCTACCGCCGCACCCTACCCGCACCACAACCCGTATCCACACCACAACCCGAACCCGTACCGCAAACCCTACTCGCACCGCAAACCCTACCGAGCCGCGACCGTGAGGGAGCGGTCCCCACCGAACTCCCCGGCATGTCCCCCGCCAACGACACACTCGAAAAAATCCTCGCCGATATCGGCGATTGCCGCCGTTGCCGTCTCTGCGAGGCCCGCCACAAAATCGTCTTCGGCTCCGGCAACCCCAACACCAAAATCGTATTCGTCGGCGAAGGTCCTGGCGAAGACGAAGACATGCAGGGACTCCCCTTCGTCGGCCGCGCCGGTCAACTCCTCACCGCAATGATCGACAACACGGCAAAGAAAGAAGGCATTCCCATCACTCGCTCCGATGTCTACATCTGCAACGTGGTGAAGTGCCGTCCCCCCAAAAACCGCACTCCCGAACCCGACGAAATGGAGATCTGCGGCCAGTTCCTCTTCCGCCAACTCGACGTCATCAAGCCCAAAGCCATCTGCACCCTCGGCGCCACCGCCACCAAAGCCTTGCTTGCCAAAAAAGAGGGAGTCACGAAACTCCGCGGCAATTGGTTCAAATGGCGCGATATTCCCGTAATGGTCACCTATCACCCGTCCTTCCTTCTCCGCGCCTACAACGTCGAGCAAAAGCGCGAAGCCTGGGAAGACCTGAAGAAGCTATTCCATTTCGTCTATGATTGAACTCCCCGGCCTCTTCCTCACCTTCGAAGGCGTGGACGGAGGCGGCAAATCCTCGCAAATGCGCATCCTCGTCGATCGGCTCCGCGCCCTCGGCCACACCGTCGTCATCAATATCGAACCCGGCGGCACGCGCATCGGCAAGCAAATTCGCAGCATTCTGCTCGAAGCCGCCAATCACGATCTCAGCCCCACCTCCGAACTCCTGCTGTTCTTCGCCTCCCGCGCCCAGGCCGTTGATGAAGTCATCCTCCCCGCGCTCCGCGCCGGCCACATCGTAGTGAGCGACCGTTTCACCGATTCCACCATGGTCTATCAGGGTTATGCCCGCAACCTCGGACCAGACACCGTCCGCCATCTCGATCGCATCGCCTGCCGCGGCCTCAAGCCCGCTCTCACCCTCTGCCTCGATATGGACGTCGAGGCCGGACTCGCCCGTGCCCGCGCCCGCAACGCCGAAGGCCAGGCCACCGAAACCCGCCTCGACGATGAATCCCTCGCCTTCCACCACAAAGTCCGCGAAGCCTATCACATCCTCGCCGCCGAAGAACCCCAACGCATCCAATTAATCGACGCCTCCCGCACCCTCGACGAAGTCGCCGCCGACATCTGGCAACGCACCGAACCCCTTCTCAGTCGCCTCCCGCGCTCGTAGTCAAAAAACCAATCTTTCGCTTCCCAGGATTTACCGGAGGCTCCAACAACTGCCGGATCGCGTCAAACACCTTCTGGATCTCCTCATCGTGTTCCTCGTACTTCTTCTCCAGCATCTCGATCTTCCGTGCCAGATCCTGATTCGCCGCCAGCACCTCCCGTATCTTCACAAACACCCGCATAATCGCAATATTCACCTGAATCGCCAGAGCGCTATTCAACACCGACGACAGCATCGCAACTCCTTCCTGTGTAAAGGCATACGGCAGATACCTTCGCCCACCTCGTACACCCTTCCCCCCATTTGAGATTGCAATTTGCAATCTCAAACCTTCTACCTCTTCCGCCGACACACGAAACATGAAATCGGCCGGAAACCGTTCCGCATTGCGTTTCACCGCCAGGTTCAAATTGCTCGTCGTCACCCCATACAACTCCGCTAAATCACTGTCTACAAACACCTTTTGCCCCCGCAGCAGCCGTATGCGCCGCTCCACCATCTCCGCCGGAACCAAACTCGACCGGCGGCTTGCCGTCTTCTTCTTCATGAATGACTCTCCTTGTAAATAAGAGTCCTGCAATCTCAAACATCCTCTCGCCCCATTCCGTCCGCCGCCCGCGATATGATATCGCAATGCGCTTCGCCGCCCTCGTCCTTCTCCCGGCCCTTGCCACTGCGCAAGTCAGCGTCTCTCTCTACGAGAACCTCCCCAAAGGCAAGGAGTTCGAACTCGAAGCCCAGGTCCCCACAGACACCTACACTGAGCCGGCCTTCGCCTTCACCGAAATCCCCGTCAAATTCTCCCCAAACGCGCTCATGCTCGACCGCTCCTCCCCATTCGTCCTCAAAGCCGTCTACACCCGCCAACTCCCTTCCGGCCCACATCAGATCCGTCTCCGCGCGCGCGGAGCATCCATCCTCAAACTCGACGGCAAAGAGATCCTCCGCACACAGGCGCAAAAGCCCAACACCAGCGGCGATGACCCGGTGCCCGAGCCCCCCGTGCGCGACGATTCCGGCCGCCGTCCCGCGCACTACCCCCATCAGGATGCCGTCGCTACCATTCCCCTCGCGGCCGGCGATCACACCTTCGAACTCACCGCCATCATCGGTGGCAAAGGCCTCATGCCGACTCCGGGCGAACTCACCGTCGCCATCGGCAAGCCCAATTCCATTGAACAAATCCTCGGTCCGGAGAATTCCCCGCAACTCACCGACGCTGCCTGGGAAACCTACACCCTGCTCGCTCGCGACCGCATGCGCCTCCATGACAAAGTCCGCCGCGGCCAAATCACCGCCACCGCGCAGGAACCCTGGGATCGCCGCCACGAACGCATCCGCGAATGGCTACGCGCCCGTCCCGCCGCTCCCCAGCCGCCTGCCTCAAAACTTCCCGCAGTCACCCCCATCGATCATTTCCTCAATGCCCGCATCGAAGCAGCCAACGCCAAACACACCCCGGAACTCAACGACGTCGAATTCCTCCGCCGTCTCTCGCTAGACGCAACAGGACTCATCCCCACCGCCGAACAACTCCGCGCCTACCTTTACGACAAGTCCGGCAAACGCCGCGACAACGCCATCGAAAAACTGCTTGCCAGCGATAGCTGGGCCGACTCCTGGGTTCCCTACTGGCAGGACGTCCTCGCCGAAAACCCCGGCATCCTCAAACCCGATCTCAACAACACCGGTCCTTTCCGCCACTGGCTCCATCAATCCATCGCCGACGGCGTCTCCTTCGATCGCTTCGTCACAGAACTGATCGAAATGGAAGGCAGCCTCACCCAAGGCGCGCCCGCCGCGTTCTCTCAATCCACGCTCAACGACGCACCCATGGCCGCCAAGGGCGACATCGTCGGACGAGCCTTCCTCGGCGCCAACCTCGGCTGCGCCCGCTGCCATGACGCGCCCTTCCATCCCGTCAAACAGAAGGATCTCTTCAGCCTCGCCGCCATGCTGCAAGGTAAACCGGTCATTCTCCCCACCACCAGCACGGTCCCCTTCACCGAAGGCGCGCGCCGCCCCGCCGTCAAAATCACACTCAAGCCCGGCGCCGAAATCGCCCCCGAGTGGCCCTTCCCTCAATTGATCGAACACGCCTCCGAAAGTGACACATTCCCCGCCACAGGAAAAATTCCCTCGCGCCGCCAACTCGCCGAACTCATCGTCGCCCCGGAAAACGAGCGTTTTGCCCAGGTCATCGTCAATCGCATCTGGGCTCGCTACATGGGTGCAGGCATAGTTGATCCCGTCGATGACTGGGCTCGCACCAAGCCCTCTCACCCGGAACTCCTCCAGTTCCTCGCCCGCGAATTCGTCTGGTCCGGCTACGATGTGAAGCACATCGCCCGCATGATCTTCCGCTCCAACGTCTATCAGCGCAAGCCCGCCCCGCTCGAGGAAGGCGGAGCCGCCAAGCGTCTCTTCACCGGACCCGTCCGCCGTAAAATGTCCGCCGAGCAACTCGTCGATTCCCTCCACCTCGCTGCCGGTAAACCCCTCGCCTGCGAAGAGCTCAATCTCAATCCCGCTGGCGACCGCCCACCCACGCAATTCCTCAACATGGGCAAGCCCGAACGAGCCTGGCAAATGACTGCGCTCTCCAATGAACGCGACCGTCCGGCCCTTGCGCTCCCCATCGCCCAATCCCTCGTCGACATGCTCACCACCTTCGGCTGGCGTCAATCGCGCCAGGCGCCCACCACCGTGCGCGACGATGCCCCCAGCCCCATGCAGACGCTCATTCTCGCCAACGGCAATCTCGGCACTCGCATCGTCCGCCTCTCCGACGAGAGCGCCTTCACCAAGCTCGCCCTCGACAAGCAGCCTCTCGACGACCTCATCCGCGAAACCTTCCTCCGCATCCTCTCGCGCAAACCTTCCGAAGACGAACAGAAGTACTTCCACGACTACCTCTCATTGCAATACCTCAAACGTCACGTCGCTGGAGCCGAAGCTACCAACACGGCTCTTAAGACCGACAACCGCGTCTCCTGGTCCAATCACCTCAGCGCCGAAGCCACACTCATCCGCATGGAGGAAGAACGCAAGCTGCGCATGGGCGAAGCACCCACCAAACGCCTCACCCCGCAATTCCGCGAACGCTACGAAGACATGCTCTGGGCCATGTTCAATTCCCCCGAGTTCGTCCTCATGCCCTAAAAGGAGACACATGCTAACAAGGCGCACACTCCTTCAATCCGCGGCCGCCACGGCGTTCGCCAGCGAATCCGCACCCGCCCCCAAGGGCAAAGCCGATGCCTGCATCTTTCTCTGGCTCGGCGGCGGCGCAGCCCACATCGATACCTTCGATCCCAAGATAAAAGGCGACGGGAAGAAGCAGGCTGGCTCCTACTACGGCGCCATCAACACGGCCATCGCCAACGTCCAAATCAGCGAGCATCTCAAACGCTCCGCCCCGCTGCTCGATCGCGCCGTGCTCGTCCGCAATCTCTCCCACACCATCGTCAGCGAACATGGAGCCGCCTCCAACCTCATGCACACCGGCCGCCTCCCCAGCGGCACCTTGCTCTATCCCAGCATTGGCTCCATCGTCGCCAAGGAACTCGGCGCGAAAACCGAAGAAGTCCCTTCCTACGTCGTCATGGGCTACCCCAACATCATGCGCGACCCCGGTTTCCTCGGCGCCAAGTACGGCTACGTTTACCTCACCCAGGTCGAGACCGGACCCAACGGCCTCACCCTTCCTCCCGATGTCAACAACGCCCGCCAGGATCGCCGCGAAACCCTCCTCGAACGCATGCGCCAAAGCTACGCGGCCCGCGAGCAAGGCGATCCCATCGTGCAAGGCCAGATCGATGTCAGCCGCCAAGGCTTCAAGATGGCCGGCCCGCGCTTCCTCAACGTCTTCGATCTCAACCGCGAGCCACAGACCCTTCGCCAGCAATACGGCGGTGAGTTCGGACAGCGTTGCCTGCTCGCCCGCCGTCTCATCCAAGCCGGAGCCCGCTTCGTCGAAGTCAGCTTCAACCTCAATTTCCTGAATGGCACCGGTTGGGACACGCACAACGAAGGCCAACTCAAGCAGCACCTGCTCATCCAGGACCTTGACCAGGCCTTCGCCACCCTGCTCACTGACCTGGAGCGCAACAAACTCCTCGATCGCACTCTCGTCGTTATCGCCACCGAGTTCGGCCGTCCCCCTGAGTTCGATTCCGGCGGCGGGCGCGGTCATCAATCCGTTGCCTTCAGTGGAGTGCTCGCCGGAGGCGGCCTGCGCACGGGTAAAGTCATCGGAGAAACCGATGAACTCGGCAAAAAAGTCGTTGGCCCCCTTTGCACCGTGCCCGATTTCCACGCCACCATTCACGCGACGCTCGGCATCAACCCCGCAAAGAATCTATTCGCCGGTGATCGCCCCGTCCCCATCACCGACAACGGCAAAGTGCTCCGCGAGCTATTCGCCTAGCTTCGCCACAAACGTATTCCCCGGCATCTTCTTCCGCCAGCGCGCTTGCAACTCCGCTCGACGCTGCATCCACAGCGCCGGTTCATCCCCGCTACTCAACTCAGCCAGCCGCCGGTATACGGTAACAGCCCACAACGCATTACCCAAATCCTCTTCCGGTTCGCCGCTCCCTCGATTCACTAACTCCCGGTAAATCTCCGCCGCACGCGCCCGTCGCCCCGCCGCTGCTTCCTGTTCCGCGCTCGCCCGCAACAGGTCCACCGCATCACTCCCTAGTCCTCTGCTCTCCACCGGATAACGTCCCGTCTCTTTGGCCAGTGCGAACGCCCGCGCGATTCGCTGAGCCGCCTCCGGCCCTCGATCCAACGCCCGCAACGGATAGCTCGACCACACCAGCAATTGCAGTGTCCCTAGCTTCGTCTTCATCGAAGGCTTCGCTTCGCTCAATGCCTGCAAGCCTTGATCAAATACCTCCAGTGCGTGCTTCGGATCGCGCGGCGTCAGCACCTGTCCCAACTCCCGCGCCGCCGTCGACACCCGGATCCGCGAGTCCGTATCGCTGCGGTCATTCGCCGCTGCCTGCAACGCCACATCCAGCGCTTCCCCAAACGCGCGCCCCGCTTCCTCCGCCCGTCCCAGGCTTACTCCGCCTTCCTCACCGAGAATCATCCCCTCGCGCCACATCACGCCAAACAAAGCCATCTGCCGGTGATGCGTCGTTGGATACTTCGCCTCCGCCGTCGCCTTGCGCGCTTGCTGAATCGCTTCCAGCGCTTCTTCCAACCTCCCCTGCATCCGCAATCCGTTTGCCAGCAGGCTCAATGCCTGCCCTCCGTACATCTCCGATCCTGGCTGCTTGCTGTTCTCCGCCGCCAGTCGCGCCAGCCGCACTCCTTCTTCATAGAGGTGCGCATTTAAATGGTTCAATGCCACGTTCAGCGTCACCCGCGTCGCATCCGCATTCTCCTGCTTGCTTAATCCGCCGAGCGCCACCGCCGCCGCGGCCTGCGCACTGGCTCCCCTCGCCAGTATCCGCGCATCCGCGCCGCGCCGCTCATTCTCCGCCAGAATCATCCGGCTTTCCTTCACCACCGCCGACAACACCAGCGCCGCCTTGTCGCGTGGGTTCTGCCGCAACACAGGCTCCAGTAGCGCCGCCGCATGCTGCAAACTCGCCTCGGCCTCCTTTGCTTCCCCCAGATTCGGCCCGATCGGTACGCCCTGCACCGACGCCACCTTCACATACGCGGCGGCCACCTCGCGCGCCAACTCCGGATCGCCCTTCGCCTCCGATTCCAGCGCCTGCAAATACTCGAGCGACGTCGTCACCAGTTTGTGCCGCACCTTGGTCGATCCGGTCAATTGCGACAAATCCCCATCCAACGAAAAGAACCGGTTCGCCATCTGCCGCACCAGCGTGAATCGCCGCTGAGCCACGTGCCGCTGATGCTCCGCCAGCAGCAATCCCACCGCAAGTCCCGCCACCGCCACGCCGCCCGCTGTCACCGGCACCCAATACCGCCGCGCAAACTTCCCAATCCGGTACCACACGTTGCCCGCCCGGGCCCTCACCGGCCGCCACACCAGAAATGCCCGCAAATCCTCCATCAGCGCTTCCATCGACGGATAGCGCGACTCCGGCTCCTTGCGCAGCGCCATTGCCAGGATAAAATCAAGATCCTGTGGAACACCCGCCTTTACCTTGCTCGCCGCCAGCGGCTCCTTCTTCGCAATCACAAACTCAATCGACTCGGCATCCGACGTAAACACATGCGGCGACCCCCCGGTGAGCAGCTTGTACAGCACCGCTCCCATCTGATACACATCAGTGGCTGTCGTCTGGGCCCCGCCTCTTACCTGCTCCGGACTCGCGTACTCCGGAGTCATCATCCGCTCCCGCGTTCGCGTTACATCCGTGGCCGTATCCAGAATCTTCGCAATCCCGAAATCGAGCAGCTTCGCCCTTCCGCTTGCGTCCACCAGAATATTCGATGGCTTCAGGTCCCGGTGAATTACCAGATTCCGGTGCGCATACGCCACCGCATCGCACACCTGCAGCACCACATCAATCTTCTTTCGCAATGGCAGCCGCTCGCAGTACAAATCAATCGGCGTCCCGTCCACATACTCCATCACCAGGTACGGTTGCCCGCTCGCCGTCCGGCCGGCATCGAGCAACCGTGCAATCCCAGGATGCTCCAGTGACGCCAATATCTGCCGCTCCCGCAGAAAGCGCCCCACCAGCCACGGCGCATCCGCTCCACGATGCAGCAGCTTGATCGCGACGTTCTGCTCAATCTCCCCATCGGCGCGCTTCGCCAAATACACCGTCGCCATCCCGCCCGCGCCCAACTTGCGAATCAGCCGGTACGGCCCACACGCCTCCCCCAACGGCTCAACAGGAAAATCCGCATCGTATCCGGCATCGTGTCGCAGCAGCGCTTCCAACTCCTCGCGCAATTCCTGTGGCACAGCCTTCCGTGCGAAATGCGCGGCCCGTTCCTCCGGTCCTAAATCGACAACCTCATGAAAGAGTTGCTCGATATCCCACTGCATTGTCCCAATTGTACCGTTATCGCCCGTGTGCTCCACACTGCATTCCTTTCATGGAAGCCCGCCGCACAGTTCACCTCCTGGTAGCCGGCGCAACGCCCTGCTACCTTCAAACCATGCAACCGGTCTTTGCACTCCTCCTCCTCGCTGCAAGCCTTCTCCCCGCCGCCGAACGCGCCTCCTACGATGCCACGGGCCGCATCGTCGCACTCATAGCCGAGAACGAAGATCTGGAAGTCTCCTCCTCTCTGGTAGCAGTCCTGCCCACCGGAAAACGCGTTTCGTTGCGCCCCCAGCACGATCGCCGCACCGTCTTCTACGAACTCCCGGACGGCGCCCGCGCTACCGCCGAAAGAAAAATCTCTGAAGACGACAGCGGCGTACACTACACCATCAGTCTCCAAGCCACCAATACGTTCGACGTCCATTCCATCGAATGGGTCCTCGAACTCCCCCGCCTCACCTTCCTCAAGGGCCAACTGATTCCGCGCGCGGCTTCACCCGTAACACTTGCCGTCACCAAACCCAACACGCCCGCTCTCTGGTCCGGCGAAACCACCGCCCTTCGCATCGCATCCGCCACCGGTGCGCTCGCCCTCAACGCATCCTTCGATCGTCCCACCCACAGCGCACTCACCGATCGCTGGACCGGCGACCGCCGCACCTACGAACTCCGCGTCACGCTCCACAAAGGCGAACTCGCCGCCAACGCTACTGCCGCGCTTACCATCACTCTGAATCTCGAAGCAACCGAACCTCCACCGCCCGTCACGCTCACACTCGATACCACTACGCCCCGCTACCGCTTTCACGGCTTCGGCGGCAACTACTGTTGGAATAATCAAAGCCCCATCTCGGCCTATACCCTCGACAACCTCAACCTCGCCTGGGCCCGCACCGAAATGAAACTCCTGCAATGGGACAAACAGAAAGACAACCCCGGCCCTGAGCTCAAAGCCGACTTCGAAACCATGCGCCGCTTCAGGGAAAACGGAGTCCCCTTCGTCTCCAGCATCTGGTGGCTCCCCGAGCGCTT
This sequence comes from Bryobacteraceae bacterium, assembly GCA_046331645.1. GTDB lineage: Bacteria > Acidobacteriota > Terriglobia > Bryobacterales > Bryobacteraceae > CADEFT01. The sequence goes on from JAXLQM010000017.1 coordinate 12,810, forward strand.
CTACACCGATCCTCACCAAAAGCCCCGCATGGCGCACTTCCGCCTCATCCACCCCGACAAATGGACCGAATTCCTCGACCTGGTAGGAAGCTACCTGATCCACCTCAAAACCAACTATGGCGTCGAGCCCGATCTCTTCTCCTTCAACGAAGCCAACATCGGCATCTATGTCGGCCAGTCACCCGAGGCCCACACCGAAGCCCTCAAACGCATCGGAGCCCATTTCCAAAAGCTCGGCCTCAAAACAAAAATGCTCCTCGGCGACGCTACCGGCCCGCGCGACACGCATAAGTTCGTTCTCGATGCCGCTGCCGACCCCGAAGCGATGCAATACGTCGCCGCCATCGGCTTCCACTCCTGGGGCGGTGGCACGCCCGAACAATACAAAGCCTGGGGCGACGTCGCCGAATGGCTCAATCTTCCGCTGCTCGTCACCGAACTCGGCGTCGACGCCTCCGCCTACATGGGCCGCGCCTGGGACAGCTATCACTACGGGCTCCGTGAAGCCCGCATGACCCAGGAGCTTCTCATCCACGCCCGCCCCCAAGGAACGCAGTTCTGGCAATTCACCAACGATTACGCCCTCGCCCGCGAAGAGAACGGCAAAGTCGAACCATCTCCCCGCTTCCACCTCATGAAGCATTTCACCAATCTCACTCCGCACCAAAGTGACGCCCTAACCATCACCTCAACCCAACCAAACGTCCTCGCTACGGCCTTCCGCAAGGACACCACTTATGCCATCCATATCCTCAACCGTCAAGGAGCCCGCCAGGCCACCCTCGAAGGTCTCCCCGAAGGCCCCTGGCGCATGACCGTAACCACCGAATCCAACCACTTTCAGCAATCAACCGCAGGCACATCCCGTCAAGGCAAACTCATCCTCAACCTTCCGTCACGCGCCCTAATCACACTCCGGGCCGACTAAATTCAAATCCGTGCATGTACGCGCCTCAACTCAACGGAGGTCCCAACAACTCCATCCCATACTCCTTCATCAACCGTTCCGTCCCCGCGAAATCCGGCGCGCTCAACCCCGCATGCAATGCATCCACTTCATCGAAAAACCGCTCCAGCCCCGCCGGAGTCACCATCACCAGAATGTGCGCCGGCACATCCGAAAAATTCTGAAATGTATGCGCCGTCCCTCGCGGTGCAAACGCCGACGCTCCAGCCCCTCCCGAAAATCGTTCCCCATCCACCTGCCACGTGATCTCTCCATCCAGCACATAAAACCACTCATCCTCCCGCGAGTGCCGGTGCAGCGGAGGTCCGGAAAACTTCGGCACCGTCAAATGCACCACCGCCACGTTATCATTCGTATCCGTCCCCGCCAGCTTCACCAGGCACGGCTCTCCCAGCACATCAATCGGTGCGCGCAACCTGTACTCCTCCGGTCCCAGCACCAGCGTCTTCAACTTCTGCTCAGTCATCACTTCTCCTTTTTCCTCGCAACAATCCCCCTCTGCTCACGACGCAAAGCGTCCAACAGCACTCCAGCCGCCCAACTCACCGCCGCAATCGCTTCCGTCCCCGAAAGCTCCCCCCGGTCCTTCAGCATCTGCCAGAACATGCCCGAATGCAGCCCTTGAAACACAGCTCGTATCTGCCGCCGCTCCGAAGCGCTCCGGCCCTTCAACAAATCTTTCAAACTCTGCTCAAAGCAAGCCCGTCCTTCCTCCGCTCCCCGAGCCCGTACCCGTGCCCCCGCCGGCGATTCCAACATCGCTCGCACCAGCCGCTCGTTCTCATCAAACGCCCGGTACGACTCCCCCAACGAAGGCACAATCTCCGCCTCGGCCCGCGGAAACACCGTCCCCGATTCCTTCCGTAATCGCAGCCACAGCGCTTCGTAAAAATCGGCCTGAGCTGGGAAATAGCGGTACACCGTGCGCGCCCCGACTCCCGCCGCCTTCGCCACCACTTCATGCGAAAACGGCTCGTCCGGATGCTCCACCAGCCGCTCAAACGCCGCGTTCAAGATGTGCTCCCGCGTCGCCGCTGTCCGCTTCTCTTGCAACGTCTCCATGACAGTATACTGTCATAAATGGCAGTTAACTGTCAATATGGAAAAGGCTACAATCGAACCGGAACGCCACAGTGCAACCCGCATCGTCCGCCAGTGCCAGGCGCGTCGCCGCCGCGCTCTCCCACCAATCCCCAGACCGTATCCCCATCGATCTCGGCAGCACCGCCGTCACCGGCATCCACGTCAGCGCCGTCGCCGCGCTCCGCCAGCACTACGGTCTCCCCAATCAACCCGTCAAAGTCCACGAGCCCTATCAGATGCTCGGCTGGGTCGAGGAAGACCTCGCTGCCGCACTCGGCATCGACACAGTCCCCGTCCTCCCCCGCGAGAACATGTTCGGCTTCCCCAACGAAAATTGGAAGCAGTGGAACTTCCGCGGACTCCCCGTCCTCGTCCCCGAAAAGTTCCACATCCAAACCGAGCCCGACGGTGCATTCCTCATCTTCCCCAAAGGCGACACCTCCGCCCCACCCAGCGGCCGCATGCCCACAGGCAGCGCCTTCTTCGACACCATCATTCGCCAACCCCCCATCGACGAGGATCACCTCAACGTCGCCGACAACCTCGAGGAATTCTCCCCTATCACCGAAGAAGACCTCGATCACATCGAACGCAGCGTCACCACCGCCCAATCCACCAACCGGGCCATCGTCGCCACCTTCGGCGGCACCGCATTCGGCGACATCGCCCTTGTCCCCGGCCCCTTCATGACCCACCCCAAAGGCATCCGCGACGTCACCGAATGGTACATCTCCACCAAATCCCGCCGCCCGCATATCCACAAAATCTTCGAGCGCCAATGCGAAATCGGCATCGCCAACCTTGCCCACATCCACCAACGCATCGGCAACGCACCACAAGCCGTCTTTGTCTGCGGTACAGACTTCGGCACCCAAACATCCTCCTTCTGTTCCGACGCCACCTTTCGCGAACTCTGGCTCCCCTACTACAAGCAGGTCAACGATTGGATCCACCAACACACCACCTGGAAATCCTTCAAGCACTCCTGCGGCAGCGTTGTCCGCTTCCTCGATAGCTTCATCGATGCAGGCTTCGACATCCTCAATCCCGTCCAATGCTCCGCCACCGGCATGGACCCCGCCACGCTTAAATCCAAATACGGTGATCGGCTCACGTTCTGGGGCGGTGGCGTCGACACCCAGCAAACATTGCCCTTCGGCACGCCCGCCCAAGTCCGCGAAGAAGTCCTCACCCGCTGCGAAATCTTCGCCTCCAACGGCGGCTTCGTATTCAACACCGTGCACAACATCCAATCCGGCACACCCGTCGCAAACATCATTGCCATGCTCAAGGCCGTGAAAGAATGGAATGGAGAGAAACCATGAAACGACGTGATCTCCTCACCGCCCTCGGCCCCTACTCGCTGGTTGTACTCGCCGATCAACTCCCGCCCGCCGAACAAGCACCCGCCAACATCGACGCCATCCAGCGCCAGTTCGACAAGCTCTCTCCGCCCAACGCCCGCCGCTACTCTGCTACCGACAGAAAATTCCGCGAAATCACGCTGCAAACTGATTTCCTCGTCGCCGGTGGTGGACTCGCCGGAGTCTGTGCCGCCATCTCCGCCGCCCGCCACGGAGCCAAAGTCATCCTCGTCCAAGATCGCTCCCGCCTCGGCGGCAATTCCTCCTCCGAGGTGAAGATGCACGTCTGCGGCTCGCACGCCATCCCCGGCTGGCGCGAAACCGGCCTCGTCGAAGAACTCCGCATCGAAGACGCCGTCCGCAATCCCCAGCGCTCCTTCGAAATCTGGGACCTCCTCCTCTACGACAAAGTCATCTCCGAACCCAACATCACGCTCCTCATGGACAGCACGCTCTGCGCCGCCAAACGCAACGGCGACCGCATCGAAGAAGTGCTCGTCCGCAGTGACCGCGCTGAAACCAACTACCGCATCCAGGCCAAATACTTCTGCGACTCCACCGGCGATTGCCGCCTCGGCTTCGAAGCCGGCGCCGAAATGCGCACCGGCCGCGAGTCAAAAGAGGAGTTCCACGAATCCCTCGCCATCGACAAAGGCGACGACGAAACCCTCGGCAGCAGCATTCTCTTCACCTCTCGCCTTTACCGCCGCCCTATGCCCTTCGTCGCTCCCGCATGGGCCCGCAAGGTCACCAAGGAAACCCTCCGCACCCGCGCCATCAATGAGTGGGATTACGGCTATTGGTGGATCGCCTGGGGCGGCAACAAAGACATCATTCACGACAATGAGCGCATTCGTTTCGAACTGCTCTCCATCGTCCTCGGCGTTTGGGATTACATCAAGAACAGTGGCAATCACCCCGAAAGCAGCCACTGGGCCATGGATTGGATCGGCTTCCTCCCCGGCAAACGAGGCAGCCGCCGCATGGTCGGCGATCACATCCTCACCCAGCACGATCTCGTCCGCGGCGACATCGATGACGCCGTCGCCATCGGCGGCTGGCCCATGGACGATCATCCCCCCGGCGGCTTCGATCGCTCCGATCTCAAGCCCAATGTCGCCATCCGCATGCAGGAAGCTTTCAACATCCCCTTCCGCAGCCTCTACAGCCGCAACATTGCCAACCTATTCATGGCGGGCCGCAACATCTCCTGCTCGCACGTCGCCTTCACCTCAACCCGAGTCATGGCCACTTGCGGAACAGCCGGCCAGGCCGTGGGCACCGCCGCCGCGCTCTGCCTCGAACGCAACATCACCCCGCGCGAACTCGGCAAGAAGCACATCACCAAACTCCAGCAAACCCTCCTCCGCGACGACCAGACCATCAAACTCCGTCGCAACGAAGATCCACTCGACCTCGCCCGCAAAGCCAAAGTCAGCGCCTCAAGCGAAGAACCCGCCACGCCCGCCGCCAACATCATCGACGGCTGCCTCCGCGACATCCCGCGTAAGAAGAATCCCGAACTCCATCGCTGGTCTACGCGCCTCGACAAAGACGGAGCCTGGATCGAACTCACCTGGGACACCCCGCAAAAACTCAGCCACATTCAGCTCATCTTCGACACCGCACTCCAGCGCCGCCTCATGCTCAGCGCCTCCGCCTCCGTCACCACCGGCCAGATCCGCGCCCCACAACCCGAAACCGTGCGCGACTACCGCATCCAATACCGCAAGCCCGGTGCAACCGAACTCACCGAGCTGGCAGCCATCAAGGGCAACTACCAGCGTCTTCGCCGACATCGCTTCGACGCCATCGAAGCCCAGTCCCTCCGCATCCACATCGATGCAACCAACGGAGACGACTTCGCGCGCCTTTTCGAACTCCGCTGCTACGCATAGGTGAGGACGCGTCATCCGGTAGCAAGCAGCGGATTAGCGGTTGCTGCGAACACGCAGCATCACAGCAGCCAACCCAATTCCGGCAAGCAGAACAGTCGACGGCTCCGGAACATCACCGCTGGCGTCGTAGTAGATCGTGCCGTTCCAGGTACGAGGATTATTGATGGAGCCCGTGAACGGACCGCTGCTGTTGCTCGTGGAGGAAACGCCGGTGAGAGAAACGTCAGCGTTGCTGAAAGGTGTGTTTCCGTTCGTATAAGCTGGGCTCACGCCAAGGTATCGGACCGCGACACCGCTGATGCCTTGGGCCAGAAAAAAGTCTGTCACATTGACGGCGGAGTGGTTGCCCTGACCCGCCGAACTGCCGCTACCGGAGGATACGAGTGTCCATCCGCCCGAATTGGTTTCAAAACCCGAGGCAGTTCCGGTCCTGGTGTAGATATCCAAGGTGAAAGCGGTTCCGGCAGTGGCAGACACGTTGACGTCCAAAGCGGTGATAGTGATGCCCGAAGAGGCAAGCACATTGAGATCGAACAGCACACTCCACCCAGACGCTCCGCCGTTGCCGGCGGCGTAAGTCGTCTCCAGAACTCCAGCTTGCAAAGCGGTTGGGGACCAGGTGAAAGCGGCCGCAATAAGCAGAGCCGCCGGATAAAGACAGGCGTGTAGTTTCAAACCATCCTCCGAGATACAGATATTTTGGACTTGTTTGAAATCATATGACCTTTGTGGAAGTAGGTCAATAGAACAGCGCGAGTTAGCGTACCAATTTCATTTCCCCCCACCCCAATTCACCGTAACCGTCAACGGCCAATCCGCCCGCATCGTCGTCGCCGGCAGCAGGATCCGCTGCCCATCCGGACTCATCGTAAAATGAGTCGTCGTCGCCAGCCCCAATATCCGCGTCAGAAACAAATTCGTCCCCACCCCAGCATCGAAATTCTCTCCGCTCCCCTTCACCGGAACCGAAACGATATGTCCATCCGCCGCCAGATACACAATTTCCTTGCCGTCGTTCCTCCACCGTGGCGACACTCCGCCGCTCTTCGAAACCCGCCACCTCTGCGCCTTCCCCTTCACCGTATGCACGTAAACCTCAAAATTTCCCGTATCCGATGCAACATACGCCAGCAGTTTCCCGTCCGGTGAAAACTGCGGCTGTCCCTCCCCATAGCTGCTCGCCAGAAACGGCTTCGCCGTCCGGTCCGCCCCGTTCAGTTCCATCAGGAAAATGTCATTCCCGCTGCCCCCACCATCGAACGCCAGCATACTGCCATCCAGCGAAATATGGGAGTGATGCTTCCGCAAATCCGTATCCAGCAGCACCTCCTCTGCCCCAGTCCCATCCGCCGGCCGTATATAAAACTCTCCATCATTCGCCCGCCCCTTGCGATTGGCGGAAAACACCACGCGCTTCGAATCCGGAGTCCACGAAGGTACCCATTCCCGCGTCCCGGCTTTCGCTTGCGTCAGCCGTTGCCGGAATTCGCGCTGCAAGTCCAATACCCACACATCGCGGTCTCCGTTCGGAGCCATCATGTCATATGCCAGATAACGCCCGTCCGGTGATACTTCGTTATGCGATCCCGCCTCCACCGTGTTCCCCATCTTCCCCGTGCGGTCAAACCAGCCATATTGCACCAGTTCACTCGCCACCCCTTCCCGCGTCAGCAGCACCCCCGTTTGCGATACCGAAAAACTCGCCACCTGCGACGCCACAATCCAGGGCGTGCCCGACAGCTTCCCCGTCGTTTCGTCAAAGGGCTGTGCCGATAATGTCTGCGCGGAAAGTGTCAGCAACTTGCCCTGTGCCGTCGCCATGCCCAACACACCGTCCATGAGCTTGACACCCTCTTCACTCTCCAATGCCACCCAATGTAGCCCGCCTGTACTCTCTCGCCGCAGGACGTGCTTTCCGTCCGCCATCAGCAAAACCTCTCGGCCTCTGGCAGGCACTCGCTTCGGCGTCCCCCCTTCCGCGCTGACCACTTGTGTCCCATTCACCCCGTTGTTGAACAAAATCACACCCGTCGGAGCCCATGACCCGGACGCCACCTGCGGCGTATTGCAGATCACCCGCTTCGTACCTCGGTCCACATCCACCCGCCACAGTTGCCCACTCGCCGTGTGAAATGCAATCGACTGGCTGTCCGGCCCCCAGAAGAACCCCGTGACTGCCACCGTCCCTTCCAATTGCTTTGTCTCCAGCGAGTCCATATTCCGCAGATACAGCGACGGAGCATTCCCGCCTTCCCGCGCCGAATACACCAGCCGTTTCCCATCCGGCGATATGGCGTAAGCGCCCATCACCTGCAAACTCCCCTTCGGTGTCGTAATCGTATACCGCAGTTGCTGCCCTGCCGGCGCCGCCGGCCGCATCCAATAGCCCACAGCACCCGCACCCACCGCAGCCACAAGACCCACCGCCGCCACCAACCCCCAATTCATCCGCCGCACGGGCGAAGCCGCACTCACCGCAACCTCCGGCATCTCCACCCAAGCATCCCCCAAATCCCGCAGCCGCTTCTTTCTGTCCCTCTCCAAACACCGCTTCAACAACCACCGCACATTCGCCGGAGTATCCGCCGGCAGCAGCGCCCAATCAATCTCTTTCTTCAACACCTCCGCCAACGTGTCCGAGATCGACTCCCCATCAAACAACCGCACCCCCGTCAGCATCTCAAACAACACCACCCCGAACGCCCACACATCCGCCCGCTTATCCGCCGCCTGCCCGCGAGCCTGCTCCGGAGCCATATACGCCGCGGTCCCCATAATCACGCCCGCCTGCGTCGCCCGCACCGTCAGCGTCGGCGACAACGCCGGATCCCCGCTCACTTCCCGCCGCTCCGGCTCCGCCATCTTCGCCAATCCGAAGTCGAGGATCTTCACGTTCCCGTCAGGAGTCACCTTGATATTCGCCGGCTTCAGATCCCGATGCACCACGCCGCGTTCATGCGCGTAGTCCAGAGCTTCGGTAATCTGCCGCGCGTAGCGAAGCGCCTGCTCCACCGGCAACGGCCCGGCGAGTGTCTCCCCCTCCACCAACTCCATCACCAGCGCCGCATGCTCCACGCCATAAATCGCCGCGATATGCGGGTGATTCAGCGCCGCCAGCACCTTCGCTTCCCGCTCAAACCGCGCCAGCCGCTCCGCATCATTCGCCACCTGCGGAGGCAGCACCTTGATCGCCACATCGCGCCCCAACTTCGTGTCCGTCGCGCGATACACCTCTCCCATCCCGCCTTCGCCCAGTTTCCCGGTGACGCGGTAATGCGCAATCGTCGAACCGATCATAGAGTCCCGCCAGTATACCGTAATAAGTGGGGACGGGCCTCCAGGCCGGTCCCAGGGCAGCCTGGGAAGGCTGCCCAGCCCTCCAACCTAAGGCGCCATCAACCCCCGCACAGTGAACACCGACATCTGTCCCTTGCTCACCTGTGCATCCGGGCAATAATCCACTGCGCTGCATCCCGTAGTCACACCCAACTCCCGCAGCTTCTGAATCGCCGGGAAGAACAAATGCGTCGCCGGCACATCCCCAAAGAACGGAGTCGGAGTCACCGGGAACGTCTGGCTCGCTGTCAGCCCCAGCCGTGCACGGATCACAAATACCGCCATCTGTCCGCGATTCGTCGTATCCGCCGGGCAGAATGTCGTCGTTGTGCACCCGCTCGTAATCCCCAATTCCCGCAGCTTCTGGATATACCGGAACTGCGGATGCAAGCTCGTCACGTCCGTGAAATACGGAGTCGCCGGCGACGTGAAGTTCCCATCCGGGTACAACCCTTTGATCAGAAACTCCGCCATCTCCGCTCGCGTCAGCGGCACATCCGGACAGAACAGCTTGTCCCCGCACGGCTGCGCCACGCCCCGCGCCGTCGCCAGTGCAATGAAATCGTAGAACGCATGTGTCGGCGGCACGTCCGTATACAACTGCTGCAATTGCCCAGTCTTTTGCAACACTGGCAAGATCTGTCCGCCCGCGCTGATTGTGCCCACGCGCGGCAACAGGTTCGAATTATCCTGCACCGTGTAAGGCAGCGTCACGCCTCCCGTCTGCGAAGCGCTACTCACCGTCAGCCAAGGCGATGAGCCCACCGCCGTCCACTGGCATCCCGCCGGAGCCGTCACCGCCACACTCTGCTGCGATTGCGTCGACGGCGCAATCTGCGAAGAAGGCGCCAGCGTGAACGTGCACCCCGCTCCCGATTGATACACCGTCAACGTGCTCCCGCCAATCACGATGTTCCCCGTTCGCGCGCTCTCCGAAGCATTCACGCCCACCTGGAAGCGCACCAATCCCGGCCCTGTCCCGGCGCCGGTCAACCCCGTGATCCACGGCGACGTCGTCGATGCCGTCCAGGCGCATCCCGCCGGAGTGCTCACATCCACTCTCCCCAAATCGCCGCTCGGCAGCACAGCCACCGCCGTCTTCGACAACACGAACGCGCACTCTGTCAGCCGCGTAAACTCCGCGAACACCGCCCGCGGAGCATTCATCGCCACCGTCGCCGGATTCGATGTGCTCGACAAATCGCCTGTATAGCGGAAGAACTGCGATCCCCCCGCCGCACTCGCCTGCACTTGCACATTCGTCCCGGCATCGTAAAATCCATCCGGAGAAATCGGATTCACACTCACCGTTCCCCCGCCCACCGGCACAGCAGGCACCGTCAGTTGATGCCGCAACGTATAGTTCACCGTCAACGCAGTAGTTTCAAACGCCAGCGTCACGTTCTGCGTCGCCGCCGCATACTGCGTGCGCGGCTCGATGCCCTGCACCAATACGCCACCAACCGTGTGCGAACTCCCCACAGTCCAATTCCGTACCGCGGGGCTCTGCACCGTCTGCCCGTCCACCTGGATCAGCAGCCCCGGCGGATTCGAAGAGATCGTCACCGCGTGTATCGCCGCCTCGATCACCGTCACATCGGAAGCCGAGTTGTTACTTGTATTCAACTCCCCGCCACCGCTCACCGTCACCGTGTTCGTGACCGTGGCCGGCGGGCCCGTCGATACATTCACCGTCAGGAAAATAGGCGGATACACGCCCCCTGGGGCCAGCGGGATCGAACCGACGCACGTCAGCCCCGCCACGGAGCACGCCCAATTGGACCCGCCCATCGCCGTCGCCGTCAAACCAGCCGGCAAAGTATCCGTCACGATCATAGGTCCAACTGTCGGACCCGCGCCAGTATTGCTCACCGTGATCGTGTACTGCGCTCCACTCTGCCCTTGCGTGAAGTTCCCAACGTGAGTCTTCGACACCGTCAAATCCGCTACCTGCACGATCGTCGTCGCATCGCTCGCCGTGTTGTTCCCCGGCGTGTTATCGTCGCTCCCCGACACCGTAGCCGTATTCGTCACCGATGCAGCGGCGTTCGCCGCCACATTCACCGTTACCGTAATCGGCGAGTACACCTGCCCCGCTGCCAGCACATCGGAGCGGGTGCACGTGACGGTGGCTGCCACCGTGCAACTCCAGCCATTCCCTGCGGCCGAGGTTGCAGTCAATCCCGCCGGCAGAGTGTCCGTTACGGTCACCAGCCCGCCCGTGCTGCCCGGCCCGCTGTTCGTCACCGTAATCGTGTACGCGGCGCCAGTCTGCCCTTGCCGAAAAGTCCCCGAGTGCGTCTTGGTGATACTCAGATCCGGGGGTGTTATACCAAACGACACGCACCATTCCCCGATCAGCCACGTCGTTCCCGGAGCGTCATCCGTTACGAAGAGCGACCAGTACCCGTTCGGGTTCGTATTGCCAAAAAGATTGGCAAATGTCCCGCTGCCGCTCGGTGCGGCTTGCGTGATATTCGTCGAAGGCGCGGGGGCCGGAAATGTGTCCGACGCCGGATCGTTGGCCGTCGGGCGATACGACCCGCTGGCCAGCACCCCTGCCGGCAGCGCGTTTGCCGCGCTATCCGATAGCGTGATGTTCGCCCCCACCTGCAATGCCGTACCCGCATCGGAAAACAGCACGAAATTCTGATTTGCGTTCGGACCCACCAGCATCACATCGAAGTCCGCTGGAAACGCCTGCAGCATGTTTTTCAGACTTACTGTCACATTCGAGATCAAACCCGGCAATGCCTCCACCAGAATCCGCGAAGGATACTGCGGCGGAGTGCTCGATGTTCCACTATTGTTCGTGATCGAACCCGGATTGCAGAACGTCTTGTTCGCATCAATCCGCGTCGGAAAATCCACCTGAACCGTCACTAACCCGCTGCTCACATTGAATGCCTGTGGCACACCGCTATAAGCGGCCGTCACCGTCTGTGGTCCCTCAGTCGACATCAGAGCCGTATACGTCGCCTCCCCATTCGCATTCAATGCCGTCGGCCCGCTCACCACACTGCCCCCACGTAGGAAGCTCACCGTGCCCGTTGTCACCGCTGTATTGTCCAGCTTCTTCACCGCCGCCGTGAACGTCACCGATTGCCCCGTCAGCGCCGGATTGCGCGACGCAGTCACCGTCGTTGTCGTCGCCGGATCCGCCGTCGTCGTGAATTCCAGACAGTACCCACCGCTAATCGACGCGCTCTCCGTACCCGCAACATCGTCCACCGCGTACAGTGTCCATGTCCCGTTTGGATCGATCCCTCCAAATGTCGAGGCCAGCGTCGCTGAACCCGCCGGAGCCGGCGAACTGTACGGCCCCGCCGGCGCCGGAGTGGGGAAATTATCCGCACCGCCACTCGCAATGTCCGTCGGCCGGAACGTTCCACCCGCCACCGTCGATGCCGGCAGTCGATTCCCCGCCAGGTCGTTCAGAACAATATCCCCTGTCGCTCCCGTATCCGAGAGAATCACCATCTTCTTCGAGCCGTCCGGCGACACCAGCAACGCATCGATATCCGTCGGCGTGTCGTGCGTCACTCCATTTAGCCGGACGTTCATCCCCGTTACCGTCCCACTCACTCCCGATACGAAAATCTTCTGCGGATACGGCGTCGAACTGGGCGACACCGTCAACGCGCCTGGGTTGCAGAACACCCCTCCATTCACCGTCGTGTGATTGTTCACCTCCTGCATCAATACCGTCGAACTCGGCCCGTATCCTGTCGCCGGGATATAGGTTGCCGTTATCGGCACCAGCCCCTCTGTGGAAAAGGACGTTTGGAAACCCGCCTGCCCCGAAGCATTCAAATTGGAAGTAATGCTCGTTCCCGCAAAAGAGATCACCACACTTCCCGCCGAAACTCGGTTTCCCTGACTGGTTACCGTCGCCTCCAAAGTCGTCACGCGACCTGGATCACTGGTAAACGTAGGATTCACGGACGACGTCAGCACCGTCGTAGTTGTCGGCGTAATCGTGATGAACCAGGCCCCAACCGTCCTCTCCGCTGCCTCCGATGTATCGCTCACCACGTACAACGACCACGTTCCATTCGGATTGATCCCGTTGAACAGCGCTAGAGTTCCCGTCGCTCCCGCATTCGCGGTCCCGCTCGCCGACTCCGTTGTGGCGTCGTACGTCACCCCTGCCCCAAACGAGTCTCCGCTGCCGTTGTTTACCGGCCGGTATGTCGACCCGTTCACCCACGCTCCCCCTGCTGCCGGCGCCTGATTCGCCGCCGCATCGTCGAACGTCAATGTCATACCAGACACCGCGCTCGAGTTCCCCGAATCCGACAGAAACACCAGCTTTTTTCCATCCGGCGCAACCAGCATAACGTCCAGGTTCTCCGGGACCACCGACATGTTCGTCAGCGTCACCGTCAGCTTCGACACTTTGCCAAAAAACCCGGACACCGTGACAGGCCGGTTTGGCGACGACTGAATCGGAGGCGTTCCTCCAATGGGGATAGTAGTCGGCGAGCCAGTGAAATAGGTGATCTGTCCAAACAGAGTAACGCCGCTCAGCAGCGCAAGCATGCAAGTCTTCACGAAGAGGGACTCCTGGTTCTGGTTGATCAAAATAGACTACCAGAGAAGCCTCAGTAATTTACTTCACTTTCACTTCCACCGTCTTTGCCTGCATCACTCCGCCTTCTCCAATCGCCACCAGTTTGAACACCGTCGTCGCCTGCACCGTCTCCGTGAAGCAGATCTTGTCCGACGGCTTATGCTCAATCGACGACGGAGTAATCTTCACTGCCTTCGTATCTTGCACGCCGTAACACAAAGTCACCTTTTGCCCCGCCATCGTCTCCATCGGAGCCGCCACGAAATACTTGATCAGATGCTTCTTCTCCGCCTTGGGCTGTGCCGGAGTCACGGTCACCTCCGCCTTCTGCGACGCCCCTTCCACCGACAATGTGTAAACAGTCGTCGCCTCCGGCTTCACCTGAAAACACCGCGACAGCGATGGCTTCAACTCCTCCACCGGCGGGTCAAGCTTCACCCAACTCGCACCCTCCACTCCGTAACACAACAGCACATCGCTGCCCTTTTCCATCGTCGCCGGAGAAGCGTAAAAATTGAGAATCCGCGCCGCCGGAGCCGCTGCCTTCGTCTCCACGCCCTTCTTTGGAGCCTCCGAACAACCTGCCATCAGCACCATCGCCAGCAAGCCCAACCATCGCTGCATCAACACCAGATCCTCCTGCAATTCCAAACCGTTTCATGTGATTATATGCACATGCTTAGCGGACGCCGTTCCTTCCTCACCTCGGCCTGGTTCACGCGATGGCTCCCTTTTGCCGCGCCTGCCACTGCCGCCGCCGCCAAATCCAGCCGCGCCATCTATGACGAACTCGGCATCCGGCCAATCCTCAACTTCCGTGGCACCCACACCACCATCGGCGCCTCCAAAGTCTGGCCCGAAATCCACTCTGCCATGGAAGAAGCCGCCCGCTCCTTCGTCTCCCTCGATGAACTCCAGGACAAAATCGGCGATCGTATCAGCAAGTTGATCGGAACCGAATCGGCCATCGTCACCACCGGCACCGCCGGAGCCATCACCGTCGGCGCCTGCGCCTGCATCGCCGGCTCCGATCCGAAAGCTATCCGCCAGATCCCCGACACCACCGGACTCAAGAACGAAGTCCTCTGCCTCAAGCTCCACCGCAACGGCTACGACCACGCCGTCCGCACCGCCGGAGCCCGCATGATCGACATCGAAAACCCCGAGCGCCTCGCCGACGCCATCAATCCCCGCACCGCCATGATGTACTGGCTCGGCGGCACCTCCGGCGACTATACCTGGCCCCAAACAATCTCCCTCGAAGATGTTTTAAAGATCACCAAGCCCCGCGGAGTCCCCGTTCTCGTCGATGCCGCCAACATGCTCCCGCCCTTCGACAACCTCCGCAAACTCGCCGCCACCGGCGTCGATCTCATCTGCGTCTCCGGCGGCAAGCACATGCGTGGCCCCCAATGTTCCGGCATCCTCGCTGGCCGCCGCGATCTCACCTCCGCCGCCCACCTCAACATGAGCCCTCATTCCGACTCCCTCGGCCGTCCCATGAAAGTCGGCCGCGAGGAAATGGTCGGCCTCTGGCTCGCCGTCGAAAAATACTCCAAGCTCGACTTCGAAGCCCTCGACAAGGAAAACCTCCGGCAGGCCGAATTCCTTCGCGACACCGTCGCCAAAATCCCCGGCATCAAAACATCGATGGAACCCTTTGACCGCACCCGCAAAGTCCGCCGCCTCGTCCTCCAATGGGACGAAAAAGCCCTCGGCATCACCGCCGACCAGGCCGAAAAGCAACTCTGGGACGGCACCCCCCGCATCGCCGTCCAGCGCTATTCTCCGCAAGGCCTCATGTTCACCTGCTTCATGAACGACCCCGGCGACGAGCGCCCCGCCGCCAAACGCCTCCAGGAAATCTTCCGGAAAGCCTGACCCCGCATCTCCGCTTGTGCGCTTGTGCTATGATGCTGTTGTGCGGACCACCCTCGACATTCCGGATGAGGCCTACTACATCGCTAAAGCCATAGCTAGAGATCATAACCGCAGCCTGGGTGGCGTCATCGGCGATCTGATCCTCCTCTCGGCGAAAGGTGCCAAGGGCGCATCCATCCAAATGAGCGACTACGGTTTTCCCACGTTCAGTTGCCTCCGCCCCGTAACCACCGAAGACGTCAAGGCCCTTGATGAAGAAGAGTAAAGTCTTCCTGCTCGACTCGAACGTCCTCATCGCCCTGGCAACGCCCCAGCATAGCCTCAACCCGCGCGCCGCCGCATGGTTCCGCCAAGGGCACCGGTTCGCAACTTGCCCCATCACCCAAGGCGCCCTTGTCCGTTTCCATTTGCGTGTAGGCGTCGATGCCACGGTGGAATCCGCCAAACTCCTGCTCAAATCCATCAACGCTCTCCCCCGGCACGAGTTCTGGCCGGACGATGCTTCCTATCTCGATATGCCTACCGCCGGGGTCATCGGACATAAGCAAGTCACCGACGCCTACCTCGTACTCCTTGCCAGCCGGCACGACGGCTCGCTAGCCACCATGGACCAAGCCCTGGCGGCAATTCACCCCGGCACCACCTTCATTCCCTAACCTCTCTCACTTCCCCTTCCGTAACTCCTCAAACCAATCCTGCACCACATGCACCGCCAGCGGCTTCTCCTCCTCCGGCTTCTCCAGCACGACAAACCGCCGCCCATCCCCCGCCACATCGAACTGCAAGCCCCCACTGCGCCCCGCTCAAACAACATCTCCGGAGCCCCCGCCCCCCTCACATCCGCCGCCATCAATTTCCCCCGGAAGCAAAAAGCAACTCCCGCCCATCCCGCCGCCACCGGGGCCAGTTCCCCCCATCGCGCGACACCCGCCGCGCCTTCCCATCCGGAAACTCGCGCACATACACTTCATTCCTCCCCGATTCATCCGAGAAATACGCCACCAATCGCCCATCCGCGGAAAACGAGGCATCCCCTTCCTGCGCCGCGCTTCGCACAAACACCTTCTCCTCCCCAAGCTCTTCCCCCCTTCTCTCCCGATACATCACATCCCCTTGGCTTTCCCGCGTTCGCCGCCCATACAGCAGATACCGCCCGTCCGCGCTCCACTGCGGATTCGACACCGCCACCGGCGATCGCAGCCACTCCTTCGTGATCTTCCCCTTCGACACCACCACCCACTCCTTCGTCGTGAACGAAACGTACGTGATCGCATCTCCATTCCACGCCCCCAGCGCTTCCGACCTCGCGTCCGAAGTAAACTGGCGCACCGTCCCGCGCTCCGCGTCATAAACCACCAGATCCCATCCCGGCTCGCGAGACACCACCGCCACCTCTCGCCCATCCGGCGATAACACCGGCCGGCTCTGCATGCGTGCTTCTCCCACTCGCGACAAACTCTTGCCAGCCCTGTCCACCCAACTCAACTGCAAACGGTTCGATGGCGGATCCCCATACACCATCGTTCCCGTCGCCGATAGCATCGGAGCCGATCCACTCTCCACAATCTGGAACGCCTTGCCCGTCGCCTCCAACCTTTCCAGCGAGAACGGCAACGCCCAGATCGAAGGCGCATAATTCGGCCCGTCCACATAGATCACGTGTCCCGTCGTACTCCACGCCGGATAAGGATTCGTCGACTCCGACACCTTCACCAGCCGCCTCTTCTCTCCCTCCACCTGTACATAAATTGCATGACTCGGCTGCTCCCCATCCATCGCCTGATACAGGAACGCCCTTCGCCCATCCGGCAAATCCAAAATCGACGGATGCTCAATATGTGAGTGTTCCACGATGCGCTTCGCCTCGCCGCCCGCACCCGCCACCACGTACATCCCCAGGCTGTCGCAATACACAATCGTCCGCCCGTCCGCGCTCCACGACGCCCTTTTAAAGGAGCCCGCCATCTTCACAATCCGTTCCGTCGCCCCACCGCTCACCCGCACCTTCATCAAATCGCACCCTGGACGACTCCCGCAGCCTTGCCCCGACGAATATCCGATCCACTGATTGTCCGGCGACCAGAACACCTGGTAAACGGCCGTCGCCCCTTCCACCGGCCGTGCCCGTTCGCTGTCGATATCCCGTATCCACAATTGCCCCGCGTGCGACTCCACATACGCAATGTGCTTCCCATCGCGCGAAATCGACACTTCCGAATCTACTTCCCCCAGTCCCCCGCGCAGCAGATTGGAAGGCGTGATCGCGAACTTCACCGTGCGCCGCACCCCGCCGCCGCCGCTCCTCTGCAGCACGCGCCATGCGCCCCATCCCAACCCCGCCAGCACAACCGCCCCCGCTACAATCAGCGCCATCCGCCGCGCCGCCGGATTCGTTCGCTTCGCCCGAGCCCCAACATCCAACCCCTCCAACGCCGCCTTCAATTCCCCCATGCTCGCAAAGCGCTTCGCCGCGTCCTTCTCCAGGCACCGCAGGATCACCCGCTCCAACTCCACCGGCAGAGCCGCCAACTCCGTCGGTCTCCGCGCCGGCTCGTTCGTCACCTTGTACATCACCGAAATATGCGAGCCGCCTTCAAATGGTCTCCGCCCCGTCGCCATCTGGTACAGCACGCACCCCACACTGAAAATATCCGATCGCCCGTCCAGCTTCTTCCCTTCCGCTTGCTCCGGCGACATGTACGCCGGAGTCCCCCGCACAAACTCCTGCCCCGTCAACGTCTGCTGCGGCGAATGCTCACCCGGCTCCATGAATCGCGCCAGCCCGAAATCCAACACCTTGATCCGGTCGTCCCGCGTCACCATGATGTTCGTCGGCTTGATGTCCCGGTGCAGCACCTTCATCGCATGTGCCGCCGCCAGCGCATCGGTAATCTGCAATGCGTAGCGCACCAATTCCGCAACGGGCATCCCTGTAACGCCGATCCGCTCCTGCAACCCGCACCCATCGATGTGCTCCATCGCAATGAAGTCCACATCCTGATCGCTCCCCACCTCATGCACCGTCACGATGTTCGGATGGTTCAACATCGACGCCGCCCGCGCCTCCCGCAACAGCCGTTGCTTCCGCTCTTCGCTGTTCGTATAAAAAGGCGGCAGCACCTTCAACGCCACCAGGCGGTGCAACTTCGTATCGAAGCCTCGATACACAATCCCCATCCCGCCCTGTCCAATCTTCGCCTCCACCCGGTAATGCCCCAACATCTCACCGGGCGCCAATTCCAGTTCCACGCCCGCCAATCGCTCCACCGGACTCTCCAGGCTCGGTTCCCCATACGCGCTCAACAACCGCTCCACATTGCGGCGCAATGTCGCATCACCCCCGCACGTCTCCTCCAGCCACGCATCGCGCTCCGCCCCCGCGGGCAGTTCTACCGCCTTCTGGAAAAGCGCCGAAACTCGCGCCCAGCGCCCTTGCGTCATTCCATCCTCACGCCGCTCAATTCCGCTTGCAGAAAACTCTTCGCCAGCGCCCAGTCCCGATTCACCGTTCGCGCCGACACCCCAAGCGCTTCCGCCGTCTCCTCCACAGACATTCCCCCGAAGTAGCGCAGCTCCACCATCCGCGCCCGCTGCTCATCCAGCTTCGCCAGCTTGTCGATGGCTTCATCCACCGCCAGTATCTCCTCTGTCAGCGGACCATCGCCCGCCGCTTCCCCAACGCCTTCCGGCAGCACACGCTTCGCCGCCCGCCGCCGCCGCGCATATTGCAGCAGGATCCGCCGCATCAATTGCGCCGATATCGCCATGAACTGCGCCCGGTTCTGCCAGTTCGCCACATCCTGCTTCACCAGCGCCAGGTACGCCTCATGCACCAATGCCGTCGGCTGCAGCGTATGCCCCACTCGCTCCTGCCTCAGGAAATGTCCTGCCAAACGGCGCAGTTCCCGGTAAACCAGCGGCACCAGTTCCTCCCGCGCCGCCTCATCGCCGTTCTTCACCCGCGCCAGTAATACACTAACGTCCCCGTCCATCGCCTCTCCTCCAGGACAGATCGATTGTATCCGAATACTTCGAAAAATGTGGCACTGTTTTTCCCGCAAAGGGACGTAATGCCATGAAAGGAACCCATCCCAATGAACAAACGTTTTCTTGTGCTCTCCCTGATCATGGCCGCGGCCTGCTCCGCCCAGACCCTTACGGTCAACACCACCCTCGACACCATCGATCCCTCCGACGGCGTCCTGTCCCTCCGCGAGGCCATCATCGCCGTCAACAATCGGCTCGATTCAACCGGCCGCTGCCTCGGCGTCACCAACATCGCCTTCCAACTCTCCGCCACCAACGCCATCGCCACCTACGGAGCCACCTCCGTCCCCTACTACAAAATCAAAATTAATTACCACGATCCCGACTACGCCAAGGCCCTCAATCGCACCCCCGGCCCTACCGCCCTTCCGCACGTCCGCTGCCCCATCTACCTCGATGGCTACACCCAACCCGGTTCCAAATCCGGCTCTCCTCTGATTGAAATCAGCGGCGAAGATCTACCCCTCAACTTCATCGCCACCCCCGACTCCCTCCGCGGTGACGACCTGGAGCGTTCCACCGAACTCCTCACCCTCGACGGCCGCCTCGCCCGCCAACCCGAGGCAGGCGACACCAACATCGGCTGTGGACCCACCGACCCCGGCTGCCCTCTCAAGCGCTCCGCCAGCGGCAGCACCATCCGTGGCCTCATGTTCAACTACGCGCCGCAAACCGGCCTCGGCCTGTTCGGCGCCGACAACGTCACCATCACCGGCAACTACTTCGGCCTCGACGCCACCGGCGAAAATCCCGCCCCCAATGGCCGCCGCCCCGAAGATATCCGCCTCTTCTCCCTCCACCTCAACGGAGCCTCTAAGAATACGATCGGCACTCCCCGCGAACCTAACTTCTTCGGTGTCGCCCGCAGCCATTCCATCATCCTCTGGCCCTTCACCGCCGGCGACGGAGAATGCGGCCCCACCTCCCCCGCCAACGCCGTCTGCAGCCGCTACGACATCGGCAGCGCCCAAAACACCATCCAGGCCAACTACTTCGGTCTCAACCGCACCGGCACCCGCAGCCTCGGCGGTCTCTGCGTCCATACCGCCATTGATCGCCGCTTCGTCGGCGAGAACGGCTGTGCCGAAGGCCGCACTCCCACCAGCGCCGTCTACACCAGCGGCGGCCCCCAGATTTACGTGTTCTTCTATCCGACCAACATCCCGCTCGAACGCAACTCCATGCGCAATAACCTGATCGGTGGCCGCGGCCCGCGCGAAGGGAACTTCTTTGCCGCCGCCTGGACCGCCATCAGCCTCCGCGCCATCGACACCGAAATCATCGGCAACACCTTCGGCCTCGACGTCCATGGCATCGGTGCCCGCGATATTGCCCCCTTCACCCTCCGCGGCATCCAGATCTTCTCCGACTCCATTGGCACACTCGTCGAAAGCAACATCATTGCCAACAGCGCCCTCATCGCCAATGCAACCAATGCCGCCGCCCCTTACGGCAATGGCGGAGGGGTCAATGTCGGAGGCATGCCCACCGGACCCGGCTTCTCCGACGACCTGCCGCCCGTCATCGTTCGCCGTAACCTCATCGGCGTCAACTTCCGCGGCGAGCACCCCGGCCTCAATCTCCTCGGCCTCCCAGCCACCAACGCCGGCGGTGGAGCCACCTCCACCTGGATGCTGCCCATGATCATTGAGAAAAACGTCATCGCCTACAACGGCTACATCGGCCTGCCGCCCATCGCCGCCCGCGACACCGTCATCAATCCCAACACCGCCAACGAACAGTACTTCCCCCCGCGCCGCATCGCCGTGCTCAGCAATTCCATGTTCTGCAATGGCAAAGCCCCCGAAGGCCAGATCTGCGGCACCAGCATCGGTATCGACTGGAGCGCCTCCCGCATCGCGCTCCCTCCGCCCGCCATCGGCGATGGCCCCACCCTCAACGACGACGGCGACACCGACGATGGCCCCGCCGAACTCCTCAACTATCCCATCCTCTCCTCAACCGCCACAGGCGTCACCGGGCGCCTCAATACCAAGCCCAACACTCGCATCCGCGTTCAGCTCTTCTCCGGTTCCGAAGAGTTCCGCGCCTGCGCCGCCGTTACCACCACCATTCAGCCGGGCTTCCAATCCGACCCCGCCTGCTCCAACACCACCAACGCCCCCGCCTTCCTCTCCGTGCAAGGCGAAACACTCCTCACCGAACTCGAAGTCACCACCGGAGCCGATGGCACAGCCCAGTTCTCCGCCAACATCCCCGCCAACCTCATGGTTACTGCCACCGCTACCCAACTCGCCGAAGACGGCCGCCCCCTCTGCACTTCCGAGTTCAGCCAGGCCGTCAAAAGCGGCAAGCCCTGAAACTCCCGCAAGGAACCGCGGCCCTTCCCAGCCGCGGTTCCTTATTGCGTTGCAAGCTGCCGTTCCAATTCCTCAAAAAAATGAAAGCGAAACGTCACCTGATTTCGCTTCTGCCTCGTGCCCACTGGCGGCAGCAATGCAACAACGTGGCCATCAGTGGCATCGAAATTCGGCAGCACTCCCGTATCCCCCAGTCTCGTCGATGACCATAGCTCCGGCTCACCCGCAACGAACACCCCATCCCGAACCTGCCACCCTACCTTCATCAGCCGGTGATCCGACGTCTCGTACATCATCTCCCGCCCGCCACGCAGCCATACCGGAAGCCGCCCTCCCGCTTTCGATACCTGCACCGCCGTGCCCTCCCGCCCAAACGGCCGCACATACACTTCATACGATCCCGATTGCAGCGATGTGTATGCCATCCACTGCCCATCCGGCGAAAATTTCGGATACGTTTCCACTGCCGGAGTCCGCAAAAACGGCTCCGGTGTGCCCGCCCGAAGTTCCTCGCCTTCCCAATAAAGCGGCACCGTCCACAAGTCAAAATGCGTCGATGGATGCAGCGTCGCATAGGCCAGCCGCTTTCCATCCGGACTCACCGACGAAGGAACATACACCCCGCCGCTCAGCAACGTCCGCGGTTCACCGCCCTTCCGCCAGCGGAACCACTGTAAAGTCCCTTTTCCTTGGAATAACACCGTCTCCCCATCCGGCAACCACAACGACGCCGCGCCTGCCCCCACTGGAGTGATCGGCTCAGGCGCAGTCTTCTCCGCCAGGCTCAACATCCAGATCCGGCTTTCGCCGCTCTCCATCCGCGCTACCATCACCCGCCTTCCGTCCGCAGACAGGCTCGGCCACAACCACGTTCCCAATGCGCCCAGCGTCTCCACCGCGCCATCCTGAGAAAGCTTCTGCACCGTAAACTGCCCCGATCCCCCACGCCGCCGGTACACCAGCGTCCCATCCCCGGAAACATCAAATTGCGCATACCCAAACGTCGGCGAAAACTCAATGTCCCGCGCCGCCAGCACCGGCGAGCCGCTCACCTGCAAAGTGTCCAAATCGAAGCGCTGCGCATACAGGCTTCCCTGATTCACATACACCAGGTGCCCCGACGGAAGGTAGCGCCCAAAGATCCCATTCCGTACCAGCGTCCGTCGCCGCCCATCCCGCAACGTCAGCACCTCCACGCTTCCCGCGTCTGGCGTCAGTTGAACATTGGACAGGATCACAGCCGCTGCTCCCGGCAACACCTGCGGCCACAGAAATCGCGCGATCTGCGCCGTCTCGTCGATCACCGCAACGGGCTTCCCTCCCGATGCTGCCACCCGCCACAGCTTCGCCTCCGTAGTCAAAGCCGCCACGATGTTCCCATCGTCCCCCCAACTCCCTCCCAGCAAGTCCGGCGCATCGCACAACGTGATCGGTGATCCTCCCCGCACCGCGATCTTCTGCCCTGACTTCCCGTAGACCGGTAGGCGATCCACTCCCCATCGGGAGAAAAAAACGGACCGCGCGCCCCTCCCCGTCCCGCCAGCCGCACACCCTCGCTTCATCCAGCCACCGCAAATGCAGCTCCGCGCACCCGCCCTCCCGCGTCCCGGCCACCACCGCCACCCATCATCCCATCCGGAGAAATCGCCAGTTGCGTTCCCACCACATTGCCGACTCCCATCCGGCAGAAGCTCCACGTCCAGCAGAGCCGGGGCGTGCTTCGTCTTCGCCCTCCAGCTCCACGCCGCGCGGGGAATAGCAGCCCTGCGCAGCACCCTTAACACCCTACGCCCACCCACCAGCAGCTTCGTCTCTCCACGGGCTCCGCCGGCGCGAAGGACGCCTCTCAATCAGCCGGGAACGTAACTCCCCCGAGCCGGCACGAATCGAAACTCATCGTTCGCCCCTGCCGTCGCGTAATACTGCTCAGCCGCGTCCGCAGACGCGACACCTCCCGCGCGCAATGGAGTCAATCCTCGGATCGAACCCCTCGCCCGCCCCAGCGCCTCCGCCCCAATCGTGTACTCCTTCAGCTTACGCTCCGCATTCCCATCCAGCGTCTGCTCCACCAGGAATCGCAGGATCGGCTCAGGCGCTCCGCACTTGCGAAATTGCAGCTTCCAGGCACTACACTAAGCTGCTGCCGGATTTCCTCCTGCCCTTCCGTCATTTTGCTATCTTACTGAATCCACAACGTACGTACGGTCCAGTTGCCGTTCTGTACTGCTCTTCCCCCATCACTTTCCAGCATCATTGCCTCCATGTTCGCTTCACTCATCTTCATCGCCACTTTGAGCCAGGCCTTGGCACAGCCGCAGTCTGCCTCACCCGACGAAACCCTCGACCAACACGGCATGTCCCCAATCATCTACGCGGCTGCCTACGGCTCCCTCCAGGACTTGCAACGTCTGCTGGCCGCGGGTGCCGACCCAAACACCAGCACCCCCGAAGGCTTCACCCCGCTCATGTTTGCCACCGGCGATACCGCCAAACTCAACCTCCTCCTCAAAGCCGGAGCGCAACCAACCGCCGCCGCCAAATCCGGCGCCACTCCCATGCTCATGGCAGCCATCCGTGGCAATCTCGACAAATCGTCCGCATCCTGCTCGACTCCGGCGTCGACTCAAAGCGCATGGCCATCATCCCCAACGCACCCATCCGCCTGGACCTGCTGCAGATTGCCTGCACCATCAACGACCCTGCACTTTCCGCCAGCTCCTCGCCGCGCGCGGCACCCTCAAACCCGACCTCAAATCCCTCCACTGGCCCTCCCGGATCGGTTCCCATGTCCGGCCTCTTCATTAATACCGGCTTCGGCATGCGCCCCAATACCATCCCCGGCGTCGCTCGCGGAGTCGCCGATTTCCTCGCCCTCGGCGCCGATCCCAATGCCGACATCCGCCAACTGACGCGCGCCCTCCCGCCCATCTCCCTCGCCGCCCAGTTCAGCGACACCGAAGCCATCCGCCATCTCCTCCAACGTGGAGCCGATCCCAACCGCCCCGGCACGCAGGGCGTAACGCCGCTCATGATGGCCGCATCCGCCGAAGATCCCAACACGGAAACCCTCAGCGCCCTGCTCGATGCCGGAGCCGAACTCCACACCCGCGACTCCCTCGGTCGAACGGCCCTCGATTGGGCTCTCATGCAGGGCGAGTCTCCGGTCACCCAACTCCTCCGCGCCCGCGGCGCCGTCTCCGGGGAACGGAAGCCGCCCGTCACCCCCGCTGCCGCCAAGCCCCTCGAACCCCGCAAAGCCGTCAGAGCCGAGCGCAATACCCTCTACACCAGTGCCGGAAATTCCATCAGCAAACCCCGCTGCGCCGCTCTGTATCACCGCAAGCATCGCCGCCGTCGCCGCAGCCATCGCCCGCAAACACGGCGTGCCGATCTCGCCATCCCTCCCGCTGCGCATCCACCGCGGCGACCACTCGAAATGTGGGCCCCGTCGCGCGAAAATCTCCTCGCCGGCAGCACCGGAGTATTCGGTTTCCTCGGCAACGTAACCTACGGCCTGTTCGGCGGCTTGGCCGAGGAAAACGTCGCCAATCCCATCACCGATGCAGCCGCGCTTTTTGTCTCAGCTCTCTTCAACTGCCGGATGTCTTCCAGGAAGGCAGCGACATGCAGCCCCCGCTCGCCGGCCGCGCCCCATTCGTCTACACGCCCTCGCTGCTCGCGCCATCCAGAAACGCCTCCCCTCCGCCATGCGCAAAAACGAACGCCCCAAATCGCCAAAGCGCGCGCCTACCTCCTTCCTCAACCCCTTCCGACACCCAAGGCGATCCTTCCGCGCTACCCTCGGACTCGTCTGGACAGAGCCTCTTCCTCCGAAATTGCCCGCCAGTCCGCTCGCCTGCGCTCCTCAATCCCCAACCGGCGGTTAGTCGCAACGCTCCACCATGTCCCCAGATGCCTATGCCACCGGTCGGGCGGCCTCTACGCCATCCACGCCGCCGAGTCTCCGCCAAGATCCCGCATTCCGCAAAGGAGCGGCCGCTTCCTCCTCCGCACAAAGCCGCACAAGGAACCTGGTTCGTCCCCTCCAAGACGCTTCGGCTTCCAACCCTACCTGGAAACCGGATTCCCCACGGGCGCGACCAGTTCCTCTCCGCCGCCGCCACCGCCTGGGCCCTCGCCGCCTCCTCACCATCTAGACTTGATCCTTCTTCCAGCGACGCCGCGCGCTGAAACCGGCAAGAGCAAATTCTTCATCCCCGGGCTTTGGGACATGCATTCCCACCACAAGGGAGCCAGCGCCGATTGCCTCGATCTATTCGCCGCCAAGGGCGTCGTCGGTCACTCCAAGGAACTTCACTCTCTGCCAACCCGTACCCACAACACCCGTTTTTGCGGCCTTGAACCCCCAGGGCAACCCGCCCGCTCCCGCAGTCGTCATGCGGAAGCCATCCAATCCAATTCCACTGGCCTTGGCTCATGGCGATCTTGGCGGCAGTGCCGCCAGCGCCGCCCCGGCGCGAAAACCGAATCCCAGCCACCGCAACCCCAGAAACTCCCGCCACCCGCCAGTTCCCTTAAGCTCGGTCTCCCCTTCGCCGGCCACACGTCCCCATGGCAGTCAAAATCGCAGAGTCGCCGGCGCCTTTCCAGGCTCACCCGCTATCCGCCCATTCTCTCCGGACACAAACGTCCAGACTCCAAATAGCTACGTAACTCCTTCGCTTAGTCGCGAAATCTTCCCACTCGCGCCGCACCTGCTTTCTCCTCTTATTGCTCCTCTCCCGCCGAAGCCTTCGCGTGCCCTGTCACCTGCGGGTCACCGCGGATGTAGGCGCTTCCCACCAGTCCGTCTTTTCAAAATTGCATTCTGTTAACAAATCTCACCTGAGATCCGCTTATCGCGGATACTCCACTTCATTCCATCATTAAACAACCTCAAGCCGAACGGAGTGGTATTCGCCTTACTCCACGATGTTCCTCAGGCCTGGAGGCGCCTGCGATCCCGATTCCCTCAGGCACCTCTTCGAAGGCGCTCTGGAAGACCCGTATCATCTCCCCGTCCACGATCCGGCCTTCTCCCTTCCCGATTGGCTCGCCCAACTCCGTGCCAACGCCCTTGCCGGAACTTCCTTCCTCTGGATCATTGAATTCCCCCATCACCGCCCCGTCGGCGCCGTCCGCATCGGCCACATCAGCACAAGGCGCAGGTCTGCTCAACTCAGCTATTGGATCGCTCCCCCCTACCGACGCCTCGGTTACGCCACCGCTGCCACCCGCCTCGCCCTCAACTCCGTCTTCTCCTCAAAGGCCATCACCCGCATCGACACCTGGATCGAAAGGCACAACATTGCCTCCCACAAAGTGGCCCTTCGCCTCGGTTTCCGCCGCGTCCCCAACACCAGCCCCGGTAATCCCCTTTCCGCCTACGTCCTCCATGCGCGCGACTTCCAACCCGGAGACCCCATGCTCACCATCCGCGACAATCAGATCGAGGCGTTTCGCCTCGCCGAGTTCGATTCCTTCGTCCGCCATTGCGTCGCCGAAGTGGAACGGAACTTCCCCCAAGCCATCCCCGCACTGCCTGGCGCCCGCTCGCAAGCCATGACCTGCGCCCTTGAGGCGGCCGCCCGGGCCAGGACCCTTGGCTTCCAACACCCCGCCGAAATCCGCGCCTTCGTTCATTTCTCCCTTTGCATCGGCCCCCATTTCGATCTCTATCCCAGAATCCGCGAGCTGCTCACTGCCCCCGGCCTCGCGCCGGCCCAACGCCTCGCCAGCCTCGAAGAACTTCTCACTCCTGAGGATTGGCAGAACGCGGCCCGCCATCGCCAGACCGTTTCTGCCTGACCGGACGCCACCTCATGGAGTTCACCAATTCCTCCCAGTCGCAGCAAACAACCACCACCCGGCAAACCCCCGCTCCCCGCCAGGTGCAGGAAACCTGCGGCTGCGAAAGCGGTCTCTGGCCCGAAGTCCTCTGCACGGCATGCCAGGAGGTTTTCTGCCGCCGCTGCCTCCTCGATCATGGCTGCCGGTGCAGCGTCCACGGCGACAAACTCGCCTTCTTCTGCCACAAATGCCAGCACTTCGGCTGTTTCCTCTGCTGTAGCATCACCCACACGTGCGCCTGCACAGACAACAAAAAGCACCCCGGCGTCGCCGGCCCCTACGTGCCCTGCCAAACCTGCGCCCGGCTCTATTGCAAACTCTGCGAGCCCAACCATGTCTGTCTCTGCGACTGCGGCAGTGGACGCAAACTGGTCGATTGTGAGATCTGCGAGAAAGTCTATTGCTCGGCCTGTAACACCCGCCGCCACGATTGCGATTGCGAACACGATGCCCATGGTCCGGAAGCCGTCGAGCTCATCTGCTCCTGGGACGGCGGCAGCTTCTACTGTGCTGCCTGCTTCGCCGACCATGAGTGCTGTTGCGCCTGTGAAACCGTACCCGTCGAAGGTCACGCCCACTGCCGCATCTGTTGCCTCCCCTTCTGCGAACAATGCGTCAGCACCAACCACAAGTGCCAGTGCGGATACTGCGGCGAAACCGCCACGCATCGCATGTGCCAGTTGTGCAATCGACTATTTTGCCGCTCCTGCATCGACACCCATCCCTGCGCCTGTGAAGCCCCCGGCTGCAAGAAACGCGGCTATTCCCCATCGGACAAACGCCAGTTCTGTTTTGACTGCCTCAGTCTCTACTGCACCACGTGTTATCCGCGACACAAATGCGGGCCTCGCTGCGCCTGCCTCAACCCCGTCCGCTATCGTTGCGCCTGCCAGGTGGGACTCTGCGAAAAGTGTGTGCAGACCCACGAGTGCGAAACCATGCGTGCCCGCCGCATCCTCAGCGAGTATAAAAATACCTCTAATCTCGCCAGCTTCTCCAAACCCGTCGCCCCCTGCTCTCAGCAGGCACCCTGCGAGTTCACCGCACGCGTCGGCACATGGAACATGAACCACCTCTCGGCCACCACCACCGAGACTAAAAAGAAACTGAAACGCGATTCCATCGCCGCCGTCTGTGCCGGCTCCTCAGGCCCTCTCGACGTCCTCGCCCTCCAGGAAATTAACTCCACTGCCACCGGTCAGCTCAATGGGCTCCCCCAGGGCGTCAAAGTGCTCCACTGGGGCCCGCTCCTCCAAAGCCAGAGCACTCTCACCCGGCTGGAGTTTCACAAACAGTTCAACCCCTCCACCTGGAAAAAACCCAAAGAGGGTGAGGAACTCGACGAGAAGGCACAGAGAAAAGCGCAGTTCTTCCAAGCCATCCGCGACGGGAAACTTTCCAAAGATCTCAAGGCCTGGCGCACCGCCATTGATGACAATCGTACGATCCTCAGCGGCAATTCCGAAAAGGAAAAAGCCGTCGTCTATCAGGAACTGAAGAAATCCCACCCTAAGATCGAAGCGCTCTACGAAAAGTTCGCCGGTACCAAATTTCGCTACCAGGAATATTACCCCCTGGTCGGCGTCCCATCCACAAATCTCACCGTCCATCCCAAAGTCGATCTCTACCTCCCCAACGACACCGTTTCCGGTCTCTCCGAAGGCGATGCCTTTGTCTTCCGCGGCAAAGACGAAGATCTCGAGTTCCGTCCCATCGTCGTCTACCGCCTCACCAAGTTCTGCCCCGCCAAGGGCTGCACCGGCCTCAAATTCAACCTCGGCGTCGTTCACACCTCACCCGAACAAGGCACCAGTGAGTTCAACCGCCTCCGCATCTACCAGCACCAGTTGAAGGCTGTCCTCGACCGCATCGTCTCCGAAGGCGGACTCTGGGTCGTCGTCGGCGACTACTACCTCACCGCCGAAACCATCGTCGCTTACCCGGAAAAGAAACAATCAACTCGCTCCCGCGCCTCCAAAGCGGAGTTCGAAAATTTCATCGTCGACGACGATGACGGCCAGAAGAACAGTAATTCCTCCCGAGCCCCCAAACAGCGTCGCAAGTCCTCCACCCAGCGCCTCCCGCCCCACATCAACCGCGACCGCAACGATCCTTCCCTCAAAATCAATTTCGAACAGCAGATCCCGCCGTCCCTCGAAATCGTCGCCTCTGCCTCCGCCACCAATCATCCCACCTGGAAACCAAAGTACGATCCCTTCAACTCCATCCGTGCCCAGGTCGCCGACTTCGGCATCTGCTCCCGCGATTGGCCCATCAAAGGCGCTTACCCCATCGATCCCGACAACGGCAGTGTGCTCGCCGTCGATTGCGACAGCCGCGCCTTTCAACTCATGAAGACCGACGACACCAGCGACCACTCCCCCGTCCTCATCTACCTCGCCAAAAACCCGGTCAAGGCCTCCGAGGAAATCCGCTCCATGCTGGGCTACTCCGAATCCTCAGACAAACAAGCCAAACAAACAACCACCGGCTACCAACAGGCCAAATCGGAAGCCGTCTCGGAACGGGAGCAGGAACTCCGCGAGACTTGCAAAGAACTCGAAGTGCAACTCACGCAAATGGGCAGCGGTGACCTCGACTACGTGGAACTCGTCCAGAAATACCGCGCCGCCCTCCAAACCTTGCTCCGCCTCATCGCCCCCGCCACCAAACTCGATACCCTCGATTTCGTCCCCTCCGAACTCTGCTAGCCCCGGCAGCCTGGTGGCGACGGGCCTCCAGGCCGGTCGCAGTTCAGTCTGGGAAGACTGAACAAGTCTACTTACACATTTTCATCCCCAATGACAGACTTTTCCCTCCATCTGCGCATGATCCCAGTGGAGGCATAAAAATCAAATGAATCAAATCAAAATAGATGCCACACAGTTAGCCAACTGGGACTTTATGAGCCAGTTGCCCGTCAAAATCCCCAGTGGCCGGGGCCGCAAGTCCCTTGGCTCTACGGAAAAAACAGCCCTCAAAGCCGCCCTCAGTCTGGGAACTACTCTCGGCGTCAGCCCGCTCCTCTCTACCGCGAGCGAAATCTTGAGTCTCTCCGAAACCCCAAAGCCGACGGTGTCCCTGCTCAAGCCTGCCATCAATCTCATCTCCTCCACCGTCGCCATCCGGTTCAGCAGCTCTGTCGATATTACCGGCGCCCTCGCCCTGGCCGGCTCCATTGGCGCTGTCGCTACCGCCATCGGCTCTACCGGCTTCTATGGCTCAACCACCCCCGAAGTCGGATTCTTCTCCTCCATCGGTGCGGGAATCACCTTCAACACCCCAGGCGCAGCCGTCGGCGGCGAACTCACCGTCATCATCGGTAGCCCCTCCGATTTCGCCGGACCTTACTTCGGCGTCTCCGTCGGCGGTGGCACCGGCGTCGGTGGAGCCGTCACCTTCCTCTTCTCCCCAACCCTCGGCGGCACTCCCCCCCTCATCCTCACCTTCATGGGACTCGCCTTCAATATCTCCGCCGTGACCCCCACCAAATTCCCCGTCAACGTCACCATCATGGTGACCAACACCCGCATCTCAGGCGTCAAATTCTAATCCAAGAGGTGATTTATGATGATACGAATCGGTAGCACCGGAAACGATGTCCGCGACGTTCAGCAGTTGTTGAACTTCACACTCCCCTTTCAGCCCTTTCTCGCCGTGGACGGCATCTTCGGCCCCAAAACCAACCAGCGCGTTGTCGCCTTCCAAAAGCAATCCGGCCTCATGGCCGACGGCATCGTCGGACCCATGACCGGCAACTCCCTGGTTACTTCCGCCCTCAAACTTCTGAAGCCGTTCTAGCCTAATTCGCCGGACACGTGTTCGCCGCTGCGTTCGGCGCAATCACGATCGTTGGCTGCCTGTCCAGCAGCCAGTTCTGCAACACGTCGAACATCGTCAGTTCCTGCGTCGCGCTCACCCGGATCCGTACATTGAAAATCTGCGGCGTGTCCGTCAGCGTCTCATGCTCCGGACACGTCGGGATAAATGCCCCCGGAGCCGTTGTCATGCTCGCGCCCTCGACCCCATCCTTCGGCGCATCGCCCAGTGCCGCAGCCTGCTCCCGCACCAGCCGCCCGTAATCCGCCGCTGTCATCGGTGTCGTCGCCGGCGGAACCCGGAACTCCGACTTCACATACGCCGGCACATGGTTCTGGTCGAATTGCCCCTGCCGCACGAAAATCGGTGTCGTGATGTGGTTGGCAATCACATACGCCTCATCGCTGCAGCGCCACTCCAGTTCCGGCGCATTCGTCCGGTGCCATTCCACGCAACTGCTGTCGGACTTAGCCCTCCATGTCGCATCGTCCCCCTCCGTCCTCGCCCATTGCAGGTAGTCCTCCGGCGTGCAAAATCCGAACCGGCACGGCGCCGATGCGCTGAAATCCAGCGTCAACAACGTCGGGTTGAATGCCGAATCCTGCAGCCCCCGCACCTCCAACGCGCACGTCTTCCCCTTGCAGTTGTTGTTCGTCCGCCGCAGTGCCGAAGCCATCCGGTCCAGATTGTTCACCACCCCGTTCCCACCGCCCGATGCCCCCGCCAGCAAGACAACCTGTGCATCGTCCAGATGTGGCAACACGACATTCGCACCTGCCCCTAATGTGTACGTCAGGTCTCCCCCTTCTGCCGCCGCAGCACCTGCATCGCCGCATCCAGAATCTGACTCCCCAAAAAATGGATCCGGTAGAATACTTCCCGCCCCGTCACCGGATCGTCCGCGTCCTGGATCACGTCCTTCGCGGTTCCACTCCACTTATCGCTGCTGCAATACTTCACCAGCACCTGATTCCACCCTGCCAGCGGATTGTCCGCCCGCCGCTCCAGGATCCCGTTCCCCCGGATCCCTTCCTTCGGCGCGGGAATCGACGACATCCCGACACTGCTGAAGCTTGTATCCACGGAGCACCACCGGTTCGCGCAATCATTCGCGCTGCTGCACGATCCTCCCCCTTGCAGAAAGATCACCCACCGGTTCCGGTTCGCTTCCCCTTGAAACGGCCGGAAGTAGAAGATCGCATTCGATCCGTCATTGCACATCGCATACGGATACTGGCTCGTGGGAATGTCATAGCGCTGCAGGTCCGTCCCTGATGCCAGTCCACCTGTGGTCCCTGTCTTTCCACAGGACAACGCCGTGCCGACCAGCGGTGTTCGCTGCACGTTCCCCTGTCCCCACAATGCCTCGCCCACCAGCACAACCATCGCCACCGTCAAGTGAATCCTCATGCTGGGAATAACGCCCAACTGGTCACGACGGAAGAAAAATTTCTGCAGCTACCCCGCCATCACCCCGTACGGCAACGCCGCCCCCAGGTACTCCCCATACGTCCCCTCGATATGCATCCGGATCGCTTCTTGCACAGCTGCCCCATCCCGGGCCCGCAGCGCCTTCACAATCGGCAAATGCCGCTCTACCGCGTCCGGCAGGCTCTCCTGCATCCGCTGCCGCTCCATCGACACAAACGCAAACAGCGGCACCGAAATCTGATCCAGCACCTGGTACAACGTCTGATCTCCGGAGCACGTCCATAGCAGCCTGTGAAACTCCACGTCCGCCTGCGCCGCTTCAAAATGATCGTTCGCTGCCCGCGCCCGCTCCATCGCCGCCAGCCGCTCGTCAAACTCTTCCACCTGCCGCGCCGTCGCCAGCCGCGTCGCCTCCACCCCAGCCAGCCCTTCCAGCATCACCCGCAATCGCAGCCGCTGCTGGATCTCTCGCGGGGAAAGCTGCGTCACAAACGTCCCGATGTTGCTCACCCGCCGCACCAGCCCCGCGTGCTCCAACCGCACCAGTGCCTCGCGCACGGTCGTCTGGCTCACCTTGTACTGCTCCGCCAGGTGCAATTCCCGGATCGGGTCGCCCGGACGCAATTCCCCCGCGAAAATCGCGCTTCTTACCGCATCGGCCACTCGCGCCTGTGCCGATTCCCGCGGCATTCTCTTCTGTCTTCTCATCAAAAAATGTACTTCGCCCCCAACTGCAGGTTCCTCCCGCCACTCCCGCTCTGAATGATACCGAAATTCGGGTTCGACACCGAGTTCACCGGCCCGCCCGGATTGAAGTGGTTCAACGCATTGAACGCCTCCAGCCGGAAGCTGAACGTATGCCCCTCTCGCACCCGGAAATTCTTGTGCAGCGACGCGTCCATGTTGAACGACCCCGGCGACCGCAACGCGTTGTACCCCAGATTCCCATACCGCCGCTGCGCCCCCGGCGTCACGATATCGAACGCCGCCCGGTTCAGATAGGTCAGCCCGTCCGCGCTAGACGCATACACATCCGAACTCACTACATCCGGCCGCTGGTAATTCGGCCGCTGATTCCGAACCAAATCCACACCCGCCAGCACATTCAACGGGAACCCCGTTCGCAACGATGTGATCCCCTGCACCGCCCAGCCGCCCAGCACATGCTTCGCCACCGCGTTCGACGACAATGTCGGCACCTGGTAGGTAAACACAATCACTCCCCGGTGCCGCAGATCGCTCACCTTCGGCCCATACGAGCTGCGTGCGTCGTAGTTGTCCTGAATCCCGCCCTCATCGCTATTCCCATATCCTGCGTCCGCCCCGTAGTAGCCCATCCCATGGCTCCAGGTGTAGTAGAAGTCAGCGCTGAAACCCTTCTTCAAGCGCTGATTCACCGATACCTGCAACCCGTGATAGCTCGATGTCGATGCATTCTCCCGGAAATAGATGCTCCCCAGGTCAGGCCGCGGCCGCGCCGTCTGCCCCGGCAGAAATTGGTTCGGAAAACGTCCCGTCAACATCTTCAGCGCACGGCTTCCCACGTAGGAAACCTGCATCGCCAGCGAAGGATTCACTTCCCGCTGCACCGATAGATTCCACTGCCCCGCATATTCATCGCGCCGGTTGTAATCCGCCACCAGCCGGCTCAGGATAAACCCTCGCGGCAAATTCGCCGGATTCGCAATCACGCTCTGCGCGAATGCCGCCTGAGGGAAGGGAAATGCCAGGCTCTGCGTCGCCGGCACGTCCGCCCGCGCGAAGTCCGCATTGAAGGGAATCTCCGGCCGGATGAACGACCCGTCATAGTAGAAGAACGGCTGCGGCGGAGCATACGAGATCCCGCCTCCCGCCCGCAATACCGTCTTCTGATTCCCAAACGGATTCCAGACCATCCCCAGCCGCGGCCCGAAATTGTTCCCATCCTTCGCAAACATCGGCGCGCCCGGCTTCGTGAAGTCCCCAAATGGATCCGACCCAGCCACGTTGTACCCGCCCTTCAACGGCGTGAAATACTCATACCGCACGCCCATGTTGATCAGCAGATTGCGGCTCACCCGCCAGTCGTCCTGCACGAAAAATCCGTACGCCGTGCTCTGCAGGCGACCCCCCGGATTCCCGAACGTCACCCGTACCCGGTTCGGATTGTCCGCAATCAGATCGGTGAGCGAATTGAAAAAGTGCGTCACGTTCGTGCTCTGAATTCGCGCCGAACGGTTGTCCCGGATCTCAAACCCCATCTTCACCGAGTGGTTCCCCCGGATCAACGTCAGATTGTCCGCAATCGTATAGTTGTTGGTAATGAAAAACAACTGGCTCTGGAAATCGGAATTGAACGCCCCTACAATCTCCACCCAGCCCGGTTGCGTGTACAACGTCGAATTCACCCGGTTCAGCGACGTCCGGTTGAACCCCAGCCGCAGTTCATTGAACACCGTCGGCGACACCGTCCAGTTATCCTGTACCACCGCGTTGTGATACCGCATCGGGAACTGCCGCTGATTGGTCGGATACAAGTTCGGTTCGAAATAATTCTGGTGATTGTAGTTGTACCGGAATGCCAGTTGGTGGCTATTGTTGAACCGCCAGTCCGCCCGCGACATATACGTATTCTCATCGTTCGTCAGC
Organism: Bryobacteraceae bacterium; assembly: GCA_046331645.1. Lineage (GTDB taxonomy): Bacteria > Acidobacteriota > Terriglobia > Bryobacterales > Bryobacteraceae > CADEFT01. The sequence goes on from JAXLQM010000017.1 coordinate 48,008, forward strand.
CGGTCGTTGCGCCGGTGAAAGCCCAGCAGCGGATTCGTCGTCGGCGTGAAATCCTTCGGCAGTCCGTCCAGATGCTGCCGGATCGGCCCGCTCACCTGGCTCAGCAATAACGGCGTCGGTACGTTGCTCTGAATCTGCGTATACCGCCGCACCGTCGCTCCCTCGTAATTGAAAAAGAAAAACAGCTTGTCCTTCTTCACCGGCCCGCCGATATTCCCCCCATACTGATTCTGCCGCCGCGAGGGCCGCGCCAGGTTCGACCGGTTGTTGAAGAACCCCGCCGCGTCCAATTTGTCATTGCGGAAGAAATGAAACAAAGTCCCGTGAAATTGATTCGTCCCGCTCTTCGTCGTCACCTGCAGCACGCCGCCCGTCGCCCGTCCGAACTCCGCCGAAAACGCGCTCCCCGTGGCCTTGAACTCCTGAATCGCTTCCACGCTCACCGTGTTGATCAGCGTCCCGTTCCCGCCTGTCCCCGCCGCTGTATCGCCCAATCCGTTGTTTTCCCCAAACGACATGTCCACGCCGTCCAGCAGCAGGTTGTTTCCAAATGCCGGCGATCCGTTAAACTCAATCCCGCCCCGCGACCCTACTGACCCCGCCGGCTTGTCCAGCACGCCCGCCTGCAACCCCACCAACTGCTGGAAATTCCGCCCGTTCAACGGCAATGACTCGATCTTCTGCGTCGGCATCACCATCCCCAGATCCGTCGTCGTTGTATTAATCACCGGAGCCGTCGCCACCACATCCAGACTCTCCGCCACGCTCGCCACCTTCAGCCCGAAATCCAATCGCGGCCGCGTCCCCGTGCTCAAATCGAACACCTCGCTCCGCGCCTTCTGAAATCCCTGCTTCTCCACTTCCACTGTGTATCGGCCCGCCGGCAACAGCGGAAATTCGTAATACCCCGCGCTGTTCGTTCGCGACTCGTTCACCACGTTCGTCGCTGTCTGCCGCGCCCGCACCGTCGCATCCGCAATCGATGCCCCGCTCTCATCCAGCACATTCCCCACAATCGACCCGCCGCCCGCCTGGGCGTTCACTCTCTGTGGCGTCATCACCGCCCACAGCATCAGCAGCATCACTCCAAAGCGCGTAAACATGGCGTTTCTCCTCACCGAAAAGCTGTACTCCCCGCAGCATAATCGATAACGTCGCGATAGTCAATCGCCTGCCTCTGCCAATCCTTACCCTTCCCTTACCGTTCCCTTACTTCGTTGCGACCCCGCCGATGTTAACTTCGAACATGTCCAAAAAATTACTCGGATCTGCTTTTCTTGCCATCGCCTTAGCCGCACCCGGCTTCGCCGCCACCTGCGGCACAGTCGAATCACCCACTGCCTGTAGCATCACCGTCGGAGGCAACACCACGTACACCGTATCCAACTTTGTCTTCGGTAGCTCCTCCAGTACTGGTAACGGCCTCGACTACCAGAATGGCGACATCAACGTCGATATCAGCACCGGAGGCGGCAACACCCTGCTCATGACCTTCTCCAAGAACTCCCAAGGTCCCACCCCAGGAGTCGTCTTCCTTGCCAACGCCGGTGACTCATCATCCTTCAGCTTCACCTACGATGTCGCCCTCTCCGCCGCCATCCCCGGCACCGTCGCCTTCACCACCCCCGACATCGTCAGCTTCGGCACGAGTTCCGCTGTCTCCAACGGCTTTTCCGTCGACCAGATGATCCTCTCCGACGGCGTCAACGGCACCACCTGCAGCGCCGTTCGCAACTCGAACGGACTGACCCAGGGAACCTGCAACACCCTCCCCGCCAATCTCACCAATCTCCTCCGTGTCAGCAACATCACCACCCTCAACGGCGGAAACACCGGCAGCAACACCAGCATCGGCACTATCAACAACCTCATCGCCGCCACCTTCACCGCCGAAGAAACTCCCACCGTCCCCGAGCCCTCGTCCCTCGCCCTCATCGCCGCCGGCTTAGCGGCAGCAGTGGCGCGGGCCTCCAGGCCGGCGCGTAACTAAAAATTCCCCGTAATCCGCGCCTGCATAGGATCGTACGGTTGCACCGCCAACTCGGCCGCGACCGTACGATCGTCGCCCGGCGCAAGCGTCACATTCTCTTCCCACCGAACATAGCCGCTCTTCTTCACCACCACCTTGTAAGTCCCCGCCTCCAACCGCGTCAGCGCCACCGTCGGCGTGCTTCCCCAAAACTCATCATTGATCAGGACATCGGCCCCGTCCGGCACCGATGTGAACCGCACCGCGATCTCCTTCCGCTCTTCCCGCACCGCTGCACGCACCGGCTTCGGCGGCCGCGTAGCAAATGCAAGCTTCGCAAACTCCGCCCCCTGCTCCTCCCGTTTCAGCTCCACTCGTTTCCCGGTGCGCATCGTAAGAAGCGCCAGCGTCGAACGAACGCTGTCCTCGGCCACCGTCACGACAGCCACCGCATTCCCATACCGGATCGTCAGCGAGTGGTCCTTCTGCCCATACTCCATCGAACGGATGCGCTTGTAGGGAATCGTCAATTCCTCGCCCCCCGCCGGCGAGAACACAAGCTTGCGCCTGTCATCAAGGTTCAGCCCGGCACACACCGCCAAATCACTAGCCCCCAGCGCCACCATAAGCAACGCCGCAACGCACACCCGGGTCTCCATTCCCCCATACTCAGCCCGAAAACATTCTTTGGCATGAGAGCCGGCCGCATTCCGTACCGTGACTTTGGTCTCAATTCAGTGGCGCGGGCCTCCAGGCCGGCGCGTAACTTAGACCAATCGAAAAAGTCACCTCGGTGCGGGCCAGAAAAGGCCCGTCCCTATCTCACCCCCCGCAACGCCTCAATCGCCGCCCCGCGAGCCCCGGCCGTATCCCCATTCGGCATCACCACAATCGGGATCCCTGCCTGCTCCGCCCGCTGCTCCGGCATCCCCCTCCGTGCCTCCCCGATAAACCACTCCTGAAACTCCTTGCCCGTCTCCAACGCCCCGCCGCCAATAATCAGTGCATCCGGGTCAAACGTATTCACCATTTCATCGAAAAACAAGCCCAACGCCCGCGCCTGTACCCGGAAAATATCCCGGCACATCGCATCCCCGCGCTCCGCCATCCCGCGCACGCGCTTCGCCGCCTCCGCCACTGGCATCCCCGCCAACTCATGCCCCGCATACTTCCCTAGGAAATACGGCAGCAGCGTCTGCCGGATCGCCGTCAACGAACACAGTGCCTCCAGATCCCCCACCCGTCCGCAATTGCATCGCGGCACCATTCCCTCAATCCCTTCAATGCTCTGATACGGAATCAGCACATGCCCCAACTCTCCGCCAAATCCCATCCGCCCCTTCACCACGATTCCTTCCAGAATCACGCCGCCGCCCAACCCCGTTCCCACAATCGCCGAAATCGAAGTCTGCTTGCCCGACGTACCAAACAACACGCAATGCCCCCACAGCGCCCCCGCGTTTCCATCGTTCAGATACGTCACCGGCCGCCCCAGTCGCGCCTCCAACCCGCCGCGAATATCAAACCCACTCCACGACGCATGCACGAAATTCGTCGATCCTTCCGCGCTCAACACCCCCGTCGCGCTCGCCGGACCCGGAGTATCCAAACCCACCGCCACAATATCACCCAGCCCCACTCCGGCCTTCTCCACCGCCACTTTCAGCCCATCTTCAATCTGCGCGAGACACACATCCGGCCCCTCCACCGAGCGCGCCGGATGCTCGCACAAACCCTCAATGAGAAACTTCTCATCGAGAGTCGTAATCGTGTAATTAATGGCGGTTCCGCCCAGATCAATCCCTGCTACCACCTGCACAGTTCGGTTCTCCCTTCGCCACTGCTAGGATCCAAACTGCCAGCTTAGCAAAGCATCCCTCCTCGTCAGTCCCACCTCTTCCGCCGCCGGGCCAGACGCCTATTCTCCACTGTTGCCTCTGCGCTCGAGCCGCCAAAAACAAAAAGCGCGGCAAGCCAGAAGCCTGCCGCGCTCTCTCCAACTCAAATTCAGAAACTTACCGGCGCTTCATCCAAGCCAGCCCGGCCAACCCCGCGCCCATCAGCGCCAGCGTCGCCGGTTCGGGCGTTGGGTCGCCGCCGCCGCCGTTTGTATTTGTGTCGAACGTCAGGTTCAGCGTCGAAACCCCCGTTGGCGCCGTGGGATTTCCCCCGATATACCGGAAACTGATCGAATGCCCGCTATCCGTGATCGAAAACTGATCCAGTGTCCCGAAACTTCCCGCCTGCGCCGCCAGTCCCGACACCACCCCGTCAATCCCCGTCACGCCGATGGTCCCTTGGAACGAACCGGTAAAGGTCAGCACAATCGCCAAGGACTGTAAGTCGATGGATTCTCCAGGAAACAGAAAGGCGTTCCCGATATTGGTCCCGTTCGCATTCGTGAACTCCACCGCCGGGTGCGCGACGAGAACGGAGTCGGCGGTCGGCCCGCTCAGCCAGTTCACCGTCACCGTCACCGTGTCTCCGATGAGGCTCGCTTGCGCGCTCCCTGCCATCATCACCGCCATCGCCATCATGGCAATGGGCAATTTGCGAAACTGCATTCCACTATCCTCCTGATGCTTTGATAAAGTTTCTGTCCAGCCCGCGGGCCGCTCGCCTCACAGGCAAAACCAACCGGCCAAGATGGACTGCCGCCGAAGCGCCGCACGTCCATCTTCACTCAAGCAACGCGCCAAATTTACCTCAATTGCCTCCCGGCGATGGGTAAATTCCTTCCATCGCGATGATGTACTGAAACGCCAGCGTCGGCTGCTCGTTCGTGTGCGGCTGTGTCGCCGTTGCCGGCGTGAATCCCACCGTCGCATTCGCTAACATCTGCGACTGCGCCCCCCCAGGCGGCCCGTACGTCAAGCCGCCCGCCAGCACGCCCGAGTTCTGCGTCACCGGAGCCCCCGTGTTGCCTTGCAGCGTATGCGTGTGGGGAGGCAGGTCCCCCGGCGCCAACGTCACATCGCTTGCTCCCCCCGTCTGTCCTAATATGCGCTGGCTGAGGCCGCTGCCCTGTCCCATGTGGATTCCCACCCTCGATTGCAGATTCGGCAGGTTGAACGTGTTCACTCCATCCCCGCCATAGGTGGTCCCAATCAGGTTAAACAGCGCCTCGTTCCCCGCAATCGACAGGGCTGCTCCATCGCAGGCCAGCCATCCATCCGGAACCCGCACTCCTACATAAATTCGAATTTCTCCAATGTATGCCATGTTAGCTCCTCGAGGGGTAAATCCCGTTGATGCAAATGCAGTAATTCAAAGTCAGAAACGGCATCATGTTCTCATGCCCTCTGCCCTGTCCCGTGACAACCACGGAGCTGCTGTCCATTGTCGCGTCGAATGCACCGCTGTTGAACACTTGAGCACCCAGCGCCAGCATGTTGCCCGAAGGAGTCAGCGACGTTGGTGCGCCCGCTACTCCATTCATTTGATGAAAATGCTGCGGCATTTGCGGCGTCGTCAGTGTCACCGTCTCCGATCCCGCCATCTGCCCCTGCACGTATGGGCTCAGCCCGTTTCCTTGCCCCATCCCCACCGGCACCCGTCCCCGCAGGTCCGGCAGTTGGAACGTCGATATCCCGTTCCCTCCATACATGGTCCCCAGCAGCGAAAACAGAGCCTGTGACGCCCCTATCGCCAGCACCTGCCCGTTGCACTGCGCCCACCCCGACGGAATCACGCCCCATGGGAAAATCCGGATTTCGCCCATGAATGGCTCGTTATCCGCCGGCGGACTCGGATAGAGTCCGGTCGTCGTCAGCAGGTAGTTCATCGCCAGGTACGGCTGGATGTTGGTGTGCGGCGATGCTCCGCCTGTTTGCCCGATAGCGTGCTCCGCCAGTCCGCTCGCCGTCCCAGGCGGCGCGTACACGGCGATTCCGCGTGGATTACCCGCGGAAAGAACGTTCCCCTGCGGCGTCGTCGCGGTTGCCGCCGCCGATGTCGCTTGGATCGGATGCGTGTGCTGCGCCAGTTGCCCGGCTTGCAGTTGCACCTGCTCGACGCCCGCCGCCGACCCGATCGGATTGCTCGATGTCCGGTGCCGTGGCGCCCGGCTCCGCAAGTCTGGTACACCAAACGTCGTCTTTCCATCGCCGCCAAACGATGTGCCAATTATGCTGAAAAGCGCCGTGTTTTGCGCGATCGGAATCGTTCCACCCGCGCACATCACGAAGCCCGGTGGCGCGAAGTTGAACGCCGCGCAGACCACCGTCCCAATAAAATTGTCTGTTGGATTAGAAGCCATCTTCAGCCCTCCTGTGAATGTCCCAAACCCCGTAGCGTTACCGCAGTCTATCCGACCTTTCGCCCGCCGTCAACCTGTATTCCTTCGTTTCTTGCCTCAGAAGTCCTAGGACTTTGCACTGTATAGGACCCCTCCCTCCGGTTCACGCTTCCCTTATTCCGGCTTGAAAAAATCGAAAAAATCGAAAAAATGATTTTATTGAATGGGAAACATATGCTATTCTAATTTCGAAAAGGAGATTCTCTCCATGTCCACCCAGGCTCAGGTCGACGCCAACCGCGCCAACGCCCAGCTCTCCACCGGACCCCGTTCCCCCGAAGGAAAATCCTCCTCCTCCCAAAACGCGCTCAAACATGGCCTCTCCAGCCAGTACGTTCCGCTCTCGGAATCCGAGCGCCCTCAATTCGAAGCACTTGAGGCCGACTTCCGCCGTGAGGTCAAACCCTCCGGAGCCCTCCAGGAATGCGTCTTCCAGGACCTCGTCGCAGCCGCCTGGAAACGCTCCATCGTCAACCGCCTCCTTTCCCAAGCCACCGCCAACTCCGAATCCCTCTTCGACGACGAAACCTCGGAACGCGTCCGTAAACTCGAACGCCATCGGGCCGACCAGAACCGCGCCTTCAATAAGGCCCTCCGCACCCTCCGCGAACTCCAGACCAACGATCAGCTCCGCGCCGCCCTCCCCGATGCCCCGGAAGCCCCCGGCCTCGCCGATTACGCCAAAATTACAAAACAAACCCAAAATCGCTCCCGCCTCATGGCCGACATCCACTCCCAGGTCCGCGAACAGGTCCAAATCGCCGCCAGCGCCCTCCTCCAATACTTCCAGGAGAGGCTCCCCTTGGCCGCGTAAGTGGCGATGTGCATGCCGCGAGGCATGCACACTCACTCTTGTAATATGCTGGATACTTCACGCCATCGGCGCGCCATGCGATCGCTCTATCTCATCCCGCTCTCCTGCGCCCTGCTCACGGCGCAAAGTCCCCCGTCCCCGGACGACAAGCCGTCACTTGACCCGGTGAAAACCTCCGTCACCGTCCTCGGTCAGGTCCAGGCTGAGACGCCTTCCAACATCGCCGTCCTCGGTGCCCCCGAACTCGCCAAAATCCCCGGTGTCAACCTCGATGACCGCCTCCGCATGGTCCCCGGCTTCTCGCTCTTCCGCCGCGCCTCTTCGCTTGTCGCCAATCCCACCACTCAGGGCGTCTCCCTCCGCGGCATCGGCTCCAGCGGCGCATCCCGAACCCTCGTCCTCTGGGACGGCGTCCCCGTCAACGACCCCTTCGGCGGCTGGGTCTTCTGGACCCGCCTCGACCCCAGCCAGCTCGAACGCGTCGAAATCCTCCGCTCCGCCTCCACCTCCGCCTTCGGGGACCGCGCCATGGGAGGCGCCATCGCGCTCTTCTCTCCATCCCCGGAACAGAAGCGCGCCACTCTCAGCTACGAAGCTGGCAACCAGGCCCAGCACCTCCTTACCGCCGGCTTCGCCCAGCCCTTCGACAAGTTCGCCATCTCCGGCGGCTTCCGCGGCTATGCCACCAGCGGCTACTACATCGTCCCCGCCAACATCCGCGGCCGCGCCGACACCCAGGCTGGCGTCGATTTCGTCTCTCCCAGTCTGAAATTCGATTACTTCGGCGACAAACACAACCTCTACCTCAAGGCCGATATCCTCGTCGAAGACCGCGACAACGGCACCGTTCTCCAACGCAATTCCGTCAATATGGGCACCATTTCCGCCCACTATTCCGGCGGAACCGTGAACAACATCTCTTTACTCGGCTATCACACCCGCCAGGAGTACCATCAGTCTTTCTCCACCATCCTCGCCGGCCGCAACACAGAGCGCCTCACCTCGCTCCAGACCGTTCCCACCGACGCCACCGGCGGAGCCTTCCTCTACCGCCGCGCCTTCCACAACGCCAACCTCCTCGCCGGTGGCGACATCGTCCGCGTCGAAGGCTATTCGCTCGAAACCGTAATCCCCACCGGCTTCCGTCAAGGCGGCGGCAGCCAGCTCCAGCACGGCGTCTTCGCCCAGGCCAACTACACCAAAGGCCCGGCCCAGTTCTTCGCTGGACTCCGTCACCACTTCACCGGACAGGACAGCCGATTCCTCAGCCCCTCCGCCGGACTCACCGCCGGACGCGGCCCCATCCGCTTCCGGTCCTCTGTATACCGCAGCTTCCGCGCACCCACCCTCAATGAGCTCTACCGCGAGTTCCGCGCCGGCAACGCCGTCACCCAAGCCAACCCAAACCTCCGCCAGGAAACCCTCTTCGGAGTCGAAGCAGGAGTCGATATCGTAGGCGAATCCCGCCGCGCCGGAGTCACCTTCTTCCGCAACTCCATCGACAACATCATCACCAACGTCACCCTCAGTTCCACTCCCGCCCAGATCATCCGCCAGCGCCGCAACGCCGCCCAAGCCCTCAGCCGCGGCCTCGAATTCGACGCCCGCCAGCGCTACGGCAACTTCCTCGGCGAGATCAGCTACCTCTACGCCGACTCCCGTTTCACCACCGGCCCCCGTCTCCCCCAGATCCCCCGCCATCAAGGCTCCGCCCAACTCAGCTACGTCCGCGGTGGCACCTTACTAGCCGGCGGCATCCGCACCTTCGCCTATCAATTCGATGACGACCTCAACACCCGAGCCTTCATCCTCCCCGGCTACGCCGCCCTCCAGGTCAGCATCCGCCAGAAGGTAGCCAAAGACATCAGCGCTATCTTCTCCATGGAGAACGCCCTCGACCGCACCTTCTACGTCGCCTTCAGCCCCACCCCCAACAACGGAGCCCCCCGCCTCTGGCGCATTGGACTTCGCTGGCGCTAAATCAGCCCTTGTTCTTCCAAGCACGCCACTAGGAACGGGCTTCGCCGCTTGGCCTCTGCCAAGCTCCAATCCTTGTTGTAGATGCTCTCCAAGTGCTCCAGTCGCTGTTGCCGGCAATCCGGCGAATTCAGCTTCAACCTGTCGATCGTGGACTGTGCCATCCTTCGTACCTGCTTTGGGCAACTTCGATGGAGAACTACCCTCCCCGTAATTAGCTCCAGATCGAACGTATGCAGCGGCAACAGAAATGGGTCAAGGACGTCCTCGTGATCGCCCTTCCGCCCATTCATGAGACTGCATATCAGCCGAAGATTGTTCCAATCGTATGCTAACTCCGGATACTTCGACTTGGGGCGGAAATGTTCTACCGACCGCGCTCCAGTCACACGGTCAATGCCGAACCCACTGAACGCACAGACTCGGTTGTATGCGGCCATCAACTCGTCCAACGCCTTGGTCCAGTGCATCTTCCCCCTCCAAAAAGTAGACGCCACCGGTGGTTTCGGCAGGTGCTTCGCGAATACACGCTTTCCCTTCTTTCCAACCGAGTCCTCAAAGTTGACCGGTGCTGGCTTTCGGTCCACTCGCATCATTTCAGCCACCCATACTTCTCGCCCACTCTTCTCCACCGCACCCAAAACGGATCCAGATCACCCAGAATCGACCGCAGCATACGGTCCTCTCTCAGGAATTCGGTCTTTTTTACGCTACCAGGCTTTGCCATCTCCTTCCGCACCAGTTCTCCTGCCGACTCAAGCGCCTGCTCGGCCCTCTCGGAGTACTCCGTATTCAGATCGAAGTGACGGCTAACCAGCCAGTTGCTCGCCCTTCCCCGTCTTTGGAACTCTACCGGCTCTAACCGTACTTCACCCTTTGAGTCCAAATCCAGATCCAACAAGCGGTCCCTCTCTTCGTCGAAGAATTCCTCTAGCGATACGCACACCAGCGGAGCGTGAGTCGAGGCCAGGACTTGAATCTGAGGTCCGCCATTCGCAGTCTTCAATTCCCCAACCACTTCCAACAAGCACGGCAGGATGCGCCTCTGCCAACTTGGATGAAGGTGACTCTCCACTTCGTCAACTAAGAAAACGAATCGATTCGTCGCTTTCTCATGCCGCAACTCGACAGCTCGCAGATGCTCCGTCCAGGCCCATATCAAGAGGTACGACAAAGCTAGAATCCGTCGAATCGCCGCTGACGCATACACTACAGGTACGTCCTGGCCGTAAGGCATGTGAATGGTCGGATAATCCCGTGAATCGGCGGGGTGTAGCCGCCTCAGTTGACCGGGTTTCAACGTCTCCGTCGGCGGACTGAGACGCTGTAACACCTTCGTGAGAAGTCGAAACTCTTCACTATCCCTGAGTTGCCAGGTGGCCCAGTCCCGAAGTAACCCGTTGCATCGCCACTCGGTCCCTTCTTGCAGACCATTCCAAACCTCGCGCGAATCGAAGAGGAATGCCGATGGCCCGTCCGGGTCACCCTGCTTCCCGTAGTTCCTTGCTGGGTCCCAAACCGAGGAGCATCCATCAACCTGTGCGTAGATCACCAGACCGGGCATTTCAGGCCGCCCTTTGGGTTGCTTCCAGGCCTGCTCTGCGAACCTGAATGGAACCAACCGCTCTTTCGCCTTGCCATCCTTTCCGCAGACCCATGTAGTGATACTTGCCGACTTGGCATCTTCCCTCGGAAGGGCCATTCGTCCAGCCCAAGTCCTTGTCAGTGCCCACCAAGCCACATCCAGCAGAAAGCTCTTCCCCAGGCCGTTGTCCCCAGTGATGAGATTCAAGCGATCGGCGAACTCCACCTCCATCCGCTTGGCGGGCCCAACGCCTTCGAGAATCAGCTTGCGCAGCACGTGCTCATTCTAACCGCTTACTGCAAGCCCCCACAAACCCACGCCGCCATCCGCTCCGCCACCGCCTTATGCCCCGCCTCGTTCCAATGCCCCGATCCCTTCCTCGTCCCAAACCCATGCAGGTACACCTTCTCCCGCTCCGCAACCTCCCGCAGCCATTCCGCCAGCCACAGCACCCGGATCCCGTTTCCCACCGCAAAGTCCCGCAGCCGCACATCGGCGTAGTCCAGCGAAGACAGCCCGTACCGCTCCGCAAACCCCCGCCGGTCCACCTCTTCCGGCAACACCTGGATTGCATTGTTCGCCAGCACCAGCAGGAACTTCTTCCCGTCCTTCTGCACCTCATCGCGGAACTGGACCAGCAGCTTCTGGGTCACCATCCAGCTCTCCCGCATCGCCTCCCCACGCGGTGGAACGTATGCCAGCCACTCCATCCAGTCTTTCCCATACAACCCCGTGATCCGCTCCTGATCCGATGCCCGGCCCTGCCGCCTCTGCCGGTTGTAATAAGCTTCGGTCCCCAACTGCACCAGCCGCGACCACCCATGCAGATCCTTGAACCGCGCCCCCAACCACAACGACGCAGGCCCCGGCTTCCCTTCGTCCGCGAAAGACTCCACGAACTCCAGCCCTCCATCGCGGCCCAACCTATAATAAGGAGCCGCATCGGCATTGGTCGGATTGAGCTCCCGCACATTGTTAAACAAATCGTTTCCCGCGAACACCAGCAGCACCACCACATCCGGGTCAAACCCCCGAGCCCGGTGCCGGTAGGCCAGCAACTCCTGTGCCGTCCCATACCCCGTCACCCCGAAGTTCAGCACCTCCGCCGCCTTACCCGCGCACTGGGCGAGCTTCGGCTCCATCAGGGCAGGGAAGGTCTTTTCCAACCCCAATTGCATCGATTCGGCGAACGAATCCCCCATCAGCGCCACCCGCAACGTACCCGCAGGCTTTGCCCGAACCCGCGGCTTGTCCCGCATCCCCTCTGCGTTGATCTCAATAAACGCTTCTCCTTCCGCCGTCTGCCACCCGCTCGCCCCAGGCCTCAGTTTCCATCCGGTTACAAAATCCAGTTCGTAGAACGAAGCATTCAAACGGACCCCTGTCAGGCGCAGTACAATCTCCGCTAACCCCAGCGCCAGCAAAGAGCTAACTGCAACCACCACAATCCGGTTCCGAGTCTCTCGTATCATTAGTAAAACTGAACTTGCCTCGCTTCAAATTTTTGCTAGACTTATAAATTAGCTTTGCGTATACTAACACCTAACCCGCAAGCCACCCTTGCCTCCCCCGTTTCCGAAGGCCAGGCTTCCGGTGGTCAAAGTCCGACGTTCAAGAGGTAAACCCAATGATGCACGAGAATCTCACCCGCGGTCTACCCCAACCTCAGGGCATGTATCATCCCAATCAGGAACGGGATGCATGTGGCATGGGTCTCATCGCCAACCTGAAGGGAGTCGCCTCCCACGACATCATTCAAAAAGGTGTCCAGATCCTCATCAATCTAACCCATCGCGGCGCTTGCGGCTGCGACCCGGAAACCGGCGACGGCGCCGGCATCACCATCCAGATTCCCCATAAGTTCTTCCAACGCGAGTGCTCGAAGCTCGGCTTCACCCTCCCGGCCCCCGGCGAATACGGCGTCGGCATGGTCTTCCTCCCCGTCGAATCGAACGCCCGTCTGCGCTGCGAAGGGATCCTCGAACGCATCGCCCGCGAAGAAGAGCTCGAAGTGCTCGGCTGGCGCGACACGCCCATCAACTCCGATGCCATCGGCCGCCTGGCCCGCAGTTCGCAGCCCTACATTGAACAGATCTTCATCGGCCGTACCCCCGGCATGACCCAGGATCAACTCGAGCGCAAGCTCTACGTCGTCCGCAAGCGCGCCGAAAAAGAGATCGCCACCCACGAGGACATGAAGGAGCATGAGTTCTTCTACATCCCTTCCATGTCGACGCGCACCATCGTCTACAAGGGACTCCTCCTCGCCCCGCAGATCTCTCAGTTCTATAAGGAGCTGAAGGACCCCGAACTCGTCAGCGCCCTGTGCATGGTGCACCAGCGCTTCTCCACCAACACCTTCCCTACCTGGCAACTCGCCCACCCCTTCCGCTACCTCTGCCACAACGGCGAAATCAACACCGTGAAGGGCAACGTCAACTGGATGACCGCGCGCGAAAGCATTCTCGGCGGGGAAGCCTGGGGCGACGACATCAAGAAGCTCTTCCCCATTTGCGTACCCGGCGGCTCCGATTCGGCCTCCATCGACAACGCCGTCGAAATGCTGCTGCTGAGTGGACGCGAATTGCCGCACGTCATGGCCATGCTGGTTCCCGAAGCGTGGAACCACGACACCACCATGTCCGCCGAGGAGCGCGCCTTCTACGAATATCACGCCTCGTTGATGGAGCCTTGGGACGGTCCCGCCGCCATCGCCTTCACGGACGGCCGCATGGTGGGCGCAACCCTCGACCGCAATGGTCTCCGCCCAGCCCGCTGGCTGGTGACGCACGACGACGTCCTGATCATGGCTTCCGAAGCCGGCGTTCTGCCGGTGAAGGCCGAGAACGTCAAGTTCAAAGGCCGTCTGCAGCCCGGCAAGATGCTGCTCGCCGACCTGCAGGAAGGCCGCCTCATCCCCGATGACGAGATCAAGCTGAAGCTTGCCAACCGCCAGCCCTACGGCGAATGGATCAAGCGTCACCAGATCACCCTCGACCATCTGCCCGCGCCCCAACGCTGGCACCCCACCGAGTTCGACACCCTGCTGGAGCGCCAGCGCTGCTTCGGTTACACCGACGAAGATCTCAGCATGATCCTCGCCTCCATGGCCTCCGGCGGGGAAGAACCCATCGGCTCCATGGGCACCGACACGCCGCTCGCCTGTCTTTCCGATAAGCCGCAGCCGCTGTTCCACTACTTCAAGCAGCTCTTTGCCCAAGTCACCAATCCGGCCATCGACCCCATCCGCGAAGAGATGGTGATGTCGCTCACCTCCTACATCGGAACCGAGCGCAACATCCTCGAAGAGACGCCCGAGCATTGCCACACCCTCAAGCTCGATCAGCCCATCCTCACCAACTACGATCTGGAGAAGCTGCGCCGCGTCTCTTTCGGCGACCTGCTTACCGCCACACTCACCGCCACCTACCGTGTAGCGGGCGGCGAAAAGGAACTCGAGCGCTCGCTCGACTGGCTCTGCCGCCGCGCCTCCCGCGCCATCAAGGACGGCTACTCGCTGCTCGTGCTCAGCGACCGCGGCGTCGATCGCGACTACGCGCCCATCCCCAGCCTGCTTGCGCTCTCCGCTCTGCATCACCACCTCATCCGTGAAGGCTCGCGTACGCAGGTGGCCTTGATCGTCGAATCCGGCGAGCCGCGCGAAGTCATGCACTTCGCCACCTTGATCGGCTTCGGCGCCAGCGCCATCAATCCCTACCTCGCCATCGAAACGCTCGAAGACATGCATCGCAACGGGCGTCTGAAGGAAGGCGTCACCTTCGAAACCGCGCTCAAGAACTTCAAGAAGGCCATCAACAAGGGTCTGCTCAAGGTCTTCTCCAAGATGGGCATCTCCACCTTGCAGAGCTATCGCGGCGCGCAGATCTTCGAAGCCATCGGCCTCAATCAAAGCCTCGTGGAAAAGTACTTCACCGGCACCCCGTCGCGCATCGACGGCATCGGCCTTGGCGTCATCGCCAAGGAATCGAAGATGAAGCACGACCTCGCGTTCCACCCGGTTACCGAGAGCCACACCGAACTGCCCGTCGGCGGCAACTACCATTACCGCGTGCGTGGCGAGTATCACCTGCTCAACCCCACCACCATCTCCAAGCTGCAGCACGCCGTCACGCAGAACAGCTACAAGACCTACGAAGACTTCGCCCAAACCATCGATGAGCAGAACCGCCAGCTCTGCACCATCCGCGGCCTGATGGACTTCAAGTGGGGGAAGAACCCGCTCTCCATCGACGATGTCGAACCGGCTAAGGACATCGTGAAGCGCTTCGCCACCGGCGCCATGAGCTACGGCTCCATCTCAGCCGAAGCACACGAACTGCTGGCCATCGCCATGAATAGGATCGGCGCAAAGTCGAACACCGGTGAAGGCGGCGAAGACGAATCGCGCTTCAAGCCCGACGCCAACGGCGATTGGCGCCGCAGCGCGGTGAAGCAGGTGGCCAGCGGACGCTTCGGTGTTACCGCCAACTACCTGGTCAACGCCGACGACCTCCAGATTAAGGTGGCGCAGGGCGCAAAGCCCGGCGAAGGCGGGCAGCTCCCCGGCCACAAGATCGACGAAGTCATCGCCCGCGTGCGCCACTCCATCCCCGGCGTGGGCCTTATCTCACCGCCGCCGCACCACGACATCTACTCCATCGAAGATCTCGCTCAGTTGATCTACGATCTGAAGAATGTCAACCCCTACGCTCGCATCCACGTCAAGCTGGTGGCCGAAGTCGGCGTCGGCGTGGTGGCGGCGGGCGTCGCCAAAGCGCATGCCGACGTAGTGCTGATCAGTGGCGACACGGGTGGCACCGGCGCCAGTCCGCTCACTTCTATCAAGCATGCCGGCGTACCGTGGGAACTCGGCCTCGCCGAAACCCAGCAGGTGCTGGTGCTCAACGACCTGCGCAGCCGCATCCGCGTTCAGACCGACGGCAAGCTTGCCACCGGCCGCGACGTTGCCATTGCCGCGCTGCTCGGCGCCGAAGAGTACGGCTTCTCTACCACCCCGCTCATCACCATCGGCTGCATCATGATGCGCAAGTGCCACCTCAACACTTGCCCCGTGGGCATCGCCACGCAGGATCCCAAGCTGCGCGCGAAGTTCACCGGCCAGCCCGAGCACGTCATCAACTACTTCTTCTACATCGCCGAGCATCTGCGCCAGATCATGGCCCGCCTCGGCTTCCGCACCATGGACGAAATGATCGGCCGCTCCGATCGCCTCAAGATGCGCGACGCCGTCGATCACTGGAAGGCCCACGGCGTCAACCTCGACAGCATTCTCTATACGCCGGATGTGCCCAAGCGCGTGGGACGCCGCTGCTCCATCCAGCAGGATCACGGCCTGGAAGAATCGCTCGACAAGCGCCTCATCGAGCATGCCCGCGATGCCCTCGACAACAAGACTCCGCTCGAGTTCAAGCTGCCCATCCGCAACGTGCATCGCACGGTGGGCACCATGCTCAGCGGCGAGATCGCGCGCCGCTATGGCTCCGAGGGGCTGCCCGAGAACACCATTCAGTTCGAGTTCACCGGCAGCGCCGGCCAGAGCTTCGGCGCATTCCTCTCCAAGGGCGTGACGTTGCGGCTGGAAGGCGATGCCAACGACTATACCGGCAAAGGCCTCTCCGGCGGACGCATCATCGTCTATCCGCCCAAGGGCTCCAACTTCCAACCGGAAGAAAACATCATCGTCGGCAACGTCACGCTCTACGGCGCAACCAGCGGTGAGGCGTATTTCAACGGCATGGCAGGCGAGCGCTTCGCCGTCCGCAACTCCGGAGCAACCACTGTGGTGGAAGCCGTCGGCGACCACGGTTGCGAATACATGACCAAGGGCATCGCCGTCATCCTCGGAGCAACAGGCCGGAACTTCGCTGCCGGCATGAGCGGCGGCTTCGCCTTCGTTCTTGATGAGGACGGCGAGTTCGCCAAAATCCGCTGCAATCGCGCCGGCGTCGATCTCGACCCGGTGGAAAGCCCCGAAGACATCCAACTGCTGAAGGGCCTCATCGAGAGCCACGTCAAATACACCGGAAGCCCACGCGGCGCTTGGATACTAGAGAACTTCGCCACCATGCTGCCCAAGTTCGTGAAGGTCTTCCCGCACGAATACAAGCGCGTCCTCGGCGTGGCCCGCAGCAAGCAGGCAGAGGTTCCCAAACATGTGCCCGTCGCGGCACAGCCCGCACAGGAGGTGATCCGTGGGTAAGGTCACTGGCTTCATGGAGTATCAGCGGGAGACCATCTCCACGCGCCCCGTCGCCGAACGGCTCAACGATTGGTTCGAGGTCTACAAGCCGCTTCCCGAAGACAAGGTGCAACAGCAAGGCGCGCGCTGTATGGACTGCGGCGTGCCCTTCTGCCACACCGGCTGTCCGGTGAACAACATCATCCCCGACTGGAACGACCTGGTTTACAAGAACCGGTGGAGGGAAGCGATTCGGGTGCTGCACTCGACGAACAACTTCCCCGAGTTCACCGGCCGCATCTGCCCCGCTCCTTGCGAATCGGCGTGCGTGCTCGGCATCAATGAGCCACCCGTGTCGATCAAGCTGATCGAGCGGACCATCATTGATCACGCCTGGCGTGAAGGCTGGCTGCAACCCGAGATCGCCGAACGCAAGACGGGCAAGAAGGTTGCCGTCATCGGCTCCGGCCCCGCGGGCATGGCCGCCGCGCAGCAACTGGCTCGCGCAGGGCATTCCGTCGACCTCTACGAAAAGGCCGACCGCATCGGCGGGCTGCTCCGCTACGGCATCCCCGACTTCAAGATGGAGAAGCATCACATCGACCGCCGCATGGAACAGATGGCGGCCGAAGGTGTGAACTTCATCACCAAGTCGCATGTCGGTACGGCGATCCCGATCGAGGATCTGCGGAAGAACTACGACGCGATCCTCATCTCCATCGGCGCCGAAGCGCCGCGCAACCTCAACGTGCCCGGCCGTCACTTGAAGGGCATCCACTACGCAATGGACTTCCTGCCGCAGCAGAACAAACGCAACGCCGGCGATGCGGACATCGTCGCTGATGCGACGCGATTGAGCGAGCCCATCCTCGCCACCGGCAAGAACGTGATCATCATCGGTGGTGGTGACACGGGCGCGGACTGCCTCGGTACCTCGCACCGTCACAAGGCAAAGTCGATTCATCAATTCGAGATCATGCCGAAGCCCCCCGCCGAGCGTGCCGGCTCGACGCCGTGGCCGCTTTGGCCGTTGAAGCTGCGCAGCGAAAGCTCGCACGAAGAAGGCGGCATCCGCGACTGGAGCATCTCGACCACCCACTTCAGCGGCGATGAGCATGGCAACGTGAAGAAGCTTCACGCCCTGCGCGTCGGCCCGCCTCCGAACTTCGAAGTGATCCCCGGTTCGGAGTTCACTCTCGATGCGGATCTGGTCCTACTCGCCATGGGCTTCACCGGCCCCACACGCAATGGGCTGGTGGATGCACTGGAGAAGCAAGGCATGAAGCTCGATCAGCGCGGCAACATCGCCGCCGATGAGAAGTTCATGACCTCCATCCCCGGCATCTTCGCCGCCGGCGACACGCGCCGTGGCCAATCGCTGGTGGTGTGGGCGATTGCTGAGGGCCGAAAGGCCGCCCGCGGCATTGATGAATACCTGATGGGGGAATCAAAGCTCCCGGCATAGAACCAATTGATACCGCCCCTCAGTCTGGTAGAGTGTCGATGTGGAGTTCGAGTGGGATCCCGCAAAAGCCTCAAGTAACTTGCGGAAGCATGGCGTATCGTTCCGTGAAGCCGCTACAGTGTTTGGCGATCATTTTGCGGTGACCGCTTCAGACCCCGATCATTCCATGGAAGAGCGCCGCTTCATCACAGTTGGTCATTCAACGAAAGGACGAGCGCTTCTAGTCGTACACGCCGACCGCGGACAAAGAGTGCGGATCATCAGCGCGCGAATCCTCACGTTCAGAGAGAGAATAGAATATGAGAACACGCGGTAAGGGAGATATCGACATGCGAGCCGAGTATGACCTGGCTGAGGTTCTGAAAGGCGGCGTCCGTGGCAAGTATGCCAAGGAGTACAAGGCCGGCACGAACCTTGTGTTGCTGGAACCCGAGATCCGTAAGCAGTTCAAGTCGGAGAAGGATGTAAACGATGCCCTCCGTCTTGTGCTGGAACTGCGTAAGATTGGCGGACGCCGCTCAGGCAAGCCTTGACTAGTGGATCTGGCCGCGGTTTCAGCGGAAGTTCTCCAGCATCATGATGTCTCCCTCGTCCCGATCTTTCATTACCCAATAGATGCGGCTCCCATCGCGCGACACAGAGAAGCCGCCCCAGTACGAGCCTGGATCACCACCGAGGTCGATGACGAACTCGGCTTGTTTCTGTCCATCGCGCAGAAGCATGACTCGTGTGCCTACCCAGCGATTCGGACGTTCCATGTAATAGATGCCCGCGCCGGCCACGGCCCAGAACCCGCTGCGTACCGTGGGAATGAGCAGGCTCGCCTGCCCGACCGGCAACGGCTGTTCCCACAATCCGGCGTCATCGCCTGAGCGGGTGAAATAGAGGCGCTTTCCATCGAGGCTCTCCATGCCTTCATGCGCGCCTGTGGTGGTGACAGGGTGCGCCTGCGAACCATCGGCGGCCTTCGCCTTCCAGATCTCGCCTCGCCCGGATTGATGAGAGCGGTAGTAGATCCATTGCCCATCAGCAGAGAAGCTGGGCCGGTCTTCCCACGCCGCTTTGTCGGCGCGGATAAGCAGGCGAGGAGTCCCTCCACTGGCAGGCATCACGTACAGCCTGCGAGTGCCGGTGGCCGCGCTGATCAAGGCGATCTGCGATTCATCGGGCGACCACTTGGGCCAGTCGGTCAACGGACCATTGAAGTACGTGAGCCGCACTGGAATGGCTCCGGTCGCAGTGCTGGTCCAGATCTCGTGCCACCCGCTCCGTGCCGAGGAGAACGCGAGCCGCTTGCCGCTCGGCGAAAGGGCGGGCATGCCGTCCCAGACGTTGGAGATGAATACGGTCTCCGTGGGCCCACTGGGAAGTGTACGCGCGTGGATGTTCACGTCTCGCGCTTCCACTTCAAATGCCAGCCGCCACGAAGATTCGGCGCTTCCACCGATGGTTGGGTCCACGGCTCCTTCCAAGGCGCCTTCGATGAGCTTGGGCGCCCCTCCGCTCACCGGAACTCGCCACAACTCCGGCTGCACCGATCTTCGCCGCGCCGAATAGACGATCTCTTTACCGTTGGGTGTCCAGGCAAGGCCGCGAATGAGCGCATGGTCGAACGTCAATTTGCGTTCCGAGGTCCCGTTCATCGAGACAAGGTAGATGTCGCTGTCTTCCCCGTTCCGGTTGCGCACCAGGGCAATTGTCGAACCATCGGGAGAAACCTCGCAGGACACATCGCCAATCGTGTTCGCTGGTGGATGACTCACCTGGCGCCGCGAACCTAAAGCTACATCCGAAACATAGATGGCCCAGGGCCTTCCCGGATCCTGCGCTGGATAGGCGACCCACTGCCCGTTGGGGAGCCAGGAATGCGATGGGTTCATGGTGTTACGGATCTCCGCAATCGCGCGCGCTTCGCGTCCGTCGAAGGAACCCACTTCGAGAATGTTGAAGCCTGCCTTGGCCGATCGCAGCCAGGACATTCTGCCATCTGGCGCGTAGCGTGGGATGTGCACGAACTCGCGTAGGTGTTCCAGCATTGGGCGATGGATCGCGGTCCCAATGACGTGTTCATAGATACGCGGTCCCCTTCGATAGAACAGCGTCTTCCCATCCGGCGAGAGATTAGGCGCCTGCTCTTTGCCGGCAACGCTGGTGATCCGGACCAGGCGGGGCGCGGGGATATCCCGGCGATAGGCACGAGCCGCGACGAACACGGCTAAGGCAAGTAGGGCTGAGGCGGCAGCCAACGCGGCGCGGCGTGACCGGCCTACTGGGTGTTCCACGCATTGGCGGAATGTCGCCACGCTGGGATGGCGCTGGTTCGGGTCCACTTCGAGTGCGGTGGCAATTGCGGTATCGAATGGTGTTCCAGTGCGCGCCGCGGGCCGCCGCTCGCAAATGCGGCGCATCGCTTCAAACGGGGCCAGTCCCTCGAAGTTGCGCAGCCGCTTGAGGGTGATCAACTCATAGAGCAATAAGCCGAGCGAGTAGACGTCGGTGGCCGCATCAGTGGGAAGCCCTTGGGCCTGCTCCGGGCTGGCGTACTCGCGCGTGAGATAGCGGTCTCCGTTCCGCGTCAAATCCGCCGCTTCGCCATCCTCGGCCACCAGCTTGGCAATGCCGAAGTCCAGCAACTTCGGCGTGCCATCGTCGAGCACGCGAATGTTGGACGGCTTCAGATCGCGGTGCAGCACGTGATGGGCGTGCGCGTACTCCACCGCATGGCAGATCTTGAGAAACAGCGCGATCCGCTGTGGCAGGGTGAGGCCGTGCTTCTGGACGTAGTCCATCAGCGAGGGGCCATCCACCAACTCCATCACCAGGAAAGGCCGGCCATCTTCGGCAACGCCGCCATCGAGCAGGCGCACAATGCCCGGATGATCGAGATCGGCGAGGATCTGGCGTTCCCGCTCAAAGCGCGCCCGCACTTCGCCGCCGAAGATGCCGAAGCGCAGGATCTTCAACGCCGCCTTCATGCGAAACTGCCCGTCGGCCCGTTCGGCGGCATAGACCGTGGCCATGCCGCCACCGGCGATCTTGCGCACAGCACGCCATGCACCGAACTGCGCGCCGGCATCCTGCCCCGCCATCCATCCGGCCCATACCATCACCGCGGGATCTTCCAGGAACCGGCCGGTGTTGGTTTGCGCAGCGAGCAGCGAAGCGACTTCGGAACGCAAGTGGGGCTCAATGGCATCCAGTCTGGCTCGGCCTTCCTGAATGTCGAGGAACGCTGCCTTTACGGCTGCCCACCGTTCGACTTCCACTCGCCACTAACCTCCCGGAACAGAAATGCTTTTGCCACGGGCCATTGCCGTTTCACCTCAGCCTCGGAGATCCGCAGCGACTCGGCAGTCTCCAGGATGGTGAGTCCGCCGAAGTAGCGCAGCTCGACGAGTCTCGCCAGTTCCGGATCGACAGTCTCCAGTTTGTCCAAGGCGTTGTTCAGGTCAACCCAGTCAAATGTGAAAGGAGCCACAGAGGTGTCTTCGTCCATCTCCACGCGGATGGCGCCTGAGCCGCGCCTGGCGGCGTTTCGTTTGCGTGCATGATCCACAAGGATGCGCCGCATCAAGCGGGAGACCGCGCCGAAGAAGTGGCTGCGATCGGAGAAACTGGGATGGCGGTGTTCGAGCAGCCGGAGATAAGCCTCATGCACCAGCGCCGTCGGCCGCAACGTGATCTCGCAGTGTTCGTCCTCCGCCATTCGTGCCGCTGCGATCCGGTGCAGCTCGTCGTAGACCAAAGGGATCAACTCGTCCAGCGCCTCGGTCTGGCCGCGGTTCCAGGCATCGAGCAGTTCAGTGATCTCAGGCACGGAGTTATAAGAAAGCACATTCTACAGCAATGTTGATCCGGTTTACCAGGAAATTGCGCCATATAAGCAGAGCAAACAAAGAACGATTGCGCGCTGCCACGGCGGGGTTGGATTCCTGCTGGGACAGTAGTGTTGTGTCACATCGGAGGCATGCAGAGATTGCGGCATCCGTGTCTTTCTGCTCCTGTGAGGAGAATTCGAATGCTTCGAAGATTTCTGCTTTCTACTGCCATCCTACTGTGCGCGTCGACGGCGCAGGCGATCACGATCGTGTCGGTGACGGGGCCGAATCAGTTCGGCAACATTGGACAGGCCTACCTTGGGAATCAATATCCCTCGGTTGGTTTTTCCACTGCTTCCGACTATGTGAATGTGAGCATTTCTGTGTCTCTGATTGGCGGCAGCATTGATTCAGCCGTGACCTTAGGTGCATTTCTTACGACTCAAGTGGGACCGGGAACAACCGCGGCCAATGAAATCGCCTCGTCAACGCAACAGGTGTCCGTCGCCGCATCGCCAGCATTCCCGCTCCAGATTACCGAAGTTACGGTGCTGACCGGCCTGACCCTGCCTGCCGGGGCCTACTACCTTACTTTAGAGGGGAGCGGGACCCCCGAAATTCCCTCCTGGGCTAACTCACTCGATGTCAACTTAACAGCCACGTTTGATGCGGGGGCCGCAATCGCATTCGGCTACTTGTTTGGACCCACTTTGTTTCCTCCCTCTTATCACCCGGCCGCTGTTGTGTCCCAATCAAATGGCAGGACCCTCTGGTTCAACGTCACCGGTGACCCGGCGAATGTTCCGGAGCCTGCGAGCCTGACGATGCTCGCCGGTGGCCTGGCGCTGGCGTGCTTGTACAGCCGCCGGAAGTAGCTCTATAGCGGGGGCCGAGGCAACTTCGCCACCACCGACGCAGGCACGCCCTTCACCTTCGTCTCGCGGCGGTAGGCCTTCCCGTTCACAGTGACGTACAGCCAGTTCATCTCCTTGCCGCCGAAGGCGACCTGTGTCACAGCGCCGCGCTCCGGGGGATTGAGGATCATCGCCACTCGGCCATTCGCTTCGCAGACCTGCACACCTAACGCGGTCGCGAAGTATACCTGGCCGATGGAGTCGAACGCCGCTGCTTGCACACCGCTCATCCATCCCACCTCGGGCATCTCCAAACGATAGAACGGCTCGCCGTTGCGCAGCGATCCGTCGGGCGCGAGTTGAAACGACCAACTGAAGCGCGCCTGGGCGTCGGTCACCACGAGCATGGTCTGATCGGGCGATAGCGCTACGCCCGCGGGACGCGCGAGGTCTGCGCCTGCATACACCACGCGCTGCTTGCCCTTGCCTTCGCGCAGCACGACGGTGTTCTTCTCTACTGCATACACCGCGCCCGAGACCGTCTTGCCTGCATCGGCAGCCGCTGTGTTCGGACCCTCCACACGCTCCCAACCCTTCGATGCCCACACAGTGGAATACACCTTGCCACGCGGATCCCAACCTTCCTTCTCAAACGCAGCGGGCTCCTTCACCACGATCGGCTCGGATCGCCACAGCCAGCGCAGTGCGTCGGGCATGATGGCTGCTCCGTGTTTCATGTTGTGCCCCTCATCGCCGAGCACGAGCTTCGCATCGTAACCCGCGAATTGAAACGCCTCGTACATCACCTGGTTGTTGATGGGCCAACTGCCGGCATAGAACGTGCCCTGCGGCTGATTGGGCACGACGTGATCGTTCTTGCCCGCCTGCAGGAAGATGCGGATGGGCTTCGGCTCGGTGCGGCGGATGAGCGCCGGCAAACCATCGGCGCCCTTCATCGCCACGAAGGTTCCGATGAAGCTCAGCACGCGGCGGAATTGATCGGGCCGGTTCCAGGCTGCGGCGAATGCTCCCACTGCACCGGTACTCACTCCGGAGATGCCGTGATCGTTGGGGTCCTTCGACAGGTTGTACTTCGCGCCTACGGCAGGGATCAGTTCTTCCACCAGGAAGCTCGAAAAGCGGTCACTGAGCGAGTCATATTCAAACACGCGCTCAAAGCGATTCTCCGGAGGCAGCACGCCGGGGTTGACGAAGATGCCGATCATCGCGGGCAGTTCGCGTTTGGCGATCAGGTTGTCCAACACCACGGGCACGCGGACGTTGTTGCTCAACGCTCCGCTGCCATCCAGGAAGACCATGAATGGCGCGGGCTTCGAAGCGTCATACTGCGCCGGTACATAGATCGAGTAGTTGTGCGGAGTGCCCGGGAAGTACTTGCCCGGTGGCAGCACGTGCGCGGTCACCGTGCCTCTGGGCACGCTGGCCTGCGGCTGCGAATCGGGGCCCAGCGTATACTCTTCGGCGGGTAACTTGAGCCCCGCGGCCATTGCCAGTACGAATAGAATCTTCATCTCTCGGATGAGTATAGTATCCCCTATGCGTCTTCTTCCTCTACTGCTGACTACCGCTTTGTCCGCGCCGGCGGCCGGAAGGTATCTCGAACTGAGTTACGCCCCCGGTGACCTGCCCATCACCGCGAAGTACACCCTGTGGGTCCCGGACACGGCGAGGCCGCTGCGGGCGCTGATCGTGCATCAGCACGGCTGCGGCGCTCCGGCGGCACGAGGCGGATCGACGGCGGCGTTCGATCTGCACTGGCAGGCGCTTGCCGCCAAGTGGGATGCGGCGCTGCTCGCGCCCTACTACATGCAGGTGGATGACAAGCTCTGCCGGGAGTGGTCCGATCCGCGCAACGGCTCAGAGAAAGTCTTCCTGCGCGCCATCACCGACTTTGCTTCTCGCCTTCGCCGGCCGGAGTTGAACGATGCGCCATGGGTGCTGTGGGGCCATTCGGGCGGCGGCACATGGGTCGGCATCATGACCATCCTGCATCCGGAGCGCGTGGCCACGGTGTGGTACCGTTCCGGCGCGCCGCTGGCCGAAACAAATATCCCCGAGGCTGTTTTTTCCATTCCGGCGATGACCAATGCCGGTGTGCAGGAGCGTGAGGGCCGCTTCAAAGGGGCGTGGGACAATTCGCTCGGCTGGTTCCAGCGGCTGCGGGCGAAGGGTGCTCCGATCGGGTTTGCGCCTGATCCGAAGTCCTCGCATGAATGCGCCGATTCGCGGTACCTGGCCATCCCTTACTTCGATGCGGTGCTCGGCATGCGATTGCCGGCACAAGGATCGAAGCTGCGCCCCGTGTCGGACACGGGCGTCTCTGTTGCGGCCTCGCCCTTAACGATGTGGATGCCGAATGCTTCGGTCGCTAAGGCCTGGGAGGAATACGTGAAGACCGGTGCAGTCTCCGATACCACTCCGCCGCCGGCTCCGTCCTTCGTCACAGCGACCCGTGCCGCCTCCGGCGCCGTCGAGCTGTCCTGGCGCGCCGATGCCGATTTCGAAAGCGGTATTCAGAGCTTCCTCATTCTGCGCGATGGGACGCAGATCGCGCAGGTTCCGGAAACGCCGAAAGGCCGCTTCGGCCGGCCGTTGTTCCAGGCGATGTCCTATCACGACACGCCGGAGGCGCCGGTACCGGCGATGCATTACACGGATCGCGAGGGGGGCCGGCACGCCTATAGCGTGGTGACCGTGAACAGCGCCGGCCTGCGGTCCAAACCGTCGAAGCCTGCCCGCCCCGTTATAGAATAGAGGTCATCCGTCATGCGCTACCTGGGCTCCACGTGGATCATTCTTTGCGTACTCTCTACTGCTGCCGCGCAGACCCCTACTGCCGCGTTCCGCCAACATTGTTTTGCCTGCCATGGCAAGGCAGCCGCGGGCGGCATCAACCTGGAGCAACTCACGGCCAACGCATCGATGGGCGAGCACTTCCAGCAGTGGCAGAAAGTGGCCACGGCGTTGGAACAGAAGCGCATGCCTCCGGCGAAGATGCCGCAGTTGAGCGAAGAGCAGCGCATCGCGGCCGTGAACTGGATTCGCGGCAGCCTGAAGGAGCACGCGCGGCGCACGGCGGGGGATCCGGGCCGAGTTACCATGCGCCGGCTGACCAGCGGCGAGTACGCCTACACGGTGCGCGATCTCACTGGACTTGATTTCAAGCTCGACCGTGACTTCGTCAGTGACTCCGTGGGCGGCGAGGGCTTCACTAACTTCGGCGATGTGCAGTTCCTGGACGATGCGAACCTGGAGCGGTATCTGGCTACTGCCAAGATCATCGCCTCGCACGCGGTCATCGGAGCAGGCCCGCTGCGCTTTTACGACGATCCAGGTAAGAGCGGCATGGAGCTTTCGGCGATCAACCGTATTCAGGAGATCTACTTCGCCAACGGCTTCCGTTCGGCGGCCGGCGAGGGCGCGAAGCCCTATGGACTGGAGCGTTACGCGAAGGCGTTTCACGCCGCGTGGCGCTATCAGCATCGCGCCGAACTCGGACAGCCGCAGGCGACGCTGGCCTCCATCGCCAAGGCGGAAGGCTTGAGCGTGCGCTTCGTGGAGCACATCTGGGCGGTGCTCAATCAAGCGAATGCGCCGTATCCTACCTCCGAGATCGTCGCCCGGTTCCGCAAGTTCCCCAATACTGCGGAGGGTGCTCGCAAAGCGAGTGACGATCTGCAGAAGTTCCTCACCGATTGGCCGCGGATGCTGTTTGCCGCGGGCGAACTGGCGGCCGGTGGACAGGGCGATGAACGCGCCCTGGTCCTGACCGAAGCCTCAGTGGAGGCGAAGCCGAAGAATCGGTATCGCTTCGGACTCTTTCTGCGCTCGCGCACCGGCGAGAAGAAAGCTCCCCGCATCGTGTTGATGATGGTCAACGTCAATCCGGACTCGAAGGACAAGCCGACGGTGGTATGGCGCAATCCGATGATCCGCTTCCGCAATGCCGATCGCAGCGAAGGGTTGTCGATGCCTCTGCGCGAGGCCGTGGATGAAACGGTGCGCCAACAGCTCGCCTTCGGAACACATCCAGCGGGCGCGTCGATCGGCGCCAATGACTTCGTCACCGTGGGTGCTTCGACGGTCACCTTTAACCTGAAGCCGCCGGAGAAGGCCGCCGGCATCGAACTGCTGGTGGATGCGGAGATGATTCCGGGCCCCGCGGGCGATGCTGTTTTGCGCACCACGATTTCAGAGAGTGAGGACATGGCCATGGGCCGTCCGGTGTGGGCGCTGCTAGCCGATACCGGCAATCAGGGCTTCAAGAACTGGAAAGCCGGAGTGCTGCAGTTTGGCGCGAACCTGCCGCTGATCTCGCATGGGGAGCCGAATCCTTCTGACCGCGATCCGATTCCGCCGCCGTTCAACAACAACTACAATCAGCCCGAGCGCGATCATTTCCACGCCAAGCTGAAGTACTTTCGCGACGACCGCTTCCTTGTAGAAAAGATGCTGGACGACGCCTCGCGTAAGCGGCTCGACCAGGCTTGGGCCGACCTGCTGTTGTCCTTCGAATATCACGATGAGTTCCTGCGCTTCGTCGCCCGCAAGTACAAGATCGAACTGAAGACCACCGATATCGAAAAACTGAATGCCGATGACTTTGCGGCAATGCCGGCTGAGCCGCGGAAGTACGCCACCGAGTTGCGGGCCAACTACGATGCCTTGATGGCGATGCAGCGTGCCGCGCGCGATGGGCATGTGGCGGCGTGTCTCGAGCTGGCGAGCGAGGCCTGGCGCCGTCCGCTGACGGACCCGGAGAAACAGGAACTGCACGCGTTCTATGCCAAGGCGCGGCAAGGGATGGAACTCGATCATCCGGCTGCCGTGCGCGCGCTGTTGACGCGCATTCTGGTGGCTCCGGCGTTCCTCTACAGATTGGAGAAGCCGGCCGAGGGCTTGCAGGCAAGGCCGCTGAATGCGCACGAAGTTGCCAGCCGCCTGAGTTACTTCCTATGGTCTTCGCTGCCCGATGCCGAACTGCGCCGGGCCGCCGATACGGGTGTGCTGATCACGCCGCAACAGATGACGGCACAGACCAAACGCATGCTGATGGATGTTCGGTCACGGCGCCTGGCTACGGAGTTCTTCGGACAGTGGCTCGGCTTCTATCGCTTCGATCAGCACACGGGCGTCGATACAAAACGCTTCCCCGAGTTCAGTGAGCCGATCAAAGCGGCGATGTATGACGAGGCCGTCAGCTTCTTCGAACACATCGTGCGGCATGACCGTCCGGTGAGCGAGATGCTGTATGCGAACTACGCATTCCTCAATAAGGACCTGGCGAAGTTTTACGGCATCAACAAGCCAGTATCCTCCACGACGCGGGTGGAGAAAGTAGACGGCGCCAACGAGTTTCATCGGGGTGGCCTGCTGCGGTTGGGAGCCGTATTGACGGCCACTTCCGCGCCGCTGCGGACAAGCCCGGTGAAGCGCGGCGATTGGATGCTGCGGCGCATCATGGGCACTCCGGTGCCACCGCCTCCGGCCGATGCCGGCTCCATCCCGGCGGATGAAAAATCCTTCGGTGGGTTGAGCCTGCGGGAGAAGCTGGAAGCGCACAAGCGCAATGCCACTTGCGCCGGATGCCACACGCGCATTGACCCGCTGGGCTTCCCGCTGGAGCGCTACGACTCGGTGGGGCGCTGGCGCGAAACCTACTCCGACGGCAAGCCCGTGGATGACACCAGCGAGATGGCCGATAAGAAGGTGCTGGCCGGTGTCGACGGACTGCTCGACTATATCCGCGCCAATGAAGCCCAAGTGTTGCGCACGTTCTATGGCAAGCTGCTTGGGTATGCGCTGGGCCGCACGGTGTTGATCTCCGATCAACCGTTGCTCGACAAGCTTGTCGCGCAGGGTGGCAAGGCGACGTTCTCGCAAGTAGTGGCCGAGATCGCGGCCAGCCCGCAATTCCGCAATCGCAAAGATCAGCCGGTATCTCTGGCAAGGAGCACGAGACCATGAAGACTTCCGCCGCATTTCAGAAATCGCGCCGCCACTTTCTGCGGGGTGCTGGTGTGGCCCTGGCGTTGCCTTGGATGGAATCGCTGCCGCTGGTTGCCGCGCCCACGAAGACGGCTTCCAACAAGCCTCCGCTGCGCTACGCACTCGTCTATTTTTCAAACGGTGTGGAGCCGGAACATTGGTGGGCGAAGGGCAGCGGCAAAGAGATGCAGTTTGGCCCGGGGCCCGCGCCACTGGCGCCGCACCGCGAGGATATCGTCTTCCTCCGCGGGCTGTATAACAAGCAGGCCGTGCTTTCCACCAGCCCGCACCTGGGGCGCATGGCGAACATGCTCTCCGGCGGCACGGTGAGTCTGGATCCGAGCGACATCCGCGTAGCCACGACATTCGATCAGGTGCTGGCGCGCGAGGTTGGCGGCAACACCGCAGTGCCGAGCCTGGCTCTGGGTATCGAGCCGAATGAGCTGCGGCTGGAAGACGGGCTGTCGATGATCTACGGTTCGTGCATCTCGTGGGCTTCGCCGAATAAGCCGGCGACGAAGGAGATCTATCCCGCGCGGGCGTTCGATATGTTGGTGGGCGATGGCAGCGGAAGGCCGCTCGATCGCACCATTCTCGATGCCGTGCGCGGCGATGCGAAGAGCCTGCAAACGAAGATCGGCGGCGGCGATAAGCGGAAACTGGACGAATACCTGGAGTCGATCCGCGACATCGAGAAGCGCATTGAGCGTGCGGCGAAGGATGAGCGGCTGGAAGGATGGAAGCCGTCGCTGGCGAAGCCGAACATCACACGGCCCGGAGAGCAACTGCCGCAGGATGTTCCGTCGCACATGAAGCTGATGCTCGATCTGGTGGTGATGGCGTTCCAGATGGATAAGACTCGTCTGGTGACGCTGATGCTCAACAACGATCTGTCGCAGATGAACTTCGGTTTCATCGACGGCGTGCAGGGCGCGTTGCATCTCGATCTGACGCATAACGGCAAGGCGGCGAAGGCCGAGGCGATGTACCTGAAGACGAATCAATTCCATGTGCAACAGTTCGTCTACCTGATGGAGCGATTGAAGGCGATTGACGAAGGCGGCTCTTCCATCTTCGACAATTCGATCCTGATGCTGGCATCGAACCTGTTTGACGGCGATGCGCATAGCGCCGATCATATGCCATTCGTGCTTTCGGGCCGCGCGGGCGGAGCGATGAAGACGGGCCGCATCCTCGATTACATGGACAAGGGCGACGACAACCGGCGGGCATGCAGTTTGTACCTGTCGATCATGGATCGCATGGGGCTCACGCTCGATCGTTTCGGCGATACGGACAAGCGGCTGCCCGATCTATTTGTCTAGGTTGCGGAGCACTTCCCACAGCGAGACGCCGAACTCATCGGCGATGGCGTACACGGCGAAGACCGCGATCAGCGCGTACATCACATACTTGCCGTAGTGGCGCAGCACCATGGCGCGTCCTGCTTCGGGGCGGCTGCGGCTCCAGAGGCGCTCGCGGTTGGCATCGCGGAAATGCTGGGCGTACACCTGATTGCGCAGAGTGAATCGGCGCCATGTGGGCTCAAAGGTTTGTGATTGATCGGAAGTGAAGTCCACCGCGCTGGTGATGGAGGTCGGCGGTTTCACGGCGAGATGATTGCTTCCATACCAGATGCCGGCGGCGCAGGTCATGGTGATGAGGGCGAACAGGGTGGCGATGCCGCCACTGAGGACGATGCCCTTTGGGTCGCGGGCGGCAAGGGCCTCCAACGCGTAAGGAAGAGCAATGAAGCAGACCCAAAAACTGCCCGCCATCGGAATCCACAACGTCCAGCCGTGTAGCAGGCGGCGGAAGAACAACGTCGGATCGGGCTTGATTTCGGCGCGATGGGCGGCGATGCATTGCGGGCAAAAGTAAGGCTGGAAGTAGACCGGTTGGCGGCTGTCAGCGGAATGGAAGATGCGGGCGATGGTCAGGCGCTCGGTGGCAGGAGCGCAGCAATTGGCACAAAGGCGCGGAAACACAGGCTTCCCGGAGAGCGGTACGACTGTGTTGTCCTGCGGCGCGTCCATCTATTTGGCAGCAGAGTCCGCGAGCCGCGCCTGCACGTTTTTCAAACGGCCGGGTTCGTGGCAGGTGATGCACATGTTGTCGGTCTCGCTGTTCAGTGCCGGTAGCGTCTTCCAGCGTTTAGCGCGAGCTTCGTAGGGTGAGCCCTGCAGCTTGGTGAACATGGTGTCGATGATGGCATCGCGATCGGCTTTGTCGCCGAGGCGATCGGAGGCATAGGCGAGCAGGGACCATGTTTCTCCGCGCATGTGCGGCGGAAGCGTGTCGAACGCGGCGCCCTGCATGACGGGGACTTTACGCAGGAGTTCGCGGCCATCGCGATAGAGCCACTGCTTGTCTTCCTGCGGTGCGTAATAGCCACTCATGATCATGCCGCCGCCGACGATGATATAGACGGCGACATCGTTGGGATTGGCGGCGATGGCTTTCTCGCGCAGTGCTTTGCTTTCGGCGAGGCGCTTCTGATACTCGGCCTTGTTACCTTTCGCCACGGCGTCGCGCATGTGGTACTGCGTGGCTAGGAACTTCCAGGCGAGGGCGCTCGAATGCGTGGGGTTCGAGGCGAGGAAGTGGTCCAGCTTGCGTTCCCCGCGCGCGAGCGCTTCGGCATCCTTGGCCATCCAGCCGGCAAAGATGTCTTCGCGGACCCAGGTGTGGATGGTGAGCTTTTCCGGTTTATCCAGGCTTTCGGCGCTGAATAGAAAGGGAACGGCGAGCAATCCCAGCAGTGTACGACGCATGAGAAAGAGGATAGCCGATGGCGGCTAGAGTTTCCACACGGCGCGGAGCCAATCGACCATTTTCGTCTTGTAGCCCTGGAATTCGGGGTTCTTCTCCCAGGGACCGACGCCATGCGGCGCGCCTTCCACGGTGTACACCTCGCACTGATTGCCATGCTTCTTCAGTGCGTCGCAGAGCAACGGGGATTGATCGTAAGGCACGGCGGCATCTTTGGTGCCGTGAATGAAGAGGAAGGGAGGCAGGCCTTTCTTCACGTAGGTGATGGGCGAGGCCTCGCGGAGCTTCGCCATGCCCGCTTCATCGAGTTTGTCGACGCCAAGGAACTCGCGGAGGTTCTTGGTCACTTCACCGCGTTCTTTCTCGCGCTTCAGCAGATCGTGCGCCCCGTAGAAGTCGACGACGGCGGAAACCTCGGCGCCCTTGTTGCGCTTGATGCCGGCATAGGCGACCAAGTGCCCGCCGGCGGATTCACCCATGAGCGCGATGCGGCGCGTGTCCACCTTGTATTCCTTGGCGTGGGCGCGGACCCAGCGAATGGCGGCATCCACGTCTTCGGTAGCGGCGGGATACTTGTACTGCGGCGCGAGCCGGTAGTTGATGGTGAACCAGGCGAAGCCGGCTTTGGTGAGCACCGGGAAGATGGGCGTAACATAAGTGCGCTTGGTGCCGTTGACCCATCCGCCGCCATGCACGATGATCACGGTGGGGAAGGGCCCTTTGCCATCGGGGACATAGGCATCGAGCGTGAGCGAAACGCCGCCGGGTTTTGAGAACTCGATGTCATTGATCTCGCCGGCCGTGGCGAGGGCGGTTGCGAGGAACAGGGCAAGGGCGCTATTTGCCAAAAGCCGCATAGGGATTCTCCTGGAGCAGGGTCTTGTGTTGCGCTGGCGAAAGCAGCGGGACGAACTTGGTGTAGATGTGATCGTAGTCTTTGAAGGAGCCGCCATCGGGCTCGCCAGGCTTGTAGTAGCCTGCGTCCTGCGAGATCAAGGTGCGGTGGAGCAGCTTGTTGGTGTCCATGAAACGAACACATTCGAGGTGCCAGTCGAGGGAGGGCTTGGCCGGGCCGATGTGATCGAACTCGACCCACGCTCCGGCTTCGGCGGCCTTCTTGTGGAAGCTATGATCCTTCTCGCCGTCGGCATGGACCCAAACGAACTTTGCGGCCGGCACCTTGGTTGCCGTGACGATGGCGATCTGCTCCATGGCGGCAATGCCGTTGCCAGTGTGGGAGGCGATGGTGAGTCCGGTCTCTTTGCTGCAGAGCGCGGCGGCCTTGACGATCTTCTTGTCGACAGCGCCGAGCGGGCCGCGGTTGACGCCGATCTTGATGAAGCGCGGCTTCATGCCGTGGACCCCGTTGCGATGCTCGGCGACCCAGCGGGCGGCTAGTTGATCAGGTGTTTCGGTCTGCACGTAGTCAGGCAGGTATTCGTGATTGCGCGCGGCGTAGAGGCCGGTGTTGGTCCAGATCTCGATGCCGGTGGCGTCGGCAAGTCGGCGCAGGAGTTTGGGATCGCGGCCGATGAAGTTGGGGGTGCACTCCTGAAAGCGTTTGCAGCCGAGCCTGGCGATGGCATCGAGCTTCGGCTTCACCTTGTTGAATACGACGTTGGCATCGTAGTCGGCACGCTTGAAGTTGACGAGGACGTGTTCATGCACCAATACGGTGGGAGGTGGAGGTGCGGCAAAGGCAGCGGCCGCGAGCAATGAGAACTGCCGGCGGGTGAGGTCAACGGATGGCATCGAAGGTGGCTCTTCCTTGTTGCACGATGGCGTAGTAGGTTTCTATGGCTGTATTAGGGAAACGGGATTTCCAGCTCGCGGCGATGTCGCGGAGATCCTTCTCCTGGCGTGTGCGCTCAGGGCCCACCAGACGATTGATGGGGCCGCGATGATACCAGCGGCAATCGTCGTGGCCGATGAGGATGATGCGAGCCGGTTCGTCGAGATCCATAAGGAACTTGATGTGACGCCAGCCGCTCCAGGCAAACTTCGGCAGATAGCTTTCGAGGGTCAGCGATTGCACGCCGCCGGGCAACGCGAGCAGGCCGTAGTTGCGGATGCCGATGGTGGTGCGAAGAAAGTCCTGGAAGTAGGGTTGATAGAGCGAACTGGAGCAGTGCACGACGAACGTGCCTTCACCCTTGCGTGGTCTCATTGCTGGGCGCCTCCGGTTTGCCGTCCTTCATGCCGAGTTGCTGCAGAATGGTGGGGACATCGAGCCCCATGGCTTGCAATTGCTGAAGCAGTCCGAAGATCACGGTGGGTGTGGCCTGCGCGATCTTGTTGAGGCCGGACGAGCCGTTGGGGCCACTGCCGCCGTTGTCGATGACGACCATGCGGTCAATGTTGCCGAGCGGCGCGGCGACGGCGGAGAAGACTCCGGATGAGGACTCGATGATGGCTGGCAGTTTTTCCAGGATGGTTTGCAGGCGCGCGGCTTCGTTGAATTGTTTCCAGGCCTGGGCTTTGCGTTCGATGGCGGTGGCTTCAGCGACGCCCTGTGCTTCGATGGCGCGGGCTTGCGCCAAGCCGATGGCTTCGATCTTGGCTGCTTCGGCGCGGCCTTCGGATTCGAGCGCAGCTGCGCGTCCAGCGCCTTCCTTGCGGAGGCGTTCGAGTTCGGCTTCGGCGAGTGAAATGAGGGCCTGGCGTTTGCCTTCGGCTTCGAGCACGGAGGCTTCCTTCTCGGCCTGGGCGCGCACGACGCGAGCCTGGCGTTCGGCTTCGGCGGGCTTCAGGACGGTGGCTTCCAATTCCTTCTGCTTGCGCATGACCTCCTGTTCCTGCACGGAGATCAGTTCCTGGGTGCGCTGGCGTTCGACCTTCACTTCTTCGGCAACGACGGATTGGCGAGCTTTGGCTTGAGCGAGTGGACCGGCCTGCTCGGCGCGGGCCTTTTCCGTTTGCACTTCGGCCAGATACTGCGCCTGGCGAATTTGCAGGTCGCGCTGCGATTGTGCGATCTCGCCTTCGGCGTGGAGCTTGGCGCGCTCGCCTTCCTGGAGGGCAGAGGCGGACTTGATCTTCGAATCGCGGGTTGCTTCAGCTTCGCCAATGACGGCATCGCGTTTCACTTCGGCGGTGCGGCGCTTGCCGAGTGCGTTGAGGTAGTCCTCTTCATCACTGACTTCCTGGATGGTGAGGACGTCGACGCCGAGGCCCATCTTCTCCAGATCGTTGGCGGCTTCGGAAGTGAGTTTCTGGGCGAAGGAGTTGCGATCGGAGTTGACCTCTTCGACGGTGAGCGTGCCGAGGATGGAACGGAGGTGGCCTTCGAGGGTTTGAAAGATGACCTGTTGGATGTCGTTGTGCGACATGCCGAGGAAGCGCTCGGCCGCGGCGTGGAGCGAGGTTTCGTCGGAGCGGATCTTAACGTTGGCGACGGCCTTGACGGAAACAGGGACGCCTTGGATGGTGTAAGCGCGGCGAATTTCGAGGGGGATAGTGATGACGTTGAGGGAGAGATAGTCCACCTTTTCGAGCAAAGGGATTCGCAGCGCGGCGCCTCCACGCACCATGCGGTAGCCCACCAGGCGGCCATCGGCCAGTTTGCGTTTGCGCCCGCTGAGCACTGCGACGAGGTTGGGCGGGACTTTGAGGTAATTACGGGAGAAGAGCGCCGCCGCAATGATGACTGACAGCATCACCACGACGAATACGAACGGAATCGCTAACCGCGGGAGTTCCATCATGCCGTGCAGATTACCAGTTGCCGCCCGAGGATGGCAACTCAGGCATGGAGGGGTGGCTGCAGCAATTCGGTTCGAATGCGGGCGAGTTCGGCGTCCAGTTGCTCGGGTGTTGCGCCGAGGTTGCGAAGAATGCTGCCGGTCATGGCGAGGGCCACTTCGCCTTCGCCGGCGAAGACTTCGTCGGCGCCTGCTTTGCGGAGGATGTCGGCCTGGCGGAGGAAATCGACGCGTGAGACGACGTGCAGTTTCGGATTCAACTGGCGGGCGATGCGGATTCCTTCGCTCGCGTCGGCGGCTCCGGAAGAGCTGAGGATGAAGCTGGCGGCGTTGGCGACGCCTGCCTGTTCCAGCACTTCGCGCTGGTTGGCATCGCCGTAGACCGCGCTGTAGCCTTCGGCGCGCAGTTTCTTGTGGGTCTCGATATTCATCTCGATGATGGTAGGTTCGATGCCGCGATCGCGAAGGAGGCGAGTGACGAATCTACCGATGGGGCCGTAGCCAACGACGATGGCGCGATGGGAAGAGGCGACATCTTCGGGATCCGGTGCAACTGTGGAATCGTGTGCGGTGTCGCGGTTGAGCAGCCGCCATAGTTTCGGGTTCCGGGAGAGAAATGCCTCTATGGCGGGGAGCGTGCGATAGAGGAGGGGGTTGAAGAGGATGGAAATGATGGCGGCCGCTACCAGCGGGTTCATGGCATCCGGCGGAAGCGCGCCGACCTGTACGCCAAGGGTGCCCAGCAGGAAGGAGAACTCGCCGATTTGGGCCAGCGCGATGGCGACTCCCATGCCGACATGCGAGCTATAGCCGAGCAGGGCCACGATGGTGAGGGCTGCCAGCGGTTTTCCGATCATGACGATGGCGAGCGTGGCGAGGATGAGAAGCGGCGCTTCGAGCAACTGGCTGGGGTCGAGCAGCATGCCGACGGAGAGGAAGAACATGACGGCGAAGGCATCGCGCATGGGGAGCGCTTCGGCGCCGGCGCGGGCGCTGAAGTCGGATTGACCCACGACCATTCCGGCGAGGAATGCGCCAAGCGCCATGGATACACCGAAGAAGTAGGCAGAGCCCACGGCGACGCCGAGTGCGACGGCGAGTATGGAGAGCGTAAACAATTCGCGGGAATGTGTTTCGGCGATTTTGTTCAGGAGCCAGGGAATCACACGTCCGGCGGCGAACCATGTGAAGGCGATGAAGGCTCCGAGTTTCAGTGTCGCCAGCGCGAAGGACACGGGCAGGCTGGTGGTGGTGCTGGTGGTGAAGATGGCTGGCAAGAGCACGAGGACAAAGACTGTGAAGACATCCTCGACCACAAGCCAGCCGACGGCGATGCGGCCGGTGGGGCTGTGGAGGTGGCCGTTGTCTGATAGGACGCGTGTGAGGACGACGGTGCTGGCGACGGAGAGCGCGAGCCCGTAGACGATGCCCGCGGGCCAACTCCAGCCGAACAGATGGGCGATGAACGCACCGAGCAATGTGGCTACGGTGCTTTGACAGATGGCGCCGCCGATGGCGACTCCTCGCACGGCCAGCAGGTCTTTGAGATGGAAGTGGAGGCCGACGCCGAACATGAGCAGGATGACACCGACTTCGGCGAGCTGATCGGCGAGGTGCTTATCGGCGACGAAGCCTGGGGTGTGCGGACCGGCCACGATGCCGGCGATGAGATAGCCGACGATGGGGGACCAGCCGAGGCGGTGGGTGATGTAACCAAACACAACTGCGCCGATGAAACCAATGGCGAGTGTTACGAGCAGGTCAAGATTATGCATCGTGCCGTTCAACTCCTCAAACAATTTGTGGTGTTCTTGTTTTAGAGTGCAGGCTGGGGTGGAGAACGTCCGGTGCTGGTGACGCCGGGTAAGGATTGCGGTTGACGCGGCGTGAAAATCGATCTTTCGCCGAAGTTGGAAAGCACAAGGGCGCCTGCGGAGGGCGCGGGGAAGTGGCTGGACGGGGACTGCTGTTGCCGGTTCTGATTGGAGTGCCAACTGTGGCGGTTGCTGGTGGTGACATCGCCCATCGCGCGTTTGGTGGGGATGGCGAGGTCTTGATCAATGGCCGGTTTGGCAAGTGAGGACTGGGTTGGCGGGGCTTTGACGAGCAGGATGCACAGACAGACGGCCACGTAGAGGAACGCTGTTTTGTGCGGTGAGAAGGGCAATTCTTATGGTAGCAAGGAGGAGGCTGAAGGACTGTTCTACTTTTGGCCGGACTCGAGGCGTTCGGCGTCGGCGAGATCCTGCAGGCGGCCCGTGGCCTTCTTGTTGCGGATGAGTTCGGTGAGGCCGATGAAGGGTATCTGAATACCGCCGAAGTCGGCCATGCGTCGATTGGGCCACGCCTGTTGAAAGGAAACACCATCGATAGAGGTGATGACATCCACACGAATTGGCGGACGCCCCATCTGGTAGAAGAGGCCTTCCGAAGCAAAGTCCTCGGGCGTAACACCGGTCATGGGTGCGCCAAACTGCGTCAGCGCACGATGAACGTTCGCAGCATTCGCGGGTGAAGGGTCAACCCACAGGTCCAGGCCCTTCGTATAACGGGGCTCCGCGTAGAGCATGACCGCGTAGCCGCCAGTGACCCTGTACCTAACGCCGTTTTCGTTGAACAGATTCAACAGTTCTTTGAAGTTCGAGTTCGGACTCACTGCCGCCCTTCCAGAGATGTGCGTCGACCACCATTTGCCAGGCGGCGGCGAAGATGGCTGTGGAGCCCTGCCGTTGCCAGTATTCAACGTCGAAGGAGCGATCCATGTCTTCGATTCTGCCTTTGCGCTCCATGACGAATGGCGGCTGTTGCATACAGGATTAGTGTATCCCTTTGAGTTTGAGGTGGAGGTGATTGGAAGCGGTGAGGCCGAGTTTGTCTTTGCGTTTGATATCGCCGCCGGCGGCGAGGACGGCTTTCCACATGCGCTCATTGCCACGGGAAGCGGCCTGGTGGACTGCGGTCCAGCCGCGGTGATCGGGGATGTTGGGATCGGCTCCTTTTTCCAGCATCCAGATGGCTTGCTGCACCTGTCCCCAGCGAATCAGTTCGCTGACGATGGGACGGTCCTGCTCGAAGCGGTGGTTGAGATCCGCGCCGTGCCGGAGGGCGGCGTCTGCGAACTCCATGCTCTTGCGCCAAGCCGCGGAGGGAAGCGCTTGAGTGGGATCGGCGCCGCGCTGCAGCAGGAGTTCGAACATCTCTAAGTTGCCGCTGTTGGAGGCGAAGTAGGTGACGTTGAGCTGGTGGCTCCAGCCTTTGGTGAGGGCGTTAGGATCGGCGCCCGCATCGAGCAGGGCCCCGGCAATTCGAAGGAGGGCTTTGCGGCAGTCCATACGCGAAGCGGCGCAGCATTGCAGGGCGGTGAGGCCGCCTTCATCGCGCGCCGTGGCGAGGGACGGGTTGGATTTGATCGCGGCTTTGGCGCTTTTCGCGTCGCCGAGAGCGCAGGTGACATAGAAGTTGCTGATCGCGCCGCCTTTTTGGAGGCGGCTCACGAAGGGCTCAATGCCAGTGAAGGCGGCGATGAGGAGAGCACGTGCGGGTGGCCAGGCGCCGGGGAGTTCGGGGTCGGCGCCGTTGGCGAGCAGCCAGTCGAGGCAATCGAGGCGCGCCTGCGGAGGCGCCGCCGGCTTCACTTCGCCATGCGGTTCTTCCTGGAGTAACGCATGCAACGCGCGGTAGCCGCGCCATGCGGCATTGAGGTCCGCACCGTGTTTGCGCAACTCGGCGAGCGCCTGTTTCCAGGCGAGGCGTCCGGCCTCGACAACAGGTCGTGGACTTTTGGCGGAATCAGGGCGGGCTTTGAGATATTCCCGAACCGCTGCTAACTCCCCGTTACGCAATCGAGCGATGAGCTGATCTGGCACTCGCGCTTCCTATAATTAAGATCATGACACGGACGACGCGGCGCTCGATACTTGCCGGGCTGGGGACGGCTCCAGGGTGGCTATGGGGGGCGAAAGGCGATGCACGGTTGCGGGATTCCTTTCGCAAGGCGTCGCGCAACGGGTGGCTGCACGTGCGGTTGGAAGGGAGCCCGAGCGAGATCGGATTTCAGCACGGCTACTATCTGCCGGCGGAGATTGCGGCGGCGCATCGCACGATTGCCTTTGAACTGGAGCGCGACTCGCGCAAGCCGTGGAGCTTTTTTCGCGACGCGGCGAAGCGGTTCCTGTGGCCGGCGGTGGTGGCGGAGTATCGCGAGGAGATGGAGGGAATCGCCGCTGGGCTGAAGGCGCGCGGATCGGCGCTGGATTTGTGGGACGTGGTGGCGTTGAATGCGTGGCTCGAATGGTCGCCCTATTTTCTCGATTGGCATGCGGCACGGAACGGAGAGAAGACGCCTGCGTCGGTGACGACAGCGGACCGCTGCAGCGCGTTCGTGGCCACGGGTTCGTATACGGCGGATGGGAAGCCGGTGATGGGGCACAACGCCTGGACGGGTTATGCGAATGGCGTGTATTGGAACATCATCTTCGAGATCTATCCAACGCACGGGCATTCGATATTGATGGATGGGTATCCGGGGCTGATTCATTCGGGCGATGATTTCGGGGTGAACTCGGCGGGCGTGGCGATTACGGAGACGACGATCACGCAGTTTTCTGGGTGGGATCCGGAGGGCATGCCGGAGTTCATGCGGGCGCGCAAGGCGATGCAATACGCTTCGTCGATTGATGAGTTCGCGACGCTGATGAAGACGGGCAACAACGGCGGGTATGCGAATAACTGGCTGGTGGTGGATTGCAACACCGGCGAAGTGGCGGATCTGGAATTGGGGCTGAAGAACGTGACGCTGCAGCGGACGCGGGACGGGTATTTCGCGGGGGCGAATTTTCCGGTGAGTGAGAAGCTGGCGAGGGAGGAAACGAAGTTCGATTTGACGGACAAGGGGCACAGCGCAAATGCGCGGCGGGTGCGCTGGGGGCAGTTGCTGGAGCAGAACAAAGGGAAGATCGATGTGGAACTGGCGAAGCGGTTTCTGGCGGATCATTACGATGTGATCGAGCAGAAGGAGTCGCCGGGGGAACGGACTTTGTGCGGTCACATTGATCTGTCGCCACGCGGGCTGAAGCCCTGGGCGGATGAGTTTGCGCCCGTTGGCGCGGTGCAGGCGAAGGCGGCTTCAGCGGCGATGCTGAAGCAGATGACGTTTGCGGCGGCGCAGGGGCATTCGTGCGGGATTCATTTCAAGGCTTCGGCACACCTGGCGCGGCACAAGCTGTATGGGTGGCAGAAGCCGTATTTGCGCGATCTGCCGTCGCGGCCGTGGACGGTGTTTCAGGCCGGTACGCGGCGGCCTTCGGTATAATCACGCATATGGCAGTATTAGTGGCACTGGGCGCCGGTCCTCAGTTGGATTCCGAGCGGCTGCTGGCCAAGCAGGAGAAGTTACTGGCGAATCTGCGTTCGCTGGGGCAGGTGATGATCGCCTACTCCGGGGGGACGGATTCGGCATACCTGGCTTGGGCGGCGCAGCAGGCACTGGGCACGGCATGCGTGGCGATTACGGCGGATTCGGCATCGATTCCGGAATCGCACAAGCGCGATGCCGAGGCGTTCGCCCGGCAGTTTGGCATCCGCCACGAGTACATTCCCACGTTCGAGTTCGATAACCCGGACTACGCGCAGAACGCGCCTGACCGCTGCTTTCATTGCAAGGATGAGC
Source organism: Bryobacteraceae bacterium (assembly GCA_046331645.1). Classification (GTDB taxonomy): domain Bacteria; phylum Acidobacteriota; class Terriglobia; order Bryobacterales; family Bryobacteraceae; genus CADEFT01. The sequence goes on from JAXLQM010000017.1 coordinate 89,136, forward strand.
TGTTCAAGCGGATGGAGGAAGTGGGCGCAGAGCGCGGCATTGCACATATCATCTATGGCGTCAATCAAGATGACCTGGGCGACTACCGGCCGGGGCAGAATGCGGCCAAGCGGCACCAGGTGAAGGCTCCACTGGTAGAAGCGGAACTGACGAAGGCGGAGATTCGCGAGTTGTCGCGGATGGCCGGATTGCCGACGTGGGACAGACCCGCATCGGCGTGCTTGTCGTCGCGGATTCCCTATGGGACTCCGGTGACGATTCAGACGGTAAAGACCGTGGAACGCGGGGAAGAAGAATTGAAGGCGCTGGGCTTCCGGCAGTTCCGCGTGCGCTTCCATGACAAGCTGGTGCGGATTGAGATCGCACGCGAAGAATTGGAGAAGGCACTGTCGCTTGATATGGCGGGGAAGATGCTGGCGATTTTCAAGCCGCTGGGCTTCCACTACGTGACGCTGGACCTGGAAGGGTATCGACAGGGCGCGATGAACGAAGTGCTGGGCTTGTCGAAAGTGTGAACGAAACGCCCGCGCGTTGCGTTTTTCTGATTGCATGCTTACCGCTCCAATTGACCAACTGGTGAATGCTCTGCCCGCGCAGGGGATGACCGTTCAGGCGCTGAAGGCGCTGGACTACATCGCTCCCGGGCAGTGGGTGAATATCAACCGTTTCGACAACATGATCCGTGTTGTCACCGGCAACGGCGATGACGCGTATGTGAACGCCGTACGGCAGCGGGCGCTGGCGATGTACGCCGATGAAAGCCAGGGCTACCAGCGCGCGGTGTGGATCTACCAGATGGTGGATGCCACGGATTCGAAGCTGGGGATGGCGGCGCTGGCGAACAAGGCCGGCGAGTTGCTGAGCATCCTGTCCTTCCTGAGTGCGATTACGCCGAAGGCGGACACAACGCAGTCGATTGATCTGGCGATGAAGATCATTGCTGAAGTGATGGCGTTCCAGTATCTGAACACGACCGCGCCGGGCGATGGAGTGATGGATTTCGCCAGCGGGCTGCTGGAGTATCAGAAGGAGAACCTGATTCGCGTGGCGGCGATGCTGACCTTCGATGGTCTGGTGCCGCTGGGCCCGGACTTCGCGCGGAAGCTGATGTACACGGCGCAGGGAATGCGCCTGTCGGATCTGGAGAGCAACGCGACGTATCAGCGGTTGCGGAGCGTGATTCCGGGTGGAGTATCACCGTTGCAGTTTGTGTCGGGTGGCGTGAGCGCGTTGAGCAATCATATGGGCGGGTTCACGAACCGCTATGGGTTGTCGATGGCGCGGGTGGTGCCGCAGTTGCGCGGGATCATCGAGTTTGCCGATGATAAGCTCGACTATGTGGCGGGGTTCATCGACATGAGCACGAACTATATGGAGCACACGGGCATTCAATCGGTGGCTCGTGTGCTGATTGCGCGGGCGGCGCAACAGACTTAGGGCGCGATGCGATTTGGCGAAGCCGTCCGCTTCAGCATGCAGGCCCTGGCGGCGAACCGTGTGCGTACGCTGCTCACGGCATTGGGTCTGCTGATCGGCAACATGTCGGTGATTCTGGTGGTGACCATTTCGCTCACCAGCCGGGAGTACATTCTGGAGCAGATCAGCGGGGTGGGGAGCAATCTGATCACGGCGTACTTCGACGCGGGGAATCGGGAGGCGAGTTCGGTCACCGGCGACTACGTGAAGCTGGCCGATGTGGAGGCGGTGAAGGCGCAGTTGGGGAACCGGGTGAAGGCGGCCACAGGCGTGATGTCGGATTTTTCCAGCATTGTGATGGATGGGCGGCTGCGGGACATTAAGGTGATCGGGTCCGACGATCAGTACGCGAAGGTGCGGAACCTGGTGATTGTGGCTGGGCGGCACATGGATGCCTCGGATGTGACGCTGCGGCAGCGGGTGGCGCTGCTGACGGACTACCTGGCGCGCGGGTTGTATGGATCGCAATCGGCGGCGATCGGGCAGACGCTGAAGCTATACGGACTGCAGTTCACGGTGGTGGGGACATTCAAGGAGAAGACGGACACGTTCGGGTTGAGCGAATTGTCGCGGGAGTCGATTCTGATTCCGGTGACGGTGCTGCGCTACTTCGTGCCGTACGAGCGGATTGATCCGATGTATGTGCAGGCGCAGCGGCTGGAGGATGTGGAACCGCTGACGAAGCAGGTGAGCTTGATTCTGGAGAGCCGGCACCGCGAAGGGGCGAATTACTTTGTGGGGAATTTGGCGGGGATCCTGGATGCGGCGAAGAATATCTCAATTGTGCTGACGATTGTGCTGATCCTGATTGCGGCGATTGCGCTGGTGATCAGCGGGATCGGGATCATGAACATCATGCTGGTGACGGTGACGGAGCGGACGCGGGAGATTGGTGTGCGGCTGGCGGTGGGTGCGAAGCGGCGCGACATCCTGATGCAGTTCTTGATGGAGGCGGTGCTGATTAGCTTGAGCGGGGGATTGGTGGGCGTGCTGCTGGGCGTGGCTGTGCCGCTGAGCTTGCCGCTGTTTGTGGACTTTGTGGTGATTCAGGTTTCGAAGGCGTCGGTGGTGGTGGCGTTTGGAGTGTCGTTTGCGGTGGGGCTGATTTTCGGGTTGTTGCCGGCGAATCGGGCGTCGCGGCTGAATCCGACTGAAGCCCTGCGTTATGAATGATTGTGCAAAACATTCCAGCATTAGTAAAATGTAAAGTGCGTGTTTATCGTTTGGTTCTTTCTCACCACTAGCACGGCGTTGGCGTTGGAGACGGATCAGTTCACCACGCCGAGGGCGCCGCTCCATGATATCGGCCCACGCTTGTCGCGGAAAATCGTCGAGATCATCGAAGCGGGCGGCAAAGGGCAGGATCCCGATCAGATTTTGTACCGGTGGGTGGGCCGCAATGTACTCACATCCCAACCCAGCAAGTGGGTGAAGAAGATTCGAGTCGATGATGGGCCGGTGACATTTCGGCCGGGGCCGTTCGGCTCGATCTACAACGTCGCCGCATCGCCGCTTCCGGCATCCTTCTTCTTCAACTCTCCTACGGTGCACGTTCACGGCTACTATTTCGGCAGCGACAAGATCGACCATTTCTTCCAGCAGGGGCACCAATACTTTCAGCGGGTGATGCGGTTACTGGAACAGGGAGCAGGGATTGAGGCATCCGTTGCCGCCGCGGTGACGCATGGCGTGAGGCAGGAACACAACTACTTCGGAACGATGGCCACCGGCGTGTATTCGAACGGCGACCTGGCTGCGAACTTCGCGGGGATGAAGTTTTACTTAAACCTGCAGCAATCCGTGCGGGTCGGTGATGTGGTGCGGCCGCCGATGTTCGAACGAACGGCCGATGGGTGGCGGCTGCGGCTCGGGATCGACAGGGACCGGTTGCTGGAGCCGTTTCTGTCCAATCATCTGGATGAATCCTTGAATCCCAGCCGGTATCGGTTCAACCGAGCGTCGATTCGTTCTCATGTTCGCGCCCGCTGCGGGCAATGGGTGAATTTTTACGCCGATCGCATCGGGTTAGTGGCTCCATCCGGACAGAGTTTCGCCTCCACATGGTTCGGCGAGGATTACGGACATTGGCTTCCCCCGGCCGGTGAAATCTCGATTGCGACCGAGTGTGGCGACGTCGTGCGGGCCTCAGTGCTGAGTCTGGCCAAGGTGGGCACTGCTACTGGCGGGGCGGCCAGCAGCAGTTTGCCAACGGCAGGACTTCATCGAAAGATTGCGCTGAACGGTCGCGCACGCAAGTGGCGATACGTTTGGCCGGTGCGGCGGAACTGAGGCTGCCGACTTTTGGCGCTACTTGGCACAGACAGCCCACACTTGCACAGCGCGGGTGGCCGAGTTTGTGTTCTTGAGGATGCAGCGCCAACTGTTTGTAGTGCCAGCTTCCGGTCCGGTGAAGTTGACGATGATGTCGTCGGCGGCGGTATTGAAGTCACGATGGCCGCAGCCTCCGGCGATGGCGACGGGGAATGAGGACGGGCAATAAACGAATCGAAGCCCCTGTGTGTCGCCAGCCAGGTCAGTGGTAGAAACAACGCGCGTCGTCAAGCCGACCAGCGTGGCGGGGCCGGCAGGTCCGATGGCCCCTGTAGCGCCGCTGGGTCCTGTGAGGCCGACGCCGCCTTGTGCACCTGTGGGTCCTCGGGGGCCGGTTGGACCAATTGCGCCCTGTGGACCGGGCGGGCCGTCGATGGTGATTTCGAGGCGGGCAGGTTGGCTGGTGGCGAGGTTTTCCTTGCTGTCGATCTGGAGGACGGCGGGGGAAGAAGAGTCAGAAATGATGGTGAGGCCGAAGGCGGTGGTTGGGGAACTGACCCATCCGCGCACCTGTGCGGTGATGTCGAGGGTAACCCAGTTGTTCGGGGTTGAGATGGTGTTGGATACGGCTATCGGCGTGCCGTTGACAGGGAGCGTGCTTGGGGTGATGGTGTTCTCGGTCCAGGGGGAGAGAAGCGGGAGAATGCTGATTCGTCCGGCCTGCGCCACGCGGTTGACGAAGAGCAACAGCTGCGCTTTGGAGATGCTGTTTGGATTGATACCGGTGGGGACAGCGGAGAGATCGAACTGAAGGAATGCGGCGGAGTTGTTACCGACCATCAGCGACGGGCTGGAGCCGAGGTTGATGGGACTGGCTGGAACGACGTGGGCGTCGGCGGTGACGACGGCCGTTACGGCATGGGCCGCTGGAGCTGAGATGAGCGCCGCCAGGAATATGGGATTTGCGAGGTGTTTCATGTGCCTATCCCGTAGGCGACGTTCGGGGGGGCGTGAGCTTCATCGGGACGCTCAATAATCCGCGTCCCGATGCTGCATGTAGAGGCAGGCCGAATGGTCAGACGGACTTAATTGGCAGATCGCGGACGCGCTTGCCGGTGGCGGCGAAGAGGGCGTTGGCGATGGCTGGAGGAATGGGCGGGACACCGGGTTCGCCCACGCCGGCCGGTAATTCGCGGCTGGGGATGACGTGAACCTGCGTGTCGATGGGTGCTTCGTGGATACGGGCGACGCGGTAATCGTGATAGTTCGACTGCACGATTTTACCGTCGCGGGCGGTGATTTCGCCGAATAGGGCGATGCTGGTGCCAAAGACCGAGGCGCCTTCAAACTGCGATTTGACGCGATCGGGGTGAATGGTGGTTCCGGCATCGACGGCGTAGGTGATGCGCGGAATGCGGATCTTGCCGTTCTCCACTTCCACTTCAGCGACGGCGGCGATGTAGCTCAAGAAGCTGCGGTGCGCGGCGATGCCGAGGTTCTTCTTTTTGCCCCAGCCGGATTTTTCCGCGGCCAGTTCAATGACGCGGCGCAGGCGGGCGGTATCGACGGGATACTTTTCCTGCGGCTGGTCGTTGTTCCAATACTTCATGCCTTCGGGCTGGATATTGAGTTTGCGGCCCGGGCCGATTAAGTCGAGCAGGTATTCGACGCGATCGCGGTTGGCAGCGGCGGCGAGTTCGTCGACGAAGCTGTGGATGGCAAAGGCGTGATAGATGTGGGCGACGGAGCGTAGCCAGCCGATGCGGACGTGGTTTTCGGCGGGGCCGTTTTCGGCGCGATGGTTGGGGATGTCGTAGGGAAGGTCATTCCAGCCCATGCCCATTTCGAGATCCATGGCGTAGCGCGCGGTGTGATCGAAGGTGGTGCCGATGCTGGGGAAGACGCTGCGGTGGAGCCAGGATGTGGGCTTGCCTTTGGCATCGAGGCCGGCCTTCATGTACATAGCGGCGCAGGCGTGGTAGTAGTCGAAGCGAATATCTTCTTCGCGGCTCCAGACGACTTTGACGGGCTTGCCGACCTTCTTCGAAAGCATGGCTGCTTCGACGACGTAGTCGGGTTTGGATTTGCGTCCGAAGCCTCCGCCGAGCAAGGTGACGTGACAGGTGACGTCTTCCTTCTTGAGGCCCATGGCGCCGGCGACGGCTTCCTGCACGGCTTGCGGGTTCTGGGTGGCGGCCCAGGCGGTGACTTTGCCGTCTTTGAATTCAGCGACGGAAGCGGGTGGCTCCATGGAGGCGTGGGCGAGGAGCGGCACGTAGTATTCGGCTTCGTGCGTTTTGGCGGCGGAGGCGAGAGCCTTGTCGACATCGCCGACGATGCGGACGGCTTTCTGCGGCTTGCGCGCGGTTTCCTGGAGCGAACGCTTGTAGGCCTGCGATTCGTAGGCGGCGTGCGGGCTTTGCTCCCAATCGACCTTGAGCTTCTTGCGGCCCTGCATGGCGGCCCAGGTGTTGTTGGCGATGACGGCGACTCCGCCAAGCTGCTGGAAGACGTGTGGCGGCTTGAAGTGATCGATGGTTTCGACTTGCAGGACGCCTTTTGTTTTGCGGGCTTCGGCGTCATCGAATTTTTTGACTTTACCGCCGAAGACGGGAGAGCGCTCGATGGAGGCGTAGACCATGCCGGGGACCTTGGCGTCCATGCCGAAGGTGCCTTTGCCGGTGACGATATCTTCGCTGTCGATCATCGGAAGATTCTTTCCGATGTACTTGTACTGCTCGGGCGATTTGAATTGGAGCGACTTGGGGTCAGGCTTTTGCTGCTTGGCGGCGAGTGCTACGAGTTCGCCGAAGCCTGCCTTGCGATTGGACTTGGTGTGGACGATTTGATGATTCGACGCCTTGCATTCGGAGGCGGGCACGTTCCACTGCCTGGCGGCGGCGGATTCGAGCATGGTGCGGGCCGTGGCGCCGGCGACGTGCATGGCTTCGAGGAAGTCGCGGATGGAGCAGGAGCCGTCGGTGTTTTGCGAGCCGTATTTGGCGTCGCCGATGGCCTGTTCGATCTTGACGCGATTCCAATCGGCTTCGAGTTCATCGGCGAGCACCATGGGGAGCACGCTGCGAATGCCGGTGCCCATTTCGGAGCGATGGGTGACGATGATGACCGTGCCGTCTTTTTCGAGGCCGAGATAAACGCTGGGATTCCAGGCGGCGTTGTCGACTTTGGCGGCATCGGCGGGGATGGGAAGTTGCGCGCCAAGGATGAGAGCGCCGGCGGAGAAGATGTTCTCGAGGAAACCGCGGCGGGAAACAATGGTGACGTTAGCGCTCATGCTTTCACCCCCGCGGCGATTTTCACGGCCTGGCGGATGCGCTGGTAGGTGCCGCAGCGGCAGATGTTGCCTTGCATGGCGTCGTCGATGTCCTTGTCTGTTGGCTTTGGTTTCTGTTTGAGGAGTGCGGCGGCTTGCATGATCTGGCCGGGTTGGCAGTAGCCGCATTGGGCGACGGCGCAGGTTTTCCAGGCCTTTTGCACGGGGTGATCGCCCTTGGCACTGAGTCCTTCAATGGTGAGCACGGCTTTGCCTTCCATGCTTTTCATGGGCGTGACGCAGGCGCGAGTGGCCGCGCCATTGACGTGGACGGTGCAGGAGCCGCAGAGGCCCATGCCACAGGAAAACTTGGTGCCGGTGAGAGAGATCTCATCGCGGAGGTACCAGAGGAGCGGCATGTCGGGGTCGCCATCGAACTGACGGTTGACGCCATTGACTTTGAGTTTGATCATGGGTTTCTACCAGCGGATAGCTACTAGGATAATCCACATGAACGCGATCTTTCAGAAGTTGAACTACAAGGGGCAGGCAGCGGTGTATGTGATGAATGCTCCGGCTTCGTTTGATGGGGTGTTGGAGGAGATGAGGGGGGTAACGGAGGTGAAGACGTCGCTGGGGCGCGCGAAGTGTGTCGGGTTTGCACTGTGCTTTGCGACGAAGCAGAGCGAGGTGGATGGATTCGCGGATGCGGTGGCGAAGGCGAGCGACGGTGATGCGGTGGTGTGGGTGGCGTATCCGAAGGGGACATCGAAGAAGTACAAGTGCGAGTTCAATCGGGATAGTGGTTGGGACCGGATGGGGGCGAATGGGTTTGAGCCGGTGCGGATGGTGGCGATTGATGAGGACTGGTCGGCGTTGCGATTCCGGAGGGTGGAGAACATCAAAAAGATGACGCGGAGCAAGGCGTTGACGGAAGCGGGGAAGGTTCGGGTGGCGGCGAAGAAGGTGTAGGATAGCGGACATGATCACACGTCGTGGGTTTGCTGCAACGTTGGCGGCAAGTGCGGTTGCAGCGCCGAAGAAGCCGCATGTGGTGTTCGTGTGCGGGGACCATGAGTATTCGGGCGAGCAGACGATGCCGCTGCTGGCGGCGGAGTTGGAGAAGCGCTACGGGATGAAGTGCACGGTGGTGCGCTCACAGCCGGATCAGAACGCGGAGGAGAATATACCGGGGTTGGAGGTTTTGGATCAGGCGGATTTGGGCGTGTTCTTCTTGCGGTGGCGTCGATTGCCTGCGGCGCAGTTGGCTCCGATTGAACGCTATGTGAAGGCGGGGAAGCCGATGTTTGGGTTCCGCACTTCTTCGCATTCGTTCAATTATCCGAAGGGGCATGAACTCGAGAAGTGGAATGCGTGGGCATCGGAGGCATTTGGCGCGCCTCCGGGTTGGGGGAAGGATGGGCATACGCACTTCGGGCATCTGGCGAGTACCGATGTGTCGGTGATTCCAGCGGCTTCCAAGCATCCGATTTTGCTGGGGGTGCCGGAGAAGTTTCATGTGCGGTCCTGGTTGTACCGGGTGTTGCCGAAGTGGCCGCCCGCGGATGCGGAGAAGCTGCTGATGGGCCACTGCGTGAATCCGAATAAGCCGGCGGAAGACAATCCGGTGGCTTGGACGTGGAAAAATCAATTCGGGGGGAAAGTGTTTTTTACCACGATGGGGCATCCGGAGGATTTTGAAGTGGAGGCGGTGCAGAGGTTGACGGTGAACGCGATTCATTGGGCTTTAGGGAAGCCATCGCCGAAGAAGTGGAGCGGGGCTGTGAAGATTGGGGTAGCGTATCGGGGGATTACAAAGACGTGATGCGGTTCCGCCTTCCCAGGCGGAACGCGACCGGCCTGGAGGCCTGTCGCCACTGCGGAGGAGAGATGTGATGCTGGGGCTTTTGTTGCAGGGTGCGGTGCTGTTGGCACAGCCCGTCATCGACGGGCGGCTGGATGATGCGTACTGGCAGAAGGCGCCCGCGCATGTCTTGGAGCCGGATGGGGGCGAGGTACGGGCGATTGTGCGGGGGCGGTATTTGTTGGTGGCGGCGCGCCTGCCGGAGCCTTCGGGAAGAGTGACGGCGCGGATGACCGGGCGGCATCCGAACTTTGAGGATGAAGACCTGTTGCAGGTGACCGAGGGTCCGGCGATTGGATATACGGATCGGGTGGTGCGCATCAATCCCTTTGGGGCGTTTACGACGCAGCGGGAAGGGCAGGAGGTGTACGCCAATGATCACCGGTACTTGATTGCGACGCATGTGGGGGATCGGGAATGGACGGTGGAGGCGGCGTTTCCGTTGAATCTGACGAGTGCTCCGGATGCGGAGACGATGCTGCTGAGTGTGGTGCGGATCCGGGCGATGCGGTTCAATGCTCCACAGCAGCGATGGCGATGGCCGAAGATGGATCCGGTGACTCGGGTGGCGGTGGATCGGGAAGCGGATTGGGATGCGGCGGCGCCTTTGTACCGGCCGGAGGTGTTGGGGAATCGCGGGGAGACGTTGCGTGTGGGGCGTTCCGCAAGTTCGGTGTGGCGGCTGCGGCGGAATGAGCCGGGGAGTCCGGAGGCTCGCTACGCGACGGAGGTGAAGGCTCAGCACGATGGAAAGACGCTGACCTTGTTTGCGCGGATGGAGGAGCCGGATGTAGTCGATCGGAGCGATAGCTTCCAGATGTATTTTGGGGCCTCGGGATCTTCCTGGGCGCAGATTTCGGTGAATGCGGGCGGTGATTTGGTGGATGTGGCGGGGAAGACGGGAGGCCCTCGGATTTCGCGGCCGCGGGATGATTGGGAGAGCGGGGCGAAGGTGACGGTGCGTCAGGAGAAGGGGTACTGGACGGCGCGGGTGGATGTGCCGCTGGCGGCGGTGTTGAACATCCTGGGAGAGCCCGAAACACAAACGCGGTTTCGTGTTTTATTGGTACGCGCGCGGCCGGGAAGGAAAGGGGAGTTGACGGAGACGAGTGTATCGACGCCGATGCCGGGGTGGACCATGCTGGCTCCGATCCGGTATCAGCCGGTGGACTTGGTGGATGGCGCGGGGAGCGCCGTTGCGCCGGTGGCTGACGCGCCGCCACCGTTGCAGACGCGGGTGTGGAGCGATGCGGAGCGGGCGAAGTTGCAGCCGGCGGGGATGATTCAACGGCATCAGCGGGCGCGGGCGATCGCGGAGTTGAAGAAGCAGGCGAAGGCTTGGGCTTCCGTGTCGACTCGCGAGCAGTGGGAGAAGTTTCGCGATGAGCGGATTGGGGCGCTGCGGCGGTTTCTGGGTGAGTTTCCGGCGCGCACGGAATTGAACGCACAGGTGGGGAAGGAGTATGTAGGGAAGGGGTACCGGCGGCAGGATGTGGTGTATCAGAGCCGGCCTGGATTGTGGATTGCGGCCAATTTGTATCTGCCGGAGACGCCGCGCGGACGTGTGCCTGCGGTGATCATTGTGCCGAGCCATCACCGGCCGCGATGGCAGATGGAATTGCAGGACATGGGGATTCTGTGGGCGCGCGCGGGCAGCGTGGTGCTGATTGCGGACAACCTGGGGCACGGGGAGCGGATTCAGACGTATCCGTGGAATCGGGAAGGGTACCACTCGCGGTACAACCTGGGCCTGCAACTCTACGCGGCGGGCGAGAGTCTCATGAAATGGATGGTGTGGGATGTGATGCGGAGCGTGGATTATCTGGAGTCGCGGACGGAGGTGGATGCGAAGCGGATCGTGCTGCTCGGCGCTGTGGCTGGTGGTGGGGATCCGGCAGCGGTGGCGGCGGCGATGGAGCCGCGTGTGGCGGCGGTGGCTCCGTTTTGTTACGCGGAGGCGACACCGGAACATGGAGGACGGGGACCTTGGCCGGAGGGATTGGCGGATCCGGGATGGGGGAGTTGGGAATCGACGCGGAATTTGCCGCGGAGCATTGTCGATCAGTTTTCGCCTTGGGTGATTGCGGCGTCGGTGGCTCCGAGGCGGTTTGTGTGGTCGTTTGAAATGGGATGGGAGGTGGAGAAGCAGCCGGCGTGGGCGCGCTTCCAGAAGGTGTTTGGATTTTATGGGGCGTTGGACCGGCTGGATGAGGCACATGGATTTGGCGGATTTCCAGGACCGGGGGAATGCGCGAATATCGGGCCGTCGCAACGCAAGACACTCTATCCGGAATTGGAGCGCTGGTTTGGAATTGGGGCTCCGAAGGAAGAGCCGGATGACCGGCGGCCGGAGCCGGAATTGGTTGCCTATGATTCGCGATTGGCGCTGATGGCGGCGAACCGGCCGGCGCATGTAATCGCGGCGGAGATTGGGCGGGAGCGGTTGGGAAAGGCGCGGGCGGCGCTCGCCGGGTTGGATGTGGCGGGAAAGCGGGCGTGGTTGCAGCGCGAGTGGGCGAAGCGGTTAGGGGATGTGTCGGTGGGCGCGTGGCGGGTGACGGGCAACGTGGTGGAGAGCGAGGCGGGGATTTTCGTGCCGTTCGTGTTGCTGCGTGGAGAAGGCGAGGGACGGCGTCCGGTGGTGATTGCGGTGTCGCATGCGGGCAAGGATGGATTGTGGCGGCAGCATCATGCGGAGATTCAGGCTCTGGTTCGCGCGGGTGTCAGCGTATGCCTGGTGGATGTGCGCGGCACGGGGGAGACGGCAGTGGACCGTCGGCGCGGCCCGTCGAGCGGAGAAGTGGCGGCAGGAGCGACGGAGTTGATGCTGGGCGGGAGTTTGTTGGGGGGACGTGTCAAGGATGTACGGGCCGTGCTGGCGCACTTGCGCACACGGGCGGATGTGGATGCGGGGCGCGTGGCAATCTGGGGCGATTCCGAGGCGGCGCTGAATCCGGCGGGTTTGCGGCTGGAGGAAACTCCGGGATGGCAGATTGGGCCGGATGTGCAGCAGGAGGCCGATCCGATGGGTGGGCTGGTTGCGTTGCTTGCCGCGCTGTATGAGCCGGAGGTGCGTGCGGTGGCGGCGCGGCGCACGCTGGTGTCGTATGAGTCGCTGCTGGCGGATGTGTTCGCGTATGTGCCGGGGCATGTGGTGGCGCCGGATTTGCTGTCGGCGGGGGATGTGAGCGATGTGATTGCGGCACTGGCCGCGGCGGTGCGGATGGAGGAACCGGTGGATGGCCGGAACCGGCTTGTTGCAGGGGGAGAAGCAGGTGGGTTGACGGACTGGCTTCGGACGCAGTTGCTGAGGCGTTGAGGTTATGCGAAAGGCGTGTTTCGTTTTCGCTCTTCTGAGTGGAGACAGAATATGCCAATCGAAACGACACCCAAACCGGAATTGCCGGCGAATTACGAGCCTGACGACAGTGCTCCCATCTTTGTGGGAGGATTCAAAGGCGGGTTACCCACCGACACATGGGAGACCGTCGCGGCTCAGTACAAAATGAACGTGATGGAACTCATCAAGTTCAACTTCAAGACGAACAATCCGGATGAAGTGAACTGGTATTTGAAGCGGCGGGTGGGGTGCCGCGTGCCGAGCGGGAGCGGGAACAACTGGACCTTCCGCAATGCGGATCCAGGGAGGATATTCATTCCTCAACTGAAGATCCGGTTTGGTCCCACCGTGATCGAGGGGAACCCCGGGATTAAGGTGGATTGGGAGGCGGAGGCGAAGAGTCTGGAGAAGAGGTTCGACGCCGGCATCTGGTCGGTGACGGGGAAGGTTTTGGACATCGTTGGGGCCGGCGACCTGGCTTTGACGTTCGCGGAAATCGGCATGCCCTTGTCATGGACGGTTGGCATGTCCGTGTCGGCGGTGGCGGCGTTGCTGATGTCGATTGGTGCGCCGCATGTGGATGCATTCAACAACATCAGGAAGCAGCAGGTGCTGTGGGGGTACTCCTATGGTGTGCTGTTTGGTGTGGATAAGCGCAAGATTGACTTCATTCAGGGTTTGGGACTAGACCGGAGGACGGTGAACAGCCCCCACTATCCAGGGCATGAGGACGCGTTTCAGAAAGCCTACCGGACCGGCATGGTGCTGGGGTATGCGATCGGGAAGGACAAGATGAATCTGCCGCAGAAGAAGGCGCTGTTCGTGATGTTGCAGAATACGATCGGGATGCACCGGTTTCCTCAGAAATTAGGGGATTGGACGCCCGCCGACTGGCGCACTTACTACATTGAAGGGGCTGGGGAATTCCGGAAGAAGATGCTCAAGCGGTAAGTTACGCGCCGGCCTGGAGGCCCGCGCCACTGAGGTCGGCGAAATGGAATTCGATGCCGACCTCGGGGATGGTGGCGGATTGGACTGGTTTGAGACGGCCGTGGAACGTGTAGAAGGTGTTGTGTTCGGGGTCGAGAAGCCAGATATGGGGAATGCCGTAGCTTTGATATTCGATTAACTTGGCGATGACGGCCATCATGCGTTCGTCCGGGGAAAGGATCTCGATGACGATGAGTGGCAAGTCTTCTGGAATGGCTGTTGTGGGCTCATTTGGCCAGAACACCGATACATCAGGGACTACATAACGGCCGGGCCTAAGCCGGATTCGAGTCGAGATCCCAGGATAGAGATTCTTCGACTTGCGCAGGCCGCAAAAGAATGCGGCCGCTGCGCCTTGCGTGTCGCCGTGTTGGAACGTGGGCTCTCCTCTTTCGAGGATTTCGCCGTCACGAAACTCACGATCGATGCCATCGTAGCTTGTGTGAAGGTACTCGTCTTCACTGATCGCGGGCATTGTTCGATATTACCGCGACAGGTTGGTGGCGATTTGTTGGGCGAGAGCAGCCGGATCGGCGGATTCGGGGAAGTTGGTGGCTCCGGCGAGGATGTTGCCCTTGCGGAAGACACACATGCGGCCGAGGTATTTGTCCTTGACCTGGAAGGACTCGTCGCCGAGGCTGGCGGAGTCGGTGGCGTTCATGCGCTGCTTGAATTGAGCGAAGACTTTGGCGGCGGATTCCGGTGATGCTTCCGGAATGAGGAACGCTTTGCCTTGCTGATACTGCGCGAGGAGGCCGCGTCGGAGGATGCGGAAGCCAAGCACGGATTCCGGCACCATGCGGAGGGATTCGGTATCGAGTCCGGTGGTGGGGAATGCATCGAGCAAGGCGGGCCGGCGGCTTTCACCGGGCATGCGCTTTTCCCAATGAGAGAGGAAACGCTCGATGATGTCAGGGGCCGCGTTGGGATTGGCCGCTACTTCCAAATAGGCCGTGCCTTTGGCGAAGGTGCCGCGGCGCGGCGTGACTTGCGATGCGGTGGCGAATTTCGCGAGCGGGAGTTTGGGGTCGCGATTGGCGGTGAACATACCCCAGGCGAGTTCGGGTGACTCCATTTCCGAAATATCGAAGACGAGATCGAGTTTGCCGTCGGTGCAGGTGACGCCGCGCATCTGGCGAAAGCCGTAGGCGAAGTAGCCTTCGGAATTGCCGTTCATGTATTCGTAAAGCGTTTCGACATTAAAGGAGCGCGAGGGCCCTTTTTGCGAGAAGCCGGGGACGGCGGAGCAATCCGGTGCAGGGGGATTGCCCGCCGTTGCGGCGGCGAACAGGAGAAGCATCCACATGTGCGCGGCCTTTAGATGAAAAGCTCGCGGGCGCGATTCATACGCGCGGCGACGGAGAGGTGATTGGGACAGCGCACGGCACATGGCTTGCAGTCGTGGCAATCGATGCTGCGCACCTCCTCGGGGAGTTCCATGTATTGCTCGCGGGCCATGGCGAACTGGCCGTAGCCATCGGCGTACATCACGTGACGCATGATGTCGGGGATGGGGAGGCCTTTGGGGCAGACGCCAAGGCAATGGTTGCAGGCATGGCAATAGAGCGGGCGGATGTAATCGCGTTGCACGGCGAGCAGCGATGCATCGTTTGTGGAGAACGGCGCCGACATGCAGCGGAAGTTCTCATCGAGCTGATCGTGATCGGTGATGGACGGCACCGTGGTGTCGATGTTGGGATTGCGCAGGGCCCAGCGCAAGGCGGCGGGGAACACGCCTTCCTTCTTGAAGGTGTTGTAGTGCGGATCACCGGGTTTGACGCGGCGGAAACCGCCGGCCATGACCTTCATGGCGACGATGCCGAGGCCTGCTTTCTTTGCATCTTCCAGCAGGAGATCAATGCTGGCGCCCATGGTGAAGTTGTAAGAAGTTAGGATGACGTCGATGGCGCCGGACTGGATTGCTGCTGGAATGATTTCGGGAAAGCCGCTGTGCGTGGAGACGCCGCTGAAACGGATCATGCCGCGCTGTTTGGCGATGCGCTGTGCTTCGAGGCGGCCTTCGGTGAGTTGGTCGGCTCGCGATTTAGCGTGGATGTACCAGATATCGACGAAGTCCGTCTGGAGTTCTTTGAGCGAAGTTTCCAGATCGTGAAGGGCTCCGTCTTTGTCCTCTTTGCCTGTTTTGGTCGAGAGGACGAGGTTTTTGCGATGCGATTTGAGGGCGGCGCCCACCATGCGCTCGCAGTTGCCGGATTGGTAGGTTCGGGCCGTGTCGAAGTAAGTGATGCCGAGGTCAACTGCTCGTTCAATTACCGATGCGTCCGAAGTAATCATTGTCCCGAAGCCGACAGAAGTAACTTTCAGATTGGTACGGCCGAGGACTTTTTTCGTTATGGAGGGAGTAGAAGCGGCGGATACGGTCTGGAGCGCCAACGGGGCGGCCAGAAAAGTACGCCGCGATGCCGTGCTTTCCGACATGGCATCTTCAGTATAATCGAAGCAACACGACACGAAGGAGGTGCGTGCACGATGTTCACACGTCGTAGTTGGATGACCTCCGTCGGCGGCATGTGGGGAGCGGCCTTACAGGCACAGCGCGGCAATGAGACCGTCACTGCGCCTGAGGCGACAGAACTTGCTCCTGTAGTCCCCAACGAAAAAAGATCGCTGGTTACCGTCCGCACGGGAGAAGAGCGCCGGCGTATTGTACGTGAGGCGCTGGAAGGGATCGATTCGCAGATCCGCACCGGTTGGAAGGGGAAGAAATACGTCCTCATTAAACCGAATAATGTATCCACGCAGAACCAACTCGCTTCGACGCATGTCGACACGCTTCGCGGCATTCTGGATTATCTGGATGGCCGGTGGAAGGGTGAGGTGATTATCGCCGAATCGAGCGCCGGGCAGACGATGGAGGGATTTGAGAATTTCCTCTATCCTCGTTTGCCTGGCGAGTACAAGCGGCTGCGCGTGAAGCTGATCGATCTGAACACGGAAGGCGAGTACAAGCTGACGCATTTGCTGACGCCGGATCTGCATGTGCAGCCGGTGCGATTGGCGGCACGAATGCTGGATCCGGAGTCGTACCAGATTTGCTCCGCAATATTGAAGACGCACAACACGGTGATCGGGACGTTGAGCGTGAAGAACATGACGCTGGGCGCGCCGATTCACTATAAGCCGGGCGAGACTCCGCGGTGGAATGACAAACGCAAGTATCACGGCGGAGTGCGCCAGACGCACTACAACATGTTCCTGACGGCGGCGAAACTGCGGCCGTATTGGGGCGCGACGCTGATTGACGGATGGGAAGGCATGGAAGGCAACGGGCCTGCTTCGGGGACTCCGGTGCCGAGCCGCGCGGCGGTGGCTTCGACGGATTATATTGCCGCTGATCGCGTGGGATTGGAGTTGATGGGGATCGACGCGAGTTGGATCGCGTATTTGCGTTACTGCCATCAGAACGCGGTGGGCCAGTATGATTTGACGAAGATCGATGTGGATGGGCCGCGGTTAGATACGGTGGCGAAGAAGTACAGGCTTCATAAGGATGTGGAACGCGAGTTGGAGTGGATGGGTCCGATGAAGGACCTGCCGCCGAAACTTGGGTAATTTATGATTCGCATTGTTTTGCTGGCGGCGATGGCATGGCCTGCTGTCGCCGCTTTTTCTTTGCGCGTGGGGAGTGGCGAGACGGACCTGGCGCGGTACAAGGAGTATGGATACAACGCGGCGGTGTTGGGGTCGTTCACGCAGTTGGCGTTGTTTGAGGAAGGGACGGTGAGCGCTTCGTTGCGTGCGCGGATTGAGACGGAAAGGGCTCGGTTTCGTTCGCAGGCGGCGATGGCGCGGAAGTTGGGATTGGCTGTGGTGGCGAGCACGGATGAGATTCAGTTGCCGTCGGCGGTGGTGGAGAAATTGGGCGGAGTGAATCTGGAGAGCGATGCGTTTTGGGAAGTGTACCGGGCGAAGTACCGGGAGGTGCTGCGGGCGTTTCCCGAGATCCGGTATGTGATGGTGCGGACGGGCGAGAATTATTCGTTTCTGCATGATGGCTACAGCGGGCAGATTGTTTCGGAGCCAGGTGTGCCACGGGCGCAGAGCGCGAGGTTCGTGAAGAACATGCAGCGGCTGATTGCGGAGACACGGCGGCTGGTGGTGGATGAGTTCGGGCGGACGTTGATTTGGCGGACCTGGGATTTGGGGAATGATGGCTTTCATGGGGATGTGAACGTGTACGACAAGGTGCTGGCTGGTGTGAAGGAACGCAAGGGGCTGATCTTTTCCATCAAGTTCACGCAGACGGATTACTGGAGATATAACGATTTCAACCGGGCGATCGGGCGTGGGGGCGTGGATCAGATTGTGGAGTTTCAGGCGGCGCGTGAGTACGAGGGCAAGGGCGCGTTCCCGAATTATGTGGGGGAAGAGCATGCAGTGGCGATGCGGCGGTGCCGGGAACTGGGTGTGAAGGGCGTGTGGATTTGGGATTTTGGCGGCGGGTGGGATGGGCCGCAGCTGCAGTCGGATCGCTGGGTGAGGGCGAATATTTATGCGACGGCGAAGCTGGCGGAGAATCCGGATGCGGATCCGCGAGTGCTGGCTCGGGAGTGGGCTGCTCGTGAGTTTGGGTTAGCAGCGGCGGATCGTGTGGCGGAGATGTTGTTGTTGTCGGATGATGCGGTGCTGGGGTTCCGGTACATTGCTCCGTATTCGCGCGAGCACAAGGGATGGCTGCCGGCGCGGAACATCATGCGGGATGACATCATTCGCGGGGAGAAGGTGTTGGGGAAGGAAGGCGGGCTGCGGTTGTTGTATGAGGGCAGTAAGCATGCTTTGGAGGAGGCGCTGGAGGAGAAGACTCGGGCGGTGGCGACGGTTCGGCGGATGCGGGAGATTTTCGAATCGGTGCGGAAGCCTGGGCGTGAGTTTACGGAGGCGGCGAATTCGCTGGTGTATATGGAGTCCCTGGCGGCGGTGATGGCTTCGTATGTGCGAGGGATGTTTTTGTTCTACCGGTGGGAGGAAACGGGTGCGGCTGAATTGCGTGGGCGGGCGTTGGCGGAGTTGCGGGAGTGGCGCGCGCAGTGGCGGCGGCATCGGGAGGAGATCCCGCGATTGGAGGGTGTTGCTTCGGTGTACCGGTCTCAGAATAACTATCGGGGAAAGCCGGATGTGAGTGGGGCGATGGCGGAGACTTGCGAGCGGGCGCTGTTGCGGTTGGAGGTTCGTTAGCTTTTAGGGCCACGAATGCACACAAATACGCACGAATGGGAGTAAGATACGGGCGGGAGGTTTTTGTGCTCCTGCTTTGGATGGTGGGTTCGGTGGTTTTGTGTGGTGCGGAGATTCATGTGAGTGTGACAGGGAGTGATGATGGGGATGGATCGCCGGGACGGCCGTTGCGCACGATCTCGGCGGCGGCGCGGTTGGCGCAGGCAGGCGATACCGTTACGGTGCATGAGGGAACGTACCGGGAACGGGTGACTCCTCAGCGCGGAGGGGAATCGGATGCGCGGCGGATTGTGTATCAGGCGGCGAGCGGGGAACGGGTGGTGATCAAGGGATCGGAAGTGGTGCGTGGTTGGAAGGAATTTCTGCCGGGGGTGTGGAAGGTTGTGATTCCCAATTCGTTTTTCGGCTCTTATAACCCATATAAAGATCTGATTACCGGTGACTGGTTCAACGATAAGAAGCGGCCTCATCATACGGGCGAGGTGTATCTGAATGGTGTTTCGCTTTGGGAGTCGCATTTGTTGGAGCGGGTGATTGCGGCGCGGGATGTGGGGACGTGGTTTGTAGAGAGCGATGACGAGAACACCTATCTGTACGCGAATTTTCTGGGGAAGGATCCCAACGCGGAGTTGGTGGAGATCAACGTGCGCGATAGCTGTTTCTATCCTTCCGAGCCGGGGCGGAATTACATTACCGTGCGCGGGTTCCGGATGATGCATGCGGCGACACAGTGGGCCGCGCCGACGGCGGAACAGATCGGATTGATCGGAACGCATTGGAGCAAGGGGTGGGTGATTGAGAATAACGAGATCAGCGATTCGAAGTGCGCTTGCGTGAGTTTGGGGAAGGAGCGGAAGACGGGCCATAACGTGTGGATCAACGATCCACGGAAGGACGGGGCGACGCATTACAACGAGGTGGTTCTGCGGGCGCTGGCGATTGGATGGAGCCGCGATACGGTGGGCTCGCACGTGGTGCGGAACAACGTGATTCACGATTGCGAGCAGGGCGGGATTGTGGGCAGCCTGGGTGCGGTGTTCAGCCGGATTGAGAACAACCACATCTACGATGTGTGGAAGAAGCGGCAGTTCACGGGGGCGGAGATGGGTGGGATTAAGCTGCATGCGGCGATTGATGTGGTCATTCAAGGAAACCGGATTCATCATGCGGGGCGCGGGTTGTGGATGGATTGGATGGCGCAGGGGACCCGGATTACCGGCAATGTGCTGTATGCGAATACGACGGATGATCTGTTCGTGGAGGTGAATCACGGACCGTTTGTGGTGGACAACAATTTGTTTCTGAGTGAAGTAAGTTTGCGGGATTGGTCGGAAGGCGGCGCGTATGTGCACAACCTGTTTGGGGGGACGATTGTGAGCCAGCCGGAGCCGCGGCGATCGACGCCTTATCACAAGGCGCATTCGACGGCGGTGGCGGGGTTGGATAGCACGACAGGCGGGGATGACCGGTTCCTGAATAATGTCTTTGTTGGAGGCGGGTTGTGGGTGTACAACCACCGTGAGTTTCCCCTCCAAACAGGAGGGAACATTTATGTTTCGGGGGCGCGGAAGTATTTTGCGGAGAAGGATGGGGTGACCGTAGAAGGGGAGCGCGTGGTTTTGAGCGAGGATGGGCGGCTGCGGTGGCCGGGGTTTGCGAATGCGGCGGCGCGGCTGGTGACCGGGGAAGTGCTGGGGAAGGCGAAGGTTCCAGGCTTAGGGTATGAATGCGCGGATGGATCGGCGCTGGTGCTGGATCGGGACTTCTTTGGGAAGAAGCGCGGTGTCGTCATGCCGGGTCCGTTTGCCGCGGCGGGGGAGTGGAAATTGTGGTGACGCGGTATTCGTACCGCATCAGCGCGGTGACGGCGTTGAGCGGATTTCTGTTCGGGTTCGATACGGCGATCATCAATGGGGCGATTGTGTTTTTGCGGCGGCAGTTTGGGTGGTCGGATTGGGAGACGGAGTTCGCGGCAAGCAGTCTGCTGGCCGGGTGCGCGGTGGGCGCGGGTGTGGCGGGGATGTTGAGCGACCGGTTCGGACGGCGGAAGGTGTTGTTGCTGGCGGCGGTGATCTTCGCGTTGTCGTCCGTGGCCACTGCGTTGCCGGTGAACCTGGCTCAATTCGCTTCAGCGCGCGTAGTGGCGGGATTGGCGATTGGGATAGCGTCGATGCTGGCGCCGCTGTACATCGCGGAGGTGTCGCCGGCGGCGATACGGGGGCGGCTGGTGAGCATGAATCAACTGGCGATTGTGTTGGGGATATTGGTGTCTTATTTGGCGGGTTGGGGGCTGGCCGGGTTGGGTGATGCGAGTTGGCGATGGATGTTTGCGAGCGCGGCGGGGCCGTCGTTATTGTTTTTCGCGGCGCTGTTCTTTGTGCCCGAGAGCCCGCGATGGTTGTTGAAGGAAGGAAGGCGGGCGGAGGCGGGAGTCGTGTTGGCGCGGTTGGGAGAGCCGGTTGGGCAGTTGGAGGTGATGGCTCGGGCGATTGAGGAGGAGGGCGAATCGTTGGGGCAACTGTGGAGCGAGGCGATGCGGAAGCCCTTGCTGATCGGCGTGGCGCTGGCCGTGTTGCAGCAGGTGACGGGGATCAATACGGTGCTGTACTACGGTTCGATCCTGTTTACGGAGCAGGCGGGGGCACAGAGCACCACGGCGGCGTTGTGGGCCAATGTCGTGATTGGCGCAATGAATCTGGTGTTCACGGTGGTGGCTTTGTTCTATGTGGATCGCATCGGGCGGCGGCCGTTGCTGATGACTGCTGCGGGTGGGATGGGCATTGCGCTCGGCCTGTTGTCGATGGTGTTTGCCAGCGGGGCAGCGAATCCGGTTCGTGTGTTGGGTTCGATACTTTGCTACGTGGCGTGCTTTTCGTTTGGGATGGGCCCGGGCGTGTGGGTGGTGATTGCGGAGTTGTTTCCGACGCGGGTGCGAGGGCGGGCGATGTCCGTGGCGACGGTGGCGTTGTGGTTGGCGTGTTTGCTGATCACGCTGACATTCCTGTCGCTGGTGCGTATGTTTACTGCGGCCGGAGCGTTTGGTTTTTACGCGGTGCTGTGCGGGTTCACGGTGTGGTTTGTTTGGCGATGGGTGCCGGAGACAAACGGAAAGCGGCTGGAAGATGTCCGGTTTCTGCAGTAACCAAAGTTTCACGGGACTGTAGCGTGCGGTGTCAAAGAAACTCGCTATAATGCAGCGATCATGAGATTTCTCGCGACACTTGTGTTGTGCTTATCGGCCGTGGCGCCTTTGGGTGCGCAGTCGACGTTAGGGGTGGTACTGGGATCGGTACGCGATGCGAGCGGTGCTGTAGTGGCAGGCGCTTCCATTAAGCTGACGAACGTGGGGGAGAACACCTCACGGGAGGCGGCTTCGAACGCGAACGGCGATTACGAATTTCAGAATGTGAAGGCGGGCCAGTATTCTCTCTCCATCACGCAAGCCGGATTCCGCAATTTCACGGCGCGTGATTTCAGTGTGGCCGCCCGGCAGACGGTGCGTGTGGATGCAGCGCTGCAGGTGGGCGATGTGACGCAGACAGTGGAAATCACGGCGTCTGTAGGTGTGATTGCGACGGACAGTCCGGCGGTGGCGTCGACGCTGACGCGAGAGACCATCATCTCGCTGCCGGTGAACGTGCGCGGCGGCGGGTCGACCTCGCCTTATGCCATCATTGCGGCGCTGCCTGGCGTGCAATCGGACAATGGCGGCGGCTATGCCATTCAAGGCGGCGTGCCGGCGCAGACGGAGTCTACTTCAGACGGCATTTCGATCACGGGCGTAACGGGCAATTCGCCGAACCGCAATCTGTTCCCGTCGGTGGAGACGATCTCGGAGATCAAGGTGCAGGGTGTGGGCAATTCGGCGGAGTACGGGACGCCGGGCGACATCACGACGATTTCCAAGTCGGGGAACAACATCTATCACGGAGCGCTGTTCTGGTATCACCAGAACAAGGCCTTTGACTCGCGGGCGTTCAACCAGGCGACACTGCCATCGAAGACGGCGAACACGTTTGGGGCAACGGTGTCGGGCCCGGTGCTCTTGCCGAAGATCTACAACGGGAAGGACCGGACGTTCTTTCTGTTCACGTGGGAGAGCTTCCGCTATCCCGGACAGCGGACGCTGACGAACTCCGTGCCGACGACGCGGATGAAGAACGGTGACTTTTCGCAGGAGGGCGTGAACATTCGCGATCCGTTCACGGGCACGCCTTTCGCGGGCAACGTAATTCCCCGGTCGCGGTTCAACGCAGCTCCGATCGCGATTCTGCCGTTCTATCCGGATCCGAACGTGGGCAACGTGGACCGTTTCGCGGCGGCAAACTACATTGACAACCGGCGGGCGGATTTGTCGTCGAAGCAGTTCGACACGCGCATTGATCATCAGTTTTCGCCGGCGCATGTGCTGTTTGGGCGGTACTCGTTCAAGAACTCGACGTCGATCAGCCCGAACAATCTGACGCTGCCTTCCGATGTTGGGTTCAGCGATTACAAGCAGGCTGTGGTGAACTACACGTGGACGATCCGGCCGAATCTGTTGAACCAGTTTATTGGCGGTATCGCGTATGCGCCGGCGGGTTCGACGTTCCCGTTTGACGGACTGGCGTTTTCGAATAGTCTGGGGCTGAAGGACATTCAGCGAGACATCTTCTTCAACGGGCTGCCGAATTTTTCCATTGACCGGATGACGAGCTTTTCCAAAGGGCGGCCGGGGCGCGGCGCGTCGTGGAACACGCAGTTCATCGACAACCTGACGTGGACGAAGGGGCGGCATACGATCAAGACGGGGATTGACATCCGGCGTCTGCGGGCGGAATCGAACCTGGGCTTCACGACGGGCGATAACTATGGGGACTACATGTTCCGTGGCACGTTTAGTGGCGCGCCGTTCGCGGATTTCCTGCTGGGCGTGCCGGCCGACACTTCGATCGCGGTAGTGAAGTTCGACAACGACGGGCGGGCACAACATTACAAGATGTACGTGCAGGACAGTTTCCGGGCGACTTCGCGGTTGACGTTGGATCTGGGCCTGCGCTACGAACTGCACCCTGGATATAAGGACGCGGGGTTCAATATCGCGAACTTTGACCGGACCGTGGCGCGGACGGGGCGTGTGGTGTTGATGAGCGATCCGAAGGCGAAGGAACTGGTGGCTCCGGCTGTGTTGGCGAGTGTGAATGCTTGCCCCGGGCCGGCGGTGAACGGGACGGCTTGTACGCCTTTTGTGACTGCTTCGGAAGCGGGGATTCCGGAAGGGCTGCGGGAGAATTACTACACGCAGTTTCTGCCTCGCGTGGGGTTTGCTTACCGGTTGAATGAAAAGACGACGGTGCGTGGCGGCGGCGGCTTCTACAACATGATTCTGTTGGGAAGCATCTTCTTCTCGCTCACCGGGACGGTGCAATCGGACGTGCGGGCGTTTTCCAACGTCGGCACGGACGGGCGGCCGATCTTCTCGCTGCCGGAGACGCGCCCGGCGAATTCAAGCGGCGTGCGTTCAGGCGCGGTGGGGACGTTCGAGTTCCGCACGGCGAACCAGATCGACTTCAAGCCGCCGCAGATGTTCCAGTGGAATCTCTCCGTGGACCGAGAGTTGAACAAAGACACGGGGCTGCGGGTTTCCTATATTGCGAACAAGTCGACGCAGATGCCGTGGGCTCCGGATTTGAACCAGCCGGTGTCGTCGACGAATTATTATTCGCAGCGTCCGCTGACGGACCGGCCGTTTCCGCACTGGGGCTTGATCTACTCGCGCGATGCGGGCGCCAACTCGATTTATCAATCGATGCAGATGGAGTTGAACCGGCGTTTTGCGAAGGGGTTGAACTACAACATTGCCTACACGCTGGCGAAGCATTTGTCGGATGCGGCGGGCCCGAACCCATCGAGCTACGCGGGCGAGACAGGTGGCGGACGCGTAACGAACTCGCTCGACCGGCGGGCGGATCGCGGCGATGTGTATGCGACGCGTCGGCACCGGTTTTTGAACTCGCTGGTGTATGATCTGCCGTTTGGGAAGGGTCGACGGTTCATGGCGTCGGCGCATCCGGTGGCGGATGCGGTATTCGGCGGATGGAGCATGTCGTCGTTGATCATTCTGCAGTCGGGACCGTTCCTGACGCCGACGGTGTCGATTGGGGATCCATCGGCGACGAACGCGACGCGGAGAGGGACGCAGCGGCCGGATCGCGTGGGCGCGGCGGATGGCTCAGTGTCGAATCCGGACCGGACGCGGTGGCTGGACCGGGCGGCGTTTGTGTGTCCGGGGCGCGCACCGGGAGCGGCGAATCAGTTTGACTGCAACGTAGGTGTGCGGCCTGGCCTGGATCCGGCTCCCTTGGGGCGTTTCGGAAATTCGGGAGTGGGCATCGTGTTGGGGCCGGGGTCGCTGTCGTGGAATGCGGCGTTACGGAAGAGCTTTTCGCTGGCGGAGCGCACGGCGCTGCGGCTGGAGGGGAGTTTCACGAATCTGCCGAACTACACGAATCTGGGCGATCCGATTGTGAACCTGGTGGACAACAACTTTGGCCGGATCACGGGAATCCGCGGGTCGGATTTTGGTGGGAACCGGACGGGGCAGGTTTCCCTGCGGTTGGAGTTTTAGCGGCATTCCGATTCATGTCTTCTTCCTGCTCGCCGATGAGGGAGGCAGGAAACCCATGAACGGATTGCGAGAGAAGTTGGTCGTCCTGGTGGCATCGGTGGCAACACTGAGTGCCGCCGGGACGATTTTTTTGTATCGGGGAATCAAGGCGCATCGGGCCGATGGGCTGGTGATCAACCTGGCGGGGGCGCAGCGGATGTTGAGCCAGAAGATGAGCAAGGAAGCGATTCTGCTGGCTCACGGAAAGGGCAATGGAAAGCTGCTGGCGGAGAGCCGGAATCGCTTTGAGCGCGTGCTGAATGGGCTGCTTGCAGGCGACAGGGAGTTGGGACTGCCACCGGCTTCTTCGGCGAAAGTGGTGGCGCAACTGGAGACGGTGCGCGGGTTGTGGATTCCGTTTCGCGGGAGTATTGACAGCCTGATGCTGAAGCCGGGCCTGGGTGCGCCGGTGGACGAAGTGGTGCGGAACAATCCGGAATTGCTGGTGGAGATGAACAAAGCGGTGACCTTGCTGGAGCAGGAAGCAAACGCACGGGTGGATGGGATTCTGCGGCTGCAGGCCGGGTTGTTTGTGGGGTTGCTGGCACTGCTGGCTGCAGCGTGGAAGCTTCTGCTGGCGCCGTTGCTGCGGCATTTGACGGCTGCTGTGCAAGAGGTGGATGCGGCGTCACAGATTGTATTCGGGAATGCGGGACAGTTGGCGAGTTCGAGTGAGTGGTTGGCGAGCACGGCGGTGAAGCAGGCGGCAACGTTGCAGGAAACCACGGCTGCTTCGCAACTGATTAACCAGACCGCGCAGCGTTGTCTCGATAGTTCCGGCAGAGCCTCTGCGGTGGTGCGGAAGGCGGAAGGCGATTTCGGCGAGGCGTCGCGGCGGCTGCAGGAAGTAGTGACGGCGACGGGCGAGATCGGGCAATCGACGAAGAAGATTGCGACCGTGAACCAGATGATTGACGGGATCGCATTTCAGACAAACATCCTGGCATTGAATGCCGCGGTGGAGGCGGCCCGTGCCGGTGAAGCGGGAATGGGCTTTTCGGTAGTGGCGGATGAAGTGCGGTCACTGGCGCAACGGGCATCCGGGGCGTCGCATGAGACGGCGGATCTGATCGAACGATCGAAGGCCGCTGTTGCCTTGGGGGCGGAGAAAGTGGAGAAGGCTTCCATCTCGATGCGGGCGATGGAGCAGGAGTGGGATCAGGTTCGCGGATTGACCCATGAGATTCACTCGTTGAGCGAACAGCAATCGAGCGGTGTCACGCAAATCGCCCAAGCCGTGGGGACGATGCAGGACATGACGCAGAAGACCGCCTCGATGGCGGAGGAGAATGCGGCATCGGCGACGGAGTTGCGGCGGCAAGCAGAGACGATGCTTTCCGTGTCCGCCGATCTGGCGCGGATTGTGCGCGGCGCTTAAATCAGGTCCTGCCAGTTGAGCGGGCTGACCATGGGGTCGTCGCTCATGGAGAGTGGGCGGAGACGCTCGAGAGTGGCTGCATCGAGCGGGCCTTCGGCGGCGGCAGTGAGATTGGCGTCGAGTTCCTCGATGGTGCGGATGCCGAGGATGAGCGATGTGATGGCGGGGAACGATAGACAGAAACGGATGGCGAGTGTGGATAGGCGTTCGAGGGGTTCGCCGTTGAGTGCAGCGAGGCCGCGTTCGCGCAGTGGGGCGAGACGCTCAGGGATGGAGTGGATGCGGGTGGTGAGCACTCCACGGAGGAACACGGAGCGGATGAGCACGGCGACTCCGTTTTGCTGCGCGAGCGGGAGCACGCGTTTCGTCATGCCCTGATCGAGGATGTTGAAGGGGATCTGGAGAGTGCGGTAGATGGGCGTGTCGAGCGCGGCGAGGGCGAGTTCTTCGCCATAGAGGGATGCGCCGACAATGCCGACTTTGCCAGAGTCGAGGGCTTTCTGGAGGGAGTCGAGCAGTTGCGGGTCTCGGATGGTTTCGAGCGTGGGGTTGTGGAGTTGGAGGACGTCGATCTTGTCGCGCTTGAGGACGCGGAGGCTGTTGTCGATGGAGGCAGCGATTTGCTCAGGGGATGCGGGGAGCGTGATTTTTGTGGCGACGTAGCAATTGACGTTTGCATCGCCGATGACGGCTTCGGCTTCTCCATAGGCGGGCGCGGTGTCGAGGATATTGATGCCCTGACTGACCGCGTGCCGGACCACGGCTACGCCTGCTGCGCGGTCGGGCTTGGTGTAATGCTCGCTGCCGCGGAAGCCGTAGTTGACGCCGAGTTCGACGGTGCCGAGGGTGATTTCTGAGACTTGTAATCCGGTGTTACCGAGTGGACGATGATTCATGATTCCCTTCCGCACCATTGTTGAACAAAGTGGTGGAGTGTAGCAGAGGCTTGATGGAGAGAGGTGAGGTCCACCCACTCGTCGGGTGCGTGCATGTTGGCGCCTGAAGCGCCCCAGAGAACGGCGGGGACGTTGTAGTGATGGAAGACATACATGTCGCAGGGGGCTTCGATGCCTTGGATGGGCGGCGGCGCGCCGAGGGTTTGGTTTGCGCTTTCGGCGAGGGTGGTGATGAGCGGGTGATTGGCTTCGATGGCTGAGCCGGGAAGCCAACGGATGGGTGTGGCGATGGATGGATGTTCGCCGATTTCGGCGAGCCAGTGGTGCAATGTGTCGAGGACCTGCCGTTCGGTTTCTCCGGGCATGGATTGGAGGAAAAGCTCGATTTTGCAGGAGGAGGGGACGGTGACGGGCTCGCTCCAGCCCCAAACATTTGTGGAGATATTTGTTACGGAGACGGGGACTGGGTCTGGGGTGTGCCGGTAGTGTTCGTGCGGCGGGGCTTGCTGCTTACGGAGGGCGGCGAGTCGCGGGAGGTTGGTGAGGAAATTGGCGACACTGTCGATGACGGTGCGGGCGCTGTGGTCCTGAACAAAGATGTCGGCGGGGTTGGTGAAGGTGAGATGGAGGAGACGCCCGCCACGTTGGGCGGGGCAGATGCGAAGGCTGGATGGCTCAGTGATGATGGCGGCGTCGGCGATGTCACCGCGAACGCGCCCGGCGAGTGTGCCGTTCACGCCGCCGAATTCTTCATCCACGATGGATTCGAAGATGAGATCGCCTTTGAGGCGCGTGCCATCGTGCGCGAGGCGCTCGAGGACGGAGAGGGCGATGGCAATGCCGCTCTTCATGTCGCAGGCGCCGCGGCCGTACATGCGGTTGTCGTCGATTTCGGCGCCGAAGGGATCTTTGTGCCAGGGGAGGGAACCGCGAGGGACCGTGTCGATGTGGCCGGAGAGGATGAGGGAGCGGCCGCCGCCCGTGCCTTTGATCTTTGTGACGAGATTGGGGCGGCCCATGTAGTGACGGTGAGGCCAGTACAGCGGGTGTTGTTTGAGGCCCTCGACTTCTTCGAGTGAATAAAGGGTGGGATGCAGGTCGAGTGCTTCGAGGAAGTGCGCGATGTGCTGCTGGACCTGTTGCTCGCATCCGCCGGGCGGGATGTTTTCCGACGGGATGCGAACGAGTTGTTGGAGGATTTCGGTGACTCGGGTCATGCGAATTGGAAGGCGTAGAGCCGGGCGTTGTCGAGTTTGAAACGGAGGCGAAGGGGTTCAGCGGGGAGTGCGCGGATGAAGGTGACTTCGGCTGCTGTATCGTTAGCCACGATGCGTTCGGAGGCGATGGACTGGCCGTTGGAGGTGATCGCTTCGACCCAGGCGGAGCCGGTGGCGCCGGTGTCGATGTTGAGCATGAGTTTGCGGCCTGAGGTTTGGAGGAGTGGCGTGACGAACTCGCCGCCCGCGGTGGTTGCGCCGGCGGAGACGAAGCCATCGAGACGTTGCACGACGCGGATGAGGGCGCTGGGGCCGGGTTTGGAGGAAGCGTGATCGGTGCCACCGCCTGCGTAGTATTGATAGATTTCGTGGCCTTTGCGCAGCATGCCGACGCCCATGTAGGCGTTGTGGCTATCGGTTTCGTGAGGCAGGCCGCGCGGAATGTAGGCGGCGCGATCCATACGATCGAAGCTGATGCCGTCGCGGCTGACGGCGCATTGCACTTCGAGGACTCCGGCCATGGGAATCGGCTCAGAGCCCGGAGGCGCGGTGTGGCGGAAGATGGAGGGGAATGCGAAGTAGGCGTCATCGGCCCAGGGATATTGCTGCACGTTGGGAGTGTAGATGTCTTCGTTGGGGCGATCGCAGCGGAGGACGGTGGGGAATTCGGTGCTTGGGGTTGGCGGCCAATTGCCGCCCCAGGGGAAAATGCGCCAGAGATAACGCGGGTTGGCGGCGGGCTGGAAGGGCCAGGGTTTGAGGATGGCGTCGCTGTTGATCTCCGTGCGAACGACAACGCGGAGCGGGTTCCAGCCTCTGAGGTAAGCGACGTATTTCTTGAGGCGGGTGTCGTAGAAGAGCCAGTTCTGGCTATCGGGGTGGAAGGGAAGAACGGGATATTCGGCGTTCCAATCGATGCCATCGGGAGAAGTGAATAGCGTCAGAGTGCCGGATTTATTGACGCCGAGAGGCGTGGGGCGATCACCGCCATAGGACGCGAGGGTTTTGAAACGCTGTGCGGGCGGCGCGATGGGGTCGAGAAAGACGGAGCCTTCGCGGAAGGAGGCGATGACGATGTTGTTGTCGCGAGAGCCGTTGAAATCGACGCGTCCGAGTTTGGGGCGCTGCCATTCGATGCCGTCCTTCGATGTGGCGTAGCAGAGGCGTCCGCCGCCTTTTCCGGCGAAGCTCATGTACCAGAGTTTGTACATGCCTTCGTCTTCGAGGACGGAGATGTAGCTGCCGATGTGTTGCTTTTCCCACGGCATGTCGGGCAGAAGAATGGGGCCTGCTTTGCGTGGGGGATGCATGGTGAAGGCGATGCCCTTGGCCCCGGTGATGAAGCGGCGATCGAAGAAGAGCTGTTTGCGCAGGCCGACATCGATGGGCTTGTCCGCGGCTGGAGCGGCGAATGCCGCGGCGGTAGTGGCGAGGAAGTGGCGGCGCTGCATTAGTAGACGAACCTCAATCCGAGCTGCACGGTGCGTGGGGACGCCGCCGACGTGGTGACGCCAAAGGCCGCGTTGGTTGGGACGGTGCCGCCCCCAATGAAGAAGTGCTGATTGAAGACATTGTACGCTTCGGCGCGGAACTGGATGTTGAGGCGTTCCTTGATGGTGGTGTTCTTGATGAGGGAAAAGTCGGTGTTGGTCTGGCTGGAACTGCGGACCGCTGACAGGCGCGAAGGGAAGGAACGCAGATTGAACTGCGGTTGGCGGGCCGCGGCGCGCTCAAAGCCAGCGTCGACATTAAACATTCTCTCGGGTGTTTGTTGGTCGACGGGAATGTCTTTGATGTTGCCGCGGAAGATGATGTTCCCCCAGGAGAGCGTGGCTCCGTTTTCGAGGAAAGCAACGCCCTGGACCTGCCAGCCGCCGTATTTCTTTCCGCGGCCGAAGGGGAGTTCGTAGATGGAAAGGAAGCGCCAGATGTGCGGGCGATCGGCGGCGGAGATGACACGCTCGGGCTGTCCGTCACCTTCGTTGAGGTAGTCGAGGCCATCGAGTGTTTTGGAAAACGTGTAGCTGGTTTGGAAGGTGAGGCCGCTCGACATGCGGCGCTCGAATTCGACCTGGAGGGCATGGTAGCTGCTCCAGCCCTGATGCACGAAGCCGGTGATGTTGCCGTATTGAGGGAAGGGGCGGAGGAGTTGCTGACGGGCGATGGTGCGTTGCGCACCGATGGTGCCGCCGACGCCGGGGATGCCGAACATCGGATTGTTGATGAGGGCGTTGAGATTGTCGATGACGGGTTGATCGCGTTCGGGAGAAAGGCTGAGGTAAGAGTTGGGGAGCGCGTTGAAGTTGCGATTGATGGGCATCTTCACGGTGCGATTGCCGACGTAGCGAGCTTCCAGGCGGTAGTTGTCACCGAGGCGATGCTGGATGGAGAACTGCCAGCGCTGATTGTAGCCGGTGGGATTGTCGCCAAAGGGGCGAAGGCTGAGCGCCTGGCCGAGGAAGGTGGCGAGGCCTTGCGAGGAGCCGACTGGTTTGTCGAGGCCCACGGGGAACATGTTGTCGAGGGTGCGGGAGAAGCTGAGCCCGTTGTCGGCCGTGGAGAGCGATACGGTGTTCACGTCGAAGCCGGGGACGCCGCCTTCGTTGGCGAAGAAGCGCTGGCCGTAGGGGATGTAGTAGAGCCCGTAGCCGGCGCGGACGACCGTGTTTTTGCGGGCTTGATAGGCGAGGCCGATGCGCGGTGCGAAGTTGTTGAGATCGGAGCGATAGATGGTGCGCGGATTGCCGTTGACGCCAGCGAAGAGCAGACCGCCTTTGAGCGGCAGGCCGGAAGCGGCGGCGATGGGACTGGTGGCGTTGAAGTCGAAGCCGGAGATGGCTTGATTGAAACGCTCAGTGGGTGCGCCTTCGCGTTCGTAGCGGATGCCGAGGTTGAGGGTGAGACGCGGGGAGACACGCCAATCGTCCTGCAGGTAGAAGCCCTGGTAGGTGGAGAGATTGGCTGCTTTGGAGGGTTGATTGATCTGCGCGGAGGCGAAGCGCCCTAAGAGGAAATCAGAGAGGCCCGCACCGATGGGAGGAGCGGCGGCGGTGTCGAGCGGGCCATTGGAATACGCGCCGGAGAAGGTGATGCGGAGCAGATCCTCCGAACCGCGGTTTTCGAGATACCAGCGGGCGTCTGCTCCGAACTTGAAGCTGTGCTTGCCACGAATGTGCGTGAAGTTGGCGGCTCCCGTGCGGATGTCAGAGACCTGGCGCGCGCCGGCGGAAGTAGTGAATGCGGTGGCGCCCGCACCCTGGCTTTGCGGATAGCCGGTGATGGCAACGGAAGGCAGACCCACTCTTGCGGTGTCGATGTATTTGCCAACGTTTTCGAGGCCGAGCGTGCTGTAAGGGACTTCAACGCCAAGAGGCGCCGTGTCCCAATGGAAGCGCGAGATGGCGGCGCGGAATTCGCCAATCAGGCTGGGGCTGGCCGTCCACACATCGCTGATGGCGACGTCGCGATTGCGGCCGTCGAAGGTTAGGTTAGAGATATCGGTGCGGCCGTACAAGGAGGCGAAGGGAATGCCGGTTTGCGCGAGCACGAAGCGGCCGAAGAGTTTGTGGCTGCGGCTGAGATTGTGATCGAGGCGAAGTGTGGAGGCCCAATAGGTGCGAGGCAGCGGGCCGGCGTTGTAGCTGTAGTTGAGTGTGCCGTCGCGGGTGCCCGCTGTGTTGGGTTCGGGGAACAATTTGGAAAGCGACTTGGCGATGGAGTTGATGCGGCTTGCCGGAATGACGTTGTTGGCGAAGGGCGAGCGCTGGATGCGGTTATTGGCTGCGGCGCGGGCGGAGTCGGGATCGTAGATTTGGAACTGCTGGCCGAGGGCGAGGAGATCGGACATATCGCCATTCAAATGTTGCGGGCGGGGAACGGTGGCGAACACCGGTGGATTGGGGCTGAGAGAACTCCAGCGTTCGTAGCCGTAGTAGAAGAAGGTCTTGTCTTTGCCGTTGTAGAGTTTGGGAATGAGAACGGGGCCGCCCGCGGTGAAGCCCCAGCGGCGATAGGTGAAGTCCTGGCGAGGGATGCCGCCGCGATTGCCGGACCATGTGTTGGCATTCCATTCGGGAGCGCGCACGAAGCCGAGCGCGGAGCCGTGGAGTTCATTGGTGCCCGAGCGGAGCACGACATCGACGGTTGCGCCGCCGGTATGGCCGACGCTGGCATCGAAGGTAGCGGTTTGGACGCGGACTTCGCGCACCATTTCGGCGCTGGGTGAGAAAGATACTCCACCGCCGGCGGACGCATTGCCGCGCTGCGTATTGGGTGTGCCATCGAGGGTGTACTCCGTAGTGCCCGCGGGCGAGCCATTGAATCGCGTGGTGGAGGTGCCGGCGCGTTGGAGAGGCTGCACGTCCATACCGCTGCCGCCGCGCCCGGCCGAAGATGCGGAATCGGAGCCGGGGGCCATGAGGAAGAGATAAGTGGCGTGGCCCTGGCCGATGGGGAGATCGGAGATCTTGCGTGTATCGACTACGGTGTTGACGTCGGCGCTGACGGTGTCGAGTATCTGGCCTTCGGCGCGCACGGTGACGGCTTCCTTCACTTCGCCGATGGTCATGACGAGATTGATTTCCACGCGGCGCCCGCTGGTGAGATTGATCTCGTCGACGATTGCGCCTTTGAAGCCGGGCTGCGTGGCTTCGACGCGATAGATGTCGGGGAGCAGGCCGGGGACTTCGTAGCCGCCTGCCTCATTGCTGCGCGTGGTGCGAATGACGTTGGTGGATTTCTGTACGACGCGCACTTCGGCTCCGGCCACGACGGCGCCGGTGGAATCAGTGACCTGGCCGAGGATGATGGCGCGGTGGGCTTGCGCGAAGAGACAGGGCGCAGCGAGGAGGAGAACAAGCAGGTGTTTCATCGGGATCTCCTAGAGGTTGGCTCGGAAGTTGAATTGGAATGCGTAGATGTCCGTGTCAATGAGGCGGAAGCGGAGGCGGATGGTCTTGCCCGTGAGTTTGGTGAGATCGGTGGCGAGGTTGAAGGTGACAGGGTGGCTGATTTGATTGGCGGAGTGGATGATGTCGCTGGTGAAGCCTTCGATGGGATTGCCTTGTTCGTCGGTGATTTCAACGATGGCTTCGCCGGATGCTCCGGTGTCGATGTTGAGGACAAGCTGATCGCCGCCGAACCGGAGCGGGGGCGTGAGGAACTCGCCACCTTGTTTGTTGGCGCGCAGGGAGACGAAGCCGTCGCGGCGGAGGACCACGCGGCTGATGGCGCGGCGCTCCGGGACGGGGTTGACGCCGCCCTTGGTGAGGAGCTGATTGTTGCGATCGTCGCGGTCCCAGCCGTGCGGCTCATTAGTTCCCATATAGTACATGTACATTTCGTGGCCGTTGGCGGCGGGGACGATGCCACGGGTGATGTAGGTGCGCTGGGAGTCCCATTCGCCGCGCACGCCGATGCCGATGAAGGGGCCGTCGTCGAAGAGCTTCCATTGTTTCCCGTCTCGACTGGTGGCGAAGCGCGCGTCGAGTGGACCCGCGTTGGTGGGCGTGTCCTCGCGGTATTCGCGGTGGGCGGCGATGTAGTGGTAATAGATGGTGGGAAACATCAGGTAGACACTTTGCGCGTAGGGATAGAGCATCGTGCCGTTGGTGTAGACGTCGAGGATGGCGGTGTCGGCTCCGGTCTTGGGATTGCGATGGCCGGGGTGGAGTGTGTCGGCGCGGAAGACGGGTGGCGCGTCCTCGACACGGCCGAAGTTAGCGAGATCAGCGGACTCGGCGCGGGCCACGGTGCGGCCTTGCGAGTTGCGATCGCGGAGGTTTTTGCGAACGTAGGCGACGTACTTTTCGATGTTGGTGTCGTAGAAGATGACGTTGGGGGAATCGAGGTGATGGGGCTTGCGATCGCGGTTGTACGTCATCACGTTTTTGTGCGTGTGCTTCCAGTGGATGCCGTCGGCGGAGGAGAACACCTGCAGGTAACGGTTGAACTCTTCCGGGTTGGTGACGAGGCGGAAGCGCTCTTCAGCGGGTGCTTTGGGATCGATGAAGACGGAAAGCCCGTGGATGTCTTCCTTCACTCCGGCAGCGCCGTAGCCGATGACGACGTTGTTGAATTTCGTTCCGTGGGCCTGGGAGAGTTGGAGCGAGGGCTTCTCCCAATGGATGCCGTCTTTGGATCGGGCGTAGCAAACGGCAGTGCCGGCGATGTAGTAGAGGTGATAAACGCCGTCGTGTTCGACGACTGAGGAGTAGCCTCCGAGATCGAAGGGGCTTTCGGAAGTGATAGCGAACTCGTTGGTCTTGCGCGGCGGGTGAAGGCGGAACGCAACGTTCTTTGCGGCGGTGACGAATTTGTCATCGATGAAGAGTTGGCGCTGGAGGCCGACGTCGATGGGCTGCTGCGCGGTGGCGAGGAACGGGATGAGGAAGAGAAGGCGCATGGGTTACTCGACTCGGAAGGCGTAGAGTGAGGCGTTGGTGATACGGAATTGGAGCCGGTAGTCCTTGTTCGTGGGGATGGCGGCCGCGGTCTTCCAACGCACGGGGGCGCGGAGGGAGTCGCCGGTGATGGGTTCGGATTCGGCGATGGTTGTGCCGTCGGCGTTGAGCAGGGTGACTTGAATGGAGCCTTGTTGTTGCACGGCGGCGTTGAGCGTGAGCTTGGTGCCCGTGGAATGCAGGGGGCGCGTAACAATTTCGCCCGGTTGTGTTTTGGCGTCGAGGGAGACGAAGCCTTCGGGGCGGAGCGTGGCGAGGCCGATGCCGAAGCCTTTGGAGTCGCGGATTCGGACGTTGTGCGGAGAGCCACCGCCGCCGTAGTAGATGCGGAGTTCGTCGTTGACGCGGACAGGCGGGTTCTGGCCCATGTGGAGGATGCCCCAATCCCATGAGTTGTCAGGGCCGTTGGGGAGGAACGGAGTGCGCAGGTGGCGGGACCAGTGGCGGCCGTCGCGGCTGGTGACGAGTTGGATGTCCATGCGCTCGTCAGTCCCCTTGTGATAGACGCCGAGGAAGCCGATCCAGGCGCTTTCGTAGGGGAAGGCAATCATCGAATAGAGCTGGTCGCCGGGACGATCTTTCTCGTCGGCTTTGAGGATGAGACGCGGGTCGGACCAATAAACGCCGTCCTCGCTTTCGGCCATGCCGCGCATGCGGATGCCTTCGTTCACCAGCTTGATGTGGCCGATGTACTTTTTGAGCTTGGGATCCCAGGCGATGTGGTGGACGTCACCGAGATCCCATTGCGCGCCGGGGAGTTGATCGGCGGGGTTGCGCCAACCGGCGAGCATGACCGGGTCGAAACGCTCCTCCCATTGGATGCCGTCCTTGGAGGTGCGAAGGTAGATGCCTTCACGGCGCTGTTCGCGGATGCCGTCTTTATCGGGGTAGCGGTATTCCATGACGTAGGCGCGGTAGAGGCCTTGCGGGTCCTGGAAGATGGTGAGCGTGTCGGAGCGGCCGCGGTGTCCTTTGGTGAGCTGATAGTTATCGGGGCGTTTGAAGCGAACGCCATCAGGGCTTTCGGCGTAGGCAATTCCGATGTTGTTGGTGTACCACATGCGGAATTTGTTGGATGCCTTGTCGTGGATGGTGGAGCCGTAGACCAGCAGGTAAGTCTCTTGAGGCTTTGCTGCTTCGAGGATGGGATTCGATGGGTGCTTGCGCGGGTTATGCACCTCAAAATCGACGTTGGTGCGTTTGGCGATCAAATGATCGTCAATGAACATCTGCGCTTCCGGCCCGATGCGGACGGGCCAGTCGCGGAGGTCAATGGAGAGTTGCGCGAGTAAGAGAAGTGCGAGCATGCGTTAAAACTGAACCTTTGCGGAGAGCTGCATCTGGCGCGAGCCGCCGGAACTGCCGATGAGGCCAAAATCATTTCCGCCGGCATTTGTTCCGGGGAAATTGAAGCTGGGGGTGTTGGTGAGGTTGTAGGCTTCGGCACGGAAGGTGGCGGTGTAGCGTTCCTTGATGCGGAAGTTTTTCCCGATGGAGAGGTTGTAGTTGCGGCGGCCGGGGCCGCGGGTATCGGGAAGAGCGCGGCCGGTGTTGCCGAAGGAGAAGGGATCGGGGACGGTGAAGGCGGAGGTGTCGAAGTAGCGGCCGAGGCGCGATTGCACGTCACCGGAAAGCTCGCCGGAGCGGCCGACGTTGTTGGGGCGAAGGACGGCGGAGAAGACTCCGGAGTTGCCGATGGAACTGAGCCAGAGCGGGAAGCCGCTTTGGAAGACGGCCTGGCCACTCAACGACCATCCGCCGAGGATGGCGTCAACGACACGCGGGGCGCTGCCCAGGTAGGGCTTGCCTTTGCCGAAGGGAAGATCGACGGAGTGCGAGATAGCGAGGCGCTGGGCGACGTCCTGTTGCGAGAGCGATTTTTCGGCGCGCAGATCGTACTGGTTTTGGATGGGCGGCTGCAGTCCGGTGATGTTGAGGATACGGCCGGCGCCGTTGTCGATGGTTTTGCCGGCGGTGTAGGCGATGTTGAGATTGAAGCCGTGGGAGAAACGTTTCTCGCCAGTGAGTTCGAAGGCGTGGTAATCGGAGTAGGCGGCGTTTTGAATGAAGGTGGAGATGTTGAGGTAGTGCGGATAGGGACGCAGGGATTGGGCGCGAGTGATGGTGCGCGCGGCGAGGTTGCCAGTGGAGACGAGTCCGAAGAACGGGTTCGTTACCTGCTGATTGAGCTGCGTCTTGAGGCCCATGTACTGCGGGTCAAGCTGATTGAATTGCACAGCGATGGGTAGCCGGATGCCACGGCTGCCGACATAGGCGGTTTCGATGAGCCAGTTGCCGGGGAGCGCCTGCTGGATGCTGAAATTCCATTGCTGCATGTAGGTGTTGTTGCGGCTGTTGCGATCGGTAATGGTGAGCGCCTGACCCATGAGGCGCTTGTCCGCTTCTCTATCGCTTCGCACGAAGATGCCGGTGGGATAGGGATTAGAGAAGGGCGTGTTGGGAGTGACGCCGTCGAGGCTGGAGACCCATTGCGTGGTGAGTTCTTCACCGGAGGCTCCGAAGTTGCGCGAGTTGGGATAGCCGATGCGGGGGCTGAACACGATGCCGTAGGCGGCGCGGATGGCGGTGGTGGAGCGGAGGCGGTAGGCGATGCCGAGATGCGGGCCGAAGTTGCGTGTGGCGGCTTCGAACTGGCCGCGTGGATAGCCTTCGCGGCCGGCGGGAACAAGGACGCCGGTGAGGTTGTTGACCCCTGGCACCGTGACCGGGAACTGGCGATTGAAGTCGAAATTGGCGAAGCGGTTGTAGCGCTCCGTGCGCGGCTGTTCGTAATCCCAGCGCAGGCCGGCGTTGATGGTGAGGCGGCCGAGGCGGATGTCGTCGGTGACGTAGAGGCCGTAGTAGCCGTTGCGCACGGCGAAGGCGGGCGTGTATTGAATGGAGCCGGTGCCATAGCCGGTGAGGAAGGAAGCGAAACCTTCGCCGGAACCGCGCGCGGCGCGCAATGGATCGGGGCCTTGCGTAAAGGCGTTGGTGAAGCTGTAATTGCCGGATGCGGCAGAGGCGTTGAAGGGGTTCTGATTGTAGACGCGGATGTCGGCTCCGATTTTGATGGTGTGTCGGCCTTTGATTTCGGTGTAGTCGGCGACCCAGGCGAAGATGTCGTTGGAGACGCGGCGCGGGGGCGCGGTGCCGATGGCCGTGTAGCCGGTGAAGGCAATCTGCGGGAACAACTCCATCTGGGCGTTGGCGGAGACGTAGCTGGGGAAGCCGAGATCGTTCAGTTTGATCTGGCCGAGGAAGGTGGGGTGCGTGTTCTGGATCTTGCGCGTGACACCGAAGCGGTAGTTGAACAGGCGCGTGGGGGAGAAGACGTAGGTGCCGTTGATGACGGCGTTGACGTAGGCCTGGATCTGATCGTCGCCGCCGGAATCGGCGATGGTGCCAAGGAGAGCTGGTGTGTTGATGCGCGTGACGGTGCGCGTGAAGCGGCCGAAGATGTTGTGGCGATCGGAGAAGCGATGGTCGAGGCGCATGGAGCCCTGATCGACGTTGACGTCGTTCTGA
The DNA here is from genome assembly GCA_046331645.1 of Bryobacteraceae bacterium. Classification (GTDB taxonomy): domain Bacteria; phylum Acidobacteriota; class Terriglobia; order Bryobacterales; family Bryobacteraceae; genus CADEFT01. Next base: position 127,673 of record JAXLQM010000017.1, read on the forward strand.
TCCTTGTAGCCGAAGTTGAAGAGGCGCGCGGGGCCTTCGCCAGCGCGGTTGGGTTCGGGGATGTACGTAGCGATCTTGGAGGAGACGGGATCGATGCGGTTGGTGGGGATGCGGTTGCCAGGGAAGGGGGAGCGGGTGAAGCCGCCTGCCGCGGTGGATTGCGTGGTGAAGGGGTCGTAGATGTTGACGACGGAGCCATCGGCGGTGCGGGTGGCGGAGAAATCGCCGCGCCGCTGTTCGACGGTGGGGAAGGTCCAGACGCCGGCGCCGCCATCGACGTGGTTGCGGCTGGCCTGGTATTCAGCGAAGAAGAAGGTCCGGTTCTTGCGGATGGGACCGCCGAGCGTACCGCCGAACATCTGATATTGGAAGGTGCCCTTGCCCTGGCCTCGCGAGTTGGCGAAGAAGTCATTGGCCTGGAAGAGCTGGTTGCGGAAGAACTCCCAGCCGTTGCCGTGGAACTCGTTGGTGCCGCCCTTGGTGACGACGTTGATGGTGCCGCCGCCGGAGCGTCCGAATTGCGCGCCGCTATTGCCCGTCATGACCTTGAGCTCTTGCGTGGATTCGGGCGCGGGGGTGATGGCGGAGTTGTTGTTCTGCGGCAGCATGACGGTGACTCCGTCGATCAGGTATTCATTGGTGCGATAACGGCCGCCGGACATGGAGATGTCGGATGAGTCGAAGCCGCCCTCGGCGATGTTGCGGCCTTCGGCGGTGGGATTGACGATGACACCGGCGACCATGCCCGCGAGTTCGAACACGTTGCGGCCGGCGATGGGGAGTTCTCTTACACTGCGTTCGGTGACCACTTGGCCGAGAGACGACGATTCGGATTGAACGGCGGGGTAGGTATCGTTGACGGCGACGGAGGTGGAGACATCGCCGAGTTCGAGAGTGAAGTCGAGACGATTGCGATCTTCGACGCGGAGTTCGACGCGGCGGCGCTCGGCGGTTTTGAAGCCGGTGTTGGAGACGCGCAGCGTGTAGTTGCCGGGCTTGAGATAGGAGAACTCATAATAGCCGGTGTCGTTGGTGGCGGCACGGTAGGAGAGGTTGGTTTCGATTTGCGTGGCGACGACTTCAGCGCCGGAGATATGGGCTCCGGATGCATCGCGGACGTTGCCGAGGATGGTGCCGAAGATGTTCTGGGCTTGGACCAGGGTGGGGAGGAAGAGGAAGGTAAGAAGGAGCGTGGGCTTCATGGGTTGCGATCCTTTCAATACTGATATGGCAATTATGCTATGGGAGGGGCGGGGTGGAAGTCAATGGTCTTTTATTTAGCCGCCGGCCTGGAGGCCCGCGTCACTGTTGCGGTTGATAGGAGAAGAGGTCGGCGTTGGTGAGGAGGAAGCGGATTTTTTTGAGTGAGGTTGCGTGCGGGCCGGGGAAAGTGGAGGTGCGCCAGCGGAGTGTGTGGGATGTGGCGTCGCCCGTGAATGGGATGCTTTCGTTGCGCGAGAAGCCGGGGATGACCTGGTTGTTGGTGTCGAGAAGTTCGGCACGGATTTCGCCTGTGGATGTGGTGACGGCGTTGATGGTGAGTTGCGGTTTGGCGAGTGCTTCACGGCGTGTGATGAGCACGCCTTGTTGCGGGCCGGCGTGCATGGAGCAGAAGCCGTCTTTGCGAAGGGTGGCGAGTCCGATGGCGCCTCCGGTTTGTTTGGCGTCGTGCGGGAGGTGGAAGCCGCCGTAATAAAAATACAGCTGGTTGTTGAACTCGAGGGGGGCGATGGAGGTGAAGATCATGTGGGAGTCGAACGCTCCCGGCGGGCCTGTTTGCAGGAATGGAGCGCGCTGTGGCGGGCGGGTCCAGTGCAGCAGATCCCAGCTCCAGGCGAGCTGGACGTCGACGGTGCGCGGACTTTGGGCGTCGGCCTCGGCACGGGTCATGCGCATTTCCGGCGTGTAGTGCGAGTGGGCGTGATAGATCCAGGGAAGACCGATGTAGAAGCCTTGATAGGGGAAGACGGGCATGCCGTAGATTTGGGTATCGGGGGGATCGAGGTCATCGGCGGTGAAGATGGGTTGGTCTAAAGGTTTCGACCAGTGCAGGGCGTCCTTGGAGATGGCGATGCCGGCGGAGCGGCCGCGGCGGGTTGCGCCTTTCCATGTGGCTGCGAATTGGTTGTTGTAAGGGTCGTGGAAGAAGTTGACGACGTCGCTCGATTCGAAGAGCGCTTGACCGGTGAATGTCCAGTGGAGACCGTCGGGGGAGAAGGCGGCGCGGACTTTGGCTGTTTCCTTGTCGAAACAAAATAGGGCGTATTTGTTTGGGGCGTGCTGGCTGTTCGGAAGGCGGATGACGGAGGGGTTGTGACAAGGAGCGACTTCGTTGCACTTGCCGATGCCGAGGTTGGGCTTCGTCCAATGGATGCCGTCGGTGGATTCGGCGTAGGCGTTGCGGAAACCCTGGTTGATGTAGTGATACCACATGCGGAGCATGCCTTCCTCGTGGAGCACGGTGCCATAGAGGTAGGGGCCGGAGCCTCCTTGTTCGCAGGCTGTGTCGGTGACGACGATGGGATTGGCCGGGTGTTTTTGCAACTGGTGGAAGCGGCGTTCGAGACCCTGCTGCTGTTCGATTGCGAGGGCGTCGAGGAAGAGGCGGCGGTGATCCTGGGCGAATGCGGAGAGCGTAAGAGCTGCGATGAGGAAGCGCACTGCCTTAGTCCGCAAGAGTGCGGATGCGGATGTTGCGGAACATAATCACGTTGAAGCGGTCATGCAGTTGGAGGCCGATGGGGCCGGTCTTGGGCCGCTTCGGATCGCCGGGGTGGGCAGCGACTTCGTGGCCGTTGAGCTTGACGCGGATCGTGTCTTTGCGCGATTCGATGTCGAGGCTGTTCCAGTCGTTCTCTTTTTCGTGGCCGAACGTGGCCGGCGCGAAGAGATAGATGCTGCCGCTGGGATACTTCGTTTTGACGCCATTGAGGATCTGGATTTCGTAGCCGTGGTGGGCTGGGGTCTTGTCGTAGTCGGGGGTGGGTCCGATGGCGTACTGGCCGCGGGTGTGATCGCGAAGGGAAATGCCGCTGTTGCCGCCGGAGGGTGTGAGGTATTCGATGTGGAGATCGTAATTGGTGAACTCGGCGGTGGTGTAGAGCCAGGATTGGGTTTGCCGCCAATTGTAGAATTGCTTTTCGGTGAGGGTGACGGGCCATGCGTCGCCGTAGGGATTCTTGGCGCCGGAGACAGGTTGGCCGATGAGGAGGCCGCCGGCGAGCACGGTCCATTTGCCGTCGCCTTTCACTTCCCAGCCATCGAGGTTCTTGCCGTTGAAGAGTGGCTTCCAGTCGCTTTGTGCCTGGAGTGTCAAGAGGGCCGCGGTGAGAAGGGTGAGCATAAGAGGTTAGTCGATGTAGAGGAATTCGTTGGAACTGAGTAGGGCCTGAGCAAAGCTGCGGAACGCTTTTTGTTTCGCTTCTTCGGGCGTGGCCTTGGCCGTGAGGAAGGTGTCTTCCTGTGTGCGGAGGAACTCGCGGGCTGTGGTGAGTTCATCCACGCTGGGTCTGCGAGACACGGTGAGGAGGTAAGCGTTTTCGATATCCATGCCCGCGCGCTTGGTGAGTTCGCCGGCGGCGTTCCAGATGAATTCGTCGTTCATCATGGTGAGGGATTGCAGCGGCGTGGCCGACGGTGTGCGGCGCGCGCAGTGGGTGTCCATGATCGGGTAGTCGAAGACGCCGAGGAAGCCGATTGGGTAGGTACGGCGCGACGTGAGATACACGCTGCGGCGGAACTGGGCGTTGGGCGCTTCTTTTGAGGAGACGACTTGCAAGCCGTCGGGGCGCATTTCGAGTTCGATGGGCGGGCCGTATTGCGTGGTGTCGAGCTTACCGGAGGCGGCGATGACGGAGTCGCGCACGGTTTCGGCGTCCATGCGGCGGAGGTTCATGCGCCAGAGCAGCTTGTTCTCCGGATCGCTGTCCACCGGCTTGGCGATGCGCGAGGACTGGCGGTAAGCGGTGGATGTCATGATGAGGCGGTGGAGCTTCTTCTCGCTCCAACCGTTGGACATGAAGTGGACCGCGAGGTAATCGAGGAGATCCTGATTGCTGGGGGCCGCGCCCATTTTTCCGAAGTTGTCGGAAGTGGCGACAAGGCCTGTGCCGAAGTGGCCCTGCCAGACGCGATTGACGATGACACGGGCGGTGAGCGGGTTGTTGGGGTTGGTGAGCCATTCAGCGAAGGCGAGGCGGATGCCGGAGGTTTCGCCTTGCGCCGCGGCGGGCTTCACGGCATCGAGCGGCAAGCCGTTGGTGGCGAGCACTTCGAGGAAGCCGGGCTTGACGCGGGGGCCGGGTGCGTCGGCACTGCCGCGTTGCAGCAGGCGGATGTTGGGCTGCTTGCCGACATCCCAGAGGGCTTGCACTTTTTCGAGCGTTTGCTTTCTTGCTTCAAGCGCTTTCACGTTGGCCTTCAGGTCATCGGCTATCCGTTTGTCCTGCTCACTGAGTTTCTTGTCGATGTCTTCGGGTGTGACACGAAGCTGCGCGTTGAACTTGGAGAAGAGATACTTCTGGACCTCGTCGCGCTTGGCGGCGGGCGTGTCGAAGGCCGTGCGCGTGTCGTTGCGGATGGCTTCGGGGATCTTCTTGAGCTTCTCTTCGCGGAGGTTGGTTTCGTAGGGTTTGCGCAGTTCGGTGAGTTTCTTGTTCAGCTCCGTGAGCGGCTCTTCGAATTGCTTGTTGTGGGCTTCGATTGCCTTTTGCTCTTCGGCGGAGACGGTATAGAGATGGCGTTCCTGCGGGCGAAGCCAGTCTGTTGGGTTGTAAGAGGTGGTGAAGAGCGCGAGGAAGCGGTAGTAATCCTTCTGCGAGATGGGATCGAATTTGTGGCTGTGGCAACGGGCGCAGTTGACGGTGAGGCCCAGCGTGCTGCTGCTGACCTTCTCCACGAGTTTGAAGAGCGCTTCATAGCGTTCCACCGGGAGGTTGCTGATGTCCTCGGCGGTGATGTCGAGGATGTTGCGCATGTAGCCGGTGGCGGCGAGCAGGTCGCGAATTTCGGGCGTGAACTGCTTCGCCTTACGCCAGTCGATCAATTCGTCGCCGGCGATTTGCTCGGTCAGGAAGCGATCCCAGGGCTTATCGGAATTGTGGGCGCGGATGACGTAATCGCGATAGCGCCACATGCCCTCGGCGTATTCGGACTTGCGCGGATCGAAGTCTTTGCCGGTGGTGTCGACGTAGCCTGCGGCATCGAGCCAGAGGCGGCCCCAGCGCTCGCCATAGCGGGGCGAATCGAGGAGCTTGTCGATCAGGCGCTCATAGGCTCCGGGGGCTTTGTCTTCCTGGAACTGGCGGATTTCTTCGAGTGTGGGTGGGAGTCCGGTGAGATCGAGATAGGCGCGGCGGAGGAGTTTTTCATTCGGCGCATCGGGGGACAGGGTGAGGTTCTGCGATTCAAGCTTGGCCAGGATGAAGCTGTCGATGGGGGTGCGGACGCGGGCTTTGGCCTTGACCTTCGGCGGTGTGGCGGCTGCGGGTTTACGGAAGGCCCACCATTGTTTTTGTTCCGCGGTGATGGGCGGAGCTTCGAGGGGAGAGAACGGGCGCTCGGCGGAATCGACGGTAACGTGTTCGCTGAAGTTGCCGCGGTCAATCCACTCTTTGATGATGTTGGATTCGGCCTCGGTGAGAGGCTTGCCGGTGGCGGGCGGCGGCATGGTCTTAGCGCTGATGCGGCGGATGAGGACGCTGCGATCGGAAAAACCTTCGACGATGACGGGACCATTGATGCTGCCTTTGAGCAGGCCGGCGGAAGTGGAAAGATCGAGGCCCATGGCGGGTTTGTTGGGGCCGTGGCAGGCGACGCAGCGGGCTTTGAGCAGTGGCGCGACGTTCTTCTCAAAGCGGGCGCGCTGTTGGGCGGCTTCTTCGGCAGGGGCGCCGATGGGTGCGTCGAAGGGTGCGCCGGCGGCGATCCATTTGCGGATGATCTCCATATCCGCGTCGGGCATTTTCTGGTTGTAGAAGGACGGCGGCATGGCGCGCGACGAAACCTTCTGCCAGAGGAGGCTCTCTTCGGGTTTGCCTTTGACGATGACGGGCCCGTTGTGTGAGCCGCGAAGGGCCGTGGCGGCGGTGCGCAGATCGAGGCCGAGTTTGGGCGAGCTTTGCCCGTGGCAGGTGAAGCAGTATTGCGTGAAGACGGGGAGCACGTCTTTTTCGAAGCGTGGCTCCTGGGCCGTGAGAGGCAGTGCGATCAGGAAGAGCAGGCGGTTCATGCGATCAGTTCCGAGTTGACTTTGGCGCCGGTGACGGTAGCGTCGGAGGGGTTCTCCAGGCGGCCGCCGTAAGGGTAGACGATTTTCTTGTGGTCGAGGCCGAGTTGGTGAAGGACGGTGGCGATCATGTCGGGGACGGGGACGCGATTGACGACGGCTTTGTAGCCGAAGTCGTCGGTTTCGCCGTAAATGAGGCCTTTCTTGAAGCCGCCGCCGGCAAACCAGATGGTGAAGGCGTTGCGATTGTGATCGCGGCCATCGCCGTTCTGGGTAGTGGGGAGACGGCCGAATTCGCCGGCCCACATGACGATGGTGGAATCGAGCAGGCCGCGGCTCTTGAGATCCTGGACGAGCGCAGCGGAGCCTTGATCGCACTCGGTGGCGATCTTGTGCATGTCCTGTTTGATGCGGCTGTGGTGATCCCAGGGCTGGCCGGGGCTGGTGGTGACCTGCACGAAGCGCACGCCTCTTTCGACGAGGCGGCGGGCGAGCAGGCAGCGGAGCCCGTAGGGTCCGGCGACGGGGTGATCGACACCGTAGAGCTTTTTCGTTGCGGCGGATTCGCCAGTGATGTCGAGTACGTTGCCTGCTTCGAGCTGCATGCGGGCGGCGAGTTCGAAGTTGCGGATACGCGCGTCGAGTTCGGTTTCGCCGGGGTGTTCGGCCATGTGGCGCTGGTTGAGGCGGGCGAGGAAATCGAGGGTTTTCTTCTGCGCGCCGTCGGGCATGGGCTCCGGTGGGGCGAGGTGATGGACGGGCGTGCCTTTGGTGGCGAACTCGACGCCTTGATACAGCGCGGGCAGATAGCCGTTAGCCCAGAGCTGCTTGCCGCCGATGGTGTAGCCGGTGGGATCGCGGAGAACGACGTAGGCGGGGAGGCTTTGATTTTCGGTGCCGAGGGCGTAGCTGATCCAGGCGCCCATGACGGGGCGGCCAGGGAAGATTTTGCAGGTGAGCAGCATGTTCAACCCTTCGAGGTGGTTGTTGTGCTCAGTGTGCATGGAGCGGATGAAGCAGAGGTCGTCGACGATGCCGGAGGTAAAGGGCAGCATCTCGGATATGTCCATGCCGCATTGTCCGTATTTCTTGAAGGTGAAGGGGGTGGGGAGGAGGGTGTTGACGTTGTTGGGCTGATGAATTTCGACGCCGCCGGGAAGGGGCTTGCCGGCTTGTTTGGTGAGCTCGGGCTTGGGGTCGAAGAGGTCCATCTGGCTGGGGCCGCCGTTCTGGACGAGTTGGATGACGGCTTTGGCTTTGGGCGGGAAGTGCGTGGCTTTGGCGCGGAGGTCGTTGGCGATGGGCTCGGCGCGGAGGAGATCGGCGAGGACCATGGAGCCGAAGCCCAGGCAGGTGCGTTCCAGCAGTTGTCGGCGTGACAGCGGCATGGCGACTAGTATTTCATGGTTTTGCTAGGTGCCGCAGCGGTAGGTAATCAGGGGTTGCGGATCGTAGAGTTTGTGGAAGAGGGCGCGGTCGAGCGGGCGCTGGCGGGTGGGTTTGAGTCCAAGGTTTTGGAGCGCGGTGAGCAGGGTGTCACGCTTTTCTTTGCGTACGAGATAGGCGAGGGTGTTGGTTTCCGCCTTGACCAGGACTACGTCGTAGGCATCGAGGACTTTGTTCATGTCGCCGAGCAGGTTGCCGCGCTTGCTGGTGTGGTGGAAGGTGGCGAGCGAGGCCTCCACAGTGTCGTAGGTGCCTTTGACGAAATCGCCGACGGGGTGGTCTTTGACGTGGCCAGTACTGAACCAGTAGGGCCAGTAGAGGTCGGGCTTGGTGGCGAGGAAGAATTCGCTGTTGGAACGGATGTGGTCGGCGTTGCAGGTTTTGGAGAAGGCGATGGCGGGTGTGGAGTAGCCCCAAAGGTCGATCAAAGGGCGATTGAGCATGAGGCCGAACGTGCTCATTTCGGACGTGGCTACGGTGAAGTTGCGGGGGACGTATTGATCGGTGAAGGCTCCGGCGAACATGCCGTCGATGCGGCCGGTGCGATTGCTGAGGGCGGCCTGGCCGGTGAGGAGCGGGAAGGTGGCGCAGAGGTAGAGGATGAGGGCTCCGCGGTAGCTTTCGTGTGGTTCGGTGGATGCGGACCAACTCCAGTTGAGGTTGCCGAGGACGGAGAGGATGAGGAGAGTGAGGGTGACTTCAAAGGGGATCCAGTAGCGGGTGTAGGTTTGGAAGCTGAAGTCGCCGATCATGGCGTGGGTGAATTGGTAGAAGAGGAGTAGCGGGAGTGTGCCGGCGGCGTAGAGGAAGAGCTGCAGGGAACGCGGGCTGAGCTTCTTGTGAGCCAATGGGACGGCGACTAAGAGGACGAGGCCGAGGGCGTGGGAGGCGGTGGAGAAATACTCGAGGATGCTGGTGAAGAGCGTGAGGCCGTTGAGCATTTCAAGCATTGAGGGTGTGAAGGATTTGAAATTGATGGGGACGGGGATGAGGTGTCCATACGTGTTCTTAATGGTGAGGCAATAGAGCCACGCATGGACAAGCGGTGAGATCGGGATGAGATCGGATGAGAAGATCTTTTTGTTTTGAAGACGGCGCCAGATGCCGATGACCGCTACGTTGACGAAGGAGAGGAGGATGGCATCGGGCCGGAGCAAGGGAAGCAGATAGCCGATGCGCAGCGAGGTCCATTCCTTGCCTTTGACGGCGAAGTGGATGGCGGCGAGGAAGACGAGGGAGACGAGGCCATTCCCGAAACCGGAACTGAACACGATGACCAACGGCGCGCTGAGGGCGAAGGCGCAGGTTTGGAGCATGCCTTTGCGCGTGCGCGGGTCGGTATCAAGCACTCCGGCGAGCAGCGGCAGGTGCAGCAGGCCGATCAAATAGGAGATCCAGAAATTAGCCGCCACGAGGCTCGTTTGCGACCAGGCGAACGGCGCATGCAGCAGATAGTAGACGTATTCGACGGTGCCATCCACCATCGCTTCCGGCGACATGGAGAAGCGGCCGTAGTGGTAGAGATTGTACGCGTGTTCGAGGTTGATGGAGACTTCGTCCACCAGCGTGTAGAGATTGATGAAGAGGCCGGTGTAGAGGGCCGCGGCGAGCGCGAGCGGCGTGTGTTTCGAATTGCCGCGGAAGGCGGAGGTGATGCAGATGATGGCGGAGATCACCCACAGCAGCAGGCCGAGGATGCGCGGGGGAACAGCGCTGAAGATATCGGGCAGTGCAAGGGCTCCCGCCTGCAGTTCGTAGATCACGGCGCACCTGCCAGGCGCAAAGCCGTGTAGCCGATGGCGAGGGCTTCGTAACACACGTTGGCCGCGGCGTGATCGTAATACCAGAGGCGCGGGACGATGTGTCCGGCGGAGTGAGGTTGTGGCTTCGCCGTCCGGATGGCGCGAGGGCGGAAGCCGGCAATACGGAAGCAGAGTTTGGTGCGCAGCAGATGATAGCGATTGCAGTAGAGCACGCAGTTGGCGATGGGCCACAAGCCCTGTCGCTGCGCCCAGCGGCGCAACTCGATGGCGTTGTCCAACGTGTCGAAGTATCGCGTGCGAGGGATGGCCGGGAGATGAATAGGCAGATCGGGGCGCAAGGCGGCGATACGATCGGCAGCAACGGCCTCTTCCATGCGCGCGTGGCCGAAGTGATTGCCGGGGGCGAGGTAAACGTGCTCGCCCGGGCGCGCATGGGCCGCGAGTTGCCGCAGGCAGCCTTCGTAATAGGTGGAAAGCGAGCCGTCGCGGTTGAGGCCTTCCGGAATGACGACGTGATTTACGACACCTTCTTCAGCAGCCACAACACGCTCTCCTTCACTTTTTTGCGATGCGGAGAAAACGCACTTTTCGCGTCGGCCTGATCGAAGGCTCCGTTGAGGAACATGTCGTAGCTTTCCTGGAGCATGTCGTCGTTGGAGTAGCGCGGCTGCCAGCCGAGGTCGAGCACGTGCTGGACGTCAAAGCAGAAGGGCTTGTGATAAGTGAGGTAGTGCCAGGGCGCGAGCGGGCTCAGGTGCATGGCATCGAGGGCCTGCAGCGAATGGATGGTGAGCCATTCGGGGAGGCTGCGCACGCGGGAGCGCGAGCCCGCGTGTTGGACGAGGTTTTCCAGAGCCTGGCGCAGCGTGCCGTAACGATCGGTACCGACGTTGTAGATGCCCGCCTTGCCGCGTTCGACGGCGAGCATGTAGGCATCCATAAGGTCCTGCGCGTGCACGAATTGGAACGGCACGTTGCCGCTGCCGATGGTGTAGACGTTGACGTTGGAGCGGATCCAGTTGAAGAGTATCTGAAAGATGCCGAGGCGCCCCGGGCCGAGGATGGTGCGCGGGCGGATGACGATCAACGGCATATGAAAATCTTTGCAGACGTGACGCACGGCGAGTTCGCCTTCGAGTTTGGAGTGTCCATAAGGCTCGATGGGGTTGGTGGGCGTATCGAGCGTGATGGGGCAATCGGCGGGCGTGCCGTAGACGGCCGAGGAACTCATGTGGACGAAACAACCGACGATGCCGGTTTTGGCCGCTTCTTCGGCGACAGTACGGCTGCCGGTGACGTTGACGTCGAGGAAGCCTTTGCTCGATTTGGTGAGCGGGACCATGGCGGCGTTGTGATGGACGATGTTCACGCCGGAGAGCGCTTCGCGGACCTTGGCGCGGTCGCGGACATCGCAGTGGATGAACTGGATGCGCGGGTGGCGTTGGGGATCGTCCCAGACATCGGCGATGCGAACTTCTTCGCCTCGCTTCAACAACTCCTTGGCGATGAGGTTGCCAAGAAAACCGGAGCCCCCTGTAATCAGGTGTATCATCAGATGCGGATTCCTTGTTCAATGCACCAGGCGATGGAGCGGCGCATTCCTTCTTCTAGCGCTACCGTGGGCTTATAGCCGAGTTCGCGCTGGGCCTTCTCCGTGGAGCAGGCGATGGTCTTGTTCATTTCCGAGAGGACGTGGATTTTTTGTTCGTAGAGGCCGATGCCCTGGAGTGTCTTGTCGGCAAGCCAGGCCACTTCGCTCGCCACGCCGGGCAGGCGCAGGCGCTTGTAGGCGACGGGCAAGCGGAACTCCTCGGCGAGTAGGCGCTCCACGGTGTCAATGATTTCGTTCATGGTGTAGGGGCGGCGGTCGGCGATCCAGTAGATCTGCCCGCGCGCTCTGGGTGTCAGTGCGGCTAGCATCATCCCCTGGCTGAGATTGTCGACATAACCCATGGAGCGCATGTTGTCCCCGGAGCCGACAATTGGGCCCTTACCCTGCCGGATCATGGAGAAAAACAGCGTCTGGCGGGCGGGCTGATCGGGGCCATAGAACCAGGGCGGGCGGACGATGACGGTTTCGATGCGGCCGCGTGATTCGGCTTCCTTTACGGCGAGTTCCATCTGCATTTTGGAGCGGCCGTAGTTCATGTAGGGGTTGTAAGGAGCGTCTTCCTGGAAGAGGTGATCGGGAGCCGGATTGCAGCCGAGCGGGGAATTGGAGGAGACGGCGACAATGCGGCGGACCTGCCCCTGTTCGGCGGCGGTGAGCAGGTTGCGGACGCCTTCCACATTGATCGCGTAGAAATCCTTCACCTTGGGCGGATGGATGATGCCGGAGGTGTGAAAGAGGTAGGCGCCTGCCGCGTTCTCTGTGAAGCGGGCGCAATCCTGCGGGTTGCGCAGGTCACCGTGGACGATGTCAACGTGCGGGCCCATGGCGCGAAGTTCGGCATCGTTTTCGCCGGGAAGCACCAGGCATCGCAGGCGCATGTTGCGCGGCAGGTCGCGCAGGGCGTCATGGTCGAAAGCGCGCGCGGCGAGGAGGCGCACAAAGCGCTTCCCCAACCAGCCTGTCGATCCGGTAATGAGCGCGAGTTGCATGGTTAGAGTGCCCCCATTGCGTGGAGTGTGTTGCGGCGGGCCAGAGCCATGATGGTGCCCTGTGGATTGACGCCCATCGCCGTGGGAATGATGCTGGCGTCGTTGACGATGAGCCCGGGCACTCCATGGACGCGGCCGAAGGAATCGACAGCGCACCGGCCCCGGTCTTCGCCCATCGGGCAGGAGGAGAACAGGTGAATGGTCATCAGGTTGGAGCGGCTGGCGGTGAGTGTTCCAGGGATTTTGGTGAGCTCGTCTTCGGCCTGGATTTCGCGCCCTCCGGCGAGCGAAGGCAAGACGATGCGGGCTCCGGCGGCGAGCAGAAGCTGCGAGAGTTTGCGTAGACCCTTGGCCAGATCCCGCAGATCTTGGGGGGTGAGTTGGTAGCGGATGAGCGGGTCAGGGAGGCCGAAGATGCCACGGATGCGGCCGGTGGCGGGCCCGGTGATCATGGCGTAATAGATGGCCATGTGGCGCCAGTTGGATTGGACGAGCGCGTTGCAGGAAGCGTAATCCGAGAGGGCAAGCGCAAGGTGGGGCTGCGAGGAGATGGAGCAGCCGAAGCCGATGCGCGGGGAAAATTCCTTCACCTGGTGGACGGCGACGCCGAGCGCTTCGTGGTTCACCGCTTCGTCAAACAGAGCGACGGCTTTCACCGTGGGATGCATGGCGAGCGTGTTGCCGACGTTGCGGGTGATGCCGCTGCGGCGCAACAGAAGCGGCGTCTGGATGGCGCTTCCGCAGACGTAAACGGTGTTGGCCTCGATCTTGAGCGACTTGCCTCGTTGCAGGATGTCGAGCATCCAGCGGTTGCCGTCACGGCGGAGACGCTGGACGCGGCTGTCGGAAAGCAGCGAGGCGCCAGCCTTGAGGGCGCGCGGGACGAAGGTTTTCGTCATGGATTGGCGGGTGCCGCGGGGGCAGCCGTCGGGGCCGGTGGTGCCGTCGTATTTGAACCAGCGGGGCACTTCCAGCACCTTCCAGCCGAGGTGTTTCGCGCCTTGTTCGAGCTTGCGCGAGGCAAGCGGAATGGGGCCGGGATAGGTGCCCACTTCGAGCGATTGTTCGGAGTAGAGGAAGTGCGGCAAAAGGTCGTGACTCGTCGTGTCGCGGAGCAGGAACTCGCTGCGCCAGCGATCGAGAATTTCATCCGGTGTGCGGTGATACAGGCCGCTGTTAATTTCGCTGCCGCCGCCCACGGTGCGGCCTTCGGCAAAGGCGACTTTGGCGTCGCCGAGCGCCGGGTTGAGGCCTCCGGCGCGGTATTTCTGGGTCATCTCGTCCATGCTGAACGGAGGACAGGATTCAAGCGGAAGATGGGGGCCTTCCTCCAGCATGAGGACCTGCTTGCCGGATTCGGCCAGCAGATGCGCGGTGGTGGCGCCGCCCGGCCCGGAACCGATGACGATGTTTTCATAGCAGCGCGAAATCATGAGTGACCGCCTTCCTGGTGGCTGTAGAGCGCCAGCAGGGCGAGACTGCGGTAGAAGCGCATCAGATCGCGGCAAGGGCCGATGGCGGAGGTGCGCCAGCGTTCGATGATGGTGCTGCGTTCGTTTGAGGGCAACCGGTGGAACAGGCCGCTGGGCAGAGGGCTGCAGGCAAAGGCGATGGTGGCCAGGCGCAACGGCCAGGCGAGAAAACGCGGCATGCGGGCCCACTGGCTAAGGACGAACTCCGTGGCTTTTCCTGGCGCGCCGTTTTGCGCGCGAGCCAGCTCTTCGCAGATGGCGGCCACCGTTTTTTCGAAGAGGCTGCTCACGGGAGCCACCCTTTCGTTGCGATCCACATGATGAGGCCGCAGAGCGCCGCGACAATGTAAGTGACCCAGTCCTTCATGACGAAAACGACGGGATCTTCCTGCACTTTGCCGCGTGTGGAGAGAATCCAGATGCGGCTGATCCAGTAGAGATAAACCGGCGAGAGCGCCCAGAGGATTTCCGGATTGCGGTACAACTCCTTCACCTTTTCGCTTTGCAGGTACAGGATGAAGACCACGGTGGAAAGAAAGGCGCTGCAGACTCCGAATAGATTCACTTGCAGCGTGTCGTCGATGAGATAGCCGCGGCCGTTGATGGCGCCCTTGGTTTTCTGTACGAGGTCGAGTTCGGTCCAGCGCTTGCTGAAGGCGAGGCTGAGGAAAAGGAAGAAGGCGAAAGAGAGCAGCCAGACCGAGAAGGCAACTCCGGTGACCACGTGCCCGGCGATGATCCGCAGCAGATAGAGGGCGGAGAGGCAGAAGGTGTCGACGAGAACCAGCTTCTTGAGCGAAAGCGAATAGGTGAGAGAGAAGACGAAGTAGAGGGCAAGCAAGGCGGCAAGGGGCTTCGAATAGAGCAGCGCGGCGCTAAGGCTCACGGCGAGCAATACCGGCGCGAGTACGAATCCAACACGAAGCGGGAGATCGCCACTGGCGAACGGGCGGAGGCGCTTCTTCGGATGGGCGCGGTCGGCTTCCAGATCGACGAGATCGTTGAGGATGTACTGCGCCGAGGAACAGAGGCCGAAGACGAGGACGCAGAAAGTGGATTGGACGAGCAGATCGAGTTGCTCTACCTTGTGGGCGGTAATGAGCGGGACGTAGATGAGAAGGTTCTTGGCCCACTGGTGAATGCGGAGCGCGGAGAAGTAGTGGCGCCAACTGGTGCGCGGGCCGTCAAAGGTTTTCACCTCCGGAACGTGTTTGCGGAGTTGGCGCAGCAGAGACGGGGATGCACCGACGGTGACGGCGCTGGCGCAGTGCCGCCAGATTTCGAGGTCGGCGGGTGAGTCGCCGGCGTATTCGAACCCGCCTCGTAGTTCCTCGCGCAGGACGCCGAGCTTGGCTTTGCCCTTCAGATTGACGCTGCCGTTACTGGCCAGCACACGGTCAAAGATGCCGAGGTGGTCGGCGACGGGCTGGGCGATCGATTCGTCGGCGGCGGTGACGAGGAGCAACTGGCGCAGGTCTTTCTGGACGCGGAGCCATTCCACGAGGGCGCTGTTGTAGGGAAGGGAATGGACATCAATGGAGACGTGCGAGGCCAGTTTCCTTTTGAGCGCGGCGCGGCCTTGCAGACACCAGAAGGGGACCAGCAGGATGAGCCAGGGTTTGTGTTTCAACAGGCGGGCGAGGGACTCAAACAGCATGTCTGTCTTGACCAGGGTTCCGTCCAGGTCAATGCAGAGTGGCAGCGAATGAGAGTCCGAGTAGGCCATGCGCAATCGTTCCGCGAGGCGTCCCTCGCTGGTAGTAGTGAAATCGGCAGTTCCAGCCCGAAACAGTAGCCCCTCTGTTGGGGGTAACATAGCGAGTGCATGCGACTTCTTCCTTTGTTTCTGTGTGTTGTTTCGCTAGTGGCGGCGCCGCCCGTGGCGCTGATTTTCGATACGGATATGGGCAACGACATCGACGATGCGCTGGCCCTGGCGGTGATTCACTCGCTCGAATCGCGGGGAGAGGCGAAGCTCATCGGGGTGACCCTAACCAAGGACAATCCGTGGGCGGCGGTGTATGTGGATCTGGTGAATCATTTTTACCGCCGGCCGGAGGTTCCCGTGGGGATGGTGAAGGCGGGGAAGACGCCGGAGACTTCGGCCTTCACGCGGGTGCCGGCCGAGCGCCGCGGGGCCGACGGTAAGCTGCTGTATCCAAGGAGGTTGGGGGATGGCGTGACGGCTCCTGAGGCGGTGGGGTTGCTGCGGGGTCTGTTGGAGAAGCAGGCCGATGGATCGGTGGCGGTGGTGCAGGTAGGGTTCAGCACGAACCTGGCGCGGCTGCTCGATGAGCCCGGGGCGAAGGAGCTGATCCGGCGTAAAGTGAAGCTGCTCAGTATGATGGCGGGCCACTTTCCGGATGGCCGGCCGGAATACAACGTGAAGGTGGATATCCCGGCGGCGCGGAAGTTACTGGCGGATTGGCCGACTCCGGTGGTGCTGAGTGGATGGGAAGTGGGTGCGGCGATTGAGTATCCGGCTGTATCGATTGAGAATGATTTCCGGCATGAGGACAACCATCCCGTGGCGGATGGGTATCGGGCATATAAGAAGATGCCGTATGACCGGCCAACTTGGGATTTGACCTCGGTCCTGTATGCGGTGCGGCCGGGGCGAGGGTACTTTTCGTTGTCAGAACCGGGGACGGTGACCGTGGATGACGAGGGGAAGACCCGGTTTGAGCAGGACCCGGGCGGGCGGCACCGGTATCTGATTGTGGACGCGGTGCAGCGGGCGCGGGTGTTGGAGGCTCTGGTGCAGTTGGCGACGCAGCCTCGGGAGCGGCGTTAGCGAGACAGGCGGATTTCCTGGCGGGCGGCGTCGTAGTAAATGGCGGAAAACCAATTTGCGGGAAGGAGGCCGTCGGCTTGGCCGGGCTCCGGGTTGGCTTCCATGAGGGCTGCCGGACGGTGGGTGAAGTGCAGCGGGCCGAGGGTGGCTTGGGGAAGATGGCCGTGTCGGACCCGGCGGGTGCCGGTGTTCGTGATGGCCTCAAGCCCGGCTGCGGAGGGCTCGGTGAGGCGCGGGCACCGGACGGTGCAGTAGAGAAGGAGACTGGAGGCGCCGCTGTCGAGGACGAGCCGGAAGGGGGCGCCGGCGGGGTCTAGCTGGATGTTGAGTACTGGGCGTCCGGCGACCGCGGGGCCGAGAAAGGTGGCGGGCATCGATTGAGCGACCTGGGTGGCTTCCTCGCGGAAAAAGAGTCGCTTGGCGCGGTAGTCGATGAGGTATGGGTGGCGCGAGAGGAAGTTCTGGCCGAGGATGCCGTCGACGTCCGCGCCGAGATGGCGGAGTCCGGGGAGGGGTGCGGAGAGGAGTTCCAGATCCGCGGATTCGGTTGTACCCACGCGGATGTGGGTGTTGGCTGAGGCGGGGATGATCTGTTCCCCTGTAGCGGTGACAACCACGGTCCTGTGGGTGTGTGTGAGGCGGAGCCGTTCGGCAGCCTGGGTGGTAACGGATGAAGTGGTGCTCCCGGTGTCGAGGAGCAGGCGGAACGGGCCTTGGTTATTGATGAAGGCCTGGACGAGAGGGTAGCCTTTGTGGATTTCGAGCTTTTCGCCGGTGGCTGGAAGGAGCATGGGGAGTGTGAACAGACAGAGCAGCATCCGCATGGGATCGAGCGTATGCGGAAGGACGGATGCCGGTCGTGATCAGGGGGTGAGGAAATTGGGTGAGGGGTGTGATGTTTTTGTGATGTGGTTTATTTTGAGCGGGTTAGTTGGGGATTGATTTTAGGCAAAAGTAAGATCCGTGTGGAGGAAATCGGTGCCTGTGAAGAGTACTGAGAAGCCACTGGATTTGGCGATGGCATAGGTGAAGCAGTCGCCCATGTTGAGCGACGCTTTGTGTCGCCCTTTTCCATAATGCTGGTAGCCATGGCTGAACCAAGCCAGGTGGTGAGCGGCGAATGGAACTAACTCAATGTCAAACTCACGAAGGAATTCCAGTAGGGTGGGCCAAGGATCCCGGCCCAGTTTGGTGAACAATACAAGAGTTGCCTCAGCCACGCAGGGAACAGGTGTATAGCGTAACTCTGCCGCCAGCAGTTTCCTTGCAAGGTCTGCCGCGGTAGATTCGTGCGTCAGGATTGCCACAATTGCGGAAGTGTCGAGCAGGATTGTGGCGGGCTCTGTGGTCACTGCGGTAGACCATCCGGCCCATAGCCGAGAATCGCGTCTTCTTCCTCTCGGGTCAACGGGCGACTTGCTTCAGGGGGGAGACTGGGCCACAAACGGTCGGTGAGAAAGCGCATTGCGCTTTCGTTGCGGTCTCCTTCTCGCAGTTGGAGCCGCTGCTTTTTTTCGAGGAGGGCTTGGCGGATGGCTTCGGTCTTAGAAGTCCCGCAGAGTAGAGCCACTTCCTGAGCAAGGGCCTCCACTTCCGGGTTTTTCAAGTTCAGAGCCATGGTGTAATTCTCTCCTGATTCTACCATGAGGCGAAGTTCCATTGACCGCGATACTGTAAAGATTTACACTATTCAGCGTGCCCCTCTACTCGCCGCTATTCTGCCATTCGCCACACTCCATCCTCAACTCGGCGCTATCGATCGATGCCTTGATCCAGGCAGCGCAGGAGTGGAACACCCGCGCGGTGGGGTTGATGGATACCAACACCCTCTCGGGGGCTGTGCAGTTCTATAAGAAGGCCCGGGCGGTGGATCTGCATCCGGTGATCGGGTCGCATGTGTCATTGCCGTCAGGGGCATCGGCTGGTCTGCTGGTGGAGAATGCCACGGGATACCGGAATCTGTGCCGGCTGATCTCCACGTTGATCGCCCATCCCCAGGGGGTGCTGTGGGAAGACGTGGCGCGCTACTCACAGGGGCTGATCTGCCTGCTGGGGCCGGATAGTGAGCCCGCCCATAGGATCCGGCGGAATGAATCGCCGGAAGCGGCGCTGGAGCGCTATCAGGAACTGTTTCCGAACCGGCTGGCGCTGGCGATTGCTCCGCATCATGAAGACGATTTGCGGATGTCGCGGCTGTTTGCGGCCATCGGGAGGAAGCGGCGCATCCCGCTGGTGGCGGCGGCGCATGCCCATTACCGGGAACCGCAGGATAGGTTGCAGTACGACATTCTGTCGTCGATGCGGACGTTGACGCTGTTGACGCAATCGCACCCCGGGAAACGGCCAGTGGGGAATTATCATCTGCACTCGCCGGAAGAGATGGAACGGCACTTTGGGGCGCTGCCGCAGGCGATCGAGAATTCGCATCGCATCGCCGAACGGTGCCAGTTCGATTTTGAGTTAGGCGATATCCGCTTTCCGCGGTTTCCGCTGGCGGAGAATGAGTCGGCTGTGGCGAGACTGCGGCAATTGACAGGCGAAGGCGTGCGCTGGAGATATGGCGCCACGCCTCGGGCGGAAGTGCAGGAACGGCTGGAGCGGGAGCTTGCGGTAATCGCGGAGGTCGGGTATGCAGAGTACTTTCTGATCTTCCACGATATTGTGCAGTGGGCGAACGCGCGGGGGATTGATTCGCTGGCCAGGGGAAGCGCGGCGGGCAGCCTGGTTTGCTACACGCTGGGCATCAGCAATGTGTGCCCGTTCCGCTTCGGGTTGTGTTTTGAGCGCTTCCTCAACCGCGAGCGGATGCAGTTTCAGAAGCTGGCGGACATCGATCTCGATCTGCCCTGGGATAAGCGCGATGAAGTGGTGCAGTATGTATTCGATCGCTACGGGCATGAGCATGTGGCGATGATCGGGGCGTTCAACACGTTTCAAGGGCGGGCGGCGGTGGCCGATATTGCCAAGGTGTACGGGATTCCGGAGCGCGAGGTGCGGCGCTTCACGGAACGGTTGCCGCACTTCATGGGCGATGCCGAGGCTGCCGTGCGCGAGCAGCCGGAGTGCCGCAATCTGCCGTACCTCGAAGAACCGTATCGCACGATTTTGCGCATGGCCGGGTCGTTTCACGGGATTCCGCGGCACAGGATGATGCATCCGTGCGGGCTGGTGATCAGCGCTGATCCGGTGGCCGATCGCATGCCGGTGTTTGAGAGCGCGAAGGGCATTCTCACCACGCACTACGATATGGACGATGTGGAGGAACTGGGTCTGCTGAAGATGGATTTGCTGGGGCAGGCGGGGCTGAGCGTGCTGCGTGAGACGCGGGAGAATTTGCGGGAAAACCGCGGGTTGGAGATCGATCCGCAGGAGGAGTGCGATTGGGGAGACGGAAAAACCTGGAACACGATTGCGACGGGGGATGCGCGCGGGGTGTTTCATATCGAGTCCCCGGCGATGACGTCGCTGCTGGTAATGACGAACTGCCGGGACATTGATTGCCTCACGGCGGTGGAGTCGATTATCCGCCCCGGTGCGGCCAATGAAGGCAAGAAGCGGGCCTATGCGCGGCGGCATCAGAAGCTGGAGCCGGTGACGTATGCGCATCCCTCGCTGGAGCCGTTGCTGGCCGATACCTACGGGCTGATGGCGTATGAGGAACACATTCTGCTGGTGGCGAACGGGTTCGCGAATATGCCGTGGGGGCGCGCCGATATGTTGCGGCGGACGCTGGTGAAGAATAAAGACCGGGCGCGGATCCTGGCGTTCGGTGAGGAATTCCGGCGTTACGCGCGCAAGCACGGGCGGACGGAGGAAGAGACTGAAGCCGTGTGGAACCTGCTGGAGGATTTTGCCGGCTACATGTTCAACAAGGCGCACTCGGCGGCGTATGCGGTGGAGGCGTTTCAAGGGGCGTGGCTGAAGACGCGCTATCCGGTGGAGTTTCTGGCATCGGTATTGACGAACCGGCGCGGATTTTATTCGACGATGCTGTATGTGCTGGAGGCGATGCGCTGCGGGGCGCGGTTTCTGGCGCCCGATGTGCGGGCTTCGCATGCCTCGCGGTTTGTGGTGCGCGACGAAACGGTGCTGCTGCCGTTGAATCAGATCAAAGGATTGCCGCAGGAGTTGGTGGATCGCATTGTGGCGCGGCGGCCGTTCACTGATGCGGGAGATTTTTTCCGCAAAGTGCAGCCGCACCGTTCCGATTGGATTTCGTTGTTGAAGACAGGGGCGCTCGATTCGTTTGAAGAGCCGCGCGGGCGGCTGTTCTGGCGATTGTGCCGGCTGGAGGCGACGATGGCGCGGCACACGGCGGCGGTATCGGAGAAGCTGTTTGCAGCGGAGGATCCGGACACGGGGTTCGATGATTCGAAGCCGTCGCCGCGCTGGGAGCATGAACTGCTGGGATTCCCCGTGTCGTGCCATCCGCTGGATTACTTCGCACCGCGCGCCGATTGGAAACGCTATGTCACGGCGGAGCAATTGCGCGTGCGGCCGCAGCGCTATCTGGGAAAAGACGTGCAGGTGTGCGGGCTGATTGTGGCCGATCGGATTCATTCCACTGAGCGCGGGCCGATGAAGTTTTTGACGCTGGCCGATTTCACGGGATTTGCGGAGGTGTCGCTATTCACCGATGCCTACAACGCCTATGGACATTTGACGGTGCAGCCGGTGGTGGCGGTGCGGGCGACGGCCGATCCGTTTGATAACCGTAAAGGATGCTCGCTGAATGCGAGCCACGTGGAATTGCCGCGGCGGTTGCCGGAGCATCAGCGCCAGAGCAGAACGGAAGGTGTTTCGGCGATGGCGGCGCGCAAGTAGAAATAGCCGATGCCGGCAGTGCCGGTCATGAGGCCGGGTGTTTCTCCGGCGGGGGCGGAATCGCAGGGCCAGGGGCGGCCGGTGGCTTCGAATTGTTCGATGCCTTGGTGAGCTTGGGCGAGAGCCCATTCGCGGCGGCCCGCGGAGAGGAGGATATCGGCGTTGCCGGCGACGCCGTGGCAGAGACACCAGTTGGGGAAGCGCGTGGCTTCGAGCGCTCGCCATGCGGTGTCGCATTCCTGTTGGAAGAGCGGATCGTGAGCCAGGAGTTCTGCGATGCCAAGACGGGAGAGGCCGATGCCTCCCGCGCCGTGACACCACATGGAACAAAACCGCGGAGGATTGATGCGGAGATCGGGCCAGTTGTTTTCACTGGGGCTGAAGTGGTGGCGCTCGTAACGGATGGCGTCGTGCGCGGCTTGGGCGAAGCGTGGTTGTTGCGTGGCGGCGTAGAGTTCCGCGAAGACCCAGGCGAAGCCTGCCGCGCCGTGAGAGAAGCCGGTGAGATTGTAAATAGGATTGGCTTGGGCGAGGAGCCAGTCCCCGTTTCGCTCGGCTTGGTGCAGAAGCGCGGGGCTGCGGCGATCGCGATGCAGGCTGAGCAGCGCGGCGATGGCGCCGGCACATCCGGACATCAGATCGAACTGGCCGTGATGCGGGCGGCAGGTTGCAAGAAATTCGGATTCGTTCGTTTCGCCGAGGATTTCCGCGGCGGCAAGCAGGATGCCGGGCTTGCCGGAATAAAAGCCGTTGGAGAAATCGCCGGCGGGCAAGGCGAGAGCGTAGCGCATGGCGGCTTCGGCCGTGCGTTGGAAAAGCGGTTCACCTGTGGGGGTGGCGAGGCGCGAAAGAAAGATCGCGACTCCGGCCGCGCCCCGGTAGAGATTGGCGGGAAGCGCCTTGTGGATGATCTGGTCTTTGGTGATTTCCTCGTCGCTCGTCCACGTGCATTGGCCGCCGTGCCAGATGGCATCACGGCAGAGGTGCGCGCCCATGCGGGCCGCGGTGTCGAGGAAGCCCCCGCGCGTGGATCGCGGACCGGCAGCGGGCATGGCTTCGGGCGGCCAGGGAAGATCTTCCGAGCCGGGGTTGAGCCAGGGTTTTTCTAAAGAAAGCCCCGCGTCGAGAAAGCACCGCTCGAGGTTGCCGCCGTGTTGCAGGATAGCTTCGGCGAGCAGGCGGCAGCGATGCATGCCGAAACTGTCGGGGCCGGGTGGGTTTTCGGCGAAGGCAAGGCCGGGGGAAAGCGGGCGGGTGAAGAGCGGAGCGGAGGGGCGCAGCCAGGGTTCCACGCGCCGGCGGATGCGCTCCAGAATAGGCAGAAGAAGATGGGTGTGATGCTGGGCGATGTAGAGCACCGCGGCATCGCGGCGCGAATAGGATGCCGCCTGGCGCGGGCATTTGAAGCGGAACGGAAGTTGGAAGGCGTTGCACTCATCCGTGACGGCTTCCACGAGAGCGGGTGCGCCTTCCGGCGCGATGTGCCAGTAGAAGCGGTAGAGCGTGCTCCATTCGGGCTCGGCGCCGAGGGTTTCGGAGAAGACGAAGTAGTTGCCGGGTTGAGTGAGCAGTGACTCCTTCTTGAAGTAGATGCTGACGGGGTCGTCTTTTTCCGGTGGGGAGGAGGGGCCGCGCTCGGCGGAAAGATAGGAGCCGGGAGCGAAGCGGCGGATGATGCCGCGTTTGCGCGCGGCGAGTTCGCCGTTGGGCAGCAGTTCCACGGCCTGCCAGCCATGATCGGCGGTGTTGCGGGTGCGATTGGATTGCTGGAGTGTTGCGGTGAGATCCGCGGCGGGGATGGCGGGGAGCGGCGTGCCGTAGGAGTGGATGTAGCAGTTCTGGTAGAGCCAATCGGTGAGTTCGATGGTGTCGCGGAGGCCGGTTTGCGTGGCGGCCTGGATGGCGGCGGAAATTTCGAAGTTCACGCGGGGAAGAACTCCTTGGTGGCCGCAGCGGGGTCCTGCAGGATGTTCAGGCTGGCCTGCATGAGGCGGACGTGATTGGGTTGAATGGTGTCGAGTTTGGCGGTGGATTCGAAGATGGTTTGGAGCATGCGGGCTCCGGCAAAGGCAACGGCGCGCGTGCGGTTGGCGGCGGATTCCTCAGTGCTCCAGTGACGCGCGGAGCAATAGGCGGACCAGAAGGCGGAAAGCGCGGGGCGGATTTCCGTGAGTGGATGAAGGGATGGGTGTTCCACCCAGTAGTTCCAGTAGGACTGAAGCAGTGTGGCGGCATCCCAGATGGAGTCGCCATGGTGGACGAGTTCCCAGTCAATGATGTGCGGTGTAGGGGTGGGCGCGGAAGCGTCGATGAGGCAGTTGGCGAGTTTCCAGTCGCTGTGGATGAGTGTTTCGGTGCGCCAGCTTTCGCGGAGCTGCGCGAGGAGGGGATCGAATTCGGGATGGACGCGGAGGACGGAATAGAATTCCTTTTGGCCCGCGGAGAGGGCTTTGCTTTGTGCGTTTCGTTGAGCGGCTTGTGGGACGTTGAGAAACGAGGGCAGGTCGCGCGGAAAGTGGCGGGCGAGATCAGGGGAGGCGATTGCCTCGGCGCATCCGCTGTGGACGAGGGCCATGGCCTGGCCGAGTTGGGCGGCATGAGGCGGATGGAAACGCTGGTGTTGGGGGAGTTGCGGGAAGGATTTGCCGGGAATGGTTTCCATCACGAAGATGGAACGTTCCGGATCCCACGAGTAGATGCGAGGGAGGAAGCAGCGGAAGGCGAGGAAGCGCGAGTCGTTGTGGGCGAGCCAGTACCATTCGGCTTCCCGCGTGAGGGCCTGGCGTTGGTCATGACGCCACGAGCCGGCTTGTTTGATGGTGAGATGGAGCGAGCCGGCTCGGGCAAAGAGCAGTGTGTTTCTGCCTTGGTAGGCGGAAACTCCCCATTGGCCTTGGAAGAGGGCGTTGGTGCCGTTGATCCCGCGCAGGCGTAAATAGGAAAGAAGGGATGCGGGGGTTAGCATGGCCCCCGGCGGCTTGGGATTAGAGGCATGCTAGGCGCGCGGTTGTGGTGGAAGCATCCAGCCTGCCTGGACGGCGGCAAGCGCGGAATAAGGTTTGTCTGCCGGTGTTTCGCAAGGATGTTGGGTGGTGATGGGAACGCAACCACGAACTTCGTCTCCTTCGACGGGATGCGATTCAACAGTGCCGCAGCCGGTGACGCTGCAAAAATCCGTATCTGTTCTCGGGGGATTGGGATTGTCGGAAGCCTGGAGGGGGGACTCCTCATGGATCAGTTGAGAGTACGAAGTGGCAATTGTGCCCAGGAAGAGGGGAGATTGTTGGGTCATGAGTAGTTGAGACACGTTATCACAAGTGTTGCCTGTTCACAAGAGGAAATTGATCAAAACCCTTCCAACTGCCAGATGGAGCCACTGACGTCGTGGAGGGCGATAAAAATGTGATCGAGAGATGCGGTGAGACGCAGATTGGCGATGGGAGCGGCGAGTTTCTGCGCGTGGCTGTGATAGTGGAGGACGGGCTTGGGTTCGCCGCTGGGGCGCATGGCGGAATCGAGGCGCTGCGCCCAGAGGCAGTAATAGCCGTCGGAGGAATCGCCGTAGTAGAGAGTGCGGCCATCGGGTGAGAAGGCGACGCCGGGGTGTGCGCTGACGGAGCGCGGAACAAAGATCCAGGAACTCTTGGGTGGAGCTTGGGCGGACGTGAGTGGAAGAATGTAAGCGTGGTATTCGCCCGAGTTGGAGATGGAAACGGCGAGCCATTTTCCGTCTCGGCTGAGAGCCATGGGCGCGATGGGCTTGTCGTTGTTTTCGACGAAGGGTGTGGTCTGCGCCGTTTCCACGTTGAGACGCAACAATGACGTGCGCTTTGCATCCGAGCAGAGCATGTGCTGGTTGTCCCGCAGCCAGATGTTATCCACGCAGCAATCGGTGCAGATGACGCGTTCGGGTCCCCCGTCGAAGGGGGCGACGGCGAGTTGCAGCGAATTCTTTGTTTCGTAGAGGTAAGTGACGCGGGTGGCGTCGGGGCTCAGGTCCACCTGGAAATTGCGGGCTGGCGGGCGCGTAATATCGACTTTGTGGCCCGAGGCGAGATCGAGCGTCCAGATGTGGCGCGTGTCGGTTTCCGACGAATCGCCATAGAGCATGGCTTGGCGGCGGGTGAGGACAAGCTTTGTGCCGTCGTCGGAAACGGCGCGGGGAAGTTCCTCGGCGAGATCGGAAGTGAGGCGCTTCAGAGGGAGCGGGCCGGGTTTGGAGAGTGCGGACCAGGGGGCGGAGAAGACATCCGTGTTGGTGGCAACGCTCGAGAAGACGATGCGCTTGCCGTTGGCGGAGATGGAGGGGCTGCCTTCCACCTGCGTCCCTGTGGTCAGGCGGCGGAAGGTTTTTCCGGCAGGCTCCCCGCCGTCCAACTCGAGGACGCTGATTTCGCGGTTTTCCTTCAGGCAGAGAATGCGATCCTCGAGCCAGGCATGGGGCATGCAGCCGATACTGCCGGTGGGGATGACGTTCCAGCGCCGGGCGGGTGTATTTGCATTGGATTCGATGACCCACCAATCGAAGGAGGCGACGTCGTCGGCAAGTTGCGTGCCCTGGAAGAGGATGCGATCGCCCTGGGGGCTCCAGATGGGCCACGCGGCGGAAGCGAAATCGGCGGCGATTTGACGGGGCGGGCTTCCTCCATTGGGATCGGTGATCCACACTTTGGCCCCCGGGATGCCGGGGACTTGGGTGAGCGCTCCAGTCCAATAGAGGAGACGCTTGCCGTCTGGCGAGAGGCGCGGGCTACGGCCGCCGGAGACAATCAAGCGCGGTTCCACCCCGCCCAGCGCGGGCATCAGGAAGATGCTGCCGCCTTTGGCGCTGGAGCGGAAGAGGATGCTGTTCCCGTCCGGCGAGAAGCTGGGTTGTGACTCGATGTCCTTGCTATTGGTGAGGCGGATGGGTTCGCCGGGCGAGCCGATTTGCTTCAGCCAGAGATCCATGTTGCCGTCGTTGGAACGGTCCGAGGCATAGACAACGAATTTGCCGTCGGGGGAGATGGCGGGATCTAGGTTGACGCCGACTTCGCCGACGACGCGGCTGAGCGAAAGCTCCTTCGGTTGTTGCGGCGCGGGACGGCGCAAATAAAGGACGCCGGCTGCCAGGATGGCGATGGCCGCGGCGGTCCAGGGCAGCCAGTTGCGGCGCGCCGGCACGGGTGGTGAGGGCGGGGTGGCCGGTTGAGGCAGGACGCGTTCCGCGGTTTGTGAGCCGATGCTGGAGACTCGCCCACTCTCCTTCAGCTCTTCCAGCGCCGCGCGGACTTCGGCCATGTTCTGCCAGCGCTGCGCCGGGTCTTTGGCCATCGCGCGGCGAATGATGGCGTCGAGCTCCACGGAGACTTCGGGGGAACTCCCGCTGGGCGGTGGCGGATCGATGTGGAGAATGGCGCCGAGCACCTCGACAGGCGATGCGGCATGAAACGCAGGCCTGCCGCTCAGCAGTTCGTACAGCAGAGTCCCCAAGGCGAAGACATCGGAGCGGGCATCGACTGCCGACCCTTTCGCTTGCTCGGGAGACATGTACGGCACACTGCCGACCAGCACGCCGGCGCGCGTGTGTCCGTCTTCCGCTTTGACCGTCTGGTCGTCGGGACTGACGCTGGTGATGGCGGATTCGATCTGCTTGGCAAGGCCGAAGTCGAGGATCTTGACCAGGCCGCGGCGGGTGAGCATCACGTTGGCGGGCTTCAGGTCGCGATGCAGGATCGATGCCGAGTGGGCCGTCGACATGGCATCGGCGAGTTGGATGCCAATGGAGACGACTTCCTTCACCGGGAGCTGGCCGCGTTCCCGCAGGTGCTGTTGTAAGGTGCGGCCTTCAACGAGCTCCATCACGATGTAGTCGGCGCCCTCCCATTCGCCGATCTCATGGATGGTGACGATGCCCGGGTGGTTGAGGGCGGAGGCAGCCCGGGCTTCACGCAGGAACCGGGCGCGGCGGTCTTTGGTGGCCTCTTTGTCGGGATGAAGGAATTTCAGGACAACGGGACGGTTGAGGCGGGTGTCGATGGCTTTATACACAACTCCCATGCCGCCCTCACCCAGGCATTCGTGGACCACGAAGTGGGTGACGCGGGTACCAGAGGAGAGCCTCGGTAACGGGGAATCCGCCATCCTTAACAGCTTACGCTGATCGCATGGATAACCGATAGCTGGGGTGCAGGCTTGACAACGTGTGTTGTAAACACATATAGTGGTAAACACAGGATGGCTCTCCATGTCCATTCAGCAGCGCATCAAACAACGCCGGTACCGCAACTCCACAGAGGAATCATTCGTGAGCATTCTGTTCGCGGGGACTCAAATCCTGCAGCGGATTGAAGAAGCATGCGAGGCGCACGGTATCACGCATACCCAGTACAACGTGTTGCGCATTCTCCGCGGCGTGCACCCGGAAGGGCACCCGCGCTGTGAGATCGCCGGGCGGTTGATTGGAAAAGCTCCGGATGTGACGCGGCTGCTGGACCGGTTGGAGCAGCATAAGCTGATTGCGCGCAACTGGTCGAAGGAGAACCGCCGGCATTCCATCGCAACGATTACCGCGAAGGGGCTGGAATTGCTGCGGAAGATGGATCCGGTGATTGAGGCGTTGGAGAAGGATACGACGGGCCGTTTGACGGCCGCGGAGCAGACGGCGCTGGTGCGGATCTGCGACCGGATGGTGGGGACGGAAAAATAGAAAAATGGCCGCATCGTGGAGAGGCCTTCGTGCATCCCATTGGTGTTGGCAACACAGATCGTGATAACGGATAGAAGGAGTGGCAATGAACCACAACATACTGTTTGAACCGGTGCAATTGGGTAGTGTCCAGCTGCCGAACCGCGTCTTGATGGCGCCGCTGACGCGGCAACGGGCGGCGGGCGACGGAACGCCAACGGAATTGATTGCACGCCATTATGAGCAGCGCGCGTCGGCGGGCTTGATCATCTCAGAGATGACGGTGGTCTCGGCGCATGGACGAGCGTACTTGAATGCTCCGGGGATGTATCAGGACTCGCATCGCGAGGGATGGAAGCGGGTGACGGAGGCGGTGCATCGGGCCGGCGGGCGGATTTTTTCGCAACTCGCGCACGCGGGGCGGATTTCGCATCCTTCGCTGTTGCCGGGCAATGCGACTCCGGTTGCGCCTTCGGCGGTGCGGCCGGCGGGCCATGTGTACACTCCCAGCGGGAAGCAGCCGTATGTGACGCCGCACGCGTTGGAGGCCGGTGAGATTGCCGCTGTGGTTGAGGAATTTGCTGCTGCGGCGCGGATGGCCCAGGAGGCGGGTTTCGATGGCGTGGAACTGCACGCGGCCAACGGGTATTTACTGGATCAGTTCCTGCGCGATGGCACGAATCAGCGCACGGATGCTTATGGCGGCTCACCGGAGAAACGGGTGCGCTTCCTGATGGAGGTGGTGCAGGCGGTGGTGAATGTGTGGGGCGCCGGACAAGTTGGCGTGCGGTTGTCTCCGTTCAATCCGTTCAACGACATGTCGGATTCGAATCCACGGGAATCGTTTGCGGTGTTTGCCCGTGAGTTATCGGTGTTCGGGCTGGCGTATCTGCACGTCATCGAGCCGGCGGGTGAGAGTGGGGGCCGGTTGACTCCACGCATGCGCGCGCTGTTTGGCGGGCCCCTCATTGGGAATGGCGGATTTGATACAAAGGCTGCTGCGGCCGCGATTGGGTCCGGGGAAGCCGAAGCGATTGCGTTCGGCGTACCGTTCCTGGCGAATCCGGATCTGCCCGCGCGGCTGGCGGGGAATCTGCCGTTGAACACGCCCGATCCATCGACGTTTTATGGCGGGGATGCTCGCGGCTACATCGATTACCCTGTCTATGCGCAGACTGCCTGAGTTTAGGGAGGGCTGTTATGTCCGAGTGTTGGATCTGTAGCACCTGTGGTGTGCAATATGAAGCCTCCGAAGCACCGCCGCCGCGGTGCTTCATCTGCGAGGATGAGCGGCAGTATGTAGGGCTGGCAGGGCAGAGTTGGACGACGCCCGTGGCGCTTCGGGCCGAGCGCCGCAACGTGTTTGTCGAAGAAGAGGTTGGGCTTTGGTCCGTCCGCACGGAGCCGCTGTTTGGCATCGGGCAGCGGGCGTATCTGATCCAGACCGGGGAAGGGAATTTGCTGTGGGATTCCATTTCCCTGGTGAATGAGGAGAGCGTGGCTCGAGTGCGGGAGTTGGGTGGAGTGCGGGCGATTGCGGTGTCGCATCCGCACTATTATTCGGCGATGGCGGATTGGAGCGCCGCGTTTGGAGATGTGCCGGTGTATGTGCACGAGGATGATCGCCAGTGGGTTGCGCAGCCGTGCGCGGGGCTGCGGTTCTGGAGTGGGGAGACGATGGAGTTGTTCGGTGGCGTGCGGCTGGTGCGTAGCGGCGGGCATTTTGCCGGATACCAGGTGGCGTTGTGGCCGGATGGTGCGAATGGCGCCGGAGCTTTGTTTGCGGGGGATCAGCCGCAGGTGTGTTTGGATAAACGCTGGGTGACGTTTATGTACAGCTATCCGAACTGGATTCCGTTGAATGGCACACAGGTGAAACGGATTACCGCGAGTTTGGAGGGGTTGGTGTTTGACCGCCTGTACGGGGCGTTTGGGCGCAACATCGTACATGGGGCGAAGGATGTGATTGCGCGCTCCGAGGAGCGCTATTTGCGGGCGATCGCAGGTTGACCGAGTAAGGGCCATCCAGGGGCGGCGCCAGTGGCCAAGAGGCGGCGTGCCGCTTCCTGCTCGGCTGACGTGGGTTTGAAACCATACCAGCGCACTTCCCCCGGTTCCTGCATAAAGAACTCCAAGCCGCCCTCCGCATTTTGCTCGGCGATGACATAACACCGCACACCATCCACAATCACGGAACATTGCACTCGTTGCATTACAGGTACTCCTCTGTTGACGGGCAGACATCGGCGAGAATCTGCCACAAGGTTTGGAAACAAATGCGCCCTTGTTCCAGGGCGCGGCCTTCTTCGTCCTGCTCAAAAATGAACACGCCGCAGGACTCGTAGGCGCCAACTCTGCCGGCGAAGCGCTGTTCGCCGGCGTATTCTTTCGCGCGGTCGCGTGGGATGTAGTAGCAGACTGGCTGCCCTTGTTCGCGCACCATGGCGATGCATTCCGTGGCGCGGGTTCCGGCGCGTTGCTGCCACGCTGCGGTGAGCGCTTGCAGAGATGCCGCCATGGATTCCACAGTGCCCTCGATGCGATGGAAGGGCAGCGGCCATGGATTACCGAGACGCGCGGCATCCTGGATGGGGAGCGATCCGGTCAATAGGACGTGGTAATGCAACCAGTCGATGGAACTGCCCGCGCCTTTGCCGTTATAAAGTACGGTGAATCCGTCGTCGAGTGTGGAGGCCATGTCGCGCATGACAGTGACGATGTGGTGTAGGCCGGCCGGATCTTGACGCCAGTCCTGCGGAACAAAATCGTCCGTCGCCACGGTGAAGTGCATTGGGGCGAACGGGAAAGGCTGGAGCAGGAAGTTGTAATCGCGGCCGTCCCAGCGGCGCGGGTAGGGAATCTGACGGCCGCGCTGCTGCCAGAGAATGTTGGACGGTGCGAGGAAGCAGCCGCCGCGGATGGAGTGAAAACCAGGTGGCGGGTCCACCGCCAAGCCGCCTTTGTGGCGCTCCCGCCGCAGCGGATTGTAGACGGCACGGAGGATCCGCCCGGAATGAGGATCTTCGAGCGGCTGAGGCTTTAGAAAGTGGAGTTCGTCGCGTACGTAGCCGTTGAGGATGTGATAGTCCCGCAGGCGCTCGAGTGCGGCGGTGAGCGGGAATTGGTCAGCGAATACGCGCAGCAGGCTCCGGGTGAGTTCGTGGTTCATGGAGAACAGCGCCGCGGGAGCCGGCGAGGGCGAAGAGGCTACGACTGAGGAGCTCATTGGGGTAGTATAGTCGCAGTTTCGCAGAATACGGAAAGAAAATTTTGCTACGTATAGTTCTGCAAAAACAGGATCTTGCGATATGCTGGGAGCGCCATGCCTCGTCCCCGCATCGTGACCGCGCACACCCGCCAGATCGCAGCTCTGTTGCATGCCGACGGTAAAAGCAACAAGGAGATCGGCACCCGTCTCAATCTCAGCGAGTCGGCGATCTCGAAGGTCATCCGCGATTGTTACACCGAAGGGTTGTTGAGCATCCGGTTCCGCACCGAAGGTCTTTCCGCGCGCGAGATTCAGATTCTGCGCGCCGAGGCCGGCTTGAAGAACAAGCTCACCGAGCGGCTGCGGCTTGTTCCAAAAGACACCTCCGCAGTGGTGACGGAGCCGGATGTCATGATCATCGACAGCGGCAGTGCGCAGACGACGGCGCGAGGGTGGACTCTGCGGCTGGACGCATTCTCCAAAGGCGCCTCGCAGGAGGTGATGAAGCTGATTCTGCGATCGGGAATCGTGGGTGTGAGTTGGGGCCGGACACTGGCGACCGTGGTGCGTGCGATGCGGGAATTGCCTCCGGCGACGGCGCACACTCCGATCCAGTTCATCCCCCTCTGCGGAGAGATGTTGGAAGGGCCGCCTCGCAAGACGAGTTCTTCGACGCTCGCCTACCGTCTGGACGAGACGGTGAATACGGCGGCGCCCCACCTGCATGCGCACTGGCTGGCCGGCGTGCCTTCCCACTTGCCGCTGCATTTTCCGAAGCAAAAGGCAGGCATCATCGCGGAGTACATCCACTCGCTTCCGGCATACCGGGCCATCTTCGGTGACGCGCAGAAACCGAAGCATGTCCCGCTGGCCGAGCGCGCGGACATGATCCTCACCAGTTGTGGGCCGGAAGACCGGCCACTGGGCTACGATGCCGACCGGTGGTTTGATTCAACGGGAATCTCCGTGCGCGATGCCAGGGCTTTCATCGCGGGAGATATTTCGGGAAACCTGCTGGGCAACTCGCGTGCGGCGGGCAAGGCGCCGCCGAAGGTGGAACGGAAGATTGCGGAGTTGAATGAAGCCTGGCTGGGAGCGAAGCTGCATCACCTTCGAGCGTGCGCCCGGCGCGCATTGAACGAAGATTTGCCGGGCGTGGTGCTTTGTGCCATTGGAGCGAACAAGGCTGGCACCGTGCGCGAGATCGTACGGCTGGGCCTGGCCAATCGCATATTGCTCGACGGCGACTGCTGGGCGCAGTTGGAGGCGATCCTTTAATCCGGCTCAGCGCACGGCGACGATGGAGATTTCCTCCAGTTTCGGGAAGTGCCCGGAATCGCTGCGTTTGCGCTCGATTGGAGCCAACGGCTCAACAGTGGTGCGCGTGGGGGGCGGGCCGTCGCCGAAGTATTTCGCGTAGACGCCATTCATCTTGGGGAAGTCGTCAATCGTGTCGAGATACACGTTGCTCTTGACGACGTTGGCGAAGCTCATGCCGGCTTCCTCCAGGCCATCGAGTAGGTTACGCATCGTCATGCGGACCTGGTCCTCGACACTTTCGAAATAGATACCGCCATTGGCGCCAGGGATGAATCCCGCCTTGGCGGAGCAGTACAGCGTGTCGTCGGCAAGCACACAGGGACTGGCCGTAGCGCTTGGCGGCATGTTGCGCGGTTTGACGGCCTGGCGTTTCGACAGGTCGCGCACGGCAATAGCGGTCAATTCGATGTTCGCGCCAAGCGGGAGGTGATTCACCTCGATCGTGGCGCGGGCGGGAGTGTTGCCGAAGGTGAAGCGCTTGGCATATTCGCTGTCGAGCACGCGGCGCGGCATTGCCTTGGTGTGATACGGATTCACCATGACCAGGTGGCGGTAATCGAGGCCGGCGGCTTCGAGGATTTGCTTCACGCGGAGCAACGCCAGTTCCATTTGTTCTTTCGGGTCGGAAGGGATGGTGCCGGTTTGTACGTCACGCCCGAGGAACCCGCTGAGGTAGATACGTCCATGGGCTTCCACGGCGGGCGAGATGTTGAGATTTTTCGGATACCAGCCGGGGCGGATGATCTTCTTTTGCGCCAGATCCTTCACTGCTACTGCGCTGACTTCGACCGTGGTCTCGGTGGGCATGCGATAGACGCCAAGCGTGGCCCGTGCCGGGTGATCTTTCTTGAAAAACTCGTCCCAGACTTTGTTCAAAACCTCATAGGGCATGGAGGGGTGAAGGTACACCTGGGTGTAAACAACGTGATCCATGGTGAGTCCCGCGGCCTTCACGATGTTTTCCACGTTGCGGAGACACTGGCGGACCCGCTCTTCATTGCCCGCGGGCAAGTTGTTGTTTGCGTCGCGCATTCCTTGGCCGGAGACGTACAGGAAGTTGCCGGCCATAATGCCGGGGCTGTAGGGACCGACAGGTTTGGGACCGCCCCCCGGGACAACCGGCTTCCGCTCCGCGCCAGCCAATGCCAGCGCCAGGACGAGAAAAGACGCAACGAGCTTCATGATGAAATATGCTACCAAGTATGACGTTGTCATTGGTATGTTTTCTGGCGGGATTACTGGGCGCCGCCGACTTGAAGAAGGATCTCACTTTTTACGCCGGTTTCAACGGCGGCGTGGAGGCAAATGTCGCGCTTGGCGACAAGAAGCTCTATTGGGCGGCGAACTATAAGGAGCAGGGAACTGCGCAAGCCGGGTTGCCCGGGCCGGATGTCGAGTTGGCGAAGGGTGCCGGCCGGACGGGCGATGCCTTGCGTTTTGTGAAGAAAAACGGAAAAGCGGTGTTCTATCAGGCTGCCAAGAATGTGGCATTCGATCCTCGCAACTGGTCGGGGACGATTTCGTTCTTTCTGAATCTTTCGCCGGAGGCGGAATTGGAGCCCGGATTCTGTGATCCGATTCAGATCACCGACAAGGCGTATAACGACTCGGCCATCTGGGTCGATTTCACCAAGGACGATCTGCCGCGTCATTTCCGGTTGGGTGTTTTCGGTGCGCTGAAGGCTTGGAATCCGCAGAATGTGCCGTCTGATAAGAGCCCGGATTTCATGAACCGCTTGGTGGTGGTGAAGAAGCACCCGTTTACGAAGGGAAAGTGGACGCACGTGGCGGTGGCGTGGTCGAAACTGGGGTCTGGAAAGGGTGAAGCGAAACTGTATGTGGATGGGGCCTTGCAGGGAGCGACGCCACAGATCAAGGAAGCGTTTGAGTGGGACTTGGCCAAGGGCGCAATCCGGCTTGGCGTCGCCTATGTGGGTTTGATGGATGACGTAGCCGTGTACCGGCGGCCACTCAGCGAGGCGGAGATTCGTTCACTGTCCCGTTGACTGCGCCGCGCTGCTGCATCTGTTCCATGACCATGCGGGCGAGGCCGCAACCGCCGCCTTTGGTGATCTCCTGAGCCAGGAATTCTTCGGCCATGTCCATCATGGATCCGCTTGCCTGATCCCCCTCGCCGAGGGCGGCGCCATCGCGTGCTTCGCGTGCGGCCTTCAGGAGGTTGCCGAGGAAGAGCGCTTCGAACGCCTCGGCGGCCTGTTTGATGTTGTGCGGCATCCCGTCCGGCGAAGGCTGGGTGGCGGTGCCGATGGGGTTGATAGCAGCCATGGTTTAGATCACCTCCAGTTCGGCCTCCAGGGCTCCGGCGGCCTTCAGGCTTTGCAGAATGGCAATAATGTCGCGAGGAGTGGAGCCGATGGCGGTGAGCGCCTTCACAAGATGCTCTACTGTAGCTCCGTTTTGAAGGAGAATCTGCTTGGCTTTCTCTTCCTTTGCGTTGACGTTGGTCTGTGGTGTCACCGTGGTGGTGCCCGCGGAGAGTGGCGCGGGTTGGGACACGTCGAATGTAGTCTGCACTTCAACGCTGAGCGCTCCGTGCAAGATAGCGACTGGCGCGATGCGCACGTCTTTACCCAGAACAATCGTTCCCGTGCGTTCGTTCATGACGATCCTTGCCTGACGGTCCGGCTCCAGTGTCAAGCCCTCCACATCGGCTACGAATTCCACCGGGCGCATGGAGTAACGCGGAGGTGCATCGACGCGAATCAGTGCGGCGTTTTCAGCGCGGGCGACGGCTGGGCCGTTCTGTGCGAACCGCTTGTTGATGGCGGCCGCGATTCGGCTTGCCGTAGTGAAATCCGGCGTGTGGAGTTGGAGCCGGAGTTGACTTCCAGGGCTACCCGACGGGGATGGCTTCTCGATGATGGCACCGTTGGGGATGCGGCCCGCCGTGGGGTGGTTCACCGTCTGCGATGATCCCCCACGGCCCGCGGAAAAGCCTCCTGTGACGACAGGTCCTTGCCCCACGGCATATACCTGACCGTCTGCGCCCTTGAGCGGTGTCAGCAGCAGCAAACCGCCTTGAAGATTGGTCGCATCGCCGATGGCCGCGGCGTGAACATCGATTCGCAGCCCGGGTTGCCCGTAGGGTGGGAGTGTGGCCGTTACCATGACGGCTGCTGTGTTGCGCACCTGGATGGCGCCCGGGTTAATAGAGACACCCATTTTTTCCAGCATGTTGGCCAGACTCTGCGCGGAGAATACGGTTTGGCGTTTGTCCCCTGTGCCGGCCAGGCCAACCACCAATCCGTAGCCAACCAGTTGGTTGTCTCGCACGCCTTCCCACGAGGCGAGTTCCTTGACACGCGCGGCGGAAGTCAACTGAGCTGCAATCAGGATGAGGACGAAGAGGCGGATCATGCGGTACCTTTCTCGCTGGTGCTGCCGGTGCTTAGAACGGAAGAAGGCCGTTCAAGATGCGATAGAGCAGAAACGGCCGCTTGATGGCATCAGCGACGACACCTTTGCCATTGACCCGTACCTCCAACTCCGCCAGACGGTCTGAGCGGATGGTGTTCCCCGTTGCCAGGTCCTGTGGGCGGCAGATCCCACGCACAACCACGGTTTGTCGTTCCGAGTTTACAAGGATATCTTTCGTTCCTTGCACGATGAGGTTGCCGTTCGGCATGACATGCGTCACACGAACGGACAGTGTCGTGTTCAGTTCCGTTTCACGACTGGTTTGACCTTGCCCGTCAAGCTTCGATTCGCCGCCCAAAGTGGCGAGGTTTGCCAGGGCGCCAGCGGCAGGCAGTGCTCCGGCCAATGCGGTAATGGCCCCGCTCGAGTTGGTTTTACGGGAACTGGTGGTGACTCCACGGGCGAGCGCTGAGGCGCGGTCGCTCACAACAACAGTAATGAGATCGTCGATTTGATATGCACGGGGGTCGCGAAACAAATCTCCGTATCGGCCTCCACCCCCATACAGGGAGCCAGGTGAGGCATTGTTGCCCGGGCCTTGCGAGGCGTGCAGCGACGCCTCTTCAATGTAGCGCTCAATTGGCGAAGGCTGAGGGGGAGCCTTACGCCTCCAGGCGCCATCAAGGTTGAGGGCGGCCAGCAGCAACAGCGTTGCTGAAAGGTACGTTGTCCAGTTCATTGCTTGTCTTTTCTCCAGATATCGGGTTGATCTCTACAATGGCCGTCGCTGGACCGGTGACACGGCCGCGGAGGCGCTTGCCCGTGATTGTCTGCTTCAGCCAAATGGAATCCCCGGTGCGCCCGCGGCCCTCGGCTATGGCGGTCATTTTCAGTCGGACCGCGTCGGCACGGACCTCCAGGGTGACGGTTTGTCGCGCTTCAATGTCAAAGGGTTCCATCAACATCTGGCGGGTGATCTCGCTCCCCGCCGGGATGCGGCGCTTGGCTGCCATTCCGATGACATCCGTTGGTTGCAGCAGTGTGGACTCTTCAAAAGGATGGGCAGCTTTAGGAATCTGTACAAGGTCAGCGGCTCCGATTCGTGCGCCCGGTTCGAGGGTCCGTCGAGTTGTCAAGACCTCCCGAGTGGTTTCGATGACGATGCGTGCCCACACGGGGGTTGATTTCCCGGCCGCATCCACCACCTTCCCTCGCCACAGGACGATATGGCCAGGAACAGTGGCAGCGGTGGCGAACAGTCCAGCGCGGGAGAATTCCAGCCGCCCTCTGGGAATTGGATAGCGGCTGTAATCCGAGATTCGGATGGAAACATCGTGTGAAGGAAAGTTCTTTCGCAGCGCCTCGAGGATTCGCTCGGGTGAGAGGCTCTCGGCCGCCCGTTCGAAACAAACCGGGGGGATGGCAGGTGCGTCGTCGGGCAACCGCAATAACCGTCGCAGCTCTACGCTTTCCACGGTGCGCCGAACGCCAACCACAGGCGCACGGAGCAGGATCTCATCGGCCGCCAGACCGCTTCCGCTTGCCTGAGGAACATCCGCCACGCGGATGAGATCTCCTTCCACGCGGATGCAACCGGCGATTGCCGCCATGGAGAGAGCGAAGCTGGTGCACAGAAGTCGCATTAACGTGTCATGTTGTTGACTTGTTGATACATCTCATCGGAGGCACGAACGATCTTGGAGTTCGCCTCGTAAGCCCTTTGGCTGACGATGAGATTGATGAATTCTTCCACCACACTGACGTTGGACTGTTCGAGGAACCCCTGCTGCAGCGATCCCAGTCCCTCCTGTCCGCCGGGGATCCCGAGCGTGGGCTCGCCAGAGGCGTCGGTGGGCGCAAACAGATTTCTTCCCAGGCTGTTCAGCCCGGCAGGGTTGGGAAAATTGGCAAGTTGGATTTGGCCGGCCTGTTGTACGGCAGTCTGACCAGGAAGGGAGTAGCTCACCGTGCCGTCTCCCGCAATGGTGATGGATTGTGCTTCTGGGGGCAAAGTGATCTGTGGCTCGAGCGGGTCTCCGTCGGAGGTGACAATATTTCCATCACGGTCCAGGTGAAACGCTCCGCTTCGCGTGAATGCTAACTCCCCCGTGGGTTTCCGGATCTGAAAAAAGCCCTTACCCTGGATGACTAGATCGAGAGGATTACTCGTAGTAACGAAGTTCCCTTGGGTGAAAATGATCTCATTCGACGAGGGGCGGGCCCCCAGCCCCAATTGCAGGCCGCTGGGAACCACCGTTTGCGCCCCCGCCGCCGCACCGGGCTGGATCAGGTTCTGATACAGAAGATCCTGAAATTGCGCGCGGCGCATTTTGAAGCCCACTGTATTGGCATTGGCCAAATTGTGGGCGATGTTGTCCACGTTCATCTGTTGGGCAACCATTCCGCTGCCGGCGCTGTAGAGTGCGCGAATCATCTTCGATTCCCTCCTAAAGTTTGGCGACTTCTTCTATTGCGCGCCGGTTCATTTCCGATCCCAGCGCAATCGCCTTCTGCAGCATTTCAAACTGGCGCATTACATTGACTAGCCGTACGGCGGACTCCGCCGGCTGGAAATTGGCGTTCTCCAACCGGCCCTGTTCCACTTTGGCACTCGCCGCTTTGGGGGCTGGTGAGGATTCGCTGTATCGGAACCCCGTGGCGCCGATTTTCTGGAGCCTCGACCGGTCTTCCATATCGGTGATGGCGAGCCGGGCAACGGCGGCTCCCCCTTGCCGGATCGTGCCGTTCTCCTCGATGGTGATGGCGAGCTTGGGGTCGAGCCGAATGGCTTTGCCCTCCACGCTGAGCACGGAATCGCCAATGGAACTCGTCAGAAGGCCATCCGGTTGCAAACGAAAATTACCGTTACGCGTGTAGACTGTGCCGGAGCCCGTACTCAAAGAAAAGAACCCGGGGCCAGACAATGCAACATCCAGAGGGCTGCCCGTAGCAGTGGTCACCCCTTGCTGAAAGTCTGTCCAGTTCTTTTCAACTAGCGGAGACTGGAGCGGAAGCGTACCTTCGGGGCCATCGAGAGACTCCGGCGCGAGATACGTGCTGTAGAACTCACGGTCAGCCTTAAAGCCTGCTGTATTGGCGTTGGCGACGTTGTTGGCGAGCAGATCGAGCGATTCGGTTCTCGCTCGCAAGCCACTCGCGGCGGCTGTGAGTAGCGCGTCCATGCCAGCGTGATTTGCATTTGGGGTGCCAAAGCGGCAATTCCTTCACATTGTTCAACTTCGCGCCGAAAAGAAAGAAAGGTGCGGTTCATTTTGGCAATAAAGTGCCAAAACGGCAAGTTCGCGGCGTCCTGAGCCTTTTGCTGGTTTGCATCTTATTGAATCCATTGCGGATCGCAATTGGCAGAGTAACTGCACAAGCATCCCGCGTGAGCAGCTTCCTCGTTCCGTTGACCGATGCTTTGGTACCTCAGTCCTTTGGGACGGAATTGCCGGACTCCGCTCCCGGGACCCCCAGCGCATTCGGTGCCGGCACTCCATTCTACGAACTCTTCCCCCAGTTACTTGCCGAGTTGACTGCGACGCCCGTCGCATTGCCCTCCGCGGTCGTTCCCGACGTTGCTCTCAATCCAACACAGACGGAGTTTCCCGCAGGGGAGGCAGGTGGACGGCTCTGCCGGCCTACGGTGCTGTTGGAGCAAATCGACCCCGAGCAACCCGAAGATGATCCGGCCTCCTTGCCCGCGTGGCCGGTTCAGACCACTGCCGGGTTTCTCAATGCTCCGGCTCCGCTTTGGACGGTTCCCAGCTTCTCAGCCTTTGGCGAAATCAGCATCGTCGGATTGGCTGAAACCCCCGAGGAACCTTCCCCTCGTGAAGAAGAGAATGCGACGTCAAGCGAAGTTGCCGGGAAGTCTGGGATGACGGTTGTTCCACCGCCTGCTTTGCTTGTTCCAGCGAAAGATCTCTCCGCTGCAGGCTGGGCGCCGGTCTCTCCCACCATCGTGGATGTCGACATCCCTGTCCGACTCCCTGAGGTACAGGTGGGCCCGCTTCCACAACCGCTGCCGCCACTCGGGCAGCAGGGCAGCAGGAAAGAGAACGATACAGAATCTGGCGCTCTTGAGACCGAGGCGTTTTCAGCCCCTGCTCCCCCGCCGGCACCGGCATCGACACAGACACCGATTCCGACTCTCGTGATTGCTCCCGAAGGGTTGCCGGCACGGCCCACTGAGCCGAGCCTCCCGGCAGCACGCGGTCCGCAAGAAGTCTCGCTTCAACCGGGAGAAACTCGTTCGCTCGAGTTTGGGAAAGACGAGCCTGCCCTGTTGCGGCCGAAAGCTGATTTCCCCGCATCCTCTGATGAGCGGGATCGCCCAGCCACCCGCGAGGCGTTCCGGCTTTTGCTGCGCAACCACACCAGCAATGCCTCAGCGGAACAAAGGAGTCCCATCAAGCAAGAGCTTTCAGCTCAAAGCAGCCCTTCCACAGAAACAACTCCGAGTGCCTTCAAAATTCCAGCGCCTTTACGGGAAAGGACGGAGAGCAGTGAGGCACGGCAGACATATCCGGAACCCGTTCGCCCTCAAATACCGAAAGCACTCACCCACGCCGCGGATGTGAAAAACGACACGGGCGAGAAACCACCAGACACAAGTCCTGACAATCTCCGCGCCGCGCAAACGCAAACAAGCGGCACGCGGCATGAGCCCCCGTCCTCTTTGGCCCCAGACACGGAGCGAAAGCAGGGAGACCGCAAATCGCCAGGCCGGGATGAGGATGGGGCTGTCGGAAATGCAGCAAAGCCCGAGTCCGCCGTGAAGCCCGTGGTTCTGCCGGCAAGGGAGTTTTCCGGCGTCCACGAAGAGCGGCACGTGGCCCTTCAGCCGGATTCTGGTGCAGAGCCGCCGCCGGCTGCTTCCGCGGTTGACGACGCGGCTCCCGTGGTTCCCCCATCCCGCACCGTCCAGCAGCTTCGCGTGACGCTTCCGCCCTCGGCGGAAGGGCGCAACGTGGAGGTCCTTCTCAATCAAAGACCGGGAGGAGTCGAGGTTTCCGTTCGCAGTCCCGACCCGCAGATACGGGAGACCCTCCGTTCCGGACTTTCCGATCTGATTGGTGCCTTCGATCGCAAGGGCGTTGCTGCGGAGACATTGCCCATCACCGTATCCGGGCATTCCACCCAGGCAGGACAGACCCACGGATTGACGGAAGCGGGAACAGTGAAAGGACTCTCGGTCCACGCGGAAACCGCGGATAGTGAAATGCGCGAAGACCCGCAGCAGAACCAACAACGGCAGGCCCAATGGGAGCCCGATGGCGACAATCGGAGGCGGCGCGAGCAGCCCGCCGAAGCCTGGCAGAAATACATGGAGGAATACGCATGGCGCAGTCTATAGCAGGAGTAGGTTTTAAAGCCGCGGACACCGGCGATTCCGGATCCAATTCCGGATCCAATTCCGGCGTCGCGGGAAACACCGAGGTCAGCAAGGATCTCTTTCTAAAACTCATGGTGGCGCAACTGCGCAACCAGAACCCGCTCAATCCCGTCGATGGCACCAACTTCCTCGAACAGTTGAGCCAGATCAGCGGAGTGGAGCAGATGGTGGAGATGCGGAAGGAGTTGCAGTCGATTCATCAATTGCTGTCATCAGCGGCAACCACCACTTCTTCCAGCGGCCAGTAACAGAACAGGCAGCCCATTCCCAAGAAAGGAACAGATGTTTACTTCATTCTCCACAGCACTTAGCGCCCTCGGGGCGCTGTCAACCGCCGTCGATGTAGTCGGCAACAACCTGGCTAACCTCAACACGCCGGGCTTCAAGAGCAGTACGGTCTCGTTTCACGATCTGGTGACACAGTCGCTTGGAGCCGGTCTCGGTGAGACCCAGGTCGGTTTTGGTGTCGGGCGTCCTGTTACCCTGCGCCGTTTCTCTCAAGGAGCGATTCAGAGCAGTCCCGGTCCTCTGGATGCCGCCATCCAGGGCGATGGTTTCCTCGTAGTTCGCGACCGCAGCGGCGCCATGCTCTACACGCGCGGCGGGAATCTGCAGGTAGACAAATCCGGCAACCTGCTGACCGCTATGAACGAGAAAGTACAGGGCTGGGCGAGCGTAGGCGGTGTCGTCGACACGAATAACGCGGTCGGCGACATCGTGGTCCCCGTCGGTTCCCTCAAGCCCCCCAAAGAAACCACCGCCATGTCCTTTGACCTGAACCTCGATGCCACCGCAACCGCGGGGCCCCCGCCGACTCAATTTTCGACTTCGATCGAAGTATTCGATTCGCTCGGCTC
This sequence comes from Bryobacteraceae bacterium, assembly GCA_046331645.1. Classification (GTDB taxonomy): domain Bacteria; phylum Acidobacteriota; class Terriglobia; order Bryobacterales; family Bryobacteraceae; genus CADEFT01. Next base: position 169,627 of record JAXLQM010000017.1, read on the forward strand.
GAGTCACGTGGTCACCCTGAGCTTCACGAAGAACGCGACTCTTAATCAGTGGGATTACGCGCTTTCGGTGCCTGATTCCGACGTGACCAGTCCGGTGGCCCCTGTCACCGGCACGGTCGCCTTTGACAATGAAGGACACCTGGTCGACCCACCCTCCACCGGTCCTTTTCCATCATTGACGATTGCTGGTCTGGTCAACGGCGCCGCTGACCTTCCGCTGGTGTGGAACCTCTACAACGGGACCTCGCCTCGGCTGACCCAGTACGCTCAGCCCTCCGCGGTTTCCGCGAATGCGCAGGATGGATCACCTGCGGCGCAGTTGATCCGCGCAGGGCTTGATGATGGAGGACGGATCCTCGCTCAGTATTCCGATGGTCAGCAGATCGTGGTTGGCCAACTGGCGATGGCCTCGATTCGAAATCCCGAGTCACTGATCGCGGTCGGGAACAACAACTACCAACTAAGTGCCAGGTCGGCATTGCCGGCTATCGGAACGCCGGGAACCGGCGGAAGAGGCACCATTCTCGGCGGAGCCGTCGAGTATTCCACCGTGGACATTGCCCGCGAGTTTACGGACCTCATTGTGTTGCAGCGCGGCTATCAGGCGAACACGCGTATTGTCACCACTGTGGATGAGCTCAGTCAGGAAACCATCAATCTGAAGAGGTAAGGGGGGCGTGCGATGAGTCTCAGCGGTGAGGATCTTCGATCGGATCAGGTGCGGCATTTGGCGGACATGACCATGGTCATCGAAGTGGAGCTCGACAAGAAGGTGGTCACCATGCGGCAGATGCTCGATCTCGACAACGGAAGCGTCCTCAAGTTGACCCGCTCGGCGGGAGAGAACATCGATATCCTCGTCGGCGGTGCCGTTGTGGCATTCGGTGAGATCGTCGTGATCGAGGACATGATGGGCGTGCGCATCACCGATTTCAACACGGAAGGATGATTCCTCATGAGTCTGGTGGAGCAACTGATGGCGGGAGGCGGAGTGATCCTGCTCGTGTTGGCGCTGCGATTTGCGGCCAAACCAGGGCAAAACCGCCTCTGGTGGCAGGCCGGACTTCGCCCTCGCACCCGAAACCTCGAGACGGTGGAGCAACTCCGGCTGACTCCTCAGCACTCCATTCATGTCGTACGGTTTAGGGACAGGGTGTTCGTGCTGGCGGCGCACAGTGGCGGGTGTACGGTTCTGGAGCAACGCTCCTGGCCTGGCGAATACCTCGCAGAAAGCAGAGAATCATGACCGCTGTTGTCCGATTGGCGTTTGCCTTCCTGGTTTCCGCAACTGCCTTCAGTGCAGAGCCGGCGGCCACCCCGTTGCTGACACTGGGTAAAGGAGCCAATGCTGTCAGCCTGCCAATGCAGGTTGTTCTGATCATGACCGCGCTTACGCTGTTACCGGCGGTCTTCATGTCGGTGACCCCGTTTCTGCGCATCACCCTTGTGCTGCACTTCCTGCGGCAGGCCTTAGGCACGCAATCGACTCCATCCAATCAGGTCCTCATCGGACTGGCGCTGTTTCTTACGCTGCTCATCATGCAGCCGGTGCTGCAGGACGCCTATCAGAAGGGATGGGAGCCGCTTGAAAAAGGGGACCTGGCCTGGAAGGAGGCCTTCGACCAGGGGAGCCGGCCGGTGCGGGATTTTCTGCTGCGCTTCTCTCGCGAAAAGGACATTCAGCTCTTTCTCGAGATCACCCATTCACCGGCGCCGCAGTCCCCGCGAGACCTTGATGTCCGCATTCTGGTTCCCGCCTACATCCTGAGTGAACTGCGGACGGGATTCCAGATCGGGGCCGTGTTGTTCTTTCCGTTCCTCATCATCGATCTGGTGGTGGCCAGCGTCACCTTGTCCATCGGAATGGTGCAACTACCCCCGGTGATGCTGTCGGCACCCTTCAAAATCCTGCTCTTTGTGCTGGTCGATGGATGGAATCTGGTTATTGGTTCCCTGGTGCGGAGCTTTTATTCGGGCGTCGGGTAGGAGAAAAGAATTGAACGCGCATGCGGTTGTCGATCTCATCCGGCAGACATTCTGGATGACATTCTGGGTCAGCTTGCCACTGCTGGCCATCGGGTTTCTGGCCGGGATCGTAATCAGCCTGGTGCAGATCGTGACGTCCATTCAAGATGCCAGTTTTGGGGCCGTGCCACGGCTACTCGCCTTTCTTGGGGCGCTCATGCTGTTCCTTCCCTGGATGCTGGGAAAGCTGGTGAGTTTCACGGCATCGCTGTTTGGAGACTTTTCCCGCTATGCCCAGTGAACTCTCCCTTCCTTTGCCCTACCTGTGGAGTTTCCTCCTGGCATTGGCGAGGGTGGGTGGCGTGGTGGCCTTCGTGCCGGTACCTGGCTGGCGACGGGCGCCGGAGACAACTCGGGTCGTACTTGCTCTCAGTCTGACCTTCGCCCTTGCACCGGTTTGGCCGGCCGCTCCGGTAGCCCGTGGTTTGGGGCAGGTCGCAGGTTGGGTTTTCTCCGAATTGCTGCTGGGACTTTCGCTGGGATTGGCGGTGAATCTGGTTGTGGAAGGATTCACTATTGCCGCACAGATTCTTGGGCTACAGGCAGGCTACGCATATGCCTCCACGATTGACCCTTCCACGGAGGCCGATAGCAGTGTGCTGCAGGTCATCGTGCAACTGGCGGCGAGCCTGCTGTTCTTCTCTTTCGGAATGGATGCTCAAGTCATCCGGGCCCTGGGGCACAGCTTTACAACCTACCCGCCTGGTGAATGGCTTGGAAATTGGTCCCAACTGGAGAAAATCCTTCAGTTGGGTGCGGCAATGTGGAAGACTGCTTTACGGCTGGCGATGCCCGTTGTGGCGATGCTGATTCTGCTCGACCTGACTATGGCGATTCTGGGGAAGGTCGCCACACAACTGCAATTGCTGACGCTCGCCTTTCCGGTGAAGATGCTGATGACCCTGGCTATGCTGGCCCTTCTGGCAGGGACAATGCCGGAGCTGTTTCGTGAGCAGTCGGCGGGGGCGCTGTCGGTGTGGGCGAAATGAGGACCGACAACCATGGCCGACCCGCAGCGCACCGAACAACCTACGCCACGCAGGCTCGAGAAGGCGCGCAAGGACGGCCAGTTTCCCGTCAGCAAGGAGTTTGTCTCGGCGCTTGTGTTTCTCGGCTTCGTCTGGCTGCTGGGCAATCGCGCTCCCATCGTGCTGGACGCAGCGCGGCAGATGATGCGCGATCTTTTGACGCTGGCCTTTCATTACGAACTGACTGTTCCCGCGGTGTCGCGCTGGGTGGTGGTGTGGAGTTGGCGCTACTTCGCTTACTTCTTTTTCGCCGGTTTCCTTCTCACCGCTGGCGTCGTGGGGATCCAACTGGTGAAAACCGGGTTTGGCCTTTCTCCATCGAAACTGATGCCGGATCTGGCGCGGCTCAACCCCCTTTCGAGGCTGGGCCAAATGCCTTGGCAAAACCTCACGTCTCTCGTGCAGGCGGTGGTGCTGCTCCCAGTATTTGCGTGGATTCTGTATGCCCTGGTAACCACGCATTGGAACGATTTTCTTCTACTTCCGCGCATGAGTGTCGAGGCTGGGATGGTTCGGGTCGCCTCTATCCTTTCCGCTCTGCTGTGGAAGGCGGCTGTGGTGCTGGTTGTGTTGGGAAGCATCGATCTGTTCCGGCAGCGGCGCCGCTGGATGAACCAGTTGCGCATGACCAAGCAGGAAGTCCGGGAAGAGCAAAAGGACGTCGAGGGCAATCCGCTGATCCGGATGAGAATCCGCCGGCTGCAGCGCGAGGCTTTACGGCGGCGGATGATGGAGCAGGTACCGAAGGCAACCGCGGTGATCGTCAACCCGACGCACTTCGCCGTGGCCATCCGTTACCAGCCTTCCTTGATGGCCGCGCCCAAAGTGGTAGCCAAAGGCAAGAACCACCTCGCGTTGCGGATTCGCGAACTCGCCGTGCGCAGCCAGGTGCCGGTGATCGAGAATCCGCCACTGGCGCAATCGCTATTCCGTTCCGCCGAGGTTGGGCAGGAGATACCGGCCCATCTCTATCAGGCCGTGGCCGAAGTGCTGGCCTACATCTACCGCTTGACGCGCGGCCATCTTCCTGGCCAGTAATTCATTCGAGGTAACCGTATGACACCAGCAGCCCCGGTTTCTGCCATCGGAAGCGCAGCTCCGCAGCCTCAGGGAGTGCGGGGGGGCGCCTCCAGGGCGAAAAGTCCCACGGATCGCGCCGCGCTCTCGTTCGGTGAACAAATCACCAGTTCCCTCGCCAACGCGCCGTGGAAGGAACTCTCCGTGCCGCTGGCGGTGCTGGGGATCCTGCTGGCCATGATCACGCCGATGCCCCCGTTGATGCTCGATCTGCTGATCAGCGCCAACATTACGCTATCCGTGGTTGTTCTTCTGGTGGCGATGCACATTCTCAAGCCGGTGGAATTCAGCGTGTTTCCCACGACGCTCCTGCTCCTCACGCTCTTCCGCCTGGCGCTGAACGTTTCCAGTTCGCGCCTGATCCTGCTCAGCGGCAATACCGGCACCAGTGCGGCCGGAGAGGTGATTGAGGCATTCGGGCAGTTTGTCGTCGGTGGAATTACATCGTAAGGACCGTTCTTCCTCGTCCTCATTGCCATTCGGAACGTCGTGATCAACCACGGCGCGGTACGCATCTCGGAAGTGACAGCGAGATTCACCTCCGATGCTCTACCCGAAGCAGATGTTATCGACTCCGATCTCAACGCCGGTCTGGTGGATGAGGCTGGCGCCCGGGCGAGACGCAAGGCGCTCTCGGCAGAGGCCGAGTTCTATGGCGCCATGGACGGCGCCTCGCGATTCACCCAGCGCGACGCGGTGGCCAGCATTCTCATCACGGCGATCAATATCGTGGCGGGCATTCTGATCGGTGTGGTGCAACATGGCATGGAGATCAGCCATGCGCTGGAGACGTATACCGTACTGACGATCGGCGACGGATTGGTGACCGTCATACCCGCTCTCATGATCTCCATATCCGGCGGCCTGATCGTCACGCGCGCCAGTTCCGAGGCCGGATTGGAAGCTGACGTACGACGGCAATTGTTCGGCCAGCCGCAACCGTTGATGCTGGCAAGCGGAGTACTTCTGGCGATGGCCACGTTCCCAGGCCTTCCAAAGATCCCATTCCTCGTGCTGGGAAGCGGGATCGGTTACGCTGCCTGGAAAATGAAAAAAGAGCAGCCACCGCCCGAAGATGTTAGTCCCCAACAGACGGCAGCACAGCCACGGGAAAATATCGAATCTCTTCTGCGTGTGGACAGCCTCGCCGTGGAAGTGGGACTCGGGTTGATCCGGCTTGTCGAGGGCGGCCCCAACTCTCCCCTGCTCAAACGGATAGCAGCGATTCGCCGCCAGATGGCATCTGATCTGGGATACGTGATGCCCTCGGTGCGTGTCACCGATAACCTTTCTCTCCGCGCTTCGGAATACCTGATCCTGCTCAAAGGCGTAGAGATCGCCCGCTTTGAGTTGCCGCCAGGGCATGATCTGGCGATTCCGAGTCCTCGCGTCAGTACCAAAATGGATGGAATTCCCACAAAGGAACCCGCATTCGGAATGGCTGCCCTGTGGATTCCGGCTACCAAGGCTGAAGCTGCCCGCATGGCCGGATACACGGTAGTCGACGGAGTGAGCGTCCTGGGGACGCATCTGGCTGAAATGGTAAGGCGTTATGCGCACGAGCTGTTCTCGCGGCAGGATGCCAAGAAGGCCCTCGACCGGGTCGTGGAAGAGAATCCAAAGCTAGTAGAGGATCTGGTCCCGAAATTGCTTCCCTTGTCTACAGTGCAGAAGGTTTTACAGAATCTGTTGCGGGAAAGAGTCTCCATCCGGGATACGGGATCTATCCTCGAAGCGCTGGGGGAGGCGGCGAATGTGACCCGCAACCCGATCGTGCTCACGGAATTTGTACGGCAGGCGCTACGGCGTGTGGTGGCCAAACCATACCTGAACGCTACGGGCGATCTGCCTTGTTATTTTCTCGATCCGGCCACGGAGCGTGCACTCGAGACCGGCGTCGAGCATGGCGAGAATTCCTCTCATTGGAACCTGCCGCCACAGAAAATGCGGGAACTGGTGGACAAACTCAACCGCTCGCTGGGAACTCTGGATGCCCCGGCCGTGATTCTTACCGGCTCAGGTTGTCGTTATTTTCTGCGCCAGATGCTCGAAAGCACGATCCCGAATCTGATGGTGCTGGCCCACAACGAGATCCCATCCGGAGTGCGTGTGTTGTCGCTCGGAACGATTGGATGACAGGAGGCAAGGCATGCGACTCAAATCCTATTTTGCCGCCACGGTGGAATCCGCGATGCACCAGGCCCGTCACGAACTGGGCGACGAGGCGATGTTGTTGGACTCACGCCCGGCGGGGCCTCAAGCCAAACACATGGGCGCCTACGAAGTCGTCTTTGCGCTGCCGGAAACCGCACCACGCGATACTGCTTCTCCTGTCTTCCCGCAAACCGCGGCAAGCAAAGAGCCTGCCCGGTTTTCCACGGATTTGGCCGATCTGCGGCGCGAGTTGGACCGCATGCGCAACTCGGTGGAGCGCTCCAGTTCGCTCGCCGCGGCCGCTGCCGGTCTGCTCCACGATCCGGATGTGGCCCGCTGTTATTCGGAATTGATCGCCGCGGATATTCTTCCGGAAATTGCCCAGGAACTCGTTGTTTCCTGTGCCGGTTCGCCCTCACGAGACGGCGGTGGCTATCGCGCCTATACCCGCCTCCGCGCCGCCGTCAATCAGGAAATCTCGCAACGGCTGCGCGTCCAGCCGCAGGTCGGGATCTCGGGCGGACGGCAGCCCCTCCATCCTGTGATTTGCCTTGTTGGTCCTCCGGGAGCCGGCAAGACCTCCTGCCTGGTGAAGCTCGCCATCCGCTACGGATTGCCTTCGCGCAAGCCCATGCTGTTCGTATCCCTCGACAACCTCCGCATCGGAGGAGGCACGGCATTGCAGTACTACGCCGCACTGGTTGGAGCCTCGTTTGTAGAGGCCGAGTCGGGACGAAATCTGGGCCAGATCCTCGAAGAGTACCGCCACAAATACTGGATCTGGATCGACACCCCTGGGTCCGGTCCGCGTGAGACAGATGTAATCGAAGAGTTATCGGAATTCATTCGGCCTATTCCAGAAATTGATACACACTTGGTCCTATCGGTGGCAATGAAATCATCCGATTTAAGGGTAGCGGTGGCGCGCTTTGCACCGTTCGCGCCGAAAAAGCTCCTCTTTGCGCATTTGGATGAAACCTGCACCTATGGGGGGATTTTCAGCGCGATGGTAGCCAGTGGCTTGCCTGCATCCTTTCTTGCATCCGGGCAACAGATTCCGGAGGCAATGGAACCAGCGCAGTGCGGCAAGTTGCTTGCGCTGCTCGGAGACGAGACCACTGCGGCTGCGCCCAGCCTGACCCACGCCGGCCGGGCCGTAGCCGGCCAATAGGAGAAGACAGATGGAGAATTCATCGCAGGATGGCGCGGGGGGAATGGAAAGCTGTTGGAAGAGGCAACTGAACCCATGAATGCGTACCGGGCCAGTCCAGATCTGCAACACGAAGAACGAGAACGTTTGATTCTCGACCACCTGCCTCAGGTGAGGTTAATCGCGCGACGAATTCACGAGCGTTTGCCGGAAAGCGTCAACCTGGAAGACTTGGTTTCCACGGGAATCGTTGGGCTGATCTCGGCGATCGACCACTTCGACCCAGCACACAACGTCAAACTGAAGACCTACGCCGAATACAAGATAAGAGGTGCCATTCTGGATAGTCTGCGCGGTCTCGATTGGGCTCCGCGGCAGCAGAGAAAGCGCGCCAAGCAGATCGAGGCCGCCATTGCGGCACTGGAGCAGCAATTACACGGAGCCCCAACGGAAGAGCAGATCGCCGTCGCGTTGCGGCTGACCATTGAGGAGTATCACGATTGGCTGGTGGATATTCGCGGGGTGAACTTGGGCAGCCTGGAATCGGCCTCACCGGAGGACGACGGGCGGGATCTTCTCAAGTACATCTCTGACGATGAACAACACTGGCCGTCCCGGCTGCTCGAACGCGCCGAACTGGAACGGTTGCTGCAGGAAGCGATTGAGAAGATGCCGCCCGTGGAGCGTACGGTGCTGAGCTTGTACTACCAGGAGGAAATGACGCTACGCGAAATCGCGAGGATTGTGGATCTCCATGAATCGAGGGTGTCGCAGTTGAAGTCGCAGGCGATCCTACGGCTGCGCTCCTTCATTGAGAAACGTTGGCCCACGGCACGCGGGTTATAGCAGGCAGGGCTGGGCGACTAAGGAACCGAAATGGCCATTGAAGATCGCAAGACGCTGGGGGAAGGCGGCATCTGGTTTGCCGACGTCTTTCAGCAGGCGCTGAGTCAATCGCTCGAAGCGATGACGACCGAGCAGCCCAGGATGGAATGGTCCGTGGTCCCTTCCGGGCAGTGGGTGCCCGACGCTTCCCTGAAATGGGCGTGGTGGGAGCAGGCCATTACCGCCACATCCAACACCATCCTCTGGCTCGGACTGTCGGAGGCCGACTGGAATGCGATCGGAAAACTCGCGCTCGCGGCGGCGGGAATCGACGACGCGACCCCCGAGGATTGTCAGGGAACGTGGAAGGAAATCGCCAGCCAGGCTCTCTCTTCCAGTGCATCGGCCTTTGGCAAGCGAATCCGCAAGGAGGTCAACTGCGGGGCGGGTAAGGATGTCGAAGCCCCCAAAGCGCTCGAAACCTGTATCGAGTTCGCGATCCAAGTCGCCGGCGCGCGGCACGCTGTGCGCCTTGGATGGAATGCGGACATTCAACTCATCCTCAACCCCCCGGCAACCCCCGCCCCGGAACCGGAGCAAAAGAATAGCGCTCCACCAACAGCACCTGCCAAGGGGAAGAGCGCCACGCCGGCGGCCGTAGAGAACTCCAGAACCTTGAGCCTCCTGCTGGAGGTGGAACTGCCGGTCAGTGTATCCTTCGGCCGCGCTCAGCTACCGCTCAAGGATGTCCTCAAACTGAACAGCGGTTCCATTGTGGAACTGAATCGAGCCATTGCCGAACCGGTGGAGATCATCGTCAACAACTGCGTCATCGCGCGGGGAGAAGTGGTGGTGGTGGAAGGCAACTACGGGGTGCGTATCAAACAGATCATCAGCAAGGAGGAGCGGCTGCGCACGCTGTACTAGAGACGCAATGGCACCGGCACTTCTATCTTCGTTTCCTTACCTGGTGGGCCTTGGCGGACTGGGGATCGCGCTGTTTCTCTTTCTCGGAATGCGGCGCATGCAAGCCGATTTTCAATCCAGGTGGAACAAGCGGCAACAGGCGCTGCAATCGGAGTTGGGCAGAACCCGGAGCCTGCTGCAGGAATTGGCACAAAGGGTGGAAGAAGCCGAACGGCGTGCCGAAGTCTCCGGCACGCCGCAATCCGGCCTGAAGGGCATCAATCTGAACCGGCGCACACAGGCCATGCGCATGTTCCGCCGCGGTGAAAGCGCGGCTCAGGTAGCCGCCAGTCTGGGGATTCCACAATGCCAGACGGAGTTACTGATGAAAGTCCACAAGATACTCAGTGCCAACGCGGCCAGCGCCGCCGGCAATCAGAACTGAAACTCCTGATTGCGCACTGTCCTTCCACGAGGGCGAGTATCCTCACTTGTGGAGGAAACGGTCACGCTGACGGCCATCTCTTTCTTGTCGCGCACGACGGTTACCCCCACGGGCTTCTTTTCCGCCGAGCGTAGGGCTCGTGTCACTTCACTGGGGCTCGTCACAGCCTTCCCGTCCACTTTGACAATGACGTCACCGGCGCGAATGCCCGCCTGCTCGGCGGCGCTTCCCTTCGAGACGGAGCGCACCAGAACGCCATCCTTCACTCCGAAGAACTCCGCCAGTTGCGGATTCAGTTCTTCGGCTTCCACACCCAACAACCCGCCGCGCCAGCTCAGCATCGGGCGGGACATCTCATTCATCCGTAACTCAGGAATTTGAGGGATAGCAATCTGCATATCACCGACGCCAAGCGTACGCATCTTCTTTGCCTCAATGGTTGCCGACAGATTCATCGTCTGGCCCGCACGGGTGACGAGCATTTTTACCTGGCGACCCGACGGCGTTTCCCGCACCAACCGGATGAACTGGTCGATCCCCTCCACGCGCTGGCCCTGATACTCCAGCACGACATCCTGAGGCTGCAACCCCGCCTTTGCCGCGGGGCTCTCTTCCTCAACACGCGTGATCTCGACACCATACTCCTCGCGAAGCTTCAGCGCTTTTGCCCGCTCGGCATTCACTTCGGCCACCGCGACACCCAGGAAGCTTTGATTCCTGGGGTACATCAACACCATATCCTTCGGCTTGTCTTCCTTTTGGGCGAGTGCCGTGGGCACTACTCCGCTGGAGCCAAGCATCAAAGCCGCTGTCATCAATAATCCATGCCACCGCATATGCTTCCGTCCTTCCTCAAGTCGGTTTATTCGTGCCGTTTCAGGTGGATGATGCCTCCGGTAGCGGAGAGCCGCAGTACGGGCCCTCCTCCATTGATCGCGCCACGCGCGGCAAGAGGCGTTCCCATCGAAGGCAGCCGCAGTACGCGAATTTCCGGAAAATCGGAAAAGATCCGCGCCATCGCTCCGGCTGCTTCGTTTTCTGCCTGAACGGTTACTGCAATATTAGACGGAAGAAGCACCGTTATGTCACCGGCGCTCGTATTGAGATACGAATCCCGGATGCGTTCTGGCGAGATGCCGGCAACGATGCTCCCCAGTTGCGTTGCTGCCCGCAGACGGCCGGACACTGAATCAAGCCGGATCGGCCCGCTTCCCGAGTCGCAATCGGCCCCGCGCGCGGCCCGAATATGGATCGCTCCGCCAGTTGTGTTCGCCCGCACCTGGCCCTCGGCTCGTCCTATCTCGACCAGCCCGCCCCGTGTCCGGGCATCCACCTGGGCAAAGGCTCGCTCAATCTGAATATTGCCCCCGCCGGTCACCGCGGACACCGGCCCCATGGCCTCTCCGACAAACACCTCGCCGCCGGCGGTCTCAATGACCGTGCTCGATCCTGCCCCGTCGATGCTGATTCCGCCGCCGCCGGATTGAATACGGATAGCTCCTGCGACGCGCCCGAGGCGGATTTCGCCACCACCCGTCTGTGCAGTCAATGACCCGGAGATGCGGTCCATCCGCACCGACCCGGCCCGGGCATTGACGCGCACGGCTCCGCCCAGATCAAACGCGGAGATGGCGCCATCCACTACCTGGAACGCCGTCTCCGGAAGCGATCGGGGCACGCGCAATTCCACTTCGGTGCTGACGCGCGGCCCTTGCGAGGCCACCGCGAGCACGCTCCTGCCCGACACCACCGAATGGCGCACGGCGGGCGAAGAGAGCATCGCCTTTGCAGCCGCAAAGCTGCGAGCCCGCACGCGGCGCTTGACGATGTAGCTCACGTCATCGCGCCATTCGCCCTGGGTGTTCACTCGGCCCGGCGCAATCACGGTCAACCCGGCGCCGGAGGGTAGGAACCCGCCGTCAATCCGCACCCAGTCGTTGCCTTCACGCACGATTCGATAAGAACTATCATGCTGGCCGGCCGCAGACAACGCCGCCAGCAGAAACAAAGCTAACTTCATGCTTAGAACGTCTCCACCGAAGCATTGGCCTCGCGCAACGCCTTCAGAGTCTTCTGCCGGATGTAGGGGTTGCTCTCCCTCACGATGACTTCCTGCAGCGTGCCGATGACATCGATCTCCACCTCGCTTGCCAGCATATCCACGGCCTGCGTCCGCACCCCCGGATTGTCATCCTCCAGCAGAACCTGTGCCAGCACCCGCCGTGTTTCCGGATCGCGCGAAACGGGCCGCAGCGCTTCGATCGCCTTCAGCCTCACGCCGGGATTGCTATCCCACGCCAAGGCACGCAGCAGAGCGCGGCGCACGTCGCTTTGCTCGCACTGCGCCTTCAGAACATCCAGCGTACGCGCACGCAATCCCGGATCCGACGGGTCCGTCGCTGCCGTCAGCAGCATGCCACGGATGCGATCGTCATTCAATTGGCCGGAAAGCGTTTTCTGCCGTACCTCTTCCACGATCAGATCGACACCGCCTGCTTCATTCGCGGTCAGGTTTCGCACCCGTAAAGCGGAGGGTTCGTTTACATTGCGCGAGACATCCCACAACCGTCCACCCGTAAAACCAAAAGCCACCAGGGCGAGCGCCCCCACGGGCCGCAGGAACCCTGGCGAAGGAACGGTAACGGTGAAGAACCGGCGCAGGCGCGCCCACATCGTATTCTGCTCCGCCTGCCGCATGGCCGTCGTGCGCGACCGCAACTCGCGGCGGCAAGCAAGCAACAACTCGGGGGAAGGCTCCGTTTCCTGCTGATCCATAGCCGCATGAAACGCCCGCATGCTCTCCAATTCGGCCTGACAAGCGCTGCATTGGGACAGGTGCTGCTCGATCTGCTCTTCCTGTTCGAATTCCAACTCGCCGTATAGATAAAGTGTGAAATCCTGTTTGGCTGCTTCGCAGTTCATACGAAATCTCCCAAAGCCGAGCGCATCTTCTGTGTGGCTCGGAAGAGACAGTTCTTGGCTGCTTCTTCCGTCGTCCCCAGCGTTTCTCCGATCGCCCGCAAACGCATCCCCTGATAGTGGCGCATCTCGAATACCATCCGTTCGCGCGGCGTCAGTTCGCCCAACACGCGTTCGATGCGCCCTCGCAACTCCTGGCTCAGCAGGTTGCGTTGCGGGTCCCGGTGTGGATTTTCCTCCGCCACCACCGCCATCCGGTCCAACTCGCCGTCCGAGGTCGCCAGGGCCGACGGCTCTTCCTTCCGCACCTTGCGTTTGCGCAGGTGGTCCAGGCAGAGGTTCGTGACGATCCGGTACAGCCAGGTGCGGAAGCTGCAATCGAAGCGAAAACTGTGTAAGTTTTTGTAAACCCGGAGAAAAGTCTCCTGGTAAATGTCAAAGGCGTCCTGCTCGCTCCGCAGGAGGTTTCCCGCGAGGCGGAGGACGCCTTGATCGTAGGTTTCGACGAGAGTCTCGAAAGCGGACTGATCGCCCGATTGCGCCGCACGGATCAGCGCCGCCTCATCCAGATTGGCGACGCCTCCCGGGGCGAACACTGTAGCTACTTCACCCTTGCCCGACATATGTCAGTCAATACTGACGTGCGAACCGGCAAAAGGTAACGGGCAAACGCGATACGCGCTAGGCCAGAGCCACTTCCACGGTCTTGCGAGCCATGTCGAACGATTTGATAACAAACGGTCTTACTTCGCCGGGGCGCAGTTTTGGCGCAGCCGTGGCCACTTCCGCCGGACCGCTCTTCCAACGCTGGGCGAGCATCGCGCCGAGGTCGGTCACCGCTACCTTCGGGCGATCATTTGCTTCGGCCGCAGCAGCCGCTGCCGCAGGTTCGTCCTTGGGGATCGGGCAAATGGCGGTAACTCCTTCCGCCAGTTCCACTTTCGCCTTCTGCGCATCCACCGAAACAACACGGCCGTTGACCGTATCGCCGATCTTGTGCTCGGTCAGGAACGTGTCCATCACCGTGGGCTCTAACTGCTTCATGCCCAAGCGGATACGGCGCTTGTCCTTGTCCACTTCGAGAACCAGCACGCGCACGTTCTGGCCGGAATGGAGCACATCCTTAGGATGCTCCAGCCGTTTCTCGCTGGTGATGTCGGCAATGTGAACCATGCCTTCCAGCCCTTCGCCCAGATCGACGAAGGCGCCGAATTTGGCCAGGTTCACCACCGGTACACTCTCCAGAATGGTGCCCACCGGGAATTTCTTCTCCGCCTCATCCCAAGGATCGCCCAGGGCTTCCTTCAGGCTGAGTGAGATTCGCTTATCGGCCGGCTTGATGTCGAGAATGACCGCATCCACCACATCCCCAACCTTTACGATGTCGGACGGCTTCTTCACCCGCTTGCCCCATGCCATGGAACTGAGATGCACCAAGCCATCCACGCCCGGTAGGATCTCCACGAAGGCGCCGAAATCGGCCAGGCGGACTACCTTGCCCTTCACCCGGTCGTTCACTTTCAGCGATTGCGTCGCCACGGTCCAAGGATCGGGCTGCAACTGCTTCATGCCGAGGGAGATTTTGCGCGTATTGGGATCGATGCGGAGGATCTTTACTTCCACCGAGTCGCCCACCGAAACGATGTCCGCCGCTTTGACACGATTCCAACTCATGTCGCCCACGTGCAGCAGGCCGTCCACACCACCCAGATCGACGAAAGCGCCGAACTCGGTAATGGTGCGCACACTGCCGTGAACCACGGTGCCCTCTTTGAGGTTCTGGAAAGCCTGTTCCTTCTGCTTGGCGTTCTCTTCTTCCAGAACGCCGCGGCGGTCCACCACCAGATCCTCATCGGCCACATCCAGCTTGGTGATGCGGCAACGGATTTCCTGGCCGATCAGCTTCTCCATTTCGGCCGGATCCTTGGCGCCGCTGCGGGAGGCGGGCATGAACGCGCGGACGCCGCTGACGTCGACGCGCAACCCCCCTTTCACCACCTCAGTGACGGTTCCGCCGACAATCGCCTTTTCGGCGAATGCCTTCTCGAACTCCGTCCAATCGGTGGGCCGCTTCACGCGCAGCGTGGACAATTCAAAGTAGCCTTCACCGCGTCCGGTGATCATCACCGGAACGGCGTCGCCCACTTTGACGCGCACGTTACCCTTCGCGTCCTGGAACGGGGCGAGTGCAAGTATGCCTTCGAGCTTGCGCCCGATGTCAACAACGATGTTCTCCGCGGTGACCGCTACTATTGTGCCTTGCAACGCTTCGTTCGGGTCGGCCTTATGTTCCTGCTCAAACTGCGAAAGGATATCGCCAAAGGTTGAGGTCTCAGGTGCAGAAACCATTTCATCCTGGACCGGCTCGGGGGTATTGGAAACACTCATGAGGGATAAATCGGATCAGCCTTTATTTTGGCACAATCAATGTGAGCATGTTGCAACCTCGTCAACGTTTGGTTCGGACGCAGGATTTTGTGTGGCTTCTCCTGTTCAGCGGGCTGGTTCTGGCAAGCCCCGAACGCGAGGTTTATGAGATCGAAGTGCTGACGGCGCTGGCCATCTTTCAAGTGGTGGAGCCGCGCATTCCATTCTTTTCCACTTCGCGCGGCATGGTGGCGAGCATTGCCATCAAGCTGATGTTCGGCTTCCTGCTGATGGGCTTTACCGGCGGCATCACCAGCCGCTACCACCTCATCCTTCTGTTGCCGGTGGTGTCCGCTGCCACAACATTGTCACTGGCCGGAACTATCGCCGTCTCGCTGCTCGCCTGTGGCTCCTATCTGATCTTCATCACACCCTGGTTCCTCGATCCGGGCCGCTGGGAGATCACGCCGGAAGGGATCGGCGTGCTTAGCTTGAACGTAATGTTCCTCCCGGTGGTGGGCTTTCTCACCAATCAACTTGCCGAATCGAATCGTGTACAGGCGCGGCGCTATCAGCAGGCTGCCGAGCAGCTCACCGAAGCCAATCGCCACCTGCAGGAGGCAGAAGCCGCGGTGCGCCGCTCAGAGCGCCTGGCCGCCATCGGGCAGTTGAGTGCCGGCCTCGCCCATGAGTTGCGCAACCCGCTTGGCACAGTGAAGGCATCGGCCGAGATGCTCGCGCGCAATGTGCCTGAAGGCAATCCCGTGGTCACGGAACTCACCGGCTTCATCTCGAGCGAAGTGGACCGCGCCAACTCCCTGGTGACTCGCTTCCTTGATTTCGCCCGCCCCTTGCAAGTGAGGCTGGCGGTGTCTGACCTCACCGAGGTGCTCGACCGCGCAGTGAGCCAGCTCGAACGCCACCAACCGCCCTACAATGTGCGCATCATCAAAAACTACTCGCCCGACATTCGCCCGTTCGCCTTCGACGCCGAGTTGATGGAACGCGTCGCCTACAACCTGGTGCTCAATGCTGTCCAGGCCAGCCCGCCGGCTAGCACGGTGACCATCAAGACGCGGCCCGCCGAAGGATGGGTGGAGTTTTCCGTCATTGATCGCGGGGCAGGCATCGAAGCCGCGCACCGCGAAAGCATTTTCAATCCCTTCTTCACCACCAAGCGCGATGGTGTCGGTCTCGGCCTGGCCATTGTCGCCAGAATTGTGGACGAACATGGCGGTAAGATTACGGTGGAGAGCGAGGCCGGTGCGGGCAGTGTGTTCCGTGTTCTGCTGCCGCTTGCGGCTCCGGAACCCACCGCATGATGAAACGAATCCTGGTCGTCGAAGACGAAGATAAACTGCGCCGCGTGATCCAACTCCAGTTGATGTCAGCCGGCTTTGCTGTCGAGCAGGCGGGCTCCGCGGAAGAGGCGCTACCCTTGCTGGATCGCGCCGATCTGGTGTTGACCGATCTGAAATTGCCGGGCATGAGCGGGCAGGAACTGCTGGCCCTGGCGCACCGCCAGAATGCCAACCTTCCGGTGGTGATGCTCACGGCCTTTGGCTCAGTCGAGACCGCGGTGGAAGCGATGAAGGCCGGCGCCTACGATTTCATCCCCAAACCCTTTTCGCTCGACCATCTCATGCAGGTGGTGAACAAGGCGCTGGAGGTGCGCTCGCTCCGCGACGAGAACCGCGATCTGCGCGAGCAACTGGGGCACCGCTACCAGTTCGACAACATCGTCGGGCGTTCCCGCCCCATGCAGGAAATTTTCGCCACGGTGATGCGTGTCGCCCCCACACGCGCCACGGTGTTGCTGGCCGGCGAAAGCGGCGTCGGTAAGGATTTGATCGCCCGCGCCATCCACTATCATTCTCCACGCCGCGACCGGCCCTTCGTGAAAATCAACTGCACGGCGATTCCCGAAAATCTCATGGAGAGCGAACTGTTCGGCTATGAGAAGGGCGCCTTCACCGGCGCCGCCGTCAGCAAACCCGGGAAGTTCGAGCAGGCCGACACCGGAACCGCATTTCTCGATGAAATCGGTGATGTGCCCGGCAGCATTCAGGTGAAGCTGCTGCGTGTGTTGCAGGAGCGCGAGTTCGAACGTCTCGGCAGCAACAAGACCTTGCGCATCGATGTGCGCGTCATCGCCGCCACCAACGTGGATCTGCGCGCCGCGCTCGAACAGGGCACCTTCCGCGAGGATCTCTATTACCGCCTCAACGTGGTGCCGATCAATATTCCTCCGCTGCGCGACCGCCGCGAGGACATCCCGTACCTCGCCAAGCACTTCGTGGAAAAACTGGCGCCCGAGTTGGGCTCCGCGGTTACCTCCATCAGTGAAGCCGCGATTGATGCCTTGCTGCAGTATTACTGGCCCGGCAATGTGCGCGAATTGGAGAATGTAATTGAGCGCAGCCTCGTGCTCGCTTCCGGAACGAAGTTGGAGCCCTCCGACATCCGCCTGGATGCGATGCCTAAAGCGCGTGGCCCCGTGTCGCAAACAGCAAGCTTCACGCTCCCCGATGGAATGTCGCTCGATGAGTACGAACAGGCCATTATCAAAGAGGCGATGAAGAAGGCCAACGGCAACAAGAGCCAGGCCGCGCGCCTGCTGGGCCTTACACGCAATGCCCTGCGCTATCGCCTCAGCCAGATGGGAATGGACACGCCCGAACCCACGTAGGGTGGCTACGGGCCTCCAGGCCGGTAGCAGTTCAGTCTGGGAAGACTGAACAAGTAGCTTAACGATCAGCTCGACGCCACATCCACCACAGCTTCCGTAATCTGACCCAGATAGCGTTTCCCAGCCCGGACATCAGCGGCGATCGCCAGTCGCGGTCCGGGCCCTACCCAATTCTTAGGCACCGTGATGGTGAACGGAGCATGGCGATGGCTCTTGGCGGGCACCGTAAACTTCAGCGTGTCCGGTTCGATGCGCCATTCGGCCGGCGCCACCAGCGCCACCTCCATCTCCATCGGTTCTGGACGATAGTTCTGCACACGGATCTCCGCTTTCTGCACTGACCCCGGACCCAGCACCATCTGATACGGGTAAATCTTCACCCAACTCGGATCGAGCCCGAAATCCGTCTCCCCTTCCGGCAGCAGATCGAAGAAATACTTCTGCTGCGTGCGGAATTTCTGCTCCGTGGCCAGCATGATCTGCTGATCCACCGGGTACGGTTTGCCGTGGCCGGGAGCAATCAACGTGGGCTCGTGCTCAATCAGGTTATGCACCGATTTGAGATGGCTGTCATTCTCCACGTGATTGCGGAAGATCAGATTGTGCCGCAGCGTCCCATCGTTACGTGGATTGGGAAAGAACGCATCGCCAGTGAACGCCACGCGGTTTCCATCAATCGTCACGAACAACGCCATCTGATACTCCGTGTGCCCCGGCGAATGCGTGATCTCGAACTCAAACTCCTCCCACTTGAATTTCTCTCCGTGCCGGAACGAGCGGCTCACCCGGAAGGGCTCGCCCAGCGTGCAGCCGAGATTATGCCCGCGCGGATTCTGAAAAATATCCACCATGTTCTCGTAGCACCAGATCTTCGTCCCATGATGCCGCGCCAGATGCGGGAAGCCGTTCATGTGATCATCATGCATGTGGCTCGGCATGGCCACATCCACTTGCGACATGCCGAACTTCTTCTTCAGCCCGTCGATGTTGTGCTCTACGAATCGAATGCGGTCCGTGGCTGCCGTGGCGCGTTCGAAGTTGCCGAAGTGGATTCCGCTGGCTGAGCCGTAATCAATGAACATCGCTTTGCCACTGTTGCTCACGATGGCGTAGAAAGACGACGTCGTCTGGTAATGGCAGATGAGATGCGGGCTGACCGCGTAAGGCGCGTTCTCCTCGCTCGGATTGGTGCCTGTCTGAAAGCGGTAGTAATCCGTGAGCCGCTTGATCGTCTCCGTGATGCCGCTATCCGGATTGGGCATCGGGTCGCCATGCGACGGACACACCATCGCCGGCTTCTGCTCCTGCAGCCTTGCCAGTGAATAAATGCCGAGATCGATGCCTTCCGATCCACCGTAGTTGATCTGTGTGTCGTAGAGGTTGAGGATCTTTCCCGGCGAATACATCAAGTCGCCTGTGAAGGCGACGCGCTTGCCGTCAATTGTCGCCAGCAGCGAGATGGCGCCCAGCGTGTGCCCCGGCGTGGGAAGCACGAAGAAATCCGTCTTCTGCCAGCGGAACGTGGAATAATCGGCCAGCGACCGCGCCACCGGAATGTTCTCCGTAATCGTGTTGAAGTCGTTGCGAACGTAATAAAGATGGAACACGCGCCGGTTGCGCCAGAAATTTTCCGCGTCCTCAAACAGGTGCCGCTCATGCGCCGGCACGGCGATGGGAATGTTGCGCTCCACGGCTTTGTAATCGCCTTGGCATTGCTCGCGGTGATGATGCGTGTGCAGAATCCAGTCGATCTGCGTGATGCCCGCTGCCCCGAGATGATCCAGCACCTTGCCCGAACCGAAGTCGATCAGCACACAGCGCGAGCCATCCCGCACCACATACACATTCGTGGTGTCCTCAAAGACGAGAAGATTTTCGCTGAGCTTCTTCAGCGCCCCTTCCGGCGCGAATCGAGTGCGCCGGTAAGCCTTCTTCGATTTGCCCGCGGCAGGGGATTGCTGCGCAGCCTGGGCCGGCGCCGCCGCAGCCAGTGGGGCCGAGCGCAGGAACGAACGGCGAGTGGTGTCCGACATGGCCGTATGCTAGCACCGCCGCATACCAGCCGGGTGAATCAGAAACTGCGCACACCCATCGAGACCACGTCATCCACACGCATGGTCTCTTTCACCACGAACGGCTCGCCATATTTCACGCCAATGAGGTTGCCATAGAAGCGCGCCACAGCGGACAGACGTTCGCGGATTTCCGTTTCATTGGGAAACAGGTTCTTGCCATCCACCTGCTCGCCATACTGCGATCCGTAAGCAAGCAGTGCGCTCATTCTCCGCTCAAACTGTGCGCTGATATCCACCACAAAAGATGGCGCGACATTGGCGTACAGCGAGGCATACATCACCTTGAACGGCCGGTGTGGGACGCTTCCGCCTTCATCCAGTTTGGCCAGGCCGGATAGAAAACACGATTCATACAGCAGCTTCGACGTGATGTAGTGATCGGGATGCCGGCCTTCCCAATAGGGCAGGATGATGGTGCGCGGGCGCAGCCGCCGCAATTCACCCACCAGTGTCATCCGCGCCGGCAGCGTATTGTCCAGCCGCGCGTCCGGAAAGCGCATGTTCCCGCGCCAGGCGCACTGCATGTTTCGAGCCGCCTGTTGCGATTCCTCAATGCGTTGCGCCGGCGTTCCCCGCGTGCCCATGTCTCCGGCCGTCAGATCGAGTATGCCGCAGCGATACCCCATCTCCGCCATCCGCATCAGCGTGCCGCCACAGGTCTGTTCCACATCATCCGGATGCGCCGCCACCGCCAGGATATCGAGTGGTTTGAAATCGTCGGGAAGATCGAGCATGTGTTCCTTACCAGTGTAAATCGCTGCGGCGCCAATACCGGTCGCGAGTCTTCATGATGTGAATCAGCAGATAGCCGGCTGCGAATCCCCCGATATGCGCCCACCATGCTACGCCGCCCTTCGAAACGTGCGATTGCGCAACTTCGCCAACGCCGGAGAAGATCTGCAGCAGCAGCCAGTACGCGAGGATGATGGTGGCCGGGATCTCCACCGTGGTGAAGAAAACTATGATCGGGATCAGCGTCAGCACCCGTGAGTGCGGAAATTTGGCCATGTACGCGCCCATCACTCCGGCAATGGCCCCGCTTGCCCCAACCGTCGGTATGCGCGAGCCAGCGTTGAAAAAAACGTGTACCAGGGCGGCGGCTATACCGCACAGCAGATAGAACAGCAGGTAGCGCCAACTGCCGAGTATGTCCTCCACGTTGTCGCCATAAATCCACAGGAACCACATGTTCCCAATGAGGTGCATCCAGCCGCCATGCAGAAACATCGACGTGATCAACGTGTCCAGATAGAGCCGCGCGGGAACAACGCCGAAAGACACAATCAATTCGTTGCGTGAGAAATCGTCGAGGGCAATTTCGTACAGGAACACCAGCGCGTTGACAACAATCAGCCCGATGGTCACCACCGGAGTGGAGTAGCTGGGCTGCGTGTCGCGAAGCGGGATCATGCCTTCGCTGCGCGGCCCACGTAGGAAGCGTAGTCCGGATGCACGCGCCGCTCCGCTTTCTCGATCAGTCTGTACGCATCTTCCGCAGTGGAGATGCCTCCGCGCGCCCCCATGGCACGGCAGTTCAGCGCGGCCATTGCATTGGAAAAAGTCAGCGCATCCATCATACTCATGCCGTTGAGCACAGCATAACAAAAGGCGCCATGAAACACGTCGCCGGCCCCGGTGGTATCGACACAATTGACTACGAATGCCGGTGAGTACACAATCTCGCCATCCACCCGCGCCAGCGCTCCGTAGGAGCCTAGAGTCATCGCGGCCACCGAGATTCCGTATTCCTTCTGGATCAGATCCAGCGCCTTCAGCGAGTCTTTCTCTTTCGTCCAGGCCACGGGGAACTCTGAACTGGCCACCAGATGCGTCACGTGCGGCAGCACGCGTTCAAAGCCCGGATAGATCGTGTCCACATCCACCGTCACCGGAATATTGTGTGCGCGCGCAATCTTCGCCGCCTTCTCCACCGCCGGCGTGTCGTGCCCATCGATATGCAGCAGGCGCGTATCCGTGATCATGCGCTCTTCAATCTCTTCCGGTTGCAACCGCAGGCAATCTTCGCGATTCCAGAACACTGTGCGCTCGCCAGTGGTCCGGTCAATGATGATGTAGGCCGTCTGGTTGGGACAGCCTTTACGCAACTGCACATCTTCTAAATTGATTCCCGTGCCTTGCAGGGACTCAATCTGAATACGGCCGCGTTCGTCGTCACCCACAGTGCCGATATACTTCGTTCGCAAACCGAGCTTGGCGCACTGCACCATCGCGCTCGCTACTTGCCCGCCCGGGCTATACATCTCTTCGTCGAATGCCACCTTGCCTGCGTAGGGTGGAAAGTGGGGAACCAAAATCACCGTATCGGTCGCGTTCAAACCGATCCCGGTTACATCAAAACGGGACATAAGGCAGCATGGTACCATGTACCGCCAATGCATCGCCCGCTGTTATCCTGTCGGATGCAATGGAAGTGATGCAACAGGCCGCCGAACTGGCGGAACAAGGCAAAGTGGGCAGCGCAATTGACCTGCTGGAACAGACCCTGGCCATGGGCGAAGAGAGCGCTGAGTTGTGCATCTACCTCGCCAAGCTTTGCCATTCGATCAACGAGTTGCGCGCCTTTGCCAACTGGTGTCATGAGGCGATGCGCATCGATCCATCGAACGCCGAACCGCATTTTCTGCTGGGGAAAGAGCTACACCGCATGGCTCGCTGGGAAGAAGCCGAGGAAACGCTGGCTGTGGCGTTGAGCATGCCGCGGCTGGCCGCCGCCGAGCGTGCCGAAGCCCAGTTGCTGCATGCCGAAGCGGCGGCAAAGCACGCGGATTATCGCACTGCCAATCCAGGATTCTCTAACCTATGATTGTCCCCGTCAACGGCGTCTTCGAAGCGCATCTCACCGTCGCCAATTTGCAGCGTGCCATGCAGTTCTACGGGGAAACGCTGGGCCTCGAACTGGCCACCGTCATCGAGGCGCGCAAAGTGGCTTTCTATTGGCTCGGCGGTTACGGCCATACGATGCTCGGCATTTGGGAGACAGGCACAGCGCCGCAGCGGATGAGCCTCCACACGGCCTTTGGCGCCGCGGTGGAGGATGTGCTGAAAGCCCCGTCCCTACTGCGTGCGGCTGGCATTACACCGCTCGACGTCAGTGGCAACCCCGTCGATGAACCCGTGGTGCTGGCCTGGATGCCGGCCCTCTCCATCTACTTCAATGATCCCGATGGCAATCAGTTGGAGTACATCGCCATGCTGCCCGAACCGCCGCAGCCCGAGCGTGGCATCGTGCCCTGGAGCCGGTGGCGCCAAGCCTAAAGCGACGGAACAGTGCTCCGAATCGTCACTTCGCGGATCAGATAGCCGGCCAGTTGGTCCCCCAGAAAATCCACCTCCGCGATGGCCCCCTGCTTCGCTCCCGGACGCTCAGCCTGATCGAACACCAGATTCCCCAGAGAGTAAAAAATCACTCCATGCTTGTAACGCTCCGCTGGCTGAAACACGTGCGGATGATGGCCGGCTACGATGGTGGCGCCCGCATCGATCGCGGCACGCGCAAAGCGCATCTGCTCCGCGTTGGGCCGCGGCTGATACTCCACCCCAGCGTGCATCGATACAATCACCACATCGCAATCGGGGCGTAGCGCCGCAATATCGGCCGCTACCCCATTCGCATCCATCATCGCCACACGCGAGTCGTCGTTGAGATGATTCCCGTTGCGTTGATCAAACGTGTAGGCCAGGAATCCGAAGCGCGTCCCCTTGCGCTCCACGATAACGCCCTTGTGTTTTTCGCCTGCGTCGCGCACCGTGCCCACCGCCGCGATGCCGTGGTTGGCCAGATGCTCTAAGGTGAACTCAATCCCGCGCGGCCCCGCGTCCCGCGAGTGGTTGTTGGCCGTGGACACAACATCGATCCCTGCACTCAGCAATCCCTCCACCATCGACGGGTGTGTGCGAAACACCATCCGATCTTCAAAATAAGGACCTGTCTCGGCAAACGGCGACTCCAGATTGGCAAACGCCACATCGGCTTCACGGAACAGCGTGGCGATCTTCTGAAAAGACCAACTCGAATCCTTATGCTGCTGCGCCGCCAGCCATACAAAGCGCGCCAGCATGATGTCCCCGCCCAGCACCACACGCACCGGCCGCTTCGCCTGGGCGTGGCCGAACAGCGCCAGAGCGGCGAAGGCTCCAGCGATCACCCACTTCATACGCTGGTGAGCGCCGCGGCCGTCGTATCGACAAACCAGGAAACATGCCGCCCGTGATGCGAGATCAATTGTGCCGGATACAGGTTCGGGTCATACTGCGCTTCCATCACATTGCGGATGGCCTCCGCCTTGTCCTCTCCAGCGGCCAGCATCACGATCCGCTTCGCGTTCAACAATACCCCGGGCAGAAGCGTGACCCGCCACTTGCCCAGCTTTTCCACATAAACAGAACTGGCGATGCCCTCACGATTGTGAATCAGCGGCTCACCGGGAAAGAGGCTGGCGATGTGCGCGTCAGTGCCAATCCCAAGATGGATCAGATCAAAGTGCGGCAATTCCCCTTCCTTCAGCCCAAACACTTCTTCGATCTCCTGCGCGTAATTCTCCGCGGCGACGTCCGGCCGCAACTCCGCGTGAATGCGATGAATGTTGCGCAACGGCACATGCGCGGGCTTGAGAAAGTGTTCTTCGGCAAGCAGGAAATTACTTTCCGGATCCGAAGGCGGAACCGCGCGCTCATCCACCCAGAAGATATGCACCTGTTTCCAATCGAAGCCGCTTTGCGCCAACGCCCGAAAGAGAAACTTCGGCGTGGAGCCTCCCGAGAAAGCAATCTTCGCCTGGCCGTGTCCCGAAACAGCTTCTTCCAGACAAGGAAGAATATTGCGGCAGCAGGCCTCGGCGGCATTCTCTGCCGATGCGTAGGTGTGCCAGTGCATGCTCATGGGTTACCCTCCTGCGAGTGCGATCGCTCCAGGAAGCACCGATTCGAATGTCGCATCGTGTCCTTGGATGCCGAGTTCCTCGCGCACCAATTCCCAATCGGATTCTACGGCGAAGGAGAGATTGCAGGCAATCCCTTCCGCACGATACTGCATCACGCCGTCACTGTGAGTGAAGGACAGCCGCACACCTTCCCCTTCGAGTTCCACGCTTTCCAGCGGAAGCGAACTGGCGCCCGTGGTGAACTCCACGCCCGCCTGCATGCCCGTTCCGTGAAGCAGCCATGCGCCCAGATAGAATGCCTCCACTCCCGGCTTTCCTTTGCCGTGCGCGATGCGAATGTGCTGAATGCGCGGCAGCGCAGCCAGGGTGGCCGGTTCATCGAAGGCGGAGGCAATGGCTTCGCGCCATGAGGTAATCGCAGTCCATCCCAGGTCGTCAATGACATGGCCTTGTTCCCGCTGCCGTGCGATCAATTCCATCGCATTCACCGCCCGCGCTGCCCGGCGCGAGTCCACCACAATCTTATCGGCCATCCGAAGCAGTGGATCGAATCCCGGCAGAGCGAACAGATGCATGCTGCGGCACAGCAGAACCACCGGCAGATCGGGGGCAATCAAGCTCAGCACAATGCGTGGCAACTCCACCAGCCCGCCTTCACTCGATCGCAGTTGCACTTGTTCGCAGCAGATCTGCTGGCGCCGTCCAAACGGCCTCCAACACAGCGCGGTGACGCGCGAATCCAGTTCCGGATCGGCGCCATCCCGGATGCGCAGCACGATGGCACGGCTCGGATGCGCGTGCATCACCTCCATTACCATCTCATCCAGAACGCTCGCCTCTTCCTCTTCATCCGCGGCGATCAGCAACGTCATCGCGCAGGCTCGCAGCGTTCCGCTGTCATCCGTTTTGCCGTGCCCGGTCCAAAGCTCCGCGAGTTCCTTCAGGATCAGCTCCGGCGTCACTGCTGCGCTCATTACGGAATCCTCCAGGTGTGGCCGCGCCGCGCCAGCATGTCCTCGCTGCACTGCGGACCCCATGTTCCCGCTTCGTAATTCGGCAGATCGAACTTGGTGTTCGCCCATTGATCGAGTATGGGCTGCACCACCTGCCAACTCGCATCCACCATGTCCTGACGCGTGTACAGCGTTGCATCGCCCGTGATCGCGTCCAGCAGCAGCGTTTCATACGCCGTTGGAGTGCGCACTCCGAAACTCGACCCGTAGTTGAAGTCCATCGACACGGGGCGCAGCCGCATTCCGCCTCCCGGATTCTTCGAAAGAAACCGCAATGAGATTCCCTCTTCCGGCTGAATACGGATGATCAGCAGATTGGGGCTTGGGCCTTGATGATTGTCGCGGGTGAAAATACTCAGTGGCGCCGAGTTGAAATGGATCGCGATGTCAGTAACTCGCTTCGGCATGCGCTTTCCCGTTCGGATATAAAAAGGTACGCCGGCCCAGCGCCAGTTATCGACAAAGAATGTAGCCGCGGCGTAAGTGTCGGTTTGCGATTCGGGGTCGACGCCGGGTTCCTGACGGAACCCCAGCAGATCCTGGCCGCCGACGCGCCCCGGTCCATATTGTCCTTTTACCGCGTGCGTGCACAACTCCTCTTCTTTGTGTGGCCGGATGGAACGCAGCAGCTTGGCGCGTTCATCGCGCACCGCGTTGGGTTCGAACATCGCCGAGGGTTCCATCGCGATCGTCGCCATCACCTGCAACAGATGGTTCTGGATCATATCCCGCAGCGCGCCGGAGCCCTGATAATATCCGCCGCGGCCTTCCACGCCGATCGACTCGGCGGCGGTCACCTGCACATGGTTGATGTAGCGCCGGTTCCACAACGGCTCGAAGATTCCATTGGCAAAGCGGAAAGCGAGTACGTTCTGCACGGTCTCTTTGCCCAGATAGTGATCGATGCGATAAATCTCCTGCTCCGGAAAAACCTGCTGCAGTTTTTCATTCAGTTGCCGCGCGCTGTGGAGATCGTAGCCAAAGGGCTTTTCTACCACCACCCGCCGCCACCCCTTGCCTCGGGAAAGCCCCGCGGCATCCAGGCCCTGCACAACGGGCTCATAGTGGCTCGGCTGAGTGGAGAGATAGAAGAGAATGTTGCCCGCGGTCTGTGCTTCATGCTGCGCCAGCCGTTCGGCAAGCGTCCTGTAAAAAGCTTTGTCCTGCAGATCGCCGGGGACGTAGAAAAGGCCCCGCGCGAATTCCTCCCACAGAGATTCCTCAAACGGGCTGTCTTCCAGGAACTGCTTCACAGCGACTTTCATCTTTGCCCGATAGTCGTCGTCCGACATCTCCGTGCGCGAGTTGCCGTAAATGACATAACCCGCCGGTAGCCGCCGCTCATAGGCAAGCCGGTACAGCGCAGGCAGCAACTTGCGCTTCGTTAAATCGCCATTGGCGCCGAATATCACCACTGCGCACGGTGGCGCTCTCCGCTCAAAGCGCAGTGGATCTTGAAAGGGGTTGGCCTCCGCCATGGAAACACCATAGCATGCGGATTACGCCCTGACGTTAGAATAAGGAAGTAAAGATGGCCTCCCAACCAAAGCATCTGCTCACCGCGCAGCAGTATCTCGAGATCGAGGCGGATTCAACCTTGAAGCATGAGTTCTATTACGGGGAGATGTTCGATATGGCGGGAGGCACGGTAAACCACGCACTCATCGCCAGGAACCTCTTGCTGGCTGTCTCGGCGAAACTGGCGGGTACGGACTGTCAGGCCATTCCATCGGATCTCCGGCTCTGCATCGACCCCGCGTCTCACTTCACTTACCCCGACATGATGATTATCTGCGGTGAGATTCAACTGCTCTCTGGACGAAATGACACCGTGGTGAACCCAGTGGCAATTTTCGAGGTGCTATCAATCTCCACTGCCGCCCATGACCGTGGAGCGAAGTTCCACGGCTACCAGCGCATCTCCACATTGCGCGAGTATTTCCTCTTGTCGCAGGACGAAGTCCTCATCGAGAAGTTTGAACGGCAGCACGAGGGCAAATGGTTGCTCTCGAACCACCAAGGTCTGAATGCCCTGGTGCCCGTTCTATCCACTCGCGGAGAGGTAGCGCTCTCCGATATCTATGCAGGTATTCGTTTCCCAGGCGCTCAATAGCGCGGCACGGACCGGTCGATTTCAATACTCCACAAATCAATCCCACCGCTCATGCTCTGGCAATTCTCCACACCTTGCTGCCGCAGCCAGTTCACCACCGACAAACTGCGCATCCCGTGATGGCAGAACACCACCACCAACGCCTCATCGGCCGCCGCTTCAATCGACTGCACTCGCGCTGGCACCGTATTCATCGGCACTAGATGCGCGCCCTCAATGCTGCAAACCGCATGTTCGTGCGGTTCGCGCACGTCGATGAGAACGACGCGCGCGCCGCTGTCCACCAGATCCTTCACTGCCTTCGGTGTAATCTCAAATGCCAGCTGTTGTTCCGCCACGAGGCTGATTGTACCCGTTCTTAGTTCGGGCGGGCAAAAATGACCAGATGGCCGCCGGGCTCGAAGACGCCGATTTCTCTCATTCCGTACGTCGTCTGCCGCACCGGAAACGCGACCGGCACTCCCTCCAGTTTCTGCACCATCCCTTCGAAATCTTCCACCTCCACGAACAGGCAGCTCTTCGAAGCGCCGGCATAGCCCGTCAGCATCGGTAGATCGGCGGCCACACTGTCATGGCTCTGCAGCATCACTTCGGCATCGCCCTTTTGCAGAATGGCGAAGCCCATGGCATCGCCTTGCGGAATGGACACGGTTAGATCGAAGCCGGCCTTGCCGGTCCAGAACTGAACGGATTCTTCAATCCGTTCCATGGTGAGAATGGCTGTGACTTTCATGAACCGAGTGTAACGGCTGGGCAGCGGCGGAAGATTGTAAAAAACGGACAGGGCTCTCGCCGCTGAACTGGCGAAACTCGTGGATGAAGTGCGCCTGGTCATAATAGCCGCATTCGAGTGCCAGCGCCGTCAATTCGCCACGCTTGGCCCCGCGCAGCCGAGCCAGCGCATGACGGAAGCGCAGGATGCGCGCCAGTTGCTTCGGAGCGAGCCCCGTGCGCGCCACCGCAAGCCGCCGGAACTGCCTCTCACTCACGTTTGCCTGTGCGGCCAGCCACTCCAGATCCGCCGTCCCCCGCATGCCTTCCAAATGCGCAATCGCTCTCTGCACGGGATCGGTTACCGGAGTGGGCAGAATCGCGCTGCAAATAGCGATCCGCTCATTCACCGTAGTGGCATCGTCCAGCCGCGTCTTCAGCAACCTCGCATCGTGCGGATGGATTGCTTGCCACTCCACCGCGGCATCCCGCAATTCGTCCGCACTCAGTGCCAACCCCATCCCTCCCGGCCGGAATCGGATCGCAAATATTTCGGTTCCCGGCGACGCCTCCGCGTCCATATACTGTGTCATCGCTCCGATCACTTCCAGCCGTGAACGGCCGCCCTCGCGCGTATACATCAGGTCCATGCATCCGTCCGGATACACTCGGTGCGCCCCATCTGAGGCCGCGCACGACGCCCAAAAACACTCCACGCTGGCGGCGAGTCGCGTCGGCGGACCGTATTCGAAATACGCGTTGGGCACTCGATCTATTCTATTCCGGTATGCGATATGATAGCGGCAATTCCGAGGAGCTACTTTCCTATGAAGAGATCCATCACTCTTACGATCAACGGCACAAAATATACTCATGAAGTCGAGCCGCGACTGCTGCTCATCCACTATCTGCGCGAAGTGGTGGGGCTCACCGGCCCCCATATCGGCTGCGAGACATCCATCTGCGGAGCCTGCACCGTCAGCGTGGACGGCAAGGCCATCAAATCCTGCGCGATGTTCGCGGTTCAGGCCGATGGCCGCGAGATCGTGACCATTGAAGGGCTTGCCGCGGATGGCAAGCTGCACCCCGTACAGCAGGCCTTCTGGGAAGAACACGGATTGCAGTGCGGCTACTGCACGCCAGGCATGATCATGGCCTCGAAGCAATTGATTGAGCGCAATCCTTCCCCTACCGAGAGTGAAATCCGCCACGGCCTGGAAGGGAATCTCTGCCGCTGCACCGGCTATCAACATATTGTTGCCGCGGTCAAAGCCGCCGCCGCGAAGATGGGAGCGTAAACGCGATGGCCACCACAATTACCAAACTCGATACGCTCGTCGGCCGCAAGATCAAGCGCAAAGAAGATCCGCGCCTTATCACCGGAACCGCTACCTATGTGGACGATATCCAGATGCCTGGCATGCATCATGCCTGCATCGTGCGCAGTCCCTACGCCGCGGCCCGCATTCGCGGCATCGAAACCAAAGCAGCCCTGGAGCTTCCCGGAGTGGTTGCCGTCTACACCGGCGCCGACGTGAAAGATGTCGGCCCCGTGCCTTGTGGCGCGTCACTCCCCGGACTCCGCGTGCCGCATCATCACATCCTCGCCCAGGATCGCGTCTATTACGTCGGGCACCCCGTGGCCGTAGTCGTGGCCCGCGATCGTTACATCGCCCGCGATGCCGTCGATCTGATCGAAGTTGATTTCGACCCCACCGATGCCGTCGCCGATCCGGAGAAAGCACTCGCCGAAGGTGCCCCCGCGGTACACCCGCAATGGCCCGACAACATCGCCTTCAACTATCACCAGGAAAACGGCGAAGTAGACAAAGTCTTCGCCGAAGCGGAAGTGGTGGTGAAACAGCGCATCACCAGCCAGCGTCTCATCCCCTGTTCCATGGAGACGCGCGGCGTTGTCGCCGACTACCGCAGCGGCGAAAAGGCGCTTACCATCTACTCCTCGAGCCAGATTCCCCACCTCATGCGATCGCTGGTGGCGGGCATGCTCGGCGTGCCCGAAAATAAGTTGCGCGTCGTTGCCCCCGAAGTCGGCGGCGGCTTCGGCTGCAAACTCAATGTCTACGCCGAAGAAGCGCTCATGGGCTTCATCGCCATGCGCACCGGAAAGCCGGTGAAGTGGATTGAGTCGCGCCGTGAGCACATGCAGGCCACCATCCACGGCCGCGGCCACGTCGATTACTACGAAATCGCCGCCCGCCGCGATGGCACCATCACCGGCATCAAGCTGAAGCTGATCCAGGATCTCGGCTCTTATCATCAATTGCTGACGCCGGTCATCCCCACCTTGAGCGTGTTGATGATGCCCGGCTTGTATCGCTGCAAGACCGTGCGCGCGGACATTGTCGGAGTGTTCACCAACTGCGTCCCTACTGACGCCTATCGCGGTGCCGGCCGCCCCGAAGCCACGCACGGCATTGAACGCATGGTGGACATCCTCGCCGCGGAACTGAAGATGGATCCAGTCGAGATCCGTTTGAAGAACTTCATCCACAACGACGAGTTCCCTTACGCCACCGGAACCGGACTCATGTACGACAGCGGAGACTATGCCAAGCCGCTCAAGACAGCCCTCGAAATGGCGAGTTACAACGAACTGCGCGAAGAGCAGCGCAAGGCTCGTGCCGCTGGACGCTACATGGGAATCGGTCTTTCCACATATGGAGAGATCTGCGCCATCGGCCCATCGCCCGCCACGCCCGCTGGTGGTTGGGAAAGTGCCACCGTCCGCGTGGAGCCGTCCGGCACCGTAACCGTTCTCACTGGCATCAAGCCGCAAGGCCAGGGCGAAGAAACCACCTTCAGCCAGATCGCGGCAGATGAACTCGGCGTTGGATTCGATGATGTCGTCGTCATGCATGGCGACACCTCGGTGGTGCAGTACGGCATCGGAACCTTCGGTTCGCGGGCCACGGCCATCGGCGGCACTGCCATGTATCTCGCCATCCAGGAACTGAAAACCAAGATCAAGCGCTTCGGCGCCATGCTGCTGGAATCCGATGACGTCAGTTACGCCAATGGACGCTGTACCTGCAACAAATCGGGCAAGAGTGTTTCCCTCGCCGAAATCGCCGGCTCCGCGCATCGCGCCATGAAGTTGCCCGCCAATACCGAACCCGGCCTGGTAGCCACGAACTTCTGGGAGCCCCCCAACTTCACCTTCCCCTTCGGCGCTCACCTCGTCGTCACCGAAGTCGACAAGGACACCGGCGCCATTGAGATCAAACGCTACATTGCCGTGGATGATTGCGGCAAGGTGATCAACCCGCTCATCGTCGCCGGCCAGGTGCAAGGTGGTGTCGTCCAGGGCCTTGGCCAGGCCCTCTACGAACACGGCATCTACGACGACTCCGGCCAGTTGCTCACCGGCGAGTTCATGGATTACGCCATCCCCAAAGCCTCCAATTCGCCGAACATCGAAATGGCCAGCACCGAAACCCCCACACCCGTCAATCCACTGGGAGTGAAAGGTGTCGGCGAAGCGGCCACCATCGGCTGTTCGCCCGCGGTGGTCAACTCCGTTGTCGACGCCTTGAGCCCGCTCGGTGTGCGGCATCTCGACATGCCATTGACCTCGGAAAAAATCTGGAAAGTGTTGCAGGGAGGCCGCGCATGATTGCTCAGAACTTTGACTACGCTACGCCCGTCAGTTTGGCCGAGGCCTTCGATCTGCTCAACGACCCTGGCTCGAAGGTGCTCGCCGGCGGCATGAGCCTCATCCCGATGATGAAGTTGCGCCTCGCCGCGCCAGGCAAAGTGGTGGATCTGCGCCACGTGCCGGGGCTCAGCAAGATCCAGCAGGATGGCGGCATGCTGCGCATCGGCGCCATGACCACCCATCACGAGATCGAATCCACGCCGCTCGTGCGCTCGGCTTGTCCGCTGCTGGCCCAGGCCGCCGCGGCCATTGGCGATGTGCAGGTTCGCAACGTCGGAACCCTCGGAGGCAGCATCGCCCACGCTGATCCTTCCGCTGACTACCCGGCGGCCCTGCAAGCGCTTGAGGCCGAGATCCGCATCGCCCATCGCGGTGGCGAACGAACGGTTGTGGCCAAGGATTTCTTCCAGGACACATTCACCACAGCCTTGGAGCCGAATGAACTGATCGTGGAAATCTCCGTCCCGGTGGAAGCCAACTCCACAGGCACCAGTTACCAAAAAATGTTGCAGCCTGCCTCCGGATTCGCTATCGTCGGCGTCGCCGCCCGGGTTGCAATGGAAGGCGGCAAGGTCAGCATGGTGCGTGTCGGTGTGACCGGCCTCGGCGGCTCCAGTTATCGCGCCACCAATGTCGAGGCACTGCTGCTTGGCTCGGATGGCAGCGCGGCAGACATCGGCAAATCCGCCGAGGTGGTTGCCGACGGCATCGATGCCAACGGCGACATCCACGCCTCGGCGGAGTATCGCGCCCACCTGGCTCGCGTCTACACCGCACGCGCACTTTCGGCTGCCATGGCAGGGGCTGAAGCGTAGTGAAGATTCACGGATCCCATGCCCTGCCGGTCGATGCCGTGCGCGCCTACCAGTTGCTCCAGGATCCGGACGTGCTCGCTTCCTGCATGCCCGGCTGCGAAAAACTCGTGAAGGTGGCCGACGGCACGTACGAAATGAAGATGAAGATGGTGCTTGCCGCCGTTTCCGGCCAGTTTGATGGGAAGGTGCGCATCACGGACCCCGACCCTCCGCACGGCTTCAAACTGCTGGTGGAAGGCACCGGCCGCATCGGCTTCATGAAGGGCGAAGGACTCCTGCGCATCACCCCCGAAGGCGAGCAATGCACCGTGCAATACGATGGCGACGTGCACGTCGGCGGAACCATCGCCGCCGTCGGCCAGCGCCTCATCGACAGCACCTCGAAACTGATGATCAAACGCTTCTTCGACAAACTTTGCGAACGCGCTGCGGCTTTTTGATCATCGGCGTTCATCTGTGTTCATCTGTGGCCCAAAAACAATGCCGAAGCCCGAAATGCCAATCGGTTCGCTCCGCAAATGTTCACCGCTCCTTCCATCGAAAAAACCGATGTCCCTCATCCACTCTTTGTAAGAATCAAACAATTCCCTTGCCGCGTCTGGATAGCTGTACGGGGAAGCAATCCCCGCGAATCAACAGCAAGGAGACCGATACATGAAACCGATCCTCACCCTCTTGGCTTCCGCCGCGCTCGCCCTTCCTCTGATGGCCGACTCTCAGGCCTTCCGCGGCATCATCGGCGATGCAGCCAATATTCAGCGCGACGCCGAGAAACTCAGCCGCGACCTGAAGCAGAAGACCCTCGATGAGACCAAGCTCAAACAAGACATCACGGGGCTCAATGAAAATGTCGGCAAGCTCAAGCGCGACGTCACGGAACTCGATGCCAAACTCGGCTCCATGACCGAAGCCCAAAAGAAGGAATGGGACCTGGTAAAGACCAAGGCCGAATTGCTCACCATCTTTGCCGCCCAGAAGGCTACGCTCATGGACTCCGGTGAATTCAAGAAAAACCGTTCCATCCTGCGCGCCCACGCTAACGGCATTGCCAAACGGGCGGCCATGCTGCAGCAGACGGTGAACCGGCTGGATAAGTAATGATGTCTGTTATTGTGCGGGGGGCCTCCGCGGCATCGGCGGATGGCACACCCCGCCCTCGGCCCGGTCACATTGCTTCAAAATAAATGTTGTTCCAATAACCTCCCCATTATCAATAAACACGCCTCTTCATTGCCCATAAAGCACCCGTTTCCCCAGCCTCCCCCTCGTACACTCGAAGCGGAGGTTCCCCACATCATGACCCGCTCCGAGCAATCCAAGGTCAATGGCGCCCGTTCACGAGGCGCTGTTACACCCGAGGGACGTTCCCGCTCCGCCCTCAACCACACCAAGCATGGCATGCATTCTCCGCGCGTCGTTCTGGAAACCGAATCCAAGGAAACCTTCCAGATCCTCGCCAATCTCTACCACGGCGTCTTTCTCCCGCGTGACCAATTCGAGTCCGATCTCGTGGATAGCCTCGTTCACGCCCGCTGGAAGATTCGCCGCCTCGAAGCGGCACAGTCCGCCGAATTGAATCTCGCCATCACCGAACACCGCTTCGACACCAACGAGACCTACGGCGCCAACATCCCTCCCGATTGCCTCCATGCCCTTGCCTACCGCACCAACGGAAAATACCTCGACATTCTCGACAAACACCTCGACCGTCAGGAACGTCTTTTCACCCGTACCTACCGCAATTTGTCCAAACACCGCAAGGACTGTCCGCTGCCTGCCCTCGAAGAACTGCAGGATCTGGATCAGGACTTCCCGTCCAACACCGAAATGCAAAATGAAGCATTCGAACCCGAGATGCCGGTCCTGGCAGTCCCCGAACCTGCTCCTGAAATCGAAAAGGAACGGTTCGAACCCGAGAAGCCGGAGCAAACCGCCAGCGAGCCACCGCCGGAACCCGCGCCTCAGCCCGGTCCGCCTGACCGCTTCGAGCTCTGGCCACGCGAAGTGCGCACCCTCATCGATAACCATCCTTCCCTTCGTTCCCTGGTCCTCGATGCCGTCGAAACCGAAACGAAATTAGGAAGAATCCCCGTCTATGTGCCGGCACGGTAACGGAGCGGCTTGTTACACCGTATGGGGTGCCCCTTGCGGAGCTGTCATCCGTTCCTCCACCGGCATGATCATCCACACCACCAGGTATGCGATCACGCCCGGCAGGAATCCCGTAATCGCGGCTACCGCAACCGTCAGAATCCGTACCAGTGTCACGTCAACATTTAGATATCGCGCCAGTCCGGAACAGATGCCGGCGATCTTCTTGTCATACGCCAGCCGGTACAGCCGCTTCGGAGCCTCATGCGCATGTTCCGCCTCCCAGACCGGCGTCGATTTTCCGCAAGCAGGGCAGAATCTGGCTTCCGCGGCGACTTCGCGTCCACAATGTGAGCAGTACATAAGCGGATCTCCTGTTCAGGAAGACGAGCCGGGTGCAACGATTGTTCCCTCGTTCACGCTGTGGTCTCCCAGTCACGCCTCGCGCCATGCTAACTCGCTGATTCCGCGTTTTGGCCCGCGCCGTGCATCCAGTGGCTGCAATGAAATCGCGCCTCATCTCTCTTCTGCTCCATGTCGGGGCAGTGTTCGCCATGCTGCATTTCACTGCGCTCCTCGATGTGCAACGGCCGCAGCAGGTAATCCAGATTGCCGATACGAAGATCGTTTATCATCCCGACAAGGCCCCGCCGCTGCCCGAACAGGATGCCGGCGGTGGCGGGCGCGATGTTCTGCCCGCCAGCTTAGGCGAGCCACCGAAAGCAGCGCCTCGCCAGTTTCTGCCACCCACCACCCGGCAGTCGGATCATGTGCCCGCGCTGCCCGTGGAGCCAACCATCGCTGGGCTCGCCGATGGCACTCAGCCCGTTGTCATCGGATTGCCCGGCGGCGTCCCCGGACCTCCTTCCGATGGCCCCGGCGGTCCCGGCGGAATCGGGCCGGGCAAGGGGCGCGGCATTGGTCCAGGAAGGGGCGATGGAATCGCCGGACGCGGCCAGTTGGGTTGGAGCGAAGGCCCCACCGTCCTCTATCAGATCGAACCGGAATATTCCGAAGAGGCCCGCAAAGCGCGATTGACCGGAACCGTCGTGTTGTTCGTGGACATCGACGAAAAGGGCCGCGTCAGCCGCGTCGAAGTTCGCCAGTCGCTCGGCCTGGGGCTCGACGAAAAGGCCATCGAAGCCATCCGCAAATGGCGCTTTCGCCCCGCCCGAAAAGACGGCAAGCCCGTCACCAGCTCGGCCATCGTCGATGTGGGCTTCCACCTGCTCTAGGGTGGCGACGGGCCTCCAGGCCGGTCGCAGTTCAGTCTGGGAAGACTGAACAAATTAGGGCTATTCGTTATACGGCAACGGCAAATAATCGTAATCGAGAATCATCTTCTCCTGCAGCGCAATGCCCAGCTGCCGCTGGATCGCCGCATACTCGGGCTTGCCCGCCAGATTGTGAAACTCGTTCGGGTCCGCTTGCAGATCGTACAGCTCCAGCACCGCGCGTTTGCCGAAGTAGATCCGCTCATGTTCCGGCTTCAGCTTACCCGCCTGATGAGCTTTCAGGATGTCCTGCCAGCCTGGATCGGCGGCGCTGTCCACCGGCCAGTATTCCATCTGCGGTGTGCAGTTGAAGATCAGCTTGTACCGCTCGTTGCGCACGCAGCGCGACAGATCGAAGCTGTTCGCCTTCGTCTCGGCGGTGAACGTCGCTCCGCCGTGTACGTTGCGTGCGGCGAAGATGTATTCCCTGTGCTTGTCCGTCTTTCCCGTGAACAGCGGCAACAGGCTCTTGCCCGACATGGCAGGCAACGGCGATAAGCCGGCCGCATCCAGAAACGTCGGCGTCACGTCTTCTCCCGATGCCAGCGCCGCGGAAGATGTGCCTGGCTTGATCTTGCCCGGCCAGCGCGCCAGACAGGGAACGTTGAGTCCCGGATCGTACAGCGACCCCTTGCCATGGGGGAACGCCAGTCCGTTATCGCCCATGAAAATGATGAGCGTGTTCTCCTTGAATCCGCGGTTCTCCAGCACATTCAGAACCGTCTGAAACTCGCTGTCCATGCGAGCCACTTCGTCGGAATAGCGGCCCAGATCGTCTCTCACTCCGGGTAGATCTGGCAGATATGCCGGCACCCGCAGCTTCTTCGGATCGTGCGGCTTCGGAATCGCATCGCGATCCCAAACGTGATGCGGATCATTGAAGTTCACCCACAGGAAGAAAGGCCGGTGCTTCGGCGCTTTGTCCAGAAACTCGTTGATCTTCGCTTCCGTCTGATCGCGCCGCGAGTTCTTATCGAGCCAATCGACGCGCTTATCCCATGTCCGCACGCCGTGTTCATCGAAGATCTTGGTGCTCACAGGGCCCGGGTTCGCCGGGCCATCCAGATGGAACCAGCGGCGGCAAACGCCCGTGAAATAGCCCTTCCGCCGCAGCAGTTCGGGCAGCGTCGGAATATCCGCGGGCAGCGGCGACGTGAATCGCCCCATGCGGCATGCGACCGGCGAGCGCCCCGTGAGAAACGCCGTCCGTGATGGAACACACTGCGGAGCCGCGGTGAACATCTTGTCCAGCCGCATGCCCTCGCGCGCGAACCGGTCCAGGTTCGGCGTCTGAATCACAGGGTCGCCATAGGCGCCCATGAAAGGAACGGAATGATCGTCGCTCAGGATGAAGACAAGATTCGGCAGCGTGGTTGCAGCGCCCGCCTGGCTCGCGGCCAGCAGTCCCGCGGCCAGTTGACGGCGATTCAGTTTCTCCATGACTCAAACTTTCTCCGGCATCGTATAGGGCGCGCGCCACGTGCGCCCCAGCATCTTGTTGGCCTCGGGATCGTTCTTCACCTTCTCCGTGGCCGCGTCGAAATGGATCATCCGGCCGGTGCGCTGCGCGATGTTCGCCAGATGCGCCAGCGAACTCGACATGTGGATCTCTCTCGCCCCGGCTGCAAGATCTTCCGACTTGCGGCTCCGCAACGCCTTCACGAAGTTCTCAAAGTGCGGCAGATCCGTAATGTCGTTCGTGCCCGTTGCCTTCGGTCCTGGCGTGCGCTTCGGTCCCAGGAACGTGTAGTAGCTCGAATAGTCGGGCAGGATCATATACCCTTCGGTGCCCACGAAGATCACGCCCACTACGTTCTTCTTGTCCAGGAACGGATACTCCGCGCCCATGCCCGCTTCGGTGTTGGTGTAGCCGCCGCGTGTCTCGAACGAGACCAGCACATCGCGGTTCGCCCATTCGAACATGATGGATTGCACCTGCGGGGCTTGCTGCTGATCCTTGTGGACATACGCGCCGCCCATCGAGACGATCTTGTTCGGATGTGTCTCCAGATCGAGCGCCCAGCGCATGATGTCGAGTTCGTGCACACCCTGGTTTCCGATTTCACCGGCGCCGTAATCCCACATCAAATGCCAGCCATTGCCCGAGGAGCCCTGAATCGCCTTCGAATAGGGAACCTTCGCCGCGGGGCCCAGCCAGCGGTCCCAATCGAGACCTTCCGGCACCGGCGATGGCGCGGGCTTCGGGATCGCACCGCGGTACTTGAAAGCCACGCCGCGCGCGAGGTACACACGCCCGATGACGCCTTCCTTCAGCTTGCGAATGCCTTCCACGATTTGTGGGCTGGAACGGTTCTGCGTGCCGTGCGCCACGATGCGCTCGTATTTCTTCGCAGCCTCAATGACCTTCGGGCCTTCCTGAATGTTGTGTGTGCCGGGCTTCTCCAGATACACGTCCTTACCCGCTTGGCAGGCCCACACTGCGCCGAGCGCGTGCCAGTGGTTCGGCGTGGCGAACGACACCACATCGATCTCTTTGTTGTCGAAGACGCGGCGCATGTCGGTCACCATCTCCGGCTTGCGGCCCGACGCCTGTTCCTGCTCAGAGACGCGCTGGGCAAGCAGCTTGCTGTCCACATCGCACATGGCGGCGATCTCGACATTCTGCCCTTGCAGGGCGTTGAAGGCCTTGATATGGTCGCGCCCACGGCCGCGCAGTCCGACAATGGCGACGCGGATGCGATCATTGGGCCCGCGTTTGTTGGCTGCGAATACGGGCGCGGCCAGCAGGCCCGCGGAGGTCACGAGAAACGTACGGCGATGCTGTTGGGACATTCCATCAGCATTGTACTGAGTCTCGGCCCATCGCGGTTAGACTGTTGCTGGATCCGGATGTACGTACGGCTTACGATAAGGCCTCGCCAGCAGCCGGTTCGCCTCCGCATCGCCGATGACTTGCTGCTTGGCCGCATCCCAGCGCAGGCTGCGTCCCAACTGCAGCGAGAGGTTCGCCAGAATGCAACTGGCCGTCGAAATGTGGCCCTGTTCAATATCCGCCACGGGCTTGCTCCGCTTCTCAATGGCCGACAGAAAGTCCAGCATGTGATGACGGATCGCCGGCGCTACGTGCCGCTCCAGCGCGGGTTCGGTTTCATCTTCCGGATAGCGCGCCAGTTCATACACCACCTTGCGCGATACGGCTTCTCCTGCACCCATCGGGCGGAAGTCATAGCCGTTCACGCTGCACTGCAACGTGCCCTTGTCTCCGTAGAACGTCGCCGCCCATGGATATTGCGGGTCGGGAGCATGTCCGTAGGTGCGGTGTGTCCACACCACCGGAAATTCCTCAAAATCGAATGTCGCCGACTGCGTGTCCGTGATGTTCGCCTTGCTCGCCTTGTCGATCAGAATGCCGCCCGAAGAGCCGACTCGCTTCGGCCAGCCCAGGTCCGCCATCCAGCGCACCATGTCCAGCATGTGAATGCACATATCGCCGATGATGCCGTTGCCGTATTCCATGAACGCGCGCCAGCGGCGCGGATGCGTCAGCTCGTTGTAAGGCCGCATCGGCGCCGGTCCGGTCCATGTTTCGTAATCCAGGTAGTCCGGCGGTGCGGTATCCGGCGGGTTGTTCCGCGCCCGCATGTGGTAGTAGCAGCAGATATCGACATAGCCGATCTTGCCCAGCTTGCCGGTCTTGAGGAACCGGTCGCGGGCCTCTACCAGGTGCGGCGTGCTGCGCCGCTGTGTGCCTACCTGCACCACGCGCTTGTATTTTCGGGCCGCGGCCAGCATCGCCTGCCCTTCCACAATGTCTACGCTGATCGGCTTCTGTACATAGATGTCTATGCCTGCCTTCGCCGCGGCGATCATCGGCAATGCATGCCAGTGGTCCGGCGTGGCGATCAGCACGATGTCCAGATCCTTCTGGTTCAACATCTCGCGATAGTCGGAGAACGTGCGCGGCTTCTTCTTCGAGACCTGCCGCGTGGCGACAATGTCCGCAGCTTCGGCGAGCATGCGTTTGTCCACGTCGCAGAGGGAAACCACCTCCACCGGAGCTACCTGGATCAGCCGCAGCAAGTCGCATTTGCCGTACCATCCGGTGCCGATCAAACCAACCCGTTTCTTCGTCTGTGCAGCCAGTTGCGAGGCATACGCGGCCGCGCCCGTATGAACGAATTGACGACGGTTCATGATGAGAAAAGTATACTTGAATAGCTATGCGTCCCACTCTTTCCGTCCTTCTATTTGCCCTGTCGCTTCAGGCGGACGATTTATCCCACCTGATGACGCTGAAGAACTATTCCCAGGAGCGTATCTCCTCGTTCGACCGTGAAGGCGCCAACGATGATGGCGGCCGGAAAAACCCATTGAAACCGGGGGAGACGCGGACCATTGGCGAAGTCCAGGGGCCAGGCGTGATCACCCACATGTGGTTCACCATCGCCGCTCCCGAGCCTTATCACTTAAAACAACTTGTCCTTAGAATGTATTGGGACGGCGACTCGCTTCCGGCCGTCGAAGCCCCCATCGGCGACTTCTTCGGACTCGGCTTGGGTGAGTACTTCGTCTATGAATCGGGGCCGCTGTCGGTCGGCTCGCAGAAGGCCCTCAATTGCTATTTCCCGATGCCCTTCCGCAAGTCGGCGAAGATCACCGTGACCAATGAAGGGCCGCAGAATGTGGGCTCGCTCTATTACAACTTCGACTGGCAGAAGCATAAATCGCTGCCCGCCGACATGCCCTATTTCTATGCCGAGTACCGGCAGGCTACCCCGACGCCTGGTTGGACTTCCGACTGGAAGGCCAACGGCGATCCAAAGGTCAACAACCATCCCAACCTCGATGGCAAGACCAACTACGTCATCCTCGAAGCCGAAGGGCGCGGGCACTTCGTCGGTGTCACCCATTCCATCCTGCAGAACCAGGGCGCATGGTGGGGTGAAGGCGACGAGATGATCTTCATCGACGACATGGCCAAACCCAAGATCACGGGCACGGGTTCCGAAGACTACTACCTCGGTGCATGGTGCTATGGCGGCTGCGGCATCTCTCCGTTCGGCAGCGCCAAGCCGACCTTCGCGTTCAAGCATTATGGCAACCCGATGAATGGCGGCGATGCGCGCGGCGCGAAGTGGATGGTCTACCGCTTCCACACGGATTCGCCCATTCCCTTTGACAAGCAGTTCAAGATGACCATTGAGCACGGGCACGGCAACCACCGCTCCGACAATTTCTACACGGTGGCCTATTGGTATCAGCTTGGGTCGCACAAGAAGCGCCCGCCGCTGCCTCCCGTCGACAAGCGCATGCCGCAGATGTACAACGTGGATGGCCCCACGGTAGGAAGGCCCTAGTGAACCAATCCACTCCGCTGCTCGCCATGCGCCGGATCTCGAAGCGATTCGGCGCAGCCGAGGTGTTGCGCCAGGTGGACCTCGATATCTACGCGGGTGAGGTGCATCTGCTTGCTGGAGAGAACGGGGCAGGGAAGAGCACGCTGATCCGGATTCTCGCCGGGACCCTCAGCGCTGATGCGGGACACATCGAGGGCAGTGCCGACGTCGCCGTGATCTATCAGGAACTCTCGCTCATCCCGACCATGACCGTGGCCGAGAATCTCTTCCTGGGCCGCATGCCGCGCCGTTGGGGCTTCGTGTCGCAGGCCGAACTGGCGGCCAAGGCCAGGGATCTG
The DNA here is from genome assembly GCA_046331645.1 of Bryobacteraceae bacterium. Lineage (GTDB taxonomy): Bacteria > Acidobacteriota > Terriglobia > Bryobacterales > Bryobacteraceae > CADEFT01. The sequence continues at coordinate 211,537 of JAXLQM010000017.1, forward strand.
ATCGACGTTGATCCGCATGCGCTCGTCGGCTCACTCCCCATCGGTATGCAGCAGCGCGTGGAGATCGCCAAGGCCGCGGCCCGTAATGCCAAGGTCATCGTCATGGATGAACCCACCAGCGCCCTTACCGCGGTGGAGGTGGAGCAACTCTTCGGACTCATCGCACAGTTGAAGCAGCGCGGCTGCGGCATCGTCTACATCACTCACAAGATGGAGGAGATCGAACGCATCGCTGACCGCATTACCGTGCTCCGCGACGGACAGGCAGTGGCTTCACGGCCCGCGTCGCAGTTGCCGCGTGCCGAACTCATCTCACTCATGGTGGGGCGCGAGGTCAGTGAGCAGTTCCCTCCCCGAACTCCGTCGATTGGACCGGAGCGGCTGCGCCTCAAGGACTTCAGCGTGCATGCCGGAGAGATTGTCGGTCTGGCGGGATTGCAGGGGGCAGGAACCAGCAACGTGCTGCTTCAGTTGTTTCAGAACCCAGTGAAAGCTATCTCAGAGGGAGTGGCGCTGCTCACCAGCGACCGCAAGACGACGGGCCTGGTGCTCTCGATGTCGGTGGCCTCCAACTGTGTGATGGCAGGGCCGGCGCCCCGTTGGCGCAACCCCGCTGCGGAGCGCGCAGAGGCGCAGCGCCTCGCCGACCTGTTGCATCTGCGGGCGGCGTCGCTCGACATGGACGTTGGCGAGCTCTCCGGAGGCAACCAGCAGAAGGTGGCCCTGGCTAAATGGATTCGCACCAAGCCGACGCTGCTGCTGCTGGACGAACCCACGCGTGGCATCGACGTCGGCGCCAAGCAGGAGATCTATCAACTGATGAACGAATGGTCGCGCCAGGGCGTGGCGATTCTGCTCATCTCCACCGAACTTCCTGAGTTGCTCGCCATGAGCGACCGCATCGTGGTCATGCGTCAGGGGCAGGTCTCCGCCGTGTTCTCGCAAGCGGAAGCGACGCCCGAAAAGGTCATGGAGGCCGCATGCTGAGAGCCGCCATCGCCCTGCTGATCGTGATCCTGCTCGGGCTTGCCTTCCATGCCGACGGGGCGTTCTACAAGCTCGGCACGCATCGCGATGCGTTGCGGCAAGCATCGGTGTACGGCATTCTCGCGTGCGGTATGACGCTGGTCATCATCACCGGAGGCATCGATCTCGCGGCCGGCAGCATTCTCGGATTTACCGCTGTGTGTTACTCGATGATGAGCATCTGGTGGAACTGGCCGCCCTGGATGAGTGTCCCTTCTAGCCTCGCCATTGGGGCCATCTGCGGCGGTATCAGCGGCAGTCTGGTGGTCTGGCCGAGGCTGCAACCGTTCATCGCTACGCTCGCCATGATGGTGTTCGCCCGCGGGCTTGCGAAGACGGTCAGCGGCGGCGTGAAGGTGTCCACGGCGCTGCCCAACGGAGACGGAACGTTCCGTTACGTGCAGGTGCCGGAGTTCTTCCGCTTCATCGACTCGCGCATTCTCGGCGGCAATCTGTCGATGGTGACCGTGATCTTCCTGCTCATTGCCGGGCTCGCGGGCCTGCTGCTGGCGCGGCATATTTGGGGACGCGACCTCTACGCCATCGGCGGCAACGAGGAGGCGGCGCGATTGTCTGGACTGCCCGTGAAGCGTTCCAAGCTGCTGGCGTACGTCGCCTGCGGCTTCTGCGCCGCGGTCGCAGGCATCTGTCAGGCGGCCCAGGAGCAGCAGGGCGATCCGGAGGCCGGTGGCGGCTACGAACTGTCGGCCATCGCCATCGTGGTCATCGGTGGCACCAACCTCATGGGCGGTCGTGGCCACATGGGACTCACTTTGCTCGGCACCATGACCATCGGCTATCTTGAGAAAATTCTCAGTATCAACGCAGTGCCCGAAGCCGGACGCCTGATGCTGACCGGCGTGATCTTAGTGGCTGCTGTGCTTACACAGCGGCGGAGGCGATTCTGATATGCATCGTATATTCCTTCCCGTTCTCATCCTGATGCTGGTTGGTTGCTCCGGCTCATCGAAGCCCGAGGGTGCGAAAACGTTCACCATCGGCATGAGCCAGTGCAATCTCGGCGAACCGTGGCGCGTCCAGATGAATGCCGATATCGAGGCGGCGGCTAAAAAACATTCCAACTTGAAAATGGTTTTTAAGGACGCCCAGAACGATACCCTCAAACAGCGGGCTCACATCGAGGAGTTGGTCAGCGCCGGTGTCGACGCCATCATCGTCAGCCCCAAGGAATCGCAGCCGCTCACTGAGCCGATTGCCAAGGCCTATCAGGCAAAGATCCCCGTCATCGTGCTGGACCGTGCCGTGCAAGGCGATCAGTTCACCTGTTTCATCGGGGCCGACAACCGCAAGATCGGCAAAGCCGCTGGAGAGTGGCTGCGCAAGAAACTGGGACCGAAGGCCACTGTGGTGGAACTGAAGGGGCTCATGACTTCCATTCCGGGCCAGGATCGCAACCAGGGCTTTCGCGCCGGCATCGAAGGCTCCGGACTCAACGTGGCATTTGAGGCGGACATGAAGTGGCTGGAGCCCGATGCCCGCAAGGAGATGGAATCCGCGCTCGCCCGGCTATCGAAGATCGACGCGGTCTACGCTCACAACGACCCCGGTGCGCATGGTGCATGGCTCGCCGCGAAAGCAGCCAATCGCGAACGCGAGATGCTGTTCGTCGGCATCGACGCTCTGCCGCATGAAGGCATTGCCTACGTGAAGCAGGGGATTCTCAACGCGACATTTCAATATCCCACCGGCGGAGCGGAGGCCATCGAGACCGTGCTGAAGGTGCTCAGTGGACAACAGGTGCCCAGGACGATTGTGCTCGGCTCCCGTGTTTATACGGCGGAGAATGTGGAGCAAGGCGGCGAGGCGTTGCCCTAATCAACCTTGATATCATCCCCACATGAGGTTCCTCTGTCTCGCAGCCTGTCTCGTTGTGTGCGCCCACGTTTCCATGGCGCAAACCGCTTCCATTCAAGGCAATGTCCGCGATCAGTCTGAAGCCGCCGTAGTCGGCGCTCAGGTCGCTGTCACCAATATCGAAACCGGCGTTCGGAATGAGTCTACATCCAATGACGCCGGGCTCTATCGCTTCCCCAGCCTGCCCGTGGGCCGATATAAACTGACCGCTACCATGTCCGGATTTTCCGTGGCGGAAGTGGCGGAAATCAAGCTCGACGTGGCGCAGGCCGCCCGTGTCGATTTCACTCTGAAACCCGGCGCGGTGACCGAGAGCATCAGCGTCAGTGCTACCGCGGCGCTGCTCGATTCGGAGACCGCAACCGTGGGCCAGGTCATCGACAACAAGCGCATCGTGGAGCTTCCCTTGAATGGACGCAACTACCTGGAACTGGCGCGGCTCACTGCGGGCACAACCGCCGCTCGTGGCTCGCGTCCGGAAGGCGAGGGCGTGTTCTCCGCTGGTGGCCAGCATGGCTATCAAGTGCAGGTGAACATCGACGGCGTGGACAACTCCCTGACCTATTCCGGCGGGCCGATCGGTTTTGAAGCACAGGCGGTGAAGCCCAGCGTGGACGCCGTGGGCGAGTTCCGCGTGGTTACCAACAACCTCTCCGCCGAGTACGGAACGCGCATGGGTGGCCAGGTCTTTGTGAACATCAAGTCCGGCACCAATCAGTTCCATGGCACGGTGTTCGAGTTCCTCCGCAACTCCTCGCTGGACGGGACGAACTTCTTCGCCAACCGCAGCGGATCCACCAAGCCGCCGTACCGTCAGAACCAGTTTGGAGCTACCATCGGCGGTCCGATCAAAAAGGACAAAACGTTCTTCTTTTTCTCTTATGAAGGCACGCGCACGCGGCTTGGCCGCAGCTTCACTTCCACCGTGCCTGTGACTGAGGTGCGCGAAGGCAACTTCAACCGCATCCGTCCGGTGTTCGATCCAGCCACTACCGTGGGGACAGCGGCCAGTTTCACCCGCCAGGCCTTCCCCGGCAACACAGTGCCGAAGACGCGCTGGGATCCGTTGTTCCCCAAGCTGCTGGCGCTCTATCCGCTGCCGACCAACAACGGGCTGATCAACAACAACTACTTCTACTCCCCAAGCGAGAAGAACGATGTGGACACCTTCGACGTGAAGGGGGATCACAACATCAGCGACAAGAGCCGCTTCTCCATCCGCTACAGCCGTCGCAACCGGGATCGCTTCGAGCCGGGCCCGCTGCCGCTGCCCGCCGACGGAGGCTTGGCGACCACGACGATCATCCGCGGTAACAGCATTGCGGCATCGCACACCTATACGTTCGGGCCCACACTGACCAACGAGTTCAAGCTGGGGATCACCGATCTGCCGACGCGTTTCGACATCCCTTATGACAAACCGATGTTCGACGATTACGGCATCAAGGGGATTCCGAAGACCAACCTCGCCTCGTCGAATGACCATGGCTACTCGCGGTTCACGCCGGCAGGGTATTCCGAGATTGGTTCGCGCTCCTTCTGGCCGAACACGAACAACATGCGGAACTATCAGTTCTCCGACACGATGTTCAAGATCTGGGGCAAGCACAACATCCGCTTTGGGGCTGAAGTGCGCCGGGAGGACGTGTTCCGCAACGCAGCGCGGTTCGCGCGTGGCCAGTTCGCCTTCAACCGGGAGTTCTCGGCCAATCCGGCCAATCGTGCTGCGACCGGCGACGGGCTCGCGGAGTTCATGCTCGGCCTGGCAGCAGGCGGCACGGTCGGCAATGAGAACGGTGAGTATCTGGTGCACACTGGACTCGCCGGGTTCTTCCAGGATGACTGGAAGATAAGCCCGCGGCTGACGCTGAACGTTGGGGTCCGCTGGGATGCCTTCCTCGCTCCGTTCTTCCCGGACGGGCGGGTTACCAACTTCGACATCGACTACACCGACGTAGGTCCCAACGCTCGGCTCAAGATGACCCGCTTTGCCAAAGGGGACTGCAACTGTGAGAACGACTGGAACAACTTCGCGCCCCGGCTCGGCTTCGCGTATAAGGTGACCGACAAGACCGTTGTGCGGGCCGGCGCGGGGCTCATTTATGCGCGCGCCGATTCGGTGCAGACGCAGTGGGCTCGCGGACAGAATCAGGCGCCGGACTTCCTGGAGTTTGGCTTCGGGACACTGGACCGGATCAATCCGCGGCTTACGCTGAGTGGCGGATTCCCGGCTGTGGACTTTAACGTGAGCGACGTGCCGGGCCCGAATGCGGTAGGCATCACAACCTCGCACCGCTATCTGCCCACGCAGTACTCCCAGCAGTGGTTCCTCGATGTGCAGCGAGAGCTGCCTTTCGACACCCTGCTGACCTTGGGCTATAACGGCAACGGTACACGTCAACTGCAACTGGCCATCAATCATGCACTGCCCTATGACATCGCTCCCTCTCCAGTGCCGCTGGCGCAGCGCCGTCTGTGGCCGTTCTACAACAACGTGACGCAGCAGGAGACGATGGGCTCCCTCAGTTACAACGGGTTGATCACGAAGCTGGAGAAGCGCTTCTCCAAGGGGTTGACATTCCTCGGGTCCTACACCTGGTCGCATGCCATCGACAACGTCGACGAGGTGGGGAATGGCGAAGGCACCGGCGTGTTGAAGCCCTGGGACCGCAATCTGAACCGGGCCAGTTCGCTCACCGACATCCGGCACGGCTTCGTGTTCTCGTCTACCTATGAGCTTCCCTTCGGCAAAGGCAAATCCTATCTGGCAAACACGAACCGCATTGCGGATCTGGTGATTGGCGGATGGCAGTTGAGTGGTGTGTTCAGCCGCAGCACGGGCGAGCCGTTCACCGTGACCACATCCGGAGGCATCACCAACGCGGGCGGCGCCGACCGGCCCAATCGCATTGGGGACGGCACGTTGCCTGGCAGCCAGCGCACGATTGACCGCTGGTTTGATGTGTCGGCATTCACCGTGCAGCCGCAGTTTACTTATGGGAATTCAGGACGCAACATCCTGTACGGGCCCGGCGTGACGAACCTCGATTTCTCACTGGCGAAGGCGTTCCGGCTTACCGAGAAGTTCCGGGTGCAGTTCCGCGCCGAAGCCTTCAACGCATCGAATACTCCGGCATTCGGCAATCCGGCGGCGAACATCAACACGCCGGGCGCAGGCACCATTAACTCTGCCGGTGAGCCGCGGCGCGTGCAGTTCGGGTTGAAGCTGCTGTACTAGTGGGCCGCGGTGGCCTCAGTCCGGGCCGCATCCAGCCGGCGGTTCGTGAGCATGGCTTGAAAGGCCTGGCGATAGCTGGCTGCGTCGGAATAGTGACCCAGGCGGGCGCGCAGCACGTTGCGCCCCAGCATCTCCATCTGATTCGCGTATAGGCCGCCGTCTCTGGTACGGAACGGGATCCACCAGTGCCACTGCTGCTGCGAGCCGGCGTTGCTCACGTCGACATTAGATGGGTGCCGAAGTTCGAGTTCCTCCACGCGCTGGCCTCCCGTCACTCGCTGCTCGGCGAGCATGGCTTGGGCGTGGGGCGAATCGAAATCGGGGGCTTCCCAGGGATGATCTCCGCGATGGCTTTGCTCCTCGAGTTCATGGATCAGCGCGGAGGCCGCGGTCATGTCGGCCATTCGCGCCAGGTCATCGACATCGAGGCGGCGGAGGCGAAACTCGCCCACCATCGTGTGCTGATCGCCGGACACCAGTTCGACGGTGGCGGTGTGGGCGTTATCCCGCACGAGGCGGTCCAGTTCGTCGCGGAAGCGGCGACGCCAGACCTCAGCGGCGGCATTGCTGCCCGGCGCATTTGGGTTGATCTCAAGGCTCGCTTCCCCGACGGACTCCCGCACATGAGTGGAGCCGAGGGGAAAGGCGATGCTCTGAGCGATATCCACGTATTCCAGACGAGGCATTGGATTGAGATGAAACCTGCTGCCTGCCGGCAATAGACGATCGACAAGTTCGACGAAGCGGCGCCCAAGGGCGTCGTCAAATCGCATGACACGGATTCGGATCATGGCTTGCTCCTCCACCGCTCGACCTGCCGCACTCAGATTGAGTGGTTCCGAGTGCAGTATAGATCCCTTCGTGCCGCAAGACAAGGCAGTTGTTATGCTCATAGAACCGATTCCGATGGAATCACAAACGGCTGAGATCTACGGGGAGTTGCGGAGGATAGCCGCGATTCATCTGAGCCGCTCCGTGCACAAGCCCAGCCTGGAACCAACGCAGTTGGTTCACGAAGCGTGGCTGAGGCTGGCGCACCGCGGCTACAAGAGCCGTACCCATTTTCTGGCGCTGGCCTCGCGCACGATGCGAATGGTGCTGATTGACGCGATCCGCGCGCGTACGGCGGCCAAGCGCCATGGGAATCTGGAGCGGCTGGAAATCGCCCCCGGATTCGAACTGGCTTGCCCGGAACTTCCCTTATCCACCGATCAACTGCTGGAACTGGACCGGGCGCTGGATGAGCTGGGCGCCCAGGACGAACGCAAAGCGAAGATCATTGAGATGCACTTCTTCGGCGGACTGGAGTTTCAGGAAATCGCCGAGGCTCTGGAAATTTCTCTCTCCACGGTGAAACGCGACTGGCAGTTTTCACGAGCTTGGTTATATACAAGACTGAACGGATTGCCGGGCAATGAGCCGTGACATCTCCATCCAGGAACTCGAACAGATATACAGCTCCGCGAGCGAATTGAGCGGGGAGGCACGGGTCCACTACCTGGATTCCGCATGTGAGGGAAAGCCGCTGATGCGCCAGCAGGTGGAGGAGATGCTGGCGGCCGATGCCGGTTTCCTGGCGGAGAGCATTCTGCACCGTTCTCTTCGTTCCGAACCGGAAGTGATCGGACGATGGCGTGTGCGGTCGAAGCTTGGGGAAGGCGGGCTGGGGCTGGTGTATCGCGCCGATACGTCGGAGGACGGCGTGACGCGGGAAGCCGCGGTGAAGATTCTGCGGCCAGGATTCGAAGAGGGATTCTTTCGCGGGCGCTTTCAGCAGGAGCGCCAGATCCTGGCCGGGCTGACGCATCCGGGCATCGCACGTTTCATCGATTGCGGCGCGGATGCGGCGGGGCGGTCTTTTCTCGCGATGGAGTTTGTGGATGGGGAACTGCTGACGTCGTATTTGGGAAGCGGCGGCGTGTCGCTGCAGCGCAAGGTGGAACTGTTCCGCGGTATCGCCGAAGCGGTGCAGTATCTCCATTCCCGTCTGATCGTACATGGCGATCTCAAACCCGGGAACGTGATGGTGACACCCGAAGGCGCAACGAAGCTGCTCGATTTCGGCACGGCGCGACTGCTGGAGGGAGGGCCAACGTCTGAACTGACGCGGCTGATGCTGACACCGAGCTATGCCAGCCCGGAGCAGAAGCGGGGTGAAGGCCCATCAGTGGCAGGCGACATTTACTCCCTGGGTCGATTGCTTCAGGAAATGTTGGCTGCGTGTTCGGACCCTGACCTGCTGGCGATTGCGCGGCGTTGTGTTGCCGAGGAGCCTGAAGCCCGTTATGCCTCAGTGGGGAGCCTGGTGGAAGATCTGCATCGATGGAGCACCGGATATCCGGTACATGCCCGCCGGCAGACATTGTTGTATGCGATGAGCCGCTTCACGCGACGCAATTGGCCGATGGCAGGGCTGGCCGCACTGCTCGTTGTGTCGCTGTGCGCCGGGTGGTGGAACTCGCGGCGAATGGCGGAAGAAGCGCGCCGTCAGGCGGTGCTGGCCCGTGCGCATGCGTCGGAAAGCGACCGGCAGCGGCAACGCGCGGAAACTGCGACAAACGAAGCGAGCGAGAACGCCTCGCGCTACCGGCACTTGCTGCGTCGGATGTTGGAAGAGGATACATTCACGGATTCGGTATTGGCGGGCGGAGTCGCACCGCTGGAGCGCGGCTACCGGGTGTTGATCCGTGAGTTGGAGAAGGAGACCGCGCCGTCTTCCCTTGGCGACCTGGCCGTGGCCTGGCGGCGGCTGGGGTCGCTGCTGTGTCACAACGGAGACTACGTAGCCGGGCTGGACGCTGTGTCGCGGGGAATCCGGTTTGCTTCCCAGTGGCGTGAACGGCAGCCCTCGGCGGAGGCGCGGGCATTAGAGATCGTCAGTCATCTGACGATGATGAAGATGCATCGCACACGCCTGGACGACGCAGGGGCCGCGCGAGAGGCCACGGCGACGGTGCGCTTGTTTTCTCAACTTCCGGCTGCGGAGAAGCAGGATCTGACTCACCGTCACTCCATGCAAGCTGCGCGCGTGCTAGCGGCGGAATCGGTGCCCAGCCTGGAGGGGAAACTGGCGTTGCTGCGCGATGCCGCCAAATATACGACGCGAGGGATTGTCGGGGTTTCCGTGCGCGCGGACGCGATATCGCGCATCATTCTCATTCACGCCACATTGGGCGAGAAGGAGAAATTGGCGCCTTATTGCCGCGAGGCCGACGAACTGCTGATCTGGCAGCCACAGGTTCGCCGGGCATGCGGCCGGCCCGTGGCTGAATTCATGCGTTCTCCAGGCATCCGTATCTTGCTTCGTGCGCTGAACGACGACAATCAGGGCCATCTGTGGAAGCTCATAGTGGGGGGGCTCTACCTGAACATCGCGCAACAGATGTGGGCGGCCGGGGCGATACGGGATGCTCCGTTCGCATTTCGATTGGCGGAACTTGCCCTGCGCGAAGCGGCCGCTAACGATCCGAATGGTCCTGGTGTTCTTGACCTGCGGGAAAGGATAGAAACCGCGCGAAGACTGGGGCGTGGCCAACTGAGCGCAGAACGCTAAGTGAATCGCAGGGCGAACAGGTCCGCATCCTTCAGTTCCATGCGCAAACGCACCGCTCGTCCCTGGTGTGCATCCAGGGTGGGCATCCCTTTCCAGGATGCGGCCAGTTCGAGGGCGTCACCAAACAAAACGTGGGAGTCTTCCATGCGGAGACCAGGCAATGGGGTTCCGTTTGCGTCCTGCATTTCCACGCGCACACTGCCGCCTCCGGAGGTGGAAACATTCAACAGGAGTTTTGTTCCGGTGAATGTGAGGGGTCTGGTGAGCAACTCGCCGCCATCGAGTGAGGCATAGACGGATGCGAAGCCGTCGATGCGGAGGGAATAACGCCGTAGCCTGCTGCTGGTTCCGGTGAAGTAGCTTTCGGTGGCATAGAGCGAAAGCTCGCGGCCTTCGTCGGAGTGGGGAGAGGCGGTCTCCACGACATGCCAGGCGAGGTAGTTGTCTCCGTAGCTCCAGTTGTCGCGCGTGCGCAAACCAGGTCTGAGAAAGGCTTCGTTCCAGCGGTGGAAACTGCGGCCGTCGCGGCTGGTCATGAACAACGCGTCAGTGACGGCGCTGCCGTAGCGCAAGTTCGCCTGCGAGCGCTGCCGCCTCAATTCGGGCTCGGGCAATGCGGCGGTGGCGGGGATCCAGCCGCGGTCTGTGTATCGCGATGGAAAGCCGATGAGCAGATGCGGGGCGCGGTAATAGGGCCGGATCTGGTTTGTGTATAACTGCTCCTCGGGCGCGCCCGGATAGTCCAGCCATTCGGGCTTTGTCCAATGCAGGAAGTCGCTGGAGGTCGCGGTCTTGATGCCACGCTTGCCCTCGTGGAAGTCACGCAGGTAGACACGGTATTTGCCTATACCCGCATCCCAGAAGGTGATGTTCTGTGTGTCAAAAGCGCCTTCGGTGATCACCGGTTCCTTTGCCGTGAGTTCCCACTGGATGCCGTCGTTCGAATGAAAGGCGTAGAGGCCCCGGGGCTTGCGGCCGAAGCCGATGGCGCGATACTTCACCGTGCCGGTGGGATCGAGGAACGGAGAGAAGTCATGGCATTCGGCTCCATTGACCTGATCGAGCAGCAGGTTGTTGTGCTTGGAGCCTTGGAATTGGACCAGGCCGATGTCGGGTTTCGTCCAGTGGATGCCATCCGTGCTTTCGGCGTAAGCGATGCGCACGGGCCGCGGCGTCTTCCCATAGGTGTCGAGATGCCAGGCCTTGTAGTACATGCGATAGAGGCGGCCCTCCTGGAAGATGGTGTGATAGCCGGTGCCGCTTCCTTCCCAAGGGGCATCGTGCTCGAGCGCAATGTTCTCTCTGGATGGA
>JAXLQM010000018.1:0-215465 GCA_046331645.1 Bryobacteraceae bacterium
TCCTTCAGCCCACCATCGATCTCCTCTCCCTTTCAAAGCCGTCTAAATACGAAATGAAGCTCAAGCGCGAGACTCGCGGCACCCGCGAAATGCGCTATCTCTGGACCGGCGAAGTGCCCACCGAAGGCCGCGGCTATCGCATCCTCGGCACGGGTCCCCAAGGTACGCTCCAGATCCCCGACACGCTCGCGAAAATTTTCCCCGCCGTCTTCAACATGCGCATCTACGCCATCAATGCCGTCGGCAAAGTCTACGCCGTGGACCGCGTCTTCCGTCTCGAAAAGTAATGGCGAAAATCCTCGCGCTCGATACCACCGCCGACTTCGGCAGCCTCGCTTTGATCGACAACGGCGCCGTGGTCGAAGAGTTGCCGCTCCATTCCACCGACGGCTTCTCGCACGTCCTCTGGCAGCATCTCGACCCGTTGCTCCAACGCCACAACTGGCGCCTCAGCGACATCGATTGCTTCGCCGCCGCCAGTGGCCCCGGATCCTTCACCGGAGTCCGCATCGGGCTTACTGCCATCAAAGGTCTCGCCGACGTGGAATCGAAACCCGTAGCCGCTGTCAGCAACCTGCAAGCCATCGCGCACTACGGCACTCAAGCCATGCGTGCGGCGATCCTCGATGCCCGCCGTGGCGAAGTCTCCACCGCCATCTACACCGCATCAGGCGCGCTCGTAGGCGATGAGAGCGTCTCACCCCTGCCGCAATTCCTCTCCTCACTCCCGCCCGAAGTCACCGAGTGCGTCACTCAAACACCCGCCGTGTTCCAAGCGGCCCTGGCGCCGCGAATCGTCACCCCCGCCCCGCGCGCCCTCGCCGCCGCCATCGGCCTCATCGCCGAACACATGCCCTGGCAGGACCCCGTGGCCGTTGACGCCAACTACGTCCGCCGCTCCGACGCCGAGCTTTTCTGGAAAGACTCCCCAGCCACCTGAATCTTCATGATCACCGCGTCTTCATTCGGTTCCTCGTAGTAGTTCTTCCGAATCCCCGCATATTGAAATCCGCTCCGTTCATACACCCGCTGCGCCTCATGATTAGAGAGCCGCACTTCCAGAAACACTTCCCCCGCCGGGCCGTTCTGCAGCAACCGCCTTAGCATACGCTCCCCGATTCCTAACCTGCGAAAGCTCTCCGTGACCGCCACATTGAGAATCTCCCGCTCATCCGGAGCAGTCTGCCGCGCCACCAGAAACCCCGCGATCTCCCCGTCATACACCCCGACATAAAACTCGTGCTGCAGATAATTGTCCGGATCCCAGCGCGACCCCGGCAGCGCTTCCAGTTGGATCTCCCGCACCCGTGCCACATCGGCCAGCGTGCCTTCCCGCACGGCAATCGGATCAGGTAGTATCTCCGCCAGCAGTTCCCGCTGCATCGCCCCGAGTTTACCCCAATCGAAGTGCTGCTCCACAAGCGCCCGCGCGTGCAACGCGAGCCGCCGCCGCAGCGGATAGTCGGAAGCCAGCCGCAGAATGGCATCGCAAAACGCCTTCGCCCCATCGGCGATCAGCACATGCTCCCCATCGCTCACTGGAATCCCGCCGCATCCGGACGTCGTCGACACAATGGCCCGCTCCATCGCCATCGCCTCCAGCACCTTCACATTCGTTCCCGCCGATACCAGCGTCGGCACCAGCACGATGTTCGCCTCCTCATACAACGGCCGCACATCGGCAACGAAAGCCTTCAATTCCACTCCCGCTTCACTCTTAGCCGCGGGATAAAACAGATGCGGATCCGGGCCCGCCACCACAGTCATCGTGATCTCCGGCATGGCCTGCCGCAGCCGCGGCCACACTTCCTCCATCACAAAGCGGTACGCCATCACGTTCGGAAAATGCCGGAACGAACCGATGAACAGCACCCGGCATCCATGCCGCTCCGACGTCGGCCGGAAGCGGGATAAATCCACCCCGTTCGGAATCACCCGCGCATGCCCCACACCCAGCATCGCTGCATCCTTCTCCGACATCGTCACAATCCGCCGGAAGCGCGCCATGGCCCGCGTCTCAAAGCGCTTCCACCGCCACAGATCCCACCACGAACCGAGCGTCCGCTTCTTCTCGTGAAGTTGCCGGTACAGATCGTAGGTCACGTCGTGTTCCACCAGCACATCGCCCGAGTACTGCGCCAGTTGCGTGAACTCCACCTGAAACAAATCGATGTGATTCCGTTTTCGCGAATCCACCACTAACCGCCGCATCGGCGCCGATTCGTATTCACAAACCTCCGGCGGCAGCAGCGAGCACCACCGCGGCTGACGGTAGCGCGGCTTCGTCACCATGCTGATCTCTGTGCAGAACTCCCGCAGCGGTTCCAGATCCTCCGCCTTCTCCTGCTCCCGGAACGCAAACAGAAAAACATCGAACTCCTTCGACATCTCCCGCAACAACGCAAACAGCCGCACCGCGCCCCCATGCGAAAGCGGATAAGGCGAGAACGGCGTCAATACACCGATGCGTCCGTGCCCGCGCCGCGCCGCTCTGCCCTCAATCACCACCTCATCGTCCGGAACCCTGGTCCGGTCGTGCGTCAGAAAGCTCATCCAGGCGGGACGCAGATAAATGCGATCCAGCGGCACGCCGCGCCAGAACAGCCACGACGCCAGCCACGTCCGCAACTGCAAGTGGTGCGATTCCATCTGCGCATTGAATGCCAGAATCTTCCCTGGCGACCGCAAGAACGCCGCGCGCCGCAGCGCCGCAAAGGCGGGATCACCGTCAAAGTACACCGCCGCCATCCCGATCCGGTACTGCCGCAATTCCTCCGCCCGAATCGCCGTCACACCAGCAACCGCAACGTCACCACCCACCACAAAGTGCCGCCGCTCCGGAATCATCCGCTGCGTCTCTTCCACCATGCGCCGCACCTGCTCCGCCGGACCAGTGGCATAGCTCACCACCACCGCCTCCGGATCTTTCCCCAGCACCCGAAACAATAGCGACTTCAATTGTTTCTTCACGCCGCCCCCTCCGCACCTCGCGGCATCGTGAACCGCAGCACTACCCAACCCAGCAGCGGCAAGAACGCCGATACCTGGCACACCGGCACAAACCCATACTGATCCACCAGCCGCCCCACCCATGGCGAATACAGCACCAGCATCAATCCATACCCGCACGTGATCCCCGATACAGCGAATGCCGTCCGCTCCGGCCCAAACAAATCCTGCGGCAGCGCATACAAATTCGCGCTTACGGCCACCGTGCAGAAGAAGCTCACAGACACCATCGCCGTCGCCGCTACCGGCCCCGGCATGTACGGCACGGCAATCGTCAGCAGCACCGCAATCGCTCCCAGCAGAATCACTCGCGCACGGGCCGCCACCACAGGCACGCCCGCGCGAATCGCCCGCATCGATGCCCACCCGCCGAAGATGCCGCCACCAGCCGCACACAGCGGCGGTATCCACGCGTACCTCTGATTCGCATCCCACTGCGATAGTCCGTAGCGCTGCACCAGAAACACCGTGGTCCAATTCGTCCACAAGCTATACACCGTCATCACCAGAACATTGGCCGCAATCAACGCCCAGAAGCATCTATCGCGCAGCATGGCAACAGGCGTCGCCACCACTGCCGTACGTCCCGCCATCACCAGCGGCTGCGCGTTGCGCTGCGCCATCCGCCACAACGGTACCCAGAACAACCCCACCACACCGACGGCCACAAACGCCGCGCGCCACCCATACATCGCCGCAATCCACCCCGCCAGCAGCGGAGCCAGCATGCTGCCCGCGCTCAGTCCCAATTGATTCACGCCCAACCCCAGCGCCCGTTCCGACGGCGGCAGATACATCGCCGCGGCCTTCCCGAACGCCGGAATCCCGCCCGCTTCCGCCGCGCCCAACAGCAAGCGGCAAAACACCAATCCTTGAAAACTCTCCACCCACCCCGTGGCCACCGATGCCAGCGACCACAGCACAATGGTGAAGGCGGCCCCCGCGGTCAGCCCCGCGCGGTCAATCCACCATCCCGCAAACGGAGCGCACACCGCGTAAACCGCATAGAAAGCCGAATGCAGCCACCCGATGTCTTCATTCGACAACCGGAACTCCGTCCGCAATTGCGGAGTCAGCGCCGCCAGCGTCTGCCGGTCCAGGTAGTTGAGCGCCGTGTATAACGTGAACACACCAAGCGCAAGCCAGCGGGCGGAGACCGGGGTCATATCAACGAAACTCGATCAGCGTAACATCGCCTTGAGAATTCTGCTTCGCATCCACATTCGGCTTATATTCCACCGTCGCCTGCCGCACCGGATTCTGCACTCCGCAACCAAACGCCGCTTCCCCGCCACCCAGGATCACCACCTTGCTCGAATCGCGAATCATCAGTGGCACCGCCTTCGCGTTCGGCGCGGCAATCCACACCCGAGCCATCTTCCCCATGCAATCCACCTTCTGCAATTGTCCGCTGATCTTCTGCGAAGGAGTCTTGTCATCCCACCACTGCTCCACCTTCGCGCCGGAAGCAACCGGGGTCTGCCCCTTGTTCGCCCGCGCTTCTGCTTCCCGCACCTTGTTCAATGCCTCTTCCCGCAACCGCTCCAACTCCCGCTGCCTTTCATCGGCAATGCGCCGCTTCTCGTCGTCTTCCCTCCGCGCGCGCTCCTCTTCAAAATCGCGCCGTGCTTTCCTCAGCGCATCCCGCTCCTCCACCGTGGCCGCCGCCAATTCCGCCGAAAACCATGAGCGCGACGCCTCCGGATACTGCTTCGCCTCCAACTGCATTTCCGCCAGCCGCTGCCACAGCTTGCTATTGCGGATATCCAACCCCGCCGCTGTCTTCAGATAAAACGCAATCCGCTCCGGAGTCTTTTCCATCGCCGCCAACTCAACATAAGGCTGCGCCCATCGCGGATTCTTCTTCGCCGCCTCGACAAACGCTTCCTGCTTCGTCTTGGCATCGGTCAATCGCTTGCCGTATTCCAAATACACGCGCGCGCTATTCGTCCCCTCGGTCACCGTCTTCTTCAGCCAATCCAGCGATTGCTTCTCCAGGGCAAAGCCCGCCGCATCCTCCAACGCAGCAGCGGCCCGTGGCGCTTCAATCGGCCGCGTGTAGAAATCGCGCTCCGACATCGCGCGTCCGCTCACTTCCACCGAAGCAAATTGCCCCGCCGCATGATACGCCGCAATCGTCTTCTCTAACTCCGCCTTCGTTCGCCCGATCGCGTTGCGGTACCCGACATCTTCATCCGCCCCTTGTTGCAGGTTGTTCATCAGCACGCGAAAGCGCGTCGTGTACTCTTCGTTCGTCGCCAGATAATGCACCCGGGCCCAATCGAGCGTGCGCTCCGTCATCACCGGCGGCGCGCCCAGCGTGATCCGCGGCCCCTTCGCATCCAGCGTCGATAAGAAGGTCAGCAGCCCCTTCTCCCAATAGGCCGGCAGCCGCCGCGCATTCGATTCAAACAACATCCGCACCACTTGTTTCGTCCACGCCGCGGACGGAGTTCCCCCCTCGGGCAGCGTCGCAACCCAAGCATCACGCCCTAATACAAAATCCGTAACCGGCGTGTTCTTCCCCTTCCGCAACAGCACACGGATGGTCCACAACGACACCGGATCGTTCTTCCCCAGATACACCCCAACCATGTGCCGCACTTGCTCCAGCCGCACCAGAAGTTGCCGCGCTTCCTTCTCATTCGCGTTCGTCCAAACTTCGAATGGCCCGGAGCGGCACTCCTCCCACTCTTCGCCGCGCAAAGAGAGGGCAATCAACAGGGTCAGCAATACGACTCGGGACATGGCTCCGTAAGGTCATCGTACAACGAGAGCGTATCGAGGCGCGGTGATCCGCTTTGCCGCCGGAACTCGCGAGCAGTGATAAGGAGTTTTCAACTTGCAGTCAACCATCAATGAACAAAAACTGAACGAACTGCTGGGCAAAGCGATCGTCGATTTTGGAGCGGCCATGCACGCCCCCCTCGTGTTAATCGGAGACAAGCTGGGCCTCTATCGGGCCATGGGCGACGGCACCCCCGTCACCTCGAAGGAGCTTGCCGCCAAGACCGGCACCAATGAACGCTACATCCGCGAGTGGCTCAATGCCCAAAGCGCCAGCGGCTACGTCGATTACGACCCCGCCACCGCGAGCTACCGCATGACTCCTGAGCAATCCATGATGCTCGCCAACCCCGATAGCCCCGCCTTCTTCATCGGCGCTTTCGAAACTGCCCTCGCCGCGGCCAAGATCCACCCCACGCTCGAAACGGCATTCCGCAGCGGAGAAGGCATCGGCTGGCATCAGCATGATCACGCCCTCTTCCACGGCGTGGAACGATTCTTCCGCACCAGCTACGTCGCCAACCTCACCACCCAGTGGATTCCCGCCCTCGATGGCGTCGCCGAAAAGCTGGAACGGGGCATCGACGTCGCCGACATTGCCTGCGGCCACGGAGCTTCCACCGTCCTCATGGCACAAGCCTATCCCAACTCGCGATTCATCGGCTTTGACTATCATGAAGCGTCCATCGCCGCCGCCCGCGACCGCGCCAAAGCAGCCGGCGTAGCCGATCGCGTCCGCTTCGAAGTCGCCCCGGCCAAAACATTTCCCGGCGTCTATGATTTTGTCGCCACCTTTGACGCCCTCCACGACATGGGCGATCCGCAAGGCGCAGCCGCACACGTCTTCCAGTCCCTCCGCAAAGACGGCACCTGGATGATCGTCGAGCCCTTCGCCGGTGATCGCGTCGAAGACAACCTGCACCCCATCGGCCGCGCCTACTACGCCGGCTCCACCATGATCTGCACGCCCTGCGCCATGGCTCAGGAAGGCATTGCTCTCGGCGCTCAGGCAGGCGAAGCGCGCCTCCGCCAGATGGTCACCGGAGGCGGATTCACGCGCTTCCGCAAAGCCACTGCCAGCCCCTTCAACCTCGTGCTGGAGGCCCGGCCGTAGCTCGCCATGCAGGGCCCGCCACTTGTTCTGGTTCACGGCGGATTCAGTAACCACATCACCAACTGGGAATGGGTGCTGCCCGCCTTCCTCAAACACTACACGGTCTACGCCATGGCGCGCCGCGGAAGAGGAGCGAATCCCGCCACCGAAGGCCATTCGCTGCACGATGAAATCCAGGATGCGCTCTCCGTCATCGAAGCGGCGGGCCAGCCGGTCCATCTGCTTGGCCATTCCTACGGCGCGCACGTGGCGCTCGGTGCGGCCCTCGCCGCGCCTCATCACATCCGCAAACTGGTGCTCTATGAACCGCCATGGCCGCACGTCCACAAAGAAGCCATGGCCACGCTCGAAGCACTCGCCGCGGCCGGCGACTGGGACGCCTTTGCCCACACCTTCTTCGCCACTGTTCTCCACGTACCGGAAGAAGAACTGCAAGGCTTGCGGAAAACCGCGGATTGGAAGCCCATCGTCAACGACGCCCCCGCCACGCTGCACGACCTGCGAGCGCTGGCCAACTACCAGTTCGAAGCCGCACACTGCAGCACTCTCAACCTCCCCGTGCTGTTGCAAACCGGCTCGCTCAGCCCGCCGAACCTCTACGTCACCGATGCTTTGCTCGCGGCTCTCCCGCAGGTCACCATCGGCACGCTCGAAGGCCAGGCACACGAAGGGATGACCACGGCGCCTCAGCAGTACGCCGATGCCGTCATCGCCTTCCTCAACAACTGAGCAGTTACTGCCCGCCTCCGGCAGATGTATGCGCGTGGAGTTGCTTCAGTCCCGCCGTGGCCTTCGCGCTATCGGGATACTGTTCCAGCGCTCCACGCCATGCCTTCTCCGCCACATCCTGCTGCCCCGCTTTCATTGCAATCGCCGCCAGCGCTTCATTCACAGGACGCGGATAAAACGGCGGTTCGCTATACACCAGCGTGCGCTCCCGCGCCGCCACTTTCTCCAGCCGCGCAATCGCTTCCTTCGTCTTCTTGCGCGCCGCCAGAATGTGCGCCGCCAGTTCCTGCTTCGCCACGCGCAACTCCGCCGGCACCGCCTGCTTCACCTTGTCCTGATACACATCCAGCGTGTCATCCATCAACGCCAGCGAGCGAGCCGCTTTCGCCGCATCGCCCTTCGCCGCATACGCCACGCCCGTCGCCCAGTGCCGCCACGCCGTCTCCCGAGGCTTGTCATAAACCGGAAGCGTCGTGCCATCCAGAATCAGATCCCACCGTTCATGCTGCACCAGCGTGCGCAGCATCGCGAACCAGCCCTGCCGGTACGCCGTGCGATTGTTATCGAGCGCCGCGGCCTCGCGCGGATTCTCCTTCATATCCAGCAGATGCCGCGCCGCCTTCATCGCCTCTTCCACATTCCCCTGAAAACTGTGCGAGGTCGCCAGGTAATGCACGTTGTGCCCGTGATGCCCCGTGGAATAAAGCGTATCCGCCTGGATCCACTTCAGCTCGTTGTCGGCCGCCGCCGCAAACGCTTTCACCGCATCGTCCCAACGCCCCGTCTGCGAATAGATATGACCCGGCATGTGCAACGCATGCGGAATATTCGGAGCCAGTTCCGCATACCGCTTCGAGCTGTCCCACGCATCCTTGGCGAACGTCGAGCCTTCCCACCCGTGAATCACATAATGATGCGGCCCCGGATGATTCGGATACTTCTTCACCAGCTCCTTCAAAATCTCCACCGCTTCCATCGACCCCGGCCCCTTCGGCGTCTTCGCCGGCAATTCGAACCCCGACATCAGATGCAGCGCCAGGTACGACTTCGCCTCCACTTCATCCGGATAGCGCTTCACAATCTCGCGCAGCCCTTTGATGTAGGCAGCATCCGGATTCAGTGACTTCGGATCACGCCGCGCCGCAATCGAAGCAATGTACAGCTTCTCCAATTCCGTTGCCTTGCCCGTCACCGCCGCCAGTTCCTGCGCCTTCGCCGCCGCCTCTTCTACTCGCGGCGCGGTCTCCGGATTCCGCAGTTGATACGCATACGTGCTCAGTTGGAAGCGCGGCCGGAAATCTCCGGCAGCCACCATCGCAATGCCCCACCACGGCATCGGAGCTTCCGGATCGAGAGCCGCAGCCTGCAGAAAACTCCGCTCCGCCTCCACCGCCCAGAACGAGTGCATCTGCGCCACGCCCTGCAGGAAGAACTTCCGCGCTTCCTCGCTCCGCGTCGTGATCGGAAACTCGATGTACTCCGTTCCCTGCCCGCTCAGCAGCTTCGCCGGCAACGACGGAGCCACACGGCTCGCCGGAGGCGTACACACATCGGTCTGCTTCTTCTCCTGCGCCGCCAGCGAAGCGGCCAGCGCGATACCCACGGTCAGCGTGTAGCGAATATTCATCGGTCAGATCCTCGGCCCAAATGTAGTTCGATCAAATCACCCAGTTGCTTCGCCGTGAAGGACAACCCTTCCACCAGCGCATCCAAACGGCCCGTACGCCCTATGACCGCAATGTTGGAAGTGTGCGTAATCACTCCCTCTTCCGGCCAGAAAACGATTCCGAATCTCGCAGCGGCGGCCCGGATTTGCTCCACGGTCCCAGTGCCAAACAGCCACACCGACGGATTCGAACGCCAAAGCGTAGCATAACGCGAAAGCACTGCGGGAGTATCGTAAACCGGATCGAGCGTGATGCTCACCAGCAACAGATCCTGCCGCGCCGCGAATCGCCGCTGCATCGCCGCAAACGTGGCAGCCAGCCGCGGGCACACCTCCGGCATCGGGCACCGCGTATAAAGGAACTGCACCACAACCAGCTTGCCCTTCGCCGAAGCCAACGCCCACTCCTGCCCGGACTGCGTCACCAGCGTGAAGTCCGGCACCTCAGCGCCCACCACCACCCGCTCCTTCGGAACCTCCAGCGCGATCTTCCGCCCGCCCTCTTCGATCGAGTTATCCACCGCCAGCACCCGTATCTTGCGCGCCTGCGAACGCGGCGGATCCAGCACCAGTTCAAAGCGAATCCGCATCCCCGCGCGCAGCCGAGCAAGTTCCCGCCCATCCCGCACCTTCACCGGCATCGCCATCGCCGGCATCACGCCCGCGATCTCCTTGTGCGAAACCGTCACCGTTTGCTCCGCCGGATTAACCTGCAGCACCAATCCTTCCACCACGTAGGTGGCGGCCAGCAACAACGCGGGCAACGGCATCATGGAAAGAAGTACAGAATGTCAGGCCGCACGCCGTAGTTGGCCTCCGCGCACGGGCCGCAATCCATCTTGTATCCCGCAAACGCCGCCAGCACCGCCGCCGGCACTTCCTTCGGATGCTCCGGATTGTGATACGCCGACAATGCCATCCGCGGCTTGTCGCGCGCAATCACGCTCCGCCCCCCGTTCAGCGCCTTCGTCTCCGCCCCTTCAATATCCATCTTGATGAAGTCCACCTTGGCGATATTCAGTTCCGCCACCATCTTCTCAATCGTGGTCAGCGGCACCTTCTCCACCTTCCCCCAACTCGGCTTGTCAATCAGAAAACTGTCCGCCGCGGAGTTGTGCGGATCCACATGCAGCTCCAGAAAATCATCCTTGTCCCAAACACCCTTCGGATACACAATCACCTTCCCCGCCGCGATCTCATCCTTGAAATTCCGCCGCAGGCACTCGATGTTCTCCGGCGCAGGTTCAATCGCGATCACCTGCTTGGCGCCCTTCTTCAGTGCGTACCGTGTGAACACACCGATGTTCGCCCCGCAATCGAGCACCACATCGCCCGCCTGCACGCCGCGGTTATTCCGCCCATAAATATCGCGAGACTGCTCGGCCAGATTGAACGGCAGTACATACTCGCTTCCCGTCGGAATCCAATACTTGCCGTCCGGCGTATCGTACAGCTTGAAGTGCCCGTTGGGATCGGCTTCGATCATCTTGCTCGCCGCCAGAATACGGTCCTTCTCCGAAATCTGATTCTTCAGTTCTTCCGGGCTGCGCAGCGCATTCTCATAAGGACAGTTGAGGCTTCTCCCGAGTGCCACCCACAGCGAAAGCCGTGCTGGCGCATAGAAGCGCAGCATGGCCGCCGCGGCAATCACGGCCAGCAGAACATATTTCTTCATTCCTGCTGAGTATAGCGATGCGGTGCGCCCTGCTGCACGCGGTACTCTAGAAAAATGAAGCTTCTCTTCACGGCCATAGCGCTCCTGGCAGCCGGCACGGCCCATGCCGAGTACAAAGCATCCGATCGCTCCGCGCTCGTCCGTCAACTCGAAGATTCCCGCCAGGGCCTCGCCCTCGTCCTTGAAGGCATGACCGCCGAACAATCGAACTTCAAACCCGATAGCAAAATCTGGTCCCCCACCGAAGTCGTCGAACACCTCGTGCTCATGGAAGATCTGCTCATGGGGATGCTCAAGGAAACCATGGAGAAGACCAAGCCCATCCCCGAAACCGAGAAGCTTCCCGATCCTTCCGCCATGGACGCATCCATCCTCAAGAGCGTCCCCGACCGCTCCCAGAAAGCCCAGGCCCCCGAGCAGGCACGCCCCAAAGGCAACTACCGCCATTGGGAAGAGGCCTTCAACTCGTTCTCCGAACGCCGCCTCAAAACCGTCGACTTCGTCAACAAAACCAAAGCCGACCTGCGGCGCTATCAGCTACAAACGCCCATGGGAGCCATGGACGCCCACCAATGGCTGCTGCTCCTCTCCGCCCACACCGACCGCCACATCGCCCAGATCCACGAACTCAAAAGCCACGAACTATTCCCCAAACAATAGTCTCCGTATCTTCATCAGTCCTGTCGTTACACACGCGGCCTTGTTCATTCCACAACTTTCCACTCCATAACTTTTCACATCACGACATTCCGAGCCACGACCGTCAGGGAGTGGTCCGCTGCGCCCGATTCGATGAAACCTACCCTCAACACCCTCCGCGTTCTTCCATGACAACATCCGACATATTCCCCTCGATCGAGGAAAGGGCCTCGCGGACTTCGTCAATCGTGGGGTGACGTTGCATTTTGGCAACTTCCGCGCGAACTTCTTCGAGCAGCGCGTGATCGATGAGCCGCGAAGCAGGAGGCAGGCGTGCGCCTTCCAAAACGTCGCGTCTATCGCAGGCTGTTGTTTGCTGCCCAATCGCGGGATCCACACTGTGACTTAGACCTTGAGCATGGATCTCAGCCCTCGCGCCAATCGCAACAAGCGCTCAGGGCCTAGCACAATGGCTAGAAAGCACGCTATGGAAAAGCCCGCACCGGCTAGGCATAATTTCGCGCGATGCCAGTATTCTGCCTCCTGCGCATCACGGAAATTTGCTGCCCACGTGTTCCCGACAGCACCATTGACAAAGACTCCCGCCGCACAAACATTAAACAATACCCAAGAACAATCTAAGACTTCGTGATGTACTCATCTATCTGCCTACCTCTTGGTGCCATTCCGGCAACTGGAACTCTCCTTGCCGCTCACACCGACCGCCACATCGCCAAGATCCACGAACTCAAGAGCCACGAGCTATTCCCCAAACAGTAGCAACTTTTTTCCGAGCCACCCGCCATGAGGGAGTGGTCGCCTTCGCCCCAGAGGAATGTCGCTAACGTCATCTCTTTTCCTCCAATCGCCGGCCCATTCGGCGTTGAAGCTTTGGCCACAGATAGCCCCATTGAAGCACCCCAAGAAACAGAGAGAGTAGTGTAATACTCACCCAGACGAACCGGCTCTCCGGATTGATCGACAGGGCTAACACGAGAAGCAGCACAGGCAATGACGCTGGCAAACTCAGAATCATTGCAAGATAGGCCGCATCCGAATGCGATGTCTCGCGAGAACCTACACCATGCATGCCATAACTCACTGACAGGATGAAGATGCTAATCGTCAAGAACACAGCGACACTACGGGATTGTCTGGCCAAAACGCGACACAACAAGGGCCATAAAACAAACCATTGGGAGAACCCTATGGCCCCCAACAATGCCCCGGCCCAAACAGGACCCACTGCATCGCTGAAAGGAACAAGTCGTATGACATTCCCCGCGGGATAGGCCAGACCCCATAATCCTATGTACGCGACGATCCAGCCCTCTGACCCACCGAGGTCACCCCCCAAAGTCTTACCGACTCCCAAGAGAAAGATCACCAAGCCAATGTATGCAATGGCAGCGACGAGCCAGACTCGAGAAAGTCTTTTCACCTGATTTAGGCCTCCGATTTGCGATCTTCACATCTCTCCACAAGCCGCAAAGCCGCGACCTTTCCCCACCCAAATCCCCACCACCAACTTGGAGTGACCCCCTAAGCTGAGACACCTGCTGATTGCAAAGATACCATTCGCTGCTTTTCCGTAGCAGCCGAACGGGAAGTGGAAAGTAATCTGGCTATGGTTGGTGAAGCAGAAGCGGGCGCTGCTGGAGAGCAACCCGCCAAGGAATAGCCAGCCGGAAACTCATCGAAAACGATGAATAAGGACGCGCTCCTTCCGTCGCGTCTTTTCTCCGGGCCGGTGCCGACCAACGGGAGGCGGCACTTCCTCCCGGATGGCATAGCCCATATCGGATCGAAAGATTTCCGTATGCCTTGAAAACTCACGCTGTCGCCTCATTCCTTGCAGCCCCGGTCGGGGGAGTAAAGGCGAGTTCGAAGGCTCCGGCGACTGATACTGCAGAGCGGAATGGAGGCGTTGGCCATTGTAGACCTCATCGAGAAATACCGACAGGTTGGCCTGCGCATCATCAATGTCACGGTACTGCTTCAGGTAGACCTCCTCCACCTTCAGGGTTTTCATGAAGGATTCACACTTGGCGTTGTCCCAGAGGGTTGCCGCGGCGGCTCATACTAATCGTGAAGCCGTGCTCTTGCAAGAGCTTCACGTATTCGCCGCAGCAGTACTGCACGCCGCGATCGGAGTGATGCACAATATCGCCGGTAAGCGTGCGTGCCGAGAGTGCTTTACGTAAGGCGGACAGAACCAGGTCGGCTCCAAGACCAGGCCCCAGTTCCCAGCCGACGACACGTCAGGAGAACGCGTCCAGGATGACCGCCAGATACACGAACACATCGGCCAGACGAATATAGGTGATGTCAGCCACCCAGAGTTGATTGGGTGCGCTCAGCACCATGTGGCGCGCCAAGTTCGGATGGATGGTGTATCCATGTCTGGAATCGGTGGTGGCCACAAAGTACGCCGCCGCAGGCTTAGCAATTGTCCTCCCGCAACATGCGAGCGATCCGCTTGTGGTTCACCTGCCAACCTTGCTGTTGTAACGCCGCGGTGACGCGCCGGTAGCCGTAGCAGCGATTCCATAGCGCCTTCCAGCTGCATCTCCGTAATCACTTCGTAGATGCTGTCGTGCCAGAACCGCTGTTGTTCGGCCGCGACTCCTTTACACGCTTGAAGGCTCGTCCTAAAAAATCCAGGTCCAGCGCCTGCTGACCGATCTTCCGCTCAGTTCGGCGATTCGCTTCTGTGGATCGGTAGGCTCTGGGGCCGTAGGAATGCGGGTGGGCCGGCCTTTGCGACCCCGCGGCTGCAACCCTTCCTCGCCTTGCTCCTCGAACACCCGGAGCCACCGATAGAGCTGGCAGTAATGAACTCCCAATTCTTTACTCAGCGCCGGTATGCTCGCTGCGCCTCGGGCGCGCTCCACCGCCGCTTTCTTGAACCCAAAACTGTACCATCTGGTTTTCATCGACACCTTTCAATGCAAGTTTTGCAATCTTGAGGTGTCTCATTTTTGGGGGTCACTCCAAACTCCTGGGCCTTTGCGAACTTTGCGGCTTTGCGCCTTGGCGCGAGATCCACCGCCTCACTCAATCCTCCACAATCCCCGCAATCGTCTCCGGAGCATTCCCCTCCAGCCTATTATTCACAAACAAAAACGACATCTGCTTCTGCTTCCTTGATCTCTCAATCAACTTCCGCATAGCCTCCCGAGCCCCCGGATTCGGATCCTGCACATGCAAATAAGGCTTGAACCTATTCACCGCCTCCTCATAAGCCCGTCCATGCCGCAGCAGCGCCCGCACCACCGTGAAATCCGCGGTGTAAGCCCCCGCCAAACCCGTTTGCACCGCAAGCTCCGGCATCCGGGTCCACGCATTGAACACATGCGCCACCCCATGCGAACGCAAACACCCGAAATACTCCGCATCCAGAAACTCCGGATTACGCACCTCCACCGCGTAGCGGAACCCTTCCGGCAGTTCCCGAAGAAACCGGTCCAACTGCTCCACAAACGGAGCCTGCTCCTCAAACGCCGAACGCCCGAACGCCCCGAACTCAAAGATCAACGTCGCCACCCGATCCCGATACGGCATGAGCGGAGCCGCGAACAACTCCCGAAAAACATTCGCATTGAGAAATGTTTCATTCTCCATCCCCGCCCGCGCCCATACCGGTCATGCGCCGGGAACCGTTTACCGTCACATCCTCCGGCACCTTGAACGCAAACAGCAATTGCCGCGGCGACGATTCGAACAGCCTCTGCCAGTAGGCCTGTGACGGAAACTGGTAAAACGAAAAGTCCCCGCACACCACCGGAAACGTCGCGGCGTATTCCTCCAGGCACTCGGCTTCAAACTTCTTCTGCGAAAAACGCCCCCGCGTCAGATATTTCTCCGGCGTGTAGATCTGCCCCATCCACCCTTCGTACTTCCACGAACTGGTGCCGATATAGATGTGCTCGGCCGCCAGCGCAGCCAGCCGCGGCTGCAGCTTCGCCGCCAGTTCCGGAATCGGATCATCGAACAAAGAGAGATTCTGCATCAGCTTCCCCTCATTCTCTCATTGACAACAACACACTTCGGTGTAAGAATTTACAGTATCATGCTCACTGAGCGGCAACAGGCCATCTTCGACTTCATCCTCGAGTTCCGCACCCGGAACGGATGTTCGCCCTCCATCCCCGAAATCCAGCGCCAGTTCGATATCCGCAGCCCCAACGGCGTCGTCGGCCACCTGCAGGCGCTCGAAGCCAAAGGCTTCATCCGCCGTGGCGAGCGCGGCTCCCGCCAGATCGATGTCGTGGGCCGCGAAAATACAGCCCAAGTGGCCGAGCTCCCGCTCTATGGACAAATCGCCGCGGGCTACCCCGGAGGCAGCCGAATCGCGCGGCCCGAAACATTTTGGGCCTCGATGAAACCGCCCTCGGCTTCCGTCCCAAGACCGGCTGCTTCGTTCTCCGCGTGCGTGGCGACTCCATGAAAGACGCCGGCATCTTCGAAGGCGACATGGTCGTCATCGAACCCACGCCGTCCCCGCGCGAAAACCAGATTGTCGCCGCCTCATCGATGGCGATTGCACGCTGAAACGCCTCGTCCGCGTCAACGGCAAATACTACCTCAAAGCCGAAAACGCCGCCTATCCGGCCCTTCATCCGCGTTCGGATCTGGTCATTCAAGGCGTCGTGCGCACCGTCATCCGGCGCATGAATTAGCGCTTCTTCACGGTAATCCCCAATCCGCCGCCGTCGTTGTAAATCACGGTTTCGAGCGACGGATCAGCCATCACCTTCTTCACATAACCATCGCGAACCGAACTCAACTGCGTATTGTGCGCCAGAATCAACCCGCCCGGCCGCACCAGCGGAAGCACCTTCTCCAGGTAATCCACATACCCTTCTTTATCCGCGTCGATGAACACCACATCCACCGGACCTTTCACACGTTTCACGTTCTCATGCGCGTCGCCTTCAATCAGGGTCACCATCGAAGAGACGCCCGCCTGCTCAAAGTGCTTGCGAGCCGTCGCCGCACGCTCCTTATCGAACTCGAACGTCGTCAGCTTCCCGCCCGTGCTCTCCAACGCCAGGCAGAGCCACAACCCGGAATAGCCCGTCGACGTGCCAATCTCCACCACTTGTTTGGCATTCACCGCTTCCGTCAACAGCCGCAACAAACGCCCATCGGCGATCGGCACGGAAAGATACAACTTCCCCGCCTGGCGCGCTTCTTCCAATACGGCAAGAATGCGCTTTTCGGCGTCGCTGTTGGCCAGCGGCAGTGTCCCCGCATCGCGCGGCGCACGCAACTGCGCGCAGGCGGGAAAAAGAGAAAAGAAGAAAACAGCACAGAGGAGGAATCGCGAACTTGGCATGAATGCTCCTTCATGCCCAGCGTAGCGTGAATTGGCAGCCCTAGGGCACCCAGATCGTAGCGCCGATAAACCGCTCCAACTTCGCATCGGTGTTGAAGTAATAAACGGACACCACCGCGCCATCCGGCCGCTGCACAGACCGCACGTAGCCCAAGTCCGTATTCCCCCCATCGGCCCGCAGCACAAACTCATCGCTCCAGGACTTGCCCTGATCCGCGCTCAACCGCGCCCGGATCCCATAAGGCGGCTTCCGGTATCCATAAACCAAAGCCACCCGTCCATCCTTCAACTGCAGCAGCGAAGGCGGATTCCCCGATCCCGTATCCGGAGCAGGCTTCCCCTCATAGGTCCACGTCTTCCCATCGTCCTGCGAACGGTAGGCCTCAATAAATCCGCGCCTCCGGATCGTCGTGTACAGATGCTTCGGCCCGAACCGCAGCGAGCCCGGCATGATGGCGTAATCGTTGGCCACCTCCGGCTCCGGCCCAATCAGGCTCTCCAGCGTCCACGTCTTCCCGCCATCGCGCGTCCGCGTACAGGCCACCCTGCCCTCACGGCCATTGGTCTTCCCCAGCGTCGTGAACAGCAGCAAATCATGCTTCCCGTTCACAATGTAGTCCGTACGCGCCGCCGTGCCCTTGTGCCCGAAATCAGGCAGCCGGAACGGCCCCATCCACTTCTTTCCGCGATTGTAGGAATAGTAAAACCGCGACGTCCCCGGATTCGCCGTCAATCGAGCCGTGAACGCGAAGTCCTTATGGGTGAAATCGATCTTCTCCGCCGGGGCAGCCTGCAGCGGTCCGCCCGGCCCGGCCGGATACCCCTGATACTTCTCCCAGGCAGGCGTGGCCAGTTCCGGCGGCTGCTCCAGGCTCCACGTCTCCCCGCCATCCAATGACCGCGCCAGCATCTGGTCCACGACATGTTCCTTGCTGATCGCATGCCCCTGCGTGCGGAAAACAAACGGAGCGGCGTCGAACCCCACCAGAATCTCGTTGCCCCAACTCCAGATGCCGTGATTGGCGGGCCACCCCGCAAACCGGCCCTGCTTCTCATACACCGTCACATGGCGCGAGGCCTGCATACTCTGGCTCCAGGCCGCGCTCGCACCCAATAGAAAACACAAAAAAGTGAGTCGCATGAAACCAGTAATCTACCACGCATGCGGGAATCCGCGCCCCATTTTCGCCTGTTAGGATAGGTACACCATGGCCGATTCCTTCTCTGCACTCGAGACCAACATCCTCAAAGCCAAGGGCGTGAGCGACGCCGAACTGGAACTCTTGATCAAGGCCGGCGTCAACAGCCGCGCCGATTTCCAGACCGTCGGCGACCCGGGCACCTTGCTCTCCTTAGTCCCCGAGATGAAGCCGGAGGTTGCCGCGGCCATCATGCAGTGGGCCACCGGAGCCGCCGCCGCGCCGCAGGCCGCCCCTCCATCCACCGGCCCCGTGCTCGTCGATTCCGCCGACGTCGTCTACTGCGTCCATTGCAAAGCCAAGCAGCCCAAAGACTACAAAAGCGGCGATCTCTGCTTTTCCTGCGGCAAACAGGCCGAACCCATCCTGAGCTGCTTCTGGTGTTCCGCCGCCGGTCCCGGTAAGTTCTGCCGCAGTTGCGGCGCTGAATTCGTCCCCACCGGCGAGTTCGACCTCGCCGTCCTGCTCCGCCGCGAAGGCCTGCCCAAAGACGAAATCCCGAAGAAACTCCGCACCATGGACACGATGGAGAAAGACGACCTCTGGGGCCGCGTCCGCCGCTCCCGGGGCTAGCCGATGCGTGCATCCTGCGAGCATTGCGGCGCGTTCCAGCCTCCCGATTGGCGCGCCGGCGATGCCTGTACCTCCTGCGGCAAAATTGCCCGCCGCGAAGCCCGCTGCTTCTGGTGCTGCACCTGGGTGCCCACCGGCGGCTATTGCCGCTCCTGCGGCGCCGCCATCCTCGATCACCGCCTGTTCGGCCCCGCGCGGATGCTCAAAGACGCCGGCGTCGACCGTTTCACCCTCCCCAAAATGCTCAAGGAAATGGATCCCGAGCAGGTGGAGAACTTCGACCGCATCTACCAGCGCCAGGCCGCCGTTGTCGCCCGCCATGTCGACGATGCCGTCTTCCTCCAGAACTACCTCTTCTCCAAACAATGGGGCGAAGCCGTCGAAGAGGAGCTCATCCGCCGGTTGCCGTGGCAGCCCGCTGACCTCGATCGCTTCGACCGCAACCCTTCCGCTCATCTCGACGGCCTGCACCGCGCCATGGCCCTCGAAGCCGAGTCCCCGGTCGAGTTGAACCGTTCGCTCGCCACCATCGTGCGCATCCGTCTCGATGACTGGCGTGTCTTTGACGCCGTCCGCAATGAGTGCCACAGCGCCAATGCCGCCCTCCGCGAGGAAGCCGCGCTCGCCGCTACCAGTTGGCGTGTGCTCTACAGCATTGAGGATGCCTTCCGCCGCGGCACCTTTCAGCCCGTGGTCTTCGAAGAACTCCGCCGCTCCGCCCACAAAGATCACGCCGCCGTACGCCTGGCATTGCTGGGAGAAAAGGTGGATGTGCCGCCCGGCGCCATCGGCTCCGACAACCGCGAACTGCGCATCGGCGCTGCCCTGGCAGCCTATCACCCCGATACCTTGGCCGCCGTGCTCGACGGTGACATGGTGGAACAGCGTGCCGCCGGCACTGCACTCGCTTTCCACGGCGATCTCGCTCCGCTCGACAAACTGCTGCGCCATGGCCACGAAACAGCCATTCTCGCCGTCCTCGACACCGCCGCATACCGCAACAAGAAGGGCTCTCCACTCCTCCGCGATGCCCTCTTCGGCCTCATCGAGCGCACCACCAATCTCCGCCTCCGCGACCGTGCCGCGCGCCTGCTCTGCCGCGCCTGCACTCCTGACGACGGCCTCCGCATCGTGAAACTCGCCCAGGGTGACCGTGGCGTCGTCCAATGCGTGCTCCAGACCGCCGATCTTCCCCCCTATGCGCTCGAAGAGATCATCCGCCACCTGATCGAGACCGACGCCTTCTCCATGAGCCAGTTCGGCCTCTCCACCGTGGCCGAAAAGGGCCTCATCCCCGACGACTTCGTCCCCCGCGTCTTCCACTCGACCAACGAGGAAACGCAGCAGGAACTGTGCCGCTTCGCCGAGATCCAGATCACCCAGCGCGGCGACGAACAGCTGCACCGCTTCCTCAACAACGTCGCCTACGGGCCCTACCCCGGCAAGACCCGCGCCGCCGCCTGGTGGAGCCTCCGCCGCTGGTACCTCCGCGACGATCCCCGTGGCGAAAACCCCGCCGCCCTGCACAAGGATGCCGCCGAGCGCTTCTTTGGCTCCACCGCCGAATTCTCCCGCCGCATCGCCGCCATGATCGTCGATGAGGAAACCTGTTCCGAGGTCGGTATGTGGGAAGACCTGGCCCGCATCCTGCGCGAAGCGGACCTGGCCGCTCTGCTCGAAGACAAGGCCGCAACCGAAACCCTCGTGCGCGCAGTGGAGAAGATGATGGCCAATGACCAGATCCACTTCACCCTCCGCATCGCCGGCCCCGTCTTCCTCGCCGGCCTGGGCCAAAGCCCCGTTTGGCAAGCCCGCGTGCAACAAGTCCTCAGCCGCTTCCAAAACACGGACCTGGACTATCAGTGCAAATCCGCCCTGGAACGCCTCAATCCCGATAATTGACACGTCCGCAATCAAAATAATACTAGTAGCCCACAGCTAGGACTCACTGGGACTGAATCGGGTTCGGTTCCATACTTAGAGGTTCCTCCGCGCGTGCAGTACCAGCCGTCCCGGAAGTTTCCGTAAGACACGATACTATACGCTCGTAAGCGATCCGTCTGGTCGATTGTGCAAGCCTTTTGCCCACACGTCCCAAGTTCTATTTCCTCTTTCTTTTCAGTGCCCTACAGTGAGGGAGAACTTGTCAACGAGGTTCTGAGTGTGAGTTCAGGAGGAAGCATGAAAGTACTTTTATTGGCCGCATCGATGGCCTTCACAACAATCGCCTTTGCCGACCCGATTGGGCCCGGCCAACCGGCGCCAAACAACTGTCAGGGATACAGTGAAGCCACCGATAGTTGCAACGGCGGCACCTATGAGCTCACCTATCAGCTCATCTCCAACAACGGTGCCACTGACACGTGGAACGTCACCTTTACCCTTTCCACCGCCGGTGTAGTGAGCTACTTCAACACCGATCTGGGGGCAACCGGACCGTACTATCTGCACGCTGTCGCCATCAAGGCCGCAAACGGCAATGACATCTCGAACGTCTCCCTGGTTTCGGCGCCGGCGCCAATCGCAAATTGGGCGGTGACCGCCGAAACGTTGAATTCAAATGGATGTAATGGCGGTGGCGGTGGTTTCTACTGTATCGAGTACAACACCACCACTGGCGTTGCGATCGGAGATACCCTGTCCTTCACTCTGCAGATGGACGTGGATGCCGGTGGGCTCTTCCTCGATCCAGGTGAAGCATCCGTGAAGGCTCTCTTCGTTAAATCCAACGGGGAAAAGATTGGCGCCGTCCTCTCCGAACCCATCACGCTTCAGCCGCAGAGCGACTGCGTTCTGTGCAGCGATGAAACGGTTCCCGAACCCGGCACCTGGACCCTGATCCTCAGCGGTCTCGGCTTGGCTGGACTCGGCTGGAAGCGCCGCCAGAGCTAACCGAACATCCATAGTTTCTTTCCAAAGACCCGGAGAGCCCGCCGCTCTCCGGGTTTATTCTTTTTGGGATGATGTGGTATTCGTGAAGTCATGCAATTCCGTGGACAAGGCAAGCCCTCCACCGGCATCGTCTTCGATTCCGCCATGGGGGAGCGGATCGACGATATCCTCGGCCTCGCCGTGCTCTACGGGCTCGACGGCAAGAACGAGTGCCGCGTCGTCAGCGTCAGCACCAGCAAATCAAATCTCAAGTCCGCCGCCCTGTCCGAAGTCATCGGCCGCTTCTACGCCGGCGCCGTCAGCGGCGCTTTCGGAGCCGTCGGCCGCACCCTTCCCGTCGGCCTGTCCACCGATGGCAAACTCCCTGCCGACACGCCCATCATCCAAGCCGTCCTCGACCGCAAGAACGCCGAAGGGAAACCTGTATACAACCACGGCATCCAGCACATCAATGATACGGCCGAAGTCCCGGCGCTCATCCGCAATGCCTTCACCTCTCAATATGACCAGAATGCGGTCGTAGTACTCGCCGGGCCTGCCACAAACCTCGCCGCGGTCCTCGCTGTCAAGGGCGCCAAAGACTGGATCACCCAAAAGGTCAAGCAGATGGTTTGGGTCGCCACCGAGGCCCACCTCAAGGAAGACCTCGCTGCGGCGAAGAAGCTGGCCGCCGAATGGCCCGGGCCGGTGACGCTGGTGACCGAAGAAGTAGGCTCGGCTGTTCTCTACCCCGCCGCCAGTATCGACAAGGACTTCGCCTGGTCGCAAGCCCACCCGCTCGTGGACGCCTACCGCGCCTATCGCCCCATGCCTTACGATGCGCCGACTCCCGTGGCCGCCGCCGTACTGCATGCCGTGCGGCCGCAAGCCGGCTTCTTCACCGTCTCCGATCCGGGAGCGGTGGAAGTCCTCGACAACGGCAAGCTCCAGTTCCGTGCCGACGGCCAAGGCAAGCACCGGATGCTGCGGTTCAATCCTGATAAGAAAGTCGAGTTGCTGGCCGCCTATGTGGAATTGGCAAGCGCCAAGCCCGTCCCCCGCGTCTCCCGCTTCCGGCCGCCCGCCGCCGAGCAGAAGAAAGCCGATCCGCCCAAACCTGCCGAGAAAAAACCCTAGTTCTGGCAACGATTTGCCGCGCCCGCTCCAAATTACACAACTCTTACAATTCCGGCGACAGAACGCTGATAGCGTATAAGTCAAGGCAGTCCACAACTAGAAACCTTGGAGATAAAGCTTGTCCGACGTTATTAGCATTCCTAATCGAACGAAACCCAATTGGGTGACCATCATCGCTCTCGTGTTTCTGCACGCAGGCGCCATTGCCGCGCCGTTCTACTTCAGTTGGAAGGCACTGTGGGTCACCCTGCTGCTGCACTGGATGGCAGTGGGCTGGGGCATCAGCCTCGGCTACCACCGCTTGCACACCCACCGCGGCTACAAGTGCCCGCAGTGGTTTGAGTATTTCCTGGCCGTCTGCGGCGCGATGACGCTCGAAGGCGGTCCCATCTTCTGGGTGGCGACGCATCGCATCCACCATCAGAAGTCCGATCAACCCGGCGATCCGCATTCGCCCCGCGATGGCGCCTGGTGGGCGCACATCGGCTGGATCCTGTTGGGCGAAGCCAAGCACAACAACACCAAGCTGATGGCGAAGTATGCTCCCGATCTGGCCAAGCACAAGTTCTACGTCTGGCTGAACAACTGGCATTGGGTACCGCTGACGCTGACCGGCATTGCCCTGCTCGCCTGGGGCGGCGTGGGGATGGTGCTGTGGGCCATCTGCCTGCGCGTCGTCTTCGGGCTGCATGCCACCTGGGCCGTCAACTCGGCCACACACATGTGGGGTTCGCGCCGCTTCAAGACCCGCGACGATTCCCGCAACAACTGGTGGGTGGCGCTGCTCACCTTCGGCGAAGGCTGGCACAACAACCACCACGCTCATCCGGTTTCGGCCCGCCACGGGCTCGCCTGGTATGAGTTCGATCCCACCTGGCTCACTCTCAAACTGATGGTCGCTGTCGGCTTCGTGCGCAACCTCCAGGTGGCGAAGGTGAACAGCGTTCTGGACGAAGAGCGGATCGTAGCGTAAGCACGCGCCGCTGCTAAGCTGGATCTATGGTCGTCGCCGGACGGCGTAAATCCATCGCGTTTTTCATTGCCCTGGGCGCCAGTTTGATTCTGGTCATCCTGCTCCTTTATGTGGGCTGGGTGTTGTTGAACTGGCGCACGGGCATTTTGCTTTTCCTGGGTGTCTTACTGCTGGCGGTGGTGATTGCCGGCGTGGTGCTGAACACAATTTTCCTTGTGAGAGAAATCAGGCGCAACGAACAACACGATGCCTTCATCAATGCGGTGACGCATGAGTTGAAGACTCCAGTCACCTCGATCCGCCTGTATTTGCAGACGCTGCAATCGCGCACCGTGCCGGAAGAGAAGCGCACCGAGTTCTACAGGATCATGCTCGAAGACAGCGACCGGCTGTTGAACACCATCGAGCAGGTGCTGCGGACAGGGCGGCTGGCTTCCTCCGGCGCCAAGCTGCACCGCACACCCGTGGACCTGAGCGGAGTGGTGGAGAACTGCCTGGCCCGCGCCAAGAACCTGTATACCTCGAAGTCCGCCCTCATTGATTACAAGCCCGGCCCGGCGGTACGCATCCTCGGCGATGCCGACGAACTGGCGGCCGCGGTGAGCAACCTCATCGACAACGCGGTGAAGTACTCGGGGGCCGAGCCGCACATCACGGTGGAAACGACGGTGGATGAGAAGTTCGCCTCAGTGATGGTGAAGGATCAGGGAGCCGGCATTCCCAAGACCGAAGTGAAGCAGATCTTCAAGCGCTTCTACCGCGTTCCAGGACCGCTCGCCGCGCGGGTCAAAGGGACCGGCCTCGGCCTCTACATCGTGCGTTCCGTGGCCAAGCGCCACGGCGGCCGCGCCTGGGCCGAGAGTGAGGGATTGGGTCGCGGCAGCACCTTCGTGCTACAACTGCCAATAGCGAAATGAACCGCATTCTGATTGTGGAGGATGAGCTGCACCTGGCGGAAGGCTTGCGGTTCAACCTGGAAGCAGAAGGCTACGAAGTAACGGTCACCGAGACGGGCGAAGGCGCACTCGATCTGCTGCTGGACAAGCACAAGCCCATCGATGTGATCGTGCTCGACGTGATGCTGCCCGGCAAGGACGGCTTCACGGTGATGGCCGAGTTGCGGCAAGCGGGACAATACATCCCAACGCTGATGCTGACTGCCCGCGGGCATCCGGACGACGTGCTGCGAGGCTTTGCCGCCGGGGCCGACGATTATCTCACCAAACCATTCGAATTGCAGATCCTCATTGCCCGCATTGGCGGGCTGCTGCGCCGCAGGGAATGGCTGGTGGCTTCTCTGGGCGGGGTTGCGCCGCCTCCCTCGCAATTCGTGTTCGGCGACAAGACCCTCGACTGGGAGCGCCAGGAACTGCGTGTCCGCAAAGAGGTTTTTCCTCTGACGCTGATGGAGATGAACGTCCTGCGCTACCTGGTGGAGCATCGAGACAAGAACGTGGCCCGCAAGAAGATGCTCGAAGAGGTGTGGGGCCTGCACGAGGATACGGATACACGGGCGATCGACAACTTCATCGTGCGGCTGCGCAAGTATCTGGAAGATGATCCCGCCAAGCCCCGTCACCTGCAGACGGTCCGCGGCGTGGGCTACCGCTTCGTTCCCTTCCCCTGAAACCGGATCAGCATCAGGCCGGCTCCCAACAGAAGGAAAGTGGAGGGTTCCGGAACTTCGTCCACCAGATACGCGAAGGCGGCCATGTCGCTACCGGCGCTGCTCACCTGCCCCTGCATGGTGACATAGCCGGTGAAACTCTCGTAGTCGCCGGGGAAATCGAAGTCGATGTTCGAGCCCGGCCCCAGCGAGTAGCTGGAAGCGACAGGCACAGGCACTCCATCGATGGTGACGAACGGAGTGGTGGAGAATGGGATTCCGCCAAGCGAGGCGTAGGGGTCCAGTTGCTCACTGGCGAGGTAGTCGAGGCGCATCTCGAAGATCAGGCCATAGAGCAGGATGGATGTCGACAGGTCGTTCGTGTAGTGGAACCCGTAGCTATTGCGCTTCCCCATGGAGACGGTGTTCATGCCTTTTGCCGCATAGTCCTGCCCGTTGGCGGTCCAATGCGCATCCTTGAGGCTGAAGGTGTTTTGCTGAAACACCTTGTTGTCCACGGAGAGGGCGTAGCCGAAGCGCAGTGCATTGGCGGGGCCGAACTTGACTTCGTTGCGGGTGTCCCACTTGGTGGTGAAGTCGTCGGCGCGAAGGGTGTACTTGATTCCGTTAGGGAAGGACCGGTTGTCCAGCGCGCCATTGGCCACCGAGGAGGAATCGAACTGCATCTGCGGGTCGCTTTCGAGCTTGGGGCTGTTGAGGCCGTCGGTGGTATCGTTCCGGGCCTCATTGCCGACGATCCCCGGGCCACCGAGCTTCCGGAAGTCGGGATCCTTGATGGCGGCGTTCATGCCGAAGTTCGATCCGACCACGCTCATGGTGAGAGAGAAGCCGGTGATGTCGCCTCCGGCGATGTTCTGGTTCTGGCCGTCGACGGGCCGGTTGAAGTAGTAGACCGCGTTGACGACGCCGGCAGCGCCGAGTTGCGCGGAGAGGAAGAGCACAGCCCAGATGCGGAGAGGCATGATTAGGCTCATGTGTAGCGATTCTTACAGTAGATGTCAACAGACTAGCGCAGCGCCTTGGCCACGCCATCGACGATCCAGAAGGTGGTTTCGCCGCGATCGAGAGTGAACAGGAGGCTCTTGCCATCGGGATGCAGTCGCATGCCTTTGTTGAAATTGTCGCCAGGCGCGGAGCCGGGAAGCGTGGCCAGGGTCCGCAATTGATCGGTGGCGAGGGTGAGTTCCTCAATTACGCCGTTGGCGCCCAGTTGGCGAAACAGGTAGAGCCGGGACCCATCGGCGCTGAAGCAGTGTGCGGGAGCGTCGCCGCTGGTGAGAGAGCGCGTTGAGACCTGCTTCGGTGGGCTGCCATCGACGGGAATCAGCCACACTCCATCGGGGGCGATGCGGGCAATCCACTTGCCGTCGCGAGACCAGGAGGTGGGGGTGCGCAGGCCCTTGCTGGCCAGGTCCCGCGCCTTGCCCGATTCGAGGTCCACCACTTGAATCGTGCTGGAGGTTCGGTTGAAGGCCACCGACTTGCCGTCGGGAGACCAATCGAGAGGGCGCATGGGGACGAAGTCACCAGGCACGCGGGTGGCTTGGCCGCTTTTCATGAGGATCATGTAGAGGGCATAGCCGGAAGGAGCAATGGACTCGTTGAGCCTCACCGTGACAGCCAGACGCTCGCCGTCGGGGGAGAAGGCGGGGGCCCGCAGTGCCGCGCTCTTGTCGCCGGTGGCGGAGGCACGGAACAGCACCCGCTTCGAACCGTCCTTCGTATTCTTGAGCCACAGTTCCTCCTCTCCATAGTGGGTAACGAAGGCGACCGTGACGCCATCGGGAGACGCGGTAGGCTGGCTTTCGTTGAGCGGCGTGTCGTGCAGCGGCTCTGCCTTCCCCGTGGCAATAGAATACGACCAGGCGCCCAGGTTGGCCTCCATGGAGGAGAACAACAAGCGGTCGTGGACGGCATCGACGGCGAGCGCCCGGCTCAGCCCGATGCCAGCGAAGTGAATGCGGCGCGAGCCGTCCCTGGTATCAAGGAAGGTGATGCCGTTGCGAATGGCGCCGGACTGATGACCCACGAGTATATGCCGGTTGTCACCGAGCCAGGCCCACCCCGGAGAGTGCCGCTCTTCGGGCGACTCGCGCAGTGCGATCTCGCGGGCTGGCCCGCTGCCCTCCGGCCAGGGCATCACCAGCAGGCGCGCGGTGGGAAGCGCGCTACCGGAAGCAAACAGGAGTTGCTTGCCGTCCGGGGAGAAGTGCACAACAGGAACAGAGTTCGCTGCCGAAACGCGCAAACTCGGCCCGTTGCGCAGATCGCGAACCGGACTGCCCATGGGTTGGGAAATCATCAGGGTGTGGCCGTCCGTGTTGAACTTCACCAGCAGCAAACCTTTGCCATCAGGGGTAATGGCAAAGCTGGGAACACGCTTGTCGTAGATGCGGCGTGCGGTGTTGCCGGACAGGGCTTGCTCGTAGACTGCCTCGGTGGTCATGAAGTAGAAGCGGCTTCCATCGGGGGACCAGGAAGGCAGATCGACGCTCATGGGGCTATGGGTCAACTGCTGCGACTCGGGTGTCCCCAACTGGCGCAGGAAGACCTGCGAGGTGTCCCCCGACATGGCCGTGTAGAGGATACTCTTGCCGTCCGGTGAGAATGCCGGGGCTCGCGGCGAAGGTTCTTCTATGGGGATGGGGGTGCGTGGCAGATCGGAGATCGACACGGGGTCCGATGGAGAGCGCAACGCTACATAAAGAAGAGTAGCGGCGAGCGCGGCGCCGAGGGCCATGCTCAGCCAGGGCCATTGCCGGCGTGGTGCGGCAGCGGGCTGAATGGTAGTCGATGTGGTTCGCATCGACCGCAGCGCGAAGGCAAGATCGGAGGCCGATTGAAAGCGCCGCTGGGGCTCCTTCTCGAGGCACCGATAGACGATGCTCTGCAAGGCCTCCGGTACGTTGCCGGGCAGTGGATCAGGGTCCTTCTCGATGACGGCGCTCATGGTTTGCACGGCGCTGTCACCGCGAAACGGCTGCCGGCCGGCGATCATCTCGTAAAGGGTGACGCCGAGGCTGAAGATATCGCTGCGCGCGTCGGCGATCTGGCCGCGCGCCTGCTCGGGCGACATGTAGGCCACGGTGCCCATCACCATACCGGGTTGGGACAGGGCCTTGCGGGTGGCGGAGTCCGGTTGCGGCGCTGGTTCGGACAGGCGGGCGAGGCCGAAGTCGAGGATCTTGATGCGGCCCTCGCGGGTGACCATGATGTTTTCCGGCTTGAGGTCGCGATGGGTGATTCCAACGGTGTGGGCAGCCGCGAGGCCATCGGCGATCTGGGCGGCGTAATCGACGGACTCGCGCAGTGACGGCTTGCGGACGCGCAGCGAGTCGCCATCCACCAGTTCGGTGACGAGGTAGTCCTCGCCGACATCGAAGACGGAGAGGATGTTCGGATGATTGAGCGCGGCCACGGACTTGGCTTCGCGTTGGAAGCGCAGTGAGTCGGCGCCGGGATGGAGGAACTTGATGGCGACATCGCGGTCGAGGCGGGAGTCGCGAGCGCGGTACACTTCACCCATCCCGCCGGCGCCGAGCAGCGAGTGCAACACGTAGGGCCCGAACTGGGAACCTGGAGACCGCGACATGGATGGAGTCTTGCTATTGTACATCTCTAGTGATTCAGGGAACTCTGCTGTGCACCGTGCGCGATTGCCGCTCGCCGCTGACGCCAGGCGAAGGCGTGCTGCGCTGCGGGCGCGGGCATCATTTTGATATAGCGCGCAGCGGGTATGTGAACCTGCTGCAGCCGCAGGATAAGCGCTCAAAGCAACCCGGGGACTCGGCACACGCGGTGGAAGCGCGGCGCAGGCTGCATGAGGGCGGGTATAGCGCTCCACTGAGGGAAGCAATTGCGGCGATGCTGGCGGCTGGGCCGGCAGACCGGGTGCTTGATGCCGGCTGTGGAGAAGGCTTCTATCTCGGTTCACTGGAGTCGGGCACGGGCTTCGAGGCGCATGGCGTCGATCTATCGGTGCCTGCCATTCAGAGCGCGGCGAAACGTTATCCGGGGTGCACCTGGGTGGTGGCCAATGCGGACCGCTTCCTTCCCTACCCCGACGGGTACTTCACGCGTGTTATGACGATCACGGCGCGGTCGCATCCGGCGGAGTTTCGTCGAGTGCTGGCGCCAGGGGGCCGCTTGCTGGTAGCGGTTCCATCGCCCGAGGACCTGATGGAATTGCGCGGTCAGGGCAAGGACCGGACGGCGCGGGTGCTGGAAGAATTCGGAGAGCGCTTCCGGCTGATTGGGCAGGAGCGCGCCACGACCTCTGCGGACTTGGACGAGCAGGCTGTGGAGGATGTGCTGCACACGATCTACAGACCGCTGCGGAGGCAGGCGCTGGGGGCCATGCGGGTAACGTTCAGTTTGGATTTGCTGGTGTTCGAGGCGGTGTAGTTAGACAAAGGTCCCTTTGGCGACCTCTTTATCGAGACAATGAAGATCACTTCCTCGGGCCAGTCGGCGAAGGGTGCGGCCATGCGAGGCGATATCGCGATAGGTGCGTGACTCACTCATCCCGGAACCAAGCCCCCAACCGCACCCGGAAAATCAACTGCGCCCCAAAGCTGTTCACCCCAAACACCGGAGCCAGCCGCGGTGGAGCATGAAACCACGTCACCTGCCCCCCCAGCGCAGGGCTCAGCCAACTCACCCCACTCCGCAACTCCCGGCTATACCCCGCCGTCGCCAATTGCACCCGAGCATATCTCTGCTCCTCCACCAACAACAAAAACGGAGCCTCCTCAAACAACAGCAGCGTATCTTTATCCGTATTCTCCACCCGTCCCCACACCCAATTCCGGCTTCGAAACCGCACCGTCGACTCCGCCAAAAACGAGTTGTACTTCTGCCCCGGAATCCGCGTCGGCACCGCCACAATATGCTTGAACTCCGAATCCGTCGGCAGCACCGGATTCAACGACGGCAATTGCGTAAACGCCAAGTCGTGATTCCGCCCCCACACCAGTATCGAGGCCCAATGCCCCCTCGCCAGCTTCCGCGAATACCCCAGCGACGCCGTCGTCCGCAGCGTGTCCCGAATCGGATGCGTGGTCTCCCGATTATTAATCCGCCCCACCGAAAATTGCCCCGTCCACCGAGCCGTCGGCGACACCGTCAGCCGCGTCGACACCGAATCAATCCCCCCGCTCTCCATCCCCCACCGCTTCTCATCCGGCTCCCGCCCATGAAATCCCGACACCTCCCACGTCACCGGCCCATGCGTCACGCCTCCCGTGATGACATTCCCCGAAATGTGCGTGGAATCCTGATGATGGTGCGAAATCACCGCCAGCGGATTCTCCGACGCCGACATCCGGTGCGGAAACGCCGGCGGCCCCAACGCCGGATCCCCCCGCGGGCCCCCATACAAACTCACCGAAGTCCGCCGCCCCAACTTCACCTGGTACGACGCCGCCAGTTCCATCACAAAATCGTGCGGATGCTGCCCGTTCACAATTGGCACCCCATTCGCCGTCTCCCCCGTCTGAAACAGCAGCGGATACCGCTTCCCCGTCACCGTCAACGGCTCCAGCGTCAACATCGACCGCAGCGTCAACACCCCCGGACCCACCCGGTGCGACGCCATCCCCATCAGCCAGTTCGCCGCAAAAATCTTATCCCGCCCCCGTGGCCCCGTCTGATTCAGATGCGTCAACATCCCCACCCCATGCAGCATCACATTCCAACCACCCCCGTCCCAATTCGTCATCAATTGCGGCGTCTCCCTCGGCACCTGGCTCGTCCCCGACGCATACCATCCCCCGCCCGTCGCCGGACCCATCGCCGCCATCATCAAATCGTTCTCCGCGCCGCCCTTCACGGTCAACGAAAAGTCCTCCACCTGCCCGTTCACAGTCAACCGCAGCCGGAACGCCCCGCCATGAGGAAACATATGCTCAATCCGCACCACCGCACCCGCCGGCGCCGCAAACGCATAGCGGGCCACCGCCATCCCCGGCATGGAAGGCATATCAATCGCCGCCTCCACCCCCGCCCGCGCATCCCGCAGCCGCACCACAATCGAAGCCTGCTTCCCAGCCACCAACCCATCGGCCTCCACCCGAGCCACCGGCTCCGCCCCAAACACCATCATCGTTACCAGCAGCAGTGGCGCGGGCCTCCAGGCCGGCGCGTAACTCAAGGTTCCACCACCCGAAACGCTACCATATCGCTCCGACCCACCCGCATCGTATGGACCCCAACCCCTAACCCATCCGGCAGCAGAACGGTCAACCCCGTCTCCGAAACCGATTCCACCGTAACCGCCACCCCATCAATCTCCGCCACTAACTCCGCGCTCAACCGAACCCCAGCCACCGTCATAGAAGCCGTCCCAAACACCACCGCATCTCTCACGCCCGCAAGCACCGGCCGTTCCCCAAACACCACCTTCCGCACCCGGTGATTCTGCCAGTCCGTAAAATACAAATCCCCTGCCCGGTCCACCGCCAACGACGACGGATGATCCACCGCGCTCTCCAAAGCCCCCACCAATTCCGCCCCAAGCCCCGGCTCTCCCGTCCCCGCCACAGTCGTTATCACTCCCAAAGCATCCACCCGCCGCACCCGGTGATTCAAAGTATCGGCAATATACAAATTCCCACCCAAATCCACCTTTACATCCATCGGATTATTCAGCGAAGCCTCCACAGCCGGCCCGCCATCGCCGCCAAACTCCGCCTTTCCATTGCCCGCCACAGTGGTAATCACCCCTGCCGCATCCACCTTCCGAACCCTATGATTCCCACTATCGGCGATATACAAATTCCCCGCTGCATCGAACGCCATCCCCGTAGGCCGCCGCAGTGTCGCCGCCGTGGCCCGTCCCCCATCCCCGGAAAACCCCGGAAATCCGACACCTGCCACCGCCGCCAGCCGCCCATTCGCCTCCACCCGTCCAATCCGGTTGCTATGCATCTCGCTGAAGTACACCAACCCCGCCGCATCCACCCCCAGCGCCGTCGGCCAATCCATCGGCGACGCCGTCGCCGGAATCCCCGGAGCAAACAAATTATGCAGCCCGCTCCCCGCCAAAGTCGAGATCTGCCCCGCCACCACCTGCCGCACACGGTTGTTCATCTGATCCGCCACAATCAGATTCCCATTGGCGTGCATCACCGCCATCGAAGGCGTAAACAGCCGCGTCTCCAGCACCGGCCCATCCGCAATCCCCGTAATCGCCTCGCACCGCAGATTCACCGCCGGCCGCGACCCCGACCCCGCCACCGTCTCCACCACCCCATTCACCCCAATCCGCCGGATCCGGTGATTATTCGAATCCGCCAGATACACATTCCCCTCGCCATCCACCGACAAATGAGAAACCTGTTCAAACCGTGCCGGATCGCAAGGATTCATCACACTAGCCAGCGAAAACGAAGCCCCAGCCCCCGGCCCGCCATCGCCCCCATACCCGCGTTCCCCGCCAGCAACGGTCACCACTGTCTGTGCAAACGACAACCCTGCGCCAACCAGAAAGACAATCCACATGCCAGACCCCTTTGCCTATACAGTTTACATGCAATGAAGCCGACCACTTCAGCAGCTCCAGCAGCCCCCTCCGCTTCACGATATTCTTGAAACCCCACTGGGGAACGCACCTGAACGCACCCATACGCCTTGTATCGGCCGCCGCTTTATCTCATATTGGTCAGATGGCAGACACGCCGCCTCGCCGCCCACGCTCCTTCCCCGGCGTCATGATCTCCGGCACATTCGAAGACCTGGCCCTTTGCCGCTCCGCACTGATGCAGGTTGCGCTCGCCACCAAGTTCTTTCCCGTCGCCATGGAGCACGACCCCACCAAGCCCGCCACCGACTTGATTGAAGCCTCCTTGTCCATGGTCCGCGAGGCAACCGCGTACGTCGGGCTGATCGGCCACCGGTACGGTCACGTTCCGCGCTGCCAGAAACGGAATCCCAGGAACTTATCCCTTACCGAATTGGAGTTCAACGAAGCCCTCCGCCTGAAGCGGCCAGCCATACTCTTTGTCATGGGCCCAAACTACCCGCTTACCGATGCCCATCGTGAGCACGATCCATCCAAGGAACATCGCTTGGCAGCCTTCCTCAAACGGGCCCATC
Organism: Bryobacteraceae bacterium; assembly: GCA_046331645.1. Taxonomy (GTDB): domain Bacteria; phylum Acidobacteriota; class Terriglobia; order Bryobacterales; family Bryobacteraceae; genus CADEFT01. Next base: position 33,435 of record JAXLQM010000018.1, read on the forward strand.
ATCTCTTCGTCGTCCACCGGTTCGATACCGACGATGAGCTCAAAACGAAGGCCTCGCAACTTCTGGGCAACTTCGCCCGTGAGGCACTTCGCGACGAACTGGTCCTCTGCATCCCCCGAGACTCCTCCGCCTGTGACGTCTTCAACATCGACCTCGAATATCACCTGATGCGTCGTCTCCGCGATCACGGCATGTTTGTCAGACCCTGCCCAACCTTTCGAAGCCTGCCCGATTTCCGTTCCATTATCCGCGACTTGGCCCAAGGTCCGATCCCCCGATACCTCTTCCTGATTTGGCCCGAAATCGTCAACGACAAGCATTCCAACTCCGTTCTCGAGCCGTTGGAAGTTTTGGCTACCGCAGGCTGTCGCATCGTCGCGTTGAACGAGTTTCCCATGCCGAACCCCGGCGCCCTCTCGCGCTTCGCTCGAAACCTCTTCATCCTCAAGGCAACAAGCAAGGAGGGCATTCACCTCCTCTGCGATGAGATTGCGAAGTATGCCGGGCCCGGACAAGTCCTCCTCGTCCATGCCAGCCAACTGTATCAGTCTGCAAAGGACAGAAAAGTCCTCTTCGAGGAGCGCCTCACTACCCTCGGCTTGATCTCTCCCGAACTCGGCGAACATATTACCCTCGACTCCTGGGATCGCGAGGATGCCTACAACGCCGTTCGTGCAAAAATGGAAGCCTTCAGCGCATCGAAATTGCACTGGCCCTATCGCGTCATCGTTGCCGCCAACGATGACATGGCGCTTGGCGTTGCCGATGCCTTGGACAGATACCAGCATAAGGTGGAGCATGCCGCGAAAACCAAGGTCGTTGGTTACGACGGACTCCGTGAGGTCAGGCACAGAATACTCAAAAAAACCGCCGACAGAATCGTCGCTACTCTCGATGCAGGTCCCATGGTGATCGCCGAGCAGGCCTTCGACCTCCTCACCAATCGGACGCTCCGAAAACCGGTCGTGGAAATATCCGTGGGCCGCGAACGCCTCATCGCCAAGAGCCCCGCCCATGATTAGCCCCTATCGTTACAACGATGCCTGGGATCACACCATCTCCCTCTTCATCAAATCGCACCAGCCATATAAGGACTACTGGTCCCGCTCAGAAAAACTTGCCCTCGGCATCGTCAAAGAATACGCCCTCAAAGCACCCCGGAATCGCTTCCTCGACATCGGTTGCGGCCGCGGCCGCCTCCTCCCTCTCTTCGCCCCACACTTCGACACAACCATCGCCCTGGAACCCGACCTCTTCCGCAGTAAGGCAGCCGCGCTGGTCGCCCAAGGCTTACGGAATGTTCATGTCGAGAACAGCTACTTTGAACAATCCTCCGAGACAGACTTCGACTTCGCCCTCTGCTGCCACGTCCTCCAACATGTCCCCGTCGGCCGCCAGCAGGCAATCCTCTCTCGCATCGGCTCTGTTCTCAAACCAGGTGGGCTGCTCGCAATGATTACCTCCCACTCCATGCAACCCCACGATGTGTTCAAGCTATGGTGCCCGGAGGGATCCGGCGTCGTCGAGCAACCCACCGATCAAACCACCTTCAATGCATTGGCCTCTAGTGGCGCTGGCTCCGTTGTTCCTACTCACGCCTTCGCCCTCCAGTCTCTGCAGGCATCTCTGTCCGCCTTCAACATCGTCCACATACACTGTTTCCATGCTCTTCACAGGTGGAATCCTACCGACCTCTTCTTTCGAGATCGCTGGATCAACTGGCCCCGCCTGCAGGGCTCGTTCGGTATCGACGTCCTCCTTCTTGCCCGCAAACGGTAACGCTTCTCTCCCTCCTACTGCACCGTAAACGCACTCAACTTAAACGCATCCTCAGACCCCGTCCGCACCACCACCGGCCGTGGCCCCTTCCGCGCCGTCGGCGACACCGTGATATTCGCCAATAGATGCTGCGTGCTGATCAACTGAATCGAGTTCACCGTAATATCCGCCCCCATATTCAACACCGACGTCGCATCAAAATGCGTATTCTGCCCGCTCACCGCAATCGTCAGCGATTCCCCCGTCCCCAGCACCGACACACTCGATAGATATGGAGTCCCCGCCGGCAAAAACAGCGGATTGATCGCCCGCAAGATAAACAGCGCCATCTGTCCCCGGCTCACATTCGGATCCGGCGCAAACAGCGGCGGGGCAAACGATGTCCCCAGCGTCACCCCAATCTGCCGCAACTCCTGAATCCACCGGTAAAACGCATGGTCCGGCGCCACATCGTCGAAATACCGCACCGCCGGCATCCCGAAATCATGCCCTTCCGGATACACCATCGACACCAGAAACTTCGCCATCTGATAGCGGTTTACCGCCCAGTCCGGCGAAAACAGCGGCGGATTCACGCTCGTCCCCGACGTCACCCCCAACTCCCGTAGCTTCTGTATCCATTTGAACTGCGGATGCGTCGACGGTACGTCATTGAAATACGGTGTCCCCAAAAACGTGAAATTATCCGATCCCCCATAAATCGCCCGCACAATAAACACCGCCATCTGCGCCCGCGTCATCGCATCGTCCGGAAAATACCGCGCCGGATTCGTCGCCGTCCCGCCCGGAATCCCCATGCTCTGCAGCACGCTCACCGCATCGAAATACACCGCGCTCGGATTCACGTCGCTGTACACCCGCTGCGTCGCCCGCTGCAGAACCTGGCTCTGCGCCGACCCGGCATAAATAAACCCGCTCCGCTCATACCCCGTCTGATTCGCCGCCGCCTGGAACGGCACCGCTCCCGACCCGGTCTGATACCCCGTCGTCGTCAGCCACGTCGAGTCGCTAAACGGAGCCCACAAACACCCCGCGCTCGCATTCACCGTACCCGCCCCAGTCCCGCCCGCCGCGTCCACATACGTCACCTCCGGCGTGTACGAGTAGTCGCAGTTATAAGTGATCTTCCGCAGCACATGATTCCCGTTATCCACCACATACAAATCCCCATTCGGCAGCGGCAGAATATCCCCCAGCCCGCCAAACGTGGCGCTCAACGCATTCCCCCCATCTCCGCTATTGCCCAACGCCCCCGTCCCCGCAATCGTGTTGATCGTCCCGTTCGGAGTCACCTTACGGATGCGGTTATTCGTCTGGTCGCTGATGTACAGGTTCCCCCCGCGATCCACGGCAATATATTCCACCCACGACAACTTCGCCGACACCGCCGCGCCGCCATCGCCCGCAAACCCAAATTCCCCTGTCCCCGCATACGCCGAAATAATCCCCGTGGCACTCACCTTCCGCACCCGGTTCGCGCTCCCCTCGGCAATATAGAGGTTCCCGCCCCCATCCACCGCCACATCAATCGGACCATTCAACTTCGCCGTCGTCGCCGGAATATTATTCCCATTAAATCCCTCTTCCTTCCACACGCCCGCCACATTCAATATGGTTCCCGACGGAGTCACCTTCCGCACCACATGATTCAACGAATCGGCAATATACAGATTCCCTTCATTATCCAAAGCCAGCCCGCGCGGCCAGCTCAACTTCGCCTGCGTCGCCGGTCCCCCGCTACCATTCGTATCGGAAAGCGCGTTCTGCGTCCCGGCCACAATTGTCGCCGTCCCATTCCCATTGATCCGCCGCACCACGTCACGCAGTGTATCGGCAATATAAATGACGCCCGAAGGCGAAATCACCACGCTCGATGGCCGCCAGAAAAACGTGCTCGTCGCCGCGCTATTATCCGGCGCGTCTTTGAAAATGTCCCCCGTCCCCGCAATCGTCGACACCACGCCCGCCGCCGTGATCTTCCGCACCCGGTCATTGCCGTGATCCACGAAAATCAGGTTCCCGTTCGCGTCCAACCCCACCGCCCGCGGGCTCGCAAACTGCGCCGCCAGCGCCTGCCCGCCATCCCCCGAAAACCCGGAAGTCCCCGTCCCCGCAATCCGCGTAATCGTCTGGCCCCAGGCCAGCGATCCAATCATCACAAGCAGCGCAATTCGAGACACGTGGGGAGACATATTACCCGTCTATCGGCTATCGCACACACAACCTGCACCCCTCGACATAGGTTGATACACTGAGGTACAAACGGGATGCTTCCTTGGGTCTGTCTGCTCGCCACACTCATCTTTGCCCCCCACCTCCACGGGCACGCCCCGCCCATCCCCACACCCAAAGCCCCCTTTACGGTCCGTTCCGCTAATCTCCTCGACGCCGATCGCAACCGCTTCCTCCTCAACGGCGTGGCCCTCCCCTTCGAACTCGCCAACCGCCAAATCTTCCGCATCCTCCGCCAGCGCTGGAACCTCAACGCCGTCCGCCTCACCATCCCCGCCGAAACACCCCTCGAAACCATCCGCGCCACCGTCCAACTCGCCAACGAAGAAGCCCTCGTCCCCATCCTCGCCTCTTCCCCTTCGTTCCTCACCACCGTCGCCGCCGTCCTCAAAGACAACCCCATGGTCGTCTTCAGCCTCTACTCCCCACCCGACCCCGAACGCCCTCAACCCGAAGACTGGCCCGCCTGGCGCGAAACCACCCAGCCCCTCGTCAACGCCATCCGGGCCACAGGCGCCCAGCAAATCATCTCCATCCCCAGCTTCCGCGAAAAACTCGGCTTCCAGGGCTTCACCCAAGCCGACGAAATCCAGGGCGAAAACCTCATCTACGAGGCCTACGCCTTCTTCGATCAAGCCACCACCGACGAAGAGCGCGACGCCGCCTTCGGCTTCCTCACCGCCCGCCACCCCGTCTACGTCGGCGGCTTCGGAGCCCCCCTCAACTCCCCCACCTCCGCCTGCCAAGTCCTACCCCGCGACAACACCCAACTCTCCGAAGCCCTCCAGCGCCTCCTGCTTTATCTCTTAATCAAGCAGCTCTCCTGGACCGCCGCCGAATTCCGCCCCGGCGACCTCATCACCAACCCCACCACGGCCGATGCCTCCACCCTCGAAGGCGAATGGGCCTGCGCCCCCCTCGAATCCGCCCAACCCGGCATCGGCCAGCTTCTTCTCCTCTATCAAACCGGCGACCCGCACGGTTTCGGCTCCCTCGCCCCCGACCAAATCGCCAGCGCCGCCGGCGGCCCGGCCAGCCCCCTGGTCCCCGGCCAACTGCTCAGCATCTACGGCCAGGGCCTCGGCCCCGACACCGAAACCACCGATTCCGCCGAGACACAAGTCACCATCGACAACAAACCCGTACCCATCTTTTCCGCCAGCTATTTCCAATTGAAAATCCAAGTTCCCTATGAAGTTTTAGGACAATCCGAAGTCACCCTCCAAGCCACTTACCGTGGAGTCCCCTCCAACGCCCTGCGAATGCCCGTCCAGGAATCCGCCCCCGAAATCTTCCTCCGTCCCGCCACCGTCAACGAAGCCGCCGCCTTCGACTCCGCCGGCCGCCCCAACTCCCAGACAAACCCCTTCGCCCCATCCGACCTGGTAGTCCTCTACGCCACCGGCCTCGGCCAGACCACCCCTGCCAGCCAAACCGGCCAACCCGCCACCGCCCCACTCCCCGTCCCAACCCTACCCATCTCCCTCACCATCTCCGGCCAACCCGCCACAATCGAATACATCTCCCAAGCCCCCGGCCAAGTCGGAGTCACTCAAATCCACGCCCGCATCCCTGCAATCCCCGGCACCACGCTCCGACAAATCCCCCTCATCCTAACCTCCGGCCCCAACCGAAGCCGGGGCGACGCCCGCATCTGGCTCCGCTAAAAATTCGTGTGCATTTGTGTGCATTCGTGGCCTACATCCGCCCTGCCTTCCCCATCGCCACCGCCCCTTCCCGCACCTTCACCAACCCATCCTCCGTCTTCTGCCACAAATTCGCCATCTCCTCCACCCGCCCCGGCATAGCCCCAGCCAAATTCCGCATCTCCCCCCGATCCTTGCTCAAATCATAAAGCTCCCAAGCCCCACCCTTCCCCGCCGACACCAACTTCCAATCCCCCACCCGCACAGCCCGATTATCCAAATGGTGCCAATAAAGGTAATCCCTCTTCAAAACCCCACCACGCCCAAACGCCGGAGCCAAACTCACCCCCGCAAAACCCGGAGAACCCGCAGGCACGGCCCCACCCACACTCCCCCCACCCAAATCCACCATCGTCGGCAGCAAATCCACCAGATGGCACGGATCATGCCGCAGCTTCCCCTTATCCTTAATCCCCGCCGGCCAGTGCACAATACACGGCGACGAAATCCCCCCCTCATGCACCCACGACTTATGCAGCCGGAAAGGAGTATTCGCCGCGCTCGACCATCCCGGCCCCAAACACAAATGCGACGCGCCGGACCCCGCCTCGGCCTTAGGATCATGCCCATCCCCCCGTATCAACTGCTCCGCGCTCGCGCCATTATCCGACACAAACACAATCACCGTATTCTCCAACTCCCCCATCGCCCGTAACTGATCCACCACCCGCCCAATCTCCCGATCCATCCGCGTAATCATCGCCGCATGAATCGCCATCTTCGTCCGCTGCAACTCCTTCTGCGCCGCCGTCAACGAAGCCCACGGCACCGCCCGAGCCACCTCCCCCTCCCCGATCTTCTCCACCAACTCCGCCGCCGGCGTGTTCCACGGCGGACACGTCTCCGTCTCCAACGGCGGCAACGCCCCATTCACCAGCCCCATCTTCTTCATCCGCGCATACCGCCGCTCCCGAGCCACATCCCACCCCTCCGTAAACCGCCCCTTGTAGTGCTCAATATCCTCCCGCAACGCATGCAGCGGAAAATGCGGCGAAGTAAACGCCAAATAAAAGAAGAATGCCCCCCCACCCGACGCCGCATGCCCCTTCAATATCCTCACCGCATGATCGGCAATCGCCACCGTCGCATAATACCCATCACCCGCCTTCACCGCCGCCAACTTCTCATCGTCCAGCAAGTGCGACTGCGGAGTAAAAAACCGGTTCTGATCCATCAGCGTGTACGAATGCTCGAACCCCGCCCCCGCCACCGGCTTGAACCGCATGTGCCACTTCCCCGAATGATACGAACGGTACCCCAGCGGCTTCAAATACTGCGGAGCAAACCGCGTCCACTCCGGAATATTCCCCGGCGTCATCACATCCGACGCCGTCTGCTGCGCATACCGCCCCGTCAATATGCAGCTCCGCGATGGCCCGCAACGTGCTGTCGAATAGCATTGCGTGAATCGAAGCCCGTTCGCCGCCAGCCGGTCCAGATTCGGTGTATCGATCTCGCCGCCGTAACAGCCGGCGTCCGAATACCCCATGTCATCGGCCAGGATCACCAGAAAATTCGGCTTCCGCGGCCCTGCCCCCTGCGCAACCGCCGCCCCTGCTGTAGTCGAAAAGAACTGTCTCCGGGTCATCATAGAGGACTCCGATTCTATCGCGCCCAGCTACTCCATTGCGATATATTCACCACATCCAGGAATAACGCCCATGCCCCACACCCCAATCTCCCGGCGCAAAGCCCTCCAGTCCGCCGTAGCCGCGCCCCTCATCATCCCCGGCTCCGCCCTCGGCCTCAACGGAGCCACGCCCCCCAGTGACCGCATCACCCTCGGCGGACTCGGCATCGGCGGCCGGGGCACCACCGACCTCCGCTCCTTCCTCGCCCAACCCGATGTCCAGATGCTCGCCATCTGCGACGTCCGCAATGAGCGCCGCGAAGCCGTCAAATCCATGGCCGACCAGAAAAACGGCAATCGCGATTGCGCCATGTACTCCGATCAGGAAGAACTCTGGGCCCGCCGCGACATCGACGCCGTCTTAATCGCCACCGGCGACCGCTGGCACACCCTCCTCGCCACCATGACCGCCAAAGCAGGCAAAGACGTCTATTGCGAAAAGCCCTGCTCCATGACCATCGCCGAAAGCCGCCACCTCGCCGACACCTTCCAGCGCCTCGGCCGCATCTACCAGGCCGGCACCCAGCGCCGCAACGGCATCAATTTCAATAAGGTCTACCAACTCGCCCACACGGGCAAACTCGGCAAGCTCCACACCCTCCACGCCGAAGCCGGACCCGGCGAACGCTGGGCCCCGCTCACCACCCACAACTGGCTCCCCGAAGAGCCGCTTCCACCCAAGCAGGTCCTCGACTGGGACCGCTGGCTCGGCCCCGCCCCCTGGCGCCCTTACCACCCCGACTACGTCCGCGGCCGTTGGCGCGGCTACTTCGATTTCCACGGCGGCGGCATCCTCGAATGGGGCTCCCACACCATCGACCTCTGCTCGTGGGTCGGCCACCTCGACGAAACCGCGCCCATCGAATACATCCCTTCCGGCATGGGCGCCATCTCGCCCTACTCCATCCACTGCCGCTACGCCAACGGCACCAAGCTCGTCATCCGCGACAAAGGCTTTATGGGTCTCGGCAGTTGTCATTTCCGAGTCGAAGGCGACGCCGGTTGGGCCGAAACCGCCGACTCCGGCAAGATCGAAGTATCGGAAAACCTCCGCAACGAGGACCTCGCCGTCACCCGCGAGCAAGCCTCCGAAGCCACCACCCGCCACGTCCGCGACTTCCTCGATTGCGTCAAATCCCGCAAACAAGCGCGTTCCAACGCCCTCGCCGCCGCCCAGGCCCACATCACCGCGCACGCCGCCTACATCGCCTTCCAACTCGGCCGCAAGCTAACGTTCGATCCGGCCACCGACACCTTCATCAATGACAACGAAGCCAACCGCATGCGCTCCCGAGCCATGCGCGAACCCTGGCGCATCTGAAAGGATACGAGGAGAACCAAACCATGCAAGCCGCCGAACAAATCATGTCCCTCCCGCAGGCGAAACTGACCGCCATCCTCAAAGACCCGCAGGCACCCACCTTCGCCAAAGCTAAGGCCTGCCAGCGTCTCGCGGTCATTGGCGACGAAAGCGCAGTCCCCGCCATCGCCCCGCTCCTCGCCGACGAGAAACTCTCCGTCTACGCCCGCTTCGCCCTCGAGCCCATGCCCGGCCAAGCCCCCGACAGCGCCCTCAAATCCGCGCTCCCCAACCTCCAGGGCATCCAGTTAATCGGTGCCATCAACTCCCTGGCCAAGCGCAAAAGCCCTCACAGCATCGATGCCGTATCCAAATACGTACACGACAAAGACCCCGCCGTCGCCCGGGCCGCCCTCGAAGCCTTAGCCAAACTGCGCCCCCCGCTTTAGAGTCCGCTACCGAACCGCGCGCGTTAAGCATGCGGTGTTGCATGTTTCAACACGTTCCTTGAACTCTAAGCGAAAATGAAGTTGGCGATGAAACTTTCATGTCTCTCAGGAGCCTGTGGAATTCATGACCACCATACCGGAACTGGACTTTCGTCTCGAGGTGTTGGAGACCAATGGAAAGAAGGTGCCCTTGACTGAGGCGGGCCAACGCTTCTCCGGGCCTGCGGACGATAGGTAATGAGTACCGTACCCAAAAGAGACCTCTCCGGTAAGATTGCCCACTCAAAACTCATCCGATCGCTTGTGACAAAGCCGCGTTCCCAGCACTAGAACACCGTCGCGTCTCGTCGCCCTGAGCCGCCTCGAAGCCCAATCCGGCAGACAAACTTGCATCATGCTATCAGCACAAATGATGCTATGATGCAGCCATGAGAACCACCGTCACCCTCGACCCCGACGTCCTGGCCCTCATCCAACGGGTCATGCAGCAACGTGGCATCTCATTCAAAGAAGCCTTGAACTCCGCCGTCCGTTCCGGTCTCACAAACCCTCCCTCCAAACGCCCTCGCTTCGTCCAGAAAACCTACGCCCTCGGCGCCGAACAAAACTTCCGCTGGGACAAAGCACTCGCCGCCGCCACCGCCATAGAAGACGAAGAGCTAGGCCGTAAACTCGCCCTGCGCAAATGATCATCATCGACGTCAACCTTCTCATCTACGCCGTCAATGAGGACGCACCCGCCCACGACAAGGCCAAGCACTGGCTGGAAGCAGTCCTGTCTGGAACCGAAACGGTCGCTCTCCCTTGGATCGTCCTTCTGGCGTTCCTCCGCCTCACCACACGATCCGGGCTTTTTCAAAAACCGCTGCCCGTCGCTGCAGCCTTCCACCTCATCGATTCCTGGCTGCAGCAACCGTCGGTCATACTACTGGAACCCGCCCCGCGCCACCTGCAAACCCTGCGCGACCTGCTCACCCCATTAGGAACTGGCGGAAACCTGACTTCCGACGCATATCTTGCGGCCCTGGCCATCGAGCACAACGCCGAACTTTGCTCCACCGACAACGATTTCTCCCGCTTCCCTCGCCTCCGCTTCACCAACCCACTCAACAGCTAGCCTCAAAAATCGGTGTCCATCGGTGTCCATCTGTGGCTAATATAAAAACCCACAACCACCGATCACAAAACCAAAAAAATAAATATCCCCACCCATTCCAATCATTTACACAAAAACCCGAACCCACCCCACCCAGTCCCCATCCCCCCTCCCTGTTACCGTCAATCCAGGAGACCAATTCAATGTCATCCCTCACTACCCAGCAACTCGACGCCATCCAGGCCCTGTCCACCGGCCTCAGCACCACCGCCGCCGCTGCCAAGCTCGGCATCCATCGCACCACTCTCCACCACTGGACCCGTCACATCCCCGAATTCCGCGAAACCCTCGAAGCCTCCAAACAAGCCCACATCGACGCATCTGAGACGCCATGAACTCTCTCGCCGCCCCCGCCATCGCCATCCTCCACAACATCATCCACGACGAAACCGCGCCCCCCCTCTCTCCGTGTCCGCACCGCCCTCGCCATCATCAAATTCGTCACCACCCCCGAAAAATCCACCCAACCCAAGTCCAACCCCGCCGAAATCGACGCCGCCTTCACCGCGGGCTACCAAGCCGCCCTGGCCACCATCACTCCCCAACCAAAACCCGAAACGGCCGAACAAACCGCTACCGCATCCCCCGTATCCGACACAATTCATCACAATTCATCACTTTCATCACAAACTCCGCGCAATGCCCTCTGCCCCTGCGGCAGTGGCGACAAATTCAAGCGCTGCTGCGGCAAAAACGCACCCCCGGTACTCGGCCGCGCCGCCTAAACCGTAGCGCCCCCGCAACTGGACCCCTGTCCAGCCGTGCACCCATAACAATGTTTCCCCGTCACGATGCGCCGCCTCCGCAACAGCTCCGCATCGAAATCCCGGATATGCCGCGGAGACCCATACCCCACCGGCATTTCCAGCATCTGGTTGAAGTCGCAGTCATACAGCGTCCCGTCCCAACCCACGGACACCATCTCCCGGCACATCACACCACGGGCTGCCTCAGCACGGAACGCCCCTGCCAGCTTCTCCATATACACCTCGTACTTGCCGTGAGCCTGCAAGCTCCCCAAAAACCGGCTAATCGGCATATTCGCCATCACATACAACGAATGAAACGACACCCCATGCCGCGCCTGAAGCTCCCGCTGGTAATCCGCTTCCAAAGCCTCCTGCGCCGGAGGCAGCGATGGCCCCGTGGGGTTATACACAAGATTCAACCGCAGCGAAGAACCCGGAATCCCATACCCAGCCGCGTTCAACCGCCGCAACGCCTCAATCGATTTCGCATACACGCCTTCGCCCCGCTGTCCGTCAACATTCGACTCCAGATAACAAGGCAGGCTTGCCACAATTTCCACCTCATGCGCCGCCAAAAAGGCAATCAGGTCCGCCTGCGACGGCACCAGCAAAATTGTCAGATTGCACCGGTCGATCACCCGCCGCCCCAGCTTCCGAGCCTCTGTCACCAGGTACCGGAACTCGGCGCACAGCTCCGGCGCTCCACCCGTAATGTCCACCACCGGAATATCGGTCCGCCGCAACACGTCGATACACAACTCGGCCGTCTCCCGAGTCATCGTCTCGCGCCGCTCCGGCCCCGCGTCCACATGGCAGTGCGCACACCGCTGGTTGCACACCTTCCCCACGTTGATCTGCATCACGCCGATCCCCGTGGCCTCCAGCGGCCCTCCCAGCGTGGCTTCAAACTCTCTGACTGCGTCTATCGAAACCATACAACCGATATGCTGTCCGTCCCAATATCCATTCCTTGTCTTCCGCCGTGAAGAACGGAATCACTTCTTTCATAATGACGTATTCAAAGAAGTTCGCCCAGATCAGCCGCCGCGGCCCGAACCGGTCATACAGCCGCCGCAGGAACGGCCACACATCCCGGTACGGCATCTCCTTCGTCTTCGAAGGATTGTGCAGAGACGTCCGCACATACACATTCTTATGCTTTTGCAAATCCAGCAACGGCCCGAACCCCGCCGAGTCAGGAGCCGAAATGTCGATCATGGCAATGTGGTCGATCACCACGTTCACCCCAGGAAAGCGCTGCGCCATGTCCGCCACTTGGCCCACCTGGTGCGGAGCAAGAAATATATTAAATGTCGCCCCCAGTTGCTCCGCCTTCTTCCACAGCGGATAGCACACCGGGTCGTTCAGCCAAACCACGTCACGGTTATAAATGGGGCTCAACCTTAATCCGATAAGTCCATCTTCTTTTATCAGACGCTCCAGCCGCGATGCGTTCTCCTTATCAGAGGGTGCGTGCAGCCGGTGCCCCACCAGCAGCCCGATTGCCGCGAATTTCCCCGGATACTGCTTCACGCAGTAGCTCGCATACTCGTTCAACCGCCCGTAATAGCACACGTGCGAGATGACCGTATGGTCTACCTTGTACGTCTTCATTTCGCTCAGTAAATACTCCGCAGAGTATTCATAAGTCGGAAGATTCGTGGGACAAACCGCTGTGTCCGCCGGCATCGGGTACTTCGAGTTCACCACCCAGGCATGCTCGGCGGCATTCACCACCGGGGCCCGCCCCTGCCCCAAAACCAGGGGCGCGGCCAGCCCGCTCAATAGAAGCTCTCTACGGCGCATATCGCAAGTCTACTACTGCCCGTCGATGATCGGTTATACTAATCCCCATTGGAGGGTCTATGAACCTAATTCGCAAGGCACTACTAGTGTCTATCTTTAGTACCGCCCTGTCATTCGGTCAGAACGTCACTGGAAACATTGTCGGCACCGTACGAGACGCCACCGGCGCCATCGTCCCCACCGCCACAGTGTCCATCACCAACGAAGGGACCGGCATCGAAACGAAGGCGCAAGCCAACTCCGCCGGCGACTATACCGTTCCCGGACTTCCCGCCGGCAACTACACCGTTCGCGTCGAAGCCACCGGCTTCCGCTCCGGCCAGGTCAAAGGTCTCATCCTGCTTCCCAACCGCTCGCTCCGCCAGGACTTCACCATGGAAGTCGGCGCAGTCCAGCAGGTGGTCGAAGTCAGCGCCGCGCCCCCTGTCCTCAATACCGAAAACGCCACCATCGGCAACGTGATGCAGTCCCAGCAGATCACCACCATGCCGCTCAATGGCCGCTTCCTCGATCGCCTCATCCGCATCTCGGCCGGTGTCACCACCGATAGCGCCTCCAACCCGCGCGTCGCCGGATCCTCCTATTGGGGCGGCATGTCCTTCAACGTCGACGGCGTAGCCTTCAACGATCCCGGCAACGGCGGCGGTGCTTACTCCTACCGCCACGGCATGTCCACGCTCCCCAGCGTCGACGCCGTCAGCGAGTTCAAGATGGACTCCAACAGCCAGAAGGCCGAGTTCGAAGGCGCTGCCTCCGTGACCATCGCCACCAAGTCCGGCACCAACTCCCTCCACGGCACCCTGTTCTACTTCAACCGCAACAAGGCCACTACCGCTCGTAACTTCTTCGCCACCTCGAACCCGCCTTTCAACCGCAATGAGTTCGGCTTCATGTTGGGTGGACCCATCGTCAAGAACCGCACCTTCGCCTTCGGCGGCTACGAAGGTCTCCGCGAGCGCTCCCCGCGTACCTTCACCTTGAGCGTCCCCACCGCCGCCATGCGCACCGGTAACTTCGTGGGCCTCAATAACCTCATCGATCCGCTCGCCGGCACCCCGTTCCCCGGCAACGTCATCCCCACCAACCGCATTGACTCCCGTGCGGCCACGCTGCTCGCCCGCGTGGCGCTGCCGAACGCGCCCGGAATCGCCAACGGCTCCCTTCAGAACCACGTCACCAACATCAAGAACGATTCCGACATCGGCCGTTACTTCCTCCGCCTCGATCACAAGCTCACCGACAAGGACAGCCTGTCCTTCACTGGCAGCATCTCGAAAGCCTATCCCTACTTCGTCGCCAATCCTTACCCCGAAGGCTACGGCTCGTGGGAAAACGGCGGCAACGACACCCGCGTCGGCAACTTCACCTGGACCCGCAACATCAGCCCCTCCATCCTCAACGAACTGCGCCTCGGCTACACCTACCATGGCCCGGTCCGCCAGGGCATGAACCGCGACTTCGATCCGCGCACCCTGTTCCCTGACCTCTATGGTCCTCTCCCTGTCGGCGGTCTGCCCAACATCAACCTCAGCACCTACGTCGCCATCGGCGATTACGGCGGCAGCGAGCGCGGCAAGCAGCTCACCCGCCAGGTCATCGACAACTTCACCGTCATCCGCGGCCGCCACACCTTCAAGACTGGCTTCGACATCGGCAACTTCCGCATGTCCTCGCCTCCCGGAGCCTTCGGCCTCGGCACCGGCGTCGCCAACAACGCCGCCCTCGGCCGCTTCGACTTCAACGGCCGCTTCACCAACGACACCACAGGCGCCGCTCAGCCAGTCCACTCTGTCGCCGACTTCCTGCTCGGCTACGCCAACTTCACCTACCGTTCCACCCCCACCGCGGTGAACCTCTTCTACAACACGCGCTACAGCTTCTACGGCCAGGACGACTGGCAGGTGAATTCGAAGTTCACCCTCTCCTACGGCATCCGCTACATGCTGCAGACGACGTGGAAGGAACGCGATCTGGCCCAGGCCAACTTCGACTTCGCCTCCGGCAAGCTGATCATCCCGCGCTCGCAACTGCCTCCCCAGGCCCAGCAGCGCCTCTTCAACGCCTACCCCATCGCGCTCAACGAAAACTACTCCATCCTCAATGCCGACACCAACAACATCGCTCCGCGCGTCGGCTTCGCCTACCGGCCCTTCGCCGGCAACAAGACCGTCGTCCGCGGCGGCTTCGGCATGTACTACAACTTCCTGCCGGTCTTCATCGGCTTCCGCCAGATGGGCTTCTCCAATCCGCCCTTCCTGCTCGCCGAAACCTTTGAATCAACCCCCGGCCGCACGCCTTCGTTGACGCTGGCTCGTCCGTTCCCCGGCGGCGGCGCCATCTCGCCGAACCCCGCCATCACCATCGTCGATAACAACATCCGCAACAGCGTCTCCAACCAGTGGAACCTCACGCTGGAGCGCGAACTGGTGAGCAACATCGGTCTCCGCGTTTCCTACGTCGGCAACAAGACCAGCCACCTGCCGTTCTACAACTACAACCTCAACCTGCCCGCACAGCAGGTCTCCGGCACATTGCAGTCCCAGCGTCCCTATCAGCCTTGGGCCGAAATCCTCATGCTCAAGGGCGCCGGCGATTCCACCATTCACCAGTTGCAGATCGAAGCCATCCGCCGCTACTCGAACGGAATCAGCTTGCAGGTGGAATACTCCTGGAACCGCTCCCTCGACAACACCCCCATCGTTGGTGGGCCGCAGAACCCCTACAACACCACCAACGATCGCGGCAATTCCGACCAGATCCGCCGCCACATCTTCTCCACCGCCTACACCTATGAGCTTCCCTTCGGCCCCGGCCGCAAGTTCGCCAACGGTGGCGGAGCAATGGGTAAGGTCGTCGGTGGCTGGCAAGTGGCCGGCATCACTTACCTCCGCACCGGCCAGCCCTTCTCGGTCGGCTTCAACGCCACCCTGCCCGGCTGGTACGCCAACCGCGCAGACGTCAACCGCGTCGGCAATCTGTCCCGCTCCGAGCGCAACATCACCCGCTGGTTCGACGCTTCCGGTTACACCACGCCGGCTCCGTTCACCTTCGGCAACAGCGCCCGCAATCTGTTGTTTGGCCCCGGCGACATCGTCTTCGACGTGAGCGTGATCAAGGACACCATGATCAACGAACGCATCAAGACTCAGTTCCGCGCCGAGTTCTTCAACATGCCGAATCACGCCAACTTCGGTAACCCGGCCGCCAACATCTCTGTGCCGGCTTCCGTCGGCCGTATCACCTCGGCCGGCGATCCGCGCCAGATCCAGTTCGGCATGAAAATCATCTTCTAAACGGGTTCTACCGAGCCGCGACCGTGAGGGAGCGGTTAGCTCCTTCCCGTCGCGTTCAAAACCTGTTGCAGGTGATGGCGTCCGTGCCACGAGTACAACGCCATCACCCCCGCAACCGTCATTGGCCCGTTCTCCGGATGCATCAGCGTCCGCTCCAACTCCCCCTCCCTCAACGACCGCAGCCACATCGTCCACCTCGCATGCAGTGACTCCAGCAGCCGCAACGACAGCTCCACCGGCGCCCCCGCCCCGTCCACATACTCCGCCCAGATCGCCTCGTCATAAGGCATAATTGTCGGGTTATTCATCGACAGCGCGAACTTGCACCGGATGTAGCTGTGCATGTGGCTGTCGGCCACGTGATGCACGACCTGCCGGATCGTCCAGCCACCTTCGCGATACGGAGTATCCAGTTCCTGCTCGCTCAACCCCGTCACCGCATTCCGCATCAATGCGGGAAACTGTTCGAGATCATTCAGCCACTCTTCACAAAGCGCAGGGGTGATCATGGCCGGCCGTGCGTACTTGCCAATGGGATAACGGGGATCGAGACTCATGCTGTCAGGATGCCATAGGCACGCCGCGCCACCACAATCTCCTCATTCGTAGCGAGTGTGACAACAGAGACGGTGCCGTTTTCGCTGGAAACGATCCGATCCCCCGGACCCGCACCGTTCAGTCCCGCATCCAGTTCCACGCCGAGGAACGAAAGGCCCTCGCAGCAGGCCTTGCGCAACGCCGCACTGTTCTCACCAATGCCGCCCGTGAAAGCGATCGCATCCAAACCACCCATCGCCGCCGCATAAGCCCCGATGGTCTTGCGCACCTCGTAGGCGAATACTTCCAGCGCCAGCGTCGCATCGGCGCTGCCCGCCTCCGCGGCCGATTCGAGATCGCGCACATCGCCGCCGGCAATGCCGCTCAATCCCGCCAAGCCTCCGCTCTTGGTCAATTGCGTGTAGATGTCATCCAGTTGCCAGCCCTGCCGCCGCATCATATAGAGCACCGCGAACACGTCCAGGTCGCCATGCCGTGTCGCGTTCTCCAAACCCGATTGCGGGGAGAAGCCCATGGTCGTGTCGATCGACTCTCCATATTGAATCGCGCACATCGAACTGCTGCCGCCGAGGTGGCAACTCACCAGCCGCAGCGAGTCGTGCGGCACCCCGAGGATCTCCGGCGCCCGCTCACTCACAAACTGGTGTGAGGCCCCGTGAAAGCCGTACTTCCTCACCCCGTACGTTTCACGCCACTCACGCGATACTCCATAGCGCGCGGCATATTCCGGCATCGTGCGGTGAAACTCGGTTTCGAATGCCGCCACCAGCGTCACGCCCGGCATCGCTTCCTGAAAGGCCTCGATCGCCGTCAGATAGATCGCATTGTGAGCCGGCGCCGCGGGCAGAAACTCGCGCAGTGCCTCCACCACCCCAGCGTCGATGACGTAGGTGCCCCGATAGTGCGGTCCGGCATGCACCGCCTTGAAGGCCACGGCGTCAATGGAAGCGCCGCCCGTGTCGATGGCCCGGATGGCCGCACGGTAGTCGGAGACTCGCTCCTGCTTTCCCCGGGCGATGACACGCCCTTCCGGCATCGCCAACATCTGATACTTGAGCGATGTCGATCCAAGGTTCGGTATGAGTATGTTCACTTCAGTCCAAATTGCTGGCGAATCACCGATGCATTCTTCGAAGCCTGCCCCTGGAAGGGGCTCTTGATGGCCGCGCACTGCACGTTGAACTTCAGCGCCTCGGCCATCAGCTTCTTGTCCTTCTTCGGCTCGCCCATCTTGTAGTTCGACAGGGCCAGGTAGAACAGCGTCTGCGCCTTCAGTTGCTCGTTATCGGAGACCAGCGGCAGCGCCTTGCGCAGCGACTCGTCAGTCTCTTTCCACTTGCTCTGGTTGCCATAAGTAACGCCGGCCATCCAATGGCCCAGCCCCATCATCAACGTCTTGCGCTTCTCCCAATCCGCGTCGGCGACGCCCTCGGGTTTCGCCTTGGTGCTCATGACTTCCGCCAGCTTGTTCGAAAGCTCGATGATGCGGTTCGGGTCGCCCTTCTTGTTGAAGTAGTTGTCGGCCACCGTGAGCAGCATGTCCTCGCTTGACGAGTCCTTCTCGATCACCTTCTCGGCCAGGGCAAGAGCCTTGTCGTTCTGATTGGTCTGGCGTAGCGCGAAGAAGTACTGCAGGTTCAGCGGAGCAATGTACTGCCCTTCCGGGTTGCGCGTGCGCAGGGCTTCATAGAGAAGGATCTTCGCGTTCGGATCCTGCGTGCCAAGGGCCGCCGCATAGAGCGAGTACTCGGTGTAGGTATCCACCTGCTTCGCATAATCCACATTGGCCTTCCACGATTCGGCCGCCTCTTCGTCAGCGGGCTTCGCCGATGCGGCGACCTTCTTCGCGATCTCGCTTGTCTTGTTCGCCCACTCCTTGATCAGCGCCGCATCCTTCTTGCCTTCGGCCGCCTTCAGGCAGTTGTGCGCCGTGGCCACATCGTCCGGATCCATCGCCAGCAGCTTGGGTCCCGTCTCCAGAACCTTGTCGAACTGATTGGCCTTGAGGTAGGCGCCCACCATCTGCTCCAGCACCCAGCCCGCGCCTTCATGCTTACCATGCTTGGAGACGAACTCCTCCATCAAGGCAGTCTTCTTGGCAGCATCTGCCTCCTGGCCGATCTGCTGCAACATCTGCCCTTCGGGCGTCTCCGCATTGATGGTCAGCTTGTGGCGCTGGCCGGAAAGCGGGAGTCCCGCGAGTAGAATAACGAACAGGACCGAGGGGATTCTCATGGCTTCTCCTGTAGGGCTACAGCCTGAGAGTATAACCTAAACAGCAGCAGAGCGGAACCAAGTTTTGCGCAGTACCGATGAGGGATTCAACCTCCGGAATACGCGTTATAATACAGGAGCCTTTGTGCTGGAGGACAACCTATTTTGACACCACGAGTATTCATTGCAACCCTGCTCTCCGTCCTTTTGGGGTTCGGGCAAGACGCTGTACCCCAGAAGCTCAACATCGTGATTGTGGAGGGGGAAGGGGCCATCAACAACATCCGCCAGCGCGTGGCCCGCGAGCCCATCGTTCAAGTGGAAGATGAGAATCGCAAGCCGGTTGCAGGAGCCAGCGTCGTGTTCCTGCTGCCCAGCCAGGGCGCCAGCGGCACCTTCACCGGTGGAACGAAGATGCTCACCGTAATGACCGATCAGAACGGCCGTGCGGTGATGCGTGGCTTCACTCCCAACAACGTTACCGGCAAGATGGAGATCCGCGTCACTGCCTCAAAGAGCGGTGTGCAGCAATCGGCGGTGATTAGCCAGACCAACGCTGCCCTCGCCGCCGCAGGCGCGGGAGCCGCCGCGGGCAGTGGCAAGCTCATCGCGATCCTTGTAGCCGTAGGTGGTGCAGCCGCCGCAGGCGTTGCCGTCGCCGCCACGCGCGGTGGTAACAACACCCCGAACCCAGGCGGTGGAACCACCGGACCCACCACCACCCCGACTGTCATCAGCCCCGGCAATCCCACCGTCGGACCGCCCCGCTAAGGAGACTTGATGCAGATGACGCGATTGTTTCTTTCCTTCACTGCCAGCCTGGGGTTGTTTGCCCAGGACTCGATTCAAGGCCCGCTGGTTGGCTGGGCGTATGAAGCCTCCACTTCCAGCCTGCGTGCGATTCAAGGCATTCCCGGCTCCTCCACATTAGGAGGACGCGCCGGCGCCGGATTGCGCCGCGCCGTCAGTGCTCCCGGTGGAGCCTTCGCGCTCACCGTGCGCAGCGAATCGGGCCAGGCGCAACTCCTCGATCTGCGCAACGGCGAAGCCCGTCCGCTCGATGTGCCCGAAGGCGCCGATGCCATCTTCTTAAGCCCGCGCGGGTCCGCAGCCGTACTGCTCTACCGCGAGCAAGGCCGCGCCATTGTGTTGAGCGGCTTGCCGGCGGAACCCGTCGTGGCCTCGCGCCTCGATACCGCGGCCAAGACGCTCGCCGTGAGCGACGATGCCAAAGCCGTGATGGCTGTGGAAGCAACGGGCGTGCGCATGTTCGACGCCGATGCGAATCAGTGGATGTTGAACCACTCCGAACCAACAACCAGCGCCGTGTTCCGCGAAGCTTCGCACGATGCGGTGCTCGCCGGTTCCACTGGCGTCTGGCTGGTGACGAGCGCCAGCGGCAATGCCGCCGCGGAACGGATTTGGGAAGGCGATGCCACCGCCGCTCAAGTGGATGGGAACGCCGCGGTGCTCATCGAACGCAATATGGGATTAGTGGCCGTCAGCCTGCGCGACCGCGCGGTGCAGCGCCTGGAATGCGCCTGCACGCCGGTGACGCTGGCCCGGCTGTCGCAGTCGGTTTACCGGGTCAATGAACTGGCGGAGGGTCCGTTATGGCTGGTGGATCTGAACGGCTCTATGCCGCGCGCGGTGTTCGTGCCAGCCGACGCGAAGTCCGAATCGGCCGGACAATAAAGTCAAACCAAACGGGGAAGGAAGGTGTGCGATGCGCTCAAACATCGTAAAGGGGATTTGTGTCTTTACAGGCTGGCTGATGGGCGCCGTTTCGCTCTTGGCCCAGGGCCCTCCGGCCATCACCCAAGTCAGTCCCAATAGCACACCACAAGGGCAAGCGGTCACGGTGCAAATCGCCGGCACCGGCTTCAGCGCGCAGTGCACACGGATCGTCTTCCGCGGTCAGGAAGTGGCTGCCTCGGTCGGCACACTCGGCTCGACGCAAGTCGCCTCGGGGAATCTCACCAGCGCGATGGTCGGCTCACCGTCCGGCACCTTTCCCATCGGCGTGATTCGCTATCCCATCATTGTTGGCACTACGTCGCTCTGCGGCACTACAAACGGTGTCGCCTCGAACACGCTGCCGTTCACCATCGTCGCGCCGCCTCCAGCGATCACCACCGAGATCTTCAACACCAACATGAGCGTCTGCACGGCGTTCCAGCAGACCATCACCGCTGCCAGCGGCATCCCACCCTACACCTGGTCGGCCACCGGACTGCCTACCGGCATCAGCATCAATCCATCGACTGGCCAGATCTCCGGAACCCCGACGGCTCCTGGGCAATTCCCGGCAACCATCCGCGTCACGGATACGCAGCCGAAATCCGATCAGGTTTCGGTCACTTACAATGTGGCGGGAAATGTTTTGGGCATCTCCACGCAGTTGTTGCCGCAGGGCACGGTGGGCACGGCCTACAACCAGACGATGCAGCTTCAGGGAGTGGCGGGATCACCGAGTTGGTCCATCGTTTCCGGGGCAGTCCCCGGACTTACTCTATCCACCGCTGGTGTGTTGAGTGGAACTCCGACCACGGCCGGCACCTTCCAGACCTTGTTCCAATTGAACGATGCCTGCCGCAGCGTGACGAAAGTGATTCCGATCACGATCAATGGCGGCTCTAACAATCTGAGCATCACCACGACCTCGCTGCCCGCGGGCACGCAGGGCGTTGCTTATTCGACGACGCTGTCTGCCACGGGGGGTATCGGATCGCTCAACTGGACCGCCACCGGACTGCCTTCCGGGTTGACCATGAATGCGTCCACGGGTGTGATCTCCGGAACGCCCACAGTGTCTGGCTCCTTCAGCGTCGGCGTGCAAGTCAGCGACAGCCAGAGCCGCACGGCTTCGCAGAACTATACGTTGGTCATCAACGCCGGGTTGTCGATCACGACACCTTCCCTGCCCCCTGCGACCGTGGGTGTGGCGTACAGCCAGCAAATGCAGGCTAGCGGTGCGATCGGGACACTGTTCTGGTCCGCAACCGGATTGCCGTCCGGGTTTTCGCTCAGCCCTTCGGGATTGATCACCGGCACGCCTTCGCTTGCCGGGTCCTTCGCGGTGACCGTGCAGGTAGTGGATGGCCAGCGCAACGCATCGCGCAGCTACACGCTGCAGGTAACCGCGGGTGAAGGCTTCACCATCGCGACGCCGTCGCTCAATCCGGCCACCGTAGGGGTGGCGTATAGCATGCCGCTGACCGCTACTGGCGGCATCGGCACGCTGGTGTGGTCGGCCGGCGGCCTGCCTTCCGGGATTGTGATAAACCCAGCCACGGGCGTGATCTCGGGCACTGCCTCCACGGCGGGTTCGTTTACCGTGAACGTGCAAGTGACGGACAGCCAGCAGCGCACGGCGACGCGCGCTTACACATTGCAGGTCATCAGCACCAGCAGCCTCACAATTGTGACTACCTCACTCGTTCCAGCGCGCGTCGGGCAGAGCTATGAAGCCGTGCTGGTTTCCTCGGGCGGCATCGGCACCGTGACATGGAGTTCGCTAACGGGACTGCCTCCTGGCCTTACGCTGATTCCTTCCACGGGTCAGATCACTGGCGTACCTACGCTGGTTGGCGACTTCCCGTTGAGCATCCGGGCACAGGATTCGAGCGGGGGCGTAGCTACTCGCAGCTTGACGCTCTCTGTCATTACCGCGCTGACGATTACTACCGAGTCTCCATTGCCGAACGCGCAGGTAGGCACGGCCTACAATCAGCAGATCAGCGCAAACGGTGGCATCACTCCGTTCCGCTGGCTGGCGCTGAATGCGCTGCCTCCGGGTTTGTCGTTCGATACCGTTGGCATACTGAGCGGCACGCCGACGCAGGGCGGCACGTTCCTGTTCACCGTCCAGGTCTTCGATGGCGCGAACTTGAGCACGACGAAGACATTTCAATTGACGGTGACGGCGAACTTCTCCATCACCACGGCGGGCCTGCCGAACGGCACTGTCGGCGTGTTCTACAACCAGACCCTGAGCTCAGCGGGAGGGCGCGCGCCCATCCGCTGGGGCGAACAGTCGGGGCAACTGCCGCTGGGTCTGGTGTTGAACTCGAACACCGGCGGATTGACCGGCACGCCGCAACAGGCGGGCGACTTCACCTTCACCATCTTTGCCCTCGACGCCGATCAGCAGCGGGCCGTGAAGACCTTCACGGTGACCATTCGCGGCAACTTCCGCATCACGACGGAGACACTGCCGGGAGCGACCGTGGGCGAGGCTTATTCGCAGACTATTGCCACGACGGGTGGGACTTCGCCACTGACGTTTACGGTGAGCGAAGGCACGTTGCCCGCGGGGCTGAGTCTCAATCGGACCAGCGGCGCGATCACGGGTACTCCGACCGCGGCGGGCACCTTCGCGTTTACCGTGCAGGCGAATGATTCGAACAATCAATCGGCGCGGCAGGCGTACTCGATCGTCATCATCGGGCCGCCGCGCATTGTGACGGAATCACTGCCCGCGGGACGCGTGGGCACCGCCTATACGGCGACGGTGGAAGCCGCGGGTGGTGAGACTCCCTATCGCTTCAGTGCGACGGGGCTGCCTGATGGGTTGACGATCAATGCAACTACCGGCTCGATTACGGGGAACCCTTCACGGGCCGGATCGTTCGATATCACGATCACGGTTACGGATCGTGCGGGCCGCACGGGGACACAGCAGTTCACGGTGTCCATCACAGCGGTGCTGACCATCACGACCACCACGTTGCCTGGCGCTGTTGTGGGTACTCCCTATTCGTCGACGCTTGCCGCAAGCGGCGGGACGGGATTGCAGTGGCGGGTATCGGCGGGTACGTTGCCCGCGGGATTGACGCTGTCGGCGGCAGGCGTGATCAGTGGCACGCCGACGGCTGCAGGGAACTCATCGTTCACTGTGGAAGTGCGGGATAGCGGGGCCTCGACAGCCACGCGGGCATTCACGATCACCGTGGCGAACCTGACGCTGAGCCAGGTGAATGTGAGCCTGTCGTTAACGACAGTGGGGCCGACGGATCAGCCCGCGGTGCGAGTGCAGTTGGCGAACCCGGCTCCGACGAATCTGACGGGCACATTGGCGCTGGCCTTCACGGGAGTTGCCGACAACAAGCGCGATGCACAGTTCTCGCAGCGCGACACGACGTTCCGCATTCCGCAAGGACAAACGAACGCGGTGTTTGCCGAAGGGCTGGCGGTGCAGATCGGCACGGTGGCAGGGACGATCAACATCACGGCTGCGTTGAACGCCAATGGCGTGACCGTGACTCCGAACCCGGCGCCGACGGTGAGCATCACGGTGCAGCGGCTGGCTCCGGTGATCACGTCGCTGACGGCGACACGCAATGGGAATACGCTGACGGTGGAAGCGATCGGGTACTCGACGACTCGCGAGGTCTCATCGGCGGACGTGCAGTTCACCATCCGGCAGGGGGCCACGGTACAGGGCAGCACGGTGACCGTGCAGACTGGCACGGCGTTCACGACCTACTATGGCGGAGACAGTTCGAATTCGCTGGGAGGCATGTTCCGGCTGTCGCTGCCGTTCAATGTGACGGGAACGGCAGCGGACATTACCGGAGTGAGCGTAACGCTGGTGAACGCAGTAGGCCGGTCGGCTGCGCGTTCGGCGAACTTCTAGCCGAGGATCTCTTTGAGCCGTTTGCCGACGATGACGTGCTCTTCGCCGCGCATCATCCAGACGGAGATGAGGAGTTTGTTTTTGCCGGGGACTTGCACGTGAATGGGCGGGTCTCCGGCTTTGAGCTTCTCCAGGACCTGCTGCCCGGTGATTGACTTCGCGGCTTCGTCCCATTCGACGGTGACGTGCGGGAGCTCGTTGGCGATCTCGGGATATGACGCTCGGTCTGAACGCCCTTCACGCCCTTGAGGGCAAGCGCGGATGGAACTGACTCGTGATTCAAGGAGCTTCCATTCGGCGGCGTGATCGACCTTGAGGTAACGCTCGACGGCGGCGAGCAGACCGCAGACTTCTTCCTTGCCGACCTTCATGCCGCGGCCGATGCCACCGAAGGGGGACATGGCGGGGTAGGAGGCTTCGATCAGATCTTTGCGGCCGAGCAATAGGCCCGAAGCTTGCGGTCCGCGGAGGGCTTTGCCGCCGGAGAAGATGACGAGGTCGAAGCCCAGGGCCGTGTACTTGAAGAGGCGATCCATGGGGACGGCATCGGAGGCGCAATCGTTCATGGTGGGGATGCCGCGCGCTTTGCCGATCTTGATGAAGTCCTCGGCTTTCACCTGGCCGTGATTGTCGGCTTTGTTGAGGAAGAAGAGCATGCCGGTGCGGTCATTGATGGCGGCTTCGAGCTCCTGGCGCGTTTCGACCTTGATGATCTTCGCGCCGACGCATTCCATCTGGTGTTCATAACCGGAGTGATGCGTCTTTTGTTGGATAACCTCGTAGCGGATGCCATCGCGGCCGGGGAGGCGGCGGAGTTTGGCCGGGTCGCCTTGCGAGAAACAGGCGGCGGTGCCGACGGAGATGGCCGATGCCGCGCCACAGGTGACCATGGCGGCGGGGGCTTTGAGGAGTTCGGCGATACGGGCGCCGACTTTCTTTTCGAGTTCGGGCAGCGGGATGAAGTAGCGCGAGGCTTCTTCCATGGCTTGCACGACTTCGGGCGGCATGATGGAGCCGCCGAGCACGGTGACAACACCGACTCCGTTGATGACAGGTTTCACGCCGAGGCTCGCATACAGGGACGAGGGCGAAGTTGCAGTGAGATGAGACGATTTAGACGTAGCGGCGGCAGCGGCGGCCGGAGCCAGCGCGGTCGCTTTAAGAATGCGGCGTCGAGTGGGGGTCATGTCCACACAGTATATGATGAACGCTGTGACTCTTTCTTTGTTGTTTGTGGCGGGCGCCCTCTGGGCGCAGCAGCCTTACGATATTTTGCTCAAGGGCGGGCATCTGCTGGATGCCAAGAACAAGATCAACGGCCGGCGCGATGTGGCGATCACGGCCGGGCGCGTGGCGGCTGTGGCGGCGGACATTCCGGCGGCGCAGGCGCGGAAGGTGATCGATGTGACGGGGTGTTATGTGACCCCAGGATTGATCGATCTGCACGCGCATGTGTTCGCGGGAACCAACGGCGGGCAACTGTCGGGCGGGAACGCGAGCATTCATCCCGATGACTTCGCGTTGCGCACGGGCGTGACGACAGTGGTGGACGCAGGCTCGTCGGGGCGGCACAACTTCGAGGCTTTTAAGAAGACGGTAATCGAGCGGTCGCGCACGCGCGTGCTGGTGTTTCTGAACATTG
This sequence comes from Bryobacteraceae bacterium, assembly GCA_046331645.1. GTDB lineage: Bacteria > Acidobacteriota > Terriglobia > Bryobacterales > Bryobacteraceae > CADEFT01. Next base: position 59,587 of record JAXLQM010000018.1, read on the forward strand.
GCGGTGTAGGGATGCCGGGCGATCCGCATGAGCAGAACGTGGCGGATATGGATGCGAAGGCAGCTGGTGCGCTGGCGCTGGCAAATAAAGATATTATTGTCGGCATTAAAGTAGCCCATTACCGGGGGCCGGATTGGACTCCGGTGGAGCGCGGGGTGGAAGCGGGGACGATTGCGAACATCCCGGTGATGATCGACTTTGGCGAATTCCGTCCGGAGCGTCCGTTTCAGGATCTGGTGTTGAAGAAGCTGCGTCCGGGCGATATCTACACGCATGCCTACTATGCGCCAGTGCCTTGGCTGGATGACAACGGGAAGCTGATGCCCTATGTGTTTGACGCGCGGAAACGGGGAGTGATTTTTGATGTCGGTCATGGCGGGGCGGCGTTCGAATTCCGGCAGGCGGTGCCGGCGGTGAAACAGGGCTTTCCGCCCGATTCAATTTCGACGGACATACACAGCGGGAGCATCAACAGCGGGATGAAGGATCAGCTCAATGTGATGTCGAAGTTCCTGAACATGGGGATGACGATTGAGGACGTGGTGATGCGGTCCAGTTGGAATCCGGCGAAGATTATTCATCGCGAGCAGATCGGGCATTTGTCGGTGGGGGCGATCGCCGATATCGCGGTGCTGAAGATTGAGAAGGGCAACTACGGGTTTGTGGATTCGTTTGGGGCGCGGATGGATGGAACGCTGCGGCTGATCAACGAAATGACGGTATCGTCGGGGCACGTGGCGTTTGATCTGAACGGACGGGCTCGCGAGCGATGGGACAAGCTGGGCAAGTACCAGGCGCTGGGCGAGCCGTGGTGGGATTGGAGCCGCGGGGCCGGGAAGCCTATGCCGCTTTCACAGTAACGCATGTCGAACTGGGTGGAGTGGGCCGCCCCGCTGGTTGCCAGGCGGCCGTGGGGGCCGCCCTACTAGTTGGAGGACTTCCACGATTCCTTCACGAGGAACCATTTACCGTTGAGGCGCTGCATGGTGACGGTTCCGGTTCGGGGCTTGCCTTGCTCAGTGGCGGCGACCGTGAGAGTAGCGTCGTCGCCGGTTTCCTCCGCTTTGAGGACGCGGATGTTGGCAGGCATCATGGACTGGACGAATTTGAGTTTTTCGGCGAAGTCGGGCTGATCCATCATTTGGCGGATCTTGGGAGAGGCGAGGGCGAGCATTTGGGTTTTGTTGCCGGCGCGGACTGCCGCGGTGAAAGCCAGGTACGCTTGGGTGGAGGCGGCCTTCGCCGCGGCTGCCGTATCCGCCGCTGTGGGGGCGGCCGGAACTGTATAAGGTGCAATGTCGGTAGCGAAGCGGACGTCGTAGGCGTATTGCATGTCACCCATGGTCTTGAGGGGCGCGGAGAGGGCACCTTCGATGCGCTTGGGGTTAAAGACTTTCAGTGTGGAGGTGTCGAAGGTCGTGCCCATGCTGATGCTGCCCTGGATCTTGTTGGAGAGGACGCTCAGGTTGAGGTTGGAGCCGCCGGCGGGGAATTCGAACTGGATGGCGTTGATGCGGCCTTCGCGGGCATAGGCGAGGAGGGCCATGTCATCGGACATGGCAGTGGCGGGGATGGGGGCGTCGGAGACCACGAGGCGAGTGCCGAGCTTGGATTTGTCGAACCAATCGGGGAACTGGACCGCATAGGCGTACTGAACGGTAACGGTTTGACCCTGTAATTTCAGGGTTCCGGATGCATTTGGAGTAGCGGCGAGGAGAGCGCCGGGTAAGAGGGCGGCGGCGAGCAGGGCGTTCATTTGGGGTTCCTCCGGGATGGTGAGTGGGGTCATTGTAATCTTGCTCCCTATTCGGACAAGCGCAGAAGTTGCCTGATTTTTATCATCGGGTGGTAATTTTTTGGGGGGACGTGGGTGGGTTGCACCAGGGAGTTGGGGGAAGTGGCGCAAGGGAGTGGGGAAAAGCGGGGGTAGGGTGGTGGCCCTTGGCGTGCAGAAAGAGGCGAACGTGGATATCAGTTATCCTATTTAGCATGTTTACCAAAACTGCAATGTCGGCACTGCGCGCTTTGATCTATCTGGCCTCGCGGCGGGAGCCGTTCGCCATCGAGTCGCACCGGCGCATCGCCGAGCAATTGGGCGAGTCACCGACGTACATGGCGAAGGTGGCGGGGCTGCTGGTGAAAGCAGCAATTCTGCACGCGGAAAAGGGAGTGAATGGGGGAGTGCGGCTGAGCCGGCCAGCCAATGAGATCACGCTGTTGGACGTGATCGAGTCCTGTCAGGGAGCTGTGGTGGGAGATTACTGCCGGCCGGGGCGGGATCCGCAGACAACGTGCGGATTTCATCACGCGGCGGAGGAGCTACATCACGCGGTCACGGGTGTTTTGCGGAAGTGGACGGTGGCGCGCGTAATGACGCCGCCCAAGAAGGGGATGCGCCCCGGCGGATTGCCGTGCATGGTGTTCGCGAACGGGCGGGATGGGGCACGGCCTGGAGTGCCGTTGCAGATTGGGGGGACAGTTTCATGACGGAAGCGCCGCGGCTACGAGTGGAGATGCCGGGCGAGGGGTATCACTCCTCGTTAATTGCATGCCAGGTGGCGTGCCCGGTCCACACGGATGCGCGCGGCTATGTACGGGCGATTGCGGAGGGACGGTTTGAAGAAGCGTATTTGATTGCGCGGGGGCCGAATCCGTTTGCGTCGATGTGCGGGCGGATTTGCGGGGCTCCGTGCGAGGCGGCATGCCGGCGCGGGCAGGTGCCTCGGGTGGATGATGACGGGCGTTTTGTGGCCAACGATAAGCCGGTAGCGATCCGGGCGCTGAAGCGGTTTGCGTGCGAGGCGGCGGGTCCTGATTCGCGGCCAACGGCCGAGGTGTTGGAGAGGCTACGTGGCTATGTGCCGGAGGTGAGCGCTTACGCCGAGGAGATGGCGGCGCTCTTGAAGGCGGGGCTGGATCCACGGTTGCCGAAGGCGAATGGGGAGCGGGTGGCGATTATTGGGGCGGGTCCGGCGGGGTTGTCGGCGGCGCATGATCTGGCGTTGCTGGGGTGCCGGCCGATGGTGTTTGAAACGGAGCCTGTGGCGGCGGGAATGCTGGCCGTGGGTGTTCCGGCATACCGGTTGCCTCGCGAGGTGATTGCGCGGGAAGTGGCGGTGATTGAGGCGTTGGGCGTGGAGATCCGCTGCGGGATGACGGTGGGGAAGGACATTTCGTTTGCCGAGTTGCGGCGGGAGTTTGCGGCGGTGTTGATCGCGGTTGGCGCGAAGTCGTCACGCGGGTTGGGATTGCCGGGCGAGGCGGGGCCGCGCGTATTCGGCGGTGTGGATTTGCTGCGCTCGGTGTCGCTGCACGAACCGGTGGACATCGGGCATGACGTGGTGGTGATTGGCGGCGGGAATGTGGCGTATGACGTTGCTCGCACGGTGGTGCGGCAGATTGCTTACGACACGGCGCGTACAGCGGCTCGATTGGCTGGAACAACCCGGGTGCATCTTGTTTCGCTGGAGAGCCTGGAAGAGATGCCGGCGGACACGGTGGAGATTGTGGAAGGGGATGAGGAAGGCATCACGCGGTTGAACGGGTGGGGACCGGTGGAGATCCGGCGCGATGCGAACGGGCGGCCGGAAGCGGTGGTGTTCCGGCGGTGTTTGCGGGTTTATGACGCTGAGCGGCGATTCTCGCCTATTTACGATGATGCGGATCAACTGGCTGTGTCGTGCGATACGGTGCTGCTTGCTGTGGGTCAATCGCCGTCGCTGCGGTTTCTGGACGATGGCGGCAAGGATGTGGAGCAGATACGGCCGGGATGGCCGAAGTTGGATGCGGGGTTGGCGACCAGCGCGCCTGGCGTGTTTGTAGCGGGCGATCTGGCGCACGGGACGCGGCTGCTGATTGATGCGGTGGCATCGGGGAAGAAGGCGGCGCGCTCGATGTATGCGTATCTGACGGGGCGCACGCTGCAGGAAGACGCGGTGACATCGCACCGGGTGTTGGAGCAATACCGGCGCGAGCGAGGGTATGAATCCATCCGGCGGCAGGCAGTGCCGGTGTTGGAGCCCGAGGAGCGGCTGCATCATCCGGAGACGCTGGTGGAGATTGGCTACACGCCGGAGCAGGCGATGCGGGAAGCGTCGCGGTGTTTGGATTGTGGAGTGACTCCGGTGTTTGACGGGGCTCGGTGCGTGTTGTGCGGCGGGTGCGTGGATGTGTGTCCGACGCAGTGTTTGAAGCTGGTTCCGCTGGCGCAGGTTTTGCCGGCGGCGGACCTGGACGCGGCGGTGCGGGAGTTGTTGGGAGAAGGGGCAGACCTGTACGGCAATTCCGCCATTTTGAAGGACGAGCAGCGCTGCATCCGGTGTGCGCTGTGCGCGATGCGCTGTCCGGCGGATGCGATCACGATGGAGCGGACATTCCGCTCAATGGAATGGAGGTGCGCATGACGCTGAAATCCGAACCGCAGAAATCCCGATTGGATCCTGAGCCGATGCCACGGCGCGATGTGTTGGGGCTGGCGTCTTTGTGGGCGTCGGCTTCGGCGTTGCTGTTTTCGGTGTTCGGTATGATGCGGCTGCCGAAGGCGGCGGTGCTGGCATCGCCCTCGAAGAAGTTTCGCGTGACGTTGCCGGAGACGTTGGCGGCGGGTGAGGCGTATGTGCCGCCGGGACGGGCGGTGGCGCTGTTCAAGGACGGAGAGGGCGTGTACGCGGTGTCGACGATCTGCACGCACCTTGGTTGTGTAGTGAAGGCGAACGCGGAAGGGTTCGAGTGCCCCTGCCACGGATCGCGATTCACACATGACGGGACGGTGGCGAAGGGGCCTGCGCCGAAGCCGCTGCCGTGGTTGAAGATCAGTGGGAAAGAGGGCCAGTTCGTGGTGGACGAAGGCGCTACGGTGCCGCATGGGACGAAGGTGAACGCATGACCGCAATGGAACAGTTTGTGGCGAATCTGCGGGCCGCGCCCACGCGCATTGTGGAGACGGCGTTCCGCAGCGGAAAACCGGAGACGGACCGGACCCGGTCAACGTTCGTGTTTGGAAATGTGTTTCTGCACTTGCATGCGGTGCGGACGCACCGCTGGAGCTTGCGGTGGACGACGACGTTCGGGTTAGGGATTGCGAGCCTGGCGGCGTTCCTCATCACGCTGGTGACGGGCGTCTTGCTGATGTTCTATTACAAGCCGTTCACGGAAGTGGCTTACGATTCGATCAAAGACATTCATTTCGTGGTGCCGACGGGGCGCTTCATCCGCAATATTCATCGCTGGGCGGCGAACGTGATGGTGGTGTGCGTGATTCTGCACATGGCGCGAGCGTTCTATACGGGCGCCTATCGCAAGCCGCGAGAGTTCAACTGGCTGATCGGGATGGGGCTGCTGGCGGTGACGCTGGGGCTTTCCTTCACGGGGTATTTGCTGCCGTGGGATCAACTGGCGTATTGGGCGATCACGATTGGAGCGAACATTGCGCAATCGCCGCGCGAGGTGACCGATGCTTTGGGGATCACGGAGTATTTTGATCCAGGCGGGTTCCAGCGGCTGCTGCTGTTGGGGTCTGACACAGTGGGTCCGGAAGCGCTGATTCGCTTCTATCTGCTGCATGTGATGATTCTGCCGCTGGTGCTGGCCGGGCTGGTGGCGGTGCATTTCTGGCGGATTCGGAAAGATGGCGGGATGGTGCGGCCGGCCGATGCGGATGCGCGGTTGGGCGCTCCAGCCGAGTTGGTGTATCCGGTGTTCACGGATGCGCCGCAACGGACGTATCATCTGGCGGCGATTGTGAAGGGGCGGACATCGAATGTGGGACGAGGACCGGAGAACACGGTGCCCTCGATGCCGCACCTGTTCTACGCGGAGTTAGGCGTGTTGATGCTGACGACGCTGGTGTGCGTGTTTCTGGCGCTGGTGTCGGACGCTCCGCTGAAGGAACTGGCGAATCCGGCGGTGCCGGAGAATCCGGCGAAGGCTCCGTGGTATTTCCTGGGGCTGCAGGAACTGGTGGCGTTTTCGGCGTTCATGGGCGGGATCGGGGTTCCTTCGATTGTGCTGATCGGATTGGGGCTGATTCCGTATCTGGATCGCGAAAACAAAGGCACTGGAGAATGGTTTGGCGGGCCGGGCGGATGGCCGTTGGTGAAGCAGGCTCTGGTGATCGGGTTTCTGGCTCCACTGGCGATTGAGTCGTTTGTGATTCACTTCGGATGGCTGCGGGAGTGGTTTCCGAACATTCCGCAGTTGATCATCACGGCGGTGAATCCAGGGACGCTGATCACGGCGGTGTATGGAGCATACTCGGTGTGGCTGGTGCGGAAGTATGAATCGGCACGCGCGGGTGCGTTGGGATTGTTCACCTGTTTCCTGTGCGGGTTTCTGGTGTTGACGGTCATCGGGACGTATTTCCGCGGGCCGAACTGGGTTTTCTACTGGTCACCGGCGGATTGGCCGAAGCATTGAGGCGGCGCTATGCGAAAGAACAAACAACTGTTGTTGATCTCCAGCGCCGGCGTGCTGGTGCTGCTGCTGGCCGCGGCCGTCGATGAGAATTTCCGGCGCGACTGGCGGCGAATTCAATCGGAAGGCCGCGGGGAAGAAGGGCCAATCACGGTGCAGTTGCGGCAGGTGGTGAACCCATCGCTGCGGGTGCAGGACCGGTGTGTGTCGTGTCACGTGACGATGGGTCCGGGCGAGCAGAGCGTAACGGGCGGAAAGATTCTGGTGGCGCACAAGCCGGTGGTGCACGATCCGGCGGAGTATGGCTGCACGGTGTGCCATGGCGGGCAGGGCGCGGCGACGGAGAAAGACGATGCGCATGGCGACGTGCATTTCTGGCCTTCGCCGATGATTCCGGCGGAGGCGAGTTACGCCGGATGCGGATCGTGCCATGCGGCGCTGAGTGTACCGAATGCGGCGCGGTATCGGGAACAGGTGGCTGCGTTTGAGCGGCTGGATTGTTTGTCGTGCCACAGGGTGGAACGGCGCGGCGGTACGGTGCGGCCCGGCGGCGGTGGGATGGAAGGGCCGGATCTATCGCGGGTGGGATTGACGGGCTATGACAAGGATTGGCACGGGAAGCATTTGAAAAAGTGGAGCGCTACGTTCGCGGAAGTTTCGGCGGCGGATCAGGAGTTGCTCAGCGGGTATCTGGCGACGCGAGTGGCGGCGGGGCCGCTGGTGGAAGCGAAGTCAGTGTTTCATTCGAGTGGATGCCTGGGTTGCCACAAAGTGAGCGGGACGGGTGGTGAGGAAGGACCGGATCTGACGCGGAGCGGAGAGAAGGATCCGGGGCAATTGAGTTTTGCCGCGGTGCAGGACAAGCACACGTTCGCCAACTGGCTGGGCGAGCATTTCCGGTCGCCGGGCGCGGTGGTAGCGGAGTCGAAGATGCCTCCCGTGGCTGTGGAGGAGAAGGACATTCAGAAGCTGACGCTGTATGTGTTGTCACTGCGGCGGCGGGATGTGCCGGGGAGTTATCTACCGAAGGACCGGGTGCGCGCGGTGCGATTTGCGGAGCGCGAGTTCGCCGCGGATGGCGAAACCATTTTCACTGCGTTTTGTTCCGGGTGCCATGGGAAGGAAGGCAAAGGACGGCGGGCTCCGGGGATGGCGGTGTTTCCGGCGGTAGGGAATGCGGATTTTCTCTCGCGGGTTTCGGACGACTTCTTGCGGGCCACGATCAAGCAGGGGCGGCCGGGGCGGCGGATGGCTGCCTGGGATTCGGGGTCGGGGCTGCGGGCGGCTGAGATCGATGCGGTGATCGCGTACTTGCGCACAGTGAGCGGGACGGTATCGAAGGCGGAAGAGCAGCCTCGATTTGTGAGCGCGGATGGAAGGGTGGGAGAGCGGCTGTTTGCGGCGTCGTGTTCGGGTTGTCACGGAGCGAAGGGCGAAGGTGGGGAGGGCCCGGCGCTGCGGAATGCGGTGCTGCTGAAGAACGCGACGGACGGGTATCTGGTGGAGACGATTGGCAAGGGGCGCAAGGGTACTCCGATGCCGGGCTTTGCGGAAGCATCGACGGTTCATCGGACGTACGCGCCTGGGGAGATTGAGTCGATTGTGGCGTTCCTGCGCAGTTGGGAGGGAAAGAAATGAGTAACGAAAAGACTTCGCGCCGCGAGTTTTTGAGTGCTGTGAAGGCGTTGGGATTGGGAGCATTCGCTGCCTCATCCACCGATGCCTGGGGATTGGAGGCGGTATCGAACCCGCTGGCGACGTATCCCGACCGCGGATGGGAGCGGACGTATCGCGACCTGTGGAAGTACGATTCGAAGTACACCTTCACGTGCGCGCCGAACGATACGCATAACTGCATCCTGAACGCTTATGTGCGGCAAGGCGTGATTGTGCGGCTGGGGCCGACGATGCGGTATGGCGAAGCGTTTGACCTTTCGAAGAACCACACGACGAGCCGGTGGGATCCGCGCATTTGCCAGAAGGGCCTGGCCCTGACACGGCGGTTCTATGGAGACCGGCGGATCAATGGCTGCATGGTTCGCGCGGGATTCAAGAAATGGGTAGAGGAAGGATTTCCGCGCGGAAGCGATGGGAAGCCTCCGGAGAAGTATTTCCAGCGGGCGCGCGATGAATGGGTCCGTTTGTCGCACGATCAGGCGGCGACGTTTGTGGCGAAGGCGCTGAAGAATATCGCGGAAACGTACAACGGGGAAGAAGGCAAGCGGCGGCTGAAGGAACAGCATTACGACGAGGCTGTGATTGAGGCGACGGGCGGCGTTGGGACACAGGTGCTGAAGTTCCGCGGCGGGATGCCGTTGCTGGGGATGACGCGCGTGTTCGGCATGTACCGGATGGCGAATTCGATGGCGTTGCTGGACGCGCAGATTCGCAAGGTGGGGCCGGACCAGGCGATGGGCGCGAAAGGCTTCGATAACTATTCGTGGCATACGGATCTGCCGCCGGGACATCCGATGGTGACGGGGCAGCAGACGGTGGAGTTTGATCTGTCGGCGGTGGAACATGCGAAGACCGTCGTCGTTTGGGGGATGAACTGGATCACGACGAAGATGCCGGATTCGCACTGGCTGACGGAGGCGCGGCTGAAGGGCGTGAAGATTGTCGTCATCGCGTGCGAGTATTCGGCGACGGCGACGAAGGGCGATGAAGTGATTGTGGTACGACCCGGGACGACGCCGGCGCTGGCGCTGGGATTGTCGCACGTGATCATGAAGGAGAAGCTCTACGATGAGGCGTATGTGCGGCAGTGGACCGATATGCCGCTGCTGGTGCGGATGGACACGCTGAAGAATCTGCGGGCGAAGGATGTGTTTGGCGGGCAGGTGGCGGAGTGGAAGAATGCACGGGTGTTGAAGGCGTCAGAGAAGGAACCACCGCCCGGAACACACGACAGGCAAATTGTTCCGGAGGCGTTGCGGGCGGAGTGGGGCGATGGCGTGTGGTGGGACCGGAAGGCGAATCAGCCGAAGGCGATCACGCGGGACATGGTGGGGAAGAATTCGAACGTGGACGATCCGCTGCTGGAAGGATCGGTGGAAGTGACACTGGCCGATGGGAAGAAGGTGCGCTGCCGTCCGATTTTTGACCTGGTGAACGAATACGCGGCGCATTTCACGCCGCAGGTGACGGAGGAGGCGACGTGGGCTCCGGCAGCGGCGGTGGAGTCTCTGGCACGGGATATTGCATCGAAGCCGGGGACGACGCTGTTCGCGATCGGGATGGGGCCGAATCAGTTTTTCAACAACGACAACAAGGACCGGGACATTTTCCTGCTCGCCGCCTTAACGGGGAACGTGGGGAAGATGGGCGGGAACGTGGGCTCGTACGCAGGGAACTACCGGGTGTCATTGTTTAACGGGGCTCCGCAGTATATCAACGAGAATCCGTTCGATTTGGAACTGGATGCCTCGAAGCCCGCGCGGCCGAAGCAGTATTGGAAGCCGGAATCGGCGCACTACTACAACCACGAAGACCATCCGCTGCGGGTGGGAAAGAAGCTGTTGACGGGCAAGACGCACATGCCGTGCCCGACGAAATCGCTGTGGTTTGCCAACGCGAACTCGATTTTGGGCAATGTGAAGTGGCACTACAACACCGTGGTAAACATGCTGCCGCGGATTGAGATGATCGCGGTGAATGAATGGTGGTGGTCGACATCGTGCGAGTGGGCGGACATTGTGTTTGGCGTGGATTCGTGGGCGGAACTGAAGCATCCGGACATGACGGCATCGGTGACGAATCCGTTCCTCACTGTGTTTCCGCGGACTCCGATGAAGCGGATCTTCAACACGATGGGCGATATCGAAGTGCTGGCGCTGGTGGGATCGAAGATGGCGGAGGTGACTGGGGACAAGCGTTTTTTGGATTGTTGGAAGTTCGTGCGAGAAGGACGCGCGGATGTGTATTTGCAGCGCATCTTGAACGCTTCGTCAAACACGAAGGGGTTTCAGATTGCGGACCTGGAGGCGAAGGCGAAGGAAGGGATTCCGGCAATTCTGGAGAGCCGGACTTCGCCGAAGTCAGTGGGGTATGAGCAGGTGGTGGACAACGTTCCGTGGTACACGAAGACGGGGCGGCTGGAGTTCTATCGCGAGGAAGACGAGTTCATTGCGGCGGGGGAGAATCTGCCCGTGCATCGCGAGCCAGTGGATTCGACGTTCTATGAACCGAACGTGATTGTGGCCGGGAAGCACGAGGCGCTGCGGCCGGACGGGCCGGAGAAGTACGGCGTGGAGCGCACGGATCTTTCGTGCGAGACGCGTTGCGGGCGCAACGTGGTGTTGAGTTGGGAGGAGTGCAAGAAGACGGCGCATCCGCTGGCGAAGGATGGATACAAGTTTGTGTTCCACACGCCCAAGTACAGGCATGGGGCACACACAATGCCGATTGATACGGACATGATCGCGATTCTGTTCGGGCCGTTTGGGGATTTGTACCGGCACGACAAGCGGAGCCCGTTTGTGACGGAAGGCTACGTGGATATTAATCCGGATGATGCGAAGTCGCTGGGTGTACAGGACGGCGACTACGTGTGGATTGATTCGGACCCGAGCGACCGGCCGTTCCGCGGATGGCAGAAGAATGCGAAGGATTACGAGTTTGCGCGGTTGTTGTGCCGGGCGCGGTATTATCCGGGGACTCCGAAGGGCGTGACGCGGATGTGGTTCAACATGTACGGGTCGACGCCGGGGTCAGTGGAAGGGCGCAAGGCGCGGGCGGACGGATTGGCGAAGAATCCGCGGACGGGGTATCAGGCGATGTTCCGGTCGGGGTCGCATCAATCGGCGACGCGCGGATGGTTGAAGCCGACGTGGATGACGGATTCGCTGGTGCGGAAGGGACTGTTCGGGCAGTCGATCGGGAAGGGCTTCTTGCCGGATGTGCATTGTCCGACGGGCGCGCCGCGCGAGGCGATTGTGAAGATCACGAAAGCGGAGCCTGGCGGCATTGAGGGGAAGGGCGTGTGGCGGCCGGTGGCATTGGGGATCCGGCCGAAGAATGAATCGGAAGTGATGAAGAAATACTTGGCTGGGAACTTTTTCGGTGGCAAGGAGAAGGCATAATGGCACGCGTCAACAATTGGCAACTGGGCCGGGAGATGTCGTACTGGTATCCGGAGAGCAGGCCGCAACGGCAGTTCGCCGCGGTGTTTGATACGAACAAATGCATCGCGTGCCAGACGTGTACGCTGGCGTGCAAGACGACGTGGACGTCGGGGCGCGGGCAGGAGTACATGCTGTGGAACAACGTGGAATCGAAGCCGTACGGGTTCTATCCACTGGCATGGGATTTGAAGCTGCTGGAGATGTTGAACGGCGGCGCGTGGAACGGGAACAAGTACGAAGGGCAGACGATCTTCGAATCGGCACCGGCGGGGGAGCGCGTGTTGGGATGGCGGCCGGAGCAGCAGGACTACGCATATCCGAACGTGGGTGAGGATGATTGCACGGGGCAGGTGGATAAGGGCGCGGGATTCATGTCGCTGCCGCACATGAACTGGTTCTTCTATCTGGCCCGGATTTGCAATCACTGTACGTATCCGGCGTGTCTGGCGAGTTGCCCGCGGGGGTCGATTTACAAACGGCCGGAAGATGGGATTGTGCTGGTGGATCAAGGGCGGTGCCGTGGATACCAGGAGTGCGTGAAGGGCTGCCCGTATAAGAAGGTGTTCTTCAATCCGATGACCGGGACTTCGGAGAAGTGCATCGCGTGCTACCCGAAGATGGAACAGGGGATTCAGCCGCAGTGCTTTGTGAACTGCATCGGGAAGATCCGGCTGGCGGGGTATATCTCGAAGCCGGGGCTGGAGCGGGCGGAGAATCCGATCGACTACCTGGTGCGGATCCGGAAGATCGCGCTGCCGCTGTTTCCGCAGTTTGGATTGGAGCCGAATGTGTATTACATCCCGCCGATTCATGTGCCGTTGTCGTTCTCGCGGCAGTTGTTCGGGCCGGGGGCGGATGAAGCGGTGAAGGCGTATCGCAATGCGGCGAATGATGCGGACTTGTCTTCGCTGCTGTGTTTGTTCGGATCGAGCGAGCACGTGATGACGAAGTGGAGCCGGCAGGGCGATCTGGTGAGCGGGTTGGATGATAAGGGATCGACGCTGGTGCGAGTGCCGCGCAATGAGCCGGTGTTCACGCGGCCTGCATACGACAAGCTGTATCAGATCACGCGCACGAACTGCCCGTAGATGGAGGAGGTTTTATGTTGCGGATTGCTTTGGTTGTGGCTTTGAGTGTGTTGGTAACGGCGTGCAGCCGCGGGCCGGTGTTGACGACGGAGGTAGTGGCCGTGCCTTCGCAGAAGCTGGCGGCGACACCCGCGGACGGCGAGTGGGATCGCGCGCCGGAGCATGTTGCGAAGCTGCTGTTGCAGGATCTGGTGGAGCCGCGATTGATGAAGGCATCGACGGCGGAGGTGCATGTACGGGCACTGCAGCATGGATCGGAGATGGCGTTCCGGTTGGAGTGGAAGGATGGGACGCAGAACGATCTGCCGGGGCCGGCGAAGTTTCTGGATGGGTGCGCGGTGCAGATTCCGGAGAAGGTGGAAGTGAATCCGCCGGATCCGCAGATGGGCTCGGCCGGGCATCCGGTGCAGATCACGTTCTGGCGGGCGGACTGGCAGGCGTCGGTGAATGGGCGGAAGGACGATATTCACTCGCTGTATCCGAATGCGAGTGTGGATCACTATCCGTTCCAGGCGCATTCGCTGGAGCCGGGGTCGGCAGCGCAGAAGGAGATGATGCAGCGCTATGCGCCGGCGCAGGCGATGGGGAACCGGCGGGTTGGACCACGAGAGTGGCCGGTGGAAGCGATGGTGGCGGAAGGCCCGGGAACATTGTCGCCCGGCGCGGGGTTGCTGGCGAAGGGCGCGGGTGTGCGGACGAAGACGGGATGGCAGGTAGTTTTGGTGCGGAAGGCTCCGGAGGGACTTTCGGCAAAGACGCGGACGCAGGTGGCGTTTGCGATTTGGGAGGGCTCGGCGCAGGAGGTGGGATCGCGGAAGATGCGGACGGGTTGGATTCCGTTGGCTGTGCGGGAGGCGAAATGACGATGGTTCTGGATGGTGTCGCAGAGCTGGTGCGGGAAGCGGCGGAATGGCGGCTTCTCGGATTGTTGTTGGAATGCCCATCGGCGCAGTGGTTGGGTGAGGTGGGCGCGCTGGCCGCGGAGTTGCAGGATGACCTGTTGCGGCGGGCGGCGGAGGAGGCGATGACGGAAGCTTCCGAGGGTTTGTATCATTCGACGTTTGGGCCGGGTGGGCCGGCGCCGCCACGGGAGGCGAGTTATCAGGATACGGTACAACTCGGATATCTGATCTCCGAGTTGGAAGCGTATTACGGGGCGTTCGCGTATCAGCGGCGGTGCGTGGAACCGGCGGATCATGTGGCGACGGAGGCGGGGTTTGTGGGGTATTTGCGACTGAAACAGGCGTATGCGTTGAGTGCGGGGGATGAGGTGGGCGCGGCCGTTGCCGGTGACGCGGCGGCGCAGTTTGTGAAGGATCATCTGTCGACGATCGCGGAGCCGCTGGCGGGGTCGCTGGCGGAGTCCGGGGTTGGGTATTTACGAGATGCGTCGGCGGCGTTGCTGCGGCGGACGGGGCCGTCGGTGAAGTTGCCGGTGCTGCAGGATCCGCTGGTGGATGATGACTCGGCGGAGTGTGGGATCTAGGCCGGGGAAAACATCGTTATGGATCTGCAAGCCCCGTACGCCTGTGCGTAAGATGAGAAGAGAGCAAGAAAAATGAGCAAGCGCGAACTGATTGCACAGGAACTGGGCCGATTGTCGGAAGCTGACCTCGAGCGTACCCTTGCGTTTCTTCGGGCGCTTTCGGAAGAGCATACCGAATCCTCTGTTCCGGCATTGGCTGCCGAGTCTTCGCTTGCCAAAGACTGGCTGTCCGCCGAGGAGGATACCGCCTGGGCCAATTTGTGAGCGGAGACGTTGTCGTACTCAACTTCCCGTTTTCCGATTTGAGTCAGAGAAAGCGCCGGCCCGCGCTGGTTCTCGCAGCCTTGCACGGAGATGACTTAATCCTATGCCAGATCACGAGCCAGGCGCGGGACGATGCGTACTCAGTGCGACTCGAAACTTCTGATTTTGTAATGGGTGGACTGAATCAGAATAGTCGAATCCGTCCCAACCGATTGTTCACTGCCGACTCCAATATTGTTATCTACAAGGCTGGCCAAGTGAGCAATGCGAAATTGCAGGAGACGCGGGACCGGCTCATTGCAATATTGAGTTGACGCGATTCCGGTTTACTCCTTCTTGTGGCGAAGCCAGCACACTGCCGCCAGGGCAAGGCCGGTGAGCGAGAGTGTGGCGGGTTCGGGAACATCGGGGCCAGGATCGGCGGTTACCGTGGCGCTGAAGTCGACGTCGAAGGTGAAGGTTTCTTCAAGACAGGCTGCGCCGCAGATGGCGGGGTCTTGCGCATAGGCCTCGACGATGACGCGGAGCGTGCCGGAGTTGATGGCGTTGAGCGGGGCCGCGGGATCGAAGGTGAAACCGCCCGTTCCTTCGAGGAAAGCTTCGTTGAAGTCGAGGTGCCAGGCGGGATCTCCGGGCGGAAGGACGAAGCTGACGGGTCCTCCGAGGGCGCCGATGTAGTCCTGGTAGAAGCCGACGCTGGGGTCGGATTCGGTAAGCAGGAGCGAGGCCACGACGGAGAGCCAGCGGGTGGGATCTGAGGTAAGGGTGAAGCCCCAGCCTCGGGTGGAGCCGGCGGGGCCGGTGATGGCCCCGTCGACGGGATCGAGCGTGAATACGGGAGCGGCGGCGAGCGAGCCTGCCAGCAGGGTGACGAGCAGCAGTAGTTTCTTCATGGTGGTTTCCTCCGTTAGCGATTCAGATTGAGAGTGACGGCTGTGGTGTAGCCGCTGTCTGTGGCGAGGACGAACTCGGCGCGGATGCGGCTGACGGTGGCGGGCCACAGGAAGGGCACGTCGCTCGAGTTGGTGCTGGTGGCACCGGCGGCGAGAGTGCCGAAGCTCGGGACGGCGGCGCCGGTATACAGCACGATTCCCGTGCCGCTGGTGACGACGATATTGCGGACGCCGATGATGCGGGCGTTGACGGCACCACCTGTGCCACTGTTCGACATACGCAAGGGCACGTTGACGATGGTGTTCTCAGCGGTATACGTGCGCGGGCCGTAGGGCACGAGGGACAGGCGCGGGGCTCCGGTGGCGACGAAGTTGGCGTTGAAGGTGAGCGGCGTGCGCGGCGCGTTCAGGCGTACCGTGCTTTGCGTGGTGTTGAAGGGCGCCCCGAAGCTTTGGAATGCGAAGCCGGGTTTGGGTGTGGCTGTGACGAGGATCTCGGTGCTGTCTTCGCCGTAGTAGCCTTCTCCGGTGATGATGCCTGCATCGGGTGGGTTGCTGTTGACCTTCAACTGCGTTTGGAGACGGTAGTATGCGGTAACGCGGCTGCTGTCGGTTGGGGTGTAAGTGAATTTATTGGCGGTGGAATTGTCCCAGCGGTAGAAGGCAAAGCGGTAGCCGGGCGATCCGGGGAGCGTGGTGAAGGCTTCGAGTTCGACCGGTTTGTTTCGCTCGAGGGTAATGGTTTGCGGCGTGTCCACCGCGCCGCCACCGATGAGGAGTTGGCCGCCTTCGATGGGGTTGGCGGAATTCCAGTTCACTGTACGGAGTTCGAGGTCTACGAGATCAGCCGGAGCGACCTGGTTGGCGGCAGGGGCGAAGACGTAGTTGGCGAACAGCGCGCCGTGGTCGGAGACATCCTGGGTGAAGAAGGGGTCCTGGGAGAACGGCAGCTCGGCGGTGTTCTTGATTTCCATGATGTAGGGGAAGGTGTTCTTCGGCTGATGGATCTGGTAGGCGGCGCGTGTGGCACGGGCGCTGCGGCGAGCGATGAAGCTGTAGTCGAGCCATTCGTTGGATGCGCCGCGTTTGTTGGAGATATTGTTGATGGCGGGGTTCACGCTCCATCGCGTGGCGGTGGCTCCGGTGCTGGCGCCGATGGGGCGTGGGGCATCGATGAAGTCGGCCTGGAGGGTGTCGGTCATGAAGTAGTAGTTTCCGACGTCGGTTTCCATGTCGATGTTGAAGTCGCCGGAGAAAATGACGCCGTCGTCGGAGCTGGCTCCGGAGAGTTGGATATCGGCGAAGGTTTTCATTTCGCGCAATTGGGCCTGGCGGACGGCGGCCTCATCCCAAGGCGGGCCGGCCTGGAGGTGGGTGGTGAAGACGTGATAACGGCGGCCGAGTTTCAGGATGCGTGCGTAGGTGACACCCTTGGCGGCTGCGGCGTCGAGGCCCGTGGTGTCGGTGACTCCGTCCTGTGACTTGTTGTTGTACTTGTGATAGGCGACCTTTTCGATGGGCCAGCGGCTGGCGATAAACATACCGCCATTAGTGAGGAGCGACGCGAGGAAATCGACGCTGTCGTAGATTTCGGGGGAATGATCGGGCACGCCGGTGAAGTAGGAATAGCCGTATGTGTTGTTGAGGCGGCTGAGGAGCTCGGTGCGGGCGGGGGTTTCGAAGCCTTCCTGGAAGGTGAGGACATCGGCGAGGAGGCCGAGGCGGTCGAGAGCGTCGGGGATCATGCCGGCTCGGGACATCTGCTGGAGGAGGGCGAAGGTGATTCTGGGCAGCATCATGATGTTGTAGGTGGTGACGCTGAAGCGGCGGCTGGCTTCGGTGAGAGTGAGGACTTCGAAGGCTTCGGAGGGTTGGCCGGTGGAACTGCGGAAGCTCAGTGGGACTTTGCTGGTGAGCCCATCGGCGCGGCCGAGCATGAGACCCACGGAGAGATCGATGAAGCGGAATGTAGTGTCGGTGAAGTTGACTTGCTTCAATGTTGTGGCGCTGGCGCAGGGCACGAGGGTAACGCCGTTGGTGGACGGGTCGCGATGGAGGCACATGCCGATCTGGCCGATGGACTCGAGACGGACGAGGCCACCGGTGACGGTCTGGAGACGCCATTGATCGCCGAAGCCGTTGTTGCAGGTACGAAGTTGGACGACGGGGAACTGGCCGGTGCGGGCGGCGAGGCAGAGCTCCTGATTGCGGATTTGGAATTCCCCGGTGGTGGTGAAATCGTAGAGGAGTTCATAGGGGGCGATGGATTGGTAGCCGGTGGGAGATGCGATCTGGCAGGCGAGGGGGAGCGTGGTGCTGGTATAGCCGGTGAAGTAGAAGCCGTTGGCCTTGGCGCGGCAGACGCGCGTGGGCAATCCGTTGATGGCGCCGAGTTCAGTTGGATCGGGGAGGCCCGAAGCTTCCCATTTGGCGGGGCCGTCGGCGACCGTGTAGCCGGAGTTTGTGGTTTGGACCGAACCGTTGACAATGTATGAGCACGTTGGTTCGTTGAGGATGGTGCCGGCGTAGGTGTTGGCGCCGGAGATAACGCGGCAGATGCGGTTGATGCCGGAGTTGACGTGGACGGGGTTAGTGGATGATCCCGGGGCGAGCCATTGGACTTGGGCTGCCAGCGGGAGGGAAAAGAGCAGGGCCGCCAGTGGTGGGAGTGCCAGGCGGGTACGTATGCGGTTCATGTTTCCTCCATTTGAGGGGGCTGTTACGCCCCCTGGTATGGAAACGATGAAACGATGCGTGGACCCTCACGGCGGCCCTTATTTCACTCGGTTAGAAGTTGGACGGGTTCCAGGGTTGATTGGGAGCTGGTTTACCGCCGACGTAGACCTTGATGTAGCTAATCGGGATGTCTTCGGGAAAGGCGACCTCGGTAGTGGCGCTGCTGTTCGCGGCGACGATTTGCGTGCAGTAGTAGACGGCGTTTGTCGGGCGTTTGAAGCAATAGATATTGTTGCCGAAGCCCTGTTTGCCAATGCCTCCAGCGCTGGTGAGAGTGATGCCGTCGCTTTTTGTGGCCATGGGTTTGGCGAAGGTGAACTTGTGCTCCTGCCAGTCCCCGATGAGACCCTGGTCGGGGATGCAGAGTTCGGTGGCAAAGCTGCTGCTGAGGTTACCGGAGGTGGAGAGCTCTTGGGGAGTGACACCTTTGGCGGTGACGAAGTGAAGATCCTGGGTAAGAGTGCGGCGGGTGTAGCCGGTTTTGTAGGTGCCGACCAGGAGTGCATCGCTTTCGAGGAGGTTGAAGAACTCGTGGGCGAGGTATCCGAGGGCGGCGTGATACTTTTCCTTTTTGAGAGTCCAGGGTGTTTTTTGGGTGGTGGCTCCGACGCCGAGGGGCCAGATGATGCCCTGAACGTCCATCAGTTGGGCGCGGTTGAGAGTACGTTGATCGGCGCCCTTGGCTTTGTCGTAGGGCCCGCCGAGTTTGGTGATGAGCGAATCTTTGATGCCGAGGTTGGCGTAGTCAAAATCGAAGAGCGAAGACTTGCTCAAGGTGAAGTGCCAGTTAGCGGATTTTACTTTTTCCATGAAGGTTTTCATGGAAAAGGTTCCAGATTGAATAGGCATGCAGCATCAGCCTCCTTTGATTGGGATTGTACCAATGGAAATAGGCGCCGCGCGGCCTCTGTTGAGGAGGGCCGCGCGACGCGAGGAGGGATTCCGAGGTGGTTAGCGGCGGCAGGTGATGGTTGCCGAAGCCGTGGAGTTGCCGGCGCGGGCGGCGGAGGCTTCTGAGCACATCGGCCGGCCGTTGGAGAGGGAACCTACGCCGTCGGTGCAAGAGGGTCTGGCCGGGGCGATGGTGCAGGAGGCGAAGCCGGAGACCGCATCGAGGGTCCAGGAATCACCTGCCGCGTTGACCGCGCCGCCGGGTGCTCCGATGGTGACGGTGAAGGGCGCTTCGCCGAAGGTGCGGGTTCCGCCGGGCCAGTGCTGGGTTTGGTTGCTCATACGCGAGGTGATGCTGTAGGTGAAGACGCTGGGAGCTGCAGGGGCGATGGGAAGGGCGGTGCAGATGGGAGCTCCGATATTGGAGAAGCCGGTGACGAATTCTCCGGGCTTGCAGGATTTGCCGCTGAGGGCGTTGAAGAGCTTGGCGCCGGTGTCGGGGTTATCGACGGTGAGGGGGAGTTCGGAGGATTTACCGTCGGGGCGGGCGAGGCGGAGTTGGTAGGTGCCCGGGGGCAGCTTGCCGGGAAGCATGGCCGTGACGTTGGAAGGTGTCCAGCCGTTCGGAGTGATGTCGATGAGGGTGGGGCCGAAGCCGAGTTGGATGCGGCCGGGGTTGGGTCCGAAGTCGCTGCCCTGGATGGTGACGCGGTCGGCGCGATCGTCGATGTAGATGAGGGTGAGTTGGGAGATTTTGACGTCGGTGGTGGTGGTTCCGATGACCGTCGGGATGGTTTGTGCTCCTGCGGCGAAGCTGATCAGGGTGAGAGAGAGAATTGTGTTTTTCATTGTCTTGTTCCTTTTGTTTTTGGGTAGCTTGTTTCTTGCTCCCTGACATGGAAACGACGATGGGAGGCGGGGACCCTCACTCTACGCGATTTTTTTTTTGAAATCGTCTAACCTAGAAGCTTATGCGAGTGGGAATCATTGGCTGCGGCGCGATCTCAACGAAGCACATTGCGGCGTATCAGAACATTGGATACAAGGTCACGGCGGTGAACGACGTGAATGAGCAGCGCGGGCGGGAAGTCGCCGCCAGTTGCGGGGCGGAGTTCATTCCGGCGTATGAGGATCTGTGCCGGCACCCGGAAGTGGACTTCATCGATGTCTGCACGTTTCCGGATTTCCGGATGCAGCCGCTGAAGATTGCCGCTGATGCGGGGAAGCACGTGCAGGTGCAGAAGCCGATTGCGACGGACGCGGCCACGGCGGCGGAGATGGTGCGCTATACGCGGGCGAAGGGCGTGGTGCTGAATTGCGTGAGCCAGCACCGGTTCGACGATTCAATGCGGTTCCTGCAGAAGGCGATTCCAGGCGGACGGCTGGGGAAGATTTTGCAGGCGGACGCGTATGTGAAGTGGTACCGCTCGGCGGAGTATTATTCGCGGCCGATCAAGGGCAGTTGGGCGGTGGAAGGCGGCGGAGCGCTGATCAATCAGGGCATCCACCAGGTGGATATGCTGCTGTTCCTGATGGGCGCGGTGAAGGAAGTGTTCGGGTACTGGCAGTTGGGGGCGATGCACAAGATCGAGTCAGAGGACGTGATCACGGCGATGATGCGCTATGGGAACGGCGCGACGGGCGTGATTCAGGCGGCAACGGCGTTCTGGCCGGGCTATCCGGAGCGGATTGAGATTCACGGAACCAAGGGCACCTGCGTCATCACGGGCGACAAATTGACGAAGTGGGATGTAGAGAACGATTCGGGCGAACCGGCTCCGCTGGAGAGCGAAGCGATGAGCGGGGCGTCGGATCCGATGGCGATTCCGCTGACCCCGTTTGAACGGCAGTTTGAGGAATTTGGCGCGGCGATTCGGGAGAAGCGGGATCCGATTACTTCGGGGACGGCCGGATATAGGGCGCTGCAACTGGTGACTTCGATCTACCAGTCGTGCCGCGAGGGACGTCCCGTCACGATTGCAGACACCGAGCTGTAAATGAGCTGGATTGTACGCGTACCGGCGTCGAGCGCCAATCTCGGCCCCGGCTTCGATGCCCTAGGGCTGGCGCTGGATATTCCTCTGGAATGCCGCTTCCGATTGAGCGATACGTTGCGCATCCGCTGTTTCGGGCGGGATGCGGAGATGATTCCGGCGACGGAAGATAATCTGATCTGGCAGACGGCGCTGCGGGTGGCTCGCGATTTCCGGCAGGAGACGCTGCCTCCGGTGGAGTTGGAGATTCACAACCGGATACCGTTGGGGAAGGGGTTGGGATCGAGCGCGGCGGCGTTGACCGCGGGAGTTGTGATTGCGGATACGCTGCTGGGGTTGGGTTGGAAGCCGCTGCGGATTTTGGACGAGGCGGCGCAGATTGAAGGGCATCCGGACAATGTGGCGGCGGCGGTATTGGGGTCAGTGGTGGCGAGCGCGATTGATTCGCATGGAATGACGCGGGCCGTACGGCTGGATTTCCCGGTGCGCTATGGAGTGGCGATTGTGGTGCCGGATTTTGTGCTGCCTACGGTGGAGGCCCGGCATGTGTTGCCTTCTTCGTATTCGCGGGCGGACACGGTGTTCAATGTGCAGCGGGCGGCGTTGTTGATTGCGGCGCTGGCGACGGGGACGACATCGGCGTTTCCGGCAGCGCTGGAGGATAGGCTCCATCAGCCGTACCGGGCGAAATTGGTGCCGGGGTTGGAGGAGATTTTGCGGCTGCGGGCGCCGGGGTTGTTAGGGTGTGCATTGAGCGGAGCGGGGCCGTCGATTTTGGTGTTTTATGAGAAGGGGCATGAAGGTGTGTGTGATTTGATTTGCCAGATTTTTGCGATGCATGGGCGGAAATCGGAGGTGCTGGGGGAGGGGATGAATATGACGGGGTTGGAAGTGGGGGAGTGGGGGTAGAGGGGGCCACCGAGAGCCGAAGTTTTTCTAAACACGACGCCGTTATACCTTGCGGAAGTCGTTGACCGACTCGCTCACGCTCGCGGCTCAGAAAGGGGTGTCGGGTGCATTGCGAAAGCGGGCGATTGCGGCTCCGAGGGCACGTCAGGCCTAGTTCTCCTTCGTGAAGACTCTGTCGCCATTGGGGCGTTTGATTTTCAGCTGCCCTTTGGCGGCGTCGAATTCGATGGCCACGCCGGGATTGATCTTGAATTTGTCTTCGGCGGTTGCTTCCAGCGGGGCTCCAGAGCTCTCTGCTCCGGCTCTGATGTAGAGGGTCGCGCCCTCTCGCGTGACGGTCATTCTGGCGGGGGTGCCGGCGATGGTGTAGACGCCGACGTAGCGGTCCAGAATTTCCGGGGTCACGGTGAACGCATCGAAGGTGGGGATCTGAAAGGGGCGGTTCCAGTAGATGTCGAAAACGCCGGCGACGATGTCGCGAACGGGGTGGATCTTGGCGTTGGTGGTGTAGGCCAAGGCGAGTTTCTCATCCGGGAAGTAGGCGAGCCAGGCTCCTGAGGTGCTGCTGCCGCCGGTGTGGCCGTAGAGCGTTCTGCCCGCGAAGGTGAAGGGTTCCATCCCCATGCCTTCGCCGTCCCGCATGGTTTTCATCTGATCGAGGCTGCTCTGCGAGACCAGTTTGCGATCGAACAGCGCCTGGATGAATTTCGCCATGTCCGCCGGTGTGGAAAGGATGGAGCCGGCGCCACCGGTGATGCTGAAGCTGATTTCGGCGGCCTCTTTCCATGCACCGAGGTAACGGTAGGAAAGGGCTTCGTTCTTGCCGGGATTGGTATTTTCCACGCCGAGATAGGTGTTCTTGAGCCCGATTCGGGAAGTGATTCTCTTCGCCAAGGCTGAGTGATACGGATGGCCTCCCACCTTTTCGACGATCTGACCCAACAGGATATAGCCTGCATTGCTGTATTGATGCCTGGTGCCGGGCTCGAAATTGGGCTGGCCCTGCGCGATGCGGGCCACCACTTCCTGCTTGGTTCTCGATTGCTTGCCCCAGACGCCATCATGCTCGATGTCAGGGATGCCGCTACGGTGATTGAGTATCTGCTCGATGGTGATGCGGGAGGCGTTGGGGATCTGCGGGAAGAATTTGTCGAGCGTGCCGGTGAGCTTCAGTTTTCTCTCTTCGACAAGCTGGAAGATCATCACGGCGGTGTAGGTTTTTGTGATGGAGCCGATTCTGAATTTCGTCTCCGCCGTAAGGGGTGTCTTTTCGTTCCCGTTGATCTGGCCATAGCCAAAGGAGCGGCTGTAGAGGATGTTGCCGTTCTTTGCCAAGACGAGGCCGCCCATCCCTTTGTTCTTTTCGAGCAGCCGGTCAAAGAGCTGGTCGAGCTTCGCTTTGTCGAGGGTCTGTGAGTAGCCTGCGGTAAGCGACAGGAACAAAGTGGCGAGCAGGAGTTTGGTGGGCATCCATGACGAGGATAAGGCGAAGTTCGTTGTTACGTCAAGTACTTTTTTATGCAAAGTTATTGTCAAGTGATGAAGAGGCTCCAGGAGGCGTCCATGTTGGTCCACTGATCAGAAGGGCTGAGTTGCGTTTCGGGCGCGGAGAGGGAGCCGTGGCCTTGCGGGCAGACCAGAATGGTGGTGGCCGGGTCGAAGACGCTGGCCCAGGAGCCGAGGCTGACGGGCGTGGCGAGACGGTGCAGACAGGTTGGGCAGCGTTGGCGCTGATCGGACACGCACCAAAGCATGGCCCAGCCGGAGGCGAAGAGGAAGAGAAGCGTGGAGAAGAGGCGGGAGAGGATCCACCAGGGCTCGTGCGGGAGGAGAAAGCGATGCAGCGCAGCGGCGGATTCCATCCAGACGCAGGTGAGGGCGACCATTCCGAGGATCGTCTTTGCGCCGAGGAAGAGAGCGGAGAGCCAGCCGTGGACCGCATTGGGCTGGTTCAGCACGGCGTGCAGGGCGATGGCAGCGGCGAGGGTGAGAACGAAAGCGTGTGCGACGAAGAAGTCGGTGGCGGTGCCGAATTCGGCATAGAGGCGCGATAGCGTGGGGAGTCCGCCGCTGACGAGTGCCGTGAGCAGGAGGAGCCCTGCGAAGATTCCAAATGGGAGAGCGGGATGACCGGCAGCGGCAACGATGCGGCGGGGAGAGAAGCGGGTAAATAGGGCGCCGCGGAAGCAGTCGCGGCAGAAGGCGGCGAGAAGGAGGTGGGCGTCACGAGGGAATTCGCCACGTTGGATGAGGGTCCAGAGGGAAGAGAGCACCGAGGAGTTGGAGGTGCGCCATTGGCGCCTTTGCGGGGAGGGTACAAGTGACGCTACCAGTGTGAGAAAGTAGCGGTGGAAGCGCGGAGGCCGGTAAAAGTCCTTCATGGGAGTGTTCTCCCGCAATCTATATAGACGGCAGGAAGGCCGTGACTGTTCCCCATGGATCGGGGAGGATGAGGTGTGTACATGACCAAGAGCCTAAGACGTCGGGATGCGCTGGCGCTGGCTGGAGTTGCGGCGTGCCGGACAGCGGGGGCGCAAAGGCGGCTGCCGGAGATCGGTATTCTGCTGGCCACAACGTACACCACAGGGACGCTGGAGGCGCGGCTGGATGAAGCGAAGGCGCACGGATTCACTTGCGTGCAAATGAGCCTGACGGCTGCCGGTCTGCCGGAGATGCCGGATGCGATGCCGGCGGGGCTCGCGGCGAGGGTGGGGCGGGAAGCACGAAGGCGCGGGATCCGGATTGGCAGCGTGCAGGGCACGTTCAACATGTGTCATCCCGACGCGGAGCAGCGGCGGAGGGGATTGCGGCAGTTGCGAGTGCTGGCCGAGGCGTTTCCGGGGATGGCGATCCACATTTGCACGGGGACGCGGAACCCGGAGAGCATGTGGCGGCGGCATGCGGACAACGGAACTCCAGAGGCTTGGCGCGACATGGCCGCATGCGTGCGGGAGGGGGTGGATATTGCGCGGCAATCGAAGTGTGTCCTGGCGTTCGAGCCGGAAGTGAACAATATCGTGAGTTCGGCGCGGAAGGCGCGGCAGCTTCTCGATGAAATCGGCTCACCGCAGTTGAAGGTGACGATGGATGCGGCGAATCTCTTTCCGGCGGGTACGTTGCCGCGGATGAAGGAGATTTTGGAGGAGGCGTTCTCGCTGGTGGGCAGGGATATTGTGCTGGCTCATGCGAAGGATCTCGATCATGACGGGGATGCGGGGCATAAGGCCGCAGGGGAGGGGGTGCTCGACTACGACCTTTATCTGCGTCTGTTGTACGACTATGGCTTCAGCGGGCCGTTGTTGTTGCATGGATTGAGCAGAGCACAGGTGCCGGGGTGTTTGGCGTTTGTGCGGGCAAAGCTGGCGCGCGCCGCGGGCTAGCGCCGCCGCCGGAGCAACCCGGCGAGTACGGCGGCAACGGGAATCAGCGTGGCCGGCTCGGGGACCTCCGTGTCCCCCAACTGCGTTTGGATGACGGAGCCGGATCCGATCGTTTGTCCATCGGAGAAGGCTACGGCTACGAAATTGGAGGCCGCCGCGCCGGGGGCAGGCAGGGCGAAGTAAGGGGATGTGTATTCGCCGCCGGGACCGAGCAAGCCACCGGGAGAACGCAGGGAGTTGAGGAATGTGGCCACTTGGCTCAACCCGGGAGCGAGAGTCGCGAAATCGTTGCCCCAACCCATACCGCCGGAAGTCCCCAATTCCAAGGCTGCGATCAGGTCATCCTCCAGCATTTCGGGGAAGAAGGCGCTCCAAGGAACCCCGGTGGTCAAGGCCTCGACGGAGGGATCGATAAAGAGCACGATGTGCTTCTGACCCTCCGGGTCGTTAGGCAAGTCCTGGACAATCCCCATCGCCACACTGGTGGTCCACGGGGTGCCGGTGTCGTTCAGGAAGGGCATAGCCAGGGAAGTGACACTGCCACCGGCGGCAACATCGGTGCCGGGGCCACTGAAGCCGAAGCGCTGGGCGTAAAACGGCGATAGGGATTCGGGCACCTCCATGGCCACCAGATTGGTGACCGGGCTGCTAATGCCGGTGAGGTCGAAAGTGTAAGTAGTCTGATAGAAAACGGGGTTCGCCGAGAGTGCCAGAGGCGTCAGCAGAAGCAAGAAACGGGAGAGTGCGTTGTGCATGGCGACCATGATGACGTTCGGAAAGCGGCTTCGGGAAGGGGCAATGGGTAGCTGCTACCCCGTGCTACCCCTTGTAGAATCAACAACGAAGGAGCAGGAGTGTGACAAAATGGCAGAATGCCGTCCGAGAATGAGGTTTCCGCTGCCGCCTTGGCGGAGCGGGTGATTGGGGGACCTACGTTCGCGCGCTCCAAACGGCATGCCGGGCTGTTGCGTTATCTGGCGGCCCAGCCCTTGGGCACGGAGATCAAAGAGACACGTATCGGACACGAGTTCTTCGGGCGTAACGCGGATTACGATCCAAAAGTCGACGCAGTGGTGCGAGCCGAGATGAGGCGGTTGCGGGAGCGGCTGGAGCAGTATTACGCCGCGGAAGGCGCTGCTGACGAATGGCGGCTGGAAATACCAAAGGGAGCTTACGAATTAAAAGTAGTGGCGCGTACCGTGGCTGCCGAACCAGAGCTGCCGCCGCCCACTTCCCTCCCCTCTTCGCCCGTGGCCCGATTTCCTCAGCGATGGATTCTGGCTGGGTTGCTTGTGGCTGTGGTGTTCATCACCGGCATGGTTTGGCGCTTGCGGCCCGATGCGGCAATCGAATCGATTGCCGTGTTGCCGCTGCAAACGACCGGGACGGATGCGGGCGCAGCCGACGGGCTGGCGCGTGAGATTGCGGCGGATCTGTCGCGCATTGCCGGATTGCGCGTGGTGGGTCCGGAAGCGGCGGCCAGGGCGCAAGGCGACAAGGCATCGCTGCTGGAAATCGCTCAGCGTCTGAATGTGGATGGGATTCTGAGCGGCGCGGTACAGACCGGAAATGGGCGGCTGCGGCTGCAGTTGGAATTGACCGGGGCGGCGAATCAGAGCGTGGTGTGGGCGCGCACGCTGGAACGGGACGTGGTGGATCCGTTCCGGCTGCAGAACCAATTGGCCTCAAGCGTCGCCGCGTCCATTCATCACGAGATGTTGCGCAAGCCGGGGGCTGCCGCGCCCGTGGCGGCGGAGGCTCTGACGCTCTACCGGCAGGGGCGTCTGCTGCTTGACCGGCGCACGGCCACATCGATACGGCGCGCGGTGGAGCTATTCCGCTCCGCGGTGGAACGAACCCCTGAATTTGCCGACGGGTGGGCGGCTGTGGCGGACGCCTTGGCCACTCTGCCGGATTACGATGTGCCGGAAGCGGGCTGGGTGGACGAAGCGCGCGTGGCGGCAAAAAAGGCCATGGCGATTGACCCGGAGAATGCCGATGCGCATGCGGCGCTGGGGTGGATTGAATTTCAGAGCGATTTGCGGGCGGCGGCGGCCACGAGACTGCTGAGCCGGGCGGTGGCATTGAACCCGAATCACTTGCCGGCGCAACGGCGTTTGGGGATGGTGCTGCTGGCGCTGAAACGGTTTCGCGAATCGGAGCAGTGCCTGCGCACGGCGCTGCGGCTGGATCCGCTTTCGCCGATGATCCGGGTGAACCTGGCGGAACTCTATTATTACCAGAAGGACTATGCTCGCGAGGAGCCTGAATTGCGACAAGCTCTCGATCTGAATCCGAATCTGCTGGTGGCGCAGGTGATGCTGGTGAACATGCTGTCGCGCCTGCGCCGCTGCGTGGAGGTGAAGCAACTAGCGCAACCGTTGCTGGCGGATCGCGATGCGGAGCCCTGGCATCCTGGTCTGGCGGGGGCCCTGGCACGTTGCGGGGAAATGGGTCCGGCGCGGGCGATGTACGCAAGCAACGTGCCGCAAGGCGCGCGGGAGATGGTGGCCGAGTTCGTTCCTGATTGGCCGGCGGTGTATCGATATATCGAACGGCTGTCGCGGGAACAGCCCGGGTATGCGCGGAACGTGGCGATTGGGCCGGATGGCGACCGGTTCGGCGCGTATGGGCCGATCCGCGAGGTCTTTGAGCGGATGGACGAGAAGCTGCGGCAGCCGGAATAGCTTTGAGCCTCAGCGCAATGGCTTTCCCGTTTCCAGCGGATTTCCGGCGATCCACACGTTGTGAATCTTTCGGGTGTTCCGGATGTCATCGAGCGGATTGGCATTGAGCACGATGAGATCGGCCCACTTGCCTGGTTCGATGCTACCGACATCCGCGCGGCCCATGCAGGCGGCCGCATCGACGGTGCTCGCTTTCAAGACTTGCGCTGGGGTCAACCCCGCTTGGGTCATCATCTCCATTTCGAGGTGTTCGAAATAGCCCTGGAACCTGCCCGGACCGGCTCCGGTATCGGTTCCCATGGCGATGCGAATCCCGGCGTCCGCCACGCGTTTCAGATTCTTCATTGCCAGGGGTACGGCGGCCTTGTAGGTCTGGGCGCTTTTGCTCTCACGCATCGCTTTCTGCCGGTCCGGCTCCTGGAGTTGTTTGACTTGCGTCGGATCGGCACCTTGGAGGAAGAATGGATCCTTGAAGAACGCGGGCGTCGACTCGTAGGCGTAAGTGGAAAGCTCCCTGGTAAATGTGGGGCAGTAGCAGATGTTGCGTGCCTTCATGAGGGAGAGGAACTCATCGTCGATATCGCGATCGCGGACGCTGTGGGCGATGAAATCGGCGCCGGCGCGGAGGGCACCCTTGGCGTCGTCGAGGTAGAAGATGTGCACGGCCACGCGGAAGCCGAGCTTGTGGGCTTCGTCGATCACTGCTTTGTAGACCTCGGGTGTCATTTTGGGTTGTGTCCCCAGTTGATCGTCAATGCGGATCTTGATGACGTCCGGTTTCATCTGGCTGACCTTGTTCACCTGCTGGCGAGCCTCTTGCGGAGTTCGTGCCGCGATGACCGGCCCGGCGAAGTAGATGCGTGCGCGGCGAAGCTTTGCCGAGTCCTGGGCGGCACGCGCCTGGACGGCGTCTTCATTCTCACCGCCCAGCGACCAGACCGTGGTCACTCCGTAGCGGCCGTAGAGCGCTAATTGCTGCTCGACACTGGGCTGGGAACTCGCGGCGGCTCCCTGCGCGCCCATATGGCCGTGGGCATTGACGAGTCCGGGAATGATGGTTTTTCCGGAGAGGCGGATGACTGTTGCGTCCTTTGGTATCACCTTGCCCACACTCACTATCTTGCCGTCGCGAATCACGATGGTGGCGCTTTCGGCGGGACGGCCCGGAGTGCTGATCACCCGTGCGCCGGAGATCGCGGTCACGCGGCTGCTTTGTCCGATTGCAAGAGACAAAAATGCGAGGAGGGTGAGTGTGATTCTTGGAACCATAGATCGGTGCACTTATCGTATACCAGGCACCGCCGCGGGGTGAACGTATTGCTTGGGGCTGATGCGGACTCACATCGTTCCGACGGAATGGCAGGGCTTTCCCTTCAATTGCTGGAGCATGCCAGCCAACCTCATCTCAATCGCCGCATGCCGGAAGCTCGCTTCTGCAATGGGAGAGATTTCGCCGTCGTGATACTCCAGCGGGCGGACGGAAACCTGATCCGCTTCGAAATACTCGTTCACCGTAATACCCCGGGTTCCTTCAAGCGCGAAGATCGCCAGCAGCAGGGCCATGACGGCCAGTGACCGCTCGCCGCCGGAAAGCAGCAACTGGTGGCGTGGGTGATGCAGGTGTGCCCGGGCATCCGTGTTTGAACGGAACAGGTCTGAGGAACTCGGCTAAGGGGCGAAGTATCCGCTGATATCCACCACCAGATCGGTGGCATTGGAGGCGAACACACGGATCGCTCCATTCGTTCCGGCAGACACGATGGCTGCATTCGCCACTACCTGACCGAGGTAGGAGTTGAGAGTGGAGACCAACGGTTGCGGAGCACCTGCGGGCCAGGCGGTGATGTAAGAGAGGGGTCCCGCGGGCACCACAGTGAAGTTCAGCGCATAGGCCTGCGCGGTTGGCGGAACACCGCAGTTGCTGAGAGGGATAGGGATTTCGCGCACGGCACCGGCGGGCAGTTGCGGAGGTCCGAACGCACCAGTTTTCCCACCACCCACTCGGGTATCCACCACACGGCACGGCGGTACCGGATAGAAGCGCGAGCCGGCGCCATCGTTGCCAACCCGTGAAAAGTAGCCGCTGGCATCGACCAGCGCATGGGCGGGCTGTGAGGCGGCAAGTTCCCCGAGCGTGAAGAAATCGGCTTCCACGATGGTGGACGCGGCGGTAATTTGCGAATCCTGGGCCTGCACCGCAAGCACAGGGAGAACGGTATCGCCAGGCCGGTAGGCAGAGAGTGACTGCAGCGGGCCGGTTGGGATTGCCGTGATATTGAGAAAATTAGCAGTGGGGCCGGTGTACAGAGTCGACCGGGCACAAACGCCAGTGCGAATCGGCAACCGAACTCCTGGGGACACAGGCGCGCCCGTGAGGCGGGTGTCGAGAAGACGGCAAGGTGTTTGCGGGTAGAAATCGCGCGCCATGGGAAAGTACGCGTTGTTGCGTTCGACGAAGAAGCCGTTCACATCCACCGTGACATCCGTGTTGCCGCTGGCGAAGATGCTGATGTCCCCACCTTCCCCGGCGGGGACAAACGCCGCGTTCGTGACAACGCGCCCTTGGGAGGAGTTCAAGGTGGAAACCAAAGGGCGCGGCATCCCTTTCGGATAGAGGGTCAGATAGCCTAGCGGCGAGCCAGGATGGGCGGTCACCTGCAGGGAGTAGGCGCGGGCATGTTGTTGCGGCACTCCACATGAGGAAAATATCACGCCCACGTCGCGCGCGACGCCGGCTTGCAGACTGGGTGGGCCGAATATCGGGCCCTTACTGACATCGCGTGTATCCATGACGCGGCACGGCGCAACAGGAACGAAGCGCAGGCCCGCGCCGGATGCCGCGGCGGCATCCTGCACAATCGTTCCTGAAAGAACAGAAGTGCGCCGCTCTACGTCCAATGAGTTCGGATCGACGCGGAACGTCACCGCCCCCGTTCCTCCATTGGGAAACTCCACCTGAGGAACAGGGTCTCTGAGCCATGGGACGCCCTGGTTCCAAAAGTAGAACGGTCCCCAAGGGCAGCCGAGCGGGCTCGAAATCTGAAGCGTCACGGGACCGCCGGACGCCGGAACTCGCGCCACTGCCGGGTTCACGGTGTAGACGCAGGGCTCCGTACCCTGCTGCACGATCCTGTAATTCACGCCGTTCAGGTTGAGCATGGCCACTCGCGGGGGTCCGCTGTTGGCATTGGCCCGCACAATGACGCTCCTGTCTCCGGAACCCGCGGTGAGCGTTGGAATGAGCCAACTGGAATCGGACTGCAAAGACCATGCCGGGCACCATGTGCTAACGCGGATACTGACATCGAACTCATGGGCATTGGATGGAATCAGTTCTCTGCGGGACAGGGTAGGCGGGTCACAGAGCTGAGGCGGCTGGGTCACGGTAATCTCCGCTCCCGCCGCCCAGATTCGCGACGTCCTTTCCGCCGGATAGTTGTTCGCGGGGATGGTCAGGATCACCTTACCGGGTTGACTTCCGATGCCGCCATAGAAATTCGGGCGGCAATCCGGGTAGGTAGACTCCACGGGAACGGTGATGAGTTCGCCGTTCGCCGAAGCGTTGAAGCTGGTCTGCACCGGCCTCGCATCACACGGCGTCAAAACGAGTCCCTGCTCATCCGGTGTGTAGCCGGCAATCTGGCCGGCGTTGTTCACGGCCCTCGGTGAAATGTTGTCAAGATCTATCCTTCGGCCCGTCTCCGCTATCAGCATGGGCGGAAACACTCGCCCCTCCGCCACTCCGCAGGTTCCGAGGGCCATCCCATGATCGTTGAGTGCAAAGTGGAATAAGCCGTAACCGCCCGTGCACACTGTGGACAGACCGAGAATTCCCCCTGGCTTGTGGATGTAGGCGTATTTTTCCCCTGTATTGGTCTGGACGGGGTGGACAGGAGAGAAGGGGTAAGTAAATGCCATTGAATCATGCCGCCTCGCGAAGCGCAAGAGAAAAAGTTCGGCGCGCTTGATTCGGTGTTTGATACTTCAGCCGCTCCACGATCCAGTGCTCGTTGTAGGTCTCGCGAAACGCCACCAGAGTCTCTCGCAGTTCTTCCATGTTGCGGAAATCTCTGACCCATAACAACTGCTCTTTGAGCGTGCGAAAGAATCTCTCGATGCACCCGTTGCCTTCTGGCTGACGTACAAAGGAGGGCGAGGATTCCATCCCCAAAAGCTTGATCTCATTCTGGAAATCGTCGCTCATATAAACACTGCCGTGATCGTGCCGGAGACGGATGCCCGTTGCAGCGCCGGGCGTGAATGCGCCAAACAGCTCCCGCACCGCCTGCCGGATCGGCTCCAGGGCCTCGAACCGGTGCCCTTTCTTCACCACATGGATACCAAGGCAATCGGCACTGTAGTGGTCGATGGCCGCGAAGATCGTCACCTTCCCATCCTCGATGGTTGTGGTGGCCGTGCCATCGGTACCCCACACCTGATTGGGCTCCATCGGCACAATGCTGCCCTCGTGCGGATTGGCTGGGCGATGCGCGGGCCGGCGATTGGGCGAAAGCAAGTCTGCTTCTCGCATCAAGCGCAAGATGCGCTCCTTCCAGACTCGTATTCCCTTCATCCTCATGCGAGCCCATACCTTGCGGTAACCTTCCGCGGCAAACACACTTTCGGCAAGCATCTGGCGAATCTGGACCAGCACTTCCTCGTCACAGAGCCGCTTCGGGCCGCGTTTCTGTGCGGGTGGCTGCGGTTTCACCTGACGCATTTTTGCCGCGTAATAGCTGGACCGGGCCAGGTTCCACACGGCGAGCACGCGAGCAGCCCCATACGGCTTGTTGGTGGAAGGGGAAGCGGCTTGGCTCATAGCTTCCACTTCCCCAACGCCAAAGGGCGGTTGCTCTCCATGTGGGCGATCTTCTCCCGGAGGAGTTCGTTTTCGACGCTGACGTTGGCCACAACCGATTTCAGCCTTCGCTTCTCCTCATCGTCGACTTCCGTCTCACGGCTCTTCAAGCTGGCCTCACCACCGGCCAGGAAGCGATCCCGCCATTCGGTCAACGTGGCGATGGTGACACGGTGCTTGCGGGACGCCGCATCCAGATCCATGCCGCGGAGGAGTTCGAGAATGACGGACATCTTGCGCTTGGCAGACCAGCGCCCTGCGCCGCCGCCGGCCGACGATTCTGGAGCTTGCTCAGTCGCCCTTCGGGCTCCTTGCGCAGCTCCAGAATCGTGATTGTGTTTGGTGGACAATGGGTTTCTCCTTCATTGAGTTTCCCCCACTCTCCTGTCCACTGAAATTCCGGGCCGCCCCAGCGTATTTTTCCCCCAATTTCCCGGAGTAGGGCATTCCCGAACTGGTTATCCCGAACGCATAGTTATAGCTGTCTCGAATCGAGTAGGTGCGCACTTCATTTCCCGATTTCGTGAACAGCGTGTCGTAGAAATTTGCCGCGGAATAATCGCCGGCGAGTGTCCCTGTGTCACTGATACCAGCAAGACGGAGGTGTCTCGCACCAGGAAGAGAGAAATAAGTGATCCGTCCATCCGGGTCTCGAACGAGGGTGCCGATGTCGTCGGCCGTTGCGGTAATGGTGCCCTGCGCATTGATGGAATAGTCCCTCACGAATGGTAGGTTTAACTTCCGGATTTCACCGGATGGCTGCCGCAGAAAGGAACCCCAAAGGGTTCCAGTCCAGTAAGAGCCGGTGATCGTGCCGTTGCTTGAAATCGCGTGCGGATGCGTTTCGATGGCTCCCGGCACGGTGAAGCTCTGCCAACGGTAACCGGGAGGCATGTCGTTGGTGGCCATGCGATAGGGGACGACAGACTTGTAGACATTACCCTCCGGCGTTCCGTTCGCTTCACCGACCACAGCCATGGCATAGAAGGTGACCTCGCCAGCACCGGGGCCAGGCGGCGTCCACGAGAACTTGAAATGCGGTTCGTTCGTATGATCGTCCGGCACATGTGGTCCTTTGTGGCTCACATACTGAATGCCGTCCTTCACTTGCACCAGCGTGTTGTCGCCCGCCTCGAAGGATCCCGCTTGTCCGTTGGTGGATAGCCGCGCCGTAAGTTGGAAGCCGGCCAGAACCGGATTGTTCCTGCGATAGATATTGACGCTGATGGTTTGTTTGCGGTTGGGAACGTAACCCAGCGACTCGACGTTGAGCACGATTGCCCCTGGATTGTTGGCCGCGCCGGAATGGCACTCCGCGCACGATCCGTCTCCAGGAGCACCTGTTTTCCCCACAGGCGGCGCGGTCTGCGACGCGCCAATTATCATCGAGGCCGGAATAATGGAAAGAATAAAACTCAAAAGGGCGAATGAGAGTCGTTTATTCGAACTCATACGCCCCTGAGTGTAGCAAGTTCCGGATTTGCGGACGGGCGGAGGTTAATCCGCCCCGGCGGCCATCGAGTATTGCGGTTGTGGAGGCGGCGGCGCGGCCTGTTGGAAGCGCACCGAGACCACTTTCGATACACCGGGTTCCTGCATGGTGACCCCGTACATCGATTCGCTCGCTTCCATCGTCCGCTTGGCGTGCGTGATGATGATGAACTGCGTGGCGTCGGACATCTCCTTGAGCAGCTTCACCAGCCGGGAGGTGTTGGCCTCGTCGAGCGCGGCGTCCACTTCGTCGAGCACGCAGAACGGGCTCGGCTGGAACTTGAAGATCGCCAAGAGCAGGGCCATGGCGGTCAGTGACCGCTCACCGCCCGAAAGCAGCAGCACGTTCTGCAGCTTCTTTCCGGGAGGCGACGCCATGATGTCGATGCCCGATTCGCTGGCGTTGTCGGGATCGGTGAGGCGCATTTCGCCCACGCCGCCATTAAACAATGTGGTGAACATTTGTTTGAAATTGGCGTTGATGGTGGCGAAGGCCTCGGTGAAGCGCTTGCGCGTTTCGACGTCGATCTCCTGGATGGCTTTCTCCGTGTCGCGGATGGAGTCGAGGAGATCCTGGCGCTGGGCGTTGAGGAAGTCGTAGCGCTGCTGCGCTTCCTGGAACTCTTCGAGCGCGGCGGGGTTCACCGCTCCGAGGTTCTCGATCTTGGTGCGGAACTCCTGGTACTTCGCTTCGGCTTCGAGCAGCACTTCCTCTTCGGGAATGGTTTCGTCGCCGGCGGACAGCTCTTCGAGCGTGCAGCTCAATTCCTTGCGGCAGGTCTCTTCGAGGTAGTTCAGCTCGCTTTGCAGCTTCACCAGGTGGACTTCGGTCTGGGTCTTGGTTTCCTGCACGGCGGCGGCGGAAATGCGCAGGCCGCGGAGCGATTCTTCGGCTTGCGCCAAGGAGCCGCGAGCCTGCAGTTCCTGTTCTTCGAGGACCCGCACTTCGCCTTCGAGCTGGGTGATGGCTTCGGTCAACAGAGCCAGCCGGGCGTCGATTTCCATGTTGTCGGCGAGCAGGCGGTCGGCCCCACTTCAACCACCCGCGGACTTCAACGGAGCGGAGCACTTGGGGTTTAACGCGGAATTCAAGTTGGAGCTATATCACACACATGCAGATGATTAGAGATGATTAGTAGCCCCAGCAAGAAGCGTCACCCCCCCTTGGCATCAGCGAGAATCTGATCTACGCGCTCCTTCAAGATGGAGGGCAGGACGGGCTTACGTAGATGCTGAAGTTTAATTTTGTCGGAGTATTTATCCTTAAAATCTCGGACTACTCGCTCTCTTGAAACAGCCGACAATATCAATACCGGTGGAAATGAACGACCCTCTTTTATGGAAACCGAGTACAACTCCTCGACAAGCACGAGCCCCAGATAGGGAGTAGCCGACAAGGCTGGACCATCATTCGGAATAATTATATCAAGAAGGATAAGGTCGCTTCCCAAGATAGCGTCCTTATTTCCAATCGCATCAGCGAAGGATACATAACGATGAACTTGATACCCTGCTCGCTCAATCAAAAACACGACAGGGTCGATTATAGGAGTATCATCCTCGATCCAAGCAATGCGGACGATCATTCAGAACTCCTTATCACGCACGAGGCAACCACAGCGTGAATCGATTCAGGTGCGGACGAGATCGATCGGAAGGCATTGGCTTACTATCTACCGCGATTGAACCAGTGTGTGCCTCTACGACGGAGCGCACAAAACTAAGGCCCTTACCAGAACCAGTCCTATTCTCCCCACGAGTCAGTTCGCCCTGGTATCCATCGCGAAAAATCATCTCATATTCTTCTGGGAGAATCCCAATGCCATAATTAGATATCTGCAAAGAGACACCGGAGTCGTTGTGCCGAGATTCGATCTGGATATACCTATCAGTCGACCTAAAAGAATACTTGACAGCGTTGTGAACAAGATTATACATCGCGTGCTGCATGTGCGTCTTTGAAATTCGATATGAGGGCCAGGGGGGGGCGCCAACGACGAGATTAATCTTTACGCCCATGCGATTAGCCTCGGAGGCATATATCTCCTTGGCTTTGATGAGTAGGGGCTCGATCGGTTGCAATTCAAAATCGTACTCCTCTAAGAAATTGCCCAGAGTCTGGATGGTGGCATCGAGTGCCAGAGCTTGATTGAGAACATCATTGCCCATGCGGCGAACTTCACTTGGCTGCAATGTCGGATGCTGCATATTTTCGGCATGTGCAATAATTGCCTGCATCTGCGTGCTCAAGCAATGGACCACCCTGGCAATCGCATGCTGGACTCTCGCATCTTCAAGGTTCAAGGCGCCAACCAGCTCAAGCAAT
Organism: Bryobacteraceae bacterium; assembly: GCA_046331645.1. Classification (GTDB taxonomy): domain Bacteria; phylum Acidobacteriota; class Terriglobia; order Bryobacterales; family Bryobacteraceae; genus CADEFT01. The sequence continues at coordinate 96,124 of JAXLQM010000018.1, forward strand.
GTTGTATTGAGTTCGTGCAGTCTAGCCTCTTGAAACGGCTGTACAGTAAGATACAGCTGTTCAAGTCTCCGCATATCCTCATCGCTGAAAGCGAGATCACGAAGACTTCTTTCGTGTTGGCGAACCGACTCGTCATTGACACAATCAGACTCAAGTCGCATTTGTCCATAGAGGATTACAGCTTGAGGCTTGCCGTCGATCACTATCGGGACGGCCTGGTTCCACAGACCGGCGTGACAGCGGCTGGGTTCGTTCGGATTCACCGCCAACGCTTGCCGCGCCCTCTCTTTGTGGCACGAGTGGCACTTCTGCGGCGCTAAACGCATCATTTCAAGACAGTGGTTAGTGAAGTTTACGGTCGAGTTTTCCGAGTCCACAACAAGGTCGCTTCCGGAGACAGTGTATAGGACAGCAGGTAGTCCCGTCGTTACACGGAACAGCTTCGTCGCGGCTCGGCTCAATGTTGCGTGCGGAGGCAGCACTTCAGCGAAACTAGTCGGGCGATTGCTCATAGTTCCGTTGGACAAGATGCGATGTAACCAAGTGAAGTATTTTTCCGTACGAGGGTTCGTGCGGGTCGTAGGTTTCAAGGACTGCCTGCATCACTTTGTTGATATCTGCCGGGCTAAGCAGTGGAAGCAACTCTGCCAGTTCCTGGAACCCTGTCTCGTTCCTAATTCGAAGTTTGAACAACATCATTGAAACGTGCGTGGATCTCAAATCAGTTGCGTCTGTGATCCAAATAATCGAGTCGTATCTGCCACGGAGCACTCGCCGACCTATTTGGCGGACATGATCGCTAGTGTAGTATCGTTCACCCCTCCTATCCCTTGGAACTGGAGAGATTTCTTGATTCTTCTCCCATCGAAAGAGAGAGGTTCTTGAGACGTCAAATATCCTGCACACGTCCGCAGGTGTGTATATCACTCTAGTGCATTGATTCGACCGCATGGGTTAAAGGCCTCTCTGCCTGACCGGATCTAATTTTAGACTGATTCAGAATGAAAGGTATGCATTTGTATGCACATGGCATAGCGAGTGTACCACAGTCCCTAGTGTGGATAGCGGCATCCTCTTCGTAGAGGATAACCTCATGACGTCACATCTCCTGCTTGGGTTCAACTTTGCGATGTTGTCAATGCTGCCTGGGGAGGACGCCACTTGTCATATTATGGCGGGCTCAACAGTCGTTGCCGTACTGAATGATGACATCGATGCAGAAAGCATCGCAGGTTCTCAAATGATGCAGGCAACGGTCATTCGCGGCATTCCTTCGGCCGAAGGTCATTGAGTTCGCTGGTCTGATTTGGCCCCACTTGATGGTTTGATTTGGCCCCACCCTGGACAGCCCTCGGACGTGGCATCTGCCACGATGCCGGGATGGACAGGAGAGCCAAGATGGAACTATTTGAAGAGATCCGGCGTGGTCACGCAGCCGGGGAGACGATTCGTCAGTTAGCCAAGAAGTACGAGGTGCACCGCAGGACCGTACGGCAGGCGCTGGCAAGCGCTGTTCCGCCAGAACGGAAGCGGGCCAACAGAGAGTTACCCAAACTGGGGCCCGTGAAGGATTACATCAACGAGATCCTCACAGGCGACGCGAATGCACCACGCAAACAACGCCACACGGCGCATCGAATCTGGATGCGACTGAAAGAGGATTACCCCGACATGTGATCGGCGAAGCCACGGTTCGGGAGTATGTTGCGGCGCTGGAAGCTGGAACGTGGATTAACCGGCCGGGAGGTGTTCGTTCCGCAATCCTACGAACTGGGGCAAGAAGGGCAGGTGGATTGGTTCGAAGCCAGCGCGAGGCTGGGCGGGCAGCGGTGGATCTGCGGTTTTTCGTTCTGCGCAGCATGGCGAGTGGGGCCGGATTCCATCGGGCCTACACCAATGCCACGCAGCAGCTTTCCTGGAAGGGCATGAGCACGCGTTCCGCTACTTCGGCGGCGTGTTCCGCACACTGCGCTACGACAACCTGTCGAGCGCGGTAAAAAGATCACACGGGGAGACAACGCGAGGAGACGGATCGCCGTCATCGCCTTCCGGTCTCATTGGGGTTTCCGCAGCGAGTACTGCACGCCTGGACGCGGCAATGAGAAAGGCGGTGTGGAGAACGGATTGGGGTTGGTACCGGCGAAACTTCCTGGGTGCCAGTCCCCGAAGCAGATGATCACGGAAGCCTGAATGAGTTGTTGTTGTCCGCGGTGTCAAAGCCAGAAGCACACCATCCACGGCCGGCCGATCACCGTGGGGGTGGCGATGGAGTAGGAACGGCCCCATCTGTTGCCGCTCGCCGCGGAAGGCTTCGAGATGGAGGAGACGCTGTTCCCTGTGGTGGATGGCAAGGGCTGCGTAAAGGTCAAGACGAACGGGTACTCGACACCGCTACCGCCGGGAGTGCGGCCTGTGGTGCGGGTCTGGCCAACAGGTCGAGATACTGAAGGACTTCGAGTGCGTTGCCGTCCATCCTCGCTGCTACGGCCGTGGCCATCGAGTTCAGTCTGAACGTCCCACCTGGACGTGTTGGAGAAGAAGCCGGGAGCGATGCAGGGTTCGACGCCACTGAAGCAGTGGCGCGAAGCGGAGCCGGTGGCCGGAGTGCCTGGATCAACTGTGGCGAAACCTGGAAGTGCGGCATGGGCGAAAGAGCGGCGGCACGCGGGAGATGATCACGCTGGTCAGGGCCGGTTTGGTGGAAGGATGGGATCGACTGATAGTTGCCGCCGAAGAGGCGTTGCGTTTGCAGGAGTGAGTGATGCGGCTGCCGTGCTCCATCTGTTGCGTATGCCAGACCCCGAACAGCGCCGCCAGTATGAGATGGCACTGGCGGAGGAGTTGCGGCAATTCGAACGGCCACTCCCCGTCATGGATGCCTACGACTTGCTGCTATCTGATCCGCAGGGAGGTGTGCGAGCGGAGAATCACGGACAAGACGCAGAACTTGGAGCAGGCCAGCGTGAAGCAGTGCTGCAAGGCGGTCCGGGTTCCGGTGATGGGAGCCAACTTCGTGAGCCTGGCCGAACAGGCGGTGCGGGAGAATCACAGCCACATCCGCTATCTGGAAGCATTGCTGGCGATGGAGTGCGAGGAACGGGACCGGCACGCGGTGGAGAACCGGATTCGAGAGGCACAGTTGCCACGGGTGAAGACCCTGGAGGAGTTCGACTTTGCGCAGGCCCCGCAGATACCGGCGGCACGGATTCGCGAGTTGGCCGATGGTGGCTACATCGAGAGCGAAGCGAGCCGGTGAGGTACTGATTGGGGAGTGTGGGACCGGCAAGTCGCATCTGGCGACGGGATTGTGTCTGGCGGCATGCCGGCAGAAGCGCCGGGCCCGGTTCGACGGCGGCGGCTCTCGTGAATGAGTTGGTGGAGGCCAAGCAGAGCGGGCAGGTGCGGCGCGTGATGGCTCGCTGGCGCAAGTACGACGTGATCGTGCTCGACGAGGTGGGCTACGTGCCGCTGGCCGATGTTGGGGCGGAGTTTCTGTTTCAGGTGATTTCGGAACGGGCCGAACGGGCGGCGGTCATAGTGACAATAGACCTGCCGTTTTCGGAGTGGACGACGGTATTCCCGAACCCGCGACTGTGTAAGGCGCTGCTGGATCACATTACCGACCGGGCGCATATCATCGAAACCGGCACGATCCCTTCCGGTTCCGGCGGACGATGGAAAAGGGAGGAAGAGGCGTTGATTTAGGTGGCGACGGGTCGCGCAGATTTTTGCCGCCCCGTCGTCCGTGTCGCTCCAACGGCGCCGCCCTTCGGGCGTCGCCAAGCTCCACTCCCGCCGTGACGGCAAAAATCGACACTGCTGGATGGAGGAGAATGTAGAGACCCCCAGGGTGAGGCCAAAATCGAGGCCATCAAATGGGGCCAATCCGGGCTGGCAGGAACTCAGTCCATAGAAACCTATTGGTTGACGCGACTCTCATCCTCACCGTGACCCCTGCGCCTTGGGATCAGATGCAGATTTCGGTCACCCAGTTGGTGTCGGGTGGTTCACTCTTCGGAAATCTGCATGGCGTGGTTTCAATAGTCGCTGCGAAAGGAATCTCTGTACGGGGCGGGCTTGTTCGGCGCACTCGAAGAATTCTACTTTGGACCTTGTCGCTGCCGATTACGCTGCGCAAGGGTACACAACTGACGATTCGTTTCACATCTCACGGGACGATCCCGTGTCCAGCGGGATCGGTTTCACGACCAAGTCAAACATCTAAGGAGAACTAGGATGAGAACTCTTGCGCTAGTTGGCCTCACGATTCTTGCTGCACAATGCCACGCGGATACCTGTTCCCACTCTCAGGAAAAAGTGGGACAGAGGGTCCACATTCTTGGCATTGGCGTTGACACCTACAATTACACCACCAGCTTTGTAAGCTCCGAGAGGGAAGTGCGTGATGTCGTTGCAGCTTTCGCCACGAACCTCTGTGTGCCAACGAAGCAGATCACCATCATTGGACAATCCGCGTCGCCCACAAGAGCGAACATCCTGCGTGCCTATCTTGGCACCCTCAAGCGTATGAAGAAGGGAGACTACCTCATCTTTATCTTCGCCGGCCACGGATTTGAGGGCGATGTTTTTCACGTGTTGCCTCAGGATGCATACTTCGAGCAGAACAGCCTAGAAGCAGCCAGCGCTACGGCGATCAGCCTTCCATCCTTGAAGCGGATTGCACGCGACTACGGCGTAAGCGAGGTGTTCTTCATCTTTGACGCTTGCCGGACTTTCCCGGTCAGCCAAGGTTCAACAAGGACAACCGTATTGTGGTCGACCTTGCAGGGAGCACCTAGCTACGAGATTTCGGGGCGTGGACTGTTCTTTCCAAAACTTACGACATACCTTCGCTCTGTACCTACAGTGAAACTCGACGACTTACCAACTGTATCGCAAAAGGCCACCAACTCTCTGGCCCTGGGTCTTTTCACTCAGAATTCGACATTGGTTGTAGATCGTCCGCCCAACCGGAGCTCAAGCCCAGCCCAACCAACAGGACCAACCAGTTCACGCGGCAATGCGGAAGAAACTGTTCCTGAGCAGAACACACAAAAGGGAACCTTTCTCAAATTAGTTTGGCCTACTTGGGTAAAGCTAAGCATGGACAATTAGCAAATCAAATCTCAGCGACAATCCACCGATACTAGTCCGCCCCGGCTGCCATCGAGGTATTGCGGTTGGGGAGGTGGCGGCGCGGCTTGTTGGAAGCGCACCGAGACCACTTTCGATACACCGGGTTCCTGCATGGTGACCCCGTACATCGATTCGCTCGCTTCCATCGTCCGCTTGGCGTGCGTGATGATGATGAACTGCGTGGCGTCGGACATTTCCTTGAGCAGCTTCACCAGCCGCGAGGTGTTGGCCTCGTCGAGCGCGGCGTCTACTTCGTCGAGCACGCAGAACGGGCTCGGCTGGAGCCGCGAAGATCGCCAGCAGCAGGGCCATGGCGGTCTGGTGACCGCTCACCGCCCGGCAACAGCACGTTCTGCAGCTTCTTTCCGGGAGGCGAAGCCATGATGTCGATGCCCGTTGGCTGGCGTTGTCGGGATCGGTGAGGCGCAGTTTCGCCAGCGCCGCCATTAAACAATGTCGTGAACATTTGTTTGAAGTTGGCGTTGATGGTGGCGAAGGCCTCGGTGAAGCGCTTGCGCGTTTCGACGTCGATCTCCTGGATGGCTTTCTCCGTGTCGCGGATGGAGTCGAGGAGATCCTGGCGCTGGGCGTTGAGGAAGTCGTAGCGCTGCTGCGCTTCCTGAAACTCTTCGAGCGCGGCGGGGTTCACCGCTCCGAGGTTCTCGATCTTGGTGCGGAACTCCTGATACTTCGCTTCGGCTTCGAGCAGCACTTCCTCTTCGGGAATGGTTTCGTCGCCGGCGGACAGCTCTTCGAGCGTGCAGCTCAATTCCTTGCGGCAGGTCTCTTCGAGGTAGTTCAGCTCGCTCTGCAGCTTCACCAGGTGGACTTCGGTCTGGGTCTTGGTTTCCTGCACGGCGGCGGCGGAAATGCGCAATCCGCGGAGCGATTCTTCGGCTTGCGCCAAGGAGCCGCGAGCCTGCAGTTCCTGCTCTTCGAGGACTCGCACTTCGCCTTCGAGCTGGGTGATGGCTTCGGTCAACAGAGCCAGCCGGGCGTCGATTTCCATGTTGTCGGCGAGCAGGCGGGCGCGGTCAACGCCGAGCCGCTGCATCTCGTTGGTGAGCTGCTGGCTGCGCGCGGCCAGTTCCCGGATCTGATGATCGAGACGGCCGCGAGCGGATTGCACGGCGCGGCGGCGTTCTTCCAAACCAGCCAGTTCGGCGCGCAGGGCGGCATGCTCTTCCGCCATCTGGGCGACGGCCTGCTGCATGTCGGTGAGTTCGCGGCGGGCTTCTTCGAGCGCTTGTTCGTGTTCGTGGCGCTGCAGTTCGCCCAGTTCCAGCTTTTCCTGCATGATGGCCTGACGCTCACGGGCGCGCTCGCCGTCGGTCTTCAAGCGGCCGAGTTCGAGGCGGACGACGCTCATGCGCTGGTTGGTGCGATTCAGCTCTTCGCTCAACTTGCGCATTTCGTGCTCGAGCGCGAGGGCATCTTTTTCCTGCGATTGCTGCATGCCACGCAGCCGTTCCAGGTCTTCGGTGAAGATGGCGATCTCTTCTTCGAGGTTGGCGAGCAGCTTCGCCGATTTGTCGACCTGCTGCTGCTTCTCGTTGAGATTGGACGTCAGTTCGCGCAATTCGCGCTTGAGGGCCAGCGGGCCAGCGCCGGTCTTCTTGCCGCCGCTCACCGCATGGCCGTGAAAGGACACGCCATCGGGCAAGAGGAAGTAGAGGTCGGGGTATTGCAGGGCGAGACGCTGGGCGGATTCGCGATCTTCCACCAGGAAGCAGCGGGCAAGGCGCGGGATCAGCTCAGTGGGCGCCTTGGTGAGGCCGTTGGTCATGCGAAGCTGGGCGCTGAGGCGGGCGACGATGCCGGTTTCGGGGCCGATGGAGGGCTCCTGAGCGGCGACGCCGGGCAGGCTCAGATCGGGTTCCGGATGCACTAAGAAGGTAGCGCGGCCATCGAGGCCACTGCGCATGAGGTCGACACCGCGCACGGCTTCGGCCCAATCGCGCACCACCACGTATTCCAGTTCCTCGTGAAGGAACTCTTCGGTGGCCTTTTCCCAACCCGTATCGACGTCCATGAAGTCGGCGAGGACGCCGAGAGGCTTCAAGTCGGCGGGGGCTTTGCCCTTCTCGATGGCAGTAAAAAGCCGCTTTACACTTTCGGTTGTATAGGAGCGGTGGGAAAGGATTTCCTGTGTGGAATCCTTACGCGCTTTGATGCGGGAAAGCTCGGCGCGGAGGTTATCGAGGGTCTTACGGGTTTCGGCGGCGCGGGCGCGGCGGGTTTGCAGCTCCTCTTCGACGCCGCGGCGCTGATCGAGGGTGGAGGTGAGCTCCAACTGGCGGGCGGCGATCTTCTTGCCGAACTCCGCTTTGAGCCCTTCGATGCGTTCGAGGTCGGTGACGGCGGTCTGCTCTTCGCGCTGGGCGCGGGCGTTTTCGCGGTCGAGACCGCTCAGGTATTCGCCCACTTGGGCCAGTTGGTTCTTGAGGGTGGAGGTTTCGCCCAACAGTTTCAACACCTGCTGGCGGCCCTGTTCGATGCCCTGCTCGCGGCGCTTCAGTTCGCCCTGGCGCTGATCGCGCTCTTCACTCTTGCGGGTGAGGCGCTCGCGGGCGTTGTCGTAGGCGACGTTGAGTTCGCCGAGCATGTCGGCCTGCGCCTGAAACTCCATCTGGAGTGTTTCCAGGCGCTTTTCGATTTCGCTGGTTTCCGTTTCGCCCTGGGTGAGGCGCTTTTCGATGCCAGCGACCTGGCCTGCCTGCGATTCGAGGCGGCCCTTGGCGCGCTCGGCTTCGACGCGGTTCTCACTGAGCGCACGGCGCTTTTCGGTGAGATCGTGCTCCAGGGTGAAGCACTGCTCCTGCAGACTGGCTTGGAGCTTTTCCTTCTCGGCGACGTCGGCGGAGAGGGTTTGGAACTCGCGATTGGCTTCGTTCAGATCGAGGGCGGTTTTGGCGGCTTCGCGCTCGCGGACACGGTAGCGTCCGGCGAGGGCACGGCGGAGGTAGCCGACCATCTCGGTCTTCAGCTCTTCGTAGCGCTTGGCTTTGGCGGCCTGGCGCTTGAGGGAGTTCACCTGGCGGCCGACTTCTTCCAGAATGTCGAAGACGCGGGACAGGTTCTGCTTGGCGCCTTCGAGCTTCGCTTCGGCCAGGCGGCGGCGGGTTTTGAACCGGCTCACGCCAGCCGCTTCTTCAATGACGGCGCGGCGTTCCTGCGGCTTGTTGCTGAGGATCTGGGTGATGCGGCCCTGCTCGATGATGGCGTAGCTTTCCGGGCCGAGGCCGGTGCCCATAAAGAGGTCCTGGATGTCGCGGAGGCGGGCCTTTTCGCCATTGATGAGGTATTCGCTTTCGCCGGAGCGGTAGAGGCGGCGGGTGATGGTGACTTCGCGGGGCTTGGCTTTCGCGTGGCCGTTGCCGTTGGTGTGGCCATTCTGGTGCCCGTTGGAGTGGCCATTGGACTGGCCGTTGGCCTGTTCGCCTTCCGCGTGTTCGACGATCACCGGGGCGACGAGGGGCGCCGGGTTGGGGTCGACCAGGGAGAGAGAAACCGAGGCCATCCCGACCGCTTTGCGATCTCTAGTACCGGCGAAGATAACATCTTCCATCCGGCTGCCGCGTAAGCTTTTAGCGGACTGCTCGCCGAGCACCCAACTGATCGCGTCGGCAAGATTGGATTTTCCGCATCCGTTGGGTCCTACGACTGCTGTGAAGCCTTGTCCACGGAATCGTAATTCGGTGCGATCTGCGAAGGATTTGAATCCCTGGATCTCCAGACGTTTGATGTGAAGCAAACTGCCACCCCTTGGGTAGAAACCAAAAATAGTCATTGGCGGACGCAGCCACGCGTCCGGTCTCGGGGGATGTCCTATGTTATCTGGGGCCAGAGCAAAATGCAAGTGGGATTCGACCGGCTGTAGTCAGATTGTCACGAGCACAATATCTTGTGCTTCGTTTTTTCCTGACCCAACTTTTATCAAACCCACGTATACATTGTATAAGAGAGGCTCACCTATGACCTTGTTACTGCTGCCCTTGCTCGCGCTGGGTTTATCGGCGCAAACCCCAATCCCGAACTCCGGTTTTGAAGAAGGCGCGGTTGGCGAGGTGCCGACCGGCTGGTATGTTCCCAAGATGCTCCGCGAGGCAGGATTCGGGGCGGCGACCACGGACCAGAACTGCCGCAGTGGGGCGAAGTGCGCAGTGATCACTGGGTTGGCCGATGCTCCGCAGAACATGTTTGGCAATCTGATGTTGAATGTGAAGGCGGAGGGGTACACATTGCGGCGGGTGAAGTTGACGGGGGCGGTGCGGGTGGAAGGAGCGAACACGCGGGCGCAAATGTGGTTGCGGCTGGACCGCGCGGACGGCAGCATGGCCTTCCTGGACAACATGAGCATGCGTCCGATAACCTCCTCGAACTGGGGCAGTTACTCGATCGAGGCAGACGTGCCCGCGGACATCGACAAGTTTGCCCTCGGGGTCATGCTGATGGGTCCGGGCAAGGCCTGGGTTGACGACATGAAGCTGGAGGCTACGGGGACGATCGTCAAGGACAAGGTGGAACCGGCGCGGCCATTGACCTCGCGCGGGCTGCGTAACCTTACAGCGTTTACAAAACTTTACGGCTACATCCGGTTCTTCCATCCCAGCGATGAGGCCGACCGGGCTGATTGGGAGACGCAGGCGGTGGAGGGTGTGCGGGCCGTGGAAGGCGCAGCTAATGACGAGGAACTGAAGGCGGCGTTGCGGAAGTGGGCGGAGCCGCTGGGGTCCACGATTCGCATTGGCACGGAGGCGGCGAAGCAGGTGTCCGAGGCGAAGGAGGTCATCCGTTACGCTCATGTGGGTGTGGGATTGCCTGGGGCCACGATGTCCTACAATGCGTATTCCTCAAAGCGGGTGCGGAAGCCGGCCGGGGAGCAGCGCAAGCCGTACACGGCGGAGTTGGTCCCGGGGATACGGGCGGCTGTGCCGGTGGACCTGCCAGTGGATGACAAAGGGACATTGCCGTACGCGCCACCTGCCCCGGCGAATGCGACCTACTCGCGCGTGCCCGAGGACCGCGGGACGCGGCTGGCCTCGGTGGTCATCGCCTGGAACATCTTCCAGCATTTCTATCCGTACTTCGATGTGGTGAAGACGGATTGGAACGCGGAGTTGGGGAAGGCACTGAGCGCGGGCGCCACGGATGCCGGACCCGTGGAATTCCACCGGACGCTGCGGCGGATGGTGGCGGCTCTGCATGATGGCCACGGGGGCGTCAATTACTCCTCAGGCGGGATGCTACGGCTGCCGGTGACATTGGATCTGGTGGAAGGGCAATGGGTGATCAGCCGGGCGTGGCCGGGGCAGAGTGACGGGGTGGCCATGGGCGACCGCGTGGTCTCGCTGGACGGCGTGCCGGTGGCGAAGGCGGCCACGGAGATCGGGGAGATGACTTCGGCGGCGGGCGTTGGCTGGTTGCGCTGGCGGGTGGCAGGGGAATTGGCGGCGTGCCCCGCGGGCGCGAAATCGCGGAAGGTGGAGGTGGAGCCGTTCGCCTCGCCGGGTTCGACGAAAGCCGTGGAGTTGAGCTGCGTGCAAGGGAAGTTCAAGGACCAGGCCACCTATACCGAACCAAGGCCGGAGAAATCGAAGCAGTTGGAGCCGGGCATCTGGTATGTCGATCTGGATCGCATTGATGGCAAGGATTGGGAGGCGCTGCTGCCGGAGTTGGAGAAAGCCAAGGGGATTGTGTTCGACATGCGCGGCTATCCGGGGCAGCCCGGGATCACCTCGCTGGCGCACTTGAGCGACAACACGATCCGGAGCGCGAAGTGGAATATCCCGGAAGCGGGGTTGCCGGACCGGACCGATTTCGTTTTCCGGGAGAGCGGCTGGCCGGTACAACCCAAGAAACCCTATCTGCCGGCCAAGCGCGTGTTCCTCATCGACGGGCGGGCGATCAGTTACGCGGAGACGGTGATGGGGATTGTGGAGCATTTCAAGCTGGCGGAGATTGTGGGGGAGCCGACGGCGGGGACGAATGGCAACGTGAATCCGTTCCGGCTGCCTGGGGGATACATGGTGTCGTGGACGGGGATGAAGGTGCTGAAGCATGACGGGTCGCAGCATCATGGGATCGGGATTGTGCCGACGGTGAAGGCCACTCGCACGCGGAAGGGCGTAGCGGAGGGCAAGGATGAGGTTTTGGAGAAAGGGCTGGAGGTGGTGAAGCGGCAGCTTCAGTGACGGACGGTGTAGATGTCCACGGCGCCGACGGGTTCGCCGTCGCGTTCTTTGATGCGGATGGGCGAGAGGTAGACCTGTTCGAATTCGGGCCAGGGTTCCAGGGGGACGCAGCTCACTGCCGCGTCGTGGCCGAGGAGCATGGCGCCGGGAGTCTGCTTCACCGCTTCGAGGGCGTCTTCGTAGCGGGTGTAGATTTTTTCGCTGGTGATGATGGAGTCCTTGGCGGTGACGACGGAGGTGGAATCGCGGGGGGTGAAGGGCCGGGCACGGTGCAGGTAGACACGCCCGAGCACCGATTGGTAGTAGGCCGGCTTGAAGTAGACCAGGGGCTTGTCGCCATCCGGACCACGGTGGATGAGGGTGATGAAGTAATCCTCCTCGCGGCGCTCGGCCCATTGGAGCATGGCTTGGAAATGATTGAAGCCGGCGCGGCGCATGGGGAGACGGTGATCGAACCAGATGTAGCGGGCGTTGCTTTCCTTGAGCAGGCGGAGGGCTTCGGCGCGGTCCGTCGCGGTGTAGAATAGCGCCGCCTGGCGCGCATGATACTGCGTCGGGTTGGAAGCAGGGATGCGGCGGCCGATGGAGGAGATCCAGTAGCCGGTGTCCCACCAGTTCTGAATGCTGTAGGGGCCTTTGTCGAGAGGCGGCGTGTCGTCGCGCAGCCAGGCGAGGGCGTGCAGCACCTCAGGCGTGGGGCCGAGATTGTTGTGGAGCTTGCGGGCGATCAGCGGCAGATTACCGAGACCGACGCAGAGCACAGCGGCGAGAGCGACGTGGCGCGACAGGGCCGCGGTGCGTCCGGCGAGCAGGGCGAGGGGCAGCATGGCGTATGAGGACATGCGGTACTGCATCAAGGTAAGCGCGGCAAAGATGGTGGCCCATCCCCAGACCAGCCGCCACGGCCGGTCACGCATCTGCAGCGCCGCCAACACCCAGCCGGCGAGGGCGAAGGGCAGGGTGAAGCCGTACTCGGTCCATAGGATGGACAGATCGAGAGTGCCCGCGAAATAGAGCAAGGGACGCAGTTCTCCTACCAGCGCGCGGGAACCGCCTGGAAACAGGCGCTTCACGATGGCCAGCCCTTCGGAAGTGCTGGTGAGGTAGATCACGCCCGCGGCGGCGATCGCCAGGCCGGCGCCGATCAGGAATTTGCGTGGCAGATCCCAGACCAGGGCGAGGGCCAGCAGTCCGAGTGCGGCAAGCCGGGTGTACTCCTGCCAAAGCTGGCCGCCGAGGGAGAAGGATGCCACCACGGTCATCGCGGCAGCCAGACGCAACGGGGCTGACGCCAGACGTTCGCGGCGCAGCACCTCGCTGAGCAGGAAGAGTCCGGCCATGCCGAGAATCATCGCCGAGCCGGCCCAGGTGAAGCAGAATACACTCAGAGCCAGGCCGAGCCGCGCGCCGTCGTGCCAGCGCTTGAGCCCATCGAGGCGCAACAATTCATAGAAGACCCAGGTGGAAACCAGAACTTCCAGCACGTGATGATCGGCATAGCCGAGCTCGGAGACGAAGGCGAAGGCGCCGGGGGTGAGTCCCATGGCGAGGCCGGCGGTGAGAGCCAGACGATCCCCGCCGAGTCTACGGCCGATGAGCCAGGCCAGGGCTACGGCCAGCGTTCCGAGCACGGGCGGGGCAAAGGCTAGGGCCGTGTCGCGGGCACTCTCGCCGCACCCTGGGCAGGCGGCTGCCACCAGATAATCGAACAGCATGGCGTGATGCAACGGAGCGCCGCCGGGTTGGCCGAGGGGATCGACGCGCGGGCGCTGGGGCCATTGCTGGTGGATCAGTTCCACCACGCGGCGGTGATACCAGGCGTCGTTTTCCTGCAGCAGCACGGCGTTGGGGGTAAACACATTGTTCCAAGGGGGCAGAGTGCGGGCGGCAAAGGCTAGTACGAGCAGTACGAACACGGGGGCGAAACGGCGCATCTTTTGTAGTGTAGTTGGTAGCAGGGTAGGAGGCGAGAGTGGTAAACTCGATAATCTTTCTCGTTCGGATACCTTCAGGAGGAACCACTTTGCGTATCGGACTGCTCTCTATTTTGCTTGGGGCCATCCCGGCCATGGCGGGTGTCATCAATAACCCGACGGCGGGCGTTTTTGATGGCGGGCATACGCAGACAGGAGTCAGCAACGCCTACAGCGGCACTGCAGGCACCGCGACTCTGACCGGAACGGCTTGCTTCGGTGGATTTTGTCCTGGAGAAGCAGCGCCCGGCGCCGGGCCGAGTTACAACGTTGCGGATCCCTTGAACATGCGTTTGACCAGTGCGCTATTGGAGTGCAATGACGGTGCGGGGTGCGGTGCTTCCGTCTTCGTGGACTTTTCGTTTGTTGCCACCACGACAGCCCAATATCAAGTGAACTTCGACATCAACGGCACTGGAAGCTCCAACCTGTCCTTGGCCTTTGGCGGTTTTGTCTATAATCAGAACACGGCAGCCTACCTGAACGGGAACCAGACGTATGTCATTCCCACTCCGCTGAACTCCACCCAGTCCTCAGTTAGGGCTATCAATGACTCCTTCACGCTGGGAACTATCGACGTGAACGCGGGCGACCAGATCTACGCCGGCTTGACCCTCTTTGTCCCCCAAATGGGCCTCGGCAGGTTCATCTCGCTCCCCAACAGTCTGGATCTGACGTTGGTGGACACGGCGTCTGTGCCGGAACCGGCGACGCTCGGGCTGATGGCTCTGGGTTTGGCCGCGTTGGTGATGGGCCGGAAGCGGCTGTAATGGATCGGACGCTCGCCTGGTTTGCCGCGCACCGGCGAGCGTCTCTCTTCCTCATCGCGGTATATGTGCTGGCCGTCAGCACGCAGCATGAAGAAGTGCAAGGCTTCGTCATTGCGGCGATGCAGAAAGTGACGGCGAACACGTGGCTCACTGCTGTTGGCTGGACCTTCCGGTTGGTTTTCCTCGCTGTCACCATCTATCTGGTCCGGCGTGTGCTCGGGCAAGCGGGCGGGGGCCGCAAAGCCGGTTATTGGGCTGTGACCGTGGTGTTCACCTTTGCCGCCGTGCGCTGGCTGAGCGTGAACAACAACGAGTTCATCCACTTCTTTCAGTACGCCCTGTTGACCTTTCCGGTCTTTGCGCTGACGCGGAGTTTCGGACAGACTGCAGTGTGGACCACGCTTTGCGGCGCCTTCGATGAAGGCTGGCAATACGCCGTGCTGCACGCGGGCTGGGGCATTCCCTACGATTTCAACGATGTGATCATGAATGCCTGCGGCGCGGGGTTGGGGGTGGTTTGGATCTGCTCGATGGCCAGCATGCGTCCGGTGAGCATGACGGCGGGGGCGCTGGTGCAGCAACAACTGAGGGGATGGGGCTGGCGTACGGCGTTGGGGTTGCTGCTGGTGGGATTGGTGCTGCTGGCGACAGGGCACATGATGGTCTACGAACCGAAGACCGGGGCGAAGCCGCTGCTCTCGCTGAGCCGCCTGGAGCCGAAGCCGTTCTGGTTCTTCGATGCTACCTGGGGTCCGAAGACGTTCCACATTTTGCATCCGACGGAAGGGGTGTTGCTGATGGCGATGCTGTTCTGCTTCTACAGTACGCTCGACCGGCATTGGAAGCCGGAGTAGAGTGGTTTCATGGCGAGTGATCCCTTTCTCGATGCGGCGCTCGATCAGGCGCGCAAGAGTTTTTCCGAAGGCGGCATCCCGATCGGCAGCGTGCTGGTGCATGAAGGCGTCATTATCGGGCGGGGCCACAACTGCCGGGTGCAGACGGGAAGCGCCATCGACCACGGGGAAATGAACTGCCTGCGCAATGCCGGGCGTCTGCCGGCGCGGGTGTATCGCGAGTCGGTGCTGTACACCACGCTGTCTCCCTGCCCGATGTGCAGCGGGGCCATTCTGCTTTATAAAATCCCGCGCGTGGTGATTGGAGAGAACGTGAACTTCCTTGGGGCGGAAGAATCTCTGCGGGGCAATGGGGTGGAGTTGACGGTGGTGCAAGATGAGGAATGCATCGAGATGATGCGCCGCTTCATCGTGGAAAAGCCCGAGTTGTGGAACGAAGATATCGGGACGTAATTACGGCAGCTTCACCGGAGCCGTAATGGTGAGCGTACTGCCCTCCGGCTCATGGAGGGGAAACACCATCCAGCGTTCGTCACGCGACAGGCTCAGCGCGCCCGTCCAACGCGTTAGAGGCATATCGAGGCGGCACACCGGCTGGTGCGTCTTCGCCTCCAGGTGGTAATACTGAATCAGCCACTTCCCGGTGGATTCTTCCTTCGCCGTGTAATAGATGCCTTCGCGTCCCACAGCCCATCCGCGGTAGAGTTCCACCGCCACGCGGTCCAGCACCAATTCCGGCGCGCCGCCTTGGGAAGGAAAACGGAATAAGCCCGGTTCCCGCTGGCGCGCGAAATAGATCCACTTGCCGTCCGGAGACAGCCGGTGCACGGCGGAACTGGCCGCGGAAAGCATCTGCGGTTTCCCCCCCGCCAGCGGATAACGCCACACCTCACCGGCAGCCAAGCCGCGTACCACGCCATAGGTAACGGCCGCTCCGTCCGCCGTGAAGTGCGGTTGCGCGAAGGCGGCGGGAATCGGGAGCCAACGCGGCTCTCCCCCCGTGGCAGGCACGATAAACGCCGGGTCGCCTGGACGCAGCGAGACGGAGGACACAATCCGCTGGCTGTCGGGAGACCATGCCGGCGGGGCCACTTCGGGGCCACCAAAGAATGTCAATTGGAGCGGCCGGTTGCCGGCGCTATCCGTTACCCAGATTTCCGGTGATCCGCTGCGCGTCGATACGAAAGCCACTTTCAGCCCGTCGGGGGAAATGGCGGGATTGACGTTCACATCGCCGCGCGCCGAGGAGATGAGTTTCTCCGGCTTGGCGAGTTCTCCTGCCTTTTGCGGAAGCTCGGCCCGCCAGATGGATTCCGTGGAATAGGTATTCGCCATGAGCAGGCGCACCGCGCCGTTGTCGGCGGGCAGGACATCGAAGTTGCCGTAAGGCGTGAACGGGAGAGCAAGTTCGCGCGATCCGCCGCCCGCCAACGGCACGTAGCGAAAGCCCCAGCGTTTGGCGCGCGAGCGGTAGATCACGCCTTTCCCATCGGGCCTCCAGCGCACTTCCCTTTTGGCGGCTTCGTCGAAGGTGAGCCGGCGCTCCTCACCGCCGCCGGCCGGAACCACAAACAGCTCAGAGGTGGTCATGGTGAAGAACCGCGTGAACACGATCCACTGCCCGTCGGGAGACAGACGTGGCAGGGAATCGTGCCAGCCATTGCGCGGATGCGAAATCGGCGCGACAAAGCCGCGATCCTGATGGAACCGCGCCAGGTGAATGTCCCGCCCTTCGAAGTTGTCGCAGATCACCAGTTCCTTGGGAGAAAGCCAGATGGGCGAGCCGAAGAAATGGACGGAGTAGATGCGCCGTTCCGGACCCGCGCGCCCGCCCGACCAGGGAACGGTGTAGACGGCATTCTCTCCTCCCCCGCGCCGCAGGAACGCGATATGGCTGCCATCGGGGGACCACGATGGCTCACTTTCCTCGGCCGAGGTACGAGTGACCGGGACGGGAGTGCCTCCGTCCACCGGCATGATATGCAGCCGCCCGTTGCCGTTTCCCGGCGCGCGCCACACAAAGGCGATCCACTGCCGGTCGGGAGAGACAACCGGATCGAGAATGAGCCCATCCCGCAGCAGTTCCCGTTCTGCTTGCGGCGAACGGGAGCGCCAGAACGGAATGCTTCCCGCCACGACTGCGGCCGCCGCCGCTCCACCGATCAGCCAGCGCCTGCGGGAAGGCCCGCTGCGAGCCGTTTCCTTTCCGAAGCGCGGGAAGCGCGCGGCCACATCGGCAGCAGGGGGACGCTTCGCCGGGTCCTTGGCGAGCATCTCCAGAATCAACCGCCGCAACGCGTCGCTCAGCGGAACGCGGAACGCGTGGGGCTCGCTTTGCAGGATGGCATGCGCCGTTTCGAGCGGCGTGGGGGCGTCGAAGGGATGCCGGCCGGTGGCCATTTCATACAACACCAAGCCTAGGGCAAAGACATCGCTCGCCGGCGTCGCCGCTTCTCCCCGGCACTGTTCCGGAGACATATAGCGCAGCGTTCCCGCGCCCACTCCGGTCATTGAGGAAACGTTCGCTTCTCCCGGCAGCCCCGTGCGAGCCAACCCAAAATCGAGGACTTTGGCATAACCGTCGCGGCGCACCACCACGTTTTCCGGCTTCAGATCCCGATGCACGATGGACTGCTCGTGGGCCGCCGCCAGCGCTTGCGCGATCTGCGTCCCGATCCGGATGACCGTCGCTTCGGGCACCGACTGGCGGCACAACTCCCGCACGGAGTTCCCGGCCACGCGCTCCATCACGATCACTGGCGGAGGCCCCGGCATCACTTCAAAGATGGTGACGATGTAAGGGTGATTGAGGCTGGAGGCCATCTGCGCTTCCCGCAGGAAGCGGCGTAGCATCCACTCCGAGCCCACCTGCCAGGGATGCAGGAACTTCAGCGCGACTTCGCGGTTTAGCTGGGTATCGCGGCCGGCATACACTTCGCCGCTGCCTCCGCGGCCAATCGGTTCCAACACCTGGTAGCGGCCGATGGTCTCCCCGGTATGCGACGCCACGGGAGCATCGGCGGTCATGGAAGCCAGAATCTGCCGTGCTTCGGCGACGATCTCCGGCGCATCCGCAGCAGAATCCAGGTAAGCTTGCGCCTCGGCGGGAGGAAGCTTTGCCGCCTCCTCGTAGAGTTCCCAGACGCGTTTCCAACCGGAGTCCGTCATGCGTTTTCCGCGGGCAATTCCTTCTGGAGCCAGTGCCTGGCGAAAGTCCAATCACGATCCACCGTGGCGGTGCCGCACCCTAAGCGCTCGGCGGTTTCCTTGGTGGTGAGCCCCTCAAAGGCCTTGCATTCCACCACTTGCCGCAGCCGGGGTTGAATCGCCTCCAGGCGTGCCAGCAACGCCTCGATCGCCGCACTGGTTTCCAGGCCGTTTGAGATCAGGCAATCCTCTGTGACATCGACCTTCACCGCCCGCTGGCGCAAGGGGCGCGTGTGCTGGATCAGCAGGCGTTGCATGAGCAGGCTCGCCAGTCCGAAGAAGGCTGCTTTCTCCCGCTGTTCGTCGCCTTCGGCCGGCTGCAAGGCTTTGATCTTGAGCAATTCCAGATACAGCTCGTTCACCAGCAGCGTGGGATGCCAGGAATGCCCCGTGGCTTCGTGGCGCATCTGTGCCGCGGCGATACGGCGAAGCTGCGGATAGAACATTTCCACCAGCCGGTTGGCAGCCTCCTGATCGCCTTGACGGAAAGCGGCCATAAGCTGGCTTACAGATGGCGCGACGCTTTCCCCGTTCATGATGACGTGTGATGAATTTTATCACGCGCGTGATAGAAAACACCCTCCTGCTCTCACCCTTAGTAGATGAGGGCTGTTTGCCGTAGGAGGATGATTTTGAGGAAGCTGTTTTTGAGCGCAGTGCTGCTGATGATGCCGTCCGCTTTTGCGGGCGTATTGATTTCGGACCCCACGGTCGGAGTGGTGTCTTCCGGATTTGGAACCAGTGGTGTCACACGCAGTGTCACCAACGTGGCTCTCGGTTCAGGCGCCAGCGGAAGTGGAACCGCCTGCTTTGCGCCATTCTGCCCTGGTGGCAGCACGCCAGGAGCAGGTCCGGATTACGAGGTCCTCGATCCAGTGACGTTCCGGTTCACGAACGTGGCCATTTCCTGTAACATCGTGGGTTGCGCAAACCTCAACTTTCGCGCGGCGTTTTCCTTCGTCGCCACCAGCAGCGGAGTGGTTCACGTCGGCGTCGGCATGGAAGGCAGTTCCACCGCCAATGTTTCCGGATTGATCAGCGGCTTCATCGGCAATGGATCGAGCTTTGTTGCGGGAAACCAGACGTTCACCACATCGGTTTCAGCTCCAAGTATTCACGACTCGTTCGAACTCGGCAACTTCGCCGTTGAACAGGGGCAGACAATCCGGGGCTATTTGTTAATCCAAGTCGAGACGATGAGCAGAGGCGTGCTCAGCTTTCCCGATAGCGTGACCATGACTTTGGTGGATGTGCCGGAGCCGGCTACGCTGGGCTTCCTCACCCTGGGAATCGCGGCTCTGGGCTTGGCCCGCATTTCGCGCAAAGCGTAACTCTTCGTCCATTTCCGGCAGATCAGAGGGAGCAAACACCGATGCGTTATGTTGTCCATCACCGTGCTTTGCGGCTTTGCCGACGGGTGAATTCCTTGACCCGCCACCGGAACCTATGCCTGTTACGCTGTGTTTCGGTGCGACCGAAGCCCATGATGGTCGCAAGATCGCCCCAGTCGCGGAGTGAGCCATGAACATCGCCGGATCGCCGCGCGCGGTGACCCTGGCCGCCGGCATCCGACTTTCGGAGGACTCCGCGTTGGGGCGAACCTTGCTTGACCGCTCCATCGATTGGTTCGCCCGGCGCCGCGCATTCACCTTCGTCCTGATCCTGCTCTACGTACTGGCGGTCAGTGTGCTCCATGAGCATGTGCAGGCTGTGGTGGTGTTCGCCATGAAAGCCTTCAGCGCCGACCTCTGGCTCACCGCAGTCGGGTGGTTTTTCCGGGTTGCCTTTCTGCTCACAACGCTGCTGCTGGTGGGCCGCGTGCTGTCGCAGGAGGGAGGGCGTGCCAAGCTTGTTTACTGGGCATCGGCCGTGGCGCTTACGTTCGCCGCTGTTCACTGGCTCAGCGTCAACAACAACGAATACATTCACTTTTTCCAATACGGGTTGCTCACCATTCCGGTTTATGCGCTCACCGGCAGTTTCGGACAGACGGCGGTGTGGGTGACTCTGGGTGGAGCGTTTGATGAAGCCTGGCAATACGGCGTACTGCACGCCGGCTGGGGAATCCCTTACGACTTCAACGACGTCATCATGAATGCCTGCGGCGCGGGGCTGGGCGTGGTTTGGATCTGCTCGATGGGGTCGACACGGACGATCGAACGGCCCATCGGGGCATGGATCGCCGATCAACTCAACGGCACTGGCTGGCGCACCGCGGTGCTGGTTCTGATGAGCGGAGTGGTGCTGCTGGGCACGGGGTTGATGGCCATCCACGAACCCAAAATCGGAGCCAAGCCGCTGCTGTCCCTCAGCCGGCTGGAGCCCAAGCCGTTCTGGTTCTTCGATCCCACCTGGGGCCCGAAGACGTTTCATATTTTGCATCCGGCCGAGGGAGTGGTGTTGCTCGCGCTGCTGCTCGGCTGGTTCAGTTCGCTCGACCGGCGCTGGGCCTCGAAAAAATGTACAAGCCGTGATAGAAAAGCAGGCCCTGCTCTCACCCTCAATTAGTAGAGGAACCACGAATGAAGCTCGCTCTCGGACTTTCCCTCGCCCTGCTCGGCGCACTCAGTTCCGCGCACGCGGCTCCTGTGAAGTACAACATCCAATTCACTACCACCTCGGGTAGCCCCACGCCCGCGTCGGGTTCGTTTTTCTACGACCCCGACGTCCCGGTATTTTCGGGTTTCGTGGTGGTCTGGAACGGAATCTCCTTTAACATGACGGCGGCAGCCAACAATCCTTCGGCGCTCGGCACCTGCAATACTGCCGGCAACGGCGCAGCGGACACCTTCGACTTCCTGCTGAATCAGAACTGCGGGAGTGGACAGTACTCCAACGGTTGGAGTGGTTCCGCTAGTGAGTTCGCAACCAGATTCAAATTCGAACGTAGCGATAACGGAAGCTTCGCTACCAATGCAATTGCCTTCTCAGCCAACGGTCCATCGCCAGACAATTCCAACTTAGCCGAAGGTACGTTTTCCATTCGTCTCGCCGAAGCCCCGGTACCGGAGCCGGCCACGCTCTCCCTGCTCACCGCGGCAGCGGCACTGCTGGCCGTGCGGCTCCGCGTCCGCCGCCCAAGTTAAGTGTGATAATGCCCCAATGGCCATTAGCTATCTGCCGGGTTCGGCTTCCGTCAAAATCACCACCAAGCCGGGAGTAAAGACACCGGAAAAATATTCAACAGACATGGAGTTCAACAGTGTCGCCATTGAAGCCACGGGCGAATGCCAGCTTACGGGGGTGGAAGGCGACAATGCCGCGGGATGGACACTCGGCTTCATCCAGGTGCAGTTTCTGGAGACCAATTGGGGTTACTACCGCGGCGCGGTGGATGCTGACGGCAGCGCCTACATCAACCGTGGCAGTTCCACGTTGCGTGGGGCCACGCATTGCCGGGATACCAAGACCAAAGGAGAAGTCTGGTTTCAGAACCTGTCGGGCAAGGATCTTGCGCTGGCAACCAACGGCAAACTGCCGATGTCGCTCAAGGTGCAACTGATGGATGGGCCGCATGAAACCTATCCGCTGTATCACATGAACTCGCTCACGAAGAAGTACAACTTCCTTCGTGAAGTGCAGTTGGAGTTTCATTTCTGCACCGTGCTGGCCCTGATGAGTCCCTCCAAGGAATACCAGTTCCTGAAGCATTTCTTGTGGAACATGCACTGGCAGGCGACGTTCCAACCTTCGAGCTTTACGGATTCGGACCCCAAGTGGACCGTGACGCTGAACGCCAACCAACTGGCTAATTCGGCCAATTGCAGCCAAATCGCAGAGGGTGGGCCGGTGGATCCGAAGATCAAGGCGGTGCTGACAGCAGGTTCGGCAGCCAACTGCAACGAACTGGCGACGGCGGGCGGGGCGGCGAAGCCGACGGAGAGCAAAACCTGGGCGGTGGTCCGGACCTAGTTCAGCGCAGACGGCGCTGGGATGCGGCAAACGCCTTCGCCGTGATCCCGGCCCGATACTCGGCAAGCATTCGTCCCAATTCCTGAGTCTTGGCGATGGGGGAAAGATTCACCCCATGGAGGGACAACTCGCCTTTGCGCTCGCGTTCGGCGGCGCGGATGAGCTTGGGGTCGATGGCGGCGATTTGCGCCTCGTAGTAGACATCGTCGTGAATCCCGTTGCGGGTATGGGCCGGAGCATCCGGGGCTTGCCCGGCGGGAGGATTCTTGTCGATCTGGACAATGCCCTGCTTGCGCAGGAACGCGGCGCTCCACATGTCTTCCTCGTAATACTCGGGCAAGTAGTGGACGCGCGCCGGACCGGATTTCCAGCGCCGGTTCAACGCATCGGCCACGTTGCGCATGCCTGACTGATTGCCGCCGCTGTCGCCGATGAGGATGATGTCGCGGAAGCCATGCGCCTGATAGCTGCGGCAGATGTCGGTGAGCAACGCTTCGAAGGTGGCCTGCTCCAGGCTGATGGTGCCGGGGTAGGCCATATGGCTGGTGGGCTTGGGCTCAATCGCGCCTTCGGGCACGAACTTCACGATGGGGGCGATGAGCGTGTTGCCGACCTTGCGGGCGATGGCGGGCATCACCAGTTGCAGCACGTAGTTGTGCTTGCCGCCGGCGACGTAGGGGCCGTTCTGCTCCACGCCGCCCGTGCCGATGAGAATCGTGGTCTTGCCCGCCGCAATGGCGTCGCGCACTTCCATCCAGGTCAGTTCTTCGGTCCACAGGCTCTGGGAATAGCAGGCGGCGGAGCAGGCCGCGAGAAGGAGCAGCGTTCGCATCTGCTCCTTGTATCACATGCGCCGGGTCAGTACACGATTCTCATCATGTCGATGAGGGCGTCGGCTTCCTGCATGGTGATCGCGCCGGATTTCGCCGCGCTGTTTACCGTCTGGATGAAAGCGTCGCGCGCCTGCTGGGTGGGGTTCTGCCGCAGGGCCGCCAGTTCCGCGATCATCATCGTATTGCTGGTTCCGTCCGTGATCGCGTTGACCAGGCTCACCATGCCGTCGTGGGTGAACATCATCACACCGGTTGGCGTTGTGGGCACGGGGATGGAGGGCAGCGTAGCGTAGTTTTCGCCCGCCGCGCCGAGGCGGAGCGAGGACTTCACCATCTCGATTGCGGCCAGCCACATCTCGCGGCCGGCGAACACGGCGTTTGGATTGAGGATGGAATTGAAGCTCACGGTAGTCCCAGTGGCGTCGCGGAGTTCCGGGCCCACTGTGTAGGCGCCGGTGAGGCTGTTGTGTAAGGCGAGGGCATCGTTGCCGCTTAGTCCATTCACCATCAGGCCGGCGATTCGCGCGGCGCCTACCAGCAGCTCGGTGTACATCTTCCGCCGCTCGCTGCTCGCGCGGGCCGTCGCTGACTCCGTATACGGGCAACCTCTGACGTATTGCATCGTAATGGTTTGCGATGCTGTGCGGCCGGGGTAGGCCGGCTCGGCAATCAACGCATTGGCGGCCCCATCTACGCGTATGGTGTATCCATTGCTGAAGCTGCTGATGACGATATCGGTCAATTTCACCGCATTCCGCACGCCGGTTTCGCACTGGGACTGAAGGACGGTGAGCGCGCGCTTCCGGTTCGTTTCTTCGCGCACCGGCTGTAGAGCGGGGATGAGCAATCCGATCAGGATCGCGATGATGGAAAGGACTGTGGTGATTTCGATCAGGGCGAAGCCCCGCCGTGTTTCGTTGTTCATATTCTCCTCCGTTTGTGAACGTCTACGCGTTCTAGTGGAGAAAACGCACCAGCGGCGAAAGCGGAAGAAAAAGACTCGCCGTGTTGGAGCGGTTGACATACAATAACGGAACACCTTGCATGCGGTCCGGTGACACGATTAACGCCTACGAGATTCTTGCGCCCATTGGCGCGGGTGGGATGGGCGAGGTGTATCGGGCTCGCGATACGCGGCTGAATCGCGAGGTGGCAATCAAGGTACTGCCAGCAAACATGGCGGCCGACAACGACAGCCTGCACCGCTTCCAGCGCGAGGCGCAGATGCTGGCGTCGCTGAGTCATCCGAATATTGCTGCCATTCATGGCTTGGAAATCGACGGCGTCACGCGCGCCATTGTGATGGAGTTGGTGGAAGGGCCGACGCTGGCCGATCGCATCGCAGCAGGACCCATTCCAGTGGACGAAGCGCTGCCGATTGCGCGGCAGATCGCGGAGGCTTTGGAGGCGGCGCATGACAAAGGGATCATTCATCGGGATCTGAAGCCGGCCAATGTGAAGGTGACTCCCGATGGCATGGTGAAGGTGCTCGATTTCGGGTTGGCGAAGGCGCTGGAGGAGGATCGCGCTGTGGCGCAGGGCGATCCCGCTTCGTCGCCGACGCTGGTGGCGGGCCGTTCTTCGCCGGGGTTGATTCTCGGCACCGCGGGATACATGAGTCCGGAACAGGCCCGCGGTGGCGTGGTGGATAAGCGCACCGACATTTGGGCTTTCGGGGTCGTGTTGTATGAAATACTGACGGGCAAGCGGCTGTTCGATGGGGAGACGATTTCGGACACGCTTGCCGCCGTGCTGAAGACCGATCCGGATTGGAGCGCGTTGCCTGGGGATACGCCGGAGCATGTTCGTCACATGCTGCAACGGGCGCTGGAGCGCGACCGGAAGAAACGACTGCGGGATATTGGTGTCTTTCTGGAAACGCCGCCAACGGCTTCCCTTCCCCAACAGGCAGCGGTCCCGGTGCAGCGCGAACGGTGGGTGTGGAAGGCCGTCGCGGCGGTGCTCGCTCTGTTTCTGGTGGCGGCTCTACTGCGCAAACCCGCTGCACAGTCGCCGCCGTTGCGTCACACCCTCATTCCCGCCAAGGACCTTGCCGCTACCCCGCGTTCCCGCAGTGTCGTGATCTCGCCTGATGGGAAACACATCGTCATGGTCGCCGCAGGCAAGCTTTGGGTGCGATCCCTCGACCGGACGGAGATGCGCCCCCTGGACTTCACGGAAGGCGCCGAAGGGCCTATCTGGTCTCCCGACAGCAACTCCATCGCGTTCGCCGTGGGCAGCCGCTTGTGCAAAGTACAACTGCAGGGCGGCCGCGCCGTGACGCTCGCCAACGTGCGCCAGTTCCGCGGGGGCAGTTGGGCTCCATCGGGAAAGACGATTCTCTACGCCGACACCAGCGGCGGAATCATGGAAGTGGATGCCTCTGGTGGAACCCCTCGGGTGCTGTTTCCACGGCCGTCGGATGTCATGGCGCTGTACAGTCCCGAATGGTTGGTGGAAGGCAAGGCGCTGGTGGCGGGCAGCGGCAGCCTGACCGCGCAGCAGATCGTCCTCATCCGCGTTGGGGAGAAGAAGATGGAGGTGCTGCGAGAAGGCGCATTCGCCACTCTGTCCCGCAGCGGCCATCTGCTCTATCAAACTGCCATGCGCGAAGCCGGGCTGTGGGCTCTGCCGGTTGGTTCCAATCACGAACCAACCGGCGCCGAGCCGATCGCCGTCACCAAGAATGGCAGTTATCCGAGCCTTTCCCGTGAAGGCACTTTGCTCTTTACCGAAGTCGTTGTCGATCCACAACTGCAGTTGGTATATCGCGATCGGACGGGAAAGGAAATCGCGCGCGACCCGCATCCGGCGCCGGGCCTTACCAGCCCGCGTTTTTCCCCCGATGGCTCCCGCATTACCTTTTCGATGTCCACCGACGGCAGCACCAATATCTGGGTGCAGGAGGTTGCCACGGGTGTGCGCAGCCGCGTCACCTTCACCCAAAATGCCTTCGACATACGCCCGCTGTGGTACCCCAATGGAAAGGAACTCCTGTACCGCAGCGGCACGGTGAACCTTGGTATCCAGTCCATCTCGCTGGATGGCAACAGCCAGCCCAAAGCCGCCATCGAGGGCAATCGTCCCGGCGACTGGAGTTCCGATGGCCGCTTCTTCCTCTATACGGTGCAGACAGCGGACACCGCGCACGACATTTCCGCAATCGAGCGCAAACCGGATGGGAGCTACGGGAAACCGTTCGTCCTGGTGAGAACTCCGGCCGAGGAAGATCAGCCGCGGTTCGCCCCTGGCAATCGCTTCTTTGCCTATCTGTCGGAGGAGAGCGGCCGCGCGGAAGTATACGTTCGTTCCTTCCCTGATCCATCCCGAAAATGGCAAGTCTCCACCAGTGGTGGAGGCAACCCGATCTGGTCGTCGGACGGCAAGGAACTTCTCTACGTGGAAGGCAATCGCCTCGTGCACGTAGCGGTGAACATCACGGGCGCCGAATTCACGCACGGGCGGCCGGAACTGCTGTGGAGCAACCAAACGCTGGAAAAGAGCCGCCCCATTAATGCCTACAACTTCGATATGACACCCGACGGGAAGAAGTTCGTTGTCGCCGAGGAATTGACCGCATCGAGGCCGGACCTGCACCTCATCCAAAGCTGGACGGAACTGCTGAACGGACCAGCCAAGCCATGACCAACGGACAACGCATCGGCGCATACGAAATCGTTGGTCCCATTGGAGCGGGTGGGATGGGCGAGGTGTACCGCGCCCGCGATACGCGGCTGAATCGCGACGTCGCCATCAAGGTGCTGCCCGCCAACATGGCGGCGGACAACGACAGCCTGCACCGCTTCCAGCGCGAGGCGCAGATGCTGGCGTCGCTGAGTCATCCGAATATCGCTGCCATTCATGGCCTGGAAATCGACGGCGTCACGCGGGCCATTGTGATGGAGTTGGTGGAAGGGCCGACGCTGGCGGATCGCATTGCTGGTGGGCCTCTTCCGGTGGACGAAGCGCTGCCGATTGCACGGCAGATCGCGGAGGCCTTGGAAGCGGCGCATGACAAAGGAATCATCCATCGGGATCTGAAGCCGGCCAATGTGAAGGTGACTCCCGATGGAATGGTGAAGGTGCTCGATTTCGGGTTGGCGAAGGCGCTGGAAGAGGATAGGGCGACACCGCAGGGCGACCCGGCTTCATCGCCGACGCTCGTGGCGGGCCGTTCTTCGCCGGGGTTGATCATCGGCACCGCGGGATACATGAGTCCGGAGCAAGCCCGTGGTGGCGTGGTTGATAAGCGTACAGATATTTGGGCTTTCGGCGTCGTGTTGTATGAAATGCTGACGGGCAAGCGGCTGTTCGATGGGGAGACGATTTCGGACACGCTGGCCTCGGTGCTGAAGACCGATCCGGACTGGAGCGCATTGCCTGCGAACACGCCGGGGCATGTGCGGCACATGTTGCAACGGGCACTGGAGCGCGATCGGAAGAAACGGCTGCGGGATATCGGAGTCTATCTGGAAGCGCGGAGCGAGC
Organism: Bryobacteraceae bacterium; assembly: GCA_046331645.1. Taxonomy (GTDB): domain Bacteria; phylum Acidobacteriota; class Terriglobia; order Bryobacterales; family Bryobacteraceae; genus CADEFT01. The sequence goes on from JAXLQM010000018.1 coordinate 123,491, forward strand.
CGGCGGCATTGCCCCCGGCACCTGCGAAACAAACGCAATGGCTGCCCTGGGCGATTGCCGCTCTGTGCGGAGCCACGGCGCTGGGGTTGGCGCTCCGTACTCCCCAAGCGGCGGAAGCGCGCCTCCGGCACTTCACCTTCGCTCCCGCGTCGGCCGACTATCTCATCCGCAACCGCAGTATCGCCATCTCGCCGAACGGGAAGCTCATCACCGTGACCGCCGCGGGAAAGCTGTGGATCCGGCATCTGGACAAGGTGGAGCCAGTTCCGGTGGAGGCGAGTGAGGGCGCTGATGGCGTCGTCTGGTCGCCGGACAGCGCCTCCATCGTATTCGCGTCAGGCGGCGAACTGCGCAGGGTCTCCGTTCAGGGGGGCCGGCCGGTGCTGGTCTGCCAGGTGGCCCAATTCCGAGGCGGCACCTGGAGTGCGAATACAAATCAAATCCTGTTCAGCGATGCGGGAAAGGGCTTGCTGGAGGTGGCCGCCTCTGGCGGGGAACCCAAGTTGGTATTGCCTCGTCCGCGTGGCGCCTTCTACAATCCCACGTGGCTTTCCGAATCGAAGCGCGTCGTTCTGGCCGGCGTCGGAAGCCTGACGGATCAACAGTTCGCGACCGTCTCACTGGAAAGCAAAGAGATCAAGACCCTGCGTGAAGGCGCGTGGCCCACGTTCACTCGGTCCGGGCACATTCTGTTCCAGTCCGGCCCTCGCGATAGCGGGCTGTGGGCCCTGCCGCTCTCCACATCCACTTTCGAACCCATGGGAGAAGCCATTCCGTTCGCGCCACGCGGCGCCACACCCACCGTTTCCAGCGACGGGACGCTGGTATTTACCGAAGGCTTCACTGCCTTTCCGCAACGAATCGTCATTCGCGACCGCAGCGGAAAAGAAGTTGTGGTGCAGCAGCAATCGCCGTACATGATCAGCCCGCGCTTTTCTCCCGACGGAACAAAATTCGCGGCATCGGAGCGCGACCAGGGCCGCACCAATATCTGGATCCACGACCTGCTGCGCGGGACCAGGAATCGCTTCAGCTTCGGAAACCGGGAAGACTACCCGGTGTGGACGCCAAACGGAAAAGAAATCGTCTTTATGAACGACTCGGGCACGCAAGCCCGCGACCTCTTCATTCAATCCGTAGAGGGAGAATCCAAGCCGGTAAAGATCACCGACGGCCTGACTCCCGGTTCCTGGTCCCCCGACGGAAGGTGGCTGGCATTCACCAAACAAGGCGGGGAGACGGCGAGTGACATTCTGGTGATCGAACGAAACACGGACGGCAGCTTCGGCAAGCCTCGGACCTTTATCGCAACTCCATTCGTCGAAGTAAACCCGCGTATCTCTCCGGACGGCAGGTTTCTCGCTTACAGCACCGACGAGACCGGGCGGAATGAGATCGTGGTGCGCTCCTTCCCCGATGGCGCGCGCAAGTGGCAGGTCACATCGATAGGCGCAACGAGTCCGGCCTGGAATCCCAATGGGAAGGAGCTCTTCTTTTTTTCCGAATCGAAGCTGATGCGCGTGGCGACACAACTGGGGGAGCAGTTCTCCTGGTCTCCGCCCGAAGAGGTGTTTCGATCCGTCACTCCGCTTTCGACGGGAGTCATCTCCATGTTGGATGTCACTCCCGACGGACAACGATTCCTGAGTGCCCAGGCCGTGACGAATGGCCAACTGCCCACTGTGCATGTCGTGGAGAACTGGACGGAGTTGCTGCGGAAGTAGGAGTCAAATCCGTCATGTGTTCGCCACATAGATACAGGCGGGCACTTCGCCATCCTCCACCTGCACCGTTGCCACCACACGCCGGTAGCCCGTGCCCTCGAATTCATCCAGCTGCGCCCAACGCGACGGCAGATCGTCAGATTCGAACACCTGCACCGCCACCACCGGACCGGCTGGTTCGAGGAGGAGCGCCGGATACCCTTCCCCGCTGCCCCATCCCGAATCGAGGACCGTACCGCGCACCGTTCCTGGGCGCCACCGCCCTTGGAGCCCAGCCAACTGATAGTGATTCTCTCTACCCGGCGCGAGCGTGCCGTATACAGCCAACCGCCTATCCGCCGATTCGCGGTCCGTCATTCGCCCTCTCCCGGAGACAAGAGTGAGCGCCCCCGTCAGCCGGAAGCGCTCACCACTTGATCCACTTTACCGCTTGCTCAACGTGCGGCTATCCTGGGTCGCCGACAACGCCATGGAGGCCCAAGCCGTCCCCGCCGCGGAGATCCACTGATCGTGCCCGTAGGGGAATCCGCTTTCGAAGTAAGGCTGCAGCCAGATGGAGCGCGTCTTGACGTGCCACGATCCATCCGGGGCCTGATTGCGCAACAAGTAGTCCGTGCCCTTCTTGTACACCGCATCGTTGGGCGCCATGCCGGCGAGCGAAAGCGCAAACAGCGCCTGGCCGGTGGCGTGGGCATCGGTGCCCATGTGGGCCAACTGACTCCAGCCGCCGTCGGCGCGCTGCGAAGCGGCAAGCGCCTTGGCAGTTCGCGTAATCGAAGCCGCATCGGCTTTCGCCCACACCAGCCCCATCACTTGGAACGCGCGGTCCTGGGTGGAGGCGGGATTCGAAGCAGCCAGCCATGCCGCAGCCTTGGCAATCGCTTTCTGTGCATCCTTCACTTCCGAAGCGGCCGTGAAGTTCTGCATCGAATAGATCGACAGCGCCGCGGACAATTGCTCACCCGCGCTCATCGGCGGACGTTTCCCATGCGGCGCCTGCCAGTGGCCATCGGCGGCCTGCGTGACACGGATGAAGTGCGCCGCGGCTTCGGTGTAGGCGTTGCCCGGCACGTGGTTCATGCCGAAGTCGAGCAGTTCCCAACCGACGCTGGAAGGGCCAAAGGCGCCGAGATCGAGGATGCGCTCGGCACTGACGCCGCGCATCGATTCGGGCAATTGGGCAATCGACTTGGGGGCCGGCAAGCCGCGGTCGCGAGCGAATCCCACCGCGGCCGACGGCAGGTCCTGCGCGTGGCAGGAGTTGCAGCCGCCGATGCGGATGAAGTTATGGCTTTGCTTTTCGAGCAGCGCCAGCGCCTTGCTTACGGCTTCCGGCACGGGGCGCGGTTCGTTGCTTTTCGCCGCAACCACGCCGCCACGGGTGCGGTCTTCTTCCGATGCGCCGAGGAGGCGTGCGATGGCGCTATCGCCGCGCTTCACGGCCAGCGATTTCGCGGTCTCGCCTTCGGCCACCAGCGTGGTGTCCGCGCCTTTGTCGAGGAGCCGCTTCACCGATCCGACCGTCATGGCATCCGATGCGGCGGCGTACATCAACGCCGTGTAGCCACGTTCCCCGCGAGCATTCACCTCAGCACCGGCATCCAAGAGCAGGCGGACCGACTCCTCCACTCCGGAGGTAGCCGCGTCCATCAACGCGGTGTCCCCCTTCTTCATCTTCAGGTTGGGGTTGGCGCCGTTTTCGAGCAGCAAACGGACGGCGTCGGCATTGGCGCTGGAAGCCGCATTCATCAGCGCGGTGACGCCGTTGCCGGCCTGCGTATTCACTTCGGCCTTCCTGGCCAGCAACAATTTCAGCCCTTCCACATTGCCCCGGGATGCGGCTGTCATCAGAGAGGTGGCGCCGGCCATGGTTTTGGCATTCGGATCCGCGCCTTCTTCCAACAGGAAGCGAATGACGGCGGTGCCATTGGAGAGCGAGGCCGCCTGATACAGCGGCGTGCGCCCTTCGGCCTGCTTGGTATCGATGGCCGCGCCGCGCGAGCGCAGCAGCCGCATCTTGGCTTCATCGTGGACAGCCCAATGGGCGGGCGTCGACTTGCGCCGGTTCACGGCGTTGACGTCCGCGCCCTTATCGAGGAGAAGCTTCATCATGTCGAGCGAAGCGAACGCTGTGGCATGATGCAGCAGCGAGTTGCGCTCATTGTCCACCAGCTTTGCCATTTCCGGAGCGGCGGCGATCGCTTTCGATACGGTAGCGAGGTCATTGCCACGCACGGCTGAAATGAGGGCGGTGGCCTTCGGATCGAGCGGCTTCGGCGGAGCTTCTTCCTTCACCTCCAGCCGCCAGTCGGCGCCCTGATCAATCCAGGCCCGCAGAATCCCGATCTCGTCCTCAGACAATGCGCCGGTGGGCGGCATCTGCATTCCGCCGTCGCCGGTCACCAGCCGCTTGATCAATTTGCTCGACGCACTGTTGCCGGGCAGGATCACCGGGCCGTAGTCGCCGCCGCGCATTGCGTTCTGCCGCCGTTTGAGATTGAGGCCTGCCTGTGGGACCCCGTCCCCGTGGCAGGAATGGCATTTTTGGGCCAGGATGGGTTCTACATCCCGGATAAAATCCACCTTCTTCTTTGCCGCCGGAGGCATCACCGTTTGGGCGGCAAGCGGACCGGCGACGAGCATCATGCGTAGCAGATGTTGCATTCTCTTCACGCTCCTTGAAATAACTGCTGGGCGCCCTTCCATTGCAAGTCTTGAGCCATCTACGTAAAATGTTGAAACTACGTTCGTCGCGCCTGCCCATCGTGAACAGATCGGTTAACCCATAAACCGTTCGGTTCACTATTTCTACCGGGCGCTTGCCCAGGTGACAGGATTTCCTCTCCTGTTTCGTTAGTGGAAGAGAGGGAGGAAAGGTGGAGAACGAAATTCTGGCCTTTCGGGCGCAATGCGATCCGCACACCAGGGACCTTGCGATCCGCTGGGGAGCCCGGATCGACGGCTATTTGGCATCAGAGGGTGCGATTGCGCAAGCAGTGGATCGGAGTACGATTCTGGTCAGCTCGGCGGCGTTCGGAATGGACTTTTCCAGCTTGCGCCTTCTGCTGCTGCATGAGTTGGCGCACGTGCACCAATTGACGAGGCGTGGAAACGATCCGGTATCCTCGCTGGAGGACGAAGCCTGGGAGGCGGCGCAGGCATGGGCGGTCGGCAAACCCTATCGCATTCGAGGCCGTGCCCGCCGCCCTCTGAATGCGCTGGCGATCATTCAAGGTGGGCCTCGGGGCCATCCGTCGGCGCCTCCCTGGTATGGAACCCATCCCGTTGAGCCGATCGGCAACAAATCCAAAATAGTGGTCACGGATTCGGTGGTTCAAAGAGCGATGACGCTGGAGTCGATCCTGGATGCGATCATCGAACGAAATCAAAAGGACGTTGTCATTGTCTGCCATGGGGCGCCGCAGGGACTGGCTGTTCCGTTCGTCGTGGGTTCGTCGGTGGGGGCGGAGTCGGAAAACATTTCGCGGCTATCCGCCGATAGGGTTATGAAGAACAAGGATGGAATGAACACGCCCATTATTCCCGACGACGGCATGTCACGACAGATCTCGGCGGAGCGGATCAGGGGCCTTCGCAAAAAAGTGAATCAAGTGCGCGACATCGGCCTGGATCATGTGGCGTTCCGGAATTGCGACTTGGGGAAATCGCTGGAAACCCTGGAGGCATTCCGGCTGCTTTTTGGCGCCAAGAGCCTCAGTGCTCCCAAACTGAAAGACAGCTACGGTACGTTCACTCCGATGATTAATAGAGATATCAAGGCCTGGGCCGAGACTCGAAAGAAAGCCGGATTTCGGGTGTGGATTGATCACGGAGTAGCGTTCGGGACGAGGCACGCGAAAACGATCGCACAGACCGAGTATGAAATTGTTTGCCGAGCTCCGGACGTGGACACGTTCCGGGCGTGGGTGAGGGCTCATATTGTGGATTCCTTGTCGGATACGCTTTCCGTGGTCTACCACGGGATGGAGGACCAGAGCGTTTCGGACCCAACAGCGCCGGTGATCTATTTCATCCGCGACAGGGAATTCGTCGCCAACATTGCTTACTACACGGTATGAGGCCAAGGCGCCAGGGCCCCGTTATTTCTTCAATGCCTTCAGCCAGTTCACCACCACGGTGAGCGGGATCTCCTCCTGGTCGGCGAGCCGGGCATTCATGAGAAACCGTTTCCCCTCGGGAGCCACGGCATAAGGATACAACGGCGAGCCCGCGGGCCAGGCATGCAGGGGCGCATCGAAGAGCAGCTGAGGGGTGGAGACTTCCAATCGAGCCGATGGCCCGCTCTCTGCCTTGACAGGCACAGCCATCAGCTTCCGCTCCGGCGACACAAAGTAGATCTCCTTCCCATCGCCTCGCCAGAGGGGGAACTCGCCGCCGTCCAGCGAAACTTTCCATTTGCTGGCGCCGGAAGGGAACGGCCGGACATAAACTTCAAAGCGCCCCGATTCATCCGACGTGTAGGCGACCCATTTCCCGTCCGGTGAAAAGCGTGCGTGCGGCGACTGGAAACGAGACTCCAGAAACGGAGCCGGCTTTCTTTCTCCTTCCATGGGCAGCATCCATAACTGATCGTTGGCCAGGTAGAGCAGGGTTCGCCCATCTCTCGACCAGTCCAGGGGCATCTTTCGGTCAGGTGCCGCATCCATCAACTTCTGTTCCGCGCCAGAGCCGTTGGTCTCCTTGCGGTAGATCCCGTCCCCGGCGCTGCTATAAATAATCTGCTTGCCGTCCGGGGACCAACTGGCGAATCCCTTGATTCCGGCAGAAAACGTAAGCCGGGTTTCCACGCCGCGGGCAAATTCATGCAGCCAGATATCCGAGAATTCCGACGTGTCGCGGCGCGCGATAGCCAGCATCTTCCCGTCGGGGGACAATGACAGGTCACGGTTGGATGCGCTGCTCCCGACGGTGCCCAACACCTTGCCCGCGCGATCGAACCAGGTCAATTGCCCGATTTCCTGAGAAACGCCGCTCGGCCAATACACCAGCACGCCGTTGGAGGAGATGCTGGCCTGTACAAAGCTGCGATTGGCAATCCCCACCTGCTCGGCAACGGGAAACAGTTCGCCACCGGACTGGAGCGTGTTCACGTTCAGCGGTTGCGCCATCAGGGTGCGCAGGCGTTGGAAAAGCAAGTACCCGTTCGGCATGCCCTGCGGGGACACCACGAACAGCGGGCTCGACAGATCTTTCAACAGCAAAACGGGCGGAGTGCCGTCGAGGGAACCGGCGTAGATGCCTTGCTTCGCGGTCTCCGCATAATTCGTCAGAAAGAGGAAGCGGCGTCCATCGGGAAGGAAGACCGGGAAGCGATGAATGGCGCCGCCGCCCGGCTTGGTCACGTCCGAGGGAACGCCGCCCGACGACGACACACGCTGCAGACCGCTGCGGTTGGAGGGCGAGAAGACGATGACTCCGTCGCGGTTCCAGGTTCCCCCCCGCCCGTCGGCGGCGTCGCAAAGGATCTGCACGGGACCTCCATCGACTGCGACCTTCTTCATTTTCCCGCCGGCGAAGAATCCGATGTCGCGGCCGTCCGGCGACCAGAACGGGTAGCGGGCATCTTCGGTCCCATTCAACTCCTGCGAAACCAGCGTATCGAGAGCCCGGATGAGCAGTTTGCGTCTGCCTTGCACCGACGCGGCAAGGGCCAAATAGCGGCCGTCGGGCGAGAGGGCGAAGGTATCGATGGTGGATTTATTGGGTGCGGCAAGCTGGTAGCGGAGCACGCGCTCGACGGGCGGGGTTTCGCGGAAGTGGACAAAGGCCAAAGCCACGGCGACGGCCCCCAGCGCCGCGGCCACGGCCAAAGGCAGGCGGCTGGTCTTAGCGACGGGAGTGGCCGGCGTGGGCGATGCGGCGGGCGTGGGGTCGGCAAGGTGCTTCTCAATGGCGATCCGTGCTTCGCCGATGGCCTGCAAGCGCTTCTTCACATCGCGCTCCAGGCACCGCGCAAGCAGATCGCGAATCGGGGCGGGCGTGCCGGCGGGCAACTGGTTCAAATCAATCTCCGCCCGCATGACATCGGCGAGCGTGTGCGCGACCGATTCCCCGCTGAACAGCGGCTTGCGGCACAGCAGCTCCCACAGCACGACACCGAAGGCCCAGATATCCACACGGCGATCGGTTGGCTTGGCCGCCGCCTGTTCCGGCGCCATGTAGCCGATGGTCCCCATTACGACACCGGCCTGCGTGGCGCGCACGGTGAGCGAGAGGGCAGGGTCGCCGGAAGACGTGCGTGTCTCGGCCTGCTTCGCCAGTCCGAAATCGAGCACCTTGACGACGCCTTCGGGAGTCAGCATGATATTGGCGGGCTTCAGGTCGCGATGTACCACGCCCTTGTCATGCGCGGCTTCCAGGGCTTCCGCGATCTGTCGCGCGATGAGCAGCACATCGTCCATTGCCAACGAGCCGGCGGCGATGCAATCGGCGAGGTTCCGTCCCTCCACGAACTCCATCACCAGCGCCCGTATGCTGCCTGTATCTTCCACTCCGTAGATCATGGCGATGTTGGGATGGTTGAAGGAGGCGAGAATATGCGCTTCGCGCGTGAAGCGGGCCATGTACTCGGCATCACCGGTCAACGCGGGTGAGAGAACTTTCAGGGCCACGTTGCGCGCCAATTTGGTGTCCGTGGCGCGATACACCTGGCCCATGCCGCCTTCCCCCAATTGAGCTAGGATTTCGTAGGAGCCCAGCCGCGTGCCAGGTTGCAGTTGCATGTATGGATGTTGATTTTATCAGCCTTCCAAGGCACTCGGTTCCCCCCGGCGTGCCTATTCGAGGGGTAGGATATAGCCTTTCCGGCCGGAAGCGGCACTAGAAGCCTTCTATTTGGTCATTGGCGGCGGCGCGCAGCTCCTCAACGTCCGCCAGATCGCGCAGGCGGCCCGCGGCGAGTTTGGAGGCAATCAGGTCCTGTCTCGATATGAAGTTGGCCTTTAGCCCTGTTGCGCCATCGATCACAGCCTCGACCCGTCTCTCCCAGGCAGACTCAAACTCAACGCCATCGATTCCGGGTAGTATGTCGATTGCCACGGGTTCGCGGCCAAGACGCACGAACAGCCGCGGGTCGGTGAAGTCGCTTGCCACGATATTGTCAAGTGGGGCGCCAAAGGCGGCAAGCGCCATATAAGCGGCTTCGGCATTCGAGGGGTCCGCTTTGATGAACAAATCCAGATCCTTCGTCGCACGCGGCTGGCCGTGGAACGATACCGCATAGCCTCCGACAATCAGGTACTTAACGCCCCGGGCGTGGAAGGCGGATAAGAGATCCTTGAAGTCTTGGTACATCTACCATGCCCCTGAGTTGAAATGCCAAAGTAGTCAGTTCGGAAACGGCGGCCATTCGTTCGCAGGCGGGGCGACTCTGCCAGTAGCGATACTCGTCGGCCTTCATTTCCTTGAGGCTTGTGTATTTTTTTGCGGGCGCATGCATGATTTCTGCGAAAGTCCCTGACTCAAGCTTATCGCACTATTTCTTCACTGCCCCCAGCCAGTTCACCACCACTGTGAGCGGGTTCGACTCCGCATCACGGAGCCGCCGATTCACCAGAAACCGTTTTCCATCCGGCGCGACGCGAATCGCCCCTGCGGGCAGATTGCCTCCCACATTGGTATTGCGCGCCTGCAACGGAAACAGCGGCTGGATGCGGGACACGTTGAACTGCCCATCGCGGGCGCTCACCGCTGCAGCGGTTACCGTGTCATCCGGGGCCACGTAGTACAGTTCCTTGCCGTCAGGGCTCCATCGCGGCGAGTTTCCTCCACCCGGGGAAACTTTCCATTTCCCGGGGCCTGAAGGAAACGGGCGCACATAGACCTCAAAGGCGCCGGATTCGTTGGAGGCGTAAGCCACCCACTTCCCATCCGGAGAGAACTGGCCGGCTGTCTGATGAAACGAGGCCTCCAGATAGGGATACGGCTTGCCATCTCCTTCGAGCGGCTTCACCCAGAGCGACGAATTGACGGTACCCTCCACATAGAGCAAGAGCTTCCCATCGGGCGAAACATCGGACGGCGCGGCCAACGAACCCTGTCCTTTCAGTAGCAACCGGACTCCGCCTTGTCCATTCACAGGAATGATTCCAATCCCGTCGGTGCCGTCCATAAATAAGACATGGCGGCCATCCCTGGTCCAGATCGGATACCCGTTCGTTGTGGGTTTGAAGGTGAGCTTCGTGTCCACCCCGCGCTCCAGATCCATCAGCCAAATCTCAGCGCCCAGTTGAGTGGTTGGGCGAGACACCGCCGCGGTTCTGCCATCCGGAGAGAGCGAGGCCCCCGAGATGGCTCCTGGGGCACCCACGGTCCCCAACACTTTGCCCTCCTTGTTCAGCCAGGTCAGTTGCGAATCCAAGCCGCCCGAACCGGTCCAATAGGCCGCCGTGCCGCTGGGAGAAACCGACATCTGCGCGTAGTTCCGATTGGCAATTGCGATCTGCTCCGCCACGGGGAACAGCTCTCCGGCGGATTGTAGGGATGCCGGGTCGACAGGTTGCGCCATCAATGTCCGCTGTTGGGCGAAAAGGATATGTGCGTTCGCACCCCTGCTTTGTGGCGGCATGTAGAGGGCACTGGAGGGTTCCGGCAGTAAGCGCCACGGCTTCGTCCCATCGAGGGAGCCGACGTAGACACCCTCCGTCCCAGCCGGCCCCAGGCTCTCCAGAAAAAGAAACCGCTTGCCGTCCGGCAGGAATGCCGGGAATCGATGAATGATGCCTTTCCCGGGATGGGTGAGTTTGGTGGAGACTCCCCCGGCGGAAGACACGCGATGCAATGGGCCGTCGTTGCCGGGGGCGAACACGATGTCTCCCTTTTCGTTCCAAGCTCCACCGCGTCCCTGCGGCGCATCACATAGAACGAGGGCCGGTCCGCCGCCGATGGCGATTTTTTTCATTTTCCCGCTGGCGAAGAATCCAACCGTTTTGCTGTCGGGAGACCAGAAGGGATAGATGGCTCCTTCCGTGCCGCTCAATTCGTAAGGGGAAAGGCTATCGAGCGAACGCACCCAGAGTTTTCCTTTTCCCGCCTGATCCACGGCCATCACGATATGCCGGCCATCGGGGGATAGGGCAAAGCTGTGGAGAAGGGTTTTGTCGGGGGCGGGGACCGTAAAGCGCATCACGGGTTTTTCCGGAGCTGCTTCGCGCCAGTGCATTGCGCCGATGGCCAGGGCGGCAACAACTGCCACGGCCGTAACGGCCCAAGGCAGGCGGCTGGGCTTGGCGGCGACAGGAGGCGGCACGGTCACAGCCGCGGGTGCGGGTGCGGGATTGGCCAGATGCCGCTCGATCGCAATGCGCGCTTCGCCGATGGCCTGGAGCCGCTTCTTCACGTCGCGTTCCAAACACCGCGCGATGAGGTCGCGAATGGGGGCTGGGGTATCCGCGGGCAACTGGTTCAAATCAATTTCCGCGCGCAGGACATCGGCCAGCGTGTGCGCGATGGTTTCGCCGCTGAACAGCGGTTTGCGGCACAACATCTCCCACAGCACTACTCCGAACGCCCAGATATCGGCGCGGCGATCGGCTGGCTTGGCCGCTGCCTGTTCCGGGGCCATGTAGCCGGCAGTGCCCATTACCACGCCAGCTTGCGTGGCGCGCACGGTCAATGACAACGCGTGATCGCCGGATGACGCCCGCGTCTCTGCCTGCTTCGCCAACCCGAAATCGAGCACCTTCACGACGCCTTCCGGAGTCAGCATGATGTTGGCCGGCTTGAGGTCGCGATGCACGACGCCCTTCTCATGCGCGGCTTCGAGGGCTTCGGCGATCTGGCGGGCGATGAGCAGCGTCTCTTCCATTCCCAGTGAACCGGCGGCGATGCAATCGGCGAGGTTGCGCCCCTCCACCAATTCCATCACCAGCGCCCGATTCCCGCCTGATTCCTCCAGCCCATAAATCACGGCGATATTCGGATGGTTGAAGGAAGCGAGAATATGCGCCTCGCGCGTGAAGCGGGCCATATACTCGGCGTCGCCGGTCAGCGCCGGCGCGAGCACCTTCAGAGCCACCGTGCGCGCCAGCTTCGTATCGGTGGCACGGTACACTTCGCCCATGCCTCCCTGCCCCAATTGGGCGAGGATCTCGTAGGGGCCAAGCCGCGAACCGATTTCGAGTGCCATCTTATTTCTTCACCGCTCCCAGCCAGTTCACCACGACAGTGAGAGCGGTCTCACTCTGATCAGTGAGCCGCGTATCCATCAGGAATCGCTTGCCATCGGCGGTGACAGCATAGGGATACAACGGCACTCCCGCGGGCCGGATATGCAGTGGCGCATCGAAGAGGGCCTGAGGTGCGGAAACCTCGAATGCGGCTTGGGCACCAGTGCCTGCCTTCACGGCCGCGGCCATCATCTTGCGCTCCGGCGTGACAAAGTAGAGCTCCCTGCCATCGCCGCGCCAGAGCGGGAACTCGCCACCGTCCAGCGATACTTTCCATTTGCTGGCGCCGGACGGAAAAGGCTGCACGTAAATTTCATAGCGCCCCGACTCATCCGATGCGTAGGCCACCCATTTCCCGTCGGGCGAGAATCGCCCCTGTGTTTCGTTGAACGTGGAGTGCAGAAAGGGAATGGGCTTTCGCTCTCCTTCGAGGGGAAGCACCCACAGATCCAGGTTGGTTGAGAAGTCCTGATATAGGAGGTTGCGCCCATCCCGGGACCAGTCCAGAGGCGACTTCATGTTGGACGCGGATGCAGCAAGCAACTTCTCTTCGACTCCGGCGCCGCTGGTCTCCTTCCGGTAAATGCCCTCCCCTTGCACCGAACTGTTGTAGAAAATCTGCTTACCGTCCGTCGACCAGACGGCGAAGCCGTCCTGCCCCGGAGAGAACGTGAATCGAGTTTCCACGCCCCGGGCGAATTCGTGGAGCCAGATGTCCGAATTGCTTCCTGCGGATTCGTCACGGCGCGAAACAGCCAGCATCTTCCCATCGGGGGACAATGCCAAGTCGCGTGTGGATGCTCTGCTCCCGACCTTGCCTAGCGCCTTGCCCTCGCGGTCGATCCATGCCAACTGCCCGAGTTCCCGAAAGACGCCGCTCGTCCAATAGACCAATACACCGTTGGCGGAGATGCTGGCCTGCACGAAGTTGCGATTGGCAATCCCCACCTGTTCGGCGACCGGAAACAATTCGCCACTTGGCTGGAGGGTATCCATGTCCACCGGTTGCGCCATCAAGGTGCGCTGGCGCTGGAACAGCAGGTAGCCGTGCCGGCTGCCCTGCGGGGGCGGCACAAAGAGCGGGCTCGAAACATCGCTCATCACCTTCACTGGCGGAGTACCGTCGAGCGAACCGGCGTAGATCCCTTCCTTCGGCGTCTCACCCAAGTTCGAAAGAAAGAGATAGCGGCGTCCGTCGGGAAGGAAGACCGGGAAGCGATGGATGGCGCCTTCCACGGGCTTCGCAAGCGCAACGGGAACGCCGCCGAGCGACGACACACGCTGCAGGCCAAGGCGGTTGGAGGGTGCGAAGACAATGACTCCTTCGCGGTTCCAGGTTCCACCCCGCCCGTCGGCGGCGTCGCAGAGGATCTGCGCGGGTCCGCCGTCCACGGCGATCTTCTTCAGTTTGCCGCCGGCGAAGAACCCGATGGTGCGGCTGTCCGGCGACCAGAAGGGATACCGGGCATCCTCGGTTCCATTCAGCGTTTGAGAAACAAGCGTATCGAGGGCACGCACGAATAGCCTTCGTTTGCCTTGTACCAAGGCGGCCATGGCCAGATAGCGGGCGTCAGGCGAGATGGCGAAAGTATCGATGGTGGACTTGTCGGGCGGGGAAACATCGTAGCGGAGCACACGCTCAACCGGTGGCTTCTCGCGGAAATGGATGGTGGCGAGAGCAATGGCGATGACGGAGCTGATTCCGGCGACCGCGGATAGAAGCAGCCAGCGGCGGCGGGAATGAGGCGCGGGCGAGGCTACAGCCGTGCTGGGTGCGGCGGCAGCCTGCGGATCCGCCAGATACTTCTCAATCGCGATGCGCGCTTCGCCGATGGCTTGCAGCCGCTTCTTCACATCGCGTTCTAAACAACGTGCAATGAGGTCGCGAATGGGGGCGGGAGTGTCGGCGGGCAGCTTTTTGACATCAATTTCCGCGCGCAGGACATCGGCCAGTGTGTGCGCAATTGACTCGCCGCTGAACAGCGGCTTGCGGCACAGCATCTCCCACAACACCACGCCAAACGCCCAGATATCGGCGCGGCGATCAGCGGGCTTGGCCGCTGCCTGTTCGGGCGCCATGTAGCCGGCCGTGCCCATCACTACGCCGGCCTGCGTGGCGCGCACGGTCAATGACAATGCATGGTCGCCGGAAGACGTGCGCGACTCCGCTTGTTTCGCCAACCCGAAATCGAGCACCTTCACCACGCCTTCCGGGGTGAGCATGATATTGGCCGGCTTGAGGTCGCGATGCACCACGCCCTTCTCATGCGCGGCTTCGAGGGCTTCGGCAATCTGGCGGGCGATGAGCAGAGCTTCTTCCATTCCCAGCGAGCCAGCAGCGATGCAATCGGCGAGATTGCGCCCCTCGACCAGTTCCATCACCAGCGCCCGCACGGCGCCTGTATCTTCGAACCCGTAGATCAACGCGATGTTCGGATGATTGAAGGAAGCGAGAATATGCGCCTCGCGCGTGAAGCGCGCCATATACTCCGCGTCACCTGTCAGCGCCGGTGAAAGCACCTTGAGGGCCACCGTGCGCGCCAGCTTTGTATCGGTGGCACGGTACACCTCTCCCATGCCTCCCTGCCCCAATTGGGCGAGGATCTCGTACGGACCCAGTCGAGTCCCAGGTTCCAAAACCATGTATGGGGGTTGATTTTATCTCAATTGCGCCAGGCGGGTTGGGTCCAGGCTACGGTCCCGGTGGAGGATTCGATGCGGGCCCGGACATAGGGCTCGTTGTTGCGCAGCGTATAGGAGGGCTGCATGGCGCCGCTCTTGGCCAGGATTTGGCCACGGGCTCCGATGAAGTAGGTGGTGTACTTCTGGTCGCCCGTTTGCGCGATGCGCAGGGAGAGGCCGGTGGCCGTACGCTCAATGGTTTCCAGAGTCACGCCGGTGGAGGAATAGAAATCGCCGGAACGCAGGGCGGCGGCGATTTGCGACGCGTCGAGCGCATCGGCCTTCACCATCACCCAGCCGCGGCCGGGGTTGGAAAATGTGGGACCGAATTTCTTGAACACATGGGCGTCATCGACGGCGACGCCATAAAGCCGCCGGTTGGCGGTGAGCATGGCATCCCACATCTCTTCGAGCGATTCCGAGTCGCCACCACCGTGATTGTTCACTTCGGGGTGCCCGTTGTAGACCTCAAAGTGCGTCAAGTTCTCCACCTGCAGTAGATCCGTCGAGCCCATGGCCCAGTGGAAGTTGGGGTGGTTGAGCGAGGGGATTGCGCCCTTGTTCTGGATCAGGGTGATATTTTTGCGGATGGTCTCGGCGAGGCTCGCGCCGGGTTCGGGGAGGATGAGTTCCTTCAAGTCGATGGCATTGATGTGAACGGGGCGTTGGTCAAAGCGCGTGGTGACCTCTTCGCCCTGAATCAGCAGGAAGCGTTCGCGGCTGGCAATGATGGGATTGAAGCGATCGACTTCGGTAAGGTAATTGTGGTCGGAGAGGACGAGGAAGCGGTAGCCGTTTTCGCGATACCAGGTGGCCACGTCGAGGGGGCTGGAGTCGCCATCGCTGTTGAGCGTGTGGGTATGGAGATTGCCCTTGTACCATTTGGCGGTGGCTGCGGCGGGCGCTTCGGTTTGGGCGGCCAGCCACAGCAGCAGGACGGCGGTGCCGGCAAGGGCAAATCGTTTCACAGACGGCGCTTCTTTCCGCCACCCCAAGTGAGGATGGCTTCGGTTTGTGCCGCTACGGGTGAGGCGGCGACTTCGGGGGCTAGCGGGGATTCGGGCAAGTGGCGGCGGATAGCCTCGCGTACCTGCTCCGGATCGCGCGTCCGTAAAGCCTCAACGAGTTCAGGATGGGGAAGCGCAAACTTCTGCAGGAGCGAACTGCCGGCCATGTTCAGCATGACGCTCATGAAGGCGAACAGAGGCACGGTGAGCACATCCAGGGTTTGAAAGAGCACGGGATTGCCGGATCGCTGCCAGACATAGCGATGGAACCGGAGATCGGTCTGCGCGGCATGGAAGTAACTGCCTTCGGCCAGCAACGATTCGATGCCGCAGGCTTCTTCTTCGAGATGCGCAATGTCGGCATCCGTGACGTAGAGGCAAGCTTCGGCCCATGCCAGTTGTTCGAGAACGATACGAACCTTCACGCGGTGGCGGATATCGATAGGCGAGAAGCTGGTGACCGTCGTACCGCGGTTGGGCTGGCGGACGACAAGCCCGTAGTGTTCCAGTTGCGCCAGCGCTTCACGCACGGTGGATTGGCTGACTTGGAGCTTTTTGGCGAGTTGCTGCTCGGGCAGTAGTTCGTCGGGCTGGAGTTTCCCGTAGAAAATCGCATCGCGGAGAATATCCACCACCTGGGAGCGGAGCGTGGCGGAGCGGACAGGCGTGTCTAATGTTGGGGTTTCCACCCCCCCGGCGCCACGGTCGGGCAGGCCGTCCAGCTTGCTTTTGGTACTCATGCGAGGATTTTGGTCATCTTCCAGTTTACCCATGTCCTACCACCCCGGAGATATCGATGAGGTGGATCTGCCGTCCCGTGCCGGCGTGCGGGGAGTCGATGGTGACGAGACGACCATTGGGGCTGAATCTTGGGTGTGTGTCGCAGCGCCATTCCCCGGTGTACTCTTTCGGCGAGAGGAAATGGCCCAGAGGAACCAGTTTGCCGGTCGCGACGTGATAGAGGAACGGGTTCTGATTGCGGTTGGCATCAGGATAGGTATCGTTGAGAATCCACTGGTTGCCAGGGAGGTAGGTGCCGTGGCCGTCAGCCTTCATCACATCCTTGCCAATCACCTCCACCTCGTCGGTGCGATCCTTCCACAGGTAGAACCGGTCTTTGTGAGAAGGATGGAACGACCAGGCGAACATATGCGCCGGATCGCGCCAGATGAAGTGCGAGCAACCGCCGTATGGGATCAGATTGTAGAGGTTCTTGCCGTCAGGGTCCATGGTGAACATGCGAGTGAGCCGGGTGCGCATGGAGGGCGATTGCCAGCGGTGGAGGAAGCAGAAGCGTTTGCCGTCAGGGGCAACCAGCAGGTGGTTGAACCAATGCTTCGCGCCGGTCCAATCGCCGTGGGTATAGGGAATGGCAGCGGCGGCGGCGATGGAGAACAGCAGTTCGGTGCGGCCTGTGCCAAGATCCATTTTCCAGATGCCGGCATCCTTGGGGGCGGCCAGTTCGCGGTTGGGATCGGGGACTCCGGCATAGCCGTAGCCGGGGCGCGTGTGATGGAGACGGCGGAAATCGGGAGCGACGGCCCACTTGCCGTTCGGGCTCAAGGCGTAGATGGGGGATGGCAGCGTGCGCTTCTTTCCTGTTTTCACGTTGAGGATGTGGGAAACGAAGCGGCCTTCCTGGCGGTCGTTCCAGATGACTTCCGATTTCGAGCCTGGGATCCACTGCAGCATGCAGCCCTGCTGCCAGCACCAGGCGCGGCTTTCTCCCAGGTCAATCCAGCGGTCGCCATCCTGCAGGTCCACCATGCCGACTCGAATCGTGTCTTCCGGAGTGGGGCTGCGATGTTCGAAACCCACCTCCATGCCGAGCACGTAGCGATTGGTGGGATCGAACTGCAATTTATCGTAGTAGCCGAACCAGTGATGCTTGGGGCCCTTGGTGATGGCGCGGACAGGAGGCAGCGAATCGGCGGCCCGCAGGGAGGCCATGGTTCCCGCCGCCAGAAATCCGCGGCGGGAGAGAAGTGCGGATGCGATCAAGGTGGTTTCCATCCTCCTGGTTAGAATGTGTAGCGCAAGGCAACCTGCATCACACGGCCGGGGCCGGTGGTGAGAATGCGGCCGAAGTTGGCGGAGGTGAGGGTCGCGTCGGGGTTGCCAAAATTGACCGTGTTGAAGGCGTTGAAGGCTTCGCCGCGAATATTCAGCGAGTGCCCTTCGAGGATGCGGAAGTCTTTGTTCAGCGCCATATCGAAGTTGAACAGACCGGGGCCCTCCAGGATACCGCGGCCGGCGCTGCCCCAGGAACCATCGGGAGGCGCGGTGAATGCGGCGGTGTTGAACCAGCGGGCCAATTCCTGCGCCCGTGTACGGTCACCGGAAATGCTGAGTTCCTGGCCGTTCCAATCGGCGCGTTCCGAACCAGTGCCGCTGAGCGAAGAGGCGCGGCCGGCGGCGACGGTGAACACCTGGCCGCTTTGTGCGGTGGTGATGCCGCTGACGCGCCAGCCGCCGAACAACTTCGAGGCCAGCGTATTGCGCTGCTGGAGGAAAGGCAGATCCCAGACAAAGCTGCCGACGAAAACGTGCGTCAGGTGGAACTCGGAGCGGCCACGATTGGCGTTCGGATTGTTGGGATGCGGCGTGCGGAGCAGCGCGCGGCCCTGCGAGCCAAGATCGATAGACTTCGACCAGGAATAGGCGCCGTTGAAGGTGAGCCCCTGGTGGAAGCGCTTGTTGTAGGTGAGCTGCAGCGCGTGATAGTTCGAAGCGCCGCGCGATTCCGACCAATCCAGTTGCGCGATCTGCGGCGCCAGCGGACGGCGGGCATCGGTATTGGCCACGGTGGACGCGCCGGGAACAAAACGGGCGGCGTTCAGATCGCGGCCCCACCACAGCTTCGAACCCTTGCTACCGACATAGGCGGCGCGCACGATGGAATCGGAAGTGACGCGGCGCTCCACGGCGAACTGCCATTGCTGCAGATAGCCGGTGCGGAAGTTGGGATCGAAAGCGTAAACACTCAGGGGATAGGTGAAGGGAAAAGTGCCGGGACCGGGCGTGAAGGGAAATGGATTGCGCATCCCCGACGCGCCAAAGGGATCGACGAAGCTGCCCGGAGCATTGAGATTGATGGCGAGGGAGAAGGGCTGTGTTCCGGCTTGCGCCTGGAAGGCCGACCACAGCAGGTTGTCATAGAACACACCATAGCCGGAGCGGATGCTGGTTTTGCCGTCGCCGGTTACATCCCAGGCAAAGCCGATGCGCGGAGCGAAGTTGTTGAAGTCCCCCCGATAGCCGCCCTTTGGAGCTTGCGGATCGCCGGTGAACAGCATCCCTGCGGGCGCGTTGGGATACAGCGTCGATTGCGCGCCGGCCTGGTAGTAGGACATGTGGCCTTCGCGATCGTAGGGCGGCACGCGAGGCTCGTAACGCACACCGAAGTTGAGCGTGAAGGTCCGGGCGATGCGGTAATCGTCCTGGACGAAGAAGTCGTATTCCGTGCCAATGCCGCGCTGCACGGTGGAGTTGCTTTGCGAATAGCGCACGGGCAGGCCAAGCAGGAAATCGCCCATGTTGACGCGGGTGAATTGATTGGTGAAGGAGAAGTAACCGGTGGAGAAGCCGGCGATGAAATAGTCGGTGATGGTGCGCCGCGCTTCACCGCCGAACTTGAGCGAGTGCTTGCCGCGCACGTGCAGCACGGTGTTGGTGAACTGATGCAGATCCCGCAGTTCGCGCCCGGGACGGATGTCACGGACGCCGAAATCGCCCGTGTCGATGTAGATCCATTTGTAGCCGAGCACTTCGGGAACGTGAACCTTCACCCCCAGCGTTTCCAGCGACTGGCCGCTGAAGGGAGTTCCGAATTCCACCACGCGCCCGAAGGTGTAGCGGAAATCGTTGACCAGGTTGGCGCGGAAGGTGTGCGTGTTGTTCACCGAGAGGTTGCGGGCGGTGAACTTGCGGTCGAGATTGAAGCCCGGCAGATTGCCGAAGTCGCGCGTGGGGTGGGTGTTGTGGAAGTATCGCGCGCTGATGCGGTTGTTGCTGGAGAGGTGATGATCGCCGCGGAACAGATACTGATCGGAGTCATCGCGGGTGGGGTAGTTGAAGCGGTAGGGGCCGCCGACAGGTTCGGGATTGCGCGGCACCCACAGATCGGTGAACTTGCGCGACGCCGGATCGATGCGGCTGGTGGGGATGAGGTCATTGGGGAAGCGCGCGCCGGTGAGCGGATCGTTGGGGCGCTGGACGGAGTTCGAGAAGTTGCCGACGCGTTCCAGGTCGGAGGGCAGATAGCGGATGGTGCGCGTCGAATGGAGGCGCTGGCGGGTGCCTTGATAGGAGCCGAAGAAGAAGGTTTTGTCCTTGAATACCGGGCCGCCGAAGGTGCCGCCGTATTGGTTCTTGCGATAGACCGAGCGGGAGGGCGAGAAGTAGTCGCGGGCGTTGAGTTTGTCGTTGCGCAGGAAGTGGAAGGCGGAACCGTGGAAGGAATTGGTGCCGGACTTGGTAACGACGTTGACCTGGCCGCCCGCGCCACGGCCGTATTCGGCGCTGTTGGCGAATTGGACGATGCTGAATTCCTCGAGGGCATCGGGGTTGGGCATGGCTGCGGCCGTGCCTGTGTGGGCGTCGACGGCATTGCCTCCATCGAGGGTGTAGTTGTTCATCGTGCCGCGCGAGCCATTGACGGAAACAGGCTCGTTCTCGCCGCCGGAATTGAAGCGGTGGCGGGTGACGCCGGGCTGAAGGAATTGCAGGTCGAGGGGATTGCGGCCGTTGAGGGGCAGATCCTTCATGCGGGCCGAATCGACGAGGGTGACCTGCATGGAGCGCGTGGTATCGACAAGGGCGGCATCGGCGGTGACCGTGATGGACCGTGAGCTTTCGCCGACGGTCAGCTCGACATCGACACGGGCGTTGGCATCGGCGTTGAGGATGATGCCCTTCTGGATGAATTTCTGGAAGCCGGAGAATTGAGCTTCGAGCTGGTATTCGCCAACGGGGAGGGGGCTGAGGAAGAATGCGCCCTCGGGGTTGGTTTCGAGTTGACGGGTGAAGCCGGTGCGGGAATTGGTGATGAGCACCTGGGCATTGGGGACGATGGCGCCGCTGGAATCCTTGACGGTGCCGTAGATGGTACCGGCGCCTTGCGGGAAGGCGGCGGCAGCCAGGGCGAGGCAGAGGAAGAGGCGGAAGGCAGGGTGAGGCATTGGAGGAAAGGGCTCCCTTGTTGGGTTTGGAGCAGTCTATCAAGTTCTGCAATCGATTGCAATACACGATTTGTACGATCTATCGCTGCGTGATATCCTACCCCCAATGCCCCTCTCTGCCTGCCTCGCCCTTCTCTCGTTCCTCTCCTTCTCCTCCCTCCTCCGGGCACAATCCCTCAACTCCTTCCCAGGCCTCGAGCTTTTCCTCGACGACCAGATGGTTTCCTGGACCCAAAACCTGCACCGTCAATTGCATCCCGTCACCAAGCACCCGGCGAACCCCGTGGTGCGATCCGAGCAACCCTGGGAAAAAGGCTTCACCACGATCCACGGCAGCGTGATGCGCGACGCAGAACGCGGCGTTTTTCGCATGTGGTACAACGCCTACGGAAGCGACTACCGCCGCGAGCAATTCCTTGCCTACGCCGAGTCCGCCGACGGCTACCAGTGGCGCAAGCCCATGTTCGACCTGGTCCCTTTTGAGAGCAGCGCGCGCACCAATATCCTGCTCGGAGGGGAAGCGAATATCCATGGCCCGGCGCTGTTGCGGCTCCCGGATGCGCCTGCTGATCAGCGATATCTGCTCCTATTTGACTCCTACACCGACCGCCGCGCGGACGCCCCGGAGCGCAAAATCGCCGGCCGGGCGCTCTACGTAGCGAATTCCCCGGACGGCATTCACTTCGATTCGAAGCAGGGTCGGATGATCAGCCCCGGCAAGAGCGATACGGGCCATAGCCTGATCTGGAATCCGGAGCGCGGAACCATTCAGGCCTTTGTGCGTGGAGTGAACGAGTACCGCGACGAGAACGGTCTGCTGCAACGGGTACGCTATGTACGCATGACGGAGTCCCGCGATGGGCGAGACTGGAGCGAACCGGTGGAACTGATGAAGACGGACGCGTTGGATGGCGCGCCCGATGTGCAGATGCACCAGATGAGCGTGACACGCTACGGGCCAATTTATATCGGCCTGCTGACGCTGTTCCGTATCGACCGCCTGGAGTTCGATGGCGAGCACCGCGGCGAGACCGGTCTGCGCCTGGAGTACGGCAAGACGGACACACAGCTGGTCACCAGCCGTGACGGGTTACGATGGCAACGAGTGGCGGATCGGGCGACGTTTCTTCCCCTGGGCGAACGCGGCCAGTGGGACAGCGAATGGCTGGTGACAGCCTCGGAAATGGTGCTGTTCAACGGCAAGGCGCACATCTATTACGGCGGAGCCGGCAGCCGTTACGCGCGCAAAACGGAGATCGGCGTAGCCTCGGTTCCATTGGACCGGTTTCTGGCCTGGAAGCCGCGACGGCTGAACGCCACGGGAATTCTGGAACTGAAGCCATTCCACTATCCGGAGCGCGACCTGGTGGTGAACGCCGATGCCGGGAAAGGAGGCGAGATCCAGGCCGAAGTGCTGGATTTCGACGGAAACGTGGTTCCCGGCTACGGCCGCAGCCAGTGTGTTCCGATTCGCGGCGATGCTCTCCGTCATGCGCTCCGCTGGAAATCGGCGGCGGGTCCGGTGGGCCTACCCGCAGCCGTGAACCGCTCGCCTTTCCGAGCTATACGGCTGCGCTTCTATCTGCGCAATGCGGAGTTGTATTCCCTGCGCTCCGCTTCCAACTCAGTGGGAATCGATGAGAAATAGGGAGAATGCTGAATGACCGCAGCACGATGTTTTGGATTGTTTCTCGGGACACTGGCGGCAGCAGCGCCATCCGCCTGGAACACATTTACGGGCCTGGAACTGTTTCTCGACGATGAAATGATCTCCTGGTCGGGCAACCTGCACCGGACCATCTATCCCGTCACCAAGCACGCCGCCAATCCGGTGGTGCGTACCGAGCATCCCTGGGAGCAATCCTTCACCACAATCTACGGATCAGTGTTGCGTGACCCGGCCCGCGGCCTGTTCCGCATGTGGTACAACGCCTACGGCGCCGACTACGGCAACCAGCAATATCTGGCTTATGCCGAATCGCCGGACGGGGTGCAGTGGAACAAGCCGATGATGGATCTGGTGCCGTTCGGGGAAACGCCGCGCACCAACATTCTGTTTGGGCGCGAAGCGAACGTGCACGGGCCCGCGGTCGTGCGGAATCCCCAGGGTCCGCCTGAGGAGCGTTATCTGCTGATGTTCGACTCCTACACCAAACACCGGCCGGGATCGGCGGAGAGCAAGCTGACGGGCCGCGCCGTGTACATCGCAACTTCCGCGGATGGAATCCATTTCGAGCCGAAGCAGGGCCGGCTGGCGGTCCCCGGCAAGAGCGACGTCGGACACTCGCTGGTTTGGAACCCGGAGCGCGGCACATGGCAGGCCTTTCTGCGCGGTGTGAACGAGTATGTGGATGAAGGCGGATTGCGGCAGCGGGTGCGCTATGTGCGCCTGTCGGAATCAACCGATGCCAAGCAGTGGAGTGAGCCGGTGGAGTTGATGAAGACCGATGAGATCGACGGCGCGCCGGACGTGCAGATGCACCAGTTCTCGGTGACGCGCTACGGGCCGGTCTACATCGGGCTGTTGTCTCTGTTCCGCATCGACCGCCTGGAGTTCGATGCCGAGTATCGCGGCGACAAAGGCATCCGCATGGAGTTCGGCAAGACGGAGACGCAACTGGCTATCAGCCGCGATGGCGTGCACTGGCAGCGAGTGGCCAACCGCGGGACCTTCCTGCCGCTCGGTGCTCCCGACCAATGGGATGGCGGATGGATTGTCACCGCCTCGCAGATGGTGGCCCACGACGGCCGTGTGCTCATCTATTACGGCGGAGCCAACGGAAGGTTCGGCAAGAAGACGGAAATCGGCCTGGCCACGGTACCGCTTGACCGGTTTGTGGCGATGAAGCCCAAGCGGTTGAATGCGGAGGCAATCCTCGAGTTGAAGCCCTTTCATTATCCGGAGCCCGACCTGGTGCTGAATGCCGACGCTTCCAAAGGCGGAGAGATCCAGGTGGAGGTCTTGAACTACGACGGCAGCGTGATCAAAGGCTTCGAGCGGACGAACTTCCTTCCTGTACGCGGCGATCAGATGCAGCACCCGTTGCGCTGGAAATCGGAATCCGGCCCGCGCGGACTGCCGGCGCAGACCGGGCCGGGATTGAAGGCGGTACGGCTGCGGTTTTACCTGCGCAACGCAGAGATCTACTCGCTGCGCTCGGCGTCGATGGATTTTGGGGTTGCGGGGAAATAGCGTCGGGTTCCTGCATCCGGGCTAGTATGAAGGTAGCCCTCCACCATGGACTTCGCCCGCCAGTTGAAATCCTCCATCGACATCGTGGATGTCGTCGGCGAACGTGTGCGCCTGAAGCGGTCTGGAAACACGCCTAACTGGATGGGGCTTTGCCCGTTTCACACGGAGAAGACACCGTCGTTCAACGTGAACTCGAAGATCCAGCGCTACAAGTGCTTTGGCTGTGGGGAAGGCGGCGATGTGATCAAGTTCGTGATGGACATGGACGGCGTGACGTTTCTGGAAGCGATGCAGGCGCTGGCCGAGCGCTACGGGATTCCGATGCCGCAACGCAGTGAGCATTCCGATCGGGAAGAGCGCACGCGCAATGCTATTTTTCGCATGAATGAGATCGCGCAGCGTGTGTTTCGACAGGCCTACCTGTCGCCACAAGGGGCCGAAGCGCGCGCCTACGTGCAGGGCCGCAACGTTGCCGCCGAAACGGCCGAGGAGTTTGGCATTGGACTCTCCCAGCGCGGCGGCAACGCCGTGCTCCAGGTTCTGCAACGGGAAGGCTTCCCCCCCGAACTTCTGGAAAAATCCGGCCTCGTCAAGAGACGCAACGAAGGCGAAGGCTTCTATGATGTCTTTCGCGGCCGGCTCATTTTCCCCATCCAGAATGAATCCGGCAAGATTGTCGGCTTTGCCGGCCGGGTGCTTGCAAAAGGCGACGAGCCGAAATACCTCAATTCGCCGGAAACCGATGTCTACCGCAAGAGCCGGGTGCTGTATAACATCCACCGGGCCCGCGAAGCCGCCCGCAAGGAAGGCCGCTTTGTCCTGGTGGAAGGCTACATGGACGTCATCGGCCTTTCCGCCGCCGGGCTTGGGGAAGCCGTTGCCTCCTGCGGCACCTCGCTGACCTCAGACCAGGTGCGCCTGATGAAGCGCTTTGCCGATAAAGTGACGGTGAATTTCGACCCCGATGCCGGCGGCGCGCGCGGCGCAGAGCGGTCCATCGAAATTCTGCTGCATGAATCCGTGCGGGTGAAGATCCTTGAGCTGAGCAATGATCTAGACCCCGATGAGTTCATCGAGCAGCAGGGCGTGGAGGCTTATCGCACGCTGCTGGAACGCGCTCCGAATTATTATTTCTGGTTGGCGGACCAGCTCCGCAAGCGCCACGAGAAATCGCCAGAGGGGCGGGCCCGCGTGTTGCAGCAATTGCTGCCCGCGGTGATGAAGATCCCCGATAAGATCGAACGGGCCAGCCTCGCCGGCGATCTCGCTTCCTACATCGGCGTGGAGCGCGGCATGCTGCTGGAGCAGTTCAAAAAAGCCGCCGCCGACAAGCGGCAGGAAACCATCGAAGTGAAAAGCCTGGGCGTGCGCAGTGTGGAGAAAATTCTGCTCAGCGCCTTGATTCTGCACCCTGAGCTGCGCGGCGGTATCGTACCGCAATTGGAGGGCAACGCCGCGGTCGGCGAGTTCCGCACCCGCGCCATCTTCGAAGCGGTGCTTAACCTCTATCATCTGAACCCCGAGTTCCACTTTGAGGATCTGGAAGGCCGGCTGAGCGACGCCGACCAGACGCTTCTCTCACGACTCGTGTTTGCCGATGAGTTGCAGGAGGCGGGCAGCGCGGA
The DNA here is from genome assembly GCA_046331645.1 of Bryobacteraceae bacterium. Taxonomy (GTDB): domain Bacteria; phylum Acidobacteriota; class Terriglobia; order Bryobacterales; family Bryobacteraceae; genus CADEFT01. Next base: position 149,089 of record JAXLQM010000018.1, read on the forward strand.
AACCGTTGAGGCGAACGTGCAATCCTGCCTCAAGGTGCTCGATCAGGAGTTGAAGGTGGTGCGCCATGCCGACCTGCGCCGCCGCATCCGGGAAGCGGAACAGCGCGGTGATATGAACACCGCGCTCCAACTGATGCAGGAACTCGACCGCACGCGGGAACGCTAGCGCCGCGCCTTGAGAGCACCTGCCACTGCGAGTCCCGCGCCCATCAACAACATGGTGGAAGGCTCCGGCACCGAACCCGTCTCCGGGAATGGATCGCCCACCGTCACCGAGATTCCACGCAGGCCCTCATAGCCAACCGGGGAGACGCCGTTGGCCCCGATCGCCGCCGCCAGAAACAGATCCAAGCCGTTCGGGTCGTTACTGTCCAAAGGCGTGCCGTTCTGCAGCAGGTTCATTCCGAAGAAATCCCCCACACCGGGGCCAGTGAAATTTTCCGTCAGGTTCACGTTGAACGTCACCATCGCCGTCGATGCGCTGGGTTGGAAGGGAATAGTGGCCAGGTTCGGGTTGGAGGTATCGTTGATCACCACGCCACCGGCGATAGATCCGCTCCCGCCTCCCTGAAACGTCAGCGCCCCGTTGACGGCGGCGTTGGTGAATTGAAAATTCGAAATCGTAGCCGTGTTCGCCGCGGCGTTCGAGTTCGTCAATTGAAACACCAGCGCCAGATTGTCATTGGACAGATTCGGCACGTTCACCGTTACCCCGAACTGCGCCGCCTGTGCCGCTCCCGCCAGGAGCGCACAAGCCGTTAGTAATCCATGCATTTTCATGAAAAAAATCCTCCTTTGTCACTATGCAGCCGAATACACACATCAAACGTAAGAGAACGGTAAGGAAACGCTGAGCAATCAGATTCCGCCGCCCGGGCCGCCGATCTTCGGCACGTACACCACCGCGTTGCCGGTACTGGTAAACTCCACGGTCACCGTGGCGAATCCGGCGCTAAACGGCGGCAGAACCGGCAGTATGACGAACGGAGCACCGGCCGGAGTGAAGCACGATGTGGTACCCGCCGGCTGGAACACCGCCACACCCTTCGGCAACCCGGCAAAGACCAACCGTGCCCCCGCGGGCACCGGCGCCGGCACCAGGGACCGCAGGCTCACCGTCTGCCGGAAGCGGTTGGTGAACACATCGAACACCACGTTCCCTTGGATGACCTGCACGGTCGCCGTCAAGTCCGCCGCGCACAGATTCTCCAATTTCCGGATGCCCCCCGTGGTTCCCACAAAAGGCACGGAAGCAGTATCCGTCGCCACGACTCCCACGGTTTCCGGGGTGTGCGAGAGGATGGAGACGGCCCTAGTCCCCGCTGCCAGTTGCAGGTACACCCCCGCCGGATTCACGGTGGCATTATCGAACCCGTTAACAGCGGTGAATGTGCCCGAAAACGCCGATGTAACATGCAGGCGCCCCTGCGCGTCGCGGGTCATCCAGCGTTGGGCTGGCTCGCTGGGCTCCAGATTCTGGGTGAGATCCGTGACCTGCACACCATAGAGGTTGGAAAAGACGAGGCTTGACGCGTTCGCCGAAAGACAGGTCACAGCGAGATCCACGGGCCCGCGGAAGGTATTGAGCGGAGTGGTGCTTCCGGCGGCAACGAAGCGCGGGTAGTTCGACGATTGCGTCCGGCCAGCGGCGCAGACCTGCCCGCCGGCATCGAGCGTGATGGCATCCAACCGGTCGTCGCTGGAGCCGCCCACCAGGGTGGAATACACAAGCGAAGCGTCGCCGGACGCCGCGGGATTGAACTTGGCCAGGAACGCGTCTTTGCCACCGCCGGGGTTGGATTGAAAGGGAGCAGCCCCACCCGCGCCGCGCACGGGAAACTCGCCATTGCCCGCTCTTACGTCGCCTGCCACATAGGCAAACCCGGAGGCATCCACCGCCACGGAATAGGCCAGTGAAGAGCGCGAAGACAGAGAGAAGGAGGGCCGGAGGCAAGTGGAATAGTCGATGTCGGTGCCATCGGCGCGCAGTACGGTCAGGAAGGCGTTTTCCGGCAGCGTGGAGCAACCCTGAAACTCATTCTTAGTGGGGAAGAAATTCGAAAGCGTTTCGCCCACCGCGTACACTTTCCCACCGGGCCCGAGGGCCACGCTGTTGACGCCATCGCGGTCGCCGGCGCCGAGGTAGGTGGCCCATTCCACCGTCCCCGCCGGGCGCAGCTTCAATACGAATCCGTCCGCGCGGCCGAAGCGGAGAATGCAGTTCACCGTGGCGGAATTGGGAATAGGAGGGCAACTGGCGAGATCCTTATTTGGCTGAAATGCGTTCGAGTTGGTGGGCAAATCGCGCGAGTCGGTGGTCCCTCCCATCACCAGGCTTCCATCCGCGGCCACAGCGAGGGACCGCAGAAGGAAGGACCGGTCACGGTCATCCTGGACATGGAATTGATAGACCAGCGTTCCCGCCGCCGAGAACTTCGCCATGCGCATTGTCGTCAAATCCGTGTCAGTGGCTTTGAAATCGTTCGAATCCCCCACATATACGTTGTTCTGCGGATCGATGGCGATATAGCGGCTGTTCAACAGGCCAGCGGCCGCGGTGTTGCCAAACGGCGCCAGCGTGGGGTCGATGGTCAGCTCCGTGTTGCGGTCATAGGCGCCCAAACGCAGGGAAATCTCCCCATCGGCGGCCACGGCATAGCGCGCGTCCACCGGCTTCGTTTCGCCGCCAATCCTTTGAAACGCCCGCGGCGGCTTCTGTTCCCACAGCATCCCGTCCGCGTCGACGCGCAGAGAGCCGTCGGGCTCCAGCCGGACGTTGGCCCCGGTGAAGCGGATACGAATCCGGCTTGGGTCGGCTTGCGGCCGGATCACGAAATCGTACTCGGCGTGGCGCTGCGTGCCGTAGTAGACCGCATCGATGCCGGGGTAGATCTCGTGCTGGCGCACACGTCCGTACATCGGCAGGTTCTCGCGCCGCTGCCCACCCAAATAGAGGTGGAACTTCGCACTCACCGGGTCCTCGGCCGTAACCTGAGCCGGGCTGGCGCCAGCGAACTGCAGTTCCGCCTTGCGTGCGGCCTTCCGGATCACCGCGCCGTGGCTTCCAATCTCCAGCTTGTAGCCGTGGGCAGACGATTCAAAGACGACGTTGCTCTGCGATTGCCCGGCATTGCGGACAAATGCGGCGGGCGATTGCGCCACTTGTGGCGGCAATGTGGGAGTTGCGATTGGCATATCGGAACTATAAGCCGCGACCGCCGCCACGACGGTAAGGGAACGGTAAGGGAAACCTCAGCTTTACTTGAGCCAGGAGCACCCTACTGCCGCCGCAGGGATCTGCCGATATTTCCAGTGACGCCCGTGAAGCGCACTTCGTGCGAAACGTGAGGAAACGCCCCGGACGCAGGAAAACCAGCAATGCTAGAATTGAGAAGTTCATGGTCACGTGGTAGCCGGCCAGCGAACGCGGTGATCAAATACAGAACACAACAACCGTCAGCGCACGTGAGGCATTGCCGGGGACCGATTTCTAGAACGAAACGGCGGGGATAGAGCAAGCGGTGGCAGGAGAGGAAAAACTCGGTAGACTCCAAAAGCTCATGCATATGGGCAAAGAGCGCGGCTACGTCTCCTATGACGAAGTCAATGACATGCTGCCCGACGAGATCGCGGGCGGCGTGGAAATCGACGACCTTTTGGCCGAACTCGATACGGCGGGAGTAGAGCTTCTCGAAGAACCGAAGATCGATTTTGAGAAGAAGGCCGACGAGCCCGAAGATCTCGCCGACATTGACCTGGCCGGCGACTTCGGCGATAAGACGAACGATCCCGTCCGCATGTACCTGCGCGAGATGGGCACGGTCCCCCTGCTCACCCGCGAGGGCGAAATCGAACTGGCCAAACGCATTGAGCATGGCCAGCGCCAAGTCAGCCGCGCGCTCTCCCGTTCTCCGCTGGTTGTCGGCGAGATTATCGCCATGTCGGAAGAGATTCAGCAGGGCAATATGCCGGTTCGCGACATGCTGATCCAGGCCGATTTGATGGTGAGCGACGAAGCCATCGAAACCCAGACAGCCGAACTCATTGCCACGATCGCCGAAATCGAGAAGCACCAGAAACGCGGACAGCAATGTAAGCAGAAGATGCTTTCCTTCTCCAAAGGGATGAAGCCGAAGCAACACCGGCAACTGCGCTGGCAACTGGCCCGCACCATGGTTCGCATCTCGCGCATGGTGCGCGGCATTCCGTTCACGAGTTCGGTCTACCGTCAGTTCGCCGACAAACTACGCCGCTCCGTCGATCAATTCAAACCGGTGGAGCGCGAAGTAGCCAAGCTCCAGCGGCGCCTGGAAGAATTCCCCAATGATCGTGCCGCCAAGGAAACACAGCGCGAACTGAAAACCGCGCTCCAGCGCATTACGCAACTGGAAGACGATTACGGCGCTTCCGCCACCGATCTGCGCCGCAGCATGCAGATCGTGGAACGGGGCGAAGCCGAAGCGGAAACCGCCAAGAAGCAGCTCATCGAAGCCAACCTCCGGCTTGTGGTTTCGATTGCCAAGCGCTACACCAATCGCGGCCTGCAGTTCCTCGACCTGATTCAGGAAGGTAACATCGGCCTGATGAAGGCCGTGGACAAGTTCGATTATCAGCGCGGCTACAAGTTTTCCACCTACGCCACATGGTGGGTGCGCCAGGCTATTACGCGCGCCATCGCCGATCAGGCCCGCACCATCCGCATTCCGGTGCACATGATCGAGACGATCAACAAGCTGGTCCGCACCCAGCGACTGCTGCAGCAGGAATTGGGCCGCGAGCCTACTACCGAAGAATTGGCCCGGCGCCTGGAATTGCCTGTCGGCAAGGTGCGCAAAGTGTTGCGCATCGCACAGGAACCGATTTCGCTCGAAACCCCTGTCGGTGAAGAGGAAGAATCGCATCTCGGCGATTTCATCGTCGACCGCCGCGTGGTATCGCCGTCGGAAGCCGTGATCAACCTCAATCTACGTGAGCAGACAGCGGAAGTGTTGAAGACCCTCAGCCCGCGCGAAGAGAAAATCATCAAGATGCGGTTTGGGCTGCAGGATGGTAGTGAGCACACACTGGAAGAAGTGGGCCAGCACTTCGCGGTCACCCGCGAACGCATCCGCCAGATCGAAGCCAAGGCCTTGCGCAAGCTGCGCCACCCCAGCCGCAGCCATCGCCTGCGCGCGTTCCTCGAAGCCAATCAGAACGAGTAAGATGCAGAGAGGAATCCCACCTCGATAAGACAGATACTTGTCCTACTTTTATGCGCCGTTTCCAGCGCGACGGGGGCACAGGCCCAGAGTTCATCCGATGCACTTGTTCAGGCACTGATCGCCGAGGTGCGGCAGTTGCGGCAGGCCTTGGAGCGCTCCACGGTTGTCGTACCAAATCCAGTTGACCCTCCAACCAGATGACAATGACCGCGGATGAACCGATGAACCACGATGCGCCCCAGGCCAAACAGCCCTGATTACGATCCAGGCTCCTTCCCCACTTCCTGCCAATCCGTGTTCTTCTCCGTGCAGGCGTCGGTGCCGCACACCTGAAACAGCGTCACCGGATGCATCTCCCACGCCGTGGCCCGCCAGCACTTCGACTGGTCGGCGCCGACCATGGCACAATTCTGCGACTTCACGTTGTGCTCATTGTCGAACATCAACTGTCCGGCCACGCGCACCTGCTGGCCCAGCACCTTGCGCAGCGATTCCTTATTCCAAGATGTGCCGTTGGCAAATCGTACGTGCGGCGTCATCTCCACAATCACGCTGGTCATCTTCAGCGCCCGCTTCTCCGCCGCCGTCAGTGCCTTCTTGTCTTTCACCTTCTTTGCGAGGTCGGCGTCATACCCGATGCCGAGGTGAAAATCCGCGTTGTCCTCGCCGGTCAGCTTGCAATTGCTGGTTTCGGCCGTGCCCTCCTGCAGATAGTAGAGGTAGCCCACGGTTCCGATCACGCTTCCCTCCCCCAATGCCGCGAGTTCCTTTTGAAACTTGCCGTGGTTTTTCTTTTCCAGCCCTTCCGGCAGCTTGCGGTCCAGCTTGGCGAACTCTTCCGCCGAGTTTAGGTAAGGCAGTTTCGCCGCATCGGCTGGAGGCGGAATCAGTTGATTCTTCATCAGATTGAGATACGGATCATAGCGTCCGCCGGGCTTGTCTGTGCAGCCGGTGGGGTAGTCCGAGTGGCAATCCATGAAAGACTCGACATCGTCGCACTCAGCCACCGGAGCCTCGGTCGCCGTTTTGTCCACCGACTTACGAGCCTCCGGCAGCACGGCATTCTGCAGCAGAACGCCGATGGCCAGCGGGACAAAGGGGGCAATCTTAAGTGCGTTCGTCTTTTTTGCCATTGACGCCGTCCTTGGGCTTCTCTTCCTCCGACTTCTCGCTGGCATCGACACTCTTCGACACCGCGAAGGTGCTCGCGCTGATGCCGAGCAGTGTCAGCACCGAGGCGGGAATATCCGGGAGCCCTTTCTTTTCCAGCACCACCAGGAAGAAACTCAGCGCCACCACGAAGGTAAATACCAGCAACTGGAAACGGCCCATGCTGGCGAACCCCTCAGAATCGGAGATGAGAAAGGCCAGGTCGATCTTCCCCGTTGCGACGTGGAGGCAGATTTGCAGCCCCAACACCAGAATGAGGAATAACAATACATAGCCGACGCTGATCTTCAACCGGTCGAGCGGTTGCGTCTCAGCGCCGAGCGGGAGCAGCCACAGCACGACAATCGCCGCCAAGGCAATGAACACCGTCGCGTAGCGTGAAATCATCTCTTTTGCATCCTCTCCGACAGAATCGAAACGAATAGAGGAACAACTTTGGAACCCATGAACAAGGCGTGGCTTCCACCCAACAAGGTCAGCATCTCGGGGGACGGCTCCGGCAAGCGGGTGGGGTCTTTGACCGCCATCGTCAGGTACTGCATCGCTCCAAACAGCGTAAACACGAGCATTTGCAGGCGCGCGGGGCTATGGCCCTTCCCGTCGGTATCCAGCAGCATCCCGCGCATCCGGATCCGCCCGGTGAGAAACTGGAGAAAAACAGTGGCGGACAGAACCGCAAACAGCAGTTGCGCGGCCTTTACCGTAAATCCCGGCAATAAATCCTGCATCGTTTGAAATCGGTTTGGCTAGCATATCCGACCGTGGCGAGGAACGCAATCCCGATCCATGTGCCCACCACCTGAGCGATGATAGAGGTATGAGGCTGCTGCGCGTCTCGATACTGTTTCTTCTCTGTTCTCTTTCCGCCTTCGCGCAAATGAAGCTCAACATCCGGCAACTGTCGAGCTTCATGGAATCGTCCATCCGGCTGAAGCACCCTGATAAGCAGGTGGCCGAGTATCTGAAGAAAGTCACGCTCACGGAGCAACTGGACGAGCGCACGATTGAAACCTGGCAGGGGCTGGGCATCGGCCCGCGCACGGTGGAGATTCTGCGGACGCTGGCCGAAGCATCGAAGTCGCTACCCAAAGCGACACCGCCGGCACCGAAGCCCGTTGCCCCCACCATCCCGCCGCCATCGGCGGAAGAGCAGAAGCGCATTCTCGATGACGTGACGAAATACGCCCTCGGCTACGCCAAGCGGCTCCCGGATTTCATCTGCGTCCAGGTGACCCGCCGCTATGACGATCCCACCGGCCTCGAGTTCTGGCGCACCCTCGACACGGTCACCGAGCGCCTCACCTACTTCGAACAGAAGGAAGATTATAAGGTCGTCATGATCAACGGCCGCACGACGGACATCACCCACGACAAACTGGGCGGATCCTCCTCATCGGGCGAATTCGGCACCATGATGCGCGAGATCTTCGAGCCGGAAAGCGAAACCACTTTTCGCTGGGATCGCTGGGTCACGCTGCGCGGCCGCCGCAATCATGTCTACCGCTACGCGGTTTCCCAGCCGAAATCGAAGTACCGCATCGACTACCAGCGCACGATGAGCATCGTGCCTGCCTACCAGGGACAGATCTACGTCGACGCCGATTACTTCACCATCAGCCGTCTCACCATGGATGCCGTGAACATTCCGGCCAGTTTCCCGGTGCAGCAGGCCTCTACCGTGCTCGACTTCGACTTCATTAAGATTGGCGAAGCGGAACACGTGCTACCGCTGCGGGCCCAGGTGCGGATGCGCGAAGGAAAGAATCTGGTGAAGAACGAAGTGGAGTTTCGCCTGTATCGCAAGTTCGGCGCCGACGCCACCATCAAGTTCGATACTCCCGATCCGTTGCCCGAGGAGGCGACGCAGGAACAGCCTCCGCAGCCGGCCGCGAAAAAGCCGTAATCTGTAGCAATGATCCGCTTCTGGCTTTGGTTTTGCCTGGCCGCCCACGCGCAACCATCGACCTATTATGTCGATGCGGCGCAAGGCAACGACTCCAGAGCCGGCGAGTCGCCTTCCTCCGCCTGGCAAACTCTGGCCAAGGTCAATGCCACGCGCCTGCGGCCGGGCGATCGCGTTCTGCTCAAAAGCGACTCGCGATGGTCCGGACAGCTCACCATCACCGCCTCCGGCACGGCCGGCAAACCCATCGTGTTTTCCAGCTATGGAGAGGGCGCGCTGCCTCGCATCGATGGCGAAGGCCGCGTGGAGAACACGATCCAGCTGCACAACGCCGAACAGGTGGAGGTGCGCGATCTCGAGATCACCAACCTGGGGCCTAGTCGTTCGCTACGGCGCGGAGTGTTGGTGGAACTGGAGGATTACGGCGATGCACGGGGCATCGTTCTCTCCGGCCTTTATGTGCACGATGTCAACGGCATCCAATCGGACAAGGGGAACGGCGGGATCATTCTGCGCATTCAAGGCGGGAAGAAGCCATCACGCTTCGACGGATTGGTGGTGGAAAAGAACATCGTGTGGAAAGTGGATCGCACCGGCATCGTGCTGCAAAGCCACCACTGGTCGCGGGAGCGCTGGTACCCCAGCCGCAACGTTGTCGTGCGCGACAACCTCGTCCAGGACATCGGCGGCGATGGCATTGTCGTGTGGGCCAGCGATGGAGCGCGCGTGGAGCACAACATCTGCCGCGACGCCAACCGCCGCGCCGACAGCTACAACGCCGGCATCTGGCCCTGGTCCAGCGACAATTCCCTGTTTCAACTGAACGAAGCCTCCTTCACGCGCACGACCAAAGACGGCCAGGGGTTCGATTCCGACTACAACTCGCGCAACACCGTCTTCCAGTACAACTACAGTCACGATAACGAAGGCGGCTTCATTCTCATCTGCAACGACGGGAAGCATCCCCGTTCCCGCAACATCGGCAATGATGGCACCATCGTGCGGTACAACATCAGCCGCAATGACCGTGAGCGCATCTTCGACATCAGCGGCAGCGCTACCAACACACTCATCCACGACAATGCCATCTATGTAGCGCCGGGTATGGAAGTGCAGATGCTGATCCTCGGCAATTGGGCGAGTTGGGCCCAGGGCGCCATCTTCCGCAATAATGCGTTTCTGGTGGAAGGCACGGCTGTCTACGGCCATCAAGTGGTGCGCGACGCGCAAGGCCGGCACAGCCTGGCGGCAGGCTTCGGTCCGGCTCAGGGGATCGTGTTCGAAGCCAATCGCTATGCAGGCACGCACAAACATCGCCCGAACGACGGGACTGGTATCGTCGAGCCCGCCGCCAAGGCACCTGCATTCGATTGGCAGGGGCCGCGCTTCGATCCGGCATCGCCCGTGGGCTTTGCCGAGTTCCTCAAAGCGCACCGCCGCTGGCTGACCGGCCTGATGGAAAAGCAATTCGGCCGGCTCACGTTACTGGCGCAGTGATACGCTAAGTTCCAGTCATGCTCACTCGCCGGTCGTGTCTGCTTGGTTCCACTCTCGCCTCGGCAGCGTATGCCCAGCCCGGCCCTCGCGCTTTGGCGAAGCAGCCCAACATTCTGTGGATCCTAGCGGAGGACATCAGCCCGCAACTCGGCTGCTATGGCGAGCCGCTGATTCAGACACCGAACCTGGACCGGCTGGCGGCGCAAGGCACTCGCTTCACGCGGGCTTACACCACGGCCCCGGTCTGCTCCGCCAGCCGCTCGGCTCTGATCACCGGCCAGTATCAGATCAGCTTCGGCGCGCACAATCACCGTACGATCGACAAGAAGCCGCTTCCTTCGCCGGTGCGCCTGGTCACTGACCGGCTGCGGGAAGCAGGCTATTTCACCGTTTTGTCTGCTCCTGGGGCCAGCAAGAAAGAGAACAAGCAATCGGGCGCCAAGGGCTCCGGCAAGACGGATTTCAATTTCGATGCGCGCAACCCGTTTGATGGCTACGATTGGTCGCAACGCCCGGCGGGCCGTCCGTTCTTCGCCCAACTCTCTCTACAGGAAAGCCACAAAGGCTACGGCTGGCCGCTCGGCCGCAAACTGACTGCGCGCATCGACCAGAGCAAGCTCAAACTCCCGCCCTACTACCCCGATCACCCCACGGCCCGCGATGAATACGCGAATTATCTCGAGGCTATCCAACTGGTGGATCGGTATGCAGGCGAAGTGATGGCCCGCCTCGATCAGGAAGGCATCGCCGACAACACACTGGTCTTCTTCCTTGGCGACAACGGGAGCTGCCTCTTCCGCGGGAAGCAGTTCCTCTATGAGGGAGGAATTCACGTCCCGCTGCTCGTGCGCGGGCCGGGCGTAGCGAAAGGCGCGGTGCGTGACGATCTGGTCAGTTCCCTCGATATCACCGCCGCCACACTCGCCGCGGCCGGTGCCGGGGCGCCCTCCACACTGCATGGCCGCGACATGCTGGCCGCCAATCACACTCCGCGCACCCGCATCTTCGCCGCTCGCGACCGCTGTGATACGGCCATTGAGCGGATGCGCTGCGTCGTCGATGCGCGCTACAAATACATCCGCAACTTCCTTCCCGGCATCCCCTACATGCAGCCCAATCCATATAAGGAGCGCGAGTATCCGACCTGGAATCTGGTGAAGCAACTGCATGCGGAAGGGAAGCTCAACGCGGTGCAATCGCTCTTCGCAGCGCCGTCGAAGCCGGTGGAAGAGCTCTACGATTTGCAGAACGACCCGCATGAGGTCGCGAATCTGGCTGCCGCTGGAGAGCATGCATCGCGGCTCAAAGCGATGCGCGCGGAACTCGATGGCTGGCTTGCTGAAGTGGGCGATTATGGCGTGCGGATGGAAGACCCGGTGGCCATCTACGAAAGCTACTTCGGCAAGCGGGCCAACCAGCAATAAGCGGTTCTCAGCGAATTCTCATCATTCTCTCATCCAACGGGCCGCTTTGTTCTTTATGCTCGTTTCACGATGCACATACAAATCGTCACGTTCCACCTGAAAGACATGAGCCCAGCCGAGTATGAGCAGGCGTGCGAGACACACTTCGCGCCCGCCTTCCAGCAGGTTCCCGGCCTGCTGAGCAAGGTGTGGCTCAGCGATGCCGCCTCGAATACCTTTGGCGGCGTCTACACGTGGCGCGACCGTGAAGCGATGCAGGACTACTTCCAGTCGGCGCTATTTCAAGCCGTCGTGACGCACCCGAACCTGGCCGACATCACGAGCCGTGATTTCGGAGTCCTGGTCAATCCCACTCGCGCGACGCGCGGAATCGGGTAGTCTAAGCCTATGCCCGGGGCTCGCCGAGTGAAACAGATTCTGGCGGAGAATGCATCCCAGAACTTCATTGGGCGGAGTACCGAACTTTCCATCCTGGAGCGATGCCTGCACCCGGACGGGCCAATCGCGGTGTGGGTCCACGGCATGGCGGGAATCGGGAAGTCGGCGTTGCTTAGCGAATTTGGCAGACGGGCGGCTGCCGCTGGCGCCGACATCGTCGCCCTCGATTGCCGCTCCATAGAGCCTACGCCGGTCAGTTTTCTTGAGGGTCTGGGGGACAGTCTGAGCGCTCGCGACGGGAAGCGGATGATCTTGCTGCTCGATTCCTACGAGTGCTTTCACCTGCTCGATTCGTGGATCCGCCGCACGTTCATCCCGGAGTTGGATCAATCCGTGCGCGTCGTATTCGCCAGCCGCTATCCTCCTTCCGCATCCTGGCTGCTGGCGCTGGAATGGCAGGGGCTCCTGCACGCGCTGGCGCTCGCCGGGATGCCGGATGCAGACGCGTTGGAATTGCTTACGCGCGCGGGAATCCGCCGCAGCGAGGCGCAGCGGATGAACCGGCTGGCCCGTGGATACCCGCTCGCGTTGCGGTTGGCCATCTCGTCCCGGTCCAGCCAGCTCGCCTCGCAGCCGGAACCGGAGTCCGCGCAGGCGCTGATCCGACAGCTTGCCGCACATTATCTGAACGCAGTGGAAGACGACGGCACGCGAGCCGCTCTGGAGGCCGCCTCCGTCGTGTACTGTGTCACCCGCTCACTTGCAGGCGCCATGCTGCCGGGCTTTACGCACTCGGCTTACGATCGGCTCAGCGCCTCCAGTTTCGTGCAAACGACGCGCAATGGCCTGATCCTGCATGATCCAGTGCGCCACGCACTGGCGTCCAGTTTGCGATCGGCTGACCCGCATCGCTTCCAATCCTTCCGCCGCGCCGCCTGGCGTCAGTTGCGCACGGAAGCCGCCGCGGCGAGCCGGGAACAGATGTGGGCCTACACCAGCGGTATGCTGTTTCTGCTGGAAAACCCCGCCGTGCGCGATGCCTTCTTCCCGGCCATCACACCTACGATTGAAGTGGATCGCGCTTGCGATGACGATCGCGACGCCATCCTCCGCATCGTTGATGAGCACGAGACACCAGCCTCCGCGCGGACTCTCCACAACTGGTGGGCACGAGGTCCAGGCGCATTCCGCGTGGTACGCAGCGCATCCGGCATCAGAGGATTCTATGTCTTCGTGGAGTTGCGGGACAAAGAGATCCCCCGGATGGAGGACGATCCCCTCATGCGTGCCTGGCGGCGTCATTTGCGCGAGTGTCCGTTGCCGCCCGGGCACACTGCGGTGTTTCTGCGCCGTTGGCTGTGCGCCACGGCTGGAGAGCGGCCTTCGCCCGTGCAGGCGTCCTGCTGGCTCGACGTAAAGCGCTCCTATGTGGAGTTGCGGCCCTACCTGCGCCGGTGCTACCTCTCCCTGCGCGATGTGGGACCGTACGCAGCCGCCGCGAAAACCCTCGGCTTTCAGATGCTGGACGGACACGCGGTGGTCATCGACGGCATCACACATCGCCTGGCCGTGCTCGATTTCGGGCCGGGCTCTGTTGACGCATGGCTTTCCGGCCTGGTTGCGGCGGAGATCGGCGTACGGGTGGATGGACTGCTTGATCTTGAGACGCATGAACTCGTTGTCGACGAGAAGAGAACGCCGCTGAGCACCCTGGAATTCGATCTGCTCCGCTACCTGCAGGATCGATGCGGCAAGGCGGTGGCCCGGGCCGAGCTGCTGCAACAGGTGTGGGGCCGCCGCAGTGCTTCGGAAAGCAACGTTGTGGATGTGGTGGTGCGCGCCATCCGCAAGAAACTCGGGGCTCGCGCGGCGATACTCAGCACCGTCCGTGGCTTCGGTTATATGCTGCAAACATCGGAACGAACTCCGTCATGAACCGCCGCAACTTCTTACCTCTGCTCACTGCGCCCGCGCTTGTCGCAAAGACGAAGCGCCCGGAGATCGTCAACGCGCACTACTTCCGCGCCCATATGTACACCATGGTTCCGCGCCATGTGCGCGAAGACCTGGCCTGGATGGCCGGAGCGGGTTGCACGCACCTCACACTCGCCGTGCTGGAGCAGGATCTGTTTGCCGCGGTGGAAAACATCGAGATCGTGTGCAATGAAGCGGCGAAGCGCAATCTGAAGGTAATCGCCACCCCGGCACGGTGGGGCGGACTCACGGCCGGGGCGCCGAAAGTCCCCAGCCTCTTTTCCGCGCTGCATCCGGAAACCTGGATCCTCAATGAAGACGGTTCCACCTACCAGGCGCCGCGGGTTTCGGGAGTCATCAGCAGCATCCATCATCCGGCCACTTACGAGTTTTTCTGCCAGTCGCTCAGCACGCTGTTCACGAAATTCCCCATCGACGGGATGATCTGGGATGAACCGAAAGGCTTCCGCCTGGATTACAGCAAAGCGGCCGTAGCCAAGCTGGGAGCGAAGGCTCCGCGCGAGGCGCACTGGCAGGCGACCGCCGATTTCTACGGGCGTGTCAGCCAGTTCGTGCGCGGCAAATTCCCCACCAAGCGCATCGCCATGTTCGTGCAGGCGCACAACAACATGCAGCAAGTGGAGATCTGCGCGCGCATTGAGGGCATCGACACGTTCGGCTGCGATGGGCGCCCCTGGGATCTGGCCACCGACAAGCAATGGGCCACCGGCGCCAAGCAAGAGGATCAGGAAAGCGGCAAGGGAAAAGTGCTGCTGGGCAAAGGCGAGCAGATCACCGCGCTGGCTCGCAAACATGGCAAGAAGGCGTTGATGCTGGCGGAGAATCATAACCTGCCTGCCGTGATGCTGCCTGCCATGGAACAAGGGCTGCCGAAAGTGCTGGCTCTGCCGCTGGATCATTTGCTCTTTTACTACTACCCCCGCAATATCGCGGACCCGGATCGCAACATGGCCATTATCGCGGCGGCACTAAAGAGCGCGTGGTAACTGCCGCCGTGGTGCGTGTTTTGGCGCACGGACTGGGTTTGATCACGGCCCACACGCGGTGGTTCCGTCCCGGCTTGCGCCCCCTCTTCGCCTTTTCCGATGGCCATTTCCTTGCACATCCCAGCCCGGTTCCCAAGCCGTGGGGTCGCTTACAACGGGAAACCTCCTATAATGCGGCTCGGCGCAACGGAATAGCGAGTCCGCAGCCCGACTTCATCGCTTTGGTTCGCAACGTGTATGTCGAATTCGAAGAAGGATGAGCCCCGAAACCCATATCGCGTTTCTTTCCAGCCGCACGGGCGAAGGCTTGGATGGTTGGATCGAGTGGATAATGGAGAAAGTGAACCATCATGTGTCTCGCCATTCCCGGCAAAATTCTTGAAATCGAAGGCGGCGAGCCGGAGTTTCTGCAGGGCAAAGTCGACTTCAACGGGGTCCGGAAACACGTGAACCTCGCGTTTCTCCCCGACGCTAAAGTCGGCGATTACGTGTTGGTGCATGTTGGCATCGCCTTGCATAGAGTTGACGAAGCGGAGGCGCAGAGAACCTTCGAATTGCTGCGGGAACTGGGGCAGTTGGATGAAATATCTTGACGAGTATCGCGACGCCGCGCTGGTGGAGTCGCTGGCTGCGGCCATCCGTTCCACTGTTACTCGTCCGTGGACTTTGATGGAAGTATGCGGAGGCCAAACCCACAGCATCCTCAAAAGCGGACTGGAGGCGTTTCTCCCGCCGCAGGTTTCGCTGGTGCACGGTCCAGGGTGCCCGGTGTGCGTCACGCCGGCCGAGCTGATTGACAAAGCCGTCGCGCTGGCATTGCGCCCCGAAGTCATCTTCACCAGCTTTGGTGATATGCTGCGTGTGCCAGGATCGGCGCGGAGCCTGTTCGACGCCAAGGGGGAAGGCGCGGACGTGCGCATCGTGTATTCCCCGCTGGACGCAGTGCGATTGGCGCAAACCAACTCCGGCCGGCAGGTGATCTTCTTCGCTGTTGGTTTTGAGACCACGGCGCCGGCAAATGCCATGGCGGTGTTTCAGGCGTCGAAGCTCGGGCTCGCGAACTTCAGTGTGCTGGTGGCGCATGTGCTTGTCCCGCCGGCAATGACGGCACTGCTTGAATCGCCGCAGTCCCGCGTGCAGGGATTTCTCGCCCCTGGACATGTCTGCACGGTGCAGGGCTATGAAGAGTATGTGCCTCTGGCCGAGCGTTACCGCGTACCCATTGTGGTAACCGGCTTTGAGCCCGTGGACATTCTGGAAGGCACGCTGCTTTGCGTGCGGCAACTGGAGCAGGGGCGGGCGGAAGTGGAGAATCAATATTCCCGCATGGTTCGGCGCGAGGGCAACGTGGCCGCCCAACGCATGGTTCACGAGGTGTTTGCTGTTGCGCCGCGCACGTGGCGCGGCATTGGCGAAATCCCGCAAAGCGGCCTGCAATTGCGCGAGGCTTACCGCCACTTCGACGCCGAACTGCGGTTCCCCCTAAACGTGGGCACAGTCCGCGAACCGGAAGTCTGCATCAGCGGGCTGGTGCTGCAGGGCATACGCAAACCACAGGAATGTACGGCATTCGGGACTGCCTGCACTCCGGAAAGACCGCTCGGCGCACCCATGGTTTCCAGTGAGGGCGCCTGCGCGGCGTACTATCTTTATGGCCGGCGAAACAGTTAAGAACTTCGCGCTGCAATGTCCGGTGGAGTTGCCATCGGATCAGCGCATCGTCATGGCGCACGGCGCGGGCGGGCGTCTCACCCAGCGGCTCATTGAGCGCGTGTTCCTTCCCGCGTTTGCCAATGCTCCCTTGGAAGAACGGCATGATGGCGCACTGATTCAGCCCAACGGCGCCCGGCTGGCCTTCAGTACCGATTCTTACGTGGTGAAACCGCTGCTCTTTCCCGGCGGCAACATCGGCGATCTCGCGGTCAACGGGACGGTGAATGATCTGGCGATGTGCGGTGCACGGCCGCTCTATCTCAGCTGCGGTTTCATTCTGGAAGAGGGCCTGCCCATGGCCACGCTGGAGACGGTTGTCGCATCGATGCGCGCGGCCGCACTCACGGCGGGAGTGCAGATTGTCACGGGCGACACCAAGGTGGTTGATCGCGGCAAGGGAGACGGCATTTACATCAACACCTCAGGCGTTGGAGTTGTGGAAGGGCCGTTCACCAGCCCGGCGCAGGTGCAACCGGGCGATGCCATCCTGCTGAGCGGGGATATCGCCGCGCACGGAATCGCCATCCTTTCGGTGCGCGAGGGCCTGGAGTTTGAAGCGCCCATCGGGAGTGACACGCGCGAACTGTGGTCGCTGGTGGACGCTCTTTTCCGCGCCGGAATAGACGTCCATTGCCTTCGCGACTGTACGCGCGGCGGCGTCAGTTCCGCGCTGAATGAGGTGGCCCAGGCCCGCTCGCTGATGCATCAGATTGAGGAGCCCGCGATTCTGGTTCGCGACGCCGTGAAGGGGGCCTGCGAACTGCTTGGCCTCGACCCGCTGTACGTCGCCAACGAGGGCCGTTTTGTGGCCTGGATACCTGCCGCGCAGGTCACGGAAGCATTGCGTGTGCTCCCGGAGGGCGCGGCCTGCATCGGCGCCGTGCTCGACAAGCCGGACCCGCTGGTGGTGATGCGCAGCCGCATCGGCGGCAACAGAGTGGTCGACATGCTGTCCGGAGAACAGTTGCCGAGAATCTGCTGAGCGCCGACGCGGCCGGCGTCTGACTCAGAACGTGACCTTGATGCCGAGGTTGACGGCGCGTGGTCCTGTGCCGCCAACACCCTGATTCGTAACCAGGCCAGCGAGTGTGCCGGTGATCCTGCCGAAGTTCGCGTCGCCCAGCGTGGTGTTCGGATTGCCGAACGCCGGCGAGTTGGTGACGTTAGTGGATTCGCCGCGGAACTCCACCTTGATCCGCTCAGTGATTTCGAATTTGCGGAAGATGGAGAAGTCGAGATTGCCGAGGCCGGGCCCATTGAAGGTGTTGCGGCCCAGATTGCCGAAGTGAGGAGTGCGGCCGTCCGCATCGAGCGGCTGCTGTGCGAAGCACGATGCCGTGACAACCGGCACGCAGCCGGTGGTGTCAAACCAGGTCGCAGTCCCGATGGTTCCGGCGACAGCGTGTGTAATGTTGAGCTGGCCGCGCAGGTCGGGCGTGATGCTGCTGCCCGGCGTGTTGGCGCTAATGTTGGTGCCAAGCGTGAACGGACGCCCGGTCATCAGGCTTAGGACGCCATTCAACTGCCATCCGCCTGCCACCCAACGGCTAACCCCGCTGGTGAAATACTTCTTGCCTTTGCCGAACGGAAACTCGTAGACGTAGCTTTGTACGAAAGTGTGGCGGCGGTCGAAATCGAGGCGGGCATAGCTGCGGCGCTGCTGGATGTAATTCCAGAGGCCACCATCTTCGGAAGACATTCCCAATGCGTGTCCCAACGTGTAAGCCGTGGTCATTTGGAACCCTCCGCTGAAGCGGCGATCAATCTTGACCTGGAGGCTGTTGTAGTTGTTGCTCACACCGGCGTAGCGGTAGTTGACGTCGGTGTTCTTGTTGAATTTCTGAAACAACGGTTTTCCGTTCGATCCGGAATTGAATACGAACGATGCGTTCAGGTTGTAGGCAACAGGGGCGCGCACGGTGTGGTTGGCGACGTAGGCGGCCTCAATGGTGAAGTTCCTCGGCAACTGTCGCTGCACTGCCATATTCCAGGTAGTGAGATAGCCTTCGCGATAGTCGAGCGGAATAGTGTTGAAGGTGGAGGACAGCAATCCCGCAGTACCAGCGCTAATGATGCCATTATCCGGAATGGCGGCTGTGGTGGGCGCCGGAAAGCCCGTCGACATGGCTACGAAGGATCCGTTGGGTGCTTGCGCCTGCCCGAACGTATTGGTGTTGGGAAACACGTTGGTCTGCTTGATCGGGAAATTGTAGGCGTATGAATTGTCCGGGTATGGAATCCAACTGAGTCCGAATCCTGCACGCACCACCGTTTTCGGATCGACGCGGTAGGCCATGCCGACTCGCGGTGCAAACCCGGTGTAATAGGTCTTGCGGCCGAGGTTCATTGCGTTGCTGCCCAAACCCGCCACAACCAGCGTGTTGTTGCTCGGATCGTAATTGGAGAAGCCGCCCTTCAACCGTGGCGTGGCCGGCGGATAGAAATCATGCCGCAGGCCGAGATCGACGGTGAGCTTCTGACTCACCTGCCACTTATCCTGCAAATAGCTGAACACCATCCAGGCGCGATAGGCAGGGAATGCCACCGCGAGGTCGCGCTGAATCTGTGACGGCACATCGAGGAGGAAACTGGCGAGTCCGTTCACCTGCGCCTGCACAGCGGCGCCGGAAGTGGACGTCTGATTGTTTCCGTAGCTGAACTGGCCACGCGGGCCACCGGCGTCCTGAGTCTGCAGCAATTCGTCGCGGAGCCGCCGGACATCGACACCAAACTTGATGGTGTGGTTGGACTGAATCTTCGTCCAGTTGTTGACGAGGTCAATATTCGTTTCGGCGCGGTTCCAGGGGAGACTGTTGACATAGCCTACCAGCGGGTCGGCGTAGCCGCCAACGGTGATGGTGGTCAAACCGCTCGACCAGCGGTCCAGATTGACGCCCCGGATGCCTAGCGCTTCGGAAGCATTGGTGCCGATATCCAGATTCTCGGCCTTGTTGCTGTACCGTCCCACGCCGATGCGCGCTTCGGTGATCAGTGTAGGGGACAGCAGCCGCGTGTAGTTCACCGCGGCGCTTTGGGTGCGATTGATCCCTGTGGCTGCAAAGCCCTTTCCACCGCCGCCGTAGATGCCGAACCGGCCCGGGTCAGTCACCACGGGGCGCTGAAAGCTGTAGCGCACGGAGAAGCGATCCTTATCGCCCTGCTGGTGATCCACCTTCACATCAAAGGAGTCCTGATCCTTGCTGCGCGTGGTGGCGCCGGCGAAATTGTTAATGAGATTGTTGTTGAGGTTCGTCGCCGGAACGAACGAGAGGATCTTTGAGGCGATGGGGCTGATGCGGGAAGTGGGGATTTTGTTGTCGGCGAACGGCTGGCGGCCGACGCCCGTGATGCGATCTCCGGTGGCGGGGTCGTACACACGTGCTGTCTGGCTGCTGAAATCGCCCGCGCGGAAGGGAGCGCCCGGCACGGTGATAATGAAGCCATCACCGCGGCGATCCGCGATGCGCAGGTAGTCGGCGAAAAAGAACGTCTTGTTGCGGACGATCGGCCCGCCGATGTTGCCGCCGAAGTAGTTGTAGGTTGTGACCGGCTTTGCGGGCTGAAAAGTCTCGCGGGCGTTCAGATGGCTGTTGTTGTGGAACTCATAGACCGCACCGTGAAATTCGTTGCTGCCGGATTTGAGGATGACGTTGGTGACCGCTCCACCCGCGCGTCCGAGTTCGGCTTCATAGTTACTGGTGCTGACGTCGACGTTCTGGATCGCTTCGATGGGGGGGATGAGGATGGTGAGCAGGCCGGTACGGTGGTTGTTATCGACGCCTTCAAACTGCACGTTGTTGCCGAGCCGGCTGACGCCGTTCACCTGTGTGGTGAGCGATCCCTGCGAGTTGAAGAACTCAGAATGTGGAGCAAAGGCGCGAGTGGTGCCAGGCACCAGGTTGAGCAGCGATTGGAAGCTGCGGTTGTAACCGGTGGGCAGGTTGGCCAACTGCGTGGTTTCGATCTTGCGGCCTGTGTCGGCGCGATCGGTTTGCAGGATGGCGGCTTCGGCCGTGACCTCAATGGTTTCAGTCAACTGGCCGGGAACAAGAGTGAGGTCGACACGCGTGGTGGCATTGACGATGACATCAACACCCGTGCGCGCCGCCCGTTTGAAGCCTGGTTGTTCGGCAGTAACCGAATAAGTGCCAGGAGGCAGGTTGGGAAAAGAATAGTTACCGCTCTCATTGGTGGAAGCGGTGCGGCTGACGCCGGTATTCGTTTCGGTGGCGGAGATTTTGCTATTGACAACGACTGCGCCGGAGGCGTCAGTGATGGTGCCGACTAGCGTTGCGGTTACGGCCTGCCCCCAAACATTGGCAGCCGAGCAAACGAGCAAGGAGAAGATCAGACTTTGAATCTTCATGGAGAACCTCATTACGACCGTTTTGTGCAATGGAACTCGAATGGCCAAAAGTATAGCCGATTTTTCGCGTTTGGGGAATCGGGTGACAGCGCGAGTTATATCCGCGGCCACGGCCCTGTTGAGAAATTCGGCGGTCCTGTGGAATGGAGCGCGAGCCACTCCCGTGAAGGACCCTCTTCGGAGTCTGGCGGCGCTGTTCCCACGCCTGGTCACTGTACTACCGCGACAAAGCGGATCACCCGAACCGCTCGCGCCAGGATTCGTTGCTTCTGCTCCAGCGCACGCCGCTGCGCACGCAGAGCATCGGGCAACGCGAGAGATGTGGTTTCGAGGAGAGCCTGGATCTGTTTAGAGGAAGGCCGGGAAATTTCAGAGTCTTTCGTTTCGGCTTGAGCAGACCCAGGCGGTCATAGTGACGCAGGGCTTTGATGGTTACCCCGGTCCACTTCGCAAATTCCAGATAGTGCGGCCTTGCCCCAGGGGCAGAGTCAAGGCCTGGCGCGATTGACCGAATTGCGGCGCATCCGTTGTGCCACAATCGACTTCGAATGGTTCACCTCATCACTCTCGATCCCGCCCACTTCCACGCCGCTCTTGTACAGAAAGAAATGTATGCCGGCGTGTCTCCCGTTGTGACAATCTACGCGCCGCTTGGCCTCGATCTCACGGAGCATCTCACGCGTGTCGCCCGCTTCAACCAGCGTGCCGCCGAACCCACCTGCTGGGAATTGAACATCCACACCGGCCCCAATTTCCTCGATCGCATGCTGGCCGAGCAGCCCGCGGGTAGCGCCGTCGTGCTCTCCGGCCGCAACCGCGCCAAGATCGAACGCATCGAACGTTCCGTTGCCAAGGGCTTCCACGTGCTCGCGGACAAGCCATGGATCCTCCGCTCCGTGGATCTGCCCCGCATCGAAGCGGCCCTCGATGCAGCGGACCAGCAGGGGATTGTGGCCTACGACATGATGACCGAGCGCTATGAGATCACGTCTATCCTTCACCGCGCGCTGGTCAACACACCACAAGTCTTCGGAGCCTTGCTTTCCGGCACGGCGGATGAGCCGGCAGTGTTCATGGACAGCATGCACCGGCTGATCAAAACAGTGGGCGGATTCCCCATGCTCCGCCCCGTCGATTTCTTCGATATCGAAGATCAGGGCGAAGCGCTCAACGACGTTGGCACGCATCTTGTCGACCTCGCCCAGTGGATCGCCTTCCCCGACCAGGCACTCGACTACCGCACCGACATCGCGATGCACGGGGCACGGCGGTGGCCCACTGTCCTTGCTCCCGATCAATGGAGGCAGGTCACCGGCGGCGCATCCATCCCCGGCTCACTGAGCAGCTTTGTGAAGGATGGGAACTTTCACTACTACGGCAACAACTTCGTTTCCTATTCCATTCGTGGCATTCACGTGCACATGAACGTGCGCTGGGATCTGGAAGGTGTCAGCGATACGTACGTGGCGCGCTTCCGCGGCTCACAATCGAGCATCGAAGTGCGCCAGGGCGAAGCGGAGAACTTCCGGCCCGAGGTTTACGTTGTGCCCAACGCCGGCCAGTCCGGCATCGGCCAGGCGCTGGAGGCGAAGCTCAAGGAACTGCATTCGGAATTCCCCGGCCTTGGCGTCGAGGAGATTAGCAACGAATTCCGCATCGCCATTCCGGACCAGTACCGCGTCGGGCACGAGGCGCACTTCGGCGAAGTGACGCGCCAGTTCTTCGCTTACCTCGACAATCCCAAAGCCATGCCAGCCTGGGAGAAACCAAACATGCTGGCGAAATACTACGTCTCCACGAAAGGGGTGGAGATGGCTGCTCAGCCAAGCTGATCCACGGCCTGAATCAGCGCCCGGATGTAGCCATACACAAACGCCGTGTACTCGCCGCCGCTATCGCTGGGGGAGAACACGGCGTGGTCCGGATGGACCATGTGCTCGAAGCCGACTTCCTTGTATGCGCGCATTGCCTGGAACATGTTCACGTCGCCTTCGTCCGGAGCCACTTCCATGAAGTCGTCGCGGCGCCCTTTGATGTTGCGGAAGTGAACATTGAAGATCTTTTTGCGGGTGCCGAAATAGCGGATCACGTCGATGATTTCCTTGCCGGGATTGGCCAGCATTTCCGATACCGACCCCTGGCAGAAATTCAACCCGTGATAGGGACTCTCCTGAATTGCGATGAACTTCTTCAGCCCTTCCACGGTTCCGAGCACGGCATCCACGCCCTGATAGCCCTGGGGAGGCACGGGAGAATCGTTGGGATGGCACGCCATGCGGACCTTGTACTCGTTGGCCACCGGAATGACGCGCTCCAGGAAATAGGTAATGCGCTCCCAGTAGCGGTCGGCGTTGACCACCCCGGCGCGCGTGAGCGGAACATCCTGCTTCGCATCCTTCCAGCGGTATGTGGAATAACTCGTGTCTCCGCGCCCCGGTGTGCGCCCCGTGCGGAGCACACCGAGAATGCTCATGTTGTATTTGATACAGGGGATCTTCGCCGCGGCGCAGTTCTTGATCATGGTCTGAATCTGCTCGATGTCGCGGTCGCGCTCCGGACTTTGCCCGAGCATGATGGCCGGATGCTGCTCCCTGTCGATATGGCTCGACGGCAAGAACGGCGGATCGAGGATATCGACGCTGACGTCGTACTTGGCCGCCGTGTCGGTGAGGCGCTTCAGTTCATCCACGGTGGCATAGAGCCGCCCATCGGCAATCTGCGCACGGGCCACCACGTTCCGTATTCCAAATCGTCCCAGAGCCTTGAACCCCTGCTCGGGATCGCGCGGTGCGGTGCGACGCGGGCGTTCTTCGCCGCCTGGGGCTTCGCCTCTTGCCCGCCCTCCCGGAGGTCCGCCTCCCATCAGCACCGCGCCCAACTTCATCAATGCCCGCTTCGGCGCGGCTGCGGCTGGTGGGGAATCAACGGCGGAAACGGCGGCCACAATGGGGCCTGAGGTGAGAAACTGACGTCGCTTCATGGCTCCGAAGATTATATCGACTTCGACGCGAACGCCACCTGCTCAATCCGCTTCACGCCCAGCACCAGAAAGCCCGCCCCTGCGAGCGCGATGGTTGCCGCCAACACAAAAGCCAGATGAAAGCCGCCTGTCACCTGCACAATCCAGCCCGTCAACAACGGCGCGGCCACACCTGCGAGATTGGCGAAGCCGTTCTGCAATCCCGTCCATTTGCCCGCTGCCAGCGGCCCGGCCAACGTCTGCGTGATGGCGAAGATGGTGGGCGTGTAAATACCGAACGCGACACAAGCCAGAAACAACAGCGCCATTGCACTGGACTCATCGCGTATCACCGCCACTGGCAGAATGATTGTAGACAACGCCAGCCCGGAGCCAGCGAACGTCTTGCGAACCAGGGTCGGGCTCCCTCCCATGCGGATCCACCGGTCGGCCAGCCATCCACTGGTAACCGAGACCACTCCGATGATGAGGAACGCCAGGGAACCGAACACAGCCATCTTGTCCTTGGCGAAATGCCGTTCTTTTTCCAAATAGCCTGGGAGCCAGGTAATGAGGAAGTACCAGAAATAGTTGGCGCAGAATTGCCCCAGCGCCGTGGACCACGCGGCCCGTTGCCGGAGGATATCCCGCACACCAGGCGCGCCTTCCGCCCTGGGTTGCGCGCCCATGCTCGCGCCCCGCGGCGCCCACAGCGCCCAGGGGATCAGCCACAACATCCCCGCCACGCCTAACAACACGAAAAACGGACGCCAGCCATAGCGCAGAATCAGCAAGCCGCCCATGAGGGTGCCCAACGAAGTGCCCGCCTTCGTCGCAGCATCAATCAGCGCATTGGCCAGGCCGCGATGATGCTCCTGGTAGTGGCTGGCAAGAATTCGCGCGTACGCCGGATACGCCACCGACTCGCCGATTCCCAATACCAACCGCAGTCCGAAGATCGCCACAAAGCCCCGCGCTGCCCCGGTCAACACCGTAGCCAACGACCATACCAGCAGGCCCGCGGCCAGCACCCAACTGACATGAAACCGGTCTGCCACCCACCCCGAGATCGCCAGCAATTGAAACGTGGCATAGGTGAAGAAGAAACCCGACAGCAACAAACCCAGTTGTGAATCACTCAACCGCAAATCGCGTTGGATGTCCGTTGCGGCCACCGAAAGATTCGTCCGGTCCACCAGACAGATGAAGCTGCACGTCACCAGCAGCAGGAGAATGGTCCACTGCCGGCTCGTCATGCTGCCACCGTAGCATACAGCACTACCCCCACAGTTCGATTCGCGCCCGTCGTATCATCATGAAGATCGCCGCACAATCACGACTCATGGGATCCCAAGCATTCCTCGCCGCCCGCGACTTCCTTTTCCGGCATCGTCTGGACTACCGCGCCGCCTGCGAGGGCTTCCAATGGCCGCGGCCCACGCACTTCAACTGGGCTCTCGACTATTTCGACGCCGTGGCGGGAGGCAACCAGAGCCCTGCCCTCACAGTGCTGGATCCCGATGGCGTCCCCACGACGCGCACCTTCGCCGAGCTTGCCATGGAATCGAACCAGGCCGCCAACTACCTCCGGCGCAGCGGCGTGCAGCGCGGCGATCGCATCCTGGTGATGCTTACCAACGAGGTTCCGCTGTGGCTCGTGATGCTGGGTGCGATGAAGATTGGCGCTGTCGTAGTTCCCGCCACCACGCTTCTCGCCCAAGCCGACCTGCAGGATCGCTTTGACCGCGGCGCCATTCGCTTCGTCGTGGTCAACCCAGCGCAGGCCGCGAAGTTCGACGGTCTCCGCACGCCCTTCACCCGCCTCATGCTCAACGAAGCAGCACAGGAGTCGCAGGAGTTCATTCCCGATGGCCCAACCAACGCCACCGATCCCCTGCTGCTCTACTTCACGTCCGGCACCACGGCGCAGCCCAAGCTAGTAGAGCA
The DNA here is from genome assembly GCA_046331645.1 of Bryobacteraceae bacterium. GTDB lineage: Bacteria > Acidobacteriota > Terriglobia > Bryobacterales > Bryobacteraceae > CADEFT01. The sequence goes on from JAXLQM010000018.1 coordinate 174,628, forward strand.
TTCTCACACGAGCTATCCCATCGGGCATCTCACCACCATGTACTGGCTCGGCCTGCAGCCGGGCGACACACATTGGAACATCAGTTCGCCCGGTTGGGCCAAGCACGCCTGGAGTTGCTTCTTCGCCCCATGGAACGCGGGCGCCACGGCCTTCGCTTACAACTACACGCGCTTCCACGCCAAAGATGTTCTGGAAACGTTGGTCCGTCATGAGATCACCAGCCTCTGCGCTCCGCCCACTGTGTGGCGCATGCTCATTCAAGAGAACCTCGCCGCATACGCAGTCAAACTCCGCTCGGTCACTTCCGCCGGCGAGCCATTGAACGCCGAGGTGATCAGCCGCGTGCGCGATGCCTGGGGCCTGGATATCCGCGACGGGTACGGTCAAACCGAAACCACCTGCCTCATCGCCAATTCACCAGGCCAGCCGATTGTTCCCGGTTCCATGGGCCGCCCGATGCCCGGCTATCGCATCGCATTGCTCAACAGCGACGGCGCGCCTTCGTCTGATGGTGAAGTCGCGATCGCGCTCGACAACGCACCTACCGGCCTCATGCTCGGCTATTCGGGCGATGCTGCGAGAACAGCCGAAGTCACCACGGGGGGCTACTACCGCAGCGGTGATATCGCCAGCCGCGATGCCAGCGGCTACCTCACTTACGTCGGGCGCGCCGACGACGTGTTCAAAGCCTCCGACTATCGCCTCAGCCCATTCGAACTGGAGAGCGCGCTGCTTGAGTTTCCGGCCATCGCGGAAGCGGCAGTGGTTCCCTGCCCCGATCCCGTGCGTACCGCCATTCCCAAGGCATTCCTCGTGCTCGCCCCTGGCCAGACACCCGGCCGCGACCTCGCGCGGGACATCTTCGCCTTTATACTTGAGCGCCTTTCCCCCTACAAACGCATCCGGCGGATCGAATTCGCTGAACTACCGAAAACGATCTCCGGCAAAATCCGCCGCGCCGAACTGCGCGCCAGGGAGGAACAGGCCAGTTCGCGTGGGGCTCTTGAATTCTCGCTCGACGACTTCCCGGAGTTGCGCCGCGATTCCAAACCCTGATTAACGGAATCGCTCCACCATCACCAAGTCGCCATTCGACGCATCGGCCTGCGAAAACAGAAGGATCCGTTCATCGCGCGACACGGAAAGCCCGAACGCCAGGGGCTTCTCCGTGGCAAACACCAACGACGAGCGCCCTGTCGCAAAGTTGTAGAACAGAATTTCATTCGCACCCATCGCGCCCCACATGCTCCGTCCAAAATAGATCCCATGCACGGAGATATCAAACCGCAGGTGACTGGTGACCTCGCTCACCTTTTTGTTCTCCGCTTCCACCGGCACACCATTCTTCATGGGCATCACCCAAATGCCATCGTCGAAATAGCAGAAATACTTGCCATCCGGAGATTCTCCACCAGCCATCGCAGTATCCCTCGTCACTGGAATCTCATCTCCGCCTGCAAACGCCCGCTTCCACATCCTTCTCACTCCGCCTCTGTCCGACGAATAGTAGATCCACTTCCCATCCGCGGACCATCGCGGAATCCAGTGATTCCCATCATTCCCGCTGATCGGGCGTGAAGCGCTCCCGTCCGCATTCATCACATGGATCTGCGAACGTCCGTCCATGAAGACGTCGTGAACAATCGACTTTCCATCCGGCGACCAATGGGCCATGCCTACCATCGCGCCCGAAAAATGCGTCAACTGTACCGGGTGCGATCCATCGTGTTCGGTGCGCCAGATCTGCTCCGCGCCCGTTCGAGTCGAGGTGAAGGCGATGAATCTCCCATCCGGTGAAAGTGACATTGTCCCTTCATAGCGAGAGGACAGGACCACCGGCGTGGCGTTGGATGATGCGCGGCCCGGCGCGTCCATCGAAAATTTCCATGTATTGACGTTATACTGGCGTTCTGAGAATGCCAGGCGGCTTCCGGAGCGGTCCAAAGCCGGCTCAAATACCGCCTGTGAGCTGATGTTCGGTAACCGACGCGCCTCCTCCGCCCCGTCTGCCCTCACGCGCCACAGGCTCGCAGCCCCCATACTCATCCGCCTCACAAAGAGAACATCCGATTCATCGGCAGTCCACACCGGCCACATGTCGATTCCACCGGAAGGGGAAGTGATCCGCTTCGGATCCCCTTTCGCCGCGAACCCTTCCGCCGACACCACGTGAATGGCCCGATTTCTGGAAAACGCCAGTCTCTTTCCATCGCGAGTGAATGCCGCCCCATGGTCCGCGATGTTCGTGCCGGAGGGAAGCAGCAGTATTCTCTCCGCGGTCGCAATCGAAAGCAAATAGAGCCCGCGCGGCCCTTGAGATCCACTATCGTCGCGCACGGCAAGCCATTCGCTGTCTGGCGTCCAAGCCAGCGTAGGCACACCGAAACTCCGGTCGAACATCGTCTCGCCAATCTTCCGTTCGTTGCCACCCAACGCCGAAACAATCAGAACGCCGCCGCGCAAATCCCCGGCCCCATTCCGCCGCACGAACGCAATCCATCGCCCATCGGGAGACCAGGCAGGCGCCTCGTCGGACAGCGGAGAAGAAGTCAGCCGCAATGGCTCACCCGTCCCCACCACCTTCACGTAGATGTCCAAATCCTTCTCCTCGGGGCCATTCCAGGAGAAAGCCACCTGACTGCCATCGGGAGAGAAACTGGGGGTTGCTTCGACCCCGCGAAAGCTCGTCAACGGAGCCGGCTCAAACACCGCTTCGCGTCTGGATTTTGAACGCTGCCAGACTACACCTCCCACAAGTATCGAAGCCGCAAACAACGACGCGGCGACGATCCACAAGCGCCGCTTCCACCCTTGCGACTCCGCACGCCGCGCCGCGCTTTCGACGCGCCGTAGTTCCCCGATGAACCTGTACCCTCGCCGGGGGATAGTCTCGATATATTGAGGAGTTTCCGCCGAATCATTCAAAGCCCGGCGCAGCTTGCTCACGGACACATTCAGCGAATGCTCAAACTCCACGAAGGTGTCGACCGGCCAGATCCGGTCGCGCAGTTCATCCCGGCTCACCAACTCACCTGGGCGCTCCAGTAGGATCAACAGCAGGCGCAATGGCTGTTCTTGAATGCGTATCCCCACTCCGCGGCGCCGCAACTGAAGCTGTAGAGGGTCCACTTCAAAGTCACCGAATTCATACTTCGGCCTCCCTTCCAGTGGTTTTCCGGGTGTTTCACGCGTCATCCTGCGAACCCTGCAAGGCATTATACGGGATAACCGCTAGCGCTTCCCTTCTATCCGCAACTCGCTCACGTTCACCGTGTGGTGTGTCTCGTCCGTCGCTCTTATAGACGCCGACTCCTGCCTGGCTTGCTTTGCCTCCTTCTGTCTGCCGCATTTACTCAATGCGCCGGCATAGGCCGCCAAAGCCTCCACGAAAATTGGATGCCTCGCGAAGCCCAAACGCAGGATGCGCACAGCCTCGGCCAGCCGCTCCGCTGCAGCCTCATGCAGCCTGTCTTTCATCAGGATGCAACCCAGCGTCAGCAACGCTTTGCCTAATGCCGGATGATCGACGGGTAGCGCCTCAAGTACACTAACTCCTTGTTCCGCCCTCATACGCGCCCGCTTCAGGTCGCTTTGCAGTGTATGCAAGACCGCAAGGTTCATCAATATGGTCCCTCGATCCAGATCCATCCCTGACGATGGTGGAAACGAGCTCAGCGCGGCATCGAGTAATTCTCGCGCCTCATCGAATCGTTGCCGGTCCAGGAGCAACGCAGCCAGGTTCGCCCTGCTGCGGGCAATCTGGTGTTTGCTCGTCTCAGGAGAAGCCAACCGCGCCGTTAGCACGCGACGATAGGCCTCTTCGGATTCGCGTAACCGGCCCCGTTCCCGGTAGATGGTGGCCAAATGATTCAACGCAGCCGTCCAATCCGTTCCGCCGCCGGAGTCGGCCTGAAAGTGCGCCAGTGCTCGTTTCAATATCTTCTCCGCCTGCACATACCGCCCTTGGGAGACCAGCACCCCACCGAGGTTGTTCTCGATCACAGCCAGTGCCCGATGATTTTCACTCGTTCGCGCGGCCGCCACAATAGCCTTTCGCAGCATCGCCTCCGCCTGCGGGAAATGTCCCAGCCGTTCCTCCGCCAAAGCGGAAGCCAGCCATCCATCCCAATCCTGGCCGTGCAGGACGTGGACCAGTAAAACGGCAAGCAGTAGCAGCATGGGGAGCCAGTTTGCTGCCTGCCAGTCCATTCTTCGATGCACCCGAGCTCAACTGCCAGTCAACTCGAGGTAACCCGCGAATGCCATGCGAAAAAAGGAACTTAGCGGGCCAGGTTAGATCGGGATTACATGCGCTCTGGCCCGGCCGGACCAGTTGCCGATCCGTGTAAGAGATTCTTTACCCAATCCGCGAAACGCCGCGCCCTCCGCGCGAGTAGATATCTATAGATTCCCTGAGTTTCCGGCGGCCCGCAATCGCCGGAAAAGGGCAGGCGTAGATCGCCCCCGCGCTACGCCTGCCACTTTTTCCCTCTGCTGGCGCCAAGAGTGGTAACATGATCCACTCATGGCCACGAAACTTGCCAGTCTGGTCGACCAGATGGACCAGATCAATGAATTCGACCGTGAACCGGTCCACCCCTCGCACCTGCAGTCCGCCTCCCGATTTGCCGGACTCTTCGCCGGAGAACACGTCGCCGCCACCGAGTTCGTCATCGGTGCATTCTTCGTTCTGCACGGGGTCCACGCTAAGGATCTGCTGATCGGTCTCCTCATCGGCAACATTCTCGCCGTACTGTCATGGACCTTCATCTGCGCCCCCATCGCCGTCAGCACGCGGCTGACACTCTACTGGTATCTTCGCCGCATTGCGGGGCCGGGCCTCACGCTCATCTACAACGTCGCCAACGCACTCCTGTATTGCATTCTGGCCGGAGCGATGATCTCAGTCAGTTCCACGGCGCTCGGCTTCGGCCTTGGTATTCCCACGCCCTCCCTCAACGATTGGCTCCCCAACAGCGCCGCGTGGGTGATGGTGACGCTCCTCATCGGCGCATTGTTCACGCTTCTCGCGGTGCTTGGCTTCTCGGCCCTTAGCCGGTTCGCCGGCGTCTGTTCGCCGTGGTTGTTCCTGGTCTTTGTGGCGGGAGCCATCGGCACCTTGCCCGCCCTTGGCGTGCACCCGAACTTCGACAATTTCTGGGAAATTCTGGAAACGAAGGTTTGGAATGGACGACCCGTGGAGGGCCAGGAACAATTCGGCCTCTGGCAGATCGCCTTCTTCGCCTGGTTCGCCAACCTCGCCATGCACATTGGTCTCTCCGATATGGCATTGTTCCGCTATGCCAAAAGCTGGACCTACGGCCTATTCACGTCCACAGGCATCTTCCCCGGCCATTATCTGGCCTGGATCTGCTCCGGGCTCATGGTGGCAGCCGCCAACAGGGAGATGGATCCCGGCCGGATGGCGTACGGCGCGGCCGGAATCGCCGGTGTGTTGGCGGTGATGATCGCCGGCTGGACTACCGCCAACCCTACCATCTACCGCGCCGGGCTCGCGCTGCAGACGGTCACCCCCAATTGGCCGCGCTGGAAGCTGACGCTCTACACCGGACTCATCACTTCCATCCTGGCCTGCTTCCCTATCTTTTTTGTCCGCCTGCTGGACTACGTGGCTATTTACGGCCTTGTTCTCATGCCGATTGGCGCCGTCGTGCTCACTGAGCACTGGATCTTCCCCGCCCTCGGCATCCAGCAATACGAAGCCGAACGCAAGAATCTCGTTTTCAACTGGAAGGTGCTGGTTGTGTGGGTAGGAACGCTGGCTGCCTGCGCCGTCATGCCGATGCACCTTTTCTACCGCTGGCTGCCGGCCTATTTCCTGGCCATCGTTCTGTACATTGTCCTCAACCTCGGGGAAAGGAAAGCCCAATGATCCTGCTCATCCTCGCTATCGCTTCCCTTGGTCTTGGGCTCTACGCCGCCATCGCCTTCTTCCTCGGCACGCTGCCCCAGCAGTCGTATCAGAACCTGCTGTTGGGCGCTACCCTTTCGTGGTTTGTCTTCGCGACGATGTGGGCGAGCCGGAAGCCGAAGGGGTAATCCTCTCCGCGGCCACCCGGAAACCTTCGTAGTGCTTGGCAAACATTCCGGGCACCACAAGCGGCATGAGGAAGAGCGCCAGTGTGTTTTCCACCACGCTCAGCCCCGCCGCGTTGAGAAACGGGGCCTCCGCCGAACTTGGCACCAGTGTCGCCAGTTGAACATTGAGGTAACGCAGGAAAAAAGAGCCTCCAAACAGCGCGCCCAGCGTGAGTATGCTTGTCCGCCAACTCAGAAGCCACATCACTTTGAAGCTTTCGGTATAGTTTATCTCTGCCGGAAAGCCGTCGCGCAGCACCTTCAGCCGGAAGCCGGGATAGCTGCGGCGCATCATCCGCCGCACCAGCCAGGGAGCCACCAGCAGCAGATACGGAATGAGGTACATCAACTCCGCGCCCTGTGTCTTCACTTCCAGTAGCACGTACACGGTGAAAGACCACAGCACATCGGTCACCACCGCCGGCCACGTCAATTGCCACGCCAAGCCCAGCCGTTCCGCATAGCGCAACGGGCAACGCCACAAGCCCGTGATTCCAGTTGATTCCATCAATTTCTGTCTGCCTCACCCGGCGTGGGGCCGCTTGCCACGGCAATCGCCGGAAATCCTGAGTATACTATTGACAATGCCGTACCGGATGTTGGGGTTTTCGCCGGAGGACGACCCCGAGCGGTGGCACAGGCTGCGTTGCTTCGCGGACCGGGAGCAGGGCGTTCGCTTATCTCACGCCCTCTATGTTTACCCGGTACTTCTGCTGCTGCTCTATTTCACTACCACCATCTTCCAGGACCATTTCTACTGGATTTGGACCATGGTGGGTGTAATTGTATTTGCGCTCGGCCTGCGCGTGATAATTCTCGTCCGATTTGACTCCATTTATCCGAAAGACCCGAGATTGTGGCGCGGTCTACTCACGCTTACGGTAGTTTTGATTGCCGCCTTCTGTGGAGTACTCGCCGCCGCGGTCATCTTCACCTATGGGTTCGACAGCTGGGTTTACAGCCTGGTCATAGCATGGGTCGCGGGGATTACCGCCGGGGCGGTAATCTCCTTCACTCCGAACGCCCTGCTTGGACGCATCCAGGTCTGCAGCGTATTTTTCCCCATCATCTTCACCGGCCTGTGGCTGGGCACGACGCACGGCTATGCCTTTGCCTTCAGTTCCGTCATCTTCGCCGTCTTCCTCTTTGTGCAAGGCGACCGCCTCAATGCCGCCTACTGGAAACAACTGATCGACCGTGACCGCGAAGCCACCGTCAACCGCGAACTGGAGGCCGCAAAGAAATCCGCCGAAACAGCCAACCGGGCCAAGAGCCAGTTCCTGGCCAACATGAGCCACGAGATCCGCACACCCATGCATGGAATCCTCGGCATGGTCCAACTGCTGCAGAACTCCGGCGTCAATCCGCAGCAGAGCGATTACCTGCGACTGCTCCACGGCTCGGCCAAGGACTTACTGCGTGTCCTCAACGACATCCTTGATCTCTCCAAGATAGAAGCGGGCAAACTCACCATTGAAGCGATTCCCTTTTCCCCGGCGCAGTTGATCGAGGATACCGCCGCCGTCCTCTCCACCCAGGGCCAATCCAATCGGGTGGAACTACGGTTGGCCGTGTCTCCCACGGTTCCCGCATTCGTTCTCGGCGACCCCGTCCGCCTCAAACAGGTTCTGCTCAATCTCGTCGCCAACGCTCTCAAGTTCACCGAAACGGGGTATGTGGAACTCAGCGTGGATTCCGGCCCCATTTTCGGTGGCCATGCCGATCTCACTTTCCACGTCCGCGACACGGGCATGGGGATCCCAGCAGAAAAGCAGCGCGATATCTTCGAAGCCTTCGCGCAGGCCGACGGCTCTGTCACCCGCCGCCACGGTGGCACCGGTCTCGGGCTTTCCATCAGCGCGCAGTTGGTCGAATTGATGAAGGGCCGCATCGAGCTGATCAGCGAACCCGGCAAGGGCAGCGATTTCTTCTTCACCCTTCACCTGCCTTGCGAGACCGGAGCCTTCGAGCCGGGCGGTGTCTTAGTCCCCTCAGAGCCGGGGCGCCCGCTTCGCATTCTGCTTGCGGAAGACAACTCCCTCAACCAGATCGTCGCGGTCCGACTGCTCTCCAAACATGGACACCATGTTCACGTGGTGACCAACGGCCGCGAGGCCATCACGGCCGTAGAAACCGGACAATACGACCTCATTCTCATGGATAACCAGATGCCCGAGTTGTGCGGAATCGAGGCCACGCAACTGCTCCGCGAAAGCGGCTGCGCCCTTCCCATAGTCGGCATCTCCGCAAACGCCTTGCTGGGAGACCGCCAGCGCTTCCTCGACGCAGGCATGGACGGCTATGTCGCCAAGCCCTTCCACGCCGAGGAACTCTACGCCGAGATTCGCCGCTGCCTACAGGCTTCCCGAATGCCGCTTCAGTAGCTGCGGCAGATTCTGGGTGAAAGCCGACCGCGCCAGCACCAGGTCCGCACCGGCCTCCTGCGCCTTCAGCTTCAGGTCTCCCTGAATGTGCGAGACATAGCCGAGCACACTCACCTGCTTCGTCTCTGCGTTCCCTTTCAGTGTCTGAATCAGATCCACCGGCTGCGCCGTATGAATATTCAGATCCATGATCACCAGCCGGGGCTTCTGCTTCACTTTCTCCAGAAACTCCTCGTCCGTCTTCACGTACTCCACCTGCATACCATTGCGCTTGGCGGCTTCGGTAATCTTCACCGTGAACATGAGATCACCCACCAGGGCTAAGATTCTTCTGTTGTCCGGCACGTTCGCCATAGATCTCTTTAACTTGTATTTGACGTTGGTTGGCCGCACCTCCGGTGGAATACCGGCCGCAAGCCTGTTGGAAGGTCCCCTTCATAGTAGCCGTAACCGCGCCGCCCTTGCAACCGATCTGCTAGACTGAAAGATCACGCGCGTTTCACCACACCACAACTCGCGTTTGAGAGGATTCTTTCTAACCATATGCTGACTGCAACCCAACTGCGCCCGGGCATGGTCATTAAGTTCAATAACGAACTCTTCTCCGTCTTCAAGATGGAACATCGCACGCCCGGCAATCTGCGCGGTTTCGTGCAAGTGAAAATGCGGAACCTCCGTAGCGGCTCTCAGATCGAACATCGCTTCTCCTCAGAAGACCGCGTGGAAAAGGCAATGATGGATGAGCATGAAATGGAGTATCTCTACGATGACGGCGAGTTCTACTATTTCATGAACATCGAGAACTATGAGCAGATGCACTTCACCAAAGACACCCTTGGTGATGCCACCAACTACCTCGTCCCCCAGCTCAAAGTCACCGTCGAATTCTACGAAGGCAAGCCCATCAGCGTCGAACTTCCTCCCAGTGTCGATCTCACCGTTGTCGAAACCGAACCCGGCCTGAAGGGCGCCACCGTTTCCAACGTCACCAAGCCCGCCAAGCTGGAAACCGGCCTCGTGGTGCAGGTGCCGCCGTTCATTAATCAGGGTGAAAAGATCCGCGTCTCTACTTCCGAAGGCACCTACCAGGAACGCGCCTAACTACAGCGCCAGTTCCACCCACACAATGCGGCCACCTGATTCGGTGGCCTCGATCTCCACAACGTTATATCCGCGCCTTAGCGAAGTGAATGGCGCCCGGAAGCGGAACATGGGAGCCGGCGAATGCGGTTTTTCCGGCTTCGTATCCGATGCAAACGTGGACGGCTCGCCGTTCACCAGCACTTTCCATTCCCGCGCATCCGAGCCTTCCACTCCCAGGCGCACCTCGGCCTTTCCGCTTGCGGGCAGAGGGCCAATTGGCACACGAAACGCCCGCCATTGCCCCTTCCCAATGGTTTGGGGAAGCGCGATCGCCTGAGGCTCGCCGGGAGCCCACGTATCCGGGTACGTCACCACATGCCGCCGCGGCTTGCCGGCCAGCGTCGTCAGACTGCCCGCCTCGCGCAGAATGCGCGCATTGTCCGCGAGATTGTCGATCGCCGTCTCCGAGTCCATGTAGTTGAACAGATACACACGGTCCGCGCCACGATCCAGCAGCGCTGCCGCCGCTCCGCGCACGGTCTCGAGCGAATTCTTCTGGTACGGCTTTTCGCCAGGATGCGCCCGCAGCAGCAGTTCCAATCCTGCCGCCAGCGTCACGTTCGTTCCTCGTAGTAATGTCTTCCACTGCTCCACGGGCATGTCTGGTTCAATGGTTGCCCAGAACGGCGTGATCACGAGAAAATCCACCAGCCCGCGGCGAGCCCACTCCACCGCATCCATGCCCAGTCCCAACGCCGATTCCGGCCGCGAAGCAACGCGCGCCCCTAGCCGGATCCGGTGCCCGCGCTTCATCTGCCACCCGTCGAGGATCCGCCGCACTTCCGCCGTGAAGGCTGTCAGTAGCTCAGCGCCTTCCCGTTCATGCCCCGGCCGGAAATGATATCCGAAGCGCATCCAATCCAATTCCAAACCGTCAAAATCGTAGCGCTCGGCCAGTTCGCGCACCAGCTTCAAATGGTACTCGCGCACTTCCTGCCGCCCGTAGTCGAACGCCCGGTCCGGCCACCCCGCGAAGCGATACGGCACCCGCCGGTATTCCGGATGCGCGCGCCAAAACTCGCTGTGGATATACGCCTTCTCATCGTCGACATTGTGGATATCATTCATCCGCATCGACACCCAGGGCGAGAGCTTGTGCTTCCGCGCCTGTGCAATCCAGCGCGCATACAAATCAATGCCGTCTTCGTGCAATTGCCACGCCGCATGAATCCACTTCCGCGCCGATGTCCGACCCTCTGGCGTCAGGCTCGCCATCAGCGGTTGATCATCCGGCCCATTGGGATCGTACCCGCGCCAAATCGGATCCCACACCTTGCTCGCATACGAGGTTCGCATCGCATTCACGTTGAGAATCAACTCCCGAACCTGTGTGCCGGCGTATTGCTCCACCCATCCATCTACATCCGCCAGGGTCAATCGCTTCCCGTTGCGAGAGGTGAAAAAATGGCTGCTGTCTTCGTTGAAACTCAATCCGCCAGTGGCCGGCGTTCCGGCCGCGGAAGCCATCGCCGGCAAGGAAGCCATCCACTCCCGCCGCGTCACTTCGCGCACCGAAAACCGAGATTCGGGGTCTTCTGATTCGGCCGCACCCAGTTGCGGAAGAACACGGTCACCCGCGCCGGGCTGTCCGACCATGCCCCGCCCCGAATCACTTTGTAGGAACCCGTCTCCGGCCCCTTTGGATTCTTCGGGGGCGAGTTCTTGTAATACTCTCGCGTGAACCAGTCCGCGCACCACTCACTCACACTTCCAGCCATATCGAACAGTCCAAACTCATTCGCTGGATACTTCGCCACCGGACCGGGTCCCGTCTGTGAGTTATAGCGCGCCAGCTTCATGTCGGCTTTATCACCCCATGGATACGAAAGCCCGTCTTTCCCTCCACGCGCCGCGCGCTCCCACTCCGCCTCAGTCGGAAGCCGCTTCCCGCGAAAGGCGCAATACGCCGAGGCATCGTCCCAATCCACGTTGTAAATCGGATACTCCGCGGCCTCTTCCGGCATCTTCCCGTCCAGCCAGTGGTAGGGAGCCTTGCGCTTGGCCGCCGCCAGAAACTCCGCGTACTGGCGATGCGTGACTTCGGTCTTGTCCAACTGATAGGCGTCGAGGAAAACCTTGTGATCGGGGCGGTCATCCAATAAAACAACGGGCCGCATTGTTGTTTTATCGTCCGGGGTCAACTTCGTCCGGCCCATGGTGAACTCACCCGCCGGGATCGACGCCATGTCCTGCGCGCAAAGCGACGCGGCAAGCAGCAGCAACCCGCTATACAAACAAATCGGCGATCTCGTCATCCATCACCATTTCGGTTGCGCCGAGCACATCCACGTAACGATACGCCCGCTTCGATGGGGTGTTCGTCAATTCCTTCTTCCAATCAATGCCAATCGCCGAATAGATCGTGGCGTACACGTTCTCAGTCTTCGGCTGCATCCGTTTGTACTTCCAGCCCGTGTCCACTACCGTCAGCCCGTCTTTGTCCGTGGCGCCCAGAATCCGGCCCGGCTTCACGCCGCCGCCCGCAAACAGTGAGATGTATGCCGGGTTGTAGTGATGCCGCCCCGCGTTCCCATTCAACGCGCCGGGCGTCCGCCCGAACTCTGTGATCATCACCACCATCGTTTCGTCGAGCAGCGTTTTGCCCTTCTCCCGCGGCGATGCCGTCGCGCTCAAATCGCGCAGCAGATTCGCCATCGCCCGGTCAAATTCATTGCAGCGGATGTAATGGTTCGACTTCGAGGCGTGATTGAAGATGTTCTTGTGGTGATCCCAATCGGGATGGGTGATGTGGATGTACCTCGTGCCCGCGTCCGCCTGCACAAGGTTTCGCGCCAGCAGGCAGCCTAGCCCCACTTCGTTCTCGCCATAGCGCTCGCGCTCTTGCTTCGACATGGCGAACGCCTTCGGCCAGCGCGCATCGCCCAGCACCTGATAGGCGGAGTGCTGAAAATCGCGAAAGCTTCCGAACGAGCGGTCCCGTCCTTCACGCCCGGGCGCCATTGCCTTGTCCAATTCATGCAGCAGCCGGTAGCGCTCATCCAACACCTGCAGTGCTTCGCCTTCCACTGCCGTCGCGCCCACGCCCGCCTTCAGATTGATGTCCAGCACCGAGTGCTTCGGATGCAGAAACCCGGTGGTAATCGCTCCGCACCCGGACGTATCCAGGTTGCAGCCAATGTAAGTCGGAAACGTGTCCGTCTCCCGCCGCTGCTTCTCAAATTCGTATGACACCACCGAGCCCACGCTGGGAATCTCCGGAGCAATCGCGGGATTCAACGGCCGCCCCGCTTGCGTGTAATACTGCCCGCGGAAGTGCACCACCTCGTGGCTTTTCATCGACCGCACAATCGACACCTTGTCCATTTCCTTCGACATCTCAGGAAACAAACGGTGGCTCAGGTACAAATTGTTCCGCACCGGGCGTACATCCAAATCCTTCGGCGTCCCCGCCGATTCCTTGAAATCAAAGGAATCGAGATGCGAGATCGCGCCCGCCAATTCAATCACGATGGCGAACCGCGCCGTACCTCGCGGATTGGCTTTGCCGGCCGCGCGCGCCTGCACCGGCATCAGCGCCTGCTCAGCAAATGCGCCCAGCAGTCCGTAGCCGCCCAACCGCAGAACATCGCGGCGATGAGGAAGAAACTTGGATATCGGCGTGCGCATAAGTGCCTCAGTAATTAAAGATGAACTCCGGACTGTTGATCAACGCCCACTGCAGATTCTCCGCCCCGCGGCGGCGATCCTTATCCAACGCCTGCACTGCGACGGCTCGCTCCTGCTCGGTCGGCCGGCGGCTGATGGTTGCCAGGAACAGGCGGTCCGCCAGTTCCGGATTCGTGGAAGACTCCTTCAACAAAGCCTCCACACGCGTTCCGCCCATCGCCAGCACACGATCCGTGACAATCTTCGATTGCATCAGCAGCATTGCCTGCAACGAACTCGGCGGGGCCTTCTTCGGCATCTCATCGCGATTCGATTGTCCGAAAATCTTCATGAAGCCCTGCACTTCTTTGTCTGCCTTCTTCGGCTCCGACATCTGCTGCACCATCGGCACCTTCTCCGTGCCGGAGGAAAACGCAGCCGGCTTGTTCGTCGCCAGCGCGATCGCATCATGCAACTCTGCCGCGCTCAACATCCGCACATACTTCCGCGCGTAGTAGGTGTTGTACTGTTCTTTCCACTCCCCATCGAACTGGGAACTCAACTGGTAAGCAGACGAGGTCATGATGCGCCGCATCAGTTTCTTGAAGCTGTAGTTGCTTTGTTGGAAATCGCGCGCCATGGCATCCAGCAATTCCGGATTCGAAGGCTGCAGCGCCCAGCCTTCGGGCAGATTGTTGCGGTCATACCGCGCCAGATCAAAATCGTCCACCGGATCGACAATGCCGAATCCCATCAGTTCCGCCCAAATCCGGTTGGTGAACGCGCGCGAAAACTGGATGTGCGTGGTCAGCATCCGCGCCAGTTCGTCACGTTCATGCTGGCCGGCGCGCGGCTCTTCGCCCGTCAGAATGAATCGCGGCTTGCTGCTTCCGCCGGTACGCGCCACGCGCACAATCGACTCGGCCTTGGTGTCATACCCCGGAGCCTCATCATCCACCGTGTATTCCTGGTTCGCCTGGTAGCCGTTTTCCCAGTTCATGATCTGCCGGGTTTTCCCATAGAAGCCAGCCTGCCGGAAGAAATCCTCTCGCTTCTTGCCAACCAGAAACACGTTCACTTTCTCCAGGTGATTCTTCCCGTCATGACAGGAAATGCAAGCCAGGTTCAATCCCAGAAACACCTTGCCATACGTAACCGTGAACTCATCCACCGTATCGGGAATGTTCACCAGATCCATGCCATCCGGCGCATCCGGATCATCCTTCGCCTTGACGAAATCGCGCGCGAAGTACAACCCTCCAGGGACGGAAAAACTGGTCTTTCCGCCGCCGGTCAACAAATCCGTAGCTACTTCGTTATACGGCCGGTCCAGCCGCAGCCACTCGCGCAGCCAGTAATGAAACAGGTTCAGCCCATATCCCATGCGCCCGCCGGCGCGATACAAATCTTCGAAGTAAAACGTCCACTTGTCGATGAAGCCATTGCTGGCCAACAGCCGGTCCACCAGTTTCTCGCGCTTCGCCGGATCCTTGTCTTCGAGGAACGCGTTCAACTGGTCGTAAGCGGGAATCCGACCCGTCGCATCCAGCCAAGCCCGCCGCGCGAACTCTTCATCCGAGGCCAACTTCGCATGCGGTACGCCGTCTTTCTTCATCCGCCCGAAGATATGTTCGTCGATGTAATTCCGCAGCGGCACATCGGCCGTGCCGGAACGCACCGGCAGTTTCGCCGCCACTTGCGACGTAATCGCCGCGGTGTTCTTCTTCGCATCCGCGGCTGGCTGGAAGAGCGCACGATGCGCCGCATCAATTTCATCCTGCCCGTGCAGGCTGGCCGAGGCCTGCTTCAGATTGAAAATCTGCACCCGCTTCCCATTCACTTCCGCTACAAACAGCCGCCCCTTCGAATCCGTCGCCATCAAATGCGGCAACTGCAGTGTCTGCGGATTTCCCCACTGCGAGGCGATGGCACCATCACTCAGATTGAGGTGGGTCATCTTGTGCGCATCGCCGTCGGAGATGATCAACTGCCCACCGTGCACATGTAGCCCAAAGGGATTCCCGAATCCCTTCCACTCCGCAACAAACTTCCCATCGGCGGTGAACACCTGAACCCGGTTGTTCCCGCGGTCAGCCACATAAACACGATCTTTCGAATCAATGGCCAGCCCGTGGGCAGTAGCAAACTCACCTTGTCCCTTGCCCTTCTTGCCCCACGACTGCAAGATCTCGCCCTTGGTGTTGATCCGCGCCAGCCGCCCGTTCCCGGTATCGGCCACCACAATCTCACCCTTCGACGTGAATACCAGATCGTCCGGCGATTTGAAATTGCCTTCCAGGGTCAGCAACAGTTTGCCCGCCGGAGTGAACTTGCGAATGTTGTGGAGCTTGTTATCTGTTGTCCAGAGGTTGCCGTCTTTGTCGACGCGCAGCCCGTGCGGCACCTGGAACATGCCCTCGCCGAAACTGCGCACATGCTTGCCAGCGCGGTCAAACACCATCAGCGGCTTCGGTCCCCGATGGAGGACGTAGATGTTGTCTTTTTGATCAATCGCAACCGCGGACAACGCGCCAATCTCTTCATTTGCCGGGAATCGGAGGAATCCCTCCGATGATTGACCCATCGCGAAAAGGGGACACAAAGCAAGTACGAGGCTGCAGCGCATAGGGATCCAGTTAAGAGGACTATATCAAGGACAGCATATCAATGTGGATGGGGCTTGTAAAGTCTAGAATAAAATATTTCAGATTTTTCCCGCTCAGTTGTGATACACTAAACCTCCTGCCCATGGAATTCACCAAGATCGCACGCCGCCGTGCCACCGATGAAGTCTACGACGCGCTGCGGCAAGCCATCCTCACCCATGTCTTCAAACCCGGCCAGCGGCTGCAGGTGGAAGAGATCGCCGACAAACTTGGCGTCAGCATCACACCCGTTCGCCACGCCATCCAGCAACTCTCCGCTGAAGGGCTCATCCAAGTTCACCCTCGCAGCGGTACTTACGTCACGTCCCTCTCGCCTCGCGAGATCGAAGAGACCTTCGACATTCGACGCGCGCTGGAATGCCTCGCCGGCGAACTCGCGGTGAAACGCATCACCGGGGAACAGCAGGCCGAACTTCGAGGACTGCTTCGCGCGCTGGCCCTCCCCGTGGAATGCGCGGCCGATCGCCAGCGCCACGAACAGGACAACCAGCGCTTCCACGCGCTCATCATTGAATCCTCGGGCAATCAGAAGCTGTCGCAGATGTACGCCGAATTGAACGCACATTTGCAGATTGCCCGCGTGCATAGCGCCAACGCCGACTGGCGTACCCGCCTCGCGCAGGAACAACAGGAACATGAAGACATCGTCGCCGCGCTCGAAGCCAGAGACGCGCGCCGGCTGGTGAAAGCCCTGACCGCGCATATCGAACGCGCACAGCGCTCTCTCGCCAGTATCGTTAGCGGAGGAAATGCTTGACGGAATTTCAGGGGATATACCCCATACTCGCCACCCCTTTTGAGGATAACGGCGCAATCGACTACACATCCCTGGACCGCCTCATCGACTGGACTCTTGACCAGGGCGTGCACGGCCTCGGTCTCTTCGGCAACGCCAGCGAAGGCTATGCGCTGCTCAACGAAGAGCGCGCCCCGCTGCTGCGCCACATCGTGAAGCGCGTCAATGGCCGCGTGCCGCTGATCGCCAGTTCCGGCCACACCGGCACCGATGCCGCCGTTGCTCTGAGTCAGGAAGTAGCCGATCTTGGCGCCCATGCGCTGATGGTGCTGCCGCCCTACTTGCTCAAACCCGATGGCGACGGCCTCATGTTCTACTTCGACGCCATCAGCAAAGCTGTATCCATCCCGATCATGGTGCAGGATGCGCCGCTCATGACCGGCGTCGCCATGCCTGCGGCGCTGCTCACGCGCATGGGCCGCGAGATCGAGCGCGTGAAACTCGTGAAGGTCGAAGCCCCGCCCACGGCCCCAAAAATCACTGCGCTCAAAGGCAGCGGCCTCACCATCTTCGGAGGACTCAACGCACAGTTCCTCATCGAAGAGTTCCAGCGCGGAGCCGTCGGCACCATGCCCAATAACGACATTCCCGCGGTTTATGTTTCCATCTGGGCGCACCTGCAGGCGGGCCGCACCGCGGAAGCCTGGCAGGAATTTTCCCGCGCGTTGCCGCTCATCCGCTTCCAACTCCAGCCTGGACTCGGTGTCTCCGCCATGAAGCACAACATGGTGAAACGCGGCATTCTTGCTTCGGCCCGCGTCCGTCATCCCACGTCCACGCTGAACGGAGAAGGGCTGGCTGAACTCGAAGTCCTCCGCCTCCTGCTGGAATCATGAAGATCACAAAAATCGAAGCGCGGCCCTTCCGCATGCCGCGCAACATCGAGGCCGCCACTGGCACCGCCGGCACACCCACGCTGCTGGCGCACGGCACCGGAGATTACCGCTGGTCGGATGTCTACCCCGTTCTCTATTCCGTCAATTTTGAAACTGCGCTCATCAAAGTAACGCTCGACAACGGCATGTACGGATGGGGTGAAGCGCAAGCCCCGCTAGCTCCAGAAATCGCCTGCGACATCGTGCGCCTGCTGCTGGCCCCCGCACTGGAAGGCTCGTCCTTCGAAGGCACGCGCGAGGAGATCGAAACCATCTGGGATCGCATGTATTCCACCATGCGCGTGCGCGGCCAGACCGGCGGCTTCATGCTCGATGCCATCAGCGGCGTCGACACCGCACTGTGGGACCTTGCCGGCAAGATCGCTGGTCAGCCTGTCTACGCACTTCTCGGAGCGGCGAAGCGCAGCGTCCCGGCCTATGTCAGCGGACTCCCGGCCGCCACCCGCCGCGCCTCTGCTGAACATTACCTAAGCGAAGGCTTTACTAAATTCAAACTGTTCTTCGATGTCCGTGAAACTGGAGATTTCCTGCGCGCCCTGGATGAACTCCCTTCGCAAGCGCAAATCGCCGTCGATGCGCTGTGGCGCCTTACTCCGGAAACAGCGGTTCCTTTCGGCCACGAACTCGACGCGCGCAACGCCCTTTGGCTGGAAGCCCCGCTGCTGCCCGAAGATCCCGCCGCGCACGCCACATTGGCCGCGCAGATCCGCACGCCAGTAGCGATAGGAGAATCCTATCGCACGCGATTCGAGATGCGCCCCTTCTTCGAACGGAACGCGCTCCGCGTCTACCAGCCGGATCTCGGCCGTTGCGGCATCACCGAAGGCCTACGCATTGCCGCCATGGCCGCCGCCCAAGGGGCCGCGGTGGTCCCGCACATCTCCATCGCCATGGGCCCGCAGATCGCCGCCGCCATTCACTTCGGGGCTGCGGTGGAGGCCTGTTCGCTCACTGAATACAACCCGCAGGTACTCGAAGTGGCCAATCGCTATCTCCACGAGCCGCTGAAGATGGAAGCCAACGCTTATTCCCTTCCCGACCGCCCTGGGCTGGGTATTGATCTGAATCTCGATTAGGCTATGCTATTGGTTTCTCATGAAACCGATCCCAGCCAGTGAACAGATCTCCCTCGTCGATCGTCTGAGCAAGGCGTGCGGAGGTACCTACACCGCAGAACAGCGTCGCAAATATTTCATCACGGGCCCCCAATGGGCCGGCGCCTATGAAGGCCAAGCGCTCTTTCACGCCCCCACCCGCAAGCCCGTCACCTTCGAAGAAGTCATCCGCCACTATGCCGAAATTGGCATTGGCTACTGGGCCACCCACGACACCGACGTCATCCCAGCGGGCGATCTCTTCACCAGCAAGCAGGATGAGATCGTAGGCCGCATCGGCGACACACTCAAAGCCAACGGCCTCGCCTGCTCGATGGTCACCACCGAGACCTTTTACCACGCGGTCTTCTCCGCCGGCCCCGCCGCGGAATCCCCCTACGTTCGCCAATACGCCGCCGAGCGCCTGAAGAACACCGTGAAAATCGGCCACCAGTTGGGAGCCCAATTCGCCGTCTACTGGCCCGGCTCCTTCGGCTATCAGATCCAGGGCGCCGTTGAAGAAACGCAAGCGCTTCGCTGGTACGCCGATGGCCTCAACGCCGCCTGCGAAGCGGACATTGCGATTGCCGCCCAGCACAACCGGCCCACATTGAAGCACTGCATGGAAGCGAAGCCGTTTGAACCTCAGGCCGAAATCCTGCTTCCCACTTCCGATGCCATGCTGTCCTTCATCGCGAGCGGCCTGCTGACGCATCCCGAGATGGTGGGTCTCAACCCCGAATATCTCCACGAACTGATGTGGGGCGCCGCTCCCCGCGCCGCCCTCGCCCGTGCGCTCACCGCAGGCAAGCTCTGGCACTTCGACATCAACGACGGCTATCGCCTCAAACACGACGTTGACATTGCCGTCGGGTTGGTGAATCCTCTCGACTGGCTCAACGTTCTTATCCTGCTCCGCAGCCACGGCTACAACGGACCGTTCAACCTCGATTACAAACCACCCCGCACCACCAGCAATTGGGGCGTGTTCGCTGTCAGCTTCCCCACCGCTGTCGATCGTTTCATCTCACTTTGGGAAATGGCAGGGGAAGCAATCGAAGATCCCATCATCCGCGAAGCCACCGATGCCCTCAAAGCAGGCGGTGTCGTCTCCGACCCACGCGATGTCAACGCCATCACCGAAGCGCACAAGGAGCTTCTCACGCTTCACGAATTGATTGGCCATCGCCTGTTCCAGATTTTGCTCGGCCTGCACCGTGGCCGCACCTACAGCGTCTAAACTATGGCGGGAATGGGCCGGTTGCTGCTCGTCGCGGGCCTTGTGCTCGCCGCCTTCGGCCTACTCCTGATCCTCGGCGACAAACTTCCCTTCCGCATCGGCCGCCTTCCGGGCGATATCGTGTGGAAGGGAAAGAACACGACGTTCTACTTCCCGCTGATGACGAGCATCATCTTGAGCGTGCTGCTCAGCCTCATCCTATACCTGATTGGCAAACGTTGAAATGCTAGCGCAAAATCCCCATCTTCTCGATGGGCCAGTACACAAACACCGCCTTGCCGTAGATGTATTGCCGTTCCACCGGCCCCCACGAGCGGCTGTCGTTCGACGATGTCCGGTGATCCCCCAACACATAGTAATGGTCAGAAGGCACTTTCGTCAGAGGCAATGTCTGCCGGTCCCGGTACTCTTCCGGCACATAGCCTTCATCCAGCCGGCGGCCGTTCACAAACACCATGCCGTCTTCAATGGCCACTGTATCGCCCGGCAGTCCAATTACGCGCTTGATATAGGACTTGCTTGGATCGGTGGGATAGTGAAACACCACCATATCTCCGCGCTGGATATCGCCCAGCCCGAAACGGTATACAAACTTGTTGATGAAAATCCGTTCCTGATCCACCAGCGACGGCATCATGCTGGTGCCTTCCACTTTCACCGGCTGGTACAGAAAAAGGATCACGACAATCGCGATCACCACAGACAGCAGCAGGTCTCGCAACCAGTACAACGTCATCGCCAGCGGCGAACGTTCGTGAGGAAGAGTCTGCGCCGGTGCGGCACCCAAGCCCGCAATCGGAACGCCGGATTCTTCGTTCATCAGTACAACTCCTGTAGTATGGCCGTTCTGTGCACGATTACAACATGAGCGCCCGCCCCGGTTCAACCGTCCTCATCATTCCTGCGCTCAATGAAGCAGACGTGATAGGAACCATGTTGTCACATATTCCGCCGGGCGTGTTTGACCAGGTAATCGTCGCCGACAATGGCTCCACGGACGCGACAGCGCAAATTGCCCGTGCCAAAGGTGCAATGGTTGTCACCGAACCCGAGCGCGGCTACGGCGCAGCCTGCCTCCGCGCCATCCAAGCCCTGCCGCCCAACACCGGAATCATCGTATTCCTGCAGGCCGACATGAGTGAAGATGCCGAAGAAACACACCGTGTGCTCGCTCCTCTCCTCGATGGACGCGCCGATCTCGTCATCGGTTCCCGCACATTGGGCAATGCCGAACCCGGCGCACTCCTTCCCCACCAGCAGTTCGGCAATACTCTAGCCTGCGCCCTTATCCGCTGGCTCTACGGTTTCCGCTACACCGATCTCGGCCCGTTCCGCGCCATCCGCGCCGATGCCCTTCGCGCACTCGGCATGCGCGACCGCAACTACGGCTGGACCGTGGAAATGCAGGTCCGCGCGCTGCAACGGGGACTCCGAGTTATGGAAGTCCCTGTATCGTACCGCCGCCGCTTCGCCGGCGAAAACAAAGTCTCCGGCAACCTCAGGGCCTCGCTGGCCGCCGGCTGGAAAATTATCATCACCATCGCCCGGCTTACTCTGAAAGGATCTCGATGAAACGCGAAGCTCTCCGAATCGCCGCTCACGTCGCCTCGGCGCTCCTCAATCGCCGGCCCGTGGTCGCTCTTGAATCCACCATCATCGCCCACGGTATGCCCTACCCCGCCAATCGCGACACAGCCCTTGCAGTGGAAGCGATTATCCGCGATCGGGGAGCCATCCCCGCCACCCTCGGCATGCTTCATGGCGAAATCGTCGTCGGCCTCACCACCGAAGAGATCGAAATGATGGCAACGGCCAAGGGCGTGGAGAAAGCCGGTGAACGCGACCTCCCTATCTTCGCGGCGCAGCGCAAACACGCGGCTGTCACCGCCGGAGCCAGCATCGCCATCGCCGCCGCGGCGGGTATCGATGTCTTCGTCACGGGAGGCATTGGTGGCGTCGGCCCTCTCGCTTCGCGAGATTTCGATATCTCCGCCGATCTCCCCGCCATCGCCGAATATTCTGTGATCACAGTTTGCGCCGGAACAAAAGCCTTCATGGATGTTCCGGCCACGCTCGAATACCTGGAAACCGCCCGCGTTCCCGTCGCCACTTACCAGGCCGATGATTTCCCGCTCTTCTATTCCACATCCAGCGGCGTGAAGAGCCCTTGGCGGGTGGATTCCCCCGAGGACATCGCCGCCGCCTTCCGCGCCCAGAAACACCTCGGCCGCAAAGGAGGCTTCCTCGTCGGTATCCCCGTCCCGGCGGAAGCCGGGCTTCCTGTGGAACAGACGCGCGCCGCCATCGCCGCCGCGATGCGGCAAATCGAACAGTCCGGCATCACCGGCAAAGGGGTCACACCCTTCCTGCTCGCCGCGATCAAAGAAGCCACCGCCGGTAAAAGCCTCGCCGCCAACATCGCCCTCATCCGCAACAACGCCGCCCTCGGCGCCGATATCGCCACGGCACTGCTACGCTAGAAAGCGAATACCGTGACAATCAAACAGCTCGCAGACACACCACCGTGGGAGTGGCCCCGCAACGCCGGCGAACTCTTCGCCGCGTGCCTCCAGAACCCGCAAAGCTCGCTCGAAGACCGCCAGATCGCCGCCGAACTCGCCGGCGACCTCATCGTCATGAATGACGACATGGCCGAACTGTTGCTCTCCATCGTCGCCAACGCAAGCGAACCGGAAGAACTCCGCGCCACAGCGGCCATCGCCCTCGGCCCCGCCCTCGAAGAGGCCGACACCTCCGACTATGAGGACGAATTCGAAGACCCAGTTATCTCCGAACCCGTCTTCGAAAAGATCCGCCAGACCCTCCAATCCGTGTACGAAGATACTGGCGCACCCAAATTCCTCCGCCGCCGTGCCCTGGAAGCCTCCGTGCGCTCGCCCCAACCCTGGCATCAGGACGCCATTGAAAGCTCCTGGTCCAGTGGCGACAGCGACTGGATACTCACATCCATGTTCGCCATGCGCCACGCCCGCGGCAACCACGAGGCTCGTATCCTCGAAGCACTCAAAAGCCCCGACGAGGATCTGCATTTCGAGGCCATCATGGCTGCGGGCGCCAACGAAATCGGCAAGGCTTGGCCCCATATCGCCGGCTTGCTCAGCGCGGACGCCGACAGGGATCTGCTGCTTGCCGCTATCGACGCCGCCCCCATGATCCGCCCTGAGGAAGCCATCGAGTTGCTGAACGATCTCTCCGAATCCATTGAGGACGAAGAAATCGAGGAGGCCATTGAGGAGGCCCTGCTGATGGCCCGCGGCCTGCTCGACGAAGGCGATGACGACGAGGACGATTTCGATGACGAGGACATTGACGAGGAACCAAAGGCCAAACGGCCCCACTGACGTGCAGTCCTACGACATCCAGCAAACCTACGACTGGAACTACGAACACGCGCCGCAGGTCCCGCCGGTGCTCGATATCCCACCATGCCCCGGCTCGTGGACCTTCTGTGGCTACAAAGTGAATTCGCCCCTCGGTATCCCCGCGGGCCCGTTGCTCAATAGCCGTTGGATTCTTCACTATGCCGCACTCGGCTTCGACGTTCTGACCTACAAAACGGTGCGCTCCGCGTATCGCGCCTGCTACGATCTTCCGAATCTGCTCCCCGTGGAAGGCGCCGCGCTGGGCGAAGAAGGACACACACTCGAAGCCGCACCCAACGCCGCGGAGTACAACTCCTGGGCCATTTCCTTCGGTATGCCTTCGCGCTCGGTGGAAGAGTGGTCCGCCGATATCACCCGAGCCCGCCATGGCCTGCGCGAAGGCCAAGTCATCACGGTCTCCGTTGTCGCATCCCCCAAGCCCGGCTGGTCCCTCCAGGATCTCGCCAACGACTTCGCCGTTTGCGCCGCACGTGCCGCCGCCTCCGGTGCTCACGTCATTGAGGCCAATCTCTCCTGCCCCAACGTCTGCACGCAGGAAGCCGATCTGTATCTCTCGCCCGAAGCCGCGCGCATCGTGGCAGCCACAGTGCGCTCCGCCGTCCCCCATCTTCCACTGGCGCTCAAAGTCGGCCTCTTCCCTGATCGCGAAATCATGCGGCAAATCGTTCACGCCGTCACGCCATACGCCACCGCCATCTGCGCCACGAACTCCATCACGGCGAAAGTCGCGCACAACGGCACACTCCTCTTCGATGGCCTCCGCCGCGGCATCGGTGGAGCGGTCACCACCGCCCGCTGCCTGGAAGAAACCGCGCTCCTGCGCCGTGTGCTCGATGACGCCGGCTCGGCCCTCGAATTAGTCAGCGTTGGCGGAGTCACCACTGCCCAGGACGTTCGCAATCGCCTGCACGCGGGGGCCACACACGTCCAAATCGCCACCGCCGCCATGATCGACCCGCTCACCGCCATCCGTATCCGCCAGGAAGGTCTTGCGTGAAACTTCTCTTACTTGGCATCGCCTTAGCCCAAACAAATCCGGTCGGTTTTGTTTTTGACAATCCCTATTACACCGCCGACCTCACCGCCCGCACCGTGAACGGCAAGCTCGAAGACAGCGGCCAAATCCGCGGCCTTACATACAAGCAGTTCAACGTGCGGCTGGAGCGCACCCAGAACCGCATGCATTGGGCCCCCAGTTTCCAGCGCGCCGGCGCAAAGGGCTACTCCAGCATCGCTATGTGGACTCCCGTCCAGCAGCACCAGCGCCGCGACACCAAAGACGCGGTGATCTTCACCCGCGGCGGCCATCACGCCGATTACCCTGAGATTCAACTCGACGCGCAGTACATTTTCCCTCGCAATGCGCCTTACTTCCTGTTCCGCTCCACTATGTCTATCGTCAAACCCATGGAGATGTACTGGCTCCGCAATCAGGAAATGACCATGGACGATCAGTTCACTCATGTCGCCTGGCCCGCTAAAGACGGCAAACCCGTCATCGTCGATTTCGAGGCGCGCAAGCCCATTCTCGAAAAGGAACCGCTTCCCGTCGACATCCCCTGGGTCGCCTTCTTCCACCGCGAAAAAGGCTATGGCTTCGGCGCCGTCGTCCTCAAGTACAACGCGACAAAAACCGCCAACCCCAAAACCAGCATCAACGACGGAGCCAATAACGGCAAATACTGGGATCGGCGCATCATTGATCAAACACCCACGCACCTCGACAAAGGCGATCGCTTCGAGGAAGAAACGGCCTTCGTCCTGTTCGAGGCAAGGAAAGAGGCGCCCATCGCCAATTTCCTCGAATGGGAGCGCAAGATCCGGGCCTTACCGGCCCCGCTGTTCCCATAGCGCCCGACGGGCATCGTATTGTGCATTCTGCCCTGGCACCACCGCGCCACAGGAAGTAATCCATTCGCGCAGGCGCCGCTGCATCGCCTGGGCCCGCTCCGGCATTTCCGCCGCAAGATTCTTCCGCTCGCCCGGATCTTTCCGCAAATCGAACAACTCCAACCGGGGCCCGATGACATACTCCGCCCCGCGGTCCAGATCCACGAAATCTCCGAACGATTCAATCAGCTTGTAGTCGCCTTCCCTTATCACCGCCGACGGCACCGCGGGCCAGCGCAAATCGTAAAACGGCATGTACCAGTAGAGCGCCCGCTGCACAATGGCGCGCCCCCGCAGGGTAGGCAGCAAGCTCACCCCATCCATCACGTATCCCTCCGGCGCACGCCCTGCCGCCATCTCCAGCAACGTCGGCATCAGATCCACCACATGCACGGGAGTCCCATTCACCACACCCTTCCGAACGACGCCGGGCCATCGTACAATCCACGGCACGCGAATCCCGCCTTCATAGGCCGCGCCCTTCCCCGCCCGCAGTGGTTTAGAGGAAAACGTCCGGTCCATCAATTCCAAATTCTTCGGCGACGCCTTCCCTTCGGCGGCCAGCACCGGCCTGTACCGCTCCCACACTCCGCCGTTATCGGCAATAAAAAACACCGCTGTCCGATCTGCAATCTTCATCTCATCGAGCGCCGCCATCAATCGACCCACACTGCGATCCAGATGCTCCAGGCACGCCATCCACACGGCCGGATTCTCACCGTCCTCCGGATGTCCCTTCGCCTTGTATTTCTCCACCAACTCTCGCGGCGCCGTTAGCGGACCATGCGTCGTGTGTTGCGCCAGGTAACAAAACCACGGCTTCTCCGTATCCTGCTTCATGAACCGGATCGCCTCGCCCGTCAGCCGGTCCACGCCCTTGTCCCCTGTCGCCTGCTCCCGCGCCGGCGGCGTCTCACCCACGAAATCAAACCCGTAATACCCGGCCGCAGCGGCCTTCAACGAACTGTAATCCCCATCCGCATTCGTGGTCAGATGCCACTTACCCAAACACGCCGTCCGGTACCCCGCCGCCTTCATCCCCTTCGCCAAGGTGAACGCGCTACGCTCCAGATTCTCCGCAAATCGCGGCTCTTCCATTCGAGCCCACGGCAATCCATACCCGGGAATCACGTGCCACATCTTGTTCCGGGCCGTGTACTGCCCGGTCATCAACGTGGCCCGCGTCGGCGTGCATTGCGGCGTCGCATACGCATCCGTAAACCGCATTCCCTCCGCGGCCAGCCGGTCGATATGCTCCGTGCGCACGTACGGATTCCCATAACACGACAACGCCCGCTGCCCCATATCATCCACCAGAATCAATAAAACATTCGGCCGCCGATTTGTTTGTGCCCTCACCAGCCCCGCGCCCGTCAAACCAAGCCAAGTCCGTCGCGTCATG
The DNA here is from genome assembly GCA_046331645.1 of Bryobacteraceae bacterium. Taxonomy (GTDB): domain Bacteria; phylum Acidobacteriota; class Terriglobia; order Bryobacterales; family Bryobacteraceae; genus CADEFT01. The sequence goes on from JAXLQM010000018.1 coordinate 201,249, forward strand.
ACATCCAATACAATATCCTGTCAGCACCATGAACCGCCGCCAATTCCTCGCCCTCACGGCCAGCGCAACAGCAGTCAAAGCGCAGAGCTCCCGCCCCAACGTCCTCATGATCGCCGTCGACGACTGGAACGACTGGATCGGCGCGCTCGGCGGCCACCCGCAAGTCCGCACTCCCAACGTGGATCGCCTCGCCGCCCGCGGTGTCCTGTTCACCGACGCCCACACCGCCTGCCCCTTGTGCAACCCGTCGCGCTCCGCTCTCATGACCGGACGCCGCCCCTCCACTTCCGGCGTCTAAGACAACGATCAACCATGGCGCGTCGCCATGCCCAACGCCGTCACGCTTCCCCAGCACTTCCGCAACAACGGCTACAAAGCCTACGGCGGAGGCAAACTCTTTCATCACGGCAAGGGCTACAACGATCCCCGCTCCTGGGACGAATACTTCCACTGGAACCCCAACGCCCGCGCCGAAGGCATGACCGACGGCTACAGCTTCCCGCCCGATCCCGAACCAGCGCGCCCCGTTACGCCCATGCCATCGGTGAGTTGGCGCAATTTCGATTGGGCCCCGCTCGACGTCGCCGACGAGCAAATGCCCGACTACAAAGTCTCCTCCTGGGCCGCCGGCATCCTAAAACAAAAACACGACAAACCGTTTTTTCTGGCCGCCGGCATGTTCCGCCCGCACATCCCCTGGTTCGTCCCCAAACGCTTCTACGACATGTACCCGCTGGAAGACATCATCGTCCCTCAAGTGAAAGAGGACGACCTCGCCGACCTCCCGCCCATCGCGCGCCAGTTCGCCCTCAACGAGCATTCCCGCCACGATCTGCTCGTCAGCACCGGCAACTGGAAGCGCGCTGTGCAGGCGTATCTCGCCTGCATCTCTTTCTCCGATGCCATGATCGGCCGCCTGCTCGACGCGCTCGATGCCAGCGCTTACCGCGATAACACCGTCGTCTGCCTCTGGTCCGATCACGGTTATCACCTCGGGGAGAAGTGGCATTGGCACAAGCAAGCTCTCTGGCAGCGCGCCACGCACATCCCCTTCATCGTGCAAGCCCCCGGCTTGACCAAACCCAACACACGCTGCCATCGCCCCGTCGATCTCATCAATGTTTACCCCACCCTCGCCGATCTTGCCGGCCTCCCCGCCCCACAGCAACTCGATGGCGTCTCACTGCGCCCGCTCCTCAAAGACCCGCAAGCCCCGTGGGATCGCCCCGCCATCAATACATTCCTCAAGGGCAATCACGGCATCTACACGGAGCGCTATCACTACATCCGCTACCACGATGGCTCCGAGGAACTCTACGATCGCCGTCAGGATCCGAACGAATGGGTCAACCTCGCCTCACGCCCCGAAATGGCGCAACTGAAACGCGACATGCAAAAGTGGCTCCCACAAAACGCCCCCGATTCCCCCCGCGCCAACACCCTCAAATTCGATCCTGCCACCGTCACATGGACCCCGAAGAAATGACTCCGAAGAGTCCCCACATCGCCGCGATTCTGTCCCTGCTTTCCGGCCCGCTGGGGTTCTTTTACATTGGTTGGAGATTCGCCGTCTGCGGCATCGCGGCCTTAGCCTTGTTCGTAGCAACGGATTGGCTCATCGGCCTGCCGATCGCCGCGCCTGGGCGCTACATCATCCTCCCCGTATATGCCTGGAAGGCCGCGGCAATCGTCAACGTACGCAACCGGCTCAACCCAGCTTCACGAAGTCAATTCCATACGTTCCCCATGGCAATCCTCGCATCCACCGATCTTCTCATTGGATTGGCAATGTGCTTTGCCGCGGCAGTCGCTGTTTACGAAAGCTATGTCCTCATACGCGACGGCGAAACAGTGCCCGGATTGGCCGCACTTGCCGTCGGCGCTCCGGTCGCAATACAACTCGTTGGCATGCTGTTTGCCATCATCACTACTCCGATTGAATCCAGGGCTGCCGCCCACGTCCCAGAAGGCGGCAACATCTTTCGCAAGGGTAGCTGGTCCCCCTTGAAATCGAATGCTACCGGCAAAAAGCCACGCTCCGGTTGACACTCGGACACAACTGTCCGAGACTGGAGAAGTGAAGGGCGCGGAGTTCGAACGAAGAGTCCGAAGGCTGGCACGGATCCGCAAGCTAAATTGCCAGTTCGTAGCCGACAAAGGAAAAGGTAGTCACGGACGCCTCTACTTCGGCGACGCCTTCACGACGCTCAAGGATCGCAAGAAGGAGATTGGCCGGGACTTGCTGGCCAAGATGTGCGTGGACCTGAACATCGATCCGCATGACTTGTAGGAGGCATCCGATTATGTCCCTGTTGAGTTACCCCGCGAAATTCACCACCTGCAGCGATGGACGTGTGCTGGTCGAGTTTCTCGATCTGCCCCGCGTCGCCACCGACGGCATAGATGAGACTGAGGCAATGGCGGAAGCCATGGATGCTCTCGGCTCTGATCTCTCCATCCGTCTCTCCCGCCGCGAGGATATCCCCAAACCCTCCCGCGCCAAGAGGGGCCAGCGCATCGTGCCGGTACCGCTCTGGCTGGCGCCGAAGCTCGCGCTTTACCTCGCCATGCGCGATCAGCAAGTCAGCAACTCAGAGTTGGCCCGACGGCTAGGTTTGCATGAACGAGTAGTACGCCGCATGCTCGATCCGGAACATGCTACTAAGGCCGTCAACATACAGGCCGCCCTCGCAGCCCTCGGGAAACAATTGACCGTCGAAGTCCGCGATGCCGCGTGAAGCTTAGAGTTGGTACAGCATCCAGTAAATCACCACCCCCGTCACGCTCACATACAACCAAATCGGCAGCGTCCACTTCGCAATCTTCCGGTGCTTATCGAACCGCGCCGCAAACCCGCGCCGTAACGTCACCACCGCCAGAAACGGCACCGCCGCAGCCAGCACCGTATGTGTCAGCAGGATGCTCAGATACACCGTCCGTATCCAACCTTCCTTCTGAAAACGCACCGATCCCACCTGCGCGTGGTACACCAGATAGCACACCAGAAACAGGATCGAAGTCCCGAAGGCCGTTACCATCACCTTCTTGTGCGCCTCGCGCTTCCCGTTCCGGATCAGCCAATACCCCAACACCAGCAGCACCGCCGCCGTAGCGTTCAGCGCCGCATTCACCGCCGGTAAGTCGCGCACGTCCATCTCAGGTTTCCTTCTCTAATCTTCCGATGTCCGCAATCAACTGCCGGATGCTGGAAGGCTCCGAGGTATCGTAAAAACCCCGGATCCGCGACTGCTTGTCCACCAGCACGAAGCGCGTCGAATGGTTCAGCTCTCCATCCACATTCCCCAACAAAAACACATTGCGCTTCAGGTTATGCAGCGCTTCCATCGTCCCCGTGAGAAATGTCCACCGCTCCCCCGCCTTATGCCGCTGCGCATAAGCCGCCAGCACTTCCGGAGTGTCGCGCTTGGGATCCACCGTGAAACTCACCATCCGCACTTCCGGCGAATTCGCCGTCCCATCCTGCACCTGCCGCATCTGCGAACTCATCCGCGGGCACGGCCCCGCGCAGTTCGTGAAGATAAAGTTCGCCACCCAGATGTGCCCGCGCAGTTCTTTCTCCGCATCGAACGCAACACCGCGATGCGATCGCAACACAAACCCCGGCACTTCTCCAAACACTTCCAGCGGAGGTTGTTTCCGGCCACAACCTACCGCCAGTAGCAATAACAGCGAAAGCGCTCGTTGCAAGGAATCAGGAACGGTCGATCAGCATCAGCCCGTACAGCACAGGCAGATACACCACAGAGGCGAGCAGCACGCCACGCGCGTTGAGAATCGTTCTCTCCTTCGCCACGCGGAGTCCCGCGCGCAGAAAGAACAACCCCATCGCCACCGCGCCGATGCTGTACCAGATGCCTGCCATCGACAGATACGCCGGCAACAGGCTCACCGGAATCAGCACCACCGACGCGATCAGTATCTGACGCGCTGTCGATGCTCCATCCGGCTCCACCACCGGCAACATCCGGATGCCGGCTTTCTGGTAATCGTCGCGGTACATCCACGCGATCGCGTAGAAGTGCGGGAATTGCCACAAAAATAGAATCGCGTACAGCGCCCACGCTTCCCAGGTCAGCGCGTTCGCCGCCGCCGCGAATCCAATCAGCGGAGGCATTGCCCCCGGTATTGCCCCAACCGTCGTCGAATGCCAGGAACGTTGCTTCAATGGAGTGTATAAGAGCAGATAGCTGGCTTCCGTAAACAGTCCGAGCCATGCGGTTAACGGATTCGCCCCATAGTAGAGTTCCACGAACCCTACCACTGAGAGAATCAATCCGAACACTATCGCCGCCACGGGTGTAATTCTTCCCGTCGGCAGCGGCCGTTGCTTGGTGCGGTTCATGCGCGAGTCGGCGTCGCGTTCATACCATTGATTGAGAGTGAAGGTGCCGCTTGCCAGCAGCCCAGTGCCGATAATGGCGTGCAGAAGTACCAACCACTCAACTCCGTGGCTGGTCCCAAACCAATAGCCGATGGCCGTGCTCATCAGGATGAGCCAAGTCACACGCGGCTTGGTGAGTGCAATGTAGTCCTTCATGTATTGGGAAAAAACGGAACTCCTACTATTCTACCCCTTGTAGCTGAAGTCCGCAGTGACGGCGGCTTTCGGCTCCACCTTGATCTTCATCTCCTGCACCCCATACCGTTCCTGCCACACCTCCAGCGTGTATTCCCCCGCCGGAACATCCTTGATCGTGAAGGATCCATCTTCGCCGGTCACCGCGAAGAACGGGTGTGACGAGACGCCCACCCAGGCTCGCATCCACGGATGGATGTTGCACTTGAACAGAATCGGAGGCAGCTCTTCCTTCGGGAATGTTTTCACCTTCAGATCGCCCTTCGGCGGTTGCGATTCGTTCCACTCCCGGTTGATCTTCGGCATCGGGTGAATGTTGTGATTGGTATCGTCGGAGTTCGAAATCTCCACCGGCTGGTTCACCATCACGCCAATCACGTGCGGCGCATACACACAGCCCTTCTGATCCAGCTTCACGCCCGCCGAAGGCGTAGGATACTCCTTCGCCGCCAACCCCGACTTGATATACACGAACGCGTTCTTCAGCGTTCCATTCTCGTTAATCACGACATCTTCGGCATACACCGGACCGCTGTGCATCCGCGCGCAGGCCGGTGTCGCGTCCATGCTCAGCACCTTTCGCTCCGGCTTCGTCCCGGTGAACGCCACCTTCCCTTGGATCGTGCCGAGCGTGGCCGGGTCCGCTGGCGCAGCAGGCGCCTCCGTCGAAACCAGCTTCTTCTCCTTCGTCTCGCCGCCGCCCCCACCGCAGGAGATCAGCATGGCCGCAGCCAGCGGGACGAAAAACATTCTGGCAGTCATTTGTTTGGAGCCTCGGTTTACTACTTGTGAGTTGTCGGACGGGGATTGAATCTATCAGAGTAACAAAACCGCGTACCCCCTGGCAGCACTTTTCCTGCCACCAATTCATCCGCTAAGCTAGAAAAGATGCGTGTATGGATCTTCCTCTGCTTAACCAGTGCGCTCAGCGCGCAAGTGTTGCGTGTGGAACAGGCTTTTGGGGGCATGGAGTGCGCTTCCTGCGCCGATTTCGTGAAGAATAAGCTCGAGAAAAACCCCGGCATCGCCGCCGTTGAAATCGACCCTAAGAAGGGTATTGTCGCCGTCGACCTTAAGCCCGATTCCAACGTCAAGCCACAGCTCATCCGCGATTGGGTCCAACAGAGCGGCTACCAGATCAAAGCCACTACCATCAAGGCTCGAGGAACCGTGGAGATGGATCGCGGCGTGATGACCCTGAACCTTGGCAAAGAGAAGCTCACCCTCCTCGACCACGAGTTCTACCTGCGCGAACTCATCCGCAAGAAGGTCGAGATCACGGGCCAACTCGAAAAAGCCAAACTCGGCGAGCAGACCATCGACGCGGTCGGCGTCAAATCCGGGAAAGCCGTTCAATAGCGCCGTGCCTATCAGCCGCCGCGAATTCCTAGCCGCAGGGCTCGCCGCGCTCCAGCAACGTCAGCCCAACGTTCTGCTCATCCTCGCCGACGATCTCGGCTCCTCCGACACGGGGTTCGCCGGCGGTGATATCCCCACGCCCAACATCGACCGCATCGCCCGCGAAGGCGTGCGCCTTACCAATTTCTACGCCACTCCGCTTTGCACGCCCACGCGGGCCTCGCTGCTCACCGGCCGCAATCCAGTCCGCTACGGCCTCATCTATTCGGTCATCCGGCCCTGGTCCGCCTACGGACTGCCACCCGCCGAGCGCACCATGTCGGAAGCCTTCCACGACGCCGGCTATCAAACCGCCATCATCGGCAAATGGCATCTCGGCCACACCAATCGCCGCTTCCTCCCCAACGCCCGCGGCTTCGATCATTTCTACGGCCACGTCAACGCCGAAATCGACTACTTCACCCACACCAAGCTTGACGGGCTCGATTGGCAGCGCAACGGCAAAGGAGTTCGTGAAGAAGGCTACGCCACGGACCTGCTCGCCGCCGAAGCCATCCGCTGGCTCGAAGCCCGCAACCGCACCCGCCCCTTCTTCCTCTATCTCCCCTTTAACGCGGTGCACTCGCCGCTCCAGGCCCCGGACGCACTACTGGCCAAATACGCCTCCATCGCCAATCGCAATCGCCGCGCGTACGCCGCCATGCTCGACTCCATGGACACTGCCATCGGCCGTGTGCTCGACACCCTGAAAAGCGACCTCGACAACACCATCGTCGTTTTCCTGAGCGACAACGGCGGTGCCCTCGGCCAAGGCGCGCGCAACGGCGCACTGCGCGCCGGCAAACTCACCGTCTACGAAGGTGGTGTACGAGCCTGCGCCGCCATGCGCTATCCCCAAAGCCTCGCAGCTAACCAGGCATTCTCGCAACGCATGTCCGTGCTCGATCTCTTCCCCACGCTCTGCGCCGCTGCCGGCGTCAAACCAGGCAATCAGCAACCCCTCGACGGACGCAACATGTGGCCTGCGCTCGCCAGCAAGGAAGTCATCCCGCCCAAGCCGCTCTTCTGGGCCGCCAAACGCAACGAGACGCAAGACCGCCAGCACGGCCTCTTATCGGGCGATTGGAAGCTGATCGAAAACATCACCGACGATCGCAAGATCACCCACGAGCTCTACAACCTCACCGAAGATCCCGCCGAAAAAAACAATCAAGCCGCCACAAACCGAGAAACACTCACACGCCTTCTGGAAGAACTCGACACCTGGAAAAAACTCCACCCCCGCGTAGACATCGACAGTTCCATGAACCCACACCCCGGCTGGATCGCGCCCACCGACTACGCAAGCCTCAGCCAATCCTAGATTCGTGCGAACTCGCGGCTCAACTCTTCTTCTTAGCAGCCGCCGGAGCCTTCAACAACCGCTCTACTACCGCACGCAGATTCTTCTCCTCGGCTTCCCCGAAGAACGCCGCGTCATCCCCCGTGTGCTGCTCCACAATATTAAAATTCCGGTCGACAAACGCCACCTGCGGCAACAGCAACCGGGCCATCGGCATATGCTGCATGAAGAACATGCAAGTGTCCTGACTCACTGATCCCACCGGGAACGTCACATTGTGGTCCCGCTTGTAACCCACCACATCGCCCCCCGGATTGATCGCCGCCGCCACCGCCTGAAAGCCTTGCCCCGCGTAATCACGATAGATCAACTCCGTCGTCTTCGAAGCCCGCTGGCAATGTGAACAATACGTCAGAATAAACTCCACCGCGATCACCTTGCCCTTGAACTGGCTCAGCCGCAATGGCGGCAGGCTGTTCGGCATCGTGATGAGAATATCCGGAGCCTGGCGCGGAACCGTCGCCCCTTCCAGCAACCCGGAAGCAGCCACCACCGGCAACGCCGCCTGCAACAAATCCCTGCGCCTCATGACTCAGCCCTTCTTCGGCGCGGCTTTGCTCATCGTGCCCGCCGGCTCCTTCAACAATTCTTCAATGATCTGCCGCATCCGGGCTTCGCTATGCAGCACTTCCGTGCCTACCGGATTCGATTGGTACCGGATGTTCCCCTTGCGGTCGATAAACGCCACCAGAGGCACGGTCAATCGCATCATCGTGGAATACGACAGGTACTCCAGCACCTTCTCCCGGCTCACCACGCCAACCGGGTAGTTCACGTTGTAATCCTTCACGAACGCCGGCACCAGCATCATCGCGCCTTCATTGAAGGCCGCGCCGATCGGCTGGAAGCCCTTCGGCCCGAACTCGCGGTTCAACGCCGACAGGTGCCGCGAAGCCTCCTGGCAGTGCGAACACGTCGTGAAGAGAAACTCCACAGCGCACACTTTGCCCGCGTATTTCGAGGTGCTCAGCTTCGTTCCGTCCGGCATCGCGATTTCCAACGGCGCCGCCTTACGCGGCAGCTTCGGCTCCTGCGCAGCCAAGGGGAGAGCCAGCGCACCGGCTGCGGAACATTCAATAAAGTTGCGTCTGTTCATGGTTCGGATTTCCAGATTCTGTCAGTTAGTTTACCATCCACTACTGTAGTCCTTGACGTTCCAGCAGCGGTTCCAGTTGCGGATCGCGGCCTCGGAATGACCGGAAGAGCTCCGCCGGATCCTCCGTATCGCCCTTCTCCAGAATATGACGGCGGAAACGCAAACCTGTCTCGCGATCGAAGACGCCTTTTTCGCGAAACAAAGAAAAGGCATCGGCGTCCAGCACTTCCGCCCATTTATACGAATAGTAACCCGCGCCATACGCCACCGGACTCGCAAACAAGTGCGTGAATGCCAGGATCATCGCATACGGCTCCGGCAGTGGCGCGGGAGCAAACTCCTGCAGAATCGCCCGCGTATAGGCGACCATGTCGCCATCCCGCCCGGCGTCATACTCGCGGTGGAGCTTCAAATCGACAATTCCGAAACTCAACTGCCGCATCTGTGCCGCCGCAGCACGGTAATTGCGAGCTTTCCGCATCTTCTCGAACAGCGGTTCGGGAATCGGCGCCCCGGTCTCCCAATGCCGCGCAAACAGGTCGAGCGACGGCCGCTCCCAACACCAGTTCTCCATGATCTGTGAGGGCAGTTCCACAAAATCCCAGGCGACGCTCGTTCCCGATAACCCGCGCACTTCGACCCGGCTGAGGCAATGATGCAGCAAATGCCCGAACTCGTGGAACACCGTTTCCACTTCCCGGTGCGTCAACAACGCCGGCTTTCCCTCCACCGGCGGTGTCATGTTCCCGCAAATCAACCCCACATGATGGCGTCCCGCAACGGCCGGCTCGCCGGTAAGAAATGCGTCCATCCAGGCCCCGCCGCGCTTGTCTTCGCGTGGAAACCAGTCGCTGTAAAACGAGCCCAGCACCTTGCCGCCTTCCCTGATCTCGTAATACTTCACATCCGCATGCCACCCCGGCACGCCTTTCACTTCGGTCACCGTCACGCCATACAGCCGTTCTACTGTTTCAAACATTCCCGCCACAACCTGTTCCAACGGGAAGTACGGGCGCAATTCTTCTTCATCGAAATCATACTTCGCCTGCCGCTGCTTCTCGGCGTAGTAAGCCACATCCCAGGCCGACATGGCTGGAGCATCAGGCCCTTCCAACTCACGCCGGAACGCCGCCAGTTCTTCGGTCTCTGCCGCGAAGTACCGCTCGGTCCGCAACTTCAAATTCTCTAGAAACTCAAATGCCCGGGCTCCAGTCTTCGCCATGCGATCCACCAGCACCATGTCGGCAAAATCAGCGAACCCCAGGAGCTTCGCCTTTTCCTTGCGCAGAGCCAGAATCCGCGGCGCCAGCGCATGATTGTCGTGCTCGCCAGAGGCAGCCCGATTCGCATAGGCCCGGTAAAACCGTTCTCGAATCGCCGCATTGTCCAGATACGTCATCAACGCCAGATAGCTAGGCCCTTGCAGCGTGAACCGCCATCCATCGATCCCCTTCGCCTTCGCGCTCGCCTTCGCCGCCGCCAGCGCACTTTCCGGCAAACCCACTAACCGGCCGATGTCCGTGAAAACTTCTTCATAGGCATTAGTCGAATCGAGCACATGCTCACTGAACTTTGTCGTCAATTGCGCCAATTCGACATCGATCTCCGCCAGCCGCTTCTTGCCTTCCGCATCCAATTCCGCCCCAGCGCGCCGGAAGTAATCCATCGTCTTCTTCAGATTCCGCGCACGAACTCCCGTCAGCCCCTTGGCTTCCTCGGTCGCCGCGAATGCCTGCAACGCGGCCCACAATCCAGCATGGAGCGGAATGCGCGAATAGAATGCACTGAACTTCGGCTCCACCGCGTTATGCGCCGCGCGCAAGGCAGGCGTTGTCGCCACGCTCTCCAGATGACGCACCACGGTCATCGCGAAATCCACTTCATCTGTCGCCCTATCCAAGGCCCCCAGCGTGTTCTCATACGTACGCGGCCCGTCCGCCGCGGCAATCGCGGCGATCGCATCAATGCGCCGCTGCGCTGCGTCGAGCAACTCGTCCATCGCCGGCTCCACGTGCTCCGGTCGAATCTGATCAAAGGGGATCGGGGTCTGGATAGACAGCAGGGGATTCATGTGAGGAATGAGGACGAATCTAATCGATGACTTGATCCAGCAGGCCCTGAAAATGCTTGGCCCGTGCTTCCACGCGGTCCCGCATCGATTTCATTTCCTGCTCCACCGAATTGAGCCGGTCGGCTAAATGCAAACACGCCAGGATCGCCAAGCGGGAGGTGTCGGCGTTGGCCGATCGCTTGGCAATCCCGGCGATGAGTTCATCCACACGGTTGGCGAGTTCCAGGACTTCGCGGTCGTCGCCTGCCGTGATTAATGTGAAGGTTTGATTGGCGATCGTTACCCGGACAGGCCGCTTATCCTTCCCTCCGGTATCCATACTCGCCTGTTAACTTGCGCTGAGCAGATCCATCTGCCCCAGAAGCTTCTCAATGCGCGTGCGGACTTGCTTCCGCTCGGCGTGCATGGAATCGAGTTCCTTCGCCAGCCGTGCGTTTTCCTTCCGCGCATCCGCCAGATCGGCTTCCACGCTTTGTTGCAGTTCCGCCGCTTCTTCCAGCTTGCTTTCCAGCGCGGCATTTTCCTTGCGGAGTTGCCCCACCAGATCCACAGCGCGCAGAATGCGCTCTTCCAAACTGACTAGAAATGCAGCGTCGTCGTCGCGAACCGGTTCCATAGTTTCCCTCCGATTCTAGCGAAACGTTAGCTCGCCTGCGGAACCGCAGCCCTGGCCTTGTCCACCAACGCCACGAAAGCCGCCGAATCATTGAGCGCCAGATCCGCCAGGATCTTGCGATTCAGGTCGATGCCCGCCTTCTTCAGGCCGTCCATGAAACGGCTGTAGGAAATGCCGTTCTGCTTGCATGCCGCTCCGATGCGCACAATCCACAGCGAGCGGAAATCACGCTTCTTGCGCTTCCGGCCCACATAGCCGTAACGCAGCGCTTTTTCCACCGCTTCTTGCGCGGCCCGGTGCAACTTGCTTTTCGTAAGAAAAAAACCGGATGCGAGCTCTAGCGTTTTGCTGCGCGACGCTCTCCGTTTGGTACCACGTTTAACTCTCGGCACGTTTGTCTCCTTTCAACTTGTCTATCAATCGCGGGCAGCTACGGGCACGTGCATTGGCGCCGTCCGCACCGCAAGGCCTGTAAGATTACAGGCCGTAAGGAAGCATGACTTTCACTTTGGGCTGGTCAGCGGCGTCCATCACCGCCCCCTGCGCCAAGCGACGCTTCCGGCCGGCCGGTTTGGAGGTCAGAATGTGGCGGGCAAACGCGTGACGGCGTGTCACTTTGCCCGATCCGGTCATCTTGAACCGTTTGGCCGCACCTTTGTGTGTCTTCATTTTCGGCATGGGAATTGCTCTTGACTTGTGTGGGATTACTACAGACTCTCGTATAGCTTAGCAGATGCGCCTACATCTTCGCAAACTGTTCCAGGTGCAGGAAATACCCCCCTGCTCCATGAACTGCGGCAGCCCGCCATCGCCCTTTGCCGTTCTCCCAGGACCAGCGCTCCGCCATCGGATCCACCAGTTCCCCGATATCAGAGATATTTACATGCTTCTCAAGCTCCGTCCGCACCGTCGTCGGATCCACCATCAATTTTTCGCCTGGCATGGTAAAACCTTCGTCGCTGCGCACAATCCACAATCCCAGACTTCCGGACGAGCGGTCCTCAAACACCAGTTCCGAACGCCGCGGCAAATGGAATTCCCCATCCGTCTCCGCAGTCTTCAGGTGCGCCTGGTCCGGCTTCCCTCCCCCGCTGCCGCAGGAGACGGCCAGCGCTGACATCATCCATGCCCGCCTGCTCAGCTTCATACTGCGTACTTCGTCAAGAACCGTCGCGCTGCCTGAATCCCTTCAAATTCCGTCAGCCGGGAACCCTCATACTCAATGCCCACATACCCGCGATACGCCGATTCTCCGACAATCCCCATCAGCCGGTCGCAATCCATCGTCGTCTCTTTGCCCGATGCGTCGAAATCCATGCACTTAAAGCTGACTCCCTTCGCATACGGCATCATCTTCTTCACCGCATCGTAGCGGTCCACCTCTTTCGGAAAATTGCCGAAATCCGGCAGCGTCCCGAAATTCGGCAACGGCAGTTTCTTCATCAGCCGCACCACCACATCCGGGTTCGAACTCACTCCGCCATGGTTCTCAATAATGACATTGATGTTCCGCCCCTTGGCGTACTCGCAGAGCTTCGCAAAGCTCTCCGCGCAGTGATCCAGAAACGATGCAATCTCGGCCTCGGTCGAAGGTTGCTTCTGGCCTGGATACATATTGGTCCGAATCGCGTGGCACCCCAACTCCGCAGCGGTATCCACCCACTTGAAGTGGTTCTCCGCCGCCTTCAACCGTTCGGCCTTATCCACCGCCCCCATGTACCCTTCCCCATCCACCATGATCAGGACACCCTTCGTCCCCGTCGAAGCCATGTTCTTCTTCAGAGCCTGAAGATTCGATGCGATCGGTGGCTCCATCAGCGTGTTCACAAACTCCAGGCCTTCAATCCCGAACTGCTCCCGCGCAATCCGCGGAAACTGCAAATTCGCCACCATGCGGCTCTGAATTGCCTTGTGAAGAGACCATTGCGCCAGGGAAATGCGGAATCGCCCGTTCGCGGCCGCCTGCCCCATCGCCGCCGGAACAGCGATTATCGGAGCCCCGGCCGCCCCGGCCAGTTGGAGAAAATTACGGCGGTTCATTCACAGTTATGCTAGCATGCGCCTGTGGCGCAAAAATCCCAAGCGAAACGCTACTTTGTCCGAGGCCGCGTCCAAGGCGTCGGCTATCGCTACTTCGTCCAGCGCCACGCCACCGAACTGGGCATCCGCGGCTATACCCGCAACCTTGACGACGGCCGCGTGGAAGTCTACGCCATCGCCGCCGGAGAAAAACTCTCCGAACTCGAGGGCCGCCTCTGGAAGGGTCCCACCTTCTGTGACGTGCGCGGCGTCGACGCCTCCGATGCCCCGGTCGAACGCTATCATTCCTTCCAAATTGAGAGATAAACCTGCATGGATTTGAAACAACTGATCCGGGAAGTCCCCGATTTCCCCAAACCGGGCATCCTTTTCTATGACGTCACCACCCTGCTCCGCGACAAGGACGGCTTCGGCTCCGTCATTGACTCCTTCGAGGAACATTACCGCGAACAGCGCGTCGATGTAGTCCTCGGCATCGAGGCCCGCGGCTTCATCTTCGCCCCCACCGTCGCTTACGCCCTCGGCACCGGCTTCGTCCCCGTGCGCAAACCCAAAAAGCTGCCCTGGGAAGTCGAAGCCATGGAGTACGAACTCGAATACGGCACCGACCGCCTGGAAATCCATAAGGACGCCATCAAACCCGGCCAGCACGTCCTCATCATCGACGATGTCCTCGCCACAGGCGGCACCGCGGAAGCCGTAGCCAAACTCGTCCAGAAACTCGGCGGAACCATCGCCGGCCTCGGCTTCGTCATCGAACTCGATTTCCTGAGCGGCCGCAACAAACTCGGCTCCCACCCCGTCCACTCACTCGTGCATTATTAAAGCGTGATCACCAGACGCGATTGGATCGGCGCCCTTCCCGCCGCGATGCTCGCCGCGAAACCCGCCGCGGCCGCCCCGGCGGCGCTCGAAACGGAAATCATCCGCCTCAAGCTTCGCCACACCTGGACTACCGTGATGTCTTCCAGCGACTACCGCGACACGCTCCACGTGCGCTTCCGCCGCGACGGCATCACCGGCACCGGCGAGGGCG
>JAXLQM010000019.1:0-205648 GCA_046331645.1 Bryobacteraceae bacterium
CTGCCAGTAGCGCTCGCCTACATCGCCGATATTCTTCGACCAAGTATACGATGCCAGCACCGTATACCCCTTCGAGAATCGGCGCTCCAGCTTCGTCTGCAGCGAGTGGTAGTTCATGTTCCCCGAGCTCTGATTGTTGTTCTGCACATCGGTGAACTGCGGAAATGGCAGCAGCAATTGTCCGGAGTTCAGCGTCGTCGCCGCAAAGGTCCCGCGTGGCACCAGGCCCAGGAAGGGATTCGCCACCTGCCGCCGCAAGTCCGCCCCGCGGCTGAAATACTCCACCGGCAATTGATCCATCTGCACATTGATGAACTGCTTCACTCCGTGCGAGCCGACGTAGCCCACATCCACCAGCCAGTTTCGAACCTCATGCTGCACTCCGATATTGAATTGCTGGCTGTACGGCGAAACTACATCGCGCCGCTGCGTCGTGATGCCTTGCCCGATCAAAGTGGCCGCGCCTTGCGAACTCCCCGGCGGCAGATTGTAGCCATCCGGGAACGGATCGCGCAGGAAGCGATACGGCGTCAGCCCGCCATCCACTGAAGGAACGAACGGCGTATCGCCATCGAAACCCGTCGCGCCAAACGCTACCGCGCCGTATCCATTCATCAGATTCGGCTGGAAGAAAATGCCGTACGCCGCGCGCAGCACCGTCGCCTTCGTCAGCTTGTAAGCCAGCCCAAACCGCGGGTTCCAATTGTTCCTGTCCACATTTTGCCGGTACCGCGACTGGATGTCTTTGCCCATGAATTGCAATCCGCCCACGGCCCCTGCATAGCGGTCCGTCGCCGTGGAGCGCACCGTCAGATCAAACGTGCTGGAACGGTTGAATCGCTCCGTGAACGGCGTCTCAATATCCCACCGCACACCGAGGTTCAGCGTCAGCCGCTCATTCACGCGCCAGTCATCCTGGAAATACGCCGCGCCGTAGTAATACTGAATCGCGATCGAACCCGGATACCGGTGGTTCCCGCTCGCCGGAGTCCCCAGCAGCATCGACGCCAATCCCCAGCCCGCCGTCGTGCTGGCGGCGAATGGATCCTGTTGCGTCCAGGTGCGGTTGAACGAAAAAGACGGGGTCACATCCACTGCCTGAATATCGAAGTAGCGGAAGTTGCGGATGTCGCCACCGAACTTCATCGTGTGCGCGCCGCGAATCTTCGTCAAACTGCCTTGCAGCGAGTGCGTAATGTCCCCACGGCGCAACAGATCGCCATTCGAACGCGTGCCCAGTCCTTCGAAGTTCTCGACGCTCACCGGAGGAAACACCGGATAGAACGACGATGCGGCCAGGGTCTTCGGGAAACCAAGAGTCGTGATGTCGAAGCCCGAGGACTGCGGCAGCCTACTCAGCAACTGCCGGTTCAGCGAGTAACGCAGATCCAGCACCAGCGACGGCGATAGCGCATTCGTATATCCCGCCACCGCGTTCTTCGGATAGACAAACAGATCCGATCCGCCGCCACGCGCTGAAAACGCCCCGGCCGGATTCTGCGTCCGCAGACACGACGAACAGGCAGGATTCGCCCCGAACAGATTCGCCGCGCCACCACCCTGATCGCTGTGCGAATAGCGGAAGAACAGCCGCTGGTTTGCGGTCAAGGTGTGGTCCACTTTGATGCTCCACGATGTTTGCCGGTTGTACCCGGAAGGCGTGGCGATAAAATTCTGCACATTGGTAAAAGGATCGGCCGGAGCCGTGTTCGGATCTGGGTAGTAGCCCGCCAGATTCTTTCCCACCGGGTCCATGCGATTCGCCGGAATGATGTTCCCCGGAAACGCCGTGCGCGTATACCGGTTCGTTTGTCCCGGCACCGCCACCGTCGACAGCGGATCATAAATCGAGATCAACCCGCCGTTCGCCAGCCGCCGCCCCGAAAAGTCTCCGCCCCGCTCCGCCACCGTTGGCACCGAGAGCAGCGTCCGCGTCGGCAGCACGTCCCGATACCCTTCGTAGTTGTGAAAGAAGAACGTCCGGTTCTTCCCGTTATAGAGCTTCGGCAACAGCACAGGCCCACCCACCGTATATCCGAACGTGTGGATATTGGTGAAATCCTTACCGCGTCCGCTGCGGTTGTTCAGCCAGTTGTTGGCGTTCAACGCGCGGTTACGCCAGAAATCGTAGGCTACGCCATGCAGTTCATTCGTCCCCGATTTATAAGTCGCGTTCACCACCGCCCCGCCTGTGCGTCCGAACTCCGCGGCCATGGCATTGGTGTGAATCTTGAACTCCTCAATCGCGTCCAAGGTCGGAATGATCGAGGCCGCGTTCATGTTCGCCAGAATCGCCGTGGCGCCATCCAGCATGAACTCATTCGAATTCACCTGCCCGCCATTCGAACTCCAGCGGCCGAATCCGACGGATCCCGATGTCGCCGGCGCCACGCCCGCGCCAAAATCATTCACACCTGGAATGAGGTTGATCAACTGCAACAGATTCCGGTTCGACAGCGGAATGCGCGTCACCTTCGTGTTGTCGATCAACTGCGCCACCGTGGACGAACTCGTTTCGAGCAGCGGCGTCTCGCCGGTCACCTCGATCGTTTCGTTCACGTCGCCCGGCGAGAGTGTCACATCGATCGACATCTTCAATCCCGTGTCGAGCTTCAGCCCGTCGCGAGCGAAACTCTTGAAGCCCGTGTGCCGCGCCTGCACCCGATAAGTCCCCGGCGGCAGCAGCACAATCTCGTAAAACCCTGACTCGTTCGATACCGTCGAGCGCTCGCTGTTGGTGGACGTTTCCAGCGCCCGCACCGTGACATTTGGCATTACTGCGCCGGTTGAATCGCGCACGTAGCCTAAAATGGAACCCGTGAACGTTTGTGCCCCAAGTGGCACAATTCCCAGAAGCAACAGAGCTATCAACTTAGACATGATGTGGTCAGTATCTGGTAAAGGTCTGGTAAAGTCAAGTCAATGAGTACTGCCCGGGTGAAGTGGGAAAACGTAGCTGCGCGCATTGCGCGGCACATCGAGCAAGGCCGCTTTGCGCACGGCTACCTTCCTGCCGAACGCGAACTTGCGGCGCAGTTCGGAGTGTCCCGACCCACGCTGCGGCGTGCGCTGCAATCACTCTCTGACGCCGGTTTTCTCCAAAGCCGCCCCGGTGTTGGCAATAAGCTCATTGAAACAGAAGACGCCCCCACAACGCCCCGCATCGTTGCCCTCGCATTGCCCGACATCGCCAACCGCTTCTATGTCGAAGTCACTGAGGTCATCGAGTACACCACGCTCCAGCGCGGCTACCAGCTCCTGCTCAGTTGCTACCGCTATCGGGACAATCTACGCGAAGCGCAACTGACACAGTTCGCCACGCAAGGGCTCAGCGGAGTGATTCTCGGCCACGATTCCAGCCGCGAACTTCCGCCAGCTCTCACCGCGCTCCGCCACGCTGGTATCCCCGCAGTGTTGCTCTTCAATGTGCCCATGGAATCCCCGTTTGACAGCGTAGTCATTGACCAGCAGGCAGGCGTCGATCAGGTCCTCCGCTATCTCTTCTCCCTCGGCCACCGCCGCATCGCGTTTTGCCGCCCGCTCGAAAGCACGCGTAGCACCCTACGCGAGGATTGCTTTCTCAAGGGAATGCGCGATGCAGGCCAGACGGTCCCGGAGGACTACCGCATTCCGCTCGAAGATCTCGAAGCCGGCCCCGAAACCCTCCGCCGCCTGCTCGCGCGCAAGCACAAACCGACGGCCATCTTCGCGGGCAATGACAGAATCGCCCTCATCGTGATGAAGCGTCTCAACGAACTCGGCGTGCGGGTCCCCGAAGATATCTCCCTCGTCGGCTTCGACAACCTCAGCTATACCGAGCATCTGCAGGTCCCGCTCACCACCGTGGATCAACCGAAAGATTTGCTCGGCCGCCGCGCTTCCGAACTCCTGTTGGAGCGCATCGAACACGGCGCAGCCCTTCCGCCGCGCCGTGAAGTGTATCAACCGCGGCTCGTCATCCGCGCTTCCTGCGCCGCGCGGCGCTAGCGAATGACGACGTTGATTCCGAACGTCGGAGGCGCTGCCACAACCACCGGCCGCTCGTAGTAGTACGGATCGTAGTATCCCGGCCGCTCATACACCACCACCGGCCGCACACAGCGTCGTGGAGCGACATAGGCAGGCCCGTAGTAGGAAGGGCCATAGTAAGCAGGCCGCCCGTAATAAGCTCCCCCGCGATACGCATTGCCACGATATTTGTAGGCGTGCTTGTCATACCGCCCATACCGTCCGCGTCCATGGTCCCCGGCGCTCAACGGCGTGACCGCCACCAGCGCCAAAGTCGCGATAACCGCGCTTCGAATCATGTTCCCAATCTTCATACCCTTACCTCCTTTGTCTCTTCTTGACGGAGGAACGTCCCCGGCCGTTGCACGCGAATTGCATTAACTTCTCTTCAGCAAACGAGGTGTCAGCTTTTCCTGACACCGCTGTCACCGTCACCTGTCTCCCCACTGAGCTAACTCACTGATTCGCTGCGCATCAAAGATGGCCCTCCCCCTGCATTACGCATTGCGCATGAAACAAGCATTATTCAGATTCGCAATGCTCGGCGCGCTGGCAGCGGCTTCGGCGCTAGCACAAGTGCCCAAAGGCCAAGGCTACGTCTATCAGGCCGTCGGCGCGACCACCTACGACCGATGGGCCACGCCCCTCGGCGGCACCGGCGGCGGCGGCGAAGGTGTCTTCTGGAAAGGTCTCGGAGCCGGCGCCGATATCGCGGCCTACTACCCCTACAACTACGTTCGTGGCGTCATTGGTGTGGCCAACATCAGTGCCACATACCACTTCACCGCGGGCAGGCAGGATACCAAGTGGGACCCCTTCGTAGTCGCCGGATACTCCTTCTTCTTCCGCAGCGGCTCTATCAGTGGCGTTCACGCTGGGGGCGGCCTCACTTACTGGTTCCATCCCCGCATCGGCGCACGCGTCGAGTTCCGCGACCAGCGCACCATCCCCATCGCCCTGAGCTTCCCCGCCGTGCGCTTCGGAGTCAGCTTTCGCTAAAGGATCACCATCATGACCAACACACTGCCCATCACCGAAACCCAGGAAGTGAAATTCCGAGACGCCCGCCGCGTGCAGGAGAGCTTCCTTGCGGGTATTGAGAAGCGCGTCCTCATCGCCATGGCCAAGCGTATGCCCGCTTCCATCAATGCCGATCATCTCACCATCGTCGGCTTCTCCGCGATGGTCGCAGCCGGTGCCGCCTACGCCATCGCACCGGCATGGCCCGCCGCGCTCCTGATCGTGAACGTGCTGCTCGCCATCAACTGGTTCGGCGATAGCCTCGACGGAACGCTCGCCCGCGTCCGCGATCAACAGCGCCCACGCTACGGCTACTATGTCGATCACATCATCGACGCCCTCAGTTCCCTTTTCCTCTTCGGTGGACTCGCGCTGTCAGGCTACATGAGTGAACGCATCGCCACCGGCATGCTGCTCTGCTACCTGCTACTCGCCATCCAATCCTATCTGGCCACACACTCGCTCGGCGTGTTCAGCATCTCGTGGTGGAAATTCAGCCCCACCGAAATGCGCATTCTCCTCGCCATCGGCAACACAGTAGCGTTCTTCACGCCCTACACAAAGATCCTCGGCCCGCGCATGCTGTTCTTCGATGTCGCCGGAGTCATCGCCATCGCCTGCATGGCAGTCGTCCTCATCGTCACCGTTCTTAGAAACACGGCAACACTCTATAAAGAGGAAAGGATCGAAGCGCGATGAAACACTGGCTCCGCTTCAACTGCGTCGGCCTGGCGGGCATCGTCGTCCAATTGGCAATGCTCAAACTCCTGCGCGACACAGCAGGCTTGCAGTACCTCGCCGCCACCGCCATCGCAGTCGAAATAGCCGTGCTTCACAACTTCTACTGGCACTGGAAGTGGACGTGGGCCGAGCGCGGCGCACCGGCCCGCCGCCTGCTCCACTTCCAGTGCACAACCGGCCTTGTCTCCATCGCCGGCAATCTCATCGGCATGAAGGCACTCGCCGGTGCCCTCGGATTCCCCTTGCTCCCGGCGAATCTCCTCACCATAGCGGCCCTCTACGCCTTCAATTACCTGGTCGCTGACCGCTACGTTTTCCGTCTGCGATAATTGCCATGTTCCAAATGCCGCGCACTCTGTTGATCGTCGATGATGAAGACGCCGCGCGCTTTGCCTTGCGGCGCGCCTTCGGTACGCAGTACGACATCATCGAAGCAGGCTCAGTCGAAGAGGCTCGCCGGCAACTGCGCGAACACTCTCCCGGCGTCCTGCTGCTCGATTACACCATGCCCGGCGAAGACGGCATGGTGCTGCTCGATGAAATCGGCAATCAGTCCGGAGCACCGGCCATCATCATGCTTACCGCTTACGGTTCGGAGCGCATTGCCGTCGAAGCCATCAAACGCGGAGCCTTCGATTACCTCCCCAAACCCTACGACCTGGAAGAGCTCCGCCTCCTCGTAGCCCGCGCCTTCGAGCATCGCGCCATGCACGAAGAATTGCTCGACCTTCGCGAGCGCCTTTCCGGCGAAGGCCAGTTCGGCAGCATGATCGGAGACTCCCCGGCGATGCGCGAAGTCTTTCGCGCCGCCGAGCGGGTGGCGCGCACCGATCTGCCCGTGCTGATCCTTGGCGAGAGCGGCACCGGAAAAGATCTGCTCGCTCAGGAAGTGCACGCGCGAAGCCCCCGCAGCAAGGCCCGCATGGTCGCCCTCAACTGCGCCGCACTCCCGGAATCATTGGTCGAAAGCGAGCTCTTCGGTTATGAGAAAGGCGCGTTCACAGGCGCCGCGGGAGCACGCGCGGGCAAGTTCGAACAAGCCCACGCGGGCACGCTCTTCCTCGACGAGATCGGCGACATGACTCCCGCCACACAAGCGAAGATCCTCCGCGCCGCTGAAAGCGGAACCATTGAGCGTCTCGGCTCGGCGCACTCCACCCGCGTGGATGTCCGCATCATTGCCGCCACCAATCAGGATCTGCAGCAGGCTATCAAAGACAGCAAGTTCCGCCAGGATCTTTATTACCGTCTCGCGGGCATGGTGCTCTATCTGCCCCCGCTGCGCAATCGCCGCGAAGACATCCCGCTGCTGGTGGAGCGCTTCTGGCAGGATCTCGCCCGCAAGTACAAACGCCCCGGCGCAGCGTTCACCATAGAGGCGCACCGCCGACTGGCCCGCGAGGAATGGCCCGGCAACGTGCGCCAGCTTCGCAGCGTCGTGGAGCGATTGTTCGTCTTCGGCACCGGCGCGCAAGTCACAGCCGCCGATGTCGAAATGGCCCTCGAACCCATGGCCGGAGCCTCCGCGCCCGCCTCCGCCGAGCCCTACTTCGCCGCCGAGGATCTGCGCGAAGCCCGCCGGCTGTTCGAGATGGAATTCCTCACCCGCAAGTTGCGCGAACATGGAGGAAACGTCACGCGCACAGCCGCGGCAATCGGTATCGAAAGGCAGAGCCTGCAGGAAAAGATCCGGCAACTCGGAATGACACGCGAATGAGAACGCAACCCGTTCATACGGTCTACGGCGGAGCCCACCTGTTCCGCCATGATGTAGCCTCCAAGCTGGGAAAGATCGCCTTGGCGGCTTTCACTCAGAACCTGTCCCACCTTCCCGCCACACCTGCCGTACTGGAGCGTGTGGAGGCAAAGCTGCGCCGCCAGCCGGTGGAAGATTACCGCATCGACTTCGAAGATGGTTACGGCTACCGCTCCGATGAAGAAGAGGACGGCCATGCCCGAAGCGCCGCTCAGGAAATCCGCAAGGGTATGAATGAAGGCACACTCCCTCCCTTCATCGGCATTCGCGTCAAGTCCTTCCACGCGCAGGCGCGGCATCGCTCCATCCGTACGCTGGGAGTGTTCTTCGATGCACTGCGCAGTACGCCCGAAGGCTTCTGCGTCACGCTGCCGAAGGTGGTACATGCCGACGAGGCCGCTGCGTTGGCCGCGGTGCTGGATGACCTCAACGTCGCGGCCGCCATTGAGCTGATGATCGAGACTCCGCAGTCGCTTCGCGATGTGCGCACCATCGTGCAGGCAGCCGGCGATCGCCTTCGCGGCGCCCACTTTGGCCCTTATGATTTCTGTTCTTCCTGCGGTGTCACGGTGAACGATCTCCGCCACCGCCTCTGCGTGCACGCGCGCAACGAACTCCTGATATCGCTCGCCGGCACCGGCCTCTGGCTGTCCGATGGCCCGACAAGCGAATTGCCGGTCGGTTCACCGACCGAAGTCGCATACGCGTGGCGGCTCTCGTGGCGCAACATTTCCGAAGCCCTCGCCGATGGCTTCGTCCAGGGATGGGATCTGCATCCCGCCCAACTCCCTGTCCGCTACGCCGCTGTATTCTCTTACTTCACCGAATTGCTCCCTTCGGCCATCGCCCGCTACCGCAACTTCCTCCAGCAATCCGAGCAAGCCACCCGAGTCGGTACTGCCTTCGACGATGCGGCCACGGTTCAGATTCTGAAGAACCTCTTCGAGCGAGCCGTCGCCTGCGGGGCCGTCGATGCGAGCGAATTGCCATAATCTAGTTCGATGCGAAACTCCTACGAGCCCTTGTTGAAGGACGCGGCGCTGTTCCTCCAGCAACATGCCAGATCCGGCGAAGTGCTCGTATTGGCATCCTCGCGCGAGGCAGCCGATGATCTAGTCCGCCTGCGGTGTCCAGACACCCTTGGCGTGCACCGGTTCACCATCGGCCAGTGGATCGCGACGCTCTCAGCCGCTCCAACCGCCGAGCGGGGACTCGCACCTCTGAATGCACTCGGCGCTGAAGCGCTCGCCGCGCGCTGTGTGTTTCAGGTGCAGCAGGAGTCCGCACTGGAATACTTCGGTCCCGTAGCCGCCAGCCCCGGCTTCCCCCGCGCTCTCTCCCGCACCTTGCGTGAGATCCGCATGGAAGCCGTCCCACTCTCCGACATCGCCAGGACCGGGAAGCCGGGCTACGACATTGCCTCACTCGCCCGCACCTATGAGGAGTTGCTCCGCGACAGCAGGCTCGCGGATTTTGCGGACCTCACACTCCTTGCTCGCGAGGCTCTGCCCTTCAGCCGTTTCCATGGCCTTCCGCTGCTGCTCCTCGACCTGGACAAGCCACAGCGTCTGACGGCACTCCTGTTGCAGGAAATGCGAACATCGTCTGCTGCCGTGCTGGAGATCAAGCTCTCCGACGAACCATCGCCACAAGAGGCAGACACAGCGCTCCACCGCATGCGCCGACGCGTATTCGTTCCAGGCAACGATACACCAGCTTCCGCCGACGACACGCTCGATGTCTTCTCCGCCGCGGGGGAAGGACTCGAATGCACAGAGATCGCCCGGCGCATCCAGCGCCTTGCCGGCGATGGCGTGCCCTTCGATGAGATGGCGATCCTGTTGCGCGCCCCTGGGCGCTATCAGCCGCTGCTTGAAGAAGCACTCGATCGCGCCAACATCCCGTATCACTTCACGCACGGCGGCGTCCGTCCCGATCCTGTGGGCCGCGCGTTCCTGGCCTTGCTGCAATGCGCCCAGGAAGGCTACCCGGCGACGCGCTTCGCCGAATACCTCTCCCTCGGCCAGGCACCCGCTCTCGATACGCCGCGCGCGATGGCCGTAGGCTCCGTTGGCACCGAAGATGAACTGCTCTCGCGGGAATCCGCACCCAACGCGGAGATGCCCGAACCATCGCCCGCTGCTTCACCAGCCACTCCTGCCGCGTGGGAACGGCTCATCGTCGACGCAGCAGTGGTCGGCGGCAAAGACCGTTGGGAACGCCGTCTGCGCGGCCTGGAGAACGAGTTCCGCCTTCGTCTCACTGCCGGCGAGGATACACACACCGAACGGCAACTCGAACTCCTGGCCAACCTGCAACGTCTCGCACTGCCCGTTATCGAACGCTTCGAAGCATTGCCCAAACGCGCTCCGTGGCGGGAGTGGCTGATGCATCTGGCGGAACTTGCTGACCTTGCCCTCACGCATCCGGAATCGGTGCAGCTCGCCTTGAACGAATTGTGGCCCATGGGAGACGTCGGCCCCGTCGGGCTCGATGAAGTCATCCCTGTTCTCAGCGAACGCCTCCGCTTCCTCCGCCGTCTGCCGCAGAAGCGGCGTTACGGCAAGGTGTGGATCGCCACCATTGATGAAGCGCGCGCCACTTCGTTTCGCATCGTCTTCCTCCCCGGCCTGGCTGAAGGCATCTTCCCGAAGAAGATGTTCGAGGATCCATTGCTGCTCGACGATGCGAGGCGCCTGATCGATGCGGGACTTCCGTTACGCGAAGACCGTGTGTCCGATGAGCGCGGGAGGCTCCGCATTGCCGCCGCGGTGGCCACGCAAAAGCTAGTGCTTTCCTACCCGCGCATGGATGTCGCCCAGAATCGCCCGCGCGTTCCGTCGTTCTATGCAATGGAAGCGGTGCGAGCCGCGGAAGGCCGTCTGCCCGAGTTGAAAGCTTTCGAACGCCGTGCCGCTGCCGGCAGCCGCACGAGGCTGGGTTGGCCCGCGCCCGTCGATCCCTCGGAATCCGTGGATCCACTCGAATACGATCTCTCCGTGTTGCACGCGGCCATCAACGCGCCACGCGGAACGGCCAAAGGCGCAGGCCGTTACCTGATGTCGCGCAATCCTCATCTGGCGCGTTCGCTTCGCGCGCGCTATCGCCGCTGGCGCCACCAGAGTTGGTACTTCGACGATGGCCTCAATGATCAATCCGAGGCCACGCTCGCAGTACTCGCCAATCATGGACTACAGAAGCGAAGTTGGTCTGCCTCTACGCTGCAGCACTTCGCAGCCTGTCCCTATCGCTTCTTTCTGCATGGGGTCCATCAGTTCCGGCCACGCGAGGAATCGGTGGCTCTGGAAGAGATGGATCCGCTCACGCGTGGATCGCTGTTCCATGAAGTGCTGTACGAACTCTTCCTCCGCGGCGGCCATAAAGATGTCTTCGCCGACATCGCTGACGAGGTGTTTGACCGCGTCGCCGCGCGATACGAAGAGACGCTTGCACCTGCCATTCCACGTGTGTGGAAGAGCGAGATCGAAGACCTCCGCGCCGATCTCAAGGGTTGGCTCCGCCGGCTCCCCGCAGACGCGAAGGATTGGGACGTCATCCACAGCGAATACGTCTTCGGCATGCAAGCGAAGGCGCCGGCCATTCTCCTCGACGGCGTACAGGTCCGCGGCTCTATCGACTGGATTGAGAGGCACAGCGAAACAGGCGTGCTGCGCGTCACCGATCACAAGACCGGCCGCAATCCGAAGGACAAGGTCCACCACATCGGCGGCGGCGCCATACTTCAGCCGCTCCTCTACGCGCTCGCCGTGGAAGACCTGCTGAAGCAAACCGTCAAGATCTCACGTCTGTACTACTGCACACAGCGGGGCAACTACGACACCGCGCCGGTTGCCATCACGGAGCACTCCAAACACGATCTGCGCCGGGCTCTGGAGATCATTGACGGCGGAGTCACCGGCGGCTTCCTGCCCGCCGCACCCGGTAAGGGGCAATGTGAGTGGTGCGACTACCGGATGGTCTGCGGCCCACGCGAAGAGGAGCGCACTCGCCGTAAGCCGAAGATCATCCAGTTGACGGAGCTGAGGTCGCTGTCATGATCCCCGCACCGCAAACAGCTGATGAACTGGCCCGCCGTCGCATCCGCTATTCGCTCAACGAGAGCCTGCTGGTAGAGGCAGCCGCGGGCACCGGCAAGACTTCGGAGCTCGTGTGGCGCATCGTCAACGTGCTGCGCGCGGGGCTCACCACGGTGGACCGCATCGTCGCCGTCACCTTCACCAACAAAGCGGCTGGTGAACTGAAACTGCGACTGCGGCAGGAACTCGATCGGGCACGCTCGAAGAGCGAAGATCCATCCGAGACGATGAACCTGGAACATGCGCTGGCGCACCTGGAAGAGGCCGCGATCGGCACGATTCACTCCTTCTGTGCCCAGATCCTGCGGGAGCGTCCGGTGGAGGCGCAAGTGGATCCTGACTTCGAAGAGCTCGACGATAGCGGCGCCCGCCGGGTCTATGAACGCGTCTTCCGGCGCTGGATGCAGGACAAGTTAAACCAGGATTCTCCCGGACTACGCCGTGTCCTCGCCAGGCTGGCCACGGAGCGGGATAGTGAGTACACCCCGATGGAGTCCGTGCAGAACGCCGGCTGGCGCGTCATCGAGTGGCGTGATTGTCCCCGTCCATGGACACGCCCCGAACTCGATCGCGAGACGGTAGTCGATGCGCTGGCACAACATGTGGAAGCCATCCAGGGGGACCTGCGCCAACTGCCCGCGGAGATGGCCGAGCCCGTGCGCGATACGTTGCCGTGGATCGAACGCCAGCCCCGCGACTACGACCTGCTGGAAGGCTTCCTCTTCCGCATCTACCGCAAGTGGAAGCCCAAAGTGAAGCAAGGCAAGAAGCATGACAAGGCACTGTTCACGGCACTCGAGCAGTTCCGCGTCGTGGCCGAACAGGATCTGGCCGCGCTGCTGCGGGAAGAGCTGTGGGAACTCGTCGGCCTATATGCCGAAGCGAAGCGCCGCGCCGGCCAACTCGACTTCGCGGACCTGCTGCTGCTGGTGCGCAATCTGGTCAAAGACAATCAGACCGTGCGGGCCTATCTGCAGAACAAGTACACGCACCTCTATGTGGACGAGTTCCAGGACACAGACCCGCTGCAAGCCGAGATCCTGCTGCTGCTCGCTGCCGATGACCCCAGGCATTCCGACTCCTTCAAGGCCACGCCGGTGCCGGGCAAGCTGTTCCTGGTGGGCGATCCGAAGCAATCCATCTACAAGTTCCGCCGCGCTGACGTGCAGATGTATCAGGCGGTGAGCACTGTACTCGCCTCGCGCGGGGTCGGCGTCATTCAGTTGAGCCGCAGCTACCGCTCCGTGCCAGTGATCCAGGATGTGGTCAATGCTGCCTTCCGTCCGGAGATGACCGGCGATGCCGAGTCCGCGCAGGCGCGCTATGTGCCTTTGACTCCGCACCGCGGCAACATCAGCGGTCAGCCCGCTGTCATTGCTCTGCCTGCGCCAGAACCCTACGGCATGCGCCGCGTTTCGAATGAGAGCATCAATGCCTGCCTGCCCCGCGCCATCACAGGCTTCGTCGAATGGTTGCTCAAAGACAGCGGCTGGCGCGTCTCCGATCCGGAGAACGGCGGAGAGTTGATACCGGTTGCCGCGCGCCACGTGTGCATCCTGTTCCGCAGGTTCACCAACTGGGGGACGGATCTGACGCGCGACTATGTGCGCTCGCTCGAAGACCGCGGCATCGCGCATCTGCTGGTGGGCTCGAAGACCTTCCACTGGCGCGAAGAGGTGGAGACGATGCGGGCCGCGCTCTCCGCCATCGAGTGGCCGGAAGACGAACTCGCCGTGTTCGCCACACTGCGTGGCGCGGTGTTTTCGATCCCGGACCACATCCTGCTAAGGTTCCGACATGAGCTGGGCAAACTGCATCCGTTCCGCGAATGGCCGGAGAGCCTGCACGCGGACTACGAGCCAGTGCGCGAGGTGCTGGCACTACTGGCCGAACTGCACAAGGAACGCAATCGGCGGCCTGTCGCCGAGACGGTGTATCGCTTGCTGGAAGCGGGACGGGCGTGGGCCGGCTTTGCCTTCCGGCCCGCGGGCAATCAGGTGCTGGCCAACGTGCGCCGCATCATCGACCTCGCCCGCCAGTTCGAGACCGGCGGAGGTTATTCCTTCCGCGGCTTTGTAGAGGAGCTATCGGCGCAGGCCGAGCGTGCGGAATCGGCTGAGGCGCCGGTGCTCGAAGAAGGCGCCGATGGCGTGCGAATCATGACCGTGCATGCGGCCAAAGGCCTCGAGTTCCCGGTGGTGATCCTTGCCGACATGACCGCGCGCATCTCGCATGAGAACCCCGACAAGTTCGTGCAGCCATCGGCGGAACTCTGCGCCATGCGCCTGCTCGGCTGTTCCCCATACGAACTGATGCAGAGCGAGGACGAGGAGAAGAAGCGGGAGCATGCGGAGGGCGTGCGCGTCGCCTATGTGGCAGCCACGCGGGCTCGCGATCTGCTGGTGGTTCCCACCGTTGGCGTCGAGGAGCGCCCCGAAGGGTGGGTAGCACCGTTGAACAAAGCGATCTACCCGGATAAGGTGCGCTATCGGAAGGCGGAACGCACGGAGGGCTGTCCAGAGTTTGGTCCGGAATCGGTGGTGACTCGTCCTTATGAGAGCCACGACGACATCAGCATCAAGCCCGGCCTGCACTATGGCCGCGAAGGCAGCGCACCGGTGGTCTGGTGGGATCCCGCGTTGCTGCCACCCAGCCAGGAAGCGTACTTCAGTGACCGTCAAACCGAGATCCTTGGCGATGATGCCGAGGCGGAAGCGCGCGGCGAGGCGGCGCATGCGCAATGGCAGGAACAGCGCAGTTCGCGGCTGGAAGCAGGATCGAAGCCGTCCATCGAGCTGATTGTCGCCAGTGAAGCCCAGGAAGGACCACCCGGGTTCGAGATCGAGTTGCGTGTCGAGCAGACCGCGCGGCACCCCGACCGGCCCGGCGGCAAGCGCTTCGGAGCCCTTGTTCATGCGGCTCTGCGCGATGTGCCGCTGGACGCTTCGCGCGAGCAGATCGCGGCCACCGTGCAGTTGCATACAAGGCTGCTTGGGGCCGAGGATGAGGAAGCTGAAGAGGCTGCGTTCGCGGTCTATCACGCGCTGCATCATCCACTGCTTGAGCGCGCTCGTGCCGCGGCGCGCGTCCATCGTGAGTATCCTGTGCTGGTGAAGCAGGACGGCCAAGCTGTGGAGGGCGTCATCGATCTCGCGTTTCCGGAAGAGGACCGGTGGGTGGTGATCGACTTCAAGACCGATGCGGAACTGGAAGGTCTCGACGGCAAGTACCGGGCACAGCTCGCGTGGTATGCGCTGGCATTGAAGAAGTCGAAGCAATGCCCCGTGCAGTGCTATCTGCTCGCCGTGTAAAGTATCTTCCATGAACCGCCGTTCCTTCCTTTGCTCGCTGGCCGCGGCTGCCTATGCGCAGACACCGAAGAAGACCAACGTGGTCATGTTCATGACCGACGACCACGGAGCGTGGGCGTTGAACTCCTATGGCTGCGGCGAGATGCATACGCCGAACCTGGATAAGCTGGCTCGCGAGGGAGCACGGTTCACGCGGGCCTTCGCCTGCACTCCGGTGTGCTCGCCGAGCCGCATGACATGGATCACCGGCCGCATCCCGTCGGTGCACGGCGTGCAGGACTGGCTGCGTCCGGAAGACAGCTTCGGAAAGGACACACGGCGCTGGCTGGAGGGACACACTCCTTATTCGGAGATCCTGGCAAAGACCGGCTACACACTCGGCATGTGCGGCAAGTGGCACATGGGCGACGACGACAAGGCGCAGTACGGGTTCACCTATTGGGCCACGGTGCCCGGCGGCGGCGGGCCTTATCGCAATCCGGAGTTCGTCAAGAACGGAGTAAAGACCAAGCTGCGCGAGTACAAGACCGACTCAGTGGGTGACTGCGCGGTGGAGTTCCTGGACACGGTAAAGGACAAGCCCTTCTACCTGCTGGTGCCCTTCTATGCACCGCACACTCCATTCGACTTCCAGCCCGAGGAGTATCGCGCTCCGTACAACGAGGCCAAGTTCTCCTGCTTCCCGGACAACCCGAAGCATCCCTGGCAGAACCCTGGACTGGCCAATCATCACGGCAACAAGCGGAGCATGCATGCCTACTCGGCTCTGATCAGCGGCGTGGATGCCAACGTCGGAAAGGTCGTGAAGAAGCTCGAGGAGATGGGCGTTCGGGAGAACACGTTGATTGTGTTCACTGCGGATCAAGGCTGGAGCGCCGGCCACCATGGTGTTTGGGGCAAGGGCAACGGCACGTGGCCGTTCAACCTCTACGATGGCGGCGCACGCGTGCCGCTGATCTGGAACCATCCGGGCAAGATCGCACCGGGCCAGGTGCTGACGCCGATGGTATCGAGCTACGACTACTTCCCCACCATCCTGGACTATCTCGGAGTCAGCGTTGCAAAGGATCCGAAGCGACCGGGGCGCAGCTACGCCGGCTTCCTGCGCGGGCAGAAGGTGAACTGGGACAACCGGCTGTACTTCGAGTACTCGTTCGTGCGGGGCGTGCGGACAGAGACCCTGAAGTACATCCGCCGTACCAAGGAATGGCCCAGTGAGTTGTATGACCTGGAACGCGATCCGAACGAGACCAAGAACCTCATCGACGATCCACAGTACAAGTATCTGATCACATCGCTCGATTCGGACCTGGATCAATGGTTCACCAAGTACGGCGGGCCACCCCAGGAGCAGTGGCGCGGGACCACGAAGCAGCACCTGACCGAGTACAGCCGGTAGGGACTGTGATAGTCTGCCAGACATAGAGGATGCACCCTATGCTGGTTCGAGCTTTATCTGTGCCTTTGCTGGCGTGGTCCGCCTATGCGGCGGGCTATCACAATGACGTGCGGCCGATCCTGCAACGGCACTGCCAGGGGTGCCATCAATCGGCATCGAAGCAAGGCAACCTCGATCTCACTACCTACGCCACACTGGCGAAGGGCGGCAATCGCGGCCCGGCGATTCCACTGCTGCTGGACTATGTGACGGGCAAGCGCCAGCCGCGCATGCCGATGGGCGGGCAGCCGCTCGGCGAAGATCAAGTGGCGATCCTGCGGAACTGGATTGAGGCGGGCGCCAAGGACGATACACCGGTGGAGTCGACGTCGCTCACGAAGCCGCCCGTGTATGATCAGGCTCCGGTCATCAACGCGGTGGCGTGGTCGCCGGACGGCAACTGGATCGCGGTGTCGGGCTATCGAGAGATCCTGCTGCACAAGCCGGGAGGCAAGGGGCCCGAAGCGAGACTGCTGGGGCAATCGGACCGCATCCACTCCATCCTCTTTACCAAGGACGGCAAGACGCTGATCGCGGCGGGCGGCACACCGGCCCGCTTTGGCGAGGTACAGATCTGGGACATGGCGACGCGCAAGCAGACGCGGTCCATCAAGCTCACGGAGGACACGGTGTTCGGAGCATCGTTGTCGCCGGACAACACGCAGGTGGCGGTGGGTTGCACGGACAACTCGCTGCGTGTGCTGGAAGTAGCCACGGGCAAGGAGTTGCAGAAGATCCCGCACCATGAGAACTGGGTACTGTCGACGGTGTTCGGGATCAATGGGAAGCGCATTGTAAGCGTGGGTCGCGACCGGGCAGCCAAGCTGACGGATGCGACCAACGGGCAGTTCATCGAGAACGTGAACCTGCTGCGCGGGGAGTTGAGTGCGATCGCGCGCCATCCCACACGCGACTTCGTAGTGATTGGCGGGGAGGACCGGACCCCTTACTACTACCGGATGGACCGGCCACGGGTGATGAAGATCGCCGACGATACGACGCTGATCCGCAAGCTGGAGATGCAGCCGGGAGTGATTCTGGCGCTGGCGTTCTCTCCCGATGGGAGCCGGATCGCGGTGGCTGGAGCGGCAGGCGAAGTCCGGCTCTATGACACGGAGACGGGCAACAAGACAGGCGCGCTGACTGGCCATAAGGCAGGCATCTACACGCTGGCCTTCTCACCCGATGGGAAGCAGATTGCGACCGCGGGCTTCGATGGTACGGTGCGCATCTACGATGCCGGCGCAGCCCGGTTGACGAAGGAGTTCCTACCAGTGCCACTGGAGACAAGGAGCGCGCCATGACGCGCATCGCTATCCTCTTCCTCGCTTCGCTGGCGAGTGCAGCCCCGCCCGTGCTGACGTCTCTGGAACCATGGGGGGCGCAGCGTGGCAAGGCACTCACACTGACGTTGAAGGGGCAGTATCTGCCGGAGGGGGCGAAGATCGTTTCGACGCTCCCGGCGGTCTTCACGCCGCTGGCAAGCGAAGCTGCGGGCAAGACGCTGCCGTACCTGGTGGAGATCAAGCCGGACACGCCCGTGGGGCTGTACCCGGTGCGCATTCAATCGCCGGGCGGCATCTCGAACATCCTGCTGTTCAGCGTCGGGACGTTCCCGGAGATGAAGGAGAAGGAAGGGAATGATTCGGCGGAGACGGCACAGAAGCTGAGCCAGACACCGTTGATCGTGAACGGAACACTGAAGTCCGCGGACCGCGACTTCTATGAGGTGTACGGCAAGGCTGGTGAGAAGCGAGTGTTTGAGATTGAGGCGCGGCGGATGGGCTCGGCGATCGACCCATCGCTGCGGATCTACGATAGCGCGGGCAAACTGCTGACACGGGTGGAGGACACGGCCGGGCTCGGCGTAGACTGCCGCGTGGAGTTCACGTTCCCGAAGGAAGGGACCTACAAGGTGGAGGTGCGGGAGGCGCGATTCTCGGATCAGGCGAGCAACTTCTACCGGTTGAAGATGGGATCGTATGCGTACGCCACTGCGGTGTACCCGCTGGGTTGGAACCGTCTCAAGGATGTCGATGTCGAGCTTTCGGGGGGCAATCTTCCCGCACCGGTCACGGTGAAGCCGCTGGATGGGATGGTGCACCTGCCCGGGTCCACGGCTTCCCTGCCCTTCCCTTTCGTTCAGAGTGATCTGCCGGAGATGTTGGAGCCGGTAAACGATGCCCGGCCGCGCTACCTGCCTGCAAACACGGTGATGAATGGACGGATCCGGAAAGCGGGGGAGATCGACAGGTACAGCTTTTCTGTACAGGAGGGCAAAACGTACCTGGTGGAGGCGGAAGCCCGGGCTGGGGGCGTGTCGCAATTGGATGCCCTGCTGACGGTATATGGAATAAATGGCGACCGTATCGAGTCGGCGGGCGACAAGCCGCCGAAGCAGGCGGTGAATGCCTTCATCGTGGCCGGCGATTACTCGCGGGATCCGTACCTGGTGTTCGAAGCCCCCAAGGGCGCCACGCAGGTGACCGTCGCGGTGGAGGATCTGAATGGAGCGGGCGGTGCGGCGCATGCCTACCGTCTGATCGCAAGGGAGCAGAAGCCCGACTTCGAGGTATCGCTGTCGACGCCTTACGTGAACATTCCGTCGGGCGGCACCGCGATTGCCGTGGTCAATGTGGAACGGCGAGGCTACAACGGCGACATCCGGCTGACGGTGAAGGACCTGCCCAAGGACATCGCTGTGGCGGGCGGGACGATTCCCGCCGAGATCCCGGACATCGACACACGGCAGGTTTCGCGGCGCGGCGTGCTGACGTTGACGGCGAAGGCTGGAGCGCCGGCGCGGACGCTGGACCTGACGGTCATAGGCGAGGCGAAGCTGGAGGATGGAACGCGCATTGAGCGCAGGGCGCTGGGGCCGGGCATGCAAACAAACATCCGGGGCAGCTTCGGGTTTGTCGACTCTTCCCGGCGCGCGATTCGTCCGTTTGAAGCAACTTGGCTGGGGCTGGCGTTGCCCGCGATGGTGGGAACCGAATCGAATGGAGTGCTGGAGGTGAAGGTGCCGGGACGCGTGCGGATCATCCAAGGGATGCGGTACGACTTCCCGTGGACGTTCGTCAGCAAGACGCCGGGCATGCAGTTGCCCAGCGTAGTGACACCGGATACGCCCGGCGGGCGGGATTTGCGCATCTCGGACGGAAACAAGCGGCAGCCGGGAAAGGGCCTGATGACGATGAACACCACCATCGGGACGCCGACGGGCACCTTTGACGTGATTCTGAGCACACGCACGGGCATGGGCATGAACGATGAAGTGGTGTACGCCCCGGCGATCACCGTCGACGTGGTGCAGGGATACGATGTCGGGGTTCCGAAACAGGATGGATTGAAATTGTTTGGAACAATCCGTCGGGAAGATGGTTTTTCGGCTCCGGTGACGATTACGCCGGATGCGCTTCCGCTGGGGGTTGTTTGCCCTTCGGTGGAAGTTGGGGAGAACGGAACACAGTATGCGATCGAATGCCAGGCGTCGAAGGAAGCGCCGGTGGGCGAGCATATGATCCTGCTCAACGCGGCGTCGATTCTGCCGCAAGGGGAGAAGGGGAAAGTTCCGTACAAGATTGCTCCGGTAGAAGCGAAATTGAGGATCGGAAAGTAAGTCATGCGATTCCTGGTTCCATTGCTTGTTACTCCCGCGCTGCTGGTTGGCGCCGAGCCGCTCACGTTTCTGAAGGATGTGATGCCTGTCATCAATAAGGCGGGCTGCACGTCGGGGCCTTGCCATGGAGCGGCAAAGGGCAAGAACGGATTTAAGCTGAGCCTGCGCGGCTACGATCCGGAGTTCGACTACGAAGCCCTGCTGTACGATTTGTCGGGGCGGCGATTCAACCGCGCCGACCCGGCCCGGAGCCTGATGCTGGCGAAGCCGACGATGGAAGTGCCGCATGGCGGCGGGCTGCGATTCGAGAAGGATTCGCGGTACTACAAGATCATTCTGGAATGGCTCCGGACGGGAGCGCAGTTCGGCGATCCGGCGAAGGACAAAGTAGTCAAGCTGGAGGTTTCGAAGAGCGAGTTCTTCTTTGAAAAGCCGGGAGCGAAGGAGAAGATCCGGACGACGGCGCATTACGCGGATGGGTCGACACGCGATGTGACGGCCGAAGCGTCGGTAACAAGCAACACGCCCGATATTGCCGAAGTGAATGCCGAGTCCGTGATTGAGACGAAGCGCAAAGGCGAGGCGGCGCTGCTGGTGCGCTATGAAGGCAAGTTCGTGACGGTGCCGCTGACGGTGCTGAATCCGAAGCAGGGATTCACGTGGGCCGCACTGCCGCAGTACAACTACGTGGATCAGCTTATCGATGCGAAATTGAAGAAGCTGCATATTCAGCCTTCCGGGTTGGCTTCCGACGCGGAGTTTCTGCGCCGCGTCTCATTGGATCTGGTGGGCGTGCCTCCGACGCCGAAAGAGCTTCGGGCATTTCTGGCCGAGCCGGGAGATGCGCGGACGAAGCGCGCGCGGGCGATTGACGCGTTGATGAAGCGGGCGTCGTTCGTGGATCACTGGACGGTGAAATGGGGCGATCTGTTGCAGAACAGCCGGCGCTATCTGGGCGATAAGGCCACTTGGGGATTCCGGGAATGGATTCGCGACTCGATTGCGAGCAACAAACCCTACGACAAGATGGTGCGCGAACTGCTGACCAGCCGTGGGTCGGCGTATGAGAATCCGGCGGCCAACTACTACCGGGTGATGCGGGAGCCGAAGCTATCGATGGAAAAGACGAGCCAGGTATTCCTGGGCGTGCGGATGGTATGCGCACAGTGTCACGATCATCCGTTCGAGCAGTGGACGCAGAATCAGTATTACCAGTTGTCGGCGTTTTTCGCGGCGGTAGGCCTGAAGCCGGGATACGAGACCGGCGATGAGATTTTGTACCTGAAGCGCGACGACAATATCGTGAAGCATCCGAAGACGGGGCGGACGATGGAGCCGCAGTATCTGATTGCGAGCATCGGCGCGCCACCGATTCCACAGGGTGGGGACCGGCGCGAGGCACTGGCGGAATGGCTGACATCGAAGAACAATCCTTTCTTTGCGAAGGCGATTGTGAACCGCATGTGGAGTTACTTTTTCGGCAAGGGGATCATTGACCCGGTGGACGATATCCGGGCGTCGAATCCGCCGGTGAACGAAGCGCTACTGACGGCTCTGACGAAAGACTTCGTGGAGCGTGGGTTCGATTTGCACCATCTGATTCGGACGATTGTGAACTCGAGGGCTTATCAGGCGAGTATCGACGCGAATGAATGGAATGAAGAGGACCACATCAACTTTTCGCACCAGGCGCCGCGGCGCTTGAGCGCGGAGCAGTTGCAGGATGCGCTGTTTATCGCGACGGGATCGCGGCCGAAATTTCCGGAAGTTCCGGAAGATACGATGGCGCAGCAACTGCCGGATCCGCACATCGGCAAGGATGGGTTTCTCGATCTGTTCGGACGGCCGCAACGCGAGTCGGCATGTGAATGCGAGCGAAGAACGGACCTGAGTTTGCCTCAGGCGTTGAACCTGGTGAATGGCGGGGACATCGCCACGGCGATTGGAGATCCGAAGGGGGCGATTGCGAAGCTGATCACGTCAGGGGTGACGGACCGGCAGTTGATTGAAGAGCTGTATCTTGGGGCGTTGAGCCGGGTGCCGTCACCGGCGGAGTATGATCACGCGGTGACGTTTTTGAAGAAGGGCGACAGCCGTGCGGCACGGGCGCAGGATCTGCTGTGGGCGCTGGTGAATAGCAAGGGCTTCTTGTTTAACCGCTGAGGTTAGAGCGGCAGGTTGGGCTGCTCGCGGAGGGCGAATTCTAATTCGCGCTGCGTGTGCTGGGCTACGGCCTTACAGAGGACGCGGAGAACAGCGGCGAACCGGTCGCGGTCGATCTTTGCTGGATCGACAATTGGTCCGCGTGCGAGGGCATTCAATTGTTCCTTGACGAATCTCAACTCGGAGAGGAATGCTTTGCCTGCGTCCACGCGGTGGAGTGTCTGGCGGCGCGCCAGGTAGGCATGTACCGCCGTAACGATGGACGGAAGCAGAATAGCGATCACCTCGAATACCGGGCCGTGGGTGTAGATGGCTGCTCCGACGCAGGCAAGGATGAGCGCACAGGTAATCCACACTAGCCATTCGCCCCAGGATTCGTGTTTGTGGTGGCGATGGGTTTGTTTTGCCATTTGGGACTCGGTGTGAATTACTCGCTCGCGCAGTTGATGGAATTCTTCGGAAGTGAATGTAAGGGGAGGGGGTTCCATTTGCGCAGCGCGCCATAAGGCCATGCTGGGGAACATGGTGCACGTGGTCTGTCCGAGGATTTGCGCCGCCTGTTGAAACTCCGCGGCAATCCGGGTCGCCGACTTCATGGCCGCCTTGAAGAACCAGAGGTGTTTGCGGGCATACGAGATGAGGACGACAGCACCGGTGAGAAGAATGGCTTCGCACGAGAGCAGCAGTGCGGACATGGCGGAGTGGCCCTGCATAGCCGCGGTGTAGGCAAGAATAGCGATCAACGTGAGCACTGGCGGAAGCAGAGCGATGAGCCAAGTAGTCCGGTAGACATCTTCGGCGAGTCCGCTTTGCCTAAAATCCTCGACCGTGCCCAGGTTGATATGGGCATCGTGCATTGCCCGGGCATGGATCAAACCGAAATCGTCATCATCACTCTGATAGACCCATGCTCGCTCTTCCAAGTGGATGGGTGGGCGATTGAGATAAAAGAACAGAACGCCGTCCTCGCCGACAACCTCCCAGGCCCGACGCACATGGAGTTGGCGCTGACAGATGTACTTTGGGCCAACATTTCCCAGAATCATGTAACTTCCATAGAAGCGACGTTCACCTATGTAGAAGACCACACCCTCTTCGCTTCTGACGAGAAAACCGCCGGCTTCACCGCTCTGTTTGCCGTCCGAGGTTTTCCGCACCTCCGCGTGTTCTATTTTCTCCGCCGTACGAATTACGGGGAGACTGAGGATCATCAGTTCGTCGCCCAACTGGCCTTTGTAGATAGTGTCCGGGGGTTTGCGGTTGTCCACGTGCGTATGCATTGCATTATATTCAGTTTTCAAAGAGCGACCGCGTTGGATGGGAGGGTTGCAGACTCGCCATTATTGGCGAATCGGGGTATGGGATTCAGGGACTGTGGGTTCGTTTTGTTGGGGTTCGTTGGGGTCGCGGTAGTTGTAGATCTGACCCGGCGTGGGGGCATCGATGACTTCCTGGACCATCCGCATGCGGGCGGCGAGATAGAGCTTTTCGGCGGTTTCGGCGGAGTTCAGACGCGCTTTGCGGAGATCGAGGAGGGTCTTGAGAGCGTTCTGGAACTGGCGCTGGAACATGCGCTCATAGCGTTCGAGGAGTTGGAGGGATTTGCTTTCGTTGGCGAGCTTGTCGAATGCATCGGAGGCAAGGGTGTCGGATTCAGGGAGGGACTCCATGGTTTTCCATTGGATTTCCATGGCGTGGATGCGAACGCGCTGGAGGCGGAAGTCGGCGTCGGCCATTTCGCGGACGCAGCGGAGTTCGGTGGGTGTGGCTGGTTTGTGCTCCTCGGTGAAGTCGGCGAAGAGTGCTTCGAACTTCTCGCGCTCCTCAGTGGGCAGCAGGGCGGTGTCCGTGAAGAGGTTGTGTTTGCGGGCGTTCTGGGAGGAACGCTCTTTTCCGGACGCAGTGACGGGTCCGTGACTGAGCATCCCGTTCTGACGAGCGGCAGCAGATTTGGCAGCAGAAGTGGACATGGGTTAACTCTCCTGATAGTGGTTGTCTCATGGAGAGTGGGAGTGGGATAGGAAAATTGAGGAGGTTTTGTTGAAAAGAAGGGAGATATATTTTTTGATCTAATGTGATTTGGGTTCGGGTGGGGGGATGTGGAGGACTCCGGGGCTGTGGATTTTGGGCCACAGATGAACACCGATGAACACCGATTTTGAGGCGTCAGGTTTGGTTCACGGGGGGCTGCCTGACGACCGCCCCCCGTTTCCGGATTGAGGCTTAGAAGTAGAGTTTCAGCGCCATCTGCATCTGGCGGGGTGAATTGAGGAGGTCACCCGACGATGTGAGGACGCCGAACTGGGCGTTCTGAATGGTCAGCGATCCGGTTCCGAAGCGCTGGCGGTTGAAGACGTTGAAGGCTTCGGCACGGAAATCGAGGCGGATCTTTTCGTGGAAGCGGAAGCCTTTGGCGATGGAGAGGTTTTCGCTCAGGTTGGCGAATTGGCGGAACAGCGGGTTGTAGCGGGTCATGTTGCCGAAGTACTGCGTGGTTCCGGCATAGGGGCCCGTCTGCGTGGGGAAAAATGATGCGGGTTGGACGAAGCGATCCACGGAGGGATCGAAGTCACTGCCGCTTTGCGGCGCACGCCAACCGCTATAGCTCGAAATGAGGGGACGGTTGGGTCCGGCGAAGAGGACCGAAGGCGTACCGACGGAAGTGCCGAGCGGCAGGGGCTGGCCACTGGCGTAGTACATGACGCCGGAAAGGCGCCAGTCGCCGAGAACCACGGCTCCAACACCTTTGTTGAAGTAGTTTTTGCCGCGGCCGAAGGGGAGTTCGTAGATGCCCGCGAATTTGAAGTTGTGGGTGATATCGAACTGCCCGATGGATTTTTCGAGACGGCGATTGTAGTGATCCATGGCCTGACCGCTTCCCCAGTAGCTGTCGGAATCGGTGAGGATCTTGGAGAACACGTAGGAGGTCTGGAGAGTGAAGCCCTTGGCGTAGCGCCGCTCGAGACGGATCATGGCGGCGTGATAGGAGGAGTGGCCGCTGTGATCGCCGCCACCGCCGTAGGTATCGATGCCGTTGTACTGCGGGAACGGCCGGAAGGTGCGACCGACGGTTGCGCCGCTTCCCCAGCAGGCATCCTGCGCGGGGCAAGTGCCGGTGGTGAAGGACGGATAGGGGCTCTTGAAGCCGGCGGCGACGGCCTGGGGCGAAGTCACCAAGCTATTGAGCATGGCGAAGCCGTACTGGCCGAGCACGCTGGGGTTGACCTGATTCACGTTGAGCAACTGCGATTGCAGGTGCGTACCGATGCTGGCGTTGTAGCCCAACTCGAAGATGGTGCTGCCGCTGAACTGGCGCTGCATGGAGAGATTCCAGAAGTAGGAATCGGGCAGACGCGTGGCTTCCTGTCCTTGCCACCACGGGATGTTGTCCTTGTTGGCGAAGGAGGGATCGATGAAGGGAGGCACCGGATAGGCGGGGAAGCCTTCCTTGAGGATCATGTTGGGGACAACGCCGTTGGTGCCGTTGTCGGGCACACCGTAGGTTTGGGTGAAGCCGCGCTGGTGGGTGGAGCCGGTGACGGTGGTGACGGCTCCGAAACTGCGTCCGACTGAGCCGCGGAAGACGGTTTTGTCGTTCATCGAATAGGCGAAGCCGAAGCGCGGGCCCCAGCCGTTGTACCAGGAGTCGGCGAGTGAGCGGGAGCCTTCGCGGCCCTGGCCGGTACCGGCGTAGATGAGTGCGCCGAGGATATTGCCGGCGCGCGGATTGGGACGCGTGGGGGAGAAGTCGCTCCAGCGGTCACTGGCTTCAATGGGCGGCAACTGAACTTCCCAGCGAATGCCGTAGTTGAGGGTGAGCTTCGAGCTCACGCGGAAGTCATCCTGGATGTAGCCGGAGTAGTGCGGCCACTGCTGGGAGATGAAGCGGATGGTGTCGATGGAACCACCGCTGGCATAGCCGAGCAGGAAGGAGGCGAAGGAAGCGCCGCCGCGGGTGGGATCGTTGACGTTGGCGAGACCGGTGTTGATGTAGGAGAAGCTGGCGCAACCGGCGATGCACTGGCGGCCGAAGCCGTTGTAATGGCTGCGCTGGTGCATGCCACCGAATTTGATGGTGTGCCGGCCGGTGACGAGCGAGAAGTCGTCATTGAAGGCGTAGATGGTGTTTTCCGAGCCGTTATTGGCGCGGCCGCCCCAACCGGTGATGTCGCCGAAGTCGAGATTGATGAGGTTCTGGGCGCAGTCGGGGACGTTGCCGAGGCAGACCTTATCCTTCCAGTCGACGCCGCTCTTGATGGTGGCCTGAGGCGGGTCGTGATTCTCGCGCCAGTTGTTGCCGCCGGCGTAGAAGTGGTTGAGCATGCGGGGGCTGAGGGTCCAATCCCAGCTCATGCGGAAGACGTCGGAGTTGCGCTGAGTATCGTTATAGTTGCTGTAGAAGGCGGGCAAGGTGGCCGAGCCGAGCGGGCTGGGAACGACACTGGAGCGGTTGTAGCCGTAGTAGGCGGAGATGCGGTGTTTCTCGTTGAACTGGTGGTCGCCCTTCAAGCTGAGCTTGGTGTTGGGGCGGACTTCGGAACCGGTGGAAACGAAGTAATTGTTGCGGACGTAGCCGATGCTGCCGGGGGCCGCGCCGTTGTTGGGAGCGAGATCGCCGCCGGTTTTGAAGGCAGCGAGCG
This sequence comes from Bryobacteraceae bacterium, assembly GCA_046331645.1. GTDB lineage: Bacteria > Acidobacteriota > Terriglobia > Bryobacterales > Bryobacteraceae > CADEFT01. The sequence continues at coordinate 26,797 of JAXLQM010000019.1, forward strand.
CACGCACGGAGAGCGGATCGTAGAGGCTGGTGGGGATACGGTTGTTGGCGAAGGGGGTACGGGTGACGGAGCCATCGGCGTTGCGCACCTGGGTGGTGGGATCGAAGATGGGTACCCGTGTCGCCTGGCCGCCGACGTTGGCGACCCAGTTGGAGAAGTCTCCCGTATACATTTCCGGAGTGGGCACGGAGGCGGTGAAGCCCGTGGCGCCGGCGCGATTGCGGAAGGCTTCGTAGGCAACGAAGATGAAGCTCTTATCCTTGCCGTTGTAAAGTTTGGGGATGACGATGGGTCCGCCGAGGCTGCCGCCGAAGTCGTGCTGCTTGTAGATGGGGGTTTTGATGCCGGCGCGGTTGTTGAAGAAATTGTTCGCGTCCATGGCGTTGTTGCGGAGGAACTCGTAGGCGGAGCCGTGGATTTCATTGGTGCCGCTTTTGGAGACGAAGTTCATGAGTCCGCCGCCGGCGTGGCCGTATTCGGCTTTAAAGCCGTTGGTGTCGACCGTGAATTCGGTGACGGCTTCAAGAGAGGGCGCGTTGACGGCGACCCAACTCTGGGAGAGCGCACGTGTGGTATTGGCGGAGACGCCATCGAGGTTGGTGCCATAGCTAGCGGCTTGGCCGCCGCCGAGAATGAAGCCGTTGTCGCCGCCGAGGGCTTTGGCTTCGGGCGTGAGCGAGGCGAGGTCGAAGGGGCTGCGGAGGGTGCCACCGACGACCAGAGGGAGCTCATCGACGAGCTTGTTGGTGACGGCGACGCTGGTTTTCGCGTTTTCGGTGGCGAGTTGGAGCGCGGCGGCGCGGATTTCGACTGCAGTGGCGGTGGAGCCAACTTCGAGCGAGATGTCGGCGCGCGCGTTGGCGGCGGCGTCGAGTTTAATGCCGGAGAGAATGGAGGGGCGGAACCCTTCCTTCTCGGCCCGGACGTTGTAATTTCCGACGGCGAGGCTGGGGGCGATGTATTCGCCGGCCTCGTTGGTTGTCAGATTGACGGTTGAGTTGGTCGCCGTGTTGGTGATCACGATTCTGGCGCCGACAACGACGGCGCCGCTGCTGTCGGATACCACACCGGCGATAGTTCCGCGTTCGGATTGTCCCCACGCCACCATGGCGCCGAGAAGTGCCAAAACGCTGAGCATCATCTCTCGTTTCCTACGCATGTGCATACTCCCTGAAGATCTGTTAGCAAGGCGAACCGCGCGGGAGCGCGGCTCGATTTACCCTTTACCCATTCTGGGTTAGTATACTGCAATCGTTTTTCGGAGTTCTTTCTGCGAAATCAGAAAAAGGAGAATCTTACAGGGAAAATCGGATAAAAAGGTAAAGTTGTTTTGGGGTCCAGGGAGGGGGCAGCGAGTGCGGGCGGCCGGTGCTAGGCTGAGGGCAGGAGGTACCTATGTCGGGTAGCGTTGTGGTTCTGACCTACGGCATGGCGGCGGCGCTAGCGCTGTTGCTGCTGTATCTCTTTCGTGCCAAGCGATGGTATTGGCACGTGGCCAGTGTGGCGGCGGCGTTGACGCTGGGAGCGATGACTCCGCCGGAAAGCGTGGTGAGCCAGAGGTATGATCTGGCGATCGGGGGGATTTTCTTCTTCCTGTGCTTATGGGGAATCGCGGGAATGTTTTTTCCGCGGCCTCATGAGGTAGCGCACCAGAGCTAAACGGGCTATTTTTTCGCTTTGGATTTGGCGGCGGCAGTGGTGGAGAAGGTAGCGAGTTGCTCGACGTCGGCGCCATCGGCGGTATTGCCGGGTAGAGTGTCGGTTTTCATGCGGCCGACCTGGAAGACGACGACGGTCCAGGCACCGTTTTTGTTGCGGGCGACGCTCTGTTCGGCTTCCTTGGCTTCGCCCCCGCTGGTGGTGTAGCGGAGTTTGACTTTGAACCCGGCGGTGGCATCGTCGGTGGTTTTGACAAAGACCATGAAGCCCTGCTCTTCGGCGGGAGGGCAGACGATGGGAAAGCCGGAGCCGATGGGGAGAGCCTGCCCGGGCTCGCAAGGGATGCCGAGGGGGGCAATGCGAGTACTGACAGGGGAATCCTGTGCCAGGGCCACGGTGGCGGTGAATGCAATCAAAAGCGCGATACGGTACATAGAGTTCTTCTCGATCCGATATACGGTTGAACCGCACGGGGGCGGTTTCGTTACGCCTGGCGGCGAGCTTTTTTTATTGTCGCGCAAGTGCGTCGGGATCGGGAGTGCCGTCTTCGGTGGTGGCGGCGAGGAGGTTTGAGATTTCAGCGGCAGCGATGGGCCGGCCGAAGTAATAGCCCTGGCCGAACTGGCAGCCGAGGTTGCGTAGTTGAGAAACCTGGTCGAGGCATTCGACACCTTCGGCCACAACCTCCATGCCGAGGGTACGGGCGAGGGCGATGACGGTGCGCACGACTTCGAGGTCGGTCGTGTTGTCGCGCATGCGGACGATGAAGGAGCGGTCGATTTTGAGGGTGTCGATGGGCATGCGGCAGAGGTAGGAGAGGCTGGAGTAGCCGGTGCCGAAGTCGTCGAGTTTGATGCCGACGCCGAGTTCCTTGAGCTTGCGGGTGGTGACGATGGCGGTTTCGGGGTCATCCATGAGGATGCTCTCGGTGATTTCGAGTTGGAGGTGATGCGGGGCGAGACCGGACTCGGCGAGGATCGCGGCGATGATGGAGGGCAGGCCGGGCTGGCGGAACTGGCGGACAGAGAGATTGACACTGATGGCGAGGGCGGGAACCCGGGGAAAGGTGGATTGCCAGGCGACCATCTGGCGGCAGGCTTCACGGATGGCCCATTCGCCGATGGGGACAATGAGGCCGGTGTCCTCGGCGATGGCGATGAAGTCGGCGGGACTGACCAGTCCGAGCGTGGGGTGGTGCCAGCGGAGGAGGGCTTCAAAGCCGACAAGGGCGCCGGACTGGAGGTTGATCTTCGCCTGGTAATAGACTTCGAGTTCGTGACGTTCGATGGCCTGGCGGAGTCCGGTTTCGATTTCGAGGCGGGTGGCGGCGCGCTGGCGCAAGGCGTCGTCAAAGACCATGAAGCCGGCGCCGCCGCGAGCTTTGGCGGCGTACATGGCGGTATCGGAATCGCGGAGGAGATCCTCGACGGAGGAGTAGGCAGGATTCCAGAGGGCGATGCCGATGCTGGCTGTGGAATAGACCTCGCGGCCGTTGAGGTGGAAGGGGAGTTCAAGGGAAGCGAGGATGCGCCTGGCCACGGCGGCTGCCGCGCCCGGTTCGGGAAGTTCTTCGAGGAGGATGGCGAACTCGTCGCCGCCGAAGCGGGCAATGGTGAAAGAGGGGTGCTGGGGTGAGGGCTTGTGTTCCGGATCGAGAGAGGTGGAGAGGCGGGTGGCGACATCGACGAGGAGCCGGTCGCCGGCAAGGTGCCCCATGGTGTCATTGATGAGCTTGAAGCGGTCGAGGTCGAGGAAGAGGACGGCGAAGGTTGTTTGCGGATTGCGGCGGGCCTGTTCCAGAGAGAGGCCGGCGCGCTCGAGAAAGCAGAGGCGGTTGGCGAGGCCGGTGAGGGAGTCGTGGGCTTTCTGCTCGTTGATGTCGGACTGCGACCCGGTGGTGCGGATGGCGCGTCCGGAGGCGTCGCGGACCGTATGGCCGCGGCCGAGCATCCAGCGATAGGAGCCATCGCCGCAGCGGAGGCGGTATTCGCAGAAGAAGGGGCGGGCTGCGCCATCGACCCAGTGTTGCTTGAGGCGGCCGAGGAGAGAGCCGAGATCTTCGGGGTGGACGCGTTTGAACCATTCATCGGGGCTATCGGAGAGAGTCGATACGCCGAGGCCGGCGATGTGGATCCAGTGCGGGGAGTAGTAGATGCGATTGGAGGTGAGATCCCAATCCCAGATGCCGTCGTCGTTGCCGCGCTGGACCAGCGCGTAGCGCTCCTCACTTTCGCGCAGGCGCTGGTCGGCGTCGCGGCGGTTGAGCTGGGAGGTGACGCGAGCGAGGGCGACGGGGTAGTCGATGGGCTTGGTGACGTAGTCGTTGGCGCCGAGATTGAGGGCGCCGGCAATGCTCTGGCTGTCGGTGACCGCAGTGGTCATGATGACGGGCAGATCGTTCTGACCGTGGACGCCGCGAAGGAGCTTGAGCAAGTCGATGCCGCTCATGCCGGGCATCATCATGTCGAGGAGGACGAGATCGATGCCGCCCTCGCCGATGACGTTGAGAGCGTCCTGGGCGTTTTCGGCCTCGGTGACGTCGAAGCCGCTGCGGAGGAGGCGCTGCTTGAGCATGTCCCGATTGAGAAACTCGTCGTCGACAACGAGGAGTTTGTGTTTACGAGGGGGCATTGGACGGCTCCTTTGAGGCTTGTGGAGAGGAGGCAGGGATATGGATGGTGAAGGCGGAACCTTCATTGGGGCGGCTTTCGACGGTGATGGACCCGCCCATCATGGCGCAGAGGCGCTGGCTGATGGCCAGGCCGAGTCCGGTGCCGCCGTATTTGCGGGTGATGGCGGAGTCGATCTGGCTGAAAGGCTGGAAGAGCTTGGGAATCTGGTCGGCGGCGATGCCGATGCCAGTATCGCGGACGGTCCAATCGATCCAGTCTTTGTCGGGGGTGGAGAATTTGTGGACATTGAGAGATACGACGCCAGAGGATGTGAACTTACAGGCGTTGCCCAGGAGATTGAGGAGGCATTGACGGAAACGGGTTTCATCGATGTGGACCCAGGCGGCTTCAGGGTCCTGCTGGAAGGTGAGCTGATTGCCACGCTTCGCGGCGAGGGGGGCAGCCAGAGCAATGGCATCGCGGGCGATGGTTTCCACGGAGACGCGGGAGGACTGGAGTTGCAGGCGGCCGGATTCGATGCGGGACATATCGAGGATGTCGTTGATGAGTTCGAGCAGGTGGCGGCCGGCCAACTGCAGTTTGTCGAGCATGGGGAGGATGGAGCCGGCAGCGGAGCTTTGGTGGGCGTCCTCTGAGATCATGTCGGCATAGCCGAGGATGGCGTTGAGCGGGGTGCGGAACTCATGGCTCATATTGGAGAGGAAGTCGCGTTTACAGCGGTTGGCCTCCTCGGCGGCGTCGAGGGCGGCAAGGAGCTCACGCTCGGTCTGGCGGCGTTGATGGATTTCCGATTCGAGTTCGAAGGTGTGGGCAAGAGCGCTCCTCATGGCGTCGCGTTTCGAGGAAAGGGCGTGGGCGAGTTGGGTGACCTCAATGGTTTCGAAGGGCTTCTTGAGGATGACGAAGTTGTGGGACTCGCCGAGCTGGGTGAGGATTTCGAGCCAGGAGTAGTCGGTGTAGGCGGTGCAGAGGACGATTTGCAGGTTGGGATCGACCTCCCACAGGCGGCGAGTGGTTTCGACGCCGTCCCAACCGGGGGGCATGCGTACATCCACGAAGGCGAGGGAGTAGGGGCGGCCTTCGCGCACGGCTTTGCGGAGCATGGCCAGGGCCTCTTGCCCCTGAAAAGCGGAGTCGATTTGAAAGTGGCGGACGACGGGGGCGCGGGAACCGAAGAGGATTTCCTCCTCATCGCTCATGGCCTGCTCGAGGTGGGTGGCGGGAGAAAGGATCTTGATCAGGTCCTGGTGAATGGCCTCGTTGTCGTCCGCGATGAGGACGCGATGTCCGGTAGCGCCGAGGGAGGTCATACGTGGAGATTCCTCCGTTCGGGAGTGGAAGCGGTGCGGAGCGGGAGATCGAGGGTGAAGGTAGCTCCGAGGCCTGGGCCATCGCTATGGGCGGAGAGATTGCCGCCGAGGTCTTTGGCGGCGAGGGCGCCGGAGTGGAGGCCGAAGCCGTGGCCGCCGCTCTTGGTGGTGAAGCCGTGCTGGAACACGCGTTGCATGTCTTCGCTTCGCATGCCGATGCCGTTGTCGGAGATCTGGATGCGGATGGCGCCGGCATCGACCTGGCAAACGCGAAGGTGAATCTCTTTGTCCGGCCGTGAGGAGGCTTTGGTGGCATCCTTGGCATTGCGCAGGAGGTTGAGCAGGATCTGGAGGACTTTGTGTTTGTCGGTGAGGAGTTCCGGAAACTCGTCGATTTCGGAATGGATTTTGATGCCGTGGCGGTCGAGGCCGTCAATGGACAAAGCGATAGCGTCTTCGGCGAGTTTGCGCAGGGAAACCTTCTCCACGAATCCGGCGGTGGTGGCGTAGCCCTGCTGGGCGGCGACGATTTCCTTGATGTGGCCGACATGACGGCTCAGATTGCCGAGTTCGGTGAGCATGCTGTCGCGCTCTTTGATCATGTGTTCGGAGAGTTTGCCGAGGTAGGGGACGATGTGGCGGCCTTTTTCGTCGGTCTGGAGGAACTCGGCGACGGAACTCTCGTGCTGTTGGAGGAGTCCGACGACGGTGGCGAGCTTTTGCACGCGCGACTGTTGGATTTTTTCGAGCACGAGCGTGGCGGCGACGTTGACGCTATTGAGGACATTGCCGACGTTGTGAAGGACACCGGTGGCAACCTCGGCCATACCGGCCTGGCGGGAGAGATCGACGAGGCGCTGCTGGGCGGCGGCGAGTTCGGCGTGAGCGCGCTCTTTGGCAGCGACCTGTTCCTGCAGTTCGCGAGTCCGTTCGATGACGCGGCATTCGAGGGTGTTATTGGCATCGAGGAGAGCATTCTGGGCGCGGTGGCGGATGATGGTGGCGCCGAGCATGTTGGCGACAGCGCGGAGACTTTCCTTCTCGGCCTGGCTCCATTCGCGCTCCTGCTGGCAATCCTCGAAGCAGAGGAATCCCCAGCAGGAATCGCCGACGGCAACGGGGATGGCGATGAGGGATTGGATGCCGGGGTGAATGCGGGAGGCAAGGGATTCGTCCAGCAGCGCGCGTTGGGTTTCGATGAGTTCGTTGGATTCAAGGCGGGCAGTCCAGAGCTGAAAAGCCGGATCCTGATACAACCGGTCCTGCCAATGTTCGCGGGCGGGGGGATTGGGGCCGGCAGTCCATCGCTGGCGCATGAGGCAGTGCAAGCCGTCATCGCGGCTCTCGGTTTCGAAGACATAGGCGCAGCAGGCGCCAGTGGCCCGGCCGAGATGACGGAGGATACCTTCCATGGCGGTGGACCATTCGGTGGCGCGCAGCAGTTCCTGGGCGGCGAAGCCGACGCTTTCGAGAATGCTGTTGCGGGCGAGGATGGTAGCGGTCATGGAATTGAAGGCGCCGGCGAGTTCGCCGATTTCGTCGCTGGTGGCGACATCGGCGCGGGCATGGAGGTCGCCTTCGGCAACCTTTTCGACGGCGGCATGCAGGACGTGGACGGGATGGACGAGGTGGCGCGCGTAGAGCAGCGAGATGAGCAAGCTAAGGGCGCTGCAGAGCAACGTGAGGGCTAGTGTGCGGATGTAGGAGCGCCGGACGCTGGCGTCGTAATCCTGGAGCGAGAGGCCGATGTGGACCCAGCCCCATTCGATGCCGCTGTAGTCGAAGGGAGTGGCGAAGTGGAAGACGCGGCGGGCGAGCAGGGGGACCGTGCCGATGGAGCTGACCGGGGCACGGCGGGAGGGGCGCCACGCTTGGCCAAGCGTTTCCGTTCTCCAGTTGGTGCGATCCGTGATCACGGAGAAGCCATCGTTTTTGGTAATGATGACGAAGTCGATACGCTCGTCGCCGGAGAGGACCTGCATCGCCTGGTCGACGACGACGGAGTAATCCTCGGAGACGGCGGCTCCAGCAGCGACGGCTTTGATGGAGGCAGCCACACCGCGGGCTTTCGATTCGAGGTTCATCTGGAATTCGTTTTCCTGCTGGGGGATGATGACGACAACAAAGACGGCGAGTGTGACGAGGGTGACCAGCCATCCGAGGAGGGCCACACGGAGGGTAATGCCTTTGAACAATTTCACTGGGGACCTTCCTTTCCAGCGGTCCGAAGCGGGCGGGCGAACTGGTCGGCCCGGGCGAGAATATCGAGGGAAGCTTTTAGATGGCTGACGTCTTTCACGGTGAGATCCTCTACCTGGAACAGGGTGAGGACCTGTCGCCCGGAGGCACTGGAGCCAAGCCCGGAGAGAGCCTGAATCACCTTATTCCTGCCACTCCCTTCGTACCCTTTGCGGAAGGCCTGAACACCGGGGATGATGGGAGGAGAGACAGCGAGGGGCTGAAGACGGGTAGGGAGTTGGGGATTCAATTCACTCATGGTGAGGAAGCTCGACCGTGTGGTGAGACAGGCCTCCGCCTGTCCGAAGAAGACGGGGAGGATGACCTGGGATGGTTTCGATTTCGTGCTCATTGCTCCGAAGAAACGCTCGGGGGCGTCGTATCCGGCAGCACCGAGGACAGTGGTGAGCCAAGCGGGAGCGACGGAGGTGAGCGGGGAGTGGAGAGAGAGGAGGCGTCGTCCGCGCAAATCGGCGAGCGAGCCGATCCGGGAGCCGGCATTGACAATCAGGAGGTATTCGAGTTGGGTTTTCTGCCCGGGAACGACGAGTTGGCTGCTGTCCAGCAAATCACGCAGGCGCCGGAATTCGGGCAGCGTCGAGGCGACGAGGTCGACTTCGCCCTGACGAAGCTTGGCAAGAATGCGATCCTCGCGCTCGAATACAGCGGGAGCGGTGCGCACGTCGAGTTGCAGGTCCTGGACGATACGTCTCATCCACACCGCCATGGCGGCACGGGCGTCATTGATGCTGATGTCGCTGACGAGGGATTCGGAGGCACAGAAACGTACCAGTTCCGGGAGGACTGAGGCAGGGAGGGCAGGCAGGGGCATGCAGGCTGAGAGAAGTGCCCTGCGGGTGAATTTGTTCACTGCGCGGCCGCCTTTCCGCCGCCGCGCTCCCACTGGGCGACAATTTCGAGGGCGGACTTGAGACAGGCGCCGGGCTGGACGGCGAGCCGCTCGCACTGGAACATGTTGAGGATTTGGCGGCCGCCAGGGCTAACGCGAAGGTCTTCGAGGGAACGCATGACGATTTCGCGGCTGCGATCATTCCAGCCCTTGCGGAAGGCATAGAGGGTGGTGACGAGTTCGGGGGAAATGGCAAGCGGGGAGAGTTTTTTTGAAACCTGAGGATTCAACTCAGCCATGGTGAGGAAACTGGAATTGGTGGTGAGACAGGCGTCTGTTTGTCCGAAGAAGACGGGGAGAATGACTTGCGAGGGCTTGGCTTTCCGGACGATGGAGGAGAAGAAAAGCTCGGCCTCGCCCAGGGCTTCGGCACGGAGGAGGTTGGAAAGCCAGTGTTGTGCGATGCAGGCAGGGGGGGCCTCGAGGCACATGATGCGGCGGCTGCGGAGATCGGAAAGTTTGGCGATGCCGGACTCCGGGCGCACGAGCAGGACGTACTGGAGTTTGCTCTTCTGCATGGGGACGGTGACGCGATCGAGGTCAAGCCAGTCCATCATGCGGCGGAATTCGAGGATATTGACAGCGACAGCGTCGAGCTGTCCCTGGCGGAGGCGGGAAAGCATACGGGCGGGGCTTTCGAAGATATTGGGATCGTAGCGGAGAGTGACTTTGAGATCCTGCTCAATGCGTTTCAGCCAGACAACCATGGCAGAGCGGGCGTCGGTGACGTTGACATCGCCAATCATGCTGTCGGAGAGGCTGAAGCGAAGCTGCTGGACGTCCGGCTGCGGGCGTGCGAGCGGGGCACCCGCGGCAAGAAGCGCGGAGAGCAGAGACCGGCGGCTGAAGGTGGAGTTCACAGCGCCGCCCCCTTGCGTTTGCGAAGGCGCTCGGCATGGGCGAGGATTTCAATGGACGGATCGAGGCAACTGCCGTCCTTGACGGCGAGATCCTCGCACTGGAAGAGAGTGAGCAACTGCCGGCCCGCGCTGGTGGAAGCGACCGCGGAGAAGGCACGAAGCGCTTTTTCCTTGACGCCGCCCTTCCAGCCTTTACGGAATGCGTACATTAAGGGGACGATTTCGGGGGAGACCGTGAGGACACGAAGGCGGGTAGCCACCTGCGGATTGAGCTCGCTCATGGTGACGTAGCTCGAATGCGTGGTGAGACAGGCTTCGGACTGGCGAAAGAAGACCGGAAGCATGACTTTACTTGGCTTGCTGTGGATGGTGATGGAAGAGAAGAAAGCGGCGGGCCCTTTGGGCTCGATACTGTCGAGCAGCGTGGCAAGCCAGGCAGACGCGGCGGAAGCCATAGCCGAATCGAGCAGAAGGAGGCGGAGCCCGCGAAGCGCGGAGACATCGTGCACCTTGGAATCGGCGGCAACGAGCAGCACATACTCGAAACGGCCACGGAAGACAGGGACGGCGACCTGCGATTTGTCGAGCAGGCCAGCCATGCGGCGGTAGTCGAGAATGCTGATGCCCACGGCATCCAATTGTTCGTTGCGCAGTTTCTCTTCGAGCCTGTCGGGGCTGATGAACAGATCGGATCCGAAGGAGGCGTCGACGGCAAGGTCGGACGTGATACGCCGGATCCACACCGAGAGGGCGGCACGGGCATCATTGGCATTGAGTTCGTGGACAAGGCTTTGCGAGACGCCAAAACGAAGGGGAGATTCGTTGGCGTGGCCGGGGTAGGCGGTGGCGCCGAGGAGCGCGGCAAGGAGGTGGCGGCGATACAGGGAAGGGGTCAACTGCCTACCTTCTTTCTCTGCTCGGCGCGAGCGAGAATGGCGAGCGAAGGCTGAAGAAACTCGGCGGTGCGGACGGCAAGCCTGTCGCATTGAAACAGTGTCATCACCTGGCGGCCGACGGGGGTGCCGGCAATGCCCTCGATGATCCGTGTGAGCCGCCGCAACTCCTCCGAGCCGGCGTTGCGGCTGAAACACCAGAGCATGGTAGCCACTTCGGGGGAGGTAGCGACGGGTTTGAGCCGGAGGGCAACCTGGGGATTCAATTCGCAGAGTGTATGGAAGGCCTGTGCAGTAACGAGGCAGGCGTCGGCCTGCCCGAAGAAGACGGGAAGAATGGCGTGATTTGCTTTTTCTTTTTTCGTAACGGAGGCAAAGAAGGAATCCGGCTGCTGGTGCACCTCCTCTTCGAGGAAGTTGGCGAGCCAGAGGGGGGCGAGGCTGGTGTAAAGGTTGTCGAGCAGCAGGAGTTTGCGCCCGCGCAGGACGGTGATGCCTTTCTGACTTTCCTCGGCGCGGGTGAGCAGAACGTAGCGCAGTTGGTCTTTCTGGACAGGGATGATGACGGTAGAAGGATCGAGGAGGCCACGCACCTGGCGGTACTCGAAGATGTTGGCGATGAAGCCATCCAGGTTGCCAGTACGCAAGGCTGAGGAAAGAGCGGCAAAGGGTTCGAAGACGGAAGGGGGATAGACGAGTGTGAGACCGACGTCTTGAGAAATCCGCTTGAGCCAAACCTGCATAGCCGCGCGGGCATCCGCGAGGTTCATCTGGCCGGTGAGACTATCGGAGATGCCGAAGCGCACAGAGCCTAGCCGCTGCTGGGCGGCGGCAGGGGTGATGGAGGCGCAGGCCGCGGCACAAGCGGCCAGGGCCTGGCGGCGGGAGAGGCGCAATCCATCGATAGTGGGGCATGCAGACATCAGGCTCCTTTGGTGAAACCGGCCTAAGGCTTCGTGTTCCAGCGTGATTCCATCTCCTTGCCAACGACGACGGTGAGCGAGGACTCGACCGAGAGGAGGTCATACCGCGTTTTGAAGTGCTGGGCGCTCATGAAGGATTCAAACAACTGGGCGCGAATTACTTTTTCGGTTTCAATCAATTCGTTCTGGTAGGCGCGGGCGGTGAGTTCGCGGTTCTCCTGAGCGGCCTTCATGGCGCGGGAAGAAGCCTGGTAGGCTTTGGTGGCGGCATCGAGGGATAGGAAGAGATCGCGGAGCTGCAGGCCGATGCCTTCGCGGAGGAGGATTTTTTCTTCCTTCAGCTTGGAGACGCGGGCGATGGCTTCGGCCACTTTGTTTTTGGTGAGGAAGCCGTTGAAGATGGGGATCTCCGCTCCGGCGCCGATGGACCAGCCGGCGCGGTTGGCGGGGGTGGCGAGGCCAGTGTCCTGGCCATTCCACCAGCGGCGCAACTGGCCGGTGAAGGCGATCTTGGGATAGTAGCCACTGCGCTCGGTAGTGACGGCGCCCTCAAGCGCGCGGAGACCGGCCTCGAGGCGGGCCCAATCGGGGTTGAACTCATAGGCTTTGGCCACCAGTTCGTTGAGATCACCGGTAAAGGGCTGAAAAGGAATCTCTTCGGAGGAGGGGCGCACCGAGGAATTCCAGGGCAGTCCCATGGTGTAGGCGAGGGCGGCTTCGGCGGCGGCTTCGTTTTTGGCGAGCAGGGCAACCATGGAGCGAATGGTTTCCACCATCACCTGGTTATCGAGGTAGTCGGTCTTGTTGACGCGCTCAGAGCCGCTCTTGAACATGGACTCTGTCAGTTCGAGGGTCACCTCCATGCGGGCGAGGGTATCGTCGCCGAGCTGGCGCAACTGGCGGGCGAGGACGGCGCCGAAGTAGAGGCGGGTCACACTGTCGGTGATTTCGAGATCGGTGCGGCGCACTTCGGCGCGGGCGGCGTCGATGGCGCCCTGGGCCTGCTGGCGGTAACCTTTGCGCATGCCGCCGTCGAACAGGAGCCAGGTGAGATCGGCGGAACTTGTGTAGAGCTGGCGTTCGAGAATCCGGACATTCTGTTCGGGGACGGGGAAAGTCTGTAGAGCCGTAGTAACGGACTGGCCGGGAAAGGCGACGGGCATCTGAATGTTGGAGGGCGGGAAGCCGGGTCCGAAAGCGTTGGCAGGAATGGTGACCAGCGCGGCGCCGCCGGGGACGTTGACGGTTTGCGGCGGGATGTACATGGTGCTGGCGGGAAAGAGGAAATTGACGGCCTCATCCATGCGTTGGAGACCGAACTTGGCGTTCACCTGGGGCCAATAGCCGGCCAGTGCCTGGCGGTGCTGGGCCTCGGCCATGGCGACGGCGAAGCGCGAGGCGGGGCGGCGGTGGTTGGTTTCAAGCGCCAGGCGGGTGCAATCGGCGAGGGAGAGCACGCGGGGCGGCTGAGGAGCAGGAAGCGGTCCTTCGGCGAGGACGGAGACGGACAGGGCGAGCGCGGCGAACAGGCCACAGCATCGCGCCAATGAGATTCGGGTCATGATGGCGGAAAAGTGCAGGAAATGCATAGGTCACTCCATTGCCGACGGCTGAGCGGGAATGGCCCAGCGGTGCAAAGCGTCGCGCAACGCGTTAAGGGTAAGCGGCTTGCTGAGGTAGCCGTCCATGCCCGCTTGAAAGCAGGCCTCGCGATCTTCGACCGTGGCAGTGGCGGTGAGGGCGACGATGGGGATGTGGGCCGCCTCTGAAGCACGAATGCGGCGGGCCGCTTCGAGGCCATCAACCCCGGGCATCTGGACGTCGAGAAGAACGAGGTCGTAGTGTTGGAGGCGGGCCTTTTCGACGGCGGCGCCACCGTCGGAGACGAGGTCGGCATGGCAGCCGAGCTTTTCGAGCATGCGTTCGGCGACGACCTGATTGATGCGATTGTCTTCGGCCAGCAGGATGTGAAGGCGGGCCAGGGCGGCGTCGTTGGAGGCGGGGCGGCGGAACGATTCGGGAGCGGCAGGAGCGGCCAGGAAGTGGAAGGAAAACAAGGAGCCTTCGCCGGGCCAGCTCTCCACGGAAATGGCGCCATTCATCATCTCGACGAGACGTTTGCAGATGGCGAGGCCAAGGCCGGTGCCTCCGAAGCGGCGGTTGGTGGAGGGGTCGACCTGGCTGAAGGCGTGGAAGAGGCGGTTGGCCTTCTCCTGGGGGATGCCGATGCCGGTGTCGCGGACCGAGACGCGGACGCGATGCAGCCCGGCCGGAGGGGCTTCCGGCGCGAGTGAGGCGGAGATGGTGACGCCGCCTTCCTCAGTGAATTTGATGGCGTTGCTGACGAGGTTGGCGAGCACCTGACGGATGCGGGTGGCATCGCCGGTGAGGCGGTCAGGAACTTCCGAGCTGACATCCAGAGTGAGTGGGAGGTGCTTTTCGGCGGCTTTGGAGCGGAACAGATCGACGCCCCATTGGAGGGATTCCCGGAGGGAGAAGGGCGCCTGTTCGAGTTCGAGTTTGCCGGATTCGATCTTGCTGTAATCGAGGACGTCGTCGAGGATTTTGGCGAGGGTTTCGCCGGAGGCGCGGATGAGGCGGACGAGGGAAAGCGATTCACCGGCGACATCCTTTTCTTCGAGGAGGGAGCTGAGGCCGAGCACGCCATTGAGGGGGGTACGGATCTCGTGGCTCATGTTGGCGAGGAAATCGCTTTTGGCGCGGGCGGCGGCTTCGGCTTCGTGGCGGGCGCGGTGCAGCGCTTCTTCCATCTGCTTGCGGTCCGTAATATCGAGGAGGAAGCCGAGGATATGGGGGGCGCGGTCAATGGTGACCTGGCGCATCCAGAGCAGGCAGGTGCGGTTGCCGAGGGTGGGGTGGAGGTGGGTAACCTCCTTGGCGTCGACACAGCCGAAGCCGGCGAGTTGCCTGCCTATCTCATCGAAAGCGGCGTAGTCGGGGAGCCAGCCGAGCTCGACCGGGTCTTTGCCGCTGATCTGTGCGGCGGGAAGGCCGGCGATGGCGGCAAAGGCATTGTTGACGCGGAGGTAGCAGCCGTGAAGGTCGGCGAGGCTGATGCCGATGGGACTGGCCTCAAAGACGGCGCGGAAGGCGGCCTCGGCGTGGCGCAACTCTTCGGTGCGGCGGGCGACGATGACGTCGAGGTTCTCGACATGGAGGGAGACTTCGCGGCTGACCCACCATTTCTTGGTGAGGGCGTAGGCGAGCTGGGTGACCTCGATGTTGTCGAAGGGTTTCTTGAGGATGAGGAGGTTATCGGAGTGGCCGAGACGGCGGCGGATGTCGGCCCAGGAGTAATCGGAATAGGCGGTGCAGACGACGACCTGGAGGCCTGGGCTCGCCTCCCACAGTTTCTCGATGGTCTGGACACCATCCCAGCCGGGAGGCATGCGGACATCGACAAAGGCGAGGGCGTAGGGGCGGCCTTCGGAGAGGGACTTCTGGAGAAGTGCGAGGCCATCCTGGCCCTGATAGGCGGAGTCGATTTCGAACTCTTCGCACACGGTGGACATTTCGCCGAAGAGGAGTTCCTCGTCGATGGCGAGGCCCGCGGGTTCCGTGTCACCCGTGAGGATTTTGCGGATGTCGTCGTGTATGGAGCGGTTGTCGTCGATGACGAGGATGCGGTGGTTACGATCAGCGTACGACAAGACGCGGTATCCCTTCGGATCAACGGGAGTATTCACCTCTCCCTAACGATCAATGAACATATCGACCAGGATCACGGCTTGTTGATTTTCGATTTGGCAGGGGTTCAGCCTTCCCAGGCTGAACTGCGACCGGCCTGGAGGCCCGTCGCCACTTAGGCGCGGTGGGCGACGGAGATGGCGTGTTTGAGGCGGAGCCAATCGGTGTCGGCGGCGACGGTGCAATCGGCGCCGAGGATGAACTGTTTGGGCGCGGATTTGAGGACGCGGCGGATTTCAGCTTCGACCTGTTGAGGGGTTCCTTTGGCGAGGACGCCATGGCGGTCGAGTCCGCCCATGTAGGGACGGTTGAAGAAGGCGGCGATTTCCTTGGGGGAGATTTCTTTCGCGGTGAGCCGGGTGTTGCAGTTGACGATGTGGCCGGGGTAATCGCGGACGGCGTCGTAGTTCGCGTAAGGAGCGTTGTAATCGCAGACGTGGAGGATATTGAAGTTGCAGGCGGCGTTGATTTCACGCATGGAGACGAGGTCGTAGGGTTTGACGTATTGGGCGAAGATTTCGGGGCGGGAGAAGGTTTTGGCTTCCGAGCCCTGGGTGGAGGTGTAGAAGCCGTCCACGCCGATTTGGATGCAGGCCCGGACAAACATCAACTGGCTCTCGGTGAGGATTTCCATGCCGCGTTTGACGGCGTCGGGGTTTTCTTCGAGGTGTTGGCGGAGGAGGGGGCCGGTGGCGCACTGGCCGGCGCACATGTAGGGGGAGTAGAGGGTCATCAGAATGAGCGCGTCTTTTTTTGCGGTTTTGACGAGTTCGCGCACGGTGACGAGTAAGGGCTCGTAGAAGTCGAGGCGGCGGAGGGTGAGTTTGGACCAGTCGGCGGGTTTCTGCAGGAAGGGCTGGCGCTCGTAGGATTGCTCGAACTGGATTTTGACGAAGTCCATGTCCGTCTGACGGAAGTATTCGAGATGGCGCTTGGCAGCCGGGAGGCCGTTTTTGAAGTCGTTGCCGAAGTGGAGGAAGAAGGCAGCGGGGGTGTAGTTGGGGTCGGTTTTTCCGGCGAGCCACTGGAGCATGCGCTCGCGTTTGTTGACGGGGGCAGCGGAGAGGGAGGCGGAGGCAGCGAGTGAGGCGAGGAAGGATCGTCTATCCATGTTTGTAGGATACGCCGTCTACTCGGCTTTGCGCCCCGTAGAGGTATCAATTATGCCTTTGCAGAAGGCTCCATCTTCGATCACAATGCGAGGGGTGCGAATGTCGCCGATGACTGTGGCGGTCTTGCGGATGGTGGCTTTGGCGGAAGCTTCGATATTGCCTTGGATGGAACCCATGACGATGACCTCGCGGGCGGAGACAGAGGCGAATACCTTTGCTTCGGGGGCCACGGTGAGGCAGTGCTCGGGAACCTGGATGGAGCCATCGACCTGGCCGACAACAGTGAAGTCTTCCTGGGAAATAATTTGTCCCGTGATATGAATCGACGCGGAGGCGACTTCTTTCATAAGTTGATTTTCACCGTTATAGAAACGTTATGCTGACTGTTTGGCAATGGCCAACCTGCGCTTCGATTCTAACAGGACTGTGGAGGGATGACGGGGATGATGAACCGGCGGCTGTTCGGCAGTGTGACGGCGATAGCGCCATGGGCGATGGCGAAGATGGGGCTGGATTGGAAGGCCGAGCGGGCGAAGTACCGGAAAGACCTGTTTGAGGACTATCTGCCGTTCCATGAGAAGTACGTGGTGGACAAGCAGTATGGCGGGTTTCATTGCACGGTGACGCCCAAGGGTGAGTTGATTTCGTCGGGTAAGACGGCGTGGTACGAAGGACGTGGCACGTGGGTGTTTTCGTTTTTGTATAACCATTTCGGGCGGGAGCAGAAGTATCTGGATATCGCGGCACGGTCATTGCAACTGGTGGAGAAGACCCGGCCCAAAGGGGATGAATTCTGGCCGAAGGCGATGGAGCGGGATGGGCGTGCGGCGAGTGCGGCGGATACGGAGGTTTATAGCGATTTGTTTATTGCCGAGGGGATGGCGGAGTTTTCGGTGGCAGCGAAGGATGCACGGTATTGGGAGGATGCCAAGCAGATTGTGTTGAAGTGTGTGCGGCGCTATGACCGTGCGGATTATCATCCGGTGATCGGGCAGACGTACTTGGGGCCGGAGGCTCCGCGGTTTGCGGGGGCCCGGGTGTTGGGCGTGTGGATGGTGCTGATCCGGGCGACGACGCAGATGCTGCGGATGAAGGCGGATGCGGAGTTGCAGCGGATCAATGACCGGTGCGTGGATGCGATTGTGAACCGGCACTACAATCCGCGCTTTCAGTTGCTGAATGAGCTGATCCAACACGATCTGAGCCGGCCTCGCGATGATTACGAGAAGTTTGTGTATGCCGGGCATGCGATCGAGACGTTGTGGATGGCGATGGACGAGGCCGTGCGGCGGAAGGATGCGGCACTATTTGACCGGTTGGCGGGGATGTTCCGGCGGCATTGCGAAGTGGCGAAGGACCGGGTGTATGGCGGGCTGTTACGGAATCTGCGGAATGTGGACACGAATGATTGGACGATGGACAAGACGCTGTTTCCGCATCAGGAGGCTCTCATCGGGTCGTTGATGATGATGGAGCAGAGAGGGGATGGGTGGGCTCGGGAGTTTTACGTGGAGCTGGACGCGTACACGCGGGCGCACTCTCCGATGAAGAAGATGGGGTCGCCGTTGTGGCAGGTGATCGGGGACCGGATGGTGACTCCGACTCCGGACATGAAGCGGGCGGAGAATTATCATCATCCGCGGTATCTGATGCTGAACCTGCTGGCTGTGGAGAGGATGGGGTAGGGAGCCGCGTTTGGGTAACGATTTATTTTGACCCCTGTTTTCTCCTGACCTCGCATGACATGTTGAGTTCCACAAACATGTCGAAAAAACATTGGATGACAATCGCGTTGGCCGCACTGTCGGTCAATATCGGGCAGGCGGCAAACCTCCTTCTCAACCCTTCCTTTGAGGCTCAGGTCACGCCTGGAACTAACGCTGTGCTTGCTACTGGAAGCACATTCCTGACGAACTGGACGGTAACGGGGTCCGCGTGCAGCGGCAATTGTGTGTTCCTGCTGGACAGCACATATACGGAGAATATCGACATCGGGCTGTGGACAACACCGGCGGTGAGTGGCGACCAGAGCCTGGACATCACAGGCGCCGGCAATACGGTAGACGGCGGAATCGAGCAGACCGTGACGCTGAATTTGGTGCCGCATGTTCTCAGCTTCTGGGTAGGGAATGGTGACAACCGATCGAGCTTCTTACCCTTACCAAGCACGATTGAGGTATTCGTGAACTCGATTTCACAGGGTACATTCACGAACAACGACAGCACGAACAATCAGACAAACTGGAAGCAGTTTTCGCTGACGTTCACGCCGAATGTGGCGGTGAATACGATTCGCTTCCGGAATGCGACTCCTGTTGGGGACAACATGGCTGGGCTGGATGATGTGTTTCTGGAAGAAACTCCGGAGCCTGGCACGTCCGCACTGGTTGGGGGCGCACTTCTGGTGGTTATGGCTAGAAGGTTCTACGGGGCAAGGAGTCGAGGTCAGGAACTTTGAGATCGTTGAGGGCGCGGCCGATTTCGGTGGAGTTCTGGGTGAGGAAGGACTTCGCCTCCGCGGTGCGGACGCCGTAGATGGCGACGTAGGCTTTGTTGCCGGTGAGGGCGATTCTGACGAAGTTCAGTTCGTGCGTGTTGTTGGGCTGGGGGAAGGCCGCAACCATGTAATTGTAGGGAGCGCCGGAGTTATCCTGGAGGGTTTTGGCGAGTAGGATCTGGCCTTTGTTGGCCTGATAGGTGGACATGAGCCCGGTGGCGAGTCGATCAAGATCTTCGCGGGAGCGGGCATCGGCGCGATCAACCAGTGTGAGCAGGGTCTTCCAATTGTTGACGGTTTCCTTGGGGGCGACGAATTCCCACATGGGATTCTGCTTCTGGTTGAAGGAACCGAGGGTGTAGGTGCGGGATTGGAACTGGAGTGCGGCGGGCTGCGTTTTCTGGGGGATGGTCATAGCGTTGGCGAAGGACACGGACGGCCTGCCCTGTTCGGGGGTCCATTTGGTGATGACCGCGCGCTTGGGAGTGAGGGATGTTTTGAGGCGGTAGAAATCGATGCCGGAGAAGATGGCCATGCCGGCGATGACCGCGGCGAGGGCGAACTTGTGAGCCCGGGGGCTATTGGGGCGAAGCGGGCCGGCGTATTCGGGGCGAATCAGGAAGAGCAGGCCGCCGAAGAAGCCGAGAGGGGCGAACAGGCAGAGTTTGATCCGGAAATAGCCTTCGGTGGCGGCGAGATACCAGTTGTACCACCAGCCGAGGAGTCCGAGGACCATCATGCCGGCTCCGAATGCGTATCGTTTGTTATTCATGCTCGTTTTTCCTCTCAACTAGTAAGGCGCTGTTGGAGGGCGAAATCTATCAAGCGATTTCGCGGCATGCGGTTTGCTAGGGTGAAAGCAGGGAGGAATCAGAATCATGATCACCCCGCGTTTGCAAGAATTTCTGGATGCGCAAAGCGCAATCTACACCCACAAAACTCATCGCACGACATTCACGGCGAAAGACCTGGCGGAAGCCGATCACATGCCGCCTTGGGAGGTTGCGAAGACGGTAGTTTTTGTGGGGGATGGTGTGTTTGCGATTGGGGTTGTACCGGCCTGCGCGCGTGTGGATTTGGAGGAGTTGCGCGCGAAATTGGGCTTACGGACCATTCGTTTAGCGACGGAAGGGGAGTTACAGCAACTGTTCCCGGATGCAGAATTGGGGGCGATGCCTCCGTTCGGGAACCTGTATGACAACATACCGGTGTATGTGGATGCGACGTTGGCGAATGAAGAGACGATTGCGTTCAACGCAGGGACGCATCGGGACGTGGTGCATATGAAGTTCAAGGACTATAAGCACTACGTACATCCGGCGATTTTGTCGTTTGCGTTTCCGGCGTAGTGGGTGGAATGGCGCAAGGTGGGGCGGGTTTGGGGGAAGTGTGTTGGAAAGCCGCGGCATCGCCGGACGCGGAATGGCAATGCCGCGGTTTGATTCTACAAGGGTCCTAGCGTCGCAGCCGCTTTGTATCCCACCTGTAGAGCCAGAAGGATAGGATGGCAGAGTGCGGGGCGAGGGGTCAACCGGTGTGCCTAGAAGCTGACTTTGGATTGAGCTTCGAATTTGCGGTGGTTGCGGAATTCGATGGCGTTGCGGGTGCAGGCGCCTCCGTTCATGCAGGCCGTGTATTCGCCGCCGGCGGGGAGTAGATAGGTTTTCGATTCGATCTGGGCGAAGCCGTACTGCAGGGTGGTCTCGACGCGGCTGATGGGGAAGTCGGAGGGGATGTTCACGGCGTGCTGCTCGATTTTGACGACGCGTTTGGATTCGCGGTCGATCCACACGGTGCCTTCGTAGGCCGGTTTCAGGCGGCGCTGGTCGGGAGAGAGAAGCTCCCAACTGGAGTTGTCCTGGGCGACGGCGAAATCGAATGCGGCGGCGCTGAAGTTGCCGACGCGTTCGGCGCCGCGGAGTTTGAATTGCGCCTGAGTGCCTTCGCTCATCAGATCTTCGAGAGTGGTGCCGTATTCACCGGTGCTCCAGGCGCCGGTTTGATCGACGGGCTGGGTGCGGGGACGGCCATCGATGGCCCAGTTGGAATAAGATTCCTTGCCGTTGCGGTAGGCAACGTCGGCGGTGACGACGTCGAGCTTCTGCCATTGCTCGATGACGCTGGAGCGGAAATAGCGGGTGGTCGCCTGTTGGGCGAGGAAATCGGGGAGCGTGGCGGTGTAGCCTTTGGCGGTGTCACGGGCGGATTTGATGAGGGCATCGGCTTCGCCGGCGGCGAGGTCCGTGACGGGGCCCGACGATGTGGTGGATTCCGCGCCGGAAGCGGCTGCGGGAGAGCCGGCAGGAACGCTGATGGTGCGGGGCTTGCCGAAGTCGTCGGCTTGGGGAGTGCGGATGCGGGCGGTATCCACAGGTTTGGCGGCGGCACTGCGGTCAGAGGATGAGCCTGGCTTGACGAGGATGACGAACAACGCGGTTTCTTCGTCGTCGGGATTGGCTTGCACGGTGAGCAGGTCGCCGGATTGGAGGAGGGAGTCGCGCATCGGCTCGCCTGCTTTGTTGCGGAACTGGGTTTTAGCGAGGAGCCGGAACTGGAGCACGTCGCCTTTGGATGTTTCGAGGAGAAGATCTTTTGCTCCGAGTTTGCGCAGCTTGCCATCGATGGCGAGGACGGTGCGGGTTTGCTGCGCCTGGGCTTTTTCTTTGTCTTTGTCCTTAGAGCCGCGGCGGGGGAATTTGATATCGGGAACAGGGAGTCCGCCGGGGAGACGCCGGTCGGGGTATTGACCGGGAGGATACTGGCCGGGTGGATACTGGCCCGGAGGATACTGACCAGGGGGGTATTGGCCGGGATACTGTTGGGCAAAGAGGACACCTGCCAATAGCCAACCCAGATACATGTCGCTGCTTGCTCCTTTGAGTCATTGTATACGTTGATTTCGCGGAGGCAATGCGCGCGTGGTAGATTAGGCAAAGAAAAGGCGAAGTGGAAATAGACGATTCCCAACTCGAGATGTTGCGGCAGCGCATGGCGCGGATCAACGAGAAGTACGCGTCCGCGGCGCCGGCGGCACAGCCTGTGGAGGAGATTTTCGAAGAAGCTCCGGAGCGGGAGCGCTTTTTCGTGGAAGAGTGGCTGAGTGGGGAGGCGGTGGAGAATGAGGCCGGGGTCCACTATCAGACTTTTCGGCAGTGGGAGCGGCACAGGCGGCATGGGAGTATGGACATTTCGACGCTGGCCGAGTTGCCGCACGATTTGTTGCATGCGGTGAGCGAGGGAACGGTGCCGGATGCGCCGCCGGAGAAGTGGGCGTTTCTGGATACGGAGACAACGGGACTGGCGGGCGGAACCGGGACGTACGCATTTCTGATTGGATTGGGGTGGATCAACGAGGCCGGGTTTCACGTGAAGCAGTATTTCCTGCGTGAGCCTGGGGAGGAGCCAAGCGCGCTGGCCGCGTTGATGGAGGATTTGAAGCCGTTCGATGTGTTGGTGACCTATAACGGCAAGACGTTTGATGCGCCGCTGCTGGAGACGCGATTCCGGCTGGCGCGGATGCGTCCTCCGTTTGAGCGGATGGCACACATGGATCTGCTGCATGGCTCACGGCGGTTGTGGAAGCTGCGATTCGATAGCTGCCGGCTGATGGAGTTGGAGCATCAGATTCTGGGTGTGGAGCGGCAGGGCGATGTGCCGGGGGAATTGATTCCCTATCTGTATTTCGACTACTTGCGGATGGGGGAGATCGGGCGGCTGGTGCCGGTGTTTCATCACAACGCGATCGACATTCTGACGCTGGCGTGCCTGACGGCGGTGGTGCCGTATGCGTTTCGCGATCCATCGGAGGCGCGGTTGGCGCATGGGGCGGAGATGATCGGCGTGGCGCGGTGGATGAAGAAGGCGGAGCGATGGGAGGATGCGCTGGCTTGGATGAGGCAGGGGATCCGGCGGCGAATTTCGGACGATTTGCTGTACCGGACGATGTGGGACATTGCGCAGCTGGAGAAGAAACTGGAGCGGCCGCATGGGGCGCTGGCGGTGTACACGGAACTGGCCCAGGTAAGGAATCCGCATCGAGTGGCGGCGCTGGAGGAACTGGCGAAGCACTACGAGCACAAGGAGCGGAATGCTGCGCTGGCGCTGGAGTTTACGAAGCAGGCGCTGCGGTATGCGGACACACCGGAGTTGCGGCGGCGGGAACAGCGCTTGGCGAAGAAAGTTTTATCGCGAACCACCCCCCGCCTTCTAGTAACATCAAATGAGTGGAGTTCCTGACAACTCAATTCCTCCTGGACATTCTGGCGATTGTACTGATTGATTTGCTGCTGGCGGGCGATAACGCGGTGGTGATCGCTCTGGCCGTGAAGTCATTGCCTGCGCGCGAGCGGAAGATCGGCATTACGCTGGGGGCGGGCTTTGCGGTAGCGCTGCGAATCGTGCTGACGTTCTTCGCCGCGCAGTTGCTGCAAGTTCAGTTCGTGAAGCTGATCGGGGGGTTGCTGATTCTGTGGATTGCGGTGAAGCTGCTGCTGCAGGACGCGGAGAATCAGGAAGGCGGCCGGGAGGCGGCGAATCTTTGGCAGGCGATGCTGTACATTGTGGTGGCGGACATCACGATGTCTACGGACAACATCCTGGCGATTGCGGGGACATCGAAAGGGAATGTCGGGCTCCTGGTGTTCGGGCTGGGGCTTTCGATTCCGTTCGTGGTGTTCACCTCAAATCTGCTGAGCCGGATCATGGACCGCTTTCCCATCATTGTGTGGATTGGAGCGGCGATTCTGGGGCGTGTCGGCGGAGAGATGATCATGACCGATCCATGGGTGCATGATACGTTTCATCCGGCGAAGTGGCTGGAGTATGGAGTGCAGGTGGCGCTGACGGTGGGCGTGGTGGCGGCGGGAAAGCTTCTCATCCGGCGGAGCAAGCAGAAGAAGCAGGTTTCGAGCTAGTAAACTATCCTTAATGACCAAAAACTCCCGGGCGCTGGTTTCCTGCGTCGTTGTTGGCGGTGTCTTTGCCGCGGGCTATGTTTTGCGCGCGCAGAATGCCGCGGCGAAGCCTGACTTCGTGAGAGACGTTCAGCCGTTGCTGGAGAAGTCGTGCGCGAATTGCCATGGAGCGAAGATGCAGATGGGAAATCTGCGTCTGGACGCGAAGGCATCGGTGCTAAACGGCAAGGTGGTGGTACCGGGCAAGGCGGCGGAGAGCACGTTGTACCAGCGCGTGGCGGGGATTGGCGATCAGGCTCGCATGCCGATGGGCGGCAAGCCGCTGGATGCGGCCCAGATCGCGCTGCTGAAGGCGTGGATTGATCAGGGCGCGGTTTGGCCGGAAGGGGCGGGCTCCGCCACAGCGGAGGTGAAGAAGCACTGGGCGTTTGTGGCGCCGAAGCGGCCTTTGGCGCCGGCGGTGCAGAACAAGGCTTGGGTACGGAATCCGATTGATGCATTCGTGCTGGCGCGGTTGGAGAAAGAGGGCTTGCAGCCTTCGGCCGAGGCCGACCGCATTACACTGCTGCGGCGATTGAGCCTGGATTTGACGGGGCTGCCGCCGACTCCGGAAGAAGCGGATGCGTTTGTGAATGACAAATCGAAGGACGCCTACGCGAAGCAGGTGGAGCGGCTGTTGAACTCGCCGCACTATGGTGAGCGGTGGGGACGGCACTGGCTGGATGCGGCGCGGTATGCGGATTCGGATGGATTTGAAAAAGACAAACAGCGAGTGGTGTGGTTCTGGCGCGATTGGGTGATCAACGCGTTGAATCGCGATCTGCCGTATGACCGGTTTCTCACGGAGCAACTGGCCGGCGATCTGCTGCCGAATGCGACGCAGGAACAGATGGTGGCGACGGGCTTCCTACGCAATTCCATGATCAACGAAGAAGGCGGCATTGATCCGGAGCAGTTCCGGATGGAAGCGATGTTCGACCGGATGGACGCGATTGGCAAGGCGATGATGGGGATGACGATCCAGTGCAGCCAATGCCACAACCACAAGTACGATCCGATTCAACAAGAGGAATACTATAAGCTCTTCGCGTTTCTGAATAACTCGCATGAGTCGAACCTGGCGGTGTACACGCCGGAAGAGAATCAGAAGCGGGCGGAAATTTTCCGGAAGATCAAGGAGTTGGAAGCGGGGATTCAGCATCGCACACCGGACTGGCAGGAGCGCATGGCGCAATGGGAAGCCAAGGTGCGCAACGATCAACCGCAGTGGAGCATCGTGCGGCCGGATATCGACGATATCTCGACGGGCGGGCAGAAGTATCTGCCGCAGGCGGACGGATCGCTGCTGGCGGCGGGCTACGCGCCAACGAAGCACCGGGCGAAGTTCACGATCAAGACGGATCAGAAGAACATCACGGCGTTCCGGCTGGAGTTGATGAATGATCCGAATCTGCCGCTGGGCGGGCCGGGCCGGTCGATTCTGGGCACGGCGGCGTTGACGGAGTTTGATGTTGAGTATTCGCCGGTGGACGATCCGAAGAAGGTCACGAAGGTGAAGATGGCGCGGGCAACAGCGGACGTGAACCTGCCGGAGCGGGAGTTGGACAAGATCTACTTCGACAAATCGAAGAACCGGCGGGTGACGGGGCCGATTGCGTATGCGATTGACGGGAATGATTTGACGGCGTGGGGCATTGATGCCGGCCCGGCGCGGCGGAACCTGCCTAGGAAGGCTGTGTTCGTGGCGGAGAAACCGATTGAGAATGCCGGCGGTGGGATTTTGTTGACGTTTTATCTGAAGCAGAATCACGGCGGGTGGAACAGCGACGACAACATGAATCACAACCTGGGGCGATTCCGGTTGTCGGTGACATCGGCGCCGGATGCGGTGGCGGATCCGCTGCCCGCGGCGCTGCGCGAGCTGATTTCAAAGCCGGCTGCCGAGCGGACACCAGCACAGCAGCAAGCGCTGTTCAGCTACTGGCGCACGACGGTACCGGAGTGGGTGAGT
This sequence comes from Bryobacteraceae bacterium, assembly GCA_046331645.1. Taxonomy (GTDB): domain Bacteria; phylum Acidobacteriota; class Terriglobia; order Bryobacterales; family Bryobacteraceae; genus CADEFT01. The sequence goes on from JAXLQM010000019.1 coordinate 52,464, forward strand.
GTGAACAATGACATTGAAGCGTTGTGGAAGCAGCATCCGCCGGGCGCTTCGCAACTGGTGCTGAACGAACGCAACGAGATGCGATCGACGTACCAACTGACCCGGGGCGATTTTCTGAAACCAGGAAAGCAGGTGCAGCCGGGAGTGCCGGCGGCGTTGCATCCGCTGCCGAAAGGCGCCCCGATGAACCGGCTGGGATTGGCGATGTGGCTGACGGACCGGAATGCGCCGACGACGGCACGGTCCATGGTGAACCGGATGTGGCAGGCGTATTTCGGCACGGGCATTGTGGCGACGAGCGAGGATTTGGGACGGCAATGCGAGCCGCCATCGCATCCGGAGCTGCTCGATTGGCTGGCGGTGGAATTCATGGAGCGCGGATGGAGCATGAAGCACATGCACCGGCTGATTGTCTCTTCGAGCGCTTACCGGCAGACATCGAAAGCGACGCCTGCGCTGCTCGAGAAGGATCCCTACAACCGGCTGCTGGCGCGCGGGCCGCGTCTGCGCGTGGAGGGTGAGATTGTGCGAGACATCGCACTGGCGGCGAGCGGGCTGCTGAACGCGAAGGTGGGCGGGCGGAGTGTGTATCCTCCGGCTCCGGATTTTCTGTTCCAGCCTCCGGCGAGTTACGGACCGAAGCAGTGGCATGAAGAGAAGGGCGAGGATCGCTACAGGCGAGGGCTCTATACGTTCCGCTATCGTTCGGTGCCATATCCGATGCTGCAGAACTTCGATGCACCGAATGGCGATTTTGCTTGTGTCCGGAGGACGCGATCGAACACGCCGCTGCAGGCTTTGACGACGTTGAATGAACCGCTGTTTTTGGAGACGGCACGGGCGTTGGCGAAGAAGACGATGGCCGAGGGCGGCACGACGGATCGGGAGCGCATTGTGTATGCGTTCCGGCGATGCATGGCGCGGCCGCCGAGCGACGCTGAGCGCACCGAGTTGCAGGCGCTGCTGGAACGGCAGACGCAGCGCTTCACGCAAGGGAAATTGAAAGCCGCGGATCTAACGGGCAGCGAAGATAGCGCGCAGCTTGCCGGATGGACGGCGCTGGCGCGCGTGCTGCTGAATCTGGACGAGACGATTACCAAGGAGTAAGACGATGAAGCCGAACCTGACTGCCCGTCGTTGGTTTTTGAAGGAGTGCGGGATTGGGGCTGGAGCACTGGCGGCACATACGCTGCTGGGGGCTACGGCGAATCCGCTGGCTCCGCGGAAGCCGCATCATACGCCGAAGGCGAAGAACGTCATCTTCCTGTTCATGGCTGGGGCTCCGTCGCATCTGGAGATGTTCGACAACAAGCCGCAACTGGCAAAGTTTGACGGGACGCTGCCGCCGGCGGATTTGCTGAAGGGGTATCGCGCGGCCTTCATCAATCCGAATTCGAAGCTGCTGGGGCCGAAGTTCAAGTTCGCCAAATACGGGCAATGCGGGGCGGAGTTGTCGGAGTTGCTGCCGCACACCTCGAAGATCGTGGATGACATCACGATTGTGAAGTCGATGGTGACGGACGCGTTCAATCATGCGCCGGGTCAGTTGCTGATGAATACCGGAACGCAGCAGTTCGGGCGGCCGAGCTTTGGCGCTTGGGTGACCTACGGACTGGGAAGCGAGTCGCAGGATCTTCCTGCATTCGTGGTGTTCAGTTCGGGCAAGAAAGGGCCGAGCGGCGGGAGCAGTTGCTGGGGCAGCGGATTCCTGCCGACGATGTACCAGGGCGTGCAGTTCCGCGGGTCTGGCGATCCGGTGTTGTACCTGTCGAATCCTCCTGGGGTGGATGCAGAGTTGCAACGAGACTCGCTCGATTCGATTCGGAAGTTGAATGAGATGCGCTTAGGGGCGATGGGCGATCCGGAGATTGAGACGCGGATCAACAGTTTTGAGATGGCGTTCCGGATGCAATCGAGCGCGCCGGAGCTGATGGATTTGAGCAAGGAATCGCAGGCGACGCTGGATTCCTACGGCGCAGTGCCGGGCAAGCCGAGCTTCGCGAACAATTGCCTGCTGGCGAGGCGGCTGGTGGAACGCGGCGTGCGGTTCGTGCAGTTGTATCACGAGGCATGGGATCAGCACGGGAACCTGGTGAAAGACATCACGACGAACTGCAAGGATACGGATCAGGCCTGCGCGGCGCTGGTGATGGATTTGAAGCAGCGCGGATTGTTGAAGGACACGCTAGTGGTTTGGGGCGGCGAATTCGGACGGACACCGATGGTGCAGGGTGGAAGCGATGGGCGCGATCATCATCCGAATGCCTTCACGATGTGGCTGGCCGGTGGCGGGACGAAGCCGGGGCTGACACTGGGTGAATCGGACGAACTCGGATTCAACGTGGTGAAGGACAAGGTGCATGTCCACGATCTGCATGCGACGTTGCTGCATCTGTTGGGCTTCGATCATTTGAAGCTGACGTACCGGTTCCAGGGGCGCGATTTCAGGCTTACTGACGTACACGGCAATCTGGTGCCGAAGCTGCTGGCGTAGCGAGCTGGTCGCGGTAGAAGTCAGCAAGTTCATGGCGGCCGCGGCGAGGGGCGATAAAATCTTCGCGGCTGATGAGGTGGACGAAACCCATGAGGTCGGCTATGCGCGGGGCGGGCCATTGGGCGAGCTTGCCGATGAGGGATGGAACCCAGAGCGGGGCTTTGCGGATATTGACGTCTTTGCGGGCGATGGAGCGGGCCAGTTCGATCACCTCTTGACGGGAGTAGATGGTGGGGCCGCCGGCCTCGATGGTGATGTTGTTGCGTTCGGCGAGGGCATCGGCGCAGATTTCGGCAAGGTCGGCATCGTGGATGGGGTTGGTACAGGCGCGGCCGTCGCCGAAGACCATAGCCTGGTTCTTGCGAACCATATCGAGGAAGGCGTAGAAGGCGGAAAAGAAGCCAGTGGGCTCAATGATGGCGTAGCTGAGGCCGGAGTCGCGAATGGCTTTGGCGACGATGGCGTGCGCGTGCATGTAGGGGACCTTGGGGTGCATATCGGCGTGGAGTACGGATACGTAAACGAAGCGGCGGGCATTGACCTTGCGGGCAGCCTCGAGAAGGTTGCGATTGGCGGGGACATCGACATCGAGATAGCCGGGGGCTCGGATGGAGAAATTGGCTGCGACCGTTTGGCCGAGGCAGGAGAAAACGACGTCGATGTTCTCAAGGGCTGGGGTGAGGTTGTCTTTGAGTGCGTCGGCGATGACGATCTCATGCGCAGTAATGGAGCGGGCACGCGCGTCGCTGCGGCACAGGGCGCGGGTATAGTAACCGCGCTGGTTGAGCGTGTGGAGCACGTGCCGTCCGAGAGCGCCGGTTGCGCCCGCCACTAAGACTCGTTCCATGATCAGTCCCCTTTGGTTCCCCGGATGATGAGTTGCAGAAATGGTTCCAGCGTCTGGTCGAACTTTTTGTCCTCTGGTTGGAGCCATTCGAGGATGCTGTGGAAATACATAGCGCGGATGAAGGATGCGATGGTGTCGGCGGGAATATCGGGGCGCACTTCGCCGGACTGTTGCGCGCTCTGGATCAGGGGCAGGAGGACGGCGTCGAGTTGGGACATACCTTGGCTATGGGGGCCGGAGAGCAGGTCGGTCTTGAGCAAGGCAGCGGCGAGGAATTTGATGAGGGCTTTGCGTTTGGCATGGGCTTCGCCGAGGGTGAGGAGAACGAATCGGATCTGCTTTTCGAAGCTGAGTTGGGAGAAGCCCCGGCGCGAGGCGATGGAGGATTTGAGGTTGCGAATTTGCTGATCGCCTATCCAGCCGAGGATGGCGTCCTTTGATGGGAAGTGGTGGAAGAAGGTACCCTTGGCCACACCAGCGTCTTCGACGATTTTGTCGACGGTGGTGTGTTCGAAGCCGAAGCGATCAAAGAGGCGAAGCGCGGAGGTAAGGATACGGTGGGCGGTGGCTTCGCGCTGGGCGTCGCGGGGGCGTTCCGTCTTTTTACCGACTAAAGTCATCGACTACGGTCAGTATATTCAAGGACCCACGGTAGTGTCAACGAAGAAGTGCTAGTCTGATCGGATGGGTTTCACAAGGGCGCCACGGGCGGAACTGGCAACCTATGTGGAGAGGGTGTGGTGCGGAGAATCGAACGCGAGTGGTGGGATGGAGCATGTCCTGCCTTCGGGCGGGATGCATGTTGTGCTGCGGTTGAGCGGGCCACCGGTGCGGATCGGTGGACAGGAGATTGGGTATTCGCTGGTGGGTGGGGTTCGGAGTAGTTTCTACGTGAAGGATGTGAGTGCGGCGTCAAGTTCGGTGGGTGCGGTGTTAAAGCCTGGGGGATCGATGGCGTTGTTGGGTGTACCTGCGGTGGAGTTCACGGAGTCGCATACGTTATTGGACGATGTGTGGGGGCACGATGCGGCGGCGTTGCGAGAGCGGCTGATGGAGGCGAGTGATGCACAGGCGCGATTACGGATCTTTGAAGCGGCCTTGTTGTCGCGATTGCGCGTGGTGACACTGGCTCCGGCTGTGCGCGGGGCACTGGATTGGATTGGGCGCGGGGGCGCGGTGGGAGAAGCAGTGGTGAAGAGCGGGTTTAGCCACCGGCACTTCAATGCGCTGTTTCGCGATGCGGTGGGATTAACTCCGAAGGTGTACGGCAGAGTGCAGCGGTTCCATAGTATGCTGCGGGGAATGAGCGCTGGGGCTGGCTGGGCGGAGATCGCAATTGACGCCGGCTATAGCGATCAGGCGCATTTTTGCAGGGAATTTCTGGCGTTTTCGGGAGTAACGCCGGGCGAGTACGCGCGGGCGCATCCGGCTCAGCCATTGCATTTCCGCAGGTCAAATTCGTTCAAGACAGCGAGGAGTTGAGGCCGTAGACTGGAGTCTATGGCTAACGCTGTTCATGAACTATTTGCCTATCTGATCGTCGGGGGCGCGGCCGAGGCGATTGAGTTTTACTCGAAGGCGTTCGGTGCGAAGGAGAAGTACAGGCTGCGCGACCCAAGTGGACGGATTGGGCACGCGGAGCTCGATTTTGGCGGAGTCACGCTGATGCTGGCGGATGAGTTTCCGGAGTATGGGATACGGTCTCCGAAGACGGTGGGTGGAGCGTCGGTCACGATTCATCTGCATGTAGACAACGCGGACGAGATGATTGCGCGTGCGGTGGAGTTTGGGGCGACGCTGGAGCGGGCTCCCGCGGATCAGTTTTATGGAGAGCGATCGGGGTCAGTGATTGATCCATTCGGACACCGGTGGGGAATCGGGCACAGCATCGAGCAAGTGACACCGGAAGAGATGCAGCGTCGTTACAACGCTCTGGGCTAGTGGGTCATGGAATAGATGATGTAGTTGAGACCGAAGCGGTAAGCGAGGGCGGTCATGGCTTCGGGGTACTCGGGCATGTCGGCGTGCTCCCAGGCGTCGCCGACATCCATGTTGTAGTTGATGGCGACGAGCATGCGGCCCTTGTTGTCGTAGATGGCGCGCCAGTGCGGCGGGACGTGCTCGGTCTGGACGTAGATGGAGCCACCGGGGCCGCGGCGAAGGTGTCGAAGGCCGGGGATCTGCACGCGCTCGCCGATGTCGTAGAGGACGTGCAGGAGCGGATTGCCGGGATCGATTTCGAGGATGGGCTGGTTGGGAAAGACGCGCTGCATGGTTTCGCGAAACACTTCCCATTCGGCGGGTCCGTGGAAATCGTCGACCACAAGGAAGCCTCCGCGGAGGAGGTAATCGCGAAGGCGGGTGATTTCGGGATCGGAGAGTTGCCAGTAGCCCACTTGCGTGGCGTAGGCCCATGGGTATTCGAAGATGCGGTCATCGGTGAGCGGGACGTGGCGGCCTTCACCGGTATCGATGCGGGTGAGGCGCTGGATGCCCTGCGTGAAATGCATGTCGGCTTCGGGCCAATCCTGCATCCACCAGCCGCGGCCAAAGCGGCGGCGGAGGCTGAAGCCATCCACGTATTCGAGGCGAATGAAGTGGAACTCGGATTTGCGGCCTTCGGGATGCGGGTCATTGGGCTGCATCCAGAGTGCGGGCGCAGTGGATGCGATCAGCAGGAGCAACGCGATCCAGCGGCGGCGCCACCTCATTTGGCTCATTATAGGATTTGGATATGACAACGCGGTTGACTGCCTTTCTTTTTGCCGCCTTGCTTGCCGCCGAGCCAGTGGTGGTTTCGTCACCGGATGGAAGGGTGAAGCTATCCGTTGGAGTAGAGGACGGCAAGGCGGTGTATTCGGTTTCGTTCGATGGGAAGGTGGTGTTGCGGCCGTCGGGGTTGGGGCTGGTGTTGGAAGGCGCGGCGCGGCTCGATTCGCATTTTGCGATGGGGAAGGTGACGCGGTCTTCGGGCGATGCTTCGTGGCGGCCGGTATATGGGGAACGGGCGGTGATTCCAGACCGGTTTCGGGCGGCGGATGTGGAGTTTGTGGAGACCATCGCGCCGAAACGTAAATTGCATGTTTTGTTTCGGGCCTATGATGAGGGCGTGGCGTTCCGGTATATGCTGCCGGAGCCAGCGGTGGTGGTGGGAAGCGAATCGACGGAGTTCCGGTTGGAGAAAGGAGCGTACGGTTGGGAGACGGAGCGGGCGCAGACGCCTTATCGGAGGGTGTTGATTGAGGAGATGAAGCAGGCTTCGGAACGGCCGTTTCTGCTGGAGTTGCCGAATGGATTGTGGGCCGCGATTGCGGAAGCGGGGGTGGAGAATTACCCTTCGATGTTCGTGGCCGGGTTACGCGGAGAGCGGCATTCGCTGGGGGCTCGGTTACAAGGCACGGCTCGGGTGAGTGTGCCGTCGGCGAGCCCATGGCGCGTGGTGCTGGTGGGAGCGCGTGCGGGGGATTTGCTGGAGCACAATTATCTGCTACTCAATCTGAGTCCGGCGTCGCGTGTGGCGGATACTGCATGGATCAAGCCGGGGAAGGTGATGCGGGAGGTGACTCTGTCGACACGCGGTGGCATGGAAGCGGCGGATTTTGCGTCGGCCCATGGGATTCAGTACGTCGAGTACGATGCCGGTTGGTATGGGCATGAGTACGAAGAGCAGTCGGATGCGACGCGGGTGAACATTGATCCACGGCGGTTGCGGAAGGAGCCGGAGTATCAAGGGTTGGACCTGCAGCGGGTGATTGCGTATGCGAAGGGCAAGGGTGTCGGGGTTTGGTTGTATGTGAACCGGCGGGCACTGGAGAGGCAGATTGATGCGGTGCTGCCATTGTTTGCGCAGTGGGGTGTGGCTGGTGTGAAGTATGGGTTTGTGAATGTTCACACGCAGGATTGGACGCGGTGGTTGTATGGGGCGATTGAGAAGGCGGGACGGCACCGGATGATGCTGGATATTCATGATGAGTTCCGTCCAACGGGGATGAGCCGGACGTATCCGCATTTGTTGACGCAGGAAGGGATTCGCGGAAACGAAGAGATGCCGGATGCGGAGCACAGCACCGTGTTGCCGTTTACGAGAATGCTGGCCGGGGCGGCGGACTATACATATTGCTGGTTCGATCAACGGCTGAAGAATACATGGGGGCATCAACTGGCGATGATGGTGGTGGTTTATAGCCCGCTGCAATTTGTGTATTGGTATGACCGGCCGGTGCAGTTCACGGCGGAGACCGCGGGGATGGAGTTTGTGGCGCATGTGCCGACGGTGTGGGATGACACGCGTGTGCTGGATGGGCGGCCGGGGGAGTATGCAGTGGTGGCTCGGAGGAAGGGGGATGCGTGGTTTGTGGGGGCGATCACGAACAACGCATCGCGATCGTTACCTGTGCGGTTGAGCATGCTGGAGGAAGGCAAGGCGTTTGTCGCGACGTTATATGCGGATGGGGATGGAGCGCGCGATGTTCGGAAATCGACGGTGCGAGTCAAGCGGGATGAGGTGATCGAGTTGGCGTTGCAGGCGCGGGGTGGAGCGGCGATGGAGATCCGGCCGGTGCGTTAGATTCTGCGGCCGGCACGATTTAGCCGTTCAGCCTTCCCAGGCTGAACTGCGACCGGCCTGGAGGCCCGTCGCCACCTAGCGCGACCAGAGGAGCCAGACGAAGAAGGGTCCGCCGAGGAGGGCAGTTGTGACTCCGACCGGCACTTCAACAGGCGCGAGCAGAGTGCGCGAGATGGTGTCGCAGACGATGAGAAACGCACCGCCACCGAAGATGGACGCAGGAAGAAGAAGCCGGTAGTCGGGTCCAACGATGCGGCGAAGCAGATGCGGCACGATGAGACCGACGAAGGCGATAGGGCCGGTGACAGCGGTGGTGGTGCCGACGAGGATGGTTCCGACGACGAAGCCCTTCCATGTGATTTTGCGGGAATCGACACCGCGGCCAATGGCCCATGTGTCGCCGTAGGAGATGACGTTCCAGATGCGGGCCATGCGCAGCATCCAAATGGACGCGGGCACAATGGCCAGGGCAAGTGCGGCCAGCACCGGGTATTCCACGGCATCGATGCCGCCCATCAACCAGTGAGTGATCTGGAAGCTACGAGTAATGCCGGCCATGCTGTGCAGCAGGAGGATGATTGCGGTGCAGATGCCGTTGATGGCAATGCCGGTGAGCAACAGAGTAAAGGACGAGAAGCGGCGGGCCTGGCTGAGTGCGGACACGAGGGCGATGACGAGCGCCGCGCCACAGAGCGCGGACACCCAGACCACGGGGAATCCCAAAGTGTCGCCGGGAACCAAGGCAATAGCGGCAACTGCGCCGAGCGATGCGGCTGCTGTGACACCGAGACTGGACGGTGTGGCGAGGGCATCGCGAAGCAGGGCTTGAAACATGGCTCCCGCGCCGGAGAGCGCTGCGCCGGTGAGGAGAGCGAGAAGCGTGCGGGGGATGCGGAGGTTGAGAAAGATGTTCCAATCGGGCGCTTCCTGCCTGAAGAGCTTGGCATAGTCCATGCCTGTGCCGCCGAGGAAGGGGCAGATGGTCGCGGTGAGTAACGCGGCAAGTACGGACATCGCCATCACGGAAGAAGCGTGTTTGCGGAGGTCAGCGGCCATAGGTGAGGAACACGCGCCCTTCTGTGGAAGTGTGCCAGTAGAAGGGCACGTGGAATACGTCGTGTAGACGGGCCGGATCGAGGGCATCGCAGGGTGGTCCGTCAGCCACGAGTTTGCCTTTGTCGAGGAGCCAGATGCGATCGCTGTTTTGCGCGGCGAGTGCAAGATGGTGCGTCACGACGACGATGAGATGGCCACTGGCTTTGAGTTCCGCGAAGAGTTCCCACAGCAGTGCCTGGTTTTCGGGATCGAGATGGGCGCTGGGCTCATCGAGGAGAAGTACGGGCGCCTGCTGGCAGAGCGCGGCGGCAAGCAGGACACGCTGTTGTTCGCCACCGCTCAAGGAAAGAAAGCGGCGATTGCGAAACGCTTCGAGGCGAGTGCGGCGCAGGGCCTGCTCCATGTGCTGGTGATCTTCGTCGCTTTCATAGAGACCCACGCCGTAGGGAATGCGTCCGGTGAGCACCACCTCTTCGACGGTGAAGGGAACATCGCGCGGCACGTGCTGCGGGACATGGGCCACGAGGCGGCAGAGTTCATCGCGGCGGAGCGTGTTGAGCTGCTTGTTCTGGACGAAGCAGTTGCCCTGCCAGGGAGTTTTCTGGCCGGCGATGAGATCGAGGAGCGTGGACTTCCCTGCCCCGTTGGGGCCGACGATGGCGATCACTTCCGGCTTGTCGACGGTGGTGGAGACGTCGCGGAGAACGGGCTCGGCCTGTCCGTAACGATAGCTGAGCTGTTCCACTCGGAGGATGCTCACCGTGCGCCCTCCAGCATGCGGGCGAAAGCTTCGGCGGCGTCGATGACGCGGGGGCCAGGGACGACGAAGATGTCGGCAGCGACGGCGAAGATGCGGTTTTGAGAGGCTGCGCGGACGGCCTTCTGGGCTTTCCACATGCGTTCGACGGCGACCTTTTGTTGAGGCGTGACGGATGTGGTTTCGGACATATCGCCCATGTCGACGATGACATCGGGGTCGAGGCGGATCACGGTTTCGATGGAGATCTGCGGATAGGTGACGGGGGAATCGTGGAGGATGTTGCGGCCTCCGGCGATGCGGATCAACTCATTGAGGAAGGAGCCACGTCCGACGGCGATCATGCCGTCGAGGCGTCCGGGATTGCGGCCAACCAGGAAGAGCAGCGTGCCGGTTCGCTTCGCTTTGGTGCGTTGCTCAAGCGCGGCGAGGCGGGCGCGGATGCCCTGCTCCAGTTGAATGCCGGCATCCTTCATTTCCAGAGCTTCGCCGATCTGACGCATGGAGTGGAGCGTCTCTTCGAGATTGGTGTTGCGGAGGGCGAGGGTACGAATGCCGAGGCTCGCGAACTGACGAACGAGTTGGCCTTGTTCGGAGTGAATGAGAACGAGATCCGGCTTCATGCGAGCGATGACTTCGACGTTCGGTTTGAGATAGCTGCCGATGCGTGGGAGTTTGTTCACTTGCGATGGGTAGTGGCAGTAGTCGGAAACGGCGATGAGGCGATTGCCAGCGCCCATGGCATGGACGGTTTCGGTGAAGCCAGGCGCAGTGGAGACGACGCGTTGTGGAGCAGCCGCCCAGGCTGTGGCGGCGAGGAGGATGGCGAACAACGTCATGCCGCCAATGCCTCCAGAACGTCTTTTCGAGCGTGTTGTTCGAGCCAGGCGGCCAGCCTGTCGTACATCGCCGATTTGTCGATGGCGCAGGCGTCGATGTCGAGCCATTCTTTCAGAACCGCAGGGTTTTCGAGGGCCCCGTGTAGATAGGTTCCCATGACGTTGCCGGCGCAGCAGCCGTCGGGCGGACCGTCTTTGAGGAACGCGAACGGGACGCCTCCACTATTGGTAGTGGTTCGTCCCATGTGGATCTCGTAGGCACGGAAGGGTGCGCCGTTGGGTGTGGTTGCGTCTACGATCTTCGTAATCTTGTCCGGCTGCAGTGTTGTGCGCACGGGGAGCAGACCGAGACCTTCGGCGCGGCCGTGTTGGGATTCGACGGCATCGGGATCTTCGATGGATTCACCCAACATTTGATAGCCCCCGCAGACGCCTATGATGCGCGCGCCGCCGGCGAGTTGGCGCAGTATCCATTCGTCGAGGTTTTGTTCGCGGAGCCAGAGGAGATCGGCGATGGTGTTTTTGGTTCCGGGGAGGATGACCGTTTTGTACTGGCGGGATGTTGGTTTGGAGATCCACGCGACGGCGGGTAATGCGCGCAGGTCTGTGAAATTGGAGATGTGAGGGAAGCGGATGGCCGCCGTTTCCGCGGCATCGTCGCCGGGGCCGATGGAGAGGCAGTCTTCGTCGTCGAGAGTGATGTCACGCGTGAAGGGGAAGACTCCGAGGCAGGGGATGCCGAGGCGATTTTCGAGAAACCGGACTCCATCGTCGAATAAGCGGGTGTTGCCGTGGAAGCGGTTCACGGCGAAGGTACGAACGAGGGCACGATGCCGCGGGGGAAGGAGTTGCATGGTACCGACAAGAGAAGCGAAGGCGCCGCCACGCTCGATGTCGGCCACCAGCACCGTGCGCGCGCCGATGCGCTCAGCGAAGCGGAGATTGGTGATATCGCGATCCATGAGGTTCACTTCGGCCACGCCGCCCGCACCCTCGCAGACCATGCAATCGAACTGAGCGGAGAGCCGCTGATAGGATTCGAAGGCGGTGTTCATGAGGGCCACGCTGTGATCCTGGTATCGCTCAGCAGGAACCGATCTCCAGACGCGTCCGCGGACTACGATCTGGCAACCGTGTTCCGACTCGGGCTTGAGGAGAACAGGGTTCATGTCGGCCATTGGGGGAAGGTTGCACGCTTCGGCTTGCATCGCTTGGGAGCGGCCAATTTCGCCACCCTCGATGCAGGGATAGGAGTTGTTGGACATGTTCTGGGCTTTGAACGGTGCCACTCGCACGCGGCGCAGGTAGAGCCAGCGGCAGAGGGCCGCGGTGAACCAGCTTTTGCCCACGTGTGATGCGGTACCGCCGACAAACAAAGCCCGCGTCATACACCTCCAGCCCTCCCGGCGAGAGCGAAGCGAATTCAGCCTTGTTGGCTGTTCCCAGGCAGGTCTTCGGACTTAAGGGCCGCCTACTGGTTGCGACTTCCCGGCTTGTACCGCCAGTGTCGTAATGCAACGTTCGTTCCCTTTACCGCTGCGGGGCAGTCCCGGCCTTTAACCGGATTCCCTTTTCAACGCCCTCCGTGGAGAAAGGCGTACCTTGGAAGTAACAACGATACCACAGCGATGCTGGCGATCATCCTCTTCTTCTCATTTGTAATGCGGGCCGCCGACTGGCCGGAATGGCGCGGCGCGGGGCGGCAAGGCGTGTGGCAAGAGACGCGCGTGCTGCGGGCGTTCCCCGCGGAGGGACTGAAAGTGAAATGGAACGTCCCGGTTCGCGCGGGATATTCGGGGCCGGCCGTCGCGCAGGGGCGCGTGTTTGTTATGGACCATGAGAAAGGCGCGGGGACGGCGGTGACGGAGAGGGCGCTCGCGCTGGATGAGGAAAGCGGGGGGACGCTGTGGACGAAATCGTGGAGCGCGGATTACCGGGGCCTGGATTACCACAACGGGCCGCGAGCTACTCCGACTGTGGATGGGGACCGGGTTTACGTACTGGGGGCGAAGGGGGCGCTGTACTGTCTGCGCGTCGCCGATGGGAAGGAGCTGTGGTCGTCGGATTTCGTACGGGATTTTGGCGCGGAGGTTCCGGGATGGGGGACATCGAATGCACCGATTGTTTATGGGGAATTGTTGATTGCGGTGACCGCGGGTAAGGGCAACGCGAAGGTAACAGCGTTCGATAAGCGGACGGGGCGCGTGGTGTGGAAGGCGCTCTCGGCGGAGGATTCCGAGCCTGGGTACTCGCAACCTATGCTGATTGCGAACCCGCGTCCGCAGTTGATTGTGTGGCATGCCGGGGCGATCGATGCTCTGGATCCGGGGACAGGGAAGGTGATTTGGTCGCACCCGTTCCGGATCCGGATGAACACGCCGATCGCCACACCGGCGTGGGCGGCACCGCATCTGCTGGTGTCCGGTTTCTTTGATGGAGCACGGATGCTGCGGCTTGGTGCAGGGGCTCCGGAGTTGCTGTGGCGGAGTGAGGAAGGCAACGAGGTGAAGAGCGACAAGCTGCATACGTTGATGAGCCAACCGTTGATTGATGGCGATTACGTGTATGGCGTGTGCAGCTTCGGGCAACTGCGGTGCCTGAGGCGTTCCACAGGGGAGCGGGTTTGGGAAACGCAGGCGGCGACTGTGGAAAAGGCGCGGAATGTGTCGGCATGGCTGGTACGGCATGAGGATCGCACGGTGATCTTCAATGACCGTGGAGAGTTGATTCTGGCTCGATTGCGGCCCTCGGGGTATGAGGAGATCAGCCGCACGGCAATCATTGAGCCGACGTCGCCAGCGGGCGGACGGCGAGAGAAGAAAGCCGTGGTGTGGACGCATCCGGCATTCGCCAACCGGCATATCGTTGTGAGGAACGACGAGCGGCTGATGCGGGTTTCGCTGGACGAGAGCGACTACCGGCGTTGATCAGAATACGAAGCGAAGCGCCAACTGCACCTCGCGCGGTTTCGGATTAAACGCGGTGGCTGTGACCGTGCCGAAGGTGGCCGAATTCAGCGTCCGGCCGGGCGTATCGAAAGTGGGCGTATTGGTAAGATTGAAGGCTTCCGCGCGGAACTGGAACTGGTACTTTTCGCGGATACGGAAGTTTTTGAACAGCGAGAGATCCATGTTGAACAGGTTGTCGCTGCTGAGATTCGGGATGGTGCGGGACACGTTGCCGAAGGTATAGGCAACGGGCTGCGAGAAGGCGGCTTGGTTGAACCAGCGGTCGATGGTGGGGTTGTCGAGACGAGCTGATACGCCGGGGACGACATCGGGCCGGTTGCCGCCACCAGCAACGGTCGCGGCGAGAGACACGGGTGTGCCGCTCTCGAGAGTGGTGATGGCATTGAGCTGCCATCCACTGATGACGAACTTCGATACGGCGGGGCCGTTCTTTCCAAACGGGAGAGCCCAGAGTGCGCTCACCACCATGCGCTGGGGAACGTCCTGCGCGCTCTTGCTGCGTTCACTGCGGAGATTGTTCCAGTTCTGCGGGCCGGTGACGATGGCCGCGCCGGGGCGGATCTGGGTGGTGTTGGCGCCGTCGTCCATGAGCTTCGAAGCGGTGTAGGCGAGCAGCACAGAGAAGCCCTGGGAGAAGCGCTTTTCCACTTTGACGGCGAGGGCGTGATAGATGGAGTTATTGAGGAACGAATAGCCACCGTTGACGGCAGTGAATTGCGGGAAGGGCATGAGGCTTTGGGAGCGGGTGATGGTGGCTCCGCTCAAAGGGCCGGTGGTGATGATGCCCTGGAAGGGGTTGGCTACGGTTTGCGCGAGCGCGGCGCCGCGAGCGAAGTCCGATTCTGAAAGGAAGTTGAGTGTGCGCGCTCCGGCGAAGAGGCGGACGCCGTGATTGCCGACCCATCCGGCTTCGAAGAGCCAGTTGTTCCAAGGCTGATGCTGAATGGTGAAGTTCCACTGTTCGGTGTAGCCGCGGCTGACGTTGCGAAGCTGGCCATCCACGGCCGTGCCGACACCAGTGAGCCCGCCGAGCGAACTGCCGGTGGGTGGGATGAGTCCATTCGGGAAGGGGTTGCTCATGCGGTCCTGCGGGGTGAGTCCACCATCGATGCTGGCCACAAACGGTGTGTCCTGGGTATAGCCGGTGCGCGGCAGGGAGATGGTGACCGGGATATACATGATGCCGAATCCGCCACGAACAACAGTCTTCGCCGCGGCCTGATAAGCGAAACCGAAGCGGGGACCGAAGTTGTTGTAGCTGGTGTTGGTGAGGCTGCGGCTGAGTCCATTCACGCCGGGGAAAGTGAGGCCGCCACGCAGGCTGAGGCCGGGCACTTTCAGCGGAGACTGCATGTCGGGATCGAAGCTGGTGATGACGTTGTAACGATCGGTGGGAGGCGCTTCCACTTCCCAGCGCATACCAAGGTTCAACGTGAGACGGCGCGATAGTTTCCAATCGTCCTGCACGAAGAGGGCATGATACTTCACGCTGGCGGTGCCATCGGTTTGCAGACGGGTATAGGCACTGGAGGGCGTTCCGAGAAGGAAGGACGCTACGCCGAAGCCTGCGTTGGCCGTGGCCTGGATCGGATTCGGCCCCTGTGTGAACCCGCGGTTGAAGGTGTAGTTACCGACCGAGTATTCGCGGCCGTAGTCGTTAGCGGCGTAGAAGCGATTCTCATAGCCAGACTTGATGGTGTGGGTGTTGGTGATCTTGGTAACGGCTACACTGGCGAGGGTTGTGTTGGAGGGACCGCCGCGGGAGGCGATGGCGCCAATCAATGCCGCATCGCCGATGTTGATGTAGGGGAAGCGTCCGGTGTCCGCGCCTTTGCCGACGTAGGTGAGGCGCTTAAAGGCTTCGGGCATGCCGAGCTTAGTGATGTCGAATCCTTCGCTGGGAGTGAAGAAATGCTCGTTCTCGCGATTGAAGCCGGCTTTGGCTTCGATCAAGAGGGTGGGAGAGATGGTGTCGGTGTAGTTGACCGACATGCTGTTGCGAGGGATGAGCACGGCGCGGCCATCGGGCTCGGCGGGTGAGTTCCACATGCGGGCGAACTGCCAGTTGAGATCGTCCCAGGTATAGCGAGCGCCGATGCGGCGAGCGGAACTGATGTTGTAGTCGACCTTGCCGGTGATGGCGTTGCGATCAATGGGTCCGGGGCCTTGCAGGAAGAGATTCTGGGCCTGGGTGAATTGCTGTCCAGCCATGTTGGGCAGCGGATAGTAAGTGAGGACGTTCTTGCTGACGGGGTCAATTCGTGAAGCGGGGATGACGTTGCCGGCGAATGGATTGCGAAGGAAGCCACCGGGACTGCCTGCGCTGGCGCGGGTGGTGGTGGGATCGTAGATGACGATTTGATCGCCGGTGCGGTTGAGGGTTTTGGAAAAATCGCCGGCACGTTCGAGCGCCGTCGGGCTGGTGACGGTGGACTGGCTGAGGCGCCGTTCGCGGAAGGCGTCGTAGTTGAAGAAGAAGAAGAGGCGGTCGCGCTTGATGGGGCCGCCGAGGGTACCACCGAACTGGTTGTAGGCGAGAGCACCGAGCGGGCGGCCTGCTTTGTTGGAGAAAAAGTCGTTGGCGTTGAGGTTATCGTTGCGGAGGAATTCGAAGAGGTTGCCGTGGAACTCGTTGGTGCCGCCTTTGCTGACAATACTGATGATGCCGCCGGCAGTGCGCCCGAACTCGGCGGACATGGCGTTGGTGAGAACTTTGAATTCCTGGGTGGAATCGATGGAAAGGAAGGTCTGTGTTCCGGCGACGGTGACTTTCTCACTGGCGATGCCGTCCACCAGGAAGCCGTTGGCGAGCGGTGGGCCGCCACCGATGCTGACCGCGGCGAGACGCCAACTGGAGAGCACTTGGCCGCCGAAGTAGCCGATGCCGCGCACGGTGGGGATGAGGTTGGCGAGGCCGAGAGGGTTGCGTCCATTGAGGGGCAACTCTTCCACCTTGCGCTGATCCATGACGGTTCCGAGGGAAGAAGTATTGGGCTCCAGAAGCGGAGTGCCGCCTTGCACTTCGACGACCTCGCTGACGGCACCGACATCGAGACGGATGGGGACGGCGAGCGAGCGATCCGCTTCGACGATGATGCCTTCGCGGCGGAAGGCTTTGAAGCCCTGATGTTGGACGTCGACGGTGTAGGTGCCGGGTTGTACAACGAGGAAACGGAAATCGCCGTCTTCACCGGATGCCGCGGTGCGCTGCAGACCGGTGCTGGTGTTGGACAGGCGGACCTGCACACCAGGCACGGCGGCGCCTGAAGAATCAGTAACGGTGCCGGTAATGGTCCCGTAGATCTGCTGTGCCACAGCAGAGGATGCGCTCAGCAGGAGGAGCGCAAGAACTCCATGGAATTTTGACATTGCCCTTTCCCCTCTTCGGAATTAGGAAGAGTATATGTGGCGCGAGGGAGAGCGTCAACCGGGGGGGTTACCAGACGTGGGTGTGGAGGACCTGAGGGGGACCGATGTTATCGCGCATGATCTCGATGCGGAAAACGATTTGGAGATTCTTTGACTCCCAGCCGGGGGCGGCCGTGCGGAGAGCGGGTTCCAAGCGATCGGGGCGAGTGAGAAATTCACCGACGGCATAGGTGCCGAAATGATCAAGGCCTGCCGCCACTAATAAAGGATGACCGGTTTTGGAGTCGACTGTCCGGGCTACAACGGCGCAATCCTGGTCGGGACGCGCTTCCCAGGCGCGCTGCTTTTTGCAGATGAACTTGCCGGTGGTGTTATCGAGGATGCCGTACTCCGGGCCCTGGGTGGCGAAAACGAAGCGGGCGTCCTTCATCAGGTCGATGGTCCAACGGTTGGTGAACCCGCCGAGGAGAATGTTCGGGCCGGCCCGCAGTTCGGTGAAGGATGTCTCGTTGCCATGGCGGATTTGCGGGGGCTTGCCTTTCACGCTGGCGAAGGTGGAAAGCAAGGACATGGCGTGGGCATCGCCGAGACCGAGAAAGAAGCCGGACTCGGGGATGATTTGCGCATCACGGATTTTGTCTGCCTGCAGCTTCGGCCTGGGAGCTCCAGGAGGCAAGGCTTTGAAAGCATCGATGAGTGCGGTTCGGCCGGAGCCGTAGATCCGGTAGGTTTCCGGAGTGGGGATGCAGAGTCGAAGTTCCTGGGGCGAAGCAAAAAAAGGCGCCCAGAACGAATCGAAGCGTGTTGGTGACGAAGTCTTGCGGAATTGGAGGGCGGTACCCACCGCGAGGACGATGACCAATCCGACGGCATAGATCTGCCACGTTGCAGCCTTGGGCCCACGGGTGATGGGTTGTGGTTCCGCAACGACTTCCACCTCGACAGAGGGAGCGGCTGTTTGGAACACCGGAACGTAGGAGCCGGTTGGAAGCTCAATGCGGATGGAGGAATTGGGGTGGAGATCGTAGTATTGAGCCAGTCTGCGGCGAACTTCGTTGGCCTTCACCCGGACGATGGAGTCTTGACCCGTGTCGTAATCAGCGGGGCGGCCGAAGATGCGCTCCCCGATGGTGCGCTCTTTGAGGAGGTGTGCTTCGCCGGCCAACGCGGTGTCCACAACGTACCGCAGGAAGTCGCTGGAGCGGTGACTGGAGCGGAACGCAGGACTGTCTAACACCATAGCAAGGTGTGCTTGAATGGCCCCGGGATCGGCAAACGTAGGCTTTGTCCCAGTCACTTGCATTTCAGCTTCGGTAATCATACCACGATGAAAAGACAAGAAAATACGAAACGTTACGGACGTTATGAAGCCGTTACGAGCGTAGGCGATTGCGTTTTTTGGGTGTAGCTTCTTAAGGAATCAGTTTGGTTGGGTTGGTTGGGGCAAAAGGGGAATCTGATTACAAAGTCGCGAATCGCTTTGGCGATTCCTCTTCGCACTCTGCCGGACCGTCCACTGATGCAAGCACCAGTCTGAGAGAGGTCCACATGAAGACAATCCACCTCCTTGTATGTCTTGCTGCCATCACGGCGGCCGCCTGGAGTCAATCCTTCACCGCGTCTTTGCGAGGGACAGTTACGGATGCGTCCGGAGCTGCCCTGCCGGGAGCAAAGATAGTCGTTACAGAAGCGGAACGAAACGTTGCCCACAACACGGTAACGGACGGGTCCGGGCGATACTCGCTATCCGCCCTTCCTCCAGGGAACTACGATCTGACCGTAGAAGCATCGGGGTTCCGGAAGTTCGTCCAGCAGCGTTTCCCTCTTCTGGTGCAGCAGCAGGCCACCATTGATATCCAATTGCAGGTTGGCGATCTGTCCTCCACGGTGACGGTGGAAGCAACAGCGCCGCTGCTGAATACGACGAATGCATCCCTGGGACAGGTGATTGACAACAAGTACATGATCTCCCTGCCGAACCTGGGCCGCGATTCTCTGGCGCTGGTTTACCTCACTCCAGGCGTGGTTGGCTCTGCCGGCGGCAGGGGGTCGACGAATACCAACTTCGTCGCCAACGGCGCCCGGAACTCGACATCAGACGTTCTGGTGGATGGGGTGACGGTGACAACGGTGGAACAGAACTCGGGCATCACAGACCTGAAATACAAGCCGTCAGTGGACGCGGTTCAGGAGTTCAAGATGCAGACCAACTTCTTCCCTGCCGAGTACGGGCAAACGGGTGGAGCGGTCATTAATATGGTGACGAAATCGGGCACGAACGACTGGCACGGCACGGGCTTTTACTTCCTGCGCCATTCCGACTTTAACGCCAACAGCTGGTTCGCCAACCGGGCGGGGAATGCGCGGCCGCTGTTCCGGCGCGATCAGTTCGGCGGCGTGCTGGGCGGGCCGGTGAAGAAGAACAAGACGTTCTTCTTTGCGACGTATGAGCAGACGAAGCAGAAATCGCCCACCAGCCAAACGGCCACGTTCCCGACTGATCCGCAACGCAACGGCGATTTTTCACGGACGTTCCAGTCGAACGGGCAGTTGATCTCGATCTTCGATCCGTACGATGCGTTCCGCAACTCGGCGGGGCAATGGGAACGGCGGCCCTTCCCGGGCAACGTGATTCCGAAATCGCGCATGGATCCGGTGGCGTTGAAATCGCTGGCATTCTTCCCGCAGGGCAACCAGGTGACGAACGCGGTGACGAACAACAACAACTGGTTTGCGCAGGATGTGAATCGTAGCCGCTCGCGGCAGATGGACTTCAAGGGCGATCACAACATCAATGACAAGATGAGGCTGACGGGCCGCTACAGCTACGCACCGAACAATGGCGACCCGGCGAACCTTTTCGGGGCCGGCAACCCGGCGTTCACCTTCAACGACGGCCCGACGAAGACGCGGACGCAGTCGATTGTGACCGACTTCACCCGCAGCGAGAATGCGACCACGGTTTGGACGCTCCGCTACGGCTTGATCTATTCCAACTTCACGCGTGATGCGATGGCGCCGTTCGATCTGACCACGCTCGGCTTCCCGGAATACATGAAGAAGAATGCGAACTACCTGGTATTTCCCACAATCGGGCCCGAGGGTTATACGGATATCGGGACGGAAGGCTGGGTGATCATGGACCGGCAGGAAGGCGCGCATCAGGTTTCCGGATCGCTGACGAAATTCATCGGCAGCCACACGTTGAAGGCCGGTGGCGAAATGCGGCAGAACTTCCTCGACTACCTGCAGCCCGGATATCCTTCGGGCCAGGTGAGCTTCTCGTCGCAGGTGACGCGCCAGTTGCAGAACACTGGAAACAACCTGCAGGGCAACGGGCTGGCGACGATGCTTTTGGGCTGGGGCACAAGCGGACAGTTCCACATTGACCCGAAGGTGTTCACGCGTTCGCGCTACATGGGCTACTACATTCAGGATGACTGGAAGCTCAATCGCAAGCTGACCATCAATCTTGGACTTCGCTACGAATTTGACGTTCCGCGTTGGGAGACCCTCAACCGGC
Organism: Bryobacteraceae bacterium; assembly: GCA_046331645.1. Lineage (GTDB taxonomy): Bacteria > Acidobacteriota > Terriglobia > Bryobacterales > Bryobacteraceae > CADEFT01. The sequence goes on from JAXLQM010000019.1 coordinate 72,885, forward strand.
AGAGCTACTGGGATCTGGACCAAAAGTCACCGATCTCAGTGCCCGGATACGATCTGCGCGGGGTTCTGAAGTTTGTTGACGACAAACGGCGTTCGCCGTTTAACGGGGACTACAACAACTTCAGCCCGCGCATCGGATTCGCTTATGCGGCAGACAGCAAGACATCGATCCGTGGGGCATGGGGCCTTCTCTACCAGCTCTCGCGGGCCACGGTGTACGGGCACACGGGTGCGGGCTTCAACGTGAACTCGGCGCCGACGTATTCGCTGGACTCGAATGAGACGTTGTTTGCGAAGCTGGACAATCCGTATCCGCAAGGGATGCTGCTGCCTCCCGGCAATTCGAAAGGCGACATGACGTTTATCGGGCTGGGAGTGGGAACGCCGGTTCCTTCTTTCAACCGCAACCCTGAATACTACAGCTGGAACTTTTCGGTACAGCGGGAAGTCAGCGTTGGCGTGGTGGAAGTGAACTACACGGGCAGCCGTGGGGCGCACCTGTTCAATCCTTATACGAACCTGGTGCCGCTGCCGCTTTCGGTGTGGTATCCGGGGCAGGCGCAATTCACACGCGACCAACTGAACGCACAGGTGGCGAATCCGTTCTACGGAGTCATCAACGATCCGCTGGCGGTGAACATGAATCGTCCGACGATTCAACGGTTCCGTTTGCTGCGCGGCATGACGCAATATGACGGGACTAACTCGGGCACGGCGGAACCGGCTGTGGCCAGTTCCTACTATCACGCACTGCAGATGAAGTACGAAAAGCGCTTCTCGAAGGGGTTGACGTTCCTTGGCCACTACACGTGGTCGAAGATGCTGGACGACGCATCCATCGGCTCGGGCAACTACTCGTGGCTGGGCGGCTCGACGTCGATGCAGAATCCGCTCAACCGGCGCGGCGAGAAATCGCTGTCGGCGCATGACATCGCGCATCGCGTGGTGTTGTCTGGTTCGTATCAACTGCCTTTCGGCCGCGGCCGCGCCATCGCCGGCGGTTCCAACCGGCTGCTGGATGCGATCGTAGGCGGATGGGAAGTGAGCGCATTCGGCATCTTCCAGGGCGGGAATCCGCTGCAGATCAGCCAGAACGGCGGCGTGATGCAGAACGGTGGAACGCAGCGTCCGAACCTGATCGGCGATCCATCGACGACGGGGAGCGTGGTTTCGCGTCTGAACGGCGGGTACTTCAACAACGCAGCGTTTAGCCAGCCTATTTCCGATGTGTTCGGGTCGGCGCCGCGTTATCTGAACTACCGTGGGCCTGGCATCAAGAGCGTGGATGCCGCGCTGTTGAAGAGCGTGCAGGTGAAAGAAGGACAGCGCTTCGAGTTCCGGCTGGAAGCGACCAACTTCACCAATACGCCGATCTTCAGCGATCCGGCCACCGCGTTCGGGTCATCGAACTTCGGCACCATCACGGGGACGAAGATCGGCTCGCGTAACGTGCAACTCGGATTCAAATACTACTTCTGATTTGTCCGCGACAGCTCAAGGTCAGCCGGCCTACTCAAGCAACGGGGTAGGCCGGCCTTTTTTATTTAGGGTCGACGGTAGCCTCAATCAGTTCCAGCCTGCGCTTTGGAGTTTCCCCGTCCACTTCTTCTTTTTCGAAGGCATCCAGAACCTCGAGTCCTTCGATGACCTTGCCGAAGATGGAATACTTGCCGTCGAGGTGAGGAGAATCGGCCAGCATCAGAAAGAAGGAAGTGCTGGCGGAGTCGGGCTCATCGGTGCGAGCCATGGAGACGATACCGCGGGTGTGTTTCAGGTCGGCGCGAAACTCGGCTTTCAGTGTGCGGACCCAGCGATCGGCCGCATGAGCGGCTCCGGAAGTTCGCGTATGGCCCATGCCGCCCTGCACGACGAAGCCTTTTGAGACGCGGTGAAATGCAGTGCCGTTGAGCCAGCCGGTGGCGGCGAGTTTGAGGAAATTACGGGCATGTTCGGGCGCCCATTCGGGCTCGAGTTGGATTTTGATGGCGCCGAGCGTGGTTTTGAGGGTAACTGTGCGCTTCAGCTCTTCGGGTTTCTCGTTGAGGAAGGGCTCGACTTTCTTCTTGTCGATCCAGAGGCGTGTGATGCGGACGGGGGTTTCGGTGAACCCGTTTTCGCCACCGGCGGGGACTTGGGAGATCTTCTCCACGACTTCCATGCCTTCCGTGACTCGGCCAAAGGCGCTGAACTGGCCATCGAGCGGAGGTTGCGGGGACACGCAGACAAAGAACTGGCTGCCATCGCTATCGGGCTTGTTGGGAATGCGGACGGTGGAGACTACACCTCGCTCGTGTTTGAGATCGGAGAACTCGCTTTTGAGGAGATTCAATCCGCCGGTGCCCCAGAGGTTCTTCGGCGTTTTGGCCTCTTTGAGAAGCGGGTCACCGCCTTGAATGATGCCGTTGGCGACGACACGAAAGAAGGCGGAGCCATCGTAGTATTTCTCGCGGGTGAGCTTGAGGAAATGCTCGACGTGTTTGGGGGCTTTGTCCGGGGCGAGTTCGAAGCGGAATGTTCCTTTGTCGGTCTCCACGACGGCTTCGAGATCGGAGGGGTTTTGGGCCTGCACCCAGAAGGCAGTAAAAAACAAGGACAGCAGGAAACGTTGCATCGATCACATCGTACACCAGCGCTATGATGAGGCAGTATGAAGATGGACCCGCTGCGGGTTGCGGCTTTTTTGGCTTATCTCATTTCCTGGCTGGCGGTGGCAGTTACGGCACTAGTGAGTGCGGTGCCGCGACTGCGCACAGAGTCATCCGGGGCATCGATGACATTGCAGGCCCTCATGGGGATGATGGCACAGGCGTGCGCGCTGGTCGCCATCGTGCTGCCAGCCAAGGACGAACCGCTGCGTCCCGTGCAGGTGGAACTGGCGGGAGTGCTGCTGCTGGCCCCGCTGGCGGCGTGGCTGTTTGTGTGGGCACAGCGTTCGGCGCCTGCCTCGGAGGGTGTGCTGGTAACCAGCGGAGCGTACGCGCGGTTGCGCCATCCGATTTATCTCGCGTTTTTGCTGCTGTTGATCGCAACAGGTTTGCTGGTGTCGTCGCGGCTGTGGATGATTCTGCCTGTGCTGCTGTACGTGGCGGGCACGGAACTGCGCGTATCGAGCGAAGAAGCGGAGTTGGCACGGCACTTCCCGGAACGTTTCGAGGAATACCGGCAGCGTACGCGATGGCGGTATGTGCCGGGATTACGATAGGTCGAGGCCGAGGTAGCTGCTCGCGTTGCCGTAGCAGATATTGCGAATCATGGGACCGACCCAGTCTTCGCGATCGGGTATTTCGCCGCTCTCGATTTCCTTCCCAATCAGGTTGCACAATGTGCGGCGAAAATATTCGTGGCGCGGGAAGGAGAGGAACGATCGGGAATCCGTGAGCATGCCCACGAAGCGCGACAGCAATCCGACATTGGAGAGCGCATTCATCTGCCATTCCATGCCTTCCTTCTGATCAAGGAACCACCAGCCGGAGCCGAATTGGATCTTGCCCGGGACTGAACCATCCTGGAAATTACCGATCATGGTGGCGAAGGCCATGTTCTGCACCGGGTTCACGTTGTAGAGGATGGTTTTGGGAAGCATGCCTTCGCTCTCGAGCGCGTTGAGATACGCGCCGAGTTCGCTGATCTGGTTCCAGTCACCCATGGAGTCGAAGCCGGTGTCGGGGCCGAGTTCGCTCAGCTTGCGGGTGTTGGCACTACGATAAGCTCCGAGGTGGAGTTGCTTGGTCCAGCCCTTCTCGGCATCGAGGCGGCCGAAGTAGAGCATGAGGTAAGTGGCGAAGCGCGCGTGATCGGTGGCATCGGCGGCCTGGCCTGTGCGAGCGCGGTTGAAGATGGCGGCGGCATCGGCATCGTTGACGAACGATGCATAGCAGTGATTGAGGCCATGATCGGAGAGCCGGCCACCAAGGGAGTGGAAGAAATCGTGGCGCTGCTTGAGAGCATCGAGCAAACGAGGAAGGCTGCTGATGTCGGTGTTGGACACAGCGCCAAGGCGATCGACCCAGGCGTTCCACATGGCCGGATCATCGACGCGGAGCGCCTTGTCCGGACGGAAAGCGGGGAAGACCTTGGTTTTGAGGCCGGAAGATTTCAACTGGATGTGCCAGGCAAGATCGTCGGTGGGATCGTCCGTGGTGCAGAGCGCCTTTACCTGGAATCTATCCAGGATGCCCCAAACACGCAGGGCATCAGTGGCAAGCAGGGCGTTGGCTTTATCCCAGACCGCGTTGGCGGAAGATTCTTCGAGATAGTCTTCGATACCGAAATAGCGCACCAGTTCGAGGTGCGTCCAGTGGAAGAGCGGATTGCGCAGGGTGTAGGGAACGGTGCGGGCCCAAGCCTGGAATTTCTCCACAGGGGAGGCATTGCCGGTGCAGTATTGTTCGGCCACGCCGTTGGCGCGCATGGCCCGCCACTTGTAGTGGTCGCCTTCGAGCCAAATCTCGAAGAGATTGGCAAACTGCCGGTTTTCGGCGAGATCCTTAGGCGGAAGATGGTTGTGGTAATCGAGGATGGGCTGGTTCTTTGCGTAGGTGTGATAGAGGCGGCGAGCGGTGCCCGTGCTCAGAAGGAAATCGTCGTGGATAAATGGCATGGCGGCAACCTTCTATTGTGCCAGGAATGAAAGCTAGAGCATGCCCGCTTTGCGGAGCACGGCTTCGCTCTTCTTTTTGATCTCCATGGTGACCTCGTAAGGGTCGCCATTCTGGAGACGAGGATAAAACAGCTCCACCGATAGTGGACCGGTATAGCCCGCTTTGCGGATGCCCTTGAGGATGCGATCGAGCGGAGCAACACCATCGCCGGGGATATCGCGCGAGGCATTGTCGAGCAGTTCGCGCGGGATGCGGGGTACATCCTGAAAGTGCACGTGATGAATCTCACCGGAGCGGATGAGATCGAGATCCTCGAGCTTCGAAAGTCCGGCGTAGAAGTGGTAGAAGTCGAACATGAAGCGGGCGTTGGGGTGGTTGGCTTCGCGAATCAACTGGAGTGCAGTAGGCACGCTGCCGGCGAATGTGGAGCCGCGCATGAATTCCAGCATGGCTGTGACGCCGAAGCCTTTCACGATCTCTCCGACTTCGCGCAGATTGTCAGCGCCTTTCTTATAGTCGTCGGGCGTGTATTTGGCCGTGGCGGCGCAGGGGATCACCATGCGATCGACGCCAAGCTGGGCTACCCGTTCGGCACGATACTTGAGTTCTTCGAGGGACTTGGCGCGAGTGGGACTGGGCTCGGCCAGACCGCGCACGCCGCCGCTTGAAACCGGTTTGATGCCGAGATCGGACATCAGGCGCTTGGCCGCCGCTGCGCCTTCTTTGTTGACGAACTCATCGTAGTGCTGGGGAATGATCTCAGCGAAGCGGATGCCTGCCTTCGCATATCCTTCCAGCGACTTACGGAATCCGGCGTTGAGATTGGTGGTCTGGTGGATGCAGAGGGCGAATCCGGATTTCGCGGCGAACGCGGCGGAGGCGGCTGCGGGCAAAGCGGTGATGAGGGAGCGGCGAGTCACTTGCGGGTCCCCGCCTTGAGGAACATCGCTTTGATGGAGGCGGCATTGCGCTCGGCGTCTCCACCAAATGGCTGGTGTTTCGAAAGGTCGATGGACTTAGCCAGCTCATCGGCGCTGCGCCCGCGTTTCTTGCCGTCGTTCACCTGCTTCCACATGTCCTGGATATAAGCAGCCTGGCCGCGGAGCGTCGGCACTTCGCCCAGGTTTCCATGGCCCACGGCGACAATACGCGGACCCCATCCGGCCATCGTCTCCAGCGCCTTGACCCAATTGAGGTGGTCGGCATCGGCGTCGGCCATATTGTTGCCGGATTTCCAGTTCACGCAGAGATCGCCGGTGAACAGGATCTTCTCTTTCGGTAACCACGCAACGGCATCGCCTTTGCTATGCCCGGGGCCGACCTTGATCATTTCGACGCGATGCTCGCCATCATCGAAGACCATTTTCTGAGGGAAGGTGACCGTGGGATGAGCCAGGAAGTAGGGCTTGAGGCTGAACTCGCCTTCGACTTTGTTGCGGTCCCAGTTGGCTTGACCTTTGCTGCGGGACTCCATGGCGCAATCTTCCGAACAGACGATGGATGCGCCTTCGGCGGTGAACTGGCTGCCTCCATAGGCGTGATCGCCGTGGTAGTGCGTGTTGAAGACAAAGCGAATGGGTTTATTCGTCGTTTTGCGAATCTCGGGAATGATCTTCTTTGCGCCCCAGGGGAAGTTGGCGTCGATGACCAGGACATAATCCTTAAAGGTCACCCAACCGCAGTTGGCGGGCTCCTGAATGGTGCGGTCCCCCTGCCAGAACCAGACCCCGGGAGCCAATTCCCTTACACGGCTCTGCTGACTGAGGAGGGCGGCAACCGCCAGCGAGAGGAACAATGGGGCGAGGTAGAGTCTACGCATGCTGCGTTACAGGATATCGCAGGGAAGCAGGCAGAAGACAGAATGTCAGTTCGTTTTTTCGGACTGCTCCAGCATCTGTCCCAGGACGCGCATGGGGACGGCGCCGACCTTGAGGGCTCGCTCGTGGAAGTCGATGGGGCGGAATGTGGATTTCGATTTTTCCCTGTCGCGTAACTTGATCCATTCCCGATAGCCGGCGTAGTAAGTGGGCAACTGGGTGGAAGAGAGCTTCGCCCGCTGAAGTTTGGCCACAGCCTCTTCCTTTTCCTGGAAGGTCTGATCGAGCATGAGGCGCATCGCATCGTCATCGCTCATGTTCATGGTCTGCATGCGGATGTCGAGGATGGTGTTGGCGATCATGCGCAATTGCTGTTTGAGAAACACGAGGCGCAGTTCCGGGCTTTTGTTGAGATAGCCGCCGTCGAGCGTGGCTTCGGTGGCGTAAACGGCCCAGCCTTCGACATAAGGTCCGCTGCCGAACACGGCGCGAAGCAGACGGCGGCTGATGGGAGCGACGTCGTTGGCGTATTCGAGTTGTACCCAGTGGCCGGGAATCGCTTCATGGATGGTGAGCAGTTTGAGGCCGTAGAAGTTGTACTCGCGGAGTTTCGACTCCACACGCTCGGCGGGCCAGTCCTTGGGAATGGGAGTGATCCAATAGAACGCCCCGAGTTCCGGTTGTAGAGGGGGCGCGGCGTTGAAGCCGCCGACGCCGTAAATGCCGCGCATAAACTCGGGTGTTTCGATGACCTGCAGATTGGCGCGCACCGGGAGCGTGACCAGTTGCTGTTCCTGCACGGCACGGCGCACTTCGTCGAGATCGCGGCGGGCATCGGCCATGTAGGTTTCCGGCGAGGAGTGGCGTTCGCCAATCTTATCGAGGGTTTTGCGGACGACGGTATTGAGATCGCCGGTGGGAGCGTCTGGCAGGGACTTGGCGATGGCGAGCATCTTGTTGCGATTGATTTCGAGCGCGGCTTCGGCATCTTTCAGCAGGGCCTCGGGCGGTTGTCCGGTCCCCATGGCAAACGCGTACTTCTTGCCATAGCGTTCCTTGCCGAGGCGCCAGTCGCTGGTGCGCTGGCTGAGATCCTTTTCCAGCCATTCATTGAAGCCACGCATGGCGGCGAGCGCGGGCTCGGCCGCTTTTTCAAACCGCGGCTTCAGATCGGCGGGCATCTCCGCACGCAGGGTTTTGTCGATGAGGCCGATGGTGCCTTCATTCTCCTCGCGGGCAACGCGATTCCATACTTCGGGGGCATCCACCAGGTTCGACTGAGCTGTCTTGAAGAAGGCAGGGATCTTCTCCAAGCGGGAGATGATGTGGCCGAGACGCACATTCTTCGGTGCGTATTCGAGCACGTAGGGAGAGAACAACGCGTTGCCGATCTGTTCCACGTAGACGGTGGGATTGTGCTTGTAGTTCTGGATGGTGTCGATTTCGAGCAGGTTCAAGCCTACCTGGTCAGATAGAATCTCCCAATCGGCGCGGCTATCCGGGGTCAACTGCTGCTTGCCGGCTTCCGCCAGCCGCTGCTGCACGCTGGCGAAGAATTGCCGTTGTTTCGCGATGCCGGCGGGACTCCAATCGTCGAGTTGCTCGTCGAGTTTCACGCCTTTGTGTTCGTGATACCCGGCGCCTGTTGCGGTCACTGGCGAGAATCCGAGAACGGTGTACACGAACTCCTCAGAGAGGCTTTCGACCGCGGTCTCGTTTCTTTTGGAGCAGGAATTCAGGAACGTGCAGAAAAGAAGGAAGAATACAAAACTAGCTAGTCGCATATCTTTCGCGTAACTGTAAATAACTTCGTACGGCGGTCTCGAGCGAAGGGAATGGTTCCACGCCCGTGGCCTCCATTTTTTTGTTGGAAAGTGCCGAATAGCGGGGCCGCCGGGCGGCTGTTCGGTACTCCCGTTCGTTGGTGGGACGCAATTCGGGTTCGAGGCCGGCCAGGCGGAAAATGAGCTTGGCGTAGTCGAACCAGGAGATGGGAGTACCGCCACCGGCGTGGAAGATCCCATGCGCGGAGCGCTCGACAAGGTCGGCGGTCCGCGCCGCCAGTACTGGCGCATAGGTGGGGGAGGCGACGTGGTCCTCCACGACTTTAATGGCTTGCCCGGATTTGGCCAGGCGCAGCATGAGCTCAATGAAATTGCCGCGGGCGGTGTTGAGCCCTTGGGGACCGAAGACTCCTGAGGTGCGGATCACCAGCGCCCGGTCAAGATAGGCGCGGGCATAGAGTTCACCGGCGAGTTTGGAGACGGCATAGGCGCCAAGCGGATGGGTTTCATCTTCTTCCACGTAGGGGGAACCTTTCTCCCCGTCAAAAACATAGTCGGTGGAGAAGTGGATCAGAGTGGCATCGGCCTGCCGGCAGGCCACGGCCAGATTCCGGACAGCCAGGGCGTTCACCTGGAAGGCTGCCGCTGGTTCTTTTTCCGCGACATCCACCATGTTGTACGCCGCGGCGTTGATGACGAAGGCGGGATCGAGGCCGGCGACACAATGGTCGACCTTGGCCGGATCGGCAATATCCAGTTCTGAGCGTTTCAGCCCGGTGACGTCATAGCCCCGGGCGCCGAACTCGCGATACAGCTCGATACCGAGCTGTCCGCCACTTCCTACGATGAGAACCCTACGATTCATACGAGCCAGTGCTTCCAGGATAACGCGAGAGGGAGCTACGTAACATCAACGAGACAAAAGTTTTGGGCGATTGTAATGATTCTGTAACGGAATGCCGATTTGTGACGTATAATCCAGTACATGGGAGGATGACATGCCGCACATCATACAGCAGAACCTGAAGAGGGGCCGGAAGGCAAACCGTGTAGGTATTGGACTTGTCGTCCTGATGACGACGTGTCTGGTGGTGAGCCTGGTAGTGGGCGTAACCACTCTCGGCGCCTAAGGATTCTGTTGCTGGCGTTTCACTGCCGCCGCCTCCTGGTTGAGCCGCTCGGCTAAATTTCTTAATCCTGGGTTGGTACGAACGGAGTGGACGAGTTTGACTCCGACGTGCCACAGCCCTTCCTGCTCGAAGCAATAACAGACATCACCGAGGTAGACTGCGGAAGCCGAATCGATACGAAGCATCGTGTTGACGGGCATGGGGTGGGAGAGGGTGAGCCTGGCGCCTTGTCCGGACAGGTTCACCAAAAGTCCGGAAAAGGACTTTGTGTTTGCTCCCAGCACCTCAATCCGCACCGTCTCCCGGCACTCGATTCGCGGCTCGCGACGCCTCTCCACACTCTCCTCATCGGGGAGGAGGGCTGGAGCTTGAGAAAAAATTGACGAATCAGCGACTAGCGGTAATTCCAGGCGAAGGTAACGACCAAGCCAACGGCTCCGGCAAGTAATGCCAACAGAGCCCAGCGCATGGCCGGACGCAACGTCATGCCTGACGCCCCTTTGCGGCCCTGCTGCATGCCTTCCTGCTGGAGCATCTCACGGCCCTTTTCATTGGCGATGATGAGCGTCTCAATTTGGGACCTGCGAGCGGTTTCCGCGAGTTCCTTGCGCACCGGTTCGGGAACTTCTTCAATGGAGCGAAATACCTGGGTTGTACTTCCCCGCGAGAGGTAGACGACAGAAAATTTGTGAACAATCCTCTGCATCGGCGGTATCCCTAAGCACTGGCCGCCGGCGCCGCCGCCGGATGTCCCCCGGCATGGCGCAAAATTACCTGGATGAAGCCCAAGGCGGCTTTCGACAGAGCTTTGTCGCGGCGATAGATCAGCGCCAGGCGGCGCACCATTGGTTCGGGGGAAAGCGACACAGCTGTCATGCGGCCCGACCGAACCTCTTCCTCGCAGTTTGACGCTGCCAGGAACGATACTCCAAGATTCGCCATGACGAAGCGCTTGATCATCTCCGTGGAATCAAGTTCCATCGAGATCTGGATCATATCCTCCACCGGCTCCAGCCAGGAATTGAGGCGATTCCGGGTAGTGCCACTCTTTGGGAGCAGCAGCGGAGTGCCCATCAGGTCCCGGCAAACGACAGACTTTCTGCTGGCCAGGGGATGATCCAGGGGAAGAATCATTTTCACTTCATCGGTATGAATCTTCAAAACCTGCAGTTTCTTGTCGTCGATGGGTAGCTGGGCGAAACCGAAGTCCGCCTGATTTTCCAGTACCGCTTCCACTACTCGCGAGCCATAGCTGCGATCCACCTGCAGTTGGACGTTAGGGAACTCCACTTTGAACTGAGCGAAGACGCCGGGCAACACATAAATACAGGTGGACTCGTTGGCGGCTATCAGGAGTTCGCCGCGGGGAGTGCGCTCCAACTCATTGATGGCGTCCTGCGCGCGGCGGCGCAAGTCCAGAATCTGTTCGGCGTAATCGGCGAAGATACGGCCGGCCGGGGTGAGCGAAATCCGCGTACCCAGGCGCTCAAAAAGAGCGGTGCCGATCTCCTGTTCCAGTTGACGCACCTGTGCACTGATTGCAGGCTGCGTCCGGAAACACGTCTGCGCCGCTTTGGAGAAGCTCTTCAGCCTCACGATCTCCAGGAATGTATGGAGTTGATCGAGATCCATGAAGTTGCGGGGAAACCACTGATAATTATAGCATTGGAAGATGTCCAGGTTTTTGTGCTACATGGCTGCGGCAGCCCTTGCCGGGTCGATTTCTTTCGCCGGAGAGAAAGAGGTGGCCTACGGCAAATACCTGTTGGAGGAGGTGGCGAAGTGCCAGGAATGCCACACCCCGAAAACGGCAACGGGCGAATTGGATAAGAGTAAATGGCTGAAGGGCGCCACGCTCGACTTCCAACCCGTGACTCCGATTGAACGCTGGCACAAAACCTCCCCGGATATCACGCCCACCGGCCGGCTGTGGCAGCGTTGGGGTGAAAAAGCAGTTCTTGAGTACCTGCAGACGGGGTTGACCCCGAAGGGCAAGCCTGCCGACCCTCCGATGCCGGCCTACAAATTGAACAAGGCGGATGCGGAGGCCATGCTGGAGTACCTGAAATCGCTCAAGTAGCCGCCCTTTTCGTTCTCCTTTCGTTTGCTGCGTCCAGCCTGCGCGCGCAGAAGCCTGAAAATGTCCTCATCGTCGCAAACCAGGCTTCCGCTGTATCAAAATCCATCGCCGAATATTATGCGCGGAAGCGTTCGATCCCAGCGCGCAATGTGTGCTATCTGAACACCCCTATAGAGGAAACGGTAACCCGGGCTGTGTATGAGCGGACCATCGCTTCTCCCGTCAGCCTTTGTCTGGCGCGATCGAACCTTACGGAGTCGGTCCTTTACATCGTGACCACTCTGGGGGTTCCACTCACCGTCGGCGGATCCGGTGGTCCCACGGCGACGCTTGCCGCAGTCGATTCCGAACTGTGCTTGTTATACAGCGTGATGCACGGAATCCAATACCGGCTGGAGGGCCCTTATCCGAACCCCTTCTTCTCGAAATCCAACGAGACCTTCGATCACAGTAAATTTCCCATCTACCTGGTGACGCGGCTTGCGGCCTACGATTTTGCAGGCGTTCGAGCGCTGATTGATCGCTCACTGGCGGCGGTGAACAAAGGCTCTGTGGTTTTGGACCTGAGGGACACGGGGGACACCACGGGTGACGACCAATTGCGGGATGCGGCGATCCGGCTACCAAAAGACAGGGTAATTTTCGAGGAATCGGCTGCCGTACTCTACGGGCAGAAGAACGTGATTGGTTATGGGGGGTGGGGCTCGAACGACAAGAACCGGAAGCAAAGGCGGGTTGGTTTCGAATGGTTGCCGGGCGCCATCATGACTGAGTTCGTGTCGACCAACGGGCGCACTTTTGAACGCCCTCCCGCCAATTGGACGATCAGTTCCTGGAAGAATGAGGACAAGGCCAAGTGGTACAAGGAGAGTCCACAGACACTGACCGCGGATTACATTGAAGAAGGCGCGACGGGAGCCTCGGGTCACGTGGATGAGCCGTTCCTCCGCTATTGCCCGCGGCCCGATCTGCTTTTCCCCGCCTATGTGGTGCAGAGGCGAAATTTGGCCGAAAGCTATTACCTGGCAATTCCGGCGCTTAGCTGGAAGAACATTGTCATCGGCGACCCGCTTACCAGACTTCCGGCACGCTAGATCGATCCATCTCCTGCTACTCTGGAAAACATCCCCATGCGTTCGCTCGTTGCTATTCTCTCTCTACTTACCCTCGCCGCCTGTTCGCGCTCTGGTTCCGGCTCGAAGCCACTGACTCCGCAGCAATCCATGGCCGCCATTAAGCCGGGCGAGGATTTCCATTTGGAGTTGTTCGCGTCTGAGCCGATGGTGCTCGATCCGGTGGACATGGTGTTCGATGAGCAAGGCCGTGCGTATGTCGCCGATATGCTGGATCTACCCTACGATCCACCTCCGGGCAAGAAGGCACGCTCACGAATCGTGATGCTGGAGGACACGGATGGAGATGGGAAAGCCGACAAGAGCACGGTGTTTGCCGAGGATGTACTTCAAGTTTCTGGACTGATGCCGTGGAAGGGCGGCCTGATTGTACCCGCAGCGCCAAACATCTATTACATGAAGGACACCGATGGCGACGGCAAAGCCGATGTGCGGGAGGTGCTGTTTACGGGATTCTTCACCGGGAATCCGGAAGCGCAGGTGAGCAATCCGAGGCTTGGGCCGGATAACTGGATCATGTTTTCGAACACCGGCAATGCCGGACGCATCACCTCTCCGAAGTGGCCGCAACATGCTCCAGTGGAAGTGCGTGGCGGCGATTTCCGATTCCATCCGATTCGGAACATTGCGCAGCCGGCTTCTGGGGCGACGCAGTACGGCGCCACTTTCGATGATTGGGGCAACCGGTTCATTTCACAGAACACCACCCATTTACGGCACGTGGTGATTCCGATGCAATATCTGCTGCGCTCGCCGTTACTGGATGTCGCCTCAGTCAACAACGATCCCTACGGGAAGCGGGAGCGGCTGATGTGGCCCATCTCGCAGCCCGAGCAATGGCGCGTGGAACGCACCAAAATCCGCCAGCAGCGTTACGACGAGATGAAATCGGGCCGCAAGGAGCATCTGGCGGGTCACCTCACGGGCGCTACCGGCGGCACGGTATACAGCGGCGATGCGTGGCCCGAATCGTACCGGGGCAGCATCTTCACCGGCGATGTCAGTGGCAACCTGGTGCGGCGCGACGTTCTGACCCCGGATGGAGTCTCGTTCACGGCGACGCCCGCAAAGGAGGGCGTGGAGTTTCTGGCCTCGACGGACCAGTGGTTCCGGCCCACGAATTTCGCCAATGCACCGGACGGCATGCTGTATGTAACGGACATGTACCGGCAGACGATTGAGACCCCCCTTTCCATCCCGGAAGAGTTGCAGAAAAGGCTGAAGCTCGATTTTTACCGTGGCGATGACATGGGGCACATTTATCGCATCGTGCCAAACAACCCGCGCACGAAACGGGGCTTGAAGGTGGATCTGGGCAAAGCCTCCACGGCCGAACTGGTGGGGCTGCTGGAGAACGCGAATGGCTGGCATCGGGATACAGCGCATCGCCTGTTGCTGGAGCGGCAGGACAAGTCGGCAGCGGCTGCACTGCGGCAACTGGCACAATCCACGCGCAATCCCGTGGCCCGGATGCATGCGCTGTGGCTGCTGGAGGGAATCGGGTCTCTGGAGGAAGCCGACGTGCTGACCGCGTTGAATGATCCGCAGGCGGGCGTTCGTGAGCATGCCATCAGGATCAGCGAATCACTGCCGCCATCGCCGAAGCTGGAGCAGGCACTGTTGGCGCGGGTGAAAGACGAAGCCATCCGCGTGCGCTTCCAACTGGCATTCACACTGGGGAATCTCAATTCGGCCGCGGCACGCAGCGCCATTGTGACACTGGCGGCCAATCATGGCGACAATCCGTGGTTCCACACGGCAACGCTGTCTTCGGCTGCGAATTGGCCGGGTGAGTATTTCGCCATGCTGCTGGCGCGCCCGGAATCATCGTGGCAGCGTCCGGAGTTACTGCGGTCCATCGGCGGATTGATCGGTACACGCAAGGACCCGGCAGAGGTGACGAAGTTCCTGGCGGGCGCGGGACGGCTGAAGGATCCTGCCCCTGCGCTGCAGGGTTTGGCGCGCGGGTTGGACATGAGCCGGGCAACGGCAATGGCGGTATCCGAATCGGCAGTGGCACAATTCCTGGCCCGCAAGGAGACGACGCGCCTGGCCTGGTCTGTGGCGAGCCACCTGGCCGCACCGTCGATCTTCACTCGTGCAGCGAAGGAGGCGTTTGAAGATGCGCGTCCGGTGGAGGATCGAGCGGCAGCGCTCGGTGCGCTCCGCGGTGCTTCGTTTGAGACGGCCTTCCCGACGCTGAAGAAGGTGCTCGACTCCAATGCAGCGGCCCCTCTGCAATCGGCCGCGGTGGATACGCTGGCCACCTTCCGGCAAGGGGAAGCGGCGACGACGATTCTCAATGCATGGAAAGCGTATCCGCCGGAAACACGGTTGCGGGCAGCAGCGGCATTGCTGGCGCAACGCGACCGGATTCCGCTCTTCCTGGAAGCACTGGAGAAGGGCGCCATCGATCCAGTGCTGATTGAAGTGAACGCCCGGAACCGGCTGATCGAAGATAAAGACGCGGCGATTTCGGCGCGCGCGAAGAAAATCTTCGCCAGCACCGCAAGCGATCGTGACAAAGTGGTGACCCAGTTCCGCGAAGTAGTCTCGTTGAACGGCGATGTGGAGCGCGGCAAGAAGGCCTTCGAAGAAGCCTGCGCCCGCTGTCATGCGCCGCGCCGCAAGGGCGGCCGCGTCGGACCGGACCTTTCGGGAGTCAACAACAAATCGAAGGAAGAGTTGCTGGAAGCGATCCTCAATCCGAGCCGGGCCATTGAGCCGCGGTTCGTGAACTACGTGGTAACGGCCAAGGACGGCCAGATGTACGATGGCGTGCTGGCGAGTGAGACTCCGGGCGCGATCACACTGCGCGGGGGCTCTGAGGAAGACGTCACCATCCTGCGCTCGAACATTCAGGAGATTCGCGCATCGGCGATCTCACTCATGCCGGAGGACATCGAGAAGACGCTCAACAAGCAGCAACTGGCGGACGTCATCGCCTTCCTGCGCGCAGGCCTCTAATCGCCGGATTAGTGTCGTAAGATCGAATCCATGCGTTGGGGATTCGTTGTTGTTGCATTCGGTTTGTGTCTGCATGGCGCGGAGACGGTTCGGCGCCCCTTCCCTGGGGTGGCGCATCACATCGTTGCCAGTACCACACCGCGGAGCTACACCATGCATGTGGTGAAGATCGATCTGACGACGCCCGGCTTGCGGTTCAAGGTCTCACCGCGCGGGGGAACACGCGAGGCAATCCGGCAAACTACGCTGGAATTCCTGGTTGCGGAAAAAGCGCAGTTGGCCGTGAACCTGCATTTCTTCCTGCCCTTCCCTTCCGCGGATCTTCATTCCAATCTGGTTGGGCTGGCGGCGTCGGAGGGGAATGTGTACTCGGATTTTGAGACCCCGGAGCAATCCTACGCTCTGGTGGCCAATGCTCCGGCTTTCCATTTGGATCAGGAGAACCGGGCTTCGATTGTCACGGCAGCAGAGGCGCAATCCGTGGCGTTGTGGAACGCCTTTGCTGGCTCGGCGCAGATCGTAACCAATGGGGAAGCGACCGTTCCGGTGTATCGCGATGAGCAGCATCCGGCGGGGTTGCTGACACCTGGGGGGCCGGGGGCGTATTCGAACACCAGGTCGTGGTACGCGGTGCCGAATGCACGGACGATTGCCGGGCTATCGCGTGATCAGCGCACCTTGTATCTGGTCACAATCGACAAGTCAGCGACGAGCCAAGGACTCTCTCTGTTCGAGGCAGCGGAGATCCTGATTCGCGACTTTGCCGTATACAACGCACTGAACCTGGATGGCGGGGGCTCCACTACGCTGGCCATGGAGAATCCTCTCACCCACGAGCGGAGCATTGTTAATGTGCCGTCAGGCGGCGGAAAGCCACGCAGCGTAGCGACCAGTCTCGCGGTGTTCGTGCCGCTTGATACGACGGCTCCCGCGACGGAGCATTCCTTTTCCGCAGGGCCCGATAGCGGCGGATCGTTCGCCCGCAACCTGACCATCGAATTGCAGGCGCATGACGATCCGGCGGGCACGGGCGTGGAGCAGATTTACTTCTCGATCGCCGCCGAGCACCCGGCCACCGTCATTTCCCAGCAACCGCAGCGCGCCGCCATTCATCTCAGTTCGCCCGGCGTCTACGAGATCCGGTATTTCGCCCGCGATCATGCGGGCAATCAGGAAGCGCCGAAGGTCCTATCTCTTCGCATCGCGCCATCCGTCAGAAGGTGAATCGCAGCGAGGCTTGCATACGCCGTTCGAGCCGGGTGTCGATGACCTCGCCGAAGCGGGTGTTGACCTGCCGGCCCTGGGCGTCAAATCGCGCCGTGTTATCCACATTGGAAAATTGGGTGTGGTTGAAAGCGTTGTACATTTCCCAGCGAAGTTGCAGGTTGCGGCCCTCGCCTTTGACGGGGATGTTCTTGAAGAAGGTGAGATCGTGATTGTTGAACCCGGGATTGCGGTAAACATCCTTGGGGGCATTGCCGAAATCGAGGCGCGCCGGGCGGGCAAAAACGGAGGTATCGAAGTTGCGGCTGAAGGTGCGCTCTCCGCGAGGAAGAATCGCCTTGCCAGTAACGTTGATGCGCGTCCCGTCCCCTCCGCCGGAGAGGTCGACCGCATCCACCGTCGAGAACCCAACACCCACGGGGAAGCCGCTGGCGAATGTGGTCACACCGGATAGCTGCCAGCGGTCGAAGATCGCGGCAACGACCTTATTGCCGTTGACGAGCTTACTTGCCCAGGGAAGATCCCAGACGTAATTGGCCACGAAGATATGGGTCTGATCGAAACCTGCTTTGCCGTAATTCCAGACGCGGATCGGGCGGTACATGGCCACGCCACCGCCGTCACTATCGGTGAAGTTCATCGCCTTTGAATACGTATAGGCCACGCCGAACTGCAGACCCTTGATGAAGCGTCGATTCAACTGCATCTGCAGCGAGTGGTAGTTGGTGGAACTGGCGTTTTCGTTATAGGTGATGTTCTGATAACCGGGATAGGGGCGGAAGAAATTGTCGTTGAGTGGCGTGGATGGATTGGATGGATCCGCGTTCTGCGGCAGGAAGCGGGCGCCGTAGGGCACGGTGTTGATGTTGCGGGATTGCTGCAGGAACCGGCCGAGGTTGCCCACGTAGGCGACATCCAGAACCGTACCGAATCCGATATCCTGCTGCACACCGGCGGTGAAACTGTAGAGCACGGGAGTGCGTGTGCGCCGCTCATAGGCACTGGTGTTGCTGGGGAACAGCGTTCCTGCCGTAGCCAGAAACGTGTCCAGGTTGCCGTAGAATACGTTGGGATTGAATTGCACGGGCGGATTCTGCGTAAAACCTCGAACGCCAGGCACCGACGAATTGTGGAAGGTGCCACCACTGGCGCGGACGGCGGTTTTCCCATTGCCGAAGACATCGTAGGCGATACCCAGACGAGGTTCAGCCGCGGGCGCCTCCTGCTCGCGGAAACCTGGCGGGTAGTTCGGATCGGATGCCGTCACGGAGCCGTTGACCACATCACCGGTGTTCGGGATGAAGGCTCCAATAAAGACGGCGGGCAGAATTTCGTTCGTGCGGGGATTCACGGCGCGGCGGCCCTGCGGCGTGGTGATCGGGTAGTAAAGCAGCGGAGCCTTGGCCCGATCGTAGTTATCGAGTACCAGCGCCGCGGCCTTCTTTGTCTTGTGCGTCCATTGAGTAAAGTAGTTGAACCGGACGCCGTAGTCGATGGTCAACTTGCGATTGACCTTGAAGGTGTCCTGAACAAAGAAGCCAAGAATTGTTTTGCGGGCTTCGGTGCTGGGACGGGTGCTCGCCTCGGTGTAATTCTGGAAGTTACCCAGCAGAGCGTTGGAGTATGCGTAGTTGGAATCGATGGGGTTGTTCACATCACGGGCGAAGGCAAAGGTGCCTCCGAAGTTCGCCGTGGCGCCTTCGTAGTTGCGATTGCGCTCGATGTTGAATCCGCCTTTGAACGTATGCTTGCCACGAATCCAGGTGAGGTTGTCGCTGAAGTTGAAAACGGTATCCGCGCCGCGGAGGGGGAAGCGTCCGTCATAGGTAATGGCCGCGGCGTTGGGCACTCCACCGAAGGAAGCCTGTGGGATGATCGCCAGCGGATTGATCTCAGGATAGAACTGCCCGAGATTCAACCCGATTTTCGAGCGAACCATCTTGTTCTGCTCCTCTTCCGATTCGGGCGGGCCTTTTTCCACGCCGTGCCGCAGGCCACCCATGAACTCATTCACCACAGAGGGGCTGATAATGCGGGTGTAGGTGAGGACAGCACCGTTGTCCGTGTAGGTGTAGTGTTGGCGGACGAGGCCCCAATTGGCGGATCCGGCCGCAACGGCATATCCCAACTGGTCGGCATACCAGGTAGATCCGCGCATGCCGATGGAGTCTTTCGAGGTGGGCCTAAGGTCGACGCGAAACAGATGCTGGTTGCGAGGGGAGTTGAGGCTCTCCTGAAACTGGTAATTGTAGTTGCCGCGGGTGATGGTGCGATCGGGCGAATTCGGCGCGGGAAAGACGTTGAGGATGGCCAGTCCACGCGCATTGATGCGGCTGGTGGGAACTCGATTGCCGGGGAACTGCGCGCCGTTCGCCAGCGGGTCGTTAATACGGATGAGCGCGTTGTTCTGATCGAGCGTCTGCGAGAAATCACCGGCGCGTTCCGCCACGGAAGGCGTGGTCACCTGGCGCAAGGCCTGTGGAATCTGCTGCTGGTTCTTTTCGTAGGAGTAGAAGAAGAAGACTTTGTCTTTTCCAGAATTGAACTTACCGGGCACGTAGAGAGGACCGCCCAGCGTAGCGCCGAGGGTTGTGAAGCGATACAGCGGCTTGCGGATATTGTTGCGATTGTTGAAAAAGCTGTTGGCATTGAACTGCTCATGCCGCTTGAAGAAGTAGCCGGAGCCGTGAAAGGCTGTAGTGCCGGATTTGGTCACCACGTTGACCAGCGGGCCGGCCGAGCGGCCATATTCAGCGGTGTAGTTGTTGAGCAGCACTTTCACTTCGCCGATGGCGTCGAGGTTGATCGGGCTGGAGAAATTATTGGGGCTGCCGAGGTCGTTGCCGGTCAAGCCGTCCACGCTTTGACTGTTCCAGGTGTTGCGTTGACCTTGAACATTTGGAGTACTGGTTCCGAACGAGCCACCGAGGTTCTCTGTGTCCACCTGTTGTCCAACACCGGGCAACAAGCGGAGCATGGAGACAACGTCGCGTCCGCGCACGGCGACCATTTCGAGTTGCTTTGAGCTCAGCAGCGCGGAACGTTCTGCGGAGGTTGTGTTCACCACCTGTCCCTGCGCGGTTACGGTAACCGTTTCCGTGACAGAACCCACCGAGAGTTCCAGGTTGCCCACCGACAGCCGCTCATTGGCGGTTAGCGTGTTGCCTGTTTTCTGATAAGGCCGGAAGCCTTTAGCATCCACCTTGATGGTATAGATGCCGGCCTGAATGGCTGGGAATTGAAAAAACCCAACCTCGTTCGTTGTTGCCTGGCGCGACTCGGAAGTGCGCTCATTGAGCAAGGCAATGGATGCGCCGACGACAACCTGCTGGCTGCTATCGACGACCGTGCCGGAGATGGAACCCGTTGTGGTTTGCGCCGTGAGAACAAACGGCACGATCGCTGCGACAAGGAGGAAGAGTTTCATGGGGTGCCCCGTTTTCAAACTTTGGGACAGTGTAGCACCGATGAAAGTCGTGCGCTGGCGAAGCGGAAATACGGCGCGATTGTCGATTTATTCTTCGAGGTATGTATAGCCGTGCAGGCCGTCTTCGTAGAAGCGGAGCAAACGCCCCGATTCCTCAAAGCCCATGCGCCCTTCACGCAAGGCCGCTTCCACGTCCTTGCGGAACTGTTCCAGCAGAACGCGGGAATTGAACTGCACGTAATCGAGCACTTCGCGCACGGTGTCGCCGGGCACAAACGCGTCGAGGATCGGCTCATTCTGCTCGCCCAACCGGACGTGAACGGCGTTGGTATCGCCGAACAGATTGTGCAGGTCGCCGAGGATTTCCTGATAAGCGCCGACCAGGAACGCGCCCAGGAAATAGGGCTCGCCGTTGAAGGGGTGCAGGGGCAGGGTCCGCTTTACATCGCGGCGGTCAATGAACTGATCCACCTTGCCATCGGAATCGCAGGAGATATCGCCGAGTACGGCATGGCGCGTCGGCTGCTCCCGCAGGCGATGCACGGGCATGATGGGGAACAACTGCTTCACGGCCCAGCTATCGGGCATGGACTGGAAGAGCGAGAAATTGCAGAAGTAGGTGTCGGACAGCAAGCCCTCCAAGCCTTCCAACTCCTCGGGGAAATATTCCAATTCGTGGGCGAGGCGTTGAATGCGGCGGCAGATGCCCCAATACATGTTCTCGGCCATCGATCTCTGTTCCAGGGAAAGATAGCCAAGGCTGAACAGATTGAGGGCCGAATCGAGCGACTGCTGCGCGTCGTGGAAACTCTCGAGGAGATTCTTCACCGACAACGAACGGAAGGTTTCGCGCAGGTCGATCAGCGGCTGTTCGACATCCTCGGGCAGATTTTCCACAACCTCGGCTTCACCGCCGAAAGCAGTTACACCCAGGACATTGAACACAAGCACGCTGTGATAGGCGGCAATGGCCCGGCCGCTCTCCGTGATGATGTTGGGATGCGGCACTTCGGCATCGTCACACACGTTCTGGATGTGATAGACGATGTCATTGGCGTATTCCTGCAGCGTATAGTTCACGCTCGATTCGAAGTCCGTTTGGGAACCGTCGTAGTCGATGCCGAGCCCGCCGCCGACATCCATGAATTCGAGGCCGGCGCCGAGCCGCTTCAGACCGACATAGCAGCGTGCCGCTTCGATCACGGCGCCCTTGATCTGGCGGATGTTGGTGATCTGGCTGCCGAGGTGGAAATGCAGCAGCTTCACACAATCGCCCATGCCAAAGGACTTCATCCGCTCCAGAGCCTGCAGGGCTTCACTCACGGTCAGGCCGAACTTCGAACGGTATCCGCCGGAGGATTTCCAGCGTCCCGAACCACGGCTGGCCAGTTTCACGCGCAACCCGACTTCTGGGCGGACGCCTACCTTTTCGGCGTACTTGATGATGAGATCCAGTTCGGTGAATTTCTCGACAACAGGGATGATGCGCCGGCCGACTTTCTTGGCCAGCATGACGAACTCGATGTACTCGTCGTCCTTGAAGCCGTTGCAGATGATAGGCGTTTCGTTGCCTGCAATGGCGAGCACCGCCAGCAGTTCGGGCTTCGATCCGGCTTCCAGGCCGAATTTGTAGGGGCGGCCGAATTCCATCACTTCTTCGACGACGTGCCGCTGCTGGTTCACCTTGATGGGGTAAACGCAGGAGTAGCTGCCCTTATAGCCGTGCTCGGCGATGGCATCTTTGAAGGCTTGATGGATTTCTCCCAGGCGGTGCTGGAGGATTTCGCCGAAGCGGATCAGGATGGGCGGGTGGATGCCGCGCATCTTGAGTTGATCCACCAGTTCCTTAAGATCGACACATCGCTGGGCATCCTTGGTCGGATGCACCCAGAGGTGCCCGTTCTCGCCGACCGAAAAATAGCCCTTGCCCCAACTGGCGACATCGTAAAGGTCAGAGGCGTCCTGAGTGGTCCATCGATCGGTAGGTTCCCAGACCGTGTCCTTCTCTTGGGTGATCTTAGCGTTCAACTGCACGAACTCCTTGTCCAAACTTCGGCGTCCAAACTTCGGCTCACACGGCTCCTCGAAGACCCATGCCGCCTGTTTCAGTGTCGGATGAAATGGCCGCTCCCGCAAGGGGCATTTTCCTTCAGGCGGTTACAACCCGGTGACGACGGCGGCAAAACAGATCGCACGGGGCAACGGCTTGCACGGTATCATGAGTGTTGAATCTTCATCGGGATGCGATGCATCCACATCCGTAGTTTGTTTCCGCACACACATTGAAGTTGAAGGAGAAAAGACCGAATGGCGTTTACACTACCTGCTCTGCCCTACGCGCATGACGCCCTGGAACCCCATATTGACAAGATGACCATGGAGATTCACCATGGCAAGCACCATCAGGCCTATGTCACCAATCTGAACAAGGCGTTGGAATCGGCTCCCGATCTGGCGAACCTGAGCCTGGAAGAACTGCTGGCAAACAACTGCGCGGCGGTACCGGAAGCGATCCGCACCGCGGTTCGCAACAACGGCGGCGGGCACTGGAATCACTCGCTCTTCTGGAATTTGATGGGCCCGAATGGCGGCGGCGCACCGGTGGGTAACATTGGCGCGGCAATCAGCGCGACCTTTGGCAGCTACGATACGTTCAAGGAAAAGTTCGCGGCAGCGGGCGTTGGCCGCTTTGGTTCCGGCTGGGCCTGGCTGGTGAAGGATGGCTCCTCGATTGCCATCTCTTCGTCGCCCAATCAGGACACGCCGATCATGGAAGGCAAGAAGGTCGTGCTGGGCCTGGACGTTTGGGAGCACGCCTACTACCTGAAGTATCAGAACCGCCGCCCGGATTACATCGGCGCGTGGTGGAATGTGGTCAACTGGCAGGCCGTGGAAGACCGCTTCAACTCCCTCTAAGAGCGAAGGCGACCACAGTCCGGCCTTCCTGGCCACCATTGGCAAGAAATTCGTCGAGCGCGGCTTTACCGGCCGCGCTCGTTTCTATTTCCACGCGTAGCGTCTCGATGGTCTCCTGAGGCACATCGACGTAGTTGAGCCGGCAGTGAGGCATCGGCTTGCCATCGAGGGTGATGGCCAGGCCGTAGGTGCGGCAAGCAACGGGACGGTGCTCATAGAGAATGCAGGCGCCAGTTTCCAGATCGAGCGCCGGGCAGGGCAGATTCAAATAGGGTGGCGTAAACAGAATCTCTTCAGCATGGCTGAAGGTGAGCAGGCCGGTCTCCATGTCGCCAGGGTAGCCGAATCCCTTGAGTGCGGCGATGGACTCAGTGGCGCGCTGTTGCAATCGTTCCCGTGTTTCCTCGTCGAGCAGGGCAAGGCCCTGCATCAGGCGCGCGGCGTCCAGTAGGGTAATGGGAAAGGGCCCGATGCAGCAGCCGAAGCAGCCTTTGCCGCAACGGGCCATGGAGCCGGCGCGGTCTCTGGCCTGGCGCAACGGCTCATCAATGATGCGGAGCAGTTCCGCGTCGTTACTTCTTGCCGGAACCGGACACCGCCTTGGCCGCGTCTTTGAAGCCCCCACCAACTGCTTTCGCGCCTTTGCCGGTGCGCGATCCGGCTTCCTTCGCCGTGTCCGCGGTCTTGTCACCAACAGTGACCGCGCCGTCTTTCACCTTGCCGGCGGCGGCAGTGGATGCATCGGCTGTTTTTTCGGCGGCATTGACCGTAGTGTCTTTTACTTTGCCGGCAGCGCCAGTGGTAGTGTCCGCAGTCTTGTTGGCCGCGGTTTTGGAGCCTTTGCGCACCTTGCTGGCGGCTCCCGTGACGCCTTCTTTGATTCCGGAGCCAACGTCCTTGGCGCCGTCCTTGATCTTGGTTCCCGCGCCCGGTTTCTCCTCAGCAAAGGCGCTTGCGCACAACAAACAGGCAGCGATGGCTGCCATGAATCGAGAGTGGATCATCCTGGCCCTCCTACCGACATTATAGGTTCCTTTCCCTGGTAAGCTGGAAAGTCTGACAAATGGACCGAGCAAACGCCTGGAGTATTCTCTGTGAATTCGTGCAGTCGGAGAGCCTTCGCCGGCACGCACTGGCTGTGGAAACCTGCGTCATCGCCTACGCGCGCAAGTTCGGCGAGGACGAGACACTGTGGGGCAATACGGCGCTGCTGCATGACTTCGATTGGGAGATTCATCCGCAACTGCCGGATCACCCGACCAAAGGCGAACCCATCCTGGCGGAGCGCGGAGTGCCGGAGGTGATTCGCCGCGCGATTCTGTCGCATGCCGACTTCACAGGCGTGCCGCGCGTGTCCCTGCTCGAAAAGACGCTGTTTGCCTGCGACGAACTGGCGGGCTTCCTGACTGCGGTTTCGTATGTGAAGCCGGAGCGCAGCATTCATGAAGTGGACGTGGCCAGCGTGAAGAAGAAGATGAAAGACAAAGCCTTCGCGCGTGCCGTGAACCGGTCCGATATCACCAACGGGGCGATCGAACTCGGAGTGGATCTCGACCAGCACATCGGTTTCTGCATCGAGGCAATGAAGACCAACGCGGCCGAACTCGGGTTGGAAGGAACGCCGCGGTAGCATGTTTCTCTCTCTCGTGATCTGGATTGTCGCGATTCTGGTCGCGGCATCCTTCGCCATCAAGCGCTGGTGGTTCCCTACCCCGATCAATGCCCATGCGGCCGCCTTCGATTCCGTCTTCAGCGTCAACCTCATCGTGATGGGTGTGATTTTCTTCGCCGCACAGCTTCTGCTGGGGTGGTTGATTTACAAGCATCGCGACCGCGGGCAGAAAGCGCAGCACACGGAAGGCAGCACGCGGCTGGAGGTGGTTTGGACTTCGCTTACCTTGCTGTTGTTCCTCGGCGCCGGCTTAGCCAGCACAGGGCTCTGGTACGAAGTCCATCTTTCGGCGCTGGGCGATGCCAGCCTGAAGGTGGAAGTGGCGGCGAAGCAGTTTGCCTGGAGTTTTCGTTATCCCGGGCCAGACGGCAAGTTCGGCAAGACGGACGTGAAACTGGTGAACGACGCCAGTGGCAACCCGTTCGGGATTGTGGAAAATGATCCAGCGGGCAAGGATGACATTGTCAGCGCCGCCTTACGGGTTCCGGCCGGGAAGCATGTGCAATTGCTGCTGCAGTCGCGCGACGTGATTCACAATTTCTTTGTCCGTGAACTGCGGATCAAGCAGGATCTGGTGCCCGGCATGGTGATCCCGTTTCGCATCCAGGCCGACAAGATAGGGGAATACGAGATCGCCTGCTCAGAGCTGTGCGGGCTGGGGCACCATCAGATGCGCAGCGTATTGGTAGTGGTCTCGCCGGAAGATTTCGAAACATGGCTGCGGCAGCAGGCGGCCCAGAGGTAACATCGCCATGGCAACGCATACCACCACACCGGCACATTCGCCCTCAAAGGGGTTCCTGCGGCGCTATGTGTTCAGTACAGATCACAAGGTGATCGGGCTACAGTACATTGGGCTGAGCATTTTTGCCGCCTTCGTTGGCATTGCGCTTTCGGTGCTGATGCGTTTCCACCTGGTTTATCCCGAAGCGCGGTGGAGCCTGCTTGAAAAGCTGTGGCCGGACGGGGCGCCCGGCGGAGTGATGACACCGGAATTGTATCTCTCGCTGATGACGATGCATGGAACGATCATGGTGTTCTTCCTGCTGACCACAGTGCCCCAGGGCGGGTTCGGCAATTATTTTCTGCCGCTGCAGATTGGCGCGCAGGACATGGCGTTTCCGCGCCTGAACATGTTGTCCATCTGGACCACCATTCTGTCGTTCGTGGTGCTTTGTTCGGCCTTCTTCGTGGAAGGCGGGGCGCCGCTGGCGGGCTGGACGGCTTATCCGCCGCTCAGTGCTGTAGGACAGATCGCCGGCCCGGGGCAGGGCTTGGGACAGACACTGTGGGTCTTGAGCATTGCGCTGTTCTGCATCGCCTCGCTGATGGGCGCGATCAATTTCATCACGACGACGCTGGAGTTGCGGACGCGCGGGATGTCACTGATGCGCATGCCGCTCACCTGCTGGGCATGGTTCACGACGGCCATCATCAGCCTGTTTGCTTTTGGAGTGCTGCTCGCCGGAGGAGTGCTGCTGCTGCTGGACCGGGAGGCGGGCTCCAGCTTCTTCCTGCCCGCGGGATTGATGATCAACGATAAGCTGCTTCCGAACAAAGGGGGCTCTCCGCTCCTTTTCCAGCACCTTTTCTGGTTCTTCGGACATCCGGAAGTGTATATCGCGATTCTGCCTGGGATGGGGGCCGTATCCACCATTCTGGCGACGTTTTCGCGCAAGCCGGTATTCGGGTATCGAGCCATGATCTGGGCCATGCTGATCATCGGATTCCTTAGCTTCCTGGTGTGGGGCCACCACATGTTCATCAGCGGCATGAGTCCGTACTCCTCGATCGCTTTTTCCGTACTGACCGTCACCGTGGGCGTGCCCTCGGCAATCAAGACGTTCAACTGGCTGGGGACGATCTGGGGCGGGAGCCTGCGGCTGACCACGGCCATGCTGTTCGCACTAGGCTTCGTGTCGGTGTTCATCAGCGGTGGACTGACGGGGCTCATCCTGGGGCAACCGGCGCTCGATTCCTACTTCCACGACACTTACTTCGTGGTGGGCCATTTCCACATGATCATGGGCGTGGCCACCGTGTTCGCGGCCTTCGCCGCCACGTTCTACTGGTTTCCCAAGATGCGCGGGCGGATGATGAACGAGACGCTGGGGCGCATCCATTTCTACCTCACTTTCGTCGGCGTGTATGCCATCTTCATCCCGATGCATTTCGCAGGCATCGCCGGCAATCCGCGCCGCTACTCCGATTTCGGGCAGTTCGACTTCCTCAAGGATCTGACGCTGCTGCATAAGGCGACGACGCATGCAGCGTTCTTCACCGCCGCCGTACAGTTACTGTTCCTGATCAACTTTCTGTGGAGCTGGTGGAAGGGGCCGAAGGCTGCGGACAATCCCTGGAACGCCACTACGCTTGAATGGTCGATCGGGTCGCCTCCTCCCGAAGAGAACTTCGGGCATCCACTGCCACAGGTTCATCGCGGACCCTATGATTACAGCGTGCCGGGCGCGAAGAAGGACTTCCTCATGCAGCAGGAGGAGGAAGGATGAATGTAGCCATGCCTGGTGTGCAACGCCGAGCATCCTTTACGGGCCTGTATGCGTTTCTCTGCTCCGTCATCATGTTCTTTGGCGCGTTCACCAGCGCCATGGTGGTACGGCGCGGAGCATCGAACGATTGGAAGGGTGTCCCCGCGCCGGACTTGCTATGGGTGAACACCGGCATCCTGGCATTGAGCAGTATTGCGGTGGAGAAGGCTCGCCGCGACTTACGCAATGGGGATCGCAAACGATTCAACCTGGCGTGGACATCGGCTACGGCGCTGGGAGCGCTCTTCATGGGCGGGCAGTACCTGGTGTGGCACGATTTGCGGCAGGCCGGCGTTTATCTCAACAGCCATCCGGGCAGTGCATTTTTCTATGTCGGCACAATGGCGCATGCCGCGCATTTGCTGGGTGGATGGGTTGCCATGGCTTTCCTGAACGTACAGGCATTGCGCTGGACGCTGGGCCCGGGAAAGCGCACGGCCGTGGATGTGGCCTCCATCTACTGGCACTTCCTGGGCGTGCTGTGGGTCTATCTCTTGTGGCTATTCCGCTTCTGGGGGAATTGAATTGAATACGCACACGACGCGCGAAGTGACCTGGATGGGCGGCGGCTCACCGTTTGCCATTGGCGCCAAGCCGCTAGGGATGTGGCTCTTCGTGATCTCCGACGCGCTCACCTTCTCGGCATTTCTGGTGGCATACACGTACGGGCGATTGTCTAATCCCAATTGGCCGGCACCGTTTGCCTTCGCCAGCATCGTGCAAGCCACGTTGATGACCTTCGTTCTGCTCACCAGCAGTTACACCATGGCGCTCGGTGTGCAGGCGATCAAGGCCGGTGACCGTTCCCGCACCGTGCGTATGCTGCTGGCCACGGTTGGTTTGGGGCTCGGCTTCATCGGACTGCACCTCAATGAGTGGTTCCATCTCATTCGGATAGAGCATGTGACCTTGGCCGGCAATCCATGGAATGAGCCGCTCTTCGGAGCCACGTTCTTCGGCCTCACTGGCCTTCACATGGCCCACGTCACGGCCGGCGTGCTGTATCTGGCGATCGTGGCGGCAGGTATGGCCAGAGGTAAGTTCAGTGCTGAGGATGTAGAAACCAGCGGGCTATACTGGCACTTCGTGGATCTGGTGTGGATGTTCATTTTCCCGCTGGTTTACCTGATGTCGGCGAAACTGTAGAGGAAAGCGCCATGCTCACGAACACCACAATTACGAAGATCTGGGTGGCGCTGCTGGGGCTGACCGTGCTGGAAGTGGCGCTCGCATTCCCCCATCTGAGCCCTGTTGTATTCCTGGTGGTATTACTCGTCTTGTCTATAGGGAAGTCGGCGATGATTGTGGGCTGGTTCATGCACCTCAAGTTCGAATCGCGGGCGCTCACTTACGTCCTGATTCCGTTCCTCATCGTGTGCATCGGATTGCTGATGGCGTTTCTGCCCGACGCGCAGCGGCTGAAGGAGTTGCGCCCGTGAGGTGGCTGGCGGCTCTGGTTCCGGTGACGGCTTTTGGCCAATGTGCACAGTGTTTTCGCACTGCCGCGGCACAACAGGCGGCGGGGATGCGGGCGCTGAACCAGGGCATTCTGATTCTGCTGGTGCTGGTGTTGGCGATGCTGGGCGGCTTTGCCTGGATGGCCTACCGGCGTCGAGACGCCTGATAGGGCTTTCGGAGTAAAACATCCGCCAACTAGAAAATATCCCCAGCGATCCGATAAGGATAACTGAGGAATGATGTACACCGTCACCCAAGAGCATCTGGAACGGTTGGTTTCGGATTTCGAACTGAATCCGGTTTCAATGCGGCGCAGCATTCAGGATTGTTACGCCCAGTCACCAGAAAAGTTTCTCCATCACTCGCTCGGCCTGCTGGCGAAGCCCGGCGGGTCGAAGGCCGAGGGCTATCTGCTCTCGCTATTGATGCAAAACGAGAAGCTGGCGGTCCGGCTTGGTGACCCGGAACTCTGTACAAAAGAAGAGGCAGTGCAGATTGCGCGCAGGGCAAACAAGATCGACCCGACCTTTGACCGTCAGATTGCAAACCTGTTGATGGGGGGTCTGCGGCTTGCAGACGAAGAGATCAGCCGTTTGCTGGCGATCCTGGAATCCATCTCTCCCCCGGCTAATCTGCTCCCACTTTTGAATGTATTGGTGCAGCACAGCAATCCGAGAATCCGGTCCAAAGCGACGCTGCTGTTGGGGCGGAGCAAACGCAGTGTGGATTGGGTGATGAGTCAGCTCACTGAGCCGGATGGAAGAGTGCGTGCCAATGCCGTGGAGTCACTGTGGGGAATGGATGGACCCGACGTCATAGAAGCATTTCTCGCCGCCGTGCAGGACCCCGTGGCGCGAGTGGCGGCCAATGGGGCACTTGGGCTGTATCGTGCGCGGCAAACGCGATCGTTGGAATTGCTGATGAGCTTCGGCCAGAGCCAAATCTATCAGCTCCGCCGCAGTGCCTGTTGGGCAATGGGGCAGACCCAGGATCCGAGATTTCTTCGTTTGCTAGCGAAACTGGTTCGCGATCCCGAGCCCACTGTGCGATCCAACGCGCTGCGGGCGGCAACTGCTATCCGGACGCATTTGAACATTCTCAAGCAGGAGCCGATCAAAGTCTTTCTGTCACAAACAACGTTGTTGGACAGCGGTGTGCGGGTGGCGTGCCTCAACCTGAGACGATCTGGGGGAGCCGCGATTCCTTCGCTGCACGCACTCTCGTTCACCTTGGAAGAAAGTGACACGTCGGTAACACGGTATGAGGTAGAGCACATTGGCGCGGAAGAAAGCGTGGCCCTCGGATTCGTCGCGCCAAAGGATTCGGAAGTCACGGCAAATTACCGTGACGCTCTGCGGGAGGCATTTCGAACGTCGTTGGAATGGAAGCCGCAGACGGAGATGTGGGCAACGGCGTGTTATTCGAATGCCTTCGAGCTGGAAACGGATCGTCCTCCACTTGTGCAGACGGCCGCCGATCAGGTGGAAAAGGGCTTTGAAATCGCGCAACGCTCCTTCCAATCCGGCATGCTTGCGGCAATTGAAGCGGTCTATCATGTGCTCCCCGCGGGCCAACGGGCCATCGTAGTGGTGGGCAACGAAACCGCCGAATCGACCAGCATCGTATTTCAGCGCGACCGGCACATCGACGTGTTCCTCACCGCACTGCAGAGTCAGGGCGTGGCCATCCATGGCATCCTGCTGCCCGGGTGTACTCCATTGTTTACCGCGGCACTTCAGTTATTGACCCGTGAAACCGGGGGAACACTCTACCGTGTCGCCGGCGAAGGAGAACTGGCTGAGGCGGTGATTGAGGCGTTAGCCTCGGCGCACTGCGAGTACAGAATCCGCTATTGGGGCTTTGAGGACATCAAAGCGTTTGGGCCTCTGCGCGTTGTCGTTAAGACACAAACGGGTTACGGGGAAACAATCCGCCAGCGCCCAGCATTCCCGCTAGACTGAGGATGTGAGGGCTCTGCTTCCACTGTTTCTGGGATTCCTGTTGCACGCCTGGTGTGGTCCTGCCACTGACCTGGCGAGTGAATTGTTGCGGAACGGGCTCGATGCAACAGCCTGCTACCGCGTCCGCAATCTGCGCATCGCGCGCGACGAAATCAAACTGTATTTCGCCGAGGGCTATCTTATCTTCGGCAAGCCCGTGAATGGAACGCGGGCCACCGCCGTCTTCTCAGCGGAAGTGGAAGGTGGCGACGGTGAGTTGCTGCTCATGCCTCCGTCCTCCAGCGAGCGCCGCTCACTCGCTTCCTTTGCCAAGTCTCCCAACCTCAATGAGCACTTCGGCAATGCGGTGATGGTGTTCACCGATGATGCGGCCGAAGAGCTGCTGGGCATGATCCGCGAAGCCGGTGGAACCCCAAGCGCGGAAATGGGCGTTCTGCTGGCGGAGAAATGGGCCCCGGTGGCTACCAGCTTCATCAAGAGCTTCGAAGTGCGGCTGGTGGAGGATTTGCTGGCTCCGAACCGGAAAGAACGGGGATTCTTTTTCGCGGCGCTGAGTGGAAAGACACTGGGTAACTTCGATGTCATCTATGACCCGCGCCGCAGTCATCAAATCAACGTGGGGCAGATCGCTTTCCGCGAGGAACGGCGATTCTTCGATGTGTGGACGAACTTCGAATCGCGATCGTGGCGCAACGGATCAAAGACCGCCCCGGACCGTGATTTTCAGATTGAGAAGATCGCGATCGATGCCGGCATTGAGCACGATTTGAGCATGAAGGCGGTGAGCCGTATCCGCCTGATTCCTCGATTCACCCAGCGCACCCTGGGGCTGGAACTTTCCCAGTTGATGAGGATCACGGATGTGAAGATCAATGGCGCACCCGGAGATGCC
Source organism: Bryobacteraceae bacterium (assembly GCA_046331645.1). Classification (GTDB taxonomy): domain Bacteria; phylum Acidobacteriota; class Terriglobia; order Bryobacterales; family Bryobacteraceae; genus CADEFT01. The sequence goes on from JAXLQM010000019.1 coordinate 104,495, forward strand.
TACTACCCCGAATCGTTGCGAGCCAACCTGATGCGCAGCGCGGACAATCTGCTGGTGTTATTCACCGGTGAAAAGGAATTTGCCGCGGGAGTGCCGGTGGAGTTGGAAATTCGCCATGAAGGGAAAGTGATCGCCCAAGCCGGCGAAGGCGTTTATTACGTGGGAAGCCGCGGTGTGTGGTATCCCAACCGGCGCGGGCAGTTCGCCAACTATGATGTGACGTTCCGCTTTCCCAGGGGGCTGGATCTGGTGGCCACCGGCGACCTGATAGAGGAGCGGGAAGACGGCGACTGGAAGATCTCTCATCGCAAGACGACTTCGCCCGTGCGGCTGTTCGGGTTCAACCTGGGCGACTACGAACGCAAGAAGGTGACTCGAGCCGGGATGCACATCGAGGTTTGCGCCAACCGCAAAGTGGAGGCCGCGCTGCAGCCGAAGCCACGGCCCATGGACCTGCCCGCGGCGGCCGCAGGGCCTTTTCCGCAGCGCAACAACCGGCGCAACATGCCGCCGCAGGATGTCGTGCTGATGCCTGTGCCGCCTCCCAATCCGGCGGCGCGGCTGGAGCAACTAGCGGCGGAGTTTGCCACTGCCTTTGAGGAAATGGCACTGCGCTTCGGCAAGCCGAATATTCAAACGTTGACGGTCTCCCCCATCCCTGGGAGGTTCGGACAGGGCTTCCCCGGCCTGGTGTATCTCTCCACGATGTCCTACCTGGAGGAAGCAGACCGGCCGATCCCAAGAAGCAGCACTATGCAGCAGACCTTCTTTTCCGAGATTCTCCACGCGCACGAGATAGCCCATCAGTGGTGGGGCAATGGAGTGACCTCCGCGGAATATCAGGACGACTGGCTGATGGAAGCCCTGGCGAACTACAGCGCCCTTTGGGTATTGGAGAAGAAAAAGGGAGTGAAGGCCCTGGACGGGATTCTGGAACTCTACAAGGACGACCTGCTGCGCAAACAGGAAGACGGCAGAACCGTGGAATCGGCTGGGCCCGTCACCATGGGCTACCGCCTGCATTCCTCGCAGTATCCTACTTCCTGGCCTGTGATCACGTATGAGAAAGGAACGTGGATTCTCCATATGCTGCGGAAGCGCATGGGCGATGATGCGTTCCAGAAGATGCTGGCGCAGTTCTACCAACGCAACGCCCTGCATCCGGTGACCACTACGCAGTTTCAGAAAGTGGCCGCGGAGTTCCTGCCGCCCAAGTCACCCGATCCGAAATTGGAATCGTTCTTCGAACAGTGGGTGAACGGGACCGGCATTCCCTCCTTGAAGCTGACGTGGACGACCACAGGTAAGGCTCCGAAGGTCCGGCTCAAGGCGACGTTGTCCCAAAGCGACGTGGATGAGAACTTCACCGCCTGGGTGCCGGTGGAGATTCAGGTGGCAAGGCAGAAGCCGGTGGTGCGGTGGATGCAGACCGGTGACGAGGGAGCGACGCTCGAAATGGATTTGCCCGGCCCGCCGGTGAAAGTGACGCTCGATCCGGGCAATGCGACCCTGGCAAAGAAATGAGCTACAGGTCGCGATAGGAGACGATGCGGATCCCAAGCCTGTCGACGGTTTCTCGAGTCTCCTTAGCGATCAGCGCGTTCAACTCCTTCTGGCGGGTTTCTTTGAGCCGCGTGCGCGCTTGCTGCAATTCCGCGGTGCAAAAGCCAGGATGCGTCATGAACTCCGTGCTGCCCGTGGGTATTTGACCCAGCAACTGGATCAGTTCGGGCGTCTCGTAGAAGCCAGTGACCGCGAATCCGGCGAAGTGATCCGTGGTGCGGCATCCATAAGATTCGAGCACCCGATGAAACCAGTTGCGCAGGAAGCCGAGGCCACGGGTGAGCAGGCGGCGGGAGAGCGGCACGGTGCCGGCATGCATCGGATAGTCGAATGGCCGGCGCACCCAGGGAATGCGGTATTGATGGGAGAGCTTGCCCACGGCATGAAGAACCTTGGGGAGCAGATGCGTGTGTTTGTGCGTGTCGAGATGAGTGGGGCGCAGTCCGGCCGAGAGGATCCTGCGGATCTGCGCATCCAGTTCCGCTTCCACATCGAGTTGACCGCCGAGGATCGCCCGGAGCAGCGCGGATACATCCGATGGGTAGGGTTTCTGCGGACCAATCAGAGAGTGGCCGCCCACCAGCACCAGATGACATCCGATGTCGAGCGAGGGGTGCCGCCGCGATAGCGTCACAGCATGATCAAACTCGGCGGCGTTCGCCATCAGCGTGGTGGCGGTGAGAATTCCGTTCCGGTGCGCCTCGACGATTCCATCGTTCACATCACGCGTGAAGCCGAAGTCGTCGGCGTTCACGACAAGCAGTTTTTCCGCAGGTCTCAAAACAGGCCCAGTTTGATGTGGAGGAATTTCTTCGGATTGGCGCGGAAGTCTTTCATCAGCCCGTGCATCTCTTTGGAAACTCCGTTCAGCGATTCGTAGAGTTGCGGATTGACCAGCAGTTGGCCCAGCGTGCCCTGGCCCGTGTTCAGCTTGTCCACGGTGACGTCGATGCGCTTCAGCAATCCGGCGATCTGATTGTGGAGGTCGTCGCTCTTGAGCAACTTGCCGGCCGTGCCCTTGCCCTCTTGGATGTCGTTCAGGACAAGCCTCATGAGGACGAGATTCTTCTGCAATTCGTCATGCAGGGCGGGATCTTTGAGTAGCTTCCCCGCAGTGCCTTTGCCTTCTTCGATTCCTTGCAGAATCCGGTCCAGGCGCTGGATGGGCGTGCGGATGTCATTGAGCAGAACATCGTCGTAGATCAGTTTGCTGATGGTGCCCTTGCCCGCGTTGACGGCCGCGGTGGTCTTATTCACTTCCGCAAGGATGCTGTCAATGCGGTTGTAGAGGGAAACATCCTTCAGCAGTTTCCCGATGTTGCCCTGGCCGGATTCGACGAAGCTGAGAATGTTGTCGATGCGCTGGAGAGTGATCTGCGCGGAGGTGAGCAGCGGGAAGAAGCTGTCCATCACCTCGAAGATTTCCTTCGAGGTCTGGGCGGAGATGGTGGCCCCGGGTTTGATGGTTTCGCGCGATTTGCCCTTGCGGATGTTGAGGAACTTCGACCCGAGAAGATTTTCGGCGGTGACGGTGGCGAGCGAATCGACAGGAACATGCGACAGCATGTCTTCACGGATAGAGAGATCGAGGCGCACGCTGCGGTCCGGCTCGGTATTGTTGGTGAGCAGAACGCCTTTGACGCTGCCGGCATTAATGCCGTTGATGCGGACAGGGGCGCCCACCGCAACCGCTGCGGCATCGCCCAGATACGTGTACACGATCACCTCTCTCGAGAAGAGGCTCTCCGTACCGGTCAGCAGATAGATCAGGACGCCGATCAGCACGAGTGCAACAATCGCGGTAAGTCCAACACGCAGCTTTGCCCAACTGATTTTGCTCGCCGATGCCATGTGGGTCTTTTCAGTGTCGCAAAACGAACTTGGAAATGTAGGGGTCCTGCGACTTCTGTAATTCCTCCTCTGTACCTTCGAAAACGAGACGGCCTTCCCGCATCACCAGGAATTTCAAACCGCGCACCCCTCCGGCGCCGTTTTTCGACGCCAGTTCGAGGGTCTGCGTAGCAGCGTTGTAGCGATACATGGCCATGATCTGCCCGTCCTGAAAGCGCTGGGTCACGATGATGGTAGTGGCGAGACGGAGATCGCGTTCCTTCACGATGAGGGCCATGATGTTGTTGGCGGTAATGGGATCGAGACCCGCCGTGGGCGAGTCGTAGAGTACCAGATGCGGTTCGGTGACGTTGGCGCGGGCGATGCCGACGCGCCGCCGCATGCCTCCCGATAGCTCGCTGGGCAGTTTGTCCAGGGTGTGCTCCAACTCAACGAACCGCAGGGCTTCGGCCACGCGCGGCCGGATATCCTCTTTCGCGGTGTCGATGAGTTTCTGGTTCTCCAAAGGGTAGGACACGTTCTCCTCGATGGTCAACGAATCGAAGAGTGCGCTTTCCTGAAACAGCATGCCGGCCCGGGCGCGCAGAGCGTAGAGGTCCTGTTCGCGCATGGTAGTGATGTCCTGGCCGAAGAGGAAGACACGGCCCACATCGGGACGAAGCAGGCCCAGAGCGGTTTTGAGAATTACGGTCTTGCCGCTGCCGGCGGCGCCCAGGATCACCCGGCTTTCCCCGGAATCGATCTGGAACGTAACGTCCTCAATCGCCGGCTGGCCATCGAAGGCAACGGTCACGTGTTCGAAGCGAATTACGGATTCCGGCATTGCCTTCTTCTAGATGCTGACGAAAATCTTGGTGATGAAAGCGTTGAGGACGAAGATCCAGACGATGGAGATCACCACGGCCTGCGTTGTGGCCAAACCGACGCCCTGTGTGCCGCCGCGCGTCCGCAGACCATAGAAACAGCCCACCAGGGAGATAACAATGGCGTAGACAAAGGGTTTGAGCAGTCCCTGTACGACGTCGTCATAGGCAAGCGCGCGGTAGGCGCCATTCCAGTATTCGGCGGAGGTGAGATGCAGCAGAAGCGTGGCAATCATGAAGCCGCCGAGCATGCCCACGAAATCGGAGATCGCCGTCAGGCACGGCAGCATCACGCAGGTGGCGATGAGGCGTGGCTTGACCAGTTTCTGAATGGGATCAGTGCCCAGCGCGCGCATGGCGTCGATCTGCTCCGTCACCTTCATGGAGCCAAGTTCGCTGGCGATGCCCGCGGCGTTGCGTCCCGCGGCGGCAATCGCGGTCAGCACCGGGCCCATTTCGCGCACCAGCGTGATGGCCACGATGGGGCCGGTCTGACTGACGGCGCCGTAGGTCTGCAGGGCGCGAGACATTTGCAACGCCATCACGACACCACTGAAGAAGCCGGTCAGCAGCACAATCGGCAGGCTGCCCACTCCAATGATGTCCATCTGGAGAATGATGTCCTTGAAATAATGCGGCCGCTTCGGAACGTTCAGGAACGCGCGCCCCGTCAACTGGAAAAATTCCTGGATGGTAAGAACCGGCGGCTTGAGAAAGTCCAGCAAATCCTCTAGTCCTGTGAAATTCTGATGCTACCATACCCTTGTGTTTGGGCTTTCGCGATGAGCAAAGGATTGACGGAAATCGCCGGCATCAAGGTGGGGCATGCCACGGATTTAGAAGGACTCACGGGGTGTACCGCAATCCTGTGCGAAGGCGGAGCGGTAGCGGGCGTGGATGTGCGCGGATCGGCTGCCGGCACGGAAGAATTCGAATTGATGAATCCGCTGCACGTCACGGGTGTGATCCACGGAGTCTGTCTGGCGGGTGGCAGCGCATTCGGGTTGGAAGCCGCGAGCGGAGTTCGCCGGTTCCTGGAGAAGAAGGGCGTCGGCTTCGACACAAGAGTGGCGCGCGTCCCACTGGTTCCGGGCGCGATTCTATTCGATCTGGCATTGGGAAGCGCCGCCGCGCGGCCCACGCGCGAGATGGGCGAAAAGGCTGCCGCCGCCGCGCACGATGGCCCGGTGGAAGAAGGCGCCGTGGGCGCTGGCACAGGCGCCACCGTCGGAAAATTACATGGGATGACCTGCGCCATGAAGGCGGGAATCGGCTCGGCCTGCGTGTGGCTGGACGGCGAACTGGCCGGTGTTCGTGTAGCTGCCTTAGCCGCGGTGAATGCGCTCGGCGATGTGCGCGATCCGGAAACAGGGCAGATTCTCGCCGGAACTCGCGAGTCCGCCGATTCGATGAACCTCATTGACAGCGCGGCCGTGATGAAACGGGGTGATCGGGCGGGGTTCTCCTCCAGCAACACGACTCTGGTCGTGGTGGCCACGAATGCCCAATTGACGAAGCCGATGGCGACAAAACTGGCGCAACTGGCGAGCATCGGCGTGGCCCGCACCATCGCACCGGTGTGGACCATGTCCGATGGCGACGTGGTGATCGCGCTCTCTGCCGGGGATGGCAAGGCCCCAGTGGATGCGCTCGGCGTGGCCGCCGCGGAAGCTGTGTCGCAGGCAATCGTACGCGCCGTGCGGTTGGCCCCTTCGATGGGCGGCTTGCCGGGATTGGCCAGCAAGGCGTAACGATCAGCGGGATGGGACGAACAGAATGGCCGTGGCAATGAATGCCAACACTAGCACCGAAACCTCAAAGATCTTCTGAGGGATTTTCTCCAGCAGGATGCGGCCGGCAAGGGCTCCGGCAATGCTCGCGGGAAGCATGGCTGCATCGAAGGCCAGCGACTGCGCGTCAATCATCCCGTGGCTCACATACACGGGCACTTTCGTCAGGTTGACCAGAAAGAAGAACCACGCACCGGTGGCCACGAATTCCTCGCGCGTGAGCCGTTTGCTCAGCAGATAGACGTTCATGATGGGTCCGGCGGCATTCGCTACCATCGTGGCGAATCCGGCGAAGGAACCATAGAGGCTCGAGTAGAAAACGCCCTCCGTGGGCAGCGGATTCACACTGCGCTTGCGGATGAGATAGAGCAGCAGCATGAGGATGATGATGGAGGCCACAATCGGGCGGATGACACGGTCATCGTAGCGGAGCACAAATGCCCCAATCCCCATGCCCACAATCACCGACGGGAGCAGGGAGAAGAGGCGATTGGCGGCGGCGTGACGGCGGTAGTAGAAGACGGCGAAGATGTCGGCACTGATCAGGATCGGCAACAGCCACCCGGCCGATTGCCTCGCGTCGCCGACCGTGAAGACGAACAGCGGGATGACTAAGATGCCCAAACCAGGCATTCCTGTTTTGGCAACACCGATATTGAAGGCGCAGAGGGCTCCCAGCACCCACTTCCAGAGCGGCAAGGAAGGCATTCGCTCTAGTTTATTGGCTTCAGCATCTTCATGTCGGTGGAGAGGGTGAAGTAGGAATCATCAAAGCCCTGGTTGATCTTTACCGATTCGGCAAAGATCTCGTAGATCTTCTCACCATTCCGTTCACGCGTGATCTGGAATGGCCACTGGATGCCACCGGCCACATCACGGTACTTGGCAAACCGCGTCAGCTCATCGAAGCGCTCCTTCGTCTTTTCCACGCGGCGCACGAACTGCTGGCGCACCGGCACCTTCGTGCTTTGGTGGAAGTAGACGGTGGTGGTGAGATTCTCTGAGTCCGTGAAGGTGACGGCGTGCACCGGGGTGTTGTCCACAATCTCGCTGCCGTCGTGTTCGATGATCATTCCAGGCTCGCCCAGCCGCTGGCGCAGGATGTAGAAGATATTCCGGCGTGTCGTTTCGCGAAACCGCTCATCCATGTCCGGTGCAACAGGGCGGGCGCCGCGATAAGTGACCGTGTAGCCTTCCTTCTCCGTGAACAGGATGGCGTAATCCTCTTTCTCCTTGCCGAACGATTGACGCTCCCGCAGGCCGAAGAAGTCGATACGCGGCGGCTCGGGCCGCGTGAGATAGCGGGTCATGATGCGAGCATGAGAGAGACCGGAGAGCCGCTCCCGATAAAAGGAGTAAGCGCGTCCGGCCTCCAGGCGGTCCTTCATTTCCAGGTAGTTTCTGCCGCCGAGCGCAGCCACAGCCTCGTCGACGATCTTCTTTCCCCGCTCCTGTTTGGATTGGGAAAAGGCCGGCGCCCCGGCCAGCGAAAGAAGGAATGTACGCCTCTGCATTTACTTTTGTCCCAGTTCCTCCGGCTTGAGCCCAGAGTTGAGTTTATATTCGGTAACCGTAATATCAGCCGCCGGCTTGCCGCCCTGGCTCACCTTGATGGCGTGAGGAAGCTTCAGCCCGCCCGTTTCCTTGAAGTCGGAATAAATGGCTTCCACCTCATTGCCGGAATTGTCCGCGGCCTTGTAATTCACTTTGGCCGGCAGGCCGGAGGCATCCAGCGTGACCCGGACATAGTTGCCGTTCTTATCGGTGATCTCCACCGCATCGTTGGAAACAGCGTTCACGGTGCGGTTGGGATCGCGATCGCTCATCCACAGTGTGGGATATAGCCGGAACAATTCTTCATTGGCCTGTTTTACAGCCGGGGCCGGAAGAGGCGCCTGTCCCTGCGGCCCAACCATGAACCCACTCCCCTTGCCATCGTAGTAAATCACGATCTTGCCAAAGGGCAGTTGCTGCTCAAAGCGGATCATAGGCGCAATGATCTTCGTGGTCTGCGTCACCTGTAGGCCGCCGCCCTGCATCGCCAGCACCTTCACCTGGGCAACGTGCGTGTAGTCCTTCACGGCAGTCAATTTGTCTGCGCCGCCCACGGCAGCCTGGAGTTTCTGCAATAACTGCTTCCCTTTTTGAAGAGACGCGGCATCGGCTTTGGCCGTTGCAGTCTTGGGCTCAGGGATCGTGAGATCGATCTTGGTCACCGGCATATTCAGCGAGGAGAGCGGCGTACCGAAATCCGCGGACTTGCCCACAACGACGGTGACGAAGTTCTCGGGCTTGATGTATTCCTTGGCCACGCGCATGACGTCGGCCTTGGTGACGGAGGCGATCGCCTTCTGGTACTGGAAGATGAAGTCTTTCGGATAGCCGTGATACTCGTAATTGACAATACGGCTGAGGGTCTTCGATGGCGAATCGAAGTTGAACACGAAGCTGTTGAGCGTGCTCTCTTTGGCTTCCTGCAGTTCCTGGTCGCTCACCTCAGTAGATCGGATTCGCTCCACTTCCCCGAAGATCGCTTTCAGCGCATCGACGGTGGATTCCGACTTCGTGCTACCGCCGATGGTGAACGTCCCGACGTGATCGTAGTTGGCGTTCCAATTGGCGCTGATTCCATAAGCAAGCCCCAGATCGCTGCGGATTTTCTTCATCAGCCGGGAGGAAAAGCCATTGGCGCCGAGAATATCGGCCATCACTTCCAATGCCGGATAATCCTTGTCGTTCAGCTTGCCGCCCAAGTGGCCGATGCGGAAATTGGCCTGGTTGACCTCGCTCTTTTCGGCCAGGAAGATGCCGGGCTGCTGGCGATGCGAAACGGCCGGCAGCGGAGGCACCGGAGCCTGCTTCGCATTCCAATCGGCGAACAGCTTCTCAATCTTCGCCCGCATCTCCGCGGTAGAGAAATCGCCCTGAATAGCGAGCATCACGTTTGCGGGGAAGTAAAAGCGCTTGTGCCAGTCGAGCAGATCCTGCCGCGTAACGCTCTGAATGGTCTCGTGTTCGACGATGCGGCCCCAGGGAGTGGTGGGACCGTAGAGCAGCCGGTCAAACTCCCGGCTGGCGATGCCGCCTGCCTGATCGTTGCGCCGGGCGATAATCCCGCGCATCTGCGTTTTGGCGATGTCGATCTTATCCTGCCGGAATTCCGGTTCCACTAACACATCCTTGAAAACATCCAGAACGGTGCCGGTATGTTCCTTCAGCGTATTGAAAGACAAAGTGCCGGAAGTTTCCCCGACGTCGCTTTCCACCGAAGCAGCGATGCCTTCCAGCAGTTCGTTCAATTGATCGCCTGTCTTCGCTTTCGTTCCACCGGTGCGCATCACCTCGCCGAAGATGGCCGTGAGCCCGACCTTTGTCGCAGGCTCGAAGATATTGCCTGTACGGATGCGGGCCGATCCGCGCACCAGCGGCAGTTCGTGATTCTCAAGGAGAAACACCTTCATTCCGTTGGGCAGTGTGAACGTCGCGATCTCAGGGAACTTCAGCTCGCGCAGCGGCGGATACTTCAAAGTCTTGTAGGATCGCGACGCGCCCGCCGGCTTAGGCGCGGGAGCAGCTTTCTTCGCCGCCGGAGCGGGGGCAGGGGCCTGCGCGGAGAGGATCGCGGTGGCCAATAAAGTCAGAAGTACGGATCTCATTTGCTGTCCCCTTTCTTGGGAGCGTGGGAATGAACGACCGTGCGGCCGGAATCGACGAGGTAGGTTTTGGCAACACGCATGAGATCGTCGGCAGTGACCTTTTCCACTTCGTCTATTTTGGTGAACAGCTTCCGCCAGTCACCAAACAACTGATAGTTTTCCGCCAGCCGCATGGCCATCCCCATGTTGGAATCCAGGCCTCGAATAAGGCCCGCCCGAATCTGTGTCTTCACGCGGCGGATGACGGCTTCGTCGATCTTTTCCTTCTTCACCCGTTCGATGATTTCCTGGAGCGCCTTTTCGTTTTCCTCCACGGTCTTGCCCACGCCCGGCACGGAGTACATCAAAAAAGCCCCGGGAAATTTCTCACCGAGGAAGCTGGAATCGGCGGTGGCAAACAGCGCCAGTTTCTTCTGCTCCACCAGTTCCTTGTAAATCACGCCCGTTCGGCCAGAGGCCAGAGATCCGGCCAGGACGGCCAGCGGAGCGTCATCGGGATGGAACGCATTGGGACGTTTGTAGGTGACGAAGAGCATGGGCTGCGATTCCGTGTCGATCACGGCGCGCCGCTCGCCCTCCTGCGGTCCCTCGACCGTAATGACGCGAGGCGGCGCCGGCCCGGCAGGCAACGAAGCGAAATACTGATCAGCGAGGCGTTTGGCTTCTTTCGGGTCCACATCGCCGGCGATCACCATTACCATATTCGAGGGAACGTAATATTTACGGAAGAACTCCTCGGCCGCATTGGCGCGAAGATTTTCAATGTCGCTGGCCCAGCCGATGATATTGCGCTGAGGATGAGATAAGAAGGTGGTCTGCAGCAGCAACTGTACCATCTTGCCCTGCGGATTCGATTCCGCGCGCATGCGCCGTTCCTCGCGCACCACGTCGCGCTCCTTGTAGAACTCCCGCATGATGGGGCTCTTGAACACCTGCGAGGTAAGCAGGAACCACAGCTCCAGCCGGTTGGAGGGAAGCGAGTAGAAGTACGTCGTCGCCTCGCCACTGGTGCTGGCATTCATTCCCACGCCGCCGTTCAACGACACGACGCGCGAATAAGCTTCCTTGTCGACATAACTGTTGGCTTTCTCAATCGCGGCCTTCACTTCCTTCTGCAGCGATTCCAGCGTCTCCTTGGAACCACGCGGGCCTTTATTTTTTTCGATGTCGATCTTGTCGTAGAGGACCTCGATCTCGGCGAGAGTCTTCTTTTCGGCAGGCCAGTTCGTTGTTCCCAGCGTGTCGGTGCCCTTGAAGGCCATGTGTTCGAACATGTGGGCGATGCCGGTCCTTCCTGCGGGATCGTTGGCGCCGCCAACGTCGACGCGGGTGAGAACCGAGACCACGGGCGCTTCCGGCCGTTGCAGCACGATGAAGTGCAGGCCGTTGGCAAGGGTGAACTCGGTGACGCGCTTTTCGAACTCTTGCAAGTTCTGCGCTCCGAGGCACAGCGGCAGCAAAATGGCTGCTGTGCGCAGAATCCATGTGTGTTTCATGCGGATGACTTCTCCAGAGGAGTACCTATATATGCCATTGTAAGGCGGAATCGGGCGCAGGCACCGGCCGGGCGGCAGGTTTCGGACCTCAGCCTCCACTGAAACCGTTTTGCGAGCTATAATGAGCGCCAAATGCGGGCGATTTTTCTTGCTTTTCTAGCCGCGGCTTGGCTGAGAGCTGCAAAACCAGATGGGATGATGAGGATTCCGCTGTTGTTTGAGGAAAACCGCGGGCAGGCCGCGGACGCCGCTTTCGTCTTGCGCACGGGCGCATCCGAAGTGGGCTTCGGAACTGCTGTCACCTACCGCGACAAGGGCGGGCTCTATCGCGTGGAGTTCGCTGGTGGGAACCCGAAGTTGCGCGCAACCGGGGAGCAACGCCATGCGGCCAACGTGAACTACTACCGTGGACCGCTTCGAGCGGAAGCCGTGCCTGTCTACGAATCGTTGCGATACCGCGGACTCTATCCGGGGATCGACCTGCTCTACCATGGCCGCGGCGGAGAATTGGAATACGATTTCCAAGTCGCCCCGGGCGCCAATCCGCGCACGATCGCGCTACGATTCAGCGGCGACGCACGTCTGCGGCTGACGCCGGAAGGCGATCTTGAAGTGCACGCCGGTAAGGAAACCATGCGCCACAAACGCCCTGTGGCTTATCAGGAGATTGCCGGACATCGCAAATTCATCCCCGCCTGGTTCCGGGTGGATGGGAACACGGTACGATTCGCCGTCGCCCCTTATGACCGGCGGCATGCGTTGACCATTGATCCGGTCTTGAAGTTCGCCACCAGCTTTCTCACCACTGTGACGGGTCTCGCCTCCGACACCAATGGCAACACGTTCATCGCCATGGCCACCCAGAACCCTTATCCATTCGGTACAGGCGACGCGGATGTGCAGTATCTCAAACTCGACACAGCCGGCAAGCTGATTTACAGGACTGTAGTGGGAGGGCTGGGCGCCGATACAAACTCCGGAATCGTCGCCGATAGTCAGGGCAACCTGTTCGCCACCGGCACTTCGCTCTCCGCGAACTACCCCGTGAACGGAGCCACCTGTTCGGCCATCGCCGCCGACGCGTATGTCACGAAGCTGAGTCCAACCGGTGCATTGCTCTCCTCCCGCTGCTATGGCGGCGCTTACGCGGAAACGGTGGTAGGTATCGACATCGACAATAACGGCGCGGTCTACATCGCAGGCAGCACCGAGTCCACCGATCTGCCGGTTACCTCTCCCGTGGTGCAATCGCAGAAACGCCGCGTCAATTCGACGTTGGGCTATGTAGCGAAGTTTGACAACGGCAATCTCTCCCTGGTCTACAGTACCTACTTCGGCAATTACGCGGATGTGACTGTCCTGGGCATTGCCGTCGAACCAGGAGGCGCAGCCGTGGTTGGCGGCAAAACGTCGCCACAGGGATTCCCGTTAACTGTGGGCGCGTACTACACGACATCCCATGGAGTTTCACAAGGGTTTCTGGCAAAGATCAACGCCGCGGGCAACGCCGTCGTGTATGCCACATTGCTCCCTTCCACTGATACCGGCGACAAGCTCAATTTCGGTGTAGATGAAAGCGGACAGGTGTATGTTCTCCAACCCGGGCCAATCCTGCTCGGTGGTTTTCCGTCCTATACCCCATGGCGAGTGCTACGCCTGAATGCGCAGGGCTCCGCCTCCACTCTGGACAAGATGCTGCCCTTCCTGTACGGACCCACTGCATTCTCCGTTGACCGGTCCGGCAACATGTTGATCGCTTCTCAGGACACCAGCGCCATAGCTCCCACCGCGGACGCCATACAGGTCCGGCAGAGCGTCGCCTTGTCGAGCCTGGTGCTGAAACTGGATAGTGCCGCCAACGTCCAGTACGCCAGCCCGCTTCCCTCAATCAGCAGACTCGTTCGGACGGCCGGAAACGAAAGTCTGGTAGCTTTGGATTCCATCTTTCCAGGCGACAGAAGTTTCCCCAGCACACCGGGAGTCTACACCGATCTGCCCGACCTCTCCTCCTCCTCGTCCGGTGGCGTATTTCGTTTGGCTTCCCCCAGCGGGTGCACTCCGGAACTGCAGGCGGGAACCAGCCTGACCATTCCCGTTGCTGGAACCAGCGGCACGCTGCAGGTGCGGGCCCCTGACAATTGCACCTGGGTGGCTACCATCGGCACTTACTCCAGCAGTTGGATGCAACTCATCGCTCCTCGATCCGGCACTGGAAACGGAACGCTGAACTACAATGCCTACCCACTCGCCGGCGCCGAACCGGGCAGAGTTGCCACGCTGTTCCTCTCGGCCGCCAATAGTTACGACTTTCAGCAGGGACAGCCGCCGGTTTGCCAGTTGACGAGCCCACCGCAAGGGGTAGTCTCACTCTACGCCTCTCCGGCTCTGTTTTCCCTGCAACTCTCCCTGCCCGATGGATGCCCGTGGACTGCTTCACCCAACGCCGCCTGGATACGCACCTTGGGAGCCGCCACAGGAAAGGGTTCCACCACGTTGTACTTCGAGGCAGGAGCCAATGAGGGGCTCGCCCGAACCGGCACTATTCTTGTGGCTGGACAGAACGTCATCGTCAATCAGGAAGCATGTTCCTACCAATTGGCGAACTTCGGTTCGCTCACCGGCTTGGCTCAGATTATGCCGGTGAATGCGCTTGTGTCCCAGGGATGCAACTGGAACATTTCCTCTGACTCCAGTTGGCTCCAGTTCGACGTTCCGTCAACGGTCACACGCTCCGGAGGTGCGCAACTCATCATGACAGCGCAACAGAACCCCAGCACCAACGCGCGCTCGGCCATCGTCACGATGGGAGGGCGCCAGTTCACGCTTACACAACAGGGTCTGGCCTGCCCCTTCACACTTTCCACTACGAACGCGATCGTTCCAAGCGCGGGCGGCGCAGCGTCCGTTCGGGCCACCACCAACGCTGCTTGCCTCATCAACGTATCCTTCACCTCCCCCGCCCAGGCCGGTTCTGGAGGAACTCTCTTCGGATCCGACACGTTGAACTTCACCGTTGCCGCAAACACTACGGCGCTGCCGAGAGGGTTTCTGGCCAAAGGCCTGAATGTCGGCCCATCCGCCACCAACCAGGAGATCTTCTTGCCCTTCCTGCAAGACGGCGTGAACGTCCCCCAACCCTTCACCGATGTCCCCGTGGGCCACACGTTCTTCAATCACATCGCAATCCTGAAGAACCGCAACGTCACCCGTGGATGCAGCTTCGATGGGCAGCGCTACTGCCTGTCGGACGTGGTGACTCGCGCCGACATGGCGTCATTCCTGATGCGCGCGATGAATCTTGCCATCCCGGGGAGCATTGGAATCCCCACCGTCCCACCTTACTTCGACGATGTTCCTCCGACGCACCCGGCCTACCTCGCCATACAGGCCATCCGAGCCGCCAACGTCACCTTCGGCTGCACGACAATCCCATCGAATTATTGCCCGGACACTCCTCTCACACGCGGGCAAATGGCAGCGCTGATCGTACGGGCCAAAGTGCAAAGCGACAACTTCGCCTACAACGGGACTCCCTATTTCACGGACGTTCCCACCACGCACCCCTTCTTTCGCCACATCCAGAAGCTCCGCGATCTGGGAGTGACACTGGGTTGTACCACAACCACATTCTGCCCCGATGCACCGAACACGCGCGGCGAGATGGCCGCATTCATCGTACGCGCCTTTCTCTCGCAATAGCGGCGCTCAAGCCAGCAGCTTCGAAACTACCTTCCCGGCGACATCGGTAAGCCGGAAGTCGCGGCCCTGAAAGCGATAGGTCAGCTTCTGGTGATCCATGCCGAGCAAATGCAGCATCGTCGCGTGGAGATCGTGCACATGCACCTGATCCTCCACCGCGTGAAAGCCGATGTCGTCCGTTTCACCGATCGTCTGTCCGCCTTTCGTGCCCCCACCGGCCACCCATGTCGAATAGGCATCGATGTGATGATTGCGTCCTACCGCCTGGCCCTTCTCGCCATCGCTTAGAGGAGTGCGGCCGAATTCCCCGCCCCAGATGACCAGCGTCTGATCCAGCAGTCCGCGCTGCTTCAGATCCTGCACCAGCGCAGCCGACGGGCGGTCCACTTCCTTGCACACCTTCTCCATGCCGCTCTTGATCGAAGCATGATGATCCCAATCGGTGTGGTAGACCTGCACACAACGCACACCCCGCTCCACCAGCCGCCGTGCGAGCAGGCAGTTGTTGGCGAACGAAGTCTTGCCGGGCTCTGCGCCATACAAGTCCAGAGTGGCCTTCGATTCACCGGCGAGATTCATCAGATCAGGGCCGGAGGTCTGCATGCGGAACGCAGTCTCGTAAGCAGCAATGCGCGTGGCAATCTCATCGTCGCCGGTCTGCTCGAAGCGCAGCGTGTTCAGATCGCGAATCGCATCCAGTGCACGCTGCTGCCGCGCCGGCGTCACTCCCGGTTGTGAGCCAAGATTGAACACGGGCTCACTGCCCGGCAGGAAGGGAACGCCCTGGTAGGCCGTAGGCAGGAAGCCAGAGCCCCAAATCAGCGGCCCATTGCGAGGCCCGCGCGGCCCGCTCTGCAGCGCCACGAATCCCGGCAGATTGTCCGATTCCGAGCCCAGCCCGTAGGTGATCCACGCACCCATCGATGGGCGCCCCGGCACGATGGATCCGGTGTGCGCAAACACCTTCGCCGGCGCATGATTGAAATTCTCCGTCTTCATCGTGTTGATGACGGCAATGTCGTCGGCGGTCGAAGCAATGCGTGGAAGCAGTTCGGAGATCCACGTTCCGGCGTTGCCGTGCCGCGCAAACTTCCACGGCGACCCCAGCATCTTCTGATGCGCCATGCGCTCCATGAACGCGAAGCGCTTGCCCTTCATGAAACTTTCCGGCGGCGTCTGGCCATCCAACTCCTGCAGCTTCGGCTTGTAGGCATACATGTCGAGATGGGAAGGCCCGCCCGCCATGAACAGATAAATGACGCTCTTTGCCTTGGCGGGAAATTGCGGAGGCTTTGCCGCCATCGGGTTCTTCACCGCGGCATGCATGCCACGCGCCAGCAGCGAGCCCAACGCGAGTTTGCCCACGCCGACTCCGCAATCACGGAAGAAATGGCGGCGTGTTTCGAGTAGTGTGAGCCGGTCTTCGATGGTCATGTGCTATTCCCGGGTAATGAATTCGTCCATGTTGAGAATGACGCGGGCCATGGTGGTCCATGCGGCCAGTTCCGTGCGATCTACATCCTTTGGCGCGGTGGGAGCAATCAATTTGGCGCCCTCCTCGGGATGCGTGGCCAGTTCATCGCGCTCCGTGGCAAGCAGAGCCTGCAGCCGCTCCCGCTCCTTGGGTTTCGGCTGGCGCGCCAGCGCGACATGGAAAGCATGATCGAGACGCCGTTCCGCCGGAGCTTCGCGCAGCAGGCGCATGGCGAAAGCTTGCGCCATTTCGTGAAAGGCAGTGTCATTCATCAGCGTAAGCGCCTGCAGCGGCGTGTTGGAACGATTGCGCCGCGTGCACGCAGTCATCCCGTTGGGCGCGTCGAATACGATCAACGCCGGATGCGGCGTCACACGCCAGAAGAACGTGTACATGCCCCTACGGTACCGATCCTCTCCGCTCGAAGCCTTCCACACTTTCTTGATCTGGCTGGCCGACATCGCCGCCGCCGGTTGCGGCGGAAAGACGCTGGGCCCACCGACCTTGGGGCTCAGCAGCCCGCTCGCCACCAATGACACATCGCGCACGATCTCCGAATCCAGACGCAGCCGTGTCTGGCGCGCCAGCAGCAGATTGCGCGGATCGGCTTCCATCAGGTCATCGCGCACCTCAGAGGATTGCCGGTACACCGCGGAACTGAGAATCAGCCGGTGAATGTGCTTCCGGCTCCACCCGGAGTCCATCAACTCGGACGCAAGCCAGTCGAGCAATTCAGGATGCGTCGGCGGAGTGCCCTGCGTGCCGAAATCATTCTCCGTTTCCACGATGCCGCGGCCGAAGTATTCCTGCCAGATACGGTTCACAGCCACCCGCGCCAGCAACGGATTCTCACGCGCCGTCAGCCAGCGGGCGAAATCGAGGCGATTGAGCGGAACTTCGCGAGCGGGAAGCGCACCAAGGAAGGACGGCGTATTGGGATACACACGATCGCCCTTGTGGAGGTAATCTCCGCTGAGCATGATGTGGGTTTCCCGCGGCTGGGGTAGCTCACGCTGGATCATCGAACCTTCCAGGCCCTTCGGCAGCAGAGTCTGCAGCCGCGCAATCTCCGCTTCGGTTTCCTTCACGAAGGGGTCATCGGCTTTGACCTTGTTCTCGCGCTTGTAGTCCGTGAGCTTCTCATCCAGCGTGACAAGCTTCAGCAGCACGTCATTCCGCCGCTCGATCACGTCGGGAGCGGCAAACTCCACCAGCGGCCCGTGAACATGCACCAGGTTGTTGAAGCGCGCGTTGTAGCGGGGACGATCCTCGCCCCAGTCATCGGTGCTGTTGAAGAACGCGTACATCTGGTAATATTCGCGGTTCGAAATCGGGTCGTACTTGTGATCGTGGCAGCGCGCACAGCCCACGCTCAGGCCGAGAAACACTGTGCCGGTAGTATCCACTCGATCGACGACCGCCTCGGTACGGTACTGTTCGCGATCGGTGCCCGCTTCGATCTGAATCGGCGAATTGCGGTGAAAGCCAGTGGCGATGAGTTGGTCATTGGTGGCGTTGGGCAACAGGTCGCCGGCGAGTTGTTCCAGCACGAACCGGTCAAACGGCATATCGTTCTGCGTCGCACGGATGACCCAATCTCTGTAGCGCCAGATCTGGCGCGGTTCATCACGGGAGCCACCGTCGGAATCGGCGTACCTCGCCTGATCCAGCCAGCGCCGCGCCCAACGCTCGCCATAATGCGGTGAGTCGAGCGCTTTCCCCACCCATTGCCCCCAGGCGTCGGGACGCGTGTCGTTGAGGAACGCCTGCAGTTCCTCAGGGGATGGCGGCAAGCCTGTCGCGTCAAGAAACAAGCGCCGCAGCAGCGTTCCCTTTGCGGCTTCCCTGGAGGGCGTCACGCGCGCCTTCTCCAGGCGGGCAAGAATGAAACGATCCACCGGCGTGCGGGCCCATGAGGCATTCCTCACGGCAGGGACTGCCGGCCGCTTCACCGGCGCAAAAGCCCAATGGTTGGGCTTGGCATCGGTTTTGACAAAAGCCGACTCCGGCATGTTCGCCCCGGCGGCAATCCATTTCTCGACAGCGGCGATCTCCGCCTGCTTCAACTTGTAGGAAGGCGGCATGCGCAGATTGCCCTCCTGCCGGATGGCTTCGAGAATCCTGGCCGGGCTGCCGCCGCGCTTGCCACCTTTCAATAGCTCGGTGCGCGTAGCAATGGAAAAATTGCTCATCTTGAGCTTCTGGTTGTGGCAGCCGAGGCAGTTGCGCTCCAGGATCGGACGAACCTCACCGTCGAACGCAGGTTGCTGCGCGGCGAGAATGGCGGAAAATGCCAGCCAGTGAAACATGTTCGTTGCTAGCATATCATCGCGTCGATTTTTTCGCGGTTTTTGTCGCCTGGCGCGATCGACCCGTGTATCATGTGAAGATGCGGCAATTGTGGGCAGCAATACTATTGGCAGTATTCAGCGCCCCGCTTGTTACACCGCTGGTGTCCGCACAGCCGGAATCAAAACTTCCCCCTTGTTGCCGGCGCGATGGCAAACATCGTTGCGCAATGATGGCGAAGGCGGCACTGCCCGATGATGGCACTGCATCCCTTCGCAGCGGGGGGATGAAATGCCCGCTGTATCCCACCGGAAAATCAGCACCGGCGCCTGTCGCCGCGTATCCACAGCCGCGCTTTTCCATCGCCTTGCATAGGGCATCCGAAATCGACGCAGGCGCTCCTCTCACCGTGGACTGCCGCAGACTGTTTGAAAGCTGTTCGGCGTCGAAACGCGGCCCTCCCGCCCTGTTCCCTTAATTCAACTCCCCATATTGTTTTTCTGGAATAACGCGCAATAAACCGCGCGGACAGGAGTATTTTGTGCGAACTCTTCTTCGCTGCCTTGCGGCAGCCTGGGTAGTGGTGTGTCTGGACGCCGAGATCCGGCAAATCGACCCACCTGCGGGGGCGCAAAGCGGAATGCCGTTTCTCACCAATGGGCCCGATGGAGCCGTGTACCTGTCGTGGATCGACCCATTGAACGATAAGCAGCATGCCCTGCGATTTGCCCGCTGGACGGGATCCGGATGGAGCCAGCCGGAGACCGCGGCCCAGGGTCTCAATTGGTTCGTGAATTGGGGCGACTTCCCCTCTCTTGCCGTGCTCCCGGACGGAACCATGCTGGCGCATTGGCTGACGAAGAATCAGGTTGGCGGCAAGTACGGATATGGAATTCGCGTGGCGCGGCGTGATGCGGCGACACGGCAGTGGAATGAAATTCATGGAATGAGTCTTCAAGAGCAGGAAGACTACGCCGGTTTCCTCACGTTTGTCCCGAATCAGGCGGCGGCTGTCTACCTGGCGCCGCCCGCGGATGGAGGACACGGATCGCACGGAGAGCAGCATAGCCATCGGAAGACCGTGCGGTTCGTGTCGTTCACCGCCGCGGGCAAACTGATCTCCGACAAAGAACTGGATGCCGATGCCTGCTCCTGTTGCCAGACAGCCGTTGGAAAGACACGGGGCGGGCTGATCGCAGCTTATCGCGACCACCTGCCTGGTGAGATTCGCGATATCTCGGTGGTGCGCTTCGCCGACGGCGCGTGGACGCAACCGCGGGTTCTGCATCCCGATGGCTGGAAGATCAATGGCTGCCCTACGGACGGACCCGCGATGAGTTCGGCGGATCGCAACGTGGCCATTACCTGGCTCACGCGCGCAGAGGACGTGCCAAAGATCCAGGTGACATTGAGTACCGACGAGGGACGCACGTTCGGCCCCCCCCAAGGAGTGGATGGAGGCAACCCGGCGGGACGTCCGGCAATCACCGCCTACGGCTCCGGTTACCTCATCGTGTGGCTGGAGAAGACCTCCGCCTCGGAAGCGGAAATTCGCGCAAGGAGAATGGCGCCGGACGGCACGCTCTATCCCGCGTTCTTCGTCGCCACTGCCAGTTCCGGCCGCGCCACAGGCTTTCCGAAAGTGGCCGTCAGCGGGGATCAGGTTCTGTTTGCATGGCGGGCAGAGCGCGTACGCGCCGCCCTTTTGACAAAGAAAGAAATTGAAGAGAAGGAAAAACAATGAAGGCCCCTTTTGTTTGCGCCGTGCTATGTGCGGCGGCAGGGTTGGGTTATGGGCAGACGTCCACCGCTGCGCTCGCTGGAGTCGTGATCGACGCCCAGGAGGCCGTCATCGGATCAGCCACCGTCACATTGCGGGATTCGGGTCGAGGGTTCGAACGGAAATCGGCAACGACCGCCTCGGGCGGATTCCTGTTTGCCCAGCTCGCTCCCAGCACCTATGAAATCCTCGTCGAGCGCAGCGGCTTCGACACCGCAAAGCTGACGGGCATCGTGCTCAACGCCGATGACCAGCGTTCCGTGCGTGTGCGGCTGAATGTCGCAGCTCGTGGGGAAGCCGTGGTCATCACGGCAGAAGCACCGCTGGTGCGCGAAGCACCATCGGTGGCCACCTCAGTTGACCGGCGCTTCATTGAGAATCAGCCTTTGAATGGCCGCAGTTTCCAAAGCCTGATCCACCTGGCCCCGGGCGTAGTGATCACGCCCACCAGCGTTGTGTCCCAGGGACAGTTCTCCGTCAACGGGCAACGCCCTGGAGCCAACTACTTCAGCGTCGATGGCGTCGGCGCCAACTTCGGCTTGCCAGCCGCAACCTCACCCTATGAAGGAGCGGGCGGTGGCGTCCCGTCGTTCACCGCGCAAGGAGGTACGAGTTCGCTCGCTTCTGTGGACGCAGTGCAAGAGTTCACCGTGCAGACCTCCACTTACGCCCCCGAGTATGGAAGGCAACCAGGAGCGCAAGTGGCCATCGTAACGCGATCCGGAACCAACACACTGCACGGAAGCGCGTTCAACTATTTCCGCAATGACAAGCTGGACGCAAACAGCTGGTTCGGAAACTACAACGGAGTCAAACGGCCGGCCCTGCGCCAGAATGATTTCGGATTCACCACCGGCGGACCCGTGTATGTGCCGCGGATCTATGACGGGCGCAACCGAACATTCTTCTTCGTTTCTTATGAAGGGTTGCGCTTGCGGCAACCGGTGGTTCTCACCGGGCTTCGGGTCCCCTCTCTCGCCGCGCGCCAGAACGCAACGGGCGCCGTAAAAAGCCTGCTGGAGGCTTATCCCTTGCCGGTTGCGTCACCCGTGGCGGACGCTCCATTGGAGACGCCCTACACTACGGGCTTTTCGAATCCTTCCACTTTGAATGCCACCAGTGTCCGCATCGACCACGCGTTCACCTCACGTTTCACGGTGTTTGGCCGCTTTCATCAGGCTCCGTCCGAAGGCCGGGAGCGCGCTCGCTATGCGACCGCAAGTTTCGTGGCCACTCTCCCCAACGAGACGCAGACGGCCACACTCGGCGCAACCATGCTGTTGACGCCTTCTCTTCATAACGACCTCCGGTTCAACCGCAGCCGCTCCATGGCAGGACAGATCTATTACCAGGACACCTTCGGCGGAGCGAAGATGCTCTCCAACGACCTGCTCTTCCCAACCTGGGCGAACCCGGAAAAATCGCTCTACTACCTGACCATCGGAGGCGCTGACGAGAACACCATCAGCCCCGGCACCTTCAGCCGGAACGTGCAGCGGCAAATCAACATCGTGGACACAGCGAGTTGGAACAAGGGCGCACATGCAGTGAAGATCGGCTTCGATTACCGCCGTTTGGCGCCAACCATCGGCGGTCGCGAGTACGGCAAGACGTTGTCCGTGCCCACGATCACACAGCTGGCAACGGGAATTGTGCCATCCGCCACCGTCACGCAGATTCCCGGTTTTCTTGAGCCGCGCTATCACAACTACTCGGTGTTCGCCCAGGATGCCTGGCGCGTGCATCCACGCCTGACGGTGACCTACGGGCTGCGCTGGGAGGCGAATCCGGCGCCATCGAACACGCCGGCGCGCACAGTAAATGGAATCGAGAATCCAAGCACCGCGACGATCGCGCCGCAAGGCACGAAGTTCTACTCGACACCTATGAACAACTTTGCTCCGCGCGTCGGGGTGGCATGGCAACTAGGAACGCGCGGCACCGTGGTGCGAGCCGGATTTGGCATGTTCTACGATCTCGGCTACACGTTGCTCGGCACGGCTCTGAGCCCCACGCTGTATCCGTTCGCCCGCAGCAGAACGGTCGCGAACACGCCGATTCAAGACCCCGTGCTGTTTGCCGAAGCTCCCGCGGTCAACCCGAATCCACCCTACCCGCGGCTGTTTGCCTACTACGGTGATTTCGATCTGCCGCGCACCTATCAATACAGCTTCGCCGTGGAACATCCGATCGGAATGTCCAACTCCCTTTCCCTTTCCTATGTCGGCGCTGCGGGACGGCAACTGGCCCGCGTGGAAAGCCTGCTGCCCGCGGTATTGCGCAATCCCAGCTTCACCCGTATCGATGCAGTCAGCAGCACCGCCTACTCGGACTACAATGCGCTCCAGGCGCAATTCAAACGGCGCATGTCGCGGCGGTTGCAAGCGCTTCTTTCTTACACCTGGGGCAAGTCGCTGGACACTTCGTCGGATGAATCGAACGCCAACTTCCTTCCGCCCACGTCCCGTTATCCGGCGGAAACCGATCGCGGCCCGTCGTCCTTTGACCTGCGGCATGCCTTCAATGGATCGGCCAGCTATGAGTTGCCGTATGGATTCGCGCTCGATTCGATTCTGCGATTCCGGACCGCGACACCAGTGCTGGTGGTGACCGGACGGGACGCACTGGGCTTGGGAATCACCAGCATCTCCCGCCCGGACTATGTTGCGGGCCAGCCTCTCTATCTGGACGGCAGCGGTTATCCCGGCGGCCGCATCTTCAACCGTGCCGCCTTCGATGCGGTGACTCCGCAAGCACAGGGACGGCAGGGAACACTCGGCCGGAACGTCATGCGCGGTTTCGGCTTGAGCCAGGTGGATCTTTCGGTGCGGCGCAAGTTCCGTATCTCGGAAACCGTCGGGCTCGATCTGCGCGCCGATGCCTTCAACGTATTCAACACGCCGAACTTCGGAAATCCCACAGGCGTGCTGACAAGCACGAATTTCGGCCGGTCGACGCAGATCCTGAGTACCGGCGTCACCGGCGGTTTGAATCCGCAATTTCAGGTCGGCGGCCCGCGGTCCTTACAACTGGGGCTGAGAGTGCAGTTCTAAAGACAAGGAGAAACAAAGATGATCCGATTCATGGCATTGCTCATGCTGGCGAGTCATGGCATCGCCGGAGATCAGTCAGTATCCATCCAGTTCCGCGCCATGGTAGGTACGGAGGAACTGGCTTGCGGAAAATCGTTTGGAGGCATCGGGACAACGAAGTCTACCATCACTCCACGCGATTTCCGTTTCTATATACACAATGTCCGCCTGCTCAATGAGCAAGGCACTGCCGTCCCCGTCGACCTGAAGCAGGACGGAAAGTGGCAATTGGACAACGTCGCGCTTCTCGACTTCGAGGATGCGACGGGTTCCTGCCGGAACGGGACGCCGGAGGTCAACGTCCAGGTGACCGGCACCGTCCCGGAGGGCCGCTATCGCGGCGTGCAATTCACCCTGGGCGTGCCCTTCGAGAAGAACCACACCGAGTTGACGAAGATGCCTCCCCCGCTCAATCTCACCGCGCTCGCCTGGGTGTGGAATGCCGGCCGGAAGTTCGCCAGGCTCGACTTCTCCAGCACTGGCGTGCCGCGTGGTTATGCCATCCACCTCGGCAGCACAGGTTGCACACCGAACGACACACAGGCAACCGTTCCGACGAAGTGTGCCGAGCCAAACCGGCTCGAGGTTGAGTTGCCGCAATTCGACCCGGCCACCGACGCGGTAGTGGCGGATCTCGGCGCGCTGCTTCAGGACTCGAACGTCGACGAAGGTGGAAAAATGATGTCCGGATGCATGTCGGGACCGGCAACAAAGGCCTGTGGACCGTTATTCTCCAACCTCGGTCTGCCATTTCCGGGCCAGCCCACGCCGCAACAGCGCTTCTTTCGGAAGGCAGCGAGTACAGGCACTACCTCCGCCAGGAGAGACTAGTTCCCATGTACCTCACAATTCTCTTTCTGACAACCGCGTTCCTGCTTCCGGCCCACGACGGTCACGGCAAAGCTCACGCGCCGGCCTCCGCCAAGACGCTGAAGAGCCCGCTCACGGCTGCGCAAGCCAAGCCGGAATTGGGCAAGCCGCTCTTTGAGAAAGCGTGCGCCTCCTGCCACGGACCCGATGGTGCGGCACAAACTCCCGCCGCCGCCGCGATGAAACCGAAGCCCACCAACCTGGTGGACCATCGCATGGATTCGATGAAAGATGGCGAGATCTATTGGGTGGTCACCAATGGCATCGCAAAATCCATGCCGGCCATGAAGACTCAGATGAGCGATCAGGAGCGCTGGCAAATCGTCACATACGTCCGCCACCTGCGCGCTGCGCAGAAGGCAAAGGATCACAAACACTGATGTCCGGCTTTATCCTTCTGTTGGCGTTGTGGCCAGCCAGTCCATTGGCGGCGCACGATGCACATGGACGATCGAACGCACCCGCGGAAGCGCGCCGCCTGCGCAACCCGGCGGTGGCGTCACCGGATGTGCGCAAAGCAGCGTCGCAACACTACCGGGAACTGTGCGCCAGCTGCCATGGAGAAGATGGGAAAGCGCGCACAAAGGCCGCGGGGGCAATGGCGGTGCGCCCCACCGATCTCAGCAACTACCTCATGGAATCCATGAAGGATGGGGAGATCTATTGGGTCATCGCCAACGGCATCGAGAACCGCATGCCGGCCTTTGGCAAGAAGCTCGGGGAAACCGGCAGTTGGCAGCTTGTTCATCACGTGCGCATGCTTCGCCTTCAGGCGCGCCAGGAGGAAAAGGCGCAACTGGGTCCGTATGAATGGCGGCTGCCTCCCGGATTCCCCTTTCCCGTGGTCCCTCCCGACAACCTGATGACGCAGGAAAAGGTGGTGCTGGGGCGGCGGCTTTTTTACGACAAGCGGCTGTCGCTGAACCAAACCCAATCCTGCGGCACCTGCCATGAACAACGCCGCGCCTTTGCCGATCAGCGTGCCCGAGGGCTCGGTTCCACCGGCGAGTTGCATCCGCGCGGGCCCATGAGCTTGGCCAACGTGGCCTACGCGCCGGTGCTTACCTGGGCCAACCCGAATGTGCGAACGCTCGAGCAACAGGCACTGGTCCCCATATTCGGCGACGCTCCCATCGAATTAGGCATGACCGGCAAGGAGGAGTTGCTGATCCGGCGTCTGAAGGCAGACCCCACCTATCGCAAGCAGTTCCCGGCGGCATTTCCAACGGAAGCCGATCCCTTCACCATTGCCAATGTGACCAAAGCCATCGCCTCCTTTGAACGAATCATCCTGTCGGGAGACTCGCCCTACGACGAATACCGGCGCGGCGACGACCCGAATGCCATCTCCGCGGCGGCCAAACGCGGCGAGACACTATTCTTCAGCGAACGCCTGGAATGCTTCCATTGCCACGGAGGCTTCAACTTCACCGGAACAGTGAACTATCTCGGCAAAGGCTTCACCGAGATTGAGTTCCACAACACGGGGCTTTACAACCTCCCGGGAAAAACCTCCTATCCGCAGCCCAATGTCGGCCTGTATGAATTCACCCGCATGGAAGAAGACATCGGCAAATTCAAAGCGCCTACCCTGCGAAACATCGCGTTGACGGCTCCCTATATGCACGACGGCAGCGTCGCCACGCTGGAAGATGCAATCGAGCACTACCGCGTGGGTGGGAGAACCATCCAAACGGGGCCGCTCTCCGGCGTCGGCTTCGACAACCCCAACAAAAGCGAATTCATCAAATCATTTGAATTGACCGCCGGCGAGAAGGCAGACCTGCTCGCCTTCCTTCGCTCCTTGACCGACACGAAATGGATCGCGGATCCGCGCCTGTCCGACCCCTTCCGCCCGGCGCCCGCGGTCCCTCAGGCCCCGCCCAAACCCAAGTACACGCTGACCGGCGTGGTGGTGAAGGTCTATGTCGAAGACGGCGCAGTCTCGTTGTATCACGATGAAGTGCCCGGCTTCATGAAGGCGATGCAAGCTCCCTATGCCATGGAGTTTCTCGTCGACAACAAATCCTCCCTCGCAGCCCTCAAGCCGGGAACAAAAATCACGGCTGGGGTTCGCAAGCGCGGCAGTGACTACATTTTGGAACAGATCCGGAGAATCCCATGACCAGACGACAACTCATTCAATCCGCAACGGCGCTGGCGCTGTTGCCGTCGCAAAAGATCATCGCTGCGCAAACGGCTCTGCCGAAACTGCCTTTCGCGCTCGACGCCCTGGAGCCTTACATCGACGCGCGCACCATGGAGATCCATCACGGCAAGCATCATCAGGCCTACGTGGACAACCTCAACAAGGCGCTTGGCACTCAGCCCGCAATCGCCGCCAAGCCGGTGGAGCAGTTGCTCAAAGACCTGGCATCCGTGCCGGATCCCATCCGCAATGCCGTGCGCAACAATGGGGGCGGCCACCTGAACCATTCCCTCTTTTGGCAGACACTGGGCAAGCACAAGCCGGGAGCCGCACCAAAGGGGAAACTTGCCGCAGCCATTCAGAAGAGCTTCGGTGGGCAAGCGGCATTCGAAGAAAAACTGCGCGCCACGGGCCTCACAGTGTTTGGCAGTGGATGGGTGTGGGTAACCGCAAAGGCAGGAGCCCTAACCATCGAGACATCCCCCAACCAGGACTCACCATGGATGGCGGGTGTGACCCCTGTCTTCGGTATCGACGTCTGGGAACACGCCTACTACCTCAAGTACCAGAATCGTCGCGCGGACTATCTGGCCGCCATTCTGAACGTCATTGAATGGGACTTCGTTTCCCAGCGATACGAGGAAATTACAAAATAATGTTACGCATTGTGGCCGCGCTGTGTGTGCTCTTGGCGTCGCTGGGGTGCTCGAAACCGAAGGCGGGCGGGGGACCCACCAGGCAGTACCTGCTGTCGGGTAAAATCATCCGCATCAATGAGCGCAGCCATGTGGTTACCGTGCAGCACGGCCCCATCCGGAGCGCCTCCGGGCAATTGTGGATGGAGGCCATGACGATGGATTTCCCCGTGCGCGATCCAGCCGGCTTTACCAAGCTAAAAGTGGGACTGAAAATCCGCGCAACAGTGAAACAACAGGATGACGATTACGACTATTGGATCGAGGCGATCGAGGTGGAGTGATGGGTGAAACCTCCCACAGCTTGGGGCATCCACCCCAGGGATCTACGATACTCGATTGATTCCATTACACATTCAGATTTGGAACTCGGAGTGCTCAATAAGGGGTGGAAGGAGTTCCTCATATGTTTCCCAGTCTGGGTTCGATGGTGGTTGAGTTGACGATTCTGGCCGCCCTCATTGCGGTTGTGATTGCGCTGGCTCTATACCGCTACTTTATTGGCAAAGACCAGGACTTCCATATCCACATGACCGCCAACGAGGCGACGGAGGTTGGCAAACAGTCAACCATCGCGACGCGGCTCACGTGGGTCGACAAATGGGGCAAATCACTGACCGTGGTGACGTTAGTCTATTTCCTGGCCCTCTTAGTTCTCATCCTCTACAAATCGTGGCAGCAGGCACAAAACGTGATTCTCACCAACTAGCCTAGGCTCAACCGGATCAGCCAGGAAAGGGTGAACCATGACAGGCAATAGCGTGCTGTTTCAATTGTTCTCAATCAGCGACCTCCACCGGATGGGGAGACCCCTTCCGCCCGCGGTCACTGTGTTATTGCCTGGGGCTACACCGGGCGCCCCATCCACCCCGAATTCCAGGCGGCTCCGCAATGCCGTGGACACGGTGTTTCCGCAGTTGCTCGCCCAAGGACTGGCTCACCACGAATGCGCGCAGCAAGTGGCTCCGCTGCTCACTCTGGCCAGCGACCCGGCCTTCCGGGACGCGCGCCGGTCGGGTGTCGGCCTGTTCCTCGATGGGCGCGATTTCTTCTGCTTCGAGGTCCCGGCATCCGTCCCCGAAACCGTCGTGGTGAGCCGTCATTTCCACATCCGTCCGCTCCTCCCCTGGCTCATGGAGCCGCGGGAGTTCGTGATCCTGGAGTTGGCTTCCGGAGCAATCCGGACAATGCGATGCCGTGAGGGGAAGCTCAGCGAACTCCGGCTTCCCCGCGGCGTCCCTCTGTGCTTTGACTCGATGCTGGTAGACGAAGACATCCCCAAGAAAAACTTTGAGAATGCCATTTCCTTCGGCATCGCATCGGCAAACGAGGGACGGCGGCTGCAGTTCTTCTGCACGATGCTCGACCGCAGCCTCCATTCCTATCTGCAGGATCTGGGAGTTCCGCTCATTCTCGCCGGGGCTGAGCACATGATTGCCGCCTACAAGAAAGAGAACACCTATCCGCTGACCGTGCCCCAATCCATAGCGGGGAATATAGACCTGTTGCCGGAAGAAGTGGTCATCGGGAAAGCGCACCAACTGATTCATGCCCAGCGCATGGAGGAAGCGGCGCGCCACCTGGTGGCGATGGAAGAGTACGTGCCCGGGGACCGTTGGTCCACCTCCGTAAACGCGGTCCTTCGCGCAGCGATTCAAGGACGGGTCTGGCGCCTCTTCGTTGCCGATGGGGCCGAGGTCAGAGGCGATTTTCTCGAAGCCATTGGCAAGCCCGGCAAGGCGCCTTACCTCGAAGAGGACCTGCTCAACTGCGCGGCTACGGAAACGCTGCTGCACGGCGGCGAGGTCTTCCTTGTGGAACCGGAGTTGCTGCCTTCACAGGCGCCGGTGGCTGGTCTGTTCCGTTACTCGCTTGGCCCCACTGCGGGCAATGAATAGAGGCACCGGTGATTCCACCGGTGCCCTTTCCCTCAACTAGAAATTGACGATCGAAGCAAACCCGATCGGATCCAGGCTTGCTCCACCCACTAAAGCTCCGTCGATATCCGGCTTAGCCATCAATCCCTTCACATTGTCCGGCTTGACGCTTCCGCCGTACAGAATGCGGACCTTGGACGCGGCATCCGCGCCGTACTTCCCCGCCACCAGACCGCGCAGATAGCGGTGTGCATCGGCGGCCATGTCAGGAGTCGCGGTCTTGCCCGTGCCAATCGCCCATACGGGCTCATAGGCAATCGTGACAGAGGCAAACTGGGCGTCGCTGAGCGGAGCGATGCCGCCGTCAAACTGGGCCTTCAGCACCGCCTCCGTACTGCCCGACTCGCGCTCTTCCAGGCGTTCCCCGACACAGACAATCGGCTTCAACCCATACTCCAGTGCCGCCAGCGTGCGCTTCAGCACCGTCTCTTCGGTCTCCCCGAAATACTGGCGCCGTTCGCTGTGGCCGATGATCACCCATTTGCATCCGACGCCAACCAGCATCGGTCCGGAGATCTCGCCTGTGTAGGCGCCTTCCTTGGCCCAGAACAGATTCTGCGCCCCAATCTCAACGTTGCTGCCCGACGTGGCGGCGACGGCCGCGGGCAAGTTCACGAACGGAGCCCCGATGACGGCGTCAGCATGCGTGGAGGCGGCGACAAGGGGAAGAAATTTTTCGAAAAAAGCAGTGGTTTCGCCGGCAGTTTTGTACATCTTCCAATTGCCGGCCATGAGTGGTTTACGCATAAGATGATTGAACTTTCAGTGTAGCGGCTTGTGAAGCTACTCGAAAACGATGACGTCGTTCAGCGCGATCTCCGCGCCCTTCGAATCGAAGATGCGCTCTCCCAAAACGCGGATGCGCAGCGTGTGCTTCCCCTTCGCCAACCCAAAGGCGTGGAACATCGAGTCATTCAGCTTGCGGTGGTCTTCGTCCGGGTAGCAATCGGAAACCTTCGGAGCCTTGCCGTCGAGCACGAACTCCGCCTTGCCGCAGGTGGGAAGAAAAGGCCCGCTTACCACAACGCCCGTCCCTTCAAACGTCACCACGGCCTCGGCGCCCTTTTCCGAACTGACGCGCAGGTGGCGATCCTCCTTGCGAATCACGTCCATGCTCTGCTTCCAAGGTCCCTGAAATTGCCACCGGGCATCGGATACGGAGATGCGCTCACGCGGGGAAGAACGGCCCTTCCAATCCTCGAATGGCACAGCCTTGGCGGTTTGCGTCTTCACGATCAGCGTTTCGCCATCCTGCTTTCCGCCATTGCGTACGGCAAGTTTCACAGCGCGCGTCACCGTACTGTCCACAATGCTTTCAAAGGTGAAGTCGGTGTACCGGAACTTCTCTTTGGAAATGGCCGGGATGTGGCTCTTCCAGTGGTCCGGGATGCGATTGTAGCCCAGCATCACGCCGAGAATCCCCGCCGCGCTCGATGGGTTGCAGTCCGAATCCTGCCCGGCACGTGTCGATACCTCGATCGTCTTGTTCATCTCTCCATCGCCATACAACAGGCCGAGCGCGATGTAAGCCCCATTCAGCGCAGCATCGATATTGAACGGCCGCATGGCGCCCTCGGGGCACGGCTCGGCGTTGTTCCATTTCTTCTCGATCTGCTTCCACACCGACTCCCAGTCCTTCTGGTCCGCCTTTGACCAGGCCAGAACATCGGCGATCAGCTTGTGATACTTGCTCTGCGGAGGCAGGCAGCGCAGACCCGCTTCCACCACGGCGCGGGGGCTCTTCTCAAAAAACGCCGCCGAGTACATACAGGAAACAAACAACCCGCCATAGATGCCCTCCCCGTAATTCATCACCCGGCCGGCGCGCATGGCGATATCACTGGCAGAGCGCGGAAGTCCCGGGGCCATCAGGCCAATGAAGTCCGCCTCAATCTGGAAGTCGATGTCGTCCGCGTGCACGTTGTAGTCGGGATGCCCGGCAAGCTTTGCCGGCACTCCCCGCTTCAGATTGCGCCGCGCCGCCAGGTTCGCGTGCCACAACGAATACTGCGCGTTGCGGAACATCTGGCCGAAATCTTCGGTAGTCGCGTCCAGCCCTTTATCGTCCAGAACCTTGGCAAAAGTCATATCGACGTACAGGTCGTCCTGGTTGAGCGAATTGGTCACCTTGTCCGGCGTCCACTGCGGCAGTTGATCCTTCGGGATGATGACCTCGTTGAACCGGAACTCCGTGGGAGCGCCGTAGCTCACACCAATCATCTGCCCGGCCCACCCGCCACGAACGCGATCGCGCAGTTCGGCCATGGGAATGCGGACAGTGGATTGGGCGAAAGCGGCTATCGCTACGGCGTATAGAAGGATGAGTTTCATTGCACAGTCTCCTTTCGACTCGGACAGGGGGAATTGGGTTCGGTCAGGTCAGGCGCCGTCCAGGCGATTTCCTTCTTCAGGCGCGCCAGGCGCATCTGCATGTCTTTGAGCGTGGCGCGATACCCGGCTTCGCCGATCACGTTGCGCATCTCGCCCGGATCCACCAACAGATCGTACAGTTCGTTGGTGTTGGCTTTATCCAGATACTCAATGTACTTGTACCGGGCGGTTCGCACCGCCACCAGCGCCGGGCATTGCCAGATGCGCTCCGCGTATTCATAAAACATATCGGAGCGCCATTGTTTCGGTTCCGTCCCTGCAAACAGAGGCCGCAAAGAGCGGGCCGTAGGCGAAGCTTTCCCGCCCTTCAACCCGCATACATCCAGCACGGTTGGAAAGATATCGAGATTCAGCACCATTTGCGTCGATACGCTCCCCGCTGGAATGAGCCGCGGATAGCGCATCAGCATCGGCACCCGCAGCGCTTCTTCATACGGGAAACGCTTGTCCACCAAGCGGTGCTCGCCCAGGAAGAAGCCGTTGTCGCCAACAAAAATCACCAGCGTATCCTCGGCCAGCTTCTTCTCATCCAGCGCATCGAGAATCCGTCCCACGGTGCGATCGGCGCTCATTACGCTGCGGTAGAAATCCTTGATGTAGTTCTGCCAGTTGCCCTTCAACTGCTTCGGGCCATCGAAGAAACGGTCGGCTTCGATGCAGCTATTCGCCATGGCATCGGCCTTTCCGGTCTTCCCATAGTCTTCGTTCCATGTAGCCGGCAACGGCACATCGACGTTCGCCAGCAGTTGCTTCATATCGGCGGGCGGCAATTGCTCGGCGTGAGGGGATTTGATGCCGACGCAAAGACAAAACGGTTGCCCAGCGCTCTGGCCGCGGATGAAATCCACGGCGAAGTCGGCGGTCACGGGATCGACGTGGCCCTTCAGCGTTTGTTCCTTGCCCTGCACGTTAAAGATGGGATCGCGGTATCGCCCCTGCCCGGGAAGCACGGCCCACGAATCGAATCCCTTGCGCGGCGCGGAATTGTTCCCGATGTGCCACTTGCCGATGTAGCCGGTGCGGTATCCGGCATTCTTCAGAACCTGAGGAAAGAGGACTTCGTCGCGGTCGAAGGTATCGGAGACGCGGTTATACCGCACCAGGTGCTGGTGAGCGTAACGGCCGGTGAGATACGTCGCGCGGCTCGGGCTGCACAGGCTGGTAGTGACAAAGGCATTCAGAAACGTGATTCCCTCTTTGCCGATCCGATCCATGTTCGGAGTCTGCACATAAGGGTGCCCGCGCAGGCTCAGCAAATCCCAGCGCTGATCGTCGGTAATGATGTACACCACATTGGGACGAGGAGCCGGCGCCAGCGCGCCAAGAAGTAATGTTCGCCGTGTCATTCGCGTCCTTAGGCCCCGATGTACCGCGCGTAGAGACTGCGTGCGATGCCCACGTCCGTGGTGCCTTTGACGATAGCTCGCCCGTCGGGGAACACCGTCATTTCATACGATGGCAGAAAAAAACGCAAGGCGAACTCATTGCGGCGTACTTGCCCCAGCGGCAGCAGCCGCCCCTCCAGTTCCGCCAGATCCAGCGGGCGTGCACGATCATGAATCTGCACTGCGTTCCGCCCGCACAGACTGATCGGCGTCCGCCGCCGCCCTTGCAGGTGAATCAGATCACGCTGGCCACACGCCTGGCAGGATGGAGATGGCTCCGGCTGGCGCACTTGCCGGATCACCCCGGTCCACACATCCACGGTGGTCAGCTTCCGCGCCACTTCATCCGCTTTGCCAACCAGAATCTGCAGCGCCATGCTCACCTGCAGGGACGCAATCAGCGAAGTGATCGTGTTGAGAACACCCGCGGTTTCACAGGTCGGTTGCGCGCCGGAAGGCGGTTCCGGATACACACACTTGAGGCACGCCGTCTGCCCCGGAAGAATCGGCATGGCCAGTCCGTAGCTGCCCACGGCAGCCCCGTAAATCCAAGGCGTGTCGTAGTGCACCGCAAAATCATTCAGCAGATAGCGCGTTTCGAAGTTATCCGTCGCATCGAGAATCAGATCCGCTTCCGCCAGCAAATCCTCGGCGTTGGCCGCGGTCAGATCGGCCACCACCGGCTCGGCATGCACGCCGCTATTGATCCGCTGAATGGCCCGCGCCGCGGCAATTGCCTTCGGCATCGACTCCGCCGCGTCCTTCTCCTCATACAGCCACTGCCGCTGCAGATTGCTCGATTCCACGTAATCGCGGTCGATCAGATCCAGCCATCCGACACCGGCGCGCGCCAGCGCTCCCGCGTGAAAACTGCCGAGCGCTCCGCACCCCACAATGGCCACGCGCGACTCCATCAACCGGCGCTGTCCCTGTTCCCCAATACCGGAAAAAAGAATCTGGCGGGAGTAACGTTCGCGGGCCGGTGCGTCCATTCCCTTCCATCATCCCATGAAGGTTTCCTACATCCGAAGCACACGTCCGGGCATCCCAATGAAATGCTCGGCGCTATGGAGACTCTGCTTCGGGAACTGCGGCAAGCCTGGCGGAGCCTGCTGCGGCGCAAGGGCCTGCTGGCCGCCATACTCGCCTCATTGGCACTAGGCGTGGGCGCGAACACCGCGTTGTTTTCCGTCCTCGATGCCGTCGTGCTGCGTCCCTTGCCAATCAAAGACGGTGATCGCGTCTTCGCCGTGCACGAAACCCGCGATGGGCAGCCCACGGGCGGCAACCCGCAGCGTCTCTACGATTGGGCAGCACAGGTTCCCAGCGTGGAGGCGGCGGCTGCATACTACACGGAGCAGTTGGTGGCCCGCAGCAACGCCGATCCCGTCCGTATCCCCGTAGCGCGAACCTTCGCCGACCTATTCCGCACCACCGGCGTCTATCCAACCGCGGGTAGAGGATTCACCGAAGAAGAAATGCGCGGCAGAGGCGATGCTGTGGCGGTACTGAGCACGCGTTTCGCCCGCCAACTGTTCGGCGACGCCTCTCGCGCCGTGGGCCAAACCCTGGAACTGAATCAGAAGCCCACCACCGTGATCGGCGTAATGGCGCCAGGATCAGGCTTGCCCGACTCGGCCGATGCCTGGATACCTGCCCCCGCAAGCCTCCAAGCGGGATCGCGCAAGGCAGCGTTTCTCTTCTGCTTCGTTCGCCTTCGCAATGGCGTTACCTCAGCGCAGGCAGCAGCCGAATGGCGTGTGGTGGAACAGCGCCTTGCTGCGCAGTATCCGGATTCCGACGGCGGACTCACAGCTCGCATCGAGTCACTGCAAACTGCCGCCGCGGCCGATGCGAGGCAGTTGCTCCAGACGCTGCTCCTCATTTCCGGCCTTGTGCTGTTGATCGCCTGCTGGAACATCGCCACGCTGCTGCTTTCTCGCGCTGCTGAACGGCAACGCGAAGCATCCATCCGCAAAGCGCTCGGTGGCGGCAATTGGGCACTGATGCGGCTCTACCTGGCCGAATCGCTGCTGCTTGCGGCTATCGGCAGTGCACTCGGCTCAGTCCTCGCCGTATTTCTGCTGGATCTGCTCAAATCCGCTCTGCCGGCAGACCTGTCGAGATTGGACACCGCGTCCGTCGATGCCCGCATGCTCCTTTTCTCCGCCGCGATTTCGCTGGCCTCCGGGTTGATCTTCGCCGCGGGACCGGCCTGGTACGCCATGCGCTCACCCATTCAACCGGCAATGGGCCGGGCGTTGCGCCACCCCTGGCTCAGCGGAGCGCTGGTGGTAGGGGAAATCGCCGCCGCATGGGCGCTCCTCTCCGGCGCCGGCACAGCCATCGACGCCTTTCTCAAACTACGCAACTCCTCGCTCGGCTTCGACAGCGGCCACCTCCTCACTGTGAAGATCTCGCAACCCTGGAACACCCCCAAACCGAGGCTCGATGCATTCCACGCCGCAGCCCTGGAGCAACTGGGCTCCATCCCGGGAGTGCGTACCGCGGCATTGGTGGACCGGCTGCCGCTGCAAGGAGGAACACAGAGCCAGGCAGTGCGCATCGCTGGCCTATCCCTTCCGCCCGCCCTCGAAAGTCTCCGCGTCTCCCTGCGCGGAATGAGCGCCACTTATCTCGACGCCATCGGAGTGCCCTACCTCAGCGGAGCAGCTCCGCAACGCAAAGGCGAAGCCGTGATCAACGAAGCCTTCGCGAAGCTTTACCTCTCTGGCCGGCAGCCCGTGGGCCAGGAGTTGCTACTCGAAGGCGGGAAGCGCTTCCGGATAACCGGAGTAGCCGCCAACTTAAAACAAGATCTGTTGGCCGAAAATCCCCCGGAAATTTTCGTGCTCATGGAGGACGTAGACTGGCCGCTCGCGCACTTCGTGCTCCGCACCACAGGCGATGGTTCCGCCGTGCAGCAGACCATCCGCGAGCGCGTACGCCAGATCGACCCGCGCCTCTGGATCGACGAAATCCAAACGATGGAAGAGGGACTCGCTTCCGCCCGATCCGCACCGAGACTAGTCACCTGGTTAATGACCGGCTTCTCGATTCTGGCATTGCTATTGGCCGCCATCGGGGTGCATGGCATTCTCGCCGGCGAGGTCGCCCAGCGCACCCGGGAGATCGGAATTCGCGCAGCCCTCGGCGCCGGACCCCAGCGAATTGTCCGCGAGGTGCTCCATCGCGGGATGCGTCTGGTCGCCATCGGCGCCACGATCGGCCTGGTGCTGTCCCTGTGGGAGTTGCCGCTGCTGCAAGCCATGCCCCTCGGCATCCTCGATCTCCCGCTATTGCCCAAGCTGATGGCGGCCTTCGTTCTCACTGCCGTGGCACTGGCCGCAAGCTATTGGCCCGCCAGGCGCGCCGCCCGCATTGACCCGGCGATCACCCTCCGTTCGGAGTGAACGCACCTCCTCATCCGAAACAGCCCCTCCCCTGCTGTTATCCTGAATAGGAGTGGCTTTCGCCCAGATCGTTCTCCTGGTATTGTCTTCCTGCGTACTTCGTGCCGCACCCTGGGACTACGAGGGAAAACTTGTGGCCGAAATCCGCTTCGATCCACAAATCCAGCCCCTGCCAGCCGAAGAGCTGAAACGGCTCATCGGTATTGAGCTCAATGAGCCCCTCACCGCCGTATCCGTTCGCCGCGCGATCCAGCGGCTCTACGGAACGGGCCGCTACGAAGAGCTTCAGGTGGATGCCATCCTGCGCGAGGGCAAAGTCGTCCTCACCTTTCTCACCAAGCAGAACTGGTTCCTCAGCCGCATCACGGTAGAAGGAGCCGTGGAGCCGCCAAATCGCGAGCAACTCATTGCCGCCACCAAGCTGGAGTTGGGGGCGCAATACACAGAGGAAGGCATGGCCGAGGCGATGGCCGGATTGCGTGAAATCCTCAAAGCCAACGGCTTCTATTTTCCTCGCATTCAGCCGCTGGTGGAACGCTATCCGGCATTCGACGAGTTGCACGTCCAGTTCCTCATCCGTCCTGGTGACCGTGCCTATTTCGCCAGACCTTCGATTACGGGAAATATGAAGATTCCGGAAAACTCCATCCTCAACACCTCGCACTGGAAGCGGCTCTGGGGTGTACTCGGGTGGCAGCAGTTTTCCGAGCAGCGCATGCTCCAGGGGATGGAGCGCATCCGCCGCAGCTTCCTGCGTAAAGACTTCCTTCTCGCCCGCGTCGAACTGGATAAGCTTGAATACCTGCCCGAAGAGAATCGAGTACGGCCGCACCTTCGCATGGAATCCGGGCCCAAGGTATCCGTCGTGGCCACCGGAACTAAACTCTCGCGCGGGCGCCTCAAAGAATTGATCCCCGTATTCCAGGAACAGTCGGTCGATCAGGACCTGCTGGAAGAAGGTACCCGTAAAATCACACACTACTTCCAGGCACGCGGCTACTTCGATGCCGAAGTCAGCTACGACCGTTCCGCGGTCAGCCCGGAGGAAGAACGAATCGAATTCGCCATCGACCGCGGCGACCGCTACACAGTAGCCCACGTGGGGGTCAAGGGCAACCGCTACTTCGATGCCCTCACCTTGCGTGAGCGGATGAATGTGGTTCCCGCCGGATGGCTGGTGAACCGCTATGGACGCTATAGCGAAGAGTTGCTCGACTCCGACAAACGCGCCATCGCCGAACTCTACCGCAGCAACGGATTCCGCGACGTGAAAGTGAATGCGTCGGTGCAGCGCAATTTTCAAGGCAAGCATCGCCAGGTGAGTGTCGAAGTGGACGTGGAAGAGGGTGAACAGATGTTCGTCGGCAGCCTGGAAATCTCCGGCGTCGATCTGCGCCTGTATGAAACCGTCCGCTCCATGTTGACCTCCACCGACGGGCAGCCCTATAGTCCCTTCGGTGTAGCCACGGACCGCGACAATATTCTCAACTTCTACTACAACAACGGCTACCCTGACGCTTCGATGGATGTGGTGGCAACCGCCGCCCCGGGCAACGAGAGGATGATGGACCTGAAGTATGTAGTCCAGGAGGGAAGGCGCCTGTTCGTCAAAGATGTGCAGGTCAACGGCCTCGCCTCCACACGCATGAGCCTGGTGGAGAATCGCATCAGCCTCTTTCCGGGCCTGCCCCTGTCGCTCAGCCGCATGGTCTTCAGCCAGCGACGTCTCTATGATTTGGGCATTTTTGCCAAAGTGGATATGGCGTTGCAGAATCCGACTGGAAGCGTCCGTGAGAAACGAGTGCTGTTCCAGATGGAAGAAGCCAGCCGCTATTCGCTCAACGGCGGTATCGGCGCCGAGTTCGGCCGTATCGGCGGAAGCTCCACCAGCCTCAGTGCTCCGGCCGGCGGGGCCTCCTTCGCCCCGCGTGTTTCGCTCGGCTTGAGCCGTCTCAACTTCATGGGGTTGGGCCATACGGTCGGGGTGCAGACTCGCTTGTCCACACTGCAAAAGAGGGGTGTGATCACCTATCTCGCTCCCCAGTTCCAGGGACGCGAGAATATCAGCCTCACCTTCACCGGCCTCTATGATGATTCCCGCAACGTGCGCACCTTCTCTTCCCGCCGCTTTGAAGGCGCCGCACAGTTCGGCCAGCGCTTCACCCGCGCCTTTCAAACCCAGTATCGCGTCACCGTCAGGCGCGTCAGCAACCGTGATGTTCTCATTGACCCCAAGTTGATTCTGCCGGTGTCGCAGCCGGCTCGCGTAGGGCTGGTATCCACCACCTTCATTCACGACAAGCGCGACGACCCACTCAATGCCACTCGCGGGCTCTACAACTCCGTCGACGTTTCCCTGGCGACAAAGGCGCTGGCCTCGGAAACCGGTTTCGGCCGCATCCTCGCGCGCAATTCCAGCTACCATCGCATCAGCCGCGACCTGGTCCTATCCCGCAACACCACCCTCGGATGGAT
Organism: Bryobacteraceae bacterium; assembly: GCA_046331645.1. Lineage (GTDB taxonomy): Bacteria > Acidobacteriota > Terriglobia > Bryobacterales > Bryobacteraceae > CADEFT01. The sequence goes on from JAXLQM010000019.1 coordinate 143,363, forward strand.
CAAGCGCTACGGCGGCAACGAAATTCCGATTTCGGAGTTGTTCTTTGCCGGCGGCGCCGTCTCGCACCGCGGCTTTCCGGAAAACCAGGCTGGCCCGCGCGACTTGCTCACGGGCTTTCCCAACGGCGGGAATGGCTTGCTCTTCAACCAGACCGAATTGCGTATTCCCTTCATTGGGGAAAGCCTGGGCGGCGTGATCTTCCACGATGCCGGCAATGTCTACTCCCGCTTCCGCAATATTTCTTTCCGTCCGCGGCAAAAAAACGACGAAGATTTCGACTACATGGTGCACGCCGTGGGAATCGGCGTCCGCTACAAAACTCCCATCGGCCCCATTCGTGTCGACTTTGGCTTCGGTTTGAACTCGCCCCGCTTTGTCGGCTATCGCGGCTCCCTGCAGGAACTGTTCGAACAGGCTGCGCTGCCGGGCGGCATCCCGGAAGATCGTCGCGTGCGGCAGCGGGTCAGCGCGTTTCAATTCCACTTTAGCCTGGGACAGGCGTTCTGATGAGAACACGCATTGCATTGCTGTTGCTGGTCACACTGCTGCTGCCGGGCGAGATCATTGACCGCATCGCCATCACCATCGGTTCGCGCGTCATCCCGGAGAGCGAAATCTTTCAGGCCATCCGCCTCGCCGCCTTCATCGATGGCCGCGAGCCGGATTTCAGCCTCGCCTCCAGGCGCAAGGCGGCGGAAACCGTCATCTCCCAAGTGCTGCTTATCCAGGAAATGGACGAAACCCGATTCACCGTGCCCTCCATGGCCGATGTGATCTCGCAGTGGAATGAACTGATCAAGCCCCGCTACCCCACCGACGAGGCCTATCAGGCCGAGTTGGTCAAACGCCGCATCACGGACGAGGAGGTGCGCCTCTATCTGCAGTCGATGATCCGCGCCGTGGAATTCATTGACCTCCGCTTCACTCGCGGCCAGCAGGTTTCGAGCGATGAGATCGCCGCCTACTACAGTAAGGAATTCCGCGAATACTGGCAGAAGACGAACCCCGCCAAGCCGGTGCCGCCGCTCGAAGAAGTCAGCCCGGACATCGAAGAGTGGATCCTCGGCGCCAAAACCGACACGGCATCCGAGGAGTGGTTGCAGCAAACCCGCGCCCGCTCGCGCATCCGCTATCGTGAGGAGGTGTTCCAATGAGACGCTTACGGCGCTGGTTGAAGTGGACCTTCTTCACGCTCATGGCAGTCGTTGCCATCCTGGGGATTTCTGTGTCCGTCTTCCTGCGCACCAGTTGGCTCCGCGAACAGATCCGCGCCCGCATCATTCTCGAAGCCGAAAAGGCCACCGGCGGCAAGGTGGCCCTGCGCCGCTTCGATTTCAATCCCACCACGCTGGAAGCCACCGTCGACGGTTTCGAACTGCGTGGCAAAGAGCCAGCCAGCGATCCACCACTGGCTCGCGTGGCCAAGATCCTGGTGCAGGTGAAAGTGGTTTCCTTCCTCCGCAAGGATGCCTACCTCGAAGCGCTCACTGTAGAGAAACCCGAAGTGCGCATCCTGGTCTTCCCCGATGGCAGCACCAACATCCCCGGACCGAAGATCCGCAATCCGCAAGCCCCGTCGCCCTTTGAACGCTTCGTCTCACTTTCCGCGCGCAAGTTCCATCTGAAAAATGGCACTTTTGAATACGACAACAAGCGCGTCCCCATCGATCTGCAGGCCGAAAACCTCTCCGTCGAATTCGGCTGGGAACGCGATGGGCCGCGCTATCGGGGCCTGGTTTCCGCCGCGCCGTTTCATCTCCGCTGGCCGAAAATCGGGCCACTCGACTTCGATGTCAAAGTGCAGCTCACCATGGATAAGCAGGGGCTCCAGTTCCAGCAAGCCGACATTCGCGATGGCGAATCGTGGGTCCGCGCCAAGGGCTGGATGAAGGATTACCGCGCGCCCAAACTCGATGTCGACGCCACAGGCTCATTCGCCATGAAGCGCTACGCCCCGGCCTTCCGCCTCCCCATCAGCCCCGAGGGAACGACAAAGTTTCAAGGCAAGTTCACCTATGCCGACGGCCAGTATCTGCTGGCCGGAAAAATGAACGGCCAACAACTCTCCGTGCGCCAGCCCGATTGGCAGGTCACACAGGCGCAGGTATCCGGCGACGTGCGTTTGCTGCCCGATCTTGTTGAAGTGAAGAATCTCGAAGCGCGCGCCGCCGGTGGAATCTTCGCCGGCACAGCCGAGATCCGCCAATGGCGAGACTTCGTGGTGAAAGGCGCAGTGCGCGACTACTCGCTGGATGAGCTGCAGCAGGTGATCCGCGACAACCACCCCTTAGCATGGTCTGCCCTCGTATCCGGCCCCGTGGAACTCTCCGGAGCGTTTGCCGCAAAGGGAGTCACAGGCTTTCGCGTCAACACGCATTTAGTCCTCGAACCGGGCGAAGGCCGCATCCCTCTCGAAGGTGTCCTTCGCTCCACCTATCAGGCCGAGGGACAGTTGCTTGCCCTTGAGTCCTCTTATCTCAAAACACCGTCCAGCCGAATCGACTTCACCGGAGCGCTCGGCGCCGATCTGCGTGTGCTCCTCGACAGCACGGACCTCAATGATTTCTTGCCCGCCATGGCGCTCTTTACCACCACGCCCCCCACGGAACTCCCACTGCAACTCGATGGCGGTACGGCCCACTTCGAGGGATCCGTCATTTCCCCGTTGACAGCGCCGCAGGTCCGAGGAAAAGTGGCGCTGAAGAACGCCGTAATCGAAAAGCGCAAGCTCGACAGCGTTGCCGCGGAGTTGGAGGCGGGCGCTTCTGCCCTTACGTTGCGGAAAATCCGCTTTCAGCAAGGCGCCAGTGTCATAGAAGGCAGCGCGAACACCGTGCTGCGCAATTGGCGCCTCTCCTCCGACAGCCCCATCAATGCCGATTTCGAGCTGCGCCAGGCCAGCATCGAAGAATTGTTGAAAGGCCGCCAACTCGCCGTTGCCCTGAAGGGCACGGTCTCTGGCCCCATCACGATTCAGGGCTCGCTCGACGAGCCCCGTGTTAAGGCTGGGCTCACTCTTACCAAGGTCCAGGTCGATCAGGAGCCTTTCGAAAGAATCCGCTTCGATCTCACCTTCGACCCTGGGCTGCTCGAAGCCAACAACGGATCCGCGGAACATGCGGCCGGACGTTTCCCATTCCGCGCAAGCTACCGCCATCCGCCCAGCCAGTATGACAACGGCACCCTTCAGTTCGAAGTATCCGGACAGAACGCTATCCTCTCCGCCGTGGAGTCATTGCGGCGTGTCAATAAGGACCTCGACGGCCGTGCCGATGCCAAACTCTCCGGCGAATTGCAGGTTCGCAACGGCCAACCCGTACTCGAAGCAATCAACGGATCGCTGGCGGTGCGGCAAATCGCCGTGAATAAGAATGTCCTCGGCTCCTTGACGCTGGACGCCAAAACCTATCAGCAACGCATTTCCGTTCAAGCCAAGGGGGATTTGCTTAAGTCTCCGCTCACCGGCCAGGGCGAATGGCAACTCACCGGCGATTCCAACGGACTCGGCGAAATCGACTTGGGCACCCTCAAGCTGACTACCGTCGGCGAGATTCTGAAAGTATTCGGACGCAGCGGAGAGCTTCCCCTCGACGGCCAGTTCCGCGGCGGCATCGTCTTCAGCGGCGCCTTGCGCAAACCGCAAACCATGCGGGCCCGCGCCAATCTCACCGAAATGGAACTCCGCCCGAAGGCAGACAAGGGACAGATTGGAGCACAGGTTGTTGAGGATCTCACCCTGCGCAACAACGGCCCGGTCATCATCGAAATGGATGACAAAGGATTCCAGATCGTGCAGGCCCAACTACTCGGTAAGGAAACCAATCTCACCGCCTCCGGCACCATAGCCACCAGCGCCCGCAATGCCTGGAATGTGTCTTTGAAAGGGGCACTGAATCTGGGCATCTTCGAAAACGCCATCTCCGGCTTGCGTACTTCGGGCCTCGCGGAAGTGAACGCAGTCGTACGCGGCACCATCGAAGAACCCCAGCTCGGTGGCCGCGCCGAAGTGAAGAACGCCAATCTCACCCATCGCGATCTGCCGAACAGCATCGACCGCCTCAACGGTATCGTGGTCTTTGACCGCAACCGTGCCCTGCTGCAGAACTTCACCGCGCAAACCGGCGGCGGTGAAGTGAAACTGGGTGGATTCCTCACCCTCGGCGGCGCGGAAGAGATCGTCTACCGGCTCAATGGACAACTGGAACGCGTCCGCATTCGCTACCCCGAAGGGGCCAGCACCACCGTTAACGCCAACCTCTCGTTAACCGGCACCTCGGACCAAAGCCTGCTGGGCGGCACCGTCACCGTGCTGCGATCCGGATTCACCCCGCGAACCGACTTCGGCAGCCTCCTGCTGCAACCATCGAAGCCCGTGCAAGCCCCCACATCGAGTGCGCTGCTCCGTGGAATGCAGTTCGACGTCCATCTGATCAATGCGCCCAATCTGCAATTGGAAACATCGTTGACCTCGGGCGTGCAGGCGGAGCTCGATTTGCGTGTCCGAGGCAGCCCGCTGAAGCCGGTTCTATTGGGCACCGTAAGTGTGACCCAGGGCGAGTTAAACTTCTTCGGCACCAACTACACCATCACTCGCGGCACGGTATCGTTCTTCAACGCCGCGCGCATTGAGCCTGTGCTCGATCTCGACTTTGAAACCGTCGTGCGCGCTGTCACCGTGAACATGAACGTGTCGGGTCCGGTGGACAAGCCCAACGTCACCTATCGCTCCGACCCGCCTCTGCAACCGAGCGACATCGTCGCGCTACTCACCGTGGGCCGCACTCCCACAGGATCCTCCGTCGCCACGCAGACCAACGTGGCCAGCACCAGTTCGGGGATCTACGCCGGCACCGACACATTGCTCGGCAACGCGCTCAGCGCCGGAGTCGGTGGCCGCCTGCAACGCTTCTTCGGCGTCAGCCGCGTCAAGATCGACCCGCAACTGGTTGGGCTGGACACCACTCCGCAAGCGCGCCTCACCATTGAACAGCAGATCTCGCGCGCTATCACACTCACCTACGTCACCAACCTCACTGGGGCACTGCAACAGTTGGTTCGCCTCCAATGGGACCTGCAGAAAAACTGGTCTATCATCGGCGTGCGCGACGAAAACGGAGTGATCGGCGCCGACGTGCTCTATCGCAAGAGGTTCAAGTAGATGAAGCTGCGCAAACACCAGGGCAAGCTGAAAATCGAACACAGCATCCTCGACGGAGTCCGGGCCATGCTCCAGCGCCTGCTCGCCGCGAATCCCGATATCCGCAGTGTCATCCCCGGCGTGATCCGCGTCGTGCGCGACGCCAAAGGTCCCGTCAAAGTCCGCATCACCGTTCCCGTGCAGAATGGCTGGAAAGCCATCGCGTTGAGCGACGGCGCACGGCAGGAGTTGTTCATCTCCACCGCGATGACACGGGAGCAGTTGGAAGCCGCCCTGGAGAAAGCCGCTACCGGATAGCCTTACACTGTGAGTTTGCTCCGTTTTTGGCAGTTGCGGAAATTCCTGCTGGCGCTGGCGATGGCCGCCTCAAGCGCCGCCGCCGATTTTTCACTGCTCCAGCCTCAGGGCTATGTCAGTGATTTCGCCAGTGTGCTCAATCCCGCGCATCGCGCCGAACTGGAGCGCTACTGCAGCCGCGTACAGGCGCTCACCGGCGCTGAAATCGCCATGGTCACCGTCCCCACCCTCGACGGCCAACCCATCGACGATGTCGCCAACTCGCTCTACCGCCGCTGGGGCATTGGCAAGAAGGGCAAGGACGAAGGGGTGCTGTTCCTTCTCGTGCCGCGCGACCGCCGCGTACGGCTGGAAGTAGGCTATGGCCTCGAACCCATCCTCCCCGACGGTTACTCCGGCACACTCCTCCGGCAGTTGCGCCCTCTGCTTCGCTCGCAGGAGTTTGGCGCCGCGATGCTGGAGGCTGCCCATCAGATCGGAACGAAAATCGCTTCCGCAAAGAACGTCAGCCTAGACGCTTCCATCCCTTCCCGGCCAGAGGTGCGGCACAGCATCGCACGCGACATCGCTCCCGCCTTCGTACTCCCCGCCATCTTCCTGGTGATCGTCTTCCTCATCATGCGTGGCGCGCGTTCCCAACACGGCTACCGCCGCAGCTCCGGCCTCCCCTTCTTCTTCCCAACTGGCGGTTGGGGCGGTTCCGGAGGCAGCGGGAGCAGCGGCGGCGGATTCGGCGGTTACGATTCCAATGACAGCTTCGGTGGCTTCGGCGGCGGCGATTCGGGAGGCGGTGGAGCCTCCAGTGACTGGTAAGGAGAAACGCGCATGGATAAAGTGCTGCAACAACTCGTGGAGCGCATGACGAAAGCCTTCGGCGACCGGCTCGTCTCCATCGTCCTCTACGGCTCGGCCGCCGGTGGCGAGTACGATGGCACGTTCTCCGATCTCAACGTCATGTGTGTCTTGAAGAAGATCACCGTCGCCGAGCTCCGCGACTCCGAACCCGTATTCCACTGGTGGCGCGCGCAAAACAACCCCTCCCCGTTGCTGCTGGGCGAAGAGGAAGTGCGGACTTCCACAGACTGCTTTCCCATTGAGTTTCACGATATGAAGGAGCGGCGCCGCGTACTCTATGGCCTCGATGTCGTGGAGCCACTGGAGATCGACAACTCCTTCTATCGCGCCCAGGTGGAGCACGAGCTCCGCGCCAAGCTCCTCCGCCTGCGGCAGAAGGCAGCGGGCGTGATGTTTGACGAAGAACTACTGCGGCGATTGATGGCCGAATCCGTCACCACCTTCGTCGTACTCACCAGGCATGTACTACGCCTCGCCGGCCAGGAAGCACCCTTTGCCCGCTCGGGCATCCTCCAGCACGCGGCCACACACTTCCAACTCGACCCGCAGCCGTTCCACACCTTGCTCGAATGGCGTTCCACGAAGCAGCCGCCAAAGGGCGCGCCCGCCGTGAAATTGCTCGAGTCTTACCTCGCTCAAATCGATGCCCTCGTCGCGCTGGTCGATGCTATCGCAAAATGAAGGAGAGACAAACCCAATGAAAATCGTTCTGATCGTCTTGCTCGTTCTGGTCTTGATCGCAGGTGGATTCGCCATGAAGATCGTTGGCGTGCGCAATGATCTGGTCACCCAGCGCGAGGCCATCAATGGCGCCTGGGGACAAGTGGAGATCGTCCTCCAGCGCCGCGCCGACCTGATCCCGAATCTGGTCGAGTCCGTCAAAGGCTTCGCCAAACAGGAAGAGAAAGTAATCGGATCGGTCACCGCCGCCCGATCTTCCCTGCTTGCCGCGCGCACGCCCGAACAGAAGATTCAGGCCAATCAGCAACTCGATAGCGCCATCGGCCGCCTGCTCGTGGTGGTGGAAAGCTACCCCAACCTGAAATCGAACGAGAACTTCCTCAAATTGCAGGATGAACTTGCCGGAACCGAGAACCGCATCGCCGTGGAGCGGCGCAAGTATAATGAAACGGTTGAGCGCTACAATACCAGCATCCAGTTGTTCCCGAATAACATCGCCGCATCTCTTTTTGGCTTTGCGCGGAACGATGCGTATTTCAAAACTGAGCCCGGTGCGCGCGCGGTGCCGGCAGTAAAGTTCTAACTCACGAAATCATGCCCAATACCTTTCCGAACTACATCAATGGCGAGTGGCGTACACCCGCCGCCACCTTCGAGAACCGCAACCCGGCCAACACCGACGAAATCGTCGGCCTCTTTGCCAAGGGCACGCCGGACGACATTCGCGACGCCGCCGCTGCGGCGAACGCAGCCTATCCCGGTTGGAGCGGCCTGAACGCTCCGGCCCGTGGCGCCCTGCTTTACAAAGTGGCCGACATCCTCGAACGCAAGTTCGATCAGTTGGGCGAAGAAATGACCCGTGAGGAGGGCAAGACACTTCCCGAAGCCAAGGGCGAGGTCCGCCGGGCCATTAATATCTTCCGCTACTTCGCGGGCGAAGGCTCCCGTCAGCCTGGCTACGTCGTTCCTTCCGAACGCGACCGGGTCCACATGTTCGCGATTCGCAAATCGCTCGGCGTAGTCGGCCTCATCACTCCCTGGAACTTCCCCATCGCCATTCCTGCCTGGAAGCTAGCCCCGGCCTTGATCTGCGGCAACACCGTGGTATTGAAGCCCGCCTCCGCGTCTCCGCTCAGCGCCTGGCGCATCGTCGAAGCCTGTCACGAAGCCGGCATCCCCAAAGGCGTCGTAAACTTCGTCGCTGGTTCCGGCGGATCGCTCGGCCAGGCTCTTGTCGAAGCCAAGGGCTTGAAGGCCATCTCCTTCACCGGCTCCTGTGGCGTCGGCGAATGGCTCCATGCCGAAGCCTCCAAGCGCCGTCTCCGCATCCAGTTGGAGATGGGCGGCAAGAACCCCACCATTGTGCTCGCCGACGCGGACTTCAACGCCGCCGTCGAAAACGTCGTGAACGGAGCCTTCTTCTCCACCGGCCAGAAGTGCACCGCCACCAGCCGCGCCATCGTCGAAGACGCCATCTACGATAAGTTCGTCGCCGCACTGGTGGAACGCACGAAGAAGCTCAAGATCGGTAACGGCCTCGAAGCCGGCATCGATATCGGCCCCGCCGTGGACGAAGGCCAGTTGGAGACCAATCTCAAATACATCGAGATCGGCCGCAAGGAATCGGGCGAGCCCCTGGTCGGCGGCAAACGCCTCACCGGCGGCGCCTACGACAAAGGCTACTTCATCGAGCCCACCATCTTCGCCGATGTCACCGAGTCCATGACCATCGCCCAGGAAGAGATCTTCGGCCCCGTCCTGGCAGTCATGCGCGCCAAGGATTTTACCGATGCCATGCGCATCGCCAACAATATCCCGTTCGGCCTCTCGGCCTCCATCCAGACCACCAACGTTTCTCGCGTATTCGACTACGTGTATGGAATGGAAGCGGGCCTGCTCACCGTCAACCTGCCGAGCGCCGGCGTGGAATACCAACTCCCCTTCGGCGGCACCAAGGACTCGAGCTTCGGCCCCAAGGAACAGGGTCCCGTCGCCATGGATTTCTACAGCGACTACAAGACCATCTACCTCAAGTACTAAAGGCAAATTGAATTCATGAGACTGGGACAAATTCGCTGGAACAACGAAATCACCGCGGCTGTGTTCGATAAGGATGGCGCGCGCCCTATCCCGGAGTACACCATGCAAGGGCTCATTGAACGCTCGGAAAAGGAGGGCGTTCCGCTCTCCACTCTCGCCGCGCGCCACGCCGTCGCACAAGCCATCAACGCTCCACCCATCATCCCCCTTCACCCGCGTGAAGTGTGGGCTTGCGGTTGCACATACGAGATGTCCGCCAGCTTCCGTGATGCCGAACATGGCACGCGCGAAGGATTCTACGCCTACGTCTACCGCGAGCCGCGCCCCGAGGTCTTTTTCAAAGGCACGGCGCGTGTGTGCGTCGGCCCGAACAAACCCATCGGCATTCGTTCCGATTCCAAGTTCACCGCCCCCGAACCCGAATTGGCCGTTATCCTCGGATCAAAGGGCAAGGTGCTCGGCTTCACCGTCGCCAACGACGTTTCCGCCTGGGACATTGAGAAAGAAAACCCGCTTTACCTGCCGCAATCGAAGGTCTATACCGCCTGTTGCGCTCTCGGACCGGTCATCGTTACACCCGATGAACTCGGAGATCCCTACAAGCTCGATGTCACCTGCACCATTCGCCGCGGCGATCAGACCATCTTCAGCGGCGGTGTGAATACCTCACAACTGCATCGCAAGATCGAAACACTGGTCGAGTACCTCTACCATGCCAATCCCGTGCCAAGCGGATCCGTGCTTTGCACCGGCACTGGCATCATCGTGAAGGAAGATTGCGCGCTCCAGCCCGACGATGTGTGTACCATCACCATCGCAGGAATCGGCGAGTTGTCTAATCCTTGCGCGATCGTGCAGTAAATTTCTGCTTGATCACAACCGGCGTCGCAGCGAATCCAAATTCCTTGCGAAGCCGGTTGATGAGAAACCGTTCGATAGAAAAGTGCAGCTTCTCGCGGCCGCCGGTAAACACCACGAATGTCGGGGGCCGCACCGATACCTGGGTCATGTATCGAAGCTTCACATCCGTATCCACTCCCAACGATTCCACAAACCGGTTCAGTTCACCAGTGGAAACACGATGCGTAGCCGCCTCGTAGGCCTGCTTCACCAGTTCGAAGATCTGGTTCACGCCGTGCCCCGTCTTGGCCGACATGTAGATCACCGGCGCAAACTCCAGGAACCGCATCGCGTCGCGCATGTCCTGCGTGAACTTCTTGCGATTCTTCTCCGGAATCTCGTCCCACTTGTTCACGCAGAGAATGATCGCCCGCCCGTCTTCCACTGCGTAGCCCGCAATCGTGGCATCCAGCGCCACCGGCCCTTCCACCGCGTCCACCAGCATCAGCACCACGTTCGCCATGCGGATATGCTTGCGGGCCATCACCACGCTCAGTTTCTCCGCCATCATCTTCGTCTTTCCCTTGCGGCGAATCCCGGCGGTATCCACAAACGTGTACTGCACACCGCCGTGCTCAATGGTTTCATCCACCGCATCGCGAGTGGTGCCCGCAATCGGCGAGACAATCGCCCGCTCCGCGCCCACCAGTGCATTGAGCAGCGTCGATTTGCCCACGTTCGGACGCCCGATGATCGCCACCTTAATCCGTGGCGGCCCTTCCACACGTTCCGCTGTTTCCTGATCCGGAAAACCTTCCGTCACGTGATCGAGCAGTTCATTCACACCCAGCCGGTGTTCCGCCGAAACAGGCATCACATCACCGATGCCGAGTTCGTAGAACTCGTGTGACAGCGATTCCTTCGACGGTACGTCGATCTTGTTCACCGCAAGCGTCAGCGGCTTGCCTAGCTTCCGCAGCAACACCGCTAGCTCCCGGTCCGTACCGGTGATCTCCGTGCGGCCATCGATGACGAAAACAATGTGCGCCGCCTCTTCGAACGCCGCGCGCGCCTGCTTGAAAATTTCGCTGGGGATCAACTCCTCTTCATTCGGCACAATCCCGCCCGTGTCGATCACCTCGAATTTACGGTCGTTATGCTGCGCTTTGCCCCGGATTCGGTCGCGGGTAATGCCTGGTTCGTCACCGACAATAGAGCGGCGGTCACGAATGATGGCATTGAACAGTGTGGATTTTCCAACGTTGGGCCTGCCGGCAATCACAACGACCGGCAGAGATTGATCGAGATCCATGGAACTTTCATGGTACCATCCAGCCTGCTCAGCACTCCCTTTCACGCCTACGGATTGTCGCGGTAATTCAACGGCGGCTTCTGATCCGCCGGCACCCGTGATTTGTACTCATGGCCTGACCGCCGTCTATCGAAATCCTTCCGCGCTTCCACCAGCGCCGCCGGTTCCGTAAACAGATCCGCCGCCGACAACGCCAGCACTTTCGCTGCCAGCACCATCCCCTTGCGTCCAATGCTCGATCCCGCACACGCCACATTCTGCCAGCTATGCCCCGGCGTGCCTGCCACAAATGTCGCCGTGCGAAAACTCGCCGTCGGCACCACCCAACTTACATCGGAAACATCCGTCGACCCGGGGCTCGCCCGCTCCGCTTCAAACGGCAGCACAACCGCCTCCGATCCCAATGCCGCCCCGTCCTCCGGTGTAAACGATTTCCGCAAAGTCTCCGCAAATCGACGCTCCTCCTCCGTGTACTGCACTCCACCCAAAGCCTGTAAGTGCTTGTAGAACACCCGCGAAATCGGCTCATTGGGCAGCTTGTTGTACACGCTGTTCACCAGTTCCACTTCCAGCTTCGTCTCCGTCGCCAGCGCCCCGGCCTGCCCGCACTTCACGATTCGGTCCCACACGTTATCCAGCACCGGCATGCTCGGGCTGCGGGCGTAGAAATACCCTTCCGTGAAATCCGGCACCACGTTCGGAGCGGCCCCACCCTTGGTGATGATGTAGTGAATTCGCGTCGTGCTCGGTACGTGTTCGCGAAGCAATTCCACGCCATGGCTCATCAGCAGCAACGCGTCCAGTGCCGAGCGCCCCAGCTGTGGATTCCCGGCCGCATGGGCAGCCTTCCCATAAAAACGGAACTTGCCGCTAATGTTTGCCAGCGATGACCCCAGTCCAGCGGAATTCGAAGAGCCCGGATGCCAATCGAGCACCGCATCCACATCCCGAAACGCCCCCGCGCGGATCATGTAAATCTTCCCCCCGCCGCCTTCCTCCGCCGGCGATCCATAGAACCGCAGCGTGCCCGCAATCTTCTTCTCCTCCATCCACTGCTTCACCGCGATCGCCGCAAACGCCGATGCCGTGCCGAACAGATTGTGGCCGCACCCATGCCCCGAGCCTCCGTTCACCAGCGGCTTTCGTTCCGGATGAATGTCCTGCGAAAGCCCCGGCAAAGCATCGTACTCGCCCAGAATCCCGATCACCGGCTTCCCGCTGCCCCATTCCGCGGTGAACGCCGTGGGCATCCCGCCGATGTTCTCCTGGATCCGGAACCCCGCCTTCTGCAACTCACTCCGCAGCAGGCTGGAACTGCGTTGTTCCTTATACCCCAGCTCCGCGAATTCCCAAATCTGCCGCGAAATCTCTCCAAAGTGCGCGGCCCGCGTATTCATTCCTTCCATCATGCGATTGCGCTCCTCCGCGCCAATCTCCGCGCACAGCAAAGGCGCCACCGCAAACACCGCCAGAATCCGAAAGCCCATGGGGGCTAGTGTAGCGCTTGAAGCACCCCTCACAACCCGCCCTGTGATACCCTGTTCGCCATGTCCGAAAACTCCCTCTCCCGGCGTATCTTTGTCACTGCCGCGGGCGTCGCGCCTGCTGCCGCTCAATCGGTGTCCGGCACACGGCAACCCGTCGTCACCGCCACTTACCTGCAATCGAACGTGAAGGCGCAGCAGGACCCGTTGAAGATCGTCACCATGTATCAGTTCGAACCGCATGAGGTGAGCACCATTCAGGCCGCCACGAAAGCCGCTAAGGTCGAGATCATTCACTGCGCTACCCGCGAAGAATTCCGCGCCAAACTGAAGGACGCGGAAGTCGTCTACGGCGACATCAAAAGCGCCGAACTCGATCTCGCCCCCAAGCTGAAGTGGATTCAAACCGGCGGCGCAGGCATGGAGGGCGTCCTCGACGACGGCCACCGCAAAAGCCCCGTAGTCATGACCAACTACGCCCGCACCTTCGCCCACGGCATCTCCGAAACCGCCATGGGCCTGTTGCTGGCCCTCACTCGCGGCCTCGTCAAATACTACATGCCCCAGTTCTACAAACACACCATGAATCCCGTGGGCACCGTGAAATCCGATCATCACATTGAGCTCGCCGGCAAAACCATGGGCATCGTCGGCATGGGCGGTATCGGGAGCATGATCGCCCGCCGCGCCCACTGTGGCTTTGACATGCGCGTCGTGGCTACCGACGCCAAACCGATGCCGAAGCCTGAATACGTCGCCGAACTCCACGACCCGTCGTGGTTCATGGAAATGGTTCCCCAGGTAGACGTCCTCGTAGCAGCCGCCCCGCACACCAAAGTCACCGAAGGAATGTTCAACGAAAAGGTCTTTCGCAGCATGAAGAAGACCGCCTACTTCCTGGCAATGTCGCGCGGCAAGCTGTTCGATGACATGGCCCTGGTAAAAGCCCTCAAAGGCGGTTGGATCGCCGGCGCTGGCCTCGACGTCTTTCCCCAGGAGCCGCCACCCTCCAATCACCCCATCTTCGAGTGCGAGAACGTCATCATGTCCGCGCACACCTCCGGCTGGAGCCCCGATCGCCAGGTGCGCCTCATCGCTCTGTTCGCTGACAACGTCCGCCGCTACGTAGAAGGTCAGGCCCTGGTCAACGTCGTCGATAAAGCGGCCGGCTACTAACCGCTCAAAACAATTCGAAACCGCCCTCACCCTTCACGCGTCATGAGGGTCAAATGAATTCGGCCATTCGATTGGGTTTGCTTGGCTGTTTCGCCTTTCTCTCCAACGCGCAAAGCCCGTATCCCCGGCACAACTTTAACCTTGGCTTCGGGGCGGGCGTTCCCAAAGCGGACCTCGTGGGAGCCTTCGACCCCAAAGCAGGGCTCTCCGTCGGCTACGGCTATCGCTTTCACCCAAATTTCCAGGCCGATTTCGGCTTCGACACCGTCTTCGGATCCGGCAACGTGCGCGACTTCGTTGACACCGCCTTTGGCTATCGCCGCATCCGCGACTTCCAATATTTTCTCCCCATGGGCGGACGCGCCATCCTCCCGCTCGCAAGAGGCCGTCTCCTCATCTTCGGTGGCGGTGGCGGCGCCTACATGCGCTATCAGGAGCAGATCAGCCAGCCCAATGAGTACATCCGCCTCGATTGTCCCGGCTGCGAGGCGCGCAGCGGTTGGGGCTATTACGCCACCGCCGGCTTCACCGTCTTCCTCGACCGTTACCACCGCTTCCGCATCGGAGCCGCGCCGAAAGTCTATCGCGGCCACACCGACGGCGGCCCCATCGGCAACATCCCAGGCAGCCGCACGCGCGATCATTGGGTCAATGTGATGGGAGAATTCGGCGTCAGCTTCTAGTGATCCGCGACACCGCCATCGCCAAACACATACTTCTGCCGCGTCACCGGCTTGTACGGATGCGCCGCAGCCACTTTCTCATCCAAGTCAATCCCTAGCCCCGGCCGCTCCGGTAGAGCCGCGTAGCCATCCTTCACTGGATGCTCATAGCCATAAAACAAATCCCGCACCCATTGTTGGCTGTTCGGATTGTATTCCTGAATCGTGCAGGCAGGCGTCGTCGCGTCCACATGCAATGATGCCAGCGTGCTCACCATGCTCTGCGGATTGTGCGGCGACATCTCCACCCGGTACGTCTCCGCCAGCGTCCCAATCTTCTTCAACTCCAGAATCCCGCCGGCGTGACAGACATCGGGTTGCACGTAATCCACCAAGTGGCGCGAACAGTAATCGGCAAACCCATACTTCGTAAACGATCGTTCGCCCGTCGCTAGCGGCACCTTTGTCTTCTGCCGCAGATGCTGCAATTCGCCCAGATCCTCTAACTGCGTCGCTTCCTCAACGAAGAACGGCCGCAGCTCTTCAATGCGCGTGCAGAAATCTACAGCCATCACCGTCGTCAGCTTCCCGTGCGCATCAATGCAGATATCGAAATCGTCGCCCACTGCCTTGCGCACCGCCTCCAGACGTTTGTGCCCTTCGCGCACCGCATACGCGGGACGCACCAGATCGTTCTCCACGGTCACGAAGCCCGACTTCGCCGCCGTGTACCCTTCGCTCTTCGCTTGTTGGAACGATGCCACCAGTTGCTCTACGGAGTTGCCTCCGACATCCTTGTACAGCCGCACCCGTTCGCGCGCCTTGCCGCCCAGCAGCTTGTAAATCGGCACACCCAGAGACTTCCCGACGATGTCCCACAACGCAATCTCTACCGCGCTGATGGCGCTGTTCAGCATCGGTCCGCCACGCCAGCGGGGCCAGCGAAACATCGCCTGCCAGTGCAGTTCGATATCAGCAGGATTCTTTCCCATCAGGTACCGCTCGTGCTCCATAATCGCCGCGGCCAGCGTCGCTTCCTTGCTGGTAATGGAGCCTTCACCCAGCCCCGTCACACCCTGGTCCGTCATCACCTTGCAGAAGGCCCAGTTCACACTTCCCACGTTCACCACAATCGTCTTCAACCCCGTGATCTTCAACTGCAGCGATTTCGCCTGGGCCAGCAAACTGCGGTTGAACAAAGGAGCGCCGCCCACCAGAGATGCAAGGAAGTGCCTGCGATTCATACCCTAGAATCATACTCTCTTGATGCAAGTGATCTACACCGCCGCGCACGCCGTCCCGTCCAGCGAATCCATTCCCCTTGGGGGAGGCGCCGCCATCGCGCGCCGCCTGGCCGCCGAATGGACCCGCACCCAGCCGTTCCGCCTCAACGTGATCGGCCCATCCATCCTCGGCAACGCTGCGCCCACCGGCCGTGACATCGTCAGCTTCTCCGAATCCGCCTACGCCCGGTTCTGCGGCGCCTTCGAACGCGCCACCACCGAAGAGATCCTGCGCCACGATCCCGGCAACACCGTCGTCCTCGCCAACGACATCTCGGAAGGCCCTGATTTCGCCCGTCTCCACGCCGCAGGCTTTCGCACGGCGGCCATCTTCCATGTGGATGTCGTCGATTACATCGCCTCCATCTATCTCCGAGGCTGGGTGCGTCCGGAAACAACCGTGCGTTGGTTCGCGCGATTGCGCCACCTGCCAATGCCGCAGATCCTCAAGCTCATCTGGCAGAAGCAGGGCGATTGCGTGCGCTATGCCAACCACCTCATCGTTCCTTCCGCGGCGATGAAAGCAACTCTGGAGCGCTGCTATCCAACCCACGCTCCAGAAAAGGTTCTCGTTCTACCCTGGGGCTCCGAACCTGTGCAACCAGGCCTTCCTGCGGACCTCCGCAACGAACTCAACATCCCGCACAACGCCAAAGTCTTGCTCACCCTCAGCCGCATCTCACCCGAAAAGGGCCAGCACCTGCTCCTGCAATCGCTCCTCAACTGGGAGCGTTCCGCCACCCCCCCGCAGGAACCCATCCATCTTCTCCTCTGTGGAGAAGCCGCCTACATGCAGGGCCGCAAATACGCACAGAAACTGCATTCGCTTGCCGCGCAACTCCGCCACATCAGAATCCATTTCCCCGGCCACGTCTCCGGCCTCCGCAAAGCCGCCTGCTTCGCTCTCGCCGATCTCTACATCTTCCCTTCCATTCACGAGAGCTACGGTCTCACATTGATGGAAGCGCTCGCCGCCGGCCTGCCTGCCATCTGCTTGCCCAGCCACGGCTCCACAGAAGTCATGCCCCCCGATTGCGGAGCCATCGTCACACCCGATGCCCTCTGGCCAACCATCCGCCACTGGCTCGCCGACGAAAGCCTGCGCACCAAAGCCGGCATCAACGCCGCGGCCTTTGCCGCCAGCCACACCTTCGCCCTCACCGCGCAGCAACTCGCGCGACACATACAGTAACATCAACATCTGATGATGCTCACCCGGCGATCTCTTCTCGTCAGCAGCCTTGCGCCCGCTCTCGTGCGCGCCGAGCCGCGTCTCCTTGAAGTGACCAGGATCTGGGACGAATCGCCGCACAACGCATTCACCGATCTTGTGCGATTCCGTGGCCGCTGGTTCTGCGCCTTTCGCGAAGGCAAAGGACACGCCTCTCCCGATGGCCAGATGCGTGTGCTCACATCTAAGGACGCCAAAACCTGGACCTCCGCCGCCATCGTCCGTTCCGATCGCGGCGATCTGCGCGACGCCAAACTGAGCGTCACACCGGACAACCAGTTGATGCTATCGGGAGCAGCGGCGCTCATCCCGTCCACTCCGCACCGCCATCAATCTATGGCCTGGTTCTCCAAAGACGGCGCACAGTGGAGTCAGCCCTTCGCCATCGGTGACCCGGACTTCTGGCTTTGGCGCGTCACCTGGCATGGCAAAGCAGCCTACTCCACCGGCTATTCCACTCAGGTCAATCGTAATCTCCGCACCTTCCGCCTCTACCGCAGCGAAGACGGCCGCAAGTTCCAGACACTGGTCGAGAATCTTGCGATCCCAAACTCCCCCGGCGAATCCACGCTTCGTTTCTCACCAGGCGGAGAAGCCATCTGCCTCGTGCGCCGCGACCCCTATACCGGTCAGCCGCCTATCCCCGCCACCGCCGCCACCGCGCTGCTGGGCCGCGCTCAAGCTCCCTACACAAAGTGGGATTGGAAGGACACAGGCACGCGTGTCGGCGGCCCCAACTTCATCCGCCTCGCCGACGGACGCCACGTCGCTGCAGTTCGTCTGCACGATGGCAAGGTGCGCACGTCACTCTGCTGGCTGGATGTAGACAGCGCGAAGCTCGAGGAGTTCCTTCCTCTGCCCTCCAGCGGTGACAGCAGCTACGCCGGCCTGGTGGCGGAAGGGGACACACTCCACATCAGCTACTACTCCACCCACGAACAGAAAACATCCATCTATCTCGCCAAAGTGAGGTTCTGACCATGATCACTCGCCGGATGTTCTGCGGCGCTGCAGGCGCTTCACTCCTCGCCCAATCGCCCGCCAAACCCAACGTGGTCCTCATTCTCATGGATAACCTCGGCTGGGGCGAACTCGGCGTTTACGGCGGCGGCATTCTCAGAGGTGCACCCACTCCGCGCATCGACAAACTCGCCGCGGAAGGCTTGCGTCTGCTGAATTTCAATGTGGAAGCGCAGTGCGTGCCCAGCCGCGCTTCGCTGCTGACCGGACGCTACGCCGTACGCACCGGCAATGGTTCCGTCCCTCTCGACAGCCCTATCTACGGCCTTCTCAAGTGGGAATACACCCTCGCCGAAATGTTCACCGACGCGGGTTATTCCACGGCGATGTACGGCAAGTGGCACCTGGGTCAAACCAAAGGCCGCTTCCCCACCGATCACGGCTTCGACGAGTGGTACGGCATCCCCAACTCTTCTAACGACGCGTTCTGGCCCGAAAATCCACGCTTCCGCGAAGGCTCACATCCCTTCGTGAAGTACACCTACATCATGGAATCGAAACGTGGCGAAGAACCGAAGAGCGTGAAAGTCTACGATCTCAAAGCCCGCGCCGCCATCGACGGTGAAATTACGGATCGCGCCATCGCCTATCTCCGCAAGAACGCCAGGAGCAGCAAACCGTTCTTCCTCTTTCTGCCCTATACGCAGCCGCACATGCCCATTCTGCCGGCCCCCGAGTTCGCCGGCAAAACACGCAACGGCGAGTTCGCCGACGTCCTCGCGCAGATGGACGCCTACACGGGGCGGTTGCTCGACGAGATCGATCGCCTCAACCTGCGCGACAACACCATCTTCATCTTCACCTCCGATAACGGCGGCGAAGCCACCATGCCTTATCACGGCTTCAACGGCCCCTGGCGCGGCACCTACTTCACCGGCTGGGAAGGCTCACTGCGTGCGCCGTTCCTCATTCGCTGGCCCGGCAAAGTACCCACCGGAAAAATAAGCAACGAGATCGTCCACCAGATGGATCTCTTCCCCACCTTCGCCCGTATCGTTGGCGGCAAGATCCCCACAGACCGCGTCTTCGATGGCATCGACCAACTCGACTTCTTCCTCGGAAAGAAAGAAGCATCCAACCGAGAATCCCTCGTCATCTACCTCGCCAACGAAATCTGCGGCGTCAAGTGGCGCAACTGGAAAATGATCACCAGGCAAGTCGACCGCGGCTTCGGCGAGCCCATCAAGCAGTACAGCTTTCCACTCTGGTACGACCTTCACACCGACCCCAAGGAAGAGAATCCCCTCGACCCGCGCTTCGTCGAAAACCTCTGGGTGCGCTGGCCCGCCGGCCAGGTCTTGATGGACCATCAGGCAACCCTCAAGAAGGAGCCGCCCATTCGCCCCGGAACTCCCGACCCGTAGCGAATCTATAATGCAGAGTGCATGTGCCGTAGTATTAAAGTGCTTCGTAAGCTGGATCCGCCTGCGACCGGACAGGACGTTTCCGCCGCCGCATTGCAGTTCGTGCGCAAAGTGAGCGGCTTCCGGAAGCCATCCAAAGCGAACCAGGCCGCCTTCGATGACGCCGTCGACGAAATCGCAAGCATCACCCAGCGTTTACTGAACACCCTCGAATCGAGGCAATCATGACGTTTCTTCCTCTCCTGCTGTCCACCGCATCCCTCTTCGGAGCCTGCTCGCTCGCAGACTACAAAGCCCAACCCGGCCTCACCGCCGAAGCCGCCGGCGATGGCGTACGGCTCAACTGGCAGGGCGAACGCGGCGACACGCTCCGAGCCATCTTCGCTGTCGAAGCAGGCCGGCCCGTGGTCCGGGAACTCGCGGCACGCCGCGCCGGCGGCCAGTGGGTCATCCTCGGCGCGAGCCTGCAGCCGGAGTTCGAGGTCAAAAGCGGAATCCGCCGTATCTCCAATCAGCAGCTTTCCCCGCTCAAAGAGCTCGGCCTCGACAAGCCCGAAATCATAGAACAGGAAAAGTGGAAAGTGTTTTGGGACGCACCGCTCCAGATTCCCGGCTCGGCACGCACCAACCCCGGGCTCCCTCGCAAACCCGAAGAAATCCGCGTCGCCAAGTCATCATTCAGCCAATCCGTCTGTTCCGTCAAAAGCGATGGCGCGCGCATGGAAGTCAACTTCACGGGGCTTGGCCTCGGCATCTTCTCCGGCACGCTCCGCTTCACTGCCTACAAGGGCTCAAACCTCCTCCGCCAGGAAGCCATCGCCAAGACAGAGGAGCCGTCCGTTGCCTACAAATACCACGCCGGCTTGAAGGGTTTCTCTCTGCCCGCGGCCAAACGCGTTGTCTGGCACGACATCGCCAACTCCCCGCAGAAGTACGAATTCGGCGGTTCCATCAATCAGGATGGAGTGCCTCTCCGAGCCCGCAACCGCATCGCCATTGTCGACACTGGCGCCGGCTCGGTCGCTGTCTTCCCGCCGCCGCATAAGTTCTTCTTCGCCCGTGAAATCGAATTGAACCTTGGCTTCGTCTGGTATCGCAAAGACACGGATAGCTCGTTCTCCATCGGCGTTCGACACGGCGATCAGGAGGAAGGCTATCGCCCGTTCGGCCGCTCCGATGAAGTCTGGAACCGCCGCGTCAATCAGGCCCGCAGTTTCGCGCAAGGCAACTTCGCCCTGTACAACGCCCGTCCCGGCACCTGGCAGCGCATGGCCGCTTATTACTACCTGAGCGCCGAAACGGCCGAGAATACACGCCAGCGCGTGCTCGCCTATACCCACAACGACACCTTCAAACCCGTCCCCGGCTACAAGGTCGCCATCAGCCACTTCCACACCCACTTCAACGAACTGCTCTCCGACGCCGGCACCATCGACCTCCAGCCCCACTGGCTGCCCACCTTCCGCGCCATGGGCATCAACATCGCCATGATGTCCGATTTCCACGGCGACGGCCACGCGACCGATGAGGGCCCGCTTCGCTTCCAGGATCAGAAGGTCTACTTCGATGGGTGCCGCCGCCATTCCGACAACGACTTCCTTCTCATGCCCGGCGAAGAACCTGACGCCTACTTCCGTGGCCACTACACCATGGTCTTCCCTAAGCCTGTCTATTGGTCCCACGTCCGCAAAGGCAACGCCGCATTCTCGGAAACACTGCCCCAATTCGGCAAAGTCTACCGCGTCGGCAATGCCGAGGAAGAGCTCAACATGGTCCAGGCCGAAGGCGGCTTAGTGTGGCAGGCGCACCCGCGCACCAAGGGCTCCAGCGGCTATCCCGAAGCCATCAAAGACACCGCGCATTTCCGCAGTGACCGCTATCTCGGCGCATCCTATCAATCCCTGCCCGTCGACCAATCCGAAAAGCGCCTCTGCGAAGAGCGCTGCTTCGGAACGCTCGATGACATGAACAACTGGGGCGCACCGAAATTCATGATCGCCGAAGGCGATACCTATCAGAAGTTCCCCGAAGACGATACGTTCAGCCACCTCATCGTCAATTACATCAAGCTCGACCGTGTCCCGAAATTCGATGAGGATTGGTCCCCCATTCTCCAGGCCATGCGCAAAGGCGATTTCGTTGTCAGCAGCGGCGAGGTCCTCATCAAATCCAGCACCGTCGCCAACAACACACTCACCGCCGAAGTCGAGTGGACCTTCCCGCCCGAATTCGTCGAACTGGTCTGGGGCGACGGCACAAAAACCGATCGCCAGATCATCTCCACCAGCGGCGAAGCCGCCTTCAGCACCAAGCGCTACTCCATCCCATTCAGCCCCGCTGGCAAGAAATGGGTGCGCTTCGCGGCCTGGGATTCCGCCGGCAACGGAGCCTTCACCCAACCCGTGCACCTGCGCTAATCAAGGCCTGCGGATGCGGTACAGATTCTGCGCTCCACGAATGTAGATGCTGTCTCCATCGAGCGCCAGTGATGCATACACCGGCTCACCGATGGAATTCGTGGCAATCACTTCATATTCCGCGCCCGCCCGCACCACGTAGGTCTCGCCGTCCTGATTCGTCAGCAGCAGCTTGCCGTCAAACGCCACTGGCGACGCCGTGAACCGACCAGGCTTAGGCACGCGCTTGCCCTCGTAAATCACCTTACCCGTCTGTGCATCCAGGCAACTCATCATGCCGCTGTCTGCCATCAGGTACAGATTCCCGCCGTACAAAATCGGCGATGGAACGTACGCCGTGCCCTTCTCGTATTGCCATGCGACACGCTCGCTGGCCTTCGGATCCACGCGCATCGCCATCAGCTTCTTCACTGGATGATAGGAATTCGGAAACACCATCCCAAGCCCCGATACAGGACTCGCCGCCGCATACCCGCCAATCCCAGGCCCGCGCCACAGCTCTTTGCCCGTCGCCGGATCGTAGGCAATGACATGCTCGGTCGCCGCTGTCACCACCACATCCGCATTGCCGTTCTTGACCACAATCGGAGTGTTGAAAGTCGCCGTCACATCGCGCTTCATCTTCCAGACAATCTCGCCGTTCTTCGGCGAAACGCCATACAGAAACGACTTCTCCCCATTGTCCTCATCGGCCTGCAACACAATCACGCCGCCTGCGATCACCGGTGATGTTCCCGCTGCCAGCCCCAACTTCGCCACACCGCCAATCGACAGCTTCCACAGCGCCTTCCCATTCAAATCGAATGCATAAAGCCCCTGCGACTCAAAATAGAAAAACACGCTTTTCCCATCCGTAATCGGCGTCGGTGAAGCGAACGTGTTGAACTGATGCCGCCCGTCATAGACATCCCCGTCGTACACCTTGTGGTTCCACAGAATCTTCCCTGACTCCGCATCCACGCAAAGCGCATGCAGCGCCACCCGCTTATCTTCCGACGCTGTCTGCGGGTGCACGAATGTCTCCCCGCCCAGCACATGCTTCACCGCCTTTTTGCCCGGAATCGACTCGCCTTCAATCGATGTGGTGAGGAAGACGCGCTTGCCCACAATAATCGGCGACGAATGCCCTTTCCCCGGAATCGCCGTCTTCCAGGCGACGTTCTTCGTATCACTCCACTCCGCCGGCAGCGTCTTCAATTCCGAAACACCATTGCCGCCCGGGCCGCGAAATCCCCACCATTCGGCATGCCCGCACACGGCAAAAAGGGAAAGCACAACGAGGAAGCGCATATTCCAGCATAGACGCAGCAATCGGCGTTTTGTCACCGTAGCGCTGCGTCAAGTAACAAGTGAAAATGATGTACGCCGTTTTCCCGCCGCACGCTGAACCGGCCTTTATCGTAAAAGGAGGAGGAAAGCCCCTTCTGCACGGCTTCACAGATGCGAATATCTTCCCGTTGAATCTCATCGCTGAAGGCGATTGTCTCCGGCTTCACGACGGCGTCCCCACCATAAGTGAACCACTCGAAGATTGTGAGGGTCCGGTCAGGCCCCAACGGCACAATCACATTGCTGCTCAGATTATCCGGATACACATTCAGCATGAAGTTGGGAAAAATCCAGAAGTACAGCGCACGGTTGTCCGTTAAAGGATCCGCGTACTGCCGCTGCTCACCCTCTCGCACCGGCCGGATTGGAGCATACTGCGACGAATACCAGCGATACGTGTCCACCCGGTACTGCGCATAATCCAACTCGCGAAACAACCCCGGATGCGCCGCCGGCAAATGGTACCCCTCCAGGTAATTATCGACATACACCTTCCAGTTGCATTCGATCACATAATCCCGTCGCGCCGAAAAACGCAGTCCATCCACCGGACACCCGAGCCCCGCCACCTGCTCCGGAATATCGCCCATCACCTCTCGCAGTGCGGGCGCATCACCATCCACATTCACCAGCACAAACGGCCCCCACGTCTCTACACGCATGCGCGGCAGGCAAACCTCCGAGGCATCCCAATCCTCCACACCATCGAATTCCGGCGCCGCATGCAGCCGCCCGTCCAACCGGTACGACCAGCCGTGATAAGGACACCGCAGCACATTCGCCTTCCCGCATCCCGACGCAACCAGCGATGCGCGATGCCGGCACACGTTCGAAAACGCATGCAACGAACCATCCATCGCACGTGTCACCACCACCGGTTCCCCGGCGATATCGGCTGCCAGGTATGACCCAGGCTCCGACACCTGAGCCGCATGTCCCACCACCTGCCACGACCGCGCAAACACGCGCCGCTTCTCCAACTCCAGCATCCGCGGATCCGTGTACCACGCGGCAGGAATCGTCGTCGCCCGCGCCAGATCGTGCTGCGGAGAATATCCGGTCAGATCCATCGGGAAAATGATAGCGTGTACGGATGGCCGCCAGCGGCAAACTGCATCGCGTGTTGGGATTGGCGTTCGGTCTTGCCGTCACCGTGGGCATCACCATTGGCGCAGGCATCCTCCGCCGCCCTGGCGCAGTCGCTGCCGCATTGGGCGACACGTGGCTCATCCTTCTGATGTGGATCCTCGGCGGCGTCTACGCCCTGATGGGCGCACTCGTTGTGGCCGAACTCGCCACCGCGCTCCCTGAAGCAGGCGGTTTTTTCGTCTGGTCCCATCGCGCCATCGGCCCCGCGGCGGGCTTCGCCATCGGCTGGTGCGATTTCCTCGCTAACGCCGTCACCATCGCCTACTGCGCAGTCAGCATCGGGGAACTCACCATCGCGCTCACGAATCACCGCGCCATTAGCATCTCCACCATCGCCGTCGCCCTGGTGCTGTTCTTCGCTGCCGTGCAATGGCTCGGCATCCGCTCCGGCAGCCGGACCCAGCAAATCACCAGCGCGCTGCTTGCAGCCAGTTACCTATCGCTGGTCGCCGCGGCCTTCCTGCTTGCCAATCCGCCATCCAGCCCTGCGCCCATCGTCCGCCGCGAGTTCACCCTCGGCCTCTTCGGCGCCCTCATCTTCGCCATGCAATCCATCGTCGTCACCTACGATGGCTGGTATCAGCCCGCCTACTTCGCGGAAGAGATCGAGCATCCCCATCGCGACCTGCCGCGTTCCCTGATGGCCGGCGTGTTCACCGTCACCGCCGTATTCCTGCTCGTCAACATCGCCCTGCTCTATGCGCTTCCGCCACGGCAATTGGCGGCCTCGGAACTCCCCGCCGCCGATCTCGCAGCAGCACTCTTCGGGACATCCGGCCAGCGCATCATCTCGGTTCTGTCGCTGTTTGCCTTGCCCCCAACCATCAACGCCGCGTTGCTCTCCGGCAGTCGCGTGCTCTACGGACTCTCCGCGCGCCGCCTCTTCTGGTCAGGGGCCGAAGCCGTCAACCGCGGAGGCACTCCTCACATCGCCCTGGCCATCACCGCCATCATGGCAATCGCACTCCTGCTCTCCGGCACGTTCGAACAGCTCTTAGCCATCGGCGGCTTCTTCTTTGTCGTGAATCACTGCTCGGCATTCGCTTCGCTCTTCCTGCTACGCCGCAACGAACCCCATCTACCGCGACCCTACACCGTGCCCGGCTATCCCTACACGCCCGCCGTCGTTCTGCTATCCGGCGCCGGCTTCCTCATCGGCGCTCTTGTCTCCGACACAGCAAACAGCCTCAAAGCCGCCGGGTTCCTCGCCCTCTGCCTTCCGGTCTACACGCTGCTGCTGCGCAAGCGCCCTCAGCGAACCTGAACCACTACCTCAGCCATCTTCGCCGCCTGTCGCGTCCCCAAACGCAAGACAGCACCGTGTTCCGGCTTCATCACCTGATACCACGCCCGCACTTCCACCGTGGCTGGCTTTCGCTGTAACTCCGCCTCGTAGTGCACCGTATCGCCTCCCCCAACGAAATCCGAATCTCCCCCGGCACCCACCGAACCCACCGGCCATTCCTTCAATCGGAAGCCCCGCGGCAATATCCGATTGTCCTTCGCATACTGCGCCGCAGTCAGCAGAGTGTAGGTCGGTACCCCGGCCACATCTGCCATCACGGCTTCCCACACCATCGTCTCTTCCGCCCGCGCAATCCGGTTCCGATGCGGTTCACCTGCCGCCGGAGCCGTCCGTCCCGAAGCAAACAGCACTCCACCATCGGAATCCTTCGCCACTACCTCCAGCCACATTCTGCGGCTCGGATAAGCAGTCGGCACTTTGTGCCCGGTTCGATTTTCCACCCGCACATCCAGCCGCATGCGCCCATCGCTCCATACCACTTGAGGCTGTAACCGCACCGCCTTCGCCAAATTTTCCATCGCCCGCTCCGATGTCCGCCGCAATGTAGCCTCCTCCCCCGGATACAACTCCGCGAGCATCTTCGGAACCAGGTAATTCCCGCCAATCAGCAGATGCAGTCCAAACGGCCGCCGGGGCGAAGTAGGGGGAAACGGGCCACCCATCGGCCGGTGCGCGATATACAATTCGCCCGGCTCCACAGGCATGTGACAAGACTGGCATGTCTTTCCTTCCTTCGCGAAGTCGCTTGCCAGCCATTCCAGATACGGTGCCTGCTCAATGAACTCGCGCCCGTCCGGGGCGTGAGTAATCACCGTATGGCAAGTCCCACACAGCGCCGCATCCAGAACATGTTTCGCCTCTACTGGTTTGTAGCCGGTGTGCATCTGCATCGGCATCGGGAAGGGATCGGCGTGCGGGCCGTAGATCTTCTTCTCCTGATTGAAGCGAAACCCACCCGTGAACGACGCTTTCTTCCCCAATCCCGCCGCCTCAATCTGGTGACAAACGGTGCAGTTCACACCTTCGGAAGCACGCTCCGCCGGAGTATGGCACCGCGTGCACTTGGCTTCAATCGCCGCCTTTGCCTCCGGCCGGGCGGCTATCTCCCAATTCATCTGCGCCTTCCAGATGGGATCTACGCCGGCATGCGCCATCATGCTCCCTTGCCACAGGGCATACGGAGCAATAGTCCGCGTCTCACCAGGACGCTGGATCAGCGAATGACATCCGGCACACTCTTCCGCCGGAACGAAGAGAGCAAACGCGAGCAACGGGATCACATTCATCCCAGATGCTCGCGTCCTCGGGGAGGTGACAGGGTTAAGCCGATTGCTCCATACGCCGCCGCAGTTCCGACAGCAATTCATCCGTCTCGCGCTGCTTCCGCTCCAGCGCCTGTAACAGCCGGGCAATCTTCGGATCCCGTCCGTCCATGCTTTCCATACGGCTCTTTTGCGGCGGCTTGGACCATCGAACCGCGGAATCCGTCAGGTAGCTGATCGCGTCCAAACCGAATCTCTGCTTCATTTCCATTCCTCCTTTTGTATTAGCTGGCCACCAACGTGGGCGGCCGCCGCAGTCTTTCCAACAACCCGCGCAACAAACCCAGTCGCGCGCCCCTCTGCTTCACCGCCAGCACCGGCAACTGGGAAAACTGAATCACCTTCTCCGTCACACTACCCACCAGGATCGATGCCGCCCGGCTTCTCCCACGCGTGCCCAACACAATCACAGTGCTCTTCTCCGCGGCTGCCGTGGACACAATCGTCGACGCGATATCCGCGCCCTCAATGGCGTGCGCCGGAGCATGCAGTCCCACATCGGCCAGCGCATCACCCGAATGCTGGATGGCCTCCACCAGGCAGGTATTCCACGCCGGCTCGCCACCGGCATCGCGCACGAATTCCCGTAAACGGGTACTCAGTTGCTCCGGTTGATCGCGCCAATCGAGCCACGGGTCGTCATCGCATTCCACAGACACGAAGTGGCACTCGCCTCCCGCGGCGCGCGCCAATGCCGTGCCCGCGCTTACAGCGTCGGCCGATGCTTCCGAAAAATCCACCGGAACGAGGATCCGTTCCAACTGCAACACCGCATCGTCGGGCACCATCAGCACGGAGCAAGGGGCCAGCATCGCCACCCGCCGTGCGGTGACGTGGCGCCGTGCGCCCACCACCAGCAGGTCCGCGGGCATTGCCGCGGCACGCTGTAGCAGCTCATCCAGCAAATCCGCGGGTTTCGCCGGATCGAGATGAAACACCTCCGTTTCCACCTCCGGAAGCAACTCCCGTAACCGCTCCGCGGTTCTCTCCGCTGAGCAGGATCCTCCGCCAGCGGCCACCAAAACTTTGCGAAACATTTAAGCGGCCACCTCCCCTGTCTGGGGCGCCGCCACTGCCGGCAGTTGCTCCACAACCGGTTCCACAAATCGGCGCAGGATGAAGTACAGCACCAGCGACGAAAGCACGCCCGTCAGAAAATCCGTCAAGGGCACCATCACCGCCGTGTACGTCATCAGGAACGCATGAAAACGCCCCGTCGCCCACACGTGCTTGATCTCTTTCACGTTGATCATATTGCTCGACACCCACAGCATGATGCCGCCGATACAAGCCATCGGCACCAGTTCCAGATACCGCGCCAGGAACAACGCCATCCCCAGCTTCAAAGCGAATTTGAAATACCCCGCCAGCGGAGTCACTGCGCCGGCGCGAATACTGGTGGCCGTGCGAGCCAGAGCGCCGGTGCAAGGAAAGCCGTTGACCAACGGCGTAATGATTTGCACCAGTCCCTGCCCCCAAAATTCACGGTCCGGATTGAATGGCGTCTTGCGATTCCCCGCCAAACGATCCGCCATTGAAGAGCACAGCAAACTCTCCACACCGGAGATAAACGCAATCGCCACCACGGCGTACATCAGATCCATCACCAACTGGCTATTGACCTCCGGCAGCACAGGCGGCGTGAACACGAAGAAATTCGTCGGAATCTCGCCATACTTCGTCCGGACCAGCGTCAGTCCCTTCTCACCCCAAGCCGTCGCCGCAATCATTGTGCCCGCCGCGACGGCAATCAACGGCGCGGGAATGTAAATCGACAGGCGCAGCAAATACCGCGTCAGTGCGAACGTCAACAGCCCGATGCCTAGTGCATACAAACTGACCTGGTCGCTGTTGTCCCAAACTCCCTGCAGTTTGGTCACTATCGACGTGCCGCCCTTGGCATTGATTCCCAGCACATCGTACAGATTCGTCGCCGCAATCGAAATACCGATACCCACCGTAAAGCCGACCACTACCGAGTTCGGCACATGCTTCGCAATCTTGCCCATGCCCGCCAATCCCAGCGCGCAAAGCAGTACCCCGGCCAGTATCGATGCAAACACCAGAAACCCGTGGTCGTACTTCTGCAGGATGCCGTAGATCAGTGGAATGAACGCCGCGGTGGGCCCGTACACCTGGTACTTCGACCCACCGAAAGTACGCCCCACCAGGCACGCCATAGCGCCGGCAATGATTCCCTGCTCAGGGCGCAGTCCCATTGCCATGGCGAACCCCATCGCCATCGGAATCGCCGTCATCGCGGTCACCAGGCCCGCGCTGAAATCTCGATAAAGAACAGTCTTGTAATTGTCGCGCGTCAGATCTTCAAAGCGGCTGTCGCGTATGGTCAGAAATTGCCTCAGGCGTTCTTGCATGGGGTTGCACCTCAAGACTGAGATTCACCCGGATTCCCCAGCCCCTCAATGCACTACAGGCAGTTCGCATCGCTTCCTGCAAGTCCTCCGCATCCTCTACAAGTCCTGCACTACAGACCCCTACAGGCACTTCGGAATACCGCCATTCCGGCTTTCTTTGAGATCATGGAAAAGGATATTTCGCTCCGCAGTACTTCATTCATGCCATTCCGTAAAGTACTATCCGTCCACACTGGCGCGGACCGTTTCAACCTCATCGAGCGCAGATTCCTGCGCACGCTCCTCATCGGCTTCGGCCTGGTGCTGATCGCAATGGTCGCCTCGGGCTGGTTCGGACTCCACGTCATGAAGCGCATCGGAACGGAAACCGAACTGCTCTCGGAGCAGAACCTGCGCGAAACCAGTCTCATTGACCGGCTGTTGCGCAATCAGGGCAATCTCGGAGTCCTTCTCTACTCCATGGCAGAAAAAAAACCCGGCGTCGAACTGGAAACGCTTCGCGAGCCACTACGCGCCCAACGCGAGCAGATCCTTCTGAACGTCAGAGACGCGCTCGGCCGCAAGCCGAGCCCCTCCGAACTCCCCGCCTGGCACGAAGTAGAACAATCTGCCCTTAATCTGTTTCAGGAAGCCGACAAACTCATCACCCTCCGCCGCAGCAACTCCAGCGAGCTTTCCAGCCTCCACCGTGCCTTCATCGCCGCCACTGCCCGCCTCGCGGGAGCAAGCTACGATGAAGTCGCCGCCGCTCGCGCCGCTCAATTACAAAGCTCCGCCGCCTCCATGACCAGCGCGCAGAACCTGTTCCTCATGGGCCTCGCCTTGGCAGCCATCTGCGCCGCCGCCTGCGTCGCTGTCTCCTACGCCATCTTCCACAATCTCGAAAAAAGCGCCGATTACCTCGCCAAGCTCTCCCTCCACACCCTCTCCGAACAGGAAGAAGCCGCTCGCCGCTTCTCCCAGGATATTCACGATGAGTTCGGCCAGACACTCAACGCCATCGAGTCCACCCTCCTCGTCGTACAACCTACCGACGCCACCAGCCAGGAACACATCGAAGACGCCATCAAGTTGGTCAAAGAAGCCCAGTCCACGGCGCGCGAAATGTCCCACCTCATGCGCCCCCGCATCCTTGACGACTTCGGGCTCGATGCCGGATTACGCGAACTCGCCAACGGCTTCTCCAAACGCACCGGCATTGTGGTCGACTACCGCAGCAACACCCAGGAACGGCTGGATCCCAACGTGGAAACCCAGCTCTTCCGCATCGCCCAGGAAGCACTCACCAACACATCGCGTCACTCACTGGCGAAGATGGTGGACATCTCGCTCCAACACGCCGGCGGCACTCTGCAACTCTCCCTCACCGATGATGGTGGAGGCTTTCCTGCCGCGCCTTCCAGCCTCGGCCTCGGCTTACTCGGCATGAAAGAACGCGCCCGTGCGGCGGGTGGCACCCTCGCCGTCTCATCGCGTCCCGGCAAGGGCGTCGAGATCCGCGCCGCCATTCCCATCTCCACCGCAACAAAAGCCCCAGGAGCCATTCCATGAAACGCCCCATTCGCATCCTGCTTGCCGACGATCACGCCATGGTCCGCCGTGGCTTCCGCCTCATCCTCGATAAGCATCCCGAAGAGTTCAACGTCATTGGCGAAGCAGGCACCGGCGAAGAGGCCCTCCGCCTCGTTCACCAACTGAAGCCCGATCTTCTCGTGCTCG
Organism: Bryobacteraceae bacterium; assembly: GCA_046331645.1. Lineage (GTDB taxonomy): Bacteria > Acidobacteriota > Terriglobia > Bryobacterales > Bryobacteraceae > CADEFT01. Next base: position 174,384 of record JAXLQM010000019.1, read on the forward strand.
ACGTCGCCATGCCCGGCATGAACGGCGTCGACGTCACCCGCAAAGTGGCGCAGAACTGGCCCGAAGTGAATGTCCTCATTCTGTCCATGCACAAGGATTCGAACTATGTGCGCGAAACACTGCGGGCCGGGGCCAAAGGTTACCTGCTCAAAGAGGCCGTCGACGCCGAACTCCTCCTCGCTATCCGCACCGTCGCCAACAACGATGGCTACATCGCACCCGGCGTCTCCAACACCGTTCTCTCCGACTATCAGCGCTTCGTCGGCAGCCCTCTCGATCTGCTCACCTCCCGCGAAAGCGAAGTATTTCATCGCCTGGCCGAGGGGAAGACCGCGAAAGAAATCTCGACGGAGCTGAACGTCAGCGTGTACACCATCGATGCCCATCGCAACCGTATTTTCCGCAAACTGCAGTTGCGCTCCAGCGCCGATCTGGTCCGCTTCGCCATCCGCCAAGGGCTGATCCGGACATAGGCAAAACTGGCATCCTACAGCCTGGAACGATACAATCCGCTGATATGAAGCGTTTCCACGCACTCCTCGTTCTCGCTCTCACGTTGCCGCTATTTCCCCAGACTCCGAAGAAAATCGTGGTCACCGGCCGGGGCATCGACTATATCCCCGACATGAAGCAGCTTGCTCCCAACGTCACCTTCGTCGAAGGTCGCGCCGACAACATGCTGCAAGCCGTTGCCGACGCGGACGCGATTCTCGGTGAGATCACTCCCGCCATTTTCAGCGCCGCCAAGAAGCTGAAGTGGGTCCACATCTACAGTGCCGGTGTCGAACGCAATCGCTTCCCCGAATTCATCAACTCCAACGTTACCCTCACCAACGGGAAGATCATCCAGGGCCCGGAGATCGCTGACCACGCCCTGGCCCTGCTGCTTTCTCTCACCCGCGGCATCAATCGCGCGGCCGTGGAGCGCACCAAGGAAGAGTGGCAGAAAGGCGCCTGGAAAGCGGTTGAGCTGCGCGGCAAAACTGCCGTCGTCATTGGTGTCGGAGGCATCGGCTCGCAAATCGCGACCCGCGCCCACGCCTTCGGCATGACCGTCATTGGCGTCGATCCCAAAGACATCTCGTTCCATCCCGCTATCTCTCGCGTCGTCCCTCCAGATCGCCTCGACACCGTGCTGCCTCTCGCCGATGTCGTCTTCATCTCCGCGCCGCACACGCCGCAAAGCGAAAAGATGGTCGGCGAGAAGCAGTTCGAACTGATGAAGCGCGGCGTCTACTTCATTGCCGTTTCCAGAGGGAAGGTCTACGACACCAACGCGCTGGTCAAGGCCCTCGACTCCAAACGCATCGAAGGCGCGGGGCTTGATGTCACTGACCCTGAGCCGCTGCCGAAAGGCCACTCCCTGTGGAAGTTCGAAAACGTTCTCATCACTCCGCATATCGCCACGGTGTCGGATGGAGTGGGCGCACGCTACCGCGAACTCGTTCTCGACAACGTTGCTCGCTTCGCCAAAGACGAACCGCTCCGCAACGTCGTTGACAAAATAAAGGGCTACTGATTGCTCGCCTATCTTCTGCTCACCGCCGTTGCCCTGGCGCAAAGCCCGGAAGAAGGGATGGAAAAGATCGCTGATCTCGCGCTCATTCCGCCCAAACTCAACACGTCTCCGCTTCCCGACTACGACTACGACAAACTCGATTACGGCATGACCATCGGCATCGCCCGCACGCCCGGCGGGCGCATCTGGGCGTGCTGGGTGGCGGGCGAAGATGGTCCCAAAGCGTTCTTCGTGCTCGCCACCAGTGATGACGATGGCGAAACATGGTCGAAGCCCCGCCTGGTCATCGACTCGCAATCCAAAGCTCTCCCCACGTTTCGGAGCGTCCTCGTGGGCAATGTCTGGACCGATCCCAAAGGCCGCCTCTGGCTCTTCTTCAATCAGTCCATGATGCAGTTCGATGGGCGCTCCGGAGTCTGGGCTTCCGTCTGCGAAAACCCGGATGCCGCCGAGCCCGTCTGGTCCGCGCCCAAACGCATCTGGCACGGCTTCACCCTCAACAAGCCAACCATTCTCTCCAACGGCGAATGGCTCCTCCCCGTCTCCCTCAATCACGAAGGGTTCGGTATTTTCAAGGGCGCATTCAAAGACCTCGATCCCGTTCGCGGCGCCAACACCTTCCGCTCCACTGACGAAGGCGCAACCTGGCAGCGTCTCGGCCACGTCGCCTACCCCAACCCCAATTGGGATGAACACATGTTCGTCGAACGCAAAGACGGCAGTGTGTGGATGCTCGCCCGCACCGCAAAAGGCCTGATGCAGAGTTTCTCCAAGGACAAGGGCAGCACCTGGAGCCCACCTGAAGACGCCGCCATCCAGCACCCCGTGGCGCGCTTCCACATCCGCCGCCTCGCCTCCGGCCGCCTGCTGCTGATCAAGCATGGCGATACCATCGACACCCACGAAGGACGCAGCAAGCTCACCGCCTGGCTCTCCGATGACGACGGCGCAACCTGGCAAGGCGGACTCATGCTCGACGAGCGCAAAGGGATTTCGTACCCCGATGGCTTCCAAGCTCCCGACGGCACCATCTACATCTCTTATGACCGCAACCGCAAAACCGACGGCGAAGTTCTGCTGGCGCGGTTCACCGAAGAAGACATCCTCGCCCGCCAACTCACGGGCAAGAAATCAAAGTTGAAGATGCTCATCAGCCGCCCGCTTAAGGGGAAGTGAGCAACCGCACGGCATCCTCATCTCCATTTGCCCGAGCCATCTCCATCGCCATGCGTCCGCGCTGATCCACAGCCTCCCGGTCCGCGCCCCGCGAGAGGAGCAACGGCAGCACCGCCCGATCCGTCAACGCCAACACCAGCAGAGTCATCCCCACATACCCGCGCCGCAAGCCCTAGCCCCACCCCCCTCAGGTGCAAACCCCATCCCCAACCCCTCAAAAAAAGAAAGGGCGTCCGAGGCAATCAGCCCCGAACGCCCAATCGATTCCAACTTCTAACGCACTACTTCTTCAACACAGGGAACGACGTGAACGCCCCACCCGGATTGAAGCGCAGCCCCAGCCCCGTAATCTGCGAAGTCGAAGAGAACTCCGCAGTCCCGCGCCGGTTCTGCGTCGACGTCATCCGCGTGCGCAGTTCAAACGCCGTCTGGCCGCGCCCGTTGAGCGTGATCGTATCCGTCCCGATCTGCTGTCCGGCTTCATCACGGATCACCACGTTCACCGTCGCCCCAATCGTGGCGCTCGAGTTCACCAGCGCCATCGAAGTGACGAAGTTGTCCAGGTTGTCGAACGGCAGCACGAAGCGCGTCCCGGTGGCGGTCAGCGACACAGCCGCCTCCTGATCCGCACGTCCCGATGCACGTTGCCGGAATACAGCCAGTCCGCCAATGTGGCGCGTGGTCGTGAGTTCCGCCCATCCCTGCACCAGCGGCGTAGCGCCGCCCTGCGTTTCGATGATGCGGGTTCCGCCCACTGGAATGGTCCCTTCAATCACATCGGTCGGATTGCCACCGGTAATTGGCAGGGTCAGCGAAGCGCCTTGCTGACCCCAGAAGCGCAGCGTGAACGGAGCCGCCACCGTATCCAGATTCACCAGAGTGATGGTGGTCTTCCATTCGCCGCCGCCATCGGCAATCTGCGAGATCACCGAAGTCACGGGAGCCCCGCTGGCCACTTGCGGCACTTCCAAAGCGGGCAACGAGGTGAATGCCCCGCCCGGATTGAACCGCAGACCCAGCGCCGTGAAGTCCGCGCCGGCGGAAACGAACTCCGCCGACCCGCGCCGTCCGCCATCGACGGGAAGCGCTGCGCCATCTCAAACGCCGTGTGTCCACGCGACGGCAGATTGACGCTATCGCCCAGCAGCGTATTGCCCGCCTCTTCCCGAGGCGTCGCATTCACGGCCCGCGACAACGATGCGTTCGTGTTCACCAGCGCCATCGACGAGACAAAGCCCTGCGTGTTATCGAACGGCAACACGAAGCGCGACGTCGACGTGGTCACGGACACGCCCGCTTCCTGATCCGGCCGTCCTGTCACACGCTGCCGGAACACACCCAGTCCGCTCACCTGCTGCGAACTGCTCAGTTCCGCCCAGCCTTGCGACAATGCCGTGTCCGTACCTGCCGTGATGATCGTCCGCGATCCACCCACAGGGATGACGCGCGTGATCGCCTCCAGCCGCCCGGTTTCGCCTTCAATCGGCAGCCTCAGGATAGTCCCGTCGCTTCCGAAGAAGCTCAACGTAAACGTCGCTGGAACCGTGTCCAGATTCACCAATGTGATGGTGGTCTTCCAACCAGCGCCATCGGCAATCTGGCTCAACACCTGCCGTCCCGGAGGCGGCGCGGTGGCCACATTCAACACAACGGACAGCGTCTGCGGGCTATTCGCCACACCCGCCGCCGTGAACGTCACGAAGCCTTGATAGGTGCCGGCCGGCAATCCGGATGGATTCGCCGTAATAGTCACGCTCGAAGGAGCGGTGCCCGTTTGCGGATTCCACTCAGCCAGTTGCCGCCGCTGGTGGTGCTCGGCTGCGCGATGAAAGCGGAAGTGCCCGCCGCCACAGCTACTGTCTGCGTCACCGGCGTCGTCGATCCCGGCGTCGCCAGCAACGTCACCGATGCAGGCGTCAGCGACAATGCGGGAGCCGTCACCGTGAAGGTCACCGGAATCACCACAGGCCCGTTGTTCACGTCCGACGACGAAATCCCGATCGAACCCGTGTACGTACCGGCCGCGAGCGAACTGCCGTTCACCGACACGGTCAGCGCGCCTGGCGCCGAGCCGCCCGTCGGATTCACGCTCAGCCATCCGCCGCCGCTCGCCGTTGCTGTTGTCACCGTATAGCTGGCCGTTCCGCTGCTGGTCACATTGACCGTCTGCGTCGCCGGAGGAGCTCCGCCACTCGATTGCGTGAACGAAAGCGAAGCCGGGGCCGCGGCAATCGTCGTCGCCGGTTGAATGATCAGCCGAACGCGCACGGTCTGCGGATTCGGCGATAGCGTAGGCACACTCACCTGAATGGAGCCTTCATACACGCCAACTCCCAGTCCCAGCGGCGATACACCTACGTTCAGGTTCGCCGGAGTATTCCCCGCCGGACCAATCAACAGCCAGCTGCCACCCGATGTCGTGGATGGAGTCGCCGTGAAGGCGCGCGAGCTGTTGTCCGTCGCCGTCACCGCAATCGGCCGCAACGCCGGAGGTGCGCTGTTCACCGGCACCACGAAATCCAGAGTCTGCGGACTCACGTTGAACAACGGGTTGTCCGAAACGTTCAACACAACGCTCACGGTAGGATTCGTTGGCGGCGCTGGGGTCACCCCCGTCTGCCCGCTGAAGGTCAACGTCGCGTTATACGTGCCGTTGGCCAGCGCGGCTGCCGCTGCCGAATTGATGCCCAGCGTCAAGGACGCAGGCGTTGTCCCGGTGGCGACACCACCGCTCAACCAGGTCGCGCCCGCGGGCGTAATCGACGTCAACGCCGATTGGAACGCAAACGCCGCGCCCGTGCTCGAAACATTAATCACCTGGTTCGAGGGAGACGTCTGTCCCTTCTGCAGATTGAAGGTCACCGTGGGCGGATCCACTGTCAGTTGCGCACTGCTGGTCACCGTCAGCGTCACCGGAATGGTGAAGCTGTTGCCCGGTCCACTTACCGTGATCTCACCGCGATACGTCCCGGAAGCAAGTCCCGTCGCGTCCACCACGGAAGTGACCGTGCCGTTCGTCGCCGCACTCGCCGGGCCCGCGGCCAACCAACTCCCCCCGTTCAGCGTTCTCGCCGAAACCGTGAAGGTCGTTCCCGCAGTCGTGGCCGAAACCTGAATCGGTGTCAGCTCCTGCGGTGTCGCAGGCTTCGTGGGATCAAGCGCGATCGTCGCCGAAAGCGACCGCTGGTTCACACTGATCACCGGAAAATCAGTAACCGTGAAAGATACCGGGATACTCAGCGACGGATTCGCCGCTCCCGGTACGGTCAATTGGATCGTGCCCGAATACAATCCCGAGGGCAGTCCGCTCGGATTCGCCGACACATCCAGGTTCCCTGGAGCCGCGCCGTTGAGCGGAGTCACCACCAGCCAGTTGCCACCCGTCGCCGTCGAAACATTCACCGTAAACGGCAGCGCGCTCGTGCTCGGTGTCAAAGTCACTGATTGCGTCACCGCCGGACCATTTCGCAACGCCGCCAGATTGAGCGATGCCGGATTCAGTTGCAGGAACGGGATGTTGCTCACCGTCAGCGACACGGGCACCGTCAAAGTCGTCAGCCCCTGCGCCGCGATCGCCACCGATCCGTTGTAGCTCCCTGCCGCCAGACCTGCCGGATTGATTCGCACTGCCACAACACCCGGTGTCGTCGACCCGCCGACACTGGCCTGCAGCCACGAACCTCCGTCCGTCGTCGATGGCGTCGCCGTAATGGTCGCCGCCGACCCGGAACTGGAAACGAACACCAATTGCTCCGTCGCACCCGCGTCCGACCCCAACTGCCGGTTGAACGACAACGTGCTCGGCGATGCCGATAGCTGCGCCGTGCCCACTATGGCCAGCGTCACGTCCACTCGCGCCGATGGCACTCCAGCGGAATTGATGAGCACCGTTCCACCGTAAACTCCTGGCGGAAGCCCCTGCGGCGTAGCCGATATGCTCAACCGGGCCGGCGTTGTGCCGCTCCCTATGGATGCGCTCAGCCAGTTGCCTCCGGTAATCGTCGAGACGCCTATCGTAAACGCTTTGGCCGTATCGCCGGTGTGCCGGACCAATAGCGTTTGCGAGGCTGGGTTCGCGCCGCCGGATGTAGTTGTAAACGTCATCGCATTGGGCCCGGTCAGCAATAACTGGGCATGCAATGGGATGGTCAAAGCGGCGCACCAGAAAGCGGCTTTCGCTCGACCGATGAAACTCTTCATGGGTTCACTCCTCCAGACGATTGTGTTTTGTGGTTGCCTCGTACTAAGCAGGCTGATAGGAAGGGCCTGTGAGGCTTGGGCGCGGGTGCACTATTCAAATTGTTGCACGAATGAGAGTGATTGAGCGAGCCGCCTGTTACAGAAGCGGATATTAAAAATCGTTTTCTTCCATTTCGCCGCCTCGTTTGTTAAGCAAATCATGGAACGCCGTTTCTTGTGGATGCTTTTCCTGGGAACTACAGCTTTTGCTCAGGCGCCCCTTCCGCCTGCCTGTACCCCCTACCCCAACGGGTGCCTCTACTCCCCTGGCCCCGCCGGCAATTTCGCCACCACCAACGCCACTATCTCCTACCGCGACGTCACTGAGCGCCTGCGCACCCTCCAGCTCTTCGTCCGCGTCCCCACCGGGATCCAGGGCCCCCTCCCCCGAAGCGTCTGGTCTGCCGACGAGGCAACCTCCGATCCACGCACTTCCCTCACCGCCTGGAGCGAAGCCACCGCTCGCGCCGGTTACCTCACCGTCACCGTTGCCCATACCCCGCGCACCGCCGACGAGCGTTCCCGTTTCTGCACCGCCGCCGGTCTCGATGAGCAGTTCTGTGGAGTCCTCAACCCTCTACTCTGGGACGGCCCCCAGGACCTCAAGCAGGTCCTCGATTACCTCGAGGAGGTCAACTCCACCGGCCCACCGGAAATCCGCAATCGTATCGACATGAAACGCATCGCCCTCGCCGGACACGGCTACGGCAGCAACGGGTCGATGAGTTTGGTGGGCGCCCAGCGCATCCTGGTCGAAGGCGTCCCCCCATTCGATTTCTCTGACCCTCGCCCTGCCGCCGTGGTCGCCCTCTCCCCCAACGGCCCCACCCAGGCAGGCATGTTCGATACCCAGGTCGGCCGGGACTTCACTTCCTGGACCACCATCGAACGCCCCGCCCTTACCATCTCCGGCGCCGGCGACAACGACTGCGACGCCCCTGGCCAATGCTTCACCGGCGATTCCCCCTCCCGCCGCCGCATCCCCTTCGATCTCATGCCCCGGGGCGCCAAGTATGACCTGTTCGTCCGTTCCGTCGAGATGTCCCACAACTTCATCGGCACCCTCGACACCGCCGCTTGCGCCGCCCAGGGGGTTGCGCCCACTCGCTGCGCCAACTTCGAAAGCTGGCTCCGCGCGACGGTCCTTGCCTTCCTCGATGCACAACTGCGCTCCCTTGCCCCGGCACGCAACTGGCTGCAGAACGATCTCATCCAACCCGCCAGCGCCAACGGCGCCATCTGGCGCAAGAAATAGGAGCACACCGTGAAAAGCATTCTGATTCTCATTGCCACTGCCGCCGCCGCGCACGCCCAGCTTTACGTCCAGCAGCAGACTTACGAATACTCAACAATCACCCAGAACGTCAGCTACAACGATGTTTCCGGCACCCGCCGCACCGTGGAAGTCACCTTCCGCATCCCCAATCGTCAGGGTCCGCTCCCCGTTGTCATATGGGCTCATGGCGGCGGAGATGGCCGCAACGGAGAAGGAGCAAGCGTCGGCGCACTCTCTGACTGGAGCACCTTTACGGCAGCAGCAGGATATTTCACGGTGTCACCCGCATTCCACGTGCGCACCGCAGCCGATCAACTCCCGCTCTGCAGGCACCTGGGGATTGCCGATGAGGATTGCGATCGCTTCAATGCCCTCTCCTGGGACCGCCCCTTCGACATGCGCGCCATTATGGACGCCCTCAACACCCAGAATCAGTCTGGCCCGCTGCAAGGCCGCATCGACATGGCCCGCATCGGCATCGGCGGCCACTCCGCCGGCAGCAGCGGCACACTCAGCGTCGCTGGAGCCAGCCGCGAATTCCTCGGCAAACGCTTCAGCGGCGCCCAATGGTTCGAGGATCCTCGCCCCAAAGCCTTCATCGCCCTCAGCCCCAGCTCCCCCGGCTTCTCTTTCCTGTATGAAACCGGCTTCAAGGACGAAAGCACGTCCTGGGACACCATCAAGCGCCCTGTCCTCTGGGTCACCGGCTCAGGCGACGCCCACGAGCAGTTTCCCCGCGGCCGCCGTATCGGCTACGGCTTCCTCCCCCCTGGTGACAAGTACATGATGTACCTCAACGACACCGATTTCGGCCATGGCGATTTCGGCGACGACCTCAACGACTGCTCTTACAGCCAGACCTCCGCCGCCAAGTGCGCCGCCTTCGTAGCCGTGATGCACTCCGTCATCCTCGCCTACCTGGATGGCTATGTCCAAGGGCGGCCCCAAGCCCTCCAATACATTCAGGACGGTGTGCTCCAACGCCTATCCGAAGACATCATCGAGTGGCAAAAACGGTAAGTGACGACAGCCCTCCAGGCCTGAGAAACGCCAGTTTTTGCGCCCTTGACTCACCATGGCAACCCGCACTTCCGCGAGCGTCATCGGAGCCATCCAATCTCATTCCTTGGCTTAGCCTCCTTAGCGAACTTGGCGGCTTTTGCGTCTTGGCGCGAAACCAACGAAGCAGCCTTAACCCGGTAGCTACAGGCCTCCAGGCCGGTCGTGTTCCGCCTGGGAAGGCGGAACTCAATGCCAAATCGGCTCCACCCGCGGCGCCGACAACCGTACCGCGGTGTCCATCAGACTCACCGCCGATAAATTATCCGGCTTCCACTGCAGCAGGATCTCCTGTCGCGTCGAAGCATGCGCCATATGCTCACCCGCCGAAGGGATCACCCCAACCAGCGGGCACCCGATCTCACGAGCCACCTGCTGCATCGAGGTGTTGGTCGGCAGCCCCGACCGGTTCACCACCACCGTGCCAATCCTGTCCCCACCCAGGCCCTTCAGCCGGAACCACTGCAGCCAGCGCCGCGCGGCATGAATCGACGTTGGTTCCCGATCTGCCACCAGCACCAGAAAATCGCACACTGAGATCGCCTCCCACGCGCTCCCGCTCGGCGATGTCCCGATATCCGCCAGTACAAAGTCCGCACCCTCCGACGCCGCCCAAAGCGCGCCGGAAATGCGTCCGAATCCTGGCTGCGGACACGCATCCGCCGATTGCGGCCCAAACAGCACCTCCGCCCCAAACGGCATCCGCACCATATGATGACGCAACGCATCGGCATTCAAACGGTCCGGCGGCAAATCGCTCCAGCGCTGCACCAACCCCGCGAAGGGACGCCCCAGGTGCAACGCAAACCCGCTGGGTGTGTCGGGCAATTCCACCGCCACCGCCCGATGCTTCATCTGCGCCAGCGCCGCCGCGACATTCAGCACCAGACTGGTAGCACCCACTCCGCCCTTGGCTCCCACAAATCCAATGATGCGTCCCCCTTCCGTTGAGCGCCCCCGTCTGCCCTTGCTCCGCGATGCCTGCAAGATCGCCCGCACCAGTTCCTCAGTCCCGATCTGCTGCTTCACCAGCACGTCTTTGGCCCCCCGCTCCCGTACCGCCAACTCTGTGTGCAGGCTGCTGTCACCTGTCAACACCACAATCGGTACATGCCGCGCCGCACGGCTCATACGGTGAAACGAGTCCGGCCCCTTGCCGTCCGGCAAGCCCAGATCCAGCAGCACCACATCAACCCCACCTTCTGTGATTTGCTGCAAACCCGTAGACAGGTTCGCCGCCCATCGCATCCGGAACGGCCCCGCGCTGCTCAGCATTGCTTCCACCAGTAGCGCCTCATCCTCACTGTCCTCTACCAGTAGAACGTTAACCGGGTTCGCAACAGAATCCATTTCATTTGCGGAATCGTATCCAGTCTTACAAAGTTCCAACAAGTTTGACATACGCTCCATTTCGGGCGCGCCTCGAAAAACTTGAAAGTTTTTTTGCCAGACTCCCTAACGACCCTCAAGTCCCGCCCGATGAGGGCGGTAACGGCACCTGGCCGAAGCACTCGGAATCCCTGGAAACCTATGCAAAATATGCACATAACCTCCCCTGATCTTTGCCCAAGCTTGCCGCCATACGAAAGTATCGGCACGGCCGAGATTGACCCCATCACTGGCTGGCACCTCTGGGCAAATCCAAACTTCTGCCGCATTACCGGCTTCCCTTCCGACTACCTCGTCGCCGCCAGCATCCTCGAATATATCGACCCCGCCGATCATGCCTCCGTCAACAGCCTCCGCTTCGGCCCGCCGTCATCCAATGTCGTCGATGTCAGAGGCTGCCGCATGGACGGATCCAGAGCCTGGTTTCGCATCGGGTGGACCCCAGTCCAGACTGGCGATACGCCACTTGCCACCGTCTCCATCCAGGACATTACCGTCACTAAGTCACGGACACCCTCGCTCCCCGATGCCTCCTGCTGCGCCCTCAGGCTCTCCGGCTCTCTCCAGAAAATCCAAGCTTGCCGCCAGTCCGCCGCCATGCTCGCCAATCTCCTCCAGACCGTCGAAACCGCGGAAATCGGCGTCGCCATCATTAATGATGCCGGCCTCTATCTGTCGGTCAACGATTGCTTCGCCCAGTCCCTCGGCCACACCACAACCCACCTCATGGGCCGCCCCTGGGCAGAGTCCATCCACCCCGGCGACTGCGCCATCATGCGTTCGGCCTTCCAGGAGGCCGCCGCCTCCGGACATAGCTATTGCGAACTCCGCCGCATGCGCGCCGGCGGCTCCATCTTCTATCAGTCCGTCACCGTCACCCGCAAAGACCCGCACGAATTTTCCGGAGCGGCCTTCTGTTGCCTCACCTCCGACATCACCGCTCACAAGAAACAGCAGGAGGTCCTCGCCCTCACCGTCGAATCGGCCCCTACAGGCTTCCTCATGGTCAACGAGTCCGGTCAAGTCCTCGACATGAACCGCGCCGGCGAAGTCATCCTCGGCTACCAGCGCGATGAGTTGCGTGGCGTCTCCGTGGAAACGCTCATCCCTGTGCGCTTTCGCCAGGTGCACGAACTGTACCGTTCGCGCTACCTGCACGATCCTTCCTCCCGACGCATGGGCTTTCAGGATGGGCTCTCCATTCTGCGCAAGGATGGCACGGAACTTCCCGTCGAAATCGGCCTCAATTTCATCGACACCCCCGACGGCCGCGTCATTCTCTGCGCCATCGTCGATATCACCGAACGTCGCAACAACGAGAAACTGCTCGAACAGGCCAAGCTCGACGCGGAGGCCGCCAATCTCGCCAAAAGCGAATTCCTCGCCCGCATGAGCCACGAAATCCGCACCCCCATGAACCTGATCATGGGCATGTCGTCGCTGCTGCTCGAATCCGGTCTCACCCCGCGGCAAAAAGAATACGCCGAACTCTTCCGCCGCAACTCTGAGCGGCTCCTCCGTCTGATCAACGGCATCCTCGATCTGTCCAAGATCGAAGCCGGCAAGTTTTCTCTCGCCAGCGTCCCGTTCTATCTCCCCGAGGTCATTGAGGACGCAATCGGCACCGCCGCTTCCGGAGCCGAGCGCAAAGGTCTCAACATCCGCCTCGAACTCGATCCCCTCCTGAGGCCCTGGGTCACCGGCGACCCGGAACGCCTCCTTCAGGTTCTCCTCAACCTCCTCGGCAACGCCGTCAAGTTTACGCAGCATGGTTCCATCTCGCTGCACTGCGCTTCCGTCTTCTCCAATGAGGATTCACAGCGCCTTCGCTTCACCGTCACCGACACCGGTTGCGGTGTCCCGGTGGGCATGGATGAGGAGATTTTTGAGGCATTCCAACAAGCGGAACCAGCCATGACCCGCCGCTTCGGTGGCTCCGGCCTCGGCCTCTCCATTGCTCGCAATCTGGTGGAACTGATGGGCGGACGAATTTGGCTCGACCGTAACGGTTCCACAGGCGCCTCATTCTGCTTCGAGCTCCCGTTCCGCTTTTCCGAGTCGCGCCCGCGGCCCCACCTTGTTGCCGCCCCTTCGCCCAATCCATCTGCCGTGCCTTGCCATCTCCGCATTCTCATCGTGGATGACATGGATGACAACCTCTTCCTCATTCGCTGCTACCTGGAACACACCGGCTGCGATGTGCATTTCGCCTCCAATGGCGTTGAGGCTTTACTCCAGTTCCAGCGCGAGGCCTTTGACCTCGTTCTGCTCGACATGCAGATGCCTGTCATGGACGGCTACGCGGCCGTCAAGGCCATGCGCGCCTGGGAGCGCGACAACCATCGATCCCCCACCACCATCCTCGCCCTCACAGCCCATGCCCTCAACGACGCCATCCAACGCAGCGTCGATGCCGGATGCGATGGCCACCTCACCAAACCCATTACCAAGGCGTGCCTCATGGATTCGATCCGCCGCTACGCCACCGAAAAGAAATCCGCCGCCGCGGTCCCCCCAGGTGTGGAAAAACTCGTTCCCCTCTATCTCCAACGCCGCCGCCACGATCTCACGCTGCTGCGCGATGCCCTCGCCGGCAACGATCTTGAGCCCATCCGCCGTATCGGGCACAACTGGAAGGGCACCGGCGCCGGATACGGACTCCCGATCATCACCGAAACCGGCGCCGCGCTCGAAGACGCGGCCCTTCGCCACGACCCGGAGGAGATAGAACGCCAGCTCCAGCGCATCGAGCCGGTCCTGATGGCCCCGGCAGTGTCCTGATTACCGCGCCGTCGCCCCGCCATCCACCACCATCGTCGTCCCCGTCACATACGACGATTCGTCACTCGCCAGATACAGCGCCATCCCCGCAATCTCCTCCGGCTGCCCCAAATACGGCAGCGGCTGCGTCGCCTTCAGCTTGTCCATGTGCGCTTCGTTCTTCCAGAAATATTCGCTGAAATCCGTTTGAATCAGCCCCGGACAAATCGCATTCACCCGGATCCGGTGCGGCCCGAACTCAATCCCCCACACCCTCGTCATCATGATCAACGCCGCCTTCGTCGAACTGTACACCAATCCATACGGCTGCGGCCGCAACCCCGCGATGGAAGCGATGTTGATGATGGAACCCCCATTCCCACGCGCAATCATCTTCGGCACAATCATCCGGATCAGCCGGTGCGCCGCCAGAACATTGATCTCCATCGTCTTCAACAGCGCTTCGTCGCTGACTTCCAGCGCCGGTCCCTGCCCGATATTCGTCGCGCTGTTATTCACCAGAATGTCGATCGGCCCCAGTTGCTTTTCCGTCTCCGCCACCAGGTTCTGCAATTGATCCTGCTTGCCCACGTGGCAAGCCACCGGCACCACACGCCCCGGCAATCCGGCACATTCCGCCGCCGTCGCTTCCAGGTTCTCCACCTTCCGGCTGGCGATCACCACCTGCGCTCCAGCCGCCGCAAACCGCTGGGCGATCGCCTTCCCAATCCCCCTGCCGCCGCCGGTGACCAGCGCAACCTTACCATCGAGTGCGAATGACATAGGTCATTCATCATACTCAAATCAACACTAGAATTCCCCTGGCACGAGGCGCACCCCTTTTGCCGCGTCCACCGTCAACAGATACGTGCTCGCGGACATGCGGACCAGATCCACCGGCGCACCTGCAAGAGCCACCGGCAACTCTTTTCCCCCAAGCAACGCCGTACCGTTCGTCAGCCGTACCAGGAACCGCAGCACCGGCGCACCCTCAGTCACCGTGTACGCGCTCATGGCCTTCGCCACCGGCGTGTCGACACGTCCCGCATCGGTGAGCGTCGCTTTACCCGCCACAAACTCCGCCATCGCTAGCGTGCGCAACCCCGGATGCCGCGCAACCACCACGGCACCGCGGATCTCGCCATTCGATGCCACGTGCACCGCGGGCTCGGAATCAGGAAGCACATAAACCCCATCAACAACCGCCGTCGCGCCGATCTCCGCCTCCAGTTTCCCCAACCGGATGACGCGCATCGCCACCTTCGCCCCACTTTGCGATACGGCCAGCGCCACCATCGACCCGCCTTCTTCCCGCGGCCCCAGCCCCATACCAATCCCCGACACCGGCTCCGGCAACTCCGCGCTCCACACCACCACGGGCTTGCTCTCCGCCGGATGCGGAAACCGGACGAGCCGCAGCGTGGTGCGATTCTCCATAAGCACCAGCACTTCCAGGTCGCCCGCGCGAGTCATCACACCTGGGCGCACCAGGCGCGCCTTCGCCGATCCCAGATCAATGCTCCGCGGCCCGTCTTCCTCATCGGAAAAAGCATACAGCACCGGGCCCTCGCGCCAGCCGTGCCAGAACTTCGATGCCTCCGAACGGTCATAGTTGATCCACGGGCAGAACGGTTCGCTTGCCTTCGCCCCCACCGCGCGGATGATCCTGGTGCCCGTCAACCGCACTTCGGAGATATCCGGCCGGTTTTCATAGAAGAACGATTCCCCGATCACCCTTCCCCGCTCCGTGTCCGCCAGCCAAACACCGCGCAGCGTCCGTGTCGATTCCCCGAAAACGTCCACTCCCAACGAAGCGTCGAGAAACGCGCCCTTGGCCACACGAAATCGAATCTGCGCCGCTTCCGCCGACCACCCTTGCCCCTGCATCAACGCCCGCAACGTGTACTCGCCCGGCTCACCAATGCCCTTCAACGACGTCAACGTGAAGCCATCCTCCATCGTGGCCCCTGCCTCCAAACGATGTACCGCCGGCGCCGGTGCCTCAGAGGCGTCCTCCACAGCCTCAGCGCGCGCCGCCCTTGCGTCGCTGAAGCGGAACGTCACACCATCCGGATAGGCGGGCCCCTGCAGCCGGTACACCGGTTGCCTCGACCCTCGCTCCGTCAGATTCGGAACCTCAACGGCCGCGGTTCCCATGTTCGTCAGCCGGACGTCGAGGCTGATCGGTTCCCCCAGCAGGTATTCCGTCCGCGGCAACACCAGTTCAAGCTTCATTTTGGTTCCTCGTTGCGCGACCGCGCACGCCACCGTGCTCAAAATCCACACGGTGACGGCCAGATGCTTGTAGATGCGCATACTCCATCATTTCTTATTCAAAGTCCGGTTGCTGTTCAACACCCGGTGATCCCAGCCGCGCAGCCGCAGCAGGCACAGGCCGCAGAACTTCATCTCCTTATCGAATTCGTACGACATCATGCAGTTGTTCCAGTGCGCCACTTGATCGTGCACCGCTGCTGGTCCGGCCGCCGTCCCAGGCGCGTGCGGCAGAAACAGTGTGTGCCCGATCTCGTGCGAGGCAATCTCCTTGATTGACGGCGGGGGCGGAAGCACGCCGTGGATATAGCCTGCTTTCTTGCGCGTGCCGTTCGCAAAACTTGTGGACGCAAAGCCACCCGTGTTGCTCTTCTGACCGCCATCAGCTTCCCAATATGGCTCCAGGTGAAATACCTTGATTCCATCGGAGGCGGTGAAGTATTCGTTGCAAGTCTTGATAACCACAACGTCGGCAATCGCCTCCAGAAACACTTTGTATCGAGCCGCCGTGGCCAGGTTGTTCGCCGTCAGCCAGGTTCCGAGTTGAGCATCGGTAAAGGCCTTCAGTGTCTTGATCGCGCTTTTGAAATCCGCGTAGCTCTTGTACAGCAATCCACCCTTGGTGATCGTCCCCTGGTCGCCGGCCTTCACGGCAGCTTGCCGCTCGGCCGAAAGCGCACCCAGATGAACCCGGATCTTCCCGTCATAGCCCGCCATCGGTGACTGGATCGCCCCGCTCTTATCCACCAATTCGACATAGGCCTTCGCCAGCGTGGTAGCCACCGTCGGAATGTTCAGTGTGGGCAGGGACGCGTGCTTCTTGTGATACAGCGAAATTTGTACTTCGCGCCAGATCTGCCAGATCCCCGTCGATTTCTTCACCGCATGCTGCAGTTGGTTGTTGTCTTCCGTGTCCAGATCGTCTTTCCCGTCCGGCTTTCGATTGTGCGCGAAATAAGCATCCACCAGGTACGCATCACCTGCCATGTGCGACGGCTGAAAGCTGACGCCCGTCTTCCCCATCAACTTGCCCGTGCGCCAGGTCTCGCTATACGCGCTCCACTTGCGCGTCGCGCACGCCTCCACCTTGAACGGAAACGTCCCCGCCGTCAAAGCCGCCTTATCCGGATCCCCGGCACGCACCGGGAACACCGGCTTCGTATCGTCACCGCGTTTCCCTCCCCGGTCCTTGTGGCAATTGTCGCCCTTCGGCTTGGTCACGTTCTTGTCGTAATCGAGCGCCGGCTCCAGAAATTCCTTCGCATGCGGATACTGCATCGACAAGTCTTCCGGCGAGTCGCGCCAATCCCACAGCACACGCACCCGCCCAATCGCCTTCGGCACGTCCTTCTTATCCCCGCCCGAGCTCTTCACCAGCAGCTTGGCGAAGATGGGAAGGTTCGGGCCCTCTTCCGATCCGTTCTTCCACAAATCACGATAGTCCGTGTACGAAGTCGCATCGGTCTTGTCGGCTCCTCCCACGCTGAACAGGTTGCTGATCAGCTTCACCTTCTGCGTCTTCCCTTCCGCCGGAATCGACCACGTGTCCAGCAAATCCTTATCCAACGTGCGGCTCAGCGCATCCTTCACGCCTTTCTCCAACTCGATGGAATGCACCAGGACATGCAGGTAAGTCCACGCCGCCGGCGAATAGTTGTGAGTGTCCGCATCGCCCTCAATCGTCAACCGCAGCTTGTAGGGAGAGTGCTCCACGGTAATGTACGACTCCGGGAAATCGGCCCCTTTGTCGATCTTCCCGTCCCATTCGATGGCATGCTCCCCATGCCCCAGTTCCCCATCCTTCAGATCCCGCTTCCAGATCGGTGTCTTGTTGGCGCGATGAAACAGTTCGAGCTTCGCCTTCGTGATCGCACCGCACACATCGTCCAGTTCGTATTTGATCTTCGCCTTCTCGGCTTCCGGCGCAAAGCAGAACGTGTCCGCCGCGCTCGGTGCCTGCTTCTGCTCCGGAGCCTCCGGCAGCAGATACGATTTGCTGTTCTTGCTGCCCGCCGATACATACAGCTTCACAATGCCGATCACCGGCACTTGCACCGTGTTCACATGCTTTAGATCATGCGCCGTGCGAGCTACGAAAATGGTCCGTTTCAGTGCCATGGGATCAGAGTTTGTCGTGTTTATCGCGTGCCTTGCTGCGCACATCGGCAATCACTCCCGAAGGAGTCTTTTGTCCCAGCCGGCCGCGCTGGAATGCCTCTACCGCTTTCTTCGTCACCGTCGCGTCGGAGTAGGGAGATACGGTGTACCCGAGATTGTGCAGCCGCGCCCGCACTCCCGAATCCAGTTCCACCGGGCCCAAACTGCCGATCTTCAGCGTGTACTGCATCACATCGTTGGCCGCCGTAGGCGCCGGAATCGCATCTTCGGTAAACTCGCTCGCCTTGATCGGCCGCGGATAGACAGGCTTCGTGATGGCAGGCTCAGGCGCCGCTGCCGCCGCCGGCTTCGCTTTCGTCGTTTGCCAGGTCACTTCCAGCGTTCCCGCCTTGTCCTGCGGCGGAAAGTCCGTTACTTCAATCAGCCCGTCCTTCTTCGTCGTTCCGCTTGCCGCCTTCGGCGCAGTCATCTTCCACGCCTTGCCTGCCAGCGGCTTATCATCGGAATCCACCAGCACAATCCGTAACTTCGGAAGCTTCTTCGCCTTCACCACAAAGACGTGTGTTTTGTCGACAGCTTTGTCGTAAGCCTTCCCTTTGTCCTTCGGCTCCTCCACCTCATCACCCACCGCCAGTTGATTCGGATTCGGACGCGTCTTCTTCAGCTCCGCGTTTACCGCATCGTCGTATAGCGTGTGGTAATCCTGCATGCCCAGCTTGTCCGCCAGGCTCACCATGCAGTCTCCCTCGGTTACCGTCGGCATCGCATTGCACTCCTACTTCGGCTTGCACTCGGAATCGTACATTTCCGGAAAACTCACTTCGCACACGTCCGTCATATCGAGAATCTTCGTCGTGTGGTACTTGCCTCCCGGCTGTTGATCCACGTCCAGCGTGATATCGCGCGTTTCGCCGTTGTTCAACTTCAACCGCATCAGAACGCCGGTCTCCACGAGTTTGGCGTCCTCAAACTCCACCCGCACGGCGATCCAGTGCTTGTTCTTGCACTCCTTCACCGGCGGCTGATTCTTGCTTGGAGCATCGTCTCCCGATTTCTGCTGCGCCCCGTCCTGCGCCTTCTTCGCATCGTTTGCATTCTTAGCGCCCATAGGCCTCTCCCCATTCCGAAAACCCGCGATACATTTGTTCGAACCCCACACCTGGCCCCGCCCATGGAAAACAGGGATCCCCGGCAAATCCGGCGCCCAGTAAGAGCATGCAGGCCGCACGAAACAGCCACTCCCGCCGGCTCGCCGATTCCACCCCGCTCAATTGCACGATGTCCCGCAGAGCACGGCCGCCGATCGCCGCCGCCTTCTGTGGATACAGCCTCGCCAGTTCCTCACCAATGCGTCCAGCCACCGCCCGTGGATGCGAGCCTTCCACCACATTCAGATCCAGCCGCGGCAAGCGCGCCAGCGCGCGGTCAAACCACACGCCCCGAGGCCCGCACGTCGCTTCCAGATATTGCACCGCCCGGTCAAACAGCAGCGTCATCCGCTCCGCCGGATCCTTGCTCCCATCGCACACGATGGCCCGCGCCCACGGCGTCGCCGGATCCTCCAGGAACCCCGCCCCCAGCATCGCCATCAATGCCAGATACTGCGCCGAATCGCGCCAGCTCGAGAAGCCATACAACCCGGCTTGCCGCAGCCCGTTCCGAACCCATAGATTCACATCGCCATGGCTCGCTTCAAATGGGAAATACTCCCGCAGGTAGTCCGCCATCTCCCGTTCAAACAGAATTCGGGGTTGCTCCCGAAATGCTTCCAGTTGCGGTTGGCGAATTACTAGCATCCGCGGTATTCCCCCTGACACTACAAGCGGAATCCGCGGACAAACGGCGTCAAATAAAAGTGCTACGCGCTGGCAATCGACTTCAAAAGCCACTCCCGATTCGCCGCCACATCCCCCAACAACTTCCCGCACAGAGAATCGCGCTTCTCATACAACCGGTATCCCTCGGCACTCCGCAAATACCCCTGAGCTTCCGGATGCCGCGCATACAGCGTCTCCTCCCCCATCTCCTCGCGCAACGCCGCAAAGCGCGCCCGCTTATCCAGCAGCGCCTTAATCAGAAACGGCATCACCATGCTGTAGTCCGCCTGCATGCTCTCGGTCGTCTTCAAATAGCTGTCTTTATCCACCTTGCCCCACGTCACAGCTTCCGCCGGCGGGCACGACGATAACGACCCATCGGTCACCGGAGCCGTCACAATCTGCACATCGAAGTGATACCCGCGGATATCCGGCAAACCCAGCACCTGGCCCAGCGCCGGCTCCGGCTGCAGGTTGTAATTCTTCGGCACCCCACCACCCAGAATCAGCGTCCCCAGCTTCCCTACCGGATGATCAAACAATCCCCAGCGATGATACGCGCACGCCTCAAACACCTCCGCGTGCAGATCAATTTCAAACTCATAGTCCGGGATCAGCCCCGCGTTCTTCATCGCCCACAGCTTCATCGAATTGAGAAACACGCTTCCATCCGCGGGAGCCCCCACCAGCACCGGAATCGCCCGCTCATAGCAAGTCGCCAGTAGTCCGCCATCCACTTGCAGCGCCCGCTCCTGCTCGCCGTAATAGCGCCCCAACAGATACCGCATCTCCGTGCCGGTCATCTTCTTCTGGAACTCGGGCCGGCGCAGAATCTCCGACAGGTACGAATCCTGATCCAGCAGCACCTGCTCGGCGAACGCCATGTCCGTAACCCGGATCGTGCCCTCTTCCCGCAGTGCCCCGTCATCGCCGAAAATCGGCACTTCGAAAATCGGATCCTTCGTGTGGTGCCGCAGCGAACGGTGCCCGTCGTGATAGCAGACCGCATCCGTCGTGCTCAGATACGCCACCCACCCGGTTTCGAGAAACGGAATCAGCCACGTCTGATGCTGCCCCGACACCGTGACCGGCCCTGAGATCGAGACCGTCAGCGGACAATTCATTCCGATCGCCGCGTCCAGCAGCGTGTAGATACGCCGCAAATATCCCCCGCCAAACGCCGGCAGGCTGTGCAGAAACATCTCCTCCAGATTGCGGCACTCATCCACGCGCTTCACACGCACCGCGCGCCGGTGCGAACTGCTATGAGAATCCATCGTTTCTGACCATAGCAACTGCCCCACTCGCGCGGCAATCGCCCCAAGTTTGGTAATCTAGTTTTGTTATGGCTATTCCCAACGTAAAGCGGTTCCGGATCCAGAATCCGGAAAGTGGTGCATGGGCGACTATCATGGCTGTCCTGCCCAAAGGCGCCGATCAGGACGCCTATGTTGCGGATGCTACCAAGCGGTTCGACTGGAAAGCGTGGCAAGAAGCGCAAAACAAGCAGTTCAAAATCCGCGTCGGTCAGCAGAAGCAGAAGAAGGCGAAGTAACTCTTCCCTTCCCCATTTGGATTTCAGGGCAGTCTGGCCGCAATGTTCCGGGCTGCCTTGCTTCCTTCCGCCGCCACCTCGGCGTCGGTGTCTTCCTTCAAAGTCTCCACCACTGCCAGCGTCTCCTTGTCCCCCGTCTGCCCAAACACCCGCGCCAACCGGATCTTTTCTGCCTTCGTCGACTGCAACTGCCGGATCGCCGGATAAAGCGCCTTCCGCACCGCGCCTTCCCGCGCAGCCTCAACCAGGAGCGGCTCCGCCGAGTCCTGATACGACCGCGAGTTCAGCGTGTTCACCAGATACTGTAGAGGACTGAATTCCGATAACTCCGTCCGCCCCAGCATCACCATCGCAAACGCCAGCGAAAGCCGCACCGGCATCTTGTTCTCCGACTCGAAGGCCCGCTCAATCAAAGGCACATCCGCCAGATTTTTGAGCCGCCCCAAACCTTCCGCCGCCGCGGCCCTCAGCCCATCGTCCTTCTGCTCAAAATACTTCAGGAACAGCGGCCGGTTCTGCTCATCGGGCATCATCGCCAGCGCCGTAATCACGGCCCGCTGCACCTTCACATTCCGCGCCCGCTCGACTAATTCCCGCAAATCCGGAATCGCCGCCTTGTTGCGCAAAATGCCGGTTGTTTCAATGGCCGCAATCTGCACCGAATCATGCAGGTCCCGCAGCACAAACTGAATCTTCGGCCCCGACTCCAGATCCCGAATCTTCTGTATCGCAATCAGCGATTCATACATCAGCAGGCTGTTCTTTGACCGCAGCGCCTCATACAAGTCGTTCAACGCGGCACGCCCGCGAAGGATCCCGACCGCTCGCGCCGCATTGGCCCGCGAGTCCATATCCGTGCCCTCGCGCACCAGTTTGCCCAGAGCCGTAATCACCTCCGGCTTCACCGTGACAAACGGCTCAATGATGGTGGTGTTCGTATCCGTGAAACGGCTTTTCAGTGAAGATGTGGCCCGCTTCAGAGATCCGCTCAGGCCGGTCTTCACATACCCCGGAATGTAGAAATTGATGATCCCATCCACCGCGCGTGTTTGAATGCCAGGCTCGGCATCCCGCATCGCCTTCAGCAGCGGATCCAGGCAGCGCTGTGTGCCCAGTTCGGCGATGTTTTTCACCGCTTCCCATCGCACCTCGGAGTCGGCATCCGCCAAGTAGGGCTCCAGCCGTGGAATCGCTCCCGGACCCTGCTTGGCGATATCCCGAACGCCCTTGACCCGTTCCTTTACGCTGGCTTCCTGCCATGCTGGCAGCAGCGAAGCCGCGGCGACGAGAATAGTGACAAGCCGCATCTCTTATTAGACGCTTACCGCACGAACTCCAGTTTCACTTGCTTCGTGATGATACCGGCCTCGTAGCCCATATCAAGCAGTTTCTGCGCCGCCACTGGCACTTGATCGCCGCAATCCACCGTGAAGTGGTTCACGTACATGCCGACGAACTTCTGGGCCATGGCAACGTCCATGTCCCGCGCGAACTGCAGCGCGTAGTTGATCGCTTCCTCGCTATTATCGAGCGCATACTTGATGCTCTCGCTCAACAGCCGGCAGCATTCCGACTTCACATCCGGCGCCAATGACCGCAGAATCGCATTCGCGCCCAGCGGCAGCGGCAGGTTGTACTTCGTCTTCCACCAGCGCCCCAAATCGAGCACATTGTGGAAGCCTTCCTTCGAATACGTCAACTGCCCTTCGTGAATCACCAGGCCCAAATCGACGCTGTGTTCCTTCACCGCGTCCAGAATTTTATCGAAGGGAATCACCACCGTCTCAAAATCCGGCTCGAACAGCTTCAGTGTCAGATACGCCGAAGTCATCGTCCCGGGAATCCCGACCCGCTTGCCCTTGATCTCTTCCGGAGCCATCGGCCGCATCGCCGCCAACAGCGGCCCGTAGCCGTCTCCAATGCTCGAACCGGCAGCGGTCAAAACATATTTATCGGAAACGTAAGGATACGCATGGTAGGAGATCGCAGTCATCTCATACACGCCTTCCATCGCCTTCCGGTTCAGAGATTCAATGTCCTCCAGGACATGCTTCAACGTAACCAGCCGCGAGCGAATCTTCTTCGTGGCTAGCCCGTAAAACATGAACGCATCATCGGAGTCCGGGCTATGGGCACAGACAATTTCGCTTACATCCGCAGTGGTCATATGGGGAAGAACTTCAAATGATAGCAGAATGCAGGGCTCAGCGGTTCCACCTATTCGGGGCTGGCCACACTGGCCCGCAATTGGATTGCTTGGACCGGTCCAATCGTGATACGCTGAAATCCACCAGGATGCTACCGCCAATTCGGTTGGAAGCCAGTTCGGATGTCCCGCTGTACCGCCAGCTGTATGATCAGCTACGATTGCACATTCAGTCCGGACGCATTTCTCGCGGTGAGCGGCTCCCCGCCACCCGCGAATTGGCTGGCCTACTTGGCTTGAACCGCGCTACCGTCGCCTCGGCTTACGAATTGCTCGAAAACGAAGGCCTCATGAAAGGCCACGTGGGACGTGGCAGCTTTGTCGAAGGCGAGCCGCTCCCCCAACCCCGCGCCGCCTGGACGGACCTTCACCCTTCCACCGAATCCCTGCCGCATCTCTCCATGCCGGCCGACGGCATCAGCTTCGCGTCTTCCCGACCGGCAGGCGAACTGTTCCCGATGGAAGAATTCCGCGCCACTTGCGAAGAAGTCATCCACGGCCGCGATGCCGCTTCCATCCTTCAGCTCGGATCTCCATCCGGCTATCCCCCGCTCCGCTCCTACCTGATCGAGGAAGCCCGCGCCAGTGGCTCCGCTTCCGATTCCGACGACATCCTCATCACCAGCGGCTGCCAGCAAGCCCTCGACCTTCTCCAGCGCGTACTCATCCGCCCCGGCGACGCCGTCGCCCTCGAAGACCCCGTCTATCCAGGCCTTCGCGGCATGTTCCAATCCGCCGGCGCCCGCCTTGTCGGAGTCCCCGTTGGCCCCAACGGCATTGAACCCTCGGCCCTCCGCGCCGTCCTCGAACGCGACCGCCCTCGCTTCCTCATCGTCACCCCGAACTTCCAGAACCCCACCGGCGCCACCATGCCGCTCCCGGCGCGCCAGGCCATTCTCCAATTGGTCCGCGAAGCCGGCGTCATCCTCATTGAGAACGATATCTACGGCCTGCTCCGCTATGAAGGCGATCCGCTCCCTTCGCTCAAGCAACTCGCTCCCGAAAGCGATGTTGTTTCTCTCGGCAGCTTCTCCAAAGTGGCCTTCCCCGGCCTGCGCGTGGGATGGGTCATCGCCCCGCATCAACTCATCAGCCGGCTGCAGGAAGCCAAGCAATGGTGCGACCTTCACAGTGACCAGCTCTCCCAGGCCGTCATGTTCCGCTTCGCCGAATCTGGCCGCCTTGCCGAACATCGCAAAAAAGTCCTCGCCGCCGGCGCCGAGCGCCTCTCCGCCGTCCTTTCCGCCTGCAAACGCCACCTGCCTCCCGGTAGCCGCTGGACCCACCCCCAAGGCGGCATGAATCTCTGGGTCCGCCTCCCCGAACCGCTCGACTCCGCCGAACTTCTCCCGCGCGCCGAAGCCGCCAACGTCAACTACCTGCCCGGAAAATATTTCGCCGTTTCCCGCACCGAACCCGGTGCGCTTCGTTTGTCTTTTGCCGGATTGTCCCCCGCCCGTATCCACGAAGGCGTGGCCCAACTCGGCTCGATCTTCCGTACCGAACTGGAGCGGGTGCGTGCCCATCGCCGCGCCGCGCCCATGCCCGCTCTGGTTTGAACACCAGAATTTCTCTTTTGGAGGGAGTAACACACTATGCGTTTCCTCGATGAAGCGTTCCGTCTCAAGTCCGGTCTCGCCGAAATGCTGAAAGGCGGCGTGATCATGGACGTCACCAATGCCGAACAGGCCGTGATCGCCGAAAAAGCCGGCGCAACCGCGGTCATGGCCCTTGAGCGCGTCCCGTCCGATATCCGCAAGGAAGGCGGCGTGGCTCGCATGTCTCCCATCAGCACCATTCGCGAGATCATGCACACCGTCTCCATCCCCGTGATGGCCAAGGCGCGCATCGGCCATTTCATGGAGGCTCAGGTGCTCGAAGCCCTGAAGGTGGACTACATCGACGAGAGCGAGGTGCTCACCCCCGCCGATGAAGAACACCACATCGACAAGCGCGGCTTCAAGACCCCATTCGTCTGTGGCGCCCGCAACCTGGGCGAGGCTCTCCGCCGCATCGCCGAAGGCGCCGCCATGATCCGCACCAAGGGCGAAGCCGGCTCCGGCAACATCGTCGAAGCGGTCCGCCACATCCGCACCATCGTCAAAGAGATGAAGCAACTGACCGTGCTCGGACGGGAAGAGTTGGTGGCTGAAGCGAAGAAGCTCCAGGCGCCGCTCGAACTGGTTGAGTATGTGGCCGAACACGGCAAGCTGCCCGTACCGAATTTCTCCGCCGGCGGAATCGCCACCCCTGCCGATGCGGCACTCGTGATGAACCTCGGCGCTGAGGCGGTATTTGTGGGAAGCGGCATCTTCAAATCGAGCAACCCCGAAGCCTTCGCCAAAGCGATCGTGAAGGCGGCCACTTATTACAAGGATCCGGTGAAACTGCTCGAAGCGAGCGAGGAACTGGGGCTCGGTATGGCCGGCCTGGAAATCTCCAAGCTTCCCGAATCGGAGCTGATGCAGACCCGTGGCTGGTAACACACCCAGAATCGGAGTCCTCGCCTTGCAAGGCGATTTCGAAGCACACCGGCGTGCCCTCGAAACCGCCGGGGCCGAAGCCGTGGAAGTTCGCACCGCCGCCGGGCTTGACGAAGTCGATGGACTCGTCATCCCCGGCGGCGAAAGCACCACTATGCTTAAGCTCATCGATGCCGAAAATCTCCTCGAGCCACTGGCTGCCTTCGGCCGTTCCAAGCCCATCTTCGGCACCTGCGCCGGCGCCATCCTCCTCGCCAACGAAGTGCTCTCCCCCAAGCAGCACTCGCTCGGCTTGGTCGACCTCACCGTCGAACGCAATGCCTACGGCCGCCAGATCGACAGCCGTATCGTCACGCTCCATCCCGAGCCCGCCGCCGGGCTCCCCGAAAACCTCGAAGCAGTCTTCATCCGCGCCCCCATTATCCGCCGCATCGGCGACGGCGTGAAGGTGCTTGCCACGTACGGTGATGACCCGGTTCTCGTCCAGCAAGGCCGCCACCTCATCGCCACCTTCCATCCTGAACTCACTGCCGACGCTTCCATTCACCGCCGCTTCCTTGCTATGGTGACGCGAGGATAGCCCCTGCATGGATCGCCCCTTCCGCGTCTTGTTCGTCTGTATCGGCAACGCCATCCGCAGTCAGATGGCCGAGGGCTTCGCCCGTTGTTACGGCAGCGATGTCCTCATCGCCAAAAGTGCAGGCTTGAACCCGGCTACAAACATCATGCCGACGACACGCAAGATCATGTCGGAGCGCAATATCGACCTTGGCGATGTCCTCCCCAAGCCCGTCACAGACCATCAGAGCGATCCCTTCGATCTGGTGGTCAACATCAGTGGCCGCCCTCTTCCGCCCGAGCTCAGAGCACCGGTCCGCGAGTGGAAAGTGAAGGACCCCATGGGTCAGAAAGAACAGGCCTATCGCGAAACCGCCGACGAGATCGAGCGCCTTGTGATGCAGTTGATTCTGGAACTCCGTATGCTGCGCCGCAAATGGCAGGACCAGCAAAACTGATCATCCCCGCGCCGCTCGCCGCAATCGCCAGTGCCAGTAAGTACCGATCTCATCGCCTACACCGCTGTTCATCATGCTCGCCAGTAGCCCGCTCGTAAACAGAATGATATTCCCCATCGCCCCAATCGTCAGATCGTCCCACGGATAGTTCAGCCCGCCCAGGTCCACCAGTGGCTTGGCGCCCTTCGTCAGCACCGCCCACACCGTGAACAGCGAGCAGCACGCGATTCCCGTCCAAGCGCTGCCACGCGTTGCCCGTTTCGTCAAAAACGCCAGAAAGAACAACCCCGCAAGCCCACCCGAAGCAATCGCCGAAACCGCGAACCACAGCGACAATGCACTCCCCTTGGTTGCCACCAGCAACAACGCCGTGGCAATGTTCAGCACCCCGACCACAACGACAATCACCCGCGCCGCCCGCAACCGCCCGGCGTCACTCACGTGCGGCCGCACCGGCCGGTAGAAATCCTCCACCAGCACCATGGAGAGCGTGTTCAAATCGCTTGCCAGCATGGTCAGCGCGGCCCCCGTCAACGCCGCCAGCAGCAACCCGAGCATCCCCGGCGGCAGATGCGCACTCAAAAAATAAGGAAACATCTGGTCCGCCTTGGTAATGGTCGCGGGTATCGTCTCCCCGGTAATCCGGAAGTAGGACCACACGCACGTGCCGATCAGCATGAACAGCGCCCAAACGGGGACACAGAGAAACGCGCCCATCGCCACGCCTTTCATCGCCCCCTTGTCCGATTTCGCCAGCAGATACCGCTGCACCATCGTCTGGTCCGCGACATAGCGCTGCCCGTACCAGAACAGTCCATACAAAATCGCCACCGGTATCGTCGGCTTCGAAAAATCAAAGTCGGTGGACCCTGGAGAGAACTTTCCGCTCTCCGCCGCCACCCGGAAAACCTCTCCCGGACCTCCCGCCGGCAGCAGCAACAGGTACCCCAACGCCACCGCGATTCCCGCCCACATCACGAACCCCTGAATTACGTCCGACCACACCACCGCTTCGATCCCGCCGATCACCGTATAGCCCACCATGACAACCGCTACCGTGCAGATCACCGGCACAATCGGCCATCCCGTCATGCTCGAAATCGTCAACGCCATCAAATACAGCACGAATCCCATCTTGCTGAAGTGAGCAAGCGTAAACGCCACTGCGGCATACACCCGCGCCGGCCGTCCAAAGCGCCGCTGGAAATACTCATACGCGCTCATCCCGACCTCTTCCCGGTAAAAGGGAATGATCACCTTGGCCACGAAAGGCAGCAGCGCGATGAGCAGAAACCCCGGGACCAGCAGCGACCAGTCTTTGGCATACGACGAACCCGGATACGCCACGAAGGTGACGCTTGAGACCAGTGTCGCGAGCATGCTCATCCCCATCGCCCACGAAGGGACGGACCGTTTGGCCACAAAGAAATCCTCCGTGGACTTCTGCCGCCGGGAAAACCACACACCGAGCGCCGCAATCCCCGCCAGATACAGCGCCACTACGAGAAGGTCAACCCATCGAGTCATGTTGTTGTACTGAACATACTACCAACATGCCAATTGACACAGACGGTACCCGTTGCGGAGAATAGAAATGTTCGCCCTCACATTCATGTGCGGATGTGGCGGAACTGGCAGACGCGCTAGATTCAGGTTCTAGTTCTCGCAAGGGAGTGGAGGTTCAAGTCCTCTCATCCGCACCAATAAAATAAACAAGTTACAGAGATTTAGGCGCCCTCCATCGGAGGGCGTTTTCGCGTTGGTGTGACTATAGTGTGACAAATTTCGAATTCCGTTCCGTTGATCCCAGTTTTGGTGTGACTGTTTCTGTCACACCAGGCGTCGCGGGCGCGACCTGGAGTCGGGGATTCGAAGCACGGGTGAAGTGGACCGTCGAGGGCCGTGAAGATGCGGTGGAGGGTGGATCGGGCGGCGATCTACGACTCGTCGTCGCCCCCGTCGGATTTTTGGTCTTGGGTGCGGCGGCGACGGATATGCTGATCCAACTTCTCGGCGGCGTCGGTTAGGTCCGATTCCGAAACAATGTTGTAGCGATCGAAGACCGCCCTGGTTTTGTGCCCCGAGATGCGCATCGCGACCGCTTCCGGAACACCCGCACGAACCAGATTGCGGACGCCAGTCCGGCGGAGATCATGAAAGAGCTTGGTCGGCTCCCCGCCCGCGTCCGCCAGACCGGCCCGGACGCATGCGACGGCCCAGGACGCTTTGAACGAGCGAATCGGCTCACCCTCGCGAAAGAAGACCCACTCGCACTGCGGATATTGTGAATCCCGGAGACGCTTTTGGTCCTGGAGAATGGTGAGCAGTTCCGAGACAAGCGGAATGATCCTGGCCTCGTCGTTCTTGGTGGTGCCTGGCTCCAGGCGGACGAGCCGATGAGAAAGGTCCACCTGTGACCACTGAAGCTTGAGAATCTCACCGCGACGGCATCCTGTGTAGTAAGCGAAAGCGAGAATGGGCTTCAGTTCGACGGGCAACTCACGGAGGAGCGATCTGTACTGTGCATCCTCGAAGAAGCCTTTTCGAACGTTGTTCTCCTCCAGCTTTGGGATGAATGGAACTCTGGCAACCTTGGGCGGCGTCGACATGCGCCCCAGGTTGAGCGCTCGCCGGAGGAGGGAGAGTTCGCGGTTAACCGTCGAATTCGCTACGCCCTTTGTCTGGCGAGCAGCAATGTACTTCCGGGCGAGGTCCGTCGTGAGTTTCGACGCCAGCACGCTGCCGAAGAAGGGCCTCAAGTGGGTCCTCACCACGAGTTCGCACCAGTCCACACGCTTGCCGTTGATTCGGTAATCCTCGACGAGATCGTCAAGCAGGGTGCCGATGGCGACCTTTTCCACGACCAAGACGCCGCCGAGATCACGCTCCCGCAACATTTCCGCCAGAACCTTCTCCGCGTCTCGTTTGCTGCCGTGGACCATCTTGTTCTGAAAGAGGCGCTGCTTGGTCTGTGGGTCCCGCCCGAGGAACGCTCGGACCATCCATTTCCCTTTTCCGCGCGCGATGATTTGTCCTGCCACGAGGCCATCCTAAGGCAGGTCTTGCTGTTCCCCAAATGAATTGGGCGCGATCTGTAAGGCGCAGTAGCAGGTCGTTTGGCGGGCTGTGGAAAATCCGGTACTAGAGAAAGCATGAACCCGATTCTCCTTTCCGAAACCGAAACCAACGGGCGGCCACAGATCTGCCTGTTGCACATGGATGAAGTAGCCAAGCGTCTCGGCGTGTCGCTCCAGAGGGCCTATGAATTGGGCCGTCAAGGGCTTCTGCCGATTGTGCGCCTGGGCCGTCAGATGCGAGTCGAAGAACACCGATTGGTCGAATGGATCGCGGCCGGCGGAGCCACACGCCCGGTCGAAGATGAGCAGTTCGGGCGAAAGCGGTGAAGGTTCGAGCCGAACGGCTTCGTCGCAGGGACATCCCAGGATCGAATGGATCGCTCAATCGAGCCCGCGCAAATGATTCTGGGATGTCCACTTTGTCCTGCTGCAAGCGGGCAAATCAGGTCTTTGCGGCTCGTGGCTCGGGAGAGGCGGCAGCCCGAGACGACCTCCGTGAGGCACTCCTGAGCACCTCGGTAGTCCAGGGCGCTTTCAGTGTGCAAGCAATTTTCAGCGTTCGCTGAAAGACGTCACTTCACTGAATACTGGCTCAGGCCGCTTAGTGTTGGGACCACGCAGGTTGACGCCTTTAGCCGCGTCAGAATATTCCAATGCTCAGCAAGCGGAGCGCGGTTTGCGCGCATCCATTCACGGGTTGCGGCGGGCATCGAATCCCAACACAGAGTATCTTCTTGCAGCAGGCGCGCGCGTTCCAACTCGCTTACGGCCATCAGTCCGCCGGGCGTATCGACAGCGGCCACCTGCAGCACGAAACCCGACCGATTTTGCAGATTCTGAAGCTTCGCTTGGCGTACTATTGCGCCGAAGTCGAACTGACTCTCAAACGTTGCCACCAGCCAAGGCAGAGCCTCGACGACTCGGGCATCTACATCTGACTTAGCCAGAACCGTCATGAGCAGATTGCCTGGACGGGGTCGCGTCTGGGACTTGGCGATGTGAGCAAATCCTGGATAGCCGAGTGCGCTCAGTTGTGCACGGAAGAGATCGTCCGACGACTCTTGCCGAGCCATGCCTGCGGAAGTCTTCATCCGATTCCGCAACTCCGCAGTCAGAGGCCGCGCACCCTTTTCAAGCAGAGACAGATAGGGCTGCGAGACTCCAAGCAAACACGCCGCATCGACCTGCGTTAGGCCGTTTCGCTTTCGCCATCGCAACACGTCCGCCATACTTCTCTACTCTAACCTGCTTGTAATATTACAAGACGAGCGGCAAGATTAGCGGAGGAAACCGGGGTAGCG
>JAXLQM010000020.1:0-199322 GCA_046331645.1 Bryobacteraceae bacterium
GATCCTGCCCGTTTCTTTACCGTAGATCGTGGCAACTTTGTCCTTAACGATGATTTCCTGGCTTTCCTTGAGCATGAGATCACGACGCGCCGGATAGGGTTGGTCGTGCTGGACAGCTACACGAAGCTTCGCAGCGTCCGAGGCTCCGGCGCTGACATCGTTAAGGCGGAGGCGAACGACTTTACGAACTTGGACAGGCTTGCCAAAAAGCTTCACTGCGTGATTTTGGTGATCCACCACGACAGCAAAGGTTCAGCGGCGCTTTCCTGGGACCAGAAGGGTGCCGGAACGTATGGCATCGCCGCGTCGGTGGATGGACTGATTTCGATTGAGCGATTCGCGGAGTTGGACGCGCGGGCTCCTGAACGGTTGATCCGGGTACGGGGGCGGCACCTGCCGGGAACAGAGTTCGTCGCACGGCTGAACGACAGGCTCAGCTATGACTTTGTGATCAACGGTGGAGCGGCGCCTCTGTACCCGTTACTACGACAGATCGAGAAGGCCTTCGGACGTGACCAGGTATTCTCGCCCAAATCGCTTTGCATGTCGCTGGGATTCTCGCGTGCCACTGCGCACCGGGTAATCGGGCGGCTGGTCGCATCTGACGCCGTAACCAAGGTGGGTTTTGGCGAATATTTGCTTTCGGTCAGACTGTGACGTGCATGCGCAACTGCTGAGTAGTCCGTCGGCTGAGCTGAGAAACCATCTTGCGAAAACGCAAACTACTGACTGCGACAATCTTCGAGCTTGCGGCCGATCTCCTGCATGGCTCCCATCTCCAAATCAATTGCGTGCAACGCGGCCGCAACTGCGTGCCGGCGCGCCTCGTCAAGCCGACCCGGTTTGGAGAACACCCGCAGAACGCTGGTCTCCATGTTGTCGATTTTCGCTTCCACCGCCGCGAAGCGCTCATCCATATACTGCTTTAGCTCTTCATCCATAACATGCCTTCGTTGACGAAACAGGTGCTCACCACTCTAGCGCACTGCCGGATGACGCCCGTACTGCGCAACGCAGGCCTCAGTGGCTGTAGTCCTGATACTTGACCGCCGCGGTGGCACTGCTTGGCGCGAGCGTGCATGCCACCCGCCCGGCCGGTCGGCACGGAGCTGTTGACACTTGTGCGACTGGGCACCTCCGTGTTTGCAACCGGATAAGTCTCTCAATAGTTTCAAAGGTATCAACTGTCTCAGCATGTCTACGTGTTGCGCGCACAAGCAGCTAAAGGCTCAGTTCACATTGTTTCGACTCGTCGTCACATCCACCTTGAGAACCGGGCATTCCCGCCAACGAGTTCTGTGAGCACTGCCTTCGCAGCATGAGCTTGTACGCATTCTACGGTCAAAACGCGGCCACGTGCCGCATTGCCACCAGCGCGATCGTGCCGGCAACGCTGTTCGGGCCGGCGCGTCGGACCGCTCGAATGGTAACTGCGCGAAACGCTTTTCACGCCGGGAACCACAGGCTGTTTCGGATAGTGCGTTTTGAGCACATGAAAACGCACCAAACCGCATCGGCGAAAACGAGGAATTCTTGCGAAAGGGTCGGAGTGATCCGGTAGGATTGAACAACGGCTAATCGGCGGGCCTGTTATCGCCCAAATTCCTCCGCTTCGCTTGAGTCCGATTTTCCAATTCGTCGAGGCGACGGTCCAGCTCTTCATCACTGAGCCGGTCCACGCCGGTAATCCGCTCCAAACGTCTTATCCGGTTAAGGTTGTTGGTAGCCGTCTCTATCAAGCGATCGAGCTTTGCGTCTAGTGTAACAAGCTTTTCAAAGCGTTCATCTATGGCCACATTGTGCTCCACATTTGGTCAAAACGTCCGGTTCCATTTTACCGAGTTGCAGTCTGCGCTTGCGACTGACTGAGCCTGAGGCCCACATTGTTGAGACCCCTCCACTGTGCACTTCCCTATATGCAATCGGTTAACTCTTCGGATGGGTCTTCGCCGGTTCAAAAATGATCTGAAGGTGTTCGAATCAAGGGTTCTGAGCGGGTTCTCTAACCTTGCCGATTCGGTTGACGTTCTTCATCGCGAAAAATCCTGGGGCAGTTGCGCTCGGCCATGGCAAGCGTCGTATCGGTCCGGGTGTTGCCGAATTGCGCTTGACAATGGCGAGGAGTCCTGTCTGATGGCTTATCGGATCGCCGATCATACTATCGCTCCATCATGAAGCGCATCCCTTACCGACTATGCCGTGCGCAAGCATCGCCCCTGCGAAAAGCGACACGAGCAGCAGGGTTTACAACCTCACGGAGAGGGTTGACGCCAAAGTGCTCTTTGCTCGCATGAAAACGCATACAAAACGCGCTCTGAAATCGACGGTCCTAGGGTGAGCGATTGATTCTGAGATACATCATCGGCTTTCATGGGCAGATTGTGCGTCGTACATTTATTCTGATCGGGGCAATCTCGACAACCATGCGATCAACTGGACACAGTTACCGGTCCACATGTTCAGTCGGCGGATTGAAGTTGCCAGCCGGAGTAAACTCATTTTGCAATACGAGTCTCTTTCATGTGGCCGTAAAACAGAAACTTAGCTGGAACAGCGTTAATAGTCATGTTCGAACTGCCATTCGGTGTACCAGTGCCACCGAAGAGGCAACTAATCATCAAACCTTCTCGGTTAGTCCATCTCGCCGAGAATGGCGTCTGGAGCCACACGGCCGGCCAAGAATGTCATATGCTGCTGCGAACTGCCTGTTTGGTTAGAGCCCGTTTTGAGCGCTCCAAAACGCTCCAAAACGCTCTTCTTTGGACACGTTTCGCTATCGAGGCTCGCTGCCGATTCGAGTGCAAGATAATGGTCCTTATCGTGCACAAGGACCGATGGCGAGTAGGAGCTGCGCGGAACCGCTGTCACCCTCATGCCGTTTCCATCGGTCGCGTCGTGCGTAGTTCGACGGCGACGTCTCCACTTGGCGCCGGATTCTGCACTACTAACCACCTCGCCTACGAAACTGCGCGAAGCGCCCGCCGGATTCCGAGGCGCTGCATTAAACTTCGCAGAGTGTTCGGGTGTAGGTCCAGGATTGCGCCCGCCCCTCGTGGTCCGTTAATCACCCATTCGGTTCGATCCAGCACACGCAGGATGTGTTCGCGCTGGATTTGTTCCAGCGACTCGCTGGTTTTGCTGATTGCTTCGGGACGGTGTTCTACTGGAGCGTCCGGCATCTCCTTCGGACGCAGATCCGTACCCAGTTGAAAAATAGAACCCTTCGACAAAACAACGCCTCGCTCGATCACATTTTGAAGCTCTCGAATATTGCCCGGCCACGCATAGTCGACAAGAGTTCTCATTGTCTCCAACGAGACAGAAAGAACCGGCCTGTCCATCCGGCGCGCCGTCTTTTGAAGAAATGCGAATACCATCGCGGGAATGTCCGAGCGGCGTTCTCGCAGGGCCGGAACGTTCAGGGGAATCACGTTCAACCGGTAATAGAGATCGGCACGGAATGTTCCTGCTTGAACCAATTTATGAAGATCTCGATTGGTAGCAGCAATGATTCGGACGTTCACCTGAATGGTGCGGTTGCTTCCCACCGGCTCGAACTCCTGCTCCTGCAGCACGCGAAGCAGCTTCACCTGAACATCGAGAGGCAACTCGCCCACTTCGTCCAGAAAGAGAGTGCCGTTGTTGGCAGATTCGAACCGCCCGATCCGGCGATCGGAGGCGCTGGTAAACGCGCCTTTCACGTGGCCGAACAGCTCACTTTCCACCAGGCCAGCGGGTATCGCACCGCAATTCACTTTAACCAACGGCCCGTTCCGGCGCGCACTTCGGGTATGGATCGCCCGGGCAATCAGTTCCTTTCCACTGCCGGTCTCTCCGATGATCAGAACATTGGCATCCGTGGGCGCCGCGGCCTGAACGCGATCCAGCAGTTCGAGCAGTTGGGGACTGTCGCCAATGATCTCCTCAAAGTCATGCCGTCTCTGGGTCTCACGAAGCACGGTTGCGAAGGGCGGACGAGCCACCTCGAAACTCTCGCGCATCGTCCCGGAGTGTGTGTGGAACGCGATCGGTTCTGAGCTAGTCATGGTCATTCTCCTTTGTGGTCGCCAACGCGCTGGCGGTTGATCCACTCGCGGATGTATGGCGGGCAATGCTCCAGCGCGATGCCATTCGATTCGTAGCGCTCGAGGAAAATGATGGCATCTTCATCCACGAGCGTCAGGTCTTTCAAGTTGAGAGCGATACGGCGCCCGCTTCCTTCCGAGCGGATCAGAGCCTCCAACTCGGCCATGACTTCCCGGTTCATTTGGCCGCTCAACGTGAAGACTACTTCTCCGTTTTCGGAACGTTGAATCCGCAGCATTCTATCCTTTCATCGCGAGTTCCTTTACCTTATGGCACGTCCACCACCAATCATAAGTACTTCAAATCAAGGGAATTGTCGGCGAGGAGGAGTGACCAGGTTGAGCAATTGGCCAGAATTGGACAATTTTGTCGACACACGTCGCCGGAACACTGCTACGAATCGCCCGATTTGAAACGGTTCTTGTTGATCTTCAACGCCCGAATCCTATGCTCGAGTGTC
Organism: Bryobacteraceae bacterium; assembly: GCA_046331645.1. Lineage (GTDB taxonomy): Bacteria > Acidobacteriota > Terriglobia > Bryobacterales > Bryobacteraceae > CADEFT01. The sequence goes on from JAXLQM010000020.1 coordinate 4,547, forward strand.
GAGCGTGGAATACCTAGCTTAGTAGCCGCTCCGGACGGTCCGTACACCCGCCCTCCACTTGCGCGGAGTGCCGCCTCGATAATCTCCTTCTCCTCCGAAGGCAACTTCCGCAACGATTCCAATTCCACCGTCGGCGTCTCTAGCGAAGGCTGCCGCTTGAACCAGCTCTCGTCGACCGAGAAATTCTTCCGACTCGCACACGATCACCGATCGCTCGATCACGTTCTGCAACTCACGAATGTTGCCCGGCCACGCGTACGCCTGCAGCAGATCCAGACTTCTTTTGCTCACGGCCTGAAAGCTCTTTCCCGCTTGCCGGGCGAAGCGGTCGATGAAGTACTCCACCAGCAGAGGGATATCTTCTCTCCGTTCCTGCAAAGAAGGCATTCTGATCGGAAAGACGTCGAGCCGATAAAACAGATCGCTCCGGAATGTTCCCGCGCGAATGGCGGCTTCCAGATCCCGGTTGGTCGCCGCAATCACACGAACATTGGTTTGGATGGTAAGAGTCGAACCAATGCGCTCGAATTCGCGTTCCTGCAAGACCCGGAGTAACGAAACCTGGGTTTCGGGAGGAAGTTCCCCGACTTCGTCAAGAAAGACCGTTCCTCCCTCAGCCAGTTCAAAGCGCCCGAGGCGCCGCTGGGTAGCTCCGGTAAATGCGCCCTTCTCGTGACCAAACAATTCCGACGCGATCAAGTCGCGAGGTATCGCTGCGCAGTTAACGCTCACAAACGCGCGGGTAGCGCGCCGAGACCTCCTGTGGATGGCGCGCGCGACCAGCTCCTTGCCTGTACCTGTTTCACCGGTGATCAGCACTGTGGAATCCGTCGGAGCCACTTTCGATATCCGTGACTGAACGTTCCGAAGGGGCGCGGACGTGCCGACGATCTGCTCGAACATGGAGGTCCGGTCAATTTCTTCGCGCAGTACGATGTTCTCCGATTGGAGCTGGTGTTTGAGAGTCTGAATCTCGCGGAACGCCTGCTCTAAAGCCTCTTGCGCCCGTTTGGCCGCTGTCACATCCATCACTGCGCCGACGAATCGCACATCACCACGCGCGTCGTTCCGTATGGCGTGTGCGACTACGTGTATGTACTTCACGGAGCCGTCCGGCATCAACAATCTGTGGTCGATGTTCCAGTCCTCACCCGTGAGTGCCGCCCTTTGAATCATCTGCTCCACCAAGGGCCGGTCGTCGGGGTGAGTTCTTTCGAGCACCAGTTCGGCGGATGCTTTGACCGCCGGATCGCACTCGAAAATGCGATACGTTTCTCGCGACCACACCAACTCTCCGGTGGAAGGAATCCAACCCACACTGCCGGTCAGACTGAGGCGTTGCGCCTCTGACAAATACCCTTGCGTCTCCTCCAGATCGGCATACAAATACGCGTTCTCGAGTGAGATCGCGGCCTGCGATGCCAGCAATTTCAGCACTGCCGTGCAAGCTGGAGTAAAAACGTGAGAGGCTATACGATTCTCCAGATAAAGCATCCCGGTGAGCTTGCCCTGCTTTAATAGCGGAAGGCACAGGACGGAACGCGCGCGCGTTCGAACGAAGTAGGAATCCGCAGCATGCTGCCTGTCAGCCGCGGCATTGTCGATCGCCACTTCCTCTTTGGTTCGAATAACGTATTGAATCACCGATTCCGGCAGTTCTGAAGTCGGGAGCGCCTCACTCAACAAGCTCACTGTGATCGTCTCCCTCCCGGTAACAGCTTCCGCCTCGATTCTCCACTGGTCGTCGCGCACGAGGATCAGAAGGCCGCGTTCAGCGCCGGCGTGCTGCAGTACGGTTTTCATGAGCGTGTCTATCAATTTCTTCAAGACAATTTCGCCTGATACCGTTTGAGACATCCTGACGACGGTTGCCAAATCCAGATGTTCAGCAGGAGTGCCGATCGTAGCAACGGATGGGTTGACGTCCTGTTCCGCGTGCAGGGTTGGATAATGTTCGTCGAGGTGCTTTACCTTGGAATGGGCGCCCCAACGCTCATAGCAGTCGCGAGCTCTGCGCAGATAGGTGAATGCAAACGTCTCAAATCCGCGGCTTAGATAAAACCGCGCCGCCACTTCATACGCTGTCGCTTCGTTCTGCACGAAGCCGTTCTCGTGAGCCGCTTGAATCGCCTTCTCGTACAGTTCCATCGCGTCGGAACTGCGTCCTTCAATGCGGGCAATCTCCGCGCATACCAACAGGTGCTTATCACCGAACGTCGACGGGTTGTGTTCGGCCCACTCGCGCAATTGCTCGCAATGCATCATCAGCAGATCGCTCCAGGTTTCCTGCTCGTCCACGGCCCCGTGCTCATACAGTGCGGCCGCGGTCAACGCCGAGAAATAGTAGTAGTCCAACGTCTTCAGCATGCCGACCATGCCTGCCAGTAACGGCTTCGCATTCTGACCTGCAACAAATGCCGCCCGGTAGTCGCCCTCCAGAAAGTGCGCCTGCATTTTGAACGTCCAGTGCGAAACGCTTGGGGCGCCTCTATTCTCCGGGCCCGCATTCACCGCGGCGTGGTCCGGCGTCTCCGCAAAGGTAGCAATCCGGCCTTGCATCGTGGCGATGTAACGACGCTGATTTACGATGTCGTCGACGATGTTGTAGTATTTGGCTTTCCGGGTAACCTCAAGTGCTATCTCCGACTCGCGCCACACCTCGTCCAGCGGGTCATTCCGCAAAAGTAAAAAGCTGATAAAGTGGCTCGACGCGTAGCAAGCTGTAGTCAAATCGCCGGATTCGCGCGCAGAGTGAAAAGCAGTCCGGGCGAAGCTGATGGCGGTAGTGATCGGCTGGGTCCAACTGGCAACTGTTCCGGTTGTGCTGTAGACTCTCGCCCGATTTGTGCTGAAACCGTGTTTGTCAACAAGATCGCATGCGAGCTTCGCGAACTGGTAGCCATCCGCATAACGGCGAAACAACGGACCGAGCGTGAGCCCAAGGCGACCGTAGGCATCGGCGGATTCGGCGCTCATCCCATGCTGCAACGTGACGTTCACCATGCGGCATACCACCAGGCAGAAGTAATGGAAGCCGACGTAATAGGCAGGCGCAGAAGCGGCTGAGAGCAAGCGCATAGCCGCCTGCATTTCCGGGTCGGCCATCCTCGGCAGACCGGTCAGCGACTCGATCGGGCGCCCGTCTAGATTGCAGCGGAGCGCCTCGTACTCCGCCAGGACACATTCCCAGGTCGCATCCGGTGGGATGTTGATGCCGAGTAGCCGCAAGCCTGCGATCGCCGTGTCCACCGCCTGCCGGGCGTTGTGCTCCACGGTATGGAGCAGTATTGCGAGGTGATGGACATCCGCCTGGTCGATGTTGGAAGCGCCGTGCCGCAGCAACTCAGTGACTCGCTTCCAGGCCTGCTCAAGATTGCCGGTGAGTAGCTCGGACTCAGCGCATTCCAGCGAGAGATTGAAGCGCAAACGATAATGGTTGTTCCAACTGTATTCGTCGAGCAGAGCGATCCCGGCGGTGAAATACTCCCTCGCAGACGCGTAAGCCGCCGAAGCTTTAGCCTTTCTACCGGCTCGCAGGTGGATCGACGCCAGTTGTTCCTTCTCCTTCGGGTCCACGATCATCTCGGCGGCACGCTTGAACTGATTTGCGATATCGAAGAGGTGCTCCTCAATGTCGTTGTCAGTCATGCTGGCCAGCAGCGCACGACCAATGCGGAGGTGCGCTTCGGCGCGCTCGTTAACGGGTATGAGAGTATATGCCGCCTCCTGAATGCGGTCATGCAGAAACTTGTAGGAGTGCTCCGTCCACAAGACGACCCCTGCTCTGGCGGCTTCCCAGAGGCCGCGATGAAGATTCTCCGCGAATCTTCCATGGACTAGCGCCAGTGTGGCATGCGGGACAGCGCTTCCAAGGCAGGCAAGTTGCTGCAGGGCTGTTTGAAGCCGCGTCGACAGTCTCCTCAGTTTGCCCACCATCAAATCCACTACATTGTCGGTATAGTGCTGTGTTTGGATTCGAGGCAACTCCCAAACCCATGCCGATGCGTTCGCTTCAAACGTGAGTAAGCCGTCGTCGGCCAGCCCCTTAAAGAACTGGATAGCGAAGAATGGATTGCCGGCCGTCCTCTCATGTATCAGGTCCGCCAAGGGACTGGAGAGGCGCGAGTCGCACCGTAGGGCGTCGGCCACAAGCCTCCGCACATCGTTCACATCCAGCGGCCTCAGCACGAGTTCCTGGATGGCGACGCCGGCGTGGCGAATGGTATCGAGCGTCCGCGTGAGCGGATGAGACGAACTGACTTCATTATCACGATAGGCGCCAATAAGGAGCAGGTGCCGCAGTTCGGGATCTAGAATCACCTGTTCCAAAAGTTCGAGCGTCGCGGCGTCCAGCCATTGCAGATCGTCGAGGAAGAGTGCCAGCGGCCGCTCTGGTTTGGCGAACGCACCGAGAAAGCGACGAAACACCAGCTGAAAGCGGGTCTTCGCATCCTGTGGCGGAAGGTCGTCAGTTGCCGGCTGCTCGCCAATGACAAATTCCAATTCGGGAATCAGGTTGATGATGAGTTGGCCATTCGTGCCGAGCGCCTTTAGAAGCGTATGACGCCACTCGGCGACGTCGGCTTCACTTTTAGCGAGGATCTGACGGATCAATGCTTGAAAGGCCTGCGCCAAGGTCGCGTACGGAATGTCGCGCTTGTATTGGTCGAATTTGCCGGACGCAAACGAACCGCGAGGTTGGACGAGCGCTTTATGCAGTTCATTCACCACGGAAGACTTACCAACTCCGGAGTAACCGGAAACAAGCACCAACTCCGATGTGCCGCGCTCCACCACACGGTCAAATGCCGCGAGCAGCACATTGATCTCTTGCTCCCGCCCATACAGCTTCTCAGGAATCAACAAGCGGTCTGAGAAATCGTGTGCGCCGAGCACGAACGGATCGATCCGGCCATGCGAATGCCACTCCGCCCGGCATTTCCTGAGATCAAATTCCACCCCCGCCGCTGTCTGATACCGCTCCTCGGCGTTCTTCGCCAGTAGCTTCATGACGATCGCGGATAGGGGTTCCAGCACCCCGGCCCGATCCGCTGGCGATACCGGCTGCCGTGCGATATGGCAGTGAATCCACTCCAGAGGGTCGCCAGCGGTGAATGGCAGCACCCCGGTTAGCAGCTCATAGAGAACGACGCCTAGAGAATAGAGATCGGTGCGCGAATCTACCGAGCGGTTCATTCTTCCGGTCTGTTCCGGCGACATGTAGGCGAGCGTGCCGGCGATGATCTCCGGCGGCCCCGGCGACTGGGATTCGTGCGGCAGCTGCGATGCGATGCCGAAGCCGGTAAGATGCGCTTCTCCTGCATCCGCGACGAGTACGTTACCAGGTTTGATGTCTTTGTGGATGAGGCCGCGGCGGTGCATTTGGCCAAGTGCGGATGCCACCTCAATGCCGATCCGAAGTGCGCGCATGGAATCGAGAGGCAGCCCATGGTTGCGTTCCAGGATCAGGTCCAGCGGATCTCCACCGGGATCCATCAATACGAGCGCGGTTCGTCCCTCATGCCGGATAAGCGCAAGCGGCTTGGCGGCCCATGCCGCATCGAGTTCGTCAGCGATCGAATACTCGTGTTCCAAACGGCGAAGGTTAACTGCGCCCGCCTGTTGTGCGACAAGCGCCAGTATTCGCGATGGCGTGCCGCGCTGCCGGCCTCGATACAGAATAAACTCCCTACCATCCCGCAGCAGCTCCAGGGTAAGAGCGGAAGAGTCTGTACTAGCCTCCATTACTCCTCTCAGAAGCCCAGCTTCAGCGCAAACTGCATGATTCGCGGGTTAACGGACAAGGCGCTAATCACCCCGAACGTGCCGGGAGTGGATAGATCGCTGGACGGATTTGCGAAGTTCGACCGGTTCAGAACATTGAACATCTCCCATCGGAAGGTCAGTTTGGCGCGCTCTCCCAGTGAAGTGCTCTTGATCACCGCCAAGTCGAAATTCCGCTGATCCGGCCCCCTGAGAATGTTCCTGCCCAGGTTGCCGAAGATTTTGCCTCCACCTGAGACCGGAAACTTGCCGTCAATTAACCCTCCGTCGGGTACAAAGGGAGCTGGAACAAAAACTTCCGTATTGAAAAACTTGTCGACCCGGCGGCTGACGCTGCCGCCCCGGTGTGCATCGCGAATTGCCGCGCCTGACGCCAGCCCGCCGGTGATGTAGAGGGTGGGTGAGCCGAAAAGCGTACCGCCGGTTCTGTCAAAGATGCTGAATGGCAAGCCGGACTGAAGTGTGGTTACGCCCGACAGCGACCAGCCATTCACCAACTTCCCGATCGCGTGATTGCGATTGCCAAACCGCGGTAAATTCCACACATAGCTGACAACGAATCGATGAGCCCGATCAAAGTCGGAGACGGCGCGCTGCGCCGCGACATCGTTCTGATCGTTGTACACCATCTGTCCCAGAATTGGCGACCCGAATCCTCCGCCCAGGCTCGCGTTGCCCAGAGTGTCCGCGGCGGTGTCGATCGACTTCGAGAAAGTGTAGGCTGCCAGGAACTGCAGACCGTGGCTCATTTCTTTCTTGAAAGTGGTTTGTAGCGAGTTGTAAATCGAGTTCCCGCTTCCTTCCAACCGAAGTTGCAGCGGCGTGAGCCCAAGAAACGGAACGCGCTCGGACGCATTGGCTGCGGAATTCGTCGTGACCCCATTCACCGGGTTTGACGGACTAGCCAAGGCCGGCTGATTATTGCCTCGTCCCACGCCCAAATGCGTCCCTTTGGCGCCGGCATACGCAATCGAGAAGACGTAGCCCTTCTTTTGGTACTGCACATCGAGGTGAAAGTGCTGCACGGTGGACTCGAGCAAACCCGGATCAGCAATAAATGTAGTTCGTGGAAACCTGCTTCCTGTATACGGTGGGCCGGGCAACCTGTTGGCATCGAAGTTGGGAAAGGAATCGGACGGGGGTAGATGCGGGAATGGATCCGGAAACGTGGCCGCAGCGTTCGCCGCGCCGTAAAGGGAGACGCCCAGCGTAAATGGCGGGTTCGGGTTTGTGTTCAAACCATCGCCCACCACGCTGAAGCGGTTTGCGTAGATCCCGTACCCTCCTCGAAGAACCAGCGCCTTGCCGGCGAAGGGTTGCCAAGCAAAGCCGGCACGAGGCTCCGTGTGAACTTGAACCGGATGATTCAACAATGTCGCGTTCCCGCGAGGGAATCCAGACGGTGCAGGACCGACGTAGTTGTTCGGCAGAACGAATCCGGATGTCTCCGGGGTTGTAAAGCCGCCGGTTGGCGGTGCAACGTAGAACTGAGGAAAGAAGTTCGACTGCCGGCCACCGATGTCGCTGTATTGGCCGTTAGCTTCGATCCGCACTCCAAAGCTGAGCGTCAGGTGACGCGTTGCCTTCCAGTCATCCAACGCGAAGAAATGCGCGGCACTGGCACGTTTTCCGCCGAAAGCAATTCCATCCGAGACACCCGACGCGAAAATGTTGGAGAAGGGTGTGCCGTTGCCTCCTTCGTTGATTGGCGCGCCCGCAAGACCGAGCAGGAAATCGGGGAACGACAGCAGCCTGAGGACGCCGGATTGGAGGTCCTGGCGGTGGTTCAATTGATTTCGAAAAATCTCGGCGCCAACACGCACATTGTGTCTGCCGCGGGAGAGGAACAGGACATCGGAGTAGTAGAAGTTGTTGCCCGCCATTTTGCTTTGATCGCTTGCGGAATTGCCCAGGTCGAAAAGCCCCAGCACCTGGATCGTCGGGATGACTCGCCCTTGAGGATTACTGAAATGATTGATTCCGACGTCGGCATCAGTGAGCGGACCTCCCGCTCGCCCTTGACCCGCAAAGCGCGAGTAGCCGAAGCGGAACTGATTGATCGTCCGTGCCGAGAAAATGTGAGTTTCGGCGATTGCCAGATTCCGGTTCTGATACGAACGCAGCGACGGAAAACCGGGCACGGTTGCGCCGAAGAACGGCACGTCCTGGTCCGTGTTGGAGAAGAAGAACTTCATCGACAGTTGGTCCGCGGTGCGGAGATTGAAGTCAACATTCGTGTTGAATTGATCCTCGTTGTGGCGTCCGGGCAGCACCGCTGTATAGTTGACTCCTGTTGCGGAAGTCTGCGGGCTCGGAAGCACAAACGAGCCATCGGGATTCTTCGCGTTGAGCAGGTTGAATGCGACCGGATTGATGTTGGAGCCATCAGGCGCCACGGCAACGCCACCGAAGACACCGCGCTGGCCGCCAAAAATGCGTCCCATCGCCGCACGGGTACGCAACTGCGGAATGGGAGGAAGGCTAGTGGATCGAACACTGGTGCTTAAGGCAGCCGCATTCAAATCCCTCGTGCCTTGATAGGAGGTGAAAAAGAATACCCTTTTCTGAAGGCCTGGCATCGACCCGCCGAAAGCAGCACCCGGTTGCGATCTCCGGAACTTTCCGCGTGACACACCAGTAGCATTGGCGAAGAAATTATTGGCATCGAGAACTTCGTTGCGGCCGAAGTAGTAAGCACTGCCGTGAAACTCAGTCGTACCCGACCTGGTTTCGACGTTGACGTTCGCCCCTCCTCCGCGCCCGTACTGCGCGTCATACAGCGATGTCTGCACCTTGAACTCTTGAATCGTATCGGGCGCAGGAATGGCGATTCCGGCTCCACCAAAAGCGGTTACCTCCGTGATATTGGAGCTGTAGCTGTTGGCGTCCACTCCATTGAGCATGAAATTGTTGTCGCCGCTGCGTGCACCGTTCGCTCGGATTTCCTGGCTCCCGGTCCCCAACTGAGTGGCATCCACGATATCGGTATTGGTGCCTGTGGTCAGCCCAAGGATCTCGGTGAAATTCCGGTTCACCAACGGCAGCGTCTCCACAGTACTTCGGTCGATGACCCGGCCGAGAGTAGCGTTCTCCGTCTGCAGTAAAGGAGCAACCGCGCTGACCGCCACCTGTTCCTTCGAACCGGTTAGCGAAAGCCGCACCTGTACTCTGCTCAATTCTGTGATTTGAACGCGAATCCCGCTTGTCAGGTGGGATTCGAATCCTGCAGCCTGCACGGTCAGGTCGTAGTTGCCCGGAGTGAGAAACTGTACCAGAAACCGGCCTTCAGAATCGGTAAGGAGCGCTCGCGTTACTCCAGTGGCTTGACTGCAGATGGATACGGCCGCGCCCGGCACCAATGCACCGCTTGGGTCGCCGACGGTGCCTGCGATTGCCCCAGTATTCGCGGTTTGAGCGCAGAGGATCGGAGCGCTAAGCGTAACCGCAGCGATGAGGACCAAGGTGCGTGAGACCACTTTTCAGTTCCTCCGGCGTCCTCTGGTGAACGACGTCGACCAGGCGCCAGCTTATTGTTCGATCGAGGCCTTTACGGCGTTGAGCAACTCTTCGCGCCGGAAGGGTTTGAGAAATAGTGCGGAGGCTCCTCTTCTAAGCACCTCTTCGCGGATAACTTCATTGCCGTGCGCCGTAACGAAAATGATCGGAATGCGCAGCGTATGTGTAGATAGCCATCGCTGCAAGTCCAGCCCGGACATACCCGGAAGTTGGATGTCCACGATCAGACAATCCACTGGATGCGCCAACTTCGCGTCCAGGAATTCTTCGGCGGAGGCGAACACCACAACCAAATATCCCGCGGACTCAACGGAGTCTCTCAGCCCTTCTCGAACAAGTTCGTCATCCTCGATTATTCCGATGTAGCCCATCGGTTGATTACCCATTCGGCCCTGTACAACTCGTGGAGCGACATCCGCCTTCTCTGCATGCTAAGCGGATTTCGAAGGGATGTCTATTCTACTTTGGTGGTAGAAGACGCTCTGCTCAGCCCAGAATTTTCAGCTTCTCCGCGATTCGGACCAACTCCGCCAGCGATGTGGCACGCATCTTGCGCATCACTTTGCCGCGGTGCACCTTGACGGTTAATTCCGTCGTGCCCAGTTCGGCGGCAATCTGCTTGTTGAGGAGTCCACGGACCACCAACCCCAGGACCTGACGCTCGCGGGGAGTCAACGTGGCCAGCCGCTTCTGAAACTCCCGGATGCTGGATTGTTGCTCCCGCAACTCTTCAGCCCTCACTAACGCCTGCTCGACAGCCTTCAACAATTCATGCGCGCGAAATGGCTTCGTCAAAAACTCGAGGGCTCCCGCTTTCATTGCTTGCACCGTCTTGGGGATGTCGCCGTGCCCGGTGAGAAAGATAATCGGGAGTTCAAGCCCGCATCCAGCCATCTCCGCTTGCACGTCGAGTCCGTTCAGATCCGGCAGGTCTACATCGAGAATCAGGCATGCAGCCACATCAGGACGTTGCGCGCTGAGAAACGCTGTTGCCGATCCGAACGTTTGCGCTGCCAGGCCGGCCGCGTCGAGAAGATCCGCAACCGACTCGCAAATCAATGGATCGTCATCCACCACGAACACCATCTTTCCCGCGTCTCTCATCACCGGCTCGATCCGATTGGCAAGACCAGGTGAAACACTGCACCGTGAGGTTTGTTACTTTCTGCCCAGAGACGTCCCCCGTGCGCTTCAATGATGGACCGGCTGATGCGTAGTCCCATCCCGATGCCGCGGGGTTTGGTGGTGAAGAAAGGAGCAAACAACCGGCCCATGTGTTCCACATCGATTCCAGGCCCGGTATCCATCACCGAAACGAGTAGCTCCTGAGCATTTGAGAGACCGGATCGGATGCAGAGCGATTTCGGTCCGTCGTAGCCGTCCATGGCTTCCATGCCGTTCATCATCAGATTGAGAATAACCTGCTGCAATTGGACACGGTCCGCCCGCACAACTGGAAGGCCCGTGTCCAGTTGAGTCTGAACAGAAACATTCATCCGTTGGGCTTCCCGAGCCACGAAAAGAATCGTTTCACCAATGACGGCGTTCACGTCAACCGTATCTGTCATTGCTGTACTCTTCTGGAACAGACCTCGAATCCTTTGTACGATCTCGTTGGCTTGTGTTGCGGCTTGAACGATGCGATCTGCAGCCGCGCGTGCCTTGGCCAGACTTGGAGGATCGTTCGCCAGCCATGCCGTGCAACTCTCTGCGCTGCTCACGATGGCGGCAAGCGGCTGGTTCACTTCATGAGCGATCGATGCGGTGAGTTCCCCCATCGTCATCACTCGATTCGCATGCGCAAACTGGGTTTGCGTATCTCGAAGTTCTTCCTGCGTCTTTCGAAGGCTGTTCTCGGCTCGCTCCTGTTCACTCAAATCCAGAACGAATCCGACGCCTTCCTGCCCTCCCTTTTCAAAGAGCGCACCGCCGACGAGGACAGGCAGCCGAACCCCATCTTTCCGAAGGTACTCCTTTCTGTATGGCTGAACAGTGCCAATCGACAGCAGATCAGCCAACGCATTCTCATCGTGTTCGCGCCACTCCGGCGGTGTCAGATCCCTCCATCGCACGCGTCCCGAGTCGAGATCGTCGCGGCCATACTGCAGCATGCGCTGGAATGCTTCATTCCCTTCGACAATTGCTCCATCGACGCTCCAGATAAAGATGCCTAGAATGTTGGAGTCCACCAGACGGCGGATCTTCGCCTCGCGGTTCTCCAGATCGCGGTACAGCCGTGTGTTTTCGAGAGAGATGGCTGCCTGCGAAACAATCACCTTGAGTACGGTAGCCCGGTCCGGAGTGAAAACATGCGCCGCCAGATTGTTCTCGAGGTACAGAACACCAGTGACCTTTGTTTGGTGAACGAGTGGCAGACAAAGAACAGAACGAACACGCTTTTGTGCGAAGTACGGGTCGCTGGAGGGGTTCTCCGCGTTGGCATCGTCCAGGATCACCGCTTCACCTGTGCGCAAGACGTATCGAACCACTGACTCTGGCCATACGTCCGTTGGGGCCAAAACATCTCGCCGGTGCACTACAACTTCGCTTCCACCCACGATTGCTTGGGCTTCTACCGTCAGGTGTTCTCCGTGAGGAAGGATGAGAAGCCCTCGCTCAGCGCCCGCATGCTCAATCGCGGTTCGCATCAGACTGTCGATGAGTTTCTCCAAGACCAACTCGCCCGATACGGCTTGCGAGACTTTGATTACGGTTGCCAGATCCAGCACCCCGGCCGGAACCAGAATCGTACTCCCTTGCGGCGCCGGTGATTGCTTTCTGAGCTGTGGATAGGAAGAGTCTAACTGTGCTACTTTGCCATCCGCACCCCACCGCTGATAGCAATACCGGGCTTCAAGCAAATACGCTTCGGCAAACTTCTGAAAACCTCGGCCCGCGTAGAATCTGGCCGCGAGTTCATACGCAATCGCCTCGTTCTGCACAAACCCATTGCTGCGTGCTGAGCGGATCGCCTGTTCATACAGCTGTTCCGCGTCCAGCAAGCGACCTTCAATTCGGGCAATCTCCGCACAGATCAGCGCGGCGCGGTTTTCGAAGTTCTCTGGGCAACTCGCTACCCAAATCTCATGCTGCTTCTGGTGGACGGCGAGCGCCTCGATATGGCGCTGTCGCGAGTCGCCTGTGACAGTGTCCAGCAGGGCAGCTTGGGAGAGCGCACTGAAGAAGTGATACTCCGCCACTTCGAAGAAGGAGATTGATATCCAGAGCAGTCGTTCGGCCTGCCCTGATGCCTCAATCGCGGCAAAGAAGTCTCCCGCAAAGAAACGGGCCTGCATTTTACGGATCCAGTACCAACACTGCGGCAGAGTTAGCACGGGGTCGCCGCCAGATGACGCTCGTATTGGCGCTCGTCGAAGTGTTCGTCACTGAATTCGCCGAATACCGTCGTCAGGCCACGCAAGGTTTGGATCAGCCTGAGCTGGGGCGTAATGCATTCCATGACAAGACCAAATCGGATGTTAGTGGCGAACTCAAAACCTGCCTCAGCTTCACGCCGCACCTTGGTCAAAGAATCTCCCGCCGCCAGTAGAAGGGAATTCAAGGCATTGCAGCAATAACCTGCGAAGACCAGATCGCCGATCCTGTTCGCGGCATCAAAAGCGCGACGCACGACCTCTTGCCCTGCTTTGACATGTCTCGACCAAGGCATGCTGAGCGTCCCGAAAACCACGTAAACACGGGCTTGATGGCGACGCAGGCCACGCTGTTCCACCAGAGTGTAGCCGAGCTTGGCAAACCGAAATCCGGCCTGATAGTTCTCGCAAACAGGTCCGGCAACGGTACTGAAAATCACATAGCCGGAGCACGACGCGTCGGTGTTCCCGTACTCCAGACTGAGGGTGACCATCCGACACTGTACGAGCGCGAGAAGATTGGTGTCGAAGAACAGCGCGGCTGAGGACAAATCGTTGAGTACTTCCATTAAATCGAGCGCATCCGGATCGGCCATCAAGGGCAAGTCAACCAGTTCCTCGATTTGGCGGCCTCCCAGCAAGGACCAGATGCGCTCGTATTCGAGCATCACGTCGCCGCGAGTCGGATGCGCGGACCAATTCGTACCGCGGCCTCTCAGGAATTCCAGAAACACTTCCACTGCGCGGTCACTGCGATTCAGTCCCTGATACAGAGTTAGGCGCAAACGTGTGACGAGAGCCAGTTCGTGAGAGTTTATTGCTCGCCCGTTTAATGTGAAGAGGCGATGCTCTGCCGCCGCAGCATCGCCCGTCAACATCTCGCACTCGGCCAGGAGACATTCGATTGAGAAGATCAGGTTGTGGTTATGATCCCAGGTCTCTTCGGATAATAATCGTAAACCCGCGCGGAGGTGCTTGAGTGCCGAGTCGTAGGCCGTTGAATTCTTCGCGCGTCTGCCGGCAATGAGGTTGAGTTCAGCAACGAATTCACGCTGCCCGTCGGACGTGATCAAACCAGAGCCGAGGTTGAGCTGGCTGACGATCTCGAAGACCCGTTCCTCAAGTTCCCCTGTCGACGTGTTCGCGGCCATCAACATGCCGATTCGGAGATGGGCCTCCGCACGTAATTCCTGCGAAATTAGAGAATACGCCGCTTCCTGGACCCGGTCGTGAAGGAAGTGATAGGAGTCCTTTGACCGTAAGATGAATCCCGATTGAACGCTCTCGGAAAGCCGGTCATGTGCCTCTTCCATTGAGCCTTGGTAGATCACACGCACGGTCACAAACTCCGCGGAATTGCCCAAACAGGCCAGTTGCTTCAATGCGTCCTGCGACTCGGGGGCGAGTCGAGTCAACTTTTCGATCATGAGGTCCGCGACATTATCGGTGTACTGTTTGGCGTGAATGCGACTCAGATCCCAAGACCATTTCTGTTGGAGACGATCGAAGGTAAGCAATCCGTTCTCAGACAGTGAAGAGACGAATTGGAGCGCGAAAAACGGATTGCCGCTCGTCTTCTCATGAACCAGATCTGCCAGCGGGCCGGCATGGCCTGGTTGGCAATGAACTGAATCGGCAATTAAATCCGCCAAGTCTGGACTAGTTAGAGGATCGAGTACGACGTTCCGTAGTAACGCTCCTGATTCGCGGAGCGCCTGCAGCCTGCGCGTCAATGGATGGGTGGGGCCCACCTCATTGGATCGGTACGCGCCGATCAACAACAGGCTTTTCAGATCCGCCTGCCTTAGCAGGTCTTCCATTAAATCCAAGGTCGCCGCGTCGAGCCATTGCAAGTCGTCGAGAAAAAGAGCCAAAGGATGTTGCGGCCGCGCGAATACTTTGATGAATCGACGGAATACCAAGTGGAAGCGGCGCTGGGCGTCATGCTGCGGGAGTTCAGGAACCGGCGGCTGCTCCCCGATGACAGCCTTCAATTCCGGAACGAGATCCACCATCAGTTGTGCGTTAGGGTCTAGCGCCTCCATAAGGTCATTTCGCCATTTGCTCAGCTCATCGTCGTGCTTACTCAGGAGAGGGCGTATGAGGCTCTGAAATGCCTGCGCCAGGGTTGCATAGGGGATATCGCGTTTATACTGATCGAACTTGCCTGAGGCAAAGAGGCCCCGGGGGGGAACCAAAGCTTTATGAAGCTCGTTGACGACTGCGGATTTACCGATGCCGGAATAGCCGGAAACGAGCACCAGTTCGGGGCGGCCGCCTGCCACCACACGTTCAAACGCAGCCAGCAGTGTCTCCACTTCACGCGCTCTTCCATACAATCGCTCGGGGATGAGCAAACGATCCGGAGCATCGTGCTGCCCTAACGGGAAATCAGGGATGCGGCTGTGCTCTTTATAATGCGCAAGGCAGCGCCGAAGATCCCTTTCAACCCCGGAAGCCGTCTGGTATCGTTCCTCCGGCGTCTTGGCGAGTAACTTCATCACGATCCCTGATACGCAGGCCGGCACACTCTCCAGGAGTTCGTGAGGCGGCGTCGGAATCCTTGCGATGTGGCAGTGCACCCACTCGAGCGGGTCGGAAGCTTTGAAAGGCAGATGGCCGGTTAGCATCTCATAAAGCGTCACGCCGAGCGCGTACAGGTCGCTTCGCGAATCAATGGATCGATTCATCCGCCCCGTTTGTTCCGGGGCCATATAAGCAAGCGTTCCCGCAATGAATTCGGGAGGCTCCGGCGCCTGATGCTCGCGCCGAAGCCGTGAAGCGATCCCAAAGCCGAGAAGCCGTATCTGGCCCGTCGCGTCATCCATCAGAACATTGGCGGGCTTTACATCTTTGTGAATCAACTTTCGATCGTGCAGGCTTGCCAGCGCATTGGCAAGCCCGGCGGCAATCTCCAGAAATCTTCTCAGGTCCATTGCTCCCGCAATGAACTGATCCAAAGTTTTTCCGCCCGGATCTTCTAACACCAGCGTCGTTTGGTCACGCTGTTCGACAAGCGCGATGGGTCGCACCGCCCACTCCGGATCGAGTTCGTTGCGCAGTGAGTACTGATGGTAGAACTGGTTTAGTGTTTCCGGGCCGGGCTGCAGCCCTTTCGACACCAGCAGGAGAACGGATGGCGCTTCGGTCGTAACCGCGCGGCCACGATACAAAATAAATTCGCCGGCCTCACAGAGGCGTTCGCGAGCATACTCCGAAAGCTGCACGATTCTCCAGCGGCATCACCGTGCTGATTGGCTGGGAGTTGTCCGCCGTAGCACGAGTGACCGTTCATCCCCTAATGAGGTGATTCTATAACCTAATCTCCACCAGCGGCAACAAAGGGAATTTATGTTTCGCTAACACGCTGGCGGCAGGATCACCAAAAACCGCGGAAATAAAAACTTCCCAGGTGCCAGCTCAATATCCCAAATTCGATTGGCGCCCAGGTTTCCCATTCCTCAATTCGATGCGCTCTGCATTCAGGGACCAGGTGCAACAATAAATCTTCTATCTCGCGTTCGGCCATGTTTTCGCCCACAAATCACCTCTCAGGTTTGGGTTTGTTTAGCTGTATACGGTCACGAGACCGCCAAAGTCTGATGCCGGCTCCAGCCAGCGCGGCGTAATCCGTTCACGCGCGAGCATGGCAAACAGCCGGTCTGGGTTTCCGAGGTCCGTCCAGCCCGACACTCTGTCGCGGATGACTCGAAGACGATGGGGCCTTGAAGCGAGGACATCTCTACAGAAGTCGATTGGTCGAATAGATTTGTAAGCAGCACTTACATCTCCTTCCGCAATACCGGCAGACAACAACAACATGGTGTTCGGTGCCTCCTGGCACAGAATGTCGATAAACGCGCTCACCCGCCCAATCGTCACGAATGTATTCCACAGACATCCCGTGCGAAGAAGATCTCTCGCGGTGGCAAGATCGGGCTTTTCCCAGAACTGACGCACGCCGGCGGGAGCCAGCCCGGCTTGATTCCACACCGGTTCAATCCATCCATATTCCGTTTCTGGATATGTAGCCTCGGCGCCCACGAGAATGATCTTGTCCGAATCGTCCGCGGCCGTTTGCAGAGCGGCTTCCATCACCTGCAAAAACGCCCCTTCGTCGCTGTAATGATGATCCGCGGGAAGCGTCGCAACGATCGCCTCAGAATCCAACTCGCGCAGCGTGAGGAGAGCCATGGCGATTGCAACGCCCGTTCCGCGATTTTCAGGCTGGACCACCACATGCGTCGCAGGGCATGCCGACAGTTCCCGCGAGTAATAGGGCTCGTGTTTCTTTGTCACCACGGTGAGGATGTTGCCGTCATCGACCAAGGGGCTGATGCGCCGCCGAGTTTGCATCAACAAACTGTCTTCACCAAACATCCGGCAGAATTGTTTCGGACGTGTGTCGCCCTCGATCCGTGCCGTCAGGTGCTGCAGACGCGTGCCGTCGCCACCGGCGAGAATCACCGCCCAGGGTGCCCCTCCTCGCAACACCATTACGCCGCCCTCCGTTTCATCATCGGGCGTAGAGCTTGCTCCACTCTCCTCCGAGCGCGGGCCAGACGCGACTTGGCCGCATTCGTGTTCAGTCCCAGTTGCTCGGCGACCTCATTCCGCGGAACACCGAAGATCACCGATTGAGCGTAGACGTCGTACAGCGTTTTGGAGAGCACAGTGATTGCCTTCGCATGTGCACATTCAAGTTCAGCGAGATAGCAGAGGGTCTCCGGAGTGGGGGTGTTGGAACCCACGGCCTGCAGAAGGTTCTCTTCGGCCAGTTGCGGCTCTCTACGGCGTTCCCGCAGTTTCATCAAGGCGCAGTTGACGACGATATGTGTAAACCAGGTCTTGAAGCTCGATTCACGGCGAAATCCCGCAAGATGCCGGAACGCTAAAAAATAAGCCGTCTGCACCGCGTCCTCAGCGTCCTCTTTCGATCGAAGAATCCGGTTGGCGGTGCGCAATGCCCCCTTATAATGATCGGCAAACAGATTGTTGATACTCTCGTCTCCCGGCGGCAGCGGCTCGTATCCGTTCAATGGTTGATTCATTTTCATCTCCTTCGTGAGTCAGGTGATCCCCATGGTGCATGCGGACGCCCACTGCCAGCACATCCGCGGAATTTACGATTGGCGCAACAGGAGGAAGCACTTAGCGTCGTAGTCCAGTCGCGCTCCGCCAACTGAGGCGACGCCCCGCCGTCGTTGCTGACGAGTTAGGCAGCAACGCTCACGAAATAGCGTCTTTTGCGTCCACGCCTCATCCTCTAATGCGGGATGCCCACCGCGACGAACTCGATGGAAGTGCGATTGCACTTAGCAAGACGCGAAAGGTGGCAAACATGAAACCCACAACAAAGTTGTTACTCACAGTTCTCGCGGCCGGCATCGCGGTTGCGGAGCAAGCCAAGGTCACGCCTCTCCTGTCGAAGGAAATCAACGACACCTCAGGGAAAGAAGGGTTGATGATGGTCGTGGAATATCCCCCTGGCAATTTGGATCCGGTGCACCGTCACAATGCACACGGATTCATCTACGTGCTGGAGGGATCGGTGGTGATGCAGGTGAAGGGGGGCGAGAAGGTCACCTTGCAGGCGGGGCAGACCTTCTATGAAGGCCCCGACGATATTCACGTGGTCGGCCGCAATGCCAGCAGCACCAAACCCGCCAAACTCCTCGTGTTCCTGTTGAAGAACAAAGATTCGCCGGTGCTGACGCCGGCTCAGTAATTCTGAAACCCCAGGGGATAGCAAGAGCTTCCCCTGGGGTCTTCACTGTTTCTATTTTGAAAATCCTCGACGCACTCTGCAGCGTTTATGAGCTTCGAACTGCCGCGCCGCTTTCCGATTTCTTCAGATCCCCACGATTCGCCGGTTCATACTCCCCTGGCACTGCACGAAACGCGATGGAAAAACGGTTCCATCCGTTGATCGTCACCGCGGCCAAGGTGAGATTCACCAGTTCCTCTTCGCTGAAATGCTGCCTCACTAACTCGAACACGGAGTCCGGAACATGTTCCTGACTCACCAGCGTTATGTGTTCGGTCCACAGCAGGGCTGCGCGTTCGCGCTCGGTGAAGAATGGTGTATCGCGCCAGGCGGAAAGCGTATAAAGACGTTGCTCCGTCTCCCCGTTCGCTCGCGCGTCTTTGGTGTGCATGTCGATGCAGTAGGCGCAGCCATTGATTTGTGAAGATCGTAGCCGGATCAGCTCCAGCAGAGATGGCTCCAACCCGGAAGATCGCTTCACGTAAGCGTCGAGGCTGCTCATTGCGCGGACAGCCGACGGTGCCGCGGTTAAGAAATTCAATCGTGATTGCATGGTGTCGCTCCATTTCCGCCTCTGCAACTGGAGGTCCGCGGAGACTGCCGGTGTTAGCGCTCGGGGGTGACGCGATTTCGGAGTTTGGAACCAACTGACGTAACCGCTCACGAAATACCGTGACATCCAAGTTCGGTGCCGCACTCTAGGGCATTCCGCGAACTACTTTCCCTTACGCTGTTTTGGGCAATTCGCGCAGCCTCCGGACAGTTGGCCGCCAACGTGCACTTGATGTAGTGCAGCCGCGAAAGGAGAAGTCACAATGACCACCGTCACCACCAAAGATGGCACCCAGATCTATTACAAGGATTGGGGTGCTGGACAACCCGTTGTTTTCAGTCATGGTTGGCCGCTGTCCTCAGAAGCATGGGCTCCGCAGATGCTCTTTCTCGCCGAGAATGGCTATCGGGTGATCGCTCATGACCGGAGGGGCCACGGCAGATCCAGCCAGAACACGCCTCGTAACGATATGAACACCTACGCGGACGATCTCGCGTCCGTCATCGACCACCTTGACCTGAAGAACGCCGTACTCGTGGGCCACTCCACCGGAGGCGGCGAAGTCACGCGTTATGTTGCCCGGCATGGAACACGGCGTGTCGAGAAGGTAGTACTCATCGCCGCGGTCCCCCCTGTTTTGCTCAAAAGCAGTACCAATCCCGAAGGCATCCCGCTCGAGGTGTTTGACCAATTGCGCGCCGGCCTCGCTGCGGATCCTTCACAGTTTTTTAAGGAATTCGCAGCAATGTTTTACGGCGCAAATCGCGCCGGAGCCAAGGTCTCCCAGGGCATTCTCGATCAGTTCTGGCTTTGGAGTATGCAGGGGAGTTTGAAACACATCCATGAGTGCATTCGGGCATTCTCGGAAACCGACTTCACGGACGACTTGAAGAAGTTCGATGTCCCCACGCTCTTGCTGCACGGTGAGGACGACCAGATCGTTCCGGTTGCGGTGTCGTCCCGAAAATCGGCCAAGCTGATCCAGGGAGTCCGGGAGATCTACTATCCGGGGGCGCCGCACGGGATTACAGCAACCCATCCAGATCAGATCAACTCCGACTTGCTGCAATTTCTCAAGACGGGCCGGAATGCATTCAAGGCCGCTTGAATCGGCGGATTACCCCGTCAACACGACGCATGCAAGACGGCTTTGGCGATGGAAGAAAGAACAGGAGAGGGAGCATGAAGCTTGTAGTGATTGGCGGAACCGGCCTCATTGGTTCGAAGCTTACGGAACAACTGCGAACTCGCGGCTACGACGCTGTTCCCGCAGCGCCGAACACGGGCGTGAACACTCTCACAGGCGAGGGACTGGCGGACGTTCTCAAGAACGCCGCCGTCGTTGTTGATGTTTCAAATGCTCCGTCGTTTGAAGAGAAGGCCGTGATGGAGTTCTTCCGGACCTCCACGCGTAACCTTCTCTCTCACGAAGCCAAAGCCGGAGTGCGCCACCACGTTGCGCTATCGGTTGTTGGGGCGGACCGCCTCTTCGGAAACGCGTACATTCGCGCCAAGATCGCACAGGAGCAACTGATCCGGGAGTCCGGCATTCCCTACACGATCATCCGGGCGACGCAGTTCTTCGAGTTCTTTGCGACCATGGCTCACGAGGCCACCATCCGCGGTCAGGTTCACCTGCCCGCGGGATATATTCAACCTATCGCCGCCGACGACGTAGCCAATGCAGTCGGCAAAGTCTCGGTGGGAACACCATTGAACGGCATAATCGAAGTGGGTGGGCCGGCTTGTTATCAATTCGCTGATTTCGTGCGCCAATTGCTCCATGCGCGGAATGATTCCCGCGAAGTGATTGTGGACCCCGACGCGCGTTACTTCGGAGCAAAGCTGAATGACCTGACCTTGGTTGCCTCCAACGGCGCGATGATCGGCGAAACTCACTTCGAGGACTGGCTCAGCCCAGCTGCCCCTACGAGATGATGCTTCGATAGAAGAGACGATTATCTTTTCCAAGCCGAACGACACGATCACCATGATCCTGTCGTTCGGCTTTTTTGTTCTCTGGGGGCGTTGGCCACGCCCCCCCAAGGGTTACACAGCGCATCAGTAGTCCCAAATAGCGGGCACCCAGCGAAACACTTCTCCGTTGAGTGCCACACGGCCGAGCGAGGGGAACGGCATGTGTGTTGCCATCAGAGACGAACCGCTCTCCGCTAATTCATGCAACAGACG
Source organism: Bryobacteraceae bacterium (assembly GCA_046331645.1). GTDB lineage: Bacteria > Acidobacteriota > Terriglobia > Bryobacterales > Bryobacteraceae > CADEFT01. The sequence goes on from JAXLQM010000020.1 coordinate 25,731, forward strand.
AACCCTCACGCGGAACGCCTCCTCCGGATCGTGTTCGAAGCCGTTATGCCATTCGGGGTGATCGAAGGACACGGGGAAGAGAGCATCGCCGGCGAATATCAGCTTGTCGGCGCCAGACGCCAGGCGAACCACGCTGTGCCCGGGAGTGTGACCGCCAGTGCGATGGACGACTACGCCCGGCGCCACCTCTGACTCCTCACCGAAAGGCTGCAACTTGCCGCGGTACTCGGCTAGGAACCGCCTGGAGGCGCTTCGAGCCACCTCCACCAGGTCCGGCGGCATGGCGGTCCGGGAGAAATCGGGCGCGCCCCAGAACTTGACCTCTGCCTCAGCAAGGTGGATCCGAAGGTCCGGACGTAGCCGTTCCTTGACACCCGCGAGAAGTAGCCCGCCTACGTGGTCAAAGTGCATGTGAGTCAGGACGACGTCGGTCACGGAGCCCAGATCGATGCCGGCAGCCTCCAATCGGTGCACCAACTGCCCCGCCCGTGGGAAGTCCGGGTACTCCAAGCCAATCCCGCTGTCGATCAGAATCGTCTGGCCCCCGCTCCGCACGACCACCGCATTCAGCGCCCAATCAAACACATCTCGCGCCAGGAACATGTTGTCCAGCCAGGTCCCGCGGACGGAAGGGTCGGCATTGGTGGCCATTGACTCGGCTGGCGGCGAAAGGACTCCATCGCTGACCACCAAAACGTCGATGTCACCCACCCGCTGCGCATATCGCGACGGCACTAACTCATCGAGCCCTTTTCTGCCAGATCGTGAGGTGTTGTCCAAGCCTTTGGTTGGAGCCTCTTCCACTTGTGTCGATTTCAATGTTGCTTGCATGGCGAATCTCCTGTGTGTTTCGGTAATAGGATTCACCCGTAACCACAGCCGCCACCGGATGCTAAACCGGCGGCCGCAGTGTTATCGGAAGAACCGTTCATTCCTGTCGTTGCAACCGTAATTCCATCTTGACCTCCATGTTGGAATAAGCCCAAACACGAGGAAATCCGCACCAATCTACGGTTCGCGTCCCTTTCCCGGAAGGTGCATAACGGCATTTCGTGAGAAAAGGATGGCGCATTGTTTGGCGGCTCACGAGATGTCGTCGAGGATCCCGATCGCTTTGCCAGTCTTCAGCTGCGGAAGTGGTTCACGACATTGCCCTGCACTGTCCACGCAGTTTGTGGCGCCTCGCGTGCATTCCTCCCCGTGTAGCGAGCGAACAATGCTCAGAATTTCCGCAAAGAAAGGAACACGAAAAATGAACAATCACGGGATGTCCCCATCAACCATCTTCCGGCTACTGGGCGAACCCCATTCGTGACGGAATTGAACACGCCATCGGCGGCGGTGACGCGTTACTTCGGCCTGACGACGTCGCTCTGTTGCTGCTGGACCATCAGTCCGGTCTGTTTCAAGTCGTTAAGGACATTCCAATAGCGGAGTTGCGTGCGAACACCGCCATGCTGGCCAAGCTGGCCAGTCTGCTAAAGATCCCGGTGATCACGACCGCATCGGAACCCAATGGGCCGAATGGTCCGTTGATGCCGGAGATTCACGCGTTCGCACCACACGCGATCTATGTACCGCGAAGGGGCGAGGTCAACGCGTGGGACAACGAATTGTTCGTTAAGACCGTCCGGCAAACTGGAAAAAATACGTTAATCATCGCCGGCGTCTGGACGAGCGTTTGTGTCATGTTCCCCGCTCTCGATGCGACTGCCGCCGGATTCACAGTCTATGCCGTGATCGACGCTTCCGGCGATCCAAGCGAGATGGCGTCGCGCACTACGCTCGCCCGTTTCGTGCAGGCGGGAGTTGTGCCGATCAGCGCAAATGCGGTGCTGTGTGAACTCCAACGCACATGGAATAGGCCCGACGCTGCTGAAATGGCGAAGCTCTATTCGATGGTAGCGCCGAACTACGCGGCCGTAATGGAGAGTTACAACCGCGCCCAGGACTCGGCATTGAACCCCCAAAAACCCGTGCCCGAACTGACCCATGCGTGATACCTATGCAACGAGGCAACTGGCCGTCTTCCATCATGGCGCTCCTCATGCTGACGCCATCAACCGCTTTCCTGAGTGCGCAGAAGTATCCGGAACGCCCAGTTTTCAAGCTGCTTCGTTACGAAGAAGACTGGAGCCAGTTTCGGAACGCCGGCGCCAGGACCGAATGGGTCGATTCACTCAAGTACATACCGCTGAGTCGCCGCGAAGGCTGGTATCTGTCGCTCGGTGGAGAGGTGCGTGAGCTGATGGAATACTTCGACCATCCGTCTTGGGGCCGCGAGCCGGCGGACAACAAGTACCTGCTGCAACGCTACATGTTGCACACCGATCTGCGCTTCGGGTCCCGGGTGCGATTCTTCGGTCAACTGAAAAGTGGGATCGAGACGAACAGGAAGGGAGGTCCGCGCCCAGCGGATGAAGATCTCCTCGACGTTCACCAGGCATTCGTCGATGCGACGGTGTGGCAGTCTGCAGCCAACTCCGTGACGCTTCGCGTAGGTCGTCAAGAGATGGAGTTTGGGAGTTCGCGCATCATCTCGGCAAGGGAAGGGCCCAATGTGCGCCAGAGTTTCGATGGCGTAAGACTGGCCTTCACTTTCCGTGGCTGGCAATTGGACACATTCTCCCTCAAGCCGGCAGAAACGTCGCGGTGGATTTTCGACGACTCGCCCGATCATACGCGCTCGTTCTGGGGCGCGTACGGCGTTCGGCCATTCCCGGGATTGCCCAAGGCAAAAGTCGATCTCTACTATCTCGGGTTAGACCGGAAGCGAGGCCGCTATGATGCGGGGTTGGGGCGGGAGCAACGCCACTCGTTGGGCGCACGACTGTGGGGAGCCGGTGGATCCTGGGATTACAACTACGAAGGGCTGTTCCAAGGGGGTCGGTTTAGCTCGGGAGGAATTCGTGCATGGACGATCGCCTCAGACAGCGGTTATCGGCTCGAAGGGGTCAAGTGGCGTCCCCGATTTGGAGTCAAGGCGGATATCGCGAGCGGCGATCAAAATCCGGATGATAAGACGCTCGGAACATTCAATGCTCTCTTTCCGAAAGGCTCTTATTTTAGTGAGGCCGATTTGCTCGGTCCTTACAATCTGATGGATGTCCATCCATCGGTTCAGTTCAATTTGACGCAAAGCCTGAGGCTAACTGCGGACGGCGCGTTCTTCTTCAGGCAGAGCACTCGAGATGGGATTTACGGAATAGCTGGCAACCTGCTGGAGTCAGGACGTGGCGTGGCGGCGCGCTATATCGGCTCTCACGCCAGAGCGCAGATGGAGTGGACCATCAACCGGCACATGAGCTTCAGCACTACATACCTCCACTTCTTCCCTGCAGATTTCTTACGCCAGGCTGGGCCAAACCGGGCTGTGAATTTTGTAGGCACGCGCCTCTCCTATAGGCTTTAGCCGGCCACACGTCATTTCGTCGAACCGGCCGTGCTGGTTCTGACGAGATGCCGAAACAGTAACTTTCAGGCTGATTCTCACGAAGTTTGAGACGGCCGGATGCACGAGGGAATTATGAAACCTGTAAATGCCGTTGTGTTTACTTTGATGTTTGCGGTGCCACTGCCTGCTCAATCGGACTTGCGCGCCGGGGAGATCGAAGCGGACCGCCAAGCTAAGTCACAAAGACTCACGCCCGACCGGCCGGGAACACTCGAACGGCGGATGAATTGGTTCGAGAACAGTTCCTGGGTGAACGGTCTGCTCGGCGGAGGCGAAGGGCTTCGAGTGTCCCTCGGAGGGCTCGGCCAATCTCAGGGGTTTGCGGCTGGTGTCAGCTATAACCGGCGGGACCTGTGGAATGGTCGTCTGGCCGTGCGTTCGTCGATTCACGGCTCGGTTCGCCAAGCTTACATGATCGACCTCGGCATCACCGTTCCACGCCTTGCGGCAGGAAAATCATTCGTTGATGTGTACTCGGCGCACTACAACTACCCCAACATGCAGTTCTACGGAGAAGGGCCACAGTCGTCAAAGAACGGACGTGGCGTGTATCGCCTGGAGAACACTTTGCTGCAGGCCCGCTCCGGATTCCGGCTCCGGCGGCGTTTGACGATTGGCGCCACGGGCGGTTTGCAGTCGATCAACGTCGGACGCGGTGAAAATTCGGCTCTCGGTCATACCGAGGAGATCTACTCCGACGCTCAGGCGCCGGGTGTGCACCGCCAGTCCACATTTCTTCAGACCGGCGGCTACATCCAGTACGACTGGCGCAATGAAGGAGCGCAGCCGGTTCGTGGAGGCATGTACAGAAGCGAATATTCGGTCTTCTCCGATCGCGATCAGGGAAGGCACAACTTCAATCGGCTGGATCTCGCCGTGCAGCAGTATCTTCCGTTGTTCCACGCGAAGCGCGTGATCGCGTTTCAAGGCGCAACAGTGTTAACCGACGCTCACCGCGGCAATACGGTGCCGTTTTATCTACAGCCCGTCGTTGGCGGTGCTGAAACGCTGCGAGGATACCGGCCCTTTCGCTTCTACGGGGACAACTCGATGGTTTTGAACTGCGAATACCGTTTCGAGGCGAGTTCGCTGCTGGATCTCGCTTTGTTTGCCGACGCCGGCAAAGTGTTCCAACGCTGGGGCGAATGGAACCTGCACCGGCTGGAGTCCGACGTTGGCGTCGGATTCCGTTTCAAATCGCAGCAGCGCGTCGTGCTGCGTATCGACACCGCAATCAGTCAGGAAGGAGTAATGATATGGTTTCGTTTCAACGATGTCTTCTAGTTGGCGCGGCCCTATGGACCGTATGTGCCTTCGGTGCGGACGCTCCAGCGGTGAGGCCGAAGCCAGGCCGGTTCCGGCCTGACGACCCGCTCTTGCGCGAACCAGCACCCTTACCGCTGTCCAGAATTGACCGGCGTGACATCGATCCGCTCTACGACTTCCTCTACAACAGTTTCCGCCGCAAGGGGTCGCCAATCCCGCACGCGCCGCAGAGTAATCAACGTGCCGTCAATACGCTTGACGAAGTTCCTGATTCATCGTGGTACACCAACCGGCACCTTGGCGGCGCACTCGACCGGGAACAACTCATGTCGGGTCCAGGCAATGGCAATCCACCTGGTGTTGACGGAATGTGGCGAGTTCTCAGCGCGAAGTCGGACGGGATAACGCCAGGATTCCTGATTGAGGATGAGGACAATCGGCGCTACCTCATCAAGCTCGACCCGCCTCGTTACCAGGAACTCTCTACTGCCGCGGACGTCATCAGCAGTAAGATCTTCTACGCTCTTGGATATTCGACACCGGAGAACTACATCGTGTACTTCCGGCGCTCCCAGTTATGCGTCGATCCCAAGGCTACATACCGGGATACTTCTTCTCACAAGCGGAAGTTCACTGCCCGCCAGTTGGAGGATCTGTTGCATGATCAGCCGCGCGACCAGCAGGGACGCTATCGCGCCATGGCCAGCCGTCTGATTCCGGGCAAACTGCTCGGGCCATTCCGATACGAGGGAACGCGATCGGATGATCCCAATGATCTCGTCCCTCACGAGGACCGGCGCGATCTCCGTGGATTGGCAGTCTTTGCCGCGTGGCTGAACCATACCGATGCCAAGTCGAACAATACGCTGGATACCCTCGTTGACAGCGAAGGCGTCCCGCATGTGCAGCACTATTTGATCGACTTCGGCGCCACACTCGGCAGCGACAGCTTCGCGCCTAAGGATGTTCGGCTGGGCCACGAGTGGTTCATCGACTTGAAGCCCACAGCCTGGCAATTCCTTACTTTGGGCTTCTATGTTCCGCCATGGGCTCGCACGCGGTTCTCTCAATCCGCTTCGGTGGGACACTTTACCGCCGCCGGCTTTCAGCCCGACCGCTGGAGGCCGAACTATCCCAATCCCGCGTTTGATCGCGTACAGCCCGATGACGCTTTCTGGGCCGCAAAGAAGCTCATGGCGTTTCGCGACGATGATATTCGAGCGGTGATCTCTACTGGAAAATATTCAGACTCCGCCGCGGCTGAATACGTTGCGCAGACCTTAATGAGAAGGCGCGATGCGATCGGCAGGACCTGGCTGCGGCGTTTGCTCCCGCTGGACCAATTCGCCGTTGATGGCAGCGGCCGGTTGACATTCGTCGATCTTGCTGAGAAGTACGGATTGTCTGAACCACGAGCCTACGTTGTATCGTGGTCGCTCTTCGACAACGTTACGGACCGTTTGACAACCATCGAGCGTCCTGCGGGATTCGAACTTCCACACGAGATTCGGAACCTGTCTCCCAAGCAGTATGCCGCCGCGACAGTGAGCTTTGCACAGCCGGCCAGTGGCGAACAATCTCTCGCAACAAAGGTCTATCTTCGGCGCGAGGTGTCTGGATGGAAGGTTGTCGGCGTCGAACGCACTTGGTGACATGCCATGACGAACCGCCTTCGCAATGACGATCAGCGTGCGCAGCCTTCCGATACGTCCTGGGAGCCATCCACGCAAGTAGGGCCGTACAGAATCCTCGCGTCCATCGGCGAAGGCGGCATGGGAACGGTCTACAAAGCCCACGATACCCGGCTCGATCGAATCGTCGCATTGAAGGTTTCCAAGAGCCAGTACGGCAAACGCTTCAAACGCGAGGCCAGAGTGTTAGCCGCCTTGAATCATCCGAATATTTGCACCATCTACGACATTGGCTCGAACTATCTGGTGATGGAGTACATTGAAGGCCAGCCTCTCAAAGGGCCCGCTGCTGCGGAGGTGGTGCTTCCGTATGCCTTGCAGATCCTGGATGCGCTTTCCGCCGCCCACGAGAAAGGCATCACTCATCGAGACTTGAAGCCGGCGAACATTCTACTCACCAGGTCCGGGATCAAGCTTCTGGATTTCGGAATGGCGAACGTGAAGGTTTGGAGTGGCGGCAATCGGACCGCGACGCAGACCCAGGACGGCGCCATCCTCGGCACACCCTGTTACATGTCACCGGAGCAGGCTCAGGGCAAACCTGTTGATGCAAGAGCAGACATCTTCGCATTCGGCGCTCTGCTCTACGAATTGTTAAGTGGCAGGAGGGCGTTCCGTGGTCCGACGGTTGTTGCGACACTGATGTCCGTTCTGCGAGACGAGCCTGCTCCCTTGGAGGGATCTCCGGAGATGCAGGCCGTGATCACGCGTTGCCTTAGCAAGCACCCGGCGGATCGCTACCAATCCGTATGCGAGCTCCGGTCGGCGTTGCGTGAGGCTGCAAAGCTTGGCGTTGCCGATGGCGATCGAACTGTGTCGTCGGCGGATCGCACGGGCTTGCCCTCGCCATCCTCCGCCGCACCTCCAAGTCATAGGTTGCCGTGGAAGCGATGGCAATCGATCCCGATCGCGGCGGCTGTTTTGGCTGCTCTCGTCGCGGGAGTTTGGCGCGAGCGTGAGCGCTTGGCCGGCGAAGATGCCCTGCGACGCTTCGAATCACTCGCCGACGCCGGCGAAATGATGGAAGCTTACCGGTTGGCGCAGAGTCTGCAAACGCAAGCTCGCGACGATCATTCCGGAGCAAGGATCTGGGATGCGGTTGGGGCGTCGGAGCGGGACATTGTGACCGATCCCCCGGGGGCGGACATCTCCGTGCGCGACTATCTGAAACCGCAGAGTGAGTGGATTCACCTTGGCCGCTCTCCGCTGCACCGGGTGCGGTTGCCATTTCTGTTCATGAGCTTGCGCGCTCGAAAGAATGGGTATGCGGACGTCGAATGGGCAGTGTACCCGTTCATGCCTCCAGTCAAGCTGACGCCCCTGGATTCGACACCTTCCGGAATGGTCTACGTTCTCGGAACCGGAAAGTTGGATCAACTCTTTCCTCTGGACGACTTCTGGCTGGATCGCTACGAAGTCACGAACGCGGAGTACAAGAAGTTCGTCGACGCCGGAGGCTATCGCGATAGCCGGTTCTGGAAACAGCCCTTTGTAAATGGCGCCCAACAGCTCACTTGGGAAGAGGCCATCGCCAGATTTCGGGACGCGACAGGCCGTCCGGGGCCCGCCTCGTGGGAGATGGGCTCATATCCTGAGGGCACAGGCAATCTTCCAGTCACCGGTGTGAGTTGGTTTGAAGCCGCCGCTTACGCCGAGTATGCCGGCAAACAGTTGCCCACGGTGTATCACTGGCAGCAGGCTGCCCTCTACATGCCGATCTCGTCGGACGTCATTGCGTTGAGCAATTTTTCGGGGAAAGGGCCCGCCCAACCGGGCACTTATCGGGGCGCGAGTTTCTTCGGTTCTTACGACATGGCCGGCAATGTCAAGGAGTGGTGCTGGAATGCGGACCGGCACATGCGATACATTCTTGGCGGCGCGTGGTCCGAGCCGAGCTACATGTTCGCGCAAACCGACGCCCGTTCTCCATTCGAGCGTGGGGAGACCTTCGGATTTCGATGCGTCCGGTATGCGCACCAGGTCGCCGAGGAGGTGAAGCAACCTCTAACAAGAAAAGTTCGCGACTATTCCCAGGAGAAGCCGGTCGCAGAACTGCAATACCGGGCATTCCGGAATCTTTACTCCTATGACCGCACGGCGCTCGAGCCGAAGATCGAAGCCGTGGACGACACCAATCCCAATTGGCGCAAGGAAAAGATTACGATAACAGCCGCGTACGGGAACGAACGGGTGATCGTCTATTTGTATTTGCCGAAAGGAACCTCCGCTCCTTATCAGACAATCATTCACTTTCCAGCCGTATTCGCATTGGCCCAGGATGAAATCGACAGCTTCAGTCTGTACTGGGTAAACTACTTTGTTCAAAGCGGCAGAGCGCTGGTGTACCCCGTGTACAAGGGCAGTTATGAGCGGCGCTCCAAACGGCCTCTGCGCGGCCCACTCGCCTGGCGCGACCAGACCTTTCAATGGTGTAAGGATTTAGGCCGCTCCATCGACTATCTGGAAACTCGTGCCGACATTGACCGATCGAAGCTTGTCTACCACGGCATGAGCATGGGTTCCAGTACAGCTCTGCCGTGTCTCGCCATAGAGGAGCGCTTCAAAGCTGCAATCCTGTTGGAAGGAGGCCTTAGTGCCGACGATGGCCCTCCCGAATCTGACCCATTCCATTTTGCTCCCCATATTCGCGTACCCACGCTGATGATCAACGGAAGGGATGATTTTATTTATCCCGTGGATCAACTGCAGTCACCATTGTTCCGACTGCTCGGCGCCTCTCCCGAGAACAAACGTCACGTAGTGGTGGACGGCGGCCACGCTGTGCCCCGTAACTTGCTGGTGAAAGAGTCGCTGAACTGGCTCGACCGGCATTTGGGTCCGGTTGCCCCACACTGATTGCGACACCGTGACTGGAATGCCGATCTAATCTGAGGGAGCACGAATGGATTTGGGCCGGTGATCCGATTTGGTGTGCCGGACCGGGCGCCGTGAGCCGTGGCGCATCCCCGGCGCACTGCGTCGCAGTAACACCGAATTTCACTCGCAGTGCCTTCCCTCTGCGTTGTGCCATGGTTGGTGGCAATGGAGACGGGCAGGTCACCTTGCAACTCGAACGCACGATAAGCATACTTATCGTGCATGCAAGAGAGGCGCAGTTACCTTGCACTGGCTCACGGCCCACCCTCAGACACCTGGCTGCCTCAACGATTAGGGATGGTTCGTCCGCTCCGTCCAAAGCTGTTCCCCTGGGAATGCCTTGCGGCTCGCCTGGTGGATCAAGCGAACGAGGTACAGGTCCTTGGGCAGCCTGACGAAGCTCGCACGAGGACAAAAAGAATGAGTCAACCGGTTTCCCGGCTGCCCCAGAATCCTACCTTGAGTTTTTCTCCCCTTACGCGGTGAGTTGCTTCGGCGTGACGTGCCGTTCGAGCTCGTTCACGAGGACCAACCGCTGCTCCACGCTCGACTGGACGTACACGTTGAGGTTCACGTCGATCGTGTTCCCGAGCTGCCGCGCCACGAGCGCATGCACGACCTCGCTGTCTACGCCTACTTCCACAGCGGACGAAACCACTTCCACGGAATGAACCGCCACAAGAAGGCACCATCAGAACCTCACAGTCCTTCGGGATAAGTAGCCCCTGCTTTGGGAACTCTACACCCCAACACCCCTTTGCGCCCACGGCAGGGGCTCCCTTTTCTTTCTAAGCGGTCCCGGCACGGTTGCCCGCGTGAAACAAGGCTTGCGGGGCGAAGTCTTCAGCACGGAGCTGCGGGCGATAGCGTGAGTGTAAGAGCGTCTGAACGAATGAGGACGGGGATTCTAGTGCGCTCTCAAGGTCACCACGCTTCATCAAGGAAAGGAAGAGTGCTGCGGCGCGCGCCTGGCAGTTGATCGATCGCTGCGGGTTGAACTCGACGTCCGTGAACCCCGCGTACGCGTACAGCTTCGTCGCCCAGTCGCGGTGCTCCCAGAGGAACGAGCAGTACAACCAGTCATAGAAGGACGTCTTGGGTTCCAGCGGGAACTCGATGTCCTCGAACCGGAAACCCACGAGCTTCCCGGACTCCTGCAATCGCGGATCGCGTTTGGCCTTGCCGACCTCGTCATCAGCCGCCCGGTACAAGTCCGTAAAGGGACCACCGCGCTCGAACACCTTGCTCCCCTGGAACGCGAGTTCAAGCTTGATCAACCCGTAGCCCTTCGTCTTGACCTTCATGTGGAACGCGCTCATGTGACGACCACGCTCGCTCTTGGACTTGCTAGAGATCTCAAGGAGCGGCGCGAGGCCACGCTGCGCAGCCGCCTCATGCAGACCGGCAATATTCTTTTCCTTCTGGACCTGCGCGAACCCCGAATGCCACTTAAGCGGCAAAAAGAGCTCCCTCACCAACTCGTTGGTGTCAGGGGCCGGAATAAAAACGGGACGCTCAGCCATGAGGAAAGTTCGTGATCCACTTCATCGCGACGCGCTCGGGCACGAGGATCTCGGTGCGCTCTGCTTTCTGCCTCCGCATCTGGTTTGTGGACTCGCCAAGCGACCCGATCTTGCGATTGAGGGCATCATAATCAATCATCTCACCCGCGACCGCTTCTGGCACTGTGTGCCTCGGTACGTTCTTGCCGTTTGCGACGTCCGGCGTGAAGAGCACACCCGGCTCATAGAGAATGAGGCGATCGATCTCCAGGTAGAACAGCTTGATGTCCTTGTCGCGCTCCCTGATGTTCTTCTCCATGTGATGGTTCCGGTCCCAGCATAGGTGCACGTAGTAATCCACGCCGGTATTGACGTCCTGGTCAAGGCTCCATTGGTTGCCGCCAGGAAAGAACTCCGTGTTCCCCTTCCGCAGTTTCGCCGTTGCCCAGAGTCCGTCGAGCTTTTTAATGAGTGGCAGATTTCTGACATCCGTGAAGTGATAGAGCTTTGTTATCGCGAGTAATGGGTCTGCCGGCGTGGACATGACGACTATCCTAGTAAAAATGAGCGGGAATAACAGAGCACTATATGACTGAATAAAGCAGTGCGGTGTTAAGCCTCGTCATCATCGTCTTTGTCGTCATCCGCCTCATCGAACTCAATGACCTCGATGTAGTTCAGGCACTTCGCTTCGAGTAAGTCCAAGAGCTTGTTGACGCGCTTCTCCGGCCAGTCGATAACGATCGCCCACGTGACGTACCCGCGCGAGTACTCGCAACACTGGCCGACGAGACGGTCGCGCTCGCTCTTCTTCGACGACACCTTCAGCTCAAGGACGAGGCGGTCGTGGATGAGGATGTCCGGAATGCCGTGCAACGTCCCAGTCCGCATCTCCAAGAGCACGTCCGGGTCGTCCTCCTCAAGGACGTTACCGATCTCTCGGCGCATGTACTTGAAGAGGTGCTCGGTGTAGTCATCCTCGCATTCCATGCCCGGCGGTTCCCAGTCCTCAAGGAGGTCCCAGACGATGTTGCAGATCCACTCCGTCCCCTCGGGATCATCGATCTCCGCGCGGCTCTTCTTCGCTGCGTCATGGTGGCTCTGAACGATGGCCGCGCCAGCGATGCCGCCAAGCGTTAAGGCGACGACCGCCTTCCTGACATCTTCAGGGTTGAAGGACACGGCTAGAGCGTCACCAACTCATGGGATGCAGGCATCTCGTCCCACGTGCGCCCTTCGAGGGTCCTGCCCGTCTTTTTCTTCTGGACGCCGCCCCACTGTTTGAAGAAGAAGGACACGCCCGCCTTGACGCACTGATCCCTGATGCCCGTGACCCACGCCGGGTCCATCGGGCGCGCGTGCGGTCCTGACTCGCCGCCAACGATCACCCAGTCGATGCCGCGCAGGTTGAGCTTGCCGACCCGGCCGATGAGCGGCTCGATCGAGAGAAACTTCACGTGCGCCCCGGTCTTGCGGAGGTGGTCGATCCGGTACGCGTACTTCTCGTTCTCCACGCTCACGCCCATCCAGATGTTCGGCTCCCACACCAGCTTCGCGCTCAACTCCTCGATGCGCTCGGCGCGCTTCGTGAGGACCTGGAATTGGTGCCAGTGCGCCCGGCGCATCACGCTGAACACGTCCTTGATGTACGAGAGCGGGACGTCGACGTGGAAGAGGTCGCTCATGCTGTTCACGAAGATCCGCTTCGGGGACTTCCAGTGCAACGGGAGTTCGAGCATGTGCGGCTGCAAGGTCAACTCGAAACCATCCTTGTAGTTTGCTTGGCCCATCGCGCGCAAGCGGTTCGCCATCTTCTCCGCGTAACACTGCTTACAACCAGGACTGATCTTCGAGCAACCCGTCACCGGGTTCCACGTCGCGTCGGTCCATTCGATGGGGGAGTTCGTGGCCATAAGCGCTACTCAATCCTTAGGGAAGCATTCCTCTTTCGGGAATTCTGCCTCCACACAAGAATCATTGTATTTGTTTTAATGAATTACCGTGGCAGTTCCCAAAGAGACTATCTGGCAGATAGAGCCGCACACGTCCGCGAAGCACCAAATACTCCGCAAGTACTTGGACGCGTGGCTGCCCATTCTCGGTACGTACAACCTGCGCGTCGTGTACGTGGACGGCTTCGCCGGACCAGGAAAGTACACAGGCGGCGAGCCCGGATCACCCATCGTCGCCCTGCAGGCAGCCCTCACGCACGAGGCCAAACTGCCCGGCGAACTCGTCTTCCTACTTCGAGGTACTGGGAGGAGATCGATTCTTCCGCTAGACGACATCCGCGACCACTTGATCGATCCGCCTGCCTGACGATCGGAGGCTTCACCCCTGCGACCGACCTGGAGGCGTTCCCCCTACTGACCGGCAAAGTTTGGTACGTTTAGGACTCGAAGCTCTGTATCGCGAAGGAACGACGGATGAAGGAGGAAGAACTACGATAGAACCTCACGGTCTACGGCCCACTGTTTCCGGAGCCCGTCCAGGTAATCATCGCCATCCTATGGGCGACTCGGTGAAGCGGGTTGGCAAGGGCCTGAAGTCGAGGCCTCCTAGCCCCGAGGCGAAGCCCGGCCCACAGCCGTTGGCGCCACTCTGCCGCCGAAGCCTGCCGAGTGTGTGCGGTTCGCTGGTCTGGCGAGATCCCAGCCCAGAAATGGAGGCAGTTTTACACCAAAGTTCTCACCCGCCTGGGAATCGGCTCGGGTATGAGTGACGGTCGGAGTGGAGTACAACTCCACTGGCGAAATCAGTCCCAGAAGCTGGATGAAGTCAGGAGTGCCCTGCGAGAAATGGGGCTCGACGACACGCTCCGGTGATGACGATTCGGGATTGCAGGAACTTGCGCTCAGCGCAGGTCAAGAGGAACGCTGTTGTGGCAGAACCACTAAGACAGAAGAATCCGAACGACGGCAGCATCTATCAACGACCTCCCAGCGTGGAGGCCGCACTCGACGCGCTTCTCTTGTTGCCAATCGATCAGTTTGTCCAGCGGTGCGCAATTACGAGCAGGAGCGATCCTGCATATGTCCCGTCGGAGTGCCTGCTCCACGTCCTGCGACGAGTCGCCCGCCTCCACAATAGCGAACACTTCCAGGCGTTGTTCGGGTTGATGAGGCAGCGCATCCAGAAAGCACTTCCACCGGTGGAGCGATTCGCACCAGGCGATACACGCCCGTCGGAGTCGGCCGCGGCAGTCGACATCCGTGATGCGGTGGTGGCTCTGTTCGAAGAGAAGCTTTGCCGTGATCGCACTGGTTATGAAGAACACCTCGACTTCTTCGAGGTCAGGTTCAACATGGCCATCGCCAGGGAGCGTTTGACCGCTCGTCGGAAGGTCACAAGGGAACAGAATCGGGAGTCGCCGCTCTACTCCGAAGAAGAACCCGGCGAGCACACACGCGAGGTTGAAGAGGCGCTCGTCCGTTTGCAGCGAGATCCAGTTTACGAATTTGAGCAATCGGATTACCGGCGGCGGCTTGTCGCAGCGATTGATCTTTTGCCGGATAACCAGCGAAGGGTGATCGAATTGCAGCTACAGGACATTTCTATCGATTCAAACGACCCAGATGAGATCACAATGGCCAAGATCCTCGGGTGTGCAGAAAAGACCGTCCGGAACCGACGCGACCGTGCGTACGCCGCGCTGCGCAAGCTCCTATCGCCTAAAGGGGGAAGTCGATGATCGACCGAAGGCTGGCAGAAGACGTCTTGTTCGCGTTTTCGGTCGAACCCAAACACGACCGCCAAACACTTGAGAACTACCTCCGGCGGTACCCCGAACTCGCAGAGGAATTGATCGACCTATCCCATGAGATTCGGCTGGTTGCTGAACTCGGGGAGTCCGAGATCGAGGTGGTGGTCGATACGCCCGTTACCGGCGTTGTGGAAACGGTACAACGCCGACCCGAAGATCTTTTCAACGACATCAAGGGAGCTACATTCCGGGCACTTGCGACCAGCTTGAACGTTCCGAGTTCTATTCTGATGGCGCTCAGAGACCGCTTGGTTGTGCCGTCATCGATCCCGGTGCGATTCCTCAATCGTCTCTCAAACGCTCTGGGGGCTTCCGTCGACGCCGTTCAGGCTTACATGGAACAGCCGCCCACAGTGGCGGCGGCGCTCAGCTTCAAGGCCGACCGGAAACCTTCGGTGCCGGATCAGATCACATTCAGCGAGTTGGTGCGGAACACAAGTCTGACCGAATCGCAGGAGGCCGAATTGAGGCAGGATCTCTCAGGCGATGAACGGAATTGAAGTTGCTCGGCAGCGAGCGGCGGAACTCCACGAAGCGGCAACTTCTCGCGGGTACGATCCCGCAAGGCCGTACGGCTTTGCTTTGGCAGAGGCGACGAGACGGGACATTGAAGTTGAGAAGGTTCCCAAGAGTGACGTCCGTCTCCGCGGGGGAAGAGCCGTTTACGATCCTGACGCGCTCCTCATCCTTCACGAGGATGCAGGCGACGAGTTCACCAATGCCTTTCTTGTCGCGCACGAGATTGGGCATGTGGAACTCGGGGGAGACCGAGAGCCATCGATAGCCGTCGATCCTGACCCAGCGAGGGCGGCGGAATCCGCGCCCATCGGCCGAGAGCGGGTGGTCGATTACAGTCGGCGCGAGCGTCGAGAAGTTCAAGCTGACATCTTCGCCCGCGAATTCCTGCTCCCGAGGCCCATGGTTCGCCGGCTTCATGTTGAAGAGGGGGCGACAGCATCCGCCATCTCTGCGCGGTTTGTCGCACCGTTTCCAGTTGTCGTTCAGCAGCTTCTGGATGCCCTGCTTCTGCCGAGCGTCTCCCGAGATGAAGCTGGGGCGAAGCCTCCCGAGCCGCTGAATGCCGATCAGGAAACCGCCGCTCATCACCTCGGGAAACCCTATCTCGTGGAGGCCGGGCCGGGTACCGGCAAGACTCAGACCCTCGTCGGCCGGGTAGAGTTCCTGCTCAGTTCCGGCGTCGACGCAGGGCGCATACTCGTCCTCACCTTCTCGAACAAAGCCGCGTCAGAGTTGACGGACCGGATACTTTCAAAACGGCCGGACGCTGCAGCGATCTGGGTCGGAACTTTTCATGCTTTCGGTCTCGACCTTGTCCGGCGGTTTCACGATCGGCTTGGCCTCCCCGCTGAACCCCGACTAATGGACCGTGCCGAGGCGATTGAGTTGCTGGAAAACGAGATCCCGAAGCTCGGTCTCGTTCACTTCAACGACCTGTGGGACCCTTCCCTGAAATTGCGGGAGGTCCTGGCCGCCATTTCCCGAGCAAACGACGAAGTCGTCGACGCAACAGAGTATCGACGCCTAGCCGATGCCATGCTGGCCTCAGCAAAGGGCGATGAGGAGCGGACCGAAGCCAAGCGCAGTCGCGAAGTGGCCGACATCTTCGCTGCATACGAAGCGCTCAAAAAGGATCTGGGTTGCGTAGACTTCGGGGATCTCGTCTCAGCACCCGTTCGACTGTGCGAGAACGACGCTGAGGTTCGCGCGCACTTGATGGGGCAGTATGAGCATATCCTCGTCGACGAATTCCAGGACGTGAACCGGAGCAGTGTTCGCCTCCTGAAGGCCTTGGCCGGAGATGGGCGCAACCTATGGGTCGTAGGGGACGCCAAGCAGTCCATCTATCGTTTCCGCGGTGCCTCAGCGTTCAACGTGCAGCGTTTCGGCGTTGCCGATTTTCCCGGCGGAGCCCGCGGCCGGCTCACCATCAACTACAGGTCATCCGAGGAGATCACGAACACCTTCGTTCAGTTCGCGAAAGCTGACATGAAGGTTGCCACGAACACCGACGTCACCCTGGTATCCGACCGAGGGTCGAGCGGGTTCAAGCCCGAGTACATCGCGGTGGAGACCGCGGACGACGAGATCGCCGCCGTGGCTCAGAACAACCTCAAACTCCGCGATGCCGGCCATGGGTTTCGAGACCAGGCCGTGCTCTGCTCAGGAGTGGAACGCCTCGGAAAGTTCGCCGTCGGCTTAGAGGCCCTCGGCGTGCCCGTGCTGTATCTCGGCAGCCTGTTCGAGCGTGAAGAGATCCGCAATCTTCTGTCTCTGCTGTCGCTCATCGTCGATGGCCGAGCGATGGGACTCGTCCGGCTCGCAGCCACGGTTCCGTTCTCGATGCCACTGGGGGACGTTTCTGCGGTCCTCGCCCACTTGCGCAATCAGCAAGTGAAGCCACTCGAATGGACAACGCAAATCGGCACGATCCCGGGAGTATCAGCCGCAGGCAAAGCAGGACTGGAGAAGGTGGCCGAGACCTTGGCCGGCATTGAGCCTGCAGTGTCACCGTGGACAGCCCTCGCAACGATCCTGCTCGACCGCAGCCGCATGGCCGTCGAGATAGCCACTGCCACCGACACTCGCATCCGCTCCCAGGGGATTGCCATCTGGCAGTTCATGAACTTTGTCCGGGTGCCGCGACGGGGGGAAGCGGGCTATCCGATCAGCAGACTGCTGAACAACATCCGTCGACTCGTATTGCTCTCTGACGAGCGCGAATTGCGTCAACTCCCAGCCGCCGCCCAGGGCATCAACGCAGTCCGACTTCTGACGATGCACGGAAGCAAGGGTCTGGAGTTTCCCGTTGTTCACCTTCCCGGCATGAACTCCGATACGCTCCCGCGATCCGGTGGGTTCGGAGCCGGCATCGCGCCGCCAGATGGAATGATCGAAGGAGCCGCGGGGCGTGGAAGAGCAGCGCAACGTGAGGCTCATGATGAAGAGCAGGAGTGCCTTTTCTTCGTTGCGCTTTCCCGGGCACGCGATCGGCTCTTCCTGTATTCCCCCACGAAGAAAGCAAACGGCACCAGCCGGCCCCGATCCCCGTTCCTGGACCGCCTTGGGCAAACGATCCAGTCGAAGAGCGTGAAACCCACACTCAGCCTCCCGCCCGAACCAGAGGACCGGGCGGTGACGATCCACTTCGACGGGGCCGTCGCCATCACGGATTACCAACTGGCGCTTTTCGAGCGTTGCCCGCGGAGGTTCTTGTACACGCACATTCTGCGTGTCGGCGGACGGCGGACTGAAACTGCGTTCATGAAGATGCACGACGCGGTGCAGGAGGTGGTGAACTGGCTGTCGGCAGATGCCGCCGCTGCCCCGTCTGACGCCGACGTCGATTCCCATTTCACGGAGACGTGGACGGCGATGGGCCCGGCTGACCATGGGTACAGCGATGAATTCCAGCGGATAGCCCGTCGACTGATTGGCTACTATCTTCAGGGACGCGCGAATCGCGGACGTCTCCCGGTTCCAGTTCTACGATTGACCACCGACTACGGCGACATTGTGGTGAAGCCCGACTTGGCGCTTTCCGGTCCGTCGGGCGCGATCACGTTGCGCCGCGTCAGGACGGGACACGGATCTAAAAAGGACCCGGACAGCTTGGCTGCAGCCGCCTTCAGGCTTGCGGCCGACGCCCAGGGCTACGGCTATGTGGTCGAGCTGTCATTTTTGAGTGACGGAGAGACTACTTCCGTGGAGTTCACATCGAAGAAGCTGGCAAACCGGCGAGCGACCATCGGTGAGGTGATGGGTGAGATTCGCGCCGGGAGGTTTCCGGCTGAGCGGAGTGTAACGTGCGCGCGATGCCCATCCTTCTTCATTTGCGGCGTTCTCCCCGACGGTCCACTCTCCACCAAAGTTTTTTCAGAATGATTTACCGGTTCAGCCGGTAAGCAGCGATTACTCCATTAGGAAGGCAATGAAGCCTTCCGAGAAACGGAGTAACGCATGACAGATAAGATAATACCCCCGACTCATGATGTCGACGACCTCTCCGCCGCAGCGGGTGGAGGGCACCACGCCCACCCGACGCAGGCATACCGTATTGAGGTCGCCGACGAGACCCTTCAATTCCGCCCCGTCGAGATCTCCGACCCCGTGCCCCTTGGCCGGCAGATTCTGGAAGCCGCCGGTGCACGGCCGGTGGAAGAGGTCAGCCTCGTGGCACTAATGCCGAACGGCGATTTCGAGGCCGTGCGCCTCGACGAGACCTTCGACATCCGCGGCCGTGGCGCGGAACGCTTCATCTTCTTCCGCACGGACCGCTCCTTCAACTTTACGATCGACAGCCACCAGATGGAATGGGGCAAGGCCCCGATCAGCGGAACGGTCCTGCGGCGCCTCGCCAACATTCAGCCCGGTTACGCGCTGTACCTCGAAGTACGCGGCGGCCAGGACCGGGAAATCAGCCCGACCGACATCATCGACCTCTCCAAGCCCGGCATCGAGCGCTTCATCACGGTGCTGGAACAGACCACGGAAGGCGCAGACGGACTGCCGATGCGAGATCGGGATTACCTGGAAACCCACGGAA
Source organism: Bryobacteraceae bacterium (assembly GCA_046331645.1). Lineage (GTDB taxonomy): Bacteria > Acidobacteriota > Terriglobia > Bryobacterales > Bryobacteraceae > CADEFT01. The sequence goes on from JAXLQM010000020.1 coordinate 44,848, forward strand.
TCCCTTACCAGTTCGCCGTGGACGGCCAGACCTCCGCCGTCATCCTGAACGGGATGCAGTTGCCGGCCGGGAAGTACAACCATGAAAAGGCAGACGTCCTGATCATGTTGCCCTGCGGCTACCCGGATGCCTGCCCCGACATGTTCTTCCTCCACCCGTGGATTCAACTGCGGGAGTCCGGGAAGTATCCCTCGGCGGCCGATGTCGCCCACATGTTCAACGGCCAGCAGTGGCAGCGGTGGTCGCGGCACTCCTCGGACTGGCGGCCGGGCATCGACGGGCTGCACACGATGATCGCCCGGTTCCGGCGTGCTGTGGAGACAGCACGATGAACGGGGAACTCGACATCACCATTCTGGACCCGCACTGGCAGCAGATGCAGTCACTGCTCCGAGTAGGGCAGGGCCACGAGGCGTCGGCGTACCTGAAACTGGGCGTATCCGTGATCGCAGCCGACCCTTGGACCGGCCAGCCGCGGACACGCCTCATTTCCCACGCCTTCCTCGAAGTCGCCGAGCCGGATCGCATCTCCTCATCGCCGCTTCACGTCACGTGGAACACGCGCGGGTACATGCGGCTCCTTTCGGAGGCGATGAACGCGGACCTCATGCCCGCGATCGTTCACACCCATCCGGGCGGTACGGCCTTCTTCTCCGAACAGGACGACGCGAATGAGGCGGAACTCGCTCGAACGGCCCGGCTGAAGGGCACGCGGGGGCTCGCCAGCTTCGTCCTCGGCGGTGACGGCGCGGTCGTAGCACGGGTATGGTTGCCCAGTGGTGAGATTGCGGTAGCACAGTCTATACGAACCGTCGGTGGGCGGGTGCAGTCCTGGAACAGCCGTAAACCGGCCGATGACGCTTCGCACCTCGAGCGCCAGGCCAGACTTTTCGGCGGTGCCTTCAATGTACAGATCCGCGCTCTGCGGGTCGCAGTTGTGGGCTGTGGCGGCACAGGAAGCGCCGCGGCGCTGCTCCTTGCCCGGCTGGGAATCGGCCATATCCTGCTGATCGACAAAGACACGCTTGATGAAACGAACCTCAATCGAGTTCACGGATCACGGCGATCCGATGCGACCTCGCCCACCAAGAAAGTGGACATCATCGAGCGCGAGATCCACGCCGCGGGCCTTGGCACTCGCGTTGTGAAGGTGGTCGATTGGGTGGGCGATCCGGAACTGCGGGATGGTCTGAAATCGTGCGACTTCATGTTCGGCTGCACTGACGACCATTCTGGTCGACTGCTCCTGAACCGGCTGGCGTATTTCTACGGCATCCCCGTCATCGACGTCGGCCTGCGGATGCGGCCCGTGGCCGGAGGGCATGACATCTTCGGGCGCGTTACGACACTCGTTCCGGGGCATCCGTGCCTGATCTGCCGAAAAGTCATCAACCCGCAGCGTGCAGCGGAGGAGTCGCTGGAGCGCTCAGACCCCGCCGAATTCCACAAGCGCAAGCAGGAAGCCTATGTCATCGGCGCAGGCGACCCGGCCCCGGCGGTCGTCACGTTCACTACACAGATGGCGTGCGTCGCCGTCGACGAATTGATCGCGGCCCTAACTGGGTTCCACGGTGAAGGAGGCATGATCCCCAACCGTGCGCGCCGGTTCCACGCGCGGGACGACCGGTTCCTCGGTGTGGCCCAGTCTCCGGCGTGTCCCGTATGCGCGCAGCAGCACTACTGGGGCCGTGGGGATGTCCAGCCGTTCCTTGATGTCATCGGGTGACCCATGCGAACAATTCTCAGTCGATTGCTCCGGCGGCTCCATCTCCTTCGGTTTGATTTCGTGGTCGTCACCCGCGCGACATATCCGGAAGCGCTCCATGTACGGCCTGGCGAGGTAGTGGTGGTTCAGGATGGATCGATCAGGAAGTGGGCGTGTCTGCAATGCCCTGGTGGCTGTGGCGCACTGCTGTCGTTGTCGCTGAACCCCGCCCGGCGCCCGTCCTGGTCCATCGAATGGGACTTCTGGCGACGGCCTTCGATCGAGCCGTCGATACACCAGACGACGCTCTGTCAGTGCCACTTCTGGATTAAGAAAGGGTGCGTGCGATGGTCTTCATCTGGCAGCCCGACAGCGTCGTAAAGGGTCACCCGATCGGCGGGAGCTGAGTGTCTACTCGCCGCGGCCTATCCCGGAATCTGAGGCGACGTATGTTGTCCACGTTCCGGGAATGCGCGAGGAGATTGATATGTCTGTATCGCTTTATAGTGACAACCAAAAGGGAAGCCCACTTCTACGAAATCGCCTGCACCGGCGTTCACCGCCACAAACGACAGACGGCTGCATCGGGGAAGCCGGGACACTATTCGCCACTCGCAACAAGAAGTCGTTCGACTCTGCGCACGGCAATCTAGCCGCTAGCAGCGGCACGATCTCCGACACCAAACTGGCCGCCGCGCGCCTGGCGCTCCGTTCGCAGAAGGGCCTCGACGGCAAGACGCCGCTCGACATCGCCAACAAATTCCTGGTGGTGCCCACAGCGTCTCGAAAGCTCGGCCGAGAAGTATCTGGCGGGCATCTACCCAGCGCAGGCCGCGAACGTTAATCCGTTTGCTAGCAAGTTGACCCTGATTGTCGATCCGCGGCTGGATGCCAAGTCGGCCACCCGCTGGTAGGTCTCCGCCGATCCGGAGTTGTTTCCCAGCATCGAAGTACGCCTACATGGCGGGCAACGAAGGCGTGCAGGTGGAAAGCCGAGCGGGCTTCGAGGTCGATGGCATTCAGATCCGCGCCAGGTTGGATTTCGGCGCTGGCGCTCTCGACTACCGGGGCGTGTACGCGAATCCGGGGGCATAGCCGTGGCGGTCACGCTGGACCAGTTGCAGGAGATGGCGTGACGCCATCGGGGGCGGGGTAGTTGCGCGTGGAGTGTTCGGACCGCGGCGTCACGGAGATGAAGGCGGCGCTGGCGACCATCAACAAGCAGATCGAACAGGGGGCGGCGATAGCACGTCGCCCCGCCAGATTGTGATTACACCGAAAGGAATCTGACGCTATGAAGAACTTCGTGCAAGACGGGAACACCATCGCGGTGGCAGCTCGGCTAGGCGAAATAACGTCACTTATCATGCGTCCACTACGGAACTAACGATTTGCAGGCAGCAGCCGATCATCTGACGCGTCACGTAGTCGTAGAATTCCTGGTTCCTGGCTGCCAAAGCACGGAAGTCTTCCCATTCGGCATCACCTAAGCTATCGGGATAGTCGATGAAGAACCGGCGCCCATGCTGCTCGTATAGGACTACGCCCTCGTCAAACTCCCAACTCTCGAAACGCATCAGGTGGACACTGTTCTTGCCAATGTCGTTCGGAAAGGGCATCGGCAACTCCGGAAGGAAATACATGTCCCTCCAAAGAAGCCAAAACGGCTGTTGGCCAGACGCGGCGGCCTTCCTTTCCACGTGAACTACGAACCAGTGCTCCGGTTGGCCGCAATCAAGTTTCACTTCACTTTGGCAGCACGGGCATGTGACGTATTCGTACAACCGAGAGCCATACCGATTGAATACTGCCGCGAATAGGTCTTCCTCAAGCTCCAGCTCCTTCGGACCGCGTTCAAGCATGCTTGCTTTCCTTATCGGCCATAAGGAACCGGCCCGAAGATTCATTTGGACGCGCATGCAGGTACCGACCCGTCGTGGCAATGCTGGCATGCCCAAGAGTTTCCTGCACAAGGTGAATCGGCGCGCCGTGATCCAGCGCGTGAGACGCATGTGCATGCCTGAACCAATGCGGCGACACGCCATCTGCGCCGACGCGCCTGGCTGCTTTACGAACGATCCTGTAGACCTGACATGGGGTAAGTTGGTGGCCACTTCGTGACACGAATACCGGTCCGTCCGATGTATTCTGACGCAGTGCGCATAATTCTGCCCACATAGACGGCGTAAGAACAACCACTCTGGTCTTTCCGCCTTTACCGAAGATCGAGATCTGCGCTTCCCCACCCTCTCGCTCTTGAGCATCTGACCAGCGAAGATCGCTCAGCTCCTGTGCTCGAAGGCCGCCAATGTAAAGCAGACGAAGCATCGCACGGTTCCGTAAAACGGACTCGTTTTCAATTATCTTCAGCAGGTCTGTTCAGCCAGTATGCGCCCAGCAAGCTTTTTGGGTACCGCCGGAATTCGCATGGCCGACCCGACATCGAAAGGCAGAAAGCCAATTCGATGCGCGAACGCGAGAGCAGATTTGACTGCTGCCAGCATACGAGCTCTCGAAGCTGCGGAAAGCGAGGTCAGGGAGTCTGCAAACGCGTGGAGGTCCAATAGGCGTGTACTTGCAAGTGTGCGGCCGGAGAATTTGCGGAACAGGTTGAGGTCCCTCCGGTATGCCCGATGCGTGTGGCGGCTCCGGCCATGCAACCAAAGCTCTATGACTTGCTCGTCATTCGTTGCAGTGGGAACCAGCGCCTCTTCAGATGACATCGTTCTGGCCGCCAGTCTCGACGTCTAGATTGATGTTTCTGAGTTCAAGGTTTACCCGATCCGTCTCGTTGCGAATCAGGTCTGCCAGCCTGGCTATTTCTTGCTGCGGTCGGATCGCCGCCGAATCGGTGTGGCTCCGCGACTTCCCTGTCCTGAACCTCAACAAGTCTTGCCGATGGCATATCGCGGCGGCCGAGCCGCCCTTCACCGGACGAATCTGTTTCTCCCGATTCCTCAACTCCGCCCGTTGGGATCGTCTCCCGGTCCTCTCGATCATCCGCGGAAGACGGCCGATCAGTTCTGCCGGGTTGTCCTTCAGAATGCAGTCCTCTTCCGAAGAGGTCCTTTTCGCGCTGTCCATAGGTCTCCACCCCAACTTTATCGAGCGTTTGACTAATTATCTGCGCCCCCACTGGAGCGGCAAGTATCCCAGCTGCTGCCGCGGGTTGTACTCTCAAACGCTGAAACCATTCGAGGCGTGAGTCTCTCTCGGCCCACCAGCAATTTCCCTGATAGCGGTGATCAATTCGCCGCCGAATGTTGAAGAACTCGCGGCCTTTGTGTCGCAGGCTTGGGCTAACGCAGCATCCCTGTTACGACGGATCGCACTAATCTGCGGGAACCTTCGAGCCTACGGTTCCAATCATCTCGAACGTTTGTCTCACCCCGCACAATCGGATTGCGTTACGTTGGGTACTGTCCGAGTGGCCGACGACTCAGTCAGAATGCAAAACCGTGCCAGAATGCGGTCTGCAGGAGTTGACAGGTCCCACATACCTCAAGTCTTCACTACACTCAACGGAATTTCGAAGTGTGTTTGAGGCTTGCCTTTTCCAAGACATGTGCGCACTAAAATAGGAGGAACCCCATACACATGAGGCTCACCCGTTGAGGTTGCGAGGCGGCGGCGTGAAGCGCGAGGAGAACCAATGGCTGCTAGCGGTCCAGGCATCACCGTGATTAAGTTGCTATTCGCTCGTTCGGGCAACCGGTGCGCTTTTCCGAAATGCCGCGCGCGGATAGCGCTCGGCGACACGTTGACGGGAGAAGTATGTCATATAAAAGGGGCCCGTCCCGGCAGTGCGCGCCATGACCCGAGGCAGACCGACGAGGAGCGACACGCTCACGCCAACCTTGTCCTCATGTGCCCCACTCACCACACAGTGATTGACGATGATGAAGAGGCCTACACGGTGGAGCGCCTCTGCAAGATCAAGACTGCCCACGAGGCTCAATCGGCTCAGATACCCGAAGCCGAGGCCGCCGCCGTCGCTGAGGCATTCAAACAGTCGGTAACGAATGTCGCTCAGAGCGGCGGGCTATCAGCCCACACCGTGAACGCGTCTACCATCACAGTACAGAGCGCAGGATCTACGAGTCACCTCACTCGCCAGCGTCAGATTCAGGCTGTCGAGCACCTATGGCAGGTGGTGCGCAACTTGAGCGGCGAGTTCAATCTCGTAGTTCTCGTTGATACCGTGTTGGCTCCTTCTGAGCTTGACGCTTACTTCAAAGAAGGAGAATACGCTCAGATTGCGGACTTTATTCGCGAATATGCCGACATGAATGTTCCCCTTCGTAAGCTCGCATGTGCGGGTGCCCATGATGCGGTCAACGAGCGGCCCTTCGTCACCAATCGCCTTTGGTCGATATTCTTCGTTTTGCAAGGCCTCTACACTAGGACATCGCTTCTGCTGACCAGTTCATACAAGGAGAGCAGATTCATGAACTGGCGGACGGATAGTGGCTGCGATCAGCTTCTCCGTGCAATTTTGCCCGCGCATGTCGTAGAGTACGCCAAGGGGCAAGCGATCGGCGGACTCAGGACCGCAATCGACTCTCTGGAGCGGGAGTTTCTTGCCGAGGCTGGCATGAACAAGTCTCATGCTTAGCGTGGAAGCTAGCCTTCGCGGACATGCATGCAAAGCCAGTTGGAGCACGGTGCAACCTTCTGGACCATAAGGCGATGTACGCTCCAACCTTGTGGGTTCGCGGAAACGCGTGATCCCTTTGTGTAACAGTATGCTGAGCGATACGCAGGTCGCGAGTAGGCCACTCCGAGTTTCAAAGACTCTTGTGACCGCTTTTCGTGTCGGCTAACCGCGCGAGTCGCGATCTAGGAAGCCCGAGTGGATCACGCGCGACTCGTACAGAGCCGAAGCTCAACACCGACCTCTGTCCGCAATGCCGACTCCACGGGCGAACGGAGCGCAAACGGAGCACACCGACCTGACGGTGGGCGATACTCTTTAAGGTAATGCCTCGGCAGACTATGAAAGGCCGCTATGCCGGACGTCGATGTGTTCTTGGATGTTTATTTCGATCTGCGTTTTCCGCTGATTGCGCTCGATCTGGAGAAATTACGCCGGGCAATTCAGCGGCGGGAGCGGAATGAACTGGTAACCCATTTCGGGGTTGAGCTCGTAGGATCGCCGGCGCGTCGCCGCGCGCTCGTGTCGGCCTTGCGTGGCCTTTTTCGAAAGATCGACATGCCGCCTCACGGTGTCGATTTCATAGCCCGGTTGGAGACGATCGAGAGCGCTGGCCTGTCGCAGACCATCGAGGCGCTGAAATCCGTTCACGCGCGATTCGCGGTCTATGAACACGGAGACATGCTGATTTGGGAAGAGGAAACGCCCTGGCCTGTCGCATACTCGACCCTGCTACAACAATTCATAGCCGTAATGACGCTTCATCGAATGCTGATGGAGAATCGCATAAAGGAGGTCGAAAGGCAGCATACCGAAGCCGGCGGGGCGGTCGAGAACATTGCCGGAATCACCTCGGAATTTCCGCGACAGCTGCCGACGCACCTGCATTACGCCATGGCCTCGCTTGGCGCTTGGCTCGGCGGCGCAATGAACCTTCAATACTTCTCGTATTACGCAGCCATTCGGCAGATCTACCACCCGGATCTTAATCTCAAATACGCGAAACAGATCGGCTTCAGCGAATCGGACGCCGTCGCCCTGAACGCGAGCGGCATCGTCGCGCTGCCAGCGCCCCTTTTCGCAGCGCTTATCGAGGCTCAGGGCAGCAATCTCGTTTTCGGCTCTATCCAGATCGATGAGTTCAACCTTGCGAACCCGCCGACGCCGGCCTTCGATGAAACAAGGGATTGGGACGATAAGCGGACTTTACCGGGTTTCGTCATCGACAAATACTACCGAGCTGCCTTCCGGGCACGCACGCCGGGAGACTACTCCTTTTACGGGACGAAGAACGTGCTCCGCGATCACTATGGAGAATTCTATGCGGGGCTCCCGGCGCATGCGCTCGTACGATGCAAGCACTACTGCGTGCCGGTCATCGATGTCGCGACGATTGATGAGTTGTCTTCTCACATCGCGAAAATTCCGTTGCGGAGCAAAGACGGACTGTTCTTTCGGGGCCAACGGCAGCTCTATCCGCTGCCTCGTCATAAGATGGTTCGCAATCTCTTGTACGGCCGATCCTGCTCAAAAGAGCCTTCCTTGATAACCGCTGCATCGCGAGAGGCCGGGTACGATTACGATATGGTTCACTTCGCGCTTAAAACGTTTTTGGAAGAGGAAGTCCTCCGGCGAGCGGACGCCGGAGAGAGCGAGTTGTTGGAAAGATGGCGCCACGAAGCTGTGGACCCGATGAGCCGATTAGATAGCGCGGTGCTCGCGCTTGCCCAGCACTACGGCATTCCGAGCCACGGTCTAGACGTAACGACAAGCGTGGACGTGGCTCTATGGTTCGCCACCAATCGCTATTCTCGGGACTACGGCATCTCCAAGTACGCTGCCCTAAAGCCCGAAGACTGGCCGCAGGAGAGCGATAAATGGCCTGTTGTAATTGCATGTCAGACGGTGACTCAATCGATCGAGCAATCGCTCCATGATTGCGACACGCTCGAACAGTTCGGCTTCAATGCCCGAAGACCGCAAGCGCAAAGTGCCCAGTTTTTTCAAGGCGGACACAGTGACCATCAAAACCGTTTAGCCGAGGCCGTCGTGTGCATCTTTCGGCTCGCGCCCGGGGTTTATTCTGTTAAATCGAGGTTTGAGTCCCTCTTTCCGCCGCCTGAGGATGACCCGGCCTATCGCGTAATGCTGCGATTTGCGGGTTCGCCTCTTTTTGGCCCTGAATGGGGACGCTTCGTGAATCGTTTTCATTGAGACTCTTTGACGTGGCTCCGCTTTCCCGAACCTCGGAGTTCTTCCTTGGGACAGTAGGAAAAGAAGCGGTTCCATTGGTTGCTGCGGGGGCGCCACCGAGTGGCGGAAGGACACCCTCATGTCCTTCTCCCTTAGGTAAGCTTTAGCGATAAAGTGCTCGTCCGGATCGCAGGGGATCGCCGCCGATAGCCCGGTTCCGGCCGGATCACGCGCTACACGGATTGAGCCGAGCACATGCCGATAAAGGCCAGTGGCGATTGGAGGCCACTTGGTCATGAAGCAGAAGGTTCAAAGTAAGCGGAAACTTCGTACTCCCAAGACAATCCTGCGGCTGCCGGACCTCGAGATCGCAAAGTCCGCCGTCCTCAATAGCCTTTCTTGTCCTGACGCTCAACGGGGTTACCGGTATGCGATCGAAGAATTTGTCGATTGGTATTGCTCCGAGCCGCGGTTGTCGTTCAGCAAGACTGTAGTCGTTCGGTACCGGATGCATTTGGAGTCTCGCAAACTTGCCCCAGGCACAATCAATCTTCGACTCGGAGCAGTCCGGCGTCTTGCAGACGAAGCTGCTGATTGCGGGCTTCTAAGCGCCGACTTGGCTGCCGGAATACGGCGAGTCAAGGGTGTTAAGAAGCTCGGTGTGAGGATCGGCAACTGGCTTACAGCCGACCAAAGCCAAGCTCTCTGGCAGGCTCCGGATCAGCATCGGCTCAAGGGCAAACGAGATCGGGCCTTACTTGCTGTTCTTTTGGCTTGCGGACTTCGACGTCATGAACTCGCTGGCCTAACAACAGATCACCTTCAGCAGCGTGAAGGCCATTGGGCAATCGTGGACTTGCGCGGGAAGGGTGGTCACGTTCGAACCGTCCCTGTCCCTGATTGGGTGCACGACCTCCTCGATGACTGGATGAAGGCCGCCGCAATAACAGGTGGCCGCCTCTTCCGCCGCGTGAGTAGCACTGGGAAGGCTTGGGGCGAAATGGTGACGGAGAAGCTCGTTTGGCACGTGGTCAAGGAGTTCGCGGCGAAGATCGGTGTGAGCAAACTTGCGCCGCACGACCTTCGGCGGAGTTGCGCTCGACTCTGTCGCGCCGCCGGCGGCGAACTGGAGCAGATCCAATTCCTCCTCGGCCACGTCTCGGTGCAGACGACCGAGCGTTACCTCGGCTGCACCCATCGAATTTTATCCGCCGTCAACGACCGCATCGGCATAGAGCCGAAGCCCTGAATGGTCAACTATGGAAGGGTAGCCGACCATCCGTTCGGAGCGCGGGATTAGGCCACGTGGCGAATCCAGCGACAGCAGGCATCAGTAGCGATAAGGGTCAGGCTTATAAGGCCCTTCCGGCGGCACACCCAGGTAAGCGGCCTGCTTGGGAGTGAGCATCGTGAGTTTCACGCCGATCCTTTCTAAGTGCATCCGCGCGACTTCTTCGTCCAACCTCTTTGGCAGCGTGTAGACCCCAGCCTCATAGGTGTGGCGATTCTTCCACAAATCCATCTGCGCCAGGGTTTGGTTGGAGAAACTGCTACTCATGACAAAGCTGGGGTGGCCAGTGGAGCAGCCCAAGTTTACAAGGCGGCCCTCGGCGAGAATGAAGATGCTGTTGCCCCCAGGAAACGTGTATTTGTCCAATTGGGGTTTGATGTTGAGTTTCGCAGCGTCCGACTCGTTGAGCCGATCCATCTGGATCTCGTTGTCGAAGTGGCCGATGTTGCAGACGATCGCCTGGTCCTTCATCTGCCGCATATGTTCGAGCGTGATAATGTCGCAGTTGCCGGTGCAGGTGACATAGATGTCGCCGCGGCCGAGCGTCTCTTCGACAGTCGTCACTTCGAAGCCTTCCATCGCAGCCTGCAGGGCGTTGATCGGATCGATTTCGGTAACGATGACGCGAGCACCCATACCTCGCAGCGAGTGCGCCGAACCCTTGCCGACGTCGCCATAACCGCAGACCACGGCGATCTTGCCGGCCATCATCACGTCCGTGGCGCGCTTGATGCCGTCCGCCAGCGATTCGCGGCAGCCGTAGAGATTGTCGAACTTCGACTTGGTCACCGAGTCGTTCACGTTGATGGCGGGCACCAGCAGCGCGCCGGCTTCCTTCATCTTGTAGAGGCGATGCACGCCAGTGGTGGTTTCTTCCGACACGCCGCGCCACGCCGTCACCAGCTCATGCCAGTAGGTCTTGTTCTCGGCGTAGACCTTCTTCAGCAGGTCTTTGATGACCTTTTCTTCGTGGCTCTCCGAAGGGCTGTTGACCCAGTCGGAACCATTCTCGAGTTCATATCCTTTATGAATGAGCAGCGTCACGTCGCCGCCATCGTCCACAACGAGTTCCGGACCCTTGCCGCCGGCGTGGGAGATCGCCTGCAGAGTGCAATCCCAATACTCTTCCAACGTCTCGCCCTTCCAGGCGAAGACCGGCACTCCGGCGGCGGCGATGGCCGCAGCCGCATGATCCTGCGTGGAGAAGATGTTGCAACTCGCCCAGCGGACGCTGGCGCCCAGGTCCACGAGGGTCTCAATGAGCACCGCAGTCTGGATGGTCATGTGGAGCGAACCGGTGACACGCACGCCGGCTAGCGGCTTCTCCTCCGCGTACTTGCGGCGAATGGCTATCAGTCCGGGCATCTCATGCTCTGCGATGGAGATTTCTTTTCGGCCCCAATCTGCCAGCGAGAGATCGGCAACTTTGAAGTCGTTAGCAACAGGGTCCGCAATTCCGACCTCGGTAGTTCCACGGAAGCCGCCGGCCTGACGCCTCCGGCCGATTGTCGCGCCCGAGACACCCCGTTCCCCAACGTTCGCCACTATCTCAGCTGTTGCCGAGCCCGCCGAGACGTTGGCGACTTCATAGCCGATCAGGCTGGTCAGACGACCTTGCCGAACCAACTGAACGACGTGCAGCGCCGCTTCTTCCAGCCCCTCGAGTACGACAACAATGGAGCCCGATTCAACTCTTCTCAGTGTCAGACTTGCATCCCCAGTGAGGTCTTGCAATTCGTCAACTATTCTCTGCAACTTGACGTGGTCGAGTTCCGCCACGGAACCTCGCAGGCATATTTTCCACTCGATGCGGCGATGCGGTGCTGCTGGAGGAGACGGCGGTCCAGGGGGCAGACCGCGAATTCCGCAAAGCAACCGATGGAAAGCCTCGGCTTCGTCAATCGCCGATTTGAAGACGACCCAGGTGGTTCCGGAGAGAAACGGTGGGAACGCATCTTTTGGGTGACAAGCACCCGGAAGTAAGACAGGGATAACCCTAAAGCTGCCATCGGTTTGACCAACCCGACGTGCGATCGCGGTTCGCATCTCTTGGTTGTGCCATGGGCCCGAATTGTGAGGCCCGACAAATACGGCGCAACAACTGCAGGTTGCAAGGGCGTTCTCAAGCGCCTCTTGGAAAGGTTCCCCCGGCACTAAATTCCACTTGTCAAGCCACGGACGCACACCATTTGCTAACAGTTTCTTTGCGATGCACTCAACATCCCCCTTGTCAGCGCTGTTATGGCAAAGAAATACGCAAGCTTCTTGAGTGGCAATGCGGAATATGCTAGCAGCTTGGGGCCGACCTTCGCACCATGCCGGATCGACGCAATTTTGACGTGGGCGTAGAGCTAAGGTACTTGAGATGTCGCGCGCAAATCGGACCGATCTGGTGTCTGAGGCGGTCTGCGATACGCCACCGAACAGCGAGGTCTTGAGCCGAAAGAGCGCGTTTGCAGGAAGCACCCCGTTCCACCGAGCGCCGAGTGGTCGTCTCACCAATGTAGGCGGCTCGGGCCGTAGCACGTGCTACTCGTACAATAGGCTTCGCGGCGACACCGATCGCATCTTTGTCCAGTTTGCCGACGATCCGCCCGATTCTCCGACTGACTGGAGACGGTGATGTCCCAAATTCTTCGTAAACTGCGCTTATTGCTATTGTGAACCGTACGTTCCCCGAGGAGATACACCATATGGAGCTTGATCAAGTTAAAGCCGCCGTGAAGGCTGCGCTCGCACTGAATAGCAACATTGTCGGCGTCGGCGACGTGAAGGAGGATACTACCCTTCAGAGTGTCGGTCTCAAGAAGACTCAACTGGCGGGTTTTAAGAAGGACCTTCATCGGTTGCTGACAACCGCGTTAGAGGAGCCGGTCCCGCTGAAGAAGTTCTCGGCCAATCTCAAGGTCGTGGTGGAGAGTTCCGTCAGGGAGGTCGCAGAACGAGCTCGTGATCTTGTCGTCCCGCTTCCAGTATGTAGCACCATACAGCCACTACCGCCGACGGTCGCTGATTGCCACGTGTGGATGACTCGTAGTTTCTTCTGTCGGGTTCGTCGCGCAGTGCAACGGTGGGCCGATCCAGCCTCAATCCCTGCCTTCGGCGTAACGCCCGACATGACACTTGGATCGCTCGTTCCCAACTTCGAAGACGGCGAACGACTGCGTCTCGTACAGGCGACCAATCAGGAAAACGTCTTCCAGCCGTTCAATGTGTCGGCCGCCGATCCTGGTTCAGGCAAGGTCGACGCGGGGACGACTGTTCACGGCTACGCAAAGGTACTTTGGGATAACAACCGGACCGGATGCTCGATCATTGTTGATTTTCCCGACTAGGACTAGCAATATGAGACGATTACTACTCACTTTCAGCATCCTTCTGGCGCCGCTAAATGCCGAGGACATCGTCGCAGTCGTGCCGCGCGCTGAGAAGATCGAGATCCTAACCCTGGGTCAGATTGAGAAACTTGATGACACTAACGCTCTCGCCTACTTCGTCGACACCTCGCAGGGCCATCGCCGCTTGGTCCAGATTCTGTTCCAGGCGAAGATCGAAGAAGGCGGCGGCCTTAATCTGAACCAACTGCAGTGCCTCGACGGGTCGCGCAATCCAGTCAGCCTCACGGTGACCCAAAACCTCATCGACGGCGTCATCGCCTGCGGGATTACTCCTTTGGCGAATGGTAAGTCCCGCGACATCAAGATCGAGCTTCCTGGCGTCATGTTCAAAGGCGCAACCAGACCGGTGGACCTGAGTACAACGGCGTCTTACCGCACTGTCGCCGCCCTCTCGCCGAAGGCAATTCCAGGCGATCGCGAGATCTTCATCGGGCTTGAAGATGCGCTGAAGAAGCGACTGCTGGACGACCTCCAATCGCATCAGTCTGCAATTACCGTCAAGCTGATGTTCGACCCCAAGGACTCGGTGCCCGACTACAATCTTCACGTTGCCGGCGTCAGAGCCAGTGATAAGGGAGAACCTCTCGACACGAATCGCCAAGGCGACTTCATCAAGATCTCCCTGACCGGACTGCTCCCCTCGCGCCCGATCAAGTACAAGGTGGTGTTGTCGATCAAGAAATCGCTGCTCTCGCAGGTTCTCCAGGACACACTCGACCCCAACGAGGAGGACCTTACCATCGTCGTGTCGATGACAGCCTCTTCCACCGCGGACCGCGATCATGCCGATTTCTACTTTGACGCCACCTTCACGTCCTACGTCAATCCGTTCGACCCCTCAAAAGCCGAGTCAGCGTCGAACAACGGAAAACGTCGAAACGTCGGCATATTTGCGCTTACCTACGCGCCGAAAATCGCTACTTGGGCACACGGGCTTTCGGGAAAGGGTGCCGTCGGTTGGTTCGCTGTTGTGCCATACCTTAAGGCCGATGTCAGCACGCTGCCACTGTCCGAAGCCGACGCGCCGACGCAGATTGCCGATGGTCTAGACCTCACCTATGGATATTACGGTCACGATCGCACTGCAGTGTTCAACGGCGTGGTTGTGACGGCTGGCGCGCGCCATGAGTCCGACCGCGACTTTAAATTTCAGACCGCCGTTGGGCGGTTCATGTTCGGTCCCTTCTTCCGAAACTGGGAACACTCCCGTGCTTATCGCGATGCCCTTGCCGCGAAAAACAAGAAGCCGTTCTTGTTAACCTCTTATTATTTCCGGCCCAAAGTAGGCTATGAAATCGGAGACGTCGTCCGCGACCGCCCACAGCGACTCATCGAAAACATCAATTTTCAGGATTACATCTCACGTTTCCTGGCGACTTTTGATATGGCTTTGGAGTTCAAGCGCCAGATCACTCTTTCGGCTACCGACACATACTACTACCACTGGGGCGTCGACCGCCGTCCGCAGCGTAACTACGTCGAAGCCAAGTTGGATTTCAACGCGGGCTATTTGTTCCGCCGCTTTGGCTTCCGCGCGCTGTCCTACGGTTTTACTGGCAAATTCCAGCGAGGCGAACAGAGTCCGTCGTTCAAGCCGGTGAACGTCTTTTCTATCGGCGTGACCTTTGTGCGGTAGCGCAGTTGCTCAGCACGGACTATTATGGCCTTTTGCAACATCGCAGGACCGAGTAATCTGCATAACCCGATTCTCTCTCCCGGCACGCGATCGACGAATTCGTAGATTGCAGTACCTAGAACTGGCCTCTCGAGTCCCTTTACTCGGTTATGGTGCCCTTCGTGATCGCCATCTGGTTTCCTGGGGTATCCTAAAAAGCAAATTGCGACCGGGAGGACGCGGGTGGCCATTCGAGACATCGCTATGACCGAGAACGCCGAGGCTGATCTGAACGAAGAGGACTTCGATACATTGGGTTGGCTTATCAACGCCATATTGGAAGATCTTGATTCCTGGGATCTTCCAAGCATCGCTTGCTGTGATGCGTGTTATGACGAGTTCACGTCAATTTGGCCTCTGGCGCGCCTTGGCAACTATGGCGTGGAACAGAGCAGCATAGGGTTCGACATCTTCTATCAATCAGCCGGTCGGGTACAGGGCGTGGTTTCGAAAGCTGAATTCGAGAGGCTAATGGAGTACGTCGCTTGCCCCCGTTGTTATCGTCCAATCGGTCCCAACCTCTACGCTTTCGAGTTTCCATTCAACGAAAGGGAACTCGAAAGTAGCCTGTCTCGTCTAAGCACGCTTGCCGTTCGAACCCCGTTCCTGGTACTGGCTGACCCCCTCGCTGCTCAGGTAAGGAACGAAATCAGCTCGTTATCTTCGAGGCTCTCTCCTCGGACGTTACAGGGCGACTGGTACCGTGGTCGGCCGATGTCCCTTGAGGCGACGTGTCGCAGCGATTTCTGTCAGCGCCGGTGCAAAAATCCCCATAGTGCCGGTTGAAAAATCCCCACCCCGTGACAGAGGAAGAAACCGACACCGATCCTCGGAAGAGGAGGTGGCGCGATCTGTTAAGGGGCAAAGAAGTGAGCGACATAACGGAACTGAAGAGGCAAGGCCTCAGCATTCAAGCCATCAGCGAACTGATGGGCTTCGATCGAAAGACCGTTCGCAAGTATCTCTTGAAGCCGGAGACCTCACCCGTTTACGGACCACGAGCGAAGCCGGCAAGCAAACTGGATTCGCTTAAGCCGTATCTGGAGGAGCGACTGAAGGCAGGAGTATGGAATGCGTGCGTGCTGATGAGGGAGTTGCGAGAGCGCGGCTACAAGGGCGCTATACGATCCTCACCGACTGGTTGCGGCCGCAACGGCAAGCCGCCAGTGTGGTTGCGGTCCGGCGGTTTGAGACGCCGCCAGGACATCAGGCGCAAGTGGATTGGGGCCACCTGGGCAAGATCGACATCGAGGGCAAGGAACACAAGCTGTGGGCATTCACCTTCACGCTCGGCTACAGCCGAATGATGGTGGCCGAGGCAGCGCTCGACCAGAAACTGGGCACATTGCTGCGCATGCATGAAGAGGCATTCCGGCAGTTGGGCGGCGTGCCGGAGGAGATACTCTACGACCGCATGAAAACGGTGTGGCTGGAAACGGACGAACGCGGAGAGATTGTGTGGAACCCTGTGTTTCTGGACTTCGCCAGATACTGGGGCTTCAAGCCGCGGCTGTGCCGGCCGTATCGGGCGCAAACCAAGGGCAAAGTGGAATCGGGAGTGAAGTACGTCCGGCGGAACTTTCTGTGCGGACTGCAGGGACGCGAGCCGAATGGGTTGGAGGATCTGAATGCGCAGTTGCGGGAGTGGGTGTGGAAGGTGGCCAATCAACGTATCCATGGCACAACCCATGAATCGGTGGCGCTGCGTGGAGAAGCCGATCAGTTTTCACTGCAGCCACTCGTAGAGGGCCACTCTGCCTATCCCTATCTGGACCAGGAGTTGCGCAAGGTGGCACGGGATGCGTTCGTGAACTGGCGAGGGAGCCGGTATTCGGTTCCCTGGCAGTATGCGGGCAAGCAAGTGGGTCAGGGAAAAGGGCGGAGGGATGGTTGAGGTGCACTACGGAGAGCGGCGCATTGCCGAACACGCACAAGCACTGGGAAAGCACCGCATCCAGCTGCAGCAGGACCATCATGCTGGGATCCCGTTGGGAGCACGGCAGCCGCACAAGACGTTGGTTGCGATCCGGCAAACAGCGCCGCAAGTAGAGGTCAGGCCATTGGCGGCATACGAATTTGCTGCCGCTGGAGGTGGACAATGACAACGCTGGAACGATTGCAGCAGACGCTGGTGGCCTTGTCGCTGACGGCGGTGGAACAGAGAGTAGAAAGCATTTTGGAACAGGCATCCAAAGGAGAGCCGAGCTATGGAGACTTTCTGCTGGACGTGCTGACCACGGAGGTGGAAGCGAGGAGGCAACGGTACCTGAAGACGCGACTGCAGTTGGCGCATTTGCCCTACGTGAAAACGTTCGAGCAGTTTGACTTCAGCTTTCAGCCGTCGATTGACGAACGTCAGGTGAAGGAGTTAAGAACGCTGCGGTTTGTCCACGAGGCAAGCAATGTGATCCTGCAGGGGCCGCCGGGAGTGGGAAAGACGCACCTGGCGGTAGCGCTGGCCGAGTCTGCGATTCGGGCAGGGCAGCCGGCGTATTTCATGACGGCGCACGATCTGGTGGATGATCTGGGAAGAGCGTATCGGGAAGGGCGGTTGACCGGCGGATGAAAGTGTATCTGGCGCCGAAAGTTCTGGTAGTGGACGAGATGGGATATCTGCCGTTGGATGAGTTGGGAGCGACGATCTTCTTCCAGTTGGTTAGTGCACGCTATGAACGAGGCAGCATTATTCTGACCTCGAACAAGAGCTACGGCGATTGGGGCGGAGTTTTCGGAGACCCGATCATAGCAACGGCGATACTGGACCGGTTGCTGCACCACTCCACGACGATCAACATTCGCGGGGAAAGCTACCGGCTGAAGGATCGAAGGAGAGCGGGCTTGTTGGCCGGCAGGGAGCAGCAGGAGGGCAACCGCGGTCGCCTACCCGGCTCCCCACTTCCACTACGCCCAAAACGCGGCGCCCAGGGGCGCCGCTGGGCTCCGCTTCAGTAGGGGCCGGGAGAAGAGGTTCTAGCGCATGTGTTTGGGGTGGGGAAATTTCGACCGGAACTTTGAGGATTTTTCAGCCGGAGTTGACATTTCGGCCCCCTCCAAAGTCCGAAGCGAAAGAGGGCAGGTACAATCACGCCGGCCGACCGGTTGTCTATTTGGCAGATGCCCCAGATACCTGCTGGGAGGAGTGTCGTCGACCTGCTGGCCCGTTCTCGATCGGTCGCTTCACCATCAAGCATCCGGCGCGCATACTCGATCTATGTGAGCCTGATGAGTTGGACCCGGGGGTAGCCGCGTTGCTCTTCTCAAGCCTGATGTCGGCCCCATCTGACAATGAGGGTTGGGATCGGCCTGAATACACAATCACCCGCTTTGTTGCAGACTGTGCCCGTTTCGAATCTATGGATGGGATCCTCTACCCGTCAACACGTTTTGGCCAGGGCAGAAATCTTGTCCTGCTCGATGTCGAAAGATTCGAGGACTTGGCAAGCTTAGAGGAGATGTTGTCATTCTGCCACCCACGGCGGAAGCATCTCTAAGGCCAGGTTACGAATCACGCGCGACTCGTACAGAGCCGAAGCTCAACACCGACCTCTGTCCGCAATGCCGACTCCACGGGCGAACGGAGCGCAAACGGAGCACACCGACCTGACGGTGGGCGATACTCTTTAAGGTAATGCCTCGGCAGACTATGAAAGGCCGCTATGCCGGACGTCGATGTGTTCTTGGATGTTTATTTCGATCTGCGTTTTCCGCTGATTGCGCTCGATCTGGAGAAATTACGCCGGGCAATTCAGCGGCGGGAGCGGAATGAACTGGTAACCCATTTCGGGGTTGAGCTCGTAGGATCGCCGGTGGCCTCGACGAGGTGAGTCTCGCCGTTGACCGCATTCGAGACTTATACGTCCGTTCGGGGAACCACCCAATGGCAGCCAGTGCACTTTGCCTTGCATTGAACAATTGCATTGTGCTCGGCGCCACTCGCGCTGAACGCCGGCGTTTTCTGAACGAGATCCACGAGATTCGTCGCCGCCATCCGGATCAAGTCCCGGTGGAGTCGGCACTAGCCCGAGCGAAGAAGCTGCGGAAAGCAGCGATGATGATCCGGCCACTTCACTGGCTTGTGTTCCTGCCAGCCGGAGTCATCGCAGGTGGGTTAGTTGGCGCCATGATCATCTTCGTAGCGAACTACTTTATCGGTGGCTGGCGATTGCTTTCTGGCATCTCGATTTACATGGCAGGCATTTGGTCTCCCGTGTTCTTTCGGAACGTCAGCCTCTTTCTGGGTCCGCCCGGCAGTAGGCTTGCGGGAGGAATAGTAGTGTTGTCTCTGGCAGTCCTGGCGATCGTTGGAGTCACTGGTGTCGCCTCGGTTTTACTTGGTCAGTTCCCACTTGCCGCAGTGCCTGTCTGGATACATTTGTCACGCAGTCTTACGCCAGCATGGCAGTTTGGCCTCTTGTTCGCCGGCCTCATCGTCGGCTCGCTCGCCGCCATCTTTAGGGCTCCCCCAGCGTAATATGAGCGAGTGGTGATAAGCCCGTATTGTCCTCGGCACTGTCATTCTCCTTGACGATTCGGCATCTGAGGGA
The DNA here is from genome assembly GCA_046331645.1 of Bryobacteraceae bacterium. GTDB lineage: Bacteria > Acidobacteriota > Terriglobia > Bryobacterales > Bryobacteraceae > CADEFT01. The sequence goes on from JAXLQM010000020.1 coordinate 64,308, forward strand.
TTGATGTCATGACCGCACCAGAGCCGCGCGGGACGTAGATTACGTGACATACGTTATTCACCAGACCTGAAGATCACCGCCCTCCACAGCGAAGCGCCTGAAGGCCGCCACTGACATCAACGTTCATCTTGGGTGCAGCAAGGAGCGACCCGAACTGCAACTTGGCGAACGAAAACGGCCGACCTTGGGCTCTGATCTCCTCCTGACTCGGGTTGTGAGCGAGCTACGCGCAACTCGTACAGAGTCTCCACCCAAAGGTGAAATTACATGGTCTTCCGGAACAGTTGGCCTAGGGCTCTGCCCGAGGCCAGCAACAGGCAGATTTGTGGAACCAGCTGCAAGATGCCATGATTCCGTTGAGTGTATCGTTCCCCTAAGCACGATTGGAGCGGCACGGCCATTGAGCGATAGACTGATTCTCTCCACTGCGTGGACTGGTTCTTAGAACCTGCGCCTGGGGCTGAAGCCCCCTCCGGATTGCGACTGGGGACAACGTCTTTAATGACTCCGATATTCAGCATTGGCCGCGATGGACGCCTTGACAGCCGCAAGCATTACACACGTCGAAACCACGACGACACCCAGACCACACAAAACGGCCACGTCGACAAGAACGACTCCATAGACGTTATCGTGCTGGGAATAGGTCTACTGCTTCGCCAACACACCTGCGACACATGGATCGAAAAGCCCCTCGTAAGTTCCTCTCACTTCTCCTGCTGCGCACCTTCAGTGGAATGCGTAGACTGATCTGCACTACGCCGGCACTCGTGCGCCACCAAGATTGTGTAAGAGGGGAAAACACCGCCGCACCGGACACAGCGAGAAATTTTGGGCGGTCTCCCCATCTTCGACTGTGGACGTTTTGAACAAACAGTTTCATGTGCCCGTACCTGACGCCGTCCGACCACTGCTTCTCCACAGTACCGACAATGGAATGTCTTCCGCGGCGGACCACCGAAGGTCCGTCTACGCCGATTGAACTCACGCATGACGTTGCTGATCTGCGCGTCGATCCTCCAGACTTTCCTCGTAAAGTCCGCCACCGGCGTGAGGAAGCGTCGGGCAAAGTCCTTGAGCTCTTCAGAATAGTGGAACCATTCCCCGACATCGCGGTATGCCTGAAAACGATCGTGGAGCCAAGATTCAGTGGCGCGACTCCCAGGCAGGTAACCCGCAAGAGACGCGTTAGAGGTCCCCGGCCCGATGGTCCGGATTTGCTCAAACCTGGTAATCACGTGCTCGGAGTAGCCGATCTTTACAAACCGCTCATCCTCAGTAACGATGAAATATACGCCTGGGCCGTGCTCACCTTTTTCCACGTCAATTCCTTTCGCTGCAACCTATCCGGGACGCTTTGATTAGTAAGTGCGCCAGATAGTTGATTCGGTCGCATCATTCCTCATCAACATACTGAGGTTCCGCAAGCGTGTCAGCAGCCCTGTCCGGCCGGATATACTTGCTCACTCTGAGGACGTGTCTGGCTCCTCCAAAATGGCTACTGTCGACGCCGGTGGTGGATTCGTCTTGAGGTCGTGGACCCACTCGAATATGGCGTTTCGAACCTCCACCGTAGTTCCAGCGGTGAGGTCGTCCGGCGTCAGACGTACGGAGGCGAGCGCTTCCTCAAACAGATCCTTCTCCGATTCGCGTGCTTCCGCTGATAGAGCTACGAATTGAGCCAGTGTGTCCACCACACGCTCAACCATGGCTCCGTTCTCGCCAGGATTAGTCTGCCGCAGGCGACCGAGAGGAGCCTCAAGCAGTCGAAGAATCAGCGCCCGCATTACCTCGAGTGCTCTCAGTTTGCTTTCGGCAATGACGTAAAACTGCTCCCTCGTCTGATTTAAGAATTCTCGATGCCGCAGACGGGCCACCTTTTCCGCATCGGCTTGGTTGACACGATCAAAGGCCTCCGTGCGTTCGTCCCATTGCCACCGCCGCTTCCATTCGCTCCAGTTCGGCGGTGGCGACGCCGGAACAGACTCGCCCGGATAATTCTGCCCGTACCAAAGCCGGAATGCTGCTGTCAGTCCGCGTTTCGACGGCAGCATATCCCGGTAGACCACAAATGCCGACCACGCCTTGCTCGGCTCCTTCGATCGGCGCGTCCAGACCTGTTCGGTTTCCGAGTCGAAAGGTAGATCAGATTGGGCGAACTCGCTTTGAAATTCCCGTCCCATTTTGGCCTCCCAGACTTGTCGTCACCTCAGCAGAGCACTTCGGGAGATTTTGCCTGTCCCTTGCCAATCCAACGCGCTAAATCTCCCCAAATCGGCCCAAAACACGCTGGTACAAAGCAACACCAATCGAACCCGTAACACTCCTTGTTCTCATGTGCTTACGATGCCTATTCAGCACTAGTCAATACAGGACGAAATTGCCCGGTTAGCACTCGAAAACCGTTGAACCTTTACGGGTTCCGTGGGTTCGAATCCCACCCTCACCGCCATTTCAACAATTGGCGAAGTTGCCGAACCCATCGGCTTGTCTGGCAAGTACCTCCATTTGGGCGTGAGATCCTTCCGTGATCCCATTGGTACGCGTAAACCGCCACATCCTGACTATCTCTTCCGACCACGACTACTTAGCCTCACCGAGTTGGGCCAGCGGAGCAATCCAGAGTGGGACCAACAGCGTTACTACTGATCTGGGCCCCCAGCGCCTCCTCTCGCGCCACAGACCACACTGCCCCCGTGTCGAGGTGGTCGAGCAGGTGGGCGTGAGACATCAAGCGGGCGAGGAAGCGCGGAATAGCACGCGGACTGATCGGCACATCGCGCCCGACCTGAACATTGCGCGTCTGGAGCACGCCAGGCAGCACCGCGTATCGCTGTTCAGAAACGGCGGTGAAGCTCACAGATACTTTCCGCGGTGACGGCCTGTCCGGTGCGGAGAACACCCCCATCGATTCACCGTTGCACTTCGATGTGTGCTTTCGCTTCCAGTTGCAGATCCCGTTTGCGAGCATCCTTGCTGTAGTCATTGCACAGTGCGCGCGCGATGTCGATGGGATGCGTGTCATGCCCTTCGATCAGGTTGGAGTAGTGGCAGTCCATCGAGCGGACCAGGCTAGCGAGCGAAGAAAGCTGGCTGCCGGGCAGGCTGCAACGGAGTCCGGCGGCTGTCTGCGCGAGTTCAAAGGCGAGATCCGTAGTTCGCACGCGATGCCGGTAGCCTTGGCCCAGTGTGAGTGGCTCCATCAGAGAAACAAGTTCGCCGCGGTCCGCTTTGATGTCCGTTTCGACCCGTTTCGTGGATGACTTGCCGAACCGCCCCGCGAACCCGGCTCGCGGTAGGTCCATTGGGTTCTCGACGGAACGCAGCTATGGGAAGACCGGCTGTGTGCAGGAGGCGCCGCCGACGAAGCCCCCAGCCCCAACAGTTACGCCGATTTCGTTGGTAGCTGTCGCAGTTGGTGAATTCACCAAAGTGTTCCTTCCGCCAAGATACGTGACTACTGCAGCATTGTCGTTGTTCGACCCGCTGTATCCAGGGAGTGTGACTGTGGTTACGAATCGTTGGCGAACCCGTATGTCACCGCCACCCATGTTGTTTCCGAGTGAGTGAGTGAAGGTATTCTTTAATACTGCTGTAGAACCTCCGATATCGGCACATAGATTCGTGCTGTCGCCGCTTGGCGAAGCTACAGCGACCTGCGCCAGAATGCCTGTTACCGCGTTTCCGGTGCCATCCAGCTGCACGTCAATGTTGTTACCGGTGACCGTGGCGTTGAGCTGACCGGAACCGTCTTGGCCACCCTGGATGAGAATGGGGCGTTGTGTTCCACGATAGGTGATCGTGTTCCCCGTGATCGCAACTGTCAAAACTCCATCACCCGCCTGGAAGATGCTGATACCGTCCGCCGCCTGGCCATCCGAAACATTAATCGGATTGTTCCGAATCTTCCCTTGCAGCGTTCCGGTGGTTGAGAACGCGGCCTTCAGGATGTTAATTCGACCAAAGTCGTTGCCGGCAAAGCTTACGTTGTCGTGAATGTCGAACTTGGTGCTCCCGTTGTTGCTGCTCATGGAGATGCCATCGTTATTGTTGGTGCTCGTGCTGTTCTTGATCTCAACGACAGAAGTGGCGGTATCGAACGTGTCGATAACTATGCCGCCGCTGAAATTATTGTTGGCAGTGACACCATCGATAGTCACGGTGGTATTCGATGTGCCGCGAATGCCCATGAGATAGCCGCTGCCGAGCACTCCGGTATTTGCGCTGCCACCCGTTATTGTGAGGTTGGTGACGGCGGTCATTCCTGAAGGAATCGTCAGATTCGTATTGTTTTGAATATTGATGTTGTCATCGCCGCTGCTGGTGAAAGTAGTGTTGGTGATGGAACAGGTTCCGAGCATGTTGAAGAAGTGAATTCCGTCCTCATCAGCGGCATTGCCAACATTTGTGAACGAACTATTCTGCAACACGAAGTCGGTTACGTTGTGGCCATTGATACCATGCTCGGCGCTGCCGTTGACGACCAAGCCATCCAATGTGGCGTTGAATACCACTTGAAGGTGAAGTGCAGCGTTATCGGCGGTATTGACGCCGAGCGAAAGTCCCGTGGGAGCCGCAGGGAAATCACTTGTGGCCGCGTTTGTAAAGTTCATCGACTTCAAGGTGACATTTCGCGTAGTAATGAACGACGCTCCGCGAGTGGTTGTGTTCTGAATGGTGCCGCCGGTTCCCGCAGTCCCAGTGCCCGCCACCATGAAACTGCCGGTAGAGGCGTTGAAGTTATTCACGAGGATGCCGTTCGCGCCACCGTTGGTGGAAACGCTTCTGAAGATGAAATTGCCACTTCCGCCTCCGGCGAGATCCACCGCGGCGGAACTGGTGGTGCTGATAGCGACGTCACTGGAGGTGGCGGGGAATGATGCAGCACCCACCACGAAGCCGGTGCCTGAGCTTGAAGCCACCAGGCCTTTGCCGGAAGTTGGCTGAATCGTCACGCCGCGTATCAAGTTGTTGCTCGAATTGGTGGCACCGATCGTGATAGTGCCTTGGAGAACCGGATTGGTGCCGTTGAGTGAAGGGCGCGCCAGAACTGTGGTGATGGGGGGGCTGATTCCCATGAACGTGTCGAAGCTGGTTCCGGGCGCTACGGTTCCCTGTCCAACCAGCCACTGAGCCGCGGCTTGGGTGGCGGCCCCAGTGAGTGCCAAGTTGCCAGAGGCAGTTCCGGAGTAGACAAAGATCCGATGATTGGTGTTTGTCCCCATCGCTGTTGCGGCCGCAGACAAGGTATTGAATGGGTTTCCAAGAGTCCCGGTTCCCGCTCCGCCGGCCGGGTTGACAAACCAGATCACTGGTCCGGCGATAACGAAGGTAAGATTCGACGAGGAGCTACAGACGCCTGGCGCCGGTTCACCGTTGTCACAAACGGTATAGGTGGTGGAGACGGTTCCTGAAACGCCTGGCGCCGGATCAAAAGTAAATGCCCCAGTGGTTGCGTTCGCGACGATCGTTCCAACTCCAGCTACGGTGGTCGTGATGGTTCCGGAGACCGGGCCGACTCCGTTGATGGCGCCTACGGTGAAAGTGGGCGTCCATGATGGGTTGCCGGTAATGTCCGCCGCGTCAGACGCACCGACAAGAAGACCCGAAGCCTGCGGTACGGAGATCATCATGTGGGCCTGCGCATTGTAACTCTGGACCTGGGCCGTGGGCGGGTCATTGACGGGATTCACCGTGATGTTGAACGTGACAGGGGGAGTGCTGGTATCAACACCGCCGTTTGCCGTTCCACCATCGTCATGGACCTGTACGGAAACGGTTGCCGATCCGTGTTTGTTGGAAGCCGGGGTGTAAGAAAGCTGTCCTGTGGCGCTGATTGCCGGCTGCACTGAAAAGAGCGCGTTGTTGTTATTCGAGACGATGAAGTTGATCGTCTGCCCCGATTCGTTCGCGGGTCCCTTGCTGATGGCAGTTGCCCAAGCAACGCTCTGCGCACCTGCATCCTCGTTAACCGTCTGGGTTCCGCCAGGGGTGAAGCTGGGAACATCGTTTACGGCGGTGACCGTAATGACAAAGGTTTGCTGGCTGAAATTCACGTTTGGAGCCGTGTTGCTGCCGCTGTCTGTCAGGCGGACGGTGATCGATGCCGAACCGTTGGCATTTGGCGCCGGCGTATAGGTCAGTGTGCCATCGTTGGCGACTGTTGGACCTGCAGAGAACAGGGCTGTATTGGTGTTGTCCGTGATGCTGAAAGAGAGTGTCTGAGCGGATTCGTCAGCTGGTCCAGAGCTCATGGCAGTCGCCCATCCTCCTACCGTTTGCGCTCCTGCGTCTTCTAAAACGGTTTGATCCGCACCCTTTGTAAAGGCCGGGGCGTCGTTCACCGCCGTTACATTGATCACAAACTGCTGGGAAGGGGAAGTATCGACGCCGCCGTTCGCGGTGCCGCCGTTGTCCTGGAGCGTGATGGTGATCGTTGCTGAACCGTTTGCGTTCGCTGCTGGCGTATAGGTCAAGACGCCCGTTGACGAGATTGCCGGACCCGCGGAGAAGAGACCTGGATTCGTGTTTCCGGTGACGTTGAACGTGAGCGTCTGTCCAGACTCTGAAGGCGGCCCGGCGCTGACGGCCGTGGCCCACGGGTTGACGGTCTGTGGTCCTGCATCTTCGTTCACTGTCTGGTCGGCGCCCTTGGTGAAGCTGGGAGCGTCGTTGACGTTGTTGACGGTGATGACGAACGTCTGCGTAGAGCTCGTGTCCACACCGCCGTTTGCGGTCCCGCCGTTATCGGCCACACTCAGTGTAATGGTGGCTGTTCCACTGGTGTTGGCAGCCGGAGTGTAGGTAAGGACACCTGTGGGCGATACCGCCGGTCCGGCGGAGAAGAGCGCTGCATTCGTATTGCCGCTGATGGAGAAACTCACCGTTTGACCGGATTCATTCGCAGGGCCCGAACTAATTGCGGTTGCCCATGGGTTTACGGTCTGCGGTCCGGCATCTTCATTCACAGTCTGGTCTGGACCCTTGGTGAAACTTGGAACATCGTTTACCGGGTTGACCGTAATGACGAAGGATTGAGACGCACTGGTATCGTTTCCTCCATTCGCTGTGCCGCCATTATCTTGAGCCACGAGGGTAATGGTTGCCGACCCGTTGGCGTTCGCCGCCGGGGTATAGGTAAGGACGCCCGTCGAGGAAACCGCAGGGCCTGCTGAAAACAAACTTGGATTTGTATTTCCGGTGATATTGAAGCTCACCGTTTGACCGGATTCAGAAGCAGGGCCGGGGCTGATTGCGGTGGCCCAGGGATTTACGGTCTGCGGTCCGCTATCTTCATTCACCGACTGGTCAGGGCCCTTGGTGAAGCTGGGCGGCTGATTGACGAGTGCGATATTAATAGCGAACGTCTGTTGTGCGCTGGTGTTTACTCCCCCATTTGCCGTGCCGCCATTATCAGAGAGTGTGACCGTTATCGTAGCCGAGCCGCTCTGACCGCTTGCCGGCGTGTATGTGAGCGTCCCGTTTGAGGCGATTGAAGGCGCCACCGAGAACAGGCCGGGATTCGTGTTGCCGGTAATGTTGAAGGTCAGTGTTTGTCCGGCCTCATCCGCACCTCCGCCGGGGCTGACAGCGGTTGCCCAGTTGTTCACTGTTTGCGGGCCGGCATTTTGAGCGATGTTCTGGTCCGGGCCCTTGGTGAAGCCCGGAGCATCGTTTACCGCGGCGATGTTTATGGTGACTGTCGCGGGCGAGGAGTCCTGCGTGCCGTCGTTCACCTTGAAGGTGAAGCTTGCAGAACCATTCCCATTCAGCGCGGGCGTGTACTGCACGCTTGCTGAGGTGGCATTGATCGGAACGATCGCGCCGAGGGAACCAGCCGATGGTCCCGAGACGATCGAGAAACTCAGGTTCGCATTCTCGGGGTCACTACCGGCAAGCGTAATCGTGACAGGCTGATCTTCGTTCGTACCTGTGGTTTGCGGGTTCGCAGTGGGCGTAGCGTTTGCGCCGTTTGTGATGTTGATATTGCAACTCAGATTCGCGGTCTGGGTGATTGGGCCGGCGGAATCAGTCACAATCGCGGTGAAGGTCGCATTCTGTACTGTGTCCGGCGTGCCTGTCACTGCACCTGTCGCGGGATTGAGATTCAGCCCGGAAGGAAGAGAGCCAGTGAATGAATACGTATAGCTTTGAACGCCCCCGTTGGCATCGAAGGCGGAGGTATAAGAAGTGTTCAGCGTGCCGGAAGAGGCTGGACACGAAATGCTGAGTGCGGCGGGCGGAAAAGCTCCAGAATAGGTGATTCGATTAAAGTTGATGATTGCGTTTGAGGGATTGGTAAAACGAAGTTGAACAGTTGCGGAAGCACCGGCATTAATGGGGCCCCCACTCACAGTGACGTATGGCGCGCCATTGAACATGCCATTGCCGTTGGTGAGCGTGACTCCAGAGGTGAGATTCAGAATTCCCACCGTGACAGGTCCTGGGATGGGCGAGCCGCTTGTGTTTGTGACAGTGAGATTCCCGTTGTAGGTATTCGTTGCGCGGCTGAAGAGCCAACCGGTGTTAGTGACGTTTACTTGAGACGAGATCTTAACAACGGAGTTCGCGCCGGCGGCACGCTCTGGAGTCTTCACCATACTAAGGAGCGCCTGTGGGGTCTCCAGCGCAGGATTCGATGCCGTGCCGCGGCCATACCAGTAGCCCATACGGTCCTGACGGCGAACGAGGCTCTGCGTGGCAACTGCCGGAGTGCCGGCCGAATCCGCCAATGTGGCAAGAAGCGTTTGAATTTCTTCCTCACGGGATGTGCTGCTCGCAGAGAGCTGACCATTGCTCGACTCAACAAACCGTTGAATAATGTCTGCGTAGGTTGCCCCTATGATTCCTTCAGGCCCGACGGTGGCAACCGTCCGTGGTGAGTTTGCGGCGGAGATAGCATCGATCCAGACTTGGCCGGGGGTACCGCCGGTGGAGAGCAGTGTTCTTAAACCACGTGCAACGGTCTCAGTGTATGGATCGCTGGAGTCGCCAGACTCGAGGTGGCCTTGCCGTTCAAAGGCAAGAATATTCCATGCATTTGTGGCCCCGTTTAAATCGCAGGCGCGGCAGTCCCCATTCCAATTTCCGGCGGGAGTGTCGCCGGCATTCAGGCGATTCATCGAGCGGTGGAGGTACCAAAGCCCTTCGTCGATTGCTACGTTCACTTCGGTATGCAGTGTCTTCTCGCGCATGGAGAGGAGATACACCGCTGAACCGCTTTCCCCTGTCGTTGTGTCCGTTACGGTCAGTCTTGCGGTGAAGTTGTCACCCGGGGAGCCGTAATAAACGTGCGTGGTCGAAACGTCGTAGGCGTTCTCAACGATGAAGGAGACTGGGGCAGAACCGTCCCCAAAATCCCATGTGGCACGGATATTCGGGCCCTGAAGCGACGAGGTTCCTTTGAGGGTGATGCTCTTGTAGGCGAAGGTATCATGAGGGATCGCTCTATCTGACGGCACCCATGGCACGGTCTTTACAACGGGCTCCGCGGCAAAGACTGAAGCTGCCGCACAAAGAGAAAGAGCGAGTGAACGAAGCATAAGCCTTCCTTGGTCCTACCGTTTAGAAGCGGGCCGCACGTTTGCGGGCGTAGAGAGAGAGGGCACAGCCGGCGAGGAGCAGACTCGTCAGCGTGCCGGGTTCGGGAACGTCACTCGTGATGAGGTTGAACGTCACAACCGGGCTCCCGAGTGGAAAGCCAGTGGTGGTGATCGTGCCGTCGGGGTTGATATCAATCTGGGCAACGAGAGCATCGGCTGTGACCAATGGATTGAAGGTCTGGTCATAGAGGAATACTCCGAAGCTGGTGCCGGCGGGGCCGTTGTCTGGAGAATTCAGCGCCAGGCCGTCGAAGGTAACGAGAAATTGAACGAAGTCGGCGAAGAGCAGTTCGTGAGCGTAGTCGGTATTTGCGCTGTTTTGGAAGGCCAGGTCATCGGTCAGCAGCGAGCCAGTCACTGGCCCACCGACTGGCGGGACTACGCTACCGAGCGTTCCTCCCCCGGCGTTGAAGGAGGTAACGAGAGCAGATGCGGCCTGCGAGGTGAGACCGCCTGGGTTGAATTGCAGGTCGATGACCCCATTCACTCCATTAATGGAAGAAGTGTCGACGGTTACCTCATAGACCAACGCCGCATGCGCGGGAAGAATGAAGAAACCTAGAATTGAAGCAGCCAGGAACCCCAGTTTGCTTGCCCGCGTGCCCATTAAAAACATCACCGTACCCCTTCTCGAAACCCAGAAATAAGTGTCAGCAACCATACAATGATCGGTGGTTGCGTGCATTCACTTTATGTACCGTAGTTAGATCGATTATTTGTTTACAAGGTGTGGATCGCGAGCAATCCATGTTCATTTTTTGTGCGGCAATTATTGGGTAATGCCACGTCCTGCCGGTTCGAATTCCAAGGGCTTGGTACGTGCGATAAAATTCTCCCTCAGGGCGCATGACACCGGAACGTTACAAGGCGATCGACGCTGTGTTTCAAGCGGCGGCGGAGCTGACGCCTTCCGAGCGCGCGGGGTACCTGGATGCGGCTTGCGCGGGCGATGCGGAGATGCGGCGTGAAGTGGAATCGCTGCTGGAGTACGATCGTGCGGAGATCGATATCGCGAACGCGGTGGGGGAGGCGTCCGCTGCCTGGTCGAACCAGGAACGGCACCCGGAACGGCTCGGCGTGTATCGGATCACAGGGGTCATCGGGCGAGGCGGAATGGGGATCGTCTATTCGGCGGTGCGGGATGATGATGCCTTCCACAAGAAAGTCGCCGTGAAGCTGGTGAAACGGGGGATGGACACGGAACTGGTGCTGGCGAGGTTTCGCAGTGAGCGGAACATTCTGGCGCGGCTGGACCATCCGAACATCGCGCGGATGCTGGATGGCGGGTCGGCGGAAGATGGACGCCCCTACTTTGTGATGGAGTTTGTGGAGGGCGTGCCGATTACGCGCTATTGCCAGGAAAAGCAGCTTGACGGCAGGGCCCGCATCCAGTTGTTTCTGGAGGTTTGCGCGGCGGTGCAACACGCGCACCGGCATATGGTGGTGCACCGCGATCTGAAACCGGGCAACATCCTGGTGACGCCGGAAGGATCGGTGAAGCTGCTGGATTTCGGAATTGCCAAGGCGCTGGAACCGGAAGAAGGCGACTCGTTCCTGCAGACGGCGCTGGAGCCGACGGTGGGGATGCGGATGATGACTCCGGCCTACGCGAGTCCGGAGCAGGCGTTGGGAATGCCGGTGAGCGCGGCCTCCGATGTGTATTCGCTGGGGACGGTGCTGTACGAACTGCTGGCGGGCAAGCCGGCGTTTGAGTTTCAAGGGATACCACCGAAGGAAATCGAGGCGGCCATTTGCGGGCAAGTGCCGGAGCCGCCCAGCCGCTGCCCGCAAGGGCTCCGGCATTTGGAAGGGGACCTGGACAACATCGTTCTGATGGCGTTGCGGAAGGAACCTGAGCGGCGTTATGCGACGGCGGAGCACCTGGCGGATGATCTGCGGCGGGCTCTGAGCAACCGGCCGGTGCATGCCCGGGCGGATACGCTGGCGTATCGCAGCGCCAAGTTTCTGCGCCGGAACCGAGTGACGGTGGCGGCGTCTGTCATTGTGGCGGCGAGCCTGATCGCGGGTACGGCGATCTCGCTGTTTCATGCGCGGCGGGCGGAACGGCGTTTCGATCAGCTGCGGAAATTGGCCAGCTCCCTGCTCTACGACGTGCATGACGAGATTCGCGACCTGGCAGGCTCGACGAAGGCCCGGAAAAGGATCGTGACGATCGGGCTGGAGTATCTGGACGGGCTGGCTCGCGACGCATCCGGGGACATGGCTTTGCAGGCGGATCTGGCCTCCGCGTATGAACGGGTGGGGGATGTGCAGGGGGGCGTGCAAGGTGCTCATCTGGGGGACATTCCCGGTGCGATCGCGAGCTATCGCAAGGCACTGGATCTGTTGGCGGCCGCACCGGCGAGTGTGGCCCGATCGCGCCGGATGGCGGCATTGTATGCCAAGGTGGGAGAAAACCAGGCGCATAACGGGGGATTGAAGGAAGCCTTGGCGTCGTATCGTAAAGCGCTGGAGTTGATGGAGGGTCCGGCAAGGGAACGGCGGCAGGTGGAGGACCGGATGCGGTTGGCTTCGATCTATGAAAGCCTGTTTCCGATTCAATCGCGGCAAGGGCTGTTCGCTGAAGCTCTGGACAGTTCCACCAAACATCTGGCTCTACGGCGAGAGCTTTTTGCGGAGAATCCTTCGAAGGAAGCGACGATTCGACTGGCGTCCGCCGAGGAAGATCACAGCAACTCGCTGCAGCTGATGGGAAATCTGAAGGAGGCCTTGCCGCACGCGCAGGCGGCGCTGCAGTTGCGTGAAGCACAGGCGAAGGAAGAGCCGGATTCCTCCGAGGCGCAGCATTCGCTGATCGTAGCGTACAGCCATGCTGCGGACGTGCTTGGGACACCTGCATTGCCCTCATTGGGAGGCGCCGCGGAGGCAATTGCCGTCTACCGGAAAATGATCCTGATTGCGGAGAAGGCGGCTGCGCGGGATCCTTCGGACAATCGAGCCCTGCTGGACCTGGCGAACTCGCTGCAGCGGCTGGGGAGTGCGTTGGTGTCATCGGGATCCTATGCGGAGGCAATTCAGTGCCTGGGCAGGGCGACTGAACTCTACACGCGGTTGGAGCGGAACACGCCGAACGATAACCGGATGCGCGAAGGCTGGGCTTTCGCCCTGATGCGGGATGGGGATGCGGAGCGATTGGCTGGGCACTGGCAACCCGCCATTGATTCTTACCGGCAAAGCATCGCCGTGTGCCAGAAGGTGCTGGCCACGGATGCGAGCGAAGCTTTGATTCGAATCACACTCTACACATCGTGGAGGGGATTGGGGCTGGGGCTGGCGCGCGCAGGCAACCGGCGGGAAGCTCTGCAGGCTGGGGCGCAAAGCGTGGATGCGGCAGAGCAATACGCGCGCCTTGTTACAGGCAACGCGCGGGCGCGGTATCACCTGCCGTACGCATACTCAGGGATGGGGCTGATCTTGCGGGGGTTGGGAGATGCGACGGCCTGCACGTGGCTTGAGAGAAGCAATGCCGATTACGCGCGGCTCGCGCAGCAGAGCCCGATGTTCGCGCGCGATCGCTCGCGGTGGGAGGAAGTGAAGGCTGCTCTAGCCGGATGCGGCTATGTAAGGCCCTGAGGTAACTCGTAGCCCTTGCGGCGGGTGCGCAGCAGCAGGCTCGAGGCTTCGTCGTCACCGAGGATTGCTTCGCGCACGGGGTCCCAGCGGAGCTTGCGATTGAGCTGGCGGGTGAGGTTGGCGAGCTGGCAGACGGTGTTGGAGCGCTGGCCGATCTCGACATCGGCGGAGGGCTGTTTGCGGGTGCGCATGCAGTCCATCCATTCCTGGATGTGATACTGCGCCTGCCATTGGGCGCGCTGCCATTTGTCGACTTCTTCTTGAGGAGGCAGTTCCTTGATGAGCCCAGCGGGGTCGGTGCGGAGGCCGTTGCGAACGATGCGCAGGACGCCTTTTTCGCCGACCACGATACAGCCGCCTTCGATGCCGGAGACCATCGGAACTTCGAGGCGCACTACGACTCCGTTGGCGTAGCGGAAGGCGATACCGCCGGGGGGACCGTCGACGAGTGGCCAGAATTCGGTGGGGCCGGTGAGGTCCATGCCGAGTGCGGACTGAATCTGATCGATGCCGTGGGCGCCCCAATTGGTCATTTCGCCGCCCCAGAATTCGGGGTTGTTGGGACCGCGGTGGAGCTTTTCGCTGTATGGGCGCATGGCGCACTGGTTGAGCCAGAGATCCCAATCGAAGCCTTGGGGCATGGGTGACTCGGGCCAAACGGTTTGGTTTCCGGGGCCGGGGTAGTTGGCTCCCTGGACGTAGAGGATGCGGCCGAGTCCGCCCTCGCGGGCAAAGCGGCAGGCCACCTGATTCATGGCCATGGAGCGTTGCTGGCTGCCGACCTGGAGGACGCGGTTGTAGCGGCGCACGGCGTTGACCAGGGCGCGGCCTTCGGCGGGATAGAGGGTGAGGGGCTTTTCGGCGTAGACGTCCTTGCCGGCCTGGCAGGCGTGAATACAGGGCAGAACGCGCTGGTGCTCCTTGGTGCCGACGATCACTCCATCGATATCCTTCTGTTCGAGGAGGCGCTGGTGGTGCTGGTAGATGCGCCACTTGGCGTTGCGCTTGGCGGCGGATTCCTCGGCGCGCTTCAAATGGCAATCCGCCACGGCCACCAGTTCGGCGCCGGGCGGGAGTTGATCGATGAGGAGGTTACTGCGGAAGCCAACACCGATGACGCCGAGGCGAATGCGATCGTTGGCCCCGAAGACCCGGCGGGGGAGGAAAAGCGGCGCGGCGGCTGCGAGTCCTGTATGAACGAGATCTCTACGGTTCATAGTGTCTACGGCGGAGTGCAGCGAAACCGAGCGCTGCGAAAAGTGTGAGGCCGATGGTTGCGGGCTCAGGGACTTCCTCGACGACGACACTGCGGAGCGAGTCGCTGACGAAGTCGACGGCCCAGTTGCCGTTTCGGATGAAGGGACCGAAGGGGTCCACGAACATCTGGCCGGGATTGCCGGTGTTGGTACCGGTGAAGCTGGGGTCGTTCCCGTTGTTGGGATCGTAGGTGAAGCCGAGGGTGAGATCCCCGAAGGAGATGTTACCCTGCTGCGAGAGGACGACGGTGTAGATGCCGGCACCGAGCGTGAGCGGCACACTGGCGCTGTCGTAGACGATGGCGTCGAAGCAATAACCGGTAGTCGGATCGATGCCGCGGCCGTTGCAGTTGGGGACGGAGCCGCCCAAGTTGTCGACGGCGATCAGTGTGCCGGTGGAATCGAATACGGAAAGCGCGGGAGCAAAGCCGCCATCCGCGATCGTTTGACCAGCCTGGTTCAGGCCACCGGCGTAGCCGTAAGTCTGAATGGTGAGGACGCCGGAGGCGCCCATATTGACCTGAAAGTAGGCTAGGTCGTTATCTTGGTTGAATGTCCCGCTAAAGCTGAAGCCAGCGGCAAAGACGCTGGTGGCGAGGCAAGTTGAGAAAAAGAACGCACGTAGTGCAGCGAACACAATAAACCCTCCGTGGGCAGCAGATCCGCCTTTCTAAACTTCGAGAGAAAAGGCTATTTGCCCTATCATACTCGATAGCGACAATCGGGAGGGAATTCCTTCAGGGAACTACACGAAGCGGTATTTCTGGGTTTTGTCATCCCACAACACCTTTTTGTTGTTGCGGAAAGACAGCGTCGCCAGGTGCCCGGAGATGGCGGCCTGCTGGCCGACCTGAACGGGGGCGATCAATTTTTCCTGGCCCCGGATGGCGGCCAGCCAGTTCTTGATATGAGATTCGACGGCGATGTTGTCATTGCCGGGGAGTTCGATGCGCTCTTCCTTACGGGCGGCGACGTGGGCAGGTGGCTTGCCGTTGAATGTCTCGGGGGTGAAGGTGAGGATCTGGCGGTTGAGAACCTCGATGGTGCCTTCGTTGCCCATGAACTGCTCGCCGTAGCCGTACTTCACATTGCCGAAGTAGCAGGAGTAGTTGATGTGGAACTTGTCGGGGTACTCGTAGAGGGCGCTGAAGGTATCGGGTACTTCGCGATCGTCCGCGGCATCGGTCCAGCGATAGATGCCGCCGGAGGCCATGCAGGAAGAAGGAGTGGCTTTGCCGCAGACGAAGTTGGTGATGTCGGTCTGGTGGACCAGCAGGTCGGTGGAAATGCCGCCGGAATAATCCCAATAGAGGCGCCATTGGTAGTAGCGGCCTTTGTGGAAGGCGCGTTTGGGCGCGGCGCCGAGGAATTTCTGCCAGTCGGTATTCTGCTCATTGGCGTCGGCGGGGATGGTGTAGCGCCAGGCGGGATTATCGGGGAGGGAGTTGCGATACCAGAAGGCGCGCACGTAGTGGACGTCGCCGATCATGCCTTTGGCGACCATTTCCTTGGCTTTTTGATAAAGGGTGTTGCTGCGGTTCTGGGTACCGACCTGGACGACGCGGCCGACCTTTTCGGCGAGTTTCACAATCTCGGCGCCTTCCTCGATGGTGTGGGCGAGGGGCTTTTCGAGATAGATGTGTTTGTTGGCCTTGAGAGCCGCGATGGCCATGGGGTAGTGCAGGTGTTCCGGAGTGGCGATGACCACGGCATCGACCGACTTGTCGGCGAGGATTTCGCGGAAATCTTTCGTGGCTTTGGGGGTGTTTCCGCCCATCGTCTGGATACGATCCTTGCCGCGGGCGAGGTTGCCGTCGTAGGTGTCGCAAGTCGCCACCACTTTGAACGGTTTGGAATTGCCCTTGTAGAGCCGCTCCATGAGGTAGTAGCCGCGGCCGCCGGTTCCGATCCAGGCAAGCTGCAGTTCACTGTTCACGTTCTGAGCGGAGAGCACGGCGGGAGCCAGTGCGGCGCTGCTGGACTTCACGAAATCACGGCGCGATGGTTCGGACATTGAACTTGCTCCTTTGAATGAGTGCGATGGATGAAATCTCAGGATATCACCCGGCAGACGCGGGCTATGAATAGCGCAGAAGCAAGGCGGCCATGCGGCGCGCATCTTCGATGGGAATCTGGCCGGGGGCCGACGCTTCCTTGCCGACAGCGAAGGCCATGTCGGAGCCGTAGAGGAAGCCGGCGACGCGGGTGATGCTGCCGAGAGCTCCCATGGACATGATGGCAAGGGGCAAGCTGGGGTGTTTCTTTCTGGCGGCGACGATGACCTGGAAGAGACGCAGCACGTCTTCCTGGCTCTTGGGCATGACCGCGAGCTTAGCAATGTCGGCTCCCAGGGTTTGCATGGCGTTGATCTTTGCGAGCAACTCTTCGGTGGGCGGGGTTTGCGTGAAGTCGTGCATGGCGAGGATGACTTTGACTCCATGCTCGCGGGCCACGCTGAGGAGGGGGCTGAGGAAATCGGGATCGCTGGCGAGTTCGAGATCGACGATATCGATGAGGCCGGAGCGGAGCACGGTTTCGATGAGATTCTGGCGCACGGGCTGGGGGATATCGTGCGCGCCGCCTTCGGACTTCCAACGCAACGTGAAGATGATGGCTTCATCGGGGAGCGTTTTGCGAAGCGAACGAGCGGCGGAAAGGAAGCCCTCTGGGGTACGGTCCTGATAGAAGTCGGCGCGCCATTCGACGAGATCCGGCTGGAGGCGGTGTGCGACATCCGCCTGGGAGGCCAGATCGGCAGCATTGAGGGGAATGATGGGGATACAAAACAATGGTTTTGAACCGCCGAACTCGATGCCGCGAATGCGGATGGGGGCTTCGACACTTGGCTTCATTCTTCTATTGTCGGGGTTTCGGGGTAACGCACAATAGTCACATGACGATTGCGAAGAGTGATGCACCCGCGCGGATTGTGGTGGCGGGGGCAGGGATGATCGGCCAGGCGCACATTCAGCGGATGCTGGCTGAGCCGGGGGCAGGGCTAGCGGGCATTGTGGATGTCTCACCGGAAGCGGAGGCAAAGGCCGCGACGCTGGGTGTTCCCTTCAGCCGGGATCTGGCGCGGATGCTACAGGAGACCCAACCGGACGGGGTCGTGATCGCGCTGCCGAACCAGGAGCATTTTGGCGCGGGGATGACGGCAGTTGGCGCTGGAGTCGCGGTGTTAATGGAGAAGCCGGTATGCGAGACCGTGGAGCAGGCGCTGGAACTGGCTCGAGCTTCGGAAGAGAGCGGAGTGCCGGTGCTGGTGGGGCACCACCGGCGCCACAGCCCCCTGCTGCGGCGAGCGAAAGAGATTCTGGCTACGGGGCGGTTGGGGCGGATCACCGCGGTGAACGCGTTATGTTGGCTGCTGAAGCCGGCTGCGTATTTCGAAGGACGGAATTCCTGGCGGCGGGAACCGGGGGGAGGGCCGGTGATGATCAACCTGATCCACGCGATGGATGATCTACGCAATCTGTGCGGCGAGATCCGCAGTGTGCAAGCGATGACATCGAATGCAGCGCGCGGGTTTGCCGTGGAGGACACGGCCGGCGCAGTGCTTCAATTCGCCAATGGCGCCATCGGCACGGTGACACTGTCGGATGCAGCGGCGGGCCCGTGGAGTTGGGAACTGACGGCGGGCGAGAATCAGGCTTATCCGCGCAGCAGCGAATCCTGCTATCTCATCGCGGGGACGAAAGGCTCGCTGTCCGTGCCGCGCCTGGAATTCTGGCATCACGGCGAAGGCGGGCATTGGTGGACTCCGATTCAAGCCGAGCGCTGCAGGGTTGGAGGAGAGGAGAGTGATCCGCTGGTGCTGCAGATGCGGCATTTCTGCGATGTTGCGCGGGGAAAGGCGGACCCGGTACTCGATGCGCGCGGCGGGGCGCGGACTCTGGAAGCAACGGTGGCGATTCATCGGGCGGCGCTGACGGGGTGTGTGGTGGAGTTGCCGCTAGGTTGAGGGAATCTCGAGGAGGCGCATGTCGCTCTGGTCCTTCTCGATGGCGCCCCAGAGCAGGTGTTTCGCATCGGGGGTGGCGGTGAACAGCATGCAGTAATTGGAACAAGGAAGGCTGGTCAGGTCCCGGGAGGTACCATCGGCGGGGTTGTAGAGCTTCACGGGCGTGTGTTTGGCGTGAATGAGGCGGTCGAGATAGAGGATCCCCGCCGAGGTGACAGTCCATTGATCGAGCTGGACGGCTGGGATGAGCATGCGCTCCTGGCCGCCGGAGACTGGCACACTCCAAATGGTGGGCTCGGTTTGCGACTTGAGGTAGTAGAGTGTCTTGCCGTCGAGGCTCTCTGCGGGATCGAAGCCGCCGCCGCGCGTGATCTGCACGGCTTCACCGCTGCCATCGGAGCGTTTGCGCCAGATCTGGCCGCTGCCGGAACGATCGGAGCGGAAATAGATCCACTTCCCATCGCGGGACCAAAAGGGGCGGCCTTCGTTGGAGGGCTCCGTGGTAAAGCGGGTGGGAACGCCTCCTTGCGCGGAGATAACGAAAATGTCGCGGTTTGGTCCGAAGGAGGATTCAAAGGCGATCTTCTGCTTGTCGGGGGACCATTGGCCAGCGCCGGTGTATGGTCCACGCATGGCAGTCAACTCGGTGGGTGCGGTGCCGAGGTTGTCGGTAGTATACAGCTCAAACGTGCCACGCTCATTGGAATTGAAGACGACGCGTGTGCCGTCTGAGGTGATGGCCGCGTTGTAGCGCTCCAGAGGGCCGATGGCGACCGGTTGGTCCTGGCTGTAGTGGGGAGCGCTGCGGAGATAGATGTTCGCTTCGCGGCGGCGATGCCAATAGGCGAGATAGAGGCCGCCGTTGGGGGAACGGGAGGCAGCCGGATAGGCGCAATCGCCTTCTTCGGATTGCAGCAGGACCGGCTCCATCACCTGCTGACCCGCGGCTGCCTTCCAGATTGCCGACTTGGCATGTGTGCGACGGGAGGCGAACGCCACTTCGCGGCCGCCAGGCAACCACTCCACGCCTTCCATGCGGAGGTGATCGGCGGTGAGCGGATACAACGGGCCGTTGGGGCCGGAGGAGAGCTCCTTCCAAAAAGCGTCGGCAACGTTGGGGGCTTCGGCGCGGACGAAGGCGAGGCGGGTGCCGTCGGGGGAGACCGAAGCATCAATGTCGCCATAGATGCGGGGCGGTGGCGCGGTGAGGCGTGTTCGCTGTCCGTTGGCGATGTCGATGGCCCATAGGGCGCGGCTGGAGATGGTGCTATCGGGAAGGGGGGTGATGATTGCCCGGGAGTCCGCAGTCCAGGCGAGCGCTGAGGAGAAATTCGCGTTCACCGTGGGCCGGCGGATAACCTCCTTGTCGGTTCCCGCTTCGAGGTCAATGTAGGACACGGCGGCGTGAGTCTCACTCACAGCGAAGACGTAGGCGAGCTTCCTGCCATCGGGAGACCATTTCACGGCCTGTGCGTTGCGGTAGTGCGTTTCCGCGCCGGTGACGATGTTGCGAACGGTGATACGGCGTCTGCCGCCGCCTTTGGGGATGGTGATCAGCGCCATTCGTTTGCCGTCAGGGGAGAACGAGGGGAGCTCACCGGCGATTTCCTGATAAGGCGGTGTTTGAGAATTGCGGACTGGCGGGCGGAGTATGAAGGCTGCCGCGGCGGCGAGGGCGAGGGTTGCGGCGGTGAACATCGGCCACCGGCGGCGGCGTGCGGGCCGCAACGCGGAGTCCTGCTCTGGGATTGCGGTGATGGCGTCGCGCAACAGTGCAGCCGACTGATAGCGCGCTTGTGGGTCTTTGGCCAGGCAGCGGCGTACAATCCGCGCCACGGCCGAAGGAATGGCCGAATAGTCGAACTGCTCCTTCTCCAGCAGGCGCATGGTGTCCTGCCAGCCAGTCACCGCGCGCGCCTGGCGGTTGGCGAACATTTCATAGAGAATGAGCCCCAGGGCATAGATATCCGCAGTGGGTCCGACCTTCTCACCCAACACCTGTTCGGGAGAGGCGTACGCCGGGGTTCCCATCAGGTGCGCTGTTAGCGTGGCCACTGAGCCAGGGCTGGAGTTGTCGAGCAGCTTGGCGATGCCAAAGTCGAGCAGTTTGACCACTCCGCCGCCAGTCACCATCACGTTCGAAGGCTTCAGGTCGCGATGCACCACGCCCCGTTCATGGACATAGGAGACGGCGGAGCAGAGATCGGCGAAGAGCTGCAGCCGGAGCCGCAGCGCGGGCCGCTCGCGACGAATCCATTCGTTGAGCGGGAGCCCATCCACAAAGTCCTGAATGATGTATGGGCGGCCGTCCGGCGCGACTCCACCATCGAGCATCTGGACGATGTTCGGATGATCGAAGTTGGCCAGTAGTTGGCGTTCCGTGTGGAAGCGCCGCGCTACCTCTTCGCCAAAAATGCCGGCACGAAGAATTTTGATAGCAACACGCTTTTCGAACTGCCCATCGTCGCGTACGCCCAGGTACACGGCGGACATGCCGCCATAGCCAAGCGGGGAGCGAATGCGATAGCTGCCCAGGTGTGATGGAGCAGCGGGCAGCGGCGGCGCACCTTCGAGGAAGCTCTCCGCCGAGGTGTGGAAGAGGAGCAGATTGCCAACTTCGTTGCGGAGGGTGCTGTCGGCACCGCACTGTTCCTGGAGATAGCGCTCGCGTTCGGCCGCGGGCAATTCGCTGGCGGCGCCATATAACTGCTTGGCCCGTTCCCAGCGCTCCGGATCGAGTGTCATTTTAGGAGTTCCCGCTTGAGCCACGCTTTGGCGACATCCCAATCCCGCTTCACGGTGGCCGGAGAAATGTCGAGGAGTTGTGCGGTTTCGATGATGGAGAAACCGGCGAAGTAGCGAAGTTCGACGATGCGCGCCTGGCGGGCGTCGAGCCGCGCCATCTTATCCAAAGCGGCATCGAGCGCTTCAATGTTGAGGTTTCCCTTGACGGAGGCGGAATCGAGCGGAAAGTCCTCAACCAGGAGCGAGAGATCCCGCTTGGCCGAACGCATCCGTCTCGACATATCCACCAGGATGCGGCGAATGAGCGAAGAGGCGGCTCCGAAAAAATGGCTCCGGTCGCGGAAATTCGGGTGTTTGTATTGCGTGAGCCGGAGATAGACTTCGTTCAAAAGCTCAGTGGGCTGCAGGGGGCGTATCGATTCGTGCTGAAGATGGTATTCGGCCAGTTCGTAGAGCCGCAAGCGCACCACGGGCATCAGTTGGTTCAACGCCTCCGGATCTCCGGAACCCCACTGGTGCAATAGATCGGTGATCGACTGGGACACTTGGATGAGATATTGTTTTCCAAAAATGAGCCTTTTGGCAAGCGTTTTGCGCCACCAAGAGGCGACAAATATTCGTGTGTCCGAAATGGTTGCCATAGGCAATCGGGCGTTCGTAGTGTGTCTTCCAGAAGAGCACGAATTTCTCTTGACGTGACCAAATACTCACGTTACTATAAAGTCACGTAAAGGAGACGAACCTACCGTGACATTAGAAGATTTGACGCTCGATGTAACACTCACCATCGATGTGAAAGCCGATATTGGCTCTGTATTCCGCAGTGTGATCCACCGCATGGGGGAAGGAAGCACGAATCCACAAGGCGAGTCGCTGCAACTTTTGCTGGAACAGTGGCCGGGAGGGCGCTGGTTCCGTGACCGGGGTAACGGGATTGGGCATCTGTGGGGACATGTGCAGGTGATCAAGCCGCCCGTATTGCTAGAATTGAGCGGCCCCATGTTCATGTCGTATCCGGCGCTGAACCACATTGAGATCAAACTGGAGCAGCGGCCTGGGGGGACGCATGTGCAGTTTCGCCACCGCGCGGTTGGGATGATTGATCCTTCGCACCGTCAAGGGGTGTCGATGGGGTGGAAGGGGATTCTCGACATGGTGGTGGCAGATTGCGGCGCCAGTGGAGACGGGCAACGGAGCTAACGTGGCCGAAGACGATTTGGACGCGGTGTGGAAAGCGCTGTCGGATGGCACGCGGCGGTCCATTTTAGATCTGCTGCGGCATGGTCCGCGTACGACAACGGAAATTGTCGAAGCATTTCCGCATCTCAGCCGCTTTGGGGTGATGAAGCACATGGAAGTGTTGCGGGAGGCCGGCCTCATCCACACGCGGGAAGAGCGCCGGCAGCGAATCAATTCCCTGAACGTAGTGCCGATCCGGCAGATTTACGAGCGCTGGGTGGGACGGTTCGAGGAGTTGTGGACGAGCCACCTGCTGCGCATCAAAGAAGACGCAGAAGGCGGAAAGCACTAAGCAAAACTATTGCCGGAAGCACGCGGGATACGTGTGTCCAGGCGCGAGAGAAAGGAGAACGATGATGAATGCAGTTGCTTTGGAACACAAGGTGGTGACGCGCGGTGAGTGGCTGGAGGAGCGGCAAGTGCTGCTGGCCGCGGAAAAGGAGTTTACCCGGAGGCGCGATGAACTGGCCGCTCGGCGCCGCGCGCTGCCGTGGGTGCGGCTGGAGAAGAACTATGAGTTCGAAGGCCCGTGTGGGGCGCAATCGCTTGGCGACCTGTTCGGCCCACATAGCCAACTCATCGTCTACCACTTCATGCTGGGGGCGAATTGGGAGGAGGGCTGCCGCTCCTGTTCCCTGCTGGCGGATCATTTTGACGCCACATTAGTGCACCTGGCGCACCGGGACGTGGCTTTCGCGGTGGTGTCGCATGCGCCGCAAGAGCGAATTGCGGCGTTCCGGAAACGAATGGGGTGGCACTTCCACTGGGTGTCGGCGGTGGCCAACGAATTCCAGAGCGACTTTGGAGTGCACTTCACCAAGGAAGAACTGGCTGGCCCGGTGACCTACAATTTTCAGAAAGGCCCGTTCTTTCTGGAGGAAGCGCCGGGTTTGAGCGTGTTCTCAAAGAATGCGGCGGGTGAAGTGTTTCACACGTACTCCACATACGCCCGCGGCCTGGATATGCTGATTGGAGCCTATCAGTTTCTGGATCTGGTTCCGAAAGGGCGCGACGAGGAGGGGTTGGCATTCCCAATGGCTTGGGTCCGCCACCATGACCGTTACGGCGTCGGGTACGAGGTGGATCCGAAGGCAGGCTATGAACAGCCTCGGGAGGTGAACAGTTGTTGCGGCAACCCGGCTTGATGACACGTTGTTGCGCGGGCGAGGCGGAGCGAGGCCGCTTCGCCCGCCGGATCCTTCGTATTGGCGGAGCACTGCTGCCCGGAGTGGCATTTGCGCTCCTACCCAAATGCCCACTCTGCCTGGCCGTGTGGCTGACCGCACTGACCGGGATACGCATCGCCGTTGCCGGCGCGAACTGGCTGTGGTGGGGCGTGCTGCTGGTGTGGATGGCTAGCTTGCTGCCGGCGATATGGCGACTGGCCGTTCGCGCGAGTAGAAGATGATGTCCATGTAGTCGCCTTCGATGCGGTGCTCCGTTACTGCGGCGTCCGGCAGATAGAGCGACGGATTGGCGGCGAGGGGATGGTGGGGATCTTCGACCCAGATCTGATCGAGCATGGCGCGGCGCGGTTCGAAGAACACCACGGCGCCGCCTGGCTTCGAGACGCGTAGCGCTTCGCGCAGCACAGCGGGCCGCTGCTCTTCCGGGATGTGATGGAGCACGCCGAAGAAGAAGACGGCATCGAAGCATGCGTTCTCGAAGGGCAGGGTGGAGGCATCGAAGGATTGAAAGCGGATGCGGTCGCGCACACCAGCCCGTTCCGCGCTTGCTGCCCAATCTCTGCGTGCGTACCGCGACTGATCCGTATCCGGCTCCCCGGTGAGCACCTGGTAGCCTTGCAAGGCGAGGTAGATGGCGAAGTTGCCGCTTCCGGTGCCGACGTCGAGAATGGCGGCATCCGTGGGGAGGGAGAGTTGGGAGAGGGCGCGGGCCGCGTCAATGGAGACAGTGGCGAACCTTGGTCCGAGGATATCGCTCATGGTAGTGTGGGTCATATTGCCGGTTCCTTTATTTAATTGCGTGCGCACGCATTTATATTAGCAACATTGCGAATGCGGAGTCAAGGAGAAAGTTCGAGTGAGCGCATTTCAGGAGTTGTTCGATTTGATTGGGGAGTTGGCGCGGCGCCGCCATCAGAGCGCGGAGCGGAGCTATGCCGCGATGGGGTTGAATCATACGGAGGCGCGGCTGCTGCTGGTGTTGCGTAAGGAAGGCGGCGCGGCCGGCCAGGACGTGCTGGCCAACCAGCTTTCGGTGGATCGCACGAATGCCGGGCGGGCGCTGCAGCGGCTGGAGGATGGCGGCTATATCCAGCGCCGCAAGGACGAGCAGGATAAACGTGCCAAGCAGGTGGAGATGACGGCCAAGGGGCGGAAGGCGATGATGGAGATCGGGAAGTTGCGATCGAAGATGGCGGAGAGCTTTTTCGGGGATCTGGAGGAAGGTGAGGCGGCGAGCGTGGTAGCGCTGCTGCGGAAAGCTCTGCCACGTTCCTGACGGCGGGCGAGCGGGCATGTGCTAATCTGCACGCATCTCCACACATGGCCGACTGGCAGAAACATGGCAAGCCTTTGTTCCCGATCGCACTGGGAAGTGCCTTGGGGGTCATCGGCCTTGCTTCCTCGGCTCCACAACTGCCTGCGGCGAGCATCATCGTTGCCCAGTTAGTGTCTGGCTTGGCGATCAACTACACGAGTGAACGAATCAGTTCTCTGCTGAAAGGTGACGAGGCCAGTACCGGTCCGGGTATCAACTACGATCTGGACCGCGTGGCAACGCACGCTCTGCTGACCATTCTGTACGAAGTGCTGGGGAAACAGGGCATCGAACCGGATCCCGTCATTCGCCAAGTGGGGAAGGTGTGGAATCTGGAGCTGTTTCGCGAGCCGGTCCCGGATTCGCATCAATTGGTTGAGCTGCTTCGCATGCCGGGCTCTTTGCCGGAAGCACAAGCAACGGAGATTGCGCGCGCTATGCTGCCATATGACCTGGGGCATTTGCGGATGGACTTCGGCGCCGCCATTGCGGAGCGCTTCGCCTCCACATTTGAGGCATTGTTGCGGAGCGATGAGCGGGCTTATCGCGCGGCAACCATTTATCTGCAGCGTCTGGAGCTGCAGGAGTTGGGGCAAATGCGGAAGGACTTGGCCGCTGTTTTTCAGGCGCTGATGAGGCCGCAGCCGGTGTTGGAGCGATTTGAGGCGCTACGAAAAGACTCTGCGAGCGGACAAGCGGCAATCACCGATCTGCAGTTCAAGAGACGCGCCACGCGCTACCGGCCGCGTGCCAACGTTACCGGCCAGATACAGGAATGGCTCCTTTCCGCAGACCGGCTTCGTATTCTGAAGATCACGGGACCGGCCGGAATGGGCAAAAGCAGGCTGGCATTGGAGCTGTGCGATTGGTGCCATGCGGAGCATTGGCTGGCGGGGTTTGCGAGCAGCAGTGACTGGCCGAAGGGATGGATTCCCTTGCGGGACACACTGATTGTGGTGGACTATGCGGCGTTCCATCGTGTCGGGGGAGGTAGCGCGTTTGAGTGGCTGGAATCCATATTTCTCCAAAACGCGAGGAAGGAGGGAGGTGGTGCGCGAGAAGCCAGAGTCCGTATCGTACTGGTGGATCGAATGGAGCAAGGGCCGTTGTGGTCGGAGTGGGAGAGCAGCGAAATTGCGAAGGATCTGGACTCCTGCACGGTGTCGATTGCCTTAGAGCCGGAGCGGAGCGAATTTGAAGTCATTGTGCGCCAGGATCTGGAGAGGCGTCTGGGGCGCCACCCAGACTTGCAGGAACTGCAGGCCATTGATGAGGTGACGAAGAGGCTGAGGGAGCAGTACCGCCCTTTGTTTGCCTTGCTTACTGCTGCTGCGTTGGCCGATTCCACCACTCATCGCAAGGATAGTTGGTCGCCGGAGTTGTTGGTGGAGAGCATTCTGAAGGCCCAGGTGAAACTGTGGTCTGTGGCTGGGATCACCGATGAGCATCTGGATCTCTTGTTTGAAGCAACGTTGACGCAGGGCAGTTGCAACGCGGTTCCGGAGTTCCGGAAGAAGGTGGAAGGACTTCATCCGTCAGTTTTGGCGGCGTTGCGTGCGCTGTCCGAGCCGTCCGGGCTGCTGGGCCCGATTAGCCCGGATCTGTTGGGGGAGTTTTTTCTGCTGATGCGGCTGCGAGGAGAGGCTTCCACGCTGACGCGGCAGGCGCAACTCACGGTCCGGGAAGCGCAGGAGGTACTGGATCGTTGCTGGGAAAACGAGCAGGCGGTGATGTATGCCGCCTTTCTTTTGCAGGACTATCTTGGGTGGAAGCCGGAGCATGGGGAGAACCCTGCGGGGGCTATTCGAGATGTGGCATTGCGGAGGATCGACGAAGGGCACGACTCTGCTGGGTTGCTTCTTTGCTGTTTCTTTACCGTGGGGAAGGAGCCTCAATCTCGAGATTGGGTTACTTGGGCAACAGACCTTCCGGAAGGCAAACGGGGCCCGTATTTTGGCGCGGTCATGGCTGGATTTGTGAACGCCTCCCTTGCGAATCCCGAACTAGCGGACCTTACGAAAATAGTGGATACCCTGGACGTTTGGTACAACAGCGTGGGGAAGTCACTGGCTTTACGGCCTCTCCTGAGCAACGCACTCTATAACCTGACAAACCGTGAGGCTGACGATGAAGCGCGGAATGCTCTAATACTGCGCATCGAGAGCTTGCTGGAGGACGAAATTCCCGAGACACAGCAAGAACACGGCGCATTTGCAGTCTCCCATGTGAGGGAAAGCCTAGCCCGTGCGCTGGCCAACGAGACCGGACATTCCGTTGACGCAACAAGAACTCGATCTCTGGTTGCACGGATTGAAGCTCTTCATCTTCAAGATTTAGGCAATTCCAACTTGCGTTTCTACCTTGCGGGAGCATGGCTCAATGAGGCAATAGGTGAGGGCGATGGCAGGCGGCGTCTCGAGTTGACAGCCCGGATTGAGGGTCTGCACTCCACTTACGGGAATGAGGCCATCATCCGCGAAGTGCTTGCGCGAGCACTTGAACATACAGCCAAGGCGGAAGAAGATCCCGTGTGCATCGAGGAAATCGCCGGCAGGTTGGACCGGCTTCATACTGAGTTCGACCAACCATCAGAGCTGAGGGCGCGACTGGGGCGTGTCCTGTGTCACCTTGCGACCAAGGAGGCCGACCTCTCAAAACGGAGGACTACCGTGAGACGACTGCGCGGACTGTACGAGGCATATGGGCATGAAGTCGGGATCGCCATAGCGCTGGCTAAGGCATTGGAGCGGTCAATTGAGGACGAGAGCGACCCGGCACGCTGCCGGGAGGTGTTCGAACAAATTATCGACCTTCAGAAAGAACATCGGTACAAAGAAATACACGACGCCCGTGTAGTAGCCATTCTCATGTATCTGCAGAGCGTCCTCAAAGTTCCTAAGGACAGATTGGCGGAGGAGATGGACCAGACTTCCGCGTTTCTGGATCGGATCATGAGAGAGAATCCGGATCTGTTCGTAAGGAACGAGAACAGCAAGGCCATAGCCGAATCGCGACATCTTGAGTCTCTCTGGCGCCGGTTGTATTCGTGGTTTCAGAGTCTGCGGCACTAGCTTTTCAGCGCATTGCCTCGTACCACCAGATTCCCGCTGGTTGCGCCGCCCAATAAGCCTTCTTCGAAGAATGGCGGAAGCGCCAGGTTGGCCTGGAACTGCCGGATGGACACGTTCAATTGAATGGTTCCGTGCAGCAATTTCCCGTTTTTCTGGATGGAGATGGTCGCTCCTGCCCCGATGAATTCGCTTGCCTTCACTTTTTTGGGCGTGCTGAAGAGGCCGCCCGACTGGCCCTTGAATCCGCCGATCAGGCTACCTGTTGCGAATAGCTCACTGATGCTGAAGGACTGGCTATCGCTGATTTCGGTGCTGGCGATAAACAAGCTGTAGATGCCCTTGCCGGTCACACCTTTGTTCCCAAAGAAGGAGAAGCGCCAATTGTTGGAGCCGAATTCGAGCACGACGGGCGCTGGAGCTTTGCCGGAAATGGCTTCATCGAGGCGATGAATGGTCTGGACTCCGACAATGGCATCCGGCCTCGTCTGGCCAGGCCCGAGGATGTTGCGGGGCGGCCCTTTGAACTTGAGTACAGCGGCTTCGGTGGAAGCGCCATAGACCCCGGAGGGATCGGAGATGGTGAACCCGAGGCTGCGCAGCGCGGTCTGGACGCGCTGGATAGCGTCCTTGATGGCGGGATTCGTCGCCATGCCCCGCAGCAGGTGGCCGGCATGCGTCTCGGCGCAGCGCTGCAGGACGGGTCTGCCGGGGCCTTCTTGGGTGAACAGTTTCGATTGGAGTGCCATGACACCGCATTAGCGGAATGGCGCGGCGGATTGTATCAGGGCCGCACTATTTTTTTTGAGCCGCCGCCGCTTCGAAGATTTTCAGCCCTTCCTGGATCTCGCGCTTGAGGGCAGGGGCAGCGAGGAAGATGGCATTGCTCTCGATGGCCTGCAGCGCCTTTCGCTGTACCTCGACAGCGGCTGCGGCATTCCCCATCCGGTAGTGGGCCCAGGCGAGCGTATCGAGGTAGCCGGGGTTTTTCTCCTCGGAGTTGCGGACCGCGCGCTGGGCGAAGCGAAGCGCGGTTTCGGGGCGCCAGAGATCGCTGAACTCGCTGCGCACCAGCCAGTTGGCGTATTCGTTGAGCTCCAGGTCAGTGGCGCCGGGTGCTTCGGCGAGTGCTTGAAAGAGGGAGAGGGCGTGGCGCATGGCATCGCGGGCCGAAGTCTGGTCGCCGGTCTTGCGAAGATTGTCCGATTGCTGCACCAGCATGGAGGCAAAACTCAACATCAGCGTCCGGTCGGCTGGATTCGACTTGAGGACAACACCCAGCGCGGTGACGGATTTTCCGAACATCGCCACCGACTCCTGACGCTGGCCCAGGTAGAACAGACCCTGAGCCAGATACCCCTGGCTGAGCGCCACTGAGCGTTGATAGACGGTGTTGCCGCTATCCTGCGACAGCAGTTCCTCGAAAGTCCGCACCGCCTTCCGTCCATACGGAACGGCCTCGGCTGCCTCCTTCGGATTCGTCTTCAATCTACCGTAGGTCGCGTAACCTGCGCCAAGAGAAGCTCGGACCAGGGTATCGCCGGAAGTAGCAAGGGGCTCCAGGCGGTCGATGGCGGACTTGCACTCCGACATGGCCTTCAGCGGATCGCCGCTGGCCGCGCGCATGCCGCAGAGGCGAACTTCCAGCACTCCGATCATTTTCCGCAGGTTCGAATCGCCTGGGTCGGCTGCGGCCAACGCCATCTGCGCCGCAATGTTCTTCTCCAGATTGCTGATGGCGTCTTTAAAGCTTCCGGCGCGGAATTGCGTTTCTGAGGTGGTGAGCAGATTCATCGCCAGAGCGCGTTGTGCTTCCATGTTGCGCTGTGAGCGGGCGCGCTCATTGTCGGCGATGATTCGCAGACGCTCGGCTTCTTCGCGGCGAGCCTCGGCGGTGGCTCGCTCGGCTCTGGCCTGTGCGGCGGCCTCTTCCGCGCGGGCTCGTTGTTGGCGCGCCTCGCTGGCGGCTTGGGAGCTCACAATCGCGGCGGTGGCCAAGGCGGCGAAGACAGCGGCGGCTGCGGTGACTAGCGGCCAGCGTCTGCGGAGGAACTTGGAGGTGCGATAGCGGACACTATCGCCCTGGGCTTGCACGGGTTCGTTGGCCAGGAATCGGCGGATGTCGGCGGCCAGTGCTTCGGCTGACGGATAGCGCCTTTCGGGATGCTTCTGCATCGTCATGGCGACGATCTTGTCGAAGTCGCCTTTGAGGCGGCGTTTCCACGGGACAGAGGCGATCGTGCTGGGTGAAGGCGGGTCGTCCTCACAGATCGCCCGGAGTACCTCATGCGGCAGCTTCGACGGACCAATGCGGTACGGATGCACACCCGCAACCAGCTCATAGAGCACAATTCCGAGTAGAAACAGATCCGCGGAAGTGGACACGGACTGGCGGTTGATCTGCTCCGGGCTGGCGTAATCGGGGGTCATGGCCTGCAGCATGGTGGTTTGCGCTTCCAGGCCGAGTTCGGGCTGATGCGAGAGGATCTTGGCGATGCCAAAATCGAGCAGTTTGACCTGCCCCTCATTGGTGACGAAGATATTGGCGGGTTTCAGGTCGCGATGCACGACCAGGTGTTGATGGGCGAATTGGACCGCGGCGCACACCTGGATGAACAGGCGGAGGCGGGCGTCGAGGCCGAGGTTATTTTGACGGGCATGCTCGTCGATGGGGAGGCCTTCGACGAATTCCATGACGAGGTACGGCCGGCCATCCCTGGTTTCGCCGCCATCAAGGATGCGGGCGATGTTGGGATGCTCCATCGCCGCCAGGATCTGGCGCTCGACCCGGAAGCGGTCCTTGATCTCGCGGGTCAGCAGCGAGGCCCGGATCATTTTCACGGCGACGCGCTTCTTGAACGCGTCGTCGGTGCGCACGGCCTCGTATACGACGCCCATGCCTCCCTGGCTGAGCACCTTGAGAACTTTGTAGGGGCCGGCGAACTCGACCGGTGGGTCCGTGTCGCGATCGAGGGGCAGGGTGATGGGAGAAGAAAGAAAATGGCCGCGGCGATCGTGTGCTTCGAGGAGGCGGGCCACCTTTTGGGCAACCTCTGGAGAACGCTTGGCCAACTTGTCGAGCGCAGGTTGGCGCTCGGAAAGAGGGAGGTGCGCGAGGGCGTCAAACCAGGGGCGAACTTCGTCCGGACCTTTGTCCGGCATGCGGGCTTCTAGCTCCTCTTCCATGCGGCGTTGGGGGTCATTATACTAGCTCCTGATGGCTGATCCCAAGCCTGGAGTGACGCGGCTGCTGGAGGAATGGAAAAGCGGCGACCAGGAGGCGTGTGGCGAACTGATCGCATTGCTCTATAAGGAGTTGCGTGGGTTGGCCGGTTCCTACCTGCAATCGGAGCGAGTGGGGCATACCTTGCGGCCGACGGCCCTGGTTCACGAACTGTACGTGAAGCTGGCGGGCGCCGATCCGCTGGATTTGAAGGATCGCGGCCATTTTCTGGCTATTGCGGCACGCCAGATGAGGCGGCTGCTGGTGGATCATGCACGGCAAGCCGGGTCCCAAAAGCGGGGCGGCATTCGTGTGGAGCTCAATTTGGGGGATAGGCAAAGCGCGGATAGCGGATACGATGTCAGCCATCTGAATGAGGCTCTGGACAAGCTGGAAAAGGAAGACGAGCGGGCGGCCCGGATTGTGGAGTTGCGCTTCTTTGCCGGCCTCACGGAGGAGGAGACCGCGAGTGCCCTGGACATCTCGCGGTCCACGGTGAGGCGCGATTGGGATTACGCCCGCGCCTGGCTACTGGCGGAGTTGAGCGGTTAAGCTGTCCTTTCGGCAACTACCAAAAGGCGTCGGGAATTCCCCAACTCCATGCCCGCTCCATCGGTTCCGGAGTAGAGTGCGGCGACGGAAAAACCGGCCGCTTCCAGCATGCGGCAGATTTCGCCAGTCGTGTATACGGCCTGCTCCAGATTATGGCTCTCCACTTGTCCGTCGCGGGAGAAGGTGTAGACGGACTCGATGACGCTGTCGCGGAAGCGGTATTTGCGCCTGGTTTCCATCTTGATACCACCGACGGTGTACTCACCGAACGGCTGCAGCGTGGGGAGGATGGTTTCAGCCGCGGTTCCTGTTTCGAGGAGGAAGCGGCCTCCTGGGCGCACACACTGGCCCATGCCCGCCAGGAATTGGAGGGTGTCGCGGTGCGTGAGATAGCCGAAGCTATTTCCATAGCAGTAAGCGGCGTCGAATGGACCTTGGGGCAGCGACAGCATGTTGCCCTGGATCCATTGCACTTCGACACCGGCAGCCGCGGCGTTACGCCGGGCGATAGCGAGGAAGCCGGTGCTGATGTCCAAGCCAGTCATACGGTAGCCCCGGCGGGCGAGTTCGATGGCGTGGCGGCCGCCCCCGCAGGGGACGTCGAGAATGCGTGCGTCCGGGGAGGGGATGAGCGCCTGCTCGAAGAAATTGACCTCGGTGAGGGTCATTTCGGGGGTGGTGACGGCGTCCCACAGCTCAACCGAAAGGCCCTGGAAAAACGATTCATACCAATGCAAATGCATTTGGGATAGCTCCTTGAGAAAGCTGAAAATTGAGAAAAAGGGGGTACGGAGCCGGAACCGGCTCACAATGCAAGGTGCGAAAGTATGACTAGCGGATTGCGGTCAAAGGCAGCTCACCCTCAGCATACGCTAAGAGAGCCTGGATTCGCTACCATAAGTATTTAGGGGCACATGAAAATCGCAATTGGCGCTGATCACGCCGGCTTCCAACTGAAAGAGGAGTTGCGCGCGAACCTGTCCGCGGCGGGACACGAGGTCATCGACTACGGCACCGCGAATTCGGAATCGACGGATTATCCGGACTATGCCGCCGGCGTGGCCGAGGATGTGAGCCAGGGGAAGGCGGAGCGCGGGATCCTGGTGTGTTCGACCGGGGTTGGAATGTCCATTGCGGCGAACAAGGTGCCCGGAATCCGTGCGGCGCTGGCCTGGAATGAAGATGAAGTCCGCCTGACGCGAGAGCACAATGACGCCAATGTGCTGACTTTGGGCGCGAAGTATCACACTGCCGACCAGGCGGAACGTCTGGTGGACGTGTTCTTAAGTACGCAGTTTTCGGGCGGGCGCCATTCGCGCCGCCTGGGAAAAATTGAAAACATGGAGCGCAAAGGCGCGCATCAAGGAGAGACAGAGCAGCAATGACCGACCAGCAAAGAATGGCCCGCCCTTTGGCCGAGGTAGACCCGGAAGTCTACGAAGCGATTCAGCACGAGATCGAGCGGCAGCATGCTGGGCTGGAACTGATTGCCAGCGAGAATTTCACCTCCGAGGCCATTCTGGAAGCCACCGGCAGCGTGTTTACCAACAAATACGCGGAAGGGTACCCGGGGAAGCGCTATTACGGCGGTTGTGAGTTTACGGATGTGGTGGAGAGCCTGGCGCGGGAACGGGCCAAGAAGCTGTTCCGCGCGGAGTATGCCAATGTGCAGCCCCATTCGGGGTCGCAGGCGAATCAGGCGGCGTATTCGGCGGTGATTGAGCCGGGTGCGACGATTCTGGGAATGAACCTGGCGCACGGCGGCCACCTGACGCACGGGCATCATCTGAACTTTTCAGGCAAGACCTACAAGGTCATCCCATATGGAGTGCGGCAGGAAGACGAAGTGATTGACTACGTCGAACTGGCGCGGCTGGCTGATGAGCACAAGCCGAAGATGATCATTGCGGGGGGCAGCGCCTATCCGCGGATCATCGACTTCGCCAAGTTCCGCGAAGTGGCCGATGCGGTGGGGGCGATTCTGGTAGTGGACATGGCCCATTTTTCCGGGCTTGTGGCCGCGGGCGTCTATCCGAACCCATGCGATTGGGCCGATATCGTGACATCGACGACGCACAAGACACTGCGCGGG
Organism: Bryobacteraceae bacterium; assembly: GCA_046331645.1. Taxonomy (GTDB): domain Bacteria; phylum Acidobacteriota; class Terriglobia; order Bryobacterales; family Bryobacteraceae; genus CADEFT01. The sequence goes on from JAXLQM010000020.1 coordinate 98,145, forward strand.
CCGCGTTCGGGGATTATTCTGGCGAAGGAAAAATATGGGGCGGCGATCGACAAGAGCCTGTTCCCCGGCATTCAAGGCGGGCCGCTGGTGCATGTCATGGCGGCCAAGGCGGTTGCCTTCCTGGAGGCGATGACGCCGGAATTCGTGGAGTATCAGAAGCAGGTGGTGGTGAACGCCCAGGCAATGGCGGCGACGCTGGCGGAAGAAGGCTACCGCATCGTTTCCAAGGGCACGGATACACACCTATTGCTGGTGGATGTGTTCGCCAAGGGTGTACGCGGGAAGGAAGCGGAAAAAGCTCTGGACCGGGCACACATCACGGTGAACAAGAACGCGATTCCGTTCGACGTGAACCCGCCGCTCAATCCGAGTGGCATCCGCATCGGGACCCCGGCGGTGACGACGCGCGGGATGCGGGCCGCGGATATGCAGGAAGTGGGCCGGCTGATTGCCGAAGTGCTGAACAACGTGAATTCCGATGAGGCTATCGCTTCGGTTGCGAAGCGGGTGAAGGCGCTCACCGAGAAGTTCCCGCTGTACCGTTGGAAGCTTACCCCGGCTGCCGTGACACGATGAGCGAAGCCGCCGGCCGTTCCCTGCACATTGTGATGGATGCCCGTCACGTGCGCGATTTCGGCGTCGGCACTTATATTCGCAACCTGACCCAGGCGTTTGCCAAGATCGACCAGGAGAATCGCTACACACTGGTGACGCATAAGGGCGATGCGCATTTTCTCGCCGGATTGCCGGAGAACTTTCGCCTGCTGCACTATGAGGGGCGGGACACCGACTCGCAGGAACATTTCCGGTTCCCGATGTTTTTGCGCGGACTGGGCGATTTGTATCACATTCCGCTGTCGATGGTTCCGCTGCTGATGCCGCAGCCGTACGTGGTGACGATCCACGACATGAGCCGGCTGATGTTCGACCAGACGCCGGGTTGGCGCTATGATTTGCGGCGGCTGCGGTTCCGGCGGGGATTGCTGCGGGCGAAGCAGATCATCGCCGTTTCAGAGGCGACGATGGCGGACGCGGAAAGCCTGCTGGGCATATCGCATGAGCGGATGAGGCTGATCTACAACGCGCCCGATCCGCGTTTTTTCGAGCATGCTCCGCCATCGGATGCGCGCGCCGGTGGACCGGACCTGGTGGCGCACGAGCGGCGCCGCATTCTGGAGCGCTATCAGATCACGTCGCCATTCCTGCTATACGCAGGCACGATCCGGCCGCAGAAGAACATTCCGCGGCTGGTGGAGGCGTTCGCGGTGGTGCGAGGAGAGCTGGAGTCGCACCCGGAGTACAAGGATTTGCGGTTGGTGATCATCGGCGACGAGTTGTCACGGTATCCGGGCGTGCGGCGGGCAGTGCTGCAGACCCGGATGGAGAATGCGGTACGGTTCCTGGGATTCGTTCCGTTCGATACGCTGCGCGTGTTCTACGAGACGGCCGAGGCATTTGTGTTTCCATCTTTGTATGAAGGGTTCGGGCTGCCGCCTTTGGAGGCGATGGCGTCGGGGACGCCGGTGGTGACCTCGGAAGTGAGTTCGCTGCCGGAGGTGGTGGGAGAAGCGGCGATCGTGGTGAATCCGGAGAACGTCTTCGACATTGCGCGCGGGATCAAAGAAGTGCTGCTCGATCCCGAGTTGCGGAAGCGGCTGTCTGCGGCCGGATTGGAACAGGCGAAGAAGTTCAATTGGGAGCGGACGGCGCGGCAGGTGCTGGAAGTGTATCAGCAAGCCGCCCGGATCTGAGTTTTTCAAAACACGAAGCGCAGATTGGCGAAGGCGTTCCAGCCGGGCGCGTCGACACCGGAGCCGTGCAACCGGTAATTCTTGTCGAGCAGGTTGCCGATGCCGCCGCCAATACGCCAGCGTTCTCCTATTGGCATTCCTCCATGTATGTCAAAGGCGACCCAGCCCGCGGTTGTGTTGTAGAGCGGGACGCGCACTCCATCGGCCACGCCGGGAAGTACGCGGTCCTGAATCTGGCGCAGGGTTTCGCCTGTAATGCTGAACACGCCGTTGGCCAGATAAGGAGCGATGCGGGAGCCATTGAAGAAGTCGGCAATATCCTGGCGGCGGCGTGAGGCTCCGATGCGCTCGTCGTCGATGTCGCCTCCGCTCAGACGGCGTTGCGCACCGGAGGCCGTGGCACGGATTTCGAGCCACCATTTTCCGTCGTAGCGCAGGCTAGCCATGCCGGATTGTGGCGGAAGGCGGCGCACATTGCGATTGGGAAAGAGGTCGCGGCCGGCAATGAAGCTATAGGCAGCCTCGGCATGCCAATGACGGTGAAGCAGGACACGAGTGAGGATCTCGGTTCCGTAGTAGCGGGTTTGGCCGTCGTTGACGAATGCTTTGACGGCTCTGGGATCAAAGGAAGTGGCGACGGGCTGGACACCTTGCGCCTGCTGAGCCGCGGTGGGAGCGATGGGCGTGACCGCAATGCCCCCAAGGCTGCCCGGCGTATTGCCGATGGGGAACAGCAAGGTTCGGCGAACAATGGGGTCATAGATATCGGCGTGGAAGCCCTGCAACCGGGCATAGAGACGATTGTGGCGGAGAGTGAATCCGGTTTCGTAGTTCCGCAGGGATTCGGCCTTGAGACCGGTGATGGGGCGGCCGAGCGATGTCGCCGTCTCCCCGGAGTTGTTGCCAAGAAGAGCCCCGGCGCTGACGGACTCGGCGGCGGGGATTTCGTAGCCCAGGTCGTTCAGTCCAATGGCGCCGAGATCGTTGGCGTTGGGAGCGCGGAATCCACGTCCGGCCGAGGCATGCCAGGCGAACATGCCAGTGACCTGCCAACTGAGACTTGCCTGATAGGTGGCGTCGCGAAAGGTTTGATTGCCTTCGGCCACTCCAAAGCCGGTGGCGAATGTCTTGTAGCCAACGCGGGTAAAGCGGGCGGCGACCAGCGCGCGCAGCTTGGAAGGAATGAGGGTGAGCGTATCCTGTGCGAAAAGACCGAGCATCCCGTAGCGTGACCCGTCCGGATAGAGCGGGCGCTGCGGCGCCGGGCGCCCGTTGGCGGTCACGGTGCGGACCGAGTTGATGTGCTCATCGTAGAACTCGCCACCGAACAGAAGCGCCTGGCGGCTGCCGATGCGCGCGGAACCTTGGCCGAGGTAGCCATAGCTGCGTACATTGCTGTCGTCGGCAGTGATGGAATCGGAGGAACGAAGACCCTGGCGGATGCTTCCGTCGCGCTGTTGGTTGACGGAGAAGACACCACTGAGGGTGTCGAGCCACGCCACGTTCTGGCGTTCGTAGCGGGCATAGGCGAAGTCGAGGATCTGCGGCTCAAACAGAGATTGCATGCGGCCGAGGCCACCCCAGAGGTCTTTGTAGCCCTGAACGCCATCCTGGACGCTTCGCTGATACCAGAGTGTGAGGGATTGCTTGTCCGAGGGCCGGGCAAGGAACTTGGAATGGAACCCGGATTGAAGGAATCCGCTGCCGGGTTGGCGGGAGCCGGTGACATGCTCGATCTGGTCCGGGTTGAGTCCGAACAGGCGGCGCAGAGTGTGGCGGGAATCGGTTCCGCCACCGGCCCGCAGATCGCCGAGCCCTCTGCCCGAGCCTCCCACCAACCACGCCCACTTCGCGCGTTGGAACGAGAGTTGCCCGTAGCCTCCGAGGGATTTGTCGGCGGACGCACTAGTAAGCGAGAACTCACCATGGGGCTGGAACGGATCACTGTTGAGTTGTAAGGAAGGAGACAGCACTTGGATGGCGCCGCCCATGGCGTCGCTCCCGTAGGGGGCGCTGAACGGGCCGAGCACGGCTTCCACACGCTCCGCCTGGCCGGCGTCGAGGAAGGCGAGGTATTGATTGGGACCGGAGCGGAAGGTGGAGTTATTGAAGCGGATGCCATCGAGGATGTTGAGAACCTGGTATCCGGTGAGGCCGCGGAGGAAGGGTGAGACTTGGCCGTAGGTAGACTGCTGCACGAGGACGCCGGCGCTTCCGTGTAAGGCGCTACCTAAGGTTGGCATAGGTAGGCGGCCCCAGGCGCCCCGGTCCATGGAGTGTGCGACAGTGGCGGCGGACTCGGACTCAGCGACCATTCCGCGCTCCGCGGTGACGGTAATTGTGGTCTTCAGAATGTGTGTCGCCTGTCCCGGTGAAGATGTTGAGAGAAGACGTAATGCAATCAAAACAAAGATCATATTCGGTGCAATAGATCTTTATTGTACAAGGTACTGGGAAGGAGGCTCAGGTTCCCCTAAAGTGTACCTCTCCCCGTGCCGATCAAAGGGTCATGAGCAGGAGCCTTCTGTTCGGACTGTCGTTTTTGGCGATGACCGGCGCACTCGCGGCGCAGACTGTAAGCACGACTACAATTTCCACATCCCCTCCAGGGTTACGGATGTTTGTAGACGGAGTGCCGTACCAGAGTACGCAGACGTTTCTGTGGCCGGCGGGCAGCAGGCATACGATCATGGCGGAGAGCGCCCAATACTGGTTTCCGGGCCGGCGGTCCACATTCTCGGGCTGGCAGGAATCGTCGAACAAGCTGACTCTGTCTGGAGAGGTGATCACTGTTACAGCCGATCCGGCCATCACCTATTACAGGGCGAACTACACCGATGAATACCTGATCCGGTTTAATTTTTACTCCTGCAATCCTGCCTTTCCGGGCAACTGCCAGCCACCGGGAACAATCTCGGTGGGCGGCACCATTGTTTCGCAAGACTACGAGCAGTGGTCGGCGCTTGACCAGGTGCTGGTGCTGGTGGCACAGCCGAACCCAGGATTCGTATTCGCCGGATGGGGGCCTGCAGGTGGAAACGCGACCTCGGCGATTTTGGAATACACAGTGAAAGGGACGGCGACATTCAGCGGCATGTTCGCGGCCGCGAAGCGGGTGACTTTGCTAACCGACCCACCGGAGCTACTGGTTGCTCCGGACCGCACGCCGACGCGGGCGCCGGCGGAAGTGGATTGGGGACAAGGGACACGGCACGTTCTGGGGGCGGTGAGCCCGCAGGGTGAAAAAGACAACGGATCGCGTATCTGGGTGTTCAAGGAATGGAGCAACGGGGCGCAGCTCAACGACCTCTATGTTGTCGGCAACACAAGCACGCCGGAGACATTGACAGCGCGCTTCGTGCGTGGCGCAGGGGCGAGTTTTGTCACGTCGCCTACGAATCTGAAGCTGAAGATCGACGGCAAGGATAGTTGGGTTGCCTACAATTTCACTTGGGGCGTTGGGATGTCCTACGAGGTTTCGGCTCCGCTGGAGCAGACGGACTCGCGGGGACGGCGCTACCGGTTCAAGAGCTGGTCCAACGGCGGACCGGCGACACAGACGGTGACCATTACCAGTGAGCACGTTACATCCGGGTTCCGGATGATTGCCACCTACGAACCGCTGAGCCGTTTGACCGTGACATCGAATCCTCCCGGCATGGCTTTCACCGTTGACGGGCGGGAGTGCCCTGGCACGTGCACGTTCGATAAGGCGGAAGGAGACCAAGTCACGATCAAGGCTAGCTCCGCGCTGACTACTTCGAGCACCAGCCGGCTGCAATTTGAGGGATGGTCGGACGGTGGTCCCGCGGACCGCACATACGTTTTTGGCAGTGAGGCTTCCGTAACGCTGGTGGCGAACTACAGGAATTACTTCCGGTTGGCGGCGTCGGCCGATCCCGGGACTGGAGCGGTGTTCCATCTCGATCCGGTGTCGACGGACGGCTTCTATGCCTCGGACACGAATGTGATGGTGACGGCCGAGATCAAACCCGGATACCGGTTCCGCCGTTGGGACGGAGACCTGACCGGGACATACCGGATGGGGAGTGTGCAGATGACGGTGCCCCGTGTTGTGCGGGCGCTGCTCGACATTACGCCCTATGCGGAAGAGGCGGGCGTGCGCAATGCGGCGGGCGAGACTCCGGAACCGCTGGTGGCGCCGGGATCGATCGGCACTATTTACGGTGCCAACCTGGCGTCCTCCTACGAGGTCGGACCCAGCAATCCATTGGCGCAGACGATTGGGAATGTAGTTGTCCGCATGGGCAGCCGCTTCCTGCCGCTGGTCTTCGTATCGCCGGAGCAGATTAATCTGCAGATTCCTTCCGACTTGGCGGAAGGTGTGTACAACGTCGCCGTGAAGTGGAGCTCGTATCCGGAAGTGCAGTCCACGATGCGTGTGGTGCGCAACGCACCGGGCCTCTTCTCCCGCAAGGTGAAGGAGCAGACCCTGGCCGCGGCCATTCGCGAGAACGGGGAAGACGTGACACCGGACCGTCCGGCACAGCGTGGAGAGACTATCACGCTTTTTGGAACAGGCTTCGGACCTTATGCGCGTCCTGCACTGGACGGCTTCCCGCTGCCTGCTGATCCTCCCAATCCGCTTCAGGACACGGTGGAGGTACTGCTGGCGGACCGCGTTGTGGAAGCGATCTGGGCTGGCGGAGCGCCAAACCAAGTGGGCACGGCGCTGGTACGGTTCCGGCTCCCAGAGGATGCTGCCGCTCAGGACGGTGGTGTTCCCGTGCGTGTCCGCATCAACGGACGCGAGAGCAACAGCGTATTCCTGCTGATCCAATAGACGAGACCAATGTCCTACGTTCAGTACGGCTACCGGATGCGGTCGCCGGAGGAGGTCCAGACGGACCTCCAGCGCTATGTCGGATTCACCAAGGCTGACCTGGAAGCGAATCGCCGAGGTCAGCTGACGGCACGGCAACAAAGCGTGCTCATCCGCCTCCTCATGGCACCGTGTGGATGGATTGCCGCATCGGTGCTGCTTGGGCTGGCGTGGCCGTTCATTCTTCCGATGCTCGAAGATCTGGCGGAGGATATGACGACAACGCTAGCGTTGCGATTCCTTCCTCTCTTTCTATCCGGGATTGGTTGCTACGTGCTTCCCTGGCGTGTGGTGGCTGACATGATCATGGCGCGAATTGATACGGCCGAAGGAAAAGGCGACGTGGAGATGCGCGGGGTGAATGATCATATCAGTCTGGAAGACCGGCGCAAGGAGTGGAAGGGCGACGAGGAAGGGAACGAGGGGAGTTTTGAAGACTGGGAGGACAGCCAGCCCCTCTACCACCTGCGCATCGACGGGGTCCGGTTTTGCGCCTCCAAGCAAGTTGTCAACTCCATCGAAGAGGGGCATCGCTACCGGGCCTTCTATCTGCGCTACTCGCGGCGCCTGCTATCGGTGGAACCGGTGCATGACAATGTGACTCCGCAGGGCGAAGTGGGTAGCGGGCAGGCCTCGACGTAAGTTGGGCTGCCAACCGATATAATAAAACCCGACAAGTCCCATGCCTCGCCGTTGTGTTTTCGCATTATTTGGTCTCTTTTCCATTTCCTGTAGCGGACCATACTCTACCGACACCGTGAAAGCCACCACGGCACCCGTGGTGACAGTGAAGGCTCGGGATGCCGTGATGGAGGCGATCCCTGAGATCATCGCCGCCACGGGGGAACTGCAGGCGGAGGATCAGGCCACCCTGCGGGCGAAAGTACCGGGGCGGGTGCAAAAGCTCCATGTCGACCTGGGGACGCGCGTACAGGAAGGACAAGTCATTGCGGAGCTGGAGAAGGAAGACTACGACCTTCGGCTGCGGCAGGCGGAAGCTTCGATGGAGCAAACGCGTGCGCGGCTCGGGCTGGGGCCGAAGGACGGAGACGAAGTGGACCCGGTGAAGACGGCGATCGTGCGCCAGGCCGCCGCGTCGCTCCGCGAGGCGAAACTGATGTTCGGGAATGCCAACGAATTGTTCAAGAAGGGCATTGTCTCCAACGTCGACTATCAGCGGGCCGGCGTCAACCTGCAAGCGGCGGAAGCGCGCTATCAGGGAGCGGTGGAAGAAGTGCTTCGCACGCGCGCCGAGCTGCTGCAGCGGCGGCAGGAAATCGCTCTGGCGAAACAGCAGTTGACCGATACCGTGATCCGGGCTCCATTTCGTGGAGCTATTACGCAGCGGCTGGCCACGGTGGGCGAATTTCTGGCGGTGAACGCACCGGCGGTTGTGCTGGTGCGCTGGCATCCTTTGCGGGCGCGGCTGCAGGTGCCGGAGCGCGTGGCCTATAAAGTACGTTCGGGGCAGCGCATCGATCTGATGTTCGAAGGGCAGGGTGTCTCGCATCCCGGGCGGGTGGTGCGTCTCAGCCCGTCGATCGAAGCGCAGAATCGTTCGCTGGTGGTGGAAGGCGAGATTCCGAATGAAGACGGCAGTCTGCGAGCTGGAGCATTTATCGAAGCTACGATCACGGTGGATCCTAATGCGCGCGGGATTGCAGTGCCCCTGTCTTCCGTAATCAGCTTCGCCGGTGTGGACCGGGTGTTCGTGGTGAACAATGATGCGCTTGAAGATCGTCAGATTAAAGCCGGGCGGCGGCTGACGAACCCAGATCGCCTGGAAGTGCTTTCCGGACTGAAGCCCGGGGAGCGCTACGTACTGGATCCCTCGGATCGTTTTGTACAAGGGCAGAAAGTGCAAGTGGTGAGCCAGTAATGCAGAAGCTCGCCGAGGTTTGCATCCACCGCCCCGTGTTCGCCGTGATGTTGATCATGGCCCTGATCGTGATAGGTGGTGTCTCCTACAGCAAGCTGGGAGTGGATCGCTTTCCGGATGTCGATCTTCCCATGATCACGGTGCGGACGCTGCTGTTTGGAGCGTCGCCGGAGGAAATGGAGTCGACGATTACGCGGCGCATCGAGGACGCCGTGGCCACAGTGGAGGGTATCGACAACATCCGCTCCACGTCGACCGAAAGCCAGTCCATCGTGACCATCACGTTCGACTTGAAGCGCAATATCGACGTTGCGGCCCAGGATGTGAGGGACGCGGTGGCGACGGTGATCAGCCTGTTGCCGCGCGATGCCAAGCCGCCGCTGATCCGTAAGCTCGATACGGAGGCATCACCGATTCTGAGCCTGGTGCTGTCGGGATCGCGCACGCCGCGCGAGTTGTACGAAATAGCCGAACGCGAGGTGAAGGATTCACTCGAGTCGCTGGGCGGCGTGGGCCAGGTGCAGATCAACGGTGGACAGAAGCGGGCGATTAATGTGTGGATCGACGCCAACCGGCTGGAGGCCTACAAGATTCCGATCCTGCGCGTGCGGGACGCGGTAGCGCGGCAGAACGCGGAAATTCCCGGCGGGCGCGTCGATGAGGGGCCGCGCGAGTTGACGTTGCGGACCCTGGGCCGCTTCCCCGATCCACGGTTGTTCAACGACCTGGTGGTAGCGACGATCGGCAATACTCCCATTCGCATCCGAGATATCGGCTACGCCGAAGACGGACATAAAGAACAGCGCACCGCGGCGCGTTACGACCGCAAGCAGGCCGTGGCGCTGCAGATCCGGCGTCAGACCGGGGCGAACACGATCCAGGTGATCAACAACATCAAGAACCGGCTGCCCCGCATCCGGCAGTTGCTCCCTCCCGGTGTTTCGCTGGACATTGTGCAGGACCAGTCGCGGTACATCGAGGCGGCGTTCCACGAAGTGCGCCTGCACCTGATTCTGGGCAGCATCCTGGCGTCGCTGGTGGTGCTGGTGTTTATGCGCAACTGGCGGGCGACGATCATTGCGGCGGTGGCGATTCCGGCCTCGATTGTGGCCACGTTCGGTGTGATGTACTGGCTGAATTTCACGCTGAATAACATCACGATGCTGGCGCTGGTGCTGATGGTAGGTGTCGTGATTGACGATGCGATCGTCGTGCTGGAAAATATTTTCCGCTTCATTGAGGAGAAGAATCTACATCCGATGATGGCCGCGGTGGAAGCGACGCGCGATATCGGGTTGGCGGTAATGGCAACGACGCTCAGCCTGGTGGTGATCTTCCTTCCTGTCTCGTTCATGTCGAGCATCTCCGGGCGCTTCCTGTTTAGCTTCGGCGTAACGGCGGCGGCGGCAATCATGGTGTCGCTGCTGGTGAGCTTCTCGCTGACGCCGATGATGAGCTCACGGATGTTGAGCGTGAAGCACCATGGAGCGCAGGATGAAGCCGATTCGCGCCGCGGGTTTTACGGCCTCATCGACCGGATTTACATGAAGATGCTTCGCTGGTCGATGCGGAACAGGTTCCTGGTGGCGGGCTTAGCCCTGCTGGTGATGGCGTCCTGCGTGCCTTTGTACAAGATGGTGAAGCAGGAATACATCCCCAGCAATGTGGACGAAGGCGAGTTCGAGATGTCGATCATTGCCCCCGAAGGCGCCAGCCTGGCGTCGATGGAGAAGGTGATCGAGAAGGTGGAAGGGGAACTGTTTTCGCTGCCGGGCGTGGAGCACGTGCTGGTGACGACAGGGGCGAGTTACCTGGGTACGGTGAACGTATCGCAGTTGTTCGTGCGCATCACCAACATCGAGGAACGCGTCTTCTCACTGCCCCGGTTGTGGAAGAAGACTCTGGAAGGCAAACCGATGGAAGCGTTCCAGGGCGTCTATTCGCAGCGGGACGTAATGACGGCCATCCGCGCCAAGATGAAGGCCTATCCGGATCTGCGAGCCATGGTGCGCAATGCACAGTCGATGAATCAGGGATCGGCGCCGGTGGACATCGACTTCAGCATTCGCGGCCCTGAGCTGGAAGCGCTGAGCACCTATAGCGAGAAACTACGGCTGGCGGCGTTGCAGATTCCCGGGCTGGTGGACGTCGATACGACGTTGCGCATGACGAAGCCCGAGTTGCGGGTTTCCATCGACCGGGACCGTGCGGCCGATCTTGGAGTGGATGCGGCCGACATCGCCAATTCCCTGCGGATCATGGTGGGCGGCGACGATGAAGTGTCGCGCTTCCGTGATGACAAACTGGCGGAAGACTACGACGTGGAAGTGCGCCTGACGGGAGTCGACCGGCGGGATGCGCGCTCGGTGGCGCGGCTCTATGTTCCGGCGAGGGACGGCGCGATGGTGCGGATCGACAACGTAGTGAAGTTGTCTGAGGGCTTTTCGCCATACCGGATCGAGGGTTTGGACCGGCAGCGGCAGGTCGGCATTCGCGCCAATATCGCTCCAGGGTATGCGCTGGCAGACCGGTTGACGGAGATGTTCGCCGAAGCGGAGAAGCTGAATCTGCCGGTGGCGTACTCGACGATGGTGATTGGGCGGGGCCGCGAGTTTGAGCGAACGTTCGGTGAGTTTTTGCTGGCGTTCCTGCTGTCCGTCGTGTTCATGTACATGATTCTGGCGTCGCAATTCGAAAGCCTGGTCCACCCGGTGACCATCCTGCTGAGCCTGCCGCTTTCGGTGCCGTTTGGTTTCTATTCGCTGTATCTGTTCCGGGACACGTTGAACCTGTACAGCGCGTTGGGGATTCTGGTGTTGTTTGGCGTGGTGAAGAAGAACTCGATTCTGCAGATCGACCACACGAACAATCTGAGACGGGAAGGGCTGCCGCGATTGGAAGCGATTCTGCAAGCGAACCGGGACCGCTTGCGGCCCATTCTGATGACGACGCTGACGCTGGTGGCGGGCATGATGCCGTTGGCGCTTGGCGCCGGGCCGGGAGCCGAAGAACGGCGGTCGATTGCCATCGTGGTGATCGGTGGACAGAGCCTGTCACTGTTGCTGACGCTGCTGGTGACACCGGTGGCCTATTCGATCTTCGACGATTTGGGGGCGTTGGTGACGCGGAGGCAACGGGTGGAGGCTCCGGCAGCGGGAGATTAGCGCCCAGCCAGGCTGCGAACTTCGTGCGGAGTCAGTTCACGCCATTTGCCGATTTCCAGATCTCCGATGCCGATGGCGCCAATCGAAGTGCGAACCAGCTTGCGCACACGGCTTCCCACAGCCTCCAGCATCCGCCGCACCTGGCGGTTGCGCCCTTCGGTGATGGTGATCTCGAGGAACGTGCTCTTGTCGCGGTCGCGGACTCGCTTCACGATGGCCGGACTGGTCATGCCGTCACTCAATTCCACGCCGGTGCGCAGTTGCTCCAGGTGTTCCTCTGAGAGAATGCCGGCCGCCTTTACCAGATAGGTCTTGGCCACTTTGTAGTCCGGGTTCATGATCCTCTCGGCGAACTGTGTGTCGTTGGTGAGGATGAGAAGGCCACTGGTGTCCAGATCGAGGCGGCCAACGGGGACTACGTGGGGGACATCTTCGAGTAGGTTGTAGACGGTTGGCCGGCCCTCGGGGTCTTTGAAAGTGGTGAGATATCCCTTGGGTTTGTACAGCAGGAGATAGAGCGGCTTGGCCTTGCGCAGAGGCTGGCCGTCGAGAGTGACCTTGTCCCGCTGCAGGTCAACCCAGTGGTCCGGAGTCTGAATGATTTTGCCGTTGACGGCGACACGGCCGGCGCCGATCCAGGCGCGGGCTTCGGTGCGTGAGCCGGCCCCGGCCTTGGAGAGGACGCGGTCGAGAGTCTTGAGAGGCCGCTTGGCGGCGAGCTGTTGAGGAGGCGAGCGTTTCATCGGTTATCGCCAGATGTTTTTCACAAAAATAGCCACTTTAATTATTGCCCAAAGTGCGTATAATAGGGCAGCATCACATTTCGCCTGTTAATATTACGGAGGTTCCCCCGTGCCTCGCAAGATTCGTGTGTCGACGTTGACACTGACTGCTCTTTTCCTTGCTTCCTTCGTTGGCCTGTTCGGCAACATCGTGATTCCCCCCGTCGGTAAAACCGGAGCACCGGGCGACGGAACGTGCGCGGAATGCCATATCGGCACCACGAACAACCCTGGAAGCGTACTCGTTGATTTCGGAAGCCTGGCTTATGCACCCGGCAAGAAGCAGCGCATCCGCGTCCACATTTTTGCCAACAATACGCCGGTACTGACCGGTTTCCAGCTTACTGCCCGGCTGGCCTCGGATGAAAGCCAGCAAGCCGGCAATTTCGAAGCGTCGGGCCTGGTTGGGATTCAATCGAAAGACGGCATTGAGTACGTGAACCAGGTGGGGGCATCGGGCTCCACGGTGTATGCCTTTGACTGGAATCCACCGGCCGCAGGGTCTGGCAACGTGAAATTCTATGTTTCGGCGGTGACGGGCACGAGCAATGGGATTGCCGATCCGAATGTCTACACCAACTCCTATACGATTTCGCCGGCAACGCGCGACCTGAGTGGTGGGTTCCGCTGGCTGAGCTTTGATTACCCGGGCGCGGTGGTAACTCGCGCCGTAGGTATCAACGAAGGCGGGACGATTACTGGCCACTATCTGCTTTCCGACGGCCGGGCCCGCGGGTTCGTCCGCGACTCCAATGGCGGGCTGTCCACCTTCACCGTTCCGGGCGCGAAGGACACGTTCCCCAAAGACGTGAATGCAGGCGGACTGATCGTCGGCACCTACGTCGACGGCAGCGACAAGACGCATGGCTTCGTGCGCTCCCCGAACGGTACGTTCACGACATTCGATGTGCCGAACTCCACAGTCACGAATCTGAACGGTGTCACCGACTCTTCGCTGACGGTGGGCGATTACACTGATGGCTCCGGCAAGCGGCACGGGCTTTCGCAGGTGACGCCGCCGAATTTCACGTCTCTTGATGTGCACACCGGAGTAAACACGTACCTCACGGGTGTTTCGAATGGCGGAACGATGATTGGCGGCTTCAACAGCAGTGGGGTGCTCATCCGGGCGGCGAATGGGAAGCTATCCGGTGCATCCATGTGTGAGGCAGTGAACGCCGCGGGCGTTATTTATTCGTTGCGGGTGAACGACACGCGGGACATCGTTGGTTCCTGCAACATTTTGAACGGTGTGGCCAGCAGTGTGGTGAACCTGATCGGCGCCGAGAACGGCCGGTTCCTGCGGCTGCGTACCGACGCCACCTTCTCCGATATCAACAACAGCGGGCAGGTGGCCGGCTATGACTCCGCCCATGGGCTCCTGTTGACTCCCTGTCTGGTGAGCCCGGTCACGTTGAGTGTTACGGCGGGGACGGGGGCGGGTAGTGCCACACTGAGCACGTCATCGGCGCAACTGGATTGCCGTGCCAACGCAATCAGCGAAGCGGACTGGATTACCGTGGGCGCTCCGCAGGCTGGCTCCATTGCCTATTCATTTACGGAGAACACCACGGGCGCGGCCCGCACGGGAACGATCTGGGTAGCCGGATTCAGTGTGACGGTGACCCAACAAGCAGCGGCTTGCGATTACTTCATCACCGGACCGACGGTTGTGGGCGCGGAAGGCGGGTCCATCACGCTAAACATTACGGGCCCGCAGACCTGCGCCTGGAATCCTCGCTCCAGCGGTACCTGGACGACCTTCTCGACAACGACAGGATCCGGGAATGGCTCACTGGTGGTGACCTTCGGCGCTAATTTCGGTTCGTTCGTGCGAACTACCGTGATTACGATTGGCACCACGCAATTCCTGGTTAACCAGGCAGGGTTGGCGGGCTGCTCTTATAGCGTGTCGCCACTGAGCGTGAACATTCCGTCTTCGGGCGGCTCCACCGTGATCAGCGTGTTCGCGTCGGCGTCATGCTCGTGGTCGGTGACCAACTCGACGAGTTGGGTCTTCGTGCAAACGGGCTATTCAGGCATTGGAAACGGGACGGTGACGATCTTCGTCAACGCCAACGGCGACTACAATTCGCGAAGTACGACGTTGAACATCGCCAATCAAACGCTTATCATCACGCAGGCAGGAACGAGTGGAGGGTTCAGCTCCGCGCTTCGATTTGTTGCCGTGCCGCCGTGCCGCATTGCGGATACACGGGACGGAACGAAATCATTCCCGTTTGGCACACCGCGCATGGGCGGCAACACGTCTCGCGATTTCCCGATTCCGCAATCGGGATGCGGCATTCCCGTGACGGCGAAGGCCTATTCGTTGAACGTTACCGCAGTGCCCCCGGGTGCACTCGGCTACATCACGGCCTACCCGACGGGCACCAGCCAGCCACTGGTATCGACGCTCAACTCCTTTGACGGGCGAGTGGTGGCGAACGCCGCGATAGTGCCGGCGGGCGTGAACGGAGCAATTACGCTTTACGTGTCGAATGATACGGACGTGGTGATGGATATCAACGGATACTTCACGACGACAGACGATACGCTGGGGCTTGCGTTCTACCCGGTGGCTCCATGCCGCATCGCCGATACGCGGCAGGGCACGATTGTGGGCACTCCGTACGGCGCACCGGCAATTGCTGGCGGGACATCGCGCCAGATTCCGATTGCCGGAGCAGTGTGCAACATTCCGTCCTATGCGAAGGCATTTTCGTTGAATGCGACTGTGGTCCCGCAAGGCTACCTCGGTTACCTCACCGTCTATCCATCGGAACAAAACCTACCTGCCACATCGACGCTGAACTCGTGGAATGGCCAGGTGGTGGCGAACGCTGCGATCGTGCCGGCTGGAACCAGTGGCGGGATCCAGGTGTTTGCTTCGAACACCACGGATGTTGTGCTGGATATCAACGGGTACTTTGCGCCTCCGGGGTACGGCGGCCAGTTGAACTTCTATACGTTGAGTCCGTGCCGTGTGGCTGATACTCGCGACGGAAGCGGCAAGACGGGATCGTTCGGACCGCCGCGGATTGAGGCGGGCACTTCGAAGGAAATTCCTGTGCCCTACAGCGGCTGCGGGGCGCCAACGTCGGCGCAGGCCTATTCGGTGAATGTGACGGCTGTTCCGCCAGGGCCGCTCTCGTATGTCACGGCCTACCCGACGGGATCCAGCGTGCCGCTGGTATCTACACTGAACTCGTTCAACGGGCAAGTGGTGGCGAATGCGGCTCTGGTGCCTGCGGGAACGAACGGCTCGATCAGCTTCTTCGCGGCCAGCCCCACGCACCTGGTGCTGGACATTAACGGCTACTTCGCGCCGTAAGCGAGGCTAGATCTTTTCGGCGATGCTCTTGGCCTGGAGGAACTGCAACAGGTAATCAGGGCCTCCCGCCTTTGAGTCAGTGCCCGACATATTGAAGCCGCCAAACGGATGGGCTCCGACCATTGCTCCCGTGCACTTGCGGTTGATGTACAGGTTGCCAACGAAGAAACGATCCTTGGCGGCCTGAATCTTCTGCGGATTGCGCGAGTAGACAGCGCCGGTGAGCCCGTATTCGGTGGCGTTGGCCAGTTCCAGGGCGTGTTCGAAGTCACGTGCCTTCGTCACAGCGAGCACCGGGCCGAAAATCTCTTCCTGGAAGATGCGGGCGTTGACATCGATGTCGGCAATGACGGTGGGCTGTAGCAGGAAGCCGTCTCCGGGAGCGGAGTCCCCGCCTGCGATCAAGCGGCCTTCGGCTTTGCCTACCGCGATGTATTCGAGGATCGTGCGGCGGGCCCGCTCATTAATTACGGGACCCATATCGAAGCCGAACTCGTCAGCGGGGCCGACGCGCAACTGCTCCACGCGGGCCTTCACTTTTTCGATGAAAACATCGTAGATCGAAGCATCGACGATGGCGCGAGAGCACGCGGAGCATTTCTGTCCCTGAAAGCCGTAGGCCGAGGCAACGACGCCGGCTGCGGCTGCATCGAGATCGGCCTCGGAATCGACGACGATGGCATCCTTGCCGCCCATTTCGGCGACGACGCGCTTGATCCAGATCTGGCCTTTCACCGGCTGGGCGGCGAGCTGGTTGATGTGCAAACCGACATCGCGCGAGCCCGTGAAGCTGATAAAACGGGTCTTTGGATGCGACACCAGGGCATCGCCGATAGCGGCACCGCTGCCGGGAAGGAAGGCGAAGCACTGGGGAGGGAATCCCGCGTCGAGCAGGAGCTCGGCGAACTTGGCGGCAATGGTAGGGGTGTCACTCGACGGCTTGATCACCACGGTGTTGCCGCACACCAGCGCGGCAGTGGCCATGCCAACCAGGATGGCGAGGGGGAAGTTCCAGGGTGGAATCACGATGCCTACGCCAAGGGGCAGGTAGCGCATGGTGTCATGCTCATTGGGCATTTGCACCAGCGTCTCCGGGGTGGCGTGGCGCTGCATGCGGCGGGCGTAATATTCACAGAAGTCGATGGCTTCGCAGGTGTCGGCCTCGGCTTCGGGCCAATTCTTGCCGGCTTCGAGGATCAACCAGGCGTTGAACTCGGACTTGCGCTCCCGCAGCAGCGCCGCCCCCTTGACTACTAGCTGCACCCGCTGCTCGACGGGGGTGGCGCTCCAGATGGGGAAATAGCCGTAGGCCGCTTCGACAGCCTGGCGCGCCTGTTCGAGCGTCGCCCGCTGATGGTGACCAACAATCTCCTGGGGCCGGGAGGGGTTGAGGGAAGCAAACGTTCCACTACCCTTCAGCGCCTGGCCAGAGATGAGGATGTCATATTCCTTGCCCAACTCCGCGCGCACCCGAGCCAGAGCATCCTGCATCGCTGCATGGTGCTCCGGCTGGTGAAAATCGCGGTAAGATTCGTTGGCAAAAGGCGGGAGACCGGCTGCCTGTGACACCGAAGTTATCCTTTAACGAGCTTCCGTCCGCTTTCGAAGAGATCGGAGGCATCGTCGGCAATCTGGCGTCCACGGTCGAAGAGTTCTTTGCCCTTCTCCACAATGTCGCGTCCGGATTCATTCAGCCTGTCGCGGCCGCGGCCGGCTGCTTCCCCGATCTTGCGGCGAGTCTCGTCGCCGGAAGCGGGAGCATAGAGCAGGGCGATCGCTGACCCGATGGCCGCCCCAGCCAGAAACCAGACGAGTTTGCTTGTGTTGTCTTCGTTAATCCGCATGTTGTCCTCTGGAAACTATCTTAGCGCTTGATGGCGATTGGGGATAATGAAAGCATGCCTGCCGCATTGAGTCCGCCTCAGCCACGGACAGACAACGGCGATTTCCCCCCCACAAAGAAGTGGACCCGTGAGGAGTGCGAAGCCCTCGAACAAGCCGGACTGGTTGGAGTCCGGGATTATGAATTGATCGAGGGAGTGCTGGTTCAAAAAACGGGTAAGAAACTTCTGCACATCCGTGCGCTCAGCAGACTGATCCAATGGCTTGTTTTCACCTTTGAATCAAAGGTTGTTCCTGAGCCGGGCATCGATGTGGCGCCGGTCGATAACCCTACCAGCCAGCCTGAGCCAGATGTTGTGGTGCTGCGTGCCTCGGTGGTTGAGCTTGTCGATACAATTCGCTCGCGGGATATCCGCATGGTGGCGGAGGTCTCCGACACCACCTTGTCATTCGATTTAGGCCCCAAGGCCCGGTTGTATGCGCGGGCGGGGATTGAGGAATACTGGGTGCTCGACGTGAACGGGCGGCGGCTAATAGTGCACCAGCAGCCCGAGACTGGCGAATACCGTTCGATCCAGGCGTTTGCCGAAGACGAGACGGTCCAAACTCCGCTAACCGGCGAAGCTACGATTGTTGTGCGGGAATTGCTGTAGCGCGGGTTTTTAGGGGATTTAGCGCTTGATGGCGATGGAGGATAATGAAGGCATGCCTGTCGTAATGAGTCCGCCTCAGCCACGGACAGACAACGGCGATTATCCTCCCACAAAGAAGTGGACCCGCGAGGAGTGCGAAGCCCTCGAACAGGCCGGACTGGTTGGAGTCCGGGATTATGAATTGATCGAGGGAGTGCTGGTTCAAAAAATGGGTAAGAAGCTGCCGCACACTCGTGCCTTGCGCAAGTTGATTCGCTGGCTAAACCAGATGTTTGATCTGTGCTCGTTACAGGAACCAGGAATCGATGTGGCGCGCGAAGAAAATGCCACAAACAATCCGGAGCCGGACGCGGTTGTGCTGCGACGTTCCGTTGATGAGATCGCAGGTTCGATCCAACCGGCCGACATCCGCATGGTGGCGGAAGTCTCCGACACCACCTTGTCATTCGATTTAGGCCGCAAGGCCCGGTTGTATGCGCGGGCGGGGATTGAGGAATACTGGGTGCTCGACGTGAACGGGCGGAGGCTGATTGTGCATCAGCAGCCGGAGGCCGGCGAGTACCGTTCAATCCAGGCGTTTGCCGAAGACGAAATGGTCCAAACTCCGCTGACGGGCGAAGCTACGATTGCGGTTCGGGACCTGCTGTAGCGCGGTCCTTGAGGAAACGTAGCATCTTGCGCGTGGCTTCACCGCGATGGCTGACCTCGAGTTTCTGCGCGGTGCTCGCTTCCCCGAAGGTGCAGTGAAACGCCGGGCAATAGAACATCGGATCATAGCCGAAGCCGTTGCTTCCCCGCTCTTGGTCAATGATCTCTCCTTCCACGGTTCCACGGAATGTCCCGAGCACTTCCCCTTGTTGCACAACCGCGATGGTGCAGACGTAGCGGGCGGTGCGCTGTGCCACGCCGCGCATCTTTTCGAGCATCAGGATGTTGTTCTTTTCATCGGTCGCATCCGGGCCGGAAAAACGAGCCGAATGCACTCCGGGGGCGCCGTTGAGTGCGTCTACCTCAAGCCCTGAATCCTCGGCAAACATCAGTTCCGGAGTGTACCGGCTGTAGTACACCGCCTTGAGAATGGCGTTGGCCTCAAAGGTATCTCCGGTTTCCTCCGGAGCGGTGATCTGCTTCAAACCGGGCAGAGGTTCGATGCGGAAGAAGTCGGGCGCAAGCTCTTCGGCGGCATGAAGGAATTCGCGGAGCTTGCCCGCGTTGGTAGTGGCGCAATAGAGGGTCAGCAATGCTAAGCTCCGGCGAGAATCTGCTTCTGCATGGCGACGATTTCCGCGATTCCTTTGCGGGCGAGCGTGACCAACTGCGCCATCTGGTCATCGTTGAAGGAATTGCGCTCCGCGGTGGCCTGGAACTCGACGAAGTTGCCGGCTCCGGTGAGGACGATGTTGGCGTCCACCTCGGCCTTGGAGTCCTCTTCGTAGCAGAGATCGAGCAAGGGTACTCCGTTCACGATGCCGACGCTGATGGCGGCGACATGATCGCGGATCGGGTTGGTCTTGATCTGCTGAAACTTCAGCAACTGCCGGATCGCGATGGCGAGCGCAAGGAATGCTCCGTTGATGGACGCCGTGCGAGTACCGCCGTCGGCCTGTAGGACATCGCAATCGACGATGAGGGAGCGCTCGCCGAGCGCCTCGAGATCGATGACGGCACGCAAGGAACGGCCAATGAGGCGCTGGATTTCGAGGGTTCGCCCGGACTGCCGGCCTTTGTTCACCTCGCGCGCCGTGCGCGTCGCGGTGGCGCGAGGGAGCATGGAGTATTCGGCCGTGACCCAACCTTTGCCGGTGTTGCGCAGAAAGGAAGGCACGGATTCTTCCACCGTGGCTGCGCACAGAACTCTGGTATTTCCAAAACTGATCAGTGCCGATCCTTCGGCGGTAAGCAGGTAGCCGGGTTCGATTTGAACGGGGCGAAGCTGGTCGGGCTGACGTTGGTCGATTCTCATTTACTTCACGCTTGAGCTGAGTGCGGCATAGAACAACAGGGAGAGCAACGCGATTCCAGAAATGATCAGGATGGCACAAGGGACGGCGCCAGGCTTGGGCGGTTCCGTCTTTCCGCCCTTGCGGACGGGTTTGAACTTACTCATAAAGGTTCATCGTAGCAGGAGCACCTTGCCGCGGTGGCCGCGGGGGTACCATGGAAATTGTGATGATCACGCGCCGCCAATGGTGGATAGCGCTGCTGCCTCTGGCGGCCTGCGAGAACCCGAACGAACGAGTGGAAATTCTTCCGATGACCCTGGGTGAATGGCGCCGGGTATCGGTGGAGAACATGCCCCCTGAAGAGCATTCCGAGGAATTGAAGCAGCGCGGAATCAAGCGTGCGCGGCGCGGTAACTACGATGCAAACGGCGTGCGGCTGACCGCGTCGGTATATGAGTACGGCAGCCAGGCGGTTGCCTTCGAGCTGGTGCAGAAGTGGCGTCCGGAGCCCGGCAAGATGGCGTTTCACCAGGGGAACTATTTCGTCATCCTTGCGGGTGGCGGGGAAGACAACAAAGTGCGCAACGACTTCGCCACCAAACTGGAGGCATCGTTGAAGAAGTGAACTCCACGCCTCAGCGCTGGACCTCTGCCGATGCATTCTTTGAGATCTCGTTACTGGGATTGCTGGGCAGCGGATACCTGGCGGTTCTGGGGTCTGGGTATCTGGATGCGCCAACGGCTGTGGCCACGGCGACCGGTCTGCTGCTGCGTGTGCTGTACGTGCTGGGGTGGCTTCAGTTTGATCTTTCGGAAAAGGCGGTCACCTGGCCCACGCTGGCGTATGTGGCCTTCTATCCGCTCGACTATCTCTACGTTTCCCGCGACTTCCTCACCGCCACTGTTCATCTGGTGTTCTTCCTCGCGGTGGTGAAGATACTGACTGCCAGGACGGAGCGCGACTTCTTCTATGTCAAGGTGATTGCATTTCTGGAGTTACTGGCGGCGTCGGTGCTTTCCTCCAGCGCGAACTACTTCCTGTTCCTTGCCCTATTCCTGTTTTTCGGTGTGGGGACATTCGCGGCTTCGGAGATGCGGCGATCGGCGTTGCGCACCGATAGCGTGGTGAGGGCTGGGCAACGGCACCTCAATCTGCGGCTATTGGGACTCACGGTGTTCACCGTGTGCGGAATTCTGACGCTTACCGGATCGCTGTTTTTCCTGCTGCCGCGTACGGCGCGGGCGGCCTTCCAGCGACTGGTTCCCCAACGCTATCACGTGCCCGGTTTTTCCAACGAAGTGACGCTCGGGCAGATTGGCGAATTGAAGATGCGGAATACCGCGGTGATGCACGCGCGCATCCTCACTGGAAACGAGATGGCTCCGCAAGGCCTGAAATGGAGGGGAGCCGCGCTGACGCAGTTCGATGGGAAGCGCTGGTTTAACGAGACGAATTCCACGGAGGTTTTGCGCGTGGAAGGGGGTGTGCTGCGGCTCAGTTCGATCGAGGACACGTTGAGAAGGGCCCGACGCATCAGCTACGAAGTGGCGATGCAGGAATCCACGTCAGATGCTCTCTTCCTGGTTGGGTCGCCGGAAACCATACAAATTGGCGTGCCCGTCGTGATCCGAACTCCTGCCAATACCTTTCGCCTGTTTGGACCCGCCGATCAGCTTCGCTACCGGGTGTACGCGTTACTCGAAATGGACGGCGACCCGCGGTTTAACGGGAGCGCGCTCAGCCCGGAGGAGCGCATGAGCAACCTCCGGATGCCGCAACTGGATGCGCGCATTGCGGCGATGGCGAAACGTGTGACGGCGGAGTTGGAGACGGAGGAGGACAAGGCCAGGGCGATTGAAGTCTACTTACGCAAGACTTACCCCTACACCACGGAGCTGCCGCAAGTGGAGGTTCCGGACCCGGTTGCCGATTTCCTGTTCCATCGCAAGAAAGGGCACTGTGAGTATTTTGCCTCCGCGCTGGCCGTGATGTTGCGGTCCATTGGGATTCCGGCGCGAGTGGCCACAGGGTTTCAGAGCGGCGTCTTCAACCCGCTCAGCGGCTGGTATCTGATCCGAGCCAGCGATGCGCATAGCTGGGTGGAGGTATGGCTGAAGGGGAAGGGCTGGACGACCTTTGATCCAACGCCGCCTGATCCGAATCCTTCCGCGCATTCGCTGTCCATGCGGCTTCAGCTCTACGCCGATGCCCTGCAGGTGTTCTGGCAGGATTGGGTTTTGAGCTATGACATTGAACGGCAACTGAATCTGGCGGCCAAGGTGGAGCAATCGAGCCGCAGCTTTCAGTTGCGCTGGTTTGAAACCGCCGTCTCGGATTGGATGAAGCGGCTGAAGGGTGGCGCTGACAATGCCAGACAGTACGCCTGGCAGGCGGTGCTGGCCATCGTGCTTGTCACTGGGCTGTTCCTGTTCGGACCCGCGTTGTGGCGATATGCCAAGACGGCATTCCGGGTGCAACGGGTTCGGCGCGGCCAGGTTTCGGCGTCCGATGCCACGCTGCTGTATCAGCGAATGCTCGACCTGCTGCATCAACGCGGGATTGAAAAACCGGCATGGATCACGCCTTCCGAGTTCGTGGGAACCATGAAGGATCCGCAGGCTGCGGCTTTGGTGGGGAGGTTCACGGTAACCTACAACGCACTGCGATTCGGACATCAGCACACGGCTGCGCAGCGGTTAGTGGAATTGTTGGACGAAATCGAGAAACTACTGCTAACGCGGAGGGTTTAGATTGCCGGGGGAGCGGGGAGGGGCAGTAAAAAGCGGCTCAATCTCGTAGGACGTCAAAACCCACAGGCTGTAGATACCAACGACGGTGCCGAGCGGTATGTTGATCAAACCAAAAATGGACAGGATCATTCCCAAGTTGCGAGCCCACTCCTGGCACTGCAAAAGCCCTTTGCCCACAAGAATCAGTGGTCCGGCCATCAACAGCAGATAGATCATGATGCAGGCCGTCACGAAACCTTCCGTTG
The DNA here is from genome assembly GCA_046331645.1 of Bryobacteraceae bacterium. Taxonomy (GTDB): domain Bacteria; phylum Acidobacteriota; class Terriglobia; order Bryobacterales; family Bryobacteraceae; genus CADEFT01. Next base: position 121,332 of record JAXLQM010000020.1, read on the forward strand.
TGGTGGCGGAGCCGCCGACGCGGGCGTTGATGAGTAGAATCCCAGTCGGACCCTTGAACAGAATCAGAACGACAAGGCACACAAATACCCCGAACGCTCCGAGTGCGATGTTCAGATACCCGATTCTCCGCAGGTGTGCTTCCATGATCCGAGCCTGAGGTGCTTCGCTTCCATTGTAGCGGTGCGCGAGGCGGATGCGTGTTCCCATCCGCAAAACCGCCTCGCGTCCTCCGATGCTCCTCCATTGAAACTTGCCGCTCTCCGGCGGCTTGTGGGTGCTCCTCAAGCAAAGACAAAGAGAACCAAAACCTGCTTGCGCGCCCCGGGGTGGATGTTTTTTTGTTGATTTGTTTTCCCCCGGCTTGCGCCGAATCTGCTAAACGGTGATTCCGGCCGGTTGCTGTTTTTGTTTTATCCGGCTCTCTAACCGCTTCATGAATCAACGTGCGGACAGAGTCTGATTTCCATCACAGGACGGTGATTTTTTTCGAGGCGTTTTGGCGTAGGGTGAACCACTCATACAGCAGTACGAGAAAAACGGGGATGTAGATGAACCAGCGCAACGGGCTGACTCCGTTCCATATCCCATTGATCTCCCAGCCAATGAGGACCTGGTAGGCGAGGGGTACGAGAGCGGTCCACAGCAGCAGCCCCCAGGAAGGATGAGCCGGCAGCAGAACCAGGAGCCAGGTGAGGTACCAGGGATGGTTGTTGGAGGAAACCAGCAGCAGCACGGTTACGATGGAGAGCACCGCCTTTGAGAACGGCCATTGCCTCCAGGTGACCCACGCAACGGTACTTAGAACCAGGGCGGCAGCGGTGTATTTGGCCAGATAGGCGTCGCCAGTGAGCCAGAGCAGGAGGCCATAGATAGAGTCGTTGTTGCGCCAGCCTCCAAGGAAGCCGCTGGCGAATGGGCCGTTGCGGATCAGCCCCAAACCAAACGGGGCCAGGAACATCGCAAACACCGCCAGGGCCAGCAGGCACTCCTTCCATCGCGTGAGCTTGCGGCCGGCGAAGACGGGGATGAGGGCAGCCGGCCACAGCTTCGCCGCGATGGCCACTCCGAGCCAAGCGAGTGCGGGGCGCCAACGCTCACGCTCGGCGGCCGCGATCGACAGAACCAGCGGCAACAGCATGAGGGAATCGTTGTGGCCGTTCACCCAGAACTCGAAGATAGGGAGCGGGCTCCAGGCGTAGAGCAGGCAGCGCGGGCCTTTCCAGGCCAGCAAAGCCGCAAGCACTCCCAGGTCGAAGGCGATGGAGGGTAGCTTCAGCCAGAACACCTCGCGATACGGATCCCCGCCCGCGAACGGGCGAATCAAGCGATAAGCCCAACGGTAAGTGAGCTCGACAAACGGACCGTAGACGGCGCGGAAGTCAGGGCCGCTAATGCGCGGGTAGGTTGCGTCGCGCAGATGACGCACGGAGGCCTCGCTCGGGGCTACGTCATAGGGGCTGACGCCTTCCCCCTGCACCCGGGCTTCCCAGCGGTAGCGGAGCACATCATCGGTGAAAGACGGGGGCAAACCCGCCACAGTCAGCCGGAAAAGTACGGCGAAGCCCACGATCCACCAAGTTAAGCTATTCACCTGAAACGGCTTTTCAGATTGAGATTCGTTCAGAATGAGGGCACAGGAAATGAGGTATACTGCGGAAGTCACGGCAAGAATCGCGATGACCTCCACAACGTGCTTTTCGAGCGGCGTCCAGGTGGCCAGGAACGCCACTCCAGCCCACTCGATGAGTGCGGATATGATCAACCGGATGGGTATTCTGCGCATGCGGACCGACCGCTGATCGGAAGCGAATCTTAATGGTACCAGCCAACTTTCCGCTAGCTTTATTAACAACAGCATCGACACTGAGCCGCCTCCAGCGGGAACTGCTCGACGACACTTTCGCCGGCATTCACACGCTCGGATGGTTCGACTACGCGTTGCTGATTCCTTATTTCACCGTCCTTATTATCCTCTCCATCTACGGGCTGCACCGCTACTCGGTGATCCGCGAGTATTTCAAGCACCGCCATCTGCTGAATCAGCCGCCCGCCAAGGAATGGGAACAGTTGCCGCGCGTCACCATTCAGTTGCCGTTGTTTAACGAGCGCTATGTGGTGGAACGGCTGATCGAGACCGTTACGAAGATGGACTATCCGCGCGAGTTGCTGGAGATTCAGGTTCTGGACGACTCCACCGACGAAACGCATCCCTTCACGGAACGCCTGGTCAATGAATACGCCGCGATGGGCCACCCCATTGTGTACATCCACCGCACCAATCGCCACGGTTTCAAGGCCGGCGCGCTGCAGGAAGGGATGTACAAGGCCAAGGGCGAGTTTTTCGCCATCTTTGACGCCGACTTCATTCCTCCCACCGACTTCCTGCGCCGAACCATTCACTACTTCACCGATCCCAAAATCGGCATGGTGCAGACGCGCTGGACCTATCTCAACCGCGACTATAACCTGCTGACGGAAATCCAGGCGATGCTTCTCGACGGACACTTTGTGCTGGAGCATGGGGCACGGTTTGGCGGGGGCACCTATTTCAACTTCAACGGCACGGCGGGGATTCTGCGCCGCCAGATGATTGAAGACGCGGGCGGCTGGGAGCACGACACGCTGACCGAAGATAGCGACCTCAGCTACCGGGCGCAGTTGAAGGGCTGGAACTTCCACTATGTTCCTTCCGTGGAATGCCCAAGCGAACTCCCCGTGGATACGCACGCCTTCCAGGTGCAGCAATCGCGCTGGGCCAAGGGCTTGATGCAGGTGTGCCTGAAGCTGATTCACCGCATATTCAAAGCGAACGTGCCGTTCAAAGTGAAGGCCGAAGCGTTCTGCCATCTCACTCCCAACATTTCCTATCCGTTGATGATCATCGTCAGCGCCATGATGCTGCCAGTGATGATCGTGCGCTTTTACATCGGCTGGTGGGAGATGCTGTTCATCGACCTGCCGCTGGTGATTGCATCGTTCTGGTCTGTATCGGCATTCTATGTCATCGCCCAGCGCGAGCTTTACCCGCGCACGTGGTGGAAGGCATTCTTCTTCCTGCCTGCGCTGATGAGCGCCGGTATCGCTTTGACATTGATCAACACCAAGGCGGTAGCGGAAGCGCTGCTGCGGATTCAATCGAGCTTCGTGCGCACGGCGAAGTTTGGAATCGGTGAAAAGAAGGTGGTGGTGGAGAAGCGGAAGTACCGGTCGCGCAGCGGCTGGCTGCCCTATTTCGAACTCGCCTTCGGTACCTACTTCCTCTGCATGGTGGCCTACGCCATCGACACGTTCAACTTCCTCGCTGTGCCGATTTTGATGCTGTTTGTCGGCGGATACTACTGGGCGGGATTCTCCACACTGTGGCAGGAATACCAGGACCGGATGCGGTGGGAAGCAGCCCAGCGCATGGAAACCGAATCCGCGAGCTAATTGTGAAACCCGGCCCGGTACTCTCCAACAGAGTACTAGGGTCTCTTTTTTGAGCCATTTCCGCGGTGAGTTGCGCCACCAACCTGTGCCCAACCCTATTTCAGGACACAGGAGACCAAATCAAAATGCAGTGGCGTCATAAACTGGCGATTTTCGGAGGATTACTGCTGGCGCTTACCCAGCCAGCCGCCTGTTCGTTGTTTTCAGGCTCAAACACTGGCCTTGGCACGAGCAACTACCAGTTTGCCTCTCAGCATAACTGGGACACCTCGGGATTGTCGGTGGTGGATACCGCCGATGGATTGAAGATCACGGGTATTGTGACGGCGAACATCACAGATCCCGAACCACTGGGAACTCTCAGCGGAATCACCCTCAGCTCAACACGCCCACTCGCCGAAGGGGCGGGATTCGACTTCTCACTCGCCGTGCAGCAGACAGGGACGCTGTCCTACACCGGCGATATCAACGTCGTCCAGATCAGCACCGCGGTTTCATTCAGATGATCTCCGGTGCTTGTACGGCTCTTGAAACCAATGACACAGGCGGCAATTACAGTGCGAGTCTGAGCCAGGGAGCCTTCTCCGCGGGTCCTCAGCCTGTCTCCTGCCAGGGCGATTTTTACAGCCTGAGCAATCTTCAAGTCTATACAACGATCTACTACGTGGTGAACGGGCCTGGCACCATTTCCATCAACTTCGGCAACTCCATCCTGGGCGAAGTCACCCTGAACGGCGAGGCGGTCCCCGAACCTTCCACCCTCTGGCTGCTTTCCGCGCTCATCCCCATCGCTCTCTTCAGGCGGCGTCACCAGCCCATCTGCCGCATTCGCTCCTGAATGATCCCAGCGTAGCGATCCATTCTCGCGGGACGCCAGCGCAGGGGGGATGGAAGCACGGCGGCCAGCCGCGAGGCCTGCTCGCGATTCACCTGCGCGGCGCCTACTCCAAAGTGGTAGCGGGCCGCCTCCTCCGCTCCAAACACGCCCGGTCCCCATTCGGCGGTGTTCAGATACAGCTCGAGAATGCGGTCCTTCGAGAGCAGCGTCTCCGCCACGGGCACCAGGGCTGCTTCCGCCCCTTTGCGCAGAAATGACCCGCGCAATGTAAAAAACAAATTCTTCACGGTTTGTTGCGTGATGGTGGATGCCCCGCGCAGGCGGCCCTTCTCCAACTCTTCTTCGAGCACCTGCTGGATCTGCTGCCAGTCAAAGCCGCGGTGGGAGTAGAAGCGCCCGTCCTCGGCAGCGATGACGGCATGCTGCAGGTGGGGCGAGATCCGTTTCAAGGGCACGAATTGATAACGCTTCTGGTACTTCTTCTTGCTGCCCCAGGATTCCACCCGCCGCTGTAGCTGCACTGAGGTAGTGAACGGATCCACCCAGCGCAACATCAGAAGCAGGAAGCCGAAGAACAGATAGAATGCAGCTACTGCAAGGAGCGCCCAGCGGAAGAGCCGCCCCAACAGGCTGGTTTTCTTCGCCGCCCGTCTCACCGCCGTCCGGACCGGCCAGGGATGATCCACACCGCTTCCACCACGCCGTCGCGCAGCACGCACATTTCGTCGTGCAGGCAGAGGGTACTATCGGTGTAGCCAGGGACGAATTCCACCAGATCGCCGACACGCAACGTCTCGTTGGGCTCCGCCAGTTCGATGTTGCCGTGCTCGGCGGAGAGCACCAGGCTTTTCACGTCGCCCACGCCCAGCGGTTGCGGGTACCCGTGACAGTAGCTCATTGTCTTGAAGCCGCCATCCACCAGCACACGCGTTGTCGAGGGCCGGCTTACGACGCGCGTCAGGATGGTGAGAGCGAAGTCGTGATCGAGCCCCCACTTCTGGTAACTCAGATCGGAGAATACACCGCCGCCGGCCTGCACTTCGGTCAATCCCGGTTTGGATGCACTGACAAGGAAGGTGCCGCTTCCGGCCGCGCTCACCACATCCGTGCGTAGGCCGGCTTTGCGGAATTGCGCCGCGGTCTCCACCAGGGCTTGCATGGAAGCCTGGGCCTGATGTTGTTTCTCTTCGGGGTCGTATTTGAGGATATGGCCTTCCCAACCCATCAGCCCAAGCAGTTCCAGCCCTGGCGTGCGGGCAGCAATCAGGCCCAGCTCCACCGCGGGTGCGCCCGTGGCGACGCCGCAGCGGCCCATGCCCACATCGAGTTCCAGGATGACCGGGATGGTGACGTTTTCCGCAATCGCCGCGCGGGAAAGAATCTCCAAGTGCGCCGCACTGTCGGAGGCTGCAATGACTGTCGCCTCCCGTTGCAGACGCGCCAGTCTTCGCGCTTTGCGATCCCCGGCCACCTGGTTCGCCAGCAGAATCTCTCTTACCCCGGCTTCCACCATCGCCTCGGCCTCATACACCGTGGCGCAAGTGACCCCGATGGCCCCAGCTTGAACCGCACGCAAAGCCAACTCCGTCGCCTTCTGCCCCTTCATATGCGGACGCCAGTGGATGCCGCACTCACCGATGATGTACGCGGCCATCCGCTTCACGTTGCGTTCATAGGCGGCGATGTCCAGGCACAATGCCGGAGTCTCTAACTCCGCTTTGGGAAGACCGATGGATTGCAAGTTCGCGCTGGTTGCAGGCATATGGGAAAACCGTCATGCTAGCATGTTGTGCGTCCTGCCTTCGCGCTTTTCCTCTTCACCGTGTGCATAGCCGCCGCGCGTGAACCCAACCTCATCCTCATCTACGCCGATGACCAGGGCTGGGGCGACTTGTCCAGTTACGGCAATCCATACATCCGCACTCCGCGCATTGACCGTATGGCGGCGGAAGGCATCCGCTTCACCGATTTCTACGCACAGCCCTTCTGCGGGCCGTCGCGCGCAGCGCTGATGACCGGTACCTATCCTCCGCGCAACAGCATGATGTTCAATCATCTGCCCCGGGCGAAGACAGGGATCCACACCAACGAAGTGACGCTGGCGGAGCTGCTGAAGGCAAGGGGTTACGCCACCATGATCGTTGGGAAGTGGCATCTGGGCGATGCGCCGCCGTTTCTGCCTACGAAACATGGCTTCGACAAATGGTTTGGCCTACCGTACTCGAACGACATGTGGCCGTTCCATCCAAAGACGGAGAAGCACGAACACGAAGATCCCCGGCTGACCGAGATCCGCAAGCGCGCGGAGATGACGGGCTATCAGGGCCAGGGCGACATCTATCCGCGCAACTGGTTTCCCGATCTACCTCTGATGCGCGACAACGATGTCGTCGAGCTCAATCCTGACCAGACCGAGCTGACCAAGCGTTACAACCAGGAAGCGCTGGGCTTCATCACCGCGAACCGGGACAAGCCGTTCTTTCTTTACCTGGCGCACAGCATGCCGCACGTGCCGCTGCATCCCTCGAAGGAATTTGCCGGCCGGTCGCTGCGCGGCAAGTACGGCGATGTGATCGAAGAGATCGACTCGGGTGTGGGGCGCCTGCTCGATCACGTGAAGAGCCTCGGGCTCGATCAAAACACGCTCATCGTATTCACCTCCGATAACGGTCCGTGGCTGCACTATGGGATCGACGCGGGCTCGGCAGGGCCGCTACGCGACGGCAAAGGCACACTGTGGGAAGGCGGCGTGCGCGTTCCTGCCGTGTTCCGCTGGCCGGGCAAAATCCCCGCCGGCCGCGTCACCAGCGAAATCGCCGCCAACATCGACATCTACTCCACGTTTGCCTCGCTGGCGGGCGCCACGCTGCCGAAGGATCGCACCATCGACTCCCTCAATCTGTGGCCGTTCCTTTCGGGCCAAGCCGCGAAATCTCCCCGCGACTCGTTCTTCTACTACTCCGGCGAGGTTTTCTACAAAGCCGAAGACGGGCGCCCGAAGCACTCTTCCAAGCTGGAAGCGGTGCGCGAAAAACGATGGAAGCTCTGGCTGACCACTGGAGCACTCTACGATTTGCAGGAAGACATCGGCGAGAAGCGCGACGTGGCGAAGTTCCACCCCGATATCGCCGCAAGTCTTCGGAAGAAGGCGGAAGCATTCGATGCTTCGCTGCAAAAGAATGTCCGGCCGTTGGGAGAACTGCCGCCGCAGTGATTACTCGTCGTCGGGATGGCGATGCCGTCCCGGCAGATCCGCCGGCGTCTCATGCACCCGTTCGCGAAACCCTCCGCCCATCGAACTCCCCAGCGAGACACTGCCCGATCCATACTTGCCGCGAATCTTGTCCACCGCGCCCAGGGCGTTCTTCCATCGTTCATGCTTGTCGCCTTCGAGCAAGCTGATCTGCCCTTCCTCCAACTGCAAGTTCCCCGCATGCACACCCAGCAGTCGCACCGCCTTCCTTGTCCAGTTGTCGTGAAACAGGCGGCGCGATTGTTCCACCAGATCGATGTCGAGCTGCGTGGCGTGATCGAGCGTCACCGCGCGAGTGAACGTGGAAAAATCCGAGTACCGCAGCTTGAGTTGAATCGTCCGGGCATAGAGTTTGTGTTCCCGCAGGCGGCTTCCCACCATCTCACTGAGCTTGGCGAGCGTGGCTTCGATCAACGCGATATCGCGTGTGTCTTCGTGGAAGGTGGTTTCATGGCTGATCGACTTCGGCTCATCGTGATCACCGATCTCGCCGTCAAACCAACCACCCGCGTCCAGACCGCGTGACTTTCCCGCCAGCGCCAGGCCCCACTTGCCGAAGCGATGTTCGAGGAAGCTTTCTTCCAGCTTCGCCAGATCGCCAATCTTGCGAATGCCGCAATCGTGCAGCGCCTTTTCCGTCACCTTTCCCACTCCCGGTATCTTGCGGACGTCCAAAGGCGCCAGGAACCGTGCTTCGGTACCAGGCAAGATGTACAGCACGCCATTCGGTTTGGCCTGATCGGAGCAGATCTTCGCCACCAGCCGGCTGGTGGCAACGCCGATGGAGCAATTCAGATTCGTGCGCTCGCGGATTTTTTCATGGAGCTTATGCGCCGCGAGCAGCGGTGGACCATGCAGCCGCTCGGATCCCGTCAGATCGAGGTAGGCTTCGTCGATCGAGGCCATTTCCACCTGTGGGGAGAAGGAGCGCAGGACGCGGAACACCTGCTCTGAGCTTTCCTTATACCGCTTGGGGTGGCCTTCCACGAAGATCGCTTGCGGGCAGAGTTTGTATGCGGTGCGCAGCGGCATGGCCGAATGGACTCCGAACTTGCGGGCGGCATAGGAGGCCGCCGATACCACTCCGCGCTGGTTCGGCTGGCCGCCGACCACCACCGGCTTGCCTTTCAATTCGGGATTGTACAGCTCTTCCACTGACACGAAAAAGGCGTCCATGTCGAGGTGGAAGATGGTCTTCATGATCTGCGCTGGGCGGCCAACACGCGCGGGATTCCGGCGAGATCGGCCACATCTTCCACATTATGCCAACCCTCGCCGAACATCGCCTTGACCGCGTCCAATGACCGCCAGCCCATCTCCATGATCAGCCATCCGCCTGGACGCAGCACGCGCTCCGCCTGTGGGATCAGCCGCGCGTAGATCTCGTTGCCCGTTGGCCCGCCATAAAGCGCGACCGCTGGTTCATGCTCACGGATCTCGCGCTGCAGGTTGGCTTCGTCGCCTTCGGGAACATAGGGTGGGTTTGACGCCACCAGGTCCATCGACCCGGAAGCAAACGCGCTGAGCAAATCGCATTGCACAAACGCGACGTGCGCCCCATTCGAAGTGGCATTGCGCTCCGCGACACGCAATGCATCGAGAGAAATGTCGCAAGCGGCCACCTTGCTACCCGCAATCTCCAACGCTAGCGACACAGCAATCGCGCCTGAGCCGCAGCCCACGTCCACAATCCGCTGAGCACCGGGCGCCAGGCGCAGCGCTGTTTCCACGACATGCTCGGTTTCCGGGCGCGGGATTAGCACTGCCGGCGAGACGAAGAACGGCCGCCCATAAAATTCCTGCTGCCTGGTGATGTACTGAGTCGGCTTGCCGCTGATGCGTTCGTGCAGGTAGCGCCCGTAGTGGATCCAGGCGAGTTCGGTCAGTTCCTCTTCCGGATGCGCATAGAAATACTCGCGCCGCACCTTCATCGCGTGCCCCAGCAGCACTTCCGCGGTGAGCCTTGCGGCCGGCACACTCGCCTCCTCCAGGAGTTTCGTTCCCTGGCGTAGCGCGGTGTGCAGGTTCATCTAATTGACGGTATTGCTCTGGTTCTTCATCTTCTCCGCTTGATAGAAGGAGATGAGTGCGTCGGTGACCGGCTGCAGGCGGCCGTCCATCACCAGGTCCAGTTGGTGCAGGGTGAGCCCGATGCGGTGATCGGTCATTCGATTCTGAGGGAAATTGTAGGTGCGGATTTTCTCGCTGCGATCGCCACTGCCCACCATGGTCTTGCGTTCGGCGCCGATCTTTTCCTGCTGCTTTTCGAGCTCCAGTTCGTACAGGCGCGAACGCAACACACGCTCCGCTTTGGCCCGGTTCTTGATCTGCGACTTTTCATCCTGGCAGGAGACTACCAGCCCGGTAGGCAGGTGGGTGATGCGGACTGCGGAATACGTGGTGTTCACGCTCTGCCCGCCCGGTCCGGAGGAACAGAACGTGTCGATGCGGATATCCTTCGGGTCGATCTTGATCTCGACTTCGTCGGCTTCCGGCAGCACCGCAACGGTCACAGCCGACGTATGCACACGGCCCTGTTGTTCAGTAGCCGGAACGCGCTGGACGCGATGCACGCCCGATTCGTATTTCAGCTTGCTGAAGACCTTATCGCCGCTGATGAGGGCGATGACTTCCTTCAAACCGCCCACCGCCGATTCGCTGGTGTGGGTGACTTCCACCTTCCAGCCCAGCGTTTCCGCGTAGCGCGTGTACATGCGGAAGATCTCCGCGCAAAACAGCGTGGCTTCGTCGCCGCCGGTGCCGGCCCGAACTTCCACAACCACGTTCTTGTCGTCGTTGGGATCTTTGGGGAGCAGCAGGACCTTCAGATCCTCTTCGATCCGGACTATTTCGGGTTCCAGCCGCGACACATCTTCGGTTGCCATGGAGCGCAGTTCTTCGTCGGCCTCCTGCAGCATTTCGCGAGCGCCTTCCAAGTCGCTTTGCGCCTTCTTCCAGTCGCGATACTTGGCCACGATCTCTTCCAGGTCACGATGCGCCTTGGCGGTCTTGCGATAGGATTCGGGGTCGCCGATGACACCGGGATCGGCCATCTGCTCAGTGAGCATGACGAAGCGCGATTCGAGTTGTTCGAGTTTTTCTCTGTATTGCATGGCGCAGTCTTTCCAGGGGAAGTTAAGCGATCACCAACTGGCCGCCCTGTTGTTTTTCCAATGCCATGGCGCCTTCCAGGGCGTGAATGGCCACTGCGGTCTGATCATCGGCCGGCGGCTGCGTCGTGATCTTCTGCAGCCACAATCCGGGCGCGGTGAGCATCGCCAAAGCGCTGCCGCGCTTGCGGGCGGCGTAGCGGATCAACTCGTAGCTCAGCCCGGCGATTACCGGCAGCAGCACAATGCGCGAAGCAAATTTTTCCACAAACCCGTCCAACGGCAATACGGTGTAGACGGCCATCGAAATCATCATCACCACCAGCAGGAAGCTGGTTCCGCAGCGCGGATGGAGCGTGGTGAATTTCTGGGCATTCTCCACGTTGACGGGCGTTCCCGATTCGAAGTTGTAAACGACTTTGTGCTCGGCGCCGTGATACTCGAACACGCGATGAATGTCCTTCCAGCGCGAGATCAGGTACAGGAACGCCAGGAAGATCGCAATACGGATCACGCCATCCACCAGGTTGAAGAGGATGCGGTTATGTACGATCGGCGCGGCCTTTTCAATCTGCGTGGTGAGGAACAGCGGCACGAACTTGTACAGGAAGATGAAGAAGGCGAAGGAGAAGACCAGGTTCAGCGTCATGGCCCAGGAAGAGATTTCTTCCTTCTTGGCGTTGGGATCGCCTTCGTCGAGCGCCGCATTGGCGGAGAACTTGAGCGCCTTTACGCCCAGCCACATGGCCTGCCCCAAAGTGCCGACGCCACGGAACAGCGGGTATTTGAAGATTGGATACTTCTCCGATACCTTGTGCAGCGGAGCCTCTTCCGTCACCAGCGTTCCGTCGGCTTTGCGCACAGCGACACAATAGCTGTGCGGGGCGCGCATCATCACGCCCTCCATGACGGCTTGGCCGCCGACCAGGGTCTCCTCGCCGCTTTCCAATACGGGAAGCAGCTGCACATGCGCAGCCATGCGGATGAACTGTTTGAGGGAAAAAGGCATACTACGGATTCTCTTTGATTATACCAGCGTTGTCTGAACCGGCTTGACGCCGGGTACGGCGCCGTCTGAATCCCTATACTCAATAGAGGGCATGTCATCCACCGTCAGGGCGCAGAGTGCGCGTCAATTCTTTGGACCCCGAGGCGCACTTTCCCGCTGGCACCCGCAGTACGAGTTTCGCCGTGGGCAATTGGAGATGGCGGAAGCGGTGGAAGCGGCGCTGCTCGAAAAACGCCACCTGATTGTGGAAGCGGGCACTGGCACCGGCAAGACGCTCGCTTACCTCGTCCCGGCCATCCTCTCGGGCCGCCGTGTCATCGTTTCCACCGGCACCAAGAACCTGCAGGAGCAGCTTTTCTACAAAGACATTCCGTTCCTGCAACAGCACTTCTCGCAGCCGCTGAAGGTCTGCTACATGAAGGGCCGCGGCAACTACCTTTGCCGGGAAAAGCTGTACGCGGCGGAAAACGAGCCGATCCTCGACGGGCTGGAAGAGATTTCCGATTTCCGCATCATCCGCGAGTGGGAGAAAACCACTGAGACCGGCGATCGCGCCGAGATCAAGCAGTTGCCCGAAAAGAGCACGGCGTGGGCGAAACTGGATGCCCGCCGCGACATGTGCTCCGGGCAGAAGTGCCCGCAGTTTGAGCGCTGCTTCCTCACGCTGATGCACGCCAAGGCGCATGAGAGCGACATCATCATCGTCAATCACCATCTGCTGTTCGCCGACCTCTCCGTGCGCGAAGAGGAGTTCGGCGGCATCCTTCCCGAATACAACGCCGTCATCTTCGACGAAGCGCACGAAGTGGAGGATGTGGCCGGTTCCTATTTCGGAGTGAGTGTCAGCAACTACCAGTTCCAGGAACTGGTGCGGGATACGATGGCGGTGGGGAGACGCAAGGAATTCGCCACCGCGGAACTGGACCGCGTGCTGATCGGCATGCAGGATGCCGCCGAACGTTTCTTCTGGCTCTTCGGCGAATCGGAAGGGCGCAGCGGGTTCAGCCGCCATGCGTCGTTCCTGCAGCAATACGCCCAGCAGTATCGCGATGTGCTCACCGGGCTGGAACTCACCTGGACGCACCTGGAACTGGTGAAAGGTTCGCAGGATGAAGTGCTGCCGCTCAAGCGCCGTGCACGCGAGATACACGATGCGCTGCGCATGTGGATGGAAAGCGGCGATGCGCAGTTCGTCTATTGGGTGGAACGGCGCGGGCGGGGTTGCTATCTGCAGGCCACGCCCATCGATGTCTCGGCCGTGCTGGCGGAGAAGCTATTCGACAAAGTGGACACGGTGATTCTCACCTCCGCGACGCTGGCTGTGGCCGGAAACTTCGATTTTCTGCAAAGCCGCCTCGGTGTGCCGCATGCACGCACGCTAACGGTGAGCAGCCAGTTCGAATACGGCGAGCAGGCTTTGCTCTACGTGCCGCAGCATCTGCCCGATCCGCGCAGTCCGGCCTTTTTCCCGGCTTCCTGTGAAGAGATTCTGCGGCTGCTGCGCCTGACCCAGGGGCGCGCCTTCGTGCTCTTCACCAGCTATCAACAGATGCGTGTCACGCATGAGCGGGTGACGGCGGAGATGGACTATCCCAGCTTTCTCCAGGGCACAGCTCCGCGGCACGCCATCCTTGAGGATTTCCGCAAGACACCCAACGCCGTTCTGTTCGCCACTTCGTCGTTCTGGCAGGGTGTGGATGTGCCGGGCGATCAGTTGAGCTGCGTTATCATAGATAGATTGCCGTTCGCGGTGCCCAGCGATCCGGTGGTGGACGCCCGTATTCGCATGATTCGCGAAGGCGGCGGGAATCCCTTCTTCGATTACCAGATTCCGCAGGCGGCAATCGCGTTGAAACAGGGATTCGGGCGGCTTATCCGCACGCGGTCCGATCGCGGAATTCTCGCGCTGCTCGACAACCGGATTACCCGGCAGCGCTACGGGCAGGTCTTCTTCGATAGTCTCCCCGACTACCGATTCACAATGAACTGGAACGAGGTAGAAAGCTTTTTCGATGTTTGAAGTCTCTGTGGAAGAAAAATTCGCAGCCGGGCACGCCCTACGCAATTACAAGGGAAAATGCGAGAACGTGCACGGACACAATTACAAAGTGAAGGTGATCCTGCGCGGGGCGGAACTCGACGATACAGGGTTGCTGGTGGACTTCGCTGACATGAAGCGCGTGCTGCGCAAGGCAATCGCTTACCTCGATCACCAGTTCATCAACGACCTTCCGCCGTTCGACAAATGGAATCCGTCAGCGGAGAATATCGCGAGGTACTTTTGTGAGGAAATGCAGAAGGGACTTGAGGAAGGGATGGGCAAGGTGCCCGTCTCCATTCACGCCGTGAAGGTGTGGGAGACGGACACCGCCGTAGCTACTTACCGGCCGAAGTGAGCGGCGTTGGTCTGCGCGTAGTTGGCCCACTTTTCCGGGAGATCGTCGAGAGCGAAAATCGCCGACACGGGGCAAACCGGCACGCAGGCGCCGCAGTCGATGCATTCCTGCGGATCAATGAAAAGCTGGTTGGAGGCGTCGTAGCCATCCTCGTCCTTCTTGGGGTGGATGCAATCCACGGGGCATGCGTCCACACAAGCGGTGTCTTTGGTGCCGATGCAAGGTTCAGCGATTACGTAAGCCATAGAATGAAACCTATAGCACAGCCAAGCCGGTAAACTCAACTGAACCGTCCATATTGCCGGCTGCCGCCGGGCGAGGTACATGGCGTGCTATCCTCCTACCGTTAGACGCAATGTTTCAGATCGAGTATGAACGCGTGCAGCCCGGGATGGTGCTGATCCACGTCCGCGGCAGATTGATGCTTGGCGCGGAGAGCCACCAGGTGGAGCAACTCGTTTCGCGTCTGCTCAACGAAGGTGAGCGCGATTTCGTGTTCGACCTCGAAGGCCTTACTCACATCGACAGCACTGGCATCGGACGCTTCATCGCCAGCTACAACCTGATTCTGCAGGTGGATGGCGCCAGTCTGCGCATGGCCGCCGCCACCGGCGCAGTCCGCTCCGCCTTCCGCGTCACCAAGCTCGATACCGTATTCCCCTTTTTCTCCGACGTGGAATCGGCGCGCGCCGCTTCCAAGTAACGAATCAGCCGCCAACAGAACTATTGACAGCTTCGTAGGGACGTGTTAGTTTTCTAGCAGGTGCTGGAAAAGTAGCACGTAATCGCAAGGAGCAAACATGGCATTGGCCACTCTCAGCCGCCGCGAGCGGCAGATCATGGACATTCTCTACGAACGCGGCAAAGCCAACGCGGCCGAGGTTCGCGCGGCCATGGAGGATGCTCCCAGCTACTCCGCCGTCCGGGCCATGCTGCGCACGCTGGAAGAGAAAGGCCATGTGCACCACGAGATGGACCGGTTGACGTACGTTTACCTGCCCTCATTGGGCAAGGAGAAAGCGAAGCGTTCGGCGGTGAAGCATCTGCTGCGCACCTTCTTCGGGGATTCGCCGGAACAAATTGTGGCTGCGCTGCTCGATGTGTCGGCGAAGAAGTTGACACCAGAGGAACTGAATCGGATGTCGGAAATGATTGAACGCGCCAAGCAGGAGGGTAAGTGACATGTCGTGGCTGAGTGTATCCTTCGTAGCCGCTCTCGGGGGCATTGCCCTGAAGAGCATGGTGGTACTGGCCGGGGCATTCGCTCTTGCCGCGCTGCTGCGCAACGCCTCGGCAGCGCGGCGGCATCTGGTGTGGACCGCTGCCGCTGCGGCACTGGTAGCCCTGCCGCTGTTGATGACTGCATTGCCCAAGTGGCATGTGCCGGTGGCATCCGTTCTGCCGGAGTCCAATCTGGTATTCCGCGCCATTGGAGTCGCTCCCGTCACGCCCGCAACGGAGACCGTGCGGCCCGCTTCGCCCGCGCCGCGTACTGCGGCGTCCGCGGTTCCTTGGAACACGTGGTTCGCTGCGTTTTGGCTGGCCGGGACGGCATTTGGTGCACTGCGCATGGTTGCCGCCGCCGTCCACGTGGCGCGCCTGCGCCGCAAATCGGTTCCGGTGGAGAGCGAAGACATGCAACAGCTATGCGGGCTTCTCGGGATCCGTCACCGCGTGGAGTTGCTGGTTGCGGGCGAAGGTGTGATGCCGATGGCCTGTGGGATTCTGCTACCCGCCATCCTGCTGCCGGCGGAAGCCTCACAGTGGACGCCGGAGCGCCGCCGTGTGGTGCTGCTGCACGAACTGGCGCACGTGGAGCGGGGCGATCTGGCCACGCATCTGCTCGCCAGGCTTGCGCTGCTGTTGTATTGGTGGAATCCGCTGGCCTGGCTGGGCTGGCGCGAATTCCTGAAGGAACGGGAACGGGCCGCCGACGATCTCGTTCTACAAATGGGGACGGACGCCCCTGGCTATGCGAGCCATCTGCTCGATATCGCCCGGGCCATGCAGACGAGTTCTCCGATGGCTGTGGCGATGGCAAGGAAATCAGAACTGGAGGGAAGGATGATCGCAATACTGGATTCCAAGATTGACCGCAAAGGAGCAGGGGCTGTGCTGGCTGGTGCTGCCGTTGCCCTGGCGGTTCTGGTGTCTGTTCCGCTCGCGTCCGTGCAGGCGCAGGAAAGCAAGAGTATCATCAGTGCCGAGGCGCCTAAGGATGGCCCTGGGCTCATTCGCTACGCGAACCAACTACGGCGGCAGGGCAAGCGCGACGAGGCGGAAGCGGCCTATCGCAACGCTGCCGAACAGTTGGGGGACAAGCCGGAAGCTGCCGAAGCGTATGCCGCTCTTGGAATCATGGCGTTCACGCGCAAGGATTTCGCTGCTGCTGAGGAGCTGCTCAAGAGGGCCCAGTTGCTTGATCCCGGCAAGAGCGGTGTAGCCACCATGTGGACGGCCATGCTGCGCGAACGCGAGGCCCGCACCGCGGAAGCCGAATCGTTGTTCCAGTCGGCGCTGGCCATTCAGGACAAGAACTCGCAGGAAGCTGCGACCACGATGGAACTATATGCCTATCTGCTGGAACGTGCCAATCGGTCCGATGAGGCTTCCCTGATGAAGGAACGCGCCCTGGCAATTCGGAAACAAACCGAGACTCCGGTCTATGCAGAGGCGCCGCGCGGTGAAGTCCACAAGATGGGTGGATCCGTGGAGAAGCCCTCATTGGTCTCGAAGATTGAACCGGTGTACACGGATGAGGCGCGCGCAGCGCATTATCAGGGCACGGTGGTTCTCTCTATCGAAATCCACCCCGACGGGAAGCCGCACAATGTGCGCGTTGTGCGCGGGCTGGGGTTGGGGCTCAACGAACAAGCCATGGATGCTGTTTCCCGCTGGCAGTTCCGTCCCGGTACGAAGGATGGGCAGCCGGTCACCGTGGGGGCAACGATTGAGGTGAACTGGCGCCTCTTGTAGATTGCGACTCGCTTTACGGCAGGCGGAGCGTGTTGGACTCCACTCCGCCTGCCGTCAGTTTCACTTCCAGGGGTCCAGTGATCTGAGCCGGCATTGTGACATTCACCTGATAGACTCCCACCAGCAACGGCGCCAGCCCGGAAAAGCTCACCTCAGCCTTCTGATCATTCACTCGCACTTCCGGTACAAGGACTGTCCGCACCGCCGAATTCGCCCCTGCTGCTTCTCCCGCCGGCACACTGCCTTGGACCGATCCCAGCCCCGCCGCATACAGGACGAGTGACGTACCGGCGCGTGTCGCCGCGATCAGGGCCGGTGCAGCGTCTACCACGCGCAGCCGCACGGGAGCGCTGTCTTGATTGACGTTTCGTACTCGAACCTCTACTTCTGTTCCAGACGCAAGGTCGAACGGAAGTTGCGCATTCACCTGGGCTGGAGATACGAAATAGAGCGGCAATTGCCGTCCATTGAGCATCACGGCAGTGCCCGAGAGTTTGTCCGGCAGGGGGACGCGCGACGCTGTGGCCACGGCGCCGTGGGTGAGATCCTTCCCGTAGATGGCGACGATCGAGCCGGGAGCGTGCTGCACTGCAGGTCCCGCTACATTCCCAACGCCTCCCTCGGCGATTGCGGGCGAAGAGGGGACTCGCGGCAATGCATCCGCATCCACCTCGCCCGTCAACCACAGCAGTGCCCCTTCCAGCACTTGTTGGAAACGCCGATCGAGCCAGGTTTCGTCGAAATGACCCAGCGCGGTGTAGAAGACGCGTCCGCTGCCGTAGCGGCGGCACCAGGTAAGGGCGAAATCGCCGTCGGTGCGGTTGACTCCCTGGGCTGCCAGATCGACGGTGCGGGTGTCCAGCGTCATCAATACCCGGACATTTTGCCGGGAGAAACTGCGGTGCTGGTAGATCTCCTCGACAATGCGGAAGTTGTCGCTGACGCTTTGCATGCCGGGAAAGGCGGGATCTTCCACGTCAATCCGCACCTCCTGGACCCACGGGTGGCCGTCGAAATAGCCTCCAATCAGATCGCCGTATTCTTCCCAGGTGTACAGTGTGTCAGTGGCGCTGTGGGCTCCCCCGAAGCCCTTGCCGCTGCGCACAAAATCGAGCAGGTCGCGCTTCTGCTGTGCGCTCAGCGGGAGTTCCCCACTGGTGAAGAAGAACACGGCATCATAGGTGCGCAAGTTGGCGGCATTGATCTGACCGGCGTCTTCGGTAGCGGCGATCTCCAGCACTCCTGTGCGCGATGCGATTTGCTGGAAGCTGCGGATCGCCGCGGCGATGCTGTCGTGCCGAAAGCCGGCGGAATGCGTAAGGAATAGGACGCGCTTGGCGTCGAGGCCTGGCGCAAACCACAGGAACAGTGTGGCGGCAATGATGAAATGCATCCCCTGCGTACCCCTGCCCCTCATTATCCGCTTCTGCGCGATTTGCCGCACCCGGACGGCAGCTCAAGTCGTTGCCTTTGCGTGGAATCGTGGTTGGCAACACGCGTGCAGGATCTACAGCGTCTGAAGGAGGCATGACCATGATCCGATACATGGTTCTCGTAGTCATCCTGGGGTTGGTTGCGCTCCCAATGATCGCCGCGGATCCCACACCGCAGGCCGCCCGCGGCAAAGCGATCTTCTTTGATTCTTCCAAGAAAACGCAGTGCGCCACCTGCCATCAGCTAGGAACGGAAGGCACGCCCGTCGGGCCGGATCTGACCAAGATCGCCCGGGTAGCTCCGAAGGCTTTTGAAATCTCCATGCTGTCGACCCGGACAGTGTACGCCAAAGAGATTGAAACCAAGACCAAGCAGAAGTTCGCGGCCATGATATCGGCCGAGAACGATAAGGAAGTGACGCTCTACAACCTGAACCAGCTCCCGCCGGAAAAGATGGTGCTGGAGCGCGGGGCGATCTACGCCATCCACGATAACGGCACCTGGAAGCATCCGCCGGAATCTACTGGATATACGAAAGAGCAGATCGCGGACGTGATTTCCTTTATTCGCTTTGTCGCCTATGGCGACACCAAAGGGGTTGACCCCGCTTCCTTGAAATAAAGCCCGTTGCCTCCTCTACCTGTGGCCGGCTGAGTGAGGGGCGTGCCTACTTGGTGCGCCCCTCACGCCTCTTCCCGGCGGGTGACGTTGGAGACCTCGGCGTAGCGCACGCCGTACAACTTTTCTATGCGCCGGCAGATCTCCTCGGCCAGCTTCTCGGGTTTCTCGTCGCGTTCATGTTCGACAACAACTTTGAGGTAAATGTCCGTTCTGGGCATCGCCCTAATGATACGATAAACCCTGTGAAGTGTACTCTCTGTGAGACGCGGAAGCCACGCCGTTTCTGCCCTGGAACGAACAGCCAGATCTGCGCCCCCTGCTGCGGCGAAGCTCGCGAAAACACGGTGAACTGCCCCATTGACTGCGAGTATCTACTGGAGGCCCGTGAGCACGAGCACTATGTCCAGGTGGATCCCAATGCGGTTCCCAATATGGACATCAATCTGACAGAGGAACACCTGCAACGCATCGATCCTCTGGTAGGGCTGTTCTCGCGGATGTTCCTGTCAGCCTATCTGGAAACCGAGGGCGCCGTGGATCAGGATATGCGAGACGCCATCGACGCGATGGTGAAGACTTACCGCACCCGCCAAAGCGGCTTGATCTACGATTCGCAATCCGAGAATGCCATCGCGGCCTCGATTCAACAGAAAGTGACCACGGCACTCGAAACCTTCATGAAAACCGTGGAGGAAAAGACCGGCAACAACCCCATCCGTGAGGCCGATCTCCTGGGGGCGCTGGTGTTCTGGCAGCGCTTCTCGCTCCACGTCAACAACGGCCGGAAAAAAGGACGGTCGTTCATCACGATTCTGTTCGACCGCGTTGGACGGATGGAGCGCGAAATGCACGCCCAGAAGGCGCAAGCCGAAGACAGCGGTCCGTCGCTGATTGTTCCCTAATTCGAGGACTTGTTGTTGAGGCGCAGGACCCGTCCGGCCTTGGCGCCGGTGGATCGCCCTTCTTCCACAGCCACTACGCCATTTACGATGACGTAAGGCATCCCTTCGGGGAACGAGAGCGGTTTGGTGAATGAGGCCGTGTCCTGAATCTTCTGTTCGTCGAAGATCACCAGATCCGCGGCCATGCCGGTGGCGATGCGGCCACGGTCGAATAGGCGAAGCCGGTTCGCGGCGAGAGAGCTCATCTTGCGAATAGCTGCTTCGAGGGTGATGATCTTCTCCTCGCGGACATACTTCGCCAGAATGCGCGGAAAGCTGCCAAAGGCGCGAGGATGGGCGCCCGTGGCGGTGTCGATGCTGGTGGGGGCGGCGTCGGTGCAGAAGCTCACCCATTCCGTGCGGAGCGCCAGGTGTTTCTGCTCCTCGTTCATGCTCTTGGGGTTGACGCTGGCTCCGCGCAGCACCAGGTCAAAGAAGGCATCCCACTCGGGCTTGTTCCACACCCGGGCGATTTCGGCTACGGACTTTCCTTCGAGCGCTTTGTCTTCCTTCGCGGCGAGGGTCGCCACCAGAACGTTATCCCAATTGCGCCCCACGTGCTGATACCAGTTCTCCCAATCCTTCCTGGTTTCGATTTCATCGCGCAGCCGGGCGCGGACCTGCGGGTCTTTCAACGTCGCCAGAAACGGCGCCGCCCCATTCGCGTAGTGATGAGGCGGGATGAAGCTGCCTAGCCCGATGCCGTTACGGATGTAGGGGTAAATGTCAGCGGTGACGTCCAGTCCACGGCGGCGCGCGGATTCGATCAACTCGATCGCCTTGGCCATCAACGGCCAGTTGTCTTCTCCGGCAGCTTTGAGGTGATAAATGTGAACCGGCACGCCACCCTTTTCACCGATTTCGATGGACTCCCGGATGGCATCCAGCACCTGGCTGCTCTCATTGCGCATGTGGGTGGAATAGAAGCCTCCGAATTTCGCCACCACCTTCGCCAGTTCCACCAGTTCCGCGGTCTTCGCGTAAGTGCCTGGCGGATAGATGAGGGCTGTGGAAAACCCCACGGCGCCATCTTTCATGCCTTGCTCTACCAGGGCTCGCATCTGGTCGAGCTGTTGCGGCGTGGGAGCCTGGTCTTTGTCGCCGATGACCACCCGGCGCACTTGGGCGGCCCCAATATTGTGCACCACGTTGATCGATAGGCCGTTCTTTTCCAGCAGGGAATGATACTCCGCGTAGGTGCTCCAGCGGTAGCCCTTGGCTGCGACTTCCTTGGGGAACGTCGCCTGGCTTTGCGGGGCGGCGGAACCGCCTTCGCCTGCCATGATGGTGGTGAGCCCCTGGCGCAGCTTGCTTTCCCCGCTTCCAGGCTCCGTGAGCAAGGGGATGCTGTTGGTCCCCATCATGTCGATGAAGCCCGGAGCAACCACCTCGCCTCGGAGGGAGATGACCCGCTTGGCGGTGCGGCCTTGGAGCGGTCCGATATCCACGATGCGGCCGTTTTTGATGCCCAGATCCGCCCGATACCAGGGGTTCCCGGAGCCGTCGACAATCCGGCCGCCTCGAATGAGGAGATCGAAATCCTGTGCTGACAATAGGTTAGCGATGCAATACAGTACTATGAAGAACAAAGTAGTGGAACCTCTCTAAAGTGTTTCCCGGTACCCGACGATCTAGTGGCAAGGCATATGGAACCGTTCATCTGGATCCTTCTACCTGTTTTCGTCGCAGCCGGATCGGCGCTCCTGTCGTTCTATATTATGCAGGCACGCATGGAAGTTGCCATCGCCAAGGAACGAGAAGTTCTGGCGGAGGCACGAGCGACCATCGATTCCCAGGAGAAAATCCTGGTAGAGAAAATCAAGGCGACCGAGGCATCGATTCGCCGCGAGTCTCTCGATGAGTTTCTCGGTGACTTCCGTGTGGAAGAACGGCATTACTTGAGGGAGAGCAAGGGCCTGTTCGCGCAGAAAAAGTCCATGATTCTGCAGGAGCGGCTGTACTTCCGGAACATTCCACTCTCGAACTGGGTGGAACACGAAATGACAGTGGAAGATAGTGGCGATATGGGAGCGCTGGCCAAGGCCTGCTCCATCTTCAGCACGAAATCCTTAGGTGAATCGGCTGCATCGAAACTGTTGACTTAGTCTCCTGTACGTTTTTAACTCATAGCGAGTGCTGGGCTTCCCTGGGGAGGGAAGCCCTTTTTTCCTTTGGAACGACGTAAACCCACTGCATGTCTGTCTCGTCTTGGACGATATGATGGGCGTTATGGCGGAGCCGATTGCGTTGGACTCGACAAGCCTGGCGCAGGAGGGCGAGTTCACTTCCCTGGTGAACGCCGAGCAGAGGCGTATCTTTCTGCTCTGCCAAAGGATGCTTCAGGACCGGGAAGAAGCCGACTCTGCCACGCAAGACGTTTTTCTAAAGGCTTACAAAGCTTTACAACATTCGCGGAGTGACATTGACGAACCGGCGAGATGGTTGACCCGGATCGCAGTAAACACCTGCTTGGACCGGCTTCGCAGCCGCCGCTGGCAGTTCTGGAAGAAACGCCCTTCGGCGGACGATGAAACCCTGATCCTGACGATGGCCGCGTCGCACGCACCCGATGCCGAAGACCAGTTGTTTGCACGTGAAATCTACCGGCGCCTCTACGCAGCTCTGGACCGTCTGAGCGGCAGGCAGCGGGCCGTGTTCACACTCAAGCACTTCGAGGACAAGAGTTTGGAAGAAATAGGCATCATTCTGGGTTTGGACGTAGGTACAGTCAAGGCCCACATGTCGCGAGCGGTGGCCAAGCTCCGGGTGGAACTGCAGGATGTCTACTCGGCAAGCGCCCGGAGGGCGAAGCAATGACAAAACATTACACGGAATCCGATTTCCTCGAACGGCTGTATGACATCGGCCGTGAGGATGGGCATCTGGAGGCATGTGCGGCGTGCCGGACGAAGTACGAAACTTGGATTGCTGCGCGGAAGAGCGTGATCGAAAATCCGGAAGTCCCGGCCGCCTTCCTCGCCGAGCAGCGCCGTCAAATCCTGGAACGAACCGGACAGAGCTTGGGTTCGTTCCGCAATTTTTGGCGCTGGTCGCCGGCACTGGCGATGGCGGCAATGGCGGTTTTCGTGGTGCTCTGGAACAAGCCGGCCCCGAAGCCAGCCGCGGGGGAGACACCCGCTGTGGTGGAAACCGCGCGAACGAGCGACACGCAAGTCCTGGCTGATATCTACAAGACGGTCTACGATGTTGAGCCGCAAGCAGTTGCTCCTCTTCACGGCCTGTTTGAAGACAAGGGGCAAGCCAATGACTAAGATCCTCCTTGGGTTCGTTTTTGCATTTTTCCCTCTTTCCGCCCAGCAGCCCCGGGATTTCTTTCCCTGGTGGGACATGCCGGTTGCTCGTACATTGAACCTGTCCGAAGACCAGACACGGCAGATCCAGATGATCGTACGTGAGCACAGAGACAAGCTGGTGGACCTGCGCGGTGCGATTGAGAAGGCCGAGAATCAGCTTAGCGACATCATGGACGAAGAGCGGCCCGATCCCGGCAAAGCGAACGCCGCCATCGACCGGGTTGCCACGGCCAGAGCCGATCTCACCCGGGCTTTTTCCCAGATGGGGCTGAAGCTGCGGCTGGTTTTGACCCCCGCGCAATGGAAAGACCTGCAGGCCAAGCGACCGAAGCCACCTTTGCCTGGACAACCCGGGCCTCCGGTAAGGAAGCCGCCACTGAATGGTCCCCGCCCTCAGCAGAACGATGATGAAGCCCTAAACGGAGGCCATTTTCCGAATGGCAGGGACATCGAGAATCCGCGGCCCCGGATGCTCAATCGACCAAACCAAGGCTCCCAGCATGTCATCCAGCGTGACGAGCCCTAGGCGCTCCGCCGCTGCCGCGTTAATCTGGCCGAACAGCCAGTAGAGCGGTTTCAGAAGCAGGGGCCAATTGCGCCCCGGACCCAGGATATACCACGGCCGGAGAATACTAGCCTCAATTCCAGAGTCCCGGATCTGCCGTTCGCATTCCATCCGGACATCGATGTAGGCTCGCATCACAGGCGCGGGATGGGCCACGCTGACATAGACGAAATGCTTGACTCCGAAGGATTTGGCTGCGGCCAAAGACTGTTCCAGAGAGACCTGATCGATGGCCCGGAACTGGGCCCCCTTCCAAGGCGCCGGCTTGGTGATACCAACCAAGTGAACGAAGGTATGCGCAGGAGGAACGTAGGAGTCGAACGTTTCGCAGTGGAGCGGATCGCCGATGACCACGCCCGTGCCCTTGGGCAGCTTGTGCTCCGAGCCTTGGCGCGCCAGAGCCGATACCGTGTGACCGCGCTCCAGCAATCGTGCGATCAAGCGGCTACCAAGAAATCCAGTCCCGCCACTGACGAAGACATGGGCCACAGCTAATGGTACGCGATACCATGGGTGATGTGATCACCGATTTGGTCGAGATCCAGCGGATGGGCGAAAAAAAGCGCGAAGAGAACAAGCGGCTGCGGGCCTACATGCGCACGCACCACGCGGTGGAACGCCGCTTGCGCAAACTGGCCGAAGGCGTGGAGAATGCCATCGATTGCCGCGAATGCGCCAACTGCTGCCGTGTGGCGACAGTGAAGCTGCGTGAACGCGAAGTGGACAAGTTGGCGAAGTTCATTGGGGTCACGCGCAGACAGTTTCTGAGGGATTACTGCACGCAGTCGGAAGAAGAGGGGCTGATTCTGAAGCGAACAGAGGAATCGGGCTGTGTGTTTCTGGAAGGGAATTTATGCGGGGTGTACGATGTGCGGCCGATGACTTGCGAGGATTTTCCGCACTTGGTGCGCGGGGAAGGGTCTCTGGTTTCGCGGATGTGGGAGATGCCGGATCGCGCGACTTACTGCCCGATCGCCTACAACACGCTGGAAGCATTCAAGGACGACTTGGGGTTTGAAGGACGGAAGAAGGGCGGGAGCTAAGCCCCCGCCCGTTGGTTTGGATTACATGGACTTGGCCAGTGCCACCAGCATCTGCACGGTGTCGTAGGGAACGGCGCCCTTCGCTCCGGCAGCTTCGGCGATCCTCACGAACTCGGCCCATGCGGCTTCTTTTCCGTTCAGATCACCCGCGGCTTCGGCTTTGCCCGCCTTCGCGATGGCCGCGAGAAGCGCAGAGCTGGAGGCCGAATCGGTCACCTTGGTTACCACAACCTCGTGGATGCTCGGACAACTGAGCAAGGCCGGATCGAGGGTGGAGCCGGGCGACTTGATTCCCGGCAGCAGCTCCCACTGCTCGCCATTGACCCCCAACTGCAAGGCCGCCATCCATTGCGCGTTGATGGAATCGCGGACGAAGCGGACAGACCCGTCGCCCATGAGCACATTCACGCCGCCGGGGTGGCCGCTGAACATGCTACGGAACGTGAGTTGGCCATCCGTGCCTTTCAGACTGTTGAACACATCCGCAGGCGCGTTGGGGGACTCCACATAGGGACGGATTCGCTCGTAGACTTGCTTCTGTTCACCGGGAGTGAGCGTGGCGATGTAGTCGGCAAAGCCTCGCGCCCCGATCATGAGAATGTTACGGAACATGCGGTGACGCGCCTCGTCTGCACCAGGTGTAGGAGCAAAGCGTATGGAAGAGGACTTGGCTCCGCTGGCATCGACAGAGATGATGAGGGTTCCTGTTTCTCCACCAGTCACTCCGGGAACGGGATTGCCAGCAATCTGGAAACTGGTTGGGGTGCTTTGGACAAGAGTGTAGCGGTAGCCAGCCATTGCGCCCTGGGTGGGGAAGCCAGCGACCTGCATGGTCTCGGCGAGGCTGGTGGGGAAGCGCTTGTTGGCGTCGTGATGGTTGTGCACAGCAATGCCGATCTGCTTCAGGTTGTTGCTGCAACTCATTCGCGCCGCTGCTTCGCGGACCTTCTGCACGGCCGGCAAGAGTAGGCCGATCAGCACTGGCACGGCTGCCATGACGACTAACAATTCGATGAGGGTGAACCCTGCTCGATTGCTCCGATGAATATTTTTCATTTGATTGTTTCTCCTTGGTTTGGGAGCGCCTTTGTCAGACGCTCCTGTACCGTATAGGGCAAGAGAAACGGGAATCCGCTCACGAGCAGGGAATATTTTCTATTGCGGGTAATGCACGTGACGTACCGGCCGATCCGGCGGCCCTCCCGGCCAGCTAGAACACGAACCGCATTCCCAATTGAATGCGCCGTCCGGGGCCTGCGCCGGAGACGATGCCGAAGCCTGGCCCGTTGAGCGTGGCGCCAGGGCCACCGAAATTGGGATGGTTGGTGAAGTTGAAGAACTCACCGCGGAACTGGATCTTCATGTCTTCGCGAATGGGAAAATTGCGAAGGATGGACATGTCCAGGTTAATGGTGCCGTCGGCGCGCAGCATGTTCACACCCTGGTTGCCGAAAGCGAACTGGGCCGGTTGAGCGAAGGCAGTAGTGTCGAACCAGCGGTTCAAGGTGCGCTCACCGTTGGGGAGGTTGGGGTCGCGCAGGATGTCGGCGCGCTGCGCGCCGGCACTGTTGACGAAGGTGTTGTTGACCTGAGTATTGACAGTGAATGGCTCGCCAGATTGAAGAGTGAGCAGGCCACCCAGCGACCAGTTGCCGACGACAGCGCCGAGCCAGTGATTGGCGAGATACTTTTTTCCCTTACCGACAGGCAGGTCATACACACTGGTCATGGTGAAGCGGTGACGCACGTCATTGCCGGTGGGACCCCAATCGGCACGGCGGTTGTAGAAGTTGGAGAAGCCTATGTCGGCGCCGAGTGAGCCGCCGTCGTTATAGCTGTTGAAGGCACGGGCGAGGGTGTATGTTCCGAGGATGCTGTATCCGTTGGCGAAGCGCCGCTCCACACGGGCTACGCCAGCGTAGTAGCGGGCGTCGCCGAAACTGGGCCCCTGGATGGTGACGTTGGAGAATTGCGGGAAGGGGCGATCGGCCTGGCCCGGTGTACGCCCGGTGGGACGGACCAGTTCCAGTTGCTGTGGGGTGACCTGATTGATGGAGATGTTGCCGCTCGGCAGTTTGTGGGAGAGATTGCCGAGGAATTGAATTTCGGCGAGGAAGCCACCACCGATCTCGCGCTGAACGCCGAAATTGAACATCTGGGTATATCCGGTGCGGCGATCGGTTTCAAAGAAGGTAACCGCTGTATTGGGTTGCTGTCCGACGCGCACCGCACCGAAAGAATCGTTGAGGGCCGGGGTTTGCAGCGTCACGCTGACACCATTGCGCAGAAGGAAGGGCGCGGTGATGCCGTTATCGGGAGTGTTCAGCACAGCCGATTTCTCATAGCCAAGCGACACGGATGCGGGGACCCCGGCATCGAACGGGTGAGCGTAGGCGATGCCATAAGCACCGCGCACCACGGTTTTCATGGATCCGCCTGGCTTCCAAGCGAAGCCGAAACGAGGGCCAGGATTGTTCCAGTCGGTGTTGTAGAGGGAATTCCTCCATCCGTTGACTCCGAGAAACTTGACGACGCCAGGAGTACCGCTGACCGGATTGATCTGCGTGGTGTCGAAGGCATTGCCGCGGCCGTTTTTGTCGGTGATGGGTGTGTCGGTCTCCCAACGCAAGCCGATGTTGAGAGTGAGATTGCGTGTGACGTTCCAGTCATCCTGCGCGAAGCCGGCGAGGTACCAGCTATAGCGGTCGAGCAGCACCGTTTCACGGGAACTGAAGCCGGTAACGAAGCCCAGCATCATGGTGGCGAGCCCGTTACCGCTAGTGGCGACCCCCGGTTGCCCAGTGCCGAGCAGACTGAAGCCAAAATCGCCGGATGCAGTGGGCCTGTTGATTTCGTAGTTGTATCCGGGGCGGAGTTCGACGCCGAACTTGAAGCTATGCTGGCCGCGAATATAGGAGAGATTGTTGACGACCTGATACTGCTGGATGGGGAATTGCCGGCGCTCCTGGTTGGCGGAGCCAATGGCCGTGAACCCCGCTGCACCAAACTGGGGGAATGCTCCATCGGGAACGCCACGCAAGCCGAGGGTAGTTGCCCACGGTTTTCCCAAGCCCATTGACTGGGCATGATTGACCCGGTTGGAGTAGGTCATGCGGAAATCGTTGACGATGGTGGAGGAGACGGTGCGTGTCCAGTTGCCGTAGAAATAGTTCTGGTGGCGGATGGCGATGTTTTCGGTGTCGGCGCCTGGATCTGGGAAGACGGAGACCAGGCCCGTGTCGTCGCTGTTGTAGAGATAGCGGCCGGTGATGCGATCCTTGGAGCCGATGTTGTGGTCAATCTTGGCGGTGTAATTATTGCGAGTGAGCCCGTTGACGTAGTTGGCGCGGAAGTTATTTGCGCCGGCGAGGGAATCGGGGGCGCGGTTGGCGATGGGGTAGAAGGGGAGCAGCTTGGCAGCGACGGGATCGATGCGGGAAGTGGGGATTCGGTTGCCGGGGAACTGGGTGCGCGTGAGGCGTCCGGCGACATTCTGTGTAGTGTCGGGGTCATAGACAGGGAGCACCACGCCAGCTGCGTTTGTGGTTTGGGAGAAATCGCCCGCGCGCTGCAGATTGGTGGGGACGGTGAGCGTACGAATTGCGCCATCGCGGCGGCGCGAGCCTTCATAAGCAAAGAAGAAAAATGTCTTGTCGCGCCCTTTATAGAGTTTGGGGAGCCATACTGGGCCGCCGATGGTGCCTCCGAAAACGTTGTAGCGTAGTGGAGCTTTGCTTTTCTGGTTGTCGACAATGGGGGCGAAGAAGTTCGCGGCATCCAGTTTCTCATTGCGGATGTATTCAAACAGAGAACCGTGAAGTTCGTTGGTGCCGCTTTTGGTGGTGGCTACGATGACGCCGCCATTGGAGCCGCCGTATTCAGCGGCGTAGCTATTGGCCATGATCTTCACTTCGGCCACCGTTTCCACCGGCGGATCGAGGTCGACCTGGCCAACACCGAGGCGCATGTTCTGCCCAGTGCCACCGTCGATCCAGAACATCTGCGACTGTTGGCGCGATCCGGCGAGGGAGAAGTTTGGTTTCTGACCGCTGTCATAGCCGATGAACACGGCGGCGCCGGTCATCTGAATGAGGTTGAGGGAGCGGCGATCGCCGAGAGGGAGATCCTCGACGGCTTTGGCTTCGACGAGTTGGGCCACGTCGGAGGTGCGTGTTTCGAGAATGGTGGCCGAGCCGGTTACAGTGACCGATTCGCTGACCGCACCGACCTCGAGTTGGATATCGAGCTCAAGCCGTTGGCCGGTAGTGAGCACCAACCCGCTTCGCACGTAGCGGCGGAAGCCGGACTTCTCCGCCTCGATGAGGTATTCACCGATGGGCAATTGACGCAGGGCGAAGAAGCCTTCATCGTTGGTGGTGTACTCGGTTTTCTGCTGTGTTGCCACGCTGGTGGCCACGACTTTTACGCCGGGAATTACAGAGGCCTGCGGGTCACGGACAACGCCGTTGATTGTCGCGGTAGGGGATTGCGCCCACAAAGCTGCCGCGTACAAAAGACTAAGAAGCCTGAAGCTATGCATGCCCTAATCATATACCCGCGAACAGCCCGCCCGCGAAGCTTACAACTTCTGAAAAAAGACAAAATTATCGCGTTGACTCCCGGCAGAAAGAGTCATATGCTTGGCCTACTCAATTGCTTTTCAGGAGAACCAAGTCGTCATCATGAGATGCTTCCACAGGATTTCTGTTTCCCTACTCGCATTGTTTACGGTGGCTTCGATTACTGCCTCCGCACAAACCGGCGGCGGAGCGACGCTGGTCGGAACAGTGAAAGATGGCACAGGGGCCAGCGTAGCCGGCGCTAAAGTGACGGTGATCAATACGGCCACGAACTTCATCACCGAGAACGTGACATCGGCTGAAGGAGCGTACTACATTCCCTACCTGGTGCCCGGAGAGTATCGCATCAAGGTGGCCGCGGCGGGGTTTAAGGAGTTCGTGCGCGAGGGGATTACCTTGCGTTCCGCGGAAGTGCCGCGTGTTGATATCAATCTGGAAGTCGGGTCGCTCAGCGAGAGCGTTACGGTAACGGCTTCAGCATCGTTGCTGAATACGGAGAACGTACTGAGTTCTTACGTATTGCCGGCCCACGTGCTGCAAGAGACGCCAGGAGTGATGAAGCGCACGGTGTACCTGCTGCAGTACATGCCGGGCATTGTAGGCGTAGTAGGGCAAGCGGGGTTCCACATTCAAGGGCAGGCGCAGAACGACATCGGATTTCAGATGGATGGGGTAAGCGCCAAGTCTCCCTACACGGGAACGGTGAACCAGGTGGATGGCGTGATTCAAGGAAGCACCGATGCGATGGAAGAAGTGAAGGTGCTGACCACGGGCGTACCGGCGGAATACGGGCATTCCGGCGGCGGGTCAATGAAGATGGTGTATAAGACCGGAACCAATCAACTGCACGCTTCATTTGAAGATCGCTACTTGAACGGCAAGTGGGTGCATCGGAATTTCATCACGCAGAACCCGCTGCCGGCGCAGGCGCCGTGGTATTACCAGACGTTCGACCTGGTGGCGCATGGTCCGGTGATCATCCCCAAACTGTATGACGGCCGCAACAAGACATTCTGGCTATCGGATTACGCCATTAATCATGAACACACGATCAACTACCGTGTAACGACGGTACCCACGCCGGAGATGTTGCAAGGCGACTTTTCTTTCAAAGAAGCGCCGGGCGGAGGGCTGCCGATCTACAATCCGTTCTCCACACGGCAAACAGGGACGACTTGGACTCGCGATCCGCTGCCGAACAACATTGTGCCGCGGAACCTGATGGATCCCGTGGCGCTGAAATTTCTGGATCTGGGGATTTGGCTTCCGCCGAATCAGGTAGGTTCTCCTGCCCGCACCGGACCCAATGGGAACCTGCAGCGCGCGGAGAGTTGCCGCTGTCTGCAGCGCGACCGCTGGGATGAGAAGATCGACCATCAGTTCAACGCGAACAACAAGATTTTCTTCCGCTACTCGCATGGTCATCATCGCGGGCAGAACGGAGACAACTTCGCCAAGCCGGAGTTCAACGCTTCGCGCGAAATCAACCCGACCGACGATATCAATGGAGTGATCAGCTACACGAAGATCATATCCAGCCGTGTTTTCCATGAGTTTCGTCTGGGATATAACCGCCGTGCTTCTTCGAATCCGGACAGACCGGAATCGGCTAAGAGCGCGATCACCATACCGGGGGTGGAGCCGGAAACCTTCCCCTACTTCAACATCGGATACAGCATTGCAGCGATGGGATACACGCGCCAGGTGGGTGAGGACAAGATTATGCAGAACAACCTCACTTACATCCGGGGACGGCACACCTTCAAAGCCGGGTGGGAGATGATCCGCACGCTGTACAGCGACAAAGCGACCTCGCTGCCCTCGGGCCAGTACAACTTCGGCGGCTCGACGACACTGCCGTTTGCGCAGAATACGGGGAATGATTTCGCGGGCTTCCTGATGGGGACCGCGACGAGCGCCGTGTTCTCGAAACAACTGGCGATCTTCCTGCCGCGCCTGTGGAATCAGGAATTGTACTTCCAGGATGACTGGAAGATTCGTCCGAATGTGACTTTGAACATCGGCATGCGGTGGTCCTACTTCTCGCCGTACAAGACGCGCTGGGAACAGCAATCCCAGTTTGATCCGGACGCGACCGACCCGGTGACGGGCCGCCGCGGAGCGATCATTCATCCGAAGGGCGCAATCGGCAAGAGGGATTTGAACAACTTTCAACCCCGAATCGGGCTTGCCTGGACGTTCCGCCCGAAGTGGGTGTGGCGTTCTTCGTTTGGCATGATGACGGTGGATGGGTCAGGGCCTGGCGGGTTTGACGAATACGCCGGCACGTTCAATATCAACCAGCCGGTGGGCGATCCGCGGCATCAGTTCCGGCTGCAGGATGGTCCTGGACCGCAGTCCTATCGCATTAATCAGGATGGAACTGTGCCGTACACAGGTTCGAACTTCGGTGCGCGCAATGTCACTTATCGGGATCCGAAGCTGCACAATGCTTACGTCATGAACTGGTCGGCCGGTTTCCAGTATCAGCCGGGGAACAACTGGCTTTTGGATATCCAGTATCAGGCCTCGGCGGGCGTGGGTCTACAGCGGAGTTGGAACATCAACGGGATTCCGCTGTCCATCGCGTTGGGTGGGGACCGGGCGCTGCAGGACCAGGTGTTCGTGGCGCAGCAGAATTACCAGATCTATCCGCAGTTCGGAACCGTCAACTATCTTTCGAACTTCAATCACAACACGTGGCACAGCGGAAACATTTCGTTGGAGAAACGTTATGGCAAGGGATTGGTGTTCAACACGAGTTTCAACTTTGCCAAGTCATTGAGCAACGACGACACGTTGAGTTATTACAACCGCAGCGGAAAGGCCCGGACTTCCTACGACCAGCAGAAGATGTTCGGCGCATTCGTGGTGTATGAGTTGCCGTTTGGGAAAGGCCAGCGGTGGATGAATACGGGCCGCGTGATGAATGCGATTCTCGGAGGATGGAAGCTGAATGTGAGCGAGAACACGTTATCGGGGCAGCCGATTTCGATCACACACGGAGGGAGCCCGAACCGGTATCTGACCGCCTCTCGGGTGAATCCACGGATGCCTGTGGAACAATCGAAGACGCCGGATTGGGATATGGGGCAAAGGTTCCCGACGGCGGCGCAAACACCGTACCTCAAGTTGGACGCGTTCGCCTATCCGGACGCCTATACGATCGGGTCGTTGGGAGCACGCGTTGTTCAGGCTCCAGGACTGTACTGGATGCAGACATTTGCCACGAAGAGCTGGTTCCCGAAGGGCGAGCGTCTCAAGGTGAGCCTGCGGCTGGACGGGCACAATCTGCCGCACAAACGGCCGAATCTTGCAGCGCCGAACACGCAGTACAACCTGAACAATGTTGGCGCGTGGGCAAGGTTTACCGGGGTTGTGGGGGATTTCTCGAACTTTGGGACGGCACAGGCGAACGTACAGATGTCGCTACGCGCGGAGTTTTGATTAGGGCGTAATGCGAATGTTGCGGGCCTGCTGTCCGCCAGCCTGGTGACGGTTCGCTTCCGCGCTGAAGGCGATGCCTGCTGCGCCGCGATTGCGGCCTTTGGGCGTCGCCGATTCCCATGCGGGGGCGAGTTGGACAGCGTTGACTGTGCGGCCAGCCTGATCGAAGGCAAGTGGCTGGCCATCGAGATGGACGATGAGCGAGTCCCCTTTCACGTGGGTCGATAACTTGTGGAAGGCATTGGGATCGAAGATGGGAGGGACCGCGGTGAAGGCGATGGTGCTGGAGGGATTGAGGCGGCGGATCCGGACTTGGCCGGTGCTCAATAACTGCACCCAGAAGCCTGCGCTGGTGCCGCCAATGATGCCATCGCCGGGCGCTGCGGGGCGGGAGCGGAAGAAAGGTCCGGCTTCTGTGATCTGGTTGGTCGAGTTTCCTGCCGTGCGGATTTCGGCTTCGATGGTGATGTCCTGGCCGGCGTCGGCGGCGACTGTGGAACGGATGGGGCAACCAGGCTGACGCACGGCGATAGCTACGCCGGAGTAATCTGCGCCGGTGTTGCGGATGCCGGCTGAGGTGATCTCGACACTGGCCCCGTTGATGGGGACGAAGTAGGCGGGTTTGGCGGCGAGATGAAGATCGGTGGGTCCGGTGGTGCAGCGGAAGAGAGCCTGTATTTCGGCAGGGGACACAGCCCGTTCCAAGACGCGGACGTCGCCGATGGAACCGCGGAAGGGAGTTCCTCCCCAGAGTGCGCGGCCGATGCTCCAGCGGGGGGCGGGGCTAGTGCTGGCAAAGGAGGTTTCGAGAAGCCCGTGGGCTTGTTCGACGCCATCGATGTATAGGCGGCCGGAACGGGTTGCGCCTTCGTACACCGCGGCAACGTGATGCCAGTGGTCATCTTCAAGGAGTGTCGTACCAAGGAGGGTGGAGCGATTGGCGAAGAGGGCAGCCTTGCCGGTCTGGTGCAGGCCGAGGCAGAGGGAGGCGAACGGCTCGGAGGGGTTGGGATGGCCGTGCTGGAATATGGCGCTTGCATCGCCGCTGTGGGTTGCGGACCGGATCCACGCCATCGAGGTGTACTGCGGCGCTCCGGAGCTCAGGGGAAGCGGGAAATCGCCTGTGACCGGGGTATCTCCTCCGGTGAAGCGAAGCGAAGCGCGGGAACCGGGAGGACCGGAGCCCCATTCGATGCCGGGTGGTAGTGAAGATGTGCGGCCGGAAATGGAGTCGCGGATTTTGGATCCTGTACCCTCGTCGAGCTTGAGCCAGAGCAACTCTGCCCATTCGGGGGAGGAGCGGCGCGGGGCGCTTCGAGTGGCGATCCAGGCGGTTGATGCGATGAGAACGATGGTGAGGGCAGAGGCGCCGATGAAGATTGGCCGTTTGGAGGGTGGGGTGACAGGCGGTGGCTGGGCTGGGTGAGGATCGGCTTCTTCCAGGGGGGCGATGAACCAGTAGCCGGTTTTGGGGATGGTGCGGACGAAGATGGGATTGCGTGCGTCGTCGCCAAGGGCTTTGCGAATCTCTTGCACACAGTTGACGAGGGCATCGTCGCTGATGGCAGCGCCGTCCCAGACGAGGCGGATCAGATCTTCCTTGGTGACTGGGGCTGCCCGGTTCTCAATGAGGCAGAGGAGCATGCGGTGGGCTTTGTGGCGGAGGTGGGTTTCGAAGCCGACACGGCGGACGAGTCCGGTGTCGCGGTCGATCTCGACCCCGTTGGTGCGGTAGACACGCTGGGTCAGGCCTCCGATCACAATGCTATTTGTCCGCGAGCCCACAGTGTATCAGGAAATGGTTGTGATGTTAGGGAGGATGGGGTTTACAAAGGGGGGATGGAGCGGGAGACCGGGGTCGAACCGGCGACGTCCAGCTTGGGAAAATGGGCCGCGATTTGTTTTCAATGACATAACCGCGCAAGGCGTTGATCCGGGGTATGGAAAACGCTAGTAAATCGACGGTCGATTTTTTCAGGTGGCCGAATGGAGGGTTAATGGAGGGTTAATGGAGGGTGTGGATCACCGACCGAACGCCCCGATAGCCCTTGCCGGAACCAATCGCAGGTACGATGAACAGTAAACGGGTGAGCAAGCGCGCCATGATCCATGGCTTTCTGATCGCCCTCCTCTTTTGCTAACAAGGTCTCCAACCGCACGCATCATGGGGCAGCTTCGCTCCCCACCGGCGCATCTTCCAAAAGCTCCCTCGCAGAGGGTTTCTTTAAGTTGCGATGGACCAGCAGCCATGCGGCAGGGACCACGAGCATGTTCAGGATGGTGGATGACATCAGCCCGAAGAGAATGACGAGCGCCATGGGCGCCTGGATCTCGCCGCCTGGTTCGCCGCGACCGAGAGCGATCGGGATCAAAGCCAGACCTGCTGCCAGCGCGGTCATCAGAATCGGAATGACGCGTTCGCGCGCACCGATCTTGAGGGCTTCGAGCGGGTCGGTGATGCCTTCCTCGGTCATTACGTGGCGGATATGGGCGATCAACATGATGCCGTTCCGAGTGGCGATCCCGAACAGCGTGATGAAGCCGATGATTGAAGCTACAGAGAGAATTCCGCCTCCGATGAAAACGCCCGCCACGCCACCCACAAGCGCCAGCGGCAGATTCAACAGAATCACCATGGAGTCCGTCAGAGAGCGGAAGACCGTGGTTAGGAGGAAGACAATCGCAACGATAGACAACGCGCCGAGAATCAGCAATAGCCGAGTGGCTTCGCTTTCGGCCTGGAACTGCCCGCCGTATTCGATGTGATAGCCCTGAGGCAGCTTCACCTGGTTGGCGATGCGGCTCTGGATCTCGTTCACGGTACTGATCAGATCGCGCCCAGCCACGTTGCATTGAACGACGATGCGCCGTTGTACGAATTCGCGCATGATGAAATTCGGACCGCGATCCTCGCGAATATCAGCAATCGAGCTCAAAGGGACGCGCGCGCCGCTGGGCGTATCGATGAGCGTGTCTCGAATCGCCTGGAGTGATTTCTTTTCTTGCGGACCATAACGAACCACCAATGGAAAGCTCACCTGGCCTTCCAGCACGCGGCTGACTTCCTTGCCCACATAGGCCGTTTCCACCATGTCGGCGGCCTCGCCAGTTTGCAGACCGAGGCGCGCGGCTTTGGCAGCGTTCACTTTCACCTGCAAAGTGGGGATGTCCATCTGCTGTTCCGTAGAGAGGTCCACGACGCCATCGACACCCGTCATGGCGGCCTGCACCTGCTTGGCAAGGGCGCGAAGCGTGGCGAGATCATCGCCGAACACCTTTACGGCGACGTTGGCGCGAACGCCGGAGAGGATGTGGTCTATGCGGTGCGAGATCGGTTGCCCCACGGTGACGTTCATGCCGGGCATCAACGTAGTCTTGTCGCGAATTTCCTGGAGAACTTCTTCCTTCGGCCGGGTTTTCATCTGAAGCCGGACATCCATCTCCGCCGCTTCGACGCCTTGCACGTGCTCATCGAGTTCGGATCGACCCGTGCGGCGCGATGTGGAAGCCACCTCAGGCACTGTGAGCAATAGGCGCTCCAGTGCAGCGCCCAAAGCGTTTGATTCTTCCAAGCTCGTCCCGGGAATGGTGACGGCATTGATTGTCAAAGCGCCTTCATTGAACTCTGGCAGGAATGCACGCCCCGCGGTCGATAGCTTCCACCCGGCGCCCACCACAGCAACCAGAGCCGTGAGCACTACTAACACGGGAACTTTCAACGCCAAGCGCAGGACCGGTTCGTAGAGCGCTTTGATGTGGCGCGAGAGCCACGGTTCCGTGCCGCTCAGAATGGACTTGGCGCGAGGCAGGAGGAACGAGCACAATACCGGCGTCACAGTCAGCGCCACTAGGAGCGAGGCCAGAAGGCTAGTGATATACGCGAAGCCGAGAGGGCGCAGCAGGCGGCCTTCGATGCTGGTTAGCGCCATCAGAGGCAGGAACACGAGCACGACGATGATGGTGGCGAATACCACCGAGCTTCGAATCTCTGCCGATGCTCGATAGACGACGTCGATGGCCCGGCGCCGCTTGTCATCCGGGAGTGTGGCGTTTTCGCGTAGCCTTCGGATGACGTTTTCCACGTCGATGATGGCATCGTCCACCAACTCGCCGATGGCAATCGCCAAGCCGCCAAGCGTCATGCTGTTGATCGTGAAGCCAAACCAACTCATTGCCAGAACGGAAGCGACCAGCGAGAGCGGCAGCGCAACCAGCGTGATCAACGCCGCACGAATGTTGAATAGGAATAGGATGACGATGATCGCCACAAGAATGGCGCCGTCGCGCAGAGCGCGAGTCAGGTTCTCCAAGGCGCGCTCGATGAAGTCTGCGCCACGGAATAGGTCGCGCTGGATGCTGATACCGGCGGGTAGGGCGCGCTGGATGTCCGTCAACGTCTCGTCGACAAGTTTTGTCAGTTCCAACGTGTTGGTGCCTGGCTGCTTTTGAATGCCGATGACGACGGCAGGCTTTCCATTGTGCGAACCCTCGCCGCGTTTCAACTCAGCACCGACTTTCACCGACGCGATGTCGCGAACGAAGATCGGCCGCCCTTTGCGCGACGCAATGACCACTCCGCCAATCTCCTCTTCAGACCGGACGCGGCCGATGCCCTGGATCAGATACTCCTCGCCGCCCGTCACATGGAAGCCCGCGGAGGAGTTACGATTCGCGGCGGCCAGAGTGATTTCAACGTCGCGAAGGGACAACTCGTATTCGCGCAACCATCGCGGATCCACTTGGACCTGATATTGCTTCTGCTCGCCGCCCGTGGGGATCACTTGCGACACACCAGGCACGGCCAGCAGCCTCCGCCGGACCACAGTGTCGGCGATGGTGCGCAGTTCCAGGGGCGTGTGTTTGTCGGATTCGAGCGAGATGAACAGGATTTCGCCCATCACCGAAGAGATCGGCGCGAGGTAAGGCGCTTTGACGGTGGGCGGCAACGACGGCGCGGACTGCGTCAGCTTCTCCGTGACGATTTGCCGGGCGCGTAGGATATCCTGACCCCAGTCAAACTCGACCCAGATGATGGCGACGCCAACCGCCGTGGCGGAGCGCACGCGGCGCACGCCAGCCGCGCCGTTCATCGAAGCCTCAATTGGAAACGTGGCTTGTGCTTCCAACTCGGTGGGCACCATTCCTGGCCCTTCAACAAGCACAACCACGGTAGGGGCCGTCAGGTCGGGCAGAACATCGACCGGCGTGTGGAAGGCCGTGTAGGTCCCTCCAACGAGCAGCGCCATCGCCGCGAACAGAACCAGCGAGCGGTAGCGGAGCGAACTGCGTATAAGTGCGTCTAGCATGACTCGCTCCCTTTAATGAACATGTCCGTGCGCAGGAATCTGCGTGGAAAGCGCCGAAAGCCGGATGAGATAAGCACCACGCGTCACCACGCGATCCCCCGCATTGACGCCCGACGTAATTTCCGCCAGGCCGTTCTGGCGGCGTCCGACATCCACCGGCCGGCGTACGAAGGACTCTCCCTCGCGCTGGATAAAGACAACGGGCCGCCCGCCGTCATCAATCAGCGCAGTCTCGGGGATGGTGATGCCCTGGCTGGCGTTTGAGAGAAACAGCCGGATAGTCACGGTCTGGTTGATAGCGATGCGGCCATCCGCGTTCGAGGCCTCGTAGATTACCGGGAAAGTGCGCGTGGCGGGGTCGACGATCTTGTTGACGGACACGAGTCGGCCAACGGGCCGCGGCTTATCTAGCCCCGGGATTTCGATCTCGGCACCGGTCAGCTTCCGGATGGAAGGAAATTCAGCTTCCGGCACGATGGCCTGAACGTAGATGCGATCCGTATCGACAATTCGATAAAGAGTCTCGCCGCCCTTCAGATTCAATCCCGGCGAAGCGGCCATTTCGACGACCGTGCCAGAAATAGGGGAGCGTATGGCGAAGGGCGCGGAGCCTCCACCGCCTTCGGCTGTGCGCGAGGCGTCGAATTGGCGGATCCGTTCCTCAGCCGCGCGAAGCCGGGCCGCTGCTGTTCGTTCAGCAGTGCGCGCCTCATCGATTCGCTTGGCTGGCGCCGCGCCGCCCTCCACCAGACGCGTGGCCCGTTCGCGGTCTCGCCGCGCATAGTCGAGCGACGCTTCCGCTTCGGCCTTGGCAAGATCCAGTGCGGCCCTGTCATTGGGAACCGCAGTGGGTGGAATCACCGCGCCGAGCGTCTGGCCCTGCGAGA
The DNA here is from genome assembly GCA_046331645.1 of Bryobacteraceae bacterium. Lineage (GTDB taxonomy): Bacteria > Acidobacteriota > Terriglobia > Bryobacterales > Bryobacteraceae > CADEFT01. Next base: position 160,482 of record JAXLQM010000020.1, read on the forward strand.
CTCGGGAGCCAATGCCGGGGAAAGCGTCGCCCGTGAGCCGGCCGGCTAGCGGGGCGGTTACCGAGACCTCGCCACCAGATCGCGGCGTCACCTCAGCCGGAACCACCATGCTTTCACGCAGCATTGCGGGTTTGGCCAAATCCGTGCCGAAGTCCAGCGCCCATTGTTGCTCTTTCAGAAAAGAAAGCATTTCCTCGATGGGCGGTTCTTCGCCGGTGGGCGCTTGCGTCAGCACACTGAAAACGGGGATCGCGTGCAAGGTATGTGAATCGGATAGCTGCGGGGATTGCAGCCGGATCTCAAGGTCGACCTTGCCGCTGCGGCCGGGCTTCACCGTCACCCCGAAAATACCTGCCTTCGAAGGGGCATTGGCGGAGAACACTTCGGTCTTGCCGTCTTCGTACGTTAGCTTGACTTCCGAAGCGCCAGAGGCAACGGGTTTGAAGTCGACGAGGCGCGTCAAATGAATCGCGAACCGGCTGTCTTCCCCTTGTACCAGCGCCGGGTATTCGACAAACAGCTCCGTCTTGGCGGACCACAGGGTGGCGCTCTCCGTCCGGCGCTCCGCAGGTTCAGCCTTTGCAGCGGCGACCTTTGTCTCCGGCGTCTTTTGCTGTGAACAGGCGGCCCAAAAGAGCATGGGCAAGAGCACGAGTGCGCTGCGTTTCATTGGGTCACCTCGAAGCCCGCGGCGCGGGACAGTTCAATTTCGCTTTCTTTCACGGCAAGTTGTAGCTCCAAGCGGCGCAGGGAGGTTTGCCGTTTGAGCCGATAGGCGTCCAAAAGCTGCAGAATGCCGAGTTCGCCTTCCTGAAACCCGAGCCGCGCCGTGCGCAGCAACTCATCGCCCGAGTCGGCAGTGGCTTCATCGAAGGCGGCTAAAGCATCCTTGCGCGTGACGAACACCTCGTGGGCACCCGCGACTGTTGCTCGAATCTGTTGTGACAAAACCTCGCGTTGAGCGCGGATGCGGTCCTGTTCGGCGGACAACCGCGCCACTTCGGTTTGGCCTTTGTTGAAGATGGGAAGAGGGATGGAAATACCAATCGCGGCGCCTGATCCGTTTTGCAGCGCTCCAAGTTGGCCGATGCCGGTCTGGGTCCGTTTCAGTCCAGCGGTAATGGAAGGCTCGGGAATCCGTTGACGGTCCGCAGCTTGCTGCTCCAGGCTTAACTGAGCCAGCCGTGCTTGTTGCGCGCGAAACTCGGCTCGGCGGTTCAATGCCTGCTCGGCCACGCTATCCAAGCCTACCGTGAGATTTCGCGTTTCCATCTCGCCCGCCACGCGCGGTATCGAAGTCGCCTGCGGAAGATAGGTGAGCAACAGGGCACGCTCTCCTCGTGCGAGGGCGCGGGCGATGGCAATATCGGCCTCCAGATCCGCCGTTTCTCGCTGTACGCGAATGCGGTCATAGCGCGAACCTTCACCTTCGCGCTCGCGCGTAGCTAGCAGTTCAATCACCGAGCGAATTTCTGCGAGCGACCCTTGGAGAAACACTTCCTGTTGTTGCGCGGCGAGCGACCGATAGAACGCCGCGCGCAAGCTGGAACGTATGGCCCAGATCCGGGCTTCCCCATCGGCTTCCGCCGATTGCCTCGCCGGTTCCATGGCCTTTCTCGCCAGTGCGAGACGCCCTGAGATCGGCAACTGCTGCTCACCTTGGACGAACTCAGTGAAGCCGACGGTTTCGCGGGTGTACAACGCAACGGGATTCGGCCAGAGACTTCGGCCGCGCATCTCCTCCACTGCCGCCGCGGCTGCGGCGCGAGTCTCTCGCTTCATCGGGCTCTGCTGCTCAAAAAGAGACAGCACGGCCTGCTCGGTCCATTCCTGCGCTGAGGCGCTGGAACAGGCCATCAGCAGGGCAGCCCCAACGGATGCCGTTCTGACAAACATAGTCCAACCTTTCGTCTTGCTTCGAGCCGTGCGTAGACACACGACTACCGTGAGGTTCGCGAGGCGAGGTTAGACTGTCGGGGGTGCGCGCGCAGAAGTGTTGGAAAGGTCGGGAGGGTCGTGCGTTCGGAGGATGAAAGGAATGGCATGCCGGCGCTCGGAGATCGCAGGCTCAACGACAAAGCGGTCCGTCAGTATGGCGAGTTGAACCGAAATCTTCGCCGTTAACTCGCCGGACCAATCCTGCCACACTGCGGTGGCGTCGTCGTCCGGGTGATCAAACGACGGGCCTTCATGATCATGATCATCATCGTGCTCGACCGGGTGGCCCAGATGCGCGTGGGTGAAGCTGCTCCCATGGGCGTGGCCGGAATCACCGTGGTGAAAATGCGAGAACGGCGCACCGATCCCGGCAACCCATACCAGAGCAGCTACCGCGATACTTAAAGCCTTGCGCTTCATCCCCACTCCGGTCCGAGTGTATCCTACTGCCAAGATTCGGCACAAGAGGGTGTGTTTCGGCGACCAACCATTCTCCCGTCGTTCTTTCAATCAGTTAGGGTAGTCACTGACATGGCGGGTGACCACGCTAAGACAGTTACCTTTGTTGGCGGATCGCTTCAGCCCGCAGTAGAAAGCTACCGTCTGTTACGACGGTCTCACCTGGATTCAGTCCCTCCAAAATCCTCACATCCGCCGAGGAGCCGTCGCCGGTCTTGACGAACCGCTGCTGGAACCTGTTCGGCTCCTCCTTGACCGGAACGAAGATGACGCTCGATGCGCCAATGATTTGCACTGCCTGCTTAGGCACCACCATCGCGCGCGTGGTGGAGCCTGCGAAGACAACGTCCAAGTACATGCCGAATCGTAAAGCGTTGCCGGGGTTGTCGAGAACCACTCGGACCTTCGCAGTGCGAGTTTGAGGATCGACTTGCGGATCGATGTAGCTAACGGTGCCGCGATAGACGCGGCCAGGGTAAGCGGGCGTAGTGATTCTCGCGGGCGAACCAATGCGCACGGCGGCGAAATTGTCTTCGAGGAGATTTGCCTCTACCCATACCGAAGAGAGATCCGTGACCGTGAGCAGGTCTTGGGATGCGTTCACCACCTGGCCGAGGTTAACGCTTCGCGTGGTCACGATGCCGTCGAGCGGCGAGGGTACCGCGATGGTCGTACCAGCGCGCTTCCCCGCCGCTAGATCCGACACCTGTTGGTCGCTCAGACCCAGCAGAAGTAAGCGCTGGCGGGATTCTTCGACGTGGGCCGAGTGGACCTGATGATTCGCCTCGATCTCTTCCAGTTCCTGGCGGCTCGCGGCGCCGAGGCGCACCAGTTCCTGGGTGCGCATGAGCTTCTTGTGCTCAGCCTCCAATTCCGCGCTGTCGGCAAGATGCTTGGTCTGCGCCTCGGCAATTTCGCGGCTGAAGATCTGTACCAAAGGCTGGCCACTTTTAACCGATTGACCGATCTCGGCGGATACTTGTGTGACGACTCCCCCGGCGAGCGGAGCCACATGGACCTGCTTATACGCGTTCGGCTGAGCGATGCCGGGGACCCGGATTTCTGCTGTAACGGTCGCTTCCGTCACCTTCGCGAACTGGAGTCGCAAGCGGCCGACCTCGGACAATGGAATCGAGACAGTTACTTCCGGTGGCGGATCTATAGGGGCAGCGGCGTCGGCCGGCGTCATCGCCATCGGCGGCATAGTAGGCGACGGCCGCGAAGTCGGACGAAGCCAGTACCACGCCCCCGCACCTACAGCGACGATGGCCACGACCACCAGAAGCATCCTTGACTTCATTGCCGACCTCCCATCACGGTTCGCAGGCGGACTTGGGCCTGATAGTAACGACTCAGCACGTCCGTGTATTCCATCTCGATGTCGATGAACCTTCTTTGTTCAGAAATCACGTCCAGAAGCTGGGTGCGGCCGAGTTCGTAAGTGCGCCGCACCACTTCCAGATTCTGGCTGGCTTGGCCGCGCACACCATCGCGGAAAATGCGCAAGCTCTCCAACGCTTTATCCCGCGACACTACCGCGGCGGCAAGCTCGCGGGCCGCGATCAACTCGGCGTATTCCCGCCGCCGCTTGGCTTCCTCGCGCTGTGCTACGGCCGTCTCGATAGCACCTTGGTTCTTGTTGCGAGTGGGGAGATTGATCGAAACCCCAGCGGCGAGATAGTGAAAGACGCCTTGTACCGGGGTCGGTTGTCCGGCTGCGTTCAGGCCGTTCACGTTAAAGCTGGAGTCCATGCGCTGGTAGTTCAAGGAAATACTCGCATCGGGCCGGGCATCGGTTTCAGCTTGGCGCAACCTGGCCGCGGCGAGTTGCTCGGATGCGCGCGCGGCGAGCAAGTCCGGCCTTGTATCGACTACTTGCAGGGAGGTGGCGTCGCCATCGGGGACCGCCTCCAAAGACCCCTTGATGCGGAGCTCGTCTGCTGGCCTCACGCCCGTCAGGGTCTTCAGTTCGAGCGCTTCGACAGCCAAGCGCGATTCGAGGTCCACGCGAAAGGAATCGATCCGGTTCACTTCTACCCGCAACAAATTAGCGTCGAGCGGGGGAACCGCGCCCTGATCGGCGCGGGCCTGCGTGAGGTCAAGCGCCCGCCTGTTGAGCGCCAGCAGATCGTTGGCTACCTGAAGGTTCCGTGCCGCCGCAAGGACGTCGCCGAATTTAGACTCCACCTCAAAGCGCATTTGCCGTTTACGCTCCGCCTGCTGAAGTTCGGTCATTCTGAATGCCGCCTCGGCGACTTCGACTCGCCGTTCGCGCCGATGATAGAGTTCTAGCGGCAGCGTTCCGCCAATCATGAAGTTGTTCATCGATCCTACGGCCTCCTGGGCATCGTTGATCTGCACCGACGGATTCGCCTTGAGGCGGGCCTGTGTGACGTCTCCACGCGCCGCCGCGATCTGGCTCTGACCGGCAAGCAGCCCGCCGTTCTGTGCAAGTGCCCGTTGAACCAGTTCCTCTGACGTCTGTCCGGCAACGGGATCTAGCACGACTTGGCTTATCGCCGGGACGGCCAACGCGAGCGAGGCGGCGAAGTGAAAGATGCGTATCATAATCCTCACCGCACGTTCGTGTTGAACGTTGCCGAGCCCTTTCCCGCCGGGCCGTCCCAGCGGACCTCGAACTTCCAAGCGCCGCTCATGGCGAAATCACCCTTAGCGGCATATTGGCCGGTCGCTCCAGCGGGCTCCAATTCAATCGGCGCGGTCATGGGGGCCATTCCTGGCATCGCCATCGACGATCCGACGGTCACCGCTCCGACGTCTACGGGTTGGTTGTTGGCCACGGACTTGAACGCAACGATGAAGCGATTCTGGCCCATCGCCAACTCGCCCTTCTCGTTCATCAGCGAAATGGCAAGGTCTTTGTTGCGCTCCGTCTGAATCTCCTTCGCCGCCGCTGGTGGAGCGCTGTTGCACGCGTTCAGAAACAGGAGGCCGGCGAGGCCCAGGCAGGTCGTCAGTATCTTCATTGAAGTTCTCCTTGGGTTGTGGATGTGGCCTTGCGAAGCTCCCGTTCTCTCAGCCACAGAAAAATGACGGGGGTTACGATCAGGACATGAATGAGCGAGCTCACCATGCCCCCTAAAACCGGAGTCGCGAGCGGCTTGATGACTTCCGCGCCCACTCGCTGGCTCCACATGATCGGAATCAATCCGGCCACGATAGTTGAGACGGTCATCACTTTCGGCCGTAGGCGCAAAAGAGCGCCTTCCATCACGGCCGCGCGAAGGTCGTCGAGGCCGAAGGCCCCGCCGCGCTCGCGCTGCTTGCGGGCAACGGCTTCTTCGAGGTAGATCACCATCACCATGCCCGTCTGCACCGCCGTGCCGAAGAGCGCGATGAAGCCTACCCACACCGCGACACTGAAGTTGTAGCCGAGCAGGTACAGCAGGTAAACGCCGCCGGTGAGTGCGAAGGGCACGGCCATCAACACGTGCGCTGCTTCGATGAACGAGCGATAGGTGAGAAAGAGAAGGATGTAGATGACACCCAAAACGATTGGGAACACCAGTTCCAGGCGCTTGCGCGCGTGTTCCTGGTTTTCGTACTGGCCGCTCCAACCGAGGTAGTAGCCGGCGGGCAAAGTGACGCGCTGCGGAACGACACGCTTGGCCTCCTCGACGAATCCGCCGATGTCGCGCCCGCGCACGTTGAGCAGCACCGTGACCACGAGCAGTCCGTTCTCGCTGTTGATCATCGCCGGACCACTGGAGGGGCGGATCGCAGCCACGCGGCTCAATGGGATCTGCGCGCCGTCGGGAGCTTCCACCAGAATTGCTCCGAGCGAATGGATGTCCGCCCGGAACTGCGGGCCATAGCGCACACGCACCGGGAAACGCCGACGGCCCTCAATCGTTGTCGTGAGGTTCTTCTCTCCGATGGCCGTCTCGACGACATCCTGAATCGTACTCACGGCAATGCCGTATCGCGCCGCTGCTTCGCGGTCGATCTGCACGTCGGTATAGAGCGCGCCGGTTACTTGCTCGGGATAGACGTCGCGCGCACCGGGAATCTGGCGCAGCACCTCGGCGGTCTCGCGGGCTTTCTGCTCCAGCGTATTCAGATCCGCGCCGAAGACTTTCACGCCCAACTCGGAACGGATGCCGGTGCTCAGCATGTCGATGCGATTGATGATCGGCATGGTCCAGATGTTGGCGACACCGGGCAGCGCGACCGCACGGTCCATTTCGGACTTCAGCTTTTCGACCGTCATGCCCGGGCGCCATTGCTCGCGCGGCTTTAGATGGACGATGGTCTCGGTCATGTTGAGCGCCGCGGGATCGGTCGCGGTGTCCGCGCGGGCTACTTTGGCAACCACCCACGCCACCTCGGGAAACTTCTCGATCACGGCGTTCTGGCGCTCGGCGATCTTGGTGTTCTCTGCGAGCGAGATACTCGGATCGGCGATGGGCATAAACATCAGGTCGCCCTCGTTGAGCGGCGGCATGAATTCATTCCCGATCCGCGTGGCAAGGAAGAGCGCTCCGCCGAAGAGCGTCAAGGCAAAGGCGATCGTGACAGCTCGATGTCTAAGCGCCCAACTCAGGACCGGCCGATACAGCCATTGCAGGGCGCGCATCACGGGGTTGTCCTCTTCCCGGTGCACCTTTCCGCCTAACAGAAGCGTGCAAAGCACGGGAACCAGGGATACCGCGATGACCGTTGCGCCGACCATTGCTGCGGTCTTGGCGAATGCCAGCGGGTGGAAGAGCTTGCCCTCCTGTCCCGTTAAAGCGAAGACCGGGATGAACGCCAACAAAATGATCGCCATCGAGAAGAAGATGGGACGACCTACCAACTTGGTGGACTCCAACACCGTCCGCCAAACGGCGCTACGGTCTCGAACGTCGACGCGCGATTGCTCAATATGGCGGAACGCGTTTTCGGTGACGACGATGCCCGCGTCCACCAGAACTCCGATGGCGATGGCGATGCCAGCGAGCGACATGATGTTTGACGTGATGTTGAGGTAGTAGAGGATCAGGAACGAACTCAGGACGGCCAGCGGGAGCGGCAGCGTCACAATGAGGATGCTGCGAAAGTGCGCCAGGAAAATGACGTGGGCGAGGGTGACGAGCAGAATCTCTTCCAATAGCGCGTGCCGCAGGGTGTCGATGGAGTTGTCGATCAACTCCGAGCGGTCATAGAACGGAACGATTCGGACCCCCTTTGGTAGTCCCGCTTCAAGGTCTTTGATCTTCGCCTTCACGCGATCGATCAGATCTCGTGGGTTCACGCCGGAGCGCGCAACTACTACTCCGCCGACGGCCTCGCCGCCCTTCACCAGTGAAGCCACGCGGAACGCATTGCCAATGCGGACACTGGCCACGTCGCGAACATAGACCGGAACTCCCGCCTTGGCACCTATGGAAATGCGCTCGATATCGGCGACGGATTGGATCAACCCCAAGCCGCGTACGATCGACCAGGAGCCGTTGGATTCGAGCACGTTGCCCCCGACGTTCTGGTTGCTGCGCATCACCGCATCCACCACGCGGCTCAGCGGAAGCCCGTATGTACGAAGGCGATTCGGATCGACGTCGATCTGGTACTGCTGCACTTCGCCGCCGACGCTTGCCACCTCGGCTACGCCCGGTACCGAGTTCAGTTGGTAGCGGATGAACCAATCCTGCAATGAACGCAATTCGCGCAGGTCATGCCCGGTGCCCTCGACCGTGTACCAGAAGACATGTCCCACACCAGTTGCATCCGGCCCGAGAGTCGGTACGACACCGGGCGGCATCTGCTTGCTGACCAGATTCAGCCGTTCCAGAACGCGGGTGCGGGCGAAGTAGAGATCGACGTTGTCTTCGAAGATAGCGAAGATCATAGAGAAGCCGAACGCCGAACTCGACCGAACAACGCGTATGCCGGGCAACCCTTGCAGGCTGACGGTGAGCGGATAGGTGACCTGGTCCTCCACCTCCTGCGGGCTGCGGCCCATCCAATCCGTGAAGACGATGACCTGGTTGTCGCTCAGATCCGGGATTGCATCGACGGGGCTCTGGGTGAGAGCCCAATAGCCCCATCCAGCGATGGCCAGATAGAACGCCACAACGAGAAAACGGTTTTTGAGCGAGAGCTCAATGATGCGGTCAATCACATTCGCCTCCCAAGGCGTCACGGAACGATACACCACGCACGAATGCGTAAGGCTAACGACGAGCTACTTGGAAATGGAACGCTCCGGCGCGGGATGCACCGTGAGCCTGGGAGGGATCAGACTAGGAGAGGAAGCCGGAAATTGCCAAGCTGGCCTGGCGGAGAAGGAGCAAACGCGGGGCGATGCCTGTCCCACAAGAACATCGGGGCGACAGTGGAGGGTGTCCACACTGCGACAACCGGAATCGCCACCAACTCAGGCAAAGCGGTTTTCTGCTTGACCTGATCCTTCGCGATGTCGGTCCTGGCGCTTATCTGGCAGCACGGGTCGGGGTTGGTGCGGCTGCAATGTCCTTTGTTACAGCAGTCGTGGGCCTGCTTGCTTTTCACAAACATGGTCACGCAGTCTCCGCCCTGCAGGAAGAAAATGACGGCGGCAAGTACTGCTGCGAAAATGCGACCGCCGATCATGCCTCTAGTCTACACAACCTGAGGGCATGAGGGAATTAGCGGTGGAGAGTGTAAGGTGGTGAAGGGTGCTCCGTCAGCAGTTGAGAAGGAGGCATGGCAGCCCAAATGCAACATACTCATCAACGCCCAGGAAGCGAAATCGGCGACCACGCGCCAAGGGGCGCCAAAGATCCCGTTTGCGGAATGGATGTCGATCCGATGTCCGCCGCCGGGAAAGCGGATCACTTCGGTCATGAATACTACTTTTGCAGTCGCGGATGCCTATCGAAGTTCCAGGCTGACCCGGCGAAGTTTGCCACTGAGCCACCCGCACCAACAGGTTCGGCGTCGGGAGAACAATACACATGTCCCATGCATCCTGAGGTAGTTCAGGATGGGCCGGGCACGTGTCCGAAGTGTGGAATGGCCCTGGAACCCTTGGTGGTCCGGGTGGACGAAGGCGAGAACGCAGAACTCGCCGATATGCGCCGACGTTTTTGGGTATCCGCCGCGCTCAGTATGCCTGTCCTGATCTCTGCAATGGCGGACTCGCTGGCAATTCTTCCAGTTTCGGTCTCGCCCGGTGCCAGGACCATTTTTGAGGCGGTTCTCGCCACACCGGTCGTGCTGTGGGGCGGATGGCCCTTCTTCGTCCGCGCATGGCATTCGATCCTGCAACACAGCCTGAACATGTTTACGTTGATCGGGCTGGGCGTCGGAGCGGCCTACCTATACAGCGTTGTAGCCACACTGCTGCCTCAGGTTTTCCCCGCGTCGTTTGCCGATCATTCCGGCCGTGTCGGCGTATACTACGAGGCTGCGGCGGTCATCGTCACGCTGGTGTTGCTCGGCCAGGTTCTTGAACTGCGTGCCCGGAGCCAAACCGGGGCGGCCATCAAAGCACTGCTCGGGTTGGCTCCGAAAACCGCCCGGCTGCTCAAGGATGACGGGACTGAAGTGGATGTGGCGCTGGACTATGTCCAGGTAGGCAACCGCCTTCGAGTTCGGCCGGGTGAAAAGGTGCCGGTAGACGGCCTTGTGTTGGAGGGAGCGAGTTCAATCGACGAATCCATGGTGACAGGTGAGCCGATTCCCGTGGAGAAACGCGCCGGGGATCGTGTGACGGGCGCGTCGATAAACAGTACGGGCTCGCTGCTCATCCGCGCCGAACGCGTGGGCGCGGATACGTTGCTTTCGCAGATTGTGCAAATGGTCTCGCAAGCGCAAAGGAGCCGGGCACCGATCCAAAAGCTCGCGGATCAAGTGGCGGGGTACTTCGTTCCGATCGTCATCCTGGTGGCCGCCGTCACGTTTATCATTTGGGCGATCTGGGGCCCGGAGCCGCGATTCGCGCATGCCTTGATCAACGCGGTAGCCGTGCTCATCATCGCCTGCCCCTGCGCTTTAGGGCTTGCGACTCCGATGTCCATCATGGTTGCGATGGGCAAGGGCGCGTCGGCGGGGGTGCTGTTCAAGGATGCCGAGTCAATCGAGTCCTTGCGAAAGGTGGACACTCTGGTGGTCGACAAGACCGGCACCCTGACGGAGGGAAAACCAAAATTGGTGAGTGTGAAGCCTGTGTCGGGGTTCGAGGAAGACCAGGTGCTTCGCTGGGCCGCCACCATCGAGCGCGCCAGCGAACATCCTCTCGCGGCTGCGATCTTGGCCGGTGCGGCGGAGCGCGGCATCCAACTGGATTCGGCGGACGACTTCCAGTCGGTCACGGGACAGGGGATAACGGCACGAATCAACGGCATCAAGATCTCACTCGGCAATCAGAAGTTGATGGCATCGTCCGGCGCCGATGTTACCGCCGTCCTGCAAGATGCCGAAGCGAGGCGAGGAGACGGCCAAACCGTCATGTATCTGAGTGCGGACGGGAAACTTGCTGGGCTCATCGGAGTGGCCGATCCGATCAAATCCTCTGCTAAGGAAGCGATCCAGGAACTCCGGCGAGACGGAATCCGAGTCGTCATGCTGACGGGGGATAGCAAGTCCACGGCGCGGGCTGTGGCCGCGCAACTGGGAATCGAGGAAGTCATCGCGGACGTGTTGCCGCAAGACAAACAAGCGAAAGTACAGGAGCTTCAGCGTGCAGGCCGGTTCGTTGCCATGGCGGGAGACGGCGTCAACGACGCTCCCGCCCTCGCCCAAGCGCAGGTCGGGATTGCGATGGGCACGGGCACGGACATTGCGATGAAGAGCGCGGGCGTAACGCTGGTGAAAGGCGACCTTCGTGGAATCGCGCGTGCCCGTCTCTTGAGCCGGGCCACGATCTCTAATATCCGGCAGAATCTTTTCTTTGCCTTCGTCTACAACGCCGTTGGCGTCCCGGTAGCAGCCGGTGTCTTGTACCCGCTGTTCGGATTGCTGCTCAGTCCGATGATCGCTGCGGCGGCGATGAGCTTCAGTTCCGTGTCCGTTGTCGCGAACGCACTGCGGCTGCGGAGAGTTAATCTGCGTGCGCAAGGTTGAAACTGAAGAGAAATACCGCTACGTTGGGCAGAGATGGAAGCCGCTGCGCAAGAGAATCCGCTTTCGCCGCAAGCGCTCGATCGCCTGATTGCGAGCCGGCAACAATTTCTCGGGTTCTTGCGCAAACGCCTTGGGTCAGAAGAGATCGCCGAGGACATCTTACAGATGGCGTTCGTGAAGAGTCTGGAGAAAGGCGGATCCGTGAGGGACGAGGAAACGGTGGTCGCCTGGTTCTATCGCCTCCTTCGGAATTCGGTCATCGACTACTACCGGCAACGCGGCACTTCCGAGCAGGCGATCGAGAAACTGGCCGGTGAAATGCAGACGCACCAAGAGCCAGACGTTGCATTGAAAGGCGAGATTTGCGGTTGCGTTGCTGGTTTGATGGAGACACTGAAGCCTGAATATCGGCAGGCGCTGGACACGGTAGACCTGCAAGAGCGCAGTCTCGCGGACCTGGCGAGCGAGGCCAAGATCACACCAAACAACGCCGCCGTTCGGATTCATCGCGCGCGTCAAGCGTTGCGGGCGCAAGTCGAAGTCGCATGCGGTCTATGTGCCGAGCATGGTTGCCTGGATTGTAGTTGCCGGGGTAACGTTTCGCGAACTCGAACGTCTGCTTGATTGAGCGGAGCGCCGAAAGTTGGCGGCGTGACATAATGAAGAAAGGTAGATCGTGGCGAAAGTTGCAATGACGCTGATAGTCGCGCTTCTCACTGCGAGTTTGCAGTGTGTGGCCGCATGCAGCGCCCTGCCTTGCAATGAGGCAGCCAAGCGGCCAGCCCCGGTTGAAGATTGCCACCATCGTGCTCCCGCTTCAGACCAGAACCAGCCTGGACATGGTCAGGATGAAACCGGGTGCGGCCATCAGACCTTTGTCAGCGAAGCCGCTCCGCAATCGAATCTAGGGCATGTTGACTTCACACTTTCCGTAGCCGTCCTGCCGGTCTCCCGCTACTACGTCGAGTTCGTTTCCGTTGCGAAGACCTGGCTCGACTCTTCTCCGCCACCGCGAACGCTTTCCTCCTCCGTTACCATCCTCCGAATCTGAATCTGACCCCTGCGGCGAATCGCTAGCGGAAGTGCGTCTCTGCACGGCCGCCGACCATGGTTCAACCGGAGGTGTCAGTGCGATATTCCCGATTTTTCGCGGTGGGGCTCCTCGTGGCCGCATGCGGAATTGCCTGGGTGGCTTGGAGTGTATGCCGTCACGGGTTTAGTGCGAGAGCGAAACCCACGGCGTATGAAGAGTGGCTGGCCCGGTCTCTGCGCGGCTTGGCCAGCGAACCCGGCGCACGGAGCTTGAAAAACCCCGTGGAAGCGACCGAACTCGCCATCGCAGAAGCCCGCGATCACTTTGCCGATCACTGCGCCATTTGCCATGGAAACCGAGGTGACGGCAAGACGCAGATCAGCGCCGGGCTCTACCCTCCGGCGCCAGACATGCGGCAGCAGACCACGCAATCGCTCACGGACGGCGAACTGTTCTACATCGTGAAGAACGGAATCCGCTTCACCGGGATGCCTGGTTGGGGTGGTTCCGACGAAGACAACTGGAAGCTGGTGCTGTTTATCCGGCACCTGCCGAAACTGACCAAGCGAGAGCTTGAGTTCATGACTGAGATCAACCAGATGCCCGGCGACTCGGAGCAGGGGCACTAAGGAAACTGAGAATGGACGCGAATCGAAGAGACTTTTTTGCCAGGCTGACGGCGCTCGGAGCCACTTTCGCAGCGAGCGTGAAGTCGATGGCCGCACAATCGCGGCGAACCAATCAGCCAGCCACGGGGCAGGCAGCCATGTCGGGGATGGACCACTCGCAGCACGCGCAAACTGTATCGCCGGCAGCGGCTGGGTCGAATGCAGCAGCCAAGGCAGCACCACCGAACTCGCCGCAGGGCGCCATCGAGCCGTTCCTGCCTGTTCAAACCCCCGATCTCGGGCGGCTTCCTTTCAAGATGGTGGACGGCGTCAAGGAATTCAACCTCGTTGCGGAGGTAGTGCAAACTCACCTCGTGCCGGAACGTCCGATGACAGCGTGGGGATACAACGGCAGCGTGCCAGGCCCCACAATCGAGGTGCAGGAGGGCGACCGGGTCCGCATCATCTTCGACAATCACCTGCCTGAGCCAACCACGCCGCATTGGCATGGGCTCGAGATCCCGATCGAGATGGACGGAGTGCCGGGCGTGACGCAGGATCCGGTCATGCCGGGAGGCCGTTTCGTTTACGAATTCACACTCAATCAGAACGGAACATTCTTCTACCACTCCCACATGCCCATGCAGGAAATGATGGGCATGATCGGGTTGTTCATCATCCATCCCAAGCAGGCTCACCAGCCGAAGGTCGATCGCGACTTCGCCTTCGTCTTGCAGGAATGGGGGCTGCTTCCGAACAACAACGTGCCGAACACGCTGGCGATGGAGTTCAACTGGCTCACGATGAATGGAAAAACAGGCCCGGCCACTACGCCCTTGCTCGTGAAACAGGGTGAACGAGTGCGCATCCGCTTGGTGAATCTCGGCATGGACCATCACCCGATTCACCTGCACGGCGTTCAGTTCGTCGTCACAGGCACGGAAGCTGGACGTCAACCTGAATCCACTTGGGGACCAGGAAATACGGTGCTCGTGGGCGTTGCGCAAGCGCGAGATGTCGAGTTCGTTGCGAAGTACACCGGAGACTGGATGCTGCATTGCCACATGCCGCACCACAACATGAACCAGATGGTTTCGATGGTGGGGCCCATGATGATGATGGGCCAAGGCATGACGACCGGCGGGAGCATGACCAGCGGTATGGGAATCGTCACCGGCGCCCATGCGTTGTCGGATGACCTCGGACCGTCTCTCGGGCGCGGGCTGGGACTGGCGGCCGATAGTGAGCGCCGAACTTCGAACGTGGTGACGGCTCAGGCGCATGTACACGAAGCCGCCGGACCCGAGGATGTCTTGACCACGATGTATCCCAAGGACGACCCGGAGAAAAAGAAGATCGCCGGCTACCCGCAGGACATGTGGATGGTGATGGACGAGACGTACAAGAACAAGCCAGAGACCTTCGGCCTTCGCCCGGGTTGGACCGGCGGCATGATGGGCATGATGACGCTTGTACGGGTGCTGCCACCCGACAAATTCGACGCCATCATGGCGCGCATGCCCGTGGAAGCGCGCCAGGCTGAGGCGCAGAATCAACCGGCGCAACCGAAGAAACCGGTCGGCATGGCGTTCACGGGCCAGGTACAGGCGGTGAGCGAAAGCACTGGACGTCTGACGGTGAATCACGGGACTGTCCCCGGTTGGATGAACGCCATGACGATGGCGTACCCCGTGGATAAGCCGGAGGCTCTGAAAGCGATCAAGGCGGGCGATCGGATCTCGGCCACTGTATTCGAAGGAGATTTAACTTTGCACGATGTGAAAGTCGTGCCTGGAGGAAACAAGTAATGCGAGTCCACTGGATGACCGCCCTCTGGCTCGCTCTTGTGCTGCACTCCGCCGCGGTGGCGCAGACACCGGCGCCGGCAGTCACGCTGGACGAACTGGAGCGCCGCGCCATTGAGCGCAATCCGACGATCGGGCAGGCTAGGGCCGCAGTGAGCGCAGCCGCTGGGCTTGCCAAGCAAGCGGGGTTGTATCCAAATCCGACGGTATCGGCGGTTGGCGAGGAGATAGCGCGCGGGCCGATCATTCGAGGTGGCGAGATCGGCGCGGGATTTCAACAGCGCATCGTCACCGCGGGCAAGCTCGGGCTCAGCCGCAAGGTGGCCGAGCAGGAGCGAGCCATCACCGAGGAGATGGCCAACGCTCAACGGCAACGGGTGCTGAATGCGGTTCGAGCTCTTTATTACCAGGCCATGGGCGATCAGTATCGGCTCCGCGTGCGGACGAATCTTTCCAGGCTGGCGACCGAGGCTGTTCGGATTTCGAAAGAACTCAGCAACGTGGGACAAGCCGATCAACCGGACTTGCTGGCCGCCGAGGTGGAATCCGAGAGGATTCAGCTGGAATTGGTGGACGCGGTGAATCGCCAGGAGCGAACCTGGCGGCAGCTCGCGTCCGTAGTGAACGATTCAGCGCTGACGTCCCCGCGCCCGCTTACCGGCGATCTTGAGATGGTTCCGCGACTCGAACTCGACCGTGCGCTGGAGAACATCTATTCGTCCAGCCCGGAACTTCGTGCCGCTGGAATCGATGTGACGCGGGCGGAGACGTCGCTATTGCGCGCCCGGAAGGAACCGATTCCAGACCTGCTCATTAGCGGCGGAGTTCGCTACAACCGTGAGTTGCTCGAAACTACTGCTGCGGGCCTTCCGCGGCCCGTCGGAAAGGAAGGCTTTTTCGATATCGGGATTCAGTTGCCCATCTTCAATCGAAACCAGGGCAACATCGCCGCCGCGCGCGCCGATCTGGATCGCGCCAAGCTCGACGTCGATCGCACGAAGCTCGCACTCCGTTCTCGGCTCGCCGAAGTGTACCGGGAATATCGCACGGCGCTCACGCGGGCCGACCGCTACAAGGCCGAGGTGCTGCCCAAGGCCCTCAAGGCATATGAGCTGTACCTGAACAACGTCCGGCAGATGGCCGCCGCATATCCGCAGGCGCTCATCGCCCAGCGCAATCTCTTTCAACTTCAGGATGCCTACGTCGACGCGCTGATGACGGTGTGGCAGAAATCCGTGGACATCCAGGGCCTGTTAATCTCGGGCGGCGTGGAGATTGCTCCCGTCTCACTCGGGCCCGACCCGTTCTCAATGCAACGTGGAGAGTCCGGTACAACGCCGTAGTCTCCGTTCTTATCAACCACAGTTCAACCAACAAGGAGAAAGTCAATGTTCATTCGAAGAATCGCTATGACAATGCTGGCGGCCGGCGCGATGTCGCTCGCGACCCTCAGCGCTCATGACGCCAAGCTGCACAAGGGCAAAGCCACCGACGGAGAGGTTGTGTCCATCGATGGCGCCAAGATGGTGGTGAAGACGGCCAAGGGCAACGTCAACGTCACGCTGAATAAGGACACCAAGTATGAGATGGGAGACCAGGCCGTGGACGTCAACCACTTCTCAAAGGGAAGCAAGGTGAGCGTGATTGGCACGAAGCTCGCCAACGGAGATCTGGTGGCAAAAGAAGTAATCATGCCGATGGCAGGGGCGAAGGCAAAAGCTGCCGGTCATTCCGAAGGCGAGCACAAGCACTGAGATGTCCGTGGATAGGGCGCGAAACGGAAGCCCCCTCGCGCCCGCAGGTTGAGGAGGAGTGATATGAATCGAAAGCAGTTCATCAACTATTTGGCGGCGCCGCTGGTGGCGTTGCCCTTTGCCTTGCGCGCGGCAAACGTCCGGATGCAGGTTTACAAGACGCCCACCTGCCGTTGCTGCGGAAAGTGGGTGCAGCATCTTAGGGACAACAGCTTCGAGGTCACCGTTCAGGATGTGCCGGACACGTCACCGTATCGGAAGAAGTACGGGGTGCCCGATCAGCTTGCCTCGTGCCACACGGCTGTCGTTGCAGGTTATGCCGTCGAAGGGCATGTTCCGGCGCGCGAGGTTCACCGCCTGCTGCGTGAAAAGCCGAAAGCCGTTGGGCTTGCCGTTCCCGGAATGCCGGCGGGCTCTCCCGGTATGGAGGCGCCTCGCGCTCAAGCGTACTCAGTTTTTCTGGTCGATTCCAGCGGCGAAGTTACCGTCTTCGAGAAGTATGCGGCGCGATAGCGGCCGCTATCGGGGACCAACTGTGTGAATTCACGCAGTGCCGAACTTCCTTGAGGTGCAGCCCCTTGATAAAGGGTGGTCTCGAAAGGCAGGCCGCGTGCAACAAGGAGTTAGTATGAAAACGCTAAACCGTCGCCAGGTGCTGTCGGCTTTGGCTGGCGTGCCCTGGTTAAGTCGCATCGGGCTTGCCGAGGGGCGTCAGCCCCGTGAAATCGAGTTGACGCTAACGGCCCGCAAAGACTGGTTGCGCCTGGGAAATTCCGATGCGTACCTGGACACCTACAATGGCGCCTTGCCGGGACCGGTTATCGAGACCCGGCCCGGCGACCGGCTGCTGATTCACTTTCGCAACGAGCTTCCGGAGCCGACCAATCTTCACTACCACGGCCTGCACGTCCCTCCGACTGGCCGCGCCGATAACCCCATGTTGAGCGTCCCAGCGAGGGAACAGTTCGACTATCAGTTTGAGATCCCTGCCAATCACCCAGCGGGAACGTTTTGGTATCACCCTCACCTCCACGGGCTTGCGGCCGCACAGTTGTCACGCGGGCTGGCTGGGCTCATCATCGTGCGAGGCGAATTGGATGAAATTCCCGAAATCGCTGCGGCGGAGGAACAGTTCCTCGTTCTGCAAGACTTCGGACTTGATCGCAATGCGGTTCCGATTGAGCCCACAGTGATGGACAGCATGAATGGCCGCGAGGGCGGCCTGGTTACCGTGAACGGAAGAGTCAACCCGAACGTCACCCTCCAGGAAAGCGGTTGGGCCCGGCTTCGAATCGTGAACGCATCGAGTTCCCGCTTCTATAGGCTCGCTATAGAGGAGCACTCTCTGCATGTGATCGCGACAGACGGCGGAGCGCTCCCCGCGCCCATCGAGTGTTCGGAGGTGCTCATGGCGCCCGGAGAGCGCATTGACGTCATGATCGAAGGCTCACGCCCCGGCGGACGCTATCGAATGCTGAACCTGCCCTATCAGCGCACGGCGGGTCTTCGCCGCGCGCCCCAAGCCGAAGTCCTTGCAACCGTCGAATATGTCGGCCGCGCTTCAGACGCCAGGTCCCTCCCCGCGAAACTCGTGAGCGTCGAAACGCTCCCCGAGGCTTCGGTCCTCCGCTCGTTCACGCTCGGCGGTGGAATGGGGATGGGAACGATGGGAGGCGGTGGCATGGCATTCACCATCAACGGCCGAACATTTGATCCGCGCCGCGTCGATACCGAGGTTCGCCTTGACACGGTCGAGGACTGGGCGTTCACGAACCCGACGACAATGGACCACCCCATGCACATTCATACGAATCCGTTTCAGGTGATTGGCGCCAATGGCATGCCAACGCAAGCCTGGAAGGACGTCGTGATTGTCCCCGCTCGCTCCGCCGTCACAGTCCGCACAAGGTTCAGTGATTTTACGGGGCGAACGATGTATCACTGCCACATTCTGGATCACGAGGATCTGGGAATGATGGCCACGCTTCAGATCCTGGCGAGTGCAGGGAATGCATAATATGCCTTCCTGATCCAAGTTGATCGGCACTTTCAACTGCAAAGGCGCCTCAGCGGGAAGGCGTCACTCATTTGCACCGAACCATCCCGCGCGAAGACCGAACAAGGAGATAAATCATGTTACGAACTTGGAAATCGATTGCAAACGCCGTCATCGTTGCGGCCGCTCTTTCTGTCACTCTGCCTGCCGCTTCGGCTCAGGTCCTGGGGAAAGCAGAATTGAAAAAGCTTGTTGCGACCGCGAGCACGCCACAAGATCACGAGCGGATCGCCAAACACTTCGATGCGAAAGCCGCACAGTACGAGACGGATGCGAAGGACCATGAGGAGTTGGCGGCGGAGTATGCTGCGTCCGGCGACACTCACGCCCAGAAGCACCCGAACAGCGGGCTCACGGCCGAACATTGCCGGTACTTCGCCAAGGAGGCCCGCCGCGCGGCCGAAGAGGCGAGAAAACTGGCTGCAGACCATCGCGCCATGGCAAAGCCAGCAAAATAGTAGGAGCCGCTACAGCCGAAGCCTTGATGCGTTCGGCTGTAGCGTACGAAGTCTCCAGACAAACTTGCGGGTATTTCGGGGAAGCCAATGAGAAGGTGATGACGCTCAGAACTGGGACCGGCGCCAATCTCATCGTGCTAGGCTAAAACTGTGAATCGACGATTCCGAGCTCTGTTTCGTGTGGCGGCGGTAGTTCTGCTGCTCATCACGGGCGCGGAATTGTTTGCGTGTGAAATGATCGCGCCCGACCAATGCGAGAGTTTCGGGTTTCCTTCGGACAATCCCAGTCCAACCAATCCGACCAATGACGACAACTGCATCTGTTGCTGCACGCATATCCTGATCACCGAACCGTTCACCCTCGAAGCTTGCGGTGAAGCGGCGTTGGCTCTGGAAGCGCAAACAGTTGCCCCACCGGAATCCGAGCCCCTCTCCGTCTATCGCCCTCCCAAAGCCTAACCTCTCTCTCCAATTCAAATTTCTGAACTGAGAAGGAGGCCGGAGTGTCTTTTCAAACACTCGCGCGCTTGGCCGCTTGGGCCGTGTGCGCCATACCTATCCTCGGTCAGCCGCGTGATGCCGCTGAGCCGTTGAAGACTCTGTTGGAACAGGCGGAGGCGAACAATCAAGAGCTCGCTTCCCTGAGAACGCGATCAGACGAAGCCCGGGGCAACTTGCGCCAAGCCGGTGTGAAACCGCCGCTTACGCTTGAAGCCGGCGGTGCCTCGGGCAGACCGCTGCGAACGGTTGGAGAGGAAGAATACTCGGCCGGGGTCGGGAAGACCTTCGAAACCGGCGGCAAGCGCGCGAGGCGCATGGACGCAGCCGAAGTGCGCGTGACTCAAACAGCCACCGAGTACCAGGAACGCGTGCGCCAATTGAGCTATGAGATCAAGTCCCGCTACGCCGACGCTCTGACCGAAACGCTGCGCATTGAGGTGTTGAATCAGATTCTGGCGAGCAATCAAAAGACTCTGGAACTCACCAAAGCGCGTGTAGAGAAGGGCGATGCGGCCCAGTTGGAGCAAACCCTGCTGGAAGTGGAGATCGGCCGCCTGATCGCGCAGAAGGCCACGGTTGGTGGACGCCGCGAGAGCGCTCTCGTGGATCTCCGGCGCCTCGCTGGGCTTACGCCGGGAACTGACATTTCCGTCGGCGCCGCTTTCTATTCCGGGCCTGTCACGTTGCTCATGGACGCCTTGAACACGGCGGCCTTGGAACAGCGGCCCGATCTGAAAGTCGCCCGGTTGGTCGAGCAATTAGGAGACGCCGAACTCCGGCTTGTGAAAGCGGAGGGCCGCCCGGACGTTTCGTTGACTGCCCGCTATTTCAAGCGTAACGGCCAGTTCGACGATCAGTACGGCCTCAACGCCCAGGGATCGCGGGTGCTCTTGCGGGATCGTGACGACATCCTCGCGATCGGCGTCTCAATCCCGCTCCTTACGAAGAACCGCAATCTGGGCAACGTGGAAGCAGCCCAGGCGCGAATCTTAGGGGCGCGGCAGCGGTCGCGATATCTCATGAATTCCATTCCTCTGGAAGTGGAATCGGCCTGGCGCCGGTGGTCTTCCGCACGGACAACGGCAAGCTCACTGGAAGTGGCCGTGTTGCCACAGGCGCAGCGGAACCTGGATGTCATCCAACAGGCTTACCAACTGGGCCAACTGCGATTACTGGACGTTTTGAACGAGCAAAGACGACTCCTGGACTTGCGCCTTTCCACGGTAGAAGCGCAAGCGGAAGCAGCCCGGGCATTTGCGGACTTGGAACGCGCTGTGGGAGGGACGATTCGATGAAACCGACCTTGATGATTGTGATGGCCATCGTGCTGTTGGGCGGCTGCGGCAAGCAAGCCGCGGTCGAAGAGCAGCCTGACGCGAAGAAGACCAAAGCCCTCAATGCCGCCGAGCCGCACCGCGAAAACTACATCGAAGAGGCGAATGTCGTGGAACTGACCGTCGAAGCTCAGCGCCGCGCCGGTATTGAAGTTGCGCCGCTAGCCCTAGGCACGGCCGATGCCGAGGTTATGCTGACCGGCTCCGTGCAGCCGATTGATAGCAAAGTGAGTGAAGTGCGGCCATTGGCACGTGGCCGGGTAACCCAGGTTAACGCCAAGCTCGGAGACCGGGTTCAAAGCGGCCAGATCCTGGCGCAGTTTGACAACATTGAGGCCGGCGAATTGGCGTCACAACATGCTTCCGCACTGGCGGAACTTCAGCGTCTCAAAGTGCAGCAGGCGAATGCGCAGCGGCAGGCCGACAGAAGCCGCAGCTTGGTTTCCATCGGCGCGGTGCCCGCAAAGGACGCGGAAAACGCCGAGGCCGAGGTTCGCGCCATCTCCGAGTCGATCCGGGCTCAAGAGGCGGCTACGGCTGGATTGGCGTCGCGACTGTCACGATTTGGCGTGCTGCCCGGCGCGGACCCTGGCAACGCAACGGCCAGCATTCGCGCTCCGTTCTCCGGCGTCATTGTGAAGCTCAACGTGGCGCAAGGCGCTGTGATCGATTCCACGATGCCGCTATTCTCCGTGGCGGATTTGTCGAGTGTCTATGTGGAAGCGCAGGTCTTTGAAAAAGATCTCGGCCGGATACGGAATGGCCAGCAAACGAAGGTGCGCTTCGAAGCCTATCCCGGAGAAACGTTCACCGGGCGCGTAGTTTCCATCCGCGACATTCTCGATACACAAACCCGTACTGCGGGCGTGCGAATTGAGATGCCTAACCCGGCAAACAAGTTTCGGCTCGAAATGTTCGCCACGGTCGAGCTGCCCACCCTCGGTACTCATGCTGCCTTCACCGTGCCGTCGGAGGCCGTGCAAACGATCAATCGCCGGCCGGTCGTGTTTATCAAACAAGACGCACTCCACTTTGCGGCGCGCGAAGTGACCACAGTGGGCGAGGGGTTGACGAAAGAAATTGTCTCGGGCGTGAAAGAAGGCGAAATGGTGGTCGCAAAAGGCGCGTATCAGCTCAAGTCCGTCTTTCTGAGCCGCCAGAATGAGGGGGATCACTCCCATTGATCGACCGAATCTTAGGCTGGAGCATCCAATACCGGTTCGTCCTTCTCGCCTTTGCGGCGATTCTGCTTGCCGGTGGTATCTATGCGGCACTCGATCTGCCGATCGATGCGGTGCCGGACGTAACGACGAATCAAGTGCAAATCAACGCGAAGGCCCCGTCCTTTACGCCACTGGAGATGGAGCAGTACGTCACCTTTCCCATTGAGGTGGCGATGAGCAACCTTCCCCGCAAGGAGGAAGTGCGCTCGATCTCCCAATTCGGCCTGTCGCAGGTCACCGTAGTGTTCGATGACGATGTGGACATTTATTGGGCGCGCCAATTGGTGATGGAGCGCTTGGCCGATGTCCGCCAGCAACTACCTGACGGCATCTCCCCGGAGATGGCTCCAGTGAGCACGGGGCTTGGGGAGATAGTGCAGTTCGTGCTCACGGTGGATCCGAAAGCGGCCCGTGCCTACAGCCTGATGGAACTGCGGACGCTGCTCGATTGGTTCATCAAACCACAACTACGCACGGTTCCTGGCGTCGTCGAAGTGAACAGCTATGGCGGCGAGCAGCAGCAATATGAGGTGCTGGTGGATCCGACGAAGCTGGTGAGCTTCAAATTGACGCTGACACAGGTGATCGATGCTCTGTCGCGAAACAACCAGAATGTTGGCGGTGGCTACCTGGAGACGGCCGGTGAGCAGCAACTGATTCGCGGGGTCGGATTGATCGAGAGCATTGCCGATATCGAGAATATCGTGGTGTCGGCTGAAGGAGGTACGCCGATCTACGTTCGATCCATCGGTCAGGTTCGACGCGGTTCGCAACTCCGGCAAGGTACGGCCACCAAGGATGGCCGCGGAGAGACGGTGCTCGGCGTCGTGATGATGCTGAAGGGTGAGAACAGCCGGCAGGTTTCCACGCGAGTGATCGAGCGGCTGACCCAGTTGGGAAAAGCGCTTCCGCCGGGCGTGCGGGTCGATCCGTTCTACGATCGGCGCCAACTCGTCGATCAGACCATTCGGACCGCGGCAACGAATCTGGCTGAAGGCGGCATCATCGTGGTAGCGGTGCTGTTCCTGTTCTTGCTGCAGGTTCGTGCCGGCTTGATCGTATCCGCCGCGATTCCGCTGTCGATGCTGGTTGCCATCGTCGGCATGCGGTACTTCAATGTATCCGCCAATCTCATGAGCCTCGGCGCCATCGACTTCGGTCTGATCGTGGATGCCGCAGTTATCATCGTGGAGAATTGCGTCCGCCGGCTCAGCCAACAACGCCGCGCGCGCGGTCGCAGCCTGACACCCGGCGAACGGCGCGACACCATACTCGCAGCGAGCGTTGAGGTCCGCAAAGCAGGGCAATTCGGAGAGATTCTTATCATCGCCGCATACCTGCCCATCGTCTCGCTGGTTGGGATTGAGGGGAAGATGTTCCGGCCCATGGGGTTCACGGTCATTCTGGCCCTGGTTGGCGCGCTGGTGCTCAGCCTGACTCTTGTGCCCGCGCTTTGCGCCATCTTCCTGCGTGACACGAAGCCAAAGGCGGTGGGGGACGCAGAGGGGCATGAGGACGAGGAAGACAATCCCGTCGTTCGCGCGCTGCAGCGCCTGTACCGACCGCTTCTCGAATTTACCCTTCACCATCGAGCCTGGACCATAGTGGCCTCTCTCGGATTGGTCGCCGCCTCTGGCTTTCTGGCGGCTTCGCTGGGCTCCGAGTTCCTGCCGAAGTTGGAGGAAGGGGCGCTCGCCATCAACGCGGTACGGCTCCCTGGTGTCTCTCTGCCCGAGGCCGTCAAAATGACCAACACACTGGAACGAGCCATTCGCGAATTCCCGGAAGTGCAAACCGTAGTCACGCGCATCGGCCGGCCTGAGATTGCTACCGATCCGATGGGCGTCAACGCAGGCGACACCTATGTATTGCTAAAGCCGCAGGCAGAGTGGACTTCGGCGTCTTCCCGCGAGGAGTTGGTGGAGAAGATGGAGGCCAAGCTGAAAGAACTCCCCACAATGAACTACACGTTTTCACAGCCGATTGAGTTTCGAATGGCGGAGCTGATCGAAGGCACTGGGGCGCGGTCCGATGTTGTCATCAAGATCTTCGGAGAAGACCTCGACGAATTACGATTGCGTGGCCAGGACGTCGCAAAGGCGCTTTCAGCCGTAAGAGGCGCGGCGGATCTAAAAGTCCAGCAGTTGACGGGACAGCCGGTGTTGAGCATAAAAGCCAATCGCGAGGCCATCGCCCGCTACGGCATCAACGTGGCCGACGTGCAGCGATTGATTCAGACGGCCATCGCCGGTACGCAGGCTTCTACCGTACTCGAGGGCTTTAAACGCTTCGACCTGGTAGCCCGGCTCACGCCAGAATCGCGCAACAGCGCACAAGCTTTTGCCAACCTGCTCGTCAGCACGCCCACGGGGCAGAAGATTCCCTTGGCTCAGTTGGCCGAGTTCCGCAGTGAGGAAGGGCCTCTGGAAGTAAGCCGCGAGAACGGCCAGCGCCGCATAACCGTGGAGGTCAACGTTCGCGGGCGCGACGTGGGTAGCTTCGTTGGCGAAGCCCAAGCGGCTGTCGATCGAGCAGTACGGCTCAAACCGGGATACCTGATGGAATGGGGCGGGCTCTGGGAACACCTCGATTCCGGCCGCGCACGCCTGATGATCGTGGTGCCTGTCACGTTCGTTCTCATCTTTCTCCTGCTATTCGTGACGTTCCACTCGTTGGGTCAGGCTACGCTCGTGTTTACAGGCATCCCGTTCGCGATCACCGGGGGCATTTTCTCGCTGATCCTGCGGGGTATGCCATTCTCCATGAGCGCCGGCGTTGGCTTTATTGCGGTCTCGGGAGTCGCGGTATTGAACGGAGTCGTCATGATGGCATTCATCAATCAGAATCGCGGCACGGGAATGAGTTGGCCAGTCGCAGTGCGCGTGGGAGCGCTTTCCAGACTACGCGCCGTGTTGATGACGGCCGCCGTCGCGAGTCTCGGATTTCTTCCCATGGCCTTGTCCACAACCGCGGGGGCTGAAGTACAGCGGCCTCTGGCCACGGTAGTGATTGGGGGGCTGGTCACGTCGACGCTGCTGACCCTCTTGGTTCTTCCGACTCTAGTTCTGGCCTGGGAAGGCCGCAAACAGGAGGTTCCGAATGCAGAAGAATGAAGCGGCCCGCACGCTGAATATCGGCGGAATGGATTGCGCTGAAGAGGTGACGATTCTCAAGCGCGAGATCGGTCCGCTGGTTGGTGGTGAGCAGAATTTGACGTTCGACATTCTCAAGGGCCGAATGACGGTCCTGCCGGGTCCGGCAGTGGACGCTGAGGCCATCATCCGCGCCGTACAGAAGACCGGAATGAGCGCTACCCCGGCCGGGCCAGCGCAAGGTTCGGACGCCGAACCGTTGCGCCCAAGCTGGTGGGGCAAGAACAGCCGGCTCGCGCTCACCATCGTTAGCGGCGTTCTCGCGGCCACCGCCTTCGCGCTTCACTACGCGATGGCCGGAGGTTGGTCGGAAGTACTGGGTTCGGAGGGCCTCGGCGCTGCACACGCTGTTCCGCTTCCCGTGCGCGCCCTCTACCTGTTAGCGGTGCTAGCCGGCATCTATCTGGTCTTGCCGAAGGCGCTTTTCTCCCTGCGTCGGGCTCGGCCGGATATGAATCTGCTGATGACTGTCGCTGTCTGTGGAGCGATCGGCATTGGCGAATGGTTCGAGGCTGCCACGGTCGCGTTCCTGTTCGCTCTTTCGCTGACGCTTGAATCCTGGAGTGTATCTCGCGCACGGCGTGCAATTGAAAAGCTACTGGACTTAGCTCCGGCGATGGTCCGCGTGGTACAGGCAGATGGGAGCATACAGGAGCTTTCGGCGGCCACCGCGCCATTGGGGGTCCAATTTGTGGTGCGTCCTGGCGAGAGGATCGCCTTGGACGGCGAGGTCGTCAAGGGTGTGAGCGATGTGAACCAGGCACCCATCACAGGCGAGAGCCTTCCGGTTGCCAAGGAGCCAGGCGCTTCTGTCTTCGCCGGAACTGTGAATGGAGCGGGCACGCTGGAAGTGAAGTCAACGAAAGCCGCCGGGGATACGACTCTCGCCAACATCATTCGCCTAGTGGGCGAGGCACAGCAGAATCGCGCACCATCCGAGCAATGGGTGGATCGCTTTGCCCGCTACTACACGCCAGCCGTATTGGCGGCGGCGATTGCAGTTTTTGTGATTCCGGTTTTGCTGTTTGGTAAGCCGTTCGAGCCTTGGCTGTATCAGGCGCTGGTGCTGCTGGTGATTGCCTGTCCTTGCGCGCTCGTGATTTCAACACCGGTGAGCGTGGTGGCGGCGCTGGCTGCGGCAGCTAAGAATGGCGTTCTTGTGAAGGGCGGCGCGCACATGGAAACGCCCTCGCGGCTCAAGGCCATCGCCATGGATAAGACAGGCACCCTCACCGAAGGCCGTCCGGCTGTTGTCCAAGTGGTGGCGATGAATGGGCACACGGAGACTGAGCTCTTGGAACGCGCCGCCGCCATGGAGATGCATAGCGATCATCCGCTGGCCAAAGCCATCGTCGAATACGCCGATACTCGGGGCATACGGCCTCAACCGGCTGAAACCTTTTCCATCACCGTGGGCAAGGGCGCGACCGCGCGGCTGAACGGCAAGGACTATTGGCTAGGCTCTCATCGGCTATTGGAGGAAAGAGGTCAGGAGACCCCTGCCGTTCACGATGAAATTGAGGCGCTGGCGCGCACTGGACGAACGGTCGTTGTGATCGGCAACGAGACTCACGTCTGCGGCTTCCTTGCGTTGGCGGATCGCATTCGGGCTGAGTCGAAGGCTACGGTTGCCGAAATGCGCCAGGCCGGCATTGAACATGTCGTGATGCTCACCGGCGACAACCGGGGTACTGCGGAAGTGATTGGCCGGGAGACAGGCGTTGCAGAGGTCCGGGCCGATTTGCTCCCTGCCGACAAGCTGGACGCTATTGGGAAATTGGTTGAGCAATATAAGGATGTCGCCATGATCGGAGACGGCATCAACGACGCGCCTGCATTGAGCCGCGCAACCCTAGGCATCGCCATGGGCGCGGCGGGAAGCGACACAGCGATGGAAGCGGCCGATGTGGCGCTGATGTCCGATGACCTTTCCAAGATCCCTTGGCTGATTCGGCATTCGCGCCGGATGATGGGAATCATCCTCGCCAACATCGCTCTTTCACTCGGCGTCAAGGCCGTGTTCGTCGTCTTGACAGTACTCGGGCACGCCTCACTTTGGGCTGCAATCGCCGCCGACATGGGTGTCTCGCTGCTCGTCATTGTGAATGCTCTGAGACTGCTGCGGTAGGCTGCTGGCCGTGGGCGTTTGCCCAGATGCACTTGACGTCGGGCTGCGATGTTAACTATAGTTAAGATCATGATCGACACTCCCGTTTAGCGGCTGACTTCCAGCATGACCCGCTTCATCGTTTTCATTTTCGTTATCGGCTTCTTGCCTTCGAGCGTCAACGCTCAGGCTCCCTCAGACCTCGAGCGGCGTGTTGCCGAACTCGAAGAGAAGATGCGCCTGATCGATCCCGCATTCGGCAAAGGCTCCTCCGCGCAGGACCTATTAAAGCGCCTCGACCAACTGGAACAGAAGATGGACACCGTGCTCGGAAAGAGCACGCTTCCGCCAGCGATGGCCCCTGCGGTCGCCGCCGCTGCGCCGACTCAACCTCAGACATCCGGACTGGTTCCGGTTTCCGTTACTGGCGACTATCAAACCTCGCCGAACGGTGAGACTCGCCTGCCTGTAGCCGGCTATATGGATTTTCACGTGAACCGTGATAGTGGCGAACCGTTTCGGCCTGACTTTCATCGATTCGTTCTGCTCTTCGGGCACAGCTTTTCGGATCGCATCAAGTTCTGGAGCGAGTTGGAACTCGAACATTCTCTGCTGGAACCATCCGAAGGCACCGGCGGCGAAGTGGCTCTGGAGCAGGCCTACCTCGACTTTCTCATCAAACCCTACTTCAACTTGCGCGCTGGAATGGTCCTCAGTCCCGTCGGCATCGTCAATGAACGTCATGAACCCCCTGCGTTCAATGGTGTCGAACGCCCCTTCGTCGAGACCACCATCATTCCTACAACCTGGCGGGAATTGGGCGTCGGCGTCACGGGCGATCTTGGGCGCGGATTCCGCTATCGCGGGTATCTCACGTCTTCGCTCGACGCAAGCCGCTTCAATGCGGAAGGAGGCATTTCCGAAGGCCGTTCACGCGGGTTCGAAGCCTCGATGCGAAACCCAGCCAAGGTTATCCGGCTGGAATACGCCGGTGTCCGGCGGCTCACGCTCGGTACAAGTCTCTATTCCGGCCACGCGGGCTTCAACACTCCGGGCGTGAATCCTCGGGTGAACCTGTTCGAGTTCGATGGCCGGTACAGTTACCGCCGCGTCGATTTCCGCGCACTGTTCGCCAATACGTGGGTCAGCCGCGCGGCGGAGTTGAACCGCCGCCTCCAGTTGGAGACGGGCGTGAATCCGAACGTCGCCAGCCAAATGCGCGGATACTATTTGGAACCGGCCTTTCATCTGCTGCCGCGTCGCGCTCGCAATGACGTGATCCTGTTCACGCGATACGAGCAATACAACACCCAGCAGCGTATGCCTCTCGGGTATCAACCCTTGGCGCAGTTCAACCGTTCATCTTGGATCACAGGCATCACATTCAAGCCCACGGCCGATGTGGCCATCAAGTTCGACTACAACTTCAATCGCAACCAGAGCGCCATTGTCCGAGCGCTGAACGGCATCAATCTGGGAATCGGGTGGTGGTTCTAATGAAACATGTGAAGCTGACTTTCCTTATTGGCGCGGTACTGCTTGCCCAGCAACCGGACGCGCGCAAGCCGGACCGAACCGTTTCCATTCTGGCGGAGCGCTTCACTTACAATCCTTCGCGGATCAACGTGAAGCAGGGCCAACTTGTGGAGTTTGTTCTTGAGAGTGACGACACCGACCACGGCTTCAAGATTCCTTCGGCAGGAATCGATGTCGCCATTCCACCCTCAGGCAAGGGCGAGGTTAGGGTACGCTTTCTGGCGCGAGACAAAGGCACGTTCGAATTCGAATGCTCACGTGCCTGCGGAGCCGGCCATCATCTGATGCGGGGAGCGATCATTGTTAAATAGAGGGGTCAAATGAGGACACGCATTGTTTCCGCCGTGGCGCTGATGGGGTTGGCTCTTGTTGCGCTAGCGCTGCCGGAAACGGCCACTTTGCCTGGAAGCCCGCTTCCGGGCATGACCGGCCTTGAACACGAACTCTTTCGGATGGGCCTGGAAGACTTCACCGAAGTGGAAAACGCAGCCGACGGACTTGGGCCGGCCTTCAATGGCGCAAGTTGCGCCGCCTGCCACAGCGTCCCGGCGGTTGGCGGGATGAGCACGATCACGGAGGTTCGAGCGGGGTACCAAGACGACGACGGAGTCTTCCACGAACTCGAGGGCGGCACGCTGTTCCATCTGTTCTCCACGCCGCCGCACACCTGCCAGCCCAAGATTCCCGCAGAGGCCAACGTAATCGCGAAACGCGCGCCGATTCCGCTGTTCGGCGCTGGTTTAGTAGAGGCCATTGCGGATGAGACCATCGTTGCAGCCGAGGATCCCGAGGACCGCAACGGCGATGGGATTCGCGGGCGGGCCTCTCGCATCACGGACACCGTTACCGGATTGCCGCGGATCGGCCGCTTCGGCTGGAAGGCGCAACACGCAACGCTGTTGGCATTTTCCGGAGACGCCTACCGCAATGAAATGGGCATCACCAACGACCTTTTTCGCGACGAAGACGCCCGGGGGTTCACTGCGGAGCAGCTACGGTTGTGCAGCGTCACAAGGGGCATCGAAGATATCCGTGACCGCCGAACCGGGTTGCGCGGGATCGACAACTTTGCCAACTTCATGCGCCTGCTCGCGCCCATCGAGAGAGCCGCTCCCGACAGCGAGGCGCGGGCAGGCGAGGCGATCTTTCAAGCCATCGGATGTGCCGCGTGCCACACCCCGGTCCTGCGCACCGCATCGAATGCCAATCCACTGTTCGATCGCAAGCCCGTGGCGCTCTATTCGGATCTGCTGCTACACGACATCGGCACCGGCGACGGAATCGAACAGGCTGGGGCAGCCGCCAACGAAATTCGGACGCCGTCGCTATGGGGCCTGCGCCTCCGTCGGCCATTCCTTCACGATGGCTCATCGGCGACTTTAGCCAACGCCATCAGCCGGCACGCCGGAGAGGCCGAACGCGCGGCCAAGGCGTACGCGTCATTGCCCGTGATCGGCCGCGAACAACTCTTGGCGTTCTTGCGTTCCCTGTAGGCGGGTGCCTGTTCAGTAGCCCCAGGCGTGGCACAGAACTTCTGCCTGCTCCAACACGGTCTGTGTCGCCTTCTCCTGAAGGTCCGGCGGATAGCCATACTTTCGCAGGATGCGTTTCACCATGACCCGCAACTTGGCGCGCACCGTCTCCTTGACCGTCCAGTCGATGGTTACGTTCCGCCGTACAGTTTCCACCAACTCACGGGCGATCATCCTAAGGGCCGCATCACCGAGAACCTTCACGGCGCTGTCGTTGACTTCCAGTGCGTCGTAGAAGGCGACTTCGTCATCGGACAGACCTAAATCTTCCCCGCGATTCTGCGCCGCGCGCATTTGCTGCGCCAAGCCAATCAATTCCTCGATCACTTGCGCCGTCTCGATAGCCCGATTTCGATAGCGTGCGACCGCTTGCTCCAATAGTCCGGCGAAGGATCGGGATTGCACCACGTTCCTTTTCGCACGCGCTTTGATCTCGCCCGTGATGAGGCGCTGAAGCAGCTCGACGGCCAGGTTCTGTTGGGGAAGGCCAGCAACCTCCGCGAGAAATTCATCGGAGAGAATCGACAGGTCCGGCTTTTTGAGCCCGGCCACGGCAAAGATGTCCATGACCTCATCGGAAGTCACCGAGCGTGAAACAATTTGACGCACCGCGTGGTCCAAGTCACCGGAGCTCTTCAGGCCGCCATTCGATGAACTCTTCGTGAGAGCGGCCCGAACGGACTGGAAAAAGCCCACTTCGTCACGGATGCGAATCGCCTCGTCGTGAGGAACGGCCAGGGCAAACGCGAGCGAGAGTTCTTGTACGGCCGATACGAGCCGCTCCTTACCGTCCTCTGTTCCGAGAATGTGCTCAAGCGCAGCGCCCACCAATGTGAGCCTTGCGCCAGGAGAGCCGATCATCCACGCCGAGTAGTCGAAACCGTGAAACAGACCGGCGCAGATCTCCCACTTTTCAAGCATCACTGCAACCGCTTCGTCCTGGTCGAGTTTGGCACGGCCAGTGCCGCCGTTCTCGGTATAGTTCGCCAGCGCCTTTCTGAGGCTGTCGGCCAATCCAAGATAGTCCACCACCAGCCCGCCCGGCTTGTCCCGAAACACTCGGTTCACCCGCGCGATGGCCTGCATCAAGCCATGGCCGCGCAACGGCTTGTCCACGTACATGGTGTGCAGGCACGGAACGTCGAAACCAGTCAGCCACATGTCCCGCACGATGACAATTCTCAGCGGGTCGTCGGGATTGCGCATTCGCTTCGCAAGCGCCTCCCGGCGGGGCTTGTTGCGAACGTGCGGTTGCCATTCAAGCGGGTCGGATGCGGAGCCCGTCATGACGATCTTGACAGCACCGGCGCCATCGTCGGCTGAATCCCACGCCGGCCGGAGCTTTACGATTTCCCGATACAACTCAACGCAGATCCGGCGGCTCATGCAAACTACCATTGCTTTGCCATCCATTGCATCGAGCCTCGCCTCGAAGTGTTCCACCAAATCCTTGGCGATCAACTCAACCCGTGCTTCGGCTCCGACAAGAGCCTCAAGCGCTGCCCATTTCGTTTTCAGTCTCTCCTTGCGCTGTTCTTCTTCGCCCTCGGTGACCTCCTCGAAATCCTCATCGATCTTCGGACGAGCGCTGTCTTTGATCTCCAACTTAGCGAGGCGGCCTTCGTAGTGAATCGGCACTGTCGCTTTGTCTTCCACCGCCCGCTGAATGTCGTAGACGCTGACGTAGTCTCCGAAAACAGCGCGAGTGTTGGCATCGGTCAACTCAATTGGCGTCCCTGTGAAGCCGATGAAGCTCGCGTTGGGGAGAGCGTCGCGGAGGTTGCGGGCGAACCCATCGATAAAGTCGTATTGGCTGCGGTGCGCCTCGTCGGCAATCACCACAACGTTTCGGCGATCAGTCAACAGCGGATGCCGGTCGCCCCTCTCCTCCGGCATGAACTTCTGTATCGTCGTGAAGATGACGCCGCCGGAGTTTACCGCGAGCAACGCCCGTAGCGACTGCCTCGATTCAGCCTGAACCGGTGTTTGGCGTAGTAGCTCCTTGCAGCGCGAAAACGTCGCGAAAAGCTGGTCGTCCAGGTCGTTCCGGTCCGTCAGCACGACTATGGTTGGATTGCTCAGGCGTGGATCCAGCGCGAGCCGCCCGGCAAAGAAGGCCATCGTCAAGCTCTTACCGGACCCCTGGGTATGCCAAACCACGCCGCCTCGGCGACTGCCTCCGACCGCAGATGCCGATACCGTGGATTCAATTGCCACACGCACGGCATGGAACTGGTGGTATCCTGCCAGCTTCTTCATTAGGCCGTTGTCGTCAGGCTCAAACACCACGAAGTGCCGCAAGTAGTCAAGAATTCGCGCCCTGTCGAATACCCCACGGACGACAACATCAAGCTGAGGCCGGGCGAGGGGCGCGACGTCATCGCCCTCAATGGTGCGCCACGGCATGAACCGTTCGTGATTCGCAGTCAGGGACCCCACCCGAGCCTGCAGCCCATCGGATGCGACCAGAAGTTCGTTGAAGGCGAACAACCCCGGGATCACCTTCTTGTAGGTCTGAAGCTGCTGGAAAGCGCGCTCGACGGTTGCCTCTTCGCCGGCGGCGCTCTTCAGCTCGAGCACGGCAATGGGCAAGCCGTTTAGGAAGATCACGACGTCCGGTCTGCGATTCTCCTTCCCCTCGACGATGGTGAACTGGTTCACCGCCAGCCAATCATTGCGATCCGCGTTCGCCGGATCGAGATCGGCCAACCAAACCTGATCGTGTTTCAGCGCGCCATCATGTCCCTGGAAGCTCACAGCGATTCCGTCCACCAGCCAACGATGAAACTGGTGATTATTCGCCACCACTGACGGACCATCCGGCCGCGTCACCTTGCGGAAGGCGTCTTCCCTTGCCTCAAGCGGAATATGCGGATTCAGGCGGTCGATAGCGGCACGAAGCCGTCCAGATAGCACCACCTCTTCGTACGAACTTCGCTCGGCATGTGCCTCGCCCGGCGCGATCTCCTGGCCGTGGCGGACCTCGTACCCCAGATCCTGGAACCACTCCAGGGCCGCCAGTTCGACTTGGGATTCGTCCAGTCTCATTCGCTGTCAGGCCGGTTTTTGGGGCAAAATGCGGATCTCTCGCGCTTTCAACACGATACCGCAGTTCGTCCTTCCTTCGCGCCCTCGAACCCGGTTTGCGTGAAAATAAGAATCTCGTTTCTTTTCAACGAACTGACCCCTCCGGCAGGCACGACGAAGCGTCTGCGCGAAAATGAGCTTCAAGCCCAGAACGGCACGTACCGGGAATAGCGCTTCGACTGCCTCTCCGCGTCATCATTCCGGATCAGCTTCGCCTCCACCGCATCTGCAATGATCCTCGACACCGCCGCCGACCGTTCGTCCGGCAGCTTGAACCGCTCACGTAAACTCTGATTCGTCATCTTCTCGTTGCTCACGTAACGAAGGCAGCAATGGAGGTAGCATGCCCACACCCGGTCCGTCGAGTTCATCGCCGCGAACTCCTGGTGCGCGAACAGGACCGTCGTTGTATGGTGCTCGCCGATCCGGAAATCCGGCGGCGGCAACTGGTAAAACTCCGTCGCATGGACCACCTTATCGATTCCGCTGCTCTTTTCTTCGCAAATCCCCATGCGGCGCATCGTGTCGGCCAGACGCTCGTTGCGCGATTTGTACTCGTCCACAAACCGCTCGCGCGGGATCAACGGCTTTCCAGGATTCGAGATCTCAATCCTGTCGGCGTACACCTCAACCATCACCGACGAACCGGTCTCGTCGAAATCCTGGTGGATCAAGGCATTCGCCACGAGTTCGCGGACGGCGATCTCCGGGTACATGCGCACTTCCTCGCGTCGGGCTTGGCCCACCACCTCATTGGCCGGCAACTGGCTGTTGATGAATCCGATCAACCCCTCGAAGCCCACTGCATATCCCTTGATGCCCGGCTGGTCGCGGACCGTCTCCAGCTTGTTCTTGCCTTTGTAGACGATCACTCGGGGAGCTTTCCGCCAAAGTGTTTGGAACTGGCGCAGGTCCTTGGCCAACAGCACGGCGCCCAGGTTCGTGATCGCGTACTGATCCGCTTCCTTGCCGACTAGGCCCTCTGTCAAAAGCCGCGCCAGGATGCCCTCGCGATTCGACGGGAACGGGAGCTTCATCAGATCGAAGTACGTCTGCACGTCGAGCAACGCCACTACTTCATCCGCCGCAAGCCCTGCGCGGGCCGGTTGATCAAGAAATGGCGTCTGCCCCTCAGCGAAAATGCGCTTCAACTGATCGGCTGAAAGAGGCCGGACCGATTCGCCGACACGCGCCAAATACGTGCCGTCGAGCTCCATCGGCTGACCCTTCGGCCGCGATGGGATCTCTAACACCAATACGCGTCCGCCGGTGTGCGCAAGTTCGGTTATCTCTACGCGGATGCGGAGCTTGTCAAACAGTTTTTGCTTGGTTTCATTCAGGTTCAGGAACGCGTGCGTGCCCACCACCTTGCGTGGCGGCTTGTCGGCCACGCCGAGCACCAGAAAGCCGCCTCCCTCGTTTGCCATGGCCACGCAATACTCCAGCGTTTTCTGCCAGTCATACTGCTGCTTCGCCTCCTTGAATTCGAGATGCTCGTTCTCGGACGGCGCAGCGAGCCAGCGCTCAAGGATATCGAGTGTGATCAAGCCCGACACCCCCGAGCGCGGAGGATCATATCGCCGCCAGCTCCTTCTCAGCGTCCTTCAAGCGGATTTCGCCGGAGATGAGCTTGGGCAGGAGTAGGTCGCGGAGCGCGACAAGGGTCGCTGATTCCGCCAGGTTCGAATCGATCTTCCGATATAGAAGCGAAGCCGTTTCCCCGAACGCCTTCATAATTGGGAGCGGTGGCACCACCACCGGTATCGCGTAGAAATCCTCTCGGCTTGTCGAGGGGATTGCGGACCCAGAGTCCATGCCATTGATGTCAAATCGCAGAAGTTCGAAGTAGGCCCAATAAAGATCCAACTCCGTTTTCAGAGACAAGTAGAATGCAGTGTCGATCACGTAGAACGGGGTCCTCGAAAGATGAACGCCGCGATATGCTCCTTTGCGACCAATGATGATCCCAGGCTTCGTGCATAACGGCTTGCTATGCCACCCGATCAGCCCGTTCGTTCCATACACCGGAAATTCGGCTTGGCCGGTAGCGTAGTTCTGGAGACTCCTGCCGTACTCAAGAGTGGCGAGAGCGCCCCATCGCTCCGGCTTCCAACCTGCCGGAACCCTGCCGAGATCCTTTTCACTGAAGCGCCCGGGAAACAGCGCAGCCGTTCTCGACTCCATGCCGAAAGGGCGGCGTCCGTCGATCTTGGCTCGCACCGGATCGAAACGAACGAACCAACTCTTGAAGATCTCTTTTGCGATCTCTTCAAGAGTTACATTCATCCGCTGGTTTAGCCCAATCTTCTTGTCAAAGGTTCCTAAGAATTTGGCGATCTCTTTCTGCTCTCTAAGAGCCGGGACGGAAACAGGAATGCGATGTAAGTCATTACGGTTAACGCCTGGAACGCTGCTCTTATCGCTACAAGAGCGGAAATCTATCGTTCGAAGAAGGTGCGACACAAACCGCGGATCATTTCCTTGGAAGTCCTTCACCCAAAGCGTCGTGTTGAGCGGCCAGTAATCCTCTTCAATGAAAAATACTTGACCGATGGTGCCGTAGCGCCCAGTTACAACGCCTGGACCGGCAACACCGATCGCTGAATGGTACCCAGAGACGCCGGATGAAGATACGATAGGGACGTTCCCGGGTTTCCGGTCCTGCGTTGGCAAGTCAAATCCACGTTGAAGCGTGATGACGTCGCCCAACGGCAGTCGGGGCCACTCATTCGACATATCCGAACCCTTTCAGATTTTGCTTCAGGGCAAGTTCGAGACTCTGTGCTTCCCTGAATTGGGCTTGAAGTGCCTTCAAGTGCCGGTCGATTTTCAGCTCGAAGGGTTCTCCGTCGTCTTCAACCTCCTCGGCACCTACATAGTGACCCGGGAATAGGACGTGACCGCGAACGGCAATCTCGGAGATCGACGCAACCTTGACAAAACCGGCGGCATCTTGATGACTCCCAGTGTCCTTCAGGCACCGCCAAGTATGGTACGTCGAGACAATTTTTTCAATATCAACGTCCGTCAATTCGCGATGCACACGGTCAGTGAGTACGCCCATCCTCCGAGCGTCGATGAATAGTGTTTCGCCCCGCCGTTTTCGGAAGCGCTTGTCTCCCTTATTTCGAGCCAAGAACCACAAGCACACCGGAATCGGCGTCGAGTAGAACAACTGTGGCGGTAATGCCACCATGCAGTCGACCAAATCCGCCTCAACAATCTTTCGGCGGATCTCGCCTTCCCCCGATTGCTGCGAACTCATCGACCCATTCGCCAACACAAAGCCTGCGATGCCGTTTGGCGCAAGGTGATGAATGAAGTGCTGGACCCAGGCGAAGTTCGCATTGCTCGCCGATGGGACGCCGTACTGCCAGCGGGCGTCATCCTTCAAATTCTCGCCGCCCCAGTCGGAATCGTTGAAGGGCGGATTCGCGATCACGTAGTCGGCTTTCAAGTCGGCATGAAGGTCGCGGCGAAACGTGTCGGCGTGCTCTTGGCCAAGATTGCTTTCAATGCCGCGAATCGCCAAATTCATCTTGGCCAGGCGCCAGGTGGTGTTGTTGCTCTCCTGCCCATAGATGGAAATGTCCCCGAGCTTGCCGCCGTGAGCCTCCACGAACTTCTCGCTCTGTACGAACATGCCGCCCGACCCACAGCAAGGGTCATAGACGCGGCCCTTGTACGGCGCGAGCATTTCGACAAGCAACCGAACCACGGACCGGGGTGTGTAGAATTGGCCGCCCTTCTTGCCCTCGGCGCTGGCGAACTGGCTGAGGAAGTATTCGTACACGCGACCGAGGATGTCCTTTGAGCGGTTCTCCCGGTCTCCCAAACCGATGGTGCCGATCAGGTCAATCAGTTCGCCGAGCCTTTGCTTATCGAGCGCCGGACGCGCGTAGTCCTTCGGAAGCACACCCTTGAGCGTCTTGTTGTCGCGCTCAACGGCGACCATAGCGTCATCGATCAGCTTGCCGATGGTTGGCTGCCGGGCGTTATCGCGAAGGAAGGTCCACCGGGCTTCTTTGGGCACCCAGAAGATGTTCTCCGCCAGGTACTCATCGCGATCCTCTGCGTCTGCCGCCGAGTCCGTCTGAAGCGCCGCGTGCTTTTCCTCGAACGCGTCGGAGATGTACTTCAGGAAGATGAGGCCCAACACGACGTGCTTGTACTCGGCCGCATCCATGTTGTTGCGAAGCTTATCCGCCGCCGCCCATAGCGTAGCCTCGAAGCCCAAGTTGGCCCCGCCGTTCGATCCCTTGCTCTTTGCTTTCGCCATTGGTGATTCTCCATTTTACGAGTTGACGGGAGCGTTGCGATACCCTGTGGCTTCCTTAGGCTTGCGGCGGGTTCGGCGCCACATCGCGGGCTCCACGTGCATCGGCTGGACCAGGCCGCGGGCAACATTGACGAAGGCTCCGTGTAGTTGCACCTCGCCGCGCCGAAATAGCTGAGCCAATAGGGAAAGAGCGTGACTTGCGATGGTTTGATTGACGAAAGGCTCCTGCCGCTCCAGCGCTTCAACCGCGCTGCAACTCGGGGCCAAATCTTCCCTTATTGAGAGATCGGCGATTTCAGGAAAGAGCTCGGTGACGGTGCGAAGCCGGGCGGCACGCCGTGGGTTGCGGCGGTTCTTCGGCTGACCCAAAACGAACTGACCGCAGTCAGCCCCGTTTCCGAGATCAAGCCAATACGTGACGCCAGCGTCTCCGCCAACTATGTCCCGGATTTCGGCGCGCGCGGACCGAGTATCGACGCAACTGATGACGATGTCCGTTTCACCAACCCGGTGGGATTTGGACACTTTCTCGGGGATCGCCTTCCATTGAAGCCCCCAGAACAAGTTGATCCGAGAGACAAGGACTGTGGCCTTGCTCAAACCAACCTCGGATTGGCTGAATGGCTGCCGGATGCAATTGGACGGTGACACGATATCGCCGTCGATGAGGGTTACGTCCAGTCCCCCTGGATGGCCGGCGAGAAGCAGTGCTTGATGGATGTATGGGAGCCCCATGGCGATAATGCTGCCGTTGCCGCCACAGCCGATCACGACTACTCGGATTGTGCGCTGGCGGAGGAGGTGTTCGGGAATCGTGTGGGTCATCCGTAGCGCCTACCTTTCTCGTTCTACGAACCGGGCCAGAGATTCTCCCGCCGGGCTCAATTGGTCCATGGGGAATTTTCTTTTGCCAGCCAGGGATGACCAGAGCCCG
>JAXLQM010000021.1:0-192218 GCA_046331645.1 Bryobacteraceae bacterium
GGTGAAGTTCGGCCAAGTTGGTTGTTGCCAGTTCCATGTCATGAGCTATGGAGGCTAGTTCTATCGCTCACAATAGCGTACTCCATGAGCGATAGCAAGGCCGTTTATTGCGCGCGCCTCCCGGTTCCGAGGATTCCTACTTCCTCAAGGGTGGGGTTGCCTTCGAACAACGCGGCCTCGGTCGTGGGTTTGACGAGTTCAGCTTCCGTCTCAAGGCCTGGACCCGGGATATGGAACAAGCGGACACCGTGCGAGTGAACGTTGCTGTTGCCTAATCCATCCGTAGGTCGCCGGTCTCGCTGAGTTGGGTTTGCCCGTCACCTCGCTGGCCCAACTGGGGTTTGTCGAAACGCACGCTGCGTCGATCGAAGAACGATTCCGCGTTGTGTTGCAGCGCGTTACGGAAGCCGCTCTGCGCTGAGCCGCCAGCCAGCTACGCAACAGAGCCGTACCCATCCGGCCCTGTTGCCCCTCGCTCACCTAGAAAATATACTTCAGCGCAAACTGCAGGTTGCGCATATTAATACGCGTGCCGCCGATCACCCCGAAATTCCCCCCGCCATTCGTAATATTCCCCGCCGCATCGCGTTGGATCTGACCCACGTTCGTGTCCGGGTTGCCCCAGTTCGGATGGTTCGGGAAATTAAACGCTTCAAAGCGGAACTGGAACATATGGGTCTCAGTGACCCGGAAGTTCTTCAACGTCGAGAAGTCCCAGCCGAAGATGGACGGGCTGATCAGCGTGTTGCGGCCCACATTGCCGAACGTGCCGAACGCCTGAATCGTGTACGCCGCCGGGTTGTACCAGCGTTGCGGGTCTCGGTTGGAAAGGTTCGGATCGACGCCCGAGTTGTAATTCGGACGGTCAAAACCCGCGCCTGTGTTCGACCGGTCGCTGCCGCTGGTAACCGTGAGCGGGAACCCTGTGCTCAGCGTGAAGATCGAGCCCACTTGCCAGCCACCGGCGATCGCTTCGAGAACGGGGTTGTTAATAACCATGCTGCGGCCTTTGCCCACCGGCAGGTCATAAAGAATCGAAGTGACGGCGCGGTGGCGCGTATCAAACGACGAGTAGCCCCGCTCGCAGCGCATGCAGTAGCTGTTCTGCGGGAAGAGCGTATCCCCGTCGTTCACACGGATGCCCGAGGTTTCGTCCAGCGACTTCGCCCAGGTGTACGACACCAGGGCGCTCAATCCACTCGAATACCGCTTGGTGAGCTTCACACCGAGCGAATTGTAGTTGCCGCGCCCGCCATTGTCCACCAACTGAATGCGGCCGAAGTTCGGGTAGGGCGAACGGCTAATCACCGAACCCGTGGCGCCGGGAATGGCTTCATTCACCGCGCGCAGCGATTCCAGCTTCCGCGAAACCGATCCGAGGTAGCCGGCTTCAAACGCCAGGTTCTGGCCGAACTCGCGCTGCACGTTGAACAGGTACTGCATCACGTACGGCGTGCGCCGGTCATAAAGATTGGAGAACGTGTAGGGCTGCGGAACCTGCGCAAAGGCGCCGGCGATTTCCTTGAATGCGTTGCCCCACTGCCGGTCCGGGTAGTCGCTCACGGCTTCCTGGCGGAAACGGCCGGCAATATTGCGAGCCATGTCAAACCGCGGGTTGCCCGTGTCCTGCGTATAGAACATGCCCGTCCCCGTGCGGATGACCCACCGGCTGTTCGGGCTCCACGTCAGTCCAATGCGCGGAGCAAAGTCGTTGTTGTCGCGCTTCACCAGGCGGCTGCCCAATCGGCCGTCCTGAACCACCGTGATGTTGGGCCAGCGGACCAGGATCCCGTCGTAAGGATTGGTGCCGTTGCCCTGTCGTACAAACACCGGGTAGCGGCTGAGATCCGCCACGTTGGGTGTGTTGTCCATATACGGAATCGCCGCCGAGAACAGCTTCCCGGTTGTATCCTGCCATGGCGGAGTGTTCTCATAGCGCAAGCCGAGAGCAAGCGTCATCTTGTTCGTGATCTTCCACGAGTCGTCAATGTAGAGGGTGAACGACGTGGCGCGGAAACGCGCACTGCCAATGGCAACCGCCGTTTCCGGACGGCGGACTTCACCCAGCAGGAAGTCGGCAAACGAGTTCCCGCCCACTCCTACCGGCCCCTGTTTCGTCGCGTTCGCCTCAAAGCCGAACGAACCGCGGGCAAACTGGTTCCCGTCTTGATTGAAATGGTCATTGCGGACTTCACCGCCGAACCGGATCGTGTGCCGCCCGTTGATCCAAGAGGTGTTGTTCAAAAACTGCAAAGAGTGGTTCTTGTTCTCGTACGGACCTTCCGAGTCGTCACCCAAACCGGAGTAGCCCGCGAAACCCACCGATGGGATGCCCCAGGTGATGGGAGCGCCGCTGGCAAGCCCGGGAATGGCGAGTTCCTTCACCACGTCGCGCACACCAGCCAGCTCGCGCGCCGTCGAGTTGTAAAAGCGCGTATACCCGAAGCGGGTTTCGTTCACTACATTGGGAGTGAGGGTGCGCGTGTTGGTGCCCATGTACTGTTCCACATTGGTCAGCACCTGGAAGCCGTTCAGCCGCAACCCGTCGTTGAATTGCACTTCGTCGCCCCAGCTATAGCGGCCGGACCATTGCGAAGAAGACGACTCCACAAAGTCCATGCGCAGAACAAACTGATCGCGATTGATCGGCGCGCCTTGCGATTGCTGGTAGTTCTGACTTGCCGTTCCCGTAAGGTTGGGCAACCGGTAAAACTCGTCCCGCAGCCTCTTCGAAGTGGCATCAATGCGGCTCGCCGGAATCACGTTACCGGGGAACTGCGTGGATGTGACGGCATTGCCCGTGCCAGTGCGCGTCTTGGGATCGAACACGCCGCCCGTGATGCCGGAGAAGTCGCCGTTCTGAAAGGCCGTGCTCGGCAGCACATACAGAGACTGCGTCGATCGCCGTTGCCGGAAAGCTTCGTAGTTGCCCATGAAGAACAGCCGGTCTTTGCCGTTCAGCAGTTTCGGGATGATCACCGGGCCGCTAAAGGTGCCGCCGTACTGGTTCCACTTAAAAGGATCTTTCGGCGGGCGCGCGGTGCGGAATGCGTAGTTCTTCGCATCCAGCTTTTCATTGCGCAGAAACTCGAAGGCCGTCCCGTGAAACTGGTTGGTCCCGCTCTTGGTCAGCACATTGATCTGGGTCGTCGCACGGCCGAACTCGGCCGGGTACACCCCGGTCTGCACCTTGAACTCCTGCAGCGCGTCGATCGAAGGTTGAATCACGAACGTATTGAAGTTCGGATCCGTGTTCTCCACGCCATCCAATGAATAATGGTTGAAAGCGCTGCGCTGGCCGCCCACTGAAATGCTCTGCTCGGCACGGAACGCGCCTTGGCGAGATCGGGCTTGGCCGGCGCTCGGGAACCCCGTCGACGTATTCGGTGCCAGAGAGACAAGCTGAAGATAGTTTCGTCCGTTCAGCGGCAGTTCCACGATTCGCTTGTTCTCCACAACCGTTCCGATCGTGGCGTTCTCTGACGTTAGCAGTTGCACCGATCCGGTGACTTCCACCGTCTCCGCCACTGAGCCAACAGCCATCTCCAAGTCGAGGCGCACCGTCTGCTGCACCTGCACTTCAACCTTCGCCGTGTACGACTTGAAACCCGCCTTCTCCGCACGCACATTGTAGCTGCCGGGAGCAAGAGACGGAAAACTGTAAATGCCCGCTTCGTTCGACGTCGTCGACCGCTGTGCGTTCGTTGCTACATTGGTGGCGGTAATGGAAACGGCCGTCACCAGTGCGCCAGTGGCGTCCTTTACTTCGCCGGTGATTTCGCCAAAAGTCTGGCTCCATGCTGGCAGGCTTGCCGCAATGGTGAGGAAGACTATTCCTAGGATTCGCTTGTTGCTCACGAGGCACACTCCCTGATAACCCTGAATATGGACGACAGCGTTCATCAAACCGCTGAACGGGGCCCTCCGGCAAGGTAGGGTACGGTACGGGACCGCCCCAAACCCAATGACATCATCCCGCTTTTTCAATCACTTGCATCCGTACCTGCCAGGAAAGGCAGTTCTCACCAGTAGTGCGCCGCCAGAACGCGAGGAGGCCCCGGTGTGCCATCAATCACCTTCGTCCCCAACACGAATTGAACGTTCTGCTGGCGCCATTCTGGCCCGCTCCCGGCAAGCGCGGCGCCGATGTAGTCCGCCTGCGTCACGAATTCGCCCGCCGCCAGCGTTCCATAGTTCTCGATGCCCGCCACGGAGATCACCATCCGCTCGGTGCTGGGGTCGAAAACCCGCGTCACAATGGCGTAGTCCTCCGTCATCGTGTCGATCGGCTGGGCGACCTTCCACGACACCGTCCCCGGATTCCGCCGGTCAATGATGCAGTTGTACGCAACGCCATTCTCTGTACGCCGTTCGAATACGAAACGCAGTTCCGCGGTCACTCGCATCGACCACGTGTTGTTGAACGCCCCGATTGCCACCAGCGGCGTATGGCGAAGTTGCGAATAAGTGGTGCTTGCCACCGACATTAAATGATAGGGACGGCCCTTCGCTTGAATCCACGACGCCACACGAAAACCCGAAAGTGCGTCGCGCAGGTACAAAAACTCCGGAGCCACCCAAGCCAGTTCGCTTGCGTTCACCGACAGTGCAGCCGCTTCCGCTGACCGCGTCCCTGGACCGCTCAAAGCGCGCGTCAACTCCTCGGTCCGGGGACCAATGAATCGGAACAGCCGCGTCGGCTGGCCAATGCAGATCTGGATGGTTTTTCCATCGCGGAACAGCGGTGCCCAAAAGGCATCCAATTCTGAAGCCGGGCTGCGCTGGTTGTACCAAAGAAATGCCCCTATTGCTGCCACCAGAGCCGCCGTGGTGCCGGCGATAGCCCACTTCCCGAATCGCCCTCGACGCCGGGTAGCCAAAACAGCCGGAAGTTCCACCGCCGCTGCGTCTACCTGTGGTGCCTCTACGCGCGCTACCTCCACCGGCGGCGCCTCAAGGATCGGTGGCTCCACTATGCCAGTCGATGTCTCCGGAATGAATACCGGTTGATACGATCCCGTGGGCAATTCGATACGTAGTTCGCAGGAGTGCTGCGGTTCCAGATAGTACAGCGCCAGCCTCTTCCGCACGTCGATGGCGGCGTTGCGCACAATCGGATCCTGCGCCGTATCGTACGCCGTGTCCCGGCTGAACACCGCCGCCCCGATGCAGCGTTCTTTCAACGAGTCAGTCTCGCCCCCCAACTGCGCTTCCACCACGTGCCGCAACAAAGACTGGCTGCGCTTGCTGTTGCGGAAGTGTGGGCTGGCTAGAATCTTCGACAGTTGCAGTTGCACCGCGGCCGCAGTCATCTTGGGGCTTGCATCGCCGCCTGCGGTACCGGCATCAGCATTCGTTGGGCGCACTGTTCGACGGTATCATACCTGCGCACTGGTTATGATCGCAATCCCTTGAGAAGTAACGCTGCTTTCATCCCCTGGAAGACAGTCGCGTACGGTCCGGGACCTGTGTTCGACGAGCGCTCTGCTGATACGCTCACCTCATCGCTGTGAGCAAACTCAAAGGACTGCGCTGGTGGATGATCACCCTCATCATGCTGGGGTCGGTGATCAACTACCTCACCCGCAGCACGCTAGCAGTCGCCGCTTCTACCGTCCTCACGGAATTGCAAATTGGCGCCAGGGAATACTCCTGGATGGTCGGCGCCTTCCAGGGCGCCATCATGATGCAGCCCATCGCCGGGTACGTATTGGACACCATCGGCCTCCGCATCGGCTTTGCCCTCTTCGCCGTCGCCTGGTCCCTGGTCAACATGGCGCATGCTCTCGCCGGAAGCTGGCAGGCGCTAGTGGGACTGCGTGCCCTGCTCGGGTTTGCCGAAGGCTCAGCCAATCCGGCCGGAATGAAAGCCACCGCGGAGTGGTTCCCGGCCCGGGAACGTGGGCTGGCGGGGGGCGTCTTCAATATCGGCGCATCCGCCGGGTCCATGCTGGCGCCACCCCTCGTC
This sequence comes from Bryobacteraceae bacterium, assembly GCA_046331645.1. Taxonomy (GTDB): domain Bacteria; phylum Acidobacteriota; class Terriglobia; order Bryobacterales; family Bryobacteraceae; genus CADEFT01. Next base: position 5,969 of record JAXLQM010000021.1, read on the forward strand.
GCTTGGGCCATCCTCACCTACAATTGGCGCGCAGCCTTCCTCATCACAGGGGCCCTGGGCCTGCTCTGGGTGGTTGTGTGGCTCTGGTGGTACCGCTCGCCTGAGGAACATCCTCTGCTGTCCGACGAGGAGAAGCAGCACATCACGTCAGGGCAGGAGCGTCACCTCGCCGGCGATGGCCAGCGTCCCTCGGCAAAACGCATCCTCCAACAGCGCAATTTCTGGGGGATCGCCCTGCCCCGCTTTCTCGCCGACCCGACCTGGGGCACATTGAGCTACTGGGTTCCCTTGTATCTGACCACCGTGCGTCACTTCGACTTGAAGCAGATCGCGCTCTTCGCCTGGATGCCTTTCCTCGCCGCCGACTTCGGCTGTATCTTCGGCGGTCTGGTCGCGATGCGGCTGCAAAAGGCTGGAATCAGCGTCATCAACGCCCGGCGTTGCGCGTTTACCGTCGGCGCCGTCTTGATGCTCGGCGTTCCCTTCGTCGGCTTCGTCGAGAGCCCCTACGCCGCCATCGCGCTCTTGAGCCTGGCCGGCTTTGCCCATCAGACGCTCTCCGTAACTGTCATCACCATGGTTTCTGACCTGTTTAAGAAAAATGAAGTAGCCACCGCCGCCGGCCTCGCAGGCACCTTCGGCAACGCCGGCGTTCTCATCTTTTCCTTGCTCATCGGCGGAATGGTGACCACCGTGGGCTACACGCCTTTCTTCGTCTGCTTGGCCCTTCTCGATATCATCGGCGCCATCCTCCTCTGGACGGTGGTGCGTGATCCCCAGGCGCAACGGAGCCCCGCCCCATGAGCCTCATCCGCAACCCCGTCCTCCGCGGCTTCAATCCCGACCCCTCCATTGTCCGCGTCGGCGGCGATTATTACATCGCGACTTCGACCTTCGAATGGTTCCCCGGTGTCCAGATTCACCACTCCCGCGACCTGGTTCATTGGCGGCTCCTATCCCGGCCCCTGACCAGAGCCAGCCAGCTCGACATGCGCGGCGATCCCGACTCCTGCGGCGTTTGGGCCCCCTGCCTGAGCTACTCCGATGGCCTGTTCTGGCTGGTTTATACCGACGTGAAGCGTTACGGCCGCACCACGCAAGCCGGAGCCGCTGGAGCTTCCATGCGCGACACGCACAATTACCTCGTCACCAGCCCGCGCATCGACGGCGAATGGTCCGACCCTGTGTTCCTCAACAGCGCCGGCTTCGATCCGTCGCTCTTCCACGACGACGACGGCCGCAAGTACCTCGTGAACCTGCGCTGGGATCACCGCCCCGGCCAATACCGGTTCGCGGGCATCGAGATTCAGGAATACCTGCCCGGCGAACGCAAGCTCTCCGGCCCCATCGACCTGATTTTCCGCGGCACCCCCATCGGATTCACCGAAGCGCCGCATCTCTACAAACGTGGAGAGCATTACTACCTGCTCACCGCCGAGGGTGGCACCTCCTGGGGACACGCCGTCACCATGGCAAGGTCCCGGAACCTGCGCGGCCCCTACGAACTGCATCCGGATACATACATCCTCACTGCGCGCCAAAGGCCGGACTGTCCGTTACAACGCGCCGGACATGCCGATCTGGTGGAAACCGCCGATGGCGAAACCTACATCACCTATCTCTGCGGACGCCCGCTCCCCAATCGAGGCCGCTGCACTCTGGGACGGGAAACGGCCATCCAGCGCATGCGCTGGCGTGACGACGGCTGGCTCTACACCGAAGATGGCGGCGGCTTGCCGACCCTCGAAAGCCCTGCCCCGGCCCTTCCCCCGCACCCATTCCCCTCCGCACCGGAGCGTGAAGATTTCAACTCCCCTCTCTTGCCGCTTGATTTTCAATGGTTGCGCACGCCCTACCCCGAACGGCTGTTCAGCTTGACTGCCCGCCCCGGCCACTTGCGTCTGTATGGCCGCGAATCGCTCGGCAGCTTGTTTGAGCAGGCTCTGGTGGCACGCCGGCAGCAGGCTCACTGCTACCGCGCCGAAACCGTCATCGATTTCGAGCCCGGCCGCTTTCAGCAAATGGCCGGCCTCATCTGCTATTACAACAGCAGCAAGTTCCACTATCTCTACGTCACGTATGATCCCGAGTTGGGCAAGCACATCCGCGCGATGTCCTGCCATCCTGATCAGGTCCAGTCCGATGTCTTCAGCGCCCCGCTGCCTGTTCCGCCCGGCCAGCCCGTCTACCTCCGCGTGGAAGTCGACTTGGAGCGGCTCTATTTCGCCTACCGCATGGAGGGCGGCAACTGGATTCGCTTACCCGGCCCGCTTGACGCCAGCATCCTCTCCGACGAGGCAGCGGCGCCAGGCACCGCAACCTTCACCGGTGCATTTGTAGGCGTCGCCTGCCAGGACTTGGCAGGTACACATCACCCCGCAGACTTCGACTACTTCTTCTACCAGGAGCGCACCTACCTCGCCGACCCGTTCGCTTAGGGCTACTGACCGTTGCGATTCTTCCGTCTGCCGTGGAGCACGGCCATGGAGAGCGCCGGCAGCACCATCATCCAGGTAAGCGGCTCTGGAACCGTCTGCCCGTCTGTATCGGCAACAATATTGTCGATGCTGGTGTTTCCCTCGGGGGTGCCTCCATAGAACCGGAACCCGCCGATGCCCGTTCCCGACGTGACACTGTAGTTCGCATAGACGCCCGGGTCGGAAAATGCTCCAGCGGTGAGCGTGACCAAAACGTCACTCAAAACCGTGCCATTGGCATCGAAAAACTCAAGGTGCAGGCCACCGGAAAAGCCGGCGATGTCCATGGACAAAGACGTGAGCCCGAGAGCGAATGCATTGTTAAATACAATGCGGATGTTTTGATCGAGGGGGGAGTCGTCCTGTATCCACAGTCCATCCGGGTTGTTTCCTCTGTCCCCCCCGACTCCGTACACGTTCCGCGCGTTCGAGTTTGCGCCAAACCAGCCCGATTCCCAAGCAGGGAAGGCGGCTTCAAAATCCTCAATATATACCGCTGCGGATCCAACTTGATTCGAAGCAGCCAAGGCGGCGATAAAAAGCAATGTTCTGAGCATTATTCCTCGATTGCGTTCAGCACGCAGTGGTCTTGGGCTAGAGCGAGAGCTTGATACTATCACGGCTCCACCGTGGAGTCAATGACAATCGTTACCCGTTTGTCCTTACACACATGGCGGCACAAGCGGTGCTGCAGCGGCAAAAAATTTGAGTTTCGCGGAATCCGCGGCCACGGCCAACACCTATTCGCGAATCGCAATCACACTCACTGATTTCGCCTGCGCCCGCAGCATCACCTTGCCGCCTTCCACACGTACGTTCGCCGCTTGCGGCGTCACCACGTTCGGCGCCGTGAAGGTGTTCACGCTATCCACCCGAGGCCCCGTCAAAGTCTCTCCCGAGGCGCCCTTGGCCGACACCCCCGCCAAACTAATATCCAGATCCAGCGGCTTCTCCGGATCAACATTCGTCACCGCCAGCCACAGCTTACCCGCCGTATCCCGCGCGGCGATGGCGTCGGCCCTGGGCAACTGCATATCTCCCTGGCCATAGCGCCCGGCGTCGAAAACCACCGGCACAAACGTCGCATCCTGAAAGGGCAGGTACATCCGGAAAACATGATAGGTCGGCGTCAGCAGCATCTTTTCTTTGTCCGTCAGAATCATCGCCTGCAGCACATTAATCATCTGAGCGATATTCGCCATGCGCACCCGCTCGGCATGACGCGCGAAGATGTTCAGATTCAACGCAGCCAGCACGGCATCGCGCAGGCTGTTCTGCTGCATCAGAAAACCCTCCGGCGACCCCGGCAGCTTCGCATACCAGGCGCCCCACTCATCCACCACCAGCGCCACGCGCTTCTGCGGATCGTACTTGTCCATGATGGCGGAATGCTTGGTTACCAGGTCTTCCATCACCAGCGTGGACTTCAGCACCCGTGCATACTCCTCCGCGCCGAAACCGGTCGAAGCATAAGCCGGCGGCCACTTCACCACCGTGTAGGCATGCAGCGACAGCCCGTGCATATCCCAACTCCATTGCCGCGCCTGATACGCCTTCATCACCGCTTCGGTCCATTCGGTTTTCGATTCATTCGGCCCCACGGCGATCTTCAACATCTCGTTCGTCTTCTGTTGCGCCGGGTTGAAGTTCCGCACAAAGCGCGCGTACATCCTCAATTGACTCAGATAGAACTCCGGCGTCATGTTGCCACCGCAATCCCAGCTTTCGTTGCCGATACCGAGGTACGGAATCTCGTATGGGGCCGCGTGTCCGTTTGCCGCCCGTTCCTTCGCCAGCGCTGTTGGCTGCGCCGTGGTCAAGTACTCCAGCCAGTCCGCCGATTCAGCCACCGTCCCCGAACCAACGTTGATCGACAGATACGCACGGCTCCCAATCTGCTCGATAAAATCCATGAACTCATGGGTGCCGAAGGTATTGGGCTCCAGCACCCCGCCCCAATTCGGATTCAGCGTCGCGGGACGCTGCGCCAGCGGACCAATGCCCTTCCGCCAGTGATATTCATCGGCGAAGCAGCCCCCCGGCCAGCGCACATTCGGCACCTTCAGCGCGCGCAGTGCCGCCACCACGTCATTGCGGATGCCGCGCGTGTTCGGAATCTTCGAATCGGGACCAACCCAGATGCCTTCGTAAACACCATGTCCCAGATGCTCGGCAAACTGTCCGAAAATGTTCCGGTCAATCTTCGCACCGGACTTGCCGGCCTCCACGGTCAACCGCACCGGTTGCGCCCGCAGACTGAGTGTCAACGCAAATAGGGCGATGCAGGGCATTAGTCGCATCGGGTTTTCTCTCCTAACGGAATAGACGGGGTAAAAAATCATTGAGGCAGCGCCGCCAGGTAAGCCACTCATGCGCCGTGCCCTCAGACTCGAAATAGACGTTGTGAATCCCTGCCTGGGTCAATTGTTCGCTGAAGTTCTTCGTACCGGGCCCCTCAGCCGTCCCAATGCCAAGGAAGAGCAGTTTCATCTGTTTGTTGAAAGCCGCGGCATCCGCGAAAATGCCCTTGTGCGCCGTCTTCACATCGAAGCCGCCTCGCCCGCCGCTGCTGCCGCTGAATCCGCCCAGGTACGCGAACTTGTCGATATTCCCCAGCACTGTTTGGAACGATTGCATACCGCCCATCGATAGCCCCGCCATGGCGCGATTCGTGCGCCCAGGCAGTGTACGGTAGGTCTTCTCCACCATGGGAATCAGGTCAGTCAGCAGCATCGCGGTGAACGTCTCTCCGAAATTGGCCGGAAATGCCGGCCGTGCGGTGGCCTGTCCCGGAGCCGGCCGCGCCCCAATCGGCGGCGGCACATCCGCCAGAGTCCGTCGGGCTATGATGCTGCGAGCGTCGTACAAACTCGCATCTTCCCCCGGCCTACTGGCATTCAGATTGTCCATCACCACCACCATCGGTTTCGCTTTGCCCGAAGCGATCAGGTTGTCCAGAATCAGGTCCGCGTGACCCTGTACGTGCCAGCCGTACTCATTCTCACCCCACCCGTGCAGCAGATACAAAACCGGGTAGCGGCTTTTCGTGCTCGCATCGTAATTCGGCGGAGTATAGACATAGCATCGCCGCCACTTCCCGGTGACCGTCGAAAAATACCAGCGTTGCCGCACCTCGCCATGCGGCACATCCTGGGCCGTGTAGTAGCCCCCGTCCTTTTCCGGAACCTCAATGGCGCTGTTCCACCAGCCGCCGCCAAAAAACGTCCGCGTCGCCGGATCGGCCACGATGGCCCCGTCGATAGAAATGGTGTAGTAGTGGAAGCCGACCACCTGTGGCGGAATACTTCCGGTCCACAGACCGTCCGCGCCTCGCGCCAGTTCATGCCCGCTGCCGCCGAGCCGCACCTGCACCTTCTGTGCATCCGGAGCGTTCACACGGAACGCCACCCTTCGGTCCGCATACACACACGGATACGGAGCGCCGGGAATATTCAACGACGACGGAACGCATCCGTCCGGCTGGCTGAAGCCAATTCCGCAGACAAGCAAAGCAAGGGAGATGGATTTCATGAAGTCGCTCCCCAGCTTAGGCACGTCATGGGCTTCCGGCAAGGTATGCTACAGGACACCTACGGTAGCGTACCTTGGTGAATATACTGGCCTTGGTATGTACCTGAAGCGATCTCGACCTACCATGATGCTCTCCATATTGCTGACTAACGCCGCCCCGGCCCTCTCATGGAAGCCGCTCTCCGATGTGGGGCGGGCGCCCTCGCCTGCGGCCGGCCCCCTGGCCGGGCCCCCTGGCCGGCCATCTCCGGGCAACCGCGTCTTCAACTCAGACGGTCAACGACTTCCGCAAGCTCTAGCGATTCCGAGCGCATTACTGGATGTCTTCACCGACGCCCGGCCATCCGCGCCCCAGACCCCGGTGTCGCCGCCGTATAAGTCACCGGCGCTCCCCCTTCTAACGCCAACGCCCGCAACGCCGCGTCCCGCCAGCGCTCGCCCGTGCCATCCACCACGAAATCCTTCGCCACCGGATCATACAGCAGCGCCATCGGCCGTCCTTCCCGTACCGTGTTGGCGATCAGATCGCATTCCCTCACGGCCTCGGCCCCATTGAGCGCTTTCGAAACAAACAGCGCCTCCGCCCGGCTGATCAGCAAATCAATCCGCTTGCCCGCCGCCGCGGCATTCTCCTTGGTAAGCGTCACCTGCTGCCCGGCAATCGGAGCCAGGTCCGAATCAAACGCCAGCATGAATTGCTCCATGTCCCGCCGCGCCCCGTCCGTATCCGTCTGCGGGAAACCCGAGTTCGAAGTCGGGCGGAAAACGGATGCGGTAAAGAACCGGAACAGCGTGTCTGTCGAGCCGTCTCCCGTGAACCCAAAGCCGCGAATCTGGTCTCCCATGTTCGCGCTCCCCGGCGCATCGTAGAAGCTTACCTGCGGCGTGCCAAACATGCCGATCCGCGTGTACAGGTTTCGCAGATGGGGAATCTTCACGATCTGCGCGAGGTTCTCAAAGCTCTGCCGTCCGCCCGTTCCAAAGAAGCCCTGCGCCGCGTCCAGTTGATGGCATTCGTTGCACGTGAACGACGCCTTGCCTACCAGCGCGTCCAGAAGCGGCGATACGATCCCAGCCGATGGCCGTGAACCGGAATAGAAATTCGCTCCCCTCCGTTGTGCCGCGGTCATCGAATTGTCCAGGTTCCGCACCGGATTCGGCGGCGGCAGCACCTGCAGTTGAAAGTCCGCAAACTCCTGCATCTCCGCCATCGACGGACGGTCCGGACTCCCGATCAGCCCCTGGAATGCAACCACAAAATTCAGAAACGAAGTATTCGAGTCATATGCGCTCGTGCCCGCCGGGCCAGTCGACCGGTCTCCGCGCCAATGCATCGCCCCTGAATTGCGCATGCCCCGTAGGGTTTGCGTCGTGAACGGCCCCTTCATCGGATGAAACTCATCCGGCTTTCCACTCCCATTCAGCTTCCCCGTCACTCCCAAAAGCTGCTGCAGCAGCGGATTCGTCAGGAACGGACCAAAATTGATGTCGATCGGACTCTTCGTCACTTCATCGTCCGGATTCCCCAAATCCCACGCCAGATCGTCCATATCGCCGAAATGATGGCAACTCGAGCACGTCGCCTCCCCATTGCCCGAAAAACGCGTCGCGTCGTATAGAAGCCGCCGCCCTTTCGTGATCGAGACCGGCTCCGGATTCGGCATCGCCACCACGGCAATCTCCTCCCGCGACTCCAGATTGACCACCTTGACCGCGTTGTCAAAGCGCGTCAGCACGTACAAATTTCCCCGATCTTCGTCCAGCGCGAGCCCTCCCGGCCCGCCTCCGCTGACGCGTATGTATCCCGCACTGGCAGTCGCAGGTTGGAACGTGTCTTCCTCCAATTCTTCAGCCCGAAAAACACCCACCGCGCTCGATCCATACGCCGCCACGAAAACCTTTTCCCCGTCCGCGCTCACCGCCATATCCAGCGGCGTCGCCAGGCTGTGTTCCTTTGCGCTCGAATCAAAGCCCGGCGTTCCCGCCAGCTTGCCGTAATCGATGTGCTTGTTCAGGTGCCTCGGCAACACTTCCGATCCACGAATCACGCTGATCCGCGACTCCGCCAAATGGCCCTGCACCGTGCTGCCCCCGAACTTCCCCGGGCCTTCGAACCGCACCTGGTTGAACGCCTCGGTATTCGAAACATACAGCGTCCCGCGCGCCGGATTCACGGCCATATTGAACAGCGTCGTCCCGACATGCGCAAAGACTTCCTTCTGAACAAAGGTATTGGCATCGAAAGCAAACAGATCGGTGTCCGGCAACCGGAAACGCACCGCGCTATCCCAGTTCCGGCGCAACGTGTCCTCCCAATGCCCGGTGGTGCGGTTGAACTTCACGATCAACCCCGTTTCCGGAGCCGGTTCGCCCTTCGCATTCGTCGCCGGACCCGGATTGCCCCCCGGGCTCGTTTCCCCATCACGCATCCGGCACGGCGTATTCGGCTCAAACCCCGCACACACCCGCCCATCGATCACCGTCGTCGTTTGATTGCCCGTCTTGAACCCCGCCACATAGACTTTCTGCCGGTCCGCACTCACCGCAAGCGCGCGCGGCGTGTCCGTGAAGAAGCTCAGAATGCGCACCGGCAACCCTCCCGTGCTCCCATCGCCAGACGCCCCGATGGCCTCGAACACCCACACATCCGCCCGTGGAATACCCGGCGTAGTGAATTGAGGATCGCCCGCTCCGGGAACCGAAGCCAGTTCCGGATTCGTACGTTGCTGCCCCGGTGAGCCGTCGTAATGAATGCCCGCAGCGGGTCGCCCGCAAACACGATGTCCCGCGGTTCGTCGCCCACCAGCAGCGTCCGTATCACTCGCGGCGTACCGGCCAAGCTGACAACACTCACGCTGTCCGAAAGGTGATTCACCACCCAGATCTCGTCATTGCTGCGAGCCGCCACAGCCACAGGCTCCAAGCCCACTGCCACCCGGCTTTCGAAAACCGGCGTTCCCGACGCGAGACGATAAACCTCCAGCGTGCCGTTCGGTGTGTTCGCCGCAACCAGCCGCTGCCGGTCTGGCGTCATCGCCAGCGGCCGGACCGGGCCACTCTCAAATGCCACAAATGCAGGTCCCGACGACGCCGCACTGGCGCGCTCCACCGGAGTCAGCCACCTCGCGCCGCCAGCGAGTAAAACAAGACCCGCCAGGCTCACTTGGATTCGCCTTCGCATATTTCGTCCCCCTGATAGAACCGCGCCGGTCATTGCTTCAGAATACTAGATTGAGCCCAGGTCACAGTTCAGGCAGCCACGCACCGCTCATTCGGGGATGATCCGCAGCCCCTTCTCCCCATAAACCGCTGTTGCCAGCCCGATCCGCCGGTACCTCGCCCCATCAAATCGGAAGTAGGCCAAGCCCGATTCAGCGGCGCTCATATGCCAGCCAAGAATCACGTCTCTGTACCCCTTCGATGCAGAAAGCGGAACAGACCACACATACCCGTCAAACTCTTGCCGCGGTCCCGCAATGACCCGAGCCTGCGGCCACAGGCGAACCAGCCACATCGCCCCATTTGCCCCCGCCCCACGGGCACACCCTGCCCCTGCCTCCACTAAAAACACACGTGCCCCTTTCGACACAGGTATCGATCTGTATTGCAGATTGTTGAGCCAGTCCTGATGCGGGTCCATTTCCTTGCAAGACCATGGCGGATTCGGTCGAAGAAGCTTCGCGATCACTCTGCGTTCCGCTGCCGTCGGCCTCACTTCTCGAATCTCCTGTACCGCCGCTCTCCCCTTCCCACTGCCTGCTCCACGCCAGATGTCCCCATAGGCAGCAGTTGCCAAGCCAATCACCGCAACAGACAACAAGTTGACCCGCGCCATACCCACAGGCTAGCAGTGCACCATCTCTCTCGCACTCCATTCCCCGCCCCAACCACCTCTTCAATGACATCAGCACTCGCTACCTGGTCGCCTCTTGATGCATGAAGACCTCAGGTTCCAGTGTTAGCCTAAAGCAAGGAGCCATCCTAATGACCGTCACCGTCAACCTCCCGCAGAACGTCGAGCAGGCATACATTACGGCGGCCCGGACCAAGGGCGTTTCGGTCGATGCGCTGGTTGCGCATGTTCTTGTCTCCCACGCCCCAGTGTCCGAAACGTCTGAGTGGCCCGAACTCGTTGAGGAACACGGCATCCCCGTACTGCGCACCGGTCAGCCTCTCGACCCTTCAGTGGTCGCCGACACAATTGACTTGATTCGTCGTGAACGGGAGATCGCGTTCCTCAGGCAGCGCTAATAGATGACCATCTTCCTGGATACGTCGGTTATCATTCCGGTATTCCTTGCTGAGCATCCGCATCATTCAGCTAGCATGGCCTTGTTCGCTGCCTGCGAACCGGCCAGCGCCAGTTGCGCCGCACACAGTCTCGCCGAGGTCTACTCGACCCTGACACGTATTCCCGCCCCACATCGAGCGTCTCCTGAGCAAGCCATCAAATGCGTCGAGCAGGTCGCGGCCCGTATTCGGCTCATCAGCCTCGACGGAGTCGACACACTGGCGGCCATACAAAATGCCGCATCCCAAAACATCGCGGGCGGGACGATATACGATTCGCTCATCGCGGCATGCGCGCTCCGGTCGGAAGCAGATCGAATCTACAGTTGGAACACGCGGGACTTTGAGAGATTGGGCCCGAACGTCGCCCGAAGGCTGGTAACCCCGCCTTCAGAGTCCCCGTAACCCGCCGCAAACACCCGTCAAATCCCTCTCGCCTTGGCCAACCGGTGCACCTTACGCACTGCCCACGTCAATCGCTCACTGCTTGGATCCCGTCATTCACATCACTCAGGCGGACCCGGCAAGATCCACACCCGTGCTCCACTCGCGCCTGACTGATGTGAACTTTATCAGTCACACTCCAAGAAAATTTCTTCACCCCCAACAAAACAAACCACTTCCCCTCGCACCCCGCCTCCAGACACCCGTCAAATCGCACCCCCCAATGGCACACTCATACCGGAGGCAAACACAATGTTCGCAGAAGCTACTTCCCCCAAACTTTCCCGCTCCGAACAAGCCCGTATCAATGGCAGCATGGGTCGGGGCCCTGTCACAGAGCAAGGAAAAATCCGCTCCTCGCAAAACGCCTTTAAGCATGGGGCCTATTCGAATCGCATCGTCCTCCCCGGTGAATCCACCGACGAGTTCTTCAAACTCCTTCATGCCTATGAAGAGCAGTTCCGCCCCGCCGATCAACTGGAGCGCGACCTCATCCAGGACCTCGCCGACGCCCGCTGGCGCATTGAGCGCATGAAGCGTCAGGAAACCCTCGAATGGTCCCAGGCCACCATGGACGCCGCCCAGGATCCGGCACTCGCCGAAGCTCCCTACGAAGTCCTCCACGAGTACGCCCACCGTCAGCGCGCGCAGATGAAGGGCAATCCCCTCGAAAACATCCGCCGCGCCGAAGCCCGCTATCGCCGCGACTTCGACCGTGCCCTCAAAACCCTCAACCAGCATCGCCGCGAAAAATTGCGGAACGAACCCAACATCGAGCAACCAGTCGAGCAACCCGAACCCGAAAATGTGCGGAACGAACCCAACGAAGCACCAGCACCGGAGCCGCCATACGACACCCTCGAAGACCTGATCAACGATCTTCCCCCAATCTGCGCCAACCTTCCGATGAACGACCCCCGATTCATCGAGGCTGTACGTGCCTTGCATGACCTCCGCATCAAAAATCGATGACAATATTCCCATGAACCGCCGCCAACTCCTGCAAACATCGGCCGCGTCCGCCCTCAGTGTATCCATGCCCCCGGCGGCATCCGCGCTCCAAAAGCAACTGAAGATCACCGGCCTTGAAACCGACCTCCTCAAGCGCCCCGGCCGCGAGCCAAATTACGATGCCATCCACAAGCTCGGCATTGACCAGGGCTCCGTCGTCCTCCGCATCAAAACCGACGCCGGCATCACCGGCTGGGCCAGCACCTCCTTCGGCATGATCGCAGGCGGCCCCAAAGTCGTCCAAACCATCCTCGAAGAGGAAGTGAAGCCCATCATCACCGGCATGGATCCCGCCTTCCCTCGCAAGATCCGCGCCGAGCTGTGGAAGGCCCTCGAATATCACGGCGTCGGAGGAGTCATCCATTTCGCCCTGTCCGCCACCGACATCGCCATCTGGGACATCATCGGCAAAGCCGCCGGACTCCCCGTCTGGCGCATGCTCGGCGCCTACCGTGACCGCATGCCCGCTTACTCCATGTGCGGCTGGTATTACGACAACGACGCCGATCTCTCCAAATACAAACGCTCCATCAATCAAGCCATGGAGCACGGCTACCGCGCCATCAAGATCAAAACCGGCCGCTACTCATTAGAGGATGACGTCCGCCGTATTCGCGCCGCCATCGACATCGCGGGCAAAGATCGCCGCGTCATGACCGATGCCAATCAGGCTTTCAACCGCAACGAGGCCCTCCGCCGCGGACGCGTCTATCAGGACATGGGCCTCTTCTGGTACGAAGAACCGCTCCAACCCCACGAGATGGCAGGCTACACCGAACTCGCCGAAAAGCTCGACATCCGCATCGCCACGGGGGAGAACCTCTACACCAAATTCCAGTTCGCCGACTTGATCGCCCGCCGCGGAGCCGACGTCGTGCAACCCGATAATCGACGCGCCGGCGGCGTCACCGAGTGGATGGAAATCGCCGCCATCGCCGACGGCTACGGCCTCGAACTCGCCAGCCACGGTGGCGGAGCCGTCAACATGAACATGCTCCTCGCCATGCCTAATGCCATCTACATGGAAACCGGAGGCCCGCAAAAGATGATCGATGGCGAAGTCCCCGCCCCGCAAGAACCCGGCATGAGCACCGAAGTGCCAAAAACCGAAATAGAGAAATACAAAGTGCGATAACCCAAACGCGCGTTCCCGCGTCTAACGTTTCGGAGCCGTGACCGCGTTTTTCCGAGCCGCGACCGTAAGGGAGCGGTCTTTAAAAGTCCAGGAGGCGACGATGAGGTTCCAACCTCTGCTTCTCTCTCTCCTCTTTCCCGCGCTCGTAGCAGCGCAAAGCGATACATCCTGCTGGATCCAGGATGCAGCATCCCCCGGCAACGGCATCGCCGCTCTGCTCTGCGATCAGGAGAAACTTCTCCTCAGCGATGGAAACACCGCAAATTTCCATCCGGTGACCCTACCCGTTCCCGGAAAACTGCGTGCCATCGCATTCCCGAAGCCAGGCCACGGCTTCATCACCGGTGACTCCGGCGTAGTGCTCGAAACCAGCGACGCCGGAAAGACATGGAAGCCCAAAGAGGTCCCCACCAAGGAGACCCTCACCGCCATCCACTTCCTCGGTGACCTTGGCTGGATTGCAGGCTACGGCGGAGCGATTCTCCATACGCGCGATGCGGGCCGCACCTGGACCGCTCAAAATTCGGGCGCTTCCATCTCCCTCGAATCCATCTTCTTCACCGACCCCGAATACGGATGGTCTGTCGGCTGGGGTGGAGCCATGATCCGTACCACCGATGGCGGCAAGACCTGGAGCCCCATCAAAGCGCCCGCTGCGCTCTGGTCCTTCAACTCCGTCTACTTCCGCGATCGCAAAAACGGTTGGGCCACCGGCCAGTTCGGACTCATGCTCCGCACCAGGGATGGCGGCGACACCTGGGAGCAGCAAACGGCGCCCGTCAACGCTTCCCTCCGATCCATGTACTTTGATTCCTCGGGCCGCGGCTGGCTCACCGCCGAGAACACCATCCTCACCAGCACCGATGGCGGCGAAACCTGGACCTCAAGCTGGAATCGCAAGCTCGCTTTCCTCCACACGCTTGCCCCCATGGGCGATACCTTGCTGGCCGCCGGTCCTTTCTCCCTCATGGCCTATCGCAACGGCCAGTGGAAAGAGCTCACCGTCTTCCCGCGGACCCCATCATCGTAGTTGCATCATCGCGCGCACCTTGTTCATGATGCCGCGCGCCAGGCGTAAGTTCATATCGCCCAAAGGCTGATCCGTGGTCACATAAGTCCACGTCGCGCCTCGCTGGTATCCATCCGGCATCGCGCAACTCGACGGATCACGGATCGCCTCTTCCATCGACGGCAGCATCTCTTCAAACAGCTCCGCCGCATCATGCAAGAACGTATCGAGAGGATTCTTTCCTCCGAAAGAGACCCAATGGATCCCCGACTTCATTTCGGCGATCGTGGCGATGTATTGCGACCACAGATCGTCGATGCCAAGCAGCGCCGTGTGAGCATCTGGACACTCGCGTTCGCCCAGCAGCACGTCCAATCGCATCGATTGCACCATCCGCCGCTGGTTCTCGATCAGTTGATCGTACTTGAGCAGCGTCTTCCGCACTTCCAGGTTCTCGCCTTCAATCACCCGCTGGATGTGCTCCAGCGCTTCCACCGGATTCGCCGCCGCGCGCAGTGCTTCCGCCAATCCAAAGCGCACCATCAGATCGTCTTCCAGACTCAAAAAGAACCGCGATTCTCCGGGGTCGCCTTGCCGGCCCGCGCGTCCGCGCAGTTGGTGATCGATGCGTCGCGCTTCATGCCGCGCCGTGCCGATGACATACAACCCGCCCAATGCGGCCACGCCTTCGCCCAACTGGATATCAGTGCCTCGCCCGGCCATGTTGGTCGAGATGGTGACCGCCCCGCGCTGCCCTGCCTGCGCCACGATGGCAGCTTCCTCGGCGTCGTTGCGAGCGTTCAACACCCGGTGCGGAATCGCCGCTTGATGCAGCCGCCGGCTGATTCGCTCCGAATCGGCCACACTCGCCGTGCCTACCAGCACAGGCCGTCCCGCTGCATGCTGCTCGGCAATCTCATCGAGCAAAGCGGCATCGCGCGCAAAGCCGCTCGGGAAGATGCGGTCGGCCTGGTCCAACCGGATCATCGGCCGGTGCGTGGGAATCGATACCACCTCCAGCTTGTATACCTTCCACAACTCCTCGGCTTGCGTCAGCGCCGTGCCGGTCATCCCGCACAGCTTCGGATACAGCCGCACCAGGCTCTGCAGTGTGATCGAACCGAGAATGCGCCCCTGCGTCCGCAGCGGCAGCAATTCCTTCGCCTCCAGCGCCGTCTGCAACCCCGCGGGCCAGCGCCGCAATTCCGCGATGCGCCCCTTGAACTCATCCACAATCTGGATCTCGTCCCCGCGCACGATGTAGTCCACATCGCGCCGCAGCAGCACCTGCGCGTGCAGCGCATCGCTCACCGCCGTGAACAGCGCCGGATCGTCATAGAGGTTCGGCACACCCAGCGCCCGTTCCACCTTCTCCGTGCCCAGATCCGTCAGCAGCACGTTCCGGCCATGCGCATCCACTTGGTAATCCGCATGCGCATGGAGCGCCTTGGCAATCCGTGCCAGGCTCTCCACCAGATCCTTCGGCGGAGCCTCGCCACCGGCAATCACCAGCGGAATGCGCGCTTCGTCAATCAGGATCGAATCGGCTTCGTCAATCAGCGCCACATCGAAGTCGCGATGCACCAGATCTTCCGCCGCCAGCGCCAGCCCATCGCGCAGCAGATCAAACCCAACCTCGTTCGGTGTCGCATACACGACGTCGCAATCATAGGCCGCGCGCCGCTCATTCGCAGGCATCCCCTGCTGGATGAAGCCCACGCTGAATCCGAGTTCGCGGTACACCGGGCCCATCCACTCCGCATCGCGCCGCGCCAGGTAATCGTTCGCCGTGAGCACATGCACCGCATGGCCGTTGGCCGCGAAGTAGCAGGCCGACATGACCGCGGTGAGCGTCTTGCCTTCGCCCGTCTGCATCTCGGCAATCTTGCCTTCGGTCATCGTCACCGCGCCCAGCAACTGCACATCGAACGGCCGCAAGCCGAGCACGCGTTCAATCGCCAGCGCAGACGCGGCAATCGAATCCACCAGCGAGACAGCTTTCTCCGGAAGATTCCCTTCCTCTGCGCGCTTGCGGATCGTCCCCACCACTTCCGCATAGAAGTTCAGTTGATCCGTTGCCGGCTTCGACAACAACGACGCCGCTTTGTCCAGCAACTTCCCAAACAAGGGTTATTCCGAAAGCACGCACACATCCCGAAGCTGGCGGTAGTCATCGGCGTAATCCAAGCCGTAGCCCACCACAAACGCATCGGGAATCTGGAAGCCCACATAATCGACCGCCACCGGACGCAACCGCCGTTCCGGCTTGTCCAGCAGCGTCGCAATCTTAATCGACTTCGGACGCCGCTGTTGCAGCACGTGAATGAGGTAAGTGAGAGTCACCCCGCTATCGAGGATGTCCTCCACGATCAGCACATCGAACCCTTCGATCGTCGTGTCCAGGTCTTTCGTCAGCCGCACTTCGCCCGACGATGTCTTGCCCTTGCCGTAGCTCGACGTGCCGAGAAAGTCCATCCGGATCGGATGTTTGATGGCGCGAGCCAGGTCCGAATAGAACAGGATCGCCCCCTTCAATACGCACAGCATGTACAGCGGGCCGCGGCCTTCGTAGTCTTTATCAATCTGTGCCGCGATCTCGCGGATGCGTTCCTGTATCTGCTGTTCGGAAAGCAGGACGGTGAGCTTTGCTTCAGACATGGTGGTTGGTTAGTCGGAGGAACGAAGTCGTGTCGAAGGAGGTCCAATATGAATATGCGGCGCGGTCGCAGCGCCCTTCACCGCCGTGCGGAACGCCAGGTAGGGAATGCCCGAGCGGTCCAGGTAGCGGCGCAGCCACTGCCCTTCCGCCGAATCCGGATTCACGGCCACATCCACTCGTCCGGTGTGGTTCAAACCCATCGTGCGATGGAAGGCCGTGTCGCCCTTGGCGCTCACCGGCAAATTGCGCGAAAAGGTGATCTCAAACTCTTTCTCAATGGACCGCAGCCGCGTCGCGGGCAACCCGCCATACGTTGGTTCATCTTCGCCTGCCGTGCTCTGCTCAGCCTCGAGTTGCCGCTGCTGCTCGGCCCGCGCCATCTCGGC
The DNA here is from genome assembly GCA_046331645.1 of Bryobacteraceae bacterium. GTDB lineage: Bacteria > Acidobacteriota > Terriglobia > Bryobacterales > Bryobacteraceae > CADEFT01. Next base: position 22,911 of record JAXLQM010000021.1, read on the forward strand.
CAGATCGTTCCACAATCGCGCTTGCGCCTCGGCAACTTCCAATGTCTTGTGACGCAGCGCCAGTTCTTCCTTCAAAGGATCGAGAGACAGCCGCGACACAACCCCGGCTTCCACCAGCTTGCTCTGGGCCGCGATCCGCCGCTCCTGCCGCTCAATGAGGTCCTTTGCGCTTTCCAGCATCTGGCGCGTCAACGGCTCGTTCAGGTCTTCCATTTTCAAAGACCCATACAGCGTGCGCCGCAGAAAGGCTTGTTGCTCGGCTTCCTGGATGGCCGCACGGGCCTCTTCCAGCTTGTTGCGTGGCAAGCCGCCGCCGGCAACCAGTTTTTCGATGCGCTCCAGTTCCTGCTTCGCCTTCAGGACTTCCATCGAATCGACGGGTTCCGATCCGGGCGCGAGTAGGGACACAACCAGCGCAAGGGGCAACAACAAGCGCATGGTTTCATTGTACGCTAAAGAAGGAGTTCATTCTTAGACCAGATTGCCTCGCAAAACAGCTACCACCAAACGCGCGGGGGCCGCTAAGCCCGCCGCCAAGAAAGCAGCCCGTCCGCGGAAGCAGAAGGTCGTCGCACCTCCTGTGGAAACCGTTGCCTGGCAGGTCGCCGTGCAGGCGGCCGAATCGAAGAAGGCGGAAAACGTCCGCGTCCTCGACCTCCAGGGACTCACCAGCTTCACCGATTACCTCGTCCTCTGCACGGGCAACAACCCGCGCCAGGTCCAGGCCATCGCCGATGAGGTCGAGCTTCAATTGAAGAACTTCGGCGAACGTCCCAAGAGCGTCGAAGGCTACAAGAACGCCGAGTGGGTTCTGCTCGACTACGGCGATTACGTCGTGAACGTCTTTTCCGAACACGCGCGCACTTATTACGACCTCGATCGTCTGTGGCAGGACGCCGCCGAAGTGCGCAATACCGAAGAGCCGGCGCTATAGCCGCACCGGCTGTTCCTTCTGCGTCGTCAGTACGATTGTCGTCTGCGTGCGCCCCGCTCCTGCCCGGCCTTTTAAGTCCTCGGTGAGCAGCCGGTCCAGTTCCCGCGTGCTGGCGCAGCGCACCTTCAACAGGAAGTCATGCTCACCGGCCACGTGGTGGCACTCTTCAATCGTATTCAGTTCGCCAATGACATCCAGGAAGCGCCGCCGTTTGCCGTGATCGGCTAAGGTCACGGCAATGAAGGCGGTCAGCGCTTTGCCGATCGCCTCCGGGTCGAGCAGAGCCGCGTAGCCCTTGATTACCCCGCGTTCCTCCAGCTTGCGGACGCGGTCCGCCGCGGCGGGGGGCGATAGCTTCAGATGCTCGGCCAGCTCGGCCCAGGTGGCCCGGCCTCTTTCGGATAGAATCCGTATCACCTCTCTGTCTATCGAATCAAAAGAATTATCTGCCGACATGTTACGAAAAGATTGTATCATAGGAGAATGATCTTCGATGCAACAGCTTCTGAATTGGCTTCCGATGCCGCCCTCACCGCCTACCGGGAGGAGTTTGAGCGCTGTGCCATTCCCGGTGAGGAGTGGACTCATGCCGCTCACCTTGCCGTCGGCGGAGCTTACCTGCTCCAACTGCCGGTGGAAGATGCCCTCAATGCCGTTCGCGCCAGCATCCAGCGCTATGCGCTGCACCGCAGCGGCAGCCTCAGCAAGTACCACGAAACGCTCACCCGCTTCTGGATGTACGTGAGCCAAGCCTATATCAACGAACTGGGCCTCGCCGGAGCCGATGGCGTCCGCGCCTTGATTGGCGCCTATGGCCGGCGCAGCGACCTCTTCCGCGAATACTATGGCTACGACGTGGCAAATAGCGATCGCGCCCGCAGCGGCTGGGAGGCTCCCGACCTCAAGGCGCTGCCCGCCGCCTGGCGCAAGGATGGACTACTGGTGAGCACCAACCCACGCCTGTTGCATCTCGACACAATCCATTCGTTCTTGTCGTCCACGTATTGGGCGGAAGGCATCCCCAAGGAGACCGTGGCCAAGTGCCTGCGCAACTCCGTAGCCTTTGGGGTATACGATGGACGCCGGCAGGTCGGCATTGCCCGCGCCGTCACTGACCTAACGACCTTCGCCTATCTCGCCGATGTGTTTGTTGATGAGGACTATCGGGGTCGAGGTGTGGCAAAGTGGTTAATGGAATGCGTGATGGCCCATCCCAGCCTCCAGGGTTTCCGCCGCTGGACGTTGGTGACACGTGATGCGCAGAGTCTCTATCAGAAGTACGGATTCCAGGTTGTGGAACGCCCCGAACGTTGGATGGAGATCACGCGGCCCGGTCTGTACAAGCAGCAGGCCTGACGCATTATCGATTGCACCGGACTTGGCATCTCGCGTGCATGCACTTTGACGCTCTTGCATTCTGAGGGCTCTCTGATAGTTGAAACGGGAAAAAATTACCCGAACCAAGGCACTTTCTCTATCCGCGGCACCCTTTCGCGGGTCTTAGAAACCAGGCCAAAACTATTTCTCTCCGAGGAGGATCAACAACACATGAATCGCCGGTTGTGTGGGCGAGTCTCGCTTCTTGCCCTGGCCGCGGCAACTTTGTTTGCCCAGGGCAATACCACCACCGCATCCAAGGACGATTGGGAAGAGATTAACTTCGAAACCAATTCTTCCGTTTTAGTGGATGGATACCCCAGCCTTCTCCGGCTGGCGGAGCTGTTAAAAAAGAACCCCGGCCACAAGGTCAGCCTGGTCGGCCATGGTGACGACCGGGGGTCGGTCAAGTCGAATGAATCGCTGGGAATGAAGCGCGCGCAGGCGGTCAAAGACTTCCTCCAGAAGTACGGCGCCGATCCTTCGCGCATCTCCACCTCCAGCGGCGGCAAGCGTAGCCCCAAGGTCCCGGGCACTTCCGCCGAGGCCCGCTTCATGAACCGCCGGGTCAACATCACCGTCACCGATGCCAACGGCAAGGTGGTCGGCGATGGCGGCATCGGCGACGTGATCGAAAGCCTGCAGAAATCACTGGCGGAAGCCATGAAGAAGCAGGAAGACTGCTGCGATTCGATCAGTAAGAAGCTGGATAAGCTCGATCGTCTGGATGAGATCGCCCAGATGCTGCGCGATATGAAGAGAGAGAACGACGGCCTCCGCAAGGAGATCGACGGCCTCAAGAACGCGCAAGCAAACACGGACAAGGCCATCGCCAGCCTGCCCAAGCCGCTGAGTTCGAACGAAGTCAGTTCGATCACGGAGAAGTCGGCCACCGATGCCATCAACAAATCGAAGATGCCTCGCTTCGCGCTGCTCGGCCTGAACGCCGGCATCGACGACGCCCGCAAGCTGACCTTCACCGGAAAGGCCCGCTACTTCGCGCCGTTCCACGAACACTTTGCGTTCCAGGGACAGGGCGAGTACCTCTACTTCCGCGACCGCAAGGAAGGCCAGTTCGACATGGGTTTGGTCAGCCGCTACAAGTCGGTGCAAGCCGGCCTGTTCAGCAGCTTCAAGAACATCCAGATCAACGATCTGCGTTCGGGCGGCACGCTCGGCCAGGGCGCCATGACCTTGGATTACATCTTCGGCCGCGGCAAGGTGGGTATGTTCGGAACCAAGGCGTTCCTGGACAACGCTGTGCTGCGCCGCGAAGCGCTCACCCGCACCATTACGCAGGAGACGTTGCTCAAGGCCGTCGATCAGATCGGCGCCCAGACCACTCTCGGCCTGTATAAGGATGTGTACCTCGAAGGCAACCTCGGGTATCTCAAGAGCTACGGCGGCGCGGACCGTCCCGGCGGTACCCTGCGCTTCGTCTTCCCGCTCAATCAATACTGGGCCTTCACACTCGAAGGCGGCATGAACGAAACCTTCCTCGGACGCGGCAACAACGGCCGTGTCGTGGCTGGTGTCCAGTTGGGCAATTTCATTCGCCCGAAGGAGTTCAAGGCCGCGGCGCACCCCATTCCGGTGGATGTGCCTCGCGTCCGTTATGAGCTGATCACGCGCAAGGTGCGCACGGGCAACGACGCTCCGCTCGCCGATGCCGGACCTGACCAGATCGGCATCAGTCCGGGCCAGGTGACTCTCGATGGCTCGGCGTCGTCCGATCCGGAAGGCGATCCGATCACCTTCCAATGGCTGCAGACGGGTGGTCCGGCGGTATCGCTGGCCGGCGCCAACACGGCGAAGGCCACGTTCGCTGCCACCGAAGGCTCCAGCTACTCGTTCCGCTTGACCGTCACGGATGACAAAGGCGCCTCGTCGGTGGCTCGTGTCAACGTGTCCGTCTCGCGTACTCCGCAGGTCCGCATCACGCGCTTCGTGGCCAATCCGCAACAGATCCGCGCCGGCGAGGCAACCTCGCTGACCTGGACCGTGGAGAACGCCGATGAAGTGACCATCGACGGCATTGGCCGTGTGGATGCGCGCGGCGGCTCCAGCAACGTGTCGCCCGAACAGACCACCACTTACAAGCTGACTGCGCGCAATCGCGGCGGCGAAGTCAGTGAAACCATCACCGTCACCGTGCAGCGTCCGGAAGCAAGAATCATCTTCTTCACGGCCTCGCCGATGAACGTGGTGGCCGGCCAGTCGACGACACTCAACTGGCAGACCGAGAACGCCGATACCGTGGAAATCAGCGGAATTGGCGGCGTGGCGCAAAGTGGTTCGCAGACGGTGACGCCGGACGGCAACACCACCTACGTGATCACGGCGCGCAACCGCTTCGGCCAGTCCACGGCGCAGGTAGCGATCCGCGTCACCGCGGCTCCGATGCCTCGCATCGTGCGCTTCACGGCGGCTCCTTCGGAGATCGTCAATGGCGAGCAGTCCTCGCTGGTCTGGCAGGTGGAAAATGCCACCGACGTCAGCATCAGCACCGTGGGCGAAGTCGCCATCACCGGCAGCACCAACGTGGGGCCGGCAACCACAACCACTTACGTGCTGACGGCACGCAATGGCTCGGGTACGGTAACGGCGGAAACGACCGTGACTGTGCTGCCCGCCCTGCGCATCCTCAGCTTCGTTGCCAATCCGACGACGTCGCCGCGTCCTGGCGCACCTGTGGTGCTGACCTGGAACGTGGAAGGCGCGACGGAAGTGGTGCTCGATGGAGTAGGCGTGGTTGGCGCGAGCGGGAACATCACGGTGAACCCGACCGTCGACACCGTTTACACGTTGCGCGCCTTTGGCCGCCGCGGTTCGCAGATCGCCCGTGCCGACGTGAAGGTCACGCAGCAGCAGGGCACCGGCGGACCGGTCGCCGACGCTGGTCCGAACCAGGTCACTACCAGTCAGGAAGCCCGTCTGGATGGCACGCGCTCGCGGCATCCGGAAGGCCTCGTGATCGGCTTCTCCTGGCGTGCAGTGGGCCGTCAACCGGCACTGCTGCTCGGCGGCGATACAGCCACTCCGACCGTACGGTTTGATCCGCTCGCCTTCGGTGAGTACACGTTCGAACTGACAGTCACCGACTCGCAAGGCAGGTTCTCGAAGGCCACCACCAAGGTGTTCTTCGCCGCCTACTGAGCAAGCCGCACGAACCCAAACCAAGGGCTGTCCATCCGATGAGGGTGGGCAGCCCTTTCTCTTTGTTATTTACCGCGGAAGCGGAAGGTGAGGCCAACGGTCACAGTGAGGGGATAACCGGGAGTGGCGTGGATGCCGGTGGAAGCGAGTCCGCCCAGGTAGGGGCGGGATTCGACGTTGTTCTGCGTTTCGTAATAAGAACGGTCCGTAAAGTTGTCGATGGCGAAGCTCGCGTCGAGATTGCGGCGGAGCCTCTTCACAAGGCTCAGATCGAACACGGTGTGGCCGGCGGCGCGGATGGAAGCATCCTCGCCATCGAGACGGTAGCTGTTGATGGAGCGCATGCGAATGGAGCCGCTCCAGCCCTTCCAGTTCGACAGTGTAAGCCCGGCGTTGGCTACGAAGTGCGGGGCGCGATCGACATAGACACGCGGATCGGTGCCGCGATAGAAGGCATTGGTCACCTTGGTAAGCCCGGCGCTGAGGGTCAGTTTCCTGGTGAGTTCCACCGAGGTTTTGGCTTCGTAGCCGTAGGCGCGGCTGGGCCCGAGGAACTCGAGCGAGCCGTCGTCGGCGATGTAGACGAGTTCGTTCGAACGGTCGATCCAGAAGGCATCCAGGGCAAGGGCGAAGCGGTTCCAGTGATGCGAGGTGCCCACCTCGTAGAAGTCGGTGGTGGCGATGCGCTTGCCGTCGCGATTGGTGAGGATGCTGCGGGCGTCAATGGAAGAAATGCCGCGGCCGTAGTTGGCATGCAGCGTGATGGGCAGGCGCTGGGTTGGCGTGAAGGCGAGTGCCGCTTTCGGCTGGAACTGGCTGGAGGTCTGGGTATCGCCGGCAAGCGGATCCACGCGATCCTGCACGGCGAAGCGGAACACGTCGTAACGGAGCCCTCCGGTCAGTTGCAGCTTGTTGTGGAGGAGATTGAGCGATTCCTGGAGATAGCCGGCCGCGTTGGTGACGTGGGCGTTTGCTTTGGTAGTGACGCCGATTGGTGTACGGCCGATGCGGGGATAGAGCCCGACGTTGATCTGCGAATCGTGGAAGTTGGCTCCTGCGGTGAGCAGGCTCATGCCGCCAAGGGCATGCGTAGGCTTGAGGTATTGTGCGTTGGCGCCTTGTTGCAGACGGCTGTCGTGCTGCTGGATGGCATCGCCGTTTTCCGGATCGTTGAGGAAGTAAGTGAAGTTCGAATAGAGGTCAAACAGTGAGCGGCCGAGGAAGCCGTCGAGCTTCCACACCGAGCCATCGTGATTCTGCTGGCTGAAGTAGCCGGCAATGGTGCCAGATCGGATGCGTCCGCCTTCGCCGGGATCGAGGTAGCCGAAGCGGTCCAGTTGTCCGGAGTTGATGAGGGAAAGCGGGATCTGGCCGGATGAGTTGTAGTGGTTGCGCCCGCCGTTGAGCTTGATGGAGTAGGTGCGCCCGTGTTCCAGGTGGCGCGTAAGATTGCCGGTGAGATTGTCGCGGCGGTATTCGAGCGGCTTGAGGAACGGGCCGTCGGTGTAGGAGCCTTCGTAGGCGAGGAAGGAGTCGAGGTTGCGCAGCGTCGGGCTGTAGGAAAGGAACCCTCGCTTCGTTCCGAAGGAGCCGCCTTGCACCTTGGCCGTGAACTCATCGGGAAAGGATTCGCGCAGCCGGATGTGCACCACGCCGAGCCCGCTGAAGTCGCCGTATTCGGCGCTGAACGGGCCGTTGATGATCTGGGCTTCCTGAATGAGTTCCGGGGAGAGGCTCTTGAGCGAACCGAGGTAGCCCTGGCCGTGTCCTTGCGTGGATTGGTTCTGCTGGATGTTGTCGACTAAGACTTTCAGGCCGCCGCTGACGCCGCCGTGATCGAGGTTGAAGCCGAAGCGGCGTACCTCGATGGACTTGCCGCCGCCTTCATGCTGGCCTGCATTGATGCCCGCATTGAGTTGATGGAAGACCTGATCGTCTCGCGAGAAGAGCGTCTGTTGGAAGACCTCGGAATTGCGGCGGTCGACGGATGGCTCGATGGTGGACGCGGTGATCACTACAGTGGTGTGGATCTTCGGCAGTTCCTGAGCGGGAGCCGGGGTGAATAGCAAGAATGTGAGAAAGCGTAGCACGGAAGTAAAAATCGTATCACTTCTGTTACGTAGCGGCTACTGACTTTGGATGTATTTGCCGCTACACTGTTCGGCATGCCACATATTGAAGGACACGAGCCGGGAGATTTTTGCTGGTTTGAGCTAGGAACCAGCGACCAGAATGCCGCGAAGGCATTCTATAGCGAGCTATTCGGGTGGACCATCCGGGACACTCCGATGGGACCGGACGCGGTGTACACGGTCTTCGAATTGGATGGGAAGCCGTGCGGAGCGGCGTACACGCTGATGGCGGACCTGGTAGCAAAGGGCATTCCGCCGCATTGGATGACCTATGTGGAAGGCAACGCGGATGCGGCGGCCGAGAAGGCGACGGAACTCGGGGCGACGATGTTCTGCCCGCCGATGGACGTGGCCGATTACGGGCGGATGGTGACCGTTCAGGATCCGACAGGAGCGGTGATCAGTGTGTGGCAATCGAAGACGCATCACGGGACGCTGATTACCGGCGTGCCAGGAACGTTCTGCTGGGGCGAGTTGAGCAGCAGGCAACCGGAGAAGGCCGTACCGTTCTATGAGGCAATGTTCGGGTGGAAGATGATGCGCGGGAATAACCCCGGCGACAACTACCTGCACATCATGAACGGGCAGCAGATGATTGGCGGAGTGGTGCCGGTGGAGCATCGTCCTCCGGACGTGCCATCGCACTGGATGAGCTATTTCCTGGTGACCGACTGCGATGCATCGGCGGCGAAGGTAACGTCGATGGGCGGCAAGATCGTGTTCGGCCCGATGACGATGGAGAAGGTGGGTCGGATGGCATATGTGGCCGATCCGCAGGGGGCGATGTTCGCGTTGTTCCAACCGCCGGCTTAATCGGCGGCGATTTCGGCCCAGACCGTGAGTTGGATAGAGGCATTGAGCGGCATGTCCGAGATACCGAGGGCGGAACGGACATGCCTGCCGCGCTCTTCGAACACCTGGACGAAGAAGTCGGAGGCGCCATCGAGGACGCGCGGATGATCGCGAAAGCCTGAGGCGCAGTGGACGTTGCCTTCGACGCGCACGATCTTCACGATCTTTTCGAGGTCGCCGCCGGTGGCGGCATGGAGTTGTGCAATGGCGTTGAGAGCCGCCTGGCGAGCGGCTTTGTAGCCATCTTCGACCCAAACGCTATCGCCGAGTTTGCCGGGATAGAGCATGGTTTTGCCCTGCCAGGGAAGCTGACCCGCGGTGACGATGAGGTTGCCGGTACGGGTCCAGGGGAGATAATTGCTGACGGCAGCGGGAGGCTCGGGGAGCGTGAGCCCGAGGCGTTGGAGGTTTTCAAGGGCGGTCACAGCTCTTGAGTATAGCGAGTGGATCTGCTGCGCCACATCAGCAGGCCGGCGAGGGCCACGCACAACCAACCGAAAGCATCGCCGGTGCTGGTATAGAGGGTTGGAATGCGTGTTCTGGCCGGGATGGATGCGGTCAGCAGGCGTCCGGGTAGTGGGCCGCTCTCTGTTTCCGAAATGATCCGGCCATAGGGGTCCGTTGCACTGAGAAGCCCCTGGCGGGAGGAGCGGAGGATGGTGTAGCCATTTTCGATGGCGCGCGCGGCGGTGATTCTGGCGCCCATCCAGGCATCGAGCGAGAAATCCCAGGCGGGAACGAGCATGACCGCGGCATCACGCTTGCCGTATTGGCGGCCGAGAGTCGAGAAATGCATGTCTTTGCAGATGGCGATACCGAAGGGAATGCCATCGATCTGGTGGAGGCTGTAGCTGTCCCCGGAGATGTAGCCGGCACGTTCGGGAGGGGCCAGGAAGTGTTTTCGATAGACGACATCGCGGTGTCCCTGTGGGTTGTAGAGCCAGGCTTGATTGGAAATGCCTTGGGGTGTTTGAACAGCTAGTCCGGCCAGCAGCCAGACATGGTGACGCTGGGCACTGGCGGCGAAGTGGGCGTTCCATAGCTCTGCGGCGGACTCACTGGCCACGGCGATCTTCTCCGGCAGCAAGACGAGACGTGCGCCCTTGGCGGAGGCGGCTGCGATGTGTATCTCATAGGCCTCTTGAATCGACTTGATGTAGACAGGAGTGGCCTGCAAACCGATGGCGTCGTCGACGGCGGCGATGGCGATGGGGATGGTGGGGGCGGGCTGTACTTCGCGCAGCCGGAGCACGCCGAACAGGATGGCAGCGGACTCCACCGCGACTACAGCGCCGAGGGTAAGGAGGTGCGCTTTGGATCGCCACGCGCTTGTCAGGCCGAGGGCGATTGCCGAGGAGCCGAGACACAGCAGGAACAGAACGCCGGGCACACCGAGCAGGGATGCGGACTGCATGAGGGGGAGAAAGTCCGATTGCGTGTAGGCGAGGCTCGCCCAGTTGCCATCGGGGAGGAAGGCCGCCATGAGGGTATCCAGGGCAACCCAGAAGACGGGATAGGCGGCGATGGTCCAGACGGCGCGGGTGCTGCGAATGACCCGTTGTGTTTCCGAGAGGATGAACAGGAAGAGGAGGGATTGCGCCAGGATGATGGCGATTCCGGCAGCGACTGGCATCACCGTGAAGTAGTAAGTGCTGTTGGCGTGATAGCCGACCGCGCAGGCGGCAAAGGCGTACGCGCGCCAACCACGGCCATCGGCTCGCAGCACGGCCAATAGCATGAGGGCAGGTACGAGCCAGGCTAACCAGGCCGATGGTTGCAGGTTGACTACCTGGCGTAGGAGGAGTCCGAGTATCCCCGCCGCCACAATACGAAGAAACATGACGCTTCAAGTATAGGACGGAGGGCTTGACACCCTGCTGCGGTTGCGTCCAGCATGAGGCATGAGGGACCCGGCGGAAAAGAAAGTAGCACTGTTGGAACTGACGGCAGCATCGATCATTGTCTTTATCGTGCTGACGGTGCTGGCAATGATTTTTCTCTATAAGCCGGCTTAGGCGGTGAGGTGCGCCAGGCTGCGGAGCTTGGCCGCGAGAGTGGTGCGCTTCAATTTGAGGATTTCGGCGGCCTGGGTCTTGTTGCCATTGGTGCGGCGGAGCGCCTGTTCGAGCAGGTGCAGTTCAATGCGGCCGACGGTTTCCTCGAAATCGAGGCCTTCGTCGGGAAGCGAGACGAACGAGGAATCGCGGTCTTCCATGATGGCGCGGCGCGGGGCGATGTAGGGAATGGCGAAGTCCGAAGGAAGCAGAATGAGCCGGTCTCCGCTGAGTGCCACGGCATGTTCGATGGAGTTTTCGAGTTGGCGTACGTTGCCGGGCCAACTGAAGCCGCAGAGCATTTCGAGGGTTTCCTGAGCAAACTGGCGGACAGGGATGCCTTCCTGGAGGCAGACCTTTTCGGCGAAGTATTGGGCGAGGGAAGGAACATCGGTGGCGCGGTCGCGCAGCGGGGGCAATTGCAGCGGGACTACGTTGAGCCGGTAGTAGAGATCTTCGCGAAATTTGCCGGCCTGGATCTTTTCCATGAGGTTGGCGTTGGTGGCAGCGATGATGCGGACATCGACACGGATGGTGTCGGAACTGCCGACACGCTGGAACTCACGCTCCTGGAGCACGCGCAGCAGCTTGGCCTGGGTTTCGAGGCCCATGTCGCCGATCTCGTCGAGGAAGAGCGTGCTGCGGTTGGCCTGTTCGAAGCGTCCGGTGCGGCCCTGGACAGCGCCGGTGAAAGCGCCGCGGGTGTGGCCGAAGAGCTCGGCTTCAAGGAGCGCTTCGGGCAGTGCGGTGCAGTTGACGGCGATCATCGGCAGGTGGGCGCGCGGGCTGGCCGCGTGCAAGGCACGGGCAGTGACCTCCTTACCGGTACCGGTTTCTCCGTGGATGAGGACAGTGGCCTTTTTGGGGCCAATCAAGCGAATTTTGTCGGCCAGCCGTTCCATGACAGGACTCCGGCCGATGAGGAATCGCCTCCAGTTCTCTTCGTAGGCGACGACAGTCTGTTGAACAGCCATGCGGCAAATCTCTCTCCACTGTCACCATCGGAGGAGCAGGGGTAGAAGTGAATGCAGAGATTGCCTGAGGAGGAGGAGGAGATAGGAAGTTTTGGTGGAAGGGAGTGAGGGGAACATAGGGGCTGTGTAGCAAACGTAGGAAGAGGTTGTGATGAAGGGAAAGGGCCGCGCGGGGTGATGTGCGTCAAATGTCTTTTGGGAGGGACCTTAGATGATTTTGGATTAAACTTTTCCGCGTCCGAGCCAGGCCCCGGCCAGTGTCATGAGCAAGCAGGCCAGGACAGAGAGGAAGATGTAGGCGATGGCTTTCTGCCAGGCGCCGCTGCGGAGGAGCGTTAAGGTCTCCAGGCTGAACGAGGAAAAGGTGGTGAAGCCGCCGCAGAGGCCGATCATGAAGAAGAAGCGGACGGGCGGGTGGTGGCTCCAGTTGGAGGCGAGGCCGATGACGAAACTACCTAGGATATTTACTGCCCAAGTGCCCCAGGGAAAGCCCGAACCATAGAGGCGAGTGACCTCAGTGCCGAGCCAGAAGCGCAGCATCCCGCCGAGGGCGGAGCCGATGGCAATCCAGATGTAAAACGTTGTTGTCACGCTATTCGAAGACCACCGCTTGATGGCCGTATACGCGAGGCACGGTGCAGACGGCATAGCCGGCTTCCGTGCGGAAGGGGATGTCCTGCTGGGTGGGAGCCAGGTAGACTTTGCGTGGCGGGATAGCGCGGCGGACACGCAGTTCGATGTTCTCCATGAGGCCGGGTTCTTCGATGATGTCGATGTCGGGAGCGCGGCGGGTCATCGGGTAATAGAGGAGGTGGACGATGTGGCGGAAGCGCGCCGGGGAGCGGAAGGGTTGGGTGAGCAAGGTGGCTTGGGCGGAGGAGGGGAGGTTCTTCGTTTTGAGGGATGGCTCGGGAAGGAGGCGATCGATGAGTTGGGCGATGACTTGCTTCTGGACGGCGTAACCATCGGCGGAGTAGGAGCGGAAGAAGGGATTGGCGACGTAGATGGTGTTGCCGGTCTGAGTAATGAGAGGCTCATTGGTGGCTCGGCCGAAGGGCGTTTGCTTGTGAGAGCTGAACGATTCGGGGCTGCGATCGAAGTAGGGGTGGCCGTAGGTGGCGAGCACTTGAGTGCCAAGCTTGGCAATGACGGATGTGCCGTGCTGGTAGAGGAAATAGGGCTGCTGATCGATGGCGGGGAAGTGTTCGGGCTTGAGCAGCATGTACTCGCCCTTGAACTTGGCGGGGCCTTCGTATTGGACTCCAACGTCGACGGCGAACTTCGATGCGTCGCGATCGAAGAGGCTCAGATTACTGAGAAGGAGGGCACGGCCGGCGGCGATGTGTTTGCGGACACGCTCGACGACGGCGGGGACGGCGCGGATCTCGTCGGGGACGATGATGACTTTGTAAGGAGTGAGATCGGATTCGGTATCGAGGATGTCGAACTGGTGGTGCAGTTCGTTGAGCATGTTGGTGAAGCCCTGATCGACGGGCGGGACTTTTTGGGTGGCCGTGTCGGGGTTCGTGGCGGCGATGGAGATGACACCGATGTCGGCGACGCCCTTGGTTTCCTTGGCCCACGGTTCGAGGGCTTCGATGCGGGCGTAGGTTTTACCGATTCTGGAGTAAGTGGCAGGATCGAGGCGGCCGCGGGGGTGGAGTTGATCGCCGATGCAGACTTTGGCCCCGTTGGCGAGGAAGTTGAGGCATTCGTAATCGAGGGCGGCCTGGTTTTTGAGGCCACCGAAATCGCCCCAGGACTTGTGGAAGCGGCCGGTCATGCCGACCATTTCCTTGTTGAGGGTGCGCATGTAGCGGACACGCTGGTGGAAGTGGGTGTAGCCCCAGCCTCCAGTGGGAAGCGATTCGATTTCGATGTGGGTGTAGTAGGGGAGTTCGTCGCGGACGCCGATGACGAGGCGGCTGTTGAAGAAGGTGAGGGCGTTGGGACGTTTTGACCGGACCACGTCGTAGAGGAGCTTTTCGACGCGCTTGGCCACGAGCTTGTTGTGTTGGAAGATGTGTTCGGGCGAGGTGGAGAGGTTGAGTTTGGCGCGCTCGGCTTTGCACCAGCGGCAGAAGCAGCCATCGGGGGGTTGCTTGAGGATGTCGAAGAAGACTCCGCCAATTTCGTAGTTGTCGACGATTTCCTTGTTTTCCGCGATGACCTGATCGAGGTAGGGCGTGTTCATGCAGAGCCAGGGCCACTGGTCGGTTGGCGGGCCGCCGATGTGGTTGCCGTCTTTGTCGATCATGAGCCATTCGGGGTGGCGGCGCGATTGAAGGACGTCCCAGACGAGGGAGTAGTAGTAGTTGACACGGATGCCGGCGGCGCGGCAGCTCTTCACCATGCCGCCGAGCATGTCGGTTTTGAGGGCGGGATGGCGGGCGGCGATTTTGGTGTCGTAGTAGGCGTAGCCATGATGGCACTTGGCGAAGACGTTGATGGAGTTGACGCGGGCTTGCTGGAGGGTGCGGGCGAACTCGGCGGGATCGAAGTCGGCGCCGACATCGGGGATGAGCTCGCTGGTGTGGAAGTCGAGGTGGACCTGGCGGAAGGGGAGTTCCTTTCCGTCGATGTCGGGGGATTGTGGAGCGGCTAGCGGGGCGAGGGCCGGAGTGAGGAGGAATGCGCGGCGTTGCATCTCGTGATCAGCATAACAGGAGTGTGCCGATTGCCAGGAAGAAGCGGGATTGGACGGGTGGAATGGAGCGTACTTACATTATGGATTGCTTTTAGTGAAAGTATACATTTACTAAAGTTGATGTTTAGTGTTAGTATGGTCTCATGGACATTGCTCTGGACGAAATCGGGGCAGTGCTTGGGCAGTTCAATCCTTGGTGGCGGGGGGAGCCGGTTGCGGACCTTGCGCCATGGCGGAGAGCGGCCTGGCATGAGTTGCAGCGCTGGGTGACGAAGCCACCGGCGCACCGGGCGATTCTTGTATCCGGGGCACGGCAAGTGGGGAAGACGACACTGCTGTTGCAGTCGATTGCGCAACTGCTGGCGGATGGGGTTCCGGCGGGGAACATTTTATATGCGACGTTTGACCACCCGATTGTGAAACTGGCCGGGGTCGAGCGGGTGCTGAAGGCGTGGCGGGAGAGGGAGCCGAAGCGGGAGGGGCCGGAGTTTCTATTTCTGGATGAAGCGCAGTATCTGACGGGGTGGGGGACTTGGATCAAGCACCAGGTGGATTTCGTGAAGAACCGGCGGATTGTGTGCACGGGGTCAGCGATGCCGCTGCTGGATGCGGAGCAAGAGTCGGGGGTGGGGCGATGGCACACGATCCGGCTGGCGACTTTGTCCTTCTATGAATATGTGCAGATCAAGAAACTGCAACTTCCGGCGTTACCGCAGCTACGCAGCCTGATGGAGGTTTTTGGTTCTTCGAGGACGGAGTTAGTGCACATCCGGGAATCGGCAGTGCCTTACCTGGGGCATTTTCATGAGTACCTGATACGGGGAGGGTTTCCGCAAACGGCGCTGGTGGAGAGCATCACGCAGGCCCAGCGTTTGTTGCGTGAGGACATTGTGGATAAGGTATTGAAGCGCGACATGACGGCGATTTTTGGGGTGCGGCATGTGATCGAATTGGAGCGGACGTTTCTCTATCTGTGTATGCATAACGGGGGGCTGGTGGACTTTCCGGCGCTTTGTTCGAATCTGGAGGTGAACCGGCCGACGGCGCAGCGGTTTATCGATCTGCTGGAGGCGACGCATATGATCTTCCGGCTGTATCCATTCGGGTACGGGAAGGAAGTGCTGCGCGGGCGGGTGAAGGTGTATCTGGCGGATCCGGCGATTGGGCCTTCGGTGATGATGAAGGGGAAAGCGATTCTGGAAGACGCTACAGCGCTGGGAGTGGCGACGGAGACGGCGGTGATCAAGCATCTGTTCACGCGGTATTATTCGCGGCAGATCCGGTTTTCGTTCTGGAGAGGGAAGGGGGATCAGGAGGTGGATCTGGTGGCGGAGATGGGGGCGGAGATCGTTCCGTTCGAAGTGAAGTACCGCGAGGGGAAGACCGGGAGCCGCGAATTACGGGGGTTGGTGGAGCTTTGCCGTCAGAAGTCGATTGAGCGGGCGTACGTGGTGACGAAGTCGGTGGATGACCTGGGGATGTGGAAGGAAGCTCCGAAGGATCTGCCTGACCGGATCATGAGAGTGCCGGCGGCGCTGCTTTGCTATTGGATGGGAGAGGCCGAGATGCACGCGGGCATGGTGTAAAATTGCATGTACCGTGCTATTGAACGCAATTCGTGTCTTTGCAATCGTTTCCACTGGGCTTTGGGCTGAGGATCTGCCGCGCCAAACGGCGGAAATTCTGGCTGCCAATTGCCTCAGTTGCCATGGGTCGGCGATGAAGATGGGGGACCTCGATTTGCGTTCGCGCGAGTCGATGTTGAAGGGCGGCAAGCACGGGCCGGCGCTGGTGCCGAGCGATCCGGAGAAGAGCCGTTTGTTCCGGCATGCGGCGCATATGGAGCAGCCGGCAATGCCACCGGGGCGCAAGCTGCAGGAGTGGCAATTGACGGTGTTGCGGCGATGGATTGGGACGGGGGCACCGCTCGATCAGCCGATTGTGGATGCGACGGATCAGAAGAAGGCGATGGCGGCGATGGAAGAGCGGCCGATTCTGGAAGAAGAGCGGCAGTTCTGGTCGTTTCGTCCGGTGGCGCGGCCTGCTGTGCCGGCAGTGAAGAATGCTTGGGTGAAGAACGAGATTGATGCGTTTGTGTGGGAGGGATTGCAGAAGAAGGGATTGAAGCCTTCTGCGCAGGCATCGAAGCGGGTGCTGATCCGGCGGGCGTATCTGGATTTGATCGGGTTGCCACCGACTCCGGTGGAAGTGGAAGCGTTTGAGAAAGACACACGGCCGGATGCGTGGGCTTTGCTTGTGGAGAAGTTGCTCGCCTCGCCGCATTACGGAGAGCGTTGGGCGCGGCACTGGCTGGATCTGGTGCGCTATGCGGATTCGGGCGGGTTTGAATATGACCGGGACCGGGCGGATGCGTGGCGGTATCGGGATTGGGTCATTCGTGCATTCAATCGGGACGTTCCATACGATCAATTCGTGAAGCTGCAGATTGCGGGGGATGAGATTGATCCGAAGTCGCACGATGCTTTGATTGCTACGGGGTTCCTGCGGCATGGGCCGGAACACAACGTGAAGTCGGAGTTCACGCGGATGGAGGAGTTGGACGATATTTTGTCGACGACGGGCAATGCGTTTTTGGGGATGACGATCGGTTGCGCGCGCTGCCACAATCACAAGTTCGATCCAATTCCGCAGAAGGATTATTACCGGATGCAGGCGGTGTTCTTCTCGACGAAGTCGAACGATGCGCCGCTGCTCGATGCGGACGCGTTGCAGCGGCACAAAGAGGCTGAGGCTCGGATTGAAGAAGAGGCGCGGCCGTTGAAGCGCGAGTTGGAAGCGCTGGTGAAGCCGTATCGGGATAAGAAGGTGGCCGAGGAGCGGTCGAAGCTGCCGGATTACATTCAGGAAGCGTTGCGCACGCCGCCGGAGAAACGGACGGAAGGGCAGAAGCTGAACGTGATCCAGGTGGAAAAGACACGGAACTTCAGCGAGGACGATGTGATTGCATCGATGCCCGCCGAGGTGAAGGCGAAGCATGGGGAATTGCAGCGGCAGATCCGTCAGATTGAGCGCAAGAAGGAACGGATCCCTTCGGCGATGGCGATTGGGGAGAACGGGCGGGAGGCGGATCCTTCCTACTTCCTGCATCGCGGCAGCCCGGATTCAAAGGGATCGGTAATGAAGCCGGGTGTGCTGAGCGTGATTACGCGTGAGGAACCGCAGTTCCCTGCCCCGCCGGCGAACGCGGAATCGAGCTACCGGCGCAAGGGGTTTGCGGAGTGGCTGGCGTCGCCGAGCAATCCGCTGTTTGTGCGGGTGATGGCGAACCGGATCTGGCAGCATCATTTCGGCGAAGGCATTGTACGGACGCCGAGCAATTTCGGAAAGACGGGCGAAGCGCCGACGCACCCGGAGTTGCTGGAATGGCTGTCGAGTGAGTTTGTGAAGGGCAACTGGAGCATCAAAGGGATGCACCGGATAATGATGAACTCGAATGCGTACCGGATGGCGAGCGATGATGTGGCGGAAGGGATGAAGGCGGATCCGGAGAACCGTTTGTTGTGGCGGATGGCGCGGCAGCGGCTGGAAGGCGAGATCATCCGCGACGCGATGCTGGCTGTGGCGGGGAAGCTCGACAGCAAGGCCGGTGGGCCGGGGGTGCATCCGTATATCGACCCGTCGCTGTGGCAGGGCAGTTCGGGACGCAGTTGGCCAGGGAAGAAGGACGATGATCCGAGCACGTGGCGGCGCAGCATCTATGTACACAGCAAGCGGTCGATTCCGCTGCCGATGTTGGATGTGTTCGATAAACCGGATGGGATTACGAGCTGCGCGCGGCGGAACCGGTCGACGATTGCGCCGCAGGCGCTGATTCTGATGAACAACAGCTTTGTGCGGATCCAGGCGCAGCAATTTGCGACGCGGCTGGAGCGCGAGGCGGGCAAGGACGCGGGGCAGCAGGTGAACCGGGCATTTGAGCTGGCTTACTTGCGGGCTCCGAGCCAGGCGGAGCGAGCGGCGGCTGTCGATTTCCTGAAGAGCAATCCTGATTCGCTGGTGGATTTCTGCCAGGCACTGTTTAATAGCAACGAATTCGTGTACATGCCATGAAGCAAAGATTTCTTTCGAGACGCGAACTTTTGATGCGGGCCGGAGGCGGCATCGGCAGCCTGGCTCTGGCGGATTTGCTGGCGCGCGATGAGGCGCGGGCAGCGACGACGGGCGAGGCGGTGAATCCGCTGGCGGTGCGCAAGCCGCACTTTGCGGGCAAGGCGAAGGCCGTCATTTCGATCTTCTGCTACGGCGGCGTGAGCCAGATGGACACGTTCGATCCGAAGCCGGAGCTGTACCGGCGGCGCGGGGAAGCGATGGCCGGCAAGGGGCAAGTGGTGGTGTCGCAGGGGAACCCGGGCGGGCTGATGCCGTCGCCATGGGGGTTCAAGAAATACGGTCAGAGCGGGATGGATGTGTCGGACCTGTTCCCGAAGGTTGGGGAGCTGGTGGATGACATTGCGTTCGTGAAATCGATGTATGCGCTGAGCAATGATCATGGGCCGGCGTTGTTTCAGATGAACACGGGGCACATTTTGCCGGGGCATCCGAGCATGGGCTCGTGGGTGACGTATGGATTGGGGACGGAGAATCAATCGCTGCCCGCTTATGTGGTGTTCACGGATCCGCGGGGCGGGCCGATTGGCGGAGCGCCGAACTGGTCGAACGGGTACATGCCGGCGGCGTATCAAGGGACACAGTTCCGCTCGACGGGCGATCCGATTGTGGATTTGAAGCCGGGCAACGACATGTCGCCGGAGCGGCAGCGGCGCTGGCTGGATTTGCTGGGGCGCCTGAATGCCGAGCATGCGAAGAAGAATCCGGAGGATTCGGAATTGTCGGCTCGGATTGCGACCTATGAGCTGGCGTTCCGGATGCAGACGCATGCGCTGGATGCCGTGGATCTGAACAAAGAGACGGATGCCACGAAGAAGCTGTACGGGTTGGAAGATAAGACGACGGAGTATTTCGGGCGGCAGTGTTTGATGGCGCGGCGGCTGGTGGAACGCGGGGTGCGGATGGTGCAGTTGTATTCCGGCGGCGGGAATTTTCAGACGAGCTGGGATGCCCACTGGGACATTGTGGAGAACCATGGCATGCACGCGGCGGAGACCGATGGGCCGATTGCAGGGCTGATTCGGGATTTGAAATCGCGCGGGCTATTGGATTCGACGCTGATCATCTGGCATGGGGAGTTCGGACGGATGCCGATTTCGCAACGGATGAGCGGGCGCGATCACAACCCGCATGTGTTTACGGTGTGGATGGCGGGCGGCGGGATCAAGGGCGGGACACGGGTTGGCGAGTCGGATGAATTCGGGTACAAGGTGGCGAGCGACGGGAAGTCGATTCCGGATTTGCACGCGACCATTCTGCACCTGCTGGGCTTCGATCACGAGAAGCTGACGTATTTCTATAACGGGCGCAACATGCGGCTGACGGACGTCAGTGGCTCGGTGATTCGCGGGATACTCGCTTAACGGCGTAGTAGAGGGTCAAGGCAAGTAATAAGGCAAAGAGCAGCAAGTGCCAGACGTGTGATTTGATCCAGGGCATGGTCTCATGGCCGAGTTGCGTGCCGAGCCAGGCGAGACCGAAGTAGCGTGGGATGCGGGCGGCGAGGACCACGATCATGTATTTGACGGGAGAGACTCCAAGGGCGCCGGCGGAGACGACGAAGACTTTGAGGGGAAGCGGGATAGGCAGCAGGGCAGGAACGAAGACCGTGATGAGGCCGTAGGTTTGAAACCAATGGCGGAATTTTGCGCCGCCTTCGGTGGCGGTGACGCGGTTGAGGTAGGTTTGGCCGCCTTTTTGCGCGAGGTAGAAGAGGAAGAGGCTGCCGAGTGCGGAGCCGATGACGGCGAACAGAGCGGAGAGATAAGCAGCGGCGGGATTGATGATGGCGGTGGCGACGAGGAGAGCATCGACGGCGGCGGGGAGCGGGACACCGGCGGAGTCGAGGATGGCGAGGAGAAATAGGCCGGGCGCACCCCAGGAGGTCAGAATGGCAGCGATCTTCTTCAATCTCTTCTATTGTCCTATGAGATCGAGCAAAGCTTGCTGATCGAGCACGGGGATGCCGAGTTGCTGGGCTTTGGTGAGTTTGGAACCGGCGGCTTCGCCGGCGACGAGGTAGGTGGTTTTTTTGCTGACGGAATCGGTGACTTTGCCTCCAGCGGCTTCGATTTTCGCTTTGGCTTCGTCGCGGGAGAGGGTGGGGAGCGTGCCGGTGATGACGAAGACTTTGCCTGCGAGCGGGCCGCCTTCGACACGCGTTGCTACGTGGGTGAATTGCAGGCCGGCTTTGCGGAGGCGTTCGACCAGTGCGCGGTTGTGCTCTTCGGCGAAGAAGCGGCGGATGCTTTCGGCGACTTTGGGACCGACTTCGTTGGCGGCTTGGAGGGTGTCGATGTCGGCGGTGGCGATGCGATCGAGATCGCCGAAGGTGTCGGCGAGGATCTGCGCGGTGCGCTCGCCAACGAAGGGGATGCCGAGCCCGTTGAGGACGCGGGGGAGCGGTTGTTGGCGGGAACGCTCGATGTTGGCGAGGATTTTGGTGGCGGACTTTTCGCCCATGCGTTCGAGGGTGAGGAACTGCTCGAGGGTGAGGTCGTAGAGGTCGGCGATGTTTTTGACCATGCCGCGGTCGACGAGTTGATCGACGAGGACGTCGCCCATGCCGTCGATGTCCATGACGCCGCGGGCCGCGAAGTGGAGAACGGACTCTTTGAGGCGGGCCGGGCAATTGCTGTTCAAGCAGCGGCTGGCGGCTTCGCCTTCCGCGCGAACGACGTCGCTTCCGCATTCGGGGCACTGCTTCGGCATTTCGAATTTACGACGGTCGAGGCCTTGGCGGACGACTTTGACGACTTTGGGGATGACGTCGCCGGAGCGTTCGATTAAGACGGTGTCGCCGATTTGGACGTCGAGGCGCTGGATTTCATCTTCGTTGTGAAGGGTGGCGTTGGAGACGGTGACTCCGCTGACGAACACAGGCTTCAGCTTGGCAACAGGGGTGAGCGCACCGGTGCGGCCCACTTGAACGATGATGTTTTCGACGATGGTCTCTTCCTGGCGCGCGGGGAATTTGAAGGCTATCGCCCAGCGGGGGGCTTTGGCGGTCCAGCCGAGGCGGTCTTGTTGAGGGATGGAATCGACCTTGGCGACGACGCCGTCGATTTCGTAGCCGAGGTCGTCGCGGCGGGCTTCGATCTTCTGGCAGAAGGCGTAGAGGGCGTCGACGTCTTCGGCGCGGGCGTTCTGGGGATTGACCTTGAAGCCCATTTGCTGGAGGGCTTGGAGGGATTCCCAGTGGCTCGCGTAGGCGGGCTTGCCATCGACCAGGAGGAGATAGGCGAAGAATTCGAGCCGGCGGGCTGCGGTGATGGAGGGCTCCAGGACGCGAAGGCTTCCGGCGGCGGAATTGCGCGGGTTGACGTAGCGAGGAAGGCCCTGGCGATCGCGCTCTTCGTTGAGTTGGGCGAAGTGCTTTTGGAGCATGACGACTTCGCCGCGGACTTCGAAGCGGGGGAGTGTTGTGGGGACTTTGAGAGGGAGGGTGCGAATGGTGCGCGCGTTGTCGGTGACGTCTTCGCCTTCGGCGCCATCGCCGCGGGTGACGGCGAGACGGAACTGGCCATCTTCGAAGCGGGCGGCCATGGAGAGTCCGTCGAGCTTCACTTCGGCGACGTAGTGGAAGGGCTCGCCGTTGAGGAGGTCGCGGACGCGGCGGTCAAAGTCGCGCAGTTCGGCTTCGTTGAGGGCATTGTCGAGGCTGAGCATGGCGGAGCTGTGCCGCACTTTGACGAAGCCTTCACGGGGTTTGCCGCCGACACGCTGGGTGGGGGAATCGAGGGTGAGGAGATCGGGATGCGCGGCTTCGAGTTGCTGGAGCTCGCGCATGAGGGTGTCGTATTCGAGGTCGGAGATCTCAGGCTTATCGAGGACGTAGTAGAGGTATTCGTGCTTGCGGAGTTCTTCCCGCAGCGCAGCGATCTTTTGTTGAACGGAATGCCCCATGAACGTTTTATTATGGCAAGTAGCAGAGGATCGAAGCAGCCATCCCCCTTTATCAAGACGCAGTTCTCATTTACAACCCGAACGCGGGCAAGCTCCGGCGGAAGCCTGGGCTGATTGCGGACGCTGTGCGTTTATTGGGGGAGCGCGGGCATGGGGTGGAGGCTCGGCCGACAGCGGGGCCAGGGGATGCGACATCGATTGCGCGGGAGGCAGTGAAGGGCGGGGCGAAGCTGATTCTGGCGGCGGGCGGCGATGGGACGATCAACGAAGTATTGAATGGAATGATCGGATCGCATGTGCCGCTCGGTGTGCTGCCCGCGGGGACTGCGAATGTGCTGGCGATGGAGACGGGAATTCCGGCATCGCCACCGAAGGCGGCCGCCGTGTTGGAGCAGATGCAGCCGGCGCGTGTGGCGACGGGGCTGGTGCGGAATGCGGATGGATCTGTGCGGCGGCACTTTGTGTGCATGGCTGGGGCGGGATTGGATGCGCATATCGTTGCGTACATTGATCCGGGCATGAAGCGGCGGTTGGGCAAGGGCGCGTATTGGATTGCGGGATTTCAGTCGATTGCGCGGCGGCTGGTGGAGTTGGATGCGACATTGCCGCAATCGACGCACCGGTGCAGCTTTGCACTGGCGAGCCTGGTGCGGAATTATGGCGGCGATCTGGAGATCGCGCTGAACGCGAGCCTGCTGGCACCGCACTTTGGGCTGTACTTGTTTGAGGGAAGCAATCCGCTGCGGTATTTGAAGTATTTGACGGGCGTGGCGCTGCGCAATGCGGCAAGGCTGAAGGGTGTGACGGCGACGAATGTGACGCGGCTGGCGCTGGATCCGGTGAATGGGAGCAAGGTGCATTTGCAACTGGATGGGGAAGAGGCGGGCACGTTGCCTGCATCGCTGGAGGTGGTGCCGGATTCGTTGACACTGCTGCTGCCGCCGAAGTTTCTGGAGAAGGAGCGGGCTCGGTGGACAACCTGACGCACACGCTGACGGGGCTGATGATTTCGCGTGCGGGGTTGAACCGGCTGAGTCCGCACGCCTCAGTGATTGCGATGCTGGCGGCCAACGTTCCCGACGCGGATGGCGTGGTGCGTTTGGGTGGAACATCGCTGGATTATTTGGATGTGCATCGGGGGTGGACGCATACGTTCGCGGCATCGCCGCTGGTGGCCGCGGTTGTGGTGGGATTGGTGGCTTTGGCGACGCGACGGAGACTGCCCTGGTTTGGGGCGTGGCTTGTTGCGTGGTTGGGCGTGTTGTCGCACATTCTGATGGATTGGTCGAATGTGTACGGGATCCGGATGCTGATGCCGTTTCGTAGCGACTGGGTGCATCTGGATGTGACGAACGTCGTGGATATTTGGATTTGGGCCGTGCTGTTGCTGGCGGTGGTGGGGCCTTTGTTGTCGAAGCTGGTGAGCTCGGAGATTGGGGCGAAGCCGGGATCGGGGCGCGGGGCGGCGATTTTCGCATTGAGCACCTTGCTGGTATATGAAGGGGCTCGGTTCGTGTTGCATGAACGGGCGGTGCAGACGTTGAATTCGCACACGTATGCGGGGGCTCCGGCAAAGCGTGTGGCGGCGTTTCCACATTTCGGGAATCCATTTGAGTGGGTGGCTTATGTGGAGATGGAGACTGGGGTGTCTTTGCAGCGGATCAATTTATTGACTGCTTACGATCCGACTGCTGGGACGGTGTACTATCCGCCGCAGCCATCGGCGGCATTGGAAGCTGCCCGGCGCACATCGACGGTGCAGCGTTTTTTAGGCTTTGCGCAATATGCGTTCTGGCTGGCGACGCCGCTGGACCGGCCGGAGGGCGCGACTAGGGTGGAGGTGATTGATCTGCGATTTGGGGATCCGACGTCGCCAAGATTTGTGGCTTCTGTAGTGGTGGATGCGGCGGGGCGTGTGCTGGAAGAGAACTACGGGTTCGGTCCGTTGCAGCCGCGATAACATAGCGGTCATGGAATATCCGATGCGAATCGCGGGCGAGCCCGTGAGGTCTGCTCATCCGCAGGATGTGCAGTTGCCGTTTGACGGGTCAACGGTGGGAACGATTTTTCAGGCGGAATCGGCGCAGGTGGAAGCGGCTGTGGCGGCGGCGAAGGCTGCGGGGCCGGTGATGCGGGAGATGGCGCTGCATGACCGGGCAACGGTGCTGCGCAAGGCGTATCAGATGCTGATGGACCGTATTTCGGAGTTCGCGCAGGCGATCAGTTCGGAGTCGGGGAAGCCGATTAAAGAAGCGCGGATGGAGGCGGAACGAGCGGCGTTGACGCTGCTGTTTTCGAGCGAAGAAGCACACCGGCTGCATGGGGAGGTAGTGCCGATGGACGCATCGCCGGCGGGCAAGGGGCATTGGGCGATGACGGTGCGCGAGCCGGTGGGTGTGATTGCGGCGATTACTCCGTTTAATTTTCCGGTGAACCTGGCGATGCATAAGATCGGACCGGCGTTGGCGGGTGGGAACACCGTGGTGCATAAGCCTGCGTCGACGACGCCGATCAGCGCGGTGATGATGGCGGATTTGTTTGTGGAGTGCGGATTGCCGAAGGGCGCGCTGAATGTGATCACGGGGCCGGGCGGGTCGATTGGGGAACAACTGGTGTTTCACAAAGACATCGCGATGATCACGTTTACGGGGAGCCCGGAGGTGGGGTTACGGCTGCGGAATCTGGCGGGGATGAAGCGGGTGACGCTGGAGCTGGGGAACAACTCGGCGGTGATTGTGGAGAGTGACGCGAATCTGGATGAGGCGGCGGCGCGTTGTGTGGCGGGGAGTTTCGCGCATTCGGGACAAGTTTGTATCAGCGTGCAGCGGATCTACGTCAATGAAAGTGTAAGGGCTCCATTCCTCGAGCGGGTGGTGGAGATGACGCGGAAGCTTCGTCTCGGCCATCCGCTCGAAAACTCGACGGATATCAGTTCGTTGATTACGGAGCGAGAGGCGGAGCGTGTGGAGAGCTGGATTGGCGAGGCGGTGGAGCATGGCGCGAAGTTGCTGACTGGCGGGAAACGGACGCGGGCGACGTTGGAGCCGGCGGTGCTGAGCGAAGTACCGGATAGTGCGCAGATCATGTGCCGGGAGGCGTTTGGGCCGGTGGTGGGGGTGAATTCGTATCGTTCGCTGGATGAGGCGGTGGAGCGGGTGAATGCGTCGGATTACGGGTTGCAGGCAGGGATTTATACGCGGGATATTGAGAAGGCGTTTCAGACCGCGAGGAAGGTGCATGTGGGCGGGTTTATGATCAATGAGATTCCGCAGTATCGGGTGGATCAGATGCCGTATGGTGGAGTGAAGATGAGCGGGACGGGGCGGGAGGGTCCGAAGTACGCGATTGAAGAGATGACTGAGCCGAAATTGATTTGCTGGAAGGTGTAGCCCATGATTTTGAGTAAACGGGAATTGTTGTGGTTGTTGCCTGCTTCGCTACTGGCGCAGGGGAAGGGGAAAGGCAAAGGGAAGGGTGCGTCGACTGCGGTGGTTTTTGGTGCGGCGGATACGCGGGTGATTCTGGATTACTACCATCCTGCGGGGAGCGGGTTGCCGCCAGGGTTGGCGAAGCGGGGTGGGGATTTGCCTCCGGGGCTGGAGAAGCAGCTGCGGCGTAAGGGGACACTGCCACCGGGGTTGCAGAAGAAGATGGTGGCGTTTCCGGTGGAGTTGGATGGGCGGCTGGGACCGGTGTGCGGTGGGTGCCGGCGGGCAACGCTGGGGACTTGGGCACTGCTGATTCAGGATGCTACGAATGTGATTCTGGATATTATTGACCTTTCGCGGAGGTAGCGGCTTGGAAAGGGCCACAGATGGACACAGATGAACACCGATTTCAATGTTTGGTGGCGGATGGGCTTAGTCCGAACAGGATGTAGAGGGATTGTTTGCGGCCTCGTTCGGCTGGTGTGAAGTCCCAGAGAGGTTGCGACCAGTAGTGGTAGCGGATGGCCTGGCGGAGACGGACTGGGCAGTGCCCCATGCCCCGCGCGCCCAGGTGATGTCGAATTCGCGGAAGGTGAGTTGGTTGGCGCGGCGAAGGGCGAGTCCACTGCCGGCGAACAGCCGCGCCAGTTGTGATTGATGATGGCGGAGGGTTCCCAGATGCGGCCTTTGCTTTCTTGCTTGGTCGCGGACGCCGATGGCGCTACGGCGGTTGAGTTCGGCGGGCTCTGTGGATTGACGGACCTCGACGCGGGGCGGAGGAGGGGCGGAGGAGGAGCGAAGAAGGGGGAGAACGCAGCGCGTTCCCACCATTGGATGCCGCTGATGTGACGAAGAGCGAAGCCGGCAAAGGTACTAAGACGAAATGGTTGAGAGGAACACCACCTTTGATGCCGAAATCGACTCCCTGCGCCGCAAGGTTCGCGGCGAGTAACCACAACAACCACATGCACTCGTTAAGACCCGGTGGCGCGGCTTTCCACGATAGGTTCGATGAAATACAGCAGGTAGCCGTTCGGGTCGCGGATGGCGAATTGGCGGGCGTGGTAGAAGGTGTCGTTGATGGGCTCGGCGATTTCGATGGGGCAGGTTTTGAAACGTTTGTAGAGGGCGTCGATTTGGGTGCAGTTGAACCAGAGACTGGCGGTTTGATGGCAGCGCATGCCATGCATATTGACCAGGATCTCTGCCTTGCCGAATGTGACGATGCCGAAGTTGACGAGGCCGTTTTCTTCGTAGCGCGCGGTCTCAGTGAATCCGATGGAGACGTACCATTTGAGGGCGTCTGCCACGTTGGGGACGTAGATCATTGGGTTGACGCTGGTGACATTGGCCGCGAGTTGGGTTAGCGCTTTGCGTGTGGCGGGGCGAAGCTTTCTCGGCTTTTTGGCTCCCGCGGCTGTGAGGAGCATGGCGGCTTTTTTGTCTCCGCGGAGGAGAGCGCGTTCGAGTGGAGTGAGGCTACTTTTGTCCTTCGCTTCGAGGTCGGCGCCGCTGTCAATCAGAAGCTTGAGCATGTCGTGGCGTTCGATCTGCAGTGCGAAGTGAAGGGGCGACATGGAATCCTCCCACGGCACCATGCGCCTGTGTATAGCGTTGGAGTCTTTCTTGAGGACAGCGCGGAGTAGCTTGATGTCGCCAAGGGACATCGCAGAGAAGATGTGGTGGCGCGCACCGCGTTTGATTAAGTAGGCCGCCACTTCGGGCTGATCGCCGATGAGCCGGCCGGGCGGGCGGTAGTACGTTGCCCATCCGATGACGCCGAGTTCGTGCACGTCACCCTCGCCATGGACGTCGGCTCCTGCATCGAGAAGGATACGGACGATTTCGATGTGGCGGTGGGCGGCGGCCCAGTGAAGAGCCGTAGTGTTGTCTAACTCGTGGGCATTGGGGTCGGCTCCATCTTTGAGCATCTTACGGACGGTCTTGGCATCTCCTTTAGCGCAGGCTTCGAAGAGAGGGGGGAGGAGCATAGTCCTATGATCTACGATTCCCTCCCACGGCTGGCGGGAGTAAAATGAGGCTTCATATATCAAAAGGAGTCATTATGAATACTTTCGACTTTTCGCGCCGTTCGCTGCTGGCCGGAGCAGCCACCACCTTCCAAATTGTCCGCCCCGAGTTGGTACGGGGAGCGGGAAAAGAACGTCTCAAGGCAGGCCTGGTAGGCTGCGGAGGACGTGGACGTCAGGCTGCGATTGACCTGATGAATGGATCAGAGAACGTCGATC
Organism: Bryobacteraceae bacterium; assembly: GCA_046331645.1. Classification (GTDB taxonomy): domain Bacteria; phylum Acidobacteriota; class Terriglobia; order Bryobacterales; family Bryobacteraceae; genus CADEFT01. The sequence goes on from JAXLQM010000021.1 coordinate 50,748, forward strand.
TTGTGGCGATGGCAGATATCTTCGAGGACAAACTCGAAGGGAATTTGAAGTGGATGAAGGAGCAGCATCCGCAGCATGCTTCGCGAATTAAGGTGGAACCGACGCATCGTTTCGTGGGTTTCGATTCCTTCAAGAAGCTGATCAGTTCGGATATCGACATTGTGATGCTGGCGACGCCTCCTGGATACCGGCCGGAGCATTTTGAGGCGGCGATCAACGCGAAGAAGCACGTGTTCTGCGAGAAACCGTTCGGAACGGATCCGGTGGGTGTGCGCCGTTTTATGGAAGCGGCGAAGAAATCGGAGCAGATGAAACTGACGGTGGTATCGGGCGCGCAGCGGCGGTTCCAACCGGAGTATATGGACGCGATCGGGCGCGTGCAGAATGGCGAGTACGGCACGATCAACTCGCTGTATGCGTACTGGGTGGGTACGCCGGTGATTCAGAACAAGGCGCGCGATGCGAAGTTCGGCGATATGGAGTGGCAGCATCGCAACTGGTATTCGTATGTATGGATCTGCGGAGACCAGGTGGTGGAACAGCATCTGCACAACATCGATGTGTGCTTGTGGGCGATGAATGATCATCCGGTGAAGGTGTGGGCATCGGGCGGGCGCGCGTGGCGGCCGAATGAGGAGCTTTACGGGAACATCTACGATCACTTGTCGGCGGATTTCGAATTCGCCAATGGGGTGCGGATGTCGAGCTACTGCCGGCAGTATCAGCGTGGAGCTTACGGCAACGTAAGCGAGCAGATTGTGGGAAGCAAGGGGCGTTGGGATAGCCGGTCACTGCGCGGGAACCGCAATATTCAGGCGAATCCGTATGTGTTGGAGCACACCGCTTTGATCAACTCGATTCGCGGGGATGGGCCGTACATCAATCACGCGATGAAGGTGGCGGAGAGCACGCTGACCTGCATCATGGCTCGTGAGGCGGCGTATTCGGGCGAGGAAATTACCTGGGACCGGATCATGCAATCGAAGCTCGATTTGCAGCCGAAGGAGTTTGAGTACAAGAAGAAGATGACGATGACTCCGATTCCGGTGCCCGGTGAGTATAAACTGATCTAACGCGAATGCTCCGAACAGTTCTGCCTTTCCTGGTGGCCATGCTGGCCGCCGCGCAACAGCCACGCTCGGATGAGCCCGGGAATCCCGTTGCTGGTGATCCTGGAGCGATTGAGAGCGGGCGGAAGACGTATGTCGGGTCGTGCGCCGGTTGTCATGGCGCCACCGGGGAAGGAGGGCGCGGGCCGAATCTGCGGGATGGCCGGTTGATCCGGCGATCTTCGGATGCGCAGATGTTCCGGACGATTCAGAAGGGCATCGCGGGGACGGAGATGCCGGGAACGAATCTGCCGGAGACGCGGATTTGGGAACTGGTGGCGTTTGTGCGAGGGCTGGGATCGCCGGCGGCTTTTGTGGCGCATCCTGGGGATGCGGAGAAGGGCGCAGAGGTCTATGCGAAGAACGGGTGTGGGGGTTGCCATACGATCGGCGGGCAGGGCGGAACGCTAGGGCCGGACTTATCGACGATTGGCGGGCTGCGGAGCTACGAGTATTTGCGTGAGGCGATTGTGAAGCCGGGGGATCGGGTGGCTGCCGGGTTTCAGAAGATTGCTGTGAAGACGAAGGATGGCAGGGCGCTGGAGGGTGTGGTGAAGAATTACAGTAACTACGATGTGGAGATGATGGACCGTACAGGGAAGCTGTACTTGTTCCGGACGACGGAATTGGCGAGCGTGAAGATCACGGTGGAGACGTGGATGCCGCAGGATTACGGGAAGCGAATCAGCAGGGAGGAGATGACGGATTTGCTGGCGTATTTGAGCAGGCAATCGTCGCGGCCTGTGAAGCGGGGAGGTGGGCGGTGATCATTTTGTTGCTTCTGTGTGGCCTGGCATTGCGGGCGCAGGTGACGGATAAGCCGGTGACATTTGCGGACATCCAGAAGAGCCCGAATGCGGATTGGTTGACTTATGCGGGAGATTACAAGGGGACGCGGCATTCACCGCTGGCTCGGATTACTCCGGCGAATGCGGGGAATCTGGCGCCGAAGTGGACGTTCCATATGGAGACGAGCCGGAAGCTGGAAACCGTACCGATCGTCTATGCGGGCGTGATGTATGTGACGAACTCGAATGAGATTCATGCACTGGATGCGCGGAGCGGGCGGCGGATCTGGACGTATCGCGACGATCAAAGCGAGGTGAGCCGGGTGAATCGCGGGGCAGCGATTCTAGGGAACCGGGTGTTCTTTGTGACGGGAGATTGCTATCTGGTGGCGCTGGACCGGCGGACCGGTGCGCTGCTGTGGCAGAAGAAGTATGCGGATACGAACAAAGGGTATTTTGCTACCGTGGCTCCGTTCGTTGTTAAGGACCGGGTGATTGTGGGCGTGGGCGGCGGCGACACCGGAAATCGTGGGTTTATCGCTGCCATGAGCGCGTCGACTGGCGAGGAGTTGTGGAGGCTGTACACGATTCCTGGACGTGGGGAGCCGGGATCGGAGACATGGACGGACCGGCTGATTGATTGGGGCGGCGCGGCGACTTGGCTGAGCGGGACGTATGATCCGGAATTGAACTTGATTTATTGGACGACGGGGAATCCGTGGCCGGATTTTTATGGCGGGGACCGGAAGGGTACGAATTTGTATGCGTGCGCGGTGATTGCGGTGGATCCGGACACGGGAAAGATGAAGTGGCATTTTCAGTTCACCCCGCATGATACGCATGATTGGGATGGGCAGGGTTGGCCGGTGCTGATTGATACGGCCGTGAATGGGAGGCCGCGGAAAGCGCTGCTGCATGCGAATCGCAATGGGTTTTTCTATGTGCTGGACCGGGTGACGGGGGAGTATCTGCGGGCGACTCCGTATGTGGACAAGCTGGATTGGGCGACGGGGATTGATGCGAAGGGAGTGCCGGTGCTTGTGCCCGGGAAAGATCCGACGCCGACGGGAAACAAGGCGTGTCCTTCGGTACGCGGCGCGAGCAATTGGATGTCACCTTCGTACAATCCGGCGACGGGGTTGTTTTATGTGGTGACGCTGGAGCAATGCGATATTTACGTGAGCAGCGCGAAAGAGCCGTTGCCGATGCAGAATTTTGCGGGTGGCGGCGGGGAACAGATTCCCACGGAGCCGGGGAAATTTTATCTTCGGGCGCTGGATCCGAAGACGGGGAAGCGGGTGTGGGATTATCCGATGACGGGCCCTGCGACGATGTGGGCGGGGACGGTGAGCACTGCGGGCGGCGTGGTGTTTTTTGGCGATGACGACAATCACCTGGTGGCGGTGGATGCGAAGACGGGGCGGCATCTGTGGCACTACAACATGGGCCAGCCGGTATTTGCTTCTCCAGTGACGTATGAAGTGGATGGGAAGCAGTACGTGACGATCGCGAGCCAGACGGATGTGTTCACGTTTGGGCTGCATGAGCCGATGCAGAGTGTGCCGGTGGTCATCCACTAACCCGGCCAGGATTTTCCAGCCTGACGGGCGCAGGCGACGAAAGCGCGGGCGAAGGGCGAGAGGTAGCGACCGGCCTTCCAAGTGGCGACGATTGTGCGGCGCAAGGTTGGGGCCTGGAGGCGTATCATCCATACTCCTTTGTCCGCGCCATGGCGGAGGACCATCTCCGGAAGCACGGTGATGCCGAGGTTCGCGGCGACGAGGTATTGCATGGTTTCGGCCTGCTCGCTTTCGAAAGCGATGGTGGGTTCAAAACCAACTTTGTTGCACATTTCGAACAGCACGAGCCGGTTGGCGTGGCCGGGTGATTTGTAGACCACGAAGCGTTCGCCTTGCAGTTCGGAGACAGAGACTTTCTCTTTGCCGTAGAGCCAGTGATTTCGGGACACTCCCAGGCAGTATTCCTCAGTGAGGAGAGGGATCGCTTTCAGGGACTCGATACGGAAGGGTCCGCGGCAGAGCGCCAACTCGATCTCATTGCTTTCGAGGAGGGGGTGGAGGTGCGGGGTCTGGCCTTCTTCTCTGAGGAGGACGACGGTTTCCGGATGCGTGGCGCGGAAGCGTTGGAGGATGTGCGGGAGGAAATGGGCGGCCACTGTGGGGAGTACACCGATGCGGATGAGTCCTCGTTTTCCACTGCGGACGGCAGTCATGCGACTGGTGGCCTCGCGGGCTTCAGCGAGCACTCGCTCGGCATGAGGGATGAGGAGTTCGGCGGCGCCGGTGAGCACGACGCCACGCCCGGCGCGGTCAAAGAGGGTCACGCCGAGGGAGGATTCCAACCTCTGCATCTGCACGCTCAAAGCGGGGGCGGTCTTTCCGAGTTCCTGGGCTGCGCGGCCGAAGTGCAACGCCTTAGCCACGGCCAGAAAGCATTCCAATTGTGTGAGGGTCATGCGGGCACCGTTAACCAAAGGTTAACAGAGTGAAAACTTTCATCCGGTTGATCCCGGCATTTGCCGCACATAGTATGGGGCAACGTCTGGAATAGAGAGGCTCGCTATGAGAACCCTACTGGTGCTGGCCATGCTGACCGGCAATGCGGCAAACGCGCAGAGCACGTTTGGATCGATCGTGGGATCGGTGAGGGATACATCGGACGCGGTGATTCCCGCGGCACCGTTGACGCTCACGAATCGGGACACGAATGAGCGGCACACCACATCGAGCGGGCGGGATGGGCTGTTTCAATTTATCAATCTGGCGCCGGGCCCGTACCGGTTGGAGGTAGAGCAAGCGGGCTTCGGGCGGTATGTGCGGGAGCCTCTTGTGGTGGAGGTGCAGAAGACGATTCGCATCGACGTGGCATTGACCGTCGGACAGACCAGTGAGCGCATTCAGGTAGTGGCGGAGACTCCGCTGCTGGAGCCGGAGAATTCGTCGTTGGGCCAAGTGGTGGAGCGGCGGAAGGTGGAGGAACTGCCTTTGAATGGCCGTAATCCGTTGGCGCTAGTGGCACTGGTTCCAGGCGTTGTTCCGGGTGGTGGTTCGCTGGCAGGCCCCGCGCTGCCAAATTTTTACGCGTGGGGGAATTTTCAGATCAGCGGTGCGTTGGGGAATCAGAGCGAGACGATGCTGGACGGAACGACGGTGCATGGGATGTTGATGAATACTGTGCGGCTGGTTCCGATTGAAGACGCGGTGCAGGAATTCAAGGTACAGACGAACAGCCTGGCGGCCGAGTTCGGCCATACTTCGGGCGGTATTATCAATCTGACGACGAAGTCGGGGACGAACCGGTATCACGGCAGCGCATTCGAATTTGTGCGCAACGATGTGTTTGACGCCAGTACGTTCTTCAACAATTCGAAGGGGATCGCGCGGCCACCGCTGACGCAGAATCAGTTCGGGGCGACGTTCGGCGGGCCGGTTATCAAGGACCGGCTGTTCTTTTTCACGAGCTATGAGTCTTATCGCCAGCGGAAGGGGCAGTCCGTTTTGTTTACGGTTCCCACGGCGGAGCAGCGCAACGGTGACTTCTCGCAGACGCGCACCGCGGCGGGCGCGGTGATTCCGGTTTACGATGCCACGACGACGCGACTGGATGCGGCGACGAATGCAAACATCCGCGACGCATTTCCGGGGAATGTGATTCCGCGCAGCCGGATCGACGGGGCGGCGGGGAAGCTCTCGAACCTTCTGATGTCGTCTCCCAATGTGGCGGGATCGGCTTTCACGAACATCAACAATTTCGCTACGAATGCTTCGCAGGCGGCGAACTCCGATCAGTTCAACGCCCGTGTGGATTTCAATCGCAGCAGCAGCCACAGGCTCTTCGGACGCTACACGTACTGGGATTCGGGCACACCGGCGATTGATCCGTACAACAACGGCACCATCTATCAGCTGTATCCGGATTTCCGGACGACGCATCAAGGGGTGCTGGAGAGTGTGCATACATTCTCACCTACGACGGTGCTGGATGTGCGGTACAGCTTTATCAAGTTCGACTACGAGCGGATTCCGAAGACGAAGGGGATTGATCTGACCACGCTGGGATTCCCGACGTCGATGCAGCAGCAGATTCCGGACGGTTTCCGGCATCTTCCGAATTTTTCGATTCAGGGATTCAACACACTGCCGGGCGGCGGGCCGATCCGGCAGAATGAAACCACGAACCAGGTGAGCGCCAATCTGACGAAGATTGCAGGCAGGCACACGGTGAAGTTCGGGACGGACCTGCGCGTGTACCGGTTGGGCTATACGCAGAGCAATGAGCCGAGCGGCGCGTTCAATTTCACGGCTCCGTTTACGGCGCGGGATCCATTTGGGGCAGGCGGGTATGCGTACGCATCGTTTCTGTTGGGGTATGCGGCTACGGCGGCTTTGAACACTCCGGCTTATCTGAACGAGCAACGAATTTATCAGGGCTACTATGTGCAGGACGACTATCGCGTGAACCGGCGCCTGACGTTGAATCTCGGTCTGCGCTGGGATCGCGATGGGGGCATCACGGAGCGTGACGACCGTCTGAGCACATTCCAGGCCGATCAACCGCACCCGTTCGCGCAGCAAACGGGTTTGCCGCTGGTGGGACGATTGGCGTTGGTGAATTCGCAGGAACGCAGTACACGGCATTGGGCCGATCAATACAACAAGCAGTTCGCTCCAAGGGCGGGGTTTGCTTTCAGCATCACGCCGAAGACGGTATTGCGAGGTGGATACGGCCTGTTCTGGCTGCCCTTGGCGATTGCGCGGCGGGAGAATCTGGTGGAAGCGACGGCTACGGGAAGCAGCCCGTTTCTCGGTTCGATTGACGGCGGACGGACTCCGTATCGCGTGTTGAGCAATCCATTTCCAGACGGCATTACACAGCCAGTGGGCCGAGATGCGAATTTTCAACGCACGCTGACGGGGCAAGTGATTCCGACGACGGTGTCGTTCGAAGAGCGCGCGTATTCGCAGCAGTGGAATATGAATCTACAGCGCGATCTTTCGGGCTCTTCGCTGATCGAGGTTGCCTATGTGGGCCTGAAGGCGAACAAGCTTCCGATCAACGTGTTTCCGTTTAACACGCTGCGGCCGGAGGTGATGCAGATGGGCTCGGCGTTGACGGGGCAAGTGGCGAATCCGTTTTTTGGGCAGGTGAGCCGCGGCGTGCTTTCGACGGCTACGGTGGCACGAGGCCAACTGCTGCGGCCTTTCCCGCAGTATGACAATGTCACGGTGCGTGGTTCGTTCATCGGCAACAGCATCTATCATTCGATGCAGCTCAAGTATCAGAAGCGATTCCAGACTGGGGCGGGTGTGCTGGTGAGCTATACGGCGTCGAAGCTCATCACTGATACGGAAAGCCAGACTTCGTGGCTGGAGCCGACCGCGGGTGTGCAGAACCCTTACAACATGCGCCTGGAGCGGGGTTTGTCGAGCTCGGATATTCCACAACGGCTGGTGATCAGCGGTAACTACGATCTGCCCTTCGGGCGCGGGAAGACGTTCCTTTCCAATGCTTCTGGGGTTGCGGGGAAACTGGTGTCGGGCTGGGTGATGAACGGGATCTTCACGACGCAACGCGGTGTGCCGCTATTTCTGACGACGGCCGCGAATCAGACGGGATCGCTGGGTGGCGGGAGCCGGCCGAACAGCACGGGGCAATCGGCGATGCTGGAGGGACCGGCGCAACAGCGGCTCAACCGCTGGTTCGACACCTCGCGCTTCACTGCACCGGCGGCGTTCACTTATGGCAACGTGGCGCGGACGCTTCCCGATGTGCGAGGGCCGGGGCTCAACAACGTGGATTTCTCTATTTTCAAGAACACGGCGTTCGGGCCTGAGCAGCGCTTCAACCTGCAGTTTCGGGCGGAATCGTACAATCTGTTCAACCGAACCGAGTTTTCGCTGCCCGGGACGGCGTTCGGAACGGCGCAGTTTGGGGTGATATCGAGCCAGGCGAACGACGCAAGGTTGATTCAGTTTGCGTTGAAGCTCTCATTCTGAATGTGCCAGTATTGATGGCGTCATGTTGGTGCAAGCTTTGTTGATGGCCGGCGGCCTTGCTTTTGGCCAGCCGAGCATTAGGAATGCACAGGCCGTTGAGGATGTGCAGGCGGGCAAAATTACCACGGCGAAGGCGGCGTGGTGGGGTTTTGAGGCGGAGGATTCGACGCGAGCGCTGCAGGCGGCGATTGATTCCGGGGCGAAGAAAGTGATTGTGCCCTACATGGGCAGCCCATGGATTTTGACGCCGGTGCGGTTGCGCGGGAATCAGGAGTTGCACCTGGAGCCGGGCGTGGTGTTGCTGGCGAAGAGGGGGTCGTTTCTAGGGCGGGGCGATAGTTTGTTGACGGCGGATGGGGTGGAGAATTTGTTGATCCGCGGGTATGGGGCGACGTTGCGGATGCACAAGGCGGATTATCAGAAGCCGCCGTACGACAAGGCCGAGTGGCGCATGGGGTTGGCGTTGCGTGGCGTGAAGAATGTGCGGGTGGAGGGACTGCGATCGGAGAGCTCGGGGGGCGATGGGTTTTATATTTCGGGGGGCCGGACGCGGGAGTGGAGCGAGGATGTGGTGGTGAAGGATTGCGTGGCGGAAGACAATCACCGGCAGGGGATGAGCGTAATCAGTGCGGTGAATCTGACGGTGGAGAACTGCCGGTTTGCGAAGACGGGTGGGACGGCGCCGGAGGCGGGGCTGGATCTGGAACCGGATGTGGAAACAGAACGGATGCAAAATGTTGTGGTGCGAAATTCGGTGTTTGAGTACAACAACGGGGATGGGGTGTTGGTTTATTTGCGGCCGCTGACGGGGAAGTCGGCGCCGGTGTCGATCCGGTTTGAGAATTGCGTGATGCGAGGGGGCGGGGGAATGGGGCGGGCGGGCATTCGCGTGTCGGCGGTGCGGGACGATGGGCCACAGGGGTTGATTGAGTTCATCAACTGCGTGACGGAGGACACGGGGCGGGAGTCAGCGGGGGTGACGGAGAAGTCATCGAAGAATGTGAAAGTGCGGTTTGTGAATTGCCATTTCCGGAATCCGTGGCAATCGACGTCGCCTACGGTGTCCGTGCCGCGGGTGCCGATTTTTCTGGAGGTTCGGCGGGAGGAGATCGCCTCGACTGTGGGGCAGGTGGAGTTTGTGGATTGCTACGTGCATGATGCGGTAGACCGGCCGGTGCTGCGGTTGGAGTCGGAAACGGGGAAGGGATTGGTGGATGTGCAGGGGCGGATTTATGCTCCGTCTGCGAAGCGGGGGCGAGTGATGTTGGGGGCGGATCCGGTGCGGGTGGATGTGAGGGTGGTGGCGGGGGACGCCCCCCGGTGAGAGAATGATCGGATGCAAGGCTTCGACCGCATCACTTGGAACCCGAACCAGATGAACGGGCAACCCTGCATTCGTGGGATGCGGATCACAGTGCGGCGTGTGGTAGAGGCTGTTGCCACGTATCCGGACCGCAACGATCTATTGCGCAACTATCCGGAATTGGATTCGGAGGATGTCCGGCAGGCACTGGCCTTCGCCGCTGCCAACCTGGAAGACTCCGTACTGGAAACGCCAGCGGCATAGAGTGGCCCGAGCGCATGCGGGCTGTTGCTTAATGGCCTGAGTCTGCAAGGGGCTTGGACGGAGTCGGGGTTGAGTTCGATCCCGAGCGGGTCTGACCGGCAGCAGTCGTAGGTTAGACTGTGGAGAGGATTTAATGTTGGACAAACAGCAGTTACATCATCTCGTCGATCAACTTCCAGAGGCTGAGTTGGTGGCGGCAGCACGGTATCTTGAATTCCTGCTTTCGCACGAAGCTCCGGTTGATCCGGAAATGCTCGCTCGCATCGACCACGCGCGCGAACATGCGTCTGCCGGCATCTCACACGAGGACGTACTGCGGGAATTCGGAGTTTGAAGTTCACTACTGGCCGGGAAGGCCTTTGCCGGTTGCACAACTGAGGCAAGCTTGCTGACTGCTTTCACTCACGGAGTGGTTTCCGTTGTTGCTGCGGTCTGGTGGCTCAGCCCCACCACTTCTCGCCTTTGGCGAGGTGGGCTTTGACGGTGTCGGGGTTGAGTTCGATGCCGAGGCCGGGTTTGTTGGGGACCTCGATGAAGCCGCCTTTGACGACTTGGCCGTCGTGGAGAATGATGTCGTCCATCCAATCATTTTTGCCGACGACTGTTTCGCAGTGGATGTAGTCGCGGATGGAAGACGCCCAGTGGATGGTGGCCATGGTGTTCACGACGCAGCCGGTGTTGTGGTTGGCCATGGGTAGATGATAGAGATCCGCGAGGTCGGCCATCTTTTTCGTTTCGAGGAAGCCGCCGGAGTTGCGGAGGTCGGGGTGGAGAATGTCGATGGCGGAGTTGACGACGAACGGAAGGGCTTCCTGGCGGCGGAACCAGTTCTCGCCGGTTTGGAGCGGGACACGAACCGTTTCGGCGAGTCGCTTCCAGCTTTCGGAATAATGCACAGGGAGCGGGTCTTCGAGCCACAGCGGCTTCATGCCTTCCACCGCTTCGGCGATTTGGATTGCGGTGCGCAGATCGTATTCCCAGTGGCAGTGGACCATGATGTCGTGATCCCAGCCAATGGCTTCGCGGCAGTTTTCGAACTGCGTTCGGACGGCGCGCACCTCTTGTGAGGAGAGGAGGCGGTTGGCGGGATCGCGGCCCATGTCCTTTTTCGGGTCGCTGTGCTGGAGGCCGAACTTGTGGCCGAAGAAGCCGCTCTTGTCGGCTTTGCATTCGGCGGCCCACTCGCGGCAGGAGGCTTTGTCGTTCATGTTGCGCGGAGCGGCGTGGTTATAGACACGGACCTTGTCGCGATAACGGCCGCCGAGCAGCGTGCTGACAGGAACGTTGAGGATTTTGCCGGCGAGATCCCAGAGGGCCATTTCGATTCCGGAGACGGCTCGGAAGAAGGAGTGGGCGGAGCCGTCGGAGTGGCGATCGAGGCTCATGACGATCTGCTCGATTTCGAGCGGATCTTTGCCGACGATCATGGTTTTGAGGAAGTCGACCTGCTCACGGACGCCGACGCCGGGGCTGCCGTAAGCTTCGGCGATGCCATAGGGCCCCTGGTCACTGACGATCTTGACAAGGGTGTAGGTGCGCGGGCCCTGGAGCATCATGGTCTGGATGTCGCGGACCTTGACCTTGCCCTTCATGGTGGCCGCCATGGCCTGGTAGTTGAGGAGCCATGCGGCGGGCGCGGCGGCGACGGCAGTCTTCAGGAAGTTGCGGCGAGTGAGCATACTTCGGGTCATGATATCAGCGTTGGGTTTTTGTTGCCGGTTGTGGGGCGTAGAGGAGAATCCGAGTTGACGGATCTAACATGTTTGAATCACGGTCAGCGGTTGGCGGGAGAGTGCCTTAGCCCAAGAACGATCAGCTTATGATGCGTGGTGACGTTCACGTCAACTACCTTGGTGAGCCAGTCACCGCCGGCGGACGCGTACGCGATGTATCTGCCAGGAAGGACGTTACGGAAGCTGAAGTACTTGGTATTGGGAAGGGGAAAGGTTGTGCTGAAGTCCACTGACCGCCGGTCAATGACTCGCCCTTCGGGAGTCACCAGGATTACCTGAGCTGCACTTTCGCGCATTTGTGTTTTGTCGTCCGCCGAGATAAATCCGTGAACGGTGTACGCCTTCTGTTTGGCAATCCGAACCAGGACGCCAGTGGTGGTGTGCCCCGCTTCGACTTGAGCGGCATTCGCGTTCGCGCCCTGGTCGACATTTGTGAAGTAGAGAGCGGATTCGGCAATTCCGTCAACGGGGTCTTGGGTGAACTGGAGACGATACCGGCCTGGGCCGAGACGCTGGGAACAAAAGTTGCCATCGCGATCCACTGTGGCGGTGAAGGCCCACACCGGGGAGTACCCAATCGTTGGTAGAAAGGCGATCTGGCCGGCGACCGCGGGGCTGACGACACCGCAGATCTGTCCAGTGGCAGCGGTATATCGCTGAGTGAATTCTTCACGATTCATGCGCTGGACACCAGCCGGGCTGCGGTAGTCAACGGTCACCAGATCGGTTGGTTTCGGACGCTCCCCCCTGAGGTGCCGCAGTTCTGTTGCAACGTGATTTCTCCCCATCCACCCGCCTGGGCTGCACATGCTGACGACCAATCGCGGTCGCGCTGAAGTGGCTCGTTTTGCATCGTCTGCGTACACAAGATAATCGAGGCCTGTAGAGTAGTGTGCCCCGCAGTCCCCGCCTCCCAATCCGGTCCACACTTGCACAGTTGGTCCCACGTTGCCCTTGTACACTCTTTTCACCCGGAAGGTGATTCGCATGCGAGGCCAGTAGGTGTAAGGATCTTGTGGGTCGGCGAGATCGACACGAATCCAGTCGCCGCGGCTGGCAGTGAGGATGTTCCATTGGACATCGAATCGCTCCGGCACCGCTTCGAAGATGGCGTCGGTTGACTGGGCTTCCTTTTCGGCGGTTTCCCAGGCAGTACGGCCGCGGATTCCGCCACAACTGCAGGCGGAGGCTTGCGTGGAGGCAATGCCCAAACCACATCCAAGCGCCGCAAGCATGCGCCAAAACGTCATGGGGGTAAGGACACCGTATCCTGCCGTGATGTTCCCTGTGGAAGTTGCGGGGAATTATGCGGCTGCTGATCCCCAATGTGCCTTGGCTGCGCGTGTGTTGGGTGATGATGAGAACGATTGTGCTGATGATGATGGCCGCTCTGCTGGCAGCGGCGCAGGATAAGCGGCTGGTGTTTTCGACGTACCACGGCGGGGACCGCAATGATGACGCGGTGTCGGCGGTGGTTGATCCGGCCGGGTACATCTACGTGACGGGCGAGACGGAGTCTCGGGATTTGAAGGCGGATCCGGTGGGCGGGAAGCCGCTGACGTCGGCGGTGTTCAAGGCGTATTTGACGAAGTATGCGCCGAGCGGGAAAGAAGTGGTGTGGCGGAAGCTGATCGGCGGGGCGTCGAATACGGTGACGCATGCGGTGGCGCTCGATCGCGATGGCGGCGTGTTTGTGGCGGGGACGACGGGGGCTCGGGATCTGCCGTTGGTGAATCCGGTGCAGGACAAGCAGACGGGGTTGAATATCGCGTTTCTGATGAAGTTCAGTGCGGGTGGGGAGTTGGTTTTTTCGACTTACTTTGGCGGAGAGAGGAATGAAGAGGGATTGGCGCTGGCCGTGGATTCGCAAGGGAGTGTGTATCTGGCGGGGCGTGCGTCGTCTTCGAATCTGCCAGTGAAGAATGCACTGCAACCGCAGATGGCCGGCGGCGGGCAGGATGCGTTCATCGCGAAGTTCGCGCAGGCAGCGGACCGGTATACGTTGGCGTATGCGACTTACTTTGGGGGAACGGGGCACACGGACAACATTTACGCGATTGCCGTGGGTCCGGATGATTCTTTGTATGTGACGGGAGAGACGATGTCGCCGGATCTGGCGACTGCGGATGCGTATATTGGCAAGCCGGTGAGCTATTCGAGTTTTTTGGCGAAGTTGACACCGGCGGGCGACGCGGTTTCCTACTTTACTTACATCGGGTGGACAGGTGGATATACGGCGGCGCGGGCGCTGGCAGTGGATTCGCAGGGGCGTGCGTATGTGGGCGGGGACACGACGTCGAAGCAGTTGGCCGTGACGCCTGGGGCGATTCAGGCGGCGTATGCAGGCGGGTTACGCGATGCATTTCTGTTGCGGCTGAATACGGCGGGGACGGCGGCGGAGTATCTGACGTATCTCGGCGGGAGCACGCGGGGGACTGAGGATCCGGATGAGTCGATCCGCGCGGTGCAGCTCGATTCGCATGGGCATGTGTATGTGACGGGTGTAACGAGCTCGCCGGATTTTCCGGGGCGTCGCGTGGTGCAGCGGACGCACGGCGGCTTGCAGGACGCGTATGTGATGCGGCTGGATTTGGACAATTCGCAGATCATTTACTCGACGTTCTGGGGTGGGCAGAAAAAGGAAGAGGGCTTGGCGCTGGCGTTGGGTCCGGGGGAGAACGCGACGCTGGTGGGTGTTTCGTATTCCGATGATTTGCCGGTGGCGAATGCGGTGCAGGCGAAGATTGCCAGTGGGAACGATGCGTTTGTGGCGCAGATTTGCGATCCGTGGCTGCGCGCTTCGGGGGCAGCTTCGTTTGGGTATGTGATTGGTGGCGATGTGCCGGGAGCGCAGACGGTGGAAGTGGGATCGGGATGCGTGCAGCCGTTCGCGGTGACGGAGATTACGGCGAGTGAGCCATGGGTGAAGGTGACGGCGGATGGGGGGAATGTGCCGTTGAAGCTGAAGGTGGAGGCGAATACGGAGGGAATGGCTGTTGGGGAGTATACGGCGGTTGTGCGGGTGTCGATTGCGGAGGCGTTTTACCGGACGCTGGAGATTCCGGTGGTGGTGCGGGTGGGGGGGGAATGAGTAAGGCCCCCCAATTGGATGGGGTGGGATGATCGTTTCAAAAGGGATTACGGTCACCAACACACATCGCCTTTTCAAGGCTACGAACTGATTGGCGTCAGGATCAAAGCAAAGTGCAGACCGAGGCGACGAACTCGCAATCACGGCTCTTTAGTAATAAGCCAACACGCAATACCTGCGATGATATTGAGAAGAAAGGATGCGACGTTTGAGATAATTAGCTTAATAGCACTGTTATTGGCCTTTGCAGCCTGCTTCGCCAACTGATCACCGTCACCATTGGTCAACTGAAATAGACTTATGTATCTTGAAGCATTCGCCCATTGAGTCATCTTACGAGTAAGTTGGCGGCCAACTCCTTGAAGCACCATGAAGCTTGCCACGAGGACCGGCACCCAAACCATTTGCCGCGTCGGATCTTCCAACATACCAACCCTCAAAGAAGCCAAGCCAACGGCAAGCAATGGAAGCAGAGAGACTGTCAGACTGATCAATATACCATTCATACTTAGAGTAGACTTTATCAACACTCAAAGCCGAATGAGGTTTATTTCTTGCTTCAATCCATCTCTGCACTCGAAGAAACACTTCATCAGCAAATCCTTGCACAGCACCGTCAACCGTTACACAAGTGGATCCTCTCTCGAACTCAAAATTATCAAGATCACTGGGAGATTTCGACAGAGCGGCCTGCAGGAGGACTAGCGGATTGACGGGGTTAGAAATCCTGATTGTTACAGAAAGCTCATTATCAACTTCGTCGATCTTGTGAACAACAACCCACTTGATGACAACCCGCTCAGTCTCCTTTCCAACTGGAATTGGTGACATGGACCGCAGGTCTTCTGGAACACCGTCATGATGAGTCTGATCCGAGAACGAGATGAGAAAAGAAAACTTGGGAGTTTGCGCCTTGGGGACAGCATTCAGCTTTTCACCGATGGTCTGAAAGAGTTCGCGCAGGGCTCTCGCATCACACACATATTGGGCAACATACACCTTTGTGATCGCGCCCAACCGAGATCTGGTAATCGCATAAGGTTTTCCAAGAACAGCGACGGTATTGGTCAGATCCTCCACAAACCACCTCCTCGCAGCAGCCGTTCAAACAAAACAGTTTAACAGAACCTTCACCTGCGGAGCAGCAGAACTCTGAAATTTCAGAGTATCGGTGAACATGGATCGCTGTTAAAGTGAACAGGTTGTTCGTTAGGAGCTTCAGGATTTTGCATACCAAGAGAGGCCAAAGCGTTTTCGCAGCTTGTGCGCGGAACGTGGCACTTTCTTGCCGTTTAACATAACCGATTATCATGAAAACCTGGGAAGCGATCTACACGTTGTGGAACGCCAAGGAACGCCACACACATAATTGACGCCATTCGAGATGGGACCATAGCATCACGAAAATTTACGGCTAAATTGGAAGTATGCAGCAAGACATTCGAGTAGGGACGGCGCAGTTTGAGGCTCGGGACGGAGATAAGGACTACAACCTGGGGCGCATTGAGGCGCTGACTGCAACGGCAGTGGCGCAGGGAGCGCAGTTGGTGTGTTTTCATGAGTGCTCCATCTCGGGGTATACGTTTCTGGAGACGCTGAGCCGGGAGCAGTTGGAGGTGATTGCGGAGACGGTGCCGGGGAGTGCGAGCGTGGAGGCGCTGCGGCGGATTGCCGCTGAGCACGGCGTGATTGTGTCGGCGGGACTGGTGGAGATTGCCGATGGACGGCTGTATAACTGCCAGGTGGTGGTGAACGCCGATGGATTGATGGCGAAGCATCGGAAGATCCACGAGTTCATCAGTGAGCATGTCGATTGCGGTGACAGCTACACGGTGTTTCCGGCGCTCGGGACGGTGTTCGGTGTGCTGACGTGCTATGACAACAACCTGCCTGAGAATCCGCGGATGACAGCGATGCTGGGGGCGCAGGTGATTTTGATGCCGCATGTGACGGGGTGCCTGCCGTCACCGATGCCGGGGCGTGGAGTGGTGGCGCGGGAGATTTGGGAGAACCGGCGGCGCGATCCGGTGCGATGCCGGCAGGAGTTCGATGGCCCAAAGGGGCGTGGGTGGATTATGCGATGGATGCCGGCGCGGGCCTGGGAGAACGGCGTGTATGCGGTGTATGCGAATCCGATTGGAGACGATGGGGGTACGATTAAGCCGGGGGGCTCGATGATCTTCGATCCGTTTGGGGAGGTGCTGACGGAGTGCCGGTCGTTGGAGGATGAGGTGGTGGTGGCGACGTTGACGCCGGAGAAATTGCAGTTGGCGTCGGGCGGGTCGTATATCCGGGCGCGGCGGCCGGAGTTGTATGGGAAGTTTGTGGAGCCGAATCCGCATCTGCGGCCGGGGAAGAGGCCGGAGGTGTATTGGAAGACAGTGGCGCGGTAGCTACTGCGCGAGCCAGTTTTTCATGGTCTTCGATACCAGGGCGGCGGCGTCCCAGTGGGACCAGTGGCCGGCATTGGGGATCGTGACGAGGGTGAGTGGGGCGTCGATCCATTTCCAGGTGTCGTTGAGTGCGCCGGGAAGCAGAGCTGTGTCCTTCAGGCCGTGGAACATGAGCACGGGCATTTTGACGCTGGGGGCTGGGGGACCGTCGTTGGTGTAGGGCTCGCGCGGGTAGTTGCGCTTGTAGTAGTTGAGCATCGCTTCGAAGTCGGAACGCTTGTAGGCTTCGATGTAGGCGGGGCGTTCGGCTTCGGGGACAAGTCCGGCGAGCATTTCGGGGGTGATCTTGAGATGCGCGCCTTCCTGCTGGAAGTTGCGGGCGTACTGGCTGTTCTTCTGCTGCTCGGGATTGCCGGCGAGTTCGCGGCGGAGGCCGTTCATGTGGGGGAGATTGACGATGATGAGGCGCTCAACGGCTTGGGGAGCGAACATGGCGAGGGACCAGGCCACGGCGCCGCCCCAGTCGTGGCCGACGATGATGGCTTTGTCTTTGCCGAGGGCTTTGATGACCGCGAGCACGTCGCCGACGAGCAGTTTCATGTCGTAGTTTTCAACGCCCTTCGGCTTGTCGGAGAGGTTGTAGCCGCGCTGGTCGATGGCTACCACTTGATACTTGTCCGATAGGGCTTCCATCTGGTGGCGCCAGGAATACCAAAAGTCGGGGAAGCCGTGGATCATGACGATCAGCGGGCCGCTGCCGAGCGAGGCGTAGTGGATTTTGACGCCGTTGCTGTCGGCATAGGCGTGCTGCACTTTCTTGTCGAGTTCGGCGGCGGATAGAGAAGCGGCGAGAGACATGAGGATCACCCAGAGTCGCATGAGGTTCTCTATGTTACTGGAGTTTTCCGCGGGCGGCTACGGGCCAGACGCATTCGACGGTATCGCCGCGCACGCCGTAGAGTTGCTCATGGAGATTGACGGCGACGCAGATGTGGTTGGGGATGACGCGGAGGCGGTCCCCGACGGAGAACTCGCGGTTCACGTTACGGACGTCGACGAAGCCGTGCTCCTCGTTCATTTTGGTGAGGACGGCTTGCGGGGCATCGACGAAGTAGCCGAAGCTGACTTCTGAGGAGTTGGCGAGGCGATCTGAGGAAAATGTTTTGGAGCCGCCATCGATGATGATCTGGCCGGGGCGTGCGGTAGAGACGATGGTGGTGTGGATGGTGGCGGCGCAATCTTCGAGCCCGCAGGCGCTCATGTTCCAGGTGTTCTTGTCGTTGAAGATGTAGGTGCCGGGGCGGATTTCGGTCATCCCTTCGATGCGGTGAGATTGGAAGAGAAGCGGAGTGGAGCCGCCGCTGACGATGTTGAGGGGAAGGCCGGCGCGTTTCCATTCGGTGATGATGCGAGGAAGGAGAGCGGCGAGGGCTTCGATGGCGGGCTCGGCGGACTCGTCGGCGGCTTTGACGTGGCCGGGGTAGAAGGTGATTCCTTCGAGGCGAAGGCGGGGCTGGTTGGCGATGACTTTGCCGAGGGCGAGCAGTTGTTCTCCGGGGTTGACGCCGACGCGGTTGAGGCCGACGTCGAATTCGGCGAGGACACCGATTTCGACTTGCGAGCGGCGCGCGGCATCGGAGAGTTGGCGGGCGGCGAACTCGCTATCGAGGCCGACGATGACCTTTGTCTGGCGGGCAACCTGCATGAGGCGTTCGAGCTTACGTTGGCCGATGACGGGGTAGGCGACGTAGATCTCCGGGGGATTGGCGGCGAGCATGACTTCGGCTTCGCCGACTTTGGCGACGGTGATGCCGATTGCGCCGAGATCCATCTGCTTGCGGGCAAGAGCGGGAATCTTGTGGGTCTTGGTATGGGGACGGAGGTTCAGATCGTACTTGCGCGCGTAGTCGGCGACGCGCTGGAGATTACGCTCCATGATGTCCAGGTCGATGACGATGGCTGGAGTTTCGATTTCGGAAATACGCATAGTGGGGTGATTATTGTTGGAATTCCATGATGATGCGCGCGGCACCGTTTCCGTAGGAGAGAGCGAGGTCTTTGGCTTTGTGCTTGCCTTCGAGCGGGAAGTAGAGGAAGCCCTTGACGATTTCTTTGGTCTCGCCTTCGGGGAGGCCTTTCTGCTTGAGAAGGGCGAGGAGGGGGTTGTCCTTTTCTTTCTTGCTGTCTTTTTCCACGGCTTCGGTGGAATCGGGATCAGAGGCTGAGTTACCGATGCCGGTGCCATTGCCGGGCAGGCGCTGCGGCATGCCTCCACCGACGCCGCCCCAGACGGGGCCGTTGCCCTGGCTCATGAGTCCGCCACCGCCGGCGGGGACTGAGGTGAGAGCGAGCCCGCCTTTGCCGGCGATTTGGGAGGCGGCGTAGGGGCTCGATTTCTGGCCGTCTTTGTAGCTGCGGAGGAGGAAGTCGTCGGCGGCGAGGGTGACTTGCTTGCCGGATTTCGGGCGCACTTCGACGTAGACGGTGACGATGTCTTTGCCGAGTTCGGATCCGAGCGCTGCTTTAATGTCGGGGGGAGTGATGTAGGCAGTGGCTGTGATTTCCACGTCGCGATTGGTGCCGCGGGTGGTGATGGGTTTCTTGTCGGCGGCCCACACGGAGACAGCCAGGAGGACAGCAAAGGCGGTTCGGTAGCGCATGAGGAATTCCCAGTTTGAGTATGACATGTTCATCCACTGTTCAGCCTTCCCAGGCTGAACTGCGACCGGCCTGGAGGCCTGGCCTGGAGGCCCTTCGCCACTTAGATGACCGAGGTTTCGGTCCAGGAGCCGTAGACGTCGCGGAAGGCCTGGCAGATTTCGCCGACGGTGACGTAGGCTTTGACGGCATCAATCAGGAGGGGCATGGTGTTGCGATCTTCGCGGGCGGCGGCGCGCAGGGCTTCGAGGCATTGGGCGACGCGGGCGGCATCGCGCGAGGCACGGAGCGCGGTGAGCTTTTCGCGCTGGCGGCGGGCGGAGGACTCGTCGATCTGGAGGAGGTCGATGTGTTCCTCTTCATCACTTTGAAAGCGGTTGACGCCGACGATGATGGCTTCTTCGTCCTCCACTTGCTTCTGGAACTGGAAGCTGGCTTCGGCGATTTCGCGCTGGGGGAAATTCTGTTCGATGGCGGGGATCATGCCGCCCATGGAGTCAATCTTGTTGATGTAGTCCCAGGCCTGGCGCTCCACTTCATCGGTGAGCCATTCGAGGTAGTAGCTGCCGCCGAGAGGATCGGGAGTGGCGGTGACTCCGCTTTCGTGGGCGATGACCTGCTGCGTGCGGAGCGCGAGCGTGACGGCGTGCTCGCTGGGAAGGGCATAGGCTTCGTCGAGGGAGTTGGTGTGGAGGGATTGGGTACCGCCGAGGACCGCGGCCATGGCTTGGATGGCGGTGCGGATGACGTTGTTGTAGGGCTGCTGCCAGGTGAGGGAACAGCCGGCGGTTTGGGTGTGGAAGCGCATTTTCCAACTGCGCTCGTCGGTGGCGTGATAGCGGTCGCGCATGATGGTGGCCCACATGCGGCGAGCGGCGCGGTATTTGGCGATCTCCTCGAAGAAATCGTTATGAGCGTTAAAGAAGAAGCTGAGGCGAGGGGCGAAATCGTCGATGGCGAGGCCACGTTGGAGGGCCCAATCGACGTATTCGATTCCGTCGCGGAGGGTGAAGGCGAGTTCCTGGACGGCGGTGGAGCCGGCTTCGCGGATGTGATAACCGCTGATGGAGACGGGGTTGAATTTGGGGACGTGGCGGGCGGTGAATTCGATGACGTCGGTGACGAGTTTCATCGATGGGCGGGGCGGGTAGAGGTATTCCTTCTGGGCGATGTACTCCTTGAGCATGTCGTTCTGGAGTGTGCCGGAGATGCGGCTCCAATCGGCGCCCTGCTTTTCGGCCACGGCGAGGTACATGGCGAAGAGGATGGGCGCCGGCGAGTTGATGGTCATGGAGACGGTGACATCGGCGAGGGGGATGCCGTTGAAGAGGGTCTCCATGTCTTCGAGCGAACTGATGGCTACGCCGCATTTGCCGACTTCGCCTTCGGCGGTGGGGTGATCAGAATCGACGCCCATGAGGGTGGGCAGGTCGAAGGCGACGGAGAGTCCGGTTTGGCCTTGGGAGAGGAGGTAGCGGTAACGGGCGTTGGTTTCTTCGGGGGTAGCGAAGCCGGAAAACTGCCGCATGGTCCAGAGGCGGCCCTGGTACATGGTTTTGTGAATGCCGCGGGTATAAGGGAACTCGCCGGGAGCGGGCAGAGTGGCCGGGGCGTCGTCCGGCGTGTAGCAGGATTTCACAGGGATGCCGCTCAAAGTGGCGGGTTGGCGCAGAGTTTTTGCATCCGCGGGGCGCTTCATGGCCATCATTGTACCGTTGTGGAGCGGGGAGTTATCATTGACTTCGCATTCCACACGCAGGAAGGGTACATGAGCGCCAAAAAACATCAGCCGTTTGTGCCGGAAAACATGAAGATGACGGAGTTCACCGCGAGGGCGGTGATCATCGGGATCCTGCTGACGCTGATTCTGGGGGCGGCGAACGCCTACCTGGGATTGCGGGCAGGGATCACGATTGCGGCGACGTATCCGGCCGCGGTGATTGGGATGGCGGCGTTGCGATTGTTTCGCGGGTCGGTGCTGGAGGAGAACATTTGCCGGACGGCGGGGTCGATTGGGGAGTCAGTGGCGGCTGGGGCGATTTTCACGTTGCCGGCGTTCGTGATTGCGAAGGCGTGGCCGTCGTTCGGATTTCAGGATGCGTACTGGAAGTCGACGGCGCTGATGCTGGTGGGTTCGATTGTGGGCGTGTTGTTTGTGTCGCTGGTGCGGAGAGGAATGGTGGAGGATCCGGAATTGCCGTTCCCGGAATCAGTGGCGGCATCGGAGATTCACAAGGCGGGGCAGCGCGGGGCGCAGGCGGTGAAATTTCTGTTCTACAACATCCTGATCGGCGGGGTGGTGTATTTGCTGGGCAAGTTCAATGCGTTTGCGCTGGATCACCAGGTGACTGGGATTCCGATCGGCACGTTGGGACATAGCAAGGTACGGCTGGGCGCGGCGGCGGGAGCGCCGACTACGGCGGTGGGCGGCTTTACGTCTTTTGCGGCTCCGGAAGTGAGCCCGGCGTATCTGGGTGTCGGCTACATTATCGGGCCGAAGTTGGCGGCGCTGCAGTTTTCGGGCAGCGTCATGGCTTGGGCGATCCTGGTGCCGCTGCTGGTCTACTTCCTGGGGCCGGGCCTGGTGCCGTCGTTCACGACGAACGGCGTCACGAATTGGGATGGGATGGCAGCGTCGTTGTGGCGGTTCATCGTGCGGCCAGTGGCAGTGGGCGGAATGCTGGTGGGCGCGGCGTACACGCTGTTCCGGATGCGAAAGAGCCTGTCCACGGGTTTGGGCCGGGCGTTTGCGGAGTTAAAGGGGGGCACACCGGCTCCCGAGACTTTGTCGCGAATGGAGCGCTACATGAGCTCAAAGGTAGTGCTGGCGTTGATCGGAGTGATGTTCCTGCTGATGATCGCGCTGTATTATTACTTCTCGCAGAGCATTGTGGCGGCTGTGGTGGCGGCGTCGGTGATGATTGTGGTGGGGTTCTTTTTTGCCACGGTATCGGGCAGTTTGGTGGGCGTGATCGGGTCGTCAAATAATCCGATTTCGGGGTTGACGCTGTCGACGCTGCTGATTGCGGCCTTGCTGATGGTAGCGCTGGGATTCACGGGCGCGACTGGCGTTGCCGTGGTGCTGGGTGTGGCAGCGGTGGTTTGCGTATCGTCGGCGGTAGCGGGGGAATTGCTGCAGGACTTCAAGGTTGGGTACATCCTCGGTGGCACGCCGCGGACGATTCAGATTGTGGAGCTGATTGCGGTGGTGGTGGCGTGTCTGGTGATGTACTTCCCGTTGTGGCTGCTGAACGAAGGCGACATCAAGCAGGGCGGGACGGGATTTGGCGGGGCGGCGCTGCCGGCTCCACAGGCGGGATTGATGGCGATGATGTCGGAAGGCATTGTAGGCGGGGAGATGGCCTGGCCGCTGGTGGTGACGGGGATGTTCCTGGGCGTGGTGATGATCATGCTGCAGGTAAAGAGCCCAATGCTGTTTTCGGTGGGCATGTATCTGCCGTTCGGGACAACGTTTGCCATCTTCGTGGGCGGAATGACTCGCGTGCTGGCGGATTTCCTGGCGAAGCGGCGCGGCTACAACGAAGCGCAACTGGCGCGAGTGGAGAACGCTGGTGTGCTGACGGCGTCGGGACTGATTGCGGGCGAGGCGCTGGTGGGGCTGGTGTGGTCAGGGATGCAGTTCCTGCCGACGGAGATGATTCCGAACTTCGGCAATCATAGCTATACGATTGGGTTAGTAGTGATTGGGGGATTGGCACTATTGATGATCCGGCTGCCGCTGTCCAATGCGGGTTCGCCCGATGAGCCGGCTCCGCCGACGGCGATCATGTAAGGAGTGTGTATGTCGTTGATGAAGGATATCCGCCAGTACCCGGTGGAGAAGAATAGTGTGGCCATGTGGTGGTTGGGCCAGAGCGGCTACATTTTCAAGACGAGCGAGGGCACGCTGACGAGCGTGGACATGTACCTCACGGACAGTTGTGCGGCGCTGGTGCCGGGGATGAATTTTTCGCGCCAGGTGCCGGTGCTGATCGCGCCGGAGGAACTGGATGTCGATATCTACACCTGCACGCACAATCACCAGGATCATACCGATCCGTTCACGGTGCGGGGATTGCGGAACAAGGATACGGCGCATTTCGTGGGGCCGCATCCGAGTTGCGAGGTGTACCGGGCGGAGAATGTGGAATCGGGGCGAATTGTGCCGACGTGGCCGCAGCGGGAGTTGGAATTGCGGGATGTAAAGATCACGGGGACTTTTGCGCTGCCTACTGATGATTCGGATTTAAATCATATGGGGTATGTGTACGAGTTCGGTGGCGGACCGCGGATTTATGTGACCGGGGATACGGATTTCAGTGAGTTGCTTTTCAGCGTGGAGAAGCAGAAGCCCGATATCGTTATTACAGTGATTAACGGGGGGTTCAACAATCTGTCGCATTGGGAAGCGGCGGAGGTGTGTGGGAAGATCAGGCCGAAGGTAGCGATTCCATGTCATTACGACATGTTTCCGGACAACTCACTCGATCCAAAGCAGTTCCGGGCGACTTTGGGGTTACGGGCTCCGGGCGTTCCGTATCATGAATTGCGGCACGGAGAGCCATTTGTGTTTAGCAAATAGGTACCAGTACGTAATGGGCGCACTTTATTGTTTACGGGGATAAGTACTTAGTCCAAACTATAAGTCAGGCGCCTTAATGTTTGTAGTTTCCGCCAGTCCAGCGGCAGAAGCGCGCGATAGCGCATTACAGCGTATCGCGGCTCTGGCAGCACGCCTGATGGAAATGCCCGTTGCGGTGATTTACTCGGGCCCGCCGAACGAACCAAGCTTACGCGCGAGCGCGGGTCCATCGGGATTGTGGGAGCACTGTTTCCGTGAAGTTCTGGCGGAACCGCGCTGCCAGCCGGCGGCGGGGCGGGTGTTGCTGATCACGGATACGCACCGGGACACGCGATTGAGAGCCGGGGATTGGCCAGTGCGAACTATCCTTGGGGTATCCATACCGGGTTGGGCGGGCACAGAGGCGGGAGTGCTGCTGGTGGCGGCGGCAGCCGTAAGGCAACTGGAAGAACACCAGTTGATGCATCTGAGCGATCTGGCAACGCTAGCCGGGAGCGAGTTGGAACTGGAGCGGCGGCGAAGCAGCCAACCGGGAAACTCGGTAGAGCGGCGCAAGACGCAGGAGCAACTGCTGGAGAAAACGCTGGAACTGGCGAAGTTCAGCGAGGATCTGCGGCAGATTCACCGGCTGAGCACCAGCAACTACGAAACAATCGAAGAACTGTTCCATGACTACCTGCAGACGGGGTGCTCGATTTTGGGGCTCGGCTGCGGGGTTGTGATGCAGACGCGGGGGCGCTACGGCTCAGTGCGGGCGGCGCGGTGCGATGTGAACTCGGTCCGGCCGGGAGTAACGTTTGAGCTGAGGCAAGTGCATTGCGGGGTGGTCTGTGAGGAGAAGAAGACGATTGCGGTGAGTTGGGTGACGGAGGATGAGCGACTGGCATCGAGGCCGCACTACGGAACAGTGAAGCACGAGTCGTACATTGGCACGCCCATTCTGATTGATGAGGAAGTGTATGGGGTTCTGAGTTTTTCGTCACCGCATGTACGTTGGACACCGTTCAGCTCGCATGAGATCGAGATCATCGAATTGATGGCAAAGAGCGTGGCGCGCTCGATCCACGAGGGGTGGATGGAATCGGCGAGGGACCGGTCAAAGCGTCTGGAGCAGGACCGCAGTCATGCGTTGGAGATGGTGGCGAAGGACGAGCCATTGATCACGGTGCTGACACAGATTGCGCGGATGGTGGAGCGGCAGACACCATCGGTGGCGGTGGCGATCCACCTGATTTCGGACGAGCGTGTTTTCTGCTGTGCGGCGCCGAGCATGCCGGAGCCGTTCCGGAGGCGCTTCCAGAGCATACCGCTGCAGCATGGCCGTTCGTGCTGTTTTGCGGCGGCATTCAGCCGGGTGACGGAGGTTTACGAGACGTCGGCGCCGCGTTGCGCGCCGCATGGCGGATCATCGGTGCACGAGTTCTGCTGGCAAGTGTCGGGGGCCAGCCCAATCCTTTCGGGATCCGGTGAGTTGATGGGATTGGTGGTGGCGTACTCGAAGGTGGCGGTACAGCCGAGGTTCGTGGACGGAGAGTTGCTGGAGATGGCGGGGTCGCTGGCGGCGATTGCGATTGAGCACCGGAGGCTGACGGACCGGCTGGCTTTCCATGCCATGCATGACGTGCTGACCGCGCTCCCCAATCGCACGATGCTTTCGCGCTCGCTGGAGGAGTTCATCGGACGGGCCCAGGATCGCAATGTTCCTTTTGCCGTGGTTTTTGTCGATCTGGACCGGTTCAAGCAAATCAACGATCATTTCGGGCATGCCGCGGGAGACGCGGTACTACGGGAAGTGGCAGCGCGGATGCGGAGTATTCTTCTGCCGGGGGAAGTGACGGCGCGGCTGGGTGGAGACGAATTCGTTGCCATCTGGATGGAGAAGAATGCGGAGGCGGCCCATGCGCGCTCCCTGCAATTGCTGGATTCGTTGCGTTTGCCAATCGTTTGCGGCAACCAGCGGATCTACGTTACGGCGAGCATTGGGATCAGCATTTTTCCGCAGTCCGGGGTGACGGCGGATGCGCTGCTGGCGAACGCCGATCAAGCGATGTACCGGGTGAAGAGCAGCGGGCGGAACGATGCGAGCTGTTACGCTCCGGAACTGGAAGGCGGGCAGCAGGCGCGTCTGCATCTGGGGCATGCGCTGCGGCGGGCGGTGGAGAACGAGGAGTTCGAACTCAACTACCAGCCGATTGTGGATATCCGGCGCAGCGGGCCGCCGCAACTGGCTGGCTTTGAAGCGCTGCTTTCCTGGAAGCACGCGGAGATGGGACGCATTGCGCCATCGGAATTCATCCCTTTGGCGGAAGAGTGCGGCTTGATTGGGATGATCGGGGCGTGGGTGCTGCGCAAGGCGTGCGAAGAATCGGCGCGCTGGCGAAGCGCGGGGTATGAACCGGTGCCCATTTCGGTGAATGTGTCCGCGCTGCAATTCAGCCGGGCGGATTTTGTGGACACGGTAGAAACGGCGTTGCGGGAGACGGGGGTGGATGGGCGCTCCATCGAGTTGGAACTGACGGAGAGCGCCATCATGCAGGAGATTGCCGCGGCGACGGTGAAATTGAAGCGGCTGCGGGCGTTGGGAGTGCGGCTGGCGCTGGATGATTTCGGAACGGGCTATTCCGCGCTGGGCTATCTGCGGTGGATTCCAGTGGATTGCCTGAAGATTGATCAGAGCTTTCTGGCGGAGTTGGAGACATCGGAAGGGGCATACACGCTGGTGCAGACGATTGTGGCGCTGGCCGACAATATGGGGTTGTCGGTGGTAGCCGAAGGGGTGGAGACGGAGCGGCAATTGGAGATGTTGCGGGAAATCGGATGCGACAAAGCGCAGGGCCATCTGCTGGGTGCTGCCTTGCCGCGTCACGAAGTGGAGCAATGGCTGGCGAACGATACCAAGCGACGCCGAACGCCGTAGACCGGGCGTGCAAGCGGCGCCAGATTGAGGCGGTGGGAGTGGGGCGTATAATGCAGAGGAATGACCATGCTGAGACGTACCGCACTTGCCGCGGGAGCAGCGAGCCTGCTGCCTGCCGCCGACCGCGTTCGTGGAGGAATCATCGGATCAGGAGGCCGGGGCCGGCTGCTGACCGGGGAGTTCAAAGAGATTGGCGTGGAGATGGCCGCCGTTTGCGATGTCTACGAGACCAATCTGAACGCGGGGCTGAAGGTGGCTTCGACCGGGGCGAAGGCTTACGACAACTACAAGAAGCTGCTGGATGACAAGTCGATTGACGTGGTGGTGGTGGCGACGCCGGATCACTGGCACGCGCAGATGACAATTGACGCGGTGCAAGCGGGCAAGGACGTGTATGTGGAGAAGCCGCTCTGCCATACGGTGGAAGAAGGCTACCGCATGATTGACGCGGTGAAGCGGACGAATCGCATTGTGCAGGTGGGGACGCAACGGCGGAGCATGCCGTTGTTTCTGGAGGCGAAGAAGATTGTCGATGAGGGGACGCTGGGCACGGTGCGGCTGGTGAATAGCTGGTGGCTGAATCACACGTCGTCGTTCAGCAGCCGGAAGATTGAAGGGAAGCTCGATTGGAACCAGTGGCTGGGGTCGTCGCCAAAAGTGCCGATGACATCGGAGCGAATGTTCAACTGGTATTGGTATTGGGATTATTCGGGCGGGTTGCTGATCGGGCAGGCGGCGCATGTTGTTGATGCGATCAGTTGGTTCATGAACTCGAAGTTTCCGCTGGCGGTGACGGCTACGGGGATGAAGCCGAATATCGCCGGAGCGGAGGTACCGGAGACCTGCACGATGACGATTGAGCATCCGGATCATTTCGCGATCTTCACATTGGGCTATAAGGCGATGCGGTATCCGTTGACGAATGACCAGTTGAAGCAGTTCCACGGGGACAAGGCGAGGTTCGATGTGGGACGCGAGTCGTATGCGCTGTTCAAGGAGAATCCGAAGGTGGTGGATCCGAAGCCGGACCAGGAATCGAAGCAGCCGGGGGCGTTCAATGCGGCGGTGCGGCATCACATCCGGAATTTTCTGGAGTGCGTGAAGACGCGGCAGCAGCCGACGGCGACGGTGGAGAAGGTGCACTATTCGGGAGTGCGGCTTTCTTTTGTGGCGAGTTCGGATGCGCTGAAGTCGGGGCGGCGGATCAAGTTTAATGAGGCGGCGCGGCGGATGGAGCGGGCCTGAGGGTCCGCTACTTGCATGAAAGGCAATTGAAACATGTGCGACGCCGAAGCAACGAAGCGGATGATTGTTGGTACGACTCAGGTTGGTCCTTTAGAGTGGATCTGAAGATCAACCACCAAATGGTCGCAGGTAGCGAGGACCTGCGGAATTTTCCATCCTATTTCACCGCGCAGCGAACCGAATTCTCTGCGGCTCAACCCAGTGGCGCGGACTTCGTATTCACTGCATCCGATGGCGTAAGCAAGCTATCTCACGAAATTCGTTTTTGGGATTCCTCAGAATGTCGCCTCGCCGCATATGTCAAGATCCCGATTTTGTCTGCGCGTGAGGACACAAGACTATTCCTCTACTTTGGGAATCCAAGTGCCCCGGATCAGCAGGATAGAGAAGGGGTTTGGGCGGATTATCAGTATGTTAGACACATTGGTGGACTCCCCAAAGAGCGGCCAGCGCCCCGCGAAGGCAGGGGTGGGACCATCGGGTCTGTTGATTTCTTCAAATTGCAGATCGGGGTTCTTAGGTCTCTCTTCGGCGAGGAGTGGTTTAAGTCTGGCTCAAAGAGCCTCCATCAACACCCTGCGGCGAGGAGCTGGCGATTCTGCAGCCGCATGTTGGAGTCCGGAGGTCGCCTAGCGGCAGAAAGCCGCGCACAATTGCATGAGTCGGCTTTGGAGTTGGCTCAAGTCTTGAGCGGAACAACCAGCCTAGTTCAGGCAACACGCGGCAATCTTGACTGGTTTGAATTGGGCAACCTTTCGAACTATGGTAACGAATCAGTAATTAAGCGGTTGCGTGGTGTGCTACCTGAACCTAGGCAGTACTGGGACGTCTTGTCAGAGATCCGCTGTGTAGCTTGGTATTCCGCTCGTGGACATCAGATCCAGGTCATGGAGGAACCGGCGTGCGCGGACTTTAGAATCGACATCCAAGGATGGGGCCTGCCAGTTGTTTCTGACTGCAAACATCTTTCAACTGGTGCAGCAAATACACTGAAACGTAGAATTCAGAAGGCAAACAATCAAATCAAGAATGTGGGTGTACCCTGCTTCGGGCTCGTCATACTCGATCTGGCCGACTTAGTTAACAAGCCTAGACCCCTGTCGGATGAGATTCCTCCGGAGATCATGACCTGTATTTCCCTGGTTCAGGGATTGCTCTCTGGTTGGATTTACTCTTCAGTGAGTGGTGCGTTGCTGCTGTGGGATGAGGTGTCTCTTCTTGGACCAGAGCCGGACGGACGCGGGATGCTTCTGGCTGTAAGAACTCGCTCAGTTCTTGTGAGGCATGCAAATCCGCTATGTGAATTGCCACCAGAAACTCGCGAAATCCAAATCGAATCCACAATCAGTACATTCATCCGCTTTTCTGAACGAAAGTGGGAATAACCGTTGAGCACGGCGATGCGGTATCCGTTGACGAATGACCAGTTGAAGCAGTTCCACGGGGACAAGGCGAGGTTCGATGTGGGACGCGAGTCGTATGCGCTGTTCAAGGAGAATCCGAAGGTGGTGGATCCGAAGCCGGACCAGGAATCGAAGCAGCCGGGGGCGTTCAATGCGGCGGTGCGGCATCACATCCGGAATTTTCTGGAGTGCGTGAAGACGCGGCAGCAGCCGACGGCGACGGTGGAGAAGGTGCACTATTCCAATGTGGCGCTGTGCATGGCGATGGAGTCGCTGAAGTCGGGGCGGCGGATCAAGTTTAATGAGGCGGCACGGCGGATGGAGCGGGCCTGAGGGTCCGCTACTTGCTGCAAATCACAAAAATCTCCATCGTTCTGTCACTGCCACTGGTGTTACGGCCCATGCATTGCCAGACGTTCTGGCTAGCGCTGAGTGGGGCGGATTTGAGGACGGAAATGTTGTCTGCGCCAAGAGTGAATCCGCAGCCGCCAGACACGAGGATAGGGTAGGGTTCTGAGCAGCCGAGGTTAGCCGCTTGCGCCGTGCCATTGAGAATCGTAAACGAACCGGAAGACACTCGGATCACGCCAGCGAGACTGGAGGGTCCAGTGGGACCGGTAGCTCCGGTAAGACCATTTGGGCCCCGGGACCCAGTGGCGCCGGTGGCCCCTTGCGGACCAGCGAGGGTGATCTCGAGTCTGGCTTGTTTGCTGGTGGCGGTGTTCTCCTTGCTATCGAGGAGGACATTGGAACCGGAAGAGGCGATGCCTAAGCCGTAATTCAGGGATGGCGTCGCGATCCAATTCCGGACATCGTTGGTGACATCGAAGGATACGAAGGAGTTGGATTGAGAGGCTAATCCGACGGCGCTGACCTGAATCAGGGGCGCGTTGCTGGCAGTGATG
This sequence comes from Bryobacteraceae bacterium, assembly GCA_046331645.1. Lineage (GTDB taxonomy): Bacteria > Acidobacteriota > Terriglobia > Bryobacterales > Bryobacteraceae > CADEFT01. Next base: position 81,156 of record JAXLQM010000021.1, read on the forward strand.
GTCTGTTCGGTCCAGGGAGCGTTCAGGGCACCCGCCGAGAGCGATCCGGCGGTAACGACGCGGTTGACGAACACGGTAAGGGTGGCCTTGGCAACCTGCGACGGAGTGATGCCTGCTGGAAGAGGGGTCAAATCGAAAAAGAAGTAGGAGCTAGATTCACCAAAGGCAACCTGGAGTTGTGGCAACGATCCGTTGTTCAGCGCTGGCTGGCTGAGGCGGGTGTGGGCGTCGGCAACCAGTGGAACATCGATTGCTGGCAGGAGTGCAGCAGCGGAGAGCAAGACTGCAAATAAGGTTCTCATGTGATGGAAAGCGACAACGCCGGGCGAATCGCTTCATTGCTATCGCAGCCACACGTTCACGGGGTTGGAAGGCTGGCTTTCGACGGTGAGTTGCACGGTGGCAATCCCGGATCCGGCGAGTGATTTGGGCACAAGCAGGTTTACTTGATCGAGTCCGGAGAAGGTGGGCTGGCGGCCTGCGTATATAACTTGGACCGCGAAGCCGTTGATGGTGGCGCGGACGGTGTCGGGGTTGGTGACGTTGCGGATACCCGTGCCGTACAGAGAGAGGACAAACTGCTCGGCGGAGCTGCCCATGTCGAGTGGAACGGGGTTGCAGGTTCCTTCGACGCAGGCGAACGAGAGCTGGGGAGTCTGGGTACCGTCAGGGGCGACGCGGATACCGACAGCAGCGGCTACACCAGTGCCTTGGCCGTTGGCGGTGAAGATGCCGGGTTGGACTCGAGTGACCTGCATGTTGCCTGCGGCGCGCGTGGCGCTGCCGGCGAGGATGGAGATGGAAGCGCTGCCTTCGCGGGTGCCGGCGGGAAGCACGAGGTTGATCTGGCGTGGGGAAACGTAGACGAGCGGGGCGAGGCGCGCGGTGTTGCCGGAATCGGTGATGCGCACCTGGATGCCGCCCAGTGTTGTGGGAAGCGATGCACCGGTGGGCTGCTCCGTGAGGGCAGTGACATCGCCACTGAAGATGGTGACGAGGGAATCGGCGGCGGCGGTGGGGCCTTGCAACGTGGCCGAGGAAACGGCTTGCAGCGTGAGTTGCGGGATACGGCAAACATTGCCCGGATCGACGAAGGTGCCGGAATTGACTACCATCGCCATTTCGGCGAAGACTTTGGCGGGTGAGGCGGGGCTGTCGTAGGAGAGTGGAGGCAGCCAGTTGCTGCCGGTGGGCGGACAGCCCCAGGCATTGCATTTGAGATCGACGAGCAGGGCCGGGAAATACATGGTCTGAATGAGTTCGTCACCGGTGATGGGATCGAGCTCATAGAGCGACATGAAGTTGTTGGTGCGGGAGTAATTGCGGACTTCGTTACAGCCACCGCGGTCGAGCGTTGTACTGCTGGGCGATGCGGAGGGGCAAGCCACTCCGACGTCCACTGTCTGGGTGCCGAGGACATTGATGCCGGTCGGGCTCATTTGTTCGGTGCAATCCTTGGCGTTGTAGAGGGTGCAGTTGGGGGCCTGGAAGCGGGGGTTGGTGGTGCAGCTATTCCATTCATACCAGCCGTCGCGGCAGACGTTGCGGCAGGAGCCGTCGTTTTCGCAGATGCGAATATCGTGGCACCAGCCGTCGAACTGGTGGCCGTTCAGTTTGCCACCGAAGTTGGAAGTGACACCCCAATTGCCGAAGGGGGCGGTGTGAAGCGGATCGGGGCATTCGGCGGAAATAGCGCCCATAACGCGGCGCTCGCGGTTGAGACCGGCGACGGAGAGGCGGCAGACTTGCGCGAAGGCTGGAGTGACGGCGATGAAAACTGCTAGAACCCGAAGCAACATCCTCTATAGCACGCCATAATAGCGCGCCATCCAGTAGGGCAGGATATAGTCGATACCTGCGCCTTCGATGTTGCCGATACCGCCGCCATAGAGGAGGAACGGGCTGCGCTGCCAGAGGAAGTCGGTACGGACGCGCTGGGGAACGGGGATGGGGTCGCAGGCGCGGTCCTCTTCCCAACAGGAAGGATACGTGCCACGCCAATCGACGGCTTCGTCCCGGCGTGGACGCTGGAGCCATTCGTCCAGCAGACGGCGCGTTTCGGCGTCGCGCTCCGCGTTGGGGCCCTGGATGCCGCGGTCGATCATGTTGAAGTGCGCGTTGCCGTGGCCGTCAATAGTGCGGCGGAGCGTCTTGTAGGCGTCGGTGTACCAGCCCTTGTAGGTGCGATTCCCTTCGAGGCGCACGAGGTGATAGAAGGTAAGGGCATCGAGGTTGAACTTGAAGTAGCTGTTGTGCTGGTCGGCGAGTTCGGCAACGATGGGCACTCCGGTGAGCCCGCCTTCGAGGAAGCGCTGCCAGCCGTACTTGGAGTTGTAGCGCGGGTTGTTGAGCTTGGCGCCGATGGCGAGCAGGTTGAGCCTCTGATCGGGACGCAACCAGAACACGGTGCTGGTTTCTCCGTCGGGGGACTTGATGGACCAATCGTCATCGAGGAGCCGGTCGAGGAGACGCGTGACCAGATCGACGGCCATGGCGCGGAGGCCGGGATCGTCAATCACTTCCCAGGCGACGGCGAGGCCGAAGAAGACGCCCACGTACTGATCGCGGGAGGTGTTGCCGACCCACCAGGCAGGGCGGCCGAACCAGTTCCCTTCCCCGATTTTGTGATGCGACTCCTCTGCGAGGATTCCGGCGGCGAAGGGGGAATCCTTCGGCACGACACAACGGGCGAGGCTATTGTTGCCGGTGACCTCCATGAGGGCGCGAATGCCGGTGATTGCGTTGAGGGCGTTCTGCCGGGCTTCGGGCTGGCGCGTGACACTGTAGCGGAAGGCTTCGGCGGCCAGATAGTGACCGGTCCAGATAGCGGAATCGCCACAGCGCGTGTAGCCGGTGACGTTGCCGTTGGCGTCGAGAAATGGATCGAGGATGGTGGCGAAGGGTTGGTGGCGGGCCTGGATGTTTGCCGAGATGGCGAGGGCTTCGGCTTCGCCTGCGAAAGCCGGCCCCACGAGCAATAGAACAGATACTGCAAAACGGTACACTACTTCTCAACTCCTCAAAGAGGGGACGCGGCTACTTTCAACGTAGCATATACTGGTCTACTTCCCATGAAACCTCTTGCCATCGCACTGTTTCTGGTTTGCGCTGCTTACGGGCAGCGAGACCGTTCCCACGGACGTTCGACGGTGATCAGCCAGGGGGGCATTGTGGCTACGAGCCAGGTGCTGGCGTCGCAGGCCGGGGCGCAGATCCTGGCGCAGGGCGGATCGGCTGTGGATGCGGCGATTGCGGCAAATGCGGTGTTGGGCGTTGTGGAGCCGGGCATGGACGGGATCGGCGGCGATCTGTTCGTGCTGTACCGGGAGGCGAAGACCGGCAAGCTGCATGGGTTGAATGGAAGCGGATGGGCACCGAAGGGATTGACGCGGGAGTATCTGTTGCAGAAGGGGCATCGGACGATGCCAGGCGAGGGGATTGATAGCGTATCGGTGCCAGGGTGTGTGGATGGTTGGGCGAAGATGCATCAGAAGTTTGGAAAGCTGCCATGGAAGACTTTGTTCACGGCGGCGATTCATTACGCGGAGAACGGATTTCCATTGCAGGAGATGGATTCAGGGAGCTGGGATTCGCCGCGGATGAAAGGACGGCCGGAGAGCAAGGCGGTGTTTCAGCCGAAAGGGCGGGCTCCGCAGATGGGGGAGATTTTTCAGAACCCGGGTTTGGCGAAGGCGTTGAAGCTGATTGCGGCGAACGGGCCGCGAGAGTTCTATCAGGGCGAGGTGTCGCTGTCGATTTTGAATACGGTGCGCAAGCATGGCGGCGTGATGAATGCGGAGGATCTGGCGCAGTTCCACTCGGAGTGGGTGACGCCGATTGCGACCGAATATCGCGGCTGGCGCGTGTCGGAACTGCCGCCGAACGGGCAAGGGATCTCGGCGTTGATCATGCTGAATTTGATGGAGCGATTCCAGCCGGGGCCGACGACGATGCACGCGGACTGGCTGCACACGAAGATTGAAGCGATGAAGCTGGCGTATTCGGATCTGGGAGCCTATGTGGCGGATCCGAAGTTCGCCACTGTGCCGGTGGAGCCGCTGCTGGCGAAGCCTTATGCCGCGGAGCGGGCGAAGCAGATCAAGGAGCAGGCTAATTGCGACGCGAAGCCGGGGCAGCCGATTGCAAGCGATACGACGTATCTTTCGGTGGTAGACAAAGAGGGAAACATCGCCAGTTGGATTCAGAGCGTATCGTCGCTGTGGGGATCGGGCATTGTGGTGGAAGGGATGGGATTCCATCTGCACAACCGGGCGGCGGGATTCACGATGGACGCGAAGCATCCGAACGTGGTGGCGGGGCGAAAGCGGCCGTTCCACACGATTATTCCGGGGATGCTGGAGAAGGGCGATGTACACATTGGATTCGGAATCATGAGCGGAGCGAACCAGCCGCTGGCGCATGCGCAGTTTGTTTCGAACTATGTGGATCACGGGCTGAACCTGCAGGCCGCACTGGAAGCGCCGCGATTCACGAAGGGAAATGCGAAAGGGTGCAACGTGACCATCGAGTCTCGCGTAGGGATTGGCGCGATCCAGGGATTGTCGGCGAAGGGCCATGTTTTGGAGGTGCGGGGAGAGCATTCGGCGCGCATGGGACGAGGCAATGCGGTGCTGTTTGACGAGAAGAACAAGGTCATGATGGGTGCATCGGATTCGCGCGCCGATGGGGCGGCAATTCCGGAGCCGCTGCACTGAAGTGTACCCCCTACTTGCATTTTGCTCCCCGTTTGAGGCAAGCTAATGGGTTTTCCGCAGTTAACAGGGAGCTATGCGCGTAAGGGTCCTCTATCACGACCACTGTTTCGACGGCGCCGCCTCGGCAGCGTTCTTCAGCCGGTTTTACCGGGACCGGTTTGTGCCCGGAGTGGAGTTCTGCTACACCGGCATGGCACACAAGGCGTCGCAACTGTTCGACGACGGGCTGTTTGACGGCGACGAGAACGCGATTGTTGATTTCAAGTACTCCCCGCATCCGAACCTGACGTGGTGGTTTGACCATCATCAGAGCGCGTTTCTGAGTCAGGAAGATGCAGACCACTACCAGCGGAACAAGTCGGACAAGAAGCTGTACGATCCGAGCTTCCGGTCGTGCACGAACTTCATTGCGACGGTGGCGCGGGACAAGTGGGGCTACCATGCCGAGGATCTCGACGATCTGGTGAAGTGGGCGGAGATCATTGATGGAGCGCAGTATTCGAGCGCCGAGGAAGCCGTAGCGCTGGGGGCTCCGGCAATGAAGCTGACGCTGGTGATTGAGGCGGCGAAAGGCAGCGACATCGTGCAGCGAATCATCCGCTGGATGATGGCGGAGAAGCTGCAGGCTATCATTGACAAACCGGAGATTCAGGAACTGTACCGGCCGCTGCATGAACGGCATTTGCGATCGGTGGGTATCATCCAGCGCAAGTCCGTGAGCGAAGGCGGCGTGGTGTTCTTTGACCTGGTTGGCGAGGAACTGGATGGGTACAACAAGTTCATTCCCTATCACCTGTTTCCGGATTCGCTCTACACGGTATCGGTGAGCGTGTCGACGTTCCGTACGAAGGTATCGGTGGGCTCGAACCCATGGGCGCCGCGGCCGCTGAAGCACAACCTGGCGACGATCTGCGAGCGGTACGGTGGCGGCGGGCACGCCAAGGTGGGCGCGATCAGCTTCGAAATCAACCAGGTGGAAGAGGCGCGGAAGGCGGCAGCGGAGATTACCGCCGAGTTGCAGACCTAAGCGGTTCGTGGACGGGCAGCAGCACGTCGAACCAGCCGATCATCATTTCCTCCCAGCTTTGTTCTCCCCAGCGGACGCTTTCCGACGCATCGGGATTGCGCGGGTTGTTGGGGGAGTTGTCGAACCAGGCGGTGCATTCCAGGCGTGAGCCGGCGGGAAGATCGAGCGGTGTTTCGAGGTAGTAATAGGGCTGCCAATGGAAATCGTAGCGGGGGACCTTCAGCACCATTCGGGAAGAGCCGTCGGGGAACCGGACATTGACTTCGAACGCTTTGCCGCGGAGGTGCATGTGAGGGCGGATAGCCGCGAGTTTCAGCGGCTCATTGATGCTGGCCGCCGCTTCCACTTTGTGGCTGGGCGCACCGGGCGGGATGACGAACCAGGTATTGATGGCGCGCATGGCGACGGCGCGCTCCCTCGGGGGTTGTTTGGCGAAGACGAGGCCGACCTGGGTACGATCCGTAGCGGCTTTGCCGGAAGCGGTGTAATGCATCTGGAAAATGAGTTGCGCGCCGGCGGGGATGAGGCGGGCGACCCCGGGTTTCCAGATTTGCGGCGCTGCGCCGGGAGCGTAGCCGGCAAGGAACTGGCCACCGAAGAAGCCGGATTCGTCGCGCACGGAGACGATGGCGTGATGCACCACTTCGCGGGCGCCGGGGCGCACCTCGGCCATTTCCACCCAGCGAGCTTCCTTGAAGTTTGTGGGAACGGAGAAGTACTGATACTCGATGGTGCCTTTGGCGGGGACTTGGAATGATTCGGGGAGGGTGAAGATGGCATCGGGTTTGGCGATGCGCCAGCCATCGGCGAAGGCCTTGGGCTTGGGGGCGTCGGCGGGATTGCCCTCGGGGGCGCCGGCATCGACCCAGGCGAGAATGAGTGCACGCTGCGCGGGGGTGAGAGAGAGGTCGTTGGAATAGCGGGTGACCGTGTTGTCGGCGTGCCAGGGTGGCATGCGATTGGTGGCGACAGCTTCACGAATGGCCTTGGCCCAGGGGCGGGTTTGGGCGAAGGTGAGGAGCGGCATGGGTGCGGCTTCGCCAGGGCGATGGCAGGTTTGGCACTTGGCGGCGAGGATCGGCGTGATGTCGCGGTGGAAGGTGGGCGTGGCGGCGGGGGCCGTCGTGGTGAAGGCCATCAGCAGGAGGGTGATGGGCACGCGAAAGCTAGTATCCCATGTTCTTCAGCTTGTCGAGGGTGAGGGTGGAAGGGCGCTCGATGCGCTGGAGGAGTTTGTCGACGTACTTGGCGAGGATGTCGCATTCGAGGTTGACGCGATCGCCGGGGCGGCGGGAGCCGAGTGTCGTGTTGCGGAAGGTGTGGGGCACGATGGTCACCGAGAGCACGTCGCCTTCGATGGAGGCGACGGTGAGGCTGATGCCGTCGATGGCGATGCTGCCTTTGTAGACGAGGAGTTTTTCCACGTCGGGAGGAACGCGGATCTGCAGCCACCAGTTGTCACTGCCCAGGGATTCGAGTGAAAGGAACTCGCCGGTGGCATCGACGTGGCCTTGCACGATGTGGCCGCTGAGGCGGCCGCCGGCGGCAAGGGAGCGCTCCAAACTGACGGGTGAGCCCACACGCAGATCGCCGAGGTTGCTGCGCTTGAGCGTCTCGGGGGCGAGGTCAGCGGAGAAGGAGCCGGGGCGCAGGTCAATGGCGGTGAGGCAGACGCCGTTGGTCGAGATGCTGCAGCCTTCGGTGGCGTCCTCGAGGACGGTGCGGCATCCGATGATGAGGCGTGAGCCCGCCGCCTGAGGAAGGATCGCCTGGACGGAGCCGAGTTCTTCGATGATTCCGGTGAACATAAGTGCTACTTCACGAGATAGGATTCCACGGCGAACTCGTCGGGAGGAATCGGATGGAGGGTGACGTTGTGGAAGAGGATGGCGTCGCTGCGGCGCTGGCGGCCCGGGCCTCCGGCGACGGGGAGCGACTTCAAGCCTCCCAGAATCTTCGGAGCGTAGTAAAGGAACAGGCGGTCGACAATGCCCGACTCGAGCGCGCCCCAATTGACCATGCTGCCTGCTTCGATCATGAGGGACTGGTAGCCGCGCTGGCCAAGCCAGGCGGTCAGATCTTTGAGGCTGGTACGGCCGGCTGCGCCGTCGAGGGTGACCACTTCGACGCCAACGGCTTCGAGCGCCTGGCGGCGTTCAGCGCTGGCGGCTGAGGTGGTGACTACCAGAACGTCCTTGTCGCAGGAAGTAGCCAGTTTGGATGTGGTGGGAAGACGAAGTTGGGAATCGAGCACGATGCGTAGCAACGGGCGGCTGCGGGGGAGCCCGGAACGGTCCGTGAGGAGGCAATCGTCGGCGAGTGCCGTGCCGATGCCGGTGAGGATGGCATCGGTAGCGTGGCGGAGGGTCTGGACGTGGGCGCGGGCGGTCTCGCTGGTGATCCATCCGTCGTTGTCATAGGGAGCGGCGATTTTGCCGTCGAGCGTGACGGCAGACTTGAGCGTGACGAAGGGCAGCCCGGTCTGGATGAAGTGAAAGAAGGCCTCGTTGAGCTTACGGGCTGCGGCGGCGTGCGTTTCATCAATGACCACTTCGATACCAGCTTCGCGAAGTTTGCGAAACCCTTCGCCGGAGACGGCAGGATTGGGATCTTCGATGGGCGCGACGACGCGGGTGATGCCGGCGGCAATTACCGCATCGGCGCAGGGTCCGGTGCGGCCTTGATGCGAACAGGGTTCGAGGGTGACGTAGAGAGTGGCGCCGCGCGCTTTCTCACCGGCCTGGTCGAGGGCCACGATTTCGGCGTGTTTCTTTTCGGCGTAGACGTGGAAGCCTTCGCCGAGGATTTCGCCGCCGCGTTCGATGACGGCTCCCACGGTAGGATTTGGGCTGGTTTGACCGACGCCCGCGCGGGCCAGTTCGAGTGCTCTCAAAAGAAAATCAGGCATGGGGATTACTTCGTGGCAAAGAGGGAATCGACGAAGGCTTCCGGATCGAACGGGATGAGGTCATCGATCTTTTCGCCCACACCGATGTAGCGGATGGGCAGGTTGAGTTCGCGGGTGATGGCGACTACGACGCCGCCTTTTGCCGTGCCGTCGAGTTTGGTGAGGACGATACCGGTGACGCCGCTGGTTTGGGTGAAGTTGCGGGCCTGTTCCAGGCCATTCTGGCCGGTGGTGGCATCGAGGACGAGCAGCACTTCATGGGGAGCTTCGGGGATGACGCGCTTGGCGGTGCGGCTCATCTTTTCGAGCTCGGCCATGAGGTTGGCTTTGTTGTGGAGACGGCCGGCGGTATCGACGATGACATAGTCCGTCTTGCGGGCTTTGGCGGCGCTGAGGGCATCGAAGAGGACGGCGCTGGGGTCTGAGCCCTGCTGCTGGCGGATGACTTCGGTGGAGGTGCGCTGGCCCCACACTTCGAGTTGTTCGATGGCGGCGGCGCGAAACGTGTCGGCGGCGCAGAGCAGGACGCTGCGGCCTTCGGATTTGAAGCGCTGGGTGAGCTTGCCGATGGTGGTGGTTTTGCCTGCGCCGTTGACGCCGACAACAAGCAGGACGGCGGGAGGCGTAGTGACGACAGGAACGGGCCGTTCGGCGCCTTCGAGCACTTCGAGGAGGCGCTGGCGGATGAGCCCTTTCAGTTCGCCGGCGTCGTTGAGCAGTTTGCGGTCGACGCGCTGACGAATGCCATCGAGGATTTCGGTGGCGGTGCGTACGCCGATGTCGGCGGTGATCAGCGTGTATTCGAGTTCTTCGAGCAGGTCGGCATCGATCTCGCGTTTGCCGTGAATCGTGTCGTCGATCATGGACACGAATCCGGCGCGGGTCTTTTCGATGCCTTGCTTCAGTCTCTCGAGGAGATTCGGTTCCTCGCCGGATGAGGAGCCAAATAGGGATTTAAACATGATATTTCGGGTGCGAACTTCGATTGTAGCAATGCGGGCCGCTGGTACAATTGAAGCGCCAATTACGAAGATGCAGATTGGGCGATACAGGGTGATTCGGGAGATCGGGCGCGGCGCGATGGGCGTCGTGTATCTGGCCGAAGATCCGGCAATCGGGCGGACGGTGGCGATCAAAACGATCCGGCTGAGCGAAGCGGCGAGTGAGGAAGAGCGCAAGTTTCTGCGGGACCGTCTGTTTCGCGAAGCGCGCTCGGCGGGGATTCTTTCGCATCCGGGCATTGTCACGATCTACGACATTTATGAGGAAGACAACGTCTGCTACGTCTTCATGGAGTACGTGGACGGGCCGACGCTCGAGAAGATGATGCACGGTGAGGAGCCGTTGGACGGCAAGACGGTGCTGCATGTGCTGGAGGAGACGGCGGCAGCGCTCGATTACGCACACGGAAAAGGGATTGTGCACCGCGATATCAAGCCGGCCAACATCATGGTGGCATCCGGTGGAGCGGTGAAGATTACGGACTTTGGGGTGGCCAAGTTCACCTCGCAACAGGCGACCAGCACAGGCGTGTTGCTGGGAACGCCGAGCTACATGTCGCCGGAGCAGATTTCGGACGCGAAAATCAGCGGGCGGTCCGATCAGTTTTCGCTGGCGGTAATCGCCTATCAACTGCTGGCAGGAGAGCGGCCATTTACGGGTGCGACGCTGCCGGGGCTGATGTTCAAGATCGTGAATGAGGAGCCTGCTCCGCTGCAGCGGCTGAATGCGACGCTTGGCCCGGCGGTGGATGTCGTGATGCGGAAGGCGCTGCACAAGGACCCGGCGGAGCGCTATGCGAATTGCCAGGCGTTTGCCAAGGCGCTGCGCGGGGCGTGCGAAGCGAAGTCGAGTTGGAAGCCGATGGCGGCAGGGAAATTTGAGAGCGAGGAGACGGTGGCGGAACCAGTTGCTGCCGCGCCTGTGGTGCTGAAGCGGCCGAGCGAGGCTGTGGTGGTGGAGGCGGAAGAGCCGCCAAGAGAACGGCGCTGGTGGCTGATTGTGCTGGTGGGGTGCCTCGTTACCTTCGGCATCCTCGCCCTGAGCCGGCAGATGCTGGTGACTTGGGTGCGGGAACCGGAGGCGAAACGCAAGGCGGCGGTGTTGGCGCAGGCGCCGCCGAAAGCGGAGGAGCGGCCTTCGGCACTGGGGCCGCCGCCTGCGGTGCCGCCACCGCCACCGCCGCAGCCGGAGCCGGAAAAGGTGGTTCCAGTGACTCCACCGGCTGAGCCGGTTGTGAAGCCTGAGCCAGTGAAGCCTGCGCCCGTCAAGGCAAAGAGCAAGCCAAAGCCTGAGCCGGAACGGGTGACGGAAGCGGTGGTTCGCGTAGTGACCAATCCACCAGGGGCGAAGGTGATGTTTGACGGGCAGCCGCGGCTGATGTGCACCACGCCCTGCGACATGACGTTGCCGGCGGGACGGCACACGCTGAGCACGATTCTGGATGGCTACCGGAGCCAGAGCCGGATTCTGCTGGTGCCGGAGGAGAGATCGGCAGTGATGGCGCTGGATCGCGCGTTGGGCACGCTGACCATCCGGACGACACCTGCGGGGGCAACCATCGTCATTGACGGAGTGGAACGGGCGGAAAAGACGCCGGCCAGCCTGACGTTGTCTGTGGGTAAGCACAAGCTGGAAGTGGTGCGTCAGGGGTTCGCCAAACAGGAGCAGGACGTACTGATTAAGGACCGAGTCACCACGGCGATCGAATTTTCGTGGGGAGCCCCCTAGTTGCAATCGGATATGCGGATCTGATAGAACAGCCTTCAGCTTCTGGAGGTCATTCTCAGTTGAAACTTGTCAAAGCCACGCTATTGTTGTCTCTCTCCGCGCTTCTCGCCCTGGGCCAGAGCGAACGCGGCACCATTAATGGAACGATTACCGACCCTTCCGGCGCCGCGATTGCAGCGGCGGAAGTGAATGCGGTCAGCCGCGACACAAACGCGGTTTCGAAAACCGTGTCGTCCACTACGGGGGAATTCAACATACCGAACCTGCCGCCTGGCGTGTATCGCCTGGAGGTGACGGCGACGGGCTTCAAGCGGTTTCTGCAGCGTGAAGTGAACGTTTCGGCCTCGGGCAGTATTCGTGTGGACGCGCAGCTACAACTGGGGCAAGTATCGGAAGCGGTGGAAGTGACCGCGGCGGTTTCAACGATTCAGACCGACAGCGCGAAGACCTCGACGCAAGTCGAGAACAAGATGGTGGACGAACTGCCGCTGGTAGTGGCGGGATCGATGCGCAGCCCGTTCAACCTGGTATCGGTGGCGGCAGAGGCGCGCGGATCCGGACAGAGGCTGGCGCTGGGCGGCGGACAGGTGGCTGCCTGGGATGCCACACTCGATGGGCACAGCGTGGGCACGAACCGCTCCGGCGATACGGCGGAAGCGGCGCTGAACACGCCGTCGGTGGAAGCGTTGACGGAGTTCAGCGTGGACACGAACGGGTTCAAGGCGGAATTCGGGCAGGCCGGCGGCGGCGTCATGTCTTTTGCATCGAAGTCGGGGACGAACAATTTCCACGGCTCGGCGTATGACTTTCTGCGCAACGATGCGCTGGACTCACGCGGGTTCTTTGCGGCGAAGCGCTCGGTGTACCGGCAGAACGATTTCGGGTTCACTGTGGCCGGCCCGCTGTATATACCGAAGCTGTATGACGGCCGGAACAAGACGTTTTTCTTCTTCTCGTATGAAGGATTCCGCAATCGCGTGGGCGCCAACGATACGATTCTCTCGTTGCCAACCCCGGAAATGTACCGCGGCGATTTCCGCAACTGGGTGGATCAGAACAACCGGGCCATCGCGGTGTACGATCCATCGACCACGCGCGCCAATCCGACCGGCACGGGTTCCGTCCGCGATGCATTCCCCGGCAATCAGATTCCGGTGAGCCGGTTTGCGACGACGGCTTCGGCGATTGCCGGATTCGGGTCGTCAATTGCGCCGAATCGCGGATTTGGCGCCGGCACAAGCAACTTCGTCCGCAACAACTACCTGGTGAGCGGCGGCACGATGGTGACGCCCACCGACAAGTACAGTCTGAAGGCGGACCAGGTGATCGGAAGCAAACAGCGCCTCGGCTTCCTGTGGAACATGACCACGTATCGCAACAAACCGGGTCCAGCGGGCGCTCCGGGATTGCCGGAGCCGCTGTGGAACGGGCAGATTCAGGCCTGGGACACGGACGCGTTTCGGGTGACGCATGACTACACGATTTCGGCGAGCATGGTGAACCACTTCTCGCTGGCCTGGAACGGCTTCATCAAGAACAGCTACTCGGCGAATGTGGACAAGGACTGGAAGAGCAAGGTTTGCATCAAGAACGTGGTGGATTGCAACCAGAACTTCCCGACGATCAACTTCACCGAATACACGGCTTGGGGCTCGGCGAGCTACAACGGCACGGAACAGCCGGGCTGGGGCTTGAAGGATGATCTGAGCTACGTGAAGGGCTCACACACGTTCAAGTTCGGCTTCCAGCATCAGAATCAGAATGCCGATGGATTCGGGCAGCAGGATATCGGCGGGCGCGCGGACTTCAGCTTCCTGAATACGAGCATTCCGGGGTCGACTTCGTTCCCGGCGAGCGGGGGCAGTTCGTTTGCGTCGTTCCTGCTGGGCGAAGCGTTTCTGGGCCGCACGGAGACGATCCGCGCGGTGACTCAGAAATACCGCTATTTCGGTTTCTACGCGCAAGACGATTGGCGCATCACGCGTAAGCTGACCCTGAATTTCGGATTGCGGTACGACAACACGCTGCCGCCGACGAACAAGAAAGACGAATATTCGGATTTCAATCCGGACCGTCCGAATCCGGGCGCGGATGGACGGCTGGGGGCACTGTGGTTTGCCGGCTTCGGGCAGGGGCGTGAGAACAAGCGTTCGCTGGTTCCGGGCTGGCACATGGGTTTCGGGCCGCGTATCGGACTGGCGTACACACCGGACAACAAGACCACCTTCCGCACGGCGTTCGGCCGTTCGTTCTCGCGCGTGACCGCGGTACAAGGCAGCGGACACTTCGCGGGCTTCATCGGGCAGTATGTGTTCGAGAACACGACTCAAGGCCTGACACCGACGTTCAAGCTGGACGAGGGACTGCCGGCTTATAAGCTGCCGCCCGCCATCGACCCGGCGTTTTCCAACGGGAACACGGTGGATTACTGGCAGGGACAGGAAGCGACGCGGGCTCCGGAAAATCTGTTCTGGACGTTCACGATGCAGCGCCAGATGGCCAGCAACACAGTGCTGGAGGTTGGCTATAACGCAACGGTAGGCTCGCATTTGCAGACGGCGCTTTTGGTGCTGAACCAGGTTCCGACGGCCGTGTACCAGCAGGTGGTGCAGCGGCTGGGCGTGGCGCAGGCGCAGACGGTGCTGCGTTCGGACATCAACTCGACGACGGCTCGCGGGGCGGGCTTCGGGCTACCCTATCCGAGCTTCTCCACGGCGCTGCTGCGCACGGTGAATCAGTCGCTGCGGCCGTATCCGCAGTACAACGGCATCATCACGGGCGTGCAGAACGGAGACAAGAGCGGGCATTCCTCGTATCACGCGGTGGTGGTCAAGGCAGACCGCCGGTTCTCGAAGGATCTGACGTTCCAGTGGAGCTATGTGTTGTCGAAGCTGATCACGGACTCGGACACTTACTTTGCGACATCGCCGAATGGCGCCATGGATCACTACAACCGCGGATTGGAAAAATCCATCGGGCAGTACGATTCGACGCATACGATCAAGTTCGCCAATTTGTGGAACCTGCCGTTTGGAAAGGGGCAGCGCTGGGCGAGCGGCGGATTCCTGAATCAGTTGGTGGGCGGATGGCGGCTATCGGCGATTCAGCAATACAACAGCGGCAATCCGATCGCGCTGGCGCGCAACAATCCGCTGAATATTTTCAACGCGGGCACGCGGCCAGTGGTGGACACTTACGATGGATGGCGCGCCCCGATTGCGGGTGCAAAGTTCGATCCCAACGTGGACCGCTTCCTGAAACCGGCCAGTGCGTTTCCGGTGCAGCCGGTGGATTTCGGCAATGCCACGCGCTACAACCCGAAGGTCCGCTCTTTCTGGGGGCTATCGGAGAACGTGAGTCTGGCAAAGACCTTCAACATCACGGAATCGATCCGGCTGGATCTGCGCGGGGAAGGATTCAACATCTTCAACCGCACGATTTTCGGGACAGGGAGCACGAGCCTCAATGCCGGGAACTTCGGTATTGTGACGAATCAGGCGAATGATCCGCGGCAGATGCAGCTGGGTTTGAAGGTCTACTGGTAGACTTCAGCGCACAAATACGGTGACGCCGGCTTGACTGGAGACGCCGCCCACGGTGAGAACGAGGGCGGCGGGTCCGGAAGCGGCTTGCTGTGGGACTCTAACGGTGACTTGCAGCACGCCCGGGCTGGTGACGGCAGATCCGATCGCGGTGATTTCGGCAGTGCGCCCGTCGATGGTGACCCCCAGCGGAGCAATAGGCGCGGGGTATGGAGGATCGGACAGTTTGCCTTCGATGAGAGCGGGGTCTGTGAGGCCATCCCCGGTGGCATAGAAGGTCAATAGAGCACCCCGGGCCGCGCGGTTGCCGGACTGATTGACGGTGAGATCTTCGTTGAGCGCGGTGGCCGGACCGGCGCCGCTACCCGCGGTAAAAATACCGGGCACATAAGCTTTGACAGCAACCGTGGTTTTCGATTTTACTTTTCCTGCGCGGAGCACCTCCACCGCCACCGTGGATGCGCTGCCGATGGAATAGGGAGCCTGCGCGTTGATGAGGTTTTCCTGCGCATAGAGGATGGGGGCAGGTTTTCCGTCAATGCGCACCTGGGTGTCGCCAAGCGTGCCGGCCAATGCACCGTTCGCGGCCACGGTTCCAGACATGGGAGAGGATGGGCCGATCCCTGTGCCTTGGAGAGTCAGCAGCATGCCTGGGGCGACGGCTGTAGCTTCGAGAATGGCACCGTGCCAGATGCGCAACTCGGCTTCTTCCACCACCGGCGGCGGCAGCGATGGCGGAGCAATCAGTACGGCGCTCACCTTGCGGATGCGGTGGTTGTTGCGATCGGCGATGTAGAGATTGCCCTGCTTGTCGATGGCGAGGCCGGAGGGGCCGTCCAGCCTTGCGTCTTTGGCTGCCTCTCCATCGCCCGAGAAGCCGCGCTCTCCTTTGCCGGCGATGATGCGTGGGATCCCGCCAGGGTCGGCGGCGAGGATGGAGTTCGTGGCGGCGTCGGACCAGACGAGGCTGCCCTGGGCATCGATCGCCAAACCCGCCGGAAGGCCGGCATTTGCCAAGGCAGTAGACATTGTCCCCAAGGGAGAAATGCGCCGTACACGGCGATTGCCCTGATCGGCGATGTAGAGATTGCCGCTGCTGTCGAAGACCAAGCCCACTGGAGTATCCAGGCGTGCGCTGAGGGCAGCTTCGCCATCACCGGAAAAACCACGTCCGGCGGTGCCGGCGATGGTGAGGAGATAGCCGCTCGCTGTGAGCCGGCGGATGCGGTGGTTGCCGGTGTCGGCGATGTAGAGGACTCCATTGGCGTCGAGGGCGACAGCGCTGGGAGTGTGGAGTTGGGCGTCGGAGGCCAGTTGCGAATCGCCATTGAATCCCGCAACGCCAGTTCCGGCGATAGTGGTGATCTTCCCGTTGGACGAGATCTTTCGAACCCTGTGGTTTTGCGTATCGGCGATGTACACATTGCCCGTAGCATCGATCGCAACGCTCTGCGGGCGAAAGAGCCGGGCCGTGGAGGCTGCCCCGTTGTCACCGGAGAAACCCGCTTCTCCGTCGCCGGCGAGGGTGGTGATGATTCCCGCGGTGATCTTGCGGATGCGGTGATTGGCGGTGTCGGCGATGTAGATGGCGCCGGATGCATCCGTCTTCACGTCCATCGGGTTGTTGAGCAGAGCAGTGGCGGCGGAGCTGCCCTCTCCCCGGAATCGAACGGTGGCCCCGGCAATGGTGATGTTCTTCCCATCGGCGCTAAGGCGGCGGGCCGAGTTGGGGGAGATGACAATCATATTCCCGGTACCGTCGCAGGCTATATCGCGGACTTCATGCGTGAGGACACTGGGAACGCCGGACCGATTCAGCTGCACCACTTGATCAAATCCGGTACTGGCAATGTAGAGATTGCCGGACGGATCAAAACATACTCCCACGGGGAGGTGGACGAAGGCCGCGCTGTCCTGGATGGGAATACGCGTCATGATGCTACCGGTTACTCTACGGATGGCGTGGTTGCCGCTGTCCGCGATATAGAGCTCACCGGAGGGGGTAAGGTATAAACCGGCGGGATAAGAGAGTGTACCGGTAGTAGCGCTGGCGGAATCCAGGGCGGCTCCTGGGGAACCGGTGCCTGCAAAAACGGAAATGCGGGTGGAGAGGGCGACTCGCAATACGCGATGATCGAGAAAATCGGAGATATACAGATTGCCGGCGGGGTCGACGGCGACGTTGCGCGGGGCTTTGAGTGCGACGGCGGTGGCTTCCAGCCCGGATGTGACAGGGCTTGGGCCGCCACCGGCAACGGTGATGATACGGCCGGCGAGGTCGACTTTGCGGATACGGGCATTCTGCAGATCGGCGATGTAAAGATTGCCGGCGGTATCGAGAGCAAGTCCATAGGGCTGATTCAGTTCAGCGGATTCAGCGGGGCCGCCATCGCCGGAGAATCCGGGTCTTCCGGAGCCGGCGGCGACGGACATTTCCCCCGAAACAGCGATGCGGATGACGCGATGGCGGGCTGTGTCTGAGATATAGACATTGCCAGAGGGGTCAACGGCGACACCGCGGGGGTCGTCGAAGAGGAGGGCGTTGGTGGTCGAATCACTCCCGGCCACGGTTTCGATCAGGTAGGAAGTTTGAGCGAGCGAAAGCGCGGCGAAAAGAAACAAAAACAAGGGCAACCGCCACATGTGGGTTCTCCGGAGCGCGATCTCGCGTTCCGGAATATTAGTGGCGCATTTCTCACAGAATTCTCCAACTGACTCGATGAGTTTCGTGTAGACATGAAATTCCAAAGAGGATTTCGCCTCGTAACCCTGACCCTGGCGATAGGGTGGGGTGTGGCGAAGGCACAGCCAGGCCTATCCCTCAAAACCAAGGCGAGAGAGCTGCCGCGAGAATCGGTGGCGGCGTCCAGGAGGCTATCGGCGGACCGGTGGCACATGGTTCTGGTATATCCAACCACTCCTACGGCGGTAGAACGGGGGCAACTGGAGGCGCGGTCGATCCATGTGCTGCAGTTTCTGCCCGAGCGAGGATTGCTAGCGTCGGTGCCGGAGACGGCGCCACTCGAAGACATTGGCTTCGAATGGGTAGGACGGTTGCGTCCGGAGCAGAAGCTGAGTCCGGTGCTGACGGATCGGGGAGTTTTTGATTCGGAAGAAAAAGAATCGATATTAGTGGAATTTTATAGTGACGTTTCCGGTTCTGATATTTTGACAATTGTACGGGAAGAAGGATTGGATCTGGAGGAGAATCCCGATTTGGTGCCGACGCAGCGGATCATCCGCGGACCGGGGCGGCAACTGGCACGGCTGGCGAATTGGGATGAAACGGCTTACCTGTTTCCCAGTTCGCCGGAGATTCTGGGGCACATGCCGGTGGAAGGATGTCCTGGGCCGCTGACGGAGACCGGGACGATCGGACAGATTGTGGCTAAAGTCGGCGAAGGATGGGACGGGGCGGGAAAAGCCAGCGCGGAACTGGGTTACTTCTTCTCTTCCTACACGGGGCGAATCTCGCCGGAGCAGACCCGGGGTGAAATTTTGCGGGCGATGCAGGAGTGGGGAAATTACGTTCAGTTGAAGTTCAAACCGGCGGCGTCGGGAAAGGATTCGAAGACGGTCAATATCCTGTTTGGAGCTAAAGAACACGGAGACGGCTATGCATTCGATGGGCCAGGGAAGACACTGGCTCATACGTTTTTCCCGGCGCCACCAAACCCGGAGTCCATTGCGGGGGATCTGCATCTGGATGATGACGAAGCGTGGCAGGTGGGCAGCGGCATGGACCTGTATAGCGTCGTGCTGCATGAACTCGGGCACGCGCTGGGATTAGGGCACAGCGACAACCCGAACGCGGTGATGTATCCCTACTACAAGAAAGTGGCTCAATTGAATGCCGAGGATGTCGCGGCGATTCGGGAGCTGTATGCCACCGGGTCCGGCACAACCAGCACGGCGGCAGCGGCTCTGCAACTGACGGTCAACACTGTTGCGGCGACGACTACGGCAGCGACGGTTGATGTGTCAGGGACGACGACCGGCGGGAGCGGCACGATCCAGGTGAGCTGGGCGAATAACCGTGGCGGCACGGGCACGGCGCAAGGATACCGGCCATGGAGCATCAGTGGGATCGCGCTGCAGACCGGGGAGAATGTCATCACGATCACGGCGAGCGATGTGTCGCAGGTAAAGGCGGTACAGCAGGTGCGGATCACACGTGAGGTTGTGGCGGCGCAACCGGCGCTGTTTGTGCGCATTACGGCGCCAACCACGGCCGCGACATATGTTGCGGACCGGGCGACGGTGGTGCTGTCAGGGACGGCTGGTCCGGACGGTACGGTGACACGGATTGCTTGGACGAACTCGCGCGGCAGCGGCGGAGCGATATCGGGCGCATCGGCGTGGAGCACGAGCGCGATCACGCTGGAATCGGGAGCCAACCGCATCACGGTGACGGCGACGAATGCTGCGGGCCAATCGGCGAGTACAGTTCTGGATGTACAATACACGGCACCTGCCGCCACGGCGGACCGGAGTGCACCGACATTGACCGTGGTTTCCCCACTGCAATCGGCGGTCAGCACGACCAGCGCCACGATCTCCATCTCCGGAACAGCAACGGACAACGTGGGGGTAAAAGAAGTCGTCTATGTGGGAGATGGAAACCGGACCGGGAGGGCTACGGGAACAGGCGACTGGCGCTTCGACTATCCGCTTCTGGTAGGGGTTAACTCAATCACGATACAGGCGTTTGACGAGGCAGGGAACATGTCGTGGCGGACGATATCGGTCACTCGGCGGTGAATCGCGTCATTTGGAGAAACCGGGGCGGCAGGAAACGCGTCCCACTCGTTGCTATACTTTAGTGATCAAGGTTTTAACGCACTAAATCTCCATGCGAGTCTTCGTAGGTTCCCTCCTGATAGCCGGATTGTGTTCAGCCGCTGATTTCTTCAGCGGAATGGCGGCACGTGCTGTAATCGGCCAGCGCACTTTCACGGCGCAACAGCCCGTCTCAGACGACGCGGTGATTGGCGCTGCCAGCGGCATTGCGTTCGCGAACGGCATGCTTGTGGTTGTCGATGATAATCGCGTATCCGCGCTGCCACGCAACAATCGGATTCTCATCTATCGCAATATTCGCAGCGTGCTGCCAGAGCCAACGCAAGAGCTGCCCATCTCTGAGGTGCGCTGCCAGGTTTGTGTTGGTAGAGCGGATCTGGTGCTAGGGCAAGCAGACTTCAGCAAGAACGAAGTGAATTTGAGCCAGCGCGGGATGCAGCATCCGACCGCAGTGGCAACGGACGGGCGAATCATCGCCGTCGCCGATACAGACAACAACCGTGTTCTGATCTGGCGCAGCATTCCTACGGTGAATAACCAGCCCGCTGATCTCGTTTTGGGACAGCCGGATTTTACGACCGGCAGAGCCAACGAGGGCGGACAATTGCCGACACAGCGGAGCATGCGCGGTCCGCAGGGAATCTGGATTCAGGGAAACAAGCTGTTCGTGGCGGATACGTCGAACGATCGAGTTCTGATTTGGCGGAACATTCCGACGCAGAACTATCAGCCGGCGGATGTGGTGCTGGGACAGTCTTCGTTTACGGCCCACGCCCCTCAGGATCTGAGCGCTGCGAGTTTCCAACCCAAAGCCGATAAGATGCTCACCCCGGTGTCGGTCACCAGCGATGGAACGAAGCTTTTCGTGAGCGACTTGGGATACAACCGGGTGCTGGTGTGGAACAGTATTCCGGATTCGAACGGCGCAGCGGCAGATGTCGTTGTCGGGCAGCCGAACATGGAATCCGGTGATGCGAATAATGCCAAGGGATTCTGTTCCGACCGGGGGACGACCACGAATAATGTCACCACGTATCCGGCGGACTGTTACCAGTCGACGATGGATTTTCCCCGGTATGCGCTATCTGATGGCAAGCGCCTTTTTATTGCCGATGGCGGAAACGATCGCATCCTGGTATACAACACGATTCCGACACGGAACGGCCAGAAGGCCGATGTGATCGTGGGTCAAATTGCGAGCAACCTGAATCAGGTCTCCGACAGCGCAAACCCGCTGGGCCGGGCCAGTTCGGATTCGGTGGCAGCACCGATGTCGCTGGCCTGGGATGGCGACAATTTGTACGTCTCCGATCCATTCCGGCGGCGGATTCTGGTATTTACCCCAGGCGAGGTTAACGTCCCTTACACAGGTGTGCGCAATCTGTTCAGTAAAGACGTGTTCGCGATTGGAACGATTACGTTTGGCGGCACGCTGAAGGAGAACGACGAAGTCACGCTGAAGATCGGGGATGCCAACGCGACTGAGGCGAACAAGAAAGAGCGCCAGTACAAATACAAGATCCTGAAGGACGACAGCTTCGAAAATATCGTAAACGCGCTGGTAACGCAGATCAACGCATCGAATAGTGGCGCCGGCGATCCGCAGGTATTTGCCAATCCCAACCTTCTGTTCAGCACGCTAGTGTTGACGTCGCGCATATCCGGGGCGGAAGGCAATAGCATTTCCTACAGCACGACGCTTTCCGACGGCGCCACGTTGGTGGCTACCACGGGCGGTGCAACACTCAGCGGAGGCCAGGATGCGGCGAAAATCGCTCCGGGGACACTGGTGACGATCCTAGGCGACAACCTGTCGGATGAAACTGTCACGGCACCGGAGGGAGTCAATCCGCTGCCCAAGGAGTTGGGTGGGGTGCAGGTGTATTTCGACGGGATTCGCGCGCCGATCCTGATGGTCTCGCCCAGAGAGATCCGGGCGCAGGTTCCGTGGGAAGTGAATGATGCGAATTCCATCAGCGCCTATCTCCGCATCAAACGCAAGAGCGGATTGGTAGTAAGCACCGCGGCGGTGGCTGTGCCGATCATTCCGCAGAATCCCGGCATTTTGGCCGAAGATGGAACGGATCCGCGCCCCGGAATTGTGACTCACTTCAGCTCGAATGCAACCGCTACGGTTTCGGTGGACGGCACGGCGAATCCTGGCGATTTGGCGGTAGTGGTAATCGAAGACCGCGAGTACAGCTACACGGTGAAGGAAAACGACACCCTGGAGAATATCCTGGCCGGGCTGATCGCGGCGATTAATGCCAACCCGGAAGAGAAGGTGGAGGCGTTCACCTCGGGCGTGTTCACCCGTTTGCGTCTGCGGGCCAAGGTAGCCGGGCCGGAAGGTAACGGAATCAAGATTTCCACCAAGGTGGCCGAGTCGGCGCAGGTGATTCTGACCGCGACCAATTCGGAAACCTGCTGCGCCAACAGCGGCGGCTCGCGCGTGACTGCCGACAACCCGGCACTGCCGGGAGAGACGGTGGTGGTGCTGGCCACGGGTTTGGGATTAGTGAATCCACAGGAAGCGGTATTCCCGCTTGCTACGGGGTTTAAGTACACCTACGAGGGCATCAACCGGCCGAACGAGTTTGTGTCGTCTCTGGCTGCCGCCAAGACTGCCAACGTGTTGTATTCGGGGCTCGCTCCCGGGCTGGTTGGCATTTATGAAGTGCACCTGGAATTGAATTCGGATATCCCCACGAACCCGGCCACTCAGCTAACCATCGCGCAGGATATCTACGTAAGTAATATCATCACGTTCCCGGTGTTTAATCCGCGCGAAGGAACTACGACCACCGGCACGGTCCAAGGTCAGTAAATTTTTACAGAAGTCCGTATGCCTGGATTGATACGATCAAGGCATGGGGAATATATACTATTCTGGGAAGAATCCGACACGGCGGCATTTACTGCGTGCGGCAGCGGGGTTGGCTGCGTTGAGCGGCCTGCCCGCGGGGTTTGAAGAAGCCGCGTTCGCCCAATGCGCTGTGGTGGGTGCGCCTTCACTGACCGAAGGGCCGTACTTCGTGGATGAAATCCTGAATCGGAGCGACATCCGCTCGGATCCGGACACGGGGGTATTACAACCGGGATTTCCACTCGTACTAACATTGAATTTTTCGCGTGTGGACGATTGTGTGGTGACACCGCTGGCGGGTGCATTTGTGGATATCTGGCACTGCAACGCGGCTGGTGTGTATTCGGACGTGGCGGCGCAGAGTTCGACGGGCCAACGGTACCTGCGCGGGTATCAGATCACGGACCGGGGCGGGCGTGTGGAGTTCACCACCATCTACCCTGGCTGGTACCAGGGACGTGCGGTGCACATCCACTTTAAGGTGCGTTTCTTTTCCAAGATGCAGGAGACCTACGAGTTCACCAGCCAGTTGTTTTTCGAAGATGCGTTCAGCGACGAAATCTACCGCCTGGCCCCCTACAGCAGCAAGGGAAGCCCGGACACCCGGAATGCGGCGGATGGGATCTACAGCGGCGCGTCGGCACTTGGGTCGATCACGAGGAATAGCGGAGATTATCTGCTGCTGAAAGCAAAGAACGAGGGGCACTACGCCTCGTCGGAGTTCAACCTGATATTGGACGTGGCGGCGGGAAGCACGCCGGACCAACCGGGTGGCGCAGGCGGACCGGGCGGCGGACCGGGTGGGCCTCCTCCGGGTGGCGGTCCGCCTCCGCGCTAGCTAGCTAGGAAATCGTAGGAAGCGGATAGCGGAACGAGTTGGCGAAGATCTCGCGAAACAGTCCGATCAACTCGTCGTGCACCTGGCCATTATCGGCCACCACATGCGGAGAGCGCAGATGCATCGGCCCGCCGTGCATGTCGGAGGTGGACCCGCCTGCTTCCTCCACCATCAGCATTCCGGCCGCCATGTCCCAGGGATTGAGCGTGAATTCCCAGAATGCATCCAGGCGTCCGCAGGCGACGTAAGCCAGGTCGATCGCCGCCGCGCCTCCGCGGCGCACGCCGTGCGTGCCCATCGCCAGTTGATGATAGAAGTGGACGTTGTAATTCAAATGGCGCTTGCGGCTGGGGAACCCGGTAGCCACCAGAGTATCGGCCAGCGTGGCGGTCTTCGAAACCGACATCCGTCGATTATTGAGGTAAGCGCCGGCGCCGCGTTCGGCAGTGAACATCTCCTGCCGCACCGGATCGAAGATAACCCCGCAAAGCATCTGCCCCGCGTGTTCCAGCGCCAGAGTCACGTTGAACACCGGATAGCCGTGAGCGAAGTTGGTGGTGCCGTCCAGCGGATCGACGTACCAGCGATACTCGGAAGTGCCTTCGTGGCCGCCGCCTTCCTCCGCCACAATGCCGTGCGAAGGGAACCAGGACCGCAGGCGCTCCACAATCAGCCGCTCGCTGGCGCGGTCGGCCTCGGTCACCAGGTCGAAATCGCCCTTCAATTCAAATCCAATGCGGCGCTCCAGGAAGTGCGAGAGTAGTGCTCCTGATTCGCGGGCAATTTCCACCGCGCTATCCAAGAAGGAACGGCTCATCCGATTTGTTACAGCTCCATGATGTATTTGATGAAATGTTTAAACAGGAAGAGATTCGGCTCTCCCTCGCGGGTCAAGCGGATGAACGCTGCGTCGTAGTATTCAATGACGCCTTCCACCTCGCTGTCGTCAACGAGTTTCACGCGCACGCGGTGTTTCTCGTCGATCAGACTTTTGAGGTATTTCGGCTCCTCACCAGTCTGTTCCTGGGGCTTCTGCTTTTTGACGGGGATTGGTGGGGGCATCGGGGACCTGCGTTACTCATAATATCCGCTGCGCGTCACCGCCCGCAAATCACGGCGGGCCAGATCGAGGCGGATGTTGTGAAATTTTTCTTTTGTGTACGGGATATTTTTCGGGTAGTAGCCAATGAGGTACTGCGTGCGAAGATCCTTGAGGATTTCCGCCAGCGCCTGGTCGAGTTCGGCCCCAACCGTGGGAGTGAACAGCCGCCCTCCGGTGCTCTGCCCAAGGGTCGTAAGCGCGTTCTCGCCGCCGATGTTGCGGCCTACATCGTTGAGAATCGGCATCAGCAGCAGGCTGTAGATCGGCGCATCCACCATGTGCGCGGCCTTCAACGCATCATGATAGCGGTAGCTGCTGGTAGTATCTCCGCCATCGGTCACAATCACGATTACACGGCGTCCTTCACGCGAATCCAGACTCTGGGCGGCCAGATAGATGGCATCGTAGAGGGAAGTGCCCGCTTCGGCTTTAAGCGGCTTGACGCGATTTTCAATCTGCTGGATCTTGCGCGTATAGCCCGTATGCTGGCTCACTTCGTGGTTGAAGGTGAACAGCGCCGCCTCGTCGTTAGGGTTGCCATCCTGAATCACGGCCTGCAGGAAGCGCTTCACCGAGGCGGTGGCAATCTTCAAATCCTTGGCAATCGAAGCGCTCGTATCGAGCAGTACGGCGATGGAAAGCGGCTGCGCGGTGTAGCGCTCAAAAACGGCAATCTCCTGCTTCACGCCGTTGTCGAGGATGGTGAAGTCGCTCTTGTCGAGCCCACCGATCATGGTGCCGTGAAAATCCTTCACCGTGGCCAGCAACCGCACCAGTTTCACCTCGGAGCGGAACACGGTAGGCGGCGGCTGCTGGGCGAATGCGGCCAGGGGGATCAGTGCGAGACTACAGAGTCGTCCCATTCTCCCTCCACCCAGATTTCGCCATCCTCAAAGTATTCCTTCTTCCAGATGGGAACGGTGCGTTTCAAGCGGTTGATGCCTTCGAGTGCGGCGTCGAAAGCAGCCTTGCGATGAGGCGAAGTGACGATCACCACGACGCTCGCTTCATTGATCTCCATGCGGCCCAAACGGTGGACCAGAGCAATGCGCGAAATGGAATGCGCAGCGGCGATTTCGCGCCCAATCTGCGCCAGCACCTCAATGGCCATGGCCTCGTAGCATTCGTAGTCGAGATAGCGTGTCTTGCGCCCTTTGCTGTTGTCGCGCACTACGCCTTCGAAGGTCACGATGGCGCCGTCGCAGTTCTGCAGCATCTCCCGCCGTACGGCCCGCTCATCGATGGGTTGCCGCGTGAGTGCAAAGAAGTGCCCCTCGGGGTCGCGAATCTCATGGGTATAAAGCGAAGATCCGCCCGACACGGGAGGCAGAAAAGCGATTTCATCCCCATCGTTCACGGCTGTTTCCCGCCCCGCGAACTGGCGGTTATGGGCAACCACGATGCTGGAAGACAGTTCTCGCATGCGCGGGTAGAGAGCCGCGTAATGGTCAAAAACGGACTGTAACCTGCTGCCGGGACTGACTTCCAGATCCTCGCGGGTGAGGCCTGTTACGTCCTTCAGCTGGCCGAAGAACAGAACTTGGACGCGCACTGTTTCTAGGGTATCAGACGCGCGGCAACCCCTTTCGATTTCAGGCTTTTTGGAGCCCCGGCTTGCCGTTCAGCACGACATAGGAAGCACGCGTCTGCAAGGGCGCGCCCGGTTTCGAAACGTAGGGCACCACACGGTAATCGGCCCGCACTTGAGCCGGAGTCACCGTGCACGACACATAGCCCCGCTGGCGGTTGTGGAAATGGATATGCGGGTTTTCCGCGATCGCTTTGCGCGCTTCTTCCGCCGCATCTTCCCCGTCGCCCGACGACGAGATGGAGGTGCCGACAAACTCCACGCCCACTGTCTGCGATTTGGGATTGGCGAAATCCACCTTCAGATCCGCCGCCCAGTTGCTGTGGATGTCCCCAGTCACCGTAACGACGTTTTTGACCTTCTTCGCCGCCAGGTATTCCATCACGTTCTTCAACTCGCCGGCGTAGCCCGTCCACTTGTCCATGCTGACAGAGACCTCGGGACCCGGCTTGCGGTCGAGCCACGCCATCATCACCTGGTTGGCGATGATGTTCCACTGGCCCGGCGATTTGGCCAGCCCGTCGAGCAGCCACTGCCGTTGCGCCGCGCCGAGGATCGACTGCGAAGGGGCCATCGCGTCCGGACAAAGCGGGCCAACACCGGCGCCGCAAGGCTTCTTGCTCCGGTACTGGCGCGTGTCGAGGACAAAGATCTCGCCCAACTGGCCATAGCGCAGCCGCCGGTAGAGCTGCATGTTGGAACCGCTTGGCATGGACGTGCGCCGCAGCGGCATGTGCTCGTAATAGGCCTGGTAGGCGCTGGCCCGCCGCTCCAGAAACGTCGTACGCGGCATGCCGTCTTCGGGGAAATCGTTGGCGTAGTCGTTGTCCACTTCGTGGTCATCCCAGGTGACGATCCAGGGAAAACGCTGGTGCGTGCGCTGCAGCAATTCATCCGTCTTGTAGAGCGCGTGGCGATTGCGATAGTCCGTGATGGAGAGGATCTCTGCGCCGGTGTGCTTGCGCGGCCGCCCCGGTTGCGTCCCGATGCCGCCTTCGTAAATGTAATCCCCCAGGTGGATCACCAGATCGAGATCCTCTTCCGCCATGTGCTGATAGGCGGTGTAATAGCCCGTTTCGAAGTGCTGGCAGGAGGCAAAGGCGAAGCGCAGTTTGTCGGCCGATTCCGGCGCTGTGCGCGTGCGGGCCACCTTACTATCCCAGCCTCCGGCCGAGAATTGGTAGTAATACCACGCCCCCGGCTTGAGCCCGGTGACATCCACGTGCACCGAGTGCGCCAGGTCCGGCGACGCCGTCACCTTGCCCTTGCGCACGATGTTCGCCATCTTTTCATCCGTGGCGACGCGGTAGTCCACGGCAACCGCTTCCGGGTTCATGCCGCCGCCATGGATCGGATCCTGCGCCAATCGCGTCCACAGCACCACACCGCTGGAGGTAGGGTCGCCGGAAGCGACACCCAGCGTAAACGGATTTTTGGGGAATTTGGCTGCGGCCAGGACGCGCTCAAAGGGGTTGAGTGCGGTAAGTCCAAACCAGGCGCCCGTGCGGGCAAGGAACTTGCGGCGATTCTCGGCGAGGCTCATTCTAATGAGCCTATCACCTCACCACTCGGAATAAGGAGTTCCTTCAAGGCTCGTTTTGTCCGATCCGCTGCGCACATCAAAAATGCCCGGCTCGGATTGATTCACCGTGTTCGAAGCGTCTTCCATGATGATCTGCCAGGAGCGCTCGTTGCCGGTCAGCGGGTCGATCGGAATCTTGCGCAGATACCCGGCCGTCACCAGATCTTCCAGCGTCTGCGGGGCTTTGCCCTTGTCGTAGGTGAACTCGTCAATCACTGTGCGCAGCGTGAATAGATTCTGGCGGAGGATGGTTTCCTTCGATCGCATCAGCGCCTTGTTGTAGAGCGGTACCGCGGCTGACACCAGGATCGAGATGACCGCCATGGCGATCATCAGTTCGATCAGGGTGAAGCCGAATCTACCACTCCGAGTACGATGTACCATCTGGCGCCCTTTCGGTGGTCTTGCTGTAAACATCGAACACATGCTGGCCGCCCCAGGCCAGGCTCTTTGGATCGTCCTGCATGCTGCGCATCCCCCACTCCGTATTGTTCGTGAACGGATCCTTCGGGATCCGGCGCAGGTATTTCTTCTTCTTGTCGACGTCGCCCGGCAGCTTCACGCCATCCACCAGCGATTGCAGGGTTTCCGGGTATCCTTCCGTGCCCATCTTCAACTGGCCGAGTTTGCCGGCATCGGCGTCGTCTTTGTATTTGTCGATGGCCGTGCGCAGTTCGCGCAACGCATAGCGCAGTTCCTTTTCGCGCTCACGGCGCACCTTGTAGCGGGCCAGCGGAACGGCCATGCCGGTCAACATCATGAGGATGCTGAAGGCGACAATCAGTTCCACCAGCGACATTCCGCGTTGGCGTTTGCGGCGAAGCATGGCGTTACTCCACAGTCACGGCAACGGTGGGGATGGACACCGGAATCGGCTGGTTCTTCGAATCCGTGAGGCGCAGTTCGGGCAGCATCACGTTGGTGGTGCCCTTGGTCAAGCCTTCGAATTTGAACAGCACAAGCGGTCCGGAGGTGGTTACGCCACCGGAACCAGGCAACCGGCTGATCTCCACCCGAGCCTCGCCTTTATCCTGCTGGATGGTAGGCACGAAGTTCACCTGCTTGCCGTCCGGCGACAGCGCGTTGCCCTTAATCACTTCCACCAGCTTCAACATCTTCGGATCGTACTGGATGCGCAGCGGAGCGGCAAACACATCGCTGCCTGAATTCATCTGCAGCACCAGGAACATGGGGGAGCCAAGCGAGCCCTTCAACCCCGAAGGTTGAAACGTGAAGGCGATCGGCGAGGCCGTAGTAGCGGGCGCTTTCGGTGCATCGGCAGGCGGTGCGGCGGGTTGCGCCGGAGGCGGTTGCGGAAGTCCCACGGCTGGAGTCGCCGGAGCAGGAGCAGGCGCACCTGTCTGCGGCTTCTTCTCCTCGCGCGGGGCGTAGCTCAATTTCACTGTCGCGTCGTTACCGGCGGAGATGCCGCGTAGGTTGGCGGGGGTAATCTCCGGCGACCGCACGATGTGCGGAACCAGTGCGATGACCAACTCCGTCTCGATCTTTTCCTTGCTCTGGCTGCCGAACAGGTGCTTCAGGATGGGAATCTGGCCCACACCCGGAATGCTGTTCACGTTCAACGATTCGGTTAGGCCCTGCAACCCGCCGAGCAGGTTCACTTCGCCTTCCCGCATGCGGATATCGTGGATGATTTTGCGCTGGCCGATGACCGGCTGTTGCAGGCCGCCGATGTCGATGCGCTCGCGCACCGTGGACAGTTCCAGTTCCACGTGCAGCGAGACCTCTTCCGGACCATGCACCTTGGGCATGATATCGACGTTCACTCCCACTTCGGCGAATTGGAATTGTGTGCTCACCAGCGGGCTGATG
Source organism: Bryobacteraceae bacterium (assembly GCA_046331645.1). GTDB lineage: Bacteria > Acidobacteriota > Terriglobia > Bryobacterales > Bryobacteraceae > CADEFT01. The sequence goes on from JAXLQM010000021.1 coordinate 110,687, forward strand.
CCCGTTCCCACCGATCCGAAACCGGGCTGGAAGCTGCCCGAAGCAAACGGGATCTTATCGCCCAACCGCAGTGAGGCCTTCTGCATTTCCACCGCGCGAACCTGCGGGGATTGCAGTACACGGCCTTCGCGTTCCGTGAGCATCGCTTTGAAAATGGCCCCCGGGAGGGTGAGCGAAAAGTCATTGGTGGAGATGCGCCCTACGCGCGCCAGCGAGATACCCGAACTGGTAGATGTTCCGCCTGTGGAGCCCGTGCTGCCGGTAACACCGCTCAGTACCGGGTTGCGTGGCGTGAACGACACAGGGACGTTGATGCCCGGCGTTCCGCCGTTCGCAATCGACGCCGCCAGATCACGGGTCTTGGTTTTGCTCAATTCCATCACCACCACATCCACCACCACTTCGCTCTTCGGCTTGTCCAGATCCTGAATCAGTTTTTCGGCCAGTGCCACCTGATCGACGGTGCCGCGGATGATGATCACGTTCTGCCCGTTATAGGTAAACAAGCGACGCACTTCGGTCACGGCGCGGACAGCGGTGGCGATTTCCTGCAGTTCCTGCACTGTCGTCGTGTTCGACAGGTAGAACGTCTTCACCACCATATCTTCGTAGTCGCGGCGCTTGGTGACGTTGTCCTGAGTGACGAAAATCGTGTTTTCGCTCAGCGGCTTCCAAAAGCTCTTGGTCTGGATGGCGACGAAATCGAGGGCCTGCTCCAGCGTGGAGCCGTTCAGATCGACGAAAAAATTGCGGCCCGTGGGCTGGTATTCGGAATCGAAGATGATGTTCACGCCGGCCAGCTTGGCGATGGTTTCAAACAGGATGCGCGGCGGCTGGTTGCTCATTTTGAGCGTGATGGCGGTGCGGGAGATCGGACGCAATTCGGGCGCCTCCTGCATGGAGGCCACCCGGTCCTCGCTGTCCTTGCGCGCCTTCTGGGCGGGCGTAAGTCCTTTGTCTTCTTGTGCCGCGGGGGTCTTCTTCTCCCGGTTGATCATCTCCAGGGTGCGCTTGATTTCCTGATCGGCGATGGTGGAAGACGGGTCGATGGAATAGGCTTTTTGGAATTCGGCCAGCGCTTCGTCCAGCTTTCCCTGTTCGCGCAGTTTCTGCCCTTTGTCTACCCGAGCCTGCGAGGCCTGGAATCGTACGCGGCGCGCCGCCATCTGGTAGGCGATGTGAAACGGATCGTCGAGCATGGCCTGTTCATACAGGTCCAACGCCTTCTCCCATTCCTTCTTGGTTTCGGCAAGGCGGCCATCTTTATAGAGCTTGTCGCCTTTGCGGCCCCAGGCGCCGGCATCGGGCGCCAGCAGCAAAAAGACCAGGGCGAGGCTTGTCCAGGAGCGCAAAATTCCGTGCATCTTATTGATTCTTCAGCATCGAGCGGTTATCTTCCGGAAAGCCCCCGCACCGGAACGGGCGGTTCTTCCCTCATAACGGATTGACGCAGGAAGAGTTACGAGCGTGGAGAGGAATTTTCCACCCTTGTTATCATGGTGTTTGGATGGCCACGAAACCACAGGGCGGCATCAAGATCCTCAGCGACAACCGGCAGGCGGGGCACAACTTCTTCCTGATGGACCGCTTTGAGGCCGGACTGGTCCTCACCGGCACCGAGGTAAAGGCGGCCCGGGCCGGCAAAATCCAGCTCCGCGACTCCTACGGCGAGATCCACAACAACGAAGCCTGGCTCTGCAACGCCCACATCAGCGAGTACAGCCACGGGAATCTTTTCAATCACAACCCCGTCCGCAAACGGAAGCTGCTGCTCCACCGCAAGGAGATCGACAAGCTGCTGGGCAAGACCCAGAACAAGGGATTGACGCTGGTCGCCACGAAACTCTATTTGAAGGATGGGCGGGTGAAGTGCGAACTAGCCCTGGCGCAGGGTAAGAAGATGCACGATAAGCGGGATACCGAACGGAAGAAAACGCAGGAAGCTGAGGCGAAGGCTGGGATGATGCGGAATAAGCGGTGAGTCCTCAAACCTTAATTGGCTGAGTCTCCCAGCAGCGTCGTATCGGTCACAGTTGCCAATGAATATGACGGCAGTCCCAGTGCTGTGTTGCTGAGAGGGGACGGTCCCAATCGCGCTCGTCGCATCCAGTTCGGCATCCCATGGGAAACGGGACGTTAGGTCAGACCAGTTCCAACCTGAGTTGCCGGCCGACAGCAACGGCCGCACGCTGCAACGTGTGCAGTGTAACGCCGGTGTTCTTAGGATCGAGGAGCCGGTCAAGCGCGCGGCGGCTCGTCCGCATCCGCTCCGCCATCGCCGACTTCGTGAGACGGTCTTTCTCCATCGCGGCCTTGATCTGATCGGCCAGAATCTGCTTGATCGCTTGCTCCTCGCATTCCTCCAAAATGCTTTGCTCAGCTAGAAACTCGTCAAAGGACGATCCGATCTTTCCTTTCTTTTTCGCCATCTAAACAATCTCCTTCATACGTTTGCGCGCGAGCTTCAATTCCTGCTGCGGCGTCTTCTGCGTCTTCTTGATGAATCCGTCCAGCAACACCATGCTGCTCTTGGCCACACAGAAAATCACCCGCCCGATCTTCCCATCGGTCAGGTCGCTGCGTACTTCCCAGAGCCCTTCGCCGAGGTTGCGGCACGAGGGCATACCGATGGGCCAGCCGAATTCCACTTTATGAATGTCCCGCCCGATGATGCGGCGGTCCTCCTGCGAGAGCTCCAGAATCCAGTCGCGCACCGGCTCGTTGCCGCCCGAGGTTTGGTAGAAGAACGCTGGAAGCTTTTCGAGCGGTCGACCACGCCTCATCGTGCCATTTTTGACACAGGAGATCAAGGCTTGCTTTTAAGCACGAAAAATAGCATTCTCGTATTTCGAGAGATCTTGGGCGCATCTCGCACGTGTAGCAATTTCAACAACCTAAGGCCCGCCGAGGCTCGCACTGCATTTAATACAGCAAAGGAGATTGGAAGCAATGCGCACGGCGACAATCAACGATGTCGAATACGCGAATTTGCTGGTGCAATCCCTCCCCCGCCCGATCCGTACCAAGGCAGAGTATACCCGGCTCACCGAACTTCTGCTGGAGTTCGACGAACGTGAAAATCTCTCGCCGGAGGAAGAGGCTCTCGCGGAAGTTCTTACCTTGCTCATTGAGGATTACGAAACGAAATACCACCCGCTGCCCCGCGTATCCCCAACGGAGTCCCTGCGCGCATTGATGGATGAGCGCGGGTTGAAGCATAAAGACATCTGGCCCGTGCTCGGCAATAAGGGTGCAGCAACGGAGATCCTTGGCGGCAGGCGCGCCATCAGCAAAGCCCAGGCAAAGCGGCTGGCCGAGTTCTTCCGAGTCCCGCTCGAACTCTTTGTCTGAGGTCAGCGTTCACTTCGGCCGCACATAAAACCGCTCCGGCTGCGCATCCGGCGGTAGCGCCACGTCCACATATCCCACCATCATTTCATCCCGCGTCTGATCCCCCCAGCGCACGGTCGCCGTGGGGTCCGGATTCCACGGATTATTCGCCGAATTATCAAACACCGCGCGGCACTGGATCCAAGCGCCCTTCGGCAACGAAGGCGGGTCCGCCAGCACGTACCTCCGCTGCCAGTTGCGATCGTACCGCGGCACACTCAACAGCGCCTGCCGCGATTTATCGGGCAGAATCGCATCACAAGCAAACGACTTCCCCCGCAGATGCATATGCGGAGCAATCCCCAGCACCCGCAGCGGCATCGAGACAAAGAAATTCGCCCGTGATTTGTACTCCGCCTCTCCCGGCGGAATCGCAATCGCCGGATCACCCACAGGCACCGTGTGGATCAGTTCGCGCACAGGCTTCTTCGCGAACACAAACCCGATGCGGCTCCGATCCTTCGCCACCTTGCCATTGGTGATGTAGTGCAGTTGGAACACTAACTCCGCGCCCGCGGGAATCTTCCGCGCCTGCCCCTCGCTCAGCACCTCGCCACCATAGCCCGGCAAGTACATGGCGAAATGCTCGTCCGTCACCGAACGGCCCGCCGTGCGGTCGCGCAGCGGCAAACCCTTCCCATCCGCGGTCAATTGCGGCAGCCACCCCGATCCTTTGCGCCGTATGTACACACCAATGTGATGCACGTTCGCCCGATTCCCTGGCCGCACTTCCATCTGCTCAATCCACCGGTCCTCGGCGAAATTCGTGGGCACGGCAAAATGGATGTAATCGAGATCCCCTTTAGCCGGAATCTCGAAATCCACCGGCATCTCAAAGACCGCGTCCGGCTGGGCAATGCTCCAGCCATCCGCAAACCGCAGCGGCGTCGGCGCGTCCTCCACCCGTCCCCGCGGAGCCCCGTCATCCACCCACTGCCGGAACAAATCCACGGCCGCGGGCGGCAACCTGCTGTCATTGGCGAAGTGGCCCACGGCCGGATCCGCGTGCCACGGCGGCATGGAGCCCTGCACCACCGCCTGACGAATCGCCTTCGCCCACGGGCGCGTCTGCTCATAGGTCAGCAGCGGCATCGGCGCCGCTTCGCCCGGCCGGTGGCATTGCTGGCAGTGCTTCTGCAGCAAAGGCTCAATGTCTTTATGAAAAACAATCGCAGCCAGCAACAACAACGAGGAGAGCATTATTTCTGAGCGTATATCAGAAAACTCGCGGAAGTGGGCGGATCGGCGGTAACAATGGTCCCCGCGGCCACCGCGATTGGCTTGCGAAACACGAACACCTGCTTCCACTCGCCCTTGTATTTACGCAGCCAGAGCAGCGGCTCCACACTTCCGTCAGGCTGTTGCGCCGTCACCCGCACCTGATCCAGTTCGCCCTGCACCTTCGGCTCAATCGCCGTCAGCCGCAGCCCGGCGGCCAGCTTCAACGATTGCTGCAATCGCAGCCTCGTAGCCGGCAATTTCGGCTTCTCTGCTTCCGGAATACGCAGTTCTGGGTAATACTTGGGTTCCCCTTCCGGCGCTCCGCCTTCCACCCAATCGGCGATGAGACTGATCTCTTCCTGCGTCAGCCCGCGGTCATGCTGGAATTCGCCAAAGCCTTTCACCGCGCCCCAGGGAGGCATCCGCCGTTCCAGCACTTCTTCCTTGATCGCCTTGGCCCACGGCCGCGCTTCTTCATACTTCACCAGCGACATCGGCGCTTTGCCGCCTTCCTGATGACACGAGAAACACCGCCGCTGGAACAGGCGCACAATTTCCACGCTGTAGGTGACCTTCGTGGTGATGGGATCATGCGCCAGAGTCGAACCGGTGCACAGCAACACAGCAATGAGAGCCCCGCGCTTCATTGAGCTATTCGCCACCCGTCGTTGGATTGGCCGGCTTATCGGCGCGATACAGCTTGATCGGGCTCAAGGTGGCGTCAAAGGCCACATCGAACCAGCCGATCATCATCTCCTCCCAACTCTGATCGCCCCAGCGCACTTCCTTCGAAGGATCAGGATTGAACCCATTGTTGGCCGAGTTGTCAAAGTAAGCCACGCACTCAATCCGAGTGCCCTTCGGAAACACCTTCGGTTCGGCCAGGTAATAGAACAGTTGCCACGCAAAATCGTAGCGCGGCACATTCAGCAGAATCTCCGATTCACCCGTGGGATAGACCGCCTTGTACTGAAATGCCTTGCCGCGCAGGTGCATATGCGGCATCAAACCCGTGAGCCGGGTATCGGCCTGCAGCGTGAATTGCGATTCCACCCGGTGGTTGGCTTCCCCCGGCGGGATGACGAACTTCGTGTTCGACGCAGCCATCGTCATCACCCGTTCCTTGGGCGCCTGCTTGGCAAACGTGAGGCCGACCTTCGTACGGTCCATGCTGGCTCTTCCATTTGCCGTATAGTGCATCTGGAAAACCACATCGGTGCCCGCTTTGAGCAACTTCGCCGTTCCCGGCCGAAAAATCTGCGCCTGCAATCCCGGAGCGTAACCCACCAGCAATTCCGACCCTGGGCCGCCCGCTTCACTGGCTCCACTATTGCGCGAATTGCGAGCCGCCTTATTCGGCACGAAGGGCACACCGTATTCGACATCGCGCATCCACTTTGAGCCCGGCTCGCGCAGAAAGGCAATCACGTGATGCACCACGGCGCGATCCCCCGGCCGCACTTCAGCCGCCTGCACCCAAGTGTCCTGAGTCAGATTGAGCGGCAGCACCAGGTAGGTGTACTCGATGGTGCCCTTCGCCGGAACGGGGAACGCCTGCGGCATCTCCACCACCAGGTCGGGCTTGCCGATCGACCAGCCTTCCGTCCATGGCCGCATCGGCGGCGCTTCGCGCTTATCCCCGGCGGGAGCCCCCTTGTCGATCCACTTGACGATCTTCTCCATCTCATCGGGCTTCAGGGAGCGCTCATTGTGGAACTTGCCATAAGCAGGATCGGCAAACCACGGCGGCATCTTGCGCGACAGCACAGCCACCCGCATCGCCTTCGCCCAGGGCCGCACTTCCTCGTAAGTGGTGAAGGCCATCGGGGCAACCTCGCCCGCGCGATGGCATTCCTGGCAATTCTTCTGCAGGATCGGCAAGACGTCCTTATAGAAGGTGACCGGTCCGGGTTTCATGGCCGCGGCCGCGGAGAAAGCAAGCAGGGAAAACAGCACCGGGAGCTTCATGGGAGCCCTCCCAAATGGAATCTGCCGGGCTGTGTGGCCCGGCAGTCGACGATCCTCGATTAGTGTAGCCGATTTTTTAGTCGTCAGTGCCCGTGCGCTTCTTCGGACGGAACAGATCCATGGGATCCTTCTTTGCGTCAAACGCGACATCAAAGAAGCCCATCATCATCTCTTCCCAACTCTGCTCGCCCCACTTCACGTCCTTGGTGGCGTCGGGGTTGAAGCGGTTGTTCGCCGAGTTATCGAACGTCCCGGTCACCTCCAGCCGCGTCCCTTTCGGGATGCGCTTCGGCGCGGCGAATTCGTACCAGAGCTGCCAGTCGAAGCGGTACGCGGGCACTTTGAGCAGAATCTCGGTCTCGCCCGTCGGATAGACGGCACGGTATTCGAAAGCCTTGCCACGCAGGTGCATATGAGGCAGCAGCGATACCAGGTCAGCATCTTCCTGCAGCGTAAGCGCCGCTTTCACATCGTGGCTCGATGCCCCGGCCGGAATGACGAACTTGTTTGTGGTCACCGCGGAGGTGAAGACGCGCTTTTCCACCGGTTCCTTGGCGAACACCAACCCGATGGCGCTCTTGTCCGTGCCCGCTTTTCCGGTGGCCGTATAGTGCATCTGCAGGACGAGGTCGGAGCCCGCCTTCAACAGCTTGGCTGATCCGGGGCGCAGCACTTCCGGCGGCGAACCAGGGGCGAAGCCCACCAGAAATTCGCGCGACGCCTCGTCGTTGCCACCCTGGCGCTGGCCATTCGACGGCATTGTTTTCGGCGAGAATGCCACACCCGGCTTCTGATTGGCAAACCACTTCGAGCCCGGTTCGCGTACGAAGGCGATGATGTGATGCACGATCTGGCGATTGCCCGGCCGCGCCTCCGCCATCTGAATCCACTTGTCTTCCTTCAATCCTGTGGGAACGATAATGTACTGATATTCGATCGTGCCGCTGTCCGGAACCGCGTAGCTTTCCGGCATCTCCAGCACCAGGTCTGGCTTGCCGATTCCCCAGCCCTGCACGAAGCTGACAGGAGCAGGCGCGTCCTTCTTGTTCCCTTCCTTCGCCCCGCCATCGGCCCAGGCGCTCAGCGTCGCAATCTCGTCCGCGGACAACGTGCGATCATTGGCCCACTTGCCGTGCGCCGCATCGGCGAACCAGGGTGGCATCTGCTTGCCCAGCACCGAGGCTTTGATCGCCTTGGCCCACGGGCGAGTCTGTTCGTAAGTCAAGAAAGCCATCGGAGCGGCTTCGCCCGGCCGGTGGCAAGTCTGGCAGTTCTTTTGCAGAACGGGGAGTACATCTTTGTAGTAGCTGACGGACTTCGGATTGGAAGCCGCCAGCGCCGCCCCCGTAACGGTCAGCGCAAGTAGCAAACGCATGGGTAGTGCTAGCCCTCTCTTCTCTACTATAGGCGAAAAACGTGGACCGATCGGCTCATGATCGAAATTGGCCATTGACTTGCTTGAACGGTTCCGGAGGTTCCGTATGGCCACTCTTGTACATGAAGTGGAGGTTGCGGCCCTTTATCGCAATCCAGGTGACGGGGAGATCGCGGCGCAAACCCTTCGGGAGCGCGGTTGCCCGGAGGTGGATGTGCTTCCTGTAAACAGCAAAACCATCCCGTTATTGCACACCAAAGAGCGGAGCAGACCGCGCAGAATCTGCTTTACAGCGGCCGCAATTCCGGGGGGATTCATTCTGGGTGCGATCTGTGCCTCACCCATTGCGCTAATTTTCGGCCCCTACTTCACTGCGCCTATCGCGGTGGTAACCGGGATCGCCGGAGCCGTCCTCGCCACCGATTATGCCCAGCGCCGGGCCGCGCCCAAAGTGGTGGCTCACGAAGGCGAAGGCGTCATCGTGCGCGCCGAATGCCCCCGCGAACAGGAAGCTGCCGTGGTGGACATCATGAAGCATGCCCACGCCGACGACATCAGCGTCGACGAGTACGACGAGACAGACGTCATTTACGCGTAGGATCTCAAAACAGCGCCACACCCAGTTTCACCTTGCGCTTCTGACCGTTTTCGCAACGTATCCGACACCCGTTACTGAGCCGCGACCGGGAGTTGGTCAACAACTTCCGCAAGAAGTAACTGCGCCGTGTTTAGATTGTGGTTATCTAGCGCCTGCCGTGATCGATGTAGTCCCGAATCGTCCAACCCTCCGGATCGGGTTTGACTCTCTTCTGGATCTCCAAAATACTTTGCACCGCCGCTTGCTTGTCATTGAGGCAGGCTGCCTGTTCCATCTCATGGGCCTTTTCTTGCGCTATCGATTCCAATAGCTGTTTGAGGCTCACTCCTCGCAAGGCGGCTTGCTGTTCCAACCGGGCGGCGCTGTCATCCGGCAGTTCGATGGTCAGGTTCAGCATACGTATCCACGATAAAATAATCTCACACCCGATGCGCCCAGCCATTCTCATCACCTGCTTCGCCGCCGCCCTCCAAGCGCAGGCCCCCGTTGAGTTCCAGCGCGATATCCGCCCCATCCTCAACAAGAAATGTATGGCGTGCCACGGCGCCGACGAGCGTGGCCGCATGGCGAACCTGCGCCTCGACACCCACGATGGCGCCACCGGCAGCAACGGCGGCTACAAAGGCATCATTCCCGGCAACAGCGCCGCCAGTCGCGTCGTCGCCCGCATCAGCGATGACAAGCGCCCCATGCCTCCTTCCGGCCCACGGCTCACTCCCACGGAAATCAATCTCATCCGCCGCTGGATCGACGCAGGTGCTCCTTACACCAACCATTGGGCCTTTGAAAAGCCCGCCATCAAGGGCGCACCCGAAGGCAACCCCATCGACTACTACGTCAAGGCGCGCCTCGACAAAGCCGGCCTGGCGTTCTCCCCCGAGGCCGACCGCCACACGCTCGCCCGCCGCGTCGCCCTCGATCTCACCGGCCTTCCTCCATCGAAAGAAATCCTCACCGCCTTCCTCGCCGACACCTCCGACCGGGCCTACGAAACCATGGTCGACAAGCTGCTCAGTCAGCCGCAGTACGGGGAACGCTGGGCCAAGATGTGGCTCGATCTCGCCCGCTACGCCGACACCCAAGGCTACGAAAAGGACAACAATCGCACCATCTGGCCCTACCGCGACTGGGTCATCAAGGCCTTCAACGACAACATGCCCTTTGACCGCTTCACCATCGAGCAGTTCGCCGGCGACCTGCTGCCGAATCCCACCGAGAGCCAGTTGATCGCCACCGGCTTCCATCGCAACACGATGACCAACACCGAAGGCGGCACCGATGACGAAGAGTTCCGCGACGCCGCGGTGAAGGATCGCATCGCCGTATCGGGCCAGGTCTGGATGGGGCTCACGGCGGGCTGCGCCCAGTGCCACACGCACAAATACGACCCCATCTCCCACAAAGAGTTCTACCAGCTCTACGCCTTCCTCAATCAGACCGAAGATAACGATCAGCCCAGCGACGCACCCGTGCTGAAACTCGCCTCCAACAACTCCACGCTCGTGATGAAGGAACTCGCCGCCGAGAAGCGCCGCAAGACACGCATCCACGACCGCGGCAACTTCCTCAACCCCACCGACGAAGTGCAGCCCGGCGTTCCCACCGCCTTCCACCCGCTGCCCGCTGACGCGCCGCGCAATCGCCTCGGCTTCGCCCAGTGGCTGGTTTCGAAAGACAACCCGCTCACCGCGCGCGTCACCGCAAACCGTTTCTGGGCCAGAATGTTTGGACGCGGCATCGTCGAAACCGAAGAGGATTTCGGCACGCAAGGCGCAACGCCTTCCCACCCCGAACTGCTCGACTGGCTCGCGGTCGAGTTCATGCGCACCGACTGGAATGTAAAGAGTCTGCTCAAGACGATCGCGATGTCGCGTACGTACCGCCAATCTTCCAACGTCACGCCCGCGCTGCTCGAAAAGGATCCTGACAACCGGCTGCTGGCCCGCGGCGCGCGCTTCCGCCTCGATGCCGAAGTGGTCCGCGACCAGGCCCTCGCCACCGCCGGGATGCTCAGCAGCAAGATGTATGGCAAGCCCGTCATGCCCTGGCAGCCGGATGGCATCTGGCTCGTCGTCTACAACGGCGACCGCTGGATCACCAGCCCTGGCGAGGATCGCTACCGCCGCAGCCTCTACACCTACATGCGCCGTACTTCGCCCTATCCTTCCATGTCGAACTACGATGCGCCCACCGGCGAGGTCTGCACAGTGCGCCGCATCCGCACCAACACTCCGCTCCAGGCGCTCACCGCGTTGAATGATCCTGTCTTCTTCGAAGCGGCGCAAAAACTCGCCCTGCGCACCATCAGCGAAGGCGGCAAGCACGATCGTGATCGCGCGGAACAGCTTTTCCGTAGCGTGCTGGTGCGCCCGCCCTCGAAAGATGAACTGCAGCGCGTCGTGAAACTGCACCGCGAGACCCGCGAGGAATTGAAACGCAATGCCGCCTCCTCGCAACGCCTGCTGCACTATGACCAGACGCTTTACGTCGAAGATCGCGAGCTCACGCTGGTCGGCGATGCCCGCAAGTCGCCCTCCGAATGGCGCTACACCACCGAAGACCCCGGCTCGGACTGGCTTTCCGCATCCTTCGACACCGCGGCCTGGAAGCAAGGCAAAGGCATGTTCGGCTTTCTCACCAACAAGGACCAGAAGAAGGACATCATCACCGCCTGGGAGACCGACTATATCTGGATGCGGTACGACTTCGAGATGCCCACCCAGGCCCTGGAGAACTTCCGCATCTTCGCCAAGAACACCTCCGGCTTCGAAGTCTTCCTCAATGGCGTGCCTGCCGTAAGCTCCGTGCAGGATCGCGGCAGCTACTACGAATACCGCGTCGCGCCGCAAGCCATCCAGGCGTTGAAACCAGGCCGCAACACCATCGCCGTGAAGGCCACGCGCACCTATGGCAAGGGCAACAACCAATCCATCGACGTCAGCTTCGTTGCCGCGCGCCCGCCCGATTATTCCCCGCAAACCAGGGACTTGGCCGATCGCGCCGCATGGGTCGCCGTGGCCAACGCGATCCTCAATCTCGACGAAGCAGTGACCAGGAGATAAGCATGTACAACGATTTCAGCGCTACCCGCAGGCATTTCTTCCGTCACTGTTCACTCGGCCTCGCCGGCATGTTCACGGGCGCCCTGGCAGCACAGGAGAACCCGCTCGCCGCGAAGAAACCACCGCTTCCGGCCAAGGCAAAATCGGTCATCTATCTCCACATGGCCGGCTCACCGTCGCAACTGGAGCTATTCGACTACAAGCCGGAACTCCAGAAATACGACGGCAAGGATTGCCCGCAACACCTGCTCGAAGGCAAGCGCTTCGCCTTCATCAAAGGTGTGCCGCGCATGATGGGCACGCCCTACAAATTCTCCAAGCACGGCGGCAGCGGAGCCTACGTCAGTGAACTCCTCCCCAAGTTCAGCAAGATCGTGGACGACGTCACCATCATCCGCTCCATGACCACCGATCAGTTCAACCACGCTCCGGCGCAGTTGATGCTGCATACTGGCAATCCGCGCTTCGGCTATGCGTCGATGGGCGCTTGGGCCACCTACGGGCTCGGCACCGAAAACCAGGATCTGCCTGGCTTCGTCGTGCTGGTCAGCGGCGGCAACAACCCCGATGGCGGCAAGAGCCTTTGGGGCAGCGGCTTCCTCCCCTCGGTTTATCAGGGTGTGCAGTGCCGCACGCAAGGCGATCCCGTGCTCTTCCTCAGCGACCCCGAAGGCATGAGCCGCAACATGCGCCGCAAAACTCTCGACGCCATCAAGGATCTGAACGAACTCCAGCAGAAGCAATACGGCGACCCCGAAACCCAGGCCCGCATCGCGCAGTATGAACTCGCCTACCGCATGCAGATCTCCGTCCCGAAGGTGATGGACATCTCGAAGGAATCCGACGCCACGCACACGCTCTACGGCACCGAGCCCGGCAAAGTCTCCTTCGCCAACAACTGCCTGCTCGCCCGCCGCCTGGTGGAAAACGGTGTCCGCTTCGTGCAGCTCTTTCACTGGGGCTGGGATCATCACGGCTCCTCGCGCCGCGAAGATATCCGCTATGCGCTCCCCCCGCAAGCCAAGGTCACCGATCAGGCCATCGCCGCGCTCATCACCGATCTCAAGCAGCGCGGGCTGCTCGATCAAACCCTCATCGTCTGGGGCGGCGAGTTCGGCCGCACGCCCATGCGCGAGAACCGCGGCGGCTCTTACGGCGAGTTCATCGGCCGCGATCATCACCCCTACGGTTTCACCATGTGGCTCGCCGGCGGCGGCATCAAAGCCGGCCTCAACTACGGCGCCACCGACGAAATCGGCTACTATGCCGTGGAGAACAAGGTCGGCGTGCGCGACTTGCAGGCCACCATCCTCAATCAAATCGGCCTCGACCCCTACACGCTCCACTATCCGTTCAACGGACTCAACGCCCGCCTCATCGGCCCCACCGACGAAGGCAAAGTGATCAAGGACATCCTCGTTTAACCATGCTCACCGCCGAAGGATCGAAAGCGCGGCTCGCCCGCTTGAGCGAAGCTATCGAACAAAATGGCTGGGATTTGTTTTTGACCACCGATCCCCGCACCATCTACTACTTCACCGCGGAATACCTGCCCGATACACCCGCCGCGTTCCTTCAATACGCCAACGGGCGCAACCTGCTGATGAAGCAGGACACCTATTCCATCCAGCGCGTCATCGACTATCCGGAAGAGGACCTGCGCTCGAAGATTCGCGACCTCGTTCGCAACAAGAATGCGGGCGTCGAGATGCGCTCCGGCTTCATCCAAGTCGACAACGCGGAAGACGCCACCCGCACCGTCCTTCGTTTGCGCAAGAAGAAGGAAGAGGACGAGATCGCCGAAATCCGCCGCGCACTGGAATTGAACGCAGTCGCCTATGACGCGGCCAAAGCCACCATCGCCCCCGGCCTGCGCGAGATCGACGTCTATACCGCCATGTACGATGCCATCGTGAAACATGCGGGCACTGCCGTCGAATTCAAAGGCGACTTCGCCTGTGGCGAGCGTTGCATCAAGGGCGGCGGTCCACCCACCGACCGCGTCATCCAGCCCGGCGACCTCTACATCCTCGATCTCTTCCCCGCCCCGGCCTATTACTTCTCCGACACCTGCCGCACATTCGCCGTAGCAGAGCCCACGGACGTGCAAATGCAAGGCTATGAACTGGTGATGAAGGCCATGCACATGGCCGAAGGAATGATCCGTCCCGGAGTCAAAGCCCGCGACGCCTATCAGGCAGCCAAAGACCTACTCGACAGCGATCCGCAGTTTGAGCAGAGTTTCTGGCACCACCTGGGACACGGCATTGGCCATCGAGGCCACGAAGCTCCGCGCATCATTCCCGGCACCGACGACATCTTCGAAGAGGGAGACGTGATCACCCTCGAACCTGGAGTCTACGGAGCAAACCTCCAAGGAGGCATACGCATCGAAGACAACTACGTAGTAAGAGCCAACGGCCTGGAGAATCTATTCCACTACCCGCACGAACTCACCTAAACTCAAATTCGTGTGGATTCGTGGCTAAACAATCACGAACGGATTCTTCCCCGCGCCCGCCATCGATATCTGGGCCGACTGCAGCTTGGCCTCGAACTCATGGCGGAACTTCTTCACAATCGAAGCCGTCGGCATCGCCGCGGCATCACCCAGCGGGCAGAACGTCCGGCCCAACATGTTGGCCGACAAATCCCCCACCAGGTCGATATCCTTCTCCGTGCCAACGCCCTGATTCAACCGCGTCAGCAGCTTCTTGATCCACGTCGTGCCCTCACGGCACGGAATGCACCAGCCGCAGCTTTCGTGCTGGTAGAAATGCATGATGCGCAACGCAGCCTTCACCATGTCCGTATCTTCGTCCATGATGATCACGCCGCCTGACCCGAGCATCGTACCGGCCTTGGCCATCGAATCGTAATCCATGGTCAGTGGCCACGCCTCATCGCCCAGCAACACCGGGCACGAAGAGCCGCCGGGAATGAACGCCTTCATCTTCTTCCCGCCGCGCATGCCGCCGCCTACCTGGTTGATCATCTTCTCAACCGGGAATCCGAGCGGCAGTTCATACACACCGGTCTTATTGACGTGGCCCGTGAGACAGGTCAATTTCGTTCCGCCCGCCTTTGGCACGCCGAGGTCCGCCCACGCCTTGCCGCCCATCTCCAGGATCGAAGGCACGCTGGCGAACGTCTCCACGTTGTTCAGCACCGTGGGGCACTGATACAACCCGGCCACGGCAGGAAACGGAGGACGAATACGCGGCTGCCCGCGATTGCCTTCCAACGATTCCAACAACGCCGATTCCTCGCCACACTCATACGCGCCCGCGCCCGTATGCGTATAGAGTTCGAACTCCACGCCGCGCCCGAGAATGTTCTTCCCCAGGTAGTTGCGCGCGTACGCTTCCCCAATCGCCTTGTCCAGGATGTCGATCAGATAGCGGTACTCGCCGCGCACGTAGATATAGCCGGCCTTCGCGCCCACGGCTTGCCCGGCGATCAACACGCCTTCAATCAGCAGGTGCGGATCGTTCTCAATCAGCACACGATCCTTGCAGGTGCCCGGTTCGCTTTCGTCCGAATTGACAACGATGTACTTCGGCTTGGGAGACTGCCGCGGCAAAAATCCCCACTTCATTCCCGTGGGGAATCCGGCGCCGCCGCGCCCGCGCAGATTCGAATCCTTCACTTCCTGGATGATCTGCTCCTGCGTCATCTCCAGCGATTTCTCGAACGACTTGTAGCCGCCGTTCGCCAGGTAGGTGTCGATCGAAGCCGAGTTCGGCAAGCCGAACCGCTTCGTCAGAACTTTCACTTCCAGCGGACTTGGTTCATTGAAAAGCATGGCTGTTTACTGGAGCTTCTTCAGGCTGTCGATGATCTGGTCGAATTTTTCTTTGGTTACGTGGTGATGGAAATCGTAATTCACCTGGACGGCCGGAGCCCATGAGCAAGCGCCCATGCACTCCACTTCCTCCAGCGAAATCTGCCCGTCGGCCGACACTTCCTTATGTCCCAATCCCAGCTTTTTGCAGGCGTGCTCCCAAAGCTGGTCTCCATCCCACAACAGGCAACTGATGTTCGTGCATACCTGCACGTGATATTTGCCCATCGGTTTCTTGTGCAGCATGGAGTAGTAGGTCACCACTTCGTCCACCTGCACCGGCGGAATCCCGATCCGCTTCGCCACTTCCTGCACCAGTTCCGGCGTGATCGAACCCACTTCATCCTGCGTGAACATCAGCATCGGAATCAGCGCGCTCTTCTTTCTGCCGGCAGGGTAACTGTTCAGAAGCTTCTCCAGCTTCGCTTCCAGTTGGGGAGAGAATGTCATGACTGTAATTCCTAACGGTCTGTATCGCCGAGCACGAAGTCCATGCTTCCCAGCGAAGCGATCGAATCGGCGATGGGGAATCCAACAAACAGCGGCTCCAGCGCCTGCAGGTTGCCGAAGCTCGGCGTCCGCATGAACACGCGATGAGGCTTCGACGTTCCGTCGCTCACCACGTAGTAAGCCAGCTCGCCGCGCGGCGATTCAATCACCTGGTGCGCCTCGCCGGCCGGCACACGGAAACCTTCCGACACAATCTTGAAGTGATAGATCAGCGCTTCCATCTGCGTCTTCATGCGCTCGCGGTCGGGCAGCACTACCTTCGGCGCATCCGCCGTGTACGGCCCTTCCGGCATGCCTTCCAGCGCCTGCTGGATAATTTTCAAACTCTCGCGCATCTCCGCCATCCGCACCAGATATCGTGCGTACACGTCGTTTTCCGTGCGCGTCGGAATGTTGAACTGGAACTTCTCGTAGCTCGAATACGGGTTGTCCTTGCGTGCGTCCACCTTCAATCCGGCGGCGCGCAGCATCGGACCCGTGACGCTCAGATCGAGCATGTCTTCCAGGCTGATGAACCCCACGCCCTGTGTGCGGCGCTTGAAAATCGGATTCTCATTCAACAGCCCTTCCAGCATGTCGATGCGGTCCGGCATGATCTTGAGAAACTTCTCCACCCACTTCTGCCATCCGCGCGGCGCATCCAGCGCCAGCCCGCCGACGCGGAAGTAGCTGGTCATCATGCGCTGCCCGCTGAAGAATTCGAACAACCGCAGAATTTCCTCGCGCTCGCGGAACGTATAGAAGAAGACGCTCATCGCGCCCACGTCCATCGCGCTTGTGCCCAGCCACACCATGTGCGAATTGATGCGGGTGATCTCAGTCAACAGCACGCGCATCCACTGCGCGCGCGCCGGCACTTCCAGTTGCAGCAGCTTTTCCACCGCCAGCACGTAGCCGAGATTATTGGAAAGATTCGCCAGGTAGTCCGTGCGGTCCGTGAGCGGCACCACCTGCTGCCACGTCAACGCCTCGGCCTGTTTCTCAATGCCCGTGTGCAGAAAGCCGATGTCCGGATCTGCTTTGAGAATCGTCTCGCCGTCCAGCTCCAAAATGATGCGTAGCACGCCGTGCGTCGACGGGTGCTGCGGACCCATGTTCAGGGTCATCTTCCGTGTCGTACCGGCTTCGGTCTCCTCGGAGATCGGGGTTAGCGTGTCGATTTCCGCCATGATGCGCTCCTAATCCTTACCCACGTAACTGTACCTGTAGCCGTGCGTCGGAAAATCCTTGCGCAACGGATGACCCACCCAATCGTCGGGCATCATGATCCGCTTCATGTTCGGATGGCCCCGGAACACTACACCGTACAAATCGAACACTTCCCGTTCATACCAGTTCGACCCACGCCATACCGAATACACAGAATCGATCTCCGGATTCGTGCCGCTCACGCGCGCCTTCACCCGCAACCACCGGTTGTTCAGCTTCAGCGATTGCATGTGGTACACCACTTCGAACCGTGGTTCCTGCGGATGCCAGTCCACGCCCGTCACGCTGCTCAAGCGCACAAAACCCTGGTCTTCTTTCAAATGGCGGCAGACTTCGACAATCTGTTCCGCGTTCACCACCAGCGTCAATTCGCCGAGGTTCGCGTGGCCATCCACAACGGCATCGGCGAACTTCGCCAGTACCGAGGCGGCCACCGGATCTTGAGTCACTGCTTCCGGAATCATGTTGAGTTTCTGTACCTAACCGGGCCGGCGCGTCTCTAGCGTCCCGCCCCAATCGTTTCCGAAGACCGCTGCTTGGCGTCCTTATCCCAGGCCGACGCCCGGTAGTGCCATTCTTCCTGTGCCCAATCGAGCACTCCCTTTTTCCAGATGTAGAAGAACCCCGCGAGAATCAAAACCACGAACACGAACATCTCGAAAAATGCGAACAGCTTCAAATCGCGGTACACCACGGCCCACGGGTAGAGGAAGATCGCTTCAATATCGAACAGGATGAAGATCATCGCTACCAGGTAGAACTTCACACTGAAGCGCTCCTTGGCCGTGCCGACCGGATTCACGCCGCATTCATAAGGAATGTCTTTGACGCGGTTCTTCACGCGCTTCCCTACCAGGAATGCCAGACCGACCAGCGCGGTGGCCACCAGGCATCCCAATATCGCTTGCAGCAGAATAGGGAAGTATTGATCAGGATAGGAAGTTGGCATTGAAATGTCGGTGGGGAGACCCCAACCTTTGACTATAATGACCCACGGGAAGGGGTGTCAAACCGGGCCCTTCCCCAACCCGCCCCTCAGCAGCCTCAAAACACCACCCCCCAAAGCTCAACTTCATTCCGTTCTATAATCTGGTTATCAACCGATGCCCACTCCGATCCGAGTTCTTGTGGCGAAGCCCGGTCTCGACGGTCACGATCGGGGCGCTAAGGTCATTGCCCGCGCGTTGCGCGATGCTGGGATGGAAGTCATCTATTCCGGACTCCGCCAAACGCCTGAAATGATCGTCAGCGCCGCGCTTCAGGAAGATGTGCAGGTCATAGGACTCAGCATCCTTTCCGGAGCGCACAACGCAATCGTGCCGCGCGTGATGGAACTGCTGCGCGAAAAACACATGAACGACGTCTTGGTGGTCGTCGGAGGCATCATTCCTGACGAGGATGCCGAGCAATTGAAAACGAAGCACGGTGTGGCGGCTGTCTATCAGCCCGGCGCATCTCTGGAGGAGATCGTTGCGTTCCTACGCTCCGCTGTCCATCAGCCCGCCTGATCCTGAATCCCGCGGCTGTACCGTGCCGAGCGGATGCGTCCCGCCATGGGGGCTGCGCACCGCCGGAAAGAGAAACAACAGGTTGAAATAACCGATGCAAGAAAAACTGAACATCGCCGTATTCGTCGATTACGACAATATCGAAATCGGCGTAAAATCCACCCTTCGCCGCGAATTTGATGTCTCCATCACGTTGGATGCCCTCAAAGAACGCGGCGATATCGTGGCCAAGTTCGCTTACGCGAACTGGAGCCGTCAGGATGCCGCTACCCGCCAAATGGCGGAAAACGCCGTCCAAATGGTACAACGCAACCCTTCCCCCCGCGGCGACAAGAATGGAGCCGACATCAACCTCGCTCTCGATGCCCTGGAGATGGCTTTTACGCACCCCCACGTGAATGCCTTCGCCATCATCAGTGGCGACAGCGATTTCATCCCCCTTGTCAATAAGCTGCGCGAGTTCGGCAAACGCATCTTCGTCGTCGGTGGAAAAGCCTTCACCAGCACGATCCTGCAGCAGAACTGTCATGAGTTCATCAGCTATGAAGCGCTCATGGATGCCCGCGGCGAGAAGGTCACTGTCTACGAACAACGCCGTGACGAACCGCGGCGCGATGAGCCTCGCCGTGACGAGCCTCGCCGCGAGGAACCGCGACGCGAGGAACCCCGCCGTGACGATCGGCCCTACGATCGCCCGCACGACCGCCCCCGCGAGGAACAGCGCCGCGACGACCGTCCTCATGATCGCCCCCGCGATCGCGATGACAAACGCGACAAATTCCAGCGCACTCGCCCCGCTCCGCTGGAGCTTTCCATCGCCATGCCCCTCGTCGAACGAGCCCTCCAGGTGCTCGAACGCCGTGAGGTGAAGCCGCAACTCGGCCTGCTCAAGTCCACCATGCTGCAGCTCGATCCAGCCTTCAGCGAAAAGGCATACGGCTGCAACAGCTTCTCAGAATTCGTCGACAAGCTGAAGAAAGCGGGACTCGTCGAAGCCAAGGGACACGGCGGCCACTACACCATCGAGCGCAAAGGCCCTGCCGGCCCCGTGGTCAAGCCGGAAGAGGCGCTGCCCACGCTGCGCGAAGTCCTCGAAATCCACCGCCTCGAAATGGAAGACGGCCGGCCCGCCGACCAGTTGCAGGCTTGGCTCGCCGAGGAGTTCCCCCAGTTCGAGCACAAAACTTACGGCTTCCAGCAGTTCTCGGAGTTCCTCAACTTCGCCCAGGATAGCTTCGTCGTGCGCCTCGAACGGCACGAAGGCGGCGCCACTGTCTATCTCGGCGCGGAGTTCTATCCTCCCGCCCTGCCGCCGGCGCCTGAACCTGAGGAGGTTGAGGAAGAGGACGACGGCCCACAACCCTATGTCGAAGGCCAGCCCACGATGATGGAGCCCAATCCTCCACCTCCCAAGCCGGCTCCCGTACGGAAACGCGCTCCCCGCAAAACGTCCGATGGCCCCAAGCCTGTGCGCAAGTCCGCGCCGAGGCGTAAAAAGGGAGATTGATCCATGATTGAGCGCATCTACCCTTCCGGTAGTCCCAAGCCGCGCGGACCCTATTCACCGGCGGTCCGCGCCGGCGACTTCATCTTCGTCGCCGGCCAGGGCCCCATCGACCCCGTCTCCAATGAATTCTCCTACGGAGACATCCAGCATGAGACGCGCGTCACCCTGACCAATGTCCAACGGATTCTGGAGGCGGCTGGCGCCTCCCTCTCCGATGTCGTCAAATGTAGCGTTTTCCTCCGCAACGGCGGCGATTTCGACGCCATGAACTCGGTTTACGCCGAGTTCTTCGGCGACGCCAAACCCGCCCGCACCACGGTGGAGGCGAAGTTCGCCAACCCCACCATGAAGGTGGAAATCGACTGTATTGCGTATAAGCCCCGCTAAGCGGAGTTAGGCGAGAGCGGCTTTCAGGACTTCCTTCAGCCGCTTCGCCACAATCTCGGCATCGCCCGGCTGTGCCACCCACGTATTGATCACCAGCGCGTCGCGCCCCGATGGCGTCACTTCGATCGACGGCTCGCCGTCACGCAGCTTCGCCACCACATCGCGCACGCTCATCTTCGAGAAATCCCACTTCACATGCAGGTGCGGCAAATGGTTGGCAATCGGCGGAACGTCAATCGCCGTCGTCACGGAGGGCAGTCCCTTCACCGCCGCCGCGATCAGATTCACTCGCCGTTCGCCTTCCTTCATGTCCGCCGCGTGGTCGCGCTTCATGTAGTTCTCCAGCGCCACCATCATGCCCAGAATCTCTTCCTTGTTCACCTTGCAGCCGCGCCCCACGCTGTCCGAGTTCGGCGAAACATTCATCTTCGCCGCCTCGATCAGATCCTTGCGCCCGAACAGCAAACCCGCGCTCTGCGGCCCGCGGATGTTCTTCCCGCCCGAAAACACCACCAGGTCAAAGCCCATCTTGATGTACTTCGTGAGGTTCTCCACCGGAGGCACATCCGCCGCCGCATCATTCATCGTCGGAACTTTGTGTTTCTTGCCCAGCGCAATCCATTCCTCGATCTTGATCTGGCCCACCGGGTCGTTGGCGTTGAAGAACAGGGCCATCGCAGTGCGCTCGTTCACCGCCCGTTCGTACTCGGCCGTGGTCTCGATCTCGATCATCTTCACACCTGCTGCGCGCACAGCATGATCGTAGCCGTAGCGGTGGCTCTTCTGGATGAGCACTTCGTTCTTCATCCCCGCCGTATCCGGCAGCCGCTTGATCTTCTCCTGATCCGTTCCCGCTACACAGGCGGCCGTCCCGGCGAGCAGCGCTCCAGCGGCGCCCGAGGAAACCATGGCTGCTTCGGAGCCCAACATTTCAGCAATCCGCTTCCCACAGGCATCCTGCAGGTCGGTCAACTTCACATAGTGCTTCGATGCGTACTCAATCGCGGCCACCACTTCCGGTTGCATCAGCGAAGCAGTGAGCGTCGTATACGTGCCCGCGGCATTGATGAACGTGCGCAGTCCGAGGTCTTTGAAATAGTCGCGCTTGGCAACCACTTTCGCGCCTGCCGGCAGCGCGCCGAGCGTGGAAACAGCAGGAATAGTCGTCAGAAACTTGCGGCGATTGGGCATGGTAGGAAGCTCCTCGGCCTCAGTCTACCAGATTGCCCAACAAGCGGCTCTCCAGTATTTGGCGTTCGTCGAAATTTGCCGTGCGCAGCGCGTGCGCCGCGGCCATTGCCAGTGCCTTAGCGGGCATAAGCCCGATGATCTCGCTGCCTGCAATCTGCACACCGCGCGCGGCGGCTTCCCGTTCCACGGCTTCATAGACCACGTGCAGCGGCGTCACCTCGAAATCGGTGAGATTCATCGACACCTGGGCCAGCCCACGCGATGCGAGCATCACTCCCATCGCCTTCACATGCGGCAACCCGCCCGAGGAAGCCCGTATCTTCACGGCGATCTCTTTGGCAATCTCCACATCGGCGGTAGCTAGATTGATATTGAAGGCCAGCAGGAACTTCCGTGCACCGATAATCACCGCGCCCGCTGTAGGGTGCAGTTCGGGTCCACCCACATCGGGCCGTTTCTCCGCATCGGTGCGAACCCATTCGGAGAGTTTTTCGAATCCCCCACGCCGTACGTTTTCGAGCCGCCGCCGGTCTTCCCGGCGCGCTGCCGCTTCATAGAAGTACACCGGCACTCCCAGTTCGCTCCACACCCGCTCGCCCAACCGGTGCGCCGCCTCCACGCACTCCTCGATCGAGCTGTTCACCACCGGAACGAAAGGCACCACGTCCGCCGCACCGAGCCTCGGATGCACGCCCTCGTGCCGCCGCAGATCGATGTGCTGCACCGCCTCGGCAATGGCGCGGAACGCTGCCTCTTCCACAGCCTCCGGCGCACCCGCAAACGTCACGACGCTGCGGTGATGATCGGTGTCGCTCTCCTTGCCGAGCACGGTTACATGAGCCACGGCGGCAATCGCGTCCACAATGCGCGCCACCGTTTCCACGTTTCTGCCTTCACTGAAATTCGGGACGCATTCTATGATTCGCCGTGCCAATAGGGCTCTCCTCGCTCATACACCTTCACGCCGCGCTTATACACGGCGCGAACCCGGTTCTCTCCCAAATGATAAGGGATCTCTGTGTATTGAGGAATGTCGAGCACGACAAAATCGGCCTGGTATCCGGGAACAAGCGCGCCCACCTGCTGTCCGATTCCAAGGCGGCGGGCGCCGTACAACGTGGCTGCCAGGATCGCCTCTTCCACCGGTGCGCTTCGCGAAGCCAGCGCAATCGCGGCCGGCATGCTCACCGCCAATTGCTTATGACCATCGAAGCCGGAGCCCAGCGTCGCGCCTTCCCGCCACCTGCTGTGCGGATCACATAACGGCAGCATGGGCTCGTCGCCATCCCCAGACGTAGCGTGCACCTCCAGCCCCAGTTCCTGCACCTGCCGCAGTTGCCGCGTATTGCCTGCCTGCCGGTAACACGCCGTCGTCGTCCCGTTCTCCAGCATGGCCCGTACACGCTTGCGCAGCACTGGAACACTCACCGCGCCCGCAAACAGATCCGCCAACCCATCCACCAAACCCGGCATCACCAGACATCCGGAAACATCGGCCTGCGCAATCCCGCGCGCCTTTTCCAGATTGCCAATCCTACGCCATACGCCCACTTCCGCAATCCGCCCGCCTTCAATCAGCAGACTTCCATCCGCTATGATTCCGAGTCTCTCTTCCGGAGTCCCGCCACGGGAACCGCGGGATTCGCGCAGTGTGAGCAACTGCCGAGCCCCCCTCACCATCAGGGGCGCCGCCATACCAACCAAGGTATCAGGGTAGCTGGCCCAAGCCTAGCCCCCCTTTTCCAGCACTTCCACAAAAGTGATCCAGAATTGCCCGTATGGGCCCACAAACGACTGCCGGTTCACCAGATTTCCGCCACAAACGCGGAGCGAATAGTCGCGGCCTTGCACCACGCTGGGCATCGAAAGCCCAACGCCTGCCGGCAATACGGACTTCAGATTCCCCCCAACCATGTTCGCGATCTCACCCATCGCGTCCCGGACATCGTCCGTGATCCCCTCCGGCTCGGGAATCGACATCAGCTTCGCCGTCCAGCAACAGGCTTGCCGCTCGCTGCACTCGATCAACACCGCCCCCTTCCAACTCCCGGCGAAAAATATCGCCGCCGTCATCGTCCCCGGTTGCGGGGTCCATTGGTCAAAGGTGGCCTCAACCTCCATCCCCAGCATCGTCAGGAATACATCCGAGACAATCTGCGCCGTCTCGCTCTGATAGGCTTCTACGGGAAATGACATCGCTTTCTTCTACTCCTTCGCTTCACGGCACCCGGTACAGCACGGCCTGCCCCACCGTGACTCGCTCAAATTTGTCGGTGATACTCAACGTGGTCTCCGCGCCACCCAGCAGAAGATGGCCTCCCCGGTGCAGCGTGTCGCGGATCCCTTCGAGAATCTTTTTCTTGGTCTCCTGGTCAAAATAGATCAGTACGTTGCGGCAAAAAACCACGTCGAATGGCCCTAACGTCCGCATCCCGTCCCGCAGGTCGAAGCGCTGAAAACGAACCATCTGCCGCACTTCGTCCTTCAGTTGCCATTCCAGCCCGTGGCGCGTGAAATACTTCACCAGATAGCTCACCGGCAATCCGCGGTTCACTTCAATCTGCATGAACCGCCCCTGCCGCGCCCGGTCCAGAATCTGCTCCGACAGGTCCGTGCCCACAATATTGATCTTCCAGCCCCGCAAACCCATCTCCAGCAGCATCATCGCCAGCGAATAAGCCTCCTGCCCGCTCGAAGAAGCCGCCGACCAGAAACTCAACTGCCGGCTTGCCCTGCGCTGCTCGATCAAGGGCGGCAGGATCGTCGATTTGAGGGCGTCATATTGCCCCAGGTCACGGAAGAACAACGTCTCATGCGTCGTCATCGCCTCCACAACCTGTTGCCGTAACTCGCTTCCCGACGATGTCGCCCGCAGCAGCCGGCAAAGATCGTTGAGCGTGTCCACGTGCTGCTTGCGCGCCACCGGGGCCAGCCGCGCTTCCAGCAGATAATGCTTGTCCGCGTCAATCACAATCCCGGATTCCCGATAAATATAGTCCTGCAAAAACCGGTAGTTGTCGGGCTGGATCTCAACTTTGTTTTGCGCTCCGGCCGGCGCAGCATTGCCGATCATGGTCGCCATTCTGTTTCTCCACTCCTTACACGCCGTTCAACCGTTTGAGGATCTCCGGCACTATCCCCGGTAAACTCACCACTGCATCCGACAACCCGGCTCTTACCACCGCGCCGGGCATCCCCCAAACCACGCTCGTCGCCTCGTCCTGTGTAATCACAAAGGCGCCCGCCGGACGCAACACTTCCACGCCTCGCAGCCCGTCCTGACCCATCCCCGTAAGCACCGTCGCCACCACGTTGCCGCCATAGGCTTCCAGCGCCGAGCGGAACATCACATCCACCGCCGGCCGGCAGGAATTTTCCGGTGGCTCTTGATTGAGCACGCAACTCACCTGCTGGCCGTCGCGCTTCAACACGAGATGAAAATCTCCCGCTGCCACCACGGCTTTGCCAGGCTCCATCGGCATCCCCGGCTCGGCTTCCACCACCCGGATCTTTGATTTCAACTGCAGCCGCTCCGCCAACAGCCGCGTGAACATCGGCGGCATGTGCTGCACAATGGCCACGGGAACCGCGAGGTTTTCCGGGAATAGCGGCATGATCTCGGCCAGCGCCGTCGGCCCTCCCGTCGATACCCCAATCACAATCGCTTTCTTTGGCCCGGTGCGCCTCCCTGCCATCAGCGGCGGATGCGTCACTGGCCGCGCCGTGGAAGAAATGCTCGGCGGAGCCGGTGTATGAGCCGGCGCCGGTGCGTGGAAGAACTGCTTCACCTTGGGAATCAGTTCCTGCCGCAGCGCCGCGATCGAGCGGTCCAGCGCCCCGACGTTCGCCGCCTTGGTCACGTAGTCGTTGGCGCCCAGCGTCAGTGCGTCCATCGTCGCCGTGGCCCCGCGCGAGGTCAGCGTACTGAACATGATCACGACCAGATGCGGGTACTCCTTGCGAATCCGGCGCAGCGCCTCAAGCCCGTCCATCTCCGGCATCTCCACATCGAGCGTCACCACATCCGGATTCATCTGCGGGATCCGCTGCACGGCAATCGCGCCGTTCGCCGCCGAGCCCACTACCTCAATCTCCGGGTCCTCCTGCAACGCCAATGTCACCAGCCGCCGGATCACCACCGAATCATCCACCACGAGAACGCGGATTTTCCGCCCCGGCTGTATCACCGTTCTACCCATAGGTTCGTCCTCGATTCGCTACTGCAACACTCCCAGCACTCGCAGTTTCCCTTCGATTACCTCTTTGGTGAACGGTTTCATGACGTACTCGTTTGCCCCCGCCTCCAACGCGGTAATCATCTGTTCCACCTGCGTCTCTGTCGTTACCATCATCAGCTTGACTTCGCCGTAGCGGTCATCGGCCCGCACGTTCTTGACGAACTCGAGCCCGTTCATTTCCGGCATGTTCCAGTCCACCAGGACCAGCGAAACGTCCTGGTGACCCTCCAGCACGGACAACGCTTCCTTCCCGTTTGCCGCCTGGCAAACGTCATAGCCGAACTCGGCAAGCGTGCGCGTCAGTATAAGACGGATCGCCCGGGAATCGTCCACGACCATTGCTCTCTGCATGTTTCGTCTACCCTTTTTTTCACTCGAACCTTCTGCTGCGGGCCCGCCGCGACGCGGAGAACACCGGCCTTGTCGCGCCGCCATTCCACGCCTGCCGCGGCGGGCTCGACCTCCGATCAGACCCTGAACTTCGAAACCAGTTGTTGCAGGTTCGAAGCCATTTCACTCAACGCCCTGGCCGCGGATTGTGTGTCCGAAGCTCCCTGCGTGGCGCTTTGCGCCGCCGAGGCTACGCCCGTAATATTGCGCGCAATCTCGGTTGTGCCTTTGGCCGCCTCGGTCAGGTTGCGGCCAATCTCGTTGGTGGTCGCGGTTTGCTCTTCCACCGCCGATGCGATCGTGTTGGAGATGTCGTTGATCTGGTTGATCACCGCGCCAATCTCTCCAATTGCCTTCACCGCGCCCTTGGTATCGCCTTGAATCGCTTCGATCTTCTGGCTGATCTCCTCGGTCGCCTTGGCCGTCTCCTTGGCCAGTTCCTTCACTTCGTTGGCCACCACCGCGAAACCCTTCCCTGCCTCTCCGGCCCGCGCCGCCTCAATCGTGGCATTCAACGCGAGCAGATTGGTCTGCTGCGCGATCGACGTAATGACCTTGATCACTTTGCCGATCTCCACGCTCGAATCGCCGAGCTTGGAGATGGTTTCGTTGGTCGAGTCGGCCACCGTCACCGCATTGCGCGCAATACGGGCCGCGTCGTTGGCGCTCTTCGATATCTCGCGGATCGAGGCCAGCATCTCCTCGCTGCCCGTGGCCACCACGCCGACATTCTTCGAGACTTCCTCGCTCGCCGCCGAGACCACATTAGCCTGCGTCGCCGTGGCGTCGCTGTTGCCCGCCATCTGCTGGCTGATGGCCGTCAGCTCTTCGCTCGATGCGCTCAAGGCCTGCGCGTTCTGGGCTATCAGTGTCATGCTGGAACGCAAGGTTTCGAGGAACGCTGCCAAACCTTCGCCCATCTGCCCAATGGCATCGGAACCGGACACACCGACATGCTTGGTCAGATCGCCCGCCGAAGCAGCCTTCACTACATCGAGGATGGTCCCGACCTTATGCTGCAACTCGTCCTGGCTCTTGCGTTCCCGCTCCATCATCTCCTTTTCGCGCTTCTCCGCAGCCAGCCGCTCCGTGATTACCTCCCAGGTCACCATCGGCCCGCTGTAGTTGCCCTTGTTGTCGACAATGGCGCTGACACGCAGGTCGAGATACTCATCGGCCAGCTGAATGGTCGCCTGATGCGGCAGATTGCGCGGATCGGAGAGTAGCCGCCGCTGCCGCTCCGGGTTCTTATGGAAAATGTCCACGCTGTTGCCCAGCACCTGATCGGCGCGGCAGGGCAGCAGATGCTCGATCTTGCGCAACGTCGCCAGCGAAGAAGGGTTCACATAGCGGATCACCAGATCGCGGTCGGCCAGCATGATGTTGATGGGGGCGTTTTCCACCATCGATTGCGCCCGCGCCGCTTCCTGCTCCAGCTTCACCTTCTCCGTGACCACTTCCCAAGTCACCATCGGCCCCAGATACTCGCGCGTGGCATCGTAGATCGGGCTCACCAGCAGGTCGAGCACCTCCGCGCCCAGTTGAATCCGCGCCCGGTGCGGCAGATTCTTCGGATCCGCCAGCAGCCTGCGCTGCACTTGCGGGTTCTTGTGGAAGATGTCGATGGATTTGCCCAACACCTCATCGGCCTTGCAGGGCAGCAGGTGCTCGATCTTGCGCAGAGTCTCGAGCGAGGCCTGGTTCATGTACTCAATGACGAAGTCGCGGCTGGCCCGGATGATGTTGATGGGAGCATTCTCCACCACCTGGCGGATCTTCTCCATCTCCCCGGTAATCTTCTTCTGGGACGAAACCTCCTCCCAGTTCACAATGATGCCGACATAGTCGCCCGCCCCATTGAAGATGGCGTTCACGTTCAGATCGAGAACCAGGTGCCCCAGTTCGATCTCTTTCTGGATGGGAAAACTCTCCGGATCGGCCAGCATGCGCCGGATCTGTTTGGCCCGCGAGCCGTGGAATTTGTCAATCGAGACGCCGATGAGATTCGTCGCATCGACCCCGAATAGCTTGCTCACCGTCTCGTTCATGCCCGCCATGACCGTGCGCGCACGCTCGTTCATGTACACCAGTTTCAAATCCCGGTCGGCCACAAAAACATTGGCGCTGAGGTGCTCGAGGCCGCATTTGAGACCCTCCAGCAACTCGTTCAGATTTGCCTCCATCACCATAGGTTTCCCGCTGATCCTTTCTGCCTGTTGATTGACAATCTCTTTGGCCAGCGGAGCAACCGCCGCCAGAACTTCCGTTACGGTTTGTCCGTCCACCCCCAGTTCCACCAAGGTTGTCTGGAGGTGACCGGCGACACGGTCAAAATCGGGTTGGGAAATGGCCATCCCCCGGTGCGCCAATCGCATGTCGGGCCCGCGGTAGTGCGCCGGCCCACCCATGGCTTGGGCGAGAAAATCCCGCTGCTGCGCCTTCAGCCGTTCCAGATCGGCGCCGGCGAAGAAGCCGTGCACTTCCACGTCTCCGAGTACATGCTCGTAGAAGCGGTCCAGCACCGCAGCCAAGGCCTTCTCGCCGCCGAGTCGCTCAAACAGCGGCCGGACTGCCTGTGCCCCACTCGCTTTGCGTTTTCCTGCCATATCCCTTTCCATCTCCTCTTGCCGGTTAGTGCACCGGCTGGCTCTGCAGGACGCGCTCCGTGTCCAGAACCAGCAGCAAACGTCCGTCCAGCTTGTAAACGCCGGCAATCATTTCCCGCAGCTCTCGCGGTGTATTTTCCGGCGCGGACTCATAAACGTCGTTCCGTACCTCAAGCACATCGCCGATTTCATCCACCAACAGGCTCACTGCGCCATCGTCGCTGCGCACCACCATGTTCATGGGTGTTTCCCCCGGCTTGCGCGGCTCCAGCCGCAGCCGCCGCCGCATGTCGATCGCCGTTACAATCTGGCCGCGCAGGTTAATCAACCCTTCGATCAGATCCGGCGCCAGCGGCACCTTGGTCATCTCCTGGTAGCGCAGCACTTCCTGCACCTCCAGCACTTCGATGCCAAAGAACAGATCCTGCACGAAGAACGTCGAGAACTGGCGTGTCACGCCTTCGTTGTTGAGTTGCTGTGCCTTCATTGGTTTCCTCCCACTCGCGCTCGCCTCCCTACCTGGTCTCCAGCTCCTGTGCCGGCTGCCGGCTCAAGGAAGCAGCGGACAGCGCCGCCGAGAGTTTCTCCACCGATCGCAACATGGCCTCGCGGTCGAATTTCCCCAGCAGATCATCAAATTTCTGGCGCGCTTCGACAAAGCCCGGATCATCGCCACCTTCCACCAGAGCGAGCGCCGGGATGTGACCCAATCCCGCCTGTTGCTTCATCTGGTCGAGCAGCCGGCTGCCTCCGCCGCCGGCCAGATCGAGAGCCGTCGCCACCATGTCCACCTTGTGCTTGGAGAGTTTTTCCAGAGCCTCGGCCACGTTGGCTGCCTCCACAACGCGATGGCCCGCCATTTCCAGCACATTGCGCACCAACCCCCGGGCAAACAGTGAGTTCTCGGCCACCAGAATCGTCGCCCCGCCGCGCTCGCCCGTACCGCGCCCAAACCAGGTTTCTCCAAAGTTGTCGATCACCGCATGCAGGTCAAGGAAATCGGTGACCTTCTGGCCCACCACCGCCGAACCAAGCAACCCGCGGTGGGCAGCCTGTTGTTTGGCCACCACCACATCTTCGACGATGTCCACAATCTGATCGACTTGTACGCCGATGCGATGGTCGCCATCGCTGAAAACAATCACCTGCGCCGGTTCGTCCGGCTGAGCCGCCGTGCGCGATCCCGGATCGAGGTACGAGGTAAGCGGAATCAGGGGCAGAATACGGCCGCGGTACTGCACCACTTCCTGACCGCCGGCATGCTCAATCTTCGAGCGCGGAAATTCTTCGAGCCGCGCCACCAGCGACAGAGGCACCGCCAGGCGCTCGAACCGGCCGCTGCGGAACAGCAGCAGACTCTGCCGGTCGAGATCGCCCGTTTCGTGCGTCTCGCGATCCATCCGCCCCGACTCCCGCACCTCTGTCAGAACGCCGCTTTCCATCCCAATGCCCAGCACATCGAGGATCAACGACACCTTGCCATCGCCCATGATCGTCGCCCCGGCATAACAGCTGAGCCCCTTCAATTGCTTGCCCAGCGGCTTCACCACGATCTCCTGCGTGTCGTGGATCCCGTCCACAACGAGCCCGAACTGCCGGTCTTCGGCCTGGAGAATCACGATATTGAGAACTTCCGGCTCTTCGCCCGGCTTGCCCAGCCGCAACACATCACGCAGATAGGTGATGGGCAGCAGATTGCCCCGCCGCCGGTACACCGGCGTGCCGTGAATACGCTCAATCTGCCTGCGGCCCGATTCTCCCTCCAGCCGCACCAGTTCGAGCAGGCTCACCTGCGGGATCACAAACCGTTCCGATCCGCTCATCACCACCAGGCCCGGAATGATCGCCAGCGTGAGAGGGATCTTGATCTTCACCGCCGTCCCATGCCCGGCCCGGCTGGCGATGTCCACCGTGCCTCCGGTCTTTTCAATATTTGTCTTTACGACATCCATGCCGACCCCGCGGCCGGAGATATTCGTCACCTGCTCGGCCGTCGAGAACCCGGGCATGAAGATCAGGTTCATCGCCTCGCGCTCGCTCATGCGCTGCGCCTGCTCGGGACGGATCAGCCCCTTCTGCAACGCCTTCTGCTTGACCTTCTCCGGATCGATGCCGCCGCCGTCGTCGCTGATCTCGATGTTGACCTGGCCGCCTTCGTGAAAGGCCCGCAACGACAATCGCCCCATCGCCGGCTTGCCCGCCTTGACGCGCCGCTCCGGCAGTTCGATCCCGTGGTCACAGCTATTGCGGACAATGTGCGTGAGAGGATCCTTGATCGCCTCGATAATGCTCTTGTCCAACTCCGTCCCGGCGCCGTCCATTTCGAGCTGAATCTGTTTGCCGCAGGAATTGGCCAGATCGCGCACCACGCGCGGCAGCTTGTTCCACACCACCCCAATCGGCTGCATACGGGTCTTCATGACCCCTTCCTGCAACTGCGTGGTGATCAGGTTCAGCCGCTGGCTGGTGGCATTGAAGCCGGCGTCTTCCACACCGGTGCTGAACTGCAGGATCTGATTGCGCGCCAGAACCAGTTCGCCCACCAGGTTCATCAGCTTGTCGAGCAGCATCACATCGACACGGATGGTGGAGTCTGCCACCGAAGTTTTGGGCGCGGCACTCTCGCCTTCGCTCGCGGCAGCCGCCGGCGCCAGGACAGGCTCATTCGGCGCCTGCGGCACAGCCGGAACGGGGGGCTCGACCGGCACCGCGCAAGCGGCCTTCTTCTCTTCCACAGCCGGGGGATAACCGCTGTCCGCGCCTTTGTGCGTACAAGCGTAATCCAGCCGGACGATCAGTTCCGGATATTCGCTCCCGCTCTCCTTGTCGGTGGCCTCAATCGACCGCAACTCCGACTTCACGGCGTCCACCATCTCCAGCACCAGGCTTACCAGTTGAGGCGTAAGGTCGCGCTCCTCATTACGCACCTGGCTCAGAATGTTCTCCCCCAGATGCGTGATCTTCTCTAACATCGAAAAGCCAAGAAATCCGCATGTGCCCTTGATCGTATGGATCGTCCGGAAAATGCTGGCCAGCAGCGCGCCATCCTTGGGGCGTTGCTCCAGTTCCACCATCTCCTGGTCCAGCCGGGCCAGGTTTTCATTGCTCTCGATGAGAAAATCGGTGATCAGTTCGCGGTCTTCCATAGCGCTCCTGGGATCAAACACACTTCAACCCCACTCGTTGAAACATGCGTTCTCTGATTGGATCGGCGTGGGCCGGCGGCGCGACGGTCACCGGCCTCGCACTATCTTCATCGGCGCACCCCCCGGTGGGCTTTAGGAGAAATGAGGGGATCCCCTCCCTCATTTGGGGGTACTATTCCAGGTGTGAAGGTAAGGGTTAGGGAAGTCGCCGGCCTTTTACTCTCAACCTAGCCCTTCCCCTTCTTCCGCTCCATCAACACTTGCTGGCTGTTCACTGCCTTCTCCCCTTTTCCCCGCACCGCCCGCTCATACCGACCGTCCGGCTGCATCAGCCGCGCCTTCACGTTGTCCGCCAAATAAGCTGCCAATACCTTATCCCGCAAATTCCGCACAAACGACGGCTTCATCACCGGAAAGATCGCCTCCACCCGCCGGTTGATGTTGCGCGGCATCAAATCCGACGACGCCAGGTATACCTCTTCTTCTCCCCCGTTGAGAAAATAGAAGATCCGCGTGTGCTCCAGAAAGCGCCCCACAATGCTCCGTACGCTGATGTTCTCGCTCAACCCCGCAATCCCCGGCCGCAAACAGCAGATTCCGCGCACGATCAGGTCAATCTTCACCCCCGCCTGCGACGCCTGATACAACAACCGGATAAAGCTCGCATCTCCCAGCGCGTTCATCTTGAAGATCAGCCGCGCTTCCTTGCCCGCCTTGGCCAGTTCCATCTCCCGCCGGATCAGCCCCTCCAACCGCTTCCGCAAATTAATCGGAGCCACCAGCAGCTTCTTATAATCCGACTTCGCCGAATACCCCGTAAGGTAATTGAATAGATCGGAGGCGTCCGCCCCAATATCCGGATCGCAGGTGAACATCCCCAGGTCCGTATACAAATGTGCGGTGATCGCATTGTAGTTGCCCGTCGACATATGCACATACCGGCGGATCAAATCCCCTTCCCGCCGCACCACCAGCGCCACCTTGGCGTGGATCTTCAAACCCATCAGCCCGTACACCACATGAACGCCCTCGCGTTCCATCGCCCGCGCCCAGCCGATGTTGCTCTCTTCATCGAACCGCGCCTTCAACTCCACCAGCACCGCCACCTGCTTGCCGTTCTCCATCGCCTCCAGCAGCGCTTCCACCACCGGAGCGTTCTTTCCCACCCGATACAACGTCATCTTGATGGCCAGCACGTTCGGATCGCGCGCCGCCGCGCGGAGAAAGTCCACCACAGGCTGGAACGAATCGAATGGATGATGCAGCATCTGATCCGACCGCCGGATCATGGCGAACATATCCTCGTCCTCTCCCGCTGTGAGCCCGGACGGAACAAACGGGGCATCCTTCAGCGCCGGGCGCTCCAGGCCGCTCAGCGCGCGCAGCCGCACCATCGCCAGCGGTCCATCCACGCGGTAGATATCCGCGTCTTCAATCTCCAGATTCTCGCGCAGGATCTCCAACAGCGATTCGGGCATCGCCGGATTCACCTTCAGCCGCACCACGGCTCCGAAGCGGCGGTTGCGCACGCCTTCTTCCACCATGTCCAACAAATCGCCTGCTTCCAGTTCCTGAATGGCCGTGTCCGCATCGCGCGTCACATGGAAGGGGTGCGATTCCACCACCTCCATCCCTGGAAACAGATGCTGCAAATTGGCCTGAATCACCTGCTCCAGCCACACAAAGCACACCGGCTTTCCGTTCCACTTCCCCAGCTTCTGCAGCGGCAACAACTGCGGCAGGGAATCGGGCACCTTCAGCCGCGCGAAGTGCTCCCCGCCCTTGGCGTCGCGAATCAGCACCGACAGATTCAGGCTCAGGTTGGAGATATGCGGAAACGGCCGGCCCGGGTCAAACGCCAGCGGCGTCAGGACGGGATACACGGTTTCAACAAAGTAGCGCTCGGCAAAGGCCCGCTGCGTGTCGTCCATCTGCCCGTAATCGAGGACGCAAATCCCCTGTCCTTCCAGCTCCTGAAACAGCGCCCGGCGGCAGGCGTGCGCCTTGCCCATCAACTCGAGAATCCGCGCCCGGATCGCATCCAACTGCTGCAACGGACCCATCCCGTCCGGCCCGGCATCGGAGATCCCGGCATCCACCTGGTTCTTCAATCCGCCCACCCGGACCATGAAAAACTCATCCAGGTTCGAGCCCAAAATGGAGAGGAATTTCACCCGTTCGAGTAACGGATTCGAAGGATCTTCCGCCTCTTCCAACACCCGCCGCTGAAACTCCAGCAGACTTAGCTCACGATTGACATACAGCGACGGATCGTCAAACGTCACACGTTTCTCCGTGCGTGCCGCAACCGCACGAGCGCCTCTAGCCATTCTGTCTCCTATATATCCCGCGGCCTTACATAATACTCGACCGCTTCTTCCCGGCCCAGTCGCTGCGGCTCTTTCTCCGCATCCGGATGCGTCTTGCGGTACCGATCGAGAACCAGATTCTCCATCTGTTCCACGACCTTCGGATTCCGCTTCGCCACATCGGTGAACTCACCGGGATCTCTCTCCAAATCGTACAACCGCACGTACCGCCCTGGGGTGGGGGTATCGATATCGTACCCATCTCCCCTCGCCCGCTTCCCCGAGCAGAAGATGAACTTCCATTTCTTCGTCCGGATAAACGCTTCTTCGTTTTCCAGATACTGGCTGAA
This sequence comes from Bryobacteraceae bacterium, assembly GCA_046331645.1. Classification (GTDB taxonomy): domain Bacteria; phylum Acidobacteriota; class Terriglobia; order Bryobacterales; family Bryobacteraceae; genus CADEFT01. Next base: position 145,496 of record JAXLQM010000021.1, read on the forward strand.
GATATGGTCCCGCGGCGCGTCGAACTTGCGCCCTTCGGCATAGGGCTTCAACGACCGGCCGTGCTGCACCGGCAGCGGATCCACCTGCAACACATCGAGAATCGTTGGAGCCGTATCGATGTGCTCAGTGAAGTCCTGCACCACACCCTGGCGAATGCGCCCCGGATAGCGCATGATCAGGGGAATGCGCAGCGCCGGCTCATAGCCGCAGTGTTTCTCAAAGCGCCCGTGCTGCCCCAGGTCGTAGCCGTGATCGGCCGTATAGACGATGTAGGTGTCATCCTCCAGTTTCAATTCACGCAGCTTCGCCAGCACTTGTCCGATGCTGCGGTCCAGGTACGCCACCGAGGTGTAATAGGACGCAATAATCCCCTGCTTATCCGCCTCCGACAATTCACGAAAGATCTTCGGAATCTGCCACGCATCTTCCGGACCCACTTTCGGCGCAGTGAACTTGCTGGCCGCAATCCGGTCCCGATCCTCCACCGGAAAGTCATAAGGCGAATGCGGTTCATGGAAGCTCACCCAGAGAGCGAACGGCTTGCTCCGGTTCTGCTCCAGAAAGTCCGAGGCCAGCTTCACCTGATAGGCCGCCTTCATTTCCACGTCAAAGCGCGGATACGGCAGCTTCTCCGCATTGAGCCAAATGCGTGCCGGATCGCGGAACGGCCGCCACTGCGGCTTCGTCCGTATATCGGCGGGAATCGGCCGAGGCTTCACATCGCGGGCCCAGGCCTGCGCCAGCTCCCGCTCCGTCATCATGTAGTCGAAACCATGCAATCCGGGCTCGGCCGCACGGTTGAAGTGCATCTTGCCGATCACACCCGTGGTATACCCGGCCGCCTTCAACTGCTTGGCGATGGTCGGCTTCTGATCGCTCAGCGGAGTCGGCAATCGCGACACGCCCGCCATGCAGGGCATCTGCCCGGTGAAGAAGCTTTGCCGTGACGGCGTGCACACCGGCGAGTTGCAATAGTGCCGCGCGAAACGTGTCCCTTCCGACGCCAGCCGGTCCAGATTCGGTGTCTCGGCCAGCTTGTTTCCATCCGATCCGAGCACGTATCCGGCGTGATCGTCGGCAATCAGAAACAGGAAATTGGGACGCCGCCGCTGCTGCGCCTTGGCCACGCTCACCACGCCGGTGGCCTGAATCATCTCTCTCCGGGTCAACATGCGATTACTATACACTGGAGCAGATCCATGACACGCAGACTCCTCTTTTCCTTCGCCGCCGCGCCCTTGTTTGCCGCCACCCCCAAAGCGAAGCTCACCTCGCTTGAGATCTTCCAGCTTCCCGTAAACAAGCGCGGCGATTGGATCCTCATCCGCGTCCACACCGACCAGGGCGTCTCCGGCATCGGCGATGCCTCGCACGGCCGCGACGCCACCACCATCGCCGAAATGCAGAAGCTCTTCGAGCAGATGAAGGGCCGCAGCTTCTCCGACATCGAGTATCTCCGCAAGCTGGGTCTGCCCGTGGCCAAACAACACGGGATGAGCGGCGCCTGCGCCCTCAGTGCCATCGAACAAGCCATGTGGGATATCGCCGGGCAGATCTACAACGTGCCCGTCTACACCCTGTTCGGCGGCAAGCTGCATGACCGCATCCGCAATTACGCCAACATCAATCGCTCCACCTTCGACCGTACTCCCGCCGGCTTCGCCAAGTGGGCCGCAGATGCGGTGAAGAATGGCTACGACGCCATCAAACTGGCGCCCTTCGATGGCTTCCCGCGCGATGCGGCGCAAGTGGAACCGCACATCCGCAACGGCATCGATTGCGTCAAAGCCATCCGCGACGCCGCCGGCCCGAACCGCGACATCCTCATCGATGCGCATTCGAACTTCACCCTGGAGCGCGGCCTCAAACTGGCCGAAGAGCTGGAACCGATGAAGCTCTTCTGGCTCGAAGAAGTCTGCCGCGGCATCCCCAATCTGGCCCGCATCAACGAAGCCGCGAAGATGCCCACCGCCGGCGGCGAAAGCATCTTCGGCACGCATGGCTTCCACCCCTACATCCACGGTGGCGCCGTGGACATCCTCATGCCGGATATCAAGTATTGCGGCGGCCTGCTTGAGTTGAAGAAGATTGCCGCAATGGGCGAAGCCGCTGGCCTGCCCGTGTCTCCGCACGGCCCCGCAAGCCCTATCGGCAACATCGCCGCTGCGCACGTCTGCTCCACACTGCCCAATTTCCTGATCCTGGAACTCGGCTACGGCGAAGTGCCTTGGCGCGCCGATGTCGTCACGCCCGCTGAGCCGATGAACAAAGGCTACCTCACCTTGAACGACAAGCCCGGCTTCGGCTTCCAACTCAACGACTCCCTGCTCCGCAAGCAAGCCACCAAGGTCCAATAATTCATGCGCCCAACCCGCGTCCGCCACATCGTGCTGTGGCTCACCGTCGCCGCCTACATGATCACCTACATGGATCGCGTGGTGATCGCCAGCGCCGCCCCCAGCATCAGTAAGGAATTCGGATTCAGCATGGCCACCATGGGCGGCATCCTCGCCGCCTTCCGCTGGGGCTACGCGCTGTTCCAGATTCCCGGCGGCTGGCTGGGCGACCGTTTCGGCCCGCGCCGTGCGCTGACGGCCATCGTCATCTGGTGGAGTGTATTCACTTCACTCACCGCCTCCGCTTGGGGCGAGTTTTCCATGCGCGCTTTCCGCTTCCTGTTCGGCGTCGGTGAAGCGGGCGCATTCCCCATCGCCACACGCAGCCTCTCACGCTGGATTCTCCCCACCGAGCGCGGCTACGCGCAAGGCATCACGCATGCCGGCTCGCGCATCGGCGCGGCGCTCACTCCGCCCATCGTGGTGTGGCTCATCGTCACCTACGGCTGGCGTATGCCGTTCTTCGTCTTCGGCGCGCTGGGCGTGGTGTGGGCTGTGTTCTGGTATTGGTATTACCGCGACACCCCGGAACTGCATTCCGCCGTCAATCAGGCCGAACTCGAACTCATCCGCGGCGCAGCAGCAGCTCACCAGAGCGCGCATCGCAGGAGTTCCCTGGCGAGCGATCTTGCCAGCCGCAACCTCTGGGTGCTCTACCTCATGTACTTCTGCTACGGCTACTGCCTGTCGGTCTATCTCGATTGGTTCCCTACCTACCTCAACAAGCACCGCGGCTTCAACCTCAAGGAAATGGGCTTCTATGCCAGCCTGCCGCTATTCGCAGGCACTGCCGGTGATTTGCTGGGCGGCTGGATCTCCGATTGGATCGGCCACCGTTCCGGCGACCTCCGCTTCGCGCGCAAAGTGGTCGCCATGACGGGATTCCTTATGGCCGCGGCGGGGATCATTCCCGCAACGTTGACATCGGATGCCGTGCAGTCCGTCGTCTTCTCTTGTGTGGCCGTGTTCGGACTCGAACTCACGGTGGGCGTTTCCTGGGCTGTGCCACTCGACATCGGCGGCGATTACGCGGGCAGCGTAAGCAGCGTCATGAATACCTTCGGCAACATCGGCGGAGCCATCTCTCCCACGGCGCTCGCGTACCTGGTGGAATCTTACGGCTGGAACCATCCGTTCCTGGTCGCCGCGGGCATGTGCGTGATCGGGGCGCTGCTGTTCTGGCGCATTGATGCCTCCAAGCCGATTCTAAGTAACAGCCTCACTTGATCAGTACTTGAGCAAGCGCACGTATTCATCATGGGAACCAATCCAGAACCAGGTGAAATCGTTCCCGTTACGAAAGGCCAATGCGCGGTAGGCGTCCGTCACCCGGGCTGACCAGAACGCGCCGACTGGCTTGAGTTGCAGCGATGGATGGGTGGGACTCTCGTTGAGTAGTTCAAATTGTTTGTCCGCGCGAGCACGAAGATCTTCGGGGAGTCGCTTGTAGCAGTCCCAGAGCGACGCTGTCGTTCTGTGGTTGAAGACCACGGCGAAAGCTATTCTCGCCGGCTCTTGGCACCAGCAAGACCCTCAGCAAACGAAATGGTCTTGCCGTCGGCGATGTCGCGCTTGACCTTCTCAACCAACGCCATGCCCCGCCCGCCCGCAGAGAAGTCCTCGACCATCTGCTTGTCCCACGCGTCGTACTCGAGTTCGTTGATCCATGCAGCCAGGGAGTGACGATCCTCCAGTGGCAGCGCCGCAATGGCATTTTTGATGGCTTCAACAGTCATATTTCCACCATAGCCTGAGAGTGAGAGGTACGCAAAGCGCTGACAACCTTCACCACGCCCGCGCAGCCGATGATGCGATAGCAAGGACATGCGAGGCTTGAGTGTCCAGCTTATGCTTAAAAGATGAGTCCAGCTCTCGAAGTCGCAATTGTCAGCGCAGGTCTCAGTGCCGTGGGTGCAGCGTTAACTTTCGTTGATGGAGTTTCATGACGAGATCAGAATCTCAAACATGTCTCGGTCGCAAGCGGGCCACGACAATCGGCTTAAGGCACTGGTCTTGGCTCTCCGGGAAAGCCTGAATCTGCCATTCGCGGATGATCCGAGTACTTTCCAGTTTCACCTGATTGGACGCAAGCCTCCGAACGTGCCGTCTTGAGGAACGAAAGCGCTACCGGATCGTAGACCGAGAGACTTCGACGAGCCGCCCTTCTCCGCAGTACCTGGAAAAGTACTCCAACTGGCGCATTGATGCCTCCAAGCCGATTCTGGCAAACTAAAATTTGGAATCCCCGCAAATCATAGTCCTCGATTCCGGTGGCCAGTATTGTCACCTGATTGCCCGAAAGGTCCGCGAATTCGGCGTCTATGCCGAAGTGCGCGCCTGTGAAACCCCCGCCGAACAGATGGAAGCCGCTAAGGGCATCATCATCTCCGGTGGACCCCGCAGCGTCTACGAACCCGGTGCGCCGATGGTTGATCCGTCGATCTTCAACCTGCCCGGCGCCACGCTCGGCATCTGCTACGGCCAGCAGATCATGGCCTATCTGCTCGGCGGCGATGTGCAGCGCGGCGAAAAGGGCGAGTACGGCATGGCGATGCTCGATATCGATGCGCCTTCGCAACTGCTGGCCGAAGTGCATGGCAACTCGCAAGTATGGATGAGCCATCGCGACACGGTGAAAGCCGTGCCTCCCGGATTCACTGCGCTCGCTCATACCAGCACGTGCGCGATTGCCTCCATGGAAGACGCCAAGCGCAAACTCTTCGCCGTGCAGTTCCATCCGGAAGTCGCGCACACCCACCCCGGTAAGCAGATCCTCCACAACTTCCTGTTCAACGTTTGCGGCTGCCAGCAGGATTGGGACCCCAGCCAGCGCATCCCGGCTGTTGAGGAGTACATCCGCAAGACTGCGGCTGGAAGGAAAGTCTTCTTCTTCGTCTCCGGCGGTGTCGATTCCACCGTCGCCTACACTCTGTGTTTGCAGGCCCTCGGCCCCAACTCCGTCCATGGCGCGTATGTCGACACCGGACTCATGCGCGAGCACGAGACCGATTTCGTGCGGGAGAACTTCGCGAAGCTCGGGGCCAAGAACTTCCAGATCGTCGATGCCCGCAACGAGTTCCTGGCTCCGCTGACCGGTGTCACTGAGCCCGAGAAGAAACGCCACATCATCGGAGAGCAGTTCGTCGCCGTGCAGGAACGCATCCTCCAATCCGGCCACTACACCGATGACGATTGGATCCTCGGACAGGGCACCATCTACCCGGACACCATCGAATCCGGTGGAACAACGAAAGCCGACAAGATCAAGACGCATCACAACCGCGTGGCGGGGATTCAGAAGCTGATCGACGCGGGCCGCATCGTTGAGCCGCTCAGCCTCTTCTACAAAGACGAGGTGCGCGAAATCGGCCGTGAATTGCGCATCCCCAGCGAGATGCTCGACCGGCATCCATTCCCCGGGCCGGGGCTTGCCATCCGCTGCCTGTGCGCGTCGGAAAAGGGAGAACCAATCCGCATTGACGAAGGCTACATCCTCCCCGTGCATTCCGTGGGAGTGCAGGGCGATGAGCGCACTTACCGCCCGGCGCTGGCTCTCGATAACCTGCCTTCCGATGAGTTGCATGCCACGGAGCTGATCAACCGCCTCAGCGACATCAACCGTGTGGTGGCCACCGTCGGCTCACACGTGCCGATGAACTTCATCCACGGCACGGCAGGCACGATCACAGAGGCTCGACTGGCGCGGTTGCGCAGGGCCGATGCCATCGTGCGCCGCATCAGCACGGAGTCGGGCTTCGAAAGCAAGGTGTGGCAATTCCCCGTGGTGCTGCTGCCTGTCGGCACCGATCAGCATCCCGACAGCATCGTGCTGCGGCCCATCGATTCCGTGGATGGCATGACGGCATCCACCGTCTTCATGGAGCCGGCACTATTGGAGCGGATGGTTTCGGAGCTGATGACCGTGGAGGGCATCTGCGCCGTCTTCTACGACCTCACTCACAAGCCGCCGGCCACCATCGAGTGGGAGTGAGTCCGGATCACCACCCGGCTGCCTCCCTGTTCCTTCTCCACCTGAATCTGCGCGGGCAGACGGCTGCCTAACTCCGCGATGTGCGAGATCACGCCCACCATGCGCCGGTCGCGATCCTTGAGACTGGCCAGCGCGGCGATAGCCGTATCCAGCGCATCGGGGTCGAGCGAAGAGATGCCCTCATCAATGAACAACGATTCCAGCCGCGCCTTGGCGCTCGCTTCGGAATAGCCCGCGATGCCGTCGCTTAACGCCAGTGCCAACGACAGTGAAGCGAGGAAGGACTCGCCGCCGCTCAACGTGCGCACGCTGCGCCGCTCGCTGCCGTTCCAATGATCGACGACATGGAAGTCGTTCGAGTCCTCGCCGAGCGTCAGCGTGTAGCGCTTCTCGCTGAGGTCTTCGAGTTGTATCGAAGCCGCCGCGGCCAGGCTCTTCATGGCCTCCCGCTGCACATAGGCGACGAACTCGTTGTCCTTTAACAGCAGCCCCATATCGTGATAGAGGTTGGCCTCTTCCCGCAGATTTTCGATCTCCTCGCGCAGTGTCTTGGCTTCGGCCACCTGGCGCTCGGTGTGCTCCAGTTGCGCCTGCTGCGAAGCCAGCGACTTCATCATCGAATCGCGCAATGCCGCCGCGGTGCGCAGCTTGGCTTGCAGGATGTAGAGATCGGCGTCCTCGGGCAGCTGCGCTTTGCAGAGCTTCGCTTTCAGCTTGTATGTGGCGATGGACGCTTCGAGCGACTCGATCTTGTCCTTGAGCGAGAGCTGCCGCGCGGCCTGCTCCGTAGCGCTGGCCAAGGCCTGGTTGAGCGCCTTCTGGGCTTGTTCCTTGTCGAAGAGCAGGGTGTCGCGCCGCTGCTTGGCGTTGTTCTGATCCTCTAGGGAGGCTTCGAGTTCGGTAAGCGGCAATGGAGCCCAATCGGGATACTTGGCAAGCTCGGCGGCCACGTCGCGCAGTTGAGTCTGCAACTGCTTGATCGTGGCATCGAGGTTCGCCATTTGCTGTTCCGCCAGTTGCTGCTGATGCTGCGATGCAGTGAGCCGCTTCTCGGCTTGCTGCTGTGCGGCAAGCGCCTGCTCGTGTTCTCGCGTCGCTGCCGTGAGCGCTGCCTTGGCCTCGGCTTCTTCGGCGATCAGCACGTCCAACTGTGCCACGGTGCGGCCGCCGGCATTGCGGTTCGCCGCTTCCCACTGTGCATGCGCCTGCTGTGCGGATTGCAACGCCTTGCGAGCCTGCTCCAGGTCATCGAGGCTGGTTGGCGAAACATGCGGCAGCTTCTTTACGATCTGCTCGCAGACGGGGCAGGGCTCGCCTTGCTCCAGATGGGCGCGGAAGCCCTGGGCGCGCAGATGCTCGAACGCCGCTTCGGCTTCTTCCACAGAGGCGGGCGCGGCACTGGCGAGATCCTTGCGCCACTGTTGGAGCAGGGCCGCCGGAGTCAATCCCTCATGCGCCTGCCGGGCCGCATCGAGCGCCGCGCGCGCTTGCTGGATCTTCGTTTGCGCGGCTTCAAGAGCGCTTGTGTCTGTGCTGACCTGCGCGGCTGACTGTGTGGCTTCGGCGCCCTTCTGCTGGCGCTCCTTACGGCGCGCGGCGAGTTCGCCTTCGAGCTTCCCCTTCTGCCTTGCCTGAGGCACCGCCTGATGCAGCGCGACCCAATCCTGTTCGACATAACCCGTAGCCGTGATCTGTTGATCCACCTGGGCGATCTTTGCTTCGCAGCGTTGCTTCGATTCCTCCGCCGCGGCGGCATCCTGCACGGCTTTCTGCAGTGCAGCGCGCGCAGCTTCGATATCCGTCGCAGCCTGTTTCTCCTGGGCCCGAAGCTGCTCCAATTCGGTGGCGACAGGCACCAGCGCCTCCAGCTTCGCTGTGTCCTGCTGATGCGCTTTCAGGGCCAGCTCCTGGCTACGAACGGACTCCCGCAACTCCTGTACACGTTCGGGCGTGGCCGCTCCGTAGGTGGAGGTAAGCAGCCCTTCCTTGGCCAGTACCTGCGCCTGCACATCGCCCGCAATGCGGTTGGCCTTCTGCTTCATCTCCTCGTAGATGTCGATGCCGAGCAGGTTCTTGAGGATGTCCGTGCGCTTGGCGGTATCGCCGCGCAGGAAGCGGTCGAACTCGCCTTGGGGCAGGATGACGGCGCGAGTGAAGGCATCGAAGTCGAGTCCGATGATGTTCTGAATCTTGCCGTCGGTCTCCTTCACTCCGCCCGCCACCGGCTTCCACTCGCCTTCTTTGAACTCTTCGAGGGAGACCTGTGTGGCCTTCTTGCGATTGCGCGCTACCTTGTACTTCTGCGGGCCGACGGCGAACTCCAGCAGCACCTTCACGCTGTCAGAGCCGAGGCTCACCAGGCTGGTCACTTCCCGTGTCTGCAAGCGCGGCGTGACCCCATACAGGGCGAACAAGATCGCATCGAGCAACGAAGTCTTCCCTGCCCCGGTAGCGCCGGTGATGGCGAACAGATCCAGTCCTTCGAAGTCCACCACGGCGCGCTTGCGAAAGCTGGTGAAGCCTTCCAGTTCCAGCCTAACGGGACGCATGCGTGGCCTCCTCCAACAGACGCACAAAGGCCTGTTCATGGGCTTCCGGCAGCGGAGCACCTCTTCGCGACTCATGGAACCGCTGGAACAGTTCGAGCGGCGTAAGGTTCGCGGCCGGCGGCGGCAGCGGCTCGGCTTGGGGTAACGACAACTGCACATCGAGAGCGAGCGGCAGCATCTCGCGCACCTTGTCCGCCAGTCCCAGTTGCGGCTGCGGCAGTTCCACCGTGACACGCAGGAAGTCCGAGCCCTTCCACTCCTTGGCCTTCGCTTGCAGTTCCAGCAGATTGCAGCGCACATCGCGCAGCTTGCGGCCTGACGTGATGGGGATGCTGTTCATCCTGGCCGTGACACCGGCCTTCGCCTCCACCACGGCGACACGCTTGATCTGCTCCTGCTCGCCGAAGTCGAGTTGCAGTAATGATCCGGAATAGTGCGTCTGCGAAGGGGCGGGGATCTGCTGCGGCCTATGCAGGTGGCCCAGTGCGATATACGACGCAGTGGTAGGGAAGCGCGGTGCGGGAATGGCGTAGGGCTTTGCCAGATGGATCGCCCGCTCACTGCCCGTGGCCTGCGCGTCCATCACGAAGCAATGCGCCAGCAGCACGTTCACCGCATCGGGCGTGAAGCCTTCACACAGCATCTCCACCATGCCACTCATGCGATCGGCGTAGGCGGCGGTGCGGTCGGCCTGGACGCCCATCAGCATCTCGGCCTCGATCAGCTTGTGTTCGGCGACGAACGGCAGCGTGGCCACGCGCAGCTTCTCTTTGCCGATGCTGAGTTCCAACACACCACCTTCCGCCGGCTCGCGCACCTCAGGCCGCAGGTGAATGCGCATGGTTTCGAGCAGCGACTGAAGGGCCTCGAAGCGTTTCGGATGATCGTGGTTGCCGGCGATGATCACGGCCGGCACCTTCAGCTCGGCCAGCTTGGCGAAGAAGCGATAGACCAACTGTTCGGCTTCGGCTTGTGGGGCCAGCGAGTCGAAGATGTCGCCGGCATGAAGGAAGCAGTCGATCTTCTCACTCTTCACGATGTCGAGCACTTCTTCGAGCGCGTGTTGGTGCTCGTCCATGCGGCTGCGGCCACGCAGTCCTTTGCCAACGTGCCAATCGGCGGTATGGAGCAGTCGCATGGTGATTACCTCTTGGGGAACGGATTCGCTTTGCGCTCAGTGGGCGCTTCTTCGGGGCGCGTGGCCCATGCCGGGAACGGGAACTGCACCAGCAGCGGCACGGGAATCTCGGGCTGGCTCACGATCACGGTACCGGGCTTCAGGATGCCGGCGCGGGCGCGGCTGGGCGTGGGCAGGAAGGCGTATTCGTTGTTCTGCGCCTCGGCCAGATCGAGGCGGCCCACGACGCGGAACGAGGAGTTCGCCACCACGCGGCGTTCAATCTGGCTGGCGGTCTGCTCGGCTCCGATGAGGATCACGCCGAGGCTGCGCCCGCGCTCGGCCATGTCGAGGATCACTTCCTTGATGGGACTGCGTCCCTCGCGCGGTGCGTACTTGTTGAGCTCATCGAGCACAACGAAGGCGAGCGGCTTGCGCGAGCCCGTCTTCTCCTTATCCTCAAACATGCGCCGAAGCACCACGCCGATGACGAAGCGCTTGGCGCGGTCGTGCAGGTTGTGGATGTCGATCACCGTCACCTGCGCGCGCTGCCAGTTGATGGTGTTCTTCTCCGGGTCATCCACCTTGCCCCTGATGAGATGACCAACGCGCGGGATCGCGGCCCGCAGCCGGCGCTCAAAGGCGGCGATGGTGCCGGGAGCATAGCCCTGCACGGGGTTGGCGATGATGTGGTCCACCAGTTCTTCGAAGGTATCGACGTTGGGCACATGCGCGGCAAGCATCGCCTCCACTCGTTCGGCAACAAAGGAGATCTGGTTTGACTCGTCATCGGCCTCAGTGAAGAGGTAGCGCAGGTAACGCTGCTTGCAGAACTCGGTGATGGTCCAGGCGAAGACCGAGACATCGCTGCGCTTGCCGGTGTCGGGGATCATGTAGTCCTGCCCTGCCTTCACAGGCGCGTAGATGGCTACGTCGGGAAACGGCCCCGGCGTCAGGCCGAGTTTGGCATAGCGCGCGGCCTCATCGGGCTTGAGCGCCGTATTGGGCTTGTCGAGGAACAGCAGGTCCTCGCCCTTCACGTTGAAGATCAGGGCATGGGTGTTCGAGGCCTCGCCGCCAAGCAGGCCGCTGTTGAAGATGCCGTAGAGGAGAAAGGTAGCGTAGGTGGTCTTGGTGGCCACACCGGAGATGCCGCTGATGTTGACATGGGCGCCGCGGGAGCCATCGAGGAACTCGAAGTTGCCGTGCACGGGTTCGCCGTCACGGGCTAGGCCAAGCGGGAAGCGCCGCTTCATGTTGTCGAAGAAGAGGGCTTGATCGCGATCGGGGCCGGTGGCCATCAGCACGGGATCGCCGGGCATGGGCGGGACGAAGATCTCGGGCTCGACGCGGGTGACGGTGACATGCGCCTTCACCACCTGCTGCAAGGGGAGCACGCCTTCGCTGCCGAGGAATACATCGCTATCGAGCCGCGCCCCTTCGTGGCGCGCGATGAGCATGTCGACGATGCCGTACAGGGACACTGTACGCCCATCACGCAGTTCGCGATTGACCAGCACGACGTCGTCCAGTTGCAGGATCTCTTCGGCGGGTACGGCGACCCAGAAGTCGAGCGGCTGCGCGTCGGCAGTCCCGAGTACTCTACCAATCTCTCTGTTCATGCAGTCTCTTCTCTATAGCCCGGCGGATCAAAGTGGTGTCGCCCATGCGGCGGCGCATCTCCTGTTCGAGCGCGCCGACGGGCAGCAGGTTCTGCGGCGCTCTTGGGTCGCGCATGGGCGAGGAGGCAAAGCGCGGCAGCATGCCCGCGGCCAGTGTAGCCAGTTCCTTGGCCCGCTCGATGCCGACAGCAGCGCCGATCTCGATGCGTACGACTCCGGCCAGCGGATGTTCGAAGGGCCGTGGATCGGCCAGACGGAGGAAGCAGGAGTAGCGCTCATAGGTGCCGTCGATGATGCGGAACAGCGGGGTGCGCTCGGCCTTCTTCAGGGTCTCGACCAGAGCGAACTCGGCCGGCTGTAAGTAGGGTTCGAGGATACGCTTGATGACTCCGATGACGTCGAAGCGGCCGGTGGCGCGATAGCTTAAGCCGTCGACGAAGACACAGCCGCTCTGCGAGGCAAGCTGTTCGGCGATGCGCGCTTCGGCCATGCGCATGAGGCTTTGCAGTTCGGCCAGCACCCCATCGGGCGAGTTGTGTTCGGTCGCGTAGGGATCGAAGGCGAGGGCCTGCCCGCCGATCTGCAACTCCATCGACTGCGCTTCACCCTTGCCGAGGATGAGGTAGCGGCTGACCTGCAGATCGCCGAATTGAGCCACGCCATCGGCGGCGCGGACAAAGCCCGCGGCGAGTGAGCCCAGCAGGCCATGGACGAGTGCTCCGTCCTTGTCGCCGAGGACGCGGGCTTCGACGCGGCGCACGCCATCGACGAAGCAGCAGGCGGCGCTAGCGCTGGTGGATGGGATGGCGGCCCATTGCACGGACTCGACGGTGGCATCGACCTGACGGGGCGCAGACGCCCCTTCCTCAATGGCTAAGGGCGAGTCAAACTCGGCGGGCCACGGATCGAGCTTTAAGCGCATTAACGCGGACCATTATAGACAAATACGAGCTGTAATCGGATCTCGCTGCCTTTAAATTCGACCGGTAGTGGGGGGAATGGGTTGGAGGCGCTGATACCGGCCACGGCGGCGCGGTCGAGCGGATCGGCGCCGGAGGGCGAAGCGATGATCAGCTTCGGCACCTTGCCGTCCTTCGAGATAGCGAACTGCACCACCACCTTGCCGCGGCGTCCGAGGCGGGCGCTTTCCGGGATGACCGCGAACCAGTTGATGCGGACGGAATTGAGGATACGCAGCAGGTAGGGGCGGAAGTCCGCGCCTTGCGGATCGCTGAGCAACTCGAGCGAGCTTCCCATCTTGCCGGGCGTGGCTTTGTTTCCGAGCGACTGGCCGATGCTGGGATAGGCTTCCGTCTCATCGCCAACGACGGTGCCGCCGCCGGGGCGCTTCGAGACGCGGGCCATGGTCTCATCGATGTTCGCCTTTGGCATCGGGATGTTGACCTTCGGCGAGGACACGCCGCCGCTGACGTTGCCTGTGCTGCGTCCGGTGCCGGGGACGTTCTCAAAGGTCAGCTTCGGCTTCTCCTGCACCTGGATCTGCGGCGGTGGTGGAGGGGCGGGCTGATTGCTGACTCCGAAGCCGGGAGGCGGAAGCATGGCCGATGCCGGTGCGCTGGCGGCGATCTGCGGCGCATCGGGGAGTGGAGAAGGCGAGGGCACACCGACCCGCGGCTTAGGCGAAACGGCAGGCTGCGCGGGCGGCGACTTCTTCATCTCCGGCCGCGGGATGAGGTTCTCGACGTTGAACTCATGGCTCACTTCGCGAGTCTGCGGAGCCTTCTGTGTCAGTTGGCGAAGGACGTCCGGAGGGACCACCAGCGGGGTCACGCGAGTGGCGATGTGCAGATTGGCGCCGGGGCGAATGGGTGTCGCATGGAACTCGACACTGCTGAGGAAGACGACACCGAGCAGGTGGATGAGGACGGAGACAACAGCGGCGCGGACCAGCGGGCCATGATTGGGGGCTTCGTCGAAGTAGAGGGAGAATTCGGGCTCAGAGGAGGAGTGTACCGGGGAGTCTGCCAGAGACTTCATGGAGCAGATGCCAGAGTTTGAGAAACCAGGGATGCGTGCTCCTCAATCTTAGCAAGGATTCCGCAGGCGACCTCCAGGGCTTTTGTTGCCTGGGGTGCGCCGCAAGCGGGAGGCTGGCGGGTCTCGATGGAATCGAGGAAGGCATCGAGTTGGGCCTTGAGCGGCTCGACCTTCGAGACCGGCAGGGTCTGGAAGGAGATCTTCTGTTCGGCGCCTACGGTGAAGACCGCGCCATCCTGCCGCGAGTAGTCGATGGAGACATACTGCGACGGCTGGAATAGGCGCATCTTGCGGACGCGCTCCGTGCTGACTCGGCTGGCGGTGATGTTGGCCACACAGCCGGAGGCGAAGGCGAGGCGGACGTTGGCGATGTCCACCTTCTTCGAGAGGATGGAGATGCCCGCGGCGCGGATCTCTTCGGGCTGTGCCTGGACCATATCGAGGACGAGGTCGATGTCGTGGATCATGAGGTCGAGGACGACATCGACATCAAGGCTGCGAGCGGTGAACTGGCTCATGCGGTGGATCTCGAAGAAGAGCGGCGTCGAGACCATCTTGCGCAAGGCGAGCACCGCGGCATTGAAGCGTTCGAGGTGACCGACCTGCACGACGCGGCCTTTCGAGGCATCAATGATGCGCTGGGCCGCGGCGAGATCGGAAGCGATGGGCTTTTCCACCAGCACATCGATGCCTTGTGCGAGCACAGCGCAGGCTACGTCGGCATGGCTGATGGTGGGCGTGGAGACGATGGCCGCATCGATGTTGCCCTGGAGTTCGTCGAGGTTCTGGAAGACCGCGCAGCCATTCGATTGGGCAGCGAGCGTGGCCTTGTGCAGGTCGGTGTCGAGCACGCCGACCAGCTTGGCGCGGGGGTTCTCGCGGATGACGCGGAGGTGGTTCTGGCCGAAGGCTCCGGTTCCAATCACGGCCAATCGAATGGCGCTCATCAGGCTTCCTCCTCCGGGGTGTATCCGGCTATGGCGATGCCGGCGTCGTTGGCCGCGGCGAGCATCTCTTCGCGGTCGAGCAGCAGGGTGCGACCCGCGTCGACGGCGAGCACCGAGGCTCCCGTTTCGCGCATGGCGGCGATGGTGCGCGGGCCGGCGACGGGCACATCGAAGAGCATGTGGCGGCGGCGGCGCGAGACTTTCACGAGGCTGATCTTGCGCCCGTTGGCGAGCGAGGCGGCGCGGCGCAACATCTCGTCGGTGCCTTCCATGGCTTCGACGGCGAGGCAGGCGCGCTCGGCAATGGCGACCGATTGGCCGACATCGAAGCCTGCCAGGGCGTTGGCGATGCGGCGGCCATAGTGGATGTCGCGCTCTTCGTCGGATGAGGGCTTGCGGCGGGTCATGGCGCCGGTGTCCGCGAGCAGAGGCTTGAGCAGGAAGGTGGAGTCGCGGAGGTGGATGCCTTCATCGGCGAGCACCTTGGCCACGCCCCCGATCAAAGCGTCGGTGTTCTTCTCACGGAGGGAGAAGAGGAGCTTGGCCAAGCGCCAGTCGGGGCGGATGGAAGAGAAGATCTGGACATGCTTCACCTGGCCGGCCATGACGAGTTCGGTGACCCCTTCGCTCTTGAGGATGTCGATCAACCTGCTGAGTGCGCCGAGCGAGATCCAATGGGTCTTCCAGGCGAGGGTGGCGATGTCGGGGGAAGCCTCTTCCTCGATGCCGATAGCCACTACCTGATGGCCGAGCTTGCGGGCTTCCTCCAGGGCGAGGATGGGGAAGCGGCCGTTGCCGGCAATGAGCCCGTACTTCACTTGATTACGCCACGCTCCGAGGCTTCAATGAAGGCGATGAGGTCGTCGATCTCGGCGCAGGGCGGCACTTCGGCGCGGACCCGTTCAATGGCTTGGGTGGTATTGAGCCCGGCTCTGGTCAGGATGCGGAGAGCTTTGTGCAAGGCGTTGATGACATCAGGGGAGTAGCCGCGGCGTTCGAGGCCGACCTTGTTGGGGCCGAAGCTCTTCGCGTCGCGCGGCGTGGTGGTGTTCGAGTAAGGCATCACATCGCGGGTGATGACGCTATAGCCGCCGATGATGGAGTGCTTGCCGACGCGGCAGAACTGGTGGACTCCGCTGAAGGCTCCGACGATGGCCCAGTCTTCGACGGTGACGTGACCGCCGAGGGTGGCTCCGTTGGCCATGATGATGTGGCTTGCGAGGAGGCAGTCGTGGGCGACGTGGGCGTTGGCCATCAGCAGGTTGTCGTCGCCGATGCGGGTGAGGCCGCCACCGACGCTGGTGCCCCGGTGGACGGTGACGTACTCGCGGATCTTGTTGCGATGGCCGATCTCGGTAGTGGCGTGCTCGCCTTTGTACTTGAGGTCCGGCGAGGCGACTCCGATCACGGCGTAGGGGAAGACGAGATTGTCGTCGCCGATGGTGGTGGGGCCATCTATGTAGACGTGGGCCATGAGGCGGGTGCGCGCGCCGATGGTGACGTCGCCTTCGATGACGCAGTAGGGGCCGATATCGGCACTGTCCGCGATGTGAGCCTGGGGGCTGATGATCGCGGTGGGGTGGATGGCCATGGACCTTATACTTTGGGCGGAGGGGGCGGATCGCCGAGGACGCACATCACTTCGGCTTCGGCGACGAGGGTATCGCCGACCTTGGCTTGGCCTGCCATCAGCGCGGCGTTGGAGCGGCGGCGCAGCACCTTCATCTCGATGCGCAGTTGGTCGCCGGGGACGACGGGCTTGCGGAACTTCGCCTCCTTGATGGAGGTGAGGAGCACGGGGCGGTTCTTGCTATCGGGGATGTCCTTGAGGATGAGGACTCCGGCGACCTGCGCCATGGATTCCACGATCATCACGCCGGGCATGACGGGGTAGGCAGGGAAGTGTCCCATGAAGAACGGCTCATTGATGGTGACGTTCTTGATGCCGACAATGCGGTCGGGTTCGAGTTCTTCGATCCGGTCGACCAACAGCATCGGGTAGCGGTGCGGAAGGATCTCGCGGATCCCGTTCACGTCGAGGATGGGCATGCAAACCCGCTATTATAACAGCGATGGACCCGATCCTTTCCTACGTGCAATCGAAACAGAATGAGCTGATCACGTTGATTCGTGAGATGGTGGAGTGCGAATCGCCTTCGGACGACGCGGCGGCGGTGAACCGCTTTGTGGACCTGATGGCTGTGCGCGTGGCCGGATTGGGCAACGTGCAGACGTTCCCAGGCGGGCGCTTTGGGAAGCACATGCAGGTGGAGTTCCTGCTGCCGGGGCTGAAGAAGTCGGGGCAGATTCTGGCGCTGGGCCATTCGGATACGGTATGGCCGATGGGCACTCTGAAGGTTATGCCGTTCAAGCAGGACAAGGGCCGGCTATGGGGACCCGGGGTCCTGGACATGAAGGCTGGGGTGGCTTTCTTCCTCTTCGCCATGCGGGCGCTGCGGGACCTGCACATCGAGGTGAAGCGCAAAGTGGTTTTGCAGTTGAATTCCGATGAAGAAGTGGGCAGCGATTCGTCGCGGGCGCTGACCGAAAAGATGGCGAAGAAGAGCCAGGCGGTGCTGGTGCTGGAGCCGGGCACGGGGTTGCAGGGCAAGCTGAAGACCGCGCGCAAGGGCGTGGGCGGATACCACGTTCATGTGAAGGGCGTGGCGGCGCATGCGGGCGTGGATTTCACGGCCGGATCGAGCGCGATTGTGGAACTGGCGAAGCAGATCGAAAAGATCGCCGGGTTCACGAATCTGAAGGCCGGGCTGACGGTGAATCCGGGGGTGATCCGCGGCGGCACACGGTCGAACGTGATCGCGGCCGAGGCGCATGCGGATGTCGATATCCGGATTGCGAAGTTGAAGGATGCCGGGCCGTTGGAGAAGAAGTTCCTCGCTTTGAAGGCCTTTGATAAGAAGTGCAAGGTTACGGTGACAGGCGGATTGAACCGGCCACCGATGGAGCGGACCAAGGAGATCGGCGAGCTGTTTCTGAAGGCGAAGAAACTGGCTGCGGAGCTGGGTGTGAAGATCGAGGAATCGATGACCGGCGGCGGGTCTGATGGCAACTTCACGGCGGCATTGGGCGTGCCGACGCTGGATGGATTGGGCGCGGTAGGCGAAGGAGCGCATGCGAGCCACGAGAGTCTTCTGGTGGACCGGATTGCGGACCGGACGGCGCTGCTGGCGAAGCTGGTGGCGACGCTGTAGCTCTATGGCTATTGGGTCCATACAGCTAACTCACTTTCTCTCCTATGGGGAGGCACTTCCGTTTGAGCTTTCCTCCCTGAATGTGCTCATTGGCCCCAACGGCTCCGGCAAGTCCAATCTGATCGAAGCGGTGGCGCTGTTGCAATCCTTGCCACGCGATGTCCGGCGGCCCATCAACCGCGGCGGTGGCATCGACGAATGGACATCTAAGCTCAGGCAGGGCGGTCCAACGTCGGTCACCGTCAAACACTCTGGCAACCTGACGGGCACACACCAAGTCCGGCTGTATTCCGTCGATGGGAGACTGGAAGTATTCGATCTGTTTGAAGGATTCGCCGGGATGCAGCCCGATGACAAGGACTACATTCGTCACGATCAATCCGCACTGGCCCAATTGCGGGGTCCGAAGTACTCCGCTTACACGGCGTTGGCTTCTTACTACGAGAGCATACGGATTTACAGAAACTGGGTGTTCGGGCTGGACACTCCAGCACGTCAGCCGCAGCCTCCCGACCTTCCCTCCGGTTTCCTGGAGGAAGATGGATCGAATCTCGCACTGGTTCTGCAGGAGGTGGGGAATCTCTATCCGGAGCTGCGCCGCTCCCTGTTGGCTGAACTAGACGAGATCTATGATGGCATCGAGGATGCGGGAGCCCGGATTGTTGCTGGAAAGGTCCAGGCTTTCCTACGAGAGGAAGGGCTCGGGATCATACCAGCGGGCAGGCTTTCTGATGGGACCATCCGCTATCTGTGTCTTCTAACGATCCTCTGCCACCCGTCCCCGCCGCCTTTGGTCTGCATTGAGGAACCGGAGATTGGGCTTCACCCGGACATGTTGCGCCGCATGGCGAAGCTGTTGATCGCGGCAAGCTCGCGCACTCAGCTCATTGTCACCACGCACTCGGACATTCTCGTTTCCGGTCTTTCCGAAGCACCGGGCTCCGTTGTCGTCTGTAGCAGAGATCGCAACGGATCGCATCTGGAACGGATCGACACGGAGAAACTCCGAGAGGATCTGGAAGAATCGACGCTTGGCGAGTTGTGGCGAAGCGGCGAGATAGGGGGCAACCGCTGGTGAAGCGAGTGCTCGTGTTCTTCGAAGGCAAAGACGATTTGCGCGAGGGGTTCTCCAAACTACTGCGGAAGGCCCTCCCAAAGCACGAGGGTAGGATTCGCACGGTGGCCGGCGGTGACCGGGACCGTACGAAGAAGAAGTACATGCAGGCGCGAAAGCTCCACCCCGACCACAAGGTGATTCTGCTGGTCGATTCGGATGAGCCACGCCAAGGACTGCCGTCGGAACCATCCGAACAGTATATGGTTCAGGTGATGGAGTCCTGGTTCCTGGCCGATCGATTCGGCGTTACGGGCTTTCTACGGAGATGGGTTCCAGGAATCGGCACTTCCTGGGAATCCCCGGATCGAGGAGATTGCGAAGAAGGACGTACTGGACTCACTGCACCGGGCGTCGCGGCACACGGGAAAAGGCGCCTACCACAAGGTCCAACACGCAGTGGACTTACTGGCAAAGATAGATCCGGTGAAGTTGAGGCAGGCTTCCCCACATGGGGACCATTTGTTCCACACACTGCAAACCTGGCTCGCAGAGTAACGGCGGAAAGACTTACAGGGCGCACTTCTTGGGATTGAGGCCTTTGGGCGCGCGGCCGTGGCGGGACTCCCAGGCGAAGTTGGCGTAGCATTCGGCGTTACGCAGTTTCTGGCGCGAGGTGAGCCGGGCTTTCATGTAATCCGGGCTGCCGTAGGAATGGTCGACGATTTCGTTGACTCCCTGCATGTCGCCGACGAAGTGCGCCAGTTCGTGGATGATGGCGAAAGGGCCGCCGATGTTGGGGCGCTCGAAGGTTTCAAAGGCGACGGGGTTGGCATAGATGGCGTCTTTTCGAACGATACCGTCGTGGGCGCCGGGTTGATAGAAGCCTCCGCTGTAGGTATAAGCGAGACGGGATTTGTCCGGTGCGGAATCGGAGTCGAAGACGTGGACACCCCAAAGCCCGCCGGGACGCTCAAAGACCACCTGCATCTTACGGAAGACGGCCGCAGCCCATTGGAGTTCGGCGGCACGTTGCTCGGCGGGCTGGTCGTCGATGCCGAAGTGGCGATTGGGGAGCGCCATGCGGCTCTCGCGGCTGAAGGTGAACAGGCCGCCATCGGTGGCGCCGACGGGTTGGTCGACGACGGCTGAAGCCATAGTGAGGTTGGTTTGGGCGGCGCGAATCCAGATGAGGGATTCGGCGAGGTGCCTGGCCATTGGTTCGTAGATGGCGTTGCCGGGCATGGGTGCGTTGGCGTCGAGGATCTCGTTGATTTTGGCCAAGGTTTGACGGCCGGGGTCGACGCGGCCGTCGGCTCCACTCCAGCCGAAGTGTTTGATCTGGAACTTTTGGATGGCGGCATTGGTTTTGGGGCCGGCAATGCCATCCAACTTGAGTGGAGGCTGAGCTCCGCCCTGGTCGATGGGGATGCGATTCAGCGATTCCTGAATGGTCTGCACATCCTTGGGGATGTTGACTCCGCCCATGCCGACGGACTTGGAGATCTGGATGGCGCCCGCGGTGCTGGATGAGCTTGGGTCGTATAGGGCGCAGAGACCGTCGGTGTGCATGGCTTTGCAGGGCATTGGGCTCTATTATAGGGTCGCGGCAGGTGTCAGGCGGCTCGGCCAAGGACCGGCGGGGCATTTTTGCCGCAGCAGCGCTTGTATTTGTTGCCGCTGCCGCAGGGGCAAAGGGCATTGCGCGGAGTTTGGGGCTGTTCATCAGCTTGCGGTGTTGAAAGTGATGAATTGTGATGAATTTCGGCTTGCACGGCGGAATTTTCTTCTGCGGCGGCGGCGCGTTCCTGGGCCTGGTGGTATCCGGTGAGGTAGGCGCCGTCGAGGAGTTGATCAATGGACGCGTCCTTAGGCGAGGGGGATTTTTCCGGGGTGGTGACGAATTTGATGATCGCGAGAGCGGTGCGGACGCGGAGGGACGGGGAAGCGGTTTCGTCTTCGATGACTTTGCGGAGGATGGCAATGGACGGGGCGGCGAGGGAGTTCATTTCGTCGCGGGTGAGGTCGATTTGGGCTTGCTTGACGGCGGCAACGGTATCACGGAATTCGGGGATGTTGCGGGACCAGTGATGAACGGTGGTGCGATGAATGCCGGCGGCATCGGCGGCGGCGGTGACACTGAGGCCGGTGGACAGGGCCTGAATCACTTCGAGTTGTCTGGGAGTGAGGGACATGATGTTCGTCTCCTGGCTGGAGAGTAGCAGCGGTGGGGGTTGGGAATGGGAGGGTTTGGGGTTGGAATGAGGTGTAAAGTGTTGATTTTGGGGGAGAAAAAATTTCTCGAACTTTTGTCACCGACGGTGACCGAGGGATCCGAGTTTACACGGATCGAAAGTGGTTATCCGGGCCGAGGGCGAAGTGTTGGACATCGAAACCGGCGCAGTAACCATCGAGGACCAGGAAGCTTTTGTGGCCACACATCTGGGCGGCGGACCCGGCGATGAAGTGGAGTGGGGGATCGGGCTGGGGTTCGTATTGAGAGACATGGACGTGGCCCGTGAGGACGCAGTCGGCTCCAGCCGCGGCGAGACTTTTGGCGATGGTTTCACGGTCGTCCAGGCACAGTAATTTGTTGTCATGTTGGGGCGCCACAAAGAGGGGGTGGTGCATGAGGACGATGCGAATAGCCTCAGGGTGGCTTGCGAGATCGGCGCAGACTTCGCGGAGGGCTGCAGCAGGAAGCATGCCGGTTGCGTCAGGCCAAGACTTGTTAGAGTCTATGCGGAAGAAGACGATGGTTCCGTTCAGGCAGACAATGGGTTCAAGATGCGGGAAGTGGGCCTGGTACCAGGCAGGCGGCGTCTCAGAGATGAATTTCCACTTGTCGTGATTGCCTGGGACTTCGTGAACTATGCCGAGTTTGTTGAGGAAAGACGCACCCGTTTGGAACTCGAGCTCTTTGCCACCTGCTGTCAGGTCGCCAGTATGCACGACGAGGAGAGGGACGTTCGAAGCGGTGGCTTGCTCGGTGATTTCATAGAGGATTCGCTCCAGGGCACAGACGGCTTGATAGTCGTGTACATAGAGGCCCTGAACCAGGGGTGCAGCGAGTTTGTGCCACCATTCTTCGCGGTTTGCGAGTTGATCTCCGAAGTGAAGATCGGAGAGGTGAATGATTCTCGCAATCGGGTTGTCAGACACGGTTTATCGAGGAAATCGAGGTCCACGGAAGGGCGGAGCCTGGAGGGGGTTCTCAGCAGTTAGGTGATATTGGGACTGGGCGATATCTGTGGGCCTGAAGCGACCGATACCACCGAGATAGACTGCGGATGCGCCTTTGTTTGTGAAGTAACTCTGGAGTTCTGATTTGAGAGCGTTGAGGACGGCGCCGCATTCTTGTCCTTGCAGCCCAGTGCAGTGGCCGATCTCGGCTAGGACCTGCTGAATGGGGACATACTCTGAGGCAAACGCTTCTGTGGTTTCGATACCGAGTTGCCGCTGATGGAGTTGCTGGAGTTTTTCGATGTAGAGATTGGAGATGCCGCCGAGGGCGGAATTGAGTTGCTCCGGAAGCACGGATTTGCTGGGGAGACTTACGCGCGCTGCGGCGAGGCGACAAAAGTCCGAGAGATCGGGTTGCATTTCGATTCCTGGCGCAGACATTCCTGGTGCGGACATCTGAATAGCTGATCGGGAAGAGGAGGATCGATGTTTTTAAGACAAAGTGCCTACCAACCCTCTGAAATCACCTTAGCATGGTACTTCGGTCGAACAAGACTGCTGTGCCGCAAAGTTCATGAAAGCAAGGGCCATCTTTTTTGTTGCGGTATTGTGATGCAGCTCACCGGCGCCTGCGGCGGGGGCGGATTTCGATGCCGACTCCGATGGTCCAGCCGCCGATGGGGCCGCTGTCGCCGGCGGGTTTGATGGGGATGCCGATTTCGATGCTCTCACGGCTGCCTTTGGGGGTCACGGAACCTCCGATCGTTAAGCGCCAGGTGTAGCGGGTGGTGCGGCCGGCGAGGCCGAAGCCGGGTGCGAGGTCGTAGATGCCGTGATCGATCGCCTCTTTCAGGTTGGGGGTGCCGTCGGGGTTGAGATACGGATGGGTGTCGAGGTGGACGTTGCCGAGGCCGGAGTCTTTGTCGAGTTCGATGTGGACGCGGGGGCCGAAGCCTTTTTCGCGATAGCCCTGCCCGAGGGTGACACGGTTGCCGACCCAGCCGGTAGGATCGTTGCTGTTGTCGTGGCGATAGGGGGCGTCGGTTTGGGGCGTTTTGCTGAAGTCGAGGGCGTCGAGGTCGGGCAGACGGGGGATCAAGGGAGGCGGCTTTCGCTCATTATGGGTGGAGAGGCTGCGCACAATGCCTTCGATGGCGGCGATGTCGGGGGATTCGAAATCGAAGCCCCGGGGCTCGGGATCGTCGTATACCTTGATGGGGCGGAGGTTGAAGTTGGCGAGCGGGATGCGGCGCATGCCGACTTCATGGATGACCTCCTTGACGATGGGATGGCCGGCATAGGTGAGCACGGCCATACCGTTGCGATCGCGGCCGACCACGCGGTGATCTTCGTCGAGGTGAATGCCACAGGGGCAAGCGCTGTTGCCGATGGCGAAATCGACGTGGAGGGCCTTGGGCCACTTGGTTGTTTTGAGATCGGGCTGGGTGACCTCAGTGAAGCCGAAGTTGTTGGCACGGGTCGCCCAGGGGGCGTAGTGACCGGTGTGCTCGGGGTCCTCGGCGAGGCTGGTGTTGCCCCGCAGGAGATCGGCGAGGCCGCGGGGGTTTTCGACGGCGAAATCGAATCCGAAGGGAGCCGAAGGGGAGTTGTGCTTCTTGAGGATGCGGAAGCTTTTCGTGCGGCTCAAGTCAATGGTTGTCACCTTGTGGAAGTGAGCGATGATCTCCTGGCATTGTTGGTCTGACATTTGGCCTCCTGACTCTACAAACGAAATCCGCGGACAAAATTAGCGGGGCAGGTTGGGATTACACTGAAAGTTTGCATGCCGTCCCGAAAGATCATCATTGCCATCGACGGCCCCGCCGGCGCGGGGAAGAGTACGATTGCCAAGCGCCTGGCGGCGCGGTTGAATTTCTTGTATATCGATACCGGGGCGATGTATCGCGCCGTGGGGTTATGGGCGCTGCGGACAGGTACCGCGCTCGACGATATGCACCGGTTGGAACAACTGGCGCTGGCAGCGCAGATTGAGTTGACCGATGGGGGGACGGGTGTCCGGTTGAATGGGGAAGACATTACGGGGCTGATCCGCACGCAGGAGCTATCCGATGCCGCATCGAAGGTGTCGGCCGTGCCGGGGGTGCGGCGGGCTTTGGTGGAAAAGCAACGCGAGATGGGCGAGGCCCAGAGTGTGGTGATGGAAGGCCGCGATATCGGCACGAACGTGTTTCCCAATGCGCAGGTGAAGATCTATCTGGATGCGAGCGTGGAGGTGCGGGCGGCGAGGCGGTTGCGGGATCTGCAGGCGAAAGGCGAGACATCGACGCTGGCCAAGGTGAGTGCGGAGATCCGGGACCGGGATGAACGGGATTCGACGCGGAGTGAGGCGCCGCTGCGGCAGGCCGAGGACGCGGCTTATGTCGACTCGAGCGATTTGTCGCCGGAGATGGTGGAAGAGGCTGTGTTGAAGGTGTACCGGGATCGCACTTCGAACGGGAAGGCGCACGGCGGGACGCTACAATAGAGAGAGTGCTGGTCCAACTCGAACCCAAGAAGGAACGTCCGAACTGGCTGCGCGCGCCCGCGCCCGTTGGGGAGAACTATCGCGATTTGAAGGGGCTGGTGGAGCGGCTGAAGCTGCACACGGTGTGCGAGTCGGCGGCGTGTCCGAATGTGGGGGAGTGCTGGAATCACCGCACGGCAACGTTCATGATTCTGGGCAATGTGTGCACGCGGCGGTGCGGATTTTGTGCCGTACAGAAGGGTGCACCGCTGGAAGTGGATTTCGACGAACCGCGGCGTGTGGCGGAAGCGGTGGCGTTGCTGGGACTGCGGTTTGCGGTGATCACGAGCGTCAATCGCGACGATCGGAAGGATGGCGGGGCGCTGTTGTTTGCGATGGTGATTGAAGCCATCCGCGAGCGGGTGCCGGGGTGCAAGGTGGAAGTGTTGGTGCCGGATTTCCAGGGCTCGCATGAAGCGATGAAGATCGTGATGGATGCGAAGCCGGATGTGCTGAATCACAATACGGAGACAGTGCCGCGATTGTACCGGCAGGTGCGGTTGGGCGCGCGGTATCCGCGATCGCTCGATATGCTGCGGTTTGCCAAGGAGTGCAATGAAGAAATCCCGGTGAAATCGGGGTTGATGCTGGGGCTGGGCGAAACGCGCGAGGAAGTGATCGATGTGCTGCGCGATTTGAAGGCGCACCGGGTGGACATTGTGACACTGGGGCAATACTTACGGCCGTCGCCGAAGCATCTGCCGATTTTCCGGTATGTGACGCCGGAGGAGTTTGCCGAGTTCAAGGCTATAGGGATGGAGCTTGGTTTCGCGCATGTGGAGGCGGGGCCGCTGGTGCGTAGCTCCTACCACGCGGATCATTCTCACGAGTCGGCGACGGCGACACCTGTTTCATGCTGAACAAACCGGTGGCCGTAATGGACGGCGTATGGCAGATGAGACTGCCGCTGCCGTTTGAGCTGGATCACGTAAACGTGTATCTGGTGGAGTTGCGCGATGGGTACATGCTGGTGGATTGCGGGTTGGGGACCGAGGAATCGTATAGGGAACTGACCGCACAGTTGGGCGAGATTGGTGTGCCGGTGCCGGCGATCCGGGAAATTTTTCTCACGCATACGCATCCGGATCATGTCGGATTGGCGAAGCGGCTGTTGGATGAGACGGGTGCGGGGCTGCATATGCATGCGGCGGAGTTGGATCAGTTGACGCGGATTGCGCGGAGTGGGGATAAGCCTTTGTGGCTGGATGAGGTGCTGCACCGGGCGGGTGTGCCGGCGGATTTGATTGAGCGGATTGAGGGCTCTTTCGATCGCATCCGGCGGAATTTTGTGGAGTTGATCCCGCACCGTGTGCTGACCGGCGAGGAGAGGATTGAGACTCGGGGTGGGGTGTTCGAACTGGTGTTGACGCCGGGGCATTCGCCCGGGCATTTGTGTTTGTATGATCGCGGGACACGGACGCTGCTGTCGGGCGATCACGTGTTGCAGTGGATTACGCCGAATATCGGGTGGCTGCCGGAGCGGGATGCGCTGGGTGAGTTTTACGCATCGCTCGACCGGATTGCGGGGTATGAGGCGGAGCGGATTTTGCCCGGGCATGGGAAGATTTTCGCGGATTTACAGGGGTATGTGAGCAGGACGAAGGGGCATCACGATGCGCGGTGCGCGCAGATTGTGGAGGCACTGCGGGGGCAGGCGAAGACGGCGCATGCGCTGGTGTCGGATTTGTGGACCCGGCCGCTGGCTCCGTTTCATCACCGGTTTGCGGTGTTTGAGGTGCTGGCGCATCTGGAGTATTTGTGGCGGCGGGGGGAGATCCGGCGGGAGGGTGGGGAAGGTTGGGATTTGTGGGTTGCCGGGTGAGGCGCGGGGAGCATTATAATAGACATTAGACTAGGAGGGGACGCGCATCGATGGTCTCATTGAAACTCACCAAGATTGGCACTTCGACAGGAGCTGTGTTCCCGAAAGAAATGCTCACCCGGCTGAAGGTGGAGAAGGGCGACATGCTTTACGCAATTGAGACGGGAGAGGGGTATCTGCTGACGCCGTACGATCCGGCGATTGCCGAGGAACTCGAGGCGGGCCGCGAGTTTATGAAAGAGTATCGGGACACCTTCAAAGCTTTGGCAAAATGAAGGCTGAGCCGCGATGGATCAGCAAGAAGGCATTGCTTCTGCTGCATGAAGAGAGTCTTGCCACATTTGGCGGGGCTTCCGGGATGCGTGACGAAGGGCTGCTGGATTCGGCGCTGGCTCGCCCCCAAAATCTGTATGCGTACCGGCGGGACTGCTCCATTGCGGAACTCGCCGCGGCCTATGCTTTCGGGATTGCCAAGAATCACGCTTTTGTGGATGGCAACAAGCGGGCGGCGTTTTTGTCCATCGGTTTATTTCTGGCGATCAACGGGTGGCGGCTTGTGGCTGGTCAAGTGGATGCGATTCAAACTGTGCTGGCGGTGGCGGCGGGAGAGCTCGGGGAAAGCGGGTTGGCGGCTTGGATTGAGAAGTATGCAGTTTTGCCAGGCGGGACAGCTACGGGCCGGAAGGACGGCCGCCGCTAACTGAGGGCGGGTGTTCGAACTGGTGCTGACGGCCTGGACGGGCAGTTTTTGCTTTCAGATTTCGGATCAAGCGTCGCTCGTCCGGACTGGGCGCAGTCGCGTAGGCCTGGTTCAGTTGTTCGGTGATCAGGGTTTTGCTGCGCTTAGCGGACTGGTCCGCCTTCATGCTTAAGGTTATACCATGCAGCATACTGCGCCACTGCTGCGGCCGGCAGCAGCGGCTTCGTTAGCGGATGGTGAGAGGACGGGCGAAGGTGAGTTCGAGTTCGGTGTATTGGGGGAGGCTGACGTCGTTGCCGCGCTGGAGAAGAAGGAAGACGGCTCCGGTGCCGAGGCCGATGTAGCGGGCGGCGGTGGCGGCGGATCCGGCGGCGGCTGTTCCCACTCCGGCTTTCACTCCTTCTTCGAAGATGTCGTCGATCAATTTGCCGCTGGCATAGGCCAGGCCGATGTCGATGGCAAGGCGAAGCTTGCCGGCCGGGCCGCCGCTGAGTCCACCTTCGGCGTCGAGTGAGGCTCCGGCGCCTTTTTCGGTTTCGGCGCTGGTGAGGACAGTGGCGATGGGCAAGGATCGGCCGTCGGGGAGACGGATGGTGTTGAAGCCGAGGCGGAGCGATGCGGGGCGGAACACGCGGCGGGGACCTTTGGCAGCGGTGACGGATCCGGCGAGCAGCGTGCCCGCGGGCAGGATGGCGCCACCGTTGAGGCGGATGGGTTCGAGGAGCTGCGCTTGGAGAGGATCGCCCGCCTTGCTGCCAGAGGCACGAAGACCTTTGAGGAGCAGGATGCGGGCTTTGGTTCCGGCGGGGATTTCGGCGGTGGTGGCGAAGATGGGGCCGGCAGGCTCGGGGGGTGCGAATCCGGAGAGACGAAGGACAAGAGACAGGTGCGCCTGTTTGGAGGGGACCGTGGCAACGGATTGACCCTTGGCATGGAGGCGGCGCTGTTCGGTAAGGGCCACGATCTCCGTGTCGACGGGCTTTTCTTTCCCATCGGGAGTAAGGATGATCACACTGCGAGGTGTGAGTTTGTAGGTGGCTTTGGGGAGCGGACTGCCGGTGGCGAGGGCTCCGATGCGGCGGAGCGTGGAGATACGTGGCTTCTCTTTCGTCGCGGAGGCGAGGGTGAGTTTGAGGCGGGTGGAAGCGGGCAGGAGTTCCGAGGAACCGAGATAGACCGGGTTATCGAGGGTTGCTTCGAGGACGGAACCGGGGATGAGCTTTTTGAGCGGAATGCGGGTGGCGACGCTGGAGCGGGCAAGGACCGATTCGGCGGCGGACAGAGAAACGAAGGGGAGCAGGATGAAAAGAAATAGACAGACCGTCATGAATGAGACGATTGTCTCACGACCAGAAGACTTTGGTAGCCTCCACGGCTTCTCGCAGTTCGGTGACCTGGGTGGCGGTGACTTCAAGGAAGTCGAGGCCTTCGGTGAGCCAACGGGCGATGGCGGGCTGCATGAGGTGATAGAAGACGTGGCGGCCTTCGCGGCGTTCTTCGACGACGCGGTGGGAGCGGAGGAGGCTCAGATGCTGGGAAACGCCGGAGTGAGAGACACCGAGGACATTCTGGAGGGAATTGACGTCTTTTTCTCCATCGCGGAGTTCTTCGATGATGCGGATGCGGTGGGGATGGGAGAGGACTCCGAGGAGTTTAGCGAGCTCTTTGGAGACGACGGTGCGGTTCGGCATAAGGTCCCAAAGTGATGGTACACGGTCTGTGTTCAAATGTCAAAAGATATAACAATACAAATGTTCAAATATCTTGACATATGGATATCTAGACTGGTAGGATCAGTTTGTGGCAACGACTTCCCCTCTTCAACAGGTCCGCTCCTGGCTCATCGTGGAGCGGACTTTACTGTGGATCGCGGTGATCTATTCGGTAGCGATCGGGCTGCTGTCGCTCGTTGTGCCGGTGGCGGTGCAGTCGCTAGTGAACACGGTGGCCTTCGGCAACTTATTGCAACCATTGTTTGTTCTGACGCTGGTAGTACTCGCCGGACTCGGTTTTTCCGGCGTGCTGCAAGGGTTGCGAACCTTTGTGGTGGAGGTATTGCAACGGCGGATGTTCGTGCGGATTTCGTCCGATGTAGTGACCAAGCTGCTGCGGGCGAAGGTGGAAGCGTTTGACGGGCACCATGGCCCGGAGTTGGTGAATCGATTCCTGGAAGTGGTGACAGTGCAGAAGAGTGGGGCGATTCTGCTGATTGATGGATTATCTATTTTGATGCAGACATCGATTGGGATGATCCTGCTGGCGGTGTACCATCCCTGGCTTCTCGCTTTCGACGTGCTGTTGTTCCTGGCGATTCTGGTGGTGCTATTCCCGATGGGAAGGGGGGCAATTGCAACAAGCATCTTGGAGTCGAAGGCGAAGTACGAACTGGTGGCCTGGCTGGAGGAGATTGCACGGTGGCCGGCGTCGTTCAAGCCTGCGAACGGACAGGCGTTCGCCACGGAGCGGGCCGATTCGCTGGTGAAGAAGTATCTGGGATACCGGATGAAGCACTTCCGGATCCTGATGCGGCAGATTCTGGGATCGCTGGGGCTGCATGCGGCGGCGAGCGCGGTGCTGCTGGGGGCGGGTGGTTGGCTTGTCATCCAACGGCAATTGACGCTGGGGCAACTGGTGGCGGCGGAGTTGGTGGTGACGCTGGTGGTAAGCGGGTTCAGCAAATTCGGCAAGCAACTGGAGACCTTTTACGATCTGTGCGCGGCGGCGGACAAGCTGAGCTACCTGACGGAACTGCCCGTGGAAGATCCGGGACGGGACGAGTTGCCGGTGAGTGAGCGCGGAATCCGGGTAGTCTTCCGGGATGTGCGATTCGGCTATTCCGGCAGCGCGGGGCAGGTGTTGCGCAACAGCAACTGCGAGTTCCCCTCCGGAGCGAGGGTAGCGCTGACGGGCCACGGGAAGACGACTTTTTTGGATCTGATCTACGGTTTGCGGATTCCCGCATCGGGCGAGATTGAGATCGACGGACTGGATGTGAAGGATGTCCGCCTGGACTCGCTGCGGGCGCAGATCGGGCTGGTGCGTCGCGCGGATATTTTCCATGGGACGATTGCCGACAATTTGCGGCTGGGGAATCCGCGGGCCGGGGCGGCGGAGATGCGGGCGGCGCTGGATCAGGCGGGGCTGCTCGATGACATTCGCAACCTGGCGGACGGGCTGGATACACAGTTGGTGACGGGCGGACTGCCGCTATCGTACAGCCAGAGTTTACGGCTGGTGATTGCGCGGGAAGTCTTGAAGCAGCCGCGGCTGCTGCTGCTCGATGAGTGCCTGGACGAGATTGAAGACGTGAAGTTGCGGGGACGGATTATGGAGGGGCTGCTCGATCCTCGCCGGCCATGGACGGTGGTGGTGGCGACGAAGAATCCGGAGATCCGGGCAGCGTGCGAACAGCAATTTCATTTGGAGGAAGGAACACTGCGGGAGGCGTTGAAGCAATGACAACCACGGAACAGACTATACTGCTGCCTTCAATGGCAATGGTGCGCTATCCGAGCGCTGTGTGGACACTGGCGATGATGCTGTTTGTGCTGCTGGTGGTGATGCCGGTAGCGCTGTTGGTGGCCCCATGGCAGCAGAACGTAGCGGGACAGGGCAAGGTATCGGCGATTCACCCGAGCGACCGCCAGCAGGCGATTGATTCGCCGGTGGAAGGACGCGTGTTGCGCTGGCACGTGGTGGAAGGGACGAAGGTGAAGGCGGGCGATCCGGTAGTGGATGTATCGGACATCGACGCGGCGTTCCTGTCGCGCATTGTGCAGGAGCGGGAGAACATTCTGCGGCGGATTGAGGCGGCGAAGGCGCGCGAGGTTTCGCTCGGCGAGCGCATTGCGGGCCTGGACGGATCGCGGCGTAACTCGCTGGATGCGAACCAATCGCGGATTGAGACGGCGGCGGACCGCATACAGGCTGCGGAGAAAGCGCTGACGGCGGCGGAGGCGACGCTGGTGGCGGACCGGTTGAATCTGGACCGGCAGAAGAAGCTGATTGAGAAAGGGCTGACATCGACGCGCAATGTGGAACTGGCGCAGATGGCCTACGATCGCGCGGTGGCCGAAGTGGAACGGAGCCGCGCTGCGGTGAACGCGGAGAAAAATTCGAAGTCGGTGCTGACGGCGGATCAGCAGAAGATTGTGACGGACTTCCGGGCGTCGATTGAGGATGCGAAGGCGTCGCGGGCCACGGCGCTGACGGAGATTGCGAACGCGAATATCGAATTGCAGAGGGTGGACGCGCGGCTGGCACGGCAGGAGAGCCAGACGGTGCGGGCTCCGCGGGATGGCACGATTTTCCGGTTGCTGGCGCAGCCGGGAAGTGAAGTGTTGAAGTCTGGCGATCCGGTGGCGCTGCTGGTGCCTGAGGCGACGCAGGTCGTGGTGGAGCTTTGGATGAGCGGGAATGATGCTCCGCTGATCACGCCGGGCCGCGATGTGCGATTGCAGTTTGAAGGCTGGCCGGCGATTCAGTTTGTGGGCTGGCCTTCGGTGGCAGTCGGCACGTTTGGCGGCAAGGTGCTGCTGGTGGATTCCACCGACAACGGCGAAGGGAAATTTCGCGTGCTGGTGACGCCGGATCCGATGGATGAACCGTGGCCGTCGGCGCGGTGGTTGCGTCAAGGCGTGCGGGCGAATGGCTGGGTTTTGTTGAACCAAGTGAAACTGGGCTTCGAGCTGTGGCGGCAGTTCAATGGATTCCCGCCGACGGTGGCGATTACGGAGCCGGGTAAAGAAAAGAGTGGAGGGAAGAAGTGAGGGCCGGTTTGCTGATGCTGTTTGCCGCCCTGGCGGAGGCGCAGGTGCTGACTCTGCAGGAGGTTTTGGATTCGGTGCAGAAGAGCTATCCGCCGCTGCTGGCCGCTTTGCAGGAGAAGCAGGCGGCGGAAGGCGACATGCTTTCGGCGATGAGCCGGTTCGACACAACATTCCGGGCGCGGTTTGATTCCGATCAGATCGGCTATTACGACAACGAACGGATTGACATTGGCTTCGAGCAGGCGACGCAGAAATGGGGGACGACCTATTACGGCGGCTGGCGCCTGGGCGAAGGAAGCTTTGCGCCTTACGACGGGAAGCTGGATACGCGGAGTTATGGCGAGTTTCGCGCGGGGATGAAGATGCCGCTGTTGCGGGACCGGGCGATCGACAGCAAGCGGGCGGATCTGCGGAAAGCGGATTTGAACCGGCGGCTGGCGGCGTTGTCGATTGATCAGCAGAAGCTGGTGATTTTGCAGACGGCGACGCGGCGGTATTGGGAGTGGGTAGCCGCGGGACGGCGCTACGCGGTTGCCGAGCAGTTGCTGGACCTGGCGATGAAGCGCAACGAGATTTTGAAGGAGAGTGTGCGGCTGGGACAGACTCCGGCGATTGAAGTGGCGGAGAACGAGCGGGCGATTTTGCAGCGGCGTTCGCAGTTAGTGGAAGGCGAGCGTGCGTTGCAGTTGGCGACGATTGATTTGTCGTTGTTTTATCGGACTGATGATGGCCGGCCTCAGATGGCGGCGGCTACGCGATTGCCTGCAGGGTTTCCGGAGCAGGCAGCGTTGACAGAGGCGCAGATCACCGATGATATTGAGACGGCGCTGCGGCGGCGGCCGGAAGTGGAGCGGCTGATTGTGCAGCGGCGTCAGACGCAGGTGGATGCGGAGTTGGGACGGAATCAGAAGTTGCCGAACGTGGATGTGTTGCTTTCGTTCACGCGGGAGAATGGCACGGGCATGGTGCGCCGTGGTCCGACGGAGCTGAAGGGTAGTTTGATTTTTGAACTGCCGTTGCAGCGACGGGCGGCGGAAGGACGCATCGTGAACGCCGAGGCGCGGCTGAATCAGATTGAGCAGCGGCAGCAGTTTACTCGCGATCAGATTACGGCGGAGGTGCAGGATGCGATCTCGGCGGTGCAGACCTCGTTTCGGCGGGCGAAGCTGATTGCCGAGGAAGTGCAGGTGGCGCGGACGCTGGAGGATGCCGAGCGGACGAAGTTCGACTTGGGAGACAGCACGTTGTTCCTGGTGAATTTGCGGGAGCAGGCTACGTTCGATGCGGCTGTGCGGGAAGTGTCGGCGCAGGCGGATTACTTCCGGGCTCAGGCGTTGTATGAGTTGGCGATTGCGGAGGCGTTGAAGTAGATCGGGGCAGCTTTCCCAAGCTGCCCTGCGACCGGCCTGGAGGCCCGTCGCCACCTAAGAGCGTGGAATAATCTTGGGGTGAAGGCAGTTTTGGTGTCGGTGTTGGTTGCGGTGATGATTTGGGCCGCGCTCGCGTGGCTCGCTCACCGCAGCGCGTTTTTTCCGATGCGGTTTCCGGAGGGTTGGTGGCAGGTGCAGCAGGAGTTGAGAGCGGAGGATATCTGGCTCACGGCTGGCGATGGAGTGAAGCTGCATTGCTGGTGGGTTGGGGATAGAAATGCCGCGGTGGCAACGTTGTTTCTGCATGGGAATGCGGGAAATGTGACGCATCGGGGCGCGGCGCTGAGGGAGATTGGAACGGCGGGTTCGGCGGTGCTGCTGGTGGATTATCGGGGGTATGGGAAGAGTGAGGGCTCGCCGTCGGAGGCTGGCTTGTATCGCGATGCGGAGGCCGGTTATGACTGGCTGCTGGCGAAGGGTTTTTCGGAGAACCGGATCATCATCCACGGCGAGTCTTTGGGGACCGCTGTTGCGGTGGAACTGGCGTCGCGGAAGCATTGCCGGGGCGTGGTGCTGGAGGCTCCGTTTTCTTCGGCTCGCGACGTGGCGGGGAAAGTGTTCCCTGTGGTTGGTCCGCTGGTGATGTGGGGATTCAATTCGATGGCCAGGCTCCATGCGTTGCGCGCGCCGCTACTGGTGATTCATGGCGATGCCGATGAAGTGATCGACATCGAACTGGGGCAGAAGCTGTTTCGAGCGGCGCGGGAACCGAAACGGATGTGGGTGATCGCCGGGGGCGGGCACAACAACATCGTGGAGGCGGGGGGTGCGGAGTACGCGCGGCGACTGCGCGAGTTTTATGCGTGGGCGAGCATGTAGGCCGAGGTGTCGTAGAAGGACTGCCACTCGGTGACTTTGCCGTTCTCGACGCGGAAGAGCATGGCCCAATCGGTTTCCGCCTGCTTGCCGTTGGCGATGATGGTGCAGGCTTCGCTGCCGATGGCCATGACGCTGTTGCCATTGGTGAAGTACTCTTTCACTTCAAAGCGGGTGACGTTCTCACTGGCAGCGAGACGTTGGAAGAATTCGGCGGCGCCGGCGGGTCCGGTGTAGCGGCCTGCGTTGGGAATTCCTGCGCCCGGTGCGGACCAGCGGCAATCGGGGGAGATGTGATCGAGGATGAAGGGGATGTCACCTCGGGTGAAAGCGGCGTAGAGGTTTTCGACGAGTTCTTTTGGGCTCATGAAAAGGATTACGGAATCGAAGCGGGGAGTGGATTCAGGCTTCGGTGGGAACTTCCATTCCGAGCCAATCGCAGATGAGGCGATAGGTGAAGCCCCAGAGCGGGACTTCGTTGAGTGGGATGGCGGGCCACTTCATCTCAGGAGGGAGTCCGGGGATGGAGACGTGCTGGTGATTGGCTTTATTGGCGAGGAGATGGACAGGGGTCCAGACGGCCTCGACGGCTTCTTCGGGGTCGACTTTGACCGGGAGGCGCTGTTCGAGCCGGAAGCCGAAGGGGGCGACCCAGATCTGGCGGCCGACGCGGCGTCCGGCGGTGGAAGGCGGCAGAGTGACGGAGAGTTGCTCGCGAGGGAGGATGATGTCGACCTCTTCGCGGAGCTCGCGCAGGGCGGTGTCGAGGAGGTCGCGGTCATCGGGGTCGCGGCGTCCACCGGGGAAAGACCAGTGCCCGGACCAGGGATCGCGGGGATTGGTGGCGCGGCGGATGAGGAGGATTGACTCCTCGGGCAGCATAGCGTGGAGAATGGCCACTGCTGCTTCTGGTTCCATCGGGGACAACTTCGGTGCAGCCTCTGTTATTAGGATCGCATTTTCCGGCGGCGCCATTCGAAGAGGATGACACCGGCGGCGACGCTGACGTTGAGGGAGGCGATGGCTCCGGCCATGGGGATGCGGAGGACGACGTCGCACTGTTTGCGGACATGTTCGTGGAGGCCTTTGCCTTCGCCACCGAGGATGAAGACGGTGGGGGCGCTGAAAGGGACCTGGTCGTAATCCTGCTCACCGCGCTCGTCGAGGCCGTAGATCCAGTAGCCCTGTTCTTTGAGCTTGTCCATTTCCTGGCGCACGTTACCGATCTTGATGATGGGGAGATGCTCGATGGCCCCGGCAGAGGCTTTGGTGACGGTTTCGGTGATGCCTGCGGCGCGGCGGTCGGGGATGAGGAGCGCATCGACACCGGCGGCGTGGGCGGAGCGGATGATGGCTCCGAGGTTGTGCGGATCTTCGACACCGTCGAGGAGGACGAGGCATTGGGCACTGGCGAGGTCGTCGAGGGAAGCGTACTTCTGGGCTGCGCCGAAGGCGAGGACGCCTTGGTGGACGGAGCCTTTGGAGGCACGCTCAAGGGCTTCGCGTGGTTCGAAGCGGATGGGGACATCGGCTTGGCGGGCGAGGTCAATGATTTCCTGGAGTTTGGGGCCGGCTGCGCCTTTGGCGATGAGGATGCGGTCGAGCTGACGGCCTGCGCGGAGGGCTTCGCGCACGGGGTGAATGCCTGCGATGATGCTCACTGGAATTTTAAGTATAGCGGCGGGTGGGTTTTCATGCCCACCCGCTTCTGGTTTGGTAGTTTACTCGCTCATGGCGGCGAACAGCGCGCCACGGGCGGTGGAATAGAGCGGCTGGTCGGCGATGCGGACTTCGGAAATCGCCAGTGGGAAGTTGGCGGCTTCGAGGGCCTTGGCGAAGCGGTCTCGGAAGCCTTTGGGCATGACGGTGCCGCCGCTGAGCACGAGCGGGATGGGCCGGCCGAGGCGGGGGATGGTCTTAGTGTTGGCAATGCCTTCTACCATGCCGTTGACCAGGGACTGGATCATATCCTCGTAGTAGACGTTGAGCACCTGCTGCACTTTGTCGGTGAAGTGTCCGTTGAAGTGGAAGGAGCTCTCCTTGGCGATGCGGACACGGGTGGCGAGTTCGCCGGTGGCCGTGGCGGCGCTGCCGTCGATGTAGTCGCCGGCCTTGGGAATGGAGAAGGACAGCACGGGCACGGAGAGGTAGGCGAGGCAGACGTTGCAGAGGCCGCCGCCGCAGGAGATGCCAATGCCGGTGTAGTTGGACGCTTCGAGTTCCCCGTAGATGACGGCGAGCCCCTCATTGATGCTATGCACTTCGTGGCCGAGGCCGGCGAGGAGCTGCTTGATGGTGGCTTCGTGATAGGTAGTGTTTTCGTTGGAGCCAAGGGGCGGCGCAGGCACACTGAAATAGAGCTTGCTGGGCGGTGCGCCAGCGAGGAGGTTGCGGAAGATTTCCCCCATCTGGGCTTCGGATTCGGGCTCACCGGGATTGAGGACGCCGGCACGCATGGGGCGGCGGGTCTCACGGCCGAGGAGATCGGCGAAGCGCTCGGACTCGTTGCCGTGGACAACGAGTTCGTTGCCCTGCACCGTGTAGGGCACATTTTCTTTCTTCAGCACCCCTTCGGTGATTTTGGAATAGGGGATACGGACGAAGGCGTTCAATTGAGAGTCGAAGCTGTAATCGGCGCCGTTCTTTTTGGCGAGGACGATGCGGCTGGTTCCGGCGTCAAGGCCGAGTGCCGCGGTTTGTTTTTCTTTGCTCATCTTAATTCTCCTGTACGAGGTGGGGGATCAGATTCCGTGTTCCTGCTGTTTGCGCCAAATGGCGAGGTACTCTTTGTAGCGGCGGTGCAAATCGGAGCGCCGCAAGGCCTGTTGATGAAGTTGCTTTTCGCCCGCCTGGAGGCTGAGGCGGAGTTGGGGTTCGATGTGGTCCCAGTAGACGCTGTCATAGGCAAAGCCGAAGTGGAGCATGCTGGGAGGGGGAATGCGATAGTTATCGGGGAGACCAAAGGCGGCGTAAGGGAAGCCGGCGCCGAGATCGGTGTGGTTGCCGATCTTCATGTTATCGGGATTGACGGAGACTTGGCCGTGGGTGGTGCAGTTCTCCGCGGGGATGTCGTAGCGGGCGCGAAGCATTTCGGTGAGGATGCGGCCGGCATGGATTTGCGCGGCGTTGAGGCCTTCGGCGCCATCCTGCGGCTGTGTGCGGGCCTCAAAGGAGATGCCAAGGAAGCTTTCGTTGAGATTGACGTAGACCCAATCGCGATCGGCCCAGACGGACCAGCCTGCATGGTTGGCAACGCGATCCTCTTCGACGACGCGGTGAACACGGCCGAAGCGATCGATCAGGTAGTGATAGGACTTGCGGTTGCGGACATATTCGAGGAGCTTGGCGCCGGCGTACTGCAAGACGCGATTGGAAGAAGCCTGGAACGGAAAAAGCTCGCTTTCCGTGGTGTGGTAGACGATGCCAATGGGTGCAGTGCGGAAAGGCGCGTTGAGGCCGGAGTCGCGGGTCCAGGTCTCGGGCTTATTGCGGGGGAGCGGGAGGTAGCGGCGAGGGGTGTGCGTGGCGGCGCCGGCGGCTTCGATGCGGAGTCCGTTGCTGTAGATCTCGTGGCCGTTCTTTTGCTCGACGAGCCAGATGGTTTGGCGGACGGGTGGAGCTGACGGGGTCAGGGATTGAATTTGCGCCTGGGTGCGGTTGAGGCTAGGGGGCGTGGGTTTGGAGGCGCTGGTG
This sequence comes from Bryobacteraceae bacterium, assembly GCA_046331645.1. Classification (GTDB taxonomy): domain Bacteria; phylum Acidobacteriota; class Terriglobia; order Bryobacterales; family Bryobacteraceae; genus CADEFT01. The sequence continues at coordinate 183,320 of JAXLQM010000021.1, forward strand.
ATAGAAGGCCAGTAGAGCACGGCGCAAAGGGTGACTGCAGCGGTGACGATGGCGGCCCGGGCCGGAGTGACCTCAAAGGCTTTAGGCGCAAAGGAGGCGCTGCGTCGCAGGTACGACAACCGGGCGACAGGGTCCTTGATCTGGGCGGCGCGCCAGTGGAGCCAGACAGACATCCAGGATGCGGGGGGCCGGCCTTGCTGCATGGCCATCGAACTCCTTGCCTGACATTGGAGTGTCTGAGAGACACACGAGTTCTCAGAGGAACTATTCCAGTATAAGGAATCGGCGAATTTGGGGGTAAACCTTAGAGGAGGAAAATTTCGCTCAGGTCCTGGATTGGCCCAGGCGGACGACGGTGAAGACGCCGGTGAGGATGAGGGCGGCTCCGGCATAGAGGGTTGCGGGGATCGATTCGGAGAAGATCTGGGAACTGAGAAAGATGCCGCTCACCGGGACGAGGAAGGCGAACATGGAAATGGTGCCGGCGGCGTGCTTTTTGAGAAGCCCGGCCCAGCCGATGAAGCAAATGCCCGCGACGACGATGCCTTGGTAGAGGATCGCGGCGACGGGCTTCCACTGTATGGGGCCGGCAGGGGGAGATTCGAAGAGGAGGGCTCCGGCGAGGAAGAGGGGGATGGAGACGCCCATTTGCCAAACGACGCTTTGGACCGGGTGGATGGTTTGGACGAGCCAGCGGGTGAAGACCTGGCGGATTCCGAGGAGGATGGAGGAGGTAATGATGACGAGGTTGCCGGCGAGGGGATGCGCGGCAAGGTTGGGGTCGGGATTGCCGAGGGCGAGCCAGGTGACTCCGGCGACGGCGAGGCCGAGGCCGAGGATTCGGATGCCGGTGAGTGGCTCTTCGTGAACGACGGAATGGGCGTACTTGGCGGCGATATGGCCGGTGATGTTGGCATACACGGAATAGGCGTTGAGGATGACGACGGCGAAGCCGGGGGAGGTGAGGGAGGTGCCGATGTTGAGGAGGGCGATCTGGGCGGTGAAGAGGAGTCCGAGGAGGATGAGTGGGATTGTTTCTCCTTTGGCGGGGTGGATTCGTACGGCGGTGAAGCGGGCCCATAGGTAGACGAAGGCGATGCCCGCGAGCATGCGCCAGAAGGCGCTCCAGATGGGGGGAACGGAGGAGAGGCCAACGCGGATGGAGACAATGTTGCCGCCCCAGAGGAAGGAGATGGCGAGGGCGGCGAGGGCGCTGGCGAGGCCGATGGGCTGGGGTTTGGGCAATGCGGTTACCAGATGCGTTTGATCATGTATTGGTCGAACTGGGTTTCGTTGCTGATGAGTGGAAGGTCCTCGGCTAGTGCCTGGGCAATCAACATGCGGTCGAAGGGGTCTTTGTGGCCGCCGGGAAGCAGTCCTGCGCGGTGGGCGTGGTGCACGGTGATGGGTAACTCGCGAAGGCTGAGCTGGTGGAGGCGCTCGGAGAAGGTCGCGGCGAATGCCTCTGCGCCAGGGAGTTTTCCGATGCGGACTTTGGTGGCGATCTCCCAGGCGGACGCGGCGCTGACGTAGATTTCGTTGCGGAAGGAGGCGATGGTGGCGCGGGCCTTCGAGGAAAGCTGGGGATCGTCCTGAACCCACCAGAGCAATGCATGCGTGTCGAGCAGAACTCGCATGACGGCTACTCCCAGCCTTCCAATTCTTCGGGGGGCAATGATTCGAAGAACGCCTTGCCCACCGTGAATTCACCCTTGAACATGCCAGGGGTACGTTTCTTTGCCGGTGCTGATACCGGGACGAGGCGGACCACAGGCTTTTTGCCGCGAGCGATGATGATTTCTTCGCCGCGCTCGGCACGCTCGATGAGACGGGAGAGGTTGGTTTTCGCCTGATGGATAGTGGTTACTTCCATGAGGTTATGTTAGCTCATTTCGACTTAGCTAAGCCGGATCGAACTGGCAAGAATGCAGTTCTGGCCGAGGGTGGTTTCGCAGCACCATGACATACGCAGATTGCGTATAGTAAAAGGGAATGGCAAACGCTCCGATGAGGGGCCATCATTGCTGCTAATCCTGAGGCGGGAGAAGTCATTCCTGAAACCGGCGGAGTCAGGAAGGTGGGCTGGGGTTTGCCTGGAATGGGTAAGCGGGGAGGCGCCCGAGTGAACTCGATGAAACGACTGGTACCGGCACTGATCGCCGGCTATCTCAGAAAGGCAAAGGTGGCCCTATATGGCTGCGCGCAAGACAACCAACGCGACGAAAAAGGCCGGCGTACGAAAGCGCCAGACGGTTGGCGAGAGCGTCATTCAAGGTCTGAACGAGGCAATCGCCTGGACGCGTGGAGAGAGCAGCAACGCTCAAGTGACGCTGGTTCAAATCCCCGAGGTGGACGTGCGCCAAGTCAGGACGAAGATGGGGCTGAGCCAGTCTGAGTTCGCAACGAAATTTGGCCTCCCGCCTGCGACCTTACGCAACTGGGAGCAAGGAAGGTCGCGGCCGGACGCGCCCACTCGTGTGCTTTTGGCGGTTATCGCCAAGCACCCCGAAGCTGTGGCGGACGTACTGCGAAGGCCAAATTGAGTCCCATTCATGAAAAATGCCGGAGCTTTTTGGGCTCCGGCATTTTCAATTTGGTTCTGTGTGAGGTTTAGGACTGCTCTTCGCCGCCCTCTTCGCCTTCGCGGCCTTCCTTCATCGCCTTGAGCCGTTCTTCGCGGCGCTTGGCGCGTTCGGCGGCACGCTTCACCAGTTCGCTGCCCACCAGTTCGAGCATCGCCTGCTCGGCGCCGTCGCCTTTGCGAGGCCCAAGCTTCACGATGCGCGTGTAACCGCCGTCGCGCTGGCCGAAGCGGCTGCCGATTTTGTCGAACAGCTTCTTCACCGCATCCTGCGTTTGCAGGAACGCGGCGGCCTGGCGGCGGGCGTGCAATGTGTCAGCCTTGGCGAGCGTCACCATCTTTTCCACCAGAGGCTGGGCGGCCTTCGCTTTGGGAACCGTGGTGACAATGCGCTCGTGTTCGATCACGCTCGTTACCAGATTCCGCAGCAAGGCGCGGCGGGCGCTAATGTCCCGTTTGAGTTTGTATCCACCAACACGATGTCTCACGCGAAAATACCTCTATTCCGGAATAATTACGCTTCCTCGCCACCCGAGAGAGCGGCGGGCGAGCCGCTGGGTCCAACCAGGCGGCCCTGGGAATCGAACTTCATGCCGAAGCTCAGGCCGAGACTCTGGAGGATTTCCTTGATCTCGTTGAGCGACTTGCGTCCGAAGTTCTTGGTGCGCAGCATTTCGGCTTCGGTCTTTTGCACCAGATCGCCGATGGTGCCAATGTTGGCATTCTTCAAACAGTTGTAGGAACGAACGCTCAGTTCGAGTTCTTCGACGCTGCGGTTGAGCACTTCGTTCATCTGGCCGGCGGCGCGCTCGGCGGGCTCTTCGGCCAATTCCGGCGTTTCTTCGAAGTTAATGAAGATCGCCATGTGGTCCTTGAGGAGCTTCGCGGCCATGCCGATTGCGTCGGCAGGGGAAACGGCGCCGTTGGTCCAGGTTTCAATGGTCAGTTTGTCGTAGTCGGTCATCTGGCCGAGGCGGGCGGCCTCGACAGCATAGTTGACCTTGCGGACAGGAGAGTGCACGGAGTCGATCGGGATGTAGCCGAGAGGCAGATCCTCATCGAAGTTGCGATCGGCGGAGACGTAGCCGCGGCCCATCTTGAGGCGCATCTCAATGCTGAGTTTGCCGCCTTCGCTCACCGTGGCGATGTGCATGTTGCGGTCGAGGACTTCCACGTCCTGATCGGTTTCGATCTGGCCGCTGACGACTTCGCCGTGCGTTTCCACCTTAATGCGCACCGTTTTTACTTCGTCGGTGAGCATTTTGAAGGGGATTTGCTTGAGGTTGAGGATGATATCGGTGGCGTCTTCGACCACGCCGGGGATGGGACTGAACTCGTGCGCGACGCCTTCAATGCGCACCGCGGTAATGGCGGCGCCTTCGATGGAGCTGAGCAGCACGCGGCGCAGGCTGTTGCCGATGGTGGTACCGAAACCACGTTCGAACGGCTGCGCGGTGAACATGCCGTAGCGGTCACTGAGCGATTCGGTGTTGGCCACCAAACGCTTTGGTTTTTGAAAGCCCTTAAACATCGATTCCTCCTTCCCTTACTTGGAATAGAGCTCGACGATGAGCTGCTCGTTGAGCTGAATTTGGACTAATTCGTCGCGCTTGAACTGACCAACCACGCGGCCACGGAGATTGTCACGGTCGAACTCGAGCCAGGTCGGCGAGGGCCGGCTGGCGGTGGCGTCACAGGAAGCCAGGATGCCGGCGTTCTGCTTGCTCTTCTGGCGCACTTCGATGACGTCGCCTTTGCGGGTGACAAACGATGGGATGTTGACTTTGCGGCCGTTGACCTGGATGTGTCCGTGGCGGACAACCTGGCGGGCCATGTTGCGTGAAGTGGCGAGGCCGAGGCGGTAGATGACGTTGTCGAGGCGGTGTTCCATGAGGCCCAACAGGTTTTCACCGGTGATGCCCTTCATGTTGCTGGCTTTTTCGAAAGCGTTGCGGAACTGGGTTTCGAGCACGCCGTAGTAGCGCTTGGCGCGCTGCTTTTCGCGCAGCTGAAGACCGTAGCCGAGGATCTTGGGCTTACGGTCGCGGCCATGCTGGCCGGGGATGAAATTGCGCTTTTCGATGGCGCACTTTTCGGTGTAGCAGCGATCGCCTTTGAGGAAAAGCTTCATTCCCTCGCGCCGGCAGAGGCGGCAGACGGGTCCAATATAACGGGCCAAAAAAACCTCCCTGGTTGGAGCCGAGCCTCTATGGTGAGGCCGGCTGGTTCACTACTCCGCCCGCGATCAAGCGCCTGGCGGTTTGGGTGGTGCAGTTTACGGCTAAGCCTTCGTCCTGCTTCCAAGCCACAAAATTCAAAGAGCAATTCCCAATGACCGCTTGCTGACGCGCGCGGCGCAGTAACGGATCAGACGCGGCGCTTTTTAGGCGGCCGGCAACCGTTGTGGGGGATGGGCGTGACGTCGCGGATATGGCGGACTTCGAAGCCGACGGTGGCGAGGGCGCGCACCGCGGACTCACGGCCCGAACCGGGGCCGGAGACACGCACTTCGCAAGTGCGGAGACCGGCATCCTTGGCTTTTTGGGCGGCGGTGAGCGAAGCCTGCTGAGCGGCGAACGGGGTTCCTTTACGGGAGCCGCGGAAGCCGAGCGAACCGGAGCTGGACCAGGAAATCACGTTGCCCAGCGGATCGGTGATGGTGATGATGGTGTTGTTGAAGGTCGCCTGCACGTGCACAATGCCGTGCGGGACGATCTTCTTTTCCTTCTTCTTGAAGGTTTTCTTCTTAGTGGCTTTCGCCTGTTGTTTAGCCATCGGAAATCCTTGAGCCTATGATTACGTCTTACCAGTCGCCTTCTTCTTATTGGCGACGGTGCCGCGGCGCGGGCCCTTACGGGTACGGGCGTTGGTGTGAGACCGCTGGCCGCGCACGGGTAGGCTGCGGCGGTGGCGGAGGCCACGGTAAGAGCCCATTTCGATGAGGCGCTTGATGTTGAGGGAGATCTCCTTTCGGAGGTCGCCTTCAATCGAGCCTTCGCTCTCAATGAGCATGCGGAGGCGGTTCACTTCCTCTTCGGTGAGGTCGTTGACCTTCTTGTCAGGGTCGACGCCAGCCCGATGCAGGATGGATTTGGACCGGGTGCGCCCGATGCCATAAATGTAGGTGAGGCCGATCTCGGCTCTCTTTTTCGCGGGAAGATCCACGCCAGCAATACGTGCCATACGTTCTCCTTACCCTTGCCGCTGCTTGTGCTTGGGGTTGACGCAAATGATCCGCACCACACCCTGGCGGTGAATGATCTTGCATTTGTCGCAAATTTTCTTAACCGAGGCTCTGACTTTCATGGCCTTAATTCCTTAAACGTCCGCTTGCTTACGCGCGCGGCTTTGAACTTTTTAGTCGACCGGTCGCTTACGCTCGCGGCTCAGTAACCTGATACAAACCCTAACCGAGGAACTTTGTAATCCGGCCCCTGGTGGGGTCATGCGGACTCAGTTCCACCAAAACTTTGTCTTTCGGCCGGAGGCGGCTGAAATTCGCCTTTGTTGCGGCCGTCGCGTGCGCCGTGATGCGGGCCCGCGATTCCAACTCAATGACGTAAGCGGCCTGCGGGAGGAGCTCGATGACAGTTCCTTCCACCGCACGGGCGCCTTCGCCCTTATCCTTTTCGGTCACGGCCGCGTCAGGACCCAGGGCCCGTCGGCGGTTACGGCCACGACATGCTCGAAGTGCGCCGAACAGCGGCCGTCGGTGGTCACCGCGGTCCACTTGTCCGAAAGCACTTTACTGCCGGGCTTGCCTTCGTTGACCATCGGCTCAATGGCGAAGACCATGCCTTCCTTGAGCCGCGGATTCTCGTTTTGCCGATCCACGTAATTCGGCACCTGAGGCTCCTCATGGAGCTTCGTTCCGATGCCATGACCGACGAATTCGCGGACGATGGAGAAGCCGTTGCTGACGACGTGCTTCTCGACCGAGCCGCAGATATCGAACAGTCGATTGCCGGGGCGGGCCTGCTGAATGGCGAGCTCTAAAGACTCCGCTGTGACACGGAGGAGCTTCCGCAGCGATTCGCTGATCTCCCCAACCGGAACGGTGATGGCCGAATCACCGAAATACCCATCCAACTCGACTCCGGTGTCGATTTTCACGATGTCGCCTTTTTTCAGCACGCGTTTGATGGACGGCATGCCGTGGACGATCTCGTGATTGACGGAAGTGCAGAGCACAAACGGGTAGCGGGCGCCGGCGGCGGGCACGTAGTAGCCTTTGAAGGCGGACCGGGCACCGGCGTCGCGGATCATCTTTTCGGCGACCACTTCGAGGTCGTGCGTGGTAACGCCTTCCCCGACCATTTTGCTCAACTCCGTCAGAACCTGATACACCAGCAGTCCACTGCGGCGCATCTTCTCCAGTTCCGACGGGCTCTTACGCGTAATCATTCTCCGTTTCGATTCCGGATCAACTCACAAATTCTCATCGCAATCTGTTGGGGAGCGGCCTGGGCTCCATCCACTTCGTGGAACGCATTTCCCTCTGCCGAGAAGAACTCAAGCAAAGGGCGCGTCTGCGCATCGTAAGCTTCCAGCCGGCGCCGGATGACATGCTCTTTGTCGTCCTCGCGCACGGTGAGCGCGGAAGAACAAGAGTCGCACGTATCGGCGATTTTCGGCGGGTTGGAGGCCAAGTTGAACACAGCGCCACAATTCATGCAGTGACGCCGGCCCGCAAGACGGCGAATAATAATATTGTAGTCCACTTTGAGGTGGACCACCAACCAGCCCAAACCCCGTGCCGCCAGCCGCTGGCAGATGGTGCCTGCCTGGCTGAGCGTACGAGGGTACCCGTCGAGGATGAACCCGGAGGCACAGTCCGGCCGTCCAACGCGTTCCTCGACCATCCGGTTGACCAACTCGTCAGTAACGAGTTCCCCGTTATCGACCAGGCGTTTGATGACCTGGCCGAGGTCGTCGCCGCATTGCATTCTCTCGCGCAGCATGTCGCCGGTGGAGATGTGGGCAATGCGCAGGCAATCCTGGATGAGTTTTGCCTGAGTCCCCTTTCCAGACCCAGGAGGTCCGAAAAGGATGAGCGCGCGAACCGGTTGCGGGGCCTCTGACATGGAAGGCCTTTACCGAACTGACTAACCGCCTGACCGGCGGCCGCGGATGCGGCCCGACCGGGGCGTGAATCCTTCATAGTGGCGCATGATCAACTGGGCTTCCACCTGGTTGACTGTATCCATGGCCACGCCGACGACAATCAGCAACGAAGTGCCGCCGAAGTAAAACGTAACGCCAAGCCCGTCGAGCAGGAAGCGGGGGAAGTACTGATCGATCCAATTGCCGATCAGCGGCAAATGCTGCAGCTTGATACCGGAGATCATGATCTGCGGCACCAGCGAAAGCAGGGCGAGGTACAATCCGCCCACGACGGTGATCTTGGTCAGAATCTTGTTCAAATAGTCGGCCGTATTCTTACCCGGCCGGATGCCCGGAATGAATCCACCATACTTGCGCATGTTGTCGGCGGCTTCATTGGGGTTGAAGATGATGGAGACGTAGAAGAAACAGAAGAAGACGATGCCGGCGGTGAAGAGCACGGCGTAAAGCGGCTCAGCGAAACCGATGGAGCGTAAGGCAGCCTGGAGCCAGGGAATATCTTTCACCCACGGCACAGTCAGCAAGGTCTGCGGGAAGGCGAGCAAGGAACTGGCGAAGATCACCGGGATGACCCCGCCTGCGTTCACCTTGAGAGGCATGTGCGTGGACTGGCCACCCATCATGCGGCGGCCGACGATACGCTTGGCGTACTGCACCGGAATGCGGCGTTCTCCGCGCTCGACGAGCACGATGAAAGCAACCACGGCGACCATCACCAGAAGAATGATGATCAACTGGAGCGGAGGCCAGTTATGGGTCTCGAAGGTGTTGATATAGATTTCGCGAATGGCGTTGGGCAGTCCGACGACGATACCGGCGAAGATCAGCAGGGACATACCGTTGCCGATGCCGCGTTCGCTGATCTGCTCACCAAGCCACATGATGAATGCGGTTCCGGTGGTGAGGCTGAGCATCGTCATGAGGATGAAGCCAAAGCCGGGGTTGAGCACGAAGTTCCCGTCGGAGCTCTGCAACGCGGAGGCGATTCCGAAGCTCTGCATGCCGGCGAGGATGACGGTGAGATAACGCGTCCACTGGGTGATCTTGCGGCGGCCGATTTCGCCTTCCTTCTGCAGCTTTTCAAGCGTCGGAACGACGATGGTGAGCAACTGCAGAATAATCGATGCCGTGATGTACGGCATGATGCCGAGAGCGAACACCGTCAACCGGCGGAACATGCCGCCACTGAACAGG
>JAXLQM010000022.1:0-188586 GCA_046331645.1 Bryobacteraceae bacterium
CACCATCAAGATGAAGATCGGCTACGGTCCGGAAATCGATGTGCGCATCGTGCGCCAGGTGCGCGAGGCGCTCAAGCCGGAAACAGCGCTCGCCGTCGACGCCAACTGCGCCTACGACGCCGGCACCGCGGCCATGCTCGGCCGGATGCTCGAACCGTTTGGCCTGGCCTGGTGGGAAGAGCCGATCCTCGCCGAAGACTACACGGGCTATGCGCGGCTGCGCCAGGCGTTCTCCATTCCCCTCGCCAGCGGCGAGTCCATGACCACCGACGACATCGCGGAGCACTATGTCGCACCGCGCCTCATCGACATCGTGCAGCCCGATATCGAGAGCGTGGGCTTCACCGGCGGGCGCCGGTTGACCTGGCTCACCTGGCTGCAACACCAACGCCTCATCCCGCATAACTGGGGCACTGCCGTCCGCACAGCGAGCGAGTTGCACTGGACGTCCACCATTCCCGTGCCCACCGATGCGCTCTTCCAGCGCCAAAGCATGTTTGAGTTTGACCGCACCGAGCACCCCTTCCGCGATGCCGTCATCGCACAGAAAATCGACATCGAAGAGGGCGGCCTCATCACCGTACCCGACGCGCCCGGGCTGGGTGTCGATGTCATCCCCGATGCCGTGGCACAATTCACTACGGAACATCTCGTGGTGAAATGAATCGCATTCCATGGCTCCATTCGGCTTCGGCCGACAGCATTCTGATTCTCTCCCCCGCGTTCGCCGTGACAGCCGCGGTGCTGCTTTGGCCGCGATTCTTTACGGCGGACAACGACGTTTCTCCCTTCCTCTGGCTCCTCCTGGTGGTCGGCGTCGATGTGGCCCACGTCTACTCCACGCTCTACCGGACCTACTTCGACAAAGAGGAATCGGCACGCTACCGCCAGTTGCTGATCTTCATTCCTCTTGGATGCTGGATCGCGGGCATCCTGCTTTACAGCATGGGCAAGTACACTTTCTGGCGGACACTGGCCTACCTGGCCGTGTTTCATTTCGTGCGCCAGCAGTATGGATTTTTACGTCTCTATTCGCGTCAGGAAAACGGGTCGCGCTTGGGACGCATCATCGATGGCACGGCCGTGTACCTGGCCACGTTGTATCCGCTGGTCTACTGGCACACACACCCGCGCTCGTTCCATTGGTTTCTCGACGGCGACTTCGTCGCAATTGCCGCGCCTTGGCTGGAGCGGCTCACGCTGGTGCTGTATGCGGCGGCACTTGCGGCATATGTGTGGAAAGCGATCGCAGACGCCCGGCGGGCAAGTATGGTGAACTGGCCCAAACACCTGATTCTCGCCGGCACGGCGCTCTCCTGGTACACCGGCATCGTGCTCTATGACGGCGATCTGACGTTCACCGCCACGAACGTTGTGGCGCACGGGATTCCCTACATGGGTCTCATCTGGATGTTCGAACGCAAGAAGAGCGCAGCGCTGATCTACCGTCCGCTCATGGCGCCCGTGTTCACGGGGTTCCTGATTGGTCTTGCCTATGTGGAAGAAGCGTTCTGGGATGTGCTGGTATGGCGTGACCACACGCAATTCTTCGCCTGGCTCGCCTTTCTTCCCCACCTGGATGAGAAGTCGACGTTGGCCATCGTGGTACCGCTGCTGGCGGTACCGCAGGCCACACATTACGTACTGGACGGCTTCATCTGGCGGATCCGCAAGGGAGCGCTGGCTCCGCTTCCCTAAAATTCCACACGCAGGTTGAATTGAATAACACGGGGCAGTCCGCGCTGCCCCGTGACGCGGCCAAAGTTACCGGAGGTGGGGTCCGTGTTGGGAGCCGCGAAATTGGTATGGTTGGTGGCGTTCAACAGATCCACTGAGAACTTCGCCATCACGCCGCGCTCGGGCTTGATGGGGAAGATGCGCTCGACTTTGACATCCCAATTGCGAATGCCGTCCGAGCGCAGTGAATTCAACCGCTGCGGAAAAACGCGCACGTGATAGCCGCCCGGCTGCTGGGAAGCGCGGCCTTCGAACATGTTCTGCGGCAACGCGCCGGTGCCTCGAAAAGCGATGGAACTGTCGAACCACTGCCGCAGATCGCGGCTGCGCATCTCGTCGCTCTTGAAGAGACCTTCCAGCACGTTGGGATCGCCGTTGAAGAATCGGTTACCCCAATCGGTGGCGGCGCCGGTCTGGCGCTGGTAAATCCAGCTCAGGTTCCAGTTTCCGATCACGTGGCTGAGTGGACCATCCTTCACGAAAGACCGTCCTTTGCCGAACGGCGTTTCCCACACCGTGGTCCAGGCCATGCGGTGAGGCAGCACGGCATTGTTGATCCGCTCCGACGGGGCAGCGTCGAATTCGTTGGCGTAGAAGTCCGCTACTCGGCCGGTGGCGCGTGTGTACATAAATGACATGGTGATGCCTTTCGCGTAGCGGCGCTCCACCAACAGTTGCATGTCATGGTAACGGTTGTAGCCAAGCGAATCCTTGAAATCGACGCCATTGCGCAAGCCGTTCACGTTGTTCATCTGCGGAAACGCCCTTAGGAGGCGTTGGCGCGCGATTACCGTCGAGGTGAACATGCCCTGGCCGGAGAGGTAATTGAACAGCGTCGGATCAGAGCCGCGCAGCGCCGTCAGATTATTCATGTTGAAGGGATTGGGAACATTCTGGTTGAGCAGATCGTCGTTGGCCTGGTTGCGCACGTTGCCCGTGGTCCAGAACTGGCCGGGAAGAAAGTCGATGCGTTGATTGACCGGAATCGAGGAGTAGGCCCCGTTGTAGGAGACGTCCAGCAGCGTGTTAGAGAAAATTTCCCGCTGCACGCCAATGCGCCAGCGTTGCTGCAACGCCGGGCGGAAGTTCCAAGGCAAGGACGTGAAGCCGCGGCCGACCCGGGGCATCCCGCCCAGCTTGTTTTGCAGCGGCACGTCGAAGCGAGTGCCATCACCACGAACCGGGAACGGATCGTTGAGCGGCGTCCGGCCAGCGGCAAGCCCGCCTGCCGCTCCTACTCCGCAGCAGAAGGTGAGCCCCGCATCGGTTGTGAGCGGAGTCCCCGTAGTCTGGTTGTAGCCGAACGTATCGGGGCGTGTGTTGCTGGAATTCAGAGTGTCCATGTACATCCCAAAGCCGCCGCGAATCACTGTCTTGTTGTCGATCTGGTAAACAGCCCCAATCTTCGGCAGGAATATGTTCGTGCCTTTGGTTGCCGCGTCGTAGCCGTTGGTGCCCAGGTAGGCGGTTCCCCCAAGCACGGAGAACTGGCTGGCCGGTAATTGCGGAATCGGGCTACGGGCATAGGCGGCTTGGACAAGGTCCGTGATCGGCAGCTTCAGATCGTATATGAAGGGAGCGGCGATGGCCCGATTGAAGCGCTCTGTAATGCCTCCCTCGTGTTCGTAGCGCACGCCCAGGGAAAGACGCAGCCTGTCGCTCACACGCCAATCGTCCTGTACAAAAAGGGCTCGCCGCGGAGTGGAATAGAACGTGGAATCATTCGTGTCGATGCCAATCGAATTCGGCACTCCCATCATGAAAGCGGCCCAATCGTGGCCATGGTTGCTCGCAACGTTGTCGATGTTGGTCGATCGGGTGTAGCCGTTGCGGAACGTGAACGCGCCGGAGGAACTCCCCGGGCCCAGGCCGGACCATTGGTGGCGGCGCTCCTGCCATCCATACTTCAGCGAGTGGTTGCCGCGAATGGTGGTCATCTGCAACCGCAGTTCGTAGGCATTGGCAAGACTGCCGACGATGGGAAAGCCTCCCGACACATCCGAGATATTGTTGAAGTCGAGGGAGGGCAGTACGCGGTTGGCGCCGGCGCGCGCTTCCAGGTAATCCGGCAGGCCCACGTCTTTCGGCCCAAATGCCGTGCGCGTGGTGTTGCGGCTCCCTTCCTCAAAACGGCTCAGCCCCATGTTGAAATCCAGGATGTTGTAAGAGCTGATGCTCCACAACCAGTTCACGTTGCCGCCTTTGTTGATCCGCGTGAGGCCGTTGGAGTGCAGACCGCGTTTGGTTTCGTATGTCCAATCGTATTCGTCGGCAAGACGGTCGTTCCATTGCCAGCGGAAGTTCACGCGGTGGTGGTCATTCACAATGTAGTCGTAGCGGTTGATGATGGAGTTGAACTTCTCGTCCTTGGGCATGGCGAAGGCGAGATAGTTGTTCAATTGCTCCGGAGTTACAAGGCCGGGGACATTGTTCGGAGTGGGAAACAGCGGGGTATAGAACTGATACATCGGGTTGAGCACAGGTACTCCCCGGTTGCCGGGGAACGGTGTGCGAACCACGTTGCTGCCCTCGCGCCGCGCCGTCCGCGGGTCGTAAATGGTGAACTGGCGCGCCCCGTTGGGAGCGTTCAGCAATTCCGAGAAGTCGCCCTGGCGCATCGCCAACGTTGGCACCGTCCGGTTCAACTGGCCATCGGTGGTTTCGGCCTTCGATTGCCGGATACCGTTCCAGGTGATCGTCCAGAAGAGCTTGTCTTTGCCGTTAAAAACTTTCGGCAGATAAACCGGTCCGCTCGCCATAATGCCGTAATTGTTTGACCGGCCCGTGGCCTGCTTCTGCGTGTCGGGCGAGATGCGGCCCGCGGCGACACCGGCATTCCAGTTTTCGCGAGCGAAGTGGCCGGTGGCATTCCAACGCTGTTGCCAGTGCTGATTGAACACTGACCCGCTCAGCCGGTTCGAACCCGAGCGCGAACTGACGTTGATCGCCGCGCCGGAGGTGAAGCCCTGGCTCGCGTCGAAGTTCGAGGTCTCCAGCTTGAATTCGGTGATGGAGTCGGCCGGGGGCACGTACCCCACACGGCGGCCCGTGCCCGTCACGGTCATGCCGTCGATGGTGTACTCGTTCTGCCCCACGCCTCCCATCGTGTTGAACGACGATGTGCCGGCGTTGTCGAACGGCCGGCGGTATTCCGGCTGCCCCGTCCACTGCATGCCGGGGGCAAGCGCGGTCAGCGCAAACGGATTCAGGTCGGAGAAAGGCAGATTGATCAGTTCGCGCTGGTCGAGAACGCGTCCGCCGCTGGCGGTGGTGGTTTCCAGCAGTGGGGCGGCGGCCGTAACCTCGATCGTTTCGGCTACCTGGCCGATGTCCAGTGTCAGGTCGATTTCCAGGCGGCTGCCGACGTTCACCACCAGTCCCGCGCGCAAGAGCTTCTTGAATCCTGAAGCTTCCACCCCCACCGAGTAGGTAGATGGCTCCAGGAAGTTCACTTCGTAGTAGCCGGTGTCGTTGGTGACAACACGGCGGGTTTCGTTGGTAGCTGTGTTTGTGATGGCGACACGTGCGCCGGCAATCACTGCATTCTGCGAATCCTTCACTCGGCCCGTGATGGCGCCGCGCGATTCCTGGGAAAAGGCTGCGGCGGGCAGCATGAGTAAGACAAGCACACGACGAAGCGTAATGGACATGGAAATCCCCGTGAGTGGCGTTACGACACGCCCCGCTATTGCGATAACAGGAGCGATTTATCCGCAACAGAATACCACCCGGAGAGCTCGAATAGGACCCCATTAGACGAAAGAGCCGGACCGCTTCACCGAAAGATTCGGCTGGCGGCCCGGCTCCCCTTACAGTAAGGATGCGATCGCGCGCGTTAGAATTCGACGCGCAGGTTGAACTGGATCACGCGCGGCAGCCCGCGCTGGCCAGTCACACGGCCGAAGTTACCCGACGTCGGATCGGTGTTGGGCGATGCGAAGTTGGTGTGATTAGTGGCGTTCAGCATATCCACGGAGAACTTCGCCACCACGCCGCGTTCCGGCTTGATGGGGAAGAGCCGTTCGATCTTCACGTCCCAATTGCGAATGCCATCGGCGCGCAGGGCGTTGATGCGGGCCGGGAAAACGCGGACGTGATAGCCGCCCGGCTGATTGGCGGCGCGGCCTTCGAACATGTTCTGGGGCAGCGCGCCCGTGCCGCGGAAAGCGAGAGAGCTGTCAAACCACTGCCGGATGTCGCGGCTGCGATTCTCGTCACTCTTGAACAGCGGCTCCAACTGGTTCGGATCGCCATTGTAGAAGCGATTGCCCCAATCGGTAGCCGGGCCGCTCTGCGCCTGATAGATCCAGCTCAGGTTCCAGTTCCCCACCACGTGGCTCAACGGGCCGTCTTTCACGAACGCACGGCCTTTGCCGAAGGGCGTTTCCCAAACGGTGGTCCAGGCCATGCGGTGCGGCAGCACGTTGTTGTTGATACGGTCCGTCGGTGCGG
Organism: Bryobacteraceae bacterium; assembly: GCA_046331645.1. Taxonomy (GTDB): domain Bacteria; phylum Acidobacteriota; class Terriglobia; order Bryobacterales; family Bryobacteraceae; genus CADEFT01. The sequence continues at coordinate 6,190 of JAXLQM010000022.1, forward strand.
CGTCAAACTCGTTGGCATAGAAATCGGCCGTGTTGCTGGTCGCCCGCGTGTACATCAGGGACATAGTGATGCCCTTCGCGTAACGCCGCTCCACCAACACTTGCAGATCACGATATTTGTTGTAGCCCAGCGAGTCCTTGTAGTCGACGCCGTTGCGTACACCGCTCACGTTGTTCATCTGTGAGTAGGGACGCAGCAGGCGGTTGCGGGCGATTACCGTGGAAGTGAACATCCCCTGCCCGGCCAGATAGTTGTACATCGTCGGGTCGGACGTGCGCAGCGCGGCGAGATTGTTGATGTTGTACGGATTGGGCACATTGGCGTTGAGGAAGTCGTCCTGCGCCTGATTGCGCGCGTTTCCTGTCGTCCAGTATTGGCCCGGAAGGAAGTCGATGCGCTGGCTCACAGGGATTGAAGCATAAGCGCCGTTGTAGGAGACGTCCAGCAGCGTGTTGCTCATGATCTCGCGCTGGATTCCGATTCTCCACCTCTGCTGCAGCGCCGGCCGGAAGTTCCAAGGCAGCGAACTGAACCCACGGCCTACGCGCGGCATACCGCCGAGCTTGCTTTGCAGCGGCTCGTCAAAGCGCGTGCCATCGGCGCGCACGGGGAACGGATTGTTCACCGGAGTGCGGCCGGAGGCCAGTCCCGACGCGCCGCCCACACCGCAGCAGAACGTGAGTCCGGCGTCGGTGGTGAGGGGGGTGCTGGTTGCCTGGTTGTAGCCGAAGGAATCCGGGCGCGTGTTGCTCGAATTCAGTGTGTCCATGTACTGCCCGTACCCGCCGCGGATGACGGTCTTGTTGTCGATCTGGTAAACCAGTCCGAACTTCGGCAGGAAGATGTGCGTGCCCTTGGTGGCGGCGTCGTAGCCGTTGGTGCCGAGATACGCGGAGCCGCCGACAACGGCGAACTGCGAGGCCGGCAACTCGGCGATTGGGCTGCGGGCGTATGCGGCCTGCACCAGATCGGTGATCGGCAGCTTCATATCGAACACAAAGGGCGCGGCGATGGCGCGGTTGTAACGCTCCGTGATACCGCCTTCCCGTTCGTAGCGCAAACCAAGCGACAGGCGCAGCTTGTTGTTCACGCGCCAGTCGTCCTGGAAGAACAGCGCGCGGCGCGGCGTGGAGAAATAGCCGGTGTCGTTGGTGTCGATTGCGATGCCCGTGGGCAAGCCCATCATAAAGGTGGCCCAATCGTGCCCGTGATTGCTGGCGACGTTGTCGATATTGGTGGCCCGGGTGAAGCTGTTGCGGAAGGTGAATGCACCCGCGGAACTGCCCGGCCCAAGCTGCGCCCACTGATGGCGCCGCTCCTGCCAACCGTACTTGAACGAATGGTTGCCCTTGATCGTGGTCATGTTGGCGCGCAATTCGTAAGCATTGGCGATGTTCCCGATCACCGGATAGCCGCCGGATACGTCGGAGATATTGTTGAAGTCGAGCGAGGGAAGCACACGGTTGGCGCCCGCACGCGCTTCCAGGTAATCGGGCAGACCAACGTCTTTCGGACCGAAAGCGGTACGCGTGGTGTTCCGGCTCCCTTCTTCAAACCGGCTCAGCCCCATGTTCACATCCAGGATGTTGGTGGAGTTCATGCTCCACAGCCAGTTCACGTTGCCACCCTTGTTGATGCGCGTCAATCCGTTTGAATGCAATCCGCGCTTGGTTTCATAAGTCCAGTCGTACTCATCGGCCAGGCGGTCATTCCACTGCCAGCGGGCGTTCACGCGGTGGTGATCGCTGATCACGTAGTCGTAGCGGTTGATGATGGAGTTGAACTTTTCATCCTTCGGCATGGCGAAGGCCAGGTAGTTGTTCAATTGCTCCGGAGTGACCAGGCCAGGCACGTTGTTCGGATTCGGATACAGAGCCGAATAGAACTGGTACATCGGGTTCAGCACCGGGATCCCCTTGTTGCCGGGGAACGGCGTGCGAACCACATTGCCGCCTTCCGTGCGGGCCGAACGCGGATCGTAGATGGTGAAATTCCGCGCGCCGTTGGGGGCGTTCAGCAATTCCGAAAAATCCCCTTGGCGCATCGCCAATGTGGGAACCGTGCGGTTCAATTCGCCGTCCGTGGTTTCCGCCTTCGATTGGCGGATGCCGTTCCAGGTAATGGTCCAGAACAGCTTGTCTTTCCCATTGAAGATCTTCGGTAAATAGACAGGGCCGCTGGCCATGATGCCGTAATTGTTGGAGCGTCCCGTGGCCTGCTTCTGCGTGTCGGGCGAGATGCGCCCGGCGGCGACGGCGGCGTTCCAGTTCTCACGGGCGAAGTGCCCGGTGGCGTTCCAGCGCTGTTGCCAGTGCTGATTGAACACTGAGCCGCTGAGCTTGTTCGAGCCCGAGCGCGAACTCACGTTGATGGCTGCGCCGGAAGTGAAGCCCTGGCTGGCATCGAAATTCGATGTTTCCAGCTTGAACTCCGTGATCGAATCCGACGGGGGTACGTAGCCCACGCGGCGGCCGGTACCGGTCACCGTCATGCCGTCAATCGTGTACTCGTTCTGCCCGACGCCGCCCATCGTATTAAACGAGGAGGTGCCGCCGTTGTCGAACGGGCGCCGGTATTCGGGCTGCCCGGTCCACTGCATGCCGGGGGCAAGCGCGGTAAGAGCGAACGGGTTCAAATCCGAGAACGGCAGATTGATCAGTTCCCGCTGGTCCAGCACGCGGCCGCCGCTAGCGGTGGTGGTCTCCAGCAGCGGAGCATCCGCCTTCACCTCGATGGTTTCGGCCACTTGCCCGATATCCAGCGTAAGGTCGATTTCCAGGCGGCTGCCCACGTTCACGCTCAAGCCGGAACGCAGCAGTTTCTTGAATCCGGAGGCTTCAACGGCCACGGAATAGGTGGAGGGTTCGAGGAAATTCACCTCGTAATAGCCGGTGTCATTGGTCACCACCCGGCGGGTTTCATTGGTTGCGGTATTGGTGACGGCAATCTTCGCCCCGGCAATCACCGCGTTCTGCGCATCCCTCACCGTTCCGGTGATGGCGCCTCGCGACTCCTGGGCAAATATTGACGTGGGAAGAATGAACAGCGATAGAGCGAGCGAACAAGTCAGCTTAGACATGTCGTGAATCCCCTGAATAGACGCCTCCCGGGCCAACGAGACAACTAACCTCAGGAGGACTTGATCGGATCTAGAATAGCACCAGCCAGCGCTGGTGGAAAGATATGGTATAAAGACCCGTATGCCCAAAAAGTTCTATGGCTGGTTCATCGTTGCAGCGGCCGTGTGCACCTTCGGTCTGTCGACCGGACTGCCGTATTACAACATGCCCTTCTTCTACGACTATTATGCGAAGGAATACCACTGGTCGAAGCCGGACATTACGCTGGGCTTTCCGCTTGCGGCCTTATTTACCTTGTGGGTGGGACCGATTCTGGTGCACCGCTTCCCGCCCCGCACCCTGCTGCTGATCGGCTCAACAATGACCGCGTTGGCCTTTGCCGGCTTCAGCCAGATGGGTGGCAGTCTGAATACTTATTACGCACTGTGGTTTGTCTATACCATCGGCTATATTTTCTCCGGCCCTATCCCTCACCAGGTGCTGATTTCTCAATGGTTCAAGAAAAATCGCAGCTTCGCCATGGGGATCACCTATGTCGGTGTGGGATTCATCGGATCTCTGGGCGCCTATGTAGTAAAAGGAATCACCTCGGCCACCGACTTCCGCACCTGTTTGCTGGTGATGGGTGGAATTGTGCTGCTGGTCTGGCCGATCGCCTTGCTGGTGATCAAGAACAGGCCTTCCGACATCGGTCAGAACGCCGACGGCGCGGCCATCGCCACGGCCGACAGCAAGTTGGAACCACTCCCCTTCAGTCACCTTACGAAGCAACTCGCGTTCTGGCTGCTGGTGATTGGCTCGGCATGCTCCATCGGCTCCATCGGTTCCGTCAATCAACACATGAAATTCGTATTTGAGGATCAGGGGTTCAAAGACCAGGCCGCCCGCGACGCGGCTTGGGCCTCGGCTTCCGCGGCCATTCTATGGTCCAGCATTGCCGGACGCCTCCTCATCGGCTGGCTCGCCGACCGCTATCCGAAAAAGTACGTCATGACCGCAACGTATTTCCTCGTCGCCGCAACCATCCCGCTGCTGTTGATGGTGCGCCCCAACGATTCCACCAGCCTCTACCTCTTCGCGATTCTCTTCGGCTTTGGCATGGGCGCGGACTATATGTTGATTCCGCTGATGGCCGCCGATGTGTTCGGCGTGAACACACTGGCCCGCGCCATGGCCATCATTCTCCCTACCGACACCATCGGCCAAACCTGGTTCCCCTGGGTCATCGCCAAGCTGCGCCAGAGTATGGGCAGCTACGACCAGGCAATGCTTGCGGTGTTCGCCATGGCTTTCATTGGCGCAGTCGCCATTGCCTTGCTGCCGAAGCATGAGGGCAAAGACGACTCCGTGCACATTCCCGGCGCCAAGCACGCCACCGGCGACTAACGAAAGGTAGCCCACATGAAGTTCCTTCGTACGCTCGCGGCAGCCCTGCTCACCGTAGTCTTTATTGCCCAGGCGCAACCGCCGTCGAAGAATGTGCCTGCACCCGATCATGCCAATGTGAGCTACGGGCCCCACCAACTCAACGTCTTCGATGTGTGGCTGGCGAAGAGCGGCAAGCCCACTCCGCTGGTGATTTACTATCACGGCGGCGGGTTCCGCGGAGGTGACAAGAACTCCATCCACGTCGATCTGCTGAACAAGCTCCGCGCGGGTGGCATCAGTGTCGCGGCGGCGAACTACCGCCTCACCGACACCGCGCCTTACCCGGCCCAGATGCTGGATTCGGCTCGAGCGTTGCAGTACATCCGGCTGCATGCCAAGCGCTTCAATATCGACCCTACGAGGATTGCCGCATACGGCGGTTCGGCCGGCTCCGGCATCTCACAATGGCTCGGTTTTCATGATGATCTGGCGGACCCTTCGAACTCCGATCCAGTCCTGCGCCAATCCACACGTTTGACCGCGGTTGGTCCATTCAATGCGCAATCGTCCTACGATCCGCGTTTCATCAAAAAGCTGATGAATACCGATCAGGTGGAGGTGGCGCTGATCGCATTCTTCGGGATGAGCTCTGCAGCCGATGCCGGCAATGCGAAGTTCTTCCCGCTGTTCGAAGCAGCCTCCCCCATCAACCACCTCAGCGCCGGCGACGCGCCGATTCTTGTTTTCTACAACCAGCGCAATGACCCGCTGCAGGCCAACTCCACCGGCAAAGAGCACATTCACCATCCAAAGTTCGGCTTCGCTCTGAAAGAGAAGGCCGATCGTGTCGGTGTGGAATGTACCCTGCTGCTACGGGAGGAGTTCCCGGGGGGATTCCCAGTGGATCGCTACGTGGAGTTCTTCCGCGCAAAGCTCGGTGTGCGGTAAATGCCGCCGCAGATAACGCGGGTCACCAACTGGCCACGGTAGCAAGGCGAATCGTAGCACCTTCCGCCTTGGCTTCATCCATCACCAGATCACGCCCGTCTGGGCTGACAGAGATGCGCGCCACAGGCGTACGCTCCGTCTCAAACAGCAGCTTGGGCTTCCGCTCCGCGCTGCTCCAAAGGAACACGCCGTACCGGTGCTTGGCGATCTGCCGCGCGTAATACACGCCGTCGTTGGACGCGCCCATCCACACCTGCATGATGTCGGAATCGAGCTGCTCCGGAGTGCCACCGGATGTGGACACACGGTAGAGCGCCCAGCGGGCCTTCGCCGGAGCAGCAAAGTAAGCCCACTCGCGTTGTGGATCGAAGACCGGGCGTGCCACGGGCATCTCCGTAATGGGCACTGAGGCTTCCGGATGTCCCACCGCCGCGCGATGCAGCCTCTGCGAATTCCCCTCCCCAACGCCCAGGTACACGAGTTTCCCATCCCGCGCATAGTCGAAGATGAGTGGGCCAGGCGCATCCAGGCGCGGAGCGCCGCCACGCTCACTCACCACGTAGGTTTTCCTTACCGAGCTTTCGATTGTGCCATAGCGGATACTGCGCCCATCCGGCAGCCACACCGGTCCGCGGCGAACCACCACACCGGAAGTCAGCTGGCGCAACGAACTGCCATCCCAGGCGCAGACCCAAACCTGCGGGACGCCGGAGCGCGCCGAAAGAAAAGCGACTTCCCTTCCATCGGGAGAAACGGAAGGAAAGCTCTCAATCGTCGCCGTGGAGGCGATCGTGCCGGCCAGTTGCCACTCCCCGCTCTCCTGCTTGCGGTAATGATAGATGTCGTAGTCGCGGACCGCGCGGGCCATCGCGACACGCGTCCCGTCGCTGGAAATGGCGAAATTCTGCACGTCGTCGCCGAAGCGTTCCATTGGCTGCGCGCCCGCCGTGCCCGTCAGCCTGGCGATCCGGGTCCGCTCAGGCAATGACAGGCGGTATACGATTTCTCCCGACGGAAGAAACCCGGGAAAGTACACCGCGGTGTCGGTGCCGGTGCGCTCCGGGCTGCCCTCGGCGCGATAGTCCGCAGTGAGTTTCTGCACAAACAACGTGCGCGTCGCGTGGTCGTCGCGAACACACGCCAGGCGGCGCCCGTCCGGGGAGATGGCGGGCATCAGGTATTCGGAATCATCCGCCACGTTCAGCACGTCTCGCAGTTCTCCCGTAGACAGAGAGAAAAGATGCGGATGGCCGTAGCGGCGTCCGTCTCCCTTGGCGTTCACAGCCAGCCATTTGCCATCCGGGGACCAGGCAAGATTGCGCATGCTCGGGTGGTACCAACCGCGGATGAGCCGTAATTCGCGCTCTTTGCCAGTGCCGGCATCCACCACCATGAGGCGGCTATGATCCGCATCCACCGCGCGGAGAAAGGCGATGGAGCGGCCATCGGGCGACCATGCCGGACTGAGATCATCCTCCGGAGCCGTGGTCAGCCGGCGTGGCGGCGCCCCAGGAGAATCGAGAGTGTAGAGATCGTAGTTGTCTCCCTCTGCTCCATCCCAGATGTACGCGATCTTTGTGCCATCCGGGGAAAACGATGGCATGTGCTGGGTGCCGCTGGCCGTTGTGTAGGGCAGCACCTCGGTAACCTGGAGCCCGCTTGGCGCACGGTTCGCAACAACCGCGGCTGCTGCCCCCAGCACCACCGCCACCGCCGCAGCCGACAGACCATAGCGATGGCGCCGTAGCCATTTCGAGGCAGCCGTCATTCGCTCGCCGCGCCTGGCGTCCACGGGTTCATGACGCAGATGCCGCTCCAGATCGGCGGCCAGCGCTCCAGCCGAAGGGTAGCGTTGATCGGGCTCCTTGGCGGTCGCCTTGGCGACGATCGCATCCAGATCCCCACTCAGCACCCGGCGCAAAGCGGCATCGGACACGCGGCGCGACATCAAAGGCGGCTCGACGGAACCAAGCACATGAAGCACGTCCGCCACCGTCCGGTTCCCCCACTGTTCCGGCAGAAAGGGCGAGACCCCGGCAAGCAGTTCATACAGCAGCATGCCCAGCGAGTAGACGTCAGTGGCTGGCCCTACAGCCGATTCCGGGCCCGTGGCCTGTTCCGGGCTCATGTACTCCGGAGTGCCAACGATTTGCGTGGCGCCGGTCAGCTGCTCCTTGGCGAAGGCATGCCAGTCCTGCAGCCGCGCCAGACCGAAGTCGATCACCTTCACCCGTGGCCCCGCGGGAGTGGGCAGAACGAGAATATTACTGGGCTTCAGATCGCGATGCAGGATGCCCCGGTGGTGCGCGTGATCCACAGCCTGGCACACTTGCGTGAAAAGCTGGATGCGGGCGGGCACGTCGAGTTTGGCGCGGTCGCAGGACACGGTGAGGTTGCTGCCCTCCACGTACTCCATCACGAAGTAGGGCAGGCCCCGCGCGCTCGTTCCAGCGTCGTAGATCGTGGCGATGTTGGGGTGCTCCATGCGAGCCAGGCTCTGCCGCTCCCTTTCAAAACGCGTCGCAAGAGCGGTGGACTCCAGTCCCGGCTTCAGCACTTTCAGCGCGACCATCCGCCGCAGCGGGACGCTCTGTTCGGCCAGGTACACGATCCCCATGCCACCTTCACCCAGCACTGCAACCGGCTCATAGTTCCCAAAGGAATCACCCGTGGGCAGTTCCGGAGACTCCAGCGCCATCGTCAACAGGCACCGCGCACACAGAGCATTGCTGTCGCTATCGAGTGGCGACGCGCACTTCGAACACTTTTCGTTCGCCATCTCGTGTTTCTTCGGAAGCAGGACGCGCATTGTTACAGGCCGAATGGCCAAGGGACCGTATTATATCGCTTCCTCCCGAATCGACGTCCGCACCTTCGAACGGTGCGTTGCTCGGCCCAAGTCTGCCACCACGCGCCCGGTACTGGGACTTTCCTGCTGCAGGCATGGTACGTTTCCGCGCCTTAGGACACTGCCTTTCTCGTAACAAGTGGCGGCAAGTTTCCGAAGAAGTAGGCGCGGACCAGAAACTCCATGAATCCCCGCTACGGTCTACATTCGCACAGAACATTCCACGGAACCTCTATGAACAAACTCACTCTCTTGACTTTATTGGCCGCATGGTCGCTCCCAAGCTGGGGCGCCACAGTGAACAGCAACACGGTGACATTCAACTTCACGAGTGCATCGAGCGTCCTCAGCTTCGATCAGTTCGACACAGGCCTCGGAACATTGACGAGGGTTGAAATCGTGTTCCTGACCGGGTCGCATATGTTCACATCCGGAACCCCGAACGATCCCTTTAGTGGTGGCTGCGGGGGCAACTTCAGCTTCACCGCATCGGTGAACCCCGGAAGCGTGGTCACCAGCGTTGGATTCGGGTCCGGGAGCCTCACCTCGTCAACCTGTGGTATTTCCACCTTCACATCCAATTCGTTCTTTGGCCCGCGGACCATTTCCAATTCGACAAACCTGAACCTGTTTGAGGGCACGGGAACGATCGATTTTGATTTAGGGCGAGGCCCAATCACCTTAACGAACATCACTGCCGCGAGTGTTCGGTTTGATGGCGATGCACGGCTCCGCTACACCTATGATCCCGCCCCTGAGGTGCCGGAACCAAGCACTTCCGCGCTGCTGGGGGGCTGTCTGCTGGCCGGAATATTGGCCCGGCGCCTGGGGATCAGCCGGCGGATTTCGTAGCGCACTTCACAGGGGTCGCGGACTTCAGCAATTCCATCGAATACACTGTAAGCTCATGACCTCGAACCAGGAGGCGCTCCTCGAGGAGCGCCGCGCGTCCCTCCATGCCGTCCTCGTGTCCAGGGAGTTTTCCAGATCTCCGGCGCTGGCCAAGCTCCTCCGCTACCTCTGCGAAAAGACTTTCGAAGGCCGCGTTCATGAGATCAAGGAATTCAGCATCGCCACCGAGGTGTACGGACGCGGGGAAACCTTTGGTGAGAAACGCGACTCGGTGGTTCGCGTGGAAGTCTCCCGCCTTCGCAAGCGCCTGCTCAATTACTACTCCTCGGAAGGCGCACAGCAATCTCTCCGCATTGTCATCCCCCCGGGAACCTATCAGCCGGAGTTCGTTCCATTCCCAATTCCGGATGCCCTACCCATCGAGCCGCAGGCAGAGGCCTTGCCCCGCACGCCGCGCCTTTGGATCGCCGTTAGCGCCTGCGGCATGCTTGTTTTGGGGCTGGCCGTTTTCTACTTTGGATATCGCGCCAAACCCGTCGCTCCGCCAACTCCGCGCAATGCCGCGGCCAACTACGCTCCGCCCGCCGTATCCCCCAACCCCATCCGCATTCTCGCCGGTTCCTCCACCCAGCGCTCCGTCGACCGCTTTGGCGCGGAGTGGCTTTCTGACCGTTATTTCGTGGGTGGCGAGCAGAACCACTGGCAGTTTGGCGGGAAGGAGATGGGCGTACCCGTCCGCACCATTCGCTGGGCGCCGGATCAACTCTACTTCCGCAGCTTCCGCTTCGGCACGTTCTCTTACCGCATTCCGCTTCCGGCCGGTAAGTACGATCTCAAGCTTTACTTCTCCGAAGTTATCTTCCTCCCTTCCGAATTCGGCGACGGCGTGGAAAACCGCCGCATCTTCGACGTCCACGCCAACAGCAAACCGTTGCTGACCTCTTTTGATATCGCCGCCGACGCCGGAGGCGCCAACACGGCATGCATTCGTGCCTTCACCGGCATCTCCCCCGTGGACGGTTTTCTCACCCTCGACTTCCGCCCCATCCTTTCCGGCGCCTGGCTGAACGCTATCGAAATCGTCCCCAACAACACGGGCAAGCCGCTCCCCATCCGCATCGTCGCCAGAAACGCCAATGTGACCGATCACGCCGGCAAGCTCTGGGAAATCGACCGCTACTTCAATGGGGGCCGCCAGCTATCGGACGGAGAGATTGTCGCCGGTGCAGACCCGGAACTTCTCCTTTGGCAGCGCTATGGCACGTTCACTTACCGTTTCCCCGTCCCCTCTGGCCGTTACACGCTGCGCCTGCTCTTTGCCGAAACCTTCTTTGGCCCCAACAACCGCGGCAAGGGCGGTCCGGGGAGCCGCATCTTCAATGTCTACTCCGGCGGCAACACTCTGCTCCGCAGGTTTGAGATCTTCCGCGAGGCCGGCGAACGGCGCGCCATCGAAAAAGTATTCCGTGGGCTTGTTCCCAACGCTCAGGGGCGGATCGATGTCTCTTTTGAGCCGGTAGTGCAATACCCACTTGTCAATGCGCTGGAGCTAACCCCCGAATAAGCAGCCTGTAACCACGCTGTAACCATATTGATTGCAAAGGACTTCTTTCCGCTAACCCGCCCAACCCGGGAGTGCTAGCAGCGACTCCTTGCTCCCTTTTTCCGCATCCCGTACCCTTGCTGTCTAACCAGCCAAACGGGGCGCCCCAAGCGCCCCTTCCAAAGGGGTGTTGCTATGTTGCATCGTGATTCCAGATTCTGGGCAGTGCTCGTTGTGGGGTGGCTCATGGCCACCATCCCAGCCCGCAGCCAAACCCTCGGTTCCATCGCCGGTGAGGTCCGCGACTCCAGTGGCGCAGCCTTGGCGGAAGCCGTGGTGACCGTCGTCAACAACGGCACCAACGCAAAGCGCATCGCCACCACGAACAGCGCCGGCGCCTATGCCTTCCCTTCCCTCCCGCCGGGCGTATACACAGTCAGAGCCGAGAGAACGGGCTTCCGAACAGTGATCCAGAACAATGTGGAAATCCAAGTCCAGCAGAACGCCCGCATCGACATGGAACTTCCCCTCGGCCAGGTGTCCGAATCGGTAGAGGTGACCGCTTCTTCTCTCATCGTGACCGAGAACGCCACGGTCGGTACCGTCATTGAGAACAAGCGCATCGTGGAACTCCCGCTCAACGGCCGTAACTACCTGCAACTGGTATCGCTCGCGCCCAACGTCTCGACTGGATTCTCCGCTCAGGGCCAGGCAGCCGCCCGCCAGGGAGGCATTCGTGCCACCCAGACCATCTCGGTTTCCGGCCAGCGCACCAATTTCAATCACTACACGCTCGATGGCGTGGAAAACACCGACCCGAACTTCAACACCTTCGTCGTCATGCCCTCCGTCGACGCCCTGCAGGAGTTCAAGGTGCAGACCGGCATCTACCCGGCCGAGTTCGGACGCCAGACCACGCAAATCAACGTGCTCACCAAGTCCGGCACCAACCAGTTTCACGGCACCGCGTTTGAGTTCCTGAGGAACGACAAGCTCGATGCCACCAGCTACGCGTTCACCGCCCTGCGCCCTGTGAAGGACCCGTTCAAGTGGAACCAGTACGGCTTCACGCTCGCCGGACCCGTCGTCTTGCCGAAGATCCTGAACGGCAAAGACAAGCTGTTCTTCATGGCGAACTACGAGGCCTTCCGCCGTAGAGGAAGCAGCACCGGCCTGTTCTCCCTGGCCCCGGCCGCCTACCAGCGCGGCGATTTCTCCGCTGCCACCAACCGCATCTTCGACCCCCTCACCAGGGCACGCCTCGCCGACGGCTCCATCACCGGAACCCCATTCACGAACAACACCATCCCCAACAGCCGCCTCAGCCCGACCTCCCAGAAGCTGCTCGAGTTCTACCAGACGCCCACTCTCGCTGGAGTATCGAACAACTACGTTCAGGCGCTCGGCCGTCCGCAGAACCGCGATCAGTTCATCCTCCGTCTCGACTACACGGAGTCCTCAAAGTCGTCCTGGGCTAGCCGCTACAGTTGGGGCGACGAGAACGAGTCCAGTCCCGGTCTCAAGCAGAACGGGTCCAAACTGGTCACCAACCTGGAGCAGTACATGGTGTCGAACACGCGCACTTTGTCGCCTTCCGCCGTCACCGAAACGCGCTTCGGTTACACCCGCTTCTACAACTCCGTCGGCACACTGCTCGCCTTTCAACGTAATGTCGTCGATGAGCTCGCCATCCCAGGCTTGCAAGGCGGCGATCCCGTCTCCTGGGGCATCCCCTCCATTGGCATCGCCAACTACCAGGGCATCGGCGACAGCACCGATGGGCCGTTTGAAAACAAAAACAGCACCCTTCAGTTCCTCAATAACACCTCCATCACGCGTGGCAAGCATTCGTTCCGCTTCGGCGGCGAGTTCCGCAAGGATCAGTTCAACCAGGTGGGCAATCAGTTTGGCCGTGGCAGTTTCAGCTTTGCCGTGAACCCAACGCAAGATCCCAGGGCGCTGACTGCCGGTGCCGGATTACCCACACAGGGTGACGCGTTCGCCTCCTTTCTGCTGGGCAATGTGACGCTCACGGAAGTAGCGGCCCAGATTGCCGCCGTGCGGTTCCGGGCCACCAGCTTTGCCTTCTACGTCGATGACGTGTGGAAGATCACCCCCAAGGTCACTCTCTCGCTGGGCTTGCGCTACGAAAACACTCCGCCCTGGGAGGACATCTCCGGGAACCTCACCACCGTTTTCTTCAACGCCTTCGACAACGTTCCCAACGTCCAGGACCGGGAGCGCTACCCCATCTTCCTGCGCCAAGGCAGAGGCTCCGATCCTTATGCGGGGCTGCGTGTGCGCTGGCCCAATATTCCCCTCGTCCAGGACGGCCGTCTCGGCAACCGGCTGGTCAATCGCGACAACAACGACTTCGCGCCGCGCTTCGGCTTGGCCTGGAGTCCCACTCCGAAATGGGTCATCCGCACCGGCGCGGGGGCGTTCTACAACCAGGATCAGGGCAACCCCCGCTTCGATGTGGGGCGCAATGCGGCCGGCCGCACGCGCAACGACGATAACAACGATTTCCCCGCCCAAACCTGGGCCACCGGCGCCGCTGGTCTCAGTGGCTCCGTCGCCAATATCGTCACCCCGCAAGCCTTCTCCAACAAATTCGACCGGCGGACCCCCTACACACTCCAGTGGATGTTCAACGTCCAACGGGAACTGGGCAACAGCCTCTCGTTCGAGGCAGGCTATCTGGGATCGGTCACCCGCCATCTGGAGTCCTACCGCGGTGTAAGCGCCGCTGTCCCGGGGCCCGGGACCGTTGCCAGCCGCTCCCCCTACCCGAACTGGGGCCTCCTTGTTCTGGTCGAGAATGGAGGCCGCGGCAACTACAACGGCCTCGGCACCAAACTCACCAAACGTTACGCCAACGGACTCACGGCGCTCGTATCCTACACGTGGTCGAAGTCCATCGATACCACCAGCGGCATTCGCACCTCTGACAGCGACTCCCTGTTCTCGCAGGACGGCCGCTGCATGCTTTGCGATCGCGGCCTTTCCGCCTTCGACAACCGTCACCGCATGGTGATCTCCGGGTTGTACGACGTGCCGTTCGGCAAAGGCCGCAAGATCGCCCTCTCCAACAGAGTGGTGGAAGCGATAGCCGGCGGCTGGCAGATTGGCGGCATCACCACCTGGCGATCCGGGTTCCACATCAATCCCAGCGCCGGGGTCAACCGCGCCAACACCAACATCAACACCGACCGCCCCGACGCGAGCGGCAACGCGATCTCTCTGAACTCCCCACTACCGACCGCTGGTTCAGCCGCTCTTCGTCCCTGCAACCGCTCTATCAGTTCGGCAACGCCGCGCGCAACACCATTCCCGGACCGACCGGCTTTATGCTCGATTTCAATGTGCAGAAAAACTTCAGCATCCGTGAAGACACGCGCGCCGCAGTTCCGCTGGGAGTCATGCAACCTGTTCAATCACCCGGTTTGGGGGGCTTCCCCAACTCTACCAACCTCAACAATCCGAACTTCGGCCGCGTTTCCTCCACCACCGCAGTCAGCATGCGGCAAATGCAATTCCTTAACAGAAATGCGCCTTTTTGATGCCCATGCATACTCTTGCACTGGCGGCGTCACTCGCCTTCGCCACGGGCATACTGTACGGTCAGAACCGCGCAACTGGTCCGAGCCTTTTCCTCCTCATCGCATCGCGGGCAATCTGTATTACGTCGGCACACGGAAGCACATCGTATCTGATTACTGAAGAAGGCACGTTCTGATCAACGCCGGACTCGAGTCCTCCGTGCCGATGATCAATTGGCGTGCGCACTCGGCTTCCGTTTCATGGACATCAAGATCCTTCTGATCAGCCATGCCCATTGGGATCACGTGGCCGGAAGCGCATTGATTCGGGAACGCATAAGCGCCAGCCGCATGGTGATGCAACCCGATATTCCCGTAATGGAGGATGGCGGCCGATCCGGCTTCTTCTACAGCAACTCGTCCTTTGCGCACTTCCGGAGCGCAAAGGTGAATCGTGCGCTTCAGGACAGCGATACGGTGCAGTTGGGAGCGACGATGCTGACGGCGCGGCTGACGCCCGGCCACACCCGCGGATGCACCACCTGGCTGCTCGAGGTTACCGAAGGGGAAAACCTACGATGTCGTCATTGTCGGAAGCCCCAACGTCAACGAAGGCTACCAGTTGGTGAACAATTCCTTCCTATCCCGGCATTGCCACGATTTTGCCCCGCACCACCTTCCGCGTCACGAAGCCCTGCGCTGCGATATCTTCCTCGGCGCATGGAGACTACGCTACGGGCTCGAATCAAAATACTCGCGGCTCAAAACCGAGGGCCCCGCGGTGTTCCTCGATCCTCCGGCTACCGCGCCTTCGTCGAAAGCAGAGGCGTGCTTTCCTCCGGGAGAAAGAGCGGCAGCACCGTAGCAAGTAATTCCCACCGCTCCCAAGCTGGGGTCGCTAGCGGGGTTGTTGGTCAGGAGCTGGAGACAATCTCGATAAGCCGGCGGATTTCGTTGCGCACTTCACCGGGGTCACGGACGGTTTCCGCGATCTCGGCCATCAGCAACTCCCGGTAGCGCCGCCGCATGCGATGCACCGCCACGCGCACGGTCCCTTCACTCATCTGCAACGATTCGCTCACACTGGCGTAATCGCCGTCGGCGGTAAGGAAAGGCTTCAGGAGTTCAAACGCGGCGCCCTTGCCGGCCGACTCCTGTTCCGCCCGCATCAGGTTCACAACACGCTCCACCAGCGCGAGCGCCCATTGCCGCTCAAACAGCGACTCCGGAGACAAGTGTTCCGGCGTGAGCAGATAACGCTCTTCCACCTTGGCGAAGGAAAGGGCCAGATCCTGTTTGCCTCCGCCCCGTGATGCAGCCTGCTGATGATCGCGGCGGTCAGCCAGATACTTCACCAGCGAACCCAACAGGTAAGACCGGAACCGGCCCCGCTCAGGGTCGGCCTTTTCCATCGACCGCCGCTCCAGAAACACAACCAGAAAGCCTTGCACAGATCCTGCGCTTCAGCGGCATTGTGCCGGCGGCGCAGAAGGCATACAGGGGTTGCCAGTAATTCTGGCATAACCATTCCAGCGCCTCCAGCGCCTTCCACTCTTCGCCTGATGACAACACCAGCGTCCATCGGGTCTGCGGGAACTGGTGTTGTGCGGACATGGTGTGCACGGTCTTGAATTATATCGATTGGAGAGGACTTCTCCAGACCCGCCACACTACGCCCCGGCGACAACCGGCGGCCCGGCTGCAGGCTCCGGCGCCACTTCAATCGGGCGCTTGAACTTGCACTCGGCGTTCGGACACTGCGCCACTGGGCCCGCCTTCAGCCATTTCTCGATGAGGTATGGCCCGTTGCACTGCGGGCAGGCTTCCGCCAGCGGTTTGCCCCAGGCAACGAAATCGCATTCCGGATAGCGGTTGCAACCGAAGAACGTCTTGCCGCGCTTCGACCGGCGTTCCACCACTTCACCCGTCTTGCAGGTCGGGCAGTTCACGCCAATCGTCTTCTGCTTCACGAATTTGCACGTCGGATAATTGGAACACGCCGTGAATTCGCCGAAACGCCCGTATTTCATTACCAGATGATTCCCGCAATTCGGGCATTTTTCATCCAGCGGCACATCGGCTTTCTTTTGTTCCGCCGCGCCAATGCGCTTCGTCGTCTTGCAGTCGGGGTAGCCCGAACACGCATAGAACGTGCCGAAGCGGCCCTTCTTCAGCACCATCGTGCGGCCGCAGTTCTCGCAGTATTCCTCGGAGTCCTGCTCGGTCAGATCGGCCTTGTCCACGTCGGGCAGATCCACCGTCAGTTCGCGCGTGTTGGTGCAATCCGGGTAGCCCGTGCACGCAATAAAGCTGCCGTGACGACCCCACTTGATGACCATCGGCTTGCCGCATTTGTCGCACACCAGGTCAGTGGGCTTTTCCATGCGCTTGATGTCGGTCATGTTGCGTTCTGCGTATTCCAGATCCTTCTGGAACTTGGCGTAGAACTCAGTCATGGCGACACGCCAGTCGATCTTGCCTTCTTCAATGTCGTCGAGCTCTTCTTCCATCCGCGCCGTGTAGCGCACATCGAAGATGTCGTTGAAGCTCTCCAGCAACAGGTCGGTGACCACCATGCCCAATTCCGTGGGCACGAATTTGCCGCCTTCCTTCTTCACATACTCGCGTTCCTGAATGGTCGACAGAATGGAGGCGTAGGTCGAAGGCCGTCCCACCCCATCCGATTCCAGCTCCTTCACCAGCGTTGCTTCGTTGAAGCGCGGCGGCGGTTCCGTGAAATGCTGTTCGGGCTCGATGGCGCGGAATCGCAGCGTCTCGCCGGCTTCCACCAGCGGAAGGCGATGCTTCAACTCCTCGTCATCTTCGTCCTTCTGATCCTTGCCCTCTTCATAGACGGCGAGGAACCCGTCGAACTTCGGCACGCTGCCCGTGGCGCGGAACAGGTAGGTGGAGGCATCGGCGCCCTTCGCCGAAACCTCAATCGTGGTCTGATCAAACAGCGCCGGCATCATCTGCGAGGCCACAAAGCGCATCCAGATCAGCCGGTACAGTTTCCACTCGTCCTCGGCCAGCAACCCTTGCAGTTCTTCCGGAGCGCGCATCGCAGCCGTGGGCCGGATGGCTTCGTGCGCATCCTGCGCGTCTTTCTTGCTCTTGTAAAAATTAGGAGTTTCCGGCAGGTACTGCGTGCCGTAGCGCTGCCCGATCAACTCCCGCACTTCGGTCAAGGCATCGGCCGAAACACGCGTCGAATCGGTACGCATGTAGGTGATCAGACCGGTGAGCCCTTCCGTTCCCAGTTCCACGCCTTCGTACAGGCGCTGGGCCAGCATCATGGTCCGCTTCACCGAGAAGCGCAGCTTACGAGCCGCTTCCTGCTGCAGCGTCGAAGTGATGAAAGGAGGTACCGCGTTGCGACGCTTTTCCTTCGTGATGACGGAATCAACCGTGTAAGCGGCGTCCGTCAGCGTGGCCACGATCGCGTCGGCGGCGGCCTGGTCCGGAATCTCGAAACTGGCCCCGTCGCGCTTTGCCAGCCTGGTGTTGAGAATCGGCGGCTTCTTGGCGTTCAACTGGACATCGATCGTCCAGTATTCCTGCTTCTGGAAGGCTCGGATTTCGCGTTCCCGCTCCACGATCTGCCGCAGAGCCACGGTTTGCACGCGCCCGGCGGAAAGGCCGCGGCGCACCTTGTCCCACAAGAGGGGAGAGATCTTGTAGCCCACCAGCCGGTCCAGCACGCGCCGTGCCTGCTGCGCCTGCACCAGGTGCTCATCCACCTGGATGGGAGTCTCAAACGCCTTGCGAATGGCGCTTTGGGTGATTTCGTTGAACCGCACGCGGTACACCAGCGGAGAGTTCTTTCCCTTGCCCTCCAGCTCCTCTTTGAGGTGCATGCAGATGGCTTCTCCTTCGCGATCCGGGTCAGCCGCGAGGTAGATCGCTTCAGCGCCCTTGGCGGCTGTTTTCAGCTCCGAAATGAGCTTCTTCTTACCCTCAATGACAACGTAGTTGGGTTCAAAATCGCGGTCTACGGCAACCGCTAAATCGTTCTTAGGCAGATCCTTGATGTGACCAAGGGACGCCTTGACCGTGTAGTCTTTGCCGAGATATTTGCCGATCGTTTTGGCCTTGGTAGGGGACTCCACGATGACGAGAGACTTACTCATAAAGCTAATTTGATGTAGGACTTACCAGACTTTTAAGAAGTGCTTGCCAGGCAGCTGCCGGACCATGCCGGCCATTTCCAGCTCAAACAGAGCCGCGATCACCTCTGACGATGAATACTGTGGCAGATTCTCCATCAGTGTGTCAATGTGCGATGGATCGGCCAGGGACAGGACGCCCAGTACGGAACGCGATGTTGGCGACTCCACTTCCGCGCTCAGCGTGCCCTGTTGCGGACCCGCCTGCACCGTCTGATGGAGCCTCCGCCGGTCAGCCGCGGGCAGGTCCGTCAACACATCTTCGGCCTCCTGCACCAGCTTCGCCCCTTGCTTGATCAGCAGGTTCGGCGCCCAGCTCATTTTCGATGTGATATTCCCCGGCACCGCATACAACTCCCTGCCCTGCTCAATCGCCAGCCGCGCCGTAATCGCCGAGCCCGAGTATTGCGCCCCTTCCACCACCAGCACGCCTGCGCTGAGTCCGCTCACCACGCGGTTGCGGATGGGAAAGTTCTGCGGATAGGCCGGCGTGCCCATCGGAAACTCACTCACCAACAGCCCCTTCTCCGCGATCTCCGCCGCCAGCTTCCGGTTTTCCGCCGGATAAACCTGATCCACCCCGCACCCCAGCACCGCAACCGTGTTCCCGCCTACAGAAAGCGCGGCTTTATGGCCGGCCGTATCGATGCCGCGAGCCATGCCACTGGCGACAGTGATTCCTTTCTGCGCCAAGTCCCGCGCCAGCCGGTCCGTAGCGGCAACCCCATACGCCGTGGGCTTTCGCGTCCCCACAACCCCAATCATGACCGAATCGAGCAACTCGATCCTTCCACGGCAAAACAGCACCGGCGGCGGATCGAAGATCGCCCGCAGTCTCTGCGGGTAGCGCGCATCGAGCATCGGGATCATCGTCACATTCTGCCCCAGCATCTTCTGCTGCTGCGTCGCCGCATCGTCAAACGTGCACCCGCTCAACAGGCTTTGCGCCGTCGACGAGGCAATGCCAAGTCCCTCCAGTTCCGATAACGAGGCCCGGAAAATCGCCCGTGGCGATTGAAAGTGTTGCAACAGTTGCGACGACTTGCGGGCGCCGAGACCCGGGGTCAGTTGAAGAGCAAGCCAGTATAATTGCTCATCATTCTCAATTGTGGGGGCCACCATATAATAGGATGTGCGATGGGCAGCAAAGGATTCTCAGCCCGATTGATGACAGGTCTGGCAATCCTGCCGGCGCTCGCTACCGCATGCAGTTGCGTCGGCGAACGTACGGCCTGCCATGCGGCCTTTTCGAGTGAGGTTATTTTCACCGGGCGGGTTGTTGCCATGGCGGCAGCTCCTGACGAGACCCAATACACCTTTGCCGTGCACCAGGCCATCAAAGGAACCGCGGACACACGTGTCGATCTGCGCGCCGGCAACCATGGGTCAGCCTGCGGCGTAATCTTTGAAAAAGACAAGGATTATCTGATCTTTGCCGGTCGTTCCGGCGGTCAATTGAGCACCAACCTCTGCAGCGGAAACAAAGAACTCGCCCTGGCCGGCGAAGAGTTGCGCTTCTTCCAGGGCTTGCGTGCTGGATGGCCACTCGAGTCTGGCCTGCTGTATGGCGTTGTCACCCAGCGGCAGGCCGATCTCTCTCGCCTCGGCCCGGTCACATGGCCGGTAGCGGGGGCGAAGGTGACAGTGATGGTAGGAGCCGCCCCCGTTGCCGAAACCAGAACCACCGCCGGCGGCGCCTATCAGTTCGCGCATCTGCCGCAAGGCAACTACCGGGTTGTCGTCGATGCTCCCGGAGACTTCCGTTCTCCGCGCCGCGGCGCCACCGTATTTATCGGCCCCGGCAAGTGCGAAGAAGTGTCCTTTTTCAATGCCGCCCGGGCTCAGCTCAAGGGCGTGTTGCGCGATTCCGATGGCGAATTGGATGGTTCCACGGACGTAATCTTGGTCCCCTTGGCAGGCACACCCAAAGAGCTGACCGGCGAACCATCGGAACTGAAAACGGATCCTGATTCAGGCGTGTTTCTGCTCGAAGTCCCTCCCGGCCGGTATCGAGTGGGATTTGTCGAATTGGGCTACACGGATGTTGTCTACTTCCCGCGTGCCGTGGAATTGAAAGGCGGCCAAACGGAGACCATCGAGTATCAACTTCCAGCACGCCCCGTGCAAATCGTGCACGGACGAGTGGTCGATGAGCGCGGCCGCCCGCTGGCAGGAGCCCAAGTCCTGCTTCATGGTGAAGGGCCGGACGGCTCCTCCATCGGTGGCCGCGTCCTCACCGCCGCGGATGGCGGTTTCCGTTTTCAATCCCAGGTTCTTGACTACACGCTCGAACTACGCGTCCCGGCTTGCGGCGAAAAAACAGTCGCCCGCGGATCCGTGAAACGCGCCAGCCAGGAACCGCTGGTGCTGGTGAACCCTGCAATATGCCCCTGACCTACCCCCCGGCTCACACCTGTTCCAGGTGAGTCGATATGCCTCTCATGAGGCCGATTGTAGTCGGGCTTTGGGCACTGAGCATGGTATGGGTCACGCCCCACGCAGCTGTTGCACAGAGCCGGAACCCCCTTGCCGATCTCGACTTGGAAAAACTCGCACAAATCCCCATTGTTTCCGCCGCCCGCCATGAGCAAAGCCGGTTGGGCAGTCCCCGGTCGGTGAGCGTCGTAACCTCCGAGGAAATCCGGCGCCGCAACTTCCGCAGTGTTCCCGAAGCCGTCGGATCGGTTGCCGGCGTATTCCTCCAGGAAACCAACTATGCCGGCGGCTCGCCCATCGTGCGGGGCATGGTGGGCAACCGGATCCTCCTCATGATCAACGGCATTCGCCTCAATAACGGGCTCTACCGCCTCGGCCCAAACCAGTATCTCAATCAGATCGACATCGACCAGGTGGACCGCATTGAGGTGGTGCGCGGCGCCGGATCCGTTCTCTATGGCAGCGACGCCTTCGGCGCGGTGATCAACGTCATTACCCGCCAGGCGCCCGATCCGCGCTCCGGCAAGGAGTTCTCTGGCGCTGCCCGCGTCCGCTTCGGCACCGCTAATACGAGTGGTGTGGGACGCACCGAACTGTCAGGCTCCGATGGCCGCTTCGGCTTCTTCGGCGGTTTCTCCGAGAGCCGCTTCGGCGATCTCACCGCCGGCGGCAATCGCGGCTTGCAACCCTTCACCGGTTACCGCCAAAGTGCCGGTGACTTCACCATGACCCTGGCGCTGGGGCCGTCCCGCACCCTCACTGCCGGAGTCAGCCGCCTCAAACAGTACGACGCCCCGCGCACCGACGTCCTGCTCGCCGGCTCCGACCTCAAATACCTCTGGCACGCCCAGGGCCGCGACATGACCTACGTTCGCTACGAACAGGCCACCACGAAAAAATTCGCCCAAGGGCTGGTGGCAACCGTGGCCTTCTCCCGCCCGTTCGAAGATGTGATGCGCATTCAGGCGTCGGCGCCAACCGTGGAACGCTTTCTCTACGACCATGCCAGCACGGCCACCTTTGGCCTCCAATTCACCGCCGGAGTAGGGACCACGCATGCCTTCACCTACGGCCTGGATGCCTCCGCGGATTGGGTCGGCAGCACCCGCACCGATCTCGACCTGCGCAAGGGCGCCTTCAGCGCCAAGGCCGGAAACTATGTCGATGGCAGCACGTTTCGCGGGTATGGCGGCTTTCTCCAGGATGAGGTTCGCATCTCCAGCCGGCTCGACGGAGTTTTCGGGCTGCGCGCCGACAGCTTCCACCTGGACACGCAACCCCGCGACGCAGCCACGGGAGTGGTTCCCGTGGATTCCGATTCCACGGCGGTCACCGGCAGCGGCTATCTGCTGTATAAATTGGCCCGCCGGCTATCCCTGGTGGGCGGCGTTTCGCAAGGCTTCCGTGCGCCCAACCTCGACGACTCGGCCATGCTCGGCAGTTCCGGCCTGCGCTTTGAGATTCCCAATGCACTACTGAACCCGGAGCGTAGTATCAATCTCGAAACCGGCATCCGCCTGCAGGGGAAAGGACGTTCGCTCTCCCTGGTCCACTTCCACGATCGTTACCACGATCTCATCGATCGAGCGCCGGCCCTCTACAATGGCCTGCCCTTTCTCGATCGCAATGGCAACCGTGTGCGCGAAGCCAATGAGGAACTCGTCTATCAGCGGCAGAACATCAGCCGCGCCGTCGTCAAAGGACTCGAAGCCGAGTCCATGGTCAACCTCGCAGAGCACTGGACTTGGACGCATCACATGACCTGGACCTACGGCACGGACCTCAGCCTCTCGCAGCCTTTGACGCGGATGCCTCCCTTCTATGGCGCCTCGCGCATTACCTGGCAGCCGCGCCGGCTGTTCTGGGCCGAGGCTGCCCTGCTCGCCGCCACCTCGCAACACCGGCTGAGTGCCGCCGACATCGCCGACATCCGCATCGGACCTGGCGGAACTGCCGGTTACGCCGTTCTGCATCTGCGCGCCGGACTGCGCGGCACCATCCTCTCCGGACTCTCCATTGCTCTGGAGAACGTGACGAATCGCCGCTACCGCATGCATGGGTCGGGATTCGATTCGCCCGGAATTCATCTCATCGTCGGCTATGAGCGGCCATTCTGACCCATGTACCCGCTAGCGCTTGCCGTCATCCCGATCCTGGCCGGCGGGTTCATCCCACTGGCAGGCGGCGGCCCCAACGAATCCGACGTCAAGGCGGCCTATGTCCTCAACATCCTGCGGCTCACCCAGCGGAAGGATCCCCCAGGCGGCGAATTGCACCTCTGCCTCCTTCGCCCCGGAGTCCTGGAACCAGCCCTGCAGGCGCTCGATGGAACCCTCCTCCAGGGACGCCGGTTGAAGACCCGCACGGCCACTAAAGAATCCATTGAGGGCTGCGATGTGCTCTTCTTCGGCGACCTCTCCGGAGCCGCCAGAACTCTCGCCCGCGGCCATGCCCGCGGCATGCTCACCATCGGCTGCGATGAGAAATTCCTCGCCATGTCGGGCATGGTGGCCCTGGTGATGGAGCACAGGCGCATTGTGGTGGAGATCAATCAGTCCGCCTTGAAATCCCCGGTCTGGACCTTCAGCTCCCACCTGCTGGAGGTGGCTCGCGTCCAGCAGGGAGGCTTGCCATGAACGGCTTGCGAAGCCTCTTTCATCGCCAGCCAATCGCCCGCAAGGTTGCCATCCTCATTACCGGCACCAGCATGTTAGTCATGCTGCTCATGTCGGCCGCGTTTCTTGTCAACGAACTCTATCAGGCCCGCACCGCCCTCCACTCGCGAGCCGAAACTCTGGCCGAGGTGGTTGGCTCCAACAGCAAGGCGGCGCTCCTGTTCGGCGACCGCCAACGCGCGGGCGAGACGCTCGCCGGCCTGCGCGCCAGCCCGGCCATCCGCAAAGCCGTGCTCTACGACGCGGAGGGAAGTCCATTCTCCAGCTACACCAATGAACAGGCGCCGCCGTACGAGGCGCTCGCTTGGTTTGAGCCTCTGCTTCGTGTCCAGGCCCGGCGCAGCATCGAGATCGATGGCCAGCGCGCCGGAACCATCGAAATCGAAGCCGAAGCGCGCGAGGAACTGTATGCCCGTTCCGCCTCCTTCCTGGCCCTGACTACAGCCGTCGGAGCCGCCATACTCGCCGTAGTCTTATGGCTCGCCTCACGCCTCCACGGGCTGATCTCGGCGCCCCTGCTGGGGCTCGCCGGCGCCGCCCGCCGCATATCCGAGGGCGACTATTCCGTGCGCGCCGTGAAGAATAGCTCGGATGAGATTGGCGTCCTCACCGACTCGTTCAACCAGATGGTGGAAGAGGTGGATTCCAAAACGCGCTCCCTGCTGGAGCTGAATGCCGAACTCGACGTCGCCAGGCGCAAAGCCGACCAGGCCGCCCAGGCCAAAGCCGAGTTCCTGGCCAACATGAGCCACGAGATCCGCACCCCTATGAACGGTATCCTCGGCATGACTGAGCTCGCCTTGGACAGCAATCTCACTCCCGAGCAGAACGATTACCTGCAGACTGCGAAGAATTCCGCCGAATCGCTCCTCGAATTACTGAACGGGATCCTCGATCTCTCCAAAATCGAGGCCGGTAAGCTCATTCTCGAAGAGACCGATTTCGATCTGCCCTCCCTCATGGAAGATGTCTATCGCCTGCTGGCCGTATCGGCGCATCAGAAGGGCATTGAGCTCATCTGGAGCGTGCCGCCTGAAGTCCCCGACTGGCTCAGCGGCGATCCTACGCGCCTCCGCCAGATTCTCATGAACCTGGCCGGTAACGCCATCAAATTCACCGCCGCTGGAGAAATCGTCAGCACCGTGGAATTGCTCCAGGATACGGGCACCGCCATGACCCTGCGCTTCTCCGTGCGGGACACCGGAATCGGCATCCCCGCTGCCCGGCTGCCCCATGTCTTTGAGGCCTTCGTGCAGGCCGATGGATCCACCACCCGCACCTATGGCGGCACCGGGCTCGGATTGGCCATCTGCCGCGAGTTGGCCCAGCGCATGGGCGGCGATATCGAAGTGCGGAGCGAGGAAGGGCGTGGCAGCACGTTCTTGTTCAACATCCAGGTCCGCCACGCCAATCTCGACGCCGGCATCCGCGGCCAGTTACCCGAAACCCTGGTCGGCAAGCGCGTTCTCATCGTCGACGACAATTCGGTCAACCGCCGCATCCAGCAAGGCTATCTGGAGCGCGCTGGAATGATCTGTGAGTTGGCCTCAAGCGGTGCACAGGCGCTGACTATGCTCCATGCGGCTTCCGTTCCATTTGACCTGATCCTCACCGATGTCGACATGCCGGGCATGGACGGCTTCGAACTGGCCGAGCGCATTGCCGCCGAGCCCCTCACCCATTCCACCGTGATCCTGATTGTGACCTCGGTGGACATAGCCAACAGCGCCCGCCGCTGCCGCCAGCTCGGCATCAGCCAGTACATCGTCAAACCAGTCTCGCGGAAGTCTCTGTTGCGGGCCGTGGAGGCGGCGCTCAACGGGTTGCCCCAAGGCACGGTGCGCCGCACCACGCACGCCCCGCGAACGTCGCCTGCCCTTGATGTGCTGGTGGCCGAAGACAATGCCGTCAATCAAAAGCTCATCACGCGGCTGCTGGCCAAACGGGGACACCGTGTGGTGCTCGCCGTCAATGGCCTGGAAGCCGTTCTCGCGGTACAGCAGAAGCGCTTCGATGTGATCCTCATGGACGTGCAGATGCCCGAACTCGACGGCATCTCCGCCGCCCGGCAGATTCGCGAATGGGAGCGGAGCCAGGGATTCCCGCCCACCAGGATCATCGCCCTCACCGCGCACGCCCTCGCCGGCGACATCGAGCGCTGCCTCGCCGCCGGCATGGATGGCTATCTCTCCAAACCACTCCGCCAGCAGGACCTCTGGCCGGCATTGGAAGCCCGGGTGGCCGTCAGCTAGAGTGGCGTAAACCGCGCCTGAAAAAAGCGCAGGAACCGCGGCTCATACGTCATCCGCAGCCCGCGCACTTTATCCCGCTCCTCGTAGACGCAGTAGACAGACTCCGCCGTCACGTCCATGTGCGCCTGCGTGTAGACGCGTCGCGGGATGGTGAGGCGCACCAGTTCCAGCTTCGGGAACCGCTCCACGCCCGATACCGCATCGCGCCCCGCCGACACCGCCCCGCGTTCCATCGCCCGCACTCCGGAATCGAGATACAGCGCCGCCGCCAGTGCTTGCGCCGGATATTGGCTTTGCGGGATATGCGGCAGGAACGCCTTCGCATCGAGGTAAATGCCGTGCCCGCCAATCGGGAGCACAATCGGAATCCCCCAGCCGAGCAGCTTCTCGCCCAGATACTCCACCTGCCCCACGCGGGCCCGGATGTGATCGTCTTCGAGCGATTCTTCAATCCCAATGGCCACCGCTTCCATGTCGCGGCCCGCCATGCCGCCATAGGTGTGCAGCCCTTCGAACACCACCACCAGGTTCGAAATCTCCTCCGCCACCGCTTCGTCGTTGATGCCGATGAAGCCGCCGATGTTGGCCAGCGGGTCTTTCTTCGCGCTCATCGTGCACCCGTCGGTGAGGTTGCACAGATCGCGCACGATGGCCCGGATCGGCCTACCCTTCTGACCCGGTTCGCGCTGCTGCAGGAAATAGGCGTTCTCGGCAATGCGCGTGGCGTCCAGAATGATCCGTGTCTTGTGGCGATCCGCCAATTCCCGCACCTCGGTCAAATTCTGTAAAGAAATCGGCTGGCCGCCGGCCATGTTCACCGTGGCCGCCGCGCAAATATACGGCACGCGGCCCGGATTCTCTTCTAAAATTCGCTCCAGTTTTTCGATATCGAAGTTGCCCTTGAACGGATGCGTGCTGGCTGGATCGTGCGCCTCGGCAATCACGGCATCGACAAACGTGCCCCCCGCCATTTCCTGGTGCAGCCGCGTCGTGGTGAAATACATGTTCCCCGGCAGCACATCGCCCGGTTTGATCAGCACGCGGCTCAGCAGATGTTCCGCCCCGCGGCCCTGGTGCGTCGGAATGACGTGCTTGTAGCCGTAGGCGTTCTGCACCGCCGCTTCCAGATGGTAGTAATTCTCGCTGCCGGCGTAGGCCTCATCGCCCAGCATCATCCCGGCCCACTGCCGGTCGCTCA
This sequence comes from Bryobacteraceae bacterium, assembly GCA_046331645.1. GTDB lineage: Bacteria > Acidobacteriota > Terriglobia > Bryobacterales > Bryobacteraceae > CADEFT01. The sequence goes on from JAXLQM010000022.1 coordinate 33,098, forward strand.
TGGCCGAGGTGCCGGAATCGGTGAGCAGATCAATATACACATCGCGCGAGCGAAGCAGAAAGGTGTTGTAACCGGCTTCTTCCAGGGCCCGGGCGCGCTGCTCGGGAGTGGTCAGGCGGACGGGTTCGACCACCTTAATCTTGAACGGCTCGGCCCAACTGCGGCGGGTGAGTGGCATGCCTTCAGCGTAAAGGGGGTGGCCGGTTTTCGGAATATCGACTCATCGCTGATCCGCGCCAATTGCCTTCCGTTCGTAAGCCGATTGCCATATGTGGCTTTGCGAATGTAAGGTGAAAGCATGGACGCCATGGATTGGAGCATTCTCGACGAGTTGCAGCGCAACGCGCGCGTATCGTTCGCCGAACTCGGACGGCGCATCGGCATGTCGACGCCCGCCGTCGCGGAGCGTGTCCGCCGCCTCGAAGACGCCGGAGTAATTGAGGGTTACGCCGCCGTGGTCAATCCGGAGAAAGCCGGTTTCCCCATCGGCGCCCACATCCGCGTGCGCGTCAGCGGCAGCGAATCGCTGGCCCGGCGCCTCGTCGCCCTGGCCTCGGAAACTCCACAGATCGTCGAATGCCATCGCTGCACCGGCGAAGAGAGCTTCGCCCTTCAGGTACGTGTGCGCAGCGTGGAGGAATTAGAAAAGCTCATCGACCGCCTCACACCATTCGGCATGACATCCACTTCGCTGATATTATCGGCGCCGTTTCGCCGCAAAGCCCTTCGCGGTATATCGGAGTAAGCGGTACAAATTGCTGGTACACTTGTGGGCACGGAGGATGCACCTGTGTATTCCTGGCTGATATTGGCATTAATCGCTTCGGCCGGCGCAGCCTGGGCCGATTTCCGGATGGTGCAAACCATTCGCATCAACCTCAACTCCACTCTCGCTCCTGCACCAAACAGAGACATCATGGAGGATGCGAAGATCCCTAAGGCCATCTACGTCGACGTGCAGGGCAGCAATCTGCGCGTCCGTCATGGGCAATACCAGGTGCTCTACCTTCTGGAGGGCGGCGCCGTCCACGTCATCGACGACACCAGAAAAGTCTACACGACTGTGACCCTCCCGGAATGGGACGAATTCTCCGAACACTTGGCCACCAGTCTCGCCAATCCTAACAAGGACCCGCAATTTGAGGACCTGCGCGCCAAGATGGGAGACATGGATTGGTTGAAGACCGTGGTGGAGCGGAAGGCCAGCGGCCCTGCCGAAAAGGTGCTTGGTTTCCAGACCGAGTCCAATACCTTTGAATGGCGCTTCGACGCCTCCGCCGCTCCGGACCCCATGATTAAACAGATGCTTTCCGGTCAAAAATTCCGAGTCACCGATTGGACCGCCCCGGCCCCTCCCCAGTTCACCGAACTGAACACCGCACAACGCAAGATACTCGCCATGTTTGACGCAGCCAAAGCCGTGGCAAAGATGGGCGCAGGAGCGGCGAATCGGCCGCGGGAAAAGGATGAATTCGACAAGCTCCGCGAGCAGTACCGGGCGAAGGACCGGCTGGTGGTGAAATCCGTGATGTCGATGTACATGGATTTCGCCACCCTCGGGCTGCCCGTTCCCGAAAACATGAAAAACATGGCGAACGAGCCGTTTTCCACCGTCACCATGGCAATCGAGTCGTTTGACACCGCGTTGCTCGATCCCGCCGAATTCGTCGTTCCCGCCACCTACCGGCGCGTCGCCATCCGCGAGATGGAGTTGTCCACCATGTTCCCGGCGATGCTTCGTTAGCTTCGCTACGGCTTCGGAAACCGCCAGATCCGCAGCGCGTTCTTCCCCAGCATCAGCTCCCGGTCTTCCGGTTTGTAAAAGCTACAGAACTTATCCACAAACTCCAGCTCTTTATCCATCGGCAGTTCCCACCGCGGACGCGGATAGCCGGTGCCCCAGATAATCTGCTTCCCGCCGAACTCCTCGTAAATCGCCTTGTAGAACGGCCAGGTGTCCTCGTAGGGATACTTCTTGACCTCCGACATCTCATAAGGCTCGGAGTTGCTGATCCACACTTGCGGAAACTTCTTCAGCCGGAACATCTTGCGGAACTCCGGCCACGGATCCTGTAATTTCAAATCGGGCTTGCCCGCGTGGTCGATCACCACCTTCACCCCAGGGAAGCGCCCGCACATGTCCTCGATCATCGGCATCTGGTGCGGCAGAATGTAGTAGTTGAACACCGCCCCCAGTTTCTCCGCTTCTTTCCACAGCGGATAATGTTCCTTCGAATTCAGCCAGCTTCGCTTCGGGTGATAAATCGGACTGAACCGCATCCCTTGAAACTGATGTTCCTTCACCCAGTAGCGCAGCCGCTCGGCAATCTTCGGATCGTCGGGATCGAGCAGCCCATGCGCCACGAACAGTTTTGGATACTTCGCCCGCGAGTAGCTGATGTAGCTGTTATCCCACCCGAAGTAGCGCGGATTGATCAGCACCGCGTACTTCAGGCCGAAGTCCTTCATCTGCTCCACCTGGTTCTCGATCGGCGCGTCCATCTGCACCTTCTTGAGGTCCGGACGCTCCGGATGGTGGAACGGAAACCGCGGGTCGGAGGTCCACACTTCCAGATGCGTATCAATCAAAAGCCGCGATTTCGCGGCGGCGGCAAGAGCAAGAAAAAGTCGGCGGGTCATGGATTCACCTAAAAGGTGAAGCCTACCATGAGACTATACCCGCGTGCGGTAGTTCTCAAAACCAGGGTCGGCTGAGTGACTCCAGACCCAAGCGCAGGAAGTACGTTACGATACTAAGTCTAAGCCAATGATTCACGCGAAAGAAGGGCATCTTCGAAAGGCCTTCTCGACTCATTCACTACCCACGGAACAAGCTAACGAAAGCCGCATGTTGCTTCTGTTCTATGCGGTGGAATGCGGATTAAAATCAGCGTGGCTTCGCCAAAACAGGCTCTCCGACACTTCACAATTAGGCCCCGAGTTCGATGGAAAAGGGCATGACTTGGCCTTTTGGGTAAAACAGTTGCGGCTTCCGGCGAGCGTTGCGAATGGCGTGCGCGACTTTCGGCTTAGGGGTACCCAGCAGCGCCACAGGCTGTCGCAGGCCCACGAGGCGTGGCGGTATGGCGTGGCAATCCAGGATGACGATGAAAAAAGTATGAACAAGTGGCTTGAGCAGGTGTGTAATTGGATTCGGAAGGAGCTTCAAGTATGATTCCCCCGGATGTCCGGCTCTATACCTGGTTGGACTATGAGGACGCTTTGATCCGGGCAATAGAGGGCGAAGGATTTCCGGATTGGCTGGTCGACGCGAGAACATATTGGGATGGCTCATTGATCAGGGTTAAGAAAGGAAGGAAAGCCGACGCACAATCCTGGCTCCTTAGGAATCTCGAACCGCGGATTGGGCTACCGGCGGACAATCTATTCACTGACTTGGAAGTTATCCTCGAAAGTGAGAACGGTGGTGCCCGCAGGCTAGCACTTTCGTTGGAAGAAACCGATGACCAAGGAGATAAGAGTCCGCCTGCACCCACTTTCGCACGCCCATCCCTGGTGGATGCGGGGTTCGGGCAAGTGGCTTCGCCGAGTCCTCTGCCAAACAATGCTCCTCCTGTTTTTGCGTTCCACTCTTTCAAGGGCGGAGTGGGAAGGACATTACATGCCCTTGCCTTGGCGCAGACGGTTGCTTCTAGGAAGAGTCGGGTGCTTCTCATAGACGCAGATTTGGAAGCACCCGGCATTACTTGGCTCCTTGAAACTCGCTTACCCTACCCACCTATATCATTCGCCGATCTGCTAGCGCTCGTTCACTCCGACCCGGATCCAGCCGCCAAACAGTCACTTAAGTTGGTTGCTAGTAGGTTGCAAGACTCACTTCAGAATGGGATGTACGTGCTTCCGGCCTTTCGCAGTACGCGGATGATGCAACTACTTGACATCAGACCAGAGCACCTTTTGAAGGGCAGTGACACTCCTTTTCGCCTTCTGAACTTGATTTCGGAACTAGGAAGGATGTTAGGGGTCGTAGCGGTAGTGGTTGACCTTAGGGCCGGGCTATCCGAACTTTCCTCCGGGCTTCTTCTGGACCCACGGGCCAGCCGTGTTCTAGTCACCACATTGAGCGGCCAGTCTCTGGAAGGTACCGACTTAGTATTGTCTTTGATCGCCAAGCGAGCCCCCTCTCGCCAGGATGATCATCCAACACCAATAGTCGTATTAAATCAGGTCCCAAGGGACCTTGAAAACACCGACTTCATGACAAGAATTGAAGAAAGACTCTTCGGATCGCTGTCTCAAACTGTGCTTGGCCAAGATGTCGGGGTTCTCGATGTACTCCGCGGTCCCACATGGTTTGATCAATCGTTAATCACTCTGCCGTCGGGGTGGGATGACGCTTTAGCCTCGGTTCGAAAATGTCAGGCCTACGAAACGGTTCGATCAATGATACCGATCGGTCCAGCGATCTTGACGCAGCCTACGGCAAACACAGTTCCTGGAAGTGACCTAAACCAGGCAAGGGCGTCGCTAGCAACAACAGCAGAGAGACTCGTCTTTGCCGAACAAGGTGAGGATGAAGACTTTCTACCAATCAGTCCCTTGCGGAAGCTAGTAGAAGATCATCGAACTCAAATCCCTGTAGCTGTGGTCGTCGGTGCCAAAGGGGCGGGAAAAACTTACACATACCTTCAAATCCTTCGCCGCCGCGAATGGTTACGGTTCGCACAGGACATTCCAACTGATATAGACGTTAATTCTGTAGTCGTTCCTCTACTGCAACCGAAAAATCTTCGAGGCAACGCTCTCACGATATGCAAGCAAGGTCGTGATGAAGCCATGAATAGGATCAACCTCGGCGAAGGGATCGATCACGAAGGAGTTTCCGATCGCGTTCTGAGTCTATTGCGTGACAATCTGCATGAGGGCGAGTGGCGTGATAAGTGGCTGGACTTGATTGCCTGGACAGTTGGCTTCAACGTCCAGCAAGTCGGGGCAGGCAGGCAGCTTCCATCGGAACTGTCTCGGCGCGATAAGCGCATTCTCCTGGTTGTCGATGGGCTAGAGGACTTGTTCCAGGGACTGGCCACCAATGAGGCACAGAAGGTCGCTTTGCGATCCCTGCTGCAAGATGTTCCCAATTGGCTTGAGCAGCAACCAGATCGCACAATCGGTCTTGTGGTCTTTGTTCGAAGGGATATGGTGACCCTTGCAGTGCCACAAAACTCGCTACAACTCTTGTCCAGGTACGAGCAGTATGCGCTGAAGTGGGAGCGTGAAGATGCACTTCGGCTTGCGGCTTGGCTGGCTCAGAAAGTTGAGCAAAATGCAGAACTCGATGTGGAGCAGCTTCTCTCGATGTCCGAAGCGGAGCTTGCTGAGACGCTAGCACCTTTGTGGGGAAGAAAACTGGGAAGCGACAAGTCTAGAGAAGCCAAGTCTGCCGATTGGGTGATTGCCGCTCTGTCTGATTTCCGTAGCCAAATTCAAGCCAGGGATCTTGTAAGGCTAGTCGCTGATGCGGCCAAACACTCGGTTGTGCAGACTCAATGGATGGATCGCCTACTTACACCCACAGCGGTTCGACAAGCAGTAAGGTATTGCAGCACTCAAAAGGTGGAAGAGATATCCCAGGAGAACCCTGCTCTGAAAAACATCTTCAGCAAATTGAGAGATGTGGACGCCGAAAAGCGGTACGTCCCATTCACAAGGGAAGACGTGGATGTTTCCAAGGAGGAGCTAGCGCTTGTAGAGGCAAACGGAATTGTTGTGATGGAGAAGGACAAATACTATCTAGCGGAAATTTTCCGCCACGCGCTTGACTACAAATTGCCCAAAGGTGCGCGACCGCGCGTGCTTTTGCTAGCTAGGCGCAGGCGTGGTACCGAGGAATAGAATTCTTTGATGCCCTTCCGGGCCTCTCCACGCCGTTCTAAAAGGTGAAGCCTACCATGAGATCGACCTGGTTGCTGAGGGTCTTCAGCGAGCCCGATGGCGCCGTCACAATCGAATCCTGGAAACGCCGCGTATAGCGCAGTTCCGGCGTTATGTGCCCGAACGGAACATGGATGTCGAGCCCCGTGCCCAGCGCCATCCCCGTGCTGTTGCGCGTCGAATTGAGCCCCGTAATCGTGCTCCACACCGGACCACCCGCTATGAACGGCCGCACCACCAGGCTCGGGAAGTGATACCGCACCATCACCGGAATCTCGAACTGGCCCGCCCCGTTAGTGGTAATCCCCGAAGGAGTCGTGGTCTGAAATTGATACCGCCGGTACAGCAAATCCAGGTTCACGCCAAAGCCCGCCGGAAGCCGCACCTCGAGCGTCGGGCCAATCACGAATCGGTTTCTCCCCTTCAACTCCAGGTTCGCGCTGCGCAGCGATTCAAACGCGTCGCCGAACGGAAGTCCGCCGCGCACCCCTAAATCGATCCCCGCCAAGGGGCTCGCGGCCAAAACCATAATCAACACAAGTTGTTTCAAACATTACTCCTTATTGTTGTTCTCGCACTCCGCGCAGTGGCAGATCCTGCGGAAATGCTCGAAGGAATAGATGCCTGTGTTGTGTCCGTCGTTCCAAAGGATGCGAATCGCGTAGTTTCCCACCGGCTCCACCTCGGACATCCGGATCGCCGGCTTGTACATCGGAAACAGATCTTTCGGGGGTTGCGAATAGCTGGTCTTCTCGGGCTTCGTGCCGTGCGCTCCCGTGCAGGAGGCGCAGGGGCACTCATCGCGCAGGTAAGCGCAGCTGTATTCGCTGTGATGCCCGTCCTTCCAGTCGATGCGGATGCCCTTCGATTTGGAAATGGCAATATGTTCCGGTTCGTAAATCGTACTCATTGAATTCGTTCAACGTCTCTCACGCCAGGAATGCGGCGGATGGCGGCGAGAATCTTTTCCAGTTGCTTCTTGTCCTTCACCTCGCAGGTCAGGTCAATCACCGCCGAATCGTCCGTGCGCTTGTCGTCCAACCGCGCCTCCACCGATCGTATGTTGCACGATTCCCCATAAAAGATCGAAGTGATCTCGTGCAGCATCCCAGGCCGGTCCTGCGAGTACACCATCAGCTTCACGCTGAATTTCTCGGCCACCGCCCGCGCCCATTCGACATCGATCCGGCGCTCCGTCTCATACAACAGGTTCTGCACGTTCTTGCAGTTGTTCGAATGTACGGCGATGCCCTTCCCCCGCGTCACATAGCCGACAATGGATTCCCCGCGAATCGGATTACAGCATTTGGCGCGGTAAATCATGATGTCGTCGATGCCCTTGACCTTGATCACCAGGTCGGAATCGTTATCCGTCGTGTACTGGGGAGTCGACGGTGGCGTGGGCTTAGCCGCCTCCTCATCCGGCACCTGTTCCGGAGCCAGCAGATGCAGCACGTGCCGCGCCGAAAAACGCCCGAACCCGAGCGCCGCGTACAGGTCTTCCATCTTGCTGTGCCCGTATTCGCCGGCCACCGATTCCAGCTTCGCCCGCGTCACCCGGTTCAATTGCACGCCCAGCCGGCGCGCCTCTTTTTCCAGGAATTTTTCCCCGATCTCAATCGCCTTGGCCCGTTCTGTGGCGTTGATGTGATGCCGGATTTTGTTCCGCGCGCGTGAAGTCTTGACTAGCGCCAGCCAGTCCTTGCTCGGCGAATGCCCGGACTGCGTGATGATCTCCACCACGTCGCCGTTGCGCAGTTGGTACTTCAGCGGAACAATGCGCCCGTTGACCTTCGATCCGACGCAATTGTGTCCCACATCGGAGTGGATGGCGTAGGCGAAATCAATGGGCGAAGCCTCGCGCGGCAGCACGATCACACGCCCCTTCGGAGTGAAACAGTAGACTTCCTCCGAGTACAGCTCCACCTTCAGCGTGGACATGAACGCCTGCGAATCGTTCATTTCCTTCTGCCACTCCACCAGGTGCCGCAGCCAGGCAATGCGCTGATCGTCCCCCGCGTCGCCCCTGCGCCCTTCCTTGTACTTCCAGTGCGCCGCGATGCCTTCCTCGGCCACTTTGTGCATCTCCTCGGTACGGATCTGCACTTCAAAACTCTGCCCGCCCGGCCCGATCACCGACGTATGCAGCGACTGGTACAAATTCGGCCGCGGAATGGCGATGAAATCCTTAATACGCCCCATAATCGGGTGCCATTCGTTATGAATCACCCCAAGGGCGGCATAGCAATTCTTCACCGAATCCGTGATGATGCGGATGGCCAGCAGATCGTACACCTGCTCCAGGGCGATGCGCTGCCGTTTCAGCTTCTGATAGATCGAATAGGGGCGCTTCAGCCGCCCTTCCACCCGCGCCGGCACATTCTCCCGCGCCAGTTTCGTCTCCACCGCGTGCTTGATCTCGTTGAGGTGCTCGACGTTCGCCTGGCGCCGTGATTCCAACTGCCCCAGAATGTCCTTGTACGCCTCCGGGTCCATGTATTTGAACGCCAGGTCCTCCAGGTGGGCGCGAATTTTACCCATTCCCAGGCGGTGCGCGATCGGGCAATAGATATCCAGCGTTTCGCTCGAAATGCGTTCCTGCCGCTCCCGCGAGAGCGAATCGAGCGTCTCCAGATTATGCATCCGGTCCGCCAGCTTCACAATGATGACGCGGATGTCGCTGGTCATGGCCAGCAGCATCTTGCGCAGGCTCTCCGCCTGCCGTTCCTCCCGGTTCGCCAGTTTGATCTTCCCCAGTTTCGTGACGCCGTCCACCACCCGCGCCACTTCCTCACCGAAGATCCGGCGAATCTCCTCCACCGAAACGTCCTCGTCCTCCACCACATCGTGCAGCAACCCGCTTTGCAGACAAACCATGTCCATCTGCTCGGAATCGAGAATCTTCGCTACCGCAATGGGGTGGACAATGTACGGATCGCCGGAAGATCGCTTACGGTTGCGATGCCAGTAAGCTGCCTTTTCAAACGCGCGGCGCAGCGGTTCCAGGTCTTCCTTCGGCCGTGTCTTCGCCACCTGTTCGACCAGTGAGGCATACGCCGCCGCCACTTCCGGCGCCTCCCATGGTTGGGAGCCCGGTGGTGGGGGCTGGCTTTCGGCTACGGGCAAAGGCTCCGTCGGCATAGAAAAAGAGCGGCCAGATGGCCGGCCGCTCCTTCCATTATAGTGGGTGGGGTGGAACTGACGGAAGGCTCTTGGCCCCAGTTATTGCCCCGTGTGACAACGCGAGTGCCGACTAATCAACGCCAAACAGCTAGAGCGCATGATTCACGATCCGCAGGATACTCCACTTCCGATGTGAGTCCAGCCTTCACAAAGACTGCGCGCCAAAACTCTCTTTGGTCGGACACCTTCAAATTGCCAAAAACAGACTTCTCAGGACTTACACCGGCAACCGAGTTGCCAGGCTGGCAGATTGTGACTCGAGCCCCTTTCAATTGAATTACCTTTCGGTAATCCTTTCCGAAACGATCAACTAGTACCGACTCTGCTAAATCTTCAGGACTCTGTCGCGCATTCATCGGTCCGCAGTCCTCGACCATGTCGCTCAGAAATACTGTTCTGAGGTTGTGTCCAGATGACTTGGCTTCATTGGCAAATTGGCTGACTTTGAGGAGGGAATCTACGATGCAAGTGCGCTTCCTATGCGGCCCTTTGTCATTGCGCGCGGCCTGAAGTTGATTCATGAGATCTCTACCCAATTCAGTTTGGGATGCAGTCCGTTTCCTCTCACTATCGAAACTTCCAAATGTTGCGCCAAATAACCTGGATGCACTTCGCGTGTTTGCATGTAGCGGGAATACATGTATTGTAGCTGCTTCCGGGGCTCTGTCGATCGCGATCCTGAGAGCGCTGTCCATGTCGTTTTCGGCCAACTGAGTACTATTTGAGAGGTCGAGCAGAAACAGGACTTCCCTTTTCTCTTGTTGAGGGTCATGAAGAACGCCCGGCCCGCCGTCGCATCCGATAAACCAAGCCACCGTGCCCATTAGTGCTCCGCAGCTGAAAATCTTGTTCAAAGTCATAATCCCGCCGTGACAGAACGATTCCGGACAACCCTTAGACAGTGGGCGTAGACTGAGTCGCCTTCCCTCAACGTCCATCTCACTGCAGCCCCTCTTTCGTAGCCATGCCTGTAAACGATCCCCAAAGAATGGATGATATCCTTAGCGTCGATATCCAAACGACGAATTGGTAACTGAAGGACAGTCTCGCCTGGAGAGGGTCTATCGTTTACAGTTGGGGCAGAGTCTACAATGCGTCTATATTTGCTTCTTTCGGAAAGCCTATGTACGCCAAGAGACAAGAAGAAGCCGCTGGAAAGAGCAAACACCATGCTCATCACGCCATATGCTATGCCCATTAGGTAGATGTCTTGCTGTGAGAGTACGGTGACCTTCCCAGGTGAGGGGGATGATCCTGCAGAGTTCTGGAACTCCCGACGCTCCTGTTGTATCCGGGCTGATTCCCTGATCTCCCCGGTCCTCACGGCCGCCACAACAACAGCCATGACCATCATTAACCCCAACAAAATCATCGTAGCAATTCGTCGCGGCTGATCATTCCGGGAACGAAAGACCCATTCCTCAAAGAATGGCATTGCAATCCCAGCCACCGCTACAATTCCCGCGCACAGGAATGCCCTCATGAAGAAGTCTTTCGCTAGGCCAAAGGCCTCTCCAAGAACGCTCCAATTCAACCCAATATCCCCAGCCAGAAGCATCAATCCGAAGACCAGTTCCATGGTGGCAAGCGTTGGACTAATGAGGTGAGGCGAATTCATGTACCGAACCTCCGCACTACGACGGATCTCAACAAGTTGATCCGCATGAGCGGCTTCGCGCTCACGAGGGGTAGTCCCGCTTGAATCATCGTCTGTAGCTATAGAGGTCTCCTTGACTTTCTCCTCCCAGTGCTTCATCAGTTCTTCTATCGTTTTTTGAGGCGTTCCGAGGCGGCCGTCTGTGAATCCCAATTGCCAAATCGGGTTCTCAAAGCGAGCGGCTGGTTGTTCGTACGTTCCGGTTGCACCATCGGAGGGGCTCTTGCCTGGTTCCTCGCGGGTTATCGACAAAAGGTTCAGATCTTCCATCACGCACCGGCTCCTTTCGCAATGCTTCGTCCCCCTTGGATCGCAGCCTCGCGAGCCAATTCCGCGGCCAGTTCGAAGGCCAGCCACTGTTGGGCTTGGCGTGCTTTGAGCGCGGCAATCCTGCCTGCCCAATCCGATTCACATTGAGCTAGCGCATCTGCCTCCTTCCGCCATTCTCCCTCAGTGGTTTTGAGTTGTTCGACCAACTCCGCGTGCTGTCGTTGACTTGCGACTTTAGCCGAGATTCTCTGCACAACCACATCGAGTTCGCCTCGATACTTCTCCCATCCCGCTCGTAGCTCTTCGGGAATTCCAGGTCTTGACAACAGCGGATCGTTTAGACTCTCGGTTGCCGGCACTCCTGGAGATTCAGGCCTCTCCGCCTGATCGCTAACCGGCGCCGCCGATTCTGTCCGGTGAAACCAATTGAAGAGAGGGGCCGTGACCCAAGCGGGCAGCCGCCTTTCCACAGTCAAGACCACCTTCTGGCGTCTAGTCACACCAGCCTTTTGCTGCTTCGCCGCGCTTCGCGCTTCCAGAACATTCAAAACAAAAGTTGTTTTGGAAGGCGTTGCTCTCAGATTGGTAAGAATCTGCTGTATCTGATTACGCTCCTTCATCGCGGCCTCGTTGGATATCATGATTCCTCGATGCACCAAAGCTAGGCCTACGGCAACCATCGCAAGGCTCAGATAGGACGCGATAGTAGGCCAGGCTGCTTTTTCCGGGAGCAGCACCACGAAAGGCACGCTAATTGCCAAGAGAAGCAACGCAGCGGGCAGAAAAGACAGAAGTCGAGGGCGTCCCATGACGGCGAGACCCATCACAATCCCGCTTCCTGCTGCTAGCAACGGCAACGCGAAGCCGACCAACAAATATGGTGCGGGCACCGTGGATGTGGCGCCCGTCTGTACCTTTGCCAATTGCAGTGCTATATAAAAGACAATGCCTCCCAGAACCAAGAATGGAATGCGACGAAGCAGCGCAAGATAGGCCTGACGATCTTGTGGGTCGCTAGCACTTCGTCCCTCCGAGCCTGGTAGAACCAGGCCATGGAGCCTAATTAAGAAATCCTGTGCGTCATGGCTCCCGCTCGAAGTCCGCCCGCTCTTCTTCGCCCAAGCGCGGTCTATTCGACGTAGCAACGAATCGAACAATGTCAACAGAATAAGCGCAAAGAGCCCTAAACCAACAATCACACCAACGTATGTCGCAGCTTGTGTGAACCAAGCTCGTGGGTTCTGCGTGGCATTCGTCACCACTGCCGACAGGGCGCCAACCGGATCAGCACTGGTGAGCAGACTGTCTTGTCCACTTCTCATGCGATACAAAAGGGATGCAAGTATGATGGACAGAGAAGGCAACACAGCGTACCCCATCCACAGGAAGAATGCTTGCACTTTGACGGAAAACCCATTGTTGTCCCAGTGCGACAACAATTCGGTTGATTTGGTAATCCGTACATCCAATCGCGCAGCTTGTTGTTGGAGAACCTCGGCATGCTGTTGCCAGATTCCGGTGTCAGCATGCCACTCTGAAAGAAGTTTGTCGAAGCTTGCTTCCGCCTCCAACTTTGCTCTCTCTCTCTCTCGATCCTCCTCTTGTAGTCGTTGTTCCTTCAGATGAGCCCGAATCCGCAAAACGATACCGAGAATTAGGCCCTTGATTCGAGCCTCCTCACACCTAACCTCTAACAATGATGCCGCTGTCTCGGACAACGTACTTGCCGCATCGGCCACGGCCTTCTCCAATTGCATGCGTTTCACCTCCAACAAAGCCGTATGTGTCGTGAGTGGGCGCAATTCACTTGCTTGCTGTAGTGCCAGTGCATCAACTTCCCGATCATGCAGAGTCTTCAAGGCCTTCCTTGCCTCTGCAGTGCAACCTACAAGTTGGGAAATTGAACCGATCTCCCTGACTTCGTCAAGTGTCATTTCTGGATGGGTGACTGGTGTTTTTTCAACGACAACGTGCGCCACGGCTTTCTCATTCTGCGGCGTGTCGTTCTGAGACGTTGCTAACCCCAAAACATTGTCCGAGCTCATGATCGCTTTTCTCCTCATCAGCTAGTTCGTTGGTGGGATTCGCCAATATAGTTCATTTTTTCGCCATGTGCAGAGTACTGTTACCGCACATATGCAAGTGACCTGAACGTGGGTTCCATGAAATACTTGGGGAGAGATTGTGAGAGATTGAGGGCTGGCTTTCGGCTACGGCAAAGGCTCCGTCGCCATGGAAAAGAGCGGCCCAAAATACCGGCCTCAAACTTCATTATAATCGGTGCTATGCGCAAGACGCTGACGCAAATCGCTTTCGCCTTATGTTTCACCTGCCTTCTTTTCCCGCAGGGCACACCGAAAGAATCCAAGCGACAGCAACAACAGAATCAGCGCAGGCAGAATCAGGAACAGGATTCTCGCGCCGAGGAACGCCGCCGCAGAGAGCAGACTGAGCGCACAACAAATGTCTACGCGGACACCGCCACCCACCGCTACTACCGCTCCCGCTGCGACGGTTCCCCAGGCCTGATCGTCATGTCCTTGTGGGATGCCAAACAGCAGCGGTTCACCAGCGCCTCTTGCAAAGACCGCTAACCCAATCCCCGAACCTCCACGAGAATCAGTGCGACAATGGTACCTGAGTACTCTGTGGCCGTACGAGCACGCATCCCCCGGCAATCCTATCTCTCGCGGGTATTTCTCCACCCGCTCGGACGTATCTTCCTCGCGGTTAGCGCCATCGCCATCACCGTGGGCCTGAGCGTCTTCCTCTATTACTACCTCAAGTTCGCCCGCATGATCGAGGAAAAGCTCGCTGGAGGCCCGTTCAACAACACCTCTATGGTCTTCGCCGCCCCGCGCATGATCAGCGTGGGCGATGACACCGCTCCGGACGATATCCAGGCCAGTCTCCGCCGCAGCGGCTACAGCGAATCGCGCGCCACCCGCATGGGCAGTTACACCCGTCGCGACGGATCCCTCGAAATCTACCCCGGCCCGGATTCCTTCTTCCGCGAAGAGCAGGTCGTCCTCAAGTTCAATGAGGGCAAACTGGCCCAGATCATCTCCCTCCGAGACAATACCGAGCGCACCCAGTACACGCTCGAACCGGAGCTGATCACCAACCTCTTCGACCGCAAGCGCGAGAAGCGCCGCCTCGTCCGCTTCCAGGACATCCCGCCCATCCTCGTCCAAGCCGTCATCAGCGCCGAAGACAAGCGCTTCTTCCAGCACGCCGGCTTCGATCCCCTCCGCATCCTCCGCGCCGCCTACGTCGACGTCAAATCCGGCTACCGCGCACAAGGCGCTTCCACCCTCAGCATGCAGGTCGCCCGCATGTTCTGGCTGACCCAGGAAAAGACACTCCAGCGAAAAGCCGCCGAAGTGCTCATCACCATGGAGCTCGAGCGCAAGCTCACCAAGGAACAGATCTTCGAGTTCTACGCCAATGAAGTCGATCTCGGCCGCCGCGGCACCTTCGCCATCCGCGGTTTCGCCGAGGCCTCCTTCGCCTACTTCGGCAAAGATCTGAGCCAGCTCTCCATCGCCGAAGCGGCGACCCTCGGCGGTCTCATCCAGTTGCCCAGCTATCGCAATCCGTACCGCTGGCCCGATCGCGCCACCACCCGCCGCAACGTCATCCTCACCCTGATGCGCGACAACGGCTACATCAATGAGGACCAGTTCAAGAAGGCCTCCGCCGAGCCTATGGTGGTCTCCAAAGGCGGCGTCGAATCCACCGACGCGCCCTTCTTCGTCGATCTGGTCAACGATGAGCTGCAGGAAAAATTCCAGGATCACGATTTCCAGACCCGCACCTATCGCGTCTACACCACCCTCGACATGAACCTCCAGCGCGAGGCCGCCGAAGCCGTCCGCACAGGTCTCAAGGAAGTCGATGAGCGTCTGAAAAAGAAGCACAAGCTCTACGGCACGGGTGTCCCTGAAGCGCAGGTCGCACTCGTAGCCCTCGACGCCCACACCGGCGAAGTACGTGCCCTCGTCGGCGGACGCAACTACGGCGTCAGCCAGCTCAATCGCGCCCTCGCCAAACGCCAGCCCGGCTCCAGCTTCAAACCATTCGTCTATGCCGCGGCCCTCAACACGGCCCTATCCGATTCCGCCACCGCCATCACCGCCGTGACTCACGTCAACGATGAGCCCACAACGTTCTGGTTCGATGGCAAGCCCTATGAGCCGCACAATCACTACCGGGAGTTCTACGGCTCAGTGACCCTCCGGCAGGCGCTCGCCAAGTCCATGAACATCCCGGCAGTCAAGATCGCCGAAATGGCCGGATACAATAACGTCGTCGATCTCGCCCGCCGCTCCGGATTGAACATGAACATCCAGGCCACCCCCTCGGTGGCGCTCGGCTCCTACGAAGTCACACCGCTCGAAATCGCCGGCTCCTACACCGTATTCTCCAATCGCGGCATGTGGGTCAAGCCATCCTATGTGAAGAGTATCCGCGATGACCAGGGCGCCGTGGTCTTCGATTACAAGCCCACGCAGCGCTCCGCCCTTGACCCGCGTGTCTCCTATCTCATGACCAGCCTGATGGAAGAAGTGGTCCGTAGTGGCACAGGCGCGGGCATTCGCTCCCGCGGCTTCCTCCTGCCCGCCGCCGGCAAGACCGGCACCTCGCACGATGGCTGGTTCGCCGGCTTCACCACAAAGCTGATCTGCGTCGTGTGGGTGGGCTTCGACGATAACAAAGAATTGGAACTCGATGGAGACAAGTCTGCCCTGCCCATTTGGGCCGAGTTCATGAAGCGCGCCCACACCTATCGCGAATATGCCTCGGCACGCGGCTTCGACGCTCCCGATGGCATCGTCACCGTTGAGGTCGATCCGCTCTCCGGACAACTGGCCACGCCCTCCTGCCCCAATACCCGCGGCGAAGTCTTTATTGCCGGATCGCAGCCGCAGGACACTTGCCGCCTCCATCGCGGCTCCGGCGGCGCCACGCACGTCGCTTCCTGGGATACCCCTGAGCCCGATGCCTCCGCTCCCGCCCGCCAGCAATCAGCGCCCCGCCGTGTCGCTCAGCATGACGCCCAGCAGCAGCAGCCCGCGCCCCAGAAAGCCCCGGCAACCGAAGGTAAACCCAAAGGCTTCTTCGGCAAGATTCGCGATATGTTTAAATAGGCGTAGAAGGAGGCTGCGATGATTGGTGCGAGCCTGTTTCTGATACTTGCTGCGCCTTTGGCGGCGCAGACTTCGCAACTACAAGACAATACCGCTTTGCGCGCGGCCGCGGTCGAAACCGATACCGTCACCACTGCGCCCAAAGCCGCCCAGCCCGTCACCGACGAAATGCGCGGCGATATCTTCATGGCCCGCAAAATGTATCGCGAGGCCGTGGAGGCGTACCGTCTCGGCGGAACCAGTGCCGTCCTTACCAACAAAATCGGTATTGCCTATCACCAGATGATCGAGCTCGACCAGGCGCAGCGTCACTATGAGCGCGCCATCAAAATGAGCCCCGCCTATTCGGAAGCCATCAATAACCTCGGCGCCATCTACTACGCCAAGAAAAGCTACCGCAAAGCCGTCAGCCAGTACAAAAAGGCTCTCAAGGTCAGCCCCAATTCCGCCTCCATCCACAGCAATCTCGGCACCGCCTACTTCGCCCGCAAGAAATACAAAGAGGCCTTCGCCTCCTACCAGAAAGCGCTTGAACTGGATCCCGAGGTGTTCGAACACCGCGGCAGCAATGGAGTCCTGCTCCAGGAACGCAGCGTCCAGGAACGCGCCAAATTCCATTTCTACCTCGCCAAAACCTACGCCAAGGCAGGTCAGGTAGAGCGAGCGCTGCAGTACATGCGCAAAGCCATTGAAGAAGGGTTTAAAGAGCGAAACAAGTTCATGGAAGATTCCGAATTTACCGCCATCCGGGAACTGCCGGAGTTTCAGCAATTGCTGACGATGGAAGTGCGTGTTCTATAGGACGGCGCTGGCCGGAATGCTCCTGCTGGTAGGGTGCAAACAGGAGCAGCCCGCCCTCGAACGGATCGTTGCCACCCCACTCGAAAATCTATCCGGCCGCGAAGAATTGGATTGGCTCTCGGCGGCCTCCACGCCACTCCTGGTGATGAAAACCGCCGGCTCGCCCGGGAAAATCGTGCTCGGCGCCAACGCGGATCGCGAAGCTGCCGCACTGCGCGCCACTCACCTTGTACGTGGCTATTACTCGGCATCCGGTGGCAAGGTCCGCCTCCATGCCGCGTTGTACGATACCAGCACCCAACGCCTCGTGCGCGAGTTTGACTCCCTCGGCGCTCCTGGCGAAGTGGTCGATCAGCTCGCTGCCTCCCTCAAGGGCGGCCCGGTCATTCCCACCAATTCCGCCGCCCTCGAAGCTTTCGGAAAAAGTGTTCGTGAGAAGGATCCGGACACGCGCCGTACCCGCCTCCAGGACGCACTGAACGCCGACGCGGGCTTCACTCCCGCCGCTATCGGATTGGCCCAGACGCAACCGCCCGAGGAGGCAAAAAACACTCTCCGCGCCGCCATCGCCAAACATCCCGAAGGCTGGGAGCGCAGCCGCATGGATCTCGCCCTCGCCACCATCGAGCGCGATCCAACGGCCATCCTCAAAGCCATGGAGTCCTGCCTCCGCTACGCCCCCAACGATACCGACATGGCGCGCGGGCTCGGCGACGCCCTCATCAACCGTCACCGCTACGCGGAGGGCGTTCAATGGCTCGCCAAGGCCGCCTCGCTCGAACCCGAAACCCGTACCTGGAACCTGCTCTCCTACGCCTATGCCTACAGCGGCGACCTCAAGCAGGCCGAGCGCAGCCTGGAACAATACCAGCGCTCCTCACCGAACGATCCCAACGCCTCCGACACGGCGGGCGAAGTGAACTGGTTCTTCGGCCGCTTCCGCGAAGCCGAAGCCAGTTTCCTCGAAGCGCAGAAGCGCGATCCGCAATTCCTCGGCGGCCTCGAGTTCTCCAAAGCCGCCCTCGCCCGCTTCCTCACCGGCGACACCAACGCCGCCGATCAGATCTTCGCCCGCTACCTGGAATCGCGCCGCGCCTTGAACGACCCTCTGGTCGACCTCCGCTCCGCTCACTGGCTCTTTCTCACGGACCGCAAGGACAAAGCCAAACAAGCAGCCCGGGACCTCGCCGCCAAACCATCGGAAGTGGCCGTGCTCGCCCAAAGCTTTCTCGCACTCTGGCAGTTGCAGGAAGGCGACCCCGCCGCCGCCGAGTCCGCAAAGCAGGCCATGAGCCGCGCTCGCACGCCAGCTACCGCCACCCAAGCCGGCCTGCTGATGCTTCTCACCCAGCCGCGCGCCTCTGCCGAGGAATGGAACTCCCGCGTCAACCGCGCCCTCGGCCCGCAAACACCTCCCGCTCTGCGCCGCCTGATCCTTGCCTACGCCCTGATGCTCGGCAAACACTACAAGGAAGCCCGCACTCTCCTCGAAACGATGCACGCCGAAACGCCGCCCGCGGCAGGCGACGAGATCCGCATGATGCTCGCCAAGGCCAAGCTCGAAACCGGCGATGCCCCCGGCGCCAAAAACCTGCTCACCCGCTACGCGCTCCCTCCCCAGCCCGGAGAAAGCGTCTACGCCTCGCTCTGGTTCCCCGAATTCCGCCAGTGGCGGAAAGCCGCGGGGTTGTGAGTGCTCAGCCGCCGCCAGGCGTTGGGGCTGCTCCCCGCGTGCGCCTTCGCCGCCGCGCCGCCTCCGAACATTGTCCTCTTTGTCAGTGAGGGCCACGCAGCCGCCGATCTCACGGCGGAAGCCACTCCCCAACTCCATCGCCTCGCCGCGGCAGCCCTGCGCTTCAACCTCGCCTTCACCCCTGAAGCGTTGGGCTCGCCCAGCAAGAGCAGCCTGCTCACTGGCCACTATCCGCTCCAGCATGGTGCCTATGAAGAATTCAGCTTCGTCCGCCGCGACGTAGGCAAAACCTGGCCGCACTGGTTCCAAGCCCTCGGCTACCGCGTCACCCTTGCCGGCCAGCCGGGCTTCGGCCCGCGTTACGCCTTCCCCTTCGATTACCAGCCGCTCACCTCCCTTTCGCGCTATCTGGAGCTGCGTCACGGCAAACCGTTTTGCCTCGTCGCTTCCCTTCCCCCGCTCGAAGAATTCAGCGGCGAAACCCTGGACGCCGCCAAGCCGCCCCCTTACGCCGTCGATACCCCTCAGACCCGGCGCTGGATGGCGCGCTATTACCACTCCCTGCGAGGCGTGGACGCCTCCATCGGCGAGATTCTCAACCGCATCCCTCCCAACACCATCACCGTGTACCTCAGCGCGCACGGCCCAGCCCTCCCCTTCGCCCAGTGGAGCCTCTATGACGCCGGCATCCGCATCCCGCTGCTGGTGCACTGGCCCGGAATGGTCCGCGCTGGCCTTTCTGAGGCCATGGTGAGCCTGGTGGATGTGTTGCCTACCTTACTAGAGGCCTGCGGCGGCGCTGCGCCCGAGGGCATCGCCGGACGCAGTTTTCTCCCCGTTCTCCACGGCCGCGCCGCCTCCCATCGCGACGCCATCTTCGCCCTCCATCACAACCGCGGTTCGGTCTCCGGTTCCGACTCCCCTTCCCGCGCCATCCGCACCGCCCGCTTCAAGTACATCCTCAACCTCAAGCACTGGAACCAGGTGGGCAACATCTGGTGGCGGGGCAACGACGGTACCGATTCCCGCCATCCGCTGCGCACTCCGCCGCCCGAACTCTGGCGCGAGTGGCTATTGCGTTCCGCCGAGGACGGCCATGCCCAGAACCGCACCGGCCTCTGGCGCAAGCGCCCCCCGGAGGAGCTGTACGACCTCCAGGCGGATCCCCATGAGCTCACCAACCTGGCCGTGGATGAGTTACCCGAGAAACCCAAACTGCGCGCCAAGCTCATTGCCTGGATGACCGAGCAGCAGGATAAGTGGCTGTCGTTCGCCCGAATAACGAACTAGCGACTGATCGTTAGCGGATCCCTTCCGGCGTGCCATATACTGGACCTGGAATCATGGCAGCGCTCCCAAACTCGCAAGAAGCGTCGCTGATTACGCGATTGGGCGCGCGCTTGGCCGCGCTCGCACGGGAGCGCACTATCGACTGGTCTGATTCCTGGTCCAACGAAGACTTGTTGGAGTTCCGTGCCGCTTCGGTCCGGCGGCTTGAAGACAGCAAATCCGAGGAAGCGGGTTGAAGCCATCGTCATCGCGAGCGAAAGTTATCTCACGGAACGTCCCGACGTCCTGGTGGGAATTCTCACAACGCGCTTGCCGAAGCCCGCGTCCTCCTCGGATTACTCCCTTCAGGACTGGCAGGCGGCTGGACTTTTGCGCTGACGCTGTATTCGATTGCCCGCGAGTTCAGGCCCCCGCAGAGCTCAATACCCCGAGTTTTCGGATCGCCCGAACCACAGGATAGGTTGCAATACTCTGCACGATGAAGGCGCCACGGTTGAGGAAGGCCACCGGAACAGCGATCTCGAACCTCACCGCGTAGGGGCATCATTCCGATCCGCCTCTTCCGCATCCAGCGTGATGAAGACTTCGTCGGCGGCGCGAGCCGTTTCCTCGTCGTCAAGCGGGCCCGAATCGAACGGGATCCCCCGGCGGAGAAACTCGGCAGTGAAGGCCCGTTGCTCCTCAGTTGGCAAAGCGTCGAATGCTTCCAGCAACTTGCTCGTTTGGCGGTTCATATCTAGAAACACAGTGGTCACCGTAACAACAGCCGCAGGATCGCCTCCTGCCGGCAATTCCTCGCCCGCTGCAACGGCGTGTCCCCTTTCCGATCCCTTGCCGATGGGTCCGCCCCACACTCTAGCATCGCCTCCGCGATCTCCACGAAGCCCCGCCGCGCCGCCATATGCAGTGGCGTGGCCCGCGTCACTCCTCCGCAAGCATGCACATCCGCCCCCGCTCGCACCAGCGCCCGCACCACGTCCGGCCCCTCCGGCCATCCACACTCATTCCCGGCCGCGTACAGCGGAGTGTGCCCGCCACGATCCAAAACATTCGCACCCACACCCATCCCCAGCAGAGCCTTCACTACCTCCAGGCAACCCGTAGCCGCCGCATCATGCAGCAGCGTCCTACCCGCAAAGCGGCTCTCCGCCAGCCCTGCGTCCTTGCCCAAAGCCCCCAACACCCACCCTGTCAGCGCCGGGCGTCTCGATCGCATCATCCGCACCAGCAATCCGGCAAACACCGTGCGCCGCTGGGCAAACCCCGCCGCCGCGGCAATCGCCTCTTCGTCATCCCCGGAAGCAATAGCGGCAACCGCCCCGTCCAATACCACCTGCCCCTTCCACCGCGGGCCCAGTTCGGGGTGCTCGGCCCCAGCCCAATCCCCACCCACCACATACCTCGAACTCCCCACAAAGACATGCCCCCACGCTGCCCGAGTTTCCTCACTCAGCCCTGCCTCATCCAGTGTCCCCCGCATGCATTCCAACCACGCGCTGCGTTGCCCGGCACTGATGCGAAACCGCGCATGCGATTCCCGCAGGCTCAGCCACCAGCGTTTCTGTGTCTGCTCATCGTCCCCGCCCAGAAACTGAATCAGAAACGCCGCAAACTCCTCCGTCGCGCAGCGCAGGCTCTTGCCCGGAAACAGCGGCCGCAGGACAGCCGTCTGCCCTACCCGCGCATAAAACTCCCCCGCCAGCCGCCGGCACCCATCCTCCCCGCCCAACTCCCGCAGCAGACTCATGCCAAAGATTGTACCGGCGTTCGCCCCAAATAGAAACGCCGTCCTTGCCGCGCGGGGTCAGCGGCGAGGACGGCGTTCCCAATAAAACTCGGTTTGCGCCAGGCCTTAGGCGAAGCTGCGGATGGCCGCCGCTTCGTCGTCATGCACTTCGAACACAGTGTACAGCTTGGTGATCTGCAGCAAATCCTGGATGCGCTTGCTGAGGTTGAGAAGTTTCAGTTGGCCACCCTGATTGGTGACCGTGGTAAAGGCGGAGACCAGCTCGCCGATGCCGGAGCTGTCAATGTAGTTCACTTCGCCCAGGTTCAACAGAACCTTCTTGTGGCCTGCGCCGAGGGAGTCACGGATTGCGTCGCGAAGGGCGCTGGTGCCTTCCCCCAAGGTGATGCGGCCTGCGGCATCAATCACAGTTACGTCGCCTACCTGGCGGGTGCTCAGTTTCACACTCACTGTCTCTTCCTCCTACGGAATACAAAAAAGATTGACCATTGTAGCTCCGGACCCTTGCCTCACGCAATGCGGATCATTCGGCCGCGCCTACCTCGGAGCTAAGTACTTCACCATCGTGACCTCTGTGCCGGCCGGCTGCAGCCGGCGCACCTGGAACTCGTCCACGAAGGCTTGCATCAACAAAATGCCGCGGCCCGATTCCTTCAGAATATTCTCCTTGGCCAGCGGGTCGGGTACACGTGCCAGCTCAAACCCGCTCCCTTCGTCGCTCACGATCACCTTCAGCGACTCGCTGCCGGACCACACCTTCATCCGAACTTTCTTTACGCCGCTGTACTTGTTGCCGTGCACTACCGCATTCACCATCGCTTCCCGCATGGCAATCCCAATGCGATGGAGGTCGTCTTCATCAAAACCCATTTGTTGGGCCAGATCGACAACCACGGTTTCGGCGGTATCCACGCTCTTCAGATCGCTGTCATAGACAGCGTCGATGCGCGGAGAACCGCTGTGTTCAGCGTCCCAGTTCTCCATGGATACCCTGCGTCAGATGCATGCTGCGTCAAAAGGCGAATTTGCACAATAAAATAGGCGGGGTGGAAAAGTCAAGTGAAGATCGCAGGCTTCGACCCGGCGGAGAGGAATTTATGCGCCCAAACAAACAAAAGCCCGCACGCCGCCGCAGCCTAGTCTCGATACGAAGACAAACGAATCCTAGACCAGACTGCGCGAGCGTTCGCGAAGAACTCTTTGTGGAATCCCAGATTGTGCCGGCAATCCGCGGGTAGCCCCGCGTTGGCGTGTTATTCGAACATGCGGATGCTGAAAATCAGCCCGCCCACTACGGCGATCGTGATGACCGCGGTAACCAGGTACTTCGTCCAACGCTCAGCAGGCGATACTTGCTGCTGATCGTCATGCTTCATGGTATCGTCCAGACTTTCGAACATGGAACACCTCCCGGAGGAATGGGAAACTCGTTACGCCCACCAAAACGGCACGGGGTCTGGCTGAACTTCCGGCCAGCCTCAGGACGGACAGCGATTGACGAGACCAGTTATGAAAGATCGTGGATACAGGAATCCGACATCATTGTATTCCGTTTTTTCCCTAAGTGCACGGGAAAAATCGGACCTACGCAACTTCTAGTGTCCATGCCGGATCTCCCTTTCACATAGGAAGACGAAAAGCAGGGGTGCCGATGTTTCACCTACGCCAAGGTTGTGGGGGCGCAAAGATAGCACCCCCAGCGAAGACCACGCATCAACCTTCTTACTTAATCTTCCAACTCCCGTCCGCCGCCTTCTCCCGGTGCGCATCATGGCACGACTTGCACGTCGACGAGATCGCCGACATCGACTGCATCGCGTGATCCAGATGTCCCGCTTCCGCCGCAGCCCCTACTTCCTTCGCCCCATTGCGCGCCGCCTGAGCCAGTTTCACCGCATCCGCGGCACCCTTCCCAGCCCAGTACTGCTCGATCTTCGCAAACGCCGCCTCGATCTTCTTGGCGTGCTCAGCGGCCTCTTTCCCCGCCTTCGCGTCCAGCGACTTCTTCAACGGCCCCATCGAGCCCCCAGCCGCTTTCATCCAGCCTACGTATTCCTGATCCTGCGCCATGGCAAAGCCAAGCCCCAGGGTGAGCATCAGCGTCAAGCTACGGGTCATCTTATGTTTCTCTCCTCTGTGTGATCACGTGGTTGTCGGTTCAGGGCTGCGGACGTGATGGCGGCGAATCCACCCAATCACGGCAACGAGTCCCAGGACAGTGGCAAGTAACGGAAGAACATGCAAGTAAATCTGGTTCTTCCCCGGCGGATCGCGCAATATCCGCGATCCGTAAATAGATACAAAATGCCGCAGGATCTGTTCGTCCGATTGGCCCTCCCGGACCATCGCGCTCAGCTCCGCCCGCAATCGCAACGCCTCCGGCGAGCGATGTACCAGCAGTGATTCGCTCCAGCAGCACGGTGATTTCAGTTGATCCGCCAGTTGGCGCTCCCTCTCCGGCTGGGCAGCCAAACAGGAGTAAAGCGCCGTGATTAGAAAAAGATAACGAAGCATAATGAAGGCTCCTCTTGAGGACATGAAAAGAAATTCAGCACGCGAAGGAAAGCGCGGGTGCTCAGTCCGCGCCTTCCCAAACCCTGCCGGGAGGATGCTCATTTCCAGCAGTTCGCGTACTTCAGGAGCCAGCCGGGATACGATTCAGGGCGTACCCTCTAAAAAATCAGCTTGGCCCCAAACTGGATTTGCCGCGCTGGAGTGGACGTCGATGTGATCCGCCCCGCGCTGCCCACCGCGCCCGTCGTCGTAAAGACAGTGCGCTGTGTCGGAATCGCTAGATTCGCGTGATTGAAAAAATTGAATGCCTCGGCCCGGAACTGCAAACCTACCCGCTCTGTGATCCGGAACCGCTTGCCGATCGAAACATCAAAGTTCACCAGCCCCGGCCCGGTAAGCGTATTCCGCCCCAGGTTGCCGTAGAAACCCGCTTCCGGCAGCGAGAAAGCCCCAGGGTCGTAGTAACGGTCCGCCCCGCCCAATATCGGGTTTGTCGACCGTCCCGCCACCAGATCCGGCCGCTGCGGCGATGTCCCCGCCTGGAACCGCGCCCGCGCCCGGTCAAACCCAACTACCACCGAAAACGGATTTCCCGAGGCCAGCGAGGAAATCGTGTTCCACTGCCAGCCGCCCAGCAGCCACTTGGCCTTCTGCGGCGAGGGCAGTTGCCACGTCCAGTGCGCCACAAAATAATGCCGTACATCGTAATTTGACAGGCCCCGTTCCGCCTTGCGCGAATCCGGATCCTGCGGCAGATCGTTATCCCCGCCCTGCGTCACCGTCACGGACCCATCGTCGATATTGCGCGAAAAAACGTAGTTCACCTGGAACTGCAACCCGTGCCGGAAGCGGTGCTCCAGCGATGTGCGCAGCGAGTTGTACACCGACTGCCCGTCCGTCGACTTGTACCGGATCCCCGTAAAATTCGGATTCCGTGTCACCGAGTCCGCCGGGAAAAATTTCCGCCCATCCGGCAGAATCTGCCCTGCTGCCTGGTTCTGATCGAGGAACCGCACCAGGTGCACTCCCCGCTGCCCGGAATAGCTCAGCGTCAATACCGTCGTCTGCGCCACTTGCCGCTCCAGCGAGAAGTGATACTGCATCGTGTACGGGTTCGCCGGCTCATACGCCAGAATGTCCTGCCGCCCCAGCACAAAGTTCGGATTGCCGATCAGCGCCGTGGCCCGCGGAAACACCGGGTTGCGGATGCTTCCCAGCGTGTAGAACGGCGATTGCCGGTTCCCCGCATTGGCGTAAAAATCCGTCCAGATCGGATCGTAAAAGACCCCGTACCCGGCGCGAATGCTGGTCTTGCTATCGCCGAACGGATCCCAGGCAATGCCGACCCGCGGAGCAAAATTGCGGTTGGAAGGATTCGTGAACATCGGCCCCACCGTGGCCGCCTTGTCCGTCAGCACGTTGCGCACGTTGCTCGACAGCCCGTCGCGCTCCGTCGGCACCGACATCCGCTCATAACGAACGCCCAGCGTCAGCGTCAGCCGCCGCCGCAATTGAATCGTATCCTCCACATAGCCCGCCGTCATCGATTGCCGCCAGTTGCGGTCCAGCAGCGAATCGGGCAGCGTCAGTTCCACGCTCGCCGCCGTCGCCGTCAGGAACGGAGCCAGCCCGTTGAATTGATAAAAACCGTACGGCGATTGCGGCCGGCTCGTCGGCAGCCGGTAAAACCGGTGATCGAAGCCCGCCTTCAGCGAGTGCCGCCCCCGCGTGTGCGAAAGGTCATCGCTGAACTGAAACAGGTTCATCGTCGAATACGAAGGCCCGAACCGCGATGGCCCCACCGAGAACAACCCCGTCACACTGATCTGCCCCAACGGCTTGCCGGGAAAGAACGAAAGCGCCGGATCAATCTCGCGCAGGTACGTGTTGTCGTTGGCCGACGCCGACCGGTTGTAGGAAAACCGCACCGCGTTCAGCGTCCGCTCCGTAAACAGCCGTGTCAGTTCGGTCGAAAAGAATTGGTTGTGCGATTCATTGTCGGCCCGCACCAGCCGTAGCCCGTCCGGAATCCGCACCGAGGCCCGGTCCCGCGTGTAGCGGGCGAATATCTGCGTCTTGTCGGAAAACCGGTGGTCCACTCGCCCAGTGAGAAAATTCTGCCCCGTCTCCTGCGAGGCCGCCGACACGTATTCTCCCGTGCCGTCGCCAAAACTGCGGTCGTTCGGCAGCGGAATCAGATTCAAATACGCCGGCACCGCCGGATTCACCGCCACCTGCGTCCCATTCGGAAAGCGCCCCGTACGGGCGGCCGCATCGGGCACCACCGTCCGGCTGGTCACCCCCAGCCGCTGCCGCAATCCTTCAAAACTCCCAAGGAAAAACGTCTTGTCGCGCCGGATCGGCCCGTCCAACGTGGCCCCAAACTGGTTCCGCCGGAACGCCGGTATCGGCGCCGAGGCCGAATCAAAAAAGTTCCGCGCGTCAAACGCCGAGTTACGCACAAACTCGAACATCACTCCATGCAGATTATTTGTCCCCGATTTGGTGACAGCGCTGATCACTCCGCCGCCGCTCCGCCCATAAGCCGCGCTGTAACCATTGGTCAGCACGCGGAACTCGCGCAGCGTATCCACACCCAGCAACACACCCGCGGAACTGCCCGGCGTGTTGTTGTTGGCATCGTTGATGTCCGCCCCGTCGAGCAGAAAACTCACCTGGCTCGGACGATTTCCGCCCAGCACCAGCTTCGTTCCCGGCCCGCCCGAATCCGACGTCCGCCGCGACGGCGATACGCCCGGTTCCAGCAACGCCAGTTGCGCAAAGTCGCGCCCGTTCAGCGGCAACTCGCGGATGGAGTGCGTGTCCATCAGGCTCGATAACCCGGTTGCCTTGGTGTCCACCAAATCCGCTTCCGCGGTCACCACGGTTTCCGTCGATACAGCGCCCACCGTGAGCGTCAGATTCAGCGACGCCTGCCGCCCTACCGACAGCGCTACATTGCGCCGCGTCTCCGTGCGGAAACCTTCCTTGCGCACCGAGATCTGATAGCTCCCCGGAGCCAGGTGCGGAATGAAGTACCGGCCCTGTTCGTCGCTGTGCAGCACCCGCCGCGCCTGCGTCGTTTCTTCCGTAGCCGTCACTTCCGCCCGTTGAATCAGAGCCCCCGTGGCGTCGGTCACAATTCCCGACAACTCCGCGGTGTTGATCTGCGCGGGCAGCAATCCGGCCATCATCCAAAACAGCGTGCTAGCGAGCATTCGCCGCTCCTGCCACGCGCCGTCCGCGCGAGAGCACCACGCTCCGCTTCTCGTTCACCGTCTCCGTCCAGGCCACGAAAATACGCCCCGGCTCCTCATAGGCAACCACCGGGTAGGAAGCGCTCGCTCCCAGATTGCCGATCCGCTGCAGTGGGCTCACCACGCCGGCCGCGTCCACTTCGCGATACCACGTGTTCACCGGACCCCAGCCCTCGTTCTGCTTCTGCTGCCGGCCCTGAAACGCGATCGCCACCTTATTCCCCGCCTGAATCAGGTACGGATGGTTCGGATCCAACACCCCATCCGCTACCGTCACACGCTTCGTGAAGCTCTTCCCGTTATCATCCGACCATGCCAGGTAAAGCTGCGCTTTTTCGTCCCGCACCGTGGCCCAGGAAGCGAACAGCCGGTTCCCGATGGCAGCCATCGCGGGCCCCGAGTGCGGGCATCCATTGATTTTCCAGTTGTCTTCGGCCACACGCACCCCATCGGCGAAGGTCTTGCCGCCATCGGTGGAAGTGGAAATGAAAATATCGCGGATGTTCTCTTCCAGCACCCGCCGCCAGCCGACATGCACATTGTTCGTCCCGGAGAATGAAATCCACGGACGGCAGCACGGGCACGAATCGAGCGACACACGCACCGCCGGCTCAAAGCTCACGCCCTTATTCGTCGACCGTGCGATATACACCGCCGAGGAGCCCTGCTTTCCCTTCCCCCGGTCACGCCCATCGAGCCAGGCCGCATACACCACACCCTGCGGCGAAATCGCCATGTTGAAGAAATTCTGCGATGGCGACGCCGGATCCACAGCGATCGATTTCCCAAACGATTCGCCCCACCCCGTTGACCGCGCAAAGTGCAACTCGGAGCTTTCCCCGGCTTCCTTCCGCGCCTGCCACAACACATAAAATTCACCGCGATTGCGGATCGCCAGCCGCGGGCTCGATTCCCCGTGCGAGGAAACCTCGCCCTCGGTCGAATTCACACGGACACGCTCCTCAAAGCTGTCCCCACCGTCGTTCGAGGTCTCCAGAAACAAGTTGCCGCCATCCACCTTCAGCAACGACACCGCACCCGAGGCACGTACGTGCAACACGGGGTCGCGGCCAGTGGCGACAGCCCGCGGCTTTGGCTCAAAACGGACGGAATCCGTAACGGGCGCTCCGCTCAGCAAAATAGAGAGAGCGGCGGCAGAGGAGAGTCTGCGCATAAATACACTCCTGGTTCAAAAATGGAAAACAGAATAAGGAGGGATTTATGCCGCGGGTGGAGGCCGTTGGAATTGTGTCGGGCTGAACGTGGCGGGAATAACCGGTAAGCTCTGCCATGCCCGAACCGCGGGCTGGGTGGTGCGAACCACCTGCTCTTCGCTCTGCATCGGCAGCCCGGATACCGGACCCGTCTGAAACTTACCCATCGCGGGGCAGGACGTCCCGCAACTCCGGCTGCTCAACGACGCGCCTTTGCCCGCTTTCTTGCAGCAGCTATGCTTCGTCCGCCGGCAGCAAGCGTGGCCGCCCTCTTCCCCGGAACTGGTGGCGCTGAGCGCTACCGGATAGACCCACAGGAAGAGCAGCCAAAAACTGAGACACGCTGCCCGCACACGTGCAGTTGCGGTATGGAAGTGTCCCAGCTTCACATTTGCAATGTATCACAAATTCAAAAAATGTCCACCCGCTTTTCGTATGCCCCCTACCGAGCCGCCCGCGTGAGCGAGCGGTTTTTATGCATGTCCAAGGTTTGTCATCACCACCGTCTGCCTCAGATGGAACGCCATCGATTCCAGCTAAACACAGCGTCAGAAATAGTTGCGCATCCCGCCTGCAGCCCAGCCGTCAAGGTGGCGATGGGCCTCCAGGCCGGTCGCAGTTCAGTCTGGGAAGACTGAACAAGTAGGTCGTGCGAGCCGCAAAGACTAACGGCGTCGTGTTTAGTTCTACCAAACGCCGCTGCTAGGCCGATATCTTTCCGATTATCGTCGACGCGTTGCCAACCTGTGCCCATGTCGGAATCTCTTTCACCACTTCGCCCCGCTTCAGCGATTTGGCTTTCTTCCCTTCGAACCGGAACTGCTTCACCCGGTAGAAGCGCGGCTCCCCTGTATCCCGGATATCGAAGAAATCCGGCCGGATAATCGCCGACCCGGACACCTGCGGGAAGCACTTCAAAAACTGCAGCATCTGGTCCACGCCCGGTGTGTAGTGTCCGCTCTTCGCCGTCACCACCTTGATCTCCCCGTTTTCGGCTACCAGTTCTCCGGCCGCCTGCACTGCTCCTCCGGCCAGAAACGTCGAATGGTGGAACTTCCCTTCCTCGTGGTCCCCGCAATACAGCCGCCCCTCCATGTCCACCACAAAGATCGCCCAGCCGATACCCGAAAACAGCGTCTTGTTCCCCGACGTATCGAAAGGCGTGTCATTCATCGGGTCCAGCGTGCGAAAAATTCCATGCCTCACGCCCACTTCTTTCTTCTTCGCGTCTGCCGCGTTGATATACTGCTTCACCTCGTGCCCGGTGAAATAGGAATAGCTGTAAATCTGGCAGTAATCCCAGAACGAGAGCGCTCCCCCGCGGATCAGCCAGTTCTCAAATGCCGTCGATAATTCGAAACCCGGCCGGTGCCGGGGGTCCATCTTCTCTAGCCAGTAATGCCGGTTCGCGTCCGTCACCGCCCTCCAGTTCGACGGCCCGCTGAGCATCTTCCCTCCCAGGGTATCCATCTCCTTGGCAACGTCGTTTGCCAATCCCTCCATGGCTTTCCAACGCGCCAGGTTCGTGGGCGTATTCTTCGGCCGCTTGCTCGTGATCCAATATGTGGAACACCCCAACAAACGCTCCAGCACCCGGATCTTCTCGGCCTTGTCCGGGCTCTTCTCCATCGAGTTGTAGACCTGCACCAGCCCATACAGCGGCTGAAGCCATTCGTTCCCGCTGCTGCTGATCTTTGCGGTATTCAGGTTGCGCGTGGAAATCATTGTCGTTCTCCTCTCTAGCCTTGGCGCCGGTTCTGGCGTCTCAACCAGGGAAGCGACGAAATCCCGCCCTCACCTTCATCCCACTCACAACTAGAACTGATACTTCAACGCCAATTGAATCACCCGCGGTGTACCCGCCGCCGTAATTCTTCCAAACGCCGCGGCGCTGCGGTTCGCATTCGGCTGCCCTAAATTCACCCGGTTAAACAGATTAAACGCCTCCGCCCGGAACTGCAGCCGGTGCGTGTCCTTGATCGCAATCTGCTTGAACAGACCGGTGTCTACATTGGCATTCCCCGGCCCACGCAGAATGTTTCGCCCCGCGGTCCCAAACGTGCCCACCGCGTTAAACGTGAAGGCGTCGATATTGAAATACCGGTTAATTACATCGCCGCGCTGCCGGTCCCCGGAAATCTCCGGATTCCCAATAATATCCGCCCGGTCCGCGCCAACTCCCGAGAAAGAATTGTCCCGCCCCGAACTCACGGTGAACGGCTGTCCGCTTTCCAATGTCACAATCCCGTTGATATCCCACCCGCCCAGCAAATGCCGCGCCACCGCGTTCGATGCCTTCAACCGAGGCAACTCATGCAGGAACGACGCCACAAAGCGGTGCGGCAAATCCAGGTTCGACAGCGCCCGTTGATTGCGGAAATTGTACGGATCCGTCGAAATCCCGCCATCCCCCGAAGAATCGTCAATCAGCTTCGACCATGTATACGCCGCCAGCAATGAGAAATTCTTCGTGAAGCGCTTATTCATGCTCAACTGCAGCGAATGGTAGATCGAGTTGCCCGTGCTCTGCTGGTTGTTAATATTCGCGAACGCCGGCGCATATGGCCGCCGCGCATTCGTATTGGCCGCCGTTGCCCCCGGCCCGTAAATCGCCGGATTGCGCTCATTCTGGTTGAACAGGTGATTGCCCTTGCTGCCCACGTACGCCACCGTCCCCAGCCACGAACCGGCAAACTCCCGCTGGATATTGAAATTCCACTGCTGCATGTACGCATTGCGGAAATCCGGATCATACGGCTGAATCGTCATCGCCGATGGATAGCGGAACGTGCGGCGCTCCTCCGGCGTCTCCGGAGCCTTGAACGGCCACGGATTCCCCGACGTCGCATACGGATTCTCCAGGCTCGGCGGCACATTGATCGTCTGCCGCAGCGAGAACGGCGGAGCATTCGACGGCTGATTGTTCGCCTGCTGCCGGATCTGCGAATAGAAAATCCCGTATCCGCCGCGGAAGCTCATCTTCCCTTTCCCTGTCGGATCGAACGCAAAGCCAAAGCGCGGTGAATAGCGGTTGTAGGCCGAATCAAACGCCGCGTTCGGTACACCGTTGTCTCCCGGAAAAACCAGGCCCAGCGGCGCCGTCGGATTGATTGTGCTCTGCTGCCCCGCCCGGAATTGCGCAAAGCGGTTCCCCGCGTCCGTGAACGCCAGAAACGGATCGTAACGTAACCCCAGATTCAGCGTCAGCCGCCCCGTCACCCGCCAGTCATCCTGCGCAAACAGGCCCCATTCCTTCTGCCGCGGCTCATTCACCAGCAATGCAATCTGTGTCGATGTGAACGGCCGGCCCAGCACCAGGTCGGCCCCGGCGTCGCCGCTGATCTGTCCGTTAAACACCAGCGCCGGATCGCCCTGGAAAAATTCCTGCAAATTGAGCTGTGCAATGCGCACGCTGCCCCCGAACTTGAAGAAGTGCGCCCCCTTCGTCCAGCTCAGCCTGTCTGTGAATTCAAAGTTGCGCCGGAAATGCTGCAGCGGATATCGCGTGAAGGCGTTGAACCGCCCGTTCACGTTCGTGCTGATCGCCGCCGGCACGCCGTCTTCGGTGAACGTGCGCACAAAGCGCGCCCCGAAATCGTTCCACGTCTTGTTGCCCGGCACCACCGAAAGCTGCCGCCGGTCAATGTCGTTGAACGTGAACACAAAGCTGTTCAACAGCGCCGGATTGACAATGTGCGTATCGGTGAAGGTGTAGTTGTAATTCGTGTACTTGATGTCCGCAAACAGATTCGGCAGATTCCCCGGCAGTTCGCGAAACGTGTTCAGATTGATCAGCAGCCGCCCGCTCAGCCGGTTCGCCGAACTGATCTGGTGATCGCCCTTCCCGATAAACACCGTGTTGTCGGTCGTCTCCTGGCTGGCGAAGCTGTACAATCCATCCGCCCGGTTCGGCAGCGGCACAAACGCATCCAGAAACTGCGCCGCCGGCCCAGACCGCCGGCTCGCCGGAATCACCTTCCCCGCAAACGGAGCGTTATTCGCCGCCGGATCCGTGATCCCCCGCGGCAGCGCCGAAAAATCGCCTTGCCGTTCCGCCGCCGTCAACACCGTGGCCGTCTGCGCCGCCGGTGACGAGCGGTCCGTCGTCCCCTGATACGAAAAGAAGAAAAACGTCTTGTCCCGCCGCACCGGCCCGCCAATCGTCCCGCCGTATTGATTCCGCTTGAACGGCGGAATGGTGTTCGAAAAGAAATTCCGCGCGTTCAGCTTCT
This sequence comes from Bryobacteraceae bacterium, assembly GCA_046331645.1. Classification (GTDB taxonomy): domain Bacteria; phylum Acidobacteriota; class Terriglobia; order Bryobacterales; family Bryobacteraceae; genus CADEFT01. Next base: position 65,998 of record JAXLQM010000022.1, read on the forward strand.
CATTGCGCAAAAATTCAAACACCGTCCCGTGAAACTGATTCGTCCCGGAGCGGGTCACGGCGTTCATCAGCGCCCCCGCGTTGCGCCCATACTCCGCCGAGTAGGAATTGGTTTGAATGCTGAACTCCTCCAGCGCATCCGGCGGCGGAAACACGCTCGGCGAATTGAAATACGGATCGTGATTGTCCCCGCCATCCAGCACGTAATTGTTCCCGTTCTGCCTGCTCCCATTAATCGACACCGTCGAGTTCTGCCCCTGCCCCGGCGCAGCCACCGATCCCGCCCCCGGCACCAGCAACTGCAGTTGCAGCGCGTTGCGCCCGTTCAACGGCAGCTCCACAATCCGCTTCGAATCCACCACTTCCTTCAGTGTTCCCGTGCGCGTATCCACCTGCACCGCCTGCGCCTCCACCGTCACGCTCTCCGCCACATCGCCCACCTGCAGCACAATCGGCACCATCCGGTTCTCGTCCACCTGCACCGTAATGCCCGTCTGCACGAACTTTTTGAAGCCCTGCCGCTCGGCGGTCACCGTGTACCCGCCAATCGCCAGTTGCGACGCAATGTAATCGCCGCGTTCATTCGATGCCGCCTGCCGCACCGCACCCGTATCGGTGTGCGTGATGGAAATGTTCGCTCCGGGCACCAGCGCGCCCGTCGTGTCTTTCACCACCCCGTAGATGGTGACGGAACCTTGCGCAAAAGCAGCAAAGGTGAATAGGAAAAAAAGACTCACAGATCGAATCATGGATCAGACTCCCACTGTCCCGAAAGTATATCGAAACGAGCAAAAACTTGCCCGCACCTAACGCCCCGCAGTTGCCGATCCGATCCCTCTCCTGTATGCTGATGGAATCTGTAACGCAATTGAAACGGAACTGACATGACCCAGAAATGCGCAGTGACGATGATCGCTCTCCTCGCCGCCACCGGCTGTAGCAAGATCACCCCCGTCACCCCTGTAGAAGCCTCGAAGCCCGTCGCTCAGGAGACCGTAGCCGTCGCCAAACCGGTCAAAGAAACCCTTCAGCAGCAAGTAGTTCTCACGGGTGACTTCAAGCCTTACCAGACTGTTGACCTGCACGCCAAGGTCCCCGGCTACCTGCGCAAAATTACCGTCGATGTCGGCGATCGTGTCCGCGCCGGCCAGCTCATCGCCTCTCTGGAAGTCCCTGAAATGGCCTCCGATATCTCCCACGCCAACGCCGAAGTCAGCCGCCAGGAAGCCGAATTGAAGCGGCTCCACTCCGAAGTCGAGCGCGCCAAAGCCAACTTGGGCATCGCCGAACTCTCCTATAAGAGGTTGGAAGCCGCAGCCAAAGCCGAAAAAGGCATCGTCGCCCAACAGGAAATCGACGAAGCCCTGGCGAAACGCCGCGCTGCCGAAGCGCAGGTCGCCTCCGCCGATGCCGCTCTTGGCGTCGTCCGCCACCAGATCGAAGCCTCACGCGCCACCGTCGAAAAAGCGAAAACCCTCGCCGCCTACACCGAAATCACCGCCCCCTTCGACGGCATCGTCACCAAACGCAATGTCGATCTCGGCGCCATGATCCAGGCCGGCACCTCGTCCTCCGCCGTCCCGCTCGTCCGCATCGCGGAAATCCGCCGTCTCCGCATGGTCGTCATCGTCCCCGAAAGCGCCGTCCCCATGGTGCGCCCCGGCACCACCGTCGCCATCTCCGTCCCCGTCCTGCGCAAGAAATTCGAAGGCCGCGTCGCCCGCCTCTCCAACGATGTCCAGTTCACCAGCCGCACCATGGAAGCCGAGGTCGATGTCGCCAATCCCTCCGGCGAGCTTATCCCCGGCATGACCGCCGAAGTCGCCATCACCCTCGCCCGCAAGGAAGACGGACTCACCGTGCCCGTCACCGCAATCTCCAACAACGGCGGCAACCGCTCCGTCATGGTGGTCAACTCCGGCGCCATCGAAGAGCGCGAAATCAAAACCGGCATGGAATCCGCGGCCCGTATCGAAGTCGTCACCGGCATCAGCCCCGAAGACTTGATCGTCGTCGGCAATCGCAGCCTCCTCCGCGCCGGACAAAGAGTCGAAACCAAACTGACGGAGGTCAACTGAGTTGCCATCGTTTTCCCTCCGGCACCCCTATTTCATTGTGGTGTGCGCCCTGGTGGTGTGTCTGCTCGGCGGCACCATCCTCACCCGCATGCCCGTCGACATGTTCCCCGCGATGGACCTCACCGCCGTGGTTGTCGCCACGCTCTATCCCGGCATGCCCGCCGAACAGGTAGAGAAGAACATCACCGAACGCCAGGAACGCTTCTTCACGCTCGCCCCGAATATTGAGCACATCGAATCGCGCTCCATCACCGGCGCGGGCATCATCAAGATCTACTTCCAGCCCGGCACCAACCCCGATTCCGCTGTCTCCACCATCGCCAACCTCGCCCTCGCCGAAATGCGCCGCATGCCTCCCGGCACGCTGCCTCCCTACGTGCTCCGCTTCGATGCCTCCAGCATCCCCGTCTGCCTCATCTCGCTCAAAGGCGCGGGCATGACCGAAGCCGCCCTCCGCGACGTGGGCCACTACCGCGTCCGTACGCAGGTTGCCAAGATCGCCGGCGCCGCCGTGCCTCCGCCCTTCGGTGGCCGCTACCGCCAGATCATGGTCTACGTCGATCCCAACAAGCTCGAAAACTACCAGATGAGCCCCATGGACGTTGTTCGCGCCATCAACGAATCGAACGTCATCCTCCCCTCCGGCAACATCCGCATCGGCCCCGTCGATTACCCCATCTTCACCAACAGCCAGTTCACCGACCTCAACGGCATTCTGCAATTGCCGGTCAAAACCAACGGCCTCGCCGCGGTCAATGTCGGCGATGTCGCCAACGTCCGCGACGCAGCCCAGATCCAGTTCAACATCGTCCGCGTCGATGGCCAGCCTTCCGTCTATCAGCCGGTGCTTCGCCAGGGCGGCGACACCAACACCATCGCCGTCGTCAACGCCGTGAAGAACGAAGTGAAGAACCTGCTCGACGTGCCAGACAATCTCGTGGCCGAAGTGGTTTTCGATCAGTCGCGCTTCATCAAGCAGGCCATTCAGACGCTGTTGAGCGAAGGCGGCATCGGCATCTTCCTCACCTCGACGATGATCCTGCTCTTCCTCGGCAGCATGCGCGCCACCGTCGCCGTCTTCTTCTCCATCCCGCTTTCCGCGCTCGCCGCCTTCGTCGCCCTCTACCTCGGCAACGGCTCCATCAATACGATGACCCTCGGCGGATTGGCCCTGGCCTTCTCCCGCCTCATCGACGACTCGGTGGTCGTGCTCGAAAACATCTTCCGCCACATGGACCAGGGCGAATCGCCCCGCGTCGCCGCCCGCAACGGAGCCAACGAGGTGGCCTTGCCCGTACTGGCCTCCACGCTCACCACCGCGGTCGTCTTCCTTCCCGTCGTCTTCCTCTATGGCGTAAGCAAAGATCTGTTCACCGCCCTCGGGCTCACCGTCGTGCTCAGCCTGCTCGCCTCCTACGTGGTCGCCATGACCATCGTGCCCCTCTTCTGCGCCCGCTTCATTCACGAAAAGGATCACCACACCGGCCGCGAAGTCGGCTGGTTCTATCACTTCAATGTCCTGTTCGTGAAACTCATGACCGTCTATGACCGCATTCTCGCTGGCCTGCTGCGCTATCCGATGACCGTCGTCACTGTGCTGCTGGCAGGCTTCGCCTTCAGCCTGCTGCTCTATCCCAAACTCGGCTCCGCCTTCTTCCCCCGCACCGATGCTGGCCAGTTCATCGTCAACATGAAGGCGCCCTCCGGCACCAGCCTCGATATCACCGAAGCCAAAGTGAAGCGCGTCGAACAGATGGTCCGTGAAATCGTCGATCCGCGCGACCTCGAAATGCTCGTTTCCAACGTCGGCGTCGTCCCCGATTTCTCCGCCATCTACACCAGCAACGCCGCCCCGCACATGGCATTCGTTCAGGTCAGCCTCAAAGAAAAACGCACCACCGGAAGCTATGCCTACATGGCTCGCGTGCGCGAGCGTCTCCGCCGCGAGATGCCCGAGCTCACAACGTACTTCCAAAGCGGCGGCTTCGTCGATGCCGTGCTCAACTTCGGCTCCCCTGCCCCCATCAACGTCCAGCTAAGCGGCCCCGATATGCAGTCCATCTTCGGCGTCGCCACCCGCCTCGCCCCCGAAATTCGACGCCTCCCCGGCGTCAACGATGTCTACATCCCGCAGGACTTCGATCTGCCCGCCCTGCGCGTCGACGTCGATCGCCGCCGCGCTTCGCTCATGGGCCTCAGCGCCCGTGAGATCGTCAGCAATCTCATCACCTCCGTCTCTTCGAACACCATGATCGCTCCCACCTTCTGGACCGATCCAAAGAGCGGCAACGACTATTACCTCGCCGTGCAATACCCCGAACGTAGCGTCAAGGCCGTATCCGACCTCGCCCAAATGCCGCTCCGCACGCTCTCCAAAGCCACCACCACACTCGATTCCGTCGGCACCGTCAGCCGCGGCGTCTCCCCCACCGAAATCGCCCACTACGGCCTGCGCAAAGTGGTCGATATGTACGTCAACCTCGACACCGAAGACCTGGAGCGCGCTGCCGCCTCCATCGAACATGTGCTCTCGAAAAAGGAACTGCCGAAGGGCGTCCGCATCGATCTGCGCGGTTCCGTCCACGCCATGCGCGCCTCCTTCAAAAGCTTCGCCGGCGGCCTCATTCTCGCCACCGCCCTACTCTACCTCATCCTCGTCGCACAGTTCCGCTCCTTCCTCGATCCACTGCTGATTCTGCTCGCCGTGCCCATGGGCCTCACCGGCGTTCTGGCCACGCTCTACACCACGGAGACCACGCTCAACGTGCAATCGCTGATGGGCGTCATCATGATGGTCGGCATCGTCGTGTCGAACTCCATCCTCATCGTCGAATTCACCCGCCGCCTCCGCATGGACGGCATGGAGTTGAGTGACGCCGTGCAAATGGCCGCCCGCGTGCGCCTTCGCCCCATCCTCATGACTTCGCTCGCCACCATCATCGGCATGATGCCCATGGCCCTGAAGCTCGGCACCGGCAGCGAAGCCTACGCCCCGCTCGCGCGCGCCGTCATCGGCGGTATGGGCGTGTCTCTGTTACTCACCGTATTCATCGTGCCCGCGGCTTACCTGGCGGTCTATCGCGACCGGCCGGCCACAGCGGGTCTCCCCGTGGAGGAAGAAGCTTGAAGATCGCCGCTCTGCTGTTCGTCTGCGGCGCGGCCTGGGCGCAGCAGCCGCTCACCCTCGATCAGGCCGAGTCGCTCGCCATTCAGAATCATCCGCGCATGAAATCGACGCAGCTCACCGTCGATTCCGCCCGCGAAGTCGTGGCCCAGGCCCGCTCCGCCTACAAGCCAATCGTTTCGGCCAACGTCACTGCTTCGGCCGCCGATCATCTGTCCCGCATCGGCGCCGGCGGCGGCTTGAACGCCTCCAGCATCTTCAGCCGCTTTGCCTCGGGCATCGTCATCACTGGCCCGGTCTGGGATTTCGGCCGTACCTCGAACCTCGTCTCCGCCGCACGCACGCGCGTGGAAGCCGCTTCGGAAATCGTCAACGCCTCGCGCGCCGACATCCGCATCGAAGTCCGCCGCGCCTACTTCAGCGCCCTGCTCGCGCAATCCACCGTACGCGTCGCCCGGGAAACGCTCGAAGCCCGCCGCCTCGTCCTGAAACAGGTCAGCGCGCTTGCCGATAGCAACCTCCGCTCCACCCTCGATGTCGGCTTCGCCGAAGTGTCCGTGTCAGAAGCGGAGCTCGCCGTGGCCAACGCCACCACGATCCTCAACTCCACTCTGGTCGATTTGTCCGCCGCCATGGGCATGAAGGACACCGTCAATTACTCCTTAACGGATGCCCCCGCGCCGCTCGAACTGACCAAGGACGCTGACACCATGGCGAAGGAATCCGTGGCCCGGCCCGAACTCGAAGCCCGCCGCCTGCTGGTCAAAGCCGCGCGCAGCTTCGCCGAAGCCGAGCGCCGCCTCGCCTTCCCTACCCTCACCGGGTTGGGCGTCGCCGGTGTCATCCCGGCCGGCGATGAGCGCCTCAAAACCCGCTACTCCGGCATCGGCTTGAATCTCAATATTCCCCTCTACAACGGCGATCTCAACCGCTCCCGCCGCCGCGATGCCGACCTCAAAGTGAAGATCGCCGAGATGGAACTGCTCGACGCGGAGATTCGTATTGGGGCGGATGTGAAACGCGCCTGGCTCGCCGCCAACGATTCCTTCCAGCGCCTCCCCGTCACCGCGAAACTTCTCGAACAGGCCCGCCGCACCTTGCGCCTCGCCCAGACGCGCTATGAGCTCGGCCTCGGCAACATCGTCGAATTGAACCAGGCCCAATTGTCGCGCTTCGCCGCCGAAATCGCCGAAGTCACCGCGCGCTATGAATACCAGTTGCGCCGCTCCGTGCTCGACTACGCCACCGGATCGCTGCGGTGATCAATTCTCCCGTCGCCGGAATGACACCGCCGTAATGATCGCGTTCCGGTTGCCGCCCCACGAAGCCCGCCGCACATCGTATTGGTAACTCACATCCAGCATCACGTGAGGATTCACGTGAAAGCGCACTCCGCCCGTCTGACGCGAAGAGAAGAAACCTTGCCGGATGGCCATGTATTCGTATTGCAGAAAAGGAACAACCACCCGGCGTGGAAACATGAACCGCGTATACGTTCGATACCGGTTGTGGTCCGGCCGCCCCGCACCATAGTGACGCTCATACGTGAGCCGCCCGATCATCGTGTAGTTCTTCAGCGCCCACCGCCGGTCCACCCCGCCAAAGATCCGGTGCCCCATCAGCCACGGTTTGTTATATTCGTGCCCCGGCTGCGCCCAGTATCCGCCGAAGTACAGCAGCCGGCTGTTCACCCGGTAGGTGAGCATCGGCCCGCCCAGAACCTGGTTCAATAACTGAAACTCATCCCTCGTCCGCAGCCGCGTCGTAACCTGAATATCGATCTTCTTGGTGAGCCTCTCCGCAATATCGAACGAATGCCAGGAGAACAGTTCCGCCGCCGAAACTGTGGTTGCCAAACTGAGAAACAACGCAGCACACCGAAACATAAACCGGGATCGATTCTTGATCCCATTGTACGACTTACTACAGGTTGACAGCGGCCGTCCCTTTGCATAAGGATCGAAAGGAACATGAGCCACACTCCCCTCTCGCGCCGCCGCCTCCTCGCCACTTTGCTCGGCGGCGCAACCGCCGCTGCTGCTCAGGAATGCCCCGCTCCCCAGCCCGCCCACGATTTCTCCGGCGTCATCGGCCGCACAGCCGCTGCATCCAAACCTTCCCCTCTCTCAACCCGCCAAGCCAAATCAGGAACCCCCAACTTTGTTTACATCGTCCTCGACGACACTGGCTTCTCTGACCTCCATTGCTACGGTTCCGAAATCAACACCCCACGCATCGACGCCCTTGCCAGCGGCGGCCTCCAGTACAACAATTTCCATTGCAAGGCGATCTGCTCCCCCACCCGAGCCTCGCTCCTCACCGGCCGCAACAGCCACGCCATCGGCATGAAGGAACTCGCCGGCGACGACCAGGGCTATCCGCACTCCCGAGGCCGCGTCACTCCCGCCGCCGCTACCGTCGCCCAGATCCTCAGCTCGCACGGCTACTCCACCTACGGCGTCGGCAAATGGCACCTCGTGCCCACCCGCGACATGCGCGCCGCCGGCGCCCGCGAACACTGGCCCCTGCAGAAAGGCTTCGATCGTTACTACGGCTTCCCCTCCGGCTGGACCGATCAATACAAGCCCGACCTCTTCGAAGACAATCATCCCGTCAAGCCGCCCAACAAGCCCGATTACCACTTCTCCGTCGATATCATCGACCGCGGCCTGGCGATGCTCGACGACCACCTCTCCGACAACGCGAAGAAGCCCTTCTTCCTCTACGTTGCCTTCGGAGCCACCCATACCCCCGTCCAGGTGCCAAAGCGTTACGTCGACAAATACGCAACGGCCTACACCAAAGGCTGGGACGCCATTCGCGAAACGCGCCACAAGCGCCTTCTGGAATTGGGCATCATCCCCACCGGCACCAAGCTCCCGCCGCGCAATCCCGGAGACCCAGCCTGGAACGATCTCGACGACCAGCAGCGAGCCGTCTACGCGCGCTTCATGGCCGCCTACGCCGGTTTCCTCGAACACACCGACGAGCAAATCGGCCGCGTCGTCGATTACCTCAAATCGAAAAATCTATTCGAGAACACCGCGATTTTCCTCATCTCCGACAACGGCGGAGCCCCCGAAGCAGGCGTCAAAGGCAACTTCACCCGTGCCTATGGCGATCAGACGACAATTGCCGAAATGCATCGCCGCCTCGATGAAATGGGCTCTCCCACCACCCAGCCGCTGTATCCCCGCATGTGGGCTTCGGCATCGGTGACGCCATTCAAGTTCTACAAGCTCTGGCCCTACGCCGGCGGCGTGCAAACGCCGTTCCTGGTCTCTTGGCCCGCTGGCATCAAGCAAACCGGCCTCCGCAAGCAATTCGTCGACGTCATCGACATCACGCCAACGGTCCTCGACATTGCCGGCATCGAACCTCCTGCATCGTATCGCGGAGTCTGCCAGATGCCGCTGCAAGGCAAGACGATCCGCCCGACCTTCGACAACCCCAACAGCCCCGATCCGCGCGATCGCCAATACTACGAACTATGGGGCAGCCGCGGCATCTGGCACAAAGGTTGGAAAGCGATTGGCATCCACACCCCCGGCACTGACTTCGATACCGACAAATGGGAGCTCTATCACGTAGAGAAGGATTTCTCCGAATCCGACGACGTCGCCGCTCAGTACCCGCAAAAACTCGAAGAGTTGAAGAAACTCTGGTGGGAAGAAGCGGAAAAAAACGGAGCCCTCCCGCTCCTCGAAGCCCCCGTCCCACGCCGCAGAACGTACGACCAAGCGGTGCCCAAACGCTAGAATAGCCGCTCCCACCACCGCGCCGGAGTCCGGAACCCCTCCAGCAAATAAATATCCGCATGCGCCTTGCGCATCGACGTCACAATCCGTTTCCCGTCCGGATGCATACTAAACCCACCCACATTCGCGTTGCGAGGCAGATCCAAATCCCGCAACTTCCGCTCCACCCGCGTCTTCACATCCATCGAGAAAATCCCCCACTGTCCATCCTCCACCCGCAGCGAAATCACTGCCGACCCGTTTTTCGAAAACCCCGTTGTAGCGCCCCCTCGAATCGGGTACACCTGCTTCCCATCCGCCGAATACAACCTCGATGTCGCGCCCACGCAAAGAATCCAGTCGCCGCTCCAATGCGTGTAGTTGCAGTCCGATGCCCCACCCGCTATCTCCACCACACTCCCTCCGCCTCCCGATGGCGCCTTTACCAGCCGCTCCGAAACACCCGAACTCCGGTACACGATCCAGTTCCCATCCGGTGACCAGTTCGCATAGTGCTGGTGATCCTTCCCCATCCGCGCCACCTGCACTGCGCGGCCGCCCGCCATGCTGGATACCCACAACGTGTGATCCTCTCCGCGTACTTCGTAAACCAGACGCTGTCCGTCCGGCGATATGGCAGGGCTGTGCGGCTCGGCGTCCGCCGGCAATCCCTCCGTTTCCCGAGTGATCACTGGCCGGCTCCAGCCCTCCGTCTCATTGCGCACCCGAATCTCATTCAACCCCGACCCGTCCGATTCAAACAACAGCATGTTCCCATTCGCCGGCCATGTCCCGCGCATCTCGCTTGCCGAAGTGGCCAGCAACGGTCGGTGCGTCCCGCTATCCAGGGAAATCTCCATCAGATCCATGTCGCGTTCGCCGCTCACATACGCGATGTGCTTCCCATCGCGGGATACCGCCGGCGTCTCATGCGCCGCAAGACCAGCGGAGATCTGCCGGCTCGCCCCGCTTTCCAAATCGGCAAGAAACAGCTGAAACACCGGATTGCCGCGCAAACGTGCCGATAGAATCACCTGCCGGTCTCCCGGCAGCCAGGCCAGTGTATTCAGATACGGCCCCACCGCCTGCGACCAGAGCATCTCCGTCGGCAACGCCACACGCCGCGGCGCTCCTCCGCCTACAGGCAGCAACCACAACGAAGCATTCCCCTCCCCGCCAATCGGTCGTGCGAATACGTACAGTGTCTTCCCGTCCGGCGAAAATCCCATCCCATGATGAAAGTGCCGCTCCGGAAAGGGCGCTTGCTGATACGGCTTCAGCGCATCCAACGTCCCCACCAGCAGCCGGTTCTGAAACGTGTCCGTCGGATTGATCTTGCGCACGGCCATCGTCTTTCCGTCGGACGCCATCACCGCATCCATCACCCCATCCAACAACACCTCCGATGCCCCGCCGGCGGGCCCCACCGAGTACAACTTGCGTTGCGACACATAATAGACGCGGGCGCCATCCGGCGACCAGAATGGCCGCCTGCAATTCGTCTTCGCCTTCGTCAACTGCAGCGGCGTCGCCGATTTCAAACCCTTCACCATCACCTGCAGAACGCCATTCGGATCGTCCGCCACATACGCCAGCGTCTGGCTATCCGGTGACCAGGCGGGATCGCTCTCCTGCCCGCCCTCAATCGCAAACGGCACATGCCGGAACGACGCCAGATCCACGTAGGAAGGCGTCCGCAACGCCTGCACCACCAGTCCGGCAACAACACCAAGCACCGCAGCCGTGGCCACAACGCCCACTGGTATCCGCCTCGGCGCACTCGCGGCAGGCAGCGCGGCGATCGTCTCCGTCTTCGTCCCACTCCCCGCCGCCGTTGAATTCCGCAGCGCGAACGCCAGGTCCTTCGCCGATTGAAACCGGTCCCCCGGGTCCTTCTCCAGGCATCGCTCCACAATCAACCGCACGCTCGCAGGAACACTCGCCGGCAACTCCGCCGGATCGCTCTTCACAATCGCATTCAAAATCTCCGCCGTGAACTCCCCGCCAAACGCCCGCGCACCACTCAACAACTCATACAGCACGGCCCCAAAGCTGAAGATATCGCTCCGCGCATCAGCCCCCTGCCCCCTCACCTGCTCCGGAGCCATATACCCAACCGTGCCCACCACCGTCCCCGGCTCCGATTGGAACGCTACCCGCGTCGCCTCTTCCTGTCCGATCGGCCCCGCCTGCTTCGCCAATCCGAAGTCCAGAATCTTCGCCCGCCCATCGCGCGAAACCATAATGTTGTCGGGCTTCAGATCGCGATGCGTAATCCCCTTGGCATGCGCCGCCGCCAACGCATCCGCTACTTGCGACGCAATCTCAATCTGCTTCCGCAGCGGCTCCACTCGCGCCTCCCGCAACGTCTGCCCCTCAATAAACTCACACACCAGATACACCGAGCCATCCTGCTGGCCAATATCAAAAATCGTCAGAATGCCCGGATGATTCAGTGCGCTTGCCGCCTTTGCCTCCAGTTCAAAGCGCGCCAGCCGGTCGCTATCGTGAGCCAGCGCGGCCGGCAACACCTTGATCGCCACCTCGCGCCCCAACCGCGAATCTCGCGCCTTCCACACCTCTCCCATGCCTCCCGCACCCAACTGGTGCAGAATCTCATAGGGCCCGATCTTTAAACCGCTTGCCAATTCCATCGCGTTTCAAGTCCTCCGATTGTACTCCACACTCACCCCCACCGCGGTACAATCGCACGGAGGTCCCCCGTCATGCATCGCAGAGAGTTATTCCAACTCGCACTCGGCGCCGCCGCCAGTGCCTCCGCCTTATCCGCCGCAAAGAAGCCCCTGGAGCCTCTTGCCCCCGGCATCAAAATCTCCCTCCAGATCCCCACCGAAGTCCCCGACGACGAACTCACCTTCGCCAAACAAATGGGCGTCGAATGGGTCAACGTCCCCACCGGCGGCCCCACGTCTAATTACGAGCGCTACGCCGCCATCGTCAAAAAGGTCGAAGGCGCCGGCCTCAAAGTCTGGAACATCGGCAACAGCAATGTCCACAACATGCCGGAGGTCACCCTCAACCTCCCCGGCCGCGACCAGAAGATCGAAGAGTACAAACAGTTCCTCCGCAATCTCGGCCGCGCCGGTTTGAAGTACACCACCTACGCCCACATGGGCAACGGCATCTGGAGCTCCGAACGCGGCCAAACCCGTGGCGGCGCTTCCGCCCGTACCTTTAATCAAGACACAGCCAAAGGCTATTGGGCCGGCAAAGTCTTCGAAGGCCCCCTCACGCACGGCCGCAAATTCTCGAAGGAAGAGCTCTGGGAAAACTACACCTACTTCATCAAACAGGTGGCTCCAGTCGCGGAAGAGAACGGAATCCGCATCGGCATCCACCCCGATGATCCGCCAGTTCCCGAACTCGGCGGCATCCCCCGCCACATCTTCGGCACCTTCGATGGCTACATGAAAGCCCTCGAAATCGCCAACAGTCCCAACGTCGGCGTCTGCCTCTGCTGTGGCACCTGGATGGAAGGCGGCAAGCACACCGGCAAGGACGTCTTCTCCGCCGCCCGCGAATTCGCCAAAATCGGCAAGCTCTGGAAAATTCATTTCCGCAACGTCAGCGCCCCCATCCCCAACTTCACCGAAACCTTCGTCGACAATGGCTACACCGACATGTACAAGCTCATGAAGACCCTCGTCGAAGTCGACTTCCGCGGCAACCTCATTGCCGATCACGTTCCCGAAATGGTGGGCGGCCGCAAAGCAGGCTGGGGTTATTCCATCGGCTACATCCGCGCTCTCTACCGCGCCGCGCAGGCCGAATTGAAACGAGGTTAAATCATGTCACTCCGCAATCTCATCATCGCCGCCATCGCGGCCACCATCGCCACCGGCTTGCTCCTTTCCCAAGCCACCAAGAAGCCCGGCTATCGCACTTCCCCCACCGGCTACAGCGATACACCCGTGCTCCCCGGCCAGCAATGGAAGGTCCACGATATCGCCCGGCCCAAACCGCGCGTCGTCACTCCCGGAGCCCAGTACGGCATGCCGCCCTCCGACGCTGTCGTACTCTTCGATGGCAAAGATCTCTCCAAGTGGAATGTCGAAACCAAGCAGGGCCTCAAGCCCGCCAACTGGACCGTTGCCAACGGCTATATGGAAGTCAAATCCGGCGCCGGCACGCTCGTCTCCAAAGAAAAATTCGGCGACGCGCAATATCACATCGAGTGGGCTTCCCCTACCGAAATCACCGGCGATTCCCAATGGCGCGGCAACTCCGGCATCCTCGTCATGAGCCGCTACGAAATCCAGGTCCTCGATTCATACAACAACCCCACCTACGCCGATGGCCAGGCCGGCTCCATCTACGGCCAGTGGCCGCCGCTCGTCAACGCCTCGCGCAAACCCGGCGAATGGCAAACCTACGACATCATCTTCGAAGCCCCGCGATTCGAAGGCCAGAAGCTCGCGAAACCCGCCTTCGTCACCGTCATCCACAACGGCGTCGTCACCCAGCACCGCAAGGAAATCACCGGCCGCATGGCCCATCGTGTCGTCGGCACCTACGCGCCACACGCCGCCGAAGAGCCCCTCGGCCTCCAGGATCACGACGTCCCCGTGCGCTATCGCAACATCTGGGTCCGCCGCCTCACCGGCTACGATCAGCCCTAATCGGCCACGCCGCACCAGCGGCACACCATATCCAACAACGCCTCCGCCGCTAGATCGAGCGTATCCAACTCGACATACTCATCAGCGGCATGCGTGTTCCCCCCACGCGGTCCCCACAACAGCGCGGGCATGCCGAATTCGTGAAACAAAAACAAGTCGCACGGCCCTTCGATGCCCGCCACCTCCGGCGCTCTTCCCAATACCGCGGAAGCCGATGCGCACATCGCCTGCACCAATGGATCCGCCGCCGCCGTGAACGATCCCGGCATCCATCGAATCGGCAACTCTACTGCCGGCTCTTGCGGAAATAATTGCGGCTCCTTCCACGCCAGGCTCCGCAACCACGCAAAGAACTCCCGCTCCACCTCTTCCTGCGTCTCTCCAGGCATCATCTGCCAGTACATCTCAATGCGGCACTCCTCCGGAATCGTAATCGGCTCACGGAAGCCCCACGGTCCGGTCGTCACCTTCGTGATCGACACCGGCACCGGATCGGCGCACGCCGCATACATCGGATGCACTTCCACCTTCGCCCGCCGCTTCGCCGCGAATACGTCCACTTCATTCAGAAAGAATCGCAGCGCGTTGATCACACCCGATGGAAACATCCCACCCGTCAACACGCCACCGGAAGCACGCAGCGTAATGTGTGCCGTGCGACCACCGCGCTGCGCCGGACACACCCGCAGAAACGACGGCTCCGTAATGATCGCGCCATCCGCCACATCCCCACGAACACGCCCCGCCAGCGTGCCATTCGCGCCGCCGAACTCCTCATCCACCACCGTCTCAATCAGCAGATCGCCCTGCAGCACCACGCCCCGGCGCTGCAATTCCTCGGCCACAAAGAGGTTCATCGCAACGCCTGCTTTCATATCGTTCGCGCCGCGCCCATACAGCCGGTTCCCGTCGATCTCCCCGCTGAATGGCCCCCGCGTCCAAGGCTGCGAACCCGCCGGCACCGTGTCGATATGCCCGGAAAGTATCAGCGAACGGCCACCACCGCTTCCCTTCCGCCGACCAGCCACATTGTACCGGCCCGCATAATCCCGCCCCGGCCAATACCAGCGATGGTCCTTGATCCCTTCCACTTCATCCGGCCGGTAGGCTTCCGTCTGCAATCCGCACCGCCGGAAATGCGCCAAAACATATTCCTGGCAGGATGTTTCCGCGCCAACCGGAGGCATGTTCTCCGATGGAGTACGCACCAGGTCCTGCGCGATTTGATGCAGCCGCTCACGGTGCAACATCACAACTCCAATCTCTTCGGCGCCAGCCGGAATCCGCGTGTCAGCACGGCCAGGTAAACCAAGCCCACGCCCAGCCACGCAAACCCCGCCATCTGTGCCGCACTGCTCAAGCTCAGCCATAGGTACACGCACACCACCGCTCCCAGCAAAGGGAACAGAAGGTAGTGCCAAAAATCGCTCCCCGCGCGCCGTCCGCCCCGGACATAGTAATGAACAATGACACTCAAGTTCACCAGCGTGAAGCCGCAGAACGCCCCGAAATTCAGCAGTTCCACAATCATCTGAAACCCCGCCACCAGTGAGCCCACCAGCGATAGCGCTCCCATGAACCAGATCGCCCGCTGTGGAGCCGCCGATGCCGCGTCCACATGCCCGAACAGCCACCGGCTCAATGCTCCATCGCGCCCCATCCCCAGTAGCAATCGCGATGCTCCCGCTTGCCCAGTCATCGCCGACGCCAACCCCGCCACCAGCAGCGCCACCGTGATCAACCCGAACATCGCCGGTCCGCCGATGCGCGCCCCAATGTCCAGAATCGCCGTCTCCACTTGCGGAAAAGCCTTGTAATCCGGCCACACCAGCGTCGCCAGATACACCGTCACCGCGCAGATCACGGCCTGCAGCACGCACGTCAGCACCGTCGCGAACGCCACGTCCGATTGCGGATTGTGACTCTCCTCCGCCAGTGTCGTCACCGCATCGAACCCGATATACGACAACGCCGAAATCCCCGCACCCATCATCAACGTCCGCAACGTAAAAGTACGCTCATCGAAAATCGCCACCGGCGACCACAACGATCCCCCCGAAGCCAGAACATGCCGGATCGCCAGCACCGCAAACAGCGCCGCCGACGTCGATAGCACCACCATCAACACCACGTTCGCCCTCGCCGTCGCCTTGATCCCGCGCAGATTCACCAGCGTGATCGCCAGCGAGAACACCACTAGCCATACCGCGTAAGGCACGGATGGCAGCAATCGCGCCGCCGTCAATGCCGCGTAGACGATGCTCAACAACGGAATCAGAAAATAGTCCAGCAACATCGCCCAACCTGCCAGAAAACCAAGATGCTCATTCCACCCGCGCTGCACAAAGCAGTACGTGGAACCCGCCACCGGAAATGCCGCCGCCATGCGTGCATAGCTCGCCGCCGTGAACAACATCGCCACCATCGCCACCAGGTAACTCAGCGTGGCATGCCCACCCGATATCTGCTGCACCGTTCCAAACACCGGATACGGAGCGGTCGGCGTCAGAATCACCAGCCCGTAAACGATCAGATCGCGCCGCGACAAAACCCGCCGCAGCGCCGGTTCGTTACTCTTCAAGTCGCGCCTCGGCCAAGCCTTTCACCGGAACATTGTGCTGCTTGGCAAATGCCTCCAGCAGCTTTCGCAAACTGCCGCGCCATTGCTCCATGCCCATGCTCTTCTCCGCCGCGAACATGTAGCCCAGGTCCGTCGTGCGTCCGCCCCAGTGGTCTTTCACATCGTCCAGCACTTGCACAAACTGCCGTCCGCCCACCGTGCGGCCCTTCGGAAATTGGCTCTTCTCAAACGTGGACTGCACCGCGCTATACGACGCCAGTCCTTCCTTCTCAGCCCGCCCAATGCGGTTATACGCCGCCACCAGATGGCCCACCGCCTGCGCCGGATCCTTTGCCGCCAGCGTACGCGCCCGGTCCAGATCGCGTTCCGCATCCGCTAGAGCAAACAACAAGCGCCAGTGATGCCCAACAAAATGCGCCAGCGACAACATCACTTCCAGGTTGTACGCATTCCGCGGCCCACGCCCAATCTGCTCCTGAAGCGCATGCACCAGTTGATCGTTCTCCAACTGCCGTGCCGCCGCCATCCGCAGATACTCGCGATACTTCGCCGTGAACTCCGGCTTCATCACCAACGTGCCAGCTTCGGGCAACGGTGGCATCCGCAGCGTCTGGTCGTAACGTGTCGTGCCTCTTCCCTTCCCATACGAGTTGCCATACCCGGGCCCGCGTACCTTGCTCACCACCCGCTCCCAGGTGCGCTGCCACGCCCGCGCCTGCCGCTGCATCATCCGATACACCTCCACCATCCCCGTCGATCCCGGGCCATAGTAGATATTCATGAACTCCGCTGTGTGTTGCTCCGGCGATGGCGACCCCGGATGCCATCCATACCGCGCCGCCGCCGCCCATCCCAGCCAGAACGTCTCGTTGTGCAATCCCGAATCGCCCCAGGCCGCGCCAAACAACCCAATCGGATTCGCGCCCCATACGCGCGCCGACGGCACCTGCGAGAACACACTGCGAATGCGTCCCGCCGCCACTCCCCGCTCAAACTCCAGCGGATCGTCATCCCCCGCAGCCGGCGAATCGCCGAGGTTCGCGTCCAGCGGCAGATGATCCGGAAACAGAAACTCCGCCCCCTGCATCGACACATACACCAACTGCCGCCGGCCTTCCACCTTCTGCAAAGGCAGATACTCTTCCTCGCCCATCACGCCGTCAATCACATCCGCTGGAATCATCTTCAAATGCTGCGGCAATAACGGATACTCAATCCACGCCAGCATCCGCCGCCCGCGTGAAGCCAGATGATCCCGCGCCCGCTTGGCAAACTCCGCCCATGCAATACTGCGGTTTTCCTCGTTGTACGGCCGCGAGCAACTGCCCATGCCCGCGTAGTAAACCTCATCCGTCGAAACGAAAAACAGATCCACGCCCTTCGTCGCCGCAATCACGTCATCGTACATCCGGAACAGCAGCTTGTATGTTTCCTCGTTGCATAGATCGGCCTGATAGTTGTTCCCATCCGCTTTCAAATGCGCATACCGCGGATGCTTCAACACATAAGAAAGATGCGCCGGCGATTGAATCACGGGCACCACTTGAATAAACCGCTCCAGCCCGTAGTTCACAATCTCCTGCAACTCCGCCGCCGTGAAAGCACCCGGCGCACCGATATCCGGTACCGATGGATACGCGAACTTGTCCTCCAGCTCAAACCCGATCCGGTTCACCTTGAAGCGCACCGCCCAATCCAGGTACCGCTTCAACGTTTCCATCCGGTCCTGGTGATGCTTCGTATCCCAATGAAGAAAGCGCATCTCCAGCGCCGGCCAGTCTTCCACCGCCGCCTCCGGCAGCAGCAGAGTCCCACGCGGGCCCGGCTTCAGAAGCTGCAGGAACGTCTGCACCCCGTACAGCAAACCCGCGTCGCTATTGCCCGTGATCGACACCGCGCCCGGCTTCACTTCCAGCGTGTAGCCCTGCGCCTTCACTCCCGTCGCGCCCTTGCTCACCGCCAGCCGTACAACCTTCGGCTTCGCCGCCGCGCCAATCGTCAATCCATGAAACGCGCGCAGATCCCCCGTTAGAGATCGAATCGCAATATGCGTGGCTGGCAGCCCTTCTGCCCGATAGCTCCACGAATCATCGAAGACAACGTCCCCAGCGCCCAGCGTCACTTTCTGTGGCGTCGGAATCACCGCATGGCCGCGTAGCCAAAGCGGTGTGGCCGGCGGCTCAGCCTGCAGGCCGCCGGCGAGAAGAACAATCGCTGTCCAAAGCATGAATCAGAAGTTTACCCGAAGCGAGAACTGGATGATGCGGGGACCGTTCGCCTGTACGCTCAGATCCTGCAGACCAGTCGTGTTGTTCGGATTGCCGTCCACCGGGTGATTCCAGAAGTTGAAGAAGTCCGCGCTGAACTGCACGTTGCGCTGCTCGCTGAAATCAAAGCTCTTCAGCAAACGCACGTCCGTGTTCCACGCGCCCGGCCCCAACATGAACGCCCGCGAGTTCCAGCTCACCGTGTCCGTGATCGGCGTCTGCCGGATCGTCCCGTTCGCCAGCGTCTGCGGCAACCGGTTGTCGAACCGCGGCCCAAGCTGGCGCAGAATGCGCTGTCCCTGATCAAGCGGTACCAGCTTCTGCAGCGCCGACGCATCCACGTTCGTCGCCAGCCGCGGATCGAAGTCGCCCGCAAACCACAGCCGCTGCGGCCGTCCCGCGAACGTCAGCGTCAGCCGGTCATCGGCCGACAACGTCGGATCGCCGAACAAGTACCGCGCCGGATTGATGCCCATCCAACGTCCGCCGCGCCAGTCGCCGTTCAATGCGATGTGCCAGCCGCCAATAATATGGTTCAACCCGCTCGATGCGCTTCCGCCGAACTTCTTGCCCTTCCCGAACGGCAGATCATAGTACGCGTTGTAGCGAACATGCTGCGGCGGAACCTCCGTCGAATTCTGCTTGCCCAGCTGCAGCAACTGATCGTAGGTCAGATTCCCGCCACCCAGCAGTTGCACATTCTCCGGAACCTGGTAAATGCCGTTCGTCGAGTTGATGCTTCCATTGCCCGAGGTAAACCCGCCCGCATCCGACGTGGTCAAAGACCGCGTGAACACATAGAAGAACTGGAACTGCAACCCGTTTGAGAAGCGCCGCTCCAATTCTCCCTGCAGGCTGTGTGTATCGCTGAAGCCCGTGCGATTCGTCGCATTGGCAAAGCCCCAGTCCTTGTTCACACGCATCAAATCACGGTTGCCCGGAGGATTCTGTCCCGTCCGCGCCACATAGTTAAACTCCGCTTCGCGCTGGTTCACCGAATACTTCTGTTCCAAATCGCGCGCGTGGTTGCCAATGTAGCTCAGCCGCAATGACGTCTCCCGCATCAGTTCGCGCTCGAACGTCAGGTGCCACGTCTGTGCACGCGCATCCTTCCATCCGAATGCATCCAGCGGCACCATCGGACGCGCCGTGTCCGGCAACGCCACGATTCCCTGCGTGTTCACCACCGCCCGGCCCACGAAGAAATCCGGACGAGGAGCGGTCCGCACGGCGAACGTCGAAGTGCCATCCGCCACAGAGATGTTGTTCTCAAACCGCAGGTTCAACGGAGGGTTTGTCCGCGACGCCTGCAGAATCTGGGACAGCGGCAAAGTCCAGAAATACTCGCCGTAGTTCGCCCGCAACACCGTCTTATCGTTCAAACGGAACGCAGCGCCGATGCGTGGCCCGAAGTTGTTGTTGTCCGCCGCCAGCAGGTTCCCCGGCAGCCCGGCTGCATCCGCCGTGCGCCACGTCAATCCGCGCTTCGCCCACGACGCCAGCACCGACGGCGGTACGCCCGGCAGGCTCTCCATCGTCGTGCTTCCCGGCGTGATCACTTCAAAGCGATTCGCGAAGTTCCGCAGATCCACGTTCACCAGCCGGTTGTACTTCTCTTTGTACGCCGTCCACTTGTCCCAGCGCATGCCGAAATCCAGTGTCAACCGCGAGCTCACCTTCCACGTGTCCTGCACATACAACCCGACTTCCTTTTGCTCAAAGTAGAAGAAACCGCGGTTGTATTGATTCGACAGGTACGTCGGCAGGCCCAACGCCATCGCCGCCAGCCCATCGCCGGTGAACGGCACCGCGTTGTCGCTCGCCGCATCATACTGCGCTGTCCAATCCCCGGCGAAATCGTGCGACCCCTGGCTCTGCTGCAGCTCCTGAATGTTGTTGAACTCCAGCCGGTACTTGCCTCCGAACTTCACCGTGTGCCGCCCGCGGATCCATGTCGAGTTGTTCTCCAGCACATGTCCGGTCAGCTTCTCATCTTTGCGGTTGTCCGCGTCCCAGCCAAAATTGTCCGTATAGATCGACGGCCAGCCGCGCGCCCCAAACGGATTCGGGAAGCCCAATTGCTGCGGCCAGTCCGTGAAGTCCGCCAGCGTACCCGAACTCTTCGGCGCGCGATTCACCGCCAGTTGCGTCTCCGTAAACATGTTCGGTGTGAACAGATGCGTCTCGCGAATATACGCGTTGTAAATCTTCGCGTCCGTTCGCCCCGTCCCGAATCCATTGCTGATATCCGGACGCGGGGCGCCGAACACTCCTCCGAACTGTTTCCGGTCCAGAACCGTCCGTGTCAACCGCCCCGAAATGCTGTCTTTGTCCGTGAAACGATGATCGCCGCGGAACGTCAATGTGTCTGAGTTCTGATTGATCGGATAGAACTCCCGCATATTCTGCCCTTGATACGGATTGATCGGATCCGTCGGCACATGCGTCACCGACTCCATCACGCCCAGCACGGGGGCAATGCGCGACCGCGGAATCACGTTGCTCGTGAACGGCGTGCGTGTTCCCGTCGCCGTTGTCGTCAGCGGATCATAGATCGCCGTCCGCCGGTTGTTCGAATCCACTACGCCGGCAAAGTTGCCCTGCCACATTTCCGCCGTAGGCACCACGTCTGAATAGAAACTCTTCTGCCGTTGCCGCAGCCCTTCGTAGGCGGCGAAGAAGAACGTCCGGTTCTTCCCGTTGTAGACTTTCGGAATCAACACCGGCCCGCCCGCCGAAGCGCCGAATTCATTGCGGATCAGCAGCGCCGGCGTGTTCCCGTCCTGCCGCTGCCGCGCGCGCAATCCACCACCGTTGTTGCGCAGCGTCTCAAACAGCGAGCCGTGAAACTCGTTCGTTCCGCTCTTCGTCACCAGCGTCACCGTGGCTGGCCGCGAATACTGCGCGTTCGATCCAGACGTCTCAATGCGGAACTCCTGCACCGTGTCGAGACCGGGTGAAACGCCCCCGCGCAACCCGCCTCCGAAACGGTCCACCAGCGAAATGCCGTCCAGCAGCATTTCCGCCGATCCCACCTTCATGCCGTTCACACGCGGCGACCCACCGCCCTCAACTCCAGGCGTCAAATCAAACAGCGTCGCCACGCTCCTCCCATCTAACGGCAATTGGCGGATCCGAAGCGCATCCTTCACGTCCGCAATCTCCGCGCTCTCCGTCGTAATCACCGGAGCGGCGCCCGATACCTCTACCACCGAATCCACACTGCCCACTTCCAGCATCGGCTCCACAGCGGCCGTCTGACCGGCCTCCAGCAGCAGCGATCCGCTCCATTTCTTGAAACCGGATACCTCCACCGTCAGGTTGTACGAACCCGGCGGCACCGAGCCGAAGTAATAGATCCCCGCCTCGGACGAAACCGCATTACGCGAAATATTCGTCGTGCGATGAGTCAATGTCAGTTTGGCATTCGGAACCGCGGAGCGTGTCGCGTCTTGCACTGTTCCACGCACTACGCCGGTCCCGGACTGGGCCACGAGAAACGCCGGAAGCAACACGGCGCAAAAAATTGCCACCATCATAAAGCGGAAGCGAGAGTTCATTGGGCACCTCATTGCTACTTACTTGCAGACCACAAGAAATTCGATACAAGATCCACAACTTTCCTGCATCATGGTTATCGCTGAATGTAACCTGATCGCAGCAGGAAGTCAACCCTTCCCTCCGCACCAAACTTCCATTTACTTGCTATCAGGAAGTAAGTACGCCACTTCGACTGAATCGCATCGCGTCAGCCCCGGCGCATCAATCCGGTAACTGGCCGTGTTCCCGCGGAAATCCGCCTTCCCCAACCGCTGCTCATGCACCCGCTTTTCACCGCCCGCGCGATACCGGTAACGGATCCGCAACACCCCCGCTAACCGCGACGCATCCCGCAACTTGCAGTGCACCGTGTTTGTCCCCTCCAGCAACCGCGGCAACGTCATGATCCCGTTCTCAAAATACAAATCCACCGCCGTCCCGCCCACTCCCCCACGCAGTTGAAACCGGTACACGCCTTGCACCGGCAACACATCCCCCACGCGCGTCCACGCCGACCACACATCCGCCTCCCCGGTGTGCGAAGCCTTCGCCTGCAACGTGCGAATCTCATACCCGGCTCCGCGCGCCAGCCGCCCCGCCGTCAATACAAACGGGCTGTAGAAATCAAATACCCCGTCTGCATTCCTGGCTACCGGCACCCGCATCCGCCCCCATGCCTGCCCGATCGTCCGCCCGCCGCTCACTCCCGCGTTGTATCCCTCACTCGCCGGCACCGTCTCCAGATACGGCTTCGCCCACGCATAGTTCGGATCATGCTTCGGCCAATTCCCATCGAACATCGTCTCCGTCACCCGATAGAACCGGCCCGACGGCAAAAACGCTTCTTCCCTCTTCGTATGCGCGCCCTTCGGCACATAAAACTGCCGTGCCGAATTGTCCCAGAACCGCTCGATCACCGCGCCCTGCGGCAATTGAAAGTCCATATCGTGATACCGCGTGCCCATCTGATACATCCGGTTCCCGAACACATGTTCCGCCGGTTTGCCCGCCTTCACCCAATCCCCTTCCGTCGCAAAATAGGCCGGATGCAGCAACAGCGCCCGCTCCCACTCCAGCCCGAAAAACTCAAAGAACGGGGCACTGCGGAACTTGTACCCCTTGTTCGCCAACAACCGCTTGTCATCGCCAACATCCTTCCAATCCAAAACCGCGGCATCCGCCGCATCACGATCCACCAGGTAATACCCATACCGCGGATCAAATGCGCCCCACCGCCCATCCAGCCGCAACCGGTACATCGTGTGATACCCACCGTTATCGTGCATCACGCAAACACGTTCCGCCGCCTCCCGGTCGCGCTTGTACTCACACCACGCCGCCTCCGCAATCCGGCTCGTTGTATCGCAATAGCCCCATCCATACACAAACAGATTCTTATGAGCGTCGGTGACGTAACGCTCCTTCCCTTCCTCGCCCTCATACGCCTGAATCATCCCACCCGTCGCCATCCGCGAAAACAGCCGCAACCAGCGAAAAAACGCCTTCCCCTGCGCCGTTTCCGATGCCTTCTCCACACCCTCAATCCGCATCACATCCCGGGTCCATCCCGCCAAATCACTGCACTGCGGCCAGCGCTCATTCACCACCAGCGGCCCGCTCACGGTCTGTGCCGCGCCCACCGCCGACGTGGCAAAACACAGAACCATTGACGCCACCACCGGGTTCCGCGTAGACTTAGTTGTCATCATAAAGAAAGTATAAGCCCGGCCATGTACAGCCCGCGTTCGAAAAAGCGTGTCCTCCGGCCCGGTCAGGTCCGCACCACGAATAACGCGGCCATTTTACAACTGCTCCGGCAGCGCCAGCCCTTGTCCCGCGCTGAGATCGCCCGCGCCACCGGACTCACCGAAGGCACCATCTCCCGCATCACCGCCGGACTCCTCGAGCGCGGCCTCGTCGTCGAAGAAGGAGCCGAAAATTCCACCGGTGGCCGCCCCGCCATCCGCCTCCGCCTCGATAACACCCGCTTCCTCTCCATCGGCGTCGACATCCTCAACTGGGAAACTCACATCGCCGTCGGCACCCTCTCCGGCCAGTTGCTCGAAACCAAGTATTACCGCACGCCCGACACACCGGAAGCCACCCTCGACATGATCGCCCGTCACGTCCAGGCCATCCGCCCCCGCTATCGCAACGCCACCTTCGTCGGCATCGGCGTCACCGCCCGCGGCTTGGTCAACAGCGACACTGGCGTCGTCGAGCTCGGCAACGACGCCAACTGGATCGCCGTCCCCGTACGCGACACGCTGCAAGCGAAAACCGCGCTCCCCGTCCGCGTCGAAAACGACGTCCGCGCCGCCGCCCTTGCTGAGTATGAGCACGGCAGCGCCGAGGTCCAATCCAGTCACACGCTGCTCTTCGTGAAGGTCGGTGAAGGTGTCGGTATGGGCATCGTCCTCGACGGCCGTCTCTATCGCGGCCCCAACATGGCCGCCGGCGAAATGGGCCAGATGCTGATCGTCTCCGATGCCGCCTCCGACAGTCCGCACGACAACCCCGGCTGTCTCGAAAAGCTCGCTTCCAATTTCGCCACCAGTGAGCGTTACGCCCGTCTCTGCGGTGGCCGCAATCGCAACAACCCCGGCGATAGCGCCGCGCAGGTCAAGCGCGTCTGCCATCTCGCCGCCAGCGGCGATGCCAAAGCCATCGAAGCCCTCCGCGCCACCAGTCGCTACTTGGGCCTCGGCCTCGCCAATGCCGTCTGGCTCCTCAACGCCGACGTCGTCGTCATCGACGGCGCGCTCGCCGAAGCCTGGACCACCGTCTCCGCCGCCATCCGCGAGCAGTTCCCCTCCGGCGACGCCTTCGCCAACTTCCGTACTCTTACCCTCCGCCCCAGTTCCCTCAGTGGCCGGGCACCCATGGTAGCGGCCGTCGGCTTGCCCTTCGCCTCCTGGTTCAGCGAAGCCCCGGCTCTCCGCGCCGCCGGCGATTAACCTACTTTCCCGGTTCCACCAGTTGTCCCAACGTCGCGAAGATCCGCTCCGTGATTTTCCCGATGTCTCGCTGCCCCTGCTCCAGATAAGCTCGAAATGCTACCGCCAGCGTCGATAACGTGAGCCCCGCCACAATACTGCACATCATCCCATCCACCCGCTTCCCTCCCCAATGCCGTGCATACCCGGCCGCAATCCGCTCCTGAACCTCCGGCATCCGTGACAACTGTGCCGCCCTCGCCTCCGGATACTGCGCCGCAATCCGCATGATCCGCACCGTGCGCACATCCTCCACCGATACACGGGCCACCTCCGTCACCGTCCGCCGGAATACCGCCCCCAGCGAATCCTTCCGCGAGCACGCCGCTATCGCCGCCAGCAACGTCTCGCCATGGCGCGTCACCCCCTCCCCCATCAAATCGCTCTTCGAGCCGAAGTACCGGAAGAACGAACGCCGCGAAACTCCCGCCCTCTCCGCAATCTCATCTACCGTCGCCTCCTCGAAGCCCTTTTCCTCAAACAGCGTCAAGGCCGCATCCAGGATCGCCTCACGCACCAGTTGCTGTTTCCGCATCTGCAGGTTCATCGGTGTACTCACCCTATCACGCGCTGGCACTGAGACTCAACAAAAGCACTATATGTTGACTTTGGCACTAAGTGCCATTATACTCGCTTCCATGCGCGCCCTCCTGCTCTTCATCGCTGTCTCCGCCGCCGCACAGGATTCCCTCACCGGAAAATGGCAGGTGCACCGGAATGCCGCCGGCCGCCAAAGCACCCAGCAGTGCACACTCACACATAAAGAAAACGCCCTCACCGGCGAATGCTCCACCGATCGTGGCGCCGTCACCATCACCGGTAAAGTGGAAGGCAAAAAAGTCACCTGGACCTACAAGTCCGATTCCGAAGGCGGCGAAGTCACCGTTGTCTACACCGGCGCCATCGAATCCCCATCCAAGATCACCGGCACCGTCCTCGCCGTCGAATTCAGCGTCGAAGGCGACTTCACCGCCACCCGGGCCAAGTGATCAACGCTGCGACTCCGCTTTCGTGAAACTGCTCTCCTGCACCCGGACGGCTTCCTGCATCTGAGCCACTAACTCCGCATGCGAAGCGGCCACATTGAATCGCTCCGCAATATCCGTCTCCACGTTGTACAACTCCCAATTCTGCCCCACCCGGTGCAGCTTCCACGGCCCGCGCCGCATCGCCCGCAGTTGCCCCGCATGGTAATAGAAGAAGTCCTTCTGCTCGCGGCTTCCCTTCCCCCAAAGCAGCGGCGCTAGATCCGAACCATCCAGCGCCGGATTCTCCTTCCCCACTCCACCAGTCAGCTCCGCCAGCGTTGGAAAAATGTCCATCGTCGATGCCACCGCGCTCGATACCTGCCCCGGCGCGATCCGCCCCTTCCACCGCGCCAGAAACGGCTCCCGCACTCCGCCTTCCCAAGTCGTCGCTTTCCCTTCCCGCAACGCTCCGTTCGATCCCCCATGCTCACCCAGATTCACCGCCCCGCCATTGTCTGAGCTGAACAGCACCAGCGTGTTCTCCTCCACCTTCAATTCCGCCAGCACCTTCATCACTTCGCCCACTGACCAATCCATCTCTTCCACCGCATCGCCATACAACCCGCGCTTGCTCTTCCCCCGGAACCTCGCGCTCGCAAACAGCGGCACATGCGGAAACGTATGCGCAAAGTACAAGAAGAAAGGCTTTTTCGCCGCCACTGATTTCCGGATGAACCCCGTGGCCACCTCCGTATACCGCGGAGTCAGTTGCGTCTGGTCCGGCTCTGTCTCAATCACATTCTCATCGCGCATCAGCGGAATCCCCGGCAACGTCTTGTACCGCGCCAGCACGGTCGCCGCCCGTGTCCGCCCAAACTGCTTGTCGATCTCATCGTAAACAGGATTCGTTGCCGTGCTCATATCGTTCGAATACGGAATCCCGAAGTACGAATCAAACCCGTGCCGCGTAGGCAGGTATTCCGGCAAATGCCCCAGATGCCATTTCCCCACAATCTGCGTCGCATACCCGCGCCCCCGCAGCATCTGGGCCATCGTCACTTCCGATGCCGGCAAGCCGCCCTTCGAATCCGGAAACAGTACGAAGTTGATCCCGCTCCGCACCGGATACCGTCCCGTCATCAGCGCCGCCCGGCTCGGCGAACACAACGGAGCGGCCGAATAGAACTGCGTGAACCGCATCCCCTCCGCTGCGATCCTGTCCAGATGCGGCGTCCGGATCGTCGGATTCCCGTAACACCCCAAATCCCCCGATCCCAAATCATCGGCGTATATCAGAACAATGTTCGGCATCGGCCGCCGCTGCGCCAGTGCGGGCGCAGCCATCGTAAGCAAAAATTCGCGACGCAGCATCAGGTTTTCATCATATGTGACTTACCCCGTACCGTGTCAGAATAGCCTCTATGATTGTTTCTGTCGAAGGCGTGCCGGTTCATCTCGCGCACCCCGATGAGTTGCCCGTCGAATGGGTCGGCCAACAGGATGTGATGCGTCAACTGCTCGCCGCCTGGCTGGTCGTGGATGAACGGGACCTCCCCATGAACCCGCGCCTCATCGGTAAACCCGGGGTCGGCAAAACCACCCTCGCCTATTCCGCCGCCAAACGGCTCGGCCAGGAAATCTACATCATGCAGGCCACCGTCGACACCCGGCCCGAAGATCTCATCATCACCCCGGTCATCGAAGAGGCGGGCAAACTGCGCTACGTCGCTTCCCCGCTGGTCAGCGCCATGATCCGCGGCGGCATCGCCATCCTCGATGAAGGCAACCGCATGAGCGAGAAAAGCTGGGCCAGTCTCGCCCCACTCCTCGACAACCGCCGTTATGTCGAATCCATCGTCGCCGGCGTCAAGATCAAAGCCCATTCCAACTTCCGCCTCGTCGCCACCATGAACGACGATGCCTCCACCTTCGATCTGCCCGAATACATCCACTCCCGCCTCCAGCCGCAAATCCTCATCGATTTCCCGGAGCGTGACGAAGAGATGGCCATCCTTCGCGAAAACCTCCCCTTCTGCGAAGAACGCATCCTCGAATACGTCACCGATTTCCTCCAAACCGCCCACTCGGCCGAAGAGCGCTACACCGTCCGCGACGGCATCAACATTGCCCGTTACGCGACCAAGCTCCA
Source organism: Bryobacteraceae bacterium (assembly GCA_046331645.1). Taxonomy (GTDB): domain Bacteria; phylum Acidobacteriota; class Terriglobia; order Bryobacterales; family Bryobacteraceae; genus CADEFT01. The sequence goes on from JAXLQM010000022.1 coordinate 94,077, forward strand.
GCGCATGGCCAAGGATGAAATCAGCTACCGCCAGGCGCTCCATACCTCGCTCGTGGAAACGCTCGGCGAAGAGGCGTTGCGCTATGCTCCCCGCCCCTGATTTCTTTGATCCAAACAACCTCACCCGCGGCGAGTTCACCTACTTCCCCGTAGTCCCCGGCCGCGCCGAATTCGCCGTTCGCCTGCGCCACATCCTCCTCGCCGTGCAGCCCAGAGTGGTCGCCATCGAACTCCCCGGCTGTTACGAAGCCCCGTTGCGTCACGCCCTCCGCCGCCTTCCGGAAATCTCCGCCGTCCTCTGCGCTCTCCGTGAAGACGACTTCGATGACCCCGTGGTGTGGCCCGTCGAATTGACAGACCCATTCGTCGAAGCGGCCCGCACCGCTTCCGAAATCGGAGCCACGCTTCTCCTTCTTGAGCCCGACACGCACGAACGCCCCCATGTCAAAGGCAGCTACCCCGACCCTTACGCCATGGAGCACATCGGCCTCGAAAAATACATTGAGCAGTTCCGTCTCTTCCCCCAAACGCGCAGCGCCGATGTCGAACGCCACGCCTCAGCCATCGCCTGGAAACTCCAAGGCGCCGATCCCGACGCCCGCACCGTCGTCGTCCTTTCCCTCAACCTCCTCGACGCCGTCCTCGACGCCATGGAAACTCCGCAACCCGAGCCCGACACCGGTCCTCCGCTCGGTGCCCGTCTGCTCAACCCTCACCCTGATTGCCTCGCTGAAATTACCACCGAAACGCCCTGGCTCCAGGAACGCTACGCCCGCTGGCGCGATTCCGATCGCGGCGCATTCCCCGATCGTCCCCGCCTCCAATACGAATTACTAAAAGAAGCCGAACAAGCCTACCAGGCCATCACCGGCGAGAAAATCGTGCACTGGCAGCGCCGCATGATCGCACGCTTCACGCGCAACCTCGCCCGCATCAGCGGCGAACTCATGGCCAACCTCTACGATCTCACCGTCGCCGCGCGCTCCGTCGTCGATGACAACTACGCTTGGGAAGTCTGGCAAACGGCCAATCGCTACTCCGCGCAAAAGGAAGAATCGGACATCGAAACAGCCCCCTTCAGCGCCGATGAAGTGTTCCTCGACACCCGCAAGCTCCGCATCCGCCGCCGCGTCCCACGCCCCAAGCATCTTTCCCGCCCCCACAATCTCAAACCCCACAAGCGTGAAAAAAGGCCCGGGGAATGGGCCGAGCAGCTCGACGGCAATTCCATCTGTTCCTACCCGCCCGAAGACATCGTCATCGAAGACTACGGCCGCTTCCTCAAATCCAAAGGCAAAAGCATCCTCTCCGAGGAGCGAACCCGCGTCGAGGCCTTCTGCACTTCCCTCCACGATGGCGTCGACATCCGCGAGACCATCCGCAACTGGCATCAGGGAAAAATATTCGTCCGCCAGATGCAGCGCATCACGGGCGAGGTCGGCGCGGTCGTCATTATCTTCGATGAGGACCGGGACAATCGCTACACCTACATGACCACCTGGCTCGGAGAAAACGCCAATGAATCCGACATGGCGTTCTATTCCACGCATCCCTTCGACCACATGGTGGGCCCCGGCATTGGACGCGCCGAATACGGCGGCCTGCTCATGACACTGCCCCCTCGCCGCATGTACAACGTCTGGGTCGACCCCGATTATCACTTCGCCGAAACCAAGCCCGAACGCCTGTTAGTGGCCGGTTTGGACTACTCCGTCGAAAAGTACGTCGTCTATGCCGCGTCGCGTCCCCCGCGCAGCATCTTCAAATCCATCGCCAATCACCTCGGGCGCAAGATCATCTATCTTCCCCTCGGCGCGCTGTCCCCCACCAAACTGAAAAAACTGCGCGTCGTCCACGTCCTCGACGGCTACGCCCGCCGCGACTCCGCGAAGGACTTTATCTGGTAATTCACCCGAACAGCTCGGCCAGCGGCAGCGCAAAGCCCGGCAGCAGCGGGTCCACCAAAACACCGGAACCGCGGTAGCGGCTCACGCTCCAATCCGGCTTGCACACATCGATGCTGCGCCCCTCCGGGTCGACGATCCACACGCTCCGCGCCCCGTGCCGCAGATAAAAATGCTCCCGGTCGAGCAGATCGTTGAATCGCATCTCCGGATAGAGGATCTCGATCATGACCTCCGACGCCATCTCCGCACAATCGGCGATCTCCTTCGGCCCAACCAGAAACACCATGTCCGGAAGATAGACCCGCACATCGCCCTCCGGACCAAAGCGATGGTGCCATTCCGAATGCGGCCGGCCGCCGTTGTGCGTACGCCCGTAGGCCAGCAACGCAGCGCCAAGTATCACCAGGCAATCGGCGTGCAGATCATTAGGGATCGGTTTCTCCCAAACCTCGCCACCCGCGTATTCCGCACGTTTGCCACACTCCCGAATCAGCTCCGCAACAGGCGGGCAATTGGTAGCGGTCATGCCTCCATCGTAGCTACTTCTCCGCGCGCAAGTCGTAGCACAACAACCGCGGGCTCGTGCCGTTGATCGTATCGCGCGAATGCTGGCTGATATAGAGCAACCCTTTGCTCACCACCGGCGACGACCACGTCTCGCGCGCCGCAAACAGCCACGCCCGCGCCAGTTCCTTGTGCCCCTTCGGCGAAAGGTCCATCCACAGCAAATGCCCCAGTTCTCCCAGCACCAGGAAATGCCCATCCACAGACAACAGCGTCCCCCGGAACGTCCCCAGCCGCTGCTTGCGGAACTCGCCGTTGATCTGGAACGTCTCGTCCCATTCGGGAGTCACGCGCCACATTACCTTGCCCGTCTTCAATTCCACACACACCAGCGAAGCATCCGGTTCATTCCGCCCATCGAAAGCGTACAGATACCCATCCTTCTCGATCGCGGTGTTGAAATGCGTCCCGATCTCCGGCGATGTCCAAGCCACGCTGTGCTTCATCGCCGGCGAAATATCCAGCAGCGCGCCGCCAGTCTTATAAGACGCCGAGACGAACACCTGGTTGCCGGCAACAACAGGCGAAGCGGCATTCACCGACTCATAGCTCTTGCTCCGCCACGGAAACTGGAAATCCACCGCGCCGTTCGCAGGGTCGATCGAATACAGCCCGCCCGTGGGCGGATTGCTCTCCCCGCCCGCCAAAACAAACACCCGCCGCTTGCCATGCACCGTCGCAGGCACCGGAGAGGCATAGCTCGGCCCCCATTCCTTACCCGCGCCCCACACCGTTTTCCCCGTGGTCTTGTTCAATCCCACGACACACGGCCCACCCGGTGCACCCACGTTGAGAATCAGCAGCTCCCCTTCCAGCAACGGCGTTGTCGCCGTACCGAAAAAATCCTGCGGAACCTTGTAATCCGCGGCGATGTTGCGCGACCACACCACCTGTCCCGTCTGCAGCCGCAGGCAATGCAGCCGGCCCTGAGCGCCGTATGTATAGACGCGATCCCCTTCGATCACCGGGCTCGACCGCGGCCCGTTGTTATACCCATAGCGATCCTGAAAATCGGTGGGGTACGTGAACTCCCAATACTTCGCCCCGGTCTCCGGATGCAGGCATTCCACCTTCTCCTGATCGCCCTCCCGATGCATATAAACCAGGTAGTCGCCGGCGATCGCCGGGGAACTATACCCGGTGCCCTTCTTCATCTCCCAAAGCAGCTTCGGCCCGTTCTTCCCCCAGCTCTTCAGCAGCTTCGTCTCCGTCGAATGGCCGTTGTGCTGCGGCCCAAGAAACGCCGTCCAATCGTGCGTCACGGCCCCGGCCGGCAGCGGCTTCGGCTTGCCATGCACCTTCACCGCCGGGTTCGGCTTCGCTGCCGGATTCTGCGCCATCGCGCCGCCGGCCACCACCAGCAATAAAACAAAAAGGCTCACTTCTGTTTCTCCAGTGTCGTCAGGTAATGACGCTCCCGATCGGCGACATAGGCCGCATACCCCTTCGGATCCACGAACGGATTCGGCCCGTCGGCGCTAATCTTCTTCGCCTTCTCCTCCATCTCGTAGTAGGCGCCATGGGCCCCAAGAAAAATATCGCAGTGCAGGCTCTTCAGCACCCGGAACGTCTTGGCGAAGTCCTGCCCCATCTCCGGATATTGCGGGTTCTTCACCAGTTGAAACCCCGGGTTCACGTTCGGCGAACCCACAATGACGACATCGTAGGTCTTGCCCCGATCCTTGGCCTTCATCGTCCACGTCGTGCAACCCCGCGTGTGTCCCGGCGTCAGCACGGCCGTCAACGTCATTCCACCCAGCGTCACCTTCTCGCCGTCCTTCAGCACCTTGTCCACCTTCGCGGGTTTCCATTTGTGGTCGTACAGGTACTGCCCGGCCCCGCCCTTCTCAATCACCTGCTCGTCGCCCTGCATCACGTAGATCTTGGCGCCGGTCAATTCCTTCACCAGCGCATGCCCGGCCACGTGGTCGGAATGCGCATGGTTGGTCAACAGGATCTTCACATCCTTAAACTGAAATCCTAGTTTCTCCACATTCCGCTTGATAATCGGCACCGTCTCATCGAAGCTCGAATTGATCAGAATATGCCCTTGGGGGCTGGTGATGAGATAAGTAGAAAGCCCGCGCGAACCCACGTAGTAAAGGTTGTCCGCAATGCGGTGCGGATCGAACGGTTCGTTCCAGTCACTCTGCCCACTGAGCAGCGCCGCCACAAACAGCAGCGCCGCGGAAATACGAAAGGTCATTCGGCCATTATACGTTCCCCTTGCTGGTAACCTGATGAGGATCGACTTCGCAATGCAATCGAAACAGACTCAGCAATCGTTCCTCGTATACCTTGCCTGCTGCGCGGGCGTCTGGACCGTGGGGTCCTTTGCCGCCTTGTTACTGCTCAACCGCCAGTTGTGGGCCGAAGAGATGCCCGGCGGGTCGTTCTACCTCTGGGCGGGCGCCTTCACCATGCTGCTCGCGGAGGCCGCTCTGATGGCCCTCTATCTCTCCGCATCGAAGCACCTGGCCAAGCATCGCAAGCTGTCCCTGCTCGGAAAAGCGCTCCTCGCCCTGGGCGCCGCGGCCCTCGTATTCCTGCTCTTCCTGACCCTCGTCAGTTGGGTCACCTGCGCCTATCAGAATGGCTTCCTCACCCGCAGTTCCCTGCTCGCCACGGCCATCGATTTCCCTTCCATCTTCCCCTTCCTTTCCTTTCGCGAACAGGCCACGTTGACCGTGGCGCTACTCGCCGCCGCCGCCATCATCCGCATGCTGGTGCGTAAGGCGCCCGCACTCGAACAGACGCATCTGCGCTGGCCCGCCCTGTTCGCCCTCGGCGCGGCATTGATCACAGCGGGCTGCCTGCGCGTAGTCCCCGCAACGCATCTGAACCCCGTCTCGCTCGAACGCCTCGAAGGCATCGTCAAGGCTCGCCTCCTCCCCACCTCCACCATCCTCTGGGCGCCGGTTCTCTATCCCGCCTCGACAACGCGAACCATCACCGTGCCGCTCACACGCCGCTATGAACTCGAAGACTACGCGGCCCGCGTCGATCGCAACCGCAAGCACCCCAACCTGCTTGTCTTCGCCGTCGAATCGTTGCGCCAGGATGAAGTCACCCGCATGGTGGCGGGCCGCATGGTGATGCCGGCCGTGAGCCGCATGGCGGAAGAAGGCTTCGAATTCCGCCGCGCCTACTCCACCGGCAACGAGTCTCTCTATTCGATGACCAGCCTCATCAGCGGTCTGCATCCGCTGAAGACGCCGTCCCGCGACCGCTTCACACCCATCGACTACCCGATGCTGCGGCTGCCCGACCTGCTCTCCACCGTCTACGACACGGCCTTCGTCTCGAGTTCCAACGAGAAGTGGCAGAACATGGTAAGCGTATCGCGCTCGCCGAAACTCGGCCTGTTCTACGACGCCGAGGTCCATCAGGGCAAGTCGCTGCCCGCCGATCCGCTGGATAACGGCTTCGCCTCGGAAATCGCGAAAGGCAACCTGCGCACCGGCACGCTCGACGACGCCACTACTACGGAACAACTCCAATCCTGGATCCGCCGCAAGCGCGAAAAACCCTTCTTCGCCATGGTGAGCTACCAGACCTCGCACTATCCCTACGAACAAGGCTTCCAGATCCCGGCGCCGTTCACACCAAACACCTTCAGCCCAGAGGAGCGCGCCGGCTTCTCCTTCGTCTCCTATCCGCTCTCCGCGCTGGACCGCATGCGCAACCGCTACTGGAACTCGCTCGCCTACATCGATACGCAAATCGCCTCCACCGTGGAACTGCTGAAGCAGTCAGGGCAACTCGACAACACGCTGATCGTAGTGCTGGGCGATCACGGCGAGCTGTTCTATGAGAACGGCCGGGTCACCCATGCCAGCGAGCTGCACGAAAAGACACTGCGCGTGGGCCTGGTGCTATCGGGCAAAACAATCCCGCGCGGCCACCACGACCAACCGTTCACCCTGCTCGATCTGCCGCCGTTGCTGTTGGAACTGACCGCGATGCCGCCGCACGCCGGCTTTCAAGGCATCTCGCCTTCCCTGCCGCCCCGCGCAGCAGCGAAGCCACTCTTTGCCACCGTGCAGAACCTGGCTTTCGAAGATGCGGTCATCTACGGAGACTGGAAGTACGTGGAACAGGCCGACAATGCCTATTCCGCGCTCTTTGACCTCACCGCCGACCGCAATGAGCAGCGCAACGCGCGCAAGCAGTTCCCGCGGCATACCGAGTGCCTGAAGGCCACCCTGCAGGAGTTCCGCAACAACCAGTTCGCCTATTATCAGAACCCCGAATGGAAGGCCGTCTACTTCCCCCCGCGCCACACGCACCTGGCGCGGACGTGGGCCTGCGAGATTGCCTTCGCCTCTAAACGCGATTGATGATGCTGGCCACGTAGCCGCCGCCGAAGCCGTTGTCGATGTTGACCACGGTCACATTGCTGGCACACGAGTTCAGCATCCCAAGCAAAGCCGCCAGACCATTGAAACTCGCGCCATAACCGATGCTGGTAGGCACGGCGATCACCGGGCAAGCCACCAGCCCGCCAACGGCGCTCGGCAGCGCGCCCTCCATGCCTGCCACCACGACGCACACCTTCGCTTCCCTCAACTTGTCCAGGTTATGGATCAGCCGGTGAATCCCGGCCACCCCGACATCGTGAATCGCAACCACTTCGTTGCCCATTACCTCGGCCGTGACCTGTGCCTCCTCGGCCACCGGGATGTCGCTGGTGCCGGCGCAGATGATCGCCAGCTTGCCTTTCCCCCGCATGGTCTTATCACGCCACAACCGAAAAGCCCCGCTGAGCGGAAAATGCTCGCCCTCGGGAAAACGAGCCTTCAGCAACTCCGCCGCGGCGGGTTCAGCCCGCGTCACCAGCAGGTTCGCCCCGCGCTCCATCAGTTTCTCGGCGATAGCCAGCACATGCTGCGGCGCTTTGCCTTTCCCGAAGATCACCTCCGGAGCCCCGTTGCGGATCGCGCGGTGGTGATCCACCTTGGCGAATCCCAGGTCTTCAAACGGCATGTGGCGCATGCGGTCGATCGCCGAGTCGACATCGACAGCGCCTGTCTTGACGTGCTCCAGAAGTTGACGCAGTTGTTCCTGATCCATGCTTTAAAAGCTGAGCTTTATTCCTTTCCGCAAGCCATACTTCTCGGCCATGCCGGCGGCCAGTTCCAGCACGAATTGCGAATCCTCGGCGCCGCCGAAATGCGGGCAGCGTACCGGGTCGCTATCGAGACAGGGCGGCGTGTTGGCTGAAACCTCGACGATGTTGTGCTCGGTGTCCATCCAAATAATATCGAGCGGCACTTTGACGTTATGCATCCAATAGGAGAACCGCCCTGGCTTCGAATGAACGAACAGCAGGCCGCGGTCCGGAGCCAGCGTGGAGCGAAACATCATCCCGCTCATCATGTCCTCGCGGCGAGTCAGCACTTCCGCCTGCACCAGTTGCCCGCCGGGCATGGTAATTTGCCGCATGTTGATGGCATCAATCTTTCCAGTAGGCTGGCTGCCGCAACCGGTGAGGACGAGGGAGGCGGCGATCCAGATGAGAACACGTACGAGCATGAAATAAAATGGTAACAGCCTTCGGCTCTCCATCTGAAATGGAATCCTTTCTCACACGCGTGCGCATGACGCTCGACATGATCAAGTTCGAGCACTCCGTCTTTGCCCTGCCATTCGCCCTCACCGGGGCGCTGCTGGCATGGCGGGACGCCGGATTTCCTTCCGGCGGCCTGGGAACAAAACTGGTATGGATTGTTTTGGCCATGGTGGGCGCGCGATCGGCGGCAATGGCGTTCAACCGCCTCCTGGACGCCTCGATTGACGCCCAGAACCCGCGCACCAAGACCCGCCACATCCCCGCCGGCCTGCTCTCGAAGCGCTTCGCCTGGGGCTTCACCCTCGTATCGGCCGCCGCGTTCTTTGCCGCCTCGGCTGCGCTCAATCCGCTCTGCCTGAAGCTCTCTCCACTCGCCCTCGGCGTGGTCCTGTTCTATTCCTTCACCAAGCGGTTCACCTCCTTTTCGCATCTGGTGCTCGGCTTCGCACTCGGCATTGCACCCGCCGCCGCCTGGATCGCCATCCGCGGCACCCTCGATGCGCGCATTGTCTGGCTGACCGCGGCCGTCACCCTCTGGACCGCGGGCTTCGACATCATCTACGCCTGCCAGGATTACGAATTCGACCGCGGCGCGGGTCTGTTCAGCATCCCGCGGCGATTCGGGATCGCCGGCGCCCTTACTGTTTCGCGCCTCTTGCACGTCGCCATGCTCGGGACGCTGGCGGCGCTCGTCATCGCCTTCGATCTGGGGCTCTTGAGTTGGCTGGGCACCGCGCTCGTCGGCGTTCTGCTGATTTATGAGCAGAGCATCGTCAAAGCGCACGATCTGAGCCGGGTCAACGCGGCCTTCTTCACCGTAAACGGGTGGGTCAGCATGCTATTCTTTGTATTCTGGGCCGCCGATATTCTCTTCCTTTCGAAATCCTGAAAGTCATGCATTTGGAACCGATATTTGACGACAAACGCCTGTTGCCCCTGCTCGACAAAGTCCGCGCCGGCGAGCGGCTCACCTTCGCCGATGGAGTAACGCTCTACCAGTCGCCGGACGTGCTCGCCGTGGGCTACCTGGCGAACATCGTGCGCGAGCGCAAGAACGGCAATGTCACCTACTTCAACGTCAACCGGCACATCAACCCGACGGACGTGTGCGTCGCCAGTTGCCGCCTCTGCGCCTTCGGCAAAAAGGCCCGCGATCCGAAGGCCTACACCATGTCGCTCGAACAGGTGTGGGAATCGGCGGGTAAAGGCTACAGCGAAGCGGCCACCGAGTTCCACATCGTCGGCGGGCTCCATCCGGAATTGACCCTCGACTGGTACTGCAACATGCTGCGCGGCTTGAAGCAGCGCTTCCCGCAGGTGCATTTGAAAGCCTTCACCATGGTGGAGGTTTCGTTCCTCGCCCAGCGCTCAAAGCTGTCCATCCGCGAGACGCTCGAACGCCTCCGCGACGCGGGCATGGATTCCCTTCCCGGCGGCGGCGCTGAGATCTTCATCGAACGTGTGCGCCGCATCATCTGCGATCACAAGATCGACGGGCAGGAATGGCTCGAAGTGGCGAAGGTGGCGCACCAGATCGGGTTGAAGTCCAACTGCACGATGCTCTACGGACATATCGAAACCGCGGAAGATCGCGTCGATCACCTCATCCGCCTGCGCAACTTGCAGGATCAGACAGGCGGGTTCGTGACATACATTCCCCTCGCCTTCCATCCCGACAATACGCCGCTGCACCATATTCCGAAGACCACGGGTTTTGACGACCTGAAGAACATCGCCGTAGCGCGTCTGATGCTCGACAACATTCCGCACATCAAGGCCTACTGGATCATGATGACGGAGAAAATCGCGCAGATCGCCCAGCGTTTCGGCGCCGACGACATTGACGGCACGGTGGTGGAGGAACGGATCTATCACGATGCAGGCGCGACCACCAGCCAGTCGATGCGCCGCGGCGATCTGCTGCGGCTGATCCGCGAATCGGGCCGCGAGCCGGTGGAGCGCGACACCCTCTACCGCCCGGTGGAGCGCACGGAAACCACCTTCACGGTGCTGGTCTGATGCAGCGCATCTGCTTTCTGCTGCGGGTAAAGAAAGACCGCCTGCCCGAGTACCGCGAGCGCCACAAACAAGTCTGGCCGGAAATGTTGCAAGCCTTGCACGAGACCGGCTGGCGCAATTACACGCTCTTCCTGAGTGAAGACGGACTGCTGGTAGGCTACCTGGAGACAGACGATTTTCAGGCCGCGCTGCAAGGGATGGCAAGCCGCGAAGTGAATCACCGCTGGCAAACGCAGATGGCCGAATTCTTCGACCTCGAAGGCGAGCACGCCGACCGCGCGATGGCCCCTCTCGCCGAAGTCTTCCACCTCGATTGATTTCGTTCAATTCGCCGCCGACAGCTATGGTGACGACGAACCGCCATGCGTAGCATTTACAAAAACGTGCCAACCTTCGTTGGCAGGCTCGGGTTGACGCTGTGCCTCGCGACTGTGGGACTATGTGGGGCTCTGCATTTGGCTACTTTCACCACGATCGTTCCGTTCCTTTGGCTTCTTCCGCCTCTCTTCTTGCTGTTTGGTGCGGTGCTGTGTGCGAAGGCAGTCGAATCTGACGTGCGTTTCCGAAGGCCGTCGGGGTTGTTAGCGTGGCTAGGCCTTGTGTTGCTGGTCTACGCTCTCTTCACATTCATCTATTTCTATTCAACGACTGGAGGGGCATCCAGCGTGAGTATCGTGAACGGTGAATACGTCTCGATGTACAAGGGTCACATTCTGAGGACCATCACGGAACGGGAATACAGCATGTTCCCAAACCTATGGGTTCGTTTCATGACGGCTTGCATGCCAATCATGGCACTATTCGCATTGGCACAGTTCCTTTCGATGGAGAGATCATCCTAAGGCGCCTGAATGGTGCGGTGTTCACGTCGATTGATTTTGTCCCTCGCGAGTTGATCGGCATTTGAGGTAAGCATGTTCGTACAACGACCAATCTCACCTCTCAGCAATTTCATGCCTGGCGTGGTGTCCTTCGGACTGTTTGGTTTGTTTCTCCTTATCCTGGTGAATGCCAATGTGCTGCCGCCTGGCGCTCTCATCGCATATTTCGGCCCCGGATTCCTGATCGTTGGCGCGGCGATCCCAACCGCAGGCTTACTGGGACCAAGCGAAACGCCAAGGCGTTCATTCGTCTTCCTCTCCCGCGCCCGCCGACCTCGCATCAGCCGCAATCCGTTTCAGCTCATCGATAGCTTCGGCGTCCGAAACCGAAGTTTCGCGCTCTCGCCGGGCAGCATCAAATGCGTCGTATCGGTACAGTGCAATCTCCTCCATGCGTTCATGCGATACGCGCCCGGCATCACCGAGCACGTTTCGTTCATGGAAAGCGAGGAAGCGATCCGTCTGTGCGATCCACGACGTCATCGTCATTTCCTTACGGCGTTTGGCTTGATCCTCGGCGAAATCAAGGAACATGGTCACGATGCGGTTCAATTCACTGATCTCCTCGCGATTGAGGTAGTTCTTGGCCACCGTGACATCGGCCTTGCGCACGCGGGCGCCTTTCCACGCAAATAGCCCCATGTTGGGCTGATCGGCGCTGGCGCGGGAGACGATCAGTTCCGCAGCCGTGTGCCCGGTCACAGCAAAGAGCATCTTGTTCTGGATGGTCTTGAAGAACACCTGGGCGGTATCGGATTGGGAGTCGTAGTCGGCGCTGGTTTCGGCGAACAGGTCGCGCACCTTCTGGTAGAAGCGCTTCTCTGAGGCGCGGATGTCGCGAATGCGCTCCAGCAGTTCGTCGAAGTAGTCGAAGCCGGCCCGGTCCCTGAGGCGGCGGTCATTGATGACGAAGCCTTTCACCAAGTATTCGTTGAGGGCGGTCGTTGCCCATTGGCGGAACTGAGTACCGCGATCGGATCGGACACGAAAGCCGACAGCCAGGATCATCTCCAGGCGGTAGGATTTCAGGGCGCGGTGAATCTGTCTTCCACCTTCTTCGCGAACTTGTAAGAAACTCTTACAAGTTGCCTCCTCCGCGAGTTCCCGCTCCCGATAGATGCTCTTGATGAGTTGGGTAATCGCTTGCGGAGATGTCTGAAAGAGTTCGGCCATTTGGGCTTGGGTGAGCCACACAGTTCCATCCACAGCGCGAAGCTGGATCTCAGAAACTCCGTCCCGTGTGCGATAAAGAACCAGTTCACCTTCAGACATTCAGTTTCAATTCCATCAGAGCCCACACACCTCACGCAAGAATCCCTTGCACCACCTGCGCCGGAAATTGGTCCGTCAACCGCTCCTTCAACCCATGCCGCTCATACACCAAATCCCGAAACCGCAATCCCAGCAAATGCAGCATCGTGGCATGAAAATCATGGACACTCACCCGATTCTCCACCGCCTTATACCCGATATCATCGGTAGCCCCATAAACGCACCCGCCCGTCACCCCGCCCCCAGCCATCCACACGCTAAACCCGCTCGGTCCATGGTCGCGCCCCGCCGATTGCCCTTCCCGCAATTGCGAAATCGGCATGCGCCCAAACTCCCCAGTCGAAAAAACCAGAGTCTGATCTAGCAGTCCCAGCCGCTTCAAATCCTTAATCAACGCCGCCGCGGGCTTATCCGTCTTGCGGCAGCAATACCGCAGGCCGGGCTCCAGGTCGGAGTGATTGTCCCAAATCTGCCGCTCAATGTAGATCTCCACGAACCGCACGCCGCGCTCCACCAGCCGCCGCGCCATCAGGCAGCGCTTCCCATAGGAAGCCGTCGCCTCATCGTTCAACCCATACATCTCCTTCGTCGCCTCGCTCTCCTTCGACAGATCGAGCGCGTCCGTAGCCTCCATCTGCATCCGCGCCGCAAGCTGGTAATTGGCGATGCGCGCGTCCAAATCGGGATAGCCGGGATGCGCCGCTTTGTGCTGCTCATCCAGCCGCCGCAACAGCGCGCGCTGCGTCTCTTCGAGCCGATCCGGCAATCCCCCCTGCGGCTTCAGATTCAATAACGGCGCACCTTCGGAACGAAACCGCGTGCCCTGATACACCGGCGGCAGCCATCCCGATTGCCAGTTCTGAATCCCATTCACCGGAAGCTGCTTCGGATCGTCCAGCACGATATAAGCAGGCAGATTCTGATTCGATGTCCCCAACCCGTACGTCACCCACGCCCCCAGCGACGGCCGGCCAGGCAGCGTGCGACCCGTATGCATCAGGTACAGCGAGGGCTCGTGATTGAAGTGCTCGCCGAACATTGAGCGGATCAGCGTAAGATCGTCGGCGCACTCGCCCAAATGAGGAAGCAGCTCGCTCATCTCCATGCCGCACTTGCCATAACGCTTGAACTCAAACGGCGACGGCAGCATCGTCCCAATCTGATCCGCGAACTCGATTTCGTTCACAATATCGCGGCTGGGCGCGGCCCCGGCGAATTTCTTCAGCGTCGGCTTCGGATCGAAAAGATCCACCTGGCTCGGCCCACCGTTCTGAAACAGATGAATGACCGCCTTGGCCTTCGGCGCAAAGTGCGGCTGGCGCAGTTTCAAATCCCACACCTTGTTTTCCTGCGCCGAAGCGGAAGGCAACAACGAAAGCAAAGCCGCACCATGCACTCCATCGGCCAGGCGCTGAAAGAAGCTACGGCGCGTCACGTCATTCGACATAAAGAAACTCCGCGGAACTGAGAATGGCATGGCACAAACTCCCGAGCGCCGACCAGCGTGCATCCTGCTCGCGCGGGCCCGCGCTGCGCTTGGTATCGAGATGCTCGCGCCAATACGTGGTCAGCCGGTCCAGATCGGCAAGAGCCGCCGCGGACTCCCCCGCGCTTGGCTTGCGCGCCAAAGCCCGTTGATACAGGCTCTCCACCTGCTTGGCGCGATCCGCAGGATGCTCATCCATCAGCCGGCCCGCAAGAAAACGCGCCCGCTCCCGGATCATCTCCGAATTCATCATCTGCAGGGCTTGTGTGGACACCGTGGAATACGAACGCTCGATGCAATTCGGCGTCATCGGCGGCTGATCGAAAACCTCCATCATCGTCGGCGGAGTGGTCCGCCGCTGCAGCACATAAATCGCCCGCCGCCATCCCTGCTCAGAGGGCTTGGCGATAATTTCCCCGCCAGGCGCAGTTTCCACCAACACAGGCTCGCCAAACGGTTTTAGATCCAATTGCCCGCTCACGGCGAGGATGGAATCATGCAACTGCTCGGCATCCATACGGCGCAGCGGCATGCGCGAGAACAACTGGTTGTCGGGGTCCGCGGCATGCGCGGCGGGCTCCACCTGCGAACTCTGCCGGTAAGCGCGCGAAGTCACCATCAGGCGATGCAGCTTCTTGAGGCTCCAGCCTTCGCGCACGAATTCCGTAGCCAGCCAATCCAGCAGTTCGGGATGCGAAGGCGCCACACCCGTCTTGCCGAAGTTGGAAACACTGGCCACAATGCCCCGGCCGAAGTGATGCATCCACATCCTGTTCACCAGCACACGCGAAGTCAGTGGATGATCCGGCTGTGTCAGCCAACGCGCCAAGCCAAGCCGGCGTCCCGTGGCGCCTTCATAAGGAGGCGTGGCCGCGTAAGGCTTCAATCCAGCGCGCAGCACGGAAGGCGTGCCAGGAGTCACTGGATCACCCAGCGTGTTGGCATCGCCGCGCCGCAGCAGATACACCGGCGAGGGCTCACCACCCATTTCATACAATGCGCGAATTTCCGGCTTCGGCTTCAGCCGCGCCCGCAGGGCCGCCAGATCCTTGCGCCGCTTCGCCGCTCCCTGGCCATATTCGGGCGATGCCTTCGCCAAATCCTCATCCGCGATCTTCAGCACGCTCTCAAATTTCTCCGCCAGATACTTCTGCAAATCACTGCGGTCTTTTTCCGCGGTGGCCGCGGTCTTCGCCAAATCCCCGCGCACACTCTCCGGAAGCGCCGCCAGCCGCTGCGTGAGAATCTGCTCTCGCACGGGCTTGGCTGCTTTCTCCCCCTCCTGTTCCAACGACTGGATCTCCGCTTCAATCGGAGTGTTCCACTTGGTGACGGCCTCCCGCTCCTCTTCCAAAGCAATTTTCAAATTCCGCTCCGTCGGTTTCACCCAATCATAAGGATCGTAAGCCGACTGCAGAATCGCGCTGAAGCGATAGTAATCGCGCTGAGGAATCGGATCGTACTTGTGATCATGGCACCGCGCACAACCCACGGTGAGTCCCATCACCGTGGACCCCAGCACCTCAATCTCATCGGCGATAACGTTCATCCGTTCCGGCACGGATCCATTCGCCGGCGAGTAAGTGCCATCGGGCACCAGGCGCAGAAAGCCAGTAGCGGTCAACCTATCCAGGTCTTCCGTCGAAGGCTTGGCCAGCGATTGGTAAGGCGCCAACTCATCCCCCGCAATCTGTTCCGTAAGAAACCGGTCAAACGGCTTATCCGCATTGAACGCGCGAATCACATAATCGCGATAGCGCCACGCATTGGGCCGAATCCGGTCTTCATCAATGATGCCTTCCGAATCCGAATAGCCCGCATTGTTCAACCAGAACTGCGCCCAGCGTTCCCCATAGTGCCGCGACGCAAGCAGCCGGTCCACCAGGTTTTCGTAAGCGCGGGGATCCTTGTCGCGCTCATAAGCCTCGATGTCAGCCGGAGCCGGCGGCAGCCCCGTGAGATCCAGATACACACGCCGCATCAATGAGAGCCGCGATGCAGGCGGTGCAAAGCCGAGCCCCTTAGCCTCCAGCTTCGCCAACAGAAAAGCATCCAGTGGATTAAAGACCAATTCCTTGCGGCGAACAACAGGCACAGCCGGCCGCACAGGCGCACGGAACGACCACCAGGAAGGCGCAGCCGCAGGCGCTTCGCTCACCTCCGGACGAGGCGGGGCGCTCTTCGCCCCCTGCCGGATCCATTGCCTCACCACTTCCACTTCCGGTGTCGATGGCGGACGCACAAAATATTCGAACAGCAGCTTCGGCGGAGGCATTTGCCCCGCGGCAATGCGCTTCACCAACAAGCTCTCTTCCGGCTTCCCCGGCACAATCGCCGGACCGCTGCGGCCCCCGCGCAGCACACTCTCGCGCGTTCGCAGATCAAGCCCCGCCTCCTGCTTCCGCTTGCCATGGCACACCGTGCAGCGCATCTGCAGAATCGGAATCACATCTGCTTCCGTCACATTCGCCTGGGCTTGCTTCCCCTGCTCAATCCACGCGCGCATCGCGCCGATCTCGGCATCATTCAACTTCGGCATGCCCGCCGGAGGCATCGTCTTCGATACGGTGCGCTCAATGAGCAGACTCCGCGCCGGTGCCCCCATCTGCACGGCCGGCCCTGACTTGCCGCCACGCAGAATCGAGGCCACCGTCGTCAGATCCAGGCCGCCCTGAGGCGCAGCACCCGAGTGGCAGCCCACACAGCGCGCTCGCAGAATCGGCGCAACCTTGGCATCGAACACCGCATCCTGCGCGGAGCCCACTTGCACCAAGGGAAAGAGAATAAAAATAGCCGCGGCTCGAATCGGACGAACTCCTTTCATAGAAGGCTATCAAAACTTGAACTTCAGGCTGAACTGGACGCTGCGCGAAGCCCTCGCGCTGAGAATCGTTCCGAAGTCCAGGCTGCTGAAATTCGAAACCGGGTTGCCGAAATTCACCAGGTTCAACGCATTAAACATTTCCCCGCGGAATTGTAAGCTCTTCTGCTCACTGACGGCGAAGTTCTTGCTGATCGCGGTATCGAAGTTCTTCAGCCCGGGTCCGCGAAACAGGTTGCGTCCCGCGTTTCCATACAGGAACTGCTGCGGGCGTGTGAAGACGCTGGTGTTGAACCAGCGCAGGCGCACAGGAGAAGAAGACACGGGACTGCCGGTAACATTCGGACGCTGGCCCCCGGCGCGGCCAATGCCCGCGTTATCGAACCCCAGTGTGACGTTCACCGGTTGCCCGCCATACAGGCCAAGAATGCTCGACACCTGCCAGTTGCCGAGTATCGCCGATCCGATCCCCTTCGAAAGATACGGCTTTCCCCGCCCCACCGGCAGTTCGTAGACACCGCTCGCCAGAAACGTGTGCTTCACATCGGCCGCGGAAGTGGAACGGTCCGCCCGCCAATACAACGGATCCTGCGGACCGCTGCTCGTGCCGTTGCGTTCCGTCGACCAGATGTCGATATTGTGCGACCACGTGGTGTTCGCCAGCAGCGAAAGTCCGTGCGAGAACCGCTTCTGAAACTTCGCCGTGAAGCCGTGATACGTGGATGGCGCGCCGTTGTCATCCCAGGTCCAGGAACCGTATGCGGGCATGGGGCGCCGCGGACCCACCGGGCCAGGCCCAGGAATGGCGTCATTCTCGTTGCGGCTTTGCAGCAGCTTCACCGCCGTCGAGCCCACATAGTTCACCTCCAGCACCGAATGCCCCGTCAGTTGCCGCTGTATGCTGAAGTTCCACTGCGAGGCGTAGGGAGTTTTCATCCGAGGGTTCAGCGAGTAGCCCGCCTGCCCCAAAGGGCTCGGCGGAAGTTGTGCGCCGCTGGAACGCCCGAAGGGATTCGTCAGCACCGAGTCCGAAAAGAAATCGTTCAACGGCCCCACGTTCTCCGAAAACCCAAACGGCCAGTTGCCCGCCGGATCGGCGTAATACTGCACAAAGTCCGTGAACGAGTAATAAATCCCCGCCCCGGCGCGCAGCGTCGTGCGCGCGTTCAGTTGCACCGCAATACCGGCGCGTGGCGCGAAGTTGTTCCAATCGGGATCCACCCAGCGTTCCCGTAGATTCGGTCCGGCCCCGGTCACCGGATTCTTCACCGCCAGCAGATAGTTCCCCGTAGCAAGATCCAGCCCGCTGAACGCGTTGCGCTTCTCCTTCATGGATTGCACGTAGCTGTACCTCAGCCCCGCACTCAGCGTGACCTTCGGCGTCAGCCGGATCTCATCCTGCAGAAAGCCATGATATTCATACTGGCTCAACTGCGCCGACGTGTCGCCCGCCGCCCGCCGCGAATCCGTCGGCAGCCCGAGAAGAAACGTCGCCACGCCATGCCCGGTAGCCGTCAGATCGCGCAGGTTCGAAGAGGGCCGCCGCCCGAACCCGATGCTCGCCTGCGGGCTCGCCTGAAAGCTGCTCAGATGATTCACCGTGAACCCGGCTTTCACCGAATGCCGCCCGCGCACCCAACTCACATCGCTGATGAATTGCTGGTAGTTGTGCGGGCCAATCGGCGTTAACGAGCCCCCGGATCCCGCAATATCCGTGATGCCCAGGCTCAGCATCAACAGGTCCGGCGGCCCGCTCGGATACAGCTTGTCCCAGCCCGTCGAGCGCAGCAACGAATCGGGCAGCGGATTCCCCGTCCGGTTCGACGTGTACCGGTTGAACCCGTATTGAAAGTGACCCACCAGATTGGGGCGGAACACATGCGTCTCGCTCGCCGTCCCGTTCCAGGCGGTGTTCGTCACCAGCGTGAACACGCTCGGAATGCCGCCCGGAGCCGAGTTGTGCCCATCGTTGTAAGAGATGCGCCCGAACACGTTGTCGTTCGTGCTCACCCGGTGGTCGATGCGCAGCGAAGCCTGGTCGTTCTGTTGCACCTGCGGGATGGTGTTGATGTAGTTCCGCGTGAACCCGTTGCCATTGGGCAAGGGATACACCTGCTGCAAAATGTCAGTGGCGTTCTTGTCGATACGGGAAGCCGGCAAGCGGTTGCCGGCGAACACGTCACGGGCATAACCTCCCGGCACGCTCGCGTCGGCGCGCGTCGTGTTGATGTCATAGATCACCGGCAACCCGCCCGCCGAGAAATCGCCGCCACGCATCGCTCCCGTCGGCACCGTAGTCACGCTGTTGGCGGAACGGCGATAGCGGAACCCTTCGTAGTAGCCAAAGAAGAAGGTGCGGTCGCGCCCGTTGTAGCCCGGCAGCCTCACGGGGCCCCCGAACGTGCCCCCAAACTGGTTCTGCTTGAAGTCGGGGCGCGCCGGATCAAAGAAATTGCGCGCGTCCAGCTTCGTGTTGCGCAGAAATTCCCAAGCGCTGCCGTGAAAAGAATTGGTGCCAGACCGCGTCACCACAATGACATCGGACCCCATCGAGCGGCCCTGCTCCCCAACCCCGCCGCGCGATTGCACCGAAAACTCCTGAATCGCATCCACCGACGGGTTCATCGCGTAACTGTTGAACATCGGGTCATTGTTCTCCACCCCATCCAGGATGAAATTGTTGAAGCGGCTCCGCTGCCCGTTGATCACCGGAGAATAGGAGCCCGCGCCCAATTGAACCTTGAACGACGTCGATTGGCCGAGCGCAATCGGCAGCGCCCTGGAGAGTAGAATCAGTTGCGCGAACTGCCTGCCATTGAGGGGCAATTCCGTAACCTGCGTCGTCTCCACCACCGTGCCGATCTTCGTGCTCACCCCTTCCAACAACGGCGCGGCACTCGAAACTTCCACTTGCTGAATCACCTCGCCAACCTCCAGCGACAGGTCCAGCCGCAGATTCTGATTCACCTGAATCACCACTCCCCGGGCAACCGCCGCCTTGAATCCCGTCGCCGTTACAGTGACGGAGTAGCTGGCCGGATTCAGGTTCGGAACCGAGAAAAACCCGGTGTCGTTGGCCACCGTTTCCTGCAACACGCGGGTCCCTTCGTTTTCAATTTTGACCTGAGCCAGCGGGATCGCCGCGCCGGCCTTGTCCGTTATGAGGCCGCTGATGGTTCCGGTGCTGATCTGGGCGCTAAGGGGCAGCGAGCAAAGCAAGAGGAGCGAAAAGAGAAGCATGTGATGGTCTCCCGTAATATGATCGATCATGCATCTTAGAACAAAATGCGGCCCAAACGCAATGCACTTTTTTCGTACCCGCGCCCTCCAACCCCACCATACATACATCAACCATACTATTTACATATACTTATAAACAGCTAATACCACCCGCCAGCCATCCCCCAACCCACCCCACACACCCCGCTCGGCTTGGCTCCACCCCCCAACAGGTGATACGATACAAGCGAAAGATCGATCATGCCGATTGCCTTTGAACAACTCTCCAGCCCCACGCTGCGGGTCCGCATCGCCGAAAAACTCCGCGAGGCCATCCTCAACGGCACCCTCCGCGAAGGCGAACGGCTGGTCGAACGCAAGCTCGCCGCCGAGTTCGCCACCAGCCTCACCGCCGTCCGCGAAGCCCTCATCGAGCTCGAAAGCGATGGCTTCGTCGTCAAAAAACCCAATTCCTCCACCTACGTCACCAAGCTCACCTGGGAAGCCGCGCAGCACGTCTTCGCCGTCCGCCGCCTCCTCGAAGTGTTCGCCATCGAAGAAGCCGCCCGCCTCGCCACCCCTGAAGACATCGCCAGCCTCGAAGGCCTCTACCTGAGCCTGCTGGACGCGGCCCGCAATGAGGATGTGCAGCTCTTCATCCAGCGCGACTTCGCCCTGCACACCGCAATTTGGGAACTGGCCCGCAACGAATGCCTCAGCGCCACTCTACGGCGCGTGGCTCTGCCCATTTTCGCCGCCAGCGCCATCCGCATTGCGACGCGCGGCGCCTTTGACCTGGCGCAGGATGCGCAACTGCACCTGCCCCTGCTCGACGCCATCCGATTGAAGGATCCCGTGGCGGCGCGGAAAGCAATGGAGGAATCCATGCAGGCGTGGCTCGATCAAGCCCGCGCCCACATGTTCGGCCGATGAAAATTACTCGCATTGATTGTCACGTCCTGCTCGACCCGGGCTACGACTCCGGATCGACCAGCTCCGCCCAAGACGACCTGGTCGTCGAGATCCACACCGACGAAGGGCTCACCGGCATCGGTGAAACCGATCTCAACGCCTGGGTAGCGCGCGCTTGCATTGAAGCTCCCGGCACGCACACCATGGACCGCGGGCTCTCGCAGATGCTCATCGGAGAAGACCCGCTGCAGGTGGAAGCGCTGTGGGAAAAACTCTACGTCGGCTCAGCCATGACGGGACGCCGCGGCGCAGTCATTCACGCCATGGGCGCGCTCGACATGGCATTGCACGACCTCCGCGGCAAAGCCCTCGGCAAACCCTGCTATGCCCAACTCGGCGGCAAGACGCGCGATGCCATCACGCCCTACGCCTCGCTCCAACCGGAAGTGGACAACTGGGAGCGCTACTGCCAGTCCATGATGGAATGGCTCAGCCTGGCGCAACGCTCCGGCTTCCGCGCCGCCAAGCTCGAAATGACGCCCTTCGGTCCCTATCAGCACAAAGGACTCAAGGCCGGCCCCCCGCAAATGACCGAGCTGATCCGCGAAGCGCGCCGCGCCGTAGGCCCTGAATTCACTCTCATGGTCGACGTGCAGTACGCCTTTCCCGATGCCGGCACTTGCCTCGCCGCCATCCGCCCGTGGGAAGAATTCAATCTCTTCTTTCTCGAAACGCCGCTCCCAGCCGACGATCTCGACGGCTATGCCCGCCTTGCGCGCGAGCAGTCCATTCCCATTGCCGCCGGCGAATGGCTCGCCACGCGCTTCGAGTTTCTCGACCTGATGGATCGCGGCAAGGTTCGCGTCGCGCAGCCCGACGTCGGCCGCGTGGGCGGATTCACCGAGTGCCGCCGCGTCTGCGATCTGGCCGCGGCCCGCAAGCTCACCGTAGTGCCGCATCTGTGGAAGACCGGACTGAGCATCGCCGCTGCCGTTCAGATGGCGGCCGCCACGCCCCATTGCGCCTTCATCGAATACCTGCCCGATGAACTCTGCGTCGCGCGTCTGCGCAAGTCGCTGGTGAAGGGAACGCCGCAAATGGTGAACGGTGCAATCCCAGTCCCCGACAAGCCCGGCCTCGGCGTCACGCTCGACCGCGATGCCCTCGCCTACTTCAAGGAGTCCGCGGAGCAGCTTCTTCGCCAAACAGCAGCCAGGTGATCAGCGCAATCGAAACCACCGCGCCGCCGAAATAAAGCCCCGCCGACCACCCAAATTGCGAAGCAATCCACGGCGTGAGCACCGGCGCGATCATGCCGCCCAGATTCCCGCCCGTGTTCATAATGCCGCAATAGGTTCCCGCATCCTTCCCCGCAATGGAAATCACCGCGGACCACGAAACCACATCAGAGATCGCGCACGACCCAAATGCGATCGACAGCAGAAGCACCGTAGTGAGAATGTCCGCGCTCTGCAAGGCCGCAATGAGCAGCACCACGGATACGGCAATGCCCGCAATCCCCACCAGCCTCACCGCGCGCTGCGCGCCAATCCGCTGCCCGGCAAGATCGCACAGATACCCGCCCAGCGGCATCATCACTACCCAGGCGATAAACGGAAACGACGTGTACACCGCGGTCTGCGCTGAGGGAAGATGCCGCACCTCGCTCAAGTAGTAATACAGCCAGTAGAAGAAAATGTATTCGAAGTAATCAATGCCGAAGTAGCCGAGCGTGAGCAGCAGAAGATTCCGGCTCTCCAGAAGCTTCCGCCATTGTGGCCCCTGCGCCGCGTCCCCGCCGAATCGCTTCTGCGAAGGTTCCGCAAGATGGCGCGTAGTGAAGTGCCACACCAGCGCCAGCACAATCGTGGCAACACCGGCGGCCACAAAGCTAAGCCTCCACCCCGCCATCGCCATCAGCCACGTGAACAGCAGTGGCGAAACAGCTCCGCCCATGCCTGCGCCCGCGTTGATAGCGCCCTGTGCCTGCCCGCGGCGATCCACCGGCACCCAGGCCGCATTGAGGCTGCCCGTGCTCGGATACAGCGGAGCAGTCAGAGCGCCAAAGCCGAACCGCACCAGCAGCAATCCAGGCAGCGCGCCCAAAGCAGCCAGCGGAAAGACAGCAGTCAAAGCGCCTGCACCGAGCGTAGAAACAGTAAGCACGCGCCGCGGTCCGAACCGGTCGGCCCACATGCCGCCATGTGTCATCAGCAACGTGTAGCTGGCCTGGAAAGCGAAATAGATCCAGCCCATCTGTGTTTCGCTAAGATGAAACTCCTGAATAATGCGCGGCGAGGCGACTGAGAGGATCGTGCGATCAAAATAGCTCATCATGCTGAAGGCTGCCATGAGCAGGACGGGCCAAAGATAATTCGCGGTTGCCATGTGGTTGAGCGCCTATTGTACGACGCCACGACCAGATCACAGCGTTACCATACGGCTAATGAATCTTGGCTCAAAGGATAGAATGCATCCCGCCATTCAAGCATTGGTAGGACGGCTCATGGAAACCAAACGAAGCGCCAACGGTGACGCACATCGAGGTCACAGCGTGCGGTGAGATGACGATACAGTTGTCCCGCCCCCCACGAGTGGCGTGGTCTCTGTCGAATCCGGCACAAGACCAGGAAGCATTCGTATTCCGCGACCCGCTTGCCATCGACAACGATCTCCGGCTTCAAGTCCCATGGGCATCCTGGGCACTCCGCGATGGCGAAGCAATCCTCATCGCATCCGCGGATTTCGATCGCGGCCCGCAGTGCGAATCCGTCGCCGGCATCCACCAAAGCCGCCTTCAGCTCTTCGCCAATCGCCTGGAGCAGGAACTGCTAGGTGACCCCCTCCAGGTGCAAGCCGCATGGAAACGTGCGGCCGGCCGCCTCGACATTCTATTCGAATCGGGAAGGTCGCTAGGCATCTTTCCCGCCAGATCGAAGAACCAGCAATCCATTAGCGAGCTTGAAGCCCCGGCGTAACGACACCACCCCTCACCTCCTCATTTGCGACCTTCGCGGCTTTGCGCCTTGGCGAGAAACCGCCGTAGCGACTTGCGAGAAACCCACTCACCCCACCCGAGCCAACCCATACCTCTGCAACCAAGGCCCCCGCAAATACTCCATCACCCGATCACGCTCCCCCTCCGAAGGCGGCTGTTCCAAAAACCCAAACGCCTCCCGCCGCGCCTCCATCAGCAATTCCTGATCCCGCAGCATATTCGCAATCCGCAGCAGCGGCATCCCCGATTGCTTCGTCCCAAAAAACTCCCCCGGCCCCCGCAACTTGAAATCCATCTCCGCGATATAAAATCCATCCGAGCTATCCACCATCGTCCGGATCCGCTCCCGGCTCGTCTCATTCATCTTCCCCGTCACCAGAATGCAATGGCTCTGCGCCGCGCCGCGCCCCACGCGCCCGCGCAACTGGTGCAACTGCGACAACCCAAAGCGCTCCGCCTGCTCAATGATCATCACCGACGCATTCGGCACATCCACGCCCACTTCAATCACCGTCGTCGACACCAGCACATGCAGGTCCCCGCCCTTGAACGCCTGCATCACGCTCTCCTTATCATCCGACGCCATCCGCCCATGCAGCAGCCCGATGCGCAAATCCGGAAAAACTACATCCTGCAAATGCCGGTACATCTTCTCCGCCGCCTTCATCGACGCCGTCTCCGATTCCTCAATCAGCGGATACACCACATACGCCTGATACCCGCGCGCAATCTCGCCCTTCAGAAAACTCCACACCTGCTCAATGCGGTCTTCACTCACATGCGACGTGCGAATCGGCTTGCGTCCCGGAGGCAATTCGTCAATCACCGACACATCCAGATCCCCGTACAACGTCATCGACAACGTGCGCGGAATCGGAGTCGCGGTCATCACCAACACGTCCGGCGTGACACCCTTCTCCATCAGCCGCAGCCGCTGCATCACGCCAAACCGGTGCTGCTCGTCAATGATCGCCAGGCCCAGCCGATGGAACGACACATCCTCTTCCAGCAGCGCATGCGTCCCCACCGTCACATGAATCAGCCCCGCCGCCATCAACTGCTTCAGCTTCTGTTTATCGCGAGCCGGCAATGAGCCCGTCACCAGCGCCACCACATACCCCAACTTCGAAAACAAATTCTTCAAATACAAATAATGCTGCGTCGCCAAAATCTCAGTAGGAGCAATCAGCGCCACCTGGTAATGATTCTCCACCGCAATGATCGCCGACTCCGCCGCCACCAGCGTCTTGCCGCTTCCCACATCCCCTTGCAGCAGCCGGTTCATTGGCCGCGGCGCCGCCATGTCCTCGGCAATCTCCTTCAACACACGCTTCTGCGCAGCCGTGGGCTTGAATGGAAGCATCCGCTTAATCTGCTCCCGCACACGGTCATTCAAATCAAACGCAATCCCCGGTTCCAAGCGAGTCTTGCTCCGGCGCAACTGCACCCCGCATTGCAGCCAGAAAAATTCCTCAAAAATCAGCCGCTGCTGGGCCCGCGAGCGAAACGCATTCAGCACGCGCACATCCTCGCCCGACGGCGGAAAGTGCAGATGCCGCAGCGCGGTCGCATAATCCGGAAAAGCGAACCGCTCCCGCAACACCGCAGGCAACGGATCAGCCAACCCGCCCAACGATTCGCACACGCGGTAAATCAGCGTCCGCATCACACGCGGCGTGATCTTCCCCACAGCTTCATGAATCGGCACAATGCGCCCCAAATGCAGCGCCGCCTCGGTGTCATCATCCGAGCTGAGAATCTCGAACTCCGGATGCATCACACTCAGCGCGCCGGAAAACGAATCGAACTCGATCTTCCCGAACAGCGCCACCCGCAGCCCCGGCACCAGAATCGTCTTCAGGTAATCCCCGTGAAACCACTTCCCCAGCAACACCGATCGCGAAGCATCGGAAAAGCGCGCCTCAAACAGCGCCATGCGCCCGCGCAGCTTCGTCGACTTGGCGGAAGTCACCTCCGCAATCACCGTCGCCATTTCGCCCGGAGCAAGCTGCGAAATGCTCTTCACATTGGTCCGGTCCTCGTAGCGAAACGGAGCGTACCCCAGCAAGTCCTCCGCCGTGAACAGACCTTTCCCTTCCAGCATCTGCGCGCGCGCAGGTCCGATCCCTTTCACAAATTGCAGCGGCGTCGAGAGGTCTATCGGACTGTCACCTTATCCACGGATTGATTCTCGAACTCATCGCTCACGCGCACGGCGATCGTCACTTCACCCAAACCCGTACGCGGCACTTCCACCGCGTAATCGAGTTCCAGCGAATCGGCCAGCCGCGTCACCGGAAGCGCCGTCAGCCATTCCCCGCCATTCACGCTGTATTCGGCTTTCTCAATCACACTCAGCGCGTCCTTCGCTTTCCAGCGCACACTCAGCCCACCCGAACCCGGCGTCGCCGCCAGCGCCGAAATCTGCGGCGGCGTATTGTCGATCAGAAACGGCTCGCTCTCCAGCATCGCAGTCAGCGCCTGCGCCGGAGGATTCGAAGGCCCATCGGTCGCCGTCACGCGCACCTGGTAACGCCCATCCGGCATCGTGGTCGAATCCCAAGAAATATGGCGTTCGCGCAAGTTGTCCTTCAGCAGCTTCCAATCGCGCTCCCCTGCCCCGCGAATCTCCACCTTATACAGCATCGTGTCGCCGTTATCGTCAAAGCTGCGCCACCGCGCCCCGATATGCCCTTTGGCAAAACTCATCGAACTGGAGCCCGAATCCAGTGAAATGCTCGAAGTGGAGCGCCGCCCTCCCATCGGAGGCAGCGTCAGCGATTGCGGACTCGATGGAGACGAAGCCGTGCTCGGCGCGGGAAACCGGTAGTTGGCCGGCGTCGCTTCAATCGCATCCACCACCGGGGCCACGTTGCGCGTCAGATAGGCAAATTCCACCAGGCTCACATTCGGCGATACCCCGCCCGCAGCAGCCGAAAGCTTCAAACGGTATTGCAGGAAGCGCGCCGCCGGACTGCCGATGCGCCCATGCGTGGAATTGAACGGCACCGCGGCCCAAGTGCTCCAATTCTTCTGCGGCCGGTCCAGATTGCCGCTCCGCGTCTCCAAAGCCACCCCGCCGCCCTGCGCATCTCCCTCATAGCGCGCGCGTCCCCAGTAAGAAAACGCGCCCGCATCCAACGTCTCACTCTCCAGCCACCCGTCTTTCTCCAACTGCGGGCCCAGTTGAAACACCTTGCCGACATTGGCCGTCGCCACATGCACCACGCCGTTGCGCCCCGCGGCCAGCGCCGTAATCTGCGTCGAAACCGAATTCACCAGCGTCGTGTGCAACCGCTGCTCTTCCAGGCGATAGATGCGCCCCTTGTTGCCCGTACCCAAGAGCAGCCGCCCTTGCGCATCAAACGCGAGGGCGTACACCAATTCGGATGTGTGCTGCCAAACACGCGTCGGTGCGCCTTCCGCATCAATGCTCCACACCTCGGAGCCACCGGAAATCGACGGCGCAGGAGTGAGCGTAGCGGGAATCGGAGCCGCCGCAGGACGCGCAGCGCCGCCCGCTGCAGGCGATGGCGCAGGAGCCGGTGGCGGCGGCGGAGCAACCGCAGTCGACTTCGCACCCACAGCCGCAACGAAAATCGTTCCGTCCTTCGCCACCGCAACAGCAGTAATCTCCCGCTTCGCCGATTGATACAGCACGAAGCCTTCCCCCGCCGGGCTCACGCGAATCACCACGCCGCCCGGCTCGGTGCCCGCAATCAGATTGTCCTTCGCATCCACGGCAATGCTGCGCACATGCGTCTCATCGGAGGTAAAGAACACCTGACCCTGCCCCGCCGGCGACACGCGGTGAATCTCGCCCTTGTCGCCCGTGGCCACAAACAAATTGCCCTTCGAATCGAACGCCAGCGCCCAGATGTACTTCGCCTTCGGATCATAAAAAACACTCGACTGGCCATTGGCAATCCGATAAACCTTGCCATCGGGATTCGTGGCTGCATACACGCGATCCTGCTTGTCGATGACAATCGCCTGTATCGCCGAGCCATCCAGCTCCAACAGCGCTTTTCCCTTCCCCGCCGCATCCACCTGGAACAGCTTCGCTTTCGTCGCCCCCGGCGATCCGCCGCCCGTATAGACATTGCCCTTGGAATCCTCGGCAATGGCCCACAAATAGGGCAAATCGGTATCAAACGACTCCTTGAACACCGGAGCCAGGCTCACCCGCCCATCGCTGCGCAGCGACACTTTGTGGAGCGTCGCTTTCTCGTAGTCGGCGGGGTCATAGTGCTGCCAGAAACGCGTCTCGACGGCCACCAGCGTTGCTGTGGCCAGCATCAGGCTGAATAAAAACTTCTGCATTACTTTACCGTGATCTTGAGGTTGTAGCTGCCGTTCACAACGAAATCAAAGGGGATCGCCAATTGCTGCGATGCGCTCTCGCCGGCGGTGAGAAACGACCGGTTCTGCATCGTGCCCGATTGCATCACATTCAACACCGAAGACGGCAGGCTCGGCATTGTCTTATCGCCCGAATAAATGGTGGGACGCGCTTCCACCAGCGAAACATACAGCTTGTTGTTGCTGCGCTCCTGATTGATCAGGCTCACCGTCTGCGGGATATCCATGTAGCGGTTCACCAGCCCCACCGCGGCCTGCGCCCGATTCAGAGTATCGGAATCGCTCAGCATAATCCTGTGTTCGCCCTTGGCAAGCGTCGGCGGCAATTTGAATTTGAAGTCGCGCGCGATGCGCTCCCCGCGGAACGGCCGCAGAAACACCTTGCCCGTCACCTCGCCCCCAGGCGTCGATTCCATTTGCTCCAGCCACGCTGTCTCAATCGTGGCGATGCGCCGCATCGGCAGCAGGTCCACAGTGGCATTCACCCGCTTCAGCCGGGGCACATTCACCGCGTTGCCAAACAGCCGGTTGAATTTGTCACCCCACCACCCGGCGAGCACCATCGGCGCGGGCACTGGCAAATCGCTCGGCGCTTGCATCGTCGACAAATCAATTGAGCCCAACCCATCCAGTTCCACTTTGCCGTTGAAGCGATACGTCACTTCTTCCGAAAAATCGTTCACTCCGTTGATCGTGTTGAACAGCGTCACCATCATCAGAAACGGAGTCCAGCGCTGCTGCACGAACACATTGAAGTGAAAATCCTTCTGCTTCTCGATCTTGTCCGCGCCATTGTAGCTGCGCACCGCCAGCGTCACCGGAATCATCTCCGCCGTATCGCCCAGCACGCCCATGATGCCCGAATGCCGGTCCTGATGCAGCGCACCAACCACCTCAGTAGCATTGGCAATCTTGTTCGGCTGGAAGGCGCTCGACAAAGTCATCAGCACTTCGCCCTTCGCCATCGGCATTTCCACCGGACCCAGATTGAAGAACGGATGGCCGAACCCAAGCACACGCTTCCCATCATTAAAGGACACCGTGCCGAGCCCCGTCATCGACATATCGCCGCTCACCAGGATGCCGGCAATCGGATCGCCCGGCTGCAGCGAATTCTGCCACCCCACCGCCGGCTTATTCGCCAGCAGCGCGCCCGAAGCCCCGCCCTGCACGGGATTCAATCCCATCTGCCGCATCATCGGCCCGAATTCCTGAATCGTCGATTGGTGGAACCCCGACATCGTCAACGGCGTGTCGATCGGCACCATCAGCGGCGCACTCGGGAAAGCATCAGAAGCCCCCGCATTCACCACCTGCGCCAGCAGGCTCGGCGGCAACTCCAGTGCCGCGCGCCGTTGCGCATTGCCCGGGGCCTTCGCCTCCGCCGGTCGTGATTTATCGAAATCGTTGATCTCCAGCATCAGCTCAATCGGAGTGATGCCGCAGATAGCGTCAGGAGAGAACACGCTCAGCCGCAGCGCGACCGCACCAATCAGCCGCCCATTAATATAGACCGGAGAACCCGACATCCCGCCGGCGACATTGGTGCGCTGCGCCTTCCCGCCCATCTTGCCGAGAATGACGTCCTGCCGTGGCCCCCAGGCATTTTTCCACAATCCAATGATCTCAATCGGGACAGCTTCCGGAGTAGTTCCTTCAAACACCGTCCAAGCCGTGGCTTTCATACCCGGCTTCAATTCCACGGACTTCATGATGGGAACGGGCCCCGCTTTGGGGCGCGGCATTTCCGTCTGTTGCCCAGACAGACTGGTACATAGTGCAGCGAGAGCTAGGAGTTTCACGGCTGATCCTATTATCTTCTATAAACCATTGGACGCACGAAAGCCCCGAAAGTTCCTCCTACCGAGCCCCGCCCCCCTGGTCGGCCCTTGCGGTGCCGTCACCCGAACACTCCTCAACCAATCCTCATCCCCCCCAAACCCATCAGCGTTCATCCGCGTTCATCGGCGGCCATAATGAAAATATGCCCATCTGGTTCGCCCCACTTTGGCTGCGCTATAGCGTAATGCTGCTTGCTCTCACGCTTCCCGCCTTTCCTCAAGCGAGTGCCCCCAAGCCCCTCGACAACTCGGCCTTCGCCTACGATCAGGCTCTCAGCCTCGATGTCCGGGAACATGAAGTCGCCATTCGAAACGGCATCCGCATTGCCCTTGTGAACTTCCAGGTAACGCCCGCCGTTCGCGCTGAGGGGATATTGGTGACCCCACCGATTGCTGCCGGCCAAAAGGCGGCGGCCATCATCATGATGCATTCGGGAGGAGTCTTCCACCAACTACCGGACGCTATGTTGCTGGCCCAAGCCGGTGCGGCTTCCCTTCTCATCAGCCCGATCATGCCCGACTGGGATGCCTCACCCGAGACCTGGCCCGCGCGCATGGTGCAAGCCGTTGTCAGCGTGCGCCGCGGCATCGACCTTCTCACTCGAAGAAGCAACATTGACTCCCAGCGCCTCGCATTCGCCGGCCACAGTTACGGTGCGCTGATTGGTGTCGATGCCGCCGCTGCCGACCGCCGCTTCCGCGCCGCCGTCGTGGAAGGAGGGCTCCCCGGCATGAGCGTGCACATCCGGACCGCGCAGGTCGCTTTTGCATCCAACCTTCGCAAGACCCTCGGGCAGCAACTCGACGCAGGGCTCCGCCACATTGAGCCTCTCGACGCCATCCACTATGTGGGAGCTCTCGCGCCTACCGCACTGCTCTTCCAATCGGCCCATCTCGATCCGGGCGTAACGGACGCGCAAGCCCAAGCATTCTTTAACGCGGCCTCCGAACCCAAAACATTGAAATGGTACGACACAGCTCACGAGTTTTTAGACATTGCCGCCATCAGTGATCGAGCCCGCTTCCTCGCATTGAATCTTGGCCTAAAGCCGATTGAGCCCATCCTAAAAGCAAAAATCGGAATCCGCTAACGAATCTGCTCGCAAGCGCTAAAGTTTATGCAGCGTCGCCGGGAGGATGCGCCGGAAGAGGGCGACAGGACGGTGCTAACCGTGAAGCAGGTTGCGGCCGACCTTGGGATTTCCCGAGCTAAGGTCTACCGGCTTCTGCGGTTACACTACTTGCGGCGATTGGAAGCCAGCATCGCCGAGTCGTCCTTCCATCAGTTGCTGCGACTACCGCCGCATCGCTCTTGAAGTTCGTACACGGGAACCGGAACCGCCTCCGCGTGAAGCTTCAACCGAAAGCGGTCCTCAAGCGCCGCTCGTAGCATAGCGCCTTCCATTGTGGCTTGCGGAGTGTGCGGCGGCGCAACGCCACCTCCGTTTCGCGCGATCATTTGTAGCGCCCCCAGCCACCGTCCGCGTGGCCAGGCTTTCCGGATGCGCCGTCCTGTTGGGAGTGATTCGCTCTACACTTCGCGACTTTTGTGGAGCCTGGGCAGAGGCGCGTTTTCGCCCCAGTTCGGTCCAATGTCATCAACTATTCAGGCGACTGTCCCCTGGCGAGAAGGGACCACTTTCTCCCAATCGTCTGCAGTACGCAGTAAGTCAGGATTGGGAAGCCCGTGCGGAGGCGAGTCTCGCGCTCACCCCGTCTGTCAGCCGGGCCGAACCCGCGCCTGCCGCAAGGTGCTCCTGAATCATCCGGTGAAGGAACCGGAACGACCCGCCCTGCCGGATCATGATCACGCGCTCCACCGCATGGTGCAGAAACCTCGTATAGCGCCAAGGCGTGTAGCCACCACGAGCCAGAAGGTAACGGAGCGACAGGTTATGGACGCAGAACTCGCCGCCTTTTTCCAAGGCGACCATCGCGGCAGTCCAAGCGATCACCCCGGCACTGCTGCCCATGGCTCTGCCCATGTTCCCATCGAACCGCGTAGCCACCAGTGCGAGTCCGAATGCTGGAATGAGCAGGAAAAGGAGATAGCGAGCCGCATAGAGGCCTGATTGTTTGAGTCCGCCGTTCGTAGCGCTGCGCTGCCTCACGGAGCCCGTCACCAACCCTTCGGACAGCACGCCGAACAGCCCGCCGGTCAGCCCGAAGACCAGCCCGAGGAACAGCCCGTCGGTCAGCCCGCCGACCAGCACGCCGAACAGCCCGCCGACCAGCCCGACGACCAGCCCGACGACCAGCCCGACGACCAGCCCGACGACCAGCCCGCCGACCAGCCCGACGACTAGCCCGCCGAACAGCCCGCCCTCCTTCACGTCTCGCCAAGACCATATCACCGTATCGACGGGTCGCGGAGCATGGCCGTGCCCGACGGCCCGCACGCCGAACAGCCCGCCGACCAGCCCGACGACCAGCCCGCCGACCAGCCCGACGACCAGCCCGACGACCAGCACGCCGACCAGACGACGGACCCAGCGCAACTGTCGATTGGCTGCCGGACACTTCGCCTCCGGCAGCCAATCGACAGAAAGATCCTCAAGATGAAAGCTCGTCACACCCACACGGCCCATGGCCGCCGCCGTTTCGCCCAGCCAACGCCGAGTCTCCTCAGCCGCAAAGGCGGGCCCAGCCTCCCCGCGCTTGCCGGCCTCCCGCTCCAGCATGCGGTTCACAAACCGGTCGAAGAGCGCGGCACGAACATCGGCCGCCGCCCGCAGATCCCCTGCACCATCCCGCTCGAACGCGTAGGCCGCCACCCACAGCATCAGAGGAGTCGTCATCAGTTCCCAAAGCTCCGGCGCAGCCGCCAGCGCCCGGCGCAGGCCATCAAAGAACTCCGACTTCGCCACGTAGTCCTCGACCGCCGGGCGGTCCAGAGTTTGAACCACAACGGCCGAGCGCGCGTCCACGCCCAACCCAAGCTCCCCGTACTCGGCCTCGCGGCACGCCACCACCAGCTTCACGCACGGGTGAGCCTTCCGGAAGGTATTGATACATTTCACGCACGCAGCCCGCTGGGAGGCCGGAACCTCATCCAACCCATCGAGCATGGGAATCAGCACCTCCGCCGCCACCCAGCGCTTGGCCAGCGACGCACCCACACCATACTGCCGCCCCAGTTGCGCCACCAGGAACTCCTCCAGAGGAAGCTGCCGCGCCGTCCAGGCGGACAACTCGAAAGGAACAGGAATCGAACCGCCATCGTCCTGCGGCAGCAGCAGAGTAGTCAACTCGTAGAGAAGCGTCGATTTCCCCGTGCCGGGCTCGCCGAGAATCACTAGCGGACCGTCCAGGCCGCGGTAGTAGCGCTCGATTCCATCGGCACGAATCGGCCGGTGATCCTCCCGAGTAGTCACGTGCAGCGGCCGTTCGGCCAGATGGAATTCCTTCCGGGCCCGCCGGTAGAGTCCGCCATCAAATTGCGACTGGGCGAACTCGAAGACCTTATCGATCAGGAGTTGCCGCCACCGAAGCGCCGGAGTATGCCCCTCTTGCGTTTCACCGCGATCCAGTCTGTCCTGCGCGAAGAAGATTGCCACGGCGCACACGGCGATCGCAGCGCCGACACGAGCATTCATGTGGGAGTTGTCGTCCCGAACAAACTCGGGAAGAATCGCCAACAGAATCCCAGCGAGCAAGAGAATGGACAGGAGTAAGTGCCGCTGCCAGCGCCGCATAATGGTCGAGGTCTATTCTCTCACCACGAGGTCCGAAAGAGGAATAGCGCATTCCCTGGGGAAGCAAAAGGCGCGCGAGAAGCCGCTCAGGAGTAGAACCTCCTAGCCTGGAGCGGTGTAACGTTCGGCGGCCAGTTGAAACCATCGGCTATGCATCAAATGAGTAACGCCAAAGGGTTCCGTGATCGACAAAACCAACCGGTGCTTCGATCCTCCGTAGACGCTACAGCCATTCACGGTTACCCATCGACTGGGCGAACATGAGATGACGGACGGTTTTGGGTGAGTGCCTCATCAAATCGCAGCAAGTGAACTCTGCCGCGATTGGATCGTCTGAGATGACCAGACACCCGAAATCCTTCGTCTTGCCTTGCAACGGGCCCCGCTTTGGGGCGCGGCATTTCCGTCTGTTGCCCAGACAGACTGGTACATAGTGCAGCGAGAGCTAGGAGTTTCACGGCTGATCCTATTATCTTCTATAAAGCATTGGACGCACGGAAGCCGTGAAAGTTCCTCCTACCGAGCGACCGCGATACGCCGCCTCCCCACCGCCAGGCATCCCAAAGCCGCACCGGCCAACGACCACGTGGTTGGCTCTGGCACCGAGTTGTCGACCAACACCCTGTTGTTTTCCACGTTCATCCCTTGAATCGAAGCCGTGTACCCGTCGGGCAGGTTGAACACCGGCCCATCCAGAGGAAAGTAGAGCGAATTGAAGGCTTGCGCGTACCCGGTGCTTGTTCCGATGCCACCGGCAACGGCCGCGGTAAGATTCATGATGAGACGAATGTTCATGTTTGTTGGCAGTGTAAAGGTTGGCGTAACCAGTCCGCATGCAATCGCGCACATACCCACGGGCGGACCCAACTCACCAAAGCTTTCAATGGTGGTTCCAGTGTTTCCCGCTGTCACCCGCAACTCGCCGCTGTAGCTCCCGCCATAGTCCAGGGCTACCCCAAGCACGATCTTCCTGATGTTTAACTCGGTCGAACTACTCGTATCGACAACACCGTGCAGGGCAAGATTGAGCGAGGTGAGCACGGAAGGCCCTGGGCCGGTGATGGTAAACTCCGTCCGTATCTCCGCCCGCGAGTCCAGCCCAAAAGGTGACGAACAGCAAAAATTAGTGTATTGCGCGGATGCGCCCAACCCCCCGGAATCGGCCCGTGCCGAACCGTTCGCGTAAAAATTCGTGCTGTTGCAGTTTTGCTGCAACACAATGACGAGCGCACCCGTCGAGTTGGAATCAGCCACGCCGCACGTGGACGCGGTGTAGGTCGCTCCCTCGGCGGGAACTGCACTCACACAAAGGGTCGCAAAAAAAGCGGCCACAGCAAAGACGAATCGCATCTGAAGAAATTCCTCCTGCCTGTGAGAGGCGTAGAAGGCGAGCGAAACCTTCGGTGTTTTCGCCAAAAAAATCCGTCTCCGCACGATTCCCGCCATTCCTTAAGCGAGCGCCCCCAAAGCCCCATGTCCAGGAACAGGAAGTCGCCATTCGAAACGGCATCCGCGTTGCCCTTCTCAACTTCCAGGTAACGCCCGCGGTCCGCGCTGAGGCGATTCTGCTGGCTCAAGCCGGTGCGGCTTCCCTTCTCATCAGCCCGATCATGCCCGACTGGGATGCCTCACCCGAGACATGGCCCGCGCGCATGGTGCAAGCCGTTAGTTACGGTGCACTGATTGGCGCCGATGCCGCCGCTGCCGACCGCCGCATAGAGCCGCTGGACGCCATCCACTATGTAGGAGCATCAGTGATCGAGCCCGCTTCCTAGCAACAAATCTGAGGCTAATGCCAATTGAACCCATCCTAAAAGCAAAAATCGGAATCCAATAGGGTTCCATCAGCGTTCATCGGTGTCCATCTGTGTGCATCTGTGGTCCCCAAAAAAAAGGGCCGCCCCTCGCCACGAGAGACGGCCCTCCGATACCAACACCTGAAAAGCGTTAGAAAATAAACTTCACATTCAACTGCGTACGCCGCGGATAGTTCGCCTGGTTCGAAGCAGCAATCTGCCCAAAGGCCGAAACCGTTGGCGTTGTATTCGGAGCCGGGAACAGCGGGTGGTTCAACGCATTCAAAAACTCCGCCTTGAACTGAATGTTCAATTTCTCAAACACCTGCGTGTTCTTGATCATCGACAAGTCGAAATTGTTGATGTTATCGGCCCGGATAAACCCGAACCGCAGCGGGAACCAGCGCACGTTCGACGCCAGTTGCTGCGCCGCCGCCTTCTCAAACCCCGCCCCGGTATTGAACCATTCGGCCACCGTCTGCGAACCCGACGACTTCTTGATGTTGTTGATATCCCCGCCAAAGATGATGTTGCCCCAGTTAATTGGAGCACCGCTCTGGTAGGTGTACACACCATTCAATTGCCATCCGCCCACCACGCGCGAAGCCACGCTCCCCGCGTTGGTGAGAAACTTCTTCCCGCGCCCGAAAGGCAGTTCCCATATCCCGCTCATCGCGATGCGATGCGGCCGGTCCATGTCGCTGATCACTTCCACCGGACGCGGATCGTCGGCCTGGTAGGTCTCCGACGCCTGCATGAACTTCGAGAACGTATAGTTCAACGCAACCGTGTACCCCTTCGAGAAGCGCTTCTCAATGTTCGCCTGCAGCGAGTGGTACCACGAATAGCCATCGAACCGCGATTGGTTGATCGCATCAAAGTGCGGATATGGCCGCAGAAGCCGTTCCCGGGCAATATTTGCTCCGGTGAATGTCCCCGTTGCGCCGGCGGGCAAGATGCCGCCCCGGAACGGATTCTGCAGGTTCGCACTCAGGTAGTTGATCGTCGCGTTATCCCGCGTCATGCTCTTGCTCAAATACTGCTGCGGTGTCACGTTCAGGTTCTGCCCAATCTCAATCGCCGTCCCGCGGTTGCCCACGTAGCCGATATCAAACACGTACCCCTTCCCAATCTCCCGCTGAATCCCCAACTGCCAGCGCTGCATGTACGGCGCTTTCGGATTCGCGTTGAAGAAGCTGATCCCCTGCCCCACGAACGTCTGCGCCCCTTGTGCGGCGCCCAACGGAGCCAGGAACCCCGTCGGGAAAGGATTCGATAGCGTGTTGATAAACGTCACGTTATCCAGCGTCGGCACAAACGGCGTGTTGCGGCTGAATCCGCTCTGAATCACGTCGCCGCGCCGTTGGCCCAGGAATCCGAAAAAGACCCCGTAGCCACCGCGCACGATCGTCTTGTCCGTCACCTTGTAAGCGAACCCAAAACGCGGCATCAGATTCCGCTTCGGCGTATTGTACAGATTCCGCGACTGGCCGCCCAATCCGGCAAACTGCAATCCACCCTTCGTATTGAAGGCCGATACAGGAACCTCCGGCGTCGGATTCGTTGCGTAATTGGCACGCGCCTGCGCCTCAAACGGTTGCGCCGCCCCGAAATCGAATCCGGTCACGCTGCGATTGAAGCGCTCCGTGAGCGCATTCTCAAACTCCCAGCGCAAGCCCATATTCAGCGTCAGCTTGTTGTTCACTTTCCAGTCGTCGTGAACATAAAAACCCCACGACAACGATTGCTCGGCATACGACGCAGGAACCGCCGCAAAGCTTGAAGCCGCCGGCAAACCCAGCAACATCGCTGCCACCGATTGGCCCAAACTGCCCGGCGCCGTCGGCGAATTGTCCAGCGGCCCGCGCGTCCACGTCGCATCAAAGTTGAACTGGCCGGTCTGGTTGTTGCCGAAGAAGATATCCGTCTCTCGATACGCGCGGAACTCCATTCCGCCCTTCAACGAATGCGTGCCCATCGTCTTCTGAATCGAAGCGTTGATGTTGTGC
This sequence comes from Bryobacteraceae bacterium, assembly GCA_046331645.1. Taxonomy (GTDB): domain Bacteria; phylum Acidobacteriota; class Terriglobia; order Bryobacterales; family Bryobacteraceae; genus CADEFT01. The sequence goes on from JAXLQM010000022.1 coordinate 131,431, forward strand.
GTATCGTTCGGCCGGTACTCGCCGCCAATGCCGGTGCCCTGATACCCGGTGATATCGTAGCGCGGGAAGCGCCGCGTTCCTTCATCAATGAGGTTGTTGTACGACGCCGGGAATCCCAGCGACGTCAGATCAAACCCGCGCTGCCCCGGATTCGCGTTCGTTCCGCGGATGAACCGGTTGTACCCATAACGCAGGTTCAACACGGTCGTCGGATTCAGCGTGATCACATCGTCAATCACCCCGGCGCGTGAGCTGAACAGAAAGTACTCGCCCGTCGACAGGTTGTCGAAATAGTTGTTGTAGTTGCTGTTCCGGTCATACCAACTGGCGCGCACGAAGATACGCTGCATCTGGCTCACGTTGTGGTCCACACGAACCGAGTTCGTGTAGTAATCCGCCTCTTCCTGCAACTCCGGACGTAGATAGTTGTTCGTGCCATCCGGGTTGCCCGCACTCCTCGGCGCCGGGAAATACGTGTCCAGCGACTTCTTCGCAATCGGATTGAACAGCGACGCCGGAATCCGGTTGCCAGGGAAAGGATCGCTTTCAAACCGTCCGCCCGCCGCCGCTCGCCGCGTAAACGGATTGTAGACTTGATAGCTCGAATTCAGCGCCAGCAGCCGCGAGAAATCTCCGTTCTTCATCTCCTGGGTCGGAACCGTCGGCGTCCCGTTATTCCGCGGACGCGCTTCTTTGATTCCTTCATATCCCCACATAAAGAAGGTCCGGTTGCGGCCGTCATATACCTTCGGAATGTACACCGGCCCACCCGCCGAGGCGCCCCAGCGGTGATAGTAAAAGTCCGGACGCGGCGTGTTCGTCGCATTCGCGAAGAAATCGTTGGCGAACAACCCCGGCGTCATGTTTGAGTAGTACGCCGTCCCGTGCAGCGCGTTCGTCCCCGACTTCAACGAAATGTTGGTCACGCCGCCTTCGGTCTGCCCAAAGCTGGCATCAAACGTCGCCGTCTGCACCTTGAACTCCGCCACGATATCCGTCGGCGGCACATAGGACGAAATCACTTCCCCGCCATTTGCCGTCGCCGTGCTCACCGCCCCGTCAATCGTCACGTCGCTGCGATTCGCGCGCGTCCCGTCCATCGTGTATCCGACGATGTGCGTCGGCTCAAACGGCCGGTCCAGCCGCGGATCGCGGGTGAACGAAACACCCGCCGCCAGCCCGATCAGAAAGTAAGGGTTGCCATGCGGGATCGGCAATTCCGCCACCCGCCTCCCGTCCACTACCGTCCCCAACGAGGCCGATTCCGTGTTCAACAGCGGCGTCTCCGCGCTCACCGTCACACTCTGCTCGGCCGACCCAACCTCTAATTTCACTTCGACTTCAATACGATCGTTCACCCGCACATCCACATTGTCTCGAATGAACTTCTTGAAGCCCGGATGCTCCGCACTCACCGTGTAAGAGCCCGGAATCAGGAAGTTCGCTATGTAGAAGCCGGCTTCATTCGTGCGCAGGGAAACCTTCGTCCCCATCGCTTTATTAGTGACATCCACCTGTACGCCGGCAATCACCGCGCCGGTAGTGTCACTCACGGTGCCAACGAGTGCTCCGCGGGCGTCCTGCGAGTACAAAAACGAAGTGCTCGTGAGGAACAGAAGGGAGGAAATAAGCAACAAACGTGGTCGAAACATGGCTTGCCCCCTAGGCAAATTTTCTAGCTGCTACACTGTAGGCATCGGCTTACAATAGGGTCAAGGAGAGGTACCTAAAAAAACCCTAAAAAGTTTCTAAAATCAGGTTAACTTGCTAAAAGAGCGGGAGATATACCAGTTCGGAGATTTCACCTTAGATTCCACCGCCAAGGTGGTGTTTAAAGACGGCCAGCCCGTCCGCCTCACCCGCAAAGTCGTCGAAACCCTCCTCGTTCTCGTCGAAAATGGCGGCCAGGTCCTCACCAAGGACGAAATCCTCAAAGCCGTCTGGCCCGATCGCGAAGTCGACGAAGCCAACCTCACCCAGAACATCGCCGTCATCCGCCGCACCCTCGGCGTCCCCGCCGGAGATCCCGCCCACATCGAAACCTTCCCCGGCAGAGGCTACCGGCTCGAAGGCCCCGTCCGTACCCTCCCCCCAGCTCGCCGCCGGAACCGCCGCTGCTCGCTCCGCCCGCCCCGCCGTCTCCCGCGCCTCCCTCGCCACCCCCGACTCCTCCCTGGATCGGCATCGCCACCGCCGTCGCCCTCATCAGTGTTTTTGGCGCCGGATGGGCCTATTGGGACCGGCTCAACGTCAAACCGCCCGAACAGATTCGCGTCACCCCCATCACCCGCCTCCCCGGCAAAGAATTTCAACCGGCACTCTCCGCCGACGGCAAGCGCCTCGCCTTCCTCTGGATCCGCGAAGGCAAAGGCCCACCCACCGTTTGGCTCCAGAATCTCGGTGAGTCCAATCCGCGCCAGATCACCCGCGAACCGGGCCACTATTCCAGCCCCGCCTGGTCCCCCGATGGCTCACAGCTCGCCTGCGTCCGCATCGGCCGCGAAGCCTCCGAGGTCATGATCTACGATGTCGCCTCCGGCGCCGGCCGCGTCGTCGCCCGCATGACCCCGCCCGATTACGGATTCGACTACCGCCTCCTCGATTGGTCCCCCGACGGCCACACCCTCGTCGTCAGCCATTCCGATGGGGCCAACGACCCGCTCCGCCTCCGCCGCATCCGCCTCCCTCAGGGAACCCTCGAAGCCCCCATCACCAACACCGCCAGCGGCCAGCCCGGCGACGTCGATCCCCGCTTCTCCCCCGACGGCCAGACCGTCACCTTCCTCCGCCTCTTCCACCGCGCCAGCTCCGAACTCATGGCCATCCGCCCCGGCGCCAAGGAAATCCAGCTCACCCGCGAAGAGAAACACATCAGCGGCCACATCTGGGAAGACAAAACCTCCCTCATCCTCGGCTCCAACCGCTCCGGCGAATTCCTCCTCTGGCGCATGCTCCTCGGCCCCAGCCTCGAGACCAAAGGCATGAAAGCCCTCGGCGTGTACGGCGAGTTCCCCATCCAGGTGGCTGCCTCGCTCAGCGCCCCCGGCCAGCTTGCCTATTCCGTGCTCCATCAGGATCGCAACATCTGGCGCCTCGATCTTGCCTCCCAGCGCTGGACCCGGGTCATCGCCTCCACCGCCCAGGATGCCTCCCCGCAGTATTCGCCCGACGGCGAGTGGGTCTGCTTCCGTTCCGACCGCTCCGGCGAGGAGCAGCTCTGGCTCAGCCGCCCCGATGGCTCCGAAGCCTTCCCGCTCACGCCCCGCGGCATCCGCCCCTCCGTCGGCCACTGGTCCCCCGATGGCCGCCGCATCGTATTTAACAACCCGCATACCGGCGAAATGCATCTCGCCGAGCACACGGCCGGCGCCACCTGGAAAGTCACTCCGCTCGGCCTCACCGGCATCCATCCCGTCTTTTCCCCCGACGGCGCGTCCATCTACGCCGGCCAAGGCGACGAGATTCTCCGCTTCCCCGCCGAAGGCGGCAAGGGCACTCCCGTGGTCCATTCCAAGGGCCTCTCCATGGGTGTCTCCCCCGATGGCAAATCCATCTTCTTCTTCCGCGAGCCCAACGACACCGTGCTCTGGAAGGCCTCGCTCGAAACCGGCGAAGTGAGCAAAGTCGTCGAGGGCGTCGTCCCCGGCTGCACCAGTTGCTGGGCCGTCAACGCCGCCGGAGTCTACTACCTCGGCTCCGCCACCCACTCCTTCGATAGCCAGATCCTCTACTTCCACGACTTCCGTACTGGCAAGAGTAAAGAGATCACTCCCTACCCCGAACCGCTGTGGCCCTTAGGCAGCGGTCCCTTCTCCCTCAGCCCCGACGGAAAATCCCTGCTCACCGTCCGCGTCGATCCCACCGAAAGCGACGTCCAACTCGTTCGCGGCTCCGTAACACGTTGAATCTACGCCCAGCCGCGCCCTCTCCGTCAGGTCCCCCAAAGACGTCACCTTCCATCCCCCAACTGCATCGCATGAGAACAGTGGTCACCCGACGCCAGTTTCTCGCCGCCTGCACCGCCATGGCTCGATCCGCCCGCCTCGCCAGTGCCGGCGGGCTCCTCGAAATCCCCCTCGAAGCAAGCCCCACTACGGGCCGCGCCGCCGCCCGGACCATCGAATACTGGGGCTACAATGGCACCTTGCCCGGTCCTCTTCTCGAGGTCCGCCCCGGCGATACCGTCCGCGTTTCGTTCCGCAACGGCCTCCCCGAATCCACCAACCTCCACTTCCACGGACTGCACGTCTCTCCATCCGGTGCCGCCGACAATCCTTTCCTCGATGTCCCACCCGGCGAACAGTTCCTTTACGAATTCTCCATCCCGCCCGATCATCCTTCCGGCCTCTATTGGTATCACCCCCACATGCACGGAATGGCGGCCCGCCAGGTCTATCGTGGTCTCGCCGGCGCGCTCCTCGTGCGCGGCGACATCGACGCCATCCCGGAAATCGCCGCCGCCCAGGAACAAATCACCATCCTCCAGGATTTCACTCTCGACCGCAATAACCGTATCCCGGAACCCTCCATGCCCGAACGCATGCGTGGCCGCGAAGGCAGCATCATCACCCTCAACGGCGAGTGGCAGCCATCCTTCTCCATAGCCCACAACGGGCTCCTCCGTCTCCGCCTCGTCAACGCCTCCTGCTCCCGGCATTACCGCATCGCCGTCGAAGACCATCCCCTAGCCGTCATCGCCCTTGATGGCAACTCCCTCCGTGCCCCGCTCTTCACCGAGGATTGGCTTCTCGCTCCCGGCCAGCGTGCCGATCTGCTTCTCGCCGGCAATCGCCCGGCAGGCTCCTACCGAATCCTGAACCTCCCCTATGACCGTGGCGGCATGGGCATGGGATTCATGGGCGGCTCAACCGCACAAGCGCCTATCCTGCTCGCAACCCTCACCTACGCCGATACCGCCCCCCAATCCCTCGCCATCCCCGACACTCTCCTCCCCGTCGATCCACTCCCCAGCGCATCCCGCCTCCGCCGCTTCGTCCTCTCCGAAGGCGGCATGGCATCCTTCCTCATCAACGGCCGGTCCTTTGATCCCGATCGCATCGACACTCGCGTCCTCCTCGGCGACGTCGAAGACTGGGAGATCCAAAACCAAGGCGACATGGATCACCCCTTCCACATCCACACCAACCCCTTCCAAGCCCTCGATGCCACTCTCCAACCGGAACCCGTCTGGCGCGACACCATCCACGTCCCCGGCCGTTCCAGCCGCCGCATCCGCATCCAATTCCGCGATTTTCCCGGCCGCACCCTTTATCACTGCCATATCCTCGATCACGAGGACTTCGGCATGATGGGGACCCTCGATATCACCGCGGCCGCTCCGCCCCAGACCGCCTCATATACGGCCCCTTAGACCCGTTCGGCAGTGTCGTATCGCTGTCCGTCAATGCCTGCGTCAGTTGTTCCGCCGTCAACTCCCGTGCGCCGCTCAGATCCGCCCCACGCAAATCCGCCGTGAACAGATTCGCGCCCCCAAAGCGCGCCCCGCGAAGCGTCGCCCCAACCAGATTCGCCGCCTTCAAAACAGCCTCGCGGAAGTCGCAGAACGACAAATTCGCCCGGAAAAAGCTCGACCGGGTCAGTGTCGCCTTGGGAAACTTCGCGTCGGCAAACTCGGCGCCCGCAAAATCGCTATCCAGCAATTGCGCCCCAGAAAGGTTCGCTTCCGTCAGATTCGATCCGCGAAATCGCGACATCTGCACCCGCGCCCGGAAAAACAGCGCCTTCTCCAGCGTCACGTCGGTGAACACGCATTCAAAAATCCGCGCCTGGTGAAACGAAGCTTTCGCCGCATTGCTCCAGCTCAAATCACACCCCTGCAAACTGGCATCGAGAAATCGCGCCCCTTGCAGATTCGCCTTCCGCATCGCCACCCCCACCAGTTTCGCCTCCGATAAGGATGCATTCGGCATCCACACATGATCCAGCTGCGTCTGCGTCAGATCCGCTCCCGTCAGATCCGCCCCTGTCAGCACCGCCTTCCGCAAATCCGCCATCTCTAACGAGGCCCGCTGCAACTGCGCCTCCGTCAGTTCGCTTTCCACCAGGGAAACTCCCCGCAGAATCGCCTGCGTCAACTGCGCCCCCTCCAGCCGCGATTCAGGCATCGTATAGCCGGTCAAATCCGCCCGCGCCCCGCCCGCACGCTTCTCCAGCCACGCCCTGTGGTGCTCCAGCACCTTCTCCAAATGCATCCCTGTTGTAGTGACCATGAGTCGTTCTCTATCGCCCTTATCGGCGCACAAGGGAAGAGTACGAATGTTTATACCCCCAACGCCTTGCCAGCACCATCCCGAAGACGTACAATCAGGGCGTCATCAACGGATGCCGATCCGCAACTCACCCGTTGCCTTCTCCATCCGCAAGCCGCGCAACAGTTCACCAACCTGGCTAACCCGCCAGTGCGGAGGCATTATGCTGACGCGCACGCTCGCGTTCCTGCAATTCTCCCTGCTCCTCTCCTTCACCACGGCTTCCTATGCCCAGCCCCAAATCTACGCCGGGGACTATCAAACCGCGTCCGTCGATTATCTGACGTTCGCCATCCCGCTCCAGGTGCGGACCTCGATCTGCATCGATATGCCCTGCACCCAATATTCCGTGACCTTCGTCTCCCCAGACGCCCGCCTCGCCGTCTTCTGTCCCTCTTCCCCTTGCATTCCCTCCACCACCATCACCGTCGCCAATCCCAGCAATTCCGAACTGGCCACCGTTACCCTCTGGGTCGGCACCCTCGCCGCAAGCTATCTCATCACCGCCACCACCAGGGGGGCCACCCTCTACTTCCACGAAACCAATATCGCGGGACAGCCCGCCGCCATCACCGCCGCCGGCGGTTCCCCCCAAAGCGTCCGCATCGGGGAAACCTACTCGAGCCTCACCGCCGCCGTCACCGACTCCTACGGCAATCCCAACGCCGGCCTCCTCGTCACCTTCACCGCGCCCTTGCCCATCAATCACGGCGTCAGCGCTCCCACCGCCCTCTTCAACGGCTCCTCGCTGACCGCCACTGCCACCACCAACAGCACCGGCCGCGCCTTTTCTCCGCCCTTGGTCGCCAACCTCACCGGCGGCCCCTTCACCGTCACCGCCGCCGTCTCCGGCCTCACCAACCCCGCCACTTTCTCCCTCACCAACCTCATTCCCATCACCATCCAAACCAACCCCACCGGCCGCTCCTTCACCGTCGATGGCGTCTCCTTCACCTCCACCCAAGTCTTCTCCTGGCTCCCCGGCTCCACCCACACCCTCTCCACCACCTCCCCACAACCCGGCCCAACCGGCACCCAATACACCTGGGCCTCCTGGAGCGACGCCGGCCCAATCTCCCACACCATCACCGCCGCCACTGGCGCAGTGTTCACCGCCGCCTTCAACACCCAGTATCTCCTCACCACCTCCGCATCGCCATCCGCGGGCGGCGCCGTCACCCCGCCCACCGGCTATTACAACAGCGGCCAGTCCGTCGCCCTATCCGCCACCGCCAACCCGGCTTCGCCTTCACCAACTGGACCGGCAGCGGCACAGGCGCATACTCCGGCACCAACCCCGCGGGCGTTGTCACCATGAACGGCCCCATCACCCAAACCGCAACCTTCACCTCCAACAGCAGCGTCACCGTCCAAACCAACCCCACCGGCCGCTCCTTCACCGTCGATGGCGTCTCCTACACTTCCACTCAAGTCTTCTCCTGGACTCCCGGCTCCACACACACCCTCTCCACCACCTCCCCACAACCCGGCCCAACCGGCACCCAATACACCTGGACCTCCTGGAGCGACGCCGGCCCAATCTCCCACACCATCACCGCCGCCACTGGCGCAGTATTCACCGCCGCCTTCAACACCCAGTATCTGCTCACCACCTCCGCATCGCCATCCGCGGGCGGCGCCGTCACCCCGCCCACCGGCTATTACAACAGCGGCCAGTCCGTAGCCCTATCCGCCACCGCCAGCGCCGGCTTCGCCTTCACCAACTGGACCGGCAGCGGCACAGGCGCATACTCCGGCACTAACCCCGCGGGCGTTGTCACCATGAACGGCCCCATCACCCAAACCGCAACCTTCACCTCCAACAGCAGCGTCACCGTCCAAACCAACCCCACCGGCCGCTCCTTCACCGTCGATGGCGTCTCCTACACTTCCACCCAAGTCTTCTCCTGGGTCCCCGGCTCCACACACACCCTCTCCACCACCTCCCCACAACCCGGCCCAACCGGCACCCAATACACCTGGGCCTCCTGGAGCGACTCGGGTCCCATCGAGCACACCATCACCGCCACCCCAGGCGCACTCTTCACCGCCACCTTCACCACGCAGTATCTGTTGACCACCGTGATCTCCCCAGCCACTGCCGGCTCCGTCACCGTGTCCCCGCCATCACCCACCGGCTACTACGAGTCAGGCGTCACGGTTCAACTCACCGCCACACCAAACCCCGGTCTGCAATTCCTCGGCTGGCACGGCTCGCTCAGCGGCACAACCAACCCCTACACCATCACCATCAATTCCCCCTTCACCGTCACCGCCATGTTCACCGGCGCAACAACCACCGGCGCCGGTCTCCGCTTCGTTCCTCTCTCACCCTGCCGCCTTCTGGAAACCCGAGCCCAATACAACTACGAAGGACGCACCGGCGACTTCGGCCCGCCCTCGCTCGCCGCGGGCGAGATCCGCACGCTGACCCCGCCTGCCTCCACCCTCTGCGGCATCCCGTCCACCGCCAAGGCCTACTTCGTCAATGTCACCCTCATCCCCTCCGTCACAGTGAATTACGTCACCGTCTGGCCCGCCGGCGATGTCCGCCCCGACGTCTGGACCATCCGTTCCCCCGACGGCCAGATCGTCGCCAATTCCTCCATCGTCCGCGCCGGCCTCAACGGCGCCATCAGCGTGTACACCTCCGACCGAACCGACCTCCTGCTCGACATCAGCGGCTACTTCACCGACAGCACGGCCCCGAATGCGCTCGCCTATTACCCGCTCACCCCCTGCCGCGTCATCGACACACGAATCCTCTACCGTTCCCCCGCCGGCCCCTTCGGTCCACCCACCATGGCCGCCGGCGAAGCACGGCGCTTCCGCTTTCCCGTCACTCCTTACTGTTCACTGCCGCCCGCGGCCGCCTACGCCGTCACCATCACCGTTGTCCCGCCCGGCCCGCTCGCCTACCTCACCGCCTGGCCCGACGGCAGCTCACAACCCAACGTCTCCAGCATCAACTCCTTCGCCGGCCGAGTCCTCGCCAACAGCGTCGTGGTCCCCGCCTCCGCCGACGGCACCATCGCCGTCTTCGTCTACAACACCACCGATTTCTTGATCGATATCACCGGCTACTTCGCCGCCGATGACGGACAAAAAGGCCTCGACTATTTCCCCGTCACACAATGCCGCGCCGCCGGCGCCACCTTCTATCCCAACGACACCGCGAACACCATCATCGTCCCGTCCTCCCCGGCCTGCTCCGGAATCCCCGCCACGGCCCAAGGCTACGCCCTCAACGTCACCGCAATGCCCAACGGCAGCCCCATGCCGTTCCTCACCGCCTACCCGTCCGGCCAGCCGCGCCCCAATGCCTCCATCCTCAATGCCTTTCAGGGGCAGGTTGTGACCAACGCCGCCATCATCGCCGCCGGCCCAAACGGCGCCATCGACATCTACGCCTACCGCGCCACCAGCGTCGTCGTCGAACTCAGCGGCTACTTCGCCCGTCCCTGAGCCGCGCTGAAAAATACCGCACTCGCCGCCGCCGAACGCGCTGCCGCGATATCCAAATACCCATCCCCATCCAGATCCCCTACCGCCAACCCGTAGGTCGTCGCCTTCCCCTCCCCAAACGTCACCGCCTCAAACCGCTTCGCTCCCACTTGGAAATACACAACATTCGCCCCATCCTCACTCCCCTGCACAATGTCCGCCTTCCCATCCCGATTCATATCCGCCACCAGCAAACTGTACGCCCCCGTCGTCCCCAACACCTGCGACTCCCCAAATTGCCCGCCACGATTCCAATAAATCCGCGTCCCTTCCCCCAAATGCGACGCCACAATGTCCGGAGCCTTGTCACCATCCAGATCCGCCACCACCACTGCCCGCGTATCCGCCTGCGCCGGCCCAAACACCGGACCCCGCCGGAACCCCGCCTTCCCGTCATTCCAATACACGCCGCTCTGCTGCCCGTCCCGATTGGCCAAAATCAGATCCGCAAACCCATCCCCATTCATATCCGCCAGCGCCACCGTCACCGTATGATCCTCCGCCGCGCCATACGCCTTCCCCTCGCCAAACCGCCCTTTTCCATCGTTCAAAAACAACCGGTTCCCACCCCCGCGATTGGCCGCCACAATATCCACAAATCCATCGCCATTCAAATCCCCCACCGCCAGATTCCGCGTCACCATCCCACTCGGCCCGAACAACCCCAACTGCGTAAACCCGCCCTTCCCATCGTTCCGGTACACCGGTTTTTCATCGTTCCGATCCGTCCCCACCGCAAAATCCAGGAATCCATCGCCATCGAAATCCGCCAGCGGAATCCCGTAGCTCTTATACCCCTTCGCCCCAATCGTCACCGGCGAGGCCAACACCCGCTTGCCCTCATTCCGGTACAGCCGCAGCGGAGCCGCCCAATGCCGCCCCGTCGACAACAACACATCCGCCCGCCCATCGCCATCCAAATCCCCTATGCTCACCGCCGCCGACGTCTTCCCCGACTCCTCCAGCAACCGCACCTCGCCATACTGGCGCAGCCCCTGCGCTTCCAATCCCAAGGCCATACACAGAAGCGGAAACATCATGCAGCGCATTATGACACGCCGGGCCTCACGGCCAGAAGACGGCTTTAAACAATGCCTCCCCCCGGTATTGCTGCGGAGGATATTCTTCAAGAAGAAGCACCCGGAAGCACGAAAACCGCGCGTTGGCACAAATCGCTTAGGGGGAGTGCGGCCGGGAACGCCGCCATCGATGGATGTTGCTACTACAACAACGTTCGATGGAACAGAGCAACGGGCCACATCACACCGAAGGACATGGTGGAAGAGTGGCAGCAGCGCGGCCGGAAGTTGGAGCAGGCGCGGAAGCAACGGCAGATTCGTCGCGAGCAAGCCGCTTGACATTCAGCCCCCACTGTTGGTGTAGGTCCATCCAACGCACATCGCCGCCCCGGCGTGGAGGCTCAACTTCCGAGTAGCCGACGACCACGACTCTAATTTACGCTAAATTCATGAGTATCCCAGTACGTAAAGGACTTGTAGACGCAACGTTGTGATAATTCAAATGTCTCCGCGAGCTTCTTGCGGAGGAGGCAAAGAAGACAATGCTAGCCGGGAGCCCAAGTGAAAGATAGCAACCACCAGCTAACCATCTTTAAAAATCGCATTCGTGGATCGTCAAAACCGCTCGCTGTAGCTTCCGAGGAGCGGCAGCGGCTGCTTCCTAATGTTTACGAGCAGGCAGGTAAGTGGCTAGAAACAGCCGCGCCCAGGGGCAGACACATCCTTGGCCCAATTCGGCCTCGTAGTCTTTCGGACATTCATTCTGTGGTTCCGCTGAGCGCGCTTGAACCTCGATCGCAGTTCGCTTGGGCGGCACATCGACTCTCTCGACATAAGGATCATATTCATCTATTCCTCGAACAGCAGAGGATACTGGAAACCCATCTACTTGCTGGAAGGAGCGAGGCTGGCTTGGATCACCTTGAGGAATTGGTTAGCCTTGTAGGTCACAGCCTCTGGGCCATAAAGCTTCGATTTGCGCTTCTGCAGCGGTCACAGGGCTTTGAGTCCCAAAAAGCTTACCTGAATGAAACGTTGAGCCCCTCAGTTAGCCGCTTGGTATCGTACATTACGTCTTACGTCAGCATTCGAAACGAGGCCACGCTCGCCCCTTCGTCATTCAACAGCTTTTATGAACGACACGAGACCGTGGGTTCGAAAGGCTGGCCGGAGTTTTACACCTATGCGAGATATCACATACTTCCACGGGCAAATCTGACCCTAACCGAGTGCGCAGTCATCTTATCCTTCGAAGAGTCTGCGTCGCTAGTTGACCTCTACGAAGCATTTGTCCGCCTCTCAACCGTCCTTTCGACAAGTGATCCGGAAGGCTTTCACAAAATCGCTCCCGTTGTGTCAAAGGTTGCGGAATCCATTAACGATTGCCGAGTCAATCGTTTGTCCAATGAAGAACGCACAGCTTCCCTCCTCCATCTAACAATCGCATCCCAACAGGCTTCAAATGACGTTCTTCGAGGCGCACCTGCTTGCGCGGTTCATGGATTACGTGACGTCCTAACGGAACGCCCGAGCTGGGCGGTCGTGGACATGCTGGCGCGGGCTTTTGCGTTCTCCGACGAACCAGTCGATCGTGATTGCCTGTCTGTTGTCATCGCGAGACAGATGGCACTCGTACTCGCACTAGATGCCCAAAGCGATTCCGCCTTCCTCGAGCTTAGTCGACTCGCGCAAAATTTCGAAGGCCTTACATTCGGAAACCAGTTGCGCGGGTTTCTTATTGAGGAGCTTGGGTTGAAAGAGTGCCGTCAAGACATTCACATCACGCAGGAAACTCAATTAGGGCCGGCTGATTTGCATCCGTTCTATGGCGCCTTGATGCATTTCGCTGATCCCCTGATGAGGCGGTGCGCGACGGAATATGGAGGCACGCTTTCACATCAATACGCACAAGCATGTCTGACCATGCAGGAGGCATCACTTCCATTACAGATCTCTCCCGAAATAGCGCTACTCGCGAAGGCGCAGTGGGCTTTTTCCAAAAAAGGCTTTGATCAAACGCTTCAAGCGTGCTCAGCCCTGAGCCAAAGCCCCCACGCCTACATACGTAACCGGGCCATCAGGCTTGAGGTTCGCGCATTGCGTGCAAAGGGCGCTCTTGCTGAGTGCGTTTCTCGGATCACTAATCTTTTCGTAAGTAACTCACATCTATTCCCGCTGCTCGCGGTAAACGAGGTGTGCGACTCATTGACCGGTGACGTTCGCCGTTCACTGCGCGGTGATCTATCACTGGCGATCCTCTTCGACATTCACACTCGCAACCTAGGTTCGCGTCTCGCGGCGAAGCGGCGTTCAGCATATGAGGACCTCTTAGAGGCTGCGGGCGTGGATCGGCCGTCTCAGCTACGAGACCATGTTGAGGAACATCCGCTACAAAAAATGGTCTATTTTCTGCGCAACGTTTGCGTTGTTTCCGTTATGCTTCGATCCAGAGCCTTTCGCACATCGCGGGAGGTCGACGACGAGCGTGTAGCAATTTGCCAGTTGTTAACTGATCTAGATCCTGAAAGGGCTGATGATTACCAAGCAGAAATCAAAGCTATTACGACAGCACACGCAGTCCAGGGCGGGATGCGTGAAGTTGAACAGAGCAAAATTCATGTGGACCTTGAGGGCGTGCGAAGTGCCGCGAGTAAAACCCTGAAGGAGGCGTTCAATCGGTATAGGGTATTTGCGGCTAGTGGCGTCGAGCAACTTCTTAAAGATGTCATGGAAGCAATTAAACGAGCACAGCAGGGTGATACTAGCCGGATTATCTCCCTGCGGCTTCCAAAAGGCGAGTCGAGCGAGATTCTTGAAGGGCTGGTGTGTGACCTCAGAGACGAGTTCGTTTCCAATACACAGTACGGACTTGATGGCTACCTCAGCCAGAGAATTCGTCACGGCACTCTCCAGGGTCACCTACGGAGTCCTTTGGAAGCCCGAAGATTGATCACGCAGTACGAGGCCAGCTCGGGCAAATATCGGCCGAACGATCACTGGGGCTCGCAAATCATAACCGGCGATGACCGAACTCGTGCCGCAGTGGCTCAGTGCCTCGCCAGATTTTCGCAACATTTTGATGAGATAGTTACACGCCTTCGCACGGAAGCGATTCAGGTGCGTCGTGTCGATGGAGACAAAGGATTGTTTGATTTTCGATTGAGCCCTGCCCAGATTGCGGTCATCACGAGTCCGCTCGAATCTGACGTATCGTTTGAACAATTCATCGACCACGTGCTTGAGCATCTCTGGGTGCTGCTGGATCAGAATCTAATGACTATAAGGGCATACTTGCTAGAACAGACGAAGAGGGAGATTGACGTTTTGGTCGAGCAACTATTACGCGATTTGCAGGCCTTAACTAAGAACCTCGATGACGCAGGGCTGATCTACTCGCTAACACACGCAAGAACTGAAGTTTCTCGGGCGATTGATCGCCTTGCAGAGTGGTTCCACTTGCCAGTGCGAACTGCTGCACATCCATTACCGCTTAGTCTTGCGTTGCAGGTCGCCGAGGAGACGATTAAGAAGTTTCACAAGAACGTAGATCTTTCTGTTAACAAGAGCGGCACCGCTGATCCGCATTATCCTCGCGCCGTTTGGGTAAGCCTCGTCGACGTGTTCTTGATCCTCTTCGACAACGTCATGAAGCACGCCGGTTTAGACAAAAATACCGTGATGCTAGACATTCAAAGTGATGGTGGTTCTGTTTTTGTTACATGTGAAAATCCGGTGACACCTACGGTGCGAAGTGGGGGGACTGAACTTGAGTTAGAACGCATTAGACGCGACTTGAAGTCGGGTGACTACGCTAAAGTTGCTTCGACTGAAGGACGCAGTGGGCTCAGAAAGATCAAGCGAATCATTGGCAATGACCTACAAATTGCCTTCGGACTACGCGATGAAGACATATTCTATGTTGAGTTTTCCATGCCGTTGGAGTTTCGTCCATGAAGCTGTTGCTTATAGAGGATGATGAAAATAAGCGCGAGCGACTCCTGGAGTTTCTGCGCGACACGCTCGGCGTCGTCGATGTTCGAACTGCTGCTTCCTACCACAGCGCAATCGGCGAGATAACGAACGAGCTGCCGCAGGTGATCCTTTTGGATATGACAATACCTTGGTTCGACATTGGGCCAGATGAGAATGGTGGCGCGTCGGAACTTTTTGGAGGCGAGGAAGTCCTTGAGCACATGGATAGGAAGGGCGTGGTGGTACCAACGATAGTGGTAACCCAGTTTGACCGCTTTGGCGAGGGTAGCGGGACAAAGACCCTTGACGAGCTTGATCGCTTTATGAAAAGGACATATCCTCTGTGCTATAGAGGAGCCGTCTATTATAACGCCGCACAAGAGGACTGGAAGGCGCGCCTAACCGAAGAACTGAAATCGATTATCCAAGAGGATGCTGGAAATCCATGATAAGAGTACTGATCGTAGAGGATGACTCCGCAAAGCTACGCAGGGTTAGCCGATGTATCAACGAAGCGGCCGTAGATGCCGATGTCGACTATTGCATCGACGTCTCTGAGGCTAAAAGGCGATTGAGAAAGCGGAAATATGACTTGCTGGTCATCGACATCTCGATCCCTCTGCACGCCGAAAGCGATCCTGATCCGGAAGGGGGCACCCATTTGGTCGAAGACATCGCGGAAGATGGCAGTTTGTTGAAACCGGACCATATTGTTGGGCTCACCGCCTTCGAGAAGTTGAAGCGGGAGTCGTCGCCCGCGTTTGAAATATTGGATTGGCTTGTGGTGCATTACCAGCAGGAGTCTGACGACTGGCAAGTTCCACTGACGAAGAAGCTTCAGCATATCGAGTCGGCCAAGAAAAGCACCAAAGCTGAGAAGCGGAACTTTAAAAGCGATTTTGCTGTGGTCTGTGCTCTAGATGACCCAGAATTATCGAGCGTGCTGAACATTCCCTGGGAGTGGAAGGAGCACCGAGTCCCACATGATCACACGCTATACTATCGGGGTGTTTTCAAAGTCGATGGCCGGGAACGTGTTGTTCATGCGGCTGCGTCTCCGAGGATGGGGATGGTTTCGGCGGGTTTGTTAGCAAGTAAGATGGTAAGCTCCTTCTCACCGCGGTACCTGGCCATGACGGGAATTGCGGGCGGAATGAGCTCCAGGGTGAACATCGGAGATGTGATTGCGGTCGATGGAGCATTCAATCACGATTGCGGAAAGTTGATCAAGGAGGGAAAAAAGAGGGTACGCCTTCCGGACCCTCACTTTATCAACCTGTCTCCCGAGTTAAGGGCGTGCCTCAGCCAGTTGGCTGCAGACCATAATGCACTTCTGGCGATCGAACAGGGATGGGTTGGGCCGAAGCCCTCTCACAGATTGAAGATTGTCCTGGGACCGCTTGCCTCGGGTGCTGCGGTATTGGCCGACGGTCAGTCGGCCCTGGACGTCGCGGAGCAGCAGCACCGCAAACTGTGTGGAATTGACATGGAAGCGTATGCCGTCTTCGTTGCTGCCGCCGAGGCCCCGCAGCCGCGGCCAGAGGCACTAGTGCTGAAAGGTGTGTGCGATTTCGCCGACGAACACAAGGCAGATACGTTTCAGAGTTACTCCGCTTACGTTTCGGCCCAGGTCTTTGCTAAGGTGGCGATGATCTTACCAGGCGCACACGAGGACAAGTGAAATGCTTCTGGAAGGATGACGGGTGTTCCGTCCCAAGTATCTGTATTTTGTGGTCCACTGGGCAGCAATGTCGTTTTCGGGCTCGGTTTGCTCAACAAGCTCGGAGAACTCTCCTGCTCTACAAGCAGGAGGGCATACTTCGTGTCCTCTCTAGGAAATAGGATAGGGTACTTGCATGCCGTTTCCCTCCAACGATCTGCGCGCCGAGGGGTAGAATCTTGAGTGTCTGTGGCGGCTCATGATTTGCGGCGTAGTTGCGCGCGGCTTTGTCATTCGGCTGGAGGCGAATTGAATCAAATTCAGTTCTTTCTTGCCCACGTCTCGATTCAACCCACGTCTAGCTCCCAGCCTTCACCCTAGACCACCCTAAGCCCAAGATACACAACGAAAGCGTCGAAATCCCGGTCGCTGTGAAGCAAATCAAACCCGCTCTCAATGCAACGAGTCGCAATCATGGTGTCAATCGTCTTCCGAACAGTGACGCCGTGGCCTCGCAGAAGCCGGTAATTCCTCGCTGCCTGGATCGCGATTTCGCGCCCCCCGATCTCCACAATCAGCAGTCTCGTCAGCAGCCGCTGTGCTGCCTTGAAATCACGTTCGCTGTCAAAGCCCTGAAGCACCTCCGCAAGAATGAGATCCCCGATGGCCAATGGTTCCCGCCCAAGCAGGCGATCCAACTTGTCTGTCTGCGCCGTCATGGCGCCCCGGAAGTAGTCGACCCAAACACTGGAATCGACAAGTATCAACGATCCGTCCTCATTTCATCCAGGTCACCGCGCCAGACCAGTTTGCCGCGAACTTTGCGGATCTCCTCCTGACGCTTAAGCCGCAATAAAGTGCGAAGGCCCTCTTCCACGGCTTCGCGCTTCGTTTTCATACCCGTGGCCCGCAGCGCATCGCGCATCAGCTTGTCGTCGATCACGATGTTTGTTCGCACAATGTGTATACCTATCCCTCATTGTACACATCCTCCCGCGCCTCACATCCCCCCAAACTTCACCCGCAACGTCCGCCCCCGAGCCCCTTCCGTCCGCACCGTCAGCATAACCCCCAACCCGGTCCTCTCCCCCCCCACCCCATCATCCTTCTCCACCACCTCCCAGAAAACCCCCGCCAAATCCACATGAATCTCCGCACTCACCTGCGCCGGATCCGCCACCCCCACCGTAATCGCCCCATCCGCCGCATGCACCAACACCGCCGCCGACCGGTCGCAAGTAATCCCCGCCACCGTATGCGCCGTGTTCCCCCAAAACGTCACCGCCCGGATCCCGAGCCAATCCTCCTCCACCGCATGCGCCGCCGCGCTATTCTCCAGCACCCGGAAATTCGGAGCCACCGCATACGCCTCCGTCTCCATCCGGCTCGCCCCCGGCAGCACCGCATACACATACGATGCCCCCGCCGGCGACGGCCCATGATCGAACCACACCGTCTGATACCGCCCCGTCAAACTCGCCGCCGACCCGCCCGCATTGATCAAACTCCACGACCCGCTCCGGCTCTCGCGCGCCTCCTTCCAATCCTTCGCCCCCGGAAACACATACCCGATCTGCCCCGCCGCCAAATGCGCCCAACTCCCATCCTCGGCCCGCGCAAACTCCGCCTCCCCACGCAACAGCCGGTTCTCCACAATCGTCTCCACATTCGCCCCCGTCGCCGCCCGGATATCCGACCCCATCGCCACCACCTCATCGTCAAACAGGAACCACGATTTCTTCGCCGCCAGTTCCCGCCCATCCGGACGCAGTGCCATCATCGCCGCCGTAAAACCGTTCACCGTCACGCCGCCCGCAATCGCGCTCCCGCCCAGTTGGCTCTGCCGCGCCGTCGACCCCGCAATCACCGTCGTCCCCGGCAGCCGCTGCGCATCCACCGTCGGCCAGTAAGGCTCGGAAAACTGCGTCAGGTCCCCGTTATACAAAAACGTCATCCCATCCGCCGTATGCCACGCCCGCAAATTCTCCGTATTGATGCTCTCGTAGTTGTACACCCGCGTCGAATGCATCGCGATCCCCATCGCCCACCCCGGCCGCCTATGCACCACCCGGTCCATCCCCGCAAACACCCATGAGCCCACCAACTCACCCGCCCTCTCCACAGCCCCATCGTCCAACAGCCGACGGATCGCCATAATCTCTTCCACAGACCGGCTCGTCGACCACGTCCGCGATGAATCCGACAAATACATCTCTTTTAGAAACGCCCGCATCCGCGCCGCCATTTCCTCAGGAGCAAACTGCGACACCCGCATCACCGACGCTGCCGTGGAATGCCCCACCGCATGATCCTGCGACCCCGATCGCGACACCTCCCGCCCCCGCACCATGTCCATCATCGCCCCCCGGTACAACACCGGAGCAAACGCCTCGAACACCCAGCGATACAAATTGTCCCGCCCCGCCCCGCGAAACTCCCACCGCGACCCATTCAGTAAATACAGCAGGTCCGCCACATCCGCCAGCAGCGACTTCCCATACCCGCCCGTATACGGATGCCGCCCATGCTGAATAAACGAGCCGTCTTCGTAGAACCCATCGCCCGCCGTGACATAAGCAAACACCGGCTCCAGCGCATCGCTCGCCAGTTGCAGCTTCCCCTCGTCCTTCACCGCGATCGCTCGCAGCGCCGCCGCCTTGCACTTCCACACGCGGTTCGCCCCCGTGCTCACCGTGCTCGTGATCATCACCCGCGGATCCCCCACAAACCGGTCCATCGCCGCCGCCTGCCGCCCGATCTCATCCGCCGTCAAAGCCTCCTGCAACAGCGCCAGCACATTCCCCAACTCAATCGGAGCACCAATCTCCCAATCCCACCAGTTGTCATACTTGTTCGTCACCCGCGCGTGATAGCGATTCGCCTCCATCCAATCGAGCGCCCCGCGCGTCGCCGCCAGCAGTTCCGCGTTCCCATACAACGCCTGCCCCGGAGTCGCCCACGCCACCGCCATGTCGCGAATTCGCCGGAAATTGCTCGTAATGGCGCTCGAATCCGTCGCACTCGCCAAATCCGTCCACAGCGCGCGCCGCCCCGCGCTCTTGTCCATCCGATCCCAATTCCCCCGCGCCGTCGTCTCCATCGAGCTCAACCGCGACCGTACCTGCGCCAGCGTCAAATCGGCGTCCCCGCCCGTCAGCGTATTGCGCCAACGCAGACGCAATACGTCAAACTCGTCACCGCGCAGCGCAACGGCCGCCAGCAGCAACATCCATAAGCGTTTCATCTTGCACCCTCATCATAGCCCCGCCAACTGCGCCGGTGTTAACGCATTCAACAGCGCCTCCCCCGCCCCAAACCGCTCCACATTCAACCGGAAAATATCCCACAATCGCGCCGAAAAATGCGGGCTCAACGAGGATCCCGAAATATGCGGCGTCAGAATCACATTCCGCATCCCCCACAACGGATGCTCCGCCGGCAGCGGATAAGCATAATGCGTATCGAGCGCCGCCCCCGCAATCCAGCCTTCATCCAACGCCCGCAGCAGCGCCCCCTGCTCAATAATCGGACCCCGCGCCGGATTCAACACATACGCGCTCCGAGGCAACGCGCGCAACTCCCGCTCCCCAATCAACCCCTCCGTCGCCCGCGTCAACGGCATTGCCACAATCAGAAAATCCAGCTCCCGCAAAAACTCCAGCTCTTCGCCCGCCACAAATGCCCGATGCGGCATCACGCCCTCCGCATCGCCCGTCCCCGGCACCGCGTACACATCCTCCCGAGGCCCCACCCCGTTCCGCGTCATCACCCACACCCGCATCCCCATCGCCCGAGCCATCCGCGCCGTCTCCCGCCCAATCCCTCCATATCCCCAAATTCCCACCGTCAATCCCCGAATCTCCCGTTGAAACCGCGCCCCCCGGTCCCAAACCCCCGCGTCCTGATTCCGCACCATCCCCCGCAGATCCCGAGCCAGATTCACCATCATCGCCATGTTCCACTCCCCAATCGGAGCGTCGAAACATCCCCGCGCATTCGTCGCCTGTACGCCCCGATCCCCCAGCCCTAAACCCAGCAACTGCCCGTACCCCACCGATGCGATATGCACCCAGCGCAGCTTCCCCATCGCCGAAACATTCACCGGCGGAAATGTACAAAACAAAACATCGGCATCTTGTATCCGCTCCACCGGCAACTCCCGCGCCCGTTCCTCCGGCGGTTCAATCACGTCCACCGTCACTCCCGCCATCGCCCGCACCGCGACCAGCGCCGGCTCATGCACCGGAACATCCACCACAATATGCGTCATATCAATCCCGCAGAATCTTCCCCGGCACGCTGTTGAACTCCCCCGACCCAGGCTGGAACGGATACCGCGCCTTAATCTCGTCCGTCAGCACAATCCCCATTCCCGGCCGCTCCGGCGGCAGCACATACCCGTCCTTCATTACAAATGATCCGTCCAGCAGATCCGCGTGCAACCCCGCATAATCCGGAGCCACCTCCAGAATCCGCGTATTCTCCGCCGCAAACCCGCAATGGACGTTCTGCATCAGCGAACCCGCCGCGCCCCAGGCATGCGTCGCCACGCCCTTCCCACGCGCATGCAACATCTCGGCAACCCGCAAAAACTCACTCAACCCGCCCGTAAACGACGCATCCGGCTGCCCGATATCAAAGCAATCGCGCTCCGCAAACACCCGCCACTCATACATCGCCGTCAAACACTCCCCGCCCGCAATCGGCACTTCCGTCGCCTGGCACAACTCCGAATATCCCCACGGGTCCGTGTAATGCAGCGGCTCCTCAAAAAAGAATAGCCCGTAAGGCTCCACCGCCTTGCACACCGCCAGCGCCGTATCCACGCCCCAAGTCTTCCCCACGCTATTCCCCATATGCCCGTCGAGCATCAGATTCACCCCAGCCCCGCAATGCCGCCGCAGAAACTCCACCTTCTTCCCCTCGAAATCCGCCGCTTCGGCGGGCTCCAACGGCGAATACCAACCCACCCCCGGCGTAAAACTCCCGGTCGCTACCTTGAACCCCGTGAACCCCAGCGAAAGATAGTAATCCGCCTTCTCCGCCAGCCGCTCCAGCGGATAGTTCGACGGGCCGCCCGTCGCATACCCCGGCAACTTCGCATGCTTCGCACCGCCCAGCAACTCGTACACCGGAACGCCTTCCTGCTTCCCCTTCAAATCCCACAGTGCGGCCTCAATCCCGTTGATCACCGCCGCCCCCAACCCCACCCGGCTCCAATAATTCCCGCACTTCACCATTCGCTCATACAACTCCGCAATCGTGGCATCGCTGCCAACGAGAATCGGAGCATAAAACTCCACCAGCGGCGGAATCGCCTCGGGGCAAAAATACCCCGCGTACGTCTCCCCAATCCCCGTCAGCCCGGCGTCCGTATGAATCTCAATAAACGCCGCCGACCGCAATCTCCGCGCCTCGCGCAGAAACCGGTCGTTCGTCGAAGGTCCAGTGAGCAGTGTAGTCGTGACAGATGTGATCTTCATGCGAAAGATGTACCAGCATGCCAAACTGCGGCCCCTCGCCGCAGACTCCGCAGTGGCGACGGGCCTCCAGGCCCGCAGTTCAGCCTGGGAAGGCTGAACTCCCTAACCAATCCCCATACTTCGCATCCAAAATCGCCTTGCACTCCGCAAACACTTCCTCGCTAAATCCCTGATACGGAGACAACAACCGCAGCGGCATCTCCACTCCCGCCAGCTTCACCAGCGTTTTATCATAAGCCCCATCAATCAACGCCTGCCGCCGCAGTGGCGCAATCACTTCCTCTACCGCCCGTAAATACTCCGCCTGATACGCAAACACCTTATCCCACTGCTTCGTCACTCCATACTCAAACAGTTGCAAAGTACGCCGCGGAAACAAAGGCCCAAAGCTCGACAACAAAGAACACTCCCCATGCAGACACCCCACCGGAAACATCGCCTCCCCCAGAAAATGCTGCAAATCCCCCGCATTCCCCAGCAATTCCATCGTCGAGTGCACCGTCGTCCCCGTATTCTTCGTCGCCACCAGATTCGGCACCTCATCGGCAATCCGCCGGTAATCGGCCCCCGTCAACAGCCGCTTCGTCCGCATCAGGTTGTAATGCAGGAATTGGGCATCGGGAAATGTCCCGCACACATCCACAAAGAACCGCATCATCTCCACATCGTTCAGCACGCCCCACGACGGCAGCGAAATCTGAAACACGCGGAACCCGATGTCATAGGCAATCCGCAGCCGCTCCCGGACCTGCGCCGTCGATAGCGCAATCACCCCAATCTGAGCCCGCACGCCTTCCACGCGCGTTTCCTCGCGAAACACCTCCGCAATCCGCGTGAATCGCGGCAGATCCACCGCGTAGCCTTCCCCCGCCGTCCCGAACGTGTACACATGCCGGAACCCCGCGGCCAACGCATGCCGCACCTGCGCCCGGAACGCATCCTCCATCAGATTCTCCTGCTCGTCCCAGGGAATCTCGCAGCTAATCAAAATCGCTTGTGGATATCGCATAAACACACACTATTCCTTTTCTTCAACAATCTCCTGATAACGCCCCGCGCGCAGCCCGCTAACACTCTGCACCTTCCCACTCGGCCAGCGGATCTCCAGCGTCCCCCCATCCCCCGCCCCGCCAAATACCACCCGCCTATCGTGCGACGCCAGAAAACTCCCGCCGCCCGTAATCCATCGCGTCCACACACGCCCCCCGCACGCAGCG
Organism: Bryobacteraceae bacterium; assembly: GCA_046331645.1. Classification (GTDB taxonomy): domain Bacteria; phylum Acidobacteriota; class Terriglobia; order Bryobacterales; family Bryobacteraceae; genus CADEFT01. Next base: position 154,555 of record JAXLQM010000022.1, read on the forward strand.
TCAACCGCGCCCCAATCGCATCCCGGTTCGACACCGTCCCCCGCAACTGCACACCCACCCAACTCGCGCCTCGCCACTCATTCCGCAACACCACCGGCGGATCATTCAACGACACAAACACCGCGTCCACATACCCGTCATCATCCAAATCGCCCGATGCCATCCCCCGCCCCAGATACGCCCCCGCGAACACCGGCCCGCCGTCCACCTTCGTGAACCGCGCCTTCCCATCATTGGCCAGCAACAGCGGCGGCTCGCGATAAGAAACCGTCCGGTTCGATTGCGCAATCATCTCGTGCAAATGCCCGTTCACAATCAGCAAATCCAAATCCCCATCGTTGTCGTAATCCATCATCCGCACACCCCAGCCCACATACGGCTTCGAATACTGCGCCAGCCGCGACTCCACCGTCGCCTCGCGAAACGGCAGTTTCCCCGCGTTCAAATACAGCGCGTGATACTCCGAATCGAAGTTCGTCACCACGAAATCCGGCCGCCCGTCTCCATCCATATCCCCCGCGTCCACGCCCATCCCCGCCCGCGCAATCCCATCCGGATTAAACGCAATCTCCGCCTCCAGCCCAACCTCGGCAAACGTCCCATCCCCCTTGTTCCGCAGCAGCAGATTCGGCGATGCATCGCGCGCCACAAACAAATCCTGCCACCCGTCACCGTCATAGTCGATCGCCACCACGCCCAACCCGCGCCCGGCCAACAACCCCACGCCACTCGACGCACTCACATCGGCAAACGTCCCATCCCCGTTGTTCCGATACAGCCGCGACGCCCGCCCCGCATACGCCGTCTGCGAGCAGTACACCGGCTTTCCCTCAAACTCGCACTTTTTCCGATCTTCAAACGAAAACTGCGCATAATTCGCCACAAATAAATCCAACCGCCCATCGCGGTCAAAATCAAACCACGCCGCCGACGTGCCCCACTCCCCCGCATTCGCCACTCCCGCCTTCGCCGTCACATCCGCGAACGTCCCGTCGCCATTGTTCCGAAACAGCGCCCCGCTAGGATACCCCGACACATACACGTCCGGAAACCCATCGTTGTCATAATCCGCCGCCGCCGCGCCCATTCCATAAAACTTCGTCACCCCCAACCCCGCCCGCGCCGTCACATCCGCGAACTTATTCCCGCCCAGATTCCGATACAGCGCATGCCTCGCTCCGCCCGGCCCCGCCTTCCCCCGCGGCGTCTCTCCGCCCGTCACAAACAACAGATCCATCCGCCCATCCGCATCGAAATCGAGCACCGCCACCCCGCCTGTCGTCGATTCCACCAGATACCGGTCCGCCGACATTCCATTGAAATGCCGCCACCGGATCCCCGCCTCGGAAGCAATATCGCGAAACCCCATCAACAGCATCAGCCACAGCGCAATCACTGCTCCGCCTCCTTCCGCTCCCGGAACAACCGCAAATGCTTCTCCGCCTCCGCCGTCTTCCCAACACGCCGCAATGCCCGGGCCAGCGCATAATGCACCCGCGAATCATCCAGTCCATTCCCCAACGCCGCGGCGAATTCGGCCAGCGCCCCGTCCACATCTTCCCGCCCCAGCGCCAGACTCCCCAACTGATAGTGCGCCTCCGCCAATCGCGGATCCATTTCCAATGCCGACCGCAACATCTCCACCGCCCGCTCCCGCGTCCCCGCGCCAGTCTCCGCCAATTTCACCAGCAACACCCCGTACGCCTGCCGGTGCATCGCATCCCCCGGAAATTTCTTCAATCCCGCCTCAAACGTTGCCTGCGACTCCCGCAGCATCCCTGCGCTCGACAAAGCAATCCCCAACCCCACGCTCGCATCCGACGACTCAGTATCCAACTCCAGCGCCTTCCGGTACGCCGCCACCGCCCGAACATTCTGCTGATTCCGTGTTTCAAACAATCCCAGCATCAAATGTGCCGGAGCCGACGCAGGAAACAACCCCGCCGTCTCCCGAGCCAGTTTCAACCCGGCGCGAAACTTCCCCTCCCGAGCCAGCGCCGCCCCATACTCCAACGACAATTTCTCCAGATTCGCCCGCAACGCCTCGTTCCCCGCATCCAACCCCACCGCCACCCGAAATTCCCCAATCGCCTCATCCGGCTTACCAAGCTTCAAATACACCCCACCCAGCGCCGACCGGTACAAAGCATTCCGCGGAGCCAGCCGCGACGCCTCCCGTAGATCCTTCGCCGCATCCTCCAAACGCCCCCCACGCGCCGCATCATACGCCCGCCGAGCAAGCGTCATCGCCTCGGGCGGTTCCCCGCCCTGCCACAGCCAAAACAAAACCAGGGCTAAATGTTTCATCGCCCCAAGGGCAGCGCCGCCGTAAACGCCCGCGCCGAGCGAGCCCGCATCTTATGTTCCCCACCCGCGCCCCAAATCCGCCCGCCGTCAACCACAAACTGCAATCCCACCGTCGCCAGCGGCATCGCCGGCTGCGCCTCATACGAATCTTTCAAAGGATCATACGCCACCACATCCGCCGTAAAACCCGCGTCCGTATACCCGCCAAACAAAAACACGCGCCCGCCCGAAGCCACCGCCGTCAACCCGCGATTCGCCGCCCCCAGCCCCCGCAGCGCCTTCCAACTCCCGCGCCCCGGATCAAACATCCAAGCCTCGGAATGATTCCGCAGCTTCCCGCCCGGCATCGAACATCCGCCAAACAGATAAATCCGTCCATCCACCACCGCCGTCGCTCCCAGCGCCACCGGACCATTCGGGATACTCCCCACCTTCTCCCACTTCCCGCCATCCACCCGCTTCCAAACCGCATCCGTGCAACGCGTCAAATCCGCCACATCCTCACATCCCCCGATCAGATAAACGGCAGACCCAACCCGCGCCGCATGCCCCAACAACACCATCGCCGGAGCCTCCCCCGTCTGCTTCCACCCCTTCAGCCCCGCGTCCAACGTATAAATCTTCCGCGACGCCGTCACTCCATCACTCCCGCCATAAATCTCCAAGCCCGCCGAAGACTGAGTATACGGCCCATACCCCAACGCCGACGGCAGCAAAGGCCCCTGCCGCCACTGATCCGAGCGAACATCATACACCTGCACATCGCGAAGCCAAAGCTTCACATCGTTCTCCCAATGCGTCCCGCCGGCAATCACCATCGCGCCATTCATCAGCGCAACAGCGCCCCCGGCCTGAGCCTTAGGCAAAGGCGTTTTCTCCATCCAATTCCAATTCATCGCTGCAACCATAGAAGAGACCAGTAACAAAGTGGCGACGGACCTCCAGGCCGGTCGCAGTTCAGCCTGGGAAGGCTGAACAATCCGCCCATCAATACCCGGCATAGGTCTCATCATGACATGATGCGAAAATAAAATCTCCCATGTCCGAACCCAATCCCAAGACCACAGCGAGCCAAAGAGCCGCCCGGGCAGCCGAATGGCTCCTTAACCTCCTCCAACCCGACGGCTCACTCGAAAAAGCCCAAGCACTCGACGCCTACTACAAATCCCCCGCCGCGCTCTGCTTCTCCGGCCACACCGCCGAAGCGCACCGCGTCCTCGACTACGCAGCCTCCCGCTTCCTCCAGCCCAACGGCGACCTCGATGGCGCCGGCGTCGCCTGGTACGACCGCTTCCGCATCTACCCCCACGCCTGGCTCACCTGGGGCGCAGTCGAACTCGGCCGCACCGACATCGCCGCCAAACTCTCCGCCTTCCTCAAAACCCGCCATAACCCCGCCTCCGGAGGCTTCCTCGCCGACAACGACGGCACCGAGGAAATCATGACCACGTCCATGGCCGCTCTCGCCTGCCTCCGCGCCGGACACATCGACACCGCAGCCTCCGCCGCCCGCTGGCTCAAAGACACCTTCACCATGCAGCCCGATCTCACCCGAGGCCTCTTCCACGTCCGCAAGCCCGCCGCCACCATCTACGAAGGCGATTCCTCCGTCTGGTACCTCGTCAACGCTCACGAACTCCGCCAGTGGTATTTCCAATACGGCATCAGCGCCGCCTTCCTCGCCGCCTATTCCAAAGCCACCGGCGACACCAACGCCCTCCAACTCGCGCAACAGTACCTCCACGCAAGCCAGCACTGCCGCGAAGACCGCTACCGCACACCCCAAGCCGGCAAAATCGGCTGGGGCGCAGCCTGGACCCACTCCCTCACCAACGCCCCGCAAGACCTCGCCCTCCTCACCGCCGTCGTCGATGGGCTCGGCTCCCTCCAATGCGGCGATGGCTCCTGGAACTCCGCCGGAGTCTACGAAGAAAATCCCGCCGACGCCGCCGTCGCCCGCCTCGATGTCACCGCCGAATTCGTCGCCTTATTTTCCCTGATGGGAGAGGAGAACGCCCGTGTTTGAAAACCCCGTGAAAGAAAAGCTCGCCCGTGGAGAAGTCGTCTGGGGAGCTTCCGCCATCGTCCCCGACGCCTTCGCCAATCAACTCGTCATCTCCACCGGCGTCGATTTCCTCTGGATTGACACCGAGCATTGCCCCTTCGCCCCCGAAGACCTCGGCCTGCTCCCCATCCTCGCCCGCAAATCGAACTGCATGCCTATGGTCCGCGTCGCCGGCCTCGACCCCAACCTCATCAAAAAATCCCTCGACGCCGGAGCCATGTCCATCATGGTTCCTCAGGTCAACAACGCCGGCGAAGCCCGCGCCGCCATCCGCGCCGCCAAATACCCGCCCGACGGCACCCGCGGCGTGTCCCCGCTCTGGACCTTCCACATGGGCGTCTCCTGGGACGATTACCTCCCCAACGCCAACAACGAAATCTGCATGGTGCTCCAGATCGAGTCCGTCGACGGCATGGAGAACATCGAATCCATCGCCGCCCTCGATGGCGCCGATGTCCTCTTCGCCGGCCCCGCCGACCTCTCGGCAGCCCTCGGCATCATCGGTCAAATGAAACACCCGAAGCTAAAATCGTTCCTCGAAGAATTCCCCAAACGAGTCGCCGCCACCGGCAAAGCCGCCGGCATTTCCGTCGGCTCCTACGAAGCCGCCAAAGAAGCCTACGACCAGGGTTACCGCTTCATCAGCATCGGCAACATCCTCTTCAGCGGACTCACCGGCCTCACCCGCGACCTCAAAGAACTGAAAGCCGCGGTGGCGAGCAGCGCCCCTTCTGAGCCGCGAGCGTAAGCGACCGGTTCGTCGCTGGACACTCGTCCCGGCTGGTAGGCGTCAAGCGCGCTTCCTGGCCGTGTCGATGGCTATACTGATAGACCTCGGCGCACATGGAATGAAAAAGGGCGGCATTTCGAAGTTCATCGAAGAGATCTACTCGCCGAGTGCCGTGATGTCGCCAGCCGCCCCTTCTTTAAGGCGCGGTTGCGGCGAAGCGCGCTTGAGCAGATCGTCGGCGATATCGCCGACTTCTCTTTTTTCATCACGGAGTTGCCAACCGTAGCTTTAACCGCCGACCCCAAGGATGCCTACATGCTTGGTCTGGCCGAAGCCAGCGCCGCCGACTTTCTTGTGACTGGAGACAAGGCCCTTCAAGCCTTGCGGCGGCACCGAGGCACGCGAATCGTGCGTGCCGCAACCATGGTGGAACTTCTACGGGAGCGAGCGGAGGGATGAACACTCTACCGAGCCGCGCGCATAAGCACGCGGTCAAACCTTATCCGGCACCACATAAGGCTTCCGATACTCCCGGCTAACCAACTTATTCGCCTCGGAATCCTTAAACTTCATCGCCACCGGGTCGAAATCCAATTCCTTCTTCACCCGGTAGGCGATATTCCCCAAGTGGCAGTACGCCGTCGACAGCGCCGTCTCCTCAATCTCCGCATGCAGCATCTTCGGATCCCGCGCCCGCACCGCATCGGCGAAATTCGCGAAATGATCCAGATTCGCCGGATACTCGGGCTCCGGCTCCATTTGCTTATTCCGCCCCAGCCGCGTCACAATCTGCCCGTTCTGCTTGATATGCATGTGCCCCTTCGTGCCCCAGAAATCCCACGAAGACGGCTCCTGCGTGTACAACCCGCGCAGTTGCCCCACAATCATCGACCCATCGTCATGCACCCACGTCACGTTCTGCGTATTCGGAGTCTGCGCCTGATCCTTATATCCGAACCGCCCGCCCGTGCAGTGCACCTTCACCGGCAGCCGCTTGCCCATCGCCCAACGCGTGACATCGATGAAGTGAATCCCGTTGTTCCCCAACTCCCCATTCCCGAAATCCCAGAACCAATGCCAGTTATAATGCACCAGATTCTCGTGATACGGCTGCATCGGCCCCGGTCCCACCCACAAATCCCAATTGAAATAGGCCGGCGGCTGCTTCGGCTCCTTGAACCCAATCGAATCCCGGCTCCCCGGAAAAATAAAATTCCCCTGATACACATCGCCGATATACCCGCTGTGGATCAACTCCACAGCCTTCCGCCAGCGCCCCCACCAGCGCCGCTGCGTCCCGCCCGCCGCGATCCGCTTATACTTCCGCGCCGCTTCCACCAGCTTGATGCCTTCGAAAATATTGTGCGAGACAGGCTTCTCCACATACACATCCTTGCCCGCCTGCATTGCCCAAATCGCCGTCAGCGTGTGCCAGTGATTCGTCGTCGCAATCGTCACCGCATCGATATCCTTGCTCTCGAACACACGCCGCATGTCCGATTCGACACGCGGCGTCTTGCCCGTCTTCTTGAACACCGCCGACGCCGCAGCCTCGGCCCGCTGCCCGTCCGGATCCACCACGGCCCCTACTTCCATATTGGCCACGGGAAGAATCTCGCGGATATGCGCGCTCCCGCGCGATCCCACACCGATCACAGCGACGCGCACTCGATCATTCGCCTGCGCCCACGATTGCGAGGCGGCGGCGGAAGCGGAAACAAGAAAGCTACGGCGGTTCATAGGAAACGTCAGTTTACCATTACAGCCGTGCGATCCACTGCTCTGCCAGCACCGCCGCATCGCTGTTCAAATCCACAGGCTGCGTCCCCACCTCATTGCCGTCTTCAAAGAAGTGGCCCACCACGCCTTCCGCCGTCGGCTTCAACTCCAGCCGCAATTGCTTCGCCTCCAGCCGCAGCGTCGTGTCGATCCACGTCATGTGTACCTTCGCCCGCTTCGCGAATCCCAGCCGCGTCGCATGTCCCAGTAATTCCTGCGTGAACTTCCCGTTCCGCAATTGCTCGGCAAACGGCCCCGCCGCAATCCGGCTCGTCCGTTCCTTCGCCGCGCGTTCCCGCTCCTGTTGAATGCGCGCCGGATCGCGCTCCTCGGCCCGCTCCAGGCTCTTCAGTTGATTCTCAAGGTTGTCAAGATAACTCATCGGATACTGTCATTGTAAGACGTCCGTGTCCGTTACCGGCTGAAGGAAAACCCTCGCCACCACTCCCACGCCGAGAACCGCTGCGCCTTCCGCCCAAACACCGGCGTCGCCCGGCAAATCGAACGGTGATCCGCCCGCCACTTCTTCACCAGCGGATGCCGCTTCCCTAGCACCGCCTCAAACACTCGCTGCGCCCGCTCGGAAAACTCCCGCGCATCCACTTGCCGCCCGCTCGCGATCAAATATCCCGCCGCCGCCCGCCGTGCCAGCGCATAATCCCGCAGCAATTCCACGCGAATGGATAGCTCGCACTGCGCCGCCGCATAATGCCGGTCGAAAATCGCCAGCGAGTGGAGAAACTTCTCCCCCGCTTCCTTCAACTGCCCCTGCGCCTCCATCACCAGCGCAATCCCCGCTTGCGCCGCCGCTGCCTGCGGACTCGTCGTCCCAAACTGCGAGCTGCGAATTTCATACGCCCGCCGCGCAAACGCCTCCAAATGCTCCGCCTCGTCCCAACCCTCGGCCAGCAGTGCCAGCCGGTGGCACAACGCCGCTACTTCCCCGTGATACGGATCAAACAACGCCTCGGCAATCGCCAGCGCCTTGCGGTAGTACTCCTCTGCCTCATAGCGATACCCCGCCTCTTTCGCCAGCGAACCCAACAACGTCTGAATCCGCAGCTTCTCCTCGCTCTGCGCCGGCAGCCACGACCGAGCCATCCCCAGCGCCCGCTCCAGCAACGGCCGCGCTTCCGCTAATTCCCCCGCCTGCAAATGGCTCCGTCCAATCAAACACACCGACGTCAACCGCAACCGGTCGATCTCCCCATCCGAACCCGGTTCCGCCAATCCCGCCGCAATCTCCAGCGCCCGCCGCGCGTCCTCCCGCGCCTCCTGATATTTCCCCCGGTCCAGGCGGATGGAGGCGAGCGTGTTCCGCACGCTCACAGCCTCCACGCCGTTCCTCTCGTCTCTGCTCAATAGCCGCAGAGCCTCAGCACAGCAGTCCTCCGATTCCTCCAACCTGCCGTCCGCCTGATATGTAATTGCTTGATGTTTTTTTGCGGTAGCCGTTTCCATGCATCTAGGAACGCGGAATCGCCGAAAGAGTTTAATCACCCCGCCAACATTTTTTACCTTGGTACCGGAGTCCTATTCCCCACCGCCCGAAACGCTACCCACAACGCCGCCGCCCCCGCCACATGCTTCCAAGCATGCCCGCCCGGCACCGTACCATCCATCAATTCCAACAACTTCGCCAATCCATACAACCCCGCCATCCCCCACATCGCCCCGCTCTCGGTATACCGCGATCGAAACAGCCAGTAGATCAACGGCAGCGCCACCATCGGATAAAACTGCACCAGGATGTAAAACCGCAGATCCCCCACACCCGTCAACTCCCCGCGCCGCCACACCTCCACACTCAACATCCCCAGCACCACAAACGGCCCCAGCAACAGCGCCCCAATCCGCGCATGAATATACTCCACAATCGCCGCGCAGAACACCCCCATGAACGCCAGCGTCATCGGCAGCCGGTCCCAGAACAACGTCCGGTTATCCGGAGCCCAATGATAATACCCGCTCCCAAATCCAATAAATACAGCCCCCACCGCCACCACTAGCCACGGATACCGGTCCCCCGCCTCCATCCACCGCGCCCGCCTCCAAGCCCATAACCCATACACACCCACCAACACAAACGGTAAATTCGAAACCACATTCCAGAAATTCGGCACACCCCCAATCGCCCGCTGATCCGCGAACAAATGATACGCCGGATCCTGCCCAACACGAGGACTCACCAGCGCCGCCACAATCGCCGCGCTAGCCAGCAACAACAATATTCCAATTCGCCCCGAAAAGCTCATGAATCAGAGCATCATAACCAATCCGAGGCGCTCCCGTGCAATCGTCAGTCCTCCGGATCGCGAATCGTCTCCCAGATCGTGGCCATCCGCTCATTCACCCGCACAAATGCCTCCAACACCACCGGATCAAAATGCTCCGGCGCCGTCCGGCCATCCCCCTGCAAAATGATCGCGCAACTGCGCTCATGCGAAAAACCCGGCTTGTACGGCCGCCGGCTCCGCAACGCATCGTAACAATCCGCAATCGCCACAATCCGCGCCCCCATCGGGATCTCGTCCCCCTTCAGCCCGCGCGGATACCCCGTTCCGTCCCACCGCTCGTGATGGCTCAGCGCCACCTGCCGCGCCAGTTCGATCAGCTGAGACTTCGATCCCTCCAATAACCGCGCCCCAATCTCCGGATGCTGCTTCATCACCACCCACTCTTCCGCGTCCAGCGCACCTTCTTTACAGAGAATCCGATCCGGAATTCCTATTTTGCCCAAATCGTGCATCGGCGCCGCCGTGAACAGCAGATTCGCTTCGCTCTCCGTACGCCCCGCCTCCATCGCCAGCAGCCGCGAATAGTGCCCCAGCCTCTGCGCATGCTCCCCCGTCTCCCGGTCCTTGTACGCCGACGCGTTCATCAAACGCCGCACCATCTCCACATAGGCGTTCTCCAGGTCCCGCGCCCGCTGCTGCTCGCGCCCCATGCTCGCCTGCAATTGCTCCGTCGAACTGCGCAACTGCTGATACATCTCTTCGAGCGAAACCGTCTTGGCCCGCTCGCGCTGGATCGCTTCATGCAAATCCCGCGCGTACTGCCGCATCTGCGCGTGCGTGCTCTCAATGTGCCGCCGCAGCGCATCATCGGCGCGAAGCGCCAGCTCCGCCACCTCCGCTGTGATCTGCGTCTGTCGGATCAAGGCTAGATCGCCACTGCCTACCACTTCGATCCGCTCTTCTTCCGGATTGTCTTCGCTGGCGAGGCTGCGCGACTTCGGCTCCTCAATTGCCATCACTGCGCTTATCGGCAGAGAAATGAGAAGTAGGAATTGTCCCCCCTTAGCACTCCCGAAACTTGTCTGCTTACCCCCGCGTCCGTATAATCAGACATTAAGTTTTCCCCGTCTGAAGTCGATGCTAGTAAGTAGGTAGTGAATTCAATCCAAGGTGCCCTATGGAGATCATTGGCGATCGCAAATTCGTAGAAATCCCAGGCAACCGGATGCACGAACTTCCTCCTCTGCTCGTCCACCGCCACGTTGAGCTGGACCGCGCCGACAAAATCGTCGGTATGGCGGAACGTATCGTGGAATCCGAAGACATGGTTCCCCCTGCCCCCTTCCCCGAAGAACCAATCCTGCTCCAGCAACGCCGCTTCGACCTGGCCATCAACCTCGTCGAACAGTACAAAGCGTTACTCCTGCATTGGCGCTGGGGCAACGATATCCTCGAATGGATTCGCCAGTGCGAAACTACCTTCGAGCTTCGCCAGGACCTCCGCCACCTGCTGCGCGGCGACCTCTGGCCTCACGCCGGCCGCTCCAGCTTCGTCCAGCTCCTCGAAGACAAAGCCGTCGAAACCGGCGGCGTCGATATGGAGCGCGCCGTGGGCCTCCGCCTCACCTTCCGCCACCCCCCGCCCATCGGCTGCTTCTCCAATCAGTTCCTCTTCTACCTCAACGAAACCGTGGCCAACTCGGCGTTCCAGGCTTGGGCCAGCCGCAATCCGGCGCCCCTCAGTTCCCTGCCCCCGGAACGCTTCGAGTTCCACGTCGTCGATATGTAGCCCCTACCGGCTCTTCTTCTGCTTCTCTTCGTAAGCGTCATACTCGGCGGCCAGCGCTTCCCAGCCCTTCCGCCCCATCAGCCCGAAGGTGTACTTCTTGCCCAGCTCCACACCTTCCTGATTGAACGCATTAATATTCAGCATTTCCCCAAGAAATGCCGTCTCAAACATCATTAGTTGCAGAAACGCCCCCACGTGCGCCGCATCCACACGCTCCAGCAAAAAGGTGCAGTTCGGCCGCCCCGTCGCCGTCAGCGCCGCCGTTGTCGCCTTCCGCTCCGCGTTCAGTAACTTCGCCAGCGTCTGCCCGCCCAGATAATCAAACGCGTCCAGCCCCGTCTTCGCTTTGGGAATTTTTCCGCTATCGGCAAACTTCTCCACACCCCAGAACGTGTAGACTTTATCGTTCGGCCCTTCCATGTACAGTTGCACCTGCGAATGCTGGTCCGTCGTCCCTAACGCCGCAATCGGAGTCTGCCCCGTATACACCACTTCGCCCGCCCGGTTCGTCTTCTTACCCAAGGACTCGGCCCACAGTTGCCGGAACCAGAACGCCATCCCCCACAGCCGGTTCGAATACGGAAACGCCACCTGAATCGTCTTCCCACGCAGCGTCCACACCAGAAAATGCTGCAGCGCCGCACGCAGCGCCACATTCGTCTCCAGGTCTTCCTTCCAGCACAGCGCCGTCATCTCCGCCGCGCCTTTCGTCAGCTTGGCGATATCCATCCCCACCAGCGCCGCCGGCACCAGCCCGATCGGCGACAGCACACTGAAGCGCCCACCCACGTTCTCATCCAGGAAGAACGTGCGATAGCCCTCCTTCTTCGCCAGCACTATCAGGTCGCCGCGATGCTCCGACGTCACTGCCACAATGCGCGACGCCGCTTTCTTCCCTAACGCCGCTTCCAGCCACTGCTTCACAATCAGAAACACTGAGCCCGTCTCCGCCGTCGCCCCGCTCTTGGCCGCCACCACCACCAGCGTCTTCTTCGGCTGCATGGACGCCAGCGCCGACCCGATAAACGACGGGTCCACATTGTCCAGAATCACCAGCCGTGGAAACGCCGCCGAGAACGCGCCCTGCACCGGATGCGGCCCTCTCAACGCGCAATCGAGAGCCCACGCCCCCAGTGCGCTTCCGCCGATCCCGATCAGGCACACCGTGTCATAGGAGCCCTTCACTTCCGCCGCAGACTTGCGGATCGCGGCCACCGTCTTCTGCTGAAACGGCAGATGCGGAAACCCGATCTCCCCCGACTCCACCAGCGCGCGCACTCCCGCCAGCGCCTGGCGTGCTACCGCCTCGCCTCGCTTCAGTTCGCTCTTCGTGATTCCGTGGTCTCCGCCGGTCATGGCGGCGGATAGATTGGTTGCGTCGAATTGGATGCCCATAGTCTCGAATGACTATGGTAGCTGGAAACTACCGGCCACTACCACGCAAGCGGCTGTGTCTTGCGCCCGGCAGGCGTCGGAAACGTCTTCGACATGTGGTCATGCCAGGTGAGCTTTTCCTCGTCCACCAAAGACCACAGCAGCCCCAGCGTGCCCGCCATCGTGCTGATGTATCCCGCCACCGTGCGCTGCACCCGCTGCCGCCGGTCCGGCTTCATCCCATCAAACGTGATCAGCCGCAACCCGCAGGAGCGCATCCCGATCGTATCCGTGTCCGCCAAACACCACATCACCCGGTACACCGTCAACGTCACCAGCACCGCCAGCGCATACATCGGCAGCGTCGCCTTGTTCAGCACAATCGATGCACCCGAAAATACCAGGATCAGCGCGAAAATTCCCACGCTGATCAGCACCATGCTCGCGTCCACGGCGGCCGCCATCACGCGGTGCAGCGGCAGCGCCACCGGCGCATCGCAATAAATCGTCGAATCGCCCGGAACCGCGTCCGGGGGAAGCTGCGAGGGAAACAGCCGCGGCTGGCTCACCGCATTCTTGCCACGCCCCGTCACCGGCTTCGATGCGCTCGGCTTGTCCCGCAACGGCATCCGTACCACGCGCGGCGCGATCTGCGACGGATCGAACAATTGCCCCTGCTGCGGCTCAACCGGCTGCGGCGGAGGCGGTGCTTGCACCGCCGGCTCCTGCCATGCCGCAAAATCCATCATCGGTGCAGCCGAACCCCTTCCCGCGAATGGAATCGGCTCCCCTCGCAGTCGCCGCCCACAACGCATACAGCGGTGGTCGTGCTTGCTGTTTACGGCTCCGCAGTCACAAGTCATATCCCTTTTTCCTGGCTGGCTCTTGCTCCGCTGCCATGGCGCTCCACGCTCGTCTTGCGTCCAGCGACTCCTCCATGCTAGGGTTTCGAATTGAGACCCCTGCTACGGTGCGGCCAACTTCTCCCTCCCCTTAGTACCATAGTTTGGTCTCTTTGTCACTGCTTTTTTGCGTGTAACCTGTTGTTTTATCTTTGTCCTAGCCGATTGGACGCCCAACTCTTCCCGCGTCCCATTCCAAAATCAACCCCTAGTACTACGGCCCCCAAAAACCCCAACATCCAGTTGTCCCCTCTCCGCCCTAATGCGCCCGGCCCCAATGAGGTCTACGTCGAAGCAGTCAGCCAGGAAAGCGAAGGCCCCGTCACCCGACTCCGCGGAAAGGTCACTTTAGAGACCACTGACTCTCTCCTCAAAGCCGACGAAGTCGACTACAACGAGAAAACCGGCGACGCCTTCGCCCGCGGCAACGTCTACTTCCGCCACTTCACCAGCAACGAGGAAATGTGGGCCGAGCGCGTCGAATACAACGTCACCGACGAGACCGGCAAGTTCTACGCCGTACGCGGCTCCGCCCCCGGCAAAATCGACACCCGCCCCGGCATCCTCACCACCACAAACCCCTTCGTCTTTCAGGGCGAGTGGGCCGAGCGCCTCAAAGACCGCTACGTCCTCCACAACGGCTTCCTCACCAACTGCAAGCTTCCCCGCCCCACCTGGACCCTCCGCGCTCCCAAATTCGACATCATCCCCGACGATCGCGCCATCGCCTACAAAGCCTGGTTCCGCGTCTTCAAAGTCCCGCTCTTCTACACCCCGGTCTTCTACAAATCCCTCCAGCGCCAGCCGCGCAAAAGCGGTATCCTCACCCCCAACATCGGCAACAGCTCGCGCCGCGGCAAAATGTTCGGCGCCGGCTACTACTGGGCCATCAACCGCAGCTACGATGCTTCCTACCGCGCCCAGCTCTTCACCCAGCGCGGCTTCGCCCACACCATCGATTTCCGCGGCAAGCCCCGCCAGGACGCCAGCTTCAACTTCTACCTCTACGGCGTCAACGATCGCGGCCTGCTGCTTCAGGATGGGACCCGCCGCAAAGAGGGCGGCTTCCTCCTCTCCGCCGATGGCCGTGCCAAGCTCCCCTTCGGCTTCGAAGCCCGCGGCATCGTCAACTATCTTTCCAGCTTCCGCTTCCGCCAAGCCTTCACCGAAACCTTCAACGAAGCCATCTTCTCGGAAGTCCAATCGGTAGGCGTCGCCTCCAAACACTGGTCCAGCTACGCCCTCAACATCTCCTTCAGCCGCAAGGAAAACTTCCAGAACCTCGACGACCGCATCACTCTCCGCCGTCTCCCCCAGGTCGAATTCCTCAGCCGCGATCGCCTTCTCACGCGAAAAGTGCTCCCGGTGTGGATCTCTCTGGAATCCACCGCCGGCCTGATGCGCCGCAATCAGCCCCTCTACCAGACCCGGGCCTTCGTTCAGCGCGCCGACTTCGAACCCCGCATCATGACCGCCATCCGCTGGAAAGATTTTTCCATCCTCCCGTCCTACTCCATCCGCGAAACCTACGTCGGCTCCAGCTTCGACAGCACGCACACCACGGTGCTCGGCCAGAACATCCGCCGCAACGCCCGCGAACTGGGCATCGACATCGTGCCGCCCTCGCTGGCCAAAATCTCCAAAGCCCCCAAATGGCTCGGCGACAAAATGAAGCACGTCATCGAGCCCCGCGCCAGTTTCCGCTACGTCAGCGGCATCGACGATTTCAAGAGCTTCATCCGCTTCGACGAAACCGAGCTCCTCTCCAACACCCAGGAAGCCGAAGTCTCGCTCACCAACCGTCTCCTCGTAAAAAAGGCCGACGGCCAAGTGATTGAGGTATTCTCCTGGCAAGTCTTGCACCGCCGCTACTTCGATCCCACCTTCGGCGGCGCGCTCACCGCCGACAGCCGCAACGTCCTGCTCACCGGAGTCTCCCTCACCGGCTATTCCTTCTTCTCCGGCGTAGCGCGCCACTATTCGCCCATAGTATCGGCGATGCGCGTAGCGCCACTAGGCAACGTAGGAGTCGAATGGCGCACCGACTACGACCCGCTCTATCAGCGCTTCACCAACTCCAGCGTCAACGCCACCGGCCGAGTCAACAAGTACTTCGTCTCGCTCGGCCACGCCTATGTCCGCAACGATCCGCGCATTTCTCCGCCCTTCAATCAGCTCAACGGCACGCTCGGCATCGGCAACGAAACCCGCACCGGCTGGAGCGCCGCCTTCAGCGCCTACTACGACTTCCGCCAGGGCGTGATGCAATTCGCCACCACGCAGGTGAGCTACAACAAAGACTGCTGCGGCCTCAGCGTCCAATACCGTCGTTTCAGCTTCGGCAACCGCAACGAAAACCAATTCCGCATAGCCTTCGCCATAGCCAACATCGGCTCCTTCGGAACCCTCAAGCGCCAGGAGCGCATTTTCTAACCCGAAAACTAAGCCACGAATCCACACCAATCCACACCAATCAAAAACATCGGTGTTCATCGGTGTCCATCTGTGGCCAAAAAATCACCCCCACGAACCCCAACCCTCCCCCAAGCGCCAGGAGCGTATTTTCCAATCCATGGCATACTGAGGGTATGCCGTCACGGACGCATGGTGAACGTTTGGACCGCCTGCAGAAGATCGTCGCCGACCTGGCCACCACAACGCGAGTCGGATTCGATCAGATCCAGAAACAGACCCAACAAACCGACGAGCGCTGGCGCGAAACCGATGCCCGTTTCCGTCAAACCGACGAGCGCACCGACAAGCTCGTATCCGCGATGGGCGAATACATCCGTCGCAGCGAAAAATAAATATTCGTGTGCAGTCGTGTGCATTCGTGGCCCCTAATGGGCCCCCTTCCCTAGCACCACATACGGTATCGTCAGCAGCAGTATCTTCCCATCCAACACCAACGACCAGTTGTCGATATATTCCATATCCATCTTCATCCACGTCTCGAAATCCAACCGGTCCCGCCCTTCCACCGCCCACAAACACGTCAGCCCCGGCCGCATCCGCAACCGCCGCCGCTGCCATCGCTGATACCGCTCCACCTCCTCCGGCACCGCCGGCCGCGGCCCAACGAGCGACATATCCCCCTTCAACACATTCCACAACTGCGGCCATTCATCAATCGAGAACTTCCGTAGCCATCTCCCCACCCCCGTCATCCGCGGATCATCCGGTATCTTGAACACCACTTCCTTCTTATTCAAATGCGCCAAGCCCGCCTTCAACTCCTCCGCATTCTGCACCATCGACCGGAATTTATAAAACACAAACCGCCGCCCATTCAATCCGCATCGCACCTGCCGGAAGATCGCCGGCCCTTTTGACGTCGCCCGGATCAGCACCACAATCAGCGCCATCACCGGAGCCAACACCACCAGCATCAATCCCGCCACCAGCACATCCACCACCCGCTTCACCACCAGCCTTACCTCATCATGCGGCGCCGCCGCGAACGTCAGCAGCGGAGTCTCCCCGTAACGATCCAGATACACCTCACTATTCACATGCGGAAAGAAATCCACCGCCACCCGAGTCCGCACACCCTCTTCATCGCACAACAGAAACACATCCTCCAACGCCGCCAGCCGCGCGCTATCCACCGCAAACAGAATCTCGTCAATCACGTTCTCCCGCAGCAGCACCGGAAGCCGGTCAATCGCGTACACCCGGTAACGCCCCCGCAGCACCACCTCCTCCGGAGCCTCCCCACCTTCCGCCAGAAAACCCAGCAGCCGGATCCCGTAATCCCCAGACTCCTCCAGCATCCGCCCCAGCCGCAGCGCGCGCTCCCCAATCCCCACCACCACCACATGATGCGGAGCCGCAAACTCCTTGCGGATAATGCCCACCACCTTGCCCGCCCGCCAGCGGAACACGAGCAGCAGCACCCAGCTATAGGCCACAAACAATCCCAGAAACCCGCGGCTCAGATCGAGGTTCAACGTGTACTCAAACAGGATCACCGCAATCCCGCCAATCCCGCACTGCCGCGTCGCGTCTCTCACGATCGTTCGCAGCCGCGAGCTGTCCAGCCGCTCATACACACCCAGCCAGTAGCCCAACAACACCCAGATCAGCGTCGTGAACCCCAGCAGCAGCGCCTTCAACGGCACCGCCAGTTCGAAGTTCTTCTCCAGCGGCAGGTACACGCGCGTCAGATACGCCGCTTCAAACGCCAGCGCCGTCAGCGCTACGTCTGAGACGCCGAAAAGGATTCGCGCCTTCCTGTGATGCCGGCTGTACAGAGTAACCTCCGCCCTTACGACATGTACATCCCACCGTTCACGTTCAACACATGCCCGGTAATGTAGCTCGCCTCCTCACTGGCCAGAAACCGAACCGCCGCCGCAACATCCGCCGCGCTCCCCATCCGCTTCAACGGGATCTGCGCCAGGATGCGT
Source organism: Bryobacteraceae bacterium (assembly GCA_046331645.1). Classification (GTDB taxonomy): domain Bacteria; phylum Acidobacteriota; class Terriglobia; order Bryobacterales; family Bryobacteraceae; genus CADEFT01. The sequence goes on from JAXLQM010000022.1 coordinate 172,147, forward strand.
TGCTTCTGTTCCTCGTTCAACACCTGCGTCATCTCCGTGTCGATGAACCCCGGCGCCACCGCGTTCACCGTGATGTTCCGGCTCGCCATCTCCTGCGCCAGCGATTTCGTCACTCCAATCAACCCGGCCTTCGATGCCACATAATTGGCCTGGCCCGGGTTCCCCGCCTGCGCCACCACGCTGGTGATATTAATAATCCGCCCCCAGCGCTCGCGCATCATTCCACTAAGGACCTGTTGCATGCAAACAAACGCCGCCGTCAGATTCACCTGCACCACCGACTCGAAATCCGCCCGCTTCATCCTTAGCGCCAGCGTGTCTTTCGTCACCGCGGCGTTGTTCACCAATATATGAACCGGCCCGGCTTTCGCCACCACCTCCGCAAACACCCGCGGGATGGCGTCCAAATCGCTCAGATCCAGGCTTACCGGAATCGCCTCACCTCCCGCGGCCGTGATGGCCGCCGCCGTTTCTTCCAATTTCGCCATATCGCGGGCAGCGATAACAACCTTACATCCCGCCGCGGCCAAGGCCATGGCGCACGCCCGTCCAATCCCCCGGCTACCGCCGGTTACCAATGCTGTGCGTAGAGGCATGAAATGAGTCCTGAAGTTCCATCATAGTAGAAGGGAGCACTTTTCTTTTTTCACCTATGGCATACACTGACCTCCGCGACTTCATCCAAGCCCTCGAACAAGCCGGCGAACTGAAGCGCATTCCCTTTGAAGTCGACCCCCATCTGGAGATCACGGAGTTCGCTGACCGCGCCGTCAAAAGCAACGCGCCCGCACTCCTCTTTGAAAAACCCAAAGGCTCCTCCGTCCCCGTCCTCATCAATGCCTTCGCCTCCATGAAGCGCATGCAGATCGCCCTCCAGGTCGCGAGCGTCGATGAAGTCGCCAAGCGCATCTCCCAATACCTCGAAATGCGCATGCCCGAAGGCTTGCTCGGCAAATTCAAAATGCTCCCCATGCTCGCCGAGGTCGGAGCCTTCTTCCCCAAAACCGTCTCCTCCGGCCCCTGCAAGGAAGTCATCCGCAAAGACAACTTCTCCCTCAAGGAATTCCCCGTCCTCCATTGCTGGCCTCAGGATGGCGGCCCCTTCATCACCCTGCCGATGGTCTTCTCCAACAACCCCGACACCGGCAAGCGCAACTGCGGCATGTATCGCATGCAGGTCTACGATGATCGCACCACCGGCATGCACTGGCAGACCCACAAGCAAGGCGCCGAGCATTACCGCCGCCTCCTCAAAGAGGGCAAGCAGAAAAAAATGCCCGTCTCCGTCGCCATCGGCTGCGACCCGGCCACCATGTACTCCGCCATCCTCCCCCTTCCGCCCGACCTCGACGAAATGATGATCGCCGGCTTCCTCCGCTCCAAGCCCGTCGAAATGGTCAAGTGCGAAACCAACGACATCCTCGTCCCCGCGCACGCTGAAATCGTGCTCGAAGGCCACGTCGTCCTCGGCGAACTCCGCACCGAAGGCCCCTTCGGCGATCACACCGGCTTCTATTCCCTCGAAGACGAATACCCCGTCTTCCACGTCGAGTGCGTCACCCATCGCAAAAATCCCATCTACGCCACCACAATCGTAGGACCCCCACCCATGGAAGATTTCTACATGGGCAAGGCCATTGAGCGCATCTTCCTCCCCTTGATGCGCCTCCAACTGCCCGAAGTCCGCGACATCGCCATGCCCGCCGAAGGCATCTTCCACAACCTCATCCTCGTCGCCATCCGCAAATCCTACCCCGGCCACGCCCGCAAAGTGATGCACGCCATCTGGGGCCTTGGCCAAGCCATGTTCAGCAAATGCATCGTCGTCGTCGACGAGGACGTCAACGTTCAGAACTTCAGCGAAGTCGCCTGGAAAGCCCTCAACAACATCGACCCCGAGCGCGACATTCAATTCGTCATGGGCCCCGTCGACTCCCTCGACCACGCCTCCCGCCTCCCCAACTACGGCTCCAAGATGGGCATCGACGCCACCAAAAAATGGCCCGGCGAAGGTTTCACCCGCCCCTGGCCCGACGTCATCACCATGGACGACAAAGTGAAACAGCGCATCGATGCACTCTGGAAACAAGCCGGACTCGCCTAGCCTATGCGCGAATTCGTCTCCGGATTGATCAAAGCCTCCGTGACCGTGGCCCTCCTCGCCGCGGTCACTCACCTCCTCCACATGCAATGGGTCAAGCCCGCCGACGAGCCCTCAAGTCCTCAAGTCGTACAGCCCAACACCGCCCCCGCCTCCATCCCGATTCCGCAACCCACACCCACGCCCCGTCAACTGCCCCCCACCGCAGTCCCCAAACCAACACCTCCACCATCAAAACCCACCGTATCCACCCCATCCCCCGAAGAACAATTCACCCGCGGCCGCGCCGAGCTCATGGCACTCACCGAAAAAGCAGACCTCGAAGGTCTCCGCGCCTTCGTCGCCCGCAACGAATCCAACCGCAACATGAGCGATTGGGTCTACGTCGCCAAGGAGCGCATCCCCCTCATCGAACACGACCGCGAACAAGCAGCGCTCAACCTCATCCCGGCCAAACTCCGCGACGCCTTCTCGAAGCGCGACATCAGCGCCATTCGCCCCCTGATCCCCAACCTCTCCCCAACCGAAGCCGCGGCTATCTCCCAAATGTTCGAAAAATGCCGTTCCGTCGACCTCCAATGGGGCCGCGGCGGAGCCTACCTCGCCCGCGGCAAATCCGTCGCCGAAATCAATCAGGAACTCGAACTGCGCGTCGTCACCACCGACGGCGAAACCCTCCGCGCCCGCCGCAATTGGGTCAAACTCGATATGGAAAAATCGGGCCCCGACTGGGTCGTTAAAAAAGCCCGCTGGCACCAGAGCTCTTCATCCAAAGGCAATTTCAACGCCTTCGATATGCCCGAACTACCTTAGCAATCCCGACCCCAGAGACTCCGCAACTCAAAACTCCTTAACCCCAAAAAACTCCGTAACCCGTTGAATCTACCGAGCCGCGCGCGTCAGCAAGCGGTGTTGTGCCACATAGCGCCCGGACATGCGGACTCGCTCCTTCAGGAACCAAGGCGAAATCAGACCGGAATAATAAGCACAGACCTGACCTTCAGGCGGGTAAATCCAACAAACGCCACACAAATCCATCCGCACCATACCGAAATACCGTTCAATGGATGCACTTTTCTCTTGACCGTGCGCTGGCTTGATGTTACTTTGAGTTTCCCTCGAAGGATTGCCATGATCTTATTCCATCTGATCCTCACCATCGCCTAAACTGCCTCAGCCCAGATCTCCCCCCGGGCCAAGTAACATATGTTCAGCTAGGCTCTCCGGTTGCCCTTCTCGGGGGAGTGGCAGCATCGGAACGGTTGGGTGGCTTCGGGCTGTGGTGAGCAAAGTACGCCTTTCTGAGCGGACACCAGCTCAGTACTATCCGAGGTCGGGTTCCGTCGCACATTACTCAAATCGCCGAGGATATCAATATGGTTTTCGGTGGGCGAGAGGATTTCTCCGTCGAGGATTTGGCTCTTTTGTTCGTTCGAGACTCACACTTTGCGGCTTAGGGCTGAGATTTTGATAAAGGACGGGCTTGCGCTCATTGGCGCGCTCGAGGGATGCGGTTCACGAGACTCTTACCATAAAGAAGCCCTCGCTTACCGATTGTTTAATACGGGGAAAGCAATCCGCCAGATTTATGGATACGTCCATCTGCGTTTTCGCTCACCGTCCAATATAAATCCCTTGCTTTTCTCGAACTTCAAGTGTAGACTTACCGCTAGGCAATACCTGATCCACTTTCTCCTCGCGTGTTCCCTTGTAGGTTTCTTACGGAGGTTGAGCAGTTCATGGAGCCAAAGAGCACCGATTCAAGGGTTGCCGCTACCCTTTCAACTATCGACAGTCAGACTGTAGTGCCGGACCATATTGCCCATCGGGCTTATATTGTACCGGCTACTCATCGTACAATCTGTTCAGCGACTCGTGCATCACCTACCCGCCGTGTCCTTGTGCTTTCGCCTAGAAAGGAAGAAATCAAGTGACAAAGAAAAAGATCGTGATGGCGGCAGCACTACTGTGCCTGCCGACCGCACTAACGTTTTACTTTAAGCCGCAGACGTGGCGCAATCTACGTCTGCAAACAGCAGCGTACGCAACGACGACACCAACACCGTTTTACGTTGAGACGTCGGAAACGCTGGTTAATAAGGACGGCGTTGCGATCGAAGCTAGCCGGTACATCACCGCTCGCAGCTCTACTGGGGCTTTTCGGGTGGAGCGTCGAGCCCTGGCAGGGCTCAAACCTCACGATGTTCGTATTGTGCTGCCGGACAGGGTGATGGTCGTTTACCACCCTGAACTCAATATGAAGAGGACAATTCTTCTCACCACTCTGCAGTATGCTCAAGAAGTGGGGAGCAAGCAGGACCCAGCGAAGAAGTGCGCCGGTTCGATTGGAGGAGGGGACCCGGCGGGAGCAGGGCCTTCCTCGATCGAGGAGGAGACCATCAATGGGATTCGCACCTTTAAGCTTTCGTGGACAGCCAAGGATTCCAACCTCACCTCTTGGCGGGCGCCCGAATTTGGTTGTACGGAGGTGAAGCGCCGACAGACATTTGCGGATAACAATTCCGCATCAAACCTTGACCTCCTTTCGTACTCGACAGAGCCACCCCCCGCCGTGTTCCAGACGCCGGAGGGGATGCTTGAGAGGAGCCCCCTTCAGATTCAAGATGAGGGAGCGAGGGTAAAGGGGATCGACAAAGATCCCCGATATGCTCACACTCTCCAAAAGACTCGGTCTATGTTTGAAAATGCAGAACGGATCTACTGGGCGCAGCGTCCGCCCCAGTAGATAGTCCCCCCGGCCGGCGATTTTGTTGGACACTTCAGTGGGAACAAAATCCAATCTTGACTCTCTCCGGCTCGCGGAATACGTTGCGGATATCGAAAGATCGCATAGCATGGTACTCAGTCGACGGACGTTCTGTCGAAATCTCTCTATCCGGAAATTTGCTCGTGGACTTCAACGCAGCCGTTCCCGTTGCGGGAGGTAAACCTCTGACTGATAACATCAGCTTCGCCTTGACCGACGACGGAGATGCTTTTTTGACTGTGCCGCATCTTACCCCATCTGGTACCGCGTCTACGACCTATATTCTGGATAGAACCACGCGAGCGTGGAACCCAGTGCAGCTTGACGGAAAAGCTTCGCGGAGCGGTTCCGGGCATATCTCCGGAGTGGACGGCAGGAAATTGGCGGTAATTAGCGGCGATGTAGTGCAGTTTTATACTATCGGCAAGTAGCGTATGCCGTATTGTTGAGCGCTCGTCTCTGTCTCTGGCAGCGTTCACTTACACGTGGACCACTTTGTTATATCTCGGCGGCCGAACAAAAACGCCCGAGCCCGGATCGCCGACGAGTGGGTGGTGAGCGGATCCACCGATGGTCAGATGTATCAAAGCTTCGAGAACTTCTCCCTATGGAAATTTCACCTTACGAAGTAGAAAAGTTGGTTGGCCAGCGTGCGCCAGCACTATAGTAGTTGCTGGCAGACGGAAGGGGAAATCTGTCGTCAGATATGAACGTCGTGTGCGCACGTTTGTTGATCGTCTCCGCTTGTCGTAGATCTGCGGGGTCGTTATATGCCGATGGCACAGGAGATCCTGCACTTTTGGTATGTTGACCATTGGCGTCAAGTTGTAGGCGATCATCTGAAAACGTAGTTTTCTGAACAGGCAGCCGACGGGCAACAGCAACATCGCGCCCAAGGCGCTGCATCATCCTGGTGAAAAAGCTCCCGAAAATGCTTCCAAATTCTCGTCATGCAGTGGAATACTGGCTCATGGCTCATTCCGTTACTGACGGCAGCGAACTCGTGATGCGCATGCGGGCCTGCGTCAACCCCACGTGCTGCGCGATCAGAGCGAACGCGGGAGGGTATGCCATCGCAGATGTCAGCAACGATACAGAACGGATGCACAGGCCCCGGCGGTGACAGATCAGGGTTCCGAATTGATCAATCCGGCCGTGAGTTCGCCGATGGCTCCAATCTGTAGCTGTTCAGTTTGCGGCAAGGTCAGTCGCTGGATTGACCCATACCATCATGTCCCACACCATCGTCGGTCCGGCGCGAAGTCCAAGAAAGTACGTTTTCCGGTGATCGCTAACACGTCAAGCAGAAGCGTCGCCGTAGTGACCCGCGGAGAGTGCGGCGTGAAGATCACCCGTCGCCTGGCCGCAGGCGCTTCCACCCCGGGAAGGACCATGAGTCGGAGAGTTCTGAGGCCGTAGTACCGACTTGTTGGTCGTGGATTGAGGGAAGGCATAGGCATCTGCGAAAATAGCCCCGCAGAGCCAGCCTGCGTCTCTTCAAGAGCGCCCAAACACTTTCCACACCACCAGCGCACACACCACCACCGCCACCACAATCCCAATCCACAACACCCGCTTCGGCGCCCCCGCCCGCTCCCCTAACCGCTCCCGCAACATCCCCTCCAACCGCTCCGTGCTCTTCTCAATTACCTTCGCTTCTTCCGGATTCTCCAAACACCACGACACCACTTCCACCACCGCCGGAGGCAACCCCGCCTTATGCAACAACTCCACATCCGGCTCCTCACTTTCGTGATCCCCCATCAGCCGCCCCGTGAACAGCTCATACAGCACCACCCCAAACGCCCGAGCATTCTGATAACGCAAGTCCGTCTCACTGCTCTCCGCACCAAACAGCGTCACATTATCCTCGGCATCAATCGTAATTGCCGCCGAAGACAAATGTTCCAAAAACCGCTTCTTTTTGTGCCACCCGCTCAACGCCCGCCCAATCTGCAGCCCAATCGCAATCTGCTCCGTCAGGCTCCCCGCGATTCCATCCCGTATCCGGTCCTCCAGTAATTCCCCAGGAGGTGCCTGGGCGGGAGCTCGCTTCGCCCCCATCGCCGTCAATCGAAACTGTGCCACCGTTTTACTCCACTGAGGGATGTGCTACTGTGCTCTTCGGCAGGAAATGGAACAGTCTGAGCCCCTGCTACGTATTGCCTGGTAAGGAGATTCCTCATGGATACTCACGTCAAAATCCTTGGCATCCTGCATGTCGTCTTCGGCGCCCTCGGCCTCCTCGCCGGCCTTTTCGTCATGGCCCTCTTCGGCGGCATCGCCGGCCTCGTCGGCGCCTTCGGCAATGGCGGCGACTCCATCATCGCCATCCCCATCCTCGGCGGCATCGGAGCCCTCGTCCTCATCGCCTGCCTCGTCCTCTCCCTCCCCGGACTCATCGCCGGCATCGGACTCCTCAAATACCGCTCCTGGGCCCGCGTCCTCACCATCATCCTCTCCGTCCTCAACCTCTTCAATTTCCCCTTCGGCACCGCCCTCGGCGTCTACGGACTCTGGGTCCTCCTCTCCGCCGATACCCAACGCCTCTTCAACGGACATTCAACGGCAGCAACAGCGGCTTACCGCTAATCCGGTCGCCCGTGCGCCGCATCCACGCCATCTCCTCCCCGCTTAGCGGGCCTTTCTCCACCGCCTCCAGCGCATGCCGCGTCTGCTCCACACTGCCCGTCCCCGTCATGCAAACCCCCACGCCGGGATGCGTCAACACAAACCGGTAGCAGTCCGCCGCCGTCGGCACCCGGTCCCCCGCCGCCACATGATCCGGATGCAGTAACTGCTTCCACGATGTCGCCGTATACGCCACCATCCCCGGCCCATCCACCTGAGCCACCCGCGGGAAGATCTCCGTCTCCGCCGCCCGCGCCACCGCGTTATAGCGGAAATGCAGCACGTCAAACGCGCCCTCCTCCGCCCACTGCCCCACCATCCCGAAATTGTGCGACGACACCGCCAGATACCGTACCCGCCCCTTTCTCTGCAACTCCCGAGCACCATCCAACACCCGCCCGCTCACCGGCCCGCTCCAATAACCCAACAACAGGACATCGGCATAATCGAATCCTACCCGCCGCAACGCCCTCTCCAGATTCCACCCCATCAACCCCGCCACCCGCGAATAACTCTGCGCCACCACAATCATCCGCTCCCGCTGCCTCCGCAGATTGCGCAACCCCTCGGCAAACCCCTCCCGCCGAAAGCTTCCCCAATAGAAATAGTTCATCCCCCGCTCAAACGCCATCTCCATCGCCGCCGCCGGCATCCCATAACTCGCCGACATCCCCAGTGGACCCGCCACCAGCCCCGTCCGTCCCAATACCCGGTTGCCAAAACTCGCTGTCATAGCCCTGAGGTTACAATTCTACCGAGCCCCATCGGTTATAGTGGAAGATACCTCCTTGGGAAGCCTTTAAGTGACAAACACCCTTCTTTCTCTCACCCTCGCTGTATTCACGGCTTTCACCGTGCCCGCCTCCGCCCAAAACGTGCGCGGCCTCGTGACCGGCCTCGTCACCGACACCAACTCCAAGCCGCTCGCCAACGTCCAAGTCGAACTCCTCCAGCAACAGACCGGCAAGCGCCGCTCCGCCATCACCAGCCCCTCCGGCGAGTTCACCTTCTCCGCGCTCTCCCCCGGAGCCTACCGCCTCGAAGCCGCTCACGATGGCTTCCGCAAACACGCCGAATCCTTCACCCTGCTCGTCAATCAGGAGCTCCGCGCCGACATCGCCATGTCCGCCGGAGGCCGCACCGACACCGTCGAAGTCAGCGCCACGCGCGACCTGCTCAAAACCGAGAGCCCCGCACTCGGAGCCGTCATCGACAACCGGCAAGTCCGCGGACTCCCCCTCGATGGCCGTAACTTCTACGAACTCACCCTCCTCGTCCCCGGAGCCCTTCCCTCCGCCCAGGGCTCGGCCGGCTCCGTTCGCGGCGACTTCGCCGTCAACCTCAACGGCCAGCGCGAAGACAGCAACCTCTTCCTCCTCGACGGTGTCTACAACTCCGACCCCAAGCTCAACGGCACCTCCGTCAATCCCCCCGTCGATGGCATCCAGGAATTCGAAGTCCTCACCTCCACCTACGACGCCAGCTTCGGCCGCAACGCCGGCGGGCAAATCAACGTCGTCACCAAATCCGGTGGCAACGACCTCCACGGCACCGTCTACGAATTCTTCCGCAACGGCGCCATGGACTCGTCCAACTACTTCGCGCCCAAAAACGAACCCAAGCCCGCCTATCAGCGCAACCAGTTCGGCTTCTCCCTCGGCGGCCCCATCGTCCGCAACAAGACATTCTTCTTCACCGATTACGAAGGACGCCGCGCCAAGGAAGGCATCACCCGCCTCACGCGCGTCCCCACGCTCGCCGAACGCTCCGGCGATTTCTCCTCCTTCCCCGGCTTCCTCATCAATCCCTACGCCCGCCAGCCCTTCCCCGGTAACCGCATTCCCCGCGAATTGCAACACCCCATCGGCCAGGCCATCGCCAATCTCTACCCGCAACCCAATCGCACCGATCCCATCCTCAACTACGTGTCCTCTCCATCCCAGCGCGACCGCGGCGATCACTTCGACGCCCGCCTCGACCACCTCTTCCGCAAATCCGAACTGACCTTCCGCTACAGCTTCGCCGACCGCGATCTCTTCGAGCCCTTCGCCGGCCCCGCCTTCGCCGCCGTCCCCTCCTATGGCAACAACGTGCCCCGCCGCGCCCAGAACGTCATGCTCAGCGAAACGCGCACCATCACCTCCACCCTGCTCAATGAGGTCCGCCTCGCCTTCAACCGCGTCGCCGCCGGAGCCACTCCCGAAACCTACGCGAACAACGTCAACAGCGCCATCGGCATCCCCATGCTGTCCTCCAATCCGCGCGACAACGGATTGAGCTTCCTCACCATCACCGGCTACTCCCCGCTCGGCCACGAATACAACAGCCCGCTCTACGGCGTCACCAACACCTACCAGTTCATCGATCAGGCCAGTTGGTCCCACGGCCGCCACATCCTCAAATTCGGTGGCGACGTTCGCGTTCTGCAGCAGAACGCCTTCCGCGACGTGCAGGCCCGCGGCTTCATTCAATTCCGCGGCGCGCTCACGCAAAACCCGCTCGGCGACGTTCTCATGGGCCTGCCCACCTTCACCGGCGCGGCCAGGCTCGATAACCCGCAACACCTCCGCGGCCGCTCCTACAACGCCTTCGTCAACGATACCTTCCGCGTGCGCCCCAATCTCACCCTCACCCTCGGCCTCCGCTACGAATTCAATCAGCCGCCCGTCGACAGCCAGGACCGCGCCAACCTCTACGATCCCGCCACTGGCCGCCTGCTCCAGGTCGGAACCAACGGCATCCCCCGCGGCGGCTACTTCGCCGACAAAAACAACTTTGGTCCGCGCCTCGGCCTCGCCTGGTCGCTCACGCCGCAAACCGTGCTCCGCGCCGGCTACGGCTTCTACTTCGATCAGTCCGCCCTCGCCCCCAGCGAAGGCCTTTACTTCAACGCCCCTTACTTCGACTTCCGCTACTACTTCCCCGGCGAGCAGACCGGCCTCATCTTCGTCAACAATCCCTTCCCCGCCAACTACCCCATCCCGACTCCGCCCTCCGGCTTCAGCTTCCAGCGCGACCTGCGCACGCCTTACATCCAGCAATGGAACGTGAATATCCAGCAGCAGATCGGCAAAGGCCGCGTGTTAGAGGTCGGCTATGTCGGCTCCAAGGGAACCAAGCTCTACTCGGCGCGCGACATCAACCAGCCCGCCCCCAGCGCCTCCCCCTTGAACCTCCGCCCCAACTACTTCTTCTCCGACATCAACCAGCTCGAATCGCGCAGCAACGCCAGCTATCACAGCCTCCAGGCCCGGTTCCAGCAGCGCTTCTATCACGGCCTTTCGATGATCGGCTCCTACACCATGGGCAAGTCCATCGACGACGCATCCGCCTTCTTCCCCAGCGCCGGCGACCCCAACTTCCCTCAAGACAGCCGCAACGTCCGAGCCGAGCGTGCCCGCTCCAACTTCGACATCGCCCAGCGCTTCTCCGCCGGCTATTCCTACAATCTCCCCTTCGGCAAGGGCCGTCTCCGCGGCGGCTGGCAAACGCACGGCATCGTCAGCCTCCAGACCGGCCGTCCCTTCACCGTCTCGCTGCCAACGGAGCAAGACAACAGCAACACCGGCATCACCAGTCTCGGCTTCGGCGCCAACGACCGTCCGAACGTAACGGCAAGTCCCCGCATCGACAACCCCACAGCCGATCGCTGGTTCAACACCCAAGCCTTCGCCCTGCCGGCTTTCGGAACCTTCGGCAATTCCGGCCGCAACATCCTCGAAGGCCCCGGCAACGCCACCGTCAACTTCTCCGTCGTCAAAGACACGGCCTTCACCGAGCGTCTCACCATGCAACTGCGCTTTGAGACCTTCAATCTCCTCAACCGCGCCAATTTCGATCTCCCCGATCTCTTCTACGGCAACCCAACCTTCGGCCGCGTCCAATCGGCCCAAAACCCGCGCCGCCTCCAACTGGGAGTCAAATTCCTTTTCTGATTTCTCGCAAAGCCACCAAGCCGCCAAGCAAACCCGGTCAGCGCACAATCGCAATGTTCGACCTTGGCGCTCTTGGCGCGCCTATAAAACCTTCATCCACGAACACCCACGCCCCCCAACCCCAAAATCACGCGCCAGCCATCTCTCATTCCTTTCCGGTCTTCTTTGCGCCCTTAGCAACTTCGCGCCTTTGCGAGAAACCCACTACTCCACCAGCCCCAGATCCTTCAGCACCTTCGGATCCGATTCCTCCATCGCCAGCAACCCATGGCACGCATTGCAATCCTGCGCAATCGCCTTCGATCCATCTGCCGTCTTATGCGCATCATCATGACACCGGAAGCACCCCGGATAGTCCGTGTGCCCGATATTATTCACATACGTCCCCCAGGTCACCTTCATCTCCGGGAAAACATTCCGCTGCCAGATGGTTAAAACATTCTGCGCCGCTTTTGTTACATCCGCCTGCCGCTTGGCAAACACATCCGCCTGGTTGCTCTTGTAGTAATCCAGGATGGCCTGCGGAATCTCCGTTTCCCCGCGCGCCGTCGTCCCATAGTCCTTCTTCAACGTATCCACCGCCACCTTCTTGATCAGCGGCAGATTCGCCGGAATCTCGCCCGACGCCATCATGTTGTCCACAGACCGTTCCGGCAGCGTCATCGTATGGCTCGGCCGGTTGTGACAATCGACACAATCCATCTCCCGCACAGACAGCTTCGCCACGTCTTCCTTCTTCGTCTTCTCCGCCAGAAACTCCTTCACTTCCCCATTGCGCGAGTACTCTACCCACGGAATCGTCTGCCGCGCACGATCGCTATGTCCATAGCGAATCCGAATCCCCTTCCCCACATGCGCCGTGTGAATCCCTTTCCCCTGATACCCGCCGCCGCCGATATGCATCAGCAACACCGACTTCGTCTGCTCCCCGTTGTCATTGAAGTGCGTGATCACCCGCAACCGGTCCCCGCCGTATTTATCCGGCCAGTGGCAGCCCTCGCACGTCTCGCGCGCGGGGCGCAAATTTTCCACCGGCGTCGGAATCGGCCGCTCATAGCTGTTCAATGTCACCGCCACCACCTGCCCCACTCCCGACAACTTACTCTGCACAAACCACGATGCCCCAGGACCAATGTGGCATTTGACGCACTCCACCTTCGAATGTGGCGAGTTTTGATACGCCCGGAACTCCGGCTTCATCACCACATGGCACGTCGCTCCGCAGAACTGCACGCTGTCCATATGCTCCACTGCCCGGTACGTCAGATTCGCCGCAATCATCACGTTCGCAGCCGTCGTCAAACCCACAAACATCACCAGCCGCCGGAACGACGGGTTCTCCCAACTCAGCACCGGAAAATCCAACCGCGGCTCCACCGCCGGCGCTATCTTCTTTCGTTGGAGAAAGATGCCAATCGGTATCAGGAACAGCCCGGCAAAGAACGCAGTCGGCAACAACAGAAACAACAAAATTCCCAAGTACGCACTGCCTGCATGACCCTGCAGGTACGTCGGCAGCAGGAACAGCCAGAACACTCCCGCGGCACTCACCAACACAACGCCGATACGGCTGATCCAATTGTTCGATAAAAGGATGATCGGGGACAGACGATCACCCCAGCTTGAGGCAGGCATACTGCAATAGTTGCATGTTGGTGGCCAAACCGCTACGCCTCCCAGCCTCCCAACATCAAGCCGCTCTCCGATGTGGGGCGGGCGCCCTCGCCTGCGGCCGGCCCCCTGGCCGGCCATCTCCGAGCAACCGCGTCTTCAACGGGAGGCGGTCAACGACTTCCGCAAGGACTAACGGCGTCGTAGTTAACGCCGACGCCTCCATGTCTGCTAACAATCACCCCTTCGCGCAATACCGCCCCGTCAATTCCTCAATCACCCCATACAGCCGTTCCGTATTCACCGGCTTCGATACATACCCGTCCATCCCCGCATCCAAACACTTCCCCCGATCCCCGTCCAGCGCGTTCGCCGTCAGTGCCACGATCGGAATGTGCGCCCCCGCGCCCCGCTCCATCTCCCGGATTCTCGCCGTCGCCTCCAATCCATCCATCTCCGGCATCTGTACATCCATCAAAATCAAATCCACTCCCCCCTTGCCGTACAACTCCACCGCTTCCCTTCCATTCCCCGCCACCACCACACTGTGCCCTCTCCGCGTCAGCAGTTTGTGAATCAGCCGCTGATTCACCCGGTTGTCTTCCGCCAGCAAAATCCGCACCCGCACCGGCGGCGCTCCTGCGCTCGTCCGGCACGCGCATTCCTGCGGCGTTCCATGACTCAATCCCAACCGCACCGTGAACTGGATCGCCGTCCCCTTCACCATCCTTCCCGAACCCGCGTCTTCCCACGGGCTCCGCAACGTGATCTCCCCACCCATCTTGCGCACCAGCCGTTTCGTGATCGCCAGCCCTAACCCCGTCCCGCCATACCGCCGCGCCGGCGAACTGTCCGCCTGCTCGAACGCATGAAACAACCGCTCCTGGTCCTGCTCCGCCACGCCAATCCCCGTATCGCACACCGTGAACGCAATCACGCAATCCTCCGCGCTCACACTGCCTGCCGCCACCTCCAACCGGATCCGCCCCGCTTCCGTAAACTTCATCGCATTGCCCACCAGGTTGATCAGGATCTGCCGCAGCCGCGCCCCATCCCCATGCACCACCTCAGGCACATCCGCCGCAACCAGGTATTCCAGTTCCAGATTCTTCTCCCGCGCCCGCGGCCGGAACATCGCCACGGTCTCCTCCAGACACCGCCGGATCTGGAAATCCTCCGCCACCAGTTCCAGTTTGTCCGCCTCCACTTTCGCCAGATCCAGAATGTCATTCAAAATGTTCAGCAGCGCACCCGCCGATGCGCTCACAGTGCGCAGATACTCCTGTTGCTCCGTGCCCGGCGGCGTTTCCAACGCCAGTTGGCTCATCCCCAGAATCGCCGTCATCGGAGTCCGGATTTCGTGGCTCATGTTGGCCAGAAATTCGCTCTTGCGCTGGCTCGCCAACTCCGCCCCCTTCCGCGCTTCCATCAATTCCCGCACCATCATGCCCCGCATCCGGTAGTGCCGCGCCGCCAGCACCAGCGATGCCAGAATCGCCGTCGCCCCCAACACCAATACCCAGAACACCTCCCGCTGTCCATACCACGGCTCCGCCACGCGGAACTCCAGCCAGTCTCCGCCGCTCCCCTCGTTCCCGTTCCGGTCCATCGCCTGCACTTCCAGCCTGTGCGACCCCGCCCCCAGCCCTTCCAACAGAATCTCCTGCTGCGGAGAATACGCCGACCACGCCGCGCCATCCAATCGCGTCCGGTAGAGCAAACGGCTGCTCAGCGTCTGCTGCCACGGATCCCGCCCGCTGAACTGCAGCCGGATGAAGCCGCTCGACGGCGCTTCCCGCGGATTCTTCGCATCCCGTAACTGCGTCACCGGCGCCGCCCGGTCCGCATCGCCCTCATACACGCTGATCCCCCGGCTCGTCCCCGCCCACAACCGCCCCTCCCGGTCCACCAGTAACCGGTGCCCCACCCCCGACGGCAATCCCTCTTCTTCTCCTACTGTGATGTGCGTCCCGTCCTTCCACCGGTGTATCCCCTGATTCGACGCCAGCCACACCTCCCCGTCCGCCGTGCGCACCAAGCTCCGCACTCGATCCAGTCCCTGCGCCAGCTGCCGGAACCGGCCGCCTTCGTACTCCAGCAGTTGCTCCCGCCCGCCCACCAGCAACGCCCCTCCCGGCATCTCCAGAAATGAGAACACACCCGTGTCCGTAAATCCGTTGCTCGCATCAAACGCCCGAAACCGCCCCCCCTCGATCACGCCCCCACCATTGTTCCCCCCTAGATACAGAACCCCGCTCTCCGTCTCCAGCAACGCCTTCAAATCCGCGCCCTTCCACTCCGATCCCAACTCGTGCCCCACCACGAAGCCCTTCCCATCAAAGACCTCCAGCCGGAACCCAGGCGCTGTCCGCACCCACGCCGTCCCGTCTTTCCTGCACGCCAGAAACCGCATCTGCCTCCCCTCAGGGTGATCCAATACCTCGAATTTCTTCCCCCGTGGCTCAAACAGGATCAGCCGGTTGGCATCAAACCGATACCCCTTCAGTACAATCCGCCCGTCGCGCAGAAAACACCAGCAATCGGATTGCAGCACGTCCGTCGTCACCCCATGCGGCAACGCGTACACATTCCACCGCTCCCCCGTCCACTCCACCAGTTTCCGCTCCGCCCCAAACCAGATGTGCCCGTCGCTCGCCTGCGACATCGTGTGAAACGGCGCGTCCGCTCCCCACATCCCCGGTGGCGAACGCCATGTCCCCGGCTCATACCGCACCAGCCCGTCAATCGTGCTCAACCAGAAGCTCCCGTTCGGTAGAGTCACCACATCATAGATCGTCGCCGGAAACGAGCCCCGCCGCGGAGCCTTCTCCTTCCTCTCGCCCTCAATCAAATACAGCGTCTGGTCTTCCAGCACCCATTCCACCGCCGCTGCGCCGCGCCACGCAATCAGCCGCTGCCCGTGGCTGCGATACACCACTTGCACCGTGTCCCTGCGCCATCGGACCGCCGCCCGCAGGCCCCCGGCAATCTCCCCGGTCGCATACAACTCTCCCTCCGCCGCCGGCATCGGATTCGACAACTCCGTCACCCCAAGCACCTCTGTCCCCTGCTCCCGCCACTGCTGCAGCCGCGGATCGTAGCGCGCCAACCCCTTCGCCCCCGTGATCCAAACCTCTCCCTCAAAACCCGGAACCATCGCCCGGTACTCCCCAATGCCGCCTCCCTCCTCGGCATGCACCACCTCCAGCCTCCGTGTCACCGGATCGTAGCGCTCCAACGCATCACGCCGTAACAGCAGCGCACTCCGCTCCGGCCCAGGAACCGCAGCCAGCATCGGCCGCTCTTTGCTTTCCCCCAACAACTCGCTCCACCGCCGCCCGTCGTAATACATCAGCGCCGCATTCTCCACCGTCCAGGCACGCCCTTCCGCATCC
>JAXLQM010000023.1:0-173307 GCA_046331645.1 Bryobacteraceae bacterium
TCACGATCGTCACAATGTCATCCGGCCCAACGGCGATATCCGGGTTCGGTGCTACTGGCAGCGGCTCAATCGTAAAGTAGTCAGTGGAGGCAATGCCTTCCCACTCACGGCCACCTTGAGAGTCGCACGCAGCCGAAGCCACTGCCGGCCCACTGGTCAATCCGCAAGTCGGATCAATCAATCCTGGCCGGTTCGCAGTGCCTTCACGCGCCGATACGTTAAATGCTCCATCTGGTCCGCTGCCCACAAGGCGCGGACCCGTCTGTGCCTTCGCTGCCGGTGAGACAGCGAACGTCAGGCAGCATATGGCAGCTACTGGAAGAACTGCCGTTGCCCAAAGACGCTTCATTTCCCTCCTCCAAAACTCAGGTAAAATTTGAAAGCTCGATTCTCCAAGGATACAACACTCCTGGATGGTTCGTAAACGTATCTTCTATCCCAATCAGGCGCGAAAGTCAATCAAAACACGTCATTCACCCGTCTTTTCCTCCCCACGCATCTCCTCCTGACTTCCCCAGCCAAAGAAAATGGCCTGCCTGGAAAACGCTCGTTTGCGCCGTCCAAACAGGCCTCAAGGGAAGAAAAGGAGAAACTACAAGTTCAAGCTAAAATTATCGATTCCGTCCTCGCCCGCCTCCACCGCCGTGCGACCCGCCTCCACCGCTACTCCGGCCCCCACCGCTGAATCCACCACCGCCGCCACTCGACGACCGACCAAACCCTCCCGAATCCCCACGCGATCCCATCGACGGCGCGGAGCGCTGGGAGCCCCCAAATCCGCCAAATCCACCCGAGCTCTCCATACGGGACGAGCGCCCCTCATACCGGGGCGCCCTTTCTGCACTCGATCCCATCTGCTGCCGCTCTCGAACCATCGGCGGGCTCATCCGCAACGTCCCGCCGTCGCTGCGATCATTATTGCGGCGGCGGTCCATGCTCGGTGAGCTCTCCCGCTGCGGCCGTTCCATCCGCGGCTCGCTCCGTGGCTGCTCGCTCCGCGGAGTCGATCGCTCCATCCTTGGACTGGGCTGCGACTCCACCCGCGGGGTAGGTGTTTCGCTCCGCCGGCTGCCGAATCCACCCGAACTCGACCCGCCATTGTTCTCGAATCGCCGCCAACCCGAATCCCGGTTTCGCTCCGTGGACTGGCTCGGACTCGCATTCGGTGCCGGCAGCTGTTCCGGCCGTTGCCGGAACCCGCGATCGTTCGATTCCCGGTTGCCCGGCTCCGACGTCCGCGATCCATTCCCGGACGGCTCGCCAAACCTCCGCCACCCGCTGCGGTCCGTATTCTCCCGGGCCCGGCTATTCCCGGCATCCCGGTTGCCTACGGTCGCCTGGCTGTCCGTATTCCGCGGCTCGCCAAAGCGCCGTGAGTTCCCGCTATCCCGGCCCGTCGCGTCCGGCTGCTGACCCGATTCGCCCAGCCGCCGCCAGCCGCGTCCGTCGCTGTTGTTGTTATTCCCGCCAGGCTGCACGTTCGCTTCGGTGTTCCCTTCGCGTCCGCGCCGGATGCCATCCGTCCGCCCTGCGCCATTGCTGTCCACCAGGGCAGGCTTGCCGCCGGCCGCCTCTTCCGTGCGCCCCGGCCGGTCGCCAAAGGTCCGCCGCGAAAGCTCCGATACGCCGCGCCGCTGATCGTCAAAGGATACCCGTTCCGTTGTCGTCCCGCCCGGGTTCCGCCGGCTGAAGAAACGCGCATTGTCCCGGCTCTGCGGATTCCCGTTCACTTCCCGGTCCGCCCAGCGCAGGCTACCCCGCTCCGGCGTCACCGGCAACTCGCCGCGCACCAGGCTCGCCCGGCTCAGATCGCTGTCCCGCATCGCCGTAATATTGTTGAACCGGCCGCGGGCAAAATCACCGCCATCGACGCTGTGCACACCGTTCATCGCTCGCGCGTTGCGGTAGCTGTTACGAATGTTGTAGTTGTTGACGATGGTCACGCTGTTGTCGACATAGCCGCCCCGCCCGCCATATCCGCGATAGCGGTTCCACCCATACCAGGGATGATAGGTTTCATAGGGAGCCAGCGGAACCCAGCCCACGCGGCCGAATCCCACGCCCACCGAAACGCCGTGCCCGAATCCAACCCAGGCCACCAATCCGGGGCTCCAATAGTGCCGCGTCCGGTATGCCCCCGGCCACCAGCACCACCCGCGAGATCCCCAATACCAGCGTCCATAGTGATACGGCGCCCAGCCCCAGGGATCGTAGCTGACCCAGCTCCAACCGTAGTAATCCACCCACGACCAGCGTCCATATTGATAAGGAGACCAGCCGGCAGCCACCCGCGGAACCCATACGTTCCCATACGGTGCGTCCTGCACCCAGGTCCCGTACGAATCCAGGTCTTCCGCTCCGTACACCGACGGATCGACATATTTATAGCTGACCGACCGCTCCAGGTCGTCGTTCCGGCGATCGTTCCAACGGTCGAATTCATCCTTCGGAACCGCCCCGTTGACCTGAAACTCCACGTTCGAGCCCGTTCCCCTTGCCACCATCGTCCGTCCCGACTTCAGCCGTTCCGAACCCTGCGTCGTGAATACATCCACTTCGCCCGACCGGACCGTCACTTCCGTCGTCCCGTCCTGCAACACCGTAATCCGGTACATCCCGCGCTTGGTGGGACGCACCGCCACGCTCGGGGTCGAAACTTCCACGTCCGCTTCCGAATTGCGCAGCACGTTGAACATCACCGTGCCCGCCGCCACCTGCAGACTGTAGCGCCGGTATTCCAATTCCGCCAGCCGCAACTCCGAGTTCGGCGCCAGCCGCACGATATTTGCATAATCGAATTGCACTTCCGCCTGCGAGTTGACTCCGGTGAGCACACGATCTTCGACCACCAGCGGTGCATTCGGCGCCGCCGCGACCCACTCCCCGGAGTCTCCCCTCCGAACCGACACATCCCCTTGCAACAGGCTCATGCGGGCTACCCCGCGGCCTGGTTCGTCTTCCGCCAGCAAATTCGCTCCGCACAGTAGAGCCGCCATCAGCCAGCGCGCTTTTGTCATTCTGAGGATGTTTTTCGACATGGCCGGTGCTCCTTCCACGCTTCTCTCCCATGCAATTGCCGCACCATTCGCCATCTCTTTGTTTTTCAATTGGATGTGCTAAGATGGCCACTTCCGGCCGATGGCTGAAAACCACCACACTGCTCTCAAAGCACCATGGAACGGCAAGCTGAAGCATGCCTTGATGGTCCTCTTCCTCCTACTGATGACGGTAGGTTTCTACTGGAAGCTTACCCTCACCCGCCAATACAACTGGTTCGATCACCCCGACATGTGCTACCTCGAGATCCCCCGCATCCAGTTCCAGATGCGTGAGATCCGCCTCCACGGCAATTTCCCCCTCTGGGATCCGCACATCTGGACCGGCCAACCCCTGATCGGCCAGACCCAGCCCGGCCTCCTATTTCCCTTAAACCTCCTCTTCGAGCTCACCCCGATGCGCGACGGCTACATGAAGTTCTCGCAGTTGAACTACTACTGGGCCGCCATCCACTTCCTGGGGGCGTTGTTCGCCTTCTGGCTCGCCCGCGACATCGGCCTCAGCTATGCCGCCGCGCTCTTCTGCGGCGCCGTCTTCGGATACGGCGGCTTCACCGGCTCAGTCGCCTGGATCGACGTCATCAACGGCGGTGTTTGGGCCCCGCTCATCCTATTGTTCATCCTCCGCGCTGCTCAAGGCAGCCGCCCGTACTCCAATGCCGCGCTGGCCGGATTGTTCCTTGGCATCGCCTGGCTCAGCGGCCATCACGAAATCCCTATCCTGCTCACTCTCATGAGCGGCTGCCTCTGGCTCTGGTTCGCCTGGCGCAACCACCGCCTCATCCTGCCTGCTGCCGTCTACGGCCTTACGATGTTCCTCATCGGCGCCGTGCAAACACTCCCCACCTTCGAATTCGGCCGCATGGCCGTGCGCTGGGTCGGCTTGGAAAACAGCGTCAAATGGGATGACAAGATCCCTTACTCCGTAAGCGCCCTCTATTCCCTGCCCGCCAAAGGCCTGCTCGCCACCTTCCTCCCCGCCGTCGGCAACTACGCCGACTCCACCCCCTTCATCGGCTGCGTCGCCGTCGCCCTCGCCCTCTTCGCCATCGGCGCCCGCTGGTCCAATCAAGCCGTACGCATCGCCACGGCCATCATGGCCGGCTCCATCGTCTACTCCCTTGGAGCCAACACCCCGCTCCAGGGCATCATGTATTCCATCCTGCCCGTGGTGGACAAAGCGCGCATCCCATCGCGCGGCACACTCGTCCTCTCCTTCGCGCTCGCCATCCTCGCCGCCATCGGACTCGACACTATCCTGCGTGATTCGCTTTCCCCCGCCATCGCCACGCTCCGCCGCTGGCTGCTGAGCTTCGGCGTCTTGCTGCTGGTCCTCTGTTTCGCCATCAGCCAGGCGAAAACCGAAATCGACGACCGTATGTTCCTCGCCGCCGGAGTCTCCATCGCCGCCGCCGTCCTGCTCGCCGCATGGCAGCGTGGAGCCCTCAGCCGCGTCATCATCGCCGCCGGCCTCGTCTCCCTTACCTTGATCGAGCTCACCGGAGCCGCCCCGGCCCTCTACAACGATACCACCTCCAAAGACGGAAACAAATTCACCAAATCACTCACCCAGCATGGCGATATTGTCGAATTCTTACGAAATCAGAAACATCTCGGCCCGCTTCGTGTCGTCGTCGATGACCAGACCATCGGCAGCAATTTCGGCGACTGGCATGGCATCGACATGCTCCACGGCTATGTCGCCGGAGTGAACCGCCAGCACATGGAGCACGAACTCCACACTCAGCGCACGCAGAGCCTCTACAGCATCACCCACTTCATCGGCATGAAGCCCGACAAGCCGGGCCAGAAGGAAGTATTCACCGGATCGAGCGGTGTGAAGGTATTCGAAAACCCGGGCTATCTCCCCCGCGCCCGCTCCGTCCACGAAACGAAGAAAGTGGACGATTCCGCCTGGATGCGCATCCACATCCAGGACGCCAACGTCGATCTGGCGAAGACCGCGCTCCTACTGGAAAATCCCCCGTCATTAGAAACCTGCCCCGGCCAGGACACCGTCGCCATCGCCAACCGTGAAACCGATCACGTCGCCATCGACGCCAATATGGCCTGCAAAGGAATGGTCATCTTGAGCGAAACCATGTACCCCGGCTGGCAAGCCACCATCGACGGTAAACCCGCCCGTATCTGGGAAGCCTACGGCGTCTTCCGCGGCGTCGTCGTCGAAGCCGGCGCCCACCGCATCGACTTCCGCTTCCGCCCCCGCACCGTCTACTACGGAGCGGCACTCACCCTGCTCGGCCTCGTCTTGGTCGCCGGCCTCTGCCTCACCAGGCGCTAGTCACTGCTGGAAGCAGTACAACCGTGCCGGGACTCTACAGTCCCCGTTGTAGACGGTGCTCCAACCGTCCGTTAAATTTGGAGCCCCCCCTGCTCCGGTTAGCGAACCTCCGCTGGAGGTCCAGTTGTTGCAATGAGACGAACTCAGAATGGTTCCATTCGCTGCCGTGTTCGTCCAGACAACGTGGTCGATGCCAACGCCCGAGGCCGTCAGGCTAATCGCGGCGTGCAAGGAGCCGTCGGTCAGATCCGCCCAGTTGTAGGCCACCAACGCTCCATCGCTGCGCCGGTAAGGCACCGCCGATTGGGTCATGCGCATCGACGGGGATTGCAAGGAGTCCGACAACCAAGCCTTAAACGTGCCCACCCGGCCGGCCGCGGCCGCTTCGTTATTGCAAATCGTATCCGCGGCGGCAAGCCCACCAAAATTCCCCGCCACCATGGAACTGGTCGCAAACACGAGCTTCGACGGACAATCCAACCCCTGCGGCAACGGCCGCCTGGCAGACGTCAACACCTCGCACAGCCCCGTCTGCACAGATGGATTCACAGGCCCCGTCGCTCCAGTTGCCCCAGTCGGCCCCGTCAACCCTGTCAGCCCCTGCGGACCCGCCGGGCCACTCAACACCACCCGGATCTCCGCCGGAAAGCTCGTCGCCGTATTCTCCCGGCTGTCAATCTGCACGGATAGACCAGGCGATCCCGAATCCGCCATTTCGATGCCAAACGCCGATGCCGGCGACCCAATCCAGAACTGTACGATCTGAGTAACATCCACCAGATTCAGCCCCGGAATGACATTCACCGGAGCCACCCCCAATCCCGGAGGCGCTGTCGCCTGCGTCACCGTCATCTCCTCAAACGGCCCCGCCAGCGGTGCCACTCGCATGCTCCCCGCCGACGCGATCCGGTTGACGTGGAACACCAGCGTCGCCTTCACCACCTGCGACATGCTCAACCCCGCCGGCAGCACCGACAGGTCGAACCGCAGCAAAGCCCGGTTCCCGCCACCCACCAGCAGGTTCGGCAATGCACCGCTCTGCGGAGTGCTCGCTCCGACATGGACATCGGCCACCACAGGCAAATCGACCGCATAGGCGGCACTCGCCGCCACCATCGCAAGCATTACGGGACTCACAGTTCGGATGTTCATCACTTAAGGAAGCGACAACCTCAGGCCAACCACTTCACCTCAACCTTCATTGCCGCAACCCGTCACTGCTGAATGCAGTACAACCGTGCATCAATATTGCAAGCCGAAATGGTGGATGCCGTCCACTTCTCGTCCGTCGCAAGCGCACTCCCGGCAAGCCCCAGAAACGAACCCACCGGCGCCCCCCAGTTGCTGCAATGTTCATTGCCGGCGATTGTCCCGTTCCCTGCCGTGTTCGTCCAGACAAGCGACGGACTGACAATCGCAACTCCCGCGGCCGTCCGATTGATCGGGGCGTGCAAAGAGCCATCGACCAGATCCCCCCAGTGGTAGGCCAACAGCGCTCCGTCACTGCGCCGGTATGGCAACGTCGAAGGGATCATGCGGCTGGCCGCCGATTGCGTTCCGTCCGACAACCAGGCCTTAAACGTTCCGGCTCGCCCAGCCGCGGCCGCCTCGCTATTGCACGTCGCATCCGCACCCGCCAGTCCTCCGAAAGCCCCTCGGGTCGTAGAATTGGTGAGGAACACGAGCTTCGACGGGCAATCCATCCCTGCCGGCAACGGCCGGTTGGCCGCAATCAGCCCCTCGCACAGCCCCGTCTGCATGGACGGACTCATCCCCCCCGTCGGCCCAGTGGCCCCTGTCGGCCCCATCAACCCCTGCGGACCCGCCGGCCCGCTCAGCACCAGCCGGATCTCCGCCGGAAAACTCGTCGCCGTATTCTCCCGGCTGTCAATTTGCACCGATAGACCGGGCGACCCCGTCGAAGACGCCGGCGGCGCCCCCGCATCCGCCAACTCAAGGCCATACGCCGAGGCAGGCATCGCTACCCAAAATTGAACGATGGGAGTGATATCCACCAGATTCAGGCCATGCACTACGCCTACCGAAGGCCCGGTCATTACGGGAGGCGCCGTCGCCTGCGTCACCGTCATCTCCTGAAACGGGCCCGCCAGCGGAGCCACCCGCACGCTCCCCGCCGAAGCAATCCGGTTGGCGTGAAACATCAGCGTCGCCTTCACCACCTGCGAGGGACCCAACCCCGCCGGCAGCACCGACAGATCGAACCGCAGCAACGCCCGGTTCCCTCCACCCACCAGCAGATTCGGCAAAGCCCCGCTTTGCGGAGTGCTCGCCCCCACGTGAACATCGGCCACCACCGGCAAATCCAACCCATACGCGGCGCTCGCCGCCGCCATCGCAAGCAATAACGGACTCACAGTTCGGATGTTCATCACCCACAGAGGCGACAACCCGAGTCCAACCACTTCACCAAACGTCACTGCTCGATGCAGTACAACCGTCCGGCCAGGTTGCACGTCGCCACCACCGACGTTGTCCAATTCAACGTTTCAAAAGAGCCTCCGCTACCCCCGGCGGCTAAGCTGGTCCAGTTGGAGCAATGCACCGTGGACTGAATCGCTCCATTCGCCGCCGTATTCGTCCATGCAAACAGTGGAGGCCCAACCGCAGCCCCGGTTACTGTCAGGTTGATCGGGTTGTGCAGAACGCCATCCGTGAGGTCCGACCAGTTGTACGCCACCAGCGCTCCATCGCGGCGCCGGTAGGGCAACGTCGATTGCGACATGCGGCTGGCCGCGGATTGTATCCCGTCCGACAGCCACGCCTTGAACCTGCCCGCAACTCCAGCCGAGGCCGCTTCGCTACTGCAGACCGAATCCGCGCCCACCAATCCCCCAAAGTTCCCCGTAGACGCCGAAGCGGTGACAAACACCAGCTTCGAAGGGCAATTCAAACCCGGCGGCAACGGCCGGTTCGTCGACAACAACAACTCGCATATCCCCATCTGCAAGGATGGACCCTCCGCACTCGCCGCCCCCGTCGGCCCAGTTGCCCCTGTCGGCCCCATCAACCCCTGCGGACCCGCCGGTCCGCTCAGCACCAACCGGATCTCCGCCGGAAAACTCGTCGCTGTGTTCTCCCGGCTGTCAATTTGCACCGAGAGACCGGGCGACCCCGTCGAAGACGCCGACGGCGCCCCCGAATCCGCCAGTTCGATGCCAAATGCCGACGCCGGCGACGCTACCCAGAACTGCACGATCGGAGTAATATCCACCAGATTCAGCCCCTGAACGACGCTTGCCGAAGGCCCGGTCATCACAGGAGGCGCTGTCGCCTGCGTCACCGTCATTTCCTGAAACGGCCCCGCCAGCGGAGCCACACGCATGCTCCCCGCCGACGCAATCCGGTTGGCGTGAAACATCAGTGTCGCCTTCACCACCTGCGCCGGATTCAACCCTGCCGGCAGCACCGACAGATCGAACCGAAGTAAAGCCCGGTTCCCTCCACCCACCAGCAGGTTCGGCAATGCCCCGCTCTGCGCCGTGCTCGCTCCGACATGGACATCGGCCACCACCGGCAAATCCAGCCCATACGCGGCGCTCGCCGCCGCCATCAAAAGCAAAATGCGATTCACAGTTCGGATGTTCATCAATTGAGGAAGCGACGTCCCGCCGCCAAATGCTTCACCTTTGCGTCAAAGCACTATTCTGAAAGTGGCCATGCATCGCATCGCTGTGTTCGGCCTGCTGTTGGCGCTGCCCGCAGCCGCCCAAATCCGGACCAGGATTTTAGACCCCTCAACCCAGTCCTCCATCGTCGCCGGCCGTATCGCCACCAATGGCGACCTCGTCATAGGCGGCGATTCCACAAACGGTGAGTTGCCCATTGTCAACGCCTTCCAAAAAGGCTACTCAAGCAGCGGCTTGCTACGCACTCGCGACGGAGGCCGCACTTGGTCTCCCGTGCAACGGCCCCTGCGCACCAACTTCACCCTGCTCGCCGATCCGATCCAACCCGATACAGTATTCGCCCTTGACATCAGCGGTCTCTACCGCAGTACCGACGCCGGCGACCGGCCTCGCAGCCTCTATATGGCATCGAACGGAGATGCCATCCTTACAGGCTCCCTCAAAGACTCCGGAACCTTCGTCACCCGTATTTCCGCGAACGGAAGCGATGTCCGCTACGCGCTGTCACTTCCCGCCTGGAACTGGCTTGCTCAACCCAACGACGACGCTGCGATCTTCACATCCCTCGGCACGCTCGTTTTTGTTCCGCTCACCACTACCGCGGAAATGCTCGATGCCATCGTCACTGCTGCACACAGTACAGCCGCGAGAAACCGCCGCAAGGGCGAGTAGTCGGCGAGGACGTCCAGTTTTGATCTCCGTACGTCACCGTGCCCAGTCGCGGCAGACCCGGATCATTCCAAGTGGTCCACCCTTTACAGTCGGCTGCCCCCGCACTCTCCCCGGTAACGGTTGTATTGGTCCATGCGTAAGGCTGCAGAACTTCCCAGACCCCAAATTGCGTAACGGGAATGGCGAACTTCAAACTTCCGTCCGTCAGGTCTGCCCAATTGTCGGCAACCACCGCCCCATCCACCCGGGCATAGGGCCCGTTGGAATGCGTCATCCGGGAAGCCGCCGATACCGTCGCCGTGGACAACCACGCCTTGAACGTTCCCGTATGCCCTGCTCGCGCCGCCTCGCTATTGCAGGAACTGTCGGCCCCAGCCAGCCCGCCCAGATTTCCAGAAAAACTCATGTTCGTGGCGAAAATGAGCTTCGGACACTCCATTCCCGACGGCGTAGGGATTCCATTGCGAAAATACAACGCGCAAACAGCGGCCAGCGCTGGCACGCCCGATGGGGCTGCGGGTCCGGCCGGCCCCGTTGGTCCGGTCGCGCCGTTCAGCCCCGCCACCCCTTGCGGCCCTGCCGGCCCGCTCAGCACCACCCGCACCTCCGCCGCAAAACTGGTCGCCGTGTTCTCCCTGCTGTCAATCAGTACCGACGCCGATCCACTCGCATCCGCCGCCAGCTCAATCCCAAACGCCGCCCCGGGAGAGGTCACCCATTGCTGCACCAGCGCAGTAACATCCACCAGGTTCAACCCCTGCACGGGATTCACCTGCCCGATCACGGCCCCGGCCGGAGGCGCGCTGGCATTGACCACAGTCATCTCTTGAAACGGCCCAACAAGGGTCGCCAGCCGGATTGGCCCGGGCGTAACAACCCGGTTCACGTGAAAAACCAGTGTCGCCTTCGCCACCTGACTCGGGTTGAGCCCGGGCGGCAACACCGCAGTTTCAAACCGCAGCAACGCCCGGTTCCCTCCACCCACCAGCAGGTTCGGCAATGCTCCACTTTGCGGAGTGCTCGCCCCCACATGGACATCGGCCACCACGGGCAGATCAATCCCATACGCGGCACTCACCGCCAGCATCATAAGCAGAATACGATTCAAAGTTCGGATGTTCATCTCACCCCGGGAAGCGACGTCCCACCGCCAAACGCTTCAACCTTGCGTCAAAGGGCACGACGATGCGACCTTCCACATGCGCAAGGTCCGATCTTGGCGGTCTTGGCTGCCCTATCAAAACTCCTATCCGCGAGCGCCATAACACCAAATCACGCCGCCAGTCGTGGCCTCACTCCAACCATTCCTAATTTGCGATCTTTGCTCCTTGGCGAACTTTGCGAGAAACCCAACCGCAAACACGCCCGGACCCATTCAGTCAGGGAGCCATAAACCCCTGCGTCCATCCCGTACCTTGATCAAACACCTGCACGGAAAACACGCAGCCTTCCGCACTACCCGCCCCCAAAGGCAGGAAGCGATGCACAACCACTGCCCGCTCCCCAAAGCGCACCAGCCCATTCATGTTCAGATCGAGCACCTCGGATCGCCCCGGCTCCGGCCGCACCTGCATCGAGCCCCAACCAAAGTAGCCGTCGAATGCACCAGAAACGTCAACTGCCCCGGCAATCCATCCAACCCGGGCGCCGAAAGCGTGATCGTGTCAAACCACCCGGCATCGGCGTAAGCAGCGGCGCGGGAACCGCCGGTTCCGTGTCCTCAATCAAAACCCGAACCCCGCCATCGCGCTTCGCCGCCCGGCGCTTCCGCGCATAATCCACCAAGACCTGCCGCATCAGCCGTGACGAAAAGGCATAGAAATGCTCGCGCGAATCCCATTCCTGCGTTGGTCCCCCAAATCAACCGCAGGCACGCTTCATGCACCAGCGCTGTCGTCTGCATCGTATGCGGTTGCCGTTCTCCAGTGAGATACGCAGCCGCTAAACGATGTAATTCCCCATACACCAGCGGCGCAACAAACTCCAGCGCGGATGAGTCCCCTCGGCTCCACCGCGCAAGAAACCCGGTGATCTCGTGGCAGTCCGGAGGCATCCTCCACGCTCCCAGAATCAAATTCTTTCCACCATAACGGGAAACGGCACTCCTGCCACCCCGCCCGACTCCTGTATCCTGAGACGGTAGCCGGAGCCTCCGATTGATCATTGCCTTCAGCGACCTTCATCTGGAATGCGCCAGAGCGATGCATCCCGTCATCGCGGCTCGCCTGTTCTCCGAGTTGCGCCGCATTTGTACCGCAGCCGCCGAACGTGGCGTGCGCCAGATTCAAATACTCCTGCTTGGCGATGTCCTCGAATTGCTCAAGTCCGACACATGGCTCACCACCGGCGCCACCAACACGCTCAAGCCCTGGGACCGTGACCGTGAATCCGAACTCAAGCTTGCCGTCGCGGCCGTCACCGAGCGCATCTTCCGCACCAATGAAGAAGTTTTCTTCGCCCCGCTTCGCACGCTCCTCAACGAATTCCCCGCCGCGCTCCACTACGTCTACGAAAACCACGATGCGCTCCTCCGCACCCACGGCGATTCCGCCAGAGCCTTCCTGCAAAGTCATTTTCCCGAACTCGTTTTCCTCGCCGGCGCCACCTGGATCGACACCGATCATGAGACCGTGGCAAAGCACGGCCATGAATGGGATCCCTACAACCGCGTCGCCTCCGATTATGTCTCCCCATTCGGTGACGCCATGGTGGTGGAGTTCATCACCACCCTGCCCGTGCTCGTGGAAGCGAAGCAGAAATGGGATCTGCCATTCCTCGATGAACTCGACGACGTGCGCCCGCAAACACCAAAAGCCCTCGCCCAATGGCTGGACTGGAACATATCCCGGCTGCCCGCAAACCGGCAGGCCGTACGCAACCACGTCAATCTCGCCCTTAGGCAAACGGCCGAATCCCTTTACACCCTCCCCAAAGACAAATTCAGCCAGGAGGCAGGCTTCAACAAGCTGCAGCACGCGGCCTTGCGCGTCGGCTCACCTCTCGCAGTCATGGCCAACGCCGTCCCCGAATGGATCGAGGAAGCCCCCGACTATAGCCGCCTCGCCCATAGCCACCTCAATGCCTCGGGCTGCCGCTTCCTTCTTTGCGGCCACACCCATCTCCCCGAACACCAGCCCATCTCCGTATCCACAGGCGCAAACGGCACTCCTGTCTACTGCAACACGGGAACCTGGCGCCGTGTCCATGCCCGTGTCAATCGCGGCGACCACTTCTCCCATTTCCACAGCATGACCGAAGGCTGCATCGTCATCCTCTGGTCACTCCGTGAGCGGCAGGATCTTCGCCTCCCTGCCTACGAATTTGTGAGATGCTCCAATGGCTTCTGACCCCGACCTTCGGTCCGCCTCGCTGGCGCAATTGCTCGCGGACTTGCAGCACCCCGATCGCCTCACCGCCACCAATGCCATTCAGGAACTCCTCCGCCGTTTCCGGCCCATGCTCTCCAGCATGTTCCGCAAATGCCCCCCAACTCTCGAATTCCGCGATTTCTGCCAGGAAGTGATCGTCAGAGTGCTCCACCACCTCGATGGCATCGACCCTGCCATTTTCCCAGGCTACATCCACTCCATCGCGCGTTCCATCGCCGCCGACGCCATCGCCGCCGCCATGCGCCGCCCTCAATCGGAACTCGATGAAGCTACCCTCGCCTTCTCCGAACCGGACATCGTCGATCGCTTGCTCGTCGGTTCGCTTCTGGATACACTCTCAGCACGGGATCGTCAGGCTCTGGAACTCTACTACTACGCTGGGTTGTCCGATACGGAAGCCGCCCCCCTGCTTTCCCTCAATTCCCCAGGGGCCGTGCGCAAGCTGCGCTCGCAAGCCTTAGCCAAACTCAGAGACATCGCGCTTCGCGGATTGCGCAACAGGGAAAAAATGTGACGCACAATTCCACCATCGGGCGTATTCCCTTATGAGCACGCAAACCGTGGCCCCATTCGGCCTGCGAAAGCTCGGAGAGGAGTTCGTCTCATGCTCGCAAACCCTCGGACGCTGGAGTTCCGCCTCTTGGATCATGAGTCCATGGGATTCCTTCAGGGCCTTCTTCTTCCGCTCTCGCCTGGAAAAACGCCAGCGCGCCCTCTCCCTGAAGCTGCTCGAAGCCTACAAACCACTCCTCGCCGAGGCCTACTCATTCGCCGCGCCGTCCCTCCGCAAAGCAGTCTGGCAGCAATCGCTTTGGTCCGACCTTCTCGACAGCGCCATGATTCCTGGCCCCGAGTCCCTTTCCATCCGCCTCTGGCGTATCCTCCACATCCGCATACCCGCCGCCGAAGCTGCCCGCTGGAAGAAAAAGTTCCTGCTCTTCCCCTACTTCGCCGAAATGCATCCCGGAGACGACAAGTCTGCCCTTTGGATTCTTGTTTATCACGGCGGCGGAGAAACTTCACCACCCGGCCAACAGTTGCTCCTGCTCGATCAGGCTTACTCGTCGTTCCTCGATGTCTTGAACCGTCACTACGAGGAGCTCAGTTTCGATGCCGGCTTCTCCCCTTCCGAGTTACAGGCCATCGAATCCCGCGACATGGAGCAGATCGATATCTGGTTGCTCGTCGAATAACACTGAGGTAATCCATGGGTTCGAATCGCTATTCCCGTTCCGATGACGAAAGGCTTCGCGCCATCGAGGCCAGCCGGTTGCGCTCCAGTGCGTTTGACGACCTCGATCTCCCTGCTATCGCCGATGCCGCCTGGCGCGAGCACCATGAGCGCCTCGCCGCTCAGCAGGAATCCGTTCCGGTCCGTGTCCCCTCGCTCGTTTCCGCGTTCTCCCGTCCTTCACCGCAAGCCCTCAGCAGCTATACCTTGAGCCTCCTTGGCCCACAAAGCGTTCTGCAGCGCACCACCTTTGGAGTCTTTCTCGTCTTCGCCATTGTGGCCGTCATCGGCTTGGCCGTGCAGTTCGCCTCCGGCCCCGCCAACCTCATCTCCCAACAGATCTCCGCGGCCTGGCCGCTGTTTCTGGGTATTTCCGCCATCGGCATTGCCTCCAGTTGGTTACTCAGCTCCCGCTACCGCCGCATTCCCTGGTTTGATGCCCTCTCCGTGTCGCTCTGCCTCGTCGTCTATTTCTCCGTCGTGGGCGCCAAGGTTACCCGTAACCTCTATGTCGAGAGCGCAAAAGCAATCGCCATCTCCAACGCGAGCGAGAAATTCGGCCTTGCCATGGCCATCGGAGACCCCAGCCTCACCCTCTTCGAGCAGTCCCAGCCTGCCGCCGGAAAGCTCTACCTACACGGCGGCGTGCAAACCGCTGCAGTGGGTCTCTACGAATCGTTCACCCCAAAATTTCTCCGCAAGACCGAACCCAGAGTGACCATCCCGCCAATCTCCGCCCTGCTCCATGAGCAAGCCCACTCCGCCTTACTCGGCTTTGAAAAGGAACCGGCCTCCGTCGAATTCCGCTTCGCCCAGTTCCAATCGAGCGACGGAAAAGTCTTGCGCTTCCTCACCACCACCCGAGACAAACAGGAAGCCCTTCAGTTCGACGCCGGCGGCCTCGACGCCGCAAAACTCAAGCCCAACGAATGTGCCGCCATCGGCTACCAAACCAAAACAAAAAAGCTCCTGTTCCTCCAACCGGCTACCGGCGCCACTAATTGCGCCGACCTCTACCAGCAGAGAATCAGGAGCTTTCAAGCCCTTATTCAGTAATTCCCGACTATCTTCTTTGCGAACGCCTCTGCGTGGCGAGAAACGCCCGTTTTTGCGCCCTTGAACCCCCAAGGCAACCCTCACATCCACGAGCGTCATAGGAAGCCATCCAAATCCCATTCCTTGGCCTTGACACCTTGGCGTCCTTGGCGCCTTCGCGCCTTGGCGAGAAACCACCCTATCGCAGAAACGCCTCCGACAACCCCGCGTCCACCGGAATCACATTCCCCGTAGTCCGCGCGCTCCGGTCGCTTGCCAGCCACACAATCGCGTCCGCGCAGTGCTCCGGCAGAATCGGATTCTTCAGCAGCGTCCGGCTGGCATAAAACTGCGCCAGCTTATTCCGCAATTCCTCCGTCGAATCGCTCTCCGCAAACCCGATCCCATACTTCGTCAGCGACGAAATCACGCGATCCCGAGGGAACATCGTCGACCCGGCCACCACCGTCGCCGGAGCAATCCCGTTCACCCGCGTCAGCGGCGCCAAACCCACCGCCAGTTCCCCAATCAAATGGTTCACCGCGGTCTTGCTCACGTCGTATGCCTCGCTGCCTTTCTTCGGCACCACGGCATTCGCCGAACTCGTCAGCACAATCACCGCCGGCAATCCCTGCTCCGCGAAAATCTTCTGCGCTTCCTTCGCCAGAATATAATTCCCCGTCACATTGACATCAAACGTCAGCCGCCAGTGATCTTCCGGAATATCGCCATTCGCATCGGGCGGAATAAAGATCGCCGCCGTGTTGATCACGCCATCCAACCCGCCAAATTGCGCCACGGTCTGCGCCATCGCCGCCGACACGGACTCGCGATTGCGCAAATCAATCGCGCACGATGCCACCGCTTCCTTATCGAACTTCGCGCACAACGCAGCCGTCTCCGCCGCTGCTTCCGCCTTGATATCGGCGATCATCAGGTGCGCCCCTTCGGCCGCCAAACGCAGCGCCGATGCGCGTCCAATCCCGCTCCCGCCGCCTACCACCAGAATGATCCGCCGGCTGAATTCCTTCTCCGCCGGCATCCGCCGCAGCTTCGCTTCTTCCAGCGCCCAATACTCAATCCGGAACGCTTCTCTCCGCGGCAGCGCCACGTAATTCTTGAAGCTCGTGAAATCCCCGGCCCGTGCCGGATCCTTCGCATGCGGCAGCGGATCGGCCGGCTTCTCCTTGCCTTCCATCCCGGTCGCGCCCATCATCACCCGGATCGCATTGCGATAAAACTCACCCGTGATCCGAGCCTCTTTCTTCGACCGTCCGAAGCTCACCATACCCACGCCCGGAATCAGCACCACCGTCGGATTCTGATCCCGCAAGCCCGGTGAATCCGGCTCGGCGAAAGCTTCGTAGTAAGCCTTGTAATCCTTGCGGTACTGCTCCAACCCGGCATCAATCGCCTTCTCCAACCCAGCCACATCGCCCGTCTGCGGATTCCAATCCACCAGCATCGGCGAAATGCGCGTCCGCAGGAAGTGATCGGGACAGCTCGTCCCCAACGCCGCCAGTTTCTTCGCGTCCTTCGCGCCAATGAAATTCAGCGCTTCTTCCGCCCCATCGAAATGCGCGATGGAACGCTTCGCCGTGCCCACGCGCCCTCGCAACTTCGGCAGAATCGTGGCAATCACCGCCGCGGCATCTTCCCGCGCCTGATACTGCAGCCCGCCAAACACCTTCTTCCCCGCGCCGTGCTCCGTCACAAACTCGCCCAACTGGTCGATGATCGTCACGCTGCTCAGATACGATTCGCGCTGCGTGTTGCCCCACGTAAATAAACCGTGGCTCCCCAGCACAATCCCGTCACAACCCGGATTCGCTTCCACCGCCGCCCGCAGCATTAGCCCCAATTCAAAGCCCGGGCGTTGCCACGGCAGCCAGACCAGCTTGTGGTTGTAGCGTGCGTTGAACTCTTCCATCTTCTCTTTGCCGTTGCGGCTCGCCGCCATGGCGATCGCCCAATCCGGATGCAGATGATCCACGTGATCAAACGGCAGATACCCGTGCAGCGGAGTGTCAATCGACGCCGCCACCGTATTCCCAGCGAACGCGCACGACGGGTACAAACCCACCATGTCATCCTCAGAAGCTTCGCCTTTATACACGCCTTCCAGCGCCAGCAGCCGGTCCATATACAGCACCGCGAATCCGCCCGTGGTGATCGAGCCAAGGTCGCCCCCGCTCCCCTTCACCGCCATCACCCGGGTCGTTTTCCCGGTCAGCGGATCGATGACATCGTACTTCGAGCTGGTGTTCCCACCACCGAAGTTCGTAATGCGCAGATCCGCACCCAGCAGGTTCGAGCGGTAGCGCAGCAGTTCCAGTTGGCCGCCCTTCAAGGAAGCAGCGTCCGAGTCATTCCACAAATCTCGCAGGTATTTCAGCATTACGTTTTGGTTAATAAAAGGAGTGAATTGCCGTGGTCAGCGGGCAGGCCTTTATTATACCAAAGCGTATACTCTGCACTGCCTCGCACTACTGTTCCATGCAGTAAAACCGCAGCGACTCGTTGCATCGCACCACCGCACTCATGCTCCATTGGCTCACCGCAAACCCCGCAAAGCCGGCTACCGCCGTGTCCATCGATAGCGTACTGCTCCACCCATAGCAATTCTGGCCGGTTGAATCGCCGCCTGCAGTCGTTCCCGTCCAGACGTAATGCGGCGACGGCACTTCCTGCCCGTTCGCCATCCGGTTGATCGGCGCCTCCAACTGCCCGTCCAGCAGATCGGCGAAATTGTAAGCGATCACGGTCCCGTTTACCAAACGGTAGGGCGCAATCGTTGGTGTAAATCGCTCCTTCACCGTAAGCAGCCACTTCCATCCGTTGGGAGGCGGGATCGGACCGGGCGGCCGGGTGCTCGACAACCACGCCTTATACTTCCCGCTCAGCCCGTTTTGATTCGCCTCGTTCTGGCAAATCGCGTCCGCGGCTTCGAGCGACCCGAAGTTCGCCGCGAACGTCCCCGCTGTCACAAAGACGGTCTTCGGCGGACAAGTCAGCCCAGTAGTGACCAGCGTCCCCTGGCTCAGTGCTGCACAAAGCGCCGTCATCAATTGTGGATCGCTTTGCAAGCCGGTGCCCGCCGGTCCCGTAGCCCCCGTCGCCCCGGTCGCACCTCTTGCCCCAGCAACTCCCGGCAGCCCCTGCTGCCCTTGAGCTCCGGTGGGCCCCGCCATCCCCGTCAATACCACCCGCAACTCCGCCGCGAAACTCGTTGCCGTGTTCTCTCTGCTGTCAATCTGCACCGAAGCCGTCGATCCCGTCGGCACCGCAATCTCCAGCCCGTGCGCCAGCGTCGGACTCCCAACCCAGGTTTGCACTATCCACGTAATGTCCAAGGCGTTCACGCCACTCACCGGCGTAATCGGTACCTGCGTCGTCGCAAACGGAGCATTCGCCCCCGTCGCCGTCATCTCCTCAAACGGCCCCATCAACTGAGATACCTGCAGAGGCCCGGCGGCAACGATCCGGTTCACGTGAAACACCAGCGTTGCCTTCACCACCTGATCCATCCGTAATCCTGCCGGCAGCAAACCCATATGAAATCGCAGCAACGCCTTGTTCCCGCCGCCTACCAGCAGATTCGGCAAGGCCCCGGCCTGCGGCGTCGATGCCCCCACGTGTACATCCGCCACCACGGGAAGATCCACCCCATACAGCGCGCCCGCCATCATTCCCAGCGCACAGAAACGGGAAATTGTTCTTTGAATTATCTGCTTCATCACCCTGAATGCGATCTTCACCATCCAATTCCTTCGTCCCACACCCGCCTATTGCTGAAAACAATACAACCGCCGGAAGTTGCTGCAACTCGCCACGCCGTTGTTCGTCCACGTTCCGTCGGTCCCACCGGCAATTCCGTTCAGCCCGGATACTCCCGCCGTCGCGTCCGTCCAATTGTTGCAATTCTGCGCCGCCGCATTCCCGTTGAACAGCGTCCCCGTCCAGGCGCTGGTTGTCAGCGACAAATCCGTTCCCACCGCCGTCACGTGTATCCCTGTCTCAATCGTCCCGTTCGTCAGGTCCGTATAATTGAACGCCACCCGTTTTCCGTCTCGCCGCTGATAAGGCACGCCCGAATGCGTCAACCGCGCCGCCGCCGGATTCGCCGCCGTCGACAACCACGCCTTGAATACCCCGCTCAATCCCGCCTGCGACGCCTCATTCTGGCAATGCGCGTCCGCCCCAGCCACTCCACCAATGTTCCCGTTGAATATCCCATTCGTCAAAAACGCCAACTTCGATGGACAGGCAATTCCCGCCGGCACAGCCAGCCCTTTGCGAATGTAGGAGTCGCACAAACCTGCCACCGCGATATCGGCGCTTGCATCCGCGGCCCCCATCGGCCCTTGCGGTCCCGCCGCGCCCGTAGCCCCCGGCGCGCCAGTGGGCCCGTTTAGCACCACGCGCACCACCGCGGGATGGCTCGTCTGTGTGTTCTCCT
Source organism: Bryobacteraceae bacterium (assembly GCA_046331645.1). Lineage (GTDB taxonomy): Bacteria > Acidobacteriota > Terriglobia > Bryobacterales > Bryobacteraceae > CADEFT01. Next base: position 19,792 of record JAXLQM010000023.1, read on the forward strand.
TGCTATCCACCAATACCTGCGTCGCCGCGCCCGCGGGTGCCGCAAGTTCCACCCCCAGTGCCGCACCTGGCGAAGTCACCCACTGTTGCACCAGCGAAGTCACATCCACCACGTTCCATCCCGGTTGCGCATTCATCATTCCCAACACCGTGCCTGCTCCCGGAGCACTCCCCGCCGTCACCACCGTCTCCTCGAACGGGCCCAGCAACTGCGCCACCTGCAGCGGCCCCGCCACGCCCACACGGTTCACGTGAAACAACAACGTCGCCTTCATCACCTGCGCGGGCGTCACCGTCAAGGGCACCACCCCCACCGCGAATCGCAGCAGAACCCTGCTCCCCCCGCCCACCGTCAGATTCGGGACCGCCCCGCCCTGCACCGTGCCTACGGAAGCATCCGCTATCACCGGCAAATCCAGGCCCCAGGCCACACTCGCCAGCGCAATCGTCCAGCCAACCATCAGTTTCCGCATGTTCGTCCCCTATTGCTCGAAGCAGTACAACCCTCGCGGAAATGCGCAGGAAGTTATCGTGCCTTCCGTCCAACCCTGGCTGCTGAACCGCGGAGCCCCACCGACTATGCTGGCGGTATTCGAGACACTCGTCCAACCTTGACAATCGGCAGTACCCAAACTCCCGCCATGCGTTGAGGTAGTGGTCCAAACGGCATCGAAAGCTCCTTGAATAACCCGTCCACTCAGCGTCACCTGGATCGGGTTCAACAAAGCCCCATCCGTCAGGTCGTCCCAATTCATCGCCACCCGTACCCCATCCGGACGCACATACGGAAGATTCGAATGCACCAGCCGGCTGCTCGCCGAAACCGTGGCCGTCGAAAGCCATGCCTTGAACAGGCCAGGCTTCCCGTTCGCCGCCGCCTCCGAGGCACATTTAGCATCCGCCCCCGCCAGTCCGCCCAGATTCCCATCAAACTTGCCATCGGTTAGAAACACCAGTTTGTCCGGACAGGGATAGCCCGGTGGCGCCGTAGTTCCGTTCAAACGGTAAAAATCGCACATCGCACTGATCACCTGCGGCGTGAAATTAGCCACCGGCCCCGTCGGCCCCGTGGGCCCGGTTGGCCCCTGTACCCCAGCCGCTCCTTGCGGCCCGCTCAGCACCACCCGAATCGAGGCCGCGCAACTCGTGGCAATGTTCTCCTTGCTATCCAACTGCGCGTTTGTCGCGGCCAAGGCGTCCACCGACAAATCCAGCCCAAACGCCGACGCCGGCGTCGCCACCCACTGCTGCACCGCCGCCGTCACATCGATCAGATTCGGCCCCGCCACCACGTTCGCCACGCTCAGCAGCGCTCCCGCCGGCGGAGCCGTCGCCTGCGTCACCGCCGTTTCCGCAAACGGCCCCTGCAAGAGCGACACTTTCACCGGCCCAGCCGCATTCACCCGGTTCACATGAAAAATCAGCGTCGCCTTCAACACCTGCGACGGCGGCAAACCCGCCGGCAACACGCCCAGCTCAAACCGCAGCAGCGCCCGGTTGCCTCCGCCCACTAGCAGATTCGGCAGCGCGCCCGACGGCGTCGTGCTCGCCCCCACCGAAGCATCCGCTATCACTGGCAAATCCACGGCCGTTGCAGGAAGCGCCAGCCATCCCGCGGCAATCAGAGAAACCCAAAAAATCCTCATGCCCTGGATGCGACACCAACCCTCACTTCGCTTCATTCCTCTGCTATTGCTGAAAACAATACAACCGCCGCAACGTGTTGCAGCTCACCGCCCCGTTGTCACTCCAAGTCCCACCCACACCGTTCACACTGCCGTTCGCCCCTGCCTGCCCCTCCGACGCGTCCGTCCAGTTCCTGCAATCCTTCCCTACCGCATTCCCGTTCGGCAGCGTCCCGGTCCAGACCCCGCTCGTGAAAGGAACACCTGTCCCCGCCGTCGTCAGTTGGATCCCTTTCTCAATCGCGCCATCCGTCAGTTCCGCCCAGTTGAACGCCACCTGGGTGGAATCAATCCTCTGGTACGGCACGTCGGAATGCGCCAGCCGATCAGACGCCGGACTTGCCAACGTCGACAGCCACGCCTTGTACACGCCGCTCAATCCCGCTTGCGATGCCTCGCTTTGGCACTGTGCATCCGCGCCCGCCAATCCCCCCATGTTCCCGTTGAACATTCCCGTTGTGACAAACACCAGCTTCGAAGGGCACGTAATCCCCGGGGGCACTGCTAAGTTCTTCTTCCTATGCAAATCGCAGATCCCGGCGGCGACGATATCGAAACTCCCGTCCTGCCCGCCTGCCGATCCTTGCGGCCCAATCAACCCCGCAGCGCCCGCCGCACCCGCCGGCCCGTTCAGCACCAACCGCACAACAGCCCCATGGCTGGTCTGCGTGTTCTCCTTGCTGTCCACCAGAATCTGCGTCGCCGAACCCGACGGCACCGACAGTTCCACCCCAAACGCCGCGCCCGGCGATGCCACCCACTGTTGCGCCAGCGAAGTGACATCCACCATGTTCCACCCCAGCGCCGGATTCATCATTGCCAGCACCGTACCGGCTCCCGGAGCATTCCCAGCCATCACCGTTGTCTCTTCAAATGGCCCCAGTAACTGCGCCACCTGCATCGGCCCTGCCGCGGCTACCCGGTTCACATGAAACAGCAGTGTCGCCTTCATCACCTGCGCAGGCGTCACCGTCAGCGGCAGCACCCCCACACCGAAGCGCAACAGTACACGGCTGCCGGCAGCCACCGTCAGATTCGGCAATGCTCCGCCCTGCACCGTGCCAATCGAAACATCGGCCACAACAGGCATATCTAATCCCCAGGCCGCGCCCGCCATCGCAATCATCCAGCCAACGATTGATTTCCGCATGTCGGCTCCTATTGCTCGAAGCAGTACAAATGCCGCGGCATATCGCACAATGACAGAAAACTCTGAGTCCAAGACCTGTCCACTGTGCCCAACGCGCTGCCCTGCACGTAGGCTTCAGATGAAGAGTTTGTAGTCCAGCCCTGGCAATCGCTCGATAAGAGAGTCCCTCCGGAGGTGCTAGTGTTCGTCCAGGATCCGTAGTCCAGGTATCCGGCGATATTCAACCCACTGGCCGTTACGATAATCGGATTCAGCAATGTCCCATCCGTCAGATCATCCCAATTCATCGCTACTCGTACCCCATCCGGACGCGCGTACGGAAGATTCGAATGCACCAGCCGGCTGCTCGCCGAAACCGTAGCCGTTGAGAGCCAGGCCTTGAAGGTCCCTTTCTTTCCACTCGCCGCCGCCTCCGACGCACACTTCGCATCCGCGCCGGCCAATCCGCCCAGATTTCCGGCCCACCGGCCTTCGGTCAAAAACACCAGCTTGTCCGGACAGGGATACCCCGCCGGAGCCGTAGTTCCAAGCAAACGGTACAAGTCGCACATTGCGCCCAGCATTTGCGGTGTATAAGTCGCCACCGGCCCCGTTGGACCTGTCGGCCCCGTCGGCCCGCGCACCCCAGCCACTCCTTGCGGCCCGCTCAGCACCACCCGAATCACCGCCGCATAACTCGTGGCGGTGTTCTCTTTACTATCCACCTGCACATTCGTCGCCGCTGACGGATCCACCGAAAGATCCAGCCCAAACGCCGATGCAGGCGCCCCCACCCATTGCTGCACCGCCGCCGTCACATCGATCAGATTCGGCCCCGCCACCAAGTTCGCCACGCCCACCAGGCCCCCGGCCGGTGGAGCCGTCGCTGACGTCACCGTCGCTTCCGCAAACTGCCCCTGCAACAGCGACAACTTCACTGGCCCAGCCGCGTTCACTCGATTCACATGAAGAATCAGCGTCGCCTTCACCACCTGTGCCGGCGGCAATCCTGCCGGCAACACCCCCAGTTCAAACCGCAACAACGAGCGGTTTCCCCCGCCCACCAGCAAATTCGGCAGAGCGCCCGACGGAGTCACACTCGCTCCTACGGAGGCATCCGCGATCACCGGCAAATCCACCGCCATTGCAGGAAGCGCTAGCAATCCCGCCGCAATCAATGCAACCCAGAAAGTCCTCATGCCCTGGATGCGACATCAATCAACGACTTCCTTCATCCGATTCCAGTGCAATCATGACCCAACGCTTCTGCCGGAACCCGAACTGCCCCCGCGCCAGCAGCGGACTCAACACATCCGTCACATTGAGATACCCGTGTACTCCATCGCCCGTTTCCACCGGCACAAAGCTCGCCAGCCCGCTCGAACGCACCGGCTCACCCGCCGCCCTCACAATGTCGAACGAAAGCACCGCCCGCACCGGCGCCGTAATCGATGGCCCTTCCCGCAGCGGAGCCTTTTCCTTCGCCACCACCAAATGCTTCCGCCGGCTCAAATGATCCGGAAACCGCCACACCACGTAGGGCGACAAATACAACTGCGGATGCTCCCGCAAAAATCCCAACTGCAACAACTCCGCCAGCGCGGACCACACCGGACTCTCCGCTTCATCCGGACGCCATCGCTCGACAAACTTCTTCCACCCCTTATCGTCTTTCTCCGGCCCCACCACAACATCGTCAGAGGTCAATCGCCGCAACGCCTTCGTATTGCGCGACTGCACCGCCGCCCGCAATCGCTGCGTGTAGGCCTGAAACGACGGATCCCGTAGCGTTTCATCCACCGGGTACAACTTCGGCAATGTCTCGAAAGCCGGCAATAGCAGCGCCGCCGAAAGTAGAGCACGCCAAACCACACTGCGATTCTGTCACTTCTCCCCCTCGGTTTACTACTATGGTTTCTGATGCGCCGTACGATTCTTTCCACTCTTCTCCTCACCGTCTCCGCCTCCGCCGAAACCCATCAGATCGTCGCCACCGAATACCACCACACGTTCTCCGCGGCCCACAAAATCCTCAAGCAGATCCGCCCCGGCGACACCGTCATCACCAAGACCGTCGATTCCGCCGGCTTCGATTACCAGGGCGTCCGCCGCACCAAGACTCACGGCAATCCCCTCACCGGCCCGTTCTACGTGGATGGCGCGCAGCCCGGTGACACCTTGATCGTCCGCCTCCGCCGCATCAGCCTCAATCGCAACAACGGCTACACCGGGCACCGCGTCCCGGTCAAGGATCTGCCCGAGAACCTCGCCCCGCCCAAGCCCCGCCCTGATGCCGTCATCCCCGGCTACGATTACCTCATTCCCTGGACCATCGACACCCAGCGCGGCATCGTCCGCCTGGCCGAACCCGGCACACGCCGCCTGCCGCTCATCAAGGCACAACCCATGCTCGGCTGCATCGGCGTCGCCCCCAAAGGCGACTTCTCCCCGCGTTCAGGCCCCGCCGGCTACTGGGGCGGCAACCTCGATTACAACCTCGTCCGCGAAGGCACCACCGTGCTCCTTCCCGTCCACCACCCCGGCGCACTGCTATTTTTCGGCGACGGCCACGCCGTTCAGGGAGATGGCGAGGCCGTCGGCTCCGGCGTCGAGACCTCCCTCGACGTCGAAATCAATGTCGAACTCCGTAAGGGCGGCAAACTCACCGGCCCCCGCGCCGAAACCGCCACCGAGATCGTCTCCATCGGCGCCGCCCCCGATGCCACCCTCAACCAATCCCTGGAACTCGCCAACCGCGACATGCTCTCCTGGCTCATCGAGGAATATCAGTATCCACCCCTCGAAGCGCACTTGCTCATCGGCACGCAAGCCCGTTACGACGTCCTCACCCAAGGCGGCTCCATCGCCATTCGCATCCCCAAAGCCGCCCTCTCCAGGGAATAACCGGATGCTCGGGAGCCACGCGCTCCCTATTGCTCGAAGCAGTACAGTCGAAGCGACAGGCTGCAGTTAAGCCATACACTCATTGTCCACTGGATTCCGGACTCCGGGTTGAGTCCCGCCGTGCCTGATATGGCTGTCGATGCCGTCGTCCACCCCGAACAGTCCTTGCCTTCCGCGCTCCCCGATGTCGTCGTTCCTGTCCACACATAATCCGTTGTGACCAATTGACCATTCGCCGCGCGATTCACAGGCGCCAGCAATTGCCCGTCCGTCAGATCGGCAAAGCCATTCGCAATCACCGTCCCGGTCACCAACTTGTATTGCCCCGCCGTCGGTGTGAACCTCTGACTTACTGGATTCTGTGCCGTCGATAACCAGGCCTTGTACGTTCCTGTCAGTCCATTTGCCTCAGCCTCTAACCGGCAGATTTGATCCGCTTTCGCCAGGCCTCCAATATTGCCGGTATATGTGCCGCCCGTCACGAACACCGTCTTCGGTGGACAAATCAGTCCCGTCGGCACGGTCATCTTCCCCAAAATGGCGCACACTGCACTTAGCATCTGCGGATCGTTTTGTCCCGACGGCCCCGTGGCCCCTGTGGCTCCCGTCGCCCCAGCCGCACCCGCAATGCCCTGTGGCCCCTGCGGTCCCGCCGGCCCCGTCAGCACCACCCGCAATTCCGCCCCGAAACTCGTCGCCGTGTTCTCCCGGCTATCCACCTGCAGCGATGTGCTTGCCCCATTCGCCGCCGCAAGCTCAAATCCAAACGCCGCCCCCGGAACAGCAAGCCACTGCTGCACCACCGGCGTCACATCCACCAGGTTCAGACCCTGCACCGGAGTCACTCCAAAGGAGAACCCAAACGCCGGCGGAGCATTCCCCGCCATCACTGTCATTTCATCGAATGCCCCATTCAACTGCGTCACCCTCAGTCCGCCCCCCGTCGCGATCCGGTTCACATGGAACACCAGCGTCGCCTTCGCCACCTGCGCCGGATTCAGCCCCGCCGGAAGCACATCCATCGCAAACCGCAGCAGCGCTTTGTTCCCGCCACCTACCAGCAGATTCGGCAAAGCCCCTGCCTGTGTTGCCGAAGGTCCAACATGGACATCCGCCACCACCGGCAGATCCACCGCGGAACAGCTTGCCGTAAACAGCAGCGTCGAGATCAAAATTCTGTTTCTCATGCTACCTGGGAGGCGACACTGAGGCGCCAATCGCTTCAAGATTGTTCCCCTACTGCTGCACGCAATACAAACGCTGAAATGTACTGCAAAACTGAGTCGCCTGATTCGTCCAGCCAGGGCGGTTATAAAAAACGTAGAGGCCCACTGTCCCGTTGGCGGCAGCGGTTCCATCGCTCCACCCACCGCAGTCGAACCCGGTCGCCGACCCGTTGGCTTCCGTTCCCGTCCACGCCAACTGTGGCGTTCCGGCGCCGAATCCGCCCGCCGCCATTTGGATCGGAAAGGCCAGCACCCCATCGGTCAAATCGGCCCAGTTGTTCGCAACTAACGTCCCGTTCGGCAATCGATACGGCCCGGGCCAATGCACCAACCGTTGCGCCGCGGAACTCTGCGAGGTGGAAAGCCACGCCTTGAATCGGCCGCTCAATCCCGCGGCCTCCCCCTCCAACTGGCACGCCGCATCGGCTCCCGCCAATCCCCCCAGATTCCCAGTGAATAGGGCGTTCGTAATGAAGATCGTCTTCGGCGGGCAGTTCAAGTTCGCCGTAACCGTCGAGGCCGAAAGCAGATTGCATACTGCCGCCAGCATCTGTGGATCATTGGCCCCGGTCGGCCCCGTGGGCCCGGTCACTCCAGGCGCTCCCGCTGCGCCTGCCACACCTGGCGCTCCCGTCGCTCCCGTCGCCCCAGTAGCTCCCACCGGCCCGCTCAGCACCACCCGGATCTCCGCCGCGAAACTCGTTGCCGTGTTCTCTCTGCTGTCCACCATCACGGACCCGCTTCCCGCCGACAACTCGAACCCGTAGGCGCCCGCCGGCACCGCGATCCACTGCTGCACAACCGGCGTCACATCCACCAGATTCAGTCCCTGCACCGGTGTCACGGCAAGCGCAAACCCAGACGCCGGCGGAGCATTCCCACTCACCACCGTCATCTCATCGAATGGTCCATTCAGTTGCGCCACCTGCAACGCACCCGCAGCCACAATCCGGTTCACATGGAACACCAGTGTCGCCTTCACGACCTGCGCCGGATTCAACCCCGCCGGCAGCACGTTCATCCCAAACCGCAACAGCGCCTTGTTTCCCCCGCCCACCAGCAGATTCGGCAAAGCCCCTGCCTGCGTTGCCGAAGGGCCCACCTGCACATCCGCTACCACCGGCAGATCCACCGCGGAACAGCTTGCCGCAAACAGTAGCGTCGAGATCATTATCCTGTTTCTCATGCTACCTGGGAGGCGACACTGCGGCGCCAATCGCTTCACGATTCTTCCACCGCCCACCAGATTGAGTAGCGCCCCTACCTGCGGTCGCTGGCGCTGGGAAACACCAGCGCCAGTCCCATGATGCGGTCGCTCACCACTCCCTGCACTACCCGCGCCGTAGCCGCAGAGCCGCCAGAAGCAGCCCCCCGGCCACTAACGCCGATGCCGCCGGCTCCGGCACATTCGAACTTGCCGGGTCGAAGTTGACGGTGAAATTTACCCCCATCAGCGTCCCGAACTGCTGCCCCGTGGTCCGGGCCAGACGGATCGCCAGGACGTCACCCGCCGCCACATTCACCGGACCCGCATCCGCAAAGGTCAGCGCGTTCGAGCGATTCTGCGCCGAGCTCACCGTCCCCGAGTGCAGATTCGCGCCTCCGTTCAAATTGACGAAGAAGTCTCCGGAACGTGGCGTCGTGAGAAAGGAATGCGCATACCATACACCGCCGTTGTAGCTGATGGTGCCGGCCGTCGGCGCCGTCCATCGGATAAACACGTCGACACCATTGCCCGGATTGGTGCTGTGCGCCACCACATCCCCACTCAGCCAGTCATTGTTGGTGTAGAGTCCTGTGGCCGCCCCGTTCGCCGTCGTCTGAAAGACGGTCGAGTCCTGAATATTCGTCGGCGTCGGCGCATTCGCCGACCATATCCCGTTGGCCACCGCCGCGTCCAGATTGTCCACGCAGCAGCCCCCCGGTAGGTTGAAGTGCGTCATCGCCGTCGTCCCCTTCGCGAAGGACCAGACGCCGTTCGGATTGCTGCTGTTGCTGAAGTCGCTTTTGAGGTCGTAGACCGTGGCATGCATAGCGCCCGTAACGAGCCCCAGCAGAATGAGTGTTTTTCTCAAGAAGATTCCTCCTGCAGTGCTAATGAGGGATTTCGGAGAAAACCGGCTCGCCGGATTTGAGGTTATTTCGAGAGCTTCGTACAGCCGCGAAGTCCTAGTACCCAAGGGAAATACGATGCGGTCCGAGGACAACGCCAGCCGGAACCAGCCGGGCGGAAGCAGTTGCGGCGACGGCGTCTCGTGCCCAAATTGGACCAATGCCTGCGGAGCGTCGAACGCCTTTCCTGCCTCGTGCCAGCGGCGGCGCACCAGCTTCGCGTCTTCGTAGGAGTAGAGAAAGCCGTCATACCCCCACCGCGGGCTGTCCCCCGGAATCGAGGCTATCCATTCCTCCGTCCCCACCGGCTGCGCGCCGCGGAACGGTGCGACGAAGATCCGCGTACGCAATCCCTCGGCCTCTCCGGTGAAGGCGATCCAGCGCCGGTCCGGGCTCACGCTAGCCAGGTAAAGATGAAGCCGCGGGTGCGAGAGGATCGGCACTTCCCCCGCCGCGATCCGCCACAAGCCATTGCCCGAAGAAGCCCCAATCGTCAGCCCTTCGTCGAGTGCGTCCCAAATCATCCCCTGTGGGCGCGGCGGAACCACCTTTCCTCCCGGCGTCATCCCACCGGCCAAAGGAACCGGCCGCCCGGCCGTTTCCCCGCCCATCCGCAGCAGTTCGTGCCAACCCTGTGATGGCGTGACCGACCGGTATAGAAGCTGCCGCCCATCCCTGGACAGGAAAGGGTACCCATAGTCGACGCTTTGGGACCGCACCAGTGGAGCAATAGTCCCTCCCGCAAGGGCAAGGCTCCACAACTCTGCCCGCTGCCGCACCTCGGCCACCAACATGCGTCCTGCCTGATCCCGCGTCAGCGAGGCGATCTCATCGGAACGAGCGCTGCTCCACACCGGCCGGCCATCGAGCGCAACCTTATGCACCGCCCCGTGCGCGGCAAACAACACCGTGCCTCCGCCCGTGGCCAGCAGGCGCGCCGGCAACGGCATTTGCCCAATCACCAGCCGCATCGGCCCGGACAACGGACAAGCCCATAATTCCGAATGCTCCGTAACTCTCCGCAGCACCAGCAGCTCTTGCGAGTCCTCGCTCCATATCGGGCTCGCAACCGCTCCCAACCGCGGACAGACGGCTTGCGGCGTCCCCCCGCCCGCGGCTACACGGAAAACCGCGCTGGTAGTCCTCCGCGAGGGATCGGCGGGTAGCAACCCCTGGCCCACCTCGTATCCGATCCAGCGCCCATCGGGCGAGAATCGCGGCGCTCGTCCGCTCGCGCCCACCAGCCGAGGCTCTCCCTGCAGTGCCGCCGCGTAGACGCCTTCCGGACTGCGCGTGGAATGAAATGCCACCAGCGTTCCATCGGGGGAGAGAGACGGTTCATTCTCCTCAAACGGCCCGAACGTCACCTGCCGCGGTGTGTCGAAATCCGGCGTCGCCACAAAGATCTTCCGCAGTGGAGGCGCTCCTGCCACCGCCGAATACGCCACCATGCGTCCATCCCAGGAATAAGCGGGATCGAGGGCCGAGGACGGCAGGACGGCCTCCACCGGATGCAGAAACAGCCGTTGCCCCGGCCCGGGAAGCGAGGCAAACCAAGCCGCGGAGGCCAGCATCGACAGCCCTGCCACGGCACCCAGCACGCGCTTCCGCCGCCGCTGTTGCCCCACACTCCGGCCACCTGCGGCGATCCGTGGCAACTGCGCAACCAGCATCTCAGCGGCCGGACGCCGCGAACTCTTCTTCGACAGGCATCGCGATACCAACGCCGCCGCCGCCGCCGGCGTCGCCTCCGGCAGCGTGGATGGCTCGTCGCGAAGAATGGCCGAGGCAATTTCCAGCCCTGTGGCGCCCCCAAAGGCCTGCCGTCGCGCCAGCAGTTCATACAGGATTGCCCCGAAGGCGAAGATGTCCGCGGGTAGACCCGCAGGCTCCCCACGCACCTGTTCCGGAGCGAGATAGCCAATCGTGCCTCCCACCGCCGTGTATATGCTGTCCGGCGAAGGCGGCGCTTCCCGCCGCGCCAGCCCGAAGTCGATCACCTTGAGCCTGCCGTCCGAGTCGAGTACAAGGTTCTCCGGCTTCAGATCTCCGTGCACCACCCCGCTCGCATGAATCGCCGCCAGCGCTGCGGCGAGTTGCATCGCGATTCCGAACACCGTCCCGGCCGCAAGCGGGGCGGCCAGACGTTGCCGCAGCGTCTCTCCTTCCACCAGTTCCATCGCAACGTAGAAGAATCCTTCCGCCTCGCCGTTGTCGAAGACACGAGCCACGTTCGGATGCTCAATACGGCGGGCGAGCGCCGCTTCGCGCACAAAGCGCGCCCGCACTTCCGGCTGTGCCGGCACTACCTTTAACGCCACCCGCTGGCCCGTCCGCATATCGCAGGCTCGGTAGACGGAACCGGATCCGCCCGAGCCCAGCAGGTCTTCCACCCGATACGGCCCAAGGCTCGCGCCCGTCAGCATCCTCCCTTGCAGCATCGAGAGGATTTCGCTCACCGGGTGCGCCGTTTCGAGGAACATACGCGTTGCCGCCGATTCGGCCCGGATCAGAGCTTCTATCTCACTGCGCAACGCCTCGTCTCCCGCGCACGCTGCTTCCAGATACACACGCCGTTGCTCGCCTTCGCGCTCCAGCGCTTCGGACAGAATTTCCGCCTTACGGTCAATCTCTTCGTTCACCGCGGGTCATTTCCTCAAACAGCCTCACTCTCGCCAGCGTCCAGCGGCGCTTCACCGTGGCCGGCGAGATGCCGAGATAGATGGCACACTCCTCCACGGACATGCCACCGAAGAAACGGCATACTGCGATCTCGCTGAGTGCGGGCGATTCCGTTTCCAGCCGGTCCAGCGCCGCATCCAGGTCGTCGTAATCCCAACTGTAGGACACGGTCTCCCGGGCCCGGGAATCCTCCAGAGAGATTTGCAACTGCCGCCCTGACCGCTTGGCCGTACGGCGCTGCCGCGCATACGTGGTGAGCACGCGGCGCATGGCGAGCGCCGCCACTCCCAGAAAGTGTTCGCGGTTCTGCCACGGCGCTCCCCGCACCGTCGTCAATTCGATATACGCTTCATTCAGCAGAGCCGTCGGCGAAAGACTGTGCACCTTGGCCGTTTCCTTGCTCAGGTAACGCCGCGCCAGACGGTGCAGTTCGTTATACACCAGCGGAAACAACTCATCGGTGCCGGCCTTGCGGGAACTCATCAGGATGCTTCCGGATAGTTCTAATTGCGCAATATCCCGGCCTGGCCGGCAAACCAATCTGTGCCAGGGTGATGAAACTCCGCGCCCATGCCGAGCGCCACCGAAATCGGCAAAGAGAGGAGTTGAGGCCGCATTCGGTAATGATACGCCATTCGCGTCTATCGCGCCTGCCCCGCCATCATTCCCGGGCAGCCACACCCGCGCCGTTGTCAAGCTGGTACAGAACCCACCGAATGCGACTTGGGCCACCCGATTTCTTCATGCTTCAAAGGTTGACAACCAAAGGACTCCGTCCTAATATTGAAAACACTTCATCCTCAGAGGCTAATCGGATGCTAAAATCTGCAATCGGAATCAGTGTGATTGCCTGCGCAACAACACTTTACGCTGGAAACATCATTACTGTAAGCGGCGCTGCGGTGGAGAGTCCCGCATAACGGCTTTTCTCACCACATAACTCGGTCCCGGCACAACAGCCGGAGCCCACGAGGTTGGGGCCACAGGTCCTTTCCTCGCGCCAGTGACCGTTCCCAACCTGCCGCAACCGCTGTTCCTTCTCCCGTTCGGTGCATTGTCGTTGAGCGGCGGCCCTGGCGGAACCACGTTTTTCCTCAGTATTTGCAGCCCCTGATCAAACCGCCTTAGGCGCATCGGCATGGGATGGAGATGCGGCGCCGCCCGCCTTCATTGCTCCACACACACCAGCCGCGCCGAGTTCGCGCGCCCACCAAGACTGCCGTGTGATCCAACCGGCAATGATCCATCGTTCAAATCCGCCCAGTTGGTGGCCCGCACCACACCATTCACACGAAGGCAAAGCCCAGGCCAACGCGTCATCCGTTGCGCCGCCGGTACCTGCCTGTCGAAATGCGCAGCCCGTCCCCATTTCCTTCACGCCGCCTGACTCATGCCCCACAGAAGTCTGACCCCGTTTTCACCGGAGGAACGCATCCTTATTTGACGTCGACAATCTGTCGCCGCCACTAGGCCGGTGAATACCGGCAAATAAGGAGCATTCATGAAACCCGATCGACTACGCCTCGCAAGAGCCCTATGCTTCATCGCCGCCATCGCCGCGGCCAAAGGAGAAACCATTGTCTTCCAGGAGGACTTTGAGTCCGGCTCCGCACCATCACAAGCCATCGGCGGAACCGTCGATCCCACTGGCGGCATCCACGCAAGCACCGGTAGCTACCAGTGGCACCAGGGTGCAATGCTCGCCCTTACCGGACTCCCCACGCACTCCCTGATCCGCATCAGCTTCACCCTCATCACCTGGGACTCTTGGGATGGCATTGGCTCCGGCAACGGCCCCGATTACTTCAACGTCAAACTCGACGGCACATCCATCTTCGCCGAAGCCTTCGCCGTTACCGAGGGGTCAACCAGCTTCGTCACCAGCGGCGGCTCCGGCTACACCGGCTCCGTCCTCGTTGCTCCATCGTCCAACGACTACGCCTACCTCGGTTGGCCCGATGCCGCTTATACCATCGACATCTCATTCGTGAATCACTCCAGTTCCAACGCCACCTTCCAGTTCTTCCGCTCCCTCGCCAGCGAAGCCCCCAATTTCGGGGCCGACGAAAGCCACGGCCTCGATAACATCACGGTCGCTGTCGCCGATACCCCGGAACCCGCTTCCTTATCCCTTTCCGCCCTCGGTGGATGCGCCCTCATCTTCCTCCGCCGCCGCGCCGCTTGATCCGATTGCGTTAGCGGCTGTCGCAGCCGGCTCCCCGGCGCGCAGCCGCTTTCGCCACCACCCCACCTAGTTCCGCCGGCAAAAACGGCTTCCCCAAGCATCCATCCATCCCCACCTCGTGGCACTGCGCAATCACCTCCTGTCCCACACTCGCCGTCAAAGCGAAAATCGGCACGCGTGTCCCTGCTCCCTCCCGCCGCCGGATCTCCGCCGCCGCCTCCATCCCGCCCATCTCCGGCATCTGCAAATCCATCAGCACCAGTTCGTATCCACCCTTCCCCGCTTCCTCCACAGCCGCCCGCCCCGTCTCCACCACCACTACCGTATGCCCCCATTTCTCCAGGAAACGCACCGTGATCCGCTGGTTCACCAAATTATCCTCCGCCAACAACACCCGCATCGGAGCAGTTTTTTCCACCTCCGCGGCTTGCACTTTGGCCGGCACTTCCTCCACCTGCCCCAAAGGCAGCGTGAACCAGAACGTGCTTCCCTTGCCCTCTTCGCTTTCCACCTGCAGCCGCCCCCCCATCACTTCCACCAGCCGCCGCGAAATCGACAGCCCCAGCCCCGTCCCCCCATACTTCCGCGTCGTCGACTCGTCCGCCTGCCGGAACGCTTCGAATATCGACTCCATCTGATCGGCCGGTATCCCAATCCCCGAATCCACCACCGCGAAATGCACCGCCATCTCGTGCAAAGTGTTCGTTTCCCTCGCCACCCAAACCGCCACCGCCCCTTGATGCGTGAATTTCACCGCATTTCCGATCAGGTTCATCAGCACTTGCCGCAACCGCAGCGGATCCCCCATCAGATACTCCGGCAGGAATGCGTCCACATCCACCGCCAATTCAATCCCTTTATCCCGCGCCTGTTTCTGAAAAACCTTCACTGCATCCTGCACCGTCTGCCGCAAGGGAAACGCGGTGTTCTCCAAATTGAGCCGCCCCGCCTCGATCTTGGATAGGTCCAGCAGATCGTTCAACAGCGACATCAACGCCTCGGCCGACGACTTCGCTGTCGACACGTAGTCTCTCTGCTCGGCGTTCAACGGCGTGTCCAGCGCCAGCGACGTCATCCCGATCACCCCGGACATCGGAGTCCGCAACTCGTGACTGATGTTTGCCAGAAACTGGCTCTTCGCCTGGTTGGCCTGCTCCGCCTGCCGCCGCGCCTGCTCCAATTGCCGCGCTTCGTTCTCCAGCAACTCCTGCGTCCGCAGCTTCTCCATATACTCCGCCCGCAGCCGGAAATGCACCAGATAGTGATACCCCGTGCTCACCACCCCCATCAGGCTCAAACTGTAGCCGTCCCGCGTCCCCATCAGGATCCCACCCGCAATCATCGGCGCCATGAACGGCAGCAGAAACGCATGGCACAACGGCGAATACGGCGCCGTCACGTGCGGCACCAGCGACGCGCTCGCCACCACAATCGCCAGCACCACAAACGAATCAAAACTGAGAAACCCTTCCTCCATCCAAATGAAGGTCGCCAAACACCCCCACACCATGCCCGTCAGCAGATACACCACGCCCAGCATCCCCCGCCACAACGCCGGCTCCCTGAACCCAAAGCTCTCCGTTGTCAGGAAAACTCCGGATCGCGCCACACACAGCAGAAACGTCCCCACCGCGACCACCTGAAACCCCACCGCATGCCGCTCCGGAAATTTCGTGAACAACCACACCACCAGCACCATCACGAAATAACCCCACACCCCAGGCATTCCCCGTGTGCGCAAATCCAGGTGGATCTGCCGGGTCACTCGGTCCGTCCCGCTGTCAACGTTCATCAGGCTCTCAGTCTGCTCATCGGCACTACCGCGCTAAGGCCCCTGCGACAATCCCTTCCTTTAAACCGAAACTTGCCCCTACGCCACCCACCACGCAGTTCCTGCGCTTCAATCCAATGTGCCGCCGCAACTCATACACCGCCTCAATCCCTGTACAGTGCGCCCCCACAAAATTCTCTACTCCCATCTCCTTCATCTTCCCCCCAGTCCAGGCCAAATGCTCATCCGACGCCGCAAATAAATGCCATCCCCCAATCGCCGCGTGCACCGGAGCCTTCCGGACCACCCGCCGCGCCTGCTCCAGCGTATTGATGATCCCCGCATGCCCGCACCCGGAAATCACCACTAGCCCCTTCACCGTGTTGAGCACCAGCGACATATCCTCCGGAAGGTTGTCTTCCACCTTCTCCCCGCCCGGACGCACCAGCAATCCCCCGCCGCTCCAGTTGCGCTCCTGGTACACGCGCTCCACCGGACCCGTCAGCCACGCCCCTGGAAAAATCTCCTTCGCCCCCTCATACTCCACGAACGAGCCGCCCAGCTTGAGATACTCCTCACGAATGGTAAGTAGATGATTGCGCTCGGCCCCGTTCGCCCCCGGCCGCGGGTAAAACGCCCCCTTCCCCACATGCGCCTTCGTCAATGCCTTCGCGTTCACCTTCCCCAACTCCCGCCGTAGCGTGATCAGCCCCCCCGTATGGTCCCCATGATTGTGGCTCAGAATCACATCCGTGATCGTGCTCAAGTCCACCTTCATTTCCTGCGTATTCTTCCAAACTGTCTCCGGCCGCGCCCCCGTATCAAATAGGATTCGCCGTCCGCCCGCCTCCACCACCGCCGCAAAGCCCCATTCCCCTACCCCCGCCGAATCGGACAACATCGTCGAAAGTATCCGAATCCGCACGTCTTCTAGGGGCGCCGGCCCCTGCGCCAGCGCGACTCCCGCCGCCATCCAGACCATGAGTGATCTCATGACCCCATCATATTCCTGAAAACAAACCTTGTGGACCGAAAAAAGAGGATTCCCAACGAGAAGAAAAACTGGTACAGTATCCTAGCAACCTGATCAAACCGGGTTGAACCGGCGTTGTTTGCCGTATCGTTGGCCAGTGACTCAGAGTCGGAGCTCTATCCAGTTGACTGAGGTGAGTACCGTTTGAGTTGGCTGGATTGGAGTTCGTAACGTGAAGAACATATTTGTTGGAAACCTGAGTTTCACCGCCACCGAACAGGACGTGCGCGGTATGTTTGAGGCATACGGTGCTGTCGACCGCGTCAGCATCATAACCGACCGCGAGACGGGCCGCTCCCGCGGCTTCGCATTCGTGGAAATGTCTGACGACACACAGGCCGAACGCGCCATCAATTCCCTCAACGGCGCAGCTAGCGGCGGTCGTACACTCAATGTCAACGAAGCCCGTCCCAAAGGCGAAGGCGGCGGTGGCGGTGGTGGTGGCCGTCGTGGTGGCGGCGGCGGATTCGGTGGTGGCCGTGGCGGTGGCGGTGGTTTCCGCGAACGCCGGGGCGGCAACTACTGATCACCGTGGCGTGATCAATCCCCCCAGTTTGTCACTCTCCCCGCCCGCTAACCGCGGAAAGCGGGTGGAGTAGGCCTCTAGATACTTCAAACCGGCGCCCGTATTGTAAATTACAGTACGGGCGTCTGGCGTTAGTACCCCGCTCGCAATCAGCTTCGGCACTGCCGCCACGCATGCCGCCCCTTCCGGTGCCGCGAAAATTCCTTCCGTCGCCGCCAGTTCCACTCCCGCATCCAGCGCCTCTTCATCGCTCACCGCCAGCGCCGTTCCCCCGCTCTTCCGTACGGCCTGCAGAATCAGAAAATCCCCCAATGGCTTCGGCACCCGCAACCCGCTCGCCACCGTCGAGGCGTTCTCAAAGAACTCGCTCCGCTCCTCACCTTTTTCATACGCCCGCACGATCGGCATGCACCCTTCCACCTGCACCGCAATCATCTTTGGACGCCGTGACCCAATCCAGCCCAGCGCCTCCATCTCATCAAACGCCTTCCACATCCCAATGATCCCGACCCCGCCCCCCGTCGGATACAGAATCGCGTCCGGCAGATTCCAATGCATCTGCTCCGCAATCTCGTACCCCATCGTCTTCTTCCCCTCAATGCGGTACGGTTCCTTCAGCGTCGAAACGTCAAACCACCCCTCCACCGGAGCCTTAGCCGCCACAATTTTCGCGCAATCACTGATAAGTCCATCCACCAGAGTGACATGCGCCCCAAAGCTCTTGCACTCGATGAAATTGGCCTGCGGAACATCCTGCGGCATATAGATATGTGCTTCCATCCCCGCGGCCGCCGCATACGCCGCCAGCGCGCTCGCCGCATTCCCTGCCGACGGGATCGCCAGCTTTGTCACCCCCAACTCCTTCGCCATCGACACCGCGCACGACAACCCGCGAGCCTTAAACGACCCCGTCGGATTCACGCCATCATCCTTCACCCACAGGTTCCCCGCCCCGATCTTCTCCCCCAGCCGCTGCGTGCGCAGCAGTGGAGTCATCCCCTCTCCCAAACTCACAATCGACGTCGGCTTCGTCACCGGCAGCACCGGCGCATACCGCCACATCGATGTCGGCCCGTTAGCGATCCAGTCCCGGCTCCATCCCTGCCGGGCTTTCTCCAGGTCGTAGCGCACCAGCAGCGGAAAACCCGCCTTCGACAGATTGTGCAATTGCCCCGCTTCGTATCGCTCGCCCGTCCGGCTGCATTCGAGATGATCCACTGTGGTCATAGAACCGACCATGATATCGCACGCGCGCATTTGTGGGCTGAGAATTCGCTGCCCCTCAACGCACTAATTGGATATCCGGGAGGTGGTGGATGCCCCAAATCGGGATCCTCTTCGACGCTCAAAAACTCGGGTCTGGCTTTTATGGCTACACCGCGTTTCGTATTTTGTTCACGCAATTGCCGCCACGCGAACTGGCGGGGTGTACGCTGTACCACGGCGAAGTGGGCGACGGCCGCAACCGGCCCTACTGCATCGCTGTCGAATGCGACAGCCCCACGCTCCTCGCCCGCGTCCGTCAAACCTTCGCCGCCTCAACCGCCCGCGGCCTTCTCCCCGGCCAGCAGCGCTTCCTCGACGACTTCGCCCTCCAGGAAGAAGTGCTCGCCATGGCCGCCCGCGTTACATCCACGGGCGACATTGCCGATTGCCCCTCGCGCTGGCTGCAGGAAGCTTTTCAGCGAGCCCAAGGCCAGGTCAATCTTCAAACACCGGACCCAGTGCGTGCCCCCAAAGCCGTCACACCGCCCCGTATCTCCCAACCCCGTCTTCCCGACCGGGTCCCCCTCGCTCTCCGCTGGTCCAGCACCGGCCGGCGCGCGATTGCATTCCTGATTGCATTCGCCGCCGCCGGTGCCGCCTTCCCCTGGCTTGGCCTCGGCATCTCCCTCTGCCTGCTCTTCTTCACTGCCGGGGCAATCCAGGGGATCGCCATTCGCTGGCGCCTTTGGGCCGAGGAATCCATCTCCGGCCCCGACACGTTCGCCGAAGCCCGCAAGCTGCTTGCCGCCAAGCCCGTCCACGAATTCCTCGACAAACTCAACACACCAGCCTCCCATGCAAGCCCCCTGCTGCGGCGTGTCCTCTCCATTGCCCGCACCCAGGACCACGCCGCGGCTTGCCTGCTTGCCGACCAGCATGACGCCGCCGACCGCGACACACTCCGCGCCGACGCCCTGGAGATCGCCCTCCTCTCCGCCACAGTCTTCGCCGTCGCCCTGGGCAGCGTCCTTGCCATGTGGAACTTCCAATCCGCGGATAACGCCCGTACCGAGTTGGCGCGGCTTTCCATCTGCGGCATAGGCGGCGCCACGTTGCTGACACTAATGGCGTCGATGCTCCTGATTCGTGGCTCCCGCCTCCGTGGCGACCTCCGCCGCGAAGTCTGTTCCCAATGGCTGCCCATCGTCATGAAGACGGTGCCCGCCGCCAAGCCCGAGACCCAAGTCCTGTCGCTAGACAACTCTTTGAGCGAACTCCGAAGCGAATTCCAAGCCCTACGAGCAGCCCTCGATTCCCGTCGCGACCGCGAATTCATCGACACGATAGCGGGGCTCCGCGACTCCCTTGAGCAGCTATCCCCAGTACTAGCCGGTTTCCGGGAGCCCTTCGTTTTACAAGCGGTCCCCACAAAGCCGGTATCAAAAGCCATGAGCGCCACCGCCTGAGGTGGCGCGACCCAGTAGGGCCGACCCCCTGGTCGGCCTCAGCCAAACTCGAGAAACCCAATGCCCCAAACCCGCCGTCATCTCCCGCACCTCTGGGAAATCGGTCACCCCATCTTCCTAACCTGGCGACTCCACGGCAGTCTCCCCGCCAATCGCGCATTCTCTAAAGAACCGATCACCCCCGGCAAAGCCTTTGCCGCAATAGACAACATTCTAGATCATCCACAAGCCGGCCCCCAATATCTCCAACAACCACAAATCGCCGCCAAAGTAGTAGAAGCCATCCAATACAACGGCTACCGCCTAGGTCACTACAAGCTCCACGCCTTCGTAGTCATGCCCAATCACGTCCACCTCCTGATCACCCCCAAAGTCCCCCTCCCCAAGCTCATGCAATCCCTCAAAGGCATCACCGCGAAGCAAGCCAACGAAATCCTAGGCCGCACCGGGCAACCCTTCTGGCAACAAGAAACCTACGACCACCAAGTCCGCAACGGCCGGGAGTTCAACAAGATCCGCGTCTACATCGAACAAAACCCAGTGAAAGCCAGACTCGTGGAAGCCTCAGAGCAATACCCATGGTCGAGCAAAACCGCGCACCCATGCTATGATAAAGATTCCCCGCAGGTGAATCCCCAAAGGGCCGGTAGCTCAGTTGGTAGAGCATTTGACTTTTAATCAAAGGGTCGCGGGTTCGAGTCCCGCCCGGCTCACCATTTCGTAAGCAACACAACTCAATCCGCTCATTCTTGTCAGTTGACCGCGCGTTCCATGCGGCGCATCCTGCTTCTTACTCGTTTCTTACCGTTCCCTTACGCCGATTTTCAGAGCCCGAAGCCATACTTGGGGAGCGGAGAATCCGCAAATCTTGAATTCTCAAAGGGGCTTTTTATGAAGCGCAAAATCACTGGGTTATTGCTCGGGTTGCTGACGGTGTGGGGCGGCCTTTCGAAGCTTACGGGCCAAGGCGAAGTAGCGGCGCCTGCGCCATTGGGGATTATTTCGGGTCAGGCCGTTGGACGGGTGATTCTGGATGGAAACCTCAATACCGAGGTACTGATGTACTTTCCCGCGATTGAAGGCGTCGGCACCAACCTGTTCAATGGGACACCGGGTGTGCGTACTGCTTTCTTCTCCGCTCGTTCGAACAAGTTCAACGGTCTGGCATTGGTGAATTCCAACGTGGGGATATTGACCCTGGCGCCGGGGAGTGAGCGGATCGTCATGAGCGTGTACTTCAATCCGAACCCGGATCGGGATTTTACGCGGCCGGAGACGTTTTCCGACGGGCAACTGGTGGGTGTGTACCCGGTGAGCGCAGGGAGCACGACGCTGGTGGAAGGCGCGAATTCGACTTTCGTGTATTCCGCGCAACTCGAATCCAGTACCCCGTTCACGTTCCGCGGACGAGCCTATGACGGGCGGAATCTGTTGCCCGCATTTAGCGTGTTTTTGAATGGATCGGCCTCGTTTATTCCGGCACTGCAGGGCGGGTCCGGATTTGTGATTCCCATGGCGGGAGTGATGATCGCGGCCAATCGGAGCGGAAGCGGGAGCGTGGCGCCTTATTAAAGTCTGGTTGTCAGGCGGAGGCGTCGTTGCCGGCAATCACTGTGACCTCAGTCCGGATGAGGCTAGTTGAAACATAACACAACGACGTCCGAAACACGTGCATTGGCCCATGCGTTCAAACCCAGCCTTCAGGAAGACTCTGTGAGAGGATTCATTCTCGACAAAGGCGAGACCGCTCAACTGTGCCAACCCTCGGTCGCGAACAAGGTATTCGGCCAAGAGTATTAACGCTTCCGTCGCGTATCCAGAATTCCAGTACTGCCGGCGCACTTCAAACCCGATAGAGGGATAGGGTGCAGGCGCAAGAGGCTTGTGACTGATAGAAATCCAGCCAACAGAAACGGCCGCTTTTCGGTCTTCGATCACCCATCTCGACTTGTCGAACCTCGTTGCGAAGAATGCTTCGATCTTGGCGACCCAATATGAGCGAACGGGCCATAGGGTTGTTCGCCGTACTTGCGGGTCAGTGGCGAGTTCGACCAGCCATGCGATATCACTGTGCTGGAAGGAACGGAGAGCTATTCGATTCGATTCAAGTAACGGCGGCCGCACCACCTTGGGAATCGACCGAAACCGGCATGTTCTACATGGCTTCCGGGTTGCCCGTCCAGTTCGCTCAAGCTTCGGCGTTGACCCGGTCGCGGAGGGCTTTCATGTAGCCAAGAGTATAAGCGTAATTCGACTGCGGATACATGGAGCCGCCGCCGGGGACGTGGTCCGGAATCGTGATGCCGGTGAAGTTCACCTGCTTCAGGGCCTTCATCACTTTGTACATGTCCAGATATCCGTTCTCAATGAACGTCTCGCGGAATTTAGGCAATGGGGCGCTCACGTTACGGAAGTGAATCTTGAATAGCTTCTTGCGCTGGCCGAAGCTGAGTGCCGCTTCCACCGGATCCTTCACCATGCCCTTGCCGCCTTCACCCCAGGTTCCGACACAGAGACATGCCCCGAAATTGGGACTGTTGGCGATTTCGAATGCACGCTCGTAGGCGTTGTAGTTGGTGAAGATGCGGGCCACGCCGCCGAGCGGGGAGACTGGCGGATCATCGGGATGGAGTCCGATGTTCACTTTGGCCTTCTCGGCAACAGGAATGACAGCGCGGATGAACGTGGTGAATGTCTTCCAGATGTGTTCCGCCGGGTATTCCTTGTCAAAGGAATTGGGCAGCTTGCGGGCCACGGCGACATCGAATTCGCGCGTGGGCGAATTGCGCGTCGTCCCCATGGCCGTGGCGTAGAAGCCGGGGATGGGCTGGTTCTTGATGTTCGACATGTGGGCGTACGTGGTGTAGGGGATGCCCGCACGGCCCAGGTTAGTGAGGTACTCCTTGTACTGCGCGATCTTGGTTTCCACGCCGCTCGTCCCAAGCACCATCGTCGGGTCGCAATGCAGATCGATCATGCCGATGTTGTAGATCTTGACGCCGTGGGCTTCCAGCTTCTTGCGCATGCCGATCATCCAGTCGGCGTTGTTGTTGACAAGGGATGTCCAGATGGACACGGCTTCAATGCCGTTGTGGGCAAGAAGATTGAAATCCTCTTCCTTGGGGCGGTCGGTGAAGGACATGCCGACCATGATGCCCGGGGTCTTCGTTTGCGAGTGGGCGTGTTTGAGGAGGCCCGCTGCGATGGCAGCGGACCCCAGTCTGATGAGATTGCGGCGATTCATGGTGGATGGCTCCTAGAAGAGAATACGAACGCCGAATTGGATGTTGCGCGGGTTGGAGCCGGAGATGATGCGGCCGAAGTCCTGGTTGGTGACGTCGGTGGTCTGGTTGCGCGCTTCGAAGAAGGGGCTATTGGTGAGGTTGAAAATCTCGGCGCGGAACTGGACGTTGTAGCGCTCGCGGAACCGGGTGTTCTTGAACAGCGACATGTCGACGCTCTTGCGGCCGGGGCCGCGCAGGTCGGGCTGCGTGAGTGAGTCGGTGGGCACGGTGTAGGGACGGGCGCGGCGGAAAGCGGAGGTGTCGAACCAGCGGTCCAGAGTCTGGCCGCTATCGAGGACGCCGCTCTTCAGCCGGTCGGCTCGTCCATTGGTGTACTGGAAGTTGAACAGGTTCGTGTCGTCGGGAGCGGTGATGAGGATCGGCCGGCCGGATTGGAAGATAGTGATGCCGTTCCATTGCCAGCCACCGAGGATATGGTTCGCGATGCCGGTATTGGCCCAGCGCTTTCCTTTGCCGAAGGGAAGATCGTAAACGTGGCTGATGACGATGCGGTGCGGCAGGTCATTGGCTTCCAGCCCGCGGTTGTACGCCACGTTGTAGAGAGCGTTGGAGGGACCGACAACCCAGGTGTTGGAATCGCCGCCAATATCCGAGATCGTCTTCGAAAGCGTGTAGCCCACGGACATGGTGAGCCCGTTGGTGTAGCTCTTTTCAAAGCGCGCGGTCATCGACTGGTAGTGCGAGTCGCCATAGTTGGCGCGGATGTGCAGCACGTCCTGATAATGCGGGAAGGGCCGCAGAAGCTGGCGGCGCTGGACGGTGGGGAAGCTCAGCGCGCCCACGGTCACTTTACCAAAGTAAGGATTCGGCACGGCGTCGAGCAAACGCGTTCCCCACTGCTCGAGCAGCAGAGGGTCGTTGGCGTTGTCCTGGCGGTTCCAGAACAGGTGGGTGATCTTGCTGCCGACATAGGCCACTTCGGCGATCATCGTCGGTGAGAGTTCGTGCTGGATGCCGAAGTTCCAGTTGCCGAGATAGGCAAGCGGGTGGTTCTTCACATCGACCCGGATGTTCTGCCCGGCGAAGGTCGTCTGGCCTTTCTGCGGATACGTGAAGCCGCCCGCGAAGGGATCGGTCCAGGAGCCGTTCACCGGAGGCGTAAACGGAATCGGGTTGGGTGCGCCCAGCGTGATGAAGTTGGAAACGAAGGTGCCGGAACCGAAGTCTGTGGCCGCGGCGTTCAGGCCGTTATTGGCGGCGTTGAAGATGGCGCCGGCAGCGCGGATGACGGTTTTGTTGGCGACGCGATAGGCCAGGCCCACGCGGGGGCCGAAGGTCTTGTAATTCGGGCTGGTGTGGTAGCCGCCTTCCTGAACCCACTTGAACACCCCTTTGCCGCCGGTGATGGGCTCGGTTTCGTACGGATCGATGTAGCCGATGTTCCCCCACTTTTCTGCATACGGCGAAGTGTATTCATAGCGGAACCCGAGGTTCAAAGTGAGGCGTGAAGTGACACGCCAATCGTCCTGAATATAGGCGGCCTTGTAGCGCTGATAAAGGAACATGCGCGGCGTGAAGGTGAGCGTGCCGGCCTGCGGAACGCCCAGCAGAAGGCTGGCGAAACCATGGCCGCTGTTGGCGGCGGATACCGATGGATCGGGCCCCTGGACATAGGTGCGATCGAAGAAATACTGCCCGGCGGAGAACTGTGAGTTGTATGCGTTCATGCGCAGCATCTGATGATCGGTGCCGAACCGGACCTTGTGCTTACCGGAGATGTACGTGAAGTGATACTGGCCGTGCCAGGTGTCCTGCGGGGCGAGTGTCTTGGTTGCGCCGCCCAACTGCCCGACTTCATCGGCGCCGAACGTCGAGACGACGAGACCGGAGCCGGAGTTGTATTGCTGCACCGTGATCTGCGGGAACTGCTGGTAGAGGACATTGCTGGTCACCTTTTGCGTGAAGCCGAGGGAAGCCATGTCGAAGCCTTCGCTCACGGGGTAGCTGTTGAACTGGAGGCGCGTGTAGGAGAAGCGCCCTTCACCAAGCAGCTTTTCCGTCCAGGTGGAGGTCATGCTGATGAGTCCCGTGCGCGTCGGGTTCGAGGATATGGCGCGGGCCGGGAAGGCTTTCTCGGCGAGGGTAGACTGCGAGTTATTCTGCGATCCGCCGAAACGGCCGAAGAGGCGGTGCTTCTGGCTGAAGTAGTGGTCGATGCGAGCGAACCACATGTCAACGTCCTGGATGTTCTTGCCCGAAAGGAAATAGTTCCGGACGTTGACGGGGCCTTCACCGGGGCGATTGGGCGTGGGCCAGTAGCCAACCACGTTCTTCGAAATGGGGTGAATGCGATTATCCGGAATGCGATTGCCCGGAAACGCGTCGCGGATGAACTTGCCGGGGTTGTTGGGATCGGCCCGGCTCGTGAGGTAATCGTAGACCACCACCTGGCGGCCCGTGGGATCGAAGGTGCGCGAGAAGTCACCGGCCTTCTGTTCCGCGGTGGGAACGGTGGAAAGGAATTGATCGGGTGTGCCGGCGCGGACGGCTTCGTAGTTGGCGAAGAAGAACGTCTTTTCGCGTTTGATGCGGCCCCCGAGAGCTGCGCCGTAGTTGTTGTTTTGGAACAGCGATTTGGGAACGCGCGTGCGGTTGTTGCTCCAGGAGTTGGCGTTCAGGTGGTCGTTGCGGAGGAATTCATAGAGAACACCGTGGAAGTCATTGGTGCCGGATTTGGTGGCCACGTTGACCACCCCTCCGCCGGAGCGGCCGAACTCGGCGGAATAAGTCGCTGTTTCGACCTTAAATTCCTCAATGGATTCGATGGGTACGGAGTAGGCCTGGCCGCCGCTGGTGAAGCCGCGCGATTCGCCGCCGTCCATCAGCACGGCGTTCTGCATGGCGAGGCCGCCGGAGATGCGGGAGTTCGTGGCCGAGCCGATGGCGCCCGCGCCGTTGCCCCCCTGGGCGGACGTGGGGATGACCCCGGGAGCCAGCGAGGCGAGGTTCAGAGGGTTGCGGCCGAGCATGGGGAGCTCAACAACTTTCCGCGCTTCCACCACTTTGCTCAGACCCGAAGTCTGCACTTCAAGCTGAACAGCGGAAGCTTCCACCTGTACCGATTCAGTCACGGCGCCCACGTCCAGTTGCGCGTCGAAGGTGACCGTGGTGCCCGTCGCAAGTGGAATGTTAGTTACGCGTTTCGATTTGAAACCCTGCGCCTCTACGTTGAGATCGTAGGAGCCGGGGTTGAGTGCGGGGAAGACGAAGATACCCGCGGTGTTGGCCTTGAGCGATGTCGAGATGTTCGTGCTGGTATTGCGGAGCGTGACTGTGGCTCCTGCAATGACTCCACCGGAGGTGTCTGTGACCGTGCCGGTAATGGTGCCACGTTCGCCCTGTGCGAAGACGGGGAGCGATACGAGGCTCAGAATCGAGATGGTGAGAAGTGTACGAAGCACCGGGGCAATATATCAAAGGATCAAGCGTGACGCAAGAGACTGAAATGTCAGAAATTCAGAGACATTTCATGCTTGGCGCCAAGATCGCGGCGAAGGCATTTTTATCCGCTGTAGCCGCTACGCTCTTGGGTTAGCGGAAGGGGGCGAGAATGAAGTCGCCTTGCTCATAGGTGAACGCGGAGAAAATGAACCCGGCGGCGGAGAAACGGGCCGCGGAAGTAAGCGGGGCGGAGAGCACTCCGAGGAGACCGCCGGGAATGGCCCCGCCGTCGTCGATGATGTCGGTGGAGGCAGGCAGGTTGGAAAAAATCCAGGCCGGGACGGTGAATTTGCCGGCAGAGACTTTTTCCGTGCAGAGGAAGCCGCCGCTGATGCCGCCGCCTTGGGCGATGCCGGCGATCATGACGAACTCTTTGTCCGCGAGGCCGCCGGTCCAGGTGACGGTGAGATCTTCGTTGCGATTGACGGCCGTGGTAGCGGCGCGATTCGTCCACTGGATGGGTGGAGGCAGCGTGAGCGAAGCTTTCCAGTTTGGGCTCTCGACACTGTATTCGCCGGATTCGAAATTGCGGGATGGCGAAGTGAAGTAGTCCGGGGCGGCCAATTGGAGATTGCCGGCAGGCGTAGTGACATTGAGCGTGGCGCCTGGATTGAGGCGTTGGGCGGGGGTAGGGTCGGGATAGAGGTCGAGATCCTCACGAGGGATAGTGACAGGAGTCACTGTGCACGTGCCAAGCGGCGGCAGCGCGAAACCGCTACGGGCTCCGATATCAGCGGTGGCAGCGGCGAAGGAGTTGAGCAGATCGTCCTTGTTGAAGCGGGCAAAGCGTGCGCCGAGTTCGCTCTCCGGGTTGCCCGCGAAAGTGAAGCGATCCAGTTGGATCACGCCGGAGGAGAGCGCGCCAGTGCGGTTCGCGGATTCCAGGTCGGAGGCGGAGAAACCGGTGGGATCGGAACAGGCTCCGCCATCGGCAGAAATGGAGATGCTGGAGATGTTGCTGAGGAGGCCGCCGGCTCGCACGGCGATCGGAACATAGCAGCCGGTAGGGACATCCTGCGGGAGTTGAAAAACAATGAAGTCGAGGCCACCCGCGGCGCGGGCAATGGCCGTCACGGCCGCCTGCTTGTGTCCCACTGTGATCTCGACCGGTGTGGCGATTTCGCTGATGAATTGCTTCGTTTCGTCGGCATCCACGGGGCCGAGTCCGGTAGCGCTTAGAACCATGAGCTGGCCGGGGCGCGCGGGGACGAACAAGGTATTGAAGACCTGGATGAGCGATTCGTTGAGAGCGATGGGTGTCCCCGGCGGAATGTTCCAGGCGAAGGCCGGTCCGTAGCCCGTATCGGACCGCGTGCGGATCCCAGGCGAAATATCCGTAACGCTCAGCGGAAGGGCGTTGGTGACGCGCCCGTTGTAGGTCAGCGTGAGCGTGGCTTCTCCCGTTGGCGTGTTGGAAGGGATAACGGCGGAGACCATCATATTGGTGGCATCGGCCACGATGGCGGCAGTTACCGTGTCGCCGGTGCGAATTTCGACGGAAATGCCAGTGGGATTCTCGGCAAACGCGGCCGGTCCGATATTCTTGCCGGCGATACCGATGCGGGAGCCACGGGCGACGGCGGAGTTGGTTGCGCCGTAGGCGGAGAAGCTGAAGCGGTTGGTAACCGCGGTGATTTCGATGGGGGCGAGGACGGGGGGGTCGAAGACGAAGGCTGCGCCACGGCCGGGGCCTGTGCCGGTGGGTGTGGGTTGTCCGATTGGAGCGAGTGCGCCGGTGGCGGCGTCGATGGAGTAGGTTCCCAGCAGGGCGTTGGGATTGCTGCCGACCCAGAGGAATTTGCCCGCCGGGTCCATGACGATGGAGTTGATACCGGTGAGGGCGGGCGTAGCGGGACGCAGGGTGAGGGCTCCCGAATCGGCGATGGCGAAGGTGACGACGGTGCCGTTGGAGTTGGAGGCGTAGAGGAAGCGGCCGTTGGGATGGATCGTGAGGTTGGTGAGATTCGATGGACCCGCGCTGAAGGGCGAGCCGGCGATGGGGGTGAGGGCTCCGGTACTGGCGTTCACGGAATAGACGAGGACGGTGTTAGTCTGTCGTTCGGCAACGAAGAGGAATTTTCCATCGCGATCCATGGCCATCCATGAAATGTTGTTGCGGGCGGCGAAGGGCGAGCCCTCGACAGGGGTGAGGGCTGCATTGGTGCCAATGGTGTAGGCGGCGATTTGCCCGGCGTTGGCGGCCCCCGCGTAGACAAATTTGCTGTTGGGGTGGACGATGACGGAGGTGAGGGAGGCGGGTGCGGGGAACGGGGAACCAGGGGCGGCGGTGAGGGCTCCGGTGGACGGGTTGATGGTATAGGCACCGATGGTACTTGCGCCATTGACGACGCCGCTGTGGGCGACGAAGGCGAATTGGCCCGAGGCGGAGACGGTGACGGCTTGCGGGCCGCTGCCGTTCACGAGAGTGGAACGGCCGATGAGGGTGAATTTTCCGGTGGCGGAATCGATGGAATAGGAAGCGAGGTTGGGGGCCACCGTGGGTGTTCCCCCACTGACTACCAGCGCGTACTTGCCGCCAGGCAAAACCGTGGCGGAAGTCGGCAGGCCCCCCGCGTTGAGACGGGGGAGGAGTTCGGTGAGGGCTCCTGACTGTTGGTCGTAGACGAAGGTGGAGATGGTGCCTTCACCGTTGTTAGGAATGTACAGCACCTGGGCGGAGAGGCCGGCGCAGGCAAGTAATGCGGACAGTATCCTCGGGCTCATGGGTCGTGGGACCAGAATAGGGATGTCCAGCAGCCAGCTGGAAGTTTCCAACCGCGGTGTAACGTTACAAAATACCCCGTTACATCGGCTATTGCGTTGTTATTTGAACGAGTTGCAGATCACTCGACATTTCGCTCAAGGTGAGGATGGCGCGGCCCGGCGCGATGGAGAGTCCGATGTTGCGGGTGGTCCGTTCGGAGTATCCAATGGGGGTGAGGGCCGGGTTGGGGAAGGCGAAAACCAGTTCCGGCGAGCCTTGGGGTTTGCGGCTTGGGGAGAGGCGCTGCCGCCAGAGGTTGCGCGGGCCGTTGCGATTAGAGAGGAAGAAAAGGGCAGCGCTGTCGGGGCTCCACGCGGGCTCGCAGTTGAAGCCTGTCGTGGTGACAGGAGTCCACTCCGTTTCCGGGATCACAGCCACGCCGCGGAATGGGGCCAGGAAGAGCTGGCGGCCGTCCACCCCTTTGTCCAGTTCGAAGGCGATGAAGCGGCCATCGGGGGAAATGCGCGCCGCCAGCACTCCGTGGTGCGGATGGGTGAGGATATCGTGTTTCAAGTGCGTGCGCGTGTCGAGAACCGCGATCCGGGGTATGCGGCTCCCCGTTTCGTAGGCGACGAATTCGGATTGGCGCGAGACCGAGGTGGGTGTGCCGCAATCTTCGCAGGCGACCTCGATTGCTCCGGTGACCGTGTTCACGACATGGATCGCCTGGCGTTGGGGCGGCGGACCGGCCAGGGTGCGGAAGAAAACTTGTGTGCCATCCGGAGACGTGCGCGGCGTGGCCAGATTGCCTCCCTGGTAGAGCAGAGATTCCACTCCAGTAGCCGTGTCTTTCTTCCACAGTTGCGATGGCGGAGAAATGTAGAACACCGACCGGCCGGAGGTGGTGGCGGTGGAGGAGAATTCGTCGCCCGGCGAGTGCGTGAGGCGGCGCGCCGGCTGCGAGGCCTCCAGTGGGATTTCCCAGATATCGAGGTTTGTGGAGAGCGTGGAGAAGGCGAGTTGGTTCTGCGACACCGCAGGGGTGTCGGCCGGATCCTGAATGAGCGCGGGCTCGCCCGCAGGCTGGTAGGTGTTCGAGAGCGGCAGTCGATAGACCGCCGAGCGCCCGTTGCGAAGGCCGGAGAAGATGAGGTTTCCCGGGACGAGCCGGAAAGCCGTCGCCGGCAGGATGCGGGTATGAAGCGAGATGCCCCGTGCCGTAAGAAAGGGCAGAATGCCCGTTTTCTGGTGTGGCTGGCTGGACGGGCTGCCGCTCACGATCCATAGATCATGTTCCATCGCCGGCACGTTCGTGCGGAGCGTGCCGCACAGCAGGATCCGCTGGTCGGGGGTCCACTGCGGAGTGTGCGCGTCGTCAAAATCGGGGGCGACGGGGATGGGCTCGCGATCATGCCGGCCGGGAGTGATGCCGCTTTTGAAGGCTTTGCTAAAGGCTCCCTGTTTGCCTTCCTGCCAGTAGAGGATGAACTGGCTATCGGGAGAAAACCGCGGGGAGCGCGCGTCGGCGATGACGAGGAGTTCTTCCCCGCCGGCTGCGGGTTGCTGATAGATGGCTCCCCCAAGCCGCGCGGAGCGGTAGGCAATCCAGCGCCCGTCGGGGCTGATGTCCAGATCGAATGCGTCGGAATCAGGCGGGGTGAAAGGAACGGCCTCCGCGCCATCCCAGCTTTGACGCCAGATCCGGAACGGACCTCCACCGCGGTTGGAGGCGAAGTAGACCTCCTTGCCGTTAGGGGCGAGAGCGGGAAAAAAGAGGACTTCCTGCGGCAGCGAAAGGCGGCGCAGCAGGTTGGGTTGGATGGCGACGCTGATATGGGCTTTGCCCACGGAGCGGAAAATGGTGATCGCGATGAGAGCGAGAAGGGCGACGGCTGGCAGGACGAGGTAGAGATTGTTGCGGCGGGTCGCGATTGGCGGGGCTTGTGGCAGGCGTCGCTCGAAGGTGGGGAGATAGGTGCCCGTGGATAAGGAGATGAGGATGGTGTCCGCTTCGGTAGCGTTCTCGTAGTAGGCGGCGAGGCGGTTGCGGAGCCGCGTGGCTTCCACGCGGACCAGGGAATCGATGCGCGGATCGAAGGATTTGTCCCGGCCAAACACCTCTGTGGCGATAGGGTATTCCTTCAGTTGATCGATACGGCTCTCGAGGGTGCATTGGACGAGGAAGGAGAGAAGTTGGGACGAGCGGTTCGCCCGGGCGAAGTGTGGCGAGGCGAGTATGCGCGCGAGTTGAGCTTGGATTTCGGCGGGCGAAAAATCCTGGCCGGGTGGGGGCATGGGGATTTTCCGATTATATGCCTCTGATCAGGGTTTTTTGGGGCGGATCGCGATTAACTCTTTCAGCGTTCGGTGGAAGAGATGGCCGCCGCCGAAGCTGGGCGTGTTGAGGGTCCAGGTGTCGCCCGAGGGACCGAGGTCGTTGATGGCGAGGATGGCGTGTTCGTCAAGAGTAGCGGCTTTCGCGTTGACCACATAGGTGATGCCCGGCATCGTGGTGAAGTAGAGGTTGTCGTTGATGGCGATGGGGCTGCCCCAGAAGGCGGGGATTTCCCAGCCATCGGTGCGGGAACGGGCTTCCGCGCCGACGTCTTGGCCGGCGGAGTTGACCGTGCTCGTAACGACAGGGATTCCGTAAATAGGTTTGTCAGGCTCGCCGGATTTGCGAATTACGGTGACCGGGACTTCCAGATACTCCACCTTACCGGTGACGATGTGGACGCGGGCGATGCAGTGCGAGGGGCCGGCGCGTCCGGCAGGTGGTTGGCGATTGCGGCGGTGAGCGGTGGTGGTGAGGAAATAGTGATAGCCGGAGTGCACGATATTGGCGTGCCAGGCGGGCATGACTCGAATGACCTCGTTGGGGGCCATCTTGTTGCGTGGCGAGAGATCGCGAACCTCGCGAAGGTTGACCCCTTTGTGGGTGATGTACGCCTGGCGGGCGGGATCCCACTGGCGGTAATCGACGTTGCGGATGAGCGATTGCTCTTTCAGAAGATCGCCGCTATTGGCATCAAGAACGAGGTGCGACTCTTCGGGATTGAGCCGGAACCAGTAGGCGTATTGGGTGTCCCAGTGAAGAGTGTAGAGAGCTTGCCAGGTGGGGCCGCCCGTGTTGCCGTCGCCGGCGACGAAGCGCCAGATGGATTTGCCCGGGGCGTTGGGAGCAAGGCTGAGCAGAGAAAGACCGACGGGGCGTTCGGGGACGTCGTGCCAGCCGCCGCGGCCGGTCAGGATAGCGGCTTGGCCGTTGGCTCGCTTGCCATACACGGAGGTGGCGTAGGCGGTCGTGCCGTCTTCGGCGATCCACAGAGTGCGGCCGGTGTGTTTGTCGATACCCCGGAGGTAATTCCAGCCTTGTTTGGCGGGCGGGTTGTTGTCGAGCGGTTCAACGTTGAGGATGACGTCGCCCGCCAGGATGGGCTCGTGCTGTTTGTTGAACGGGAACGGCTCGCCCCAAGGGGTGTAGTGGCGGATCCAGATTTGCTTTCCTTGGAAATCATACGCGCCCATCGCGCCGCTGGCGTTGAAGAAGAAGACGTGTTTGCCGTCGGTGACAGGGGTTGGCGTGGTGGAATCGCTATAGGCATACATCATCGGGCTTTTGACTGCGCCTTCGAGAGGAACGGACCACAGCAGCTTGCCGCTGCGTGCGTCCAGGCAGTGGCCTTCAATGGATGCGCTGAATTTCGGATCGCCGTCCTTGTATGGCGCGAAGGTGGTGAGGAAGACCCGGTCGCCCCAGACAGCGATACCCGACTGGCCGCCGTTGGGGAGCCGGGTGCGCCAGGCGATGTTCTGATTCTTCGATACGCTCCAGTCGGTGGGGGCTTGCGGAGTGCGGATTTGCCACGTGCCGTTGGGGCCCGCGGCTTGGGGCCAGTTTTGGGCTTGGAGCGTCAGGGCGAGAAGGATGTAGTGAAGCACGCAGAACACAGCGTATCACTGCTCAGTGGATTCGCATTCCTTCCGGTGATGGAGTAGAATGACCGGAACACGAAAATGCCATTATCCGCGGGCGCGAAACTGGGTCCCTATGAAATCCTGTCTCTGATTGGAGCGGGAGGGATGGGCGAGGTCTATAAGGCGCGTGACACTCGCCTCGAGCGGACCGTGGCCATCAAGGTTTCCGCGCAGGAATTCGGAGAGCGATTTCAACGCGAGGCTCAGGCCATTGCCTCGTTGAACCATCCCAACATTTGTACCCTGCATGATGTCGGCCCGGACTACCTGGTGATGGAGTTCATCGAGGGGCCCGAGGTCAAGGGTCCGCTGCCTGTAGCCGAAGCGTTGCGCGTCGCCATTCAGATTGCCGAAGCGGTGAACCACGCTCATCGCCATGGTGTGATTCATCGCGATCTGAAGCCGGGCAATATTCTGGTGACCAAGTCCGGCGTGAAGGTGCTGGATTTCGGACTGGCGAAATTGAACCGGAAGCCTGCCGTACCCAGCCCCGCGGATGCTACGGTTGCCGCCTCGCTCACCATTCCGGGTACGATTCTGGGCACGCCCAAGTACATGGCTCCGGAACAGTTGGAGGGCAGCGAAGCGGATCAGCGCAGCGACATTTTCGCGTTTGGTCTAGTGCTCTACGAGATGCTGGCGGGCTGCTCGGCGTTCGAGGGCAAAACTCATGCCAATCTGATCGCCGCTGTGCTGGCGGCCGAACCCAAGCCCATCACCAGCTTTCAGCCATTGATACCCCCTGCCTTGGCGCACCTGGTCGAAACCTGCCTGGCCAAGGATCCCGACCTGCGGCGCCAGAGTATGCACGACGTTTTACTGGAACTGCGCTGGATCGCCGCGGGCGGATCGCAACTGGGAATTCCGAAGCCTGTGGTGGAGCATCGGAAGAGGCGCGAGCGCCTTTCCTGGGGAGTGGCTGCTCTCGCTTCGGCGGCGGCACTGACGCTCGGCTTTCTCTATTTTCGCCAGACGCCCGCGCCGGTCTATGCGGTTCGCTTTGAGCACGCTTCTCCGCAGATAGCGATTTACAGTTCGGGGGATATGCCGGTGATGGCTCCGGATGGCCGTAGTTTCGTCTACGAAAACCATAGCCTGGGGGCTAGTTCCATGCTTTGGGTGCGGCGGATGGACGAGGTGCGGCCCACGGCGCTGACCGGGACCGACGGCGGAACGAGGCCGTTCTGGTCGCCGGACGCAAAGTTCATCGCATTCGTTGGCACGGATCGGAAACTGAAAAAGATCGACGCCATCGGCGGCACGCCACAAACCCTCTGTGATGTCCCCGTACGATTCGCGGGAGGCACGTGGAGCAAGGAAGGGATCATCCTGATTGGGGATGGGGATGGGGTCATCCAGCAAGTGGGCGCGAGCGGCGGCGAGCCTAAGCCACTACTCAAGCTGGATACTACCCGCCAGGAGTCTCGACAGGTAGCGCCGCATTTTCTCCCCGATGGGCGTCATTTCCTCTTCACATCATTTACTGCTGGTTCCTCTGGGGAAGGACGGGGTGGAATCTACCTCGCTTCCCTGGATTCCCAGGAGACCCGCCGGCTGCTGAACACCGAATCCAATGCGAATTTCGTTGCACCCGACCTGCTCCTGTTCGGACGCGGGCGAGCCTTGATGGCCCAAACCTTCGATCCCGGAAAGCTCCAGTTGACCGGCGAGCCGTTTCCAGTGGCGGACATGATTGCCCGTTCGGAAGTCACCAACATGAGTTTCTTTTCTTCGTCGCCAAACGGTGCGTTGGTGTACCGGCCGGACAGTTTGGACGGCGGTTTGATTCAGCCGGCTTGGTACAGCCGGGATGGGAAGATGCTCCGTACCGCCGGTGAGCCTCGGGCTTACCGGCAGGGTACCTTGTCACCGGATGAAAAGCGTTTTGCCGCGCAGATCGTGGATTCCGCAAGCCGGAACGGCGATCTCTGGCTGCTTGATCTCACCAGCGGCATACTGTCGCGGATGACATCGGACCGGGCCAACAAAGATACTGTTGCCTGGTCGCCCGACGGAAAAGAGGTTTTTTTCAGTTCCAACAAGACGGGCGTGCTGAACCTCTACCGCAAATTGGCTGGCGGTGGGGACGAGCAACTTGTCGCGGCTTCCACCGAGCCGGTTTACCCGGCAGAATGGCTGAAGGACGGGTCCTTCACCTTCATGAATACCAACGGCAGGTCGTTCTACCGGCTTGCACCAGGTGTGGGCATGAAACCCGAGACGCTCCTGAAAACGGACTACAACAAGGACGGACTGCGGGTGTCCCCGGACGGGCGCTGGGCCGCTTACAACACCAATGAATCCGGGCGGCATGAAGTCTATATCGCAGCTTTCCCATCCTTCACGGAGAGACGGCAGGTTTCCAATGCCGGTGGTGTGCAGGGCTATTGGAGAAAAGACGGCAAGGAACTCTTCTACCTGTCGCTGGACGGCAAGATGGTGTCCGTGCCGGTTCAACCGGGTACCACTCTCGAAGCGGGAATACCCAAAGCGCTCTTTCCGACGCGGATCCGCGTTGCACCGGTAACGGACCAATTCGCCGTCAGCGGCGACGGCCAGAGGTTCCTGCTGCTGGAGTCTGTTGAGTCGGAGAGTAAGCCGTTCACCATTGTTTTGAACTGGCCGGCTGCGGTCAAGCGGCGGTAATGAGTGGCCAGACCCGCTCTTCGCTCACCCCACCGGGATCAACCCAATCCTCGCGCTCATACAACCGCAGCGCACTCGCCCGCCGTCTTGATCCCCGCCCCCAACGCTTTTGACCAGCACCCAATCGCACTAGACGGGCAAGGCATCTAACTCATCAATCTGATCCAGGAGCTTTTGGTAAGACGCAGCATCCTGCACAACCAACTCCGCCTTCCCGTTGATCGTCAACACCACGGGACGCCCCGACTCGCGCATCTGCGTCACGAACTCGCTGGTTTTGCGCTTGAAATCACTGAGAGAATGAATGTTTTTACCAATGTCGATGTCTGGCATAAGGAGCACCAAATTTGCACTTAATATGATGCTAGCTGCTTCCACGGCGACAGCGATAGCCCGTCCGGCCTCCCACCCTCAGCTCAGCTCTTGAGCGGCACACAATCCCACTGGTACACTGCAAGCGGAGTGCACTTCGAACTCTTCCTCTCCCTGGAAGCTCGCCAGCAACTGCGGGATCTTCCAGATGATGTTCGTCGAAACATCGGCCATCGACTTCAACTCCTTCAGTCCGACCTGTCAGGTGATGTGAAAAAGTTGGAGGGCCAAAGTAGCCGATACCGGCTCCGAGTCGGAAACCACCGTGTTCTATTCCGGATGGATGGCGCTAGAATCGAGGTGAAGCAGCGCAAGAATGCCTATGCGTGAACTCGCACAAAACGCCAAAGAGCCAACAATCCGTGAACTGGCCGCCGAACTGGCGCTCCTAAAAGAACGGGTCGAAGACCTCGAAGACGCCCGTGAGCTTGACGCTGCCATTCGCAGAAACGGCGACCAACCTCTCATCCCTTGGGACCAGGCAAAGAAGGATCTCGGGCTGGAGCCTTAATCCAAAAATTCAGAACCGTCCTGCCTCCTCATCCCACCATTGCGGCTGGAAAGCCTCAGACTGGTTGTTCCCAACCATTCAAGGCCACTCTGAACAGTGACCTGAGCCCTGCCACAGTTTCACCATCTACATAATCATGAAACGCTGCATCGCGGAGGATCTCCAAGGCCCCTTGGAGACGTACACGATCGGGGCCAGTCACAACAGAAAACACCACATTCAGCACGAAGAGTGCAGAGATCGGCAAGTTCGCAGCCAAGCCGCGTGTCGGAATCTTAGAATCCACCCATGCCGTATTTTGCAGATGGCTGTGCCGAGTCCGATGTTCCCGCGTCAATTGCAAAATCACTTCCAGCCGTTCCAAATCCTCATCCGTGTACAACCGCGTATTCCCATCCGACCGCGACGGCGTCAGCAATCCCTCGCGTTCATACAGCCGCAGCGTCTGCGGATGAATCCCGTACTGCTCGCTCACCGAACTGATCATGTACACGCCCTTGGAACGCTTCTTCGCCATCGCTTTAAGCCTCTTTCCAAATCTCGGCCCGCGGATCGTCCGGGTGCAGCGCCGCCAACTGCCGGAATATCTCCCGCGTGTGCTCATCCTGCGTCTTCGGCACGGCAATCTGCACTTCCACAATCTGGTCCCCCCGCGTGTTCGTCCGCGCATCCCCAAAATCAAACCCGCCAAATCCAAGGCCGCCCGTCCGCCCTTGGCCGCCCTGCGGCGGAAGTCCCTGATCGGAACAGAATCCGGACCGGTCATACCTTTGCAGCTTTTGTCCCCGCTCTGGACATCATAGCCTCGCGCTTCGCTTGCCATCCGCACACATCTGTGCGAGCATGAACTGTGAAGGGAAGTGAGTTCCTCCGCAAGCTTCGCAGGTTGGCCGCACGGAAAGGAACCACGGTTCAGATCTCTGTCCACGGCAAAGGTAGCCTCTTCACGCCATGTGCAAGGATCTTGGAATCGATCCGAAGGAGCTTTAACATGGACTTCGTCTATCCCGCCCGCTTCCGCCGCGACAGCGATGGCCGTTGGGTTGTCCATTTTTCCGATCTCCCCGAAGCCCACACCGACGGTGCCACGCGCGCGGAGGCGCTTGCGGAAGCGGAAGACTGTCTCGGCAGTGCACTCGCCATCCGCATGGCCGAAAGAGAGCCGCTCCCGCGCCCATCTCAAATGCAGAAAGGGACCAGGCCAATTTCTGTCCCTGTCTGGCTCGCCCCCAAACTCGCCCTCCATTTCGCCATCGAAGATGAGGGCATCTCCAACTCCGAACTCGCCCGCCGTCTCGGAGTCCGCGAAACCGTAGTCCGCCGCCTCCTCGACCCCGACCACGCCAGCAAAACCCAAAAACTCGCCGCCGCCTTAGCCGCACTCGGCAAACGCATCACCATGCGCCTCGACGACGCCGCGTGATGTTCCGTCACATCCCCGGAAACACCTCCATGAGGTTACTGCCGAATCATCAAGATGACATTCGTCAACCCATCAGCCATCGCCTTTCTATTCCGGCTGGATGGCTCAGAATCGCAGCAGACGCTGCAAGCCAGCGCTCAGACGCCCATGACGGAACCCACACAACGCAATAGGGAGTCAGCAATCCGTGAACTGGCCGCCGAACTGACCCGTCTGAAAGAGCGCGTCGAAGACTCGAAGACGCCCGCGCGCTTGATGCAGTCATTCGCGGAAACGGCAAGAAACCACTCATCCCTTGGGACCAAGCCAAGAAAGAATTCGGGCTAGAGCCCTGATACAAGATTCAGCAATACTTTGGACACGGAACAGCCGATCCCTTACCCCTTCTTCACCACCACCCCCCGCACCACCGGGATCAACCCAACCCCGCCCCGTCCCGTCTCCCCCATCACCGGCTGATTCGCCAGCTCCACATTCAGCCGCGTCACAAACTCCTCAATCTGCGCCTGCATCGCCGCCATCTTATCCCGCATGTTCAAAATAATCTCCACCCCCGCCAGATTCACACCCAATTCCCGCGTCAACTGCAAAATCACTTCCAGCCGTTCCAAATCCTCATCCGTGTACAACCGCGTATTCCCATCCGACCGCGACGGCGTCAGCAATCCCTCGCGTTCATACAGCCGCAGCGTCTGCGGATGAATCCCGTACTGCTCGCTTACCGAGCTGATCATGTACACGCCCTTGGAACGCTTCTTCGCCATCGCTTTAAGCCTCTTTCCAAATCTCGGCCCGCGGATCATCCGGGTGCAGCGCCGCCAACTGCCGGAATATCTCCCGCGTGTGCTCATCCTGCGTCTTCGGCACGGCAATCTGCACTTCCACAATCTGGTCCCCACGCGTGTTCGTCCGCGCGTTGAACACACCCTTCTCCCGCAACCGGAACTTCTGCCCCGTCTGCGTCCCCGGAGGAACCTTCAACAGCGCCCGCCCATCCACTGTCGGCACTTCCACCTTCCCGCCCAGATAGGCCTCGCTCATCGAAATCGGCACTTGAATCAGAATATCGTCTCCGTCGCGATGAAAGAAACGATGCTCCTCCACCCGGATCGTAATGTACAAATCCCCCGCCGGAGCCCCCATCACCCCCGCGCTTCCCTTCCCCGCCACCCGCAGCCGCGACCCGTTCCGCGCTCCCTGCGGAATCCGTACTTCCACCGATTCCGGTTGCGCCGTACGCCCTTCTCCCATGCACACCGGACAAGCGTTCACCGCCTTGCCCGACCCGCCGCAGCGGTTGCACGTCAAACTGAACTTCATCGCGCCCGCCATCTGCGTCACACTGCCCGAGCCATTGCACTCCGGACACACCACCGTCGCCCCGCCCGCGCTCCCCGAGCCATTGCACGCCCCGCACGTCTCCTGCCGGTTGATCGTCAACCGCACCTGCGTCCCCTTGATCGACTGCCAGAAGTCGATGTTCAGCGCGTATTCCAGATCCTGCCCGCGCTCCGGCCGCCGCGTTTTCTGCTTCCCACGATTGAAAAACTGGCTGAATAAATTCCCGAACCCGCTGTCTTCCTCTCCGTGGCCGCCCATCCCGCCGCGAGCACCCGCATGAGGCCCACCCGCCCCGCCTGCAGCCTGCCCAAACACATCCCCAAAATCAAACCCGCCAAATCCAAAACCTCCCGGCTGCCCCCCTGGCCCGCCCTGCTGCGGAAATCCCTGATCGGAATAAAAGCCGAACCGGTCATACATCTGGCGCTTTTTATCATCGCTCAGGACATCATAGGCCTCTTGCACATTCTTGAATTTGTCCTCGGAAGCCTTATCGCCGGGATTCAAATCCGGATGATACTTACGTGCCAAACGGCGGTAGGCCTTGCGAATATCCTCGGCGTTCGAGCCTCGTTCCACGCCAAGCGTCTTGTAATAGTCGTTCTTCGATGCCATCCGCGCCTCCCACACTTCAAAAAAGGCGGCGTACCCAAAAGCACGCCGCCCTTCTCCAATCCAGCACTTACTTCTTATCGTCTACATCCACAAACTCGGCATCCACCACGTTGTCCTTGGGCTTGGCGCCATCGCCCGCCGGACCCGCGCCCGGAGGTGGAGGAGCACCCGCACCGCCTGCGGCGCCCGCCGCGCTGTACATCGCCTCGGCCAGCTTGTGGCTCGCCGTGGTCAACTTGTCCAACGCCGCATTGATCTGCTCCGCCGAGCCGCTCGCGCTCACCTTCTTCGTCTCCTCAAGTGCGGCCTCGACATTCTTCTTGTCCGCCTCGCTGATCTTCGATCCGTGCTCGCGCAGCATCTTCTCCACGTTGTAGACCATGGCATCGGCCCGGTTGCGCGATTCAATCTCCTCGCGCCGCTTCCGGTCGTCCGCTTCATGCGACTTGGCGTCCGTCGCCATCTTGTCCACTTCGTCCTTGCTCAAACCCGAGCTCGAAGTGATCGTGATCTTCTGCTCGTTGTTCGTCGCACGGTCCTTCGCCGTCACGTTCAAAATACCGTTGGCATCGATATCGAACGTCACTTCCACCTGCGGAATCCCACGCGGAGCCGGCGGAATGCCTACCAGTTGGAACACGCCCAGCAAACGGTTGTCCCGTGCCATCGCGCGCTCACCCTGATACACCTTGATCTCCACCGACGTCTGATTATCGGACGCCGTCGAAAATACCTCGCTCTTGCGCGTCGGAATCGTCGTGTTGCGCTCAATCAGCTTCGTGAACACCCCGCCCAGCGTCTCAATGCCCAGCGACAGCGGAGTCACGTCCAACAACAGCACGTCCTTCACTTCGCCGGCCAGAACGCCGCCTTGCACGGCTGCGCCCACGGCAACTACTTCATCGGGGTTCACGCTCTTGTTCGGGTCTTTTCCGAAAAACTCCCGCACCATTTGCTGGATCTTCGGAATACGCGTCGATCCGCCGACGAGCACCACTTCCTCAATCTGCGACGGATTCATCCCCGCGTCATGCATCGCCCGTTCGCACGGCCCGAAGCAGCGCTTCAGAATATCGTCCACCATCTGCTCAAACCGGGCCCGCGTCAGCTTCATCTGTAGGTGCTTCGGCCCGCTCGCGTCCGCCGTCAAAAACGGCAGGTTGATTTCGGTCTCCAGCAACGTCGAAAGCTCGATCTTCGCCTTCTCCGCCGCTTCCTTCAAACGCTGCAGCGCCATCTGATCGTTGGAAACGTCAATGCCCGCCTCGCGCTTGAACTCCGTCACCATCCAGTCAATGATCCGCTGGTCGATGTTGTCGCCGCCCAGGTGCGTATCGCCGTTGGTGGCCTTCACTTCCACCACGCCGTCGCCCACCTCCAGAATCGAGATGTCGAAGGTGCCGCCGCCGAAGTCGAACACGGCGATGGTCTCGTCCTTCTTCTTATCCAACCCGTAGGCCAGCGCCGCGGCCGTCGGCTCGTTGATGATGCGCATCACCTCCAGCCCCGCAATCTGACCCGCGTCCTTCGTCGCCTGCCGCTGGGCGTCATTGAAGTATGCCGGCACCGTAATCACGGCCTTCGTCACCTTCTCGCCCAAATAGGCCTCGGCCGCTTCCTTCAGCTTCTTCAGCACCAGCGCCGAAATCTCCGGCGGAGACATCTTCTTGCCCGAAATGTCCACCCGGGCATCGCCATTGTCCCCCGGCGCGATCCTGTAAGGAACCAGCTTCGTTTCCTCGCTTACTTCATTGAAACGGCGTCCCATGAAGCGCTTCACCGAGTAAATCGTGTTCTCCGGGTTCGTAATCGCCTGGCGCTTGGCCACTTGGCCCACCAGCCGCTCCCCGGACTTCGTGAATCCCGCCACCGACGGCGTCGTCCGGCCGCCTTCCTGGTTCGGGATCACCACCGGCTGCCCGCCTTCCATCACGGCGACAACCGAGTTCGTCGTTCCTAGGTCGATTCCAATAATCTTGCTCATAGTGTTTCCTACGTTCGCCTCCCCGCTCGAAGTCAATATTTCAAAGCGCTACGTTGCGCTCGTTTCTAGTATCTAAGTTTAGTGCGTTATTGTCAAGTCTGCTTCTGCTAGACTCATCCTATGCGGCTCGCATTCCTCCTGCTTGCCTTCATCCCCCCTGCCTCCTCCGCCGCTGAACTCCTCATCGCCTGTGCCTCCGACCTCGCCCCCACGCAACCCGCCCTCGCCAAAGCCTTCCTCCAATCCACCGGCCACTCCGTCCGTTTCACCACCGGCGCCTCCGGCATGCTCGCCCGCCAAATCGAAAACGGAGCCCCCTTCGACCTCTTCCTCAGCGCCAACCGCGCCTACATCGATGACCTCGCCCGCCACTCCGCCATCCGCTCTAACTCCATCCGTATCTACGCCATAGGCCGTCTCGCCCTCTACCCGCAGAAATCCCTCGAAGACCTCCGCGACCCGAAGATCCGCCACATCGCCATCCCCAACCCCAAGCACGCCCCTTACGGAGTCGCGGCCCAGCAGGCCCTGGAAAAGGCCGGTCTCTGGAAACTCCTCCAACCCAAAATCGTCTACGCCGAGAACGTCCGCCAGGCCCTGCAATATGCCGAATCCGGCAACGCCGACGCTGTCCTCACCAGCCACACCCTCCTCCAAAACAAAGGCACCCTGCTCCCCGAATCCCTCCACGCGCCCATCATCCAGGCCGCCGCCATCACCGCCAATACCCGTCAACCTGCCCTCGCCACCCGCTTCCTCGACTTCCTCATAACCGGCCCCGGCGCCGCCATCCTCCGCCAGAACGGGCTCTCCCCGCCACGCTAAGGTGGCGTGCGCAATCCTGCGCGCCGCTTGCCCACCTTAAGGCAGCTTCACCAGCCACACGTTCCCCGTGACCTCCCCTTGCGCGAACGCGATGCGGTCGCGTGCCACAGCCAACTCCAGCGTGTTGACGGACATGTTCATCATCGAACGGCGCGAAGAATGAAAGTGACGAACGGGAACCAGATCATCCACCGGACGATTGGTAGCCGGGTCGATGCGCCGCCCCCACAGGCAGCGGTAACCGTCCCGGTCCGATGTCATGTAGAGAAAGTTTCCGCCCGGTGACCATCGCGGTTTGTCGTCCCACTGATTGCCGTCCGTCACGGCAATCCACTCGCTCTGCGGGATAGGCCACGCTCCACCCGCAGGCGCGATGAAAACCTGGGTTGTCCGTGACGACGTCATAAATATAAATGCAATCGATTTCTCGTCCGGAGAGAAAGATGTCTGGTAGAAAGCGGATTTCTCGGCTTGCAGCAGCCGCCGGCTAGTGTGTGTTTTCAGGTCAAGCACTCCCACACGCCGGGGACTAGTCTCCTGATGAACGATCTTGCCCGAGGGCGTCCAGCTTTCCGCGTAGCCCGTATCCTCCAGAACACGTTGTCCCAGCCCGCCCGTCGTGGGGATGGTGAATATAGTGCGGGCTTTCCCATTGAGCCGTGAATAGACCAGCGTGGACCCGTCGTCATTCAAGAAGGGAGTGGAGGAGCCATTGGGGAAGGACAAGATGCGGGTCGACCTCCCCGAGGCGAGGTCGCGCACCCATATGGAATTCTGCTGCGGCTGAAACGTTTGGTACGCCAACTTGCGCCCGTCACCGGAGAGCGCGGGTCGCCCTTCCGCCACCAGCGAATCGGTGAGCCGAATGGGGTCGCCCGTCACCTCACCCGTTCGACCGTCGATCGGGAGCGACCAGAGATCAAAGTTCCACGTCAGGTCCGCCATCGCGATGAGACCGCTCGCCGCCACCGATGGCGCATCTTCCACGCCGCCTCCGAATGTGATTTGTTCAGGCGGGCCGGACACCCTCGCAGTAGCATCGTCTATGGCGACGCGGTAAAGATTGGCCCCGTCCGTGCGCCGTTCCCCGAAAATGATCTGATTCGATGGCAGCCATTGCGATGGCGTCGGCATCTGGTTGCCCAACCCTGCCAGCACCTCTTCGGCGTTCGTCAACGCCGGACGATCCTCCGACACCGGCGTGATGTACCAGGTGAGACGCCGGTTCATCGCGTCGGAACTCGGCGAGAGGCCAACGAAAAGCAGTTTCCTCCCGTCCGGCGACCAGATCGGAGAGGCCGCAACAGGAACCGTCGAAGCCAGTCGCCGCGGCTCGCCTCCTCCCGCGGGTGCCACGAAGATACGCCCGCCCTGGCGCGACAACTGCTCGCTACGGCCCCCTTTGCCGATCCAGTAGGCGATCTGCGAGCCGTCCGGCGAGAAGCGCGGTGTGCGCCCTTCCCGCGCCACCAACCGCGATTGCCCTCCCAGAGCGCCGATAACATAAACGCCGCCGCCATCCCGCTCCGAGCGGTACACAAT
The DNA here is from genome assembly GCA_046331645.1 of Bryobacteraceae bacterium. Classification (GTDB taxonomy): domain Bacteria; phylum Acidobacteriota; class Terriglobia; order Bryobacterales; family Bryobacteraceae; genus CADEFT01. The sequence continues at coordinate 64,403 of JAXLQM010000023.1, forward strand.
CTGCGAACCATCCGCCGAGAACGAGGGTTCGGAATCGTCGAAGTCGTCGTGGGTCAGTTGCACCGGATCGCCGCCGTTCACCGCTTGCACCCAGATATCCAGATTCCCATTCCCCGCGCGATCTGAGGCGTACGCCAACAACTTGCCGTCCGGCGAGATGGCCGGGTCGCAGGTCAACCCCGAATCAAACGTGGCGCGCGTCAGCTTCGGCCCACGGAACGGAGGCGGCGGGCGATGCAGCACCCAGCCCGCCATCAACGCAACCCCTATGGCGGCCACCCACGGCCAGCGCCGCACCACCGGAGCCGGGCGTGGAATCGCAACGGCCGGCACCTCCGGTTCCCCCGTTGTAAGATATTGCTCCAACGCATAGCGCGCCTCGCCAATATCCTGCAACCGGTTCTTCACGTCGCGCTCCAGGCAACGCCTGATCAGCGTGCGCACCGGCCGGGGTGTGGATGGCGGCAAGCGATCAAAGTCGATCGGAGCCCGCATCACATCGGAAATCATGTGGATCACGGTTTCCCCTTGGAATAGACCCGCCCCGCACAGCATTTCCCAAAACACCACGCCAAACGCCCAGATGTCCGCGCGCCGGTCCACGCTTTGTCCCGCCGCCTGCTCCGGAGACATGTAGCCCGCCGTGCCCAGAATCATGCCGGCGATCGTCGGTGATTGCCCTTTGACGATCGTCGCGGCCAGTCCTGGCTCGGGTTCCTCCTTTGCATCAGAAAGCTTCGCGAGACCAAAATCGAGAACCTTCACCGCTCCGTCGGGAGTAATCTTCACGTTAGCCGGCTTCAGGTCGCGATGAACGATGCCTTTTTCATGGGCGACCTTCAGCGCTTCGGCGATTTGTCTGGCGATGCGGACTGCTTCGTCGATGGGCAGTGGGCCCTGTGCGATACGATCGGCGAGCGTTGGCCCCTCCACCAACTCCATCACAATCGCTCGCTCTTCGATTCCGAAAATCGTGGCGATATTCGGATGATTCAACGAAGCCAAAACCTGGGCTTCGCGAGTAAAACGCGCCAGCCGGTCCGTATCGCCGGAATACGCATCCGGCAGGACCTTAATCGCGACATCCCGCGCCAACTTGGTGTCGGTGGCGCGATAGACGGCACCCATGCCACCCTCGCCGATCTTGCCTGTGAGGCGGTAGTGGGCGATCGATTGAGGCGCCATCGTTTTCCAGTCCATACATCCTATCACCGCCGCACAGCATCAGCGGCGAGTCGGGAACTCCCCTACACTTGCCGGATGGGAAGACGTGGCTCTTGGCGTCCAAGTTCGATGAGCGCGGTGTCCGCTGTGAGAAGGACGAGGGATTCCGCTTCCGCCACGCTCAGCAGCAGGCGGTCGAACGGATCACGGTGTGACTCCGCGGCTTTCACATGGGTAAGGACGTGCTCGCCGGTGATCGGCAGGACGCTTGCTCCCGCTGACCTCATCTCGTCACGAAAGCGCAACGGCGAAATCGGCAACTTACCCAGCCGGTGCTTGAGATCGACCTCCCAAACGCTGGCTACCGATATCGAACACGGCGAATTCACCATTAACTCTCGCGACGATTTGGAGAGCCGTGGGCTGGCCGTCAGCCACCACAGCGCTACCTGAGTGTCTAGTAGCAGTCTCACCCCTGGCCCTCGAGGCTCCTGGCGATCTCTTCATCGAGTTCCGGGGTGAAAGCCTCGTCGATCCTGCCTCGGAATTTCTTCAACTTGCCCCAACCACCCAAGTGGCCTCGCTTCGCAACAGGCACCAGCTTGACCATGGGCTCACCGTTGCTGGCGATCACGATATCCTCGCCTTCGAGAGCATCCTTCACCAGCCGCGAGAGCTGGTTCTTCGCCTCCAGCATGTTGACCTTCATACGGCCTCCCATTCTCCAGTTTAGACTGGCTTGGCTAAGTTGGCCAAGCCGGGCAGAACGAATCGGCATGCGTCCGTCAAACCAACGCAGTTCAGCCACCCAAAGCAGTGTATACTCCACTTCCATGCTCCTCCCACTCGCGCTACTCACCGCCACACTCCTCCCCGCCCAATCCCGTCCCGCCGCCACCCTCGCCGACTTCCACCGTTGGATGAAGGAACTCTCGAACTGGGGCCGCTGGGGCAAAGCCGACGAACGCGGCACCCTCAACCTCATCACGCCCGCCACTCGCCGCGCCGCCGCCAAGCTCGTCCGCGAAGGCGTCGCCGTCTCCCTATCCCACGACGTAGAGAAAGAAAAGGCTCCCGACAACACCCGTCCCTTCGTCCACGAAATGCTCTCCACCTCCGCCAACCCCACCGCCGAAATCTTCACCGATGCCTTCACCGTCGCCCACCACGGCATCATCCACACACACCTCGACGCCCTCTGCCACTTCTCCTACAAGGGCCAACTCTACAACGGGCACCCCATCTCCGCCGTCACCGCGAAAGGCGCCCAACACCTCGACATCACCGCCGCCCGCGAAGGCATCTTCGCCCGCGGCATCCTCATCGACATCCCCGAACTCAAGGGCCTCCCCTACCTCGACACCAACTACGCCATCTACCCCGAAGACCTCGACGCCTGGGAAGCAAAGACCGGCACCCGCGTCCGTCCCGGCGACGTCGTCTTCATCCGCACTGGCCGCTTCGCCCGCCGCGCCGAAAAGGGGCCCTGGTCCATGGCCGAACGCGCCGGACTCCACGCCTCCACCGCCGCCTGGTTCCGCAAACGCGACATCGCCATCCTCGGCAGTGACGCCTCCTCCGATGTCCGCCCTTCCCAAATCGAAGGCATCCAGCAACCCATCCACACCCTCATCATCGTCGCCATGGGCACCCCCATCTTCGACAATTGCGACCTCGAACAGCTCAGCCGCGAGGCCAAGAAGCGCAAGCGCTACGACTTCCTCCTCACCACCTCGCCGCTCACGGTCCCTGGAGCCACCGGCTCGGCGCTCAACCCCATCGCCATCTTTTGATCCATTCGTGGCCCGGGCAATGGTAAGCTCATCCAATGCAAAGACGCCATTTCCTCGGCTCTTCCCTGCCCGCGATGTATCAGGGTGCGCCTTCTCAAGAGAAAGAATTCGTTTCCGGCGGCACCGGCAGTGTGTCCTATCAGCCCACCGTCACCATTGAACGCAAGCAGACTGGCAAGCCCCATAAGGGCAAGAAGCTCGCCGCCATCCAACCCCACTGCGACGACATCCCCATCTTCGCCGGAGGCACCATCGCCAAACTCCTCGACGAGGGCTACGAAGGCGTCCTCATCACCATGTCCGATGACTCCATGGCAGGCACCGGCACCTCCATCGCCGACATCGAATTGAAGAACGAAAAGGACACCGTCGAGATGGCCCGCCGCCTCGGGCTCAAGGAGACCTACTTCCTCAACTACCCCAACCACAACATGGACGCCTGGCCCATCGTCGAAATCCGCGCCCGCCTCGTCTTCCTCTTCCGCCTGCTCAAGATCGACACCGTCTTCGTCTACGATCCTTCCGCCCTCTACGAGCGCAACCCCGACCACTACACCACGGCCCGCGCCGTCGAAGCCGCCTGCTGGATGGCCCGCTCCGAATGGGATTACCCCGAACACTTCAAAGCCGGTCTCACCACGCACGGCCCGCAGGAGAAGTATTACTACGCGCGCGGCCCGCAACTGGTCAACCGCGTCGTCGACATCAGCGATTACTTCGAAACCAAGGTCTACGCCAACATGGCCAACGTCACCCAGGGCCCGGCCGGCAACCTCGGCGCCGAACTCCGCGCCAAACTCGCCAAACAGGGCAAGCGGCTCCCCTTACTCGGCAACGACGACGACACAGCCAATCGCCAGTACACCCGCACCTTCGCCCTCAGCCGTGACAAGAGCCGCGGACAGGCCCACGGCCTCCAATACGCCGAGTACTTCCACCACATCGCGCCCGATGACGACGGAGTCAACGACTACGTAACCAAGAACGCCGTATCCTTGTAGCATATGGTCCGTGTGACCGCTCTGCTCGTCGCGCTGGCGTTCGCCGCGCACGCATCGGGCTTCGATGAAGCCCGCGAAAACGGAAAACGATTCGAACAATCCCTCGCCGCCATGGAGCGCCTCATGCAGGCGTGGCTGCGTCATGCCGATCCGCGCACGCTGCTCTTACCGGATCGCATTGGCGCAAACGACCCGCGCCTCTATACGCCGCATAACTCCGGCGCCGATCTCTACCCCTACCTCATCCTCACCGCGCATCTCACCCATCGCGACATCTATCAGGGCCGCATGATGGAAATGCTGCGCAACGAGATCCGCTACACCAACGCCCAAAGCGCCATTCCTGGCAACTACGATCTGGACAAAGGCGAACTCGGCCCGCCCAGCATGTTCGGCGCAGGCGAGTATGCCAAAGACGGTTTGCTCTCCGTCACCGAATACCTCGGCCGCACGCCATGGTTCTACCGGATGGTGGACATGATCGCCGATGCCATGGAGCGCGCTTCGGTAGACTCGAAGTACGGCAAGCTCCCGGCCTCCGACGCGGAACTGAACGGCGACTACCTGCAAGCCCTCATGCGCCTCGCCACCATGACCGGCGACCCGCGCTTCCAGCAATGGGCCCGCCGCATCGGCGATGCCTACATCGAAGAAGTGCTCCCCGGCAATCACGGAGTGCCCAGCTCCAAGTGGGACTTCGCCACACACAAAGGCGACGGCATGCTCCGCCTGCGCGATCACGGCAACGAAACCGTAGTCGGCCTGGTGCTGCTCTATGCCCTCGAAAACTTCCAGGGCACGGAGCGCGCCAAGCGTTACCGCCCCGTCATTGAGCGCATGCTCGACCGCATCCTCGCCTCGGCCAACGAAGACGGCATGCTCTATAACCAGCTCGACGCCGCCACGCTCAAGCCTGTGAATACAGGCCTCTCCGACAACTGGGGCTACGTCTACGGAGCCGTCTACACCTTCTATCAATGCACGGGCGAAACGAAGTATCGCGATGCCGTGCGCAAGGTGCTCTCGAACCTCGGCAAGTACCGCAATTGGGCCTGGGAACCGCGTAAAGACTCGAAGCTCGGCTCCTTCGATGGTTATGCCGACTCGATCGAAAGCGCGCTCTATCTGGTCAATCGCGAACCCGTGCCCGAAGCCCTCGCCTGGGTTGACTCCGAAATGCAGGTGATGCTCAAGATGCAGCGCCCCGACGGCCTCGTCGAGGATTGGTACGGCGAAGGCAACTTCAATCGCACGGCGATGCTCTATGCCTTGATGAAGAGTCAGGGCGTGCGGCCCGAAGAGTGGAAGCCCGGCATCCGCGTCGGCGCCGTGCGCGACGGCAATCGCCTGCTGCTCTCCCTGCAATCCCCCGCACCCGTGAAGCTGCAGTTCGACTACGCCCGTTACCGCCGCGTGTTGAACCTCGATCGCAACTACGTCCGGTTAAACGAATTCCCGGAGTGGTTCACCGTCGACGAGAACACGCTTTATCGCGTGCGCACCACCGCCGGCGAACAAACATACCTCGGCTCGCAGCTCATCGCCGGTGTCCTGCTGGCGCCCGGCGAGTGGACCATCGAGCCATCGGGCACGGCAAAGTAAATATTTTGGCGAGCTTGGCAGCGCCTGATGAAACTCGCTTCCGCTAGCTCCATCACCTGCCAGCGGAGCCCGTGCCGCCATTCTTTTGGGTTCTTTGCGACCTTTGCACCTTGGCGTGCTTGGCGAGAAATCCAACTTCACTTCTGGAAAGTGATCTCCCAGTTGGAGATGCCGTGGATGTACAACCGAGCCGTCTGACCGGCCACCGAATCCGTATCACCGTCTTCGAGCCCCAGCACCTGCGGATAGAAGCCGGGCGAGAACCCGATGCCCTGCTTGTCCAACAGCCGCTTCGAATCGCTCCATGTGTTCGGATCGCTCAGGTCACTGGCGTAGGCGATGTAGATGCCTTCCTGCGGCCAGCCCGGACGGCAGCAGGCCCGGTTCATCAGCAGCACATACTTGTCCAGGTAGCGGTTGTAGTGCGTCGATGGGCCCCATAGCGAGTCCGCATCTTCGCGTCCCCAGACCGTGGATGCCGGAAAGATTGCCGTCATCCGCCCGCCAATGCCCGGCTCCGCCCATTCGCCCTGATAGTATTTGTGCACCGCGCCCGCCGGCTGATAGCGATCCTCGAAGGCCAGCCGCGCGGCCACTATCCCTTGCTGTGAAGCATCGCCTCCGTAGTTGGTGAATAAGAAATAGAAATATTTCTTCTCCCGGTCCGGAACCACCGAAAAATCCCCATGGCCGCCGGCGAAAAAGCCATTCTTGGCATTGCAATCGGCCGGCTCGCCGGACTCCAGTACAATTCCCAGATCCTTGAACGTGCGGCCGCCATCAAAGGAAATCACGGCCCCAATCTTGGGCGCGGTGAGATCATTATCGCGGCACACATCGGCCGGCTCGTGGTGATACCAGCCGAAGAGCGTTCCGTCCTCATCGCGCCATACGGCCTCCACCCACATCGGCATGTGATTCTGCTGCGAGGTGTTCACCCAGTCGCTCTCCCAGGGCCCGAACTGGCCCGGCGAGGTATGGATCATTTCCGGATTGCCGGTGGAGCTGAACAGCACGAAGTTGCCGTTATCCCAGTACGCCGGGCTGTTGCCGTCAATAATGACCGGCATCACCACCTTCTCCACTCGCTCGAGGGAAACGCTTTGCGCTCCCAGGTAGGGGAGTGTAGCGGCGAAGACGGCCAAGACCAAAGTACGCGTCACAAGAATCTCTATGTTTAGGTGCATCCCAGGACTGTTGCGTTACCAGTACTAATCATTATGTTCGTAAAATAGGTGGCGGCATGCGTACCACACTCCTCCTGATGACCCTGTCCGGGCTCTGTTTCGCCGCCGAGCCCCTGTCGCAGCGTATCGCCCGTAACGATCCGTCGAACTATCGTGCCGCCAAGCGCGTCCACGCCGGCGCGGGCGAACTGCACTTCTCCGGTATGTTCGATGCACAGACCTTCCGCACGAACTTCATCTTTCTGCACCGGGGCGTGATTCCGCCGGGAGGCGGCATTGGCCATCACTTCCACAACCACATGGAAGAGATGTTCGTGATACTCGATAACGAGGCCCAGTTCACTGTGGATGGGCGTACCTCCACGCTGCAAGGGCCGGCCGGCGCCCCCTGCCGCATGGGGCACTCGCATGCCATCTACAATCCTTCGAACAAGCCGGTGCAATGGATGAACATCGCCGTCGGCTCCATTAAGGGCAAGTACGATGCCTTCGATCTCGGTGACGACCGCGTCGATGCCCCCCTCGACAAGACTCCTGTCTTCATCACCATGCGCCTCGACAAGAAGCTGCTCCGCCCGGTGGAGCATATGCATGGCGGCGCGGGCACGGTCCGTTATCGCCGCGCCCTGCCTCCGGAAGTGTTCTACACCAACTGGTCCTACGTCGATCACGTCGTGATTCCGGCCGGTGCGTCGCTTGGCATGCACCGCCACGAAGGCGTCGAGGAGTTCTTCTATGTCATGGATGGCGAGGCCACGGCGAAGCTTGGTTCGGAGACCGCGCCGCTGAAGAAGTGGGACGCCCTGCCGGCGTTCCTCAACGAAGCCCACGCCATTGAGAACCGCTCGACGGCGGATGTGGAACTGATGATCGTCGGCGTGGCGCGAACGAAATGGGCCCTGGACACGGTGGAGGTAAAACCATAATCCCCCAGGGATATACACGGACTACGTTCCTTTGCCAATTTATCCCATCCCCTGATTCGTGTTAGAAACAGGTAGGCGGGGTAGTATTTTGTCCTATTGTTTACATTGCGGACGAAAATTAGGTCTGATGGAGCGGCTGCGCACGGGATCGTATTGTTCTCCTGAATGCAAAGCAGACGCAAAGCAAAAAGAAGACCAGTTGGCCCTGGAGTCGCTCTCCTTGTTTGGTCCGCGGAAGGCCGTCAAAGAGCCGGAAAAGCCCAAAGCCGTTGCCAAGAAGGAGCAGCCCGCGGAGCCCCCCGATCCGCCGTTCGGCGAGCCGGTAAAGCAGGTGGCCCCAAGCTCCCACGACTGTCCGTTGCGGGCAGCCGGGTTTCCCAAATGGGTGGCGCCGCCGCCGTCGGCAAAGAAGAAGAGCATTGAAGACTACCGTCCGGTATCGCGTGTTCCGGACGAAGTCATGATGGAGCAGGAACGGCTGCTGATGGCCGGCGTCATGTGGGTGGCCTGCCAGGGAGAGAACCCGGACAATGCCGATGGCTACCGCTCGGATTTCCGCTACATGCTGGCCGTACCGCAAGTGGAGTTGCCGCGGCGGAAGCGGGAACTGGGCGCGGAAACACTCTGCGAAATCGAGGAACCAGCGGCACGCCACTGCGAGTCCCCAGGCTGGACCGGATTGGAGCTAACGCCGTACACGCTGTTGCCGGCCGTCCGGCCGCGGCTCAACGCAGCGGTCATGGCCCCGGATTGGGAGGCCATGGCGCAGCCGCAACAGCCGCCGCAGCAGCAACCGGAACTGGAAGCGCCACCACCCCAGCCGGCCGCCCCGAAGCGCCCGAAAGTGGATGCCCATCGGATCGCCACATCGTTTCCGGCCATGATGCAGGCGGGTCTGGTCCGCGTCGAGCCGGGCTTTGCCACGGCGGTGCTCGAATTGCGCCCGGTGGCGCCCCCTCCTGCCCGGCAAGTGGATCCGGCAATGGCCGGCATCGCCGGTACCGTAGCCAGTCCGCAATATGCCGACGGCATGCCGTCCGCGCTGCGGCACGGCGCGGCGCAGCGGATGGAGGCGGGCGCCACCCAGGGTTTCTATTCCTTGCGGCAAGTGGAGGAGATCCCCGAGACCCTGCTCGCTACAACCGCCCTGCCGCCGTTCTTTATCCGGAAGCTGTCCTCGGCCCGGGTCCGGCCCGAGGTGCGCGTCCCTCTCCGTTACTTGCCGATGCCGCACTTCCAGCTTCCCTGCGCAGCGGCAGATTGGAGCAGCTAACCGGCCATGCAATCGGCAAAGGTGATTCCCCTCTCGGCCGGCTTTCGTGCCCCGCACGCTGAGGATACAGTGGCAAAACGGCTATGGGAGGAAGGCCGAGTGGAAGAGGCCATCGCGGCATGGCGACAGTTGCTTGAGAGCGATGGCGAATGCATCGCCCATCGCAAGCATGTGGCGCAGGGGCTGATGTTTCTCGAGCAGTGGAAGGCTGCGATTGAGGAATGGAATCTGTGCCTGCCGCTCGAACCGGACTCCGCCGATCTGCTGGCGCGGATCGGCATCTGCCATCTCCATACGGGTGAACAGGCCAACGCCTGGCTGTTGCTGCAGCAGGCCCTGCGGCTCGATCCGGGCCACAGGCTGGCGGCGGCAGCGCTGCTGACACGGCCCGTGGCGCGCTTTGGCTTGCATGTGGTGCCCACCGGCATCCTCACTCTCGATGAAAGTGAAACGGGCAGTTGCGCCGGCCATCCGGTGAGCGGCGATCTCTATCAACAGGCCCGCCTGCGGCTGGAGAATCATCAGTTGGAAGCGGCTGCCGAGTTGTTGGAAGAAGCGGTGTGGATCGATCCCCTGCATGGGCCTTCGCTCCTCGCCCTCGGTTGGATTGAAGAGTCGCGAGGCCGCAGAATGTGGGCGCAGCGCTACTATGAGCGCGGCGTGAAGTGCGCGCCGCAATCCTGGTCCGGGCACTATAACCTGGCCAGGCTCCTTGCCGCGGCCGATGAGGATGCGCAGGCGCGCCCGCATCTGGAGCGGGCCATTCTGTTGAAACCCGACTGTACGAACGCCATGTGGCTGCTGGCGCAGGTGTGCGAGCGCCAGCTCGACATCGGCGAGGCTCTCATCTGGCTAGAGCATCTGCGGGAAGCCGACCCGCGCAACGCCGAGGTTTGCGTGGCCCTGGCCCGTGTCGATCATGCCAACATCCACAAACACCTGGAAGCCGCCGTAGCCATGGGCTCGAAACGCTATGAGGTGTTGTTCAACCTCGGCGTGGCGCGTTGGAAGGCCGGCGATACCGGCGGAGCGGAATTGGCTTGGCGGCAGGCGGCCGATGCCCCCGACGCCAAACCGGAAGCCGCCCATGCCCTCAGTGCGCTCGCCCTCAGCGGCCAGCAATGCGGGAACGCCGGTGACTGGCTGCAGCAGCATCCACACGCAGGCCTGCTGTGCCTGCTGGCCCATGTCTACGAATCGCAAGGGGAACAGGACCGCGCCTCGGATGCCTGGAAGCAAGCCATCGAATTAGAGCCGGAATACAGCCGGCGGTACTTCACCTAGCGCAGTAATAGGCAGGCAAAAAAAAAAGCCCGGCACGCTGTTTGGGAAGGCGTTAAAACCGGGCTCCAGTCCAAGGTTGAGATGAAACGGAGTGAGAATCTCTCCACTTCTGATGCTACGCCTGGACTGCCGGTTTTACGATTCGCGGAAAGCCCCTAAATGAATTTGCTGATTGCTTAGTCCTGAGACACCGGGTACTAGCCAGGTGCGCGGTGACGTTCCAGTTCCACGCCAATGCGCCGCAGCCCTTCCCGCAGGTAGTCCTCACGGCCGCCGATCCAGATGCGGAGATAGCCTTCGAGCCCGAGTTGCGCACCCGGGACGATGAGCGTGCTCTGCCGTGTACGAATGCTTTCGGCAAGCTCTACGCTCTGGACCGCGGAGTGGTAACGTACCAGCGTCAGCGCGGCGGCGGCAGGCTCGGTCCACTCGAGGAAACCCGCGAAGCTTTCCATCCACTGGCGGGCGATCGGAAGGTTGTGTTGGAGGATCGCGCGGGTGCGGGCGAAGCAGCGCTCGCGTTCCTGGATGGCGATGCGGGCAATGCGGTCAGAGAGCTTGTTAGGACCGATGGTGATGTAGTCGTGCTGGCTCCAGCATTGCGCGATGAAGGCTGGTGGGCCGGCAATCCAGCCGATGCGGATGCCGGGGATGCCGTAGGCCTTGGACAACCCGTTGTTGACGATGACGCGGTCGGCGAGGCCCCAGAAGCTGGGGGTGCGCGGAGCGTGGATCTCCGCGCCCTGATAGACCTCGTCGGCCAGGAGCCAGGCTCCCACTTCATGGCAGCGGGCGGCAATACGGCGCATGGCTTCGGGACTGAGTACGGAGCCTGTGGGGTTGTGCGGATTGGAGAGATAGACGAGCTTGGTGCCCGGTGAGACAGCGCGTTCGAACTCGTCCCAATCGGGGGTCCAGCCGGCTTCGGGGATGAGGCGAAAAGTCTCCACTTGCGCCCCGAGGCTGCGCACCAGGCCCGGATACTGCATGTAGTTGGGAACCTCGATAGCCACTCGGTCGCCGGACTCGATCAGTGCCAGGGCCACGATGTAGTTGGCCTCCGAGGAGCCGTTGGTCACCTCGATGTGGTCGACCGTAGCTCCGGGGTAGAGCGCGGCGAGCGATTCGCGCAGCTCGATGGTGCCGTTCGACTGGCTGTAGCCGAGTGGAGTGTCGAGCAGCGCTTCGAGATCGAGGCCCATCTCGGCAAGTTCGCGCAACGTGAGCGGGCGCACTCCGCTTTCGCTCATGTCGTACTCCACAAGGTTCTCCCAGGTGGACTGCATCCGCTCCATGGCGAAGGGTTCGATTCTCACAGACCTTGCTCCTTATAGAGACCGAACTCGGTGATCTTGGCCGGACCTGTCGACTGCGTGACGTTATAGCGGACAAGCTTCGCGGTGACGGGCTGATCGAGCTTGAGAATGCGGCAGGAGCCGACGCTGGTGGCGCGGGCGATGGTGCGCCAGCCTGCGGGCTCTTCGATGTCGATCTCGATCGCGTCAATGCGCTGACCGTGGCGGATATCTTCGCGCAACCGGATGACGTCGAATGTCGTTGAGACCTTGGCAAAGGTCGCGCGCAGGGCGCTGCCGAAGGCTTTGAGCGAAGCCACATCGGCTTCATGCAGCAGGCCGCGGCGGTCGGGCGGCACGTTGAGCAGGAAGCTTGCGCCTCGGCCGACGGACTTGTAATAAAGGTCCATCAACTGGCGCGGCGTCTTCACCTTCGCATTCTGATTCTCATGCCAGAACCAGCCGGGGCGAATGGAGACATCGCATTCGGCGGGCATCCAGTGGCGGCCATTGCGATGGCCGGTTCCGCCTTCCTTGTAGCGGGTGTGGCCGGGAGCGGGCGGTCCGCCATCGGGACCAATAGGCGAGTAGGTGGCCCAGCAGGTCTCGTTGGCATAGCCTGATTCGTTCCCAACCCAGCGGATGTCGGGGCCTACGTCGGAGAAGATGACGGCGTTGGGCTGCAGCTTACGGACCATCTCCCAGGTGTTGGGCCAATCGTAGTAGCTGTGCTTGTCGATGGTGCGCTTCTCGCGTGCGCCGCCATAGAAGCCATCGCCGCCATTGGCGCCATCGTGCCAGACCTCGAAGATGGGACCATATTGGGTGAGCAACTCGTGCAGTTGGGCGCGATAGGCCTGGACGTATTCCGGCTTGCCGTATTGCGGATGGTTGCGATCCCAGGGCGAGAGATAAACGCCGAAGGCGAGCCCTTTGCGGCGGGCAGCTTCGGAGATCTCTTTGACGACGTCGCCCTTGCCGTTGCGCCAGGGACTGTGCTTCACGGAGTGTTCCGTGGTCCTGGTGGGCCAGAGACAGAAGCCGTCGTGATGCTTGCAGGTGAGGATGACGCCCTTCATTCCGGCGGCTGCCAGTGCTTCGATGATCTGATCGGCATCGAAGGCCGTTGGGTTGAAGAGCGATGGCGGCTCGTCCCCGTAGCCCCACTCCTTGTCCGTGAAGGTGTTCATGGTGAAGTGGAGGAAGCCGTAGAATTCGAGTTTGTGCCAGCGCAACTGCCCGGCTGATGGAGCCACGGTCTGCGCGGCAAGGGAAAGGGGTAACGCGGCAAGCAGATCACGGCGGGTCACGCGACATCTCCATGCATACTCTCCTATCGTAAGGCCTGGATAGGTACAATAGCGGCTATGTCGCAAATCCAACGCACCGCCGAGGTGCACGATGTGGTGGTCATCGGGTCAGGAGCCGGCGGCGGCTCAGCGGTCCAGGTATTGACCGAGAAAGGCATCAAGGTTGCGCTGCTCGAAGCGGGCCCGATGCTGGAAGTGAACAAGGAGTTCAAGGAGCACAAATGGCCGCATGATTATGACCATCGCGGCGCGGAGGAAGGCGGCAAGTACTATTTCGGCAAGGGCAAGGATTTCGGCTTCTTCACCACGGTGAGCGGCGGATGGCAGTTGGAAGGCGAGCCTTACACGGTGGGCGAAGGGAGCCAGTTTCAATGGTTCCGGTCGCGGATCATCGGCGGGCGCACGAACCACTACGGGCGCATGTCGTTCCGCTTCTCCGACTACGACTTCAAGCCTTATTCGAAGGACGGGCTCGGTTGGGATTGGCCGATCTCGTATGAGGACATCGCTCCTTATTACGACAAGGCCGAGGAGTTCATCGGCGTATGCGGCAGCGTGGAAGGCATCCGCAGCGCGCCGGATGGGAAGTTCCATACTCCACCGCAGCCGAAGGTTCACGAGGTCTTGATCAAGAAGGCTTCGGAGAAGCTCGGCATTCCCTGTATACCGAACCGGCGGGCGGTGATCACGAAGCCGCTCAACGGGCGTGCGGCGTGCCATTACTGCGGGCAGTGCGGGCGCGGGTGTTTGACGGCATCGGCCTACTCGTCGAGCCAGGTGCAGATCTTCCCGGCGATGAAGAGCGGGAAGCTGAAGGTCTACGACAACGCGATGGTGCGCGAGGTGCTGACCGATGGCAGCGGCAAAGCAACAGGCGTGGTGTTCGTGGACAAGCGCACGCGGCAGGAGAAGATTCTCAAGGCGCGGGTGGTGATTCTGGCGGCAAGCGCCTGCGAGTCGGCGCGCATTCTGCTGAATTCGAAGACGAAGGAATTTCCCAACGGCGTGGCCAATGGATCGGGGCTGGTGGGGCGGTATTTGATGGACACGGTGGGCTTCGGGCTATCGGGTTACGTGCCGGCGCTGGAAGGGATGCCGCACTACGACACCGAGGGCTACGGCGGAGCGCATCTCTACATGCCGTGGTGGATGTGGGACAAGCACGATCAACTGGACTTCCCACGCGGGTACCACATTGAGATTGGCGGCGGGTACGGGATGCCCGGAGTGGGCAGCTATCACGGCGCGGCGCGGACTTATGGATACGGGAAGAAGATGAAGGAAGAGATCCGGAGGGAGTATGGATGCCGGGTCGGGTTCGCGGGGCGCGGGGAGATGATTCCGAATCAGAACTCGTACTGCGAGATTGACAAGAACGTCGTGGATCAATGGGGCATTCCGGTGCTGAAGTTCCACTTCAAGTGGAGCGATCACGAGTGGAAGCAGGCGCGGCACATGGAGAAGACGTTCGCGGCGATCATTGAAGGGATGGGCGGCAAGGTGAGCGGGCTGAGCGCGGCACAGCGCGAGAGCCAGGGGATCTCGGTGCCGGGGACGATCATCCATGAAGTGGGCACGGCGCGGATGGGCAAGGACAAGCGCGACTCGGTGGTGAACGGCTTCTGCCAGGCGCATGAAGTGAAGAACCTGTTTGTGTGCGACGGCGCGACCTTTGTCAGCAATCCGGACAAGAACCCGACGTTGACGATCAATGCATTGACATGGCGCGCGATGGACTACCTGGCTGAGGAGATGAGGAAAGGCAATGTCTAAGACGACTCGACGAACGATCCTGCGCAATATTGCGTTGACGCTGACCACGGGCGGGGTCTTGGATACGGCGATGGCTCAGCATGTGCATGAGGCTGCGGCGGCTTCCAAGGCCAAGGGCGGCACGTATCAGCCGAAGGCCTTCCAGGCGCATCCATATAAGACCGTGCGGCGGCTGGCGGAGTTGATTGTGCCGAAGGATGAGCGGTCGGGGAGCGCGCTGGATGCGGGGGCTCCGGAGTTCATTGATCTACTGTGCAGCCAGAACAAGGAGTTGGCCAACATTTACCATGGCGGGCTGGCATGGCTCGATGCCGAGATGCGGCGGCGTCATGGGAAGGCGTTTGTGGAGTTGAGCGAGGCCGAGCAGACGGGGATGCTCGATCTGCTGGTGGCAGCCGAGCGGACGGAGCGGGCACGGCGGGCCGAGGAATCGGTGTATGAACGGAGTTCGGTGTACCGGGACTTTGCGGGGTATTCGACGCATGCACGGAATGAGCTGGCGCCGGGGGTGGTGTTCTTTGATTGGATCCGGAAGATGACCGTGGATGCGTATTATACGAGCCCGGTGGGAATTAAGGATATCGAGTTCAAGGGGAATGGGGCGTATTCGAAGTATGATGTGCCGGCGGCGGCGCTGCAGTATGCGCTCAAGCGGAGCCCGTTTGGGGCATAGGGCGAAGCATGTAGTTTTTCCTCTATCTAGACGATAGAGGGGTATGCAAGCGGACAATTTGCTTCGGAGCGAAGCGGGGGCCGGTGCTCCGAGGGCCATTCCGGACAACAAGCGCCTATGGATTTGCGCGGCTGCGGTGAGCCTGGCATGGTTGGGGCTGATCTGGTTCCGGTCGACCAGCGCTTATGGGTCGTTGAACAGCTTCATCAGTTCCGTGCAACTCCGGCTGACGAGGTCCGCCGTTACGGAGCAACCGGTGGGGTTGCTGGAACGGTTGGGGAAGCCGTATGCTCCGACGTTGGTGAGTCTGTACCGGCAGGAGCCGCAATTGGGTGTCGATGGGGCGAAGTACACGCCGAAACTGGGTGACGGAGTGGTGGTGGAAGAGGGTCTCTTTCTTCACGACCTGGCACGGAAGATCAATGCGCGGAATACGCTGGAAGTGGGATTCGCCAGCGGCTACAGCGCGGTGTTTCTGCTGGCGGCGTCGCAGGACCGTAGCGGCACGACGCATACGGCGATCGACCCGTTCGAGACCAGCGACTATCACGGAGTAGGGATACAGTTGGTGAAGTCAGTGGGGATGGAAAGCCGGTTCCGGCTGATGGAAGAGTTCTCGTCGCTGGCGATTCCCCAACTGGCGCGGGAGAAGAAGAAGTTCGATCTCATCTTCATTGATGGCGATCACAAATTCGACAGTGCCTTCCTCGATTTCACACTGGCGGACATGGTGGTTGAGAACGGCGGGTACATCCTGCTGCACGATCGTTGGATGTCCTCCATTCAGACCATGGTCAGGTATATCGAGAAGAACCGCGCGGACTATCGGGCGGAGTTCTCCGATGCGGTGCCGAATATCGCGGTGTTCCGCAAAGTGAGTAAAGACACACGGAACTGGCAGCACTTTGTGCCGTTCTAGACGATGCGCAGGCGGCGGCCTTTGGCGATAGTGGCGCGGCTGATGAATCGCTGTTTGGCGGTGACTACGTTTTTCTGGGAGTCGATGAGGCGGAATTCGCCTTGTTCGAGTTCGAGGAGGGCGAGGTCGGCGGGGCCTCCGACTTTGATCTGGCCGAGGCCGTCGATGCGGTTGATGATTTTGCCGGGGTTGGCGGTAGAGCGGAGCAGGACGTCGTCGACGCTCATGCCGAGGTGGAGCATCTTGCTCATGGTGGTGGGCATGTCGTAGACAGGGCCGTTGATGTTGAGGCCGTAGATGTCGGTGGAGATAGTGTCCACGACGAAGCCTGCATCGAGGGCTTTACGGGCGGCGGGGAAATTGAAGCTGCCAAGGCCGTGGCCGAGATCGAACCAAACGCCGCGCTCGCGGGCTTCCTTCACTCCAGGTTTGAGTTTGCCGTTGGCATCGACGATGCCGAGCGAGTGGCCGTTGTAGGCGTGGGTAACGATGTCGCCTTTGCGCATGAGTTCCATGACGGGCGTGGTTTCGGGCGGTGCGAAGCTGATGTGGGCCATGAGCGGACATTGGTATTTGTCGCAGACTTCGCGGGCCATTTTGAGGAACTCATAGCTGTACTTGCCGTTCATGTTGGAGCCGACCTGAAGTTTGACTCCGAGGATGATGTCGCGATTGGCTTCGACGGCTTTGCCGGTGGCGGTGAGTCCGCGGCGGACGTATTTGAGGACGTCGTCATCGGGGTTTCGATTGCTGGGGTAGAGATAGACGAAGCCGAAGATGCGGCACTCGGCGGGTTGGACGATGAAGCGGCGGAAGCCGATGGATTGATCGGAGGCGAAGCTGCCGGCGTCGACCCAGGTGGTGACACCGGAGCGGGCGGCGATGGGATCGGGGTCAATGCCGAGTCCGGTGGCGGAGTGGTAGCAGTGGGTATGGAGATCGACGAGGCCGGGAGTGACCATGAGTCCCTTGGCGTCGATGGTTTGGGCGGCTTGGGTGGGGTCGATGCCGGCTTCGATGGCAGCGATCTTGTCACCGAGGATGGCGATGTCGGCGGTGCGTTTGAGGGATTGGGAAGGGTCGCGGAGTTCCCCGTTGCGGATGAGGAGGTCGTAGGGTAGGCCGCGTTGCTGGGCTTGGGAAGCGAGGGTGGTGCTGGCGAGGGTAAGGAAGGTGCGGCGGTTCATGGGGCTATTCTATCGATTGTGCACCTGTGGGTGTTGCGGCGGGGTGATTTCTGGCCACAGATGGACACAGATGCACACCGATAGGTGGGGTGGTTGGTATTCGGTTGTCAAAGAGCGACCGCGGTGAGTGGGTGTCAGCCTGGATGCCGTCGTCACTGCGGGGGTGGTTGGGTGCGGAGGGTTAGCTTGGGTTCGTTTTGCAGAATTGGGTTGGGGATGTCGGGGAGTGGGGCTTCCATGGCGGCTTTGAGGGCGTTGGCCATGGCCTGGTCGGCGCGTTTGGCGATTTGTTCGCGATCGAGGGCGGATTTGCGGCGGGCTTCGGTGAGGTCGCGGTGGGCCTTTTCGTATTGGCGCTGGAAATGGCGCTCGTAGCGGAGAGCGAGGGACAAGGTCTGGCCGGAGGAGGCGAAGCGGTAGAAGGCGTTGGCACGGGCCTCTTCGGTGGCGGCATCCTCGCCGGTTTCAGTGATGAAGCCGGCTTCGAGAATGATCATGCGAGTGCGGAGGGCGTGGAGGCGAAATTCGGCATTGACCATTTCGCGGACGCAGCGATATTCAAAAATCGTGGTGGGTTTAAATTCCTCGGTGTAGGCTTCGAGGAGCGAGTTGTAGGATTCAGCTTCCTTCTGGTTATGGACAACAATTGCGCCGAAGAGGCCGTGCTTGCGGGCGTTCTGAGCGGAACGGGCTTTTCCTTCGTCCGTGACAGGACCGTGGGATTGCGCGCCATTTTGACGGGCGGCGGCGGAGTGGGCGGTGGAAATGGACATCTTTCCCTCCTGGGGTTATTTTTACCACCGTTTCTTATGTTTTGCAAATTTATTTCTTAATTGGAGGCCAGATTTTAGGTTTGTAATTCTCGTCGGTGACGAGATAGGGAGTGCCGGGCGGTAGGATTTGGAGGGATTTGAGGAATTCGATGATGGCGTTACGGTCGTAGGGGGAGCAGTTTTCGAAGTTCCGGCGGCTTTCGAGGGCTTCGCCGGAGTGCGCGAGGACGGCTTCGCGGAGGGTGGTGAAGAGTCCGTGGTGGAAGTAGGGAGGCTCATTGGCGGCGCCCCAGAGGCGCTTGGTGAGGAATTTGCGATTGCCTTTGCCGAAGTTGACGGCCCAGGTGCCGAAGTTCATGTCGAGGGGTTCGGCGTTGTAGTCGTTGGGGCCGGAGGTGATGTCGTGGAGTTTGAAATCGGTGTAGGCGGGGACCCAGACGGTTTCATTGGACCCGGATTGCGGGTGGAGGCGGGGCTGGGGGAGCGAGGGATTATTGAGGTCGAAGCGGAGGCTGGGGGCGTCGCCCTGGCGGAGGTTGGTGGGGGGATTATAGGGGCCGGGTTCCTCGTAAATCCAGCCGCGTTTATCCAGCGGGAGTTGGGGAATGTGGCATTGGGCGCAGCCGATGGTTTCAAATAATTGCTCGCCGTGAAGAATGGCTTTTTCGATTTCGGGGTGATTGGGGATGACTCGGCCGGGGACGGGGAGGGCGGCCTGATAGATTGTTACGGCGGTGACATCGGCGCGGGTCATTTCGTTGGTGACGCCGTCGCCGTCGGGGTCGGAGTTGAGGCCGAAGCGTTCGGTGGTTTGGATGCCGTGGTGCTGGTTGTAGGCGTTGTTGGTGAACTCGCGGAGAGAGACGACGTTGCCGGCCTGGTGCCAGGGGCGGATGATGAGGGTGGGGGGATCGAGGGAGGTTGCGGTGAGGAGGCTGAGACGGGTGATGCCCTGGACGGCGGAGACGTCCCAGAGGCCGTCCTTTTTACGGGTGAGTGTGCCGAAGTGGATGCCTTTGGATGTGAGGGGTTTGGATTGGCCGGGTTGGATGGTGTCGCGGATGAGGTGGAGGTCGGCGGTGATCTGGCGGGCGAGCATTTCGAGGTAGCCCGAGCCGAACATGCCGGTGGTGGCTCGGAAGTTGGCGAAGGTTTGGAGGTTGAGGGGTTCGCCGGCTTCGTCGCGGGCGCCGCGAGTGGGGGTACGGTCCGTGGGGTCGAAGGTGGTGAAGTCGAAGCGCTGGCCGAGGACGAAGACGTTGGTGACGAAGTCGCCGCCACCGCCGGAGATGCCGTGTGGGGCGTTGTGGCAGCCGGCGCAGGAGTTGGCGTCGGGGCCGGAAAGGCGGTTGAAGGCGCGGTCGGCGGTGAGGGGTTTGGAGGGGTCGGCGAGGACGCGGCCATTGCCTTTGGCGAGGGGGCGGGTTGCACCTTCCTGGATGGTCCAGTTGGCGTTGAAGAGAAGTTTGCCGTGAGTGAGGAGGGTGGAGAGGGGGATGCGGTATTCCTCGTCGTCGGGGAGGTGGCGGGGGACGGCGCGCTCTTCTCCGATGGGCGGAGTGGCCGGCTCGCCCGCTGGGAGCGAACCGGCTGCTAGGAGTCTTAGGAGAAGGAGAAGGGGGAGCACGCGGTTACCAGACGGCACGGACGTAGATGCGCGAGACGCCGGTGGGTAGGGTGACGTTGGTGGTGGCGGAGGATGAGGCGACTGAGCCGGTGAGGTTGATGGTGGTGACGACGTCGGTGGTGTCGATGTCGGTGCTGATGTAGATGGTGACGGGTGTGTTGACGGGGATGTTGGAGGCGGCGAGGACGATGGGGACCGCGCCGGGGTTGTTCATGGTGAGGTCGGGAGTGGAGTAGCCGAAGGCGGGGTTGTTGGGGACGTTTTGACCGGCGATGCTGGAGACACGGATGGAGGCGGGGTTGGTGGGGAGGGGGACGTCGGTGAGGGGGCCGGTGAGGGCGGGGACGGGGTTGGTGCTGATGGAAGCGAGGGTGGTGGCGTCGATGCGAATGCGGCCAGGGCGGCCGTACGTGGCTTGATTGCCGTTGTTGGGATCACGCTGGGTGCCACCCTGAACGTAGATGTGGGTTCCGCAGCCGGCCACGACGGGCGCCTGGAGGTGGACGCTGCCGCCGCTGCCGGCACCGCCGAAGTAGTTCGCACCGTTGAGCCAACCACCGTCTCCGCCGTAGGAGGTGATGTATTGATGAAAGTTGCCGTTGCCCTCGTTCACGCAATTGACTGCGGCGGTACCCGCCCCATTCACGCCCGTACCGAAGACGATGAAGGTGCTGCTGCTGATACGCAGGGCGCCGCCTCCGGCGCCACCACCGGAGCCGAAGCTAGGAGAACTGGAATTGGATCCGCTGCCGCCGGAGCCGCCGATGAGGGGTTGGAGGTTCGCGTTGCCGTAAGCAGGGGCGTGGCCGACGGAGTTGCAGTGGGTCATGGGTTGGGCGGACGTGGAGTGAGCGGCTGGACAGCCGCCACTGGCAGGGGAAGCAACCTTCCCACCACCGGGACCGGCTCCAGGTTGGGCAACGCCACCGACCTTGGCTCCGACGCCTCCGGGGAAGCCACCTGGCCCTGGTTCGGAGGGACGTCGAACGGACGGCGAGACGGTCGCTTCATGGCCGCTTTCGCCGTTGAGAATGATACGCCCCTGGATGGAGACTCCACCGGTGGCGAGCCAGATGACGGGGCGTTGAGCGCGCATCTTGCTGGCCTTTAGGCGCACTTCGACTGTGTCGCGGATGCTGATGGTGGTGAAGTGATAGATATTGTCGCCATCCTGATCGAGGTTGAGAGCGACGGGGTCGAAGATGTAGACGCCGTTGACGACTCCGGGTGAAGCAGCGGTGATGTTGAGGGCTCCGTCGGAGCCGTTGGAGCCGCTTCCGCTCCAGGTTTGGGGGAAGGCTGATGAGACGATGGTGAACAATAGCAGGACAGTTTTCATTGCCGGTTCTCCTGATCAGGATTGACGATGTCTCGAACGCGAAGCGTCGCGCCGTCTTGAGAGACGGGGAGCGCGGAGGCTCCTGGCGCGGCTTCGAGGTACAGTTGGTTCAAAGTCTTGGGCAGACCGGGGAGGGCGAAGCGGCCATCACGAGCGGTCTTGAAGCGCATGGGAGAGCGCAGGATTTCGGGCGGTACGGCGCGCAGTTTGGTTTCGCCGGGTGGAGTGAAACTCCAGATGAGTTCGGGTGCACCGATGGTGGAGAAGTAGAGGATCTCCACGTTGTGGGCTCCGGCGGTGAGGTTGACTTTTCCGGAGGTGTTTCCGTCGACGACGACTTTGCCGTCGATGGAGAGGCGGGAGGACTCAAAGCCGCGTAGGGAGAAGGTGTGCTCACCTTCCTTCTCGATGAGAATGAGGCCTCGGAAGCGGGCCGCGAAATCGGGGGCCATGGCAGCGCCGAACGGGTCGCCGCCGAAGATTCTTTCCGGGTTGCGGAAGGTGAGGGAAGAGACGTGTTGGATGGAGTCGGGGGTGCGGTTCTGAAGGTCCGGGATGGCGTTCAGTGGAGTGGTGAAGTCGAACCATTCCGCCGTAAGTCCGGGGAGGAAGAGTTCGGTTTCGGTATTGGCGGCGGGGCGTGAATTGGGGCGGAGGAGGCGGCCGGCGACGGTGTGGAATTCGGCGGAGCGGATGGTGACCATGCGGTCGCGGGCCCAGAGGGGGTTGGTGGAGGCATCGCGGCCGATGGCTCTGATCTGCACGCGGGCGGCACCGTGCGGAGCGACCATATGGAGGCTGAAGGGAGGTTGATCGACGATGCCGAGGGAGACGCCGTCGGCGAAGTACTCCACGATGGCGGCGTTCGAGGAGGCGCGAAGCTCGACGGTTTCGCCGGCGGTCCATTCGAGGTTGCCGGTGGAGAGAGTGATGTCCTGCTCCGTGGCAGCGGATGCGGCGGACTGGTTGGTAAGTTCCTGGACGCTGGACGTTGGCGGCGGGCCGTTGCGAATCGAGAAGAGGGAACTGACTGTTTCCGATTGCCCGGGAAGGAGAATGCCGGTGATGCCGTTGAGGAGGGAGAAGAGGGGACTGATGGTTTCGTTTTGGCCCGCGGGGAGAGTGCCGAGGGGGAGTCCGTTATAGAGGGAGAAGAGGGGACTGACCGTTTCGTTTTGACCGGCGGGGAGAGTGCCGGGAGGGAGTCCGTTGTAGAGGGAAAAGAGGGGGCTGACGGTTTCGTTTTGTCCGGTGGGGAATGTGGTGGGAATAAGGCCGTTCTGGAGTGAGAATAGGGGGCTGATGGCTTCGTTCTGACCCGGCGGGAGTTCGCCGAGTGTGCCTTGGTTGGCGATGGAGAAGAGCGGGCTGATGGTTTCGTTCTGTCCGGGTGGCAGGGTGGGTGTGACTGCGCCGTTTTGGATGCTGAAGAGCGGGCTGAAGGCTTCGCGCGTACCGGGGAGAAGATTGGCAAGACAGGGATTGGTGCCGGCCTGATATTCCTGGAGATTGGTCTGGTTGTCGTTGTCGGGGTCGTCGTCGGTGTCCGGGGTGTTGGGTTTGAGACAGGCGTTGGCGGCTTCGAAGTCGTCGGGGAGACCGTCCCAATCGGCGTCGGGGAAGTAGATGATGTCGCCGATATTGGTGATGCCGTTGGGGACGGAGACGAGAGCGTTGGAGCGGCCCCGGAGGACGATGTTGTTGATGGTGGCTTGACCGTACACGCGAATGGGATTGATGGCGGCGGGGACGTTGGCGATGGTGAACCGGCCGTCAGCAGCGGACGTGGAGGTAAATTCGTTGACGACGTTTACGGCGGCGTTGGGGATGGGGTTGCCTTGCCGGTCGAGGCCGCGGCCGGTGACGGAGGTGACGGGACCGATGGTGGTGTTGATGGTGATAGTGGGGGAGTTGCCGGTGTTGCCTGCGAGGTCGATGGCGCGGGCGCTGAGGTTGAACTGGGCGGTGGTGGGAACAGTGATATTGAACTCGTAGGGCGAGGTGGCCTTGGTACCGACGATTGTACCGTTCACGAGGATGGAGACGGCGGCGACGGCGACGTCGTCGGTGGCGTTGACGGTGACGGGTATGGTGGAGCGGGCGATGACGGTGGAGTTGGCGGCGGGTGACGCGATGGAAACGACAGGCGGGACTGTGCCAGTGTCGGTGGGGGCTTGATATTGTCCGATGAAGAGGGTGCCGCCGGCGATCAGGTAAACGTATTGAATGTCGGCGGCAACGCCGGTGCCAGTGGCATCGCCGGGGAAGTTGAGGATGAAGCGGGCGGATGGCGCGAGGGGGGAACTGATGTCTATGACGGGAGTGCCATTGACGAAGAACTCGTCGGCGCCGAAGGCGAAGGTGCCGTTGATGGCGATGTCGTAAAGGAAGCCGCCGAATTGGGCTGGGGTAGAGGAGGAGAGCGTAGGGGCGTCGGGGTTGGTGGTGTCGACGGCGGAGAAACTGCGGGAATAATCGGCGAGGTAGGCGGTGCTGTTGCGGAGGAGCACATCCTGGACGTTGCCGCCGGGGAGGAGACCTTTGAGGACGGGGGCGCTGGGGTTGGAGACGTCGACGAGGCGGAGTCCGGAACCGCCTTGAGCGACGGCGGCGATTTGGCGGGTGGGGTCGACGTCGACGCCGATGGCGGGTCCTCCGGTGGCGATGGTGCCGAGGATACGGGCGAAGGCTGGGACGACGACGTCGATGATGTGAAGGCCGGATGCGCCGTCGGCGACGTAGGCTCGGCCTGCGCGGATGGCGAGGTCTTGGGCGTCACCAGGAGTATCGACGGTATTGATGAGGAATGCGGTGTTGGGGTTGGTGATGTTGACGAGGTGGAGACCTTCGGAGCCGGCAGCCACGTAGGCGGTGTTACCGGAGATGCGGACATCTTTTGCGGTGCCGGGGAGTGGGAGTGTACGGAGGAGGGTTGGGGCGTTGCGATTGGTGATGTTGACGATGTGGAGGCCCGCTGCGCCCGCGGCAACGTAAGCGGTGTTGCCGACGACTTCGATGGCGAGTGCGCCGGGGAGGGCGAGGTTGGAGAGGGGGACAGGGGCGAAGTTGCGGACGGTGATGGGGACTTGGGCTTCGAAGCCGGAGTTGCGGATGGTGATGACGCAGGTGCCGGGGTTGCCGGCGAAGACGCGGCCGGGTTCGGCTCCGAAGTTGCAGATGGTGAGGTTGGAGGAAGAGTAGGTGGTGCCTCGGGAGGTGGGGGTGAGGTCGAGGGTGGAGTTGTCGCGGAGGGTGCCACGGATGGCGAGTTGGACGGAGGCTTCGGGGGTGATGTTGTTGACGGTGAGGACGGGGGCGGAAGGGGTGGCGGAGATGCCGGTGAGTGCGGCGGCGAGATTGACGGAGGTGGCGAGGAGGGGGTTGGTGCCGAGTTGGACTTCGAGGCCGTCGGGGACGCCGTCGTTGTCGGTGTCGGGGAGGAGGGGGTTAGTGCCGCGGGTGACTTCGTCGCCGTCTTTGAGGCCGTCGTTGTCGGTGTCGGGGTTGCGGAGGTTGGTGCCTCTTTGGAATTCGTCTTTGTTGGAGAGGCCGTCGAAGTCGGGGTCTTCGAGGGCGTCGGTGGGGTTGTTGGGGTTGAGGCCTAGGAACCTTTCCACATCATCGGGAATGGTATCTTGATCCGAATCGGAAACAACCCCTACAATCGTTAACAGAGTGTTGGCACTGTATCCAGAAACCTCCGCCTGAAACAAGACCCGTCCTGGTGCAAGAAGTGCCAGTCCGTCTGAAGACCACCTGGCCAACTGTTGATTGCTTACGAAAATATTTACTTCTCCAGACACGTCTCGAATTATCGAGGGAGACTGGCATGACTGGCCTCTGAACCGAGGGCGAAGCATAGTACCAACAGTAGCCGTCGTCGATGGCCACTCCACAAACAAAGCGCAGATTTTTGTTTCCTCAAAGAATGAAAATTTTATGTTATTTTTTGGACCGGGAGTTGACATGTCAACGATATCCGACGTACCTGTCAATACTTGACCCTCCTGGCTACAGGAGATTCGTGCGCGAATCTTTCCGCCATTACCCGGAATATTTCCGAGAACCCACCCACCATCCTCCCTTACTAATGTGGATCGATTCAGCAAACTAACAGTGCAATTCGAGAGTCCGTCTTGCCCACACATGAAAGTCGTCGATGCAAAAACTGCTACAAACAGGTACCGCGTACTCATAAACTTGCACAGAACAGCGGATGCAGAAGCAAGTCAGAGCTGAGAACGCATGCCCTAACAGATACGCCTTCCTTCTTGAGCTCATATACCCAGATGCCGTCGATCTGGAAGATTCTTCTTTGGATCATTATTGGCCCTCGCAATACACCCTCCTGACAAGGACAGTGGAACTCATAACGCTGGGTCGCGACAAATGACGACTCAACGAGCTTTGATTCATCCAATTTGGTCAGACTGTGGGTATCACCCAACTCTCCGTAACTCGCCGGGACCGGAGTTCCAGTAGTGGGATTGTCTAAGGCCGCGTTAAATGGCGGCGGTGGATTGTAAGGGGTGGCACCGTAGTAGTCAACTCTCTCCTGCACTGTACATCCAGTGAGATCGGCCAGGTTCCCAGTGGACGATTCCCATGTGTATTCAAAATATAGACTGCCAGTAATCCTGTTCGCCCTGGCACTTCGGATCTTCATGTTGATGGGTCGCGGCTTTTCCGCTTGAATGCAGTTGCCTCGTTGACAGACAGCAAAACACCCCGTTTCTGGATTTACAAAGCACGGCTTTCCATCTTGTGATAGGTCTGCCTCACATGAATTTGCGAGGCAGATCTGGCACCTTGGGCAATCTGCCACAACACCATTGGGTGGAGCTGGGTCTCCGCCGCAGTGCCAGCCGGCTTTGAGGACTCCGACGCCGGCGTCGGAGCGGACTAGCATGCCGTCGTCGCTGACGATTCCTTTTCCTATCGAGACGAAGCTGGCTAGGTCGTGGTCGTAGGAGTACATTTCTGTTACCGCCCTGGGCTTCAGGCCATCGACGTTCGGGATTGTGATCGCTGCCGGGGGGTTGAACATCGTTCCCACTGGCTGGATGGTGACTACGAACCTTGGTTGTTGGCCGAAGCCGGGGACCATGGGCACCTTATCCATGTTCACCGGCGTTACGTTAATGCAGCCGGTCTTCGAGCCGCCGGGGAATGTCGCGGAGCCTGCGGCTACGGTGAGCGAGAAGCCGGGCATTTCGGGGGCGGTGAGGACTCCGCCTACGGTGTCGCTGACACAGAGCTGATTCGCCAGGTTCAGGGCGGGGAGAAAGACGGGCATGCCGATGGTGTTGTTCTGGCCGGCTACTGTCGTGATGTCGAATTCGAGGGTCGGGTATTTCTTGCCGTTGGCGATGGTCGTGCCGTCGGCCATCAGTTTGAATACACCTACCGGGGCTCCGGTGATCGTGAACTGGCCTTGCGTGTTGGTCGTGACCGGGTTGGCGACTTGGACGGGGAGATTGGTTGTTGTGCCTTGGTTGATGCGGAGGAGACGCATCGTGGCGCCGGCGAGAGGGAGGTTGCTGTTGTCGAGTACGACTCCGGTAACGATGGTGCCAGCGGGGTCGAGGGGGGCTTTGCCGGTGGCGGTGAAGATGGCGGCGGCTCCGGTGTTGTTCGCGTAGTTGGCTTCGACGACGTTGTTTTCGATGCCTTCCTTCAGCCCGAGTTTGAGGTAGACCTGGACGCGGCCGTCACTGTCGGAGTTGAGGATGGCGGTGGTGGCTCCGTTGATGGTGCCGCCGCCTTCGCGGACGGTGAATGTGATGGGGATGTTGGCGAGGCGGTTGTTGCCTGCGTCGACGACCACGGCGACGAAGGGGAGGGCGAGGAGTTCGCCGGTGGCTCCGGTTTGGTTGAGGCCGGAATCGACGAGGATCTTCGCGGGGGATGTGGGGGTTGCGGTAGCGTTGGCAAGCGCGACTCCCACGATCCCCGGGGACGTCACCTCAATTCGGTTGTTCCCTGCCCCGGCGTGGCTTCCGAGGGTCCAGAAAGCCTGGGCGCGGCCTTGGGCGTCGGTGGGCATGGAGATGGACGGAAGCTTCAGGCCGGCAGTGGATGTCGCTACGGTGCCGTCGCTGCCGGCCACTTTGAATACGACGGTGCGGTTGGCGGCGGGCGCGCCTTCGGGCGTGCTGACCTGGACGTTGATGGGTTGCGGGAGCAGGGCTTGGATGGGTCCGGATTGGTTGTTGCCGGAGAGGATGCGGAGTTGGGTGGCGGCGGTGCGGTTGAGGGTGATGGACGTGGTGCCCTGGTTGCCGACGCGGTCGCGGGCGGTGACTTGGAGCGTGTTGAGGCCGAGGGTGAGAGGAACAGCGGCGGAGAAGGAACGGTTGCGGACGGTGGCGGTGACTCCGTTGACGGTGACTTGGGCTTCCTGGTCGTTGACGGTGCCGACGACGATGTCGTTGACGTTGCCGGTGACGGTGAAGAGGGCTTCGCTTGTGTCGAGGCCGGGGGCAGGCGGGGAGAGGATGGTCACTTTGGGCGGAGTGGTGTCGAGCGTCATGAGGATCGACGTGGTGGAGGTGGCTCCGGTAGCGGTGCGGGCGACGGCGGAGATGGTGTTGCGGCCTTCGCTCAAAGGGATGGCTACGGTGAAGCGGCCCGCGGTGTTGATGGCGTTGACTCCGTTGACGCTGACGGTAGCGGAAGGATCGCCGGTGCGGCCGGAGACGGTGATGGATGGGGTGTTGACGAAGCTGCTGTTGGCGGGGGACTCGATGACGATGGTGGGTCCGGAGATGGTGAAGGCGTTGGCGAGGAAGGCGGACTCGGAGGCGGTGGTGGCGGTGACGTTGCGGATGCCAGGAGTGGCAGCGAGGGGGATGACGGCTTCGGCGGTAGCGTCGGTGGGGCTGGTGACTTTGACGTTCTGGACGGTGATGCCGGCGCCGAGGCTGATGGTGGTTTGGCCTTGGACGAAGCTGGTGTTTGCGCCTTTGATGGCGAAGGGGACGGTGGTGCCGACGGAGCCTTGGGGCGGAGTGATGGAGCTGATGAGGGGTTGATTGGCGGAGGCGCCGACGGAGAAGGCGTTGGCGAGGGTGAGGACTTGGGAGCCGGTGGTGATGGTGAGGGTGCGGGCTCCGATTAAGGCGTCGGCGGCGATGGTGATTTGGGCGGCGATGGCGGTGGCGTTGGTGGTGGTTTTGCTGGTGATGGTGATGCCTGCGCCGAGGTTCACGGTGGATTGGGCGGTGAAGGCGGTGTCCTGGCCGGTGATGGTAACGGCGAGGGATTGGCCACGGATCCCGGAGTTCGGGGAGACGCTGAGGAGTTTGGGCGCGGTGGCGAGCGGGGCAAGGGTGATGGCGGATTTGTTGCCGCTGGAGAAGGCGAGGTTGGTGGTGGTTGTGCCGGTGAGGGAGACGAGGTAGGCGGTGGCGGCGGGGAGCGTGATGTTGGCGGGGACGGTGAAGCCGATGGTGCGGGAGGCGGCGCCGGTGGCTGGATTGATGGAAGTGGCGGGGACGGTGAGGGTGGGGCCGGCGTTGGCGACGGCGGGTTCGAGCTTGAGTTGGATGGCGGTGGGGTTGATTTGGGTAGTGGGGAAATTGGCGCCGGAGACGGTAACGGCGGTGCCGGGGTTGGCTGTGGACGGCGTGGTGGCGGCGCTGAGGGTGACAACGGTGGGTTGGGCAGGGGCTCCGTTGACGGTGAAGCCGTTGGCGAGAGAGGCGTCGGTGGCTCCGGTGCGGAGGATGACGGTGCGCGGGCCGGTGGCGGCTGCGGGATTGATGACGATGGTGGCAGTGGCCGTGGTGGGGCTTGTGACGGTAACGGGTCCGAAGGCGTTTTCGGCGGCGCCGCCGGTGGCGATGCCGGGGCCGAAGTTGGCGAGCGTGGAGCCTTGGACGAAGTTAGTGCCCGTGGCGGCGATGGCGACGGTGAGGGATTGGCCTTGCGTGGCGGAGGCGGGAGTGACGCTGGTGAGTCCAGAGGCGGGATCGATGATGAGAGCGGAGGCGGTGGCGCTTTGGAAGACAACTCCGGTGGAGGTTTGGCCGCGGACGGTGACCCGGTAGTTGACGGAGGAGGCGACGGTGAGGTCGGTGGGGATTTGGAACGACACGCGGCGGGTGGTTCCGACGACGGTGACGACGCTGAGTGCGTTGACGATGCGCGCGGTGCCGAGTGTGGCGACGCCGGGTTCGAGGATCACTTCGGTTTGCGAGGGCAGGATGGTGCCGGTGGGAAAGCCGGTGCCGGTGACCGATACGGTGGTGCCGGGTTTGGCGTTGAGGGGGCTCGCCGTGGATTGCAGGGTGACCGTTTGCGCCTGGGCGGCGGCGGCGAATAGGACGAGCGTGGCTGCGATTCTGGTGAGCATGCTATTGCCTCCGGCGCAGCGCGAGGG
Organism: Bryobacteraceae bacterium; assembly: GCA_046331645.1. Classification (GTDB taxonomy): domain Bacteria; phylum Acidobacteriota; class Terriglobia; order Bryobacterales; family Bryobacteraceae; genus CADEFT01. The sequence continues at coordinate 93,912 of JAXLQM010000023.1, forward strand.
TGAGCAGGCCGGCGGTGAGGAGGAGAGTGGTGGAAGGCTCGGGGACGCCGGTTTCGGGATCGATGGTTTCGGCAGTGATGACGGCGAGATCGATGTCGGCGGTGAGTGTGCCTGCGGCGGTGGGGGATAGGGTGACGGAGAGCTGATCGGTGGCGGCGGTGACGAAGGAGGCGTCGTCGAGGGTGAGGCTGGTGGTGCTGAGGGTGGCGGTGAAGGTGGCGGAATCGAAGAGGGTGTCGCTGGAGAACTCCAGGGAGGCGGGGTTGTGGAAGCCGGGGGCGAGGTCGCCGAGGGGGATGTCCTGGGAGACGCCGCCGATGACGATGGTGAGAGTGGAGTTGAGGAAGGTCACGGGGGTGTAGACGTTGAAATCGGGAGGAAGGGCGAAGCCGCCGGAGCCGGGGTCGCCGGTGAAGTTGCCGATGGAGAAGGCGTTGACGCCGGGGTCGGGGGGATTGGCGGGGATGAGGGTGCTGAAGTTGATGACGCCGAGGTTGACGAGGCCGGCGCGAGCGTTGGCGGTGAACGCAAGGAACACGAATAGGGCAATCGCGAGACGATTCATGAATTCTCCAGAAATAGGCAGGTGGATAGAATGCGGCATAGCTGGCTCGAAGTCATCGCACATGTGTGCGATAACGGCGATTTTTGTGAATAGGCGGATGAGTTCGCCTTGACGGGTGGTTCCGGTTTTGTAGAAGACGGCGGACATTCGGGCGCGGACGGTGTTGCGGGAGACGCCAAGTTGCTGCATGGCACGGTCGTGACTGGCGGTGTTGACGAAGGCTTTGGCGAGGCGGGTTTCGGCGGGAGTGAGTTTGTAGAGGGTGGCGGCAATGAGTTTGGCCGTGGGAGACACTTGTAGCGTAATGCGCCGGCTCGCGGCCGGTTGCGCGGTTTCGACTGTGGGCTTAACAGATGACTTTATGCTTGTGGGAAGCGCAGGTGAGGGGCGAACACCCTTATTAAAAAAATTTCATCAAGCGTTTCCATGCAGCCGGGCTTGGGGATCACCCGTTTTTAATGGCGTCCCAAGCGGGGATGCTGAGGCGTGGATGGGATGATCCGGGAAGTGTACCCGGTATTAGGAAATCTGGCGGCACAGGAGTTGCGGCGGGAACGCGAGGGAGTTTGGCGGAGTTGGGTTGGAGAAGGAAGAAGTTCTGGAGATTGATAGGGAGTTGGAGCGAGGGACGCGCGGGGGGCAGGGGTGGTGGAGTTGCGGGTATTGGGCGGATTGAGCGAAGCAGAGACTGCGGTAGCCCTGGGGGCGGGTGAAGCAGGCATTCCTGCGCGCCTTGGAAATGCCGGAAGCGAAGCGGGGGATTATTTAGAGGAGCCGACGGTGGAGGAATTGCTGGCGGACGGTCTGCGGATTCTGAAGGGGATGCCCGTGGAGGCAATGCGCGGCAGGCGGACGCACGGCTGCGGGATCTGATTCTGGTGAACCAGTCCATTGTGACGGAGTTGCAATTGGTGCCAGGGCGGCAACAAATCGAATTCCAGTTGCTGCAGAGGAGTGCACAGGCGTTGGAGAGAATCTGGAGAAGCACGGAGCCGATTGAAGCGGAGGTGGCGCTTCGCGATGCGCTGCCACGTCACACGAATGCGCTTTTCCGGTCTGTTGTCGCGGGTGTACTTGCACAAGGGGGAGGAATGTTTGCGGCTGCGGCGGCAAGTGGTGGAGATGTCGCGGGAGGAGCAGCGGTCAGATGCAGTGAAGCAAGTATTCGGAAGTCTTGTGTATCTGATGCTGGTGGATGGGCAGAGACAGACTCAGGGGTGGGAGGGATTGCGGATGGTGCGTGAGGTGGTGCTTCGGGATCCGTTGAATGAGAAAGCGAAGGAAGAGTTACGGGAGTATGAGCAGTTGTTGGAGGGATCAGGGCTCATCGGGAGCTGAGGCGATGGTGGCGATTCGGGTGAGGAGGCGGATCAACTCACCCTGGCGCGTGGTGTTGGTTTTGCGAAACACGGAGGACATTTGCGCGCGGACGGTGTTGCGCGTGATGGAGAGAACCTGCATGGCGCGGTCGAGGGAGCCGGTGTCGAGGAGGGCTTGGCAGAGGCGGATTTCCGCGGGCGTGAGGGAGTAGAGTGCACCGATCTGAGTGAGTTGGGATTTGGTTTCGGGAGGGATGACGGTGAGGATGCTCCAGTTGAAGTGGCTGGAGAAGAGGTGGTGATTGGCGGGGAGTGGGCGGCAGACAAGGACGTATTCCGCGCCTTTGGCGTTGAGGAGGCGAATGATCTGAGGTTGTTGGCCGTGGAGGAGGCTGGTGAACTTGGGCTGGCTGCGAAGGCTTACGGTGGTGATCTGTCGATTGGCGCCGATTTGGAGGAGGTCGCGGTTTGCGATCCAGCGCTGGGCGTGTGAGGTCATGTCGAGGACGGTGCCGCGGTGATCGAGGAGGAAGAGCAGTTGGCGGGACGAAGCGAGGGCTCTGGCGCGGACGAGTTGCTCATGCATGGTGATGGATTTGGAGAGGTGAGGGAGCAGTTGATGGAGGAACTCGGATTCGTGGTGCTGGATGGGGCCATGGCGTTCGCCGCGATTGACGCTGAGGTAGACGAAGCTGCGGTGGTCGATGGCGAGGCGGACGGCGAGGGTGTGGACGACGTCGTTGTAACGGCCCCAGTCATTGTAGAACTCTGTTTTGCGGAGTTCGGAGAGTGGGAGGAGAGCTTCGCCGGGGGAGATGGGGGTGTTGTTTAGGGGAGCGTTGACGGTGCGGGCGGTCCAGGGGTTGATTTTGGAGTAGTAGTCGTAATAGCGGAGGAGTTGGGCGGGGTCGAGGCCGGTGATGGAGCCGGTGGCTCCGGCGGAGATGTCAAAGCGGAGGATGGCGGCAACGCGGGAATTGGAGTGCTGGGAGATGGTGTTGAGGAAGTCTTCCCAGGAACCGGTGCCTTCAGCGGCGGCGTAGGTCTGCTGGATGAGCAGGTTGAGGGGGGCCGGGTCGGACATGATCCCGATATTCTAATTGATTTTGGAATAAGGGCCGGCATGGGGGGCCGGCCCGCGGACGAGGGCGTCTACCCTACTTAGGCGGCGGCCGCTGCTTTCTGTTTAGGGGCAGCGGTGCGGGATTCCCACATCACCAGGAGAGCGCTGGCAACAAAGATGGAGGAATATGTTCCGGCGATGATGCCCATGAAGAGAGCGAATGCGATGCCGTTCAGTACTTCGCCGCCGAGGAAGTAGAGCGAGAGGCAGGCGAGTAGCGTCGGGCCGGCGGTGAGGAGCGTGCGGCTGAGCGTTTGATTGATGGACAGGTTCACGAGGTCCATGAGCGAACTGCCTCTCATTTTCTGGCGATTTTCGCGCACGCGGTCAAACACCACGATCTTGTCGTTCATCGAATATCCGATCAACGTGAGCAATGCCGCGATGATGTTGAGGTTGATTTCACGGCCGGTGAGCGAGAACAGGCCGAGGGTGATCAACACATCATGGATAGTGGCGATGACGGCCGCAGTGCCCGAAATCCACTGGAAGCGGTAAGCGATGTAAACAAGCATGCCGGCCAGGGCTCCGAGTGTTGCGTAGATGGCCTGCGTGCGCATTTCTTCACCGGCTTTGGGACCGACCATGTCGGCGGAGCGCAAAGTGAAGCTGCCGAGAGCGAATTCGTTCTTGAGGGCGGGCATGACCGGACCGGCGACGGAGGCGAGTTCGTCCAGGTTGGTGACGATGCCGTTGCGTTGTTTGTCGCGGTAGTCGAGAATGCGCTCAACGGTCTGCTTGAGCGCGGCATCGTCGAGGGTCACGTTGGCGTTGCGAAGGCGCTCTTCGATGGCGGTGCGGCCGGAGTTATTAAGATCGAGCTTCGTGCCCGTATTGCCGTACTTTTCACGCAGAGCCTGGCGTACGGTCTCGCGGGTCTGGTCAAGAGAACGCTCGTCTCCAATGCCGGTGCCGATAATGAACTCGCCATTTTCGCGCGTTTCCTGGACACTGATTTCGCCCTTGAGCTTGGTGGAGAGAAGCGAGCGCACTTCATCGATGGAGGGCTTGGGATCGAAGCGGACGTAGATGAGCGTGCCACCGCGGAAGTCGAGTCCATATTTCAAACCGCCTTGGGCGACGATGCTGCCGAGGCCGATGGCGATGGCGAGAACGGAGAGGCCGAGGGCGAGATTGCGGCGGGAGAGGAAGTCGAAGCTGGTGACCTTCACCTCTTCGTTGCGGCGTGCGCCGATGCTGAGCTGATCGAGGCGCGGGTTGCGGTGGAGTTGCCAATCGAAGATGGCGCGGGAGACGAAGACCGCGGTGAACAGGTTGGCGATCAAGCCGATGACGAGGGTGACAGCGAAGCCGCGCACGGGGCCGGTTCCGAACAGGAAGAGGAAGAGGCTGGCGACGACGGTGGTGACGTGGGTGTCGATGATGGTGACGAGGGCGCGATCGAAGCCGAGGGAGATGGCCGAGGCGACGTTGCGGCCGGCGCGGAGTTCCTCTTTGATGCGCTCAAAGATGAGCACGTTGGAATCGACGGCCATACCGATGGAGAGGACGAGGCCGGCGATGCCGGGGAGGGTCCAGGTGGCATCGACGTAGCTGAGGGCAGCGACGGTGATGATGGTGTTGAGGATGAGGGCGAGGACGGCGTTGATGCCTGCGCCGCGGTAGTAGAGGACCATCGAGGCGATGACGAGGGCGAGGCCGAGGAGGCCGGCGGTGACGCCACGGCGAATGGAGTCGGCGCCGAGGGAGGGACCGACGGTGCTTTCGGCCATCACCTTGACACCCGCGGGGAGAGAGCCTGCGCGAAGGTTGAGGGCGAGGTCGGCGGCTGCCTGCTGAGAGCCCATGCCGAGGATGCGGCCCTGGTCTTCGATGCGGCCTTGGATGACGGGAGCGCTGATGACGGCTTTGTCGAGGACGATGGCGAGGCGCTGGCCGATGTTGGTTTCGGTGTAGCGGCCGAAGCGTTTGGCGGCGTCCTGGCTGAGGACGAAGCCGGTGTCCCATTTCTCCGGGCTATCGCCGGTTTGGGCTTTGGCGTCGCGGATGTCTTTGCCCATGACGACTGGGGAATTGGCGACGAGCCACCAGGATTCGGCGCCGCCATCGGTGGCGGTGCGAGCGCCGCGGAGGAGTTTGGTGCCGAGGGGGAGGACGCCGTTGTTAGAGAGGTAGGCCTGGTCGCGAGTGGCGAAGGGCCCACCTTTGACGGGATAGAGTTCGAGGAGCGCGGTGGTTTGGAGGATGGCGCGGACGCGGGCGGGGTCGTCGAGGCCAGGGAGTTGGATGAGGAGTTCGGTCTCACTGGAGGAGCCGCTGCCGCCACGGAGTTGGACGGTGGCTTCGGCGACGCCGAGGCCGGAGATTTTGCGATCCATGGTGTTGAGGGTTTGGGTCATGGTTTCGCGGCGGAGTTCGACGGCGGCTTCGGGTTTGAGGTTGAGGGCGTAGTCGGTGGAGGAGGTGGAGGCGAAGGTCCACTGGGTGCCGGCGGCTTCGGTGATGACGCGGCGGGCATCGGCGGCTTTGGAGGAGTCGACCCCTTTAATGGTGATTTGGATGGAGCCGGCGGCTTCGACAGTGGTGGGATCGTTGCGGTCTACGGAAGTGTAATTGACGTTTTGTTTATTGAGGGTGTCTTTGATGCGGGCGATGAGTTGATCGGCTTCGGCTTTGAAGGCGTCCTGGACCTGGACTTGGAGGACGATGTGGGCGCCGCCCTGGAGGTCGAGGCCGAGACGGATGTTGCGCTTCCAGTTGGCGATGAATTCGTCTTTGGATTTGGGGAGGCCGACGACTCCGGTGATGCACCCGATGATGACGACGGCGATGAGAATGAATTTGTACAGCAGGGACTTGGACATGGGAATACCTTTCCTATTTCGGGCAAATGAATGGAGTGGGTTCAGCCTTCCCAGGCTGAACTGCGACCGGCCTGGAGGCCCGTCGCCACTTGGTTTGCGTGATTAAGCGAAAAAGGAAGGTGGGGCTCGGGCGGGGTGTTGCGATTGGTAATGGGATGTTGGGGTGGATTGGGTTTGGCCGGTGAGCGCTCCCCAATGGAGGGTTGGGGCATAGGATACGACGCTTGCGGCTTCCGCGAACGGGGAGAAGGCAGGACGCGGGTTGTGACATTCGCCGCGCGAGTTGGCCCAAACGGATCCGCTGAAGGGGAGCGGCGAAGTGCCGCAACTGCGGGATTCGTTGGCGCCGTAGACGACGCGATCGGCGGAGGGAGTGACTCCTGAGGTGACAGAGGCGGAGACGAGCCACAGCAGTCCGGCAAAAATGCCGGCAGGCCAAATGGTGCTGCGCCTTGGTTTCAGGGGTTTACTCCGGTGAATCTCTATTTATGATAGCAGGGTTGCGAGTTTCTTGAGGCCTTTTAAGTTGAGGGTGAGACTTTCTTCGGCGTCGAGTTCTTCCCGATGGCCGAGGATCCCGATGGGGCCTTTGTAGCCGGATTTGACGAGAGTGCGGAGCATTTCGAGTTCGCGGTCACCGTCGCCGACGGGGAGGATTTTGGTGCCTGCCTTCATGCCGTTGATGTTGACGGCGTAGAGGTAGGGGAGCATCTGCTGGAGGAGCGAGGGGAATTGGTCCATCTGCTCATGGGCGTGGTGGAAGTTGTAGACGATGCCGATGTTGGGCATGCTTACCTTTTTGATGATGGCGATTTGGTTGGCGGGTTCGCCGAACCAGCCTCCGTGGTTGTAGAGGCCGACCTTGGAGTGGATGGCTTTGGCATCGGTGGCGAGTCTGGTGATTGCGGCTGCGGCTTGCTCGATTTTCTGGTTTTGGGGGAGAGTGGCGAATTCTTTGGTGGGGTTGAGCATGGTCCAGAGTTCGGTGCGAAGGTTGCGGCGTTTGAGGAGGTCGAGAATCTTTGCGGTGTGATGGGGGCGGGTGGGGTCCATCGGGTAAGGAGTCCAGAAGCCCTGGAGGTGGATGTGGTGCTTTTGGAGGGCGTCGATTTCGCGGTCGAAGTCGGGGACGTCCTTATCTCGCCAATCGTAGACGAATTTCGTAAAGCCGAGTTTGTGGAGGAGTTCGGCGCGCTGTTCGGGATTGCGCTTCTTGGCGTCGAAAGGGACGATGCACCAGGCCACGAGGTTGTTGGGAGCGAAGAGTTGGCTGGGTGTTGCGGCGAAGGCTGCCAGGGGGAGTGGAAAGAGGGATCGGCGCGTCATCGGGGATTAGTATACTAAGCCACGAATGGACACGAATGCACACGAATTGGATTTTGGGTTTCAGACTGTACCGCTGAATTCCTGGGTTGGGGATGAGAATGGCGGGCCTATGGTGATGTTGCATGGGGTTTTGCGGAATGGGGGGTGCTTTGCTCCTTTGCTGGCGGGATTGGGGGCGCGGCATGAGGTGCATGCTTTGGATTTGCGGGGGCATGGACGATCGCGGGCGGGGCGTGGGTATCGGGTGGTGGATTATGTGCCGGATGTGATTCGTTATTTGCGGACGGAGGTGTGCGGGCCGGCGGTGTTGTATGGACATTCGCTGGGGGCGATGCTGAGCGCGGCGGTGGCGGCGGCGGAACCACGATTGGTGAAGGCGATTGTGATGGAGGATCCGCCGTTTCATACGATGGGGGAGCGGATGATGGGGACTCCGTTGCAGGATTACTTTGAGAAGATTGCAGGGTTCGCGGGGAGTTGCTTGGGGACGGCGGAACTGGCTCGGGAGTTGGCGGAGATGCGGGTGGGCGCGCCTCGCGATGCGACGACTTGGAGGTTTCTGGCGAGCTCTTTGCGGCACGTGAGGCCGGAAGTGCTGGAGCCGATCGTCGCGGGGAAGTGGATGGATGGGTATCCGATGGAGGACGTGTTTCGTGGCGTGCGGTGCCCTGCGTTATTGATGCAGTGCGATGGCGCGGTGGGTGGGATGTTGACGGATGAGGATGCGTGCGCGTTTGTGGAACTGGCGGCGGATTGCACGTTGTCGGTGTTGCGTGGAGTTGGGCACCAGGCGCATTGGATGGCGACGGGGGAAGTGTTGCGGCGGACGTTGGAGTTTGTGGGTTCGTTGGAGGGTTGATTTATGAAGATGGCGGTGGGATCGACGTTGATTCGGAATGGGCAGCTGGTGGATGGGACGGGTGCGGCCGCGGTGGCGGATGGTGCTGTGTTGGTGACCGATGGACGGATTACGTATGCGGGAGCGGCTGCGGGTTGCCCGGTTGTGGAGGGCGCGCGGGTTCTTGATGCGTGCGGAGGAACGATTCTGCCGGGGTTGGTGGAGGCTCACTATCATCCGACGTATTTCAATGTGGCGGCGCTGGAGGATCTGGATATCAAGTATCCGGTGGAGTACGTGACGCTGCTGGCGGCGGCGAATGCACGTTTAGCGGTGGAGTGTGGTTACACGGCGGCGCGCAGTGGCGGGAGCTTGTTCAATATCGATGTGTGGTTGAAGCGGGCGATTGAGGAGGATGTGGCGGTGGGGCCGCGGCTGGCAGCAAGCGGGCGGGAGATTTGCGGGGCGGGCGGATTGATGGATTGGAATCCCGATTTCCGGAAAATCGGGATGGAGGGATTGATTTTATTGGTGAATGGGCCGGGGGAGGCTCGGGCCGCTGTGCGGAAGCTGGTGAAGGATGGGGTGGAGTGGGTGAAGACGTATCCAACGGGGGATGCGGCGGCTCCGGATACGAACGATCATCATACGTTGTGTATGAGCTTTGAGGAGATGCAGGCGGTGGTGGCGACGGCGCATAATCACCGGCTGAAGGTGACGGGGCATTGTAGGGCAACGGAGGGAATCAAGAATGCGCTGCGGGCGGGGTATGACGCGGTGGAGCATGCGACGTTTATTGATGACGAAGGGTTGGAGTTGCTGTTGCAGCGCGATGTGCCGGTGGTTCCGGCGCTGCAGTTCGAGTGGGCGAGCGTGGAGTACGGGAAGGATTGGGGGATGGGGCAGCGGGTGATTGACGGGCACAAGGAGACGCTAGAAGGCGGGGCGGAGAGCGCACGGCGGATTCTAAAGGCGGGCGGGCGGATCGGGATGGGTGGGGATTATGGCTTCGCGTGGAACCCGCATGGGGATTATGCGAAGGAGCTGACGTTCTTTGTGAAGTATGTGGGGTTCGATGTGATGGATGTGCTACGGTGCGCGACGAAGGTGGGCGCGGAGATCATGGGGCGCGGCGCAGAGATTGGAACGCTGGAAACAGGAAAGGTGGCGGATGTTTTGGTGGTGGATGGCGATGTGGTGCAGGATATCGCGGTGCTGGAGGATCGGAGGAGGTTTGTTGCCGTGATGCAGGGGGGAGTGGTGAAGGCGGGGCGGGCTGTGCGAAGTTGACAATTCCCTGACAACTGGCGGCGCGCATTCCGACTACAATCATCGGATACCGCCATGCGCGCGAAGATACAGCGGATGAGGGCTATTCTGCTGCTAGGGGCGATTCTGGCTCCTTGTTGCCTGCTTGTGGGGCTGGGAGTGCGCCTGTATCAGCAGGAATCGGAATTGGCGGAGAAGCGAGTGGTGGAAGAGCGGCGGCGGACGCGGGAGCAGGCGCGGCTGGAGTTGCTGAACCGGCTGGAGAAACTGCGGCAAGCGACGGAAGCGAGGGAGGTGGTGTTCCGCGCATCCATCGAGGCTGGCGGGATTGGGTTGCCTTGGGAAGGAAGCATTGCGGAGGCGGCGCCGATTGCCTTTGGTGAGGCGTTACGGAAAGGTGAGCGGAGCGAGTTTGTGTTGCGTCAGTTTGGGGAAGCGAGGGAGCATTACGGGGCGGCGATTGTTGCGGCGAAGGAACCGGAGCAGCGCGCGTATGCTTCGCTGGCGCTGGCACGCGTGGTGAAGCCGGGCGAAGCGCGGGAGATCTACCGTCAAATGCTTTCCAGCCGGGCCGCGGATGAGTATGGAGTGCCGTTTGCACTGTACGCCGCGAAGAAGCTGGAGAAGGATACGGAAGGGACGGAGGCGGTGTTCGAGCGGGAGGCGAATGCCGCGTGCTGCCGGCCGCTGGCGGCGATGTATTTGCTGCGTGAGTTGATGGAGCGAGCGGGGAACAGGCGATGGGCGGCTCCCGTAGCGGCGCGGATTCAGATGCTGGAGCAGGCGGAAGCGCTGCGGGCAGAGTTTTCGAGAGTGCGTCCACAGATCAGCGGGCCGGACCCGGCTTGGGTCGCTTACGGGGAGCGGCCGTGGCTTGTGGGACTGGCATCGCCATCGCGGATGGTGGCGATGGATGCAGCGCCTTTGTTGAAGGGGCTGGCAGGGCAGCCGAGGATTGCTTCGACGGGTGATGCTTTGGGCTCGGGCTTTTCGGGCTTGCGAGTTGAGTTCCCGTCAGCAGCGGCAGCGAGTTCGACGGGGACACTGGCACGGCTGCTGTTTGCGGCACTCGGGTTAGTGGCGATGGTGGCGGTGTTGGGAGGCTATCTTCTCTTTCGCGACGTGAAGCGGGAGACGCATCTGGCGGAGATGCGATCGCAGTTTGTATCGAGCGTGTCGCACGAACTGAAGACTCCGTTGACGGCGATCCGGATGTTTGCGGAGAACCTGCAGAGCCGGCCCGAGGCAGCGCCGATGCAATCGGAATACCTGGACATCATCGTGAACGAGAGCGAGCGGCTGAGCCGGCTGGTGGACAATGTGCTGGATCTTTCGAAGATTGAGCGAGGTTCGAAGTCGTATCAACTGCGCCCGGTGGCACTGGATGAGATCGTGCGCACGGCGGCGCGCGCGGTGGATTATCCGCTGGCGCAGAATGGGTTTCGATTGAAGGTGGAGGCGGAGGGCGGCATTGGACCGGTACGGGCCGACGCGGATGCGCTGAAGCAGGCGATTCTCAATCTGCTGATCAACGCGATGAAGTATTCGGGCGCTTCGCGCGAGATCGGCTTGCGGCTGAGCGCGGGGAGCCATGAGGCGAGGATTGAGGTATCGGACCAGGGAATTGGCATTGCGGCGGAAGAGCAGCGGCGGATCTTCGAACGCTTCTACCGGGTGCAGAGCGCGGAGAACAAATTGGTTTCGGGGGCGGGGCTTGGCCTTGCGCTGGTGCAACACATTGCCGAAGCCCATGGCGGCAGGGTGGAGGTGGAGAGTGCGCCGGGGAAGGGATCGGCATTCGCTATTCTGCTGCCGCTGGAGGAAGCGTCATGACACAGGTACTGGTGATTGAAGACGAGCCGGCGATTCTGCGTGGATTGGCCGATAGTCTGCGTTTTGAATCGTACGAAGTGTTGACCGCCGCGGATGGGGAAGAGGGGTATCGGGCCATCCGCCAGCATCATCCGGATTTGATTCTGCTCGATCTGATGCTGCCGAAGCTAAGCGGCTATGAACTGTGCCAGCGGCTTCGGCGGGAAGGAACGAACACGCCGATTCTGATGCTGACGGCACGATCGGAGGAGGCGGATCGGATTCTGGGTTTGGATTTAGGCGCGGACGATTACGTGACGAAGCCGTTCGCAGTGCGGGAACTGATGGCTCGGGTGCGCGCGTTGTTACGGCGGACGAAGGGAACTGGGGGAACGCTGGATCGGTTGGAGTTCGACGATGTGGTGGTGGATTTTCTGCGGTACGAAGCGATGAGAGGGGGGCAGAAGGTGGAGATGGCTCGCAAGGAATTCCAGATGCTGCGGCTGCTGGCTTCGCGGGCGGGGCAAGTTGTGAGTCGCGAGGAATTGTTGAATCAGGTGTGGGGGTATGAAGTGTATCCGACGACGCGGACGGTGGACACGCATGTGGGGCAACTGCGGGCGAAGTTGGAAAGGAATGCGGCTGAGCCTCGGCGGCTACTGACGGTGCATGGGGTGGGGTACCGATGGATTTGACAAATTGTTTGCAGGAATTTTTCGTTGAGGGAACGATGTGATGACAGATTTTTTCCGTGGTTCGGGCAAGATCGGACTCATGAGAAAACTCTCCTGGATGATTTGCATGATTGCGGGTTTGGCATGGGCCGAGAGCGGGCCGGACCTGTTTCAGAAGGCGCTGGTGGCGGAGCGGGCCGATGGGAAGTTGGAAGAGGCCATCAAGCTCTACCAACGGATTGCGCAGAAGTTTCCACAAGACCGGAATCTTACGGCGAAGGCGCTGCTGCAATTGGGGCAGTGTTACGAGAAATTGGGCGATGTGCAGGCGCGCAAGGCATACGATCGCGTGGTGCGTGAGTATGGGGATCAAAGCGAGATTGCCAGTGCGGCGCGGGGTGGACTGGGGCGGCTGGGGGCGGAGGTGGGAGCAAAGCAGGCGGAGGGCGTGAGACTGCGGCACGTGCAGGTGGCGGATGGGTTGGAGGATGTCGGTGGAATTTCCCCTGACGGGCAGTATCTGTCCTTTGTCGAAGATGGACACGGTTTTGGGGAACTTTCGATTCTGAACCTGGCGACGGGGCAGAAACGGCAGGTGACGCGGGGAGCGTCGCACAACAAGAACGCAAGAGAGGGCGCGGAGTTGTCTGTGTTTTCTCCGGATGGGAAGCAACTGGCGTATGGGTGGCATACTCCGGCGAATAGCGACCAACTGCGGACCATTCAGATTGACGGCAGCGGCATGCGGACGCTTTTTCGAACCGACCATCCCAGTTGGATCCAAACGCATGGTTGGGCCGGGGGCAACATTCTGATCAAGTCCGGAGACCGTGATTCGCAAGAGAATCACATTCTGGTGATTTCAGCAGCGGACGGCGCGGTGCGGAAACTGAAGACGCTGCGGAACCCACAGCCTCAAGTGAAGCTATCGCCCGACGGAAGTTGGGTGGCGGTCAATCATCGCGCTGGCGGTCTGTCACTGGTTTCGACGGCGGACGGCAGAGAGGTTCCGGTGCTGCAGCCGGCTTCGGATTCGGTGGATCTTTCGGAATGGACACCGGACGGAAAGATGTTGATTTACTCGGTGGGTAACAACATGCAAACGAATCTGTACGGGATGCGGATTGAGAACGGCCAGGTGGTTGGGGCGCCATTGCTGGTGCGAAGTAACTTGGCGCTGGGCAGGACAGCGGGGGTGACGCGGCTGGGCTCTCTTTACTACACGTCGAATGGACACCTCAGTCTGAACGTGTTTGCGGCGGCGATTGATGCGGAAACGGGCAAGATGCAATCGGAGCCCGGGCTCGCGACGAGTCTTTCCGTTGGGGAGAACCGTTGGTTGAGTTGGTCGACCGACGGAAGCAAGCTGGCGTGTGTCACGAACATGAATTATCAGCAGCGGGAGCACAACATCGCAATTCTGGACGAAGGTACGGGGCGTGTGCGCGAGATCGCACCGCATCTGTATCCGCTTGTCGCACTGAGTTGGCGGCCGGATGGAAAGGCTCTGGCTGCGCTTGGCCCATCGCCGAACGGAAGGCAGGGGGTATATTCGATTGATGCGCGGACGGGAGAAGCGACTGGCATCGCAATGAGCGACGCGCCCTCGGCAACGCTGCTCGATCCGGTGTTTTCGCCGGACGGAAAATCGCTACTGTACCGGAAGGCGGATGCGAACTCGGTGACGATTCTGTTGCGGAATTTGAGTGATGGGCGTACGAGGGAAGTGTACCGGGGGGCAGCGCGTCGACGTTCCGTGGTATTTTCGCCGGATGGCAGCCAACTGGCGTTTATGGCTGACCGGTCGATTCTGATTCAGCCCCTGGCGGGAGGCGAGGCGCGAACCATTTATACGCTGGCGGAAGGGGAGGATTTCCAGGGAGTCCTTGGGCTAGCGTGGATGCCGAACGGGAAGCGAGTGCTGTTCTTGAAGCAGCCGGTGAATCCACCGAATGGGCCAGTGCCGGTTACGGTGTGGTCAGTGGGTGTGGAAGGCGGAGAGGCTGTGAAAACAGGTTTGACGATGCCTGGGATCACCGGGTTATCGGTGCACCCGAGCGGAAAGCGGATTGGGTTTTCGGCAGCGAAGTGGAATCCCAGCGACAAGACGGAGGTGTGGGTATTGGAGGGATTCGCAAAGTTGCCGTGAGGGGCCATGACGTGTCCTGGCGCTGTGCTGGAGATCCCGGTGGCGAGGGTTGACTTGGCCTTGGACTATTATGTGCGGCGGTTTTGGGATTTCGGGCGGGACTGATTATATTCCTTGACACGCATATACGTTTTCGCGTATACAAGAAGAGTGGAATCCGTATTCGAAGTCATTGCTGAGCCGAACCGGCGGGCGATTTTGCGTTTGCTGGCTGTTTCGGAGCAATCGGTGGGAGAGATTGAGCGGGAGCTTGGGATGCCGCAGCCGACGGTATCGAAGCATTTGCGAGTGCTGCGGGAGGCGGGTTTCGTAGAGGCGACGGTGGATGCGCAACGGCGGCTGTACCGGTTGCGAGCCGAGCCGTTGCGGGAGGTGGATGAGTGGCTGGCGCCGTTCCGCCGCTTCTGGTTGGCGCATGTGGATGCGTTGGAACGGCATCTGGACCGGATGGAAAAGAAGAGGAGGAAGAAATAGATGGCTTACGAACCTGGTCCCGCAAGCGGGGCGGAAATTCGCAAAGATGGCGACAAATGGACATTGATTCTGGTGCGGGAGTTGCGGCATTCGCCGGAATTGGTGTGGGAGGCGTTGACGGATCCGGCGCAGTTGCGGGAGTGGGCGCCGTTTGACGCGGATGGAAGCATGGGGACGGCGGGGTCGACGGTGAAGTTGACGACTGTAGGTGGGCCGGGGCCGCAGGTGGTGGAGACAACGGTGACCCGGGCGGAGGCGGGGAAACTGCTGGAGTATAACTGGGGCGGGAACGATATGCGGTGGGAATTGGAGGAACGGGGGAACGGGACACGGTTGACGTTGTGGACGAAGATTGACAAGCGCTACATTGCTATGGGCGCGGCGGGCTGGCATGTTTGCTTCGATGTGCTGGAGCGATGGATGGACGGGGCTCCGGTGGGGCGGATGGTGGGGATGTCGTTGATGCAGTTTGCGGGCTGGCAGCGGCTGCATGCGGAGTATGCGGCGCAGTTTGGGATAGGAAAGGAGTAGAGCGAATGACACCGGCTTCGGCGTTGATTGATGCGCGGATTGTGGAGTTGGGGGATTGGAGGGGGAAGATGCTGGCGCGGGTGCGGCGGATTGTGAGGGAAGCGGATCCGGAGATTGTGGAGGAGTGGAAGTGGATGGGGACTCCGGTGTGGTCGCATGGGGGGATTGTGTGCACGGGGGAGACGTACAAGAAGGTGGTGAAGATGACGTTTCACAAGGGAGCGTTGCTGGCGGATCCGGCGGGGTTGTTTAATTCGAGCATGGATGGGAATGCGCGGCGGGCGATTGATATTCATGAGGGGGAGGAGGTGAAGGAGGAGGCGTTGAAGGAATTGGTGAGGGCGGCGGTGGCGTTGAATTTGGCGGGGAAGAAGAAGAAACGGTGAGTGGAGAACAAGGGGGGCGGGCGCTGGTAAGATTGTTTTATGTCTGCCTTGCTTGAAAAGGCTCTGGAGAAAGTGAACGCGTTGCCAGCCGATGAGCAGGATGCAATTGCTTCCCAGATTCTTGCCTCGTTGGCTGATGAAGAGGCTTGGAAGCGACGCTTTGCGGAGAAGCGGGAGTTGATCCGCCGCATGGCACGCGAAGCCCTCGAAGAAGATGAACGAGGCGAGACCATTCCGTTGGAAGATTTGCTTTAATGCAATCGCGGGGGACCCGTCAGTTTTGGCGGCTCTTTCGCAATCTCCCTCCAGATGTCCAAGCGGATGCGAAACGCGCATACCGGCTTTTCCTTGCGAATGCAGCGCATCCGGGTCTTCAATTTAAGAAACTGGAGGGCGGGGAGAATATCTACTCCGCCCGAATCGGCCTGGACTACCGTGCTCTTGCAGTTAAGGGCAAGGAACGGATCGTGTGGTATTGGATCGGCAGCCATGCGGATTATGATCGAATGACCTGACGCTGTGGACGGGAAGGCGCGAAGGCGAAGTTTCTCCCTTGCGGCAATCACACTTGTTGACGTTCATACACAAGATCGGCAGTTTGGTGAGGCATGTAGTCATAGTGATACCGGAGAACGTCCCGAGTTAGGCCATCCATCGAGCCGAGTAGTCTCTGTTCGTAAGCGAGGGCATCTTCGAGCGTGGGAAATCGGTCTAGCGTCACGCCATCGTACCAGAGTCGATATGGGCCGGTGCGCTTGACGTATACATGCAGACTCTCCGCGACTGAAATTTGTTTGAGCACAGCCTGAACGCACACGCCCTCGATGAGAACCGCTTTCTTAGCCGCCCGGTGGATTCGGACAGATTCTGCCAAGCGTGCGTAATTGATGAATTCGAGAAAGGCCCCCTCCGGATTGCGCTCCACAAAATGATCGAGCTCTATGCAATCTATTTGGCAGGCTCTGGCGATGAGTCTGGAGGTGGTGCTCTTGCCGGCGCCAGAGAAGCCGTCTATGGCGATGAGTTGCACACCACCTGTGATACGGCCTTGTAATTCTTGAACCAGGTCGTCGTCATTGGAGATGATTTGGGGCTTGTGCTCCATGTCGCTGTCCTGATGGATTCATTTAGCCGCCGGCCTGGAGGCCCGCGTCACCACTACGCGATGGATTCAAGCTTGCGAGCAGCCGTTGGGAAACGGTCGAGGTTAGCGCCTAACACATCGTTGGCCAGCGCCAGGTAGAGTTCGGCCATGGTGCCGGTGGTTTTGGTGTGGAGGCCTTTGCGGAGTTTTTTGTGGCCGGCTAGGATGGCGACGAGGCCGTTGTTTTTGTGGGCGTTGGCTTCGGCGTGCTCGTGGATGTAGGCGAGCGCGGTGTTGTCGAGCAGCGTTCCGTCACCTTCGCGGATGGAGGCGAGCTTCGATAGCAGAAACGCGAATTCTTCGACGTGCCAGCGGCAGATGTCGCGCAGGATGCGCTGGGCGCGGGGGGAGTCGGCGTTGGTGTGCGTGTAGTCGTGATGGCGGAGCGTGGTGTAGCCGAGCCAGGGGAGACGGACGAGGCTCTGGCACTTGGTGAGCATGTACGTCGCGACATTGGTTTGACGTGCAGCCAGGGCGTGGACGAGCAGTTCGGATTGGAGCTTGGCGATGCGGGGGTAGTCCTTCACGTCGCCGCCGGCGGTGATTTCCGTTGCGTTGCCGTATTCGGGCGGAAGCGAGAGGATCGCCCGTTCGAGATCGCGGATGGAGGAGAGATAGCCATCGAGGCGGGTTTTGTCTGTCGTGCCGAGGGATGAGTTGAGGTCTTTGAAATCGTCCTGAACGGCGTCGAGGACGCTATTCTTGCGATCGAGCCAGTCTTGGGGTTTGGTGCCGAAGATGCGATCGAATAAATTCTGCGGAACGAGTTCGGGCGGGAGGGCTCGTTCGTAGCCGGCCCAGCTCATGTTGCGGTGGATGCTTTCGCCGTGCGATTCCTGGCAGACTCCGATTTGCAGAGAGCGGAAGCGAGTGGAGGTTCCGATTTTCGCAGCGATGACTTGATCAATGGAAGCGCCGCCAGCGCCGCGGCCAGTGAAGGGAGTGCCGGACATGAGTCCGCTCATGGAGCGGTGATGATCGTTGCCGGGGCCGGGCATGCGGGCTGCCGGATTGTCGAGGCCGGAGAGGATGTGGATCTGATCCTGCATGTGGGCGAGCGGCGAGAGGCAGGGCGTCATCTGATAGCCCTTGCCGGTTTCGGCGGGGATCCAGTAACGCTCCGGGATGCCATTGCCATTGAACCAGAGGACGAATCGCGAGGGGATGGATTGTTCGGCGGCGTAGGCGGTGCCGTGGCTGTTGAACATGGCATCGAGCGGAGGGAGGCCGATGCGGAGGAGCGTGCCAGTGGCGGTGAGGCCGCGCAGGAGGCGGCGGCGCGAAACGGATGGGGGCTTGGTCATCGCTTGAGATCCTCGGCTATCCATATCATAAGTTCTTTGAATCGGAATTGGGAGGCGGCGAATTTGGTGTAGGTTTGGGAGATGAATTCGCGGTCTTCGTTTGTTTCGCGCCGGCCTTTGGCGTAGCGGAAGAGTTGCTTGACGACGCATTCCTGGCAGTCGCGGCTGTTGGCGAGGATGCGGCCGAGTTCGACGGGTCCGGCGAATTTGCCGTTGGGCATACCGCTGATGTTGCCTGAGGTGTCGAGGGGGAGATCGACGGTTTTGGAAGTATCGTTGCGGGTTTCGCGAGTGGGGAAGAAGGTGATGCGTTCGGTGTCGCGTTTGCGGCCGATGGCGTCGAAGCCTTCGAGGCCGAAGCCGATGGGGTCCATCAATTGATGGCAGCCGGCGCAAACGGGATTGACCACGTGTTCGGAGAGACGCTGGCGCGAGGTGAGGGCTCGGTCCGGGGAAAGTGGAGGAAGACTGCTGTTGGTGCCGGGGGGCGGATCGGGGACGGTTTGGCAGAGGAAGCGATCGCGGACGAAGAAGCCTCGGACGGTGGGCGAGGTTTCGCCGGGCTTGCTGGTTTGGGAGAGGAACATGGCCTGGCTGAGGATGCCGGCGCGTCCGGAGGCCGGTGGATATTGGGTTTTGGTGAACTCTTCGGCGGGCGCGGGGAGTTGATAGAGCGCGGCGAGATCGGGATTGACGAAGCCGTAGGGTGCGGTGAAGATTTCGGTGAAGTTGCGATCGTTCCAAACGATGTCGGATATAGTGCGGCGGGTTTCCTCGGTCATGGCGGCGGCGAGCTCTTCGTTGAACATGTTGAAGAGGCGGCGGTCTTTGACGGAGTTCCAGACGAGATCGAAGCGGAGCCACTGGGCGAGGAATTCGTCGAGCGCGGTGTGGGCGCGCGGGTCGTTGACCATTTTGCGGATGATGGCTTCGCGGGTGGTGGGATTGGTGAGTTTGCCGGTCTGCGCCGCTTTGGTGAGTTCGGCGTCAGGCATGGTTTCCCAAAGGAAGTAAGAGAGGCGGGCGGCGATTTCGTACGGTTCGTTGGAGCCGCCTTGCTCGATGCGGAAGAGGAATTTGGGGGATTGGAGGAGAGCTTCGACGACGGTTTGGGCACCGCGGATGAAGTCGTTGCGGCGGGTAGCTTCGGTGGTGAGGAGTTGGGTGTAGCGGCGGTGTTCGGCTTCGGTGAGCGGGCGGCGGAACGCTTTGTCTCCGATGCTTTTCACGAAAGCGGCGGCGCATTGTGCGTCGGTGGGGGACTTGGGTTTGCAGGGGATGAGGTTGTTGTCGTCACGGCCGCCGAGGAAGGCGGTGCGGGCGAGGCGCTCGGCGGAATTGGCGTAGGTTTGGGCGAGGAGCGGGGAGATGTCTTGGGCGGAGAATTGGTTTTTGAAGCCGTTGACGTAGTCTTCGGGAGGGAATTGATCGGCGGGGCGAGTACGGTCGTTGAGAAGGTCGCGGACGGTGTTGTTGTACTGATTGTGGGTGAGGCGGCGGAGTGGTTGCGTGGACTCGGCGTTGATTACGGAGACGAGCAATAGCAGGTGGATCATTTGCCTAGCACCTTGCAATGGGGGAGTTGCTTTCGTAGCGTGGCGGCGGCTTCGGGTGTGATGGATGTGTCGGCGATGTCGAGGAGGGTGAGTTTGCGAAGGGCGGCGAGGTGAGGGATGGCGTCGTCTTTGATTTCGGCGGCTTTCCAGAGTTTGAGTTCGGTGAGGGCGGGCATGTTCGCGAGTGTGGCGAGTGCGGGGGATGTGATCTGCGTTTTGCTGAGATCGAGGTGGCGGATGCGGGTGAGAGTTTTGAGGCGGGCGAGACCGGTGTTGGTGACGCGCGTGCCGCCGAGGTTGAGGGATTCGAGGTTGGTGAGGGTGGCGATGGTGCCGAGGTCGGATTCGGTGAGCGTGGTGCCCCAGGTGCCGGAGTTGCGCTTTTGCGCGCCGCTGAGATTGAGGTGCTTGAGGTGAGGGAGGGATTTGAGGATGTGGAGGCCGACGCCGCTGATTTTGTTGCCACCGATGGAGAGCGTTTCGAGCTTGATGAGCGGGGCGAGGAATTCCATGCCGTTGTTGGTGACTTGGGTATAGCTGATGTCGAGGGATTCGAGGTTGGGGAGATTGGCGATGTACTCCATGGAGGTGTCGGTGATGTCGGTGCCACGGAGGTTGAGCGTGCGGAGTTGCTTCCAGGGGCGGATGTGGGCGATGGCCGTATCAGTGAGGAGTTCCGTGGATTGGAGGTTGAGGTGTTGGACGTTGCGGAGGGGGCTGAGTTGTTCGAGGCCGGCGTCGGTGATGAGAGTGTAGGAGAGGTCGAGGGATTGGAGTTGGGATTGGGAGGCGAGGTGGGCGATGTCGCCGTCGGTGATCCAGGTGGTTTCTTCAGCACCGGCGATTACGGCGGTGAGGAGGAGGACAAGCCACTTTGGGTTTATTGTCCAGCCTTCCCAGGCTGGACCGCGACCGGCCTGGAGGCCCGTCGCCACTGAATGGTTCATTAGCTGCCCCTCCTGACGGGTTGGGCGGAGTCGCGCTCCCAGATGATCTTTGTGCCTGGCAGGGATTTGCGGAGTGTGTCCATGCCTTTGTCGGTGACCAGGGTGTGGTAGAGGTTGACGAATTTGAGTTGGGGCATGGAGGCTAGTGTGGCAGTGCCTGCGTCGGTGATGGTGGCGCTGTCGAGGAGGAGTTCGGTGAGCGAGGGGAGTGATGCGAGTTGCGGAAGGCCCTTATCGGTGACGGCGGTGTAATCGAGATTGAGACGGGTGAGTTTTTTGAGAGAGGCGAGTGTGGCGAGGCCGGTGTCGCCGATGCGCGTGCGGACCATTTCGAGGCGGGTGAGATTGGTGAGCGTTGCGAGGCTGGCGATGCCTTTGTCAGTGAAGCGGCCATAGCCGAGGAGGAGCACTTCGAGCGATGGGATGGCGGCGATGTGGGCAAGGCCTGGGTCGCCGATGTCGGAGCCGGTGAGATGGAGTTCGCGGAGTTTGGGTAGAGACTTGATGTGGGCGAGGCCGTCGTTGGTGATGTCGGTATGGGAGAGATCGAGGACTTTGAGGTTGGTGAGTTTTGCGAGGGGTTTGAGGTCTTCACTCGTGACGGTGGTGGAGGCGAGGTTGAGTTCTTCGAGTTCGGTGAGGTTAGCGAGGTGCGCGAGGCCAGGGCCTTCGATCAACGTGTGGGAGAGATCGAGGCGGCGAAGATGGGGGCAGCGAGCGAGGTTCTTGAGGCCTGGGTCGGAGACGGTAGTGCTAGCCATGTTGAGCGTAACGAGGGCGCAGTTGGCGGGGATGGCGTCGAGGGCGGGGTTACCGGCTTGGGTGACGGAGATGTCGAGCTCCTTGAGGTTGGGGCGGGAGATGATGGGGCGCACATCGGCGTCGGTTGCTTGGGTGCCGACGGAGGTGTCGAGGAAAGCGATCGTGCAATTGGGGAGCGCGGCTTTGAGGGCGGCGATGCCTCCGCGATTGACGCGGGAGTAGCGGAGGTCGAGTTTGGTGAGTTTGTGGAGGGACTTGAGTTTTTCGAGTCCGGCGTTGGTGGTTTTGGTGCGGTAGAGATTGAGTTCTTCGAGTTGGGTGAGATTGCGGAGTTGATCGAGGCCCGCATCGGAGATATCGCCGCCGGTGAGATTGAGGCGACGGAGATGGGTGAGGTTGGCGAGGTGCTTGAGGCCGGCGTCCGAGATGCGCGTACCGTAGAGATCGAGGTCTGTGAGAGCGGCGAGATTGGCGAAGGCGGCGAGGCCTTCGTCGGTGACCATGGTGTCTCTTAGATTGAGTTTTTCGAGGTTGCGCATTTGGGCTACGTTGCGCAGGCCTTCGTTGTCAGTGGGGGTGTTCTTGAGATCGAGTTCGCGGAGCGCGGTGAAGGGAGTAAGGGTGCGGCCTTTGACTTTGGTTTGGGCGAGACGGAGTTCGCGGAGGTTGGTAAGCGGGGCGATGGCGGCGATGGCGGTGTCTTCGAGCTGCACGTCGGTCTGGACGGGGAGACTGAGGACGAGGCGTTCGAGCTTGGTGAGTGTGGCGAGGTGTTGGAAGGATTCGCGCGAGGTTTTTGTGGGGAGCGAATGCCAGGTGCGGCCGGAGATGTAGAGTTCGCGGAGTTCGGTGAGGGAGCTGAGGCGTTCGAACTCGTTGGGCTGGAGGATGAGCGGGACGAGGTTGACGGTGTGGATGCGGAAGTCCGTGGTGGGGAGTTGCGCAAGCTCGGTGATGCGTTGTTTCGAGCCGTGAAGGACGATGGAGCCGCCGAGGCGAAGGATCCACTCCGCGGTGTCGCGATCGGCGGCGTTCGATAGAGTTGCGCAGAGGAAGAGTCCCAGGAGTGCGCGCATGTATCTAGAATACATAGCGCAGGCCGAGTTCGACGCTACGCGGGCTGTTGATCTGGGTAATGGGGACGACTCCGAACAAGGGAGAATTGGGATCGGTGTTGGGGAAATTGAAGATGGGCGAGTTGGTGGCATTGAAGGCGGAGACCTTGAACTGGAGCCCGTGACCTTCGCGGATGTAGAAGTTGCGATTGAGGGAGAGATCGAAGGTAGGGGCGGTGTGGCGGCGGATATTGGGGCTGCGCAGGGGCGCGGTGCGGAGCGTATCGGCGGGGCGCTGTTGCCAGATGGCGCGATTGGTATCGAACCAGCGGTTCAGTGTCTGGCCGGATTCGAGCTTGGGGTTGCCCTGGATGTAGAAATCGGGGTAGCTCATGGGGGTGCCGCTCTGGAGGATGCCGATCCAGTTGGCCTGCCAGCCGCCGACGATGTGGGACATGATGCCTTTGCTGAGATAGCGCTGTTTGGGGCCGATGGGGAATTCGTAGAAGCCGCTGAGGACGAGGCGTTGCGGGGTGTCGAAGGTGGTGAGTTCGCGATTGGGGTTGACGTCTTGGGAGTTGAGGAAGGCGACGGCTTCCATGGTTTTGGAGACGGTGTAGGAGACGAGGTAGCTGAGTCC
This sequence comes from Bryobacteraceae bacterium, assembly GCA_046331645.1. Taxonomy (GTDB): domain Bacteria; phylum Acidobacteriota; class Terriglobia; order Bryobacterales; family Bryobacteraceae; genus CADEFT01. The sequence continues at coordinate 116,611 of JAXLQM010000023.1, forward strand.
GTTTTTGAAACGCTGCTCGAGTTTGAACTGCACCGAGTTGTACCAACTGGAGCCGAGGTTTTGCTGGCCCATGGTGAGTCCGGAGAAGTGTGGGAATTGGGTAATGAGGTTGCGGCGCTGGATGGTGGACTGGCCACCGCGGGCGGTGGTGATGGGGAGCACGTTGAAGAACGGGTTGGGGACGACGGTGTTGAGGTAGGGCGTGCCGAGCGCGAGTTGATCGTTGGTGAGGAAGTTGAGGGAGCGGCTGGCCTGGATTTGCTTGGTCTGACTGCCGACGTAGGAGACTTCGGCGAGGAGGCCGGGCTTCAGTTCGTATTCAAAGCCGGCGGAGTATTGCCAGACGTAAGGGACGCGGCGGGTGGGATCGTTGAACGAGGCGGAGTCACCGACTTGAGTAGCGAGGCCGCGTTCGGCTGCGGGTGGTTGGATGAGGCCATTGGGGAACGGGTCTCCGAGTGTGTGGAAGGGCAGGAAGCCGGGAGTAGTGGTTTGTGCGTTGGTGGTTTGGGAGAAGCCGACTTCGCCACCGAATTCGACGGTGGGGAGGTAGTAGCGGCCTGCTCCGGCACGGAAGACGAGTGGTTTCGTACGGAGAAGTTTGTAGGCGAGGCCGAAGCGCGGTTGGATGTTGTTGTAGTCGGTGTTGAACGCGCCGCGAGGGAGGCCGTTGACACCGGCGAAGAGGAGGCCGCCTTTGAGATCGAGGCCGGGGACTTGATAGGGGCTGCGGGCGGCGAAGTCGAAGCCGCGGTTCTGGCGGTTGAAGCGCTCATAGGGCGGGCCTTCGATGTCCCAACGGATGCCGAGGTTGACAGTGAGGTTGCGATTGATTTGCCAATCGTCCTGGAAGAACACGACGGGATAGCGCGAGCTGAGGTAGGGGGTAGAGTTGATGACAGCAGAGCCGGAGTTCATGGCGCCGAGGAGGAAGGACGCGATGGCATTGCCTCCGTTGGCATCGTTGATTTGGGGATTGGAACTGGTGAAGCTACGGGTGAAGCCGTAAGTGCCTTGTCCGTTGGCGCGGCCGATGGAGGCGTAGCGCATGAGGCGGAGTTCCGCTCCGAATTTCATGGAGTGGGGGCCGGTGGTACGGATGACAGTTCCCTGCCCTGCCCAGGTTTCGCTGGGGAGGATGGCAGTTTCGTTGTTCCCGGTTTGGAGGTAGTTTTCGAAGGTAACGATTGGGTATTTGTTGGGGATTTGGAGTTGGCCCGCGAGTTTGGCGGGAAAGCCGAGAGAGGAGACGTCGGCGGGGGTGAAGAGCGATTCCTCTTTGAAGCGATTGAAGCCGAGGCGGAGGCTGAGGACCGTAGTGGGGCTGAGAGTGGCGACGGCGTCGACGGCGGCTCCATCGTTACGGCGGGTGAGGTGCGTGGCGCGGCGGGCGGGGGTCTCCCAACCGTCGTAGTTGATGCGTCCACCGTTGCGATAGTTGTAATTCCAGCGGGCGAAGACTTTCCAGACGTTGTTGATGTTGTGATCGACGCGGGTGATGTAGTTGGTGTAGTCGAGTTCGGAACGGATGTCGCCTTTGTACCAATTGTTGAGTTTGGTGACGGGGTCACCGGGCTGGTTGGGGAGCGGGATATCTTTGAGGATGTTGAGGGCGATGGGATTCATGCGCGCCTGCGGGATGCGATTGCCGGCGAAGGGAGTGCGGATGTACTGGAGGTTGGTGAGGGTGACGGCGCGGGAGGCATCGAACTGCGGATTGAGGGCGACGGTGAGCGGATCGTACATGGTGAAGGGGCGTCCGGCGCTGGTGAGGGTTTGGGAGAAGTCGCCTGCTTTCTGTTCGGGAGTGGGGACAGCGCCGAGGGAGTTGGCAGGAGAACGGCTACGAATACCTTCGTAGGCGAACATGAAGAATGTTTTGTCACGCCCTTTGTAGAGGCCGGGGAGCCAGACGGGGCCGTCGATTTCGAAGCCGTACTGATCGTTGACGCGCTTGGTGCGGGGCTGGCCGGTGGCGTTGTTGGAATAGGCGTTGGCTTCAAAGGGTGTGCGGCGGGCGTATTCGTAGGCTGCGCCGTGGAAGCTGTTGGTGCCGGGTTTGATGGAGAGGCTGATGACGCCGCCGCTGGTGCGGCCGTATTGGGCGTCGTAGGTGTTGGTTTGGATTTTGAGTTCGCCGGTGGCTTCGATGGGGGGGACGTAGGCGAGGTTGGAGACGGTGGTGATGGATTGATCGGGGAGGCCGTCGATTTGGAAGGCGTTCTGGCCGGGGCGTCCTCCGTTAATGGAGTAAGAGGACATGGCGCCGCTGTCTGTGGGGCCGAAGCCGGTGAGTGCGCCGGTGTATTGGACTCCGGCGGCGAGGTTGGTGAAGCCGAACGGATTGCGGCCGCTTAGGGGGAGATCAGTGATCTTTTGATTCTCGATAGATTGGCCGCGGCTGGCGGTGGAGACTTCGAGGAGCGGGGCTTCGCCGACGACGGTGACGCGGTCAGTGACCTGGCCGACGTCGAGGGTGATGTCGAGGCGGGAGCGATCGTTGACGCGGAGTTCGATGGGGCTGCGCTCGAAGGATTTGAAGCCGGACATTTCGACGAGGATGGAGTATTTGCCGGGGTTGAGGAAGGGGACGAGGTAGGAGCCGTCGCTGTTGGTTTTGGTGGAGGATACGACGCCGGTGTCGATGTTGGTGACTTTGATGGAGGCGTCGGGGATGGTGGCTCCAGTGGAGTCCGTGACGATGCCGAGCAGGTTTGCGCGATACTCCTGGGCGCAGAGGATGGAAGTTGTGAGGAGGAGGATGGGTAGCATCCGCATGTGAGTTTTTGCCCTCTTTCTTGGGGGTTATTTATATCACAGAAGTGGAATGTTAGTTTGGGGTTGGGACAGCGGGCGTTAGACAGGTCGCCTTATGCGCAGTTTGTGATCGGTGAGAATCAGCACACAACCCTGCCATTGTTCCACCGATTCGTGGGAAAAGAGAGTGACAAGATGGCTGGCGAGGGCCATACGACTGGGGTTCGTGAGACGAACAATAAGGATTCCCCAATGGGTGCCTGGCTTGAAGCGACGGACATCGGAGAAATCCAGATCCTGAGTGATGAGGAACCGTTGGTCAGCTTGAGCTGCGTGCCACACCCTGTCGTCGTCACTTCCGGTCAGATTCTCGCTAGCCACGGTGTCGACGTCATGGCCCAGTCTTCTCAAATGCGAGACCAGCACAGTGGGCAGGTTTTCGTCGAGTTTGATCTTCACCGGAGGATCGGGAGTTCAGCGAAGGGGATGTCTTCCTGGGCGGAAGCCGCGGCGAATGCGATGGCGGCACGAACATCATCCTCACAGAGCGTAGGGAAATCGGAAAGGATTTCCGAAGTTGTTGCGCCTTCGGCGAGACTGGCAAGAACGGTCCGCAGAGTGACCCGGGTGCCTTTGAATACCGCTTGGCCGCCGACGATGTGGGGGTCGCGGATGATTCGATCACGGTAGTTCATGGTTCTCATATTATCGCGCTTGCAGATTTGGTAGCCGTGGCAGCGGTCATGTTTGATGGAGAGACCGATGACACCACGGCTGGTCATCCGGGTGAGCCACCACAGAACAGATTGGGCGGCCTTAGAAACCAAATTTGATTTTGATCAGGGTGACGGAATGCTGGTCGTTCCAAAGCTTGCCGTCGTTGAGGAGAGCGCGGAGAGCGATTGCGTTGAGGCCGGCATCCTCGAATTGAGAAAGCGTGGGATAGGCTACGGCTTTTCCGCTAGCCGCGTCGGAGAGGGTGCCAAGCACGCCAGCAAGCGAATCGGGCTTCTTAGCAGCAAACCAAGTGGCACCGATCTGTTCTTTCGCTGCGCGATAAAGCGCGACTTTCTGCTGATATGCAGTGTCTCCATCGGCGCGCCACATTTCGGCGTTAAGGGAGACGGCGGGTTCTTTCAATTCAAGTTTTTGGCCAGCCTTGGGGTTGTAGGCAACTTTCTCGAAGCGCACGAGGACCTCACCTGCGGGGAGTTGCGTGATAGTGTAGGTGCCGTCCTTGCCGGTGAAGATAGGCCGAGAGGCGAGTTGGGGAAGTAGTTTTCCGTTCTTCTCCACAATTACTTTGACGAAGGGGATTGCCGAGCCACTGTTGCCGATGTCCACAGCTCTACCGGTGAGTGTGGCTGAGAAGGCAACGGACTTTGTTGCCAGCAGGAAGATGCACAGGCGGATCATGATGGAGCCTCCTATTCGCATTCGATCAATATCTTATGCGCAATTTCACGCCAATCGGTGACACTGTCGCGCGCGGATTTGATTAGAATTCGCAACGGATGAGAAGAGAACTTCTTCGTATCGCCGAGGTCGAGAATGGCGGTGGAGCCAGTGTCCGTAATTGCGTGGACGGGGACGGCTGAGCCGGCGCTCTGCACTTCCATGTTGAGACCCGTATCGAAGAGGGTAATGGAAGCCTTGATGTTGAAATGAGGGTCGCCTGAATAAATGACACCCTCAAATTCGGCAACCCTGCCATGAGCGATTTCACGCTTGAGAATCGGGTTGGGGGGACAACTGAGTCGAGGCCAGACGACGAGAGTAGGAGGGGATGTTGGTTCGAACCTGGGCTGTGCAGCGAGAAGGCCCGCCTTCCCTTGAATCCAGCCACTACTGACGAAGCTTGTGGGAGAAGACTGCTTTCCCATGGGCTGGTTGAATTTCGCGAGAAGGTTGAGATGCGCAGACGCACTGCCATCAAGGTTGGGAATTTTCCCCTTCTCCGGATTAAGAACAAGTTGAAGCCCGGTGGAGCTGGTGAGGAAGAACTTGGAGCCGGTGACGGTAATGGGAGCTGAGCTGGAGTTTTGCCAATCCAGAACCACGACAGCTTGCGAGCCGGCAAGAAAGTCCTTGTCCGGCGCGGATAGATGAAGGGCAGCCTGAGGCGCGGCGGCCACGCGGTCCCAGCCGCGCTCAGCCGTGGATTCGAGCACAGTCCACGCGCCGATGATGGCGGACCCGGCAAGCAGGAGTTCTTTGAGCGAGCCAAATTGCCACCAATGCCGGGTTCGCATTCTGGGTTGTCCCCATGGTCCTTGCACGAGTGGATCGTTGAGATTGAGTTTCTGCTGGAGCAACGGCGCCCCAAGTTTGAACGAATTCTCATCACGCCAGTAGGAGAACAGGTGTGCTGAGCCGGAAGAGCCGATGCTGGCATGTAGGGCCAGAAGAGAGCTATCAGGTTCGATGCTGGGCACGTCGACGGATGGCGCGGCCAGATACACGGCTACGTAGCCGATGTGCTCTTTGTCGTAGACAATTCGGAGAAAGTTGCCCATATGCGGCAGCGGTGTGCAAAATGCTACCTCAATGGACTGAGGAGTGCAAGGGCAATTGAGGCAGGTGGCGAAGGTGACCAGTCGGCGCCAGCGGACCACGAATCGCTCGAGCTTTGGGCGTAAGCCAGCACGCCGGCTCCACGTAGTACAGTGCTCGTATGAATACGCTGTTTCACTTGCAGGTATCGCCGTGGGAGCTGATTGTGCGGGGCACTGTGATGTACTGGCTGCTGTTTCTGTTGATGCGGTTCGTGCTGCGGCGGGATGCGGGGTCGTTGTCTTTGGCGGATGTGCTGATGATCGTGTTTCTGGGGAGTGCGGCGCAGAATGGAATTTCGGGGGAATATAAGACGATTGGGGAGGCGGTGGTGCTGGTTGGGACGATTGCCTTCTGGAATTATTTATTTGATTGGATGGCGTTCCGGTATAGATGGTTTGCGCGATTTGCCGAGCCGCGGGTGATTCCGCTGATCCGGCATGGGCGTGTACTGAAGGAGAATCTGAGGCGGGAGATGCTGACGGTGGAGGAACTGCAGGGTCAATTGCGAGCGAGCGGAATCGAGAATATCGGCGAGGTGAAGCATGCGCTGCTGGAGGCGGATGGGCATATCAGCGTCATCCAGTTTGGGGGATCGGGGGTGCGGGCGCCTCGGGATCAGGGGCCGCGAGGGGTGTAGACGGCTTCGGAGCCTGAACAATAGGCGCTCGAATTCTTATTGCGTAACGGTTGAATTCGGAAAATAGTTCTTTCGGTAACAGTGCGGAATGGCGATCGGTCTAAGATACGAACGCTTCGCTTTTGAAGCCAGAAAGGAAAAGCATGAACCGAGACATTTTCGAAGGAAACTGGAAACAACTGAAGGGCAAAGTGAAGGAGCAGTGGGGGAAGCTGACGGATGACGATCTGGACATGATTGCGGGGAAACGCGATCAGCTGCTGGGACGCATTCAGGAACGGTATGGTGTGGCGCGCGAAGTGGCGGAGGAACGCTTGAAGGAGTTCGAGAACCGGTATACCACGGCGCCCACGGGCTCGCGATAGGCTCGCACAGAGCAAAGGGCGAGGATTTCTAGCGATCCTCGCCTTTTCTATTTACGCGCCGGCCTGGAGGCCCGCGCCACTGAGGCCGAGTTTGCGGCGGCCTTCAGCGGTGAGGTGGTTGGAGTTCCAATGCGGCTCCCAGGTTTGTTCGACAACAACATGGCGGACCCCAGGCACCTTCATCAATGTTTGGCGGACGGGCATGGAATTACCGCCAGAGCCGTAAGTGAAATAGCCAATTAATGGACGCCCTCGGTGCGGCATGGTCATGAGGACGTGGACGACGTCGCCGCGAACGCGGATGTCGTAGACGAGGCCGAGGTCGACGACGTTGATGTCACTGCGGTAGAGTTGCTCATCCTTGCAGGTGCGGAGGGCGTCCCAAAGGGCCTGCTTCGAGATGGGACTGTCACCTGCTTCGCCGGGACGGGCGAGGCGGGTTTGTTGTGTTTGGATGGTGGCGCGATCGGGGTCGCCGGGTGAGACGGTATAAGGGTGAAGCAGGCGGTGACGGAGATTTTCGAGTTGCGTTGCGCCGTCGTTTTGGAAAGGGATGGAGACGTAGGCATTCTTCTGATGGAGGACGGCTCCGGCAGGGACTTCCTTGCCGGGGAGTGGGTAACGGCTCCAGACGTGGCCGTGCCAGCGATAGAACATTTGCGGTGAGCCGTTGTGGCGGACACGCGGCAGGCCATCGGCGCGGTGATCGAGGAAAAGGGCGACGAAGGAATCCTTGCTTTCGCGGTGAAAGAAGCCGACGGCCCAGAGGTCGTCGTTGAATTTGGGGTCGACGGGTCCGGTGCGCATCTTGCCGTCGGGGCCCATCCAGAGCATGTCGGTGAAAGACTGGCCGGAGAAGACCCATTCGTCGTCGCGGAGGGCGTCGGCTTCGACGGCCTTGACTGCGGTCATGCGGCCGAGTTTGTGGAACCAGGGGAGTCCGGCGTAGAAGCGGTATTCGACATCGACGTGAATGCGGCTGGGGGAGAATACAGGGTGCACGGGCGAGTAGGGGAAGCCCCAGCGGCGGATGGAAGTGAAGAGGGGGCCGCGAACGACTTCGTAGTCGGGGCAGGTGTCCCAGAGGGTGATGCGCATTTTCTGGAGATTGCCGCTGGTGACGTAGTCGTGCGCCCAGTCGATGCCGGGGGGCTCGCCGTGGCCTTCGCCGCCGGCGAAGAGTTCGAGGCCGTGCTCGCGCTTGATGGTGAAGCGTTCGAGTTGGCCCATCTGGCGGGAGAGGCGGGCACGGAAGAAATCGTTCTCGATGTCGAGGGCGAAGCCTTCGCCACGGGTTTCGAGATCGGTAATGTAGGCCGGGAGTTCGGCGTCGGGGTTGCCGTAGAAGAGCAGATAAGACTGGCGCTGATGGGCGGGGCCGGAAGCGAAGAAGAGGACTCTGGCGGAGCGAGTGTCGCCGCGCACGATTTCGGCAAAGACCTGGCAGGGGATTTCGCGGAGCGTGCCGCCGGTGGTGCGAACGATGCGGAGCTCGCGGGCGAGCGAGGCGCATTGAGCGGCGGGGACGGAGAGATTGAGCTCGATGGGTTCCGGCGGACGGTTCTGGCCGGTGGTTTCATCGAGGGTGATGGATTGGAAGTGGGACCAGGGCCGGGCGTATTGTTGCCAGGGTTGCGGGAGCGCGGAGACGGGTTGCGATTGGGAAGGCGGGACGATGGGAGTTGGCGCCGACTCGTCGTTGTGCTGCGCCTGGTGAGCGGTGTTGCGGATGGAATGAGCGAGAGCGCGGACGAGGCGGTAGTCTTTGGCTTTGACGGCGGCTTCGAGGAGGCGGAGTTTTTCGTCGAAGGAGTCTGTACGGTCCCAATAGCGGGTTTCGGGCATGGGACTATTGTGCAAGAAAAAGGCGGCCCGGTGAAGGCCGCCTATTTTCGGTTGGGTGCGCGTGATGTGGCTTTTAGAATTCGAACTTCAGGGCCAACTGGAGGCTGCGGTTTTCGCCGACGGTGGTGGTGATACGGCCGGCGGTGGGAGAACCGATGTTGGCGTTGGGGAAGCCGAAATAGGGGGTGTTGAAGAGGTTGTAGGCCTCAAAGCGGAACTGCACGTTGAGGCGATCTTCGGGGCCGAAGCGGTTGTTCTTCACGAAGGACGTGTCGAAGTTGACGTTGCCGGGCGAATAGAGGACGCCGCGGCCGACGTTGCCGTAGGTGAAGGCAGCAGGAGCGGCGAAGCACGCCGGATCAAACCACTTGTCGGGCGTGGCGTTGTCGAGCTTGCCGGAACAGGAGAGGCGGTTGGGCCAGCTGGGTGCACCGTTATTGACGCCTGCGGCGAGATTGATGTTGAACGGACGGCCGGTGGTGAGGGTGGTGATGCCGGAGAGCTGCCAGCCGCCGACCACACGGGCGAGGGGGCCTTCGGACGCCATTTTCTGGCCTTTGCCGAAGGGAAGATCCCACACGTAGTTGATGACGGCGCGATGGCGAACATCGAAGCCGGAAGGGCCGCGGTTGCAATCGAGGCAAGTAACGGTTTGGGGGCCGCCGGTCTGACCGCCGCCGGAGCCGACCGAGCCGGTGTAATCGAGGGACTTGCCCCAGGTGTAAGCAGCAAGGAACTGGAGGCCGTTCTGGTAGCGCTTGGTGGCTTTGAGCTGGAGCGAGTGGAACGAAGATCGGGCGCGCCAATCGACGAAGAAGATGTTCGGGATGCGATTGAGCGGCTGGAGCAGACGGCGGGGTTCGAGGGCCCCGGGGCCGGGCTGCACTTCGTTGGGGTTGTAGCTCTGGGCGAGGTTCATGCCGGTGGAGCCGGCGTAATCGGCTTCGACCATGAGGGACTGCGTGACCTGGCGCTGAAGGTTGGCGGTCCAGGTTTGCATGTAGGGGGTACGGTTGTCGAGCGAGTGGCCATTCAAGCGCGGAGCGGGGCTGAGCGCGTTGATTTCCGCCGGTGTGCGCGGCTTGACGGCCTGCGGCAGCGGGAAGGGATTGTCGATGGTGGCGACGCCCGTCATGGTGAGGGGGAAATCGGGGAAGGCCAGCGACTGGGTGAAGAAGAGCGGGACGTTGAGGCCGATCTGGCCGTTGGCGGTAACCGGATCCGGGAAGTAGACGAGGCCGTAGCCTGCGCGGAATACGGTTTTGCCGCTGCCGGTGAGATCGTAGGCCATGCCAACGCGGGGACCGAAATTCTTCCAGTTGGTGCGCTTGCCGGCGGAGCGGGAGACGCCGTTTTCGCCGGAGTAGAGCAAGGCCAGGGAGCGGAGATCCCAGTTGGGGAGGCGATCGTACTTTTCGGTTTCGGGGCGGAAGACTTCATGGCGTACGCCGAGGTTGATGGTGAGGCGGCGACTGACCTTGATGTCGTCCTGGAGGTAGAAGGAGTTTTCCCAGATGTTGAGGTAGAAGGGTTCGAACACGCCGGAGCGGGCGCCGGAGTTCATGTAGCCCGTGAGGAGCGTGGCAAGCCCGAAGCCGCTGTTGGAGGGGCTTTGCGGGTTATTGGTGAAGGCGCGGGTGAAGTTCATGTTGCCGCGCACGGCTTCGTTGACGAAAGGCATGGCCTTGCGTTGGACGATGTGCCAGCCGAATTTGACGGTGTGGCGGCCGACGGTCCAGTTCCAGGCGCTGTCGAGCTGGTAGTGGGTTTGCAGCGGATTGACAGGGAGGAAGGCGGGACCACCGGAAAGGCCGGTGATGTCGGTGACGTTGATAGTGGGGATACCTGACGATTGCCGGTTAAGGTTGATGTTGCGGATACCGAGCGAAGTGGCGGCGTTGATGCCGATGTCCTGCTGGGTAGTGAGCGGGTTGGTGCGGGCGAATCCGGCGCGGAATTCGTGGAGCAGATTCGGCTTGAAGATGTGCGTCCAGTTGAAGGCGGAGCCTTGGGTGGTGAGCTGCGTATCCTGGAGACCGGCGACGTAGGGCCCGAGGGTGAAGCGGGAAGCGGCGTCGGCGGGCGTGGGGAGGCAGCAATTGGCCTGGCCCTGCGGCGCGGTGAGGTTGTAGGCGTTGTAGGTGTAACGGAAGAAGAGGCTGTCCTTGGTGCTGATGGTCTGATCGATGCGGCCGGTGTAGACGTTATCTTTCACCTCGCGATTGGGGACGGAGATGTAGTTATCGAAGATGCCGCCGTTGCGGCCAGGCGCGTTGGGCAGCGGATAGACGCTGGCGACGTTGCGTCCGACAGGGTTGATGGCGGAGGCAGGCATGATGTTGCCGGCGTAGGGATCGCGGATGGTCTGGCCGTTGACGCTGCGAGTGGTGAGGGGATCGTAGATGGTGAGGTTGGCGTCGCGCAGGAGCTGCGAGAAGTCGCCGGTGCGATTCTGCGCGGTGGGCACGGTGTTGACGGTGGCGATGCCGCGGGCCGTGCGGAGGGCGGCGTAATCGAAGAAGAAGAAGGTGCGATTGCGGCCGTTGTAGAGTTTGGGGATGAGGACCGGTCCACCGAAGGCGAGGCCGTATTGATTCTGGCGGAATACGGGCTTGCGCTGGCCGGCGGGGGCGAAGACGTTGCGGGCGTCGAGTTCGTGATTGCGGTGGAACTCGAAGACGTTGCCGTGGAAGTCGTTGGAGCCGGACTGCGTGGATACGGAGACGACGCCTGCGCCGCGGCCGAACTCCGAGGAGAAGATGCCGGTGAGGGTTTTGAACTCGCGCACGGATTCGACGGTGGGAGCCACGATCACGGTGTTGAAGGTGAACTCGTTGTTGTCGATGCCGTCGATGAGCCAGGCGTTGACGTTGGCGCGTGAGCCGAGGGCGTTGAAGTTGGAGGGACCACGAGGATTGAAGGTAGAGGCGCCGGAGAGGTTTTCGCCTGCCTGGCCGGGGGTAACACCGGGGTTGAGGTAGACGAGTTGGGCGAAGTTGCGGCCGTTGAGGGGGAGTTCGCGTACGGCTCGGGTGCCGATGACTTCGCCGAGTTCGGCGGATTCGGAGCGGACGAGGGGAGCGGCGGCGGTGACTTCGACGGTTTCGCTGACGCTACCGATGGCGAGGGAGAAGTCGGTACGAGCCTTCTGGTCGACTTCGAGGGTGACGTTGTTTTGGATGGCTTTTTTGAAGCCTTCCTTTTCTACGGTGACGGAGTAGACTCCGGGTACGAGGAAGGGCGCGTTATAGAGGCCCGCTTCGTCGGTTTGGTATTTGGATGTGGTGTTTTTGCTAACTTCCGTGATGGTGACGGAAGCGCCGCTGACAGCGGCTCCGGAGGTATCGGTAACCACACCCAGGATGGTTCCGGTAGTGACTTGAGAGTATGCGGCGACGCCTGAAAACATAGCGACGCACACGTATCGACAAAGATTCGTGAGTTTCATTTTGAAAAGCCCCGTTGCCCAACAGTATAGCCCAAGCAGGCATGTTTGCAAGGGGTGGAAGGCGGCCAGTGGCCGGCCTTGCAGACGCCGCCGTACTACGGCCGCCGTGGCGGGATGCAGAAGGCGAGGAACGCCGCTAAAACGAGTGGAAGAGAGCTGGGTTCGGGGACTGAAGTTAGGCCGTCGAGTTGGCCATCGGCCTGGAGTTCGGCGCCATCGAGGGTGAGTGAAAGTTGGAAAGCAGCCTGGGTGAAACCGGCGAGGACGGGGGCGGTGGTGGGGAGTTCATCGGTGAGGATGGCCGTGGCGGAGTTGTCCTGTAAGGTGAGCCCGATGGTAAGACCAGTGGTGTTTTGGGCGAAGACGGTGTACTGGTCGAGGAAGGAGTTAAAGATACCGATGTTGAGGTCGCCGGTGGCATCGAAGAGGTGCTGGCCGATGGTGGCGGTGAGGCCGAGGGGTGCGGTGAAGGAATAGCTACCGGTGGTAGCGCCAGGGATCTGGTCGAGGGCGGTGGAATCGTAGGTATAGGCGCCCTGGAAGACGTCGCCGGGGGCGATGTCACCGAAGATGTCATCGACGGGGACTTGCGTGATTGTGCCCGTGAAAGAGACGGTGATGAGGGAAGCGCTAGCGGGTGCGGCGAGCGCGGACAGGATGGTGAAGATGAATGCGGCTCTCAATTGAGTTGTTCCCCAACTTTGAGAGCGAGAATGGCCGGGAATTTAGCCGCGAAGCTTGAATTTGCAGACGACGCCGACGTCGTCGCAGTACCAGACGGTGCCGTCCCAGATGGTCATGCCATGCGGGAGCGGGTCTTTGTCGGTGAGCTGCATGCACTCGTGGATTTTGCCGGTTTTGATGTCGTGTTTGAAGAAGGCGTTGAGGTTGGAATCGGTGACCCAGAGCCAATCGCCTTCCCAGCCGATGCCGTGGGGGCGATCGCCAGCGGTGGGGAAGGAGAACTCCTCTTTGAAGGCGACGGGGTCCATGCGGTAGACCTTCTGCGAGGGGGGATTGGAGATATAGAGCTTGCCGTTTTTCCATTCGAGGCCGTGGGCTCCGGTGGCGGTGCGGGGGCCTTTCTTGATGGGGGCGACAGTGACGGGCACGGGTTTGGGGGGCGGGGCAAGGGGGGAGGTGCGGCCGGCGGTCCAGGCTACGACGCCTGCGCCGGGGCTGGCGAATTTGGCGATGGTTTTGCCGGTTTTGGCGTCGGCGCGAATGATTTCTCGAGAGTAGGTGGAAGCGAGCCAGATGGCTTCGCCATCGAAGGTGATGCCGCTACCGGCTTTGGATTCGGTTTCGAGGGCGCGAAGGGTTTTGCCGGATTTGTAGTCGACGAGGTAGGCCTTGTTGTCGCCCTGGTCGAGGATCCAGAGTCCTTCATTGGTGGCCTGGAGGCCATTCGGCTTGGGGCCGGGGCTTTTGAAGGCCTGGGTGACTTTGACGGAGCGAGTGGGAACGTCGATTTTGGCGGCCCAGGCAGGCGCCGATGCAGTCAGGACGAGGAAGGAGCGGCGGGATAGCATGGGTTCGATTGTATACCCGCCGCTTTTCGGATGCCAGTGGTTGTTTAGCGGCGCTCGCTGGAGGGCGGGACGAGGCCTTTGATGCGCATGTAGGTGACGATGTTGCCGTAGTGTTCGTTGTTGTGGGCGGTGTTGAAGCCGAGGATGACGACTTTGGGGCGCTCGCGGCCGAAGAACTTGGCGGTAGCGGTGACTTTGGAGTCGTCCATGGCGGCGTAGGTGGCGTCGCAATATTCGAAGGCTTCCTTGAGGGCGGCGACGAGATCGGCTTTCGAGGTTTTGGATTTTTCTACTCCGGGAGGGGCTTTCTTTTCGTCTTTTACGGGGGAGCAGAAGAGATATTGGGCATCGGCGACGTGACCGACGAGTTGGCCGAAGGAGCGGACATCGGGTGTGGGTTTGAAGGAGTAGTTTTCTTCGGGCATTTTTTCGGCGGCGCGGATGAGGTTATTTTTGACGTTGTCGTAGAGGACCTTGGTTTCCGTGGTGAGCGGGTTCTGGGCGCTGAGGGTAGCGGCGCAGAGGAGCGCGATGGTGATTGGGAATTTCATGGTTATGTTTACCTCGATCTGAGTATTGTTGCATGGGCGGGGGTAGAGCCGGGGTATGACGCCCGCAACACTGGTTACCGACTGTGGATTCGCTATTGGGCCACGAATCTACACGAATCTACACGAATGGTTGAGTTACGGCAGGGCAAGGATGGAGCCGGCGAAGCGGCCGGAGTAATCGGATTCGAGCTTTGTGTAGCCGTATTCGCGGAGAAGGTTGAGGCAACGGTCGTGAAGACCGGTGTGGGAGCCACCGAGGAAGTCGTGGCTGTCGATGAGGATCGTGGGGCGATGGGCGGTGATGAGACGGCGGGCTCCGGTGAGTACGGCTACTTCAGCTCCTTCCACATCGATTTTCATGAGATCCGGGGTGCGGGCCTGTTCGGTTTGTTGCCAGTAATCGAGGGTAACGGCTTTGACGCGGAGGCCATCGGAGGCGTCGCTGATGTGGCCTGCCATAAAGCCGGGGCCGGGGTCAAAGCAGAGTTCGCCATCACGGTCTGAGACGGCGGCAGGGACGATGGTGGCGTTGCGGATTGCGTTGAGTTCGAGGTTTTTGCGGAGGTAGTTCTGGTTGCGGGGGAGGGGTTCAAAGGAATAGACGGCTCCGATGGCGCCGGCGCGTTTGGCGGCGAGAACGGTATGGTAGCCGGCCTGGGCGCCGATGTCGTAGAAGACGCCGCCGCGGGGGAGGAAGGTGACGACCTGGGCCAGTTTGTCCTTCTCATAGGTGCCCAGGACACAGGAACGGACACTGGAGGCGACGATCCATTTCGAGCCGCGAAGAGGGCCGCTGAGGATGGGCAGAGCGACTTCGGGGTGAGTTAATCCTTTGAGCCAAGCGAGCACGGCGCGCCTCCTGGATAAGAAGTGCGCGCCGCGGTGGGATATTCTCTTAAATCCGGTTAAATTTCTCGATGGCTTTGGTGAGCGAGCGGAATTGCTTGATGAAGGGGACCATGTTCATCTCGCGCTCGTCGATTTCCTGGGAGCGTTTGAGGACTTCGGCGGCACGGTCTTTGGGGACGACGACGACACCATCTTCGCCGGCGACGATGATGTCCCCGGAGTTGACTTTGACTCCGGCGCAATCGACTTCGGTGTCGCGGGATACGGTGACGTAGCGGCTGACGGCGGTGGAGGGGATGACGCTCCGGGAATAGACGGGGAGGCCGAGGGCGCGGATTTCGGCGAGATCGCGGACGCCGGCATCGGTGACCACACCAGCCATACCACGGGCTTTGGCCACGGTGGCCATGAGACCGCCGAGGGCGGCCACGTTGAGGCCGTCTTCCATGACGATCACGCCGACTTCGCCGGGTTTGGAGTCTTCGATCATTTCGACGGAGTGTTTGACGGCGGCGGCGGGGGTGGATTCCGCGGCGGAAGATTTCCTGACGTAGGCGGTGCGGGCGCGGCCAACGACCTGGCCGGGAATGCGGGGGCGCATGGTGTGGTCCATGAAGCCGCGCTGGCCGATGATCTGGTCGACGGCATCGGCGACGGAGGCGACGGTGGATTTCTTGAAACCGGCGACGATGGGGTCGACGGGCCCGGCGGGGGCGGCTTTCTTTGTGGCGGCCTGGAATCCGGTAAGGAGCAGGAGCGCGAGCGGTGCAGCGCCGAAGACGAGGAATTTCGTGGTTCTGGTCATTTGTGATTATCCTTTCACAATTGCGTGAGTTACATGCGGGCGGAGGCAGCGGGTTGGATTTCGATGGTCCAGCGCCAAGCCTGGCCGGGCCTCAATTCGATGAGCCCGATTTTGGAATGAAGGGAATTTTGCGCGCCAACCCAGGGTTCGGGGGAGAAATAGCCGGCTTTGGCGTCACCCCAGAGATTGAATTGGACGTGGGGTTGGGCGGGCAGTGATTCGGCATTGTGTTTCATGCGGACGCGAAGGCCCTGGGGATCAGTGAGGATGACGAAGGGATCAGCTTTATAGCCGCCGAGGGACTGGGCAGCGCCGACGGGGATTTTCGTGAGGGCGATCCGGCCGGAATAGGGATTGGGGATGGTTTTGCCACTGGGGAGATTGCGTTCGTCCTTGGCGAGGAGGAAGCCGGCGTTGGTTTCCATGGTCATTTGGGCGGGATCGGAGTTGGGGAGGAAGGGGGTGCGGAAGGTGATGTGATTGCCGATGGAGAAAAACATTTTCTCCTGATTTTGTTGGGAGGCTCCGGCGTTGTAGACGAGGAAGAGGCGGCCTTCGCGGAGGCGGTATTCGACGGAGAGGCGCCAGTCAAAGGGGTAGACTTTGCGCGTTTGATCGGTGGAGGCGAGGGAGAGGAGGGCGCGCGCTTCGCGGGCATCGGCCTTGACGATGTCGGCTTTCCAGGGGAGGGTTTGCGCGAAGCCGTGGAAGGGCATCTGGTAGTCTTTACCGGCGACGGAGTAGCGCCCGGAGCGCTGGCCAGCCTGGCGCTCGCCGGGAGCGATGGTGGCGCCGGTAGCGGGCCAGAGGAGCGGAGCTTTGCCGCGCCAACCTTCGCTGGATGTGTAATCGCAGGCTTTGTAGAGGAGTTCGATCCACTGATTGGCGTGTTTGTATTTGAGGCCGCAGAGTTCCCCGCCCTGCTCGGGAGCGATGGTGGCTTCGAGGCCGTCTTCGGTGTCGGTGAGGACGATGAGCGGGCCACGGCGCTCGGCGGTGTAGCGCTGGGCAGAGGCGGATAGGGCGAGGAGGGAGACGAGGATGAGGCGCGGAATCATCTTCTCTATGATGCCAGGACCAGCGAGGGGGAGTTCGGCCTCATGCTCATTTCGTTTCGCTCAACTTTCCGACCCAGATATTTCCCGTGCGTTCCAACTGTGCGAAAGCAAGCTTGTCGCGGGATACGGCCAAGCCAACCGCGCCGCCGTCGGTGAATGCCGTCATGGACAACCGCGCCCCGTGCGGATGGTAAATGGCGACCGGGTCGCCGACTGGCTCTTTGGTGCCGGGTTTGAGCCGTTGCGCCCAGATGCAGCGAAACTCATCGCGGCTGGAGATGAAGTAGGCGGTGTTTCCGTCCGGCGACCAACGGTAGAGATCCGAGCCGCCCTCAACAATTCGTTTCCACTCTTGCCGCGGTGCGACTTTATCGCCCAGGATGCGAGCGATGTGCATCTGGCCGCCCTGCATGACAAGAAGCCACTGCCCGTCGGGCGAAGGGTGGGCCTGATAGAGAAGCCTGTCGGAAGGGATGAAATGCAAGGGAGGGCCTTGCCCCCCGGCCATCCATATACCTCTGCCAGCCGAGGAATTGGTGAGAAATCCGCGATTGTCCCAAAACCAATCCCAACTGGGTCCGCACGTTTCGCAGGTGGCACGCGCTGCGCCTGGCTGATCGATGCTACCGACGTCGGCTACCATCACGGCTTTCGGGGCCCGAAAGGCAACCAGAGTGCCGTCGGGAGACAGGATCGGCCTGCTTTCCGCCTCTGGAGTAGGTGTTACCAAACGGCGGCGTCCGGTTTCCATGTCCATCAACCAGATTTTGTCGACTCCCGAGGCATTGGAGAGATAGGCGAGCTTTTTGCCATCGGCGGAGATCGAGGGATAGGCGGAGAACGCCAGATCGCGGGTAAGTGGTTGCGGTTCTCCCAACGCCTTCACGGCCTGGGGGTTGATGGGAAGGCTCCAGAGATTCGACTGAAAGGAGACTGCGGCGACGACTAGCGTTCCATCAACGGCGATGGATGCGGCGTCGAGCCGCACGGGGCCACCGAGTAGACGGCGGGGTTTGTCGATGATTGTGGCCTTCGAGGTGGAGATTCTGACGAGGGAGAGGTTGTTCCGCTGACCGCGCTCGGATACTGCTCCTTCGAGCGCGAGGATGCGATCGTGATCCAACCATTGCTGAGGAATCCCGGGGACCGGGCCAAGGGGAACGGGGGTACCTCCGTCGGCCGCCACGAGCCACCACCGAGAGTCGCGTCTCCGCGCGCCGGCAAACAGGATGTGTTTGCCATCAGGACTCCAGATTGGAGAGTGGCAACCGGTGACATCGCCGGAGACCACCTTTGCCTCCTGACTGCCGATTTCGAAGAGGTAGATTTTCTGGCCTGTGGGATTGCCGCCTGCCGTGGCGTCGAAGACAATTCTCTTGCCATCGGGAGAAAAGCGCGGATGCCCGCCTCCGGTCCCCACCAGCCTCCGCGGCTCTCCACCAAGAGCCGGAACGATGTACAGGCCGCGGGTACGGGCGAAGACAATCTGGCTGCCATCAGGGGAGAAGGAGGGATCGAACTCGTCGGAGGCATCCTGGGTGACGCGGATGGCTGCGCCGCCGGTGCGGTGCTGGACCCAGATATCGAGATCCCCTCGGCCGGCGCGGTCTGAGGAAAAGGCGATCAACTTGCCGTCCGGCGAGATGGCGGGCGAGAAGGTTAATCCTGGATCGAAGGTGAGACGGGTGAGTGCGAGGTCGGGTAGGAATTGGGAATCCTGCCGGGGCCACCAACCGACGGCGGCGGTGACGGCGGCTAGCGCGGCTATGGCGGGCCACAGCCAACGGGTCGGGCGTTTGGCTTCCACCGGCTGAGTGGGCGGGGCGGGAGGTTCGATGAGGGGACTTTCCAACAAAACCCGCGCTTCTCCGATGTCGCGGAGGCGCTGCCGGACGTCGCGCTGCAGGCAGCGCCGCAGCAGTTCCCGCAGTGCCTGCGGCGTATCCTTAGGCAACTGGTTCAGGTCGATGGGCCCGCGCAGCACGTCGGCAAGGATGTGGGAAACCGTCTCGCCTTCGAAGAGGGCGCGGCCACAGAGCATTTCCCAAAGGACGACGCCAAAGCTCCAGATGTCGGCACGCTTGTCGACGGGCTTGCCCGCCGCCTGTTCGGGCGCCATGTAGGCGGCGGTCCCCATAATGGCGCCGGCGATGGTGGGCGACGTGGCGCGCACAACGGTGGGCGCGCTGGCGACGTCATGCGCCGGATCTGGCGCCGGGGCATCGGCGAGTTTCGCCAACCCGAAATCGAGAACCTTGACGCGGCCATCGAGGGTAATCTTCACGTTGGCGGGCTTCAGGTCGCGATGGGTGATCCCCTTTTCGTGCGCGGCCTCCAGCGCTTCGGCGATCTGGCGGGCGACGGGCACCGCTTCGTCTAATGGAACCGGGCCCGCGGCGATGCGGTCCGCTAGCGTGGGCCCCCCGACCAATTCCATGATGATGGCCCGCTCTTCGATTCCAAAGATCGTGGCGATATTGGGGTGGTTCAAGGAAGCGAGGATCTGTGCTTCGCGGGTAAAGCGGGCGAGGCGGTCGGGGTCTTTGGCGTAAGCGTCGGGGAGCACCTTGACGGCTACATCGCGGTTCAATTTGGTGTCTGTCGCGCGATACACGGCACCCATGCCGCCCTCACCGATAGCGGCGAGGATTTCATACGGGCCGAGTTTATCGCCTGTGGAAAGCGGCATGTTCGGAATTCTGCCATTCTACTTGATCGGGGGCAGTGATCGGGCAGGCCTTCCACCGCTCAGCCGGGCGATCTATGATAATTCTCCTCAGTCCGTAAATCCGGGCTTACGAGCATGCGTCGCGCGGGAATAACCGGGAGGCGCGCAGCTCAGGCGATAACCGAGAGGTACATTGATGAACATCCTGTTGTGGGTCCTGCAGGTCCTCGCTGCGCTGATGTATGCCGCGTCAGGCGTCATGAAGATCTTCCTGTTCGACAAGATCAGTAAAGAGGTGCCGTCCTTTGGTGCTATGCCGAAGGAGGCGTGGATGGCGCTTGGCATAGTCGAACTTGTCTGCACGGTGGGATTGATTGTTCCCTCCGCGATCCGATGGAAGCCGACACTCACTGTGGTGGCCGCCGCGATCCTGGCGATCGAGAGCCTGGTGTTCATTTGGGTGCACGTCCGGTACCGCGAGATCGGGTCCATCATCATGATGATCGTCCTGGGCCTGCTGATGGCGTTCCTCGCGTACGGCCGGAAGGTCCTGAAGCCGATCCTATAAACGAACACGCCAACGGATAGATACAGGTGACGGCGTTGAGCGATTTGGATGTCGATCGGGGATGTGAAGTTTATCAATATCGCGGAATACCGTGGGATTGGAGCCCTCGCGGGTGGCATTACAAAGCTCCTAAGACGGGGCGAGACACGATTGTTTGCGGTAACTATTCGATTTCGACGGCTCTGGACTTGCGATCCATCAGCTTCGGCCAATTGTAGATGAATCCTATGGACGTTTCGTCCTGTTCCCCCGGGACGATCAGAGGCATGAGGAACCGGCTGCCGTCCGGAGTCATATCATACCCGCGCAGATTGGGCTGGGTGAAGAAGAGCGTGACCGGTGTGCCGGCATGAACCTGATTGCCCTCCGTTGTAACCGGGACTGCGGTCATTTGTCCACCGTTGCCGATGTAGACGATTTCCTTACCGTCGCCACGCCAAAGCGGCTGGTCGCCACCATCGCGCGAGAGTTGCCAAGTGCCACTTTCGCTCGCCAATCCGCCGGTTTCTTTGGGCAGTGCGGAGACAAAAATTTCGCGTTTCCCTTGAACCAGGGCGGAGTAGACGATCCAGCGGCCATCGGGGGACAGTCGGGCGCTGGTTGGCTGTACAGCTTCCCGCAGGATAGAAACGGGCGGCCCTCCGTGTATGGGGACCATCACAAGTTGGTATTTGCCTGCCTTCAGGTCGGAAACAAGGAGCCAACGGCCGTCGTTGGACAAACCAGTGGGCCTGGCGCCGCCGGGATAGAGGGACCGTCCGCCGCCAGCGGAATCCATGGGACGGAGATGGATGGAACGGGGCGATACAGACCGGTAGAACAGCGTTTTGCCATCCGGAGAGGGGAGAAAACTTGCCACCTCAATGGAGGCATTGGTGACCGCCGCGGTGCTGGCGGAGATCGGATCCCACTTCAGGAGTTGGCGCCCGTCGACGAAGAGCACGCTCTTGCCGCCCGGTAGAATGCTGGGGGAAGCGATTCTGCCCGGCTTGCCCATCTGTTCGAGCACCGTACCTGTCCGGCTCACCCAATTGAGATGCCGTGGGGCTACTCGGGAATGGGAGTACGCGAGCAATCCACTGGCTGAAACCGCCCACAGGCCAGTGCTCAGACCGGAGCGGGCCAGCAGCGTAGGTGTGGTGGAAAGGCGCATCGACCGCAGATCCAATTCTCCAGCCAGGATCTGAGAGCCGGCGTCCCAAACGATCCATCCTCCGCCATGGGGGTTTGGGACAAACTCGACAAGCTGTGCCCTGAAGTCCGGCCCTGAGATGAGAACCCGGTCGAAGTTCGGGTCTTTGAGGGAAGCGATGTGTATACCGGGTTCCTTCTCGCGGGAGTCATAGAGAAAATGCTGCCCGTCGGGTAAGAGTTTGAACTCCGTGCTGTTGCGGCGGATCGTGTCGCCTGGGAGGGCCGGTTCGGGACGGCCCCCGGCCGCATTCACTTTGAGAAAAGGTTTTCCGGCCTGCTGGAAGAAGAGTTCGTCGCGGCGGTTCCAACTGACGCTCGCCGGATCAGCGTCGCAGATCACGTGGACTGCGCCTCCCTCGGCATCGATGCGCTTCATCTTACCGTCGGCAAAGAAGCCGATGGTGCGGGAATCGGGAGACCAGAAGGGCCGTGTTCCGTTCTCGGTTCCTTCCAGTACTTTCCATGTGGATCCGCTGAGGCGCCGCAGCCACAGCATCTGTTTATGATCCTCATTGCCGGTGCCACGAAAAACGATTGAGCCACCGTCCGGAGAGAGCGCCAACAGGCCGAAACTGGAGTTTTCCTTGGCGTTTTCGGGAGGCGGGAGTTCAAACTGGATCACGGGGAGATCCGGTTTGGGCTTCAGCAGCCAGGCGGCGGGAATGCCGGCTGCGAACAATGCGGCAAGGGCCCATGGGAGATAGTTCCGACGGGTGGGCGGCGGCTGTAGTTTGGCCGGTGCCGGTGGGTCGAAGCTCTGCGGTTCGCTGAGCAGGATGCGCGCTTCGCCGATGTCGCGGAGTCGGGTCTTCACGTTGCGATCGAGGCAGCGGGTTATGAGTGCGCGAACGGTGGAGGGCGTGCCGGCGGGCAGTTTGTTGAGATCGATGTCGGCGCGGAGCACGCCGGCAATGGCTTCGGCGACGGTGCCTGAGTCGAACAGTTGGCTGCCCGTCAGCATTTCCCACAGCACCACTCCGAAGGCCCAGATGTCAGCTCGCTTGTCGACAGGTTGGCCTTTGGCTTGCTCCGGCGCCATGTAGGCCGCGGTGCCCATGATCACGCCAGGGATGGAGACATTGACCACGGTGGGCGAGTTTACCGGGTCCAGAGCGACCTGGCGGGTGGACTCCATCGCTTTCGCCAAGCCGAAGTCGAGAAGTTTGACAGTGCCATCGGGAGTGATTTTGACGTTGGCTGGTTTCAGGTCGCGGTGAACGATCGCCTTCTCATGAGCCGCTTCGAGCGCGTCCGCGATTTGGCGAGCGACGGCGATGGCCTCGTCGATGGGAAGCGCTCCGGCTTGCATGCGATCGGCAAGAGTGGGACCTTCGATCAGTTCCATCACCAGCGCGGCGTCTTCCACTCCGTAGATGGCGGCGATATTGGGGTGGTTCAGAGAGGCGAGGGTCCTGGCTTCCCGTTCGAAACGGGCGAGGCGGTCGGGCTCCTGGGCAACGTCGGCAGGAAGCACCTTGATCGCCACTTCACGGTCGAGCTTCGTGTCGACGGCACGATACACAACACCCATGCCGCCTTCTCCCAGTTTGGAGGTGATGCGGTAGTGAGCGATGGACGAACCGACCATTTGAATCAGTCTAGTATATCGCCGCTCTCCCGCCCGATAATCGGATTCGTCCATCAATTCAGACGCGAAGTTTAATACACTAATCGCTGATGTCTTCCTCAATGGTGAGTGTCAGCCGCAGGGCGGCGGTGTTGCAGGCAGCTTCAGCCGGAGTTGCGATGGCACAGGGCGGCGCGGCGCGGGCGAAGGTGGGATTGATTGGGAATGGGAATCGCGGAACCGCACACCTGGGGGCCTACGTAAAAATGCCGGAGATTCAGGTGACCGCGTTGAGCGACCTGGATGGCACGCGGATGGACGCGTATAACGCGAAGCTCGGCGGCGGAGCGACGAAATATGTCGATTGGCGGGAACTGATCCGGGATAAGAATGTGGAGGTGGTAGCGATTGCGACGCCGAACTTCCTGCATCCGGAGATGGCGATTGCGGCGCTGCGCGCGGGCAAGCATGTGCTGCTGGAAAAGCCGATCGCGATCAATTACCAATTGGCGAAACAGATTGAGGCGGAGGCGAAGAAGAGCGGGAAGGTGTTCGCGGTGGGGATGCAGCGGCGGTATCGTCCGATGGATGCGCATGTGCAGCAATTGGTGGATAGCGGGTTGATCGGGGATGTGAAGTTCATCAATATCGCGGAGTACCGGGGGGATTGGAGCCCTCGCGGGTGGCACTACAAGGATCCGAAGACGGGAAGGACGGCGAACTGGCGGTTTCTGAAATCGGCGACGGGATCGACGGAACTGGAATTTTCGGTGCATGCGTTTTCGCAGGTGGTGCAGTTGGTGAAATCGCCGCTGGCGCGGTGCCAGGCATCAGGGGCGACCATGTTCTACAAGGATCACGAGACTCGCGATGTGTGCGAGGGGCTGATTGATTTTGCGAACGGAGTGCGGCTGACCTATACGTTCTGTTTGTTTGCGACGGGGACTCCGGGGCGGACGGTGATTGTGGGGGATAAGGGGGTGTTGCGCTATGGGGAGGATGGGGCGCTGCTGCTCGATTCGGCGGCGGGGAAAGGGAAGACTCCGCCGCCGCTCACGGGGCACAGCGGGGAGACGGCGGAGGTGTTGATGTACAAGGAATTCTTGAGTGCAATCCGGGAGAAGCGGCAATCGGTGTTAAGCGCGGCTGCGGCGATGGACGCGGCGAAGCTGGCATGGGCAATGGAGATCGCTACAGTGGAGAATCGTGTCGTAACGGGGAAAGACTTCTCGTAAGAGCGCTGGTTCGTGGCCACGATTGGACACGAATTGGCACGAATTTTTGGAATTGGCCTTAGGGCTGGTTGCCCATGGGGACTGTGGTGGGCGCCTTGGAGACCGAGCCTTTGCGGGCTTCGTCGACGGAGACATTGTTCGCGTCGAGCGTGACGCCGAGCGATTGATCGAGGGAGACGCGGGAACGGCTGTAGGAGCTGATGGCGTTCACTTCGGCGGCCTGGGCAACGGCGAGATCGCGCTGCGCTTGGATGACGAGGAAGATGGTGGATGCGCCGAGGGCGTATTTCTTCTGTTCGGCGTCAAGCGTCTGTTCGGCGAAGATGCGGGCCTTCATGGCGGACTGGTAGCCGGCTCGAGCCTGCTGGAGGCCGATGAGGGCGTTTTGAATTTCCACGCGCACGTTGTTGATGGTGGCCTGCTGGCGGAGTTCCTGCTGGCGGAGGCGGAGGAGATCGTTGGCGTAATCGGCGCGGGCCTGGCGGTTATGGACGGGGATGTTGAGCTGGAATTGGATGTTGTAATCGGGGAAATTGCGGCGGAAGATCTGGCCCAGGACTCCGCTGTAGCCGCCGATAAAGAAGGGATTGGCGTTGGCGACAAGTCCGGGTGTACCGGGGATGGAGATCAGCTGAGGAGTTCCCGAGAGGCCATTGTTGCGCATGGAGGCGACGAGATCGAGGCTGGGCTTCAGCTGGCTGCGGGTGCCTTCGAGACCGATCTTGGAGGATTCGATGCTGAGGCGGATCTGCTGCATGTCGGGGCGCTTTTCGATGGCGGCGTTGACCATGTCCTGGATCGGGCGGACGGGTTCGGTTTCGGGAATGCGGATGACGTCCGTGGTGACGATGTGGACATCCGAGATGAGGGGGTTGGCGACGCCGGTGCGGCTGAGGGCATTCTTGAGAACAGTTTCCTGCTGGAGGACGCGCGTTTCGGAAACGGTGAGATCCTGCTGGTTGCGGGCGACTTCGGCTTCGGCGCGGACGATTTCGATGGGGGCGAGGGTTCCGATTTCGACTTGCTTCTTGTTATCGCTGAGGAGCTTTTCGGCGAGGGCGAGGGCCTGCTTTTTCACCTTGGCGTCTTCGGTGAAGCTGACCAGATCCCAGTAGATATTGATGATGCTGGAAACGGTGGTGATGACCTGTTGCTGGAAGACGAGATCGCTGACGGTGATTTCATTTTTGGCGATGCGGATGTTGCGGTTGTTGACGGCCATGCCGAAACCGCGGAGGAGGCTCTGGCTGACGGTGAAGCCGAGGTTGCCGGTGTAGTAGGGGTTGATTTCAGCGCGGGGGACGGTGCTGCGGACGTAGCTGGTATTGAGGTCCATCGAGACGTTGGTGCCGGTGAGGAAGCCTTTCTGGACGCTGAAGAAGGGAGAGTTGTTGCGCACGGCGAAGGCAGGGACGCCGGTGGCGAAGGAGTTGGAGTTGATGGTGGTGCGATGGAAGAAGCCGTAGCCCATGCTGACGACGGGATCGAGGATGGGGATGGTGGTACCGGTTTGCTGGAAGACGAAGCCGCCGGCGGTTTGGGTATCGGAGCCGCCGGTGGTGCCGGTGCGGCCGACGTTGGAACCGAGTCCGCCGAGGCCGGAGACCTGGTTGGCGACGTTGGTGGTGGTGGTGGTGAGGGTGGTGGGGATACCGCGGATGAAACCGCCGGCTTCGGCGCGCATCAATTCGGTGTCGGCGAGGCGGGGGCCGTAGCGCTGGACTTCGATGTCGAGGTTATTTTCGAGGGCGAGGGAAATGGCGTCCTGGAGGGAGAGGTAAAGGCGGCCGGCACGGACGAGGGAATCGAGGCGTCCGGAGTTGCGGAGGCTGATGGGGTCGACGCTCTGGGGTTTGTAGCGTTCGAGCCAGCCGCGGACGCCATTCATCCCCCAACCAGGGGTTTGAGTGGGACGATCCTGCGGAGGTGGCGTGCCGGGCTGCTGAGCGGGGAGCAGGGGGGCACAAAGCAACGTCCAAACGGCAAAGATAGCGATCTGCTTGTTCACTGATGTCTCCAAAGCTTGAAAAAGGGCACTCGAAAGCGAACGACGGAACCGAGAAGCGGAATGTTCCCTAATCTCTCATGTTACCTTACTGTCTAAAAGGCATCTGGAGGGCCACTTAGGTTACGGGGCTAAGCCTATCAGAATGCAAAGGGTGAACGGGGGGAGAGTGTCCGATTTTGGGATTTGGTGGAGTGGGATGAGACGAAGTCGAATGGTATACTGGCAGCGATTACCCGCGTGAACAACATTCAAGAGCGAACCCTGGCGCTGTTTCGGGAAACTGGCGCGTATCTGACAGGACATTTCCGGCTGACGAGCGGACTGCATAGTCCGGAGTATCTGCAATGCGCCTTGGTATTGCAGCATCCGCAACATGCCGAGGAGTTGGGGCGGCACCTGGCGGCGGCGCTGCGGAAGCTGGAGCCGCTGCAGAATATTGATGCGGTGGTGTCGCCGGCGATGGGCGGGCTGATTATCGGGCACGAGGTGGCCCGGGCGCTGCATGCGCGGCACATTTTCACGGAGCGGGTGGATGGGAAGATGACGCTGCGACGGGGCTTTTCGATCAAGGCGGGGGAGACGGCAGTGGTGATTGAGGATGTGATCACGACGGGGGGGAGTTCGGTGGAAGTGATTCAGTTGTTGAAGAGCGGGGGAGTGCGGGTGGTGGGAGCGGGGTCGATTATTGACAGGTCTGGCGGCCGGGCGGATTTGGGTGTGCCCCGGGCGGCGCTGGCGGTGATGCATGTGGTGACATACGATCCGTCTGTGTGCCCGTTGTGCGCGCAGGGGTCGGCGGTGGTGAAGCCGGGATCGCGCGCGAGTGCCTGATGGGGCGGCGACTGCGGCTGACGCTTTCCTACGATGGGACGGCCTATCATGGCTGGCAGGTGCAGCCGGGTTTAGCGACGGTGCAGGGGGTGGTGGAGGCGGCGGTTGGGGAGATTGAAGGCAAGGCGGTGAATGTGACGGCGTCGGGGCGGACCGACGCGGGGGTGCATGCACTGGCGCAGGTGGCGGCTTGTGATTTGGAGAATCCGATACCGGCGGCGAATCTGCAGAAGGCGTTGAACCGGCTGTTGCCCGCGGATATCAGGGTGGTGGCGGTGGAGGAAGCGGCGGCGGATTTTCATCCGCGGTTTCAGGCGGTGGCGAAGACGTATGAATACCGGATCTGGCGGGGGGAGGTGTGCCCACCGTTTGAACGGCAGTATGTGTACCACCATCCGTACGTGTTTGGGGAGGAGGGTTTTATTGGGGCGGCGGGGGTGTACCGGGGAGCACACGATTTTTCGGCATTTGCGGCGGCGGATGAGAAGGATGCGTTGGGTGGATCGAAGGTGCGGGAGGTGTATTCGTCGGAGGCGTGGCGCGACGGGGAACGGTTGATTTACCGGGTGCGGGGGAGCGGATTTTTGAAGCACATGGTGCGGAATCTGGTGGGCGGGTTGATGGAGGTGGGGCGCGGGAACATGTCCGCGGCGGAGTTGAGTGCGCTGTTGCGGCCCGGGTGCGGGCGCAAGTTGGGGCACGCGGTCCCGGCGAGGGGACTGTTTCTAGTAAGCGTGGAGTACGTGGGCGACGCTGGTTAGACCAGGTTCGGGATCTTGATGATCTTTTTCTGGATGGCGTACTGAACAAGCTGCGCTTTGTTGTGGATGTCGAGTTTGCGCATGAGGTTAAACTTGTGCGCTTCGACGGTTTTGACGCTGAGGTTGAGGTCGCAGGCGATTTCCTTTACGGAGTTGCCTTCGGCGAGCATTTTGAGGACTTCGCGTTCGCGGGTGGTGAGGGTGGCGAAGCGCGGGAGGCGGTTCGCGGACTTGATGCGGGAGCGGAAGTCATCGACGAGTTGGGAGAGCATGCGGGGGCTCAAATAGCTGCCACCACGGGCGACGTCGCGGACTGCGGCGACGAGTTGGGCGGCGGGAGAATCTTTGAGGACATAGCCGCTGGCGCCAACCTCCATGCCTTCCACGAGGTAATCTTCGTCATCGTACATGGTGAGGAAGAGGACCTTGGTTTCGATGCGGTTCTTTTTGATTTGGCGGGTGGCCTCAAAGCTGCTGAGGCCGGGCATGCCGATATCCATCAGAACGACATCTGGACGGACCTCTCCTGCTTTATCGACGGCGTCGCCGCCGTTGGAGGCTTCACCGACGACTTCCATATCGGGTTCGGCTGCGATCAAGGTTCGGATACCTTGGCGAAAGAGCGTGTGGTCATCCGCGAGCATGATTCGAATTTTTGCCATAAAAGTTCGTCCGACTAGTTCTTTAGATTCTTCCTACCGAGCACGTTTTCCTGAATGGATGGGCAATTCGATACGGATTCGAGTGCCACGGGGCCGGGCTTCCTTCGGTCTCTCCCCGGCGGTTACGGTGGCGGATGGATGGCTTTCGATCTGGAAGGTGCCACCCATGAGGGCGACCCGTTCTCTGATACCGGCCAAGCCAAACGAATTCCGTTTTTCCAATGCTTCCTCTACATGAAAACCAACTCCGTCATCTTCAACCTGCAATCTAAGTACTCCATCGGCAGTTGTGGCCGAAAGGTTTACATGAGATGCCATGGAATGCTTGGCGATGTTGTTACAGCATTCCTGGACGAGGCGGTAGACGATGATTTCGATTTTCTTGGGAAGGTGGTGTAACTTACTGATTTGCAAGCGGACCTTGGCGGGATGCATCTGCCGGAAGCGATTGACGAGCTGGCGGAGGGCAGCGCCGAGGCCGAGTTGTTCGAGGACGGCGGGGCTGAGGGCGGCGATGAGGCGGCGAATCTCTAAGATGGTGCGCTCGGTCATTTCTCTTACTTCGGCGAGGCGGCCGCGGGCGGGTTCGGAGGGGTCCAGGCTCTGCTCAATCATCTCCAGATTGAGGCGGACACAAAGGAGGGACTGACCGGCTTCGTCGTGGAGTTCACGGCTGATGCGGCGGCGTTCGGCCTCTTCGACATGGAGCATGTGTTCGGCGAGGGCGCGGACCTGTTCTTCCCGTTTGGCGAGGTCTTCGACGAGGCGGGCTTTTTCAGCGGAAAGGAGGCAGCGTTCGGCGGCAGCGGCGAGCAGTTCCTGTTCGCGGGGGAGCCACTCATAGAATTTCTTAAAGCCGAATTGCATGACGCCGGCAAGGGAGTCACCCATGGTGAGGGGGACGGACCAACAGGAGCCGTAGCGTTTTTGCCAGGTGGGATCGAGGAGGATGGGGGTGGCCTGGCCAGCAGTAGTCCAGCTCCAGCAGCGGCCGGATTTCAGTTGCGTGAGGACTTTGCGGTCCTGCATGAGGCCGTTGAGATGAGGGACGGGTCGCTTGCGGGGGAGGGTGGCGAAAGTGCTTTTGCACTGCCACTCGCGGGAGGCGGGATCTAATAAGAAGAGATGGGCGGCGTCGGCGCGGCAGAATTGAGCGAGGGACGCGAGGAAGCGCTGGAGGAGCTCGTCGAGGTTACGAGACTCGAGTTCGACGCGAAAGAGCTCATAGAAGGCCTGGGTTTCGGCTTCACGGACCTGGTAGTAGGCGTTGTTGAGCGTGAGAATGACGCAGAAGTGGAGCTGTTCGCGGACCCACTGGAAGTTGGCGTACTCTTCGGGGAAGAGGCGGCGGACCATGGGGGCGAGGAGATTGTCGTACTCTTCGAGGGCGGCGAGGATCTGGCCTGGAGGGAGGTTGAGCTTGGCGAGGCGCCGGCCGTGGTATTCCACCTGTTCGAAGAAGGCGGACATGGGCTGGCCGGAGGAGACGGTACGGGTCACCGCGCTGGGGGTGATGGACTGCAGGGCATTGCGCTCTTTGGCGCCGTATTTGAGGAGCTTGAGGCGTTTTTCGAAGCGTGAATCGATGGAGGCGGCATGGGGGTTGAGATACCCCGCAAGTTTCTGGAGGTGAGTCCGCAGTTGATCGCTGAGGACGTCTGCCGCGTCGGCAAGTACTGGTGATTTTTCTGGTCCGGCCACTCACTCTTACTATCGTGAGTAGGGCGTTTTCACTTTAG
The DNA here is from genome assembly GCA_046331645.1 of Bryobacteraceae bacterium. Lineage (GTDB taxonomy): Bacteria > Acidobacteriota > Terriglobia > Bryobacterales > Bryobacteraceae > CADEFT01. Next base: position 146,247 of record JAXLQM010000023.1, read on the forward strand.
GGTTGGAGGAAAGACCTTACGTTTGCCGCTGGCGCATGAGTTGTAGCATTTCCTGGATGTCGCGGTGGATGGCGGTGAGGATCTCGGCTTCACTGGACTTGGCGGAGGCGCGCTCCTTGGCTTTGAGGCGGTCGCGGGCTTCGAGGATACGGTTGCGGAACTGCTGGGCGTCGATGATACCGATTAATTTCATGTCGTTGGCCTGGCCGGCGGCATGTCCCGCGGTTTCGAACTTGAGGATAGCGAGGTGGAAGGCGCGGAGGAGGGGGCCTTCGACGAAGGTGACGTCCTGGATGTTTTCGAGCGGGATGATTTTTTCGACGGTAACGAGGATGCCTTTGCGGTAGTGGAGATTGCGCTCCGTAAGTTCGCACAGAAGGCGGTGGAAATAGTGGCGGGCCCACCATTGGCCGATCCCGAGGAGCCAGAAGGGGAGGAGGGCGATGCCGGCGACGGAGGCGATGAGGAGGAGGGCGCCCTGGAGGACGGAGTAGGGGCGGATGGGGGTTAAAGGAGGCGCGCTCGAGAATGGCTGAAGTCGGGGGGCGGTGTTCTCATTCCAGTGGCGACGAGGCACGGACCTGCTCCATGCGCACAAGGTTCTGGTTACCAACAGGTAGGCGGAACTACGAGAAGACCCCTATCCCAACTACCGGAAACTGCAGCGAAGAGCACCCGGTCTAGCATGAAGCCAGGCAGAACTTCTTCGCTTTGACCCGCTATCGGGACTTATTCAGCGCAGCCCGCAATCACCGGGTCTTCTCGTCGCGGAAGGCGTCGGACCGGCTAAGGAGATCGTGCACGAACTGCTGGATGCGGTGGCGGACCAGGGCGGCTTCGACCTGATTGCGGGCTTAGCTCAGATTCGACCAGTGGAGCGGCAGGTGGAGTTTCAAAGGTGGGCGTGGAGCCTGGCCGATTATCTGGCCGATCCTCGCTCGACGGCCTGCAGGGGCTGGCGCAAGCGTTGTTGAGCCAGGGCAAGGTGGCCGAAGCCGAGGCCGCCGCGATGGAGGCGATCGCGTTGGTGCCGGATGCAAAGCACATTGCGGGTTCCTCACTGCCGAGACATTTTGATCCGGCGGCACTGCCACATGCGCCATTCGTAGCAGGAGCGGTGTCATGGCGCAAGGTGGAACGAGGCACATTCGAACCGGAGGCGGCCGGCTTTCTCGCGCGATTTGGGTTTGAACGGGTGTCCAGGGTCTCCACATTCGAATTTGACAGCCGGGCCACGGTCGCCGTGCTGCGGCCCGCGCTCGATCGTTGGGAGCGACGCGACGCCTCCGGACTGCGGATGGTGCGGCTGGAGGAGGCTACGGCGCCGGAGTTGGCGAGGCTTTCGCCGCATTTCACGCCTTACCCATTGGCGGAGGTGTTGGACAGCCGCCGCTTTCCGTATTCGTTCACGATGATGAAGGGGGATGAAGTCTGCGGGATGATCGTGTCGCGGGCGGAAGGAAGTTGAAGTTGGGCGGTTCGAGGTGGTGGAGGGGAACACGCGGATGATCAAGTTGGCGGGCCGCCTGGGCTCAAAGGTCATCGCGACGAACGATGTGTACCGGCGGGCGGGCGAGGGAAACCGTCAGGCGGGGAGTTGAAAGGTGGGATGGAGGAATGGGTCTACGATTTGGATGCCGGCGACTCGCTGCCCGTCGTTAAGGTCTTCGGTGAGGATGATGGAGGCGGATTGCTGCTCGGCGGATGCGATGATGAGGCTATCCCAGAAGGAGAGTTGGTAGGCTTCGGCTATTTCGGAGGCCCGAATGACGGTGGAGGGGGTGGCAGGTGCGTGGACCCATTTTGCATAGGAACGCACAATCTCTCGTGCGGCGGAAGGAGACAGTGGCGGCCGCCATTTTCGCGTGATGTTGACGTAGAACTCCTGAAGGACCTGGGTGCTCAGAACACCATTCCCCGTACTCCAAAACTCCTGCAATAGCAATTCGTTGCAAGCTGATGCTTGGCTACGGCTTGCGTGTCGTATGCGTAAAGTAGGATGTTCGTGTCAACGAAGACCTTGGCAGTCATATAATGCTTCTCGATCGCCGATTCCTCTGCCGCCATGCGGCTGCGCATTCTTCATATGCTCGAGGGCGCTGGCCATCGCCCGCTGGTACTCTTCGTCGCGCTCGGCAGCGCGGTCGAGTGCCTGGGCAAGATACGCGCTGATGCTAAGACCGCGCTGCGCAGCGACACCACGGACTCGCTTCAGCACATCCTGGTCGATGGAGAGAGTGATGTTCTGCTTGGCCACACCTTGAGTCTACACGTATTTTACGTGCTCGGCTACCGGTTCATTCCAGCGAGGACACTCAGGTCCAGACGCCCGGTGTAGATCGCCATGCCAAGGGCCGCATGGATGTTGAGGTCTTGGAGTTCCCGGACATCGTCGTAAGTGGTGATCCCGCCGGCGGCAGTGATCTCGTGGCTGGTGGCGGCGCGGAGGCGGCGGAACCAGTCGAGATCCGTCCCCTGCATCATGCCTTCCTTATCCACATACGTGCACAGAAACCCGCCACAGTATGGTTCGAGATCCTTGATCACGGTTTCGGCGGTGAGTTGAGTGGATTCGCGCCAGCCTTTCACTGCAGGCGTGTGCTGAATCCGAGGGCGATGAGGATTTGCTCTTTGCCGATCTTGGCGGCGATGGATTCGAGGAGTTGGCGGTTGATGCCGTCGTTTTTGGAAGGCTGCGGTGCCGACGATGACTTTGCGCGCGCCTTGGCTGATGAGCTTCGCCGCACGCTCCGGAGTGCGCACTCCGCCCGGCGAGTTGCGGCGCGGGCGGCGAGAAATTCGACGAGCGAGTCGTTTTCTCCGCGACGTCGGCATCGAGATCGATGACCTGGATGACGGGGAAGGCGGAGAATGTCCAGCTCTTCAGGCGTGCCGCTTCGAGGCTTTGTCGCGGCCTTGGACGAGTTGGACATTTGCCGTCCATTAAATCAATGCAGGGAATAATCAAGCCATTTTCCTTACGGGGATGCCGTTCTTTTCGAGGTATTCCTTGAGATCGTTGACGGTGTAAGTGCCGTAGTGGAAGATACTGGCGGCGAGGGCGGCGTCGGCGCGTCAGTGGTGTTTTGAGAAATGCTCGAAGGGTACGGCTACCACTGGCGATGATGGGGATGTGGGTGGCGCGGGAGACGGCGCGGGTGAGGTCGCAGTCGAAGCCGGTCTGGACACCGTCGGTGTCCATGGAGGTGAGGAGGATTTCGCCGGCGCCGAGCTCTTCGCCGCGCTGGGCCCATTCGACGGCGTCCATACCTTCGTCGGTGCGGCCACCGTGGGTGTAGACGTTCCAGCAGCCACCTGCGATCAGGACGAGGAACTTGCGGGCGGCGCGAACACTAAAACGTCATGCTTTTGACAATTCCCGACATTATCGGCAAGAATGTAGCATGTTCCTCCGCTTATTCGGCATTGCTACACTTCTCTTGTCACGGGACTTCGCAGCTAACTGCTACGCTGCACAGAATCACAAAGACGCAGTGGATGAGCTGAAGCGCGGGATTGAGCGCCGATCGAAAGGGAAAATGAAGAGTCTGGCTACGAAGATAGCGTTCAGTCGAGAATGGTGCAAGCTTCGAGGTGGATCCGACGCGGAATGCAACGCAACGTTCGGCCTCTGCAATCTGGACTTCTCCCAATTGTGTAATCTTCCAAAAATTCCGCTACTTCCCTCCGTCTACTGTAATGTTGTAGGAAAGCTCTATTCGGGCTCATTCAAAGCGTATTGTGAAGATGGAACTTGTTATCAGTGCTGCCAAACAGCAAGGGGCGGCTGCCAGAGTTCCTTCATCGGTTTTCCAGTAATCAACTGCAATGAGGGCATATACGGTATCGGCACGCGACCAGTCGGACTGACCCTCATCACAGAAGCGAATCCACAACCGGGCCAAGCATGCCTCTTTACGCAACAGATATGCGATCACATTCCGCAGTGTGCCGTGTCATCCAGCGGGGGAGGCAATCTCAATTTACCAAGAGCCGGTGCGCGAAGAGGACGTTTCTTCTTTGAGCGGGCTATCAGTGATTGGGACAACACCTTTAATAACACCTCAGGCCAGACGGATTTTTCTCTTCAAGACATGGCGGATTTCGTTTTCGCCCGAGGATGTCGTGGATGGCGTCAGTCTGTGGAAGCGTCACCCCTGGTAACTGGTGAGTTCGGTGGTATCGCCGTGAGAAACGCCGACAACACCGTCAATTTACCCGCTTCGGAATTGAGGTTCGTCCAACTTCAAGGATTTCTCCGGTTGCTCGGTACAATTCCGGACCTTCGGGAGAGAGTTGAATCCATGGGCTCCAGACTTTGGACTCCGGACGGCCTGAAGTCTGCGCTAACGGGTGTCGCGGACCCCGATGCAGTTCTTCGCAGGTCTGCCGGCCCGGTGGGACTGAGCTTGCTTAAGCAGAACTTTGGTTTGGTCGACTACAGGCTGCTGGCTCTTCCAACAAGCACAGACAATGGTAGAAATTATCTGGGCTGTGAACTTGGTATCCCCCCTCGTATCCTTGGTGTAGTTGAAATGGACTGAGCCTGACGCTCGGGGTGATCGTGGAAAACTCGGACCTGGGTGAAAATCTCGATCCTAACCCTTTCACGGTCTATTGGGGCGATGGCACGTTTTCGAGGGGTACCACAGCAGCCGAAGCGATTGCAGACGCAGTGGTAAGCCATACCTATCAGTCCGCCGGCAGATATCAGATCATTGCATTCACCGAGAATGGTTCGGGGCTTCGTGCGTCTTGGGTGACGACAATTGCCGTGGCTGGAAGCGCAACCTTCTCACCCAGCGTAAAACCACTACTCTCCAAAGTGGATCTTACGTCCGTTCGGCTATCGGCAAAAGCATTGGGTGGGGGCCAGGACGCCTTCATCGAAGTGACTCAGACCGATCCTGAGGGGGATGAATCCGTCTGTAGCAGGAGCAAGCGCATGCCCGTTGCACCAAACCGTCAGACGGAGTTCGGCCCTCTCGTTGCCGATGCATGCACTCTGACGGACAAGGTCGAAATCCGCCTGACACCCAAATGGTTTCCACCAGCGCTATCTTGGGCAGAGGACGTTCCTTACCTTTCAGAGGTGATTCACGCTGCTCTACTCTCCGACAGGAAGACCTTATAGCGTGACTCTCCCAGTTCGGAATATGATTATCCGTTTGCTCGACAAGAATGGAGCCACCCTACCGTCCAACCTCGCGGTCATTAGTTCGAATGGAGATGTTGAAATCCCCCTGTCGCCTCGCCTATCCGGAACTCAGGTTGATGTTAACGGAGTCGTCTTAGTGCCGCCAGATCAGATGTTTGCGAATCCACCTTCCACTGTTGAGGTGGCAGACCCACCAGGAACAACCAGTCAATTCAAGGAGACATTCCCGGGTGACTTCGTGGACGCCGATACTATTGCGAAATGTGGACTACGCATTGAGCCATCCTCACTGGCACTTCCAAGTATTGGGGGAACAGCATCTGTCCGGGTCACTACTCCCTCTAACTGCACTTTCCAGGTCGGGAAGTTGCCGTCATGGCTGCAACTAACCTCCGGGAATACTGGCGTCACCTTGATGGGGTCACAGACAATCACGTTGACAGCTCAACAGAGTCCCCAGGCAAGCCCACGAACTGCCATTTTGCGGATTGATGGCGCAGATCAGCGCAGAATGGAGGCCAACGTAGTTCAAGCCGGCACCAGCGTTACACAGCGCTTTACGGATATGCCGTTGACAAGTGGTTTCGCCAACTACGTCCATATGCTTGCCGCCTCTGCAGTGACCCAAGGTTGTGGCAACTCACAGTTTTGCCTAGGCGTAAGGGTAACCCGAGGCGAAATGGCCGCGTTTTTGATCCGTGCGATGTTCGGCGAAAACTTCGAATCATCGCAGCAACCTTACTTTTCCGATGTCCCGAGGACTCACGGGTTCTTCAAGTATATCCAGAAGCTTCGGGAGACAAACATCACGCTTGGTTGTACCACGTCGACCTTCTGTCCAGACCAGCAGGTGACTCGAGACCAAATGGCTGCGTTTCTAGTCAGGGCCCGACTGCGACTGGCGCCAGGTCAGCAATTTCCATATCCGCAAGAGCCCTTCTTTGAGGATGTGGCCAAGTCCGATGGGTTCTACCCATTCATTCAGAAGCTCAGAGAGATGGGGGTTACTGTGGGATGTGCTGCAGGTCGATATTGCCCGAGTGAACCCACTTCTCGCGAGCAAATGGCTGCATTCTTGGTTCGCGGTCTACTCACCGCAGATATACCTTGATCTGGTTTACCCGGACTCCAGGAAAGTCAATGCAACTTGCGTTGAAGCCCATTCATATCCCGGACACCTTCGCTGAAGTAATCGACTACTGATTCATCTCGGCGAGGACGTTGAGGTCGAGGCGGCCGGTGTAGATGGCCATGCCGAGGGCCGCATGGATGTTGAGGTCTTGGAGTTCCCGGACATCGTCGTAAGTGGTGATCCCGCCGGCGGCGGTGATTTCGTGGGTGGTGGCGGCGCGGAGACGGCGGAACCAGTCGAGGTCCGTGCCTTGCATCATGCCTTCCTTGTCCACGTACGTGCAGAGGAAGCCGCCGCAGTAGGGTTCGAGGTCCTTAATTACTGTTTCGGCGGTGAGTTGAGTGGATTCGCGCCAGCCTTTCACTACGATGCGGCCGTCCTTCGAATCGAGGGCGATGAGGATTTGCTCTTTGCCGATCTTGGCGGCGATGGATTCGAGGAGCGTGCGGTTGATGCCGTCGTTTTGGAAGGCTGCAGTGCCGACGATCACTTTGCGCGCTCCCTGGCTGATGAGCTTTGCCGCGCGCTCCGGAGTGCGCACTCCGCCTCCGACACGAGTTGCGGCGCGGGCGGCGAGGAATTCGACGAGCGAGTCGTTTTCTCCGCGGCCGATGGCGGCGTCGAGATCGATGACCTGGATGACGGGGAAGGCGGAGAATGTCTGAAGCATCTCTTCGGGCGTGCCGCCTTCGAGGGCTTTGTCGCGGCCTTGGACGAGTTGGACGACTTTGCCGCCCATTAAATCAATGCAGGGAATAATCAAGCCATTTTCCTTACGGGGATGCCGTTCTTTTCCAGGTATTCTTTCAAATCGTTGACGGTGTACGTGCCGTAGTGGAAGATGCTGGCGGCGAGGGCGGCGTCGGCTTCGCCGTCGGTGAGGACTTTGAGGAAATGCTCCGGCGTGCCGGCTCCGCCACTGGCGATGATGGGGATGTGGGTGGCGCGGGAGACGGCGCGGGTGAGGTCGCAGTCGAAGCCGGTCTGGACACCGTCCGTGTCCATGGAAGTGAGCAGGATTTCGCCCGCACCGAGAGCTTCGCCGCGCTGGGCCCATTCCACAGCGTCCATGCCTTCGTCGGTGCGGCCGCCATGGGTGTAGACATTCCAGCCTCCGCCGGGGCGGCGTTTGGCGTCGATGGCGAGGACAACGGCTTGGGCGCCGAATTCCTCGCTCAGTTCGGAGATGAGTTCGGGACGGCGAACGGCGGCGGTGTTGACCGAGACTTTGTCGGCGCCGGCGAGGAGGATGCGGCGACCGTCCGGGACGGTGCGGATGCCTCCGCCCACGGTGAGCGGGATGAAGACTTTGCGGGCGGTGCGGGCGACGACGTCGACCATGGTTTCGCGATGGTCGGAGGAGGCGGTGATGTCGAGGAAGACGAGTTCGTCGGCGGACTGCTCGTTGTAACGCTCAGCGAGTTCGACGGGGTCGCCGGCATCGCGGAGGTTGACGAAGTGGACGCCTTTGACGACGCGTCCGGCGGTGACGTCGAGGCAGGGGATGATGCGCTTGGCGAGCATGGCGTTAGAAATCCACGAAATTCTTGACGATTCGGAGGCCGAGAGGGCCGGATTTTTCGGGGTGGAACTGGACACCGAAGAGGTTGTCGTTTTCGACCACGGCAGTGTAGGGGATGCCGTATTCGCAGGTAGCGGCGGTGGCGTCGCCAACGGGTGCATAGAAGCTGTGCGCGAAGTAGAGGTGCGGTTTCGGGCCGAGGTTCTTGAGGAGGATGGAGCCCTCTTGGGGGACGATTTCGTTCCAGCCCATATGAGGGATGCGAAGGTCGTGGGTGAAGCGCTTGACTACGCCAGGGAGGAGGTTGAGGCCTTTGAGTTCGGGCGCCTCTTCGCTCGATTCGTAGAAGGCTTGCAGGCCGAGGCAGATGCCGAGGAAGGGGACGCCGAGCGAGATCACCTTTTTGATGGGCTCATGCATTTCCATCATTTCGAGGGCGCGCATCATTTGGCCGAAGTGGCCGACTCCGGGGAGGATGACTTTCGATGCGGCGTAGAGCTGGTCGTGCGTGTGGATGAGGCGATAGGGGGCGCCGATTTCGGCGAGGGTGTTTTGTACGCTACGCAGGTTCCCTGCCCCGTAGTCGATGATGCCGATCATAACAGTCCTTTGGTGGATGGCAGTTGATCTTTGAGGCGCTGGTCTTTCGAGCAGGCGTATTTCATGGCCCGCGCGAAGCACTTGAAGATGGCTTCGATCTTGTGGTGGCTGGAGCGTCCGTACATCACTTTGACGTGGACGTTGGCTCCGGCGTGGTTGACGAAACCATCGAAGAAGTCGTGGACCAGTTCCACTTGCAGGTCGCCGACGAGGCGTACTTTGACGAGGTCTGAGTAGACAAGGGCGGGGCGGCCACCGAGGTCGAGGGCGGTGACGGCGAGGGTTTCGTCCATGGTTTGGACGAAGTAGCCGGCGCGGTTGATGCCTTTGCGGTCGCCGAGGGCTTTGGAGAAGAGCTGGCCGAGGGCGATGCCGCAGTCTTCGACGGTGTGGTGCTGGTCGACGTCGAGGTCGCCGGTGGCGTGGAGGGTAAGGTCGAAGCCGCCGTGCTTGGTGAAGAGCTCGAGCATGTGATCGAAGAAGCGCACGCCGGTGCGGATGTCGTAGCGTCCTTTGCCTTCGATTTTGAGGGATCCGGTGATCTGCGTTTCCTTCGTGATGCGTTCGAGCTTAGCGGTTCGCAAGAAATGGCTCCAGTTGATTGATGTCTTCGAGAACGGTGACGGCGGCTTCGGCGGCGAACAGGTTGAGGAGTTCGTCGCGGCGGCCGTGGGATTGGCTGGCGACGCCGATGAAGGGGACGCCGGCGCGGCGGGCACAGCGGGCATCATCGACGGTATCGCCGATGTACCAGAGTTGACGGCCAGGGTGGGCGCGCTGGACGATGTGGAGGCCTTCGGGGTCGGGCTTGCCTTTGGTTACGTCGTCGGCGGTGAGGATGGGTTCGAAGCGAAGATGAGAGGCCCAGCGGTCGAGGGTGAGCATGGCTTCGTAGCGGGGGCGGCCGGTGTAGACGCCGAGGTCGCAGCGAGTGGAGAGCTGTTCGAGCGAGCCGTCGCGGGCGATCCATTTTTCGCGGCGGATGAGGCCGTTGCCATCGGGGCCGAGGAAGATGGATTGGAAGTAGTCGATCACGGTCTGGTAGTCGACTTCGACGCCGAGGTCGGCGGACATGCGCTGGGAGAGCTTCCAATCGTTGTTCCAGCCGCCGGCGTTTTTGTACACCTGGATCATGTCGTAGGTGACCGGCTGGCCGGTGAAGTATTCCACGGTTTGGCGGATGGATTCGCGGTAGGATTCGGTGACTTCGACGAGCACGCCGTCCATGTCGAACATGATGAGATCACGCATTGCGCCACACCTTGTTGAGTTCGTCGAGGAAGCGCTGGGCGTGCTCGCGGGTGCCGGTGGTGACACGGACACAGCCGGCGATTTCATAGCTGCGGTCGCGGACGAGGACGCCGCGGTCGCGGAGTTTGTCACGAACTTCGATGGCGCGATCGCCGGCGCGGAAGAGAACGAAGTTGGCCTGGCTGGGGTAGTGCGGGATGCCGAGTGCGTCGAGGCCGGAGTAGATCATGCGGCGCGCTTCGAGGGCTTCGGCGACGTATTGGGAGACGTATTCGGTATCGGCGACGGCGGCGCGGGCGGCGACGGCGGCAAGCGTGTTCACACTGTAGGGGGATTGGGCTTTGCGCATGTGGGCGGCGTTGGCAGCCTGGGTGAGGATGACGCCGATGCGCATGGCGGCCATGCCGAAGACCTTGGAGAAGGTGCGGGAGACGAAGAGGTTCGGGTATTCGGGGATGAGCGGAAGCGCGGTGATGCCGCAGAATTCGTAATAGGCTTCGTCGATGAGGACAGGGGCCGAGGGATTAGCTTCGAGGATACGGCGGATGGCGGCGAGATCGATGGTGGTGCCGGTGGGATTGTTGGGGTTGGCGATTAAGATGGCGTTGGCGTGTTTGGCACGTTCGAGGATCGTGTTGAGGGGGAAGCCGAGGGTTTCCGGTTCGTAGGAGATCTCTTCGACTTCCGCGCCTGCCACTTCGGAATAGAAGCGGTACATGGCGTAGGAGGGGTGGGTGAGGAGGACGCGCTGGTTATCGTCGATGTAGGTGTTGACGAGAACCTGGATGGCTTCGTCGGTGCCGTTGGTGAGAACGATTTGGGGTTCAGCGACCTGAAAGAACGCAGCGAGGGCGGCGCGGGTCTGTTCGTACTCGGGGTAGACCGAGAACATATTGCGGTCTAAATGTTCTTTGAGGTAGGCGAGGACTTTGGGCGAACAGCCGACGGTATTTTCGTTGAAATCGAGGCGGAGTTTACCGGCGCGGCCGGAGGAAGGCGGCGAATAGGGCCGCATCCTCTGGACGGCTTTGCGAGGTTGAGGAAGGTCACTTGCCAAGGCGGACCTCGACGGAGCGGGCGTGCGCTTCGAGGCCTTCGGCGCGGGCCAGGGTGGTGATGGCGGGGCCGAGACGGCGGAGCGCTTCGCCGTTCAGTTCCTGGACGGAGATGACCTTGACGAAGTCGGCGGAGGAGAGGCCTCCACGGAGACGGGCGGCTCCGGAAGTGGGGAGCACGTGGCTGGGTCCGGCGGCGTAATCGCCGGCGGCTTCGGGGCTGTTGGGGCCGACGAAGACTGCGCCTGCGTGTTTCACCAGATCGAGGAGACGCATTTCCGGGATGCTGAGATGTTCGGGGGCGAACTGATTGGAGAGCTCGACGGCGTGTTCGAGCGAGGACGTGATGAGAATTGCGCTGTTTTTGTCGATGGCCTTGCGCGCGGTCTTGGCGGTGGAGAGGTCTTTCAATTGACGGTCCACTTCCTGTTGGACGGCGGTGGCGAGGCGGCGCGAAGGAGTGAGGAGGATGGCGGCGGCGTCATCGTCGTGTTCGGCCTGCGCCAGCATGTCAGCGGCGAGCCAGCGGGGATCGCCTTCGGCGGAGATGATCAGAATCTCCGTGGGTCCGGCGATGAAATCGATGCCGACTTCGCCGGCCAGAAGTTTCTTGGCGGCCGTGACGTAGATGTTGCCGGGGCCGACGATGCGATCGGCTTTGGGCACGGTTTTGGTGCCGTAGGCGAAGGCGGCGATGGCGTGGGCTCCACCGATCTGGAAGACCTGATTGACTTCGAGCAGTGCGGAGGTGCCGTAGATTTCACGGTTGGGCTTGGGCGAAGCCACCATGATGTTGGGGACTCCGGCGACCTGCGCGGGCACCACGGTCATGAGGATGGTGCTGGGCAAGGGGTAGCGGCCGGAAGGGATGTAGGCAGCGACGGAATCGAGGGGACGAAGGATCTGGCCGAGGCGGATTCCGGGGGCAAGCGCTTTGCGGAAGGGCTTCGGCAGTTGCAGGCGCGAATAGCCGCGGATGTTGTTGGCGGCGGTGCGGACGGCGCTGGCGAATTCGGGATCGAGTTCGGAGGCGGCGTGATGCAAATCGTCCTGAGACACCTTAACCGACGAGCCTTTGAAACCGTCGAATTTGCGGGCGTATTCGATCAAGGCTTTGTCGCCGCGTTTGCGGACGGCTTCGAGAATGGGCTTGACCACTGCTTCGGCTTCGTCGAGCCGGGCAGTGCGCCGTTCGAGGATTTTGGTGGCCTGGTTGGCTTCGAGAATCCGGATCATGGTTACATCACAATCTTGTTCAAGGGATATTCAACGATGCCCTGGGCGCCGGCTTCCTTCAAACGGGGAATGATGTTGCGCACGGTAGACTCGTCGAGGATGGTGTTGACGGCCAGCCACTCGTCGTCACTGAGGTGGGAGATGGTGGGGTTCTTAAGGGCAGGGAGAACGTTGAGGACGGCTTTGAGGTCGGCTTTGCGGACGTTGAGCATAAGGCCGACTTTGCCGAGGGCGTTGATTGCGCCTTCGAGCAGCATTTTGATGTCGCCGAGCTTGCGGCGTTTCCACTCATCATTCCAAGAGTCTTTGTTGGCGACGAGTTGGGTGTTGGATTCCATGACGACGTCGAGGATGGCGAGTTTGTTGGCGCGGAGCGAGGAGCCGGTTTCGGTCACTTCGACGATGGCATCGGCGAGGACTGGGGGCTTCACTTCGGTTGCTCCCCAGGAGAACTCGACCTTGGCGGTGACGCCGTGGCGGGCGAGGTAGCGTTTGGTGGCGCCGACGAGTTCGGTGGCGATGATTTTGCCCTGGAGATCGGTGACCTTTTTGAAGGGGGAAGCTTCGGGGGCAGCGAGGACCCAGCGCACTTTGCCGAAGGATTGTTTGGCGTAAATGAGGTCGGCTACGGTGACGACGTCGGCTTCATTCTCTTCGACCCAATCGCGGCCGGTGAGGCCTGCATCAAGGACGCCGTCTTCCACATAGCGGGCCATTTCCTGGGCGCGAATGAGCATGCACTCGATTTCGGGGTCGTCGATGGAGGGGAAATAGGAGCGGCTGGAGGTGGTGATATTGAAGCCGGCGCGGCGGAAGAGATCGACGGTGGCGTTCTCGAGGCTGCCTTTGGGGATGCCGAGTTTGAGTTTCATGGGGGGCTTATGCTCCGTAGACCTTGTTGGGGTCGAATGTCTGTTCGGCGGTGACGATCCACTGGCCGTTTTCGAGCTTGCGGTAGAAGCAGGATTCGTAGCCGTTGTGGCAGACGCCGGGGCCGAGGGCTTCGACCTTGACGACGACGCAATCGATGTCGCAGTCGGTGCGGATTTCCTTGACGACGAGGCGGTGGCCGGAGCTTTCGCCTTTGAGCCAGAGCTTTTTGCGGGAGCGGCTGTAGAAGGTGGCGAAGCCGGATTCGACGGTCTTTTTCCAGGCTTCTTCGTTCATGAAACCGACCATGAGGATTTCGCCGGTCTTATGGTCCTGGATGACCGCGGGGAGGAGTCCGTCAAATTTAGTGAAATCGAGATCCATTGCAGTTCTATAAAAAGGAAAAACCCGCCGGTGGAGCGGCGGGCATGTAACCTTCGAAAATTGTTACCGGTTCGTATTAGAACCCTGCCCGGCGCAGCAATCGCCCGCTCGAATGATGGGGATGATGGTGCTGGACAGCGGCTATGAACATGAATTCGTAGTATAGCATGAACCGGGCATGCGGTCGGATGTTCAGGCGATGGTGATGCCACCCGGGGGCACTTCGAGGAAGGCGTCGAAGTCCATGGAGCCGTTGATTCCGCGGTCGGTGACGATCTTGAGCATACCGGCGTCATCGATGGGATCGCGGACGTTGTGGTCGTTGGGGTTGTAGTAGCAGGTTTCGACGTCGTTGATAGAGCCGTTTTTGTGGGACCAGAGGCGAGTGGCCTCATCACGGCGGAGAAAGTGGTAGCCCATGGTCATGGAGATCATAGCCACGAGGTAGCCGCCGTTGGCGGGCGCGGGAATGGGACGGGGGTTGGTGCGGCGGAGGATGTGGACGACAACTCCCTGATGTGCGGCATCGTCGACCACGCCCTGCGCGAAATCGTCGGTTTTGCGGGCGCGGGCGTTGCCTGCATGGCGGCCGGGGCGGGCGTTGTTAAGGCCGGCGTTCTGGCATTTCATGGCGTAGGCGTAGCAGTTGTGGGCGGAACCCCAACCCCCTTCGGCGGCGGGCCACCACGGATTAGCGGGAATCTCAAGAGCGAGCCAGTCCGTGAGGCGTTGGACGGCGTCGTAACGAATGGTGGTGCGCCAGTTTCCTTTGGAGTTCTTCCAGATGATCAGCGCGCGCTCCAGGGCGCGGAGGTTGGCGGAACTGCTGTTGGCCACGTAGTTGTCGAGTGCAGTTTCGACGGCGCGGAAGTTGGTGCTTTTGGGATGATACTTCACTTCGCTCTCGGTCCGGAAGTTGAAGTTGATGGCGTTTACCGGCATTCCGGAATGATATCGGAAGAAATGGTGGGGGACAATGGAGGAAATGACCTAGAGATTGTGCAGCCTTCCCAGGCTGCACTGCGACCGGCCTGGAGGCCCGTCGCTACCTTCGGGCGAGGAAGGCTTCGATTTCTTCGATGGTGCGAGGGACGGATTTGGAGAGCCAGTCGAGGCCGGTCTCGGTGAGGAGGAAAGAGTCTTCGATACGGATGCCGAGGCCCTTGTATTTTTCGAAGGCGGGCTTCACTTTGCGGATGAAGTCGAGATTCTCGTCTGTCTTGGGGAGTGTGTCGAGCGCGTCAGGGCGGATGTAGATGCCGGGCTCGATGACGAAGGCGTGACCCGGGGCGAGGGGGACGTTGGGATCGCCGACGTCGTGGACATCGATGCCGAGGTAGTGGACGGCGCCATGGGTATACCAGGTGCGGAACTGCTCGCCGGAAGCGTCGGTGATGAGGCCGAGGCGGAGGAGTCCGGCTTTGATGACATCTTCGGTCTTGCGGTGGAGATCGTAGGGTTTGGAGCCGGGCTTGGCGAGGCGCATGGCTTCGTTCTGGGCTTCGAGCACGAGGTTATAGATGTCTTTTTGGGCTTGGCTGAACTTTCCGTTGACGGGGTAGGTACGGGTGATGTCGACGGTGTAGTAGTCCGTATTGGCGGCAGCGTCGACGAGCATGAGGTCTCCCGCATCCATGCGGCGGCCGGCTTTGGCGTAGTGCAGAATGGTGGCATTGGCGCCACTGCCGGTGATGGAGGGATAGCCAGGGGAGAGGGCGCCACGGCGGCGGTAGACCTCTTCGATGGCGGCTTTCACTTCGTATTCCGAAGCTCCGGGTTTGGCGGCGCGCATACCGGCGCGGTGAGCTTCGGAAGAGACTTCGGCGCTGCGGGTGAGCATGCGGCGCTCATAGGTGGATTTGACCTGGCGGAGCGCGTGGACGTGGCGCGTGGCGTTGGTGACGGTGATGCCGGGGAAGCGGTCGCGCAGGTCGTTGGCAAAGGCGAGCAAGGGATTGATGGGGCCGGAGATTTGCAGGGGTTGATCGAGCGCGATGGCGAGGCGGGCCTCGCCGCGGTGGACGGCATCGAGGAAGGGGTCGAAATCGGGTGGACGCGGCGCGCGGCGGTGAGTGAACCAGGGGCGTCCGCTGAGGACGGCTTCGAGGAAGGGCTCGAGGTCGGCGTTGGAGTGGACGTCGGGGATGGCGCTGAGTGCTTTGCCTTCCTCCGGGGTGAGCCGCTTGCCGTTCCAGTGCTCGACGGTTGCGTCTTTGGGAGGAAGGAAGAGGAACTGTTTGCGGCCGTTGTTGCCGGGCATGAGCACGAGGGTTGAGTCGGGCTCTTCGATGCCGGTGAGGTAATAGAAGTTGCTGTCCTGGCGGTACTCGTGTTCCACGTCGAGGGAGTAGACGCGATGGGGCGCGCTGCGGACGAGGAAGAGAGTGCCGGGGCCGAGCTTTTCGATGAGGCGGGCGCGGCGGGCGGCGAGGTCGTCCTGCAACTCGCCGGCGAAGGCGAAGAGGGCACAGGCGAGGAGCAGGAAGACGGAGCGCATCGTTAAAACTTCCAACGCCAGAGGTTAGCGCCGACGGTGAAGCCGGCACCGACGGCAGCGAAGAGGACGAGGTCTCCGGATTTGAGGCGGCCCTGTTCGATGGCGTCGCGAGTGGCAAGTGGGATGGTGGCGGCGGTGGTGTTGCCGTAGCGTTCGATGTTGATGAGGATCTTGCTGGTGGGGATGCCGAGGCGTTCGGCGGCAGCCATCACGATGCGGCGGTTGGCCTGATGGGGGATGAGGATGGTGATGTCCTCAGGGGTGAAGCCGCTGCGGTGGATGAGATCGCGGCTGACTTCGAACATTTTACGGACGGCGTATTTGAAGACCTGCTGGCCGTCCTGGTGGACGTAGTGGAGGCGGTTATCGATGGTTTCGTGGGAGGCGGGCATGCGGGAGCCGCCGGCGGGCATTTTGAGATAATCGCCGCCGGAACCATCGATTTCATTGAGGAATCCGATGAAGCCGGGGTCTTCGCCGTCGGCGAGGGGTTCGACGATCATGGCTCCGGCGCCATCGCCGAACAGGACGCAGGTGGAGCGATCCTTGTAATTGATGATGCGGGACATGGCGTCGGCGCCGATAACCATGACGCGTTTATGGGTGCCTGCGCTGACGAGGTGGGCAGCGGTGGTCAAGCCGTAGACGAAGCCAGAGCAGGCGGCAATCAGGTCGAACCCCCAAGCGCCTTTCGCGCCGATGCGATCCTGCACGAGGCAGGCGGTGGCGGGAAAGAACATGTCGGGGGTGACGGTACAAACGATGAGTGCGTCGATGGTGGTGGGATCGACAGCGAGGCGGGCAAGGGCGGCGCGGGCGGCTTCGACGGCCATGTCGGAGGTGGCCATGTCTTTGGGGGCGATGTGCCGCTCTTTGATGCCGGTGCGTTCGACAATCCACTGGTCGGTGGTTTCGACCATCGTTTCGAGGTCTGTGTTCGTCAACACGGACGGCGGGACGTAGCAGCCGAGTGACGTGATCTTCGCTTTGAGCAAGAATGCTTCTCCTGTCTGATTTACCGTAATTCTCTATGGTACATTCGGAGACGATGCAAGGGGTGGCCGTGGAACCGGGAAGTGCGGAAGAGAGGCTCTACGCCAGGGTTTTTCAGGAATTGCGTCCACGGACGAAGTTGAGCGGGGTGGTGGTGCGATACCGGCGGCTGGCCAACGCGAGCAGTTCGATCCAGTGGAAGGAAGGGTGGCTGGAAGCGCAATTGTCGGATGTATTTGTGGGGGCACCGGAGAGTGTGCAGGAAGCGCTGGCGTGGATTCTGCTGTCGAAGCTGTTCCGGAAAGAGGCACCGGCGCGGCACCTGGACCGGTACCGGAGGTATCTGAACCGGAAAGAAGTGGTGCGAAGTGTGGAGCAATTGCGGCGGGAGCGGGGGAAAAAGAGGATATTGCCTGCAAAGGGGAGCTATTTTGATCTGGTGGAACTGTTTGAGGATTTGAATCTGCAATTTTTCCATGGACTGATGGCGCGGCCGGAGTTGGGATGGAGCCCGGGGCGATCGCGGAGCATTCTGGGGCATTATGATGCCGCGCACCACACGATTGT
Organism: Bryobacteraceae bacterium; assembly: GCA_046331645.1. Lineage (GTDB taxonomy): Bacteria > Acidobacteriota > Terriglobia > Bryobacterales > Bryobacteraceae > CADEFT01. The sequence continues at coordinate 163,512 of JAXLQM010000023.1, forward strand.
GATCAGCAGTTGGCTGGATGGAGAGGAAGTACCGCGATTTGTTGTGGAGTATGTGATGTACCACGAAATGCTGCACTTGAAATTTCCGGAGGAGCGGAACGGGGCGAGACGGTGCGTGCATACGGAGGAATTCCGGAAGGCGGAACGGGAGTACCCGCATTATCAGGCGGCGAATGACTGGATCGTAGCGAACGTGTCTAAGCGGTAATGGGTGCGGCCTGGGCGGCGAGGCCGGAGGAGAGCTCGCTGACCTGGAGGCGGAGGGATTCCACGAGATCGACGAGTCCGGAGACGTCGGCGGGTTTCCAGCCGAAGCGGAAGAGGATGAGGCGGAACCGGATGCGGAACATTTGGGTAGCGAAGAGGAGGCGCTGCTCGACAAGGAGGCGGGAGAGGTCGGCGCGGTCCGTGGGGGCGTAGAGGGCCAGGATTCGCAATTTGCGGTGGAGCGAGTGGAAATCGGTGGCGAGATAATCGAGGTAAGAGCGGAAGAGGTGGATGCGGCGGAGGCGAAGCTGCCGGGCAATTTCGGGGCGATAGCCGGGCTGGGTGGCGAGGAACTGGAAGTCGGCCTCGTCCAGAAGGCGGGCTAAGGGGCGAAGGCGGATGGGGTTGCGTGGAGAAGAGGGGGCGGCAGGGCGGACGGACCGGCGCAAGGCCGCGAAGAGGACGATAAATCCGGCGGCCAGCAGGAGGACCGCGGAGACGGAGACAAGGAGCACAGAATCCTGGATCATGGAACTCCACTTCTAAGAACACGCGCAGAACGGTGACTGCCCGCGCCTTGAGGCACTTGCGTATGCTTGGGCTCTGGCGGAGCGGAGCATGCCCTCTGCGCTCTAGAGGGTTACCCTCCGCTACAGCATAGCCCAGGATGGTGAGGAAAGCAATCCGGAAGTTTGCAAAATTATCACGTATATCCAGGGAAAACGATGGGGTTATTCGCGGGAGATGCGAGCTAGAGCCGAATTCACTCCCTTGAGTTGGGCAATGAGGCGTTGTTCTTCGGCGGGATCCCAGAGGTGGCCGACGATGAGGGAGGAGGATTCGCCGGCCGGGCGCATGGCGGCAATCCAGGTGCAGAGGCAGAGGCCGGCGAGGCCCATGACGCCGAGGCTGACCATGCGGTCAGCGGTGGAGCCGGAGAGATTGCGGTAGAGAATGAGGGCGGATTTGCTGAGGAAATAGACTGCGAAAACGGCGGAGTGGAGGATCAAATTGGAAGGTAGGGGGACGGGGAAGTAGACGAGGAAGGCGGTGATGAGGAGGATCAGGAGGACCATTGTGAAGACGACGCCGCGTTCGGCGATCATGAACTGATCCAGCAAGGCGATGGAGGGTTTGGCGCGGGCGGCCATGTCGGTAGAGAGGGAGAGGAAAGAAAGCAGGAGGGAGACCAGCAAGGCGCTGCCCATGGCAAGGTGGCTGGCAGTTCGAATGCCGTCAAACTTGCGGAAAGTGAGGCTGTATAATTCCATTACGATCCAGACATAGAGGACCAACTGGATGGATTCGGTGGCAATAAAGAAGTCCCGATAGCGGATGGGAGAGAGGGTAACCGTGCGCATGACGATGACGCGGAGGACGGAGATGACTAAAAAGGTTGTAAATGCACGGTAAGTCCGGAAGAGGCCGTTAGAAAAGAGTTTGACGGCCAACACCGCAGTGAGCAGGGTGATGGCCGTCAGAAAATACATCTCCATCTGGGGAAGCTGGAGCATAGGTGTGTCGCCGCCAAGGCCATTCTATCGCAAGATAGAGGAGAAACCTATGTTTGATTTAAGGACGATGCGCGGGAGCGGAGTAGGTTTCCGTGTATCTGGTGGTTACTGTTCGCCGGGGCAAGGATTCTCTGCACCGCCGCAGGTGGGGAGGGGGATGTCAATGGCGCCGAGCTGCACGGCGGTGAAGCTGAGGAGGGCGAGAAGGACTAGCTTTTTCAACATGATAGATATCTCCTGAAAGTTTGAAATCGCATCCGGCGAACCGGGGACATGCTCAGAGTACAGCGCTTTGGGGCCGGTTCGATTTGTAAGACTGAAGTTTTCGAAATTCGGAACAGGCCCCCAAGGGGCGCGGGGAGGGCGCGCGTATTGGAGGGAGGGCGGACACCTGCTAAGATGGGGCGACTGGCAGGATAAGGAGTGGCTGTGGAGCAGGCTAAGGGTGGATTACGGGCAGGAGGAGCGGCGCCGGACCTGTGGCGTCACACCTTAAGCCAGATTCCGTCCCAGTTTGGACGGCTGGTGTATCTCTCGTCGCTGCGGGACGCGAACACGGGTCAATACCGGCATCACGGGCTGGCGGCCGTATTTGGGGAAGACGAGGCGGACCGGGCGATGCGATTGAGCCACGAGGAGGCATTCGGGGGCTGGCTGGAGTGGGGACTGGAGCAGCAGAAGGCGGATTTGGAGTTATATGTCGCGGGGTTGGAGCCGGAGCGGAAGAAGGTAGTGGAGACGTGGAGCCGGCTGGAGCCGTACCGGAATCTGCCGCCGGCGCGGTCGGAGGGGGTGGAGAAGGAGCTATTTCTGACCGATTTGGAGACGTTGCTCAGCTTGATGCGGAACGAGCTCGACGTCGTTTCGCCCGATCGAGGCGCATAGCGACGCCGGTGACCTGGCCGATGACTTCGATCTCATCGGGGAAGCGGTAGAAGATGGGATTGGCGCGGGAAGCGGGGTGGGGTTGTAAGACGACCTGGTTATTGTCTGTCTGGAAGCTCCAACCGCAGGCGTAACCTTCCTTATGTTCAAAGAAGTAAATGGGGCGCTCGAATTCGCTGGACCAGCCGGTATTGACGATTTTGCGGCGGGTTTCATCGATGAGGACGAGGGAGCCGGGGTGGAGGATGGGGTACATGAACCAGTCGTCGGTACCGATATAGCCGTAGCGATTTTCCTCGATATCCAGAGAATCGAGCAACATTAATGGGAGTCGGCCCCAGCGCTGGATCATACGGGAGAGGTAGGAAGTACGGCGGAGGTCGATGCCGGGGTCGAGGGCGAGGGGGATGTTGACGTGGCCGTAGCCGTTGGGATTGAAGCCGATGATGTGGGTGCGATCGATTTCGATTTCGGCGGCGTCGGCGGGGAGTTTGGAGAGGTCGGCGCCGTACCAGGCCATGACATCCTGAGGATCGAGGCGATAGATGGCGCAGAGTGTATAGAGGCGGTATAGAGTGGGGACCGTGCCTTTGTTTTCGATATCGGCGAGGCGGCTCAAGCCGAGGACGAACTCGTCGCTTTGGTGGCGTTCGGCAATACGGATACTCGCCTCCTCCACGTCGCGGTAGCGCAGGTTGAGGCGTTCACGGACACGTTTGAGTTTCTGTCCTGGTTCCTCCATGCTATGATCACACTGCCGGAGGAGGAAAGAGCGACCCTTGACTCCGCCTCCCGACGCGACGAGCGAATCCCGAGATGGATTATAGCATCTAGGGGGAGGGACGCAAGGGCAGAATCGGGCTTTTTGTTCTGTTTTCAGAACAAGATTTCAAACAAGGTGGCGTTTTTGGAAATTGTTGTCGGGATCTCGGGAGCAAGCGGCTCCATCTACGGGCTCCGTCTGCTTGAACGGCTACGGGCACGGGGCGGCGTGGCGACGCATCTGATCCTCACGCGCTCAGGCGAACGGACGGCGTGGCTCGAGACGGGGAAGAAGGCGGCGGAGATTCGGGCCCTGGCCGACCACAGTTATCCGGTGGAAGACATCGGATGCCGGCTGGCGAGCGGCTCATTTCTCATTGATGCCATGGTAATTGCGCCCTGCTCGGTGCATACAATGTCGGCGATCGCCTACGGAATCAGTTCGAACCTGCTGGTGCGAGCCGCCGACGTAACGTTAAAAGAGCGGCGGAAGCTGATTCTACAGGTGCGCGAGACGCCGTTTCATGTCGGCCACTTGCGGACGATGACGCAATTGGCGGAGATGGGGGCGATTGTGGCGCCGCCGGTTCCGGGGTTCTATCATCAGCCGCAGACGGTGATGGACATTGTGGACTTCAGCGTGGACCGGGTGATGGATCTATTGGGGCTGCCGGTGGCGGAAGCAAAACGATGGGGAGAGGCGAAAAGCGAATGAAAAAGCAGATGCGGGCCGCATTCCAGGGGGAACTGGGGGCATTTAGCCAGATCGCCGTGCGGCAATTGTTGGGTGACGATGCGGTTCCGGTGCCGTGCGAGCGGTTCGAGCAGGTATTCCGCAGTTTGAAAGAAGGGCGAGTGGAGCGGGCGGTGGTTCCGATTGAGAACACGCTGCATGGTTCGATTCATGAGAATTACGATCACTTGCTGAATTTCGAATTGGAGATTACGGGCGAAACGAGTGTCCGGATCGTGCACAATCTGATTGCGGCGCCGGGTGTGAAATGGAAGCAAATCCGGCGGGTATTATCGCATCCGGTGGCATTGAATCAATGCCTGCAGTTTTTCGCGGCGAATCCGCAATTGGAGCGTGTGACGCACTACGACACGGCGGGCAGTGTGAAGACGATCATGGCGGAGCAGGCGACGGACGCGGCGGCGATCGCCTCGGCGGTGGCGGCGGAGATCTATGGGGCGCACATTCTGAAACGTTCGATTGAGGACGACCGTCAAAACTATACGAGGTTCTTTCTGCTGGAGCGGCCGGCGAAGAAAGTGGCAGGGTCGGGCGGCGGAGAGCGAAAAACGAGCCTTGTGTTCACGACACGGAACACGCCTGGCGCTTTGTTCCGGGCGCTAAGCGCATTTGCGTTGCGCGATTTGAGTTTGACGAAGATTGAATCGAGGCCGCTGCGGGGCAAGCCGTTCGAGTATTTGTTCTATGTGGATGTGCTGGCCGATGTGGCGGACGAGAAGATGCAGAAGGCACTGGGGCACCTGGAAGAACTTGCCGATTTTCTGCGAGTTTTGGGGTGTTATCCTCGGGGCAAGTAAATTTTTCCGGGGCGCGGGGCAGGTTCGCGTCCGCTAAGTGATTGATCCTACACGTGCTCCTGCTTTGGAAAGCGGGTTGCATAGAAGTGTGTTACTGGAGCACAAACCCTTGAGTCAAATCCTTTCTCTCCTATTTTCAACGGTTTCCATGCTTGCGCCCGGCCAACAGCCGGCGGCGCAACCGGCCTTGGAACCCATGACCACATTTAAGGTGAACGTTGTATCGCGGTCGATCCGCGCGGTCAACTACCGGCACCGCGGCGGCGCCACCTCGGTTGATTTCATCGGGACTGCAGCTTCGCCAAACAGCAGCGGGAAGGCGAAGGTGGAAAGCAAGCAAGGCTATATCGAGATCGATGCGAATTTCCAGGGTCTGGCGCCGGCGCACACGCTGGGCGCGGAGTATCTGACGTACGTGCTGTGGGCGATTACCGCCGACGGGCGGCCGAAGAACCTGGGCGAAGTATTGCTGAATGGCGGGCGGAGCAAGCTGAATGTGACTACGGACCTGCAGGTGTTCGGTTTGATCATCACGGCGGAGCCGTATTTCGCGGTGACGCAGCCGAGCGAGGTGATTGTGCTGGAGAATGAAATCCGGCCGGACACAACGGGGAAATGGGAAGTTCTGGACGCGAAATACGAGTTGCTGCAGCGCGGGCAGTATGCGGGCACGGGCAGCGCGCAGCCTCCGATTTGGAGTTCGAAGATTCCGCTGGAGTTGATTGAAGCGCGGAATGCGGTGCGGATTGCGAAGCTGTTCGCCTCCGACAAGTATGCCGCGGACACCTATAAGAAAGCCGCGGATGCGCTGCAGCAGGCCGAGAACTACCTGGATGTGCAGGCTGGGGCGAAGCCGGTGAGCATGATGTCGCGGGAAGCGGTGCAGCGTGCCGAAGATGCGCGCGTGATTTCGCTGCGGCGGCAGGACGAAGAACGATTGGCGCAGGAGCGGAAGGAAGCGGCGGAGCGCGAAGCCGCGGCCAAGGCTGCCGCGGAAGCGGAGGCACAGCGCCGGGCGCAGGCCGAAGCCGATCGTGCGGCGATGGCACGGGCGAAGCAGGAATCGGATCTGGCAGCACAGAAGGCTCGGGATGAGCGTGCGGCGGCGGATGCCGCTCGACTGGCTGCGGAGCAGGCGAAGGCTGAGGCGGACAAGATGCGGGCCGAGGCGGAAGCTTCGCGGCGCGCAGCGGAAGAGGCCCGGAAGCAGGCTGAAGCAGCGAAAGCCGAAGCCATTCAACAGCAGCAGGCGCTCGCTCTGGAGGCAGACCGGGCGAAGAAGAATGCTGAGGAAGCGAATCGTCTGCGGATGCAGGCGGAGGCGGAGAAGGCGCAACTGCGGCAGCAATTGCGGGATCAGTTGAATGCGGTGCTGGAGACGCGGGACAGCGCGCGAGGACTGATTGTGAACATGTCGGACGTGCTGTTTGAGTTTGGGAAGTTCAACTTGAAGCCGGATGCGCGGGAGCGGCTGGCGCGGGTGGCGGGGATCATGCTGGCGCATCCGAGTTTGAAGATCGAAGTGGAAGGGCATACCGACAACGTGGGCAGTGACGAATACAATCAGAAACTTTCCGAGGACCGGGCCAATACGGTGCGCGAATTCATGACTTCGCAGGGATTGAAGGCGGAGCAGGTAACGGCACGCGGATTTGGCAAGACGCAACCGTCGGCTCCGAACACGACGGCGGCGGGACGGAAGCAGAACCGGCGAGTGGAGCTCGTGGTGAGCGGCGAGGCGATTGAGGCGGGGAAGCCTAGCGCATAGGTTTGATAGATTATGCGCCGGCCTGGAGGCCCGCGCCACCTGATCGGCAATGGCCTGCATGTGATGTAATGTTTGCATCGCATGCAGGCCTTCTTCATTGTGGGATTGTTGTCGGTTGCCACGGCTGCCGCACAAAACGTCGATTTCAATCGGGAGATCCGGCCGATCTTGTCCGACCGGTGCTTCACCTGCCATGGGCCGGATGCAGCGGAACGCAAGGCGGGGTTGCGGCTGGATATTGAGGCCGAAGCGAAGAAGAAGGTTCTGATTGCGGGGAATGCGGCGGGAAGTGCGTTGTATCAACGCATCACAGCGACGAACGCGTTGCGGATGCCACCGGCCTACGCCGGGCACAAGAAGCTGACAGACAGGGAAATTGGGCTGATTGAGCGGTGGATTCGTGAGGGAGCGAAGTGGCAATCGCACTGGGCGTTTGCGGCTCCGCTGCGGCCGCCGGCGCCGAGTGTGCGCAATGCCGGTTGGGTGCGCAATGAGATCGACCGGTTTGTGCTGGCGCGGCTGGAGAAGGAAGGGCTCAAGCCATCGGCCGAGGCCTCTCGAGAGACCCTCATCCGGCGGTTGTCCTTAGACATCACGGGACTGCCCCCTTCGCCGGCAGAGGTGGCGGCGTTTGCGGCGGACCGCGCGCCCGATGCCTACGAGAAGCTGGTGGACCGGCTGTTTGCTTCCGAACGCTATGGGGAGCGGATGGCGGTGGACTGGCTGGATGCTGCGCGGTATGCGGACACGCATGGCTACCAGGTGGATCCGGAGAAGGAGATGTGGGCGTGGCGCGACTGGGTAGTGCGGGCCTTCAATCGCAACCAGCCGTATGATCAGTTCACGATCGACCAGATGGCGGGGGATCTGCTGCCTTCACCGACTTTGGAGCAACGCATTGCGACGGGGTTTCATCGCAATCACCGCGTGAATACGGAGGCAGGGAGCATTGCGGCGGAGTTCCACGTGGAGAACATCGTGGACCGCATCAGCACGGTGGGCACGGTGTGGATGGGACTGACGGTGGGCTGCGCGCGGTGTCACGATCACAAGTTCGATCCCTTGACGATGCGTGATTTTTACGGGCTATTCGCGTTCTTCAACAATGTTCCGGAGGTAGGCACGGGCGGGCCTCGGGATGGGAGGGGGAATCTGCAGCCGGCGATGAAGCTGCCTGCGCCGGAATTAGAAGCGCAACTGGCGGGAGTGACAGAAAAGCTGACGGCCGCGCGCGGGGAGTTGAAGACGATTGAGCAGCGGCTGGAGGCTGGGCAAGCGGAGTGGGAGGCGGCGGCGCTGACGCGTAAGCCGCAGTGGCGAGTGCTGGAAGCGCGGGAATTGCGCTCACGCGACGGCGTTCTGTTCGAAAAACAGAACGACGGTTCGTATTTTGCTACGGGACCGCGGCCGGAGCGCGATGTGATTACGTTCACGGCGGAGACGGAACTGCGCGGGATCACAGGGTTCCGGCTGGAGATGATTCCGGATGAGCGCCTGCCGGGAGGCGGGTCCGGACGCGGGCCGAATGGGCGGGCGGTGGTGACCCTATTTGAGGCGAAGCAGGCGCGGATATCCGAGGCGGAGAGCAAGGCGCGGGCGCTCGATCTGGCGACGGCGACGGCAAGCTATGCGTCACCGGAATCGGTGCTGATCCGGGTGCTGCGTCCGATGCAGCAATTGAGCCGTGGGTGGAGTGTGGAGCCGGAGTTGAACAAGCCTCATGCGCTGGTGGTTGAGCCGCGCACGCTCACGGGGTATGAGGGCGGGACGCGGTTCACCTTCACGATTGGAAATGAATATGGCGCCGGGCATCTGCTGGGGCGATTCCGGATCTCGGTGACCGATGACGCGTATCCCGACTACCCTTCCGAGGAAGTGGCGGAAGCGCTGGGCAAGGCTGTGGCAGATCGCAGTGAGGAGGAGCGGACGCTGGTACGCCGCTATTACCTGCAACGGCAACTGGAGCGTCGCCGGGCGAACGATGTCATCACGCGGTTGAATACGCAGCGGGTGGCGATTGAGAACAAGATTCCCTCGACGATGGTGATGAAGGAGATGGGGGTGGCGCGGGAGACCTTCGTGCTGATGCGGGGATCGTATGAGAAGCGCGGGGAGAAGGTGACGGCGGCGACACCATCGTTCCTGCCCGCGTTGGCGGCGGACGCCCCGAAGAACCGGTTGGGATTGGCGCGCTGGCTGGTGAGCCCGGAGAATCCGTTGACGGCGCGCGTGATGGTGAACCGGCTGTGGCAGATGTATTTCGGCAACGGGTTGGTGCGCACGGCGGAGGATTTCGGCTCGCAGGGGATTCCGCCGACACATCCGGAACTGCTGGACTGGCTGGCAACGGAGTTCGTGCGTACCGGGTGGGACATGAAAGCGCTGCAGAAGCAGATGGTGATGAGCGCCGCGTACCGGCAGGTGGCGAAGGCATCGCCGGAATTGCTGGAGAAAGATCCGGAAAACCGGCTGCTGGCGCGTGGGGCGCGGTTCCGGCTGCCGGCGGAAATGATTCGCGATCAGGCGCTGGCGGTAGCGGGGCTGCTGCGCGTGAAGATGGGCGGGCCTCCGGTGAAGCCGTATCAGCCGGATGGATTGTGGGAACAGCTGAGCGTGATCGACGACAAGAAGCTGTACAACCGCTCGGCGGGCGAGGATTTGTGGCGGCGGAGTGTGTACACCTATTGGAAGCGGACGGTGCCTCCGCCGTCGATGACGACGTTCGATGCTCCGACACGGGAGTTCTGCGTGGTGAAGCGGACGCGCAGTTCCACGCCTTTGCAGGCGCTGGCGTTGTTGAATGACGAAACGTATGTCGAGGCATCGCGCGTGCTGGCGGAACGAATGATGAAGGAGGGCGGCGCGACGCCTGGGAGCCGCATTGCGTATGGGTTCCGGTTGGCGGCAGCGCGTGAGCCACGGGCCGAGGAAGTGGCGGTGTTGACGGCCGGGCTGGAGCGGCGGATGGCTGCATATCGGAAGGACGGGGATGCGGTGAAGCAGTTGCTGGCCGCGGGAGAAGCGCCGCGCGACGCTTCCCTGCCCCAAGCGGATCTGGCGGCTTATACCACCGTGGCGAGCGTGCTGTTGAATCTGGATGAGGTGGTGA
>JAXLQM010000024.1:0-163917 GCA_046331645.1 Bryobacteraceae bacterium
CCCGTTCGTGCCGGGGATCTTCAGATCATCGAGGCCGTAGTTCTTGCCCAAGTCGATATTCTCCGCACTAAGGCGCAGGCGCGTGTAACCAACGTTGGCATCGAACAGCAGGGTGGGCGAAATGGTGTACGTTCCGCCGATGCCCGCGGTCTGAATGAGGCCGGGCGCACGGCCGGGCTGCCCACCACCTGTGGCGTCGCCCAGCGCTTCGCCAAGCGAAGGAGGATCGAAGAACTCAGTGGGCGAAAAGCTGTAGCGGGTGAACATCTGCAGCTTTTCGGTGGGAATGTAGTTGACCTTGAAATCGAGGTTGTCGCGCAGCGCCGTATAGCGCCCAACGGCGAGGTAGTTGTTGGGGAACACCGGCTGATTGGGCTGCGGAATCAGGTTCTGCATGAACGTGGCGGCGGGATCAATGCGGTTGGCCGGAACAACGTTGTTGGCGAACGGCGTGCGCCCGGTGCCGTTAGCCGCGCCGGTGTTGGGGTCGAAGATGGTGGCCCCGGTGCCGGCGAAATTGCCTTGACGCATGGCGGCGGTGGGCAGCGTGCGCAACGCGGTGACGGCGCGGCGGCGCGTGGTGCGCTCCCAGTCGCTGAAGAAGAACAGCTTGTTCTTCTTGATGGGGCCGCCGATGGCGCCACCAAACTGGTTCTGCAGATCCTTCGGCGCGCGATCGGGATCGCCGGTGCAGGAATAGAGGCAGTAGAAATAGTTGCGAGCCTTCAGCGCACTGTTGTTGTGAAATTCCCAGGCTGCGCCGTGGAATTCGTTGGTGCCGGACTTGATGCTGACGTTGACCGCGGCGCCGCCAGCCATGCCCTGCTCGGCATCGAAGCTGTTGGTGACGATGTTGACCGTTTCCAGCGCTTCCACCGGCGGCACATAGGCGACGATGCGCGGGAGCCAGGGGTGGCTGATGGTGGCCCCGTCCACCTTCGTGTTGTTGTTCGACTGGGCCATGCCGTTGGCCTGAGTCGCCATGGAACGCTGCGGGTTGCCGGAGTCGGAGTGCACTTCTCCGGGCGGCGTGAATCCGGGGAGAATCTTGTAAATAGCCTGGAAATTCCGTCCCTGGGAGTTCATGATGGGCAGGTCCGTGATCTGCGTGGAGCGGATCACGTGATTGATATCGGCGCGGTCGGTTTGCAGTGTGACTGTGGAAGCACTCACGGTCACTTCTTCCTGCACTTGCGATACCTGCAGAATCGAGTCGACGCGAAGGGTGGTGTTCTGCGCGATGGAAACACCATCCACCACCCGGGTGGAGAAGGCTTTCGACGTGAACGTGACTTTGTAGGCGCCGACCTGAAGGTCGTTGAACGAATAGACGCCGCGTTCGTCGGTTAGAGTTGATTTCAGAAGACCGGTTCCGGTGTTCAAGACGTCGACCTTGACGCCGGGGACGGCGGAACCCGTTGCATCCGTTACGTTGCCCGTGAGAGAGCCGTAGAGAGTCTGGGCCGGCGCTGGCTCACCCAGAATCAGCGCGGCAATTACCACCAAAGCGCAACCGAGCGCCCTGCGAATAGACATAACTCACCTCAAGTTGAAATGACCACTGATGGCTTAGTTGCCGCGCAAGGCCGGTTTGTTGGGTTATCCCTGAATCTTTTTCCACCCGAGGGTGGCCAGCAGGGCGGGGCCGCTCATGGAGTACTGCTCGACCAGGTCGGTTGTGACCAGGCTCAACCGGCGGCGGCAGACCAGAGCGCCGAGAAAGGCCCAGTGGGCGAAGATCACCAGCGGATTGCCGGAGGTGTTCGATGCGGTGATGGCTGTTGCCACCACCAATGCCACCAGGCGAATGCCCAACGCAGCGGCCATCCAGCGCAGCGCGAGCGCCATGAATCCCTCTCCAAGTTCGCGGCTGATACGGTACAGCACGACGGCCATCGAGGCAGGAATGGCGAGCAGGATGGGGCTGGCGAATTGCAGATAGCGCACGATCTCAAAAGGGGAGCGGGCGTCGTTGAGCACGCGCCGGCTCCACACCACGGGCGGGATGAGCAGAATGATGGCCGCCATCAAAGCCCAATCGAGCTTGCGCAGCCGCACGCCGAGCCCCAGCGAGCGGAACGAAGACCACATCGCGTGAAGGCCGATACTCATGGCGACCAGCGAAGCGACGATGGGAACCTGGCGCAGGCCCAGCAACGGGCTCAGCGAGGAATCGGTGTAACCCGCGAAAAGAAAGCCGAGTTCGTAGGCGGTGCGCGCGGCGTTGCACAACATGCCGAGCGCGATCAGCATCCAGGCACGGCGCATGGCTTGCCCACGCCCATGTTCGCGCGCGATGTCCGCCGCCAGCCAGGCGCTCCAGGCATTGGCGAGAAAAACGGAAGCGAGGAACCCGGCGCCGTTCAACAGACCTGCGACCGAGCCGATGGCGATCCACCAGGGAGTGTATCCCGGCCATTGCGCCCGCACTTTGTCGAGCGGAGTCATTCCACCTCCGCGGCCACCAGTGCCCCAACACGTTCGATCAGCAGTTGCGCCGGACCGCCGTAAACAGCACCGACGCCTTCGCCGAGGTTGCGCACGAAGACAGGCCAGCGCTCCGCCGAGAGCCGGCGATCGAGCCAGCCGCCAGTTCGTTCCGTGGCCATTCGAACAGCGCTGGCCGCGGCGCCCTTCCCGCACAGCGGGTCAAGAACAGACTGGAGCAAACGCACCGCTTCGGCAAACACCATGCCGCGAGTAGCCAGTGCGCGCGGGGCATCGCTGCGGATACGCCCCATCATCTCCGCCGTCATGCGGTCGAGATCATGCGGATGGCGCTCCACATGGAGGACCAGAAAGCGGGCTTCTTCCTCCACTTTTTCTTCCCAGGCACGGATTTGATGCAGCAACCGGCAGCAGGGCGCGCAGGTGTCCAGGTGCGCGGAGAGGCGGGCGCGATGAGCGGGCGCAAGCGTGCCTTCCAGGTATCCAAACCACTCGTGTTCGGCAATCCCGTGATGGCCGTTCATCGCTGCTTCATCCATTCGGCAAGCTTCTTCTTGGCGTCGAATACCTTCCACTGCACGGTTCCGGTGGGCATTCCCAGGACTTCGGCAATCTCATGATATTCGAGTCCGTCCAAGTAGCGCAGCGTGAGAATCTGGCGCGAGACAACTTCGAGCTTCTCGAGCGATTGCGACAGCATCGACCGGGCGAAGGGATCGGGCAGCGCGGAAATGAGCGTGTCGCCGATGGCGTCCAATTCGACGCGGTCGCCGCTTCGTCCCAGGCGGCGCAGATGCATGAGGTGGAGATTACGCGCGATGCCGTAGACATAGGCGCGGAAGTTGGCGTGATCGCGGGCAAAGCCGGCCCGGCGGTAGGCCGCAAGCATGGTGTCCTGCGTCAGATCTTCCGCCAATCCGCGGTCGCATCCACGCAGTTCGAAGAACCGCAGCAGACGCGGCGCGTAGAGACGGAAGACGGGGCCGAACAATTCCTGGCTCGGCTCGGCGAGGAAATCGAGGACCGCTGCGGCCTCGGTGTTACCCAAATCAAACGTGGAAAGGCCCATGTTACCCCAACACTAGATTGTGACCAGCTTACATGCATCGGGCACTTTACTCAAGAGTTGCCGCGGGAGGGCGTTTTGTTTGTGAAGCGGCAATCGCGACAAAATGAAAGCAAATGGAACAGCGATTTGTAGGTTGCCTGTTAGGCTTGGCCGTCGGCGACGCGGTGGGCACCACGGTGGAGTTTGCGCAGCGCGGAAGCTTCGAACCGGTTACGGACATGGTGGGTGGAGGCCCCTTCCGCCTGCCGGCCGGCGCGTGGACCGACGACACCAGCATGGCGCTCTGCCTGGCCGAAAGCCTGCTCGCCTGCCGCGGCAATGATCCGCTCGATCAGATGAAGCGCTACGTGGCGTGGTACCGGCAGGGTGTCAATTCGTCCATCGGGCGATGCTTCGATATCGGTTTCACCACGCGCGACGCGCTGAATGAATTCGAGCGGACGGGCGATCCTTTGGCCGGACCGGTGCGCGAATACACGGCGGGCAACGGGTCAATCATGCGGCTGGCGCCAGTGGTGATGGCCTATGCCTTCGATCGGCATGCCGCCCGGGAACACGCCGCCTTGAGTTCGCGAACAACGCATGGCGCCAAGCTGGCAGTGGACGGCTGCCGGCTGATGGCGGACCTGCTGCACGGCTTGTTGCAGGGCAAGCCCAAGGATGAGGTTCTGGCCCGCGGGTATTACCAAGGTCCCGCTTTGGATGATCAGGTGGCGGCGTTGACATTGGGCGGCTGGCAGGCGAAGACGGGGCAGCAGATTCGCAGCACGGGGTTTGTCGTGCATTCCCTGGAAGCGGCCTTGTGGGCGTTCGCCACGACAACGGACTTCGCCTCGGGCTGCTTGCGCGCGGTGAACCTCGGCGGAGACGCGGATACCATCGCAGCCATCTACGGGCAGTTCGCCGGAGCGCACTACGGGCTGGAAGGCATTCCCTCAGCTTGGAGGGATCGTGTGATGCAGTGCGACCGCCTGTTGGAACTCGGGCGCGGGCTGTTTGCACTGCATCTGGAATTGGAGCGCCGGTAGACGCCAGATGTACAATCGAGTCTCGCCATGAGTTCACTCATCTTCGACGCACACCTTGATCTATCCATGAACGCGATGGAATGGAATCGCGATATCCGGCTGCCGCTAGTGGAGATTCGCCGCCGCGAACTCGGCATGACCGACAAAGTGGACCGCACGCGGAACACCGTTTGCCTGCCCGAAATGCGGCGGGCGCGCATCGGCCTTTGCGTGGCGACACAGATTTCACGGTTCTCCGGAAGGTTCAGCAAGCTGCCCGGATGGAGCAGTCCGGAGCAAGCGTGGGCGCAGACGCAGGGACAACTGGCCTGGTACCGCGTGATGGAAGAATGTGGGGAACTGGTGCAGCTTCGCACGCGGGAAGACGTGGCCCGGCATGCGGCCCTGTGGCGCACGGCGAGCGATGCGGAGATGGTGAAGCTTCCCATCGGGTATTTGCTGAGCCTGGAAGGCGCGGATTCCATCCTCAGTTGGAAGCATCTGGAAAAATCGCGCGCCGATGGCTTGATCGCTCTGGGTCCGGTGCACTACGGCCCCGGCATCTATGGACACGGCACCGATGACGAAGGAGAACTGACGCCGCGCGGACGCGAGTTGCTGAAAGAAATGCAACGGCTGGGAATCATCCTGGACGTGACGCATCTCTGCGACGAAAGCTTCTGGGATGCCCTCCGCCATTACAACGGGCCGCTCTGGGCGAGCCATCACAATTGCCGCGCCCTGGCCAATTGGAACCGGCAGTTTGCCGATGACCAGATCAAGGCGATTGTGGAACGCGGCGCGGTGATTGGCATGGCGTTCGACGCCATCATGATGGTGCACGGCTGGACGCACATGCGATCGAAGCCGCAGGATTTTCAATTGAAGATGGAGAAAATCTGCGAGCATATCGACCACATCTGCCAGATCGCCGGGAATGCGCGCCATGTGGGCATTGGCACCGATCTCGATGGCGGCTACGGAACCGAACAGACGCCGATGGATCTCGATAGCATTGCCGATCTGCACTCGCTCGCCGCACCGCTGGCAGCGCGGGGCTACTCGGCCGAAGACATCGACGGCATCTTCAGCGGGAACTTCCTGCGCTTCCTGGGCGAGCACCTCCAGTGAAGCCGACCAATGTCCGCTACCTGGTGCTGGGCGTCGCCACGGCCAATGCATTTCTCCTCTACCTGGACCGTATCTGCATGGCGGCAGTGGTGCAGTCGACGAGCTTTCAGAAGGAAATGGCGCTCGATCCGCAGAAGACCGGCGACATTCTCGCTTCGTTCTTCTTCGCCTACGCACTGGGGCAATTGCCTGCCGGATGGCTGGCGGATCGCTTCGGGCCGCGGCGCATGCTGGTAGCCTATATCGCGTTGTGGTCGATGTGTACGGCGGCCACCGGGTTGGTGGCGGGACTGCTCGGCATGGTGCTGGTGCGTTGCGCCTGTGGGCTCGCCGAGGCCGGAGCCTATCCGACCAGCGCGCTGATGGTATCGCGATGGTTTCCCTTCTCTCACCGGGCGCGCGCCAATGGCGTGGTTGCCTTCGGAGGCCGCGTGGGCAACTCGATGGCGCTGTGGCTGACGGCGGGAGCGATCGCCACACTGGGCTCGTGGCGGCCCGTGTTGTGGATTTACGGAATCATTGGGATCGGGCTGGCGGCGGCGACATTCATCGTCTTTCGCGATCATCCTTCTGAGCATCCGTGGGCCAATCAGGCCGAGCGGGAGTTGGTGCCGCGATTGAAGCCGGTGCCCTACAAGTGGCCCATCCGCGCGCTGCTGCGCCATCCCGGATTGTGGTTCTTCAACGCCGGCTTGTTGGGATTGAATTTCGGATGGGCGTTTCTCATCACGTGGCTGCCGGCCTATCTGCAGGATGTGTACAAGCTGGATAATGTGGTGGCCAGCCGCTATGTGTCGATCGCATTGTTCTGCGGGCTTGGCGGCATGCTCTTCGGCGGGTGGTGGTGCGATTTGCTGACGGCGAAATTCGGGCAGAAGTGGGGACGGCGGCTGCCGTTCCTTACCGCCAGCTCGGTTTGCGTCGCCGCCTATCTGGTGTGCCCGCTGATTGACAACGCAATCGCCGTGGCCGTTGCCTGCAGCGTGGTGGCGTTTGTATCGGACAGCGTGGGCGCGGCCGTGTGGGCGGTGAGCCAGGACATCGGCGGACGGCATGTGGCATCGACGCTCGGGTGGAGCAACATGTGGGGCAACTTCGGCGCTTCCGCGGTGGCCAAGGTGATTCCCTTTGTTCTGGCGACGCGCTTTCATTACTCCGATTGGCGCGAAATTTTCTGGTTGACCGCCTGCGGCTTTGTGCTGCTGGGCCTGGCGCCGATGCTGGTGGACAGCACCCGCACACTGACCGAGGAGTGACACCGTCTATACTGATCTGCATGTCTACTGGGAAGAAGACCGATGCACCGGCGTTCGGATCGGATGATCTGCGGTTGCCGGATGAGTTGCGGGCGCCGCTCAAGGCCCATCTGGACGCCTTGCGCAAGCGCTATGTGGAGCGCGGCTGGGCGCGCAAGATGGGATTCGGCAAGCGCCCCGCACTGATCGTGATTGACCTCGCACTGTGGTGGACAGACCCGAAAAATTTCAGCCAAGGGAGCAATATCGACGCTGTAGTCAACTCCGCCTGCAAGTTGCTGAAGGTGGCCCGCGAGGCGGAGATTCCCATCTTCTTCACCACTTGGGATTGCGATTTTTCCGTGCCTCCATCGCCTCATGATTTGAAGGTGCCGATGAACTTGAAGCCCGGTGATGAGCGCTGGTTCGAACTCGATCCGCGTGTCGGCCGGCAGCCGAACGAAAGGCTCATCCGCAAGCGCTACGCATCCTGCTTCAAAGGGACATACCTACATGAGAATCTGACCGCGCTAGGCGTGGATACACTCATCGTCACCGGCGTCAGCACCAGCCATTGCGTGTATGCCACCTGCCGCGATGCCACCGATAGTTTTCGCGTCATCGTGCCGCGGGAGGCCGTTGGCGAGCGCTGCGAGATCATGCACGAGGTGAACCTGCTCGATATCGAGATCGATCTGGGCGACGTGGTTCCCCTGCAGTCCGTGATGCGCTACCTCAAGAATTACCAGCCCAGCGCGTAGTCGTCTTTGGCCGGACTCACGGCGCCGGTGAAGCGGCCGGTCTTGGGGTCAATCCAGACAATCTTCACCGCGCCCGCGCCCGATGGCTGCTGCGAGTAGGGCCGCTGCATGCGCGTCACTTCCACTTTGTGGCCTTTCGCGCGGAGGGCATCGCCGATGTTGGCAGCGAGCACCTGCGGCAGGACGAGCCGGTCCCCAACGGCCTGCGGATAATTCGAGGCGTGGAAGTTCATCGTCGTGACGGTGGGCTGTTCCAGGGCCAACTGCGGCGTCATGCCGAATTCCACGATGTTGAGAAACGCCTGCAACATCGCTTGCGGCTGATTGTCGCCGCCGGGCGTGTTGAAAGCCATCAGCGGTTTGCCATCCTTCATCACCAGCGCCGGATTGATGGTGTGGCGCGGGCGCTTGCCGGGCGCCAGCACGTTCGCATCCTTTTCATCCAGGCTGAAGTATTGCAGCCGGTTGTTCAATACATAGCCCCCGCCTTCCACAACAACTCCGCTGCCAAATGTTCCATTGACACTATGGGTGACGGAGACAAGGTTTCCGAAGCGGTCGGCGATGGAGAATGACGACGTCTCGCCCGGCATGCCGTAGGGCGCTGCGCCGGGCCGCGCCTGCTTCGCGTCGATGAGCTTGCGCCGTTCGGTGGCATAGCGCTTAGACAGCAGTTGCTCGGCGGGCACTTTCGTGAAGCGAGGATCGGCAATCCAATGATCGCGGTCCGCGAAGGCGAGTTTCAGCGCTTCGACAAGAGTGTGGACGTACTCGGGGGAGTTATGCCCCATGGCTTTCAGATCGATCGGTTCCACCAGGTTCAACGCCTGCAGCAGCACGATGCCCTGCGAGTTGGGCGCCGATTGAAACACGTCGTAACCTTTGTACGAGGTGCGAATCGGCGCGCCTTCTTCAGGCTGGTAAGAAGCCAGGTCTTCGTAGCGCAGCAGGCCGCCGTGCTTTTCATAGAAATCCGCCGTGAGCCTGGCGAGTTTGCCGCGATAGAAAGCATCGGCGCCTTCGCGGCTGATGATCTCGATGCTGCGGGCGAGGTCGGGCTGCGTCAACAGATCACCCGGATCGAACGGGCCACCGTTCTTGAGCAGCGCTTTCACCGAGGAAGGATAAGGAGACAGCTTGCGGATGGAAGCGTTGTGATTGCCGGCGGCCCAATGCGTAAGGGGATGGCCTTCGCGCGCCGCCGAGATGGCATCGGCGAGCAGCTCCGGATACTTGCGCGTGCCGTATTTTTTCAGTGCCAGATCGAAGCCGGCCACTGCGCCGGGCACGGTGTTCGAAAGTATCCCATCGGCCGGAATGCGCCCTTCCTTGCGGTAGCGCTCCACGGTGGCAAGCTTCGGCGCGGGTCCGGTGCCGTTGATGAACACCACTCGCTTTTGCCCGGCGATATAGGCCAGCAGGAACGCATCGCTGCCGAGCCCCGATTGATGCTGCTCAGTCACAGCCGTCATATAGAACACGGCCACGGCCGCGTCGATGGCGTTGCCGCCCTTTTCCAGCACGTGCAATCCGGCCAGCGCTTGCAGCGGATGCTCGGCGGCCACCATGCCGTGCGTACCCATCACTTCGGTGCGCCACACGGGCCGCTCCACCTCGGGTGGATCCTGGGCCAGCGCGATGCCGGCAATAAGCGCAAATAACAGGCGTGCGGACATAGCTTCGATTATAGGGCCGCCCGCCGTGATAGCATGTGGCAATTGGAGGTGCATGAATGGCTATCTGCTCCAGACGCAAATTCCTCAAGTCCGGATTGGCCTTGGGGGCCATGCCGCTGGTTGCCGCGGGAGGCAAGGCGACGGACTGGGTCACCCTGGGCAAGTCGAATGTGAAAGTGACGAGACTCGCTTTCGGCACGGGCACAATGAGCGGGCGCACGCAACGCGAACTGGGCCAGGACGAGTTCACGCGCCTGGTGCGCTACGCCTATGACAAAGGCATCCGCTTCTTTGAAACGGCGGAATCCTATGGCGAGATGCACAAGATGCTGGGCGTCGCACTGAAGGGCATTCCGCGCGACAGCTACCGGCTGATGACCAAGATGACCACGCGCGAAGGCGTGAATCCGCAGGAGAAGATCGACGAACTGCGGCGGCTGGCGAACACCGATTATTTCGATGTGGCGCTGCTGCACTATCAGCACGTGGCCACGTGGCCCAAGGATACGGCGCGCTGGCAGGACGGAGTGCTGGAGGCCAAGCACAAGCAGGCGCTCATCGGCCATGGCGCGTCAGTCCACGGGCTGCCCGCGCTGCGCCAGTTCCCCGGCAACAAATGGCTGGAGATCGCCATGATCCGCGTCAATCACAATGGCACGAAGATGGACGCCGAGGACTACAACACGCGCGGCCTGGGCAACGTGAACGAAGTGCTGACGCACACTCGCAAGGTGCATTCGGAAGGCATGGGCGTGATCAGCATGAAGCTGGTGGGCGAGGGCGCATTCACGAAGCGCGAAGACCGCCAGGCGGCAATGCGCTTTGCGTTCCGCAACGCCGGTGTCGATTGCGTCACGGTGGGCTATAAGAACACCGCTGAGATTGATGAAGCCATCGAAAACTTGAATATGGCTTTATCCTGAGAGGATGCGAACTCTTGGATTCCTTGCCGCGGCGGGGCTTGTTCTCACTTGGAATGTTGCCCCGGCGCGCGCACAATCCCGCAGCGGAGGCTTTGTTCCGGGGCAGAAGCGCGAAGCCGGAAACCCGGCGCAAATCGAGCGCGGGAAAAAAATCTATAGCATTGGCTGCCGCAGTTGCCATGGAGCCGACTTGCGCGGCGGTGACATGGGCGGACCGAATCTGCTGCGCTCCCAGCTTTCTTTAAGCGATAAGGACGGGGAAAACATTATTCCAGTGATTCTCGGCAGCCGGCAAGGCTCCGGGATGCCTGCGATTCCCATGTCGCAGGAGGATGCGAAGGCCACCGCGGCCTATGTGCGCAGTGTGTTGGGAACCATCGGCAGGCAGGGGATGCCGCCCTCCATCGGGAAAGAAGCGCCCAGCATCCTGGTGGGCAACGCGAAGGAAGGCCAGGCGTATTTCGGCGCCAATTGCGCGGGATGCCATTCACCCGCAGGCGATCTGAAAGGCATCGCCACTCGCATCAGCGATCCAAAGACGCTGCAGAATGCCTGGGTGGCGGGCGGAGCGCGGGAACGCCGTGGAGCCTCTGCTGCGGCTTCGAAGCGGCGCACCGTCACCGTATCCGTCACGTTGCCCGACGGCCGAAAGGAAGAGGGACGGCTGGTGCGCATCGACGATTTTCTGGTCTCCCTGGCGCGCGAAGACGGCACGTTTGCCTCGTTCCGGCGCGATGGCGATTCCCCGCGAGTGGAAGTGCACGATCCGTTGCAACCGCATCGCGACATGATCAGCCGCTATTCCGACAAAGACATTCACGACGTGACCGCGTACCTGGTGACACTGAAATGACGCTGGCTTTTTGGATCGCATCGTTGGTTCCGGCAATTGTGCTGGGACAGGGAAAAGGCGTCGCGCCGGCGGAGTTGGTGCAGCCGCTTAAAGAATCGTGGCCCACGTATAACGGAGATTATTCCGGCAAGCGCTATAGCGCTCTCCAGCAGGTGAATGCTTCCAATGTGAAGAATCTCTCGCTGGCCTGGATGACGCGATTGACTCCCGGCGCTGGCAATACGCAGACCGGACGCCGCGGCGGCTTCGGCGGGCCACAGGTGCGAACCATCATCGGCGGCGAAGGCACGGGCGACATCAGCGCGGGCGGAGGAACCATCAAGGCCTCAGTTCTCTACGTGGATGGCACGCTCTATTTCACGATGCCCGACAACGCCTGGGCCGTGGACGCGCGCGACGGCCGCGAATTGTGGCATTACTTCTGGAAAACCAAGGGCGGCACCCACATCGGCAATCGTGGCTTCGGCATGTGGAACAACTACCTCTACATGGAAACGCCCGACAATTACCTGGTGTCGCTCGATGCCCGCACCGGCAAGGAACGCTGGCACAAAACGATCGCCGAATTGGACCAGGGTTACTTTTCCACGCCTGCTCCCATCGTGGTGGGCAACCACGTCATCGTCGGCACGGGCAATGATATCGACGCTCCGGGGTTCCTGCAATCCTTCGATGCGGAGACCGGCGAGTTGCAGTGGAAGATGTACACCGTGCCGATGAAAAAAGGCGATCCGGGATTGGAGACCTGGGCCAGTCTGGATGCGGCCCGACACGGCGGCGGACAAACGTGGATCCCCGGCGCGTATGATCCGGAGACCAAGCTCTACATCATCGGCACGGGCAATCCGACTCCCGCCTACACCACGGGCACAAGCGGCGAAGGCGACAATCTCTTCACTTGCGCGCTGGTGGCAGTGAACGTGGATACGGGGAAGATGGCGTGGTATTTCCAAACCTCTCCGCACGACATGCACGACTACGATTCCGCGCAAACACCGGTGCTGGTGGATGGCATGTTCCAGGGCAAGATGCGCAAGTTGGTGCTCACCGCGGCCCGCAACGGATACTTCTTCGTGCTCGACCGCGTCACGGGTGAGCATCTGCTGACGACGAAATACGGCACCTACACAAACTGGGCCAAGGGGCTGAATCAGCATGGCGGGCCGAAGTTCGATCCGGCCAAGAACGCCACGGTTCCAGGCGCGCTGGTGTCGCCCGATTCCGGCGGCACGGTGAACTGGCAGCCTCCGGCGTTTTCGCCCGACACCGGATTGTTCTACGTTCCGGAAGTAAACGAATTCGCCATGTTCTACCTGACCGACGTGGATCCGCGCGGGTCCATGGGGCTCGGTGGAAAAGAGGAAGTGCCGGTCGGTTCGGCCGGCAATTACCTCTGCGCCATCGACTATCAGACCGGCAAGATCAAATGGAAACGGCCCTATTACGGCGGTGACGGCGGAGGCGGCGGAATGCTCACCACGGCCGGCAATCTGCTGTTTGCCAGCGATGGCGCGGGCAGCCTGGTCGCTTATGATGCCACCACCGGCAAGCCGCTATGGAACACGCGTATCGGTCGCATCACCAACGCTCCGCAAACATTCCTCATGGATGGCCGCCAGTACATCACCGTGGCGACGGGCGATATGCTCTGGGCATTCGTGCTGAACTAACGCCCCGCGCCGAACACAGCCACGTTGCGCAACGTGAACGGCTGCCCATTGGAGAACGTGCCGCGGAAGCGGATCTGGCGCACTGCGACGGGCGGGAACGTGTCGGTCCTTGTGCCGCGCCACGGCCCGTGCGTGCGGTCCGCTAGCACCTTCCATGTGTTGCCGTCCGCTGAGCCTTCCACCGTGTAGTGCGCGTAGGGCGCCGCTTGCAGATGCCACTGCGGATTGGCACGGTCGATGAACTCCGGAAGATCGTAGCGCAGTGTGTCGATGGTAACCGGAGCATCGAAGCGGATTTCGGTAACAGCACGCTGCGCCTGCGGCACGAGGTTGGCCCGGTTGGCGGGCTTCGCGTTGTCCAGCAGATAACGCAGTGTGCGCCGGTAGATCTCGCGGTACAACGTGGCTTCAGGCGCTGCCAGCAGATTCGGGAAGTTCTCTCCGCAGATCATGCCCAGGCGTTCGTTGCGATGAACAGCGATGCCGATACGGTGGAGCGGAGTCGGGTCATAGGCATCGATTCCGAATTCCCGATCCTCAGGCGCGGCGCGGTCAGAGCGCACAAGAATGTCCCAGGCCGCGGGTTCATAGGCGAAGTCCACTTCCCCGCCCCACGGTCCCGGCACTTCCGTTCCGGCCTGCACAGGCAGCCCTTTCAGGATGGCGTGCCGCGGATCGGCGATGACCGCTTTGCTGCCTGGAATCCAATAGCCCACGGTGGTGTGAAACACGTTCAGGTAGTCGACAGCGCTACCGGGTTTGGGATCGCGGATGGGCGCATCGGGCGCCGCATCGGCGGGCAACAGGCTGGGCGATGCGAAACCACTTGGCTGATCGCTGAGATGCGTCCAGAAGTGGCCGCGCTGCCAGATGTAGCGTGGCGCGCTGAGGTTGGGGAGATACTCCACCAGCACGGCGAAGGAGTCACCGCCGTGGATGAGCACGCCGCCGCCGTTGCCAAGATAGCGCTGGAAGGCGCGGTAACTTTCCACAGTGGTGAACTCGCTGTGATTGCCGATGAGCACCAGCCGGTAGTCTTCCAGTTTTACCCGGCCAAGGGCCACGTCATGCTGCGTGGCGTATTCGATGGTGAACCCGTCGCGCGCGGCGAGTTCGTCCAAATAGCGCCAGTGATGGATATCGGAATAGCGCTCATAGAGACTGTAGAAGAAGTTGTTCAGACGATGCTGCCGGCTGCTCATCACGGTGGGCGAGTAGCCGATGCTCCCGTCATAGCCGGTGCGCCACCCGTGGTAATCGTGACCGCCATTGGTCGAATAGGCGAGCCACATGTCCGTGGGCGCGACATACAGCACTTGGGCCGTGGCGCGGGCCGGGCGCACGATGACGTTCGTCAGTTTCCGGTTGAGATCGAGCGCAGCCGGATCCACCCGTTCGCCTTCGCCCACCACGATGAGTCGATACAGACCGGAGCGCCAATTGCCCGCCGGCACTGCGATGCGCGTCACCGGAAGCCGGTACTCGAAGGGAACACGCTGCGTGATGGACCTGCGGACTTCGTCGATGAGCACAAGCTCCATCTTGCGGCCGTTATCGCGGGGATGAGGAATGACGGTGACGCTCTGTCGCTCGCCGCTCTTCCAACTGAGATCCGCGGTGCTGAGGATGGGGAAGAAGTTGGAAGGGATGTTGGGGTCCACGCCGGCACGCAACTGATACCATTCCGCCCACCAGAAGGTCTCGTCTTTCGGATGGTAGGCGAATACCACGATCTCCATCGCGGGATTCCCGCTGATGGCCATCAATTGCAGCGTGGATGCGCCGGTGAAACGCGAGTGCCCGCGGCGCGCATGGCGGGAAAACTCAGCGCCATCGAGCGTGACTCCCACGGCAAGATTCGCCGCGCGGTTGTAGAACAGCGAGCCCCAATTGGTGAACTGATTGTCCGGCACTTTGCCGTTGGGAAGGTACAGCGGCTGGCCCTGCAGGGCCCCTGTGTCGAACGTCATGGACTCGTTGTAAGCAGCGGGAAATGTCCACGTGAACCGGATCTGTTCGCCACGCAGTTCAGAGCCTTCCGAGTGGCGCAGGCGATACAGATCGATGCCATTGCGCTGTTCGTGGCGCAGATCCAGCCGCAAGGGAATATCGCCGAATGTAAGGCGCACCAGATCCGGCTGATTTGTTTTCTCAATGACGGGCTCGCGGCTGGCGATGAGCAGCGAGATCTCCGGAGCATCGGGACTCAACAAAGGCTGACCCACGGCAGCGAAGGCGCGATCAACAAAGCTTCGCGCCCGCTGCGCGGATCCGCAGGTTGCCCCCAGCAGCAGCGCCATGCTCAACACCACAAATCGGTTCATGAAAGAGCATTGCGCCACTTTGCCGCGGGCGTTGTCAAGTTAGATGGCCGCGCCTCCGGATACGAAGATGGTTTCCCCCGTAATCCAGCGCGCGTCATCCGAAGCAAGGAATGCCACAGGCGGAGCAATGTCTTCCGGCGTGCCGGCCCTGCCCAGCGGCGTAGTGGCCACGGCCTGCTGTTCGAACTCGCTGCCCACAATGCCCGCCGAATGCGTTCCTTCGGTTACAACCAAACCCGGGTTAATGGAGTTGACACGAATCTTGCGCTGCCCCAGTTCCTTCGCCAGCGCCTTGGTGATGGTGTCCACGGCGCCCTTGGTGGCGGAGTACACCGAACTGGCCGGGGGAGCCAGCGTGCTGACCACGGAGCTGATGTTGATGACGCTGCCTCCTTCGGCCGGAAACAGATCGAGCGCGGCTTTGGTGGTCAACAACAAACCCAGCACGTTCGTGTCGCTCTGGCGCCGGTATTCTTCCGCGGTCACGTCCTGCAGCGGCGAGAAGGCATACACGCCTGCGTTATTCACCAGGATGTCCACCTTGCCATAATTCTTCTTCGTTGCCGCGAAGAGGTCTTTGATATCGGACTCCTTGGCCACGCTGCCCTGCACGGCGATCGCTTCCCCGCCCTGGCCCTTGATAGCCGAAACCACTTTGTCCGCGCCCTCACGGCTGGTGGAGTAATTGACCACCACTTTGGCTCCATCAGAGGCCAACTGCTTGGCGATAGCCGCTCCAATGCCCTTCGATGCCCCGGTCACCACAGCGACCTTTCCAGTTAACTTTTTCATTGTCTCAACACCTTTCCGACGAGCCCATTGGCGCTTCGTCATTTCTATGCCTATCGAAATGATGAGGCCCGGCGGAAAGAGGATTCAGATTTTCGAAAGACGTTTCAGATAGGCTTTCCACACTTCGCGGCGCAGCGTGATGTGGGCGAACTTGCCTTCGCGCTGCACCTGGATGAGCCCGGCGGTTTCCAGCTCCTTCACATGATGGGAGATGGTGGCGGGAGCCAGTTGCAGCGATTCGCGCAGACAGGTGCACGTCGGCGCCGAGCCCTCCTGCGCGATCCGCTGCAGCATTTCGAAGCGTTTTGGATCGGCCAGAGCTTTGCTGATCAGCGTGAACTGTTGGTCATCGAGTTGGTACTCTTTGGCGCCCATAAAAATAGGATGGCAGGCACGGCGCTTCGATTCATTTGCCCGGTGGCTTGCGGCCGCCGTTCCAGGTATCGGGCTTGGGCGTGTCGGCAGGCCAGTACCCATTCGGGTCTTCCTTCCATTCCTTGCCGCACAGCCGCGAGATCACTTTCCACTCCGCCGCGCCCAGGTTCACGTCGGGGTGATAGATGAAGCGCTTCAATCCGGCGCGATGCGAAGCCACCAGGAGACGGTTCAAATCGTGGGCCGGCATGGGATCGCCCGCGTGGGGATTGCGGCCGGTGGAGACCCAGGCGATCACTTTGTTGGGGTCGCCCGTGGCATCCAGCGCGCGCTTCGTTTCGTGGAACACCACTTCGTCGAAGAATGCGTCGGGGAAGCCGTTTTCCAGATCCGCCAGCTTGCGCACACCGGGGAATTGAATGCCGAACAACAGCTTCACCACGGCGAAACAATCCTCTTCGTTGAGCGATGGGTTCCACTCGTGCAGCGTCGCCACCCAGCGGGCCACGGTGCCGTACATGCCATCGAAGCCGCGGTGCCAGTAGTAATGTTTGGGGAAGATGTAGTCGAAGAAGCGGTGCGTCTTCTGGTAATCCTGCGTGGTGAGCACGGAAAATGCAGCGGACCGCGGAATGGTGCCGAGCTTCGTTTTCTTCGGCAGCCGGTCAAGTTCGCCGCGAATGGCGGCCATGTTGCGCAACGTGGATTCCTGGCGCATGCGCAGCCAGTAGAGCGCATCCTCATTCAGATCGAACAGCGACATGCCGCCCAGCATGCCGCCGTACTGATGGAATCGCACCAGTGACGGAGTGAGCGAATGGAAGCGCGCCTTGAGGTGATTCATGCCGCGCTCCATGCGCGGGATATCGAACCCGAGGTGAGTGTAGATGGCGCGGTGATGATCGCGGATTTCGAACAGTTCGCCCCCATGGTGAAAAGCGAGTTCGTAGTGGTGCTCACCAGCGCCATCAATGATCACGCCGCTCGCCTGTGGCAGCGCCCGCAGCGTGTCCTCCACACCGGCAGCCAGCGAAATGGCGCCAAAGGGATCCTGCTGGGCCGATTTGCGGCGGCCATAGTGGCCAGGTCCGAACAGCATCAATTCCCACCCGCGGCGGCGGATGTCATCGAGCAGTACGTGGAGCTGCTTTTCCTTCGCTGCGTCGAGCCGGATGTTTTCCGGCGGATCGACGCCGTGCTTGCGATAGATGGCCGGATCGGGAGCGAAGGCGCTGATGGTGGCGCCCGCGCGGCGATACGTAAAGTCGAAGCTCGGCGGGCCGTCCCAGAAGCGCAATGGGCCGATGACAATGCCGCGCACACCGCCCGATTCCCAGGCATCCAGCGTACGGCGCGGTTCGCTCAGCCACTGCTCCAGCGGATAGATCATGTACATCCATGGCACCAGCTTCGGCGCCGGCGGTTGTTGGGCGCGTAGCTGCGAAGAAGCGGCGGCGAACAGCAGTGTTCGGCTCAATGTGCGGCGGTCGATCATGTGAGTGTGTACCTCTTCCCGCACCCCCATGTCAACAACGATCCACTTACGATGATGGCCGGTCGACTCCGTACTTCTTGGGCCAGGAGTTTGGCAGGTAGAGGGTTCCAAAGAGAGAATCGATCCACGGCAGAAGCGGAGAGAAATTCTTGTTCACGAAGTTCTCACCATCATTGGTGTGATGCCAATGGTGAAAGGCGGGCGAAGCGATAACCCATTCCAGGGGTCCCAGACGCCAGCCAACGTTGGCGTGAATGAAGAACCCCCAGATGGAACCAATGATGGACAGAAGAACGGGGACCAGATCCACACTCTGCCCTTGCGGCTGAGCAAGGCCGAGCAGGTAGATGGGGGCGAGACCGCAAAACCGCGTGAAGACCATGTCTACGGGGTGGGCGCGTGTATGCACCAGCCAATTGACTTCTTCGGGTTCGTGATGCACGACATGGAATTGCCAAAGGAAAGGCACATGGTGGGACCAGCGGTGGCCCCAATAAGCGCCGATTTCACCGATGACCATGGCGAGGCCCAGGCGCACATACCAAGGCCAACTTTCCGTCTGTTGGTAGAAGGCCAAGGGCGCCATTCGGTGTGCGATGCCCGTCAGCAGGAGCAGCGGCATGGTCAACAGCAGCTTGGGCAGCAGGTTGTTGACGAAGTAGTAGATGATTCCCGAACCCAGCCTGGATCGCATGTTCCGCTGTGGATGCAAGGGGAACATGCGCTCCAGAGGCATGAAGATCGCCATCAATAGCAACAGCCAGATCGTCAGTCGAAACACATCGGTGACGAAGGAGGTGATAGATGGAGTCAACACGGGTCTCTCTACCTTACCGCGAGATTAGCGGTTGGAACGGCGCTTGGCGAAGGCCAGGGCCGCAATGGCGAAGCCGATCATACCGAGCGTGGCGGGTTCGGGTGTGGGCGCAAGTTCCACGCCGTCCAAGAGCACCAGTGGAGGCAGTCCACCTGGAGGAGATCCCATGGCGAGAAAGGTGAGCGTGCTGGACGTTGCGTTGGCGACGAACTCCATGGTTTGCAGATTCCACGCCGAGTGCCCGTGCGAAGGGGTGTTCATTATGGTCGAATCCTGAGTCGTACCGGCAAAAGTGACTCGCCACTTCTCCGTGGTCGCGCCAGAGAAGCCATTCTCCTGTGCCGCCGCCTGGTAGAACCTCAGAATGTAGCGTTCGTTCACCTCCAACCCCGTAATCAATTGCGAAATCGGTTGCCCAAATAGTGCGTCTCCATCCGCATAGAAGAAGTTCCCGCCATCCGGGCTTACTCCCGGGCTGGTCCAAAAGCCCCATTGCCAGGAAGGTTCAAAGTCCAACCGGCCGGTGCAGTTGTTGGTTTGTGGAGCAGGGTTGGTCACCAGGCAATCAAAGGCGGATGTTCCGCCTGCGACCTGCCAGCCCGGCATGTTCGATTGGGTGACCATGACGCCGTCGTTGGCGAGTGTGAGCCCAGTGGTGTCTTCAAAGGAACCATTGGTGACCAGGTTGGCGCTCGCGGAACCGCTGGACGCAAGCACGGCAAGAAAGAGAAGCGCCACATGGGTGGCTCTCGGAACGGAAACGGGCATAGGGGATCCTCCGCAGTCTAATGCGAGAGAACTGGAACTATGGGGTCAAATTCGAGTCAGACCCGAAGCGATCCGCGGAACCCGCGAACCGCGTAATAAGACGACGCGCCGTTGTGATACACGAAGACACGGCCATAGCGGCGATCGCAAAACAGCGCGCCCCCGAGTTTTCTCACATCGGGCGGCGTAACCACCCAGCTCGAAGTCTTCAAATCGAAACTGCCCAGCTTCTGCAATTCGCGGTACTCCTCCTCGGTGAGAAGCTGAATGCCCATGGCCTCGGCCATCTCCATGGCGGTGGAACCGGGCTTGAACGTCTTCCGGGCATCAAGCGCTTCACGGTCGTAACAGCAACTGCGGCGGCCCTGGGGGGTTTCGGCGGAACAATCGCAGAAGATATACTCCCCGCTTTGTGCATCGCGGGCCACCACATCCGGTTCGCCTCCGGTTCGTTCCATTTCCTCAAGCGCCCACAGCCTTTCCGGATTGGCCTCCAGCCGTGCCTGCACCGACGCCCAAGCCAGATTGGGATGCCGTTTCCTGTTCTTCTCAAAGCGGGCCTGCAACACACGGAGCAATTCCTCGCGTCGCTGCGGGGAGAGCTCCTTCGTGTCGATCCCAGGCTTTGGAGCTTTCTTGGCGAGCCGCATTGTGATTTCGTTTACCTCGATTGAGAGCATGATGCATCAAACCGGGAGCGTTGCGCCACTGGGCAACGGGAAGAGCGCATTTTCCAGCGGCAGGCGAATATGGCTAGAATGACGGAGAACGCTTCCATCCATGCGGGCTGCCGCACACTCTGAATTGAGAACCCCAACCGCGCGCCTGATCGCCGGCCTGGTGTTCACGCTGCTGGTCATCAGCGCCTACGCCGCCTATACGCTGCGCTCCGTCCAGCGTATGCGGGGGGTGCAAACCAGCATTGTGGAACGCAACCGGCTCGCCTCGCTGCAGCTTATCCGCATCCAGAACGATCTCAACGCACTCGGCCTCTCACTGCGCGACATCCTGGATGAGCGCGAAGGCTATCCGCTGGCGGCCTGGCGGCCCGCTTTGCAACGGATTCGCGAGAATCTCCAGAACGCCGTGGAGCGTGAGGACGAACTGAGCGCCGGATGGCGGCCCGCGCAGCAAACCACATACCTCCGCTCGTCCTTCGCCGACTTCTGGCGCACCGTGGACACGCTCTTTGCGCAGCCCACTCCCGCCGCGGCGCACGCCCTCATCCGCACCACGCTGCAGCCCCGGCAGGAAGCACTCACGGCCCTCGCCGCCCGTCTGCTGGTGGAAAACAATGAACGCGATTCACAAGCGGCAAACGAAGCGCGCGCCATCTACGAAAGCATCGAACGCAATGCATGGCTACTGCTCGGCATCTCCGTAGCCCTAACGTCCGTCACCGGCCTCGGCCTCATCCGCGCGAACCGGCGGCTCATCGCTCATCTCGCCACCCTCGCCGAGGAGCGGCGCGAATTGGCGCAGCAACTCATCAGTTCCCAGGAATCCACATTTCGCAGCATCTCGCGCGATCTGCACGATGAGTTCGGCCAGATCCTCACCGCTATCGGTGCACTGCTGCGGCGCGCCGAACGCCATGCGCCTACGTCCGCCTTCCAATCCGCGGTGCACGAAGTAAGCGAAGTGGCGCAGGCCACGCTGGAGAAGACCCGCTCCCTGTCGCAATCGCTGCAGCCGGTCATCCTCGAAGAACAAGGGTTGCTGGCCGCGGTACAGTGGCATCTGGCCAACTTTGAACGCCACACGGGCATCGCGGTTCGGGCGCAGCTTCCGGCCGCACCCATCCTGCTGCCCGCACAACAGGCCATCCACGTGTACCGCATCCTGCAGGAGGCGCTCAACAACGTTGCACGCCATGCGGATGTGCAGGCTGTGTCCGTCACGCTCGACGCTACACCGGGCTCGCTGCAACTGGCGATCCACGATTCCGGTAAGGGCATCCCTGCCGGGCTTCCGGCCGGAGTCGGTCTGTCCGCGATGCGGGAGCGCGCTGAGCTGGCGGGCGGCGTCCTGCTCATCGAAACACCTGCCGGCGGGAAAGGAACGCGGGTGCTGTTCACGCTGGTGACCGATGCCGCCATGCCGGCCCAGGAGACGATACGTGGCTGATTCCCCCATTCGCGTTCTTCTCGTGGACGATCACGCGCTGGTGCGCCTTGGCTTCCGCCGCCTGCTGGAAGACGATCCGGCCATCCAGGTCGTCGGCGATGCCTCAGACGGGGTGGAAGCAGTGGAACTCGCCGACCGTCTGCAGCCCGATGTCGTCGTGATGGACTACGCGATGCCGCTGCAAAACGGAGCGATGGCCACGCGCCTCATCCGCGAGCGTGTCCCCTCAGCAAAGGTGCTGATGCTGAGCATGCACTCTGAGCCCAGCTACGTGGAAAACAGCCGCGCTGCCGGAGCCTCCGGCTATCTGCTTAAGAACGCACTCGATCTGGAACTGGTCGCAGCCGTCAAAACCGTGCATGCGGGCGAGTGGGTCCAGGATCCGCGCCTCGATCAGGCTGCCGCCGCCACTTCCGTTCGCGCCCTGAGCAAGCGCGAATTGGAAGTGCTGCAGCACATCGTCGGCGGACGCTCCAACAAGGAGATCGCGGCGCTGCTCTCACTGAGCGTCAATACGGTGGCGGTGCATCGCGCAAACATCATGGAAGCGCTGAACATCCGCAATACCGCCGAACTTGTCGTCTATGCCATCCGGCACGGATTGGTTTCGCTGCCATGACCCGCCGCGATTGGCTGCTGGCGCTGGCCACGGCGCAAACACCGCCCTGGAGCCTCACCGACGTCACCACGGCGGCGGGCATCCGCTTCCAGCACAACACCGGCGCCTTCGGTTCGAAATACCTTCCCGAAACCATGGGCCCAGGCTGTGCCTTTCTCGATTACGACGGCGATGGGTGGCTCGACATTCTTCTCATCAACGGCCAGGATTGGCCGGGGCATCCACGGCGGCGCTCGACGCTGCAACTGCTCCGCAATAACGGCAACGGCACGTTCCGCGATGTAACGCGTGCGGCGGGGCTCGACGTGGAAATGTACGGCATGGGGGTCGCCGTCGGCGATTTCGACAACGATGGTTTCCCCGATCTCTACATCACTGCCGTCGGCCAGAGCCGCCTCTTCCGCAACAACCGGCGCGGCGGATTCATTGACGTGACACGGGCCGCGGGCCTCGCTCCGCGCACCGGCTTCTCCACGTCCGCGCTCTGGTTCGATTACGATCGCGACGGATTGCTCGACCTGTTCGTCTGCAACTACGTGCGCTGGTCGCCGGAGACCGATGTCCGTTGCTCGCTCGATGGAGCGGCGAAGTCTTACTGCACGCCCGAAGCCTACCGCGGCGCCACCTGCTGGCTGTTCCGCAATCGCGGCAATGGAACGTTCGAAGACGTCACCGCGCGCGCGGGCCTCTTCGATCCGTCATCGAAATCGCTGGGCGTGGCCATGCTCGATGCCGGCAACGACGGCTGGCCCGATCTCTTCGTCGCCAACGACACACAGCCGAACAAGCTCTATCGCAACAATCGCGACGGCACGTTTACCGAATCCGCCGTTCGCATGGGCGTCGCCTTCAGCGAAGATGGCCGCGCCCGCGCCGGCATGGGCGTCGATGTGGCCGATTACCGCAACAACGGCCAACCCGCCATCGCCGTCACCAACTTCGATAACGAGATGATCGGCCTGTACGAACCGGACAAAGGCGGCTACCTCGATCGCGCCACCGAACGCGGCATCGGCGCCGTTTCGCGCGACCGCCTCGGCTTCGGCTGCCTGTTCGGCGATCTCAACCTGGATGGCTATCTCGACCTGATCGCGGTCAACGGCCACATCGACGATTCCGTGCGCAACATCGGCCGTCGCCCGTCGCACGCCCAGGTGCCGCATCTGTTCCTCAACGAACGCGGCGCGCGTTTCCGCGATGCCGCCACCAGCGTGGGAGCGGCATTCGCCAGTCCGAAGATTGCCCGCGGCCTGGCTCTGGGCGACTTCGATCGCGATGGCGATCTCGATATCCTGCTCACTACTAATGGCGGCGCCGCGTATCTCTATCGCAACGATCTCCCCAACGCCCACCGCTCCATCCGCTTCGTTCTGGAAGGGCGCAAGTCGAACCGGGATGCCATTGGAGCGGTGATGCACCTGCACACCGCCGCAGGCCGCCAGACGCAGATGGTGAAGAGCGGCTCCAGCTACTTGTCAGCCAGCGCGCTGCCGCTCACGTTTGGCGTGGCCTTGTTGCGCGATATCCAGCGCGCTGTGGTGTATTGGCCCAGTGGCCACACCCAGGAAGCGGCGAAGCTTGTTACTGGGGTGACTTACCATTGGGTGGAAGGCGAGTCTCCCAAGCCGCTTTCGCATCGCTAGTGGATTCCTACTGCGGCCCGCCTGAAAGCACGACGATTGGCATTTGCTGCTGAGCGGGCACAACCGGATAGCCTTCGGGCAACTCCAGTGACAGCGTCGTTATTCCCTCCGCCACCGCCGCCACAGTGAATTGCAACGAAGTCGCGGTCCCGGCCAATTCGGCGGCGTCCGGTGAAACTCGCACTGCCGAAGCGTTGGAGGACCGCATCGCCAGACGGACCCGGACTCCCGGATTCGGCATCACCGCCAACGAACTCCCGTCTGCCGTCACCGACACCGTGAATTGCGCGGTCTCACCAGCCTTCAGCCGCATCGGAGTGGCAAACGGCGCCGGCGGACGCAGCCTCGCCACGGGCGCAGTCACGGTGACGGGCACCAGTGTATCTTCCTGCCCCTCCGCCGAAAAGCGAAGCATGTATTGGCCAGGGGCAAGTGCCTGAATGTAGAATGCGCCCGTAGCTCCCCGTTGAGAGAACGTATAGGCCAGTGATTCCGTCCCCGCGCGCTGCGGCTCGGGTGAGATCACTACCCCAGAAGGGTCCGGACTCACCAACGCCATCGTCTGCGCTTGGCCACCGGACGTCAGCAGACGATATTGAAAGCCCGCTGGAAGAGAAAGACTCGATGGATTGAACCTGGCCTTCGATACACCCGGGACCTCCACAACAATTGAAGACGGAACGATCGGCAATCCTGGCGCCGAGAACGAAAGCGTGGTCCGGCCTGGCTGCAAGGCGCCAAACCGTGCCGTGCAGTAGCTCAATCCAGCGGTGATCGGGCAGTCCTCGGAAACTGGCCCAAGCTCGGGATTCGAGGAGGAGAATTGGATTGCCACGGGATCTGCACCGGGAGGGAGTGTCAATTCCACCGGCTGCGGCGGTAACGGCACACCTTCTGCATCCGTCGCCGCGAGGCGAAAAACCAGAAACGGCGCCGGTCTGGGAATGGGATACGGATCGGGGCTTGTGTAGGCCTCGATCACTGCGGGACGGCACTCCACGCGAACGACGGCATCTGCAAAGCCGGGCGATGCAACCGTGAGTTCGGCGCCTCCATGATCGACGAGGCAATCGAAATAGACTCGATTCAGCGACCCGTACCGGGCCCCCGACACCTTGGAGGAGTCGCTGCTCCTGACGGTCAACTCTCCCTCCTGGATCGCCAATAGGACAGAGAAAGCTGCGCGATAGCCCTTCGCGCCAACAACGGATGATGGCGCACTGATTCTTCGGGGATTCAGCCTGGCAATGAATCCGTCACTGGCACCCTGCAGCCTGGATTGCTCTGCATCCTGCACGGCCAGGTCCGGCGAACTCGTCTGCCCTCCAGCCCATAGGAGCCCGTCATTCGTGTAGAGAGACGCCACGCGATCTTCTCCGGCTCCGCCCAGATAGGTGGACTGAAGCAAGGAACCGGACGGATCGACATACACCACGAACCCATCAGAAGCAGCTCCGCCGTATTGCGGCTGTATCGCGTCGAGGGTTGGGAAATCGGCGGACCGGGTCCAACCTCCCATGTGGACGCCCCCGAAATAATCGTGTGCGATCGTGGTCGCCACATCTTCTCCCGATCCACCGATCAAACGAGATCCGATCCTATTTTCCAGGCCTGCATGGAACCGCACCAGGAATGCGTCAGAGGGTCCCCCACCGTACGGCGGTTGCGATGGAGGGAGTAGCTCGAAATCGGTGGACGAAGTAGCTCCGCCGATGAGAAGCTCGTCGCCGGTGGCGGCCATCGCGGAAACACGATCCCAGCCGTTGCCGCCGAATCGGACACCCGAACTCGACGCGGCAGATCCGGCCACAGCTACGCCGATCACGAAGCCATCCGAACGGCCCTTGAGACCGGCGTCGTCGCCGTTCACAACCGGGAAGTCGGCAGAGCTTGTCTCCCCTCCGATGTAGTACGTGAACGGGCCGCCGGACACCGCACGCTCAACGGAGTAGGGAACATCGTCTCCTGAGCCTCCAAAATACGTTGTCGATGTTAATACCGGCCCATCCTGCGAAGGGCTACCCGTGAGTGCCCGTCCCCACATGAAGAATATGTCGAGGCCGCCCGATGACTCGGGTTCCTCCAAAGAGGCCACAAAACCACGTGGCATCCCCCGCCCGTTGGTGCTGCCGCAGACAGCAAATGGCAGGGAGGCGCCGAATCCGGTCGCACCGATTGCCGTCTCCAAATGAACGCCGGTGACGCGGTCCTCCCCCGGAGTGCCGATGTAGGTGAGGAATGGCTCGGGTTGTCCTAGTCCGCCACCTTGCAAATACGGAGCACCCACAAACAAGAGAAATCCGTCGGTGTTGCCGCCTGCGTAGTACTTTTGCCAAGGCACCCATCCTACGGCCGGGACGGGAGCGCGCACTGGAAGGTCTGTGGAGGTGGTGTACCCTCCAATCAATATTCCCCACGACACCGAGGAAGCGGACGACACGGACGTGACCCGTTCCACACCGGAGCCGCCCACAATCAGCGTGCGGCGGCTTCCCTGCGGTCCAATCGTGACGAAAATATCGGACCCACCACGGTACCCCGTCTGGGCTCCCGGGAAGTCCAGCGAACCGGTAGTGCCGACAACCAGGTTTTGGGTACGCGCCGCAACAACTTCGTCTTCCCCGCTGCCACCCACATATGTGTTGAATTCCGCGACTGGATCGATCACCAACGGCAAGCCGGAGTCGTAGGTTCCGAGAGAAACCGCCGCCCGGTCACGGCCCATTCGCCGCCATCCGCCAGCAACGATTTTTCTCGATCCATCCTCAGCGGTCTGGTAGATAAATGGACGCCGCACCGTCAAATTCGTCGCACTCGTTGCCCACTCTAGCCCGCCGTCTGCACCGCGAGAGCGGCCGTTTCCCGCGAAGCGAATCTGGATCTGAGTAGGATCCGCATGCGGCGCGAGAATAAAGTCGAACTCGAGCCTGCCGTTCCGCCCGTACCAGATGACATCCACACCCGGGTAGACCCGCCGGCGCACCACGCTCCGGTAATGCGGTAAGTCAAGCAACTCCGGTCGCTGACGCCTGCCAAGGTAATAGGACGTCGTATTTCCGTTCGCCGGTCCCGTCTCCCATACAGCTCCCGCTGAGCCACCGACAAAATCGAATCCAGTTCCGTCCCCCAGGCGCATTCCCGAATCCGTCAGGAAAGCCGCGCCCGAAGCCGTTCGCAGGATGTAGGCGCACTCCACCGAGGTTTGCCCTTCGCTGCGTTCGAATTCGAGATCGCCCCCGCTGCTCCAAATGTCCCCCGCCGTCGCGCATGCGGGAAACACAGTCCAGAGCACAAGCAATCGAGTTCGTTTGAGAATCGGCACGCTCTGTCCGCATTCTAGCGCGCAGAGCGATCGAAACCGAAATGTATCCCTTTGCCTCCGTGACCGGTCTACTTCAGCAGAGGAGGGAAAGCCGTATGACGACAGACGTACACACTGGCCAGTTCTACGACATCAGCGGATTGTTCAACGATCGGCGGGAAGCGATGAGTGTCGTGGACCATTTGAAGAGCGCCGAATTCAATGTCGACGACACGCGAATCATGGAAGGCGAGGGCATTGGCGACCTGGTGCGGGAACACAAGCTTGCACTGACCCGCAGTGGAGCACTGGTTGGCGCTACCGTCGGCATGTTCTTCGCGGTAATGGCAGTGCTCGCGTTGGGCCTGTTAGGTTCCTTCCGTGCCGCGGAGAATGCCTTCCGCATGATGGGCATGATCATTCTCTTTTCGATGCTTCTCTGCGCGGGATTCGGCGCTTATTATGCGATGTTTCACAAAGCGATGAATCGGGAGTCTGTGGTGCTTGGCATTCGCGTCCCCAGAGACAGGGTGATGCTGGCCGAATCGATTCTCCGTGCCGGCGGGGCTCGCTTCCTGGCCTTCAAGCGATAACAGCCCTGTGACACCGCGGGGCGGCGCGCGCTATCATCCAGCCAGCAGCTATGACTACCAGACGTCAGCTTCTCAAAAGCGCTGTCGTACCCCTCGCCGGCGCACCCATGATCGTGCCAAGCGTCGTGCTCGGTCAACGCGCGGGAGCCGTTCCCCCCAGTGATCAGATTCTTTTTGGTGGAATCGGCATCGGATCCCGCGGCCAACACGACCTCAGCAAAATTCTCAAGATTCCCGCGGCCCGCTTCATTGCCATTTGTGATGTTCGCAATGAGCGCCGCGAAGAAATCAAGTCCATGGCGGACAAGAATTACGGCAATAGCGATTGCAAGATGTACAGCGATCAATATGAATTGCTGGCCCGCCAGGACATTGATGCCGTGCTGATTGCCACCGGCGACCGCTGGCACACGCCGCTGTCGATCATCGCCGCCCAGCATGGCAAAGACGTGTATTGCGAAAAGCCCTGCTCGATGTCCATCGAGGAAAGTTGGGCCCTAGCGGCAGCCTTCCGCCGCTATAACAGGCTGTATCAAGCCGGCTGCCAGCGCCGTAATGGAGCCAATTTCCAGCTCTGCAAAGACCTGCTACGCTCCGGCGCATTGGGCAAGCTGCAAGCCTTGTACGCCAACGTCGGGCCATCGGTGAACTGGCCTCCGCTGCCAAGCCGCGACTGGCTCAAGGGCGAAGAGCTACCGCCGAAACAGGTGCTCGATTGGGATCGCTGGCTGGGGCCGGCTCCCTGGCGGCCTTATCATCCTTCTTATGTGCGCGGCGGATGGCGCAACTTCTACGACTTCCATGGCGGCGGCATCCTCGAATGGGGTTCGCACACCGTGGACCTCTGTCATTGGGCCGCCGGCTACGACGATACGCAACCGGTGGAATACGAACCCGTGGGCACCAACGTCGGTCCTTATCAGGTGAACTGCAAGTACGCGAACGGCGTGAAGCTGGTGATGCGCGACAACGCCTGGGACGGCGCACTGAAGACCGGTTCGTGCAGCTTCCGCATCGAAGGCGATCAGGGCTGGGTAGAAACCGGCGATCAGACTCGCATCGAATGCTCGGATAACATTAAGCCGCTGTTGCGCCCGACGGAGGCGGCGAGCCTTGCCTTGGAAAATCATATGAAGGAATTCGTACGCTGCGTCCACTCGCGACAGCAGCCTAGCGCCAGCGCCGCCGCCGCGGCCAATTCCCATGTGACCTGCCACGCCGCGTTCATCGCCTATCAGCGCGGCAAAACCTTGAGGTGGAACACGGCGAAAGCGGAATTCACCAATGACGAGATCGCCAACCGCATGCGATCGCGCGCGCTGCGCGAACCATGGCGGGTGTGAGCAAAGGAGCACATCATGCAACAGACAAAAGCACCCGTGCCTCCGTCTGAGTATCAGGAAGGCACTATCGCCACCATGGATGGCGCGGCGTTGATGCGCATCCTGAAGGATCCGGCCTCCACGGAGTTTCAGAAAGCCAAGGCCTGCACGCGCGCCGGCGAATTGGGTTGGAAGGAAGCCGTGCCCGTGATGGCCACCATGCTTTCCGACGAGAAGATGAACGTCTACGCCCGCTACGGCATGGAGCCCATCGCCGATCCTTCCGTGGACGAAACCCTCCGCGCGGCGCTGCCCAAGCTGAAGGGCAATTTCCAGATTGGCGTCATCAACTCCATCGGCAAGCGGCGCGATGCCAAGGCCATTCCGGCTCTGGCACGGCTGATGGCTGGGCCCGACGTAGAGGTGGCCAAAGCGTCAGCCGCGGCTCTGGGCGGCATCGGCGGACTAGCCGCCGAGAAGGAGCTGCGCGCGGCGTTGTCGAAGTCGAAGGCCGGCCTGCGCATGGCCGTCGCTGACGCCTGCCTGATCTGCGCCGAGCGGTTGCTGGCTGATGGGCAACGCGCGCCCGCTCTCGCTTTGTACGCCACCCTCAGCGCGTCGGACATGCCGAAACCCGTGCGGTTGGCCGCGATGCAGGGCATCATCCGCGAAGAGACGTCGGTGACGCGGCCGCGGTAAGAACGGAGTTCGCACCGCTTGTGGGGCGGACCCCCTGGTCCGCAACTGCCTACGGCTTCGCCGCCGCCAAAAACGCCTGATACGCCGCGTTGGCCTTGTCACTGGGCATCAACCCGGCGTCTATATTGCGCAGCACGCGTGCCAGCACAGAGCCCGGCGGAGTCCCGTGATCCTGCGGCACTCCGCCCTCCAGCAGCACCAGTGCCGTTTCCCAATTCCGCAAATCCGCCTGATAGGTCACTGCGGACCAGTCCCCCGCCCCACCCCGATTGTCAGGAACATCCCGCTTCACACCGTGCCTCAGCAGCACCCGCGCCGCCTCCGGCCGCAGCCGTGGATGAAACAACACCGGCCGCCCATCCTTCATCCGCGCGTCCGGACTCAATCCCGCATCCAGCAGCAGTTCCAGTGCAATCCGTGACGCTTCGGTTCGTCCGCTCACCACCGCTTCCAGCAGCCGCTCCTCCGGCTCCAAAGCGTCTTCCCTCGGCCGCGCTCCCGCCGCCAATAGCAGGCGCACTCCGTCCGCCTCCTCCACTCTGCCCCCGTCCATGATCGCGACGCGTACGGCCAATCCCAGCAGCGTAACCCCGCGTTCATCCCGCGCCGTCAAATCCGGAGCCGGACTCGCCTTCAGCAGCGCCTCCAGCTTCGCGTAATCGTTCCTCACCAACTCGAGCGCCGCCTCACGGCTGGCCGCGTCCGGATAGGCATACTGCGGACTCGGCTGATACTCCCGCTTCGGCTCGCGCAACGATTGATAGATCAGCCCCAGCCCTTGCCTCGAACCCATCATCACGACCGTCAGCATCAATGGAGCCGCCGCCACCAGGGTTCCCAAGATCACCGCCAGCGGCCGTCCCGCCTCGCGCCCTCCCCACAGCAACAGCGCAGCCGCGACAACGGCAATCACGGCCATCATCGTGCCCAATCCCTTCCCCAACCCGCGCGTCGCCGCGTCCCCGCCGTCCCGCCCAAAGTAGATCACCGCCGCCCATATCAAATCGAGCGCCGTCAAAAGCCAGCCTAGGAAGAAAAGAACACGAATCAAAACCTCACGATGATAGCATCAGCGGTCAGCTACGCCGCCGCAGAAGGCCGATCAACAGCAAAGGCGATGCGCCGATCACCAACAGCATGGTCGAAGGTTCCGGCACTCCTGTATCCGCATACGCTTCGTTAATCACGGAGTTTCCAAAGTTGATCGTAAGCGTGGCATCGCCCCCCAGCCAGCTGTAAGTATTGATTTGCAGGTAACTGAAAAACTGCTCCCCACCAAGCGAGAGACAACTGCTGGTGGCTGGCCCATCCGCAACGGAGCTGCCAACAGTGCTCTGCGCGTTCAAGAACGGCCCCACTTGCGCATAGCATAGACTGTTTGGGCCGATATATGCTGCGGCCAACACCGCATTGACATTGAGTGATCCCGTAGTGCTCACCGTTGCTCCCGTAATCTGGCTCATCACCGTCATTCCCACCCCCGCGGCAACATTCAAGTCTCGGCGAGCCCTAAGCATCAGAACCTCCATTTGCTCACCATCATGAGTGAAGTGCGCTGTCACCGTTCCTGTGTACTTCATCCCATCCGGGGTATCCACCAAGCTGAGGCCGGAATAGTCCCATCCAGCAGCATCAATCCCCAGGGTGGTTACGCTTAGCGTCGAGCTTCCCGAAAAAATCCCCGCCCGCATCCCAGGCGTCAACGCCACTAGCAATAACCCGGCGAATCCCAACCTCCGAAAAACACGCATAGCGAAATCTCCTGATTGAAATTGGTTCCCGACACTCCGTATGGCGTAGAAATCCGGTTTACCGGATCAAGAAAAATCGGCGTAGTATGAACCAGTACCATCGCTCTATCCACCAGCACCTGGTAAGCTGAAGCAATCGCAACCAGCGGTCGCGGCCCCGTCGCCTGCCAAGTCATCAACCTCATGAGCGTCCTCACACTGCGCATTCCCGATGAAAAACACGAGCGGCTCCGCCGTCTCGCCGAGAGCCGCGGCATCAGCATGAACAAACTGGTGGATGAGTGGGCCACCATCACCCTCGCCCAGTTCGACGCCGAAACGCGCTTCCGCATCCTCGCCGCAAAAGGCACCGCCCACCGAGGCCTGGAACTCCTCGACAAAGCCGACGCCCGCCACACCCGCGCCCGCAAGCATCGCAAGCCTCATTTGATAAGCTGAAGCTGTACCTTCACCGTTCCTGGAATTCACGACATTCATGCCCGTTATTCACACTCTCCTTCTCTTCCTCACCCCGTCCTTCGCCGCCACCCCGCTCGCCGATCAATTCGACACCACCATCCGCCCCTACATCGGCAAATACTGCATCGGCTGCCACAGCGGCATCACCCCCGCCGCACAGTTCGATCTCAAAGCCTACAACTCCCTCCTCATGGTGACCCGCGATTACCCGCGCTGGAACCTCGTCATGGAGCGCCTCCACGCCAAGGACATGCCCCCCAAGCCTGTCCCCGCGCCGCCCGCCACCGAAACTCAAAAGGTCATCGCCTGGATTGAAGCCGTCCGCGCCCAGGAAATCCGCAAGTCCGCCGGCGACCCCGGCATCGTCCCGGCCCGCCGCCTCAGCAACGCCGAGTACAACTACAGCATCCGCGATCTGACCGGACACAACCTGCAGGTCACGCGCGAATTCCCCATCGACCCCGCCAATCCCGCCGGCTTCGACAACTCCGCCGAGTCCCTCACCATGTCCCCCGCCCTGCTCAACAAGTACCTGCAGGCCGCGCGCGACATCGCCAACCACGTCGTCTTCCTTCCCTCAAAGCTGGAGTTCGCGCCGCACCCCATGCTGGTGGAAACGGACCGCGAGAAACACACCGTGCAGCGCATCATGGACTTCTATCGCCGCCAGCCGGTGAAGCTTGCCGATTACTTCGCCGCGGCTTACCGTTACCGCCACCGCTCGGCGTCGGGCAAGCCATCAGCTACACTTGCCACCATTGCCCGCGAAGCGAAGCTGAGCCCGAAGTACCTGCCCATGGTGTGGCAGATCCTGAACGAACCGAACGCGTTCGGCCCGATACAAAAGTTGCAGAAAATGTTCCAAGCGCTGCCCGCGGACGCCGCGGAACAGACCAAGGCCTGCATGGAGATGGAGGCATTCGTGACGCGGATCCGCCTTCACACCGGCATGCAATTCGCCGCGCCCGTGGTGGCCGGACTGCCCGCCGGGTCGCAGCCCCTTCTGCACTTCAAGAACAGCGAGTTCGCGCGCAATCGCCGCCACAGTGACCCACAAGCGCTGCGCAACGATACAGACCCCGCGCCGGTCGTTCCTGAGATCCCGAAGTACCCAGGTCTCCATCG
The DNA here is from genome assembly GCA_046331645.1 of Bryobacteraceae bacterium. Classification (GTDB taxonomy): domain Bacteria; phylum Acidobacteriota; class Terriglobia; order Bryobacterales; family Bryobacteraceae; genus CADEFT01. The sequence continues at coordinate 32,984 of JAXLQM010000024.1, forward strand.
GGAATCCGCGCCCCGCTGGGCGGCGCTGATGGCCAAAGCCCGCGCCTCCGACAATGACTTGATCGTGCCTGCCGCGCAGCGCAAACAATACGAAGCCGCCTTTGAGCGCTTCGCCAACGTCTTCCCCGATAAATTCCTGGTCACCGAGCGCGGCCGCTATTTCCCTGACGATTCGCAGGATAAAGGCCGGCTGCTCAGCGCGGGTTACCATTCGGTGCTCGGCTTCTTCCGTGACGATCAGCCGCTGGTGGAACTGATCCTCGATGAAGCCGGGAAGCAGGAACTGGACCGGCTGTGGCTCGAGTTTGACTACGTGGCCAACGCCACGGCGCGCACCTGGACGCAGTACTTTTTCAATCAAAGCGGCGAAGTGCAGGGCAAGGGCGCGGAGTCGGCGAGCGCTCGCCCCGTTGGCCGCGAAATCTGGGATGAGTCCGTGATTCTCGAAATGCGCGATGCGTATCTCAAAAAAGCCGCCGCCAATCCCACCAACGACCCACTGGCCGCAAAGGCGATTCAGGTTCATTACGACGAGATCAACTCGACCCTGCGCCATCTGGAAAAACTCCGCCTTGCCGCCGAGCCGAAGCATCTCGAGTCCCTCAGCCAGTTCGCCGCCCGCGCCTACCGCCGTCCACTCACCAGGGACGAAGCCGCCGGCATCACCGCCTACTACCGCAAGCTCCGCGACTCGAATCAGCTTTCGCACGAAGACGCCATCCGCGAGTCTCTCGTCAGTGTGCTCATGTCGCCCCACTTCCTCTATCGCGTCGATCTGAGAAGCGCCGCGCCCGGCAGTACCGCCCCGGTGGTCGCTCTCACGCCCACGGCGCTTGCCAGCAGGCTCAGTTATTTCCTCTGGTCCAGCACGCCTGATGACGAATTGTTGAAACATGCCGCCCAGGGCGATCTCACGCGGCGCGAGGTGCTGCTGGCCCAGACGCGCCGCATGATGAAAGACCCGCGCGTTTCCGGCTTCGCGACGGAGTTCATCGGGAACTGGCTCGGCGTGCGCCATTTCGAGCGCAACAACTCCGTCGATCGCCAGCGCTTTCCCGCGTTCACCAATGAGCTGCGGGAGGCGATGTTCCTCGAACCCATCCGCTTCTTTGAGAACACGGTCGCCACCAACGCTTCCGCCCTCGACCTCCTTTACGGCGACTACACCTATGTCAATCCGGTTCTGGCGAAACACTACGGCATCCCGGACATCACCGGAAGCGCCAATGCATGGATTCGCATCGACGGCGCACAGCGCTATGGCCGGGGCGGCCTGCTGCCGATGGCTGTGTTCCTCACCCAGAATTCGCCCGGCCTCCGCACCAGCCCGGTGAAGCGCGGTGCATGGGTAGTGCAACGCGTGCTCGGGGAAGTGATTCCGCCGCCGCCACCTGTCGTTCCCGAACTACCGCACGATGAGTCGTCATCGGAGTTGCCGGTGCGCCAGTTGCTCGCCAAGCATCGCGAGGTTCCGCTCTGCGCCGCCTGTCACGCCCGCATCGATCCGTTCGGCCTGCCCTTTGAAGCCTACGGCCCGGTCGGCAACCGCAGGGACAAAGATCTCGCCGGACGCCCGGTGGACACCGCTGCCAGCTACCCGGGCGGATTTGAGGCCGACGGCGTCAGCGGGCTGCAAACTTACATCCGCAATCATCGCCAGAAGCTGTTCATCGCCAATCTCAGCCGCAAACTGCTGGCCTATGCGCTGAATCGCTCCCTGCAGCTTTCCGACGAACCAGTCGTGGAAAACATGCAGTCCGCCGCCACCGCCAACGGGTACAAATTTAGTACGCTGGTGGAAACGATCGTCACTAGCCCGCAGTTCCTGAACAAACGAGTAAGAGAGGCGAAACAATGAAAATCCACCACAAGCTCTCCCGCCGCGCGGTTCTTCGCGGAGCCGGCTGCACCGTGGCCCTCCCTTGGCTCGAGTCGATGCACGCCCTGGGCAGCACACCCGCTCCCAAACGCTTCGGAGTGATGTTCATGGGCTGTGGCGTGAACGAAAACGAATGGAGCTCGGAAGGGGATGGCGCGGCGATGAAGCTGAGCAAATCGCTCTCTCCGCTGGAGCCAATCAAACACAAGATCAATGTAGTGGAAGGCCTCTACGTGCCGTCGCTCGTTGGCCAGGGCATCCATCCCGGCCAGACGGGCAGCATCCTTTCCGGCGCGCGCATTGCCCGCGGCGCGGTCATTCAATCGGGCGTGAGCGTCGATCAGAGGATCGCCAACAAGGTGGGCTCCGAAACTCCGCAATCGTCGATTGTGCTGGCCTGCGATCAGCCCATGACCGGCTATCACGAGACGAATTTCTCGATGGCCTACAGCTCGCATATCTCCTGGCAATCCCCCGATTCGCCGGTGCCGGTGGAAGTGTATCCGTCGCTCGCCTGGGACAACCTCTTTGATAATCGTGGCAGCCTGCTCAATGCGAGTGTCCTCGACCGCGTCAAAGGCGAAACAGAGAAACTCGCCACGCGCATCAGTTCCCTCGACAAGAGCAAGCTTGACGAGTACTTCACCAGTTTGCGAGAAGTGGAAAAGCGCGTGGAAACCATGCGCAAGGGCAAGGACGCGGCCGACGATGCCGCCAAGGCTCGCAACACCGTGGCCATGGCCATGGATCGCCCCGCCAACGGCCTGCCCGAGGATCTGCGCGATCACTCGCGGCTGATGTGCGACATCATCTCCATCGCTTTCCAGACCGGAAAAACGCGAGTCGCCTCGCTGTTGATCTCGCGGGATCTTTCCGCCATGTACTACCCCTTCCTCGATGTGAAGGAAGGCCACCACGCCGCTTCGCACAACAACACTTCCGACGGCTATGAGCGCATCACGCGCTTCCACGTCGAACAGTTCGCCTACCTCGCCACCAAGCTCGACGGAATGAAGGAAGGCGAAGGAACCGTGCTCGACAACACCTGTCTCATGTTCCTGTCGAACCTGTGGATTGGCCGCAAGCACGACAATACGCGCCTGCCGCTGCTGCTCGCCGGGGGCCTTGGCGGCACCCTCAAAACCGGGCGCTCGCTCAGCTACCTCAAGGAACCGGAAGACAAGCGCCGCATGTGCAATCTGTATCTTTCGCTGATGGACCGCTTTGACCTGAAGCTCGAGCAGTTCGGCGACTCGCGCCAGCGGCTCGAACATCTATGAGCCAGCCTTGTTCCATCGAAGCCGACCGGCTTGTTTACCGCTATCCCGACGGCCGCCTCGCACTGGACAACGTATCGCTGAACATCGCTCCCGGCGAGCGGCTGGGCATCATCGGTGCATCCGGCGCGGGCAAATCGACATTCCTGCTTCATCTGAACGGAGTGCTGCTTCCGAACTCGGGCCTCGTCCGCATCGGCGGCGAACCCGTCACGCGCGCCAGTCTCCAGAACATCCGCAGCCGCGTCGGCATTGTCTTCCAGAATCCGGATGATCAATTGTTCACGCCCAGCGTCGAAGAGGACGTCGCCTTCGGCCCGCTCAACATGGGCTGCACCGCCGGGGAAACCCGTGAGCGAGTCCAACTCGCGCTTCACCAGATGCGGCTGGATGGCTACGAGAAGCGCTCCACTCACGATCTGTCATTCGGCGAAAAGCGCCGCGTCGCCCTCGCTACGGTCCTCGCCATGCGCCCCCGCGTCATCGCCTTCGACGAGCCCTTCGCCAACCTCGACCCCGGCATGGTGGAACAACTCATCCACATCATCCAATCGCTCGAAGCCACGGTGGTCCTCATCTCGCAGGAAATTCTCCCTGCGGTTGCGGCTGTGGAAACGCTGGCGGTGTTTCACCAGGGGCATATCGCGGCCACAGGCCCCGCGCTCGAAATCGCCTCAGACCGGGCTTTACTGCAGCGCTGCGGCATCGACTTTCACTACTACGCGGGGGTGTGGGAAAAGATCCTCAACCGGCCCTCCGTGACGTGACGCTCACGCCCGAAGAGTTTCCTGGCCTGCTGCTTCGCCTCTTGGGTATCGTCGAGCCCGGATGCAGCCCTCAAACCATCGACATCCTCCGCGAACTGCAACTCAATCCCGTCCAGATGGACCACGTCTACAAGATCGGTGAGGAACGCCTGGTTCACTTCGAGGCCATCACCAGTTGGCGCGCCGACCGCGTCCCCAAACTCGCCCTATACCGCTTCCTCCTGCGTCAGAAGTATGATCTCCCTGTCGACAGCTACCTCGTCCTGATGGCCGAAAAATACGCCCCCCGCGCCCTGCCAGACCGCATCGTCTACGCCGAGGCCGACGGCTTCCGCATCGAAACCCCGTACAAGGTCATCCGCCTCTGGGAAATCGACCCCGCCATCGCCTTCGAGCGAGGCTGCGAAGCGCTGCTGCCATGGGTCTCGACACTGAAAAGCAGCCCCGCGGATCTGCAACACGCCGCCGAAGAAATCGAAAGTCTCGCCACTCATCCGGAGCAACTGCCCTATGCGATCGACACCATGGTAGGTGACCTTGCCGTGCTGGCGTCCCTCCGTTACGATAAAGTGGAAATCAGGAAGCTACTCGAAAGGCTCCGAAGAAAGATTATGTTTCCCTCTGACATTTTCCAAGATTCCTGGATCTACAAAGACGGCAAAGCTGAAGGCCTCATCGAAGGCAAGGCAGAGGGGATTGCTGAAGGAAAAGCCGAAGGTAGGCTCGACGGAAAGCGTGAAGACCTCCGCACCGCATTCGAACTCCGCTTTCCCCACGCCCCAGTCCCACAACAAATCGACACCCTCGTCAACATCGACGCTATCCAAAGCGCCTTTCGATCCGTGATCCAAGCCGCCACCGCCGATGAAGCAACCCACGCCATCGAGCGCGCGGCAAGAATTTAAGTCCAATAACGCGGCATCATCGCCCGCCGAAAGGCTTCACAGCAAGTTCATGTTTCCCGCTGACATTTTCCACGATTCCTGGATCTACAAAGACGGCAAAGCTGAAGGCCTCATCGAAGGCAAGGCCGAGGGGATTGCTGAAGGAAAGGCCGAAGGAAAGGCCGAAGGCAGACTCGACGGAAAGCGCGAATCACTCCGCACCGCATTCGAACTCCGCTTCCCCCACGCCCCAGTCCCCCCGGAAATCGACACCCTCGTCCACATCGACGCCATCCAAAGCGCCTTTCGATCCGTAATCCAAGCCGCCACCGCCGATGAAGCAACCCACGCCATCGAGCAGGCGGCAAAGTCCTAAACCCGCGGCCCCGCCACCCTCCGCACCTTCCACCCGTACCAAACACCCGTCGCCCCCAAAATCAACGCAATTCCCACCAGCGCCCGCTCGAATCGCGATACCTGCCCCTGAGCCACCTCCACGCCAGTCCCAAATCGCTCCGGCACCGTAATCACGACCTCGCGCCGGTGCCCCTCTTCGTCATCCACAACCACGCGCCACTCCCCTGCCCCATCCGGCACAAAGCTGAAATTCCCGCGCTTGTCCGTCATCCCCGTCTGAAACTCCGCCTTGCCGCCGCCAGGCGCGAATACTTGCACTTTCGCAAACGCCACCGGCTCACTCCCCGCGTACGCCACTTTCACGATGACGGCCGGTGCCGCCATCTGCACCGCCCCCTCAATATCGTGCGCCCATACGCGTCCCACCAGCATCATCAGCACCACCGCACGCCACATCGAAAGGTCCATTGTCTAATCGTTACCCGTATCACTAAAATAACAATTGTGCGAACCGCCATCCAGACTTCTCTCCTCCTCGGGCTTTCCGCCCACCTCGCGTTCAGCCATTACACCTGGGTCGCACCCACCGCATCGCTCGAACCGGGCAAGCCAGCCACCATCCAGATCAGCCACGGCGACGTCTTCCCCAACGGCGACGAAGCCATCAATGCAGCTCAAGTCGAACTCTACGTCCTTGCCCCGTCCGGCGCGAAGACCAAGCTCAATCCCGCGAAGTCCGGCGACACCGTAACGGCTCCCTTCACGCCGAAAGAAGCAGGTCCGCACCGCCTGGTCATGATCCAGGATCGAGGCATCACCAGCCGCACTCCCCAAGGCGTCAAACCAGGTGGCCGCGACAAAAATCCCACCGCCACCCAAGCCTCGCGCACCTTCCGCACCGCCATCAGCTATCTCAACGCTAAGACCGCCAAACCCATCGGCCTCGAATTAGAACTTACCGCGGAGCGCACTGCTTCGGCATGGCAGGTGCAACTGCTCAAACACGGCAAACCCGCGGCGGGTGTCACCATTGAAGTGCTTCTCCCCGGCGCATCGAAAGGCATCGCCACCGGCAAGACAGACTCCGCCGGCAAATTCTCGTGGACACCGCCCGCCAACGCCAAAGGCCCGGCCATGTTCTCCGCAATGTTCAAAGACCCGGCCCCCTCCGGAGCCAGTTACGACGCCATTAACTACGAAACCTCGCTGTACGTTTCCTGGTAGCAACATGCACATTGCCGACGGCATCATTCCGAATCTCTGGTGTGGAGCGGCCCACGGCGTCTCGTGGAGCGCTCTCTACTGGCTGGGGCGCCGCATCGAGACGGAAGAAGTGGTGCGCCTTGGGATGCTCGCCTCGGCCAGCTTCGCCATCTCGCTCATCCATTTCCCCCTCGGGGCAACCTCTGTGCATCTCGGCCTCTACGGGCTGGCCGGCATCCTCGCCGGCAAACGAGCCTTCCCCGTCATCTTCGCCGCGCTACTATTCCAAACCATCCTCTTTCAACACGGCGGCCTGCTTTCACTCGGTCTGAACGCAGCCAATATGGGCGCAGGAGCACTGCTCGCCGCGGCACTGTGGCGTACAGGGCTGTTCCCGCAGACCGCGCGCGCCTTCCTTTGCGGCTTCCTCGGAGTCCTCACCCCAGCGCTTCTGATCGCCCTTGAATTCTCGCTCACCGGCTACGGCAAAGGCTTCTGGTTCATGGCCGCGCTCTATCTGGGCGCCGCCACGCTCGAAGGCTTGCTCACTGTAGCCATCGTCGGCTTTCTCCAACGAACCCGCCCTGCGCTTCTCGCCCCACGCCCGTGACGCAAATCTTCCAACGCCTCGATCCCCGCGCCCGTATCCTCACGGTGGTTGTGGCGATTGCCATCATCGCGTCCACTCCGCCGGCCATCCTGAGGCCCTTCGGAATCTACGCCGCACTCGCTCTGCTGCTGGTGATGATGAGCCGGGCGCCGGGCAGTTACCTCACTCTCCGTGTCCTTGCCGCTTCACCCTTTCTCCTGCTCGCCGGCGGATTGCTCGCATTCCAACATGGCCTCACTCCCGAAGGCACGCCGGCGGGAGTCAGCGCGGGCCTTTCTGTCCTGTTCAAAGGCTATCTCGCGGCACTGCTCTTAGCGATGCTCACGGCCACCACACCGCTTTCCGAACTCCTGTGGGCGCTGCGCGCATTGAAAGCACCCCCCGCACTGAACACGATCCTGGGGATGATGTACCGCTACACCAGTCTGCTGTCGGAGGAGTACGCCCGCATGGAACGCGCCCGCGATTGCCGTACCGTGCGGCCCCTGGGGCGCCATCGCATCTCCATCTACGGGCATCAATTCGGCAATCTGATTCTGCGCAGTTGGGATCGTGCCGACCGCGTCCACGCGGCCATGCTCTCACGCGGTTTCAATGGCGCCTGGCCCTCGATGGAACAGCGACATTTCCAACTCCACGACGCTGCATTCCTCGTAGGCACAAGCGCGCTCTTCCTGCTCACCCGCCTCACCGCTGCCTGAAACTCCGTGCGCACGTTCCTCCCAAAAGAAACTCGCGCTGCGATGTTCATTGCACCATTGCCCGCGCCCGATAGTAGGCGTCCACTAATTCCTCATTGCGAGGATCGTATTTCAACCCTTCTTCCAAAACAGGGAACGCCGCCCGCGGATCCTTCTTCACATCGAGCAGCACCCGTCCCAGATTCCGATGCAGTGTCGCAATCGACGGAGCCAGTGTCCGAACCTTCTGCCACTCGGCAATCGCCTCGTCGGTCTTGCGGAAATGCAGAAGCAGACACCCCAACAGGAACCGGGCCGATGCGTCATTGGTATTCTGCCGCAACGCCGCCTCGAAAACACGCAGCGACGAGGCACGCGCTGGGAAGACATACTCCAGAGCGGCCCGCGACGCCCGTGGATAATCATCCACACCGCCCCTACCCAGTTTCTCCCGTACGAAGGCACGATAGTAAAGCACCAGCGGATGCTCCTGTGGGCGCACCGTCTTGGGCTCGGCTTCCTCTGCCTTCACATCGGGATAAATGCGCTCCAGCAATCCGCGCGCATCATCAAAAGCCCCCAGCCGCAAATAGTGATCCACCAGATCGAGCACGCGCTCCGGATCCGCGGACAAATGCCGCCACAATGCATCGTCCTCACCGCCAAGCAACACCTCTTCATGCCGCAACAGCAAATCCGCTGGATCCGCACTCCGCAAAGGGAACAGCAGATCAAACGCCGCATCCATGCGTCCCGCGCGCCGCAATAAGCTGACACGCAACCCGCCGCCTGGTCCTTCTCCCAACACATCCAATCCGCGCTGCGCGCTGCCTGCCCGGCTCTCCAAATAGGCGAGCATCACACCGGCCGCCTTTCTCCACCGCTCTTCGCCCAGCACGCTCTCCCAAAGCGCCTTGGCCGCCGCATCGTCGCCCAGCAGTTCCTGCGCCAATCCAGCGTAATAACGCGCTTCCGCATCACCATCCAACTCCGGACGCCGCAACCGGGTCAGCGCCTCTTCCGGCCGCGTCAACAACAACGATAGCCGGCCGGCCGCTTTCCACAACTCCCCGCTCCCTGGAAATGCCTCCAATCCCGCACGGTACGCCGACTCGGCCAGTTCCGGCCTCCACTGGCTCTCCAATGCCGAACCGAGCAGCATGTACTCCTCTTCAGTCTGCGGCTTGGTAGCCCATGACGCGGCGCTCCGTGGACCCGGCGGATCCTCGGCGGCCGTCGTCGCGTTCCACTTGTCCTCCACATGTTCCAACAGCGTCCGCCCGCCAGCCGTGATCCGCACCGTAAACGGAGGAGCACCGGCTCCATTCAGGGTCCGCCGCAGGTGCCGCTCCGGATCGAGCGTCACTTCCTCGTCCAGCAATGTACGCCCGCCACCGGCAACAGCCAACCGCGCCCCGTTGACCACCCGGTTCGCCTGAAACTCCACCTGCAGCGTGCCGGCGGAATCGCGCTTGGCGTACAACGTCCCTGCCAGTTCCGAGCGCGTGACGCCACCCAAATCCCGAACCGGCATCCAGTACTCCGTGAAGCGCCGAGTCTCAAATGGAGCCAAATATCCAAATGTTTGCTGATTTTCAAACAATCCGGCCTGGATTTCAATGGACTTAGAACCATCCCGGCTGAGCGTCCGCCGCGGATAATCGTTCGGCCCCCACGTCCACAACTTCTTCCCCGGCACCTCGGCCGGATCGGCATAGTGCGCCACACCCAGACGAGTCGTGGGTTGATAGGCCGCGAAAAAGGGTTCCCGCGAACCATGCGTGAAGTAACTGGCATCCTCGGCGAAGTTCCCCACCTCCGTTAAGTCGAGCCCGGCCCGCGGCGAGGGCCACGTAAAAACCTGGGAGAAATCGTGCGGCGCCATGAGGTAGGTGGGAAACACAAAACTCGTTCGCCGGTCTTCTTCCCGTACCTCTGCGTTAGCCCACCAGTAATAACGCCGCCGCTGCGGCGTACGATTCTCCAGGGTCACCACTTGCTCCAATAAAGCTGCCCCAGGACGTAACACAAATTCCACGTTCCAGCGCATGCCCGTCACGCGGTCCGTATTCGCCACCCATACCGACCCCGCCCCATCCACCATCTCTGCGGCCGCAAAGTCCACCGGGGATACGGTCACCCAACTGTGCGCCACAGGGAAATTCAACTCGATACCGAACGCCGCCCAGGCGCCGCGCAGGCTGATCCAATCCCACCGCAAATCCGGATTGTTGTAGAACATCTGCTTGCCCGACAGCTTGTCCAGGCAGCCGTAGAGGTGCCCTCCCACATCCGGCAACACCGTACACCGCAAGTATTCATTCTCCAAAGTCAGTGCCCGCCATGCCACCGGCCGGGCGACATTGGTGAACGAGATCCGTTTCGAATACGGATAGATCAACTGACTTCCGGCAAACTGGTCAAAATAGGCATTCTGCTCCGGTGCGCCCTCGATATCCGTGAGAAGCGTCAACGTTTCCAGACGCACCTGCACCTGCCGTTGCGCAATCAGCGGAACCGCCGCGAGAAGAATACCCAGCAACACATACCGCATATGAGAATCCTCACCCGATCCTACCGCATACTGCGCCAGATGGCCCCATGGGTGGGTGGTTTGCCGATTCTTACCGCATTCTCCGCCGGAATACGCCACATTTGCACTTGTATTCGCTACACTATTTCTTTGAGGGCCAATACTTTGCCAAGGCAGAAAATATTCTGGTAGGAAGGCCTCGTTTGGAGGGTAATTTGCACCGATAAGCGGTGACAGGGCCGCGAAGGGGACGGCCTCAGCCCACGTACTGGCAGAGACCTCGCACTGGTTCGACAACCCTCGGCTATGTGTGTGCCGCAACTCCCTCCGGCCAACACGTTTTATGCCTAAAACTATCGACGTGACCGAACTGGTCCTCCGCGATGGCCATCAGTCCTTACTAGCGACAAGGATGGCAATGGAGGACATGATTCCGGCCTGCGATGCCATCGACAAGGCTGGTTATTGGAGCGTGGAATGCTGGGGAGGCGCAACCTATGATTCCTGCATCCGATTCTTGAATGAAGACCCTTGGGAGCGCCTGCGCACGTTTCGTAAATTGCTGCCGAACTCCCGCCTCCAGATGCTGTTGCGCGGGCAAAATATCCTCGGTTATCGCCATTATGAGGACACCGTAGTCGACCGGTTCGTCGAACGCTCCGCCGAAAACGGCATGGACGTGTTCCGCGTGTTCGACGCCCTCAACGACATCCGCAACATCCGCCGCGCCCTCACCGCTGTCCTCCGTACCGGCAAACACGCCCAGGGCACCATCTGCTACACCGTCAGCCCGTTGCACACGGTGGACGAATTCGTCGACATGGCGGAGCAGTTGATGGAGCTCGGCTGCGATTCCATCTGCCTCAAAGACATGGCCGCCTTACTGAAGCCGCAACCGGCCTACGACATTGTCCGCGGCATCAAGGAACGCTGTGGCGAAGAGGTTCGCGTCCACGTCCATGTCCACGCCACCACTGGCGTCACCATGGTCAGCCTGATGAAGGCCATCGAAGCCGGCGCCGATTGCGTCGACACCTCCATCAGTTCGCTCAGCCTCGGTCCGGGCCACAATCCCACCGAATCCCTGGTCGAAATGCTGGAAGGCACACCCTACTGCACCCGCCTCAACAAGGATCTGCTGCTCGGCGTAAAAGAGCATTTCGCCGCCATCCGGCCCAAATACCGCCAGTTTGAAAGCAACATCCTCGGTGTCGAAACCGAAATCTTCGATTCGCAGATCCCCGGCGGCATGATCTCCAACATGGAAAGCCAGTTGAAGCAGCAGGGCGCCGCCCACCGCATCAAGGAAGTGCTGGCCGAAGTGCCGCGCGTGCGCAAGGACGCAGGGTATCCGCCCCTGGTCACGCCCTCCAGCCAGATCGTCGGCACGCAGGCCGTCTTCAACGTCCTGATGGGCCGCTACCAGGTGCTCACCGGCGAATTCGCTGACCTCATGCTCGGCTACTACGGCGAAACCGCCGGCACGCGCGATCCGCAAGTCATCGCCAAAGCCGCCCGCTTCGCCAAGAAAGAAGTCATCCGTCACCGCCCCGCCGATCTCCTCCGGCCCGAGTGGGACAACCTGCGTGCCCAGGCCCTTGCCCTTAAAGGCTGCAACGGCTCCGATGAAGACGTGCTCACCTACGCCATGTTCCCGCAAGTGGCCCCCAAATTCTTCCTCACCCGCGAAGAAGGGCCCAAGTCCGTGGCCAAGGATCCAGCCGCCGCACCCGCGCCCGCGCCATCTGACGCGAAGCCCGCGGGCGCTCCCAGCGGCCCCGTGCGCACCACCGTGAAATACGACGTCACCGTCAACGGCAAAGTGCACCAAGTCACCGTCGCTCCAGTATAGAAACCGTCCCCCTTCCCATCACGTGCGAGAGGCAAAGGAGATTTGTGTATGACCATGCAGGCAAAAATTGAAGAATTGCGCAAACGCCGTGCGCATCTCGAACAGGGTGGCGGGCCGCAGCGCATCGCCAAACACAAGGAGCAGGGCAAGCTCACCGCGCGTGAGCGCATCGCCCACCTCACTGACCCTGACAGCTTCGAAGAGTTCGGCCTCTATGCCCAACACCGTTCCACTATGTTCGGCATGGAAGGCAAAGAGATGCCCGCCGATGGCGTCGTAACTGGCGCGGCTGCCATCGACGGGCGTCTCGTCCACCTCGCCAGCCAGGACTTCACGGTCGGCGGCGGCGCGGCGGGCGAAGTCCATTCCCTCAAAGTCGCCGAGGTGATGAAGCTCTCCCTCAAGACCGGCTCCCCATTCGTCTTCATCAACGATTCCGGCGGCGCGCGCGTCCAGGAAGGCATCGATTCCCTTTCCGGCTACGGCCAGGTGTTCCACGTCAACGTGATGCTGTCCGGCGCGGTACCGCAGGTCTCCGTCATTTGCGGACCCTGTGCCGGCGGCGCCGCCTATTCCCCCGCCCTTACGGACTTCGTCATACAAACCCGCCAGGCCCAGATGTTCATCACCGGACCGCAGGTCATCAAGCAGGTCACCGGCGAAACCATCAGTGCGGAACAGCTCGGCGGCGCCGATGCCCATATGGCCCATTCCGGCGTCACGCACTTCATCGCCGAAAACGATCAGGAAGCCCTCTACCTCTGCCGCCGCCTGCTCAGCTTTCTGCCGGCCAACAACCTGGAGGATCCGCCCGAACTGCCTTCGGACTCCAACGTGGACCCGAACCCCGCCCTCAACGACATGGTTCCCGTCGAAGCCAAGCAAGGCTACGACGTGCGCAACGTTATTGGCGGCGTGGTGGACAACGCCGATTTCCTCGAAGTACAGGCAGGCTACGCCATGAACATCGTGGTCGGCTTCGCCCGCATTCTCGGCCGCTCGGTGGGCATCATCGCCAATCAACCTTCGGTGCTGGCAGGCGCGCTCGACATCAATGCCTCGACAAAAGCCTCGCGCTTCATCCGCTTCTGCAACGCCTTCAACATCCCGCTCATCACCTTCGTCGATGTTCCGGGCTTCCTGCCCGGCGTGCAGCAGGAATACGGCGGCATCATCCGCCACGGCGCAAAACTCTTGTTTGCCTACTCCGCGGCCACCGTGCCGAAAATCCAGGTCGTCCTCAGGAAAAGCTTTGGCGGCGCACACCTCGCCATGTGCTCGAAAGACCTCGGCGCTGATCGCGTCTTTGCCTGGCCCACCGCCGAAGTAGCGGTGATGGGTGCGGAAGGCGCGGCCGAGATTGTCTTCCGCAAAGAGATCTCCGAAGCCGAAGACAAAGCAGCGAAACGCAAAGAGCTGATCGAAAAGTACCGCAGCGCGTTCTCCACGCCCTATGTGGCCGCCGCGCGCCGCCTGGTGGACGACGTCATCGAGCCCGCCAATACGCGCAAGCACCTCGCGCAGGCCCTCGAATACCTCCAGGCCAAGCGCGAATTCCGCCCCTCAAAGAAACACGGGCTCATCCCGCTCTAAAGGAGACCCGTCATGAACCAGGCAACCGAATCGCAACTGATCACACTGCTCGAGTCCCTGCGCCAGCAGGTGGACGCGCTGAGCGCCCGTGTCGCCGCGCTCGAAGGGCCCGCCAGGCCCGCCGAGCCTTCCGCTGCCCCGCAGCCCGCCGCAGCCGCACCAGCCGCCCCTGCCGAGCAGGAAGAGGCCATCCCCGAAGAAGTGCTGCTCGTGATTTCCGCCGCCATCGCTGCGTTCCTCGGCAAACGCCCGCACATCCGCCAGATCCGCCTCATCGGCTCCGGCGCATGGGCCCAGCAGGGCCGCGTCAGCATCCAGGCATCGCACGCCCTCGCCGTGCGCCACGAATCGTAAGGAGGCAGTCCATGAAGCTCAAGATCACAGTCAATGACAAACTGTACGAAGTGGAAGTGGAGGCGAGCGAGCCCGAGCCGCAGCAGCCCGTCTACCTGCCTCCCACCCCCACGCGCATCGGCGCGGCGCCCGTCGTGGCGCCCCCTGCCGCAGCCGGCGGCCCGCCCGTGGAAAATGAAGACAAAGTCTGCCGCAGCCCGATCGCCGGTACCGTCACCCGCGTGCTGGCCCAACCGGGGCAGACCATCCAGCCCGGTGATGTACTGTTGGTACTCGAAGCGATGAAAATGGAAACCAATATCACCGCTCCCATCGCCGGTAAAATCGCGTCGCTCCCGGTCAAGGCCGGCGACGCCGTCCAAGGAGGACAAGTCCTTGTCGCTTTTGAATGAAGTGCCCGGAATCCTGTTCGTGGATCACGTCGCCATCGCCGTCCCACAAGGCCAGCTCGAAGCGCAGGTCGCTTCCTATCGCGCCCTCGGCTTCACCGAGTTTCACCGCGAAGACGTGCTCGGCAAAGACCAGGTGCGCGAGGTGCTGCTCAAGATTGGCGGCGGGCCGAATCTGATTCAATTACTGGAACCGCTCACCCCGGATTCGCCCGTCGCCAAACAGATCGAGAAAAACGGAGGCCGGGCCGGCTTCGCCCACATCGCCTACCGCGTGGAAAGCGCCCAGCAGGCCTTTGACGCCATGCGCGCCGCGGGCTTTAAGATCATCGACGCCGCCCCGCGCAAGGGCTCACGCGGCACCACCGTCTTCTTCGTCCATCCCAAATCGACTGAGGCCGCACCATTCGGCTATCTCATCGAAATCGTGGAGGAACCCGCATGAGCGCCGTCTTTCCGCCCGTCCCGGTGTCCGAATGGGAAGCGCGAATCCTGGCCGATTTGAAGGGCGCCGACTACAACAAAAAGCTGGTCTGGAAAACGCCAGATGGCCTTTCCGTAAGCCCCTACTACACGATGGAGACCGCGCCGCAGCCTGTCGCACTCTCCGGCATCGGACCCTGGCAGGCGGCCGAGCCCGTTGTCGATATCGACGCCGCCACATTCCAGGACCAGGGCGCCACCACCGTCGAGGAACTCGCCTTCGCCCTCGCCGCCGCCGTAGCCCACCTCCCGCATCCGCTCACCATTCAATTCGCCACCGGCCCGCTGTTTCTCTTGGAGATCGCCAAATACCGCGCCATGCGCGCCCTCTGGGCCACCGTGTGCGAAGCCACGGGCACTGATATTCCGCTGCATATCCACGCCACCACGGCGCTATGGAACAAATCCGCGCTCGATCCGCACAACAATCTGCTGCGCGCCACCACCGAAGCGCTTGCCGCGGCCATTGGCGGCGCCAATACGATTGCCGTGCGCACCGACGGCATCGATCCGCATCTGGCCCGCAACATTCTCCACATCCTCGCCGAAGAGTCGCACCTCAACACCGTCATCGACCCGGCCGCCGGCTCCTGGCACATCGAAGCGCTGACCACGATGCTCGCCACCGAGGCCTGGAAGCGTTTTCAGCAAATCGAAGCGGTTGGAGGCTTTCCCACCTTCCATCTTTCCGGTGCACTGGACCAGGCGCTCGAAGCTTCGCGCAAAGCGAAGGAAGCGGCCTACGCCACCCGCCGTGCCACGCTCGTGGGCGTGAACAACTACCCCAACCCCGACGAGCCCGTACACGTCCCGCCGCCCACCACCTGGCGCGCCGCGGGCGTCTTTGAGCGCCTCCGCCTGCGCACCGCCCGCCACGTGGCCGCCGGCAACCCCTGCCCCAGTGTGCTGCTGCTCGAACTCGGGGACCGCAAGATGAGCCAGGCCCGCGCCGCCTTCTGCCGCAATTTCCTCGCCTGCGCCGGATTCGCCATTCGCGAAAGCTGCACCCTCGTGCCGGCCGATCTCGTCATCCTCTGCTCCAGCGATCCCGAATACCCGGAATTCGCCCCGCGCGTGCTTTCCGAAGCCACCATGCCCGTCCTCATTGCCGGCTATCCCAAAGACCAGATCGCCGCACTCGAAGCCGCCGGCATCGCCGGCTTCATCCACCTCGGCAGCAATCTCCCCGAAACGCTCGAACACTGGCAGAACCGCCTCGGAGTTCACGTATGAAACCCGACTTCACGAAGATCGACTTCCATCCGCGCACGGCCCCGCCGCCGCCGGATTACGCCGGTTACGAGCATCTGCACTACGCCGCCGGTATCCCGCCCTTCCTCCGCGGGCCGTACTCCACCATGTACGTGCTCCAGCCCTGGACCATCCGCCAATACGCCGGCTTTTCCACCGCCGAGGAGTCGAACGCCTTCTATCGCCGCAACCTCGCCGCCGGCCAGAAGGGGCTCTCCGTCGCCTTCGACCTCGCCACGCACCGCGGCTATGACTCCGATCACGAGCGCGTCACCGGCGACGTCGGCAAAGCGGGCGTCGCCATCGATTCGATCCTCGACATGAAGATCCTCTTCGATCAGATCCCGCTCGATCGCATGTCGGTCTCCATGACCATGAATGGAGCCGTGCTCCCCATCATGGCCTTCTACATCGTCGCGGCGGAGGAGCAGGGCGTCGCCCCCGAACAGCTCAGCGGCACCATCCAGAACGACATCCTCAAAGAGTTCATGGTGCGCAACACCTACATTTATCCGCCGGCCCCTTCCATGCACATCATCGGCGACATCTTCCGCTATTGCTCGGCGCGGATGCCGAAATTCAACTGCATCTCCATCTCCGGCTATCACATGCAGGAAGCCGGCGCGACGGCGGACATCGAACTGGCCTACACTCTCGCTGACGGCGTCGAATACCTGCGCACGGGCATTGCCGCCGGGCTCGACATCGATCAGTTCGCGCCGCGCCTCAGCTTCTTCTGGGGCATCGGCATGAACTTCTTCCTCGAAATTGCGAAGCTCCGCGCCGCGCGTCTGCTGTGGGCCAAACTGGTACGCCAGTTTGAACCGAAGAATCCGAAGTCGATGGCCCTCCGCACGCATTGCCAGACCTCTGGCTGGAGCCTTGCCGCGCAGGACCCGTTCAACAACGTCGCCCGGACGATGATTGAGGCCATGGCCGCCGCCTTCGGCCACACCCAATCGCTGCACACCAACGCGCTCGACGAAGCCATCGCGCTCCCTACCGACTTCTCCGCCCGCATCGCCCGCAACACCCAGATCCTGTTGCAGGAAGAAACGGCCATCACCAAGGCCATCGATGCCTGGGGCGGCAGCTATCACGTGGAAAGGCTCACCCACCAGTTGATCGAGCAGGCCACCCGGCACATCGAAGAAATCGAAAGTCTCGGGGGCATGGCGAAGGCCATTGAAACCGGGCTTCCCAAGCTCCGCATTGAAGAAGCAGCCGCCCGCAAGCAGGCCCGCATCGACGCAGGCACGGAGCGCATTGTCGGAGTAAACGCCTACCGCCCCGAGCAGGAAACCCAGATCGCCGTCTTGCAGGTGGACAACACGCGAGTACGGGCACAGCAAGTGGAAAGACTCGCCGACCTGAGGCGCACGCGCAACCAGGAAGCCGTAGACGAAGCGCTCAACGCGCTCACCCGCTGCGCACAAACCGGAGAAGGCAATCTGCTCGATCTCTCTGTCGCCGCCGCCCGTGCCCGCGCCACGTTAGGGGAGATCAGTTCCGCGCTCGAAACCGTCTGGGGCCGTTACCGTGCCCAGACACAAACCGTCCAAGGCGTATACGCTCAGGAGAGCATGAATAACGACCAATTCACGGCCGCGCACCAACTGGTGGAGCAATTCCGTGCCACCGAAGGCCGCTCCCCGCGCATTCTGGTAGCGAAGATGGGCCAGGATGGCCACGACCGTGGAGCGAAGGTCATTGCGACAGCCTTTGCCGACATCGGTTTCGACGTCGACATCGGCCCATTATTCCAAACGCCCACCGAAGTAGCCCGCCAGGCCGCGGAAAACGATGTGCACGTACTCGGCGTCTCCACGCTAGCCGGAGGCCACTCCACACTCATCCCCGAAGTCATCCAAGAACTAAAAAACCTAGGCCGCGAAGACATCCTGGTAGTAGCCGGAGGAGTAATTCCCAAACAAGACTACGACCATCTCCTCCAATCGGGGGCCTCAGCAGTCTTCGGTCCAGGGACAGTAATCCCAGAAGCCGCGAGAGACATCCTCCGACTACTGCTCTAAGCCACGAATGCACACAAATAAACACCAATCAAAAAAATCTGTGTTCATCTGTGTTCATCTGTGGCCCAAAAATCAAACCCGCGAGCCCACATGAAGCGCCTCTCCCCAACCCAATACACCGAAGGCATTCTCACCAATCACCGCCCCACGCTAGCCCGCGCCATCACGCTCATCGAAAGCGAGCTCCCCGCCGATCGCGCCCTGGCCGAAGAGGTCCTCGAAGCCTGTCTCCCCCACGCCGGCCACTCCCACCGTATCGGCATCGCGGGCCCACCGGGCGCGGGCAAATCCACCTTCCTCGACGCCATCGGAACCCACCTCCTGGAACAGCACCCCGACGAAAACCTCGCCGTCCTCTCCATCGATCCGTCCAGTCCCATCTCCGGCGGCAGCATCCTCGGCGACAAGACCCGCATGGAGCGCCTCGCCGCCCACCCCCGAGCCTTCCTCCGCCCATCCCCCTCCCGCGGCCACCTCGGCGGAGTCGCCCGCCGCACCCGCGAAGCCATCCTCCTGCTCGAAGCCGCCGGCTATCGCAACGTCTTCATCGAAACCGTCGGTGTCGGCCAATCCGAAGTCACGCTCCGTTCCATGACCGATTTCTTCCTCCTGCTCCTCATCCCCGGCGCGGGCGACGAACTGCAAGGCATGAAGCGCGGCATCCTCGAAATGACCGACCTCGTGGCCATCAACAAAGCCGACGGCGACAACCGCGCCCGCGCCGAACAGGCCCGCCAAGCCTACCAATTCGGCCTTCACCTGCTTCACTCCGCCAACGACGCTTGGCAGCCCCGCACCATTGCCTGCTCCTCGCTCACCGGCGACAACATCCCCGCCATCTGGCAGATCATCCTCGAACACGATCAGCTGCAAACCGCCAGTGGAGCCAAAGCCGAGCGCCGCCGCCGCCAATCCCTCGACTGGATGCGCGCCCAACTCCACGATCAACTCGAGTCCGAATTCCGCCATCACCCCGCCGTCGCCGCCGCTCTTCCCGCCATCGAACAGGAAGTTCGCGAAGGCCGCATCTCCGCCTCCTCCGCAGCCCGCCGCCTGATCGACCTCTTCCACACTACTTAGCCACAAACCGCTTCCCCGTGGGAATCAACCGCCCGCGCTCCAAGCGAAAATCCACTTCCACACCACCCTCGGCACAACACAACGCCGCCCCAATCTCCCGCAGCGGCACTCGCACACGCCCGGCCGGAAACGACCGCGGACCACCGAAGTCCGCCCCATACAACCGCAGCCCACCCGGCAACACCACCGATTTCGCCGCTTCCCACACCGGACTCAAATCCATCAACCGCGCTCCCTCCGCATCGAACCAGAAGTAATGCTCCACGTGAATCCCCCGATTCCCGCCCACAAAGTCCCGCGACCCCAACACCCGCTCCTTCCCGGCATTCGCCACAAACGAGGCATTAAGCCTCCCATCCATCTGCCGCAACGTGGTGTAAAGGATCTCCCGATACCCTTCCTTCGTCCGCGCCACAATCGACTTCGCTCCGCACTTCTCATCCGCCTCGCCCACCGGGCAATTCCACACATCGGAAATCGTCACACCACCCACCTCTCCCACCACGCGCACCCTAGCCTCCACCCCATACTTCTTCCGCATCGCCACCTTCTCCGCCACCGAACACCGCGCACACATCTCCGCCGCCCGGTCATCCCGCAACAACGCATCCAACTGGAAGTATTCGAGCGGCCGCGGCGCAGCCGAATCTCGCGATTCCCCGTACACCGTGCTCACCACGCGCGTCCATTCCGCCCAAGAGCAGTGACAAAGCAGCAGCATCATCCACACAATACGCATTGGATTTCTCAGTATATCGAACACAAAACCTGGGGCCTGCCCACCCGCCCTGTGTGGGAACACGCACCACCGGCACGGGAGTGCCTCGCCTAAACCATAGATTCCACAACACAAACGAAGGCCCCGCCAACGGACGGAAAATTGCTACAAAAACCCCAGAAACTATGTCCCTTCCCTTCCCAGTTCTCACCGCCGAAGAGGCCGCGGAACTCATCCCACACGGCGCCACCATCGGCTTCAGCGGATTTACTCCCGCCGGATCTCCGAAGGCCATTCCTTTCGCCCTCGCCGCGAAAGCCAAAGCCCTCCACGACGCAGGAAAACCATTCCAAATCGGAGTTCTCACCGGAGCTTCCACCGGCCCTTCGCTCGACGGCGCTCTCGCCCAGGCCGAAGCCATCCGCTTCCGCACCCCCTATCAGTCCGATCCGACGCTGCGTTCGCAAATCAACCCGGCAAAGTGCGCTTCGTGGACATGCACTTCTCCTCCCGCAGAACGTCCGCTACGGCTTTCTCGGCCCTGTCCATTGGGGGCATCGTCGAAGCCGCGGAAGTGCTCGCCGGCGGAGGCATCGTGCTCACCTCATCCGTCGGAGCCACCCCCACCTACCTCAATCAAGCCGAAAAAATCCTCATCGAGATCAACACCCGCCACCCGCCCGCGCTGCTCGGCATGCATGACATCTTCGAGCCCCACCCGCCCACCCGCCAGACACTTCCCATCTTCCACCCCTCCGGACTGCGCAGGCTCTCCCATCTGCTCCGTCGATGCCCGCAAATCGCCGGTATCGTCTACACCAACCAGCCCGACGAAAACGGAGCGTTCAGCCCGCCCACTCCAGTCACCGAAAGAATCGGCCAGAACGTCGCCGATTTCCTCGTCGAAGAGATCCGCTCCGGCCGCATCCCCGAAACATTCCTCCCGCTCCAATCCGGCGTCGGCGACATCGCCAACTCCGTCCTCGCCGCGCTCGGCCAGCACCCCGATATCCCCGACTTCGAAATGTACACCGAAGTCCTCCAGGACTCGGTCGTGCCGCTGCTCGAAAACGGCCGCGTCAAGTTCGCCTCCACCTGCGCCTTCACCCTCAGCGACGACATGATGCGCCGCGTCTATTCGAACCTCGACTTCTACCGCCACCGCGTCCTCATGCGCCCGCAGGAGATCACCAATCACCCCGAAATCGTCCGCCGTCTGGGCATCGTTTCCATGAACACCGCCATCGAAATCGACGTCGGCGGCAACGTCAACTCCACCCACGTCATGGGCCAGACCATGATGAACGGCATCGGCGGCTCGGGCGATTTCACCCGCAACGCCTACCTCTCGTTCTTCTCCTGCCCATCCACGCAAAAGGGCGGCAAAATCTCCACCATCGTCCCCCTCGTCAGCCACATGGATCACAGCGAACATTCCGTCCAGGTCGTCGCCACGGAGTGGGGCGTCGCCGATCTGCGAGGCAAAGATCCGCACCAGCGCGCGCACCTCATCATCGAGAAATGCGCCCATCCCGATTACCGCGAGCCGCTCCGCGCCTACCTCGCCGGCGCCAGGAAAGGCCATGAGCCCTTCTCCGCCCAACACGCCTTCGCCATGCACCTCAAGTTCCTCAGGGAAGGCGACATGCGTGGTGTGACGTTCTAGGAAACCCTGGCCGTTTACCGCAACTTCATCCGTCCGTCATCCAGTGGTGATATTCCCCCGGCAAGATAAGAAACTTGCCGTGCCATGCCAAAAACGCATATTCATGCTCTGGTAGTCCAGGCACGCATCAGGAGCACAATATCCCCATGAAAACCACTGGGCTCTTCACTCTCGTAATGGCGCTGACATATGCGCATACCGCACCGGCGCAAATCCGTCTCCGCCAGGTCGGCCGTGTCGCCACCGGAATCTACAACGCCGGCGGAGCCGAAATCTCCGCCTATGAACCCACCACACAGCGGCTCTTCACCGTCAACGGCGGCACCAAATCCATCGACGTGGTCGACCTCTCCAATCCTTCCCGCCCCGTGAAGCTCTTTACCATCCCCACCGCGCCTTACGGAGGAGGAGCCAACAGTGTCGCCATCCGCAACGGCATCGTCGCCGCCGCCGTCGAAGCTACTCCCAAAACAGACCCCGGCTCCGTCGTCTTCTTCGATACCGACGGCAATCTCATCCGCCGCCTCACCATCGGCTCGCTGCCCGATATGCTCACCTTCACGCCCGACGGCCGGTACCTCCTCATCGCGAACGAAGGCGAACCCAGTGACGATTACAAGATCGATCCCGAAGGCTCCGTCAGCATCGTCGACATGGGCAAGCCCGTGGCCTTCCTCAGCCAGAGTGATGTCCGCACCGTCAGTTTCACCGAATTCAACGGCGCGAAACTCGATCCCTCCATCCGCGTCTTTGGCCCAGGCTCCACCGCCGCCCAGGATTTCGAGCCGGAGTACATCGCCGTCTCCGCCGACAGCAAAACCGCCTACGTCACCATCCAGGAAGCCAACGCCGTCGCCGTGGTGGACATCGCCACCGCCAAGATCACCCGCCTCATCGGCCTCGGCTTCAAAGACCACTCCCTGCCCGCAAACAAACTCGACGCCAGCGATCGCGACAACCAGATCAACCTCGCCAATTGGCCCATCTTCGGCGTCTACATGCCGGACTCCATTGCCACCTTCACCGCCGCTGGCGAAACCTATCTCGTCATGGCCAACGAAGGCGATAGCCGCGCCTACACCGGGTTCAACGAAGAGGTCCGCATCGGCGAACTGAAACTCGACCCCACCGCCTTTCCCAACGGCGATGCACTCAAGGCCAACGCCCAGCTCGGCCGCCTCCGCGTCACCAAAACCCTCGGCGACACGGACAACGACGGCGACTACGATGCCCTCTACGCCTTCGGCGCGCGTTCCTTCTCCATCCGCAGCACCACCGGCGCCATCGTCTACGACAGCGGTTCGGAGTTCGAAGAAATCACGGCCAAAGCCTATCCGACCCGCTTCAACGCCAGCAACGACTCCGACGCCTTCGACTCGCGCAGCGCCGGCAAAGGCCCCGAGCCCGAAGGCATCACCACCGGCGTCATCGATGGCCGCACCTACGCCTTCATCGGCCTTGAGCGCATGGGCGGCGTCATGGTCTACGACATCACCGACCCCAAAGCCCCCAAACACATCCAGTACTGGAACAACCGCCTCCTCCGCGACAAAGTATCGGCTGACGACGACCTCGGCCCCGAAGGCGTTCTCTTCATCCCCGCCGCCGACGCCCCCAACAATCAGCCGCTCCTCATCGTCTCCAACGAAATTAGCGGCTCTATCCAAATCCTCGTCATCGAAACCACGCGCTGAGCATCGCTACCCCTGGATGTCTAGGGACCCTGGCATCTGCGGCCCAACAATCAAAAGTAGAACTTCAACGCGAACTGGATCTGCCGCCCCGTCGCCGTCGACGCCGACAGCTTCCCGAATTCCGGATTGTTGTCGTTGCACGCCGACCCCGGCGTCCGTCCGATACAGGTCATCGAAGGACTGTTCGAGCTCGGCAGGAAGAACGTCGGCGTGTTCGTCAGGTTGAAGAACTCCGACCGGAACTGCAGCCGGTACCGCTCCAGAAACGAAAAATCCTTGAAAATGGAAAAATCCAGGTTCACTGATCCCGGCCCGCGCACCAGCCGCCGCGCCGCATCCCCGAACAGTTGGATCTGCTGCCCGTTGCGCGCCGTCACCGTCCCCGGAACACGGAACGCCGCCGGGTTGAAGTAGCGGTCCGGACTCCGTTCACTGTTCGGCACCAGCATATCCACACCCGGGACACGATCCGGCATGTTGAACGTGTTGAAGATCGGGGGCAGCCGGTTCGTCCGGATGTCCGTAGGAAAACCGCCGCGCAGCGTAGTGATGCCGTTCACCTGCCAGCCGCCAATCAACCGCGACGCCAGCGAGTTCGAACTCAGCCACGGACGCCCCGGCCCCCACGGCAGTTCATACCCGTAGCTGAACGTGAAGTTCTGCGGCACGTCGATCGGCGCCGGCCCCTTCTCCCGCGAAAGGTTGTAGGCATCGAGCGAGATCGACGTCCCGCCGTTCTGCGTATAGGCGCTCGGGCCCGCCCCCAGCCGCTCCAGATTCTTCTGAATGG
Organism: Bryobacteraceae bacterium; assembly: GCA_046331645.1. Lineage (GTDB taxonomy): Bacteria > Acidobacteriota > Terriglobia > Bryobacterales > Bryobacteraceae > CADEFT01. Next base: position 57,077 of record JAXLQM010000024.1, read on the forward strand.
TGTAGTTCGCCAGGAAATTCAGCCCAAACGCGTAGCGCTTTTCCACCCTCAGATTGAACGCATTGTAGTTCGACGAAGCCAGCGAGAAGGTCGGAATCACTGACCCGTTCACCATCGGATACGGCCGGTTGGCCTGCGTGTTCCGCCCATCCAGCGCGTACTCAAACGGCACCTGGTTGCGGTTCACGAAGATCGACGCCAGGTCCCTTCCCCGCGCCCCTTGATACGACGTCTCAATCAGCCACGCCTCGGCCGGCTGGAACTGGATCGAGAAGTTGAACTGCTGCAACATCGGCATCCGCGCATCCTTGAAGCCCTGCGAACGGATCGTGCGCGTAATGGGCCGGTCCGCCGTGAACGCAGCCAGACTCGTATCGCTCGGCGCGGCCTGGATCGCCGTGTTGATCGTGTACGGCGGAGCCACCGTCGTCGAGGCGCTCACCGTCGGCACCACCAGCGCCGGAGTGTTCGGGTTGTTCCCCGCAATCTGCGTCACTTCCTGATTCTGATCGCGCAAGCCATAGAAGATGCCGTAGCCGCCGCGCAACACCCAGCGCCGCTTCAGTTGGTAGGCCACGCCCACTCTCGGCCCGATATTGTTGTGATCCGGATCGACAATGGCCCGGCTCACTCCAGTCTCTCCAGGCACTACGAAGCGGGCCTTATCCAGGTCAAATAACCCGCCCCGGTCGCGCGCATCCACCGGCTGCGTGAACAGGTCGTAACGGACCCCGAGGTTCAACGTCAGCGCCCGCGTCACCTTGAAATCGTCCTGGAAGAAGGTGCCGAAGTAGATCTCCCGCTGCCGCCCCCAATCGAGCATCTGCGTCCCCTGCACCAGCGACGGGAAGCCCAGCAGGTAATCGGCAAAGGGCGCCCCCGACCCCGTCGTGTCCGTCGACGACGTGAGGATCGACCCAAAGATAAACTGCCCGAAGAACGGGTTGCCCCGCAGGTTGTCAAAGCGCGGCCGCCGTAGATCGACGCCCGTCTTCATGTTGTGCTTGCCCCGCGTGATGGAGAGCGTATCGGCCACCTGGAACCGTGTCTCATAGTTGAGATCGCTCGCCCCGCCGCCCCACCCATCGAACTGCACCGAGCCCGTCGCCTCGCCCGAGAAGTTGAAAGCCACTCCCGGGAATCCCTTCACCGGAAACGGAAACAGCGCCACATTGTTCTTCGTGGCGAAGGCCACCCCATCGTCCACCCCGTCCACGATGCGCGAGCCGTTGTGCCGCGTCACCCCTGCCCGGATTTCGTTCACCATCGTCGGGCTGAACAGATGCGTGTCCGTCAGCACGAACTGCCGGATGTTGCGGTACTGTGTGTTGCTGCCGCCAATGAACCCATCGAAAGTGCCCGGCTGCGGCGTGGTCTGATTGGCCCACGACCAGCGCCCCATCAGCGAGTTCTTCGATGTCAGTTGATGGTCAATGCGGATGTCGTATTGATCCCCATCAAAGCCGCGCGGCACCTGGCGGAAAAAGTTGCGCGAGATGGCATTCTCAGCCCCGAAGTTCGGCCCTGGGATAAGCCCCAGAATCGCGTTCGACGTGGCATTGATCCGCGAAGTGGGGATGCGAGCGTCCGGGAACAGCGTGCTGATCACGCGCCCCGTCGGCCCGATCCGCCGCGCCGCCGGATCGAAGATCGGAGTCCGCAGCAGCGACAGATCCCCGCCCCGGATGGCCGCTGGAGGCACGGCGATGATTGTGTTCGCCGATGCCGTCCGTTGCCGCGTCCCCTGGTAGTTGACAAAGAAGAAGGTGCGGTCTTTGATGATCCTGCCGCCCAACACGCCGCCATATTGATTCTGCCGGAATGCCGCCCTGGGCAGCCCCGCGGCGTTGGTGAAGAAGTTGTTGGCGTCCAGTTTGTCGTTGCGCAGGAACTCGAACACGGAGCCATGATAGGCGTTCGTTCCGCCCTTCATCGTCGCCGTTACCAGCGATCCGGCGGCGCGCCCGAACTCCGCCGAGAAGGCGTTGGTCTTGACCTTGAACTCCTGCACAGCATCCACGCTGGGCAGCATCGCGATCCCGTTGCGCCCGATCGCTCCGTTGGTCACCGTGGTGTTGTTGTCGATGCCGTCGAGCAGCACCTCATTCGACGAGAAGCGCCCGCCACCGGCGATGAACGGCAGGTTCGTGCCCATGCCGAACACCTGAGTCGTGTTCCCCGCCAGCAGCCCCAGCCCGAACGCATTGCGCCCGTTCAACGGCAGTTCCAGGATCTTCTTGTTCTCAATCACCTGCCCCAACGAAGATGTGTCGGACTCAAGCAGCGGCGTCTGCTCCGTCACGCTGATCGACTCCTTCACATCGCCCGGCACCAGCGTCACGCGGGCCGAAGCATTCTGGTCCACCTGCAACACGAACTGTAGAATCGTAGCCTTCTTGAAGCCCGCGGCTTCCACCGAGATGCTGTATTCGCCGGCCGGCAGGAAGGTGGCCTGGAACTCACCCCGCCCATCCGTCGCGCCCGTGCGGGTCAGGCCTGTGTTCTTGTTGGTGATGGTGACCTGAGCCTGGGCCACCATGGCGCCAGTTGCATCATCGGCGACGACATTCAGCGTCCCCGTGGAAATCTGCGAATAAGCGCCGGTGCAGAACACAGCCAGCGCGATCAAGGTGCGGAACAGCATATCTTCGTGGGCCTCCCGATGGGTTGGATTATATATGATGCGGCCGCACTACTTCCGGAACAGCCGGTCGCCGGCGTTGCTCACACCCTCATCCCCGGCAATCGTGCCGGGCTTCCACTTCTCCGCAATGTCGATATCCTGCTTCGCTTTGATCGTCAATCCGTTCATGTCCACGAAGCCGACGCGGTTGTAGAGATGCGGTGTCGTGTATTGCTCCGAGTAAGTCCGCGCGTAGTTCTGCCAGGCCGCCGCAGCGCGTGTCAGCGACTCCACGGCTTCCTTCTTCTCCGCCGCATTCGATGACCGATCGTACAAGGCCAGCGCCGCCGCGCCGCGAATCTTAGCCGCATAATACTGCGCCAGGTACGACATCGCGCGGATGTCCCCCAGCGTCTCCCGTAACTCCTGAGACTCGGCCCGCATCCCCGCAATTCCATCCAACCCCTTGGCAGCCGCGCTCTCGAGCGACGCCGCAATCTCCAGCGGAGTCACCCCTCCCATCGGCTGTCCCGCCAGCTTCCGCTTCCGCCATTCCAGAATATTCAACACGCCGCTCCCCGGCATCGATTGCCCTTCCACAAAATGCCGCACCGTATAGAACCCCCGATGACGCGGATGGCTGAGCGAAGCTTCCGGGAACCAGCGCAGATCAATATCACCCCAGAAGAATCGAGTAATCAACGGGAACACTTGCGACGCCTCGGCCCACGCCTGATACAGCGCCGCCCCATTCACCTCGGGGAAATGCCGCGTCACGATGTTCTGAAAGTGCGAGTCCGGCAGATCCGGTTCATAGGCCAGCCGTCCCCACAGCAGGAACGAATACCACTGCTTCCGCATCACCAGTTCTCTTGGCTTCTGCGGCTTGCGCGAGAGGAACTCGCGGCCCCAGATGTAGCCATCCGGACCCATGTAGAAACCCGCAATCCGGTCCGCCCCCGGAATGGCTTTGATGTACTCCCGCGCAAACCGCGGATCGCCCCAGCGGAAGCTGTACACATCGTCATTGCGCACCGTAAGCCAGGTCTTCCGCCCCACAGGCATCCCCTTCAACACATCCTGAATGAACGGCGGATTGGGGATCGAGTACATGTGCGCCACCGAATACTTGAAGCTCAACTCGAAGGTTCCTGGATAATCGCGAAACTCATGCAGAATCTCTTCCTGCCCCGTCTGGTGGTAGCGGTGAATCAAGCCGAACTGCCGTCCCGGCTGCTGTTTCAGAGCGTCGCGAATCCCTTCGCCATAGGTCTTCCAGAGCCACTTCTCCTTCGAGAATTCGCCGGCGATCTCGCGCATCTGCTCCCCGGCGGTGATCCCCATTCCAGCCAATAACGGATAGGTGGTGACCATCTCCCGCACACTGGCGCGGAAGTAGTCGATGGTCTTCGGATTCGTCTGATCGCTGGTGATTCCGTACTTGCCTTCCGCCCCATAGGTGAAGATGTTCCAGGTGATCACCCAGACCTTGATGCCGCGCCGGGCGGCGTACTCCATCACATCGCGCCAGAAGCGGATCTTGTCTTCGATGGTCATCGTCCGCACCGTCTCCAGATGCTCCAGCAACTCCGGCCGCACCATGTCCGATCCCGTATGCGTGTACGTCTCATCCATGCGGTAACGGGTGCGCTTCACATCGGCCAGCGCCACGTCGGGATACTCGGGGACTTTCACCATCGATGGAAACGGATGCAGGCTCCACAGCGAGAGCACGTTGTAGCGATGCCGCGCCATCTGATCCAGAAACTCCCGCCAGAAATCGAACGACCACATTTCGGGAATATTCGCCTGGGCGGCATCGGAGTTATCCGAATAGGTAGGCGTGCGTGAGTCCAGCGGGATGTTGAACTTGATGCCACGCCGTTCGATATGCGGCGTGTGATCCGAGTCGGCCGCGGTCTCGAGCGTACCCAGCCGCAGTTTCTCCGCCAGGTCCAACCCGCCGTACATGGCCCCATCGGCATCGGCGCCAAGCGCCGCAATGGTGCTTCCACTACGCCGTATCGCGTAAGCCTGCGGCTTCGTGCTTTTCACCGCAGCCACCTTCCAACTGCGAGCCAATCCCACGGCGCGTTCCCCGGAGGCGATCACCACACACGGCGCGCATTGCACCTTGCCAACGTCATCCAAGCCAAACTCGGGAATCGCCGTCCGCGCCGCCTTCGTCACTTCGCTTGCGGCAAAGGCAGCCTGCGCCACCGAGCGGTCATAGAACAGCGCCGGCTTCCCTTCGGCTAACGCAGCCGCCAGCACCAACAGGAGACTCATCATCGCTCACCGGCCCTCCCCAGGCCGGAAGCTATATCATATTTCTAATTCAATTCCTGCAACACCCGGTCCGCGCCGTACACCTTCTTCAACGCCTCTTTGATGGCATCACTGTGCACCGCCACGGCCCGGTTCAACGTCTCATCGAAGCCATAGTTCCCACCCAGCGAGTGTATATTCCCATCAAAGATCAACCCCACAATCTCGCCCTCTTTATTGATCACAGGCGACCCCGAGTTCCCGCCGATGATGTCGTTGTTCGTAACGAAATTAAACCGCGTCTGCGGATTCAGCTTGTCCTTCGCATCGAGCCACGACTGCGGCAGCGCGAACGGAAAACTCCCCGTATTCCGCTCATAAGTCCCGCCGATGATGGTGAACGGCGGAACGACCTTGCCATTCTCCGTCCAGCCCTTCACACTGCCATAGGACAGGCGCAGCGTGAACGTCGCATCGGGATACAACGAAGTCCCATACACAGCAAACCGAGCCCGCGCCAGCTTCTCCATGTTGCTGGTGAGCACGCTCTCCACTTCCTCTTCCATGCGCTTGCGGATGGCGCGGGCATACGGATCCACCATGCGGGCCAAAGCCAACATGGAGTCCGAACTCGAAGCCAGCCCCTGCCTGCCACCCTCCAGCAAAGCCTTCCTCACTTCGGCGCTTCCCAGCTTGCTGTTCTTCACCGCCTCAGTAGCGATCTCACGCGGGCCACGCTTGCCGAACAGCGCTCGCACCGTCGGGTCGTCAGGCCCCAGTAACTCGCGCATCTTGGTGAGAGAAAAGGTCAGCTCTTCAATCTCCAGTTCGGCGTAAATCGGCGCCGGGCTCATCACCGCCTGAGTCAACGTCGGCTTCCAGGCATCGGCATACTCATCCAGCCGCTTCTCATTGGGCTTATCGAACTCCTCCGCCATGCGCAGCAAACGCCGCGCGTGCCCATATAGCTGCGAGCGGAACCCGTACAAACGTTCCAGATACAGATAGGGATAATACAGCTCCCGCTGCTTCGCCTGCACCGCCGCGATCTCATCCCAAGCCTTGCCATACTGCGCCCGCAGCTTCCCATCGGCCTGTACCCGCTTCTGGAAGTCGCGCTCCTCGGCCTGCTTCTGCGAGAAGAAGCTCTTCTCCACCAACGCCCGTTGTTCGCCCTTGTACACCTTGAGCGAGTTCTCCACATGATTCAGATCATCCTGCGCAATGCGTTCCTGCTCCTCGCCCTTGGTCTGGAACTGGGCCAGCATCCCGCGATACTCCGAAAGATACGTAAGCCGGTGCAGCATGGCGAAATCCCGCTCCGTCTCGAGCATGGCAATCGTGTCCTTGCGGTTCGTTCCGCCCGGATGCCCCGAGACAAACGTCAACTCCCCTTCCTTCGCACCGCCCTTCGACCATTTGAAATGATGCGGCGTCTTCAGCGGCTGCCCGTTCTCGTAGACGCGGAAGAACGTAGCATCCAGGTCGTAGCGGGGAAACATAAAATTGTCGGGATCGCCGCCAAAGAAGGCAATTGCAAATTCAGGAGCGAACACCAGCCGCACATCCTGATAGCGCTGGTATTTGTAGAGGGCATACACGCCGCCTCCATAAAGCGACACCACCTCGCATCTCACCGCATCGCTAGTGGCGCACTCCTTCTCCACACGCGCAGTCTCGGCCTTGCGCGCTTCCAATGCCGCCTTGCCGTCCAGGCCCTTAGTGGCCTTCTCCATCCGGGCCGTGACATTGCCGATGTCGATCAGCACATTGGCTTCCTGCCGCGGGCACTTTGCTTCCTCGGCCGGCGTCTTGGCCGAATAGCCAAGCTTCATGTAATCCTTCTCCGCACTCGATAGCTGAGCGATGCACGTCGCCGCGCAATGATGATTCGTCATCAGCAGCCCGTTCGGGGAAACAAAGCTCGAAGAGCACCCTTCCGCCAGACGCACCGACGACAGACGCACCCGGTCCAGCCAGGACTGCGACGGCGTGAACCCGTACTTCTTGCCCACAACGGCGGCGGGGAAGTTATCGAAGGTCCACATGCCCTCCTCTGCCAGCAGGCAAAGCGGGAGCAGAAGCAACGCGAGAATACGGCTCATGTCTTCAGGATATCCCGGCGCAACACCCGATCCGCGCCGCCACAGCCGTTACACGAATGCGGTGCCCGCAACAGCTCCTGCGCTACCCTAAGGAAATGCGTGAACAGGGCATCGCTTCGGCCGACCGCCAGGAGGCCGACCAGCAATTTGAAGCCGCCCTTCGTCCGCGCCGGCTCGACGATTTCACCGGCCAGCCGAAGCTGAAGGAAAACCTCGCCATCGCCATCGCAGCCGCACGGCGGCGCGGCGAAGCCATGGATCATGTCCTGCTGTTCGGCCCGCCCGGCCTCGGCAAGACCACACTGGCGCACATCATCGCCGCCGAACTCGGCGTGGACATCGATCTCACCAGCGGTCCCGTTATCCAGAAGAAGCTCGACCTCACGGGCATGCTCAGCAATGTGCGCGACAAGCAGGTCTTCTTCGTCGACGAAATCCATCGCCTGCTGCCCGATGTCGAGGAGATGTTCTACTCCGCGCTCGAAGACTTCCGCGTGGACATCATCGTCGGACAAGGGCCCGGAGCGCGCACGCACTCGCTGCCCATCCCGCGCTTTACGGCAATCGGCGCCACCACCCGCATGGGCATGATCAGCGCTCCCATGCGCGGCCGCTTCGGCCTGCTGCTGCGCCTCAATCACTACGGCGTCCCCGAATTGCAGAAGATCGTCGAACGTTCGGCCAGCCTGCTCAACATCACCGTCGACCGCACCGGAGCCGAAGAGATCGCCCGCCGCGCCCGCGGCACCCCGCGTATCGCCAACCGCCTGCTGCGCCGCGTGCGCGATTACGCCGAAGTGCGCGCCGCCGGCCACATCGACCTCACCGTTGCCCGCACCGCCCTCGACCTGCTCGAAGTGGATCGCTTCGGGCTCGACGAGATCGATCAGAAGATCATGCTCACCCTGCTCGAAAAGTACGGCGGCGGTCCGGTGGGACTCAAAACCATCGCCGCCTCGGTGGATGAAGAGGCCGACACCATCGAAGAGGTCTATGAGCCGTACCTCATGCAGCTCGGCTTCCTCGATCGCACACCGAAAGGGCGCAAAGCGACCGATGCCGCCTTCGATTACTTCGGCGTCAAGCGCCGCCTCACTCTCACCAACGAACAGGGATCGCTGTTCGGATGAAGACGGTGTACCTGGCGCTGGGGTCGAACCTCGGCGACAAGCTGCAGCACCTCAACGACGCTATGGCGCGGCTGCCCAAAGCAGGCCTCGAAGTGGTTGCGGTCTCCGCCGTCTATCAGACCCAGGCGATGTACAAGACCGATCAGCCCGATTTCTACAACATCGTGCTCGAAGCGCGCACTTCCGTTCTACCCCGCGTGCTGCTCCGCCGCATGCAGGCCATTGAGCGCGACCTGGGGCGCCGGCGCGTGCTCGCCAACGGACCGCGCACCATCGACATCGACATCCTGCTCTATGGCCGCTTCGTGATCCGCTCCATGGACTTGCTGGTCCCGCATCCACGAATGGAAGAGCGGCGCTTTGTGCTGGAGCCTCTGGCCGAGATCGCGCCCACCCTGCGGCATCCCGTCTCGAAGCGATCCATCCTCGAGTTGCTCGCCGCAACCAAAGACCAACCCGTTCGTAAAACCGAGCACCGCGTCTCCTGGTAGGCAGACTCCCTCAGCCTTCAAGCGTGCAGGTACTCGAAGCCCAGATCTTCCCATCCGCACAGCGGAACAGGCACCTTCTTCGCGGCAGGATCGGGCCGAGGCGCGGGTGCCGGCCCACCAGGGCTTCCATCGAAACTCCGGAGCGCCGCCAGGACGCGTTCCCATTCCTCGGCCGGAACCCACAGATGCCCCTTTCCGGCGTCAGCAGCAAAACCCTGCTCCCGGTTCAGCAGATTGGCCAGTGCGGCGATGGCGCTGCTATCGGGCGCTGGACCGGATAGCGGAGCACTGCGCACAGGCTTCGCCTCCTCCTCGAATACCTCAAACTGCGGTAGGCGCGTTTCGGCGGCAACCGGCGCAACGGGCAGAACCATGGCTGCCGCGGGCACTTCCAACGGCACGGACTTCGGCGCTTCGGGCGTCACCTTTTCCACGTGGTAATAGGAGCGCAACTGCGCATGGATTTCTTCATTGGCCGCGATCTCCAGGCGGTATTGGCCCGGATTCGCTTCATATAGGTTACGGGCGCGCGCCAGGCTCGCTCCCGCATCCGTCAGCCGGCCCGAGAGCATGTAGACCACAGCCAGCTTTTCCAGCGCCGCCGGAAGGTTCGCCAACCGCTCCACTTCCGCCTTGCTAATAGCCTGCTGCAGCCGCTCCGTGGCACGGCCAAAGTGGCCCATCTCGGACTCCACCCCGGCCAGGCTCATCAGGATCTCCACCGAGTTCCCTGCGTCGCCGCCCAATTGCCGCTCCAACAGATTCAAAGCGCGCTGGAAGTACCCCGCGGCACCCTCGAAGTCACCTGCAGCCGTTGCCGCCGTCGCCAGTGACTTCAGCACCTCCACCACAGCCACATCGTCATGTGTCGCCAGCGTCTGCTGAATGCGCAAAGCGCGCTCCAGGTTGCGCATCGCGTCTTCGTGCAAGCCGCAGTGCGACTGGCAAGTCCCTAACTCCAAAAGGCAGTGCGCCGTGAGAGGGTGCAGATCCCCCAGCGTTGCCTCAGTCCGCTCCAGAGTGCCTTCCAATAACTCGATGGCCTCCGTTTCAGCTCCGGTCAACTCCAGCAATCCGGCCAGGGCGATGGCCCGTGCGGCGACAGCGGGAATGTCCAGTGGCCGGACGTCCTCCTGCGTGCGCAGAGCCCGCCGCAGCCAATCCACCGACGATGATTCGTCCCCTTGCTCCAGCGCGATGCGTCCCATCAACTCCTGCGCGGCAGAGAGATCAGCGGAAGGCCTTAGCTTCTCGTCTTCCAGCAAAGCAATGGTCCGCTCCGCAGTCTGCTTTGCCGCCTCCAAACAGCCGAGCCCGATTTGTGACGTTGCCAGGCAAACCAGCAAACGCCCATGATGCGGACGCACCGCATGAATCTCGTCCAACTCCCGCAACAAGCGCGCAAGGCATTGCTGCGCCTCGTGAAACCGGTTCTGCTCCAGAAAACGCTCTCCCGCGGCTAGCTCGGGAGCAGACCACCGGCGCTGATCCGGAAGCGCCTCACGAACGGCCTGTGCGGCCGAACGAAGTTTCTCGATAGGGTTCATGACGGCTATCTATCCATCGGCGGGAAAAAGCGAAAGATGCAGGACCGGCAAAGGTAATTTAGGATACAAATGAGAGATTACTGTAAGAGCTTTCCCTAGATTTTCCAGGAAAGAGACCTAAGTGGGCTAACAAACGTAGTACTTCGGTTAGCATCGTATTGGGAGAAACATACGCAAGGTTATGGATCTTTTGCTGGACAGTCCCAACCAACACCCAGACCTGACCGGCGCCGGCGCCATTGCCCCTCTGCTGCCGCTGGCCAAACCGCGTTTGCGCAATACTCCCGGGCGGCGCTTCCTTTATGGTTGGAACACCCGCAGCACGGTCCGGCACATGCTGAACGATTCGGTGCAACGGCTGCGATATCTCGACACCATGACGCCGCTCGAGACCTGCAAGCCACTCCAGCCGGAAAATGAGGTCCCGAAACAGTTTCAGAAATCGGTGCGGCTGCGGCCGTTGCATCAGGTCCGTCACGGTGTGGACGAGAGCATGCTGGCCTCGATTGCTCCGGAACCGGCGGTGGCGGGCGGCCGTGAGCCGCTTCAGGTGATCGCTCCATCACTCGCCGGCGCATTGATGCCGATGCGCCCGATGTGGGCGCAGGGCGAGCATAAAGTGTCGCAATTGAAGACCAGCACGCGCGGCTGTGATGGGCTCCACATTCCCCGCATCACGGTGCGCCCGCTGCAGGTAGCCTTGCTCCTCGGCAAAGCTCCGGTGGAAACGACGGGCGGCAGCAGCGAGCGGCGTGCGGTGGTCATCCCCTTTGAAGAACTCGCGGCGGCGGCGGCAGCGCCGGCCAAGGAAAGGGCACCCCTTCTCCCCTTGCGGAGGCTGAGTTCATGAGCAGCCTTTCGCCACAGTGGTTATGGTTCTTCGATGATCAACTCGTTCACAGCTTAAGGGAGATTAACCCCGCCGATCAGCAACTGAAAAAGCGTGCCGCGGCCCATCCGGCCGTAGTGGAAGGTGTGCGCCAATGGTTGGAAGGGCGCCCCGAAGCGGCGCTCGAAACACTGGCCGATGCCGTCCGCCAAAACGACCTGGACGCCATCGCATTGAGCGGCCAGATCCAGTTCGAACTGGGGGCGATGCCGGAAGCGGCTCTCTCCTTCACGAACCTCGCCTTGCGCAATCCCGACCATCCTTGTGCGACCGTGAACATGGGCCTGTGCCAGGCCCGAATGGGCAACTGGCCGGAAGCGATCGTCTGCCTGCAGCGGGCGTTGATGCTGCACCCGGACCGCGTGGAAATCTGGTTTGCCCTCGGCGTTTCTTTAATGAACGAAAAGCGCCTGACCGAATCCCGGGCCGCCTTCTCCCACAGCCTCCGGCTCAATGACTCCTACGCGCCTTCCTTGTTTGGATTGGCCGTTTGCCAGCACCTGGACGGTAAGCCCGCCGAGGCCCTGCGCCTCTACGAGCGTCTGATGGAAGGTCAACCCGTCGTCCGCCAGGAGATTCTCACCAACGCGATGGCCGCGGCTGCCGATGCGCAGAATCCGGCCAAGGTGCGGGAGATGGCTTCGCGCATGCTGCAACTGCAGCCGCGCTCCATTGAGCCGCACCTTGCTCTGGCCTATATCGCCCTCCAGCAGAACAATCCCGAAGAAGCCGCCGCCCATTGCGACCGTGCCGGCAATGCCGTGGCCACGATGTTTGAGCACCATTACAACTACGGCGTCTGCCTGCTCCAGTTGCGCCGCTTCCACTTGGCTTCCGTGGCCTTTGAAAACGCCCTGCGCTTACGCCCCAACGATGTCGAAGCCTGTGAAGGACTGGCTCAGGCGCTGACCGAACTAGGCCATGAGTCCGAGGCGCAGAAAGCGTGGCGAAAGCTGGTGGAGCGCATGCCAGACCGCGAAGATGCATGGTTTCAGATCGGGATGCTCGCGGCCGAAAAGGAAGATGCGGCCGAAGCCGTACGGGCGTTCGAACGCTGTGTCAGGCTCAAGCCGGAGTGGATGGAGGCCTGGACAAATCTCGGTTCAGCGCGCTGGGCGTCCGGCAACCTCGCTGGCGCGATGGAAGCTTTCCAACGCGTTCTTGACGCCTTTCCCTTCCATGCCACGGCGCGGCGGTCGATGGCGGCCGTGGCAGTCGCCCGCGGCGATGCCGCGGCTGCGGAAAAGTACCTCGAAGGGCTGTCGGGCGCGGACTGGGAGATTCTCTACAACCTCGCCGCGCTCTATCACGAACGAGGCAATCTGGAGCGGGCGGCCCAGCTCTACCGGCAGGTGCTCCGCGTCAATCCCGAATGCATGGAAGGGCGCTTCAACCTCGGCAGCGTGCTCTTTGGGCTGGGCCGCATTGACGAGAGCCAGGCGTACTGGAAATCCGCCGTAGCGGGCAAGCCGGAGTTCGCGCGTCACTTCCTCAGATGGATTGGCGCCGATCCGCTGGCGCTCCCCACCCCCACACTGTAAGCGCTGGTTCGCGATTTGCTACCATGCGCTTTCCGCATGAGCGCAGCCAAAGACGCAAGCCGTTTCCCCTGTCCGAACTGTTCGGCCGGCATGGAGTTCGACCCGGCGGCGAATTCCCTCAAGTGCGCCTATTGCGGTACACAAATGCCGGTGCGGCGGGAACAGGCCTCGGCCGCGGGAGTTCCGGAAATCCCCTACGATGAGCATGCGGCGGAGTCACGCATTGCCGAAGGCGCGCTGGAAGTTACCTGCAACACATGCGGCGCCGTGGTCCAGTTCACGCCGCCCGAAGTAGCGGGCAACTGCTCGTTCTGCGCGGCCAGGATCGTGATGCAGCCGAAGTCGGCTGACCCGCTCATCGCGCCCCAGGGAGTGCTCCCGTTCCGGCTCAGCAAGCAGCAGGCGTCGGGCACCGTGGGCGGATGGCTCCGCAGCCGCTGGTTTGCCCCGAACGGGCTGAAGCAGGTGGCCAAACCCGACGGGTTAGACGGCATGTATCTGCCATTCTGGAGCTTCGATGCGCGGACCGAAACCGAATATCGCGGCGAGCGCGGCGAATACTATTACGTCGATCAGGCGGTGACAGTGGTAGAGAACGGGCGCCAGGTGCAGAAAATCCAACGCGTGCGGCACACGCGCTGGTATGCCACTTCCGGCGCAGTCCAGACTTTGTTCGACGATCTGCTCAGCCCGGCCACGCGCAGTGTCGACGCCAAGCGTTTAAGCAGCCTTGAGCCCTGGGATCTGCCCGAACTGCAGTCCTACGAGCCGGGCTATCTGGCCGGCTTCAAGGCACAGCGCTACCAGGTGAACTTACCCCAGGCATTCGAGAACGCGAAGCAGATGATGGTGCCGGCCATTCGCGCCGATATCCTGCACGACATCGGCGGCGACGAGCAGCGCATTCACGACACTCACACCGAGTACTTCGATGTCACCTTCCGGCACCTGTTATTGCCCGTCTGGATCGGCTCTTACCGGTTCCAGGGCAAGGTGTATCAGATCACGGTGAACGCCCGTACCGGCGAAGTGCAGGGAGACCGCCCGTACAGCGTGGTGAAGATATTACTGTTTATTTTGGCAATTGTCGCCGGGATTTTGATTTTACGAGCACTGGCGGGGTAAATTCCCCGCCCCAGACTGCCCGTGCCTATACCCGATCTCTGAATCTACTGAGCCGCGCGCGTTAGCAAGCGGTGTTTTGCGCTTCCGCTACAGCCGGACGATCTTCTCGGATGGAAATGCCTTCAAAGCGTTCCGCGTATCGACGATCAGCTTTGCGCTCGCCACAATCGGCCCATAGTCGATGGTGCGGTGATCGGTGACGATCATGACGCAATCCGCCGCGCTGGCCGCAGCCAGTGCATCCGTGGACTGCATGTCGAGGCCATCCGTCCTGAGCACCGGGACATACGGATCACTGTAAGTAACCTTCGCCCCGCGCTTGCCCAGCAAATGGATAATGTCGAGCGCCGGAGATTCGCGCACGTCATCAATGTCGCGCTTGTAGGCCACTCCCATCACGTGCACATGCGAGCCCTTGAGCGGCTTCGAATGATCGTTCAGGGCGTGCTGCACTTTGTCCACAACGAAGTGTGGCATCTGGCCGTTGATGTAACCGGCCAGGTCGATGAAGCGCGCCTCGATCCCCGCCTGCTTCGTTTTCCACGACAGATAGAACGGATCAATGGGAATGCAATGGCCACCCAGGCCTGGGCCAGGATAAAACGGCATGAACCCGAAGGGCTTCGTTGCCGCCGCTTCGATCACTTCCCACACATTGATCCCCATCCGGTCGCACATCATCGCCAGTTCGTTGACCAACCCGATGTTGATCATGCGGAAGGTGTTTTCGAGAAGCTTCACCATCTCCGCCACTTCCGTGGAGCCCACCGGGACGACGGTTTCAAGCGCCTGGCTGTAGAAGCTGGCGGCGACTTTCGTACACGTCGGCGTGATGCCGCCAACCACTTTGGGGATGTTGTAGGTCTGGAAATTGGGGTTGCCGGGATCGACGCGTTCGGGTGAGAAGCAGAGGAAAAAGTCCTCCCCTACCTTGAGCCCCGGACGCTCGATCATGGGCAGCACTAGCTCGGCGGTCGTCCCCGGATAGGTAGTGGATTCGAGGATCACCAGCAGGCCAGGGTGTGCGTACTTGGCCACCTGCTGCGAGGCCGAGACGACGTAGCTCATGTCGGGATCTTTCGTCTTGCGCAGCGGCGTCGGTACGGCGATGTTCACCGTGTCCATCTTTGCGATGGCGGCAAAGTCCGTGGTGGCGGTGATCTTGCCCGCCTTCACCAGCGGCGCCAGCACGTCGGTGGGAACGTCCTGCACATAAGAAACCGCGGCGTTAATCTGCTCGACTTTGTGTTCGTTCACATCGACGCCGATGACATGGAATCCCGCGCGGGCAAACTCGACGGCCAATGGCAGGCCGACGTACCCCAAACCAATGACACCCACTTCGGCGGTGCGGTCTTTGAGCTTGGCAATCAACTGCACAGCGTGAGTAGATATGGATTCGGACATAAGAATTATGATGGCTCGCTTTCGAAGTAAAACTCCCCACGGGCGATAATTTCCGCGGGACCGGTGAGGAACAGATCTTCGCTGTCCCAACGAACGGGAAGAGTTCCCGCTGGCGTCCTCACTTCTATCGGACTTTTTACTAATTTTCGTAAGACCGCGGCAGCGGCTGCCCCGGTGCTGCCGGTGCCGGAAGACATGGTTTCGCCGGCGCCGCGCTCCCAAAACAGAACATCCACGGTATTGGCATCGATTCGCTTTACAAAAGACACGTTGGTGCGATTGGGGAATAGAGAGTGCCACTCGATCCGCTTTCCCAACTCGCGCCAGTTGGCGGGGAACTCGTCGACGAACACCGCGCACTGCGGATTGCCGACATTGAGAATCGTGGCATCGAGCGTCAGCCCGTCCATCGTCAGTGGGAACCGAAGCTGGGAGGGATCGTAGGAAGGCGCTCCCATATTCATCTCGAATTGGAACAGCAGCCCCTTCCGGTCCAGCAGCCGCAGATGCTTGGTGCCGGCCCCGGTGGAGATGCGGATGGCGGAAGCATCCAGCCCGTTCGCCAGGAGAAAGGCAGCCGCGCAACGTGTGCCGTTGCCCGAGATTTCCGAATCGCTCCCGTCGGAGTTGTAGAGGCGGATGCCGCCATGGTCGCCACCCGTGGCCGGTGTGACCAGCATCCAACCGTCCGCCCCAACGCCTGTATGGCGATGGCAGATGGCCTCGGCAGCTTTACGAAAATCTACAGCAGGGACCTCATGGGCCCAGGAGAGCAGGAAGTCATTCCGGGCGCCGTGAGCCTTGGTAAAGGGTATCTTCATTCGTTTGGGATTTGCGGCGGTAGATCTCGATTACTGGCGCGCCTTTTCCAGTTATCATTTTCACACAACTGTACCTGGGACCGGTTCGATTGCTTTTGAGGATAGCAGTTGCCACCTCATCCCCGCTGATGGCAACGGCCCATTCCTCGCGCAGAAACAGGTCGGGGCGCTTCTGGGCGGCGAGCCAGTGCGGATTGTTCCCATCATGCAGCACATCGCGCAGCGGGATACCGGCCTCGCGGTAGATTCCGGCCAGGTCTCCGAGAGCGGAGTAAATGCCCTCGTTCGGCTTGCGGTGTTCCTTCAGGTAGGCAGCGGCTTCCGCGGTCCAGGCGCGGCGGGCATCGCTGTTGACTTGCGATTCCTTCCAGGTGATCCATGCTTCGGCGCGGGGGTAGACCAGCCACGGAACAATCGCCGTCCCCACGATCAACAGGCCGAGAATGGATTGCCACCGGCCCCTGGCAATCGTCACCAGCGAGGCGGCGCAAACCACCAGAGCGGGAAAGGCGGCCACGCCGTAGCGCGTATTGTAGTAGCTGTTGGGCCACAAGTGGGGAACGAAGATGGGAGTGCCCGACGAGTAAATGCTCCACACGTAAAACACCACCGGCAGCAGCACCAGAAAAAGGGCGGCGAAGGCGCGTCGGAAAAGCGTCGTGAGCACGCCCGCCACGCCCAGAATGATCAGTGACGCCCCCGCGCACAGTTGCACCGCGGCGCGGAATTGCAGCCACGCTTTGGCGATGTCGTGATCGCCCGGGTACTTGTCCATGCCCGCATCCAGGGCCCGCTGATAAATCTTCATCGCCGACCACTGGCCGTGGTAAAACTCCAGCGCATCGCCGTAATACCAATAGTTGTGCGCCAGCCACCACAGCGGGCCGAGCGACGCCAGCACCGTGAACGCAATGCCCCGGCCCAGCGTGATCTTCTTCGAGCCAAAGGCGAAGTACAGCGCGGCAAACGGCAGCAGGAACCACCCTTCATACCGCGTGAGCGAAGCGATACTCGCGCCGAGCGCCCCCAGGAGAGCGGAAGCGAAGCTCCCACCTTGTCCGTGCCACACAATGGCGTACAGCAGCATAGCGAAGCCTGCCATGTAAACGGTCTCCGTCATCGGCGTGGACTGGAGGTAGAGCACGTTCGGGTTGAGCGCAAACAGCAGCGCGGCAGCCATTGCCGCCGGACGCGACTGAAAGAGCCGGCGCACGGCCAGATACAGGAACGTCCCTGCAATCACAAAGCAGGCGGAGGACGGAATGGCGCCGGCTAGGCCAGTGCGCCACCATTCGTCATTGGTTACGAACGGCAGCATCAGCCAGTGCGGCATGGGCAACCAGACGGTGCCCAGTTGATCCCACCCAGGCGTGCGGGAATCAATCATCCGCCGCGCATTCACCAAATGGGCCTGCGCGTCGCCGTAATAGAGCGCGTAGCCGTGTGCCTGAACCCAGGTGATGGCTGCTACCCCGATCGCCCCAAGCAGAACCAACACCGCGAGCGGGTCCAGCCAGGCGAGCCGCATTCCAGCCGCCTGCCTGCCCTTGGCGCCGGATTTAGAACGACGTGAAGCGGCGGAATTCTTCAAAGCGCTGGTCGATGTCTCCCCGGGTGAGAGTGCGGAAGCGGTCCACGCCAAAGCGTTCGCAGCAGAAGCTGCCCATTACCGATCCGTAGACCACGGCGCGGCCCAGCGTCTTGGGATCGACCGAAGTCTTCGACGGATCGACACCCTGCTCGGCCAGGTACCCCATGAAGCCGCCCGCAAAGCAATCGCCGGCCCCTGTGGGATCGAACACCTGTTCCAACAGGTAGCCCGGAACGGCGAAGTAACCTTCCGGATGGAACAGCATCGCGCCGTACTCGCCGCGCTTGATGATGAGGGTCTTCGGACCCATGGCCATAATCTTCTGAGCGGCCTTGCCGAGGTGGTTTTCCCCCGAGAGCAAGCGGGCTTCCGAATCGTTGATGAGGAGAAAGTCCCAGTGGGCGATCGTCGACAGCAGTTCCGCGCGGAAGTCGTTGATCCAGAAGTTCATGGTGTCGCCACCGATGAGACGCACGGCATTCATCTGCTGGCGGACGCTGTGCTGCAGCGCAGGCTGGATGTTGCCGAGCAAAGCGTAAGGCTGTTCTTTGTAATGATCCGGCAGCTTCGGCTGGAATTCCGCGAAAACGTTGAGATCCGTGGTCAGCGTCGTGCGGTCGTTCATGTCCTGCGAGTACACGCCTGCCCAGAAGAACGTCTTCCCGGGAACGCGCTCCAGTCCGGCCAGATCGATCCCGCGCGAGGCGAGCAAGTCGAAATCTTCCTGCGCGAAGTCTTCCCCAACGACGGCGACGACTTTCGGTTGCGTGAAGTAGCTCGCGGAGAGCGCGATGTAGGTGCATGCTCCGCCGAGCATACGGTCTACTTTGCCATGGGGAGTTTCGACGCCATCATAGGCGACCGATCCGACGACGACCAGCGACATTCGATTGTGGGGTGTCCTTCTCTTGGGGTGTGGAGCCGCCAACCGGGGTTCCGGTCACTATTGTTGCATTGGGCGTGGGGGTGTAGCAATTGCCTACGCCGGGGCGGGGGGGATCGATCTGGTGTGAAGTGATAGCAGAACTTGGAGAAGGAAAACAGAAATGCCTAAATCCTGCTATTATAGTAGAAGATGCAGAAACATCAAGCTGTCCTCTCTGCCTACCACTTCCGCCGCAACCAAGCTGACGGGATGATCCAAGTGCTCAATGAAACCTCCTACGTGATGGCTGAATACAATCAGCGTACGGGAGCCGTCAAATGGATTCGCGTCGTCCTGGCTAGCCAGCGGGAGATGATTGAGAAATGGCTCGGCGAGCATTATCCCGTGCACGCCGCCGCCGCGGGCCGCTGATAGTAGCCATCAGCGCGTTCGGATAAACGAAACGCAAAAAAGCCTCCATGGATGTTGGCCATGGAGGCTTTTCCTTTTCCCTTTCGCTATTGTTTCTTCCGTCCGCCGCCGCCACGGCCTTCGCTCGAGGGCGGAACCTGCCCCTTCAACCGCAGATGCACCGCCATCTGGGCGTATTCATGCTCAATGTGTACGGTATTGCCGTACAGTGTCCCCAACCGCGAACGCTGCCCCATCCGCCCTTCAATCATCTCCGTAGCCTTGGCATCGGTCAGCGATCCGTAGGCCTTGTCGCACTCTTCCATCGCCGTCTTCAACACAGCCACCAGATCGGCTTTGGTCGTCTTCGAAGCCGCGCCCGCCATCTTCCGCTCCCCGCTGAAGCCGGAGCATACCCCCATCGCCGAGTCGGCGGTGTGAGCCACCAGTTGGCGGAAGCTCTGGCTCTCCGCTGCGGGTTTGAAGTCATAGTCGCCTTCGGGCATTTTCTCGGCGGCGCCGATGACGTTGTTCTTCGTGCGAGTCCAGGCTTGGCGGGCTTCCGAGCTGAGCGGATCGCCTTGCCCCTGAAGCAGTGCGGAGGCAAACAGAACGGACAGGGTGAGTGTGCGCATGGGGGGTAGTATATACCCGTTGGTTCATGTTTGCTACGCTCGCCCCCTAATGTTGCTAAGTAGTTCCTCCGATATTTGAATAGCTATGCGTCTCGCCCTGGTTGCGCTGCTCCTGATGCTGTTGCCGCTCATCGCGGTTTCGCAGCCCGTCCGTACGGCGAAGTGGACCATCCTGCCTCTGGCCCATCCAAACGCCAATCTGCTGCTCGGTCTCGACTGGCGCCGCGTCCTCGATTCCCCGCTGGGCAAAGTGGTGCAGGAACAGGTCTCCAAGGGCGGGCATCCGCTGCTGGGATTCCTCGACTCCATCGACAACGTCGATCGCATCCTCGTCTCCTCCCCCGGGGCGGACGACAACGGGAAAGCACCGCTGCTGGTGGTGGGCGAAGGGCGCTTCCTGCTGCCCAAGATCCGCGAGATGGCGAAGGCCGATGGCGCGCTCTCGCGCAAATACAACGACGTCGAACTGCTGGTTCCCCCCAACGCCACGAATGCCGATCTGCATTTCGCGCTGCTCGATGGGCACACCATTCTGTTCGGCGACGGGGTGAGCGTGAAACAGGCCATCGACCGCTGGCAGCGTTCCACCCAGGAAGGGCATGATCGCAATCCTGTCTTCTTCCGTGCCGCCACGCTCTCCACCATGCAGGAAATCTGGGCTGTGGTGCATGAACCCGCCTCCTCGCTCGCCGCCCTCGGTATCAACGGAAGCGGATTAGCCGAACAGGTGGAAAACGTCGAATTCGGAATTACGGTTGGGCAGACACTGGATGCCACCGTATGGATCAAGGGGGCAACGGAGGAAGCTGGAGAGATGCTGGCAACAGGATTGCCGGCACTCCTCCAGCTTGCCGCCTTGACTTATCACCAGCAGCCGTCGCTCGCCCAAGTGGCGCGGCGGCTGAAGGTGGTCAATGAGAAAGAGCACGTCAAGATGGGTGTCTCCATCGACGCCAAACTCTTCGGACGCAGCATGGATGAACTGCGCGCCTCCACGGTAACGACAACAACGGCCGTGGCGGCCCCGCAGGCCGCGGCCCAACTCCCGCCTCCAGCCGCTGTCCCCGATGGCCCACCCCAACGCCGCGTCGTCCGCATCGTTGGAATGGACGAAGGCATCAAAGAGATTCCCTACGAAGTGAAACGGCCGGACTAAACACAGCGTCAGAATTTGTTGCGCATTCGCCCGCTTTCAAGAACGCATCCGACACCCGTTTCTGAGCCGCGAGCGTGAGCGAGTCGGTCAACGACTTCCGCAAGGTTTAACGGCGTCGTGTTTAATACCTGCATCCGCAACAACTGTAACGTCCGGCGCCATAGACCACGCCGATCACCATCCCTAAGCTGGTGGACAAGACATCCACGCGCTCAGGGAGATTTACATTGTCCAATTCTCTTCTTATTGCCGCTTTCCTGGCGATTCTCCAATCATTCGCGTTGCCCGCGCAAACCGTAACGGCCAGCATATCCGGTGTGGTATCCGATGCCAGTGGCTCACCAGTGGCCGGCGCCGCGGTGGTGGCCCAGCAGATGACCACCAACGTCATCACCCGTTCCCTCACCAATGACCGCGGAGTATTCCTCTTCGCTTCCCTGCCCCAGGGCCGCTATCGCGTCTCCGCCGAAAAAGAAGGTTTCCAGAAGTTCAGCTACGAGGACATCGTGCTCCAGGTGGCCACACGGCTCAACCTCAACTTCACTCTCGAAGTCGGCTCGGTAACCAGCGTCGTCGAAGTGCGCGCCGAGAGCGAAAACGTCCTTGGCTACGCCACCAGCAGCGTCGGCAATGTCATCAGCGGAGCCCGCATCCTCAGCCTCCCCAATCTCACCCGCAATGCCCTCGGCTTCATCAGCCTGCAGGCAGGTGTCAACGGATCGAATTTCGCCGGAATGCGAATCGGGATGCAGAGCATCACGCTCGACGGTATTAACGTGCAGGACGCGTTCATTAACACCGGTAACTTCTCAACCACGAAGATCACAGTGGACCGCGTCGAAGAAATCCGTGTCATCACCTCGCCCGCCGACGCCGAATACGGACGCGGCAGCGGCCATGTCCAGATGATCACCCCGTCCGGCGGCAACGAATTCCACGGCGGCTTGTTCTACTTCCACCGCAACACCCTGTTCAACGCCAACCCCTGGTTCAACAATGCACGCGGCTTGAATCCCAACACCGGCGCACCGATCAGTCCCCGGCAGACCTTCCTCCGCAACCAGTTTGGCGGCAAACTCGGCGGGCCCATCCGCAAGAATAAGACCTTCTTCTTCTTTCTCTACGATGCCCAACGCGAGCGCACCAAGGCCGCGGTCACCTCCACGGTCTACACACCATCGGCGCGCCAGGGAATCTTCCGCTTCTTCCCCAACCGGCTCAACGGCAATGCCGATGCCTTGGTCCCCACGGTGGACCTCAGCGGAAATCCCGTCCAGCCGGCAGGCGTAGGCCAATTGCAATCGGTGAACCTGCTGCAGGTGGATCCCATCCGCACCCGCCTCGACCCAACAGGCATCGCCCCGCGCCTGTTGAACGCCATGCCGGCTCCGAATAACTATCGCGTGGGCGACGGCCTGAACACGGCAGGCTACACCTGGAATCGCAGCGCCACCAATGACATCGACCAGTACACCACCAAGATCGACCACAACATTACCGATCTGCACCGGCTCACCGTCAGCTTCACCAAAGAGCGGCAGGACGTCCTCAACGCCTGGATGCAGCAGCCCTTTCCGGATTCTCCCGGCGGCAACCTCAAGGTTCCGAACCTCTCCTATTCGTTCAACCTCACCTCTACGCTCCGTCCGAACCTCACCAACGAATTCCGCGGCGGCGGGCAGCGCGCGAAAGTCCGCTTCCTCGCTCCCTGGGAGGGCGCGGGGGAAGGAACCCTGCCCCAACTCGGCGGGACGTCGTTCCTCCCGGTATTCTCCGGCGTCACCAATCCCATCGACAACTCCAACGATCCGCAGGGGCGCATTGCCCCCGTGTATCAATACGCCAACAACACCACTTGGGTGAAGGGCAAGCATCAGTTCAAGGGCGGGGCCGAGGTGCGCTTTGCCAGCGCCAATTCACTCTCATCGTTCGGTGTCGTGCCGCGCGCGAATTTCGGCAGCGGGAACATTCTCAACACCAGCGTCCAGGCCGTGCCCGGCATCGGAGCAAATTCGGCAGTGGCCGTGGCCGCTCTCAACGACATCACCGGCACATTAGGCACTGCCACCCAGACGTTCAATGCCTCCGGAGTCAACAATCCGCAGTTCGTTCCCGGGCTCAATTACAATCGCGTCTGGCGCCAGCGCGAATGGATGTTCTTCTTCAAAGACGACTTCAAGGTGACTCCCCATGTCACGCTCAACCTCGGTGTGCGCTACGAATACTTCGGCTCACCCAATGAGCGCAGCGGATACATGCAGGGCCTGGTGGGCGGTGGCAACGCCATCTTCGGTCCCTCGGGAAATTCCTTCGCGGCGATGTATAAACCCGGCCTGGCCCAAGGCGCCCTCTCACGCGTCGAACTGATCGGAAAAGGCAGCCCCAATCCCGGCACACGCATCTACGGCCGCGATTGGAACAACTGGGCGCCCGCCGTCGGCATCACCTACGCGCTGCCCAACTGGCTGGGCCTCTTTGGCGACCGCAAAACCGTCATCCGCACCGGATATTCCATTGGTTACGAACGGCTCGCCTTTGGAAACCTCGAGAACTTCTCCGCCATCCCCGGCATGGCATCCACCAAGCCGTCGACGCTCGCGGGGCTGCGCGCACTGGCCCCGGTCGGATCACCCTTGAGCACGGTGCCGCTCACCCGGATCGCGCGCCCAAACCATGGCTGCCTACGATCCGAACCTCCACCAACCCCTACGTGCAAAACTTCAACTTTTCCGTCCAACGTCAACTCCCGACTCAACTTACCGCTCGATGTGCGCTACGTCGGAACCAAGGAACACGGCTCCTGCGCTCCTCAATGTCGACGAAATCTTTATCTTCGAAAACGGCATGCTGGACGCTTTCCGCCTCGCCGCCACAGGCGGCAACTCCCGTTGTTCAACGCCATGTTCCAAGGGCTGAATATCGGTGGCCTCGGTTTCGTCGATGGAGTCAACATCCCCGGCACCGACGCCGTGCGCCTTCCAGGCCGCCAACATCGCGAACAAAGCGTAGCCCTCGTCGGGGATTTCCTGAACCGCACCGTCGTCGACACAGGCGGCAAGCGGACTGCTCCGCCGCGCCGGCCTCCCCGAAAACTTCTTCGTCGTCCAGCCCCAATTCATCAGCGCCCTTTACCTCAGCAACTTCGCCAATTCCAACTACCACTCCATGCAGGTCGAGGTGCAGAAGCGCTTCGGCCACGCAACCTCACCTTCCAAAGCAATTGGACACAGAGCCGCACCCTGGGAGAAGAGGATGGGAGCTCGCAATCCTTCCTCGCCAGCTACCGCGACGGGCGCAACCGCACTCTCGACCGCCGCCTGCTGGGCTTCCACATCACCCACATCGTGCGCAACAGCGCCACCTATGAACTCCCCTTCGGCAAGGGCCAACGCTTCCTTTCCGGCTCCGGCAAAGTGCTGGACAAGATCGTCGGCGGGTGGCAGATCAACGGCATCTTCAATAACTTCACCGGCTCCCCGCTCACCGTAACCTCCGGCCGCTCGTCCTGGAACCAGTTCGCCAATTTCCAGACCCCATACGTGACCGGACCCGTCGATGGCGGCATGGGGCATGCGCAGCGCACCGGCAACGGAGTGGTCTACTTCCAGGGGCTCACTTCGGTGCCCGACCCCTCGCGCGCTGGACTCACCACCCAGTTCAACATCCGTCAAACCTCGGCCCTGTTTGCCATTCAGGACAGCTCCGGACGCATGCTCTTCCAGAACCCCGTAGCCGGCCAGTTGGGGAACCTCATGCCCGCATTCCTCTACGGACCCGGCTCCTTCCGTCTCGACATGAATGTGCGCAAAATCTTCCGCTTCGGCGAGCGCAAGGAGTTCATCGTACAGGCCGACGCCACCGACGTATCCAATACGCCGCAATGGGGCAATCCCACGCTCGACATCAACAGCGCCAACTTCGGCCGCGTCACCACTGCCACCGGCAACCGCCTCATGATCATCGGCGCGCGCATCAATTTTTAGTCAGCCGCCCTTGTGGGGTTTCACGAATCGATTGCGTAATCCTCTGTGACACCTGTACGGAGGAGCATGGCTCATGAAACCCATACTCGCCCTCGCGGCGATTCTTTATTCCTATCCCGGCTTTGCCGGCGCCTTGTCCGTGAATTTCATCAAGGACCCGAATGGCGGAAACGCTTCGTCCGGTCTCTATACCCACCTCGGCACGGGCCAACTCAATTGGGAATCCTTCGGCGCTACCGCTAGCGAGGGCACACTCGTCATCACCGGGCGCGTCACCTCCACCGGCGCCGAGCCCTTCGGTGGCGTACAGCCCGCCAATTTCCGCGTCGACTTCACCGGCACGGACTTCTCCACCATCGCCATGCAGTTCCAGGGGATACTCACCTCCCCGGCGCAACTCCCCGCCGAGGATTACCTGCTCCAGTGGTCCATTCATACCGTGATCTTCACCGGCGTGCCCACCTACCACGGCTCGAACCTTGTCGAGATCGGGCCGGATCAGATCCTGAGTCTGTCCACCTACGGAACGTTAGTCGAGCCAACCGACGGAAAGCAGATCCTCGATGGGCACGATCCCGATGGCCCCATCCCCGCGGGTTCCTTCTACGGCTATTCCATCCTGAGCATCGAGCGAGTGGATGGAACCCTCGACTTCACCGATCCGCTGGTCCTGCAGTTCGGACCCGTCGCGTCCGATGTGCCGGAGCCCGGCACCGCGTGGCTCGTCGCACTTGCCGCCGCGCTGCTGGCGCTGCGCCGTAAGCTGCCCAGTCTTGCCAAATGCGCGGCGTGCATCGTCGCGGCCCTGCCCCTCTTCGCCGGCTCGCTCACGGTCACCAACGTGACCACCCCCAATGGCGGCTTTACTGTGAGTGGAACCTACTCCGGCTATGCCGATGCCCCGGTCTTCAGTTGGTCGGATTTCAGCGTGTCCTCAAACGACATCGCGGGGACCATCACCGCGGGCGGAGTTTTGACCTGCGCCACGGCAGGCGGCTGCGGAGGAGGCTCTCCAGCCCAGTTTCGCATCGACTTCACCGGCTCCGGCTTCTCCACCGTGGACATCGATTTCCAGGGCACACTGACATCGCTCGCAGCCCTGCCCGACATACAAGGTGTGCTCTACGGAACGGTGCGTACGGTCATTGAGCCGGATGTCGATATCTCCGCCCCCTTCGGATTCGATGCGCCCACCGAGGGCAAAACAGTGCTCGCAAACGCCGCGGCGGCGGGCCCAATCCCTGCCGGCAGCTTCACCGGCTACACCTTGCTCACTATCGAAGTGTTGGTGGGCGAACTGGATTTTCGTGATCCACTCATCAATCACTTCACATCCGCGGATGTCCCCGAACCAGCAACCTCCCTCCCCCTCATCGGCGCATGCCTCGCCATGGCGGCCCTGAAGCGCACTCACAGGCTCAGATAGAATTGGCAATACAATGAATCCAGACCGGCGCGCCGAACTGGATCGGTACCTCCAGCAGGTCATCGATCTCGATGAGCAGGAGCGCGCCCCCGCCCTCGCCAAACTCTGCCCCGACCAGCAATTGCAGCGCCAGGTGATGGCGATGCTCGCAAGGTCGGACGCGGTGGCGAAGCGCCTCGCCGGCGCCATCGAAGTGTCCTCGCAACGCCTGCTCGTGGGCGCCGTGCCCACCGAACGCTTGGGCGTCTACCGCTTGCTGCGCGAAATCGGTGCCGGGGGCATGGGATCCGTTTACCTCGCCGAGCGCGCCGACGGGCAGTTCCAGCATCAGGTGGCGGTGAAACTGCTGCGGCTCCCATTCCCTTCTGACTCATTGCGCGAACGCTTCCGCCAGGAACGCCAGATCCTTGCAGGGCTGCATCATCCGCACATTGCCCAATTGCTCGATGGCGGTGACACCGGCGAAGGCACGCCCTACCTGGTGATGGAGTACGTCGAAGGCGCCGACTTAGCCACCCACGCCTCGGGACTCGGCACGAAAGAAAAACTGCGCCTCTTCCTCCAGGTCTGCGATGCCGTCGAGTATGCGCACCGCCATCTGATCGTACACCGCGATCTGAAAATGTCGAACATCCTCGTCACTCCCGATGGCGAAGTGAAGCTCCTCGACTTCGGCATCGCCAAGGTGCTGCAATCGGAAGGCGGCGGATCACTGGGCCCGGCCACACACATCATGACGCCCGAGTTCGCCAGCCCCGAACAGGTGCTGGGACGCGAGATCACAACCCTCAGCGACGTCTATTCCCTCGGCATCGTGCTCTACATGCTGCTCACCGCAAAGAGCCCCTATCGCACGACAACCGGCGCTCCGGCGGAACTGGTGGACGCCGTCGCCCGCCAGGATGTGCCCGCGCCATCCCAGGCTGTCTCAACCATCGGCGACGACCTCGATAGCATCACCCTCAAGGCTCTGCGCAAAGAGCCCGAGCGGCGCTATCAATCGGTATCGGAGCTGGCCGCCGATCTGCGCGCCTATCTCGAAGGGCGGCCAGTCCTCGCCCGCCCCGACACGTTTGTCTACCGCGCACGAAAGTTCATTGCTCGCAATCCGTGGGGCGTCACCGCAACAGCGCTCGCCGCATTGCTGCTGGTAGCCTTCATCGCCACCGCGCTGGTGCAATCGCACCGGCTCCAGCAGGAGCGCGACATCGCACGCCTGGAGCGCGACAACGCCCAGTGGTTATCGAAGTTCCTGGTCGGCGTGTTTCAGGTGGCGGACCCCCGCGAAGGCGCCGGCGATCAGGTGACCGCGCGCGAGTTGCTCGACCGCGGAGCCCGGCGCATGGCCAGCGAGACCAGCAATCCCGACTTGCAGGCGCTGGTCGGAAGCACGATTGGCAAAGCCTATTACGGCCTCGGCTTGCTCAAAGTGGCCGAGCGAACCGCGCTCGATGCCTATGCGGCCGCCGCCAGGGGAGCTTCGAAAGAGGCGCGTCTGCAAACGCTTCAGGCCCTCGAAGATGTTTACCGCGAAATGTCGCAGCCCGAAAAATTGATGCGCTTCGCCACCGAACACGAGATGCTGGCCGGGCCGGGCGACAGTATGGAGCGCGCCAAGGCCATCTCCGAACAGGGTTCCGCCATGGTGGAACAGCGGAAATTCAGTGAGGCCCAGCGCCTTCAGGATGCCGCACTCGCCATGCTGCAGCGCATCGGCAAGCAGCGCACCGCGGAGGCCGGAACCATCTGGAACAACCGGGCCAACGCCGAGTATATGGCCGGCGTATCGCATTATCCCGCCGCCATGGAGAGTGCCCGCAAGTCGGTGGAGATTCTCCGCGTCACCGGGCCGAAGCAGGAGTTGCTGCTCGGGTTGAACTCCGTGGCCGTGGTGGCCATGTCCTCCAATGACTTCGCCACCGCGGAGCCCTTCGCCCTGGAAAGCCTCGCGCTCACCCGCCAGGTGTATGGAGAAAGGCACATCACATCGGCCATGAACTACAACAACCTCTGCGGACTGTACACCCTCATGAAGCGCCCGCTGGAGGCGCTTCCCCACTGCCGCGCCGCGGTCGATATCCGCAAGGAAGCCTATCCCCCTGGCCACCGCTACATCGGCGTCAGTCTCAACAATCTCGCCAAGGCGCTGCTCGCCGCCGAACGCTGGCAGGAAGCCGAGTCCACCTATCGCGAATCCTATTCCATGCTGGCGAAGGATAGCACCGGCCCGGCCGCCCGCGCCGTGGAAGGCATTGGGCTGGCACTGCGCGGCAAAGGCGATTGGAAGGGCAGCGCACGCTACCTGCGCGAAGCCCTGGAAAGGTGGAAGAAAATACCGAGCGTCAATACCCAGGAGATAACGCGCATTCTGGCCGAAGTGGAAGCGAAGCGCTAATCGGTCGAACCCAGCAATTCCCCCAGCCAGGCTTCCCCCAGCCGCATTTCCCGCCGCACCGTTTCGGTGGACACGCTCAACACCTCGGCGGTTTCCTCCGCGCTCAGACCACCGAAGTAGCGAAGCTCGATGATCTGCGCGCGGCGCGGGTAGAGCGCTGCCAGCCGGTCCAGCGCGTCGTTCAGATCCAGCAGTTCCAGCGAGCCCCGCTCATTGGCGGCTTCCACATTGTCTTCCAGCGTTTCCACGGCCCCACCCCCGCGGCGCTGCGCCTGCAGCCGCCGCGCCCCATCCACCAGTATCTGCCGCATCGCCCGCGAGGAGACGGCGAAAAAGTGCACCCGGCTTTGTATCTCAGGATGCGTTTGGCCCGCCAGCCGTAAATAGAGATCATGCACTAGCGTAGTGCCGCGGGCCGGAGTGCCGAACTGCCCGCGTGCCATGTTGCGCGCCAGCCGTCGCAGGTCGTCGTATACCAGCGGAATCAGGCGGTCCAGGGCGGAAGTGTCACCTGCGCGCCATGCTTCTAGAAGCTCGGTTACATCCGCCATTCCCGGCCAGTCTAGCATGACCGTCGCCCCTGGTGACAATCATCGAAATTATTTATTTCTCATTCCTTTTCAACCACATAAGCCCATACACCGCAACCCGCCCCCCCATCCCACTGCCCGCCCCCCTGCTAACCTCCTGTCCAGGAGACCCCCATGGAATCCCTTCACCAACAACAGCTCGAAGCGATCAAGGCCCTGTCATCCGGCCTGTCCGCCACTGCCGCCGCCGACGCCATCGGCGTTCATCGCACCACCATTCACCACTGGTGCCGTACTATCCCCGCCTTCCGCGATACCCTCGAAGCCACCAAAAACGCTTATATCGATACCTACCGCGATGCAATGAACTCCCTCGCCGCTCCCGCCATCCGCATCCTCAAAACCACGCTCGAAGATCCAGCCACACCTCCTGCTCTCCGCGTCCGCACCGCCCTCGCCATCATCAAATTCGTGACCACCCCTGAAAAATCCCCATCCCCCAAACAGCACGACAGCGACCAACTCCTCGACGCCGCCTACCTGGCAGGCTACAACGCCGCTCTCCAGCAGGAAACCCCATCGGACAACGAAATTCATCACAATTCATCACTTTCAACACCTGATGAAACACCGCAAGAAACCGCGCCTGCTTCCTCCCCCGAAAAACATACACCGCGCAACTCCCTCTGCCCCTGCGGCAGCAAGCTCAAGTTCAAGCGCTGCTGCGGAAAAGACGCCCCGCCCGTCCTTTCACGGCCACACCGTCAGGCAGCATAAATCGTCACCGCGCCGCTGCTTCCTTCCTGATAGAATCAATGTTTATCACCGTGGGGCAACCGCCAACACATCTAGTCGCTGTCTATCCCGGCTCCTTCGATCCGATCACGAACGGGCATCTCGATCTCATCGAACGTTGCTCTCACTTTGTCTCGCGTCTGATTGTCGGTGTCCTCCGCAACGAATCGAAGCAGCCGCTATTCTCGCTGGAAGAACGAGCGGAGATGATGCGCATCGCCGTCGCCAAGTACAGCAACGTCGAAGTGGATACCTTCGATGGCTTGCTGGTGGAATACGCAGCGGCGAAGAATGCTTCGCTCATCGTGCGCGGCATCCGCGCCGTGTCGGACTACGAATATGAACTGCAGATGGCGCTGATGAATCGCAAACTGCGCCCCGACATCGAAACCGTGTTTATGATGGCCTCCGAGGCCCACTCCTTCGTCAGTTCCCGCCTGGTGAAGGAAGTGATCAAACTGGGTGGGAATATCGGCGGCCTTGTGCCGCCATTCGTCGAGCAGCGGTTGAAAGACCGTCTGTTCGCGCACAGCGCTTGAAAGGGTAATCGCTTTGAGTACAACAGCAGCAGCACTCGCCGATCGCATCTCTCTGATCAGCGAATCTTCCACCATGAAAGTGGCCGCCGCCGCGGACAAACTGCGCCGCGCCGGAGTGGATGTCGTCGACTTCGGAGCCGGAGAGCCGGACTTCCCCACCCCGGAAAATATCAAAGAAGCGGCAATCCGCTCCATTCATGCCAACTTCACCAAATACACTCCCGCTGGTGGCACTCAGGAGTTGAAGGAAGCCATCTGCGAGCGCCATGCCAAGGATTTCGGTACCAGCTACAAGCCCAACGAATGCATCGTCACCGTCGGCGGCAAGCACGTCATCTTCAACCTCATGCAGGTGCTCATCAATCACGGCGATGAAGTCGTCATCCCCGTGCCCTACTGGGTGACCTACAAGGACGTGGTGAATTACGCCGGCGGCAAGTGCGTGTTCGTCGACACCGACGAGGACGCCGGCTTCACTCTCACCGCCGACATGATTGAGCCGCATCTGACCAACCGCACCAAGCTGGTCATCATCAATTCGCCCTCCAACCCGAGCGGCGCAGTCATCGAAAAAGAAGAGTTCGAAAAGATCTTCAAGCTCACATCCAGCCGCGGCATTTACCTCATGACCGACGAATGCTACTGCCACTTCCTCTATGGCAGTGAGCCGTTCAGCATTGCCGCCCTGCCGGGCGCGAAGGAATCCGTGCTGGTGGCCGGATCGCTCTCCAAAACCTACGCCATGACCGGCTGGCGCATCGGCTTCGGCCTCGCCCCCGCCGCGGTCATCAGCGCCATCGGCAAGCTCCAGAGCCACATGACGTCGAACCCCACTTCCATCGCGCAGAAGGCAGCCGTCGAAGCGCTCCGCGGACCGCAGGAATCCGTGCAGCAGATGCTCGGCGAATACCGCACCCGGCGGGAGTACGTGCTGGCGCGCCTCCGCGCCATGCCCGGCGTCAAAGTAGCCGATCCCAAAGGCGCATTCTACGCCTATCCCAACATCGGCGTCGCCTTCGGCAAAGGCGGCATCCAGAGCGCGATGGATTTTTCGGAAAAGCTGCTGGAGCAGGCCAAAGTGGCCGTCGTTCCCGGCGAAGCCTTCGGTACGGACAAGCACATCCGCATTTCCTACGCGGCATCCATGGAAGACCTGAAGCGCGGACTCGATCGCATTGAAACGTTCCTCAAGGAGCTGCGCTAATTGCCCAACATTGATCGTGTAGCCCCGTCGTTCCTGGAAAAAATCTGGGGATCGACGGGGCTTGCCCCGTGGTTTCCGGAACCGGAAAAGAAGACGGGAGAGGTGTGGTTCAACTCCCCTAACCTGCCGTTGATCAAGTTTCTCTTCACCACGGAGCGGCTTTCGGTGCAGGTTCATCCATGGGATGAGTTTGCCCGTGAGCATGAGACTGCGAACGGCAAAACGGAGATGTGGTACATCCTGCGTGCCGGCCCCGGCGCCAAGGTCGCGGCCGGCTTTCGCGAGCCGGTGACGAAAGAGGCCGTGCGCAACGGAGCGCTCTCCGGAACCATTGAGGGCATGCTCAATTGGGTCATGGTGCGCCCCGGAGATACCATCTTTATTCCCGCCGGCACGGTGCATGCGGTTGGCGCCGGGCTGGCGATGTGCGAGATACAGCAGCATTCCGATATCACCTACCGGCTCTACGATTACGGGCGCCCCCGTGAGTTGCACCTGGACAAAGCGATCGAGGTATCAAACCTCGGCCCATGCCCCGCGCGGGCCACTTTGCCCGTCAAATGCCCCTACTTCCATACCGACAAGCTGGAAGTGCGCGAAGAACTGCGCAAAGACCCGATCGAACGCGTGTGCGGCCTGATCGTGCTCGCGGGCGAGGGTCTGATCAACGGCGAACCGTTCCTTCCCGGCGAGGTTTATGAACTGCCCGCGGGCAATGAATTGACCGTGCGCGGCAACGGCACCATCCTCCGCACTTTTATTCCTTAGGTCATTCCTTCCCGTTCACCAAGGCCTTCTGATCCGCCAATAGTTTCTCCAGTAGATCCTTGGCATCGGACGGTGTGAGGTTCGCCTTTTGGATGAGTTCAGAGAGCACCGTCGCCAAACTGCTGGCTGGTGCATCTGCTAGTTCCTTGAGCCCCAACGCGGCAAAGGTTGTTGTCACCATATCCTTCAGGTCTGCCACTTTCGTTGCCTCGCCGTCAATCGAAGTGGAGGGCGCCGGAGCCTCATCCTTGCAGCCGCAATCGGTCCAGTTCCAGTTGGTGCTCTCGTCAATTTTTTCGCAGGTGCCGCAACGGCCGAGTATGCCCTCACAGTGCACACCTGGGGTGGGAAGCGTGGTCATGTGCGAGGACTCGACTGGTTCCTCCGGCGGATTGATCTCCCCGGCTGCGTAGACAAGATGGTTGCCGAAGACAGTCAAGGGCATCAGATCGATGTGATCGAGAAGGTACGACCCGTCGGACAGTCTGCAGCACGCCCAACGGGCCAGACGCTCGTCACGGGACTCCGCCATGGCGATCAAGGTGCTGTAGTACCGGCTATGGGTGTTGAGGTGACCCACCAACTTCTGAATGCAGCAGTTACTGGCTTCACTGCTCGGACTGGCTGGCATTGGGAAAGATGTTCCATTTGGCGACAGAGGCAACAGGCCGTCGGCCAGCACGATCGATTCCCCGCCCAAATCGACGCTGAGTCCCTCAACTTGGCCCCCCAGGGACGCCACGCTCACTGCGGCAAGATCCGAGCGCCAAATCGGCGTGTCCAGTGTCACCTCGAACCAGAATTTCTCCCCTGCCGAGAGATCAAGGACTTGCGTTTGGAACGGGCCAAGAAGCGTTCCGTCAGTCAACTGCAATGTGACGGTAAACAGTTTCGATTTCATGCCGAACGGACCACCGGAAAACACATTGGCCGCAAAAAAGCGCAATGTTCTCACGCTCTTCTTCTTGCCGCAGAACAGATACTCAGCCAGTGAGTCAAAGCATGTGTCAAGCGTGTTGTCGAGCAGGCCTCCTCGCAGTACAGTCGAATAGCGATACGCCTTTTCGGCGTCAAACACGAGGGCACTGTCGAACGGCAGCAGCAAAACCGCTCGCTCCCCCAGATACGAGGTGTTTACCTCGTAGTTCTGATCGATCTGATAGTAGTTGAGGGTGAGGGTATGGCAATGGTTGTTGTTGCGGATGGTGCGGCCCTGAAACGTGCGAGTCTCGTTTACGGCGCTCTGAAAAACAACAGTGCTGCGAGCCGACGCTACTTGACCCGCTTCCTGCCGGATCCGTTCGGAAAAGGTCTGCGTCGTCCCGGCAGCTATTTCGGTGGAATTCTTCGTTGCGCTGAATCCCCCGCCGAGTATCCCCGTCAAATCGTGAGCGTAGGAGAGCTTCCCTGTGATGTCCGACGTGAACTTGAGGGGAAGCTCGCTGGCCAGCCAATCCGCCGGCGAGATGCTCGTCTTACTTTCGC
The DNA here is from genome assembly GCA_046331645.1 of Bryobacteraceae bacterium. Lineage (GTDB taxonomy): Bacteria > Acidobacteriota > Terriglobia > Bryobacterales > Bryobacteraceae > CADEFT01. The sequence continues at coordinate 90,807 of JAXLQM010000024.1, forward strand.
CCGACCCACTGATATTTTGGTTGCTCTTGGCTGTTGTTGCGACCTGCCACGCGGAGGTCTTCTGTTTGGAGGCCAACTTCATGGTCTCACTCAGTAGTTGATTGCGGTCCGAGACTTGCCATTCGAAAACGTTCTCCATCTTCGCCGAATCGAGCGAGGCCACCTCGCGCCTTTGCCATCCGGCAATGGAGACGCTCACCTGCTCGCAAGGCGCGAGCGGAATCGTATTGAGAAGTGAGCCGATGGAGTATCCCGCGGGAGTCCATCGGACGGAGTAGGTGAGCATCCGTCCCGCAACGACAGGAAGGCGGCCTTCGCACGCCTGATCGCTTGGCTGGCATGTATTCGCAATCACCTGGAATGCTTCGAACTCCTGTGCAGTGAAGGAGGACGGGACCAATTGAGAGCAAAGACTCTTGCCGCTGTTGGGCACAAAGCCGACAGATGCCGGAGAGATCATCCTGTCGATAAGGTCAGGACGAATCACCGCTGGGAGAGTGATCGGACTGTCGAGGTCATCCAAATCGCCTGGGGATACACGAATCATGTGCGCCCCATTGAGGGCCATTTCATTCGAAACATCCAAAGTAAGTTCCGGAGGTTTCTGCGAGTTTAACGAGACAGCGATCTTGCCCGACTTGGGCTTGGTAATCCGAAAGGAAACATAGCCGGCCGCGTCTGTCTGGAGTGTTCCCAGACGCTTTCGGGAACCGGTGGGACCGCTCATTTCATCGATGCCCACGATGACTCCGCCCAACGGCCTTGCCGTTCGCTCGTCTATGACGAACAGACGGACCGCAAGCTCACGCGTTCCTGCGTCTTTGCAATTCATGGTGACCCCTTTCCTTGGAACCGGGAGCTTTCCGCGCCCCCAACACGGAATGCGGATGATCTTCCCATTCGGGGTCGCTCCCCCTCGAATTCCGTAATTTTGCGGAAAGACATACGCCCAGACCTCCCCTAACATAGGACTATGGCCTCCTTGAAACGGGATTGGCATCGCCGCCAGTCCGGTGATGTGTTGCGGGAATTGGGCAGTGCGGATGCAAACGGGCTGAGCGAAGCATTAGCGGCACAGCGGCTGGCCGAACTGGGCCCAAATGAACTCACCGGCAGCGGCATCAAGTCGCCCTGGCTCATTCTGTGGGAGCAACTCACCGCCCTGATGGTGGTGGTTCTGATCATCGCCGGCGTGGTGTCGGCGCTGCTCGGCGACTTCAAAGACGCCGTGGCCATTGCCGCAATCGTGGTCTTGAATGCGATTCTCGGCTTCACCCAGGAGTACCGCGCCGAGAAAGCCATGGCCGCATTGAAAAAGCTCTCCGTGCCCGCGGCTCGCGTGCGCCGCGATGGCCTCATTAAAGAAGTCGTCTCCACCCAACTCATCCCCGGCGACATCGTCTACCTCGAGGCCGGCAACTACGTTCCCGCCGATTGCCGTCTCATCGAAAATGCCGCCCTGCAGACGCAGGAAGCCGCGTTGACCGGCGAATCCGAGCCGGTGCACAAGTGACCGAAGCCATCGACAAGCCCGACCTGCCGCTCGGCGATCGCCGCAACATGGCGTACATGGGCACCTTCGTCACCGCCGGGCGCGGCGCCGCGGTGGTCACCGATACCGGCATGCGTACAGAGCTGGGTCACATCGCCACCATGATCCAGCCGCGTGGACCGCGGGCAAACTCCGCTGCAACGGCGGCTGGAGCACTTGGGCAAAGGGCTCGCCGCAGCGGCGCTGGCGATCGTGGCGCTCATCTTCGTGCTGGGACTCGTACGCGGCGAGGAATTGCAATTGATGCTGCTCACCGCCGTCAGCATCGGCGTCGCCGCCGTGCCCGAAGGTTTGCCGGCCGTGGTGACCATCGCCCTCACTCTCGGCGCCCAGCGCATGTTGAAGCGGCGGGTGCTGATCCGCAAGCTCCCTGCCGTCGAGGCGCTCGGTTCGGTCACCGTGATCTGCTCGGACAAGACCGGCACGTTGACGCAGAACCGCATGACCGCCACTCTGCTCCAGTTGCCGGATCGCGTCGAAAACGCCGATGGGCCCACGGGGAAGACGCCGCCTGATACCGCGCTTCTGCTCGCTGCCGGCGCGTTGTGCAACGATGCCGCCTCGAATGAACTCGGCGATCCCACCGAAACCGCGCTCACCGCCGCTGCCTCGCGATTCGGATTGGAGAAGCCCGCGCTCGATGCCGCCTTCCCGCGCACCGGCGAGGTGCCCTTCGATTCGGTGCGCCGCCGCATGACCACCGTGCACCGCGTTCCTGCCAATCGCGCCCTCATCCCGGACGGGCTGCGGCACGCTCTGAATGGACACGCGGCGCATGTCGCCTTCACCAAAGGCGCGGTCGATAGCCTGCTCGAAATCTCTTCGTCCGTGTGGGTGGATGGCAGTGCCGCGCCTCTCGATGAGCGCTGGCGGCGGCGTTTGGCCGAGTCGAATGAAGGGCTGGCCGCGAAGGGAATGCGCGTGCTTGGCGTCGCCTTCCGCTCTATTGCTGATTCAGCGGAAGGAGAGGCGGAGCAGAACCTGACGCTCATCGGGATGATTGGCATCATTGACCCGGCGCGCCCCGAGGCCGCCGAGGCCGTCGAGACTTGCCGCAAAGCGGGCATCCGGCCCGTGATGATTACCGGCGATCACCCGCTCACCGCAAGCCACATCGCCGCAGGCTTAGGGATGCCGAAAGAAGCGCCTGTAGTCACCGGCGCGCAGTTGGAGAAGATGCCGGAACCCGAGTTGGAGCAGATTGCCGGGCACACGTCGGTCTATGCCCGCGTGTCCCCTGCCCATAAACTACGGATCGTCGAAGGCCTGCAGCGCAAAGGACAGATCGTGGCGATGACCGGCGATGGCGTGAACGATGCGCCCGCACTCAAGCGCGCCGATATCGGCGTCGCCATGGGCGTCACCGGAACCGATGTGGCCAAAGAGGCCGCCGACATGGTGCTGCTGGACGATAACTTCGCCACCATCGTAGCCGCGGTGGAACAAGGCCGCGTGATTTACGACAATATCCGCAAATTCATTAAATACATACTGGCCACCAACTCGGGCGAGATCTGGCTCATGCTGCTCTCCCCCTTCCTGGGCATGCCGCTGCCGTTGTTGCCGCTGCAGATTCTGTGGATGAACCTCGTCACCGACGGCCTGCCCGCCCTCGCGCTTGGCGTCGAACCCGCCGATCCCGATGTGATGCGCCGGCCGCCCCACTCTCCCTCGGAAAGCATCTTCGCCCGCGGTTTGGGTCGCCACGTCATCTGGGTCGGTTTGCTCATGGGCCTGCTCTCGCTGGCCTTGGGCTATCACTACTGGAAGGCCGGCGATGCGCACTGGCAGACGATGCTGTTCACCACGTTGACGCTATCGCAGATGGCTCATGTGCTGGCCATCCGCTCCGAGCACCAGTCGCTGTTCCGCATCGGCTTGTTCTCCAACCGGCCGCTGATCGCCGCCGTGGCCCTGACCGTCGCCCTGCAGATTGCCCTGATCTACGTCCCGTTCCTCCAGGCGTTCTTCAAGACAGTGGCGCTGCCCTGGGATGATTTCCTGGTGACTATGGCAGCAAGCTCGGTGGTCTTTTGGGCAGTGGAGTTGGAGAAATGGCTGTTCCGGCGCGGCGAACACCGGGCATAAGAGCCAGCAACACCAAACCCGCGCCGAGCAGTACCACCGTCGATGGCTCCGGAACCGCATCTACTACTCCGGCATACCCATATCCATTCTCCGAAGTGTAGTTCCCGTCAAAGGAGATGTAGCTGGAATTCGGGGACGATACAAGGGCGTCGCAGCCCGGAGAACCAAAGGTCTGGCAGGTGGCGTGAACGTACAACGACAGTTCCAGATTATAGGAAACAGGCAACGGAATCGGGTCGCCCGGCACCGCAGCCTTCACGTGGTATCGATCCGGCAATGACTCGCCTTCCTCAACCTCATGAGCCCCCAGTCCGTCGATTGTGCTGATCCGGTAGAACGTGTCCAGTACCCCTGCATCCAGGCTTCGGTTGATCCCTATCCGAACCTGGAACGAGGGAAACAGTTCGCCCACCTCCGTGAACTTCGCTTCATACACCGCCGACCAGACGGCGAATTCATTGCTGCCGCCACCGGCCGACACGTTGTTTGCAGCCAGCGTCAGGTCCAGCGTGACAAAGAACGGCGAGGTGAAATCGATCGCCAGGGTATCCGTCAGCGTGAACCCGGCTTCGGCGAAACCAGCATCCAAAGCTCCGAAGGTACCTTCCAGGCCGATTCGTGCGTATCCCCGCCCTCTGCCGGTAGTGGCATCGATGGAAGCCTCACCGTACTCGTTGAAGCCCGGGTGCAGACAGAGCCCTCCGCACACAGGGTCCGAGGTGAAACTCTCACCGGAATGCACGGGCCCGCCGCTCATATGCGTGCTTCCGGCATAGGTTTGCGAGAACGTGGAACCCGTCCCCGATTGTGCATTGTCTCCATAGTATGTTGTGGCGAACGTGGCGACCCCCGCCTGGCATACGGCTGCCGAAGCCAGGACGAGAGTCCCCGCGATCCCAACAGCGCTGTTTAAACGCAGCATAGTTGTCCTCCGATAGGACAGGAAATCACAAAATGCCCTTCGTGACGTCGTTTCCAGGGGTAGAATAGACGTTACCTGGGAGTTACTCGCATGGATAACATCAAGGTACGAAACCACTTGGAAGAGGTGTTGCGAAGTGAAGGCTTCGCCCGCGCCGGGCGTCAATCCCGCCTCCTCCGCTACATCGTGGAGAAGTCGCTCAGCGGCTCAATCGATGATCTGAAGGAATACACCATCGCCCTGGAGGTCTTCGACAGGGCCCCGGACTACGATCCCAAGCAGGAATCGACGGTCCGTGTCGAAGCCTCGAAATTGCGGTCGCGCCTGGAGCGTTACTACGAAACGGAAGGGGCCGCCGCTGCCGTCCGCATGGAGATCCCCAAGGGCGGATATGTAGCCCGCTTCCTGGAGCAACCAGCCGAGCCGCCGTCCGCCCCTGTCTCCCGCCGCCGCCTTCTCACCGCTGGATTGGCAATCGGCGGCGTGGCTGCTTCCGCCGCGGCTGTCCTGCTGCGAACCCGTACCGGCTCCCGGCTCCCTCCGGTCATCCTCGTCGCCGGCGAAACAGCCATGCGCGGTGGCTACACCGATGACGCCGCTCAATTGCTCCATCTGCTCGCCAACGAACTCGGCTTCCTGCGCATTCCCGTCATGCAAGCCAGGGACCTGAACCAGTTGGCGGTGCAATCCCAAGGGGCCGCCTACTGTGTCACGGCGATGGCAGGCCGCTGCTGGGAAGATCCTTCCCGCTTGCGGCTCATGGCCGAGTTGCGCGAAGTGAGTTGCGACTTCCGCATCTGGTCCGCGGACTGGGATGCCGAACTCGGAGCAGGCGAGAAACAGGCCCGCCATGCCGCCTCATCCATCGCTCAGCAGTTGGAGCAAATCCAAAGGACCGGGCAGCCTTCGGAAACTCGCAGGAATGCCTTAGTCGCCTATCGCCGTGCCCTTTCCACGGTCCGCCCCTATAAAGATTTCACCTTGCAGACCACTGCCGAAAAGCAGGGCAAGACGCGCATCGAAGTGCTGCTGGATGGCGCTCGCCTCCTGGAGGAGGCGGCCCGCATTGACCCCACCTTCGTGGAGCCCCTGGCGCAACTCGCCTGGGTCTACCGCCTGACCATGGAATACGACCGCGGCATGTTGGCCCAGGCCTCGCATACCGCCAATCGAGCCCTTCGCATGGATCCGGCATCCGTGGCCGGCAACTTCGTCAGTGGCTACCTCGGGCTGCTGGAGGAATGGAACATCGGCGGAGCGGAAGCGGCCATGCGCCGCTGCATTCAGCGCTCGGCCTTTCACGTCGAGGCGTATCGCTTCTATGCCGATGCCGCCGCCATCCGCGGCCGTGCCAGGGAAGCGCTGGCCGTCATCGCCAAACCGCTTAGTGTCATGCCCCGCTCGAAAATCCTGCGCTTCGCCGCCACCACTACCCTGTTGCAGGCCGGCTTGGGGCACGAAGCCGAAGAACTGGCGCGGGAATCGCTACGCTGGGAGCCGGACTGGCCGATGGCCCGCTGGATGCTCGGCCGGGCCTTGGAAGCGCAGGGCCGGACTCGAGAAGCGGAAGCCCCCTTGCGGTCGATTCATCAAGTGGACCCCAGGAGCCAGCGCTTCGCCGCCGCTCTCGCGCATCTGCTCGCCGGAACGGGCGGCCGCGCGCAGTACACCAAGTCGATGGAGATTCTACGCTCCGTTGGGATGGAGAAAACCGCCCCGTCGCTAGTGGGACTGGTAGAGGCTCGCTGCGGTGATCCCCGCAAGGCGCTCGACTGGATGGAGCGGGCCGAGCGCGAGCACGACCACAATCTTCCTTATTCCGTTGTCGACCCCCACTTCGCGGCCTTACGCGGCCTGGAGCGCGGCGAAAGGATTTATCGCAGATTCGCGGGGTAGCTCACAATAGAGGTATGGGATGACCATTCTGAGTCCGGACGACGTTTTTCAGAAGTACCCTGTGCGCACGATCTGGTAGCAATCCCCTAACAACACTTCGCCCGCATATACTTCGCCTTCAACCGGTGCTCACTAAATCGACGCCACTCCTCGGGTGAATGCACTCGCCCATGCGCCGCCAGATGCCGTTCATAAGCATTCTCATCCGCCAGTTCTTTCAACAACCCAACCACCAACTGGAAGAACCGCTTCATACTTCCTCCGCCCGCAGTTGCGACATCACAAACGGTGTCTCACTAATCCTTGCTTCGCGCGTGCCGCGCAGAATGCCGGCCCAGAGAATCACCGAGTCCACCAGAATCGTCGTCACCAGCACGAGAAACAATCCGCACACCACCGCATCCAGACGATTGTTGAAAATCACCGTCTGCGTTTCGGCCAACTTCGCCGCACTCACTTTACCGGCATCGAGCAGCCCTTGCAGTTGATCCGCCTGCGCCAGAAACCCGATGCGCGGAATGGGAGAAAAAATCTTTTGCCACGCCGCGGTGTAGCAGACAATCACCAGCCAGGTGAGCGGCGTGCACGTGATCCACATGTACTTCGCCCCATGCATCTTGATCAGAATCGTCGTCGCCACGCACAAGGCGATCGCCGCCAGCAGTTGATTGGCGATCCCAAACAGCGGCCATAGGGAATTGATCCCGCCCAGCGGATCGCGCACTCCTTGAATCAGGAAATAGCCCCAGGAAATGACGATCAGCGCGCTCGATCCAATCACTCCCGGCATCCAACTGGTCTCGCCGAGTTTCTTGTGTACGTTGCCCAGCAGGTCCTGCAACATGAACCGGCCGACACGCGTCCCCGCGTCGATCACCGTAAGAATAAACAGCGCCTCAAACATGATGGCGAAGTGATACCAGAAGCTGAGCAGTGCTTTGCCTCCGCCGCTCGAGGCGAAGATATGCGCCATGCCCAGGGCCAGCGACGGCGCGCCGCCCGTGCGGTAGTACAGGCTCTCCTCGCCGACATCGGCAGCAAGAGAGGCCATCTGCGCCGCCGTCACCGGAAAGCCCCATCCGGTAATGGTTGCCGCCGCGGCCTCGGGCGTTGTTCCGACAATCCCCGCCGGCGAGTTGACAGCGAAGAACACACCAGGCTGCAACACACTCGCTGAAATGATCGCCATGATCGCCACAAAGCTCTCCAGCAGCATCGAGCCGTAACCCACTGGCCAGACGTGCCACTCCTTGGCCACCATCTTCGGCGAAGTGCCCGATGAGATCAGCGAATGGAAACCGCTGATGGCGCCGCAGGCGATGGTGATGAAGCAGAACGGAAAAATCTTCCCTGCGAAAATCGGCCCATTGCCATCCACGAACCGCGTGAACGCCGGCAGTTCCAGATTGGGCCGCACAAACAGAATGCCCACGCCCAGCAGCAGCACCACGCCCAGCTTCACAAACGTGCTGAGGTAATCGCGCGGAGCCAGCAGCAGCCAAACAGGCAGCGCACTGGCGAAGAAGCCATAGATGATCACCGCAATCGCCAGCGCAATGCCGCTCATGGTGAACCACGGAGCCAGCGTCGGAGAGTGCGCCACTGCTTCTCCGGCGAAGATGCTCCCCATCACCAGCACGAATCCGATCAACGAGACTTCCAGTACTTTCCCCGGCCGCCAATAGCGCAGATAGACTCCCATGAACACCGCGATGGGCATCGTAGCCGCGATGGTGAACGTGCCCCAGGGGCTGCCCTTCAGCGCATTCACCACTACCAGCGCCACCACTGCCAGCAGGATGATCATGATCAACAACACCGTGAGCAGCGCGGTGATGCCGCCCAGCCTCCCGATCTCCTCGCGCGCCATCTGTCCCAGGGACTTGCCGTCGCGCCGCATCGAAGAGAACAGAATGATGAAGTCCTGCACGGCTCCGCCGAGCACCGCACCAACAATGATCCACAGCGTCCCGGGGAGAAAACCGAATTGCGCCGCCAGGGTCGGACCCACCAGCGGACCCGGCCCCGCAATCGCCGCAAAGTGATGCCCGAACAGGATCCACTTGTTCGTCGGCTCGAAATCGTGGCCGTTGCGCAACCGCTCGGCGGGCGTCGCGCGGTTATTATCGAGCACCATCACCTTGGCGGCAATGAATTTGGCATAGAAGCGGAAACCGATGAGGTAGACGCAGACCGACGCCAGCACAAGCCACATGCTGTTCACCGTCTCGCCGCGATTCATGGCGATGCCGGCCAGGCTGTACGCACCGACAATGGCAATCGCGCCCCAGGTGAGGTGCCCGAGTAATTTGTTCATGACTGGAGAATCCCGAGTAGCGGTCTACTGCGCCGGGATGCGCGTGGTGTGGCGCTCCATCATCTGCCACTGATTGCCGTTCTTCACCCACACTTGCAGCATCGTCAGCGGAATGTCCCCCGCGGGATTGCGTGCGGTCACCTTGGCCCGAATCGTTGCCGCCTTGCCGTACACGTGGATGGTCTGCGAATGAACCTCGAAGTTGCCTTTCGACTTCACCAGCGCAGCCACGGCTTCCTGCTTGTTTTCGAGCTTCGTATTGGAGTGGCTGTACTGCACGCCATCGGCCAGCAGTTTATTGAGGGCTGCGCCGTCGCCGGCTTTGGCAGCCTTCACGAACGCTTCATGAGCGGCGCGCACGGCCGCTTCGTCGGCGGTCTCGCCGGAGGCGGCCACGGACAGTCCAAGCACAATCGTGGTGAGGAGGAGTTTCTTCATAGACTGTGATGATACTGAATTCGGCAGCCGCGTGAAAACAAGCTTACGTGGAACGCATGCGGCGCAGCAGCGCCAGCCCTGCCAATACCGCAATCACTACGGTCAGCGTGGCTGGCTCCGGCACTTCGGATCCGTCGCGCGCCACCCACTGCACTTCGTAAAAATGCAGATTGGTCAGGATCCGCGCGTCCCCGTCGAATCCCGCAAACAGCGTGAGGTACGCACTCCCATTGGTGGCCAGCGAACCACCTCCGTTGACGATCGCCGGCGGATCGACACCGAAGTCGAACTCGGTGCTATCGCCCGTCAACACATCGCCCAGCGAGAAGCTCTCCCCACCGACAACGATGGACAGGGCAGTAACGTTGGAGTTGGAAACGTTGGTCAGCCCCACCCCCGCGGGCAGGTTGAACGTCACGAAGCCGCTCACATCCGGATCTCCCACAAGATCGTACGTAACAGGCCCGGCAACGGCGGCTGAAGCCGCAATGATCAGGGAAGCGATGGCAAGCAATAGGGTTCGCACGGTGCTTCAGATTACACAAAAAGGCGCGCCGAAAATATGGACCGAAGCGCAATTCGTCCTAGTACCGCGCTAAAACCTGGAGAGTTTATTCAGCATTGCCCGAGTATTCCCATGGCCCGGAAGATCCACGGAATGGACCGGCTTCCAGTTCTTATCCAGCGCCCCGATGTAGCGGGCCTTGTCCCGCTCCAGTCCCATCAGCACAATGTAAATGCCTTGGTCGGGGTAGGCCAAGAGCCGGTACTGCAGTTCGCCCGTGCCCTCGCGAAAACGGTCTTCCTTCGGCGGCCCCAGAAGCCGCACGACGGCGTGGTAATCGTCACTGGCCTTGAGATTCAGGGCCTTCTGCTCAATGCCCACGAATTCCACATTCGTAGGGTCGTTCTTGCTGCGATAAAAACTCACCACCGCGAACGTGATGGCCAGCATCACGGCCATCGCGATGGCCATCATTTTTCCGATCCGCGATTCGGCGCCTTCGGTGGCCCGGATTTCCTGCAGGCGCGTCGGCGCCGCCGGCGTTTCCCCAACCGGGGGACGCGCGTAGTCGTTCACCGCCTTCGGCATCTCAATCACACGCCGTTCGAAGGGCCATAAGGAACCGGCGCGATATTCCAGTTCGCGCTTCAGGCCGACGATCATCACCGGCTCATCCACCTTCGAGACTTCGCCCAGGAAGCGCCGCGGTACCCACACCTCCATGTTCGACTTCGTGTTGTTGACCAGAATCTCTGACCACGTGGCCTGTTTGTAAGTCCACTCATTGTGCTCCACACCCACCACGGGCGGATAGAAGGAGAATGGGCGGTCGCCCATGCTTTCTAACGCCGGAGGAGTAGGAGGAATCGACACTCGAAGTAGCCCGCTTCAATCTTACCTTACCCGGCCTGCCGCGTACCCTGCCACAATAGAAGCGCAATGTCTATTCGAAAAGAAGACGCCCTTGAGTACCATTCCTCACCGGCGCCAGGGAAGATCGCTGTTGTTCCGACGAAACCCTGCCGTACACAGCGAGACCTGAGCCTTGCTTATTCGCCTGGGGTCGCGGTTCCTTGTCTGGAAATCGAAAAAGACCCCAATCTGGTTTACCAATATACGGCGAAAGGCAATCTGGTGGCTGTCGTTACCAACGGTACAGCCGTTCTCGGATTGGGCAATATTGGCGCCCTGGCGGGAAAGCCGGTAATGGAAGGAAAAGGCGTTTTGTTCAAACGCTTCGCAGATATCGACGTGTTCGATATCGAACTCAACACGAAAGACCCGAAGGAAATCATCCGTACCTGTCAGATTCTGGAGCCCACCTTCGGCGGCATTAATTTGGAAGATATTCGCGCTCCAGAGTGCTTTGAGATCGAAGAGGAGCTGCGGCGCACCCTCAAGATCCCCGTATTTCACGATGACCAGCATGGCACGGCCATCATTGCCGGCGCGGCGCTGCTCAACGCCGCCGAGATCACCGGCAAAAGCCTCGACAGCATCAAGGCCGTATTCAATGGCGCCGGGGCCAGCGGCATCGCCTGCGCCGAGCACTTCACGCGGCTCGGCATCCGGCGCGAAAACATCACCATGTGCGACACCGTAGGCGTGGTCTACAAAGGCCGCCCGGAGCACATGAACAAATACAAGGAGCGCTTCGCCCAGGAAACCGAGGCGCGCACACTCACGGATGCATTGAAGGGCGCCGACGTCTTCTTCGGCCTATCTGCCGCCAACTGTGTGACGCCCGAAATGCTCATGGGCATGGCTCCGAACCCCATCGTCTTCGCCATGGCCAATCCCGATCCGGAGATTGCCTATGACCTCGCCGTGGCCACGCGCAGTGATTTGATCATGGCCACGGGCCGCTCCGACTATCCGAACCAGGTCAACAACGTGCTGGGGTTCCCGTTCATCTTCCGCGGCGCCCTGGATGTGCGCGCCACGAAGATCAACGACGAAATGAAACTGGCGGCAACCAAAGCCATTGCCGCGCTGGCGAAGGAAGACGTCCCCGATGCGGTGCGCCGCGCCTATGGCGTCGAGCACATGGAGTTCGGACCGAAGTACATCATCCCCACTCCCTTTGATTCGCGTGTCCTGATCTGGGTCGCCTCCGCCGTGGCCAAGGCCGCTATTGAAACCGGCGTCGCGCAGTTGCCCATCGACATCGAAGAGTACAAGGAGCAACTCGCCCGGCGCCTGGGCAAAGCGACCGAAGTCACCCGCATCCTGATTCACAAAGCGCAGCGCAATCCGGTTCGCGTCGTGTTCCCCGAAGGCGAGGAGGAGAAAATCCTGCGCGCCTGCGATGTGCTGCTCGATGAGGGCATCGCCAAACCCATTCTCCTCGGCAACGAGTTGCGCATCCGCCAGCGGGCGGAGGAATTGCGCCTCGACGCCGGCGCATTCCACATCGTGGATCCGAAGAAGTCGCCTTCTCTGCCCCGCTACACGGCGGAGTTTTATGCGCTGCGCCAGCGCAAGGGTGTGACCCAGAAGGAGGCGGCGCTGGCCGTTCTCGATCCCGTTTCGTTCGGTTCCATGATGGTACGCTTCGGCGACGCCGACGCGCTGGTGGCCGGCCTCACCCGGCACTATCCCGATACGCTCCGCCCCGCGCTGCAGGTGATTCCGCATCGCGAAGGCTGCAGCAAGGTGTCCGGCATGTACATGCTCATCACGCCGCGCGGCCAGGTGTATTTCCTCGCCGATACGACGGTGAACATTGAACCCACGGCGGAGGATCTGGCCGAGATCGCCATTGAGGCGGCGGACACGGTGAGGCGGCTGGATATTGAGCCACGCGTGGCCATGCTGTCGTTCTCCAACTTCGGCAGTGCGCGGCATCCGCTATCGGACAAAGTCCGCCGGGCGGTGGAACTCGTCCATCAGCAGGCGCCGCACCTCATCGTCGATGGCGAGATGCAGGCCGATACGGCGGTTGCCCCCGATATACTCAGCGAAACCTACCCGTTCAGTGTGTTGCGCGAAGGGGCCAACGTCCTCATCTTCCCCAACCTCGAATCAGGCAACATCGCCTACAAGCTGCTGATGCGGATCGGCGGCGCCGAAGCGATCGGTCCCATCCTGATGGGCCTGTCGCAGCCCGTGCACGTGCTGCAGCGCGGTTGCGAAGTGGCAGACATCGTTAACGTCACGGCAATCGCCGTTGTTGACGCGCAGCGCCATCAGCGAAAGGCACGCGCTAAACGAAAATAGAGCCTTCGAGATAGAGAACTGCCTGGCCGGCGATCGAGACCCGCTCGCCTCGATCCTCGCACAGCAGTTCTCCCCCTCGGGGCGAAATCTGCTTCGCGCGCAGAGTCTTCTTGCCGAGCTTCGCGCTCCAATAAGGAGTCAGCGTGCAGTGTGCCGATCCGGTGACCGGATCTTCCGGAATCCCCTGGGCCGGGGCGAAGAAGCGGGACACGAAATCATGCTGCTTGCCGGGCGCCGTGGCGATCACGGCGAAGCGGTCCAGCTTGGCTACGGCATTCATGTTGGGAGCAAGGGCTCGCACTTGCTCCTCGGTGTCGTACACCACGAGGTAATCCCGCGAGGCAAGCACTTCGCGCGGGGATCCGCCCAGCGCCACCAGCAGTGCCGGATGAACTTCGCATGCCTCCGGCGCACGCGTGGGGAAATCGAGCGCCAGCAGTTCCCCCTGCCGGGAAACGGTCAGTGTGCCGCTACGCGTTTCAAACGAAATACGCTCTCCCGCGTAGCCAAGCTTCTCCCACAACACGAATGCCGAGGCCAGCGTAGCGTGGCCGCACAGATCGATCTCCACCACTGGCGTGAACCACTTCAGTCCATATCCGGCGCCTTGCGGAACAAAGAATGCGGTCTCGGCCAGGTTGTTTTCCGCCGCGATCTGCTGCATTACGGAATCGGGCAGCCATTCCTCCAACGGGCAGACTGCTGCCGGGTTCCCTGTGAAGGGAACAGCGGCAAAAGCATCTACCTGATAGATGGGAATTCTCATCTGTCCAGTGTAGCGTGCATGTTAAAGTGGTAGGTTACCGACATGAATTCGCGGTGTCTGACGCCCGCCGTTCTTTTTCACATTCTGTTTGCCGCAAGCAGCACCGATGCACAGACCCCGCTCTCGTTGCAGGACGCGGTGGCCGCTGCCATCAAAGAACATCCCGCCTTGCAGGCCAGTGCCGATCGTATCGCGGTCAACGAAGCGCTGCGCCGCCAGGCGGCCCTCACTCCGAATCCCAAGCTCATTCTGCAGAGCGAAAATACCCGCCCTTACCTCAACTCTTCCTTCGTCTACTGGCGCGACACGGACAACTTCGCCTACCTGCAGCAAACGCTCGAAACCGGGGGCAAGCGCGACCGCAGAGTAGACCTGGCCGCGGCCAACATTCGCCGTTCGGAGCTGGAGCGCGACCTGCTCCGCTCGCAGATCACCGGACGCGTGAAGCTCGCCTATTGGGCAGCCGTAGGCGCCAGCAGCATCGCCGCGCTGCTGCGCGAAGACCGCACCAGCTTCCAGCGCATCATCGAATACCACGAGATCCGCGTGCGCGAAGGCGCCGTCGCCGAGGCCGACTTGATCCGCGTCCGTCTGGAAGGAGAGCGCCTGGCCATCGCCCTCAACGCCGCCGAACTGGAAGCCGAACGCACACGCATTCATCTCTTTCGCGAAATGGGTCGCACCGAGTTCCCCATGGCTACCTTTAGCGACCCGCTGGAGCCCCTTCCCGCCGCGGCTACGGTCGACGTTGAGCAGGCGCTGGGGCGCAGACCGGAAATCAAACTATCGATGCAACTGGTGGACTCCGCACGCGCCAACCTGCGTCTGCAACAGGTGATGGCGAAACCCAACGTGGACGTGCTGTTCGGATACAAGCGGGCCACCGGCAACGACGCACTGCTGGGCGGCGTGCAGGTGGATCTTCCCTTTCAGAACCGCAATCAGGGCAATATCTCGGCAGCCGAGTCCGATATCCGCGCGGCCGAGTCCACGGTGGCCGCGACCAAAGCATTGATCAAGGCTGAGATCGCCGCAGCCGCGCGCGATGTCGAGTTGCGCCGACGCCAACTGGGCGAATCGCTTCTCACGATGCGCAAGCAAGCCGAAGATACGGCCCGCATCGCCGAGGCCGCCTACCGCGAAGGCGGGGCCGATCTCCTTCGGTTGCTGGATGCGCAGCGCGTCCGCATTGAAACGCAATTGTTCTATCAACGCGCCCTTGCCGAATACCGGCAGAGCGCCGTCCAACTGGAAACAGCATTGGGGGTGGCCCCATGAGGCTCATCGTAATTGTAGGTTTGGCTCTACTGGTTGGCTGTTCTTCGAAACCGGAGCCTGCTCCAGCGAAGGCGGAGACGCCGAAAGCGGAAGCGCCTCCAGCCGATTCGAAGGAAGTCACGCTCGACGAAAAGCAGGTCCAGCAGGCGCAACTGCAGATGGTCACGGTGCAGTCGCAGGCGCTGCCCGAAACCATCACCTCCAATGGGCGCATCACGGTCAATGAGAACCGCTCCTGGCACGTGGGCGCAGTCACTGACGGCAAGATCATCCGCGTGCTGGTCTTCCCTGGTGACCGGGTGAAGAAAGACCAGCTACTGGCCGGAATGCACAGTCACGACATCCATGAAGGCCGCGCCGAATATCGCAAGGCCGTGGCCGAACTGGCCCGGCTCAAAACCGCCCTCTCCTACTCGCAGCGCCACCGCGACCGCGCCAAGCGCCTCTACGATTTGAAGGCCGGCTCCCTGGAGCAATTGGAGCACGCCGAAGCGGAGCTGAAGAACACGCAAAGCGCGCTGGAAAACGCCGAAACCGAACTGGAGCGCACCAAGCTCCATCTGGTGGAATTCCTTCAGGTGCCACTCGATGACCACGATGAACACAAGCCCGGCGACTCCGATCATGAAGGCGATTTGATTCCGGTCAAAGCTCCAGCCGACGGCGTGGTCATCGACCGTCATGTCACAGCCGGCTCGGTGGCAACCCAAGGCGATGAGCTGTTTCTCATTTCCGATCTCTCCAATGTGTGGATGATCGCCGCCGTGAACGAAGAGAATCTGGGCAAGATACGCACCGGGATGCAGGTGCGAGTGAGCGTCCAGGCCTATCCCGATCAAACCTTCACCGGGCGGATTACCCGCGTTGGGGATCAACTCGACCCATCCACGCGAACGGTGCCCGTGCGGATTGAACTGGCCAACCCGGCGGGGAAATTGAAGCCGGAAATGTACGCTTCCGCGGAAATCGCTGCGGGGTCCACCGGGCAAGGGGCCTTCATCCCGCAGGAGGCGCTGCAGCAGATTGAAAAGAGCAACGTCGTCTTCGTGCAGTCGAAGCCCGGCACGTTTGAAGCCCGCGAGGTGGAAACCGGCCGCGTCTTACGAGGCGATGTGGAAGTGACCAAGGGGCTGAAGGCCGGCGACGTCATTGTCGCCAAGGGCAGCTACACGCTGAAATCACAGTTGTTGAAAGGGTCACTCGAGTAAGCCGATGGTCTCGCGCATCATTGAGTTTCATCTGCGGAACCGGTTCATGGTGCTGGCAGGACTCACCGTGCTGGTCGCTGTGGGCCTGTACGTCATTGCCAACATCCCCATCGACGCTTTCCCCGATCTCACCAATAACCAGGTGGTTGTGATTACCGAAGCTCCCGGCATGCCGCCCTCGGAAGTGGAGCAACTCGTCACCTATCCCATTGAAGTGGTGCTGATGGGGCTGCCGCGCACCGAAGGCGTGCGCTCCGTCTCCAAGCTGGGACTCTCCATGGTCACGGTGGTGTTTGAGGATTCCGTGAATGTCTACCTCGCGCGGCAATGGATCAATGAGCGCATTCAGGAAGTGCGTTCGCGTATCCCGCAGGGCCTGGAACCCACTCTCGGCCCGGTGGCGACGGCCTTTGGCGAGATCTATCAGTACACGCTGGAAAGCAAGACCATGTCGGCGATGGAGCTGAAGACGCTCCACGAATGGTCGATCAAGAACCAGTTGCGCGCCGTGCGCGGCATCAACGAAGTGAACACCTGGGGCGGCGAAACGCGCCAGGTCCACATTGAAGTCGATCCGGTGAAGCTGCTGCGCTACGGCCTGTCGCTGCGCGAAGTGTTCGACCGCGTCCAGGAAAATAACGCCAACTTCGGCGGCGGCTATATCGAGCATGCCTCCGAGCAATACACCATCCGCGGATTGGGGAGAGTTCAATCGGCCCAGGAGCTGCAGAGTATTGTGCTGGCGGCGAAGGGCGGCTCGCCCGTGCTGCTGCGCCAGGTGGCCACCATCAGCGACAAGCCGATGCAGCGTTCCGGCGCCGTGCTGCGCGATGGCAAAGGCGAAACGGTATCCGGCATGACCATCATGCTGAAAGGCGAGAACGGGCGCGAAGTGCTGGACCGGGTGAAGGCCAAAATCGCTTCGCTGCAGCTACCCCCTGGTGTGCGTATTGTTCCGTTTTATGACCAATCGCTGGTGATTGACCGCACTATTGCCACGGTGAAGAAGAACCTGCTCGAAGCGGGCGGGCTTGTGATTGCCGTGCTGTTTCTGTTTCTCGGCAACTGGCGGGCCGCGCTGATTGTCGCCGCGGTTATCCCTTTGTCCATGCTGGTGGGCTTCATGGGCATGGCGGTATTCGGCATCTCCGCCAACCTCATGAGCCTCGGCGCCATCGATTTCGGAATGATTGTCGACGGCGCGGTGGTGATGATGGAGAACTCCGTGCGGCGCCTGGAGCGGCGTCCCAATGAGCACTTCCATCCCTTTGAGCGCGTGCTGCAGGCCTCTGTCGAGGTGGCGCGGCCGATTCTCTTCGGTGTCTCCATCATCATTGCCGTCTACCTTCCCATTTTTGCCCTGGAAGGCTTGGAAGGGCGCATGTTCCGCCCCATGGCCATCACCGTCTGTTCGGCGCTGCTGGGCTCACTGGTGCTGGCCCTGACCTTCGTTCCGGCCATGACCAACATGGCGCTGGCGAAGGGAGTGAAGCCGCATGGCGACGATTGGTTCACTTCGATTCGCAACGTCTACACCCGCATGCTGCGTTTTGTCCTGCGGCACCGCGTGATCGTCGTCGGGTTGGGGCTGATCACCGTAGTTGTGGCTATTGATTCCCTGCGCTACATCGGCACTGAGTTCATGCCCCGGCTGGATGAAGGCTCGCTGTTGATCACCACCAAGAAGCTGCCCGGCATTTCGCTTTCGGACTCCGTAGAAATGAGCACCCGCGTCGAGAAGGCCGTGCTTGAGTTTCCGGAAGTGACGGGCGTCGCAACTAAACTCGGCCGCCCGGACCTGGCCACCGAAGCCATGGGCATCTACGAGGCCGATGTCTACATTCTGCTCAAGCCCTACGATCAATGGACGGGCACAAAGACCAAGGAAGAGCTGATCGACAAGATGGCCGCGCGCCTGGAACAGATTCCCGGTGTCGCCTACAACTTCACCCAGCCGATGGCCATGCGCCTGGACGAAGTAGTCAGCGGCATCAAGGCGGACGTCGCCTTGAAGATCTTCGGCGACGACCCGCATACTCTCGAACATCTGGCGGAGCAATCGCTCAAGGTGCTCTCTGGCGTCCCCGGCGCCGCCGATGCCCAGATGGAAATCACCTCCGGCGCAGCGGAAGTGCGGGTGGAAGCGGACCGCGCCCAACTGGCGCGCTATGGGCTGAACATTTCCGACGTGCGCGACGCCGTGCAGGCTGCCGTCGCCGGCCGTGCGGTCAGTGAATTGATTGAAGGCCAGCGCCGCTTCACCGTCGTGCTGCGGCTGCCCCCCGAGTTTCGCCACAATCCGGAAGCACTGCGCGAAGTGCCGTTATCGGCTCCCGGCGGTGAACGCGTGAAGCTCGGCCAGGTGGCGCTGGTGAAGGCCGATCGCGGCCCGGAACTGGTCTCGCGCGAGAACGCGATGCGGCGCATCGTGGTGCAGTCCAACGTGCGCGGGCGGGACCTGGGCAGTTTCGCGGTTGAAGCACAAAAGCGCATCGCCGAAAAGGTGAAGCTGCCTCCCGGCTACACCATGGACTGGGGCGGCCAGTTTGAAAACCAGGAACGCGCGATGAAGCGGCTGGGTATTGTCATACCAGCCTCCATCGTGATTATCACCGGGCTGCTGTATTCCACCTTCGGTTCGTTCCGGCTGGCATTGCTCATCTTCCTCAACGTCCCGTTTGCTCTCGTCGGCGGCATTGCCGCGCTGTGGGCCCGCGGCATGAATCTGAACCTCTCGGCTTCTGTCGGATTTATCGCACTGTTCGGGGTCGCCGTGCTCAACGGCATCGTGCTGGTGAGTTACATCAACCGCCTGCGCGCGGAAGGCCTGGATACCGCCGAAGCCGTGGTGCGCGGAGCTGCTACGCGCCTGCGACCCGTGTTGATGACCGCCCTTGTGGCGAGCCTCGGATTCCTGCCCATGGCGCTTTCGCATTCGAGCGGCGCCGAAGTGCAGCGCCCACTGGCCAGTGTCGTCATCGGCGGATTGGGAACGTCCACCGTGCTGACACTTTTCCTGCTGCCGTTGCTGTATCCGTGGTTTGCGCCGAAGGTTGTCGAGGAAGGAAACGAATAGTTACTGCAGACGATTGCGGTCATTGGTGACCAGTTCGTCAAAGATCGCCAGCACCTGCCGCCGGTACTCATAGACGCGTTGCAGCGACTCGCGCAGTCCCGTGTCTTTACGGTAGTGCGTCAGCCACTTCTTGAGCGTGGATTTCGGGATGCTGATGTCTTTCCGGATGTCGTCCGCGCTGTGGCCGCGCAGAAAGAGTCCGTAGAACATCGCCGCTTCCCGGCGCGTTGCCATCGGATCAAAATCATCGTAACGAGGCACTTCGGTAATTCTCCCAGCGAGCAGCCCAGAAAATGCCAGTATAAATTGCCCACGGGGAACTGGCAAGACCCCGGCAGACCTACTACCTATCTTCGGCGGATCTGTCTACAATGTTAGAGTCACCATCCACTCTGGGAGTTTCATATGAAAAAACTGTGCCTGCTCGCCTTCTGCTCCACGGCCGCCCTGCTGGCCGATTCCTGGTCCGGAACCCTGGTTGACGTCCTCTGCAAAGGCAAGGATGTGGCCGGACACACCCGCCAGTGTGCACTCGCCTGCGCCAAAGGCGGCTACGGCGTGGTCTTGGCGGACGGAAAATTCGTGAAACTGGATGAACAGGGGAATGCCATGGCGCTCGCCAAGCTCAAGGCCGCGACAAAGGACAAAGACCTCAAAGCCAAGGTAACCGGCAAACTCGACGGCGACATCATCGCGGTGGAATCGATCGAGCTGACGCAGTAGCCAGTTGCACTTTGCGCAATGGCGCCCAGATCTCGAAAATCGATGGATTCTCCAGCCACGTGAGCATCCACAGCACCATTTCTTCCTTTTCCTCGCGCTTCTCGGCCGAAACTTTTTCGTTGGCCGCGGCCAGCTTGGCGTGATTCTTGGCCTCAATCACCACCGCTCGCACCTGCTTGCGGCGCGCCGTATCGGCCTGAGAGTACTCCTGCGCCAGCAGCAGCAGGGTCCGTTCCAGATCGTGAAAATCGTCCTGGCGAACGCCCTCCACCAGAGGCGCTAAGGGCAGCCCGCACTCGCGCAGCAGATTGCGAAACATGCGATCGCTCATTGCCGGCAGTTCCGCCCGCAGGCGCTTGGCACTTGATTCATCCACCAGTGGGATGGCGAGCCGATCGAGGAGTGTGGACAGGGCAAGGCGGAGACGCTCCTTCTTAGTGACTCGTTTTGCGCTGCCCACGGCGATACTCCGCTACAGCTTTATTATGGGCTTCCACCGTCGAGGAGAAAATGTGGCTGCCGGATCCGTCGGCCCTGGCCACGAAAAACAGGTGCCCGGCATCAGCCGGATGCAGCGCGGCGGCCAGAGCCTTCATCCCCGGATTGGCAATCGGCCCGGGGGGTAGCCCCGCGTTCTGATAGGTGTTGTAGGCGTTCCTGCTGTCCAGATCGGAGCGGTAAATGGTCCCGCGATACCGCCCTTCCAATAACGCAGCGTAGATCGTGGTCGGATCGCAATCGAGCTTCATGCCGCGCTCCAGGCGGTTCTTGAAGACGGCGGCCACCAGCGGGCGTTCGTCGCCAACAGCCGTTTCTTTCTCCACCAGCGACGCCAGTGTCACCGTGGAATGCACGGGCGCTTGGGCCGCCAGTTCCTTCCAAGCGCGCCGGAATCGGGTTGTCATGTCGCGGGTCAACTGCCGCGCCGTGGTGTGGCGCGTCAGGCGGTAGGTCGCCGGGAAGAGGTACCCTTCGAGGCTCGGCGCTTCGGGAGCCAGGTCGCGGATCAACCCGGGATCACGCGCCGCGGCGATGAACTCCTTGGCTTGCAGAATGCGTTGCTGCTCCAGGATGCCCGCCATATCGAACAGATTGCTGCCTTCCGGGAATGTCACTTCGAAAAAGAAGATGTCCCCGCGCACGATCCGCGACAGAACCTCGAGCGGCGTTGCGGCCTTGAGGAATTGATACTCCCCGGCCTGCAGGGCGCGCCCGGGACGAAGCAGCCGCGCCGCCAGAAAATGCCATTCCGTGCGCACCACTCCCGCCTCAGCCAGTTGCCGCGCAATCTGCCGCGTGCCCGACCCGCGCGGGATTTCCACGATCACTTCGCTCGCAAAGCCGCGATATGGCGCCTCCACGGACACGTATCCCGCAATGCCCAGCGCTGCTGCCAGCGCAAAGGCCGTAAACGCAAGACGCCTTATTCCTCTTCCGGCCATGGGCACGCTTCCGGAAGGGAGTCGAGATAGCTTTGCAGGATCAGCACCGCCGACAGCTTGTCAATCGCTTTCGCGCGCTTCTCAATGCCGATGCCGCTCGATCGCAACACGCGCCCCGCTTGCACCGTGGTGAGGCGCTCATCCCAGAGCTTCACCGGGATGCTGGTGCGCTGTTCCAGCTTCGCCGCAAACTCCGCCACCAGGTTCGCCTGGCGCCCGGCATCTCCGCTCATATGCAACGGATAGCCTACCAAAAACATTCCTACCTCATGTTGTTTTGCGATCTGGTGCAGCCTCCACAAATCGGTGCGGAGATTTTTGCGCACAACGGTTTCCAGGCCCTGCGCCGTGATGCGCAAGGGGTCGCTCAGCGCCAGGCCAATGCGCCGCAGGCCAACGTCCAGGCTGAGAATTCGTGTCAGATCAGGTTGCGGGGTGTCGCTCATAGCGGAAATGAAGCTCTCTCGTATAGGTTCGCACGTGTAAGATAGAGGGTAAGAGTGGAGCTTCTCACCCCATCGTTAGCTACCAAGATGCCGCGCCCTACCGGGAGTTTCCTGGCTGGGCTGGCGGCGGTCATCGCTCTTCTCTATTTTGGACGAATCTTCTTCATCACGGTTACCGTAGCCCTGATTCTGGCCCTGATTCTCGATCCCCTGGTGAGCTTCTGCATGCGGATGCGCATGCCCCGCGGCGTGGCGTGTTTCGTCACCTGTAGCCTCGCCCTGCTGGTGGTCTACTTCGGCGCGGTGGCCTTCTACACCCAGGCCGCCGGCTTGCTGGAAGATCTGCCGGCCTATAGCCAGCGCATCAACGAAATGGTGGACAGCGTCGTCAGCCGGCTCGAGAATACCGAGAAGTCGATCTCCGATATCGTCGTGCCGAAGCGGTTGCGCGACGCCAAGAACCCGCAGGTCATTACGACTCCGCCGCCGCCTCCGCAAAAGACAGCCAAGCGCCGCTCCGCAGATCCGCCCACACCCACGGTTCAGGAAGTGCGCATCAGCCAGGAAAAGCAGCCGATCGTAAACACGCTCTACACCTACCTCAGTTCGTTTTACGACGTTCTGCTGATGGCCAGCTTCGTCCCGTTCCTGGTCTACTTCATGCTAAGTTGGCGCGATCATGTCCGCCGCAGCGCGATGATGCTCTTCCAGGGCGCGGACCGCATGATTGCGGGCAAAAGCTGGGAAGGCATCGCCGACATGGCGCGCGCCTATGTGGTGGGGAATTTCATCCTCGGCCTGCTGCTCTCGGTCGCCAGCTCCATTGTCTTCTGGTGGGCGAACCTTCCCTTCCCGCTGCTCATCGGACCAGTGAGCGCGTTCCTCAGCCTCATCCCTTATGTCGGCTTGCCGCTGGCGCTGATTCCCCCGTTCTTCGCCGCACTCCCCGTGCATCCGAAGATCGGAGCGTACCTGATCATCGGCAGCACCGTGGCCTTCTTCCATCTGCTCGCGCTGAACTTGCTTTATCCGAAACTAGTCGGTGCACGCGTGCACTTGAACCCTCTCGCCGTGACGCTCTCGCTGATGTTTTGGGGAACGCTGTGGGGCGCCGCGGGCCTGGTGCTGGGGATTCCGATCACGGCAGGTGTGAAGGCGGTGTGCGATAACGTACGGGGTTTGGAGCCTTACGGCAAGCTGCTGGGGGATTAAGAGACCCGGCTACTGCGAACTGCTGACGCTCGCCGTCTTGCGATTCATCGCCCGCGCCGCCCGCCGCCGTTGCCGCTCCAATTCGAGCAGTTCCTGCCGCCGCCGCATCTTGATATCCAGATCCAGCTTGTGCCAGAACTTGAGGAAATACTGCACCGCGCTCACTACACCAAACACAACCACGCCCCACATCCAGAACATGGCGTAAGGCATGAGAGACCGGTTGTTGACGGAGAGCATCAGCATCGAAATCGCGATTACCTGAGCCAGCATCTTCGTTTTGCCCAGGTCACTCGCTTTGATCGTGATGCCACTGGCTGCGGCAATGCCTCTCAGCCCCGTCACCGCAAACTCGCGGCCGATGATCAGAATCGCCATCCAACCGGGAATTACGCGCACCTGCACCAGCGACACCAGCGCGCTTGATACCAGCAACTTGTCCGCAATTGGGTCGAGCAAGGTGCCTACCGTGGTGATCTGCTTCCAACGCCGCGCCAGATAGCCGTCCATCAGATCAGTGAACGCGGCAGCGAGAAAGATGGCCAGCGCCACCTGTTCATTGGCCACAGACATACCCCACAGATAGATGGTGCGACTATCCGTGACAAGCGCCGCCACCAGGAGCGGCACAAAAAAGATGCGCAACAAGGTGAGGCTATTGGGTATGTTCATTCCGCCTCAATCTACTTATTGAACCACAAATTGTTTCAGACGCCAGCGCAGGCTTTCCGGTGCGTCGGCAACCACTTCGCAGACATCGTCCATATAGCGGATCTCGCGGACCTGCGCATATTCATGCAGCAGGTGCAGCGTCCCTCCATCGCCGGCCGCGAAACGCAGCGTCACGCGTTCCAGCGGATCGGCGGGCAGCACACGGTCAATCAGCGCCAGCAGCTCCGGCACACCAGCGCCGGTTTGCGCCGAAATCGCCGTTGCGTACGATTTGCCTTTTTCCGCGGCTGCGCCCAGCAGGCGGGCCGCGGCAATCTCCGCATTCTCTAACCCCTCCGGCAGCAGATCGGCTTTGTTCAAAACCAGCACTTGCGGAGTCTCGTCGGCTTCGATTTCGCGCAGCACTTCCATCACCTGCGCCGTGTGCTCGGCGGCGTAAGGAGAGGAGGCATCGATGACATGCAGCAGCAAGGCAGCCTGGCGAACTTCTTCGAGGGTGGCCCGGAACGCCTTTACCAGTGTTGTGGGCAGACTGCGGATGAAACCCACCGTGTCACTCACCAGAACGTTGCGCTTCGAAGGCAGTGGGAGTTGCCGCACAGTGGGGTCTAAGGTCGCGAACAGGCGCGCGTCCGCCACCACGCCGGATCCGGTCAGCCTGTTGAACAGCGTCGATTTCCCGGCGTTGGTGTAGCCCACCAGCGCAATCGTCGCCAGCGGCACATCCACGCGCTGCCGCCGCTGGATCGCCCGCCCGGACTTCACGCCCTCCAGTTCCAGCTCAATCTTCTTGATCCGCCCGGAAATCTTCCGGCGATCGGTTTCCAACTGAGTTTCACCCGGGCCGCGGGTACCACTGCCGCCGCCGAGCCGGGAGAGCTGAGTTCCCCGCCCCACCAGCCGCGGCAATGCGTAGTTCAGTTGCGCCAGTTCCACCTGCAACTGCCCTTCTCGCGTCCGCGCACGGGAAGCGAAAATATCGAGAATCAGTTGCGTCCGGTCAATGACCTTGCAGTCCAGCAACTTCTCCAGGTTCCGCAATTGCGTTGGTGTGAGTTCGTTGTCGAAGATCACCACCCCCGCCTCAAAGCCCTTCACCATGGCCGCAAGTTCTGTCACCTTGCCTGAGCCGATGAAAGTTGCCGCGTTCAATGAGGAACGAGCCTGGATGACGCGTTCGAGGACAGAAGCACCCGCGGTGGCCGCCAATGCTTCCAGTTCTTCCAAAGATTCTTCGGGAGTCACGGGCACGTGCCCGGCACTGGCAGGCACACGAGCCTTGAGATCGACACCGACAAGAATCGCTTTTTCCCGGGAGGGAGACTGACGTTCAGTATGAGGGGCGATCTATTCGGCCTCCGGAGGTCCTACCGGTACGGGCGTGCCAGGTGCCGCGGGATGACCGCCCACGTAGCCGCCGGGATGCGATGCTTTTGGAACAACAACCGTGGAGATCGCATGTTTGAAAATCAACTGTTCCTGATTGTTGGTTTCCAGCACCACGGAGTATTTATCGAAGCTCTTGATGCGGCCGCTCAGCTTCACGCCGCTCATGAGGTATATGGTCAGGAAGGTCTTGTCCCTGCGGGCATTGTTGAGAAAAGCCTCCTGGATGTTTTGCGCCAGCTTGTCCATTGTCTTTTTCCTTGCGCTGTCGGCGGTCGGGTCGCCCAGCGACAGATTTATCTAAGTTTTTGCCAGCTGATGGTTCTCCTGGTGTCTCTATCATATCCGATCTCGACTGTGGCGGGGAGAAGCAGATTTTTTGGCCCAAAACGTTCCGTTTTCGCGCCACTATCTGTGGGGGAGCCAAACACGCGGTTTCAAGGGTTGACATCCAGCCGCGCTGCGCTCTCCCTTTACCACCCCTTGATCAGCCCCTTGGTGCGAACGGGGAATTTCAGCGCTGCCGGCGGGTGACGTTCCGCTGGCGGCGCCTGATGCCTGCCCTGAGCCTTCTCCCGGTACCCCCTGAAATCGAAAAAGGCCCGGACCGCTCAGCAGGTCCGGGCCTTTCGGATTGTTTCGCGCTTCCAATGCAGGATCAGACTACCGCCGGACGGTGCCGGTTAATATAGTCCGTCATCTGGTCTTTCAACTGTAGCTTCAGCTTCTTCAACCGCGCTTCCTCGAGTTGTTCTTCTTCGGTAGGGTGCGATTTCATTTCCAGATCGTGAACACGCTTTTTCAGGTCAGCGTGCTGGTCCGCCATGTGACGGAATTCTTCATCTTGCTGCATCAGTTGCGCTTTCAATTCTTCTTGCGTGATCTCCATAGACAGGGTCTCTCCTTCCTGAGATACCACGCCGAGTCGGGTTGTTCTTGAGGAATATCAATGGCTCGGTGGGTGAGAATCATTCGTCCTATCACTCGGGCAGGTCACCGAACGGCCTGCGTCTGATGCAACGGTAACACAGTGAATAGGGGAATACAATACAGCCTGGACAGTAGGTAAGTACCATGTCAGTTCCAAGGAACGGCTTTCCTACCGGCGCCTCCGGCCCGCGGCGAAAATGAGCCCAATGCCGCTCGCCAGCAGACCCCAGGAACCGGGTTCGGGAGTGTCCACGGCAACGCCGAACATGACGTTATCGACGTCGTAGGTCTCCTGATCCCCGTTGGCGAGAAACGAATCAAACGGTACATCGGAGATCCAGCCGTAGAAGGTGGACGGCCCGATTCCCGGCAGGCTGACAGTGCCGCCCCCGCTGAGGAACAGGGTGAACTCGATACCACCGCCCTGCCCTTCGGGTGTCGTATCCCAAAAGGCCCCAGCGGCGTACACCGGTCCTGGTTTGTATCCGAAGGTGGCCTCATACGGGCTCTCCAACTGGTACACGCTGCCGTTGACGAAGGTGCCGCGGGCCGGGCCAATGAATCCCCCGGAGGCATTGGTGAAGCTCTGAAGCCCGCCGGGTTCGAAGGTTTCCGTAACGTGAGCCCCCACTGCGGCCGACCATGCCGCCGCGTCCGTATAGGTGACGACGCCGGCGGACGCACTTGCCGCCAGCAGCGCGAATCCAAGAGAGAGCTTGAGGTGAATATTTGTTCGAGTGTAGTTCCTCATGCCCGGTGAGGCGCGGCGCCGGGGAAGACTTCTGGCATGAGGTGTGCTTTTTTTCGTACCAGGAGTTCTATTCGGTTTGAGGAAACGTGAGCGGTTCCACACGTGGTACCGCCGCGAGAATGACTCCAAACGCCGTCACATGCATCAGACTGACCATGGCGAACACCGGCTGGTAACCGGCCCCAGCATCCAGCAGCCGGCCCACGACCAATCCGAACACCACTCCGCCCATTGCGCCACCAAACCCTACTAGTCCGGCCACCGCTCCGACCGTGCTCCGGGGAAACAAATCCGCGGGTAGTGTCATTACCAGCGTCGACCAGGATTGCTGTCCGCAGAAGGCCAGGCTGAACAGCACCAGGGCCAGTTCCACCGGCGATTGCGTGACGAAGAAGATCCACGGCATGCAGGCTGCGCTCAGCGCCAGGGCCACTTTTCGCGCTTTGTTCACCGGCGCTCCGGAGCGCAGCAGGCGACTGGAAAACCACCCGCCCAAAAGGCTCCCGAATCCGGCCGCCGCGTACGGAATCCAGGCGTAAGCGCCCACCTGCTTCGTATCGAAGCCGCGCACATCGTATAAATACTTCGGCAGCCAGAAGAGATAGAAATACCAGGCCGCGTCGCTCAGAAACTTCGCCCCAACCAGACCCCACACCTGACGCAGCCCCAACAACCTGAGCCACGGCACTCCGGGGTCTGCCTGGCTCGCCGTCCCTGGTGTGAAGTACATGCGCCACCAGATCCAGGTCCACACCAGTCCGCTGGCCCCGGTGAGGAAGAACACCCAGCGCCAGTTCGACAACCCGATAATCGCAGCAATCGCGGGAGGCGCAATTACGGCGCCCACCGCCGTGCCCGCGTTGATCATCCCCATCGCCGTCGAGCGCTGCTCCACCGCAAACCATTCCGCCACGGCTTTCGTCGCTGCAGGAAACCCGCCTCCTTCGCCCATGCCCAGCAGGAAGCGGCAAATCGCGAGGCCCGCAAACGCCGTCGCCAGGCCATGCCCCGCGCAGGCCGCCGACCACGCCACCATGATCACAGCGAACCCCAGCCGCGTGCCCCACATGTCCATCAGCTTGCCGCCCGCCGCGTACATCACCGCATAGGCCAGCAGAAACGCCGCCTGAAGTTGTGAGAACTGCGTGTTGCTGACCGGTATCTCTTTTTGGATCGCGGCAATCGCTACCGGCAACGTCTGGCGATCGAGGTAGCTGATGGCAATCGCCGCCGTAATGAGCCAGGCAATCGGCCAGCGCTTCTCTACCAAGTGACCTGCACCAGCGAGACGCCCTGACGCGGGAGAGCGAATTCCGTTTCAACAACGCCGTTCTTCAGTGTGACCCATGCCGGCGACCCGAGCATTTGCAATTGACCCGCAGCCTCCAGTGCGGCGTACTGCTGCGGCGTCGGCTGTTGCGGAGAGCCCATTTCCTTCCACAAAGTATAGGCGTTCGAATGCTTCTCGTCGATCCGGTAGTGCCGCAGCAGGACTCGCTTCGCGGTCACCGGCACACCAGCCAGGCTTAGTTGGATGCTGGCCGGCTCCGCGGCGACATCGTCATCATGGTAGTTCCACACCATGGCATGAATCGTGTTCGCCGTGCGCGTCGCCATCGCGTTGATGTCGGACTTCGCCTTCACCCCCGCCTTGAGAATATCGGCGGTCGCCAGCACGCCCGCGGTTTCCGCTTTCACGCGCTCTCCGTTCATCAGGCCAAACATTCGAAACACGTTCAGCACCGGCTTGTCGATCCCGTTCGTCGCCAGATCGCGAAAACCGTCGAAGTACGGCTGATCCTCAAATTCGAACGCCCACGTTACTGCGCCTTCAAAATTGACGCCGTGCTTCGCCGCCAGTTCATGCTTGCGGGCGAAAGTGGCTGCCGTGTAGCTGGAATACATCGTTCCATTGCGATAGGCATTTTGCGGATTGAAGCGCACCGAGCAGGCGGCGCAACCTTCCGGATCGGATTCGCCAATGATGATCGGCAGTTTCTTCAACGTGGGGAAGGAAGCGACGATCTCGAATCCACGGTCGATATCGCGCATCTGAAATTCGCTGCCCATCTGCACATGCCCATCCACCACCTTCGGCCGGCCCTTGGCGTGAAACGTGATGTAGTCAATGGGAGAACCAATTTTCCCCGTCGCGTAGTTCTTTCCGCTCACCACATGCTGCAGAAAATCGCGCAGGAATTTCGCCGCTTGCTCGCCTCCCGGCCCGGTGCTGGTCGGTCCGCCCACACGAATCGCCGGCAGCGCCCGCTTGATCGCATCCGCGGTGTAGTCGTACAGCTTGTGGTATTCCTCAGGAGTCCCCTGCCAGTAAGCAATATTCGGCTCGTTCCACACTTCCCAATACCAGGTGGCGACCTCATCCCGGCCGTAGCGCTCGATAGAATGCCGCACCCATGCGTGGATAAGGTCCGACCATTTCTTGTAATCGCGCGGCGGCTGCGCCCAGCCCGTGTAGATGTTGCGATAGGGCTGCGATGGATCCCAGTGATGCCGGTATGGTTGCGGCTTTGAGGACAGCGCTTCCGGCATGAAGCCCACCTCAATCATCGGCTTCATCTTCCGCTCCACATAGGTATCGACGATGCGATCCACAATCGTCCAGTCGTACTTCGGATTGCCCGCCGCATCTTCGGTGTAGGCATTCGTCGAGCCCCACTTCAGCGCCGCCACCCCATCGCCCGAAGTGAGCATGTTGTGCGCCCGCACGTGCACCGGCACAGGACTTAATGCCGCCAGTTCGCTGAGCAGCTTGCGTCCGTCTTTCATGTACGTGTAATTCGGCTCGTCATAGCCGAAAAACGAGTAGATGGGCCGTAGCGGGCCGAGCCTCGCCGCGGCATCCACTTTCACCGTCACCGTCTGTTGGGCGTTCGCTTGCCCCAGTGTGAGAACAACGATTGCTAGCAGTTTCATTGTTAAAACGTCAGCTTAACGGCAATTTGCATCTGGCGGGGTGCGGTGCTGGTCGCCGTGACGCGTCCCACCGTCCCCGTGTCCAACGTCGAGTTCGGCGCGGCGAAGCTCGGTGTGTTCGGCAGATTGAATGCCTCAAACCGGAATTGCAGCTTCGAACGCTCGCTGATCACGAAGTTCTTGAACATCGAGAAATCGATGGTGCGCACGATATCGGGCGACAGAATGCGCAGCCCCGCGTTGCCGTAGATAAAATTGGGCGCGGCGGCGAATGCCGTCGGATCAAACCACCGCTCCAGTGTCGGCGTGTCCAGCGTGCCCGAACCAATGCGGTTGGGACGCTGCCCGCCCACTCCCGAATTCGCCACATCGCGAGCCATCGTCACCGTGTAGGGCACGCCGCTGCGGAAGATCAGAATCCCCTGCAATTGCCAGCCTCCGATGACAGCATCGGCCAGCCGGTTCGATTGCGAGGCGAAGTGCTGCCCCTTCCCAAACGGCAGTTGGTAGCCGAAGCTGTTGGAGACCGTGTGCGGCACATGGTATTCGGAAGGCCCCTTTTCAAATGCGTAGCGCCCGCCTCCGGTGGGAGAATTCGTCGTCCACAGGCTCTTGGCGAAGGTGTAGGAACTGAGAAACCACAGGCCTTGCGACAGCCGTTTTTCAAACTTCATCTGCAGGGCGTGGTATGTCGTCGAGGTGTCGCTGGAGATATAGGAGAAGCCCGCATAGCGCGGATACGGACGGCGTGCCTGTATCCCTCCCGGACCAGCGTCCGGAATGTTGAACGCGTTGTTGCCCTGAATGTTCGAGCCCTTGTTGCCCACGTATTCGATGTCGAACATGTAGTGCCTGCCCAGCTGGCGCTGTACCCCGACATTCCAGTGCTGGTCATTGCCCATCTTCAGCCGCGTGTAGGTGGGCGTGAGCCCGATCGTGGAATTGGGTGAACCAAGCGGCGCTCCAAGAAAGAAGTCCGCCAGCGTCCGGTTCGGCACCACGTTCTGTTCGTTCACGGCGCTGTCGGATAG
The DNA here is from genome assembly GCA_046331645.1 of Bryobacteraceae bacterium. Classification (GTDB taxonomy): domain Bacteria; phylum Acidobacteriota; class Terriglobia; order Bryobacterales; family Bryobacteraceae; genus CADEFT01. The sequence goes on from JAXLQM010000024.1 coordinate 121,599, forward strand.
CAGAAACGGCGGCATGAAGAGGTTCACCCGGCCATCCGTGTACTCGCCCTCATAGAAGATGCCGTACCCGCCGCGAATCACCGTGGCTTCGCCAATCGGCCGCCAGGCGAAGCCAATGCGCGGCGCCCACTGATTCTTGTCCGGATACGTAATCGAATAGGGCAGGCCCGCCTCATTCGATGTCTGGATCAGACTGCCGAGAAAGCTGTAGGCACGCTTCGCTCCGGGTTGCGCCCCCAGATCGACTTCGTTCGTGCGGCTGGCCACGATGATGGGCCTCGCCTGTGTGCCGTCGAATGTGCCCGTCTGCCCGCGATACGCCGACGTGAATGGAGTGTACTCGTAGCGCACGCCCAAGTTCAGCGTGAGGCGGTCACTGAGTTTGATATCGTCCTGCACAAAGAAGTGGGACGCCGTGTAGGCTCCGCCGAACGTGTCCGAAGGATACCCGCGCCCGCCGTTCTGCGGCAGGCCCAGCACGAAATCGGCAATCGCGTCCCCGGTGCGTGTCGCCGATGCCGGATTCTGCGTGTTTTGGCCGTTGAAGGTCCACTGGCCCATGTAGTTTTTGCTGTCCGTGCCCAGCCATTGGTAGTGCCGGATCTTGGTTCCGAATTTGACCACATGCTTGCCGCGGATCCATGTCGCATTGTCGCTGAACTCCAGCGTGTAGCGGTCCTGCGTCTTCGGCCGCTGATCAAAGGTTGAACCAGAAAGCCCGGCGTAACCGGAGAAGGCGAAGTCGGGGAAGGAGCCGATATCGAAGGAGCGCTTCGTCTCCTCCATGCCCTTTACCCCGGCGTCTTTGTTGAAGTCCCGCCCCAGCAGGTACGGATTGAGCGAGATCAACCCGTAGAGCGTGTTCACCCGCAGCTCATTGATCAGCGATGGCTTCAGGTTGCTGGTGATGCTGATCGTGTAGTTCTGGCCGCGCGTGCTGGAATCAGCTACGCCCAGCGCCGGAGCATTGCCCGGCTCGCTCAGCCCGTTCTTGTTGATCCCCCACCGGAAGAACACGCGATGCGCGTCGTTGATGTTGTGATCCACCCGCGCCGTGTATTGGTCGAGATCGAGTCCCGTCGAGGGCGAGAACGTGTACAGGCCTCCCGGCGTCGACGCCGTCGTCAGATACGGAGCAAAGAACTGCGCTTGCGGCGAGAGCCGCGAAGTGGGAATCCGGTTTCCCGCAAATGGCGTGCGGATCACTCCGCCTCCCGCCGGATTGGTCCCTGTCGTCGCCGGATCATACAACGTGTTCGACAACGCCGAATAGTCACCAGCTAGCATCCCTGGCGTCGGACTGAACCGGTTCACCACGTTGCCCTGCCGCTCCCGCGTGCCCTCGTAATTGAAGAAGAAGAACGTGCGGCTCCGCCCGTCATACACTTTCGGCAGATACACCGGCCCGCCGATGGAAGCTCCAAACTGGTTGCGCTTCAGAATGTCCCGGCGCAACCCGAAGAAGTTCCGCGAGTCCAGTTTGTCGTTGCGCAGGAATTCGTACAGCGTGCCGCGCACCGTGTTCGTCCCGGACTTCGTCGTCGCGTTAAAGAAACTCCCTGACCGGCTGTGCTCGGCCGAGTAAGCGTTTTGCTGCACGCTGAACTCCTGCAGCGCATCAATCGAGGTCTGGATCCAGCTTCCGCCCTGGTGCTGCTCGGTGGTGTCGGCCCCGTCCAGGTAGTAGCTCACCTGCCGCCCGCGCACACCGCTGATGGTAGTGCCATTGAAGAACTCCGGCCGCACGCGGTTCACGTTGCCCGTCCCGCCGAGCAACACCACGCCCGGCGTCAGCCTCGCCAATTCGTTGAATCCGCGCCCGTTCAGCGGGAGATCGACAATCTGCTGGTTGGTCATCACATGGCCCAGATTGCCCGATTCGGAGTTCAGGAGCGGAATCTCTGAGTTCACCTCCACCACCGTCGATGTTTCTCCCAATGCCAGGTCCAGATCCAGCTGCAGATCGCGGCCCACCAGCATCTCTACACCCGATCGCACTGTGGTCTTGAAACCCGGCGCCGAGGCCGACACATCGTAAATACCCGGATTCAGCGAGGCCACCACATACGATCCTGCCGCGTCCGTGGTGACCCTCTGTGCTACCCCGGTCTCTTTGTTGGTCACCGTGATGGTAGCGTTGGGCACCGTCGCCCGGTTCGGATCAAGTGCGGCGCCACTGATGCGGCCGGTTTGAACCTGGCTGGGGGCAAGCGCCGTAGTGGCGAGGAACAACAGCGGAAGAAGGGTTCGCGACATAGGAATCCTTTATGCGGACGTGGTGAACTTTGGGGAATGGTAGCACCATTGATTGCCCATTTCAAGCTGCTGAGTGAATTTTATGGGCATTTTTCAATCATCTGTGCTAGCATTGGCTCTTCCAATGCCACGCACAGCGAGAGCCAGCAAAGAGGACGTCACCGTCAAATTGATCGCCGTCTTTAAAAGCCTTATCTCCGAAGGCACCCTTGCCCCGGGCGGCAGACTCCCCGCCGAGCGCGAACTCGCCGCCAGCTTCGGCGTCAGCCGCAACTCTCTCCGTCAGGCCCTCAAAGTCCTGGAAATCATGGGCGTCATCTCCCAACGCGTCGGCGATGGCACCTACCTCAACTCCGGCGCCCAGGCCATCCTCGGCGAACCCATGGAGTTCCTCATCCTCTTGGATGGCATCTCCATGCACGAATTGATGGAGGCCCGCCTCATCGTCGAACCGGAATTGACCGCCCTCGCCGCAACCCGCGCCACCGCCGAAGACATCGCCGAAATCGAGCGCGAACTGAAGGCCATGGAAGATGCCGGCGAAGATTCCGACCGCCTCGTGGAGCACGACCTACTCTTTCACCAGGCCATCTTCCGAGCCGCCGGCAATCGCGTCTGCAGCCTTATGTTCAGCGTGGTCCATCGGTCCATGAAGCGGTTGATCACTATGACCTCGAAAGTCGTCAGCCCGGACCATACCCTCGGGCTGCACCGCCGCATCGTCGCCGCCATCCGCAAACGCAATCCAGAAGAAGCCCGCCGCAGAATGAGCGAACACTTAATCGATGCCCAGAAACTCATCCACAAGGCTTCCGGTCAGATGGATCAGGAAAAAATCCAGCGCCGCATCGCCAAGTTCACCGCAGCCGGCGCCAAACGCGATCAGGCCGGATTGTGATTCTTGTGCGTGCAGGCGGGAAACTCGGACAACGCCACGTTCAGATCGCGCCCAATGTCCTGCTTCCAGTGATAGGCGGAGTAGTGATACGCCTCAATCACCAGCCGCTTGGCTAGCGTGAAGAACATCCCCAGCTCATCCTTGCGCGCACCCTCGTTCGCCGCCATCGCCGAAACGAGCTGATCCTGCTGCTCTCGCGTAAGCGCGGCAAACCCCTTGCCGAAGCGCTTCTTCGCATCCGCCTCCACTGACGTCAACCCGCGCCGAAAAGCCTGCTGCTGTGCTGGCTCGCCATAATGCAATACCAGATCGATGTAACGCACCGCACCCGCCTGCTCCGCCCCCGGCAGGATGACATCGCCCAGTCGGACCACAGACTGCACCTCGGCCGGCGTCAAGAACTTCGGAAGAAAAGGAGCATTCGGCTGGAATGCAGCCATCCCCAATATCGGAAACAGTTCTCTGCGCTCCATGGTTACAGCGCTCCTTTCTTAGCCTGCGCGGCCAGGTAATCGCTCATCCGCCAGCTCAACGCGGCAATCGTCAACACCGGGTTCTTCTCCGGATACCACGGAAACACTGAGCCATCGCCCACAAACAGATTCTTCAAATCGTGGCTCTGCCCGTACTCGTTCACCACCGATGTTTTGGGATCCTTGCCCATCCGCGCGGTCCCCACCCAATGGTTGTAGTCGATCACCATATTCTGTGGAGTGATGGCCGCGGGCTTTGAAATCACCTTTCCGCCCCCGGCCTCAATGATCATCGAGCACTTTTCCACCACGTCCTTCGCCATGTTCAGATCGTTCTGTTCGTAGTGCAGATGCACGCGCGATAGCGGCAGCCCGAACTTGTCCTTGCGGTTCGCATCCAGATCCACCATTTTCCTGGGGCTCTGGAGCAGCGTGCCCTGCATGTTCATCCCGGCGTGCAGCAGGTTCTGCTCAATCAACTCCTGCTTCATCTTCGCCCCATAGCCCGGCACATGGCGGATCATGAAATTGTTCGGCGTATAACCTGAGCCGCACTGCACCTGGTAAGTGCCTTCGAAGTCGGGATGCGCCTTGTCCCAGTACATTCCCGTCAGCAGGCTGTGGTAGTAGCCGGTGCCTTCGTCGGCCTTCGCCGTGCGCCCGCGCAAGTCATTAAACAACCCGATCACGGTCAACCCGAAATGGCTCGTCAGATTGCGGCCCACCTGCCCGCTCGAATTGGCCAGACCATTGGGGAACCGCCGTGTCTTGTTGATCAGCAAATGGCGCGCCGTTTCGATGGTGCTGCACGCCAGCACCATGGCGCCGCATTCTATGCTGTGAGTGGACCCGTCGTCCTTGCGGTACTCAATCCCGGTCACCTTCGATTCGTCGCTATTGAGTAGAATGCGCGTCATCGTGGCCCCGCTGAGCAGAGTCAGCCGGCCGGTTTTTTCGGCCAGTGGAATCGCCGTATTCGCCGCCGTGTACTTCGCATCGACACAGCAGTTGCCGCACTTGCCGCAGAAGTGGCACAGCGAACGCCCGGTGAAATGCGGAGCGGTGAGCATCGCCTTGCGCTGCGCGATGAACTCCATTTTCATGCCCTTCGCCTTCAGCCGGTTCACTCCTCGTTTGAGCATCTGCTCACCGCATTTGAGCGGCACCCCGCGCGTAAACTCGCCATCGGGTATGTTCCACAGTCCGTCCTTAAAGCCATAGGAACCCATCAGCCGCTCGGTCCGGCTGTAGTAAGGCGCCACTTGTTCATAGGGCATCGGCCAGTGCTTGTAGTCACCGGGACCGAAGCGCAGCGTGTGTCCCGCCCAGCACAGGGAGCGGCCACCCACGAATTTCAGCAGCCCGTGATTCGGGTTATCGCCGACAGGAGTAAAGTGATCGCGCTCGCGATGGTCGCCGAACAAGCTCTCAATCGGATTGCGCAGCCCTTTCTTCAATCGCTCTTCCAGCACGGTGTACGGATCGGAATGCTTCCCGTAATCCACGCCAGCCTTGAGCCGCGGTCCGGCTTCCACCAGCGCAACCTTCAGTCCGGATTGCGTGAGAACGTATGCCGCCATTCCCCCGCCATGCCCGCTACCCACGATGATGACGTCGTATTTTGTGGCCATTGCTTGGCAGAGAATATCACACCCCGCCTCCTTTCGAGCTGCGCGCGTTAAGCAAGCGGCCCCTTTTCGCCGTCATCGGAATTTGGTACCTTTATTTCGTCATTCACAATAAACTTGGCTTCTGCCGGAGGTTGCTTGCGACTTATGTCAAATTTGCTTTTTCCGCTGCTACTTTTGCTGCTCGGCGCTTCCTTTCATGGGAATGCTGCCGTTCGCGGAGATGAAGCCATGTACGTAGGTGGAACCATCACCGTCGTCCCGGAAAAAACCGAGGGGAAACTCGACACATCGGAGGCCGGACATGCCACCTTCACCGCGAAGAAGGGCGTTTTCCGCATACCCTACGCGAATATTTCCTCGCTGGAATATGGGCAAAAGGCCGGCAGAAGAGTCGGCGTCGCACTGGCGATCAGTCCTGTCGCTTTGCTCTCCAAGAAGCGAAAACACTTCCTCTCCATCGCATTCACCGACGATCAGGGAAACAAGCAAGGAGCGGTGTTCGAAGTCGCGAAAGGCAGAGTGCGGGACGTTGCTTCGGTATTCGAAACGCGGTCAGGCAAGAAGATAGATTTTGAGTCGGAAGAAGCCAAGAAGCACTTTGAAGGAAACTAGAGGATGACTCGCAGATACTATATTGCATTGGTAGCAACCCTGATACCAGCCCCCTTGATGGGCGCAGTCCGGGGCAAAGAAGTCATGTACGTCGGCGGTACCGCGCAAGGAGTGCCGGAGGCAACCGAAGGCGAGTTGGACACCTCGGACCCGAAGGCGCTTCGATTCACATCCAAGAAGGGTAATTTTGATGTCATCTATGAGACCATCACGTCCATCGAATATGGCCAAAAAGCCGGCCGGCGCCTCGGCGTTGCTCTTACGATCACAGTCTGGGCCCTGTTTTCAAAAAAGCGAAAGCACTTCCTGACGCTGGGCTTCAAGGACGCGGATGACAAGCCACAAGGAGTGGTGTTGGAACTCCCGAAAGGAACTCCAAAATCAATCATTACCATCATTGAAGCGCGGAGTGGACGAAAATGCGAATACGAGTCGGAGGAGGCTCGAAAACATGTGCATGGGTAGATGCCTTCTGCTGGCTCTGACCTCCACCACGCTCCTGCTCTACGGATCTCAGGCAACCACAACGTCACCCGAAGCCTCCGATGAGAGAAAGAAAATCGCAACCCTGAAGCGGATCTGCGTGGAGCGCCTCGCAGGTGACGAAAAGACCGTGGAAGTCGCCAGAGAGATGGCGATTGCCGGACTGTTTTCCGTCAAGCGTTTCACCGTACTGGAGAAGTGTGACAAAGCGGAAGCTACACTCAAAGGCGCGGTCCTGGAGCGGCTCAACCGGCGATCAAGAGCGGAAGGCGAAAGCACCGACTTCGGGGTCGCCGCTGGAGGGGCAAGCGCCACCGGGGCAACCGCCCGTGCTGCCTTCGGCGCGGCCGCCGGCGGAAGTAGTGAATCTCTTTACTCCTCGGAAACGTCGACAAGCGCATCGGTGATTCTGCGACTCGTCCACACCGACGGCGGCGTCATCTGGGCAACGACCCAAGATAGCAACGGCGGCAAACTCAAAGGCGCCGTTCCGGATGCCATCGACCGCGCAATCAAGCAACTGCTCCGCGATGTCGACAAAGCCGCCACAACTCAGACGCAATAAATCAGAACGGTTTGTACACCGTCGCCCCCGCTGGAGGCTCAAACCGAAACTCTCCATCCGCGATCGCCGGATTCACTTCCGCTTTCTCCACCGTTTCCCGCAACAGCCCGTTCTGCCATTGCACCACCAGCTTTCGCCCCACATCGATCCATAGCTTATACGTCCCACCCATCGAGTACATCGTCTCGTGTTGCAGTATGTTCAGTGGTTGCCCGTAATAGGCCTCCACCACCGTGCACCGGATGGAACGCCCATCGGCCTGAATCGTCTCCTCTGGAAGGACGCGCGCCGTCACCAGATGATCGGCCAGATCCTCATAAAGCATCTCCGCGCTGCGCAGAAATTGAGTGAACGAACTCCGCCAATACAGCTTGCGCTTCGGCCAATACTGCCAGTAACCATCGGGTTCCGCGCGATCCTGAATCCACACATCCCCGGTCTGCTCAAACGTCATCCGCCATTGCCCGGGACGGCGGTAAAGAACATCCACCGGCATCCGGATCTGCCGCCGCCCTTGTGCCGAAACCTGATCGAAGACCTGAATGTGCCGGCCGCGATAGGTCTGCAGCGAATTGTAGTTCGTCGCAATCCCCGCCAGCAGACTGCGCACCTGCGCGATATCGGAGGCAGGCGCCGGCCGCGGTGGCGCTGGCTGTGCAATGCCTCCACTCACCGTGATCCCCATCGGCTCGGGATCTTTCGGCAGTTTCCCAGCCACTGCTTCCACATCAAACAGCGCCTCCGCCGGCGGCGTACTGACATTCAACTTCGTCATCACCACCGTGCGCCGCATCGGAAGTTTGTCGATGCGCCCATCGCCGGGATCGCCCGGCGGCATCGGTGGCCGCGTCGAGATCTCTTTGTACACGTACTTCTCCTGCTTGCCGATCCACACCGTGCTCTTGCCTGAGATCGTGCCATTGCGATATTGCAGCGTGCGGTCGAATTCGATGACATAGCAGGGCACCCGCTGCCCGCCAACCATCAACGTCTCTTCTCCTTTGAGCCGGATGTTCGTTGCCCCCGGTGTGAGCGCATCGTAGATCAGCCAGTGCGTGCCCGGAAACTCGTCCGGACGAATGCCCTCCGACCAGCGCTGCGGCGACTTCGCGCGATAGCGGTAGTTCTGCGGCCCGAACTGCGCCATCTCCGTTCCATTGTTCACTTCCACACGCCACCCTTCCCCATCCCGATCGACGCGAATCTTGTTTGCAGGCAGAAAATACGTGGAAATCCGGAAGCGATTGCTGGAGCTCTCCAGCGCGCTCTGTTGTTCCACTATCACGTTCGCCTCCGCCTCCAGGCTCGGCATCGCGCACGTGCAGTAGTTCTCTTCCGCCTCGGTCAAAATACGCCGCGCCGAAACCGCACCGCGTTGCTGGGCCATCGCCACGCCTACGAAGCAACCCAACAGCAGAAGCCGTTTCAAGGACGCACCTCCGGCTTCGATTCCAGCAGAGAATAGGTCACGGTTATGTCCATGTGCCTCCATTGCAGCACCAATCCGCTCGCCGGGTCGATCCAGTACACCAGGCGGTACGCCTTCGCCGGCGGAATCCCGAACATCCCGCGCCGGTGCAGCAATGCGGGCAGCCGTGTGTACCACGCCTCCACTTGCCGCGTGCTCATTTTCCGTCCGCCAAACTGCAGTTCCGCCGTTCCGCCCATGCTGGCCGTGATCAGATTCGCGCCGATATCGTCGTGAAGCATCGGCACAATCGAGGGGTCGCTGCGATCGCCGCGCTCCACTTGATCAGGATTCCCCGGCGCGGTAGTGCGCGTCACCGTCCACTGGCTCGGGCGCGTGCAATCGAGCGTCAGTTTCTGAGCATATCGCACATAATCCGCACCACTCCAAGCCCCGGATGTCGACTCAGTCACCTGCACTCCTTCGGCGTGAACCGACTGGATCCTCGCATAAACCTTCGCCGAACTGGCCACCAACGTCATCGCCTCGTCCGCCCCCGTGCCCACCGGAGCACTATCCGTAGCCCACATTCGAAGCAGTTCCTGATACGCGCCGCCCGCCGGCTGCTGCGGCTGGCTCAACTGCCGCGTGAAGCGCTCCGGCGCAATCCGCGTATCGAATTCAATTCTTCGAAACGCGATCGTGCGAGTCAACGATGGCCGCGTCACCACCTCTTTCCAGATGGTATGCTGCGATGGCTCCACCCATACCTTGAGAGTGAGCGTCTCCGTTGGCAGCAGGTATTCCAACTCCACTACACGGCACGGCACCTCGCGTTGTCCTACTCGCAGCGTTTCCGAAGCAAGGAACCGTGCTTCTCCAATCCGGATCAACGGCTGGTGCTGCGTCTCACCCTGATGAAACTGTTGCGGCCGCAGCAAGCGGTCATAGAACAAAGCATGTGACCCGGTGCTGACAGGCAGCAGCAATGCCGGAGGAAGATCGTGCCCATCCCGCGATGTCCGGGTTGCCAGGCGCGCGATGGAATCCACTCGCTGTTGGTCGCCGGCCCAATCCACTTCCACTTTCGCCGACGATCGCGAATAATAGCTGGCACGTGTTTCTTCCACCGTCAAATCCGCCTCAGCGGAATAGGAAGTCCGGCTCAGGTAACGAAGGGAGGTTTCGCGAAGCAACCGAATCGCCTCGCCATCGGCGCCGAAGCAGGGAACCCAGACAAGCAATGCGACCGCAAGAAAACGCATTGGATTGAGCACATGGTAGCACCTCTCAAAGCCGCAAATACTCCGCCCAAAACTTCCAATCGGGCCACGGAAACAGCGGCAGAAACCGCAACTGCCCATCCTTCAGCAATGGATAACTGGCCCACCCCGCCGCATGCAGAAGCACTGCACTCACCGCCGCCATCACGATATGCGAGCCAACAAATGCCGCCAGCACTCGCGGCACCGCATCCTCGGCACGCAGCATCGGTAGAACATGCATCACCGCCGTAAGCGGCAAGATCACGGCCAGCGCCGACACTCCCGCCCAGACATACAACGCCGGCGTAGTGAGAAAGGTCCACTCCCGCTGCGCCCACAAACTCAACCCATTCAGATACACCGCCCGCCCCCCCGGAGCCACAAGGAACAGCAAGATAAACAAAGCTCCGCCCACCGTCAAAGGAGTCTGCCAAGGAGAACGCGCGATCTTCACTCCCGTCAGAGTAGCAGGCCTATGATGAAAGCAGTATGCTCTTCTTTTTCTTATTTGTCTTCACAGCGTACTCGCAGACTTACTATCCTTTTTCCGTCGATCAGGACGCCGTTTCCGGAGCAACCGACTTCAGTTTTCTCAATGAGCCTTTATCCGCCGCAAGCCGCCTCCATGTGCGTGACGGACATTTCTATAGCGTCGGCCCCGACGCCCAGCCCAACACCGCCGATGACACCGCAGTCCGTCTCTACGGCGTCAATCTCGCTTTCGGCGCGAACTTCCCTGCCCCGCAGGATGCTGTGCGCATCGCCAAGCGCCTGCGCCGTCTGGGAGTAAACGTAGTCCGCCTCCATCACATGGATTCGCAGCCCGATTCCAACACCGCCAATGCAGGCAGCCTGCTCACCACTGGCCCTTACCCCACATTGAATCCCGTCGCCGTGGAGCGCCTCCGCAACTTTCTCACCGCGCTCGCCGCCGAAGGTATCTACGCCAATTTGAACCTCCATGTCGGTTATCAATTTCGCCCCGCCATCGACGGCATTCCCACCCTCACTCCCTCCATCCCTTCGCAAAGCAAGCCGCTGCATATCTTCTATCCGCGCATGGTGGAACTGCAAAAGGAGTACGTGCGCAAGGTCCTCGACGCACTTGCCCTGGCTGGCGATCCCGTCCTCGGCATGGTGGAAATCAACAATGAATCTTCGCTGCTTTGGGAGTGGCAGGTCACCAACCTCGATGCCAATCTCAACGGCGCGTATCTCCAGGAATTGCAGTCGCAGTGGAACACCTTCCTCCGCGCACGCCACCGCAACGAAGACGCGCTAGGCGAAGCATGGCGTCCCGCGGTAGGCGATGGCACGCAACTACTCGGCCGCAACTGGCAGGTGGAACTGCACAGTGTGGCCCGCGCCTCGCTCCGTGTGGAAGACGAACCCGCGGGCCCTCGCGTCGATGTCACTTTCACGCAGGGTGGCGACACCATCATCGTCAAACAGGTCGGCTTCTCCGTCGACGCGGGCGCCACCTACCTTGCCGAAGTGGAACTTCGCGCCGACCTGCCAGCCGGAGTCTCGCGCAACATCTATTGGGACGTGAAGCAGGACGTCAGCCCCTGGCGCACCATGAACGGCCGCAATATCGCCGTCACCAATCAGTGGCAGAAATTCCAGATGCTGTTCACCGCCGGCTTCGCCATGGACCGCATCGGCCGCTTCGGCCTCTCCATCGATCAGGTAGCGGCTAACGTCCAGGTGCGCGGCGCGTTGCTCCGCGTCGCCGGAGAGCGCGGCCTTCAGCCCGATGAATCCCTCGGAGCAATCGCCCTCGTCAAAACTACAGAGCGCTCCTCACCCGGCCGCATCGCCGATTTCCTCGCATTCCTCAGCGAAACAGACCGCGCCTATCTCAACGCACTGCGCGATGTCGTGCGCGAAAAAGCGGGGCCGCTTGTGCCCATTGCCGGAACCCAAATCGGCTTCGGCGGCCTCATGACCATCGACTCGCATCGTGACCTCGACTATCACGACAACCACTTCTACGTCGATCACTACAACTTCCCCAACACCGCCTGGGATGCCTTCGATTGGCGTATTCGCGATTCCTCCTCCGTTGGCTCCGGCCTTGGCGCGATCCTCAACATGGCCGCCACTCGCGTCGCAGGCATGCCGTTCACCGTAAGCGAGTACAACCAGAACTGGCCCAATCGTCAGGCCGCGGAACTCGATCCGCTGGTCAGCATCATCGCCGCGTTTCAGGATTGGGATGGCCTCATGCACTTCGCCTACTCCCATGGCCGCGGCTGGGACGACGGTGTGCCCACCGGCTTCGACCTCAATGGCGATTGGACGAAGTGGGTCAACTTCGGCCAGACCGCATGGCTCTTCCGCAGCGGAGCCATCCGCAAGGGGGAAACGCCGATCGGCCTTCCTGTATCGCGCGCCATTCGCGAGCGCGCCACCGCCGAACGCCGTAACGGCTCCGTCAGCACCTTCCTCGCAACGCTCGGCTTCGCACCAATGAACGCCCTGCGCCACCGCATCGAACTCACCGATGGCGAGGGAGAAATCCCTGCCGATCTCCGCGCCACCGCCGCCACGGACCCAGTCACCGCCTCCACCGAAGAGTTCGCCTACAACGCGGCAGCAAGGCTGTTCGTACTGAACAGCCCGCTCGCCGCGGCGATCATTGGCTACGCCAATCAGGAACTCATCGACGCGGGCGCAATGCGTATTCAGCTGAAGGATTCCTCGCGTGGTTTTGTCGTTGCGCTCCTCACGCCAGCCGATGGCAAGCCTCTCGCCGAATCCCGACGCTTGCTCCTCACCCTGCCGGGAGAATCGCTGCGCGCTCGCCCGGGGACAACGCCGGCACAGGCGCAACGGCTCATCAACTATCCAGGCACCTCGGACTGGTTCACCGCGCAACCCGATCCCGGCTCCATCCGCCCATCGGCGAACCGCAGTGGCGGCTCGCGGCCTACCTTTATGGAGCGCATCGAATGCGAAGTGTCGCTGCGGCTTGCCGAAGGCGCCGTTCGTTTCTATCCGCTCGATGGCGCCGGAAACCGCTTGGATGCCCTTGAAGACCGTTTCGTGCAGCGCGACGGCTCAGGCATCACCGTTCACCTCCAGGCCGATGGACAGGCCCTCGCGCCTTGGTATGAAATTGTGCTCGAATGAATTTTAAACACCCCGTTCAGCGGCTCTGAACGGCCTATTGACGGCTCACAAGCACCATCCATATACTGGCACTCGTTCCATGCATTCCACCCGATCCACACACCGTTCAGCCATACCGAACGATGCTTCGCCCAAGCAATCCTACGAAGTCGGATCGGTGCGCAAGGCAATGGAACTGCTCGGCTGCTTCACTCGCGATGCAGGCAGTTGGGCGCTGTCGGATCTCGCGCGGCGTCTCGAAATCCCCAAAAGCACAGCCCATAATCTGCTCCGCACGCTGCAGTCCTTCGACCTGGTGCGCCAGGATGCCGACTCGCGCGCCTACCGCCTGGGGCCGCGGGCCATGGAACTCGGCCTGATCTTCGCCCGCCAGAATGAGATCCTCGCGCAAGCACGGCCCGTGTTGCGCCGCCTGGCCGAACTCAGCGGGGAAACCGTGAAGCTCGGCATCCTGTCCAACGAACAGGTGCTGATCGTAGCCGCGGTGGAATCCGCGCATCAGCTACACACGCGTGGCGACATCGGCACTCGCTGGCCGCTCCATTCCACAGGCATGGGGAAAGCGATCCTCAGCGCGCTGCCGCTCCCCGAAGCCATCGAGATGGTATCGCGCCACGGCTTCGCCGCCTACACCCCGCACACCATCAGCAGCGTGGAACAGTTGCAGCGCGAGTGGAAGCGCACACGCACCAAGGGTTTTTCTTTCGACGCCGAAGAAAGCGAGGCAGGGGTGAGTTGCATCGGGATACCCGTCGGTGATCCGCTGCAAGGCACCATCGGCGCCATCAGTATTTCCGGGCCCAGCGTTCGCATCCGGCCACAACAGGCCGAGCAGTTCGCTCGCCAAGCCATCGCCGCAGCCCGGGCAGCTTCTCTTTCTTATCCATTGGAGCATTCATGAACCTAAATTCGATTCGAGGCATTATTCCCCCCATGGTGACGCCGTTCACCCCCGACGGAGGCATTGACGAACAGGCGCTCCGTGCCGATGTCCGCTATTTGGTCGAGACCGCAAAGGTCCACGGACTCGCTGTCTGTGGCAGCACCGGCGAAGGCCACACGCTCACCACCGATGAAGTGCGCCGCATCACCGCGGTAGCCATCGAAGAGACCAAGGGCCGTGTCCCGGTCATCGCCGGCATCATCACCAACTCCACGGCTTCCGCCGTCGAACGCGCCAAAGCCGTGGCCGATCTCGGAGTGGCCGCATTGCAGGTGACGCCAGTACACTACGTCTTCCGCCCCGATGATGATTCCATGTTGCGGCACTTCGCCGCCATCGCCGATCAAAGCGGCGTGCCCGTCATCATTTATAACGTCATCCAATGGAGCTATCTGCTGCCGCCGCTGCTCACTCGCATCCTGCGCGATGTCGACGGCGTCATCGGAGTGAAGCAGAGCGCCAGCGACATGAAGGCGCTCGCCGATCTTCTGTTGCTGTGCGAAGAGGCGGGCATCACCGATCGTGTGCGCATTCTGTCGGCCGTGGATGCGCTGCTCTATCCGTCCTTTGCGCTCGGCTCGCATGGCGCTGTCGCCGCTATTCTCACGGCTGCCCCCGAATGGTGCGTGGCCCAATGGAATGCCGTCCAGCAGGGCGATCACGCCGAGGCGCTTCGCCTCCACAAGAACCTGCTCCGTTTGTGGAATGCCATTGATGCTCCCAACCTTCCCGCCAACGTGCGCGCGGCCATGCGTCACGCCAATCGCGAAGGAGGCATCCCCCGTCCGCCCATGCCGCCCAGTTCGGCTGCACAGCAGCAGCGCATCGCCGAAGCACTGGCCAAAGCCGGCGAACCGGCGCTCATCTAAACCCCTGAACTAACTGAGGAGATTCCCATGTCGGCACTTCTTCGAGCCTTCGGGCTCGCCTACGTAACGTGTGTCTGCTTGCAGGCGCAAACCTCCAGCGCCCGCGTTACCGGCACCATTTCCGATCCCACCGGAGCGGCCATACCCCAGGCTCGCGTCACCCTGCGCAACCAGTCCACCGGCATCTCCACCAGCGCCGAGACCAATGCAGCGGGCATCTACACGCTCTCCTTCCTGCAACCGGGACCCTACGATCTCAGCATCGAAGGCAGCGGGTTCAAACGGTACACACGCCAGGTGACCCTCGAAACGGGGCAAGTGCTGCCCATCGACGCCACACTCCAATTGGGCGATGTCTCCGAGTCCGTCTCCGTAACCACGGAGACGCCGCTGCTGCAGGCGGAAACCTCATCGCTCAATCAATTGATCGAAAACGCCACCATCAAGAACATGCCTCTGGCGAGCCGCCGCATCGGCAGTCTCATCCGCCTCATGGGCAACGTTTCCTTTCAGGGCGAGGCTTCCTGGGAGGGAATCGTCAACTTCTCTATCGCCGGCGGACGCGGGCGCCAGCAGATCTGGCAACTCGATGGCGGCAACCTGCAAGGCGTAACGCTGGTCACGGGAATCACCAGCGTGGCGCCTCCGGTGGAAGCCATGCAGGAGTTTCGAGTGGAGGCCAACGGCTATCCGGCCGAGTTCGGCCGCACCATGGGCGGCTTCATCTCCATGACCACAAAATCGGGCACCAACCAGTTCCACGGCGCACTCTATGAGTTCCTTCGGAACAATGCCATGGATGCCCGCAACTTCTTCTCCCCAGGCGAAGCCCCACGCCGTTACAACGTCTTTGGTGCAACCATTGGCGGCCCAATCATCCGCGATCGCACCCATTTCTTCTTCTCCTACGAAGGCACACGGCGCAGAGATGGTGTGACCCGGATTCTCAACGTACCCTCTGTCGAGCAGACCCGCGGCGATTTCTCCACCACCGCCGGAACCCTCATCGATCCCCTATCGCGCCAGCCCTTCGCCGGCAATCGCATCCCCACCAGCCGCCTCGATCCCGTCGGAGCAAAGCTGGCGCAACTGTGGCCCGCGCCCAACGTCGCCGGAGCCGCCGTAGGCAACCGGAACTTCGCCACCAACTCCGTCGACAAGGTCCGCGGCGACAACTTCATCCTCCGTGCCGACCACGTCATCGGCCCCAAAGACCGTATTTACGGGCGCTATCTCAAGTTCCGCAGCCCCGTGGAACAAGGCCGTGTCTATCCCAACCCCGCCGCCGACAGCACCATCAATCAGCTCTCCGATCAGTTCCACATCACCACCAATTGGCTCCACAGCTTCCGCGGCACGCTGCTCAACGAGCTTCGTTACAACTACAACCGCCGCACCAATGAGGACCCGTCACTCTATCCCAGCACCATCGCCGGCGACGCAGGTCTGCGCGGCATCGCCCAGGACGGCACGCCCACCATCTCCGTCACCGGCTTCACCGGCATTGGGCCCGGCAATCAGTACCGCTTCGCCGGCCCGGGATTCCAGAACCAGATCATCGACTCCGTCTCCTGGTTCCGTGGCAAACACCAATTCAAGTTCGGCGGCGAATGGCGCTCCTCGCAGCTCACTGATATCTGGGGCACCTCACGCTCCGGTTCATTCGCCTTCAATGACGTCGCCACAGGCCGCGGCTTCGGTGTCGCGGCGTTACTGCTCGGCTGGCCTACCACCGTCAACGTCGATACCGGCGACACCACCACAGTCTCCAATTACTTCGCCCTCTTTCTTCAGGACGATTGGAAAGTCACCCCGCGCCTCACCCTGAATTACGGCATCCGCTGGGAAATGGACACGCCGCGCACGGAAAAGGACAACAAACAAACCGGGGTCGATTTGTTTGCGCTCAATCCTGTCTCCGGCACCCCCGGCATCATTACTTACGCCGGCCGCGATGGCGTGGGCCGCCATGCGCACGCCTTCGACAAAAACAACTTCGGCCCGCGCTTCGGCTTTGCCTACCGGCCCATCGGTGACAAGCTGGTACTCCGCGGCGGCTATGGCCTGATGTATGGCCCCATCTACGACGATTCCATCAGCCGCGCGAACGTGGTCGGCTTCGGCGATGTGCGCCAGTTTCAATCCTCCGATAACGGGCTGACTCCGCCCTTCCTGTTGAAAGACGGCGTCCCCACGCCGCCCACAGAGCCACTGGGACCCGGCTTCGGCGCGGTCCGCGTCGGCGAACGTGTGCGCATCAGCCCCGATTTCTATATGCCCGATCACCGCGCCACCTACGCCCATCACCTCAATTTCGGCGTTCAGCGGCAGTTGGTGGGCTCGCTTCTGCTCGAAGCTTCGTACACCGCCAACCTCGCTCATCGTGTCAGCGGCCGGCCCATCAACGTGAACGAAATCCGCCCCGAGTTCTGGGGCCGTGTCCAGGATCAACGCCTGCGCCCCTTCCCGCAGTACGGCAACGTCACCTGGCGCGCCACCAACTGGGGCAACTCCTCCTATCATGGCTTCAACACCAAAGTGGAGAAGCGCTTTTCTCGCGGGTTGAATCTGCTGAGCAACTACACGTGGTCCAAGTTCATCGACGACGTGGAGGCCGCCGCGGAAGTCGGCGGAGCACCGGGCGCAGGGCAGCAAACCTACTACGCCCGCCATCTCGACAAGAGCCTTTCCGGCAACGATATCCGCCACCGCTGGGTTTCGAGCGCCGTTTATGAACTCCCTGTCGGCAAGGGGCGGCTGATGAACCTCGACAACAAGGCAGCCGATCTGCTCGCCGGCGGCTGGAGTCTCGGCTTGATCTCCGAACTGCGCACCGGCTTGCCTTACGGCGTCGTCGAACAGACCAACCGGCTCAACTCGTTTTCCGCCGCCCAGCGCTCCAGTATCATTGGCGATCCCGAATTACCAACCGGCCGTTCGCGCGCCGATCTGATTCGTGCCTACTTCAACCCCGCCGCATTCGCCTTCCCCGGTGACGGTGTGCTCGGCACCGCCGGCCGCGCCAATGGCACCGGCCCGGGAGCCTTCACCATGGACGTCTCCTTGCTCAAAGACTTCCATTTCACCGAGCAAAGGTACCTCCAATTGCGTGGCGAATTCTTCAGCGTGCTCAATCAGCCGAACTTCGGCTTACCCAACACCTCGCGCGGCAGCGCCGCTTTCGGCACCATCGGAAGCGCCGGGGGCGCGCGCCAGATTCAAGTCGGCTTGCGATTCGTTTACTAAAGGGGCTCATCATGTGGACACGAAGATCATTTCTGATGGCCGCGGCCATACGCCCGGACGACGACGCCAAACAGGACCGCAAGACTTTGATTTTTGAAGGCAAGACGCCCAACAAGCTCTGTTGCGACACCACCCTCCGCCGCGTGCAGGATGGCAGTTGGGTCATGCTCATGCTCGGCGGCGGTGACACCGAACCGCTGCCGCAGAATGATCTCTTCCTCTCCCGCAGCCGGGATGAAGGGCGCACCTGGGGGCCCATGGAACCCATCGATCTCGGCATTAAAAAATCCAACCCCAGCCGAGCCCTC
Organism: Bryobacteraceae bacterium; assembly: GCA_046331645.1. Lineage (GTDB taxonomy): Bacteria > Acidobacteriota > Terriglobia > Bryobacterales > Bryobacteraceae > CADEFT01. Next base: position 139,691 of record JAXLQM010000024.1, read on the forward strand.
GTGCCCTCCGAACTGATGGTCTACGGCAAACAATGCTGGATGTTCTTCGCCAATCACAACGGCAAATTCGCCGATTGGACCGCCTGGTATTCCATCAGCAATGACGCCTGCCGCACCTGGAGCAAGCCCCAACCACTGCCCGAAAAAATTCACACGAGCACCTTCACCCGCAATCACATCGTGCGCCGCAATGGCGAAATCGTCATTCCCTTCCAGCACTACGTGAATCCCAACGGCCCGATCGATCCGCGCAACGGCGTCATGATCAGCAAAGACGGCGGGCGCACGCTGGAGGTTTACGGCTGGGTTCGCATCAGTGACGACGACAACTACCGCGGCTTTGCCGAAAACAACATCGTCGAACTGGATGACGGCCGCATGGTGATGATCATCCGCGCCGATCGCCTCGGCGGCGTCCTCTTCCAATGCGAATCCACCGACGGTGGCCGCACCTGGTCGAAGGCCGTGCCCACCGATATTCCGAACCCCGGCAGCAAGGCCACCATCTACCACTTGGGCAAAAATTCCGTCGCCATGCTCCACAATCCGAACCCCAAGGTGCGCAACCCGCTCTCGCTCTGGGTCAGCTTCGACGGCATGAAAACGTGGCCCTACCGGCGCGACCTCGCCACGAATCCCGGCCGCTTGAACTACCCCGACGGTTTCGTGAGCAAGGATCGCAAGTACCTGCATTTTGCCTACGACGATAATCGCTTCAAGGCAATCTACTACGGAGCCCGGCTGCCGAAGCTGCCCTGAAGCATCGCCAGCCGCTATAATGCGGCCCATGCGAATCATTCTGCTGGCGCTGCTCTGCGGCCTCGCCGCTTTGGCGCAGAACCCTCGCGGGCGCGCCCTCGGCCTTCCCTTCGATGGCACTCCCGGTCCCAACAACGCGATCACCGATGTGGCCGGTGTTGCGGTCGGCCACACCACCCTCATCCAGGGCGAAGGCAAGCTCACGCCCGGCGTCGGCCCCATCCGCACCGGTGTCACCGCCATCCTTCCCCGCCCCATGGGCAACTGGGATTTCACCATGGCCGCCACCTTCAATCAGAACGGCAATGGCGACATGACCGGCGTCAACTGGATTGAAGAATCAGGCTTCCTGGAAGGGCCGATTCTTCTCACGGGCACGCACAGCGTTGGTGTCGTGCGCGATGCCGCCATCCACTGGCAAGTTGCCCGCGGCCGACAGTTCGTCTTCACCTACCCCATCGTCGCCGAAACATTTGACTCATTAAATGATTCCAACGGCCAGCACGTCAAACCTGAACATGCCTGGGCCGCCCTTGATGCCGCCAAGTCCGGGCCAGTCACCGAAGGCCCCGTGGGCGGCGGGACCGGCATGGTCTGTAACGGCTTCAAAGGCGGTATCGGCACCGCCTCGCGCCTGGTCACCATCGCCGGCAAACAGTACACCCTCGGCGTGCTGGTGCAGTGCAACTACGGCGGCGATTTGCAGATCCTCGGCGTCCCCGTGGGCCGCGAGATCACTGACCTCCGCGCTTGCACCACCCTGCCGCAAAGCCGCTGGTGGATGGAACGCCGCCTCAAGCCCTGCGAGCCGAACACCGCCGCCCGCCGGGACACCGCCACGGAAGCCGCCGAAATGGGCCGCGGCTCCATCGTCGTCATCGTCGCCACCGACGCCCCGCTCCTCGCCCATCAACTGAAGCGCATTGCCCGCCGCGTCGGCATGGGGCTGGGCAAAGCCGGCAGTTGGGCCGGCAACGGCTCGGGCGACCTCTTCCTCGCCTTCTCCACCGCCAACCCCGGCGCCTCGCAATCGCCCGACGTCGCGAAGATCGAGATGCTCGCCAACGACACTATCGATCCTCTGTTCCGTGCCACCATCGAAGCCACCGAAGAGTCCATCGTCAACGCTATGCTCGCCGCGCCGGCGACTATGACCGGCGTCGACGGCATCCGCATTCACGGCCTTCCCGGCCCCCGCGTCGTCGAGGTGATGAAGAAATACGGAAGGATGCGATAGAATAACCACCCATGAAATGGAAACTCACCCTCGTTGCGTTGATGATGCTCACCGCCGGCGTCTCCCTCTACCTCGCCGCGCAATCCACTCCTACCTACAAACCGAAGCGAATCAATAGAGCCATTGAGCTCCTCGAACAGGGCCAGCCCATCTACTACACAGGCGGCCACGGCGGCTATGAAGAAGGCAAGCGCATGGCCAAGACCTGGGCCGATTACATCAACTACGAGATGGAACACGGCGCCCTCGACTTCACTGCGCTGCGCGGGTTCATGAAAGGCCTCGTCGACGGCGGCCCCACCAAGAGCGGACACCGCACACCGGCGGTCATCGTCACACTCCCCGTGCTTGGAGTGAACGAAGCCCACATGAATGCGAATTTCTGGGTGGTCCAGCAAACGCTCGCCGCCGGTGTGCACGGCATTCTGCTCTGCCACGCCCGCGATCCGAAAGCCATCGAATACTTCGTGCGCGCCTGCCGCTATCCCAATGCCAAGCCCGTCGTGCCCTCGCTCGGGGAAGGCCTGCTCGGCAACGGCAGCCAGGGCTACGCCTCGCAAATGTGGGGCATCTCCGCCGCGGAGTACATGAAGAAGGCCGATCCCTGGCCGCTGAATCCGCAAGGCGAGTTCCTCCTCGGCCTCAAGATCGAAGACAAGTACGCGCTCGCCAACGCGGAGAAAGTAGCATCCGTCCCCGGCATCGGCTTTGCCGAATGGGGCCCTGGCGACATGGGCATCTCACTCGATCTTCCCGACGGCCACGGCGCCAATGAAACTCTTCATCCGAAGATGGCCGAAGCCCGCGGCCGCGTTCTCGCCGCCACCAAGAAAGCCAAAATCGCATTCCTCAACACCGTCCGGCCCAATGACGTCGAAAAGATGATCGACGAAGGCGTGCGCGTCGGCTCCGGCGGGGAAGAAGCCGCCAACAAGGGCCGCCGCTACACCAAGCGCACCATGCCCTGGTAACGGCCCGGCACTTACTTTGGGGACTGCCGCGATAGATCCAGCGGCAGTCCCCAAGCTACGCCGGATCCGCTCCATAAACAATCTCTATCCACTCCATCCAATTTTTTTGTTGGCACTCCCACCAGCCCCTTTCGTACCGTAAAAAGTCACATCTTCCACGAAGGAGACACCATGTCGTATCGAATCGTGGCGCTGCTCTTGTTGTGCGCGTCCGCCCTCCTCTCTCAATCCCCGCCCGACGCCGAACTGGCGGCCCTCAAAGCCGCCGTCAAAGCCTCCCAATCCGCCGGCGACAACGCCTGGATGCTCATCAGTTCCGCCCTTGTGCTGATGATGACGGGCCCCGGCCTCGCCCTTTTCTACAGCGGTCTGGTGCGTAAAAAGAACGTCCTGGGCACCATGATGCAGAGCTTCGTGATGATGGCCGTCATCACTCTGGTCTGGTTCGTCTGCGGCTACTCGCTGGCCTTCGGCGAAGGCTCACGATTCCTCGGCGGCTTGCAGTACGCCTTTCTTCAAAACGTCGGCGCCGACCCCAACCCCGACTACGCCGCCACCATTCCCCATCAGACGTTCATGATCTACCAACTGATGTTCGCCATCATCACCCCGGCGCTCATTGCTGGAGCATTCGCCGAACGCGTCCGCTTCGGCGCCATGATCCTCTTCTGCACCCTCTGGACATTCGTCGTCTACTTTCCCGCCGCCCATATGGTGTGGGGGAAGGGCGGCTTCCTCAACCCCTTCCAGAACGGTGCAATCCCCGTCTTTGACTTCGCCGGCGGCACCGTCGTGCACATTACCAGCGGCTTCTCCGCGCTCGTCTGCGCCATCTACCTCGGCAAGCGCAAAGGCTACCCCGTCGATCCCATGAAGCCGCACAGCCTCGTGCTCAGCTTCATCGGAGCCTGTCTCCTCTGGGTCGGCTGGTTTGGATTCAACGCCGGTAGCGCCCTTGCCGCTTCCGGACTCGCCACTAGCGCTTTCGTCACCACCCACATGGCTTCCGCCGCCGGAGCCATCTCCTGGATGCTGGCCGAACGCTTCCGCACGGGCAAAGCAAGCGCCCTGGGAGCCATTTCCGGTTCCGTCGCCGGACTCGCCACAGTCACTCAAGGCGCGGGCTTCGTCGCCCCTTATGCAGGGGTCATCATCGGCCTGATCGCGGGCGTGGTCTGCTTCTACATGGTCAGCGTGGCCAAAAACAAACTGGGCTACGACGATTCCCTCGACGCCTTTGGTGTGCACGGCGTTGGCGGCCTGATGGGTTGCACCCTCACCGGCGTCTTCGCCACGCGCACGGTCAACGATGCGCTCAAGAACGCCGCCGGCCAGCCGCTTCCCCTCGGCCTGGTGGACGGCAACTCACAACAGATCCTGAACCAACTGATGGGCGCCGGCATCGGGATCGCTCTGGCCGTCGCGGGCACGCTGCTCTGTCTCAAGCTCACGGACATGATCACGCCCATCCGCATGGAGGCGCGTGAGGAAACCGAAGGCATGGACCTGACGCTGCACGGCGAAGAAGGGTACAATTTCGAGGCATAAGGCAATGGTGAAAATCGAAGCAATCATTCAACCCTTCAAACTGGAAGAAGTGAAGGAAGCCCTGAAGGGCATCGGCATCGACGGAATGACCGTCACCGAAGTCCGCGGCCATGGACGCCAGAAGGGCCACAAAGAGATGTACCGGGGCCGCGAGTACAACGTGGACCTGCTTCCGAAAATCAAACTCGAGATGGTCATTCCCTCGGCACGCCAGGAAGAGGTGCTGCGCACCCTCACCACTTCCGCCCGCACGGGCAAAATCGGCGACGGTAAGATCTTCATCTACCAGGTGGCCGAAGCGATCCGCATCCGCAACGACGATCGCGGCGAGTCCGCGTTATAGAAAACGCACTCATTTCACCGGAAACAGCCGCACCGTCATGTCAAAGCTCGCCGACGCCACCATCTGCGAGCCCGGTAGAAAGCACACCGACCGCACCGTCCGATCATGCCCCTTCAACACCGATAGGGTCTTCATCGCAGCGACATCCACGATCAGTACATCGCCATCATGGCCCGCCACGGCAAGCTTCGCGCCGTCCTCGGAAAACGCCAATCCGTTCCCATCGAGGCCCGCAGCTTTCCGCAACTCTTTCCCCGTGGCCCCATCCAGCAGCACGACAGTGTCATTGGCCAGCGCGGCGGCCACCAACCGGGAGTCACGCGAAATCGCCACCGTCTTCGCGTTCGCCGGCTGCGCCGCTTTCCAGGCCAGCTTCTTTGCCACCAGATTCTGCAGATAGACGAAGCCACCCGCGCCTCCCGCGGCCCACTTCCCATCGGAAGAAAAGGCCCCTGAATCGAGGCTGTCCAGAATACGCTGCGCGGCGCCTTGCCCGGCACCGGTCGTGGCATCCCACATGCGGATTCCGCCGTCTTTGGAAAGAGACGCCAGCACTTTGTTGTCCGCGCTGAACTGCAGCGCAATCACCCCGGCCTCGTGACCTTCCAGCATCTTGATCTCTTTGCCGCTACTATCGAGCAGTCGAACTTTGTTGTACCGCTCACCCGCCGCAACCCGTTTGCCGTCCGCCGATACGGCGACAGCAAGCACGGGATCCCCTTTGAACTCGCCCGTCTTCTGCTTTGAGACGGCGTTCCAGAGAATCACCGTGTTGTCCTCGCCCCCCGACACGAGAAGATCACCGCCGGCGGGACAGGCAACTGCATTCACATCCCGCGTGTGTCCTTGAAGTACGGTGGTCTGGCCCGGCAAGCCGGCCGAACATGCCACCATCAGAAATGCTGTCAGTACGGCGATGCGCCTCATACTTAGGCAGGCGCGAATGGAGGCCCGTTTTTTTCACCGCGCCAACGAATAATGTCACACCGCCCGCAGCACCACCAGCGTGATGTCGTCATGCTGCATCGCCCCACCGGCAAAGGCATCCACCGCCTGGACCAACGAATCCCGCAATCCCGATGCCTCCATGCTTCGGCATCGCTCCACGGCTTCTTCCAATCGCGTCTCTCCGAAATCCTCACCGTCCACATTCACCGCCTCCGTCACCCCATCGGTGTACAACACCAGACAATCCCCTGGCGCCAGTACAACCGAGGCCTCCTCAAACGTCCCCTTCCTGCGCAAACCCAACGCCACGCCCTTCGTCCGGATCCACTCCACACGTTCTGACCCGGCGCGTAGCAACGCCGCCGGATTGTGCCCCGCCGAGGCATAGCGCAACACCCGCGACCCACCTTCATAGGCCACCGCGAAAAACGTGATGAACCGGTTCGACGGCGTTGAATCAAAGACCAGTTCATTCAACCGCGCCAGTGTTTCCGCAAGCCCGGCGTAAGCACCGCCCGACGTCAACCCCCGCAGCGCGGCCTGCAGGTTCGACATCAATAGTGCCGCCGGCACACCCTTGCCCGCCACATCCGCCACGGTCACGAGAACATTCGAATCGCCCAGCACGATGTAATCGTAGGAGTCCCCCCCAATCGACTGCGCCGGCCGGCAGACCCCGGAGATCACCACTCCTCCGATCTCCACATCGCGCTTGGGAAGCAGCCGCGCCTGCACGTCCTTGGCGATCTCCAGTTCCCGTTGAATGCGTTCGCGTTGCACCGCCTCTTCGGCCACGGTTCGCGTCAACGCTGCGTTCTCCATGGCCAGCGCCGCCTGGTGCGCCACCGGCTCGAGCAATTTCTCTTCGGCCGGCGAATACGGCTCCTGGCTCTTCTTCGGACCCAGATACACGGCCCCTAGCAATCCCGCCGCGCCAACCACGCGCACGGCCATCGCGTCACCGGCTGGAGAATCCACCCAGTCCGGAGCCGCGCCATCCTGCGCCAGCCAGGTTCGCGACTCGGTTGCGTGCAATGCAGACGAGACACGCTGGGCCACCGCTCGCAACACTTCGGCCGGATCCGTCAATGCGCGCAGCGGCTGCCCGATATCGGCCAAGACATGCTCTGCTTGCACCGCCTCGCGAAAGAACCGCCGGTCAATCCAGCCGCGGAGCCGCTCCACCAGCGGACCCACCGCCAGCAGCGCCAGCAGGCTCCATCCGATGGCCGCCCAGCGGTTCTCCACCAGCACCAGCGGAAGGAGCGCCAACGCCGCCCGCATCGCATCGACACCCCGGCGGGCAAAAGCATATTGCAACCCCTGCCGCACCACTACGCCGACATCCATCGCGCGCTCGACAATCAGCACGTAGGCAAACGTCAGGGGCACCAGAAATGTCATGCCCAGCGCCCCAACCCAAACCGGCGCAGGCCACGACGTAATGCCTCGGCCCAGCATCCCCGCGATGTCCACAATCAACAGTGGCCCGCGTCCCAGCACCATGCCCGTCAGCAGCACCCGCAGTCTCCGCCGCGTGTCCGGAGCGGTCTCGCCCACCAGCCGGTAAATCAGATTGGCAAACCCCAACAACATCGCAAACCACGCCACACCAACCCAGACCCACAGCGGAAGCTTCCCTGCCTGCAACACCGGCAGCCATTGCGGAAAATGGACTCCAGCCAACCCCTCGAACCCCGACTGCACTCCCTGATAGGCAATCACCATCGTCAGCGGCCATCGCAACCACGCCAACAGCCGCCGCCCGGCGCAGAAGTCGTAGCAAAACCAGATCCACGCCACTTCCCCCGCGCGTTGCCACATCGGATTGAACAACCGCAGCGTACCCGATACCACTGCCTCCCACTGATCAGAGAAAAACAGGTACGCCAGGATATTCGCCTGCCCCATCATGATCAGCAGCACCAGCCAGGCCATCCGGTCCATCGGGCGCCGCCAAACGACAAAGAAGCCTAGCAAGATACAGAACCACGGCGTTATGACATCCTGCATTATTGTGTACACCCGTTCCGCCACACCTAACGGCCACGGCCGCGTAGGCGCTTCCACCACCATTCGCGCTCCACCGCGCTCCACCGTGACACGCACCGGAACTCCCACCGGCCGCCGGATCACTTGCTGGTGTACTTGCCAGCGGGTTGCCACCGGAACGCCATCCACCTCCACCACCCGATCACCTTTCCGCAGCCCCCCAAGCTCGGCCATCCCCACCACTAGCAAATCCGAGACCGGCAGCCGGTAATGCACCGTCTCCGGCCACGCCGCGAATACAATCGTCGACCACGTCAGCCGGAGTTCCACCATGGCCACAACCACGAAAAATATGGCCAATAGCTTCAGCCGGGCGGATCGAGACATCCTTCAATGATAGCCCGCGTTTGCGGCATTGCAGGGGTTGGTGCGGTACGGCCGATTGGGTTTTCGCATCGGCGAGGAACGCGGCCTTGTCGGCAGTCCCTTTGAAGTCGATGTCCAGGCGTGCGGCGTTCAGTATGTCGAGTACATGCGCGTCATCGCGAGGCAAAGTACGGCTCCGCGCTCTCCAGGATGGCCTTGCGGCGAATCCAATTGGAACTCCGCTCGATGGCGCGCTGCGATACAAGATCCACGTTGGGCCCGACGATGCCGGAAAGCTCCTCTTCCATCGCGATATGGTTCAGCAGACTCCAGTCCGCGTCGGGGGCAAATGATACCAGCAGGTCCAAGTCGCTATCAGGACGGAAGTCATCGCGCAATGCCTGCCTGGGGATCGAGGCGGTGAAGGAGTAAAGAGAGCCCAGTGAAAGTGAATGTGGCCGACAGAAGAGCCCGACAGGCAGGAAGGGAAATTTGGTCGGGGCGAGTGGATTCGAACCACCGACCTCCTGGTCCCGAACCAGGCGCTCTAGCCAGGCTGAGCCACGCCCCGAACATTACTACCTTAGCAACTCCAAGGGGCTGCAATCAACTCTGGCGGCGATCTTCGGGCGATACATTCCCGAAGCAAACCGATAAGACCGATGTGAAGTGCAGGTTATGTGCCATATACCTGGCTGCCGTGGCTCTCGCTGCGCAGCAAGTGGCGGATCCGTTGGCAGCGCTGTCCTTGGAGCAGCTTCTGGCGATTGAGGTCACCTCGGTAGCCAAAAAGCAGGAGACGCTGGAGAGGGCGGCGGCCGCCGTGTTCGTCATCACCCAAGAGGATATTCGCCGCCTGGGAGCGACGTCCATCCCAGAGGCACTGCGTCTGGCTCCCGGACTGCATGTGGTACAGATCAACAGCCGCGCCTGGGCCATCACCGCCCGCGGCTTCAACTCCGTGTTCGGCAATAAGCTGCTGGTGCTGATCGACGGCCGCAGTATCTATTCCCCGCTGTTTGCCGGAGTGTGGTGGGACCAGGATGTGATGCTCGACGATGTGGATCGGATCGAGGTGATCCGCGGTCCGGCGGCAGCCATGTGGGGCGCCAATGCCGTCAATGGCGTCATCAACATCATCACTCGCGATACGGCGGAAACCGTAGGCAATCTGTTCAGCGTTACCGCCGGCAGCGAAGACCGGAGTATCACCCGGTTCCGGCATGGATCCCGCTTCGGCAAAACAGGCTCCTACCGCGTTTACGGCCAATACTCGCACCGCGCGCTGGCTTCGCCGGTAACCTACTTCGACGATACCTTCTGGGGCACAATTCACGGAGGCTTCCGGCTGAGCATGGAACCACGCGAGGGGCAACAGCTGATGATGCAGGGCGATATTACGCAGGGCCTCGGTTACTCATTCGAGCAGAACTCCTATCCCATCTACCTTCCCAACTCGGTCACGGCCTACACCAACCACCGCAATGCGGGCAGCCTGTTGGGCCGGTGGACCAACACGCACCGTTCCGGGGCAACAAGCGTCCTGCAGATGTACTTCGATGAGGCGAACCGCCAGGACAACGGAATCGACGTTCACGTCCGAACCGGCGACATCGAACTGCAGCACCGGCGCAGCCTGGGGCAACGCCATGAACTGACCCTCAGCACGGGCTACCGCGGAGTCGTTGACCGGACGGTGGGAACGGCCGAGGCGCGCTTCTACGATCCGGGGAAGTCTTACGGGATCGGGCAACTATCGGCAGTGGATGCGATCCCACTGTGGCGCGGCCGGTTCCAGGTCACCTATGGGGCAAGGCTGGAGCACAATGCATTCAGCGGCTGGTCGATCCAGCCGACAGCGCGCGGGCAATGGAGTGTCTCACGGTCGCAATCGGTGTGGGGGGCAATCTCTCGTGCCATCCGGGCCCCTTCACGGCTGGAAGGCGGCTTTGAGCGGCTCTATGCCTCCTCCGGCTTCGGCTTCCGGACCGCTCAGGGGAATGTGCCCGAAACGTTGGTCGCTTTGGAAGCCGGCTATCGGGGCAAATTGCGGAAAAATCTCACCGTGGATATAGCCACATTTCGCAACCGCTATGACAACCTGCGGAGCACGGAGTACGACAGTGTGGAGATGCGGAGGAACACACCGATTTATTGGTTCAGCCTGCTGAACCTGGCACAGAGCCGCACTTGGGGGGCGGAAGGAGTCTTGTCCTGGGACGCGCACGCGCGGTGGCGCCTCTCCGGCTCCTATACCGGGTTGTGGATGAAAAATAGTGTCCACGCGGAGAGCCTGGATGTACTTTGGCCGGCCTCCAGCCGCGCCGGACCTGTGCACCAGTGGCAATCGCAATCGTCACTCCAATTGCGGCGCAATCTGCATTGGAACACCAATCTGTTTTTCTATGGCGGGGCACGGATTGATCGGCGGCTCACCATTCCACTGATGCAATTGCCGGCCCAGGTTCACATCGACACACGGTTGGCCTTCCGGAGGGAGTCCACCGAGTGGAGCGCCGGAATCCACAACCTGACGGGCAACAGTGGGGAATACTTTGTCGAACCGGGCCCGTCTCCAAGTCCCGCACAACGCTCCTACTACGTGCGCCTCACCTGGTGGTTCTAGCGATGAGAGCCATGCGCCGGATCCCGCGGCTGATCCTGATGGCAATGGCCATCGGGCGGGGTCCTGTCGCTGCGCAGGTGGATTCGCTCGACGAAGTGCGGGTGAAAGCGGCTGTGGTGCTGCAACTCTCCCGGTTTGTGGAGTGGCCGCGCGATACCGCTGCCGCGCCGCAATTCACCATCTGCGTGGCCGGCAAGGACCTGTGGATCGAGCCGCTCGAAAAAGTCACGCACGGACAGACGGTGGGAGGCAAGCGGGTAGTGGTCCGGCGTATCACCAGACCGGAGGACGTTCCCGGCTGCCTGGTAGCGATTCTCGGGCCGCAGGCGAAGCAGGTGGTGCGGGCGGCCCTGGGACGAACGCCTATCCTCACCATCGGCGATGAGCAAGGCTTCATCAGCGCGGGAGGCATGATCGGGCTGGAATTGGAAAACGGGCGAGTGGCGTTTGCCGTCTCCCCGAAAAACGCCCGCCGTCTGGGGATCCGCTTCAGTTCCAAACTGATCCGGCTGGCACGGGTTCCGGAGCGGGAGGAATAGCCATGCTCTCGCGATGGTTCGGCCGGCGATCGATACAAACGAAACTTTCTCTTCTCTTCGTCACCACGACGATGCTGACCCTGGTGCTCTCCGGATTGGGCGGATTTTTCTACGAATACAAGATTGCCCGTGCAGCGATTGTCGACGACCTTACGGCTGTGGCGGACAGCATTGGTTCCAACAGCACCGCGGCCATCAGCTTTGAGGATCGCAACACGGCGGCGGAGAATCTGCGTGCACTGGCCCAGGACCGCCGCGTATTACGGGCCATGCTGGTGGACGCCAATTGGCGGGAGTTGGCGCGCTACCCGGCATCCGCCCCATTCGCTTTGCCCACAGCACTTCCCTTGGGCGTGGACTTCCGCTTCGATGCCGACAGTCTGGAGATTGTGCGTCAGGTGAAACTGGAAGGGCAGCCCATCGGGTGGGTCTACCTCTCGGTGAGTCTTCAGCAGATGAAATCCCGATTGAAGGATTACCTCATCATGATGGGTTTCGTGTTCTGGCTGAGCATATCCGTCGGGTTGCTGTTGACACTGCGCTTGCAGCGGATTATCTCCGAACCGGTGCTGCACCTGGAATCCATCGCCCGCCAGGTTTCCGAACGTGGGGCTTACGGGCTGCGGGCGCGGCCCGCTTCGGAAGACGAAATCGGACGTCTCACCGATTGCTTCAACCACATGCTGGAGCAGATTGAGGATAGCGACGCGCAGTTGCGCACGCACCAGGAACAATTGGAAGCGCAGGTGGCCGATCGCACCGCCGAACTGTTAAACGCTAAGGAACGGGCCGAGGATGCGGCGCGGCTCAAAAGCGAATTTCTCGCCAACATGAGTCATGAGATTCGCACGCCGATGAACGGCATCCTGGGCATGACGCACCTTGCGCTGGCCACGGCGTCGGCAGCCGATCAGCATGAGTACGTGAAGTCGGCGCATGAGGCAGCCGAAAGCCTCCTCGTTCTGCTCAACGATATTCTCGACTTCAGCAAGATTGAAGCGGGCAAGCTGACCCTGGAGGAAATCCCGTTCTCGCCCGAGCAGGTGCTGCTGCAGGCGCTGGAGACCTTCTCGCTGGTGGCACGGGAGAAGGACCTGACCCTGGAGCATGAGATCGGCGAAGACCTGCCGCTGCGTGTGATGGGTGATCCGGGACGGCTGCAGCAGATTTTCCGTAACCTGATCTCCAATGCTCTGAAGTTCACGGCCAAGGGATCCGTGAAGGTGTCGGCGAGCCTGCTGGGAGCCGTGGGCGGCGTGGTAGACCTGGAGTTTGCCGTCAAGGACACTGGAATCGGCATTGCGCCCGCCAAGCAAAAAGAGATCTTCGATTCCTTTACACAAGCCGACGGCTCCATTACGCGCCGCTATGGCGGCAGTGGATTGGGGCTGGCGATCTCGCGCCAACTGGTGCAACTGATGGATGGGCAGATCTGGGTGGAAAGCGAACTGGAGCATGGCAGCACATTCTATTTCCGGCTGCAGTTTCATGAAGCCAAGTGGACTCCATGCGCCAAGGACGGACTGCTGCGCGGGAAACGCATCCGCATTGCATTGCAGGATGCCGACCTTGCCACGCACTTTGCCCGGCATCTGGCGCTGGTGGGAATGGAAGTCACCTCGAACGGCCAGCCACTGAGCGGGCCCGTGGATATCATTCTGGCCGACACGGCCAGCGCCGCCCGGTTCGGTACGAAAGCGGCGCCCGCGCCCATTCTTGTTCTGCGTACACCTGCCGAGGCGGTTCAGCCATCCCAGCGATCTCTGATGCTTCCGGCAAGCCGCGACGATTTGCGCTGCGCGCTGGTGGAGATGGTGGCAGCGTTGGACGCACCCCATGGCGTGCTAGGCGAGCATCAGGCCCCGGCCGAGGGCGTCGCGCTACATGTGCTGGTGGCGGAAGACAATCTGGTGAACCAGAAGGTGGCACGCGCCCTGCTGGAACGCCTGGGCCATTCGGTAACTGTGGTTCCCACCGGACGTGAAGCCATTGAACAACACCTTACCAATCCCCCGGACATGATCTTCATGGATGTGCAGATGCCGGAGATGGATGGACTCACCGCCACCATGACCATCCGCGCGCGAGAAGCCGCATCGCAGCCGGCGGCGCACGTCCCCATTGTCGCCATGACCGCCAATGCGATGAAGGGCGACCGGGAAAAATGCCTCCAGGCGGGCATGGACGACTACCTCAACAAGCCCTTCCATCCGGAGGAATTGAAAGCAGTGATCGCCAGGGTGCGCCATCAGCGCGAAGTATCGGTGAAGTCGTAGCGGGCTATAGCTTGGAGGCCACCACCGCATAGTCCAGCCCGCCGAAGAACACCTTGCGGAATTCTTCCGGAAGCGCCGCCACCGACGGCATGGTCTCTTCGGCCGGATTGATGGAATCCACCTTGATGCCGCCGAAGCCGGCCTCTTCGAGGAAAAACACCAGCAAATGAGCCGGGATGGGACGCTGGTGCGTGGGATCGAGATAGAAGTGCGAGGCGAAGATTGCCAGACATTCGGGATTCGGCGTCTCCAGAACGATCTTCCCCCTCGGACGCAAGGCCGCGGCAGCCAGACTGAGAAACTCCGGCAGCCGCTCGGGTGGCAGGTGTTCCACCACCTGGGCGCAGAAGATGCCGTCGAGCGACGCTTCGTCCAGTTCGCCGAGGTAATGAAACAGATCCGCCTGCTCGGCGTAGAGGCCCTTGGAGCGGCAGATGGACACCAGTTCGGCGTTGGAATCGATGCCCTTCACGAGCAAACCTTCGTCGCGCAGCAACTCGAGAAATTCGCCGCGCCCGCAGCCGATGTCGAGCACTTCGCTGCAACCTCGAAACACCGGGAGATAGCGGCGCTGCTGCGCTCGCACGTAGTCTTCGTTGCCGCGGAAACGGTCGGAGAAACGCAAGTAATCGATGGGCGGCTCGTCGAAGCCAATGGATTGCTGGCCCGGCAGGGTTTGAGCGGCGCCGGCTGCTGGAACACCCGGCAGAGGCATGGTCTGCACGCGCTGGCGCAAGGTGCGCAGCTCGTTGTGGATCACCTTCTCCACCTGAAGGCGCGCCTTTTCCATTTCGCCCCACAGGCGTTCCTGGATATCGAGCCGCGCCTGATCGAGAGCCACTGTGAAGTCGCGATGCTGCGAAGCGGCCAGATCGCGGAAGTTCGATTCCATCAGCGTGGCGCGGTGCTGGAAGGCGGTCTGCAAGTCGGCCACCGAGCGCAGAAACTGGATTTCATTCACCGAGAGCTTGTGCTCCCAATGCTGGCGCCATTCGGACCAGTGCAGCCGCACATCCTTCAACTCGCGCGCTTCGGCCGTCAATAGCGAGGAGGCTTCGGCCAGACGGGCGGAATCGGCGCGCAACTCCGTGCGCAGATCCTCGAACCGCCGGTCCATCTGCGCGGCCAGTGTGGTGACGGCCTGATTCGATTGGTTGACCGATTCAATCAGCGCCTGAATGCAATCGAGCGAAGCGCGGTTGAACTCCACCTGCTCGCGCAGCAGCCAGTGAAGCGAGCGGGCCACGCTGCGCTTCACCGATTGAATCAGGTTGTTGATCAGGCCGGGCGGGCGCGGGTTGACCGTACCGATAGCGCCGGCTTTCGCTTCCGCGCGGTCTCGCGCGTGGACGGCCGGCATCAGGTCGGCGAGCGGAATCTGACCGGCCCCCGCGGTGTTGAGGGGGTAACGCGCGCGGACGCGTTCCTGCACCTCGCGGATGACCGCTTCGATCTCGATTTGCTTCGATTCCTCAGCGGCCACTCTTGCGGCTCCAGGATGCGGTGATCTTTGAGAAGATGCCCCCGCGCGGCGCGAACTCACCTTCCACAGTGGCGCGAACCGGCTTGGCATACTTCACAATGTCTTCGAGGAAGCGATTGACAATGTTCTCCTGAAAGATGCCCAGGTTGCGGAACGCGAGCGAATACATCTTCAGCGACTTCAATTCCAGGCAATGCTTGGCCGGAACATAGCGGATGATTAATGTTCCGGAGTCCGGCAGCCCTGTCTTGGGACAGACGGACGTGAACTCGGGAATCTCGATCTCGATCTCGTAGCCGGAGTGCGGATACTGATTGGGCCAGGTCTCAATTTCGGGGAGCGGCGCATCCACTCCGGATGCGGCGTGCTCGTCGGTGTAGGCAGGTTTCTTTTTCATTCCGTTATCAGGTTTCGGGCCAGCAATTCTAAAAACAGGCCAACATCGGTCACGACGCCGACGCACTGGCCGGAGCCGCGGTCGCCCACCTTGGTGACCACAGCCGGGTTGATGTCGACACAGACGATTTTCACCCATCCCGGCGACATATTGCCCACGGCGATGGAATGCAGCATCGAACTGAGACACAGCACGACGCCCGCCCCGCGGAGCTGTTCGCCATAAGCATCCTGGGCGGCATTCATGTCGGTGATGGTGTCGGGCAGCGGCCCATCGTCGCGCAGGCTTCCGGCCAGGACAAACGGCACCTGGCTTCGCACGCATTCATACATCACGCCGGAAGTCAGCGTCCCGTTCTCCACGGCCTGTTTGATGCCGCCGGCATGATAGATGGCGTTGATGGCCCGCATGTGGTTGCGGTGGCCGTGCTCTTCCAGGCGGCCGTCGGCGGTGCGAACACCCAGGGAAGTGCCGAGCAGCGCGGATTCAATGTCGTGTACGCCAAGAGCGTTACCCGCCAGCAGAGCGTTCACCCATCCGCCGCGAATGAGCTTGGTAAGATGCGGGGCGCCGCCCGTGTGGATGACCACCGGCCCGGCCACAGCCACAATCTTCTGTCCGGCGGATCTCGCCTGGCGCATGAGGGCCGCCGTCTGGCGCACGGCCGTCTCCACCTGGCGTTCCGAGGAGATATCGCTGGACATGAAAGCGAACTGGAGACGGTCGCGTTCCTTCGATTCGGGAATGACGCGAATGCCGCGCATGCCCACCACAACCCGGTCGCCTTTCTTCAATTCGCGCAGTTTGCGGCAGACGGCGTTGCCGTTCTCAAAAACGATGGTGGCGTCCATGCGCTGTTTGTGGACATCAAACCAGACGCCATCGTGACGCACCATGGTGCGGTGATTGGTGGTGGAGTAGAACTCATGGGGAGCACAGCAGTCACGCTCCACGGTGACCAGGTCCGCGTCCCCGCCGTCGACCGGCGTACAGCCAAGTCCGATCAGTTGGGCCAGCATCTTCTGCATGCGCTCCGGGCTGGGCGCTTCGATCTTCAGGCGAAGGCGGGAGGGATCGCTGTTCGTGCGGCCGATATGGAAATGCTGTACCTCGAAGCGGCCTTCGTGCTCAACAACGGAGTCGAAGATCTGCTCCATGATGTGGGAGTCAATCAGGTGGCCTTCCGCTTCCACGACCTCTTGGAAGGGCATTGCAATGGAATTCGAACTCATGAGGATGCTTCTTTTTTAGGATACCTTGCGCTTGGCAGCACAAGCTGCGGTAGACTGTTCAGATCTCAAACATGAAGCATCGTGTACTGGTCGTCGATGACGAACCGGACCTGGAACTCCTCATTACACAGAAGTTCCGCAAACGAATCCGAGCCGGAGAGCTCGACTTTTCCTTCGCCCGCCATGGCGAAGACGCTCTCACGCAACTGGGAGAAAACGCCGGCCTCATCGATGTTGTTCTCTCTGACATCAATATGCCGGTGATGGATGGCCTGACTCTGCTCGGCAAGATTCGGGAACGTTTTCCTTTGCCTCGTACGGTGATTGTCTCCGCTTACGGCGACATGCCGAATATCCGCACCGCGCTCAACCGTGGGGCGTTCGATTTTCTCACCAAGCCCATCGATTTCCAGGACCTGGAGATCACGCTGGACAAGGCGCTAGGCGAGGCGCGCGCCCGCCGCCAGGCCGCGGCCGATCGCGACCGGCTGTCCGGCCTGCATCGCGAACTGGATGTGGCGCGGTCCATCCAGGAATCGCTTACCCCGCGAGTGTTCCCCACCGATCCGCGCTGCGAAGTGCATGGGGCCATGATCCCCGCGGCCCAGGTGGGCGGTGATCTGTTCGACGTTTTTCCACTCGATGCCAACCGCCTCGCCTTTGTCATCGGCGATGTCTCAGGGAAAGGCGTGGGCGCAGCCATCTACATGGCCATCAGCCGGACCGTGCTGCGGGTGATTGCGGGAAAAGGGCTGCCGCCGCACGAGTGCCTCATCGAGGTGAACCGCTATCTTTGCCGCGAACGCCGTACGCCGGCCATTTTCCTTACGTGTTTTTACGCCATTCTCGATCTGGCGACGGGAGTGCTGCAATACAGCCGCGCCGGGCATAACCCGCCCTATCTGATCCGCTCTTCCGTCGAGCCTCTCAAGGATGCCCAGGGATTACCCCTCGGTGTGTTCTCCTCCGGCCGCTACACGACGGCCACACGGCAACTGGAACCCGGCGACACGCTGCTGCTGTTCACCGACGGCATCACGGAATCCATGACTCGCGAGCAGGAGCAGTTTGGCGAGGACCGTCTCATTGCGCTGCTCGCGCGGCAGGCGCCGCAAACGCCCGCGGAAATCATTACCAGCGCGGTTACGGCCGCCGCGCGCGAGTTCGCCTCGGGAGCGCCCGCCTCCGACGACATGACCGTTCTGGCCGTTCGCTACCGGGGCACGATCTAACCGGCAATTCAAGGACTGCGGATGAAACCAACCCTCCTCTTACTGGCACTCGCCACCAGCCCCGTGTGGGCACAACCGGCGGATTCGTCCAAGCCGAAGCTCAGCAAACCGGGCGTTCCGTTTCTCACCTGGTACAGTCCGGAAACCTACAACGGCGCCACGCAGATCTGGTCGATCGCCGAGGACGAACGCGGCGTGCTCTACATCGGCCACCAAGGCATCCTGGAATACGACGGCACAACCTTCCGCAACATTCCCACTCCGCACAATTCCACTGCGCGCGCCTTGGTTCTTGGACCTCAGGGACGCATGTATGTTGGCGAAAGCGGCGATTTTGGATATCTGCAGCCCGACAGCAAAGGGAACATGCAGTTCCAATCCCTGTTGCCTTTCGTGCCGAAGGACGAACACGAATTTCAGAATATCTCTGATATTCATGTCACACCGCAAGGCATCTATTTTCGCGGCCGGGAACGGTTGTTTCTGCTCACTCCTGACGGCCAGGGATGGCGCTGCAAGTCCTGGAAGCCGCGCTTGAGCTTTGGCCGGTCCTACTACATTCACGGCTCGCTGTACGTCAATGAAACGCTGTCCGGCTTGAACCGGATGGAAAACGGTCAATTGGTTCCCATCACCTTCGCCGGGTTGGATTGGAACAAACCGGCCGACCGGCCGGCTAGCATCCTCCCCTGGAACGACGCCGCCAAACAAATGCTGCTGGTCACCAATGATGCGCGCTTGTGGATCGTGGCCGGTAGCGAAATCCGGCCGATGCCGAACCAGGCCCAGGCAATGATCGGCCAGAACAACATCAGCGCCGGCAGCATTCTATCGGATGGAGCCATAGGCATCGGTATTCGACGCGGCGGATTCCTCATTCTGGAAAGGGACGGCAGCATCCGCCATCTTCTCGGGCGCGCCGAAGGGATACCCTCCGACGGAGTCCTCTCCATCTACAACGACCGGCGCGGCAATGTGTGGCTGGGACTGCAGAACGGCATTGCCAGGATCGAAACCAGTTCCCCGTTGTCGGAGTACTCCGCTGCCAGCGGAATGTCGGCCTCGGTCAATCACATCCAACGGCAGGACGGGGCACTTTATGTGGGCACGATGGCCGGGTTGCGGCGGCTCACGGCGAAAGCAACATTCGAGGTTATCGAAGGCTCGCAGACGCATTCGATTTTCGGCCTGTTGAGCCGTCCGAACGGGCTACTGGCCGCCGCTTCCAACAACGGACTCCACGAGATCACCGCGGGGAAGTATCGGGAGATCATCGCTCGTTTGCCGGGCATCAACCACATGGCACTGGCGCCTTCCTTGCAGGATCCGAAGCGAGTTTGGGTGGGAAACCTCGAAAGCCTTTCGGCAATCCGCGAGGAAGCGCCCGGCCGATGGGTTCAGGAAGAAAAAATCACGAATGCCCCGGAAATCCGTTCTCTGCTGGAAGTGAAGCCTGGAGAAATCTGGATTGGCACACAATCTCACGGGGTGCTCCGCGTCCGCCTCGACGGCAATTCCCTGAAGAACGCTAAGGTTGACCGCTACCTCAAGGAGAGTGGACTTCCATCCGATGGCGGCGTCAGCGTTCACCGCGCCGGCGATCACATCCTCTTCGCTGCCATTGAAGGCGTGCGCGAATTTGACCCGGCCACGGAACGGTTCGTGGAGTCGAAGATTTTCGGCATCGTGCCAACGGGAGGTTCCTCCGAAGAGTACACTGTCGTGTCCAATCGCAACGGCGATCTATGGGTGAACTTCGGCGTGCACCCCGTCTTCTTCGCCAAGCAACCCGACGGGTCCTACAAAGCGGACCTCAACCGCATCCGCCGTATTCCCGCTGGACGCATTTCCTGGATGTTCATGGATGACGACGACGTTCTGTGGCTCGGCGGCCAGGACCGCTTGTACCGCTTCGACCCAACGCGCGAGCAACGGAATAAAGTCGCCTTTCCTGCCCTCATCCGCCGCGTCATTTCCGGCGAACAGCAGAAGTCCACGCTCTACAACGGTGGTGGTGGTAGCGCGCTCCAGCAGCCTCCGGGGATCCCCTATCGCGACAACGCGGTCCGCTTCGAGTTTGCCGCCGCGCACTTCGTGGAACCTGCCAAAAATCAGTTCCGCACCATGCTCGATGGCTTCGACAGCGACTGGTCCGCATGGTCCACCGAATCGCGCCGCGACTATACCAACCTGCCACCGGGCAGCTACACGTTCCGCGTCAAGGCCAGGAGTTCGCAGATGGAAGAGAGCGCCAGGGACGGAGAATATCGCTTCGAGATTCTGGCCCCCTGGTACCGCACCTGGTTCGCCTACGCGGCTTACGTTCTGCTGCTGCTGGCCGCGGCATTCGCTTCCGATCGCCTCATGCGCCGCCGTCTCATCGCCAAGGAACGGGCCGCTTCGGAAGCGCGCATGATCCAGTCGGAACTGGAGCGCAAACGCAACGTCGAACTGCTCAGTGAAATCGGCAAAGAACTGACCGCCTCGCTCGACATCGACACCATCTTCCACAAGCTCTATGAGAATGTAAACCAGTTGATGGATGCCTCCGTGTTCGGCGTCGGGCTCTTCCACGCCGATGAGCATTCCATCGAGTACCGCCTCGCCTTTGAGAAGGGCAAGCGCTACGAACCCTACCGGCGCGACACGCTGGACAAGAATCAGTTCCCCGTTTGGTGTATCGACAATCGCAAGCCGGTGTTTGTCAATGATGTCTCTACCGACTACAAGCGCTACATCTCGCACTACGAAGACAAGGGCAAAACCCTGGAAGACGGCACCGTGTCCCGCCCGCCCCAATCGCTGATCTACTTACCACTCGTTGCCAAGGACCGCGTACTGGGAATCATCACCGTGCAGAGCTTCGAGAAGAACGCCTACAGCGAGTATCAGTTGAACCTGTTAGAGAATCTCGCCGCCTACACGTCCATCGCACTCGACAACGCCGACGCTTACGACAGCTTGAAATCCGCTCAGGAAAAGCTGGTCGTGCAGGAAAAGCTGGCATCGCTGGGAGCGCTGACCGCCGGCATCGCCCACGAGATCAAGAACCCGTTGAACTTCGTCAACAACTTCGCCGACCTCTCCACGGAGCTGATGACAGAACTCCGTGAAGAGCTGGAGAAACATAAAGACCGCATTCCCCCTGAGGAATTCGACAACATGGACGCGCTCATCCGCGATCTTTCCGGCAACGCAAAGAAGATCAATGAGCATGGGCGCCGCGCCGATGGCATTGTGAAGAGCATGCTGCTGCATTCGCGGGGCCAGGCGGGCGAGCGGCAAGCCACGGACCTCAACGCGATGTTGGAAGAGTATGTGAACCTCGCCTACCACGGCATGCGCGCGCAGGATTCCTCGTTCAACGTCACCATCCGCCGCGAGTTCGCCGCGGATATCGGCAAGATCGATGCCGTGCCCCAGGACCTCAGCCGGGTGTTCCTCAACATTTTGAACAATGCCTGCTATGCGGCCAACGACAAGGCGAAGAAAGCCGCGCCAGGCTTCGCCCCCACACTGACCGTTCGCACCGTAAACCTGGGCGACTGGGTAGAGGTGCGAATTCGCGATAACGGATTGGGGATCCCGCAGGAGATCCGCGACCGGATCTTCCATCCGTTCTTCACAACCAAGCCCACGGGCCAGGGGACAGGGTTGGGGCTCTCCATCAGCCATGACATCGTGGTGATCGAACATGGCGGCCAACTGGACGTGGAAACAGAAGCGGGTGAGTTTACCGAGTTCATTGTGCGCTTGCCGCGCCAAGGGAGGAAAGCAGCTTGAAGGTAATGGTGGTGGATGATGAAGCCGATGTGCGCTTGCTATTCGAACAGCGCTTCCGTAAGGAGATACGGGCCGGGCTGATCGAATTCTATTTCGCTCTGTCGGCCGCCGATGCGCTGACGTTCCTGGAACATCATGAAGAAGATGTGCTCATTCTCTCCGACATCAATATGCCCGGAGTAAGCGGCCTCGATCTGTTGAAGGAAGTGAAGGCCAAGTACCGGCACCTCAAAGTGTTCATGATCACCGCCTACGGCAGCGCCGAATACCAGCGGACGGCCGCGGAGTACGGCTGCGACGACTACCTCACCAAGCCTATCGATTTCGCTCTGCTCAAGACCAAGCTGCTGGGCTGACTGTCACAAAACTTTGAAATCCCCTCCGAAACTCCACGGCGAATATATGATATGATGCCGCGAAGTCCATAGGAGGACCTCATGCTACCACGTGCGATTCGGGCGTCGCTTTTTGTAGCGCTCGCCATCCTGCTTCCCGCGCAGGAATACCGTGGCCGAATCCAAGGATCGGTCACAGATACCACCGAGGCCGCTGTGGCCGGGGCCACGGTGACATTACACAATGTTGAGACCGGGGTGAATTCCACCAGGCAGACGAATGATCAAGGAAGGTACCTTTTTGATCTCGTTTTGCCCGGAACCTATTCTGTTACAGTTCAATTACAAGGATTTCAGCGCTTCGTTCAGGAGAAAATCCTGCTCTTGTCGCGTGGCGACATCACGGTGGACGCAACGCTGCGTCCGGGCGATGTGCGCGAAGCGGTAACCGTTTCCGACGCCGCCGCGCAGGTACAGTTCAACACCAGCAAACTGGAAACAACGGTGGATACGGCTTTGGTTTCGAACCTTCCCCAGATGTCGCGCAACCCGTTGCTGCTGGCGCGGCTCGACCCGGCCGTAGTGCAGCAGGATACGGCGCGCGAAGTGGAGCCTTACTTCACCTGGTCAGGCAATCGCCAGGAAGTGGGCGGCGGGCGCAACTACTCCAATGACCTTCAAGTGGACGGCAGCCCCATCGGCATCGGCTACAAAACGAGCTACATGCCTTCGCCGGATTCCGTGCAGGAAGTCGCCGTGCAGCAGAACGCCATCGACGCCGAATATGGCCACTCCGCTGGTTCGGCCATCACCCTCACCATGAAGGCCGGCACCAACGCCTGGCATGGCAACACGTTCTATCAGGGCCAGTACCCGTGGGCGAACGCCTTTGAGAATCGCGTCTTTCGAACCATCAACCTGGGCCGCACGCACATGTGGGGCGGCACTCTGGGCAACCCCATCATCAAGAACCGGCTGTTCAACTTCTTCGCCTACGAACAGTGGCGCAAGACCGATCCCAATGATTTCATCAACACCGTGCCCAGCGATCTGGAGCGCTCGGGGAACTTCTCCCAATCGCTGAACGCGGCCGGCGGGTTGCGCACCGTGTACGATCCGTTCACTACCCAAACCTCGGCGGATGGGCGCACCATCACACGTTCGCCCTTCCCGGGCAACATCATCCCGCAATCGCAACAGGACCCCATCGCGCGGCAGTACATCGGCGGGCTGTGGAAATCGAACCGTGCCGGACAGGGCCCCTACAACATCAACAACTACTACGTGCCGCTGCCGGTCCGCTACGACTACCACAACATCTCCAACCGTACGGATTTCGTGTTCAGCGAAAAGCTGCGCTTCTACGGGCGCTACAGCAAGCTGTGGACGCCGGTGACGACGTCGAACCCCACCGGTTCTGAGTACTTCGTCAACGATCGCGGCAGCCAGCGCGACGCCACCAACATCTCCGGCGACGCCGTATGGACGGCCACCGCCACTACCGTGGTGAACATCAACGCCACCTATCACAACTTCGTCGACGCCTCGCGCTACGCATCCACTTGTGAAGGCTGCTGGGCGAAGTACTGGCCCAATTCCAACTTCTACAATGCGGTGTTCGGCAACAAAGCTGTGCCCGAGTTGCTGCCGCGCATGTCCATTCTCGGCACCGGGACGGGCGAGTATTGGACCTCCATGGGACCGCGCGGCGGCACCTGGGATCAACGGCCGAACGCCGATAGCGTCAGCGTCAAAGTGGCTCGCCAGCAGGGCAAGCACTATTTGAAGATGGGCGCCGACACACGCGGCTCCCGCACCACCAGCCTGATCGTGAACAACAATCCGGGCTTCGGCTTCCAGGCCGATGGCACAGCCGCTACCTACGTGAACCCCGACCTGCGCACGTCCGGCGATGGATACGCGACATTCCTGCTGGGCGCGATTCAACCGGCCGGCGGCGGCGCCGATAGTTGGGATTCCGGCTCCACATCGATGACGGCTACGATTCTCCCGCAGGGCCAGAACCGCTTCTACGGCACCTTCATCAACGACGACTGGAAGGTCTCGAAAGACCTCACCATCAATCTGGGACTGCGCTACGAATTCGAAACGGCCTACACCGATCCCGAAGATCGGCTGACCCGTCCGCTGGATTTGAAC
>JAXLQM010000025.1:0-161199 GCA_046331645.1 Bryobacteraceae bacterium
CGGCCACAAACTCCCGTGCCTTTTCCACCGCCTCATCCCGCTGCCGTCGCCCAGGCAAATCAGCCACTGCCGGGCACACCAATTTCACAAACTCCTCCAAACTGTTGAACTCCGCCCAGACACCACACCCCTTGGCCCGCTCCCGAAACGCCACCAACTTCTCCCGCTTCCCTGCGTCCGTCTCGAAATCCGCCTCCTTCAAAGGGTGATCTGGCCCCATCACAAACAACAACACCGGAACTTTCCGACGTTGCGCCTCATCAAACTCCAACTCTGTAACCGACACCCTCTTCGGGTTCCGTACTGCATCCTCTGGCGTCTGCCCATATCGTCGCCCGATAACGCAGATGTACGCCGATGCCTTCTGCACCATAGCCAACGAAGCCTCGATCACGGTCATGGCCTTCGCCGTCGAGTTCTCCATCGCCACTTCATGAAGGTCCGACTTCCGCAACGCCTCCAGCACCACTGCCCGGTGCTCCTTCAGATCCGTAAAGGTGCTGGACACCATCACGCCCGGAAAACTCTGCGCTTCATTCGACATTACGAATCAATATGCAGCAAAATTCCACCCAATGCAACACCGATCACACGCATTACCCCATTGACCCGCAACGACATAACCCCGCCCCCCACCGCACCCCATGCTACTGTGTGCCCATGGCGCCCCAGACACCCACTTTACAAAACTTGACACCAAGCGCCTCCAGCCGCGCCTTTACAAAACTTGACACATTTCGCAAAACGCCGCTAACCGTAAACCGCACCCCTTTACAAAACTTGACACTTTACTTACCCGCAAACCCCGCCCGGTCACTCACCGCCCACATCGAATCCAACGTCACCAACCCATGGAACAAATTCTTATCACTCTCCTCAAACACCTCCAGCGAATTCGGATTCGGCCGATCCGTCTGTAAATACGTCGAAGCCCGCTTCAGATCCGGCTTATTCACCGTATCGAAAGGAGGCCAAGCCGCCCGGTGGTGGCAATTCATACAATTCGTAGTAATCGGATGCGACGCCGCAAGCTCAATGTACGGGTTATACGCCACCGGCCACACCGGACCCTTCGTCGTAGGCGGAGCATAGTAATTCCCATTCCCCTTCTGCTGCACCTGCCCGTAGGTGCTCGTCAAATAGTAATGCTGAAACGTAGTGTCCTTGAGATTCGTCGGCCGATCCCCACAGAAACGGCCGCACTTGGCGCTATTCGCCGCCGGGTGATACCAAACCGATTGGAACGTCCAATCCCGCTGCTCCTTGGTAATAATATGCATCGCCACCAAAGCCACATAGTCGCCCGGCTGGAACGCCCGGTTATACGCCCAATACGCCGAGGCATCCAGCAGCGCCCGGTCGCAATCCGACAACTGGCTCAACTCGGCCTGATTCATCTGCCGATGATAAAAATCGTTGATGCCAACCACACGAAACGCCGAGGACGCATAAGTCACCGGCCCGATGAGCTTCTGCCCTTTGGGATCGTACACCCCATGCAGATACTGAATACTGGCCGGCGCCGGAGCCGAAGGGTTCGCACTGATCGCCACCGCATTCGTCCAGAACTGTTGCATTTCGTAACCCGCGTACTTGCCGTCGGAGGCCCCGCCCGGCTTGTTCGCATCCCAATCCCACACGGGCAGCGCCGTGAATCCGTCCTTCTGGACAGGCCAGAACATCGGCTTCAACACAATCGACGCAGCCGGGAAATCGGGGATCGCCACCGGCGGAGCAAGGTTCATTACCGGCAATTGGGTGTTCAAATACGCGGCGTTATAGAGCTTCGAAGAGAGGATATTCTGGATTGCCGCATCATTATAAATGACGCCGGCAACCATGATGTCGCCATTGCTCTGCATGCGGGCGCCGTCCTTGAGTTGGTACCAGCCCGCATGCCCGGAGATGGGCTCCCGGCATTGGGGATACTTCGATGCCACCGAAGCATGAATCGGATACATCGGAGGCGGATTGTTGATCGCGTTATTGCCTTCGATCGATCCATGCGTGAGGTTGCGCGCGTTCAGCGGCGAGGGCCGCTGCGCCGTTGCTTCGCCGCTCTTCCCCTGCCAGGGATTGTATTGAAACGGGAACGCCTGCGTCGAGGTTTTCCAATTCTGCCAGACGAATGGACCGTTCGGCGCCGCTTGCTGCTGCAGCCCCGCGAACAGGCACCAGCCATGCGTGCGGATGAGATGGCCTTGGCGGCCTGTCACCCACGCCTGTACATTCTGCGGGTAGTCGTACCCCTTCGGGAAGTTCGAGATCGGCGGCGGCGTAGTGTTCACGTCGCACACACTCGCGGGATTAGCAACCGCGGCGGATTTCGGCTTTTCTTCGACCGGACGGGAGCAGGAAGTAAGAAATACGACAGCAATCGCCAGTGCCCAGTGGGATTTCATCCATTCGCCTCTCCTTAGAGCGTTGGAGCCACTATATCCCATTCATTGGAGGTTTACAAAGGTTGACACTCTATTCAATCGCCATCGTCACTACGTTCGATTCAACAGAATTCATCACTAATCGCACTGGAACAGCCTCACCCGAAGGCGCGCCTTGCGGCACACGGGCCACCGCGGCATGAATCCCAACCAGCCCCGGAGCCAGATGCGACGAAAGCACCTGCGCCTCCACTCCGCCAATCGTCACCACCGGAATGGCCGTGATCGCCAGCGTGGCCGATGGCGATGCCGAAGCTTCTGCCACCCCGAGCGTCGTGTCCCCAAACCCGGTTCCCAGAATCTCGACAATTTCGCCCCGCCGTGCCGGACGCCCACTCGCGGCCAACAGCACCCCATCGTCCACACTGCGGATGCTGCCCTGCCCCGCCCCGCTGCCATCCACGCTGAACAACCCCGGCGCTTCCACCGCAAACGGCACTTCCACCGCATCGCTATTCCGCTCCAGGTACGTCGTCCGCACCTGCGCCCCGCGATAAGAAGTGTAAGCCTGTGACAGCCGGAACGTCACCGCGTTCGGCGACACCGAAACCACCGGCACCGGAGACCCGTTCACTTCCACCGTCACGCCACCCAGCGTGTACGGCAACGGAGGTGTCTGCGCCTGAACCAGCATCGGAGTCAGATTCTCCCCAAACAAAGTCACCAACCCGCCAGCCACCGGCTTGCCCCGATCGCCCGGCGTCGCCGCATTCGCAAACCCGCTCAGCACCGGCCCATCGCCAACCGTCAAGGCCACCAGGTTCGAAGCCCCACCTCCCGCAGCCGGAGTGAACACGGCCACCGATCCGCGGCCCGCGTCCCCAACCTCGGCCGCGCTCAAATCGGCCTGCAACTCGTTCGGCGACACAAACCGCGTTGCCACCGAAGACCCGTTCCAACGGATCACGGAATCGCCCTGGAACCGCTCGCCCTTCACCGACACAGTGACCGCCGTCAACTTGCGTGCCGACCGTGGAGTCACCGACGAAATCCGAGGCCCGCCCGTCGAACCCGACACCAGCGGCAACGCCAGATCCCACATCCCGCGCCCGTGCGTAGCCGTCCTCAGGATCCGCGACGCCCGGTGCAGCTTCAGCCCGAAGTGCACCGTGTTCGGCAACCCAGAACCCAGAGGCTCCCAATGCGCTCCGTTATCCCGGCTCACGAACACCCCGATGTCATTCGCCACGTACAAGGTATCCGCCAGGTCCGGATCGATTTCCACATCATTCACCGGCATATTCGGCAAATTCGAGGTGATATCCCGCCAATGTTCGCCCAGATCCACGGTCTCAAACACGTGCCCGGCCACCGTACCAGCGGCGCCCGAAAACCCGGAGAACGTCAACACCGCCCGCCGCGGGTCCGACGGATCGGGCTTGATCTGCGTCACGGCCCGCACCGGCAAGTCCTCGCGCCGCAACGTCCATTCCACGGCCCCGGCCTCCAGCGCATTCGCCGTCACATGCACCTGCCCGTTGTTCGACCCGGCCCACACCACCCGCGGATCGGCCGGCGACACACTCACCACGCTCAGCGTGCTCACATTGTTCGTCAGGTCCTTCGATATCGCGGTCCACACACCCGCTCCATCCGAAGTCTGATACACCCGGTTCGTCCCGAAGTACAGCCGCTCCGGCTTCGTCGGGTCCATCACATAAGGAGCAATGAACGCCGAGCGGTCCGAAGTCACAATGCCATGCTGCGCCGGCAGCAGATCCCGAAAGTTGCCCTGCGGCGTGAACTTCAATGGCGAGATCCCCTGGCACGACGTGAAGAACGTCTCCGACCACAACGGATCAATCGCCCCCCATCCGCCATCGCAGCCCACAATCTCCCGCCACTGCTTGCCATCGTAGGACTGCGCCCCGTTGTCCTGCGTCCCTGACACCATGATGTTCGGATTGTCCGGATGCATCGCGAACCCCGGGTAGAACTGCGTGATGGCGAGCGTCCGGTTGTGGTTGTTCCAGTTCGGCCGGGCCGCGGCCGCCATCCCCGACGTGCTATGAATCCCGCCATCGTTGCCGTCATAGTAGATCGAGCCATCGGGCGAAAAGACACCGGCATGATGGTCCACATGCGTCCAGCGCCCATCTGCGCCGGCATCGATGTTCTGCCACGCCCCGCCGCCATTCAACGACCGGAAGATGCTCACTCCGCCGGCCACGATCACATTCGGATTCCGCGGATGCACCGTCAGCGAGTTGTTATAAATACACTGCGGCGAGCAGTACGCCGGAGCCGGCAGCGCTAACCATGTCCCCCCTGCGTCTGTCGTGCGATACAAGCCGCGCAACGCCGAACCGTTCGAAGCCGCGATCCCCGCATAGATCACGCTGGGCGCGGACGGCGCCAGCGCCAGAGCCACGCGCCCTGTCTCGGCCCCAACTGGCAGCCCGCCCGTCAGCCGCGTCCACGTCACTCCGGCATCGGTGCTCTTATACACGCCCGCCGTGGCTTCCCCACTACGGCCCGCCCCGGCATACATCGTGTTCGGATTCGAAGGGTCGATGACGATGTCCGTCCCCGGCACCCCGCTGAGCACCTGAGTCCAAGTCTCGCCCGCATCCGTCGAGCGGTACAGTCCGGTCACCGGCAACACCGCGCCCGCCAGACTCATCGCCGCGATGACAATCTTCGTATCCCGAGGGTGCACGGCGATGGCTCCAATGCGCGCCCCGCGCCCGCTGAAGTTCAATGCAAACGGCCCGGCAAACGGACCCGGAATATGCCGCCATGTCTTGCCGCCATCGGTCGATTTCAGCAGCCCGACGCCATAGTAACTATCGCCCGAGAAATTGGCCTCGCCCGTGCCTACATATACGATGTCCGGATTCACCGGATCGAGCGCGATGGCGCCCGTCGCCAGCGAGGGTTGAT
Source organism: Bryobacteraceae bacterium (assembly GCA_046331645.1). GTDB lineage: Bacteria > Acidobacteriota > Terriglobia > Bryobacterales > Bryobacteraceae > CADEFT01. Next base: position 5,325 of record JAXLQM010000025.1, read on the forward strand.
CGTCGGTCAGAGGCACCCAGTTCTCGCCGCCATCGGTCGTCTTCCACACACCGCCGGTCGCGGCCCCGGCATAGATCACCTTTGGATCCCGCGGGTCCATCGCCAGCGCCGCAATGCGTCCCGATGTCATCGGAGCGCCCCCGTTGGTGCTGGTCGTAAAGGTCGGCCGTGGCCCGATGTTGACCCACTGGCCTTCGCCCGCGCTCCGCGCCCGAGTCTTCTTCAACGCCTCCACCTGCTGCCAGGCCGAGAACCGCAGCGAAGCGGCCGGTAACCCGTTCTCCACGCGGCGCTGGCTGTAGAACCATTCGAGCCGCGCCTTGGGCTCATCGCGCAACATCTCGGGAGAAAGCCCCCGCTGGGCGAATACGTGAGACGCCAAACACAGCAACAGGAAGAAGACTCGCATGCCCCCAATTATGGCAGATGTTCGCGGAATTTTCGGATAATCAACGGCGTACTCCCGCAACAGGCTCCCACAATGCGTGCCCCGGCCGCCACCAACGACGGCACTCCGGCGGCGAACTCATCCGGGTCCTGCTTGTACACTACCTTCATCTTTTCGAGCACAGGCAACCCGGCATTGGGCTGTGCCATCACCGGCAACGAACACGCCGCCCGATAGCGCTCGACAATCTTTGCCGCCCATCCCATATCCACACCAGCGCCGCAATTCAACGCGGCCACCTGCACGCCGCGATCGACCAGAAACTGCGCCGCCTTCTCCGGCGACACGCCCATCATGGTCCGCACGTCCTTGCCGTTGGTGGTGACATCGAACGCCACGCTCCCGATGATCACCTTCGCCCCGGCCTTCTTCGCGGCATCGATGGCGATCCCTAACTCTTCGAGCGCAGTCATCGTTTCGGCAATGATCGCATCGGCGCCCGCATCCACCAGAGCCTGCGCCTGCTCTTCAAAGGCATCGCGCACTTCCGACTCCGGCACTTCGCCATGCGGTTCCATCAAGCCGCCGAACGGGCCGATGTCGCCCAGCACGAAGCCCTGCTGATCGCCGAACGCCTCACGCGCAATGCGCACGCCGGCCATGTTGATCTCGCGCACGCGGTTCTCATAGCCGTGCCGCTTCAGCATGATGCGGCTTGCGCCAAACGTGTTGCTGATCAGCACGTCCGAGCCGGCATCGACATAGGCTTTCTGAATGGCCAGAATCAAATCCGGCCGTTCGATGTTCCACACCTCGCCGCAGCCTCCGGGCTCAAGGCCCGCGATCTGCAGTTGCGTACCCATGGCGCCATCGCCAACGAGCACTTTCTGTTCCATCGCTTCAAGCAGTGTCATTTCTTCACGTATTCTAGGAACCGGCGGGCATAGCGGTCGAGCGTCGCCAGTTCGCCGCCGTCGGCCAACTGCGAGCACATCTCATAGGACACGGTCCCGTCGAATCCGCCTTTCTTCAATCCGCGGAAGAATCCCTTGTAGTCAATGAATCCCTCACCCATCGGCACCGCCTGCACAAACGCCGTCTGCTTCTCGTAGTTGACCAGCTGCGCGTTGTAGCGGAAGCGCGGGCGCAGTTGATAATCGGCCACCGTCGTATGCACCGTCATCGGAGCCATCCGCTTCGCCGCCTTTTCCACATCATCGCCATGCAGCGCCGGAGCCCAGGCATCGAACATCGCCTGGCAGTTCGGATGGTTCACCGTGCGAATGAGATCGTGCATCGTTTCATACCCCACACACATGTCGTGATGGTTCTGCACGCCCAACACCACACCGTACTCGGCATAGCGCGTGGCCGTCTCGCGCAGTGTATCGGCGATCAGCTTCCACTGCTTGCCATAGTCCGCGGCAGGGTTATCGTAGCCAGTGAACACGCGCACGGCCGAAGCTCCGATATCGTGCGCCAGCTTCGCCAGTTCCACCATGTACTGCGTCTGGATCTCGCGTTGCGGAATCTCGCCGTGCTCCATATCGGCGGTGAGGTTGGTGTAGCCGGCCAGCACGACGTGCTTCAGCTTCGCCTTCTCCAGCGCCTGGCGCAACGCGGCCCGCTCCTTCTCTCCGTAGTCGAGCACGGAAAGATGCGGGCGCTTGGCCATCAGCATCACGCCGTCGTAGCCAAGCTCCGCGGCCTTCAAAACAAAATCATCCACACCCAAATACGCTTGGCCCCAGAAGCCCGCGTAGCTGACCGAATGCAACAGGTATCGCGACATGAACTCCTGATTGTACCTCTTACGGCATCGGCAATCCCTCAATGCAACGCAGCGTATCGCGGGCAATCAGCAGCTCTTCATTGGTCGGGATGACCCACACCGGAACGCGCGCTCCATCCTTCGTAATAGGAGCGTCTACACCGAAGGCCCCGGCGTTGCGCTCAGCATCGAAGTCCACTCCGAGCCAGCCCAGCCCTTCGCAGATCTGCTGCCGGATGGCCGCCGCATTCTCACCGATACCGCCGCTGAAGAGGATCGCGTCGCAGCCATCCATCACGGCCATGTACGCGCCAATGTATTTGCGCACGCGATGGCAGAACATGTCGATGGCCAGTTTCGCCCGCGAGTTGTTCTTCGCTGCTTCTTCCAGCAACACGCGCATGTCGCTCGAGATGCCGCTCACACCGTACAACCCGCTCATGCGGTTCAACGTCGATTCCAGCGTCTGGGCGTCCATCGCCTCATGCCAGATGACGTGCAGTACAGCCATCGGATCAACATCGCCGCAACGCGTCCCCATCAACAGGCCCTCAATGGGCGTGAAGCCCATCGACGTATCGACGCTACGCCCGTGATCAATCGCCGTCACCGAACAGCCATTTCCTAAATGGCAGGTGATTAACTTATAGTCCTCGCGTTTCTTGCCATGGAGCTGCGCGAAGCGGTAGGAGATGTAGCGGTGCGAAGTGCCATGGAAGCCGTAGCGCCGGATCTTGTAGCGCTCATAGTAGATGTACGGCAGCCCGTAGATATGCGCCGCCGGCGGGATGGTGTGATGGAACGAAGTATCGAATACGGCCACGTTGGTAGCATGCGGCAGCATCGCTTTGGCGGCGTAGAAGCCTTTCAAGTTATGGGGTGTATGCAGCGGAGCCAGATCGACGTTGTCCTCGATATCATCCACCACTTCGGGCGTCATCTCGGTGGACCGTTGGAAGCGCTCGCCGCCATGCACGACGCGGTGGCCCACTCCGGCAATGTCCTGCGGCCCGCTCAGCTCATCGCCGGCATACTGCATGCAGGCGTCGATGATGGCCTGGAAGGCATCCTCGGCCTTGTAGATGGGCTTCGAGATCTTCACCTTCTTCCGGGCAGGCAGTTTCTCGGGAGCCTCCACCTGCACTACAGAATATGGAGTCCCCATGCGGTCCACAGTCACCTTCACCAGCAGCCGGTCGCGATTCTCGGCGATCTGTTCCGGGCTGGTATCAATCAACTGGCTTTTGGCGGAACTGCTGCCGAAATTCAAGACAAGAATCTTCATTTGTTATGCGCTCCATTTCGCCACTTGACCCGAACGCAGAGCCTCGTTGGCAAGATGGGCCGCGGCGGCGGATTTGACGCCTGCCTCCACGGGAGCCACAGGTTGCCGGCGCGCGCGAATCGCCTCCACCCAATCCTTCAGGTGCAGCAATTCGCCGTTGGGGTTGTCATAAAAATCAGCCCCGCGCGGCCCCGAGCCCAATACCCATTCTTCATAGGCAAACTTCTTCGTTCGAATCTCCGGATAAAGTTCGTAGCGTCCCCGGTCCAGGTACAGCGTGCCGTCGGTGCCCATGAGTTCGATCATGGCGGCATTGCGCGCATTGCTGAACGTACCCTCAAAATAGACCTGCACTTCGGCTTGCGGATAACGCAGAATGGTCTGCACGGTGTCGGGCGTTTCCCAGATACCCTTAGCCGAAAACCAATCGCCGATGCTCGCCGCCGAGGCCGGCGCGTCGAGCCCCAGAATCCAATGCACAATGTCGATCTGATGCACCATCAGGTCAGTGAACAAGCCGCCGCCGAAGTCCCAGAACCAGCGCCACTGGCGGAAGCGATAGGGATCAAACGACTGCTCGCGGGCGCCGCCGAGCCAGGCTTTCCAATCGACGCTTGATGGGTCGATCTGATACTGCTGCGCGGCCCGCGGCGCATTGCGATTCCAGGTGATGTGCGCCTTATGGACCTTGCCGATCTTGCCGGCCAGCACGAGGTCGCGGCCTTTCTTCATGTGCGGCATGCTGCGCTGCTGCGTGCCCACCTGCACGATCTTTCCCGTCTCGCGCACGGCAGCTAACACCGCGGCGGCTTCCTCGCGGCTATGCGTGAGCGGCTTCTCGACATACACGTCTTTACCTGCTCTGCATGCCGCTATCGTAAGCGGCACATGCTGATGATCGGGCGCGGCGATGAGGACCGCATCGACATCCTTGCGCGCCAGCAACTGGCGAAAGTCAGCGGTGGCGAATGCTCCGGGCCCGGCGATTTGTTTGGCTTTTTCGAGATTCTCGGCCCATACATCGCAGACGGCGCTAATGCGTGCGCGGCCGATGCCTTCGATGTTGCGCATCAGTGCTTGTGCCCGCCCGCCGGTGCCGATGCAACCGATCTGCAGCGTCTCATTGGCGCCGCGGATTCTGCCGGCGGAGAGCGCTGTCCAGGCCATCACCCGCGCCACTCGGCGCCGCGTGGGATGCTCTTCCGGAATCACACCTTCAGCATAGACCTGTCTGTGTCCAGGGGTCCAGCAGCGTGATGCCGCAATGCTCGAAATCCCGCGCGTTGCGGGTGGCCAAGCGCGCATCGTGCAGCCGGCAGATAGCCGCAATCATGGCATCGAATTGGGACATCGGCCGTCCCATTTCCCTGCGTTCCGCGCCGACCACCGCAAGCACTCGAGCCGCGTCATCGTCGAAGGGCAGCACCTGCCCCTTGAACTCTTCAAGAACGATGCCTTCCATCGCTTGCTCCAGGTGGTCGCGCCTTCGCCCTGGGGGGAGAATATGTATCCCGTAGAGTAGCTCCGCCGCTGTGATGGACGTGAGGAACACAGACTCGCGATCCTGGCTGCTAAGCCACTCGAGCACTGCTGGCGAGGGTACCGGCTTCACCAACTCCGAGATGACGTTGGTGTCGAGAACGATCAATCGAGAACCCGTCCGTCTCGAATTGCTTCACGAGGAGCGATCTCCAACTCCACGCCGCCGAGCGGTTCCACTCTGCGTCGAATGGCTTCGGCTAAGTTGGGCCGGTTCGGCTTTGGTTGGGTAAGGGCCGCGCGTAGGATGGCGCGGGCCTCATCTTCCATGGACCTCCCGTGCTCCGCCGCCCGGATCCTCAAGCGGGACTTGAGGTTGTCCTCCAGTCCGCGAATGACGATGCTAGCCATGTATCAATGATATCACTGATAGCTGGATTCCCGCAAGAACAAGCTTGACAAAATATACAGTTTTGATAACATAAACAGTGTTTAGTAACGGGGCGTCGTTCACACATGTCAACTCTGGCCATTCGCAATCTCTTCCATGATAAGGTCCGGCTCGCGGTCACGCTTACGGGGGTGGTCTTCGCGCTGATCCTGATTGTGATTCAATTCGGCCTGTTTTTGGGCTTTTTGGAGACGGCGGCTAACATCGTGGAGCATTCGGGGGTGGATCTGTGGATCACGGCTCCGGGGCTGCCGCATGTCAATGGCGGGTCGCCCATTCCGGAGCGGCGCCGTTATAAGGCGATGGAGGTCGAGGGGGTGAAGGAGGTCCGCTCCTACATCCTTGTCTTCGGCAACTGGAAGCTCCACACGGGAGCGCAGGAGGCGGTTCAGGTTGTCGGCTTCGATGTGGAGAGCCGGCTGGGCGGACCGTGGGAAGTAGTGGAGGGGAAGCTCGACGACTTGAAGGGGGACGATACCGTTATCATCGACCGGCACTACCGGAAGAAGCTGGGTGGCGTCGGGATCGGCGACACGGTGGAGATCAACGGACGGCGGGCGCGGATTGTGGGTTATACGGACGGGGTGCGGTCGTTCACCACTGCTCCCTACGTCTACACGTCGTTCAAAAACGCCCTCGACTACATGCCTCTCCCGCAAGACCAGACAGTGTTCCTGGTCGTGCGCGCGCAACCGGGAGCGGACCTCGGGGCTCTCAAAACAAAACTACAGCAGAATGTTCCGAGCGTGGATGTGTACACGAACCAGGAAATGCTCACCAAGACGCGAAATTACTGGGTGTTCTCCACGGGCGCGGGCGTCACTACGCTGATGGGCGCTGTGCTCGGGCTGCTGGTGGGAACAGTAGTGGTGGCGCAGACGATTTACGCAGCCACCGTGGATCACATCCGGGAGTTCGGCACGTTGAAGGCGATGGGGGCGACTAACGGCTATCTGTACAAGGTGATTCTGCAACAGGCGCTGTTGAGCGCGGTGCTGGGCTATGCCATTGCCATCGTCGCGGCGCATTTCGTTGTGGAGGGGAGCCGGTCGGGCGATGCTCTGATTCTGATGCCGCCGGAGATGGTTGCCGGCGTCTTCGGCCTCGCCATCGTGATGTGTACCGGAGCATCGATTCTTTCGATTCGCAAAGCCACTTCCATCGATCCGGCGATGGTGTTCCGGGGATAACTACACATGATTCAGATTCGCGATTTGTACAAGACGTATGGGAAGGGCTCGGCCGAGGTGCATGCGCTCAACGGGGTCTCGCTGGACGTCAACGCTGGTGAGTTTCTGGTGCTGATGGGGCCATCGGGTTCGGGGAAGACGACGCTCATTTCGATCATGGGGTGCATTCTGCAAGCGACGCGAGGCAGCGTGAAGATCGATGGCCAGGAGATGGTGGGGCTGGCGGAAGGGAAATTGCCTGCGGTACGGCTGAGCCACTTCGGATTCATCTTTCAGGGGTTCAACCTGTTCCCTGCCCTTACGGTGCGGGAGAACGTGGAGATCGGGCTGGACCTGAAGGGCATTCGCGGGGGGAAGGCGCGTGAACGCGCGATGGAGTTGCTGACGAAGGTTGGGCTGGCTGATAAGGCGAAGCGATTCCCCGCTGATTTGAGTGGCGGCCAGAAGCAGCGTGTGGCGATTGCCAGGGCGCTGGCCGGTGATCCGCCGATCATCCTGGCCGATGAGCCGACGGCCGCCCTGGATTCAACCAGCGGACGGACCGTGTTGGAGATCCTTTCGTCGCTGGCGCGGGAGCAGAACCGCGCAGTGGTTGTAGTTACACACGACCCGCGCGTGCTTGAATACGCGCACCGCATTGTCCGTATCGAAGATGGGCGAGCCGTCGCCGCAGAACAAGGAGTCGCCGCATGAACAAATGGATGCTGGCCGCATTGATCGCCGCCACTGGGATGGTGGTCTACAGCAAGGCGAACATCGCCATGAAGCCGAAGGCGCAGGCCGCAGAGGCCATCGCAGCCGAGCCACGGCAAGTGGTGGCCGCGGGCGTAGTCGAGCCGGTTTCCGAGGAGATCAAGATCGGGTCGGAGATCGATGGCAAATTGAAACAGGTGTTGGTGAAGGAAGGAAGCCGCGTGGCGCGGGGACAGGTGATCGCGATTCTGGAGAATGGCGATGCCGCGGCGCGAGTGGAATTGGCGAAGGCGGGACTGGCGGAACGCGAGGCGGCGCTGGCACGGCTGCTGAACGGATCGCGGCTGGAAGAGCGGCGGGAAGCGCGGGCGGGGATTCGCGAGGCGGAAGCGGTGCTCGAGACCGCTAGGGCCGAGCGGGCACGGCGCGAGATGCTGCTGGAAAAAGGGGCCATCTCGCGTACGGAGTTCGATATCGTCGATCGGGAGTACAGGGTGGCGCAGGCGCGGTTGGAAGCGGCGCGGGAGCGCTCCGCGTTTGTCGCGGCCGATGCCCGCCAGGATGAGCGGATGCGGGCCGAGGCGGAAATACAGAGCGCGAAGGCACGGATCCGCGAGGCAGAGGCCTTCTTGGAGAAGACGTTCATTCGATCGCCGATCGGCGGCGTGGTCTTGAGGCGCTACCTGCAAGCGGGGGAGAGCGTTTCGACCAATGCCAACACACCGATTGTGGCTCTCGGTGACACGTCGCGGTTGCGGGTGCGGGCCGATGTCGATGAAACCGATGTGGCGCGCATCGCTCTGAATCAGCCGGCGTATGTGCGGGCCGATGCCTATGGCGAGCGGCGCTTCCGCGGGCGGATCGTGGAGATCGGGCAAACATTGGGACGCAAGAATGTTCGCACCGATGCCCCAACGGAGCGCGTGGATACGAAGATTCTGGAAACGTTGATTGAACTGGACGCGGGTCAGAACCTGCCCGTGGGATTGCGAGTGGATGCTTATGTGGAACCTGTTCGTTAGTCTCTTGCTGACGGCCAGTCTATTGCCCGCGCTGACGCTGCGCGAGGCGATGCAGCAGGCCGAGAAACTAAGCCCTACGGTGCAGATGGCGAACCTGAAGGTGCTGGAAGCCGAGGCGGCGACACGCAACGCGCGGTCGGGCTATCAGCCGCAGGTGAGCCTGGCTGTGAACGGCACCTATCAAACGATCAACCTGCAAAATATCGGGTTGATCATTCCGGGGATGAACTCGCGGGTGGGTCCGTTCCGCACCTTCGATGCTCGGCCCACAGTGTCGCAGACCGTGCTGGATCTGAGTCTGCTGTCGCGCATTCGCGCGGCGCGCACGACGGAAACGGCGTACAAGTACGACGCGCAGACGGCGAAGGAAGCTACGCTGCTGGCAGTGCTGCAGTTGTACCTGCAGATCCAGCAGTCGGATTCGCGGATCGCGGCGGCCGAGGCACGGCGCAACACGGCCGATGCGGTGCTGGAACAGGCGCGGCAATTTGAACAAGCGGGGACGGCGAGCAAGCTCGACGTGGCGCGGGCTTCCCAGCAGTTTCATTCCGAGCAGGCTATTCTCGCGACGGCTAAGGGCGAGCGGGAAGCACTGGCGACGCTGTTGCTGCGGACGATTGGGATGCCGCAACAGGAAGTGGCGTTGGAAGCACCGGGGCTGGAGTTGAAGCTGATGGCGCAGGCAGCGGCGAACCGTCCGGAAGTGCGTGCTTTGGAAGCACGGCTGAGCGCAGCGGAGGAGGAACGCAAACGGGCGGAGCGGGAGCGGATGCCGAAGCTCGCTTTCCTCGGCCACTACGGGTTGGCGGGCGCGGGTCCGGATCGCAGCCTTTCCACTTACGCCGTGGGGGCGACACTTACTATTCCGCTGTGGACGGGTGGGCGGATTGAATCGGAGATACAGGCGGCGAAGGTGCGCATTGAGCAGACGAAGACGCAGCAGCGGGATCTGGATTTGCAGATCGCGCAGGAGACGAAGCAGGCGGAGATTGAGGCGAACGCAGCGCTGTTGTCGTTGCGGTCTGCGCAGGAAGCGGTGACGGCGGCGAGGCAGAGCCTGGAGTTGGCGCGGCTGCGGTTCTCTTCGGGGATTGCTACGAACCTGGATACCATTACCGCGCAGGGGACGCTGGCACAGGCGGAAGATACGGAGATCCGGACGCGGTATGAGTTTCATTTGGCGAAAGCGCGATGGGCGCGCGCGGTTGGGAATGTGTATGCATTTTTTGAATAGCCGGAGCTGATCGATTCGTCTGGTACACTGCGTACCTGATGAGCATGATCTGGACAATTGGAAAGGTGGGCGTGCTGGCGTTGTGCGGCCTCGCCCTGCAGGCACAAACTGAGGAAATCCGAAATTGGCAGGCTCCGCTGTACTGGGCTCCGGGTGAGTCCACGAAAGAGGTGGCAGAGCGTGGTGCGGCGATGAGCGGACCGCTGGCACTGGTGGCGGTATCGCCATGCCGGGTGATGGACACACGGCCGGAGTACGCCTATCTGGGTTTTGCGGGGGTATTCGGCGCGCCGGCGTTCCAGCGCGGGCAACAGCGGGAAATACCGATCGCACAGAGCCTGTGCGGCATTCCGGCCAACGCGCGGGCCTATTCGCTGAACATCACGGTTGCTCCGTTGGGACCACTGCAGTATCTCACTGCCTGGCCGACGGGGCCATCGAAGCCCAATGTTTCCACATTGAATTCGTTTGAAGGGAAAGTAGTGGCGAATGCGGCCGTGGTACCGGCGGGGCTGAACGGGTGGATCACTATTTTTGCCAGCGATCCGACCCACGTCATTATCGACATCAATGGGTACTATCCGGATGTGGCGGGTGGCGCCACGGGTGCGACGGGACCGACGGGAGCCACTGGCGCAACTGGAGCGACGGGTGCTACTGGAGCAGCCGGCGCCACTGGTTCGATAGGGCTCACGGGCGCAGCGGGCGCCACAGGTTCGACGGGCACCACAGGTTCCACGGGCGCCACAGGTTCGACAGGGGCGACGGGTTCGACAGGGCCGGCCGGAATCCCGGGCGCGACTGGACCGACCGGATCCACGGGATTGATCGGGCTCACAGGCGTGCCCGGGGCCACGGGCCCCACTGGAGCGACTGGAGCGAACGGAGTTTCCGGCCACGAACGGCTGACTGTCGTGCAGAACATTCTGGCGGGGTTCATCACGTCGCGTCAACTTGTGTGCCCGGCAGGCAAGAAGGTCATCACCGGCGGTTTCCAGTTCGCCACCAGTGTTTCGGCTGTCGACAGAATCAGTCTGCGGGTGATCGAATCCTATCCGGATACCGTCAGTTCGTGGATGTTCTCGGTCTACAATGGGACGGTCACAAACGCGGATTTCAATCTATACATCGTGTGCGCCAGTTCCCTATGACGACGATGGTTTAGAAGACCACGCGCAGCGTGAACTGCATCTGACGCTCGTTGGTGGCGCTGGAGATCACACCGAAGTCCGTGCCACCGAGATTGATTCCCGGGGGCAGGAAGAAGGGCGTGTTGGTGAGATTGAACGCCTCGGCGCGGAAGAGCACGGCCACGCGCTCCGTAACATTGGTGCGCTTGGAGACAGCGAGGTTGTAGTTGCGGCGGCCGGGGCCGCGGGTGTCGGGCAGCGTGCGCGACACATTGCCGAAGGCGAACGGCGCGGGGAGCGTGAAGGCGGAGGTATCAAAATAACGCCGGAGCCGGTCCTGCGCCGGGCCGGTGAGTTCGGCCGATTGGCCGGTGCTTACGGGGCGGAGTACGGTGGTGAAGAGTCCGGTGTTGCCGGCTGAGGTGAGCGCTAGAGGGAAGCCGGTGTGCAAAGTCATATTGCCTGCCGCTGACCAGCCACCGCGCAGACGGCCTTTGCCGAAGGGGAGATCCACGGTGTGGCTGACATTGAGCCGCTGCGAGATGTCTTGTTGCGATACGGCTTTCTCCGCACGCAGGTCGTATTGGTTCTGGGCCGGCGGGCGGAACGGGGTGAAGGTCACGACGCGGCCCGAGCCGTTGTCGATGATCTTGCCCGCAGTGTAGGTGACGAGAATCATCATGCCGCGCGAGAAGCGGCGCTCGCCCTTCAATTGCAGGGCGTGATATTGCGAGAACGCCGTGTGGTTGAGATTGCTGTCCATGCCGAGATACTGCGGGAAGGGGCGCAGCAATTGATTGAGGGTCACGGTGGGGGCAGACAATGTGCCGGTGCGCACGAGGCCGAGGAACGGATTGGGAACGCGCTGCAAGAGGTTTTGGCCGAGCGCCATTTGCTCGGCGGGCACCTGGTTGAAGTCGAGCGACATGGGTTGGCGGAGTCCCGTGTTGCCGGTGTAGGCGGCTTCGGCCAGCCAGCCGCCGGCGAATTCGCGCTGGATGCCGGCGCTCCAGTGCTGCGTGTAGGAATCGTTTTTGTTGTAGCGCGGATTGATGGTGATGGCCTGGCCCACGGCCAGCAGTTCCGCGGGACTGGAAGGCGGAATGAGCGCTCCGTTCGGATAGGGATTGCTGAGCGGGTTGAGCGGAGTGAGGCCGTCGATGCTGGCGAGCCAGTCGGTGACAATCTGAAAGCCCGCTGCTCCGAATTGTGTCGGATTGGGATAGCCGATGCGCGGTGCATAGAAGATGCCGTAACCGGAACGCAGCACGGTGCGATTGCCGAGGCGGTAGGCAAGGCCGATGCGCGGGCCGAAATCGCGCCAGGCGGAATCGAAGTTACCGCGCGGCTGACCATCGCGGCCAGGGTGCGTGAGCACGCCAACCAGCGGGCGGATGCCGTTGACGGGTACGGGAAACTGGCGGTTGAAATCGAAGGTGGCAAGACGGTCGTAGCGCTCCGTACGCGGCTGTTCGTAGTCCCAGCGCAGGCCGATGTTCACGGTCAGATTCTTGAAGCGGATGTCGTCGTTGAGATAGACCGCGGCATACATGTTGCGGACGGCGAACGCGGGCACGTTCTGCACGCTGCCCGAACCATATCCGGTGAGGAAGGAAGCGAATGCGTCGCCTGCTTCGAGACTGGCCACTTGCGGGTCGGGCCCTTGGGTGAAGCCTCGGGTGAAGCCATAAACGCCTGACGCGGCCGAGGGACGGAAGACGTTCTGGTTGTAGAGGCGCATGTCGGTGCCATAGGTGAAGGTGTGCTTGCCGCGGATGAGCGTGTGCTCGGCGACGGCGACGTAGACATCGTTGGTTTGCGGAGCATCGGGAGGAGTGCCGATGGGCGCGTAGCCGGTGAATGTTGCTTGGGGGAAGGTTTCCTTCTGCACGCGGGCGCTCAGTTCGGCGGGGAAGCCGAGATCGGTCAGCTTCACTTCCTGGTTGCTTCCGGTGATCTGATTGCCATCGCGGCGGGTGAAGCCGAGGCGATAGTTGAAGACGCTGGTGGGATTCATGACCAGCGTGCCGTTGATGACGGCATTCCAGGTGTTGTTGGTGAAGAGAATGCTGGTGGTGTCGGCGATGGTGTTGAACTCGCCGGTGTTGAAGCTGTTGCCCGTATTGCGGGTGGCGCGGAAGAAGATGCTGTGCGCATCGGAGAAGCGGTGGTCGACGCGGGCGGACCACTGATCGCTGACCGTGGTTTCATTGGGCGCATAGACCCAGTTGTTGATGCGCGCCGGGCCATCGCCGGGGCGGTTGGGATCGGGGATGTAGCGCTGCATGGCGGCAGCGGCCTTGTCGAGGCGCGTTTGCGGAATGCGGTTGCCGGCGAAGGCATCGCGCACGAGACGGCCGTTGACATTGCGCGTGGTGAACGGATCGTAGATGATGACCGGGCGGTTTGCGGCGGAGCGCACATCGGAGAAATCGCCCTGCTTCTGGGCGACGGTGGGAATGGTGAGGGAACGGCCGCCGAAGGACGCGCCTTCGCGATGGCCCTGATAATCGGCGAAGAAGAACGTCCGGTTCTTTCGCACGGGGCCGCCGATGGAGCCGCCGAACATATTGAAGTGGAAGATGCCGCGCTGCTGGCCGCGGGCATTGGCGAAGAAGTTGTTGGCGCGGAGGCGATCGTTACGGAAGAAATCGTAGACGCTGCCGTGGAACTCGCTGGTGCCGCCCTTGGTGACGACGTTGACTACACCGCCGCCGCTGCGTCCGAATTGGGGGCCGAAGGCGTTGGTCATCACTTTGAATTCGAGCGTGCTATCGGGGGTGGGCGAGATGGCGAAGGCGTTCTGCACGGGCGTCATCACCGAGATGCCATCGATGAGGAATTCGTTGCTGCGGAAGCGTCCGCCGTTGATGGAGATGTCGGCGGCGTTGAATACGGCGAGCCCGGTGGCCGAGCCGGAGGAGACAACACGTCCTTCGCCGAGGGGGCTGGTTTGCACACCGGCGGTCAGGCCGACGAGGTCAAAGACGTTGCGGCCTTGAATGGGGAGATCCTGCACGGCGCGTTCGGCGACCACCTGGCCGAGGGCGCCCTTTTCCGTTTCCACGACGGGGATCTTCTCGTCGATGGAAACCGTGGTGCTGACTTCGCCGATTTCCATGGTGAGGTCGAGGCTGATGCGGTCATCGACGCGAATGACGATGTTGTCGCGCATGACCGACTTGAAGCCGGGGGCACTGACGCGGAGGGCATACGGGCCGGGTTTGAGGTAGGGGAATTGGAATGTGCCTCCGGCATCGATGGCCACTTTGGTGGCGATCTGCGTGTTCTTTTCGGTGAGTGTGACTTCGGCTTGCCCCACGGCGGCGCCGGAGCCGTCGCGGACGGTTCCGAGCAGCGTGCCGGTGATGTTCTGGGCAATCGCCTGCTGCGCGAGCAAGAGGCACAGTGCGGGAAGAATGCGTCGTGGCATCATGATTTCTTCTCCTTGGTTAACGTGATCTTCAATTCTTCTCCGGCGCGCAGCGTGCGCGGCGGCTGGAATGTAATGGGCTTCGATGGGGTGACTTCAAGCGCGGCGAGTTCGAGCGTGCCTCCGTGGATGCGGAGGCTTGCGGCAGTGCCTTTTTGTTCGTAGACGCCCCAGCCTGTTCCGGCAGTGAACAGGGTGCGAAATTCGGTGGCAACGGTTTTGGGGTGGAAGGTGAGGCGCTTTTCGGGAAGGTTGACCTGGATGCCGCTGATGGCGTTGAGCAGGGACCAACTGGAAAGGGCGCGGGCGTAGTGGTGGCCGCATTCGACTTCATCCCAAGGATTGCGGCGGCGGCCGTCGTGACGGTCGCGGACGGCACGCACGAGACGCAGGCCATCGGCGGCTTTGCCTTCCATGAAGAGATGCGCGGCCACCTGGTATTCCACTCCGGTCCAGACCTCATCGCAGTAGCCGAAGGGGACGGCGGGGCGCTTGCCCTGGGGCCAACTGCAGACGAGCAGGCCTTTCTCATCGTTGAGGGCGTAGATGCGCTGGCCGCTCGGCATGTCGTGGAAGTTCTCACGGAAGTTGTAGCGCACGATGGAATCGAGGCATTGGCGGATGCGCTGGGGAGGGAGCAGTTTTCCGAGGCCGGTGAGTTCGGCGAACCATTGGCCGAGCAGTTGATCGGAGAGGCAGCCTTCGCCGAATTGCCAGGTGGCGGCGCGTTTGTCACGCTCGTCGGTTTTCTGGATGTAGTATTCGCCGTTCCAGAGGAGGCGGTCCAGTTCCGCTGCGCCTTGCTGGCGGAGTTTATCGAACTCGGCGGCGGAAGGATCGCCGAGATGCGCGGCCATGCGGGCGCAGGCAGCAAGGGCGGCGAGATAGAGCGTGCCGATCATGCTGTTGGGGCCGTAGAAACGGATGTCGTAGGTGTTGTGCTGCTCGCCTTCCATGACGCCATCGCGATCCTTGTCCCAATGGGTGAAGGCGAACTCCATGGCCTTCTTCGCACCGGGCCAGAGCCGGCGGAGGAACGCGTCGTCGCCACTGAGGAGCCATTCGCGATAGAGCTTGAGGATGGTGCCCATCTGGCCGTCGGCGGCGGGGATTTTGGTGTACGCGCCGGGTTGAACAGGAGTGGCCGTGCGGAAGCTCATGTAGCCATCGGGGCGCAGGTTCTGGAGGAAATCGACTTCGCGGATGCGGCGTTCGAGCGAGGGGAACAGGTTGGCCAGGGCCTGTTCGTAGTTGTAGACGTGGGTGCAGTTGAAGGGGCAGCAGCCTTCGTCATCGCCGCAGCCTTCAAAGGCGAGCGGGGTGCCGTTTTCGGTGACGAGGTAGGTGTTGGTGCGGATGGTGGAGACCTGGCTGGAGATGGCGTCAATCACTTCGGGCGGCAGGGTGGATGTGTAGAGGGCATCGCGGTACTTGACGGAGTCGGCGCGCAGTTCGTTGAGATGGCGCAGGGTGTAGGCGGCCGGGGCCCAGGCATCGGGAAAGCGCGTGCCGTAGCGGTTGCGGATGAGGCGCTTCTCGTCGATTTGCTGTTTGAAGAAGTAGGGCTTGGTGCCGGTCCAGTAGTCTTCGATGTTGGGGAAGTGCCAGGCGATGACGAAGGTGATCTTCTCGGTTGCGCCGGGTGCGAGGCGGAAATGGGCGGCGAGCGTGGCGTACTCGGTGAAGCCGTCGTCGCTGGGCGGGCATTCGTTGTTGGGGAAACGGCCTTGCGCGGTGAACTCGCGCCACCAGGCGGGCAGTTCGTCCCAGAATGCTCCGCGCTGCCACTGGGTGCGGTAACTGATTTCCGATGCGTTGGTGGCGAGAGCGAGTGAGCCGTGGCGGAAGGTATCGGGGCCGTACTTGGCGGAGGTGCAGAGCAGGCCACGGGCCCCGGCTTCTTCTCTCGCGGTGTTGCGATTGGCGCCGAAACATTTTGCCCGGCGCGTGGCGAAGCGGGGATTGAGGTCGTAGCCGATGGGGTTGGTGAGCGAGAAGGCGAGGGTGGCATCGAGAGGCGTTGTGGCTTTCGATCGCACGGTGTAGGTGAGGATTGCCGCGGGAAGACTGGAACGTTCCTCATCCATGGGCACGAGGGGGTTGAATGCTTCGAGCGATACTTCGGCGGGCCAGTGTGGATCGATGAAGGCGATGTTGGCGAATGGATATGCGCCGGTGAACACGGCTTCGCGGAAGCGGAGCAGGCCAGCGGCACGCTCGCGGCCGACACCGTGGCTTTGGGGAAACGGGGGGAGGATTTCGCGCTCCAGCACGCGGGCCACGGGTGCGCTGCCCGGCGCGGCGAGCCTGAGCGCGGCGAAGGTGAATGGGAGGTGGCAGCCTTTTGAAGGACGGTTGAAGATCTCCCAATCGCGGAGGTTGCCGTAGCCGCCCAATGATACCGTTCCCGTGCCGATGCCGCCGAGAGGGAAGGCGATTTCGCGCAAGGCATCGCCGGTGAAGCGGCGCCCGACGGGGCCTGCGGCGGCAGGCAGGGCCGCGTGCGCGGACGAAGCCGCCGCGCCGAGAAACAACGTTCTCCGCGAGAAACGCATGAAGACCTCCAGAAATACTGATATATCAGAATTGAGTGGCGGAGGGAAGTGGGTTGGCGATTTCTTTGAGACGTTGGACGTACTTTTCGGCTGATGCGCGGATAGGTGCGCCATCGCCGAAGAGCCACAGACGGGTGGCAAAGGAGTCGATGCAGAATTCGCGCCATGCGCCTTCGGCGCCGCCGGGCTGATTTTCGAAGATATCGAGGCAGAGGGCGTGCAGTAGTTCGTGCATGCAGGTATTGACGGAGAGAAAGGGGGCCTGGTGGGCGTGGGCGTATTCGACGGCGATGACGCAGAGATGGAAGCCCTGATGCATGGTGGTGACGCCGTTGAGCCCGCGCCCGTTGTCCCATTCGAGAGGGATGCGATTGGTGATGACGATGTTGAGGCGCCCGCGTTCGAGCCCTGCAAACGAGGGACGGCTGCTGGGCAAGCGCTTCACTTCGCCTTCCACCCACTTGACGTCGAGGCGGATGCCGCAGCGGCGCAGGTCGTTGAGAGCTTGCGGCCAGATGCGATTCCAGAAGTGGGCGATGAGGTCGGGGTTCCATTGGGAGCGCTTGTCCTGAATGATGGAGACGGGGATGTCCAGACCTTTGGGAGCGCTGGAGGCAGCAGCGAGGGGAGCCGTGAGGAAGGCACGGCGTGTGGTGGTTAGCGCAAGGCCGAGGCTACTTCCACTTTGTGGGTGACGCCGCGGCGGCGGGCCAGGGCACTTCGTTCGACATTCCAACTGACAATCCCCCGTACGAGCCTGCGGGTGAGATCACCGAGGCTGTAGAATACGTTCGCTCGCAGGATATCATTGCGCAACACCAGCACCTGCTGGCGGAGGTAGCGCTGCAGCAGCGGCCGGTCGGCGCGCACCATGCGTTCGTGCTCTTCGGCCGAACCGATGCGGTCGTGGCGGCAAGTCTGCAAGTCGATCCAATGGACGGCGCCATCGGTGAACATGGGGGTGCGGTCAGAATTGCGGAGCACGCCGGGCATATCACGATCGAGCATGGAGGATGTTTCGATACAGCCGGCGAAGGCGAGGTCGTCGTGCAGTTTCTGGCGTTCGCGATCGACATCGGAGGAGATGCCGTGGGTGAAGTGCATTCTGCGCCAGGCGAATTTCAACTGGACATCGTGAGTGGCGGCGCCGACCCAGAGGGGGACTCCGGCTTCGGTTTCGGCAGCCTTCCAGATGCGGACGTGGTGGCGCTTGGCGTAGCTATTGAGGGATTTCTGATACTGCAGGTCGGGAGCGCGGCCATCCCAAAGCATGCGGGACATGGGCGCATAGGGATCGAAGCTCTGCTCCCAGACATCGCGCATTCCGCGAAAGACGGAACGGACGGTGGCTTTGCGCGCCTCATTCCAGCCGGCGGAATCGAAAGCGCGGGTGAGTTCTTGTTCGGTGCCGACGAAGGCCACGTTGATCACGTCGCTGCCCTGCCCTTTGCGGGTGGAGATGCGGGAGGGCTTGTTTTGCAGAGGTTCCGGTAGCGGCTGGCGGCGCACTTCCTCGTGAAGCAGGCGGTCATCGGGAAAGAAGAACGGCTCAGAGACGCGGATGCGCAGGTCGGCTCCGGCGGGGAGGCGGATCTCGGGTTGTGGGAAGAAGGGGAAAGTGGCCCTGTGGATGAGCAGCACGTGATCTGTGAGGGGATTCCAGCGGGGCAACGATTTGAGCCGGCCATTGAGGAAAAGCTGCGGAGCGGAGGCGGCCAGAGTGCCGGCGATCAAGCCGTGGCGATTGACGCTTTCGCGGGCGTTCTCTATTTCGGTGAGTTTGGCTTTGAAGGCGATGCGGGTACCGTCATCGAGCACGAGGGACTGGAACTCGATGTCGAGGGTAGCGCGCTCGCGACGCCAGCCGTAGCCAACGGAGCGCGCGGTTCGCACGCGGCCTTCGATGGCAGTGCGCGCAGGAATGCGGAGTCCACCGTCGAGCACGAGCGGAGCGGCGAGCAGGCCACGCACCAGTTCCTCGCCTTTGCTTCCGTCCGAGGAGACGGTATGTGTCAAACGCACGTCGAGCAGAGAACCGGCCGGCACTTCCGCCGCCGTGAGGAGGCCCGGTACGCCGATGAGGTACACCAACAGAGTGATCACTCGTTCGTTCCTGTTTGGGTAATCATACATGAAGTTGAGGCCGAAACGGAGGCGATTAGGAATGTTTTTTTCGCTACATTGGTAAGGTGCTGAAGCTGTACGAAAAGGACGAGATTCGACGGAGGCTGCTGCTGGACGCGGCGTGGTCAGCATACGCGCTGAGCGATTTGGATGAAGGACGGTTCGAACATGCGCATTGGTTTGGGGTAGCGGATGATGCGGCGGTGGCGCTGCTCTACTGCGAATTTCCCAATGCGGTCTTCATTTATATGGGTTCGGGGCGGACGCTGCAGCGGGTGTTGGCGGAGGTGCCGTTGCAGGCGGGGACTCACTTGCAGTTACAGGCGGAGGCGTTGTCGTTGGTGCGGGAGCGCACGCCGGTGGCGGTGGCGAAGCCGATGATCCGGATGCGGCTGGCTGCGCCTTGTCTGGTGGAAGAGGATGCGGTGCCGTTGACTGCGGGCGATGCGGCGGAGTTGTTGGCGCTGTACGCCGATGGGGGAGAGGCGGGCGAATCGCCGGACTTCTTTTTCCCGTCGATGCTGGAGGGCGGCTGCTTTTTCGGCTTGCGGCGGGAGGGGATGTTGGTGGCGGCGGCGGGGACGCACATTGTCTCGCGGGGAGAGAGCGCGGCGGCGATTGGGAATGTGTACACACACCGGGCGCATCGGGGGCGCGGGTATGCGCAGGTGGTGACGAGCGCGGTAGTGGGAGCGCTGCGGAAGGCGGGGATTGAGACGGTAATTCTGAATGTGGCGGAGAAGAATCGGGCGGCGATCCGGGTGTACGAGAAGCTGGGGTTTGTGGAGCACTGCCGGTTTTTTGAAGCGGTGACGGGGTGAAACGGCTTTGCAAGGCGGGGGAGGATTCCGTACAATAGGAGTTTGTCCATGAGTTGCGGGAGTAA
This sequence comes from Bryobacteraceae bacterium, assembly GCA_046331645.1. Lineage (GTDB taxonomy): Bacteria > Acidobacteriota > Terriglobia > Bryobacterales > Bryobacteraceae > CADEFT01. The sequence goes on from JAXLQM010000025.1 coordinate 24,966, forward strand.
CTCAATGGTAGAGTCACAGCCTTCCAAGCTGTTGGTTGCGGGTTCGATTCCCGTCTCCCGCTCCATTCCCTGCCTGATTGCGCCGGTGTAGCTCAGTTGGTAGAGCATCTGACTTGTAATCAGAAGGTCGTCGGTTCGATTCCGACCGCCGGCTCCATGTTTTAGCTCTATTAATGGGGGCAACCAACCCCTGAGTGATAGACCGCGTAGTCTCCGTAGGCCGATCCAAGACGGCCGCGGGGACCGTTCCGTGCTCGCCATGCACCTCGGCTGGTTTCGGGCGAGGTTCAAGCACATTCCCGAACCAGATCTTCATCTGTTTCTCTTCGGCTCGCCAACGCCGTCGGACCCGACGCGCCCGACGGCCACGATAAAGGGGGCCTGGGTGGCGCTGAGGGACGCTGCAGGAACCTACTGCCGCCTCCATGACCTTCAGATCGCAAGCATCGTCGATTCGGGCACCCCAGCCTCGGCCATTTTCGTCGCCGCTATGTGTCGACAGGTCGTTCCCAATCGGCATCTGCCGGGCCGCATTCGGATGTGAGAGCAACGCTCCAGCATTGCGCGGCTCAAGTGCCCCAGTTCATGGAGGAGTCGGAGCCACCAGCAGAAGCCCCAGCTAAAGAAAACGTGGGCCGCCTAATTAATTAAGCCCGCCGCGCGGGCTTTCTGGGCCGCCAGGAGGCCCATTCCCTCAGGTACCTATCCATGAGCAGAGCCTCCCACCAAAGAAACCGCCGCAGAGCGTTCCATACCTCCCCGCCACCCCGCGCACGCTTATGCTGAATAGATACAGTTAAGGAGGTTGACACGGACCTCGTGCGTGTGACACTCTGCAAGAAATGCAGAGAGGGCTCCTGGCTTTTTTCTCAACAATTGGCATTGCCGCAGGCCAGACAACAGCAATTTTCGAACAAGCCTCGTGCGATTTGAACGTGTTTCCGTACACAGGCACCGTAATCGCTAATGGCAGGGTAATCCCTGTGTCGGGAACCGAGAACCTGGCACCGATCGAACAAAGATGGCAATGCTTCTTTTTCGATCGTTCCTCCTTCATCTTGACGCCAATTTGCCGCGTACGATCAACCGCGTTAACTGCTTACCTGCCACAGCCACAGAAAACTTGGTCGAGGAGTTTCTTGGAGGCTACTGAGACAACTACGGTTTCAATGGACCAAAACGGGATAGTCCAACGACACATGCGAGTAATTCAGCCAAGTCAGGACAACCAGACCCTCTTGCAATTCGACATGAAGAACGGTGCATACACCCACACCCGAGACGTCTACGAACCACCAACGGGCAACCGGTACCACTATGTCGGTTCTGGCAGCATCCCTGTAGACTGGACCGAGGTGGGTCCTGCGGCGTGCGGCGTTGAACCTCTGGTGATTCAACAGAATTCATTGAGCGACTATGTTTGTGAAACCGTTCAAGCAGTTAGTCCTGGCCCACCGACCGGAGGTGCGCTGATGGAGACGATTGGCGTGTCGATCCCAGCAAACTATAGCGTGGATCTGAAAGTGAAGGGTGGGGTTCAGCCGTATACATACCAAGTCACGGGTAACTTTCCAGCGTTTCTGCAGGTCACTGGCGGACGCATCGCAACAGTCCCCTTCGCCCCCAACCCGTGTCCTAAGGGTAAATTCAGCTTCAAGGTGATCGTCCGGGATAGTATTGGGGCCGAAGAGTCTATGGACTACACGTTAAAATCCAACCCCCCTCGATACATTCCCTTGTCCGACAAACCTATCTATTACGGAACAACAGCAGCCTATACCATACCAGCAATTCTATTGTTTGGATTTTCGGGTTCTCCTCAATGCATCGCGGTGCCGGGCTGTCCGAGTGTTGCCTTTGCGGTGGGCGGGATGTTAGTCGAACAAGCAATAGATTTCCTTAATATAGCGCTTGATCCGCCAGACCCCAATTATTCTATCCCGACGACATTGAGGTTATACCCAGTCCCGACAACATCTCTGGCACCTATTGTAAACGGCCATGTCCAGAACCTTTTAAACAATGCATCGCACTCATCTGCTCATTCAGAAGCCTTATTGCGGGCCCTCGAAAGATCTATGGGTGCTTACGATGCCGGCGATAACAACTGGTTCGACACACAGAATGCCGCAGCCGCGACATTCGTACGAGCCTTGGTGAGCTTTCAGCAGGCGCAACCCCGGTTAGCTTCGGCATGGATCAATAGTTGGAAAGCAGCGGGACTTCCTTCGATTCGCGTGACTGAACAAGCGGTAGTCCAGTTTCAGCAACAATTACTTGCGAGCGGCTTGCCACCAGAGATCGAACAGTTGCTGCGCCAAAGAGGTGTTGATTCTACTGGCATCAACAATGCCGTTACACTCCTCCGGTCGGTGCAGCCTGCAACTGCCACTGGAGTAGTTCCCGACGTGATTGCGACAGCTCTCCAGCAAGCAGTCACGGGAATCGTGCCAACGTTGATCAACTATGCCAAATCTTTCCCAGTTGTCGTCGTAGCGGGTGATGCGAACCGTGACGGCCTTGTCAACTGCTCTGATGTCGCCCTCGTCCGGGGAGCGTTCGGCAAGCAGGCGGGGATGGCGGGCTTTCTAGTGGGTGCGGATATCAACGCTGATGGAATCGTGGACATACGGGATCTCGCATTCGTCTCGCAGAGATTGACCGGGGGAACTCAGTGTCAGTGAGCCAAGAACTTTCAGCGAATGCCGAGTCGAAAGGAACTGCACAATTTTGTATCCACTGAACTTAGCTTGTTTAATCCTTATGACATTCGTGGGTGTAACCAACGCTGGGGCCGCGTCAGTCTCAGTTTTGCCGAGTTCCAGTGATGTGTCATTGGGATCTTCATTCACAATAGATATCAGCATCACTGGTGTTACGGATCTTTATGCTTTCCAGTTCGACTTGGCGTTTGATGCTGGAATTCTGCAAGCGAACCTGGTAGGAGAGGGCGCTTTCTTCGTAAGCGGAGGAAATTTTTTCCCAGGCATCATCGACAATACAAATGGCACAGTTACGTTTATCGCAAACTCCTTGGCTGGTCCCTCACCTGGAGTCGCGGGTGACGGGCAACTAGTCAGTGTTGCGTTCGATGCCGTCGGGCTAGGTAGCAGCCCGGTCCTCATCTCGAATGTGCTCCTTCTCGATTCGTCTCTCGCTGAGATAGCACTCACTGGGACCTCGGATGGGATGGTGGGGGTGATCGACGGTGCGGTCCCGGAACCCTCCACGGCGGGCTTCGCTGCATTGGGTGCCGCTGCGCTCGCCGCTGCTGTCGCGTGTCGGCGGCGGTGGAAGTCGTATGCGTGCGGGACGGTCGGTGTTGGGGGAAGGGTTTAGGCGCTTGGCAAAAGCTGACCCAGCGTTGCTTGCGCTGTCGACCGGTCGGCTTGGCTGCCGTTCTGCTTTTCGCGGCTCACTTTGGGGTGCATCGTCGTTCGCGGAGCGCATCGCCATCGCTCGGCCATTCTCATTCTCGAGAGATAGCATGTAGCTCCAACCGCGCCATCGATTTGATAAAACCGTCTGCGATTTGACGAGCAGTACCCCATGATCATTCATGGTCTTTGTGCATACCTCAATTTGACCCATGCTGTCTCCACATCTTCTAACTTCGCATTGGGCCCTTCTCGCCGATGATTTTTCACGAGCTTCGTTTTTTACGATCTTGGTCAACCGCTTCTCTTGAAGCGCCAAAGCCGTTCGTCGAAGCAACAAAACCGCTCCGTCACCGTCGCGGCTCGGTAGTTACGAGAGCGCTTGTTGAGCGCTCCGGAAGACAGCTTTGGCCTACTCAACCGGGATCGGTTCCAGAATTCGCACTCTTCGGGCTGCGCTTTCTACGAAATACACGGCCCCGCCGGGGGCCGGGGCGATGGAGACAGCGTTGGCAATAGGAGTGCTAAGTGCGGATTCGGGGGCCTGCGGGTCCGTCACGGTGCCGGCTATGGCGTAGATGTTCCCATCCGGTGAGATGCGGCGGATGCGCGCCGGGAAGGTGATCCAGAGATTGCCTTCGGCGTCATAGCGGACGCCGCGGGGGAGATTCAGGGATGCCTGGATGGCGGGGCCGCCGTCGCCGGCTGCTCCCGCAACGCCTAATCCCGCAATGGTGACGATGTTTCCGTTTGGTTCGATGCGGCGGATGCGATGATTGCCGGTGTCGGCGATGACGACGCGGCCTTGGGGATCGATGGTGACACCGCCGGGACCCTGGAGGCGGGCCAGTACGGCCGAGCCGCCGTCGCCCGAGAAGCCTGCTGTGCCGGAGCCGGCAATCGTCGTCACGATGCCTTGCGGGTCGATGCGGCGAATGCGATGCGTCTGGGAATCGGCCACATAGATATTGCCCTCGGCGTCCACGGTCATGTCGCCGAGACCAAAGAACGTGGCACTCAAGGCTGGTCCGCCGTCACCGGCGGCACCGAATGGCCCGGCACCGGCGATGGTGGAGAGCAGTCCCTCGGGGCTGACGGAGCGGATGAATCCGCCGCCGATGGTGGTGGTGATGAGCACAGCGCCGGAGGGCGCCACGGCGACGGCGCGGGGGGAGCCTACTCCGCCGAGAGTTGCTGTGCCGTTGTTGCCGTTTTGTTCCGGGGTTCCATTGCCGGCGAAGGTGGTGATGACGCCGTCCGTGGATAGCTTGCGGACACGGCTGTCGCGGGAGTCGGCGATGTAGAGATTGCCCTGGGGGTCGAGGGCGATGCCCCATGGATCGAAGAGACCGGCTTCGGTGGCCGGGCCGCCATCGCCATAGGCGTTTTCGCGAATGCCGCTGATAAACACGGCCGCGGAGAGCGTGGCCAGATCAACACGGCTAATCTGACGCCGCAGGCTGTCGATGACCAGCAGGCCGTTCTTGTTGTCAAAGGCGATGGCGAAGGGAGAGTTCCAGAGCGAGCCGCGGGGGACGGTTTGGATGGTGCCCGAGGTGAGCACACGGCGCACCTGGCCGTTCGACTGATCGGCGATAAACACGTTGCCGGATTGGCCAATGCGCACGTCGGAGGGGAAGAACAGTCCGGCGGAGAGAGCAGGTCCGTTGTCCCCGGCGAAGCCCGGTGTTCCCGTGCCGGCGAAGGTTCGGATCGTGCCGGTCGTCGTGACGACACGGACACGGTGATTGCCGGCATCGGCGACGTAGAGATTGCCGCTGGCATCGAGGGCAATGCCGCGTGGATTCTGAAGGCGGGCCTGGGTGGCGGGGCCGCCGTCACCGGCGAAGCCAGCGGTTGTGCCGGCGATGGTGGTGATGACGCCGTTGGCATCGATGCGGCGGATGACACCGTTGCTGGTATCGGAGAAATAGATGACGCCGGCGGAATCGACGGTGATGCCCCATGGATTGCCGATGGAGGCCGATAGTGCCGGGCCGTTGTCGCCGTTGGCGGCGGTGCCTCCATTGCCGGCAATCGTGGTGATGACGCCGCCGGGGGTGATTTTGCGGATGCGATGGTTGCCGGTGTCGCAAACATACAGGTCGCCCGAGGCCGTGAGTGCGAGCGCTTCCGGGGTGCTCAACAGTGCTTCGGCGGCAGGGCCATCGTCGCCGCTGAATCCGGCCTGGTCGTTGCCCGCCAGTGATGTTATCTGGCCGTCCGCTGCCAGCTTCAGTACGCGGTGGTAATAGGCATCCGTGAGATAGATTGTGCCGGAACTGTCTGCCACGGCATGCTGCGGTTCCAACAGGCGGACGTTGGAGGTGGTGACGCCGTCGGCGGGGAATGGGATGGTAATGCCTCCGGCGACCGTGCGGATGGAGTAGGCCGGCGGTTGTTGGGAGAACAGGAGCGCGGGGACCAGGAAGACGACCGGGAAGATTCGCATGACCGTAATCTTCCAAGCATACGCTCAATTTACTGGCCACTCCAGGTGAGGCCTCCCAGGAACTCGACACCAAGCACGTAGCGCAGTCCTTTCTGGGTGCAATGGCGGACGATTGCGGAGCCGTGAAGACGGATGGTTTCGGACTGGAAGCGGATGGCGGTTCCTTGCGGGAGGCGATCGAGTGTGGAGATGCGCATACCGCCAGTTGAGATATCGAGCAAGTCACCGAGGGCCATGCGTTCCTGACCGTTGCTGGTCCAGGAGAGTTTCACTTTGCCGGTTTTGCTGGTACGCGCGCTGCGGCGCTTTTCCCGGCTACTGTCGGTGGATGTGCTTTTGGGTCGCATGAGGGCCCCGAGAGGAGATGTTCCACGGGGCAGAAGCTGTTACGAATGGAAGGGGGGGCTGGATCAATTGTCACGAGAAGAAAACCGCCCCACCGGCATGGATGGGGCGGCCACTTGCGAACGGTCTGCTACTTGATTGGTTTGTCGAGCTTGACGATGAAGATGTTGCTGGTGGCTGGTGGCGTGGAAGGAGGAACGTTGACGCCGCAGGTGGGCGCGCCGACCTGGAAGTCGTTGTCGTTGGAGACGGCGAGGGTCTTGCCGTCGAGAACGGTGAGTCCTTCGATCTTCGGCGGGATGGCCGGCCCGAGGGTGGAGAGGTCAATCACCAGTTCCTTGGGCAGTTCGTTCACGCCGTTGGCGGCCAGGGTGTTCGTGGTAGTGGCGGGAGCGGTGAAGTCGGCCAGTTTTTCAAGCGACGGGACGGTGGCGGGGGAATCCCACACCGTGCCGAGGATGTTTGACGCCTGGCGGACGTCCACTTTGTAGATCTTGGCCACGGCGTCGGTCCGTTCGAGCACCAGGAAGCGGTGTTGATCGAGGGCGACGATGCCGGAGATCTTCATTTCCGTGGGGTTCGTGTTGCCGAATTCGTTGACGCCTTGCATGACGTAGGCGTATTCGGCGACCACGGTTTCGCTGGGGATGTCGAAGGCAATGATGCGAACGACACGGGAGGGGCCGCCGATGGCGGTGGTCTGGTTGGTCAAGGGGCTTTGGACGACAGCCATCAGGGTCTTGTTATCGGGGGTGATGGCCAATCCTTCAAAGCCGCGATTGCGGACACGCCGGCCGAGAATCTCAGGCAGGTTGTCGACCACCGTGTAGTGATCGCCGGAGACGGCTGCGCGGCCCTTCGGAACGAAGCGCTTCAGCACGAGGCCGGTGGGACTGATTTTGGCGATGGAGGGGCCGTACTCGTCGGCGATCCAGAAGTTGCCGTGCACGTCGCGAACGAGGCCCTCGGGATCGAGCCCGTCGTGGTTGCCGGCGATGACAGCGGACATATCGCAGTTGAAAGGCCGCTCGTCACGCAGCGCGTTGGGGCTCGCCGGGGAGGAAGCCGAAGGATCGTTGGGCAGGCCGGTGACGCCGCCGCCACCGTTGCCGGTGAGGGGGATCGCCTGTAAGACGCTGATGACTCCATTCTCGGCTCTCACCTGGAGGATGAACGGGGTCCAACTGGCGACCGGGAACGAACGGATGATGGGGGATCCGGTCTGCGGGTTCGGGCCGCGGTCGGTGATCATCCAGAAGACGCCGGGCCCGTCGCCGGGTCCTTTCCAGAGATCGCTTCCGATTCCGCCCAGTTTGAAGCCGTGATCGTTGAGGACGGTTCCGGGCAAGGAATTGTTTTGGAATACTCCGAGTGGTTGATCGGATAGGGTGTGAGTGGCGGTGATGACGCCTTGTGCCGATAGCGTGGTTGCCATCGATGCACCAAGGATCAGACCACTGAGTCTCCACTTCCAACTACGAAGGCAGATATTAGAACTTAGCATGATCCATCTTTCTCCTGTATCTGCAACGGGGGCAGGCTTGAGGGCTGCCGCCTTGTGTTACAGATAGATTACTTTTATGGGTCAAGCGTAGCCAACAGATTATTTTTGATCAATAGAACTAATGGGTGGTGCGCAATTTGTATGTGTTGCAAAGATTAGCCTTGCATATTGTACTGAGGGTGGACTAAGGGAATTTGTAGTGAAAAGACAGGCAAACACGCTGTCAAGAAAAGCAGTATGGGTGGGGTGTCCCGCAGTGTTATAGTCATGGACGAAATGCTCACACGTAGGCAGTTCAGTTGGGCGGTGGGGGTTGCGGCGTTTGGACAGGGGAAGGTAGCAAGGCCGAACATCATTCTTTACCTGGCCGATGATCATGGTTGGGATATCGCGGGCTGTTACGGCAACCGCGTAGTGCAGACTCCGAACCTGGATGCGCTGGCCCGGCAGGGGATGCGGTTCACGAAGGCGTTCGCGGCCTCGCCGACGTGCAGTCCGTCGCGCGCCATTCTCTATACGGGGCTTCATTCGGCGCGGAATGGGTTGATGGGCAACCATACGGGGAGCCGCAAGGGAATCAAGTCCATCGCTCATTACCTGAAGGATCTCGGATACCGGGTTGTGCTGGCGAACAAGACCCATGTGCAGCCGGTGGAGGTGTTTGACTTCGAGTATGTAAAGGCCACGCTGCCGCCGGTGCCGGGGCGATTGCGGAAGTACCGGCTGGAAGGGCTGGACACGAAGACGATTGATGGATTGCTGGCCGAGCACCGGCAGAATCGCGCCTCGCAGCCGTTGTGCCTGATCTGCGCCGATAGCGGGCCGCATGTGGTGTGGGAGAAGAATCACACGTACAAGCCGGAGACGCTGCCCCTGCCGCCGATTACGGTGGACACGCCGCTGACGAGGACGGCGTTGGCGAATTACTATCAGGACATCACCTCGACGGACGCGCGGCTGGGCGAGGTGATGGCGTCGGCGAAGAAGCATGGCTTTGAGGAGAACACGCTATTCCTCTATACCAGCGACCAGGGGCCGGAGTGGCCGCATTCGAAATGGACGGTCTACGACAGCGGATTGCGGGTTCCGTTCGTAGCGCGCTGGCCGGGAAAGATCAAGCCGCACACGGTGACCGATGCCATGATCTCGTTCACGGATATGACACCGACGCTGGTGGATGTGGCCGGCGGCAAGGCGGTGCCGGGGCTCGATGGGTCGAGCTTTCAGGAGGTGCTGCTGGGAAAGAAGAAGAGTTTTCGCACGGAGATTTACGCGAGCCATACGGGCGATGGGGAGATGAACGTTTTTCCACAGCGCGGCTTGCGTGATTTGCGCTACAAGTACGTGCTCAATCTGCATCCGGAGCGGCGCTGGACCACGCATTTCACCCTGGTGGGCGGGATTCCGGAAAGCCACAAGGATGTCTATGACACCTGGGTGGAGAGGGCCGGCAACGATGCCCAGGCGGCGAAGCTGATTGAGACGCTGGAGCGGCACGCGGGCGAGGAACTTTTCGACACGGAGAAGGATCCGTGGGAGTTGAATAATTTGGCGGGGCGGCCGGAGATGGCCGCGGTGCTGGAAAAGATGCGGGCGCGGATGAAGCAATTCCGCCTGCAACTTGGGGATAGGGATGAGTAATTCTTGATGAGGCAATAATGATAATCCACGTTTTGATTGCAATTTTATTGGGAGTGATGGCGGCTTGGGCCCAATCGACCACGGGCGCCGTGGTGGGCAACATCAGCGATCCGGCAGCGGCCGCAGTGCCGCAGGCGAAGGTGGTGGCTACCGAGCAGCGCACCAACATGACGGCCGAGACCGTTACGGACGATCGAGGGTCTTACGCCTTCCCGGCGCTACGGCCGGGGGTGTACCGGATTGAAGCGGAGGCCCCAGGGTTCCGCAAGGCGGTGCGCACGGGAGTGGAGGTGCGCGTCAACGACCGGCTGGAGATCAATATCGGGATGGTGCTGGGCGCGGTGAGCGAGAGTGTGGAGGTGTCGGGGGCCGCTCCGCTGGTGGAATCGCAAAGCGGCGCGGTGGGCAATGTGATTGAGAACCGCAAGATCACCGATTTGCCGCTGAATGCGCGGAATCCGTTTCAACTGGCGTTGTTATCGCCGGGGGTGGTGCCTTCGCCCGCTTTCGGGAATGCGTTCAACACGTCGGCCGCGTTCATCATCAATGGGAATCGGGCCAACGTGAGCGAGATGCTGATTGACGGGGTGACGAACTCCGTGCCGGCGGCGAACCCGATTGTGGTGGTGAGCCTCTTCCCTTCTCCCGATGCCCTGGAGGAGTTCAAGGTGCAGACGAACGGCTATGCGGCGGAGTTCGGGCGTTCCGGCGGCGGCATCATCAATATGGTGTTGAAGTCGGGGACGAACCAGTTCCATGGGGTGTTGTATGAGTTTTTCCGCAACAGCCGGCTGGATGCGAACGATTTCTTTGCCAACCGCGCGGGGCGGACGATTCCTTCGTTCAAGCGGAACCAGTATGGCGGGACGCTGGGCGGGCCGATTAAGCGGGACAAGGCATTTTTCTTCGTGAACTATGAAGGGCTGCGGCAGCGGACGCGCGGGCAGCAAACGGGGACCACGCCCACGGCGGCGGAGCGCAACGGGGATTTCAGCCAGAGTTCGCAACTGGTGGCAGGGCGATGCACCCCAGTGCAGATTTACGATCCGTTGACGACGCGGGCCAATCCGGCGGGCGGGTTTATTCGCGATCTGCTGCCGGGGAATGCGGTGCCGGCGAGCCGTTTTGATCCGGTGGGATCGAAGATTGTGACGTATTTTCCCAATCCCAACACGGCGGGCGCGGCTTGCACGGGGATCAACAATTTCCTCTCGGATAAAGTGGCGTCATCGAATACGAATGAAGTGGATGCGAAGCTCGATTGGGCTCCGACGGACAAGAACAAGCTGACACTGGGCTTGGGGTATCGGACGCGGCTCGATCTGGCGCCGAATCATTATGGGAATATTGCGTCGACGTCGATTCTGCCGGGCGACAGCATGCCGGCGCGCAGCGGGCGGTTGGAGTTCAATCGCACGCATAGCCCGACGCTGCTGTTTCAAGCCCGCTTTGGCGTCACGCGCCTGGAGCGGCATCAGGATTCGAACGTTGGCCCGGATTTCTCGCTGACGCAACTGGGTTTTCCGGCGGGGCTCGACCAGCAGATGGTGCGGCCGTTGGGATTTCCGGTGTTCAACTTCAGCGGCTATGTGGGCATGGGGCGCGGCAGCCAGTTTCTGGATCAGCGCGGCACCTCCTATATGTGGGTAGGAAACGTGACGAAGATCGCGGGCCGGCACCAATTAAAGGCCGGGTTGGAGTATCGCGTCAACCAGTCGATGGAGGGGGTGGGCAACGACACATCGGGCACCTACACCTTTGACCGTACCTATACACAGGGTCCGAACCCGACTGCGCCGAGTGTGGACCGGGGCAACCCGATCGCGAGTTTATTGCTCGGCACGGCCACCAGCGGCGGCGCTGGCGTGCTGCCTTATGTGTTCACTTCGAATCCGTACGCGGCGGTGTATGTGCAGGATGATTACCGGGTCACGAATAAACTCACGTTGAACGTGGGGTTGCGCTGGGATATTGAGAAAGGGCGCAATGAGCGGTACAACCAACTGAGCTTTTTTGACTTTGACGCGGCGAGCCCGCTGGCGGCTGCGACCGCGATACCGAACCTGCGCGGCGGGCTGCGGTTTGTGGGCGTGGACGGCAATCCACGGCGGCAGTTCGATACCGATTGGAACAACCTGGCACCACGCTTCGGCTTCGCCTATTCGTTCAACGAGAAGACGGTGGTGCGCGGGAGCTATGGGTTCTTCTATCTGCCCTATATCGGGGCGGCGGCGGGATGGGCTTCGGGGATCAATGGGTTCCTCAGTTCCACGGCGATGACGGCATCGACGGATGGGTTGCGGCCCACGGACCGGTTGTCGAACCCGTTCCCGCGCGGGTTGCAGCAGCCGACTGCACCGGCTTCCGGACTGAACACGAATCTCGGCCAGGACTTTGGAGCGAGCGGACGCGATGGCGCGATTGACCGGAGCGCGCGGGTTGGTTATTCGCAGCAATGGAATCTGAACGTGCAGCGGCAATTGCCCGGGAATCTGGCGCTGGAAGCGGCTTATGTCGGCAATAAGGGAACGAAGCTGACCGATGGGCCGCTGGGGCCGCAGTTGAACCAGTTGACGACGGCGCAGATGGCGTTGGGCAACCAGTTGCTGCAGACGGTGGCCAATCCGTTCCAGCCGTATGTGCGCACGGGGCCATTGTCGCAGCCGAACGTGACGCGGGCGCAGTTGCTGCGGCCGTATCCGCAGTTCCTTACGCTGTACAATTTCCGTCCGGCGATGGGGGCGTCGATTTATCACGGCTTCCAGGCGCGAGTGGAGAAGCGCTACTCGAGCGGGTTGACGTTGCTGGCCTCGCTGACGACGGGCAAGCTGATTGAGGATACGTCGCAGACGGTGGGATTCCTGGGGTCGGCACCGACGCATCAGGATGTGTACAACCGGCGTGCGAGCCGCTCATTGGCATCGCAGGATGTGAGCCGGCGGCTGGTGTTCAGCTATGTGTACGATTTGCCGTTTGGACGCGGGAAATCGTATGGGGCGGCGATGCCGAAGGCGGTGGACGCGGTGATTGGGCACTGGCAGGTGAACGGGATTCTCACGTTTTCGACGGGAGTGCCGCTTGCGATTGCGACGGCGCAGAACAACAGCCAGTCGTTTTCGGCGACGCAGTATCCGAACGTGAACGGCAGCAGTGCGGCGATGAATGGCGGGCGCACCACGGATGAGAAATTGGCGAAGTGGTTTGACACTTCGGTGTTCAGCCAGCCCGCGCCGTTTACCTTTGGAACGGGGCCTCGGGTGATGCCGGACGTGCGCGCGGATGGGATACGCGGGATGGATTTTTCCGTGTTTAAGGATTTTCCCATTCGGGAGGCGATGCGCGTGCAATTCCGCGCGGAGATGTTCAATGTGACGAATACGCCGAACTTTGCTCCGCCGGGGCAGGCTTTTGGGAATCCGGCGTTTGGCGTGGTGAGTTCGCAGTTTAATACGCCGCGGCAGGTGCAGTTGGGGTTGAAGTTTTACTACTGAGGGATCGTGCCGATCAATCAGGGCCGGTACGGCGGCGGCTGGATGCCGACGGCCCGAAGATACATCTCCGCCTGCCCGCGGTGATGCGCGGTGTGCTGGAAGATCTCCAGCAGCAGCTCTGCGCCGGTGGCCTCCCTGCTATCGTGTCCTTCGACGGAGTAGGAGCGGCGCATTCGCGGCATCTGGAACTCCTTCATTTGCTCGATGCAGAAATCGAACGATTCGCCGAGCAGCTGAATCACGTGCTCCTGATCGAGGCGCAGAGGCGGCTTCACGGGAGATTCCACCCCGGCGATCCGCGCAATTCCGCCGGCCTGCGAAACGGCGATGTGCGTCATCAATTCCGCGAATGTTCGTTGTTGGGGACTGGGCCGGAAATTGTATGACTCGTTTGGCATCCGTTCGGCGACAGCGATGGTGAACTCTTTTGATGTGGACCAATGCTGGATATACTCCTGATCCGTTACGGCCAGTTCCAGCCTTGTTAACAGCGAGACGAACATCGGGAGCATGACATCATTCTTAGCACGGCCCGGTGAGAAAAACGACGGAACAAGCGGCGGGTGGTGTTCGTATCGTCCGGATATGGACGCCAATCACGGACAACCGCCTCCGTTGCGGTTATGGCCGGCCGTTGTGGCCTGTGCGCTGCTGCTGTTTGCGCGCTTCGGGCTGAAAGTGCTGATTCCGGGTTTCAGCGGTTTCTCCATGGCGATGATGTGGAGCTTCGCGGGAGCGGCGGCTGTGCTGTTGGCGTGGTTGTTGTTGAGCCGCGCACTCTGGACGGAACGGCTGGGTGTTACGGCGATCCTGCTGGCGGGGCTGGCCGCTGCGTGGTTCGCGAAGCATTCGTCGATGAGCATGATCTGGCTGCTGGCCTATGCGGTGCCTTCCGTTCTTACTGCGCTGGTGGTTGGGGCGGCACTGAGCACGCGGCTGACTGCGTTCCCGCGGCTGGCCGTGACTGCGGCTCCCATCGTGCTGACGTCGGTGGCGTGGACGCTGGTTCGTACCGAAGGCATCGATGGGGACCATGACGCGCGGTTCCATTGGCGCTGGGTTCCGAGCACGGAAGAGAGGCTGGTGAGTCACGCACCGGCTGCGCCTCCTCCCGTGGTGTTGCCGGTGGCGATCGTAGAACCGCCGCTGAAAGCGCCTGTTGCCGGGCCGAAGGCTGCCGCTGTTCCGCCGGCGCCGGCCGCCGAATGGCCGGGGTTCCGCGGGCCGGCACGCGACGGGATCGCACGTGGAGTGCGCATCGCCACGGATTGGAGCACGGCGGCGCCGAAACAAGTGTGGCGCCAACCGGTGGGGCCGGGCTGGTCTTCGTTCGCCGTTCAAGGCGATCTGCTGTACACGCAGGAACAGCGCGGTGAAGACGAGTTGGTGACGTGCTACCGGGTAAACACGGGCGAGCCGGTATGGACGCATCGGGACCGGGCGCGCTTCTTCGAATCGAATGGGGGCCCGGGGCCACGCGGCACGCCGACACTCCGCGAGGGGCGCGTGTACTCGTTTGGAGCAACCGGGATCCTAAATGCGCTGGACGCGCGAACGGGCGCGGTGGCCTGGTCGCGCAATGTGGCAAATGAAACGGCGGAGACTACGTCCATGGCGGGGGGAAAAGCGAAGGTTCCCGATTGGGGATATTCCAGTTCCCCGCTGGTGGAGGGCGGCCTGGTGATGGTTGCGGCCGCGGGGCAACTGCACGCCTTCGATGCGCCCACCGGTACGCCGCGGTGGAAAAGTCCTGCGGGCGGAGTGAGCTACAGTTCGCCACAGATGGCCATGGTGCAGGGCACGCCGCAGGTGCTGCTGCTCAATGCGAGAGGCGCATTCGCCTATTCGCCGGCCGAGGGCAAGCTGATGTGGCAGCACACGTGGAGCGGCTTTCCGATCGTGCAGCCCGCCGTTATCTCGAACGGCGATTTGCTGATCGCCATTGGCGCCGACAGCGGGACGCGGCGGTTGTCGGTGAAGAACGCCTCGAACACATGGAGTACGGAAGAGCGCTGGACCTCGAATGGACTGAAGCCCTACTTCAACGATTTCGTGATCCACAAGGAGCACGTGTATGGCTTCGATGGGCGCATCCTCGCTTGTATTGGACTGGAAGACGGGCAGCGCAAATGGAAGGGTGGCCGCTTCGGCAACGGGCAGATGCTGCTGCTGCCGGAGCAGGACCTGTTGCTGGTGCTTTCCGAAGACGGCGAGGTGGCGCTGGTGCGCGCCGACCCCGCGGAGTTCAAGGAACTGGGACGATTCCAGGCGCTGGAAGGCAAGACGTGGAACCATCCGGTGATTGTGCGGGATCTGCTGCTGGTGCGCAACGGGCAGGAAATGGCGGCCTACCGGGTGTCAGTGGCACAATGATAGCCTGCGAATGACCACGAACAAGATCCAATCCCTCGAAGTACTCGACATCCGTTACCCCACGGTGAAACTCGGCATGGCAGGCTCCGATCCTCGCCATCTGGCGCCGAATTATTCCTGCGCGGTGGCTATCCTGCGCACCGATACAGGGCTGGAAGGGCGCTCGCTGGTGTTCACCTGCGGCGATGGCACGCAGGTACAGAAGGCGGCTATTGAAGCGCTTTCGCGCCTGGTGGTGGGGCACACGCTGGAGGAGTTTATCGAAGAGCCGGGGCTGTTTGCGCAGTCACTGGCCGAGCATCACCAGCTCCGCTGGCTGGCGCTGGGGGCCTATCGCATGGCGGTGGGCAGCGTGGTGAATGCGCTGTGGGATTTGTGGGCGAAGCGGGACGGCGTGCCGATGTGGAAGCTGTTGACGAGCCTGCCGCCGGAGAAGATTGTGCAGTCGATCGACTTCCACCATTTGCGCGATGCGCTTACGGAAGATGAACTGCTGGCGATGCTGGAGGAGCGGGCTGCGGGTAAGGAGCAGAATCTGGCGCGGCTGCAGGCGCAGGGCGTGCGAGTGTATTCGACGGCTGGATGGTCCGGGCGGCCGCTGGAAGAGGTGCGGGAGCTGTGCAGCGGGCTGTACCGGGAGGGTACGCGCGCCTTTAAGGCGAAAGTGGGACGAGGCCAGCAATACGACCGGACGCGTGCACTCGATGAAGACCGGCGCATGCTGAACACGATTCGCGAGGCCACGGGCCCCGATGCGCTGCTGCTGACGGACGCCAATCAGAATCTGGGCGATTGGAAGAATGCGGCTGCTTATATGTTGGAATTAGCGGATTACCATCCGCTATTTATCGAGGAAGCGATTGCTTATAACGATGTCACCGGGTATATCCGGCTGAGGGAAGCGCTGGCTCCGGCGGGGATCGGAGTGGCAGGTGGGGAACAGGCGCCGGACGCCGTTACGTTCAAGCAGATGCTGGCCGGCGGTGGATTGACGCATTGCCAGATCGACGGGGCGCGCGTGGGCGGGGTGAACGAATTGTTCGCCATTATCGCCATTGCGGCGAAGTACCAGGTGCCGGTGTGTCCGCACAGCGGTGGTATCGGACTCGGGCAGCTGGTGGGCCCGATGTCGGTGTTTGACCAGGCGTGGTTCGGCAGCGAGGGCCGCTGGCTGGAGTATCTGGAATTCCTGCAAAAGGGAGTGTTTGTGCATCCTTTGGAAGTGCGGAACGGCCACTATCTGTTGTCGCCGGCGCCGGGTTGGGGGCTGGAGATGCACCCGGATTTCGTGGCGCGCTATGAATACCCAGGAGGGGCCGATACGGCAAATTCCGAAGAGGCGGACCGGCTGGCAGCCGTTCAGCCCGGTGCGCCGCCGTACGCTCGATTCTGGAAATGAAGGCCACTCGGGTATCACTGCGGAGGGATCTGGAGAAGCTTGGGGTTCGCCAGGGTGACCTGCTGATGGTGCATTCCAGCGTGCGATCCGCCGGGCCTATTGTGGGAGGCGTGAACACTTTGATTCACGCGCTGTTCGATGCGATCGGGCCGCGCGGCACGCTGGCGGCTTACGTCGATTTCGAACCGTTCTTTGAAGACGACGACGAGGCGGACATTCCAGTGTTCGACAAACGAACGGCGCACGCCGCGCGCGATCATGGAGTGCTGCATGAAACGCTGCGCAACTGGCCGGGGGCGCAACGAAGCGATCATCCGGACGCGGGTGTGATCGCGATCGGAGCAATGGCGGAGGAGATTGTCGCGCCGCATCCATTTCAGTATGGGTATGGCCCGGGGACGCCTTTCGAACGGATTTTGCACAGGAACGGCCGGGTTCTGATGATTGGTGCGCCGCTGGATACGATCACCATGCTGCACTATGCGGAGCATATGGCGCAGATACCGGATAAGCGTATCGTGCGATACCGGCGATTGATGCCGGCCGCCGCGGGGCCGGTTTGGATTGACTTTGAGGAATACGACACCGCTGACCCGGTGCATGCGAAGTTGCCGGGGAACTGCTTCGAGCGGATTGCTCTCGATTTCATTGACCAGCGAGGGGCACCGCACGGAAGGATAGGGGAGGCGCCGTCGTATTTGTTTGAAGTTGTGGAGCTGATTCCGTTCGCGATCAGGTGGATTGAGGAAGCCTAAGGAGCTTGAAATGGTGGGCGCGGCAGGACTCGAACCTGCGACCTCCTGCGTGTGAAGCAGGCGCTCTAACCAACTGAGCTACGCGCCCCCGTTGTAGGCGGGAACTTCCAGTGTAAAACAACTTGTCCTGTCCCCGCCACAGCGCAACCCCGAAATTCTGCTCCCCAGGCAAGCCGGAAAAACCTCCCCGGGTGCGATATGATGAACGCCATGCCCTCTAACCGCCCCGACCTTGCCGGACGCCGGTTCTTCCTCCGAGCTGCTGGAATCCAGCTCGCCCTGCCCGTACTCGACTCCCTCCGCCCCAATCTGCTCGGCTCGGGACTCGCCATCGGCGCGCTCAGTGCCCAGGCAAAGACCGTCCGCCCCATGCGCATCGCGGCCATCGGCAACGCCTTCGGATTCTACCCGCCTCAATTCTTCCCCAAAGAAGCCGGTGCCGCCTACGATGCGCCGCACCTGCTGGAACCCATTGCCAAAGACCATCGCAAGGACGTCAGCGTTTTCTCCGGCCTCGATCATGGCGTGAAGGGCGGCCACTTCGCCGTCCACTCCTTCCTCAGCGGCGTCCGCCAGGTCGACGCCAAAGGCATGCCCGATGGCAACATCAGCCTTGATCAGCGCGCCGCCGAAGCAGTAGGGGGCGCCACGCGCTTCCCTTCCCTCACCCTCGGCTCCGAAGAAGGTCTCCACGGCGGCTGCATGATGAGTTGGACCCGCAGCGGCACCCGTGTCACTCCCATCCAAGGCCCGCGCGAACTCTTCCGCAAACTCTTCGTCAACGAAAGCGAGGCCGACCAGGCCCGCACCAAGGATCGCCTCGTCCTGCAAGGCTCCATCCTCGACGCCGTCAACGGCGATGCCCAATCGCTGCAGCGCACTCTCGCCGCGCGCGACAAGCAGAAACTCGACGAATACTTCACCTCCGTCCGCGAAGTGGAAAAAGTGCTGGAACTCCGCCAGAAGTGGGCCGATATCCCCAAACCGAAAGCGCCCATGGCCGAGCCCGAAAATCGTGGACTCGTGAACGACATCCCCGTCCTCTACGACCTCATCGCCCTCGCCCTGCAGACCGATTCCACGCGCATCGCCACACTCGAAATCGCCGGCGGATTCGAAGCCTCCGTGCTCGGCGTTCGCAAGGAGTATCACTCCCTCTCGCACCACGGCCAGGTTCAGGACGCCATTGACCTGCTGGTGAAACTCGAACGCTACCAGACCGAGCAGTTCTCGCGATTCCTCACCAAAATGAAATCCATTGAGGATGGCGACGGCACCCTGCTCGATCACACCATGGTGATCTTCGGTAGCGGCATGGGGAACGGCAACGCCCACACCAACCTCAACCTGCCGGTGGTTCTCGCCGGCGGCGGCTTCCGCCACGGCCAGTATCACGCCTTCCCCGCAACCGGCCCCAACCGCCAGCCGCTGTCCAACCTCTTCCTCAGCGTCCTGCAACGCTTCGGAATCGAGCAGCAGAAATTCGCCCTCTCCACTGGCACGCTGCGCGGAATCTAAGGCGATGACGCCACTGCTGCTGTTTGCCTTCGCCGCCACCGACCCCACGGCGACTTTTCTGAATACTTATTGCGTTTCCTGCCACGGCGAAAAAGTGCAAATGGGCAAGCGCCGCTTTGACCGCGCGCCCGTCGATTGGGAAGCCGTTCGCACGCGCGTCCAATCCGCCACCATGCCCCCCAAGACCGCGCGCCAGCCAAGCAGCACGGAGCGCCAGGCGTTCCTCACGCACCTCGCCAAACAGGCTCCCGAGAAAATCGCTCTCCGGCGCATGAACCGCCGCGAATACCTCAACACCATCGGCGACCTCTTCGATATGCCGATGGATCAGTTCGATCCCACCAGCCGCTTCCCCCGCGACCAGCAGTTTGACCACATGGACAACATCGGCGAAACGCTGGTCACCTCCGGCTATCTCCTCGAACAGTACCTCGATGCGGCCGACGCCGTCATCCGCAAAGCGCTCCATTCCAACCCGCCTCCCGAACCGCGTACGTGGGTCTTCAAGGATCGCTTCCGCCAGCAGAAGGAACTCGACGGCGCGCGCAACTTCAACAAGCTGACGCAGTACATGTCGCTGTTTGAACACCCGCGTACACCGCACTACGAAGGCGCTTATGCTCCCCTCCACGATTTTGCAGAAGGCGTACCCTACGACGGCCAATACGAAGTGAAGGTACAGGTAGAGGCGCTGTATCGCAAAAACCCCTACAACGCGAAATTGCTGGGCACAGATCCGGAAGCGCCCTTCCGCTTCGGCATCGTTGCCGGCAACTCCCGCGCCGGCTATCTGCAGCATGAGCAGCCCATCCAGCCCCTGCTGGCCGAAACCGAGATCGAAGATGGGGGCCCTTACTGGCTCACCTTCAAAGTCCGCCTCGACACGGGCTACCAGCCGCGCTTCATCTTTCCCAACGGCATGAACGACGTGCGCCGCGTCTTCTCACGCTTTGCCCGCGAGTTTCCACAATTCCTCCCCGAGGATCAACGCAACGTCGGGCCCGGCATTGTGCCCGGCCGTATCGCCATGATGAAGTACGGCCAAATCCCGCAGATTCGCATCCATCATGTGGAAGTGCGCGGACCGCTCGATGCGCCCGCCGTGCCCGCCAGCGTGCGCGCCATCTATGGGGACAAGCCGTTCGCCCCGGAGCGCACCCGCGAAATCCTCACCCGCTTCGCCACGCGCGCCTATCGCCGCCCCGCCGGCACCGAGGAAATCAACCGCCTTATGGCGATCGTCGACAAGCGCCGCGCCTCTGGCATTGCGCCGGAAACCGCACTGCACGATGCCCTCAAAGCCGTGCTCTGTTCCCCCGCGTTCCTCTATCTTTCCGCCTCTGACCCAAAGGGCCGCCTCAACGCGCACGCTCTCGCCTCGCGCCTCTCCTACTTCCTATGGGCCACCATGCCCGACGACGCGCTGCTTGAAAAAGCCAACAATGGAGCCCTCCTCCGCGACGACGTGCTGCGTGCCGAAACACGCCGCCTGCTCGCCAGTCCCCGCTCCAAAGCGTTCGTCGAAGGCTTCCTCGATAGCTGGCTCAATCTCCGCAGCCTCGGCGACATGCCGCCCGATCGCGATCAGTTCGGCGCTTACTACTTCGACAATCTTCAGGACTCCATGAAGACCGAAACGCGCCTCCTGATGCGCCACCTGCTGGACGAAAACCGCAGTCTGCACGAGTTTCTCGAGGCCCGCTACAGTTTCCTCAACAAGCAACTGGCGCGTCTCTACGGCATGCCGGACGCCATCCCCGCGGCTGGTGGCCATCAGTTCCGCAAGATCGAATTCACCGACCCGCGCCGCGGCGGTCTCCTCGGACACGGCAGCATACTCACGGTATCGGCGAACGGCATCGAAACCTCGCCCGTCACGCGCGGCGTATGGATGCTCGAAAACATCTTCGGCACTCCGCCTCCGCCGCCGCCCGACGACGTGCCCGCCTTAGACCCCGACGTCCGTGGTGCTAAAACCGTCCGCGACCTTCTTTCGAAGCACCGTGAAAGCGCCGCCTGTATGTCGTGCCACCGCTCCATCGACCCGCCCGGCTTTGCCCTCGAAAACTTCGATCCCATCGGCCGCTGGCGCGCCAAATATCCGAACGGAGCGGCCATCGACGCATCGGGACAATTGCCCACTGGCGAAGCATTCACCGATATCACCGGCCTGCGCGCCGCACTCGCCAACCGCAAACCGCAGTTCACCCGATTCCTCACCAACCGCCTGCTGACCTACGCCTGCGGCCGCAAATTCGACGCTGCCGATCAACCCCGCATCGACACCATCGCCACGCTGGTCGAAAAGAAAGGCAACGGCCTGCGGGACATGGTGGAACAGATTGTCTTGAGCGACGCGTTTCGCTCGAAGTAAGGACGCGGACCGTAACAGCCCGCGTCCTTCAAATACGCTACTCCTCTTCTTCCTCTTCGCCGGTCTGTGCGGCCTTGGCAGCGGCCACAATCTTCTCCGCCTGCAGCGAAGGAACGAAGTCGTAGTGGTCGAACTCCATCGTGAACGAAGCCCGGCCCTGCGTCATGGAGATGAGGTCGTTCTGATAGGTCAGCATTTCCGACATCGGAACCATGGCCCGGACAATCTGCGTCCCGCCCTTGGTATCCATACCGGAAATACGCCCGCGCCGCCCGTTCATATCGCCCATCAGGTCGCCGGCGAACTCCACCGGAGCCTGCACTTCCACTTTCATGATCGGCTCCAGCAAGGTCGGCTTGGCAACCGCCATCGCCGCTTTGAACGCCTTGCGGCCCGCTAGCTTGAACGACATTTCCGACGAGTCCACATCATGGTAAGACCCGTCGTACAGCGTCACCTTGAAATCCACCACCGGATACCCGGCCAGGTAACCCTTGGCTGCCGCTTCCAGAATGCCCTTCTCGATCGCCGGAATGAATTGCCTCGGCACCGATCCGCCAAAGATCGCATTGGCAAATTCGAACTTGCCGCCGCGCGGAAGCGGCTCCATCTTGATCTTGCAATCGCCGAATTGCCCGTGGCCGCCGGTCTGCTTCTTGTGACGCCCTTGCACGTCGGCAAAACCGCGAATCGTCTCCCGGTACGGAATCTTCGGCGAAGCCAGCGCCACATCCACGTGGTAGCGCTTCTTCAGCTTGTTCACGACCACTTCCACATGCTGCTGGCCCGTGCCCGCGACCAGGAATTCCTTCGTCTGCGGATCGCGATAAAACCGCAGCGCAACGTCTTCTTCCAGAATGCGCTGGATCGCCTGGCCCATGCGGTCTTCATCCTGCCGAGTCTTCGCCGTCACCGCGAACGCAATGGAAGGTTCCGGGATCTCCACTGCCGGATAAGCGATGGTGTCACCCTTTTCGGAAAGCGTATCGTTGGTCAGCGTATCCTTCAGCTTCGCCACAGCGCCGATGTCGCCGGCTCTCAATTCCGTCACCGCTTCCAGCGTCTTGCCGCGCAGGATACTGATGTGCGCCAGGCGCTCCGCCGTGCCCGTGCGTTGATTCACCATGTTGGCGTCGTTCTTCAGTACGCCCGACATCACCTTGAAGTACGACACACGGCCGGAAAACATGTCCGCCACTGTTTTAAACACAAACAGGGCAGCATGTTCTTTGTCGCTCACGGCGCGCTCGCCCGGCTGCCCGTTGATGGTGGCCTTTGCTTTGCCCCGATCCGCCGGCCCAGGGAAGTATTCGCCGATGAAACTCAGCAGTTGATCGGTGCCGATGTTGTGCAACCCGCTGGCGCACAGCACAGGGTAAATACGGCGATCCAATACCGCTTGGCGCAACCCCGACGTGAGGTGTTCAATGCCGATGGTGCCCTGCTCGAAAAACTCCTCCATCAATGCATCGTTGCCTTCAGCCACCATCTCCACCAGGGCTTCGTGAGCCTTCTCCGCGGCTGAGGCCATTGCATCCGGAATCGGGCACTCCTTGCCCTTCCCGTCCCCATCCGGCGTGTACGTGTACGCCTTCATGTAGATGAGGTCCACGACACCTTTGAAGTCCTTCTCCGCCCCAATGGGGATCTGCACCGGCACGCACGACCGGCCCAGTGCCGCATGCACGCTCTCCAGCGTGCGTTCAAAGCTGGAACGCTCCCGGTCCAGTTTGTTGATCACCACCGCGCGCGGTAGCTCGAAGCCGTCCGCGTAGCTCCACGTCTTCTCCGTCTGCACTTCCACGCCGGCCACACCGTCTACGACAGTGAGCACCGCGTCGGCGGCCACTAGCGATCCTTTCGTGTCATTGATGAAGATATTGAACCCCGGGGTATCCAGGATGTTGATCTTCAACTTCTTCCATTCAATAGCGGCGATGCCGGTGGAAATGGTGACCTTCCGCGCAATCTCCTCTTCGTCAAAGTCGGTGATGGTGTTGCCCTCATCGACTCGGGTGAGGCGGTTCGTGACGCCGGTCGTGAACAGGATTCCGGCGGCCAGGGAGGTCTTTCCGCAATTGCCGTGGCCGATCAGCCCGACGTTGCGAATATCAGTGCTTTCGTAGACCTTCACTTCGTGTGACTCCGATGGATGAAATTTGACTACATAGCAAGATGGATCAGAACCAAATCGGGATAGTAACACAACTGAGATGAAGGTAGGATGGAACGGATGCTCGCAGGACACCTGGGCGCCGCCGTGGCCGCGCGGCGATTTGCCCCGCAAACGAACGTGGGTTGGCTTGTGCTGGCAGCCCTCTTTGCCGACGTGTTGCTATGGACTTTGATTCTGCTAGGCGCCGAGCGTGTCGTCTTGCCCGTCGATCCGGAATCGCGCCGTTACCTCACCTTCGTCTTTCCCTACTCCCACAGCTTGGTGGCCACCGTCATCTACGCCTGCTTGTTTGGCGCACTCGCCCTTCGTCAACGCACGTGGCGATTGGCCTGCATCGTCGCCGCCACCATCGCCTCGCACTTCGTCCTCGATGCGCTGGTCCACATCCCCGATCTCACTCTGGCCGGCGCCGACAGCCTGCGCTTCGGCACCTCCTTGCAGGCGCAACCCCTATCCGCATTGGCTCTCGAAGCCGTTCTCACGCTCGCCGGCCTGATCCTCTATTGGCCCGTGAGGCGCAACGCCGTGGTGGCCGTGGTAGCGGTGACCCTGCTGCTGACCATCTTCGGCACACTATGGGGGCCATTGCCCGATAGCGAAACGCAGGCCGCGGTTGGGCCATTGGTCACCAATCTGATGCTCATCGCCGCATGCCTTTGGCTCGATCGTGACGAAAGCTCGCGGCCGTTACCGAAATAACGACATATTGACCTTTTCATACACCGCAAACTCTGCGTGCTATTCTGGGGCTGAATACTGCTTATGGGTCAGCGCATCAGCGCTTCCGTGGATTGCAAATCCGCATCAAGACCGGAACCTCGCTTCCGGCAGGGAGTTTCCAACAATGAAAAATATGATCTCCGGCTTCGTGGCCGGAATGCTCTTCTTCTGTCTGCTTACTAATTCCGCCTTCGGCCAGGATCCGCGCGGCACCGTTCTCGGGCGCGTGGCCGATTCGAGCGCAGCTGTTGTGCCCGATGCCGAAGTGAAAATCCTCAATGAAAAAACCGGTGTCGTCATCGCCGCAAAGGCAAATGCCGCCGGCAATTTCGTCATCCCCTACCTCATCGCCGGCACATATACATTGACCTGCGAGATGACAGGTTTCAAGAAATGGACGCGGCCTGGCATTCAGGTCCGCATTCAGGACAGCGTGGAGGTCAATATCGATCTCCAAATCGGCGCCACTTCCGAAGTGGTGGAAGTGAACGCAACCACGCCGCTGCTGTCCACTGCCGAAGCATCGCTGGGCCAGGTGATCGATGAGCGCCGCGTGCTCGAACTGCCGCAATTCGCGGGCAACGCAATGGATCTCGTGCACCTCGCTCCCGGCACGGTGAACGGCACCAATCTTCGTCTGCGCAAAGCGGGTTTCAATTCCGCGCCTTCCACTTTCTCCACTGATGGCGGCGGCAACAACCAGAACGAATTTTCTATCGATGGCGTCTCCAATACCTACTCCGATGGCACCGCGCCCCGCGTGGCGTTCTCCCCTCCACAGACCGCTATCCAGGAGTTCAAGGTCCAAACCTCCGCATTCGACGCCTCGCTCGGCCACACCATGGGCAGCACGGTGAACGTATCGACGAAGTCGGGTACCAACCAGCTCCATGGCGAAGCCCACGAATGGTTCCGCCACTCCGCCCTCGACGCACCTTCCATCTTCCAGAACCGCTCCGGGCAGAAAATTTCCATCTATCAGGACAACCGCTACGGCGCCTCTGCCGGCGCTCCGGTCTACATTCCCAACGTCTATAACGGCAAGAACCGCACCTTCTGGTTCTTCGCCTATGAGGCCAACAAATTCGGCAACCCCGATTCCGGCGGCAACGCGACCTCTTCGGTCCCGACGGCGCTGATGCATCAGGGCAACTTCTCCGAATTCCTCGCTCTTGGCGCGGCCTATCAACTCTACGATCCGCGCAGCACCACGCTCACCGGCGGCCGCTACGTGCGTACACCGATTGCGGGCAACGTCATCCCCGCTTCGCAAATCGACAAGGTCGGCCAGAACCTGATGAATCTGCTTCCCACCCCGAATCAACCCGGCACCCGCGATTACCGCAACAATTATTACCGCTCCGGCAAAGCGCTGGAAGACTACTGGGTGTGGCTCACCCGCATTGACCATACGGTGAGCGAAAAGCACCGCGTGTTCTTCCGCCTGCATCGCGATTTCTGGGAAGAAGACAAAAACCGCGACTTCAACAATAGCGTCCGCGGCGTCATTCTCAACCGCAACAACAAGGGGCTCGCCTTTGACGACGTCTACGTATTCAGCCCCAGCTTCCTGGTGAACTTCCGCTATGGACTCACCTTCCAGGATTTTCCCGAACGCCGCGCCTCCCAGGGCGCAGATCTCTCGGCACTCGGTTTCTCCAGCCAGTTGATTTCCCAACTGCCGGATAAGGAGCGCGTCACGCTGCCCTCCACCTCCTTCGGCCAGTTCACGGGCATCGCCGCGTGGGAATCGCAGGATGGCTACACCGCCTCCACTACGAATTCTTTCACCGGCAACTTCACCAAGATGCGCGGCAACCACACCTTCCGCTTCGGCCCCGAACTGCGCGTCTATCGTGAAAGCCGCAACCGCTATGGCGCGGCCCTTTCGCCCCAGTTGAATTACGCCGCCACCTTTGTCCGCGCCAACGACACAGCGGCCAATCCCACCGCCGGCGGCGAAATCGCCTCCATGCTTCTCGGCATTCCCGCGGGCAGCATGAGCCTGGTGGACAGCTACGTGGAACAGGACAAATACTGGGCCTTCTATCTGCACGATGACTGGAAGGTCACCCGCAACCTCACCCTCAACCTCGGCCTCCGTTACGAATACGAATCGCCCATCACGGAGCGCTTCAATCGTTCCGCCATCCACTACGCAGGCACCACGCCGAATCCTTTGAATGATGCGGCTCGCGCCAACTACGCCCGCAGCCCCATCCCCGAGCTTCCCGCGGCCAGCTTCGCTGCCATGGGCGGACTCACCTTCGCCGGTGTTGCACCCAACGGCCGCGACTACTGGACTCCGGAAAAATCAAACTTCCAGCCCAGAATCGGTTTCGCCTATCAGATCAACCCCAAGACGATCCTGCGCGGCGGCTATGGATTCTTCACCGCCTCCATCGGCGTGAACTACAGCAACACAAACCTCACCGGCTTCTCGCTGGCGACGCCGATTCAGGCCTCGCTCGACAACGGCCTGACCTACATCGCCACCAACGCCAATCCATTCCCCACGGGCCTGCTGAAGCCCGCGGGCGCATCGGCTGGATTGCTGACGAACATCGGGCAAGGCGTGACGTTCTTCCCCGATCGCCGCAGCCATCCCTACTCGCAGCGCTTCAGCTTCGGCGTGCAGCGCGAACTGCCGATGAAGGCAATGATCGAAATGAGCTACGTGGGCAACCGCAACACGCGCCTCAACATCAACCGCGAACTCAGCTATACGCCCGCGCAGTATCTCAGCAAGTCCGCCTCGCGCGACCAGGCCACTATCGACTTCCTCGGCCAGAACTTCCCCAACCCGTACTTGGGCCTCAATCCGATTTACGGAACGGTGATGTCCCGCGCCAACCTGCTCCGCAGCTACAACCAGTTCTCCAGCGTGCAGATCAATGGCGATCCGGCCGGCTATTCCTGGTATCACTCGCTGCAGTCGCGCATTGAGCGCCGCTTCGCCCAGGGTTGGACACTGCAGGCATCCTACACATGGTCCAAGGCCATGGAAGCGACGGAGTTCCTCAACTCCGCCGACGCCATGCCCTACGAAAGCCTGGCTGGACTCGACCGCACGCATCGCCTCACCGGTTCCGGCATCTGGGAACTCCCCTTCGGCAAGAAGCGTCACTGGGGCTCTTCCTGGGGCAAGCCGATGGACTTCGTGGCCGGCGGCTGGCAGTTGGGCGGCATCTATCAACACCAGTCGGGCGCCCCGCTCGGCTTCGGCAACCGCATCTTCAACGGCAACTTGAAGAACATCGTGAAGCCAGAGAACGAACGCAACGTCGATAGCTGGTTCGTCCCTGCCGCTGTGGCCGGCTTTGAAACCAACGGCGCACGGCAGTTGGCGTCCAATCTGCGCGCTCTTTCGCTCCGCTTCAGCTCCGTCCGCGGCCCCAACCAGGACCGTTGGGACTTCTCCATGATCAAGAACTTCCCCATCACGGAACGCGTCGTCATGCAGTTCCGCGCCGAGACGTTCAACGCCCTCAACCACCCCAACCTCTACGACCCCAACACCGATCCCACCAGCGCCAGCTGGGGTTCGATCACGGGCCAGGATACTCCCCGTTCCTGGCAGTTGTCGCTGAAGTTGACCTGGTAAATTCCCTTCCCCTGGGGCGGCCCGCACCTCGCGGCCGCCCCCATTGGAAGGCTACGCCCCCCACTCCCTCAGCAGCGCAACGGTCCTCCTCTCACTTTCGCCGCCAAAAAGCAGCGCATATCCCAAGGGCGTACACGCAACGATCTCGCCGGGGCGCTCGTAGTCCCCGGGAAGCTTCACGCGAATGGTGAGATCCGCACCGCGTTCCACCAGTAACTGCGCTACCGGCAAGCCGTAATCGTCGAACTGCGTCACCGCATGGAAGATCGCCGTTTGCCCGCCGACACCGGCCTCATCAACTGTTGCCCGGGCATTTACATCGGCCCCACGGTCGAGCAGTAGACCCGCGGCGGCAACGTTGCCGTATTCCGCAGCCACATGCAAAAGCGTTCCTCCTTGAAGCAAGAGACTGCGTCCGCCGGTCTGGCCGCAATCCAGTTCTGGGAAACGTCGATTCACTAGTCCGGGCTCGGCGTCAATCAGTTCTGCCAGACTATCGAGCCGGTTGCGGAGCAGCGCCATCACAGCCGGCGTGCCGAACCGGGTCTCGCCACCGGCCCCCAGAAGAACCTCGATGCAGGCGCTCAGCCTTTCCACCGAACGCACGTAACACGCAATGACGTAGTCGAGAGCCGTGCCTGGATAGGGATGGCCACCTGTCTCGTACCCATGGTCGCGGCAGTTTGGATTTGCCCCGTGATCGAGAAGCCATTTCAGCGCAACCGGATCCATCGATTCGCAAGGCGCAAAGAGGATGGGGAAGTGTCCGTGCCACAGGGCGTTCACATCGGCGCCGTGCGCCACCAACAGTTCCATCATGGGGATGCGATAGCCGTTGAGCGCCGCTCGCATGAGAGGTGCGTCTCCCCCTTGGTGCACGTTCGATCCGTGCGTGATCATCCATTCCGCCATGGCCAGTCTCACAGGACCCGGCGCCTCCCAAGGCACCCTGCATTCGGCAACCCACGTCAGCGGTCCATCCTCACCGTAGCCGAGCGGGGCACTGTGCAGCGCCGGGTTGCGCGTCATCATGGCCTTCACGCGCTCGATGTCGTTGGTGTCGATTGCCTGCTTGAGCTGGCCGGTTTCCTCGAAGGACTTAGAACGCTCCGGAAGTGGGCGTTTTGGCGGTTGTGAATCGGTCGACATGGCGATTTCCTTTCATCCAAGCGCCCGACAATCCTATCATGGAACCTCCACCCAACCCTCATCTGAGCCGCCCCGCACCACTCCCTGCTACGATAGAAAGTTACCCCGCCGCTCACTCGCGGATCATCGCTTCAGAACACTTTTTCATATGGGAAATATCCTGCAATCTCTTCCGATCGGAGAGAAGGTCGGCATTGCCTTCTCCGGTGGACTCGACACCAGCGCCGCTATCTATTGGATGCGCCAAAAAGGCGCAGTGCCCTTTTGTTACACTGCGCATCTCGGCCAGCCCGATGAAAGCGACTACGACAGCATCCCGCGCAAGGCCCTCGAATACGGCGCGGAAAAAGCCCGCCTCATCGATTGCCGCCTGCAACTGGTGCGCGAAGGACTCGCCGCGCTCCAATGCGGCGCTTTCCACATCACCACCGCCGGCCTCGCCTACTTCAACACCACCCCCATCGGCCGTGCCGTCACCGGCACCATGCTCGTCGGCGCAATGAAAGAAGATGCCGTCCACATCTGGGGCGACGGCAGCACCTACAAGGGCAACGACATTGAGCGCTTCTATCGCTACGGCCTCATGGTCAACCCCAAACTCAAGATCTACAAGCCCTGGCTCGATCAGGCCTTCATCGACGAGTTGGGCGGCCGTAAGGAAATGTCGGAACTGCTCGAAAAGGCCGGGCTCAATTACAAAATGAGCAAGGAGAAGGCCTACTCCACCGATTCCAACATCTGGGGCGCCACCCACGAAGCCAAAGACCTCGAGTTCCTCAACAAAGGCATGAAGATCGTCGAGCCCATCATGGGCGTCGCCTTCTGGCGCGACGATGTTGACGTGAAGCCCGAAACCATCACCGTCACCTTCGAAGCCGGTCTGCCAGTTGCCATCAACGGCAAGACCTACGACGACCCGGTGGCCATGGTGCTCGAAGCCAACGTCATCGGCGGCCGTCACGGCCTCGGCATGTCAGACCAGATTGAGAACCGCATCATCGAAGCCAAGAGCCGCGGCGTCTACGAAGCCCCCGGCATGGCCCTCTTCTTCCTCGCCTATGAGCGCCTCATCACCGGCATCCACAACGAAGGCACCATTGAGCAGTATCACTCCATGGGCCGCCGCCTCGGCCGCCTGCTCTACGAAGGCCGCTGGTTCGATCCGCAAGCGATGATGCTCCGTGAAACACTGCAGCGCTGGGTGGCGAAAGCAGTCACCGGCGAAGTCACGCTCGAACTGCGCCGCGGCAACGACTACACCATTCTCGACACCAAGAGCCCCAACCTCACCTACAAGCCCGAACGGCTCACCATGGAAAAACACGAGGGTGCCTTCACCCCGCTCGACCGCATCGGCCAGTTGACCATGCGCAACCTCGACATCACCGATTCCCGCGACAAGCTCTTCGTCTACGCCCATCAGGGACTGCTCAGCCCGCAGGCGTTCGAAGGCATGCGCCTCCTCGACGAACCGTCGAGCGAGGAATAATCCCATGGCGCCTGGCATCGTCGTCCGGCAAGGCTGTCCCGAAGATAGCCAGGCGCTCATCCCCCTTCGTGCGGCCCTCTGGCCCGATTGCTCACTAGAGGAACATCAGCACGAAGTCGAAGGACAGTTGAGCGGCGCGGGCCCCTATCCGTTTCCCACCGCCCTGTTCGTCGCCGTCACCGAAGCGGGAAACCTGGTCGGCTTTCTCGAAGCGGATCTGCGCTCCCATGCCGATGGGTGTGACGCTACCTGCCCGGTGGGCTACATCGAAGGCTGGTTCGTAGCCGAAGCCTACCGGCGGCAGGGCGTGGGAGGCATGCTCATCGCCGCCGCCGAACAATGGGCGCGCGATTTGGGCTGCCTCGAAATGGCCTCCGATACCTGGCTCGACAATGAGGGCTCCATCCAGGCTCACCTCGCGCTTGGCTTTGAAGAAATGGGCCGCGTCGTGAACTTCCGCAAAAAGCTGTGATATGTTCATGGAATGCTCCGAGCCTGGTCCCTTGCATCCGCGTTGACCGCCCTCGCTCTCTCCGCGGCCACCGCCGCTCCCGTGCCCACCTTCTCTAAGGACGTGGCCCCCATCTTCTTCGCCCGCTGCACCGGATGCCATCGCCCCAACGACATCGCGCCGATGTCCCTGCTCGACTACAAGTCCGCCCGCCCCTGGGCCAAGGCTATTCGCGCTTCCGTCCTCAGCCGCAAGATGCCGCCCTGGTTCGCTGATCCCGCCTACGGCCATTTCGCCAACGACGCCCGCCTCTCTCCCCAAGAGCTGCAAACCATTCAAGCCTGGGCCGACGCAGGCGCGCCCGAAGGCAACCCCAAGGATCTGCCGCCCACACCCAAATTCGTGGAAGGCTGGCAGATGGGCAAGCCCGACATCGTCATCGACATCGGCGAAGATCACGTCGTCACGCCCGGCGAAGACTCTTACGACCACTTCATCGTCAACACCAATTTCAAGCAAGGCAAGTGGATCCGCGCCGCTGAGATCAAGCCCGGCAACCGCCAGGTAGTCCATCATGTCCACGTCCTGCTGGTTCAGGATGACCCCAAAGCGATGGAAGTCGCCTCGACAAAGAACATCCCATCGCTGCAGAATTACCTCCTGCGCGAAGGCAAGCTCAGCCGCATCCGCCAGGATGCTCCGGTGCTGAATGACGCCTGCCAGGACAAGCTGCCGGATCTGCCGTACCTCACCGGCGATCAGGAAGGCTCACTCACCGCGTTCCTCCCCGGACGCCAGCCCGACGTCTTCCCCGAAGGCACCGCCAAGTGGATTCCCCCTGGCGCAAAGCTCGAGTTCGTCATTCACTACGCGAAGATTTCCGGCAAGCCCCAGACCGACCGCACCAGCGTCGGCTTCTATCTTCTCGATGGTCCGCCGCAACGCGTCCTGCGCCGCATGGACCTCCGCAACTTCTTCATGCAAATCCCCGCCGGCGCCCCCTCTCACGAAGTAAAGCGCTGCTTCACCTTTGAAGAAGATCGCGATCTGCTCTCCTTCACCCCGCACATGCACTACCGCGGAAAAGAAGCCATCTACGAAATCGTGCGCCCCGACGGCAGCAAAGAGACACTGCTCAAGATTCCCAAATACGACTTCAACTGGCAGCTCAACTACCGCATGCGCGATCCCGTCCGCATCGCCAAGGGCAGCCGCATGATCGTCACCTTCCGCTACGACAACAGTGCGAATAACCCCGCCAATCCCGACCCCAAGGAAAACGTGCGCTGGGGCGACAAGAGCGAGGAAGAGATGATGACCAGTTGGATTGAGTACCTGGAAGTGAAACCGAAACGCAACGCCGCAGCCAGCGGCGGGAATTAAACACAGCGTCAGAGCCTCGCGGCCCCGCCGTCAAGGTGGCGACAGGCCTCCAGGCCGGTCGCAGTTCAGTCTGGGAAGACTGAACAAGTAGGCAGTGCGAGCCGCGAAGATCAACGGCGTCGTGTTTAGCAGCGTCTCCGCAACACGCTAAACCTACCGAGCCGCGCGCCGTAAGGGAGCGGTCTTTCCACACCCCTCCGCTAAGCCTCCGGCGACGGCAAGTGCCGCTCAAAACTCTTCGCAATTTCCAACAACGTGGCCGCCGATAAATCCGCGTCTCCCGTAGCCAGCGCTTTCAGCAGCTTCGCGTGCTTCTTCACTTCCTGCGGCAGGTTCAGTTTCCCACTCGCCTTCCCCCGGATCACACCCGAAGCGAACAGTGACCCAATCGCCGTGTGCAGCGTCTTCGCCGCATAGCGATTCCCCGCGATCTCCCAAATGCGCGCATGGAACCGCCAGTCGCAATGAAAGAACTCGGCGTGATCTCCGCCATCAGCGGCCTCTTTCATCGCCGCCAGTTCCTCCTGCAGGCTCGCGACACCTTCCTTCGTCATGCGTTGCGCCGCCCAGCGCATCACTTCGGGCTCCAGCACACGGCGCAGATCACACAGATGCTCTGCTTCGTCCGAACTTAACTCCACCACCGAACAGCCGTAATTGTGCCGCTTCACCACCAGCCCGCGATTCTCCAGATCCTGCAGTGCTTCCCGGATCGGAATGCTGCTCACCCCGAATTGCCGCGCCAGGTCACGCTCCACCAGCCGTTCCCCAGGTTCGTATTTACCGCTGATAATGTTCCGCTCCAGCACGTCGGCAATCTGCTCGCGCAAGGAAAGCACACGGATAGGTGCGGCCGCGTGAGCGGCGGCACGGGAGTTGTTTCGAGTACTCAAATGCTTAGGATTCCAACTTCTTGGGGAGACCGCGCCAACCGGCACGGCCTCCGCCTGCTTCATTCTCTAACGTTACGCAGTGGCCCGGCCCAGCGCCTGGTCCAGATCCCACAAAATATCGTCCAGGTCTTCCAGGCCGATCGACAGCCGGATCATGTCAGGCTCCACGCCGGCCGCCGCCTGCTGCTCCGCAGTCAACTGCTGGTGCGTGGTCGACGCCGGGTGAATCACCAGGCTGCGCGCGTCGCCGACATTGGCCAGATGCGAGAACATCTCCAAAGAATCGACGAATTTCTTCCCCGTTTCGTAACCGCCTTCAATGCCGAAACTGAAAACCGCTCCCGCGCCCTTCGGGCAATACTTCTGCGCCATGGCGAAATACGGGCTCGAAGGCAGCGACGGATAGCGCACCCACTTCACCTTCGGATGCTTCTCCAAATGCTGTGCCACCGCCAGCGCGTTGGCCAGATGCCGGTCCATCCGCATCCCCAGCGTTTCAATTCCTTGCAGGAACAGGAACGAGTTGAACGGGCTGATGCACGGCCCCAGATCGCGCAAGCCTTCCACCCGCGCCCTCAAGATAAACGCCAGGTTCCCGAACGGCTCATAGAACTTCAGCCCGTGATAGGCAGGCGAGGGCTCCGTCAGCATCGGGAAGTTGCCCTTGGCCCAATCGAACTTGGCCCCGCTGACAATGATCCCGCCAATCGAAGTCCCGTGCCCGCCCATGAACTTGGTGAGCGAGTGCACCACGATATCGGCACCGTAATCGAGCGGCCGGCAAACATACGGCGTGGCGAACGTGTTGTCGATCACCAGCGGAATATTGTGCTCATGCGCGATCGCCGCCACCGCTTCGATATCCAGTACGTTGCCCCGCGGATTTGAAATCGTCTCCCCATAGAGACACTTCGTTTTCGGGGTGATCGCCTTGCGGAAGTTTTCCGGATCGTCCGGATCGACAAACTTCACGTTGTACCCCATGCGCCGGAAGCTCACATCGAACTGCGTGTACGTGCCGCCATAGAGTGTGCTCGCCGCCACCATTTCATCGCCGCTTTCCAGCAGGCTGTTAATGGTCAGAAACTGCGCGGCCTGGCCGCTCGAAACGGCCAGCGCCATGGCCCCGTTTTCAAGCGATGCCACCCGCTGCTCCAGCACATCCTGCGTCGGGTTCATGATGCGCGTATAGATATTGCCGAACTGCTGCAAACCGAAAAGGGCAGCGGCATGGTCGGAGTTATCGAACGTGAAAGACGTGGTTTGATAAATGGGGACCGCACGCGCGTGAGTGGTTCCCTCCGGGCTATAGCCGTGATGGAGCGCCCGCGTGTTGAATCCAAATTGCCGTTCTGGTTTGTCTGCCATAAGTCCACCATCATACAATCGGCGGCCTCCCTGTGGCATCATTGATCGGATATGAGTATCACCCGCCGGTCCATGCTCGCCTCGGCGCTCGCCGCTCCTCTGCTGCCAGCGGCGCCAGGAAAAACCACCATCGCGATTCGCCAGGATCAGTTTCTGATAAACGGGAAGCCCACTTATCCGGGCCGAAAATTCGAGGGGATGAAGATCGAAGGGCTGCTCATGAACACGCGAATGGTGCAGGGCATCTTCGACGACGAGAACCCCGAAACCGTCTCCCGCTGGAAGTATCCCGACACCGGCAAATGGGATGCCGAGCGCAACGTGAAGGAATTTCTCGCCGCCATGGACGACTGGCGCAAGCACGGCGTGCTCAGCTTCACCATCTGCCTGCAAGGCGGCAGCCCCGAAGGCTATTCGAAGCTCCAACCCTGGCACAACAGCGCCTATCGCGCCGACGGCTCGCTCAAGCCTGCTTACATGAATCGCCTGGAGCGCATCCTCGATCGAGCCGACTCGCTCGGCATGATCCCCATCGTCGGTTACTTCTACTTCGGCCAGGACCAGCGCCTGGAAGGTGACAAAGCAATCCACACCGCCGTCGAACAATCCACCCAGTGGCTGCTCAAGAAGGGCTATAAGAACGTCCTCGTGGAACTCGCCAACGAGTGCGACAACCGCTCCTACGACCACGACATCCTGCGTCCCAACCGCATCGATGAGCTCATCTTGCTCGCCCGCGGCACCAAGCTCAATGGCCGCGGCCTGCTGGTCGGCGCCAGTTTCAACGGCGGCCGTGTCCCTTCGGCCAACGTCGTCGCCGCCTCCGACTTCATCCTCATGCACGGCAACGGCGTGAAAGACCCCAAACGCATCGGCGAGATGGTGCGAGAAGTACGCAAACTCCCCACCTACCGCCCCATGCCCGTCCTCTTCAACGAAGACGATCACTTCGACTTCGACCAGCCCGCCAACAACATGCGCGCCGCCCTCGCCGAGTATGCCAGTTGGGGCTACTTCGACCCCGGCAAAAACGACTACAGCGACGGTTACCAGTGCCCGCCCGTCAATTGGGGCCTCAATACCCCCCGCAAAAAACAGTTCTTCGAGTTGGCGAAGAAAGTGACCGGGGCCTCCTGATTGATATAATCACGAGTTTCGCGTGACCCTAATCAACCGTTCGCAAGTGGCCAGATTCGCTGCGCTCATCGCCATCTATCTGGTTGTCGTATTCCTCATTCCCAAGCCGGAAACCGTCAAGCCCGAAGGCTGGCGGCTGACCGGCATTTTCTTCGCCACCATCGGCGGCCTGATGCTCCAGCCCATCGCCGGCTCAGCGCTCGTTCTGCTGGCAGTCACGCTTACCGTCCTCAGCGGATCCCTCACCATCAGTTCCGCTCTCCAGGGCTACGCCGATTCCTCCGTCTGGCTCGTCGTCGCCGCCTTCATGATCTCCCGGGCCCTGCTCAACACAGGCCTCGCCCGCCGCATCGCCCTCGTCTTCGTCCGCCTCTTCGGCAAAAGCTCGCTGGGGGTCACCTACTCGCTCGGCTTCTCTGACGTCGTCCTCGCCTCCATTATTCCTTCCAACGGCGCGCGCTCGGGCGGCGTTGTGCTCCCGATCGTGCGCTCCATCGCCGAACTCTACGGCTCCAAACCCGGCCAATCCGCTTCCCTCATCGGCGCATTCCTGTTCGGCTCGGTCTATCAAAGCATCTGCGTCAGCGCGGCCATGTTCTACACCGGCCAGGCCAGCAACCCGCTTGCCGCCGATATCGCCACCAAAGCCGGCTACACCATCACCTGGACCAGTTGGCTCGTCGCCGGCCTTGTTCCCGGCCTTTGTTCCCTGCTGGTCACTCCCTTCGTCGTCCGCCTCTTCCTCCCGCCGGTGATCAAACACACCCCCGAGGCCGCCGAGTTCGCCCGCAAGGAACTCGCCGCCATGGGCCCCATGAGCCTCGCCGAAAAAATCCTCGCCACGGTCTTCATCGGAGTGTGCCTCGGATGGGTCACCAGTGGTACCGTCCACAAGATCGATATCACCACCGTAGCCCTCATCGGAAGCTGCGTCCTGCTGCTCTCCGGCGTCCTCAAATGGGAAGACGTCAAGGCCGAGCGCTCACTGTGGGACATCTTCATCTGGTACGGCGGCCTCGTCCGCCTTGGCCGCGCCCTCAACGACACCGGCGTCACCGAAGCCTTCGCCAAAGGAGTGGCAAACCTCTTTTCCGGCGAAGGATGGGTGCTGGTCTTCATCTTCGCCCTGCTCATCTACTTCTACGCCCACTACGCCTTCGCCAGCATCACCGCGCACATATTGGCCATGTATCCGCCGTTTCTGGCCGTGCTCCTCGCCAAAGGCGCCCCCATCGGCCTCGTCGCCTACGCCTTCGCCACCTTCGTCAATCTCTCCGCCGGCTTGACCAACTACGGCACCACACCCACGCCCATGTACTTCGCCATGGATTACATCAGTATGAAAGACTGGTGGAAGATCGGATTTTTCATGTCCATCGTCAACATTCTGATCTGGGGAACGATCGGCTTTGCCTGGTGGAAGTTTCTTGGGATATGGTAAAGTCGAGTCAAAAGATTCCCTAGGTAACTTTTCCCGCTCAAGTTTCTGCGTCGGGAGGCCGAATTGAAGAATGGAGTCAGACCAGCATCGCGAAGATGCAGCAAGAGGGAAATGGCAGGAAATTTGGCCAAACTGGCCTCAGCACTCAGCCGCGCCGGCGGCGCCAAGAAACAGGCTTCGTTCCAGGATCGGCGAAGCGAGCAACGATTATGGTGCTCTGACTTGGTGACAATCTGGTGGAAGGAAGACGACAAGCGTTGGAAGCGGCGCGGCGTCGGTGTTCTCGAAGATATCTCCCCCTCCGGAGCCTGCATTCAATTGGAAGAGCCCCTCCCCAAAGGAGTGCGCCTGCGCATCAAACATCCGGAATGGAAAGTGGAAGGCGAAATCCGCTACTGCGTGTTCCGCGAGGAAGGCTATTTCCTCGGTGTGCTGCTCGATGAAAACAGTAAGTGGTCCCGGCAGGCTTTCAAACCAAAACATTTGATCGATCCGGCAAAAGTCCCGCAACCCAAAAAGAAATAGACTCCGGCCTTTTACGCCCCTTGTAGCCGTAATGTCACTTCCAGTCCCCGCGGCTTGCGGTTCCGGCACCACACCACTCCGCCGCTCGATTCCACACACGTCCGTACAATCGCCATTCCCAGCCCAGTCCCCCCGGAATGACGCGCACGATCCGTTTCCACCCGGAAAAACGGCGTGAATACCTGATCGATGGCATCTTCCGGCAATCCTGGCCCCTGGTCCGTTACCTTCACCAGAACATGATTCTGCTCCCGCGAAGCGCTGATCGTTACCGGCCCGTCCGGCGATGCGTAGCGGACCGCGTTGCGCACCAGGTTCGACAGCGCCCGCGACAAGCCCTCCTCGTCCGCAATCACCGTCAGATGCGCCCCCTCCGCCACACTCACAATCTCCCGCGCCTGCTCCCGGTCCAGCACCTTTTCAATCACTCCCGATAGCTGCACCGGCGCGCGGTTCGCCTGTTGCGGCACCAGCCCCGCCTTGGAGAAATGGAGCAATTCGTGCACTAGCGCCGACATGTGCCCCACGTCCGACGCCAGTTTGTCCACATACTTCGCCGTGGTGGGATGAGCCCGGTCCTGCAGAATGCCAAGGCTCGCCTGAATCCGAGCCAGCGGCGCCGACAGTTCATGTGCGATGTCACCCAGGAACCGCCGCTGCCCGTGCACCAGCCCCTTCAATTGCCCGGCCATATGGTTCAGCGTGTCCGCCAGTTTCCCCACCTCGTCGCGCCGCGTGGCCGGCACGCGAGTATCGAATTGTCCCGCGGCAATGTTGTGCGCCCCCTGCTGCATGGCATGAATGGAAGTGGTCAGACTGCGCACGAACGGCAGCCAGCACGCCATCGTCATACCGGAAACAAACAGCACGCCGAGAATCCACGGCCGCAAATCGAACAGATTGGTGTTGAAAAACAACGACCCGGTGCTCACTAACAGAATCCCGTGCACCAATTCCTCCGGCCGCGGCGAAGGAATCGGACTCCGCACGCCAAACCAATAGAGAGAGCGGTCACGTATGGTAAAAATCGGATGGCGCGGCCGCTGCGCCGACGGCCTCCCCACTTCAAACCCAATGCCCTTCTTCTTCCCCTTGCCATCGGAGTCCATCTTCCGCACCGGCCGGTCCTGTCCGGGCCCAAACGCCCTCGCCACCAACGGCGGAAACCGGTCAATCGACCCCGCAAGATAATCTGCCCCTCCGTTGAACAACCCAAGCTTCACCCCATACTCCGTTTCATAACGCCGCAGCAGCGTCTCTCTTC
The DNA here is from genome assembly GCA_046331645.1 of Bryobacteraceae bacterium. Lineage (GTDB taxonomy): Bacteria > Acidobacteriota > Terriglobia > Bryobacterales > Bryobacteraceae > CADEFT01. Next base: position 63,795 of record JAXLQM010000025.1, read on the forward strand.
GCTCAATCGGCGTGCGCGCCAGGTCGTCCGCCAGCCGCTCCGATAGCGCCCGCAGCCGCGCCTGTGTCGGAGCCAGCAGAAACGACTCAAACCCCGCGTCAAACTGCGTCCAGAACAGCACCCCCACGGCTGCAATCAGCACCACTGTATTGAGCAGGGCGCAAAGCAGGACTTGGGTGCGCAGCGGAACCTGGAATCTCATGCGCAGACACTTTCCGGCCGCCGGATCATATACCCGGTGGCGCGTATGGTTTGGATATAGCGCGGATTGCGCGGATCATCGCCCAGCTTCCGCCGCAGCGAGCTGACGTGCATATCAATCGCCCGGTCTGTTGTGTCGATGTCGCGCACGGAAACCTCCTGCAGCAATTGTTCCCGCGTCTTCACCCGTCCGCAGGCGCGCGCCAGCGAAAGCAGCAGGTCGAACTCAGCCGGGGTGAGCGCAATCTCGTGGTTTTCCACGCGCGCCGCTCGTGCCGCCGGATCCACCACCAGCGGCCCGATCTCGATCGGCAAATCCGCCGGCGGGGCCTGCTGCCGCAGTTGCGACCGCCGCAACACCGCGCGCAGCCGGGCCAGCAGTTCGCGCACGGAAAGCGTTTTCGGGATATAGTCGTCGGCCCCTACTTCGAGTCCCACAATACGATCGGTTTCCTCGCCCCGCCCGGTCAGCATCAGCACCGGAATCGCCGAAAAAGCCCGGATCCGGCGCAGAATCTCGAAGCCATCCATGCCCGGCAGCATCACGTCCAGCAGCACCGCATCGAAGCTGGAATTGGCCACCCGTGCCAATCCCGCCGGACCCGTGTGTGCGAACGTCACTTCGAAACCATGCGGATCCAGGTAGTCCCGGATCAACTCGCATAGCTGCGGATCGTCCTCAATCATCAGGATCGACGTGCGGTCGTGGACGGCTTCTGCGCTTAGCATGGCAATCTATCGGACTATTGCGGTCAATCCTTGAACGTCATCACCCCGCCCACGGCCACCAGCAGCATCCCCGGCAGGGTGAAGATGTTCTTGAACGTGGGGCGGATATAGCTGAATAGCGGCGCAGTCTCCACCCCGGTGATGTACAGATACAGCAGGTAGCCGAGCGATTCCACGCAGAGGATCGCGAAGGCCAGTTTCGCGGCCGAGTCCAGTGTTTCCAGCAGGCGGATGTGATTGGGTGTGTTCATGAATCTGATGTTAGGGCCGCAACTTGTGGAGACTGTCAGGAAAACCGGGAGAATTGTCAATGTTCTGTCAGCACCAAAGAGAAACGCGCGCCGGACCCTCTACGGGTGGCGCGCGTCTTTGATTCCAACCTATCCAAACCCCGGCGGTCGCCGGCAAGCGTTACTTCTTGATCTTGTAGGTGCCGTCAGCCAGCTTTTCCCGATGCGCTTCATGGCACTGTTTGCAGGTGCCACCGAGCGCGCCCATTGCCGAGCGCACGCCATCGGCATTGTTCGCCGAAGCAGCCGCAGCCAGTTCGTTCGCGGCCTTGTGCGAGGCTACCTGCCATTCCGCGGCCTTCTCCATCCCCATACCCTTCCAGAATGCGTCCACACCGCCGCCCATGGCGTCGGCGATTCCCTTGGCGTGCGTCGAAACCGCAGCCATATCCTTGGCGCCCATTGCCTTCCGCAGGCCACCCATGTGATCCCCAGCGGACTTCATCTTCGTGGACACCTGTTTTTCATCCAGCGCCCACATCATCGAGGCCAGCATCGCCGTAAGCACACCAGCCGCAAGCAGCATCTTCTTCATTGAAAGCCATTCCCTCCAGGGTGAGATTCGGTTTCTCATTTTATCAGCGCCCGAAGGAACGCGGAAGTCCGCCGCCGATTAAATTTCGTCAACGCGCGGCGAATGTCGTATCCTGGAAAAGATGGGCGCTTAGCTCAGTTGGTTAGAGCGCCTGCCTTACAAGCAGGAGGTCGGGGGATCGTGACCCTCAGCGCCCACCAATGGAATCATAGGTATGTAAACAAGGCCAGCCTTGACGGCTGGCCTTTGTGACGTAGATTGTGACGTAACCCCATTTTTCCTAGTGAATACTTGGCCGAACTTGGGGCTCTGGTTTGGCCTCATGGGAGGTTGACTGGGGCGACGATGTGTCCATCAGGCCACCACCGAGACGGTCCAGGGCCTCCCGCTTCGCCGCCATCCGGACGTGGCTATAATGCTCCAGCATCCGGCGGGACATGTGGCCACTTATTGCCATCAGAGTAGCATCCGAAGCCCCAGCCTCGGCGAGCTCGGTGATGGCCTGGTGGCGAAGGTCGTGGAAGCGAAAGCCCTTCAGACCGGCTTTCTCGGTAAGCTTGCGCCATGCTGTCCTGAAAGACTTCTGGTGTCTCAATGGATCGACTTGGTGTTCACATGCGGGGAACACGAAGTGATCCTGGTCGCTGCTGCCCAGCGCTCCGGCACGCTCCATAAGACGCGAGAAAGCGGCGCAGGCGTCGGCATTCAGCGGAATTGTCCGCTGGCCGGCCGCTGTCTTGCTTCTGCGAATGGCTACCGTTCGATTGAAAAGGTCCACGTCACGCCATCTCAGATTCTTCAGCTCGACGCCACGGCACGTTGTAGAGACAGCGAGCACTGCGGCACAAAGCGCGACCATCCATTCAGCGTTGGAAGAAGCGGTCTCGAACAACTTCCGCTTTTGTTCCGCGTTCAGAACCTTCGCAATGGGGGCTTGGTGCTCTCGGAAGGTCTGCACGTCTTCGGAAATCGCGTTCCAGACTTTGCCGCGCTTCAGCATCCGGCGCAACACGCCAGTCTCCATATTGATGGTCCGGCCCGATATCTCCTGGTCAAGCCTGCTCTTCTGGTACGCTGCAACGTCTTCCGCTCGAATGCGCATAAGCGGCTTCTGTCCAAAGAATGCAAGGAGGGGCCGCAATCGTTCTCCCTCGAACTGTACCGTTCTCGCCGACACATGCGGCCTACGCTCCTCCTGGTAAAGCTTGGCTGCGTCTGCAAACGGGAGGCGGGCGAAATCCCGCCCGCTCTTTGTGGCACCCTTTCCCTGCTGAATCTCAGCAACCCGCTTCTTTTCAAGGGCAAGCGCTTCACGCCGGTCTGTTGTGTCGAGGGCTTCGCGATACCGGACGCCGTGAATCATCACGTCGAGGTGCCACTGTTTACCACGTTTATGGATCGCCATGGGAAGATTCTCCTGAATGTTTCAAACACTGATCACTTTTGTGCAAACGAGGGCTTTCCGGCTTAAGCGCTGAAAATTGCTGCTTTGTCCTCAACCGGCAGTAATTACTGAACGCGCCGACGGCGGGGCTGGGGCTTGGAGAGGTCCCGCGTGGACAGGAATGACTCCACGGATTCCTCTGGAACGCGAAGCATCTTTCGGCTCCCGGTCCCAATATTCTTCACGTTGTCCATTCCCGCCATGAGTCGCTTCGCGTGACGGATTGAGCAGTTCAGCTTTGCCGCGAGCTGCTGTGCGGTGAGGTGGTTTGCAACGCGGAGCCCGGTTGCTATGTCGGCTGGCGTTCCTTCGTTGGGAGGCTCGGTACTCAACGGGTTGCGACGGGTGGCCGCTTTTTGCTCGGTCGCTGCTCGCTTGGCTGCAAAGAACTGCTGCGTCTCCTCAATGATTTCATGCAGGTACATTGGGCGCTTCCGTTCGGCTTCCGCAGACGGCGGGGTGAGTATGCTCTCCTCAGGGCGAACCTTCCCGAAGTTCGGATCGTCCAGGCGGGCGCGTACTTCGTCAATGATTCTTCGTGCCACTTCTCGTCTCCTTGAATTTCGCAAACATTTGTGCCAGGCAGAGGTCAAGCTTGAGCTTGCGCTTACATGCACCGCGTTGACGCGAATACCACCGCTTGTCTGCCCAGGAGCGACCGTAAAGGGCGCGATGCCGCTTCCACGCTTCGAAAATTGACAGCATGCCCCGGTCTTGCACGCCTGGGCGTGTCAGGTGGTCATGGAGTAGTCTTGCAGCCTGGCGAAAGTCCGAATCGTCATTGAGCACGGCCTCGGGGTCTGGAAGCACTTCGGCGCACATTAAGAGCATGTCAGCAAGATCGGGCACGGTGAGGTCATAAACGTGCACCGACCGCAGGGGGTCAACAATTCTGGTCGGCTCACCTGAGCATTTCATGAGCAAAAGCATACAGCCCCTTTAATCCGATGTAAAGAAATAACTTACGGCACATCAACAGCTGTGCGGTGCGAGACTGTCGCATGTCACTGGAACCCCGCCCGATAAATGGGACGAGGTTCATGCAGCTGCACTTGTGCCAAAAGGGCGAGGATCACCGCAAGCGACCCTCGCCCGTTCCACGGGTTGATCTCCTGGCCTCCCAGACGCCTCGCGATTTCTCCGCTCGTCGAAGCGTACCCTCCCGCCGAGGCCTACCGTGTCTGCCGCGTCTTCGCGCGTTCCTCCTGGAGGGAACGGAGCTTGCGGGCTCCGAACTGCTTCCCGGCTGCCGAGTCGGGGTCAAAGCCTTCCGGCATGGTTGCGGTGATCAACTTCATGATCCCGTCGAGGTCGGAGACACGAAGGTCTCCGACGTTGGTGTTCAAGAGTGCGTTCATTTCTGTGGTTCCTCCCATGGAGTGGAATTAGCGTTTGGGGAACGGATTCGGGCGCCGTTCCCTTCGGCGCATGATATCGAGCACCAAGCGGCGAGTCTCACCGCTCGGAATACGAACGTCTGCCGCTTGCGCCGCCATCGCCCAGTGGGCATCGTCCATCAGGGCGACATCGGAGGCTGGAATACCGGCTTTGCCGAGACAGAATGCCAGGTTCGCGGCCTTCATCGCGCGTGCCGCTTCCGCGTAGAGGTTAACAGTTGCTGTTGCCACGTTAGTTCTCCTCCTTGCGGAGAGCCTTCGGGGCATTGCCGGTGCCCTGGCAGCAGTTGCACATCACGCGACGATTCCGGCCCGTGCGAGCAAAGGCGTCGAATGAGCCCACGCCCTTGCACATCGGGCAAGCTGGCATGTCCGCATTCCGCATTTCACGAGTACGGGTTACCAGGAGTCCATCCCACTGTTGTGCGCAAGTGATCATAATCAAGAGTAACGTTTGATTATGTTGCAGTCAATAGAAATCTTGCGTTACGGATGATTTTCTTCTACCATTGGGATGGCATGGCAAAACGAACATCAAGGGCGGCAGAAAAGGCCTATTTGGTGCGATTCACCGAAGAAGAGGACAAGACCCTTCAACAACGAGCAGAGAAAACGGGATTGACGGTGGCTGGGGTTCTCCGCGCCGGTGTTGGGATGCCACCAATGGACAGGGGCGGGGCACGAAAGGGGGCAGGGCGTCCTCCGAAAACTCCACCCGAAGGCGGCCAGAACTAACCCGTATGTCTGCCCATAAACCATACTCCCAGGCTGCACATGAGTGGGCTAAAGCGAACTCAACCCACTTTGGTATTAGCGGTGTACTGGTCACATTTGCCTACGTTCTGATCCGGGTCGTCCTACACGCTAATGGCTGGGTCCGCTTCGAACTAGTCAAAGTTGAAGAATACCTGATCGAAATGCCTGTCATGGCTGTCGCTGCATTGTTCCTCTGGTGCGGTGATTATGTGTTCAAGTTCCTGTTCCAGGCACCCTCAGCACTCTACGCTGAAGCACAAGATCAGATACGGAGACTCAGCGAAAGACTTGAGGTGAATCCCCAGGAGGGCCGTTTACGAAGTGAAATCTCCAAGATTCTTGAGCAGCTGACAACCGAGCAGTTGACGTGTCTGAGGCAGATCTGGGCGTCTCCTCGCGGACTTAGCAGGCGGTTCGTGCTCAAGAGTATTGCTGATATGCAGTTGTTGCACCTCTTAGAGACATGTGCTGGCTTTGTCGAGCGAAAGCACAATTTTGAAGGAGCATGGGAGGGCTACTCCGTAACCGAGTGCGCACGCGGAGCCCTCGATTTTGGGCTCACGAGCCGCGGAGCCTGACGCGACAGCGCGCCATGCAGCGTTGAACGGCGAAGCCCGTGCCGCCGCGACTCTTCGCGGCAACGCAAGAGAATCGCCCAGCCTTCGCTATCCGAAAATTACAGACTTTGCGGGTTCTTCGCGATAATGCGAGCGTCAACAATTCGGAGGAGATGGTTCGCCAACATAATAATCTCAACAGCTTCGGCAGGGTCATTCAAATTAACGTCACGGTGAGAATGAGGGTTCTTGTAGGAACCTATCGCACCAGCGAATAACTCCATACGGGCGACCTGCTCACCACGCTCTGTGCCTGTATCTGTAAGAGCCCCCTTCTCGGGTGCGAACGCCTCACGCATAAGCGCTACGCCCAGGACGCTGTTTCCGAATCCCGATGCTTCGCGTACGCACACCTCGACGGCCTTCATCGCCTGGAAAGCGGCTACGTCGAACTCACCACGCATGAATGCCGACCATACTTTCTCCGAAATCTTCGGGTGCAAATTTTCTCTCCTAAGCATTCTTGCAATGGCATAGTTTGCAAACTCTGCTTCGTGTTCAAACCGCCGTGCTCGGCGACTTAGAACACGAAAGCCATGGATTCCATTGGAGCCGGAGGCGGGCAGAATAAGGGCTTGAGCTTCCAGCCAAGCCCATGCCTCGGAAAGGGCTAGCTCTACCGCCGATTGCTGGTCTTTCGGATAAGCCTCTTGCTGCGGTTCCCAGAGGCTCCGCATGAGATCATTCTTGTGAAAGAGATCTCCGTCGTGTCTCAAGCCCCGCCTAATCAGAAATAGGAGCTTCGCTCCCAGTTCCTCCGGCTCCAGGGATAGGAACACTTCCACGTCCGGGATCGCCTGCACAACTGAACTCATCTGGGAATCATACTGTACGGACTACCGATATGGGCAAATCCGGGATTGGGCCTCGTGCCTTCCCTTGTCGGTTCGCCGTTCCAGGCGAACTTGTACCACCAGATCTTTCCGCGTTCGTTAACTGCCATTGTGTCCCTCGATCTTGCAAGTGCGAGCTACTTGGTCTCGCCCCTAGTTTTCCCACGGTAAGCATTCACTAAGTCCTTTGGCATAAAGACATACTTCAAGACCTCGTCAAGAATCTGTGGGTTGAGTGTCAATGGAGGGTTCTGGGCTTTAAACCACGGGTACACGAGCACAGTCCTTCGTTTTCTGTTGCCAAAGAAGGCATTATGCCAGAGAAGAGGGCGACGTGCCGGGTCCCGCGGTGAATCGATGACCTTTTCCAAATACCGGCCTTCCAGGCGGACAAGCGGAGCTGGAAATTTATCGCGAAGGGTGGCTCCTTGAGGGCCGGGTTCGAGGGTGCAGAACCTTCTCAACTCCCACACTGCGCGATCAAGAGTGACAAGTTGCCCTCCGAAAGCGGCGGTCGGTATTTCCAAGTAGCGACACATCGCAAACCGGTCAAGATACTCAAAGAATTCCTCGGTGCCCGCTGTAAGCGCCAGGGAAAGCTTCTGTGAATTCCGTATTGCCGATAGACACGATCCCAGATCGTGGGTGGGTTTCGTGGCCGGTATGCGCCGCAGGAGAAGTATGCACTTCAGATACTTTTCGATTGCCTGCTGGCTGGACCAAAGGAACTGGGCCATAAGTTCAGCTCGGCAGGCCATCCTTGCCGCAATATAATCACCATCAGCCAAATCGGAGAATGACCGGATAGCGAAGTCGTCTAGAAGTTGATCAGCAGACGGGGAAACTGTCACGGACTACCTCACTCACGATTCATACGATTTAATCGGCCAGGAGTTCAATCGTTATCCCCTGCTCCGAGAACATGGAACCGGTCTCTTCGTGCCAGCCAACCAACCGTATTCTCACTCGCCGTCTGAGTAGCTTGACATTCTGTGCAGAGATCTCAAGATCGAGCGTGTAGGTGGCTGGAAACAGGAGATTGCTGTAGCTGTTGGGATCGGTGACGGTATAAAGCTTAGCCACGGGGCCGGATTGAAAGTCTTTCGGGCGATGAGCGATCTTTGGAATGGGGTAATAACCGTCAGCCCGGACGACATTCAGAAGATTGCACAACCGGGCCGTATCAGGCATGAGGCGCGCCCTGTACCCGAGCGGAGGATGTCCTTGAGGTGGTGGATCGTCGGCCCACGTGAGGTTCATAGGTAGAAACCAGGGCACCTTCCGACCTACGGAGTCGAACAACGCCGCGGCGTGGACTTCCACATGTTCGGCCGGCGCGTCTCCGCGGTTTCGAATTCCAAGTCTCATGTGATGGGCTGAAATCTGAGTTCCGTTCCCTAGAACCAATGGCACTGTACAGCAGAACGGAGGCTCAGACTGATACTCGATTTGCAGATCGGCGCGCGTAAACCACCCTCTGATACGCTCCTGGAACAATGCCACCAAAACGACGAGGAAGTTAACAAAAAGCCCGAGCCATCGATCAAGCGGGTCGAGACTCCTAAACCACTTAAGTGTACCGATTTGTTCAAGCCAAACCGGAGTACCTATGATTCGTGGCCAGGCAAGCCACACCAAGCCACCAATCGCCGCGGTGAATGCCAGAAGGCGCAGTAGTAGACGTGTCGCTATTTGCACAGAGTCTTATTTATCAAATAATTCTAGCACTTCGGCGGAAATACAGCGTGGCGCTTCACCCTCGGCGCGCCATCGTGGGAGGCAACAATTCGGTTTCGGTTATCAGGATGCGTCAAGTTCCTTCACGAACGGACGCTGCAATTGTACTGGTGCATCGCTGAGATCGCCTTAGGGCCGCGCATTGTCCCACAGATCTCCGGAGTCCGGTCTGCTTATCATGTAGGCCGCAACCAAGATCCAAGCTATTGTGTAAACGACCGCCTTGACGGATGCCCAGCGTGGCGTGACTTGGAACTCCTCGCGGAGCGTGTAGACAAAATATACAGGCGCAACAAGGACCAGCCCAAGGGCCAGGAGCCATATGGGGATGGAACCGAAGAGATTATCCATTCGTTTTCTGAACTCTGCGCTGCGGTCCATGGCGGCGTGAGTGCAAGATACACCAGCAGCAGCCTTCCACGCAACGGGCACTTGCAAAAGTACGCCCGCCATTGGAGAATCTTGGGGGGCACAGCGTTGCGTGCCCTATGCTGCGACGACGCGGCTGAGGTTTGGAAAGGTCGCGAGTGGCGAGAAATAGCTTACGTTGTCCATGCCCGCCATGAGCCGTGCAAGATCGAGGCATGTAGCAATCTCTCACTGACCAAAATACATCCGCTCAAACGGTAGGATCGACTTACTTTTCATTCGCCGCGAAATCCAAAGGACATCGACCCTTTGCTTTGAGCACCGCCAAAACCGCCTGCCGGTTGTCGTAAAGGTCTTCGAGAATTCTCTGTGTGTAGCGATGACAGCTTTCTGCCTCGCCCTCTGTGACAACACGCCAAGGCTCGTGCAATACATCGTTTCCGAGATCTCGCACGTTGTCGTGGGCTCTCTTCTTCCGGGCCTCCGTGAGAACTCCATCCGCCGCAGCCTTCTCGATTTTGTGGAATAGATTCAACTTGCGCCCATTGATCTCCTCTGGATAGCCACTGTGAAGCAAAGCCTTCTCGATCGTTGATCGGAATAGCGCGGATGCGCCCCTGGTTGCACCGAACGACAAGCACCGCTCGGCCTCTCTGAACTCCGCCACTATGTCGGCTGGTATCCCCTCCGGCAGTTGAACAGCGAACGCAGCAGGCGGATAGAACCAATCCAAACGCACTGGCTCCCTCGATAGATCACCAACGGTAGTCCGCACTTTCGCGATGGCACAGCCTCTGCAGCTGACGCATTTGAGGAAGAGAAAGTAGACATGCTTGAAGACAGCCTGTTCAAGCTGAAAATGTTCGTCGTAGCCCTGAGATGACATTAGAGTGAAAGAAGAAAACGCCCCAGCGCACTGAAGACATTGGGCACGAACTGTCTGGCTCTGCGGTATGTAAACAGGACTGTTCATCGGCCTCCCCACGTTCATTGAAGATAACATGGTGGGTCAAAAGAGAAAGCATCGTCCTGGATTTCTCCCAAGCCTCAATCTAGTGAGCCGACTTCCCCGTGAGTATCCGATTCACGACCAGCCCATGCCACCGGCCACCCGTCCGGGAAGGAAGCCCCTCATCGTTTAGCCTCGCCGCGATGCGGTCAAACCCCATACCCTCAGCCCTCAGCGTCTTCATTCGGTCGATAGTCGCTCGCTCGCCCTCATAGAAGCCATACGGTTTCCGGCCTTCACATCGTCCCTCCCGCTCGCGCTTCCGCAATCTGGCTCCGCGAAGCTTTAAGACGATCTGGCTCTTATCGTACTGAGCCACCGCTCCGAGTAACTGCCGCATCAGGATCCGGGTTGGGTCAGATGCCATGAGATCCGGTTCCTGCACGCTGATAAGCTCAAAGCCGTGCCGTCGCAGATCAGCGATGATGCTCTCTTGCACCATCAGATCACGCGCGAGCCGGTCGAGCCTCTCGATGAGGATCGTGCGGACGCCGTTGGCGTGAAGCGCCGTCATAAGCTCCGACCATGCCGGCCGGTCCGCGGAATCGGTTGTACCACTGACACCCTCCTCGCGGAAGATGCGGACGATCTTGATCCCATGCGCCGCCGCGTACTCCTTGACGGCCTTCTGCTGCCGGGGGAATCCATCCCCTTCCACTTGGCCCTTACCGGAGACCCGGAGGTACGCGTGCGCTTTTTCCATACCCCATTGTTGGACTTTCTGGAGGCGGAGTCAATACCAATTCTGTAAATTAAGTATTGATTCTTTGTTTTGAATGGTTTACGGGCGCGACTGCATGATAGGGTAGCCCGATGGACCACGCTGACAACCAAAAACGTTACCCCGCGACTGACCGCACTTCACCTGATGGGGTGAGGCTGGCAGAAATCCCCGTAAACATTGTGACGGCGAAGGACAAATTTGAATGCTTGGCCGACATATTTCTCAACTATCAGCGCAACGGTTCCCTGTGGTTGGAAGTACCCGCAAGCAATCGTATCGGTCCGCCCGGCACAGAGGTGAGCATCACGAATCATCAGACAATCCCGTTTAAGGGCGAAGTCACTGGGCTTGCTGGCCTAATCGGCGAAACGGGTCCCCTCCAGATGAGGCTCATTATTGAGGCAACACTGGAGCCACTGGATTGCAAACGTCAATCCAGCCTGCGCAAGGTTCAATTCGCACTCTTAGATTGCCCTTTCCCAGGTCCACGTACTACTCAGCGTGGGGGTTGGATCGTAGAACCTGTCACCTTGAACGTCGGCGGATTCAAGATTATCCTCGGCCACCCTACGGCTTCGCACGAGGCATTGATGAAGGAGTTAGGCCGACGCCCCCGAACCCTGACCCATTCTGGGATCATTACCCATCACACGGGAGAGGATTTCGACTCAGAGGCAGCCAAGGTCATTTTGGATGCCATCTGCAATTCGCTTTCTTTCGCTGCGGGCCGATGGCTCGGAATGACCGCAGTGGAAGGTCTGGACGATAACAACCAACTCCGCTGGTTTCGTTGGGGGGTCACCCGAATGAATTCGTCCCAGGCATCTATGGGCTTTCACCGCGACGGAGATGCGAACGCTCTGGCTAATATTCTTGAGGGCTTCTTAACACTGAAGCCAGGAGACGAGCAGGATACGATTCAAACGGCTCTTTACTGGTACTTTAGAAGCAACTCGACCGGTGCTGGCGTAGACGGGTCTATTATCCTCTCCCAATGCGCTTTAGAATTGCTTTCGTGGTGGGTGATTGTCCGACGTGAAATGGCGTTGACCGAGTCAGGGTTTGGCCAACTTGCAAGTTCAGCCGAACGACTTCGGCTCATGCTGAAGCTCCTAGGCATACCCTCGGCGATTCCGGCAACCTTAAGATCATTGGTTGCCTTTGCCAAGTCGGAGCAATGGCTCGACATCGCTGATGCCACGACCGAGGGGAGGAACTATTTGGTTCACCCGACCGCCGTCAAGAAGGGCACTCGTCGAAAGAAAAAGGATATGCCTTGGCAAGAATTGTGGCAGGCTGCACAATGGACCCTGGAACTCACACTTCTACGTCTGCTTTCTTACAATGGACACTACCTCAACAGAACAAAGAGGACAAAGCTCCAAGATCTTCCCACCTCGTTTGAGCCGGTCCCGTGGAAGTCGGCGGGATAACTACTACACCGCGCAGGTCGCCGTTGGAGCGACCTGCGTTCCAATTTCGGTTATTGTGAGCAGGCCTGTGATGCGCCCGATTTCCTTCACGAGGTCGTTCGAAGGCATTACCGGCTGAGCCGGATTTCGACAAGCGAAATCCTCCGCGATTGGATAAAAGCCCGGCTCAGTGGTCAACAATACCCAGACGGCGTCGCGAACTCGCGCCTCCCATGCTTCCCGCCCCGAGGCCGACAGGTGAGACATCTTAACCTGGGAAAGCCCGTCCAGCTCGACTCTGGCAGCAGCCCGCAGTTCTACGACATGGGCCTCCAATTGTTGCGTGAGGGCAGCCAGATCAACTGGCTGTCCCTCCTGCGCCTGCTTGGGCGATTCCTGCTTGGTCTTTCGTTGCTGTTTCATTTTCACCTCACTGTGTGGATAGTTGAGATTGGATCTCCCGCATGAGCGGGTGGCCTTCTTGAATTGCCGGAAGAACCGCGTCGGCAAGATCCCGGCGACGGTCGATCAGGCTTTGCCCGTCGATAGCGCTGAAATTGTTCGTCTGTTGGATGACTACCCTGACTTGGCCTCTCGTGTTGAAATCCACGGATCGACCGAATAGGTCAACTTCGTGGGTGGTGGACACTGGCTCGGCGAATCGAGCAGATTCAATCCGTCGAGTGATCTCATCGTCACGTTTCTTCTTGGGATCAGGGAGCAACGATCCGACAGCAGCAGCTCCGAGCGCTACAGCGGTGGCGATGGCCTTGGAGATCGGTTCCGGGCTCAATGCTGCGACGGTGGCCGCTGCGGAGCCAACTGCGGTAAGCGCTCCCCTTCCCCCGCCCTGACGGATTCCGCTGATGACGCCGAATGCCCCGCCAGCGAGCGCTACGCCGGTCCCCAGCGTTCCGAGTGACTTCGCCCCACCCTTACCGCCCGGAGGCGCAATGGAGAGCGCACGGGAGACCTGATCGTCTTGGATCTGCTGTAGGATTGTCGGCGTACCACCCGGAACCGTGGTTGAACGTTGCGCCAGACTGAAGATCGGCCCGAGCCCGCCCTGGAACACACCGGTCGGAATGCCTGGAAACAGAGTCCCCAGCCCTGCGGCCGTGGAACCACCAGGGAGAGCCGCGCCGCTCAGCGCTGCTGTCAATCGATCCGTCGCAAGAGTATTCTTGTCCAGCGAGGCCACCTGACGCAATGCGGGGTCATTGAGCGGGTCAAGCCCAAACGGGGTACCTTGCAGTATCTTCCCCAACAAGGACGGGTTCTGTGCCGTCCCCTGCCCCGGCAACGTCACCTTTGCGGATCGGAGCTGGTCGAACGTCAGCCCCGCAACGTTCCCAAAGACCTTGCGGCCCGTGGTGTCAAGGAACTGGCTTCGGATGAAGTCGCGGGCGCCGGCCCCGCCGCGAGACTGGAGAGCATCGAACAGCCGCTCCGCTCCCTGCTTAAACTCATCCCTCTCCCGCTTCCGCAATTCAAGAAGCTGGAGGGTTGCTTCACGGTTTGCCCGGTTCGTCTCGTTGTCGAGCCTCGCCTTCGCTTCCGCGATAGCTACCGAGTCCTTCTGGGCCACAGCAATCTGCCGCTCAATGTCGTGCTGTTTCTGTGCGGCGGAAACGCGCAACTGCGCGGCCCGGAGGATGGCTGAAACCTGGTTCCCCTGGCCAGCGGTCAGTTGGAGGATGCGCTCCTCATACGCGGCCGCGTCCTGAAGGGCTTTGATGCGCTGCTGGTTGAATTGACCGATTTGCCGTTGGGCTGCATCCGGCGTCTCGATCTCAGAAATCCGCACCTTGCGATTCTGAAGCTCCAATGAGCGAGCATTCGCCCGCGCAAGTTCCTGTGACTGAAACAGCCCAACCTCTTCGTCGAAGATTGTCGGTCCACGGAATGAAGCTGCCCGAGTGAACCGCTCGTTTGTCGCTGTAGAGATCTGCCCTTGAATCTCCCGGTTGAACGCGGAGAAAGCACGGCTGCGCTGATCCGGCGTGACGGCCTTTGCCAGTTCCTTCGTGAGGCTCAGCGTCGTCTGATCGGCGATCTGGAGGAACCGTGCCTCCGTCCCCGGAGTAGCGTTGACGAACTTACTCAGGACATCCTTGAGCGATTCGGCGCTTTTCTCGAAGGACTGGAGAACGAAATCATTGATCTCTTTTTCGGCCTTCTTGGCTTTCTCTGCGTACATAGCCGCCAAGGCTTCGTCCTGCTGACGCTTCAAGAGTTCCTTGTTGACTACTGGCTTGTCGTCGAGCGCTACGGGCTTCTCTAACTCGGAAATCTTGGCGACGATGTCACTCGGAAATACCGAGAATCCACCGCCCAGGCCGATAGCCTCAACTTGCTGGGCAAGCGTTCTGGCATCGGGAGCTTTGGCTACCGTTGTAGCTCCCACTGCGCCAATGACTGGCTTTTCTTTACCTCGCGCGATCAGAAGCCTTGCCAGATTCGTTGCTACTTGATTCTGAAGGAAGAGGAGTTGTGCGTCGAGAGCCTCGGCTTGCTTCTGGGCGATGTCGGGGGCGATCCGCTTCGCCTCAACGTCGGCCCTGAGTGCGGCTTTCTTGTCGGAGATTGCGGCGGCTTGTTCTTTTGCCCCCTCACGGATCTGAGCGATTGGATTTGGGTTGAGGAACACCTCCGTCCCCAGAAAGGCAGCAGCGGACGCGGCGATCTTGCCCGGTAAGGGCAACGGTAACCTGAATGCCGCAAACGCAGCCGTCGAGGCTATCGCGGTTTTACCCAGATCCGCAAAGGCCGAATCGTTCTCTTTGACGTATTTCGCCATCTCTGTAAGGAGCGAGATAGCGCGACTGAAGGTTGGCAGAAGACGATCACCAACCGCATTCTTCGCTTCATCAACGTGCCGGGTTAGCGATGTCATCTGCTTGCCAGCAGTTCCCATCGCGGCCTCGTACACGCCGGTAATCTTCGCGCCCTCGCGGAGAACGAGATTCAGCCCAATCTGAACCTTTTCCTGGTTGGTCAACTCGCGTCCGAGTTTGCGCGACTCGGTAACGAATGCCCGCTCGAAATCAACGATGATGCCGTAGGTCCGAAGGACTTCCGGTTGCCGCGTCACAACCCCATGGATGATGCCTTCAAGGGCCTGCGAGGAGTTCACGCCGGCAATTACGGCGGCGTCCTGTGCAACGCGGGCGATGTTCTGAGCCTTTGCCAGGTCGAGCTGGGCGAAGATCATTTTGTTGACCGTTCCCAGCGCTTCCTGAGTACTGATGCCCTGCTGCTTCAGCCCCTCTACCACGCCGCGGACTGCGTTGGCTGAGAGGTTGTTCACCTTCGCAAGCTGCTCGACCGTCACAGCAAGCGTCTGGGTACGAGCGGCGTACTTGGCCGCGTCAACCGTTGCGCCCTTCAGCGCAGCGGCATATCCGACAATCGTTGCCGACAGCGCGGCGAACTTCAGGTTGTTGGCTACCACGCTATCACCGAGTTGATCCTGCGCTGTCTTCAGGCCCTTGGTGGAATCCGCCGCTGTCTTGTTCTTCCCGGATAGCTGCTCAGCAGCAGCTACAAGTTTGTCGATGTCAACTTTGCCGAGAACCTTCGAGTCAAAGATGATTTCTACGCGCTTCGTGGACACACCGTACCTCCAATTCCGCCCGCGCAAAGTTCAATGGAAAGTGCGCTCAACGTCCGGGCCACCTCTCGAAAGAAGGATGAGGCTACGATCCGCAAGGCTTCATCCCCGTGAATCACACGTCGTTCGACAAGTGCCTCCGCCAGTAGCCCAATCGCTGTCCAAATCTCTGGCCGTTCTACCAAGTTGGCTGATTGCTTGAAAACACGGCGCTGCCAGCCAGCCAGCTTCGCACCGGCCAGCATTCCGGGTCGGCAGCGGGTAGCTACCCCGATGATCTGCTCCATTGCCTCCCCATCTGCGCCATTTGATGGGAAGTCGCGATCGAATTCGGGTTTCCGTCCGTCGAGTTTCGCTTCGGCGCATTTGCCTGCGCATGCGACCCTTGCGAGAGACTGGCAATATCGCCACGTTTTCGATGGTTTGAATGCCGTCGTTCCTGGAAAGGCCCAAGGCGGATGCGGGCCTCCTCGGATGCAGCCACTGCCATCGGAACCTATACTAACCTGCTCGACTCGAAGCTGCTCAATTGCAGCTATTGCAAAATGAGAAGCTTCGTGGCGCGCCGCCCTCCTGAGCTCCTTCTCGTCTAATGCGTCGTTTGGATTTCGTCGCACGGATACCCTTCTTTCTCTAAAAAATTCTTGGCTGCGTCTCCGCTGAATTTGCCCTCCAGCGTCAGGACCTCATCAAGCAGCGCGGTTGAGCCGTCTTCGAGAGTCACAAAGACCAAGAGCGGCGGAACTTTCTCTGCATCGCGAGCATCGGTGATTGCACTGAGCCGCTGTGCAAGACGCCTTGCTCTAGCGCTTGCCATCACCATCCCCCAACCGCTCAAGCTCCACGACTCGCGATTCGATGTCGTCAAGGCGAATTCCGGTAACCGTGTCAAGAACCACTCGCGCCGCCGCGACACGTGCGCTTGCGGGCTCGTCGGAATCACGCAAGATACATCGGAGCGCTGTGACTGCTTCTCGCGAAGCGTCTCCCAACTCATCCATGGCTTCGCTGAACAGTTGACGGCGTGCGGCCCGAAAAGCTTCGAGGAACTTTTCCTCGCGCAACCACCTCCACAACGAAGCCTTCGAGCAGCCGCTTCTCTCGGCCGCAGCCTCAACAGAGAGACCCTCAAGCAAATACACGATGGCTAGTTCTTGTTTTCTCTTCAAGCCCGGAAACCGGCTCAAAGCGTCTAAAATCGTCGCACCCACAAGCATCCCCCCCTCATCCTTTGCCCGCTTAGCTTTCACCCCAACGCTCAACTTTTGCAATCGCCGCCCAACGATCCTTCGCTCGGCTCGGATTCAGAACGAAGTTCGACTCCTGCCGCTGGAGGCGCAGGAGTTCAGACTGGTCATTGCTGCGCACCCTGTTGTTGAATCCTGGTTCTACTCTTGGCGCGCCGCATTGATTGAACCGGCGACGATCTTCATTTCTGCCGATGTGAGCGGGCCGGTTTTGGAAAGCGCAAGCAGCTCTCCCGCGTCCACGCTTCTGGGCTTCGCCGGCTTCGGTGGCGTTAGACCGGCAGCGCGCTTCTCCGCCTCGTTCAGAGGGCGAAAATTCCGCACTTCTTTCGGGAATTTCTGAATCACACACACGTCCGCAGTTCCCAGCTCACCGTTGACACGGTATCGGATGTCGTAGTTCCAGCCTTCTTTCATTCAATCGATCCTTTCTTTCTTGGCTACTTCTTCAGTTGCGCCGTTGCTCTGCTTCCCACTGCAAAGTGAGGGCTTCGGCGGCCATGCGGTTGCACTTAATCCATCCATGCAGATCATCGATTGCACTCTCGAAGAACCCAGCACTCCGGATGTCCCTCCGACCCGCATAGCTCTGCACCCACCGGAGCGTAACCATGGGAACAGCTCCCCGCTCCTCGGTTTTGGAAATCAATGTCCGCGTGAATGCTGGTGAACATCGCCCGCCAGTAATTTTTTCAATCTCGCCCGAAATAGCTTCCTCGATTGAGGTGCGCGGAGCTTCTGCTTTGCTCTGGGTATTATCTGCCTCTCCCTCTTGCTCTGGGCCGTTGCGCAACACTTGCTCGTCAATCACTTGCAATGGCTGCAACGTTGCATCACCGCTTGGCAACGTTGCGCTGGAGCCTTGAGCAATCTTCTTTTTTGCACGATGCCGAACAGAGCGTTCGGTCGAGCTGTCATATTGGCGTTGCCAGTCTGGCCAATCGTGCGGGGCGAGCACTCCATCGGCATCACGATCCAGCAAGCGGGCATCCAGCAATGCGTCAATCGTTGATTTGGTCTCCTCGTCGGAAAGGCGCAAGAGATATGCGAGGTTTTGGAGATCCGCTGGAAGTACCCCACCGTTCTCCGCTGAAATACACAACAGTCGCCACCATCTCGCCTGCAACTTCTCTGACAGACGTCCGATCTTGGGATGATGCGCCGCGGACGTCCAAAGCCGCAGCCATGGGAGGCCCCTCATGCTGCTCCTCTTCCATTCTGTACGTAGGGACAAGTGGGAGTCTTCTCACCTGGCCAACGTGCAAGTGTCCCATCCTCACGCAGCATCTTCTGACTCCAGCACTGCAAGCCGGATTGGAACAGCGTTCTGTAGCTAGTGTGGAATGACCCACCCGACAAGCCCGCGCCTGTAGTCATCTCTCGCAGTTCGGCGAGCGTGTAGCGGAGGTATATCGAACCGGTCCGCTTGCAGTATTTTCTCACCATGCGCGATGCGAAGGCTCGTTTTGCGACTACCTCATCAACCTCTCGCAAGAACACTTCATCTCTCGTAAAGACCAACTTCAAGCCACACCTCCACCCTCACGTTTTTCGACCAGGGGATTGTTTCCTGACGCCCCCTAGCGTCTTGCCCTGTCGATTCGGGCATTAACCAGATTCGTGCCTTTATTGAGTAGTCGCGCTCGTCCCGGTATTCTGGATTGAGCCATTCACGCGACGGCGTGATGCCCACGCTTCGAAATCGTCTCTCGATACCAGCACACGACGACCGAATCGATGAGCCGGTAGCGAGCCGCTCCTAATTTCATTTCTCCAAAATCCACCACAGCAGCCTGTGTCACTCTCCAAGTCTGCAATGCTAAAGTAGGTTTTCATTTTCACGGGATCAGATTCCATAGAATAATTTGACAACAGGTTCGACTAGGTTGTAATCACCGTCGCAAGAGGGAGGGGTGGGGGGACTCCATCACCCCGTGGGACAATGGCTATACTGTGTCCCATGGCCGGCGAAATATCGAGGAAGCCTTTCTCGAAGAGGCACGGATATCAGCGTGTTCCCAAGGACATCACTGTTTGGGAAGACGCACCAGAATCCCTCAGGCACTTTGTCCTAGAAACGGCAGGAAATCTCGGTTTGGGACCATCCTGGCTACGGGAGGATATCTGCAAGGTGCTGAGGGTCCGTCCAGACCCCGGCAATTGGAGCGAATACCCCAACGTCTGGGATGAGGTCCAGCAACTGGCATATGGCTGTGACTGGTTCAAATTCTTTGACTTCATCGAAAGACTGAGCGCCTCACTGTCGAGGAGCCGCTCCTGGGATGACGAGGAGGGGCCGAAACGCTTGAACCAGTTTCATGAAGCAATTAATGAGTTTTTTGTTGACGAGGGGATCGGATGGCAACTGGTCAACGGTGAAATCATTACACGTGGGACGGAGACATTTGAGGCTAACCTTCATGGAGTGCAGGAGGCGCTGGAAGCCGCTGGACGACCCACGGCGAGGGGCGAGATCCATGAGGCGCTTGCCGACTTGTCAAGACGACCCGAAGCCGACCTTACCGGTGCAATTCAGCATGCTATGGCCGCTTTGGAATGCGTAGCCCGAGACGTTTGTGGAGATGAGAAAGCAACACTGGGGGAAATTGTCAAGAAGTACCCAGGAACCATACCGCGCCCTCTGGATGAATCGATATCGAAGGCGTGGGGATTTGCGTCCGAAATGGGGCGGCATATTCGCGAGGGGCGTGAACCAGAGAGGAGAGAAGTTGAGTTGATTGTGGGACTTGCGGCAACGGTTGCAACCTACCTCAGCCGCTGAGGATCAGATCATTAAGATGGCCCACTTCGGAGGAGCCTCGTCCACGATACCCACCCTTGGATGAATCGGCACTTCAAGGGGTCGCGCGGGGAAACCGTCCGGACCTTCGGCCGAGGACGTCCGCTGAAGGTGTTTGAGTGCCTGCCGTAGGCGCTTGATACGCTCAGCGAGTTTGCGCGTACTCCAAGTTTCGCTTATCCTCCAGCGCTTTGCGAGGTCCAGCATGTCATCCAGTCGTCCCTCATACTCTGGGGTGTAGATTGCCCACCAAAGGAGCGCTTGATTGCTGGTGTTGTATGATCCCTGAGAAAACGTGTGGCTAGTCACTTCATCCTTGACCGGCTGAAGGCCAAACCTGCCATCTATCCCTATCCTAAGCCTCAAACGGTTGATTTCATGCCAGGCCCCCGTAAGAGTCTCTTCGACATCACCACGGAACGCCGGAGGCAGGTGTGCGTCCATCTCACCGACCACAGAGCGGGCCTTATCGAGTCGGAGGAGAAGCCCGTCGAGCGACGCGGCAACGTTATTTCGAGCCTTTCGACTACTGCGGTACCTACGCCTGACCCTCTCACCACGATCGATGATGATCGGAGATGACAAGGCGAGATCTGCCTCTTCCCAGTCGATGACCTCACCGCATTCACCATCCGAAAACTGCGTTGCGATTGACTCCAAGGCCGCAATCTCGCTCCACCTAGATTCTTCAGCTAAGCGTCTTCCTAGGTCCTCTGCGGCTGTTAGAAGTTGTGCGTATGCACCGACGTGATCCGGCATCTTCAGGCTCATGCCTTCTGCACGCCGCACGAGTTCACTTGAACGCTTCTGAATTCTGTCACCCCCACTGATTGTCATGGCATCCTTCCGCCCGAAGGCTGTGACATTGCTGTGACGCTACCACCTTAATTGTCACCGAATACAACCGCCTGCCACCAACATAAACCATTTTGCCATAGATACGGCTAAACCACAGTGGGCCAACGAAATAGTTTCACTCGGTGGCAATCGGTAGCAGATCGATCCGACACCTTACAAGCAGGAGGTCGGGGGATCGTGACCCTCAGCGCCCACCATCCCCACATTCCAACCCGCAAGAAATGTTTGCCCCTGACCCTAGAGTCGGAACGCACCACGTTTGGAACAATTGATTTGTGTTTCCAGTAGTGCTGGTATTCAGGACTGACCGGCAGTTCGATTCTAGAGTTTGTTGAGAGAGAGCCCAGCCTGCTGAAGCGATCCGGCATTGGGGCGATACTCTAAGGATCGGGACGCACAAGGACTACGACAAATGGGATCTCTAATGGGAACGATCGACGAAAAGCGCTATGCGAGGTTGCTGGTGAAGGCAACTCCCCGAGTCATTAGAACCGAAGAGGAGAACGACCGTGCCCTTGCAATCGTGGAATCGCTAATGGAGAAGGGCGAAAGCGCCTTAACTCCCGAGGAGGATGAACTCCTCGACCTCCTCACAAACCTGATCCGCGATTACGAAGCAGACATACGACCGCCGCGGCAGAAGTCCAAACCACACGAAATGGTGGCGTTCCTCTTGGAGCAGAGTGGACTTGCCCCCAAAGACCTATGGCCGGTTGTAGGCTCCAAAAGCCGGGTATCAGAGATCCTTGCGGGCAAACGCTCTATTACGAAAGAACAGGCTAAGAAGCTCGCGGAATTCTTCCATGTCGGCGTTGGGCTGTTCATCTGAATTAACGCCGCACGGTTCGCACACAGCACCCAAGCCCGCGTGACGGCGGCGCATGTCCCCGCAATCGACGTAGGCAAACTCCGAGCCAGTATGGGGCTCAGCCATTCGTAGTTCGCAGCGAAGTTCCGGCCTCCCTCCCGCCACCTGCGCAACTGGGAGCAAGGCCGATCGCGGCGCATCCCAAAGCAGCGGAAGATGCCCTGCGGAGAAATAATTGACGTGGGGAAAAGCCGAGGAAAAGAATTGGTAGCGCTAACGGGGATCGAACCCGCCTATTGCCAGTCTGATTTAGTTCGGTTGAGTCCAAGTGGTTGTGTTTTCAGTGCGGATGGTATTGCGCGATGCTTCGAAAGACTGCCACAAACCGCCGACGTCACAGCGCAGTCACAGCGCAGCCATGGGCTGAGGGCGCGCGCTGACGCCGCCGCGGTTCGGGAATCTTCCACCCTCTGTAGCCGTCGGGAAGTTCCTCGATCCACCCCCGGAATCGCCCGGCAGAACCGAAATCTCTTGAAGTTTCGGACTTGGTGGGGTTTTTCGTTCGTCATCTCCTGGTTGCTGTTTATGACCCATTGTCCGAGTCGCGCGTCATGCGGGCGGAGGCCCTGTCAACGTGCCGCTCAAGGCGACGTCACATCGAAACATCATCCGAAGACTTTGAACATTGCGCTCTGCCCCGATCGGCTGCGCAAAATGCAGTTGTCTCGGGCTATCTGACTTCGTGCTATCGGCTGAATCACCCTTCGTCGGTCTCGGCTTTCTCCCACGGTCGCGGTGCGCCTCACGTGATCGAGTGAAGGCGTTTCGACATCGGGGTGCCCGCCTGAGGCGCCGCGCTAACCGAGCTTCATCACTGCCCGATTTGCAGTCGAATCCGCCGAACCACCTCTTCGAACCCGGACCTGCTGTGCTGATCGACAGTGAGCGCATTCATATCTCTGAGCCTTCCGGTAATATCATCGAACATGCGTCGAATCTCAGCGTATAATGTGACATTCGCTTGAAGATTCCTGAGGCCGTCGCTGCCGAGCGGCCTCAGTACATCATTTAATTCGCGATACTGCTGCTCCCAGTAAGATACGTACCCTACTAATCCAGTTGCCCGATAGATGTTTGCATCCGGGAGGACGAGAGGAAATATCCTGCCGCTCAAGTCACCGGCGCGAACGATCTCGAGCATTTCGAACATGCAGCTCTCAGACTTTAGGTACTTATCCGAAATGACAACCACGATGCCCTTGCCCCGTCCGAGGCGGCACATAAACTCATGGATCGAGTCTTTATAGCGCACCTCTTCGCGGTCCCTCAATAGTCGAATTCCGTGCTCTTCGAGCGCTTCTTGTAAGCGGTCAACAAGGGAGCTGCTTTCCTCCGTCCAGGCATATGACACAAAGACCTGTCGTTGCTCGACCGAAGACGCAGTGCATTCTGGTGGCAAGGCGCCCGGTAACACGTCTCCTAGAAGGCGTACCGGATCAACCATTTCACCGCTCCGGTAACACTGAATCAATCGTCTCTTTATCGCGAGATTTTGTAGAGCCGTAAGCGGAAACGTGTTTGGCGCTGTTTGTGTACAACACTCGGAACACGAACATTGGAAATGCCGCTCATATTGCAGGCGGGAGAACGACCGGTGGATGCGCCCTAGCTCGTTGTCTACGAACGCCAACATCGTCCGCGAGTTCGGTCCGAAAGCACGCGCACGAATCCAACGCTCGCCGTAGTTTTCGACGACCTCGGCCAGGGATCCGTCTCTTTCTAGGATGACGCCGGTCTTCCAGACCAGTGATTCCTCCGCAATAAGATGATGGGTCGCAACGATAAACCGTGTCATCATTCCCTTCGGTAGAAAGCTATACTGATAACGAATCATAGGGCCCTCACTAGCCTGCAAGTCGAAAGCGGGTTGCTCCGAGGGAAGCAGTTGTGGGGCTATAAAGACCTCTTCATGCTCTAACGCGTAGCAAAGTTGAAACTTCATCATCAGGCGAAGGAGTTCCCCTTCCAGCCCAGCATACTTCTCCTCGGACCAGATTCGTGATAAGTCGTGCGATGTGAATCGACCGTGTGCCGAGACTACTCCGGGATCGTCCAGAACTCGGTACACAGCGTCTGTTCCCCACACAGGCTTCAGGATGACGGTGTTCCTAAGCACCGCGTCGTCCTGGAAATGCAGGAAGATTCCGAGGTCGTGCAAATAGCCGCTTAGTTGAAGGCTGTTCTCGCGATTCTTAAATCCGTGATGCTCACAGATCCGTAGGAATTCGTCCAGACTGATGTAATTTCGTGGATCATTCTCGAGAACTCCACGCACGCGCTTCCAAGTCGCTGGGAGACCAACTCCAATGTGAGGGAGCGTTTCCAATTCTCTACGAATCGTCTGTACGACAAGATCAAGCCCGCGATTCGTCTCAAGATTCGTTGAGATCATTCCACGCAAGTTCTGAAATCGGGCCCGCAATTTGCTTACGTTTACATCTTTTGTGCGATCCTGCTTCTCGTTCCGAATAATAAATAAGGGACTTCCATCGCTGAGCAGATCGACCACTTCCAGCCAGTAGCCGAAGTCAGTGTCTTCCTTCCGGTCGTCGCAAACGAGGGCGTACACTGACCGCCGAGTTAAGAAAAACTGGTGCGTGGCATGATAGATCTCCTGACCACCAAAATCCCAAATATTGACTTGAAAGTCGCGTGCGAGGACTTCGCTACTGTCTTTAGGGTGGATGCTGGTCGGGAAACTCCCACGCATTACCTCAATACCTTCTGTGGATGGCTCCCGGTCACGAAGCGTGTAAGTCGGATCGAGGAATTTTCGAGCAAACGACGTCTTGCCTGCTCCGGCCTCGCCTAAAATAATAAGCTTTGCCTCGTAGAGATGATCAACGCCCGTATCGTTACTTTGTTGCCAGTAGTTGTGGACGGCATCCAGGCCTTGCCTGACGATCTCGATCGGCGGAGATTGTACAGGGTTTCGCGCAAGGTCCAACGTTTTCAATCTTGTCAACTCCGAAATGCGAGCCGACACATCTTGAATATTACAGCCACTCACATCGAGTTCTTCCAGCGCCGACAATCGGAGGGTGGATTCGGCAATCGTCGATATCGGATTGGATGCGACACTTAGTAACCTCAGTTTCGTAAGTTCGCAGATCCAGTCCGGGATCTCGGTCAAACCCAGCGAAGGAAGCTTTAACTCTTCGAGTGCGCCTAAACGCCGAATATCACGCGGCGCCCGACGAAGATCCCATTGGCTAATCGTCAGCCGCTGAAGAGTATTGAGTTCACCGAGAGAATCCAATAACCTGCGGACCGCATCAGGTGGCGTTTGCGGACGGCCCTTTGGCCCGACCAAAATCAGTTCGCTCAAGTTTGGGAGAAGTACTAGCTCGCGAATCCAGTAATCTTCGTCGAGATGTGCTGAATCCTCATCCAATACAATGCCAGCGATGCAGCTAGGCTCGAAACGACTTCGAAGGTTCGTGTATGTCTTCCCATCGATCACTTGGCCAGAGACAGTCGGCAGGGCCTGAAGCGGATTTCGATGTAGGTACAGTCGGCGTAAGGAGTGAAGGTCTCGAATTCGCGCAGGAATTCTGAGTAGGTGATTGGATGAGAGATCAACGATCTCCAGCCTTGGCAATGACCAGAGGTCGTGGGGGACAGCGGTTAATGAGCAGAAAGAAAGGTCGATGGCCTTTCCTCCCTGCTCTCGCGCCCGGCTGAGCCGACCCTCCAACCCTATCATGAGGACTAGGATATCACCGGTATTCGGAACGAGCCACGGAGGGCGTGACGTCCGCCATGGACTGGAATTCGGATCCTTGAAGCAAGCGCAAATCGCAATCGTGGCTCGCGCCATTGATGCAGTTCAGCTGAACTGTCAATTGGGTACAGTTACGAAGGGATTCGTTGCGACGGCGAGCCTTACGCTGGTCGCCGTCTACCTGAGCATTAGAATGCTTCGCGTCCTGGGCCGAGGCCTACTGCTTCAACGGGCTGGCGCGGCAGACTGGTTTCGGGTGGATGGTCGGCGACACGTACAAAGCCGCATGCGGACCGTGGTACGAGCGGTGCCTTACGGGAACGGTAGGCGCTTCAGTTTCCGAGTGCGCGCCCTTCAGAAATCGCAACATGCAGCGATGAATCGAGCCATTTCGCCGAGGTCCTGACTAGGCTGGAGAAGAAAGAACGCGAATCGCCGGTCGTCGTCCGTGGGCTGCCTTAGAGCGACTGTGAGCGTGAACGTAGCGGTGTTGCCACGCGTCCGAAGCAGCACATAAACGCCATCAGCACCCGGCTGCCAGTGGTCCCCACGCCCAACTGAAGCCTTATAGATAACCAGTTTGGCTGCAATGTCCACTGTTGCAGACGGCCTCGAGCGTTCAAAGCTGACGCTTCCTTCTTCGACCTTAGCGCGTGTGCCAATCAGTGCCTCAACACGCCGGAAAAGATCCGTCGCAAGATCTTGCAATCGCGGATCGTAGAATTGCAGCTTGTCCGTACCGTACCAGGGAGCATTCATTTGGGTCTCTTTGACCATAATTGTACGAAGTCGATTTAGGTCTTTGGTGAGGAGTGTATTTCTGGGCACCCTGGCTCTGCAAGACGTGCAAGACGAGTTTGCACCTGCGGGCGAATGGTCGGCGACTCGTACAAAGCCCGACCAATCCTCGAAGACCGCATCCGGTCCGCCGATCCGTTCGCAATGCACTAGTTTACAGCGTTGGATTTGTCTGTCTCGCCGCGTGCCCGCTGCATAATATCGTCCCAACACTGCGCTGCAACGCGGTCCTTGCCGCGGATCGCGTGGCTATAGACATCAGCGGTGGTGCGGATGGATGAATGACCCAACCTTGCGGAAACAGTCGCCAGGTCCATGCCGTCAGCCAGAAGCAAGCTTGCATGGCTGTGTCGGAGGACGTGGAGTGACGCCCCTTTTGGCAGGCCGAGGTGCCGGCACAGCCGCGACACCGTCGCTGACACCGAGTTGGGCTTCAGTGGCGAGCCATCTGGGTTGGCGAATATCAAATCGAGATCGCTGCGGTAGTGAGGACCGAATTGTCGGCGGAACTCATCCTGGCGCAGTCGATGGGCATCGAGGCAAGCCACCATCGATGGAGGCAGTTCCACCTTGCGAGGCTCCTCTGTCTTGGTGCCCTTGAATATCAGACCGTTCTTCGTTTGGCAGAGGGACCGATCGATGAAGACCACCATGCCCTTCACGTCCGACCAGCGCAGCGCCAACACTTCGCCACGGCGCGCTCCGGTAGCTGCCGCCATTTCCAGGAATGCTGCCATGCACCATGGGCCACTTGCGCACTGTGTCAGGCGATCCTGCTCAGCTGGTAGCAGCGCCATCCCGAGTCGCTTCTTGACCCTTGGAAGGTCGCTGTGGGTGACGGGATTCGTGGCAGCCAGCCCCCACTTGATCGCACGCAGAAACGCGGAAGACACCAAGCCCGCGATGTTCCGGACCGTTTTGGGCTTCATCGCGCGAGGCGTCTTGGTCCTGCGTGTGTGGCCGCCGCACTTGAGCAACCGCGTCCACTCACGGCTGAGATGCAATGGCGTGATTTCGGAAATGCTCATTGCAACCAATTCCGGAGACAAGCATGTAGCCATCTCACGGTACCGCTCCACGGTTTTCGGAGCCAGATTCTCCTCTGCATGCTGCTTCATGAACTCTGCCAGAAGCATCTCCAGCGTCGTCGGCATCGCCGCGGCCACACCATCGGCGCCGGCCCTCCTCAATTCTTCCCTTTTCTGCTCTTCGATGCGCCGCGCCGCCTCGGCGTCCGTCGCTTCCTTTTTAGTGGCAAACCCGGACGCTGTGATCAGGTTCTGATTTTGGCGCGTTGAGCCAGGGAGGGCAAACTGGTAGCACCAAGCTTCCTTGCCCGACCTGTATTTGCGTTTAAAGACCGGCATACGTCATGTCAACCTTTGCTCAGGTTTCGGCTGAAGTCCAGCCTGAACTCCGCATGTCCTCTCCCAGTTTTCAAAGGCGTGCCGGGTCACTATCCATCGCCGGCCAAGCCGGATAGCAGGAATGATGCCCTGTTCGAGCATCGCGTAGACGGCGATCCTACCAAGGCCAAGCCGCTTCGCAATTTCTGGGATTGTCATCCGGCTGCTCATGACCTCACTCTTCCCCCTCACCGGCGGCGTTACGTTGCGTGTACGTGGGGCTGTTCCACGGTTGGTACTCCCGCACTCGGGCATTGAACCGTCGCTTCCATTCGTGTACCTCGCGGACCACTACGGCATCTGCAATTTGGATCACCTGCCGCACCTCTGCTGCCGTATACACGGCGCCGCGCGGTTCGCCAAGGATCTGGGCGTCTTCCTCGTCAGCCACAATGAACAACCGATCGCCATCGGCCAGATACAACTCAACGGCTCGTCCTTTAAGGACCTCCTCAAGAGGGTGTATCTCAGCCAGTTCCTCTGCAGCCGGACCTACAAAACCATCAAAACCTGGTTCTGCAGGTTTTGTAGGCTCGCTATGAGCCGATTCGCACGAGATTTGTTCCCTGGGCTGCCAGTTCAGCCAGCGCCTGATGTTCATCGCCACACCTCCGGATTGATGTGGTAGCGGACGGATGGACGGCCGCCGGCTGGACTTTGCTCGCTGGGAACTTCCCGAATCCAATTCGCGTCTCGAAGAACCTCCGCAGCCATCTTGACGGATTCCGGCGAATCCAAGCCGCTCCAGCCCTTGAGGTAGACATCGCGACGGGAGAACGTACCCTTCGCACCGACAACACGATTCTTGATCTTCTCCGCCAATTCCCGTGCCGCCCTCATCTGCGGTGTGGCCACACAGGAGTAGACTCGCCGCGCATGGGACTCCAGGTATTCCGACCACGCCGCCGCCTGCCTGGCGTGATCCAGCGACACAGAAAACTCTCGGCTTTCCGGCTGTTTGCCACCTACAAAACCATCAGAACTCCCCGCAGCACGATCAGCGAGTTCAAACAGCAGAGCAAGAGATGGCATCAGGCTCCGATATTTCGACAGGTGGGAAACAAGCGCAGGATGAACGTCGTTACCTCGCAGTTTGGCTTCGAGCTCAGCTAGCCACTCGATGAATAGCTGTTGGGCTTCAGGATTAAAGCGAAAGCATTGATGTTCATTGGGTTCAAGCGCTGCGAGTCTGCGGAACACCTGCGAGGCTGTTTCCTCAAATTCAGCGTTCGGCTTCCGATCAACATACTTCCACCCCGGAGCGGTATCCGGCCACACGAGGAGTTGGAATCGTTGGATGAGTCCGTCGTTACTCGGTCCATCCAGCAATGCATCCACCAGATAGGAGCGCAGCCGGCCGGGTTGAATACCACCCAGCATGGACATGCAGCATGCCTCGACGTGGATGGTTCCGCGTCCGATCCTATCGATGGTATGGCCTGTATCACCGTTCCAGGCTTGGAGGCAGAAGGCCCGTTCTCCCTCACGTCCGGCTCTATCCAGTGTGCTCCACCAGCCGGTAAGCTCATCCCGAATCACGAAGATGCCGGCGGGGTTTTCGCTCATGGTCTGATGCATCGCCTCGAAGGTGGCATCGTTTACGATCAGTCGCCGTGCTTTCGGCGGCGCAGGTGCCCCGTCTGGCCGTTCAGGTGGGGCCAAGTGCTTCTTCGTGGACCTTTTGAACTCATCCTTCCACGCCGATCGCTTTAGA
This sequence comes from Bryobacteraceae bacterium, assembly GCA_046331645.1. Taxonomy (GTDB): domain Bacteria; phylum Acidobacteriota; class Terriglobia; order Bryobacterales; family Bryobacteraceae; genus CADEFT01. The sequence goes on from JAXLQM010000025.1 coordinate 92,876, forward strand.
TCGTGCTCCTCCTTCAAACATTCAAAATCCCTCATGCTGGCCTCGTCTTCGCGACGCCAATCCGCCTGTATTCGCACCAAAGGGCGCGTAATAGTGGCGATGACTGGCGATTTCATGAAGCCAGGCGGCGCAATGATCCCACCCCAGAGGTTGGGGACAATCGTCCAACTCGTGTCCGCAGCCTTTGGCTGAATCGTCGCTCGCCGGTTCACCGCACCGGCAAGGCAAAGGACGGCGGCCACCGCCGGATAGTCCACTGGTGTTTGCATCCGCTCCGCAACATCAAGCACCATTGGACGAAGAGACGAAGGCAGAAGTTCTTCGCCGAGAGATTCGACTGCCGGCAGTTCGCTCTCCAACGGCAGTGGGTCCGGCCATTCCTCTTGCGACACTGTCACTTCCGGCAGCCAGTCAGAGTTGGTGGAGTTCATAAAGGTGTTCCTTCCCCACAGGTAATCCATCGCGCTGCACTTCTCGCAATTCTGGAGATGTTCTCAGACGGCCCGGGCCGCTCGCATTGACGCGCATTAACAACCTGGAGGCAGGCCTCAATGGCCTCCAGGCAAACACGCCGCCTCGCCAAAGTCCCGGCAATAGACACCAGAGTGCAGTGCTGCCGCCCATACGGAATCTTGCCGCAGGGTTTAGGCTGATGACGCCAGCGACCTTGTGCCAGCGTCAGCCGCTCGCAAAGTGCCGCCACATCCGACTCGTGATCTTCTACTTCGAGGGGGGCGCCACGGAAGGCCCGTCCGGTCACCGTGAAGAATCGAGCGTGGGAGTACATCTCGATTCCGCCGTCTCCGACGGCGACCTTCCCGACATTCACTGGCAGAATTCCTCGACACCAGATTTTCAGGCCATTCCCGCTCGGAGAGATTTCGCAGTAGGTGTCAGCGAACCGTTCCACTATGCCTTGCGCCCACGGTTTCGGCATGCCCTGCTCGTCGAGGCAATCGTCCAGGTCGATGCCGACAAATGGGTCGGAATCCGCGAATACAAATCCGATGCCTGACCATCGGTTTGGTCTGCAGTTCCACGCTTGTACGGTTTCCTCAAAGCTGCTCCACGTGGCCGGGTCGGTGCTGGAAGCGCATCGTCCGGTGATGGCATAGGGGACCTTCGTCTGACGCTCATACCGCCAGAGCACCCATTGATCGAGTTCCACGAGGCTGTCCGGAATTCGAAACGCCGTGGTCATGGAAACGTGCCTGATTGTATTGGTTGGCGTGGGGCTCATTGCTGAACCTCGATGCCCACTGCCCGGGCTACCGCGTATGTGATAACGAGGGGGAGAGACGTTCCGGTCGCCTCGCCCTGTTTGCCCGCGATTCGTACCTTGGCGCAGATGTTACCTTTGTCGTCGCCGCGGATTGTATACTCTTGCGGCCTGACCTCTTCCAGTAGGCGGATGGCGTCGGCGAGTTTCTCGATTGGCTGAAAGCGCCAGCGCGGCATCCAAGCCCTTTTTCCCACCAGAAAACGGTCTGGGCAGACAGTCCACTTCATCAAGCGTTCGGCCAGCAAAGCTTCAAGTTTGTCCCGATTCATCTACAACCAAGCGTAGACGTCAACTGATTAATTTGAAAGAAGATATTCGGCGTAAAAGTTCGGGTTAGTTCGGTTTAGTTCGGGTTAGTTCGGGATTTCTGGGGGCAGATAGCTTTGGAGGGATTTCGTCGTGATTTTTCGGTTCTGCCCCTTGCCTTCCACTGTCAAATCACCGCTCTTGATGAGCTTTTGGCGCTGCCGTTGGCCGACTCCAAGGTATTTCTCTGCCGTCGCCATGCTAACCAATAGCTTTCCGCCCAGAAGCGACACATCGCCCTTCTTCGACTTAGACGGCCGCTCCTCTGCACCATCCGTTGGACCATCCCGTTCCACAGCGCCACCAGGATCATCGGCCTTGGCTACCGATGTCGATTTACTTATGGAATGCCAATGGGCGACACGATCTTCAAGGTAGGGTCTCATAGCCATAGCAAGGTTGTGCCGCTCGTTGAGCCCGATGTAGTGCCACCATTCGTCGTTAGAGAAGTTCAAACAAGGCGGCTCTCCCGTGGAAAGGGGAGGTAAGCCAGCATGGAACCGGTATCTGTATTTAATGGCATCACCGACTATCTGGTAATACAGGCAGTTCGGGTCAGGATCATTTCCAGCTGTGGTGACGATCTCTTTCCCTTTCCAACCTTCCGAACCGTGCTGCCAATCTATTCGGACCACATTTTCGCCGGGACTACTTTCCCATTCACGGCCAAAGATGTCTGCAAGCAGGTTACGCTGCATCGCATTCAGAACCTCGGCGGCATCGGAAGGCTCTGACGAAGACGTACTCACCAAGGTTGCGGCGTTGACATCAAACACGTGCGTAGCGTAAAGCCTAAGGGGCTCCAGCACCGCGTTTGCCGGCGGCCAGTCTGTGCCGCTGAACAATTCTTCGAGCGCACTCCTCAATTGAGAGCGTTCGTTTGCGGTGACCTCCGCTATGCGTTGCTCATCTTCCTTCTGGTGAGCCTCCGCATCTTGATTCGAGTCGCCGGGGTTAATCCAAACGATGGTTCCGTCTAAGCGAGTGAGTGGTATGGGGGTCTTTTGATCCGCAGTTACTATCCAAACCGGGTCTGATAGCTCCACCCGATCGCGCGAGCCTTTGCGCAACGGACCCTGACGTGCCTTGCTTGTACTTTCCACATCTGCCAACCACCGCGGAATCTGCACGGTCTGATCTTGGTCAGTTCCATTGCCGCCCGGCGGGGATGAAGAACTACCCTCCGGCGCGGCGCCATCTTCGTCTTTTGGCGCTTTTCTGTACATGTCTGAGATCGCGAGCAGTATGGCACAATTCTGCTTAAGCTTCCCCTCCCGGATATCAGAAGCATGCGCGCTTAGTGCACTGTCCATCACACTGGTCACGTCACTGGAGTGGCGACGATAGAGGTGAATCACCCTTTTTGCCACCTGATCAGCTGTGAGCGGACTAACATGCCGAAGTATGCGTCCAATCTCACCGTAATGCCTCAAGACTTCGAAGTCGGTCATTGATCCAATGTCCGTGGCTGTGCGAATGAAGCTCTCCACAAGGGTCAAGTCACCCGCCTTTGGGTGCTTACCCTTGAAGCGTGGAGCCGTCAGGAGATCAGCCCGATAGAGCGAACCCGGGTCGCTTTGAGGGTACCGACTCGCAAGAGTTGCAAACCTTCGGCTGATGCACTGGGAGCAGCGACCGCAGTGCGGCTGATCCTTTGTTTGCTCATGCGTATGAATGCAACTGACGCTCTTTTCCACAAGATGGGCGCATCCAGCATCACCGATGAGATCCACCACCTCGGTTTTAGTGAGCCACAAAAAGGAATTCTCGACTGCGAACGGCTTGTTCATGACAACGCTGAACAGGCGGGCAAATCCACTGAGCACCTGCGGATGAGTCGTTCGCGTGGCCCTCGTACCGACTACCTGCTCGCTGATTGGCAGATTGAGGCCAACCACTCCATTCTCATAAAACTGAATGTGATCAATGCCGTACAAGTAAGCAACCGCCGCCGCCAAGGAGGCGTACAGGAATGTCCGGCTCCTTTGCGTGTACTCTCGGCCATCGGAGCCGATTCGGTGAACCCAAACCGGAACGTGCAGAGGAGGTTTCGTACAGATTTCCTTCAATCCTGTGAGAAGCTCACTCTGACGACTGTAGACTTTTGGGTTCGACCGGTGGCTCACCAACGCTACTTTGCGCTTTCCAAGAACAGCATCCTGTACGGCACCACCCAACGAATCGATACCCCCGGAAAACAGGATTACTCGGTCTATTTGTTGCATGTCCGGGCTGCTGTCGCCAAGTGTGAGGTATTGCTGCATGGGAGCAGCCTTGCGCAGTTGAGAGAAAACAAATTCGTAGTTGTCCTCAGTAAGCGTTGAGAGGGTCCTTTGCAGAACGCCGAGAACTTCCTTCGAAGTCCAAATCGCCGGTTCGCGCACGGGAATATGAAACCGGAAGGTCCGGCGCCAATCAGCTCCGAACTGGCTAACACCTTCACCGCCGCGCGTGACTGCCTGGTCAGCACAGTAGACGTAACTCGCGATCTCAATCAGGTCGATCAAGAATGCTGGAACGTTTGTGGACAACCGGCTGCTGATGTCCTCGATTTCAAGGAACGCGTTGGGATCGTCACCACCCAAGTCCAGCCGAACCAAGTGCTTGAGGGTGCTATCGCGTGGGGCTTTGGCGTTCCCGCAGAGGATGATGTGGTCAAGATTGGCCAACCTCTGCCCCTTCTTGAAGCTCCGCGTTGAGCTTGGTGACGGCGTGGCCTATAAATCCTGCCGCTTTGCGCGGAGTGATGCCGCCTTCATAGTTCGCCTTGGAGAACCAGTCCTTTGCGAACTGCTCCACAATCTTGGAAGCTTGCCTGCAATGAATCTCCAATGCCTCCCTAAACTGACGGTTGGCGTTTACGCCCTCCAGCGTGTTGGAGAGTTCACGGCTCAGAAAGTAGGTAAGGTAGCGCTGCGTAAGTCTCGCAAAAAACGTTCGTGCGACGCCGGAGAAATTCGCCGGCGTTCCCAACCTCGCCAATTCCCGACGAACATCGTCCGGCGTGACGCCGAACAGGCTCGTGGTGCTCTGTCCAAGAACAGTAGCGAGCGTTTCCGTTGCGCCCATTTGAGCGATTTCGCCCAGGTCCGTTCGACCACCTTTGCGATAAACATAATCGTCCACTGCATCCGACAGCCCCCCGACCAACTCCATCAAAGTCGGTTCGGCGGTCACGGTCACACCTACTGTAGAGAGTTCATGAACGAAATTCGTCTTACGGGCACAGAGTGGGAGTTGGGTTAGAAGCCAAAAGGAATAGACAAGGGCAGGGTCATTCGCCGCGTTCTCCAAGCCACGTTGCGAGGCTTCCAGGGTTGCGGCCGCGATATCGGCTGTGTCGGCACCTGCGCCAACGAGGGCGATGACCTCATTCCATTTCCGCGTGCGCGGAAGCCTTCCAAGCCGAGTATGTCCCATGCCCACTCAACCAGTCCAGGTACAGCGGAATACTTGCACGATATTGTTTCATAATCTACTTGATAAGTGGCAATTGCCGATCTTGATCGCACTTCACATGCGGCTCGGCCAGCACATGGGCAGGCGGGCACTTCAAGCTGTGGCTGTTTGGACGAGGAATGAATTACATTGGAGTGGTCAACCTAACGCATGGCGTCTCCACCGATTCCAAAGGAAGGGCAACTACTGGTAGGACCGCTCTTTAGCGAGCCGATGCTCGTTGAAACGGTCCGTGCCGGAGGCGCGGCGGTGTGGACCATCGGTCTGGTTGGAAGCCGAACGCATCAATTCCGTAGGGTCCAATTGTCTGAGAGCGACCTCTCCCTTCTTCGTATTGTCGAGAACACTCGTTCTTTCGGCGGCGATCCGCAACTGCTCAAATTGGCCGTTCAATCCTACGCTCTGGGGATTGCCTACGAGTTCGATCCGTACTTCGGCCTGTCCATCTCGCGTGTAGATCCGTTGCCGCATCAGCTTGAGGCCGTCTATGACTACCTGCTGAAGGTTCCACGGGTCCGGTTCTTGCTCGCTGATGATGCCGGTGCCGGCAAGACCGTGATGGCCGGCCTCCTGCTTCGGGAGCTGAAACTGCGCGGCTTATGCGATCGGATCTTGATTGTTTGCCCCGCCAATCTCACATTCCAATGGCAGCGCGAGATGAAGGACAAGTTCGACGAGAAATTCGAAGTCTTGCGCGGAAGCGACATCCGCGAGCAGTACGGTGTGAACCAGTGGCTGGAGCGGCCGCAGGTGATCACTTCGCTCGATCTAGCCAAACGGACCGACGTGCTGCCTGGTCTGCGTCAGGTACACTGGAACCTCGTCATCATCGACGAGGCACACCGGATGTCCGCGTCGGACCCCGACCACAAGACGCAACGCTACCGGCTCGGTGAACTGCTGCGGGATGCGAGTGATCATATCCTCCTCCTTACCGCGACACCTCATAAAGGTGATCCAGAGAACTTTTCTTTCTTCCTGCAACTCCTAGACGCTGATGTATTCGCCGATGTGAAATCGATTCGGGAAGCGATGGAGCGGCGGCGGGCGCCATTCTACCTACGGAGGACGAAGGAAGCGATGGTGTACTTCCCCCATCGTGAAGATGACGGGTCGTGGGCATGCCGAAAGATATTCATGAAGCGCATTCCACACACGGCGGATTTCCGGATCGATGGCGCGGAGTTCGAATTGTACAGGGAGATTACGCGATTCGTGAAGAGGGAGAGTGCGAAAGCTGCGGCTGCTGGCGACGATCCACGAGCCCGGGCCATCAGTTTCTTGATGTCCCTTTACCAGCGACGCCTGGCGTCCAGCACGTTCGCCCTCCGGCGCTCACTAGAGAACAGGGCGAGGCGACTCGACGAAGCACTGAAACGCGCGCAGGATGTTGTGAGGTTGCTCCCCGCAGATTTCGCTGTACCCGACTCCGACGAGTTGGAGGAGATGGAAGACGTAGAGCGGGAGCGCCTCGAAGATCAACTGGCGGCGGTAAGCATAGCCCGAAACGCAGAACAAGTCCGTGAAGAAATAGAGGAACTGAAAGCTTTCGCCAAGCGCGCCGCCGCCGTGGAAAATGGCTTAGAGGAAGCGAAGCGCCGAAAGCTCGAAGAACTGCTAAAGGCCGAGGGATTTTTCACCGATCCGTCCAAACGGTTGCTCATCTTTACGGAATTCAAAGACACCCTGACCTATATCATGGGTCGTCTCCGCAACTGGGGATTCAGAGTCGGCTGCATCCACGGCGGCATGAAGACCGGGTCCCGCGATGAAGAAGGTACGCGCCTATGGACTGAACAGCAGTTTCGCGAGGGTGCGATTCAGATTCTTGTTGCGACAGAAGCTGCCGGCGAAGGGATCAACCTTCAGGTTTGCCATATCCTTTTTAATTACGACATCCCATGGAATCCCAACCGGCTGGAACAGCGCATGGGCCGCATCCATAGGTATGGGCAAACCGAGGATTGTTTAATCTTCAACTTCGTCGCCACGAATACGATCGAGGGCCAGGTTCTCCGGAAGCTGCTTGAGAAATTGCAGGAGATCCGCAACGCCCTCGATGACGACTCGGTGTTCAACGTAGTCGGTGAAGTGCTCCCCGCGACCCAGGTCGAGAGAGTGCTCCGAGACTACTATGCCGGAAGGATGGGTGACGCCGATCTTGAGGACCGGCTTCTGCGAAACGTCGAAGAGGACCACTTTCGGTCGATCTGCCAGAACGCTCTAGAGGGGCTCGCCACCAAGAACCTCAATCTGGAAATGCTGATCGAGCGCCGGGCGCTGGCACAGGAGAGGCGAGTTGTCCCGGAGACGATTTCGCGCTTCCTGTTCGACGCGGCCATTTATGCTTCTTTAAACGTCCGCGCAGTGCCGTCGCTTCCGCATACGTTCGATTTGCCGAATGCTACACCTTTAGCACTGCGTCGCTACGAAAGGGAAAGCGAGTGGCGATTTGGGGCCGTGGCATCCCGCTACCCCCGGTGTTCAACCGATCGGCAGACGGCTGATGATCACAAGCTGGAGTGGGTAACTCCTGGTCACCCACTGTTCGAAGCAGTGCGGCGGCACGTTCTATCGGAGGGGCATGAGACTCTAAGGCAAGGGGCTTGTCTTTATTCGATGATGCACAGTCTGCCCGTGCGAATCGACGTCATCCGCTCCCGAATCGTCGATGGTCTAGGCAATATCATTCACGAACGAGTCTTCGCAGTGGAGTTGTCCGGTACAGGCGACGCGAAGCTGCAGGATGCGGCAGTTCTTGGAGCCCTCAGCCCCGGCTCTTTGCCCTCTTCTCTTCCGGACGTAGCTTATGCGCCCACGCCGGAAGCGTGGCTTCACGAAAATGTGCTGCAACCATTCATCGAGGAAGTACGCCAGGAGCGCTTGGCTGAAGTAGAGCGAGTGGCCAGCCACATGCACCTCTCCCTGACCGAATTGCTTCAAAAAGCTGATGAAAGCATTGGTCGTTTTGCCGATGCTCTGGACCGTGGCGAGGAGGGCGCAAAGGGCCTGCTTGCCCAGGCCGAGGCGAGGCACGAAGAACTTCTTCATCGGCGGGAATCTCGCAGAGAGGAACTAGAGCGGCAACGAGCATTGACACTTCAGGGCGTGGACGTTCTAACCAGCGTGTTGGTGCTGCCCCACCCACGAGGAGACGAGCCCGAATTCCAGCACCTGCGGCCTGATCCCGAGGTTGAGGAAATTGCAATGCAGGTAGTGATGGCGTTTGAACGCGGCCAAGGCCGCGTGGTACACGACGTACACGAGAAGAACCTAGGGTACGACCTCACAAGCATTGATCTGAACTCGGGCGAACTCCGGCTCATCGAGGTGAAGGGGATCGGTCGCGAAACCGGTGATGTGATGCTGACTCCGAACGAACGCCGGGTCGCAGAAGATCGGCCGGATTGCTATTGGCTTTACGTCGTTACGCATTGCAAATTGGACCAGCCAGTGCTCCGTGATCCAATACGCAACCCTGGCCGCTTCCACTGGCAAGAGATTACGAAAATCGAACATTACCGGCTGAGCGTCGAGCAATTGGAAGGCTAATCTAATGATCCCCCGCGAATGCAAACGCTTGGCCGAAGTAGATTTTCCGATCGCAGAGGTGTCAAAGCATTCGGCGCGCGAAAAGTCCATCCGGCACGGACATCCTTCCACTCTCCACCTGTGGTGGGCGCGACGACCGCTGGCGGCGTGCCGGGCAATGTTGATGGCGTTGCTCCTACCGGATCCCAGTGACGTCGCGTGTCCCGACGAGTTCAGGGTGGCCGCGCGAAAGGCATTGAGTCAGACCTGGCACAAGGTGGGCTTCGAGAACGATGATCTGCGAAATGCGCTACTGAAATTCATCGCTGATTTCGCAAACTGGGATAGGTCTTCAGATACCACATACCTCGATACGGCTCGCAGCCTTGTGAAAGCGGCGCACCCCGAAGAGACTCCATCTGTCGTTGACCCGTTCGCCGGCGGCGGATCGATTCCGCTCGAAGCACTGCGCGTCGGCTGCGACTCATACGCGAGTGATCTTAACCCAGTTGCGTGTCTAATCCTGAAGGTCATGCTGGAAGATATTCCGCGACACGGCGCGCAACTTGCCGCAGAGTTGCGGGAAGCGGGCGTTAAAGTGAAGGCTGCAGTAGCGAGAGATCTGGCCGAGTTCTTTCCCCCCGACAAGAACGGCGCGAGCCCCATTGCCTACATCTGGGCACGGACCGTGACGTGTGAAACACCGAACTGCGGCGCTGAGATTCCTCTTGTGCGGTCCTTCTGGCTGTCGAAGAAGGCAAACCGACGCCGGGCATTGAGGCATCGTGTTGTCCGGCCGCATGGGAAGCCGCCGCGAGTGGAATTCGAAATCTTTGAACCCCAGACCGACGACAGCGTTCAAAAGGGAACCGTAAGCCGCGCTAAGGCGGCTTGCCCCTGCTGCAACAAGACGCTGCCACCGGAACGAGTCCGCGCCCAACTGGTAGCCCAGCGGGGAGGGGCGGACGTACGGTTCGACGACGAGGGTCGTCGCATCGGTGGAGCGTTTCTGCTTGCCGTGGCAACACTTAGTGACGACACAATCGGGCGGCAATACCGGCTGGCGCACGCAGCCGATTATGACGCCATTTGGAAGGCTCAGCAGCGTCTCACAAAGCTCGCCCAAAAGCCGCTGTCGAACGCTCTTAGCGCCGTTCCAGACGAACCCACGCCTGCAGGTGGCGGCTCAGGCGCCGGCCGCGCGTTTAGCGTTCAAAAATACGGCATGATGCAATTCGGCGACCTGTTTACCTCGCGCCAAAAACTAGCGCTCTTGAGTTTGGTTTCCGGCGTTGCGGGTACCAATAGCGTCGGTGCGATCCGCGATCTGCTGGCTTTGGTCTTGAACAGGGTAGCTGATCGAGGTGCTTCTCTCTGTGGCTGGCGCTACCAGGCGGATCAGGAGAAGGTCGAACACGTCTTTGCTCGCCAAGCATTGCCGATGATTTGGGATTTTGCCGAATCGGTCAGCCTCTCGGAGTCGACTGGAAGCTTTTCAGATGCCGTGGAGGTCGTGGCCACCAGTCTTGAGAATGGGTTTGAGAGCTTTTCCGAACCGGGTCAAGTAACTCAAGCGGACTCTCGGTCACCCTACCTGCCTGAGGGGAGTGCTAGCCTTTGGTTTACCGACCCACCTTATTACGACGCAATCCCGTATTCCGACTTGGCGGATTTCTTTCACTGCTGGACGCGGCGAACCCTGGGAGTGGGAACTCAGCGGCTTGACTATCGTGGTTTGGAGACAGTCCAGGATGAAACCAAGTCCTTCAACGGGCAAGTCAAGGATCGGGACTTCTTCGAGCGATCGATGGCAGAGGCGTTTACTGCCGGTCGACGCGTGTTGAATGATGACGGCGTTGGGTGTGTTGTGTTCGCGCATAAGACAACTGAAGGATGGGAAGCGCTTCTGTCGGGCATGACAAGAGGTGGCTGGGTAGTCACAGCTTCCTGGCCAATTCTCACCGAGGCAGCCAACCGCCTGCGGGCCCAGAATTCCGCCGCACTCGCCACAAGCGTCCACCTCGTCTGCCGCCCACGCACAGAAGATCTGACCGGCGATTGGGGCGAGGTTCTTCGAGAGCTTCCCAAGCGGGTGGGCGACTGGATGGCACGTCTCGAAAGCGAAGGAGTCCGCGGCGCCGACCTTGTGTTCGCGTGCATTGGTCCGGCCCTTGAGATATTCTCGCGCTACGCAAGAGTCGAAACTCCAGACGGCACCGAGAAAACGCTGGCTGAATACCTGGAGAAGGTCTGGGAGGTGGTCGGCCGTGTCGCCCTTGAGCAGGTTCTCGGATCTCCCGAAGCGCAGGCTCGCAATGGCGGGGCTGGCGCGCTAGAAGAAGATGCTCGACTTACGGCGCTCTTTCTCTGGACAGTCCAAGCCACTAACGATCAAGCCGAGGATTCTAGCGAGGCGGACGAGGAGGAGACTGTCGACGACGATGACGAGGAAGCCACGCCCAGCAAGAAAAAGCCTGGCTTCACGCTAATCTACGATGTCGCTCGGCGGTTCGCCCAACCGCTCGGCATTCATTTGTCCGAATGGGAAGGCCGGATCATCGAGACTAAAAAGGGCGTTGTGCGGCTTCTGCCGGTTCGAGAGCGTTCGCAGCAACTTTTTGGCGAAGTCGGTACAGAACTAGCCGCCGACCGGATCGAGAGGGTCGCCAGGGGTGCGGAACAGTTGGACCTGTTTTCGGCGGCCGGACTAGACGACGCTTCGGCTCCGGAGATCGCGCCCAAACGTGGTCGCAAGAAGGCGGGCGTTGCTGATGAAGCACTAAAGACGCGGCGCGAGGCCACGACGCTCGACAGAGTTCACGCCGCGATGTTGTTGCAGGCGGGGGGCAGGGCGAACGCTTTGAGGTCCTTGCTCAAGTCCGAGACCGAACGCAGCCCCGACTTCCTGCGCCTAGCCAACTCGCTCTCAGCCCTCTATCCGAAGGACAGCGAGGAGAAGCGTCTGCTGGACGCTATGCTGCTTGCCGCACCACGATGACCAGACTGTTGGAGACTAAAAAAGATCAGCACTTTGGACGATTGATCCTGAAAGGAAAATTGGATGCCGGAACTTGAGCCCTGGTACAGAGTTGCCGTCCCTCGTGACGAGGTGCGCCAAGGGCGATCCTTCAATCCGGACGAGTTCGCGATTCATCTGGAACAGATTGTCGCCAAGAGAGGGACCGTGGACTATCGTGACCCCGAGAAGTTCTTTCTCCGAAACGTCTTCACCCGAGCGCTGAAGGAGCATGTGGGCATGGTGCTGCAACGGCTAAGCGGCGCTACCCAAAACGCGTCTCCGGTGCTAACCCTCGTCACGCAATTCGGCGGTGGCAAGACTCACACTCTGGCGACGCTCTACCACCTGGCTACATCCGGAAAGGCTGCATCGGCCTTCTCGGGTGTCGTGGATCTTCTGGAAGCAGCGGGGTTGTCCGAATGTCCCAATGCGAAAGTAGCGGCCTTTGTCGGTAACGCGTGGGACCCCAGGCCCGGGCGTGAGACGCCGTGGTTGGACATCGCCGATCAATTGGCCGGGTCTGATGGAATCGCCGCGTTGGGACCAGCGGCGCAGCAGGCAGCGCCAGGAACAGAGGCGTTAGGCCGACTATTTGAGGCGGCGGGCGGACGTGTCCTGATCCTTTGCGATGAAGTGCTCAACTTCTGCAACCGGCACCGGAACCTCACCGATGGTTTCTACGCGTTCCTCCAGAATCTGACAGTCGCGATGACGGGCACTACACACAGCGCGGCTGTGATCAGTCTGCCTCGGAGTCAGGTCGAGATGACAGATTGGGATCTACAGTGGCAGGAAAAGATCACCAAGGTTGTACGGCGCGTTGCCAAGGACCTGATCGCAAACGACGATGCCGAAATCAGCGAGGTCGTCCGTCGCCGGCTCTTTGAAACCTTGGGGCCGGAGAAGCACCGAAGGCAGGTCGCTGCGATTTACGCGAACTGGTGTTTCGAGAGACGTGCTCAACTGCCATCGGAATGGACGGCGGTGGATTCATCGACCACCGGTGCGAAGGCGAGAGAATTCCTCAGCGCCCGGTTCGAAACATGTTTCCCCTTCCACCCGGCGACGCTGTCTGTGTTTCAGCGGAAATGGCAGGCGCTGCCGCAGTATCAGCAAACTCGCGGAACGCTGGCGATGTTGGCGCAGTGGGTTTCCTGGGCGTTCGCAAAGCAACACCAGGAACAAACAGTTGAGCCACTCCTGACCCTGGGATCGGCCCCCCTGCATGTGATGGGGTTCCGCGGTGCTGTCCTTGGCCAAGTGGGTGAGTCACGACTAGCAACTGCGATGGAGACGGATATTGCCGGTCCGATGGCGCGCGCGCGGGCGCTGGATGCTGACACCAAGGGACCGCTGAAGGATATCCATCGCCGCGTCGCGACGACCATATTCTTTGAATCGTCCGGTGGCCAGCGTGAGCGGATCGCGCATTTGCCGGAGCTGCGGTTCGCGTTAGGCGGCCCTTCAGTGGATACAACCTCCATCGATTCGGCCGCCCTGAATCTTGAAGCGAAGGCGTTCTATATCCGCAAGGTGTCCAACGATGGATTCCGCATTCACCACCAGCCAACGTTGAAAAAGGTTGTGAATGACCGCAAGGCTTCGCTGGACTATGAGAAAGATGTTCGGCCGCTGATGCAGAAAGTTGTGCGGGAGCAGTTCGAGAAGGACAGCCCGATCAGCATTGAGCCCTTCCCAACCACGTCCGCCGACATCAAGAGCACGCCTCGCCTTCAGGTTGTTGTTGTTGATTGGGACCGGGAGTGGGCCGCTACTGGATCTACGCGAGACATGATCCGCGACTGGACGCAGAAACGCGGCGAGTCTGCCCGTGACTACCCTGCAGCGCTTGTCTGGTGCGTGAAGAAGCCGGGCAAAGAGCTGCGAGAGAAGGCTGAGCTCGTACTGGCATGGCGACGGGTTCAGAAGGAACTTCAGGAGGGGACACTTGGTAACGACGTCCAAACCGCTGATCTCAGGGGCGTCAGGGATAGCTTGTTGGAGGCCGAGGAGGGACTGATCGAGGAGGTCTGGGCAAGCTACCGGTTTGTAATCATTGCGGATTCTGCTCAAGCGGACGGTCTGCACATCATCGATCTTGGTTCGGGCCACGCAAGCAGCGGCGAGACACTTGGTGGTCGAATTCTTGCAGCGCTCAAATCAGAAAGCCGGTTGAACGAAAGTGTGGGTGCTAGCTATCTCGAAAGGAATTGGCCTGCTGCATTCAAGGAATCCGGAGCGTGGCCATTGGCGAGCCTGCGGAAGTGCTTTCTGGATGGCGCATTGACTCGCCTTGTTGATCCGGACAAGGTTTTGCGAGAGAAGATACCAGATTTAGTAGGCCGCGGAGAGGTGGGATTCGCTGCTGGCGAGAACACGGAAGGCGGATTCAATCGCCTCTGGTTCAACGAAACTTTACCTCCAGAGGAGATCGAATTCGTGTATGACGCCTTCGTCGTGAGAAAAGACCGGGCGAAGGTGTTACGAGCGAGCGCCTTGGCATCCAGCACCGCACCTGCAATCCAAACAACGATCCCGGAAGCGAGCCCGACACCCTCTAACTTCAACCTGGTCAGTCCGGATACCACCAAGCCTGTCGCGTCTCTGACCATTCCGGAAACGTCGGCGAAAACCATCTTACGAGTGAAGGGTGTCGTGCCGCCCGAGTTGTGGAACAGGTTCGGCTCGAAGATCATACCGAAACTGCGCTCGGCGGAGCAGTTGCAGGCACACGTCGAGCTCACTGTTGAAGTCGAAGGTGCGGCGCTTGGGTCGCTTGAGATGGAGATTAAGCAGATTCTGTCCGATCTGGACCTAGGGGCGAAGGTCGTTGTGGAGACCATCGAAAGGCATGAACAGAATCATCGCAAGACCAATGAGTGATCAAGATGCGATTCACAGCAGGGCGAAGCGGCAACAGGATTCTATCCTATCGGGGACCGGCCCCTCGCTTTTGACTGCGGCTGGGACACCCTCGCGCGAAGGACTACAGTTTTTCATTCCAAGGCAGGGGGACAATCCTCCGCAGGGATGAGTTACTCGGACTGCTGTAAACTAAGTGCGAAGCATGGAATTATTCGACCTACCTCCACTTTTTTGGATTGTGCTTCTGTGGGCTTTGATTGCCACGACGCTCCTCTTTCGGAACCCGTTTCCGATACCGGACAAAGGACATCGACTCGTTGGCGTTTCCACGAGAGAGGCGCAAGACCTTCTTCTACAAATCCTGGCAAAGCACGGGTTGCATCTGAGGTTGCGGTTCAAAACCGGTCCCACCATTCAGGCATTGCTTTCCGATAATATGACCGTCATCCACCATGTTCCTGCTGATTTCGGAGCTACTGGGAATGGCCTTTCCGTTGCGGTGTCGGATCCAGCCGGGGCCGCGGCCGAAACAGTAGCCTTGATAAATAGCAAGGGCTACACGGCGAAAGCTTTGGACTTCGCAAGCGACATCATTCCACCCAACAATCTAGTGCTGGTACAATCCGAAATATTCAACGGGTGGGCTTTGGTTTTTCGACGACATGTCTTTCGGATGCCGCGGCCCGAACGAGTTGCCTAACGCGCTTCCCTCTTGCGAGCCATTTCTGGCGGACGCCGGCAAAGCGAGGATGCGTCCGCAGTGCATCCAGCTTTGGATCGACGTCCAGGATGAATGTGGTAGCCGAGAGTTCGTCGACGGCGCGATCCAACTCGGCAATCCCGTCGTTTTTGCGGCCCAGGGCAGCTAACAGAACAGCGATATAGTACCGATCCACATATCTGGTTGAGGATTGTTCCCGAACTTCATTCAGGCTCTGCTGCGCGAGATCAGTATGTCCAGCCTTCGCCTCACAACACCCGCGGAGCGCTATGAGCCACGGAATATCCGGCGAGTGCGCGCAACAGATCTTGTGCTGCTCGATCGCTTCCTCCATACGGCCAACGAACTCGAGCGCTTGAGCAAAATAGGCCCGACCCAAATGCTGGTAAGGATGATCGGCTATGGCTCGTTGGCCGGCAGCAATCGCACTCACGTAATCCCTACTGCAAAAGTGTGTGAATGTTTCGAGAGCATGGAGGGTAGGCCACAGGCTGTCGATGCGAGCTGATTCCTCCAGAGTTCGTAGAGCTTCCGCGCGTCGCCCCTGAGAAGTGTAGAGCATACATAGGGCGTTGTAAGCGGGTACTAGATTTGGCGCCTCAATTACGGCACGGCGAAGCATTCTCTCAGCAGCCCTATATCTTCCTTCGAAAATGTGCATCGCGTGCGCTTCGTTGACCTCCAGAAGAGATCGGGCTCCCCCGAAACTTGTGGCCATCATATTAGCTCTGTAGAAGTCAGGTAGGAGGTCGGCAACCGCCCTGATGCCATAGACTGCCAGCATCAGGTAGGACATTGCGAGGCCTTGATATGGCCTTGGATCCTCGGGGAACTGCGAGGCAGCGCGGTGGTAGGCGTCCACTGCATGCAGAAAGCCCTCGCCCGTGCGGCGACCCCAATGGTGTTCACCCTCGCGCAATAGAGTCAGGAGCAGGTTGTCTCTCTGGGCGGCAAAGTCGGCCTGTATGATCGACGTGGTCTTGTGTGCGATTTCGCGCGCTATGCGCAGAATCGTACTGAGATCTTCATCTATGGCTAGATCGAAAGCTAACCTGTGAATCGTTCCTGCTGACACTCTCAGGGAACTGTTAACCCTCGCCCTTCCTTCTACCAAGTGGACTGCTCCCTCAATCGCGAGGACGTGCGGTCCTCTGGGGTGGTGGTCGTTCGAAGTGCGGAACCCACATTTGACCAAGGCGGTGAAGATCTCCTCGCTGATGAGACGGGACCAATGGTGACGAGATTCGGATGGAAGGATTTCGAACGGCGCAACTTCGATGGCGTACTCAGGCAAACCGCGAATCAGGTTCGGCGCGGGCACTTCTCTGACCGCCGTCACTAACCTGTAGCCGCGAAATGGAATTCTTTCAACAAATCGTGACCTCTTTGCGGAATCGCCCAAAACAGCCCTGAGGTCCGCGATTGCGACATCAACGGCATGATTCCGATCCGTTCTCGATTCAAGTTGGAGGGCCGCAGTCAAATCCTCCCTCGATACGAAATTATCGGCCTCAATCAGCAGTTTGAGCACTTGGACGAGCCGTTTCGGGAGGAATCGGAGACGAATGCCGTCTCGCCTGACTTCCCCAGAAACAAGGTCGATATGAAAAGGACCCAGCACAACCACGCTCATTGCGAACCTCGGGAAGAGAACAGTCTAGCACTCTACAGTGACTAAGTGCCCATGGTTTGAATCATTTAACGGAGTAGGTTTCAGGGAGGTAAAGCGTATGCACTCTGCATTGCGAACCCGTGCAGTTCCGGTGTACACCTCATAGGTGTACTCGCAGGTCTGCATGAGTATGTCCATGGTGTCGATTGGAGTCCGCAAACGAAATGAAGCCCGCAGGAGTCTTCGGAAGCACCGGAGAAACGCGTGTGCGTTGGAAATCGAGTCTAAATGCTCAAAAGGAAGAGCCGACGCCCGGAGGCTGGCATGGTATAGCTGGCAGGGTATAAAAGGATGGATGCGATGCGTCAATCAGTTAGAACAGTCCTGGAACTGCTAACGCTCCTTACTGTCGTCGCAAGCTACTGTGGTGCCGCTGAACAGTCTCAGTATCTCGCTGTTGAATGCCCCTGGGGAGAGTGCGCAGGTCAAATCTCGCTTATAAACATGGGGGACACCCCGGTTGAAGTGCGGATAGAGCAAATCGGCCGTCTCGCCGATTTCAGAAGCGAGACGTACTGGGTCGAATCCCTAGAAGCATTCGAGGAGAGAACCATTTCCTTAGGCAAGCTGGACGGTGGAACTGTATACCTGCGCATCGGCTCATTATCGGCTGTGCGCGCTCACACTATCTTTGTCCATCCAGAGACTGGTCAGCGTCTTTACTATGGAGCACAGACTGCACACCGCGGACATCGACGACTACGCACTCCCACTACGGACGACGGGATACCTACGGCCATCAACATAGGCGGCGAATGGCGCGACATAGTTCTCCATGAGGAGAACTCCGACAAGCAATCACACCGCCTTGCGCCTATGCAGCGCATTCAACTGAGGTCAATCCTTCCGCAGCCAAGAAGGAATGTGCAAATCGAGCTAGATGAGGGACTACTTCTCTTCCAGGGAATCGCGTTGTCCCCTGCCCTGGCTTACGCAGGGCCGCTAGCCCAGCCACGTCAAGTTTCCACACCGATTACACTCCTAGGCGGATTGGTGGAGCTTGTCGATAATGACATGGCAGAGAGCGGCACATTCCTTCCAGGCGCCCTGGACACCCGCAGTCCACTGATTCTGATTCACGGAATCCATGGGAAATCGACTGATTCAGATGGGTGGAGTGAGTTCATCTCATTTTTCAGGAAGAACGATTTGTGGAAACAGTATCATCTGTATCGTTTTCGCTATGAGAGCGATGTAATTCCGGTGAACGACATAGGCTCTGGACTGCGGACAGCTTTGGATGTGAGCAGCATGCCCCCAAAACGAATTGTCATCTTGGCGCATTCAATGGGGGGGCTCGTTGCAAGAGCATTCATGGAACTACAGAGGAATGGGAGCCGCGGCGGTGAGCGGGTGAAACGTCTGATTACTCTTGCCACACCTCACCACGGTAGCCCGGCTGCAAACGCGGACTCCAGACAGCAAATGGCTAGAAATGCAGATCAGCGAGACAGTAATTATGTGCAGGCATGGCGCAGCTTAAGTTGGGCGAGTACGATCGCCGTAGCCTACTCGGTTTGGCAGTTCACTGGCTGGTGGACGGAGCAATCTTCTGAGATTGCCGTGGGCTGGAACGATCCCAATCGAAGTGACTTATTGTGGGACAACTACGATCAATCTATGCCGCAGGGTTCCGAGTACTCGACTCCTACATACTTGCAACAATTGAATGCTAGCCCAGTCGAAAACGCTAAGATCATCGCGTACTACGGCTATCTCGATCCAGCAGAGTCCTCATATAATGCTCTCGTTAGAGATGTCTACTCCATGGGGCCGAGTCTGTTGTTGACAAAGGCCCGCAATGGCGACGACCATGACAAACTTCTGGCCGTGAGTATTCTGTTGAATTGGGGCCTCTTTAAGGTTCCCGGAGACACAAAACCTTTTGCAATTAATGATGGAATGGTTCCTGTTCAGAGTGCACGATTCGATGGCGCAACTGTGGCAAAGCGGGTGGGTTGCTCCGGCAATGATCACAAGTATATGCTCAACGGCCTCGGTCCTGCATGTGATGATGCCGAAAAACTGTTTGATCACGTAGCCGACGATCTTCGGGTGCTCGCACTTCCAACCATCACAAACTACGAAGGCTACGTGGATTCGATCACCTGCGCTAACGGAATCGTTGGCTGGGCAGCCGACAAGAACCGGCTGAACCAGGCAATGACTGTTGAACTCTGGGAGGGCACAACCCTCCTCACGACGTTCGTCGCCAACCAGCATCGGGATGACGTTGCCAGCTACCTCAAGGACAACGGAAATCACGGGTTTATCATCCCCATTCCCCAGAGTCTCAAGGACGGCAGAGCACACTCGCTCCAGGTCCGGTTCGCCGGAACCACCGTCCAGATGTTCGGCTCGCCGGTGACGGCGAACTGCTCTGCTCCGAGCGGCCCTCCCAACTACGAAGGCTATGTGGATTCGATCACCTGCACTAATGGAATCGTTGGCTGGGCAGCCGACAAGAACCGGCTGAATCAGCCGCTGACTGTTGAGCTCTGGGAGGGGACAACGCTTCTCACGACGTTCACCGCCAACCAGCATCGGGATGACGTTGCCAACTACCTCAAGGACAACGGAAATCACGGATTTATCATCCCCATTCCCCAAAGTCTCAAGGACGGCAAAGCGCACTCGCTCCAGGTCCGGTTCGCCGGAACTACCGTCCAGATGTTCGGCTCGCCGGTACAATTGACTTGCGTTGTCGTGGTTGCGCAACCCCAGTACGAAGGGTACTTGGATCAATCTAACTGCGACCTGCTAAAAGGTTGGGCTGCGGACAGGTCCCGCCCCAACCAGTCCATAAACATCGAGATCTGGGACGGCACCACACTCGTTACAACTGTTCAAGCAAATCAGAATCGCCCTGATGTTGGAGCTTATCTCAAAGATAATGGCAATCACGGCTTCCTCATTCAGACTCCGTCGGGCCTCAAGGATGGGCGTGCACACAACATTCAGGTTCGGTTCGCCGGAACTACCGCACAGTTGGTGAATTCACCAGCGCCAATAAGCTGTGGCGCGCCGACTTTGCCGCCGTTGTATGAGGGGTACGTAGATCAGGCTGATTGCAATATCATTAAGGGCTGGGCCGCGGACAAGAACCGCCTCAACCAGTCGCTCAACATAGAGATATGGGAAGGATCTTCGCTGGTCACGACAGTTCCAGCAAATCAGAACCGAAGCGACGTTGGAACCTACCTTAGCGACAACGGCAACCACGGCTTTTCGATTTCGACGCCGGCGAGTCTGAAAACCGCTGGTACTCACAACATCCAACTGCGGTACGCTGGCTCCACAGCGCAGTTATTTGGCTCTCCAACCTCACTCAACTGTGGCACATCAGCTGGATTAACGATCGGCGGCGTGAGTCCGAGCCCTGTGACTGGTTCGGATTCACCGCAGCTATTTACGATCACAGGCACGGGTTTTACCTCGAATTCCACAGTGACGCTCGGAAACCAGTACGGCAGCATCTACTCGAACACTCCCATTTCTTCGCAGGACGCGACGCAGATAGTCGTTAACCCGACGTTCGGAACTACGGCAGCGACTTGGTGGGTGCAGGTGGCAAACGGCGGCCAGCTGTCGAATCAGTACTCGTTCCAGGTACAGGCTCCTCAGTCGAATCCTCCGACTGCGCATTTCCTGATGGTTGGTCAAGGACAGACAGCGAATGACGGTGGGTCGTTGAACTTATCCGTTGTGGGCACCGCCACCGCGCCGATTAGCCTCACCAACACGAGCACCCAAGGCGGCTCGCCCATAACCACCTATACGTGGAAAAGTAACGGGACGACAATCTGTCAGAATTCGTTCTCGTGCAACTACAATGTCGGCGCGGGCAGCTACACGGTCTCCCTGACGATAACAGACACCGCCGGCCAGAGTTCTTCAGCATCCGCACAACTACAGGTGGCGTCGATCACGTCTTCGTTCTCCGTTGCCCCGGCCTCGTGGGAGCCAGTGTTTACGGCGGGAGACGCAAATGGGACTTTGGGGTTCCGCATCACAAGTAGTACAAATTCCGGACTTTCTGGCAGCTTGACGGTGACCACCTCGCAGGGAGGCGAGTGGCTTACGGTTAATGGCCAAACTACATACAATTGGACAACGGATTCGACCGTTTTTGCGACGGCAAATCCCGCGAACCTATCGCCCGGAATCTACAACGCCACGATAAGGTTTGTATCGTCCTCGGCTACGAACCCTGAGGTTAATGTTCCGGTGAGGATGACAATCTACGCACCGCTTCGGATTCTCAGCGGTACTCTCCCGGATGCTGTCGCGGGGCAAGCGTACAACTTTCAGTTGCAGGGGAGCGGGGGAACGAACTTGGGTTATACGTGGAACATCGATTCTGGCCTGCTGCCTCCGGGTCTGGCTTTGAATACCTCTACTGGCCTTATCAGCGGAACGGCTACCAACCCTCCATCCGGCAGCACCTCTGTGACATTGGGCATTAGTTTGCGCGATTCCTTGCCCCATTTGGCGCAGAAGCTGATCCCGATGAACTGGAAAGTTGCGTTTGCGATCAGCGACATTTTCCCACTGCCGTCGGATCCGTTTGTGGGCATCATCTTCCAGAACTTAGCGATGCAGGCGGTTGGGG
Source organism: Bryobacteraceae bacterium (assembly GCA_046331645.1). Lineage (GTDB taxonomy): Bacteria > Acidobacteriota > Terriglobia > Bryobacterales > Bryobacteraceae > CADEFT01. The sequence goes on from JAXLQM010000025.1 coordinate 114,343, forward strand.
GCACGACACCATATACATGGTCCGCGACGCAAGTTCCACCTGGTTTGAATCTGTCATCAGGAGGCGTTCTGTCGGGAACTCCGACACAACCTGGGACATTCCCGATGGTGGTGACAGCGAGAGATGCGACTGGACAGACAACTAACAGGACCTTCACGATAACGGTTGGACTTGTTCAGCTCGTGATCACAGATCAGAATGGCGCCCGGCCCGCAAGCCTGCCAAATGGACAGACTGGGATTGCCTACACGGGCATGCTGAAGGCGCAGGGTGGGAGCATGGCCGGTTACACATGGGCGATCACACAGGGAACCCTACCTTCCGGCCTGACGGCAGCACCGACCACCGGATGTACGGCGTGTGCGTTCGTGATTTCAGGAACACCTGCACAGGCTGGGACATTCCCCCTCACGGTGAGAGTCACTGATTCTTTGAACGGAAGCGCCAGTCAATCGGTCGCGCTGACGATCAATTCCAGCACTCCGCCGCAGATCACCACGACCACCATGACAAGGGCTACCATCGGGCAGCAGTATTCATTCAACTTTGCTGCCACTGGGGGTACACCACCGTACGCATGGTCGATCGTCGGGGCTCCACCTGACCCCAACATGTCCCTGAGTTCGGGGGGGACTATCACGGGCGTTAGCAGTGTACCCAACGATTGCCCAGCTGGGCCAAACGTTTGGGTCGGCCCAAGTTATCCAACGACGTACTTCACTGCCAAAGTGACCGATGCCGCTTCGCAATCGGCCACCAAGCAGTTCTGCCTGGTTGGATACTATCCAACGCCGCAGGTCACTGGGACTACGCCTTCGTCCGTTGTGATCGACGGAACGTCAAAAACGCTCATCATCAATGGAGCGAACTTCAGGAGCAATGCGGTCGTCGGCTTGGGAACTTCAGCCTTCTCAGGAATCGACACGGCGTACACCTCGCCCAATGCCTCGAGCATCACGTTGAGGCCTTCGGGACCGGGCGGTGCTTTCAGCGTATCCCCAAGCAACGCGACATACCAGGCTGGAGCATGGAGCATTCGAGTACGACAGCCGTATTCTGATATCAGCAACAGTAATGTTGCTGTCAATGTATACAACCCGGCGCCAACTGTGGCGACGGTTAGCCCGATCAAGTACAACTCCAGTCCAGCCCAACCCTGCCAAGTCGGGTGGCCATGCCAGCTTTCGGTGACAGGGAGCGGCTTCGTTGGCCAATCATCCTTTGTTGTGGGCGGCGCTGCCAGTCCACTCGATCCCGTAAGCTACCCGCCGGGATTTGTTCCATGGAATTCAGTCACAACGAGCACCTTTGTGCCACAGAGTGCCGGAACTTATACTCTAACGGTGACAAACCCAAGTCAGCCGCCGGGTTCGCCATCCGGTTCCGGAACCTTTACTGTTAACCCTTAATAGACATTGGTTCTATGTCCCCTTCCATCGAGTTACATACAGGCTCGGCAGCGCGAAGAGGAGTTGCGACATTGCGAAGAGCATTTGTCGTCGATGCTGGTGACTGTCCGAATGGGTTCATCGGAGGTCAAGTGCTACGCTCGACTGCACGCCCTAAGCTGACGAGCAGAGGCTCAGTCCAACACAAATCAGCCCTCTTGAAGTACGGGCAACCTTCCAACACCTCGCCAAGCTTCTGTGCTTCCTCCCATGCAAGCGTTACATCCTTCGGTGTCAGATCTGCACTTCGATTCCATGCAGGTAGCTGTACACCGCTCGGATGAGGAACGACAATGTATCCGATTGCGGCCTTCTCATCGTCGGATAGTTCGATCTTGTTGGCAATCCTCGTGAGCAACCGCAGTTGCCCCAGGTTGCCTTGCTGTGTATCCAGCACTGACACGATATTGATACGGGCTTCAAAGCCCAGGGTGATGGTAACGGGTTCCATGTCTTCTCCTCAGGTTGGATTGGACCAATTTGTGATTCGGCCGGTGGGTCCGATGCCGATCGAGCCTTCAGCGCCGCCAGACGGGATTAGGAAGGTGTACTGCCCGCTGGACGAACTGATACCAGGCCCCGAGACGCTGGTCACAACGTTCAGCGTGATGGTGTTCCAGGTGCGCCGCGGGAGTGCCACCGTGCCGTCCGACACCGACCCTGCGGCATCCACTCCCAGGTTGCTGCGCGCAGCTACGGCGCTGTTTGCGCCGGTGCCACCATATATGACGCCGAGGGCGTTCGTCAGCACCAAGTTGTGGATTGTCGCGGTGCCGTTTACAGCGATGTCCCCGGTGACAAGCCCATCGCCGGCAACCTGAAGGCGCTCGCCGTTTCCGCTGTCAGCGAGGGTGCCGATGAGCACGTTGCCGTATTTCGACAGCGCCATCCTTGCCGCCGCGCTCGATTCGCCTACCGCAGCGTTGTAGAACCGCATTGTGCAACCTCGATGTGAACCGTCCCAGAGTTCTTCGCCCATCACGTCAATGAGGGCGCCGATGGCGTACTGTGAGCCGTCCCAGCCCTGGAAATACATGTTCGCCATGTAGCCGTATTGCCGGACTGCGGTTCCGCCACCGGCATTGCCCTTCTTACGGAAGTAGAGTGCCTGGCAGTTGTCGCCGGTGTTGTTGGCATCGATGAACAAATCCGCATCGTGGACCATCAGGTTTCCGGTGACCTGTAAGCGGTTCGCTCCGTCGTCGGTGGTCGAGCCGATCAGCACATTACCTCCACGTGCGATCACCATTCGGGTGCCAGCGTACGTCCCAGCGTCGTACTCGGCAAAGCTGAGATTCAGGTTGGTGTTCGTCGGGAGGCCAGTGCCAAACAGCCATTCGCGATTGCCATCGTCATAGATGGAGAAGGTTGCCGTCTTGGCCGATCCGGTGTTGTTGACGGCGATCTCCGGAGCACCAGCATCGTTCACACGGAGTATCCCGGCGAACTCCGGATTCGCTGGGAACTGGCTGTTGGCGATCGATCCTGCTAAATCGCTGAATGCCATCGCTTGTTTGCCCCACTTCACGCCGGCGGCCTGAGAGGAGTCAGCGATAAGCGCATCACCATTGGCACCCACCGGGAGTTTCGCCAGCGTTGCCGCGCCGGTGGCAACCAGGAGATCACCCTTGGCGTAAGCGGATTGCCCGGTGCCTCCCTGATCCGCAGCGAGCGCTGTTGTCAGGTGCAGAACGCCCGTCACCTTCACATTGCCGGTTACCTGAAGGATGTTGGCTCCGTCATCGGTTGTCGCACCGATCGCCACTCGGCCGCCCTTGAAGACCATCATCCGAACGCCCTGGTAGACGTCATCCGTGAACTCGGTGAACGCGAGCGCCGTGTTAGTGTTGTTCGGAACACCCGCGCTGAAAAGCCATTGTCGATGGCCGCCCCATCCAAGATCGAACCCGCCGAGCATCGTTGCGCCAATGTTACGGATCAAGAGGAGCGGTGACGTGGAAGCAAGGGTGAGTGCTTCGAAGCTGGCCGTCGCCGGCAACTGTGCTTGGGCTATGGCGCCGCTCAAGTCTGAGAACGCGAGTTGCCTCCACTTCACGCCCTCCGTTTGGGTGGAGTCCGCGAGTAGCGCATGCCCATTAGTGCCGACGCCGAGTTTCACCAGTGCCGAGGCCCCAGTGGCCACCAACAAGTCACCCTTGGTGTAGGATGCAAGGCCCGTGCCACCATTCGAAGGCGACAGCGGTATCCCAAGCGAAAGGCCGCCACTAAACTTCCCGTCACCTGTCACTTGCAGCTTGTTCAGTCCATCATCGGTCGTCTGGTTGACCAGAACCGCGCCACCGCGACCCACCACAAGGCGCACACCTTGGTACGCACCCGCATCATATTCCGCGATGCTCCAATTCCTGTTTGCATTACCCGGCAACCCCTGACCCACAACCCACTCGTCCAGCCCAGCATGTTGGAGCCGCAGGCCCACTGCGTAGCTGCTCCCTGTATTGTCGATCACGACGCCCGCGTTACTGGCATCGCGCACGAACAGAAACCCGCTGAAGGCTGGGTTCACCACATCGGCGAATGTCCCCCATTTCATACCGACTGACTGTGCGGAATCCGCAATCAAGAACCGGCCATTGTCACCAACAGGCAGTCGATCCAGAGTTGCCAGCGCGGATGCAACCATCAGGTCACCTTTCGCGTAGCTCGTCAGCCCTGTTCCGCCCGCCGCAACTCCTAATACGACGTCAAGAGAAACCGCGCCCGTCACCTTGAGCGTTCCAGCCACCTGCAGTCTGTATCCGCTGTCCGTCTCCGACCCGATGGCGACATTGCCGCCACGGAACAGCACTAATCGGGGTGGTCCCACATACACGTTCGCATCGTACTCGGCAATGCTCAGGTTCCGATTCGCGGCTCCCGGCAGGCCGGGCCCGAAGTACCATTCCCGCTCGAAGCCATGCTCGAAGCTTACGAAGCCGGCGTAATTCGCTCCCATGTTCCGCAGCGCCAAACCCGGCGCTGATTGGTCCTCGATCGCCACGATCCCTTTGAACTTCGGATTGGTGATGTCGTAGAGGGAGCCCCATTTGAGGCCGGTATCCTGGAAGCTGTCCACCATCAGGAAAAGGCCATTGTTCCCCACTCCAAGCCGTGCCAGTTCCATCGGGCCGGCTGCCACGATCAAATCCCCCTTGCTGTAGGAGCCCAACCCGGTACCACCTTCGGTGGCGGCGAGCGCATCAGTGAGTTGCAGCGTCTTGATATTCGCGGTTTCGGCAACGGTGAGATTCTCCGCGTGCAAGCCGTTGGCATCAACATATGCCTTGGCCACGCCGGAGTGACGCATCTGTATGGCCGCATCGGAATGCTCAGCGTTCAGGATCAGATCGCGGTCCGTCACTGCGGTGCCGGACTGAATCTCGAAGGCATCGTTGGTGTTCAGCAGGTGCCCTTGATGGATATCCGGCTCCTCAGGCTCCGGATTCGGCGTCTTCCAACTCAGCCCCGCAGAGCCGCCCAGGGTGTCCCACGTGATGCCAATGTTCCCGGTGAGCCGCATCGAGTTGAGCAATTGCAGGCCAGACGAATCGACGATCGCCTTATTGATCGTCCCGATACGCAGATGAATGCTGCCGGAGTTTCCCTGCGAGTGCACCAGCAAAGTGCGCTCAATCTCAGCGTTCCACTCCGCGGCGCTGCCGAACTTCACAAACCGCTCGACCACAGTATTCTGTGCGAGCGCGGCCAAACGCACCTGTGTTGGCGAGAAGTATTCCGCAATCGTGGTGTCAAGTGCGTCCTTCTCGTTGATACCTTTTTCGACGAGGATGCGCTTGCCCACGTCTTCGGGAGCGAACTCCACGTCGATCGTCTTGCCTGGATACGGTGAGATGGTGAGGATGTCGGAGCCGCCCTCGATGGACCCTGCCGTCACTCGGCACGTGGAGTGCCCGGCCCAGATTTGCGGCACCCCGCCGATGTCGCCGATGGCGAACTTGGTGGGAGAGTCCGCATCGGCACGCCAGAAAATGCCGCTCGCGCCGCTCGTGCCGTTCCAAGTCAGGTAGGATGACGGCTGTAGAAACATGCCGGTATCGAGGTACGCATAGCCCGTGATGTGGTTCTCCACGCGCCCAGCACTCTGCGAACCCCAGACCTGCGTGGTGCCCGTGCGATCCTCAATCCCTTCCCCGTGAAAGCCACCCAGTACGCGGCAGTACGTCCCACCGGTTTTGACAAAGGTGACGCCGTCCTCCGCAAGCACGCCCTCTTCGAAGACGGCACCTTTCGTGCGGCAGAACTCCGAGCGCGAGCCGAGGAAGATGTTGTCGTAGGATTCGATGAAGTACCCGACGTCCCAGTGCTCGCAATCCACCAGCGTCACGAGGTTCTGGTTCCCTTGCTCCTGGTGAAATCCGTAGAAGCCGTAGCCGGAAGGCGCTGTCTCGCTCGGCGGGTCCAGCGATTCCCAAATGATGGTGCCGTGCTGCAACACGCATGCGTTGAAGCCCCAGCCGCTCTTCGCAGCGGTCATCCAGACGCCGCGTTTGAATCGCCCTTTGATGACGTTCGACTCCCAATAGAAGTTGGCACCGAACGACTTCTCGTAGCCTGCTCCGTCCAGCACAAGCCCGACCTGCTCCATCTCCTCGAAGGAATACAGCGCCTGGCTGTTGATGTAGCTGTGTGTGAGGCGGCAATAGTGCGATGGCGTCACGTAGACACCCGCCGCGTTGGGCCCCGCGCACGTGATCGAGATGTACAGGTTCTCGATGTGGTGGTGAGAGGTGTTGGCGGAGCCATCCCCGACGCGGATCGCCGGCCCGTCTCCGCAGAACTCGATCACGGCACCGGAGGTGGACACACCGGTGAGCTTGACGCCCATCAATGCGGATTCAATTTGAATACCGTCATTCCACAAGAGGTACACCCCGTTCGGGAAGTACACCGCGCGCCCTGAGGCGATGCAGGCCTGGATGGCAGAGGAATCATCGGAGCCCGCAACAGCATTGGCCCAACCTGGCTCTGTGAATGTTACAGGTGAAGCGTCTTCAATTGTGGCTTGGTCTTGGTTCTGGACGGAGGTGACCCGGGTCTTTAGCCTGCCCCCTTCGTAGGTGATGGCAATCAGCTTGCCTTCGAGACCCTTCAGCCCGCCTGTGGAAGAGGTGATGGTTGTCGACCCTTCCGTCATGCTGATACGAAGCCGCCTCGCATCTCCGCGGGCACCCGTCTTTTTCACATCGACCCACCCCCCGGGCACGGAACCGCCGGCCGCCGGCACGGTGAAGGTGGCGCGAGGGCCAGTCTGAATGAGCCGTTTCATGAAAGCAGGATACGGAGATTCTTTCCGGGGTTATCAGCGGTGATGCTCGCGTTGAGCAGCGCACCCTCGGGGACATTGCCGACCGCCCGGCCATCGAGCACGTTCGAGCGTACAGCACCATCGGGAATCCGCAGTTGCAGCCACGGAGTGCCGTTGAGGGACATGTCGATGGCGACGGAACCTGAACCAGCAGGCTGGTTCGGACCGAACCATTCTTGCTGGTTCGCCAAATCCGGTTCCACCACAGTGTCCACCGCTTCCATCGATCCATTCGGAACCGTGGTCACCAGATACAGCGGCCAGTCGGTTCCATCCTCAGCCGCCCAGATACGCACGGAGGTGATCTCAGCCTGCGTGCTCACCGGCAGATCCTTCAACTCGATCTGCTGCGCTCCGCCGATGGGACCTGTGGATAGCGACAGCGGTGACAAATCCGATTCGATTTCCACTCCTGCGAAACTCACGGCATAGCGGCGACCGGCGAGAATACCCATCGCGGAGGTCAACCCCGTGGCCGCTGCTTCCAACGTGCCATCCGATTGCACCGCGAGGGCACCGCCGCGCCCGGTCTTGTCGGTGATGAGAACCGGCGAGTCCGAGGGTTCTGCCAGATAGAACTGGGCGAAGCGCTCATCCGCGTTGAGCCAGGCGGCCAGCGAATCTGCAACCTCACCGAGCGTCGTCTCTGTGGTGACGCGGAACACAGTGATCTCAATGTCCCCAATCGTGACCGACAGCCGGTTGTCCGCTACCACCTCGCCCGACAACGAAATCACTCCGGTGGGGATAAAGTTGCCGAACGCGATGTTATTCAGTCCCGCAGGTGGATGCAGCCGTTCGGTCCCGCGGATCTCCGCATAGGCCGAGCCAAAGGCGCCGGCTTCGGTCGTGTAGAGCGGCTCGAATGCATCGACGGTTGCGCCAAACGGAACATCCATCATGCTGAAGCAGTACGATTGGTTCCCGCCCGTGTGCTTCCTGTCTGCTGTCCAGTCCATCGTGATCGGTGCGGAGCGTTTGCCGGATACCGATTCCAACTGCGCGCGGATGAGCACCAAGCCATGGTCAGGCAGATCGAACACCTCTTCCCATCCGGCACGGTTGGGCGAGGTGAAGAAACGCGGCTGCAGATGCAAAATGCGCTCGATCTTCCGCAACGGGTAGACACGCGGATCGGAGTAGCAGATCTGCCCGATTGCCGGGGTATTCTCCAGTGGCCGGATCAGCGTCACGGTGTCACCGTTTACCTCCCCTATCGGGAGTTGCTCGGCTTCCGAGGGATTGAGTTCGAGGAAGAATCGGTCACCGGCACGGAAAGCACCTTGCGTGAGCGCGGCGGTTATGATGACATTGCCGGCTTGGCTGGTGACAGTGCCCTCTGCACGAGGGTGAGCCTTCTTCGTCGAGCCGAGTTGGGCGCGTGCCACGTCCGCTGTGCCGAATCCAGGGTCTGTCTGTGCGGCTTTGGTGACCAAGATGATCTCGTCGTTCACCTGCAGATACTGACCCGGCTCAAGCGCGAAGCCGTCCCAGGCAAGCTGGGTGGCATCCTCAGCCAGGCCGCCGTTGGCGCGGCAATAGCCGGTGGTCGCCTCATCAATGGCCCAAATTTCGAAATGCGCCTTCGTCACCCCGATCCCGTTGCGTTTGCATTCGAGATTCGTGATGTGAAGCGTGCCATCGCCGGGCATGTCTACATCGAAGCTCCAGTCTGATGGCGTATCCGTCGGATCGGTCGGCAATGGATCGGCCGGAACATCCGCTGGCTTGGGACCGACGGTCAAATCGTACATGGAATCGGTCGTCGTGCGGCCTTGGATATCGATGGAGTAATCGCGATTCAGCTTCCACTCCGTAACGCGGAACTCATTGGCCCCATCGGGGAGTTCAGGATGCGTGAGCGAGCAGATCATTCCAGGCTCCGTGTTCAGGGCCAACACCGTCGTCTTGAAGCTCAGTTCACGAGCCTTCCTCCACTCCGCGGGTGTGATGCCTCCCAACTCCTCGCGCAGCCGCATCGTGATGAGCCGGGCGGCCTGCGACTTCGAGGAGACCCCGACGAACGTCATGTTGGTCTTCAGATACTTTGGCGTTCCTGGCCCACCAATCATCAGTGCATGGTCTCGGTCACGAAGGGAGACGGAGTTAAGCGCCCAGCCGTACTCCTGATCGCCGAACTGCCCGGTGATGTGGTTAAACGATGGGATTACCGGCTCAACGTGCAGCGTGTCGAGCACGATGTTTCCCTCCGTGAACGGCTCCGTCGCGCTGGAGTGGAAACGCAGCCCGATGCGCAGCTTGCCGAAGGCGAAAGTGAAGTAGCCGGCGCAAGTGTTGAGGATCTCCTGAAGCCACTCCCGAAGTGGCTTCTCTTCCTGGATCACACCCCGGAAGCTGTACTGCCGTTCCGTGCCAGTACCGATGAGCTTGGGAACATCGATGTCGCAAAGTGCGCCTGCCGCCAGCGCGGCGTTCACATCGAAACGCTCCTCCATCTCGGCGGCAGACAGTAGCGCTGCCTGGCCCTCATGGATGAAGTAACCGATGGCTTTGAGATAGGCGTTCACCGCAATCCAAACGGGATTGGTCAAACCGTGTGTCCACGCGCGCTGGCCGGGAGCGGTCCAAACCCAGCCGCCCATGCCGATTGTGACCACAACCTGCATGTCGTGCTCGGTGAGGCGTGACAGTTGGAGGCCTTTGGGGTCGGACTTGCGGATCTCGGCGAATGCGGTTCCCGCCGACCACACATCCGGCAGGTTCGAGAGAACACCCCACGGTGCCTGGGTGATCCCAAACTTGTCCTGCTGATTGGCCGGCGTGACTCCGGCGGCATAGCGCCAGCCGCCGTTGCGCTGCGGATCGTGTGGCGGCGAGCCGTCGAGCAGATGCTTCGTCAGGTCGGAGGAGAGATAGGTGATAGGGCCAGCGCTGACGATGCCGAGCGCGGTGTAGAAATCGCCTTCGTCCCGTCCCGCAGCGATCTTGCACTTCACTGGCAGGTCGATGCCGTCAGTGTAGACTTCCGGCAGCACCTGATCGTAGACGGAATCGGCAATCAGGGAGACGCTGGTGATGCGCGAGCGCCCGAATCCCCAGACGCCGGTCGAGTTGTCCTTCACGTTGATGCCCTGTGGACGAACCAGCAGGCCGCCGAAATAGCGCTCCATACCGTGCGCGAGGCAACCGTTGGGGGTATCGTAGCCCTGATCGCAGGAGCCTACGACTGGCGCGAATGTCAGCGGGCGGTCTATGAGCTTGCCCTCTTCGTTGGTCCAGCGGATAGTGCGATTGGGGAAGGTCTGGCCGCTCGCGGAGGCCCACGGACAGTGCTTGCCCTCGTTGTGGATCTTCCAGCACTCGCGGGTAATCTTAAAGGTTGGATAGGCGAGAGTCAGTTCGTATGCGCCGTCCGAGGCATCAATGCGGAACTCGGGCTTACCGGCGTCGGTTGCCCACCGCCGGATGTAGCCGGACCACAGATCGATCTTGATCCGCGTTGCGACGTGGAACAGGGAGAACTCGACGACGGCCTTGTCTAGGCTGACGCTGCTGGTGAGGCGGGTGAAAACGCGGTCGGCGTTTCCCAGGATGAAAGTGGCAGCGTCGCTTGCCTCGCCGAGGCTTTGACCGATCCCCTGCCAGTCGAGCAGGCGCGGCTGGAATAGAATGCCATCGATGATGACGCGCCGGTCCGAGAGGTAGATGTCCTCAATGGCAGGGTCTGTCACTCGGATGCGGATCAGGGGGAGGACTTCCTGAACCTGTTCGAGCAGGGCTGGCGTCAGCGCGGCATCAGGGAAACGGTTCAGCGTGGCGGACGTGGTGTAGATGGGATTGCGGTTTGGCACCTCGATCAGACCGACACCATTCACGCTGGCGAGGCAGCCGGCGAAGTGCTCGATCGAGAGCGGCTGGTTCTCGAAGTGGCACATGTACTCTCTTGTTGTCCCATCTGGGTTTGGTGCGTGGTAGGTGAAGCTTGCATAAGCGCCCCGCGCCAACTCCCAGAAGTCAACCAGCGCTTCGTATTCCTGCTTTCGCATGCGCTCCCTGCGCACGTGGAAACGAATCGCGCCGTCGCCGAGGAAGAACCGCTGCTCGATCTTCGCGTTCGCGCTGGCGAAGCGGTGGACAACGATCTGCCGCCGGATGACCATGCCGCTGCCGTGGTCGGGTTTGACGGGGAAGACTCCGGCGTCGGGTGGGAGCGGAATTTCGATGCTGCCGATAGTCTCGGGCATAGGTTAGGCGACCTCGACGAGGGTGATGTTTCCGGCGATCCGCCCAACACCGAGCTCAAGCGGGAAATCTCCCTCGAATCGAACGGCGTAGCGGCCGGTTGGATTTTGACCGGTTGGGTCGTGGCCGAACAACGGAACAGTTTCCAGCCCGAAGTAGAAGTAGAATGCATCTACGCCTCCACGACTTGCCAGATACAAGTCATGCAGTACGTTCCACTGGAGAACTTCCAGTTTGCTGCTAAGTCTGAACTTCCTGCGGGATACGGCTTCGTCAGTCAGCCGGTTGCTAGAGCCATCCGCGAATTCACATTCGAGAACTCGAATCTCGCGAAGTTCGGTGAACAAACGACAAAGATCAGATGACAATACAGTGAAGGCTACAGCATTATTAATGCTTCCGGGCATAAGCGGCTTGGACGAACAGGATTTTTGACTATGCTCCCTACATGGACACGCACCGCTCAGCACTCTCCATGAGCCCCCGAGTATGGTGTTGGCCACCCGGGTTGGCGAATGTGTTAGAAAGGAAGACCGTTGCGTAGTTGGAGAGAATACTCTGGCGCTGGCGTCGTATCTTCGCCTGAAGGGGACTCAATTGAAAATGGCATCAGCAGAAACGGTTGTGATCATGGACGTGGCAAACGGCAGTGCTTTGACCGCCGCGATGCCCCAATCAGTTCACGAACAGCTCATGCGCGACTACCATTCGGCCGCCGAAAGGGTCAGTGCCTATGGCGGGCGAATTTGGAAGCTCGAGGGCGATTGCGTCATAGCAGTATTCGAGCAGACGGAAAAGGCAGTAATGGGCATGATGGCCTTTCTCCATGAGTTATACGAATTCAACAGAGTTCCTGCGCTAGCAGAAACACCTTTCCTCGTTCGCATTGGGATCGCCATTAACCGCGAAGATTCTCTTTTTGATGTCCCAGACGCGATGAGAGCGAAAGCTTCAAGAAAGGCCCTCAATGCCGCCGGCCACCTGGAGAAGGCATGTCCAATCGGCCGCATTGCAATCTCGGCGGAGGTATACGAGACCATCGACACCTTTAAGGATCTCTTTCGGCCAACGTCGACTGCCGCAAATCATTTCATTCTCGAGAAGCGCCCTCTCATGCCTCAAGAAGCTCCTCTGGCAGGATCGCTTCTTCCTAGGCAGCGAAAAGCGCTTCCTGCACTGAGTTTTCTTGGCTGGAACTCTGTGCGCCCCGACCCTGACACGTCGCTTGAAGGTTTGCGCGCGCTGCTCCAGCGCAGCGCAACCGTGATTCTCGGTGATACGAGTTCAAAGCCTCGAGGGCTACTTCACTCGGCTGCGACTAGCGACACCGTAGGGCTTATGGAAGCGTTATCACTGCTACGCATAGAACGCCTCAGAGTTGGCATAGATGAATGGCAGGACACAGCCGACTTATTGGATGATCACGTAATTCTTGTCGGTTCCGGCGCTACCAACATGTATTCACTAGTCTTAAATGACGTTTTTGGGCCTATGCGATTTTATCGGGCCAGGGAGAAGATGGGTGATCAGTTCGGCCGCTCGTTGGATTCTATAGTAGTGTGTGCTCCCAATGGTAAAGAGATCTTCTACGGCCGCCATGCAGAGGCAAATGAGGATGCTGGGCTGATGATTATGGCTAAGAGCGCCTTCCGCCTGGATCGAACTATGGTTCTATTAGCTGGAATAACTGGCATGGGGACGCAGGCCGTGTTTAATCTGTTCAAGGACATCGCGCTCGGTCACGCGAATCTTCACCCAAAAGCTATAGGCTGCATAGTATCTCCCAAAGCAAAGCATGGCGTGGGTGAATCTCAGGACATAGCGGAATACTACAGGAAGTGGCGTATTTCCGGTTATGAGGTCCTGCATCAGATCGATCGAGACGGCTGTGCTTTGTGAAAGAGGAACGGCAAGCTCCGGCTGATGATCCTCCTGCTACCGTCAAACTGCTTACGTCGGTGTAGTCAAGGGCTCCCACGCCGTGATACGCTCGCGAGTCCGATTGAAACTTCCCACACGGGCCGTCTGTGCCCCATTGCTGACCGCGCGTGGGTTGTTCACTACCGCCTGCACGGCCCTGCCTTCCATAATGTCTGTTGTCGCCCGCCCGTCCAGTTGAATGCTCAGGTTGACAGTGGTCTGGTGCGGGTGTGCCGCCGCAAAGCTCGGGAGTGTTGATTGAACGATCAGAGGCGACCCGTTGACGTAGGTGGGAGCCTGGAGAAGCTGTCCTCGCGATTGGATCAAGTCGGCTGGCCGCATTACATCACCGCTCGGGCTGGTCCGCTGCCCTGTACTCATCGCATATAGTTCAACCAAATCTCGGATCTGGGGAGAACGAATGGCGACGTCGAGGTTGCCACCGAATCCCTGCTTGGCGGTGTCCACGATTTGCTTCAACAGCGCCTTGTCGGAAATGTCCACTCCATAAACAGCCTTCACCTTCTCTCGCGCCTTCTGCTCAGCGCCTTTGATAAACAACCGCACCAGGCCTGCCACGGCACCGGCACCCGCTCCGATTGCAGCGCCCATCGGACCACCGAACTTGAATCCAATCAACGCGCCGCCGGCCGTGGACATCGCCATTCCCGACAACCCGCCCTGCCGCAAACCCTGCATCGCGAGGAGCCCGCCGCCGAGCAGCGCAGCGTTCGACCGGGCGATGGCTCCGATCTTCTGAAACAGCGTCGCCGCTTGCCACGTCGTCGCCACGCCGGGAGCAAGCTGGATACTGTTCTCGATTCCGGCAAACGATTTCAGTCCCAGCAACAACCCGGCAAGTCCTGCCTTCGAAGGTATCCCGGCACCACTGCCGCCAGACTGAGGAATGAACGGTGGCGTCGCAATCGAACCCGCGCCGAACACGGGTGCGGCACCAATCCCAAGCAACCCACCCAATTGCCCCAACCTGCCGCCACCTGCGCTCTTTGGCGTCATGGCAACCTGCGTACCGGTAAACATCTGCATCAGCATCGCAGCGACGCGTGAGGTCACTACATCTTTGATCGCAGTCAGCAGCGCGGTTTTCAGCGAGTTCCCGATTGCGGACCACACTGAGCCGGACTTCGCCAGCAATGCGTCGAACACGCCCTCCGCCTGCCGTTTGAAGGAACCGAACATCTGCTGATTGTGATCGCGCACCAGATCCACCTGCCGGTTTGCCGCCGACTGCTGTGCCGCCTCAATCGCCGTATCGGTCTGCTCCGTCAGGCGCTGCCGTAAGGTCTCCCGCTGTTGCGTCAGATCCGCAATCCGCTGATTGATCTCCTCAGCGCGCAGCCCCAGCCGCCGTAGGTGAGACTCTTCCTCCATCACCATCCGCGACGTCTCCATGTCGAACAGCCGCTGCTTAACCTCATGCACGGTCTCGAGGTGATCAATCTCGATCTGGGCCTTCCGCTGTTCCACCGCGATCTTCTGATCCACAGTGCGGGCATCCGTCGCCTCCACCATCCGCAAGTTGGCATCGCGCACATAGCCGGCACGATCCTCCTCGAAGGCGTAGACGCGCTCCAGATGCTCGATATCCTTGGCCGCAGCCTCCTGGTCATACTGCAACCGCCGTTCGTACAACTCCGAGTCAAGCTGCAGCCGCTGCTCGTACTCCTCCCGGTACACCTGGAGCGTCTGCGCCACGGACTCCCGCTTGATCGCGACCACGCGCGCCTGCAACTCACGTTCGATGTTCTCGCGGGTCTGTGCCGTCAACCGTACGGCATGCTCGACGCCCTTCGAATCCACAAACACGGTCAGCTTGCGCGCCTTATCCTGCATCTCCTGCAGTGCACGTCCAGGGCCGGTGACTAGGGCACGCTCCGCAGCCAACGCCGACTCCCGTGTCTCCCGTTCGATGTCTCCCTGCTTCTTGCGGATATCCCGCGCCAGTTCCTCCGCCGCCTGCTTGCGAATCTGCTCCAGCTCCTTTTGGTTGACGATCTTGATGTGGTTGGCGAATTCGCTGGCGTCAAAGCTCGCCATGAAATCCTGAGCGCCCTCCTTCGCACCGGTGAATGCCCGCCGGATCTGATCGATCGAGTAGCCCATCTTCTGGAGATCCTGCACCGTCTTGCCGCGCTCGCCGATCAGGTAGAAGATTTTCGCCGTCTCTGCAGCCTCGGCGTTCTGCCGCTTCAGTTGCTCCTCCAGTTGCTTCGAATCCTGGTACATCTCATACAGCGCTGTTCCGGCAACTGTGGCAGCGATGGCGGCCGCGGTCAGTGGATTCCGGGCGAGCGTGATTGTCAAAGCCTCAACCGCCTTCTTCGCACCGCCAATCCACGAAATGAACTGGCCGATGGCTGCGCCGATCGCCGCCGCACCGATCCCTTTCGCCCACAATGCCAACGTGTTGGCGTTCTCCTTGGCCCACTTCGCAAGGTCAGTGAGGCCAACTATCATCTTCCGGAGTTCCGGCAGGAACTGGTCACCGATGGCCGCTTTCGCTTCTTCGGTGAACCGGGATAGTGAGGCGATCTGCTTGCCAACCGTACCCAGCGAAGCTTCGTAGGCACCGGCGATCTTCGGTGCCTCGCCCAGCACTTTCTGGAAGGCGATGTTCTTCCGCTCGCTGTCGGTGAGATCACGCCCAAGCCGTGCACGGGCAGCGGTGAACTCGCGTTCAAACTGAACATTGATGCCGTAAGTGCGCAGCACCTCAATCTGCTGCGTGGTAATCCCGTGGATGATGCCCTGCAAAGCCTCGCTGGAGTTCTGACCGGCGACAACAGCGGCATCCTGCGCAAGCCGAGCCAGATCGGTGGTGCGCGACAGATCGAGTTGCGCCGCGATCATCTTGTTTACGGTGTCGCGGGCGGCCTGTGTGGTGATGCCGAGATTCTTGACGCGACCCACCAGGCGCTCGATGGCATCACCGTTGTAGTCATTCGCACGGGCAAGCTGCGCGTTGACGACAGCAAGCGTTTCGTTCCGCGCCGCAAGCTTCGCCGACTCGACCGTGTACTCCCGCAGCCAGCCGACCACGCGCTCGAATGCGCCGGTGAGCAGATTGGCCGCCGTAGCGCCCTTCACTACGCTGAGTGTCAGGCCATCAATACCTCTAGAAGCACCACGAGCCGCATTGCTGGCCGTAGATTCCAGATTCGACAGGCCGGTGTTGATGCTCTTGATTGAGGCATTCGCCTTGTCCACATCGACCTGGACGACGAGTTCGAGCTTGTTATCCGGCATTCGCGAATGAAGAGGAATCGACCGATAAGGACATCAAAGGACAACCGTGCAGATCGAAGACACTCACATTGCGGAAGATGTACTGGAGCGCTTGGCAGCCCGGCACAAGATGGCGCAAGGCGAGTTAGAGAGCATCGCGGCGCATTTCCTCATCTGTGAGCACTGCCAGCAGCGGTATGAGGAGTGGGAAGAATTCGTCACCGTGTTTCGGTCCGTCATCGTCAGGATCGATTACTAAACTCCGGTCGCTCCGAGCTCGGCTTCAAACTTCATTCGTTCTTCCTGCAGAACCAGCAGTGCTGACAGTTCCTCAGCGGTCATGTCGTCCAACCGGATCTGCACTCCCGCCCTCATTGCCGCCAGAAACACCTGCGCTCGCTGCAACAACTGACCCGCACCGCCGTGGCTCTCACCATCCAAGCGATCGAGCGGACAATGGTCACAACGACCATCATTGGGGGCGTCATGACACAGCCCTGGATCGCACAGATCATCGCGTCGAAGGCCCCAATAGACGAGAAAGCGGAGGGAAGGCCGGTCCGGCCACTCCGCTACTGAAAATTTCCACCGTCTGCTCCATCCACCGCGGTATCAGCAGCGTCGATTGCCGCCTTGACGACGACGGCCTGGTGGATGATAGGCACATCCCCCGCGTAACCCTCCGTAGCCGACATCAACCTCTGGTAAAGGCTCGCGGCACTGGCGAGATTGATGGTGATTTCCTGCTTGTTGTACGGCAAGTCAAGCACACGGGCGAATCCGCGCCGGTACTCGATGGCGTCTTTCGCAGATGGGGCCGACAACACATGCGAAGTGATGCCACCGAGCACCCGCAGTTGCACACGGAAGACACCACCCTCGGGAACGACATCTTCCACCTCTGCCATGCTCAGTTGCTCGACGATGCGCACCGCCTCGAATGGATCGACCTCCCCATCGGATTCCGTGCGGATCTTGGCGAGCAGCGCGGCATCCACGTCCTCGCCATTCGGCACGGTGGTCTCCGACACGCCTCGGCCGAGGTGTTTGATAATGACCTTCCGCCGTCGCTGGCGCTCCACCCATTCCGCATCCGATGGGAATCGCACTTTCACCGGCTTCACACC
This sequence comes from Bryobacteraceae bacterium, assembly GCA_046331645.1. GTDB lineage: Bacteria > Acidobacteriota > Terriglobia > Bryobacterales > Bryobacteraceae > CADEFT01. The sequence goes on from JAXLQM010000025.1 coordinate 131,613, forward strand.
ACCACCCGAGCGCAGTTGCAGCGTGATCGGGCGCGTTGCGTCGAACACAACATTTTTCTCTTCCATCGTAGTTCTCCTCAGAGTGTTACTGGCCGATTTCATCCACGCCACACTTCACCACTGCCGAGATCAGCCCATTGGTGTCTTCGTATAGCGGAGTACACTCAACGGCCACGGTCACCAGACCATCCGTCTCGCCCACTTCTGCCGAAGAAAACGCATTCTTCGGAAACGTGATCTCCAGCGAGTTGTTCACATCGAACGACAAGGCCAGCACCGCGGTGCCGGTGGTCTGGCTCTTCAACGTCGTCAGTTCCGTCGAGCCATTCGCAAACCGTGCGCTGAACTTCAATGTGGCCTGACGATTCCCACACTCCAACCGCCCGCGGATCGCGCCGGAAGCCCCGTCGCCCGGCGTCTGAAATCCGGAGCCAGGGAAGAACCCCGAGTCCATCCGGATATTGTTCTTCCACCCGCACTCCACCGATACGATGTTCTTCGACGTCACATAGTCCGTCCCGTTGATTGACAACGTCAGCGATGCCGACGGCAGCAACTTCTCAGCGGTCGCTGCGGGTAGCACAACACCGGAAGGCTCCGTGAGCTTCCCCGATCCAGCGAAGTTGATCGTGATCTTGCTGTTCGTCCGCCCCGGCCCCGAGCCGATCGTAATGGTCCAATCCTCCACCGCGCAGCCAACAGCCATCCGGTCCAACACCGCGCCTCCGCCAGGCCGCATCTGCTCGATGAAGCTGAAGTACGGCAGCTCAATCCCATCGGAGACCGGATTCAGCGGTGTGCAAGTGTAGGTGAAGTTCGGAGCGCTGCCACTCTTCACTACCTTGCCCAGTCCGAACGCCATAGCCCAAGCACCGATCTCCGAGCTCAGATACTTCTCGATCGCGCCACCGACATCCCATGACGTCTTGTAGACGGTGGTGGGAAACTCGTGGCCCTTGCCGTATTCCTCGGCATCGGTTTCCGTGTTCAGCTTCGGATTAGCGGTGGAGGCATTCAGCTTGTTCAGCCGCCAGATAGCGGGCGCGGCATTCGCCGTCGCGATATCGGTCTGCTTTCCCTTGCCAAACCCGATGAGGATCTCCTGCATTCTAGCCGTCGATGGCATCTTCGGTTTCCTCCTTCGCCTTCTGCCGCGGACACTGGCTCCAACCCGCCACCAGAAGCGGCACAATCACATCCGGCCTGGCCTCAACCTCAATGGGTTCTCCGCCATCGCACGGCCTCATGGTCACTTTGTCCATCAGGCATCTCCAATCTCGGTGAACGTCACCGACACCTCGAAATAGTCGAGCCCTTCCGCATCTGTCGCCCGCTGGATCGCCGGAGCATCCAACGGTAGCAGTCCGGATGAATCGTGTGCTGCATCATCGGAACGCCGGCACTCGCCGGAATCCCTTTGGTAATGAGGCGAAACAGCCGGTTGTATGCCGGTCGGTCCGACTCACCGGCGGACCGCGCGCGCAGGCACAGCGTCAACTCGTGCTTCCACACCTCGATGTTGCCGAACGTGCCCGGCCCCGTGCCCTTCCATGCAACTATCACCCCAGGCGCCGGCATCTGATGCATTGCCATCGCAAGGCTCGATCGCTTCGGGTAGTGGTCATGGTAGGCAGAGATGCGCTCTGGCTCATCTTCCATTTCCGCCACCAACTCCGGGATGTCTCGAAGTGCGGCGACGAAGGCATCGACAATCTCAGAAGCATCGATCATTTGCGCCCTCCGCCGAGGAACCGCTCCAACACAAGCCGCCTCGTGTTCTCAGCAAATACGCGCCGCGCAGCCTCCAGCACCGCACCACGGTTCTTCGCCGAGAACACCAACCATGGCTCGATCTTCTGATTCGCCCAAGCCTTGATGCGATCCTTGCGCGTAGACAGCCCTGCCGACGCCTTCCGTTCACTCACCGTCCGCACAGCCAGATTCCGCAGCATGTTCCCCGTGAAGGACAGGTTGCGGCGATTGCTGAGCCCCAGCTTGCTCTTCTGAATGGCATACCGTTTCGTGAGCGGCTTCGCCGCCGAGTCATTCGCGCCAAGCCCGGCCCCAAGACGGTTCTTCACCGCCGCGACTCCGACAGTGCCGATCTTGAGCATCTGGTTCTGTCGGAAGTTCAGCCGGTCCAGCCGGATCTGCTTCTTCTGCCAGACGCGAACGCTACCCATATCATTCGACCCGCAACGCCAGCGTCACGCCGCCCTGCCCATCGGCCTCAATCCCGAACACCTTGTAGACTGCATCGGCAATCTCTACCTGATCGCCCCGCTGCGGCGCGGCAGGCAGGTCCGCCAAGCGCACAAAGAGCACGGCATAAACGCCCGGCGCAGTATCTTCCGTCTCCCGTGTCGCCTCCAGCACGCCGCGAATCAAAGCCTGCCCACCCGCCTGCTGTCGATAGGTGACATCGCTGCCGAACACACGCAGGCAGGCCTCGTTCATTCGTGCTGTGGACGCAGCGAAGCTCATCACCCGACGAAAGCGCCGTTGAGCCGCACACGTGCCGTCGCATCGCCATCCGCGGCCGTCCGCACGGCAACGCCAATCAGCTTGTTCGTGCCAACGGTCTTCGTGATGCGCTTGTTGGTGTCGTCCCAGTAGATCAACGTGCCCGCGGTGAACCCGGAACTGGCACCGGTTTCCCGCGTCAGGTCGAACACACCGGCAACCTGGAACTCACCTTCCCCGCCATTGCCGTAGTCGTTGGCGGCCACACCAAAGATCGAGCCAACCAGCGCACCGCCACCGGAACTGACGGCGTAGGGTGACGTCAAAGTAAGGGTCTCGCCCTTCTGAATGTAGTTCTTCATCGCACAATCTCCTTCACTTAACTCCCAGCGTTTTTCTGCATGCCGCGCCAGTCGATGGCTTTCGCCCCGAAGTCCATACGAGCCTTGATCTCAACGCCGTCCACATCGAAGCCCTGGCGTGTCTCGATGTACACACCGTCCTGGCCTTCGAGGTACGCATACTCGATGGTGTCGATCTGATCGGGTGAGGCGAACAGATACCATGCGCCAGTACTCGATGCATCCAGCCGTGGTTCGGCAATCGGAGTGAGCGCCCGGATGTATTCCGGCACTACATTTGCCGATTGAGCCGGCGCGAGGTTCGTTGCCACCAACTGGAAGGCCGTCAACTGCAGAGCCACCGGTACTGCCAGGTAGCGCGGCTGGATGTTCAGCACCGTGGTCCCGTCGAGGCCCTTCTGCTTCGCCATCGCTGCCATACCGCCACCGAGCCCGGTCAGCGCAAGCGCAGTGGTGCCGCCCGTGTTCAGATTCGCGTGCGTGGTATGGAACAGCGCCACACCATCCCCCATGTTCGGGTTGCTGGTGATGATGCCCCAGACCGTGTCACTTTCAAGGGTCGCTGCTGCCACGCCGAATCCAGCAGGGATGCGCGTGAACGCGCTCAAATCATCATTGATGATCACCTGCCGCGTGATCGAGACAATCCGGCCATAGGTGGCCAGCTTGTAGGTCTCTTTCCCCTCGGCAATCGAGCCATGCGTGAACTCGCCCTTCTCGTTCACCTTCTGCAGGCTGGGCGATTCTCCCAACTGCACGGCATTGATGTTCTTGAAATCCGCCGCCGAACGCCGCCGCGAGAACGGCAGGAACGTGCGCGGATAGGCAGTGTATGCCTGGCGCAACGTTTTGTTGGCCACATCGGCCAGGATGTTCGGGAAGTCCGAGGTCGAAAGCGCAAGCTTCGCGATGTCGCTTCGCCCCATGCGCCGCGTGCGCGTGCCGGATGCCTCCAGACACTCGCGAGCCAGATCGAGCAAGGTGAGCCCGGCCCAGTCTCGTCCAACGTCATCCTTCATTGGGAAGACCGCCGGATCGTAGCGATAGAGCAGTGCGGCACCGATTCCGGTCCGGCGCGCGTCAGCCTCATCCCGAGTCACTGTGGCAGCAGCACTGCGAATCGGCGTGGCGTCGCTGCGCTTTGCCAGTTCATCGAGTGCGACCTTCCGGAACTCCTCGATCGAAGTGCCAGCGCCGACGTGCTGCGAGACCAGCGTCTCATCGAGGCCCACGGCGCGCCCGACTTTCTCCAACTCCTGGATGCGCGTGCGTTCGGCCAGTGCCGCGGCCTGACGCTCGGCATCCACATTGATTTCGACACGGGCCTGTTCGCCCGTATCGGTGATGGTGGTTTCTTCCATCGGTTGCTCCTTTGGGCTAGGTGCCCGTCCAAATCGAAATCCTGCGCCCGGGTCTGCTCCGATGGGCACCAGAGAGATTTCCTCCGGTTCCCAATCGGTCACCAGCATCTGGCGCAAACTGGTGCCCTTCGGCGTCACATCTTCTACTGCATGGATCGCTACGCCCATCGATGCATTGCGCAGGATGCCGTCCTGCACGTCCTGCCAGATGGGGTCCACGTCGTTGCGCTTCGAGAATCGCACCGTCGCTTTGCCGAGGCCGTTCTCCACCCAGGACTTGGTGATCACACCGATCACGTCATCAACGGTGAAATCGCGATGCGAGTTGAGCAGCGGTGCGGAACCGCTCGACATGCGACCCATTCGGATAGCATGCGGTTCCATGGAGAAACGCATCTCGAAGGCACCGCGCCCGTCGTAACGGCGCACGGATGCCCCGGTATACCAGGTCAGCGTCGCCGTGCGGTCATCGTTGCTGGACGGCGACAAGGCTTCGAACTCGGCTGCCAGCCGTTCACGGGTAATCTCTGCTGTCATTGCGTGAGTTCCTTCTGTTGAGTTCCGGTCTGGGTGACGCGCCGCGGATCGCAATCGAGGACAATGCCGAGTTTGTCGAGCACCGCATTGATCTCGGCAATCTGGCTCAACTGCGCGTCAGGGTCATAGCCCTGCTCGGCAATCGCCTGGCGCAAGGTAAGCGTGCCGGTGCGCAGCCGGTTGAGCGTCGCGACGGAATCCTTGTACGGGTCCACGCTACCGAACCCCGGCGGTGTCCATTCCGCGCGCACGGGACCGGCCTCGCCAATCGCGCCGGCAGCATAGGCCACCGTGGTAAACCGTTGCCACACCGGCGTACAGAACATCGGAATGAACGTCAGCCACCGAAATCCCTCGATCCCGTTGCGGAAGCTGAGCAGCCCGGCCCGGTAGCTCGAATAGTTCACACGCGAGAGATCACCGGTGAGTTGTTCATACGTCAACTGGAGCCCCGTGGCGATCTGTGCCTGCTTCGCCGCAATGAAGTCCCGGTAGCCGGCGGATGCCGAGGGTGCCGCAAACGAGATCTCCTCGCCAGGCTTCAGATACTCGATCATTCCTGGCTCAAAGCTCTCCACGCGTTTGCCCGTTGCCGGGTCCGGGGTCGTTGGTGCGATGGACGGTCCTTCCGGCCCCTGCGGCTGCGTAACGAATGCCGCAAAGCACGCCTCGATTTTCTTGCGCACTAACTCGGCTTCCTCGTATTCGTCCAGATCGCGTAGCGTCACGACCACCGGTGCGAGCCACGGCACGCCACGCACTTGTCCAGGCCGGTCCTTGCGATAGACATGAAGCACCTCGGATGCGGGTACGCGCACGGACTGCAATCCCATTCCACCCCGCACCCCCGTTTGCACGATGTCGCCCGGATGCTGACCGAACAGCCAGTAGTAGACCCGCTGCCCGACGAGATCGAACTCGACCCCCTGAATGATGTAACCGGTGTTCGTCTTCTCGGTCTTCGTTTGATCGAGGAAGTCAGGCTCCAGCACCTGCAACTGCAGCGGAATCGCCAGTCCGTCTTTGGTCCGGCGTTGACGAAACCGCACCAGACATTCGCCACTTTCGAACACCGTGCGCGCGACCAATGCCTGGATACCGAAGAAATCGAGTTGCCCGTCGGCGTCACATTCATCCATCCATTCCGTCCACGCCGCGTTGATCTCGCCATCCCGCGCTGCGTCGCCGCTCCGTGCCTGCACCGTGATGCCAGTTCCGATGGCGTTGCCGACGACCTCTGCAACGGCCCGCGAAGCGTAAGCGTTGTTCCGAATCAGATCGCGGGATCGCTCCCGCAGCTTCGACAGCGCCATCCCGATCTCGGCGTTGGCCGAGTTCCCGGCAGTGACCCACCCCGCCTGTGCGCCGATCAGCACGCGCGCCCTCATAGGCAAGCCGCACAATCTCCGCGGCACGCCGTGCGCGCATCCGGCGCAGGCCAGCCTCAGGCGACACCCACGTGATCGCTTCGTCGAGCCAGTTCATCCTTTTGAGGTCTGCGCAAAGCTGAATCGATCGACCGCCGTGCCGCTCGCCACGCTCACGGCATCCTTCACCACCGCCCGCGCACGCAACAGTTCATCGATCGAACGGTATGTCACCGTCCGGTCGCCGAAACGCACGGTCAGCTCACCGCTGGCGATGGCGGCTTCAATCGCATCGAGTTGCAGTTGCGTCCAGGCCAACTACTGCCGCCTCCGCTTGAAGTAGAACGTCGCCCGAATACCGAACTCCCGGATCACCGAAACGAGTTCCCACCCCTGCGCCCCATGCTCGGCGAGCACCGCGGATGCTTCCGCCTCCGCCGTGGTGACGAGGTATTCCCAACCGCTCCCAGTAGCCTGCTGCTGACTTCTCACTTTCATCGCGACAACCAGTTCTTCCGCCGATCCCCCAGCCAGCGCGCTCGATCCGGGTCGCCATCCGGCACCGACTGCGGACGGGCGGTGGCGAGGATCCGGTCGGCCTCGTTGTCCAGCGACAGCCCCATGGAGACGAGAGCGCGCAACCCGGCATAGGCATACACGCGGGCGTCCAGGGCTTCTTGGCGAACCCCTGGCTTCGGCCGCCACTCCCGTTTCGGCTGGCCTTTGGCGTAGGTCGTCACCAGCACTTCCCCAAGCAACTGTTCGAAGTACGTTTCCGTCCGGTCCGATGGAAAGTGCGAGTATCCGGGTGTGCCGAGCGTCGGATTCTTCAGCCGCCCATAGACGGTTTCCTTCGCCGTGTCCGTTCCGACGATCCAAGGCTTCTCGCCCCGGATGTTCTTCGAAGTCGGCTTCCGCTGCCACACCGGAAGAGTTCCGCCCTTACCCTTCACTGCGAAGATCCGCCGGTGATACCGTGTCCGGCAGAACTCATACACCGCCTGCGACTCGTACCCCGAGTCAATCGCGCACGCGGCCACCGGCAGCGAAATCCCCGTCTCATGCGGCCAGCGCCGTTCGAGGTACGTGTCCAGTTCCTGCCACACCAGCGCTCCCGAAGGATCGCCCGGCAACACACGGTACTCGATGGACCAACTCTCCTCCCCACGCCCCCAACCGACGAGTTCCATCTCCAAGCGGTCCTTCTGCACGTCCACCCCAACCGTCAGCACAACCGCGCCGAATGGTACCGCCGCTCGGTAGTGCTCGCGCCGGGCCATCACCGCAGCCTGATCCACCGCCGTCTCCGCAGCGTCATCCCATGGTTCTGCGAGCACTGTATTCACAAATTCCCGTAGCGTCTCAATGGACTGCTTATCCACCAGGAACTTCTTCGCCAGCGCGCCCCACTTGCGCCACGGCGAGTACAGCCCGTTGATCCAGAAGCCCGCAACATCGCTGACGTCCGGCCGCGCAGCACGCCACTCGCCGGCCTTCAGCATCTGGTGCTTCTGCCAATCCTCGATCTCTCGCGCGCAGTGCTCGCACCGGTAGCGCGCCTGTTCGGGCTCCGTCTTCGGCCACACCAGATTCTCCCAACGCAACACCTGAAATCCGCTGCAATGTGGGCAAGGCACCCAGTAGCTCTGCTGGTTCGAATTGAGCCAGGCGTGCTCGATGCGTGAGGCGCCCTTCGTGGTGGGCGTCGAGCACATCACCACCTTGCGATTCCAGAAGTTCGCCGTGCGCGTGATGGCGAGGTTCACCGGATCACCCTCGCTCCCGGCGCTCGCTGGATACCGATCCACCTCGTCGAGCAGACAGTACCGGATGGAGCGCATCGCCAGTCCCGCTGGGGAGTTCGCCGCGGCCAACGTGATGCTGCCACCGAGGAACTTCTTGTGGAGAATCGTATTGTTCGAATCCCGCGATCGCGAATCCGCCACTCTGCCACCGAGCGACGGCGTGTCCCGCAACATCGGTGCCAATCGGTCCTTGGAGAACGCCTCCGCATCCACTTCGCGCGGCTGTACAAGCAGCACTGGGCCAGGATCAAGCTCGATGATGTAGCCAAGGTAATTTTCAATAAGTGAACTGTTGTGGGTGGGGATCATTCCCTTGCCGGCCAGGAACAACCGCGATGGAGAATCCACCGCCAGGCAACGCACCGGCACCGAATCTACAGGTTCAATCGCAATGATGCTCCTGCGTCGGCTCTCCGTCGGCCGAGATCGCGGTGCATCCGCCGTGCGCAGGCGATTCAGTTTCCGTTCCAGCCGAAATGGGAGATCTTCGCGGTACGCGGTGAAGTGAATCCGAAACTTCGGACCGCAGTCTTTGCCACGAAGGGTAGCACGCCCCTTTTTGAAGCTCGGTTTAAAGCCAAGAGATACCGAGAGTTCGCAGAACTCCTTGGCCAGCCGCTCGTTGGTGTTGGTGAACTCCACCGCCGAGCCAGTGGACGAGGCATATCCATCGGTATCGAGCAGCCCCTGCAGCAGAGCCCGCCGTTGGCTCTCCGACGCCCTCAGATACGCTGACGGGATGTGCTTGTTGTGCAGAACACCCAGCCGGTGCAACTGAGCGGTCATGGTATCGGAGGTCTCCAAGGTATTCGTTCGCCCCGCAACGCGAGGAAACAGTCGCTCTTGCCCAAGCCGCTCTTGCTTACGCCGCTTCGTGGCGATGGCGTGCATGACCTTGCATGGCCGGCAGTACCCGGGGCCCACATTGTTGCCTTCCAGCCGATGGCCCCGCGGGCATTCACTGCGTAGAGCGATTCGCTTTGCCCGGCCCACCTGAACGGTAGGGACGCCGGAGGATGTGGTCCGTATCACCCGTGCTTCCGTACCGGTTGCTGCCAGGAGTTGATCTATTCCGTCGCTGAGCAGCCCTGTGATCTGGGCATGGTGAGAGCTCCCATCGCCGAGCCACACACCGAGCACGTAGGGATCGATGGGGAGGACGACATCGGGGAGGCTGAGTGGCTCCGCACAAGAGATGCGGTAACGGAATGCCTCCTGCCTATCCCGTTTGATTGGGACTTCGCGTGACATCTCTTCGGTGGTTACTTCACAGAATTTGTTTTGCCGCCGATCATGGGCAAACCATAGGTGCTCCGCATCCGTTGTAATTTCGTTTCCATCGTCGAATCGGACACGGTAACAAGCGAGCCCATGTTTCACATCGCTGGTGGCGAGGACGCGGCAGACGTTGCCCCTGTCATCAAACAACCTGTCACCGGGCTCGATGTTTGAGATGGCCTCCCATCCATCCGGCGTGGGGAGGGGCGTGTCGAGCGCCAGGCACTTTCCACTTTGAGCTGCCCACATCAGCACGACCGTTTCGAAGGTGCTGTTCGGACCCATCGAGTCCATCACGGCACGCTGGTACGGGGCCCGATCCGTCCTCCACTCCCCCTTCTCCGCCGCCGACTCCGACGACAACCGCCGGTTCTGATCCGCCCACTGCGATACCGTCAGATCCGGAGGAGGCGCCAGCACCTCGGCTGCCAGGATCTGGATCTCTTCAACGCGCATACTGCACTTCCGAGCGCAGGTCGTTGACCAACACCCGAGCCTCGCGGAGAATCGCTTCCCGTACTTGGCGCTCTTCCGTCAACGCAGCTACCTCAGGGGCCAACCGGTTCGGCCACGCCAGTATCCGATCCACGATTAACCGCAGGATAGTAGACCAGCGCTGCTTCACAATCTCCGCCTCCACCAGCTTGCCTGTGCGTAGATCGAACTCCATCTTTCGCAGCTTCGCCTTGAACACCATGTCAGCCGTCTTGGCCTGAGCAAACGTCGTTCCCGCCGGTGCAACATCGCCCTGGGCGGCAGTCACTCGTTCGGAGACCGGCTCGGGGCGATCGTCCAGCACAGCATCTGATGCGCCCACATCCACCTTGCCGCCGCGCAGCACCAGCACCCCGGCCTTCGCCAGGCGGCTGATGTACTGGCGGCTCTTGCCGCGGTGCCGCGCGTACTCGGCCTGCGTCATCAACCTATCCGACATTCACGCCCCGATCTGTTTGAAACATCAAGAGATTCAGTTGTTCGATTCTGCTTGCTTCTTCACCGGAACGAAGTGATGAATGGGTTCGCGATGAGGAACACCAAATCACAAGCCACCAAGCAGAGCGCAGCAACCTCCTACGCCGAGCGTCACGCCGAAGCCCAAGACCTGCTGAAGCGCATCGCCACGCGCCTGGCTGCTCACCAGAAGGAACAGGCCGCCGAGCCCACCGACTGGGGCTACGCCGGCGACCTTGGCCGGATCACCGAGCAACTCGCCTACGTTCTGGCCAGCCTGGGCGACCGCAGCGCGGTGGAAGCCAAAGGGCTGGAGTACTGACCATGACCCGCGACGAACTGATCACCTGGGCCACACGCAACGGCTGGAAGCTCGACCGCCGGGGCCATCTCAAGAAGGAGTTCGACAACGGCACGCACCGCATCAAGCTGAGCCGCATCGCCGCTCGCCACGAAATCTCAACGCCGTTTGGCTGGGCACTCATCGCCAGCGGCTATCTCAAAAACCTGACCATCAACCCGGACGAAAAACTCGCCGGCATGAATCGCTGAACAAGGAGAACCACCATGACCACATTTGTGATCGACACTGACAACAACATCACGGCCTTCGCCGAGCGCGAGGACGCACTGCAACACCGCGCTGGATCGACCGAAGGGACCTTCGCCACGGAGAAGGAACTGACCAAGCTCACCAGCCAGTGGCCCATCGGGCGCTTCGTAGACCTCTGGAACAGCTTCGCCGGCGCGCCGCCCTTTGGCGACCTCAAGCCGGTCAAGAAGTTCACGGACCGCAAGACGGCGGTCGGCCGGATCTGGCGGGCGGTCCAAGCCCTGACGCCCACTCCCGCGCAACCGGTGGCCAACGTCGCAGCGGTGGAAGCCACCGCGACCGAGGAGTCCACCACGGTAACCGGCGCGCCGAAAACGCGCGAAGGGAGCAAGAAGGCCATCGTGCTCGACATGCTGCGCCGCGCCGAAGGTGCCACGCTCACGGAGTTGATGGCCGCAACGCAGTGGCAAGCGCACAGCGTGCGCGGCTTCATCTCCGGCAGCCTCGGCAAGAAGATGGGGCTCACCGTGGAATCCACGCGCGGCGAAGACGGATCGCGCCGCTACCGCCTCCAATAGCCACGCTGGGCAAGAAGGAGCCGTCAGCCTCCGGGTTGGCGGCTCGTGCTCGTTCATGGGCGCGCAGTTTCGCGTGATAGATGACAAGAACCTGCCGCAGTGATGCATGTTCGTCATTCTGCCCGTTCCGGTGGACGTGATTTCAATCGGTTCCGATGGAACAGAAAATGCATGCGGTGTGGTCATGGAACCACTGGTAGCCTTCCCGAAGCCTGAGACTACTACCAAACCGGCCAATCCCCAGAGCACGGTACGCGTGCGCCTGGACACCGGTCCGGAACCACAGTCGTTCGAAAACATGTTGAGCAGATTTCAGCAGCTTGAGCTGAAAGATCCAACCAACTTCCAGCACGTCACTTCGCGGATCGCCTCAAACCGCCAAGTTGGGATCATTCCGAAGTGACATAGAACGACTGAACTACCCGCCGTCGGATTCAAGCGCCGGCGGCATTTCTCCCGCGGATTTCTTCGACGATCACGTCCAAGCGTTGATGGACGTTTTCTTCGCGCAAGGCGCACTCGGCTGCCCGGACATACGTGCCATTGATTCGAGAAATCACGCGGTTTTCCATCTCGGCAATTTCTTTCCTGACCTCCGCGAGCACCGCTCGGCTTTGTAGGCCGACATACGCGCCGATAAGACCGGAAACCAAGCCCGTAAGCGCGATCAGAATCTCAAGAGGGATCTGCATCTTTGTTTTCGGAATGGTTGGAACGTTCCGAGGCTGAGGTCAGTGAGTGCGTCATGAGCCGCAATTCAGCACGCTTGAAAAGCAGGTCAAACGCGGCAGTCATTTCCTTGACGTGTTCCGCTCGCTGAGTCCTCACAAAGTCCGCGATGGCATCGATCGCGGCGGTAGCGAGGAAGACCGCGAAAAAAGTGATGCCTAATACTCCGGCAACCTCAAGCACTGGTGAGATGACACTCATCGGATTTCTCCTTTCTGTAAGCCGCATCGATCTGTTGTACGAATTGTCTTCAACTCGTTGAATGTCGAGTTACCGTCTGCGAGCACGGCCTGCTGCCCGGTGAATTCCTGCCAGCGGAGGACGATTACATCGCAGTATCGCGGCTCCAACTCGATCAACCGCGCATGGCGCCCGGACTTCTCACAGGCGATGAGCGTCGAGCCAGAACCGCCAAACGGATCGAGCACCATATCGCGGCCTTTGCTGCTGTTCCGAATCGCACGCTCAACCAGTTCCACCGGCTTCATCGTCGGATGGAGATCGTTGACGACAGGTTTCTTGACGAACCACACATCGCCCTGGTCACGGGCGCCGCACCAGAAGTGATCTGTACCTTCCCGCCAGCCGTAGAGAATCGGCTCATACTGACGCTGGTAGTCCGAGCGGCCGATCGTGAAGGCATTCTTCGCCCAGATCACGAACGTGGACCAATGGCCTCCCGCAGCGACGAAGGACTTGAACAGCGTGTGCAACTCAGACGATGACATGCAGATGTAGACGGCGCCCTTGGTCACTGCCAAGATGTTTGTGCAGGCATCGCGTAGGAACTGCTCGAAGCCGTCGCCCAGATTGTCGTTGGCGATCTTGCGGGATTTCTTTCGCAGCTTGTCCTTCATCGTCGATCCGTAGTTCACGTTGTAGGGTGGATCGGTGAAGGCCAGGTCGGCCAACCCGCCATCGAGCACCTTCTCGACGGCTTCAATCTGCGTTGCATCGCCGCACAGCAGACGGTGCTCGCCCAGCAGCCACACATCACCAGGAACCGTTACAGCCGTTTCCGGTGTTTCCGGCACGGCATCGTCGTCCGTGTTGCCGGCGTTCTCCGTCTCAGGCTCGTCAAGCAGAGCCTCCAACTCATCCACTTCGAAGCCGAGCAGCTCCAGATTGAACTCGTCTTCGCGTAATGCATCGAGTTCGACACGAAGCATCTCTTCATCCCACCCGGCATTCAGGGCCAGTCTGTTGTCCGCGATCACCAGCGCACGACGCTGCGATTCGCTGAGGTGGCCGAGCATGATAATCGGCACCTCAGACATGCCCAGCTTCCTCGCCGCCAGCAAGCGTGCGTGTCCAGCGATGATGACACCGTCACTGCCGAGCAGGATCGGGCTCGTCCAGCCGAATTCGACGATCGATGCAGCGATTTGCGATACCTGCTCCGGACTGTGCGTGCGCGCATTCCGCGCGTACGGAATCAGGCGCTCTACAGGCCAGCGCTCCACCTGGATGTCATTGGTCATTTCTTGTGGCTCGGGCTCGCCGTCACACCGCGCTCTGCGGACACAGCTGCGAACGTGCGGCCGGACTCCGCCAGGACTGGCTCGTTGTCGGTGAGTGCCGCCAATCGGAGCAGAATCACGTCGCAGTAGGCCGGGCTAATTTCTGTGCCCACACCCACGCGATTCAATACATGAGCAGCGGCGATAGTCGTGCCGCTGCCGAGAAACGGATCGTACACGACGTCCCGCGCGTCGGTGAACGCCTTGATGAAGAACTCCGGGACCGCACGCGGGAACGGGGCAGAGTGGCTCCCTTGGCTCGACTCCGACTTCGCCTCGATCACGTTCGATGGCCGCGCAATGCCTGCGATTCTCCCGTCATCATCCTGGCTTCCGGATTTGCCTGCCGCCGCACCGCGCGCGCCGGTACCAAGCAATCCGCTCCCCGATGACGATTTCGGATTGTCCGGAGAATACTCAAAGCAATCGGCCGAGCGGTGGCCAACTGCGAACGGATGGAACTTGATGGTCTCGCCGCGGCTGAAGTGCGCGATCGGCTCCCACGCATTCTTGAATCTGTTGTTCCAGCCGCCAGGAACGCCATTGTCCGTCTTGCGCCAACAAAATTCGTCGATGAATCGCCAGCCCCACTGCCGGACGTGCGCGATGAACAAGTCCTTCACATACAGATGCCGCTGCCCGCCCTCGGCGTGCTCCTTAATGTTGAGGAAGTAGGATCCGTCCCCCGCAATCACCGACGTGATAGCTGCCGCCACATCGCCATACCACCTCACGTACTCGTCGGGCGACACCGGTTGGAAGCCACTCGAAGGATCGTATTCCCTCTGCGTTGCGTAGGGTGGTGAGGTGACCACGGCGTTGGCCTTTTTGCCATCGAACAGTTTCGACACCGCTGCCACATCCCGGCAATCACCACCGAGGATGCGATGGGGACCTACGAGCCATAGATCACCGGGCCTCGTGACTGGCTCGGCCGGAGCCTCCGGGATTTCGGCTTCGTCAGCCTCCGGCGCGGGCGCGTCGTCTTCCAATCCCGCCAGCAATGCGGCAACGGCTGCCTCGTCGAATCCGGTAAGCGCGGTGTCCAGCCCAGCGTCGCCGAGTTCCTTCAACTCAGCCGCCAGCAGTTGGTCGTCCCATCCGGCGAGTTCGCTGAGCCGGTTGTCCGCGATGAGGAAGGCCCGACGAGCCGTCTCGTCGAGGTGGTCGAGGATAATGACAGGCAACTCCGTCATGCCGAGTTTCTGCGCTGCCAGGAGCCGCCCGTGGCCCGCAATCACGCCGGCCGCAGAATCGACCAAGACCGGATTGTTGAAGCCGAACTGAGCGATCGAACCAGCAATCTGCGCGACCTGCGCTGGCGAGTGCGTCCGTGGATTCCGGGCATAAGGCACCAGCCGTTCCACCGGCCAGATCTCAATCCGCTGGGCCAATGTCGTCATGCGATTTCGAGTTTGTTCCGCACTCGGGAAGGCTCAGTCATCTTCGTTGGTCGAGTAAAGTGGGTGCGGCCAACTCCGTGCCGAGCCCCCAGCGGAATCCGAATGCATTCGGGTTCCGGTACCGTCCGCGTGTCAACCGCAGCCACGGATAAGGGCGACAGTCTAACGTGCTTGGAAACCATCACTTGCGATTCGTTTGTCAACGTTCGTCACCCTCGAAAAACTTCCCCACGCTAGCCACAGCGTGCAATCTAACCACCCGCCGCCCACCACCTCTTCCGAGGACCCAATGGAGATCGGATTGCTAGGGGTTTCATCACTCCTGCGGCTGGCTGCGCCAGGGGCCCTGCAGCATGGGCTTGCCCCAGCACACGCGGTGCCTGCGAACCCTGACGAACACGCCGCGCACCCTGGCGACGTGACGGGCACCAATCTGCTTCCTGCTACGTTTCATGACACCAAGCACTCGTTGACCACAGTAAGGAAGAGCACGCGCGTGTCATCGGGCGCATACGTCTTGCCATCGCGCGATCCATCGAGCCGCTTCAGATCCCAAGAGAAGCCGTGCGCCAAGTGTTCCTTGAAGCTGTATCGCGTTCCCATGTGGGCCACCGGTTGCGTTGGCCGCGGATCATCGGGACGAGCGAATAGTATGGCCCGGTTGATATGGCCCTTGCGATGGCGTACCACACGGGCGATCAACCCGACGGCTTCCATGCGCGCTAGTTGGCGTTCGGTCACGCGCTCGTGGAGACGTCCGTCCGATCGGTAGACGGGTATTGAAGCGTTCATGGATTTGGAGACACGGGTAGCAGCAAATTGCTGCGGGAAGGAGATTCGCGAGCGTCCCGGCGCTCTGAGTGGACTGCGGAACGCTTGGGTAGCGTTCAACACCTGAATATCAGACGCAAGATTCAGTCGTCAACAGAAAAAGTGTATTCGCTTCCCACCAGAGAAGATAAGCAGAGACATGCATGGCCGCGTGGCTTTCCGCCATTTCCAAATGCACGTTGGAACGAGCATAGAGAATCGGCTCCTCACGCTGTGGGGTTGACCAACCTTCCCCAAGCACCAATCAGCGCTGGGCCGCGTCGCGATCTTGCCCCGTGCGGCTCTCGACTTTTCGACTGTAGTGCAGTTGCGGGTCGCGGGCATAGAATGGTCTGATGGCCTCGACTATTCAGGATTTGGCAGAGCTTCAGCGTGAATTCGATTTGAGACATGGCAAGCCAGGCAACCCGTGGTATCAGCAAATCGATGCAACCAATCTGCCTGTGCTTCTAGAGTTGACTGTTGCCCTCGCCGGCGAAGTCGGCGAGTTCGCAAATGCGACGAAGAAGATTACTCGGGGCGATTTGACTTTCGAAGCAGCCAAGCCGCATCTCGCATCTGAGCTTGCAGATATATTCATCTATCTGTTGAAATTGACATCCCAGTTGAGCATAGATTTGGAAGGGGAGTTCCGGAGCAAGCTCGACCTCAACGAGCAACGGTTTGCCGGCTATTCAATCCCGCAGTCGGGCCGATAAATGCGAGGTTTTATCAGCCCCCTGTTCTCGCCCATACAGCTGTCGAGCAAGATCTTGCCGAGCCGGATTTTACTGGCTCCACTGAACACAGGATTTGCTCAGCAAGGTGTTCCTACTGAGAGTCTCCTCAGGTTTCACCAAGACAGGTCGGGCCACGAAATGGGAATCAGTATGGTGGGAAACGTAGCGGTTTCAATGGATGGAGCCTCAAACCATAACACTCCTGTCCTTAACAAAAGCGCTGACTTGGGGAGCTTTGCTCGCCTCGCGACATGCATCAAAGCGCGGGGCAGTCTGGCAGGTATTCAGCTCGCCTACTGCCCTGAATTGGCGCCCAAACGGAACTGGGTTGCGGGGAATGCAACCGACGAGCGACGCCGCCTTTCTGTACTACTGTCGGGCATGTCGGATGTATTTATTGAAAAGGTTCTGAATCAATTCCTGACAGCTGCGCAACTCGCCGTCGAGGTGGGATTTGATGTCATCCAGATTCATGCTGCGCACGGATACCTGCTATCACTCCTCCTCAATCCACTCACTAACGGACGCTCAGGAAATTTCAGCCTTTTGGGTCCCTGGCTCAACGTGTTCGCTATTGCCCTCAGAGAGAGGCGTGCCGATTGTATCCTCAGCGTGCGGCTTAGTTTGTTCTCCGGCCTAACGAAGTCGATCGACGAGGAACTTGCCTGTATCAAGGTTGTGTCTGAACTAGTTGCGCAAGCGGGATTTCATCTGATCGACTACACGGGTGGGTTCTACACGGTGGACCGGCGGCTGATATATCCAGGCATCGAGAAGGGGGTGTTGCCGCTCCGTGACCTTGCCCTGGGTGTCTCTCGGGATCTCGCTTGTGCGGTTGGCGTGAGCGGAAATGTTCAAGATGTCAGTCTTCTTGGGGAACTCCCTCCAAACGTTGTGGTCTCGATAGGGCGTGCATTGATTGCAGATCCCCAACTGCTTCAGAAGACATTACGTGGAGACGATGAGCAAATCATCAGGTGCGAGCGGACTGCCCGATGTCATTATTTCAGTCGCGGCAAACCAAGTATTGAGTGTGGCGTTAACAGGTTTGTTGGAATACAAGTTGAGGATTACATGACATATGAGTAATATCTGGCGCGGTGTTCCAGTCGGTACTATCGTTGACGACGATCTCCTCCGCCTCGGGCGGGCCGGAGGCCTCATTGTGGATTGCTTCGATGAGAAGTGCGTCAAGCAGGCCTGTTATGAGCTGCGAGCAAGCGAGATTTTTTACGAGGTCCAGTCCTCGGCTGAGGACAAGCGAATCGTGGTCGGCCCAGGAGACGGCTACCTACTAAAGCCTCATTGCCAAATTGTCAGTATCGTGCGTGAAAGCGTCTCCCTGCCCTCAAATGTGCTTGGGCGTATTCTGACGAAAGGACACCTCTTCTCGATCGGCATACTACCGGTCAACACCTATGCCGATCCCGGTTTCGAGGGCAGACTGGGAATAACGCTGTACAATGCCTCTCATAGGTATATCTACATTCAGCCGGACGAACCAATCGCCAAGATCGAATTCACTGTTCTCCCCAAGTCAGTCACGAAGCCTTATTCAGGCCAACATGGGTATGAAACGAAGATCTGGCCAGTGGTAACGTCCATGTATGCAGATCCAAAGGATCCTAAGTTTTCCGCGCGGATCGGTTCCAGCGAGAAGGAGATCGAAGCTTCACACGGACCGAGGATTGCGAAGATGGCGCGTCAGCTTCGGTATTACCGCTACGGCGTATGGCTTCAGTTGTTGGTGATGACTGTTGGCTTCGGAATTATTTTCTTCCTATACGGTCACTTGTCGTTCTTTAGCAGTGTTCTGATTGGCATACTTTCCAACGTGCTCACCGCAGTATTGATGAACGTGTGTTTCGATCGGCTTAAGTAACCTTACTGCCAATGATTACTTGCCGCTGGAGCGCAGGGCTCTCGCGCTATCCATTGCTCTTTTCTGGATACGGTACTCCGAGTTCTCGCCTACAGCCCGCCTCGCATTCCGTCTCGCAGCGCAAAGTTCGTAAGTTGTTGAGGTTGGTATCGCTAATGGGGATCGAACCCTACATCGGTAGGTCTTGCCTCCGCCGTGGACTGCTCCAGCGGAATTCAAATTCCTTGCGTTCGCCACATGCCGCCTGCATCTTGAGCCACGATAGCCACCACAGAACCATCACGCAACGCTATTGCCGATAGGTCTTTCAAGGTCGCGAGGATGTCCTCCTCACTCTTCATCGCTAAAACTTTGCGGTCATTGCTCAGCGCCGTGAGCTCTCGAAGCGTAAGGCCGAGGGGATTCTCCTTCAGGAGCATAAGTATCACAAGTTGGTCGCGTGAGACGAACGCTGCTTTTGCTTGGACCTGACGACCAATCTTAACCAGTCCTATTATGACTGCTGAGAGAGCCGCGATCAGTACTTTCGAACTGACGAGACCGGCAGCAACTGCGGCTTCCAAAGCTTTGCAGATGGCGTCGATAACTTCCAAGTCGTCATCCCGAATCACCATGTCCATGGAACGGAGAATTAGATGGCGACCTCGTCGAGGCTGCCTGTCGGGCTCTGCGACACCAATCGCCCGGATGATTGCCGTGCAAACTGCATCGGAGTCCTGAGGTGAGATGCGCATAGCTTGAAGCCGTTCGTACAACGATGAAAGTTGCGATGAGTCGGCTGAACGCGCCGAACAATCTGGGACAGCATCTCCCGCACTCATTTGCGCCACCACCTTTCGTGGTAGATAAAATCCAGGGCCATGTGCACTTCTGGTCGGTCACCATACTCTTGGACGACCGAATAAGGCTTGCCGTCCACGACTTGGCCCCTGGCAAAAATATTCGCCTCCATCCGGATAGCAACATCTGCGGGCGTAAGAAGGCAATAACGTCGCCCTGAGTCGCGTTCGGTGGCTACGAGGGGGCTCAACGCACCCGTGAATAGCGAGCTCCTATATAGGACGACGTCGCGAGTCGCCGCCAGCGTTCGAACAATATTGGAAAACACTGTCGAACCACATTCATCAAAATGGAAGAGAACCAGGATTGCAGGATCCCGCGGCCACAAGTTGAGATACTCAACAAGGGACTCCGTAGCGACCTCGTGAGAGGGTAGCGAGACATGCCAGGCGAGGAGGCGTGTATCTTCGCCGAGCGATCGACGTAACCCTTCTGAGAGTACCTCGATCCTCTTGAGGAAGTGAGAGCGCGCTAGCACCCGTTCGGTCTTGTGCTCGGTATCGGGATCCACGTCGGTGCCACCCTCTGACACCGGAAGCAGTCGCCGAATGACGTGGAATACGGTTTCTCCTGCACGGAGCCCAGTGCCATTCGGCAGCGTCTCGTCTTGCGATGCGGTGTTGGAATGGATGAGGATGTGAACAAGGTGCCACAGGCCACTACTTCGTCCCATCGCAACAATATCGCGTAACCAGTTGCCGAGGTTAACCGCGGAGGATTCTTCACGTGGTGCATCACCGAACCACAATTGGCATAGCTGTCCATGCGACGCTGAGCGTACGTTGAGGGGCATGAATGTGCTATAAACTCCCTGCTTGAGTTCAATAGCACTATGTCCCTGGCGTTGCTCGATGTTGCGGTTCAGCTCGGACAAAAGCTCGTGACTGACAGCGTGAAGACTCCGAACCGTGACCGGAGGTCCAAAGCCGGGAACAATATCGCATAATTGCCGCTCAACCTCGGTACGGATCGCGATCAGTTTCTCCCCAAAACTTGAAAGTGCGCGCTCGTTTAAACTGGGAGACTCGCGACGCCGGAGGGCCGAGACATCGCTCCTTACACTCGCTAACAGTGCCGATAAAGAGCCAGATCTCGCTAGGGAGTCAAGCAACTGAATGAAGCGGCCATCGTAATCGGGTATTTTACAATGGAGCGCCTCTAACGGTGTCGAAGATTGATCGAGCGCATCGCGAAGGTCAGTGTTCAATATGGTGAATGCACATGCCTTGGCGATAACGTCAACGACCATTGTCTGCGTCACATCGTGATCGGTGACGTTGCCGCTGCCCCGAAATGCCGTCAACGGAAGGAGGTTTCGCTCCAGGACATTCACGTGCGCGTCGTAGTCGGCGGGCAAAGCCGCCCTGACAGATGCGATCTGAGGCCCCCCTAGCACTTCTAGGTTCGCAAGGCTAATATACAGTGCCGTACCTTCGTGGACAAGCGTTGAGCGCTCCATGATTACGTCAAGCAGCGTCTGAACGTGATGCCGGATGGCGTTGCTCATTTTGCCATATTCAAGCAGCCGAGCCACGAACCGTTCATAATGCCCCATTAACGTCGCCTGCGTGAGATCTTTGTGCACCAACTCGTGGATGTAGGTTGTATTCGGCGATGGATCTCCGATCAAGCGAGAGAAACCGATGTGGATGAACTCGTCGGCTGAAGTGAAGTATCCGGCAACACTGGCGCGAACTGCGCAGAATCGCCTTCGTGGCTGGGGTCCCATGGTATGACGTGATCATCAATCTATCACATAGAGTTGAGCCCCTCATACCGTTGGCTGGCAAGTGCCGCGGCTGGGCCACATCCAGGACCAGCTGCGGCGGTTATCGTGCCAAAGCATACAACTTTGATTCGCGACGCCAACCTTTATCCCATCGTCCTTGACGTCGTGGGAGGTATGTCAGTGTCAGCGCCGGTGCAAAAATCCCCATAGTGCCGGTTGAAAAATCCCCACCCCGTGACAGAGGAAGAAACCGACACCGATCCTCAGAGAAGTGGCGCGATCTGTTAAGGGGCAAAGAAGTGAGCGACATAACGGAACTGAAGAGGCAAGGCCTCAGCATTCAAGCCATCAGCGAACTGATGGGCGCTCGATCGAAAGACCGTTCGCAAGTATCTCTTGAAGCCGGAGACCTCACCCGTTTACGGACCACGAGCAGAAACCGACGAAGCAAACTGGATTCGCTTCGCCGTATCTGGAGGAGCGACTGAAGACAGGAGTATGGAATGCGTGCGTGCTGATGAGGGAGTTGCGAGCGCGGCTACAAGGGCAGCACTCCCGATCCTCACCGACTGGTTGCGGCCGCAACGGCAAGCCACCAGTGTGGTTGCAGTCCGGCGGTTTGAGACGCCGCCGGACATCAGGCGCAAGTGGATTGGGGCCACCTGGGCAAGATCGACATCGAGGGCAAGGAACACAAGCTGGGCATTCACCTTCACGCTCAGCTGCAGCCGAATGATGATGGTGGCCGAGGCAGCGCTCGACCAGAAACTGGGCACATTGCTGCGCATGCACATGAAGAGCATTCCGGCAGTTGGGCGGCGTGCCGGAGGAATGCTTTCCGACCGCATGAAAACGGTGTGGCTGAAACGGACGAACGCGGAGAGATTGTGTGGAACCCTGTGTTTCTGGACTTCGCCAGATACTGGGGCTTCAAGCCGCGGCTGTGCCGGCCGTATCGGGCGCAAACCAAGGGCAAAGTGGAATCGGGAGTGAAGTACCTCACGGCGGAACTTTCTGTGCGGACTGCAGGGACGCGAGCCGAATAGGTTGGAGGATCTAGATGCGCAGTTGCAGGAGTGGGTGTGGAAGGTGGCCAATCAACGTATCCATGGCACAACCCATGAATCAGTGGCGCTGCGTGGAGAAGCCGATCAGTTTTCACTGCAGCCACTCGTAGAAGACCCTCTTACTATCCTATCTGGACCAGGAGTTGCGCAAGGTGGCACGGGATGCGTTCGTGAACTGGCAGGGAGCCGGTATTCGGTTCCCTGGCGGTATGCGGGCAAGCAGGGTGTGGGTCAGGGAAAAGGGCGGAGGATGGTTGAGGTGCACTACGGAGAGCGGCGCATTGCCGAACACGCACAAGCACTGGGGAAAGCACCGCATCCAGCTGCAGCAGGACCATCATGCTGGGATCCCGTTGGGAGCACAGCAGCCGCACAAGACGTTGGTTGCGATCCGGCAAACAGCGCCGCAGAAGTAGAGGTCAGGCCATTGGCAGCATACAGATTGCTGCCGCTGGAGGTGGACAATGACAACGCTGGAACGATTGCAGCAGACGTTGGTGGCCTTGTCGCTGACGGCGGTGGAACAGAAAGTAAAGCATTTGGAACAAGGCATCAAGAGGCCAGGCTATGGAACTTTCTGCTGGACGTGCTGACCACGGAGGTGGAAGCGAAGGCAACGGTACCTGAAGGCCTGCCGACTGCAGTTGGCGCATTTGCCCTACGGTGAAACGGCGTTCGAACGGTTTGACGGCAGCCGTCGATTGACGAACGTCAGGTGAAGGAGTTAAGAACGCTGCGGTTTGTCTGGCAAGCAATGTGATCCTGCAGGGGCCGCCGGGAGTGGGAAAGACGCACCTGGCGGTAGCGCTGGCCGAGTCTGCGATTCGGGCAGGGCGGCCGGCGTATTTCATGACGGCGCACGATCTGGTGGATGATCTGGGAAGAGCGTATCAGGAAGGGCGGTTGGACCGGCGGATGAAATGTGTATCTGGCGCCGAAGAGTTCTGGTAGTGGACGAGATGGGATATCTGCCGTTGGATGAGTTGGGGCGACGATCTTCCAGTTGGTTAGTGCACGCTATGAACGAGGCGGCATTATTCTGACCTCGAACTAAAACACGGCGATTGGGGCGGAGTTTTCCGGAGACCCGATCATAGCAACGGCGATACTGGACCGGTTGCTGCACCACTCCACGACGATCAACATTCGCGGGGAAGCTACCGGCTGAAGGATCGAAGGAGGCGGGCTTGTTGGCCGGCGGGGAGCGTAGGAGGGACAACCGGGGTCGCCTACTCCGGTCCCCACTTCCACTACGCCCAAAACGCGGCGCCCAGGGGCGCCGCTGGGCTCCGCTTCAGTTGGGGCCGGAGAGAAGAGGTTCTAGCGCATGTGTTGGGGTGGGGAATTTTCGACCGGAACTTTGAGGATTTTTCAGCCGGAGTTGACATCAGATCGTGGTGCCAACGACTGCGACGCGTTTGCGGGAGCCGAGTTTTCCGCTGGAGCGCGGCGCGTCACATCGCGTCACAGCGCAAAGTCCGTAAGTGTATGAGGAATTGGTAGCGCTAACGGGGATCGAATGCGCGCGGGGGTGTATTAGGGGGTGCCAATGGGTCCTAAGCCGTTGATTCTGTGTTCATCGTGTTGGGGTTGTGATAGGCAGTTTCAGCGTGTTCTTGCGCCGCATGACATGGACATGACATGGAACTGCTCACGCCGGAGGGCATTCCAAGTATGAAACTCCCCGAAGTGGAGAGCCCTGACCTTACGGTTACAAGGAAGGATGCGTATCAAGATGGGGCGCAGATTTCAAAGCGAGTTTTCGCAGAATGACCTCCCGCTGGATCCAGATGTAGAGCAGATCTGGACTCGACGGTCGAAGGAGCCGGACAAGGCTTGGTCTGCATTTGTTGTCTATCGGGACATGCCTCCTTCCCGACGAGGGCTAACAGCAGCGTATCGAACGTGGTACGAAGTGCGGAATCCGGGACGGCCCATCCCAAGCAGTCCCCCGGCCAACTGGAGCGAATGGAGTCGACGGTGGGCCTGGAAGCAGCGAACGGAAGCCCTTGACCGTGTAGGTCAGATTGAGGCTGACAAGATCGCGCGCCACCGGCACATTGAGCATTCTTTGGAAGTACGGGAGCGTTATTACGCAGAGATGGAGAAGAAGCAGAAGGAACTTGAGATCCTGCGAAACCAGATCTCCGATTTGCTGTGTTCTCCTTTGGGGCATATCCGGCAAGTGACGGTTGCGCAGAACCGGGAGCGGATTGAACGATTGGTCGATACGTTAGCCCAGTTCATCGAGTTGTCGAACGAAGCGCGAGAGCTTGAGAAGGACGTGTTTGCGGAAGTGATTGCGTCATTTCAGGTTCGGCCCGAGACATTTGTATCGGAAACCTCTGCACACGTGGTCAAGGCGATCTTTGAGTGGGTGCCGGATCTACGTCTCCTTCCGGCGGGACACCAGGATGGAAATCAGTAAAGAGAGCAGCATCTGATCTGGACGAGCGATTCGCGAAACGGGGTTTGGGTGGCAATGTATTTTAGGTTGATGACGGTGGACTCCTCACGTGCGCCAAGCCTGGGTTGCGAACGGGGACTCCAGGCTGCTGTGGAGCACGAGATCACTCCAGCAAGTGCGAAGGTGGCCGCTCAATCAGAAACGATTGGATCATTTTCAGCATTCGCTACTTGCATCACCGCCTGCTGGAGGGGCCGGTGTGTCCCGCCGGCTCGTCGAGTCACGTTCGGCCCTGACACACAGCGCCAAGTCGCGGAACTAGACGCAGCATTCGGCTTCGATAAGTACGTTCGCGTGGCGGCGAGCCGTGCCTGACCTATGGTGATTGGATATTGGATCGTTGCATAATGGGCCGTACCGACTTCAGGTGGGCCTCAACGAGGCTTCGCATTCCCGTGCGGTCGAACCAGGAGCACAATGCGCCCAACATAGGAGAAGTTCCGGAAGTGGTGTTCATGTGATGCTTACACCGGAGTGAAGTAGAACGTCTTCCGTTGCCCGTTCATCGTCAGCGTCACTTGCTGCGCCGCCGGTCCCACCGTCAGCCTCGCCGAGTTGATCGCCAGTTTCCACCCAAACCCGAAATCGCCGGTCACGCTCCGCTCCAGGCTGTCGTAAGTGCGCTCAATGGCGATCGGCAATCCCGCCAACGGCACCACGAAATCGCGCACCGTCGTCATCACGCGCCCCGGCTTGAACTCCCCGGTCGCTGTCACCAGCACCAGGTTATTCTGCGTCACGCCCTGCGAATCCGTTGCCGCCAGCTTCACCCAATAGGCTCCGTTGGCCAGCGTCGTCGTGTCCCAATTAGCCAGCGTCCCACTGCCCACGGTGTTGCCGTTCAACACCACCGGATGCTCTTCATCCCAACTCGGCCAGTACGACAGTACTCCGCCAGTCAACGTCTTGCCCGGCCCCACCGTGATGGGCACAATCCCCGTCACGCGAGTGCCATCCACCGGCGAGCCAATCCATCCCGGCTGGCTAGATCCCGGAGCGTTCACCGTCACCTGCACCGTGTCCGTCGAAATCAACGACCCATCCGAGGCCATCAGTTGCAGCACATACACGCCCGTCGCCGAGAAGTAGGCCACTGGCGCGGCCTTCTGCGGAGCCTCGAACGTCACATCGCCCGGCCCGCTGATCTTCGTCCACGTGATCGTCAGAGCGCTGCTCGAAGGCAACCCGTCATCGGTCACCGTGCCGCTCAGCCCTGCACCCTCGGGCATAGTCACCGTCACGTCCTCGCCGGCATTCACCAGCGGAGACACGTTGGTTCCGTTGGTCCAACTCACCTGCACAGCGTTCGATTGCACCACCGCGCCCGAGATCAGCGCTTTCGCCAGCAAGGTATCGGTCACACGCGGCACCGTGCTCGTGTAGCTGAAGCTTGCCACACCGCTGGCGTTCGTCGTCGCGCTCAACTGCTGCGGATTGCCGCCAGTGAGGAACAGCGGCGTTTGCCGGTGCCGCTGTACGTAGA
This sequence comes from Bryobacteraceae bacterium, assembly GCA_046331645.1. GTDB lineage: Bacteria > Acidobacteriota > Terriglobia > Bryobacterales > Bryobacteraceae > CADEFT01. The sequence goes on from JAXLQM010000025.1 coordinate 157,538, forward strand.
GGCTATCGGAGTCTGCCCACTTAACGAGGCATCTGGCGTCATTCTCAACAGCCGGGTTCGAGGGATGCGGTTCACGAGACGCTTACACACAAGAGCGTCCCTGTCATCCAACGTGGAAGCACTCCCCGGTGGGATACCTATGTCCATTCTGTTCAATCATTTGCCAAAGGCCACCGCGAGAGTTCCCAATGAGGGACGAACCACCCTGGAATCAATCGCCAATCCTCAATCGAACTGGATAAATCCTCGAATTCATTGTCGGGGCAGCAGTCAAACCGTATTTCCCAACCTTCCTTCAAAGTCTTCCAGTAAGTTGGACACCAAGACTCCAGTTTCGTCCACACCACTGAATTGTGTGCAATCGAGCAGGTACCGCCGAGCCCATTACGTAGGAGTCTTTCTAGAAGTGTGGCGTTATTGCCCCTAATCTGGCACTTGTTCGCGCCGAGGTACTTCTCTTCGTAGAACAACTCCCAATTCGGCCTCGCCCACTTTTCCCAGCGTTGCGAGGCCGCGATGCTCATACGATACTGTGGCCCGTGTCTGTCGGCCACACCTGGCGCAACCGTATCAATCAAGATACGACTCAGCGCGACAAGATCATCAAAGACGACCGTTAACTCCGCTTGTTGGAAATGGCGATACTGCGGCCAATTTAACCGCTCCCAATTTACAGTATCGCGTATGTACCTGACAGGCCAAGGCCCCACGGCAGCTGCCTGATATATCAGGCACTCATACATTTCATCTTTCGTCATTGTTATTGGGAGATGTCCCATCGTTGCAGTTCCTTGGGTCCGCTTGGGGTGTCCTCACAGCATGGGCAACCGACCAGCGTGTCCAGGAATCCACGTTCGTTGTGATCCACGTTCACGTGCCATCCTGGAGTGTACACCCCTCCCCTTCGACAGGGACCACTTGTCGCCGTCGATGACGGAGCCGTTAGGTCGCTCACCGCGACGTCCCACTTGTCGGCGACTTTATTTAAAGCTTGCGACTTGGAGCTACATGTGTACCATAGGCGGCTGCAGGGAATTAGATTCGGCTTGGACTCGCTACATGTGGTTTTCTCGGGCTCGATTCTGCACCCATCTGCAAAGCGAGAGTGGTAATCAAAATAGGGATCCACGATGCCGTTGTTCTTCAGCGCCGCGTCGGTTGCCTTCTTCATGATGCATATGAAGTAAGCGCCTGCTTGCGTGTGCTGCTGCTCGAGGAATAGCCGTGTGTTGTCTCCATCGGGAACCTCGATGGTCCGGAGGCCACCGTACATGGCGAAGCCGACAACGATTGCCGTCCGAGCCAGCATTCCCAAAGTGATCAGTCGAAGGTGTCCGGATGGGTCAGCCGCCGCAATGGGATTGGGGAGAGCGTATGCATATCTGTTGAGAGTCAGGACCTCGCTTTCGATGCCGGGATGCCTATCAGCGGTTAGAAATCTGCCAGTGGAGTTTAAGTACCACCGAGCCCGCAAGTAGTACATCCCCAAGGCTGAATCGAACTGCTCACCGCGATAGCGAAACACATTCGGAGTCGCACCGGCGCTGTTGGTGAGCCCGCCAAATGCATCGTATGCGTAGGTATCCGTCAATACGCCGGCACTGTCTGTGAGCGAGCGAACATTAAAGGCACTATCGTACCCGTAGTAGTGGCTGCTCCAGCTTCCTCCAATCAGTTGAGTTTGGCTGATCCGCCCCCTGCCGTGCGTGTACCGCCGGACCACTGATCCAGCCACCACTTCCTCCGCCACCTGCGCATAACCCGTCGGCGTCAGATCATCCACCAGGTACCGCGTCGTCGCTCCGCCAGCCGTCTTCCCAATTCGGTTGCCGTCGCCATCGTAGACCATTGTTACAGCGCCGCCGTTGTAACTCGTCAGCCGGTCGAGGAAGTCATACCCAAATGTCTGCCCACCCGAAGTCAAGGTATTCCCGTTGTCGTCAAACGTGTCCCCAGAGATCCGGTCATTCAAATCGAACGTGTTCGTCGTGCTCGGAATCCCCGTGATCGTTGAACCCCGCGACAGCCGGTTCCCCACCGCGTCCAAAGTGTAGTTCACCGTGCCGTCCGGAACGACAGTCTCACTGAGCAGCTTGTACACCGCATCGTAGCCCCAACTCATCGACCGACCGCCGCTCTCCGTCGCCGTCAGTTTCTGCCCCGAATTTCCAAACGTGTAGCTATAGCTCGCCAACGTGTTCGGCGTCTTCGTCACCGCATTCATCCGGTCCATCACATCCGTCCCGAACGTGTGCACCACGCCATTTGGATACGCCATCGTCGCCGGATTCCCTGCGTCATCCCAAGTGAAACTCGTCGCGCCCACTTGATCCGTCACCGTCTGCAACCGGTTCAGCGAATCATAAGCATAGGAAACATTCACCCCATTCGCATTCGACGACACCACCGAGGCCACTAGGCTGTTCGGGTGGTACCCATACGTCAGCGTCCCTTGCAGCGTTGCCTTCGTCTTTACCCGGTCCCGGAAATCATACGTCCACGTCGTAGTCCCCGAGGCATCCGCCATCGTCAACCGCTTCCCACTCCCCGAATACGTAAACATGATCGGAGTCTGCCCGCTCAACGATGCGTCCGGCGTCATGCTCAGCAGCCGGCTCATCGAATCATAAGCATGCGTCGTCGTCTTGGCATTGAAGTTCCGCCGCGTCACCATGTTTCCCACCGCATCGTACGTGAACGCCTCATATTGCCCCGCAGGCAGCGTCCTCCTCGTCCGCCGGTTCAACGCATCGTACTCGTAGCTCGTCACGTGCCCATTCGCATCCGTCTGCCGGATCTTGTTTCCTGCCAGATCATACCCGTAGCTCGTCAACTGGTTCAATGCGTCGGTTACCTGAGTCAACTGGCTCACTTTATCGTAGCCCCACACCGTCACCCGATTGTCCTGATCGGTCCGCGATGTCAGCCGGTTCAGCCCATCGAACACCTGCGTCACGAACTTCGCGTCCGGATACGTCACCTTCGTGTTTCGCCTACGCCCATCGAACTCAAACACCGTCACCCGATTCTTCTCATCCGTGCTCGATGTCCGCCGGTCCGCATCATCGTAAGCGAAGCTCTTCACCTTCCCCTGCGCGTTCGTGACAGATACCAGCCGCCCAGCATCATCGTAAGCGGAAGTCGTCACATTCCCCCGCTCATCCTTCTCCGTCAACCTCCGCCCAGCCAGATCGTAGGTATATTCAACAGAACCCGCATCCGCAGTCCCAAACGCATACGTCACCTTCTTCAACTGCCCGGCCAGATCGTATTCGTTCTTCGTCACCCGCCCCAACTGATCCGTCACCGTCAGCGGCTTGTCCCGAAAGTCGTAAGCGGTTTGGGTAAACGTTGAGTCCGGATACGTCGTCTTCGTGAGCCGGTTCTTCGCGTCGTATTCATACCCCGTCGTCCGGTTCAGCGGATCCACCTCCGCCGTCTTGTTCCCATTCCCGTCGTACGCGTACGTCCACAGCCCGTTCCCCGCATCCCGCATCGTCGCCCGCCGCCCCAACTCATCGTACGTGTAGCTCGTCCCATTCCCACGGGCATCCGTCTGCGTCAGCATCTGCCCATACGAGTTGTACGTGCTCGCCGTCGTTCGCCCCTCCGGGTCCGTATAGCTCACCCGGTTCCCGTACGCATCGTAGCCATACGTCGAA
>JAXLQM010000026.1:0-140488 GCA_046331645.1 Bryobacteraceae bacterium
AGAAGCCCGCACAGAAGCGCAGCACGGTGGACCGGGTGTCGGGGATCTCGGCGAGGCGGTTGATCTTCTCGATCGACACGGCGTAGCGCACGCGCGGGCTATTGGGTTTCACAGGGACTTCCTGCCCCGTCGACGCCATCACATCAGAGAGCGCGACAGTGCCTTTGCCGCACAGATTGAACACCTCCCGGCCGGGGCCGGAGTGGGCCAACTGGAGCACAATGCGCGCTGCGTCGTCAGTGTGCAGAAATTGCAGTTCACTTGCCGGATCGAGCCACAGCGGGCCACCGTGAAGAATATCGAAGATGGCGTTCTTTTTCAGTCCTGGCCCGACGAAGCCGCCCAAGCGGAAAATCTGCCAGTCGGAGGCGGCATGCTGGACGCACTGCTCGGCCAGGTATTTGTGGAAGCCATACGGACTTTGCCGGCCAATGTCGGGGGCAACCGATTCCTGGGTCGTTTCCGGGGAGGAACAATCGGGGTAGACGTCGCAGGAGGAGAGATGCACGTAGCGCTCGAACTGGAAATCGACCAGCGATGCCCGCACGGAGCGAACCGAGGCATCGAAGTCTGCGAGCGGGTCGGAGAAGGCTAGAGGTTTACGGGAATTGCCGTTGGCGTTGATCAGAAGCCGGCAGGAGCGGCCCCGGTAGGTGGGGTAGGACTCGCGGTCGAGGATGGCATACGGAAGCCCCTGCGCCTCGCATTGGCGCGCAAACGCGCTACCCACCAGTCCGCGGCCGCCGATGAGAAAGACCATGGTTCCATTGTCACCGAGTTCAGCCGCTGCCTTCCATTAGTTGCGAAAGCTGTGCGGCGCGGACCGGCCAGCTCTCGCGCTCGGCAGCCTGACGCCGCTGGCGGCGCAGTTCCACGTCCTGTTCGGCGAGAGCAAGGCTCACCTGGGCAGCGAATTCCTTTGGTGTTGCGGCAGAGTACACGAGCGGACCATAGGCGGCGACTTCGGGGAGCGCGGTACTGACAACCGGCATCCCGCAGGCGAAGTACTCATAGAGTTTGATGGGGTTTGTGGCCAGAGTGAGAGGATTGACCAGGAAGGGGATGAGGCCGACATCGAATTCCGCAAGGTAGGTGGGAAGCCGGTCATAGGGAACCTCTCCATAGAGCCGGACGTTGGGCCGCGACTCGAGCGCACGCACCTTGTCGGCTTCAATCCGGCCGAGCAGCACAAACTGCACCTGTGGGTGGGCGGCAGCGGCGGCATCCACGGCATCCACGTCAAACCACTCATCGAGCGAACCGGCATAGCCGGCGATGCGCTGTTTGCCCCCGGCAGTCCACTGGAAATGAGACACTTCTGCGCCGTTCGGGATAATAGCCTGCGTCTTTTCCCCGGCTCCCGCCAGCCACGGGAACTCGGCACGTTTTTTCTCCAGAAGGGATTTGGCTGAAAACACCAGAATCTCCGCTTGTTGAAAGAGTTCCTCTTCACGCGCGATTATCTCACGGGACATACGCCGGAATCCGCTGAGCAGATCATGGCAATCGGAGACGAGCACGGCCGGACGTTCGCGGCGCAGGATCTCCACGGCGCGGTTCCAAAGGGGAAATTGGGAGACGATCGCCAGGCGGCGGGAATGGAACGCATGCAAAATCTGCTCGGTCATTTTGGCGACTTGAGCTGATTCATCTTCCGATAACAACCGGTGATGATAGACGGGTTCCCGGGGTAAGGCGATGTGCAGTTCGTAGACACCCTCTTCGAGCCGGTGTACCGCCGGCGATTGGCTCAGCAGAGCGGGCTGGGGAAACTCACGGCCGAGGTTGAGATTGAGATAAAAGCAGCGGTGGCCGAGGGCCGCCAATTGCCGGGCGAAATGCTGAGCCCGTTGGATGCGCGTATGCCAGTCGGTCATCGGCAGAAGCAGGACATCCGCCTTGTCACCGGGCTCCGGCAGCGGACCGGAAAGGGGCAGGGAAGGGAAGTCCCAACAGTGCACCCATTGGGAAGGCTTCGCTTCCGGATGGAGACGGAAATAGAGCCACTTGAGGTAAAAGGGGCGGATCCATTCTTTAAGCGGATGGTCGTGTGGTGCGTCGGTGCGAATGCCTTTTATTGTAGGCGAAGGCAGGCTCGCGCGATAATGATCGCTTGATGCCGAATTCATTTCTGGATGGCTTGTTTTCGCTGGGCGGGCAAACCGCCGTCGTCATTGGGGGTACGGGCGTGCTGGGGGGAGCGCTGTGTGACGGATTGGCCCAGGCCGGAGCCCACGTGGTGGTAGCGGGGCGCTCACGGGAGCGCGGCCAGGAGCGGGTAAACGCCATTGCCGCCCTGGGAGGCTCGGCCTCCTATGAGGAAGTGGATGTAACCGCGCGGCAGTCGCTGGAAGCGTTGCGCGACCGCGTGGTGGCCTCGCGCGGCGGCGTCGACATCCTGGTGAACTGCGCCGGCGTCAATTCGGCCACGCCTTATGAGAAGATCACGGACGAGGATTGGGACCGGGTGATCGACACCAATCTCAAGGCGACGCACTGGGGCTGCCAGCTCTTTGCCCCGCAAATGGCGTCGCAGCCGGAAGGAGGCAGCATACTCAATATCGGCAGCGTCACCTCGCACCTGCCGCTATCGCGTGTGTTCGCCTATTCGGCGTCCAAGGCGGCAGTGGTGAATCTGTCGAAGAACGTGGCGCGGGAGTATGCCCAGCGCAAAGTGCGGGTGAATACGCTGTGTCCGGGCTTTTTTCCCGCCGAGCAGAACCGCAAAATCCTCGACCAGCAGAGGGTTGCCAATATCATGGGACAAACTCCCATGGCGCGGTTCGGAGAACCCTCGGAGTTAATTGGCGCTATGCTGTTGCTTTGCTCGCGAAAAGCAAGCAGCTTCATTACGGGCACGGAGATTTACGTTGACGGCGGCTTTACAGGCAACCGTTTCTAAAGGATTGGGATGTCGCTGATTCAGTTTGCCGGAGTATCGAAGACCTTTCAGCGCCGCAGCGGCCGGATGTTGTTGCGCAGTCTGTTGTTCAACCCCATACGGGACAATGCCGATAAGCCCTTCTATGCCCTGAAGAATGTTTCCTTTACCATCGGGGAAGGGGAAACCGTGGGCGTGATCGGACGCAACGGAGCGGGCAAGAGCACCCTCCTCAGTCTGGTGGCAGGCCTGTCTTATCCGGATGAAGGCATGGTGACGGTGCAGGGCCGGGTGGCGGCGTTGCTTGAGCTAGGCTCCGGTTTTCATGGCGATCTCACCGGACGCGAGAATATCTTCCTCAATGCCTCGCTGCTTGGTTTGTCGCGGCAAAAAACGGAAAGCCGCTATGGGGAAATTGTCGAGTTCTCCGGTGTGGGTGATTTTATCGAAGAACCGCTGCGCACCTACTCCTCCGGAATGATGATGCGGCTGGCGTTTTCCGTAGCTATCCATGTCGAGCCGGCGTTTCTCATCATCGACGAAGTGCTGGCCGTGGGAGACGCGGCATTTCAAGCGCGCTGCTATCAAAAAATTGTGGAGCTGAAGAACTCCGGCAAGGGATTGCTCATTGTGTCGCACGCCGGATCGACGGTACAGAAGCTGTGCGAGCGTGCAATCTGGCTAGAGCACGGAGAGTTGGTGATGGATGGGGCGACAGAAGAGGTAGTATCAGCTTATTCCGGCAATATACCGGTAGGAAAACGCTGACAAAAAGGCGCGAAACACACGGATAGCGATGCCCGGCGCCTGAGTGTTCAAGCGCCGGGGAAGAAGATAAGACAGCGATTACCGAGGGCAGATAAAAGAGCAGGATACGCGGGGAGAAGGTGATCCCGCTAATTAACCAGCGGCCTCTTCCTTAGGCTTGTTCTTGCTGCCTGGAGGGCGGCCCCGCCGCTTTGGCGCTGCTGCGGCGGCACTGACCGGTTCCCCTTGGGCAGCCTTCAGCCAAGCCGGCGGACGGCCCCGGCGTTTTCCTTGTCCTCGGGCCAAGCGTTCCAAACTGAGGATAGCTTCCTCAATTTGTTCCCGCTCCGACCGCAAGTCGGCGATCATTTTGTTGACATCCATCCCCGTCAGGATAACCCGACTCACTAGCTTTTGGCGAGCAGAAAATAGTCCATTTTTCCCATCTGATATAATTTCGCCGGAGTTGGCATCCACATATTATCTCTTTCTTCTCAGGCTGTCAGCGCCTTCCGTAGCACTGCCACTGCGGCGTGGTGGTCATGAAGCGATGCGCGAATCTTCTGCGGGGGCAGAGTAAGCCAGGATGCAGTGGTGGAATTGGGCACATGGCGGGTCCGAATACCAGATGGGAGAGAAGTCGGTCCCAGTAATGATTTCCGGGCCGCCTTGCCGATTTCAAACGCCGCAGGCAATTCGGCATCCACGCCTCTGCCACGACCCGGCGGGGCGAACCGCGTCCTCCACCACTGCAACACGTCCACCTCAATCGGGAGGGCGTTTCCATTCTATTCGTGTGTTTAGGTTAGCCCTTTAGTAGATACTATGGTCTGGAATTACGGTGCTGCTTCCTCTGACGGCGGGCATATCTTAGGGCGGAGAGGACAATTGGAAGTCCCGCCAAGACCGTGATTCGGGTGTTTTATGACGCCATCCAGCACATCCCGTTTTCCGGGATTGGGCACGCCAACTCATTTCGAACCGGACCAGTGGGAGCACAAGGGAACAGCTGTTTTGGGCAATTCTCTTTGGCTCGAAACACAGGGTCAGATTCCATTGTCACGCGCTTCCCATTTCGATCCCTGCGGGTTATTAAGTATCTTGGGATTGAGTGAGATGCGGGGTAGGAAGGAGTACCGGAGCTAAGGTTAGCGGCTTAGTAGGCAATTCGATAGAGTACCGAAATTCGTTTCTGTCCGAGATGTTGTGCAAAATGGGGCTTGACAGAAGCGTTGGATAGGAGTGAAATAAGTTTAACACTTCTCGACCATCAAAGATCCGCGGCCTAGCTGGGAAACTGGCTAGGCCGTTTTTATTGTGATCCTGCGAACAGTCCAAGCCTTGTAAGACTTCCCCCTTCTCAGCCCTAGAATCCCCCTGACGTAGGGTAGACTATGGTATTGCGAAAGGAGGCGGATTTGCCACAAGGGTTTACGCGGTTTGCGGGTGCCACTCTCTTTCTATTGGCCGCTCTCGGGACGGTAGGAGAGGCGCAGCAGACGGCGGCGGGCCGTTCGGCACGCGGGGTGGAATTCTTTCCGGACCGTCTGCCGAACATGAAGCCCGAACCGGCTCCGGCCATAGCGGCAACGCCCCCTCCGGCGAAGATACAGGCAAGTTGGTGGCGCAGGCTGCTCGGGCGGCAGGCGGCGCAGGCTTCCGTGCCGATGAGCATGACGAGGCAGCCGGCAACGCTGGGCAGCACCCCATTCGGAGCTATTTACGATCCCACCCGCCCAGGGAATCCAGTCGTGGTGCCCCTCATGCCCGTTCGCTTCCACAGCCCCATCCCACTGGATGAATACCTTCACCGCAAAGCTCTTGGCGAAGCACGACGTCCGATCCTGACCGGTCCCCCACAACTCATTCTTCAAAACTACAGTGAAAGCCGCGCGCCCGAGTTCGCGCCGAGGCAACCGCTCGGATTGACAGCAACCACCAACTTTGAAGGCCTCACGCAGCAGCTGGTTCCCCCGGACCCGGATATTGCCGCCGGACCCGAGGATCTGATTGCCGTCATCAACTCTCAGATCGCCCGGTTCACGAAAACCGGTACCCAGAGCAACCTCCAGTCGCTACCACAATGGTTTGCCAACTTGGTTCCTACCGTGTGCCCAATTGGCTCATGCTCCATTTTCGACCCGAAGATTCTCTACGATTCCCTGCACGGGCGTTTTTTGCTGTCGGCTATCTCCTTTGATGGGGCCACCTACAAAACGTATTTTCTGATCTCCGTTTCCAACGGCCCTACCTTCGCTGGAGGCTGGAAGAACTGGGCGTTGGAAGGAAGCCTCAACGGCGGTACCCAGACCAACTTTGAAGTCGACTTTACACAGATGGGCTACGACAGTAATGCTGTCTACCTGGCCACCGATATGCTGTCAGCCGTATTGGATGTCTTCCAGTACGCCAAGATCCGCATCCTGAAAAAGAGCGAGCTGTACAACCCGGCTACCACGACACTAACCTTTCAGGACATCTGGGATCTGCGTAATTTCGACAATAGCAAGGCAGCGCATATCCAACCAACAATTCTGCGAGGGCGTCCGGGATCGGCTGCTGACCCGGGAATTCTGGTGAACACTTCTACTGCCGCCAATGCCGACTATCTCACGGTGTGGCGCATCAACGATCCGACCGGGACTTCCCCCGTCGGTGTGCGCACTACAATTCGCGGATTCTGGCCCTATGACATTCCCGCATCGATCCCGCAGTTGGGGACTGCCATCCGCCTCGACTCCGGATTCGGGACCGTACTCAAGGCGGTGGTCCGGAACGGAGTCCTTTTCACCGCGCGCAATTCCGGCTACACGAATGAACCCACTACCGTTACTTACGATCGAATCGACCTGGCGACGAACAAGTTGACGTTGCAGGGCCGAATCTCGAACGGCAACTTTTTTTATCCAGCCTTCGACGTGCCAGCCACCAATGGCCCAGGCAATACTTTCCCGAACAAACTGATTACCGGCTCCACGACGGATAGCACCGGTGCACTGACCTATGCCGGAATTCCAGAAGTGAAAAACGGCGAGGATTACTATACCAACGGGACCGACCGGTTCCGGTGGGGCGATTACTTCGGAGCATCTATTGACCCCACCCTGGGCGGGCTGTGGGTCTTCGGGCAGTATGCCAAGCCGCGCGGCACTAGCGCAGGCGCATACGGTACCCGGGCTGCTTACTTCCCGGCCGCCTCCAGCCCACAGTTCACCGACGTATCCAGTTCCAGCGTTTTCTACGACGCCATCAACACGCTGCGCATGTGGTCGATCACGTTAGGTTGCACCACCACCACGTTCTGCCCTGGCAATCCGGTGTTGCGGAGCCAGGCGGCGGCCTTCGTCATCCGCGCCATTCTGGGCGACAATTTCACCTATCCGTCCACACCCTACTTCACGGACGTGCCTTCCACCCACCAGTTCTTCCCGCAGATTCAGAAGATGCGGGAATTGGGCATCGCCAGCGGTTGCACGGCGACTACATATTGCCCGGATGCTCCCATCACCCGCACCGACATGGCGGTGTATCTGGTGCGCGGCAAATTGCGGTCTTTGCTGGGTGATGACTTCACGTTCCCCACCGCGGCCTATTTCAACGATGTGCCGACGACTCACCCCTCCTTCAAGTTCATCCAGAAACTGCGCGAGTTGGGCGTGACGCTCGGCTGCGGCACCGGCGCCGGGTTCTGCCCCAACGACACGGTCACTCGCGAACAGATGGCAACGTTCCTCTACCGGGCGTTTCTGAACTAATGCAGAAGTTGACAGCGGTTCTGCTTGCCGGCGGCTTCGGCACACGGATCCGCGAATTGTACCCGGACGTTCCCAAGCCGATGATTCCGGTTTCCGGCGAGCCGTTCCTCGAGTGGGCCATCCGCTATTGGAAGCGCCAGGGCGCGGAGCGGTTCGTCCTTTCCTTGGGCCATCTGGCCGAAGTCGCGGAACAGTATTTCGCCGGGCGCGAGGAAGTGGTCACGGTGCGCGAACCGCGGGCGCTTGGCACCGGCGGCGCCGTGGTGTATGTGGCCGACCAGACCGCGCTGAGCGACCCCTTTATTGTGGCGAACGGAGATTCGCTGGTGCTGGGGGATGTCGCAGAAGCGTTGCGGGCAATCGCACAGCCAGGCGTCGATGGTGTGGTGCTGGGCGTGGAAGTAGAGGACACCAGCCGCTACGGCTCACTAGCCGTGGATGACGGCGGGAGGCTGCTCGGCTTTCACGAGAAACGTCCCGGTCGGGGGTGGATCAACGGCGGTGTCTATTTCTTCCGACGCGCGACGCTCGATCGTTTTCCGCACAAAGAGCCACTGAGCATGGAAACCGATGTATTTCCGGCTCTGCTCGCCGGAGGCGCCGATCTGCGAGTGGTGGGCGTGCGTGCCCCGTTCCTCGATATCGGCACTCCGGAAAGCGTGCGCCAAGCCGAAGAGTTCGTCCGGCAGCTTACTTGATTTCGAAGATCGCTTCCACTTCCACAGCGGCACCGGTCGGCAGCGAGGCGAAACCCAGCGCGCTACGGGCATGGAAGCCGTCGCCCTGCTTGCCGAAGATCTCGTGCAGCAGATCGGAAGCGCCGTTGATCACCAGGTGCTGCTCAATGAATTCCGGGGCGGAATTGACGCACCCCAGCACTTTCAGCACCCGCAAGCCATCGAGCGTGCCATGGGCGTTCCAAACCGATTGCAGGATGCGCGTGGCGCAGTCCTTGGCGGCCGCATAGCCTTCCTCGGTTGTGAGCCCGGCCCCAAGCTTGCCCTTGAGCCCGCTGACGTGGCCCGAGGTGATCAACTGGTTGCCGGAACGGATGCAAAGATTCAGATAGCCCGGCGTCTGCGGGGCGAACGTAATGCCGAGGGATTCGGCTTTCTGTTGCGGAGTCATAGAAGGGGATATTGTACCTTGCCAAGTTGGCGCAAGGCACATCTTACTATGGTAAGATGCGGGCATGGAAACCACTACGGTCTCCTCTAAGGGTCAGATTGTCATTCCCAAGCCTATCCGGGACCGGTTGCGGTTAACTCCCGGCACCGCGCTCCGGATTGACGTGCAGGGGGAAACGCTGGTGATGCAGCGTGTCGCCAAGGGTTTTCCCCACTGGCGTAGTATGCGCGGGATGCTGGCCGCGGATGGCGATCTGCTGGCGGATCTGGCTCAAGAACGAGCCGAGGAATTGAAGCGCGAAGATGGAAGAACGCAAGGTACTTGATTCCTGGGCGCTACTGGCCTGGCTGCTGGATCAGCCGGCGGCCAGCCAGGTAGAAGCACTGCTGGAGCGGGCGGAAACGGGGCAACTGCAGTTATCCATGTCGTGGATGAATATTGGGGAGGTCTTCTATATGACTTCCAGGAAGCTCGGTGCACAGCAAGCCGAGGAATTTCATTCGCGCCTGCCCTCGCTTCCTATACGCCTGGTGCTCCCTGATGCCGCCGAGGTGATGCAAGCGGCGAAACTGAAGGCACGGTATCGGATTTCCTACGCCGACGCTTTTGCCGTCTCGCTCGCCATCCGGGAAGACGCCGCGCTGGTTACGGGAGATCCGGAACTACGGGCACTCGGGGAGATGGTAGCGGTGGACTGGATCGGACCCTAACACACGCTCAGGGCTCGCCGATCCGATCTTTCCAATCCTCGGGATGTTCACAGACCTAGAATCCTGCGGCTTTGCTCCTCACGTTCCTCCTGCGCGAAGCGACTCCAATCGAATTGGGCGGGCGTCCGTCCCCGGTGAACCCATAGCCCGTTCACCACCTCAATGTGCGCTCCTGCATATAACCCCAGCTGGTCCCGAATCGGTTTGGGGACGACAATACGGCCCGCGCTGTCGATTTTGAGGGTCACTACCATTACTGTATGCCATTTACCATTTTTACTGGCACAGAACAAAATGCAGACCTTTCGTGATCAGATTTCCGCTCCGTTCGCGCGTTATTAGGTGAAGGCAGATGGAAGCCGAAAGGTTCCAAAGGCCATCTCGGATCAGGCGTCGATGCCCCGCAAAACCGGCATTGTTACCGTCCCAAAAGTCGCACCGGTAACCGTGTTCGGGCTTGAATATTGTCGAGCTACGGGGTAGTGCGAAATCGAGGCCCGGTTCGAGACGCTTTCGCTCATTCGCATCCTGTACTGTCACACGAACAGGGGCTGGATTACCCTCCAAGCCCCTGTTTTTGCGTGTGTTATTCCGCCCGTAAGGCTTCCATCGGATCGACCCTGGTGACCCGGCGGGCGGGGAGATAGCTGGCCACGGCTGCCGTCGCCAACAACCCCGCAGCCACGGCTACATAGGTCAAGGGATCGAACGGGCTGATTTCGTAGAGCAGAGTCGACATCAGCCGCGACAGGGCCGCTGCTGCCGCCAATCCCACGCCTGAGCCGATCGCCCCCCACAGCAAGCCATGTCCGACGAACATGCGTTTCAGCTTGCCATGATGCGCTCCGAGGGCCATGCGAATCCCAATCTCCCTGGTCCGTTGGGCCACGGTGTAGGAGATGACCGCGTAGATGCCGACTGCGGCCAACAGCAGGGCCATCCCTCCGCTAATGGCCAGCAGGGTGAGCGTGAAGGCTGTACGGGACATCGACCGTTCGTAAACCTCGCGCATGGTGCGCACATCGGTGATGGGCAGGCTGGCGTTCACGGCCCACACGGTTTTACGGATTTCATCGGTGAGGCTTTCGCTTCCGGCGCGGGAAGTGCGTACTAGAAACACCAGTGAGTTGCGGCCGCTCAGCGGCCAGTAGACGGCCGACGGCGCCTTCTTTTCCACACCGTCGTAGTGGACGTCGCGCACTACGCCGATGATTTCGCTCCAGGAATCGTTGGGGTTGGAGCGGATCTGCTTGCCGATCGCCGCCGGGGCCGAACCCCAGTATTCGCGGGCAAAGACCTCGGAGATCATCACCACCTGGCGTTTCTCGTGGACATCGCTCCAGGTGTATTCGCGGCCGGCGGCGAGCGCCGTTCCCATCGCCTGGAATGCTCCCGGCCCCACGGTGAAGAAGCGGCGCAAGGGCGGAATCTGGCCCTGGGGATAGGTGCGGTCACTGGCGGCGATGGGGTCTTGCGATTGGGCGCCGGTCATCGGCAGATCGGCGGTGAGGCTGGAGAGAGTCACTCCGGGGATCGCCGCCAGCCGGCTGACGAGGTTGTTTTCGACTTGCAGTAACTGCTCGTCTTTCGGGGCGACGTTGCGGGGAATGGAGATCCGCAGCGTCTGCAGGGTTTCCGGATCGCGGAAGCCGGGATCGACACGGCGCATTGACTGGAAGGAGCGGATCATCAGCCCGGAGCCGACCAGCAGCACCAGCGCCAAGGCCACTTGCACCACGGTGAGCATATTGCGGGCGAAGTTACGGTCGCGGCTGGCGCTGGCCGTTCTTCCGCCAGCGCGTAGAGTTTCGTTGATGTGTACACCACCCTGTTTCCACACGGGAAATGCGCCGAACGCCAGGCCGGCGATAATCGACAGTGCCAGGGTGAACAGTAGCGCGATGGGGTCCACGGAGATCTGATCGAAGCGCGGCAGACGCACCGGCGTGATCTCCAAGATGATCTTCACGGCGGCAGTGGCGAAGCCGATGCCGACAGCCCCACCGGCCAAGGCCAGCAGCAGGCTTTCCATCAACAATTCGCGTGCTACCCGGCCACGCCCGGCCCCGAGAGCGGCCCGGACAGCCAGTTCCTGAGCCCGCCCTTCGGTGCGCACCAGCAGCAGGTTCGCCACATTGGCGCAGGCGATCAACAGGACGATGCCGATGGTTGCCATCACCACCCACAGGCTGCGGCCAATGTCTCCCAGGAAGTCATCCTTGAGGAAGCGCACGTTCGGACCCAGGCGGGCGTCCTTCATCATTTCGAGGCTCATCCCCTTGGGCGGGGGGAACTTGCTCATTTCGATGCCGATCATGCGGGCGACGTCGGCGTTGGCCTGCTGGAGGGTCACCCCGGGACGCAGGCGCGCGATTCCCTGGAAGTTATAACCGGCGAGCGTGATCTTGGCCCGATCGAACCGCAGAGGCGTCACCAGATCATGGCGCATGTCCATGAACCAAAAGCCTTTGGGCAAAACTCCGATGATTTCGCGGGCCGTGCCGTCGGCCATGATGCGGCGTCCGATCACCTTCGGGTCGCCGCCAAAACGCCGCTGCCAGTAGCCGTAGCTCAGCATGACGACATCGGGGCCGCCGTTCTGGTTATCCTTCTCCGTGAACTGGCGTCCCAGATGGGGTTGGACGCCCAGCAGCGGCAGCAGGCGGAAGGTGACGCCGATGCCATCCACGCGTTCCGGGTCGGCGAACTCGGTGACCGTGGAAGAACGCCCCTGCCAGATCGCCACATCGGCGAAGGTTTTCGATTCCTCGTGGTACACCACGTAGTCGGCGAGCGAAGGGTTCAGATCTTTGATGTTGACGCCCGGAGCGGTTTGCCACACGCCGATGAG
Organism: Bryobacteraceae bacterium; assembly: GCA_046331645.1. Lineage (GTDB taxonomy): Bacteria > Acidobacteriota > Terriglobia > Bryobacterales > Bryobacteraceae > CADEFT01. Next base: position 12,073 of record JAXLQM010000026.1, read on the forward strand.
CCGGTCCGGCTCAGGGAAGGGAAGCGGCTTCAGCAGAACACTGTGAATGATGCTGAAGATGGCGGTGTTGGCGCCAATGCCGAGGGCCAGTGTGACCACCGTGGCCAAGGTGAATACCGGCGTGCGGGCCAGCCGGCGGATGGTGTATTTCAGATCGCGAAGCAGATCGGACAAAGCGCGAACCTCCAAAGAGGGTAGTACGCAGCCGGCGGCGCACGGTTCGGCCGATTCGCGCTTTGTGGGTTAGTTTTACAAGCTTAGTCGGGAATCACCAGGACGTCGCCAGGGTGAATGACACTCTTTTCGTCCTTCAGCTTGCCAGGATTGGCCGCAATGATCTTCGGATACTGAGCGCCGTTCTTATAGAAATGCGAGGCAATCTTCCATAGGGAATCGCCGGCAACTACGGTGTAGGTGCGCTGCACCGGTGGAGGAGCCGGTGCGAGGCTCGGGTCCACCGTGAGGTCGCAGGTAAGATCGCCGTAGCTTGCATCCACCAGCTTGATCTGGTTCCAAACGTCGTTCTTCACTTCCTGAGACGGAGCGGCGCCCTGAATGAACAATTTGTTGTCCTGCAGGTGCACATGCGCCAGGCGCACCCCTTTCTGCTGGATCAGATTCAACACCGATTGGTATTTGAGTTTGAGTTCGTCGATACGTTCCATCCGATTCCTTTCATCTTCGTGGACCCCTGCTTCTCTGATGGTAGCTATGATCTGATAAGAAAAGCGATGCTACCGGTCCATGAGATAGACACCGCGCTGCCGGCTTTGTTTCTGACAAGCCGCGGCGACGCGCAAAGTTTCTGGGAATACTTCACGGCGCACATCCGCAATGCGAACACGCGCCGGGCGTACTTTCACGCCGTGCGGCGGTTTTCCGCATGGTGCCAGGGGCATGGGTTAACGCTTACGGCGATTGGCCCGGTGCATGTGGCGGCGTATGTGGAAGGGCTGCTTCAGACGCATTCCAAGCCCACGGCGAAGCAGCATCTGGCGGCGTTGCGGGCGCTGTTTGATTGGATGGTAGTGCGCCAGGCGATTCCTTCGAACCCGGCGACTCCGGTGCGCGGGCCCCGCTTCAGCCAGCGGCGCGGCAAGACACCCGTGTTGCAGCCCGATGAGATGCGGGCGCTGCTTGAGTCGATTGGCACGGAGCGGCTGATTGATCTGCGCGACCGGGCGTTGATTGCTTTGATGGCATATACGTTCGCCCGTGTCGGAGCGGCGGTGGCCATGACTGCCGGCGATTACTTCGTTCAGGGGCGCCGCGGCTGGGTGCGATTGCAGGAAAAAGGCGGCAAGGTGAACGAGATGCCTTGCCATCACAACCTGGAGCAGTATCTGGAGGATTGGATTGCGCAAGCGGGGTTAAGGGCGGATGATCCGCTGTTTCCCGGATTTCGCAATGACCGGCCCACGCGCACCGCGATGGCGCAGCCGAACGTGTTTCTCATGGTGCGACGGCGGGCAGCGGCGGCCGGGATTCGGACACGGATCAATTGCCACAGCTTTCGCGCTACAGGGATCACGACGTATTTGAAGAATGGCGGGCGGCTGGAAGTGGCGCAGCAGATGGCGGGGCATGAATCGCCACGGACGACGGAGTTGTATGACCGGCGGAGCGATGCCGTGGCGCTCGATGAGGTGGAGCGGATCGTCTACTGAGCGCCATCTTCATGGACATGTCCGTGACATGTTTTTATACTGAACGCATGTCCAAGATGATCCAGGTTCGCGACGTACCGGAGGACCTGCACCGCATGCTGAAAGGACGCGCTGCGCAAGAAGGCATGAGCCTGTCGGATTTCATCAAGCGCGAGTTGCAACATACGATGGCCAAGCCCAGCCTGCGGGAGTGGCTCGACATGGTAGGCCAAGCCAAACCCATTCCCTCTAAGCGGAGTGGAGCTCAGATCATCCGCGAGTTGCGATATTCCCGATGATTGTCCTGGATGCCTCCGTCGTAGTCGAGATGTTGTTGAATTGTCCTTTAGGGGAGATTGGGAGAGAGCGCCTTGCCGGCGGCGCAGCGCCGCTCGCCACATCGCATATTATGGACATCGAGGCGGTGAGCGCATTGCGTGGCTACGATGCCGCCTGCATCGCCTTGACAGTGGCGGGGAATGCGGAATTCTACGCCTCCGACCGGCGCCTGTATCGTGGACATCGCGCCCGCACACGTATCTTCAGCTAACACCATGGGCAGCAATTTTCACGAGGATCTGCGTGCTCACAGCGAACTCCGCGGCGGCTCGGACCGCCAGTTCGGGTTGGTCTTCGCCGGCGTGTGTGCGGTGGTAGCATTGTGGCCGCTGCGGGCTGGTGAAGCCGTGCGCTGGCCGGCTCTTGTATTGGCCGCGCTCTTTCTCGCGGCGGCAGTTGGGCGTCCCTCGTTGCTGGGTCCGCTCAACCGGCTGTGGATGCAGTTCGGACTCTTGTTGGGCCGCATCGTCAATCCGATTGTGACGGCAGTGCTGTTCTTCGTTGTCTTCACGCCCGCCGGGCTGCTGCTGCGCGCCTTGGGGAAAGATCCCTTGCGGCTGAAGCGGGCGCCGCAAGCCACCACCTATTGGATTCCGCGCGAGCCGGCGGGCGCACCGCGTGATACGCTTGCCAAGCAGTTCTAAGGGAGATCAGCATTGTCCATACTTGCCGAGTTGTGGGACTTCGTCAAAACCAGAAAGAAATACTGGCTCATCCCCATTCTGCTGGTGATGCTGATTCTGGGAGCGCTCCTGCTGTTTGCGCAATCGAGCGCGCTTGCTCCGTTCATCTATACGATCTTCTAAGCTCTCGTGCGAATCCTCGGTATATCCGCTTTCTACCATGACAGCGCCGCGGCTCTGCTCCGCGACGGGGAGATTGTGGCTGCCGCCCAGGAGGAGCGTTTTACCCGCCGGAAGCATGACGCGCGTTTTCCCGTGCACGCCATTCGGTATTGCCTGGCGGAAGAGGGCATCTCGCTCGATGCCGTGGACTGGATTGTGTTCTACGAGAAGCCGTTTCTCAAGTTTGAGCGCCTGCTCGAAACCTACCTCGCCTTTGCTCCGCGCGGTCTGCGCTCGTTTCAGATGGCGATGCCGTTGTGGCTGCGCGAAAAGCTGTTTCAAAAAACGATGCTGCGCGAAGAGTTGGAGCGAATCGGCGGCGCGGGCCTCGATTGGGAACGTCGGTTGCTTTTCGCCGAGCATCATCTGAGCCATGCCGCCAGCGCGTTCTTCCCTTCGCCGTTTGAGGAAGCGGCGGTGCTGACGCTGGATGGCGTGGGGGAATGGGCCACTACTTCGCTGGCCATGGGCAGCGGCAACCGGCTGGAAATCGCGAGAGAGATTCACTTCCCGCATTCGCTGGGGCTGCTGTATTCGGCGTTCACCTACTACACCGGTTTCAAAGTGAACTCGGGCGAGTACAAGGTGATGGGCCTCGCCCCCTACGGCGAGCCTCGCTATGCGGCGCTGATTCGGGAGCATCTCATCGACCTCAAGCCCGACGGATCCTTCCGGCTGAATCTGGATTACTTCGACTACTGTACCGGATTGACGATGACCAACCGCCGGTTCGATGCGCTGTTTGGCAGTCCGCCGCGGCGGGCCGACGAGCGTTTGGCGCAACGCCATATGGATCTGGCGGCGTCGGTGCAGGCAGTAATCGAAGAGGCGATGCTGCGGTTGACCCGAGCCATCGCGGCTGAAACCGGGGCAGCGAATCTGTGCCTGGCGGGAGGCGTTGCGTTGAACTGCGTGGCCAACGGCAGGATTCAGCGCGATGGGCGCTTTCGCAATATCTGGGTGCAGCCCGCGGCCGGCGATGCAGGCGGAGCGCTCGGGGCGGCGCTGGTGGCGCACTACCTGCATCAGGAGCAGCCCCGAATGAGCGGCGCCGATCGGATGCGTGGGTCGTATCTAGGGCCGTCGTATTCGCAGGAGGAGATCGAGGCGCGGCTGCGCGCTGCCGGAGCTCGTTTCACAGTGTTGGATGATGAGGCGCTGATCGAAGCGGCTGTCGATGCGCTGGTGGCGGAGAAAGCTGTGGGATGGTTGCAAGGACGCATGGAGTTCGGGCCGCGTGCCTTGGGAGCGCGGTCAATTCTCGCCGACGCCCGGTCTCCGCGGATGCAGTCGACCTTGAACTTGAAGGTGAAGTTCCGCGAGAGTTTCCGGCCCTTTGCGCCTTCCGTGCTGCGCGAGCGCGTGGGGGAGTGGTTTGAGCTGGATGCGGACAGCCCGTATATGCTGCTGGTGGCCGATGTCGCAGCTTCGCGCCGTGTCGCATTGCCTGCGGAGGCGGCGGGGCTGACGGGGATTGAGAAACTGAAGCAGCCGCGGAGCGTGATCCCGGCTGTGACACACGTGGACCATTCGGCGCGGATTCAGACGGTCGATCGGGAGACGAATCCCCGGTATCATGCGCTGCTGACGGCATTCGAGGCACGCACCGGCTGCCCGGTGCTGGTGAATACGAGCTTCAATGTCCGTGGTGAGCCGGTGGTGTGTACTCCCGAAGATGCGCTGGCGTGTTTTATGGGGACTGGGATCGAGGTGCTGGTGGCGGGGAATTGTGTGCTGCGGAAGGAAGAGCAGAGCGCGGAGTTGGGGGCGAGGTATGCGGAGCAGCGGTTTGATCCGGATTGAGATAGGTGGTTGACGGTGTTACAACGGATCGCTGGGGAGAAAGGCGGCGAATGAGATCTTCCACCACCACAGCTTTCACCTGATACAGAAGCCAGATTAAGCCGATGGCAAAAATGACCTCCACGAGGAATACTTTCGCTACTAGGACTGCCTTCCCCGCTAGGGCGTAGACGGCCGCTATACGTTCTTCCCATAGTCTAACTTTCTCTAAAACCACTACCGGCTAAAGCCGGTAGGTTCCTGAACGACTGAAAGTCGGCGTTGCGGCTGAAGCCGCCTTAAGGCCCCCGGCTGAGAGCCGGCTCAAGGCTCCGTGGGCGCTGTGATTTTGAATCCGTCCTGATCGTCTTCCCACTTTTGGTTCTCGATGTACTCGCGGATTGTTTTCTCATCGACCGCGCCCACGGTCGCGCAAAAGTATCCTCGCCCCCACAGGTGTTGCCCCCAGTATCTCTTTCGCAACTCTGTGAATTCATCCTGCAACCGTCTTGACGATCGTCCCTTGATGTATTGCACGATCTTCGCTGGTGCCAAGCTCGGTGGTGCCGACACCAGCATGTGCACGTGATCTGGCGACACCGCCCCTCGTATGATTGTGATCCCACGTGCCTCACAGGTCTGTCGAATCAGATCGCGCGCCCGCTCCGCCACTCGCCCGCGCAGTACTTTATATCGGTATTTTGTAATCCACACGATGTGATACTTGATGTCGTAGATCGCGTGCGCGCTCGTCCGGTACTCCACCATCACCCCATTCTCGCAGCACTCGACCTGAAGGTCACCGCCTAAAGGCGGTGGGTTTAGACCTGGCGCATTGAACTAAAAAAGGATCGTTCATGGCAAGTTCTCCTTCCACGCTGTCGATGATGATTGCGGTGCAGTCGTACAAATTCGCTTCTTATGAAACATTGGTTTTGAAAAACAGCTCTCCCAATATGCAGTCCGGCTGACGCCGGCTTGGCTTGATCCGTTCGGGGTCAACCTGGAGCAAGGAGAAATCGACAGACTCTCTTTACGGCCGCAAGTCTATCTGTGTCTGTGTAGTTTGCTTCCATGCGCCGTGGCTCTGTCACATGCGCCATCGACCCACTAAATCCATATCAGTTGTCATGCAAACACCTGATTTCCTCCACACTCTGTCAGTTACACTGCAAGAGAGCACTCGGAGCCACGTTGAAAATCAAGAAAGCCGTCATCACCGCCGCGGGCCGCGAGCAGCGCGCCTTGCCCCTGCAATCCCTCATTGGATCCGATGGAGAAGAGCGTTCCGTCCTCGGCCTCCTCCTCGGGCAAGTCTTCGCCGCGGGCATTGAAGAAACCTGCATCATCATCCACCCCGGCGACGAATCGCGCTACCTGCAGGCCGCCGGCCCGCACGCCAATTCCATCCGTTTCCAGCCGCAAACCGAGGCGCGCGGCTACGGGCACGCCATCCATTGCGCGCGCCCTTTCACCGGCGACGATCCCTTCCTTCACCTCGTCGGCGATCACCTCTTCGTTAACTCCACCGGCGAAACCTGTATCCGCCGCCTCATCCAAACCGCCGAAGCCGAAGCCTGCACCGTCTCCTCGGCGCAGATCACAAGGGAAAATCTGCTCCCCCGCTACGGCGCCATCGGAGGCCGCCGTGTGCAGGGCAAACCAGGCCTCTACCGCATCGATACCGTCATCGAAAAACCCACTCCCACCGAAGCCGAACAGCGCCTCATGACCCCCGGCATGCGCGCCGGCTACTATCTCTGCTTCTTCGGGCTCCACGTGCTCACGCCCACTGTGATGGACCTCCTCGGCGCCAAACTCGAAACCGACTCCCGCGTCACCCTCTCCGACGCGCTCGCCGATCTTGCCCGACGCGAACAGTACCTCGCGCTGGAAGAATCCTCACAACGCTACGACATCGGTGCGCGCTATGGCCTGCTGATGGCGCAGATGGCCCTCGCGCTCAACGGTCGCGATCGCAGCGAAGTGCTGGCCCAGGTTCTGGAGTTGCTCGCGGCCCGCGAAATGGCCGCCACCCGCGGATAATACCCATGCGGAGCCTCATCGATATCATCACCGCGGCCGATGCCGCCACGCGCGATCTCTCGCTCGATGCCCTGTGCCGACAGGCCTCTACCGCGGAGCTGCTCGAACAATGCCGCGCCCTCGATCAATTCCGCCGCACCAGCGACAACCTCTACGAACGCGTCCGCGCGCTGTTTTTCCTCTACTCCATCCACCGCTTCCATCTGCCCTACCGCGAGGCGATGCCGGGGCACGGCGTAATCCCGTTTGAAGGCTACACCCGCCTGCTGCGGCGGCGCTTCGACGAGGCCATCGATCTGTTCCTCGCCGCCCAGGAAGCGCAAGGGCCAAATACGCCCGTCTCCAGCGCGCTTGCCGCGGGCTACCGCTCGCTCGGCTTCCAGACGCTCGCTGACCAGGTCCGAAAAAGCGTGCGCTCCGTACGCGGCAACCAGTGGATGTTCCGCACCGGCCATCCGGCCGATTACCCGCTGCGCATCCGTCCCGAACTCCTGCGCCGCTCCGGAGCCGAAGCCCCGTTTCCCATCCTGCACGAAGCCACCCCCGTCCGCATGGACCTGAGCCACAGCGGCTGGAGCGACATCTTCTTCCTCGGTATGGATTTCCCCGAAGGCGCGCGGGTGCTGAATGTCTCCATCGACCTCAGCGTCAGCAGCGAAAATTCGCGGAACGAACCCAAGCCGCCCGTGGAAGCCTACTTCCGTGTCATTGACCGGCCCGTGATCCGGCTGACCAGCATCGATCTCAACGCCTCGGTGGAGATCCGCCACATTCAAGACATCTTCAACTTCGCCGCCGATTACCTCGGCCTGCTTAAAGCCGCGTTGATCGCCGCGGGCATCGTGCCGCCGGGCATGGAAGGGGCTTCGCAGCCACTCGCGGATCTGCTGCTGCGCCTCACGGGATTACCGGGCCACGGCATCGAGGTCGTCAGCAAGGTAAACGATATTCCGAAGGGTTCGCGGCTAGCGGTGTCCACAAACCTGCTGGCGTGCCTCATTACGGCCTGCATGCGCGCCACGCGCCAGATTCAGGCGCTTAGCGGCGGCCTGGAAGAATCCGACCGCCGGCTGGTGGCGGCGCGGGCGATTCTCGGCGAATGGATCGGCGGATCGGGTGGCGGCTGGCAGGATTCGGGCGGCGTGTGGCCCGGCATCAAGCTGATTCATGGCGTCAAAGCCACCGAAGGCGACCCCGAGTTCGGCATCAGCCGCGGCTGCCTGTTGCCACGCCATCGCCTCTTCTCCTCAAACGAAGTCTCGCCGGAAACCCGTGAGCGCCTGCAGCAAAGCCTCGTGCTCGTGCACGGAGGCATGGCGCAGGACGTCGGCCCCATCCTCGAAATGGTGACCGAGAAATACCTGTTGCGTTCGGAAGCCGAATGGACCGGGCGACAGGAGGCGATGCGGCTGCTCGATGAGATCGTTGGATCCATCCAAAGCGGCGATATCCAGGCCGTCGGTTCGGCCACGGACCGCAACTTCGCGGGCCCGGTGCAGACCATCATCCCCTGGGCCGGCAACTTCTACACACAGGCGCTCATCAACCAGGTCCGTCAGGAATACGGCCCGGATTTCTACGGCTTCTGGATGCTCGGCGGCATGGCGGGCGGCGGGATGGGCTTCCTCTTTTCGCCCACCGTCAGGCCTGCGGCGGAACAGCGCCTGCGCGTCATCCTGCGCGAGACCAAGCGCAATCTGGAGCGCGCCGTCCCTTTCGCCATGGAGCCCGTCATCTACGATTTCGCCATCAATGAACGGGGCACCTGGTCCGTGCTGCTCGAAGGCGATCAGGCGCTGATGCCCCCTGCCTACTACACGCTCAGCGTGCCGGCGCAATTGCGCTCCGAGCTACGTACTTTGACACCGATGGAGCGCGGCGAGTTGTCGCGATTCAGCGCCGCCTGCCGCACCGCGCCGGAATTCTCCGGCATGGTGCATCAATTGTTCGATCACCTCGTGCCGCGCGCCGAAACACGGCAGGATGGCGCCGACGGGCTCGATGGACTGCTCGCCGCCTATGGCTTTGACCGCGTGCAGCATGAGCGCATTCAAGCCGATATGCGCAGCGGACGCATCGGCCTGGCACAGAACCGCCTCCCAGTGAGCAGCCGCATCGAAGACGTGGCGGCCGGTGAACTTTTTGATTCCTCAACCGGAGACCATAGCCGGTACCGCGAGATCGGCGCTCAAGCGCTGCGTGACGGCAAAGTAGCCGTGCTCTCGCTCGCCGGCGGCATCGGTACACGCTGGACTAAGGGCGCGGGCGTAGTGAAGGCGCTCAATCCGTTCTGCCGCCTGGGCGGCAAGCACCGCACCTTTATCGAAGTACATCTTGCCAAGAGCGCCCGGGCCGCACACGAGTACGGCACCGCGCTACCGCACATCATCACCACCAGCTACCTCACGCACGACGCCATCCAAGCCTTCTTGCGTGGTGCGGGCAACTACGATTACCCCGGCCCGCTCGTGCTCTCGCCTGGCCGTAGCATCGGACTGCGCCTCATCCCAATGGAGCGCGATCTGCGCTTTGCCTGGGAGGAATCGCCACAGCAGTTGCTCGATGAACAGGCCCAGAAAGTACGAGAGAGCCTGCACTCGACGCTCATCGGATGGGCGAAGCAAATGGGCGAAGGCAACGACTATACCGACAATCTCCCAGCTCAGTGTCTGCATCCGGTGGGGCATTGGTACGAAGTGCCGAACCTGTTCCGCAACGGCGTTCTGCACAAGCTCCTCGCGGAACGCCCGCAGTTGCGCTACCTCATGATCCACAACATCGACACCACCGGCGCCAATGTGGACCCGGTGCTGCTCGGTTATCACATCGAGCAGAATGCCGGTATGACCACCGAAGTCATCCCGCGCCATCTGGAGGATCGTGGCGGCGGGCTTGCTTATGTCGATGGGCGCACACGGCTGGTGGAAGGGCTCGCGTTCCCCGATGAGGAAATCGAATCGCGCCTGTCTTACTACAACAGCGCAACGTACTGGATTGACCTGGAGCAACTGCTCGAAGTGTTCGGCCTCACCCGCGCCGAACTCGGCGACGAGGAAGCCACCACCGCCGCCATCCGCCGTATCGCGGCGTCCATGCCGACCTACGTCACACTCAAAGACACCAAGAAACGTTGGGGCAAAGGCCAGGAAGATATTTTCCCTGTAGCGCAGTTTGAAAAGCTGTGGGGAGACATGACGGCGCTACCCGGCTGGAGCTGCCGCTTTGCCATTGTTCCCCGTGTTCGCGGGCAGCAATTGAAGGAGCCCGCGCAACTGGACGGCTGGCTCCGCGATGGTTCCGCGGCGCACGTGGAAAAACTCTGCGGGTGGGCCGGGTAAATCATTGTTATCGTGAAGGAAGAGGCAGTTTTCGCCGCATTCCTCGGCCTGAGCCATGCAGCATCGCTGGTGAAGAACCGATTAGTAGTAAGTAAAGCAACGGAGGATGGTTAGTTCTAGCGATGAAACAAGTGATTCGCCGTGGCCTGAAAGAAATCATAGTGGATGAAGTTCCAGACCCGGCGCCAACACCCCATCATGTGGTGGTCCGCCCGCTCTACTCGCTGATCAGCAGCGGCACGGAAACAGCCAGCATTCATCAGGATTCCATCGTCAAGGAAGTGGCCGAACGGCCCAGCCTGATCCGCATGGTGTTGAATACAGCTTTGGCCAACGGTCCAAAGAGGACATTCGACGAGGTTCAGGCCAAATTTAAAGAATACGCTGTGCTGGGCTATTCCGGCGCGGGCATCATCGTGGAGAAGCATTCCACGGTGACCGATCTGCCGCTCGGCACGCGCGTCGCCTATGGCGGCGAAGGAACCGGGCACGGGGAGATGATTCTCACGGGCCGCAATCTCGTAGCCCGCATCCCGGAAGCAGTGCCTTACGATCAGGCCTGCTTTGCCACGCTCGGCAGCATAGCCCTCAATTCCATCCGTGTCGCGAACATCGGAATTGGCGAAACCGTAGCCGTGATCGGGCAGGGGCTGGTAGGCCAACTGGTAACGCAACTGGCTCGCTGCCAGGGCGCGCAAACCATCGCCATCGATCTGCAGGCCTCGCGTCTTGATCTGGCCAAGCAGTTGGGCGCCGATCGCACCATCGTCGGTGGCGACTCCGCTGCCGTGATGGCACAGGTGCGCGAGTTCACCTCAGGCCGGGGCGCCGATTGTGTCATCGTCGCCGCTGCCGCCAAATCGGCCGCGCCCTGCCAGCAGGCCCTCGATATCTGCCGCGACCGCGGGCGCATTGTCGTTGTCGGCGCGGTGGAAATGAGCTTCCCCTGGAACGACATGTATCTCAAGGAAATCGAGCTGCGCATGGCTCGTGCCTACGGCCCGGGTAGCTACGACCCTGACTACGAAAAGCGTGGCCGCGATTATCCTCTGCCCTACGTGCGCTGGACCGAGAACCGCAATATGGAAGAGTTTCTGCGCCTCATTGCCACCGGACAAGTGCGCGTCGAACCCCTCATTACACACCGCTTCCCGCTGGCCGAAGCTCCGCAGGCCTACGACACCATCCTCACTCCTTCGAGCGGCAGCCTGGCCGTCGTATTGCGCTATGACGAGCCTCCGCCTATTGAACAGATCCAGCCCCTGCGCAAAGTCGCGATCGGCGCTGCGCAACCAGCCGGCAATGGTGTCTTGCAAGTGGCGTTGGCCGGAGCCGGTAACATCGCCCGCTGGGCCCACATGCCCGGCCTGCAAAAACAATCGAACACCAGGCTACGCGCTGTCTTTTCGGCCAACGGGGCCCGCGGCAAATCCTACGGCATCCGCTATAAGGCTGATTACTGCTGTTCCACCTACGAAGAGCTGCTCAATGACCAGCAGTTGGAAGCCATTCTCATCGCCACCCGCAATCAATATCACGCCTCGCAGACCGTGGCCGCGCTACGCGCGGGCAAGCATGTCTTCGTCGAAAAACCGATGGCGCTCACCGATGCCGAATGTGCCGAAATCGCGCTGGCAGCCAAGGAATCCGGACGCCAGGTGGTGGTGGGCTTCAATCGCCGCTTTGCCCCCTACTACCGCGAATTGAAAAAGAATCTGGCCCGACGCAGCGGACCCGCGGTGATCTCCTGCCGCATGAATTCGCCGGGTATTTCCGGCGCCTATTGGATGGCTGATCCAAGTATCGGGGGCGCGGTTCTGGGCGAAGCCTGCCACTTCACTGATCTGTTCTACTGGCTGCTCGATGCTGAGCCTGTCTCCGTATTCGCCTATTCGCTGCCGCTCGAAAGTAAAGATCCCATCGGCGAGAACAACCTCGCGGCGACCTTCCGCTTTGCCGACGGCTCCATCGCCAATCTCACCTACTGCACGGTGGGCAGCAAGACCTCGGGCGGCGAACGCCTGGAAGTGTTTGCGCCGGGTTTGGGTGCCTGCACCGAAGATTTTCAACGCCTCGCGGTAAATACCTCCGCGCGGCGCAACAGCAAACTGTGGTTCCCGGAAAAGGGCTACGACGCGCAGATGGCGTCTTTCGTGGCGCGGCTTCGCTCCGGACCGCAGCCGGACCTGGCAGGCCTGGAGGATGGCATCCGATCCACCGTAGCCTGTCTGCGCATGCTCGATGCGGCGCGCTCCGGCCAGCCGCAACCGATTGATTGGAGAAAGCTGCTGGCGTAGCGTCTTTCCATCGGAATTCTACATAACCCAATGTCATCTTCTAATCCTGTTCTTCAACCTCAGACCATCGCCATGCTTGGCCTTGGTTACGTCGGCTGCGTATCGGCCGCCTGCATGGCCCAGCAAGGGCATCGCGTCATTGGCGTGGACCGCGATGAAGGCAAAGTGGGACACATCCGCGAAAAGAAGGCGCCGTTTTATGAGCCCGGCCTGGCGCCGATTGTCGAAGAAACAGTGGCTGCCGGCCGTCTCACCGCCACCACCTCGCTTGAAGAAGCGATCGCCGCCGCCGACGTCGCCATGGTGTGCGTCGGTACGCCTTCGGACAAGAACGGCAACCTCAGCCTGGAGCAGCTCCACCGAGTTGCCGAACAAATCGCAGCGTTGCTTGAGAAACGCTCCACACCGCTCACTGTCGCCATCCGCAGCACCGTATGGCCTGGCACTTGCGAAGACCTGTACGAACGCTTCTTCCACCGCTCGCCGATGGTCCGCGTGGTGTCCAATCCAGAATTTCTGCGCGAAGGCAGCGCCGTGAAGGATTTCCTCGAGCCCTCGCTCCTGGTGGTGGGTGGCACCGACGAAGCAGCCGTCAACCAGGTGGCCGATCTCTACGCCGGCCTCCCCGTGGAAGCCTGCAAAGTGGCGCTGCGCACTTCGGAAACCATCAAATACGCCTGCAATGCGTTCCATGCCCTGAAAGTGGCGTTCGCCAACGAAATCGGCTCCCTCTGCGAACGCATCCACGTACCGCCGCAGGAAGTGATGGCCACGCTCTGCGAAGATCACAAACTGAACGTTTCGGCGGCTTATCTGAAGCCGGGCTTTGCCTTCGGCGGCTCGTGCCTGCCCAAAGACCTGCGCGCGCTGGTGTACCGCGGTTCGCGGCTCGATCTGAACCTGCCACTGCTCGCCTCCGTGCTGCCAAGCAACGATGCGCACCTCAAACGCGCCTTCGACAAGATCGTGGAGTTGCCCGCCGGTCCCCTCGCCTTCTATGGCCTGGCATTCAAGGAAAACACGGACGATGTCCGCGAAAGCCCGGTGGTGCATCTGCTCGAGCAATTGACCGGTAAAGGCTACGCCGTGCAGGTCTATGATCCGCACATCCGCCTGGACACCATCTACGGCGCCAATGAGCGGTTCCTGCTGGCCACGCTGCCGCATATCGGCAAGCTGATGGTGCCCTCGCTCGACACGCTGCTCGACGGGGCCACTTCCATTGTGGTCGCCCAAAAACCTTCCGCTGCCGATCTGGCTCGGCTCAAGTCAACGGGCAAGCCACTCGTCGATCTGACATTGCTTTAGCGCTGCTCCTTCCACAAACTACGCGCCGGAACAAACAGAATCCGGATTGCCAGAAGCGAAGCAGCCAGCATCGTCACGAATGTCCGGCACAACGACGTCAGCCGCTTCAACGGAAACTGGCGAGGCAGAATCGCGTCCACCGCGGCGCTGCCGTAAAACAAGGACTGCGCCGCAATCACCCACCAGCGCCATGGGTCGGGCAACCAGAAGCTGGTAATCGCCAGCGTAAGAAACGCGTACGGCAACACCAGGCGGGAAAATTTGTGCGACAGCCAATGCAACCAGATGTCGTAACCCGGATGGAACAATCGCGGATAGTATCGGATCACCTGATACAAGCCGGCTAACGTGCGCACCTTGCGCCGGAACTCGGCCTCAATCTTCACCGGGTAATCATAGGCGACCGCCGTGCCATCCAGAATGACGCGGTAGCCCTGAAAATAGGTCGCCAGAGGCTGGTACACATCATCCAGCAGAATGTCTTCCGGCAGCAGGACGGCCAGCGAGCGGCGCATTGTATAGACCGCGCCTGTTGCTCCCGCCACGGAGCTGACCTTGCTGATCTGTTTGCGCAGCCACTCCTCGTAGCGAGTGTACAAGCCCAGCGACTTCTGCTCATGCCCCTCGGCATCCACCATCACCAGTTCTCCACTGGCCACTCCAATCGAGGCATCGGCAAAGTTTGATACCAGGTTGGCCAGACAATCCGTGGCCAAAGGCTGGCGGATATCCGTGAAGAACAGAATCTCGCCGGTGGCCGCGGCGATGCCTGCGTTCAAGGCCTTGCCTTTGCCTCCGGACGGCAATTCCAACACCTCAACTCCGGGAAAGGCCCGCGCCAGGTTCACCGTATGGTCGGTGGATCCGTCGCTGATCACAATTACGTGCAGTCTCTCGCGCGGGTAACGTAAGGCGAATACCGAGCGCAGCTTCGCTTCGATCCACTTCTCTCCGTTGCGTACCGGGATAATCACCGAAACCGGCGGAGTGATGGATTCGCGGCGAACCGGCTTTGGGCGCAGCCTGCCGAGGATCAACAGCAGCACAGGATAGCCCACGAAAAAGTATGCCAGGAAGGCCAGACTAGCCGCGAAAAGCCAAAGAATCACAAGCCTTTGATTATGGCAGGGCCATCCGCTCTAGATCCACCCCTTGCTCCAGTAGTAGCCGATTTTGGTGGATTCCACCAGCAGGTCAACAAAGGCGCCCCAGCGTTGCGTCGGGGCAAACCATCGTTTGCGGACATCGGGAATTGGGCGCGGGCGAACCAGCAGGCCCGCTTTGCCGAACACCTTTGTGGCGCGATACATGTGGAAGTCGCTGGTCATCAGCACTTTCACGCCCGGATCGCCGGTCAAGAGGGCTGCTGCTTCGAGCGCATTTCCATGCGTCGACAGGGATTTGGTATCAGCCACAATCGCACTCGGCGGTACGCCCGAGAAGATGAGAAACTCCTGCATCATCTGGGCGGGACCATTGCCACAAACGACAATTTTGCGGAACCCGCCTTCCCTCCATGCAAGCACCGCATACACCGTGCGCCGGTAGGTGTCTTGCGAGATAACGTGCTCGTCTTCGGCCGATGCACCCAACACGACCAGGACATCGCCCCGCGGGTCATCCCACGGTCCAGCCAGTTTTGTGGCCCACCAGAAAACCAGCGGAGAAAACTGTACCACCAGCACCAGCAGCCCCAAAGCCGCCAGTACCGCGCGCACCCACCGCCATAGTTGTTTCACAAGGTCCACGTCTCCTGCCGGTCAGCGGCTGTAGAGCACAAAGCATGGTTGCCGCTGCCAGGGGAAAAGCTCGTAGGCCGTCCAGTCAGTCAGCCGCTCTTTTACCTCGTAGCCGAATTGACTGACTTCCCGTAGCCCGCCACGCTGGCAATCCACTCCCGTAAGCACGTACTTGGGCAGCTGCCGCATCTGGCGCAAAGTGTCTACCGTCTGGTCCGTAGTGGTCCATTGCGCCTTGGGGAAATAGTAGGTATTCATGTCGGACTGAGCTCCCGCAAGCAGCAGGTCCTCGGAAGGGATTCGCTTTGCCAAATCGCAAAGCGGAGCCGTCCCCAGCAAGTAAAAGTCGCGAAACAGCGGCCACTCCCCAGCCAGGAATCCGGCCACCAGGACGAGGGCAAGGGCGCGGCCCCAGGTGCGATGGTTCCAAAGCGCCGCCAGGCAGGCGGCCAAGCCCATCATGAACGGCAGAATCAATGCGACAAACAGCCGGGGGGATCCACGCACTCCCTGCAGCGTAAAGGCCAGCATGTGGAACAGTCCTGGGCCCAACACCGCCGCCAACAACAACCACGACCGCCGGGCAAGAAAAATCCAACCCGCAGCCGAGGCAACCGCCGCGAATCCGGCCAGCGTCAAGTCTTTTACCCCCGCGCTGTATTGCAGGATACCCTGCAGCAATCGGATGGACATGAGATCGTGAGCCAGTTCCGCGCCGCTGCGCGCGTATCCCACTAATTGGGGCAAAAGTAAGCCAATCAGTAGCAGGCTGCCGAGCATCGCCCAGCATGTGACAAGCAGTACCCGAAGTGCCGGCGCCGGCCGACCCTGCCGCCAGCCATAGAGAACGCACAGGCCGGCTACTAGGCCGTGCCAGGCCGGGACATAAATGAACGTAGCAATCGAATAAACCGATAGCGCCGTCGCAAGCACGTATGCCGCGGCCACCCACGTCCGCATCTCACGGAACAGCAAGGGAAATAACAGGCAGCTGACGGCGCCGAAGAACATGGCCGCGGCGTAACCGCGGGCTTCTGCCGAGTGCATCACGTTACGGAAATGCAACGCAAACAGCAGCGCTCCAGCAAGGGCCGTCAGGCGTGAAACATGCCGCAGAAGCAACAAGTAGAGTATGCACGGAGTCGCCGTGCCAAGCAGCACAGAAAAGAGACGAATCGACCATTCCCTATCACCAAATACTCTGGTCGAAAAGAACACCAGCAGCGAGTTGAGCGGATGGTTATTCCCCTCCGCGCTAAAAGCCAGAATCACGCCCAGGCCGCGCTTCACCACTCGCACTACCGTGGCCAGTTCGTCCCACCACAGCGTCTGGTTCATGTTTATGGCGCGGAGTATCCCCGCCAGCAGGAAAATAGCCGCTACAACCACCAGATCCAGTTTCGAAAAGGCAACCCGCCCCGTTGCGTCCGTATCACGCCGTTCCGCAGCCAACCGGCGAAACAGCCAGTAGCTCACCAGTGCCAGCAAACACCCGGCGGCGAAGAGATAGCGCTCCATGGCAATACCTTCGAGAAGCCATGTTCGCAGATGCGCCGCCCGTTCCGGAATCCATACGGCAACGCGGGCGGGGGAGAGAATCAGCGCTCCGGCTGCGAATCCTGCAGCCAGCAAAAGCCAGATGGCATGGAAGCGGGAGGGGAAAGCCAAAAACATAGAAGGCAGGGATGCAAATGGAGTCTTGATCATAACACGCACGGATATGGGACACTGCTGGCATGACCCACCGTACCGCCTTCAGTCTAGCCGGAACATTCGCCGTGGCCTTGTTTTCCAGTTTGCCGCCACTGAAGGCACTGACGGTATCACCCGCGAATCAGACGGTACGCGCCATGTACGGAGGTGTTTCTCTCAACCCCACTCCAATTTCCATCCAAGCCACGGGCGCCTGGAAAGCAGTGACCTCCTTGCCGGAAACGGTCGCACTCCAACCGAATGCCGGGTCGGGTCGAGCCACAGTGAATGTGGTTGCCGTCGGTTGGTGGCTCGGCCGCCTTGCTCCCGGTAAACACGAAGTCACTCTCACTATCACCGAGGGTAATCAACAAACTACAGCAAAAGTGACGTACGAGGTAGTGGCCAACCCAACACCTCGTTTTGAATCCGTATCGGAGCCTAAAGGATGCGTGGATGTTCCCAATCTATCGCCGGCTAACAAGGCGGTCTGCACGGTGCCCGATTTGCGCCCCCCAGGCAATTTCATGCCCCCTGCCAGGGGAAAGAGCTATCAGGATCCCACCTTCGGCACTACCATTCACGTTGTGTCCGATTTTCCCTCCACGCATGGCTATTCTTCGCCGGCTCCGATCAGCGCCAATGGCCGTTATGCTTTGATCAACAGCACCGGCCAGCCTGGCCTCATCACGTTGCCCGAGGGGAAGCCCTTCGGTAAGTCCGTACCCGTTCCTATCGAGGGAACACTGTTCGATGCCGTGGACGATAACCTCCTCTATGCAATTTCCGATGGAGCGATTAAGTCCTACCATTCCGGTACCCGCAAATGGAAAACGATCGTTGACTACACCCGCAAGCCGTTCTCGTTTGCTTCTATCAGCTTCGGTGGAACTGGGGAATTATCGAAGGACAATTGGATTTCATTCTTCGCTCCGCAGGAGCGCAAGGTCTGCGCACTCGACACGTCGACCGCGCAGACCTATTGCGGGGCATTGGGGGGGGCCGACAAGATCGACTTTACGACCATGGCTAAAGGCGTCGACCGCAAAACCGGACTTCGCTATGTAATCGTCATCGGGCCCAGACCATTCCAGGTCTTCGCCGTCAATCTACAAACCAAATCCCTCGATCTCGCCCTGATCGGTCCAGAGAATATGATCATGCAAAACAGTGGAAATCGCGACGGGGTTTGCGATCCTGGCGAGAACTGCATCAACGGTGGACATTCTGACAGCTACGAAGACGCCGAGGGAAATCAGTATCTGGCCGTGGCCCTCGAATCCCAGTTGCCCTGCGAATACTCCCTTTACACCATTCGGTTGAACGCGGGCCCGAAGATGGGTATCCCCGCGCCATTGGGGGGCGGGCTGACACGGATCATGCCACTGTTTCGCTGCAGCACTTCCGACCAATGGGTGGACTACCATCTGGGCTGCGCCAAACGTTCGCCGTATTGCGTGGTTTCCACCACCAGTAGCCGTTACAACCAGGCCCGTCAACCAGGCGACCTGAGCGCTCCGAAACAGAGCCCCTATCTCGGCGAAGTATTCCTCTTCGGGAACAACGGTGCCGTAGTGCGCCGGCTGTTTTATCACCGGAGTGTGGCTTTTGCCAATGAGGAGGCAAGCGGCTACTGGTCAACGGCGCGCGCGGCAATTGCTCCAGACGGATCACTGGTGATCGCCGATTCCAACTTCGGATTCCCCAATCAACATCGCGTTGTCGTGGCGGAAACCGGGATTCCCGCGCGATAGTGAGTCTGTCCTAAGGCACCGCGGTTGCTTGCGTGCCGCCTACACCGATCACCGCGTTGGCCGAGTTGCGATACTTAACCCTCCAGTACAAAACGCGGTTGGATAGCGCTGGAATGGTAATTGCACAAGTGGCGGATGAACAGGAGACCCCCTGAATACCGGCCTCGCCGCCAGGCTCGCTCGGGTAACGGTACGGGTTTGCTTCGTCCACAGAATTTCGGAAAGCGATGCATCTCTCCGCCCGGTTCTCTGAGCAGTAGAACTCCGGATTGTAGCCGAACTCGGCGATCACGTTGTCCGTGCCTTGTGGAGGATTCAGAGTGAACTGCATGGGAAGGAAGGTGGAACGGCGCAGGGAGTCCACCGCAGGCAGCGAAGGAAGCTTCAGCAAAGCGTTTGAACGGAGGAAATAATAGCGCCCGGTGGGATCGATTTTCACGTTCTCCGTGGCTGCCTCGCGGTAAGTCTGAAATACCCGCCTTACGACACGTCCCACTTCCATGTTCGTGAAACTTTGCGGTTCGGGGCCGGTGGGCAGCAGCCATTGCGTCGTGGCAGCCGCTACTCCGTTCAGGTTTCCAATACAAATGTCTCCCTGAAACATGCCAAATAACGCTTCCCGGCAAAACGGCATCGAGCGGTCGTAGTTGGACAGGTTGAAAAATACCTCCCCCGTAGAAGACGAGGGGTGGCACTCGCCCGCCACTGAGGCGACACAAAGCTTACCGTGGTCCTCGCGGCCGCCGCTCAAAACCACTCCTGGAGCACTGACGTTGCGCAACGGGAACCGGCCGGTGAACGCAACTGTCGGCAGATGCTTGGGATCCACTGAGAAAATTCCCCGGAAGCGGAATAGATTCCCGGTCACCGGTGTTACGGCGTTTGCGCCGGAACCAATGATCAGAAGCGGATTGACGTCGGCAAAGAAGGAAGAGTCCCCCAACCGGGTGTTCTGATTGGCGCTCGGATGACGCTCGCATCCATTGCCGTAACATGGCGCCACTTTGCCCGCAAATGCCGAAGGGAGTGGGAGATACACCGTACCCCCATCGCCGTGCATGCTCTCCGGAACAGTGGGATCGATGATCTGGATCGAATAGATTGGATTTCCACGGTAGATTCCGCGATGCCAGGCGTGATTGATATAGGGAGTGCCAAATGCTGTGTTGTCGACTCCTGTAGCGAATGGATCGAGTTTGTAGTGCCATTGAAATCCAAAAAACACGTCCGTGTTCACTTGATCGCCTCTCGCCGGAACCGCGCCACATGCCGTTCCCCAAGTGCTTCCCGCGGCAATCCTCCGCGGATTGTTAATCGTCTGGTCGTTACCAATACCCCGCTCGACAATCCACGTTGTCGCGTTGACCATTTGAATGACGCGGAGCCGCTCTCCACTGCTGTGGAAATAGTCGCCGGGTTGTACCTTCTGCAAATAACGCATGGGGCACTCCGTCTTGAGGTTCGGGTTCACAGGATCTCCCGGAGAGAAATCCGGAGGGGCTGCTCCCCAACTGGCATCCCAGGAAGACGTCACCTGTACCGTGCTGCACCAATTTCTGCCGTTATACGACACCCCGTCGAAAACAATGTTCGGACAAGGATCGCAAGTCCCGTTGCCGCTCCGGCTGCATTGCGCAAGAGGAGTGGTTGCCGTGACTATGAACTGGCATTTCGTATCCGCGGTTTCAAACACAGCAAAGTCCCCATCGACCGGAGATTGGTAGGTGTGCAATCCGCACCAACGCCCGCGCGGACGCTTGAAGTATGGGTTGCTGCCGAATATCTGCTGTGTGTTACCTCCCACGGAGCCCTGGAATCCCGCTCCCACGGGCTTCCCGTTCCCGATGTCCAGAGCGAACGCCCAAACCGGGCTATCCTGCGACCCGGAGCGGCAATTCATGACGATCGTACTGCCTTGTACGGCGCTTGCCTCACACCCCGGAAACACGGCGAGTTGATAGGTTGGATCAAGCCGCAGCATTTGTCCGTACAGCGTAAAGTCGTCTTCCATCCGCGTGCATCCGCCGAGACAAGGCGTCAAGAGTTCGTGTTGCAGAGGAAGGCGTGGCCAGCGATCAAACTCGCCGCCATCCTTGCGCGCGGCCGGGCAGGAACTGCCGTCAGCGCCGCACGCGATATCGTTGCCTGTATAACGCATTTTGAACAGGATGGGGCGACCGCCGGGCAAACTTCCCAACTGTGGATAATTGCTCGGTGAAAGGCAATAGAATACGTTCGGGTCGTCTTCGTCCCATAGAAAGTCATTCAGGCCCTCGCCGCAGGAGCGGAACCCGTTTTCCGCCGGCGGCATCGATTGCCCAAAGACATAGTTCACTCCAAGGAACCGGATCTCCAAAGGCTCTGGCCGGATGCCAATAATCATCGGACCAGCCTGACAATGATAGAAACCCTCGCTGGTCGCCTTGCGTGTGCACCGCTTTCCAAAGCCTCCTGATCCGGTGGCCATATTCACCGCAATATGCGACGCCGCACGCCACTGCAGTTGATCGATACGCAAAGCGGCGTCCGCAGCGGGATTCTTCCGCCGGATCAGCACGCCATAGCGAGGATTTCCGCGGATTCCTATGGAGTAAAAGAAGGGAACGCCCTCAGACCCGTTGTAGCTCAGGTCCGTATTGGACGACCACTGTACCGCCGCCATCGGCGTAGAGGCGCCGCATGAGGTGGAAACGATGGTGGCGGCAAGTTGTGATTGCGACGGGCTGTGATAGACCGAGATAGATTCGCCGGAGACCAACCGCGTGCAATCGTTCAACTCCGTGAAGTAGAGGGTTCCCGTCTCACCGGCTCGGGTGTAGACTCGGCCCCGGCTCATCGCCGTATCGTCCACAGGTGGCTTATCGAACTGTATGAAATCTCCGGGACGCTCCGGTGAGGAACAGGGGGCATTGGAACAAACCGTGATCGCCGTATCCGAACCAGACAAAGTGACAGAAACCGTGCCAGGGTTGCAATCCGACCACGCCGCGGTGGTTCCCGCGATATCGCGGACAAAACAGATCTCGATAACGCCGCCCGTAGCGCAGCCGCTGCCTGTGCACCGTCCCGTGAGGTACAGGTTCTGGAAGCTTAGCGACGTCGAGAAGGTGGAGTTGGCGGGATAGCGATCCCCTCCGAGGCGCACCCACAATGGATCCTGCCCGGACGCCCCATATTCGGCGTAGACTCCATCGGTTGCCGACAGAGCATTACCTAAGGAACCAGACGACGGCAGCCAGTTCCCGGAAGCCTCGCGGAACGTGGTTGTGGTTGCCGCGCCATACGCCCAGTTTTCGACGGGTACAAACTGGAGCAGCGTCCCGGTAGAGGGATCGATAACCTCTGGATTCACCAGCGGACTGGTGGAGGGCGAAAAATAACGCAGCGGTGTACCCGGATCTACCTGCTGCAGCACACCACGCGTGTCGCCGAATGGAATGGTGGTTGTGTGAAACGTGCCTGTCTCCGTACTCCCCGAGCAGTTGATACGGAAATAATGGTCGGTATCTGCTTGAAGGGCTCTCGAATAACGCGCTCCGGACACGGCGCTGTCCACGCGGCGTGCACCGACGACGATGACCCGCTGCTGTCCTGCGATAATCGAATCGGAGCGCGAGTCGAGGTTCGCTCCCGGGAAATAGACTGGATTGACATCGTGAACCAACGGCGCATACGTGGGCGACTGGCTGACTTCGATGCTGCAAGGATTGGGACTGGTGGTGGTATAGGTGAGAATAGCTTGGGTGCTGGTTGTCCCCAATACACCCAAACCGCTGATTTGGGCCTCACCCAGACTTGCCGTTAGGCAGCACAGCCCTACCAGCGCCGCCCACCTCCTGTTCGGAAGCCGGCATATGAAATTCCCTGTATTGCGTCTCATTCACTGATTGTCCTGACTAAAGTTAAGTAACCGGTTAAAGACATTCAAAGTTCCATTCGACGTTGTCTTCTCTGAAGACCGGGCCGGTAGATTAACGCGGAGGGACAGTGATTCTGCCGCCGGTCAATTCCCGATAAACCTCCAAGGTGTTGCGCACCGCGGTTTCAAGGGAGAACAGCTCATTGGCCCGGCGCACCCCCGCGTCGCCGAGACGGCGTTTCAGGCCTTCTTCCCGTGCCAGCCTGGCCAGTGCAGCGCCGAGCCGTTCCGCTTCACCTTCACCCGGATCGACGAGCACTCCGCAGGAATCATCCACCACCTCGGGGGTGCCGCCGCTCCGGGTGGCCACCACTGGAAGGCCGGCCGCCATCGCTTCCGCCAGCACGTTGCCAAACGCTTCCCCAACAGCGGTATGAAGAAAGACATCGGAGCCCCCCAGCAGACGCTGTAAATGCGGGTAATGGCCGAGCCAGCGCACGCTGTCGTCAATGCCAAGAGCGCGCGCCTCCTCCTCCAGTTCCTTCCGCAACGGCCCGTTGCCCGCCATCAGCAATGTGAAGGGAACCCCCAGGGCTCGCAGACGCTGGCAAGCTTCAAGAGCCAGACTCGGGCGCTTCCAACCAAGTAGCGCCGAAGCAAAACAGATCAACAGGCTGCCGCGTTCGCACCGAAACTGCTGGTCTAGTTCCTCCCGCAAACCGGCCTCTGGAGTATACACATTGACGTCGATTCCGTTGTAGACGGTGCGAATGATGTCACTCGATATTCCCGTCGCCTCCAGGCGACGCCGAATGAACCCGGAAATTGCGATCACCCGCTTCAGGGGAGCGCAGACCACCCAGGTCCGCAGCCGCGCGGCCATCGCCCTCCACCCGCTACGGTTCCACTCCCCGGAGTTGGCCTCCGTGAAAATAATATTGCGGATTCCAGACAACCGGCATTGCCAGTGAATGAGCGCGAAATAATCAAAGAACCGTACCTGCGCGATGAGAACGTCATGACGGGCAGCAATGGCCCGGATATAACGCCAGTAGCCGAGTTTGTCATGCCCATAGCCAACTTGGCGTACCACGGCGCCGCCCTGCTCCAAACGCCGGATCGCCTCCGGTTCCTGTTGCTCGGAAACCGTTAGGATCGGTACGATGCCCTGTTCGCGGAGACTCTTGCTCAGCAGCAGGAAGTATTCCTCACGAGTGCTCCACAGCACTGGTTTCCAGTCCAGCAGAAAAAGCACGCACGGCTGTGCCTTCGTACCCTCGCCTTGCACGGTAACGGAGTTCTCAGAAGTTGTCATAGATTCAGCAAGATGCCACCCTGGGCATAGGCCATTCCACCTGTAAATCGGCGGTTTGTGCACCCATCATGATATGGCCTAAGTGCGAAAGCGTCGCGCGGGGAAGCAATCAAGCCTGCAACCACCGTGTTTCCAATTATAACGGAGAAACCGGAAACGGAACTTGGCCTACACTGGCCTACGCAGTCTTCTGTTGTCTTGGGTTATACTGTGCTCTGTTGCCCAACCACATGGAGAGAGAAACCGACAACTTCCAGGCCCTCGCCGCGGGCTTGGAGCAGCCCACAGTGGTGGCGGCTGCCTGAATCATGGAGCCGGGAGTAAACAAACATGAGTTGCTGGCCAACTCGATCGGCCTGAGGCTCGAACACGCACAGTCGCGCTACTTCAATATCCTCAGTGCTTTGGTCAAGCCCGGTTGCCGCTGGCTGGAGGTCGGTTGCGGTGGACAACTTGTCCCTGATTGGTCAACCCCTCTTCATACGCAATCGGAATTAGCCTCCCGCCCCAGCCTCCTGGTCGGCATCGACGTGGATTCGGCGATAAAACACCATCCCCTGTTGCACCATAGAGTGTTTGCGCTGGGCGATCATATCCCTTTCGCCGCAGACTCTTTCGATATCGTTTCGGCGAATATGGTCGTCGAGCATATTGAGTTTCCAGCCAAGGTTTTTTCCGAAATCCACAGGGTTTTGGCCCCCGGGGGTATCTTTCTTTTCCACACCCCGAATCATCGGAATCCGGTTCTCCTCCTCGCTTCGCTCATCCCCTATTCGGTGAAGAAAAAGCTCGTTGTCCGCTTTTTCGAGGATGCTCGCGATGAGGAGGACGTCTTCCCCACTTTTTACCGTGCCAACACGACGACCGCGATCCGCAACGCGGCGCGAGCCAGCGCGTTGGCCGTAGAGGATGTGCGAGTCGTAGGTTCCGTCGGATTCTTCAATCAGTTAGGGGCGCTTGGTTACTTGGAGATGTTCATTCTCAAATTGCATACCCTGCCGCTCCTGAGGGCGCTCGACACCAACATCATCGCCGTTCTGAAGAAGGCGTGAGGAAAACTGTATGGCGGTGGAACTGACGGCAACCGGAGCAACCGACATCGACCGCCTGCTTGCCTTGTTTACCAAGGCTTTCCAGCTCAAAGGCGGCGAACCCCTGCTCAATCCTTCGCTGCTGCAGTGGAAGTATTTCGATCCGCGCCCGGATTGGCCGGGTTCGCGCAGCTACGTACTGCATTCCGGAGATCGCTGGATGGCGCACGCCTGCGTCTGCCCCATGCCCTTTCAGGTAGGGGACAAGCCCGTGAGGGGAGTACTGCTGGTGGACTGGCTTTCCGCCGTCCCTGGCGCCGGCGCGCACATTTACAGGCGCTTTTACCCGTTGATCGATGTGCTGTTCGGCAACGGCGGGTCAACACAGGCGCGCCGCACGATCCAGGAATTGAAGTACCCCGTCATCGGCGCCGTGGAGATGTACGCTCGCGTCTTCAAGCCTTTCGATCTCTACAGCCGTGGCCGGCGCGGTGCCGCCGACCTGCTCCGGTTGGGCCGCAACGTTTTCCAGGTGGCCATGCCTTCCTATCGTCCTGCCGGAGACTGGCGGAGCGAACGCCTGACGCAATTCACCGCCGCACACGCTTCACTATGCGGTCACAATCCGCAAACGTACCTGCAGACGATCCGTTCGCCGGAGTTGTTGAACTACTATTTGCGCTGCCCGCTCGCCCGCATGTCCGGTTATGCCATCTGGCAGGGCCGGGAGACGCGAGGTTACTTTCTGCTGGGCGAGTTCGCGTCGGAAACAAAGCTTGTGGATCTGCGCCTGAATTCGGCGAATGCGGAGGACTGGGCCGCCGCTATCGCCCTGGTGGCGGAGGAGGCTGCGAAACTGAAGCCTCCGATGCTTTTTGCCTCGTCGACCTTCCCGCTTCTTGGTGAAGCTCTCCGCAAGAATGCCTTCCGCAACTTTGGAGCGGATCCCCTCTATCTCCACGATCCCGAAGGTGGGCTCACTTCATCCAACCTTCCGCTGCACATCACGCCATTTGATGGAGACCAGGCCTACCAGTAACTCAACCGGCAACACCCTTGGAAGCAAGCAGACCCTTCAGCTTCCCGACACTCGTCGCCTCAAGCACTTCCTCAGTTTGAAAGGTCACGCCGAATTCTTCCTGCAAAGCGATGATCAGCTTCACTTGAGACAGACTGTCCCAATCCGGAAACGTGTCCACGGATAAGTCGTCGGTGACGACGAGGTTGTCGTTGTCAAAAACTTCGCGCATCGCCTGCTGAATGCGGTCATGCATAATCGTTCTTTCTTCCTATTTCGTTTTAATGGATGCCCAACGAGGGCCGTATGGTCACAAAAGCCGGCGGAGAGAAGGCCTCATCGGCGCGCCTCTCAAATACACCGCTACCGGCGGCCACGAATCCCAGTTTCGGATACAGATCGGACACCACGCTGTTCTTCGCCGTTGGTAAATACTCTCCCACGAGCCGAGTGGCGCCCGTGACCCGGGCGTGCTCCACCAGCGAGGCCAACATCACCTCTTCCAGCCGCCGCCCCATAATGCGGCAGCTCATCAGCCACGTATGTACCCGCAGCGCGTCGTCTTCGAGGACCGCGATCATTACCCCCGTCAGGCCGCTGTCACCGAAGCGGTCGGAAAGCCGCAGAGTCAGCGTGAAGGAACCCTCCAGCGCCTGCAGTCTGCGTACCTCGCTTTCGTTCATCCGGCGCGTGGTGAGATTGAACTGGTTCGTCTTGTTGATGAGCTGAACAATGCGCGACATATCGATGTCGTTGAAGGGCGCGAGATCAGCCACCATTCCGAGGCCGCTCAGGTAGTCGTCCACATTGCCTGCCTCTTGCTGCATGGCGGCACGCTCCAGGTTGGCCCGGATTGACTCCCCACGCTTGCGGTCCTCCGCGGTCAGCGCCGACGCTTCGAAGAGCCCTGGCGCATGTAAGGCGGCAACGTAGTGGCTCGGATCAACCGGCATCTCGATCACGGTAACTTCGGGGACTTCCTGGCGCATATGCGCCCGCTCGGTTGGGTTGTCATCGACGAACACCAGAGCATCAAGGCCAATGTTGAGCAACGTGGCAATGTCGCGGATATTCTGGCTCTTGGGCGACCAGTTTGCCCGGATGACAGCGAAATCTTCCTCTTTCAGCACCATCTCCGGATGCTCGCGAAACGGCTGCAGCGCATCCTCGGGATTGTTCTTCGAACAGGCGGCGAGCATGATTCCGCGGGCCGAGAGCGATTTCAGATACCGCTGGAACGCCGCGTATGCTTCTCCCACCGGCCCACCGCCAATTTTGATTCCGCCCAGGCCATCCTCTCCGATGACACCGCCCCATAACACCCCATCCAGATCCAGCACGACACATTTCGCCGACAAGCCCAGGAAAGCTCGCAGCACAGCGACTGCCAGGTGGGTGACCGCGGGAATTGCCTGGGGCGCGGGGTATTGCCGGGCGGTGTACCACAGCGCGGGATTCGTCCAATCCCGCTTTCCGGCTCCGGCTGCTGCCTGGTCCAGATCGAGGATCGCCACACCGGGCATTTCCTGCGCCGCTTGCCAGAGATCGAGATTGAATTGCCGCAGCATCCGCCCGCGGCCGCCCGGCAATGCTGCGCTCAGCTGTCCATACGGTTCCTCGGAATGCACGTCTGCATTGCAGTGGATCACCCACGCACCCCATCGCTCCCGGCTTACCTTCCAAAGCGCCCGCGCCGCCTCGATACGCTGGCCGATCTCTTGGGCGGGATCCGCCGCCTCATCGGGGAACGCAAGCGAACGCCAGTCGATCATCAACAGGACTACATCTGGCCGGAATTGCGCTGTTCGTGATTCCGGGTTGAGGATCTCCTGCTGGTACTGCCCAAAGGGCGCCACATGAATTTCGGCATCGATTCCCGCGCTGTAGCACTGGGCACGCAGGACAGGCGCCCAGAAATCGAGCGACACTGTGCCCAGAAGAGCGATTTTGCAGGTACGGCGCGCAGGGAGGCTCCCGCCTTTCCGCAATTGCTTCAACTGGCGGTCAATGGCCGTGAAGGTGCTATATCCGGCGGCGAACCGTCCGGCTTCCGCCAACGCCCTGGCGCCGGCTTCGCGGTTTCCCGACTTGCAGAGTGAACGGGCATAGCCGAGCAGACGGTAGGCCCGGTCTTCCCCCGAGTAACTCTCCCAAATGCCGGATAGTAATTCCGCGGCCGGTGCCGGCTGGCCCATCACGGCCAGCAACTCCGCGCGAAACCAACGGCTGGCATCCGTATCGCCGGCTTGCCTGGATACCTCGAAAGCCGCCTCCAGATCCGCCGGGGAAATCTTCCGCGCGGCCTGTTCGAGTTCCGCCAGTTGTGTGTAATTCAGGCGTGTGGAAGCCGAAAGCGCCTCTCGCAATTTCTCCCACTGGGCTTCGTTGGAAGCCGCCTCCTCAAAGGCGGGGGAGTCGGCAATTCCACCGTCAGCCTTCCTGGCCGGGAGTTGACTCATGTTCCGGTTTCCACTCCGAATCTAACACGCGGACAAGGGCCTTACCGCGAACACATAGCTGATCGCCCTGTTTGATGCTGGTACGCAAGGTCACTGTGCGGGTTGCCTCGTCCTTACCGATCACTTCGCCCACCACTTCCACTTCATCCCCAGCATAGACGGGTTGCTTGAAATCGAAGGATTGGGACAGGCAGACACTTCGCATTCCAGGCAGGCGCATGCCAATCAGGCCAGAGGTAAGCGCCGCCAGATGCATACCGTGAACCAATCGTTTCCGATAACAGGTCTGGTCAGCCGAGTAGGCATCGCTGGTATGCAGCGGGCTCAAATCCCCGGACAACTGGCCGAACGTGTCAATCTCCGCATCGGTGAAAGCATGCGCGAAGCTGCGCGCCATGCCTACGTGCAGGTCCTCAAAACATAGATCCGCAGCCTTGGTCATCTCAAACCAGCTTACTTCAGGAATGGCTGGTCAAGCCGCCATCGATCGTAATGACCGTACCTGTGATCCACTTCGCAGTGTCGGATACGAGGAACGTGACGAGTGAAGCGATATCCTGGGGCACACCAAACCCAAGCGGGTGCGAAGCGCGTACCGCCTCAATCTGCGGCGCACTCATACGTCCCATATACCGCCCGGACATCGGGGTTTCCACCACCCCGGGAGCAATCGCATTCACGCGAATGCGTTGCGATGCAAGCTCCATGGCCAGCGACCGTGTAGCCCCCTCCAGCGCCCCTTTGCTCGCGGCATAAGAAACCAATCCAATTCCACCTGCCTGTGTCGCCGCGGAGGAAAACAACACAATGGAACTCTCCTTGGCAATCCGGCGCGCTTTCAACAATCCAGCCAGCAATCCCAACGAGCCGTACACATTGACTTCCCATGTGGCCTGCAAGGTGGCCTTGGTCTCAAACGAAAGGGGACGAATATCCTGAGTTCCTGCCGCCAAAACGACCCCGTTCAGGACGATTTTTTCGGTGCGCAACAGCCCCACCAGATTTTGAACAGATTCCTCCTGGGAAACATCACAGTCCACCACAATATGGCGGGGATCGGCGAACCGCTCTTGAGCGGCCTCCCTGCGGCGAACCGGCAACACCAGACGTACACCGGCAGCGGCCAATGCCGTGGCACAGGCCTCGCCCAAACCGGATGCGGCGCCAGTCACCAGAACTATTCTTTCCGGAGCGGTGGAATCTTGTTGTGGAATCATGGAGTCTTCCTGCTACTCTGCCGGACCGCCGGCTGCAGCGGGCCACTTGAGGACTGTCGCCCCCCAGGATAGCCCTACCCCAAAAGCAATCAGCAGAACCGTCATGCCCGGTTTCAATTTACCTTTCCCGATCGCATCCCACAACACTCCGGGCAACGTGCTGCCACTGGTGTTCCCCGTTTCCTCCACGAAGAAATGTGTCTTTTCGGCCGGGATCTTCAGCTTCTTCATGAGGTAGTCCAGCATGTATCGGTTGGCTTGGTGAAAAAGAAAGAGATCCACCTGCTCACCGCTCAGATTGACTTTCTCCAGGATCTTTTTCACCGTAGCGGGTACCACCGTAATCGCAAAATGAAAAATCGCCGCCCCATTCATGAAAAGGTTTTCCTGCGAGCGGGAGTTCCCCTCTTTGTCGGTGTGCGCGATAGCCGTCTCGGTCGACTTTGGAATTCGAAATCCGCTTGCCGGCAGCATCAGGTAGGAATGCCCGGAACCATCGGTTCCCAGTTCGAAATCGAGGAAACCCTCGCCTTCTCCGACTGCGCCCACTAACGTTGCGCTGCCGGCGTCCCCCATGATTGGAACTAGCGACCGGTCGTTCGGGTTCACGGTGTGAGTCATTGTGTCGCCCGTCAGCACCAAGGCGCGTTTTGCCAATCCCGAACCGATCATGGAGGCCGCTACCGAGAGCGCATAGACATACTGGCTACATCCTAAGTTGATGTCAAAGGCGGCACATTGCTTGCTCAGTTTGAGACGGTCCTGCAGAATACAGGCAGTGGTGGGCAGCAGGTAGTCGGGACTTTGCGTGCAGTGGATGAGCAAGTCAATCGAGTCCCGCTCAATTCCATGCTTTTCAAACAACTGTTCGGCTGCCTGGTAAGCCAGATCGGAACCGCATACGCCGGCTGCGGCAAGCCGCCTTGTCCGGATTCCGGAGCCGGAGAACACTTTACGCATCGCTTCCGCGCCGAATCGTTCTTCCAGTTGTTCAAAAGTGAGAGTTTCCGATCCGAGCGCGTACTCAACACACACAATCGAGGACGGCTGTATTGCTGTTCGCATTTACTCTTTGGTGCGGGCCATTTTCAGAATGTCGGAAACCGTGACAGCTTCCAGCATCTGGTCTGGGTTTAGTACGACCCCCATCTGCTCATCGAGAAAGGTCATAGTGGACAGATACGCCACGGAATCCCAACCTTCTAACGATGCCAGTTCCGTATCTAAACGAATTGTTCCCTCGTCGGCGCCGACCGCTTCGGCGAAGAAGCCTATAAAGTCCTGATCGGTCATGCTTCGTGTCCTGAGTATACCAAGCACTTCGAATCCCCGTCAAAGTTCCCGTATCTTATACATTTGAAACCCAAAATGCTTCAAAAACCCACCCGCTTGCCCAGCGGGCTGCCGGGTCGATTCATACCCGGACAGCCCTCGGACAACAATGGTGCACTGTACGTCAGTTCACTGCAACCACCTGGGTCTGTCCTACCGCTATAGTGGCTCCCAACCCATTCCGGAACTTCGTGCGGTAATACAAAACCCGGTTGTGAAGCGCCGGAATCGTGACCGTACAGGAAGAAGAACAGGGCACTCCGCTAATGGTCTCCTGCGCAAACTTGTATGGTGCCGCTTCATCCAACAAACTCTTCTCCGCAATACAAACATCATTCCGGTTTCGTGAGCACTGGAAGTCGGTGTTGTAGCCAAACTCGATTGCCACCGTTGACGTATCGATCGGCACTGTTGGAATGTCCACTTTGACCCCCTCGAACGTACTCCGGTTGCGCGAGTCGAAACCCGGGAATCGAGGCAGAACAATGTAGTAGCCTCCCCTCGTAAATAGCATCTTCCCGAGTGGGTCAATCTTCACGTTCTCCGTCGCTGCCTCGCGGTACGTCCTTCCGAACTTCGCTACAACCCGCATAGCCGACCCGTTGGGGTAGTATCGGCCGGCCTCAGGAAGCCGCCACTGGGTGATGGCGTTGCTGATGCCACCCGTGTTGCCAAAGCACATATCACCGTTTAGGGCACCGAACTCCGCTTCCCGGCAAGTGTAGTCCGTAGTGGAAATGAACGTCGTATCGAACGCTTCATTGACGAAATAGAGCGAGTTTGCAGTGGACCCGGGAAAACAGTCATTTGCCACCACCGCCCAGCACCATTTTCCCGAATCACTGGCATTGTCTGAGAGAGTATCCACGCGGCGAAGTGGCCACCACGCGCTGTAGACCTCCAGATCGTATAGGCGCGGACTCACGCTTTGTGAACCTTGCCATTTGTAGATATACGTCTTTCCGGCGACCAATGCGACTGCATTCTTTCCGTTGTTGCCGTGCGAAAGCCTCATATGCAGATCGGCAAACCAGCTTTTGGCGTTGGCATCCCCTGCGGCTTGCCCATAGGCGGGATGCTTCTCGCAGCCGTTGCCCGAGCAATTGGACGCACCAACGACACCGCTCGTATCGCCGTTTGTCGCTCCGGCGAAGCGCCAAGGAAGTTCGAGATACGAACCGGCGAAAGCCTTCAGAGACGACGGTGAGTTCAGCTTGAACCTGTACACCGGATAGGCAGGGTGTAGCGCAACCGTGCCCGTGTGCAAAGCGTGATTCTGGGCTGGGTCCCAGTAGGTGTAAAGAGAGTTTGAGCCCGTGGGGTCCAGCGCGGGCCACCAGGCTACAGCACCCACGTTGTACACGTCCAGCTTGGCCTCTGGATTGGGCAGGTATGCCCCACACCTCACCTGCCAAACGTCGCCGTTGCTATGTGACTTCGGACCCCAGGTGCTTCCATCGGCATATCCACCCCATCCTCGAACGAGGGTGAGTGTATTGCCGCTCTTGACCAGAATCCGAACCAACTCATTGTTGTGCAGCAGGTAATCGCCTACTTGCAGTTTCTGCCCCCAGTAGCGCAAATTAGGGGCTCCATTGTCGCAACCGTTCGGTGCGACCGGATCGCCGTCAGCCCACCCCGAGGGAGTCGCTCCCCAGGCCCCGTTCCACGAAGTCGTGATGTTGAGTGTGCCGCACCAGCCCTTTCCATTGTAGTTATAGCCATCCAAGGTTACGTTCGGGCACGCAGCACAAGTCCCACTCCCGATGCTGCAAGTGCCCAGGCTGCTGGCCGCCGTTATCTGCATTGGACACTTGGTGCTTGTCTCGATCACGGTAAATTGTGCCCCGCCCGATTCGAGCGGTGCTTGGAAGGTATGCGATGCACACCACCGGCAGGCTTGGCTCTCAGCTAACAGGAACCCTCCAAAGACGTGTTGCGTGTTCCCATGGCTCCCCACGTACCCGCTGCCGATGTCCTGCTCGTTTCCGAGGTCAAGCGCGAACACCCACCCGTGAGAATCCTGTGAGCCAGAAAATACCGTTAGGAATGCCGTGGACCCCTGTATGGCCACCACGCTGGTGCCATAGAACTTGCTGTAATCCCAAGTCGGCGCGAATCTCTTGAACTGCGCAGCCAGCGTGTAATCGTCTGCTTCGCTGGAACATGTGTTCAGGCACTTCGTCACTACCCGCACCGACGTGAAGGAGAGTGCGGCAGCCATGGCGCTCAGACCAGGACCTCCGGTTGCGTCCGGATTCCCTGCAGCCTTCTCCGATGAAGTGTTCACGTTGAACTCGACAAGTACGGCGCGTCCGTCCGGTACGCCACTTGCCGGATTCTTGTAAGACGAAGGCAGCACACAATACAACCTGCCTGGAACGGTGTCAGACCATGTGGTATCGTTCGATGCGGCAGACCCAAAACACGAATAACTAGCGTTCCCCGAAGCGAGTCC
Source organism: Bryobacteraceae bacterium (assembly GCA_046331645.1). GTDB lineage: Bacteria > Acidobacteriota > Terriglobia > Bryobacterales > Bryobacteraceae > CADEFT01. The sequence goes on from JAXLQM010000026.1 coordinate 45,548, forward strand.
GGCAACACCAAGCCAACTCGTGTTGATGTAATTGTATCCGTAGTTTTTGAGAGTCACACCGTTAGGCCCGTAGGTGAGCCCCACGATGTGCTGTCCCATGTGGCAAAGATATTCCCCCGATGCAAGCGGAATGGTCTGGCAGCGCTTGCCGAATCCCCCGCTGCCGTTTGCAAATTGAAACGGTGTACCCACCGCCGCTCGCCAGAGGGCGTAACCGATCTTGATTGTTGCCCCCGATGAGGTGCTGACTTTGCGAATGCGGATTCCCAGATTCGGTGATCCCGCCCTAAACAGCGTCACGCCGGTAGTCCCGTTATGGGTGAGATCATAATCGAGGCTCACGGTGACCTGCGGTGGCGTTGAGGCGCACGATTTCGCGCTCACCGATACGGTTCGCAGCGAATACGATCGGGTATCCATGGCTTGAAGATACTGCCCGATCGGTATGCTATCGCAGGTGGCTTGCGCTCCACTACCCGTGAATTTCCATGTAAATAGATCGCCAGCCGTGTTATACACCCTCGTGTTGGGGTCCATCTTCACATGCGGAGGTGCCTTGTCGTACATAATGTCGCCGGGAGTTTCTGCCGCGGTGCATGGGGCATCCTTGCACAAGCGAATGGTGCTTTCCAATGTCGTCAGCGTTGTTTGCAGCAATGGCGAGATGCAGGGGGGGTTGCTCGCCGCAACATCCTCTACCCAGCAAAAATCGATTGCCCCGCCGTCTCCGCTGGAATCCGTAGTCAATCCCCGTAGAATCACATTTTGGAATGACATCGCCCCAACCTCTTCCGACGTTGAGGACGTGGGATACTTCCCTACGCCCAGCCGGATGAAAAGCGGTTCCTGCAACGTCCCACTATACTCGGCGTAGTTCGTATCGTTCCCCCGCACCGCATCCGTCACCGAGCCGGTCGTTGCGGACCACCCCGTTCCGGCAGCATCCGAGAATAGGCAAGACCCTTTCACCCCGCTCAAGGTTCGGTTGCAGTCCGCATTGCCGGGGCTCCAATTGTTTGCAGTCGATCCACCATAGCCAAACGCTACCGCGGGCCGCTTCACTACGCTGCCCGTGTATGGATCCACAAACTCTGGCAGCATCACGGAATTGCTACTTACCGTTTGGTATTCGAACGGCCTGTCAGAGCCTACCCCAAGCGCTTCTCCACGCGAGTCGCCCAGGGGTATTGTGGCGGTGCGAGCGGTGACCGTCGCCGTATCCGCACCACAATTGACTTGAATGTAATAGGTTGTGTCAGCCTGCAGCGACCGGGAACGGTGGTATCCATCTCCCCCTGCCTCAATCGCCGTCGGACCCTGACGCCCCAGGACAACCACGCGGTACCGGCCCTGCGACAGCGCGCCCGGCCTGCTATCCAAATTGCTGCCCGCATAAATCGCTGCGTCCACATCGGCAACGACCGGACTGTATCCCGCATCCTTGCTCACCGCTACGGTGCATGCCGCCTCGGTAGGAGCCGTATAAGTCACGATTATTTGTGTCGATGTACTTCCCGCTACACTCAGATCCGCCACCGCGGCTATTCCGGGCAGAGCGCCCAAAAGCAATAGAATCCAATACATGGCTTACTGAATCCTTTCCGCCACAAATCGCACATCGAAGACTGCGCTACCGCCGTTGCCAGGATTGATGGAAATAGCGCTTTCTCCCGTCGAACGAACTACCTTGCAGACAGCCGAGAACGGCACCGTCCCCCCAAGCCCAGGCGTGGTAGTCAAGGTTCCGTTGTCATCCCAAACAAGGTTCCGAACAGCATCCAACCCGCTCGATGGATCACGCCAACTCGCTGTCCACTCACTAAAGGATCCTGTTCCGGTTGTTTTTACCGAGATCGTCCCGCAAATACGGTAGGTTCCCGCGGGATGCGAAGCCCCAACCAAAGACACTGCTGCGGGATCACCCGTCTGATTCAAGGCGGAAAGTTCACCCGCAATCGGTGCCAGGCCGAGCCCCACCGTGGCTGCGTTGGCAAACCGTGTCACACCTCCCGCACTCACCGTCATCCATCCCGGCCCTGCGCCGAGCGGTCCCGTACTCTCCGCGCCACCCACATGCACCGTCCCATCCCCCCCTCGCGCCACTAGAGGAGCACTATTGGCCCCGTTGCGCCGCACCAGTCCCGTCCAGGATGCATCGCCCGCCCCGTCAAAATTGAAATAAGCCGCCCGCAATGCCGCGCAGTTGCCGGAATCATTGCCCAAACATCCCTGCACCGTAGCCATATCGTTGGCGGCTAGTGCGCTGGTAACAATCGCCGTAATCTGCGCCCCGCTCACACTCTTCGCCACCGTCAACGCCTTCGATGTCTTGTTCCACGTCAACCCGCTGTCACCGTTCAATGCTCCGGCGTCGTTGTATTGAACCTGTGTGTCACCCCCTCCGGCGACCCCGCCATCGGTACAGTTGACGGTGGTACCCCCTTGCCGGCAGCGTAGTTTGCCCGTCGAGGTGTTGTACCAGATATCTCCGTTTGAAAGATTGGAGGGATCGCTCCCCGCGGCACCCACGTTCAGACCGGAATTCGTGCCACTCGCAGTCATGCTCTGGCGGCCCGCCCAGGTGTTACTCGCCGACAGCAACCCCACTACCGCGGCATTCACGCTGAATGTGTTCCCGGCTTTCGTCAGCCCAGAGCCGGCTACATAATTCGCCGTCCCGCCCAGGGCACGCAAATCCACCACCGCGCCCCATGTTCCATTCGATATGATTAACGACGCAAGCGGCTGCGCCCCCGTGCTGAACTGGCTTTGCGATCCCGTCACGCAACCCGCCGCCGTGTAATTTGAAACGGTGATACCTGTGCTGAACCAGCACCGGAACACCGGCGCTCCCCCGTTTGGATCCACTTCCACGCGCAATGTGCCCGTATCCGAGCCTGCTGTACGAGAAACTGTGGCCGCTGGCAGTTCCGTTACCGTGTACCGGCCAGCGCTGTCCAACGCCTGAACCCTGCCCGTTCCGATGCTCACCGTCGCGCCGGAAACCGAAACTTTAAAATCGTTCAGTTCGCTCACATTTCCCGCACCACCAGCCGTGCTCCCCACTGGATACCAGGCCGACTCTGCACAGACATACAAATTGCTGCCTGCAGCCGCGTTTGTGTGAAAAAACAGTTCTCCGTCCAAACAGCTCGACGGAAGTGCCGCGCCCATTCTTGCCGGCTGCGTCCGCGAAAACTGGCTGAAGTCGGCCTGCCCTGTTTGAGAGGGCAAATGGAGACGAGTTTGCGCGCCGGCATTCCGCCCGGCGAGCAGAAAAATTAAGCACCAAGTCACTACGACGAGGAACTGCCTCGATTTGCAGATCGCAGGGTTCATATTCCTTCCCTATTTGCTAACATAAAGTGTTTTCAAAATAAGATAACTGCAGTTCATATCTTATTTTCTGATTACACAATATCCCGCCGCCGCTCTTTTTCCTGCAGCCCGCCCTTTAAGCGCCTTTGATAACGCACTCAAAACTATGCTGCTTAAAAAAATTCCTCGCACGCGTGATTCGTCATCCCTGACCAAGACCCGCGCTGCCAAGGGTTATACTGGATCGATGAGCGGTCTTCTCCGCTCCCGGTTGCCCTTCACCTATGCCTCAAGTTCTCCGCCAGGCGGTCAAGCGCCTCGCCTACTCCTCCGCCACCAATTCCGCCTTGCGACGGATGCTCCGCGGAACCCGCATCATCAGCTATCACCGCTTCCCGCCGGAATTCGCCGCAGAACTCCAGCGGCAGTGCGAACATTTCCGTAAGTTTTTCCATCCCATCACCCTGGATACCTTCGTGGACGCGCTTCGCAACCACACGCCGTTGCCCCCTAACTCTCTCGTCATCACGGTTGATGACGGCTACATCGACTCCTACTCCGTCGCCGCCCCCATCTTTCGCCGCTATGAAATTCCCGCCACCGTTTACCTCGTCACCGATTTTCTCGATCAGGCCACTTGGCTGTGGTGGGACCAGTTGCAATTCGCCTTTGTCAATACTCGTAAAACGACTATTGATCTCACCCTGCCGAACTTCCAGCCGCAGACTCTCGAACTCGGCCCTTTATCCAATCGCCAGGACTTAGCCACCCAATGCTCCATCGCCTTGCTCCGCAATGATTGCCAGGATGTCGACTCTCATCTGCAAATTATCTTCGATAGACTGGACGTATCCATCCCGTCCCGCCCCCCCGCCGAATTCCTTCCGCTTTCCTGGGATCACGTCCGCCAAATGCCTTCTTCCGGCTTCTCCTTCGGCTCCCACACCGTCTCCCATCACATCCTCGGAATTATCTCCTCCTGGGAGCAACGCCGCCGCGAGATCTTCGACTCCAAGCGCCGCATCGAAGAAATGACCGGCCACCCTGTTCGGCATTTCTGCTTCCCGAATGGCGGAGTGGGCGACTTCTCCCACACCGATATCAACCTCATCCGAGCCGCCGGCTATCACTCCGCCGCAACCCTTTTCATCGGCGTGGCCCGCGCCTCTTCCGATCCGTTCCTCCTCCCCCGCATCACGCTCAACCCCGATTTGCCGTTTGATTTCTTCCGGATGAAACTCGCTGGACTGTGGTATTTCCAGGGTGGAATGAATCAACCCCACCGCCTCCCCGTTCGCTTCCCCTCCTTGTAAGCAGCTGTACGTTCAACGATATAATGGAGGACAATGCAGCGCCGCATCTTCACTTCCCGGTTTCTTCTTGTGGCGCAAGCTTCCTCCCCGCAAAGATTCACGAGGCTTTCCGGCTATCCCAAATCGGCTAAGGTGCCGGAGACAGGCAACCGATAAACCCCTTATGTGCGGCATCGTGGGATTTGTGACACCACACGGCGGCGGAGACTCTGCTCTTCTGCGCCGGATGAATGACCGCATCGTCCATCGTGGCCCCGACGATGAAGGCTACTTCTGCGATGGTTCCTGCGGGATAGCCATGCGCCGGTTGAGCATCATCGATCTCAACACCGGCCACCAACCGATTGCCAACGAAGACGAGAGCATTTGGGTCGTCTTCAATGGCGAGATCTATAACTTCCAGAATCTCCGGCAGGAACTCGAAGCCCAAGGTCACCGCTTCCGCACAAAATCCGATACCGAGGCCCTCGTCCACCTCTACGAACAGCACGGCGTGGACGGGACACAGAAGCTCCGCGGAATGTTCGCCTATGCCATCTGGGATACCAGGCGCAAGCGCCTGCTGCTGGCCCGCGACCGCTTCGGCAAAAAACCTCTTTACTACGCCCATCTCCCGGATGGTAGGCTCTTCTTCGCCAGCGAGCTACACTCACTCTACGCCGTCGGCTTCCCTCTGGATCAGGATCGCCAAGCCATCCAGCTCTATTTTCAGTTTTCCTACATCCCCGACCCCTGGACTCCTTTCCGGCAGATTCGCAAACTCCCGCCCGGACACTGGCTTACCTATGAGAATGGAGAACTCCGCGTCGGCCGATATTGGGATTTCCCCCGCCCGGCCGAGCACGAAACACCTGCCTTGACCGAACGGGATGCCGCTACCCGCATTCGCGACGTCTTCGATGAGTCGGTTCGCTTGCGCATGATCTCCGACGTCCCCCTGGGTGCCTTCCTCAGTGGCGGCATCGATTCCAGTTCCGTAGTGGCTTCCATGGCCCTGCAATCCTCGCGCCCAATCCAAACGTTTTCCATCGGATTCCGCGAAGCCAGCCACAATGAACTTCCTTACGCCCGCATGGTCGCCGAGAAATACAACACCGAGCATCACGAGATTCTCGTCGAACCAGACTCCGTCGGCCTCACCACCAAGCTCATTCGCCACTTCGGCGAGCCGTTCGGAGATTCCTCCGCCATCCCGACTTTCCTTGTCTCCCAGTTCGCCGTCCAGCATGTCAAAGTCGCCCTCAGCGGCGACGGCGGCGATGAACTTTTCGCCGGCTATGAGCAGTTCGTGGCCATTCAGAAAAATCGCTGGATGGACACGATCCCGCAGCCTGTCCGGCGGCTGCTTGCCGCCATCGCTTCGTCCCTGCCCTATTCCGCCTACGGAAAGAACTACCTGCGCGCACTTAGCCGTTCTAGTGCCTTGGAACGCTACTTCGAGCGCAACTATGCATTCTTCTACCTCCGGCAAGCCCTCCTCCAACCGGAGTGGATGCTCCCCGCCGATAAGGCCTGGATCAATCAAACCCTGGGTCATTTCCTCCTTTCTGAAAACGCCGACATTCTCACACAAGCCCTTTATTTCGAAGCAACTGCCAATCTGGCTGGTGATATGCTGGTGAAAGTGGACCGTATGTCGATGGCCAATTCCCTGGAAGTCCGCAGTCCTTTGTTGGATCACGAACTGGCCACGCTAGCCGCTGTTTGCCCCCCCTCCTGGAAGATCCAAGGCGATACGGGAAAGCAGATTCTCATCAAGGCCCTCGGCGACCGTCTGCCTCCCCAACTCCTCAACCGCCCAAAACAAGGATTCGGCGTGCCCTTGGCCTCCTGGTTCCGTGGTGAGTTGCGGCCCTTACTCTGGGATCTCCTCACCTCCCAGCAATTCGTCTCCCGCGGCTATGTTTCCCCCGATTTTCTCCGCCATTTGTTGCAGGAACATCAGGACCAACGCCGCGACAATCAGCATTGGCTGTGGTCTCTGCTCATGCTCGAACTGTGGCATCGCGATATGGAGGACTCCAAGCCGTGAATATTCCCCTCTCCAATCCCGCTTTCCCCAGACCGCGCGCCGTCACCATCCAGTCCACGGAAGCAAGCAACCCGTTCCAGATCCTCGGATTCTTGGCCTTGCAGGGCTTTGTATTTATCTCCTGCAGCCGGTTGAGCGATCTGTATCTGGCAAAACTCCACCTCCCACTCTTCTTTTCAGTCACAGCGCTCCTCTTTACCGTTCTGTCTGGCGGACTCTACCGCGCCATCAGTACAACCCCCGGCAAACTGCTTTGCCTGTTCACCTTCTGGATGGTTCTTATTGTTCCCTTTAGCACCTGGCGAGGCGGTAGCGTCGAGATGCTGCGCCAGGATTGGTCCCGTTCCTTTAGTTGTTTCCTCCTCGTCGCAGGACTGACTACCTCGCTTTCCAACTGCCGCCGTATCATCGCAGTTTTTTCCGCCGGAGCCACACTCGCGGCAGCCATCGCCTTAATCAAGAACGTGCGCATCGAAGGCCGCCTGGCCTTGCCCGTCGGCACGTTTTCTAATTCCAACGACATGGCCCAGGCTCTGCTGTTCGCTCTGCCGCTTTCCCTCTTCTTTCTTGGCAAAGGATTGCTCCCCACCATTTACGCGGTCTGTTCCTCGGCCATTCTGTTCCTCGCAATCATTCGCACCAATTCCCGCTCCGCCCTTGTGGCGATCGGTCTCATGATCCTATTGGCATTCTGGCGCGCCTCGGCCTCGCAACGCGTCCTGATCGCGGGCGGAGCCCTTGCCGGTTTGGTGCTACTGGTCTTCTTGCTCCCGAAGTCGTCCCTGCAACGCTACGCCACTATTTTCGGGGGTGGCGGCGAAACTATGGTCGCTGAAAACGAGGAGGATGCCGTCGCGGCCAGGCAAAGCGTGATAGCTCTCGAATCCTCTAAATCGCGTAAGCAGGTCCTCCTGATGAGCCTCGAACTCACCTTGCGTAACCCCATCTTTGGTGTCGGACCCGGTCAATTTCAACCCGCCGCTAAGGACCTCTCAGCTGCACGGGGCGAACGCGCCCTCTGGCTGGAAACCCACAATACCTATACACAAGTATCCAGTGAAACTGGTCTGCCGGGCATTTTTCTGTATCTCGGCTTGGTCATCACCGGTTTCCGTGCCGTGATCCAGTTGGAACGCACAGCCAGACGAGAGAAACGTTTCTTGGAGACCGCTCAGTTGGCTCGCGCTGTATTGTTTGCGCTCCTCGCCTTCGCTGTTACTTCATTTTTCTCCAGCGTCGCCTATAAGTTCATGTTTCCCATGGTCTTCGGCTTGGCCTTGGCAGTCGTGCGGGCAGGCCGCCAACAGCTTGCTGCTGCGTCTCCCGCTACCCTTGCCCCCTCACGCCCGGCGGCAATCCCCCCTCACTCCTGGTCTTCTCTCAAGCCCCGCCCGGCGCGCTGACACCAATGTTTCGAGTCATGCCTACCAGCCTGTGTCTAAACCGGACCCCTCACGTTCGCGGCTCCGTAACCTACTGAATCTACTGAGCCGCGCGCGTTAGCGAGCGGTGTTTTGTACTTTTCGTCACGGGCTGCTACCCCTTGTGTATGGAACGGACGACAAAAAACGGCCGCCTCTTAACTTCGTCATAGATCCTACCCAAATATTCTCCAAGTATCCCGACGCAGATCATTTGAATGCTGCCCACGAAAAGAATTGCACACATTAGACTCGTATAGCCTAAGACGACATCTTCTTTAAATATCCCGAGCCGGAACACCCGCAATGTGATGAGAGTGGACGCCGCTACAAGTGACACCGCCGCGCTTGCAAGCCCCAAAGCCAGCCCTAATCGTAAAGGCTTGTAGCTGAAACTGAGAATGGCGTCCATTCCATATTTAAACAACCGTCCTAGAGTCTGTTTCGGCCCACCCGCCGCACGATCTGGCCGATCGAATTCAACATAGGAAACACGGAATCCCACCCACCAACGAAGCCCTGGGAGGAAACGGTTGGTTTCGTGCATCCGCAGAATGGCATCACACACTTTGCGATCCATAAGGCCAAAAATACCCACATTCAACGGAATTGGATAGTCGGATAGAAAGCCAAGCGTTCGATAAAATAGGGGGAAAAGCATTCCTCGCAGCCCCCGCTCCCCTCGGCTAGACCTTTTCCCAACCACAACCTCCGCACCGTCTCGCCACGCCGCAATGAATTGTGGCAGAAGATATGGTGGGTCTTGGAAGTCTCCATCCATCACCACTACGGCGTCACCCCGTGCCGTGGTCAATCCCGCCGTAATCGCGGCTTGGTGCCCCCAATTTCGCGATAGTTCGACAACCACGACGTGATCCGGGTAAGTACGCTGGAGCTTTGACAGTATCTCAACCGACCGATCCGCGCTACCGTCGTCTACATAGACAACTTCCCAAGCCTCCCCCGTCTCTCGCATCACACGATGCAGCTCCGCATTGAGGTCTTCCAGAAGAGCTTCTTCGTTGTAAATGGGGATTACCAGGGATATCACAGAACTACTTCCTTCTTGCGCAAGGCGATTCGCCTTCCCAGCGCTAACAGATCAGGGGCCAAACGGACGGCTGCTGTGTCAATCCAATCCACTGCGCTAAGGAGAACCCTGGGCAGTGGCACATAGACAGTCTTGGCTGTCACACCACCAGAATTGAGAAAGGATAAACATTCACATTTCTCGTCCAAAAGAAGCTCCCACCCAGGGCTCTCCTCGAAAAATCTCTTCCAGTCCTGAAATAGCACCCGTGGGAGAGCATTATTACCTGCCCAAGGGTCATCGGGCCGCGTACAAACAAAATCTTCAGCAAAAGGGTTGATGTCGAACGAATATCCCTCGTGCCTCATGAGGCGGAGGATGCAACGGAACAACAGACTCGCGTGGACTTCGTGTATCAGTATTACTCCTCCCGACGCCAGCACCCGCCGCGCCTCTTGAAAAAACCGAAGAGGATATGGCAAATGATGGATTACGTTGGTGAGAATCAGGAAGTTGAGGGACCCCTCCCGAAAAGGAAGGCGCAGGGCATCAACACCTGCTACGTCCAGAAAATCTTGCCAAGCGTAATCCGTAAGGAATAGCCGCTTACAGTGGATGAACTTTTCACTAAGTCCCGCCCCACAGCCAATGTCCGCACCTAACGATTCACTGTCGATATAGCGGTTCATCCACCTATACCGGCTTTGTAGAAGGTTGAAGAGATTCATACTCTTGCGAGCGGCAAAATCGGCGCGGGCGGCAATCACGTCGCCCTCACCCCTCATACGGTTGTCGACGTGTACTGGCTGGTATTTTCGCAAAAGCACTTTGCCGATTGTACCATCGGCAAATCGACTCACACCCCTCAACGGCCTTTCAACCCCTCACCAACGTTCAGCAACCCAAGGAGTAGCACCATTGCGGGTTAGATTGTCGTGCTCAACTCCGCCTGAAAAAGACCTGTCGCCTGAACAGCGAACATAGGCTCCGGTTCGACATTTCCTCGGCCCGCGAACTCAAGGAAAGTTGCATATCAGAAAACGTTTTGTAGGATCAGCTATGACAGACATCCGCACACCGTCAGCGCGTAGTTTTGAACTAATCCAGTTTAGGGCGGACTCTTCATCGTGAAGAAGGAGGAACTCTGGATGGGCCTCTCTAAACCGGCGGTAGTCGATGGTTCGGCCCTTTAAGGAAATCCATTTGGAACCCTTGATCAAAGCCGCATCGACTCCATCTGTTCCTGCATATTCGACCGCCAAGCCGCGGTCAACGACGTACACGAAACGCTGAGCGAGCTCTCGTGGGGCATAAAAGTCGGCTTCAAGAAACTGCAATGGATGGGCGAACACAATTGGCAGTCGAGAGTACGGGGCTGCGCGCAAATACGACCAATCCGTGCCGCCAGAAGGGGCGTTGAATGAGCCCTTACTTAAAGTTCTCGCGGCTTGGTAGAGGAGAAAGGAACCAACAGCCACCATTGCCAATTTGCTGAGCTTCCTATGGTTACGCGTCGCAACGGCGAGGATACAACTACCTATGAGCGCAGCTCCCACACATGACATCAGTGTGTAACGAGGCATGAAAGCGGTCTTCGCTAGTTTGCTGACGGCGAAGATGAACAAAGGCGCGAGAAGGAGCGACAGCGACAGGACCAACTCATTAAATGGAAGAGTAAGGGACAGGGAAGAGACTAAAGGTCCCCCACGCAACCGTCCCCATACGCCGAAACCAATCGTGATGAGAAGGACGAATGTAAGAATTGCCCCAATGTTAACTTCATACAGCCCGATCGTCGCCTGCCGCAGCGTTGGCTGATAAACCGGTCCACCGAATACAATGTCACGATTGGAGCCAATCAAGGAGGCGTTTAGAACTAACAATGCAAATGTACCTGCCACGGCCAGGGCTTCTTTCCATGCAAAGGTCCCTCTCTCAAAGCTTACAGCAACTGACGCAGCAAGAAATGCTACCGGAACGACCAAGCCCCACAAATGAGACAAAAGAACAAATCCTAGAGATCCAACAAGAAGCGCGTAGTTGACGAGTGGAGAGCCCCGATATTCAACGATGCGCTGCCAGGCGTACCAAGCAAGCATGGTTCCTAGAAACACAAAGGCATAGGGTCTGGCTTCAAAGAAATATAGATAGAGGGGTGTATTGCTGAGAAGGAGTATGAACCAGAAGCCAGCGTCGACCCCAGCATGGCGGGAGGCCACAGCAAACCCTACCAAGAGACCAAAGAGCCCAGCGACGATCTGGGGTAGACGAGTAGTAATATGCCCTTCACCAAAAAGAGCGTTCGCCGCATGGGTCGCCAAATAAAGAACTGGCGGATTGAATTCAAAACCTGCGTTCATCGCCGTCCACATTTCCTGGGAAATGGGAAGTCGTGCTATCGACAGCGTTAAGATTTCGTCGAACCAGAATGGTTTACGAGCGGCTTGGCCGATGAGTGTGAAGGCGATGAGAGCCAACACCAAACCGAGGGCGAGGCGATGAGGTAAACGCATGGACCTAGTGAATTTTAGCATTCGGCGGTACGCCAACGTAGGTTTGGGCGGTCCTGAATTTTCTGGGCATAGGAAGGCGGGGATTACTCAATGCATGAGAAACCCAACCGGTGGCGGCGCAGGTGCTGGTCGGCTCAAGTCAAGATGTCCCTCATCCTGGAACTTCTCTCGCATCGCCGCGAGACGGAATTGGGCGCTCCCGAAAAGCGCAGGCTGAATCCATTGTTGACAAAAATGTCAGCATCGAGAACGAGTTCCTGAGAGAGAGGGTAACCGCCCTTTCGCTGCGAGGGCAGCATTGTGCCCATGGCTACGAATCAAATGTGGGGAACGAGGTCACGGCCCAACCACGATCGACCACCACACTACCCGATTGCTCCATGTAGTAGCAGTGGGGAACGGCTTCCTTTACGGTCGGTGCTGCATCGGGAATTCGTCGGCGCCGCGATCACGGCAGTATTCATAAAAGCGACGATTTCCGGAATGAGACCTGCCATCGGGGGATGGAATCCCTCGGCTTCCTTGTAATAAGGGAAACGGGTGTATTCGAGAGATTGTTTCGCACGTGATCCGCGAAACCTACAACAGGCACTTAATAACGCGCCGCACTTATTCCTTTGCGCTTCAACTGGGCAGCGCGATTCGATTGAATTTGCTTTTCCCCTTTCTCACCTGCCCACCCCACCCGGACCCACTGCACGTGAAAGTAGGTCTCGGTTGTCCACCTTTGCTCCGCAGGTCGAGTATAATTAACGAACTGCCTCTACTACGCTTGGGCCAAGCATGAGAATTGTAGCTGTCCATCGGCCCTGGGTCCGTATGATCAACCGGTCGTGATGTTCGGAGGGCCATGGAAGGAACCTTGAAACTATCGATACTTGTTCCCCTTTACAACGAGGAGGAGTTCGTCCGGACGTTGTTGGAAAGAGTGATAGCTGCACCCTTACCACCTGGGATGGAGAGGGAAATCATTGTTGCCGACGATGGATCCACAGACTCGTCCGTCGTAGAGGTAGAGGAAGTTGCCGCCCAATACCCGGGGATGATACGGCTGCTCAAAGCGCAACGCAACGAGGGTAAGGGAGCAGCATTGGTGAGAGCCATTTCCGCTGCAACAGGAGATTTCGCAATCATCCAGGATGCAGATCTCGAGTACAACCCCCGCGAGTATCAACGCCTCCTCATCCCACTGCTCGACGGCCGTGCTGACGCGGTGTTCGGCTCCCGCTTTATGGTCGCCGGTGAGCGCAGAGTTTTGTACTTCTGGCACTCTCTCGCAAACCACCTTCTGACCACCATGTGCAACATTTTTGCGGACTTGAACTTGACGGACATGGAAACTTGTTACAAAGCGTTCCGCACTCCGCTGTTGAAGAGCATCCCCATTCGCAGTAAGCGCTTTGGTTTCGAACCCGAGATCACAATCAAGTTGGTCCAGCGGCAAGCGCGAATCTATGAAACCCCAATCAGCTACAGCGGGCGTACCTATGAGGAGGGTAAGAAGATCGGGTTGAAGGATGCCTTCGAAGCATGTTGGGTGATTTTCAAAACAGCCCTCACCCAGGATGTTTACTTCGATCAAGACAAGAGCACCCTGGATTCTTTCTACTACGCTCCTCGCTTCAACAGATGGATGGTGGATACCATCCAACCCTACATAGGTAAGCATGTGTTGGAGATTGGGGCCGGCATCGGTAATCTCACTCAGGCGCTTATCTCCAGAAGACGAACTTATGTCGCTACTGACCTTGATTCAACCCACTTGGAGCGACTTCGCGTACGGCTGTCCGGACGCCCAAATCTGGAAACCGCCCTCTTAGATGCCGCTCGGCCAGCCGACTACCAGCGCTACCTCGGAAAAATGGATACCGTCGTTTGCCTTAATGTGTTGGAACACATCGAGGATCACATGACGGCTTTGCGAAGTATTCATTCCGCTCTCATGCCGGGAGGAAGAGCTGTCATTCTCGTGCCTGAGGGACAGAGCGTTTATGGTGCCTTGGACGAAGCTCTAGGACATTTTCTCCGCTATTCGGAAGATCAACTCAGGCAGCGCATGACGGAAGCCGGCTTCCAGGTGGAGACCGTGCTCCATTTTAATCGCATTTCCCGTCCTGGCTGGTGGTTTACTGGTAAGATTTTAAGACGGAGAACCATTAGCCGTTTTCAACTGAAGAACTTTAACCGAATGGTGTGGTTGTTCCGGCGTATCGATGCCTTTCTTCCATGGTCCCCGACATCCATTATTGGCATAGGACGCAAGCTGAAGTGAGTGCGGAGGTTTGCGGCTAAAGCAATGCACGTTCTCACAATGCTGAAGCTCTCCATTGTGGTGGTGTTGGCCGCAATCACTCTGCTTCTCTGCCAATACCGCAAAGGATATATCAAGGGGTTCACAACGCAATTCCACCACATCGCCCGCAGAACCGTTCTTTGCTGCCTTCTCCTTATAACAATTCCGATCTTATTACGCCTCTCATTGCTCCCTTGGTGGCCTGTGCCCATCCCAAGGGTTCATGATGACTTCAGCCATCTCTTAGTCGCGGACACTCTGCACTCTGGCCGGTTGGCGAACCCTACACATCCTTTTTGGCGACATTTTGAAACACAGTACATACTGCATCAACCCACTTACAGTTCCATTTACCCTCCCGGAAATGGAGCGTTAATGGCGGTGGGCATCTTTATCAGTGGAAACCCCTGGGGAGGTGTCCTCTTAGGCACTGGATTGCTCATCTATTGGATGTTACTGGGTTGGCTATCCGCGCCTTTGGCTCTGCTAGGAGGAATACTCTGCACCTTCCACTTCGCGTTGTTCCATCCTTGGCTGGAATGCTATTGGGGAGGCGTGCTGGCTGCGTGCGGGGGGGCAGTGCTCTTCGGGACACTTCCACGCTTATTCCATGCGCCTACATATGTTTACCCCTGTATCCTTATCTTTGGTTGGTCCATCATCTGGTTCACCCGCCCGTATGAGGCCGCCGTCGTAGCTCTCACTCTTGTCCCAATCCTCCTCTGGTGGGCTCGGGGGAAAAACAAGTACATCATCCTGTCCACCATGCTTCCGCTATTTGCCGGCGGTTTCCTTACCGCCTGTACATTCCTCTACTGGCAGCCTAAGCTTACAGGACCTGTACCGGAACAACTCCATCTTCGCAAGAATTTTTTGTGGCAACAGGCCGCCTATGAACGCGTCAGATCAATCAATAACTTCACTAGGGAGTTCACACATAGGTGCTACTTTATCTGGTCCTTCTGCGCTACCTATTTCGCTAAGGGTCTTCCGATTCTCTTGCTGCCGGTAGTCCTCTTTGGTCGCCGAGACCCGTATGCATGGCTGGCCGTTACTTTCATCCTCGTGTCTTTCATTGGATCGCTGCTATATCTATTCTTGTATACTCACTACTTAGCTCATTGTTTTCCCCTTTGGTTAGTTCTTCTCCTGTGTGGGCTTCGGGAACTCTGGCAGCACAACTGCCTTGGTCCAGAACATCCGCTTTGTAAACACTATCGAAGCAACATGGCAGAAGGGACGCCATGCAATTGAACAATCTCTCGTACATATGCCGCAGAATCACTTGGTTTTTGTTCACCACGGGCCCGATCATCCCTTCGAAGAGGAATGGGTGTATAACTCGGCCAACATTGACCAATCCGCTATTGTTTGGGCTCGACCGCTTAGCGATGAGCAAGACGCTGCTCTCGTCCGCTACTTTCGTGGCCGGAAAGTTTGGCGCCTGGATGTCGACTCGCCCAAGCCTACTCTGGTTCCCCTTCCCCAGCCCCAATGAAGGCAGTCTCCATGCAAGGTCATGTTATTTGCGCGCAAGAATCCCCACTTTGTCCCTGAATACTATTATGTGAGTGCAAAGATTGACCAATAACTCCGCACCGCTACCCGCCCTCCCATCCGGCAACCGCCGATGGACAGGAATCCTGCTGCTCGCCATAGCGGTCCTCGGTTTCTTTCAGTTCTCCCACCTATCCCCTATCCACGGATGGAGTGACGACGGCTCAGTTTACCTGCAGTATGCCCGAAACCTGCTCGAAGGCCGTCCCTACCACTACGTGCAGTCCGGCCAAGCCTTATCCATCACCTCTCCCCCAACGCGATACCCACCCCTCGCCCCCTTGCTGCTCGCCCCCATCGTCTATTGGCGCGGTCTCGATTTTTGGGCCTGCAAACTCCTTATGCTCGTCCTGTTTCTTGCCGCCCTCGTTGTTTCTGCCTTTGCCCTTCGTCCCCATTTCCCTCCCCCGGTCGTGCTCGCAACTGCTCTTTGCTGCGTAGGCTCGTTTACCTTATGGAGGAACGCCGAGCATATAAATAGCGACTATACCTTCTTGGTATTTGTTGGTTTGCTGTTCATCGCCTCCGAGCAGTGGACTCCGCGCACCACCTCTCCCCTGGTCAGACCCATTGTCTGCGCTTTGCTCATCGTGCTCGCCACGGCAACGCGAACCGTCGGACTTTTCGTTCTCCTCCCCTCTTTTCTCCTCGCTACTTTCTGGCGGTATCGCCGCTTCTCCAAAGAGGCTTGGCTCACCTGCCTGTTCGCCGCCTCAGCTTCATTGGCGCTGCGCAACGTGCTGGGAGGAGAAGCCTACGGCGGCCAGCTCTCCAGCCTTCTCAACTGGGCAACGCTACGCCGCAACCTCATCCAATACCCCTTAGCAATCACTGAATTGACAGGTGGAGGATTCGCCGTTGCAGCTCTGCTCGATGTCCTCTTCTTTGCCGGAGCAGTCCTCTCTCTGCGAAAGGGCCCTCAGTTGTGGGCGGCCTTTGCATTAGCCTACGGCGGTGTATTAGTCTTCTGGCCATTTAGCGACCCGGTGCGCTTTCTCATCCCTCTCTGGCCCTGGATCATTGCCTGCTTGTTCTACGCCATCTACCTTCTGCTCGCATCCACAGGCAAGGCTGCTTGGGTGATCTACATCCTGACAGGAACCTTTCTCGCTTTGCAGATCCCTCAATACAACGCCGCTTCCGCTCTACCGCACCCGGTTGGCTTAAATGATCCGGAGATCCAATCCATCTACGACTTCGCCCGCCACAAACTACCCGCCGATTCCGTGACCGCATTTCGCAAACCCCGTAGTTTCTCACTACTCACCGGTTTACGGTCCATTCAGTATGGAACGGTGCCGAGTAACCGTATGGGCGCCGATCTGTGCCGTTCCGGCACGACTCATGTGCTTGTAGCCCCAGCCATTTTCGAGTCGGATGCCACCTATCTGAGCCCTTGGGTGGCGGAGCAGCGCACCCGCCTGGAAGAACTCTTCCGAACCCCGAACTTCACTCTCTACCGTATTCCCTCGAAGACTTGTACGCTGTTCACTGCTGCCCCCTAACTCTCTTCAAGACCATCGTCTTTTCAACCAGCGCAGAGGGGTGCGCAGAAATCCAACGTCCGTACTTTCCAGAATATCCACGATGTCAACCACAGCCTTCGGACGGCCGAACCCGATGAGGCCAATATAAACCGCCCCACCAATCACAATAGAGCTCACTAGAAGTACAACTGGATGCACAAAACCGGCCATGACAAGCACCTTCCTCCATAGCAATACTGCCAGCGCCATCGTCGCCGAAAGCCCAAATGGGGAGACCATGGATCTCAGATAAGTGCCCACCGGAAGCTGAATCAGACGCAACGCGACAAACAGGTTCGGGAGTAGTAAAACCGCTTGCACTAGAGCATAGGAAACGGCAACTCCCGTGATTCCCCAAAACGATCCGACAAGAAAGCCGCTTACGGTCAAGGTGGTCGTCACCAGCGCCCAACGAAACATGACTCCTGCGTTGCCCGTAGGGACATAGGCTAGCGCCACCGGGGCACTCACCGTCTGCAGAAAGCCGGCGATCGCCAGAATGGTGAGAATCGGGCCCGCTGGTCCCCATTGCGGGCCAAGCACCACCTTGACAATCAGATCAGCCGTTGCCGCCATCCCAAGCATCGCCGGAAAAAGCACGAACGCCACCAGTATCGACAAGCGCAGCAACGCCTGGCGAAATCTCGCGATGTCCTCACGCACTTGCGAAAACGACGCCAGCATCCCGTTAGCTAGCGTCATAATGATCGTCTGTTGTGGGTAGTACATCAGGCTGTAGCTGTTCTGGTAATAGCCCAGCAGCGTAGAACCCAAACTCCGCCCAATGATTAGATTGTCCGCGTTTCGCGCAAAAAAATTCACAATTCCAAAGCCCGATAGCGGAAGGCCGGCCTCAATGCAACTGCGGCAATCATCCCAGCGCAGCATCAGCAACGGACGCCACGGGTGCAGAACCCACATCAGCACCGTATCCACAACACGCGAGACCAGTGCCGAACCTACCAGGCTCCAAACCCCCATACCCTGTACCGCCATGACCACCGCAACGATCAGGCCAGCGAGGCTCGACGCAATCTGCGCCATCGCCGAGGGGCGTAGGTTCATTTCTCCATAAAACAAGGCGTGCTGGACGTTTCCCAGCCCGGTAATGAGGAAGGTGAGGGAAAGTACCTGGAAGACCGTTAATACCTCGGGCTTGCGAAAAAACTGGGCGACCAACGGCGCCGAGAAAAACAGAAGCAGCGTGACAACGGTAGAAAACAGCAAGTTCGCCCAGAACAGGCTGGAAAGCGCTTGCCGGCCCATTCTCGGACGCTGGACAATTGCGGTTGGTATCCCTAAGTCATTGAAAGTAGCAGCAAAATTGATCAGTGGACTGGCCATTCCCATAACCCCGTAGGAAGCGGGGGTGAGCAGATGAGCGAGAATCGCCGTCGAAAGAAGAGTAATCCCTTGCTGCCCAAACCGGGAAACGGTCTCCCAAACGAGACTGCTGACAGACTTGCTTGTGAGACTGCGATCAGAACCCAAGTGACATGATACTATACTCGTTTCCAGGCAGACTTGTAATCGCCGCTGTTCAACCCACCGTAGCCCAGCGTATTTCATTCGAAGCGATTACAATGAAGAAACGATCATGCCAGGGCTGACAAGCGTAGTTCCCGGTCAATTGAAGCAACTCTATTGGGATATCCAGTTCCATCTGCGCCCTCTGTTTTATCTGGGTTTTGGAGTCCGCTGCCCTTGCTGCGGCTTTCCCTGGAGAGAGTTTGTACCCCATGGCCAGCCGCTTCGTCGCAATGCTGGTTGCACCTATTGCGGAGCCCTCGAACGTCACCGGCTTCTCTATCTGTTTCTGAAACAGAAGACCGAGATCTTCCAGCGCCCGATGCGCCTGCTTCATATGGCTCCGGAACGAGCGCTGCGTCGCGTTCTCGCCCCACTCAAGACGCTATCTTATGTCACGGCTGACCTTTGCGCTCCCAAGGTCAGCGTCCATACCGATATCACCCGGCTCGCCTTCCCCGATAATTGCTTCGACGCAATCTTGTGCAGCCACGTGCTGGAGCATATTCCAAACGACGCAGCGGCTATGCGGGAATTGCTGCGCGTCCTGAAACCTGGGGGCTGGGCAATTCTACAGGTACCCCTGGATACCACCCTCGCTACCACAATGGAAGACTTGAGCATCGTCGATCCCGCCGAAAGACGTCGCCTCTACGGGCAGGAGGATCACGTCAGGCTTTACGGCCGTGACTATGCGCAACGATTGACCGCGGCTGGGTTCGATGTTTCCATCGATCAATTTGCGCGCACATTCGATCCGCAAACGGCAAGAATGCATGGCGTTCTCGTCGAAGAAGATATTTACTTTTGCCGGAAAAATCCCATGTATTCTTCACAGTAAGATTTCCAGCCTCCCCCCCCAGTTCATGCGTTCTTTTCAGGAAATTTCCTTTCGCATCCGCCAGGAGCTGGCCAACCTCCGCCTTTGGCTGGCGCCGCCGGATCCCGTACTCTCCGACACAGCCCTACTGCCGCTCCCGGACCTGGCCAGTCTTACCGATCTGCTGCCCGGCACCGGCTATGCTTCGACGCTCATTCCCTTCGCCGAGAATATCCTCCGTCACCACGTCCCCCTCCTTGGCATCCCCGAAGTCGACTTTGGCCCCGTCATCTCATGGCGGCGCGACTTCCTGCACGGCCAGGAAACCAGCTTGGGCTACTTCCGCTCAATTCCCTACCTCGATTTCAACCGCGCCGGCGACCATAAGCTCATCTGGGAGCTCAATCGCCACCAGCACCTCGTTCTTCTCGCCCAAGCTTACCTGCTCACCCAGCGCCCGGATTTTCTCGCCGAAATCGAAGCTCAAATCGTTCATTGGCTCGCCGCAAACCCCCTCCATCGCGGTATCAATTGGACCAGCGCCCTCGAGGTTGCCTTCCGCACCCTGTCCTGGTGCTGGATCGAACATTGGATCGGCAACCGCCTCTCTCCCCCACTCCGTCGCCGCTTCCGGTCCTCGCTCTACCACCACGCCTGCCACCTCGAACACAATCTTTCCGTCTATTTCTCCCCGAACACCCACTTGCTTGGCGAAGCAGTTGCCCTCCACACCGCCTCCTTTTTGTTTCCTTCTGACAGACGTGCCCAGCGCTGGCAACAGTTGGCAGCAACCGTCGTGATACAGGAAATGGAACGCCAGGTTCGCCCGGACGGGTCACACTTTGAACAGTCCACCTACTACCACGTCTACGCGCTGGATATGTTTCTCTTTCACGCCATTTTGAACCCCAGCGTGCCCACCGCCTATCGCGCGCGGTTGGAGCGCATGGCCGCCTACCTCGATGCCTGTCTCCCACCTTCCGGAGCCCTCCCTTTTTTCGGCGACGACGACGGTGGCCGCTTTTTCCATCCCTATGGCGAGCGCTCCCGCTTTGCCTTGGGATCCCTGGCCGCCGCCGGAGTCTATTTCAAGCGCAACGAGTGGATACGATCCAAGGATGCCTGCTTGGAGCAAGCCGTATGGTGGTTCGGCCCGCAAGCCCTTTCCTCAGAGGCCCCGCCTCTCCCATCACCTTCCTCTCAACTCTTCCCCGGCGCCGGCATGGCCGTCCTCGCCAGCAAAGATGTCCATGCCCTCTGCGATGCCGGTGGATTCGGAGCCTTCAGCGCTGGACACAGCCATTCCGATACGCTCAGCCTCGTCCTCACCCGCAACAACCAGGAGCTGCTCCTCGATAGCGGCACATGTACCTACGTCTCCGATCCTGCCCTCCGCGCCGCCTTCCGCGGCTCAGCCTCTCACAATACCATTCGCATCGACCGGCTCGATCAGGCCACGCAACGCAATCCGTTCGCTTGGGAGGACCTTCCCGAAGTCCGCATCCTCTCCTGGAACTCCGACTCTTCCCGTGACCTGCTCGACGCCACATGTAGCTATCGCGGCTTTACTCACCGCCGCACGATTTTCTTTCACAAGCCGCATTTCATAGCCATCCTCGATCGACTCACCGGCCCACCCGGGGAGCATCTCATCGAGCAATTCTGGCATCTCCCCTCCGCTCCACATCCCCTCTCAGAAACTGCCTTCGACATTGGCGCCGGAACCACACTCGTCCTCTCCGCACCCGCCTCGCTCTCCGAAGGTCTCCGCTCCCGGGCCTTCGCATCCCGCGAGCCTTCCTCGGTGCTGTGCGTACGGCTACAAACAGAATTGCCCTGCTGCCTCGCCACCGTTTTGTCTTTCGACCCCCCTGGCCCTACCCCTACACTAGACTGGGAATCCGGCAGCGTGCTCCGATGGAATGCCGAACACCCATGGTCACTCCACGTCCCCGAATCGGGAGAATTGCGCTTCATCGCCTGAAACGGGCTGCACGCCCTTGTCGGCTTCGTCCTCCACAACAACCCCAATTACCGCAGCAACTCCTCATACACCGCCCGCAACTGGTTTAGATTCTCCAGTAGCTCCTTGCCGCTGCCCTGCTCGTTTCGCCCTTCGCGAAAAGCTGCTTCTATCGCCTCCACCAGCTTTTCTGGCGCTTGCACGGGTATCAGCCGTACGCCTTCCGGCCGCATCCCGTTGTCCGTCGCAATCACGGGAGTTCCAAAATGCAGAGCTTCCCGGACAGCCACGGAGTCTCCGTCGTACAGCGTGGTCCGCAGTAGCACGTCGCATTCGGCAATGGCTCGTAACGCCGCTTGATGAGGAACATCGCCGCAAAGTAGAACGCTGCTGCTGTAGGCCTTTGCCGCAATCCGCTGCCGCAATTCCTCATGTAGGCTGCCCGAACCCATCAGCACCAGCCCGGCGCTGGGATGCGTCTTGAGCACCTCCTCGAAAGTATCGATCTGCATCGGCAGCTGGTACTCAGGCTCCAAAAGCCCTACGCTCAGCAAAATTGGCCTGTGCGAATCTACAAACTTCCCCAACCACTCCGGATAGGGCTCGGCAGGCGGTGCTTTGGGCAAAGCATGCGGAGCGATCACCCGTATCCGCTCCTTGCGCACTCCGAACCGCTCAAACATCTTCCCCAGTTCGTCGTTTACCGCAATCACACGGTCGCATCGCTGAAAAACCCACGCCCGTAAACTGCCCGGCGATGCGGCCTTCCCATCCGCCGAAGACGGAAACCCGCCCGAATGAAACGACAACACACTCTTGCTTCCCGGCCGCATGGCGCAAGCCAGCACTAATCCCATTACTCGCGGCGGCAAAGTCCCGCCCAAATGGAGATGCACAATATCCGCCGGAAGCCGGAACAGATATCGCATCAACGCATGCGCGGAGCGCGGGTAATACACATCCTCATCACCCGATTCCGGTGCTCTTGTGACGTTGATCACCCTACACCGGTCGCCTTGCTCGCGCAAATACTTGCGCAGTGCGTAAACGTGACTTTGTACACCGCCATGGGGCGGCGGATAGGCTCCCAATAAGACAATATTCACGGAAGAGTGCTTTAGAAACAACCACGGCGGCCTTTCTCTTCGCGCCGCCGGAAACGCTATTCTAGCAAGAGTGCGTCCTCCCTTCCCCGTTATGCTGCTCTCCCGTGATCTCGGAGGCGGCGGCAGTCAGCGACAACTCGCGGAAGTGGCTCTCCGTCTCGACCGCTCTCTTTTCTCACCTCACGTTGGCTGCTTCTTTGCCTCTGGTCTCCGCCTCACCGAGCTGGAAAAAGCCTCCGTCCCCGTCACTGAATTCCCCGTTCGTTCCTTCCGCTCTCCAGCCACCTTCGCCGTAGCCGCTCGCCTGCGGCGCTATCTGCGGGAAAACAGCGTCGCTATCGTCCATAGTTTTGACGTCCCCGCCAACCTCTTCGCAGTACCTGCGGCCCGCTGGTTCCGAACTCCGATCGTGCTCTCCAGCATGCGTGCCTCCCGCCAACTGACTCCAGGCATTTACCACCGCTTGCTGCAACTGACAGACCGCATGGTGGACGGGATCGTCGTCAACAGCACCGCCGTACGGAGAGAGCTCGAACAGAATGATAAAGTCCCTCCTGCGCGCCTCCACCTCTGCTACAACTCCCTCGATACGGAACACTTTCATGCTCGCCGTCCCCCACGCATCGAGGCTCTCGCTGGCGCCTCGCTTGTCGTTGGCAGTACCGCCATGTTTCGGCCGGAAAAAGGACTCCTCACATTGATGGAAGCCTTCGCCAGGGCACGAACCGACGGCATGAAGCTCGTGCTCGTGGGCGATGGCCCCATGAAATCCGATCTCCAATCCCTCGCTGCGCGCCTCGGCATCCGCGAACACTGCCTCTTCCCGGGCCCGCAGGAAGACGTCGCCGTATGGCTCCGCCAAATTGACGTTTTCGTCCTCCCCTCTCTCTCGGAAGCTCTCTCCAATTCCCTCCTCGAGGCCATGTCCTGCGGTTGCTCCGTCATCGCCTCCCGCACGGGCGGCAATCCGGAATTGGTTCGCCACACGGAATTCGGAGACACCGGGTTGCTCTTTGAAACCGAAAATACGGAAAGCCTTGCTGTCCAGCTACGTCTTTTGATCTCTGATCCGGTTCTGCGCACCCAGACCAGCGCTGCCGCCCAGGCATTCGTGCGCTCCACATTCACCCCCGCCCAAACCATCCGCTGCTTCCAGGACCTTTACACCACGCTGCTGCGCGCGAAAGGAATGCTGCACTCCGCATGACTGCCGGCGATCACGGTTTACGCTTCGCCCTGGTAGTCTCCCACGATGGCCCCCAGGCTTCCCTGGCCGCGGCAGTCCTCGAGCATCTCCGCGATGTGACAGCCCTCCGGCAGACCAGCCTCGAAGACGCCGACCTTCTCCTCCATCTGTCTGATCAGCCCCTCTCCTCTCCCTTCCCCAAGTACGGAGTTTGGACCTTCCATTGCGAATCCCGCGGCCGTTTTCTCAACGAAGTCTTCATCCGCCAAGCCACTTCCTCCGGTTCGCGAATCCTGGAGCGTCGCATCCTCCCTTCTTCCCTCTCCCATACAGATACTCTGTCCCTCCTGGCCGACGCCCCCGCCCGTATCTGCCGCCTCCTCCTCGCCGGACTTCCCCTGCCTTCCTGTCAGGAGTCTCCCCCGAATCTCCCTCCCCAGCGCCCCTGGCATTCCCTTTCCAGTCAAATCCGCAACACGCTCCTCACCGAAATCTGGCACGTCGGCCTCGTACAGGCCCCCATCCACCGCTTCCTCGATCCCACCTTCCAGCCCAAAGTCAAGTGGCTCCCCAATGCCCGCCCCCATCATTTCTTCGCCGATCCCTTCCTTTCCCAACTCCCCGGCGATAGCCTGCGTATCCTGGTCGAAGAGTACGACTACGCTGAGGACCCTACCGGCCGCATCGCCGAACTAACCTGGCATGACAACCGCTTCCAATTGCCCCCGCAACGCATCCTCGCTTCGTCCGCCCATATGTCCTACCCTTTCCTGCTTTCCGATCAGGGCAACTTCTACTGTATCCCCGAATCCTGGCAGCAAAACCGCATTCAGCTCCACCGCCTGGACCCGCAAACCCGGCAATGGGACTCCGGCATCACCATCATCGACAACATCCCTGCGGTCGACTCCACCGTGATCCACCACGCAGGCCGCTGGTGGCTCTTCTGTACTGAGAAAGGCCCCGGCGTCGATTCCCGCCTCCTGCTCTGGCATGCCACCAAACTCGAAGGCCCTTGGTCTCCCCACATCGCTAATCCCGTGAAAGTCGATGTACGCTCCGCTCGTCCCGGCGGAACCCCCTTCGTTACCGATGGCGTCCTTTACCGGCCCGCTCAGGATTGCTCGGAAAGCTATGGCTGCCGCCTCGCCATGAATCGCGTCACTAGCCTCTCCCCCTCTGCTTACAGCGAGGAAACCGTCCGGGTTCTATCTCCCTGGCCCGATTGGCCTTACCCGCATGGCTTGCACACCCTCTCGGCGGCTGGCAACTGGACTATCCTTGACGCAAAACGCATGACATTCCTACCGGCTCTCGCCAAGCGCCGCCTGGCCTACAAGTTGCACCGCCTTCGCCGCCTTCTGGCCTCATCCAAGGACTAACGTCCCATGTACAAGCCGCCGATTATCTGGGAAACTGGAACATAAGGTGATGTTGTTGCCGGCCAAGGCCATCTTCTAATGAATGCACATGCGCAGGAAGTTTCCGCAGGCGAACGCTTCGAGTTCGGTAAGAATTGGGCTGAGTTCCTGAAACTCCTCAACCCCCAGCGAATCGCCATCGCTGAAGAGTCCGTCTCCTCCATGTTGGAGTGCTCCTCCCTGGCTGGCAAACGCTTCCTCGATGCGGGTTGTGGCAGCGGTCTTTTTAGCCTCGCCGCGAAACGCCTCGGAGCCACGGTCCATTCCTTCGACTTCGATCCAAACTCAGTCGCCTGCGCAAAGGAACTCAAACGCCGCTTCTTTCCCGATGACTCCGGATGGACGATCACCGAAGGTTCCGTCCTCGATCCAAACTATCTCAGCACCCTCGGCCAGTTCGATGTGGTCTATAGTTGGGGCGTTCTCCACCATACCGGCGCCATGTGGGATGCCCTCAACAACGTCGCCGCTCTTGTGAAACCCGGCGGTGCTTTGTTTATTTCCATCTACAACGATCAGGGCAAAATCAGCAAACGTTGGTGGAAGACCAAGCAACTCTACAACGCCCTGCCCGGCCCGCTCCGCTTCCTCGTACTTTGGCCTTGCGCGGTTCACATGTGGTGGCGCCCCATTGTCAAAGACTTCATCCTGTTCCGCCCTTTTCATACTTGGCGCGAATACAACCAGAAACGCGGCATGTCCCCCTGGGTGGACATCGTCGACTGGGTAGGTGGATTTCCCTTCGAAGTCGCCAAACCTGAAGAAATCTTCGATTTCTACCGAAAACGAGGCTTCTCTCTCTCCTACCTCAGCACCTGCGGCGGGACGCTCGGCTGCAATCAGTTTGTGTTCCGGCTCGACCGGCCTACTTCCTGAATCCTGAATCTGCCGGTTGAAAATGTACTCATTGCTATACTTTGAGAAATAGGGATTAAAGTACCCTGCGCGGTCTACCGATTGCCAAACAAGGAGGATTGATCAATGCCAGAATTGCAGGGCGTCTACCGTCGAGCCTACGAAGTTCTGAACTACAGGCTCCGTTATTGGGGTGGCGGCCGCCTGGCTTCCCTTTGCCGGCCCGTTTCTATCGTCTTTCTTCTCACCGAGCGTTGCAACGCCAAGTGCCTCCACTGCAATATCTGGATGAACCGCGGGCAGGAGAATAGCCCCACCCTCGAACAATGGCAGACCGTTCTCAATGATCTTCGACGCTGGCTCGGCCCTGTTCATGTGGTTTTCAGTGGCGGTGAAGCCCTCCTCAAGCCCTACACCATTGATCTCGTCCAACATGCCCACAACTTGGGGCTCCACTTGGAACTCCTCACCCACGGCTGGTGGGAGGATCAGACCAAAATCGAAAAAGTGGCCCTTGCCAGGCCCTGGCGAATCACGATTTCCCTCGACGGCGTTGGCGAAGTTCACAACATCGTGCGAGGCAAACCTAATTTTTGGGAGAAGACCAGCCGCTCCATTGATACCCTCCGGCGCATGCGCAAAGAACATCATCTCGGTTACACCATCCGGCTGAAGAACGTCATCATGTCGCACAATCTCAGCGACACGTTGAACGTCGCTGAATTCGCCAACCAGGAGGGCATGGAGGTTTTCTACCAGCCCATTGAGCAGAACTACAATACCGAGGACAATGCGGAATGGTATAAGGACAGCACCAACTGGCCGCAGGATACCGCACGCGCTATTTCCAATGTGAAGCGCCTCATTGAAATGAAGCGCGCAGGTTATCACATTGCCAACAGCTTTGCCCAGTTGGAGGCTATGATCCCCTATTTCGAGAATCCCGACCAGTCTCGTATCGCCACCCAAACCCATAGCGCTCATGAAAAACGCCGTTCCTGCAACGCCCTCATCACCCTCCAGCTCCAATCGAACGGCGATATCACCGTCTGCACCGGAGTCCCGCCAGTAGGGAACATTAAGAATACCCCTATCCGTGAGATCTGGGAGAGCCGTCCGCATTTTTGGGAACAGGGCTGCTGTCTCGAAAAACGCTGCTCGGAAAACGAATTGCTCCATATTGATCCGGCCGCTTCACTCAAGGCAGCCTCTGCATGGAAACGGTAGCGCTGCTTTTCGGCGTCCAACCACTACGCATTGGAGGAGTTGAGTTTTTCACCCGCGAACTGGCTAGCCAGCTGGCCCCTCACGGTTGGCGCTTGGTCGCCATTTTCGGAGGCCCCCCTCCACCGCAGGTCGCCGCCTTCCTCGATTCGCCCAACCTCGCCATCGAAGTCGTCCCAAGCCTGGAGTTCTCCAACCTTCACTCCATCCCCCCCGTCTGGAATATCCTCCGAAAATACCGCCCGCGCGTTTTCCATTTCCACTTCCTCAATTTCATCGGGCCTTATCCCTGGCTCGCAAAGCTCCAATCCGTGGACCGCGTGTATTTCACCGCGCATGGGTCCAATCCGAGCGGATACGTCGCGCACCGCGCCGCCGCCTGGAAACGATTCGTCGCCGGTCTCATCAACTTCCCACTGCAGCGTACGTTCTGTGTCAGTGACTATGTCCATCAGACCATGGTGACCCAGAGCCTTCTTCCTCCCCATCGCTTTCAGCGTATTTACAATGGAATCCCTATTCCCGGACTCCCTGCCGATATGCATGCCGCCGCCGGCTTCCGTGCCCGCTTCGGCATCCCGGAAGAGAAGAAGCTCATCGTGCAGGTCAGCTGGATTATCCCCGAAAAAGGTGTGGATGACTTGTTGGCCGCTGCCAAACTGGTTCTCGAGCGCAATCCCAATACTCATTTCGCATTTGTCGGCAACGGCAATCCGTTGCCCCAGTACCGGACCATGGCTCAGGAAATGGGTATTGGATCTTCCGTTACCTTTACCGGGTTGATGGATAATCCCATGGCCGAGGGCGTCTACGCTGCGGCCGATCTCTTCTGCCTCGCCTCCCGCTGGGAGGAGGCCTTCGGTTGGGTCCTCGCCGAAGCCATGAGCTTCCAAAAGCCTGTTGTGGCTACCCGTGTCGGGGCTATCCCCGAAGTCGTCCACGACGGCGTTACCGGCATCCTCGTCCCTCCTCAGAATCCCCAGGAACTCGCCACCGCGATTCTCAATGTCCTCGATCACCCCAACCGCCATCGAATGGGAGAGGCCGCCCGCCAGAGGGTCGAGGAACTCTTCGACCTCCGTTCCATGGTGCGCCAGCTGATCCACGAGTATGGGGTCCGCTAATCCCCGCTCACCCCTATCTGACTCCCCCCAGCTCGCCGATAGAACAACTGGAAGTAAACAAACGAAGAAATGCTCCCAGCCTCATGCCGGAATTAACCGTTGTCATTCCGACGCTCAATGAATCCCGCAATATCCAGCCCTTGCTCGATCGCCTCGCGAAAGTGCTCGCGGGCGTAAACTGGGAAGTCATCTTCGTCGACGACGATTCCACTGACTCAACGGCTGATCTTGTTCGCAGCATCTCTCTCCAGAACCCTCGAATCAGGATCTTGCACCGGATCGGCCGCCGCGGACTTTCTTCCGCTTGTATGGAAGGCATGCTCGCCTCCGCATCCCCCTATCTGGCCGTCATGGACGCCGACCTCCAGCATGATGAATCCCTCCTTCCCGCGATGCTCGATACCATCAAACGGACCAACGCGGATGTTGTCGTCGCCAGCCGCAATATCGAAGGTGGCAGCAAAGGCGATTGGGTTTGGTACCGGCGCTGGCTGAGCGACGCCGGCCGCTCCCTTGCCAACGCTGTCTGCCGCTGCCCTATCTCAGATCCCATGAGCGGCTTCTTCCTCGTCGAGCAGAAGTTCTTCCATTCCGCCGTCCGCAAGATGTCCGGTGTCAGCTTCAAAATTCTCGTCGACCTGCTCTCCAGTTCCCCCCGCCCCCCTCACCTCGCCGAGCTACCCTACACCTTCCGCCCCCGCCTCCATGGCGAGAGCAAGCTCGACACCAGCAACCTCCTCGAGTACCTCTTCCTCCTCGCCGACAAGTACTTCGGTGATTACGTCCCGGTTCGCTTCGTGCTCTTCGCCCTGATGGGACTGCTCGGCCTTGTCTTCCATCTTTCGGTCCTCTGGCTGCTCCACTACCGCAACGGAGTGGACTTCACCACTGCCCAGGCGATCGCCACCTGGCTCGCCATGACTCTCAACTTCCTCACCAACAACTTCGTCACCTACCGCGATCTGCGCCTCAAGGGCTGGAATATTCTCCGCGGCCTTGCTTCCTTCTATTTTGCTTGCACCATCGGCGCCCTTACCAATATCCGTCTCGCCGAGATCTACCACCAGCAGGGCCTTCCCTGGCATCTGGCGGGAGCATTCGGCATCCTCATCGGCTCAGTCTGGAACTACGGCGTCACTTCCGTCCTAACCTGGAACACCATGCGCGGAAACCGGCGATCTTGACCGATGTTACTCTGAAGAAAGGACGAGTCCCCGAAAAGACCCTTTCGTTCCCCACTTGAACTCCATTTATGTGCGGCATTGCTGGCTACATTACGGCTCGGGCCCGGCCCTACCCTGCTTCCGTCCTCCGGCGCATGAACGATACGATCGCCCATCGCGGCCCGGATGGCTTCGGCTTCTACGAGGATGATCATGCCGCCCTCGGGCACCGTCGGCTCAGTATTATCGACCTCACGGGCGGCGGCCAGCCCATGGCCAATGAAGACGAGTCGCTCTGGATCGTCTACAACGGCGAAATCTTCAACCATGCCAGCCTGCGCCCGGAACTCGAACAGCTCGGCCACCACTACCATAGCCGCTGCGATACCGAAACCATCATTCATGCCTGGGAAGCCTATGGCGCCCGTAGCCTCCAGCACTATCGCGGAATGTTCGCCTTCGCCCTCTGGGATAAACAGAAGAAAACCCTCTTCGCCGCCCGCGACCGCCTTGGCATCAAGCCCTTTTATTACTATTTCGATGGGCAATTGTTCGCCTTTGCGAGCGAGATCAAATCCCTCCTCGAGCACCCCGCCATCAGCCCCCGCTTCCACCGCGAAACCCTCGCCGAGTACATGACCTTCGGCTACCTCAGCCAGGAAGAGACCATGTTTGCCGGCGTCCGTCAGCTCATGCCCGGTCACTGGCTCCAGCTCGACGTCTCCGGCGATTCCCTCCGCCTCAACATCCATCGCTACTGGGAGGTCCCTTTCGAATCGAAGCCGGATTCCACCAGCGATGCCGAGCTCATCGCGGACTGTCGCCGCCGGCTCGAAGAAACCGTCCGCATGCGCCTGATGAGCGACGTCCCGCTCGGCATGTTCCTCAGCGGAGGTGTCGATTCCAGCGCCATCGCCGCACTGGTCCAGCGCATGGCCCCCGGCCCCCTCAACACCTTCTCCGTCGGCTACCGCGAGGACGCCTATAGCGAACTAGGCTACGCCCGTGAAGTCGCTACCCATCTCGGCACCCAGCATCACGAAGTCGTCGTCTCCGGCCACGAATTCTTCGAGGCCCTGCCCCGCCTCATCTGGCATGAGGACGAGCCCATCACCTGGCCCTCTAGCGTCTCCCTTTACTTCGTCTCCCGCCTCGCCGCCAGCATGGTGAAGGTCGTTCTCACCGGCGAAGGTAGCGACGAACTTTTCGGCGGCTACGGCCGATATCGCTTCTACCAGACCAACGAACACTTGCTCCGCTACTTTCGCCTCCTCCCCGGACGCCGCCGGTTGCGCCAGTGGATCGCCTCCACCAGCCTCCTCCCCGGCGAGCTCCGCCGAAAACTCCAGCACACCGTCCTTGGCAGGGCCGAAAACTTCGAACAGCTCTACCTCGACAACTTCTACGGCGCCTTCTCCCAACCCGAACAGTCCCGCCTCGGCCTCACCGCTCCCTCCAATCCCTATGCCAATGTCCTGCGCTATTGGAACGGCGCCGGCACTGCCTCAACCCTCGGCCGCCTCCTCTACACCGATCAGAAAACATACCTCGTGGAATTACTCCGCAAACAGGACCGTATGAGCATGGCATGCTCCATCGAAAGCCGTGTCCCCTTCCTCGATCACCACTTCGTCGAGTTTTCCTGGCGCATCCGCGATGCCCTCAAAATCAATGGCGCCGAAAGTAAGTCCATCTTCAAAAAATCGGTTGAGGATATTCTGCCCCACAGCATCATCTATCGCAAAAAGATGGGCTTCCCCACGCCTCTCAAACAGTGGCTCGCTTCCGGAGACCTCGCTGCCGCCGTCTTTTCCGTCCTCGGCGAGAAGGATTCCCTGCTCTCCGAACTCCTTGACCGCAAAGCCCTTGATCAGTTGCTGGCCCGCCATGCCAGCGGCGCGGAAGACGCCACAGACCGCATCTGGCGCTTGCTCAACCTCCAACTCTGGGGCGACGTCTATTTCTCCGGACGCCGTGAGGCACGTTGGGAAGGATTCCTCTCCGCCCCAGCCCGATCCTAACGCAGCGAAATCGGTAGATCTCCTGGACTGTATGTGAAGCCTAGCGCCACCCTCGTCGTCGAACGCCGGTATGTGTTTGAATTCACTCCGAAATGCAGCACCCCTGCCGTCGCCGTGAAGTGCATATTCGAAACCAGCATACGGCTGGCAACCACACTGGCCCCATAGCTCGTTTGTCGACCGTTGTATGTCCCAAAACCTGAATAGCGGCTGAGCTGCGACGAAACGCCATAAGACCACTTGTATCCCGTGTTGTAGCTGAAGTTAGCTCCTACTTGCTCGCTCCGGTTGAGCAACAACGCTCCATTCCCCGGATTGGCGCCGCGAGAATAACTCGCCCCAAATCCTCCCCTTCGGATGCTTCGCATAATCTGTACCGATACGGACGAAGACGTGTTGACTCGGTTGAAGGCCTCCCGTGCTGAGGTCACCCCGAACAATTCGGCCACAACCGGATCCACGGCGACGACACGTACCCCCGCAAAGTCCGTGCGAAATGCCCCCGCACCCAGCGAAAAATTCCACCGCTGCCCAATCGCCCGGCTCAATTGCATCATCAATGTATGCACATCCGCCTCGCCAAATACACGTGGGTAATCGACATGCATGTATTGATAACTGAGTCCCAAATCTGTCTTTCGATTCACACGCCGCGAAACCGTCATGAACGCTTGTTGGCCGTTCATTCCCACTAGCGCCTTCGATTGCCGCCGCACCGCGAACGCGCTGCCTCCTGCCACAAACGAATTTCGGGATCCGACTTGCATCACCATATCCCCGGATACCTGTGCGAAATACGCCCGATTGTCAAAAATATCGCTATACGTCGCCCCTATCGTGTTCGGATCGAAAAGTCCCATCCCAAAGGTCCCTCCTACCGTTCGCGACGTTGTTCCCGCCAACGAGCTCAACCGGAGGGCCACCCGCCGGCTCACCTGCCGGCTGAACATTAAACTCATCACGTGATCGCTTCCGTTGTAGTAAGTTTGGCTGGTGTAGTGCCTGTAGCTGCCCTGGTAGTCCAATCCCACCATTGCCCTCTTCCAGGCCTTCGATCCATAAGCGCCCACGCTCGCTTCTACCCCATACAAAGTGCCCGGATTTACAATGTCCCCACTACTCGACAGACTTACCGGAGTCAGTCCCGTATCCATTACTCCCATCACGTTAATATACGGGCGGATATTCACAGGCTCGCTGCCCCGGCTGCCGGCTGCCCTTCCCCCACGCGAAGCTACCCCGGGTCCACCGTAACCCGGTATCTGCGCATAGGCCATCATGGCCGTCAGCAACGCTCCGCAGACCCGCATCACAAACATGAATTTGCCTCCAGGCGCCCGGTGACTGGTCGCTATTCTTTGCTTTGCTTTCCACGTCCTTCGACCATCTCCGCTGGAAAACATCACCACCCCGGGCCTTAGTGTCTTTCTCTACTGTATCGAACTTCCCGCCGGTGTTCAGTAGAGCCCCCACTCATCCACCGCCTATGGAGCAAGATATCCGGCGATATCTAGCACCACATCCGAAGCGTCTGTGGCGTAGATGCTGATTGCTCCTCCCGTCCCCGCCGGAATGATCGCCGCGTTCGCCACCACACGGCCGGCAAAGGAATTCAACGTCGAGGCCAGAGGCCGCGCTTGGCCCGTTGGCCACACCGTCAGGTATCCCAACACCCCCTTCGGTATCACCGTCACATTCACCATGAACCCGCGTGCCGTAACCGGCACTGGACACCCGCTCGCCGGCACCGCCACCTCCCGCACCACTCCCGCCACCAGACTGGGTGGCCCAAACGAGCCCGTCTTGCCTCCCCCGGAGCGCGTATCCATCACCCGGCATGGCGCGATTGTGTAGAATCGCAAAGCCTGCTCACCCACCCCTAGATACCCGTTAATGTCCATCACAACATCCGCACTGTCATTCACATAGATATCAATCGCCCCATTGAATCCCGCCGGCACCAGCGCCCCGTTCGCCACCACGTCACCGTCAAAACTATTCAGCGTCGATACATTCGGCCGCCCTTGCCCCGTCGGATACACCGTTAGAAACGACAGCGGTCCCTTGGGCACCACCGTGATGTTCAACGAATAGGCACTGGCCCCAGCCGGGATTCCACAACTCGATAACGGTACCGGAATCGTTCGCGCGGTCCGCGCTGCCAGCGTCGGCGGGCCAAACGCCCCGCTCTTACCTTCCCCCTGCCTTGTGTCCATGATCCGGCATGGCGTCACCGGAACAAATGTCGCCGGAGGAGCCAAAACCGCGTCGCGTGACCCCCCTTTCTCCACCTTCTCCCCGCGCCGCGGTGCCACCGGGACGTCCTCCGCTCTCCCAGCCGGAACAGAGACTGCCAGCGCGATGCCTGCCGCAACAAATCTAAGGAGCCAGATAACCATTGATATCCACCACCACATCCGTATCGTCGGTTACATAAATCTGAATCGATCCATCCGGCCCAGCCGGTACAATCGCCGAGTTCGCCACGACTCTCCCATCAAATGAATTCAGTGTGGAGGAGTTCGGACGTGCCTGTCCCCCTGGATAAACTACCAGATAGGCCAACGGCCGCCGCGGTACCACCGTGATGTTTAGCGAGTACGCCACCGCTCCCGTCAGAGCGTCGCATCCCCCCAACCTCACCGGAACTATCCGCACCGCACCACCTGGTAGGAACGGCGGACCAAACGTCCCGCTCTTGCCTCCCTCCGGTCTCGTATCCACCAACCGGCATGGCACCAGCGGCACAAACCGGAATGGCCCCGCCGCTCCCCCGGATGGGATTGTTGGGTTCACCACGTTGTTATCGAAGATCAACGAATAGCTCCCCGTCTGCCGGTACCGGAACGTCGAGGCTTCCACCCGGTACGCTCCACTCTTGCTCAACGTCAGTCCACCCGACGCCGGAATCCGCGCATTCCCACCCCCTCCACTATCATCGTCCGCCGCCACCAATCGCCCATCCGGCCCGAATAGAGACAGATAACTGTCAAACACCGCCGACGCCATCATGATCGCCACCCGCTGCCCGCTCTGCCCCGTGAAGGTGTAGACGTGCGTATAGTAAGGCCCTTCCTTACTCACACAATCGCTGCTCGTCAGCGTCCCCGTCACCGCCACCCCGGCGCTGAGTGCCCGCACCGGACAATTCCCCACCACATCACCTGCTACCGCCCCCCCATCTTCCTCCTGCTGCGCGCTCAATCCGCCCACGAGCACCACAAGCATCATTAAAAACACAACGGGTACACGCCGCGCCGCCAGGATCCCAAAATCACGCGTGTGCCTCGAGGCTCGGGCGGGCTCCGTTTTGTGCGTGTTCCTTGGAAGCTCGCACAGGCCGGGGCGTCCCCCTGCATGTTCAGGAACTCGTATACCGCGGTTGGACTCGGCGCGTTGTACGGGCGAGTTCTTCAAAAGCTTCATGAGCCTACTGCCTCGCGCCTTATGTCTTGTCACGCAGTGCTCCCAAAGTGTTCTTGAATATAGCAAAGTGGGACGGGTTGCATTTTAGGTTGCCCTGCCTAGAATTGCTTCGAACTCCCGCGCCACATGCTCCCAGGAAAAGCGCTCCTTCACCAGCCTCCATCCGCTCTCCGCCAACGCAAGGCGCCTGCCTTCCTCTGTCAACAACTCCACACAGGCCGCGGCGAACGTTTTGGCGTCGTCCGCGAGCCGGATGTTCTCCCCATCGGCCACTTCCAGGCCTTCCGCGCCTATCGTGGTGGAAACCACCGGCACCCTCGCCGCCATCGACTCGTATATCTTCAGCCGCGTCCCCCCGCCTATCCGCAATGGAACAATCGACACCCGCCCTCCCCACAGATGAGGCCGCACGTCTGGCACAGTGCCTGTTACCTCGATCCGCCCAGCCTCCGCTGCCAGCCTCCGGATTGCCTCCGACGGAGCTCGGCCAACAATGCGCATCCGGCAATCAGCCTTTTGCTTTCGTACCAGCGGAAGCACTTCCTTCACGAACCACTGAATTCCGTCTTCGTTTGGGCTCCAGTCCATCGACCCGACAAACACCAGTTCCGTCCCCGTCTCCGTCCGCTTGTCACCCGCAGGCGTGAAATACTCCACGTCTACCCCCGTGGCCACCGCCGTCACCCGCTCCACCCCAAATTCCTTGCGGAACATCTCCGCATCCACGCCCGAAACCGCCACCACATGCCGCATCTTCCGGCAAAACCTACTCTCGGCCTCTTGCAAACGCCGCGCCTGCAACCCGTAATACCACTTCGCCAGCCCGTTCGATGCCGTCTCGGCGTGCCTCCGCCAGATCATCGTCTCCACGTTGTGCTGGAACAAAACCCACCGTTCAGGCTCGGGCAGATTCAAACAAGGAGTGAGAAAATCGCACACCAAAGCGTCGAACTTCTCTTTCTCCATCAACTGCCGCAACAGTGCCTGCATCTCGCCCGAACGCGGCCTTGTCAGGTGAATCGGCTGCGAGGAGAACAGGTTCCCCAATACCTCCCCGATAAAACGCGCCGATCTCTTCTCCGAGATGCCCCACCGGATGGGATACGCCTTCGACGCGTATTCCGAACTCCGCCGCACCCCTTCCTCGTTCTTCCCGTATTCATCGAAGGCTACGTAGTGGACCTCGTGCCAGCGATGCAACCAGCGCAACATCTCCAGCGTTCGGATATGCCCACCCTTCGTCGTGGGATGAAGAAAGTCAGATTTCACCCAGAGAATCTTCATGCCCGTTTCGTTTCCGCCTTTCGCGCTTTTGCCAGAAAATGCCCTTCATGTTGAAACTCCACCCCTTCAAAGCCTGCCGCCCGCAACGCCACCCGCATTCCCCGCTCCGTCTGATACGACTCCAGCCGGCTCCGCCGAAGAGGATACCGGAATACGCTCCCACTCACCGTAAACCAACCCGTGTTCGCCAGACGGTACATCTCAAAAGCAAATGCCTTCGGCGATGCCAGCGCCGCTGCCCAAGACAGCATCCACAAAGGATGAAGCGTGATCCATAAAGAACCCCCCGGACGCAATACCCGTGCCATCTCCCCAAGCGCCTGCGGTATGTCCATGTACGGCACGGCCACTCGGGAAAACACCAGATCGAAACAGCCTGCCCGGAACGGCAGCCTCTCTCCCTGCGATTGCACAAAATGAAATTCCCCGCTCAGCTTCCGCCCCAGTGTCAGCGCCTCCCGATCCAGATCTGCCCCTACCGCTGTGATTCCCCCCAAATCGAGCGCCAGTAGCGTCTGCCCAGCCCCGCATCCAATGTCGAGAACCCGTCTGGCGCCAGCCGGCACCACCGGCAGAATTCGCCGTTTGTCCCCGGCACTGCGCGCAATCTCTGCCTCGCGAAGATGGTATTCCATCTCACTCATGGCAGACCCCCCGCACTCCGTGACATGTAATTTCAGTAAGCTCCACGCGTCAGCAACATCGTCTTTACCGTGTGAAACATTACATAGAAATCCAATTGCGGTGAAAAATTCTTGATGTAGTAAAGATCGTACTCGAGCTTCATCACCGTGTCTTCCACCGTGTTCCCGTACCGGTAGTTGATCTGCGCCCAACCCGTAATGCCCGGTTTCACCGCCAGCCGCTGCATGTACAGCGGAATCTCCTTGGCCAGCATCTGGATAAACTCCGGCCGCTCCGGCCGCGGCCCGACAATCGCCATCTCGCCCCGCAGGACATTGAACAACTGCGGCAGTTCGTCCAGCCGGTACTTGCGCAAAGCCCTTCCAATCGGCGTCACCCGCGGATCGTTCTCCTGCGCCCAAACCGCCCCCGTACGCGCCTCGGCATCCACATACATGGAACGGAACTTATAGAGCATAAAAGGAATGTTGTTCTTCCCCGTACGTGTCTGGCGAAATAGCACCGGGCCCGCAGAGGACAACCGCACCGCCAGCGCCGTCGCTAAAATGATCGGAGACAGGATAATCAAACCCACCAGTGCCAGAAGCCACGAATACACGGCCTGCAGTTGCACCATCAGCGTCGGAGGAACCAGCTTCTTTTGAAACACAATCTGCGTCGGCTCTAATTGCGAAATCGGCACACGGCCGAAAATCACCTGGAAGGCCTCGCTGAAATCCTCCACCCGGTAGCCATGCTGCTGTAAGTGGATCAATTGCTGAATCCCCTGCGAGGCAAAACTCCCCGCCAGACCCACCACAATCCGGTCCGGCTTCACCTGCTGGGCTACCTCCAGCGCGTCGTCCACCGTACCCAACACTTGCTCCGGCCGCAGCTGCTTGCCGTACTCCGAGCCTTCCGTCAAAAAACCAATCGGCCGCATGGCAAATTCCAAGTGCTCTTCCAAATGCGTGGACATCGTGATCTGCAGCGGATGTGTCCCTAAGAATAGAATCTTCTCCGCCCCCAAAATCTGGAGCGATACCTTACTGTAGAACGTCCGCCAAGGTGGCATCAGAATCAGACACAGCGCACTCCCAGCCAGCATCGATTGCCGGGGCATCCGTAAATCGATATTTCCGTACGACAGCATCGCCTGTAGCAGAAACGCCACGCCAATCACCAGGCAAAGCTGCTGTAAAAACACGAGCCGCGAGCGCAGCCTCACACGCATGTAGCAATCGTTCAGATACAGACCCAGCAGGATCGTTACGGCTACGATCGCCACCCGGATCAGCCCGTTCTCATATTGCATATAGATTCCGAAGCTGTCCGTCAACTGCCAGGCAATAGAAGCCGTATAGCAAAGAAAGATAAGTGCCGTCTCGGTGGTAACCAACCCGAGGATGCTCGTGGGAATGAATACGCTAAAGAGCCGGATCATGAGGAGGCTGACGCTGCTTCAGGCATTCTCTCATATACGGATACAAGGAGGAACCGGTGCGCCGGGCTCTCGGCTCACAATATATGATAACTTCTTTTATCATATTAATTTTGGCACGATCACGCCGAAACGAGTTTCACGTGCTACAATCCCTCATGCCCCGCCACACCGAGTGGATTCAGCACCTTCCCCAAGCCATCACCGAGCTTCGTGCCCTTCCCTCCCCTACCATCGACCGCCGCACCCTCCAATCCCTCCTCCACATCAGCCCCCGCCAGGCCATCCGTATCCTCTCCTCCCTCGGCGCCTACACCGCCGGCAAAAGTCTCCTCATCGAACGCGAAACCCTCATCCACCGTCTGGAGACTATAGCCGCAACCGGATCCGTCCAATGGGAGCAGCGCCGCCACGAGCGCGTTGGCCAGCACCTCGAACGCTACCGCAAGGAACAGCACTCTCGCAGCCGGAAAATACTGGTGCCGTCAGGGGCAGCCGCCACACGCATCGCTTCCCTTCCCCCAGGCGTCACGATTCTGCCCGGAACCCTATCCATCGGCTTCAACTCGGCAGAAGATCTCCTTGCCAAGCTATTCGCCTTGGCCCAGGCCATCTCCAACGACTACGCAGCCTTTGAAAGCGCTATTGGGTCCCCTCACGGAATTGACTGAACGTCGGCACATCCGCGTGCTTCAAAGCATCCCCACGTACAAGCCCTTCCGCGACTTCCACTAGTTGTGCCTCGCTCCAGAACTGTGCCGCCGGATACTGACGTCCGATCTCCTTCATCTTCTGCTCCAGCAGCGCTCGATAATCCTCAGGACTGTATCGCGCCGCCAGCCAGGCACTAGCGATCTGCCGGCAATGTTCTTCGTACTCTTGCTCGGTTCGCCCTACGGCAGGCGGATCAAACTCTTCCGACAAAGTCGGTTGCACCGGTTCCTTTACCGCCGCCGGAGGCACTACATCTTCTTTGATGAGATAGGCATAAAAGCCCGGAGGATTACTGATCCGGCCCTTTCCACGCGCAATGAGCACATCGCCCCACCGCAATTGCGCCAACACCCGTTGGCTGTCGCCCGCTGAGGAAACCAGCTTCCGGGCCTGCGAAGGGCTGATTCCCCGACTGGTAAGTTCTTGTAAAAGTGGGCTTTCCGGCTCAATCGGCGGTTCCGCCAGCATCTTCGTCCGGGAATGAAACGCTTCAAACTCCTGCTTTGCTTTCACCCCTGGGTAGTAGATCATCACCCAGTCCATCCGCCCGTCACTATCCCTCGTGTCTTCATACAGCACCCGCTCCAGATACCCCGATTCCAGGTGCGGCCGGTGGATCTTGTACATCTGCTTCTTGAAGTGATCGTAATCGTCGTAGCGCTGTAGTGCCGAATAGGTGCAGAAGTCCGAATAGGGCAGCTTCGCCGTCGCGTGCCGGTGCTTCAAAGCGCCGTAGATCCGGTAGCTGACAATCTCGTAAAAGCGCTGGGCTGCCGGAGTTAACTCCCTTAAATACTCATAGTTGAGTGGCCGCATCGGGGCCTGGTTCAGAACCTCCAGATAAGGTTCGTTCAGCACCAGATAGACGCAGTCCGCAGTCACCCCATCAGGCAGCTTCTCGCCGGCAAAAACCACGCCATAGCGCGTAAAGTCGGCTTCAATCCGCCGCTCTTGCCCGCTCGCATTCTTATAGCGCAGTTTGGCTGTGATCCCCGTGAATGCATTCTGGCGCAGAGCCCTTCGGATCTGGTTCGTATCACCACCCAGGCTCAACTCCCGGGCTATGTCTCGCAAGCTTCCTAGTTTCAAAAGCTTAGGAACTGGTCGCCCGGCTTCGTCAATGCGCCGGTTGACCACCAGCGTATCCAGCTTATAAGCCAGTTGCCGCGGCGGCCCGTACTTCGCGCTGTGCGACACCGACCAGTGAAGCTCTACTTCCCCCTGGGTATTCCGCCGCGTGATAACGATGTCAAAATCGCCTGTCTTCGATAAACTATGCACCGGAAGCCGGGATAGCACCGTCTCCGTGCGGATGATCTGAATGGCTTCCAGTTCGCCGGTTATCGGCAGCACATTGTTGTTGTCTGACAACATATCTCTACCGTCTAAACCTCATCGAAAGAGATGCTGCTGAAGCGAAAGCACTTAACGGAGAATCTGTCTCCTCAATACGTGCGCTGCGTCTCCCGAAAACGTGCAATTCGTCTCCTCAATACGTGCGGAAACGAGCCGGTGTTGTCTCCCGAAGACGTGCAGTGTCTCCCCAAAACGTGCGGCCTGGTCTCCCCAAATCGTGCACCCAGGCGGGCCACGCGCTTATTTTATGAAAAAAACACTTGTGCGGTCAATAGGATAGGGATAATCTATTAAGTACGCCCCCAAAGGCGACGAGTTGTTAGAATGGCGAAGTTAGGTAAACGAGGCGTCAATCCTGGCGGAATCCTTTCCACTCAGGAAGTTGCAACAGTGTTGGGGATCAGTCATCCCACACTGCTCAAACTACTAAAAGCGAAGCGAATCCCTGAACCACAGAAGGTCCAGGGTGTCCGCTATTGGAATAACGCCGATCTCCGCCACGCCAGTGTGGCTCTCGACCAGCTCCGTACCGAGGGCGTCGTCCGTTCCCGAGGGGCCAAAAAATGAAGAAAATCGCGATCGCCAACATGAAGGGCGGCGTCGGAAAAACTACCACCAGCGTCAACCTCGCCGTCGGCTTGGCTATGCGCGGCTCCAAGGTCCTCCTGGTCGACATGGATCCCCAGGGCAACGTCGCCCACTCCCTCAAGGTCAAAGCCTCCCAAAACACCATCTTCGACCTCATGGCCGATGACATGGTCCTCGAAAAAGTCATTCGCGGCGGCGTTCGCGAAAACCTCGATGTCATCCCCAGTAACAACCTTGCCTTCGGCCTCGAAAATCGCCTCGCCGGGGAAACGCTGCGCGAGAAGATCTTCGCCCGCCGCATGCGCCATGTTACTGATTACGATTACGTTATCGTCGATACCAGCCCCGCCATGAGCCTCCTCACGGTCAATACCCTGCTCTACGTGGACAAGGTCGTGCTGGTCGTGTCCATGGACCAGATGGCCCTCATCGGCGCCGTCCAGAGTCTCGCCGGTTTGAAGCGCGTTCTCTCCGTCTTCGATTCCCCGGCCCTCGACATCGCGGTCCTGGCCACAATGTACAATGCGTCGACCAACGGGTCGCGCGAAACCATGACGGCGCTGAAAAGCGATCCCGACCTGGGGCCGTACGTGCTGCCGCTGTATATCCGGCAGGATGTCAAAGTCAGTTACTCGGCCGCTTCGAAAAAGTCTATTTGGGAATACGACCCGCGTACCCGGGCCGCCGAAGACTACTCGAAACTGGTCGACTATATCCTCGAGGAAAAGGCGGTTAGCGCGGATGCCGGCAGCTCGGAAATCGGCGAAGTCACGGCACAAGCTTAGTTTTGCCGTAGACCGTTCCGAGATCGACATATCGAGTGATTGGGTCCAGGCGGTCATGGATCCGCCCCCTCCTCCGCCTCGTGTGCCGGCTCCCTCCCCTGCCCCGGCGGAGATCCCTGTAACTGTTGATTCTGCAGCGGATAACAAGAATAATGCTACTGTGGAAACCCCTTCTACTGTGGCACTCCCTTCATCTGTGGTAAACAATGCCGCTGTAGCGGACAATTCCTCTGTAGAAAACAATGCGGCTGTAGCAAACAACTCTACAGCGGAAGACAATACTACAGGTGCACTATTTGAGGCTTCTCAAGCTTCTACAGTAGCAAATAATACTACTGTAAGTACCCCGGCCGCTTCCACAGTGGAACTATTTACTACAGTAGAACAAAATACACCTGTAGAAATAACTGCTACAGCGGCAATAAATACACCAGTAGCACCAATTGCCACTGTGGTAAATAATGCTACTGTAGCAGCCACCCGCACCGTCCGGCTCCGCCCCATCCAACGCATTACCGACGGCCTCACACCCGGCCAGTTCTCTGTCTATAGCCTCATGTTCGAGCGCGGCGAGGCCCGCCCGCAAACCACCCTCCGCCTTTTCCGCGGCGGCTACGTCGACCTCGTCCGCCTCACCGGCCTCAGCAAACGCGGCATCCAAAACGTCATCGCCGAACTGCAGGCCAAATCCGTTATATCCATCCATCAGGCCCCCGGCTACCACCGCTCCCAAACCACTGTCTACGAAGTCCCCACTGAGCAGATGATCCTCGATCGCTGGTTCACCAAAGGCTTCCGCTACGCAGCGGGCAAAAGTAAGAACCTGGTCACCATTGCCACAGTGGAATAATTTGCCACAGTAGCAGTATTCACAATCCCTCAACCCCCTCCCGTCAGCCGGTATACAATCAGAGACGGTCTCAAACGCCATGCGCCTTCCTTCATTGGCCCCGTTACTGCTTGCCTGCACGCTCTGCGCCCAGGAAGAAAGCTCCACCCGCATCACCAATCCTTTCACTACCGACGAGGACCGTGCCGCCGGAGCGAAAATCTACCAGTCCCAATGTGCCTCCTGCCACGGACTCGACGGAAAAGGAGGGCAGGGAACTCCCGACTTCACCACTGGCCAGTTCCGCCGCGCCTCCTCCGACGAAGGCCTCTTCCAAATCGTGGCCAAAGGCATCTCCGGCACCACCATGCCGGCCTTCAACCTCAACGGCAACCAGATCTGGCAAACACTGACCCACATCCGGGCCTTCAGCTATAAACGCATCGGCGCCGCCGCCCAGGGCAACGCCGCACAGGGCAGGGAACTGTTCCGCACCCACAATTGCGCCCGCTGCCACGAAGGCAACGCGCCCGATCTCTCCAAACTCGCCCGCAATCGATCCGTCACCGAACTACGCCGCGCCATCGAAGAGCCCAACGCCGATGTCGAGTCCGCCTGGTGGCGCATTCAAATCACTTTGGACAACGGCCAATCCCTCCAAGGCCGCCGCCTCAATGAGGATACGCACTCCATCCAAATCCTCGACAATCAAGGCAAACTCCGCACCGCCGATAAATCCCGCATCACACGCTCCCAAATCCTCCGAACTTCTCCCATGCCCTCTTACCGCGGCAAACTCCAACCCGAGGAATGGAACAACCTCCTCGCCTATCTCACCTCCGGAGACATGCAATGAAGCCCCTCTTCCTCTTCTGCGCCGCCTTTGCCCTCCAAGCCCAGGTCACTCCACCCGGCGCCAACTGGCCCACCTATCACGGCTCGGAATTCAGCCAGCACTACAGCACTCTTACCCAACTCACGCCAGCCAATGTCTCTAAGCTCAACCTCGCCTGGACCCACCAGGCCCAATCGCTCGAAAAATTCGAAACCACACCGCTCGTCATCGACGGCGTGATGTATCTCACCGAAGCCCCCAACACCATCGTTGCCCTCGACCCCGTTTCCGGCCGCCCCTACTGGGTCTACGAACACAAGCTCCCCGAAATCACTTACCCTTGCTGCGGCAAAGTAACCCGAGGCGTCGCCTACGCAAACGGCCTCATCTACTTCGCCACTCACGATGCGAAAGTCATCGCCCTCGATGCGCGCACCGGCCGTCTTCGCTGGGAAAACACGCTCATCGACCACCGCCAGGGCTACTCGTTCACTCACGCCCCCCTCATCGTCAAAGACAAAGTGATCGTCGGCTCCGGGGGCGGGGAACTGGGCATCCGCGGCTTCCTCGCCGCCCTCGACGCAAAAACGGGTAAAGAGATCTGGAGGTTCCAAATCATCCCCGAGCCCGGCCAACCCGGCAGCGAAACCTGGTCCGGCGACGCCTGGAAACACGGAGGAGGCTCCATCTGGCTCACCGGCTCCTACGACCCCGAACTCAATCTCACCTACTGGGGTACAGGAAACCCGGGCCCCGATTGGAACCCCGCCGTCCGCCCCGGCGACAACCTGTACAGTGATTCTGTACTTGCCCTCGATGCCGACACCGGCAAACTCAAATGGCACTTCCAATTCACCCCACATGACGAGTGGGATTGGGACGCTGTGCAAACCCCCGTCCTTGTCGATCGCGAATGGAACGGCCGCCAACGCAAGCTCATGTTCTGGGCCAGCCGCAACGGCTTCTTCTACGTCTTCGATCGCACCAACGGCC
Organism: Bryobacteraceae bacterium; assembly: GCA_046331645.1. Lineage (GTDB taxonomy): Bacteria > Acidobacteriota > Terriglobia > Bryobacterales > Bryobacteraceae > CADEFT01. The sequence goes on from JAXLQM010000026.1 coordinate 89,836, forward strand.
AGTTCCTCATGGGTAAGGAATTCGTCAAACAAACCTGGGCCAAAGGACTCGATGAGCGCGGCCGCCCCATGCGCATTCCCGGCATGGGCCCCAGCAAGCAAGGCACGAAAACCTATCCCGGCGTCCAAGGTGGAACCAATTGGTACGCCCCCGCCTACAGCCCGCGCACCGGCCTCTTCTATCTCACCGCCTGGGACGACTACCACGGCACCTACTTCGCCTGGGATCAGCAATACGAGCAGGGCAAATGGTACGCCGGCGGCGGCGTCAAAGCTCCCGTTCCTCCCACCCGCCGCGAGCGCATCGTCACTCGCGACACCAGCGACGGCTACGCCGCCGTCCGTGCCCTCGATCCACTCACCGGCAAACTCGCCTGGGATTACAAAATGCAGGACATGAGCGAAAGCGGCCTCCTCGCTACGGCCACCGATCTGCTCTTCTCCGGCAATCGCGATGGCCACTTCTTCGCCCTCGATGCGCGCAGCGGCAAACTCCTCTGGCGCCGCTATCTCGGCGGCCAGGTCATCGCCTCGCCCATCACCTTCGAAGCCGAGGGCAAACAGTACGTCTCCATCGCAGCAGGCCACACGCTCTACACCTTCGCGCTACCCTCCGAATAAGCGCATGCAAGACGTGGTCATTCTCGTCCCCCTCTTCAACGACTGGGGCTCGGCCGAAATTCTTCTCCGTGAACTCGACGCCGCAATGCTCGCAGCGGGTTTCAACGGCCGCGTCCTCATCGTCGACGATTGTTCCAGCCAGCCGCCGCAAGCCTCCTTCCACCAGCTCTCCCTGAAAGCCCTGCCCAGCGTCGATATCCTTCACCTCCGCCGCAATCTGGGCCATCAGCGCGCCATCGCCGTTGGACTCGTGTACATCCAGGAACACCTGCCCTGCCGCGCCGTAGTTGTTATGGATGCCGATGGCCAGGATCGCCCCGCCGACGCCTGCACTCTACTGCGCGAAGCCCTGCGCAACGATGCCAGTGAAGTCATCTTCGCCGCCCGCTCCAAGCGCCTCGAAAGCCTTCTCTTCCGTACGCTCTATCAGGTCTACCGCGCTCTCCACGTCACCCTTACCGGCAACGCCGTCCGCGTCGGCAACTTCAGCGCCGTGCCTTGGGAGAAGCTCACCCAACTCGTCGTCATGCCCGAACTCTGGCATCACTACGCGGCCGCCGTCATTCGCTCCCGCATCGGTGTGCGTCTCGTCCCGATTCCGCGCGGCCAGCGCCTGCTCGGCGAATCCCGCATGGGCTACGCGGGCCTGCTCCTGCACGGCCTCAGCGCCTTCTTCGTTTACGGCGACATCATCGGAGCCCGGCTCCTCGCCGCCGTCGGCCTGTTGCTGGTTCTCTCTCTCGGAGCCATCGGTGCCGCCTTCGGCTACACACTGCTCACCGGCCACGCGATCCCGCAGTGGGGCACACTCGCCGCCAGCATTGCCCTCATCGTGCTCCCACAAGCCTTACTCGGAGCCCTCGTTCTCGTCTTCACCGTCATCGGCAACCGCGTCAATCACAACTTCCTCCCCATCCGCGACTGCCCCTACTTCGTGCGCTCCGTCGAGCCCCTCGCCTTGCGCATATCAAATACGTAAATCGAATAGCCCACCTTCGCCACCAGTGGCCGCTCGCGCACTCGCCGCAATTCTTCCCATGGCGTATACACGCCCATCAGCGGCGTCACGCTTACTGCCGCATACCCGTCGACATCGTCCCACTCCTTCCCATCGGCAGAGCGCGGCAGCCAGTCAAACGGCAGCCCGTACGTAGTCAAATCCGTCCGCCCGAAATAGTGCAAATACACCCGCGGAATCTTCTGCTCGGCCATCCAGTCGCGCAGCTTCACTACATCCTGCCCCCAGTCGATATTCGAATCCACCAGGTACCGCGGACCATTCCCCGGCCCACCGCTCACCCAATTGAAGAAGGCGAGGTAATGCGGATGAATCGCCAGCGACTCCGCCATCAACAGCACCAGCAGCGCGCCCACCACCCACTTCCGCCACGACGCCATCACCGCCCCAAGCATCGCATACAGAAACAGGTACACCGGAAGAATATGGCGCAGGCCGATATTGATATTGCCCGCCATACTGAAAGCAAAGTACCCGGCAGGTATCATCACCAGCGCAATCCACAAAATCGGCGGACGCCGGCGCCGCACGCCCACCGCGAGCAAACCCAACAGCGCCAGCAGCACCGCCGTGGGCGTCTTCACCGCAAACGCCACCGGAAAGTAATACCAGGCCCCGTGCTGCGTCACCTTGCCCAACACATACGCCGGATGCCCCGTGGCATTATGCACCGCCACCATATTGCAGGCCACCAGAAACGAGTGATTCTGCACCTTGAGCTTCCGCCCGGCAAACACCAGCACTTCCGACAGCGGCGACTTCCGTTCAATCACCTCATGGATCATCCGCGTCTGCCGGTGCCCCCTGAGGTAGCGATGAGTAGCAGGCGCCAGCCGGTCCACTTCCGGCGCATACACCGCAATAACGACCAGCACCGCCGTACCTACCAACCCCGCCATCGATCCCACCATGTGCCAGAACGAGAAGCGTCCCGGCCGCAGCAGGTACAGCACGAAGAATACAGGCAACAAGTACAGCGCCGAAACTTTACTCGTCAAAGCGCACCCGGTCAGTGCTCCTGCCAGGATCAGCATTTTCCAGGAAGGTGCTTCCAGATACCGCACCCAAGTCACCGAAGCAAAGAAGAAGAACACCGCGACGAAAATGTCGGAAGTGACATACCGTCCATGAGCGATGAGGTTCGGATCGAAGCACAGAAAGGTCAATCCGATGAGCGCCGCCGTATCTCCAAACCGCCGCCGCATCCACAGCGCGAAGCAAAACGCCGCGATCAACGTCGTTAGAATCGACATCATCCGCCCGGCAAACAAAAGCGTATCCGCCGGCACGCGATTGAAGTAAAGAAACTGTTCGCCGAAGACGACGTTATCCTCCTGCGCCCAGGACGGATGGTCGAGGGGCAGGGAAGGGTTCAAAACCAGCAGCGGCAGCGCATTGATCAGTTTCCCCAGCGGAGGGTGTTCCCGGTTGATCCGAAAATCCCCCGTCTTCCAGTAGCTGTACCCCGCCGCCAGATCGAACCCTTCGTCAAACGTCTGCGTTTCCAGCCGGATCGACCGCACCTGCACAAACGCCAACACCCCAATCAACACCACCATCGCCGTCCAAAACCGGCTAGCGCGAGACATAAGGAAGAATTGTAGCGCCACCATACGATAGAATCAGCCTAAACTTCGCAGGAGTGTGTCGATGATGTCTCCTCCTAACGCTGTCCTCTGCCTGGCCAGCCTGCTGATTGCGCAACCTCTCTTCGCCGCTGGCTGCGAAACGTTCGTCGGCAAATGGGCGTGGTTCGCCGGGGGTGAGGTCACTGTAGCGTCCGATGGCACATTCACCCAACAATCAGGAGCGACTGGAACCTGGACATGCACCGACTCCGCGAAAGGAATCGTCACCATGAAGTGGTCGACGGGCTTCGTCAACACGATGCTCATCGCAGCCGATGGCCGCCGCCTGTCCAGCACGGATCGTTCCCAGGCTTTTGTGAGCGCCCGCCGAGTCGATAACGCACCGCCACAACAGCCACAACAACAACAGCAGCAACCCCCACCTCCACCGCCCTCCCAAAGTGGAACCGGGTCCGATGAAACCGCCTTCGCGCAAGGACGCAAGCTCGCTGCCTCCGGCCAGTGTCAGGCGGCGATCCCCTATCTGGACCAGGCGATTCGCATCAACCCTCGGCATTCCCTGGCCCTCTCCGATCGCGGTAGATGCAAAGCCATACTCGGCCAGCCCGCGCAGGGCCTTGCCGATCTCGATCTGGCCGTCAAGGCCGCCCCCGACGAGATGGGCCCCTATTACAACCGCGCCGGCTTAAAGGCGGACGCAGGCGACGGAGATGGTGCACTGGCGGATCTCGATTGGTCCATCCGTCTCATGCCAATGAACGCAGCCGGCCACGCAGCCCGCGCCGGGCTCATGGAAGTGATGGGCCACGCCGCGGAAGCACGCCTCGACCGCGACCTCGCCTACAAACTGATCGACACATTCAAATCCTCCCAGCGAGCCACCGCCGATCGAGTGCTGCAAACCTGGACCGCAAAGCGCGTGCGCCCTGCCAGCGCTTCACCAGGAGCCGGAAACCCCGTCGTGTTCGCCGCCCGAGCCCTCAACGAAGGCCGTACACGAGCCGCACTCGCCACCCTCGACGCGGCCCTCGCGGCCCGTCCCGGCGATGTCTCCATCCTCGCCTTCCGCGCCCGCCTGCATCGCGAAATCGGCCAACCCACGCAAGCCCTGGAAGACCTCGCCCGAGTCCCGCAAACCGCGGCCAGCGCCTCCCTGCTCGTGGAAAAAGGCCGCGCCCTTCGGCAATTGTGTCTGTTCAAAGAGGAAGCCGCCCAATACACTCAGGCGATCCGCATGGATCCCCGATACGTCCCCGCCTACTTCGAGCGTGCCTTCACGGTCATGTTCTTCAACAAGGGAGAAGATGCCATCCCCGATCTCACCAAGGTGATTGAACTCGATCCCAACCACTGGCTCGCCTACAACTACCGCGGGGATTTGAATCGCTATTGGTTCCACCTGCGCGAATCCATCGCCGACTTCCGCAGGTCGATCGCAATCAACCCCAACTTCGCCCAATCCCAGTGCAACCTGGCATTCGCCCTGCGCTCAGGGCGCATCATGCAGGAGGCCGATCAATGGCTGGCGAAATGCTTCGCTCTAGATCCTTCCGAGCGTGAAGTGGCACGCCGCGAGTACGCAAAAATCAAGGCCGGCGAGGAGCAAGGGGCACGCGATTTCAAAAGTCATATGCAGTGGCTGCATTGGAAGTTGTATGGCCACGACACCCACGACAACAAGCAGGCATGCAATCAGGGAACTGGCACCTGGATGGGTCCGGATCGAGCAAGCGACGGCGGCTGGTGCTGGAATTGACACAACCGCCTCGCGCGAGACCTCAGTAAGGAGCTGTAGCGGCTCAGAATCACCTCGATACTGAGACAGTGCACCACCGCGTGGATTGCTGCAAGGTAAACACGAGAATGTATTTTATGGTGCTTAAAAACAAGCCATAAAATGGGGTCTACGTTCCACGTGGTGTGAGCGGTAGCCGTCAAGGTTTATATCGATGCCACGAAAGCCGAACCCGCCCGACGAGCAAATCATTGATTTGGGAACCAAGCACCGTTATTGCATCGATCGTGGCGGAGACGGACACGAAGGCGTCATTCTTGACGAACAGGGTGAGATCCGCAGCCGGTTTGGGCGCCGCTGTCAGCGTCCTTTTCCAAGCCTACGCAACCCATTCATGAAGCGCGACTTCGTTGTCATCAATGAATCCGAGGATTCGGAACTGATCATTCGCAGATCCAGTTTTCTGCCTCCGGTATTCGATATTCTCGACCAGTTCACACTCATCGGCAGCATCCGTCTCACCAGCCCGCTACGTAATCGGTACCAAATCGCCATCTGTGGAGAAAACTCATGGACCTTCCGCAAGCACCTGTTCTCGGTTCTATTTAGTGGAGTTTCAACTGCCTCGACTGATATCTGGGTGTTTGCTGATCCATCCTGGATGGAATGGAACGTTCTTATCCGCCCCGGCCAGGCTAGCCAGATTCTGCTTGCCGCCTTAGCGTTCCTTCACACCGAGTTCTGGAACTACACGTAGCGCGTGCTCCTTTCAGGACAGCGACATCGGGAACACCGGCATTCCATGTCCGATAATTCTGCGTTATGTCTACTTTGACCGTGTCAGCCAACCACCGCCGCAGATGATCTTTGCAAACGGGGCACGTCTTCAGAGCATGTAGTCACGCAGCACGGAGACGGTTTGCGTCAATCCTTGCCGCTCCAGCGTGCTGAGGTACGTGTCAACACTCATCGCTGGGTTTCTTAAGCTCCGGCGATGCTCTTGTGCGGCTTTGACCACAAGGCCAGGCGAAAGATCCACCAGGTGCAGGACAAATTCATCAGGATGCTGTGCTTCAATCGCCAGCGGAGCGAGCGACTCACTTGGAAAGTCGCGCAGATTGACGGTGACGATGACATCGGCGCGAGCCCGGATAGCCGCCGCCAGTACGTGCCGGTCATCGGGGTCCGGTAGTTGCAGGCTTGGAATCAGATCCTCATAGCCGGTTACCAATGCGTCGATGGCGTGCCTGTCCATCAGTTCTCTAGTGCGCTCCAACTTCTCACGCGAGAGATCCGGCCGTTTCTCCAGGAGTGCGGCCATCCATTCCTCGTGAATCTCCGCCGTCCATTTAGCGCGAAACAGGCCGGTGAGCGCCAGATGCATAAGCAAGTTCCGAAGTTCAGAAGGATAGAGAACATTCGCATCAAAGAGCGCCGTGAACGCGGCCACTAGATGCCGAGCTCCTGATCGTAGGCTGCCAGTTCGGCAAGAGCCGCCCGGCGATCCGCCTCCAACCGCCGTTTGTAAGAGATCAGCGCTTCAAAGCGGACACGGCGGTGAGTCCCCACCCGGCGGTATTCGATCTTGCCTTCATCCAGGAGTTGAATCAACGTCGGTCTGGAAATATTGAGCATGTCCGCGGCGTCTTGGGTCGTCAGCTCCGCATGTACGGGGATCAGCGTGACCGCGTTGCCTCTCCCCATTTCTTCGAGAATTCGCACCAGCAGACGCACCGCCGAAGCCGGTAGGTCAAATGTGCCCTCGTGGGATTGGTCTTGCAGAATGGAAAGCCGCAACGGCGCACTGTCCTGGAGATGAGCAGCCAGAAGCCGGCTGGTTTCCCTCGCCAGCGCCACTTCCGCTTCGGAAGGTAGGGTTGATGCCAATGCCGAGTGTGCCAATTTCCGTTACTCCTCTACGAGGCCCTTCACTGAAATCAGCATACCACATCATTCGAAATAATCGAAATGAATCGAAGCAATCGAAATCAGTTGAATCTCCCCCGGAGCCATCACAAATCGGCCTCGTCCCCCTCCCGGGGCGACTCGCCTCCACTCCGGTTCACCACGCGCCGCAACACTTCTCGAGCCCCCCTCGCCCTCCGTTCTTCGAAAAACGTGGCCGTTTCCAGCGCCGACACCTTCTCCGCCACGGCCACCACCACGAACTGATTGATGCTCGTACCATCCTACTGGTAATGTCATTCAACCACGCATTCACCTGCCCAAGTTTGCCGCCCGGATCCCCCCAGCCACAACCCGCCTTCGTCTATTTCCAAACGAAAACCGTCTGATGGAAGTGAGACTGTGGCCAGCTCTTCTAGTGGGGCTTCTCAACGTCATCCTGTGGCGGTTGTTCCTCACAATGGACAGCTGGTGGATGGTCGTCCCATTGGCACTATGCGCCTTGGCCGCCGGGAGGGCAACAGAAGAAAAACCGTGGTTCACCGTAGTTGTGTTGTGCATCCCTCCACTGATTATGGCTGGAGCAGAAGGACACGGCCGCCCCTGGATGTGGCTCCTGCATCCAGCTCTGTGGCCATACTTCGTCGTTGAGTTTTTCCCGATCTACGCGAGCTACAGCATCTTAGTAGCCGTCGCGTGTCTACCAAGAGGACCATCCGCACTGCGGGCCAACGGCGAGGCGGTCACATCGGGACCCGGGCCTCAGATGTCTTATGGTGAAACGGTTACGTTGAAAAAGAAGGAGATCCTCAATGGCAGCCCTGGATTGGTCGGAATGCCCCTTGGTGGAAATCATTCCCGGCAAGGTCAGCGGCGCGCCGCTTCTCAAGAACACGCGCCTGCCCGTGGAGGCGATCACCGGCAACTATGACGCTTTCCGTGCCGAGGGGTTGTCGGATGACGCCGCCATCGCCGAAACGCTGGATTGCTACCCAGAGGCGGGAATGGATGCCATCAAGGCCATTCTCCACTATCGTTCGACGCATCAATTTCAGGCGCAGCCGTGAGAGTGTTCTTGGTCGCGATCAGCCTGCCCCCTACCGCCCAAAATACCCATTCACCTCCACCACAACATCCGTCCGCCTATACGCATACACATTCACCTGCCCCTGCGTCCCCGCCGGCACAATCGTGAAATTCGTCACCGTCTGTCCCTGAAACGCATTCAACACCGACGCATTCGGCTGCCCTTGCCCCGTCGGATACACCGTCAAAAACGGCATCGCATTCCCATTCGGAATCGCCGTCACATTCATCGCATACCCCCGAGCATCCGCCGGAATCCCCGTACACGGCCCCGTCACCATATTCACCGTCCGCGTCGATTCATTCGGCACCGCCGGCGCATTCGTCCCCTGCGTGTTATACACCCGGCACTGCGTCACCGGAAAGTAGAACTGGCCCGTCGTCCCGTTATCCGGCGCGAAGTACCCATTGATGTCCATGATGAAATCCGTCGCCTCGAACGCATACACATCAATCGACCCATCCCCATTCGCCGGCACAATCACATGGTTCGCCACCTGCCGCCCGACAAACGAATTGATGCTCGACACATTCGGCAGCGATCCCCCCGTCGGCCACGTCGTCAAAAACGGCAGCGGCCCCGGAGGCACCACCGTCAGCGTCACCGAATACGCCGCCGCGCCAGCCGGAATCGTGCAATACTGCGTCGCCAACGGGAACCGGAAACTCCGCGTCCCCTTCGCCAACATCGATGGCGGCCCGAACGGCCCCACCGGCGACCGGTAGTCGCTCCGCGTCTCAATCACCCGGCACGGCGTCATCGGATAAAACACCAGGTTCGACACCGCCGCGTCATCCGTGAAGTACCCCGATATATCAATCACAAAATCCGATGCATGCGACGTATATAACGAAACCCCACCTCCGGTCCCCGCCTTCACAATCTGCGCATTCGCCACCGTCTGCCCGTCCGGCGAGCGCACCGTCCAAACATTCGGCCGAGCCTCCCCCGTAGGCCACACAGTGACAAAATCCACCACCCCGCCTGGCCGCGGGATCACCGTCACATTCAACACATACGCCTTCGCATTCGCCGGCACCACACACGTCGGCGATTGCGGCAACACCAACTCCCGGCTCTGCCCGGCATTCAAATAGGGAGGCCCGAACAACCCCGTCCGCGCAGGGTCGTTATACTCCGGGCGCGTCTCCACCAGCCGGCACGGAGCCAGCGGCTTAAACCGCAACCCCGCCGTCTGCGTGGGAGGCGGAATCACCCCCGCCTGCTGGAACGTCACGTTCTGCCCGGCGATCACCACTTCAGCCGTCCGTGCCGCTCCGCTATTTGGTTGCACCGTGTAGTCAAAGGTGCCCGGCCCAACATCCGGCAGAATAGCGATCGCGGTGATCCACGAGGGCAGGGAAGTCACGGTCCACGAACATCCCGGATTTGTGTTGATCCACACCGACCCCGTCGCCCCGGAAGCCGGAATTTGGATCGCCCCCGATGGGTTCAAGCCGTATACGCACCCTTGCGCGGCGGCTTGCTCAATGTGAAAGTGCTGCCCGGCGACCATGATGGTCGTGCTGCGCTCCTGGCCCGGATTGAGGAGCACGTTGAAGTAGAAGAACCCGCTTCCCGTGATCGGAAGCGTCGTCGTCGTCGTCGTCCAGTTAGACAGTTGCAGATTCGTCACCGTCCAACTGCAACCGGCCTGTGTGGTGACGGACACGGACAGATTGAATGCGCCACTAGCCGGAAGCACTCCGGTTCCGGCCGAGCTGAGCGTGTAGGTACAACCCGTCGCCCCCGCAGCCTGCGATACCGTGTACGGCTTCCCCGCCACCGTAATCTGCGCCGACCGCGCGGCCCCCGTATTCTGCGCCACCGTGTAGCGAAACAGATTAGCCGTCATCTGCACCACCTGAATCCACGCCGGCAAATTCGCCACCGTCCACGGACACCCCGGCAATGTCGTCACTCCCACCGATCCCTCACCCCCACTTGCAGCAAACGTCGCCGAACTCGCTGCCAGCGTATACGTACATCCCGAAAACGTCGCATTCACCCACTTCGGCGCATTCATCAAGACTTGCACCGTTTGGCTACTGCTCGTCACCGACCCCGAATACCCCGCGAACCCAAACGACGTATTCGGCGACGCGATCAGCGTCACCGTGGTCCCATCGTTGTGATATCCGCTCGACCCCGCCGGACTCACCGACACAGTACCTCCGCCCACCGGAGCCACAGTCAACGACAACAAATGCTGGATGGTCCCGTAATTCGCCGTATATGTCGCAGCAGTCGCCGGCACGGTAATCGTTGTCGTTGCGCTGGTCGTTTGAAAACTCGGCCCGGTCCAATTCGTAAACACTAACCGCGTGCCCGGAGTCGCATCTCTCACTGTCTCCACCGATATCGAATGCTGCGTGTTCGCCCCCCAATAGAATGTCTGCGGCGCGGTGTAGCTGGTCCCATCCACGGTGATGGGGTGGCCCGAGGGCGAAGTTTGAATGGTATAGGCCGGAGGCGGCGGAGCGGAAGGATTGTAGACGACGCGGACATCGTCCAGAAAGTCGCACTCCGTCCCTCCACCCAAACTCTCAAACTGCAGCCGCGTCGTCGAACCGTTGCCCCCATACACTGTGTAGCTGTAGGTCTGCCAGGCTGTGTTCGTGCGCACAATAGTGGCGATCACCTGCCCGCCCCAACGCACGCGAATGGAACTGCTCGGCGCGCCGGCCCGGTTCGAAAAGGCAAAACGCAGATCGTAGCCTGTACCCGGAACCGTGTCCACATCCTGATAGAAGATGGTGTTGTTCCCATTGGTCGAAAGCCGTGTCCATTGGTTGCCATCGTCCGCCGGCTGCCCCGACAGGCGCTGGATGGTGGCCTGCCCGGAAACCAGCGTCCAGCCCAACAGCGGAGCCGAAATCGGGGAGCCAAGTACAGGAGGCGCCTCAAAGCCCGCGTTCAGCAGATACTCACGAGGCATGATGGCGATGGCGAAGTTGGAAGTCGCCGGATTGCCATTGCCGTCATAGCAGCGGACAAGCAGCGACAAATCCGTACCAGTGTCTTCAAAGAAGTCGCCTACTTTGCAGCGCCCGGGAGGCACTCCTGCCGCAGTCGTGACTTGGCTGACAACGGCGTTCATGCCGGGATAACGGTTGATGTTCAGACCCTGAAACGTCACTACATACCCGCTGGAGGAGGTTGCTCCTCCGGTCACGGTCACGCCACCCTCCGGATTGTAGTTGTAGGCCGTGTTCGCGAGTGACTGAACGTTGACAGAGGCATAGCCGAGGGCCCGCGGGTTTGCGCCCGGCGGAATTACGGCCACGGTGAACTCGGAATCGGCAATCGTCGTAAACACACCGCATTTCACGGTCACCGTAAAGGCCGAGTTCTGCGTATCCCAAGCGATTGGTGCGCAAGACACCGGCCCCGAGCCCGCGGCCGTCACCTGCACATGCGATTGTGTCCCGCCATTCAACCCGGGAAACGCTACGGTGTATCTTCCCGTTCCTGTGCGTGTCACGGTGGGTTGTCCGCCGTTGGTGGTGTAGTGGTGAGGCGCTGGATAGAATGCAGCCGTCGGATTGAATGCGTAGGCAAAAGAAATTTCGCGGTCGTTATTGGCGGGAATAAACCACAAGAAGAAGCCCGAATCGGCAGCCAACCCCGTGGCGGCGAAACACAGCACGGTGGTCTGGGCCGTGTTGAAACTGCCCACCTTGCAGAAGCGGCTATCCGACCCCACGGCGGTCACCAGCGGAATCGGACCCACCGTCTGCCCCGCATACATCACGTTCGGCGTGTTTACAACATAGACTCCCGTCGAGCCGTGAGACACCGACACCGTGGTCTTCGAAGTGTTCGCACCCAACACGTTTCCATCCTGCTGGATGTGGAAGAACTTCGTTTCATATCCCCACGACATCGCCGGCAGTGCCAGCGCCAGAATCAGCTTCACAGAGCTCATACGCGTCAGATCAGCGGAATAACGCACCGCCGCGGATCAGCAAAACAAAAAAATCTCCACCCTGATCCCGCCTTCGTAAACTTTCCGCTGATTAACTTGCATGCCGCGATACGTAGAATATAAGGATGCCTCCGCCCAGTGGCGACGTGACGGTGTTGCTCCAGCAATGGACCAACGGGGACACCGAAGCGCTCGGCCAGCTCCTGCCCATGGTCTATGGCGAACTCCAGCGGCTCGCCAATTACCACCTCCAGCGCGAGCGCTCTGCACGCACGCTCCAGGCCACCGCCCTCGTCCACGAAGCCTACCTCCGCCTCGCCGGACAGCAGGAAAAGGAATGGAAGAACCGCGGCCACTTCCTCGCCGTCTGCTCCCAACTCCTCCGCCAGGTCCTCGTCGATATGGCCCGCTCCCGCCAGGCCTCCAAACGCGGCGCCGACGCCCCACGTGTCGACTTCGAGTTCGCCATGACCGGTGCCGCCACCACCACCGACGCCGAGTTGATCGCCCTCAACGATGCCCTCTCCGAACTCGCCCGCATGGACCCCATCAAGGCCCAAATCGTCGACCTGAAATACTTCGGTGGCTTCAGTGTCGAAGAGATCGCCGCCATGCTCGAAATCTCCACTCCCACCGTCAAACGCTACTGGGCCATCGCCAAGGCCTGGCTCTTCAACGAACTCAAACGGGAACAAGCCTGACATGACCGCCGAAGTCTGGAACCGCATCGAGCAGGTCTTCTCCCAGGCTCTTGAACTCGAGCCCTCCAGCCGTGCCACATTCCTCCAGGCGCAGGACCCCACCCTTCGCCAGCACGTCGAATCCCTGCTCGCCGCCCACGATCAGGCTGGCGACTACCTCGAATCCGGCGCCGTCGACTTCCTCCGCGAAAATTTCTCCCAGTACCGCGCCAGTAAGGAAATCGGCCGCGGCGGCATGAGCGTCGTCTACCTCGGCGAACGTCTCGGCGGCGAGTTCGAACGCACCGTCGCCATCAAGGTCCTACTCGGCGCTTCCGGACCCATGGCCGAAGAAACGCGCATCCTCGCCGGACTCGAACACTCCCACATCGCCCGCCTCTATGACGCAGGCATCACCTCCGCCGGATTCCGCTATCTCGTCATGGAATACATCGATGGCGCCCCCATCGACCTCTATTCCCGCGAACTCACCGAAGCACAGAAGCTGCGCCTTTTCCTCCAGGTCTGCGCCGGCGTGCAGTACGCCCACCGCTCCTTAATCGTGCACCGCGACATCAAGCCCGCCAACATCCTTGTCACCACGGATGGCGTGGCGAAGCTGCTCGACTTCGGCATCGCCAAGATGCTCTCCCTCGAAACCGCCGGCCACACCACCGGTGTCCGCGCCTGGACCCCCGATTACGCCAGCCCCGAACAGATCCAGGGCCGCCCCATCACCACGTCCACCGATGTCTACTCGCTCGGCGTCGTTCTCCACGAACTGCTCACCGGAAAAACCCCGCGCAGCTTCGAAAACGATTCCCTGGAGCGCATCCTCGAACGTGCCGCCAACGAAGAAGTCGCAGTCTCACAGCTCACCGGTGACCTCGCCCTCATAGCAGGCAAAGCTCTCCGCCGCGATCCCGCCGAGCGCTACGAATCCGTCGCCGCCCTCGCCGCCGACATCGAACGCTACCTCGACGGCCGCCCCATCAGCGCCCGGCCTCTCTCCCGCTCCTACCTCATCTCCAAATTCATCCGCCGCCATCGCTGGGCTGTCGCTGCTGCCACTACCGCCATCGTCGCCTTAATCGTCACCGCCACCATCGCCATCCTCCAAGCCCGTCTCGCCCGTGAGCGCTTCGATCAGGTCCGTGGCCTCTCCCGCACCATGCTCTTCGAGCTGCACGATGCCATCGCCGCTGTGCCCGGCACCATCCCCGCCCGTCAACTGCTCGCCCGCCGTGGCCTCGAATACCTCGACCGGCTCGCCGAACGCAGTGCTACCGACACGGCCCTTGAAGTCGAAATCGCCCAAGGTTACCTCCGCCTCGGAGCCATCGAAGGAGGAATGGGCGGGCCCAATCTCGGCAACACCGGCGCTGCACTCGAACGCAACGAACGCGCCCGCACCATCCTCGAGAACACCCTCCGCCGCGATCCCTCCAACACTGCCGCCAAAGCCCACCTCGTCGATGCCCTCGCCAGCAACGCCAGCGCCCTCATCGCCCGCAACCGCGCCGCCGATGCCATCCCGCTTGCCCGCCGCGCCGTCCAACTCGCCGAATCGAGCCCCCAACAAGACCAGGAGCAATACGCCAAAGCTCTTCGCTCACTCGGCCTGGCCCTGCAAAACCAAAAAGGAGCGAAAGACGAAAGCATCCCGGTCTGGGAAAAGCTGATCGCCCTCTACACCGATATCTACAAGCGCCAACCCGGCAACACCACACACCAGCGCAACCTCGCCATGGCACACCGCGTCATGGCCTATTCCAAATCACTACAAAACGATTGGGCCGCCACCGAAAAACACACCCTCGAAGCGCACACCCTCAACCTCTCCCGCCTCAAAGCCGGTGACCCTACCGCCAAGCCCGACGTGGCCTACGATCTCGGTTCGCTCGCCTCCATCGTCCGCCGCAAAGGCGCGCGCCACGCCGAAGCCGCTGCCTATCTCGAACAGCAACTCGCTCTACGCCGCGAAATGGCCGCCGCCGAACCCGCCAACGCCCAAATGAAAGGAGGCATCACCTTCGCCCTCTCCTCGCTCACTCTGGATTACCTCAAGCTCGGCCGCACGAAAGAGGCCATCGCCGCCGGCGAAGAAGCCGTCCGCATCCAGCGCGAAGTACAAGCCCACGACCCCGGTTACGTCCACGGCGCCCGTTACCTCTTCGAAGCCCTCGCCGGACTCGGCCGCGTCTATGCCGAAACCGGCGCCCAAGCAAAAGCCTGCACCCTCGCCCGCGAAGCCCAAACCCTACTCGACGGCCCCCTCAAACAAGCACCCGTAGACTCCGACCCCGCCAAATGGGTCCGCCAAACAGCCCCCGCCTGCTTCTGAGTCACCGCGAGCGTGAGCGAGTCGGTCATCTACTCCGTCAACGGCCAAACATACTTGCCATCGCGGTCGATATATCCAACCTTCTTCCCAATCTGCACCAGTGCCACCCCGTCCTCAAACGGCTCGGCAAACGTGAACTGTTGCTTCACCACGAACCCGCCCGATTTGTCGATATATCCCCACAGCTTGCCGCCAGGCACAATCGCCGTGGCGCGCCCGTCGGAGAAATATCCCACCTGTTCATAGCGCGGCGTAATCGCCCAGTTCCCCGACTTGTCAATGAATCCCCACCGCGAGTTCTCCGCCGATGCCGCCGCAATCCCTTCGCCGAACTGCCCCAGCGCAAAGAACGCCGGCTTGATCGCCGTGTTGCCCTTCGTGTCGATGAAGCTCCACAACTGGCCCAGCTTGCGAATCCCGGCCAACCCCTCGCTAAACGCCGTGCATCCCGCTTCAAACTGCGGAATGATCACCACCTTGCCCTTATAGTCGATATAGCCGCAGTCATACACCGTGCGGTCGCGCAGTTGCGTTGCCACTACCGCTACCGCCAGTCCTTCATGGAAGCGCCCGATCCGTTGAAACTTCGGCTCCATCACCACTTTGCCCGTCTTATCGAGAATGCCGGCCTTCTTGTTCATGTAGAACGTGGCGAAACCTTCGCTGAACGGCCCGCCTCCGTCATACTTCGGCTCAATGACGTATTTGCCCTGCCGGTCGATATAACCGACCTTCTTCTGCTTGGCATCCACCACCATCGCCAGATCATCGGTGAAGCGTCCGCCCATCAAATACTGCGGCTCGATTACCATCTTGCCCGTATTGTCGATGTAGCCCCATTTGCCGCCCTTCAACACCGGGTACAGTGCGTTGGGCTTGCCCCATGTGCCGGCCGGTTGGACCTTCGTCGGATCCGAGGCTGGCGGCTCTTTCACCGCTTCGGCGGCCTTGGTTTGGCTGCCGCCGGATTCCTTACAGCTCACCAGAGCCAGGATCGTGGCACAGACCAGGAACGGAACAAACCGTTTCACGTTGCAATTACCTCGTGTCATGAAAGTCGTTGATGTATATCGAGACGCGGGGAATCCCGAAAGGGTAGGGAGCGTGCTCGCGCTACGTCGAATCTATAGTTTAGCAGGCCACACCCATCCGCGTGCGCCGCACCGGAACAGAAGCGCTGCGGAATGTTTTAGAAAAGTGTGAGAGACATCCTCCCCCCGCCCCACTTCCTTTCCAGAGACCGTCATGGCATTTCTCCATACCCCGCGCTTCGGAACAGTGGAGTACGGCGAGGAAGCCGTCGTGCAATTCGAGGAGGGGCTGCCCGCCTTTGAGTCCGATACCAGCTTTGTCCTCATCGAACCACCCGAAACCGCACCCGTCGTCTTCCTCCAAAGCCTCGTCCATCCCGAGCTCTGTTTCACTACCGCTCCGGCCGTTTGCATCGATCACAACTTCCGCCTCAGGGCCGCCGATAGCGACCTCGAACCCATAGGCGGGCTGGCCGGTGATTTGCTCTGCCTCGCCATTCTCACCTTGCGCGAGGACCAGCCGCCCACGGCCAACCTCTTGGCGCCGGTCGTCATTCACCGCCGCACACGCCGCGGCCGCCAGGTCATCCAGTATGACTCCGGCTATCTGTTCGAACATCCGCTCACAGGGGAGGCTTCATGTTGATCATCGGGCGGCGCGTCGGAGAAAACATCTTCCTCGGAGACGACGTCGAGATCCGCATTATGGACCTCACCCCCTCCCGCGTGAAAATCGGGATTGTCGCCCCTCGCGAACTCGGCATCCTGCGCGGTGAAATGCGACAGGCCGCGGCCCAGAACCTCGCCGCCAGCAAGGGAGCCTCCTCCGGCTTAGCCTCGCTCGTCGGCCGTCTCCGCGAAAAGGGGAAAACGTCCGCTACCTCAAACGTTGCCGAACTGCTTCACGCGCAGGATCGTGTAAACCTTGATTAGTTCCCGGATCCCCATATCCAGCGACACGTCCGGCATGTACCCCGTCCGTTCGATCTTCTCGTTCGACACCACGTAGTCCCGCTTGTCCGGATCCTGCCCGATCTCGGCTTCCACATAGTAAAGGTCCGGCAGATACTGCTTGATCTTGGCGCACAGCTCCAGCTTCGAAATGTTCGCATCGCTCAGCCCCACGTTATACGGCTGATCTTTCAATGCCGCGAAGTTCCGCATCGCATGCAGAAACGCCTTCGCCACGTCGCGAATGTGAATGTAGTTGCGCTTGAAGTGCCCTTCGAAGATCACCAGAAACTTATCGCTGTGCGCGCGGTAAACGAAATCGTTCACCAGCAGGTCAATGCGCATCCGTGGGGAAGCGCCAAACACCGTGGCCAGCCGCAGCGATATCCCGTTGCCCGCATCGAGAATCGCCCTCTCGGCTTCCACCTTCGTGACCCCATACAGTGAAATCGGACGCAGCGGAGTTTCTTCGGTACAGAAGATTCCCTTCTCGCCAATGCCGTACCCGGAATTCGTGCACGGCGACACAATGCATTGATCCTTCGACCGCAGCGAGAGCAACATCTTGATGGCATCGAGGTTGATCGACCGCGTCGCCACCGGGTCACTCTTACAAGCCGGCGCGCCAACAATCGCCGCCAGCGGAATAATAAAATCCGCCCCGGCGATGGCTTTCTTCACCAGCCCTTCTTCGCGGCAGTCCCCGCGGATGATCTCCAGATTTTCATTCAGGCAAACATCGAGAAGACTCGATTGCCCGAGGGAAAAATTGTCCAGAACGGTGACGGCATAGCCTTCCCGCAGCAGTGTGGGAACCAGGACGGAACCGATATAGCCGGCTCCTCCGATGACAGTTACTTTTTGCACGATAGATGTTCTTTGAGGAAGCAGATAGGGGTCTTCCTCATTATAAATTACAGACCACGATTAGGACTGCCTATCCACCCTTCGTAACCCTTCATGCACGATCATCTTAAGGAGTGTCTGGTACCCTATGCCCTTGCGTTCGGCGATTTCGCGCGCCTTGGCGATATCCGGTGACGGAAGCCGCAAAGCAATTTGCACGCTATGAGAGGAGGCCAGCTTCGCCACAATCTTTGACCCGGCAGGTTTCTTCAACTTCGTTCCCGACGCGCGCGAAGTCAGAAACTCCCGTCCAGCCTTGCTCGCCCACCAGTCCGCTTCGGCTTGCTCTGTGGCGAATGTCGGCATGGCCGGTTTTTTTTCTTTTAGTTCAATGCGCCAGGTCTAAACCCACCGCCTTTAGGCGGTGACCTTCAGGTCGAGTGCTGCGAGAATGGGGTGATGGTGGAGTACCGGACGAGCGCGCACGCGATCTACGACATCAAGTATCACATCGTGTGGATTACAAAATACCGATATAAAGTACTGCGCGGGCGAGTGGCGGAGCGGGCGCGCGATCTGATTCGACAGACCTGTGAGGCACGTGGGATCACAATCATACGAGGGGCGGTGTCGCCAGATCACGTGCACATGCTGGTGTCGGCACCACCGAGCTTGGCACCAGCGAAGATCGTGCAATACATCAAGGGACGATCGTCAAGACGGTTGCAGGATGAATTCACAGAGTTGCGAAAGAGATACTGGGGGCAACACCTGTGGGGGCGAGGATACTTTTGCGCGACCGTGGGCGCGGTCGATGAGAAAACAATCCGCGAGTACATCGAGAACCAAAAGTGGGAAGACGATCAGGACGGATTCAAAATCACAGCGCCCACGGAGCCTTGAGCCGGCTCTCAGCCGGGGGCCTTAAGGCGGCTTCAGCCGCAACGCCGACTTTCAGTCGTTCAGGAACCTACCGGCTTTAGCCGGTAGTGGTTTTAGTTTCTTCATTAACTCAGTCCTCTAAAACACGCTGCTCCAGATAGTCTTGTTTCTGCCCGGCATCGAGTTCGTATGCGGTGATGACCCTGATTCTTCCCTGACGTTCCGTCACAACGATGGCCAGCAGCCGAAGTTTCGCCGTTTCGCCGTATTAGACCCATCGTGGTTCGCCTTCAGCATCCTGTTCGTAAATCAAGATTGGCCTGATGGTCAGCGCCTGTTCCACTTCCAGCGGTTTGAGACTGTGAGCCTTGATCTTCTTCAGATTGTGCCGATCCCAATCGAACATCATCTATAGTGTATATGCAATGCATCTCTAGTGATGAAATAGCACCACGTGCCGCATGGGATGCCCGCTCCATCAGGCCGGTCGTAGTCTCCACCGGTTGCCACAAAGTGTATGTCTGCACTTGAGATTCGCAAGGACGAAGATGGAGAATACTTCCATCTGATTACGGCCTGCAAAGCGACCAGCCAGGAAGAGGAATCCTATGCCGCGCAAATCTAAAACTTCACCCTCGGCCGATGAGATCGCCGAGAGGGTGAGGATATCTCTCAGTTTTTTACCAATCAATTCACGGTGGTCCGCCCAGTGCGCCGGGTCAACGTGGACTTGACGCAGGGAATGTTGCGGGAACTCGATGAACGCGCCGCACGCCTCAACGTGAGCCGCCAGGCCGTCATCAAAACCTTGCTCCGTCAGGCCCTCGATCAAAACTCCCCTCGAACACCGTCCAAGCGGCGCGCTGGGTAAGGAACCCTAAAGTAAAGCAACCGAAGTTGACACTCCATACTAGTATCTTCTATTTTGTAGAGAATGCCCAAAGGCGAATACCTCGGTGAGTTCGAACAACTGATCCTCCTCGCCGTCCTCCGCCTCAACAAACAAGCCTACGGCGTCCCCATCCGTCAGGAAATCGAGGATTGCACCGGACGTTCCGCCGCCATCGGCGCCGTCTACGCCACTCTCGATCGCCTCGAACAGAAGGGCTACGTCTCCTCCCATCTCGGTGATGCCACCGCCGAACGGGGCGGCCGCGCCAAACGCTACTTCAAAGTAACCGCCGATGGCGCCGCTGCGCTCCGCCAAACCCAACAGGCAATCCGCCAAATGAGGAAAGGCCTCAAGGCCGTGGAGAACTTCTCATGAAACAACCCCCCGCTCTCGCGCTCTCCGTTTTGCGCCTCTTCCTCCAGGACAAAGAACGCGACGCCATTGAAGGCGACCTCCTCGAAGAGTTCCAATCCCACCCCTCCGCTCTCTGGTTCTGGGGGCAAGTGGCCACATCGCTCAGCCATCTCACTTGGCTCTCGATCCGCCGCGCTCCCCTGCGCATGCTCGGTGCAATGTTCGCCGGCTACTTCTCCATGGCGGCAGCCATCGTTGCTACGTTCTCCATCGGTCCCCGCGCCATCATCACCACGCTCACCTTCGAGCTCGCCAGCGGCTTTCTCTGCGCCATCCTCGGCGGCTACATCGCCGCGCGTATCTCCCGCGGCACCGGAGTCACCGGCATGATCGGCCTCTGCGCCTTCACCACGCTCATGGCCCTCGTTTCGCTCTCGTCCATCCCTCTGTGGAAAGAGGTCGCATTAATGTGCGTCTTCCTCCCCGGCATGCTCACCGGCGGATTTCTCCGTGCCCGCTCACTGGCTCCCGTCACGCACGGAACCCGATAGCGCGCGCAGAAACGCCACCAGCGCGCGCTTCTCCTCACTCGTCAGCCCGAGCTTCCCCACATTCTCATCGAGCCACGGATTCGCATTGCCTCCGCGGTCATAGAACTCCACCACTTCCTCCAGCGTGGCGATGCTCCCATCGTGCATATAAGGGGCCGTCAACCCCACCTCGCGCAGCGTCGGCGTCTTAAATGCGCCCTTGTGGTAACGCTTCCCCGTTACTCCGGCGCGCCCTTCGTCGCGCAATACGGCACCGCGCCAAGCTACCCCCGTATTGTGAAACTGCTCGTCCGTGAAGTGATCCCCCGAGTGGCAGATGTAGCACCGCGCCTTATCACGGAACAGCCGCAGCCCCTCGCGCTGCAAAGCATCCAACGCCGCCTCGTCACCGTGCATAAAACGGTCGAATGCCGATGCCTCCGAGCGAATGGACCCCACATACGCTGCCAGCGCTTGCGCCAGCCTCCGCTCATCTAACCCCGGATAATCCTTCTGTAGCCTCGCCAGTGCATCCTCTACTGTCATCGCCATCTCGTTCGGATTCCGGATCGGCTCCAGCACCTGTTGCTCCAGCGACGGCGATCGTCCATCCCAGAACTGCAAGCGCCCAGCCCCGCGCCCCAGCAGCGTGGGAGTATGGCGTGTCCCTTTGCGTCCGCCCACTCCCGGGCTCAATACCTGCCCATCGGCAAACGCCTGCTTCGGATCGTGGCACGTCCCACAGGAAACACTCCCATCCCGCGAAAGCCGCTTGTCGAAGAACAGCGCCTTGCCGTCCTGGCTCCACACCACACAGGACACCAATGGAAACAAGAGCGCAACTCGCATAAAGGATCTAACGTTTCCCCTGCTCAAGCCGCGTCATCGCCTCCCGCGCGTGGCGCGCTTCCTCCTTCAAATTCGCGCTTGCCTGCCCCCGAACTTCCAACTCCTGAAACACCTGCATCGCCGCTCCATACCACTGCCTTGCCAATGCACGATCCCCTTTCGCCGCAGCCACCAACCCCATCGTTGCCATTGCCGTCGCCACATCGCCCCGCGCGCCGGCATTGGCCGGGCTCGCCGCTGCCACTTTGCGCCGGATCTGCAAACACCGCTCCGCCAGCACCCAAGCCTGCTGCGCATCGCCACCCTTCAGCAGCGCTTCGCTCATCCGCTGCAGCGTATTCGACAGCAGACTGGCTGACCGCACATCGTGTGCATCGGTGGCCGCAATCTCCTCCTGAATGCGCTGCGCATTGCGATAGCTTCCCAGCGCGGCCGCATACTTCCCCGATTCGTACAGCACACCACCCAGAGCCGCATGTGCCGAAGCGAGTGACGTGCGGATCTGCAGATCGCCCGGATACTTTGCCGCCAGGCCGCTCTCAATCCGCAACGCTTCCCTGTAGTGCTGTTCCGCTCCCGCCAGATCTTTGTTACGCAGAAGAATGCCCCCAAGCCTCCGTTCGGCAAGTGCGAACCCGCGCTGGTCGCTGCGGTTATTGGGGTCTCGCGCCACGATACGCTTGTACAGATCCAGCGCGCGCTGCCGTGCCGACAGCGCTCCATCCCAATCCCCGCTCTGCGCCAATCCCGCGCCCAATAAACTGTAGTTCTGCGCTACCGCGCGCTCGTGCTCCGCCGTTGGCTCGGCGGCCAGCAGCGCCTCTCGAATGGCCAGCGCCTGGCGTTCGTAGGCAAGTCCTTTTTGGAAATCACCCATATCCTGCAACACTGCCGCCTGCCGGCTATAGGCGGTAGCCAGCCGCAGCTTCAGTTTCGCGTTCTCCGGATCGAGGCTGGCCAGCTCCTGCCGCAACACCAGCGCCTTCCGGTAGCTCGCGCGTGCCCTGTCTGTCTGTCCCAGATTCGACGACCCTGAGCGCCCCTGCACGTCCCCCAGCCGTTCATAGGCATCGGCCAGATCGCTCTGCAGAGTCGCATTGCCGGTCGACTCGCGCGCCAGTATATCCAGATACGTGAGCGCTCGCGTGACCAGCTTCTCCCGCATCGCCGTGCTTCCGGCCAACTGGGCCGCGTCCTGTTCGATCTCGAATATCAGCGATGTGGCCAGCGCGCGGACTTCCTCAAAATGCCGGTTGGCGCGATCGCGCTCCGCCCGCAGCGCATTGTTCTGGATCCTGCTGTTCACCACGGTTGCCAGCAGGCCCACCAGCAGCAGCGCCGCGAATGCCACGGGCCAAGGATGCCGCCGCACGAACTTGCAGGTGCGGTACCACGGCCCCGATGCACACACCGAAACAGGCTTGCCTTCCAGAAACCGCACCATATCCGCCCGCAGTGCGTCGACACTCAGATAGCGCTCACCGGGTTCCGCGCGCGATGCCTTGGCCGCAATCCCCATCAATTCCTCGTTGCCCTCGGGTCCTACAAAGTCACGCAGCAGCACACCGAGCGCATACACATCACTCAACGTGTTGATTGGCTCCCCACGCAACTGCTCCGGGCTCGCGTACTTCGGGGTCACAGCCACTGAGGCGCCCTCTTCGTCACCACCCGCGGGCCGCGCAATCCCGAAGTCCAATAGCTTCGGCATCCCGTCCTCTGTCACCAGAATATTGCCCGGTTTGATGTCGCCGTGTACCACCAGGTTGCGATGCGCATGGTCAACCGCCGAGCACACCGTGAGAAACAGTTCCACCCGCGCCCGCAGCGGCAGTTGATGAGCGGCCATCCATTCATCGACCGGCTGCCCCTTGATGTACTCCATCACGAAGTACGGAGCACCGTCGTCCATCGTGCCGCCATCCAGCAGCATGGCAATGTTCGGATGCGCCAGAGAAGCCAGAATCTGACGCTCGCGCCGGAAGCCGCGCAGCAGCTCCTCCGAGTCCAACCCCGGCCGGATAATCTTCATCGCGGCCTGCCGCGTGAACTCGCCATCTTCGCGCTCGGCCAGATAGACGGCGCCCATTCCTCCATGCCCGATGAGTTGCACCACGCGATAGGCACCGATGCGTTTGCCGGTCATCCCCGCCGGCGCGACAATCTCGGAGACATGAAACAGCGGCTCTTCCAGAAAATCGTCGGTGCGCGTAGCGGCCGCCAGCAGCTCCTCTACTTCCTTGCGCAGCTCCGCGTCGTCACTGCACTGCTCGTCCAGAAAAGCCCTTCTCGCCGCGCCTTCCCGCTCCAGCGCGCCCAGCAGGATCTCGTTCACTTGCCGCCGCCGTGTCTGATTCATGGCCCGGTTGCCCCAGCCAGCTCCCGGTAGAGCCACGCCTTGGCCACGGCCCACTCGCGCTTCACCGTTGCTGCTGAAATCGCCATCACCTCAGCGGTCTCTTCCACCGTCAGCCCGGCGAAGTATCGTAACTCCACAATGCGCGCCTGCCGGACATCGATTGCCGCTAGCGCAGTGAGGGCATCATCCAGTGCAATCAGCTCCGGCGCGCGCTCCGACGACGGATTAACTTCCTCGTTGGTCGATAGCAGCAGCGCCCCGCCACCGCGTTTGGCCGTGGCTGCCGCCCGTGCATGATCCACCAGAATGCGCCGTACAATCTGGGCCGCGACGCCGAAGAAATGCTTGCGGTTCTCCCAATCGACATTACTCCCCACCAGCCTCATATAGGCTTCGTGCACCAGCGCCGTGCTTCGCAGCGTGTGATCCGGCCGCTCCCACCGCAGGTGTCCCGCCGCTAAACTGCGCAGCTCTTCATATACCTTCGGCATCAGCTCGTCGAGAGCACTTCGATCGCCTCGGCGCCAATCGGTGAGTAACGTCGTTACATCGCGATCGGCCATGAGAGAGATTATGACACCGCCTGTGCATACTGATTTCGGACACGGTGGTGTTGTCGAAAACTTCGAGCTATACTGCACAATCCAGAGCGCTAAGAAAGGCTTTCGTAAGCAATTATCTATGAATGTTCACCGGTCTTTCCTCTTCCTCGGATCGTTATTGGTGTCGGCCACCTGGATGTGGGGGCAAACGGCCTCTACTTACTACAAAATCGACACCGTTGCCGGCAGCTACCCGCTCGGCGACAATGGCCCCGCGGCCCGCGCGCTACTCTTCGGCCCGAAGGGCGTAGCCGCCGATCGCGCCGGCAACGTCTACGTCGCTGACGAACGCAACAGTCGCGTGCGCAAGATCACGCCGCAAGGTACCATCACCACTCTCGCCCGGATCCGCTGCAAGGATGTCGCCGTCGATCCGGCCGGGGAAAACGTGTACGTGCTGTCACCCGAATTCGAAGGCGATTTGACGGCGCCACGTATTTACCGGATCGATTCCCTGGGGATTGTTCAGGAGTTTGCCGGAAACGGCCAGTTCGCCTTTGGTGGTGATGGCGGCGATGCGCGGCGCGCCTCCATCCAGGCCTCCGCGATTGTCTTCGAAAACGGCACGCTGTACATCGCCGACGAAGATAATCACCGCATCCGCCGCGTCGTCCAGGATGGCACCATCCAGACCGTGGCCGGCGATGGTGTCGGTGGCTTCGCTGGGGACGCCGGGCCGGCGACCGCGGCACGGCTCCGTTGGCCCGGCGGAATCGCTGTGCGCAACGGAGTCGTGTATGTAGCCGATACCTACAATCAGCGCATCCGGCGGATCAATGCCGATGGAACCATTGCCACCATTGCCGGAACCGGAGTCGCCGGGTTGGCAGGGGATGGCGGGCCTGCTACTCTGGCCCAGTTTGCCTATCCGCAAAACCTGGGCATCGATGCGGCGGGTAACCTGCTTGTCTCCAGCAGCGCGGAGAATCGCATCCGCCGCATCACACCCAGCGGGACAGTGCAGTCCTTCGCAGGCACGGGCAATGTCGGGTTCAGTGGCGATGGCGCTGCGGCAGCGGCGGCAACCTTCAACCTCGCTCGTG
Source organism: Bryobacteraceae bacterium (assembly GCA_046331645.1). Lineage (GTDB taxonomy): Bacteria > Acidobacteriota > Terriglobia > Bryobacterales > Bryobacteraceae > CADEFT01. The sequence continues at coordinate 115,081 of JAXLQM010000026.1, forward strand.
GCATTGCCATCGATGCCAGCAACAATCTGTATATCGCCGATAGCACGAACGATCGTATTCGCCGCGTCGATGCACAGGGGACCATCACTACCTTCGCCGGGGCCAGCCATTTCTCCGGCGACGGCGGCTCTGCTCCCGCAGCCGTGATGAAGTACCCTTCCGGCATCGCCCTCGATGCCAACGGGAACGTCTATATCAGCGATTCCGATAACCACCGCATTCGTGTCGTCAATCCGCAAGGAATCATTCAGACCTTTGCCGGTAACGGCGTCCCTGGACTCGCCGATGGGCCCCGAACTTCGGCGGCGCTGGCCTATCCCTATGGCATGACCTTCGATATCAGCGGCAGCTTGTACTTTGCCGATTGGGGCAGCGATCGGGTACGGCGCATTACTAGTGATGGTGTTGTTGGAACCATCGCCGGCAATGGTTCCAACGGCTTTTCCGGGGATGGCAGCCCTGCCAATACCGCACGGCTCAACGGGCCGGCGGAGCTTGCCTTCGATGCCGCGAGAAATCTGTACATCGCCGATTCGTCCAATCACCGTATTCGCAAAGTGACCCCCGATGGCGCCATCAGCAGCTTCGCCGGATCGGGCTTGGCCGGCTTTGCCGGCGATGGCGGGCTGGCCACTGCCGCCCGGCTGCGTTCTCCCATGGCGGTGACCGTGGATCGCGAAGGCAATGTCTACATTGCCGACACGTTCAACAATCGCATCCGGCGCGTCGCCGTGAATGGCCTCATTACTACCTTTGCCGGAAACGGCCAGTGCTGCTCCAGCGGCGACAATGGGGCGGCGGTCAACGCCCGCCTCGGCTTTCCTTTCGGACTGGCATTCGATGCCAATGGCAATCTGTTCGTGGCCGATATGATCGGAAATCAGATCCGCCGCATAGCGCCGAATGGCACCATTACCACCGTGGCCGGCAGCGGAGAGCGCGGCATCAGCGGCGATGGCGGCCTGGCGCTGCTGGCGCAGTTGGATGGGCCGGGGAATCTCGCCATTGCCCGCGATGGAACCATCTACTTTACCGATCTGTTCAATCACCGCGTCCGGAAGTTGACTCCGCTGGCCGCTTCGGTCCTTACCGTTGCTGGCGGTGACCGCCAGACTGGAGTTGCGGGCAAAGCCCTCCCAACGGCCCTCACCGTCAAGGTGGCCACTGCTGATGGCATCGGCGTGCCCGGCGTCACCGTGACGTTCAGTGTAGTATCCGGCGCGGCCAGCATCTCGCCGCAAACCGTGGTGAGCGGAGTGGATGGTACAGCCGGCACGACATTGACGTTCGGCGACGCGACAGGACAGGTGGAGGTCCGCGCCGTAGCCGGCAATCTGCAGGCAGTGCGCTTCACGGCGACTGCGGAACCCGTTACTCCGGCAGCTCCCGTTGAGCCGCGCATCGCCGCCGGTGGTGTTATCAGCGGCGGGCAGAGCACACCGCCGCTGCACTTGCTCGCGCCCGGCTCACAGGCCTGGATCTCCGGCGAAAGCTTCGCCGGCGCAGGAGCTGCTCAGGAGTTGACCCTTGCTGATCTGACCGCGGGCGCGCTGCCGCTGATACTGGGCGGCGTGTGTGTGTCGATGGGCGGTGTCCCCGCCCCCATCTTCTCCCTGGCCCCGGGGCGCATCGGCGTGATTGCGCCGGACGTCGCCGGTGAGATTCCGGTGCAGGTTACTTCTGCCTGCGGCACGGAGAACGAGTTGAAGAGTAACGTCGAGACAGTTACGGTGCGCGCTGTGAGCCCGGAGTTCTACTACAAAGGAACGGGCGATGCGAGCCGCACGGTGCTCCTGCGTAACGAAGCGCGAACAGCAGTGGATGCGGCTGCGCCTGGTGATGTTGTCTGGCTGCGGCTGACCGGTTTGGGTGCGGTGACCCCCGTGCTTGCCCCGGGCAGTGTTCCCGCCGAAGCCTTGCCCCTGGTGGAGCCGGTGAAGCTCTACTTAAATGGAGCGGAACTGGCCGCCGAAGACCTGCTGTTTGTAGGAGCCTCGCCGGACTTCCCCGGCTTGTACGATTTGAAGATTCGTCTCAGCCCCAGCCTGGCCGCTGGCGATCTTCCGATTCAACTGGTCGTGGGTGGCGCTTCCACAGCGGAGAATGCTGTGGTGAAGGTGGTCCGCCCCGCTTCTTCAAACGCGCTTCGCTCGTCTCCAAAATCCGAGTCCGGCCACGCCCGCAAGCAGCAGCCCGAGTGAACCGGGCTCGGGTACATCGGCACTCAAAGCCAAGCCCGGAATCTCCTCGTTCTCCTGCGAAAGAACAGACAGGTGCGAACCGATCGGGTCGAAGTTCGGTGCCGGGCCGTTCAGATCCACCTGGATCGTCCGCGCGTGGATGATGGTGCCGCCACCCAAATCCAGCATGCCTCCGGACACGGAGAACAACGCCGAGTTTGGATCGGGCGAGTCTCTCCACTGTCGACGGTGTCGTGCCCGGTCCATCGGTGGTTAAGGGCAGCGTCAGGTTCGCGTCAGAGAGAGCCGCTGCGTTCGCGGTCAGATAAATGTGAGATCAAATACGTTTCAATTGCCCTCAGCCGCCGGCAGCGCCCCCGCGGGGGTTTCCTGAACCTGGATGGCCATCGTATCGCGCCAGGCGATACGCGCTACATCCGGCAGGCGCTGCAGTTGCGCATCCACCATGGCTCGCATCTTGGTGACGATATCCGGATGCTCGGAAGCGAGGTCGAAAGCTTCGCTCGGATCGGCCACAACGTTATAGAGCTCCGGATGCGGCAGGGGCAAATTGCGCCTTCCGCCCGGCGGTTCCGGCGTCCATGCCGGACTGTTATAACGGGCGAAGTGCAGCTTCCACGGGCCCCAGCGCGCACACTGCAAATGCTGATCGTCAAAGTACAGCAGCGCATCACGATCCATGTACGCGCGATCGCCTTTGAGCATGGGCAGAATATCCACGCCATCCACGGAGAACGGCAACTGTGCACCGGCCATGCCGGCCAGCGTCGGCAGCAGATCCATCATCGATGCCATCCCAATTGGCTCACTGCCCGCCGGGATAGTGCCTGGCATGCGCGCGAGGAAAGGCTCACGCACTCCGCCTTCGAAGGTGGAACCCTTGCGGCCGCGCAAACGGCCCGCGCCGCCTTGATACCACGGCCCGTTGTCGCTGGTGAAAACCACCAGCGTATTCTGATCGAGCCCGTTGTCCTTCAAGGCTTCGAGAATCTTCCCCACACTCCAGTCCATCTCCATGACGGCATCGCCGTAAGCGCCCAACCCCGACTTGCCGTGGAAGGCCGCCGACGCTGCCAGCGGAATGTGCGGCATTGAATGCGCCAGGTAGAGGAAGAACGGCTGCTCGGATTGAGCGGTGATGAAATTCACGGCCTGCTCGGTATAACGCGCCGTGAGATTGCTCTGGTCGCGCAACTCTTCCAGGGTTCGGGTGCCGCTCATCAGCGGCAGCGGGCTCATGTCGTTGCTGTACAGCAGCCCGTAGAAGGAATCGAAGCCGTGTTGCGTGGGCAGATGATCCTGCTTCACTCCAAGATGCCACTTGCCGACACACATCGTGCGATAGTCCTGCTGCTTGAGCACCTTGCCGATGGTTGTTTCCGATGAGCTGAGGCCGATCGAATCGGTGGGCAGCAGCACGCGGGTCACTCCCGTGCGCACCGGATAGCGACCGGTGAGCAGGGCGGCACGCGATGGCGAGCATACCGGACTGGCTGAGTAGAACTGAGTGAGCCGCGCTCCCTCTTTTGCCATCCGGTCGAGATTGGGCGTGGGAATCTCCGAGCCATAACAGCCCAGGTCCCCGTAGCCGAGGTCGTCAGCGAGGATAATAATCAGGTTCGGTGCACGCTGTGCGCCTCGTCCCGTGGAGGCGAATAGACCGGCCGCGGCACACACGAAGCCACGGCGGCTGATGTTACGAGAGGCCAAAACTCACCCCTTGCTCTTCAACCGGTTTTCCTAACACACATAGATCGGACGGTTGAAGACAAGATAACAGAGTTCGCCTCGCCGTGGAGCCCGGTATTTGTCAGGGCGTGTACAGATCCGCCATGCGGAAGGAGCGGTATTGCTGGATTTCGGTCTCAATCTGGTATACCAGTTCTCCACCCGGTGTGAACTCCAACGCCTGGCTGGAAAAGTTCGGCATCCACCCGAGATTGAAGTGGACGTTGCCGTTCGGCAGGCGTTGGGCGGAACCGAGAGCGAGGGAATAAGCCCCCAGATCAGCGTCCAGCACCAACTGCGCCGAACGGCGTGTTTCGTCGATCTCAAAGACCTGGCCGCGGCTATGCGCACCGGGCTCAAACTCCACCCGCGTGTTGCCGTTGTCGAAGACAAGGATGTGCCTGGCATCGAGTTGCGAGCCGTCATGCTGATGGGAAAACCAGGGCCAGTCTGTGTCGGATTGCATGGCGAAATTGCCTTCCTTGCCGAGACGCCAGATGACGGCTCCGTCGCCCTGGCCGTTGTCATAGCGGATCTTAATCAACCAATCCTGATGGCGCGCCGAGTAGAGAATGTTCCCATCCGGGGTGAGGTGCAAGGCGTTCCCGTGCAGCCAGTCGTTGGCCTGCGCGGCGAGGTAGAAAGCCGGGCAACCGCCGCCGCCCGGAACGCACTTCTCATCGGCCAGCGCCATGCGCCGGGTATCGAGATGATCGAAGGCATCCCAGACCCATTCCAATTGGAGATTCGCGTCGAGCACCAGAATCATGTCGCCGAGGACATCCACTTCGCCGTGGCCTTGCACGTTCGTCAACAGGCGCTCGGTTCCGGCCAGTAACATGTAGCGCCCATCGGGCAGTTCCACCGCTTCGTGATGGAAGCTGGTCATGGGTTGGCGGCCCAGCGCGGCAAGTTGCTCATTGATGCGTGCGGCATTGGTTTCGAGCACGGTGTAGCCGGCCAGGTCGAACTTGATGAAGCGCTGCGAGTCAGGGCCCTCCAGCGGCTTTTCCAACAGAGCAAGGAAATGGCCGCCCGGTGCGGGCCGCGTCAGATACTGCAGATCGTTGGGGTAAAACCAGACAAGGTTTCCCTGCAGATCTGTGGCTGTGGGCACTTGAAAGAGTGTGCCCATTACCAGGACGCCGGTGGCGCCCGCCGGGGCCGGCCGCAGCACGGTCACCGGAGCGAGCGAGAGTTCGATGGAAGTAGTCTCGAACTCCATTTGCGGTCCCAGTTCCACGGTGGTTCCGGAGCGAATCTCGTGCTGCGCTGTGTACGGGGTGCCGGAGCGCAAACCGGCGAGATAGAAGTTCATGGCGTCGATGCCGTTGCACTCGCTTGCGGGCGTGGATTGATCGCTGCCCTGTCCATCGCTGAAGGCGACACGGATCGAGCTGCCCGCTGGACAGGGCGGGGCGCTATAGACCAAGACCAACGGATGATCGGTGTGATAGATCGCGGGCTCATCAGGAGGGGCGATCTGCTGGCGGTGGATTGTGGTTGTAGTGAGCCCGCTATGGAGGGCTTTGGCCGTGACCTCGATTTCATAGGTGCCGGCTTTGCCCATCGAAGTCCAGCGCAAGTCGCTTTGGGGTGCGTAATCGCGGACGGTGCGCCAGCGCGACTCACCGGGTCCACGGACGCGGAAGCGGTAGCGCACCGGCTCACGCGTTCCATTGAGTGAGACCTCCAGCCTTACGGGCTGGCCCGGACGTGTTCTGGTTTCGCTCCACGTGGCGAGTTTGAGGGAAGGAGCGGCGTTGAGAAGAGCGCAGAAGAGCGCTGCTAAAATGGCCCCATTTATCCGAAAATACATACAGCTATCCTCTTTGACAACGGGGAGATATCTAACCCTACACTAGCGTGAAATTAAGAAAGGATGTTGGCGGCAGCATCCCCAAGATGATTCGCTACACTCACCCGGCACTGTGTGGAGTCGAGCGAGGCGAGCTTTGTTTCATGCGCCGCTCCATATCCGGTACGCACGAGGATGGCGCCCCGCAATCCGGCCTGGATGGCACACTCGATGTCGAGCACCTTGTCGCCGACGAGCCAGGAGCGGGCGAGGTCGATGCCCATCACTTCGGCGGCATCGAGCAGCATGCCGGGATGCGGCTTGCGCCAGGGGTGGTCCTTGCGGAATTCGCCGACGCCGCCTTCGCCGTGATAGCCGCAGGCCCAGACGCCGTCGACGATGCCGGGGCGGAGCCGCGCTTCGATCTCGGATTGCACCTGTTCGAACTCGGCCCAGGTGTAATAGCCCCGGCCGATGCCGGCTTGATTGGTCACCACAATGACAGGGATGCCGGCTGTGTTGAGGCGGGCGACTGCTTGCGGGGCGGACGGGATGAGGGCGATGTCCGCCACCTTGTGCAGGTAGCCGACCTCTTCGACGATGACGCCATCGCGATCGAGGAAGACGGCGGGACGCAAAGTTTGCGCACTCGGCGTGGCGCGGCGGTATAAGCCGGGGTCAATGACCATTCCTTATCGCACCTGCAATTTGAGGATTGTCAGTGAGTGCTTGGGGAAGGTGTAGGTTTCGTTGGCGAGCGCGGCGCTGCGGGTGGAGGGCCGTACCTTGCGGTCATCATTAAAGAGGTGCGTGGTTTTGAGGTCGCCGTGATTCATCTCCCAGATTTCGGCTTTCGGGTCCATGCGGCCGCTGACATTTTCGATTTTCGCGGCGATGTCCATCTTTTCGCTGCGGTTGAGCACGTTGAGATAGACCGTGCCGGAGGCCTTGTCGTAAGTGGCCGAGGTATCGAGGTAGTTGAGCGGGGCGCGATTGCCGACGCTGTAGGTTGGCGAGCTGACCCACAGATCGAGCGATTGCTTGCCGCGCTGTTTGGCGTACTCGGCGATGGGGAAGTAGATGGGCTGGAGGAAGAGGCCTTTTTCGTTGGTGAAGATGGGGGCGATGACGTTGACGATCTGGGCGAGGTTAGCCATTTTCACGATGTGGGCATGGCGGATGAAGGAGTTGAAGAACATGCCCATGGCGAGGGCGTCTTCGTAGTTGTAGATTTCCTCGAGGCGGGTTTTGCCGATTTCGTGTTCGGTGCTGCCGCCGCGGGCGCGATACCAGACGTTCCATTCATCATAAGCGATGAAAATCGGCCTTGGGTTCGTTTGGCCGGATTGCGATGCTTTGATCAGGCCTTCGACTACTTCGATGCGGTGGTCAATGTCCTGGGAGGCGGCGAGGAATTGTTCGAAGTTATTGGCGCGGTTTCCGATGTAAGTGTGTAAAGAAATGTAATCCAGTTCCGAGCCGAGGCCTTCGAGGACCTTGCGGTTCCAGCCGATCCAGTCCCAGCCCTGGCGGAAATTGCTGGAGCCGCTTCCGATTAACTTAATGGAATTGTCGACGCGGCGCATGGCCTTGGCGGCTTCGAGGGCGAACTTTACATAATCTTCCACATTTTTGTGTCCGAGCTGCCAGGGTCCGTCGATTTCGTTGCCGAGGCCCCAATATTTGACGTTGTAGGGTTTGTCGCGGCCGTTCTTGCGGCGCTGATCGGCCCAGTAGGTGTGCCGGGATTCGTTGGTGTATTCGACCCACTGGCGGGCGTCTTCGACGGTGCCGAGGCCGGCGTTGATGCAGATGTAGGGCTCAAGGCCCATCTTTTCGGAGTAATCGAGGAAGTCGTCGGTGCCGAAGGTGTTGGGCTCCAGGGCTCCCCAGGCGCCTTCGGGGCGGACGGGACGAAGCTGTTTGGGGCCGATGCCGTCCTTCCAGTTGTAGCCGGAGGCGAAGTTGCCGCCGGGCCAGCGCAGGAGGGTGACGCCGAGGCCCTTGACGGCCTCCATGACGTCTTTTCGATAGCCTTTTTCGTCGGCGAGCGGGCTGCCGGGTTCATAGAGCCCACCGTAGATGCAGCGGCCGAGATGCTCGGCGAAGTTGCCGAAGATATGGGGGTGGACTTCGCCGATGACGCGGTCGGTATCGATTTTGATGCGGGCCGCGGGAGGCTGGGCCAGAAGGGTGGAGGCCGCGAACAGAGCGTACAGGAGCATGACATTTGATTGTATGAAGTTTTTCCGATTTGGCTCCGATGGATCGAGAGAATGGAAGGCCCTACGTGCGTTCCCGGGCCCGCGGCCGACCCACCCTCCGAGACAGACTGTTTCCAGTTGCTCGCCGGCATTTCTGAGTACGCGATCTTCCTGCTGAATGCGGAAGGCGCGGTGGTGCGCGCCAACCGGGGCGCGGAGAAGTACGCGGTTCCTTGCGTCGATGGTGCGTTGTTGGATGCGGCGCGCGAGGCGGGAAGCGTATCGAAGGAGATATCGCTGCGGCGAGCGGATGGAGAGCTGGCGGAGGTGCATCTTCTGGTGCATCGCGTGGCGCTTGGGTTCGTTTTGTTGATTCGCGATCTGGCGGCGGAGAAGCAACTGGAGCGGCAGTTGCGGCTGAACAACGCGAAGCTGATCGCCGAGACGCAGCGGGCCGAGAATGCGAGCCAGGCCAAGAGCCACTTTATCGCCACGGTGAGCCATGAGATCCGGACCCCGCTGAACGCAATTCTGGGGATGGCCGATATGTTGGGCGATTCTTCGCTCGATAGCAATCAGCGTCATTATGTCTCCGTGTTCCAGCGGGCCGGGCACCGGCTGCTAAATCTGATCAATAATCTGTTGGATCTGTCGAAGATCGAATCGGGGCGATTCGAACTGGAACAGACCGAGTTTCATCTGGACGAGGTAGTTCAGCGGAGCGTGGAGTTGATCGCTCCGAAGGCGCAGGACAAAGGGCTGAACGTTGAGGTGCGGATTGCGCCGGATGTGCAACTGGCAAGGGTCGGGGACCCGGCCCGTTTACAGCAGATCATTTTGAATTTGGTGTCAAATTCTGTAAAGTTCACGGAATCTGGCGGTGTATCGATTGTGGTGGAGGCGGGAACTGGGCCGCTGCTGTCGATCACGGTGGCGGATACGGGGATCGGGATCCCGCGGGAAAAGCTGCCGGCGGTGTTTCGCGACTTTACACAAGTTGACACTTCTACGGCCCGGCGCTACGGAGGCACGGGACTGGGACTGGGGATCGTGCGGCGGCTGGTGGAACTGATGGGCGGGCGGATCGGGGTGGAAAGCACGCCGGGAAAAGGGACGACGTTTCATGTGCTGCTGGACCTGCCTTTCGGGACCGCTTCCTCACGGTCGCGGCTCGGAGAGTTTGCGGAGGGGATTCCGAGGGTTGAGCCGGAAAGCGCTGCGCCGCGGCGAACGAATTTACAAAACGAACCCAAGCGGCGGATCTTGATCGCCGAGGATTCGGTGGACAACCAGATTCTGATGCGGGCGTATTTTGACAAGACTCCGTACACGGTGGAGTTTGCCGGCGATGGACAAAGCGCGGTGGAGCAGTTTGCCGCGAGCGCTTATGATCTGGTGCTGATGGACGTGCAGATGCCGGGCATGGACGGATGGACGGCGGTGCGTGCGATCCGGGCGCTGGAACGGGAACGGGGATTACGGCCGGTCCCGGTGATTGCGCTAACAGCGCGGGCGCAAGCGGCGGATGAAGCGATCAGCCGCGAGGCGGGATGCCAACAACATCTTACCAAGCCGGTGTCGCGGCAGGCGTTGTTTGAGGCGATGGGGCAGTGCTTTGGGCCGGTGGAACCGCCTGCGGCGGTGCGTGCGCTGGGGCCTGGGTATTTGCAGAAGCGGCGGGAGGAAGTGGCGTTGTTACTGGAGCTTGTGGGGCAGGGGGATTATGAACGGATTGCCACGGTGGGGCATAACTGGAAGGGGACCGGGGCGGCATATGGATTTCCGGGGATTAGTGTGATCGGGGCGGAGATGGAGGCGGCGGCGAAGATGGGGGATGGGGATGGGGTGCGGCGGCAGGTGGGGTTGGTGGCGGAGTTTGTGAAGGGTGGGCGCTTGCGTCTACCTCACGATCAGTAGACCGAATTCGCTGGATCGCGACTCCTCTCTCTGACAAGGGGATCCGTCCTCCGCCGGGCCGATGTGAAAGAACAATGGCCAATCCCCGGGCGTTTGATTGGCAGGCACGACGAAATCCACCTGCTGGACGCCAATCTTCCCCACCGCCAACCCCTGATAGACGATCTTCACCGCCGGAGTGCTCGGGCAGAATTTCCCGGATTGGTCGTCGTACTGTTGAAGAAAGAGGCGCCCATGGTCATAGCCTTTGCCCGGTGCCGTCAATGGGGATAAGAGATCCGGCGAGAACTCGTACCGCAGTGTGGCGGGCACGGGGACACCGATCGGGGGCGGGGGCCAGACGGTAAAGAAATCGTTGGCATAGACGGTGATGGTTTCCCCTTGCCGCGCGGGATTCGCATGCGTTACCGGACTGCCATCGGAGGTATGCTCGGCAGTCAAATAGGCGCTTGGGTCTTTGTACCAGACGCCGGGGCCATGATCATAGAACGAAGAAGTATCAAGCCAACTTTCAATAGGTACATCAGCGTCCAAATACCGCAGCTTGGTTGGAACCAAATAGGGCAATCCAGCACTACTGGGGGCCGCGTTCCGCTCCAAAGGCACCTGAAACACAATGCGCTGGCTTGCGCCGGCAGTCACCTCCGCCGCAGTTGGCAGGAAAACCGAAAGAATCGGAGCATGTGCGCCGTTTAAAAACAGCTCGAAACCTGCCAGTCGAAACGGTGCTGGCGCTCCTACCGGTGCGCGCCAAGATCCTACCGTTCCGGGCAGACCGCTGCAACTCAATTGGCCCAACGCCCCGCCGCGCGGGATCCAATTCGAATGAGACGATGCTATGGCGGAGCCCACGGAACACAATGCCGTCTGCGCTCGCAGGCTATTCGTTAGTAAGAGTATCCAAAGAATGAGCATCATTGGATCATCCTCATCGGCTCCTTACTTTACGGGCACGAATCCCTTCCACCCCCATTTGGGATGTGGATCCTGTGTATCCCTGGGTGTTCGTCGAAAGATAGTCATCTTTACCTGCTTTCGCGTATCCATCGATTCCAGAACAATGTGAAAAGTCAAGTCATCTTGCCGAATGACTTCCGCCAAGCGAACAGCGACAAATGGTCTCGGATCGTACGGCGAAGAAAAGAACCCAGGTGGGTAATTGCCGCGGGGGATCCAGAACTCCTCATGCAAGTACCCGCTCTCCTTGGCGCCGAGATTTCGCGCTGTGTACCAAAGGTTTTGGCGTGGCCGCCTTCCCTTTTGACTTCCCAGGTGCCGTCCGCCGGATATACATGGACTGTCTTTCCGGGCATGCGTCTAAACTCTATGTTAGCGGGAATCCTCTCACGCAACGCAAGCATGCGTTATAGGATGTGATCATGACGAGTCTACTGGAACAAGCGCTTCGCCGAATCGAGGCCCTTTCAGCCGACAAGCAGGATGCCATAGCCTCGCAGATCATCGAAACCCTTGATGACGAGAAGGCATGGGCCGACCGTTTGGGTAGTATCCCGTCAAGCCTGCGCGACATGGCACGGGAAGCCGGAGAAGAATATCGTCGCGGGGAAACTCGTCCCCTGGACGAACAAATTCAGTGACTTCCTACACGACTCCCGAGTTGGAATCGGCTATCGAGTGCTGGTGAAGGTTGTATTCTTTGAATAACCCCAACCAGGAGGAAATAGAAACGGCATGGCCGGCGCCCACTGGACGCGTATACAGAATTTGTTTCTGGAAGCCAGCGATTTGCCGAAGGCGGAGCGGGAACGGTTGCTTGAGCGCGAAGCCTCGGATGACCCGGAAGTGCGCAAAGCCGTGGAATCGCTGTTGTTTGCTTCGGACCAGATGGGCGGGTTTCTGACTCAGGCGTTGGGCGAAGCGGCGGTGGCGGCGGTGAAGACTGCCGAAGGAAAGGCTCCACAGGCGGGGGACCGGTTTGGGGCCTATGAATGGAAACGGGCGCTGGGGGAAGGCGGGATGGGCTCGGTGTTTCTGGCCGAGCGGGCCGATGGGGCGTACCGGAAACAGGTGGCGATTAAGGTTGTACGGGCGGGGTTGGATACTCCCGCGGCGCGGGAACGGTTTCGGGCCGAGCGCCAGACGCTGGCGCGGCTGGAACATGGGAACGTGGCGCGGCTGCTCGAAGGCGGGGAAACCGGAGACGGACTGCCGTATGTGGTGATGGAGTATATCGACGGGGTCCCGATTGATGAATACTGCCGCACGCGCGGGTTGGGAATCGGGGAGCGCATCGGGTTGTTCCAGCAGGTGTGCGCCGGAGTGGGCTACGCGCACCGGAACCTGGTGGTGCACCGGGATCTGAAGCCGGCGAATATTCTGGTGACCGCCGATGGAGTGGTGAAGCTGGTGGATTTCGGGATCGCCAAGTCGTTGCACGCCGAGGATGCCGCTTTGACGCGGGCCGGGGATCGGGCGATGACGCCGAGCTATGCGAGTCCGGAACAGATTCTGGGACAGCCGGTGACTCCCGCGAGCGATGTGTATGCGCTGGGCGTGGTGCTGTACGAATTGCTGACGGGGTCGCTGCCCTACGATTTGAAGGGCGCGACGGCGGGGCGGATCGAGAAGGCGATTTGCGAGGAAGAACCGCCGCGGGCGAGTGCGGCGGCGGCAAAGGACGGCAAGCGGCTGCGCGGGGATCTGGACAACATCATCGCCAAGGCGATGCGGAAAGATGCGGGGCTGCGGTATGAGTCGGTGGAGGCGCTGTCGGCGGACCTGGGGCGGTATTTGCAGGGCTTTCCAGTGCAGGCGGCGCCGCTTTCGGTGGGGTATCGGACGAAGAAATTTCTGGCCCGGAACCGGTGGGGCGTGGCCGCGGCGGCGGTGTTTGTGGTGGCGGTGATCGGATTCATGGTGACGCTGGTGAAGGAGCGGAATACGGCGAACCGGGAGCGGGACAAAGCCGAGCAGGTGGCGAAGTTTCTGGCGGAGTCGTTCCGGGCGGCGTCGCCGGAGGAATCGCGTGGGCGGGTGGTGACGGCTCGGGATATTTTGGATCGCGGAGCATCGCGGATTAATAAGGAACTGGCGAGCCAGCCGGATGTGCGGGCGACGCTGCTGCGTACGATTGGGGTGGTGTATTCCTCAATTGCGGAGTATAAGCGCGGGGTGGAATTGGTGGGGCAGGCGGTGAAAGTGCGCGCGGAGGCGGCGGCCAAGGAAGCCGTGCAGCCGGAGGAGCTGGTGCGCGACGCGATGTCGGAAGGCGGAGTACGGTTTGTGGCGGGAGACGGCAAGGGTGGAGTGCAGCGCATGGAGGAAGCCTTGCAGATGCAGGAGCGGCTGGCGCCGGGAAATCAGGAATTGCGCGGTTCGCTGTTGCTCGATTTGGGGCGGATGTATGCACGGTCGCGGAATTACGATGCGGCGGAGAAGACGCTGGCGCAGGCGATTGAGGCTCGGAAGAAAGGGGGGGATGAGGCGAAGCTGGCCGAGGCTTACAGCGGGATGGCGGATTTGTACACGTTGCAGGCGAAGTACGACCGGGCGATTGAGCTGGAGTTGCAGATGCTGGCGGTGCTGCGGCGGCATTACGGAGAGCTGCATCCGGATGTGATCAGTTGCTATTCGGTGTTGTCGCGCTCGTATCATGACAGCGGGCGGCACGATGAGGCGGTGCGATATGCGGAAAAGGCGGTAGAGGCGGCGCGCAAGGTGTATGGTCCGGACCATCCGGCGTTGGCGATTGACCTCAGCAACCTGGGGATGGCGTACACGCAGGCGGGGCGGTTCGAGGATAGTCTCAAGGTGCATGAAGAGGGGTTGGCGATCCGCAGAAAGACGAAAGCGCAGCGGGCCGATTTGACGGGCGGATTGAGCAATCTGGCGCGGGCGTATCAGAACCTGGGGCGGCATGACCGGTTTTATACGCTGATCAAGGAAACGCTGGAAGTGGCGCGGGAAGAGAATGAGGACAACCCGGTGCCGCTGAATAATTGGGGGGTGGCGCAGCGGCAGCAAGGCGAATTGACGGGCGCGCTGCGAACGATGGAAGAAGCGCTGGCGCGGGCGGGGAAGATGTACGCGAAGGGGCACGTGAATCTGGCGCACTACCGGAGCAATCTGGCGCTAGTGTTGATGGATCTGGGGCGGTACAGGGAAGCGGAACGCCGTTTGGAGGAGGGGCGGGAGATTCTGGGGAAGAAGCTGCCGGCGCGGCACTGGCTCCTGTATTGGAACGATGCGTTGCGGGCGGAGTGCCGGCTGGCGGCGCAGGATGTTGCCGGGGCGCGGAAGCTGGCGGAGGAGGCTTTGGCGGCGTTGGAGAAGGACAAGCAGGCTACGGTAACAGCGGCGATGGGGGTGATGGGGCGGGTGCATCTGGCACAAGGGGAAGTGGAGCAGGCGGTGCAGGTATTGAGGCAGTTAGTGGAGATGGAACGGAAGCCGTCGGCGTTTCACGATGCGTTTACGGTGGCCTATGCCGAGGGGTGGCTGGCGAAGGCGTTGCGGAAGGCGGGGCGGGTGGAGGAGGCGGGGAAATTACGGGCTTCGGCGGAGGCGGTGCTCGGGAAGTATCCGGATCATGCACGTCTGCGGGCGGCGGTAAGGGATTAGATTACGCGCCGCCCGCTTCGCTTGAATTACAGAGTCAGGAGCACGCGAGGACTGCCGAGGACGGGGATTCCGGCGGGGGCCATTCCGCTCTTCAGGAAATCAGACGCCAGCTTGCCGGCTTTGGCCGCGGCGATGAGGACGAAGAACACGTCGGGGGCAAGGTCGGCGAGAGCCCACTGGAGGCGGTAGATAGTGAATTGATGAGCGGCGAAGCTGGAGGGGGCTTTGGAGACTTTGCCGTCGCCCTGGCCGGGAATGCGGAGTTTCGGCGGGTGGATGCGGCTTTGGAGAGTGGAATTGGTCTGGAACTGGTTGACGAAGGACTCGGTGATTTCGCCGTAGGAACCATCGATGGTGAGGGGGCGGCCGGGCTTGTGGACGACGGGGAGATTGGAACGGCGGAAGACCTGGATGAGCAGGAACTGGACGAGCATGACGTCGACGACGGGGTTGCTCTGAAAGCGGCGCAGATCCTGGACGGTGTTGAGCCAGGTGATGAGATCGCGATTTCCATCAAAGGGCGTGGTGCTGATCAGCTTGGTGTTGCCTTCGAGTTTGGGCATGTTTTGTTTTCCTCCTGTTGTGGCAAGCAGCCTTCGTATCCGCCGCTTACTCGGGAGGCTTTAGCGGAGTTGGGGAGAAAAACAGCTCACGGAAAAGTGAATTATTTTCGGGAGAGGCTGTCGAGGAGCCAGGCGCGGGCGAAGGTCCAGTCGCGTTTGACGGTGGCGAGAGAGATGTTGAGGGCGGAGGCGATCTCCTCCTCATTGAGGCCGCCGAAGAAGCGGAGCTCGACGACCTGGCAACTGCGGGGGTCTTCCTGTTCGAGGGCCGTGAGGGCGCGGTCAAGGTCGAGGAGACCCTCTTCGCGCGGGGCGCTGCCGGCGTCCCAGTCCTGCAGGGATAGCTTGACGACGTCGCCGCCGCGACGCTGGCTGTCGCGCTGGCGGGCGTGATCGATGAGGATATTACGGAGCTGGCGGGCACAGAGGGCGAGGAAATGGCTGCGGTCGGAGAAATGGACGGGCTCGGAGGCGAGGAGGTTGACGTAGAGTTCATGGACGAGGGCGGTGGGCTGGAGGGTGTGCCCGCGGGACTCGGAGTGGAGGTAGCGGGCGGCGAGCTGGCGCATCTCGCGGTAGGTGGTGAGGAGGACCTGCTCGGCGGCGGCGGGGTCGCCGGCCTGCCACTGGTGGAGAAGGTGGGTGAAGCCGGAGCCGAGTCGGCTGGCGCGGTCTCCTGGGGTGTCGGACATGAGTCCGATTATAGACGGGGGCAGGTGGTTAAGAAATTTGAAACGTTTTCAAGGTGAGTGTCATTACTGACCAAAGGAAACCCGCTGATGCTGTCCCTTGTTCATCGTTCGACGGAACTCTTGCTGCACCGGGCGCCGCCGCTGGCCTTTGCTATGCTGCTTACGGACCGGTTCTGCCACTTCGGCAGCTTCGCACTGGAATGCATGGTGTTTCTCGCGCTCTGGTACGGGTTCCACCTGTTCTACCAATGGTGCTTGCAGCCGCGGCGGTAGCCCGTTCCGGCAAGGAGGCACGCCAATGGCTGAAAAGCCGGTCAAACCAGAAAAGAAAGCGACACCGCCGAAGGATGATCCACGGAGGCGGCAGCAGCAATGGGAAGAGTTGGGGCAGGAAGATGCCGTCGAGCAGGCGAGGCAGAGGCTGAAGGCGCTGGAAGAAGAGAAAAAGAAGAAAGACCTTGAGTCGTGACGCTAAGATGACACTCATGGTGGATCACAAATCAACTTCCGGGCTGAAGGCCTACTCCGAGAAGATGCGGCAGGATTGGGACGACCGGGCGAGCCGCAACGCCAAGCACTACATTGCCGATGGGCTGCCGGAATGGAATGAAGCCGAGTTTTACGCTTCGGGCGAGACGACGGTGGCGCAGGACATCCTGACGGATATGGGAAACATCTGCGCGGGGCGCGATGCGAAATTGCTGCGGGTGTTTGAGCTGGGCTGCGGCGCGGGTAGAGTGACCCGGGCGCTGTCGGGCGTTTTCGGCGAGGTGGTGGGCGCGGACATCAGCGCGCAGATGGTGGGCCTGGCGCGGAAGGCGCTGGAGTCGCGGCCGAATGCGTCGGTGGTGCATATTGACGGGTTGTCGCTGGGCAATGTGCCGGGGCAATTCGACTTTGCCTATTCGTGCTGCGTGTTTCACCACATTTCGAGTTACGACGTGATCACGGGGTTGGTGAAAGAGGTGGGGCGGCTGTTGCGGCCGGGCTCGCTGTTCAAGTTTGAGGTACAGGGGTGTGAGAAAGTGAAACCGGAAAGCGGCGATACCTGGCTGGGGGTGCCGTTCACGGTGGAGCGTGCGGAGAAATTGGCCGCCGAGTGCGGCTTTGAGATGAGATATCACATCGGAGCCGGAGAGGAACGTTTCTGGCTCTGGTTCTTTAAATTGCCATAGACATTAGAAAAGGGGGCCAAATCCCATGGCCAAGAAAAAAGCCACCACTCGCACGGCGAAAGCCACGAAGGAATTGTGGAAAGCGGCGGCGGGCAAGGACTTCAAAATGCGTCCGCTGCTGCGGGAGCGGGATTCGAGCGAAGACCGGGTGGAGGTGGATGGGAAGGCCGCAAGTGCGCAGGCGGCGGCCGCCAAACAGCGGCTGGCGGCGATTGAGGCGTTGAGCGGGCCGGCGGCGGGCGGGTTTACGGGGCCGACGGCTCCCGTGGTGGGCTCGCGAAATTGGACGCCGCTGGGTCCGCTGGCGATTCCGAACGGACAGACGTACACGATCGCGCGGGTGAATGTGTCGGGGCGGGTGACGGGGATCGCGATTGATCCGACGGACACGCGGAGGATCTATATCGGCACTGCACAGGGCGGGGTTTGGAAGACGGTGGATGCCGGGGTGAATTGGGCGCCGATGTCGGACAACGAGGCGTCGCTGGCGATTGGGGCGGTGACGCTTGATCCGAACGATGCGCAGGTGGTGTATGCGGGGACCGGCGAGGGCAACTTCAGCGGCGATAGCTACTACGGGCTGGGGGTGTTGAAGAGCACCAACGGCGGAGCGACGTGGACGCTGCAGGGGTGAATCAGTTCGCGGGCAAGCGGTTCTGCCGGCTGGCGGTGAACCAGGCGAATTCGGCTTGTGTGATGGGAGCGGTGTCGGGCGCGCAGGGCGCGGCGGGAATTTTCCGTTCGATGGACGGCGGGGCGACGTGGAAGCAGTTGGGAGGCGGGCTGCCGGCGACGGATGCCACCGATGTGGTGATTGATCCTTCGAACGGGAATGTGGCGTATGCGGCCTTTTGGGCCGGCGGTGTGTTCAAAACGACGAATGCGCTGGCGGCGAATCCTACGTGGACGAAGCTGGCGGGCGGGTTTCCGACGACACAACTGGGGCGCATTGTGCTGGCGGTGTCGCGATCTTCCCCGAGTACGCTGTATGCGCTGATTGGCAATGGGAGCACGGACCGGATCAACCGGTTTGTGGTGTCGGTGAATGGCGGGACGAATTGGACGGCGATCACGATGCCGGGCGGGGATTCGTGGAAGCAGGCTTTCTACAATATTCATCTGTCGGTGGATCCGACGACTCCGGACATTGTGTATCTATGCGGGATTTCGCTGTGGAAGGCGGTGAAGACGGGCACGTCGTGGTCATTTACGGAGATTGGCGGGGCGATCCACCCGGATCATCACTGCACGGCGATTGACCCCACGGATCACCTGGTGGTGTATGCGGGCAACGATGGCGGGATCTACCGTTCGGTGAATGGCGGGGCGACGTGGGATGACTCGATCAACACGGGGTTGTCGATCGCGCAGTTTGAATTTATTGACGATCATCCGCAGGCCGGGGCTCCGGTGTTTGGCGGGACGCAGGACAACGGCACGGAGATGTATCGCAACAGCGTGGTGTTTTATCACGCCGATGAAGGGGACGGGGGTTGTTGTCTGATCAATGAGAATGACCCGAAGGTGGTGCTGAGCACGTATTACGGGGCATCGCCGAAGGTGAGTTCGGTGGGCGGGGAGTTCAATACATGGATGGAACGGTGGGATGGGATTGAAGGGGAGGCGATGTTCTATCCGCCGGTGGTGTCGTGCCAGACGGATCCCATGCGGGTGGCGGTGGGCACGGACCGGGTGAATATCAGCACGAACCTGGGTGTGGATCAATGGCCGGTGAAGGTGCCGTCGAATGGGGGATGGGGCGAAGTGAGCGCGATCGCGTTTGTGACGCCTACGCTGCTGTATGCGGCGAACACGGATGGGAATGTTTTTAAAATCAGCGGAACGACGGCGACGAAGATCAGCCAGGCACCGCTGCCGGGGTCCTATATTTGGGACATTACGACGCTGCCGGGGGATTCGAGCCAGGTGGTGCTGGTGATGAGCGGGTTCGGGATTCCGCACGTGTGGCGCGGGGCTGTGCCTGCCACGGGCGTGGCGGCGTGGACGAATATTTCGTCGAATTTACCGGATATTCCGGTGAATGCGCTGGTGATTGATCCGGGTGACGCGAACCAGATGTATGTCGGGACGGATATCGGCGTGTACCGCACGGTGGATGGAGGCGCGTCGTGGAGCCGATTTTCGAACGGGCTGCCGAATTGCGCGGTGTTTGATTTGAAGCTGAACCAGGCGACCAGGATGTTGCGGGCGGCGACGCATGGGCGCGGGTTGTGGGAGATTCCGGTGGATGCGGCGGCGACTCCGGCAGTGGATTTGTACCTGCGGGATCATCTGATGGATACGGCGCGCGTGCTGCCGACGCCGGCGGTGAAGGCGGCGTGGAACGATGCGACGCAGCATGTGACGTTGGGGATGGATCTGAATTTCTGGATGAGCGCGGATGTGAAGGTGGATGCGCTGGAAGGGAATCCGCCGGAGTATCAGATGCCGGTGGCGCAGGTGGATTACGCGCGGTTTGAGACGAAGCTGGTGCATCGGAATCCGCAGCGGGGGCGGGTGAACCGGGTGTATGTGCAGGTACACAATCGCGGGTTTCAGGCGGGTGCGGCTGTGCAGGTGAAGTTGCTGTATACGGATGCTTCGGCGGGTGTGCCGGATTTGCCGGCGGATTTTTGGACGGCGTTTCCGGGGGATTCGGTGGATGTATCGAAGTGGAAGCCGGTAGGGGCGGCGCAGACGATTGCGAGTTTGGCGCCGGGGATTCCGATGGTGTTGATGTGGGAGTGGACGCCTCCTTTGACGGCTGCGGCGCACTCTTGTTTGCTGGTGGTGATGGATAGTGTGTCGGATCCGATTCCGGCGGCATCGAAGGTTTTCGGGCTTGGGGTGTTGGTGCCGGGGGAGAAGCGGGTGGCGATGAAGAATGTCCATGTGCTGGATGCGGCGGCTGTGCCGGCGGCGGCGGTGCGGCTGATGGCTGCGTCGACGAAGAAGCAGCGGGTGCGGGTGGTTTCGCATGGGGGTGGTTCTGGGAAATTGAGTGTGGCGTTTGATGCGGGGACGATGGGGAAGGTGAAGATGGTGGCTGGGTTTAAGAAGGAGGCGCTGGGGGTGGCGGTGGGGAAGGCTGCCGGCGCGGCGGTGGCTTGGAAGGTGGGGAAGGATGCTTTTACGCTGGCTGGCGGGGATGGGGAGTTGGAGTTGACCGTGCCGAAGGCTGGGGTGGAGATGGTGGTTACGGGGAAAGGGGGGAGTTTTTCGGTGGTGCAGTATGAGGGGGACCGGGTGGTGGGGGGGAGCACGTTTGTGGTTCGTTAGGGGGTGTAGGGTTCAGGAGACCGTAGTGAAATTGGCGGAGAATGACCAAACCCGTGAGCGAAGACGCGGTGCTCTTTGCTTATCATGCGCGATTGAACAGAACTCCCGGAGAAGTTTTCAATTTGAGAGCGCGCTGGGTAGGATGGCATGTGTCAACCCACGCCAACCGTATGGCTGCGGTGTACGGGTCTTGCGGGATTTTGAACCTTTCCTGACATGGATGCGCAGATCAAGGCTTTCCACTCTTCTCTTCCTAAAGACTTGCGTGCCATATTCGAGGCCCGGATAAAGGTGTTCGAGGACCGAGACCGAAAGTACTTTCAGACCAGAGGGGTTAGTGGACCGTGGAAGGGACTATGAATGTCTTGGTATGCCCTGGCTTAAACACGATGGGCCATTCTGCCGTCCCGAAACTCACCGTTTGCGGGACAAGCGCGGTGGGCTCCGTCACGAGCGCGTGAACGGTTCCTTCGGCGGCAAGGGGATATCCACCTGGGTATAGCTGCCCGGCGTGGCGGCGTTGATGGCGGCGGCCACACGCTCGATGTGATTACGCACGACAGGCCAACGCGGCGTACTCAGTTCGATGATGGCTATCGTCCGCCCTGTGAGATTTTGCTGATAACGAATGTTTTTGTCCGCCGTCAGAAACACCTCAAAGCCAGCCGCTTCGGCTTCCGTGAGCAACGCGCCGTTGTCCAGTTCATCCCACCCGCGCTCGACGGCTTCCGTTACCAGATGATCCTTCAGGTAATGACGCAATGGCGCGGGCGTACTGTGATCAAGAAGGATGCGCATCAGACGTCAGTGCGGTCATGGAAGGAGGAACCGGAGCCTCAAGGCTGCGGGCGGCGAATTGAAGCACGGGATTAATCTGTTCGCGCGAGAGGTGGAACCACTCCATGATCTCATCCACTGTGGCCCCGGCTTCGAGGTTTTCAAATACGGCGGACACAGGCATCCGCGTATTCTTGAACACCCACGCGCCGCTGAGTTTGCCGGGGACGCTTTCCACCGCGGAACATTGCGACCAATCCAGCGCTGCCATGACGATCTCCTTCTCCTTCATCGTAACCGTTTCACCATATGATATTCCCGCCTGCCTGTTACGCTCTTCGAGCGCGCGTATCCGGTGAAAAACTCATCGAGGGGAATATCCTCGGCGATGATTTTTCCGTCCTCGTCTTCGATCCGAAGGATTTCACGCTCCGCCTCTGCCTCCTCGATCGTCACGCCGAGGCCGTTATTGGGCGGCAGCCCGGTCGCAGTGTTCCAGAACTCCGCGACGTTGTGCAGCGCAACGAAGAATGGACATTACCAGCGATCCGGGTACAGGCTGGCGCGGCTTATGGTCTCGGCGGAGAGCGGGGGCGTATCGGGGAAACTCTTGACCCATTTGCGAAAGGCCTTGGCTTTTTCCTCACCGCTTGCCGGCGGGATGGAGCGCACGGCTTCTCTTGTGGCAATTTCCTGGAGGTACTCGCTCAACGACAAACCACGCGCTTCGGCTTGAGCAAGGAGACCTCGTTCGACCTCGGGACTCAGGTCTAGCGTTACGGTCATTTGAGGGGAAGGCTCCTTTTTCTCCACAGTATCGAAATATGGCAACCTGATGTCACGCCGCGGAATCTGCGTAGATCATCTGGCGAATGCTGCTCCAGTCATAACTGGCGAGCAAGCCACCCTGCCCCCAACTGGCATCTGGAAGATGGAACAAGTGCCGGGAACTCCGTTGCTCGACGGCTTGCCGTAAGCCGTACTCGACCAATTCGGTGAGGGTGATTTCGTCTCGGGCGGCTAGAGCCGTTGCTTTCTCGAGCAGAGTTTCCGGAAGATCGAGAGTCAGCTTCATAGAACGAGCTAGCAGCCTGTGCCAGAAGCCGCGAACTCCGCTTACTCACGTGCGCGGCTCGGTAGATTTGGGAAAAAGGCGCGGACGGCGGCGACGATGCGTTCGGAGGCCTGGCCGTCGCCGTAGGGGTTGTGGATGTGGGAGCGGCGGTCGTATTCGGTGGGGTTGTCGAGGAGGAGTTCGGCTTCGGTGACGATTTTGTCCGCGTCGGTGCCGACCAGGCGCGAGGTGCCGGCTTCGACGGCTTCGGGGCGCTCGGTTTTTTCGCGCATGACGAGGACGGGTTTGCCGAGGGAGGGGGCTTCTTCCTGGACGCCGCCGGAGTCGGTGAGGATGATGTAGCTGCGGCGCATGAGGTCGACGAAGGGAACATAATCCTGGGGATCGATCAGGTGGACATTGGATTGGCCGCCGAGGGCTTGTTCGACGGGGCCGCGGACGTTTGGATTGGGGTGGACGGGATAGACGAGTTCGACGTCGGGACGGCGGGCGAGACGGTTGAGGGCGTCGCAGATACGCTCGAAGCCGCCGCCGAAGCTTTCGCGGCGGTGGCCGGTGACGAGAATCATGCGCTTATCGGGGTGGAGGAAGTCCCAGGCGGGGACGTCGACTTCGCGGCGCTCGATGCGGTCTTTGATGGCGAGCAGGGCGTCGATGCAGGTGTTGCCGGTAACGTGGATGTGGGAATCGGGGACGCCGTCGCGGCGGAGGTTTTCGGCGGAGCCTTCGGTGGGGGGCAGATGGAGCGCCGTGAGGCGCGTGGTGAGGACGCGGTTCATCTCTTCGGGGAAGGGCTGGCGGAGGTCCCAGGTGCGGAGTCCGGCCTCGACGTGGGCGACGGGGATGTGGCGGTAGAAGCCGGCAAGGGCGCCGCAGAAGGTGGTGGTAGTGTCGCCCTGGACGAAGACCATGGCGGGGTTTTCGGCGATGAGGACGGGTTCGAGGGCGGCGAGGATGCGGCTGGTGGACTGGAAGAGGGTCTGGCCGGGGAGCATGACGTCGAGGTCGTGGTCGGGGGTGATGGAGAAGGCGGCGAGGACCTGGTCGAGGAGGCCGCGGTGTTGGGCAGTGACACAGACGCGGGTGTCAAATTCTGTCAAATGCTGTCGCATGTAGAGGACGACAGGGCAGAGCTTGATGGCTTCGGGGCGGGTGCCGAAGATGAACAGGATCTTGGGTTTAGGGGACAATCTTTAGGCTAGCGCGAGGGGGGCGGGTTTACAAATTTTTCCATGTCCGCTCATATTTTCGGCAGGTGCGCCGATGAGCGGGGGTGGAGGAGTCCATACGGAATGAGTATCTCCCCATTAACGTTTACTGGAGTCAGCACGTTCTCGAGTGACTTCCAGACGATTCTGAGCCGCGCGACGCAGATCGCGAGCTTGCCGATTACGGCGTTGCAGAATCAGCAGAAAGACTTGCTGCAGCAGAAGCTGCTGGTGTCGAATTTGAGCGGGTCGGTCGAATCGCTGGCCAATAGTGTGGCGGCGCTCGGTGCGTTGGGAGAGAGCAAGGCGCTGGGGGCGACGAGTTCGAACACTGCGAAGGTGACGGCGACCAATGTAAGCTCTTCGGCGCCGGCGGTGTATACGATCAGCAACATCACATCGGTGGCCAAGGCGGCGGCGGAGACATCGGCGAGCGGGTATGCGAACTCGACATCGACGGCCGTGTCGACGACGGGCACGGTGAAGCTGACCGTGGGGTCGAAGGACTACACGATTGACCTGACGGGGAAGAACACTCTGACCGGGTTGCGCGATGCGATCAACAACCTGGGGGCGGGAGTGACGGCGAGCGTGCTGACGACGGGCACGGGGAATACGCCGTATTACCTGTCGGTGACGGCGAACAGCACGGGGGCGACGGCGCTTGCGCTGCATGATGATCCGTCGGGGGCGAACACAAGCGTGTTGACGGCGAACAATCAGGGAGCGAATACCGAGTTCAAGCTAAATGGCGTCGCGGTGAGCAAGAAGAGCACGTTCATTAATGATGTGGTGCCGGGGGTGACGTTCAATATTACCGGGACGACAGCGGATAGCGAAACGGTGTCGGTGACGATAGCTTCGGACAAGGCGAAGTTATCGACGGCACTGCAGAGTTTCGTGTCGAGCTACAACGCGGTGCGCGAGCAAGTGAATGCGCAGGTAGGCAGCGGGGCGGGGCTGTTGAGCGGCGACTTTCTCATTCGCGAAGTGCAGAGCCGGTTGCGGCGGGTGGCTTCCTATGAGGGCGGCGACGGGTCGATTACGAGCTTGGGGGCGTTGGGTGTGGAGTTCGACCGGTCGGGTGTGGCGAGTTTCAATAGTGATGTTTTTGGTGCACTGACCGCGGATCAGGTCAGTGATGCGTTTTCCTTTCTGGGAACGACGCAGACGGGGTTTGGGGAACGGGCTTCGCTGCTGGAAAGCGTGAGCGATTCGGTGACGGGGATGGCGAAGATCCAGTTGGATAAATATGAGGAGACCGATGAGAGGATTAGCGAGCAAGTGGCGACCCTGACGGCGCGGCTGCAGTCGATGCAGGTGTCGCTTTCGGCGAAGCTGCAGGCGGCTGATTCGCTGCTGGCTGGGCTGCAATCGCAGCAGAGCGTGCTGGATGCTTCGATCAGCAGTTTGAATTATTCGCTCTATGGGAGAAAGGACGGCTAATTGGCGGAGCTGAATGACATCTTACGGGAATTGGAAGGCGTGGACGCTGACCTGGTGAAGACGGACGCGAGTGATCTGGATAAGATTGCGGCAGTGCTGCAGAGGCGGAACCGGCTGATCGGGGAGGCGACGGCGGCGATCGATGCGCTGCGGCAGCCGACGGTGGAACAGCAGATTGCGTTGCGGCGGTCGCGCGAGGCGGGAGTGACGGCGATGCGGCAGTTGATCCGGGCGAAGCATTTGCTGTCGACGGAGATTGGGTTGCTGAAGCAGGAACAGCGGTTGTGGGATACGGTGTCGGCGCAGGTGGGAAAGGAGGAGCGGGGGCGGGTGGATGTGGAGGGGTAGGGTTGGCGGGCTTCCTTTTTTAAGGCTGAGCGACAATGGAAACATGCAGGAAGCGATCACGCGCGATCCCGAGGTGATGCATGGAGTACCCGTATTTCGAGGGACGCGCGTTCCTGTGCAGACGTTGTTCGACTACATCGAAAACGGAGATTCCTTGGGCGACTTTTTGGAGGGATTCCCAACCATTAGCCGGGAGCTTGCCGTCCAGGTCCTGGAGGAATGCAAAGAACTTCGCTTGGCTCGAGTCTAGTGCGAACCTTGCGATGAGAATTCTGCTTGGGCTGTGTCAAGGATTTTGTGTAAGCAATTTCCGAGTCTCTTGCCTGTGTCTCCCCGTGCCGGCAGAGGGATAGCCGCATACATGTCTGCGGGCTAGCCCAGTCCCGTCAAGGCTGTGTCAAGGATTTTGTGTAAGC
>JAXLQM010000027.1:0-138562 GCA_046331645.1 Bryobacteraceae bacterium
GACTTTGACGAGGGACGGCACTTTGTTGATGAGCTCGCCTTCGTTCATTTCGCTGCTGACGGCGAGGTACATGCGGGTGTCCTTGAAGTACTTGTCGTCGGCGAGGGCGGTGGCGTAGATGTACGGCGACACCTGCTTCAATGGGAGCGAAACGAAGTTGCTGGGGACCACGGTTTCGAGTAGCGTGCGAACCTTTTCGTCGAGGTCGGTGAACGGGGGCTCGAGGTCGTCGTGGTTGTATTTGGGCAGATCGCGGGGGTGAAGCGTGGTGGAAAAGGTGGTGAGAGCTCCGGCGAGCGAGAGGAGATGGGCGAATAGATCCTGCGGATGCCCGCGCTTGGTTTCGTAGATGTGCTGGAGCAGCGGGAAATGGGAATTGATGGTGTAGAGGAGCCAGAAATTGGCGATGTCGGAGGCGCCGAAATCGGCGAGGGTGAGGTTCTTCTGGCGGCGGAGGCCGGAGAGAATGCTGCTTTTGGCGGAGAGGATTTCCACCAGGCGGCGGGCGATGGACATGAGGTAGTCGCTGGTGGTGATGTCGAGCAGCGGGGGTTGAAACTTTGTGTCGATGTGGAGGGTGCCGGAAGGGTGGCGCTTGATACGGGCGACGCGGAGGGAAGAGTAGCCTTTGAGGTTCTCGCCTTCAAAGAGGAAACGGAGATTTTTGCGGGCGACCTGTACGGGTTTCTCCATGGTGCCGGTGTTTTCGTCGCGGAGCATGAGGACGTCGGAGACGAAGCGGGTATCGGAAGTGCGGGAGGCCATGGCGACGTTGAGGCCTTTTTCGCGGTAGGCAGGGATGGAGAGATAGACGTCGCAGGTGGTTTGATCTTTTTCGAAATACTCGGCGATGGGGCGCACGGGCGGCGCCTGGTCGGCGTCGGGGATGTCGAAGAGGAGGCCGTCGGGGAAGATGCCGGAGGCTTTGTTAATGGCGACGTTGCCGCCGGCGAGAGCTTCCTGATCGAGCCGGATTTCGCGAAAGCCCCAGGGGTAGGAACTGAGGGCGTCCATCTGGAAATTAAGGATGTTGTCGAGGAAGCGGTCTTGACTTTGGAGGTACTGCGCGTTGAGGAAAGTACCTTTCATCCAGATGACGGGTTGGAGTCGTCGCATTTTCACCAACGTAGCAGATTTCGCGGATCTTCCGGCGCGGCGGATGGATCGGCTACTCTCGTGGGATGGCTTTTTCGTTTCCCGTGCGGTCAGGGACAGTGGAACAGTGCGAGACACTGGCACGGTTTTTTCGGGAGGCGCGGTTTACGGAACCGGAGCTGCTGACCGCCTTTGCGATTGAGGAGTTGAACGATCTGCTGCTGGCCGATGGCGAGGAGCGGGCGAGGCTCAAATTGCGGATTGAGCAACCGGGTTTGCAGATGCTGCTGGCGCGGCTGTTTCTGGGGGGTTACGTGGTGCCGTGGAAGGAGGCGTCGCGGCTGATTCCGGGCGCGGTGTTCGAGATTCTGAGGGAGTTGGGGCTTTACGATGAGGGCGGGCGGTGTCCGGTGCTGCTGTATCCGGCACTGGGGTTTTATGTGGCCTCGGACCGGCCGGTGTCGGCGGACGGATACGGGTACGCGGGCTCGGATTTCGTGATGTCGGCGCTGGAGCATCTGAGCCGCACCTACGTCCATGCGATCGGGCGGACGAAGTGCGGACGGTTCTTGGAGGTGGGCTCAGGGGCGGGATTAGGAGCGCTGTGCGCGACCCGGTTTGCGGAGGAGGTGTGGGCGACGGATATCACGGAGCGGGCCATTGCCTGCATGGAGTTCAATCGACGGTTGAACGGGATTGAAGAAGCGCACATGCATGTAGTGTGCGGCGATATGTATCAGCCGGTGGAAGGGATGAAGTTCGACCGGATTGCCTGCAATCCGCCGTTTGAGCCTCCATTGCGGCATGGCATGATTTACGCGCTGGGGGGAGCGGATGGAGAGCAATTGATGGAACGGGTGGTGCGGGGAGCAGTGGAGCGGCTGGAGCCAGGGGGGCGCCTGTACTGCCAGGTGCTGGGGACGGATCGCAAGGGGGATTCGCTGTTTGAAAGAATGCGGCGGTGGGTGGAAGGTGCGGGAATCGCGTATTTTGTGAAGTCGCGGATGTCGACGGATGCTTACACGGCGGGGCACTTGATGAAGACGGGATCGGGGCCGGAGGCGGTGGCGGAGTGTGATCGCTTCTACCGGGGGTTGCAGGCCACGCACGTGAGCCTAGGGCACCTGGTTGTGGAGAAGGACGCGGCGTTCGCAATCGAAGAAGAGCTTGGGACGAATGCGGCGGTGGAGGAGATTGAGCGTCGGATCGAGTGGGATGAGGCCTATCGCGGGGCGGGGTGGCGCGAGCAGGTTCTCGATGGGCAATGGGTGACGGGCGGGCAGTGCATGGTGGATGTGTTGCGCAGCGTGCGCGATGGGGAGTTTGTGGAAGTAGGGTATGAGCTACGCACAGTTGCTCCCTTTGTGCGGACATTGCCTGCTGGGCCGGTGGTGTTGGATGTGCTTGGCGGTGCTGCGGCACCAGGGGAAGCGGTGCTGGAGTGCATGGCGATGTGCATCGGCTTGGGGGCGTTGCGGGAGAGGGGGGCCGGGGAGGAGCAGAAGAAAGAGCGGCTGGAGCACGGGCATCGGAACCGGCAGCGGCAGGTGGAGCCTATCGAGGAGGACCCGATGTCAGGATGGATTCCCGGCGGGGAGCATGAGCGCGTGCTGGTGTTGAGGGCAGGGACCGGGGGAACGGTGCTGGCGGCGAGCAAACGGGCGAAGACGGTGATTGCCGTGGAGCCATCGCCGCGATTGCGGCAGACGCTGGAATCTCAACTGCGGCAGCAGGGAATTACGAATGTGGTGGTGAAGCCCGGAGTGGAGGATGGCGCCAAGTTTGAACTGGTGCTGCTGCCCAACGTGGAGCGGGAGATGCTGGAGGCGACGCTAGTGACTGGCGGAGAGAAGCGATTCGCGCGCACGCTGAGCCGGGCCCTGGAGTATTTGGCGGCGAAGGGAAAGCTGGTCACGGCAGGTACGATTTGCTGGCATGCCCAAGAGAAGATGGATGCGCAGGTGCGGGCGTTGTTACCGGCGCGGAGGAATTACGGGGTCCATCTGTACCAATTGCGGGAGCGGCCGGCGGTGGAGTTCGCCGTTGACATGCTGCGCGGGCCGCAGCCGATGGCAGGGACGCTGGAGGAGTGTGTGCGGATGCTGATGGAAGCAGACGCGCGGTCGGTGGATGATGTGGTGATGATGCTGTCGCCGGTGGAAATCCCGCTGGTTGTACGACTGATGGGGCGAGCGATGGATGCGGAGGCGGCGCACAGGAGTTTCGACTGGGAGTGCGCACGGCATGGGGAGGGCTTCGATGCGAAGTTTGCCCTAGTCCGGCCGCGGCTGGGGGAGAAGTGGCGGATCCGGGAGACGCACGAATTGTGGGAGGGTGAGTTCACTGCCGGCACGAAAGCGCTGGTGACCGCGAATCCGTTTGCGGCCGAGTTTCCGTTTCCGGCGTGGTTGGAAGTGATGCTTCCACTGGTGGATGGCGAGCGCACGGTGGGGCAGATTGTGGAGTTGATGGAGGAGCATGCCGTGAGCGCGGCGAATGCCCTGTTTGGTTTGCACTTGTTGTGGAGTTACGAGGTGATTCATGGCGCTTGAGTTTCCGTTGCGCAGTGTTGGGAAAACGGATTTCGATGCCTTGCTCGGGTTTCTGCGGGAATCGGGATACAACGAAGCGTTCCTGCTGGAGCACTTCGAAGCGGTGTCGATGCATGAGCTGCTGTATGCGCGAGGGGCGAGGCAGGAAGCGCTGGAAGGGCGCTTTTCCGGCGATGGCGAGGCGCTGTTTCTGGCACGGTTGCTGCTGAGCGGCAAGCCAGTGAGTGCGGAGGAGATTACGCGCTATTTGCCGGCAGACGTGGAGCGCGTGATGCGGGAAACGGGTTTGCTGAACGAGGAGCGGCGGTGTCCGGTGCTGCTGCATCCGGCGTTCGGGCTCTATGTGGCTTCGGACCGTTTGGGATATAGCGGAAGCGATTTTGTGATGTCGGGATCGGAGGGATTGTGCCGGCAGTTTCTGCAATACATCGGACGGGGGCCGTGCGAGCGGTTTCTGGATGTTGGGACGGGGGCGGGTTTGGGCGCTATGTTGGCGGCTTCTTTCGCGCGGGAAGTGTGGGCGGTGGACATTGTGGAACGGGCGGTGCGCTATGCGGAGTGGAACTGCCGGTTGAATGGATTGGGGAATGTGCGGGTGGTGCAAGGGGACCTGTTCGCGCCGGTGGCGGGGATACGGTTTGACCGGATTGCGTCAAATCCGCCGTTCGAGCCGTCGCTAACGGGGGATGTGGTGTACTCCTGCGGCGGGGTGGATGGGGAGGCGATCCTGGAGCGGCTGATCCGGGAACTGCCGGAGCACCTGGCTCCGGGCGGGCGTTTGTATTGCCTGTTGGAAGGGACGGACCGGGAGAGCGAGACATTGGATGAACGCGTCGTGCGCTGGTTGGGGGCGGAGGCGGCGCGGCACGACACGGCGTTGTTTGTGCGGGACACGTATGCGCCGATGCACTTTGCGATGCAACAGGTGGTACACGGCAACGACAGCACGGCGACGCTGGAACGATGGGCGGAGCTGTATGGGGGGCTGCAGGCGAAGGCCGTCGTGATCGGGCATTTGATTGTGCAGGCGCATGGCGGCGAGAGGCCGAGCTTTCATCGCCGTGGGCGGTTCCATGAAAATGCGGTGGTGGAGGATTTGGAGATGTGCGTGGATCGGGAGACGGAGATCGCAGGAGGCGGCATGGCGGTGTTACGGCCGGTTTGTGGGACGGATTGGGAACTGCATGTGCGCCACCGGCCGGAGGGTGGCGGATTGCGGCCGGCGCGGTACACGTTTGTGACGGACTTTCCTCTGATGGGGGAATGGGAAGTGCCGGAGTGGGTGGCCCGGATGGCGCCGCGCTGCAACGGCGAGATTCGAGCGGAGCAGCATGCGCAGTGGGCGGAGAGCAATGCAGGCGTGGGCAGCGATGAGGTGTACCGGCAATTAGAAGGGTTGTTGTGGGCGGGTGTGTTGAGGCTGCCGTCGATGGAGGAGCCGTCATGAGCATGACGCTGATTCGGGAGTATCTGGAAGGTGCGGGATATACGGAGCAGGCGCTGCTCAAGCATTTCGAGCTGCCGCGGATTCACTTTTTGTTTTATCCGTTGGGGCACCAGGGGGAGCGCTTCGCACAGTTGTATGGGGCTCCGGGGACGGTGGCGTTTCTGGCGCGCGTGCTGATTGGCGGATATGCGGAATCGAGGGAGGCGTTCGCGGCGCACATGCCCGGTGCTGTGTTTGAGGCCATGGTGGACGCAGGGATTTTGGAGCAGGTGGGAGAACAGTGGCAGGCGAAGGGACTGCTGTTTCCTTACGATGGGTTTTTTGTGTGCGCGGATCGGGCGTTCCGGGGGTTGGAGCGGATGGCGCCGGATTTGGAGTATGTGGCGGGAGGGGCGGATCCAACGTCGGTGCAATTCTACGAGGGCATGTCGCGGAGGCCGTGCCGGACGCTGTTGGAGATGGGGACGGGGTCGGGAGTGGGAGCGTTGCTGGCGAGCCGGTTCGCGGAGCGGGTATGGGCCGTCGATATCAATGCGCGATCGGTGGAGTATGCGCGGCGGAATTGCGCCTTGAACGGGGTAGAGAATGTGACGGTGCTGGAGAGCAATCTATTTGCGGCTGTAGACGGAATGCGGTTCGACCGGATTGTGGGCAATCTGCCGTTTGTGCCGTCGACGAAGACGACAGCGGTTTTCGCAGCGGGTGGTGAGGATGGGGAGCAGATCCTGGCGGGCTTTCTGGGTGGGTGCGCGGAACGGCTGGAGCCGGGTGGAAGCGTGCATGCGCTGGTGATGGGATCGGACCGGGAGAACGATGCCTTCGAGGCCAGGTTGCGGCGCTACCTGGGTGCGGGGGCGGAAGAATGCGATGTGGCGTTGTTTGTGAGGAAGACGATGACGCCGATGGATTTCGCCTTCGATCAGGTGTTGTTGAAGAGCGGGGATTCATCGAGCCTGTACCGGTGGATTGCGCTGTTTGAGCGATTTCAAATGGAGCAGATGGTGTTGGGAACGCTGATGGTGCAGCGGCGGAAGGAAGCGCGGAGCGTGTTTACGCTGCGTCACACGCTGGCGCCGGGGGCGGGGATTGGCGATTTGGAGCGGGTGATGGACTGGCAGACACGGTGCATGACGGGTGAGGCGGTACGGGAAGTGCTTCAGGCGCGGGTGAAGGTGAGTTCGAACTGGGAAGCACTCTCGAAGCATGCGTTCGAGGACGGGCGGATGGCGACCATTTCGTATTCGATTGTGGCGCGGCATCCGTTCGAGCAAACCCTGGAGTGTCCACCCTGGGTAGTGTCGATGGCGGCAAAGGCGGATGGAGAGCTGACGGTGTCGCAGTTGTTGGGGACGGCGCAGAAGCAAACGGGGCAGCCGGTGGATGTGCTGGTGCGGGTGTTTGCGCAACTGGTGGCGATTGGGGTGGTGGAGATCGGTTGAGGCGACGATGGCGATTTATCCGAAATCAGAAGGCGAACGGCGCATTGCGGCAGACGCGCTGCGGGATTGGGTAGCGCGGATTTTCGAAGGCTGCGGAATGTGCCGGGAGGACGCGGCGCTGCTGGCGGATACGCTGGTTGCGGCGGACGTGCGGGGGATACATTCGCACGGCGTGTTGCGAGTGCCGGATTATGTGAAGAAGCTGCGGGTGGAGGGTGTGAATCCTCGGGGCAGGCCGGCGGTGGTGAGCGATCGCGGTGCGGCGCTGGTGGTGGATGGGGGCAATAGCATGGGGCAGATTGGCTCCCACTTTGCCATGGGTTTGGCGATTCGAAGGGCGCGGGAGTTAGGGGTGGCGGCTGTAGCCGTGCGCGGGAGCAATCACTGCGGGGCGATGTTCTATTACACGCTGCAGGCGGTGCGTGAAGGCATGATTGGGATAGCCACGACGAATGCGTTACCGACGATGGCTCCGTGGGGCGGGACGGACAAAATCGTGGGGATCAATCCGCTGTCGGTGGCGATTCCGGCGGGTGTGGAGGCACCTGTTGTGCTGGATGCGGCGTTCAGCTATTCCTCGCACGGGAAGATCCGGATTTATCACCAGAAGGGCGCGGAGATCCCGTCGAATTGGGCCTTTGACGAAGATGGGCAGCCGACGACCGATGCCGGACGCGCTTTGGAAGGGCTGCTGCAGCCGATAGGGGAGTTCAAGGGAGTGGGGCTGGCGATGGCGTTCGGGATGATGGCGAGCATGCTGTCCGGGGCGGCGTACGGGACGGAGTTGGGGAACATGGTGAATGGGCCCGCGGCGGGTAAAGATGGGCATTTGTTTGTGGCAATGGACGTGGCGGCCTTTGAGGATGCGGGGAGGTTTCGGGAACGGGTGGATGGCGCGGTGCGGCAAATCCGCGAGAGCAGGCGCATGGAGGGAGTGGAGAAGTTGTACGCTCCGGGCGGGTTGGAAGCGGAGATCGAAGGGGAGTATCGACGCGACGGGATTCCGTTGAACGAGGCCACTTGGAAGGGGTTGGAAGAGTTATATACTTTGCGCTAGGTAATCGCTATGCGCAAGTCTCTTTTTCTATTTCTTTTTGTAGCGGCATTGCTTGTGGCAATGACTGCGTTCGGACAATCAACGGCCAGCATCGTTGGCACGGTGACGGACTCTTCGGGTGGGGCTGTGCCCGGCGCCCGCGTGGCGGCGGTGAATACGGAAACGGGATTACGAGTGCAGCGGGAGTCGGCTGCGGACGGGAGTTACAGGATTCTCTTGCTTCCGTTTGGGGACTACCGGCTGGAGGTGGAGAAGGAAGGTTTCCAGCGCTATGCGCGCTCTGGCGTGCGGCTGGCGGTGGGCGATACGGCGACGCTGGATGTGTCGCTGGCGGTGGGATCGTTATCGGAATCGGTGACAGTGACGGACGCGGCTCCGCTGCTGGAGACGCAGACGGGCACGGTGCGCGGGGTGGTGGATCAACAGCGCATTGTGAATCTGCCTCTCAATGGGCGGCGTGTGACGCAGTTGATGACGATTCAGGCAGGGGTGATCCAGCGCTCTTCGGGCACGAGCGAAGGCGATGCGTTTGTAGTGAACGGAAGCCGGCAGAGCGGCGTGTACTTCCTGTTGGATGGAGGGATGAACACGGACTCGTACCGCAACTATAGCGGCGTGTTTCCGAATCCGGACGCGGTGCAGGAATTCAGCGTGCAGAAGAGCAACTTCAGCGCGGAGTACGCGAATGCGACGGGCGCGGTGATGAGCGTGGTGACGAAGTCGGGGACGAACGAATTTCACGGATCAGCCTTTGAGTTTCTGCGCAACTACAATCTGAACGCGCGGAACTTCTTCGCGGCGCGGCGGGATTCGCTGAAGCGGCATCAATTCGGCGGGACGTTCGGCGGACCGATCCGGAAGGACAAGCTGTTTTTCTTTGCGGCCTACCAAGGGACGCGGGTCCGAAGCGAGCCGCAATTGACGCGCCAGTTTCTGCCGACGGCGGCGATGCGGCGGGGCGACTTTGTGGCTGGGGGACGGGATATTACAGATCCATTGACGCGGGCTCCGTTTCCGGGCAGAGTGATCCCAGCGTCGCGGCTCAGCGGAGTGACGCAGGCGCTGCTGAAGTACATGCCGGACCCGGGGACTCCGACCGGGGAGCGATTTGTGGGAGTACCACTGAAGAATCGCGAAGAGGAATTCACGATCAAGACGGACTACAACATGCAGAAGCACCGGCTGACAGGGCGCTATTTCTATCAACGGTTCGAGCGGCCGTTCACGGGCAATCTGCAGGATCTGGCGTCGATGTTCGCCTCGGAAGTGGGGCGATCGACGCAGCCCTACAATCAACTGACGGTGAGCGATGTGTGGACAGTGTCGCCGGAGTGGCTGAACAATCTGACGGTGGCGTACCGGTGGCGGCGGACGTTGAATGACTGGACCTCGATCAAGCTGCCGATTACGTTCCAGGATGCGGGAGTGAAGGGGATCGCGGTGAAGGAGCCGGCGTCGGTGTATGTGAGCGTGACGGGCGGATTTCTGGCGCGGCCTGGTTGGAACTACGACAAGAAGGACTACGACATTCACATTGCGAACACGTCGACGCGAATGAAGGGCGCGCATGAGATCAAGTTCGGCGGAGAGATTCTGCGTTCGACGAACGACATCAAGAACGACTTCCGGACGATGGGGCTATTCGTGTTCAACGGCAACATCACGGGGACGGCGATGGCGGATTACATGCTGGGGGATGTGTACAGCTTCGATCAGGGAGGCGGGGAATACAAATCGCTGTATGGAACGCGATGGGGGTTTTTTGGGCAGGACAACTGGCGAGTGAAGCCGAACCTGACATTGACGCTGGGGCTGCGGTGGGATCCGATGATTCCGTTCCATGACGACATCGGGCGGACGCAGTGCTTCGCGCCGGGACAGGCATCGACGCGGTTTCCAAAGGCTCCACTGGGGTATTTGAACGATGGAGATCCGGGATGTCCGAAAGGCGGATTCAACCGGTTTCTGGGGCAGATCGCTCCGCGGTTTGGATTTGCGTGGCGCGTGGGAACGAAGAACGTGATCCGCGGCGGATATGGGCTGTTCTGGAATCCGCAGTTTACGGTGCTGTACAACGGGTTTGTGAATGCGGCTCCCTTTAGCCCGCAAGTGACGCGGTTTGGCGTGCGGTTTGAGGAGCCGTACGCGGGAGCAGGCAATCCGTTCCCGGCGAGTTTCGCGCCGTTTGTGCCGAAGCCGGATTCGGACTTCATCACGCCGCTGGGATCGTTTGGGGCGTTTGCGCCGACGTTCCAGCCGAGTTATCAGCAGACCTACAATCTGACGCTGGAGCGGGAAGTGATGCGGAACATGGTGGCACGGGCGAGCTATATCGGGAATCTGGGGCGGCACCTGACGTATACGGACGATTTGAACTATGCGCGGTATGCGGCGGGGGCAACCACAGGAAACATCCAGCAGCGGCGGCCGTATGGCAACTTCGGCAGCATTCTGATGACGTACGGAGACAGCACGTCGAGCTATCACGGGCTACAGCTTTCGGTGGAACGGCGGGTGAGCAACAGCTTCTCGTTTGAGGTGAACTACACGTTGTCGAAGTCGATTGACGAGGTTTCCTCGGACGCGACGCCGCAGAATCCGACGCAGACGATTCCGCTGGATTTGCGGGCGAACCGCGGGGTATCGGATTTCGATCAACCGCAGCGGTTGATTGTGTCGCATGTGTGGGCGTTGCCAAAACTTTCGGGCCAGAGCAAGGCGCTGCGGTCCGTGGCGGGAGGCTGGGAGTTCAGCGGGATCACGACGATCCGCAGCGGGTTCCCGTTCTCGGTATCATCGGGTTCCGACCGGGCGTTCTCGGGGTTGGGAGCGAACCGGGCGGATGTGGTGGGGAATCCGTTCCTGCCGACGAACCGGTCGCGGGCGGACTTGATCAATCAATACTTCAATCCGGCGGCGTTCGCGACGAATGCTCTGGGGACATTCGGGACGGCGCCGCGGAATCTGCTGCGCGGGCCGGGAGGGCCGAATTTCGATCTGGCGCTCATGAAGGTGTTCAGTCCCGTGGAGCGGGTGCGGGTTCAATTCCGGGCGGAGTTGTTCAACTCGTTCAATACGCCTATACTTGGGACTCCGTTTGCGACGCAGAATACTCCGGCGCGTTTCGGAAGGATTGAGAGCGCGGGGGATCCGCGGATTGTGCAGTTGGGCTTGAAACTAGCGTTCTAACAGGGAGACGAGATGAAAGCGGCGAATCGCAGGAAGTTTTTGGCTCTGAGCCCCGTAATCGGCGGGGCCCTGGTGGGCTGCAGCGGCGAGAAGAAGCAGCAGGCAGCGGCCGAAGACGATGGTCCGAACCGGCTGGGTAAGCCCATCAGCGAATACGGGGACCGGTCGGAGTTTGAGAAGGCGAAGCGGCTGAAACCGGAGACGAAGACTCCGGAGCAGGCATCGACGAAGACGCCACTGGCGGAGATTCACGGGATGATCACGCCGTCAGCGCTGCATTTTGAGCGGCATCATGCAGGGGTGCCAGCGCTCGATCCGGCAAAGCATTCGCTGATGATTCACGGCATGGTGGAGCGTCCGCTTTTGTTCACAATGGCGGAATTGAAGCGGCTGCCATCGGTATCGAAGATTCACTTCATCGAGTGCGCGGGAAACTCGGGGTCGGAGTGGGGCGCGAAGCCGGCGCCGGATGCACAGTCGAGCCACGGGTTGGTGAGTTGCAGCGAATGGACAGGAGTGCCGCTGGCGCTGTTGTTGGAAGAAGCGGGTGTGAAGAAAGAAGCGTCGTGGATGATCGCGGAAGGGGCCGATGCCTGCAAGATGAACCGGTCAATCCCGATCGCGAAGGCGAAGGACAACATCATCGTGGCCTACGCGCAGAACGGGGAGGCATTGCGTCCGGAGCAGGGATATCCGCTGCGGCTGGTGATTCCTGGTTGGGAGGGGAACATCAACGTGAAGTGGCTGCGGCGTCTGGAGTTGACCGACCAGCCGGCGATGAGCAGGCAGGAAACGTCGAAGTATACGGATCTGGAGGCGAGCGGGAAAGCGCGGCAGTTCACGTTTGTGATGGACGCGAAGTCGCTGATCACGTATCCATCGGGCGGCAGGAAGCTGGACGGGCCTGGGTTCCATGAAGTGCGGGGAATTGCGTGGTCGGGCCGTGGGCGGATCACGAAAGTGGAGATTTCGGCGGACGCGGGAAAGACGTGGCAGACGGCCGCCCTGCAGGATCCGGTGCTGCCGATGGCGTTGACCCGCTTCCGATTTCCGTGGCGTTGGGATGGAGCCGAGTGTACGCTGTTGTCGCGCTGCACGGACGAAACAGGATATCTGCAACCGACGCGGGCGGAGTTGATCGCCGTGCGGGGGATGAACTCGAATTATCACTACAACGGGGTGCACGGATGGAAGGTGGAGGCAGACGGAAACGTGACGCAGGTGGTGCAGCCGGCATGAGAGGGACACTCGCGATGAAACATTTTGCCTTATTTTTGTTGGTTGCATCGGCATGGGGGCAATCGCCGAAGTACGGAGTGGGGCGAGCCCCGACGGCAGAGGAAGTGAAGGCCTTGGCCATTACCGTGTTCCCGGATGGAAGAGGATTGCCGGAAGGATCGGGGACAGCGGCGGAAGGCAAGGATGTGTATGAGCGGCGCTGCCAGCGTTGCCATGGATCGGGAGGCAAGGGCGGGGATGAGCCGCCGATTGTGGGTGGGAAGGGAACGATTGCGACTCCGAAGCCACTGAAGACCGTGGGGAGTTACTGGCCGTACGCGACGACGCTGTTTGATTACATCCGGCGGGCGATGCCGTTCAAGGATCCGGGAATGCTGACGGCGAACCAGACGTATGCGGTATCGGCGTACATTCTGCAACAGAACGGGTTGATTGGGCCGAATGAGGCGATGAATGCGAAGACGCTGCCGCAGGTGAAGATGCCGAACAAGGATGGGTTTATCGCCGATCCGCGGCCGGATACCGGCAAGGGGCAGAAGAAGTAGGTTTCAGGGCGTTCCGGCGCCTTCGGCGGCGGGTGGCGGATTGGGGAAGGTGTAGTCGCCGTATTGGATAGTAACGGTGCTGTGGCCGAAGATGCGGATGTCGGATTGGGAGACATTGCTGGAGGCGAGCCATTGGCCGTTGAGACCGATGTAGTCGTGGATGAAGCTTGTCTTTTTGACCCAGAAGGAGGGGTTCTTGGCGGGTGAGCCGCTGATGCGGACCACGGCGTTGGTGGCTGCGTCGACCCAGATCCTGCCGCGGAAAAGGAGGGCGTTGCTGGTGCGGGGCTCAGCGGCAAGGATGAAACGTTTGTGGCCGTTCTCGACGATGGTGTCTTCGAGGCGGAAGGTGTAATTCTGGCGGGTGATGTCCGTATTGGATTGGATGGTTTTGTTGTAGGCCTTGGCTTCGGTGTCGAGCATGCGCTGGAAGACGAGCTTTTTGACAGCGGCCGGGGCCTGGACGGAGATGATACGGAACTGGCGGGCTCCGGCGGGATCGGTGGTGGCCTCGACCTTCATGGAGGCTTTGAAGCGGAGGCGCTTGTTCTCGATGGTGTAGTGGCGGAGAGATGTGTGGCCTCGGGAGGCGTCTTTGCGGGCACGATCGGCGGCCTCCACCTTGCGCATGATCTCCTCGGCGGTGGGAGACGCGGGGGTGTTATCGGCGGCAAGCAGGACGGCGGCAAGGGCGAGGAGCATCACAATCCGTCTCCCCGGGAATCGAGCCATTCGGCAACGCGCCATGCCAAGGTAGCGAGACAGATGCTGGCGAAGCCATCGACCGCGTAGTGGTAGCGGCCATAGACGGTTGCCGCGTAGACCAGGAAAGCGACGGCGAAGGCGGGCATCCAGAGGCGCTGGCGGGATGGGACGGTGCGCATTAGGCCGAAGGCGCAGGAGAAGGCGACAGCCACGTGGCCACTCGGGAACACGCTGGTGGTGATGTCCATGTGATCGAGGAGCCAGAGATTGATGGATCGGGGGAAGGTGAGGTAGGCGGGGAGGTCGACACCAGGAAAAGCCGTGCGCGGGGAGGTGACCGGAAACATCGGGATCAGCGCATAGGCCGTCAGAGTACCGAGGAACAGGACATGGAGGAATCTTGCGGAGCGGCGGCGGGCGCCACTGAGGTAGATCGTAGCGAGGCAGATGGGGGGTAGGGAATAGAGAAGAAGATACACCGTCTCCAGCAGTGTGGGTAGGGCTTTGCCGCCCGCTTCGATCCAGTGTTTGAGGCCGATGGTGTAGAGGACGTGGCGATCCCAGGAAAGCCAGATGGATTGGCGCCCTTCCTGACTTTGGGAGGCAAAGAGTTCGAGGGACCAGTAGGCGACCAGCAGGAGGGACAAAGACGCCCACTCGCGGAGGATGCGGGTCCAACCTTTGGAGAGGCGGGATTCGAGGAACCAGATGAGCCACAGTACCGCGGGGGCAAGGCAGAGGATGACGCGGCCTAAGAAGGAGACTTGGCGAGCGAAGCCGGCAATAGCGAGTATCGCTAAAAAAGAGAGTATGACCCTCTCGTGCGGGTGGAGCCGGGCCCGTATGGCATTGGGCTGCGTGGCCACCACAGCCCCCGCTAGTTCGGAGTGCATTCGGAAATTAGCTAACAATAATAAAATCCTTGTGGGGTTGGCAAGGCTGTTTTGCTTCGGGGGAACGTTGCAGACGGCGCGGCGCAAAGTATAGATTGATAGCACGTGCGCCTTCAATTCGGAGATTTTCTGCTGGATCTGTCGGAGCGGCGGCTATTCCGCGCCGGGCGGGAAGTCATGCTTGCGCCGAAGGCGTTCGATGTATTGGCGTTTCTGGTGACGCGATCGAATCAATTGGTATTGCGGGACCAGTTGATGAAGGAGCTATGGCCGGACACATTTGTGGACGACCATGCGCTGTCGTTTCAGATTGCGGAAGTGCGGAAGGCGTTGGGGGACGACCCGAAGGCGCCGATGTATATCGAGACGCGGCCGAGGCGGGGATACCGTTTCATGCCGGTGGTGCAGGATCAGGGGAGTGCGGGTGCGGCTTCGACGGTGAAGGCGCCGGCTGCGCCGGAACCAGCTCCGGCGATTACGGGGATACCGCCGAGGTCTTTGCAGGACGGGATTCCTGAGACACACTATGCGAGGTCCGGGGATGTGAACATCGCCTACCAGGTGGTGGGAGAAGGTCCGATGGACCTTGTGTTTGTGATGGGGTGGGTATCGCACCTGGAGTACTTCTGGAGAGAGCCGCGATTTGCCCAGTTCCTGCGGAGGTTGTCGTCGTTTTCGCGACTGATCCTGTTCGACAAGCGGGGGACGGGGTTGTCGGACCGTGTGCCGCTGAATCAACTGCCGACGCTGGAACAGCGGATGGATGACGTAAGGGCTGTCATGGACGCGGTGGGATCGAGGCGGGCGGCGATTGTGGGGGTATCGGAAGGCGGTCCGCTGTCGGTGTTGTTTTCGGCGACGCATCCGGAGAAGGTGGCGGGGCTGGTGATGATCGGGTCGTACGCGCGGCGATTGCGGGACGTGGATTATCCCTGGGGGCCGACGTCGGCGGAGCGTGATGCCTACTGCAAGCAGATCAATGCGCAGTGGGGAGGGCCGGTAGGGATCGAGGAGAGGGCTCCCTCGCTGGCGAGAGACCCGGACTTCCGGAACTGGTGGGCGACCTATTTGCGGATGGGGGCAAGTCCGGGGGCCGCGGAGGCGCTGACGCGGATGAACGCGGAAATCGACATCCGCCCGATTCTGCCGTCGCTGCAGGTGCCGACGCTGGTGATTCACCGCAGCGAGGACAAGACGCTACTGGTGGAGGAAGGCCGGTTCATGGCGAGCCTGATCCGGGATGCACGGTTTCTGGAGTTGCCGGGAGCGGACCATTTGCCGTTCGTCGGGGACCAGGAGGCGATTCTGGCGGCGACGGAGGAGTTTCTTTCGGGATTGAGCAGCCTGCCGCAGGCTGAGCGGGCGTTGGCCACAACGCTGTTTCTGGACATGCCCGAGCCGCTACGCCCGCGGCCGGGAGGGAGTCCGGAGGCGGCGGTCTACCTGGGGCGAATCCGGCGTGAGATCGAATGGTTTCGCGGGCGGGAAGGCGATTTGCAGTCGGGTGCGCCACTGGCGACGTTTGACGGGCCGGCGCGCGCGGTACGGAGCGCGTTTGCGATGGTGGCGCACGGGGTACGGATGGGAATGGAGACGCGAGCAGCGGTCCATACGGGGGAATGCGAGTTTCTGCAGGGGTCACCGCCGGCGGGCTATACGGTGGAGTTGACGGGGCGGATGTTGGCCTCCACGGGGACGGGGAAGGTGGTGGTATCGCGAGTGGTGCGAGACCTGGTGGCGGGATCGGGGATCCAGTTCGCCAAGCACAATGTCCTGGCGCTGGACGGCGAGGACTGGCCGTTGTTTGAAGTGGTGTCCTGCTGATTTCCTTACGCTTCCCTTACCGTTTGCCGCACGACTCCAGGGGCGATGTCGCGTAATCTGGGGTCACCTGATCGCAAAACGTAAGGAGACCACGGACTATGCTGACCGCACTACTGGATGCAATTCGCGGCACTGGGACCTCGTTTGGGGTTATCGGAGAGTGTTCCGCAACCATTCCGGCAACGCTGCTACGGACGATGCTGGAGAGCCAGTTTCGGGACATGCGGATCGAACTGTGCGAGGGAGAAGAGCGGAGCTCGATTGCGTTCCCCTCGGCACTGGGATTGCCGCAACTGAACTTTCGCGCCGGGGCGGGACGGGTGTCGCTGCGCTCACGGCAAATCTTCGTTTCGTTGCGGGAAGCAGGGCCGGGCTGGCTGAACGGAGCGCTTGAATTGGAGATCTGGCTGGAGCCGGTGGGGGGCTTGGGGAAGCCGGTCACGCTGACCGTGTGCTTGGGACTATCGAC
Source organism: Bryobacteraceae bacterium (assembly GCA_046331645.1). Taxonomy (GTDB): domain Bacteria; phylum Acidobacteriota; class Terriglobia; order Bryobacterales; family Bryobacteraceae; genus CADEFT01. The sequence continues at coordinate 16,455 of JAXLQM010000027.1, forward strand.
GGAGGCCCGGGGCCCGGTCTATGACCAGGTGGATGTGCAGTGCGAGTGTGGAGACGGATTGGCCGACCCTATGCTGGCGACCTGCGTGGAGGCGTTCTTTTACTGGGCCTATACGCGGGAGGCCGTTGCCGGCGTGCTGCGGGCGGCGATCGGGCAGGCGGTAGGCGATCACGCAGGGATCCTGGATGTATCGGTGAACGGGGGGCGGTTGGCGGTATGGCGTTACCGGCCGTAGTTTTTTTCTGTGGCCGGTGATGCTTTTGCCAAAGCGATTACGCTTATCCTGGTGTAGACGAAAACGATGGAGCTAGAGAGTAGGACAGAGGGCAGACATAGACAAGAGCAAGATGCCCGGGACGCAGCGGTGAAAACACTGAGAACGAAGCAAGAAAGAAAACAGCTGATGCGCACCCATGAGGAGATAGCCTGACTCCGGTTGAACTTTACGAACCGCTGTGATAGGAATGTACAGCGGGCCGAACCGCAACGACGATGGTTGACGAAATCAACCAGTTCCTGGAGGGGAACGAAAGCGTTCCGGCAAAGGCCAAGAGAAAGAACCAGACAATCAAAGAGGGAATGCAATGGCAAGAGAAAGCGCACAGCATAAACTGGATCGGGTTCGCCCCCCCAGAGTACACATCACCTACGACGTGGAAGTCGGCGATGCCATCGAATTGAAAGAACTGCCGTTCGTTCTCGGCGTTCTGGGAGATTTCACGGGGATGCCGGAGCAACCGCTCCCCCGCTTGCGTGACCGGAAGTTCGTCGAGATCAATCCCGACAACTTCGACAAAGTTTTGGAAGGGATGAATCCGCACATCGCGTTTTCGGTAGAGAACAAGTTGAGTGAAGATCCCGACGCGGGACAATTGCGGGTGAACCTGAACTTCAAGTCGATGGACGACTTCGAGCCGGAGAACGTGGCTCGCCAAGTGAAGCCATTGAAGGAACTACTGGACCTGCGGACGAAGCTGGCCGACTTGCGCGGCGCGATGATGGGTAACGACAAGCTGGACGAGCTGCTGCTCGGTCTGGCGGGAGACGCGGACAAGCTGGCGAAAGTGAAGTCCGAGATCAACGCCGAGGGAGGTTCCAATGAGTGACGCACATCGCGCCGGAGCACAGGCTCAGGAGCAGGTCCTCGAGGGCAGCCTGCTGGACAAGATTGTAGATGAAGGGCGACTGGGTAAGGACCCGGCGCAAAAAGAGCGCGGGCGCGAACTGGTAAAGATGTTCGCGGAGCAGGTTCTGGAAGGATCGATGGCGGTGTCGAAGGACACGGAAGCCATGATCAATGCGCGCATCGCGCAGATCGACCACCTGCTGAGCCTGCAGTTGAACGAAGTTCTGCACCACCCGGTGTTCCAGAAGCTGGAAGCGACCTGGCGCGGGGTGAAGTACCTGATCGACCAGAGCGAAACGAACTCGATGTTGAAGATCAAACTCTTCAACTCGAACAAGCGGGAGCTGCTGCGCGACTTGCAGAGAGCGCCTGAGTTCGATCAGAGCACGTTGTTCAAGAAGGTTTACGAAGAAGAATTCGGCATCTTCGGCGGCGCACCGTTCGCGGGGCTGGTGGGAGACTACGAATTCAGCCGGCACCCGGAAGATGTGGAGTTGCTGGAGCGGATTTCGACGGTGGCGGCATCGGCGCACGCACCGTTCCTGTCGGCGGCCTCGCCGGAGATGTTCAACCTGGACAGCTTCACGAGCCTGGACGCACCGCGCGACCTGGGTAAGGTTTTCGACACGACGGAATACGCGAAGTGGAAGAGCTTCCGGGCGAGCGAAGACAGCCGGTACGTGGGATTGTGTGTGCCGCGCATCCTGATGCGTCTTCCTTACGGGAAGGAGCACAAGCAAATCGAAGGGTTTGCGTATGAAGAGGGTGTGGACGGTACGGATCATGGCAAGTATCTGTGGGGCAACGCGTCTTACGCGCTGGCAGCGCGGTTGACGAATGCGTTCTCCCGGCACGGCTGGTGCGCGGCGATCCGCGGAGTAGAAGGCGGCGGCCTGGTGGAAGGGCTTCCGGTACACAACTTCTACACCGACGAAGGCGACGTGGCGATGAAGTGCCCGACGGAAGTGCCGATCACCGACCGGCGCGAGAAGGAACTGGCCGACCAGGGATTCATTCCGCTGGTGCACTGCAAGAACACGGATTACGCGGCGTTCTTCAGCGTGCAGAGCTGCCAGAAGCCGAAGCTGTACGACAAGGCAGCGGCGAACGCCAATGCGCGGTTGTCGACACAGTTGCCGTACATTTTCGCGGTATCGCGGTTTGCTCACTACTTGAAGGCGATGATGCGAGACAAGATTGGTAGCTTCATGTCGCGTCAGGACTGCGAGAAGTGGCTGAACCAGTGGATTTTGAACTACGTGATTGCGGACGACACGGCGTCACCGACCTACAAGGCGGAACGGCCGCTGCGCGAAGCTCGCGTAGATGTGATGGAAGTGCCTGGCAAGCCGGGCGTATACAAGGCAATCGCTTTCCTGCGGCCGCACTTCCAGTTGGACGAACTCTCGGTTTCCCTGCGGTTGGTGGCGGAACTCCCGGCGCCGACTCGCAAGTAAGGTACAAAACAACAACAGCGATGGAGGGGTCTCCAGAGGGGCCCTTCCAAGCTCAAAAAAGAAAGAATAGAGGAGAAAGACAATGGCTGCAGTAGATTATTTCCTGAAACTGGAAGACGGCTTCGACGGAGAAAGCCACGATTCCAAGCACAAGAACGAGATTGATCTGGAATCGTGGAGCTGGGGTGAGACGAACACCGGTACGGGCCACTCCGGTGGTGGTCACGGCGCTGGTAAGGTTGTGATGCAGGACCTGCATTGCGTGATCAAGTACCAGAAGGTTTCGCCGAAGCTGATGCTTGCTTGCGCCACCGGCCAGCACATCACCAAGGGCACGCTGCTTTGCCGCCGCGCTGGTACGGAGCAGCAGGAGTACTTGAAGATCGTGATGACCGACATTCTGGTTTCGAGCTATCAGACCGGCGGCTCGTCCCACGGTGACGTGGTTCCGACCGACCAGTTCTCGCTGAACTTCGCCAAGATCGAATTCGACTACAAGCCGCAGAAGCAAGACGGTACGCTCGATTCGTCCGTGAAGGCCGGCTACAACATCAAAGAGAACAAGAAGGTCTGACGCTTCCATGAATGCCAGAGAACTGTACAAGGCTGGCAAACTGAACGAAGCTGTGCAGGCGCTGAGTGCCGAGTTGCGGGACAACCCAACCGACGCTCAGCGTCGCACTTTTTTGTTTGAGTTGCTTTGCTTCACTGGCGACTTCGACAGGGCTCGAAAGCACCTGGAAGTGCTGGCGAAGGAGAATCAGAAGTCGGGGATGGGCGCGCTGCTGTACGAGGCGTGCATGCATTCGGAACGGACGCGGCGGGACATTTTCGAGAAGCGGGAATTTCCGTCTGTGCCGGCTATTCCGTCGAAGAAGGGGACGTTGAACGGGACGCCGTTCGAGAGCCTGGAAGACGCGGATCCACGGATCGGGTCGCGGCTGGAAGTGTACACGGCGGGGGCCTACTTATGGATTCCGCTGGCGCACATCGAGTCGATCGAGATTGAGCCGCCGAAGCGGTTGCGGGATATGCTGTGGGCTCCGGTAATGATCAAGACCGGTCCGGACTTCAATCAGACGGAACTGGGCGAATGTCTGTTGCCGGTGTTGTGCCCGTTCTCGTTCAAGAATGCCGACGACAATGTGCGGCTGGGACGGATGACGGTTTGGGAAGAGCAGGACGGCGAGGTAGTGCCGTTTGGCCAGAAGACATTCCTGATGGATGACGAGGAGATTCCGCTGCTCGAGATCCGCAAGATCGAGTTTGCATTGGAGGAAGCCGTCGCGGAATAGCGTTTCGGTTCGTGCTATTCTGACCGCTCGGAACGTACCGTATGGCCACGCTTGAAGAACTTCTCAGTCCGATTCCTGGCCCGAACCCGAGTGGCGAAAACATCCGCTACAATCCGGCCTTTGACAAGCTGAAGGAAGCCCGCCGTCCAAACGAGGACTGGCTGGCGGAGTCGGCGGGAGTGGATTACAAGCTTGTGATCCGCCAGGCCGAGGACATCCTTCTAAAGAAGTCAAAGGACCTGCAGGTAGTGGTGTGGCTGATCGAAGCCTATATCTACCGTGAGCAATTCGAGGGATTCCATAAGGGGTTGTTAGCCCTGAAGGGTCTGATCGAAACTCAGTGGGATACGGTGTATCCCGAGCTGGAGGATGGGGATCCGGGGATGCGGCTGGCTCCGCTGGACTGGCTGGGCGGGTCCTACCTGGACATTCCGCTGAAGCAGATCCCGATCACCAAAGGGCAGCACAGTTACCTGCAGTATCACGAGGCGCAACGTCTCGGCAAGATGCCGGGGGAAGACGACTACGGCGACGACGTCGATAAGAAGCGCGAGGAGATCCGGCGCGCTATTGAAGACGGCAAGGTGACGCTGGACGCGTTTGAAATCGGGTTTGCGAAGACGTCGAAGCAGTATGTAGTGGATCTGCTCGCGCTGCTCGACAGCATTACGGCGACGCTGGAAGAGCTGACGGTGGTGTGCGAGGAGAAGTTCCAGGACGAGCCACCCTCCTTTTCAAAGCTGGGGGGATCGATCCAGGAGATCCGGCTATCGGTGAACCGGCTGCTGGAAGAAAAGCGGTTGCTGGAGCCGGACGAGGACGCGCCTCCGGCGGAAGAAGAGCAACCATCCGAAGAGTCGTCAAGCGATGACAGTGGCGGGGATGAGTACGTCGAGCGGGCGCCGGTGGCGCGCAAGCCGGCGGCGAGGAAACGTGCGGTTACGGGGATTGAGCCGCAGGACTTTGACGACGCCGCGGACCGGTTGGGCGCGGTGGCGTCCTGGATCCGTTCCCAGGATCTTTCGAATCCCTCTTCCTATCTGATGTTACGCGGGTATCGCTGGGGTGAACTGCGGGCGTCCGGCTCCTCGCCGGACTACTCGTTGCTCGATCCGCCACCGACGGAGACCCGGCAGCAGATCAAGAAGCTGGCGATGGATGGATATTGGGAAGACGTACTGCGGCAGGGCGAAGACGCGATGGCGACGAAAGCCGGGCGGGGCTGGCTGGACCTGCAGCGCTACATCGTACAAGGGCTGGATTACCAGGGCTACGGGGCTGCCTCGGCGGCGGTGAAATCGGCGTTGAAATCGCTTCTGCAGGACATGCCCGATCTGCTCAACATGACGTTGACGGACGATACTCCAGTAGCGAACGCCGAGACGATGAATTGGATCAAGGAGAACATTCTTCCCCCTCCCCCGGAACCGGAACCGGTGCAAGAGGAAAGCCAAAGCTACTATGAGCCGGAGCCGGAACCGATGCCGGTATTCCGCTACGAGGCGGCGGAGGGGCAGCCGGAAGCGGAGCGTCCGCCCGATGCGTTCGAGCTGGCCATGCAGGCAGCGACGAACGGGGACAAGGAAGAAGCGATTCAGATTCTGATGCGGGAGATGTTGCAGGAGCGGAGCGGGCGAGGGAAGTTCCAGCGCAAGATGCAACTGGCGCAGGTTTGCCTGGCGTTAGGCCGGCAGGGGATCGCGCGGCCGATTCTGGAGGAGCTGACCGGCGAGATCGAGAAACGGCGGCTGGAGGATTGGGAGCCATCGGACATGGTGGCGCATACGCTGGCCCTTTACTACCGCTCGCTGGACGGGGACAACGAGAAGAAGCAACAGTTGTATAACTGGATCTGCCGCTTGGATCCGATGCAGGCGTTGGCCTGCGCGAAGTAGAGGAAGCATGGCGCGACCAGACCTGGAAGCCCTTGTAACGGTACCGCTGCTGGACCGGCTTACTGATTTGGAGCCGAAGGTGGCGGCCGATTCTCCGGTGACGCGGGCCCAGTCGGTGCGCAATCTGAAGGCAGCCTTGCGGCGGGACCTGGAGTGGCTGTTCAACACGCGGTCCAATCCGGACACGCCGATGGACATGCGAGAGGTTGTCCAATCGGTGTACAACTACGGACTACCGGACTACACACACTATGTGTTGACGAATCCGAATGACCGGATGCGATTGCAAAAGCGGCTGGAAATAGCGATTTCCTACTTTGAGCCGCGGCTGACGGGCGTGACTGTACGGCTGTTGGATACCAGCTACGAAGCCGGAAAAGCACTGCGTTTTCACATTGACGGACTGCTGAAGATGGATCCTGCCCCTGAACTGATTTCTTTCGACACTGTTCTTGATTTGCCCACGGGAGAGTACCAGGTAAAGGGGGACTCCAGTGCGCGATGAGTTCCTCCAATATTACGACCGCGAGCTAAGCTTCCTGCGGTTGATGGGCGTGGAGTTCGCGGAGAAGTACCCGAAGATCGCGGGAAGGCTTTTGCTGGAGCCGGACAAGTGCGACGACCCGCACGTAGAGCGCATCATCGAGGCATTTGCCTTTCTCACAGCGCGGGTGCATTACAAGATCGACTCGGAATTTCCCGAGATTACCGAGGCGCTGCTGAACATCGTCTATCCGCACTATGTGCGGACGATACCGTCGATGTCGGTTGTGGAAATGGTGGTGGATCCGGAGCGGGCAAAGCTGTCGTCGGGGTTGAAGATCGCACGGGGGACGCCGATGTTTTCGCGCCCCGTAGGGGGCGACCCTTGCCGCTTCCGCACCTGTTACGACACGACGTTGTGGCCGGTAGCAATCACCGAGGCGGGCTATTTACCGCCCGACCGGCTGAATCCTCCGATCAAAACGACAGAAGCGGTGGGCTCTTTGCGCCTGTTATTGCAGGCGGGCCTGAACGTAATGCTCGACAAGCTGGAGATGAACTCTCTGCGGTTTTATCTGCATGGGGAGAGCAAGGTGGTCCACACCTTGTACGAACTGCTGTTGAACAATTGCGTGCAGATTGCCATCCGGGATCCGAAGAATCTGCGGAAGAAGCCGGTAATTCTGCCGGGATCGTGTATCCGGCCGGTGGGTTTTGCCGATGATGAGGCGATGCTGCCGTATCCGAAGCGGTCACTGCAGGCGTACCGATTGCTGCAGGAGTACTTTGTTTTTCCGGAGAAGTTTCTCTTTCTGGACGTAACCGGGTTGAACGAAGTCTGGGCGACGGGGTTCAAAGAGCAGGCGGAGATTGTGTTCCTGATCCGACCGTATGAGTTGGAAGACCGGCGGCAGGATCTGGAATTGGGCATCAATCCTTCGATGTTCCGGCTGGGATGCACACCGATCATCAACCTGTTTCCGCAGACGTGCGAGCCGATTCTGCTGGATCAGCGGAAGTTCGAATACCAGGTGATTCCGGATGTCCGGCGGCGGAATTCGACGGAGCTGTTTTCGATTGATGAAGTGGTTTCGATCGACCCGCAGACGCGGGAGACGAGGACATACGAACCGTTCTATTCCTACCGGCACGCCGCGATCCGGGAGAACAAGCAGACGTTCTGGCTGGCGAACCGGCGGATATCGGAATTGAGCAAGGACGAAGGGACGGAGTACACGCTGTCGCTGGTGGATTTGTCGATGCGGCCGGTGCATCCGAACCTGGATGCGTTAACGGTTCGGGGCATGTGTACGAACCGGGATATTCCGGCGCGGCTGCCGTTCGGCAACGATGCGGGGGATTTCACGATTGAGGGAATGTCGGCGCTGAAGAAGATTGTGTGCCTGCGGAGGCCGACGGCGCCGTTGCGTCCGCCGACGGGGAAGTCGATTTTCTGGCGCCTGATCTCGCATCTTTCGTTGAACTATTTGTCGCTAGTGGAAGAAGGGCGCGAGGCGCTGCTGGAAGTGCTGAAGCTGTATAACTTCACCGAGTCGGTATACACGGCGAAGATGATTGACGCGATTGTGAGTCTGAAGAGCAGCCGGCAGTTCGCGCGGGTGATATCGGAGAATGGGGTCAGCTTCGCGCGGGGTGTGCGCACGGAAATGGAGTTTGACGAAGAACAATTCGCGGGCGGCGGTGTGTATTTGTTCGCGACGGTGCTGGAGCATTTTCTGGGGCTCTATGCAACGCTGAACAGCTTCCATCAACTGGCGATTCGCACTCGCCAGAGGAAGGAGGTAGTGAAGGAATGGTTGCCGAGAGCAGGACGGCGAATTCTGATGTAAGACAACCCGTGTTGCGGCGGGACCTGGAGAGGACGCCCTGGGAGTTCAGCTTCTTCCAGGTGATGCGATGGCTGCACCGGATGGAGCCGGATCGCGGCATGGTGGGGCGGTTTAATCCGCCGAGGCGGGAAGTGGCGCGTTTTCATGCCCACGCCCTGATGGCTTTTCCGGCCAGCGAGATCCAGAAGCTGGAGTGGAAAGACGATGAGCCCATTTCGATGACGGTGAACTTCATGGGCATGTTCGGACCGCTGGGTGCGTTGCCGACCTACTATACGGAGTACATCCGGGCGCGGATCCGGGCGAAGGACACGACGCTGGCGGCGTTCCTGGACATCTTCAATCACCGCATGGTGAGCCTGTTTTACCAGGCATGGGAGCGCTACCGGTTCTATGTCGCCTATGAGCGAGGCGAGCAGGACCGGATGTCGCGGTATCTGATGGGCCTGATCGGGATGGGGACGAGAGGACTGCAGCGGCGGTTGAACTTGCGCGACGAGGTGCTGATTTTCTTCAGTGGGCTATTGAGCCTGACGCCGCGGTCGACGATGGGGCTGGAGCAGTTGCTCGGGGACTACTTCGATGTTCCGGTGACGGTGGAGCAATTTGCCGGGGCGTGGTTTCCGCTGGCCCGGACGTCGCAATGCCAGTTCGATCGTGGGGACAGCTATTCCGAGCAGCTGGGAGTTGGTGCGATCGTCGGCGATGAGGTGTGGGATCCACAATCAGGGATCCGGGTGCGGATCGGGCCGCTGACACTGCGCCAGTATCTGGATTTTCTGCCTGACGGGCAGGCGTACAAGCCGCTGGAGTCGCTGGTCCGGTTTTACACGAATGGGGAGTTGAGTTTCGAAGTGCAGTTGGTGCTGAAGCGTGAGGAGACCCCCGGGTGTTGCCTGGGAGACCTTGCTGAAGGAGGGCCGCGGCTGGGATGGATCACGTGGGCAAAAGCCGCGGACATGAACCGGGATCCCGATGAGGCGATCTTGAGGATATGATGCAGCGAGAGCGCTAAGAGAGATCAAGAAAGGAAACGAATATGGGCGTCAGCATGAAAGCGTTGATGGGCAAACTGAACGAGGTGACGCGGAAAGCGCTGGAAGGCGCCGCGGGCCTGTGCCTCTCGCGCACGCACTATGACATTGAGATCGAGCACTACCTGCTCAAGCTTCTGGACTTTACCGATTGCGACGCGGCGAAGATTCTGCACCAGTACGGCGTGGACACCTCGCGGCTGACGCGCGACCTGAATGCGTCGCTGGACAAAATCAAGCGGGGCAATGCGCAGACGCCGGCGATCGGGAGACGGATTATCGGGCTGCTGACGGAAGCCTGGACGATCGGGTCGATCGACTACAGCGCGCACAAGATCCGCAGCGGGTTTACGTTGCTGGCGTTGCTCTCGGATGAAGAGATGGCACGGCTGGCGAGCGGGATCTCAAAGGAATTCGCCAAGATCTCGGTGGAAGGGCTGAAGAAAGACATCATGGCGATTGTCTCCGGCTCGTCGGAGGATACGATTGCCGAAGCCGCGGATCTGGCCGCCGCGGACCGCCCGAAGAACATCGGCGGGAAGACGCCGAACCTCGATCAATACACGGTGAACCTGACGGAGAACGCGAAGAAGGGGAAGATCGATCCGGTACTGGGGCGCGATTTCGAAATCCGCCAGGTGATCGACATCCTGATGCGGCGGCGCCAGAACAACCCGATTCTCACGGGTGAGGCGGGCGTTGGAAAGACGGCCGTAGTGGAAGGCTTCGCGCTGCGCATTGCGCATGGCGATGTGCCGCCACCGCTGCGGAACGTGGAGTTGCGGACCTTGGATCTGGCGCTGTTGCAGGCGGGCGCCGGAGTGAAGGGCGAATTCGAGAACCGGCTGAAGGGGCTGATTGAGGAAGTGAAGGCATCGCCCACACCGATCATCCTGTTCATCGACGAGGCGCATACCATGATTGGCGCCGGCGGGCAGGCGGGTCAGAACGATGCGGCGAACCTGTTGAAGCCGGCCCTGGCGCGCGGTGAACTGCGCACCATCGCGGCTACGACGTGGTCCGAGTACAAGAAATATTTCGAGAAGGACCCGGCCCTGGCGCGGCGCTTCCAGGTAGTGAAAGTGGAAGAGCCGGATGAAAAGACGGCCATGACGATGATGCGCGGGATTGTGGCTTCGCTCGAGAAGCATCACAACGTGCGCATTGTGGATGAAGGCGTGATGGCCTCGGTGCGGCTGTCGCACCGGTTTGTCGCGGGCCGGCAGTTGCCGGACAAGTCGGTGAGCGTGTTGGATACGGCGTGCGCGCGCGTGGCGCTGGGCCAGAACGCGATGCCGTCGGCGATTGAGGCTGCACGGCGCAAGCTGGACGATCTGGAAGTGCAGGAACGGGTGTTGAACCGGGAAATGCAGGTGGGCGCGGATCACACCGAACGGCTGGCTGAGATCGGGCAGCAGAAGGAATCCACAGCCGCCGAGTTGAGCTCGCTCAATGAGCGGTTCGAGAAGGAAAAGGGGCTGGTGATCCAGATTCGCGGGCTGCGGATGAAGCTGGAAGATCCGAACGCGAAGTTGCCGGAAGATGTTCCGGAGCCGAGCGGCACGCCGGAGCAGATGAAGGAACAGTTGGGCAAGCTGCAAGCGGAACTGGATGAGCTGCAAGGCGAGAAGCCGCTGATGCGCGTGACCGTGGATGCGCAGGTGATCAGCGAGGTGATCTCCAACTGGACCGGCATTCCGGTTGGCAACATGCTGAAGGACGAAGTGAAGACGGTGCTGGAGCTGGAGAAACATCTTGGCGCGCGCGTCATCGGCCAGGATCATGCGCTCTATGCCATCAGCCAGCGCATTCGCACGTCGCGGGCGCGGCTGGAAGATCCGAACAAGCCGATCGGTACGTTCCTGCTGGTGGGGCCGTCGGGCGTTGGTAAGACGGAGACCGCATTGACGCTGGCAAGCCAGCTATATGGCGGAGAGACCAACGTCATCACGATCAACATGTCGGAGTTCCAGGAAGCGCATACGGTGTCAACCTTGAAGGGTTCGCCTCCCGGATATGTGGGTTATGGAGAAGGCGGCGTGTTGACCGAAGCCGTGAGGCGCCGGCCCTATTCCGTGGTGTTGCTGGATGAAGTGGAGAAGGCGCATCCGGACGTGCTGGAGTTGTTCTTCCAGGTGTTCGATAAGGGCATGATGGAAGACGGCGAAGGGCGAGAGATCGACTTCAAGAACACGATCATCATTCTCACTTCGAACGCCGCCACGGACACAATGATGAAACTGATGGCGGATCCGGAGACGATGCCGTCGCCGGAGGGCATCATCAAGGCGATGAAGCCGGAACTGGACAAAGTGTTCAAGCCGGCATTCCTCGGCCGCTTGGTGATTATCCCCTACTATCCGGTGCGGGACGAAGCGCTGAAGAACATCATCCGGCTGAAGCTGGGCAAGATCCAGCGGCGGATGATGGAGACTCACAAGATCGAACTGACGTACTCGCCGGAACTGGTGGAAGAAGTGGCCAACCGCTGCACGGAAGTGGAAAGCGGGGCGCGCAACGTGGACAACATCCTGACGAACACGCTGCTGCCGGACATCTCCAAAAAGCTGCTGGAGACGATGGCGGAAGGCGGGCAATTGGCGAAGGTCCATGTGGGAGTGGGCTCGGACGGCAAGTTCACCTACGATCTGTAGCGCAATTTTGCACGTGTCCCCCGGTTTGCGATGAGGAAATCGGGGGACGAAATCCGCGTTATCTGATAGGAGAGTCGTCAGAGGGATCATCATGCCGGAATACAAACAACAAGACCGACCGATCAAAGTGCAAACCCCGCTGGGGGAGGATGTGCTCCTGCTGGAGCGATTCGAGGGGAAAGAGGCGATCTCGCAACCCTACGAATACCATCTGCGCATGGTCTCGACGCAGAAGAATCTCGATCTGACGGCTTTGATCAACCAGGGAATCACGTTGCAAGTCCGGCTGGCCGATATGAGTTACCGGCCGATCCATGGTATTTGCCGCAGTGCACGGCAGTTAGAGCTGGACATGGGGCTGACCACGTATGAGTTGGAATTCGTACCCAAGTTCTGGTTTCTGACGCAATCGGCGGATTGCCGGTTCTTCCTCGACAAGACAGTACCGCAAATCCTGGAGCAGGTTCTCGGGCAGCATGGGGTGAGCTTCCAGCTGAACTTGTCTAAGAGTTATGAGCAGCGAAAATTCCTGGTTCAATACCGTGAGACGGACTTCAATTTCTGCTGCCGGCTGATGGAAGAAGAAGGCATCTGGTACTACTTCAAATACGAGGAAGGCTCGCACACGATGATCCTGGCCGACGCGCCTGGATCAGTAAAGGCCTTGCCGTTTCAAGCGAAGGCGAAGTTTGCTTTTGAGGAGCACCCTGATCACCCCGAGGACTTCGTGCAGACCGTCGATTTTGAACGCTCTTACACGACAGGCAAAGTGAGCTTATGGGACTTCGATTTCACCAAGCAGTACGACCCGTTCCAGACCTCTGTAGCGGGCAAGTACGCACAATCGGAGAAGTATGACTACCCAGGCGGAAAGTGGAACGCCGGAGGTTTGGACCCCAATGCGCGCACCATGCTGGAAATGGAAGAGACACGGCTTAACGTGATCCGCGGATCGAGCTCGATGCGCCCGTTCTGCCCAGGGTTCAAGTTTGAGCTGCAGGAGCACTTCAATTCGTCGGTCAACGGAAGCTATCTCATCACATCGGTTCAGCACGAGACCAAGGGAAATAGCTATCGCAGCGACATGGAAGAGCCATTCGACTACAAGAATGTGTACGAGGCGATGCCTTCGGCAACCCCGTACCGGCCGGCGCGAATATCGGTGAAGCCGACGATCAAGGGGACGCAGACGGCGGTTGTGGTATCGGACGCGGAAGGAGAAGAGATTTTTCCCGACAAGTACGGGCGCGTCAAAGTGATGTTCCACTGGGACCGCGAGCGCAAGAATTCGGCCTGGATCCGTGTTTCGCAGGCTTGGGCGGGGCTGAATTGGGGCTGGATCACCATCCCGCGGGTGGGGCAGGAAGTGGTGGTCAGCTACATGGATGGAGACCCGGACCGTCCGCTGATTACTGGGCGTGTCTATGACGAAATGCAGCCGGTCCCCTATAAGCTTCCGGATCACAAGACGGTGAGCACGTGGAAGTCAAGGAGTTCGAAGAACGGGTCGGAGACGAACTTCAACGAAGTCCGGATGGAGGATTTGAAGGGTTCGGAACAGCTTTTCCTGCATGCGGAATTCCAGCGGGACGACCGGACGAAGAAGGAGATGCGGGAGTGGATCGGCGCTTCGCGCCACCTGATTGTGAAGGAAGATCAGAAGGAACTGATTGAGAAGAACAAACAGGTTCACGTGAAGTTCGCGCAGAAGGAGAAGATCGACGCCAAGTATTCGCTCAAAGTGGGCACGGATTATCACATCAAGGTGGGGACGAATTACGCCTTGGATGCGGGCATGCAGGTCCACATCAAGGGTGGCATGAGTGTCATCATCGAGGCGGGCACGCAGGTGACGATGAAAGGCCCGGGAGGATTTGTGAACATCGATCCATCCGGCGTGCAGATTCAGGGAACGATGGTGCTGATCAATTCCGGCGGAGCGGCCGGCGCGGGAAGCGGCGCAAGTCCGGAAGATCCCGAGGATCCGGATATCGCCGATGACGGAACCAAGTTCACAAAGATGTAGGCGGAGCGCCCAAGCGGCGCACGGCGAGATAGAACGGAAGCGATGCCGCGAAACCGACGGCGGCCGCCATGAGCAGGGCGGCCTGCAGGCCGATGCGGTCGCCCAGCATTCCTGTAATCCACGGGCCTGGGCCCGTTCCCAATAGATTGATGGTGAGTAGCAGAAAGGCTACGGCGGTGGCGCGAATCCGTTCGGGAAGCAGATCCTGCACGGTGGCGAAGACGGGTCCGTACCACATGGTGCTGCCGAAACTGGTGAGGAACCAGATGGCGAGGTACCAGGTGGAGTTGAAGGGTGTGGTGTAGAAGATCAGGGTAAAGGGCAGGAAGACTGCTGCCTTAACGATAAGGAACCACAAACGCCCGCCGCGGTAGCGGCGATGGAACCGGTCGCTCAAGATTCCGCCGAGCGCGGTGCCAAGCATGCCGGCGACCGTATAAATGCCGCCATTGAGATAGGCGGCCGTCTGAAATGGGACACCGCGTTCCTGGGTGATCCAGGTAAGCACGTGGATGGTGGAACTGACGGCGTAGTTGAGAAGCGTGGCGCCGGCGATGGTGAAGAGGACGGCGGGGTTGGCGCGGAGGGACGCGGTGAGGGTGCGGATGATTTCGGCGGCGGGCAGCGGAGCGGATTCTTTCTTCTGATGCGGCCGGTCGGGGAGGAAGAGGAGCAGCGGAGCGACGGCTAAGCCTGCCACTCCGAGGATCTGGAAGCAGGCACGCCATCCGTATTCGGGAGCGAGCCAGCCGGAGATGATCATACTGGCTCCTGCGCCGAGCGGCACTCCCATGTAATAGCAGCCGGAGGCGAAGGCGAGCTGGCGGCTGGGGAAGGCCTGTGCGAGCAGAGAAAGGGCCGCGGGAGTGAGAGTGGCTTCTCCGACTCCGACGAGCATGCGCGCGGCCGCGAGTTCAGTGAAATTGCGGGCGTAGCCGGAAAGCGCGGTCATGAGGCTCCAGACGGCGAGCCCGGCGCAGATGAGACGGGGCCTGTGGAAGCGGTCTGAGGCCGGGCCGAGGGTCATGCCCATCACGGTGTAGAAGACCAGGAACACATAGCCGTAAAGTAGGCCGATGTCGGCGCGAGACAAGCCAAGGTCAGCGATGAGCTTCGGGGCGAGGCTGGGGATCAACTGGCGGTCCACGAAGTTGAGCACGTTGAGGAAGGTGAGGAATGCCAGAAGGGGGTAGCGCATTTACGGTTTGTGCATCATATCACTTGAGTTAGCGTTCCTTTGCTAAAGGCTGGTCCGGTTTTTGCCGATGGTAGGGAAGGCCATGAAATTCTCCCCCCGCACTGAAAAAACACTGAAGATCATCCTGGGTTCGTACATCGTGCTCCAGGTATTGTTCGTTGTTGTGTTCGCGATGTACCCGCCGGTGGGTGCGGTGGCGATGGTGCTGGTGGGGCGTGGTCCGGCCTGCGGGATTGGCGAATCCATCTCCTCGTTTTACCGCCGCTGGGGAATGATGGGCCGCCAAAATGCGGCGTTTCAGAGTTCCCGCCTGGTGAAGAAGCAGGACGGGTTCCAACTGGTTTCCACTCCCTGGGGAGAGATGTGGGAGCCGGAGATCAAGGGAACAGCGACCGTGGCGCAGATCGCGGAAATCGAAGGGAAGTACGAGAATTTCCCGGGCAAACCGATTCGCAAGGGAGACGTCGTGCTCGATTGCGGGGCGAACGTGGGAACAGAAACATTGTGGGCGCTGAAGCAGGGCGCGGGATTGGTGGTGGCGATTGAGCCCTCGCCGATCAATGTGGAAGTACTGCGGCGGAACTTCGCCAAGGAGATTGAGCAGGGTAAGGTGATCGTGTACCCGAAGGGTGTTTGGGACAAAGACGATGTCCTCGAACTGCACCTCAACGACGACACCAGTGCGATGGACAGCTTTCTGCTGAAGCGAGTGGCGTCGAGCAAAGTGGTGAAGGCCCCATTGACGACCATCGATAAGATGGTGGAAGAGCTGAAGCTGGAGCGGGTGGACTTCATCAAGATGGACACCGAAGGCGCGGAGAAGAAGGCGCTGGCGGGGGGCGCGAAGACCATCAAGAAGTTCAAGCCGCGGATGGAGATTTCCGTGGATCACCTGCCGGAAGACCCGAAGGAAGTGCCCGCGATTATCACGGCAATGAACTCGAGCTACCGGACACGCTGCCTGGTGTGCGACGCCGATTGGGCGAAGTGGAAGGTGAACTCGACGATTCTGTTCTTCGAGTAGGGGTGCGCGGCGGGCTAAAATAGGCCCCATGTTCCGCTATCTGCTGACGCTGTTGGCGTGTGCCTCAATGCTTGGCGCCCAGAAGAAGACTTACACCGACGCCGAAGCGTTGCAGATCCACAATACGCTGCTGTTGATTGACACGCACAACGACGTCACTTCAGAGACCGTGAAAGGGCTGGATCTGTCGAAGCCAGGCACGGCAACACACACTGACATTCAAAGATTGAAGCGGGGCAATGTGGGGGCGACCTTCTTCGCCGTGTATGTGGCGGCGGCCTATGCGAAGAAGCAACAGGCGGCACACCGGACTCTGGAAATGATCGACACGGTGAAGCGGGATATCGCGGCGCGGTTTCCGGGTGATTTTGTGTTTGCCGGAAGCGCGGATCAGATTGTGGCGGCGCGGAAGCAGGGGAAGATGGCCGCCCTGATGGGGATTGAGGGCGGGCACGCGATTGAGGATAGCCTTCGGTTGTTGCGCACCTATTACGACCTGGGAATCCGCTACATGACGTTGACACATTCGAACAACAACTCCTGGGCGGACTCCTCGGGGTCGAAGCCGGAGCACAATGGGCTGACGGCATTCGGCAAGAAGGTGGTGGCGGAGATGAACCGGTTAGGGATGATGGTGGACATCTCGCATGTTTCCGATAAAACGTTCCGGGATGTGCTGGAGGTGTCTCAAGCGCCCCCGTTCGCGTCGCATTCTTCCTGCCGGGCGATTTCCGATATCGCGCGCAACATGAGCGATGAAATGATCCAGGCGCTGGCGAAGAAGGGCGGGGTGATCCAGATCAACTTCGGGTGCGAGTTTCTCAATCCGAAGTCGGCGGAATCTTCGGAATTGGGCCGGCTGCCGGCGGCTGCGCGGCCGAAGCCGATGGTGCGGGCAACGCTGCAGGACATTGTGGCGCATATCGATCACGTGGTGAAGATCGCGGGAGTGGATTACGTGGGAATCGGCAGTGATTTCGATGGAGTGACGTGCGTGCCGGTTGGGTTGGAGGATGTTTCGCAGTTTCCGAACCTGACGAAAGCGCTGCTCAACAAGGGCTACTCGGCGGGGGACATTGGGAAGATCTATTCGGGCAATTTGTTGCGTGTCATGCGGGCTGTGGAGAAGGCGGCGAGGCCGTAAACGTACCCGCCGCCTGGAGGGATTAGGCTCAAGCGCAGCATCCCGGTTTGCAGCAGGCTGCAGGTGCGGCTTTGGTGGCGCGGATGAAGCCGCTGTAGAACTTGCCGTCCACCTGATCGGCCAACTGCTCGACATCGAGGCCCTGGCCGGCGAGGAATTCGCGGGCGTCTTCGACTTTGTAGATGCGAGTGGGCTCAATCGAGGCCTGGTCAAAGCCGGCGGCCTTGAGCTTGCCGACGTAGTCCTTTTCGTCCAGGGCGCCGGCGACGCAGCCGACCCAAGCGAGGACAGACTGGCGCACGGCGGCGGGGATCTCGCCGCGGGTCACGACATCGGAAACGGCGAAGCGGCCGCCAGGCTTGAGGACACGGAAGGCCTCGCGGAGGACGCTGTCCTTGTCGGCGGAGAGGTTGATGACGCAATTGGAGATGATGACGTCGACGGAGTTGTCGGGGAGGGGGATATGCTCGATTTCGCCCTTGAGGAACTCGACGTTGGTGACGCCAGCCTTGGCCTGGTTCTGGCGCGCCAGTGCCAGCATTTCATCCGTCATGTCGAGGCCGTAGGCTTTGCCGGTGGGGCCGACACGCTTGGCGGACAGAAGGACGTCGATACCGCCTCCGGAGCCCAGATCGAGGACGGTTTCGCCGGGGTGAAGGTCGGCGAGTGCGGTCGGGTTGCCGCAGCCCAGCGAGGCGAGGACAGCCGTGTCGGGCAGTTGTCCCTGCTCGACCTGGCTGTAAAGATTAGAGGTTATAGGGTCGGCGCAGTCACTGATGCTTGCTGGGGCCGAGCCACAGCAGGCAGAGCCTTTACCCGTGGTGACACGGAGAGCAGCCTGACCGTACTTTTCCTTGACGACGTCTTTGATGGTAGTGTTTCCTTGTTCCATATTTCGATAATATTGGAAATACGGAAACCGGTCAAGAGTTTTTTTGCGTTTTAGTCCAAGACAGCGTGATGATTGACCGGGCCGGAGCCGTGACCCAGGCCGGGATTGGTGCGAATCGCTTGCGAGATGAAGCGTTTGGCGAGGGCGACGGCATCGGGGAGGGACAGGCCATGGGCCAGACAGGCGGTGATCGCCGCGGAATAGGTACAGCCGGTTCCATGGGTGTGGGGAGTATCGAAGCGTTCGCCGGGGAACTCGTGGAAGGTGCCGTCCTCGGTCAGGAGGAGATCGAGGGCAACGCCCTGGAGGTGTCCACCCTTGATGAGTACCGAGCGGGCACCCAGGTTACGGATATAGAGGGCCGCCTGGCGCATGGATTGGGGTGAGTCAACAGGGAAGCCCGCCAGAGTAGAGGCTTCGTGGAGGTTCGGAGTAATGAGAAAGGCGCGAGGAATGAGGGTAGTGGAGAGCACCTGGCGGGCCTCTTCGGCGATGAGGGGAGCGCCGTGTTTGCTGATCATGACGGGATCGACGATGAGCGGAAAGGAAAAGCGGGCGGCGGCGGCGGCGATCGCTTCGATCGTCGGGGCATCGCCCAGAGCGCCGGTCTTCACTGCCTGAGGCGGAATATCAGCAACCACGGCTTCTAATTGACGAAGCACAAAGGCCGGGTCGAGGATTTGGACGGCGTCGACGGTGAGGGTGTTCTGGACGGTGAGCAGGGTGATCACCGCTTCGCCGTAGACGCCGAATTGATGGAAGGTTTTGAGGTCCGCCTGGATGCCCGCGCCTCCGCTGGGATCTGAGCCGGCGATGGTTAGGGCGACTGGCTTCACGTTGCCCGCTAAGAGAGCCGCGACACGGCGACGTAGGCGATCATGGCGACCACAGCCAGCGCGGTAGCAATACGCAGAGGTGTGGGGAAGAGGTCGATCGGCTGCTCAGCGGCGGGCTCAGCGGGTTTTGCCATGGTTTCAGCTAGCGACGGGGCTTTGGCATCGGTGGTTTGCGGAGGAGGAGAGGCCGGAGCGGCCTCCTGGGTCACGGATTCAGTCGGCATGGACTCCCATTGGGGCCCAGGTCCTTTATCGTTTGTGGCGGTGGCTGCCCAGAGAGAGAGGGCGAACGCCATTCCCAATAGTGTTCGCATAGCTTAATTTAGCTTAACATTAGGGGCGGTAACTTCCCCCTCTCTATCGGCATCTCTACCTACGATAAGGAGTCTCCGCTCTTAATGAAAACCCGTATTGTGACCCTCGTGATGGTCCTGGCTGTTCTGGTGGTCTCGGCGTTTGCCGGGGACGTGAGTGGGAAATGGAAGTACAGCTTTACCATGCAGAACGGCGAAACACGTGAAAGCTCCATGACTTTGAAGGCCGATGGCAGCAAGCTGACCGGGACGATGGAAGGCCGCAATGGCTCCGTCGAGATCCAGGAAGGCAAGGTGGATGGAGACAATGTGTCCTTCTCCGTAACTCGCAATTTTGGCGGCAATGAGGTGAAGATTCACTACAAGGGCGCGCTGAAGGGCGACGAGTTGAAGCTCACGATGAGCTTCGGCGACCGCGAAATGGAGATGACCGCTAAGCGCGTGCAGTAGACACTTCCGGCAGCAGTTGTTGCAAAGAATCCGGGGTTGCTCGCCGCACCCCGGTTTTTTTATGCCCCGAAGGGATGCCATACTGTTCCGAAGGTATTTCTCATGCGCGATGTATTCCTGCTGGAAGCGGTACGCACGCCGATCGGGCGCGGCAAGCCCGACGGTGCGCTGCATGGGATCCACCCGGTTCATTTACTGGCGCTGACCCTGGAGGCGCTGGTGGAGCGGGCCGGTGTGGATAAGGCGCAGGTGGAGGATGTGATCGCGGGATGCGTGTCACCGGTGGGGGAGCAAGGTTTGAACGTGGCGCGTCTGGCGGCGCTGCAGGCGGGATTTCCAGTTTCCGTTCCGGGGGTGCAATTGAACCGCTTCTGCGGAAGCGGACAGCAGGCGGTGCACTTCGCCGCACAGGCCATTGGGGCGGGTGACATGGATCTCGCCATTGCCTGCGGGGTTGAAAGCATGAGCCGGGTGGCGATGGGTTCGGATGGGAACATCACGGCGGAGTTCCGCGAAGCGTTTCCGTTTGAGATGGTGCACCAGGGCCAATCGGCGGAGATGCTGGTGGAGAAATGGGGATTGTCGCGGCGCGAACTGGATGAGTACGCGGCGTCGAGTCACTGCCGGGCAGCGGCGGCGGCTCGAGAAGGATGGACGGCGCGAGAGCTGGTGGCGGTGAAGGGCCGCACAGCGGACGAAGGGGTACGGGCGAATCCGAATGTGGAGAAGATGGGACAACTCGCGGCGGCATTCCGGGCCGGCGGCGCAGTGACGGCGGGGAACTCGAGCCAGATCTCCGATGGGGCCGCGGCGTTGTTGTTAGGGTCGGCGGAGAAGGCGAAAGAGCTGGGGTTGCGAAAGCGGGCCCGTGTGGTCACCCGGGTGGTGGTGGGAACAGATCCGGTGCTGATGCTGACGGGGCCCATTGACGCGACTCAGAGAGCGCTGAAGAAAGCCGGTCTGGATGTGTCTGAGATTGATGTCTTCGAGATTAACGAAGCCTTCGCCAGCGTTGTTCTGGCGTGGGCGCGCGAACTGCGGCCAGACATGGCGCGGGTCAACATGCAAGGCGGGGCGATCGCGCACGGGCATCCGTTAGGGGCGACGGGAGCAGTGCTGATGACGAAGCTGCTGCACATTCTGGAACGAACCGGAGGCCGGTTCGGACTCCAGTCGATGTGCATCGGATTCGGGATGGGAACCGCGACAATCGTGGAAAGGTTGGAATAGATACTTCGAATGCTTCACTACGCGGTAACGATCTTCGTCAGCGCTTATCTTCTGTTTCAGGTACAGCCGATCATTGCGAAAATTATCCTGCCTTGGTTCGGCGGATCGGCGGCAGTGTGGACGACGTGCATGCTGTTCTTCCAGATGGCACTGCTGGGTGGGTATCTGTACTCGCACTGGAGCACGAGCCGGCTGGCCAGCAAATCGCAGACCACCATTCACATGCTGTTGCTGGCGGCGAGCCTGCTGGTATTGCCGGTAGCGCCGGGCGACCAGTGGAAGCCGGTAGGCGGCGGAAATCCGACCCTGCAGATCCTCGGGTTGTTGGCCGGAACTGTCGGGTTGCCCTATTTGCTGCTTTCCACTACCGGGCCGCTGGTGCAAGCGTGGTACGCAAGGGCCATGCCGGGAGCTTCGCCTTACAGGCTATTCGCGCTGTCGAACATCGGGTCAATGCTGGCCCTGCTGGGGTATCCGTTTCTGATTGAGCCGCTGCTGCCGACGCGTTTGCAGGCGAATGTGTGGAGCGGCGCCTATGTCGTGTTTGCCGCCTTATGTGGATCACTGGCATGGCGGAGCCGGGGGTTGGCGATCGCGCCGGCGGAGGAAGCGAAGCTCGACGAGCCTCCGGCGAAGGCTCCTCCTCCGATGCACTGGCTGCTGTGGACGGGATTATCGGCGTGCGCTTCGGTGCTGTTGCTCTCGATTACGAATCACCTCACGGTGGATGTGGCGCCGATCCCGTTCCTGTGGGTATTGCCGTTGTGCCTCTACCTGTTGAGTTTCATTCTCACCTTCGATAGCGATGGCTGGTATAGCCGCAATTGGTATCTACCGATGACGGCACTGGCTCTGGCCGCAATGACCCACGGCATAACGGCGGAAACCGAACTGAATATTCCGAAGAAGGTGGCGCTGTTCGCTTCAGCGCTGTTCATCTGCTGCATGACCTGCCACGGCGAGGTTGCCTCATTGAAACCGCATCCGCGGTATTTGACCTCGTTTTATCTGATGATCTCAGTGGGAGGCGCACTGGGCGGTTTGTTCGTGGGTGTGGTGGCTCCGTCGTTCTTTGTCAATTACAGCGAGTTTCCGATTGGCATCATCGCCTGCGCGGTGCTGGTGCTGCTGGTGCAGTGGGGAGACCGGCAGAGCCTGTTGCATCGCTCGCAGGGAGGATGGGCTTGGGTGGTGGCCGCGGCCGGCACGTTGGCGATGGCGGTGATTCTGGTGCAGCACACGCAGAAGAGCTCGGCGGAGTACCGGACGCTGGTGCGAAACTTCTACGGCGGGATGCGTACGGCGGACTATGGACAGGAAGGCGATGCCGACTGGTCGCGCAAGCTGACGCACGGCGTGATCAACCACGGCGAGCAGTATCTGCATCCATCACGGGCGCGGGAGCAGACGAGTTACTTTGGGCCGAATAGCGGCGTGGGGCGGGCGATCCACGCCAAAGACCGGGATAAGCCGCAGAAGATCGGAATCACGGGACTGGGCGCCGGCGTCATGCTTACTTATGCCCGGGCGGGGGATCATTTCCGGATCTACGAGATCAATCCGCTAGTGGTGGAGATTGCGAAGAAGGAGTTCACGTTCATCAAGGATTGCCCGGCGAAGCTCGATATTGTGATGGGGGACGCGCGTTTGTCGTTGGAGCGGGAAGAGCCTCAGGGTTATGACGTGCTGCACATGGATGCGTTCTCTTCGGACTCAGTGCCGGTGCATTTGCTCACGAAGGAGGCGTTCCTGTTGTACTTCAAGCATCTCAAGCCGGATGGGATTCTGGTGATCCATATTTCCAACCGTTACCTGAATCTGAAGCCGGTGATTGCGCGAGCGGCGGAGGCGCTGGGCAAGCCGAGCTTGCTCATCGAGGATGGCGGCGATGAGGATCTTGGCTACTACGGCACAGACATGGTTCTGGTGGCGAACAAGAAGGAAGACCTGGATAGGCCGCGGTTGAAGGGGTTTTCGCCGCCGAAGGTGGTAGACAACGTCCGGCTGTGGACCGATGATTACAGCAACCTGTTCCGTATTCTGCGTTAGTGACAGCCCTGGCAAGAGAAGCGCTTTCCGTGGCAGGAGGCGCAGCCGGTCTTTTCACTCTTGGTTGTGTGGGTGTCGATGTAGCGGGCGGTGTGGGTTGCGGGCTTGAGGGTTTTGTCATTGCCGTGACAGGTTTCGCAACTGAAGGGTGGATCGATCTTGTTGTGACAGACGAGGCAATCGGCCATTTCGGGGTGGTGATTCTTTGTTGAGACCGACGTTGAGGATTCGATGCCGCGGTGACAGGCGGCACAGGCGTTGGCGGTGTTGAGCGAGGCTGCACGCGCGGCGGCGTCGCCAAGGTACGTGTTGGCTTTGATGGCGGCAGCGATCAGTGGGGCAACGTTCCCGAACTTCGCATGAAAGGCGTGATCGAATTTGGCGAGGCGCGTCTTGGCCGGTTGCTTGATCTGCACCGATTCATGACAGGGCCGGCAAGCATCGGCGCCAGGCAGGAGATTGTCTTCGAGACGTGTGCTGGTGGCGGCCGTGGCATGGCACGAAGTGCAGCCTGGCGTGAGTTTGGCGTGCAGCGCGTGAGAGAAGTCGGCGGCCTGTGCGGTGAACAGACAGGCGATCGCCGTGAGCAGCATCGGTTTGATTGTATTCCATTGGAGAAGCGGGTCAGCCGTGCTATCCTGACATGTGCCGCAAAGAATTCTGGGCGTAATACCCGCCCGGTTTGCCTCCACCCGGTTCCCCGGAAAAGCTCTCGCCAAACTCGCCGGTAAACCCATCCTCCAACACGTCTACGAACGTAGTGTAATGGCCCGTTATCTGACCGATGTCGTGATTGCCACCGACGATGATCAGATTTACGAGACCGCGCGGGGATTTGGAGCGCGCGTGCGTATGACACGGAGAGATCATCTTTCGGGGACGGATCGTGTTGCCGAAGTTGCCAGCGCGGATACGGCGTCGATCGTGGTGAACATTCAGGGCGATGAGCCGATGATTGATCCGGGCGCTATCGATGCCGCGACACTGGCGCTGCTGGACGATGACGACGCGCCGATGGCGACGCTGAAGAAGCGCATTGAAACCGAAGAAGAGATGGCGAACCCGAACGTGGTGAAAGTGGTTTGCGATCTGCGCGGCAATGCGATCTACTTTTCGCGCTGTACGATTCCCTACAATCGGGGGGGCGTGGATGCGGCCTATTGGAAACATATCGGGATGTATGTGTACCGCAGAGATTTCCTGCTCGGCTATACGGCGATGCCGGTTGGGCCGTTGGAGCAGGCCGAGCGACTGGAGCAATTACGAGCTCTCGAAAACGGGTACCGGATCCGGGTGATGGAAACCGACTACGATTCCATCGGGGTGGATACGCCGGAGGATCTGGACCGCGTGACGAAATTACACGAAGCGATTTTGCCTGAACTTTGAGGGGGGTTGAAATGGTGAAGTACATCTTTGTTACGGGAGGCGTGGTGAGTTCCCTGGGGAAGGGAATTGCCGCGGCTTCCATCGGGTGCCTGTTGGAGTCGCGGGGATTGCGTGTGACTCTGCAGAAGTTCGATCCGTATCTGAATGTGGATCCGGGGACGATGAGTCCGTTCCAGCATGGCGAAGTTTTCGTCACCGATGATGGAGCGGAGACGGATCTGGATTTGGGGCACTATGAGCGGTTCACGCATGCTCCGCTGACGCAGGCGAACAATCTCACGTCGGGGCGGCTGTACGAACAGATCATCACGCGCGAGCGGCGCGGCGATTACCTGGGCAAGACGGTACAGGTGATTCCGCACGTGACCAACGAGATCAAGGCGGCGATGCGGCGCGTGGCCGCGGGCGTGGATGTGATTCTGGTGGAGATTGGCGGCACGGTGGGCGATATCGAGTCGCTGCCGTTTCTCGAAGCGATCCGGCAGATGCGGCATGAAGTGGGCAAAGAGAACGCGATGTTCGTGCACGTGACACTGGTGCCGTGGATCGCGGCGGCGCAGGAATTGAAGACGAAGCCGACGCAGCATTCGGTGAAGGAGTTGCGCGCCCTGGGTATTCAGCCCGATATTCTGGTGTGCCGTTCGGAGCGGCCGTTTGGAAAAGAAGTGAAAGAGAAGATCGCCATGTTCTGCGATGTGGACGTGGATGCGGTGATCTGCGCGAGCGATGTGTCCTCTGTGTACGAAGTGCCGCTGGTGTTTGCCGATCAGAAGGTGGATGAGTTCCTGCTGAAGCAACTGCATCTGGATGCGGCTCCGCGGGATCTGCGGCGTTGGAGCAACATGCTGACGCGGATGCGCAATCCGATTGACGATGTGAAGATCGCGCTGGTGGGCAAGTACGTGACCTACGAAGACGCGTACAAGAGTTTGAAGGAAGCGTTGTTGCATGGCGGGTTGGCGCATGGCGTGAAGGTGAATATCGAGTGGGTGGAAGCCGAGGAGTTGGAATGGCCCGATTGCATCCACCGGCTGAAGCCTTACGATGGCATCCTGGTGCCGGGCGGATTCGGCAAACGCGGAATTGAAGGAATGCTCCATGCGATCCGTTATGCGCGCGAGTTCAAGGTGCCGTATTTCGGAATCTGTTTGGGCATGCAGACGATGGTAATCGAGTTCGCGCGGAACGTATGTGGATTGCCGAATGCGGATTCGACGGAGTTCGATCCGGCCACGCCCCACCGTGTGATCTTCAAGTTGCGCGAGTTGAAAGGCGTGGACGAATTGGGCGGGACGATGCGCCTGGGGGCGTATCCATGCAAGCTTTCCGAGAGCAGCTTCGCGCGCGAAGCGTATGGCGTGCCGGAGATCAGTGAGCGCCACCGGCACCGGTATGAATTCAACCGCGAGTATGAGGGGATTCTCACTTCGCATGGATTGCGGTTGACGGGACAGACACCGGACGGGATGTACGTGGAGATCTGCGAGCTGCCGGATCATCCGTATTACCTGGGGTGCCAGTTCCATCCGGAGTTCAAGTCGAAGCCGCTGGAGCCGCATCCGCTGTTCCGGTCCTTTGTGGGCGCCTGCTACCGGAACAAGAAAGAGATCCTGGGGAAGACACGTGCGGATCGAACTGCTTCCGTCACTGTCGATCGGTGATGGCGCGGACCTGGCGGTGATCGCCGGGCCGTGTGTGATCGAGAGCGAAGAGCACGTGCACTTCCTGGCCGATGCAATTGCACGGGAGCTGGGCGGACCGTTCGTATTCAAAGCGAGTTACGACAAAGCAAACCGGAGCAGCGTGGATTCATACCGCGGACCTGGATTGCGCGAAGGACTGCGGATTCTTGGTGGGTTGAAGGCTCGTGGATTTCCGATTTTGACAGACATCCATGAGCCTTCGCATGCTGAGGCGGCGGCGGAGGTTGCGGATGTCCTTCAGATCCCGGCGTTCTTATGCCGGCAGACGGATTTGCTGGTAGCGGCGGGGCGCACGGGGCGCGTGGTGAATATCAAGAAGGGGCAATTTGTTTCGCCCTACGATATCCGGCTGGCAGCGGAGAAGGTTGCGTCCACGGGGAATGATCGGATTCTGCTGACCGAGCGCGGCAGCTCGTTTGGGTATAACAACCTGGTGGTGGACATGCGCGGATTGGCGGTGATGCACGGGCATGGCTGGCCTGTGGTGTTCGATGCGACGCACAGCGTGCAGATGCCGGGCGCGGCGGGAAAATCCTCAGGCGGGCAGCCGGAGTTTATCGAGCCGCTGGCGCGGGCCGCTGCCGCTGTTGGAGTGGATGGGCTGTTTGTTGAGGTGCATGAAGAGCCGTCGCGCGCGCTGTCCGATGGAGCGAATGCGTTGCGGTTGGAATTATTGGGTGGCTTGGTGCGAAAGCTGCGGCGGATTCGTGCTGCCGCGGTAGAAACAGGGGCGTGAGCTGAAGGCGCCGCGCGCCCCTGTTTGTGCGTAGCATCCTCACGCAGCAATCTCTTCGGTGGCGGAAATACAGCGAATGGTGAGAGCATCCGCGCCTTCTTTGTAATCGACAAAAGCCGCGCCGCAGGGCTCAATCTGGCCTCGTGCGACGAGCATGGAAACGGGTTGAATGAGGTGGCGGTGCACGGTGCGCTTCAATTCGCGGGCTCCGTATTCGGCACTGGTGCCTTTCTCGATAAGGAAGCCTTTGGCTTTGCGGGTCAATTCGAGGAAGAAGGCTCGCTGGCCGAGGCGGGTGATGATATGGCGGCGGAATTCATCGAGTTGGTGCTCGAGGATTTGTTCGAGCGAAGCCCGTTCGAGCGGGTAGTAGGTGTTGACAACGTCGATGCGGTTGACGAATTCCGGAGAGAATTTGCGACGAACCGCGTTCATGGCGATGCTTTCGAGCTTCCTGGACAGCTTGGCGCGAGGGCGCTCGACGAGCTTGTCGAAGCCGAATTCGGGGCGAAGTTCGCGGCTCATGTTGCGCGCGCCCAGGTTGCTGGTGAGGAAGACAATGCTGCGTTCAAAGTTGACCACAGTATTGTCGCCGAGGCGGAGAATCGCTTTGTCCAGAACTCCGAGGAGCAGGCGCTGCATGGAAGGCGCGGCTTTCTCGATTTCATCGAACAGGACCAGGGAGAGATTGGAGCGCTCACTGGTGACGGCGTTGAGTTTCTGCTGGGTGAGCAGGGGCGTGGTTTCGCGGTGGCCCAGATAGCCGGGAGGCGCGCCGATGAGTTTGGCAACCTCATGTTCCAGCTGGAATTCGCCGCAATCGATGCGGAGCAGGTTGCGGGGGCTTCCGTGAACGGCTTCGGCGAGCGCTTCGACGGTACGGGTTTTCCCGGTGCCGGTGGGACCCAAAAGAAGGAAGACGCCGACGGGACGGCCTTCCGGGGCGAGACCTGCGTTGTACATGTAGACGTAGGGCACGATCGACTCAATCGAGCTGTTCTGCCCGACGATCCGCTCCGATAGCATCGGGAGGAGATCCAAGGGGTCCTGAGTGACTTTGCGGGACCTGGGTAGTGGGATGTAGCCACTGGTGGTGTTTTTCATTGTTTTTCGCAAGCCTCTGCTCGCGATTTGAGTGTATGCCGGGGAGGGTCGGAATCCGGCTCGGTTACGCGGCATGTTTGCCGGAGAGCGGTTTGCGAAGGGCCGCGAGTGCTTGAAAATAAACGAAATACAGTTTGTCGAAAAATAATCCAAAAAACAGAGCGGATTGTGACCGGCCTGGAGACCCGTCCTTACAGGTGGTAGAGTCAATAGTCGGGTATGACTCGTAGAGACGTTTTAAAACAGACCTTGGGCCTGGGGTTGACCGCGGGCGTAGGGCGGGCTGCCACGACTCCGAACTTCGTGGTGATTTTTCTCGATGATTCGGGTTGGGGAGACTTCAAGCCGTTCGGGCATCCGACGTACCCGACTCCAAATGTGGACCGGCTGGCGAGCGAGGGATGCCGGTTCAACAATTTCTACGTGCCCCAGGCGGTGTGTTCGGCGTCGCGATCGGCACTACTGAGCGGATGTTATCCGGGTCGGACGAAAGTGTTCGGGGCGCACGGGCCGCGGGCGCGAGGGCTCGATCCGTCATTCGCCACGATGGGGCAGGTGCTGCAGGCGAAGGGATACAAGACCGCGGTATTCGGGAAGTGGCACATCGGCGATCAGCCGGAGACGCGGCCGCCGGCGCGCGGCTTCGATGAATCCTGCGGGCTGATGTATTCGAATGACATGTGGGAATTTCACCCGGAGAATCCGCAGGCCTACAGCAAGTATCCGCTGCATTTCTGGGAGAACGGGAAGGTCAAAATTGAGCGGGTGACTCCGGAGCACCAGCCGATGTTGACCACCTGGTATACGGAGCATGCTGTCGATTTCATTCGCCGCAACAAGGCCAATCCGTTTCTGCTGTATGTGCCGCATTCGATGCCGCACGTGCCGTTGTTCCGCAGTGAGAAGTTCAAGGGCAAGTCGGGTGTGGGCGTGTATGGGGACGTGATGATGGAGATCGACTGGTCAGTGGGTGAGATTCTGAAGGCGTTGAAGGAAGCAGGCGTCGAAGATAACACGATGGTAGTGATGACGTCGGATAACGGCCCGTGGACTTCCTATGGCAATCACGCGGGAATGACGCCGTTCCGGGAGGCAAAAGGAACAGGGTTTGACGGGGGGACTCGCAGCGCTTGCTTGATGCGGTACCCGGGGAAGATCAAGGCAGGATCAGCATCGACGAAGGCGCTCTGCACCATTGATTTGATGCCGACGTTTGCGCACCTGGCAGGGGCGGCGTTGCCGAAGAATCCGATCGACGGGAAGAACGTGTGGGATCTGATTGTGGATAAGCCGGGAGCGGTGAATCCGCATCCCTATTACGCCTTTTGCACCGGGCCGAATTTCGAAGGGGTGATCAGCGGGGACGGGCATTGGAAGCTGCATGTTCCGCATTCCTACCGGACGCTGGTGGAGAACGGCAATGATGGGAAGCCGGGAAAATTCCGCCAGGCTTCGATTGAGATGTCGCTGTTCGATATGAAGGAAGATCCGTTTGAGACGGTGAATGTGATCGAGAAGTATCCGGAGGTGGCGACACGGATGAAGATGTACGCCGAGGAGCACCGGAAAGAGTTTTATTGAGTGTTTCTCAAGGGCGTCCGATGGGGGCGTCGGGGTTGCCGGGGCCAAAGTGCTTCAACAGGACAAGGTTTTCCACTGGGCTGCGATTGGTGATGGTGACACCCCGGCGGGCTGCGGCGGCAGTGACGAAGAGCTCATCTTTGGTCATCTGGCCGTAGCGGATGAGAGTGGGGGTTTCCACATCGAGTGAGCCGACGGCGCCGTGGCCCTGGACCAGGATGATGCCGTAGGCGGCCGCATCGGTGACGGTGACGGATTGGCCGGGAAAGACGGTCAGTTGCTTGGCGGAGTAGTAGCCGGTGGAGTAAACGATCCAGCACTCCTCGAACTGATCTGTTTGCTGGATCGACAGCGGAAAGAACCTGCGGTTCTTGGCGAATTGCGGGTCGACGTTAGCCTCCCAGTCGAGCATTCCGAGGATGAAATCGAGGTTGTGGTGATGCTCTGGCGGGACGTCTTTAACCAGAAAGTCACGGGGCACGGCACGCCCTTCCACCATGGATTGGAACATGGCGGAGGCGTCGGAGGCGGCTTGGGGCTCGTATGTGACAAGGGAGCCGGGGGCGTGGAGGATCCCGGTGTGGAGTTGCCAGCCAGTGCCAGGCTGGAGCTTGTAGGCTTTGGAGTGGAAGAGGATGCCGTTGTCTCCCTCGTGCCAGCGCTCCAGACAGCGGCGGATCTCGTCGCGAGTGGTGCCGGGCTCGAGGCCCATGAAGGTGTAGGGGAAGTTGTTTTCCTTGGTGTTGTATTGGGGCGGATAGTAGTAGGCCTCGGGCTTGCCGCGCTGGCCGGTGAGGGCGGCGATAGCGTCGGAAGGGTGCATGTGGAAGGGGATGGGCCCAAGGTTATCGAAGAACTTGCAGAGCAGGCGCCAGCCGCCTTCGCGGGCCATGGTCTCGGCGCCGAGGATTTCATCTCCGATTTCGTCGATGGCTAGCTTGAAGAGAATCCGCTGGCCGTTGCTATCGATATACGACAGACCCTCATCCTGAGGAGTGCCGGGGCCGTTGCGGGCGTTGGTGGCGGAGCAGAACCAGCGTTCATCAATGCCGCCACGGTGGGCGCCAAGTGCGTAAAGGTCTTTGGGATGGAGGCGAAGACGGCCTCCTGGAACGTGGAGCGGACGGGGAACCCAGCAGGGAGCAAGACGAATCAGCCCTTCGTTGGCACGAAGGGCTTCGCGAATATTGGCAATGTTGCGGGACATGCAAGCGTTTAGGCTAGCGTATCCCGGGGAACAGGGAAAGGGGCAGAAGGGTTAGGCGGCCGCTTTCGCCAGGCGGTGAGCGAGGCGCGATTTGTAGCGAGCAGCGGTATTCTTCTTGATAATGCCCAACTTAGCGGCGCGGTCGACGGCGGAGTAGGTTGCCGGCAGGATAGCCTGGGCAGCCTGGACGTCCTTCTTGTCGAGGAGGCGGCGCATGGCGCGGATGGCGTGGCGGAGGCGAGACTTGCGCATGCGATTCACTTCGGTCTTGCGCTCAGTCATGCGGACGCGCTTCAGTGCAGAAAACGTATTAGCCATTGAGAGACACCATTTCCCAGTATACACGAAGGGTGAAGATTTGGGGTGCTCTGGACTCGGAAAATTGTTTGGGGTTGACATTTAACTATTGTGTTATATAACATAATGTTTATACGATGAACCTCGATAGCAGATTTGCGGCGTTGAGCGATCCCACCAGGCGGGCGATTCTGGCTCGGTTGGCGCTAGGAGAGGCGACAGTTATGGAGCTTGCGGAGCCCTTTCCCATGAGCCAGCCGGCGATTTCGCGGCATCTGCGGGTATTGGAAGAGGCGGGGTTGATCACGCGGCGTGTGGATGGGGCCAAGCGGCCCTGCCGGCTGGCTCCGGAGGGGCTGACGGAACTGGAGCAATGGCTGGGGAAGCTGCGCGTTGCCCTGGAGGCGAACTACGCGCGGTTGGATTCGATATTGGCTGAAACAAAGGAGCAATCATGAGCAAGCTGGATTTGAAGACTGAGGGAGATCTGCATGTCGTGGTGACGCGGCGGTTTGCGGCGTCGCCGGAGGCGGTCTACCGGGCTCACACGGAGGCGGCGATTGTCCAGAAGTGGCTGCTGGGACCCGATGGCTGGACAATGCCGGTGTGTATCAGCGAGGCGTGGCCTGGAGGCCGCATTCGCTATGAGTGGTCGGATGGAAAGGGCGGTGGCTTCCATTTGACAGGCGAGTACCGGGTGCTGGAGCCGTTTTCGCGCATTGTGCACGTGGAACGCATGCATCTGCCGGACCCGACTCCGGACAACGAGGTGGAGACACGGTTTGAGGCAGATGGAACCGGGACGCTGATGGTGATGCGTATGACGCTGCCGGATGCAAAGACCCGGGAAGCGATGCTGGCTACGGGCATGGAGTACGGCATGGAAGCGAGTTACGCCCGCATGGAACTGGTGTTGGGGTAATGCGCTCACTCCCAGCGAAGGGCTCGCATTGGGTCGATGGCTGCGGCGCGGCGGGCGGGAATGAGACTGGCGACCGCTGTGACCGAGAGCAGCAGCACGGGAACGACGGCCAAGGTCACCCAGTCGATGGCATTCATCTGGAATGCCGCTTTTAGTGCGTAGCCAGCCCCGATGCCGCCGAGCATGCCGATCCCTAATCCGATGGAAGCGAGCGTCATGCCCTGGCGCAGGACCATGCGCAGCACTCCGTCGCGTCCTGCGCCAATGGCCATGCGGATGCCGATTTCACGGGTGCGGCGGCTCACCGAATAGGAGATCAACCCGTACAAACCGGCGAGCGCCAGTGCAAGACCCATGAGGCCGGCAATGCCGATGATCTCCGTAATGAGGCGCGTGGTCTTCACCGCGCGCATGTCGTAAAACTCTTCCATGGTGCGCACATCATAAACGGGCTGATTGGGATCGAGAGTGCGGATGGCTTCCCGGATGGGCGCGATCATGCTGGCCGAGGCGCTGGAGGTATGGGCAAAGAGGCTCATGCGCGAGCGCGGGTACTGCCGGTAGGCAAAGTAGAGGAAGGGCGTGGGCGGTTCCGCAATCCACAGATAGGTGCCGGTCACGGCAACACCGATGATTTGCACCCAGTCGCCCTTGGCGCTGCCCAGGCGGAAACGTTTGCCGACGACGTCCTGATTGGGCCAGTAGCGGCGCGCGAACTCTTCGTTGACGACGGCGACCTTCGGTGCGTTGTCGTCGTCTGTCTGGCGGAAGCCGCGCCCTTTGGTGATGGCCACCTGCGCGGTTTCGAAATAACCCTCGGACACGGTGTTGGCAAATACGCCGGTAGTCTCCTGGCCCTGCGGGAACTGGTAGCCTTCCGGAGCTACGGCTTCCATCTGCTGGTTGTTGCCAAACGGCGTCACGCTGGAGAGTGCGACGGACTGGACGCCCGGCACCGTCTTCGATGTCTCGAGGACGCGCTCAAAGTACTTCCGCGCGCGCTGCGCGTCGTACCGGACGAGCGATGGATCAAAGGCCATCATCACCAGGTGATCGGTGCGGAAGCCGGGGTTCTCCCCGAGCAGCGTGCCGAAGGCGCGGAGCATCATCGATGAGCAAACCAGCAGCACGACGGAGAGCGCCACTTGGGCAATGACCAGGGCGTTGCGGCCCAGCAGACGGCGGCGGATGGATTCGGCCTGATCGCCTTCCTTCAGTGCCGACACGAGATCGGTATTGGTGGTTTGCAGGGCGGGTGCCAGGCCGGAGATCAGCGCGCTGGCGATTCCTGCCAGCAGCGTGAACCACAGAACCCGCTCGTTCAGTTCGATATTGAGTACCACCGGGAGATCGGTGGGAATCTGAATGGTGGAAAGCAGCTTCACTCCGGCGACAGCAATCAGCAGGCCCAGTGCCATGCCACCGGCAGAAAGCATGAGGCTTTCCGTAAGCAATTGGCGGATCAATTGGGCTCGCGTTGCTCCCATGGAGAGCCGGATGGCGATTTCGCGGGAACGGCCGCGGGCGCGGCTGAGCATGATGTTCGCGACGTTGGCGCAGGCGATCAGGAGCACGACCCCGGTGATGCTCATCATGAGGATCACCAGCGTTGTATCGGGAGGCGATTGCTCCATGCGGTTTTTGACCTGGGTGCGCACAAGAAATGTGTAGTTGCGGTTGGTATCGGCGTAGGCCTTGGAGAGGTTCGTGGCGATGGCGGCCAGTTCGGCTTCCGCCTCGGCGGGGCTGACTCCGGGCTTCAAGCGCCCGTGGACTTCCAATGCCCGATTGCTGCGCTTTTCGAGGAACTCATATGCGGTCTTCGAAGTGGAGAGCGCGCCGGACATCTGCAGAGGAACGAAGAAGCCGGGGCGGAAGAACTGGTCCATGCCGGTGAAGGATTCGGGAGTGACTCCGATGATGGTGAACTCGACGCCGTTGAGGCGGATCTTGCGGCCCAGCACATCGGGACTGCCGCCGAAACTTTGCTGCCACAGATCGTGGCCGAGCAGGAGCACCGCATCGCGGCCAGGCACCTGCGTTTCCTCGGGACGGAAAATGCGGCCCAGTTGGGGCTTGACGCGAAGCACGCTGAAGAAATTGGCGCTGACGGCGAACCCGGCCTTGAGTTGAGGCAAGGCGTCGGGCGAGGTGGCGAAGCCGACATTGTGGCCGCGGTGCGCGACGATGCCGTCGAAACTTTTGCTCTGCGCGGCGATGTCGAGGTAGTCGCGGTAAGAGACGCCGGCAAAGATATGCTCTCCTGTCTTGCCGCGCACGGTGACGACGCGGGCAGCGTCCTCGACAGGGAGCGGGCGCAGCAGCAGGGCGTCAGCGAGGCTGTAAATCGTCGAGTTGGCGCCGATGCCAAGCGCCAGGGAAATCATCGCCAGGGCCGCGTATCCCGGATTCTTCCCCAATGTGCGTATGGCAAAGCGGACGTCCTTGAGGAGCATATCCTTACATTACGAGGATTGCTCCGGCGGAGTTCCTCCGAGAAAGTTAACGTCCGAAATAGCCGCTGACTTCCACCACGACGTCTGTGCGGCGGTAGGCGTAGATGTTCACCGCGCCGTTCGTGCCGGCGGGAATGATGGCGGAGTTAGTGACAATCTGCCCCTGGAACGCATTCAGGATCGATGCATTCGGTTGGGATTGGCCGGTGGGATACGCCGTGAGGAAGGGCATCGGATTGCCGCCGGGAAGCGCGGTGACGTTGAGCGCGTAACCCTTCGCAGTGGCCGGGATGCCCGTGCAGCCGGTAGCCGTGGGGATGCTGATGGTGCGCGTGCTCTCATCGGGGTACTGGCCGCCGGTGGCCGTGGAATCGTTGGCGCGGCACTGGGTGACGGGGTAGTAGAAAAGGCCGTTCACACCGTCGTCGGGCGCGTAATAGCCGTTGATGTCGATGATGAAATCGGTGGCGTCGTAAGTGAACACGTCGATAGATCCGTTGGCGCTCGCTGGCACGATGACACTGTTGGCAAGGACGCGCCCCACAAAGGAATTGATGTTCGATACGTTGGGCTGGGTGGAGCCGCTGGGCCATGCGGTGAGATAAGCCAGGGGCCCTGGCGGCACTACGGTGATGGTGACGGAATAGGCAGTCGCCTGCGGCACCGTGCAGTAGGGGGTGTCGGGGAAGCGGAAGCTGCGGGTTTGACGCGAGGTCATGCTGGGCGGGCCGAAGGGGCCGGCAGGTGAGCGATAGGCGCTGCGTGTTTCGATGACGCGGCAAGGCGTGAGCGGGTAATAGGCAAGGCCCGCCACCGCGGCGCTGTCGGTGTAATAGCCGCTGATGTCGATCAACAGATCAGTGTTTTCCGAAGCGTAGACGCTGATACCGCCGTTCGTTCCAGCTTTGACAATGGCGGAATTGGCGACGATCTGACCATCTGGAGAGCGGATGGTCCAGACGTTGGGACGCGTTTCCCCGGCGGGCCAGATGGTGACGAAGTTGACCGTATTGGTGGGGATGAGGGTCACGTTGACAACATAGGCTTTGGCCGTGGCGGGGATGGTGCACACGTTCGATTGCGGCAGATTGAGCGCGCGAACCTCGGTGCCATTGATGGAAGGCGGGCCAAATGCGCCGGTGCGGCCTTCGAAATTGTAGAGGCTGCGTGTTTCCATCACGCGGCAGGGGCTGAGCGGCACGAATTTGAGGCCGCCGGGTGTGATGGGTGTGCCGCCGTTGAACAGTGCAATGACGGACTTGGCGGCGTCCATGGTGACGGTGGTGGAGGGGCTCGCTGTGTTGGCTACCGCCCCGGACCACGCAGTGAACGTGGAACCCGCGCCGGGAGCGGCGTTGATCGCCACCACTGTACCGGCATCGTAATAGGTGCCGGAAGCCGGTGTGACCGTGCCGGCATTGGTGGGCGATGCAGTGAGCGAGAGCTGATATTGGGTTTTGAAATTCGCGGTGTAGGTGGTGGCCGTAGCGGGTACGGTGATGGTGTGGCTGGCCGCGCCTGCGTCGCTCCAGGTGGTGAAGACGTACTGTGTTCCGGCTGCGCCTGCCTGCGTGGCGGCCACGGCGATGGTGTGTTGCGTGGCAGCCGTGAGGTTCACCGTGCAAGGAGTGGTGCACGAGTTGCCATCCACTGTGGCGGTTCGGCCAGCGGGGTTGGAAGTGATGGTGATGGGGACACCGCCGCCCCCTCCGCCGGTTACGGTCACGGCGTTGAGGATGGCAATGATCTGACTTGTGGAGGTGGAACTGGAGGAAACGGCGAGATCGAGCTTGCCGTCGGCATTGAAATCGGCGGCGACGATCCCTTGCGGCGAATCACCGGCGGTGACGTGCGTTTCGGTTTGGAAAGTGCCATTGCCGTTTCCGATGTGGAAGGTGACGTCGGTGTCGCCGCAGCAGTGCGAGACCATGAGGTCGGTCTTGTTGTCGCTGTTGAAATCTCCGGTGGCGATTTGCTCCGGGCCAAAATCCGTGTTGACGAGCGTGGCGGCGCCGAATGTTCCCGTACCGGAATTGAGGAAGATGGCGAGGCGGTAGCCGAAGTTCTCAGCAGATGTGGTGGCGATGAGGTCGAGCTTGCCATCGGCGTTGAGATCGGCCGCGGCTGTGCTGACGGGGTTGATACCGGCGGCGTAGTTGGTAGCATTCTGGAATGTGCCGTTGCCATTGCCGAGGATGATGGTGACGCCTCCGGGATTGGTGGTGGAGCCGAATGCGCCTTTGCGGGTGGCGATGAGATCGAGCTTACCGTCACCGCTAACGTCGGCGAGCAGGATGTGTGTGGCGCCGGTTGCGCCGTTGATGGTGACGCCGGCTTGAAAGGTGGCGTTGCCGTTGCCGGGGAGGTAGAGTGTGGGGAGGTCGCTGCTGCTGCCGCTGTCGGGCTGTGACGTGGCCAGCACAAGATCCAGTTTGCCATCGCCGTTGACGTCACCGGCGGCAAGATATGTGCCGCTCGATCCGGTATCGCGGGCAACGGGAGCCTGGAACGTGCCGTCGCCGTTGCCGGAAATGATCCACACGCGGTTGTTGTTGTCAGCGGCGGCGATGTCGAGCTTGCCATCGCTATTGAAATCGCCGGCCACGGCGTGGTTGACGAAAGCGCCTGTCATCGGGATGAGGAGAGGGGCCTGCATCGACCCGTTGCCGAGTCCGATGAGAACGGCGACTCCGCCGTTGTAGTTGGTGAGTAGATCCGGTTTGCCGTCCTTGTTGAAGTCGGCGGAGAACAGGGTTTGTGGAGTGTAGGGCACGCTGTAGGCAGGCGCGCCGATGAGGGTTCCGTCTCCGCGTCCAAAAAGCACTTTGAGGCTTGAGGCGTAGGGGGCTGGAGTGAGCCCATCGGGATGTCCGGCAGCAAGGACGACGTCCTGATTGCCGTCGCCATCGAAATCCATGAGGAAGAACGTATTGCCTAGCAGGTCGTTGGGCAAGGTGCCGTAGAGGTAAGTATTGCGGGTGGGGAATGTGAGGTTGCCGGCACCCAGCAGCACGGTTACGGCTGCGTTGAAATAGGAGCTGACTGCGATGTCGACTTTGCCGTCTTTGTTCAGGTCGCCGGCGGCGAGGAATGTGGGGGTGATGCCGGTGGCGATGACGGTGGGTGTTTGAAACGTGCCGTTTCCGTTGCCGGCCAGAATGGCAACCCCGTCATTGGCGGCCAACGCGAGATCGCGTTTAGAATCGCCGTTCAGATCGACGGTGAGAATCGCCCAGGGGTTTGTGACGGGGCCGTAATTCACGGCGGCGTTGAAGGTACCATCGCCCTTGTTGATGAGAACGCTCACGTTGCTGCCGCTGAAATTGGCTACCGCGAGGTCGGGCTTCCCGTCGCCGTTGAAATCGCCGGCGGTAGCATAGGCTGGGAATTTCCCGGTGGTGTACTGCACTCCGTTGCCGAGCGAGCCGTTGGCTCCGCCGAGGTAGACCGAAATGCCGCCGTCGGCGGTGAAGGTGCCGTAGTTGACGACAACGACATCGAGCTTCGAATCGCCGTTGAGATCGGCGGTGAGCAGCGTCTGCGGATCTTCGCCGGTGTCGTAGTCCACGGATGATTTGAGCGAAATGTTGGGATTCATGGTGCCTACGGAGAGCTTGTTTTTCTTCAAGGCTACGCCGGCGAGCGTGCCCAAGCCATCTCCGGCGATGTCGGCGATGATCGGGTTTCGGGAACTGGTTCCGAGAAGAGTGTCGGTGATATTGGGGCGCCCGGGAACGGGAAGGTGCGATCGGGCGGGCAGGCCCGTGCAGTTGTAGAAATTCGTTTGAAAGCCAGGCGTGGTGGTTTGCTTCGTGTAGGGGGAGAACGGCAGGAAGTTGTGATAGGTGAAGGAACCGTCGGCGAGGCGCTGCAAACCTCCGGCACGATTGGGGAGGAAGACGGCGGCCTCGGCAGCGCCGGAGTAGGTAAAGGCGGGGCACGTCTGCGCACGCAGGGAGCCGCACAAGGCGAAGATTAGCCCTAGCGGAACAAGACGGCGGATTGTGCGGCGCTGATGCTGATGGCTTCGCCGTTGGTCAGTCCAGCGGCATTGATGGGATACTCCAGTTTCTCCGGCCAGGAGATGAGCGTGATGTGGCCTGGCGGCTG
The DNA here is from genome assembly GCA_046331645.1 of Bryobacteraceae bacterium. GTDB lineage: Bacteria > Acidobacteriota > Terriglobia > Bryobacterales > Bryobacteraceae > CADEFT01. The sequence continues at coordinate 54,917 of JAXLQM010000027.1, forward strand.
TCCCGGCGTCTGGCGAGAAAGCGGAATGTGAGCTAGCAGATCCTTGGGCATGGTGAACGAGCCCTTGCTCGCCTTCTCCACGCACAGACATACGGCGGTAGCAGATGTTGACGAGACGGCTGAGGCCGCAACCAGGACCAGCCGTTGGGAGTTTGGAGTTCGCCATTCTAAGTTAAGTGATTCTTGGGTCGAATGTATCACGTTCCCAGGAATTCTCTCTATAGGGGAGGTGGCATTGAGAGTGACCGTAAATTGTGGCACACTGGCTCCGCCGAACCCGCGCACCTGGATGGGGCCGGGGGGATCCAAAAGAAGCGGGACGGGACGATTGGCGATGCGTGGTGTGGTGTTGCCCGCCAGAGTGGATCGATAGAGCCCTGTCGCGCCCGGCACAGGCGGGACTTTGCGTTGAAATCGCGGATTGTTCACCGCGATGGCCGGGCCTGCATCGATGCCCGCACCGGGGCTTCCCAGAAGAAACCAAAGTGGCGATTGCGTAGCGCCTTCGGGAATCGGAGCCGTGGCGAGAACACAACTGCCAAGCGGCAGTGCGTAGAGAAAAGGCGAAGACAATGACTCGGACGAGCGGAGTTGGAAGAAGGCACCGAGCAATTCGTCGACAGTGGAGTATGTGGATTCGTCCAATCCTTTCGTAAGCGAGCGAGCCAGCAGCACAACCGCGGAGTTGCCTGGTTTCCATTGCGGCATGGGGAACGCCGTGGACGGCGTGCAGGCGCCTATGGAGGAAATCGCAAGCGTGACGGTGTTGCTGGAGTGGCGGGGACCGCTGAGGCGGACGGGCACGAAGCAACCTTCGGGAGCGCCGGCGGGGATGGCGACCGTAAGTTCGTCGACTCCTGGTTGCACGTTACGGCGCACGGATTGGACCCGTGTGGCGACATTGCCGATGATCACGGGCGCGGATGCGGCGAATCCTGTGGCGCGGAGGACAATGGACTGGCCGGGGCGCACCGGGTGCGTTGCGGAGTTGGGCTGACGAGGGTTGAGGTTGTCGATTGCGCCGGGGCCCCAGCCTCGCTGGTTGCGGGAGTAGAGTCCGGGGTTTGCATCCACGATGGTGATCGGATAGGCGTCGCTGGTTTCGTTTTGCGAGGTGACGGTGAGTCTGGCTGGGCCCAGCGGCGCATCGGGTGGGATACGGGCTTCGATGCGTGTGGCGGTGGCGGTGATGATGGTGGCACGGACAGGCTGCGCCGATTGGATCGTAACAACGGGCGCGCGTCCAAAGCGGACGCCGTCGAGAAGGAACCGCGCTCCGCGGGCCAGGGAGCCTCCGGGAAGTGTGGAGGGAATGTGGCTGGCTGCGTTCGCGATGCCGTTGGCGGCAACCGCGGGTGGCGCGGCCATGGCGGCGTTGGAAAGTAGCAGGATGAGAACGGGAAGCAATTCGACTTTCAGCATAATCGAGAGGGAAGCGGGCACGCTATGATTGAAGCTCTTTGCCTATGATGCGCACGCTGGCAAGGCTCGCCTGGCGCGACTTGCGCCGTTCCCGCCTCAGAGCAGTGTTGATAGTGGCCGCGCTGGCCTGCAGTGTCGCGGCGGTTCATGGAGTGCGCGGGGCGGAACGGGTGGCGCGGCGTGCCTTAGAAGCAGATCTGCGGCGATGGCTGGGCGCCGATGTGGCGGCTACCACCGGCGAATCGCTGGATGCGGAAGTGTTTCGCCAATTGGATGCGATGCGCGGCCCGGATGTCGAATGGACCTGGGTGACATGGACACTGTCGATGGCACGATCGGATTCGGCGCCGGATGCGGTCCTGAGTGTGGTGAAAGTGGTGGATCCGGAGATGTATCCGTTGTATCCGGGGATTGCGCTGGACCCTCCGCGGGAGTTGGCCGCTGTATTGGAGGAAGACTCGATTGTGGCGTCGGCGGAAGTGATGGAGCGCTTGCAAGTGCGTGTGGGGGACAGGATTCAATTGGCGGGCCGCCCCTTTCGGATTGCGGCGATGTTGCGCAGCGAGGCAGACCGGCTGAACGGATTCGCCGCGGTGGCACCGCGAACCATCCTGTCGCGCCGGGCCTATGAGCGAAGCGGACTCGCTGGCGGCGGCAATGCCTCAAAGCACAGTGTGCTGCTGCGGATGCCGGAAGGCGCCGACCTCGGAAGGATGCGCAAGAAGTTGCAGGAGATGCTGCCTGAGGCAGGTGTTGTGGATTATCGCGAATCCAGCCAAGCTGCGGTGTCCGCCGTTCGGGCGAACATCGCTTTTCTGGGCGTAACCGCGTTCCTGGTGACGATAGTGGGCGCGTTTGGCATTGTGGTGGGGGTGCGGCAACATGTGCAGGCGCAGACTCCGCTGATTGCAGTGCTGAAAATTCTTGGCGCGGGGACAAAGCAGATTGCCGCGATGTTTCTCGTGCAGATTGCCTTGCTGCTGGGGTGCGCGCTGGCAGTGGGATTGCCGCTGGCTGTGGTGGCGCGCGATGCCGCGCTGTGGCTGGCTGGATCGAGTGTGACGTTGGACACAGCGGGAACTGTTGTGACGGACCACTGGATGGAGACGGTAGCGGTTGTCGTCCTGGCGCTATTGCCGGTGCTGCCACAGCCGGCGACGTTGATCCGCCGAGTACGGCCGTTGGAAGTCTTGCGCGGAACCGTGCGGGCCGCGGAGCCGGCAGGGAGTGCGGCCGGGCTGGGTGCGGCGTTCGTGCTGCTGGGCCTGGCGGGTGCTCGGCTGGTTGGTTCGTGGACTTCGGCGGCATCGTTGGTGGCCGCGCTGCTGATCTGTTTCGGAGCCGCCGTGTGGATGACACACGTGGCGTTGCGCCGGCTGCGCGCATGGTCTGGCGGTCTGCGCGATTGCGGCCTTCGTCTTGCGTTGAAGAACCTGAGTAATCCGGCACAAGGCGCGCGAGTACTCGTGGTGTCGCTGGCCATGGGGCTGATGCTCATGATCGCCACTTACGAAGTGAATCGAGCGGTAGGGCAATCCGTCGCCGCCGCGCTTCCGTTTGACGGCGCGAACCTGCTGGTGGGCGGCTTCGAACCGGAATTCCGGGAAACAGTGCACGGGTTCCTCAAACAGATACCCGGCGTGCGCAGTGAACCGCAGTTGGTGACGCAGGCCCGGCTGCGGTTGGTGAGCGTGGATGGCGTTCCGATAGAGGAATTACAGCGGGGCAAGCGGCCCAATGCAATTCCCGAAGCCTGGCGGGATATCGGCTGTGTGGAAGGCGAAGGCGTTACGATCTCCGCCGACGTGGCGGCGTTGTTGGACGCGAGGAAAGGGTCGATGCTGCAGTTCGCCGGCCGAAGCCGAGTGGTGGAGAAGCGCGTGGAGCGTATCCGGAAAATTTCGCGAGTCGAGAAGTTCTGGTTCACGTTCGCCATGGATTGCTCCGGACTGGACGCGGCGAGCCTGCATCACCTGGCCGTAATCCAGCTACCGCCGGAGCGTTTGGACGCGGCGCGAAGGGCGATTGCGGCGCGATTTCCCATGCTGGCGGTGCTTACCTCCGCCGATGTGTCGATGTTGGCGGAAGACACCTCGAGGAATGTGCTGCGGTTGACGCGCATGGTGGCGTGGTATGCGATCGCGGCGAGTTTGGTGGTGCTGGCGGCTACCGTGTCGGCGTCGCGTACGACGCGCCTTCGGGAGTTCGCCGTGCTGTTGGCGCTGGGTGCGGCGCCGCGCCTGGTGACGCGGATTCACGTCTTGGAACTGGCCGTGACCGGGGCACTGTCCGCCCTCATTGGAGGCTTGCTGTCCTGCGGATTTTTGAGTGTCGCGCTGAGTGTGACGTTCCAAAGAGTAGAACTGGCCGCCGGGTGGCGAGGCGTTGCGGCCTCGTTGGTAGGGGCGACGCTGCTTACTGTGCTGGCGGGATGGCTTCCGGTGCGCCGCTGGCCGCAACGGCGTCCGCTCGAATCGCTGCGTGGGGAGTAGCTTCTTTGGGCGGTTTCACCGGCAGCCAAAGAAGCCAGAACAGGAGCAGGCAAAGAACCTCGGAGGACAGCAGATAATACGGCCATTCGCCCATGTAATCGAGCAGCGACGGATTCTTCGGCTTGCGGCAGAGGAACATGTAGTTGGTTCCATTCCACCAATTGAAGATGCCGAGAAAGACCGCGTAGACCGCGACCTGCGCGTTGGTGCGCCACACTGCCCCGGGGCGAAGCTGGGCGATGCCGCCGAAGATCAGCACTCCCACCGCAATGAGAATGCAGGCGTGTTCCATGAAATAGCGGATGCCAGGGTAGGATGGCCAATTCTCGATGACGTCCTTCGGCAGGTCGGGAGTGATCATCGCCATGCCGGCTCCGACGATGCCGGTGAAGTAGACGAATTCGACGGCGAGCGGATGAAGCGTGAAGCAGGCCACGACCACCATCCAGGTGATCAGCGTGCAAAGGTGTATGGGGAGATCGTTGGGGAAACGGAAGCCGAAGTAGAGATAGCGGATGATTTCCTGAATGATCAGGGATCCGGCAAGTGTGTATCGAACGGCACGGGTGGAGATACGGTTGTTGCGGCACAGGATGGACAACCACACCGCGAGGATTGCCGTGAGGGCGAGGATAGAGAAATGTACGAGCCCGAACGGACGCACTTTTCCGAGTCTAACAGCTTGACCAGCGTAGCGCGCCTGGGAGTGGAGGCTGATGGCGAGGGCGTCTATTGCGAAACCGAGACTTCAAGGATAGCCTCGACGAGGCGGTACATCCCCGTAGAGGGGTTCCCGCCTGGCTTGCCTTGCTCTCGCTGCCACTGGTCTAGACTACGGGCACGCTGAATTGCCGTGGCTTTGTAAGGTCTAAGCCGTGTATATTCCACTTCCTTGTCAAAGTCCTTCAGATGCCGGCGGCACTTTCGCTGGACATCGTGGCGGTGGATATGCGCCCGTTGATCGCTGAAGTGCAGGTGAATCCAAAGTTCGATACAGGGGTTGGAGATGGCCAGTTCTATGCTGTTGGCTTCCGCCTTCTGCCGCGCCTCGGGTATGAGTGGGTGCTCGTCCACATCGAACACGCACCAGATTGCATCGAAGCGCTGGTTGGAGTCTTTGGCTGCTTTTCTCTCACTTTCCTGCTTCTCGTTGACTGCCGTATCGACAGCTTGCTTGGGCTATTTGTTACCAATGAGCCGGAGAACAATCAGAAGGCGCTCCGCGATTCGCATCCCTTCCAGGTAGCTTTGTTCGGTTACCGTGCCTTCACAGACGATGAGAAAACGCGGCTTCGGATGGCGGTACGGCTTACGACGTTGTAGGTCACTTTTTGCCATTGTGCTGTTTCATGGATGAGAGGAAGAGGTTGGAGTTGAGGAAAGGGATCGCGCCGTAGCGGCCTTGCAGATAACCGGTCTGGAGGTCTTCATTGGGCTGCGGATGGAAGTCGCTGAGTGGATAAAGGTGGCTTGCGCCGTCACGATCCTTCTCTGTGAACCAGATCTGGTCTCGGCTTAAACCGCTGCTCAGTAGACTTGTTTCGTGCGTCGCAAAAATCAGTTGTGAGACTTTGGTGTTGATATGTGGATCATTGAAGCGCTGCATCAACCATGCCGCCAACATTGCATGTAAGCTCGCGTCGATTTCATCGACAGTAATCAACAGGCCCTTGTCGAGAGCATTCAGCACCTCACACACTAACGCGAGAAACGCTAACGTACCCATTGACTCGTCCTTCGCTTCCATCGCAACCAGATTCGAGCCGGCCTTGTGCATGAAGTGGAATGGTACAAGCTTAAACGGGCGACGAGCGAGATTGCTAATGAAAGAAGTCTCTCGCGTTCTGCTTTCTTTTGCAGGCTCTGCCTCGATGCCACCAATGCCAAAGTCGGCTAGTGAAAGCACACTTGAGATGGACTGCTGGAGCGCAGGGTCAGTCGCAAGACGCCAACCGAAATCGGGGGGAATGGTTCGTCTTTCGGAAAAAGGTTCGAAGGCGCGCGAAAAAAACCGAGAAGCGACGGACAAGAACGCATGTCCATTCTGCGCCGCTGCCGAGAGCAAAAGGCTGTTCCCTCGTAGCAATGCCGCGATCTGCTTGTTTGGCCCACGCAGCATGTTCCAGAAATTGACCCTACGCCCGGACCGAGAAAACCAAACCTGCCTGTTGCCGCCGGGAAATGCGTGGAGCCACTCCTTCACCACTTTCGTGTCGTCTACGAGGAATCCATACTCAAAGCGCTTTGTCCCTACAAGGAAATCTGCGGAAAATTCGGATGGTTTCGACTGATAGGACGGGTCAAGCGCGTACGGCGAACGAGGGATTGGCCCATCCGGCTTCCATAGCCTGTGCGAATCCTCTACTGCCGTCTTCATGAACTGCAGCGCCTTGAGGACGTTGCTTTTGCCGGAAGCGTTTGCGCCGTAAATGGCCGCTACGGGCAACACGCGATGCTCAAAACCACGCACTTTGCGCGATGCTTCACTCGGCCCAGCAGCCACCAGAGACAATTCCTGCGTGTCTCGAAAAGATTTGAAATTCGAGAACCGGAACCGCAGTAGCATGGCTAGCCTCGCTGTGTTTTTGTCCCGATCAGACTCTCGACGCTCACCAAATCCGTCGGATAGTCACCCGTGTAGCAGGCGTAGCAATACTCACCCTTCGTATCCACCACGGCATCACGCAGATTGGGAAGCGCCAGGTACTCGAGCGAATCCGCCTCCACGTAGCGGCAAATCTCCTGCACGCTGTGATTGGCGGCGATCAGCTCATTCTTCGTCGGTGTATCCACGCCGTAGAAGCAGGGCGAAATTGTCGGCGGGCAGGAAATGCGCACGTGCACTTCGGTGGCTCCGGCATTGCGCACCATGCGCACGATCTTCCGCGACGTGGTCCCGCGCACGATGGAATCGTCCACCAGCACGACGCGTTTGCCGCGCAGCAGATGACGCACCGGATTGAGCTTCAACTTTACACCGAAATCGCGGATTGCCTGCGAAGGCTCAATGAACGTGCGCCCTACGTGGTGATTGCGGATCAAGCCCATGCGGAAGGGAATGCCGGATTCGGCCGAGAAACCGATAGCGGCGGCGACTCCCGAGTCAGGCACGGGCACAACGACATCCGCTTCCATCGGATTCTGGCGCGCTAGCAAGCGGCCCATCGCTTCGCGCGATTGGACTACCGGGCGCCCGAACACCGTGGAATCGGGGCGCGAAAAATAGACATGCTCGAACACGCACTGCGCCAGGGGACGGCGTGGCGCGTAGCGTTCGCGCGTCAGTCCGTCCTTGTTGACGACGACCATCTCGCCAGGTTCCACGTCCCCCATGTAGACCGCGCCCATGAGGTCGAAAGCACAGGTTTCGGAGGCGAACACGTAGCTGATGCGATCACCGCTCATTTCCATCTGGCCCATGGCCATGGGGCGGAACCCATTGGGATCGCGGACAACGATCAATTCGTTCTTGGTCAACAGGACGAGGGAAAATGCACCCTCCAGCTGCAGCAATGCATCTCGCAACGCGGCGGGCAGAGTGCGCTCGCGGGAGCGTGAAATCAAGTGCAGCACCACTTCGGTATCGCTGGTAGCGCTGAAGATGGCGCCTTCGCTTTCCAGCGCACTACGGATCTCCATCGCGTTGGTGATATTTCCGTTGTGCGCCAGCGCGAGACGGCCTTTGTTCGTCATCGCGCTGAACGGTTGCGCGTTCAGTTTGGCGCTGTCGCCGGTGGTGGAATAGCGCGTGTGACCGATGGCCTTATCGCCCGGCAAGCCGTTCAACACTTCCACGGTGAAGATGTCGGCGACGTGCCCCATGGCCTTGTGGCAATACACCTCGGCCCCGTCGGCGGAGGCGATGCCCGCGCTTTCCTGGCCGCGATGCTGTAAGGCGAAGATGCCCAGGTTGGCCATGTTGGCCGCTTCCGGGTGCCCGTAGATGGCGAAGACGCCGCACTCCTCGTGGAACTTGTCAAACATGGCTTAATCGCGGAGCATCTGCTCCAACGCCTCCTCCCAGATTGCATCGAGTACTTCCACAGGACTGTCGATCAGCAGGGTACCGCGATTGCGGATCGACAGCCTGCCTTCCACGGTCCGACCGATCGTTTGAGCTTCCACGCCATGCTCGGCGGCAATCGACGCGACGCGCGCCGCATTGGCGGTGGAAACAACGATCCGCGATGGACCTTCGTGAAACAGCAGGAATTCCGGACGCAGGTCCGAAAAAAGATCGATCGCCGCGCCGATGCCGCCGCCGGGGGAGGTTGTGCGGAAACAGCATTCAGCGAGCGCCACGGCGAGACCGCCGTCGGAAACATCGTGCGCGGATTCGGCCAACCCTTCGGCAACCACTTGCCGCATGGCTGCCTGCACGCGCTTTTCGTAATCCATGTCGAGCGCCGGGGGTGTGCCCCACAGATCGCTCAAAATTACTTTGGCGTACTGCGTGCCGCCGAACTGCGCATCGTCGCACTGCCCTGCTCCGCCGAGCAACACGATGTCGCGGTTGGCATTGCGGAACGGCATCGCTACCGGAGTCTGCGTCGGCAGCAAGCCAACGATTCCCATCACCGGCGTGGGATAGATCGCTACCAGATCGTCACCAGTGCGGGTTTCGTTGTACAGGCTGACATTGCCGCCGGTGATCGGCGTTTCAAAGAAGGTGCAGGCTTCCGACATGCCTTCGATGGCTTCCACCAATTGGGCCATGATTTCGGGCCGCTCCGGATTGCCGAAGTTGAGATTGTTCGTTGCAGCCACCGGCATGGCTCCCACGGTGGAGAGATTGCGGCAGCATTCGGCGACGATCAGTTTGATGCCGAGCCGCGGGTCGAGCGAACAGAAGCGTCCGTTGCCATCAAGGGCCATCGCCACCGAAGTGCCGGTTTCCTTGATGCGCACGATGGCCGCATCACAACCCGGCCCGAGGGTGGTGTTGGTGCGGACCATGTAGTCGTACTGCTGCCAGATGTAGCGCTTCGAACAGACATCGGCGGAGCCGAGAATGCGGCGCAAGTCCGCCGTAAGGTCAGTGGAGGCGAAGGTCGGCCCCTGCATCGGCGCGGCGCGGTAAGGCTTGACGCCATGCGGGCGATCATACATGGGGGCCGCATCGGTGAGCGAGGCATTGGGAATTTCCGCCACTACCACCCCGTGATCCCTTACGCGCAACGTGTTTTCGTTGATGACAACGCCAATGGTAGCCGCATCGAGCCCCCACTTTTCGAACACGTCGAACACTTCCTTCTCACGGCCTTTTTCGGCGACCAGCAGCATGCGCTCCTGCGATTCGGAAAGCATGATCTCGTACGGGCTCATGCCCGTTTCGCGTTGTGGCACGTGCATCAGGTCGATTTCGATGCCGACGTTCCCGCGTGAGCCCATCTCGCAAGTGGAGCAGGTGAGCCCGGCAGCGCCCATATCCTGAATGCCAACGATCGCGCCGGTCTTCATCGCTTCCAGACACGCCTCGAGCAGCAGCTTCTCCATGAACGGATCGCCTACCTGCACGTTGGGCCGCTTGGCCATTGCCTCTTCGGTGAATTCGGCGGATGCCATCGTGGCGCCGTGCACGCCGTCTTTGCCGGTCTTCGAGCCGACGTAGATCACGGGGTTGCCGGCGCCGGTGGCCTTCGCGTAGAAAATATCCTCCTTGCGAACCACGCCGAGCGCAAAGACGTTCACCAGCGGATTGCCGCTGTAGACGGGCTCAAACACGCATTCGCCGCCCACGGTGGGCACGCCGAAGCAATTCCCGTAATGCGAAATGCCGGAGACAACCCCTTCCAGAATACGGCGGTTGCGGCGGCCATTTTGCGGATCATCGAGCGGGCCGAAGCGCAGCGCATCCATCACCGCGATGGGGCGGGCGCCCATGGTGAAGATGTCGCGCAGAATGCCGCCGACGCCTGTGGCCGCGCCTTGAAACGGCTCAATGAAGCTGGGGTGATTGTGCGATTCGATCTTGAAGGCGATGGCATAGCCCTGGCCGATGTCGATGATGCCGGCGTTTTCGCCAGGACCCTGCACGACCAGCTTGCTGCGCGTGGGAAGCTTCTTCAAATGAATGCGCGAGCTCTTGTAGGAACAATGCTCGCTCCACATCACCGAGAAAATGCCGAGCTCGGTCATGCTGGGCTCGCGGCCCAATTCCTTTAATATGACCTGATACTCTTCTTCTGTGATGTGGTGGCGGGCGAGAACGTCTGCCGTGATTGTCATCTTGCTGCCGGAGTCAGGGTTGCGGCTACCGATTGGAGAATGACGAGGCCGTCTGTGGAACCCATCAGCGGATCCGTGGCCCGTTCCGGATGAGGCATCATGCCGAGCACGTTGCGATTCGCATTGCAGATGCCGGCAATATCGCGAAGCGATCCATTGGGATTGTTCACATACCGGAACAACACGCGATCCTCGGCTTCCAATTCATCCAGAGTATGCTCATCGGCAATATAACAGCCTTCGCCGTGGGCGATGGGGGCAGTGAGAATTTGCCCTTTGCGCGCCATGCTGGTAAACGGCGAATTGGTGGTTTCTACTCTCAGATCCACCGGAGCGCAGATAAACTTCAATCCGCGATTGCGGATCAGAGCGCCCGGCAGCAGGCCCGATTCAGTAAGGATCTGGAATCCGTTGCAGATCCCCATGACGACCCCGCCATCGGCAGCGAACTTCTTCACCGCCGACATGATGGGACTGAACTTGGCGATCGCGCCGCAGCGCAGATAATCGCCATAAGAGAATCCGCCCGGCACGATGACCGCATCCACGGCGCCGACACTGCTGTCGGAATGCCATAGGAATTCGGCCTCGTGACCGAGGTTGTGCGTCACTGCATACCACGCGTCGTGATCGCAATTGGAGCCCGGAAAGACCACTACCCCGACTTTCATGGTGGGAACTTTCAGTGTATCAAACGTGGGCTGCCGGGATCAGAGAACTTTGGCCAGGACGCCTCCGTCCACCACCATTGTGGTGCCCGTAATGTAGCTGCCGGCATCACTGGCCAGCAACAGGGCGGGGCCGATAATCTCCTCAGGATTTCCCCAGCGGCCGAGGGCGGTGCGCCCGGTGAATGCCTTCTTCTGTTCGTCGTTTAGGATCTTCATGGGCAGGTCAGTGAGGAACGGTCCGGGGGAGATGCAATTGACGGTGATGCCGTAAAGTCCAAGGTCGATCGCTGTGGCGCGGGCCATGCCGATGAGGGCGGACTTGGTGGCGCAATAGACATTGCGGCCTTCCTTGCCGCCGAGCCCCAGCACGCTGGAGATGTTGATGATGCGGCCCCAGTTGCGTTCCTTCATCTGCGGCACCAGAGCGCGCGTGAGGCGCATGCACCCGGTAAGGTTGAGCTCAATGATGCGATCCCAATCATCGTCGTTCACTTCGTCAATGACCTGGGGCACATTGGAGCCGGCGTTGTTCACCAGGATGTCGACTCGTCCGAAGCGGCGCAGTGTGTCGCTGGCAAGCCGCGACACCTGATCGCGCTGCGTCATGTCGGTGCACAGCCATTCCACATTCGCGTCAATGCCGTCGCGAATCTCTTCGGCTGCGCTGCGCAGCTCTTCCTCGCTGCGGCTGGCGAGCATGATGGTGGCCCCGTTTTCAGCGAATCCGCGGCCCATGGCCTTTCCCAAACCGCGCCCTCCGCCTGTGATGAGCGCAACTTTTCCGGTCAGATCGAATCGGTTCTTCATGCGAGTCCACGATTGTATCATCCGTATTTGATACCTTACCGTTCAAAGCACAGAGCAGAACGGTAGAAATCACCATCACTCCAAGCTACGGTCGCTCTATGTTCAGACTGACGAATTGGAACACAGCCAGGAACTGTGTCGGTGTGAGCACGTGGGTGTACTTCCAGCGCGCAAGAAAGTGCTTCCTACATGACGTAGAAACCGGATCGCCTTGCGTGTCTCAAGTGGAAAGCTCTTGCGCCTCAGCAGTTCTTCGTACTCTTCCAAGATGGCATCAGAGACGCACAACTTCACGAATCCATGCAGGGCCAATTTGACGATTCGAGAAGGCGGTCCTTCGGTCAAGTAAGCGGATACGACGATATTCGTATCAAGCACAACCCGGATCATTTGCCGGGCGTGATGATGGCTTTCCTCCGGCTTCGTTCGCGCCGGACAGCGGCAATTTCAGCGTCTATATCTTTCATGGTCAAGCGATCGAGACCTGCGCTTTGAGCTTCTTCATGGATCGCCCGCATCCATGCTGGTGTCGGAGCAATGGTATCAATGTAGTCGTTCAAGCTCATAATGACTACTGACGGTTCTCCGTGGCGATGCACCACGAACCGCTCGCGCTTCTCTGTGGCCCTGCGCAGGATCGAGCCAAACTGCGCGCGGGCAGCCATCGCGGAAATGAAATTCGTCGGACTTGTAGGCCGTTTGATACCAAGCCTCCTGTTTTTTGGACCCATGGTAAAGTCCTGTCAAAACTGTAGCGAGCTGAAGTAAGCCCGTTCAAGCCTTATTCGCCCAAGTGAGCGTATCGCTATCTTTGATACCTTACCGTTGATGAAACGAAGAGAGTTTCTTGGCGCATTCGCCGCGGCCATGATGCAGCCTGCATCGCGGCCCAACGTGGTGCTTATCCTTGCCGATGATCTGGGCTGGGGCGATCTCCCCTGCTATGGGAATCGGAACACGGTTGCCCACGGCGGCTGGCTGGTGCGTGGCGAACTGAAGATGCCGCATCTGGACCGGATGGCGCGCGAAGGGACTCGCTTCACGCAGTTCTACGTCGCTTCAGCCGTATGTTCGCCGAGCCGCACGGGGTTCATGACCGGGCAGTTCCCTTCGAAGTTGGGGATTCATGATTACCTGGCTACACCGGATCTGAATCAGAAGCGCGGCGTGCGCGATTCACTCGACCCAGGCACCGTGACACTCCCTGCGCTCTTGCAGAAGGCCGGCTACGCAACGGCGCACTTCGGCAAGTGGCATCTTTCCAGCGGTCCTTCCGCGCCCGAACCAAAGCAGTATGGCATCGGGCAATACGACGAGTGCACACGCGGGCAGAAGGAGCGCCCGTTTTCGAGCGAACGCATCGCCGATGCGACCATCCGGTTTATCGAGGCGCACCGGACGCAGCCGTTCTTCCTCAATGTCTGGCTGCACGATCCGCATTCGCCATTGCATCCCACCGACGAGATGATGGCTCCTTACAAAGAGCTTTCCCCGCGTTGGGGCACGCATCGTGGCGCCATGGAGGTCTACTATGGCGTGCTCACGGAGATGGATAAGCACATCGGGCGGATTCTGACGAAGTTGGATGAAGCAGGTCTTTCCGGGAACACGATCGTGATCTTCTCCAGTGACAACGGGCCGGAATCAGGGCTGATTCCGTTTGTCTCGCATTACGGCGGCGCGGCGAGCGCCGGGCCATTTCGCGGATTGAAGCGCAGCCTGTACGAAGGTGGTATCCGCACGCCGTGGATTGTGCGCTGGCCGGGGCACACGCCCGCGAACAAAGTGGACAACGACACCGTGTTCGCCGCTGTGGATCTGTTTCCTACCATCGCGAAGCTGACCGGTACACCTGCGCCTGGCGTGGATGGAGAAGATCTTTCCGCCGCGCTGCTCGGCAAGTCGGTGAAGCGAACGAAGCCGCTGCTGTGGGAGAACCGCTATCCCGTGTACGGGCACGTGCTCGATCAAAGCCCGATGCTCGCCGTGCGCGAAGGAAACTGGAAGCTGCTGTTGAATCCCGACCGCAGCCGCGTGGAACTCTACGACATCCCCAAAGATCCGAGCGAAATGAACAACCTGGCTGGGCAACAACCGGCAGTGGTGAAACGGCTGGCCGAACGAGCGCTGGCCTGGCAGAAGACGCTGCCACCCGGACCCATCGATCCCGATGCAGGCAAGACGACCTATGTCTGGCCGCGCTGATCAGGCCAATTGCGGGTGCTTCCTATGCCACTCGGTGGCCTGCTGATAGGCAAGCGCGACGCGCATCGGATCGCCTTCTCGTCCCACCTTGCCGGTAAACACAAGGCCGTAAGGAAGCTTGTTGTGAAAGCCGCACGGGACCACAATCTGCGGATGCCCGGTGAGGTTACTGATGCTCATCAATGGGCCGGCGTAGGGATGGCCGACCAGAACATCCCAATCCTGAAAGAATTTGTCCATCGCGGCCATCTGCAGTGTGCGGGCACGGCAGGCGCGGATGTATTCCACGGCCGGAATGAGTCGCGAACTACGGAAGGAATTGGGCCAGGCGCCCGGGCCTTGATCCTTCAACTGATCGACGCCGCCATTGCGTGTGAGATCATCGAATGCCGCCGCACCTTCGGCGCTCAAAATTGTGCGGATCACCGCGGTGTCCAGTTCGGGCAGTTCCACCGGCTTCATCACCACTCCGGCCTTACGCAAATCGGCCAGCGCCTGATCGTAAAGCTTCTTCTCTTCGTCCTTCAAACTGTCGAAGTCCTTCTGCACGACGCCAATGCGCAGCCCCTTCAGCGGCAGGCGCGGGTTCCAGTCAAACGGCGTGCTAATCACCGAAGCGTCGCGGCCATCGGGGCCATAGATCGCTTGCAACACAAGTGCGCAATCCTCCACGGAGCGGCAGATCGGCCCGATCTTATCAAGAGTCCAGCACAGCGCCATTGCCCCGTGGCGGCTGACGCGGCCATACGTCGGACGCAAGCCAGTGACACCGCAGCGGATGGACGGGGAGATAATCGAGCCCAGCGTCTCCGTGCCAATACTGAAGCCCACCAGCCCAGCCGCAGTTGCGGACCCCGAGCCTGCCGACGATCCACTGGAAGTGCGCTCTGTATCCCAAGGCGTTTTCGTCATGCCCCCGAACCACAAGCCGCCCATCGCCAGCGCGCCCATGGATAGCTTTGCCACCAGCACAGCGCCGGCCTTCTCCAGGCGTTCTACGACCGTAGCGTCGTAGTCGAGCACCTGGTTCTGAAAGGGCTCCGCGCCATAGGTGGTGGGGATGCCTTTCGTGGCGAGGAGGTCCTTCGCGCCCCACGGAACGCCGTGCAGCGGCCCCTTGTACTTCCCGCGCCGCAGTTCGCTATCGGCGCGCTTCGCCTGATCGAGGGCCAGGTCGGAAGTGAGCGTGATCACACAATTCAATTTGGGGCTGAATTGTTTTAAACGCTCCAGGTACATTTTGGTCAGGTCGGTGGAGCTGATCTTCTTCGCTTTGAGCAGCGGGGCAAGGCTGGTTACCGGCCAGAAGGCGAGGTCTTCGATGTTCTTCCAATCCTTGCGTGCAACAAGCTTCGAAGGTTGGAATCGTGCTTTGGCGGCTTTGGGGCTTGCCGGTAGTTTTGGGGCAAAGGTGAATGCCGGCGCAGTGTCCTGCGGCACCTCGATCTTGCGTAGCGCGGAGAAATTGCCCAGGGCACGGTTCGCGTTTGCGAGCATCATCTCCAATTGCGGGTCGCGGAATTCCAGCCCCATCACCTTCAGGGCGGCGAGCAGCATGTCTTTGGTGATGGCCGGCGGTTCCGCGGGAGATTGCTGCATCGACGCCGCAGCCGGTGCCGCTGCCAGCGCGGCCAGCAATTGAAACCACTCCCTGCGCTCCATCATGCCCCCTTGGCAATCAGGCCGGCCGATGCGCCGACCCACTCCATGTTCTTGTTGTGATCCACGCCCATCATCTTCCCCCTGCCCATGCGGATGATCGTATTGACCGGCGTCAACTCATCCAGCCACAGATACATGATACGGATCTCGGCCTTCGTCGGCCCATGTGGCGTATCAATGACGGATGCGAAGTCCACACGCTCCTGCAGAATGTACTGGCTGCGTTGCGCCGTAGGGATGGCCTCAATCTGTTCGCGCGACGGCCCCACCACCACGCCCAACCCGGCAAACGAAAACAGCGGCTTCACCACATAGTTCTCCAGATCGGCCGGCAACACCGTCACTTCACTCAGAAACTGCGTGCGCGGTACGCAGGCATGACGGAAGAACGGAATGGAAAACTTACTCAGCAGAAAGAACCAGTTCGGATGCCCGGCCCATTCCACATCCAGATCCTCATTCCAGCAAAACGGCGGCTGCACCTGCAGGCGCTCCAGTTCGTCCACGATCACGCGATTGTAGATACGATGCACCGGAACCAGCGTTCCGCCACGTTCGTAGAACAGCTTGCGCCCCTGCTTCTTCAACTGCGTGATGCAGACATAAGGCACGCCCAGCATGGATTGCGTCGCCTTGAAATCAGGCAGCGTTTTCTGATGCTCCGGATCAATCTCCATGAGGATGACATTCTCCGGATCATGATCACCGCACACCGCGCGCGCCAGCAACGTGCGGTAGCCGCTTTCATCCAACCCGCTGAGGTAATAGCCGAGGGAAGCATCGAGATCGTAGGTCTCCAAGTAAGCCCGTGCCAGCAAACCCTGGTAGGCATACAGAGACGGAAAACCCTGGATCTCCACCAGTCGCGGCTCGAAGCCGTTCGCGGTCTCGATCATTCCGAAGTCGGCCTGAATGAAGAGGGGCCGCGCGGACTCACCGGGAACAAGGTATTTCGCGGGAATAGTGGCTCGCGCTTCCTCCAGATAGGTGGGATGGGCGAGCAACGAATCAACCAGTTCCTGCCCGGCGGTGGCCATCTTCATCAGGTCCGATTCGCGAAAGAAACACGGTGTCTCGGATTGCCGGTATTTCACAGGGCACCCCGCGCGTGCCTCCACCGTGCTCAGCAGCCGTTGGTGCTTCTCCGGTGTGTAGTCGCGATTGAATTTCTCGCGCAGCGCCCCGATCACAGAAGAAACTGTCCCTGATGCATGATGTGCCGCTCATCGGCCCAGATGTCGAAGTTCACTCCCACCACATCGATGTGCGTGGAAGAATACCATTTCGCGCCGGTATGTTCGCCATACGGATTGCCAAAGGCAATGTGCACACCGGGCATCTTCTCATCCTGCAGAATGTTCCCAATCACGCCGCGCAGCGCGATGTTGGTGCCAATGGCGAACTCGCCCACACGATCGCTGTTCTCATCGGTGTGCGTATATTTCCAGAAGGTGTCCCGCAGATCCTGATTGTCCGATTCGGCTGCCACCAGCCGGTTTCCCTCCACATGAATCGTGAGCGGGCAATCGCGCAGATTCCCATACTTGGCGCAGAGCCAATCGCCGACCACGCCGTCGATGACCAGCGTTCCGTTCACCTCCTCCGGAGTGGTGAACACCTCGCCCCCCGGCAGATTGCCCCACTTTTCGGGCGAAATGATGCCACTGGTCTTGAGCCATTTGTACTCGGGCGAAATGCGCGCGGTGATATCGGTGCCGGCGAGCGTAGTGGCGCGAATGTGGCGGCTGTTCATGGCGATCTCCCGCACCTTCACGCTGAGCTCATCTACTTTGTTGAAGTCGGCGCGCATGCCGTCCATCATGATCTCGGTGGTGATATTCACCATGTGGCCATGGCGGATCCGGCGCCGGTTGATTACCTCCATCATCTGCATGCGCGTCTTCAGCTCATTGCGCTGGGCGTAGACGCAGTAGATGGAAGCGGTGCTGCGCTCCAGCGATTGCAGAATCTCCGCGGGCATGTCGGTGAGCGGACGTGGCGCCATCGCTTCCAGCAGAAACGCGCTGTAATCGGCGCCCACGGCTTCCAGTTCCGTGGCCAGGCTGGCGGCGATTTCGCGGCACGCCTCATCGGCGATCAGCGTCACCGCCTCACCGGGCTGAATGCGCAGGCAGGTGCGCACGGCATTCCGCGCGCCTTCCGACAGGCCAGATTGAAATGGTGTTGTACGAATCAATTCCTTCATGACGACTACAGACCGGCTTCGGTCTCCTCAATGATGTAATCCACAACTTTCTTCAAGTCCCCGGTTTCACGGAACACACGAAGCTGGCGATCCGCACCGGTGCCATTGGCGGCAATCGTGCGGATGTATTCCACCTCTTTGCGGCTGCCGAGCTCATCCACCACGTCATCCACAAGGTGGAGATATTCTTCGATCAGGTCCCGTACAGGCACTTCGACGCGCTTGCCGAAGTCGATGAGCTTGCCATCCAGCCCGTAGCGCGAAGCGCGCCACTTGTTCTCCATAATCAGCATGCGCCGGTAGAGCCGGAAGCCCTGATTCTGCGAATACAGTTTGTACAGCTTGGCCACGGTGGCCTGAATCAGCGCAGTAATGGCGATGGTTTCTTCCAGCCGCATAGGCAGATCCATCACCCGGAACTCCAGTGTGTCGAAGTGCGGATGCGGCCGGATGTCCCACCAGATCTTCTTCGCGTTGTCGATGCAGTTGGTCTGTATCAGCAGCTTGATGAAATTCTCATACTCCGAGTAGGAACCGAAGTAATCGGGGATATTGGTGCGCGGAAACTTGTCGAACACCTTGCAGCGATAGCTCTTCAGCCCTGTTTCCTGCCCCATCCAGAACGGCGAATTCGTACTCAGCGCGAGGATGTGCGGGATGAAGTAACGGGCCGCATTCATGATGTGAATAGCGGTTTCTTTATCCTCGATGCCGACGTGCACGTGCAGGCCGAAGATGAGATTGGCGCGCGCCACCTGCTGCATATCCTCGACGATGGTCATGTAACGCTCGTCCGGATAGATCTCCTGCGTTTTCCAGTCGGCGAAGGGATGCGTGCTGGAGGCGGCCAATCGCAGTCCTTGATCCTTGGCCAGGCGGACCATGTGCTGGCGCAACTCCAGCAGGTCGGCGCGGGCCTCGGTGATGTTCTTACACACCCCCGTGCCCACTTCCACCACACTCTGATGCAACTCGACCTTCACGCGCTCCTTCAGGATGCGCTTGCCTTCGGAAAGCAGCTCTGTCTCGATGTGCGAACGCAGATCGCGCGTTTCCGGATCGATGGTCTGATACTCTTCTTCGATCCCCAAAGTGAAGCTGGGACGCATGGATACCCCCTGCGAATCTATGTGTTGAGAAACGCCTGCCAGCGCAGGTCGCGGCCCGGGTTCTCGTCGCTCAGTGCGCGCTCCACGGCCATCTCGGCCACGTTGCGAACGATCCACTCGAAGTTCTCCGGTCCCACCGAATGGTAATCGGCGTCGGGCGCCGGATTGAGAAAATCAATCGCGTAGGGAATGCCATCGCGCACGGCGAATTCCACCGTGTTCAGATCGTACCCGAGCGCGCGGCAGATGGTAAGGCAGTCTCGTTCCACACGTTCCTTCATCGCGCCTTCCACCGGCGGTGCATCCTTCACATAACGGTGCTCATGCGGGTTCTTAGGGTTGTACCGCATGATGTGGACGCGCTCCTGATTCACTACATAGCAACGGAAGTAGTCGTCGAACTCAATGCCTTCCTGCAGCGTCATGCAGAGGTCGCCGGTATCGTGATAGGCGGCGAAAAATTCTTCGGCACTGTTCACCTTGTACACGCTCTTCCAGCCGCCCCCGCTGAACGGTTTTAAAAACGCCGGAAAACCTACGTAGGCAAACACACCGTCCCAATCGAGCGGATAGTTGAGGTTCCGCATCGACTTCGCCGTCGTCCCCTCGGGATGCTTATAGTGCGGCAGAACCACCGTCTTCGGAATGGCCACGCCAAGCTTCGATGCCAGCGCGTAATTGAAGAACTTATCGTCAGCACCCCACCAGAACGGGTTATTGATGACGATGGTTCCACCCAGCACCGCATTCTTCAGCGCGGCGCGGTAGAACGGAATATCGTGCGAGATGCGGTCCACGATCAGCCGGTAACCGCTGGGTTCCGCCATGCGGACGGCATCCAGCTTCACCGCCTCCGCGCGCACATCTTCCACATTCATGGAGTTGATCCGGTCAATGAGGGCCCACGGGAAAGTGTCCTCCATGCCGAACAACACACCGATCTTTCTCATGTTTCGAGTCCTTTCGATGATTGTCTAGAAAAACTTACGGGCCATCTGCTGCCACCAGGGCCAGTCATGCCCGGTGCCATTGCCCCACACATCCAGGTAGTGCGGGATGCCCTTCCGGTTCAAAATATTCGAGAGCTTATTGTTCTCATCAAGGCAGATGTCGTGCTCGCCGGTTGCCAGCACAATCCTCAGCCCTTCGCGATACAGGCTCAGGTACCACTCGTCATCCAGGTTGCGCATGTACTCCACGGGATTGTGAAAGTAGATGTCCTGGTCCCAATAAGGAGCCACAAAGCTGCTGATATCAAACGCACCGCCCAGGCTGATGCAGGTATGCACCAGGTCTGGATGACGCAGCGTGAAGTTCACCGAATGATAGCCGCCGAAGCTGCAACCCGTAACCGCGACACGCTCCGCGCCAGTGCGCTTGCGCACGAACGGAAGCACTTCGGTCAGGATATAGCGCTCGTATTGCATATGGCGCTCCACCCGGCTGCGCGGCGGAACCTGCTTGTTGTACCAGCTTTCCGCATCCACGCTATCGACGCAAAACGCCTGCATCTGCCCGTTGTCGTATTTATTCGAGATAGCGGCGATCATGCCGCGATTCTCGTAATCGAAGAACCGCCCCATGGAGGTGGGAAACACGATGGTCGGCGTGCCGCCGTGTCCGAAGACAAGCATCTCCATCTCCCGCTGCAGTACGGGACTGTGCCACTTATGATATTCGCGATTCATGCTGTCAGGCGGGCGTTATTTTATGGTAACAGACCCGCTGGTGAGCCCCAGCACCGCGCCCGCATGCCGTGCGAACAAGCCGCGGATGTCCTCGCGATACTCCTTCAAAATCGCCGCTCCCAGCCCATTGGAATCCCCGCACCGGTACAGCGCCCGCGCCAGTACAATCTCACGCAGCGGTCCTGTCCTCCGCCGCGCATCCATGTCCGCATCCACCAGCGGCTCCACAGTCTTCATCACATGCCCCCGCATGCCCGGTTTCCCCAGCAATCGCGCCAGGGGCTCAGCCGTGGAGCGATCGCCGATCTGTTCCAACGCCACCGCCACTGCGCGATGATGCGACAGCGTCACAGAAGCATCCAACGTCTCCAGTTTTCGCAGCAACGCAGGCAACGCCGCACGATCCCCGGTGCGCCCCAGCCCCAGAATCAGCGTGTCAATCGGAGTCGGCAGATGCGCGTACTCCGCCATCTTGCCTTGCAGAATGCGCGCGTCCCACGCCTTCACTTCATCCAGCGCCTTCACCAGAAAGGGCACTACTTCCTTCTCCCCAAAGAACGCCAGCAGATTCGCGTACATCAGCTTCTGCCGTGGCGGCGCGGACGCAAACCGCTGTTTCAACAACGGACGCGCCATCTCCCGATGCGTCAGAATCATCGCCAGCCACACACCCGCCTCTTCCGGGTTGGTCGCGTAACCCACGTTCTGCACTGCCTTGCGAATCTCGCGCTCCGGCAACGGGAACGAATCCTGATGCTGCAACACCGCCTCCGGCAGGTTACCGATCTCTACCAGATGCTTCTGCAACGCCCGCACATCCAGATCGCGCAGCCGCTTGCCCGACGCAGCGGTATCCGCCGCCGCCACACCTGCCGCGTATCCCTGATTGGCCATGTCCCGCTGCATGCGCACCATCGCCGACGCATCGCGTTGCATGCTGATCCCTAACCCCGTCACCAGCATCCCTTCCATTCCCTTTGGCAACAGGCATCGATACGGCGTGTACGTCGATCCCCCTGGCGCGGGATGATTCAGCAGCCGCGAGTTTTTGTCGTGCGGCAGCAGCGCAAAGAAATCCTCGCTCGGATAGCCATGCGAATCATAGTCGCTGGCGGAAAAAACAATACTGTCCGGATATGTTCTCCCGGCAATCTGGTCCAGATACGACAATGTGTGTTCCCCCACCATGCGCCGCCGCTCTCGCGTCTGAATCAGCGACCCCGCATCCCAAGCCTCATCCGCCATCGCCTGCCGCGCGCCCACCAGCGCACCCCACACATCCATCATGTCGTTCTCATCCACCAGCAGGTAGTCCGTATTGACGTAACTGCTGCCCGGCTTGCGCGCCGGCAATCCCGATCCCTGCATCGCCAGATCGGCGCCATCGGCGCTCCACATGGCCTCGGCGCCCGCGGCAACCGCGATATCGGCGTTGCCCGTCGCATCAATCACCACCGGAGCCAGCGCCACACCCCGCTGCTGCTGCGTGACAATCACCGCCCCACGCACACGGGCCCCGTCCACCACTGCCCCGGCGCCCATCACGCCAAACAGAATCTCGCCGCCTGTCTTGCGGATCTCCCTGCGATACCACTCCATCTTGTCGTCCACCGTGAACGTCTCGCTGGGAAACGGCACCTCGCGAGCAAAGCCCACATTGCGCCCGTGATAGGGCTTGCCGATCAGCCCGACAGTGCCCGTCCCGCCCAAGCCTTCCTGAAACTCAGCCACCAGCACCTTCGCGCCACGTCTGCCCGCGCCTATCGCCGCCGCCGCGCCGGATGTGCCGCCGCCAATGATCACCACATCCCACTTGCCCAGCACCGGCACCGCGCGTTGCGGCGACTCGACAAACTCCGTGGCCGCAATCGAAGACCGTACGCCCGTCAGCACTTCGCGCACCTCGCCCACGCGTTCCGCCCCACCTGCAGGCAAACCCGCCACACGCACTCCACGAGGCGCACCCGCCGCGCTCGCCACACGAGCCGCCTCCGCCCCGATCGCCTTCCCCACGGACTCAGCCATCGTCGCCCGCATCAATTGCTCCTGCACCGCCGCCGGCACATCCGCGCGCTCCGTCACAAATAGGCGATCCACGCCGCGCGGCGCGAAATGCCCGGCATCAATCCCCTTCCATTGCGAGGCGCCCCGCCGCCCCACAATCCCATCGGGGGCGACATAGAACACGCGAGCCGAAGCGCGAACCTGCCCTTCGCGATACGTTTTGTCGCGTGCTTCCTGTTCCACTCGCGCCACATCCGCCACATCCATCCGCAACCGGTACTCATACAGCGTCTGTTTCTCTTCGGGCACGGCGATGCGGCGTGCAATCCATTCCTCGTGAGCCGGCTTCCCGCCCATCACCACGCGCCGTACCTCCAGTTCCCCGCCCGCCCGCGGGTGAAACTTCGCACCAGCCAACCTTGCCACCGCGGCTCCGGACGTGGCATCCACAATCACCTTGGCAATCACGGCCTGCCGTCCGGCGCGATTCGCCATCACCAGGCCCGCAGGCTTTCCCCCCGCATCCACCAACACATCCGTCGCCGTCGATCCCAACAAGAAACGGACCCCAGCCTTCGTCAACGCGTCTTCCAGCACTTTCTTGAGGCGAATCGGGGCTGCAGGACCAGGCTTATTCCAAATCCGTTCGGACAGCACGCCGGTGGGCCGTTCCCCCTCTTCCAGCCAAAGCCGCATGGTGTCGGCGAGATCTTCCCCCAGATAGAGTCGCGGAGCGATCACCATCACCGAACGTCCCTTCGATGCCGCCTCCAAAGCAGCGGATACTCCCGCCATGCCACCGCCCGCCACCACCACATCCACTGAGGCGGCTACCGGAATCCGCCGCGCGGACTCCAACACTTCAGCGCCAAACGCAGTGCCGCAAAGCAACCACGCTAAGAAGAAACCACCTCGCATTGCGACCACTCCTTCATCAGCGATTCGGGATCGGGCGACGAAATCCGCGCGCAGCCGAGTTCGCGCGCCAGCTTCGCTTCGGCCAGCGTGCGCACACCTCCGCATTCCACCTCGACGCGAAAACCGCAGTGCTTCCGCACCAATTCCAGATCGCGCGGCTGTGTCGTGGTGACGTAATGCGCATTCACCCGCTTCGCCATGCGGCAGAGGATGATCACCATCTCTTCGTTCAGCAGCGGATTGTCGATCACCACCTTCAGCAAAGCCCCAGCCTCGATGCACGAATCCGCCATCTGGATCAGTTCCACTTCCTGGTGCTGAAACTGCCGCGAGATCATCTTCCCCGGGTTCGGATATGCATGCAGCACTTTCACACCGCGCCGCAGCAGATCGCGGCATTCATACACCTTCACCGCCGAATTCGAGCTTCCGTAAGGATGCCCCACCGTGCTCGCCACCTTCACTACGCCGAGCCCCAGAAAGCGTCCCGCCGAATCCACATCGCACGGGCGCACCAACACCGTGCCCACGCCATGCTGCCGTGCCCGCAGGCAGCGGTTGTACAGCTCATCTTCGGTCAGCGTTGCTTCGAGGATTTCGTAGTCGATTTTTTGGAAGAACTCTTCTTTGCTTTCGACGTGCTTTTGGGCTTCGCCTTCTGCACCGCCGCCGGCTTCGGCGGAGGCGGAGTGTAGAGATCGGACATCATCCATAAAGTTCCAAAGTGACGCAGTTGCGTCCGGACATTCTTCGCGCCGCTGAACCAATCCTCGTGATGGAAGTTGCCGAAGTTGCCCTCGCCCTTCTCCTTCTCATCCAGGTCGCCCAGCGCCAGGTTAAGCCCCATCGCCCGGTTGCCCAACGCGGTGGAATAAAACTTCCCGGGCTCCACTTCCAGGCAGGGATCGAAATCGATGGCCCACTCCAGAATATATCCGTTCCCGCCGGGCTTGGGCTTCGCCGCGCATTCCATCGCCTTCGTCTCAATCCACTTGCGATAGGTGTTCCAGGCCTTTTCCTCGCGGCGAGGCTCGCCCTCGAGAATGCCGCCCGTGCCCACTCCGCCCAGTCGCGACTTCGTCAGGTTGCACACCATCTGCCACGATTGCCCGTTGCCTGCCACGCTCTCTTCGCCTTTGTACTGATTGGTGGCGTTGATGAGAATCTCCACCTCATCGCCAAACCAGGGAAAGCCCTCTCGAGTCAGTTCATGCGCCTTGGGATTCTGCGCCGGCAGCCAGCGCTCCGTCTCTATCCCATACAGCACATCATCGGTGACATCGAACGCGAAATAGAGCCGCTTCCCGTCGTGCTTCACAAAGCCGTGCAGCGATAAATCCACCGGACTGGTGGTGGGGCTGAATTGGGGCACCCAGTCCTGCACGCCGAAGAACTGCGTGGCGTCGTCCCACTCGCCTTTCTCCAGCACACCGTCCAGCACCGGCGCTTTCCCGGGAAAGGCATATAAAGACCGATTGGTCTGTTTTTCCGGCTGCTCACCGTGGAGCAGAGCCGCACACGCGGCCATTACCACCAGCCACTGCATCGCTTTACTTGCGCTTCTTCGGTGTGGCCGCGGGCGCCATGCTGGCCACAACGCCTTTCGCCCTGCGTGCCGCTTCGGAATTGGGATAGATCTTGATCAACTCCTGCAGCACCTGCTTTGCCTTCACCCGCTGGTCAGACATCATCAGCGCACGCCCTTTCATGTACATGGCGTCCGGCGCTTTCTTGTGATCCGGATACTTCTCCAGCACTGTGTCGTAGGCCGTGACGGCCGCTTCAAAATCTTTCTTCAGATTGTAGAGCGTCTCGGCAAGGTAGAACTGCGCATCGCCGGCTTTCTCTTCATTGGGCCAGCAGCGTAGGTAATCCTGAAATTCGATCAGGGCCACATCCGCATTGCCGCTGTCCTTGTCGCGCATCGCCTGCGTGTAGACCTGTTCCGGTCCCACGCCTGGTGCCGGTGGACATCCCGAAGGACCCCCGGCCTGCGGCGCCCCGCTCGCGCCCGGAGGCGGCACGGACGGCTGCTGGATCGTGGTCACCGCGGTCAGAATCTTCTCCAGCGTCACTTGCTGCTTGTTCATCCGCACCGACAGCTCTTTCACGTTCTCAGCCATCGCGCTGTAATCGGTGGACAACCCGTCCACCTTGTTCCCCAGCGGCGCCAGCGAGTTCACCACCAAACCCTGCTGCTCCTTCAACGCATCCTTCAACTGGCGGTCAATCACCGCCACGCCCTTGCTGGCCGCATCGGACTCCCGCAGCGCTTGATTCAGCAGTGTGGTGATCACCGCAATCCGCTCGTCAAACTTGCTGTTCAACGATTTCAGATCCTGCTGCATGGTCGCCAGATCGCGCTGCAGCTCTCGAATGAGGTCATTCGTCTTCTGCGCATACATCGCGCTGGATGTGAACATCAGCAACAAGAGAAGAAAACGGATTGAGGGCATAGCTCTCCTTGTAATAACACAAAGGACCGGAGCATCGCCCCGGTCCTTTGTGAGTTTTTTGGTCAACGGTTACTCGACACCGACGAAGTGCGCGCGGCGGTTCTTCTGCCAGCACGATTCGTTCGACTCGGTACATTGCGGACGTTCCTTCCCGTAGCTGACGACTCGCAGGCGGTCGGCGGGTACGCCGAGTTGCACCAGGAAGTCGCGCGCCGCGGTAGAACGCCGGTCGCCGAGGCCGAGGTTGTATTCCGCCGAGCCACGCTCATCGCAATGGCCTTCGATCACAACCGTTCCGCTCACCTGCTGCAGAATGTTCTTCAATGCATCGGCATTCTGCTGCAGTTGATTACGCGCATCCTCGCGGATATCGCTCTTGTCGTAATCGAAGTAGGCGTCCTTGATCATCTGTTCCACCAGCTCGCGGATCGTTGCCTTCGGAGCTGCTGGCGGTGGCGGCGGAGCTGCCGGAGCAGGTTCCGTTACCCGCAGCGTAACCGACTGCGTCGCTTCTCCACCCTCACCAGTGACGGTGAGCTTATAGGTTGTGGTGGAAGAGGGCGAAACCTGGCGGCTGCCGTTCGGATCAACCGATCCGATTCCATTGTCAATGGTTGCTGATGTCGCGTTCTGCGAGGACCAGCGCAATGTTGCCGACTGGCCGCGCTCAATCGAGCTCGGATCCACTGTCAGGCTGGAAATCACCGGCTTCGGTGCCGGAGCCTTCTGTTCAACCGGCGCGGGCTTGGGCGGCGGCGGCGGTGCGGGGCCTTTTTTGCGGCACCCTTCGGCAAACATTACTAAAGAGAGTGTGAGAAGTACTGCACCAATTTGACGCTTCGTCTTCATCCTGAAACTTGCCTCCAAATATCCCCTGGACTACATCGGGGCAACTGCCAAATCTTAATATATCTTAATTCTGAGTCACTTGCTCCAGACCGGCATCTCGTTCCGTCCCGAGTTGGTCAACTGCCGGACCTCCGTGCCGTCGGCCAGCATGGTGTAAATCTGCATCTGACCGGTACGGTTGGAGGCAAAAACGAGGTGTCTGCCATCCGGAGCCCACGTCGGATTTTCGTTCCGTCCGCGGCCATGGGTCAACTGTACAAAATCCTTTGTTGTCACGTCCATCACGAACACATTGAAGTTCCCCGGCTCAAATCCCCTCGTCCACGAAAACGCAATGTGTTTGCCGTTCGGATGCCACGCGGGATTGCTCGCCTGCCCCTCGCCGGGCGTCAATCTTTGCACATCGGCGCCGTCGATATTCATCCGGTAGATCTGTTGCGGACCTCCGCGTCCGGAAACGAACACTATGTCCGAGCCCGTCTTCGGATTCACCTTCGGCTCCACTTCCACCGCGCGCGTATTCGACAATCGCTGCAACCCGCTTCCATCCGGATTGGCGATGTGGATCTGTGCGAATCCGCCAACTTGCGAGACAAACACTACCCTCGATCCGTCCGCGGTGAACGACAGTTGCGCATTCATCGATGCTCTTGGATTGAGGAACGGCAATTTCCGCCCCGCCTCCGTCGAGTGCATCATGATAATCGGTGCCGGATTGAACATAGTGAACGCGATCTTCGATCCATCGGGCGATACCGACGGCATCGTGCAAAGCTGCCGGTACGGCGCAAACACACGCTGGTTCGATCCGTCGTGATCCATCACCCAGATCTGCTTCTCGCCGGAGCGGTTCGACACAAAGTAAACCTTCGTGCCGGCCAGTCCCTCGATGCCGAGCAGCTTCAAAATATCAGCCGCGAATTCGCGCGCCACCTGCTGTGCGCCCTTGTCATCCACAGTGCCGAAGTAGAGCTTCCCGATCACCTGCGGATTCGCCGGTTGCCGCACGTTATACAGCCACCCAAACAGCACCAGTTGATTGTTCTGGATGCCGGTGTAGCCGAACGCCAGGTAGTTGGTGTCCACCGGAGGCGAAGACCAGTCGGAAAGGGACATGCCCGTACCCCGTGCCGATTCCTTCACATCCTGCGGCACCTGCGGGTTGGCGCGCGGCATCATGCTCTTCGGCACCATCTTAAACACACCTGCATTGTCGATTTCCGATTGCAAGGTGTTATTAAACATGACCATGAACTTTTGGGCTTCACCCGATCCGCGGAAGTCCGGAATGGCGATCGAAGGCCGGTCGCCTTTCATGAGATCCACAATCAGGTCCGCGGAACGCTGCTGGCTGTGCATCAGCCAGGCGCCCGCCAAAGTGAACACGAAGAGTAGGGAAAGCTTTTTCATCGTTGCAGTTTGAATCGAAATTCCACGCTTGCTATGTTGCGTTCGAACTCCTTCGGCAGCGGTTCCAGGGGGCTTGCTTCATTCACCGCCCGCATCGCCGAGGTGTCCACCGTATAGTTGCCGCTTCTCTGGATCAAGCGGATATTGGTCACACTGCCATCGCGCCGGATATCGAACGTCACAATGGCTTCAAAATTGTTCAGTTTGCTGTCCAGATCCTGGGTGCGCCACTTCTCCGCCACACGCTGCCGGATCAAATCGGCATACCAGCCGAGCCGTGTGCCGAAGGGATTGGTCGAACCCAACCCGATGCCGCCGCCACCCTTGGCCGGCGCGAACATCGGCGTCGAGACCCGCGCCCCGGTGCTCGAATAAATCTGCTCCGGAGTGTACAGCCGCTTCAGATTGCTCATCTTCGTTACCGGCTGCTTCTTCTCCTTCTTCTTCGGCTGCTTGCGGTTCGATTTCAGGCTGATGGCGTCAGGGTCATCCTCTTCCACGCGAGGCTTAGCCTGCGGCTTGGGGAGCGAAGGAGTTTGCGACTCGGTGTCGTTGGCGACCTTCTCCACCTGCTTGCTTTGCCGGAATCCCGGGATCGTCTCCACCAGATCCACCGTGGCCGCGCCTGGGCCGGCATTGGGATCGCCGAAGGTATCGCGATGCCGGTTATTCCACCAGGTGAACCCGCCCACCACCGAAATGATCGACAAATGGAACGCGAGCGACGCCGCCAGTGGCTTCGAAAGCTGGTCTTGCCGCGGATCCAGTGTGATGGTGTGCACTTCTGCTAACGCCTTCTGTCCGGAATATCCTCTGCCTTGGTCACCAACTGCGCCCGTAGCTGCGCTTCCTTGATCGCGCTCACCACCTGGGCTAGAACATCCCAAGTCACATTGCGGTCCGCCCGCACGTACACATCCTTGGCATCCTTGCCGAAGCGCCGCGCCACTTCTTCCTTCACATCGTTGATGTTGATGGCGGCTTCATTCAGGTACAGGTTGCCCTTGGCGCTCAGAGACAGCACCGGCAGTTCTTTGGAGCTGGTTGCCACCTGCTTCACTTTCGGCACATCAATCTCCAGCCCGAACTCCATCACTTGGGCCGTCAGCATGAAGATGATGAGTAGGACGAGCACAACGTCCACCAGGGGTACGATGTTGATTTCCGACATCGTGCCCACTGAGCGGCGCCGTCCGCGCGATTCGTTTCCCATCGAGAACGCCATGGCGGGGTTACTCCTCGTAGGTGCGTTCGGTCAGGTTCATGAACTCCAGTGCGAATTCATCCATCCGCACCCCAATCGATTTCACGGTGTGGCCGAAGTGGTTGTAGAAGATGGCCGAAGGGATAGCGGCGAAAAGACCCATGGCGGTGGCCACCAGGGCGTCGGCGATGCCCGGACCCACAGCCCGCAAACTGGCCGCGCCGGAGAAGCTGAGGGCGTTAAACGCCTGAATGATGCCCCACACCGTTCCGAACAAACCGATAAACGGTGTCACTGTCGCCGTCGTCGCCAGAAGGTTCATCCGCGCTTCCAACCGCGTCGATTCCTGGCTGATGCCCAATTGCAGCATGCGCTCCACCGCAACCTTGTTGCGCACTCTTCCGGCCGATTTCACCTGCCGGTCTACTTCCTCATAACCCGTGCCGAAGACATAGGCGAGCGGCGCGTCTTTGAACTGCTCCGACGCCAGCGCCAGCGCGCTCAGTTCCTGGGCCTTGTGAAACGCCCGCAGAAAGCTGAGGTCGGCCGTGCGCGCCTTCTTGAGCGCGCTCCACTTGGAGAAGATCACCGTCCAGGAGAGCACCGAAAAGAGCACCAGCAGGATCAAAACCGCCAGTTGAATCGGATTCTCCGTGGAGATCAGGTTCAGGATATTGATTTGGATGAGTCCCAGTGGCGAAGCCAAATGAAGTACAACTCCTCAGTTTCCTATCATACCGGAGAAGCCGTCCGGCGACAGGGCCTAAAAAACATTCTCTCTCAGAAATGTTTCAATTGCCCGCCCGGCTCACCGTCCCCCACATCTGACCGCCATGCCCCTTGTCATTCGCCCAATAGCCGGCGTAGTTGCCACGATAGATGAGGATCCGGGCGGTGAACTTGCCCATTCCCGGAATGCCCGCGTCCGTCAAGGTGAGCACCGGCGTGTCCCCCGCCCATTTGATAGTGATGGGAATAGGCACAGTGACATCGTGCGTCCCATACTGAATGCGGGACTGGATCATCCAGGTCTCCCCGGCCAGCTTCGATGCCTTGCTGATGGTGTACTTGTCCTCGTGTACCCGCTCGCCCATCTGGAACTTCCCCGCCAGCACCGCCCCGGTGAGCGTCTTCTCCAGCTCGGCTTCCAGCCGAGCCTGCTCATTGTTCGTCTTCCCACCGCACGCTGTCAGGACGGCCATACCCAGAAAAAGGAGTGAACGAAGCATGCCTGATACTATCATCGCCGATGCGCCTATATCACCAGCGATATAGGCAACACCTCGCAACTCATTGAAACAGCACGCTGCCCCGTGCGGTACCCCGCGTGCATTACAAAGAGCCATGCGATCAGCCACCTGGGGAATCAAAGACGTGCTGCGAATGCACCATGAAGAAAAACTGGGCCCCCGCCAGATCGGAGAGAAGCTGAACGTCTCGTCCCGTCTTGTTCACGAATGCATTGCCCGCGCCCACGCCGCCGGAGTCACCTGGCCTGTTCCGCCGCACTGGGGGGAAGACGAGTTACGGCAGGCGCTTTCCATCCCGAAAAAGGAAGTCCCTTCCGAACGTCCCCTCCCCGACTTCGCCGCGATGCACGCCATCCTGCAGCGGGACCGCTCCGTCACTATGCAGGAACTCTACGCCATCTATCGCCAGCAACATCCGCACGGCTATTGCTACAGCCGTTTCTGCAACTCCTACAAGGCCTGGAAGTACGAGCATGCCACCGCAGGGATCGCAGCCACAGTCCTCCAATCCGCGGCCTCGTTAGCCTGAACGTCAAGCTCCATCAAAGGTACAATCGCGAAGTTCGATTTGGCGGTCTTGGCGCCCCTATGAAGCCCCACATCCACGAGCTTCATCACCCCCAACCCCCAACCAGCCGTACCGCATTGTATCCGGTTTTCTTTGCGACCTTATGCGTCTTGGCTGCTTTGCGAGAAATCTGCCTTACGAGAAACCTCAAAAACTAATGCGCCCCTGAAGCTGGTACATGCGGTTCAACGACGAAGTCTGGCTCGTGATGCGGCCGAAGTTGGTCGATGTCGGCGACAGATCCGGTGCATTCATCTGCGACCTATTCTGCAGGTTGATCGCGTCAAACCGAACCTGGAACCGCACCCGTTCCGCGAAGCGGAACTCGCGCATGACGTTCGTATTCCACTGGTTCAACCCATCGGCCCGCAGTCCGTCGAAGAAGCGCGGGAAGATGCGGGTCTGAAATGCAGCGGGCTGGCGCGCGGCAGCACGCTCAATCGGCACGCTGGTGTTGAACCACTGGTCCAGGCTCTTCGTCCCTGAACTGGCTGCCGCTTCGAATCCGCTGATATCGCCGTTATAGAACACGTTCCCCCAGGCCAGCAGCGGTCCCGGTTGAAATTCGTAGGTTGCCGCGAATTGCCATCCACCCAGGACATGGTTGAGTACACCTTGCTGCAGATAGGCCTTGCCCTTGCCGAACGGCAGTTCAAAAATTCCGGTGGCAGTGAAGCGGTGCGGACGCGCCGTGTCGCTGGCCCACCAGGTCGTCGGCGACGTGTTGAACTCGTTCTCGAAAATGTCATACCGTTCCTGCAGCATGCGCGTATACGAGGCATTGAGGTTGAAACCCTTCGAGAACCGGCGCTGGAAATTCGCCTCAAAGGCGTGTGTCCGTGCCTTGCCGCCGGGGTCGGTGGAGTTGAACAGACCGTTCATATGCGGGAACGGCCGCAGCAGCCGGTTCTTGGCGATGGTCGGGCTGGTGAACTGCCCGAGGGTGCTCAGATGCTGGTAGAGCAACGGATTCGATGAGCGCAGCGATTCCAGGTTGCCGATGAAGAACGGATTCGGAACCTGGCGGTTCATCTCGTTGGCAACCGCGTCGTTGCGTGTGTTGCCCGATGCCCAGTATTGCTCCGGCAGCGGATCCAACCGCCGGCTGATGCCCACCTTATCCGCCCACTGGCCCCAATAGGAAACCTCGATCATCATGTTGTTCGCGATCTCGCGCTGCACGCCCATACGCCAGCGCTGCACCCGCGGATGTTTCCGGTTGAAGTCCGTGTACGTGAAGCCCTGGCCAATGCGAGCCATCGAGCCCAGTGCGTCGCGCAGCGGCAGATCAAAGCGCCCGCTGCTGGCGCGGACCGGGAACGGATCGGTGAGCGGAGAGATGCCGCCAGCTGGATTGCCTGCGTTCCACGTCTGGCCGAAGTCGTTGGTCAGGATGGTGTTCGTCGCGCGCGAAAAACCGTACTGGTCGGCCGCCTGGTTCATCACGTTCAGCGTGTCGTAGTAAGAACCGTATCCGCCGCGCAGAATCGTCTTCGGACCCAGTTGCCATGCCGCGGAAAGGCGTGGCAGGAACATCAGTTCGCTCTGCCACAGCTCGCGCGGCGCTCCGTTCTGTCCCGCGTACACCGTTCCACCCTTGATCAGGAATTGGCTCGCCGGCAGTTCCGGCAGCGGATTGCGGGCATAGGCCGCCTGTACCGCCGAGGCGATCGGCAACTCCAGGTTGGGATCGAAATAGGAGAGTGCGCGGTTGTATCGCTCCGTCGCGCCCCGCTCGTACTCCATACGCAGACCCAGCGTAACCGTGAAGTTGCGGGTCACGCGCCACGTGTCCTGCGCGTACCAGCCATAATACGGGCTCATCAGCGCGAAATTGTCATTGGTGTCCACCGACATGCCGGTGGGCATACCCAGAATGAACGTGGCCCAGTCCAGGCCCAGGCTCGCCGCCGGCCCGTTGCCATCCTCGTCACGCCGCACAAAGGTGTTGGCGAACGTGAAGTTGCCCGACGTGAAGCCCCCGTTCTGCAGCTGTGTCCGGAAGTGCTGGCGGAAATCGACTCCGGCTCGCAGGGAGTGGCTGCCACGGATGTCCGTCACATTAAACTTGATCGCCTGCTGGCGCCCCTTCTGTCCGGCGTCCACCGTCGTGCCGATGAACATGTCGCCGTTCCAGTGCGTCGTGCCTGGCCAGATCAGTCGAGGCATCACACAGTCGGTGGCGCATTTGGCATCCATGTAGGCCGGCAATCCCGCGTCGGACGGCTTGTACTTGCGCGTGCCCAGCCGCTGGTTCTGCAGCAGAAACCAGTTGCTGTCTACCGTCACGTTGAGAATTGTCGTCGGCCGCAGCGTATACGTCCAGTCCACCGCGCCGCTCAATGCCGGACGCTTCTCGTCCCAGTTCATCAAGCCAGGCTCGGTTTCATAAGTGAAGTCCTGCGCGCCTTCGAGATAGCTGCTCTTGAACCAGCGAAAGAAGAACCGGTGCTTCTCGCTCAACTGGTAGTCGATGCGGTTGTTGAACGACCGGTAGTCGACGTTATTCGGCATCCCCGCGGCGATGTAGTTGTTGACCGGGTCGCGGCCCGCCGTGCTCACGTTCGGCAACGGCAGGCGCTTCAGATAGAAGCTGTTCATCGGATTGTTGATCCGAGCGGTGGGAATAATGTTTCCGGCAAAGGGCGTGCGCACAAAGTGTCCCGCACGCGCCGGGTCGGCACGCACCGTCAGAGGATCGTAAACCTGGTAGCGCACCGCGTCCACCGGCAGCAGCGACGCGTAATTTCCCGCGCGCATCTCGGCCGTTGGTACCGTGTAGTTGATCTCGCTCGGACGCGCCGACTGGCGGTTCCTCAGTTCCGAAAAGCCGAGGAAGAAGAAGAGCTTGTTGCGTCCATCCATCAGTTTGGGGATCACCACCGGTCCACTCACCGTCGCCTGGTAGTTCATCGTCTTGCCCGAATTCAGCATCGGACGTCCCGCCAGTTCATCCGCCAGCCCGGTGTTGCCCGCCGCCCGCGCCGCGGCAATCTGTTGATAACGGCTCTGCTTGACGAAAAACGATGCGGCGTTCCACCGCTGATTCAGGAACTGGAACGTGCTGGTGCCGTGGATCTGGTTGGCGCCCGACTTGGTGGACATGGAGACGCTCAGCCCGGTTGCGTGCCCGAAGGAGGCGTCGAAATTCGAGGTCTCAATCTTGAATTCGTCGATCACGTCCGGGCTCGGCATGATCGACGCGCGCCGGTCGGTGCCATTCGTCGATGCGCCGTCGATCGACCATTCGTTGCCGCCGACGTTGCCCGCCT
Source organism: Bryobacteraceae bacterium (assembly GCA_046331645.1). GTDB lineage: Bacteria > Acidobacteriota > Terriglobia > Bryobacterales > Bryobacteraceae > CADEFT01. The sequence continues at coordinate 89,338 of JAXLQM010000027.1, forward strand.
GGTTGTAGGCGGATCCGCCACCCACCTGCCCCTGCACCAGGAACTGTGTCGTGCCAGGCACCTGAACGCCCGGCGCCATCCGAGTCAGCGCCATGATGTTGTTGCCGATCACCGGCAGATCCATCACTTCGCGGTTGGTCATGTTGCGGCCTGTGCTCACCGTGCTGGTGTCCAGCATCGGCGCCTCCGCGCTAATGGTCACGGACTCCGTCGTGCCGCCAATCTCCAGTTTCAGATTGATCTGCACCTGGTCGCCGAGACCCACCGTGATGTTGTTGCGCACCACTTTCTTAAAGCCGGAATGCTCCACTGTCACCGAATAGGTTCCGGGCAGCAGCAATGGGGCTTCGTAGTAGCCGTTTTCGTTGGTGGTCAGCTTGGTGACCGTATTAGTTCCGGTATTCGCCACCAATACTGCCGCTTGCGCCACGCTGGCGCCCTGTGGGTCGGTGATGGTTCCGGAAATGTTACCGCGCGTATCTTGGGAGAAAAGTAGAGCAGGCGCAAATGCCAGTAAGAACAACAGAGTTGTGTGCATAACGTGGACCTCAACTGAAGATCGAAGTCCTGTTATTATATGCCAACCTCCTTACTGACGCGTGACGTGATCCAGAATGACCGCGTTGGCAATCGCCGTCTCCTGCCCTTCCGACTGCACAACGACGTGGGTGGGTGTAATTGCCGCCAACACCCCGCGCTGGCCGGCGATCTCAATCGGTTTGCCCACTTGCAGCACCTTCCGGGCGTAGAACCCCGCGGCCATGTTCCGTACGATATCCCGCGTCCCCAGCCCGAACGACAAACCGAACGCCAGCGCCGCACCGCCCAGAATGAAGCTGGTCACAATCCGCACTATGTCCGTATCGATCTTCAACTGCGCAATGGCCATCATGGCGCAAACGAACAGAATTACTCCCGACACCAACCGCCCCAGTGCCGGTGCGAAATCAATACCCGATGATTGCGCGGATTGCTCCACCGTCTGCCCGGCGAATTGGCCCACCGCACTACCCAGAACCAACAGCAGCAGCGCCGCGGCGATATTGGGCAGGTATGCGAAGAAGGCCGAAATGGCGCCGGAAATGGCATTCAACCCAAGCGCATCCACCGCTGTCTGCGCCAGCAGAAGCAGCACCAGGAAGTAGGCCAGCCGGGGCAGAAGCAGTGTCAATTGCTGGCGCAGTCCGAGCCGTTGCAGCGCCTTGTCGATGCCTACCTTGCCCACCAGTGAATCGAAGCCTACGCGGGTCAGCACCGACCGCAATACGGCTTCAATCAACTTCGCCACCAGCAGTGCGCCGATGGCGAGCACAATCCCCACGGCCACCTTCGGCGCGGCCGAAACAATCGAATCCAACAGATTGGTGAAGGCCTGCAGTAATTTCTCCTTCATCACTTGGGTTCCTTTCTGCCTGCAAGGGATTGCGCCACGTGGCTCAATAGCCCTGCCATTTCCAGCAGCACGCTGCGCGGCAAATACCAGGAAAACGACGCCACTTGCGAGGTGACACTCCGCCGGTGAATCTTATTGCGTACCCGATCGAGGAAATCGGCGCCTGTTTCATGCTCCTGTTGGGAGAGCAGTTCAATCGGCTCTCCCAGTTCCGGGTCCTGGTTCATGCGTTCTCCTGTCGTTCCACCGCTTCATACAGGGCGCGAAACTGCTCCCTCGCCCGGCGGATGCGCATCTTCACCGCCGAAAGGCCGATTCCCAGCGAATGAGCGATCTCTTCGTACGGCAACTCATCCATATCGCACATGATCAGCGGCACGCGGAGGGTTGGCGGCATGGCATGCAGAATCGCTTCCACCCGCCGCCGCATCGCCGCCGATTCCAGTTCCTGCTCCGCCGCCGGGGCGACATGCAACTCGGCATGCTGGTCCGTACCTTCGTCATCCAGGCCCACCGCATGGCCGTGGCTGCTCCGCTTCTTGATGTGATTGAGGCAATGGTTGACCTTGATCCGCTGCAGCCAGTGGCGGAAAGAGGAACGGTTCTCGAAGCCCTGCATGCCGAAGTAGGCCTTCACGAAGACCTCCTGCGCCAGGTCTTCCGAAGTGTCTGGATCGCGCGTGAGGTAACGGCAGTCGGCAAGAATCCGGCGCTGGTGCCGCAACACCAGTTGCTCGAACGCCCGCAGGTCCCCCTCCCGCGCCGTAAGCGCCTGCTGCAGGAGCTCTTCGTCGTCCAATTCCATGTAGTTGACGGGTAGGGACACGTCCGTTTCGGCCTCAGTGTAATAAGCATCCCATAGGCCGAGACAGCCTGTGTCGAACAAAAGTCACATTTTTCTGTTTTCCATGTGACTTTCCACGCATCCGTCCGGTCAAGAGCCGATAGAGACGGCTTGCCAGTTGTGAAGCGGTCTTCGCGGGCAGATGGAGCGTCGGAGGCGCTTTCGGAAACCCGTCAACGAAGCGGGGGCACGGTTTGCGGGAATCGCGCTCCCGCGCTCTATCGACTTGCCCTTCTCCCCGCTTGCCTTTGAAAGGACCCTATGAATCGCTTTTCCACCTTGCTGGCCACAGCGCTGTTTGCCTGCGCCGCCGCACAGGCTGACCAGATTGTATTGAAAAACGGAGACCGCGTGACCGGCAGTATTGTCAAGAAAGATGCCAAGACCGTCACGGTGAAGACCGCTCATTTCGGGGCGGTGACGATTGCTTGGGATCAGGTGGCCTCCGTCTCTGCCGACTCCCCGTTGAACGTCGTGCTGCCTGGTGGCACAACGGTGCAAGGTACGCTGGCGACGGCCGGCGGCAAGGTGGAAGTGAAATCGGGTTCGCAAACCCAAACCGTGCCCCTGGCCGAAGTAGGAACACTGCGCGATGCGGCCGAACAGATGGCCTATGAGCGGATGTTGAAACCCCGTCTCGGCGACCTCTGGACACTTACCGGAACCCTTGGCCTCGCCGCCACCTCAGGCAACGCCAAGACTTTCTCCTTTACGCTGCCGGTTACCGCCGCCCGCGTCACCAATAACGATAAAACCACTGCCTATTTCAATTTGATCCGCGCTTCGGCGCTGGTCAACGGCGTGACGGCCACCACCGCACAAGCCGTTCGCGGCGGATGGGGGTATAACCGCAACCTCCATCCCCGCGTTTTTTGGAACTTCTTCAACGACTATGAATATGACCGCTTCCAGAACCTCGACCTCCGCGTCGTGCTCGGCAGCGGTGTTGGCGTCGCCGTGTGGAAGGGCGAGCGTGGCCGCTTCGATGTCGTCGGCGGTCTCGCCTACAACCGCGAATCCTTCGATCCCGTGCGTCCGCTGCAGCCCTTCACCCGCAACTCGGCGGAAGGCTATTGGGGCGACGACTGGGTGTACAAGCTTTCCGGCCGCGCCTCTTTGAACCAGTCCTACCGCATGTTTAACAACCTCAGGGATTCCGGCGCCTACCGTCAGAATTTCGACTTCGGCCTGAGTACAAAGCTCACGAAATGGCTCACCTGGAATGCCGCCCTCAGCGATCGCTTCCTCAGCCGCCCGGTGGCGGGCCGTAAGAAGAATGATGTGCTCTATTCCACCGGACTCGGGTTCACTTTTTCGCGATAAGAAAGGCCACCATGAACATGATTCGCAGATGCAGCGCCGAATTTCTCGGCACGTTTTGGCTCGTACTGGGCGGATGCGGCAGCGCCGTGCTGGCGGCCGCGTTCCCCAACGTCGGCATTGGATTGCTGGGCGTATCGCTCGCCTTCGGATTGACCGTCGTCACCATGGCGTATGCCATCGGCCACATCAGCGGCTGCCACCTCAATCCGGCGGTGACCCTGGGCCTGGTGCTGGGCCGCCGCTTCCCGGCCGGTGAGATGGTCCAATACGTATGCGCGCAAGTGGCCGGCGGAGTGGCCGGCGCCGCCGCGCTCTTCACCATCGCCTCCGGTAATCCAGGGTTCCAAATGGGCGGTTTCGCGGCCAATGGCTTTTCCGCCCATTCCCCAGGCGGCTATTCCATGGAAGCGGCCTTCCTTGCGGAAACGCTGCTGACGTTCTTCTTCTTGATAATCATTCTGGGCGCTACGGATCGCCGCGCCCCAGCCTCCATGGCTCCTCTCGCCATCGGGCTTGGACTGACCTTGATCCATTTGATCGGGATTCCCGTATCCAATCTCAGTGTCAATCCGGCTCGCAGCACCGCCACCGCCGCCATCGTCGGTGGCTGGGCCATGGAGCAACTATGGCTGTTCTGGGTTGCGCCCTTCCTCGGCGCCGCCGTCGCAGGTCTTATTTACCCGGTTATGGCCGGAGAGTCGAAAGGGTAGTTCATGCTGCAAGATTTCAAAGCCTTCGTAATGAAAGGCAACGTCCTCGATCTCGCTGTCGCGGTCATCATCGGAGCCGCGTTCGGTGCAATCGTCAACTCCATGGTCAACGATGTGATCATGCCTCCCGTGGGTCTGCTGCTGGGAAAGGTGGATTTCAAGGAGCTGTTCCTGAGTCTCAACGGCCAGTCCTTCCCTACCCTGGCCGCTGCCAAAACCGCCGGAGCACCCGTGCTTGCTTACGGGCTGTTTCTCAACAGCGTGGTCAACTTCCTGATCGTGGCGTTCGTCATCTTCCTCCTGGTGCGTGCCGCCAGCCAACTCCAAAAACAGCCCGAAGCCGTGGAGGTAGTTCCCACCACAAAAGACTGCATGTACTGCTGTTCTCCCATCCCCATGAAAGCCTCGCGCTGTCCGCACTGCACCTCGGCGGTTGGCCTGAGTGCCGCCAGGGGCTAACGGCGCGGGCAAAAGTTCCCCTCCACGCCTGGGCGGGCTTCGTCGTCTATCCTAGTGGTAGCTGATGAAGCCCGCTCTCTGGATACTCCTGATCTGTGCCCCGGCCATGGCTGGCGAATACGCCGTGCTCCAGTCCGGATTCCGCATCAAAGTGGAACGGCATGAACAGGTTGGCACGAACGTCCGGCTCTTCACCGGCGGCCAGTCGGTGATCGAGCTTCCCGCCGGTTCCATCGCCTCGTTCGAACAGGAAGAGTACGTCCCGCCTCCTCCGCCCCCGCCGCCCGAACCCGTCTCCCAGCCCATAGTTGCACCACCCGCGAAACCCGCGCCCCTTTCCCCCAAAGAGCTAGTGGAGCAGGCAGCCAGGAAACACGGCATCCCCGCCGAGTTCGTGCATCTGGTGGCGGGAGCCGAATCCGCCTATCGTCAGGACGCCGTTTCCTCCAAGGGCGCCATCGGCATCATGCAACTGATGCCCGCGACGGCAGCTTCTCTGAATGCCGATCCGCATGATCCGGAACAGAATGTAGAGGCTGGCACACGCCTGCTGCGGGATCTCCTCGTGCAGTATGAGAACCACCCCGATCAGGTTCGCCGCGCGCTGGCTGCCTATAACGCTGGTCCTGGAGCCGTGCAGAAGTACAACGGCGTGCCGCCATATCGCGAAACCCAGGCTTACGTCAATAAGATCGTCGAAGCATATCGCAGAAAAGTCGCTGCTCCTCCCGCAAAGTAAGTCTAAGATTGAGGGATGCCTTCGGTTTTCGACCCAATCGTCGAAATCATCCACTCCTTATCTATGGATTCCTGGAAAGAGCGGAATCAAGACGCGCTCGCCGCTCTGTTCGGCGATCGCTACCCAAAGCGCGCCGAAAAATTCGTTGCCCTCCGCGCTCCCGACATGAAGGGCGAGGGCGTGCCTTACGCAGCCTACATCGAATCCACCAACCCCGATTCCGGTCCCTATGGCGGCATGTCCTTTGTCATGTTTCCGGTCAAAGAGCATCCTTGCCTCATCGGCATGCTGATCGGCACACAGGGCTTGGCCCCCGATGAGAATATTCTCGGCCGCCCCGGCCATGCCCGAAAACTTCAGGCGATTCGCGCATGGCTGAATCAGAAGACTCACGATGGTCGCCTCGCTTCCTGGGCCAAGCAGGATCCCACCCGTAACGATATCCCCCTGCCTGGCAGCGTCTCCGCGGCGTGGCCGGAATACGAGCAAGTGTATCGTCGCTACGGCAACGAGATGTATGCCCTCTATGCGCCCGACGGCGACCGTGCCCGGACCACGCAAGCTCTCACCGCCATGCTCGATCTGATGTTCGAAGAACGTGGCTTCCTTCCGTTGAAGGATCATGAAAAGGACGCGCATGCGATCCGCTCGGAATGGTTCGCCCATCTGATGCCCCAAACCACCGCCGCGCAGGCCAGCGAACTACTGCAGCAGCGGCGTTACGTGATTCTCCAAGGTCCGCCTGGAACCGGCAAGACTCGCATGGCACGTCAACTCATCGACTCCTCGCCCTATTTCGGCCGCGGCCGGTCCGTCCAATTCCACCCCAACACCACTTACGAGAATTTTATTGGCGGTCTGGCGCCCGCGTCCGCAAACCACGGCGAGGATCCGCTAGGCTTCCGCTTCGCACCCAAGCCAGGATTTCTCATGGAAGCCGCCGCGGAAGCCGCAAAGGATCCATCGAAACCCTACCTGCTCCACATCGACGAGATCAATCGCGCCGATCTCGGCAAGGTGCTCGGCGAAGCCATTTACCTGGTCGAACCAGCACCCGAATCGAAGCGCGAGATCCACTTGCCCTATGACTTCGGCGCTCCCTTCCATCAAACCCTGTCACTTCCGGACAACCTCCACATCATCGGCACCATGAACAGCGCCGACCGTAGTATCGCCATTGTCGATGTCGCGATCCGCAGACGGTTTGCGTTTCTTCCCTTGTGGCCATCCTCTGATGCCATCGCGCAACACGGCTCCGCACTCGGCCTCAATGCCTTTCAGAAGCTGCTGTCCATCTTCGTGGAACACGCCTCCGGCGAAGCATTGTCTTTAGTGCCCGGGCATTCCTATTTTCTTGGCAAAGACGAAGCACACGTGCGCTCCAACTTGCGCACGAACCTTGCACCCCTGCTCGACGAGTATCTCGCTCAGGGCTATGTGAGTGGCTTCGCCGAGCCAATTAGGGCGTACACCCAATGGCTGGAAAGTCTGTAAAGCGTAGCCCTCTTCCGCCGGTGAAGCCGGCTCGCGACATCTGCCTGGAACTGGCGGATCACAGCCACTCCACGCAATCCGCCGTCGAATTCTTTGGGCTGAAAAACTCCTCTGATCCGGCGAGGCAGGCGGCGCGAGTGACCGACCAGTTCTTGAAGCAAAACGCCTCGCTTCTCAAACTGCTCGACGTCAGTATCCGGCGCGACTACGACGGCCGCGACCTGTTGCTCGAAATCGAGTCCGGCAGTTCGGTCGGTGCGATTCCCCTGCGGTCGCCGTTCACCGCCCGCCACGACTTCGGGCTCGTCATCCAGCCAAGGTTCCCATGGGCCGGCATCGGACCTATGCTGGCGGAAATGGGTTGGAAAATCAGCCCCACTCCATTGAAGCTTCCGCTGCTCAAACGCTCCGAACGCCGTGTCCCGCCATGGGTGTTGTCCTTCACCATCCTCAGCCGTCTGCGGGCTCTGCTGGACAAACTCGATCGCCGCTTTGAGCAAACCTCCGAACTGCGCTCTTCCCCGAAAGGCCAGGTGAACTGGAATCAATACGCCACTCGCCATGTTCCCCGCGGCCACTTCCTCTCGGTTCCCTGCACGTTCCCTGACCTCCGCGACGATCGGAAGCTAAAGGGCGCCATCCGTTTCGCACTGGAAAAGCAGCTCCACGCGCTGGAAACGCAGAGCACCAATGGAACCTTCATTCATCAGTTGATCGCTTTCGCCGAATCGCTTCTGGCCCGCGTCGCCTCGATTGCCGCGCGCCGGCCTTCGCTCAGCGATGTGGAGCACTGGCTCCATACACCACTCCGCAACGATCCGCTCACAGATGGGTTGCAGGCCATCAACTGGACCATTGAAGACCGCGGACTCGCCGGACTCAGCGACCTCGAAGGCATCCCCTGGACGCTCTGCATGAGTCAGTTCTTCGAGGCATGGGTCGAGACCATCCTCCGCCACCTCATCACCAGAACCGGCGGCCATCTCACCACTGGCCGTCAGCGGCAGACGGTTGCTCACCTCTCGTGGTCCCCCAGTTACCTCGGATCGCAGCGCTCCCTGATCCCTGACCTCATCCTGGAAACCGAAGACCTTTCCTTCATCGTGGATGCGAAGTACAAGCGGCATTGGGAAGAGATGCAGCATCGTCCGTGGCAGGCCCAGAATCAGGATCTGCAGGAGCAGCACCGTGCCGATCTGCTCCAAGTGCTGGCCTACGCGAACCTGGCAAGGCGCAAGACCACCGTGTGCTGCCTCATCTATCCGTGCAGCTGGCTGACCTGGGAATCGCTCGAAAATCGAGGCCGCCTGCTGCATCGCGCGGAACTGCCCTATCGCGGGCGGAACGTCCATCTTTGGCTCACCGCCGTCCCCATGCACACCAATCCGGGCCGGATCGCCACCGCGCTGCATCACCATCTGCGATCCATACCCACTCACTAACGTGACTTCAGTCACTGCCCAAACCCAAAGCTCCTGATACTTTTGTCCTTCAACGTGCAATCGCCCTCGTAAAAGGAAAAAACTTCCATGAAGAAGCTTTGGACCGCATTCGCGGTCGTAATCGTCGTGTCCTTCAGCATCCTCGGCTGGATCGGGACACGCATTTATCAGGAGATGCCCCCCATCCCAGACCGTGTGGTCACCACCGATGGGCAGCAGGTCACCGCATCCGGTGACATCGGCAAAGGCCAGAATGTTTGGCAATCCCTCGGCGGTATGCAGGTGGGCTCCATCTGGGGTCACGGCAGCTACGTTGCTCCCGATTGGACCGCCGATTGGCTCCACCGCGAAGCGATGTTCGTCCTCAACGAATGGTCCCAGCGCGACTACACAAAATCCTACGATGCGCTCCCAGCCGAAGAAAAAGCTCGGCTCCGCGGACGCCTCGAACAGATCTACCGCACCAACGGCTACGATGCCGCCTCCAACACCGTGCGCATCGATCCCATCCGCGCACGCGCCTTTGAAGAATGCGTCAAACACTACGCCGATGTCTTCCAGAAGGGCAACGTCCCTTACGCCATCCCGCCCGGCACCGTCAGCACTCCGGAGCGCATGCGCCAGTTCGCCGCCTTCATCTTCTGGACCTCCTGGAGCGCCGCCGCCAATCGCCCCAACCAGTCCATCTCCTACACCAACAACTGGCCTCACGAACCCTTGATCGGCAATCGCCCCACCGGCGACAGCGTCATGTGGACCGGCGTCAGCATCATCATGCTGCTGGCCGGCATCTGCGCCATGGTGTGGTGGTACGCCTCGCAAAAGGAGAAAGACGACCACGGCCCGCTCCCCACCACTGACCCGCTCGGTGGCTGGAAGGCAACACCCTCCCAACTCGCCACCATGAAATATTTCTGGGTCGTTTCATTGCTCATTCTGGTGCAAATCCTGGTCGGCACCGTAACGGCCCACTACGGCGTGGAAGGGGACGGCTTCTACGGCATCAAGCTCGCCGAGATCCTGCCCTACAGCGTCACCCGCACCTGGCACGTGCAACTCGGCATCTTCTGGATCGCCACCGCATGGCTTGCCGCCGGCCTCTTCATTGGCCCGCTGGTCAGCGGCCACGAACCCAAATTCCAAAGCCTCGGTGTCAACGTCCTGTTCGGCGCGCTGCTCGTCATCGTTGTCGGGTCGCTCGCCGGCCAATGGATGAGCGTCATGAATCGCCTCTCCGACAGCACTTCGTTCTACTGGGGCCACCAGGGCTACGAATACGTGGACCTCGGCCGCGGCTGGCAATTGCTGCTCTTTGCCGGACTGTTGATCTGGCTCACGCTCGTCATCCGTGCCGCGCGCCCCGCACTCAAACAACAGGGGGACCATCGCTCGCTGCTGTGGCTCTTCCTTATCTCCGCCGGAGCCATCGGCCTCTTCTACGGCGCAGGCCTCACCTGGGGCCAGCACACGCATCTCTCCATGGTGGAATACTGGCGCTGGTGGGTCGTTCACCTCTGGGTGGAAGGCTTCTTCGAAGTGTTCGCCACCACAGTGATCGCATTCTTCTTCGCGCAACTGAAGCTGATCCGCCCCAAGTTCGCCGCCGAGGCCGCACTGCTATCGGCCACTATCTTCCTTGCGGGAGGCATCATCGGCACCTGCCACCACCTCTACTTCAGCGGCACACCCACCGTGGCCCTGGCCTGGGGCTCCGTGTTCAGCGCGCTCGAAGTGGTGCCCCTTACCTTGGTGGCCTATTCCGCGCTCGACGATCTGCGCCGCGGCCGGCTCACCGTTTGGGCCGAGCGCTATCGCTGGCCGATCTACTTCTTCGTCGCCGTGGCTTTTTGGAACATGGTGGGCGCGGGTCTGTTCGGCTTCATGATCAATCCCCCCATCGCCCTCTACTTCATGCAGGGCCTCAACACCACGCCGCTGCACGGCCACGCCGCACTGTTCGGGGTCTACGGCATGCTCGGCATCGGCCTCATGCTGGTCTGCCTCCGTGCCATGGGTCCGAAAACGCTGTGGCGTGAGGGATGGCTGAAGTTCGCCTTCTGGGGCATGAACATCGGCCTGTTGGCGATGTGCGTGGGCAGCCTGCTGCCAGTGGGCTTGCGGCAAACGTGGGCTTCGGTGGAAGTGGGCTACTGGTATGCCCGCAGCACGGAGTTCCTTGGCACTCCTGCGATGCAAACACTCCGCTGGCTCCGCGCTCCCGGCGATACGTTGTTCGCCATCGGCGCCATCGTTCTGGTGGCGTTCGTGTTCATCGGAAGGAACGGCAGGGCAGAAAAGGCCTAGCCTCAACCGCGCCCGCGGCGGATCAAATCCTCCGCGTGGCGCAATGCCTCGGGCGTAAGCTCACCACTGAGCATGCGCCCGACTTCCCGGGTGCGCGCGTCCCCTTCCAATTCCTCGATCGCCGCGACGGTCCGCCCCTTCGCCTCGCGCTTCTCGACGGAATAATGGTGATCCGCGCATCCGGCAATCTGCGCCAGGTGCGTCACGCACAGCACCTGATTCGCCCCGGCAATCGTCTTCAACCGTTTCCCCACGCTTTCCGCCGCCCGCCCGCCAATGCCTGCATCCACTTCATCGAACACCAGTGTGCGCTGTGCCGCCTTCCCGCCGCGCACAATCGTCGATGCCTTCAGTGCCAGCGCCACACGCGACAACTCGCCGCCCGATGCAATCTTGTCCAAGGGCCGCGGCTCTTCACCCAGATTCGGCGCGATCAGATACTCCACCGCGTCGAACCCGTGTGCCGTCCACGCCGACTCGCTGAACGCGATGCGAAACCGCGTGCGGTCCATCGCCAGCGACGCCAGTTCGTCTTCCACTTTCTTTTCCAGCTTCCGGGCCGCTGCCTGCCGGGCTTCCGATAACTTCAGTGCCGCTTCGCGATATGCCGCTGCGGCCTGATCTACCGCGCGCTTCAACTCCGCCCGCCGCGCCTCCGTATTCTCCGCCGTGTCCAACTGCTTCCGCGTGGCGTCGTAGAAGGCCAGGATTTCTTCGATTGTGGCCCCATACTTCCGCTTCAATTTCTCAATCCCCACCAGCCGCGTCTCGACGTGATCGAGCCTGGCCGGATCGGCCTCCAGCCGCCCCAGGTAATCCCGCAGCGAAAACGAAGCATCGTCCACCTGCGCCTCCGCGTTCTTCAGCGGTTCCAGCAAAGGCTCCATCGACGCATCGATGCGAGCCAGTTCCTCCAGCCGCTTGCGCGCCGTACGAATCTGCGCCAACGCCGCGTTGGGCGAATCGTACAGCGATTCATACGCCGCCGATGCGCTCTGCTCCAGCCGCGTCACGTTCTGCAGGATCTTCTTCTCCTGCTCCAGCGCCTCGTCCTCACCAGCCTTCGGCGCCACGCCTTCGATCTCTTTCACCTGGTACGACCACAAATCCGCCAGCCGCACCCGGTCCTGTTCCGTACGATCGAGTTGTTCCAAAGCATCGCTGGCGGCTTTCCAATCCTGATATCGCCCAGCCGTATCCGCCAAAGACGTCGCCGCTCGCGCAAACTCGTCCAACATCGCCAGTTGTTCCTCGCGGTCGAACAGCCGCTGCTGATCGTGCTGCCCGTGAATATCGCCGAGCAGTGCCGCCAGCTCGCGCAGCAGGGTCGCCGTCACGGGTCTGCTGGCGGCAAACGCCCGCGACTTGCCGTTCGCAAGAATCTCTCGTTCTACAATCAATTCGCCTTCTTCCGGCGACACCCCAAGGGCTTCCAGCCGCGCCTTCACATTTGTCTCAGCCGGCACTTCAAAGATCCCCGAAACCCGCGCCTTCTCGCATCCGGTGCGAATCATCTCCGCCGAAGCCCGCCCGCCAAACAGCAATCCCAGCGCGTCCACCACAATCGACTTGCCGCTGCCGGTTTCCCCCGTCAACACGTTGAATCCCGAGTGGAAGCGCACCCGCAGCCGCTCGATCACCGCCAGATTTTCCACCATCAACTCGACCAGCATCGAAGGAATGATAGCGCGCTTGATAGATCCGGCGGCGGATTTGCGCCTGTGTTGAGTGGAGGGCAGGAATGACCCGCAGACAAACATTCGCTTTCGCCGCGCTGCTCGCAGCTCCGGCCATGGCGGCCAAACAGGAGGAGACACCCATGTTCGATGAATTGATCAAGGCCAGCATGGACAACAAAAAGGGCCTCACGTTTTACGTGAAAGGCCAGACCATTGGCGGCGCGGTCACCAAGATCGGCAATGGCTTCGTGGAAGTCCGCAGCCAGCAGTATTCGCGCGTCGTCATCAAGCTCGACAGCGTCGACGCCGTCGCCATGATATAAACGTCAGGATGCGATTGCGCTTCCTCATCCCGTTTCTACTTGCGTCCACTCTGCCCGCCGCACAGTGGGTTTTGATTCGAACCACCGATGGAGTCACCGTGGAAGGCGAAACCTCGCTTGCCACCGTGAAGCTCGGGAGCTCGGCACTGAAGATTGACCAGATCCTCTCGGTGCACAACGCGGCCGAACCCAGCGCCGCCGAAACGGCGAAGATTGACGCGGGCCTCACCGCGATTCAGGCAACCGATCGCAAGGCCCGCGATCTCGCTGTCGAAGAGCTGACCAACATCGGCGCTCCGGTGCTCACTCCGCTGCTCAAGATCTACAAAGACACGGACCAGCACGAACCCCGTCCGCTCTATCGCCTCTTTGAACGCATCATGCCGAGCAACGCCGACGGCTTCGACCGCACCGCCAGCTACGTGCGTCTCAAGAACGGCGAAGTGATGCGCGGCGCAATCGGCGGGGGCTCCGTCGAAGTCCGCAAGGCGGACGGCTCGAAGGAAACCCTCGACTGGAGCAAAGTCCGCATGCTCGCTGTGCGCCAGCGCGCCATCCGTCGTGTCATCCCCGTGCATTCTCTCAAGCACTGCCAGCAGATCGAGTATCTCGACACCGGCATCTCGCTGACGGCATCTTCGAAGATGGATTCGACGGCAAAAGGCTTCGCCCGCCTTTCCTGGAACGCCGACGTTTGGGCCTGTGACCCCGATGGACTCAAGAAGCCCGCCGGCGGCACCTACACCTCGAATCTCTTTGACGGCCAGCCCTTCGGAGCCTTGATCGGCCGCGTCGGCGCGACTGGCCAAGTGTTTCTAGTCGGCACCAAGGCGAGCAAAACCGGACTCCCCGCCGGCCGCCTGATGCTCGCCGTCAACGACAATCGCCACTGGCAAAACAACCTCGGCACCTATACGGTGACGATGTCCGTCACCGACGCCTACGACCTCGGCGACGCGCAATAGCCGGCCTAAAACCCGCACGATAAATTCGAACGACCCGGCCGGGAACGGACCACGCCTAAATCCTGAACGATCATCCGCAAGAGTCGCATCTTCTCCGCACGGCTGAGGCCCGCGAGCCATGATTCCACTTTGCCAAGTGCGCTCTTTGCATCTTCACTGCTTTAAACATACACAGCAAGTTGTCTAATCCTGTCGCAACGCCGCCAACGGGTCAATCCGTGCTGCCCGCAGCGCCGGTACACCGCAGGCGCAAGCTGCCGTAACCACCAGCAGCATCGGCACAAACACCAGCATCCAAAGGCTCGCGCCGCCCACGCCCACTAGCGCTGTTTCCATCAGCCGGTACACCGGCACACACAACGCCATCCCGCCGGCAACACCTGCGCCCACCAGCACCAGCGCCTGCCGCATCACCATCGCCACAACACCGGTCCTGCCAGCCCCAATCGCCATGCGGATCCCGATCTCCCGCGTCCTGCGGCTCACCGTATACGCAATCAGCCCGTACAAACCTACCAGCGCCAGCCCGAACCCAATCAACCCCAGCACACCCACCATCTCCATCGTGATCCGCGCCATCCCCAACACCCCCTGCTCATAAAACTCCGCGAATGGCCGCACATTGAACACCGGCTGATTGGGATCGACCGTATGTACAATCTCCCGCACCGGCTGCGTCAAGGAAGCCGGATCCCCTTCCGTACGCACCAGCAATGCCATCCGTCGCTCTGGACGTTGTTCGTAAGGCACATACACATACGGCGTCGGCGCCTCCGTCAACACCAGGTACTTGCCTGTCTCCGCCACGCCCACCACCTGAACCCAGCGGCCCTCTTCCCCAATTCGCAAGCGCTTCCCAATTGCATCCTGCCCTGGCCAGAAGCGCCGCGCGAATTCCTGGTTCACAATGCCCACCGGCGCGGTCGACGCCGTGTCTCTGTTGTCAAACACGCGCCCCGCCACTAGTTTCGTTTCCAGCGTCCGGAAATAGTCATTGCCAATCGAGTTCGTCGTTACCAGCACGCTCGTCTCGTTCTTCGCAAACTCGTATCCTTCCGGCACAATCGGCATCTCGGTGAAATTGGGGCGGAAAGGAATCGCCCGCGTCAGTGCAGCCGACCTCACACCCGGTAGCGTCCGTACGCCTTCCATCAGATTGTCGAAAAACACCCGGCTTCGCTCCGCGCTGTATCCGCTCAACGAAGTGTCGAACTCAAACATCATGAGTTGATTCGTTTGCATCCCAGGGCGAAGCACCAGCATGCTGCGAAATGCTTTGAACAGAATTCCAGTGGTCACCAACAGCACTAGGGACACCGCCACTTGGGCGGACACAAGCACACTGCGCCCCCAATTGCGTCCCGCCGAAGCCGTGCGCCCTTCACCGGCGCGTAGCGATGAGAGAATATCCAGGTTCACCGCACGCAGTGCCGGCGCAAGTCCGAACAGCAGCGCCGCCGCTACACTCACCGCCAGTGCGAAGAACAGCACACGCCCGTTCACCTGGGGCGCAAGTACGATCGGCGTATCGGTCGGAAGTTGAAACCGCGACAATAACTGCACCGATCCATAGGCCATCCCCACACCCAAGGCCGCTCCCGCGAAGGAGAGCACCAGACTCTCTGTCAGTAACTGGCGCACCAGCCGCCCTGCCCCCGCGCCGATCGACAGCCGTACCGCTACTTCTCGGGAACGGGCGCCCGCTCGCGCCAGCAACAGCCCGGCCACATTCGCGCACGCCACTGCCAGTACGGCAAGCGATAGCAGAAACAATGCCGCCACCAGGCCAACCCGGGCGGGCGATTCCCGGAATCTCAGTTCCAACTCCGTGTAGGCGCGCAGCACCAGCGATTGCTCCTGCTTGGGAAATTCACTGGCCAGCGCCGCCGCCAGTGCCGTCAACTCCGCCTGCCCCTGTTCTCTCGTTGCCCCCGCGCGCAACCGCGCCCGGACCAGCAACCGGCGCTGGGTGCGATCTTCCAATAACTCCGCCCTTTTGAGGTCTCCACGATACGCCGCCGCCACCGGCAGGAAAAACGCCGGCCGCAGAAACGCGTCCATTCCCGTGAATCGCTCTGGAACAACCCCCACCACCGTGAACGCCTTTCCATTGATGTGCACCGTGGAGCCGATCACCCCGGCGTTGCCTCCAAATTGCTGCCGCCAGAAATCATGACCAAGCAGCACTTCGTCCAAAGTGCCCGTGGACAAAACTCTGCCCAACGCGGGAGCTACACCCAGTACATCGAAAAAGCCGTCTGTCACCTCCAACCCAAAGCGCATCTGCGGCACTTCGCTCGCCTGAGGGGAGAAGGCAAACCGGGCGAGCTGGTATCCCGCTACTCCGCGAAATGCTCGCACACGCGACTGGACATCGCGCCACACCGGATAAGACACCGCCTCCAGCGGGCGGTGCGTCGTCTGGCTGTAGATCGCCACAACTTCATCGGGTTGCGCAATCGGCAATGGCTGCAGCAAGAAACTATCGGCCAGGCTGAACGATGCGATGTTGGCTCCTGTTCCAAGCCCCAACGAAAGTACGGCGGTCACCGCGAACACCGGTGAGTGCGCCAGTGAACGTAACGCATACCGCACATCACGGCCAAGCTGTTCCAACGATGTCCATCCCCACATGCCGCGTGTCACCTCTTTCACTGCCGTTGCATTCCCGAATAGCTTTCGGGCCGCATGCCTGGCCTCCTCCGCGGATAGCCCTCCGCGCATCTGCTCCTCGGCTTCCACTTCCAGATGAAAGCGAATCTCCTCGTCGAGCTCCGATTCCTTGCGGCGAAACCAGCGCCACATGTCAAACCTCCGACGGACCCATGATCCGGCCGATGGTGGCCACCAACAGGCTCCACCGCGTCTGCTCCTGTGCCAGTTGCTTTTTCCCGGCCGGGGTCAGCCGGTAGTACTTCGCCCGCCGGTTGGATTCCGACGCCTTCCACTCATACGCCAGCCAGCCCTTCTTCTCCAGCCGGTGCAGCGCCGGATACAGTGACCCGTGCTCCACCTGCAGCACATCGCCCGAACTGGCCCGGATCATTTGCCCGATCCCGTGGCCGTGCTGCGGTCCCCACTGTAACGTCCGCAGGATGAGCATATCCAGCGTCCCTTGCATCAATTCGAGCTGGGAGGAAGAGGAATCGCGAGGCGGCATATCTCTGGTAGAAAGTCTACCAGAACTTCTGGTAGAACGTCTAGTAGAAAGCCCGCTGCCGCCGTTTCCATTTCTCCCATCTGTGCTATTCTTGTCTAACGTCGGGTCTTAGGCTGGCCGTTCAAGGCTGGTCTTTCAGCCGTACCCCAACAACCAAAGCCCAAGCGAGAGAGGTTACTATGGCAGTGAATTTTCGCCCGCTGCATGACCGCGTGCTGGTACAGCGCCTCGGCGACGACGAGCAGTCCGTCGGCGGTATCATCATTCCCGATTCCGCCAAGGAAAAGCCGCAGAAGGCCAAAGTCATCCGCACCGGCCCCGGCCGTACCGATAAGGACGGCAAGTCGATCGAACTCGATGTCAAGGACGGCGACACCATCCTCTTCGGCAAATACTCCGGCGCCGAAGTCAAAATGGATGGTGAAGAGTATTTAATCCTGCGCGAGGACGAAATCCTTGCGGTGATCGGATAAGCGCGTTAACCAATCGCAAACCGACGCGTCAAATTCTGCAAGGAGAACCCCGTAATCATGTCGCACCGTATGTTTCGCTCGCTGCTGGGTGGTGTCTGCTGGCTCGCGTTGGCTTCGCTTGCCCCCGCGCAAAGCAAAGTGGCCATCATTGATATGCGTGAAGCCGTGAACGCCACCGCCGAAGTTAAGAAGGTCGTCTCCGCCCTCGAAGTGCGAGTCAAACCGAAACAGGCGGAAGCGGAAAAGCTCACCAAGGAGATCCAGGACATTCAGGCCAAGCTCCAGTCTCTCCAGGGCAAACTCACGCCGCAAGGCGAACAGGAACTCGTTAGCCAGGGCCAGCGCAAGCAGCGCGACCTGCAGCGGCTCCAGGAAGACATCAATGCCGAACTCGAACGCGAGCAACAGGACATCGGCACCCGCGCTCTCCAGCGCATGCGCGACGTCGTGAAGAAGCTCGCCGAAGAGCAGCAGTACGACATGGTCGTCGATGTCGGACAGACCATCTACTTCAAGCCCGCCCTCACCATCACCAAGTCCGCCATCGAAGCCTACGACAAAGCCTACCCGGCGAAGTAGAATAAAAGCAGGATGCCAGGGTACCTGGAAGACTACGGCGTCACCGACGCCAAGCGAGAGAGAAAGGTAAGGACCATCGTAATTACCTTGGTCTCCCTCGTAGTCGTCTCCGGCTCCCTCTACGCCTTCTTCCGCGACTATAAAGAAGAATCCACCGTCAAGAAGTTCCTGGCCGCTGTGGAGCGCAAGGACTACCCGGCTGCCTACGTGTTCTGGGGTTGCACGAAGGAAGCTCCCTGCCGCGACTACTCCTATGAGAAGTTCCTTGAGGATTGGGGGCCGAAGGGGGAGAACGCCGCCCTTGCACCCGCCGGCATCTTTGAGAGCGAGCGCTGCGGCACTGGTTACCTGGCTGCCCTTCATTCCGGCAACCAGGATGTGGCCCTCTGGGTGGAGCGTTCCACCGGAGTTTTAGGCTACGCTCCCTGGATCAACTGTCCGGAAAAGAAACTGCGCCTCATGAAGTGGCTCAAAATGAAGTTCGGTAAGGGTTAAGGGTAACATCTACCCCTCCGCTGTCGCCTCTTCCGTCTTAGCCTTCGTGTTATTATTCCACTTCGCATTCCGCTCTCATTTTCAAGGAGGAAACCCTTGCTCAAGAAAGTACTAGCCACGTTGCTGGCTTGCGCCCTGGTGCTACCGGCGCAACAGGCAACTAACCTGGTGGCGCAAAGCTCTGGCGGCTTAAAAATCGTCGTCATCCAGGGTGAAGGCGCGACCAACAACGTCCGCTCCCGCACAGCCACTTCTCCCGTCGTCGAGATTCGTGACACCAACGACAAGCCGGTTGCCGGCGCCGAAGTCACCTTCCAGTTGCCGGTCAGCGGCGCGGGTGGATACTTCAATGGTTGGCTGCGGAATCAGACGGTACGCAGCGACGCCAACGGCCGCGCAGCAGCCAGCGGATTGACTCCCAATGATGAACAGGGCCGTTTCAATATCAAAGTGACAGCGGTGGAAGGATCCCGCAATGGGACGGTCGTGATCGCTCAGTCCAACGTATCCGGTCCCGGGGCCAGCGCAACCTCCAGCGGGAAGCGCAGCAACTGGTGGAAGTATGCCGCCGTGATCGGCGGCGCGGCCATCGCCGGTGGCATCGTGGCCGGCACGCGCGGCGACGATTCCTCCACAGCCGTAACCGGTCCGCGCGTGGTAACGGTCACCCCCGGAGTGATCACTGTCGGAGGTCCCCGCTAATGCGCAAGACAATTCTATCCATGCTATTCGCCGGCCTTGCCCTGTACGCGCAGGAAGGCCGTATTTCGGGCCCTGTGGCGGCCACATTCTTCGACGAGGCGAGCGGTACGCTCCGCAACATCAACGGCGTTCCCGGCGCCAGCTATCTGAGCGACGCACTGGCAGCCGGCGACGGCGCAGCCGTTTCCCCGGATGGCCGGATCGCACTGCTCTCGACGCAGCAGCGCGTTGCCACGATGGACCTCGCTACTGGGGCCACCCAATTGGTTGCCGAAGGCGCCGCCGAACAGTTCGCCTGGAGCGCTGATTCCTCCATGGCTGTCTTTGTCCAAAATGGCGCTTTGCTGTTGTGGAAGCGCGAAGGCAATGTGCTGCGCGAAGTGGGCGCCGCACCCGCCGCCGTATCGCGGTTGGCCCTCGATGCGCGCAGTGAATCCATTTATGTGGCAGCCGGCAACGGCATCTCCCGCTATCACGAAGCTGAAGCGGCGATGGTGCTGGCCCCGGTAACGGACGCCTCCGGCCTCGTGCTCGATGCCGAAGGCAAGTCGCTCTACACCGTGTCCCGCGGCCAACACCAGCTCCTGGAGATTGATGCCCGCAACGGCGGCGCGGTGCTCTTCGCCCGCGATGCAGCCGACCCGGTGGGCGTCGCGTTGACCCGCGACGGCAGCGTGCTGGTTGCCGATGCCGAAGGCCGCACGGTGCTGCGTTACAACCGTTCCACGCGCGCTTTGGTTTCCACCCTCGAGTTGAGGTTCGCTCCCTCGCGCCTGGATGCCATCGGCGATGGCGTGTTCCTTCTCAATCAGCGCGGCAAGCAGGACGCCCTGGAAGTAGTCGCCCTGCAGCCTTCCCTTGCCGCATACTTTGTGCCCGCACCTCAGGAGAATTAGCCGACGATGCGTACCCTAGCTCTATTTACCCTCGCGGCCTCCGCTTTGTTCGGGCAGGCCACCATTCCTTTCAATCTTCGTTTCCAACAGGGTCAGAACCTGACCGTACTCGCGGATGGCGGGACGGCCAACCTGCCCGCCGACGCTGTCGGGCAGCAGACCAACGGCACGCTGAACTTGACCTATCGCGGCAATCCGGGAACGAACGTCATCATCAGCACCATCGACATCACCGGATCGCAGGACTTTGCTGTCAGCGGCCTGAGCGAGACGCCCTTCCAGATCCTGGGTGGCAACTCCGTAAACGCCAGCATTCGCTATCTTCCAACCAGCGCGAACCGCGCCACCGCGCGCCTTGTGATTACCTATCGCGAAAGCGCCACGCCGAACGTCACGGGCTCCTTTTCGCTCAACCTGATCGGCGTTGCGCCGGAGTTCGCCTTTAGCTACACGCCTCCTGGCGGCAATACGCAACCGCTGCTTTCCGGCGGAACGATCAACTTCCCGCAGACCGTTGTGGATACGACGGCCAACGCCACTCTGACGATTACCAATCGCGGCAGCGGCAACGGGACCCTGGCATCCATCGCTTCGAGCGGCGCCGCGTTCCAATTGGTGGGCGCGCCGCTTCCGGGCACCACGGTGGAAGCCGGCCGTGAGCTGAGAGTCGGCGTGGCCTTCACGCCGAAGCAGGTGGAACCTTCCACTGGCTCAGTGACGGTGGAGTTGCCGGATCGCCGTGTGTCCTTCAACCTGCAAGGCAGCGGCACCTCCGCGCAGTTCACCTACGAGGTGATCAGCGAGAACGGGAGCGCGACGATCTTCCAACCCGACCAGACGCTCACATTACCCGACACCGTGGTGAACGAGCGGAGCACTGTGGTGATCCGCGTCCGCAACAGCGGCACCGCCGATGGCCGCATCGCGGTTGTCGCCGCCACCGGCACCGGCATCAGCGTGGCGGATGTACCTCCACTCCCCATCGTTCTGGCGCCGGGCAACCGCTTCTCCTTCACCGTCAGCTTTGCTCCCACGGCAGCCGGCCGTGTCACCGGACGTCTGCGCATCGGCACCGATCAGTTCGACCTCACTTCCAATGCGCTGGGCCCAGTGCTGAGCTATGCCTACATCGTGAGTGGTGTGAGCACCGCGGTCACGAACAACGGCTCCGTCAACTTCGTGTCCACTCCGGTGGGCGAAGGCACTTCGGTGCAGTTCCAGATCAGCAATACAGGAACGGCGCCGGGCAATGTGACGGCCATCAGCGTCACATCCGCCAACTCGGTGTTTGAGATCTCGAGCCTGCCGCGGCTGCCTGTGACATTGGAGCCGGGCCAGGCTACGACGTTCAACATCCGCTTCTCGCCGACTGCATTGGGCGCGGCCAGCGCGACGCTGCGTGTCGATTCGCAGACGTTCACGCTCAACGGCACGGGCAGCAATCCGGCGCCGCTACCGAGCTACCGCTTCGAGGGAGCAACGGGTGTGCAGGACTCGCTGACACAGCCGGCCATCTCGCTGACGTTGGCTAGTGCTTATCCGCTGGCGCTGAGCGGCACGTTGACACTCGCCTTCAATTCGGAAGGCTTCAGCAACGATCCCTCCGTGCAGTTCGCCACCGGTGGGCGCACCATCAACTTCACCATTCCGGCCAACCAGACGCGCGCTCTGTTTGCCAACAATTCGAACCAGATCCGCCTGCAAACCGGCACGGTGGCGGGAACGATTACGCTGACTCCGAGCTTTGCCACAGATGGCGGAATCAACCTCACGCCGACGCGTCCCGATTCGCTGAGTCTGACCGTGGCCGCTGCGGCTCCGCGGTTGCTGACGGCGGCGATCAGCGCGCGCACGGCGACTTCGCTGACGCTACTCATCACCGGTTACGCGACCAACCGGTCCGTGACCACGCTGGACATCCAGTTGACTCCCGTGTCGGGTGAGAGCCTGTCGGCGACGACGTTCACCCTCAACGTGGAATCGGCGTTCCTGGCTTGGTATTCGAGCACGGCGTCGCAGCAGTTTGGCAGCCTGTTTACGGCCACTCTGCCACTGACCATCGGCGGCGAGTTGTCAACGAACACGAGCCTCACGCAGTTGTCGGATGCCGTCCAGTCGATGTCGGTGACCATCTCGAACCGGACCGGACGCTCCGCGGCTCAAACCGTGACCCTGCGGTAAACGTTACGGCAAACCTTGTTCATAAAAGCGGACCCTTTACGGGTCCGCTTTTTTATTGGTTCCGTTTCAATAGCGCTTCCTGTAGTTTGCTCAGGTCGTAGGACAAGCCGATGTGGCCCTGCCAGAATTTGCGCGTCGGATCCTTCATCAACTCCGTCCGATTGGCGTAGCTCACGGCGATCGGAAACGTGAGTCCTGAATCCTTGCCGAGCGGAATTTCCAGCCGCAACTGTCCCAGTCCAATGCTACCTTTCGAATTCAGTACCTCCAGTGCCGGCCCACGTAACGGTATGCTCGATGCACCGGGTGTGAAGGTGTTCGAGTTGAACTGGATGAGCCCATTTTCAAACATGTACTGGTAGTAGCCAGCCAGCGTCAGCACCGGAGATCCGGCGTCGCCCCAGGACGGCATTCGATAGTTCAACGCCAGCGATGCGCTGGCATTCCGCAGGCGCACATTTTTCCCCCGCAGTGCTTGTGCCTCATGGTACATCGTCACGGCTGCGTTGAAGTCGAGAGAAGCTGGAGGGCCAGTCATGTTCCCGTCTACTTTCTTGCCCAACGGGGTGTTCCAGTCGAGCCGGATCGTATCGAGAAAGGGCTGATCGGTCGGACGAGAGTGTACAAAGTCGAAAGCTAGTGACTTCTTAAACAGATACTCCGCTTCCAGCTTGGCGATCTCCTGAACAAACTTCCGATAGTCGTCCTCCAACGCCAGCAGAGATTCCATGGAGGTGTTCTTCAGAACCAACTCCGAAAGCACCTTCATGCGGGACTTGGCATGACTCAGCAGCTTGGTTTCATCGCTGCGGAAGGTCATGGCTTCCGTCACGGACTCCTCAACCCATTTTTGGAAATACTCCTGGTTAATGAGCAAGGTGACTACGCTCTCAAGTTTCAGCAGAAGTCCACTCTTTTCCAGACTGGAGTTGAGCGTCTCTCGCATCTTCTGCAAGCCGGCTTCCTGCTTCTTCCGGTCATGCTCTCGCTGGAACAGCTCATACTTGAGCCCGAGCGCCGACAGCTTCGAAGGATTCGTGATCACACGGAAGGCGGATGCAACGGTCGCGTCTGAGCCGGTTCCCGTAATCGGCGCCAGCGTCTCCTTGCTGTTCACGTTTAGGGACACGGAAGCCGTCAGTCCGCGCAGCCAGAATCCGGGGCCGCTTTCGCACACTCCGGTAGCTCTGCTTCTCGCTTGAATGCCACCGCAGCCAAACGCGTCGCGTGGTCCCCCTATGAATTGCCACACCGGGAGAGCATTCAGTTGAAAGGTCGAGGTGCTTTTGTCGGTGCGGCCCGCTACCGCTCCGGACTCAAGAGCCATGGCAAAGAACTCCGTGGCCGAAGTCTTTGCTACCACGCTTGTGCTTCCTCCATTCAGGTTCGGACTTCCGGTCTCCCGGAACATCCTTCCTGATCCGGCCCTCAGCCGCTGGTTGGGATTGTCCGCTCGTTCCGCCAACTCACGGGCCAGCGCCTGCGTTGTTCTCGCTGCGGAATTCACCTTGTTGTTGTTGGCCCAGAGCTCCTTCCGCAGGGCGAGAATCGCGTCGCTGCCCGCAAAGAAGTCCTGTAATGCTTCCTTCGCTTTGGTTTCATCCGAGATGCCGGCGACCTTCTTCATTGTGAGTTCGGTCGGGTCTTGTCCGAAGAGAGTGCCGGCTGGAACAAGCAATAGTGCCAATAAGCTCTTCATGGCCTACTCCCCTCTCACCTGCACGAAATCGAAGAACTTCTCCTTGCTCCAGAAGAAACTCTTCAATACTTGCGACTGCGTGCCATCGATTTCCAGGATCTCTACTTCCTGGCCATTCCTCACCGCCACCGTGGCGACAAGCACCGCGGCGAGTCCCTTCTTGATATCGAACTGGAATGGCGGGGTACCGTCTTCCTTTCCGGCGTAGGTGATGCGAACCACACTTGCCGGTTGGACGGATCGTACGTCGATTGTTACGGTTGCCCCTGTGGCACCGACCCAGATGCCCGTATTCGTGCGCTTCAGTTGGAAAGCCATATCGTTGCTCCTTGCCTCGATGAACCTTGCGTGCCAACGCTAGATTCAGCGGAAAGCATGGAGCAATCGTGACAATCGCGATTGCGACCGTACTATTTACGGGCGAAGGAGCGGCTGCCCTGGCTGAGGAAGGCGGCTTTTCCGGAGGCGTCGAGGGTGAAGCAGACCGCCGAAGTGAAGCAGTTGCCGTGGGTCGGAGTCAGCGTGATGGCGCGGCTCTCGGTGGTCATCTTCAACTGGCCGGCTTCGCTGGTTACGGTGACGAAGCTGGTGTATTGGGCGTAGACTCCGGTCAACTTCCCGTGGTCGAGTTTGGCCGGTGGCGCTTGATTGGTGGATGAGGTTAGGCCGGTGATGGACGTGAAGATCTCGCGCGCCAAGGGGCCGGGGTCGGCACCGCTGAGGTTGACCAAGGTGATCACGCCTACCTTCTTTGACGGGGACCAGATGAAGTGGCTGCCGTAGCCGAGGCGGGCGCCGCCGTGCGAATGGATATCGGGTTCCACCGCAACTCCGTAGCCGTAGTGCCCTCCAGACGGTGTCGTGACGTGGGGCATCGTCATGTTGCGGATTACCTCTGGTTCGATTACTTGACGACCGTCGATGCGTCCACCGTTGACGACGGCGATGGCCCAACGGGCGAAATCGTTGCCGCTGGTGAACATCGAACCGGCAGGCCAATAGCCGGAATGATCCGCGGCGGGGCGTGCCACGACGGTTTCCCCACGCTGGATGATGTGGCCTTGTGCCAGAGGATAGGTCATGGCCATCGTGGGACGGAATGTGGTGCGCTTCATGCCGAGCGGCTCAAACAGCAGGCTGGCGACGGCATCGGCGAAGGGCTGCAGCGAAGTCACTTCAATGAGCCGGCCGGCCATGGCATAGCCGACGTTCGAGTAGGAGTAGATCTCGCCGGGCTTGGCGAACAGGACGTCGGGTTGCAGGCCGCGGATGTGAGCGGCCAGTGCCGTGTCGTCGTGGGCTCCGTACATTAGAGTGCGATCCATGAGGCCGGCGGTGTGTGTGAGCAATTGGTGCGCCGTGAGTTCGGCGAGTGGTCCGTTCAGGTCGCGGAGATAGGTTCCGGCCGGAGTGCGGAGGGAGAGCTTGCCTCGCTCGGCGAGCCGCAGGACGCTGGCAGCGACGAACATCTTCGTAGTGGAGCCGACGCGGAAGAGGTGATCGGGAGTCACGGGCTCGCGTGTCTCAACGCTGGCTACTCCGTAGCCTTTGGCGTGCGTGACGCGATCGCCTTCCACGACGATGGTGACCAGCCCGGGGGCCTTCAGCTTGGACAGGGCCTGCTGCGTGGCGCGGTCGATGGCCGCCGGATCGGCGGCGGACGCCGCAAAGCAAAGGAACAGTATGGAGACGAAAGGCATGGAAAGACCCTCCCTGTGTATAGCGCCACTGTACGGCAGTGGCGGAGTGGAAATATACAGAGTATCCTACGGGTCAGAAACTTCCAGACTGGGGAACTATCGGTATGTGGAGAATGATCGTCCGCGGCGCAAGCCTCGCCGCCACAGTAGCGGCCGCCATGTGGAGCGCGCCCGCCAACCCGAATTTCAGCAAGCATGTTGCGCCGATTCTCAACAACCGTTGTGTAGAGTGCCACCGCGCGGGGGAAGCTGCGCCAATGGCGTTCACCTCTTATAAGGAAGCACGGCCATGGGCGAAGGCGATCAAGGCCGCCGTGCTGACGAAGAAGATGCCGCCGTGGCTGGCCGATCCGGCTCATGGCAAGTTCTCCAATGACCGCCGTCTGAGTAACGAGGAGATTGAGACGATTGTGGCGTGGGCGGACACGGGTGCAGTGGAAGGCAATCCAAAGGATCTGCCGCCCGCACCGAAGTTCGAGCCCGGATGGGTGATCGGGAAGCCGGACGTCGTGTTCGACATTGGCCAGGAGTTCGATGTGCCTGCCTCCGGTGAAGTGCCCTACAAGTACTTCACGGTAGAGACGAACTTCAAAGAGGATACGTGGATTGAAGCTGCGGAGTGCCGCCCGGACAAGCGCGGGGTGGTGCATCACATTATCGTGTTCCTGCAGGATCCGAAGGAGAACCTGGCGGGCTCGGGCGGGAATCTGCTGGTCGGCTGGGCGCCCGGCGATCCGCCGCTGCAGTTGAGCGAAGGCACGGCACGGCTGGTGCGCGCGGGCTCAAAGCTGCGCTTCCAGATGCACTATACGCCGAACGGAACCGCGGTGAAGGACAAGAGCTACGTCGGGCTAAAGTTCGCTAAGGCGGCGCCGAAGTACCGCTCGCTGACGGGCCGCGCGATCAACGTGGCGTTCAAGATTCCGCCGCACGCCGAGGCACACGAGGTGAAGGCTTCGCATGTGCTGAAGCAGGACGTGCGGATGACGAGCCTGATGCCGCATATGCACGTGCGTGGCAAGGATTTCGAATACTCGGTGGTCTATCCGGACGGCCGGCAGGAAGTGCTGCTGAAGGTTCCACGCTACGACTTCGGCTGGCAGCTAGCCTATCAGTTCGCCACACCGCTCGATCTGCCGAAGGGCAGCCGCATTGAATGCGTGGCGCACTTCGACAACTCCGCCAACAACAAGTTCAACCCCGACCCCACAAAGGAAGTAAGATGGGGCGATCAGACATGGGAAGAAATGATGATCGGCTGGTTCAACTACACGGTGGATTGGAAGGCGGAAGCTCCGCAGGCTACGGGCTCGGCCGGATTGGAATAGGGCTGGCGCTGGCCGCCTGTTGTGCCATGGCGGCAGAGCTGGTGCGTGTCCCCGCGTCTTCACGCGAGGTGACCGACGGCGAAACAGGGATTGCAATCCGTATCGCAGTGGGCGAGTTTCTGCTATCCCCGCATGAGGTGACCCAGTCCGAATACGAGGCTGTGACGGGTGTCAATCCGTCTGTCTACAAGGGCGCACAACGGCCGGTGGAGAACGTGACGTGGTGGGACGCGATCCGATATTGCAACCAGCGCAGCTTGAAGGAAGGGTTTGCGCCCGTTTACGATTTGACCAGCGGTTGGGCCGATGTTACGAAGAATGGCTACCGGCTGCCGATGGAAGCAGAGTGGGAATCGGCGCTGAGCGGAGCTGATCCGAAGCAAGCGAACCTGGGCAGCAGCAACACGAAGCAGACCGGGCCGCTTGTCCGGTTGGTGCAGGAGAAAGGCACGCGGCCGGTGGGTTCGTTTGGTCCAAACAAGCTTGGCATGCACGACATGCTGGGCAACGTGTGGGAATGGACCGGAGACTACTTCGATCCCACGGCCACGACCACGCAGCAGCAGGTACACGGAGTGGCCCGGACGATCCGGGGCGGGTCGTTTGTATCGACGGTGTCGGGATGGAGCAAGGGGTATCGCTCGTCGATGCCCGCGGGACACAAGAGCCGGTTCACTGGGTTTCGTGTGGCTCGGACGGTGAGCGCGGCGGTGCATCCAGTAGCGGGTGCGGAGTGGTTCCGTCCTTATCAACAGGCTCCGGCGGGGTTCGAAACTTCCACCGGCGCATTGACCGGACTCACTGGCCCGGGGGAGACGGCGCAGAGTTGGGCGGAGAAGCGGAAGGCGTTGCGCGACAAGTGGCGTGGGATTCTGGGGGCTCCGGCGATTGCACCGCCGGCTCCGAATGCACGGTTGATTGAGACGTATGAGGATCGCGGGATGACGGGGTCCGTGATGGAACTGCAGACGGAGGCGGACTCGTGGGAGAAGATTCTGATCCTGCGTCCGGCGGTGGCGGCGCGTACTCCGCTGCCCGTGGTGATCGTGCCTTACTACGATGTGGATGTGCCGGCGGCACGGAATCTGGGCGGGCGGTCTTTCATGGCGGGCTCCGTACGGGCGTATGCGCACCTGGCGGCGCAACGCGGGTTCCTTGCGGTGGCGATCCGCTGGTTTGGGGAAAGCTATGGAGAGCGGTACGACGAAGCGGTGGCGAACCTGGCGATGCGGCATCCGCAGACGACGGGATTAGGCAAATGGGTGTGGGACTCGCAGCGGCTGCTCGACTACCTGGCAACGATCCCGGATGCGGACATGAAGCGGGTGGGGATCATCGGGCATTCGCTAGGGGCGAAGATGGCGCTGTATGCGGCGGCGATGGATGACCGCATCGGCAACGTGGTGTTCAGCGAAGGCGGCATGGGATTCCAGATGTCGAACTACGACGACTTCTGGTATCTGGGGGAGAAGATGAAGTCGCTGCCAGCGGGGACGGACCAGCATGAATTGCTGGGGCTGCTGGCTCCGCGGCCCTTCCTGTTGATTGGCGGCGATGAGTACGATGGCAATGCGAGCTGGCACTACGTGAACGAGGCGAGGAAGGTGTACGGGCTATTCGGGAAGCCGGAGCAGATCGGGTACTTCAATCATCACAAGGGGCATTCCCCGACACCGGAAGCGATCAGCCATGCGATGCGGTGGCTGGAGCGGTTCACCATGCAGTGAGCTGATTCGATGATAATAGAAGTATGAAAGTGTCAAAGGCTACCGAGGATCACACGGCCCGTTATGCGGACATGTTTGCTGCCATGGGGACGGAACCGCGGCTACGGATCATCCGGTTGCTGTTGAGCGCGCACCCGGCAGGGATGGTGGTTGGCGACATCCAGGCGGAGTTGGGCATTCCTCCTTCGACGCTTTCGCATCACTTGGATAAGTTGAAGAACGAAGATCTGGTGAAGGTGCGGCGGGAGAGCACGTACCTCTGGTACAGCGCGAACGCGGATGCGTTGAAAGAGCTGCTGACCTTTCTTTATGCCGAATGCTGCACACGCAGCCAGGCGGTTCCGCACGAGGAAATCGTACAGATCAGCGGGTGAGATGACGGCTCAGGCAGCGCGGCCAAGGACTGGGGGAGCGTTTTTGCCGCAACAGCGTTTGTACTTGAGCTTGCTGCCGCAGGGGCACATGGCATTGCGCGGAGTTTGATGAGTGGATTCATCAACGAATTCATCAGGTGTTGAAAGTGATGAATTGTGATGAATTTCGTCTTCTGGAGGTGCAGGGGCTTCGGCGGCATGGAGCGCGGCGCGGTATCCGGCGGAGTAGGCGGCTTCGATGCGATTCATTTCTTCGGGGTTGCTTTGGGGGAGGGTGGACTTTTCCGGAGTGGTGACGAATTTGATGATGGCGAGGGCTGTGCGGACGCGCAGGGCTGGGGAAGCGGATTCGTCCTGGATGATGTTGCGGAGGATGGCGATGGACGGTTCGGCGAGCGAGTTCATGGCGTCGCGGTGGATGTCGATGTGGGCCTGTTTGGTGGCGGCGAGGGTGTCGCGGAATTCGGGGATGTTCCGGGACCAGTGATGGACCGTGGTGCGGTGCAGGCCGGCGGCATCGGCGGCGGCGGTGACGCTGAGTCCGGAGGACAGGGCCTCAATCACCTGGAGTTGAATGGCGGTAAGGGACTGCATGGATGTGTCTCCTGCGAAGAGGGTAGCAGGGGAGACTTCTCGCAACTCCGGGGAGGGCCCGCGGAATTCCCTGTAAATGATGGAAATGGCGGGAGAAATAAATTTTCTTTTCTTTGGTGACTGCTACCGCAGGGCAGGCGCGATTGCCGCGACCGAAACTTCGCTAGAATCCCATCAAGATGAGCCGTCAGCCCAATCCGCGAGCAACCTCCACTCCAAGACGGGTCACGATCGAAGACATAGCGAAATCGCTTGATATATCGGCAATGACGGTGTCGCGCGCGATGCGTGGACATCCGGAGATCAGCGAAGCGACGAAGCTCAAAGTGCTGGAACGGGCGAAAGAGATGAACTACCGACCCAATCGATGGGCTCGTAGTCTGGTCACGCAGGAGTCGCAAGTCATCGGGCTGGTGGTGCCCGATATTTCACATGCCTATTTCGCGGATATAGCTGCTGGTGCGCAAGAAGTATTGGAGCAGAAAGGGTACAACCTGCTGTTGTGCCGTTCCAACCGGGATGCGCAGACGGAGTTGAAAGAGATCGAGATGCTGCTGGACAGCCGGGTAGCGGGGCTGTTGGTGGCTTCCGAGCAACCGGAGAAATCCTGGCAGTTTTTCGGGCGGCTAAAGAAGGAGAGAGTGTGCTTTGTGCTGATCGACCGGACATTTCCGCGGCTATCCTGCGATCGGATTGTGACCGACGATCATGAGGTTGGGGTACTGGCCACGGCACACCTGGCTGAATTGGGGCACCGGCTGATCGCGCATGTGCGGGGGCCGGAGATGAGCACAGCGAGACAGCGTGTAGAGGGATACAAGGATGTACTGGAGCGCCACGGACTTCGAATGAATCCGGAATGGATTGTGCCGGGGGGATTTCGCGCCGATGAAAGCAGGGAGGCGGCCCGCTGGTTGATGCAGCAGTCCCCGCGGCCCACGGCGGTGTTCGCGGCGAGCGATCTGAGCGCGTTCGGGGTGGTGGCGGGCTGCCGCGATGCGGGATATCGCGTGCCGGAAGATGTGGCTGTGGTGGGAGTGGGCAATATCGAAGGGGACCAGCATCCACAACCGTTCCTGACAACGATCGACTGGCAGCGGCGTGAGATGGGGTGCGAAGCGGCGCTCACGTTGTTGCGGAGGATCGAGGGCGGGCCGGTGGGCAAGGCGGAGGTTCGCGTGTTTCCGCCGCGGTTGCTGGTTCGCTCCTCTTCCCGCACTTCGTGTTGACAACCAGGAAAATTTCCGTTAGCGTTAACGAATACAGCCGGGGCTAGTGTAGTCGACCATCCGCTGTCCATTCCAAGTAGAAGGGCTGAAGATGAAGAGAGTTCTGATTGTGATTGGTGACGCCGCCGAGGCACTGGACACGTTCTATCCATATTGGCGTGTGCTGGAGGAGGGCTATGAGGCGGTGATTGCCGGGCCCGAGGCTCGCGTGTATCACCTGGTGATGCATGAGATCCCACCGGGGTGGGATGTGACGAAGGAGTCCCCCAGCTACCATCTGGCGGCAACAGCCGCTTTTCGGGATATCGATCCGGAGCAGTTCGACGGCCTGTTTCTGACGGGAGGCCGCGCGCCGGAGTATCTGCGCTATGACCAGCATCTGCTGAGCATCGTGCGGCAGTTCTTCACGGCGAACAAGCCTGTGGCCGTGGTGTGCCATGGAGCGGAGATTGTGGCGACGGCGGGGGTGATCAACGGCCGGCGTATGGCTACGGTTCCGAAATGCCGTTTCGATGTTGAGGTGTGTGGAGCGGAATTTGTGAACGAACGATGCGTGCGCGACGGAAACATGGTGTCCGGGCGGACGTGGCACGACAACCCTTACTACATCGGTGAATTCATGCGCATGCTGCGCGCTTAAGGAGACCGGAATGAGGATTCCCACTCGTTTGCTGATGATGTTGCTGGCTGCTGCCGCGCTGGTGCTGGCGCAGTTCGGTACGGGCGAAATATCCGGATTGATCACGGACCCATCGGGGTCGGCTGTGGCGAATGCGGAAGTGAAACTGACGAACCAGGCGACGGGGGTTTCGAAGATCAGCGTGACGGATGCGCAGGGGCGATTCACGGCGCTGGACCTGCCCGCGGGCCGCTACACGATGGACATCAAGATGTCCGGGTTTAAAGCCTATGCGAAATCGGAGATCGAGCTGGTAACGGGTTCGCGAGTGGCGCAGAACGTGACATTGGAATTGGGGTCAGTGAGCGAGGTGGTGGAGGTGAGCGCCAGCTCGGCGCAAGTGGAGGTGTTATCGGCGACGGTGGGCAAGGTGGTGGAAGGCAGGATGTTCCGGGATATTCCTCTCAATGGAAGGAATCTGACGAGCATCATGCTGCTGAAGGCCGGGGTCAGTTCGACGGCCGCACCGAATTCATTCCGGCCGACGGGAGATGCGCGCAGCTACACGATCCACGGGTCGCGGGCGACGGATGCGTATCTGAGCACGGATGGGGTAGCGATGACTGGGGGCCGCAACAATCTGAGGGGGCCGAGCAACATCAGCGTGGACGCGATTGCGGAAGCGAACATTCTGACATCGAACTATTCGGCGGAGTATCCGCGTGCGGGCGGCGGACAGGTTCAGTTTGTGACGAAGAGCGGGAGCCGGGACTTCCATGGCGCGCTCTACGAGTATCTGCGCAACGATGCTTTTGACGCGCGCAGCTTTCAGCGGGCCACGAAGCAGAAGCTGCGTTACAACCAGTTTGGCTTTGCGCTTGGGGGGCCGATGTATTTACCGGGAAAGCTGAACAAGAACAAAGAGAAGCTCTTCTTCTTCGCCAATATGGAGTGGATCCGGCGGAGGGAAGAACGACTGGACACAGCGGTGGTGCCCACGTTGCGGGAGCGGCAAGGGGACTTCAACGGGTCGTCACTGTTTCCCTGCCCGCGTGTTTCGGGAGGGACTGCATTGTATCCGAACTGCACGATTCCCGCATCGGCGCTGAGTGCGAACGGCATGGCGCTGGCGTCGCTGTATCCCCTGCCCAACGCGGCGGAGACGGCCTTCAACTATCGCGGGACCTCGCCGGCGATCAACGACTTTCGCAGCCACACAGGACGCGTCGATTACAACCTTGCAAAGCACAGGTTGTTCTGGCGGGGGACGTACCACAGCGATCTGAACAAAGGGGAACGCCCCACGAATTTTCCATCGCCGCCCAATCTGAGTGAGCAGAATGGGGGCTCGACGGGACTCACCTTGACCAGTACGGTTTCGCCGACGATGCTGAACTCGTTTCGAGCCGGAGCCTCGTTTCAATTTTTGGGCAACAAGTTCAATGCGGCGGGCAAGGACACGTCTGAGTATTTCCGGTCCAAATCCGGGGTGAACTATCCGTATCTTTTCGGTAACGACAAGGAAGCGCCAGAGAAGGTGCCGACCTTGATCGTGGCCCGATTGGGGACGCTGGACGGAGGCTCTTTCCCGCTTCGGTTCGCGACGCCGACCTATCAGGTGCAGAACGATTTCACCTGGATCAAGGGCGCGCATACGCTGAAGTTTGGCGGCTACTACGAGAAGATTCAGGAGAACAATCTGGATCAGATCAACGTGAGTACGGCGCCGGGATCCGGGAACAATCAGAACGGAACATTTCGATTCGCGGGGGTGGCGGCGAACACGTTCACGACAGGGAATTCGCTGGCGGATCTGCTGATCGGGCGTTTCGACAGCTACTCCGAGATCGGGCCGAAGTCGTATGGCTTGACCCGCACCTGGAGCTTCGAATTCTACATTCAGGACAGTTGGAAGATCACGCCGCGGTTGTCGTTGGAATTCGGGCTGCGGCATGCGACATGGCCGTCGTTCGATGCCAAGTGGGGAAACATCGCCATGTTCTTCCCGAACCTCTACAATCCGGCGCAGGCAGTGCGCGTCAGTCCAAGCACCGGGCAGATTATTCCAGGCTCGGGTTTCCGCTACAACGGGATGGGATTGCCGGGGAACGGATTTCCGGCGGCCGCGGCAGGGCGGGTGCGCAATGCAGACGATCCCGAAGTGAAGCGGCTATTCCAAGGGTTGCCGAATACGCTCACGACGACCGACATGAGCCTGTTCCAGCCGCGATTCGGACTGGCGTGGGATCCGTTCGGGAAGGGCCGGACATCCGTCCGGCTGGGTGGCGGTGTATTCAACAGCCGGTTCTATTTCAACGATGCCACGCTGTTGGGAGGGAATCCTCCGTTGCAGGCACAGGCGGTGGTGAGTTCGGGAAGCGTGGACAACCCGGGAGGCACTTCGGTGGCTCCTCTATTTCCGATTCCGGTGACGATGCACGATCCCTACATCAAGCATCCGGTGACTTACAACTACAGTCTGACGTTGCAGCACGAGTTGCCGCAGCAGTTTCTGCTGGAGGTGGGATACATCGGGAAGTTGAGCCGGCATCTGGTGAGCGAAATCAATATTAACCAACTGCCGGCGGGGACGGTTCAGCGGAACCCTGGGGTCAACGTGGATGCGTTACGGCCTTATGCCGGATACTCTTCGATCCGCCATTCGGGGCAGCGTGGATCATCGAACTACAACGCGATGACGACGACTGTGGAGCGGCGTTTTACACGAGGGCTCTCGCTGCAAGGGGCATACACATGGTCGAAGTCGATCGACTTCGGATCGAGCTTCCGCGATATCGCGATGAACAGTTACGACCTGAGCAGGGAACGAGGGCTATCGGATTTTGATCGCGCGCACATTGTCGTGATCAGCTACGTTTACGAGTTGCCGTTCTTCAAGAGTGCGATGAAGCCGCTACGCGCGACCTTGGGGGGATGGCAGATTTCGGGCTTCAGCTCGTTCCAATCCGGGCTGCCTGCTTCGGTAACGGTTCCGGGAGATCCGGCGGGAGTATCGGGCGGCGCGCCGCAGCGGCCGAATGTGTTGGGCAGCGCGGTGCTGTCGCGGGGAGAGCGGACGGAGACACGGTATTTCAATACGGCGGCGTTTGCGACGCCTGCCGCCGGGACGTTTGGCGGAGCGGGCCGCAATATTATCCGGCAGCCGGGCACAAACAACTTTGACTTCACGCTGGCGAAACATTTTCCGATCCGGGAGCATTGGCGGGTGCAGTTACGGGCAGAGATGTTCAACGCACTGAATCACCTTTCGTTCAATCGCCTGGAGATGCAGCTTGGCAATCGCGGATTCGGCAGCGTGACGGGAGCGGACCCGGCGCGCGTGATTCAATTTGCGATGCGCCTGGAGTTTTGAAATGACGAGGAGAACGCTGTTGGCGGGCGCTGCCGCATTGCCTGCACTTGCGGATACGAAGCCGGTGCGGGTGGCGGTATACGGGATCGGGCATGCGCATGCGATGGGCAAAGTCGCCGCATTGAAGGCGCTGCCGCAGTTCGAATTGGCCGGAGTGTGCGAACCGGATGCTTCGATACCGAGGACGCACGCATCGTTGCATCAGGTTCGATGGTTGAATGCGCGGGAGATGCTGGCGGATTCCACGATTGAACTGATCGCCGTGGAATCGCGGGTGCAGGAGAATGTGGGCTACGCGCGGCAGGCCGTGGATGCGGGCAAGTTCGTGCATTTGGACAAAGCGCCGGGAACCGATCTGGGCGCGTTTCGAAGCTTGCTGGAGGAAGCGGAAAAGCGCAAGCGAACGGTCCAGATGGGATATCAGTGGCGCTACCATCCGGCGATGCAGGCGGCACTGGAAGCGGCCCGCAAAGGCTGGCTCGGCGAGGTGTACTCATTCCGGGCAAGGATCGACAAGCCGACTCCAGCGGCGGACCGCCGGGCCCTGGCTGCGTTCCGCGGGGGGATGATGTTCGAACTTGGTTGTCATCTGATTGACCGGGCGACCGATCTTCTGGGTGCCCCCACACGGGTAACGGGCTATTTGTGGCACCACGGCAAAGAGAACGACTCACTGGCTGACAACACGCTGGCGGTGCTGGAGTATCCACGAGCAACGGCGGAGATCTCCGTGGCAGCGATGCACCCTCATGGCAACTCGTACCGGACGGTGGAGATTACGGGGACGAACGGATCTGTTACGGTGCGGCCTTTCACTCCGTACCGGCTGACCAGCCATCTGCGCAACGCGGCGGGGCCGTATCCGGCGGGTTTGAAGGAAACCGAGTTTCCGGCGGACCGGTTGCCGGGCTTCTCGCCGGATTTTTTGGAGATGGCGCGGATTATACGAGAGGGCTCGGCACCATCTTATACGGCGAAGCATGACCTGATGACTCATGAGGTGCTGTTGCGCGCCTGTCACGAACTGACATAACCGGATAACAACATGAATGCAACACGTCGTTTTTTTCTTGCCGCCGGCGGTTCGCTGGTGGCTACCCAGGCTGCTGCGTCCGATGCAGTGTCTCTGGGTGTGATTGGCAGCGGAAGCCGGGGAACGTATGTGATGGGCGTGTTCCAAAAGGATTCCGCGGTGAAGGTCAACGCGATTTGCGATGTCTATGAGCCGAATCTGGAGAAGGCACTGTCAGTGGCCGCGAAGGCGCAGGGGAGCAGTCCACGGGCGATTCGGAACTACAGGCAATTGCTTGAGGACAAGAGCATACAAGCGGTGCTGATTGCGACGCCGGAGCACTGGCATCATCGCATGGTGCTGGATGCGCTGGCGGCGGGCAAGGACGTGTATGTGGAGAAGCCGCTGTGCCAGACGCCTGAGCAGGGGGCGGAACTGGTACGGGCGGAGAAGGCGTCGAAGAACATTGTTCAGGTGGGAATGCAGCGGCGCAGTTACGATCTGTATCTGGAAGGGCGGAAGATCGTCGGTGCGGGGACATTGGGAAAAGTACGGATGGTGCGCTCGTGGTGGTTGAACAATTACGTGAACAGCGATTCGTCTTTTCGCTTAGAAGGGCCGCTCGATTGGGAGCAGTGGCAGGGGCCGGTGAAGCACAAGGTTGCTCCCGATCCGGTGCGATTCCGGAACTGGCGATACTTCAAGGACTACGCGGGCGGCATTGCCGCCGATCAAGGGGCGCATATTTTTGACGGGATCCACCTTCTGATGAACGCTTCGTATCCGCTGGCCGTGACCGCGGCGGCGGGTCCGGTGCAGAAGAAGGAATTTGATACGCCGGAGTCGATGATCACGACCGCGGAGTACCCTGAAGGTTTCGTGGGGATCTTTTCGATCAACTATGCGGCGATGAAGTATCAGAGCCGCAACGATCAATTGAACCAACTGGACGGTGATCTGGCGCGGATGGACATCGGGCGGGAAGAATGCCGGGTGTTCCTGCAGGGAGCGGAAGATGCTCCTGCGATTGTGAAGAAATCGGAGCGCGGGTTCGGGTTTGCGACGGAGTTGCACGTGCGGAATTTTCTGGAGTGCGTGCGGACGAGGAAGACGCCAACGGCTCCGATGCGGCTCGGTTTTCAAGCGTGCCTGGTGACGCTGCTGGCAAACATTTCGCTGAAGACGGGGCGCCGCGTGCGATGGGATGATGCCGCGGGGAAGGTCGTTCTATAGCGTTTCGCTAGCAGTACAATGGGCAGGCATGGTTTCCGAATGGAGTGATCAGGAACTGGGCCAGCAGATTGGCCTGGGTAGGGACGAGGCAGCCGAGGCGGAACTGGCGCGGCGGATGGGTCCGCGTATCCGGCTGTATGGGATGCGGCATCTGCGGGATGAATCCGCGGCCGATGATTTGGTTCAACAGGTTCTGATCACCACTTTGCAGGCCCTGCGGGAAGGACGATTGCGGGAGGTGTCGAGGCTGACGTCGTTTGTGCTGGGGACCAGCCGGATGACGGTGCTCGACTGGAGGCGGAATGCACGGCGGAAGGAGGAACTGCTCAATCTGTACGGACCGGGGTTGACTGCTCCGGTGGCTGAGGCAGGGCCGTCGTTGGACCATGCGCAGTTGGCGCGATGCGTCGAGCGGCTGAAGGAGCGGGAACGGGCCGTGGTGATGATGACGTTTTTTGAGGAAGAGGATGGGGCGGGTGTGGCGCAGTTCCTGGGTGTATCTGAGGCGAATGTACGGGTGATCCGGCACCGGGCGATTCACCAATTGCGAGGTTGCATGGGGGTGGCGGCGTGAAATGCGCGAATCCGTTGGATGCGGCAGCGCTATTCGATTACTGGGTGGGGAAGCTGGACGAGCCAGAAGTGGAGGCGGTGGAGGAGCACCTGTTCGCCTGTGATCCGTGCGGAGAGCGATTGAAGGAAGCCATCGCGCTGGCGGAAGGGGTGCGGAGATTGGCGATGGCGGGTGAACTGCAGACGGTGGTGAGCGAGGCGTTTGTGAAGCGAGCGCAGGATGAGGGGCTACGGGTTCGGCAGTATGCCGTGGCGGCGGGTGACAGCGTGCAGTGCACCGTGGCCGCGGAGGACGATTTCCTGATTGGGCGGATGGAGGCTGATTTACGGGGATTGGGGCGAGTGGATCTGAGTTTGTGCGATGCGCAAGGCGCGGAAATGGCGAGGATGGAGGATATTCCGTTTGATGGGGAGGCGGGGAGCGTGTTGTGGCAATACTCCATCACGCGGGCGAAGGCGGCTCCATCGGAGACGCTGGTGGCACGGCTGGTGGCGGTGGAAGGTGACGGGGAGCGGGTGATCGGGGAGTACACGTTTCATCACACGCGAACGCTGCCGGGGCCGGGCGCTTGGTAGCTAGCGGTTAGGCTGTTGCGATGTGGATGAGGGGGAGACACTCGATGTCCGCGATAAATCGCTGCCGTACCTCCGCAGGTGGAGCAGCGTTCTGGACGCGGGACGGCAAGGCGTCGAAAGTACGACCGGCGAGACTTCGCCCAAAACGTTTTTTATGGACACCGCCCCATTGTTTGAAGAAGAACGGTACGTTGACTGCAGCACACTGTTTTTGAATGGAGAGTACCCAATCTTCCTCCATTGGGCGAGCACCAGGCCCACTTTCACCGCCTACTATCACCCAGGAGATTCCATCCAGCGGTAAATCTCCGAGATCCTCCAGTAGTGGCTCGATGGAAAGGAACTTCACGGCGGCTGGGGTTGCCTGAAGGTCAGTGATACGTGGCAAGCCAAACTGCCGGTTCTCGACAGAAACACCCCACCAGATGTGACGATCACGCGCAGCATTATAGAGGGGGCCTGAAAGTAGTTCGCGAAGACGGCCAGATCGTTTGGTCAAGACCTGGTAGGTGTGCCAGCGAGCCAATCGCATTGTTGCAGAAACACGATGGATATAGGAGATAGGGATGTCGTCATGGAACAGATCACTCATCGAGTTGACGAAGACCATCCTGGGTTCGGCCCAACGCAGTGGTTCAGCAAGTTTTTCCGGAATGAGCTTGAGGTCGAACCCTTGTTCGAAGGGGTGATTCTTCACTCCTCTAAATCGTTCCGCGAACCGCTCAGCGTAACAATGCTTGCAGCCAGGGCTGATTTTGGAACAGCCGCGCACAGGATTCCAAGTGGCGTCAGTCCATTCGATCTTTGATATTTGTGCCATGCGTTTACGAGATTAGGTTTCCCTGGTCAGAGGCGTAGTTAAGCACCTCGTCCCAAAATTTGTGAGCAGTATTGTGTCTGGAGAACATTGCGAGATAGTACAGCGGCAGATTCTTCTCGTCGGAGCGAACGAGTCTCATTCGACTAGTTGGGGTGTTGAGGTACCCTAGTGTCTCCATGCTTTTTGAGAACTCATGGGCAAGGAATTGTCTGAAATTGCGTCTCGGTGCCGATGCCAGTTTCCACCGTTCTCGCCATTCGTTATTGCCAAGCGCCTCATCAATCTTGGGCGAGTTGCCCTCCACATAGTGTTCATAGTTGCGATTCGCATCCATTCCGATTGCCAGGAGGACAACGAAATCGACATAGACCTGCGACAGCTTTCTCAGCGTCTCGAATTTGATGCCAAAGTCAAACGGATCAACAAGGCAGAGGCTCAGCACGCGGTTGGCCGCTGATGCCCTCGGGATGGCACCGCAAATGTCAGCGATTCTCGCGTCACAGTTGCCATGTATATAGGCAACCTGAGCGGAGGGCGCAAGGCGGATACAGCGGGCTTTGAGGGCGTTGAGCAGTTCCTCACTCTCTTCGCAGAAGATGTATTTGTCGAACGGATCATCTACCGTGAGCGCAATGATTGGCGAACCCTTCAAGATTTTCCGTGTGCTTTGGACTTGGCTGAATCCGCCACCCGCATAGAGATCGATGTAGACACGTTGATCCCATTTCCGCTTCATGCCGCTTGAAAACAGTTTGTCGTAAAGTGCGATGATTCGATATTTCTCCTCGGCCCAAAGATGCACAGGAGCACACGGCAATCCATCATCTGGAACGACGAGGCTGCTTGGGACGGAACTCATACTCACATTGTATAGATGACAATGTTTCCCTTGCTTCCGTTTCGGAGTTGTGAACCTTTCACCTTGGGGGGAAATGCGTCATGATGTTGGGGAGAATGATGCGCCTGGTTGTGGCATTGAGCATTGTGGCTATCGGGTTGAGGGCGGAGCCTGTGTTTTCTCATAAGACGCATGCGCCGCTGAAGATGGCTTGTACGCAGTGTCACGCGGGGGCGCAGGTGAAGGAGCGGGCGGGGTTTCCTGCCGTGGGGCAGTGCCAGGGGTGCCACAAGGACTGGAGCGCGAAGATACCTTCGCAGCGGGTTTATAAGGTGCGGGATTTTGTCTTTTTCAGCCACGTGGCGCACAAGGGGAAGACGGTGTGCGCGGATTGCCATGGGGATATGTGGCAGCAGGCCGCGGTGACGCTATTCCGGCCGACAACGATGATTGCCTGCGTGGAATGCCATAAAGAGAAGAAGGCGACTGAGGTGTGCAACTCGTGTCATGAACTCGGGCAGTAGGCAGGCCGCGACCGCTACGGCCTGCCTACCGCCGTTTTGGGGGAGGTCAGAGGGTTTTAGAGGCTGTCTGTTCGAGTAGTGCGGCGCGCCGGGCGATGCCATTGGCGTGAGCACGGAGGATGCCGCGCTTCTTCTGAATGTCATCGTTGGCGACGAGGTCTTTCTTGTAGTTGGTGAAGATGTTGAGGAGCTCCACCTTGGTCTTGATGAGCTCCCAGTTCTGCTTTTGCGAGGGTGTGAGTTCGGGGTTGGAGGATTCGACGGAGGCGACGAGCTCGCGGAGCTTGGCGACGTTCTGTTCGACGGTGGCGATTTTCTGTTCGAGTAGCTGCTTGTCGACCTGTTTGTTCTTGAGCTGCTGGCTCATGGTCTGGGCTTCTTTTTGAAGGGTGCGGGCGTGATTGGTGATCTCGCCGAGAGCGCTGGGCATGTTGTTGAAGGCGAAGCCGCTGGTGGCGAGCAGGCCGGACAGAATCAGGGTGTTGAGAACTTTCATGGATTTGTTTCTCCTCAGGTTTTGGTTATCTTGGGATTTTTTGCTCAGCGATTGTTGCGCTGACAAATTCAGGATAGGGCAGAATCTTCTCATCGACAATAAGGAAGTTTCAAAGTGGATCATCGTTTTTCCCGATGAATGAAGAGAAGCCGGCGACTCACTTGTGAACTTATCCGGGAAGGGGATGGAGCGTGGGAATATGGAGTGTATACTCGACTTTCAAGGAGTGTGCCCATGTTCCGTAGTTTCGCTGTGTGCATTGGGATTGCCGCGACTGTTTATGGGGCCGAGCCCCTGTTGCTGCAAAAGCCCACGTTGAGCAAGACGTCGATTGTGTTCAGCTATGCGGGTGATTTGTGGAAAGTCTCGCGCGATGGCGGGAATGCGGAGCGGCTGACCAGCGGGGCGGGCACGGAAACCGAAGCGAGGTTTTCGCCGGACGGCACGAAGGTGGCGTTCACGGGCGAATATGACGGGAATGTGGATGTTTTCGTGGTGGACTCGGGAGGAGGGATTCCGAAGCGGCTGACGTGGCATCCCTCGGATGAACGGGTATTGGGGTGGACGCCGGATGGCAAGGGGATCTTGTTCACGTCGAACCGGTCGGCATTTTCCCGTTATTCGGAGATGTACCGGCTGCCGGCAGAGGGCGGCGCGGAAGAGAAGCTGCCGTTCCCGACGGGCTATGAAGCTGCGATGTCTCCGGACGGCGAGTCGATTGCGTACGAGCCGGTGGGGCGGGCGTTCACGACATGGAAGAAGTATCGGGGCGGGGCAACGACGCGGATCTGGCTGGGGCGGATTTCGGACAGCACGGTGACGAAGGTGCCGCGCACGAATTCGAACGATTTTAATCCGATTTGGGCTGGGGATCGCGTGTTCTTTCTTTCCGACCGGAATGGCCCGGTGACGCTGTTCTCCTACGATGTCAAGGCGAAGACAGTGAAGGAAGCACTGCCGAACAAGGGGCTGGATTTGAAGTCGGCATCGTTGGGGCCGGACGCGATCGTGTATGAACAGTTCGGCGGGATCTCGCTGTACGATTTGAAGTCGGGAAAGGCGAAGCCGGTAGCGATTCAGGTGGCGGGCGATTTCCCCGAAATGCGGGCGAAGTTTGTGCCGGTGGGGCGGCAACTCGGGTCGGCGGCGGTATCGCCAACTGGGGCTCGGGCATTGTTCACGGCGCGCGGGGAAGTGATCTCCGTGCCGGCGGAGAAGGGCGATGTGCGGAATGTGACCGAGACACCGAACGTGATGGAGCGGGATCCGCAGTGGTCGCCGGACGGAAAGAGCATCGCGTATTTGTCGGACGAATCGGGAGATTATGCGCTGCATGTGCGCCCGCAACGAGGCGATGGGAGCGTGACGAAGATCCCGTTGAAACAGGGGCATTACCGTGCGTTGCGGTATGCACCGGACAGCAAAAAGGTGTTGCTGGTGGATTCGTTCAGCCGGCTCTGGTATGTGGAACTGGAATCGGCGAAGCAGGTGGAAGTGGATGCGGACACGTATCAAATGCGGGCGGGAGATATTGCGGGTGTGTGGTCGCCGGACAGCAAGTGGATCGCTTATTCGAAGGTGTTGACGAACCAGTTGAGCGCGATTCATTTGTATTCCCTGGCGGATGGGAAAGCGACGCAGGTGACGGATGGAATGAGCGATGCGGCGAACCCGGTGTTTGATAAGGACGGGAAGTATCTCTACTTCACGGCGAGTACGAATTCGGGAGGGAGCCTGGCATTGGATATCCATGCGATAGGGCGGTCATCGACGAGTTCGGTGTACCTGGCCGTGCTGGACAAGAGCCTGCCCTCGCCATTTGCGCCGGAGAGTGATGAAGAGAAGCCGGCCGCTGACAGTAAGCCGGCCGGGGACAAGCCAGCGGAGAAGAAGGCGGATGGTCAGAAGCCGCCGGAAGCGGCGAAACCGAAGCCTGAGGGGCCGGTGGTGAAGATTGACCTGGAGGGGATTGACCAGCGGATTCTGGCCATGCCGATGCCGCCGCGGCGGTATATGGGCTTGCAGGTGGCGAAGGCGGGAGTGTTGCTGGCGTTGGAGGCGGGTGCTGGGGCAGGGCCCGCGATTTTTGGCGGCGGCGGGGGAATGACGGTGCATCGCTACGATTTGAAGTCGCGCAAGAGTGATGCGCCGCTGGCGGGCGTGAGCGTTTTTGTGATGGCATTCAGCGGGGATAAGGCGCTATACCGGCAGGGAGAGAATTGGATGATCGCGGCGTTGCGTCCGATGG
The DNA here is from genome assembly GCA_046331645.1 of Bryobacteraceae bacterium. GTDB lineage: Bacteria > Acidobacteriota > Terriglobia > Bryobacterales > Bryobacteraceae > CADEFT01. The sequence continues at coordinate 132,462 of JAXLQM010000027.1, forward strand.
CCACGGGTCCTGGGGGCGGGCCTGGGCCGGGTGGTCCGCCGATGGGTGGCGCTCCGGGTGGGGCAAGCGGTGCGCTGAAGACGAATGACATTTCGGTGCGCGTGGACCCTGTGCAGGAATGGCGGCAGATGTACCGCGAGGCGTGGCGTGTGCAACGTGATTTTTTCTACGACCGGAACCTGCACGGATTGGATTGGCAGGCGGCGGAGAAGCAGTATGAGCCGTATTTGAAGAACGTAGCGGCGCGGGCGGATCTGACGTACCTGTTTCAGGAGATGCTGGGGAATTTGACGGTGAGCCACATGGGCACCGGTGGTGGTGATACTCCGGAAGTGAAACGCGTACAAACGGGTTTGTTGGGAGCGGACTATGAAGTGGCGGACGGGCGGTATCGCTTCAGCCGTGTGTATAGCGGTGAGAATTGGAATCCGCAGATGCAGGCTCCGCTGACGCAACCCGGTGTGAACGTGAAGCCCGGGGAGTACCTGCTGGCGGTGAACGGACGCGAGGTGCGGACTCCGGCGAATGTGTTCAGCTTTTTTGAGGGATTGGCCGGGAAGAGTGTGGCGTTACGCGTTGGGCCGAACGCGAATGGGGAGGGATCGCGCGAGGTGACGGTGGTGCCGATCGGCAATGAGGCCGGGTTAAGGAACCTGGCGTGGATTGAAGGCAACCGGCGGAAAGTGGATCAGATGACGGGCGGCAAGGTGGCCTATGTGTACATGCCGGATACGGCGTTCGGAGGGTACACGGCGTTCAACCGGTACTTCTACGCGCAGCTTGGGAAGCAAGCGGCGATTGTGGATGAGCGATTCAACGCGGGTGGGTTGCTGGCAACGGACATCGCGGAGATACTGAATCGCAAGCCGCTGAGTGCGGCGGCGAACCGGGCAGGGCAGGACGTTGTGCAGCCGCAGGGGATTTTCGGGCCGAAGGTGATGATCATTAATGAGAAGGCGGGATCGGGCGGGGATGCGATGCCGTGGTTCTTCAAGCGGGCCGGAGTGGGGAAACTGATCGGGACCCGGACTTGGGGTGGGCTGGTTGGGATGGCGGGCGGGCCGCAATTGATGGACGGCGGGTTTGTGGGCGCGCCGAGTTCGGGAATCTACAATCCGCTGAGCGGGGAATGGGAAGTGGAGAATGTGGGTGTGCCGGCGGACATCGAAGTGGAACAGGATCCGGCGCAGGTGCGGAAGGGACGCGATCCGCAGTTGGAGCGGGCGGTGGAAGTGGTGATGGAGGAGTTGAAGAAGAATCCTCCGCCGGTGATGCGGCGCCCGGCGTATCCGAATTATCAGAAGGGGGCGGGTGGACGGTAGCTCAGGCTTGACACAGTCTTGACAATGATCGGGTAAAGTATCGGTCATGCCAATTCGGGCAGGCTGGCTGGTGACAGCCGTTGCCGGAGCGATGCTGCTTCCCGCTGGCGCACTCGTGTGGCTTTCGTCGCGATTTCTGGAGCAGGATGCGCGGCTGCAGGAGACACAACGGCGGGAGCGGCAGGAACTGGCAGCGGACCGCGCGGTGGCACAGATTGAGCAGGCAGTGGCGGCGTCGGAGCGATTGCTGAACCGGCCCGAGGGATTTGGCGAAGACGATGCGGCGATCGTGAGTGTGGAGGATTCGGACTCTCGCGTCTATGCGGCGAAGAGGCTGCTGTTTACCGGCGCGATCTCCACGAGTGCGGAAGACACCCGGTTATTCGAAGGCGGAGAAAAGCTGGAATTTCAGGGCAATGATTGGGCGGGAGCGATCGCGGCGTACCGCGGATTGACGGTGGCAGATGAGCCGGCGATCCGGGCGGGGGCGTGGTTGCGATTGGCACGCACACTGCACAAGGCGGGGCGTAGGAAGGACGCTCCTGGCGGCAGAATCAATTGAGCCGATATAAGCGATGCCGATAACAGGTATCGCTTGACTACGGCGCATATGAGATAAAGAGCGACAGCGGAAAGGCTAACGGAGAATCGCTATGATCGAGCGTAGGCTTATCGACTACTCCCTGTGGTAAGATTCCCCTCCGTCAGCCGATATCACTGGCAGAAATTCTCCGTCATTTCAGAAGATAAAATAAAACATCACATTTCGGTAAGAGCCATCATTACCAACTGGAAACGGTGAAGTGATCTGGCAATTGTTACAAGCATGATAGCAAGAACAAGATCCTCCGTTTTTTCAATGTATAAGTAAGTAAAATGAGAAATTAATTAAGAGAGAAAAGAAATGAGAACACCTTTATACAGGCAAGCATGTATTTAGCAATTTCGGCAAATCGCAGCCGCCATGGAACAACGGATATTCTGGAACAGGAAGGCTTTCTGGCCTGATTCAAGAGCAGATGGACTTCCAGCTGTGACGGTATCGCTGGCTGGTTATGCACAAGCCAGTTCTTTATCCGGGCGAAGGCAACGCTGACTGGAAGTCGGATTTTGTGGCGGCCGTATCGCATGAATTCCGGACTGCATTGACGACGTTGCGGCAGTACAACGAGATGCTGCTGGAGGAGAGGCAGGCTTTCCGCAGTGGAGCAACGTGAGTACCTGTGGGTAGTTACTGCAGCAGAGGGCCACGGAACGGCTGCACCGGTTAGTGGAATCGCTGCTGGATTTCCGGCGGATGGAGGGGCCGGGGATGGACGCATCGGATGCGTGTGCTGGACGCGGAGGCTCTGGTTGGCGATGTGGTGGAGGATTTCCGCAGGAGTTGGCGGGGCGCGATGCGATCCGCTGCGATACGCTGCGGGCGCAGGTGGAAGGGGATGCGGAAGCGCTGGGGCGGGCATTGTGGAATCTGTTGGACAACGCGGTGAAATGCCGGGCGGGGCCAAGGGGATTGAAGTGGGGATGGTGCGCCGGAACAGGCATGTGTGTGTGAGTGTGCGCGACCACGGACCGGGGATTGCGCGAGCGGACCGGCGGCGGATCTTTGAGAAATTCGTGCGCACGGAGGAAGCGTGAAGAAGGGGATTCAGGGGACGGGGATCGGGTTGGCGATGGTGCGGCAGATTGCGGCGCACCGGGGCCGCGTGGAGCTGACTTCGGAACCTGCGGCGGGGAGCACGTTCACGCTGGTGTTGCCGCTGAAGGAGGTTCGATGCAGCGAATCCTGATTGTGGAAGACGACGCGGATATCGGGCAGGGATTACGGCAGGATCTGATGCGCCATGGGTATGACGCGGAGATCGTGACAGATGGAGCGGAGGCGTGCCGGCGGGGCCGGGAAAGCTGCTGGGATTTGATCCTGCTGGATGTGATGCTGCCGATGATGGACGGGTTCGCGGTGTGCCGCGAGTTGCGGCGGGAAGGCGTGCGGACGCCGGTGATTCTGCTGACGGCGCGGGCGCAGGAGGTGGATAAGGTTCTGGGGTTTGAGATTGGCGCGGACGATTATGTGACGAAGCCGTTCAGCCCCCGGGAATTGCGAGGAAGGATCAAGGCGGTGCTGCGGCGTTGCGGAGAGGGCGATGATGGCGTGTTGCGATTTGGGGATTGTGAAGTGGATGTGGAACGGGGGGAAGTGCGTCGTGGGGGACGCGTGTTGGATATCACGGCTGTTGAGTTCCGGCTACTGACGACGTTTTTGCGGAGGAGGAGCCGTGTGTTCAGCAGGGAGCAGTTGATTGACATGGCATGGGGAGAGAGCACCAACGTTACGGACCGGGTGGTGGATACGCATGTGCTGAATATCCGGAAGAAGATTGAGCCGGATCCGGCGCATCCCCGGTTTTTGGTGAGTGTGCGGGGAATGGGATACCGGTTCGATGGTTGACAGAATCTGGATCAACGCTGGATGAGAAGCCGATGGGGCGATTGCATGCTGGGTCTGCTATGAGACACATACTCGTTCTGGCAATCACAACGCTGATAGCGCTGACCGCTATCGCGCAACGCAATGACTCTCCCGAGGTGATGCTGCGCGTCGCCATGGACAAGGAAACCGTGGATGGCGATTTGAAGGCTGCGATCGAGGGATACAAGAAGGTACTGGCGAAGGCGGGAACGAATCGCGCCGTGGCGGCGCAGGCGCTGGTGCGATTGGGGATTTGTTATGAGCGGCAGGGAAGTGCCGAGGCCCGGAGTAGCTACGATCGCGTAGTGCGGGAGTTTGGGGATCAGCGGGAAGCGGCGGCGCAGGCAAGGACGCGGCTGGCGGGACTTGGATCGCGCGCGGTGAGCAGCGGTGCGGTGGTACGGCAAGTGTGGCCGAATGTGGGCAGTGAGCCGCGGCTTTGGGGGGACATTTCTCCTGACGGCAGGTATCTTTCGCACACGATATGGGGCGTGGGCGATCTGGCGGTTCGCGATCTGGAGACCGGGCAGTCGCGGTTGGTGACGCGGTTTCCGGTTGGGAACAAGGATGGCGTGGAGTTTTCGAAGTTCTCTCCGGATGGGAAGCGGATCGTCTTCAGTTGGGAAACGACGGACCGGTGGGAGTTGCGGGTGATCCACCTGGATGGATCGAACATGAAGACGATCTACACGACGCGCCGCCAGGTGGATCCGAACGGATGGTCGCCGGATGGACGGCGGGTGCTGGCTACGGATTGGCAGCGAGGGCAACCGAGCCGGCTGATTTGGGTGAATGTCGCGGATGGAGCGGTGCAAGATGTGAAAGCGGTGGATTATGAGGCGCGAGTTTCGCCGGACGGCAAGTTGATCGTCTATTCCGAGGGGACGCGTTTGCATGTGATGGATGCGGAGGGTGGCAATGATGTGGTGCTGGGAACGTATTCGGGTATGAGGAAACTGGTCGGCTGGTCTGGCGATGGCAAGCACTTGTTCCTGACGCGGTCGAACAGTGAGGAAGTCGGACTGTGGGCGGTTCCGTTCGAAGGAGGGAAGGCGGCGGGGGCTCCGCTGTTAGTGCGGCGCGATCTTGGCCCTCGCGTCGATACGTTTGGGGTGACACGCGCAGGATCGGTGATGTATTCGACGGTCACGAATTTGAGCGATGTTTATACCGCGGAGTTGGACCCAACGACGGGGAAGGTTACGTCCGCACCGGAGCGGGTTCCGGTGGAGCGTACAGGATCGAACCTGCTGCCGCGATGGTCTCCGGGCGGGCACGAACTGGCCTACTTCTGGTCGAAGGGAGAATCCGAGCTCTCCATCTACTCGTTCGATACCAAGCAGACGCGGCGATTGCCCAAAGGCGTCTACGCGGGAGGGCCAGTGTGCTGGGCCGAGCAGAATGCGATGCAGTTCAATGGGAAGGGCGAGCGCGGGATGGCGTGGGTGCGGATGGATCTGAGTACGGGGGCTGTTGCGCGTCTCTATGAGTGGGGGAGCCGCCCGCCGTTGGGGCGAACCTGCGACACCAAGGGGAAGTGGATAGCGACAGCGGATCCGGCGGGGTTGCACGTGCTGGATGTCAGTGCGGGAACGAACCGGAGAATTCGGGAACTTTCGATGAATCCGGGCCAGACGTCACCGGCGATATCGCCCGATGGATCTATGTTGGCGTATATTCAATCCGGCACGGAAACGTCGCTGATGGTAGTGAATGTTGCGAATGGGGAAGCCCGGACATTCGCGACGGTGAAGTGGCCGACGAACTTCCAACGGCAGGTTGGAATAGCTTGGTCGCCGGACGGCCGCTATATCTACTTTGTGAAGCGGGCGAGCGAGACGTCGAATGGACCATGGGAACTGTATCGGATTCCGGCCTCAGGCGGCGCGGAGGAGAGCACAGGGTTGAAGGGAGCGGAGCTTCGCCACATCACCATTTCTCCGGACGGCAGGCGCGTTGCGTTCACTGCGGGGAGTTCGTCGACGGAGGTTTGGGCGCTAGATAACCCGCTGGCCGCGTTGCATGGACTATGATGTCCTACAATGCGTCTCTTCGCGTTGTTTGTACCGCTGCTCTGTTTGGCTCAGAAACCGGTGGAATACCGGATACACCGGGCCCCGTCCGCAATCAAGATCGACGCCAGACTGGATGAACCAGGCTGGCGTTTTGCTCCGCCGACGAGTGAGTTTATTTTCAACTGGCATGAGTCGGGGGAGAAGGAGCAGACCGAGGCGAAGCTGCTTTGGGACGATGACAATTTGTATGTCTCATGGCGGTGTTCCGATAAGCACATTTCGGCGTATGAGACG
>JAXLQM010000028.1:0-102468 GCA_046331645.1 Bryobacteraceae bacterium
AACGCGACTGGATTCTGGGTGTTTGATGCACGGGGGGCAACCGGGAATAATCAGAACTCATGGCAAACACCCGAGGCCATATTCACCACCTATGATCGCCCTGGAAAATTGGAAGTGATCGTCGACGGGCTTAATGGTCTTGTGTACGGCAAATACGATTTCGGCGGGGGAATCTCGGGACAGACGCCACAGTTTGCGATCACAAGCCAGCAGATCAGCCAGCTAGCGGCAGTCACGATCTATGTCGATCTGAACACCCCAGGCCGGCTTGGTGGCGAGTTCGACAACATCCTGGTTGAAGATGTCCCCGAACCGGCGGGGTTGAGCATTGTGGGGCTTGCGCTGCTGTTGGCGGTTCGGCTGCGCCGGATTCAAGTCTGAGTCCCCTTGCTCACAGCTTCAGTTCCCAGCCTTTGCGGAAGGCGGGCTTCACGTATTTGTTGGCTTCGACGCTGTTGGTGAAGCGCAGGTTCTTTGAGTCCCAATTGAGCTTGCCGGGGACTCGGAAGGCGATGACGCCGAGCATCATCCATTCGACATAAGGGCCGGAAATTCCGAAGTGGGAGCAGGACGGTTCGCCGCCTTTAGCGTAACGGATCCAGTCCATCATGTGGCCGGGGGAGCGGGTGAGCAACTGCGGGGGCAGCTTGTACTCAGCCCAGCGTGAAGCGGGAAGCAGGTGTACACCTTCGCCTCGGGAGACCGTGGCCATCATGCCTTTGCTGCCGAGGAAGACCGCGCCGTTGCCGGTGAGGATGCCGGGTGTGTTGGGGGAACCGGGTTCGCCGAAGACCTTCACTCCCGGACCGCCTGCGCCTTGGCGGGGCGCGTTGGGATCGCGCTTGCGGGCCGGGCGCGGGCCTTCGCGCTCGTCAGAGCCCATGGGACGGCCTTTCTTCGAAAGGTTGTCGCTAGGCGGAAGAATGGTCTCGCCCTCCATGCCGGGAACCTTGTAGGCTTCGGCGTCGCCGACACGCGTTGAGTCGTGCCAGAAGATAGACACGGGAGGCATGGCGCCGCGCGCGGGGAAGTCGAAGCGGAGGATGGCTCGCGATGGGAATGTGTACTTGCTGGCGCCTTCCACACGGATGAGTTCGACGCTGGTGGGCGCATCGAGTTGCAGGGCGAAGTGCACGGGGCCCATGGAGTGGATGCCCCAATTCCCGAGTTGGCCGGTGCCGAAATCGAAGAAGCCGCGCCAATTGTAGGGGGCGTAATGATCGGGGACGAAGGGGCGCATGGAAGCACCGCCGAGCCACAAGTCCCAATCGAGGTTCTTCGGCACCGAGGCCTCGCTGGGCAGTTGCTGCAAAGCGGTGGGATGCGTGCCAGGCGAGCAGGAGACGTGCACTTCCTTCACGTCGCCGATGGCGCCGGACCACAGCATCTCGGCAGTGACACGGATGCTCTCGTGCGAGAAGCCCTGATTGCCCATCTGCGTGGCGACCTTGTATTTGACGGCGGCGTCGGCGAGCAGGCGTGCTTCCCATGGGGTGCGGGTAAGCGGCTTTTCGACATAGACGTGCTTGCCCATTTGCATGCAGGCCAGTGCGACGGTGGCATGCATGTGATCGGGGATGCCGATGGTGACGGCATCGATGTTCTTGCCCTCCTTTTCGAGCATGACGCGGAAGTCTTTGTACTTGGGGGCTTTCGAGAAGCGGGCGAAGTTCTCGGCGGCGCGCACTTCATCAACGTCGCAGAGGGCGGTGATGTTCTCGGTGTGAGCGGCTTCGTTGAGGATCGCACCGCCGCGGGCACCGCAGCCAACAGCCGCGACGTTGAGCTTGTCGTAGTAGGGCTTGTAGCCGAGGGCTTTGAGGGAAGCGACGCTGCCGTAGCCGGCGAGCGGGACCGGCGCGGCCAGGGCGCCGAAGAAGAAGTGCCTGCGGGAAGGGAGTGCCATCAAGTTCAGGCTACTCTCGTAAGCGGCGGGGTGTCCAGCAAGGGGTGTGGTATTGTCACAGGATGCCGCCTGCCGCGCGGATTACCGATGATCACTTGTGCCCGGCGCATGGGAAGACCCCTGTGGTTCCACCCACGTCACCGACGGTGCTAATTGAGTTTCTGGCCGCGGCGCGAGTGGGCGACTTCTGCGCGTGCTCCCCACCGGACCCGATCACGACGGGATCACCGACCGTCATCATTGAGAACCGGCCCGCGGTGCGCATCGGCGATTCGACGCAGCATCAGGGAATGATCACGAAGGGCGCGCCGTCGGTGGTTATTGGGGATGTGGGGGCAGGCTCGCCGTCGCCCTCACAGATGGCCCAGGCAAGCACAGCGGTGGCATCGGCGCCGGGACAGCGCGAAGCAGCGGCGGCATTGGCGCAGGCGGGATCGGGTGAGTCGAGCATAGGCGGGGAAGCGCTGGCTGAGGCGGCGGCGGAAGGAACCGCACTGGTCCACATCTGCCCTGGTTGAGAAGCGTTGCTCGCGGCAAGTTCTGCCGCGGATGAGGAGAGCGAGGAAGAGGCTGAGGAAGCGGCACAAGCGGAGCCATCGTGCGCGGAGGAAGCCCTGGCAGCGGCGGCCATGGACGGAGATGCGCTGATCTGCTGCGGCGAGGGTTGACAGGGCCTCATCGATGCGGCTGGTCAGCCGGAGGAGGAAGAGCAGGAATGAGACAGAGGGCGATTCTGGGACGCCTTCCGGGCACGGTGTTTGGCGTCTTCGACGCGGCGCGGGATGCGGCGGTGCTATCGGTGCTGACGGCGTTTGGCGGCGAGTGCCGTTCGTTGTTTGCAGGAGAGGAAGGACGGAAACTGGCGGCGTTCGCGCCGTATCTCGTCGAACTGCCTGCATCGGGGATGCTGTTGCGGGTAGTGATTGAGGAAGGATGGGGCAAGAGCTGGGGCATCTTCGCATCGGGAGACTGCTCGTTTGACGAAGCACGAACGCACCTGCGCAGCCTGTTGCTGGCGAAGAACGCGAAGGGCGAGCAGTTCTATTTCCGTTATTACGATCCACGCGTGCTGCGCGAGTTCCTGCCGGCTTGCCGCTTGGACGATTTGCCGCCGTTCTATGGGCCGCTGCAGTGCTTTGCGATGGAGGATGCGAATCCCAGGAATCTGCTGTTGTTCCAGCGGCAGCGGCGGGAGCCGGAGTCCATTCCCGTGGGGGCGAAGAAATGATCGAGCTACGAAAGCACCAGATGGACGCGCTGGAGCAACTGGCGCGCAGGCAATTTGCGGATCGTGCGGCGAAGGAGTTGCGGCCGGAATTTCCCGAGATCTGGAAGAGCTTGAGGCGAGCGGGAGTGCGGGACCGGATTCTGCGGACGATGAATCAGGCCGCGGGTTATGGGTTGAGCACGGAGGAGCAAGTGATGGGCTTCACGCGGGTGAGCTTTCAGTGGGGGGATGGGTTTCATGCCTCGGCGCAGCATGAATGGGCGAATGAGATTTTGAGCAATTACCAACAGAGCCCCGACAACCGGGTGCGTCAATTGCTGCTGGCGAGCCGGCGGCGTTTGGCCCGGGCTGCTGCGACGGAGGTTCGGTAACCATGGCCGGGTCGAAGAAGGCCGGCGCTGCGCGCACGTGCGGGAGTTCTTCCAGTTCCTCGTCCAGTTCATCCGTATCCATCTCCAGTTCGCAATCGGGGAACTCCGCTCTGCGCGGCATGGGGAAGAAGGCCGCATCGACGACGCCGTGTGATCTGGATACGCTTTTGATCGAGGAATCGAACACGGTGCCGCAGGCGGAGGAAGAGGAAGGCACGGGCACAACCCGGACGTTTCGCATTGTGCCGGGCAAGCCGATGGCTGGCAGGGATGATGCGCTGCAGTCGAAGAACAAGGACGGAGACGACATTGTATTGGGCCCCGGATCGGAGATCGCGATGACGGCACCGCGGCGCATGGATGCAAGCGACTATCCTTGCGTCACGATTGTGGAGGTGGAAAGCAACCAGAGCTATTGCGATGTGGAGAACGACCATCCGCATGTGGAGGTGAGCTTTTCCGGGGAGACGGTGTCGCATGCGCCGCAGGATAAGGTGACGCTGCCGCTGCTGCAGGATTCGGCGTGGTGGGAGAAGTTCGCCAAGTTCCAGGGCAAGGGCCTGGCGCTGAAGCCGCTGTGGAATCTGCACAAGGTGTCGCCGCGCGTGTATGCGATCACGGCCGAGACCTGCGGACGGAATCGCACGGATGGGAAGAAGGCTGTGACCTCGCTCGACTGCGAACTGCATGTGTATCCGAGCGATGTGTACCGGATCGAGATTGCCAGTTCCTCGACATACGAATGCGAGTTGGATGGGGGCGAGGAGTCCTCCGAAGACGACGGCGACGCAATGACGCCGGGGTTCCGCATTCTACGCAATGGGAAGGTGTTGAAGGAGAGCGACGCCGGCGAGGAGAACCTGGACAAGGGCGGAGACTCGATTGAATCGAACTTCTTCGGCAACCTGGAGCAGGCGTACAAGATTGTTCACTTCTTTTCGCTGCTGGCGCGTGCGCCGAAGAACTTCGGCTCAGGGATGCCGGGGGTGTTCTTCAAGTCTTCGTTCTCTGTGTTGAAGGGCCAATACACGTACAACTGCTACTGGAAGGAACTGGAGGACCACCGGGTTGCCTTCGTACGCGAAGTATCGACGAATCTGCTGCTGTACGAATTGTCGGTCTCACTATGCTTCGGGGTGAAGGTTGCATTTCTCATCACGCTGGCCGAGGTGTGTATCCGGGGCACGATCCGAGGCAAGGCGCAAGCGAGCGGCAGCTACGACACTGAGACGATTGCGGACAGGATGACGAAGAAGCCACCGAAGAACGCACTAAAGGTGAGCGGTGACGCGTGCGTGGCCGAACTGGGTGTGGACCTTGCAGCCGGAGCGGATACGGTGCAGATGGGCGCGGCAATCTGCTCCGGGTTGGGCTTTGAAGGCTTGTGGAAGGACGAAGTGGAAACGGGCGGATACCTGGATTGCGCGTTGTGGTTCAAGGGTGTGTGGGTGCAGATGAAATGCAAGGCAGGCAAGGTTTCGAAAGATAAGAAGGTGATGTTGGCGCGGGAGCGCATGGATCAGGCGTGGAGCACGCGGTTGCCTGGCCGGTACCTGACGGTGAATGAGGCGGAGCGGTTCCAGCAGTTGAAGAAGGACAAGGCGAGCGTCCAGAAGCTGATCAAGGAGCGGTGCAAAGCCCTGGTGACGGAAGAGAAGGCGATTGAGGCGGCGAGGAAGAAGATCTGGTCGGAGCACAGAGCAGGGAAGATTTCCGATGAGCTGTACGGGGAGAAGAAGCAGGAGTTGCGGGATCAAAGGGCAGTGCTGGCCGATGAGCGGCTGGCTCTGGACGGGAGTCTGGACCGGCTGGCGGAGATTAATGAGCAGCTCGATTGCCTCGCGGTTCGGAAGGTGAATCTGAAGGCCAAGGCGAAACTGGAGGCCTCCCTGGCGCGGAAGAAGAGCCGGCTGGATGAGTTGGAAGCGAAGGTGGTGGCATGCGAAGCGGCCATTGTGGATCTGGATGAGAAAGAGAGCGAGTTTCGCGAGCGGTGTAATGAGGTGCATGCCAAGGAGATCGAAGAGAACAGCGGCCAAGTGAAGAGGGCTTACAACCAGTGGCAGTTGGACTCGGAGGAAAAAGCGCTGATTGCGCGGCGGCTGATCGCCGATGATTCGCTGCGGGCAGCGACGAAGAACCGCGATGCACAAGCGGATGAGATCGAGGAGATTGAAGAGAAGATCGCGGATATCGAGCGGATTTTGGCGGACAATCCGTGCGAGGAATCGGATGAATACAGTGCAGAGGACGAGGATGATGAGGAGGATGACGTGCCGGGCAAGGCCGGTGGCGGAGAACCGGGTGGCGAGGATGAGGATGAGGACGAGGATGATTATGACGATTATGACGATGACGAGGCCGGTGATGAAGACGAGGATGGTGATGAGGAAGATGACGGAGGACGCGTGGCAGGTGCGGGCGATGATGGGAGTGATTCCGACAGCGAATTAGAGGTGACGGACAATGAGGTTGAACCGGCGAAACCCGTGCGCCGTGTGGAGCCAGAGGTGCTATCCGAGTCGGAATCGGAATCTGAGCAGGTTGTCGTGCTGCCCAGTTCGGAGAATGTTGGATACCGCGAACAACAGGCGAGCCAGTCTTCGCGGCGCCGGCGGCGGCGCTATTCCGAGGATTCCGATTATTCCGATGATTCGGATTACGGGCCTCCGATGATGTGGGTTGGGGGAGAGCGCATTATCGTGGACGGGCAGGTGGTATTCGCGCAATCGCTGTGGGTGCCCGCACCACAGCCCTATTTCTTCTAGGCGGCGCCATGACAGAAAAGACCATTGTTGTTTTGGAGACCGCGGCGGAGCAGTGCTCGGCGGAGATCTACTTGAACCGGGTGCCGGTGGCGCTGGTGGGCGGAGCGTGGGGCAAGACGCTGATGGGGGCGGCGGTACCGGAACATCTGATTGACGGGGAGAACGAACTGGCGATTCTGGTGAATCCGGGGAAGACGCCGTCGCAGGCATTGACGGGACGGCGGATGATGCGGGCGCCGGGAGCAACGGCGTATGCCCGGCTGGTTCGCTATCCGGTGGGCGCTTATTCGGGCGACCCACGCGGGCAGCAACTGGTGCGGCTGGATTTCGCGGCGAATACAGAAGGGAAAGAAGAACTGTTTCCGATGCTGGGGCGGCGGCGGTTCGCGATGGATGTGAAGTGGCACAAGTGGCGGTGGCTGGACGCGCCGCGGTTGACGCTGGACGATGCGACGCGCACGGAGGTGTGGAAGCTGCTGGCGGCGGTACATCGCGCGCTGGACCGGCGCGATACGGGCGCCGTGGCGGAGATGTGCCGCATCTGGTGTGAGGAATGCAACCTGGCGCATGACGTAACCCCGGGGCGAAAGGCGCTGGATCTGGAGTTGAACCTGGATGCGGTGGTGAACGACCCCGATTCGCCGCTGGACAATTTGCGCGAGGAAGACTTTGATCTACGGCTGGTGGGGGAAGGGCGCATGATCGACTGTGTGGCGCGGGATTGGAATCCGATTCTGCGGACGGTGCCGGACAATGGGGAGATGAGTTATCTCTCGTTGATGGTGGCGCGGATCGACGGGCGAATGCAGATCGTACGGTAGCCTATCCGGCGTTGCAGGCAGCGATTTCGCGGGCGAACTCGGACTTTTCGCGTTCGGCGTCCTTTTCGAGGAGGCGCAGGCCGCGATCGAGCGTGGCGAGGCCTTGCGGGCGCTGGCCGGCTTCACATTGCGCGCGTCCATAGTAGCGGAGGAAGTAAGGCGTCTCTTTCTTGAGCCTGGCGATGGCGGTGTCCATGTACTGGAGCGCGAGCGGGGGATTGCGCAGGGGTTTGAGCTGGACATCCATGAGCGCTTGGGCGAAGTCGCGGGCAGCCATGGCGGTGGCTTGTTTGCTATCGGCGAGACGGCGGTAGGCGCGGAGGCCTTGATCGAGCAAGGGACGGGCTTCGGCGGCGTTGCCTTTGCCGGCGAGCACATTGCCGAGGCGGACGCTGAGTTCGGCGTAGTCCTGGGCGTTGAATTCGTCGTTGGGGCTGGCAGCGGCAAGGCGATCGACGATGGTGAGTCCCTGGCGCCAGAAGGCAATGCAACGATCGATGTTGCCGGCTTTCTGATGGGTGCTGCCACTGAGGCGGTAGACGTAGACGAGGTCGGCTTGGGCGCGGCGATCCTTGGGGTCGGCAGCGGCGAGCCGCTCATAGATTTTGGCGGCGGCGGCGACATTGTCGATGGCTGCGGGAAATTCCTTGAGCTTGTTACGGCTGTTGGCCATGCGGGTGTAGAGGTTGGCAGTGAGACGGGTGGCGTAGAGATCGGTTGGGGTCTTCGTCATGCGGTCACTGAAGAAGGCGAGGGCGAGGGAGTAGCTTTCGAGTGCTTTGCGCGGCTCGCCGATCCAATCTTCCACGTCGGCGAGTTTAATGCGGAGAATATAGGGCTGGGCGGCGAACTTCGGATTGCTTTTCTGGTGATCGAGCACGGCGATGGCCTGGGAGTAGGTGGCGATGGCGCCGCGAAAGTCGCCGAGGTTTTGGAGAGCCGTGCCGCCCTGGATATCGCCCAGCGTGTTGTAGCTGCGAATGAGTTCGGAGGCGATGTCTTCGTTCTTGGGGTTAGCTTTGTGGACAGGTTCGAGGGTGGCGGCGGCCTGCCGCGCTTCGGTGAACGCATCCTGCATGCGGCTGCGTCGCATATAGGCTTCGGCGAGGCCGCGATGGGCGACGGCGAGCGCGGATTGAGCGGCCGGCGTGTGGGTGGCACGGAGGGGCTCAGCGAGCGCGACGGCCTTTTGGAAATTACCGAGCGCCGCATCGTCCTGGCCTGCGTTGGCGCTGTACTGACTGCCCTGGATGTCGCCGAGACGGCGGTAAGCGGTGACGAGATCGATGCGCAGTTGGGGGTTGCCGTCGGCGTCTTTGGCGAGACGGGCGAGATACTCGGAGGCTTTGTTGAGGATGAGCAACTGAGCGGCGGAAGTGCCGGGGGTGTTCTGAATGGCGCGATGGAAATCGAAGAGGAGCGTGCCGGCGAGTTCGTGGACTTCGTGGAAGCGCTGCTCGGCTTTGCGGCGCTCACGCTCGGCGATGCGCCCTTGCCAGATGACACCAATGATTCCGGCGAGGGCGAGTGTTGCGGCGACGGAGGCGGCAATGGCGGCAGGGCGATTGCGGAGGATGAGTTTGCGGGCGCGGTATTGAAAGGTGGAGGGAGAGACGGAAACGGGGAGATTGTCGCAGTAACGGCGCAGGTCTTCGGAGAGATGATCGACGGAGGAATAGCGATCGGCGGGCGCCTTGTGGAGTGCTTTGGCGAGGATGTTGTCGATATCGCCTTGCAGATCGCGGCTGAGAGCCTGGCGATCGATGCCGGCGAGAGGATCGGGGCCTTCTTCGCCGGGCATGGGCTGAAGGACCGCGTCGCTCGGTTTGGGGATCTCATCGTTGAGGATGCGATTGGCAAGGACAATATCGGCGAGACCACGTTCGTAATGAGGGACGCGGCCAGTGAGCAGGAAATAGAGCAGCACGCCGAGGGCGTAGACGTCGGTGGAGACGGTGACGGGGCGGCCATCAATCTGTTCCGGCGCGGCGTAGCGCAGAGTCATTGGCGACTGGCCGGCGGCGGTGAGTCGCGCGTGTTTTTCCTGTTTGAGGATTTTGGCGAGGCCGAAATCAAGCAGCTTGGGTTCGCCATCGGAGGTGACGACGATGTTGCCGGGCTTGATATCGCGATGCACGATGAGGTTCTGGTGGGCGTAGTGGACGGCGGCGCAGATCTTGCGAAAGAGTTCGAGGCGGGCGGTAAGGCTGAGTTGCTTCTGGCTGCAATATTCGGCGAGCGGCAGGCCTTCGACGAAGTCCATGACGAAGTAGGGGATGTCGTCTTCGGTAACACCTCCATCGAGGAGCTTGACGATGTGGGGATGGTCGAGGGTGGCCATGGCCTGCTGTTCGCGGAGGAAGCGCTGCTGAGCCTCGTCGCTGGACATGGCGTAGAAGGAGACTTTGACGGCGACTTTCTTTTCGTACTGGCGGTCGATACGGTCGGCGAGATAGACCTCGCCCATGCCACCTCTACCGATGGAGGAAAGGAGCCGGTAGGGGCCTGCGATGCGGCCGGCGAGCGAGCCGCCCTGTGATTCCATAGCTCCCTATTGTATGGGCTATTTGGGCGGATCTTTCTGGAACTGGATGGTGGATTCGGCGGCGAAGCGTTTGTAGGCGCTGTATTCGATCTCCATGCGCTGGCGGATATCGCCGGAACGGAAATGCAGTGTCTCGTCACCGACGGTGCGATAGGGGAACCAGTGTTTGCCATCCACTTGCTTGCGCGTGGTGCGGAAGCGAGGGAAGAGGTTCTCGTTCTTGCCGAGCATTTGGGGAACGGCGCGGCCTTCCATCTGGATGACAGAGTAGTCGGTTTGCGTGACCCAGATGAAGCCTTCAAAGAGGCGCTGGCCTTCGAGGATCTGGCGGGGCTCGATTTGCATGACCCAGCAGGCGATACCGTCGAGGGACTCTTCGCCTTTGAACTTCGTCTGATAGAGGAAGAGCTGATCGCGAGTGAAGAGGAAGGGTTGAACGTCGCGGATATCGCGGAAGTCCTCATCGGTGAGGCGGAGACGGTCGAGGCCGTGATAGGGCTTGCCGGTCATGCGCTCGACACGTTCGCCGGCAGGGGTGAAGATGACTTCGCGGGATTCGCGGTATTCACCACGCTTGCGGCCGTTGGGATCGAGCTCTTCGATACGGACCTTCTGCTGATAGGCGTAGTTGCCGCGAATGGTGGAGGTTTCGGTTTCGCGTTCGAGCAGGAGTTTGAGCAGATTGGGGGGCGGATCGGCAGCCAATGTTACGATGGAGCAAATGAAAAATAAGATGGCGCCGTTTTGGATTGCGGCGCTGGCTCTGTGGGTGATTGGATCAGTGGGAGCCATCAGCTATGCCCAACAACAGAATATCCCACAGGCAGTATGGATGGCGGTGTTGCCGGCGTTGCTGATGGAAGCGACGATGTACATCGGCACGGGGTTCGCGGGGGTGCGGGAACAGGTGGCGAGGCTGCGCGGATGGCTTCCGGTAGCGATGGCTGCGAGCGCGGTGGTGCCCTATCTTATCTTCAGCGTGCCGCTGGGCGTGTTTCGGATGGAATGGATGGGAACGCTGATTGTGCTGTCGATCGTGGTGGGGCTGTGGTATCGCATCGCGCCGCGGGGACTGCCGTTTGATCTGCTGTTTCTGGCGCTGGTGGCGGGAATCTTTCTCTCGCGGCTGTTTCCTACGATCTATGCCAACCCGGCGGGGAAGCCGTCGCTCGATATCGTGGGGCGGCTGATGTGGATCCGGCTAGGAATCTATGCGGTGCTGCTGGTACGCGGGGCAGAGCATGTGGATTTCGGCTTTGTGCCGAGGGCGAAGCATTGGTGGATTGGGGCGAAGTACTTCCTGTTGTCGATTCCGCTGGTGGGGATTGTGGCGTGGAGCATTGGATTTGTGCGGGTGCGGGATGTGTCTTCATTTAGCGGGAAGACGGCGCTGGTGGCGCTTGGAACGTTCATCGGGATGTTGTGGGTGACGGCGCTGGCCGAGGAGTTCTTCTTTCGTGGATTGTTGCAGCAGTGGATGCAGAAGATGACGGGCAGCCTGGTGTGGGGTATTGCGATTACATCGTGCCTGTTTGGCGCGGCGCATTTGCCGATGCGCGGGTTTCCGAACATCAAGTTCGCGCTGGTGGCAACGATCGCCGGTGTGTTTTATGGATTGGCCTACGCGCGGAGCGGCAGTATTCGGGCGTCGATGGTGACGCACGCTCTGGTGAACACGGCGTGGCGGGTGTTCTTCGTTTAGTTTGCGCGCGCTCCGCGAAGTTGCATATACTTCCCTCCCAGAGGAGCTGCGACTACGATGTCTTTTTTCCGGATGCTGGTGTGTAGTGTGTTGTGTGTGGGGTTGCTGACGAGCCAGACGTTTCGCGCCACGTTGACGGGCAGGGCGCTGGACCCTTCGGGCGCGGTGGTGCCAGGGGCGAAGGTGATTGCGACGCAAAATGAAACGGGCGTGAAGCAGGAGACGACGACTTCGAGCGAAGGCGTGTATACGTTCGCGCTGCTGCCTCCCGGGCGCTATACGGTGCAGGCGTCGATGCAGGGATTCGCCACGGTAACGGTGAAGGACGTGATTCTCGAGGTGGGCACGCGGCAGGGGCTGGACATCGAATTGAAGGTGGACAGCACCGGGACCAGCATTCAGGTGAATGCGGATGCAGCGGCGCTGCAGTTGAAATCGGAATCGGGCGAGCGGAGTGAGGTGGTGACAAGCCGGCAGATCCGCGATCTGGCGTTGAACGGGCGCAATATTCTGGACCTGATGAAGGTGGTGCCGGGCGTGGTGAGCAATGTGAATGGCCAGGTTTCGAACGATGGCGGCGTGCGCAACTTCAATATCAACGGGGCGCGCGGGACGCAGAAGGAAGTGAGCATCGACGGGTCGTCGAACGTGATTGCGGGGGCGAACCAGCGGGTCCACGTAACGCTGAATCCGGATGCGATTCAGGAGATGAAGATCCTGACCTCGAATTATCAGGCGGAGTACGGGAAGACGGCTGGGGGCTTCATTCAGTACACAACGCGATCGGGCGGGAAGGATTTCCATGCGGGGGCGCGCTATTTCCGGCGGCATGATTCGATGAATGCGAACGGGTTCTTCGGCAACGCGCTGGGACTGCCGCGGCGGCTGTATCGCTACAACTACTACGGCTATGATGTGGGCGGGCCGGTGATCATTCCGGGCACGGGATTCAACAAGAACCGGGACAAGCTGTTCTTCTTCTGGAACCAGGAATTCTACCGGCAGACGATTCCGAGTTCGCCGCAGACGGTGCGTGTTCCGACGGAACTGGAACGGCGCGGGGACTTTTCGCAGACGACGGATGGGAACGGCAATCTGGTGCTGATCAAGGATCCGCTGAACAGCAATCCGTGTACGACGGCGAACCGGGCGGGGTGCTTTCCGGGCAACGTGATTCCGGCATCGCGGCTGTTTGGGGATGGAGCGAAGATTCTGGGGATATTCCCCGGGCCGAACGATTCGGCGGGAGGAGCGCGGTACAACTACAGCTCGCAGTTTTCCAATCAAACGCCACGGCGGGAAGACATTGTGCGTATCGACTGGAACCTGTCGACGAAGACGCGTGTCTCGGGGCGGTACATTCAGAATTCGGAGCGCACGATTCAGCGCTACGGGGGATGCAACAACGTGGCGTTCAACGTTCCGCTGTCGGAGATGGAATCGACACAGGCGCCGCGGAACCTGTCGATGAACGTGGTGCACACATTCAGCCCGACGCTGATCAACGAGTTCACATTTGCTCCGAGCCGGAGCAAAACCACATGCGGGGCGAATGATGACGGGTTGCAGCGGGCGCGGTATGGAATCACTTTCCCGTTGCTCTATGAGAACGCGATTGCGAAGACATTTCTGCCATCGCTCACGTTTGCGGGTATTGCCAACCAGACGTTTCCGAACCTGGCGAATGGAGAGCTGCCACGGGCTTCCGGGGATGCGAATATCACGATCACGAACAACCTTTCGAAGTTCGTGGGGAAGCATTCGTTCAAGACGGGATTCTTCTATCAGCGGAACCGGTTTCTTTACGTGCCGCGCAACGGGGTGAACGGGGACATCAACTTCAACAACGACGCGAACAATCCGTTCAACACGGGGCACCCGTTCGCGAATGCGCTGCTGGGCGTGTATACGCAGTTCTCGCAGTCGCCGGAGCCGGTGGACGGGCGCGTGATGTATCACACGATTGAGGGCTTCGTGCAGGACACGTGGAAGGTGACGTCGCGCTTCACGCTGGACGTTGGCTTGCGCATTTCGCATATCGGGCCGAGCTTTGAGGAAGACCTGAAGAACAACATCTTCGTGCCGTCGCTGTACGATGCGAAGAAGGCGGTGAGCCTGTATGCTCCGGTGCGCGTGGGAACGGCGACGCGGGCAGTGGATCCAAGGGCGATTCCGCCGACGCTGACGATGGCGAACACGCTACCGCAGACCTATGTGGGGCTGATTGTGCCGGGATCGGGGGACCCGTTCACGGGAATTACGTCGCCGCGCGATGGGTATCCTCGGGGAGGCTATGATGCGCGGGGGCCGCAATGGGGACCGCGCTTCGGCTTCGCCTGGAATCCGCTGGGGGATGGAAAGATGGTGGTGCGCGGCGGGTACGGGATCAGCTATGAGCGGGTGCAGGCGAACGTGGTGCTGGCGCAGTTGAGCACACCGCCGACGAACGTGACACCGCGGTTCTTCTTCGGGAACCTGACGG
Organism: Bryobacteraceae bacterium; assembly: GCA_046331645.1. Taxonomy (GTDB): domain Bacteria; phylum Acidobacteriota; class Terriglobia; order Bryobacterales; family Bryobacteraceae; genus CADEFT01. Next base: position 13,824 of record JAXLQM010000028.1, read on the forward strand.
ATCTGCGGAGCCAGAGTTCGACGCTGGCTCCCTTCAACATGGTGGGCTATTCGCGCGATGGCAAGGTTCCCAATGTGCATACGTTCTCATTGGGCGTGCAGCGCAACATCGGGATGGGCGCGGTGCTGGATGTGGCCTATGTGGGAACTCTGTCGCGGCACCTGGTGCAGCAGCGGAATCTGAACTCGATTCCGTATTTCCGGACGTTTGAGCGCTCGGCGCAGGACCCGTCGCGGTTCAATGACAACATTGTTCCGGCGGTGGAAGCGGGATTGCCTTCGGCGTATCAACAGGCCGGGTTCTCGTTCAGCGGAACGAATGCGCTGCCACTGAATTTTCTGCGGCCATATCCGGGGTATGCGGAGTTGAACCTGCGGGAGTTCGCCGGATCGTCGAACTATCATTCGCTGCAGGTGTCGGCGTCGCGGCGGCTATCGGCGGGGGTATCGTTTGAGGCGGCCTATACCTGGTCGAAGGCTCACGTGACGGGGGACACGGATTTCGAAGGGAACCATCCCTACAACACACGTGGGTATGATTATGCGCTGGCGGAGTTCGACCGGACACATACATTCGTGGCGAACTATGTGTATGAAGTGCCATCTTGGCAGCGGCTGACAGGGAGCAAGGCGGGGAAGACAGTGTTCGGCGGATGGCAGATTTCGGGCATCTCGCAGTTTTACACGGGTGAGCCTTATGAATTGGGATTGGGGATTCAGGGCGTGAACGCAGCGCAGCGGATTGTGGGCTCCTACAATCTGCCGGTGCGCCCGTATCGCGTGGGCGGGGCGCCATCGACGGTGGGTTCGCTGCAGATCAATCCTGATGGGTACCTGGCTCCGGCGATCGGCGACGTAGGGCCGTATCCGCGGATGTATCTGCGCCAGCCGTGGTTCATCAATCACGATCTGTCGGTATTCAAGAATTTCCCGCTGGGGGACAATCCGGCGAGGAAAATACAATTGCGCCTGGAAATGTTTAATTTCCTGAACGCGACGCAGTTTGCGGGCGTGAACGCGGGGACGCAGTTGGTGACGCCGACGGGCGCGATCGGGAATGCGGTGTTCTCGAACTATTCGGGATTGCGGATTACGAACAACGTGCGTCCGGCAGGCGCATCGGCTCCACTGGGCCAGTATTTCGGGGAGTTCAATGCGGCGCGCGATCCGCGCATTATTCAGGTTGCGATGAAGGTGTATTTTTAGAAGCATGCAACGCAGAGAGTTAGGAAAGACAGCGGCGGCGGCGATGCTATTGGGATCGCCGCTGGCCGCGAAGAAGCGCAACGTGCAGATGCATGTGGGCGGCGATTACCACAGCGTGGCCGGGGACAGCATCACGGGGAAGGCGAACCTGGAGTACAACCTGCGGCATGGAGTGAAGCATCTGACGGCGCAGATGCGGAGGCGCGCGGGTGGTTGGGACCTGGATGAGTTGAAGCGGATGCGGGACGATTGCGACCGAGCGGGCGTGACGCTGGAGGCGTTGCGCATGGATGCGGAGTACATCGGGATGCGGCCGGGAGCGGAGCGCGATCGCGAGATCGAGATGATTGCGGGGAACATCGCAAAGGCGGCGCAGGTGGGGGTGAAGGTGATTACGTATCACTGGACGGTGATCCCGATCCGGCGCAACCGGAAGACGCCGGGACGCGGTGGGGTGACGTATAACGGCTTCCTGTTGGAGAAGGATTGGAAGGCGCTGGAACAGACAAAGTCGGGGCGGGTGACGCATGAGGATTACTGGGAGCGGATCACGCATTTCCTGAAGTCGCTGGTGCCGGTGGCCAAGCAGCATGATGTGCGGCTGGCTTGTCATCCCTACGATCCGCCGGGGTTGCCGTTTGGCTATCAGGGCGCGGACAACTGGGATTCACCGGGGATTTTTGAAGCGATCAAGAAGTATGAAGCGGTGGTGGACAGTCCGTACAACGGGTTTCAGTTGTGTCTGGGGACAGTGGCCGAAGGGCTGAAGAATCCGGCGAAGGAAGTGCTTCCGATTGTCGAGTACCTGGGGAAGAAGGGGAAGATTTACCAGGTACACATGCGGAACATCAAGGGCAGACTGCACGGGTTTGAGGAGGTGTATCCGGACGAAGGGGAGATGGATTTCTTCGAGATCATGCGGATTTTCCGGGATACGGGATTCGCGTGGTCGATCTGCCCGGATCATATGCCTCATCATCCGGACGATGCAAAGGCGTTGCAGGCGTTCGCATTCGGCTATGGATATCTGAAGGCATTGATCCAGGCAGTGAACGCGGAAGCGTCATAGGCGGCGCTTACGGATGGCGAGGGCGAGGAGCGATGCCGCGGTGAGGGCGGCGGTGGCAGGCTCAGGAACAGCGGCATCGCCGGAAACGCGAACACGGAAGTTGGATACGGTGTAGCTGACGAAGTTGGTGGATGGGGCATAGGCGGCGGCAGGGACGCGGGCAAAGTTGCCGGCGTGAGATATGCCGGGAGCCGTATTGTCGGTATCGCCGAGGAACAGACCGACGATTTCGGTGGCGTTAGCGACGGGTGTTTCGATGACGAGATAGTAGGTTCCGGCGGTGAGCGTAAGCCCGTTGAAGAGAGATTGAAACGAGCCGTTCTGCAGATTGGGGAGAGTGGGGAAGTTGAGGATGCGGCTGTCGATTTGGTTTGCAGACGTGGTGTTGGTTCCGATGGAGCGCATGAGAAAGGCGTTACCGGCGGGATAGGTGGCCGTTGCTCCGAGCATGGTTTCCACGTTGACGTTGGTGTAGGTTTGATCGAAGGTGAAGGCGCTGGCGAAGGCTGCGTTAAAGCCGATGGGGGCTGAGGCGAAGAAGGCAGAGCCTCCAGGGCCGACCTCAAGCAGTGTGCCTGCATGGGCAGAAACAGTGAGCATCGCGGTGATGAGTAGTTTGTTGATTTGCATTTTGCTCCTCCTGCCTTGTTCAAGCGGAAGAGTGAAGCGGGATCGATCAAAGTTGTTCGCGTGTTGGGGGAGGTAGATGGAGGAGAATTGCAGAACCGATGATTCCGGCGCAGAGAGAAGCGATGAGGATCCCCAACTTTGCCGCAGTCAGCTGTGCTTCGCTGGTGAAGGCCAGCCCAGCCATGAAGAGGGACATGGTGAAGCCGATTCCGGCAAGCCAGGCGGCACCGTGGACGTGTCTCCAGGTGACGTTTTCCGGAAGCGCCGCCAAACCTGTTTTGACGGCGAGCCAGGATGCGAGCGTCACCCCGATCGTTTTTCCGAAGACGAGGCCGAGCATCACACCAAGTGTTATGGGCTGAGTGACGATCCGCCCCAACTCGCCCGAGATAGAGACTCCGGCATTGGCAAGAGCAAAGAGCGGCATGATGACGAACGTCACCCAGGGATGAAGCCCGTGCTCCAGGTGGTGCAGAGGCGGCTGCATCTTTTCGCAAGCGTCTTCGAGGGCCTCAATCGCCGTTTGCTGCTCGACGTCGTTCAAGATGTGAAACGGCTCAGTTTCCGCGGCTTTCTGAAAGTGATCGAGCAAGGCGCGGCTATGCTGGAGGAACTGCGTCTGGTGGATGGCGGTGCGGCTGGGGATCATCAGCGCGAGCAGCACGCCGGCGATAGTCGAGTGAACTCCCGACTGCAGCACGGTCATCCAGAGGACGACTCCGATCAAGGCGTAAGGCATTGGATGACGCACGCCGAGGCGGTTGGCGGCGAGAGCCACCAGCAGGCAAACTCCCGCGGCTGCCAGGGCGCCCCACGACAGATCGCTGGTGTAGAACACGGCAATGACGAGCACGGCGGCAATGTCATCGACGATCGCCAGTGCGGTGAGAAAGACTTTCAAGCCCAGTGGGACGCGCCGGCCGAGCAGAGCCATGACGCCAATGGCGAAAGCGATATCCGTAGCCATGGGAATGCCCCAACCGCGAGCGCCGGGCCCGCCTGCGTTCAGGGCGCTATAGAGGAGAGCCGGGACAACGACACCGCCGAAAGCAGCCAGGATGGGCAGGGCCGCCTGTCGCAGAGAGGCCAGTTCGCCGACGAGCAGCTCGCGCTTGATCTCCAGGCCGACGACGAAGAAGAACACCGCCATGAGCGCATCGTTGACCCAGAAATGCAGCTCCCGGTTGAACTCGTAGCTGCCGAGCCCGATGTGGAATGGCGTGTGCCAGAGCGCCGTGTAGAGGTGCGCCCAAGGGGAGTTCGCCCAGATAAGCGCCGCCACGGTGCAGAGGAGCAGGAGGATGCCGCCGGAACTCTCGCGGGCAAAGAACTCCTGGAAGGGCCGCACGAGCGTCGTCATGTACTTGAAGCGGGAAGCCGATTATTCGACTTCGCGCGGAGCGGTGTAGCCTGCCTTGGCGATGACCTGATACTTGATGGGCTTGCCTTTTTCGTCGGTGACCTTGAGCGGCTCATTCGTGGCCGGGTTGACGAGTTCGACTTTCAGTTTGCGGAACTTGCCGTCGCGGGCCTGGTTTGTAGGGTTGTAGGTGAGAACGTACTGGTTGCGGAGCGCTTCGTGGATGGCGCGGAAGATGCCGGGGAATTCGCCGTAGAACCGGGGGAGGAAGGCCATGCCGCCGGTTTCCTTGGAGAACGTGCGGAGGTTATTGTCGGCCTGGAGGAAGTCGAGGCGGGCGATGGGGCCGAGGGCGCCGCGGGCATCGAGGTACTCGCGGAGGGCCTGCATCAGGCCGAGGGCGTAGATGGGGACACCGGCATTCTGAAGGGCTTTGCGAGTCTTGTCGAAGGTGAGCTTGCTGAACGTATCGACGCCGGAGGAGATGAGAACAATCGCTTTGCGGCCTTCGATTTCCGACATGCGTTCGGCGGTATCGACGAGGGCATCGAAGAGATTGGATTCGGAGTAAGCAGCGATGCGGAGGCGCTGGAGCGCTTCCTGCGTCTGGCGGCGATCGGTGGTGAAGTCGGAGAGGATTTCGGGGCGAAGATCGTAAGCGATGATGGCAACGTAATCCTCAGGCTTGAGGGTTTCCACGAAGCCGTAGGTGGCCATGAGGGTTTGATACCAGGGTTCGCTCCAGTATTGCTGGTAGAGGTTCGAGAACTCGATGACCATGGCGACGGTCATGGGCGCTTCGCCCATGGAGAAACCGTTAATCTTCTGGGGCACGTTGTCTTCGAGGACTCGGAAGTTGCCGCCGGGGATTTTGGGGATGAAGCGGCCTTTGTTGTCGATGACGGCGACATCGACGCTGACGGTAGTGGCGTCGGAACGGAAAGTGGCGAGGCCTTCGGGGAGCTTCTGCTCGCCTTCCTTCTTCATGGTACGGGAGGGGATCTTCGGAAGCTCAGCCTCTTCGGCGGGAGAGCCGGAGGATCCTTTCTTGCGGGGACGGGCCACGGTTTCCGAAGATTCCTTCTTCGGGCCTTGGGCATCGGCGGTGGCCAGGAAACCTGCGACGATGCAGGCTACGGGGATCACCAGGTAACGTTTCCAATGGAGCATCAAGAGAATCCACCCTCTCGCCAAACTATACCACCGATTGCCGGTGGCCTCACCTCTTAAAGGGACGTACCGGCGGCAGTACGGTTACGTGGAGAAAAATACCATGACCCCGATCTGGTACTGTTCGCGCATTCGATGGATGAAGACAGATTCCTGGAGGACATGCCATGCGATGGTTATTGCTTGGTTTGATGATGCTGCCGGCAGAGGCGGCGGTGTTTTACGTTGAGGCGGGGAACTTGCCGATCGCGGCGACGAACATTGCGGATCCGATGACGGGGGCGGATCTGACCGGGGTACAGGTTACGGCGAACTATTTGGGTTTCAGTGTTGCGGCGACGTTTCAAGCGACCGGGGCGACGAGTGGGGCGGCGGCGATTCCGGGGTTTGGCGGGCCTTTGTTCTCGCTATCGGTGACGGGGCCGACAGAGGCGCCGCTGGCGTGGCAATACACATCGCAGTTCCTGTCTCCTTTGTTGTCGGTGGTGTTGGATGGGACCGCGGCGGGGGTGTACTTTGACCGGACGGGGCCGAATCCGGGGGTGGCGGGAAGCGGGCCCGGGGCGGACATGGTATTTTCGCCGCCAGTGTCGTCGGCGAATATTCTGGTGACCTATGACCGGCCGGTGAACTGGGCCGGATCGCCACACGATTTATTCGGGAAGGTGACGTTCTCGTTTCCGGGCGTGAATGGGAATCCGGACGGATTGCCGCCGAACGATTTTTCATTCACCCAGGATACGGACCGGACGGTTCCGGAGCCCGGGGCGGGGATGTTGCTGGGGATTGGGTTGGGGTTGATTGGGGTGCGTGTAGTGTCGCGGCGGCAGAGAGTCTGCTAAGGTGCGAGGCGCTGGGCGAGCCAGGCGCGGGCAAACTGCCAGTCACGGCGCAACGTAGTGAGGGAGACGTTCATGGATTCCGCAGTTTCCTGCTCGGTGAGGCCGCCGAAGTAGCGCAGCTCAATGATTTTTGCTGAGCGGGGGTCGGTGGTCTCCAGTTCTTCAAGCGCGTTGTGGACGTCCAGGATGCGGTCGAAATCGGAAGCCGGCGAAGCTGGCTGGTTGTCTTCGATGGCCTGATGCGGAGAACCGCCGCCACGCTTCGTTGCCTTGGCCTGACGGGCATATTCGACAAGTATGCGGCGGAGTACGTTGGAGGCGACGGAGAGGAAGTGGGCCCGGTCGCGCCAATCGATGTCCATGCCGCGCATCATTTGGAGGAAGGCCTCGTTGACGATGGCGGTGGGTTGGAGCGTGTGATTGGGGCGCTCGGAGCGCATATGGTGTGCGGCGATGCGGCGCAATTCTGGCTGGAGCCTGGCAATGAGTTGGCGGGCGGCCTGTTGATCTCCATTACGCCAAGCATTCAGGAGATGAAGGGTGGTGGAATCCTCGGGCACGGGTGCCAGTGTACTACGGGCGCTCTCGGAAAAAAATGGATGGTTCTTTCTGATTTCTCCACATACAAGGGCAGGAACGGCCGATGCGGCCAGTTTCTACAAAAGGAGGAAAAGGAAATGAAACGGATGATGACTTTGGCAATGGTGGCGGGAATACTTCCTGCGATCGGGGCAGATATTTGCAACCGGCAACCGGCTCCCGAGCCGCTGACAGTGGCATGGGCCGGGCTGGAAACGGCAGGACTGACGCTGGAGGTGGCAAACCGAAGGTTGACGGCGGATGTGAGGAACAAGACCACGCAACGTGTCGTGGCCGAGTTCCTATTGAAGGACACCGGGGACGGCGTGACAGTAGAATCCAAAGCGGGGCCGGTGACCGTGGACCCGGGGCAACTGGTGCAAGTTGCGGTAAACATCAGTGGGCATGCGCGGAATTTCTCAGGGCAGTTGGAATTGGCTTATGTGGCACGAGGGACAGATGGGAGAGGGGTGGGTGAAGGTGAGGCCGCCACGCTCTACTATCATCCAACGAGCAGTGGGCGGCACCTTGTTTACGGCGCCAGCGTGATGCGGCGGCAGTTCGACAATGGCAATTTCCGGGGCGTGACGATTCCGGGGCGGCTGGAGAATCAGCGTGCGATTCAGAGCCTGCTTGCGGCGCGCGGAGCCGTGAGTGCGGCGGAAGGCGGCGTATCGGAAGTAGCGATTTCCGGGCAGCCGCAGGCAAGCCCGGGGATGCGGCGGTTCTGCGCCTGGATGCCGGTGAGCGCCTATCGTGACGCATCGCCGCGCAACTACAACGGCGTGGTGACGGATTATGGCGAGGATTACGGGCGCGATGGGGTGCTACCGATGGGACGGGCACTGATGATCGTGAGCCATAATGGAGCGACGCTATTTTCAAACTATGTAGACGCGTCGGGCTGCAGCCCCTATTTCGCGGCGGCTCCAAACAGTGGATACACGGTGTCGATCGCCGCGGCAGGGTATACTGGCGCAGGAACAAACCGGCTATGGTACGTTTCCGACGCGAACCAGAACGATGAGATTCCGGTCCAAACGATTCCGAATGTGAATGCGGGAGTGTGGGGAACGGTAATCCTCACGATGCCAACCAATGTGATGCCGCTTGTGGTGTATGCGGCGGCGGCGGCCAACGATGCGCGATTCCCTTCGGGCAACAATAATTCGACTTTCGAATACTGGCTGCGGGAGAGCGAGAGCAATGCAGGAACGGCAACGGACTATCACAACGGGCATCCACGGATCAAAATGAAGTACGTACTGGGGGCGCTACGGTCGAAGTTCACGATAGGCCATGAGTTCGGTCACGCGGTGGTGATCAACGGGTTGGTTCCGCAGGTGCAGGCGGCCGATATCGATTACATTGATGGGCAGCATACGAACAACTCGACCGAGTGGCAACTGGTGGCAGCGCTCGAGGGGTTTGCGAATTTCGTTTCGGCGCGTGTTTGGAATGACGGCGGAGTGAACGCGGACGGAGTGTTTGTGATCGGGGCGAACGTGGATCCAGCAACCAATGTTGCCTTCCCGATGAACACTTTCGACAAGTACTTTGAGACAACGGCGTGCGGCGGCGGGTGTCCGGAAGGAAAAGGTATAGAACGCGACTGGGCGCAGTTCTTCTGGAAGCTGCACACGGCGGGGTTTGGAGGGAATCCGGCGGTTTCCACGGTGAACCTGGTGTCGTGGTGGAAGAGCGCCTATCCTTGGCCGAAACAGGAAGGGTTTTTCTCAGACTTTTCGGGAGCCTATCTCGCGTTGTTTGGACCGGCGACGTACGGCAATTATGTAGGTTACGCGGTGGCGGCAGGAGTAGCACACTAAGTAGAGCAAGGGCGGGCCGTGGTCCCGAGGGGCCCGCCCTGTAGCTTTCGTCAATTTTCGTTCCGGGGGCGCAGGGCGTACATGCACTGATAGCCGAGGAGGCCCGGCATCAGCTTGGTGGCCACGCGGAGGGCGAGGTTGGTGAGCTTCATCAGGGGGTTGTGCGCGGAGATGCCGAGAGCCAGTTCGATAGGCATCACGGTCATGGTTTCGCGCACGATCTCATAGCCGGCTTCGCGGATCATGCGGCGGGCGGTTCTGCGGGTGAAGAAGCGAAGGTGCGTGCGGTCAAGGATGCCGCGCTCGGTGTATTCGAAGCGGCCGAATAAGAGCGCCAGGCGGACCGTGACGTTGGCGACGTTGGGCAGAGAGAGAATCACCTGGCCCTTCTCGGTGAGCAGGCCGCGGCATTGCTTCAGAATGCGCTCGGGTTGGGGAAGATGCTCAATGATGTCCATGAGCAGCACCTTGTCGAAACGCTTCTCTTCGAGTTGCGGGATGACCGCGCCGAGGCCCTCGCTCAGATCGGCGCGCAGGTACTGGCGCATGGCGTCGAGACGCTTCGGTTTGTCTACGATGTCGATGCCACTGACTTCGTTGCCGGCGCCGGCAATGTCGGCAGCCTGGAAACCTTCGCCGCAACCGATGTCCAGAACACGCTGTTGGGAGCCGACCCACCGGCGCAGATAGTAGTGACTGGAGTAGCGGCTTTCCTTGACAGGGTAGTGGGTCCAGTATTCGGCGAACTCGGGAAACTTTTCCAGTGACTGGATGGTGCGCTTGTAGCGATAGACGGCTTTGGTCACGTCTTTGGCGTAGCGCATGCCGTTGACGTAGCAAATCTCTTCGCCGTAGTAGGTGGGGATGGGGACTTCGGTGATGCGGAAGCCTTGGTGGTGCAGCTTGATGATGATTTCCGTGTCGAAGTGGAAATCATTGGTCATGTGGGTGAAGTCGATTTGACGGAGGGCGTGGAGGTTGTAGGCGCGATAGCCGCTGTGGAACTCGGTGAGTTGCATGCCGAGCGCGCGGTTCTCCATGGTGGTGAGGATGCGATTGCCCACCAGTTTGTAGAGGGGCATGCCGCCTTTGAGCGGGCCGCCGAAGTCGCTCATCATACGCGAGCCGAAGACGGCGTCGGCCTGGCCTGTGACCAGGGGGTGGTAGAGATGAGAGAGAATCTCGGGGGCATACTGGCCGTCGCCGTGGAGCAGGACAACGACGTCGAAGCCCTTATCCATGAAATAGCGATAGCCCGCCTTCTGATTGCCACCGTAGCCGAGGTTCTTCACGTGGCGGACAGCGTGGAGTTTGTCGTTCTGGGCAATGGACTTATAGCCGACGGCGAGTTCGTAAGTAGAATCCTGGCTGGCGTCATCGAGGACGGCGACTTCAGCAACGTTTTCCCAGGCATCGGCGGGGATGCGATTGAGCACCTTGGTGAGTGTGGTGACAGCGTTATAGGCAACGATGAGGATGCCGATTTTCTTGCCGTGATTGAAGGCCCGAGGATCGGGAGTGGAGACGGGTTCCGTCATACTTCCCGCCTTCTTTGCTGCCGCGGCTGTCATGGGGAAACTTTCAGTTTAGCAGAATCGATTTTTTGCACCGGAGGGAACGGGACGGGCATCCGGATAAGTGGTGAAACCTGTCTTATTTTTCTTATCACTCGGGTTGTGCCTGCACGCTCAGGATACGGCTGGCGTGGGGTCGTTACAAGGGAAAGTCACGGATGCGGCGGGCGTGCCGCTGCCGGGCGCGGAAGTGTGTCTGAAGGACACCAGGCGCTGCGCCACGGCGGATGAGAACGCACAGTTCCGGCTGACGGAGATACGCGCCGGAGAGTACCGGATTGAGGTGGCACTGCCGGGCCAGCCGAAGGTGACGAGCGGGCTCATTGTCGTGCATGCGGGGTTGGAGGCGGCGGTGGAAGTGACGCTGCCGCGCGTGGATGCCGCACAGCAGTCGGTAACGGTGACGGAATCGGCATTTGTGGCGCCGGAGGAGATCAAGAGCAGCAGCTTCCTGGTGCAACCGGTGGAGATTTTCAAGAGCGCCGGGGCGTTGCAGGACGTGGCGCGGTATGTCCAGACACTGCCAGGAGTGGCGATCGGGTCAGACGATTTCCGCAACGACATCATCGTGCGCGGCGGCAGTCCGCTGGAGAACCTGTTTGTGGTGGACAACATCGAGATCCCGAACATTAACTCGTTTGCGAACTTCGCTTCGGCGGGGGGGACGGTGAGCATTCTGGATGCGGGGTTGATTCAGGATGTGACGTTTTTGACGGGCGGGTATCCGGCTCCGTATATCAATCGAGTGTCGAGCGTGATGCAGGTGGCGCAGCGGGAAGGGAGCAGGGAAAAGTTCGGCGGGCGGGCGACGCTGGGCTTTGCCGGCGCAGGGACCATTTTGGAAGGGCCGCTGAAGAAGGGGAAAGGATCGTGGATTGTGTCGGCGCGGCGGAGCTTTCTCGATTTGTTTACGAAGGACGTCGGCTTTGGGGGTGTGCCGGTGTTGTACACCTTCAACGCAAAGGCGCTGTACGATCTGACCCCGCGGGACCGCATTTGGGGGGTGACGATTTCGGGCGTGGATAAGATCCGGCTGGGGGCGACGGAGGACAGCGATCCGGAAGAGGAAGTGAGCAACTTCGATATCCGCTACAACGGATGGCGCAGCGCGACAGGGTTCAACTGGCAGCGGCTGTTCGGAACGCGCGGGGTGGGCTTGCTGGGAGTGACGCATTCCGAGGCGCGGCTGACAAGTACGGTGAAGGACTTGATTCGCAGCGGGAAGCCGCTGACGGGTCCTATTGATGAGGTTCTGGCAGCGAGTCCGGTGGTGTATCGGGATGATTCGCGCGAGGGCGAGAGCACGATCAAATACGATTTGACGGCGTATGCACCGGGGTTTGACAAAATACAGGCGGGTGGGAGCTACAAGATCTTTCAGATCCGGTACGATTCGGCGTCGCCACTGGGCAATGACAGCCCGTATTCGCGAGTACCTGGGTTGAATGCGTTCGCGCTGCAGCGCGAGTTCCGGGCGTATCAGCAGGGGGCCTATTTTCAAGCGACACGGACACTGGCTCCGAAGCTGAGTTTGACCTGGGGTGGGCGCTATGACCGGTATCCGTACATTGACAAGGCACGGTTCAGCCCGAGGGTGGGATTGAGTTACCGGCTGACGGATAAGCTGTCGTGGCGGGCGACGTATGGGTCGTATTACCAGCAGCCGTTCTTCCTGTTTCTGTCGGCATTCGCGGAGAACCGGGGATTGACGCCGTTCCGGGCGGATCACATGGTGACGGGGTTCACGTATGTGGCCAACAGCACGCTGCGGTTCACGGTGGAAGGATACGTGAAGAACTACAAGGACTATCCGGTGGCGTTGCAGTTTCCATCGTTGTCACTGGCGAATCTGGGGGACACGTTCAACGTGCGGGATACGCTGTTTCCGCTGACGAGCGCGGGGCGTGGACGGGTGCGCGGAGTGGAGTTTTTCGTGGAGAAGAAGTTTACGGACAAGTGGTTCGGACAGGCGAATTTCGCGGTGTCGCGCACACGGCATGCGGCGTTGGACGGGATTTACCGCCCGGGGAATTTCGATTATCCGTACATCTTCAATGCTGTGGGCGGGTACCGGTTAACGCGCAAGTGGGAGCTTTCCACGCGGTTTGCGTATTTGGGCGGGCGGCCGTACACTCCGTTTGATTTGCGGGAATCGACGGCGCAGCGGCGGGGTATTTTTGATCTGGCACGGGTCAACGGGGAACGGGCCCGGGACTATGTGCGGGTGGATGTGCGGGCAGACCGGACGTTCACGGTGCGGGATAAGCCGCTGCTGGTGTTTGTAGGGGTTCAGAACATTCTGAACCGGAAGAATTTCGCCGGGTACGTGTGGAACCGCCGGTTGAACGCGGAGAAGTTCAACGAGCAGTTGGGGGCGTTTCCGTTGATTGGAATGGAGTGGCGGTTTTAAGAGCTGAGGAGAATACCGACCGCATGCATGGCGCCGGAAAGGTGCGTGAGCTCCGAGTTCGTCGCGAAGTTTGGCGACGAGGTTCGCCATCGCGGCATTGCGGTTCGCCTCCTGCTTGCAGGTCCCAGATTGATTGCATGTCAGGGTCACCCAAATTGTTCCTCTGGTCTAAACAGCGAGTGAAGTGAGGGGATTTAGATGGGACGATGATTTTTTTGTTCCAGCGGTGATGAAAGGTTGTCTCAAGAAAACAGACGAGCGCACTCCCCCGCTTCTCTAGGTTTTCATCATCAAGGAGCAATTTTAAAATGAACTTGCGAACAGGGCGTGCGTCCACGCTGGCGGCCATCGCATTGGCTGTGGCGGCATTGCCGGCGGCCGGGCAGGTGACACTTTACGGAACGCTTTCGAACTTCGATGTCGTAAACGATACAGGCGGGGAAGTGCACGGGTTCGAGATTGAGTTTCACGGGGTATCGAACATCTACAGCTACTACAACTACAACCGGTACGGAGCGCCGCAGGTGGTGCCCTTTCCCGGTGGCGGTGGCGTGTATGTGCGGTGGATGTCGCCTTACGATCCGGCTTCCGCGACATGGGTGACGGGAACGCCGCTGGCGATCAAGCCGACGGTGATGACGGGGCATCAGTGCGTGATTGGCACGCCGGGGTATTCGACGAGCGGTTGCGAGCATTTCGGAATTTCGGTGACGGGGAACGCAACGAAGACGGTGTACCGTTGGCTGGTGGCGGATCCGGCGAACCCGGGGAAACTGATTGGCGGAAATACACAGGTGGCGATACCGGCTCCGGTGTGGAGCGTGGTGCCGCCCGCGCGGCCGGCGGATCCTGTGGTGGTGCAGGCTGATGTGGACCCTCCGGTTCCTCCGGTCCCGGCGAAGCGATTTGGAGAAGCGCAGTGGATGAAGACTTACAAGACCGAGAACCGGCGCCAGGTGAACCTGGATGAACTGATTGGCGGCAATCCGGTGGTGCCTGAGGATCCGGCGGAAATTGAAACGCAGTGGGATTTGCTGCAAAACGACGCGCAGGATGTGGGCGGCAACGGAAAGCGCAAGCGCAAACGCGGAGCGCTGGGCGGCGGAAACCACGCGGTGGTGCGGCGCTTTGAGTTGTATAAATACACGGGCGCCTATGATCCGGCGACGAATCAGGCGATGTGTCTGGATTTGACGTGCACAGCGCCGGCGGCATCGGAAGTGGGCGATTTCATTGGGGCGCAGAATGCGGCGGCGAATCTGAACGGGCCGGATTTCTATCCGGTGACGGTAACGGTGGCGGGCGACGGACAAGTGCAGGACTCCACCAGCGTGATCCGGTGTCCGGGGGCCTGCACGCTGAGCGTGAAGGCAGGCGATCCGGTGACGCTGACCGCGAAAGGCGGCAAGGGCGTGTTCGCCGGCTGGAGTGGATCTTGCGCGGGCAACAGCCCGACCTGCACGTTCAACGTGAATTCGGATGCTCCGGTGACGGCGACGTTCCTAACGCCGTACAAACTGGTGCTGAAGACGAACGGAACGGGGACGGTGAGCAGCAATCCGGGCGGTGGTTCGTTCGTGGAAGGGACGCCGGTCACGGTGACGGCAGTGCCAGGGGCCGGGGCGACGTGGAAGGGTTGGACGGGCGGCGGCTGCTCGGGGTTGTCGCTCGAGTGCACGGTGACGATCCGTGCGGACACTACGGTGACGGCGAATTTCCGCTAGGTAGGTTGTTGCTCCCAACGGGCCTGCCGGATGAGAGTCCGGGGGCCCTTTTTGTGTTTTGTGAATCCATGCCTGTCGATTGGTGTACAATCGTACACAGTGACCGAGTTCGAATGGGATCCTCGGAAAGCGGCCGGCAACGCCCGGAAACATGACGTTCCATTGCTGATGCTGTTCTTGTTCTGGAGGATGAGCGAGCGTGGCGATCGAGTGCGTATCATTTCGGCACGTCTTTCGACTCACACGGAGCGAAGTCAATACCTGGAGAACTCATGAAGGACGAATACGATTTCGGCAAAGGAAAACGTGGAGCAGTAGTATCCGCGGCGCCGGGCAAGACGCGCGTCACAATCCGCCTGGACAATGATCTGCTGGACTGGTTTCGAGACGAGGTGGATAGGGCTGGTGGAGGGAACTATCAGACATTGATCAATCTGGCCCTGAGGGAATTCGTCTCGCGGAAGAGGGAACCGCTGGAGAATACGCTGCGGCGGGTGATCCGGGAAGAACTGAAGCGGGCAGGGTAGCCTATGACGAGCGATGTTTTTGGGGGAACGCTATAATCAATCCTCAGCCCATCATTCATGCTGTTGTCCTCGTCCTCCTATTTTGTCTTTCTGGTCGCCATCTTTTTCCTGTACTGGCCGGTGGCGCGGAACCGTGCGCTTGCGCTCGCGGTAATCCTCTTTGCCAATTACTTTTTTTACGCCAAGTGGGATCTGTTCTACCTGTACCTGATCCCGGTGGCTTCGACGGTGGACTTCTGCATCGGGCTGGGGCTGGGGAAGTGGCAGAACAAAGGGCTGCGGCGGGCACTGGTGGGGACCAGCGTGGTGTGGAACGTGGGCTTGCTGGCTACGCTCAAATACACGCCGTTTCTACTGGAGAACTGGGCGGCACTGACCGGAATGGCAAAACCGGCATGGACGCTGAGCTTTCCCATCGGACTGTCGTTTTACTGCTTCCAATCGCTGACCTACACGCTGGATCTGTATCGCAAGGATGCCAAAGCCACGCGCAGCTACCTGGCTTATCTTTCGGCTGTGAGCTTCTTCCCCACAACGCTCGCAGGGCCAATTACCAGGGTGTCGACGCTGCTTAGCCAATTTGAAAAGAAAGACAAGCAGTTGTCGATGGAAGACGGCGGGCGGGCGGTGTTTCTCATCGGCATGGGGCTGATGAAGAAGTTGCTGATCGCCGATTATCTGGCGGGGAACCTGGTCAACCGGGTCTTCGATTTTCCCAATCTGTACACGGGCTTTGAAGTGCTGATCGGGGTGTATGCGTTTGCGCTGCAACTCTACTACGATTTTTCGGGCTATACGGATATCGCGATCGGCTCGGCACTGATGCTGGGGATGAAGCTACCGCCGAATTTCAAGATGCCGTACGCGGCGGAGAACATTGCCGATTTCTGGCGGCGGTGGCACATCACGTTGTCGAACTGGCTGCGCGATTACCTGTACTTCTCGCTGCCGGGGCTGCGGTCGAAGTGGAAGATTTTCACGTATACGAATCTCGTCATCACGATGGTGATCGGCGGACTGTGGCACGGGCCGAGTTGGACGTTTGTGGTGTGGGGCCTGCTGCACGGGGTGGCGCTGGCCGTGACGCGTGCGTGGCAGACGTGGCGGGGCACGGAGACGAATCCGGCGTGGTGGGCACGCGGGCTGCGCACGTTTCTGACGGTGCAGTTCGTCTGCTTCGCGTGGATCTTCTTCCGCTCGGCGAGCCTCGAAAGCGCGTGGCAGGTAGTGAACCGCATCGCTTCCTTCTCATTTTCCACGGCGAACATTTCGATGCCGGTGGCGATCGTGCTGGCGATTGCGGGACTGGGTCATTATCTGCCGGACGATTGGTACAAGGCCTCCGACCGGCTGTTTGTCCGGTCGCCTTTTTATGTGCAGGCAGCGGTGATGGCGCTGCTGCTGCTGGCGATTCATTACGTCAACGCGACGGGCGCGGCTCCGTTCATCTACACGAGATTTTGAAACGATGAGCCTGCCCCGCTACCCCACACTGACGATCCTTGCCTTTGCGGGCCTGATGCTGCTGACCGATGTGGTGCCGGCGCTCCACAACTATAAGGTGATGGATTGGAACACTGTTCCCGCGGTGCTGAGTTTTGTGGACCGCAAGCCTTCGGCGACTCCGGAGATGGAGGAGCAGCAACGGTTGCGGCCGGACATGGCGCGGCAGGCGAAGTATCCGCTCGATGACGCTGAGCACGATCTGGACCGTTTTTACGAGGCGCTGCACCGGGCGGAAGGGAAGGGCAAGGGCGCCGAGGCCCGCATTCTGCATTACGGGGATTCGCCGACGACGGCGGACCTGATCACGAGCGATGCGCGGGCGCTGCTGCAGAAGCAGTTCGGCGATGCGGGGCACGGATTCTGCCTGATTGCGAAGCCTTGGGCCTGGTACGCACATCGAGGCGCCGATGTGGACGGGCACGGCTGGACCGTGGACCCGGTGAATCAATCGTCGATCAAGGACGGACTGTTCGGGTTAGGAGGCGTCAGCTTCCGCGGCGGGCCTGGGGCGATTGGCCGTGTGAAATTGAGCGGGCCGCATACGCGGATGGAAGTCGCCTTTCTGAAGCAGCCGGGCGGCGGGCAATTGCGTGTGTTTGCGGGCGAGCAGGATTTGGGCGTGGTGGATACGGAAGGCACGAAGGCACAATCGGGCTTCGCTTCCTTCGCGCTGCCGTCGGAAGCACGGCAGATCAGCGTGCAGGCGATGAGCGGGCCGGTGCGGCTGTTCGGGATGATGTTTTCCAAGGAATCGCCGGGGGTGGTGTACCACAGCCTGGGGGTAAACGGGGCGTATGTTTCGGTGCTGGCGAAGTTCTTTAACGAGTCGCACTGGCGGGAGCAATTGCAGCACTATCGTCCGCACCTCGTGATTGTCAATTATGGAACGAACGAGAGTGTGTACCCGCAGTTCGTGGACTATGCGTCGGAAAAGGAGTTGCGGGAAATCGTGCGGCGGCTGCGAGCCGCGGTGCCGGAGGCGAGTATTCTGATCATGAGTCCGATGGATCGCGGGCAGCGAATGGCGACGGGGGAGATCGGCACAGTGCCGGCGATCCCGCGTCTGGTGGCGATCCAGCGGCGAGTGGCGGCGGATCTGCACTGCGCGTTCTTCAATACGTTTGAAGCGATGGGCGGGATGGGTACGATGGGGCGCTGGTATGCGGCCGAGCCGCGGCTGGTAGGCGCGGATTTTATCCACCCGATGCCAGGCGGAGCGAAGATCGTGGGAGGTTTGTTGTACCAGGCGCTGCTGGAGGGATATAACAAGTACAAACTGCGCCTCATTCAGAAGAAAACCATGGTGGCCGGAAAGTGAAGATGCGATTCTTCCGGCTGGCGGCAGTGTGCACCTGCCTGGCAGCGATACCCTGGGTGTCGCCGGCACAACGCACCACAAAGAAAACCACGGTGCGAAAGCCTGCGCGCAAGGCTCCGGCGAAGAAGACAGCGGCAGCGGCCCCGGTGGCGCATTATGATGCAGGCGAATTGCTGGACCGGATGCGCACGGTGCCGGTGGGGAATGTGGCGGCACTGGTTCCCTTTTTTGAACAACTGTACCGGCATGCAAAAGGAGAGGGCGAAGGCGGATTGCACATTCTGCAATACGGCGATTCGCATACCGCGGCCGATGATTGGACGGGATATCTGCGGGCGCTGTTTCAAAACCGGTTTGGCGACGGCGGCAGCGGGTTCACCTATGCGGGACGGCCATGGAACAGCTTCCGGCGGCTGGATCTGCGGGCAACGGGGACGCAGGGCTGGTATTCCGATGGATTGGCGGGACGCAGCGGAGACGGGTTGTACGGGCTGGGAGGCGTGAGCATCACGGCCAGCCGGCCGCGGGAATCGGTGACGCTGGAGGTGAATTGCGAATCGCTGGAACTGTTCTACCTGCAACAGCCAGGCGGCGGAGCGGTGACGTTTCAGGACAACGGGCAACTGGTGGAACGGATTGAAACGAACGGGGAGTTGGGGCCAGGTTTTTACCGTTACACACCCACGCCAGGGATTCACCGGTTCACGCTGGAAACGACGGACCATGCGCCGGTGCGGCTGTTCGGGTGGGTGGCGGAACACGCGCGCGGAGTGACCTATGAAACATTGGGCATCAACGGAGCGCAGGCGTCGATCGTGTTCAATTGGGAAGAAAAGCTGCTGGCGAGCCACCTGAAGCGGCGCGATCCGGCGCTGATTGTGCTGGCCTATGGAACAAACGAGGCCGGCAACAGCGATTGGACGCGGGAGAAGTACCGGGAGATGTTCGCCAACATGATCCACCGGTTCCGGCAGATGGCGCCGACGGCATCGATCCTGGTGATTGGGCCGCCGGACCGCTATTACCGGATGCGGAATCGCGGCTGGGTGGTGTATGACAACGTGGACCGGATTGTGGAAGCACAGCGGGAAGCCGCATTGGGGATGGGCTGCGCGTTCTGGGACATGCGGGGGAAGATGGGCGGGAAAGGTTCCATGCGACAATGGGTAGACGCGGGCTTGGCACAACGCGATTACGTCCACTTTACCTCGCCGGGCTACCGCCTGATGGGCGGGGCCGTGTTTCAGGACTTGATGGATCAATACGCGACGTTCGTCAAAGTTCGCGAGCAACTCATCGGACAACAATTGCATGGACAGACGCGCGACACTCATTGACATCATCCGCCGGGTATCCAAGAAGGACGTCAGCCCGGACGTGGACGAGTCGCTATTTGATTCCGGATTACTCGATTCGTTTGCCTTGCCGGACATGGTAAGCGGGATAGAGGAAGCTTTTCAGGTGAAGATCCCGGACGCGGATCTGCACCCGCGCAAGTTCGATTCGATCGAGCGCATTGAAGCCTACCTGGAGAGTTTGAACTAAGCGTGGCCTTCCTCAACAGCTTTGGCGCGGCCCTGCCTGGGCGCGCCGTCACCAATGAAGAATTATCTCCCCTGGTGGGGCGGACACCGGAGTGGATCCTGAATGTATCAGGGATCCAGGAACGGAGATGGGTGGACGAGCACACTTCGGTGGTGGATCTGGCGGCATCGGCGGCACGGGACTGCCTGTCGAAGGCGGGGATGGAAGCAAAAGAGCTGGGAATGATACTGCTGTCGTGTTCGTCCGGGGCGCGGCAGTTTCCCGGTCCGGCGGTGCAGTTGGCGCACCGGCTGGGGTTGAGTGGGACGCCGGCGGTGGACATCCCGCTGGCGAGTGCGGGAGCTTTGTTTGGGATGTCGTTGGGGGGGGATCTGGCGGCGGCGCGGGGGCCTATTCTTGTAGTAGCGGCGGAGATCATGTCGCGGATTGCGATGCGGGCGCCACAGGATTCGGCGGTGTCGGTACTGTTTGGAGACGGTGCGGGGGCGTGTCTGATTCATCCGGACAGGGGGATGGCGCAGATCCGGGGATCGTTGCTGGGATCGGACGGGTCGTTTGCCGAGGATTTGAAGCTGGAGTTTGGATCGGGAATCGATATGAATGGCCGCTCAGTGATCTTGCAGGCAACGCGGAAGATCCCGCGGGGGATCGCGGATCTGCTGGGGCAGCTGGGAGTCAAGGCGGCAGATGTGGGGACGTTTTTGATGCACCAGGCGAATCAGAACCTGATAGACCGGGTGGCTGACAGTTTAGGTGTGGAGCGGAGCCTGTTCTTCTCGAACATCCGGCGGTACGGGAACACCTCGTCGGCGTCGATGTTGATCGCGGCGTCGGAATGGGTGGCGGCCCGAGGGTTTGAGGCGGGGAGCCTGACCTGTTTTGCGGCGTTTGGGGCGGGATACAACTGGGGCGCACTGCTCGCGGAAGGCGTTTAAATTCAATAACATAAGAGGAACCACAGGGAAGCCGGCGGCGGCAGGAGGCGATACGTGTATTCTCGCTGCTCGACTTAGTACTAGATCGGTTTGAGAAAATCGATCCCTAAGCCTAATACCCTAGTACCAAGGTTTTGCTTGCAGGTTAGCCATTTCGTGCTATACTGACCTTGCGTAGGACTGGCTTTAGACCTATGACTATGGTTGTAGGCCAGATCCAAGAACACGTACTCGGAGGAAAGTCGATGTTCAAAAGCAGGCGAGCAGGAGGTGGGATCAAGATCCTACTATCCGCTTTGTCGCTGCACTTGGCGGGATCGGCCTATGGTGCAACGGTGGGGCAGTTGTCTGGCAACACATCTGTTTGGGCGAATTCGGGAAATTTCAGTACCATCTACACGTCGGCAACAGTCGGAGCAGGACACACGGTGGAGTCGGCGGAGACGCTGACGGCTCAGAATATTTCGAACAACACGCACTTTATCGTTGAAAGCAGTGCAACGGCACTGGCAGCGGCGCAGGTTTCTTTGCTGGTAGATTACGTACGGGGTGGCGGAACGCTTCTGTTGTTTGCGACTCCCGGCGGATCCAACACTTCAGCGAATCAGATTCTGACTGCTCTCGGCAACGGCCTGAGCGGTACCACGATGAAGGCGACGACACAGACTTTCGGTTTTCCGAATTCGAATGTGAACTGGGGCGAGTTGGCTGGATCAGATCCTGCTGTGCAGGGTGTGTACAACCTGAACGGGGCCAGTCTTTCCTACAATCAGGCGAACATTCTGACCGGTGGCTCGCTGCTGGCTGCGAACAACAGCTACACGATTTCGGATGCCGTCCGCGTGGATCGCTACAATCTCGGTAGTGTTTACCTGTTCGGTACGCATCTGGACCGGGATGGATCGACGAACGTGAACCAGAACAATATTTACTTCATGATGAACATTCTGGCCAACGGCGGATTGCCCGCAGGGCTGGTGGATGTGGGAACAGGAGCTCCTGAGCCTGCCACGTTCGCCCTAACAGCAGTTTCGCTGGCTGGAGCGATCTTGTTTGTGCGCCGCAAGCGCGCATAAGTTTCCCTCGCTGGTTATTTGGATCTGCGTAAGAGCCTGCCTTCCACGGCAGGCTCTTCGTGTTTTTGAACTCCATCTCACTTCCGTAACGCAAACCCACCGGCAGACGCCTTTGTTAAGAGCATATAATCGGAGGGAAGCTCCAGTATTCTGACTACGCCGATGACCCATTCATTTTTCCGTTCACTCGCCACATTTTCCCTGTCCGTCAGCCTGGCACTGGCCAGCGACTGGACCGACTACCGCGGGCCTAAGCGCGACGGTACTTCCCCTGACATCGACCTGCCAACGTCGTGGTCGTTATCGGGCGAGAACCTCGCCTGGAAGGTCCCCTACGGCGGACGATCGGCTCCCGTGATCCATGGGAACCGTCTGTACCTGCTGCAGCCGTTTGGCAAAGGGCCGACGCTGCAGGAGCGGCTCTTGTGCCTGGACGCGGACACGGGGCGTATTGTTTGGGAATACCGCATGAACGTGTTCCTCAGCGATGTGCCACCGCACCGCATTGCCTGGTCGTCACCGGCGGTGGATCCGGAGACGGGGAACATCTATGTATATGGTGTCCATGGCGCCATCACGGCGGTGAGCAAGCTGGGTAAACTGCTCTGGACGCGCTCCCTGGCCGAAGAGGTGGGGCTGGTGACCACGCACGGTGGGCGCACGGTTTCACCGATCGTGCATGAAAATCTGGTGATTGTGAGCGGCGTTTCGACGGGATGGGGAGACCTGGCCCGTCCGGCGCACCGCTTCATGGCGTTTGATAAGAAGACGGGCGAGTACGTGTATATCTCAACGCCGGGCGGCCGCCCGTTCGACACCACCTATTCCCCGCCGGTGATTGCCGAGGTGAAGGGCACGAAGATGCTCATCGCGGGCGGCGGCGACGGCACGGTGCACGCGATCAAGGTGCTGACCGGTGAGCCGGTATGGAAGTACGTGATCTCGAAGCGTGGCGTGAACACAGGCGTGCTGGTGTTCAACAATCAGGCGATTGTGAGCCACAGCGAAGAGAATCTGGATACGAGCGAAATGGGACTGCTGGCCTCAGTGGACGCCACCGCAACGGGCGATCTGACGGGCAAGAACGTGAAGTGGAAGATCCCCGGTTTCCAGGGCGGCTACTCTTCTCCGGTGATGGATGGAGACCGCGTGTTCCAGGTGGACAATGGCGCCAACCTGTTTGCCTTCGATTTCCTTTCCGGCAAGCAACTGTGGAAGCAGAATCTGGGCACCATTCAGAAGGCTTCGCCGGTGCTGGGCGATGGGAAGATCTATGTCGGGACGGAAAACGGGAAGTTCTTCATCCTCAAGCCGGGCAACGAAAAATGCGAAATTCTGAGCAGCGTGGCGCTGGCCGAAGGCGAACAGATACTGGGTTCGGCAGCGGTTTCGCGAGGCCGGGTTTATTTTGCGTCCACAAACAACCTTTATGCGATCGGCAAGAAAGGTGTTGGGATTGCCGCCCCGCCGTACCGGCCGGAGGAGGCTCCGATGCTGACCGATGAGAATCCGATGACGCATTTGCAGCTTCTGCCGGCGGAGTCGATTGTGAAGCCGGGCGAAGGGATCAAACTGCGGGCACGCCTGTTCGACAACAAGGGCCGCTTCTATAAGGAAGTGCCGGTGGAATACACGCTGGAAGGGCCGAAGGGAACGCTGAACCGCAACTTGTTTGTGGCCGATGCGGAGAACGTGGCCTCGTCGGGCTATATCCGGGCGAAGTGGGGCGCCTTGACGGGATCAGCGCGCGTGCGCGTGGTTCCCAATATGCCGATTGCCGAGAACTTCGATGAGATCGCGCCGGGCAAAGTTCCGCCGCACTGGATCAACACCAGCGGCAAGTTCCAGGTCCGCGAAGTGGATGGCAAGAAGGTGCTGGTGAAGCTGGCGGACAATCCGTTCACCAAACGCGCCCGCACGTTTGTCGGTCCGACGAACTGGAGCAATTACACCGTGGAAGCCGACGTCTTTGCAACAGAGAAGCGGCGCCAGATGGGTGACGGCGGAGTGGTGGCGCAGCGTTATCAGCTGGCCATCTTCGGCAACCACCAGCGGGTGGAATTGCAGAGCTGGCAACCGGAGACCGAGCGCACTGTATTGAAGGAGTTCGCCTGGAAGAAGGATACCTGGTATCACTTGAAGCTGGAGGTACAGAACGTCGCGAACGGTGTTCGTGCCCGTGGCAAGGTGTGGGCTGCCGCCGATCCGGAGCCGGCCGAGTGGACGGTGGAACGGACGGATCCGCTGGCGGAGAAATCCGGGGCCGCCGGCCTTTACGCCGATGCTCCCTTTGAGGTGTACTTCGACAATTTCAAAGTGACCCCGCTGCGCACGGCGGCGGCGCCGAAGCCTGCCGCGGCGCCCAAGGCCGTACCCGCAAAGAAGTAAGATGAGTGAGGCACAATTCATGACGAAAAAGACATTATTCTCCGCTGCTGTCCTCTCCATCGGGGCAGCCCTCTGGATTGGTCCCCAGATACTTTCGGTGACCGCATCGGACCCGGGGACCGGCGATTGGCCGATGTGGGGCGGCGCCATGGACCGGAACATGGTATCGAACGCCAAGGGCATCGTCTCCAAGTGGGATGTGGCGAAGAAAGAAAAAGTGGTTTGGGTGCAGGCGCTGGGCTCGCAGACCTACGGCAACCCCGTGGTGGCGCATGGCCAGGTTTACGTCGGCACGAACAACGAAGGCGTTCGGGATCCGAAGCAGGCCGGTGACCGCGGGGTGTTGATGGCGTTCCGCGCCTCCGATGGCGAGTTCCTGTGGCAGCACACCAATGAGAAACTGGCTGCGGGACGCGTCAATGACTGGCCGTTCCAGGGCGTGTGTTCGTCGCCTCTGGTGGAAGGCGAGGTCCTCTATTACGTCACCAATCGCTGCGAGATCGTGGCGCTCGACACGAAGGGCTTCAGCGACAAAAAGAACGACGGCGTCCAGGACGAGAAGTTCAAAGGCGACAAAGACGCGGATGTTTTGTGGAAGTTCGACATGATGGAAGAGGTGGGGGCGTTCCCGCACAACATGGCAAACTCTTCGCCGGTATCGTACGGAGATTTGCTCATCGTGATGACGGCGAACGGACAGGATGAAAGCCATGTGCACATTCCGTCGCCGCGGGCGCCGGCGATCATCGCCGTGAACAAGAAGACGGGGAAACTGGTGTGGGAAGACAACTCGGTAGGGGAGAAGATTCTGCACGGGCAGTGGAGTTCCCCGGCCATCGGCAAGATTGGCGATGTGATGCAGGTAGTCAGCCCGCAGGGCGACGGTTGGGTGCGCGGTTACGAAGTGACCACGGGGAAGAAATTGTGGGAGTTCGATTCGAACCCCAAGGATTCGGTGTGGCCCAAAACGCGCAATGAGATCATTTCCACTCCGATCATCGTGGATGGCGTGGTTTACATAGCCAACGGCCAGGATCCCGAACACGGCGAAGGCGTCGGCCATCTGTACGCCATCGACGGCACGAAGCGCGGCGATATCACCAAGACAGGCCAGTTGTGGCATTACGACAAGATCCGCCGCTCGGTTTCCACCGGAGCTTACTACAACGGGATGCTTTTCTACTCGGATTTCTCGGGCTTCCTGCACTGCCTGGATGCAAAAACGGGCACGCCTTACTGGACGCACGACATGCTGGCCGCCATCTGGGGCTCGCCGATCGTGATTGACGGCAAGGTGTATCTGGGCGACGAAGACGGCGATGTCGCGGTACTGGAAGCATCGAAGACGAAGAAGTTGATCGCCGAGATGAACATGGGCAGCAGTATTTACTCGACGCCGGTGGCATCGAACGGATTGCTGTTCATCGCCAACCGCAGCCAGTTGTTCGCTCTCGGCGAGAAGAAGACGGCGTCGATGTGGCGGATGATGCAGATTCTGGCCAAGCGCTAACGCGAAAAGCGAGTGCAAATCCGGGGGCTGCGGGTGTAGTGTAGATAGAATGATCGACCGCCGCAGCTTCCTTTTCTCGGCAGCCTCCGTATCGGCTGCCCTTGCCCAGACGCCACGGGACTGGAGTGGCAAGACTCCGGTCCGCTATCCCGAGCCCGATGTTGAGGTGCTCGACAAACGCTTCGCCAAATACAAGATCGGGAACACGCCCATTCAACGTCTGGCGACGGGTTTCCTATGGGCGGAAGGACCGGCCTGGAACGGCGTCGGGCGCTACCTGGTGTTCAGCGACATCCCCAACAACCGGCAGATGCGCTGGCTGGAGGAAAACGGCAAGGTCAGCGAGTTCCGCAATCCGGCCGGAAACAGCAACGGCAACACGTTCGACTTCGAAGGCCGGCAGATTTCCTTTGAGCACGGCAACCGCCGCGTGGTGCGCTATGAGTACAACGGCAAGATCACGGTGCTGGCGGATAAGTTCGATGGCAAGCGGTTGAACGCGCCGAACGACGGCATGGTACACGCTGATGGCTCGTTGTATTTCACGGATCCGGGCTACGGCAGCCTGATGGAGTACGAAGGCAACAAGGGCCCGCTGGAATTGAAGGAAGCGGTGTACCGGGTAGACGCGAAGTCGGGAAAGATTGAGAAGCTGACGGACGAAATCTACAAGCCGAACGGGCTTTGCTTCTCGCCGGACTACAAGAAGGTCTACATCGCCGATACGGGTTCGACGCACTATGAGCAGGCGCCGAAGAACATCAAGGTGTGGGATATCGTGGATGGAAAGCTGCGCAACGGGAAGCAGTTCTGCTCGATGGAACTGCCGGGCAAGGGCGCAGGATTAGCCGACGGGATCCGCTGTGACACCGATGGCAATATCTGGTCGAGCGCCGGTTGGGTTGGCGCCGGCTATGACGGCGTGCACATTTTTGCTCCGGACGGTGTGCGGATCGGACAAATCCATCTGCCGGAGATTTGTGCCAACGTCTGTTTCGGCGGCACCAAGCGCAACCGGCTGTTCATGTGCGGGAGCCAATCGCTGTACTCGGTGTACACCGAGGCGATCGGCGCCCACATCTGCTAGGGTCTTCCCAGGCGCAGGTAAGCGAAGCCGATCAAGGCCAAGCCAATGAGGGCGGAGGTAGGGGGCTCAGGCACTTCGTCCTGTTGCTGGATCTCCTCCACCTTGATAGCGATGAAGGCGTTGGTGAAACTGGTAGCCGTTAGGCCCCCGGCGCGAAGCCTGTTCAAATCCCAAGCGGCGCCGCCAGTGGCTTGAGCGAGAGGAACGTAGGCGGTTTCGGTATTGCCATCGCCATTTCCGATCACTCCTGGTGTGCAACTGGTGAAGCCTCCCGAGCCATCCGCTTTGTAAGCGGTGCCAGCCTGATCGACACCGAGCGCGGCGGTACCGCAGGTAAAGGGATTGTTCACGGCGGCGTTCAGCAGAGCATGGCGCGCCGTCAGTTCCGCCAGAATGGAGGAATATGTGAGGGCGGCATTGGAGTTGTCGCGATCTTCGTCGGTGATGAGGATGATGTTGAGCAAGGCACCTGCAGTGAAGGTGAGGTGGTTCAACGCGTAATGGATGGCAGCATAGCCATCTTCGGTGGGACCGCCGCCGGTGGTAAGACCGGCCGCAGCAGCTTGCGTGGCAGCGAGGGTTCCCATAGCTGCCAGCGTTCTTCCCTGCCCTCCATCGGCAAACCCGACGAGGGCGTAGTTTGCGGACATCCCAGCGAGCACAAGCTCGCTATTGAGTGTTCCCAGAGTGGGCGAAATCCAGGCATGCTCGGTGCTCATGGAAGCGGACTCGTCCACGATCACGACGATGTCCACCACACCGGCGCCTAATTGGCCCGTGAACAAAGCGAGCAACAGCGCCATCAACCAAACCCTGATGCTCTTCATTGGAGAATAGTTCCTTTCGCGATGATGAATCGGCGCGCAGACAACAGAGAAGGCACGCCAGTTCGTGGATACAGCAAAGGCGCGGAGAGGAAAAGAGACAATTCGATCTATTACGGATGAAGGGAGTGCCGGTACAACGGGGTAGACCGCAAGGGCTGCGCCGGCGAAGAATCAGCGCACTTCGTAGAGAGGCAAGGTTACGGTTTTGGTTGCGCCATTGGTGACGGTTACGGTTTGGGCTCTGGCGTGATCGAGGGTCTGTTCGTTGATCTCGTCGAGGTCAACCGTGCAGAGGATGCGATAGTCACCGGCAGGCAATCCCTGGAAGGCGAAGCGCCCCTCGTGATCGGACTGCACTTCGAGCAAACCGTGCACACGCTGGCGGACAGCGGGACTGGTGGCAAGCAGATAAACCGGAGCGCCAATGGCGGGGCGGCCTTCGTGCTGTACGAAACCTCCAATGCGTGCCGGTGTTTTGGAGAGCCCGAGTTCGACCGCGGCACGGGCGCCGTCGCGGAGACTCAGGATGGGTGCATCGGCAGCCTCCGGCATTCTTCGCGAACGATCGGCGGAGAAGGGGGACGCGCCGAAACTGACGAAGCCGAGGTTGGCGGTGGGGCGCACGAACACCTCCCAATTTCCCGGCAGGAGAGTGCGGCTGAGCTTGCGGATTTCGGTAACGCCGGCCAGATCGCGGCGGCGCAATTCCACTTGTTGGCCGAGGTCCTGCATCATGTAGACAGTGGTGTCGCCGATGCGGGCGGTGAACTGGACAGTGGGCAAGTCCACCATGTGGAGGCCGACGCCCACTTCGTGATCGAGATCCAATTCCACCCATGCGGCCGCGGTGACGGGTACGCCCATGGGTTCGGCGAGGATTTCGTAGCGTCCGGGGGAGAGTTGATTGAAGCTATAGGCAGCTTCGCAACCGGCGGTGGTTTCCTTGCGGCCGGTGTCGGAAGAGAGGGTGACGCGAACCATCTTCGCGTCCTTCGGGCAGCCGCTGACAACGCCAGAGACGGAGAAGAGACGGCCGGGGCGAGGTTGGAAGTTCACTTCGGGAACGTCGTTATCGAGGGTGACATCAAGGACACGGGCATCGGTGGAGCGGGTGGTACCGGGAGCGAACGTCGGGTGCATGCTGGAGCCGTCCTCCAGTTCCAGCGGCGACGAACGCACCCAATACTTGCCGGCTGGCAATCCGCCGATGCGGTAGACGCCGCGGTCGTCGGATTTGGTTTGGGCAGCGATGCGGAGTGGCAACGTCGTGCGATAGGCAACGACGTTGACGCTGGGGAGACCGACGAAGTTTTCGTCGACGACTTTGCCGGTGATGCCGCCGAGGCGGAACATCTTGATCTCGGCGAAAAGGTTCGATTCTCCTTCGACGAGGATGGGCATGCCCGGGCCGGTGGGGCGCTTCTGCCCGTAGACGGCGGTCTGAAAGCCGAGGCGGGAGGAACTGATCATGTAGACGCCGTTAGGGAGCGACGGAAACCAGTATTGACCGGCGAGGTTGGTGGTGGCTCGGGCGATGGGGGCGGCGTCGCCGGAGGAACCGACGCGGAGGAGACGGACTTCGGTACGGGCCAGGGGGCGGGAAGTGGCCTGTTCGAGGACAATGCCGTGCACGATTCCCGCTTGGGCCGGGAGGGTGAGACACACAAGGAACGCGAGCCCCATGCGAATATGACGCGGCTGGGGCTCACGGCGTGCAGGGAGGTGGCTACTTGTCGCGGAGGACTTCCTGAAGTCGATCTTTACGCGGTGCGCTCCAGCGTTTGACTTCCGCGCCGTCCGGTTCACGGAGAGTCTTCAGTTCGGCGTTAGGAGGCAGGCCGATGGGGATATCCGATTGCGCAACCGAACTGACATTCAGAACGCGGCCGGCGGGAGCAGTGGTGCAGAGAAGCCCGGACCGGATGGCACGGCTGTCCCCGCTATTGTTTTCGAAAAAGCAACTCCACCCGCGGGGATCGGTTCTGTGTGGACCGAAGTAGTGTAAGACGATGTTATGCGCGGCACTGTTCCCATCGCGATGGCCGCAGGAGCCGGAAATAGCGATCTGGCCGACAGGGCAATAGTAGTTCCAATAGAATCCGGAATCTCCAGAGACACTGTCTTCCCAGAGGTACCAGGTGAGGTTAACCGGGCCGGCTGGACCCTGAGAGCCAGTTGGGCCTTGTGAGCCAGTCGGGCCTTGAAGACCAACGGAGCCTTGGACGCCGGTGGGGCCGGTAGCGCCGCGTGCTCCTTGCGCACCTTGCTCGCCTTTGGGGCCGGCAGGCCCCTGGAAGAGGATATCGATGACCGCGGGATGGCTGGTGCTGATGTTTTCCTTGCTATCGAGGAACACGTTGGTGGCAGGAGCGCTGATGCCCGCGCGTAGTGCGACGCCGTAGGCTGTAAAGGGCGAGGCAATCCATGATTTGACCTGATTGGTGATATCGAACTGGACGTAGGTGTTGGCGCTGGTGACGTTGGCGCTAGCGATCGTGTTGCCGATGGAGGGCTTGGAGCTGTCGGTGACCACGGACTCTGTCCAGGGGCTCAGAACGGGCGCGGCATCGATCTGGCCTTGCGCGCCTACACGGTTTACGTAGACCACGAGCGTCGCCTTTAAGACGCTGTTGGGATCGATGCCTGGGGGCAGGCTGCTCATGTCGAATTGGAGAAGTGCCTGGTTGCCTCCTCCGACGGATAGGGCCGGCAGAGCACCGAAGTTCATGGCGGCGGAGGCGGACGAAATATGCGCATCGGCCGTAGTGGGAAACTGGCCTCCAAAACACAGGGGAAGCGTGGACAGCAGGAGGACAGGGTAGAGTTTCATCTCACTGAAGGAAGCGATGAAACCACGTCGGGTCCTTCATGGCATACTGGGCAAACTGTGTTTTGGATCCCTCTTCTGCTTCTTATCGCGACGGCGCAGGCGCAACGCCATCCGCTGGAACAACTGGTGGAGGCCGCGCGCGCCCACTCGCTGGAATTGGGCGCCTTGCTAGGCAAGGGCTTGCCGGGACTGCACGGGCGCGATGGCGCGGCTGTGTGGGGACAGGAGTTTCTCTTCGCGGTGGAGTCGGATGCGCCGGCGTTCGTGTCGATTGACAAGCAGCCGGCCGTGGCGATGCGCCGCGTGGATGGGACGAAGTATTGGTACAAGCTCGCGGTGCTGCGCCTGGGCGTGACGCACCAGTATGTGTATTCGGCGGGAGGCAAGACTCTGGGCGCCTATGAAGTGGCGGGCTACAACCCGGATTCGTATCCGCGGGAAGGCGTGGCGCGCGGCGTCCTGTCGCCGGTGCGAACACTGGAGAGCAAGATCTATCCGGGGATGAAGGCGAATTACTGGGTGTACGTGAACGCCGGAGCGGATGTGCAGCGCGGCGCTCCGTTGATGGTATGGCAGGATGGCGAGACGATTGCCGGCAACGCCGATCTGTTACGGCTGCGGTTGCAGATTGTTTCGGACAATCTGGTGGCAAAGCGAGTGATCCCGCCAATGGTGCACGTGCTGATTTCGCCGGGCAGCAGCGGCGAGGCGGAAGGCACGCGGATGCGGAGCATTCAATACGACACCGTATCCGGGCGGTATGGAAAGTATCTGTTGGAAGAGGTGCTGCCGGAAGTGGAGAAGACGTACAAATTGCGCGCCGATGCGTATTCGCGGGCCATTGCCGGGGCATCGTCGGGGGCGATCTGCGCGTTCAACGTGGCCTGGTATTATCCAGCGCAATTCAGCCGCGTGTTGTCGCACATCGGCAGTTATACGGCGCTGCAATGGCATCCGGAGCGGCAATTGGACGGCGGGTACATCGTGAGCCAGAAGGTGCGGCGCGAAGCGAAGAAGAATCTGCGGGTTTGGCTCTCGGATGGAACGGACGACGGGGAGAGCCCGGCGGGAAGCTGGCCGCTGGGCAACATCATGCTGGCCAATGCGCTGAAGCTGAAGGGCTACGATTTTCACTTCCGCTTCGGGGACGGGATGCATGCGATTGCGCAGGGGGCGCTGGATCTGCCCGAGTCCCTCGCATGGCTGTGGCGCGATTACGACGCGTCGAAGACGGCACAGCCATACGAGATGGAAGAGGCCGAAAAAACGAAACCGCTATTCCGGGTGAAGATCGCCAACCGGGATTCGTGGTGATTACTCGCTCCGGGCAAACTTGACGCGGTTATAAGTGCGGTCATAGTAGGCAATCATCGGCTTGCTGGAAGCATTCATGACGAGGCTGGACGAGAAGCCGACGTTGTCTTGCGTGTCGACGTACTCAATGGACCAAAAATTGGTGATTTTTTCCGCGTAGAGGACTCCCGTGACGAAGGTGTTGCGGTAGCTGATGCCCGGAGTGCCGTCGGATTTGAGGGCAATGGAACAATCGGTGGCATAGCCGGAAGAGACTGTGGAAACGGAGCCATACGGAGAGGGAGGGGCCTCCCAGCCATATTTCAGAGGTGAGGCGGAACCGCCGGTACTCGTAAGGCAGGTATGGGCCCGATTGGAGCTATCGAGGACGGATGCGAGCCGCGGCAGATTGATTCCGGTGTCCGTATCCGACATGACCTGGAAGGGGTTCCAGGCATCATGCTCAATCAAGGTGGGATATTGCGCGATATAGGCGCTCTGCATCACCGTGTGCAGCCTGTTGGTGGAGTCCAACTGGATGGAGAATGGACCACCGTGGGGAGAAGCCTGCCAGACGAAACCGGCATCGGCCGGGGTTTTGCGGAGGTACATGGAGGAGGAGCCATTGTCGAACATGACATGAATCGAGTCGTCGTCGCCCACACGGACTTCCGAGTTGTGGCTGGCCACCGGAATGGTGTCGGGCTGCTTGACAACGTTGCAGGTGTAATTGTTGCTGGTGCCACAATTGCCGGCGCCTGGTGAGTATTTGGCGTGGACAATTACGGGGACCCAAGAGGCGTTGGGGCTGTAGTAAGTGACGTGGGCTGCGCCGTACTTGTCCAGGGCGACGGATGGCCAGCGGCCCTGCTGGAGCGAGTCCACCGTCCAGGAACCGGTTCCCACACGGCGTGCGAGTTTGATGAAACCCGTGACCTGGTCTTCAAACGCTATAGCGGTGTAATCGAACGGCATTGGGCCAATCGGGGTGGGCATCCAGACCCGGCGGAAAGCGGCCTGTAGTTTGGGTGTAGCGGCGAGATCAGGGAGGACGTTGGAGGCAACCACCTCGATATTCCAAGCGGCGGAAACCGCGGAAGAGAGGAGGAGGGAGGATAGTAGCAGCCGTCGAGTCATTTCAGACAGTTCCTTTCATCATGGGCCAGCGTAGTTTGCTGACCTATTTTTCATGCCGGCATGACGGGACGTGGAATTATTTTGAGGCTGGGAGGCTGTCCGCGAGTTGCGGGCACCGTCCGGCACCAGCCAATCGAGGCCGGAGTAGCTCAGTCCATTCGGGACGCCGAACTGCTGGGTATTCAAGGCGAATTACTGGTTGTACGTAAACAGGCGGGCCGCGCCGGCGCCTATTCCGGGTGAAGATCGCCAACCGGGATTCATGGTAGCTCAGGCGCTGGCATCATCCATTTTCAGACACACATCGCCGCACTGGCGGCAGAATTTGGCGCAGTTCGCCATGGTTGCGTCACTGTCGCCCATGCGCTCACAGTCTTC
This sequence comes from Bryobacteraceae bacterium, assembly GCA_046331645.1. GTDB lineage: Bacteria > Acidobacteriota > Terriglobia > Bryobacterales > Bryobacteraceae > CADEFT01. The sequence continues at coordinate 46,573 of JAXLQM010000028.1, forward strand.
CGCGCAGATGATACAGAAGCGTGTGTGCTGCACAGAGAGGCGAAGCATGTATGCGGCGCCGGCAGCGCAGGATTGCGCGCAACGGACAAGGAAATTCTGGTGAGCGTGGGACGCATGCTCGCCACCCAGCATGAGGTAAGAGTTGCGGTTTCCTGCCACACGGCATGACAGGTCAAACAGGCAGCGATGCAGTTTCGCATTTCTTCCTTGGTGCCGCGGATAGGGCCAGCTATCCAACTGCTTAGCGGGGCGACGGCGGAATCTCACCTTTCGGATAGGAGCGGGGCAGTGGGGATGTATTGCCCCAAGCGAAGAAGCTGTTTCTTTTCATGGATCAATCGTTGTTTTCGCGCACGCCGGCGCGGGATGGACTGCAAGGTGCATTTCCTTATTGCGCAAGGCAAACCGACAGAAAGCCGGTGGGCCTCAAAGAAAGAAAGCAAACGGAGGTTCGATATGTTTACGAAACTGCTCTTGACTCTGGCGGCCGGCCTGGCCGCTTCCACTTTGGTCCACGCCGAGGGCGTGAAGGCTAACATTCCATTCTCGTTCTCAGTGGGCAAGGCTGTGATGCCGGCGGGCACCTACTGCTTCGATACGGAGGTGGCGCCCGGTGTTCTGCGAGTCCGTTCGCAGAGCTGGGAGAAGGCAGCGCTGGTCATCACCACCCCGGCGCTGGAGCGCAACAAGGAGGAGATCGCGAAGATTGTGTTTCACAAGTACGGAGAGATCTACTTCCTGTCACGGGTGGTCTATGAGGGAGGCGCCGGGCGAGCGCTGCCGACTTCGGCGCGCGAGAAGGAAATGATCGCAAGGCTCCCCGGCCCGGAGGTGCAGGTACTTGCGGTCAAGTGAACATGGATTCCACGGATGGGGGGCCGGTTCGGTGAGAAATCCGCCGCTCCCCCTTGCCGGGGACAGTGTTTCGGCGTATTCTGGCAGTGCTCTCAATAATTGCGTGACAAATGGGCACGGGAGGTTGCTCTCTCCATGTCCGGGAAGTATCTGGACCATTACGAACTACTGAGTGAAGTAGGTCGTGGTGGGGGAGGGTATGTGTGGAGAGCGCGCGACAGCCGGTTGGGGCGGGAAGTCGCGATCAAGATTCTCTCCACGGAGCACAGTCTCGATCCGGATCAGAGGAAGCGATTTCTGCTGGAGGCAAGAGCGGCCTCGGCGTTGAATCACCCGAACATCGTCTCCATTCATGAGATCAACCGCTGCGGCGGGCTGGATTACATCGTGATGGAGTATGTGCGGGGAACGCCGCTTTCGGCGATGATCCCGCCCTGCGGATTGCCGGTTGCGGATACGCTGCGGATCGCGGCACAGGTGGCAGGAGCGTTGGCGGTGGCGCATCGCGAGGGGATTGTGCATCGTGACGTGAAGCCGTCCAACATTATGGTGGACAGCTCTGGGGTGGCGAAGATTCTGGACTTCGGATTGGCGAAACTGATTCCTTCCCTGTGGCACGGCGAAGGAAATGAAAGTCCGCGCACGTTGCACGGCGTCATCCTGGGGACGATCTGGTACATGTCGCCGGAACAGGCATCGGGTGCGGAAGTGGATGCACGCTCGGATCTGTTTTCGTTCGGTTCCATGCTGTTTGAAATGCTGACGGGGAGGAAGGCGTTTGTCGGCGAGAACGATCTGGCGACTTTGCGGTTGATCTGTTGCGAAGAGCCACCGCCGCTCAAGACATTGCGGAGTGACATTCCCGCGGAGTTATGCGGGCTCGTGCAGCGATTGCTGGAAAAGAGTCCGGCGAAGCGGCCGGCGGCAATGGGGCAGGTGGTGGCGGAGTTGGAGGCGATAGGAAAGCAGCGGCCGCCACCGGCGCAACTGGAGGATACGGAGGTGTTGGAGCGAAGGCCGGTGCGAAGGTGGCCGCAGCGGTGGGTGGCGCCGGCGGTGATCGCGCTGTCTACCATTGCCGTGGGGAGTACGGTGCCCGGTGTGCGGCATCACGCGACCGAGTGGTTTCTGGCCACGCGAGGCCCGTCAGGCGCATACGAGCTATACAAACAAGGCAAGAAGTCACTGGCACGGTGTGACCGGGCGCAGAACCGGCAAGCGGCGGCGGATTACTTTCGCAAGGCGATTGCGAGTGACCGAAGTTATGCACTGGCATACGCAGGTCTGGCGGAGACGATGTGGAGGAACTGGTTAGGCAATCCGGACCCCAGCCTGCTGGCCGCGGCACGGGAGAATGCGGAGCAGGCGGTGCGGTTGGGGGGCCACTTCGCCGTCAGCCACGCGGTGCTAGGCGCCATTCAGTGGGAGGCGGGAGACCGCCAGCGGGGCATCGATTCCCTGCGGCGCGCGCTGGATCTGGACCCGCGCTGCGTGGAGGCGCACTATCTGTTCGCCCGGGTGAATGCGCGCACCGACAATTGGGAACTGGCGCGGCATCATCTGCGCATTGCGATGGATCTGGCGCCGGAAGATTGGACCAACTATCACCTGCTGGCGTTTCTCGCGCATCGGGCGGGTCACTATGAGGAAGCGATTGAGGCGTTCCAGCAAGCATTGCGGCGCGCGCCGGACAACGCGGCGGTATTGCGCGATCTGGCGACATCGCTTCATATGGCGGGCCGGTATGAGGAGGCGGCATCGGCGCTGCAGCAATCGCTGGCGATTGAGCAGTCGCACCAGGCATACAACAATTTAGGCACGTTACGTTTTTTTCAGGGGCACTACGGGGAGGCAGCGCGGTTGATGGAGAAGGCGATCGAACTGGGGCCGGCGCGTTATTTGACGTGGGGGAATTTAGGCGATGCATACCGCTGGGCGCCGGGAGAGGAGAAGAAGGCGGAGGAGGCATACCAGGTGGCGTTGCGGTTGGCGCAGCAGTGGCTGGATGCACATCCGGAGGATGCATCGGCGCGGAGCAGCATTGCGGTGTATCTGGCAAAGACAGGGCAGCCGGAGGAAGCGATGGCGGTTCTTCATTCGCTTCCAGCGGCAGCGCTGGAACGAGCCGATATCCGCTACAAGATGGTGGTGGTGCATGAACTGGCCGGACAGAGGGCCACGGCGTTGGGGCATTTGGAGAAGTGCCTTCGGATCGGATACGCGGTGAAGGAACTGGAGGCTGATCCGGAATTGCTTCGATTGCGGCGGGATGTCCGCTATCAGCAGACGCTGGCGCGATCGAGCCGCCCACAGACTCAGGAATAATCATTCCGTTGTGACGGAATGAGGAAGGAGGTTGAAGATGTTGATTACCGATGTGCCGGGCAATTTTGCCGACGGCACAACACTGGTTACATTTCTTATCGACCCGCAGAAGGAACAAGGGCCGGAGGGATTCGTAAGAGCTGATTCGTATTCCGTGAATCCGCAGATCGGACCGCTGACCTGGTATCGGATGGGAGAAGTGACCCTGAATAAGGATGCCGGTGGCGTGAAGGGGAGGCGTTGCATGCTCTGTGTGTGCGCAGCGACGAGTTCCCTCTCGCTTTCGTCGGTGGTTTCTTTTTACCGGGCGCCTGGGGATTTTGGCCATCTGAACAGCCCATTTTCAGATCCGAATCCGCGCCGATTGCAACAGGTCTGGTGCACGAACCGGATTCCCAAGGGTGGCGCGGATGGAACGGATTTATTTCTGTATCCGATCCTGGCGAATTTCGACGGGAATGGAGAAGTGCTTTCGGGTGAAGAATTCATGAACCCGGGCAACTACTTCTACACGATGTGCGTGCGGCTGAATGGAACCGACCGGTTCTTCATCTGCGATCCGGAAATGGAAATCGAGCCGGGAGGAGGCGGCTAAACTAGCGTGAACTGCCGGCTCGTGTCGGTCAATGGTCCGCGGAAAGGCGGAGAGTTCGAACTGCGGGCGGAAGGATCCTCGATAGGGCGGGATGCGGCCAACGGGATCGTGCTGGACCATCTCTCGGTTTCGCGGAGACATTGTATGCTCTGGCGAAATGGGGAAAGCTGGCGCATCCGGGATCTGGACAGCCGCAATGGGACTCGTGTCAATCAAATCCCCGTGAAGGAAAGGGAATTGCAGGATGGCGATGAAGTGGAGATCGGGGACTGCGTGTTTCTGTTCGTGTCGCAGACCGATGCGGGCCCGGAGGTGGCGGGAGTAGAGCCGCAACTGACGCGGACCATCATGCGCGCGGAGCAATCGCGCTATCTGGCAGCCGAACAGGTGCGCAAAGAACTGGCGAGCAGTTCCGCCGACCGTTTGGCGGAAATCGCGCAGAACCTGGAGCGGCTGCTGGCGGCGAGTATTTCGTTGCAGGCAGTGCAGAGTGTAGAGGCGTTGACGCATGGAGTGCTGCAACTGGCACTGGAACTGACTCCGGGGTTGCGGGCGGTTCTGTGGTGGAGCGACGGGGGATGGCCGGAGCAGCGGTTCCACGCTGGATGGGAGCGTGGAGCAGGCGCGATGGAAGCGCCCGAGCGGCTGCTCCGGTTGTCGGAACAATTGGTGGAGGAGCGCGTAGCGATGATCTCCGAGACCGCCGATGCGCGGATTGCTACCGCACCGGTTCTGGCATTTGGCCAGGTGCGTGGGGGTGTGGCCGTGGAATGCCCGGCAGGAAGCGCGCCAGTGCAGCCGGAGCATTTGCAACTGCTGGCTGCATTAGCGGGTATTGCCGGGCCGTTGTTGGATCATGCGTTGCAGGTGGCAACGCTGGAAGCGGAGAACCGCCGGTTACAGGCAGCCGTGGTGTGTGAACACGGAATGGTAGGCGAGAGCGCGGCGATGCGTGCCCTGCATGAAAAAATTAAACGCGTGGCGTGTGCCGATTCGACGGTTTTGATTCGTGGGGAAAGCGGCGTGGGCAAGGAACTGGTGGCACGGGCCGTGCATGCAGGAAGCGCGCGATCGGGCAAACCGTTTCTGGCCATCAACTGCGCGACATTGAGCGAATCGCTGCTGGAAAGCGAGTTGTTCGGGCACGAGAAGGGCGCCTTCACCGGAGCGATTGCGCAGAAGAAAGGAAAGATTGAGGCCGCGGCGGGCGGATCCTTGTTTCTGGATGAAGTGAGTGAGATGGCGCCGGTGCTGCAGGCGAAACTGCTGCGCGTGCTGCAGGAGCGGGAGTTCGAACGCGTGGGCGGCACACGGCCCATTCGAGCGGAGGTCCGGTTCCTTGCGGCGAGCAATCGCGATCTGGAGGAGGCCGTGGAACGAGGCGAGTTTCGCCGTGATCTGTACTACCGGCTGAACGTGATTCCGTTGGTGCTTCCACCCTTGCGGGAGCGGCGGGAGGATATTCCTCTGCTGGCCAGTTTCTTTCTGGGACGCTTTGCCACGAAGACAGGGCGCAAGGTGAGAGGCATCTCCGCGGCGGCGCGCACATACCTGCTGCATTACGATTGGCCGGGAAACGTGAGGGAATTGGAGAATGCCATTGAGCGCGCCGTGGTGCTGGGATCAGGCGAAACGGTGATGGCGGAAGATCTTCCGGAAACGATTCTGGAATCGGTGCCCGCAGCGGCGGAATTAGAACCGGCCCGCTATCACGAGGCGCTGAACCGCGCGAAGCGGGACCTGATTCTCACGGCAATCGCCGAGTGCGGCGGAAGCCACGCCGGCGCGGCGAAGTTACTGGGATTGCATCCGAACTACCTGTCGCGGCTGATCCGGAATTTGCGCATCAAGGCTCAGAAGTAAACCTTCAGCCCGACCTGGAAAATGCGCATCGGGTTACGCAGTGAGCGGATTTCGCCGACGCGTACGCCGTCCGGCACCAGCGAGTCGAGGCCGGCGTAGCTGAGCCCATTCGGGACGCCGAACTGCGGGGTGTTGAAGGCGTTGAACGCTTCGCCGCGGAATTGAATGCGGCCCTGCTCACCCAGTTGCGGCAGCTTCCAGTTCTTTCCGATGGAAAGATCGAAGCTCTGTGCGCCGGGCGAATTGAGAATGCCGTTGCCGGCGTTGCCATAGTGGCAAAGCTGCGGCTGGCTGGGGATGTTGCAATCGGTGCGGCGGAAGGCCGTGGGATCGTACCAGAGCTTGCGCGTGGCAGCATCGCCCAACCGGCCGTCGCCAACGCGATCCGGACGAGAGGCGGAGTCCGTGTTGAGAGTGCCGCCGGTGAGCGTGAACGGCGTACCGGTGCGCAGAATGACGACGCCGCTTGCCTGCCATCCGCCGAGTGCGGCTTTGGTGAAGCCGGTGGCGCCGCGGAAAAACGGCAGATCATAGACGAAGTTGGCCACGGCGTTGTGCGTGATGTCGAAGCCATAACGCGTGCGATCGGTGCGCCGGTCACGCGGGTTTTGATAGGTGGATTGCACGTCACCCGCCGGATCGTTGCGCCCGTAGCCTTCGCCCAACGCTTTGCTGAACGTGTAGGCGAGCCCCATCGTGATGCCGTGGCTGTAGCGCTTCTGCACCTGCACCTGTAAGGCGTGGTAGTTGGCGTTGGCGTAGCTGTCGAGGAAGCGAATGTTGTTGATGAGGCGCGGTGTGTTTCCTTCCCCGGCGCTGACATAGGCTTGATAGGGACGGCGGCGATTGAAGTCGGTGTCGGGCGACGGGTCGGGCGAATTGAAGTTCGGCACCGTGTTGTCCAGGTGACTGGTCTTTGATCCGACATAGCCTACGGTGAGAATCGTGTGCCAGGGTATTTGGCGCTGGATGTCGAAGCTCCACTGCACGTAGTTGCTGGCTTTGTTGTCGGGAATCATGAGCAGCACGTTGGTGCGCGCGGCAGCGGTTCCCTGCCCTGGAAACGGATTGTCCAGTGTCAGCACGGTGGAGCCGGGCCGGAAGCGCCGCGTCTGCAGATTGTAGTTCTGTCCCGCGTAGGTGTAGTTCAGCACCTGCGCCACATCGGTGACCTGCGCAAAGCCGAAGGTTCCCGACAATGGCGGCTGCAGATTGAGGATGGAGAAATTGTTCAACTGCTGCGCATTGGCGTACCAGCCGACGCCGCTACGAATGACCCATTTGTCGGTGGCGCGGAAGGCGAGTCCGATGCGCGGCATGAAGAAGCGCTTCTCGGGATCGTAGAATTTGTAGTTCTGGCCGGGCTCAGGCACCACGGTGGGAAGCTGTTGCCCGTTGCTGGCCGGGGAGAGAATATCCAGACGCAGTGATCGCCAGGTGCGATAGATGTCGGTGGCAAGGCCGAAGTAGTCCCAACGCACGCCGACGTTCATGCTCAGGCGGCGCGTCGCTTTCCATTCGTCCAGCACGTAACCGCTCCAGCGTTGCTGGCGCGGCTTCTGCAACAGCAGGCCTTCGGCAGTGGAAGATCCGTTCGGGTAACCCATCAGCCATCCGGCCAGCGCGTACCCGCCGGGACAGCACGTCAGGTTGCCCGAAGGCACGTTGGCCGCGGCGCGCTCGATGGTGAGGCGGCGGTACTCCATGCCCAGCTTGATCGTGTGGTTCGACTTCATGATGGAGAAGTTGTCGGAGATCTGATACGTGTCGTTGAAGTCGATGCGGGCGCCTGCGTCCCCGCCTAGAATGCCGGTGGGGGGAATGGCCGCTTCCAGGGGGCGGAACTTGCGGTTGTTATCCACCGCGACACGGAATTGGCCAATGCCGAGTGTATCTACATCGAAGTCCGTGTTGGTGCGCGGATTCGATTGATCGTGATCGACGCGGTTGTAACCGAAGCGGAATTCGTTGATCAACGTCGGCCGGAACAGATGGAGGTACTGCGAAGCAATGTTATTCGGACGGAGGCTGAAGCTAGTGTTGAAGTTGGGATTGATGTTCTGGTTTTCGTAGGAAGTCCGCTGCCCGGCATAGCGCACGAAGACGCGGTCGTTGCTGCTGAAGTTGTGATCGATGCGGGCGAAGTATTGGTTCTGATTGAGGATGGAAGGCACGCTGCGAATCACGTTGATATCGAGGTTGTCCTCCGGCCGGAACTGCGGCAGTGGCAGGTAGGTATTGATGAAGTTCTGCGCGCTGCGATTGATACGGCTGGCCGGGACGATATTGTTGATGGTGCCGTCAGCGCCGCGGAACGGCTCGCCGGTCACCGGATCGTGAACGATGATGGGCGCGCGCACCGGGCGGCCGTCGCGAATCAACGGTGTGAGCAGCGAGGAGAAATCGCCGCGGCGGAATTCTTCGGGGAACCAGAAGGCCTGTGAGACCGATTCGATGGTCTGACGGACTCCCTCGTAGTTGAAGCTCCAGAAGGTGCGGTCCTTGCCGTTGTAGCCAGGGAGTTTCACCGGCCCGGCGAGCCATGCACCGAACTGGTGACGGCGGAGCGCGTTCTTCTTGCGCAACGGTGTACCGGCTGGAACCTCGAAGTTGAGGAAGTAGTCGCGGGCGTCGAGAATGTTGTTGCGGGCGAAATCGAAGAAGGTGCCGTGCAGATCGTTCGTGCCGCTCTTGAGCGCGATCTGAACTACGGCTCCGTTGTTCTGGCCGTATTCGGCGGAGACGGATCCCGTCTGAATTTTGACTTCTTCAATGGCGTCGATGGAGGGATTGAACAGCACCTGGTTCACCAGCGGTTCGGTGGCAACCACGCCGTCCATCGTGATGTTCTGGTTGGCGTCGCGCTGGCCATTGGCGCTGAGGGTAGTGGCCGCGCCAGGGAAGGGGAAGGCTGTGCTGCTTTGCACGTTCTGCCCCATGCGCGTGCCGTACTGCACACCGGGGGTGAGGATGGCGAGGCTGGCGAAATTGCGGCCGAGCAACGGCAGTTCCTGCACGCGGCGGCGTTCGATGGTGGTGGAGACCGCGGCGTCATCGGTCTTCAGTTCCACGCCCTGCGCCTGCACTTCGACACGTTCACTGGTGGCGCCGACATCGAGCACGACATTGACGCGCGCTTTCTGTTGATAGGCGACATTGATGCCCGTCTGCGTCTGCGTACGGAAGCCGGTGAGCGCAACGGTCACCGTGTAATCGCCGATTTCAATCAACGGGAACGAGTAATTGCCGCTGGTATCGGTTTTGGTCTGCCGCTTTTCGCCCGTGGCGATGCGAAGCAAGGTGACCTCGGCGCCTGGGACGATGGCGCCAGAGGCATCAGTGACGGTGCCCAGAACCTCAGTGGATGTGGTTTGCGCGAAGAGTGACATCGCGCAGAGAAGTGTGGCGAGCGCGGACTGAAGCAACATCGGAGCGATCCCCCTTTTCTTGAATCAGCTCGATCGAGGAGTGGGGTCCATCATATCCGATTTCCAAACGATGCGTCAGGCAGCAGACGTCACCGGCAGAGCCACATGCTATTCTCGAAGCAGCAATTGGGAGTCTTTATCTTATGAAACAGTTGGCACTTTTCCTAGCCATGGCCGGAGGTCTGTTTGCGCAGGCCCGCGGCACGATTTCGGGCGAAGTGGTGGACCCGGCCGGCGCCGTTGTTCCTGGCGCAAAAGTTGTGGTTTCGGCCGTATCCATCGGCTTGACGCGCGAGGCGGCCACCAATGAAAACGGCTTCTTCACCGTCCCCACGCTGCCCGCATCCGAGTATGAAATCCGCATCGAAGCAACCGGATTTAAAAGCCTGGTGCGCTCCAGCCTGAAGTTGGAAACCGACGCCGTTGTCGCGCTCCGGTTCCAGCTCGAAATCGGCCAGTTGGCCGAGAGAATCGACGTCACCAGCGATGCTCCGCTGGTGGAAACGGCGAACGGCGAACTAGCGCGCACTATTCCGCAACAACAACTGCAGAATTTCGCGCTGCCCGGACGCAATCCTTTCTATATGCTCGGCATCATGCCGGGCGTGGTGTCGCGCTACGGCAACTTCATGACCGATTTCCGCGGCGGCAGCTACTCCATGGGCGGCGTGCAGATTAACGGCCAGCGCAAGGACATGAACTTCATCGCGGTGGACGGCATTAACAACGGCCGCGTGCGCGACGGCGTGCAGCAGAACAACATCATGGGCGTGGATTTTGTGGAAGAGATCCAGGTTTCTTCCACGCGTTATGCGCCGGAATACGGCCGTTCCACGGGCGCGCAAATCAACTTCACCACGCGCCGCGGAACGCAGGATTTCCATCTCTCCGCTTATGAGTTCTTCTTCAGCGAGGGGTTCGCGGCACAGCAGTATATTGTCGGCGGGCGGCCGCGCATCCGCTATCACAACTACGGCTTCACGGTGGGCGGCCCGGTGTATTGGCCGGGGAAATGGAACTCGGATAAGAACAAGCTATTCTTCTTCGTGGGCCTGGAATCGCGCACCAATTCCGGGTTTAATCAGAAGCTTTCCATCATCCCCACCGCGGCGGAGCGGGCCGGGAATTTCGGCGCCAGCGCGCTGAAGCCGGTGGATCCGGATACGCGCGCGCCGTTCCCGAACAACACGATTCCCACGTCTCGCATCACGGCCTTCGGGCGCGCCCTGCAGAAGATCTATCCCGACCCGAACTACACCGGGCCGGGCGGGAATTACTACGCCAGCAACAGCCAGCCGACGGATTCACGCGACATCATCTACCGGCTGGATTACAACCTCAAGCCGGGGTGGCAATTGTCGTTCCGCGGCATGCCCGGCACGCAATCGTTCACCTCGTTCTTCGACAACACCGGCAACAATATTCCTCTGTTCCAGGCCTTCCGCGACCGCAAGGGCAACAACTACCTGCTGAACCTGAACGTCGCCTTCAATGCCCGCACGGTGAACGAATTGAGCTTCGGCTACTCCGACTACCGCGAAGACTTCCGCATGATTGGCGACGGCATCAAGCGCCAGACGTGGGGCTTCACGTTTCCTGAAGTATTCGCCGGCAACCGGCTCGATCGTATTCCGAACATCAATGTCACTGGGTTGACGGGCATCAGCGGCTCGGGCCATCCGAGCTATGCCCGCACGCCGACATTCATTGTGCGTGAGAACTTCAGCAAGGTGATGGGCTCGCACACGTTGAAGGCCGGGTTCTACATGGAGTCAATGAATCTGAATGAGCTGAACCAGGCCAATGACAACGGCACGTTCTCGTTCGGCAGTGTCGCTTCGAATCCGTTGAACTCGCTGAATCCCTGGGCCAACGCACTGATGGGGAACTTCGATGCGTACTCCGAATCGAGTTCACCGGTGCAGACGGTCTATAAAGCCTATACACGCGAGTTCTACGTGCAGGATGCATGGCGTTTGTCGCGCCGTTTCTCTCTGGAATACGGCATGCGCTGGGCATTCATCTCGCCCTGGTATGCGCAGTTGAACAATCTGGTGGCGTTCATGCCGCAGTTCTGGAATGCGTCGAGCGCGCCGCAGGTGGCGGCCAACGGCGCCATCGTGCCGGGTACGGGCGACATCTATAACGGACTGGTGCTGCCGGGATCGGGCTGGCCATCGGAAGCCCAAGGCCGCGTGCCGCAATACGACGATCCGCAGATCAAAGCGCTGTTCCGCGGCGTGCCTCGCGGGTTCAATCCGCTGCGCAAGACCAATCTGGAACCGCGGGCAAGCTTCGCTTGGGACGTGTTCGGCAACGGCAAACTGGCGATTCGCGCCGGCGCTGGCACCTTCCACGGCGTGACCGGCATCGCCTATTCCGGCTGGTATCTGGGCGCGCGCGAGCCGCTGGTTTCGAACACCAGCATCAGCAACGGCGTGGCCGACAATCCGGCCAGCGGCATCCCCAACACGACGCGATTCCCCATCTCCGCCGGCTCGCTCCCCTACGATTACCCGATGCCCACCATGTACAACTACAGCTTCGGCATCCAGACGCTGCTTCCCTACAAGACGCAGTTGGATATGAGCTATGTGGGCAACACGGGGCGGCACCTGTCGTTCTCGCGGCCGTTGAACTTCCTCACGCCGGAGCAGCAGGCAGCGAATCAAGGCGTGGATCTGCGCCGCTTTCTGCCGTATCGCGGTTTGAACTCGCTGAGCCTGGTGGAGCCTTCGGCCACATCGAGCTACAACTCGCTGCAGATTTCGGCGCGGCGCCGCACGGGCGACCTGACCTACAGCCTGTCGTACACGGCGGGGAAGATCATCGGCTACGGCAATGAAGGCGTGGCCGGCGGCATTCAGGATCCACTGAATGTGCGCGCGGAACGCTCGGAATTGGAAGAGAGCCGCCGCCACTATGCAGTGCTGATGCACACCTATGAGCTGCCATGGTTCCGCAAGCAGCAGGGCCTGTTCGGGCGTGTGCTGGGCGGCTGGTCGTTCACTGGTGTGTGGACGCTGACCACGGGCCGGTTGTATGGCCCATCGCTGACTGGCGTGGCCCGGCAAGTGGCCTCGCGGCCGGATGTGGTGGGCGAGTGGGAACTGCCGAAATCCGAGCGCAACATCTTCCGCTACTTCAACACGGGGGCGTTCGCACGGCCTGCCGATTGGACCTACGGCAACTCGGGCAAATGGGTGGTGCGCGGACCCGGCTCCATCGATCTGAGCGCCTTCGCGCTGAAGGACGTGCATATTGTGGAGCGCGTGAAACTGCAGTTGCGGGTGGAATCGTTCAACGTGGCGAATCACATGAACCTGCAGGACATCAATACCCAACTCGGCAATCGCGCCTTTGGCCAGATCAGCGGCGTGGGTGCACCGCGCTACTTCCAGTTCGGCGCCAAGGTAATCTGGTAGGCACCCGGAATCAGCTAGAATATCCCGGTGCCATCTGAAACCGCTCCGAACCGGCTGCGCTATGCGGCCGCCGCTGTCTTCATGCAAGTGCTGCTGGGTGTGATCTATTCGTGGTCCGTGTTCCGCGGACCACTGGCCCAGTTGCATGGCTGGTCGAAGGCAGAGACGATCACGCCTTATCGCTACTCCATCCTGGCTTTTGCCATAGCGATGGTGGTGGCGGGATTCTGGCAGGATCGCAAAGGGCCGCGGCTGGTGGCGAGTTTCGGCGGGTTTCTGCTTGGCACCGGGTGCCTGCTCGCTTCGTTCCTTAGTGACACGGTGATGGGGCTCACCATCGGCTACGGCCTGGTAGCCGGCTTCGGCGTCGGCTTCGCCTACGTCACCCCAATCGCGATGTGCATCAAGTGGTTTCCGGATAAGCGTGGAATGATCGTGGGCCTGGCAGTGATGGGCTTCGGAGTAGGCCCGCTGCTGTTCGGTCCGCTGCTCGAGTTTCTGTTGGGCAAGGACACGGCGCAGTTGGCCGTCACCATCCCCAGAACATTTTTGATCCTCGCTGGTTTATTCTACGTAGGCGTGATCGGAGCGGCGCAGTTGTACCGCATCCCCCCGCCGGGATGGAAGCCGGCGGGTTGGACGCCGCCTCCGGGGCGTGCCAATCAGATGGACGTGGCGCCGAAAGGCATGCTCGGCACATGGCAATTCTACGCGCTGTGGATGGTGTATTTCCTCGGAACCAGCGTCGGATTGACGGCGATCGGCGAAGCCAGTCCGCAGTTGACGGAGATGGCGAAGACCAGCGCGCTGATGTCGCCTGGGGCGGCGCTCGGCATCATGAGCATCTTCAACGGGCTCGGGCGGCTGGGCTGGGGCAGCGTATCGGATCGCTTTGGCCGCAAACCCGCGACGCTCGGCATGTGCGCAGTGTCGATTCTGGCCTGCGCTGGTGTGCTGCGCGATGCCACTACATTCACGCCACTGCTGGTGGGTTTGTGTCTGGTGGGCTTTTCCTATGGCGGATACCTCGCGGTGATGCCGTCGTTCACCGCCGATTTCTACGGCGCGAAGAACGTCGGCGCCAATTACGGGATTCTGTTCAGCGCCTGGGGTGCGTGCGGGTTCCTGGTGCCTGGCTACTTCGCGGGCATCATGGATAAGGCTCGCGCCGCGGGCAACCTGGCCGCGGGCTATCAGGAAGTGTATTGGACGCTGGCCGCATTGGCGCTGGTGGGCGCGCTGGTTTCGTTAACCGTACGCCCACCGCAAGCCAAGACGGCTTAAAACGTGAAGCGCGCCGCCAACTGCAGAATCCTCGGATCCGATGTGTTCGACGGAGCGAGGAAGTTCGCCACGGGCGTGAACACTCGCGTCGTCGCGTTGTAGTTAAACGGAGTCAACTGCAGCGCGCTGAAATTGGCGCGGTTGAAGGCGTTGAACGCTTCCACCATCAGCCGCAGTTTCGCCCGCTCGCGATAGACGTGGATGTCACGGGAGAAGCGGAAATCGACAGACACGAAGCCTGGGCCTTCGATTGTGTTGCGTCCATAGCCCGGCGAACGGTCAGAGAAGCGGTTGCCGTCGTTGTTTAGATCGACGTTCGACCGCGCGCTGAACCAGCGCCCCGATTGCACGCTGGAAATCGCTGAGAGCTGATAGCCGCGGAAGATCGCTTTCATCACGGGGTTCGACAGGTTCTTCGCATAGTCGACGTCCCATACGCCGCTGAGCACCCAGCGATGCTTGGTATTGGCATCGCCCGGTCCACGGTCGGCGTTGGGAAGGAGCGTATCGAAAGCAACCTTGGCGTCGTCGCCGGCATTGCCCGGCACCACCGAAGTCTGATCCGGCAGCGTGTCGATCACCTTTGACCAGGTGTAGCTGGTCAGCAATTGGAAGCTCTGCGAGAAGCGCTTGCTCAGTTGCACAAAGCCGCCGTGGTAGATGGAGTCGCCGCCGGAATCGAACAGGCTGATACGTCCGAAAGCAGCGTTGGGCCGGTTGTTGGGGCGCCGCTGAATGACCACGTTGCCTCCGGTGGAATAGGTGGAAGGCGTGTCGATGCCCGGGAAGTGATTGATGTCGCGCGTGCGCGAAAGATGAACACCGCGCACCCCCAAATAGCCCAGCGTGAGCGCGTAATCGCGGCCAAGCTGCGTCTCCCAATTGAGGCTCCACTGGTGCGTCTGTGGCTGCACATAGTCGGGCGCAACCACGTAAATGTCCGGCGTGCGGCCGACGGCCGGCGGAGCGGATAGTACATTCGGATAGCGCGGAATCAACGCGGCCTGCGCCGGATTGGTAGCGCTCAACGTGTAAGTCTGCACCTGGATGCCGTTCTGCGAATGCGCGGTGCCGATGAGGATGGAGGCCGTGCGCGCATAGAACATCCCGTACCCGCCGCGCAGCACCATCTTCTCTCCGATGCGGCGGGCAAAGCCGAACCGCGCGGCAAGATTGTTCTTGTCGCGGTGAATCTTCGACGTATCGAGACCCGCGCCGAGCAACTGCTGATTCGGATTCTGCACCGCCGGCTGCGCGTAGGAGAAGAAGTCGTAGCGCACCCCATAGTTGAACGTGAGCTTATCGGAAGCGCGCCAAGTGTCCTGCGCGAAGAAGGCGTATTCCTGCACGTTCGGCTTAGTGAGCGCGCCATCGGTGTTGGCACCAGCCAAGCCCTGCGTGAACGCCGATGGACGCTTGTTGGTCCAGTCCGCCAGCGTGTCGAAGACGAAGGAGCCGCCGAAGTTGCCAGGGAAGAAATTGTCAATGCGCTCAAAGTTGAGATCGGTGCCGAACTTGAAGGCATGCTTCCCGCTGGTCCAGGCCAGCGATTCAATGAAGTTGAATTTCTTCGTGTTCGTATAGCGCGGGCTGAAGTTGTTTCGCCCGATGGCGATCATCGTTGTTCCCGATTGGCGGATCTGCGCTTCCGGCGCCGTCGCGTTTGCTTCCCCCGGCGCGTTGTCCTTGAGGAAGATGAAGCGCGAATCGAACACCTTGTTCGCGCCGATCACCTTGGTGTACTGCAGGGCGATGTTATCGGTGTTGTTCTGGCTGTTGCCAGTGTGTTCACCCGCCGATTGCGCTCCGGCGTTTTCAAAATTCTTGCCATTAAAACGATGAAAGTTGTAGCGCACGTTCAGTGTTTGTGTGGCCGTGGCCATCCAGTCCATCTTGATGGTGTGGATGTTGTTGTCGAAGCCCGTGGTGTAGGAATTGAGGTACTGGCGCAGGTCAGTCACCGCGGCTTGCGAAGCGGCGTCGGTGGGGATGGCGATGTTCGTCGGGAAGAACACCGGATTGGGAAGAGTGTTGCGCTGCCCGTCGAAATTGTAAAAGAAGAACAGCTTGTTCTTCGCCACCGGGCCGGAAATGTTTCCACCAAACTGATTGAAGTGATAGGGCTGCTTCACACGGCCCGCGGCGTTGTTGAAGAACGTGTTGGCATTGAGCCCTTTGTCGCGAAAGAACCAGAAGCCGGTGCCGTGAAAATCGTTGCCGCCGCTCTTGGTTACCACGTTGATCACGCCACCGCCGGCGCGTCCGGTTTCCGCGTTGTAGCCGCTGGTGTTCACCTGGAACTCCTGCACCGCTTCCTGGCTGAACGTATAGGGATTGCGTGTGCCGGCGCGTCCTGAGGATTGGCCGAAGAACAGATTGTTCGAATCTCCGCCATCGACAAGCAGGCTGTTGGCCGTGCCGCGCTGGCCGCCGAAGGAAAGATCGCCACCGCGCGGGTCGCGCACCACGCCAGGCGTGAGCACCGTAAAATCGAGGAAGTTGCGGCCGTTGATGGGAAGATCGCGCACGGCCTTCTCATTCACCGCGGTGCTGGTCTGCGAGCGCGTCGATTCGATCACCGGCGTTTCGCCCGTCACCGTAACGCTTTCCGATGCGGCGCCGACTTCCAGTTGAACGTCAAGAGTCAGCACCGCACCGATAGTCAGCGGGATGTCCTGTTTCTTGGCGGTCTTGAAACCCTGGTATTCCACCGTAAGATCGTAGCGGCCGACGGGCAAACGCACCATCGTGTACAACCCGGCCGCGCTGGTGGTGGTGGTCCGCTCCAAACCTGTGTCGCGATTCTGTGCGCTAACCTTCGCTCCGGCAAGAGCAGCTCCGGAAGAATCCGTCACTGCGCCATTGAGCGTGGCTCCGCCAATTTCCGATTGTGAGTAAGCACTGCAACTGAGCAGAAAGAGATAGAAAGCAGAAGATGCGAGACTACGCATGGGCATAGTTTCGCACACAGGGTTTACGGCTCGATTTCCGTGAAATTCGTCTTATTTCTTAGGCGGCTCTGCATTCAGCGGCAGATCCACGGTGATGGGGTGATGATCCGAGATGCCGTCCGGCACTGAGGTATTCAGCGCCTCCAGCGTGCGGCCGAAATAGGGGGCGAAGTGGAACGGGTGATTCCCGTCATCGCCTACCGGTTTCACCAGCAGCCAATCCAGCCGCATGCGGCCCGCAATTCCCTTCAAATCGCGTTTGAAGCTGTAGGTGGTGGTGAATCCCTTCGCCGCGCGTTCATTGGATGCCGAAAGCTTCCCACCGCGCGCATTGATGGAACGCAACGGATCGCCGGCGTAGTCGAACGAAGTGCCTCCGGCGAAGCGAAACTTCTCCATCGTGTCGAACAGTGCGGCTTCCTTATTCGGCGCAACGAACGGAACGTGCGTCGCCGAGGGGTCATGGTAATTCTTGAAGTAATTCCCGGGCACAGAGAACATTTTCGGAATGGCCACGGGGCTGAACCAGGTGATGGCTTGCCCCGCCCAAAACTCGGGATTGCGGACGCGCTTCTTCACTTCGCGCCAGACGGAAGTAGGAGCGCCGTCGGCGCCGGTGGTATTCAGGTCGCCGCCCATTACCAGGGGATTCTTCACTCGCTCCACTTCTTTCAGCAGTTGATCCATCTGCTCTACGCGGCAATCCGGGCGGCACTTGTTTTCGAGATGCGCCGCCACGATGGTTACGGCCTTTGTTGGAGAATCGGGCACAGCGATATCGGCAATCAGCGCCATGCGTCCACCGCGCCGCACCTCGCGCCCAATGCGTTCCAGGAACACTTTGTCCGCGGCCAGGCGGCGGCCTTTCTCCAACTTGCTGAGTTCTTCCTTCTCGCTCGCATACCAGTCGTAGCAAACCTTGAACCGCAGGCTGCGTGCGGAAGTGATGGGATAGCGGCTGAGGATCGCCGTCCCATGCATGCCCTTGTAGCGGGCGCGGTCCACGGTCATATCTTTCTTGAACTGCTCTCTGCTCTTTTCGTCGGGATCCACCAGTTCCTCAGTACCCAGGTAGAGGGAATCGACTTCCAGAAACTCCACTCCGTAGGCGTAGTTCATGCCGAGTGCTTCGGCCAGTTCCTTCGCCACGTCGCGATACTCCGTACGCGTCATGCCGTAATCGACTTCATTGAGGATGAGCACGTCACTCTCCTTCATGTAGACCGATTGCTGCTTGGCTTCGAGCAACTGCGGAGTGACTTCCTTCTGCTTCGCCATGAACGCCTTCTCAAAGGCATCGGGATCAGTGAAGGCGAGGCGGATCAAGTCGAAATTGGCGCCGCGCTCAATGTTCCACTCCGTCACGCGCAGCGCTGGTCCGATGGTGACTACGTTCGGCCGGTGCGGCGCGACTTGCGCCAGATGGGCCGCATTGCCGATGAACGGCGTGGTGAGCAGCGTGTCGACTTTCTTCTTCAACGCCTCGTCGGGTTCTTTCTCGTTGAGGAGCACAAGTTCATCGTATGTAAGCGTTTCCGGCCCCGTGGTGTGGCCGGCATCCTGCGCTTGCAGCGCAGCCAATAGCAGCACTAGAAGTTTCATGGCTTCAATAACAGCTTGCCAGCGGAGACGCGTCCGGCCAGATCGATGTGCGCTTGCGCGGCCTGATCGAACGGATAAGCCTGATGCACCTTCGTCTGCAGACTGCCGGAAGCAAGCCAGCGCAATACATCGCCGGCGCGCCACAGCAACTCTTCGCGATTGGCGCAATAACTGGCCAGCGTGGGCCGGGTGAGATACAGGGAGCCTTTGGTGCTGAGGATGAGAGGCTGGATGGCGGGCACGGCTCCGGAGGCATTGCCGAAGCTGACCATCATGCCGCGCGGCTTGAGGGAACCGAGACTCTTCTCCCACGTGGCAGCGCCGACGGAATCGTAGACAACATCGACGCCAGCGCCGTTGGTCAGACGCCGTGCCTCGGCTTCGAAATCCTGCTCCCCGTAAAGGATCACTTCGTCGGCGCCCACAGCTTTGGCTCGCGCTGCTTTCTCGGCGTTGCCGGCAGTGGCAATGACGCGCGCGCCGCGCATCTTCGCCATCTGCACCAGCAGCGCCCCGGTGCCTCCCGCGGCGGCATGGATCAACGCGGTGTGCTGTTTCTCCAGGGGGAAGGTGGAATGGCTGAGATAATGCGCGGTCATGCCTTGCAGCATCACCGACGCGGCGGCTTCCAGGTCGACGCCATCCGGCACCTTCACCAGCGTGGCCGAAGGAACCACGGCGTATTCGGCATACGAACCGCGAGTCATGGCGTAAGCGACTCGATCGCCCACGGCCACTTCCGTCACGTCCGGCCCGACGGCTTCCACCACACCCGCGGCCTCCATCCCGAGGGTGAACGGCGCATCGGCCTTGTACAATCCGGTGCGGAAATAGATGTCGATGAAGTTCACACCCGAAGTGTCAATCTTCACCAGCGCCTGTTTCGGCCCGGGGGATGGCACATCAATCTGATCCACCTTCATCTGTTCCGGACCACCAACCTCATGCACTCGAATCGCTCTCATGTTCGTAGTTTTCTCCTTAGGTGTACTGCCGCGGCAAACAACATCAGATAACACAGCGTGAATGGGAATAGCACAAGGCGGGTCACCGTGGCGATGGCGTCAGCCCCGGTGAAACCCAGGCGGAACAGCACAAAATGCAGCATGATCCGCCAGTTGCGGAAATCAAACCAGTAGTAATCGCCGTTTTCGTTGAGCACGAAAAGCTTGGCTGGAATGTGGAAGGCGAGCCACCATTTCCACTTCGTCATCACCGGCTCACCCGAACAGATGATGCCCATTGTGGTGTAGCCGCCTGACTGAAGCTGGCGCAGCAAGCGCTGACGCGACGCGCTATCCGGATACTCCCAGACGCGGTACAAATTCGAACCCGCGGGCAGGCCTGCCGGCTCGCCGTTGAAGCAGGTGACCACGTCCACCTTCAACCGGTCGCCATAGGTTTCCACCAGGCCGGGAATCAGATTGTCGAGGATATGGCGCGAGCCGCTTTCCACCAGCAAAAGGCGCTCAATGGACGGGATGTGGCGTGAGAAAAACAGGCGCATCGGCAGGACGTTCCTTAATTATCGCACCACCCTTGCATTCGGCGAGAATCGGAGCTACCTGTCGATCAGGAGGTGACGCCATGTTGCGGCAAGTCGCTCTCTTTTGCGTCTGGCTGATGCTCTGGCCATTACAGGCGAACCAGACGGTGAAACCCACACTGAAGGAACAGGTGGTTCTCATCAACCCCGGCAGTGTGATTGAGGTGGTGCTGAAAAACAAAGAGAAATTCAGCGGCCGGATGGGCACGGTGACGGACACCGGTTTCGAGGTCCAGTATGTGGTCAAAGATCAGACCACGACGCGAACGGTGCCCTTTGACCAGGTGAAGAAGGTGAAGGAAGAACGTAAGGAGGGAATGCACCTTGCAACGAAAATCACATTGGGCGTGCTGGCAGGCATGGGAGTACTGCTGTTAATTTCTCTCATTGCTGTTGCCGCGGGCGGCGGATGGGACTAGCCGCGGAAGAACAGGCGTTCGGAATTGCGCCACAACAGCCACTGCTTGTCGTCGTCGCGGAGGAATGGCAACCCTTGCCGGATGAGGTCTACCGACGCCTGGTAGTTGTGCGGCGCACGTGTCTGATAAGGCGCATCGCTGCCCCATAGCAAACGCCGCGGGCCGTACGTTTCAAACACCTGGCGGATCATGGACCCAAGATCGGTATACGGTGCCTGCTTCTTGCCCAGCGCGTAGAAGGCAGATACCTTCACGTGCACACGCGGATACTTGGCCAGCCCGCACAATGCCCGCACCTCGGCATCGACGATGGTGCCGGTAGCGCCGACGCGGCCCAGATGGTCCACCGCTACCAGTGTCTCCTTGTGGCGCTCGCACATCGCAGCCACCCACGGGAATACATCCGGGTTGATCAGCGGGCAGATGGTCATCTTTCGCTTGGCGGCGATCGTCCACAGACGGTTCATGCCGGCCCATTCCATCCACGGCTGCTCTTTGCGCGCGGAGATGCGGAAGCCTCGCACATGCTGCTTGTAGAGCGCTGCGATGACCGCATCCAGATCCGGCGCATCCACATCCACAATCGCCACTGCCGAAAACACACCGGGATACGCCTTCACCGCGGCTAGCATGTACGAGTTATCGAACTTGCTGCCACCCGGCTGGATGATGACAGTGCGAGTCACACCTGCCGCGCGGGCGATCGTCAGATGTTGCTCCGCCGTGTAATCGGGGAAGACGTGAATATGCGCGTCGATCGTCATAGACTGGTGGGACCACCATCATGACACCGTTGCTGCTGCTTCTGCTGGCCCCGCTGGGCGCGCTGGAACGCCCCGGCGTGGAATACAAGATCTACCAGTTCCCCGCCAACCAGATTCCATGCATCGACGGCAAGACGGACGATTGGGCCATGGTGCCGGCAACCTACAACATTGGCATCGATCAGTTGAAGGAGACGGTGAAGGGCCTCGGCTTCAAATTCGACAAGAAGGATCTCGATGTGAACGTCAAGGTGGGTTGGGTGAAGGGGCTGAACCGGCTCTATTTCCTCTATGAAGCCTACGACGACTATTGGGATTTTCGCCGCGCCGACCGGCACAACGACATCTTCGAAGTAGTGGTGGATGGCGATCTTTCGGGCGGGCCGTTGATCGCCAACCTGCACCCGAATCCAAACATCGACAAAGGCGACGCGTTCTTCAACTTCCACGGCGTGCATGCGCAGAACTACCACATCTTCACGCCTGCACCCGATCGCGATTGGGTCTTCGTGTGGGGCGCGCAGCCGTGGATCAAGCGGCTGCCTTACGCCAATGCAGCCTATCAATACAACTTCCGTCACGGCGAAAGCGGGAAACTGACTCTCGAATTTTTCATCACTCCCTTCGACTATGCACCCTACGATGGCCCGGCCCGCGCGGTGGAATCGCAACTCACCGAGAACAAGATCATCGGGCTTTCCTGGGCCGTGCTCGATTACGACAACGTCGATGCGAAGGATTACGACGGCTTCTGGAACCTCTCGCATAAGACGACCATGTTCGGCAATGCCAGCGATCTGGTGGCTTTTCGCTTGATGCCTCTTGAGGCCGGCCACCGCAAGGCATTGCAAGCGGCGTGGAGTTTCCGCGTCATCGACATGAACCGGCGGCTGGTGGCGTTTCAGGACGAATCGGAAGGCCGCCTGGAGCGCTGGTTGTGGTCGTTCGGCGACGGCACAACATCCACTGAGCAGCATCCGCAACATGTCTACAAGGACGCCGGCGAGTATGTGATCACGCTCGAAGTGGAGGGGCCACGGGGCAAGTCCCGCTGGACGAAGGTCCGCGACGTCGTCCTGCGGTGATAGCATAAATCGCATGTGCCCTCGCGCTTTGTCCCGACGCGCTTTTCTTGCCGCGGCTGCCGCGGTACGCCTCTCCGCGGCCCCGGCCGTGAAGGAAATCCGCCGTGGCGGAATGGTGTACCGGCAACTCGGGCAGACCGACCTCTACGTATCCTTGCTCTCGTTCGGCTCGCATACGGACCCGCGCTACAAGAAAAAAGTGGAGCAAGGTAACGTCCTGCAGGAAGAGGGCCAGCAGC
Organism: Bryobacteraceae bacterium; assembly: GCA_046331645.1. Classification (GTDB taxonomy): domain Bacteria; phylum Acidobacteriota; class Terriglobia; order Bryobacterales; family Bryobacteraceae; genus CADEFT01. The sequence goes on from JAXLQM010000028.1 coordinate 68,954, forward strand.
AGCGCGACCGGTTGATCGCGAAAGCACTCGACCGCGGCGTGAATATGGTCGACACCTATGAGAACGAGGGCCAGTGGGAGCCGGTGTCGAAGCTGGTGAAGTCGCGCCGCAACAAAGTATTGGTCTCGCTGTGCCGCCAGTGGCCGATGTTCGTCGGCGAAAACATTGACCGTGCGGCGAAGATGTACGGGCACGTCGATCTGTACCGCATCTATCTGGGCGAAGGCGACAACGTGGACGCGAAAGCCATCGCCGATTGGGATGTGTTGCGCAAAGCGAAGGAAGCGGGCAAGGTACGGGCCATCGGCATCTCCACGCATGACGAGCGCATCATGCTCAGCGCGTTGCGCGAGTTCGAGGGGCTTGACTACGTCATGTTCCCCTACAACTTCATTCACGCCCGCGCCGATTATTCCCGGTTCCTGCCGGAAGCCATTGAACGCAAAGTGGGCCTGATTGCCATTAAGCCTCTGGCCGCGGGCTCCATCGTGCGGCTCGATCCAAGTGTGCCGCAAACCACCCAACCGGAACGCGATTTCGTGCAACTGTACCAGGCGAAATACCGCCCGCTGCTGCCTTCCGTGGTGGCCGATCTCACCAAGAGTTTGAAGCGGCTGCCCGATGAATCGTTGTGCCAGGCGGCGCTGCGCTTCATCTATTCCAACAAGCATTTCACCGCGGCCATGCCCGGGATGTTCGAAGAATCGACGTTTGAGGACAACTACGCGGGGCTCACCCGGCACCTGGAATTGAGCCGCGACGAGCATGCTGCGCTCGACGCTGCCGGCCGCCTGGCCGCTTCTTCCGCCGGACAATGGCTGCCGCGGCACTATCAATGGCTCGACAAAAATTGGCGCTCCTGATCTTTTTCTTTTTTCCGTTGCTGGCCACGGCGCAGCAGACCGCGCTGCAGCAGGCCGGTGTCTGCTCCCGGTGCCATGTGGCGCAGGTGCTGGAATGGTCTGCATCGAAACACACCGCCGCCGGCATCGCCTGCCGTAATTGCCACGGCCCCAGCCAAGGGCACGTGACGAATGAGCGCAACCAGGTGAAACCGGACCGGCTGCCGCAGAATCAGGCCATCGCTCCCTTCTGTGCGTCGTGCCACAATGCCGGCTGTCCGAAGACAGGGCAAAAGACGAATTGCCAAAGCTGCCATCACGTGCATGCGCTATCGAATCCCAATGACCAGCGCATGCGGCCCGCGGAATCCCCGGAGGCGAAGACGTTCGCCGAGTACCGCCGCCTGATGGAGCAAGCCGAATCGCACGTCACGCGCGGCCAATGGCCGCAAGCCCGCGATGGCTTCCAGTCCGCTTTGAAACTCCGTCCCAATGACGCCCGCGCGGCGGCACGGCTGAAGATGGCGGTACGCCGGCTGAAGCCCGCTATACCCGGCTTCACCGCCATCGGCAACGAGTTCGATCAGGCATCCGGGCTGCCGCTGCGTGTCCGTGTGGATGGCTTCGACATGGAGATGCGGCTCATGCCCGCGGCCGATTTCGACATGGGTTCCGAGCGTATTCCGAAAGCGCAGCCGGTTCATTCCGTGCGCATCGAGCCCTTCTACATCGCGGTAACGGAACTGACGCAGAAGCAGTGGAGCGCAATCAGCGCTGAGAATCCGAGCATCCTCAAGGGCGACACGCTGCCGGTACACAACGTTTCCTGGGATGACACGCAACAGGCCATCGCGAAGCTGAATGCCAAAATCGCCGGAGCAGGATTCCGGCTGCCCACGGAAGCCGAGTGGGAATACGCCGCCCATGGCGACACGCCTTCCGCCGCCACCGCATGGTTCCGCGACAACAGCGCCACGACCGCGCAGGGCGCCTTCCGGGAATCGAACGCATATGCGCCGAGGCCAGCCGGCGCCAAACAGCCAAACGCACGAGGGCTTTACGATCTGGCAGGCAATGTGGCCGAGTGGTGCTCATCGTTGTATCAGCCTTACCCCTACGACGCCCGCGATGGGCGGGAAGCATCGCCAGGGCCCGGACTGCGCGTAATCCGTGGCGGCGCGTATCTCGACGGATTGGACGCACTCGATCCCGCGGCGCGTCATGCTGATCGCCCCAATCGCCGCATCCCCTGGAACGGCCTGCGCCTCGCGCGCACCGTGGAATAAGCTCCATGAGCCTTTCCCGCCGCGCCTGTCTCGCTTCCCTGGCTGCTCCCGCGCTCGCTGCGCCCGCGGCCAATTTCACCTTCGTTCACGTCACCGATCTGCACATTCAACCCGAACTGCGCGCCACGGACGGCGTGAAGCAGTGCTTCGCCGCCATCAACAAGCTGCGCCCCGATTTCGTCATCGCCGGTGGCGACCTGGTGTTCGATGCACTCGCCGTGGGCCACGAACGCGCGCGGCTGCTGTTCGATCTGTATCGCGACACCGCGAAGCGCATCGAAGCGCCACTGCACAACACCATCGGCAACCACGATGTCTTCGGGCTGTATGAGAAGAGCGGCGTCGCCACCACGCACGCGGCGTACGGCAAACGCATGTACGAGGAACTGATCGGCCCGCGCCACTATTCCTTCGATTTCGCCGGCTGGCATTTCGTCGTTCTCGATTCCATTGGGCTCACACCGAACCGCACCTACATCGGCCACATCGATGAGGAGCAGATCGACTGGCTGCGAAGCGACCTGCGAAAAGTGGGGACCGCGACACCCATCGTTGCCGTAACGCACGTGCCGCTCTCCACCGGCTTCCTGCAATGGATGACGCCGAAGCACGATGCCACCATGATCGTGGTGCAGAACGCCGCCCCCGTGCTGGAGGTGCTGCATCAATACAACGTGAAGGCCGTGCTGCAAGGGCATACGCACATCTGCGAAACGCTGGAATACCGCGGCTGCCAGTACATCACTTCGGGTTCGGTGTGCGGGCAATCCTGGCGCGGCCCGAAACTCGGTGTGCACAAAGAGGGCTTTGGCATCCTCACGGTGCGCAATGGCGCGCTCTCTTATCGCTACCAGCCGTATGGGTTCCAGGCGGTTTGATACGCTGAACCAATGAACCGGCGTACCTTCCTCGCTTCTACCACTGCCCTTGCAGCCGCGGCACAGTCCGCACCTCCGAAAAAGATCGCAGCCATCATCACCGAATACCGCCCGAACTCGCACGCCGATGTCATCGTAGGCAAGTATCTGGAAGGCTTCAATCAGGATGCCCGGCCTCCGTATCCTGTGAACAAAGTGGTGTCGATGTTCACCGAACAGGTGCCGAAAGCCGACATGAGCCGCGAGATGTCGCGCAAGTACAACGTGCCCATCCATCGCACGGTCTACGATGCGCTGACACTGGGCACATCGCGCCTGGCCGTGGATGGCGTGCTGCTCATCGGCGAGCACGGAGATTATCCATCGAACGACAAGGAACAGAAGCTCTATCCACGCTATGACATGTTCCTCAAGATCACCGATGTGTTCCGCGAGACCGGCCGCAGCGTGCCCGTGTTCAATGACAAGCACCTCTCGTGGAACTGGCGGCAGGCCAAGCGCATGGTGGATATCTCCAGGGAACTGAAATTCCCGATGCTCGCCGGCTCGTCGGCGCCCGTGGCATGGCGCATTCCGGCGGTGGACGCACCGTTTGGCGCGGAGCAGGCGCATGCCGTCGCCATCAGTTACAGCGGCCTTGATATCTACGGCTTCCACGTACTGGAGTCGCTGCAGTGCCTCACGGAACGGCGCAAAGGCGGCGAAACCGGCGTGCGCTCCGTGCAATGCCTGGAGCGCGAAGATTGCTGGCGCTTCGTCGACCAGAACGGCTGGGTGAAACGGCTCTTTGAGAAGGCGCTCACACATAGCAAGACACGCAAGCCGGGTGATCCGAAGCAACTGGTGAAATCACCGGCCGTGTTTGTCATCGACTACAACGATGGACTGAAGGCCGCGGCATTCCTGCTCACCGGATTGGTGGAGGATTTCACGGCCGCAGTGGAAGTGAAGGGGCAGGCCGAGCCCGTGTCCATGTTGATGCACCTGCAACCGGGCAAGCCGCACCATCACTTCGGCTGCCTGGTGAAAAACATTGAGATTATGTTCTCCACCGGCAAGCCACCCTATCCGGTGGAGCGCACCATGCTCACCAGCGGCATCCTCGATTTCGCCTTGGAATCGCGTATTCAAGGGCACAAGAAGCTGGATACGCCGGAACTGGCCAAGGTGCGTTATCAGCCGGCCAACGCTTCGCACTTCTGCCCGAAGGGATGGGGCCCGGACGGCAAACGCCTCGACTAATCGCCTGCGCCCGCGCGTCCGCCTTCCATCGGCAGTGTCCAGGCGGGTCCGGGCGCGCCTTTCGCTTCCTTCACCAATTCGCCGCAACGCCGCCGCAACGTGTCCAGCACGGCGCGCCGCGAGCCGGCCAGATTGTCCTTCTCCCGCGGATCTTCGCGTAGGTGAAACAATTCTTCATACACGGGCTGTTCACCGCGAATGGACGCCTCCAGCGTATCCGCATAGGGGTAGGTTGTCTTGCTGCCTTCGGGGAAACGGCGGAAGTAGCGCACGTATTTCCACTCCTGATTGCGCACGCATTCCACGCGCGGATACTCCTGGTCAGTGAACAGGTTTTCGCAGAACACATCCTTGCGCCAACCGGCCGTATCGCCGCGCAGCAATCCGGCCATGCTGCGCCCCTGCATCGACGCGGGCACGCGCTCACCGCAGAGCGATAGGATGGTGGGCCCCACGTCGGCGGGCACGACGAACTCCTTCGATTCGCGCACCTGCCTGGGTACTCGGGGATCGTAGACGATCATCGGTATATGAATCGACTCCTCGTACAACAGCGCTTTGCCGCCCAGCCCATGCTCGCCATGAAACAGCCCGTGATCGGACGCAAACACAATCACCGTGTTTTGTTCCAGCCCTAAACCCCGCAACTGTTCCACCAGCGCACCCACTACATGGTCGATTCCCGTCACCGTCTGGCAGGTGCGGATCTGCATCTCGCGCATTGTTTCCGGCGTTTTCACGTAACTGTAGGAAGGAATGAACTCACCGCTGTAGACCGAGCGTGGAATCTTTGCACGGGCCGCGGCATCTTTCGCCGGCACGTACGTCGCGGGCAATTGCAACTCTCCGGCCCGGTCGCGGTAGGCGGTGCGATACAGCTCCGGATCAGACGGCAATTGCCGCATCGAATTCGTGCTCGCCGAATGCGGCAGGTTGAAGCACAGTTGAAGCGCGAACGGAGTCCCATTCGGCCGCCGCTTCAGGAATTCACTCGCCGCCAGAAACTGATCCCCCGGAGTGAGGAAGTTCGTGGCGCCCTCCAGCAGGACTTCCGGCTGCGTGGTTGCCTTCGCGTTGCGATACACCGGATGACGGTCTTTCGGATAGAACTGGATGTGCCCGTGGTTTCCATACCAGTAATCGAACTGGCGCTCCATGTGGCCGCTCGCATATCCGCCCAGCCCCACGGGCGTATGATTCTTCCCCACATAGCCAGTGAAGTATCCCGCCATGCGCAGCAGAGACGGATACGATAGCGCGAACGCATCCGGATGCACCGACGATTGCGAATTGAAATTGACGCCGTGCTTGCGCTCCCACTGGCCAAGCAAATAGCAGGTGCGGCTGGGAGTACAGATTGGGCTGGTGGCAAACGCATTGCGAAACAGCGTCCCGCGCGACGCCAACGCATCGATGTGCGGCGTCTTCACCACCGGATGCCCCATGCATCCGAGATAATCCGAGCGTTGATCGTCGGTAAGCACAAACAGCACGTTTGGCTTTCGCCCCGTCATTGCCGCGGCGGCGGCGCCTAAGAACGTTCGTCGTAACATAAGCAACCCATCACCATATCATCGCGGCGTCCGCCTTCACCGAACTTTCGCCCGAAGTTCACGAAATCGTAAGCGACAACGGCGAAACTGCATACGAGACGAGCGCACCCATGACGCAACCAAGCATCCTGTCGTTCATCGCGAGCCGTGACATGCGGATTATGAGGCGTGTGCATCGCTGGAAAGCGCCGTTGTGGATCCGGCAGTGGATGCTCTGCGCCACGCGCGGGGGAGACGGATGGCTGTGGTACATCATCGGCACCGCTGTCCTGATTTTCGGAGGCTCCCCTGGGCGCCTCGCGGTGGCCGAATCCTCGTTTTCTGCCACCGCGGGGATCTTTCTCTTTCTCTGGTTGAAGCGCGCCACAGGCCGCAAACGCCCGTGCGCGATCGAGCCGCACTGCTGGGCTTCCCTGCTGCCGCCGGACCAGTTCTCATTCCCATCCGGCCACACGATCACCGCTTTCGCCGTCAGCGTGCCTCTCATGATGCATTTTCCGGAACTGGCGCCGCCGCTGCTGTTCTGCGCGCTCAGCGTCGCCGTCTCGCGCATCCTGTTGGGCATGCACTTCCTGAGCGATGTGGTGGCTGGAGCGGTGCTGGGCTCCATTCTGGGATTCGCGACGCATTCGGCCGGATGTTGACCAGGACGGCAAAAAAGCTTATATAATCGCGACGATCATGTCTCATTGGATCGCCATCCTTCTCTTCTCCGCGAGCCTCTGCGCTCAGACGACATCCACCGAAATCTCCGGCACCGTGACCGATTCCACGGGCGCCGTGATTCCGAACGCGCGCGTTACCCTGCACCGCCTGGCGACAGGGGAACGTCGTACCGCCACTACATCGAACACGGGCGCCTATTCGTTTCCATTGATCGAGATCGGCGACTACACGGTGAGCGCGGAGTTAACCGGTTTCCAGCGCCAGGAGAAGACCGGCATCCGGCTGCAACTGCAGCAGAAGCTCCGCATCGACTTCACGCTCAACGTTGGAGAAACATCGGAGAAAATCGAAGTGGTCAGCTCCGCCGTGCAGCTGAAAACCGAAGACGCTTCGGTCGGCCAGGTGATCGACAACAAACGTGTGGTGGAACTGCCGTTGAACGGCCGCAACATCGCCACGCTCGCCGTGCTCACGCCCGGTGTGCAGTTCGGGTTGCGCCAGGGCTTGGATGGTTCGCAAGGCAGCCCCGTCCCGGGACGCAGTGTCGCCCTGACCGCCAACGGACAGCGCGAGAACAACCAGCAGATTTCCCTCGACGGTGTCACCGCCGCCAATTCGCGCGTCAACGTGATGATCTTTACTCCGTCCATCGATGCCATCGAGGAATTCAAAGTACAGACTAGTTCCTACTCCGCCGAATACGGGCAGAATAACGGCGCCGTGGTGCAGATCGCGCTCAAGTCCGGCACCAATCGGTTCCACGGAGCGTTCTTCGAATTTCTGCGCAACGACAAGCTCGCGGCCAAGGACTATTTCCTCAACTTCCAATTGCCGGCCGGCACCCGTCCTTCGGAAAAGAACCGGCTCCGGCGCAATCAGTTCGGTGTCTTTCTCAGCGGTCCTGTGCTGTTGCCGAAACTGTACCGGGGCAAAGACCGCACCTTCTGGAGCTTCAATTACGAAGGATTGCGCCAGTCGGTGGAAACGGTGCGAGAGGGATTCTTCTTTCCGGAGGAGTTCCGCCGGGGCGATTACTCGCAGTTGCTGACGCCGCTGGTGCGGGATGGCCGGCCGATTCGCGCGCCGATCATCATCCACGATCCGCTCACCGGCGAGCCCTTCCGCGACGGCACTGGCCGCATTACCAACATCATTCCGGCGAGCCGTATCAATCGCAACGCGCAGAACTACCTGAACGCATACATGCCGCTGCCGCAATTCCGCCAGGATGACATTCTGGAGGCCAACGTACGCGCTCCAGTGGCGAGCATCGTCAATTCCAATCAGGTCTTCTTCCGCATCGATCATACGTTCAGTGAGAAGGACAAGGCCTTCTTCCGCTATGCCCGCGACCGTTCCTCGATTTTCACCGGGAACCTGAATCCGAACTTTACCGTGGATGGCGCGGCTCCTTCGCTCAATCTCGCCTTCCAGGAGATCCATCTTTTCAGCAGCCGCACTTTGAACGAATTCCGTTTCGGCACCAACTGGGCCGACTGGGATTTCGCCAATCCGCGCACAGGTTCGAACTTCGACTTGAACTCACTGGGCATCGGCACGTACACCGTTATCACGGACAAGAACCGCGCGTTGAAAGGCGATGAAATCGGCCTTCCGAACACGGGCGTACTTCCGGGCGATGGCGATGTCTCCGGCAACAGCTACAACTCCGACCGCATCTGGCAGTTTGCGGACAACATCTCGCATACGAAGGGCAACCACGGCTTCAAGGGCGGCTTTGAGCTGCGCGCCACCAGCGTCGGCATTCGCGCCTCGAACAATCCGCGCGGCGTGCTCAATTGCTGCCCCGGCGGTTACAACCTGGCCGGGTGGCTGATGGGCTATCTCAATGGCTCCACGTCACCGGAAGGCAAGCCATTGCGCACACCGCAGAACACACGCATCAGCGCTTACTTCCTGGATAACTGGAAGGCGACGCGCAAGCTCACGCTCAACATCGGACTGCGTTGGGACTACTTCACCATCCCCTACGATCAGGATGGCGTGCTGCGCAATCTGCGGCTCGATATTCTCACAACAGCGCCCGATGGCCGTAAGCTCCCGACGTTGGTGCCGGCTCCCGGTGTTTCCGATTTTCCGCTCGCTAATTCCGACAACCGCTACTTCATGCCGCGCATCGGCCTTGCCTACAAGGCCACCGACAAGTGGGTGATCCGTTCCGGCTTCGGCTGGTTCGCCAACGCGCAGCAACTCGACAACTACCAGATTCTTGGCCGCCAGCCTCCGTACGGAGCTGCGCTCAACTACAACCAGGTCACCGACGTCGCGCAGGTGATTCCGTACAGCTATGCGGGGCAGAATTACAACATCCAGACGCGGCGGATTCGCGCAGGCACGCCCGTGATCACGCTCGATAACGTCTTTCCGGCGGGTTCGGGCACCTCTCCGGCGCGCGTGAACCTGATCTCTCTGATCCCGGACAACCGCAACTCGAACCACTGGCAATGGAGTCTGGACATCCAGCGTGTGCTCCCCATGCAGACGTTTGTCACGGTGAGCTACATCGGCAGCAAGACCAGCCACCTCGATAACAATCTCTCGAACTTTAATTCACCCGATCCTTCGCCGAACACCGACGTCAACGCCCGGCGCCCATGGCAGGCGTACATGAGTGTGGGTGAGGGAAATCAGCCTTACGGCCTGGGCGAAATCCGCTATCTGGACAGCTATGCCAACGGCAGTTATCAAGGCTTGCAGACCAGCGTGGAGAAGCGCTACTCGCATGGGCTGGTGGCCGGCCTGAGCTATACCTACAGCAAAGCGCTTGGCGAAGGCTACGAGCGCAACGGCGGCTATACCTATCAGGATCCGCGCAACCGCCGCGCCGACCGCATGCGTTATCCCTTCGATGTAACGCACAACGCGGTGCTGCACTACGTGTATGAGATGCCGTTCCTCAACCGCTTCCGCGGCGTTGCAGGCGCGTTCCTCGCCGGATGGCAGACCAATGGGATTCTCACGCTGCGCACCGGCTTCCCGTTCGGCGTCGCGGGGGGCAATCTGAACACGGGATCGGCGACACGGCCCGACCGCGTTTCCGACGGCCGCCTGTTTGACGACGCCACGCGCGCCCGCTGGTACGATCCAACCGCATTCCGCCGCAACGATTGCAACATACCGGGCCGGCTGGACCTGTGCCACTACGGCAACTCGGCGCAATCGCCGCTGGTTTCCCCGGGCCAGCGAGTCATTGATTTGTCGCTTTACAAGAACTGGAAAATGCCGTTCCTGGGCGACACCGGCAGGCTGCAATTCCGTGCGGAGTTCTTCAATACGCTCAACACACCGCAATTCGGCGAACCAGCGGGGATCGGCTTCAGTTCGCTCGATAGCGTGATTCCGGATGCGCCGCGCATGGCCGATATCCGCAGCTTACGGTTGCCTATGCGCATCCTGCAATTCGGGATGAAGCTGTATTTTTGACCAGCCCCGTGGCGGCCTATCGTGCCCCAGCCGATGGCCGGAAGTGCAGATCGACGGTATACAGCAACAAATCGACGCGCACGAAGTAACGGACCTCGATAAACACGCCGGTCTCTGACTTCTTCACCTTCACCTGATCCATGCCGGCAGGCAGCCCCAACTGCGCCGATCTATCCGCTACCGCCGCTACGAATGCCCCTTCCGGCTGTTGCAGCCGGTTGGCATCGAAGGCGATCTCCTCCATGTAGGATTGGAGTTTCCAGTTCTGGTAGTAAGGGCGGAACAGCAACCCGCAGAAACCGAGCAGCGCCACCAGAACCGCAATTCCGGCTGCCACGCGCCAACGCGCTACTCCCGCTATCGCTTGCCGCTGTGCAGTTCTTCCAGCTCTTTCCACATGTCCTGATGTTCGGCCCAATCGATCGGTTCCTTTCCAGTAATCTGCAGTTCAGGAACCTTCAGTGTGCCATGCCCATAGGGGCAGATGTATTCCGTGTGCGGGCGTCCCTCGAGGAGCACGGAATCCCACGATCCGCGCAAAACGGGCATCATCAGCTTCCGCGCACACGTCCGGCAGCGGTATTTCTGATCCCAGAAGATCAGCGACACCACGCCGGTGCAAATCAGAAAATAGACGAAATAGGCCACCGTGTGGGTGAGATCGTGGCCGATCGGATTGAGTTCGTTATAGGTGACGTAGGCCTGCGGCTGAGGCAGCAACCATCGCACCACTACCTGCAGGCCGGCCAGAAGGCCAAATCCCGCCAGAAGCTTGGCCGCCAAGTAGCCCCAATACCTCATTTCCCTGCCCTCCCGTCTAAGCCCGCAGGACGTTCCGCACGACAAACCACAGATTGGCTGGCCGCTCCGCCAGCCGCCTCATAAAGTAGGGATACCAGGCGTCGCCGTAGGGAACATACACCCTTAGACGAAAGCCGCTGGCCACAAGTTCCCTCTGCAGATCGCGCCGGATGCCGTAGAGCATCTGAAATTCAAACGAGTCGGGAGCACGGCGCAGTTTCGCCGCCACGTCGATGGCTTCCCGTACGAGCCGCTCGTCGTGACTGGCAATCGCCGGATGCACACCCCGCTCCAGCAGCGTATGCATCAGGCGGGAATAACTCGAGTCCACTTCGCGTTTTTGCTGGTAGGCAACCGCGGGAGGCTCATGGTACGCCCCTTTGCACAAACGGATGGGAATGCCCGCCGCGCACAGTTGATCCACATCAGATGCGCTGCGCAGCAAATATGCTTGAATCACCGCCCGCACATTGCCCGTCGCTTCGTGTACGCGCCGCACCTGTTCGAGCGTGCGGTCGGTATACTCGCTCGATTCCATGTCAATCTCCACGCGCGTGCCCAATTCGGCGGCCCGCCGCGCCAAAGCAGTGACATTTTCCTGGCAATGGTGTTCCGATAAATCCAGCCCCATTTGCGTCAGTTTCACGGAAACCGTGCTCCCAATTTTGCTATCGGCAATTCCGTCCAAAGCCTTGAGGTAGGCATCGCGGCTTTCTCGCGCCTCCTCGAGCGAAGTCACGTTTTCCCCCAGCCGGTCGAGGGTGCTCAGTACTCCTTCCGAACCCAGCCGGGCGCACACCGCGAGCGCCTGATCCAAGGTCCGTCCAGCAATAAATCGGGAAGTAAACCGCGAGGCAAGCGGCGAGTTTTGCATCCAGTCTCGAAGCCAGGACTGGCGGGAGAGACTCAGCATGGTTGTGCGCAACATCTCTACCCTCATTGTATGGCCTTGGGGCCAAGACAAAGCGGTTACGCGTTTTCCGTGGTCAAATACCGCAGCAGCACCACCCCATTGCCATAATCCTTCGTCTCCACCAGCCGCAGCGGCACCCAAGCCGGCAGCGCGCCGGTCACCCGGATCCCCTCCCCCATCAGGAACGGGTTCAGCTTCACGATCACTTCATCCACCAGGCCCGCGGCAAACATCGAAGCAGCGAACGCGCCCCCACCCGCCAGATAAATCGGAGCCGTGCTCCCGCTAAGAGCCGCCCTCCGTTTCATCGCGGCAACGTAAGCGCCCGCATCCTCCCGAATCACCCGAACGTTGGGATGCTCCACCTCCGCCATTGACCCCGAAAAAACAAACGTCTCCAGATAGGGATAGGGATCGATCACGCCCATCTTCGGCGCAACCTCATAAGTGGCCCGGCCCATCACAACTGCTGAATAGGACCGCAGTGCCTCGAAATACGCAACCGCATGCGGCCCATCCCCCACAAATCCGGCCCATGTGCCATCGGGATGGGCGATGAACCCATCCACCGATGTCGCCACATAGTAAATCAGCCGCCGCACTTACACCTGGCTCGGCACCACGTACGGCGCCCGGTAGTTGCGCGTCAGCATCGAATTCGCTTCGTCGTCGCCCAGGAACCTTCCCGCCGATTGGTCCATCTTCAGCGTCCGGCCCACGCGCAAGGCAATATTGGCCAGATGGCAGAAGGCTGCCGACCGCGCGCCGATCTCGATCTCGGCATGAAGCAGCTTGTAATTACGCGCCCGGATGGCGTCGAAGAAATTCTTCATATGCGGCTCGGTATCCTCACCCGTGCCCTTTTCATCCAGCGTCTTCTCGTACTTCTCCCGCGAACCGGCGCCCGCGCCGCGCGCCGCGTCCCCGCTGATATTCCCCGCCGAGCTCTTGTAAATCTGGAGCCCGCCGTGATCCACCACCATGAACCCCAAATCGCCGAAGAAGATGTTGCCCACGTAGTTCGGCCCGCGCAACGGCACCAGCCCTTCCGGAGGAGTCGGCAGATTCCGCGCGTCAAAGCTCATCTGTGCGCCGCCGAATTCAAACGAAGTCTGCTGCGAATTGGGCGTTTCCTGATCGTCCTTCCACAAATATTTCCCGCCGCTGGAACTCACCGTATCCGGCCACCCGCCGCGGCCCAAACCCCACAGCGCGATGTCCATCTCATGCACACCCTGATTGCCGATATCGCCATTGCCGGTGTCCCAGAACCAGTGCCAGTTGTAGGCGAACTTGTTTTTGCTATACGGCTTCATCTGCGCCGGGCCGAGAAACTTCTCCCAATCGAGACCGGCGGGCACCGGCTCATCCGGTGCATTCCCAATCGAAAAACGCCGCCGGTAGCAGATGCCGCGCGCATGATACACCTGGCCGATCGCGCCTTCTTCCAGCAGCTTGATCGCCCGCATCTTGTGCCCAATCGAACGGCTCTGCGAGCCCACCTGCACCATGCGGTTGTACTTGCGCGCCGCGGCCACCATCTGCCGGCTCTCATACACGTTGTGGCTGGCGGGCTTTTCCACGTACACGTCCTTGCCCGCCTGGCAGGCCCAAATCGCCGCCAGTGCATGCCAGTGATTCGGCGTGGCAATCGACACCGCATCCACGTCCTTCGATTCGAACATCGCCCGCATATCGGCGTAATCCTTCGGAGCGTGATTCTTCTCCTTCTGGATGCGCGCCACTGCGCGCTCGCGCGCCGCCTGGTTCACGTCCACCACGGCCGCAATGCGGCAGTCCGTATCCAACGATCCATAGAACTTCATATGATCGTTGCCGCGCCCACCCAGGCCGACAATGCCGACCTGTATGCGGTCATTGGCTCCAAGAATCGGAAACTGCGCGGTGGCGATGGCCGCCGATGCCTGCAGGAAATGCCTTCGGCTCGATGTGGGTTTCATGCGTCGCTCCTTCGATTGGTGTGCGCCGTCCATTGTAACGCGATGCCGTTGCCGCTATTTCGGCGCCTGGACAATCCCTTCGAACACGTTATCCGGTGCCCAATGACGTCGACAGGGTGCCGTACTCCAGCCCCACACATCCCGCTGAGCCCAACTGCACGATATCGGAACGCTCTTCTCCCGGCGCGGATATCGTCACGGAAGCCCCGTCGGTGGTGAAGCCGGACGCCGTGTCCGCCTTCACGGCCGGTAAGTCAGTGCCCAACAGGTAACACGTGCGAATCCCGTTGGCCGCTGTCGTCGACGCCACGGAAAACACGGAAGGGAATCCCGCCGGCACCATCTGCGAAACCTCGTAATTGGGATTGTTCCCCGCCGCCGCCACCACCACAATGCCCCGCGCATATAGCGCATCGAACAGCGGGCGCAGCGCCGAATTGCTCAGCGTCTCGTCCGCACCCAACAGCCTTCCCAGGCTCATGTTCACAATGCGAATCCGAGGCGTCACCCGGCTGTAGTTCTGCAGGACCCAATCGAGGCCGGCCATAATCTGCGCATCGGTCCCCGTGATGGCGCTGCTCAGCACCTTCACGCAATACAACGTCGCCCCCGGCGCAACACCCACAATCCCGATGGCATTGTTCTGCGCCGCCATCAAACCAGCCACATGCGTTCCATGCCCGCCATCGTCCTGACACGATGAGCCGGGAGAAATCGCGTTATAGGAAGTTGCCGTCGTGTTCGCCGCCGGCTTCAGATCGGGGTGATTGAAATCGATGCCCGTGTCGAGCAGCGCAATCCCGATCCCCGTCCCGTCGTTGCCCGCATCCGGGATTCCCACACGCTGTACCTCGTAAGAAACCTGCTGCTGTGTGTCCAGCACGAAGGTCGCTCCGCCGTGGCCGGTGCCGGTGCGAGCCCTCGAAACGGTTGCCAGGCTGAATCGCATGCTGAGCCTTTCGCGCCCGCAACAATCATCAACTCGCCCTATTTCGCGGTGCGGATTGTCAGTACGATGGTTCTAAGAATCGGGGCAATCTGCTACGCTCAGCGTATGCCCCTGTCCCGCAGAGCCTTCCTCGCCACCTCCGCGGCCGCTTCGCTTTCCGCGCAAGCTTCCCCCTGGAAAGTGTCCATCTTCTCCAAGCATCTGCATTGGGCCGAATACAAAGAGATGGCTGAAGTGTCGAAGGAAATCGGCTTTGACTCCGTCGATCTCACCACTCGCAAAGGCGGCCACGTGTTGCCCGAACGCGTCGCCGACGATCTCCCCAAGGCCTTCGAAGCCGTGCGCAAAGCGGGCCTCGCCATGGAGATGATCACCACCGACATCGCCGGCGGCAACACCCCGCACGCCGAAGCCATCCTCAAAACCGCCAGTTCCCTCGGCATCCGCTATTACCGCTTCGGCGGCCTGCGCTACAAAGACGCGGGAGACCCCGCCGCCCAACTGAAGGAATTCATCCCCGCCCTGCGCGACCTCGGCGCCATCAGCAAGCAGTACAACATGCATGGCATGTATCACACCCACTCCGGCATCAACCAGGTGGGCGCACCGCAATGGGATCTGCAGCGCCTGCTCTCGGAAGTGGGCTCGCCGCATCTCGGCTTCAATTACGACATCGGCCACGCCACGGTGGAAGGCGGCTTCGGCGGCTGGCTGCTCAGCACGCGCACGGTGGCCCCGATGATGAAAGGCGTCGCCCTCAAAGATTTCCTCTGGCGCAAAGATGCCAAAGGCGAGTGGCGCCCCGCCTGGTGCCCCATGGGACAAGGCATGGTGAACTTCCCCAAGTTCTTCGCCTTGCTCAAACAGCAGAAATTCGCCGGCCCCCTGCAACTGCACTTCGAATATCCGCTGGGCGGCGCCGAGACGGGCCAGAAGTCCATTAAAGTCGACAAAGCCGAACTCATCGCCGTCATGCGCAAAGACCTGCAGTTCACCCGCAATGTGATCGCCGGGCTCGGCTCTTAACCGCACGCCGCCAATGGAACTGAAGATCCTTGTCTCGCGCCATTCGGCGTTCTACAGCCCGCTCATCGCCACCATCGCCGGGCCCTTCCTGCTCGAGGAAGGACTCAGCGCTACTTACGGCGTGCTCGCCCCGGGGCAAACCTCGCGCGAGATGCTGCACAGCGGGGCGGCTCACATCATCCAATCCGCCGTGTCTTCCAATTGGGGTCCGATGGAAAAAGGTATCGAAGGGCTGCCCTTCCACTTCGCCCAAATCAACATCCGCGACGGCTTCTTCCTCGCCGCGCGGCAACCAGGCAGCGCTCCGTTCGCATGGAAAGATCTCGAAGGCCGCACGTTGCTTGCCGACCACGGCGGCCAGCCGCTGGCCATGCTCCGCTACGCCGCACACGTCAATGGCGTCGATTGGAATCGTATCCACACGATCGATGCCGGATCGCCCGAACAGATGGTCGACGCCTTCCGCAACGGCCAAGGCGATTTCATTCATCTCCAGGGCCCGGCCCCTCATCAACTCGCACTCGAAGGGCTGGCTACCATCCGCGTATCTGTCGGCGCCTCCATGCCGCCCGTCGCCTTCAGCAGCCTCGTCGCTCTGCCCGAATTCCTTGCCTCCGATGCAGCGGCACGATTTCTCAGAGCCTACGGGAAAGCACGGTCATGGGTGCGGGAAGCAAATGCGGAGACCATCGCGGATACCGAGTCTTCCTTCTTCCCTACAGTCCCGCGCCAAGCCCTTTGCGCGGCCATCGCCGATTACCAGAAACTCGGCTGCTGGAATGGCGAAATCGAGATCCCACAGGATCTCTATGAGCAATCTCTCAATGTCTTTGAACATTCCCGCCTCATCAACCGCCGCCAAGGGTATGCGGCGGTTGTGAGGCGAGTCGGGGAGTAAGGCAGGCGCGCCGTTATTCGGCAGACCGGCCTTGGGTTGGGGTCAGACGTATCGTATAGAGCCGCTCCCGTTCCGCGGCGCTGAGCTTGTTCTTCAGCCCAGTGCCATATTGCGTGTTCAACACGCGCACGGCGTGCAGCATGCAGTTCTCACCAACACAGGAAAAGATGATCCCAGGTTCACCGCTCCGCACCTCTTGCTTGAAGGGCTGCGGAATGCTCACCGCAATCATCCGCAACGTGCTTCGGTCGGTAATGTTTAGAGACGTCCTCCCCGAATTCGAGCTGCTCATCGTCAACTCATAACTGCCGGGAGCAAGGGTTGCATCACCAGCCTGGAACGTAAACGGAACCTTGGCCATCATCCGGCCCGGGAACGTCTGCGCGCCGGCAGCCTGCGCGAACATCACCACCGCGGCCACTGCCGCCATCTTCACCAGATTCTTTTTCATGACGCTTTCTCCTCGGCTTGAAATTTGGCAACCTTGTTTGGCTGACGGGAACACAAGTTTGCAGCTCGCGTACCAAACGCGCCAAATCCGCTATCTCGTTGAAAATACAAAAAGCGATCCGAAAATCAGGAACAATTCGGTTCACGCCACGAACACTCGTGTTCACCACACCCCTGTTTCACCCTGTTAACCCCGCGGCCCTTGGCGTGCTGTTACACTAGCCAAGATCCATGGCCGCCGAGTTGCTCGTCATTCAAGGTCCTCTCTCCGGGAAACGCTATCCCCTGGACGCCACCGAACTGCTCATCGGCCAGGCGCCGTCGTGCGAAGTGGTCCTGCAGGATGCTCTTGTAGGCTGGCGTCACTGCGCCATTCGCAAGGATGCCGATAAGCACACACTGCTCGACTACCGCTCCCAGGGCGGCAGTTTCCTCAACGGCAAACGAGTGCTGGAAGCCGCACTCACGGATGGCGATCAGATCCGCGTCGGCGACACACTCTTCCTTTTTAATAGCTCGCAACGCAACAAACAGCTCGAATCAACACGCAGCACACTGCTCCGCGCCTGCACGCTGCACTTCATCGCCAAAGCCATGGCCGCCAGCGATGACCCCAACTCCCGCAGTCCATTCGAAAGCCAGTTCTTCCAGGTCATCGCCGATCTCGTCCCCATCCGCGGCGGTTTTCTCGTGCTAGGAACGAATGAAGCGGATCTCGCGGCCCAGATCGCGCCCCGGCTTTCCAACCACGAAGAGCTCGCCCGCACCATCGCCGCACAGGCAGCCGCGGAAGGCATCTTCGCCTCAGACGGCTGGATCGTCCATCCCATGTATGTGCACGGCGCGCTGGCTGGCATGCTGGGCGTGCTCACCGATGCCGCTGCGGACAATCGCGAGATCCTCAGCGCCCTCACCATCCTCATTTCCGCCGCGCTCGAAAACAAACGCGACCTGGCGTTGCTCGAAACCGACAATGCTCTGCTGCGCGAACAGGTGGACCGCGATCGCTCCGGCATCGTCGGCGAAAGCCAGGCGATTCGCCGCCTGCTCGAAATGATCAGCCGTGTCGCCCCGCGCGACACCACGGTGCTCATCCTGGGGGAAAGCGGCACCGGCAAGGAACTCGTCGCCAACGCCATCCACCAGCGCAGCTCACGCCGGCACCGGCCGTTCGTCGCCATCAACTGCGCCGCGCTCACCGAAACACTGCTCGAAAGCGAACTGTTCGGCCACGAGAAAGGCGCTTTCACCGGCGCCGTTTCGCAGAAAAAAGGGAAGCTCGAAATGGCCGAAGGAGGCACCATCTTCCTCGATGAAATCGGCGAGATGGCCCCCGCGCTGCAAGCGAAGTTACTCCGCGTGCTGCAACAGCGCACCTTCGAACGCGTCGGCGGCACGCGCACCATGCGCCTCGACGTGCGCCTCATTGCCGCCACCAATCGCGACCTCGCCGCCGAGGTCCGCCGCGGCGCCTTCCGCGAAGATCTCTATCACCGCCTCAACGTCGTGGCCGTGCGCACACCCCCGCTGCGCGACCGCAAAAGCGACATCCCCGTCCTTGCCCGCCATTTCCTTGCTGCCGCCGCCGCCAGTTGCCGCCGCCGCGTCATCGACTTCACTCCCGAAGCCGAGCGCCTGCTCCTCGCCTATGACTGGCCCGGCAACGTGCGGGAACTGGAGAATACCGTGGAGCGCGCCGTAGTGTTGGGGCAAGGCGACAAGGTGCAACCAGAAGATCTACCGGACGAGATTCAAGAAGTGGCGCAAGCGGAGTCCTCAGACTTACACAGCACGGTGAGTTCCACCAAACGCGAGTCCATCCTGCGCGCCTGGGAACAGGCCGGTGGTGATTACAAAGCCGCCGCGCAATTGCTGGGCCTGCACCCCAACTCACTGCTCCGCCTCATCCGCACACTAGGCCTGCGCCAAACGTTGCGCAAGTAAACATTCTTTTTTGCGATCTTGCCGGCCCCTATCAAACTTCAATCCGCGAGCTCCACGCCCCCCAAGCGCAACCCACGCCGCCAGCCGTGCCGCATTCCTCCGGTCTTCTTTGCGATCTTAGCGGCATCTTGGCGCCTTGGCGAGAAACCTCCGTCACCCCTTCTTAGCGAAGTGCCCCACCGCGCCCGCCTCATCCGCAAACTGAGCGAAGAACGTGTTCACCCGCGTGATGGTCAACACATCCATCAGCCGCTTGCCCGCTCCCGCCATCGCCACGCTGAGCCCTTTTTTCTTCGCCACCGTGAACAATTGCACCAGTTCGGCGATTCCCGCGCTGTCGCTGGTGAACAGCCCAGCGACGTTCAGCACGATTCCCGCCGTCTCCGGCTTTGCGGCCAAAGCCGTCTCCGCAGCCGCCAGCAACGTCCCCAATGGCCGCCCGGCGCGCAAGTCGCCGATCAGCTCCAAAACCAGTACTTCACCCGAGTGCCGGGTCTTGATGTCCAGTGCCATGAACTATTTAGTCTACACCTGCCTCAAAAACTCCCGCTGAACAGCCGCGGCGTGTAACTCACCGGCCCGTTCGCCGGATTGCGGAATTGCAGCCCAATCTCCCGCGATTGCCCGGTGGCCAACCCGCCGCCCGCGGATACGAAATAGGGCGCTCCGCCAGTGGTTCCCGTCCCATTCGCCAGCGTCACACCCGCGGTCAGATTGCTCAGTAACAACACCACCGGGCCATCAATCGCCGATCCATTATTGGTCACCGTCACCTTCGCCTCATACAGCAATGTGGATCGGTTCAACGTCAGCCCCGACACCGCAAACGTCACCTGATCGCTCACTTCCACAGCCGATGGCAGCTTCACATACGCCACCACAGCATCGTGATCGGAAAAGCGCTCCGGACGCGCCGCATCGTTGCGCAATGCTTCCGGAAAGTCCGCATTCATTCTTCCGAACGCGAGCCGGGTCACCAGCGGCTGCATGGCTTCATTCATCACAATGTGATCGAGCGCCTGCGCATTGCCGTCGAACACATAGCTGTACCGCTGATCCTCCGGCGCCAGGTCAATCGCATTCACCAGATCGGGGTTCACCAGATCCGCCGATCCCAGCACCACCAGCGGCGGCGGTGTCGGATTGCCGCGCACGATCCCCATCAGATCCACATAGCCGTCACTGAACTGGAAGGCGTTCATATCGCCCACCACCAGAATGCGCTCCCGCGGATTCGCCACCTGCCGTGCCTGCACCAGCTTGGCAATGGCCTCGGCCTGTGCCCGCCGCTTGGCCCGCACTCTGCGCCCTTCCACCGCATCGTCAATGCTGTTCATCGAACGCGGATGATTGGCCACGACGGTAAACGCCAATCCAGTCGAACTCACGCGCAACACCAGCGGTGGACGATCATGGACTGTCGCCGGCTGGTTCGTCAATGGATCGACATAGGTGTCGCTCTTGCCGGCCTGGGTCACGTCCACCACGGTCACGCGGGACGTCTTCACCAGGTAGCCAACGTCAATCCCAGCCGGATCGTTGCCCTCCTCCAGATACGCCTGGTAGTTCGGATTCGCATCACCCGCCGCCACTGCATCGGCATTGATCTTTGCCGCCAGCGCGCGCAACGCGGCCAAGTTCTCCACTTCCATCACCGCCAGTACATCCGGGCTGCGCAGCACTTTGCGCACACCGAGAGAGACCTTGTTCAATCTCCGCTCAAACGCGGGCTCAGTCAATGCTACATCCAACGTGCCGCTGTCTTTCGTGGTGTCGAAGAAGCGCTGCAAATTCAAACTCGCCACCATCAGTTCGTTCGATTCCGCCAGTGGAACGGCCACCGCCGTCATGTCGCCGGCCACTACCGGAGCCGCATCCGGATCGAGCGCCAGCGTATAGCGCCGCGAGCGGTAATCAAGCGGCCCCACCAGGTTCGTCACCACCTGCCCCGCGGCAACATCCAATGCCGTTCCACCCGTCTGTCCTCGCGATTCCACCGCAATCCGCTCCGGATTGGCGTCAAATTGCGGAATCGGCGGAATGCTGCTGCCCGCCGGCGCTGCATTAGGAGCTTCAATCCCAGGCTCGCGGAACGGCCGCGCCACTCCGCTGATCACGCCATAAAACAATCCAGAAGAAGTGGAAGTGGCCGTGGCTTCAATCTGCGTGCCCTGCGTCGGCGCCACCACCTGAAGGGACGCAATCTCCACACGCATGCCTTCGTAGCGCTCCAGCACATGCAGGCCACCCGCAGGATCCGTATCCTCGGGCCGCAGTACCACAGGCGCGGGCAGGGCATTGTCCGTTGAAATCACCGCCACATTGCGCGGCACATTGATCTCCGTCACCGTGGGACTCGCCGCATCGCCCGCCGGCGCGAACTCGAGCAACGGCCCGGTCACACACGCCAGCATTCCCCGGCTCACACCCGGGGCCGTCGATGTGAACACAAACAAGCCTTCCGATGTCTCCGCATCCCCATCCTCATCTTCCGGCGCCGATTGCATGTAGAATCCGTTCGATCGTAGCCCCGTCACAATGCCACTCGTCGTGACCACGGTATTGTTCCCCAGCGGCGATACCGGCCCGCTGCCCTGAATCTGGCTGATCTTGTGCGTCGGTGTGCAAAGCGCCGGTCCATCCACCGTCAGCTCAAAGGTCTTCTCTGTAGCCGCATTCGCTGCATCGCGCGCCCGCACCGTGAATGTGAACGGAGAGCCCAGGCTCGTCGCCGGAATCCCCGTCAACAAGCCCGTCGGGCCCAACGTCAGGAATCCAGGCAGTGGATTCGAGTTGGCCGCTAGCGAGAACAGTACTTCCCCCCGCGCCCCTTCCGCCCGCAATTGCACCGAATACGGCGAGTTCACGTTGGCATTGGGCAGCCGCGAATCCGTCGTGATCGACAACCCCGCGCTGCACGATACAAACGGGGATTGTGTGTTGCGCGGATTCGGCGCCAGTACTGAAAAATCAGTATTGTTGCTCCCGTTGTCCGTGCATCCGTTGTCTTTGCGCAGCGCAGCCGTGGTGTTACTCAGCAGCGCCGTCGGCGCCGAGCCTTCGAAGCAATTTGTTCCCGTCCCAAACCCCACGAAGTCCACCACACCTGCCGTTGGACAGGTCACGCCGCTCGCAATCGCCGTACGGCTGTTGACCAGCGCCACCTTTCCGGCAGTGGCGCTCATGTTGATTTGCCCCGAAACATCCGCGGCAGGCAGATTTTCCGTGCCACCCGCGCCCGCCGACTGCTGGATCAGGTAATACTGGCCCGGCGCCAGCGTCCCCGCAAGATTCGTCACTTGCCACGTTGAGCCCGCTGCCGAAGCGTACTGTACGCTCCAATTCCCGATCTCCACCGGCGTCTCACCGCGATTGAATATCTCAACAAAATCGTTCCGGTACCGCGCCCCCGCATTGCCGCCGCCACCGTAAATCTGGCTGATCACGACCTGCGGCAGCGCTGGAGCTGCCAGCGCAAACAAGAGAAAAAGAAACACATTTCACTTCATACCACAGTCCCCGGATAGGCCGTCTCCGCCAACAGCTTCTTCAGCCGCCCGCGCATATCTTCCAACACCGCCGCCGCCGATGCCTCCTTCGCCAGATTCTTCATCTCCAGCGGATCGGCCTGCAAATCATACAGCTCCTCGTACGGCAACTCGCCCTTCATCGGATACGCCGGATCGGTGTTTCCAATATCCGGATAGCGGATGTACTTGTAGCGCTTCGTCCGCACTCCCACCTGCGTTGGATCGAACGGATACGATTTCTCCCAGTTGTATTCATACAACCAGTGCTCGCGCCCCGGCGCTTTCGGATTCCTCAGATACGGCTTCCACGATTGCCCCTGCATCTCCTTCGGAATCGCAACACCTGCGAAATCCAGAATCGTCGGCGCCAGGTCCACGTTCAGAATCATCTGATCGAACACGGATCCCGCCTTGATCATTCGCGGATAATGCACCAGCCACGGCACGCGGATCGAGTCTTCGTACATAGCCCGTTTGTCGTTCAATCCATGCTGGCCCTGGAAGTACCCGTTGTCGCTGCTGAAGACGATCACAGTATCGTTCAACTCTCCGCTTGCCCGCAGATGCTCCACAATCTGCCCGATGCCTTCATCCACCGCCACCAGGCACGCCGCAATCTGCCGCTGCCAGTCGCTGTAGTTGTATTTCTCCAGCAGCCCATCCAATCCGTGCCAGCTCTTGCGCCGCTCCTTGAGATACGATGGCCGCCCCTGATACTGGTCGTCCCAGGTCTTCGGCAGTGGCATGTACTGGCCATCCATCAACGCCGCGTGTTCCTTCTTCGGCTCAAACGGCCCGTGGACGGCCTTGTGCCCGATGTACATCACGAACGGCTTGTTCTTCTCGCGGCCTTTGAGGAACTCCAGCGCAAAGCGGTTGATGTGATCGGTGATGTAGCCCTGCGTCGGCGTGGGCTTGCCGTTCACGATGAACCGGTTATTGAAATACACGCCCTGTCCCGGAAACGTCGCCACCGTGTCGCAGCCCTTCAGTGCCTCCTCAAAGTTCGGAATGTGGATTTTGCCGATGTACGCCGTCGCATAGCCGGCTTCGCGCAGCAAGGGAAACACAGTCGGCACGCCTGCCTTGAAATTGCTCGTGCGGTTGTTATCCACCACGCCCGTCTTGTGCACGTAGCAGCCGCTGATGTATGACGAGCGGCTCGGCGAACACAGCGACGTCGTCACAAACGCATTGCGGAAATTCGCCCCGTTCTTCAGCAGAAAATCCATGTTCGGAGTGCGCAGCCAGGGTTGCGCGCCCATCGCCGCAATCGCGTCATAGCGCTGATCGTCAGTAAAGATGAAGATGAAATTCGGCCGCTTGGCCTGCGCCGCCGTGCCTTGTTGCAGGAACGCCGCGGCTGCCGATCCGAGAAAAGCTCTGCGTTTCACGCCTCCAGCCTATCTCGAATCTAAGGCAATCCACCAGCAGCCCATTCCAATTCACCCTAGCCCTGCCTCTACGGCGACGGCGTCCCCGCATACTTGGCGTGAGATGCGTTGCCTGTTGCTACTCGTGCTTGCCTTGCGGGCCGCCTTCCCCGCCGAGCCGCTCCCCACGGAAAAGCGCTGGGCACTCGCCATGACCGCCATCCTCGCCGCGCGCTGGCATGGCGATTGGCAAACCCTCGGGATGATTGAAGACACACCTGCCAACCGCCAGTTGGTGAGAACGGTTACCGCCCGCGACTGGGGCATTCATTCCCGTCCCGAACTCGACGCCATGATCGCGGATCTGCTGGCCCACGGCCACAACAGCGCCTTCCTTCGCCTCGCCGGCTGCAAGGAGTGCGACGAAGGAGCGGACCCGCAGCAACTCAAGATCGTGCGGCAATACGCCCCGGAGTTCGGCAAGCGTGGCATCGCCGCCTGGGATCTCGTCCGGGCTGCCGGCCTGGCCCAGTGGGGCTATCGCGCCGGTTACTACACGGAAAGCGAATCCTGGGCGCAATTACTCCCCATCGCACGCCGCGCGCGCTCCCTGTTTCACTCCTGGGAGCAACTGCAATGGAACTACGTGGTGGGACGCCGCTTCTGGTCCCCGCGCGACGAAATAAACAACCGCAACATGTTTTACCAATACGCGGCTCTGTTGTGGGATCCCAAAAGCCCGTGGCGCAACATCCCGTGGAACCTCGACAACCGCATCGACACTCCGCCCGCCGTGCTCGTCATCTATGTCCGCCCCGCCGGTCTCACCTGCTTCGATCTCGGCCTGCTCGACCGTCCTGCCGAACCCAGCTTCCTTCCTCAATTGGAAGCCGTGGCCGGTTGCAAGCTGAAGGTCATTCATGAGGGTTTGCGGGGACGCGATTTTCGCCTTGCCGCCGATTGTCGCAAGCCGATCGTTCCGGCGCCGCTTGCATCCGAATACCGGCTCTCTCTGGCTGCCCTCTGGCCGCGGCTGCGCAACTACGCCTACTCGCACCTCATCGTGAATATCCGCCAGATCCCGCACGCGACGCTGTCCGTGAAGCCCGAGCCCGAACATACCTACCCGGTGGAAGGCGAACTGCATTCCTGGCTCCGCTTCGACTTGCGGAATGAACCGCCAGTTCTCACCATCCTCCACAAGCACTAAACACCAATCCGCTGCTTCATATAAGAGCGCGCCTCGGTGATCATCTGCCGGCTGGTGCGTTCCGCCCGTTTGTTCAACTCCAGAATCACCCATCCGCTCCAACCCTCCTTGCGCAACGCCTTCGCCACCGCTTCCGGATTCAATTCCCCTTCCCCCAGCAGCACTTCCTTGGCCGCCTTGTGATCGCGCAGATGAATCCCCGCCATTCGCCCCGCGAAACGTCCCACCCACTCCTCCGGCTTCAAGCCCACATCCAGAAAGAAGCTCACATCCAACAAGAACGACACTAACTTCCGGTCCGTCCCCTCCATCACGCCCAACAACTCCTCAGCCTTGTTGGCCACTTCCTTCGCGTGATTGTGCACACAGAGCCGAACCCCTTGTTCCCGGCAGTAGTGCCCGAAGGCATTCAGATTCCGGCACCACAGCTCGAGCACCTCCCCGCGCATCTTCCCATCGGCCCCGCGCGGAATCCCCGATCCGCTCATCACAAACAGCGACCCACCCAGCGCCTTCACTCCGCGCGCAATGCGCTCCCCCTTCCGCATCTCCGCTTCCGCCACATCCGCCTGCGCCAGCCGTGGCGATCCATGCAGCCCGATCAATTCCAGCTTCCGCCGCCGGAACTCGTCCTTCATCGGACCCGGATCATCGAAGGAATGCTCCAGACTGGCAAAATTCGTTTCAATCCCATCGAACCCTGTCGCCGCAATATCGTCCAGCGCCGCCAGAAACTGGTCCTTCTTCGGTAGCGGCGAACCAAAGGCCCGAGTCTGGCACCCTGCCCTCCAGCGCTCAGCCCCGTGCATCCGCGCCGCCGCAGCCAGCGCAAGGAACGTCCGTCGATTCATCCATCCCAGCTTATGCTTTTTTGTAACGCCGGGGAGAACCTTTTTTCATCTACGTACGTATTAGAATTCCAGATAGTCGCTTTGCGTTTGGGAGGCAATGTATGCTGATTTCCCGCTTTCTTTCCCTGGCAGCCCTTGCTGTCACCCTCGTTTCCACACTCTCCGCCCAAAGTGCTTCCGGCACCTTCCTCGGAGTAGTGAAAGATTCCACCGGCGCAGTCATCCAGGACGCCGCCATTTCCATCGTCAACATCGACACTGGCTTCAGCCGCGATCTCACCACCAACGCCCAGGGCGAGTACGATGCGCCTCTCATCCCCCTCGGCAACTATCGCATCACGGCCAAGGCCAAGGGATTCCGGTCCGTCGAGCGCAGCGGCATCAACCTTCAGGTGGACCAGAAGGCCCGCGTCGATTTCACCCTCGCCGTGGGCGAAGTGGCGGAAACCGTCACCGTCACCGAAGCGCCGCCCGCCGTCAAAGCCGACTCCTCCGAGTTCGGTGACGTGCTGCAAAAGCGCCAGGTGCAGGAACTCCCCCTCAACGGCCGCAACTACGTCCAGTTGGTACATCTCCAACCGGGAGTGACCACCGGCCAGCAGGGCGGCAATATCGAAGGCGCAGGAGCTTTCGTCCCGCGCGGCACCGGCAGCTTCAACGCCAACGGTCAGCGCGGCCAGAACAACAACTTCCTGGTCGACGGCATCGACAACAACGAAAGCTGGATCAACTCCACCATCCTGCAGCCCTCCGTCGAAGCCACCCAGGAGTTCAAGGTTTACGTCGCCAACGCCCCAGCCGAGTTTGGCCGCAGTTCCGGCGGCATCGTCAACGTCCAGGTGCGCAGCGGCACCAACGAATTCCACGGCAGCGTCTACAACTATCTGCGCAACTCCTCACTCGACGCCCGCGACTTCTTCCAGCGCAAAACGGCCCAGAACCAGCGCCGCATCCCAGCCTTCCGCCAGAACCAGTACGGCGTTACTTTCGGCGGTCCCATCCGCAAAAATTCGTGGTTCATTTTTGGCGACTACCAGGGACTCCGCCAGGGCCGTGGCCTCAACGTCATCTCCAACGTCCCCACCGCCGCCCAGCGCAACGGCGACTTCGGCGCCACAGCCATCTATGATCCGATGACCCTCCGGCCCGATCCGGAAAACGCCGGCCTCTTCCTCCGCACCCCCTTTGCCAACAACCGCATTCCCGAAGCCCGAGTCTCCCGTCCGGCCCGCCTGCTCACCAATCTGTACCCTGACCCCAACGTCGGCACCGGCCAGTTTTTCTACTCCCCCAACCGTCTCCAGAACGACGACGCGTTCAACATTCGCTCCGACAAGGTCATCAAAACCAACAAGAACAACCTGTTCACCCGCGTCAGCCGCGGCTACAGCTTCGTCGATCTCCCCGGCGCCATGCCCCGCCCCGCGAACCCAGGCTTCACCATGGGCGACTACGCAGGCGGCGACACCGCGCAGCTCGCCGATGCCGCCGATTTCAAGCTCACCACCTGGGGCGGCGTCCTCAGTGACACGCACATCTTCCGCCCCAACCTGTTGCTCGACACCCGCATTGGCTTCTCCCGCTTCGATCTGTTCGCCGTGCCCAAGGACATGAACATCAACTCCGCCCTCGAGCTCGGCATTCCCGGAGTGAACGAAGCCGTGCCTCCCTTCTCCGGCGGGCTCCCCGCCATCCGTCCCACCGGCTTCGCCTTCCTTGGCGCGAACACGCCGATTCCGTCCATCTCCCAGAACACGAATTACCAGGTGAATGCCAACCTCACCTGGATCAAGGGCCGCCATTCCGTCAAAACCGGCTGGCAGACCATTCGCCGCCACCTCAACTTCTTTGAATCGCAGGATCCGGCCCGCGGCTTCTTCAACTTCAACGCCGAGTTCACCAACAACACCCGCGGCGCTGGCGGCAGCCCCATTGCATCGCTCCTGCTCGGCTATCCGACGCAAATCAGCCGCGCGACGTTGTTCGGCACCTTCGGCCTCCGCGCCTGGGAGCACTCCTGGTTTGTCCAGGACGACTTCAAGGTCTCCCGCCGCCTCACTCTCAACCTCGGCCTCCGCCACGAACTCTTCCTGCCTCTGACCGAAGTCGCCGGCCGCCTCTCCAACTTCAACTTCGATCCCGTCGACCCGGCTCCGAACCTGATCCCCGCACTCGGCAGCGACAAGTACGCCGGACGCAAGACCGATAACAACAACCTCGCACCGCGCGTCGGCTTTGCTTATCAGATGCGGGACAACGGCAAAACCGTGCTACGTGGTTCCTACGGCCTGCACTATGTGAGTGTGCATTGGGCCGGCCAGGGCGCCATCGGCCGCAACGTGCCCTTCATGCCGATCCAGAACTTCCAGCCTGGCTCCATCAACGTCGGCCGCAACCTCACCGACGGCATCCCCGTGCCCCGCTTCGCCCCGCTGCGCACCGCCGCCGAAGTACAAGCCGCCGCGGCAGCCGGCCAGATCGGCCAGATCCAAGCCGTTGATCGCGACACCAAATTCAGCTACGCCCAGCAATGGGGGCTGAACATCCAACAGGAAATCGGCCAGGGCCTGCTGCTCGACCTCGGCTACGTGGGCAGCCGCGGCCTGCACCTGTTCTCCAGCTACAACCTCAACCAGGCCCAGCCCGGCACCGGCAGCGTCAATTCCCGCCGCCCCTGGCAGCCCATCAACAACATCGCCAATCTCAACTTCCTCGGCTACTTCGGAGCCTCCACCTACCACGGCCTGCTCTCCAAGGTGCAGAAGAATTTCAAGAACGGAACCTCGTTGATGATGGTCTACACCTTCGGTAAGTCGATTGACGATTCCATCTCCGGCTCCAGCGGCCAGACCAATCGCACCGGCGGCTACCAGAACATCAACGACCGCCGTTCCGCCCGAGCGGCATCCACCTTCGACGTCACCCACCGCTTCGTTCTCAGTGGAACGTATGAGCTGCCCTTCGGCCAGAATCGTATCTACGGTGGGTGGCAGGCCAACGCCATCGCCACCTTCCAAAGCGGCCTGCCCTTTACCCCAACCATGGCCGCCTCCAACCTGAACAACGCCGGAGCCTACCAACTCCCCAACCGCAGTTGCGAAGGCTCGCTCCCCAACGATCAGCGTTCCATCTCTCGCTGGTTCGACACCACGTGTTTCGTTGCCCCACCGGCACTGCAGTACGGCAATTCGGGGTTGAACATCCTGCGTGGGCCGGGCCTGAGCCAGGTGGATATCGCCCTGCTCAAGAACTTCAAACTCCCCTTCAAGGAGACCGCTCGCTTCCAGTTCCGCGCCGAGGCCTTCAACCTCGCCAACCGCGCCAACTTCCGCCTCCCCAACTTCAACATCGGAGTCCCGGCCGGCGGAACCATCACCAACACCCTCACCGGCTTCGGCCGCCAGGTGCAATTGGTCGCCAAGGTCGAGTTCTAACACTGCGCTGCCACACAGCCGATACGTCTCTAGTGCAGGATTCGGTTGGGAGACTGACTCTGTATCCCCAATCTGTGCCAAAATTGGAAATGGATATGAGCACTACCGCAAAACTGGATCGAGCGGGAAGGCTATTCCTCCCTCTCAAGATACGTAGGGAGTTGGGATTGGATGAGAATTCCGAGCTGATCGTTCAAGTGGAGAATGGTGGAATTCGCGTCCACACGCGCACGGCAGCCCTTGCCGAACTCCAGGCAAGCTTAAGGGGCTTCAAGCGCCCGGGCCGCTCCATCGTTGACGAGTTCTCGAAGGAGCGCCGTGAAGAAGCACGCCGGGAGTGCGAAGAATCGTGAGCTCCCAGGTTGTCCTGGATGCCTCTGCGTTACTGGCGATCCTATTCGAAGAGCCGGGCTCGGAGGTGGTCTCGGAGGTGTTATCCTCCTGCTCTCTTTCAGCCGTAAACTACGCGGAAG
This sequence comes from Bryobacteraceae bacterium, assembly GCA_046331645.1. GTDB lineage: Bacteria > Acidobacteriota > Terriglobia > Bryobacterales > Bryobacteraceae > CADEFT01. The sequence goes on from JAXLQM010000028.1 coordinate 98,678, forward strand.
TTCTCACCCGCCTTGTTCGTGAAGGTCTTCCGCCTACTGAGGCCGTCCGCAAACTCGCCGCGCTCAAACTCCCCGTGATCCCCTGGGACCAGGCACTCGCGGAGGCCGCGACGGACCTGAGCCCCCTGGCAAAAACACACGGGCTGTCTTTGGGAGACCGCGCCTGTCTGGCAACTGCAAGATCCCTCGGTCGCAGAGTTCTCACAACCGAGCGCGCCTGGCGGCGATTGCCCAAACTCGGCATCGCGATTCAATTCATCCGCTGACCCCAAGCGTGTGCTGCCTGCCAGTGTTCACGCCGTGGACCCGGATGGAGTCGGCGGCGGCGTTGCACGAGGAATCTCCAGTTTCATCATCGGAGGCCCAGCCGTTGGCACCATCACCAGCACCCGTTAGACCGCGACCTCGATCTCCTCAATCAGCGGCGTTGGAGCAGGCACCACCTCACCATTGAGCCGCATTCCCTCAACATGAAACTCGATGGCCTCACGAATCAAATGGCGGGTTTCCTCAAGCGTGAACCCTGCGGCGACACATCCAGGAAGGTCTGGAACGTGTGCGCTGTATCCTGTCGGTGTGGGCTCGAAGAAAACGGTAAATTTGCTCATTTCAAACCTGCCTGTTTCAGCATAGGGGTCATGGACCCGCCTGACACGCGCACCTTCATCTCCACCATCATAGGCCCCTCCATGCCAATTTCCACCCCCCAAAATCCGCCTATCTAATTTGAAGCCAACCCCTTCCAGCAACCCCCACGACAACATTCCCGTCCAAAAGGGTAATGGTGATGGTTTCCACGGCCGAAAAACACATATATAGTTGAGGGAGCCACCAAGCCCACCAGCCGGGCCCCTGATTCGAGGAGCAGAAAGATGATTCTAAAGAACTTAATACCAGCCGCCGTCCTTGCCGGAGCAGCTCTCGTCGTCGCCCAGTCGAAACCCGAACTCACCGCGCGCGAGCTTTTCTTCGTCCCCGCACCCGTCACGGCAGCCAAAAAGGCCGGCACCGGCGCCACCCAACAGGTGGTCGCGCAGAACCCCGTCACTAAGAAATCCCCCGACGTCGTCGCCAAAAACACCCCCAAGAAACAAGCCCCCGTCGTCCCCCAGGAAATCTACACCGACAACGAAGTGAAACTGGTCACCGCCAGCTATTCCGGCCCCCGCCCCCTCGGCATCCGCTACAGCCTGCTGAAGCGCGTCCCCGATGGTTGGGTGGAAGTCCACGCCGACAGCACCTTCCAGTCCGGTGACGCTATCCGCGTCCAGGTGGAAGCCAACGAAGACGGCTACCTCTACATCGTCGCCCGCGGCTCCTCCGGTAGCTGGGACGTCCTCTTCCCCAACAAAGATGTCCGCGCCGGCACCAACTTCATCGAGTCCGGCGACGCCCAGATCCTCCCCTCCCCCAAAGGCCTCTGGCGCTTCGATAACAAGCGCGGCCAGGAGCGGCTCTTCCTCGTCATGGCTCGCAAGCCCGTCGGCGATCTCGACAAGCTCATCTACGACCTGAACCAGGCCGGTAAACCCGCCGCCGCGCCAACCCCAGCCCCGGCCCCGGCCAAACCCAACGCCCCCGTCTCCCAGCCCAAGCCCACCACCCCTGAGCCCAAGGACGCCCCCAAGCGCACCATGCTCGCCGGCAACATCAAACCCATCGACGACCAGCTCGTCGGACGCCTCCGCTCCCAGATGGTCTCCCGCGACCTCGTCTTCGAAAAAGTTGACGATTCCCCGTCGCCCGCCGCCGCTGCAAAGAAAGAATCCGCCGTCTACGTCGTCGAAAAATCCGGCAAACCGGATGCCCGCCTCGTGGTCGACATCACGCTCAAACACGACTGATCCGCAACAGGAAACGCCTCCATGAACCACACTGCCTTTCTCCCCCTCTTGGCCGTGGCCGCGGCGTTGCCCGCGCTCAGTCAATCGAAAGCGCTCCAGCAAGGTCCCAATAAAATGGAACTGACGCTGGAGCGCAAGACCAGCGCCGGCTGGAAAGTCGTTGACCCCGGCTTCATCTTCAACCAGGGCGACTACGTCCGCTTCCGTTTCAAAACCAACTTCAACGGCTACCTGTATGTCATGAATCAGGGAACCGCCGGCACCTACACCAAGCTCTTCCCGCGCGAAGACACCGGCATGGCCAACAAAGTGGAAGCCGGCAAGGAGTACATCGTGCCCGCCACCGCCGGAGCCTTCCGCATCGATGGCCCCGCCGGGCATGACATCATTTACTGGATGATGACGCCTGTCGAAATGGGCGGCGGGGAACGCAATACCAGTTACAAGCCGCTTCCGCCTCCGCCTTCGCCAACCAGCGCCAAGGCCATGGCTTCGCTCACGCCGCGTTGCGATGACACGATCCTGCGCGCTCGCGGCGAGTGCGTCGACAGTTCCGCCGGACCCCAGGCCGTTGCCGACGCCGCCCAACTCCCCTCCAACATCAAAACCATGGCGCAGAACAACAACCAGGAACTCATCTTCCGCAAGAATCAACGAGGCAGCGTGGTCTCCTCCCCGGTGCCACTCAACGGCCCGGTGGTCTACGAGTTTCGCCTGGCCCATAAGTAGGAGCCGCTCATGAGAACCATCCTTCCCATCCTGCTCGCAGCCAGCGTTGCCTTCGCCGCACCGCAGGCCGGCGGCACGAAAAAAGCTCCGGCCAACGCCCAGCAGCGCGATCTCAAATACGAAGTCGACGAATCCATCGATCCTCCGGCCACCGGCAAAGTCAGCGTCCCACGCAGCTACGCCGTCGTCATCGGCGTCCAGAACTACCCCAAGCTCGATGCCAAGCTCCAGTTGAAATACACAGAGCGCGACGCCGAATCGGTATACAGCATCCTGATCAGCCGCGAAGGCGGCAACTTCCGCGCCGAAAACGTCCACAAACTCACCGGCGCCAAAGCCACTCTCGCCAACATCCGCAACGAAATCGAAAACTGGCTCCCCTCCGTCGCCAAAGACGATGACCGTGTTCTGATCTACTTCGCCGGCCACGGCTTCGTCTACAACGGCAAGGTCTTCCTCGCCCCGACCGACTTCGACAAAGGCAACCCCACGGGCACCGGCTATTCCGTCGAAGCCCTCGGCGGCGCCTTCGGCTCCAAGATCAAGGGCAAGTGGAAAGTGCTGCTCACCGACGCCTGCCACAGCGGCGCGGTAACTTCCGAAACCGACGTGCGCACCATCAACAGCCGCCTGCTCGATCTCAACCGTTCGCTCTTCTCCCTTACCGCCAGCCGCGACCGCGAGCAGTCCTTCGAAAGCCCCGAATGGGGCGGCGGCCACGGCATCTTCACTTACTACGTGGTGAAGGGCATGGAAGGTGAAGCCGACGAATCGCACGACGGCATCGTCACCGCCGACGAACTCTCCAACTACGTCCAGCGCAACGTGCGTGAAGCCTCCGGCGGCCGTCAGAACCCGACCCTCGGCGGCAGCTTCGATAACAACATGCTCCTCGCCTACATCCCTGCGGGAGCCAAGCTCGGCGATCCGCCCAAAGCCAAATTCGGCACCTTCATCTTCGAATCGAACATGGACAACGTGGAAGTCTTCGTCGATGGCAAATCCGTCGGCGTCGTCAGCAAGGGTTCGCCATTGCGGCTCCCGGGCATCAACCCCGGCGTCCATCAGATCAAAGGCGTGCGAATGGGCTATGAGCCCGATGGCCCCAAGGAAGAAATCGTCTATCCGGGGCAGGACACCACCATCACCCTCAAGATGCTGATCCCGCGCCGCCGGCCGAAAGCCGCCCTCGACAAATTCGACCCCGCTGTAGAGCGC
>JAXLQM010000029.1:0-101095 GCA_046331645.1 Bryobacteraceae bacterium
GCAATCCTGCAGGGCCACAGTACTCGGATTTCGCGGCATTCTTGAAGGCACGGCCGGAGGGGTCGCCGTTCTGCTATTGGTTCGGGAGCCACGATCCGCACCGGCCGTATCCGTGGGAGACGGGGGTGAAGAGCGGTATGCGCCTGGAGGACGTGCGCGTGCCTCCGTATTTGCCGGATACGGAGATTGTGCGCAAGGACATGTGCGACTACTTCCTGGAAGTACAGCGGTTCAACCGCGATACACAGGCGCTGCTGGACACGCTGGAAAAGATGGGTGAGTTAGAAAATACGCTGGTGGTGATTTCCGGAGATAACGGCTGGCCGTTCCCGCGCGGGAAGGCTTCCATCTATGAAGCAGGAACGCACGTACCGCTGGCCATTCAGTGGGGGTCGCGGATCAAGGGCGGACGCAAGGTGGAAGACTTCGTGAGCATGCCGGATCTTGCGCCGACGTTCCTGGAGGCTGCGGGATTGAAGCCGCATGCGGACATGACGGCACGGACGTTGATGCCGCTGCTGGAATCGTCAAAGAGCGGGCGCGTGGATTCGCGGCGGGGGCAAGTGCTCACGGGAATGGAGCGGCATGTTCCTTGCCGAGAAGAGATCAACGGCGGCTATCCGATGCGCGCGCTGCGCAATCACGACTTCCACTACATCCGCAATTTCCTGCCCACGCGCTGGCCCTATGGCGATCCCGATGAACTGGAGACGGCCACCTATGAGCAACTGGCGGGGAACACGCGGGTGGCATTCGCCGATTGCGACGCCGGGCCATCGAAGGCGTACATGGTGACGCATCGAGCCGACGCCGCCGTGCGCCCGCTGTATGAACTGACGTTCGGCAAGCGGCCGGCGCAGGAGCTGTTTGATCTGAAGAAGGACCCGTGGCAGTTGAAGAACGTGGCCGCGGACCCGGCCTACGCCGGGGCATTGAAGAAGCTCGACGGGCAGTTGATGGCCGCGCTGAAGGAAACAAAAGATCCACGCGCCACGGGCGGCGGTGAGGAGTTCGATCGCTATCCTACGATGACCGCGGTGTCACGAGGCGGCGAGAAGAAGGCCAGGAAGAAGCGCTAGATTGTCGAGCAAGATATCGGGCGGGTCGGCTTCGAGCGTTTCCGGTTGAAAGCCGTATGTCACGCCGCAGGCCTTCACGCCCGCATTGCGCGCCGTGCGGATGTCGATGGCGCTGTCGCCGACCATCATGGTGCGGTGCGGCGCGGCGGGGCGTTCCTCCATCAAGCGATGAATGCCGTAAGGATCGGGCTTCTTCTGTTCGAAGCTGTTGCCGCCATAGACACGGAAGAAATACTGTCGCAGGCCGAGGCCATCGACGATGGCTTCGCTGAAGCGGATCGGCTTGTTGGTGAGGACGGCCATGGGGACGGAGCGCGCGTGGAAGTCGTCGAGCGCTTCGCGCACACCCGGATAGAGCGTGGTGAAGTCGAGCAGGTGATGCCAGTAGTAATCGAGGAAATATTCGAGACCGCGGGCCACGGTTTCATCGGTGGCCAGATCGCCGAGGGCGCGCCGCACCAACACCGGAGCGCCGTTGCCGACGTAGGAAGCGATGGTTTCCTGCGAGAGCAGGGCGAGGCCCATGTGCTGGCGCATGGCGTTGACGGAATGGACCAGGTCGAGTTGTGAGTCGATGAGAGTCCCATCGAGATCGAAGATAAGCAAATCCATGAATCAGTGTTCTGTCGCTTTCGGGCGTTTGGGCGGCTTGCCCACGGTGTCGTTCCAGACGTGCTGGATTTTTTCGTAGCTTTCCGTGACTCCCTGGGTGAGGTCGTTCGGGGCCACTTTCGAGAACAGGCGGGCCGCTTCGATGACGTAGGGAGCGATGGTGGATTCGACCACGGATTTGGGCGGGGGCTTGGTGGCGAAGGCCATGAGGATCATGACGAAGATGGTGCACGCCAGCAGCCCGCGCAGAAGGCCGAAACAGGCGCCCAGCGTGCGGTCGAGCCAGGACAAGCCAACCCATTTGAAGGCCATGGCGAGCAGCTTGCCGATGAGCGCCCCGGCCAGGATGACGAGCGCCGAAACGGTGATGAAGCCGAGGAAATTGGCGACAGCGCGCGAGCTGACGTACTCGGCGTAGATGGATCCGGCGGCGCCGTAAAACCAGATGGCGAGCACAAAGCCGAGGATGGTGGCGGTGATGCCGACCACGGTGCGGGCGAAGCCTTTCATGATCCCGGCGATGGTGGAACCCGCAAGGATCGCTCCCAGAACAATATCGAGCCAGTTCATTCGAGTTCTTTGCCCGTCAGCACGCGGTAGGCTTCGAAGTACTTGGCGCGGGTTTTCTCCACGATGTCAGCGGGCAGGGCGGGGGCAGGAGGCCGCTTGTCCCAATCGAGGGTCTCCAGATAATCGCGCACGAACTGCTTGTCGTAGCTCTTTTGCGGGCCACCAGGAGAGTAGGTATCGGCGGGCCAGAAGCGCGAGGAGTCGGGGGTCAGCACCTCGTCAGCAAGCACGAGTTCACCGTTGACGAGGCCGAATTCGAACTTCGTATCGGCGAGGATGATGCCGCGGGTGCGGGCGTATTCGGCTGCGCGGCCGTAGATGCGCAGGGTGGTGTTGCGAAGGGTTTCAGCCATCGCATCGCCGGTGATCTTGCGGAATTCGTCGAAGGAGATGTTGATGTCGTGGCCGGACTGGGCCTTGGTAGCGGGGGTAAAGATGGGCGCGGGGAGCTGGTCGCTTTCGCGCAAACCGGAGGGCAGCGGAATGCCGCAGATGGCGCCAGAGGCCTTGTAGTCTTTCCAGCCGGAGCCGGAGACATAGCCTCGGGCCACGCATTCGGCTTCGAACATCTGGGCACGGCGCACCAGCATGGAGCGGCCTTCCAGTTGATCGCGGAAGGGCTGCAGTTCGGCCGGGTATTCGGCGGCGTTGGCGGTGAGAATGTGGGTCTTCACTTCTTGGGAGAAGAAGTCGAACCAGAACAAGGAGAGTTGCGTCAGTACGCGGCCCTTGCCAGGGATGGGCGAGCCGAGAATGCAATCGAAGGCGGAAATGCGATCCGTGGCGATCATCAGCAATTTATCCGTGCCGATCGCGTAGACATCACGGACCTTGCCGCGGGCCACCAGGGGGATGCCGGGCAGATTGCTTTCCAGAAGTATGTTTGAGCTCATCGGTAAGTTACGCGCAAGCGTAAGTACCAGTGTACGGCAGTCGAGTCAATGCTAGGCGGTTTGTTCCTGCGCCGCAGGCAGCATGACGAGATCGCGGCGTTCGGCCGGTTCTGGCATGCTGAGGCTTTCATAGGACTCTACACCCTTGACGCTGATCATGAAGCGGCCGTTATCGCCGGGTTTGATGTCCCCGCGTTCCTTGAGAAACCAGACGGTAAACTCGAGATGCTCGCGGGGGATTCCGATGAGATCTTCGATTTCGCGGAGATTCATGCCAGGCTGGCTGGGACTGAACTGCCGTTTGCGGTAGAGGACGGCGAGTAAGCCTTCGCGCTTCTTGCGTTCATCCAACTGGCTGCTGACTTCCGAGGACTGGTCGAAGATCTTCCAGTTCAGCTTCACCTGGGCGCGATGCTGCGCGTCGTAAGCGGCACGGGTGACCGGATCACTGAGGGTCTGGTAGGCCTTCAGCATCTGTTGAAAGAGGGGCTCGTTGCCGGTTTCGGTATTATCCGGGTGGTAGCGTTGGGCCAGCAGGCGGAAGACGCGCTGGATGGTATCCAGTTCCGCGTTCGGGCTCACTTGGAGAAGCTCGTAGAGATCTGTGAAATCCGAGGCTGGGGTGCTGTTCATGGCCTGTCTATTTCATCGGCGGGAGGAGGGGAGTTAGGGATGAGGTGAAACCCCTAGGCCAACTCAGGTATCCTATTCGCGATGAACTGGAACGACGCAGCAGAAGATCTTTTTCAGAGTATATTGTCGGGGACGCCGCGACCGATTCGCGAGCGGACAGAGGAGACTCTCCGGAGCACGGCAGAGGGGCTAGCCGCGGAGGAGGGAAAGAACCGGGTTGGGGTTCAGACGGTGGTAGAGGCGTGGGTGAAGATTACGCCGGAGACACTACGATCGGACATCCCACGGCAGATGGAGTTATTTGGGCTGGACCCGTCGGAGTACGAGTATCTATTCGAGTAGGGCTATTCGGATGCGGCCATCTGCTGATCGGCATCGCGCCAGGCGCTGATTTTGAGGCGCCGGCAAACCCAGCACAGGCTCTCAGTGGAGTTGGGGGCCGCATCCCCGCCGCAGACCGTACACTTGGTGACGGGGGTGATGCTGTCGGAGAATATAGCAGCCTTCGCCCGCTGAATGATCTCTTTGGAGATGACGGTCGGTTCTTCTTTCGGTTTCTTTTTCATTAAAGTGGGCCTTGTGCTACTCCAATGAAAGCACAGAGCGGGCGAAAGAGCAAATGAAGCGATGGAGAACTGGCGCGTCAGTAGGAGGCGCCGGTTTGCGCTTATGCCGCCTTCGGGGTACGCAGGACAAACCCCGAGTCAATGGAAGAGTGGCAGCGCGCACACTTCTGCCCTGCTTTTACCTTTGGACCCTTGGGGCCCACCACGACAGTGGCCTCCACGGTGTGCGTGCACATGAAGCAATACACCGAGGCGGTTTCTTCTTTCAATTCAACTTTCGGCTTCAGAATCATCGGTTCGGCCTCCTCATGCCTCTTCATCCAATCAGACGCGGGAAGGCTTCCATTTGATTTCGATTTTTTGAAAAATTTTTCTTGTCAGCGATCGAGTTCGTTCAAAGCGGCGGCCAGACCGTCCAGTCCGCCGCGCAAGGTTTCCGTGGCGCAGCCGATGGTGATGCGGAGATGCTCAGGGGCCTCAAAGAACGAGCCAGGGACGACACTCACGCCGTGGTGCTCCAGCAGGCGGTCACAGAAAGCAGCCGCATCCACTCCGGGGAGACGGGGGAAACTCACGGTGCCGTAAGGGATACGGCCACCCTGCAAGCGAGGGTGCTTTTCGAGGAATTCGTGGAGCAGAGCGCGGTTGGGATCAAGGATTCGGCGGGCGCGGGCGGCGATGGCCGGAAGTTGCTCCAGGGCGAGAATGCTGAGTCGCTCGGCGGAGTGCGCCGGGATGACACCCATCAGATCGTTGAGCAGCCACAGGCGGCGGGCGAGATCGGGCTCGGCGAGGATCCAGCCGCAGCGCAGCCCGCTCAGGCCGTAGGCCTTGGTGAGACTGCTGGTGATGACGAAGACGGGGTCGAGGAAGAATGCCGATGGAGGCGCATCCTCGTACATGGCTTCGAGATACACTTCGTCCACCAGGACACGGGCATTCGATTCGCGGGCAATCGCGGCAAGGCCGCGGAGGGTGGCCTCGTCGATAAACGCGCTCGATGGGTTGTGGAGATTGGTGACGACGATGAGGCGGGTGGCCGGGGTCATCGCCTGGCGGACTTCGTCGAGCCGGATACGGAAGCCATCCTCGGCGTGGCGGCGAAATCGATTGATGCGGGCGCCGAGGGAGGAAGCGGCGTGCAGCAGCGGGTCGTAGACGGGCGATTCGACCAGGCAGTCATCGCCAGGCTGGAGAAGCGCGGCCATGGCGAGGTAATTGGCTCCGGATGTTCCCTGGGCGGCGACAATCGATTCGAGCGGCGCTTTGGTGTGCCGCGCCAGGGCTTCCTGCAGCGGCGGATAGCCGTAATAGCTGGGCCCGCTGAGATCAATGTCTTCCAGGCGCACCTGGAGTTCCGAGATGGGAAAGTTCATGACGCCGCTGTTGGTCAATCCGAAGCGCGGCTGCGATTGGAAGCGGGTCTTCGCCCAATGCATGTAGGGCGAGTGCGTGGACCGGGCATGCGAACTCATGCGGTTTTCTTTCTTCTCCAAAACAGGTAGGCGGGGATACCGCTCGATAGGATCAACAGGCCGAGCACGGTGTCGCCGGGATAACGATAGATGGTGTTGGCCACTACAAACCAGCATGCCGCACAGAAGAGAACGGTGGTGTAGGGGTGGCCGGGGGACCGTCCTTTGAAGGCGAAGACGCAACTGCCGGTGAGGCCGATGAAGAGGAAATCGACGCTGACGACGTAGTTGAGGATCTGCTCATAGCGGCCGGAAAGGGCGATCACCATGGCCCACACACCTTGCAGGATGATGGCGACTACGGGGACGCGAGTGCGTTCAGAGACGCGGGACACGGCGGGGAAGAAGAGGCCGTCGGCCGCCATGGTGAAGTAGACGCGCGGGGCGGTGAGCATGGCCTGGCTAAGGAAGCCGAGCGTGGAGACCGTGATGGCGATGGCGGTGACCGTCTCGCCGGCGCTGCCCATGACTTGGCGCACGACGGCGGTAGCTGGAGTTGTGTTAGCGGCCAGTCCATCGACTCCGAGCACGCGCAGGTAGGCGAGATTGATGGAGAGGTAGAGCGCCAGAACGCCAAGCACGCCGATCAGCATGGCGCGGGCCAGGTCGCGCTTCGGATCGCGCATTTCGGCGGCCATGAAGCTCGCCGTTTGCCAGCCGCCGTAGGCGAAGAGCACCGGTGTCGCGGCGGCGCCGAACGCGGTGAGCAGGTCGAAGGAGACGGGGCGGTCGAGCAGCGGGGTCCAGGATTGGTTCGTGCCTCGGGCCAGCAGGAGCCCTGCCGCCGCGATGGCGGCGATGGCGAGGATCTTCAGCACCATGAGGAAGGATTGGGCGTTGCTGCCGGACCGGACACCGAGGCAGTTAATGGCGGTGAGTGCTGCCAGCGCAGTGACGGCTACCGTCCAATCGGGGATGGGCAAGCCGGTGAGCGAGAGGAAGTAGCGGGCGAAGGTCACGGCTACGGCTGCCATGCCTCCGGTTTGGATGACGAGCAGCAGCACCCATCCGTAGAGGAAGCCGACCAGCGGGTGATAGGCTTCGCGAAGGTAGGCGTATTGGCCGTTGAGGTCGGGCCGGCGGGCGGCGAGTTCGGCGTAAAGGAACGCGCCCAGCAGCGCTACCATGCCTCCGAAAAGCCAAGCGCCGAAGATCAGGAATGGGGTGTGCACCTGGCGGGCCACGACGTAGGGGTTCATGAAGATGCCGGAGCCGACTACGCCGCCCATGACGATCATGGTGGCGTCAAAGACACCGAGTTGGCGCGCGAGATGGGGCTGAGACACGTCTGGCCAGTATACCTTTGCTTCGATGATCGAATCGTTGCCGGGAAGCCGCAGGAGTAGGTGTATGTACTTCTGGCTTTCTTTACTGGCGGTGGCGATGCTGGGCAACGGGCACCGGATGGCGCAACGCTGGCAGCGTATGCATCGGAGCGGCATGGTATCGCTCTATGGCTTTGGGTCGGTACAAGCGCGGGATATTTTCCGGCTGGAGCCGTACGAAACGTCAGTCGACCCGGAGAAGTTGAAGTTTACATTTTCTTACGACAATTACACCGATTGGGGCGGGAATTCGCGGTGCAGCGGGTACCTGTATTTGTACCTGTTCCGGTCCGGAGGCGCCAAGCCGTTCGCGATTGAGTTTGATGGGGACCGGCGGTTGGTGGAGGAGATGGCGGAATCGCTGGTGATCCATCGCCCGCGTTTGGAGCAGCACTTCCAGAACATTCCCTGGCGAAGCGAGCGCAGCCGGCGCCTGCGGCATTCACGCGGTTCCGGATTTCTTCAGGGATGTATGGATATCGCGATCATGCGGGCAAGGAGGTGCTGGCGCCGCAGTATTCGATGGCGGCGGAGTTTCGCGAAGGGCTGGCCTTGGTGATGTGGGGCGGGTTGTTCGGGGCGATTGATAGTAGCGGTGTATGGCAATGGCAACTGCCGGCCGAGGGGATCGAGTCCTTTACGGAGTTTCACGACGGGAAGGCGACGGTGCGCTTCGGGCATTGGGAGGAGATTCGCAGCGGCCCGCATGGCCTGGAGCGGGAAGATGTCTACGTGACTTCGGAGCGCGTGGTGGATCGTAACGGCCACTACCTGAATTAGAGTTCCAACTGGCCCGTGCTGTCGGCGAACGATTTGGTTTCGAGGCCGGTGCGATTGAGCATCTGCACGAACAGATTGGCCACGGGCGTCTTCGCTTCAGCAGCGACGTGGCGGCCGCCCTTGATGCCGCCCGCGTGACCGGCGAGCACCAGCGGCAGATCGAAGTTCGAATGGGCGTTGCCATCGCTGAGAGCGCTGCCGTAGAGGATGGCCGAATGATCGAGCAGCGAGCCATCGCCATCAGGCGTCGCTTTCAGCTTCTTGAGGAAGCCGGCGAACAGCTCGACATGGAAGCAGTTGATCTTCGTCACTTTCTCAATAAAATCGGGGTGGCCGCGGTGATGAGTGAGCGGGTGGTGCGGATCGGGAACGCCGATTTCCGGATAGGTGCGGACGCTGCCTTCGCGGCCGAGCATCATCGTCGAGACGCGGGTGAGGTCGGATTGAAACGCAATCACCTGCAGGTCGAACATCAGCTTCACATACTCGGAGTATTCGAAGGGGATGCCAGAGGGCTTCTCCGATGGGGGCGTAATGGGATCGCGCTCAGCGGCGGCGATGCGCGTTTCCACCTCGCGGATGCCGGTGAGGTATTCGTCCATCTTGCGGCGATCGGCCGCGCCCAGTGTGCCCAGCAGTTGTTCGGTGGAGGCTTTGGTTTGATCGAGGATGGATTTGCGGTAAAGGGCGCGGCGGGCGCGGACGTCGGCGGGCAGGCTGGGATCGACGGTGCCGAATAGGCGCTCAAAAACGGAGCGCGGATTCACTTCCACACTGAGCGGAGTTTCGGGGTCTTTCCAGGAAAGCGTGTTGGTGTAGGCGCAACTGGAGCCGGTGTCGCAATTGCCCACCATGCGCGAATCCTCGCAGCCGATTTGCAGCGAGGCAACGCGGGTTTCTTTGCTCCAGGCCTGGGCGGCGAGTTGGTCAAAGGTGACGCCGGCGCGCACATCGGCGCCCGCGGTGTACTTGGGTTCAGCGCCGGAAAGGAAGCTGCCGGTGGCTTTGGCGTGGCCGCCGCCCTTGGCTTTGGTTGCCGCGTGATTGGCGAGGCCGGAGAGAACGGTGATGTCGGCGCGCAGGGCTTCGAGCGGCTTCATGATGCGAGGGAAAGCGAAGTCCGCGCCCGTGGCTTCGACTTTCCAATCCTTCATCACGATGCCGTTCGGAACGTACACGACGCCGATGCGGCGCGGCTGCTTGCCCGTAGTAGAGGGAGCGGCAAAGGCGGGACGCATGGCATCGAGCAGCGGAAGCGCAATCGACGCGCCGAGCCCGCGCAGCAACATCCGGCGATCGATGTGTTTCCCAGTAAGGAAGTTCATTTGCGTTTCTCTCCTGTGGCAGTAGCGATCTGGCTCGATTCGCGCGGACGGCGGTTCTGGAAGGGAAGGCTGTTCACCACACCCATCACCAGGGCCGAGAATCTGTAGTTGGCGGCGGGTAACTGCGCGGCGATGGCGTTGACAATTGGCTTGTCGAAGCGTTCCAGGCCGCGGCCGGTAGCGTAGATGAGCATGCGCTCCGCGATGCCCTTGACGAAGCGCTCGCGGTCGGCTTTGAGCAGGGTTTTGAGTTCGGCGGGACTTTGGAAGGTGCGGCCGTCGGGCAGTGTGCCGGAGGCATCGACGGGGAATTTGCCGTCTTGCGTGCGCCATTCGCCGATGGCGTTGAAGTTCTCCAGGCCGAAGCCGAGCGGGTCCATGCGCGAATGGCAGGAGGCACAGGCGGGGTTCTTGCGGTGCTCCTCCATCTGCTGGCGCAACGTGCCGGAGCCGGCTTTGGCTTCATCGAGCGGCGGCACACCGGGAGGTGGCGCGGGCGGCGGCGCATTGAGGATGTTTTCCATGATCCACTTGCCGCGCAGTACAGGCGACGTGCGCGTGGAATAAGAAGAAACGGTCAGCACGCTGGCGTGCGCCAGGACACCGCCGCCGCGATTGGCGCCGGTCATTTCCACACGGCGAAATTCCGGGCCGGTGACTCCCTGGATGCCGTAGAAGCGGGCGAGCCGTTCGTTGAGGAAGGTGTAATTGGCGTCGAGCAGATCGAGTACGCTCGCGTCTTCGCGCACGATGTGCTGCAGGAAGAGTTCCGTTTCGCGGCGCATGGAAAGGCGCAGGTCATCGTCGAAGATGGCGAACTTCTGCGGATCGGGACGAACGACGTCGATGTTCTTGAACTGCAGCCACTGGCCGGCGAAGTTTTCAACGAACGCCGCGGAGCGCGGATCGCGCAGCATGCGTTTCACTTGCGCTTCGAGAACGGCGGGCTGCTTCAGCTTCCCTTCCCCAGCCAGGCGCAGCAGTTCGTCGTCGGGCATGCTGCTCCAGAGGAAGTAGGAAAGCCGGGAGGCGAGTTCGAGTGGAGTGACTGCCACCACGTTGTCCCGCTCGATGCGGTAGAGGAATTGGGGCGAAACGAGGATGGACTGGAGCGCGGTGGCGATGCCTTCTTCAAACGGATCGCCTTGCTGGCGTGCGAGCGTGAAGAAGCTGAGGGCCTGATCGATCTCTTTGGGCGAGGCAGGGCGGCGATAGGCGCGATTGGCGAAGTTCGCGATCACTTTGCGGGCACAGGCGTCGCTGTGCTTGCCTTGGGCGTGGCCGCAGATGAAGATGCGTTTGATGCTATCGGGCGAAGGGCCAAGGGTCTGCTGGAACGGACCACCGATGTCGATGGCTTCCCAGCGGTTGTCGATGCGGGTTTCCACGCCATCGGTCTTGATGCGCGTGCCGTACTTGCGGAGCGTTTCGATGTCCTTCTCGCTGAGCTTGCCGCGTGGATTGATGAGTGCTTCAGGAGGGCGCTTGGAAGGCTCCGGGCCACCGTACTGCGGCGGGAGGCCGTGGTAGTTCCGGTGGTAGGTGGTGGAGATGAGATGCTCGCCGGCGGTGACGCGGCTGCGCACTTCGAGGATCTGCCCCTCGAGATCGGTCGCATCGATCTCGAACTCGCGGATCAGCTTGCCATCGATGTAGAGGGCTGGATGCGCGGGCTCGGACTGATTGGGCCGGTGGCCGTTGAGCACGAGACGGAAGTTGTATTCGGCCTCGACAGGAAATCGATGGAGGAAGTGCGCCGCGTGCAGCGTGCTCAGCCCGGTCAGGTCGTAGTTGGCGAGGTCTTTGGGCAGCGAGCGGGTACCGCGGGAATCGTTGAGGCGCACTGGCGCGGAGTAGTGGACCGCCGCCGGCTTCATTTTGGCCGGGCCGAAAATGGCGGCGCGGACGCTGCGCTCAGCGGCATCGATGTAGTTTTCGAGCAGCGCGGGGGAGAGGCCGAGGGCATCGCTGATGTTGTCGAAGCCGAAGGCGGGCGTATCGGCGGGAAAGCTGTCGGCGGGCTTGGTATCGATGCCCAGCAGATCGCGAATGGTGTTGTTGTATTCGGCGCGATTGAGGCGTCGCGCGGTGACTCGGCCGGGGTCGGGCTTGGCCGTGCGATCCTGGCGGGCGAATTCCGATTCGAGC
The DNA here is from genome assembly GCA_046331645.1 of Bryobacteraceae bacterium. Taxonomy (GTDB): domain Bacteria; phylum Acidobacteriota; class Terriglobia; order Bryobacterales; family Bryobacteraceae; genus CADEFT01. Next base: position 11,407 of record JAXLQM010000029.1, read on the forward strand.
CAGGTGGTGACGGCTCGTGTGTTTTCGATGGCAGGCTTGGGCACGCCGGGCGGCGGCATCTGGCCGAGTTTGATCTTCTCCACCACCTTTTCCCAGATCTCGCGATCTTCGTCGAAGGTTTTGGGGGAATGGAGTGCCTTCAGATCGATGTCGCCGGATTTGACCTGACCGTTGTGGCAGGCGACACAGCTTTTCTGGACATAGGCAAACACGTCCGTGGACGCCGCGTGGAGCGGAGCGGATACAGCGATAGCAAGCAGTAGGGTACGCGACATGGACTTGCTTGTCAGGACTCCAGTTCGAACGGAGAAGTAACTCTCTTCATGCTATCACCTGACGGGGTAGGAACTGATTGGTGTTGAGCGGTGTCTGAGGACCTATGAGTCCCGTCATCTTTCTATTGGCGGTGATGGTTGGGACAACCGCCTGGAACGATTCTTCCGAGTGGTTCAGCCGGGGCAAGAGGAAAGCCCCGCTGCTGCGGATGGCATTGGAGAAGCCGTGAGGTTGCGATGCGCCGAATATTTTGGGCGGTTATGATTCTGGCGGGATGCTCCGGACCCGGGCGGGAAGAGACACGGCGGGAGGCGGCCCGTTTTCGCGCGTCGTTGGAGAGGTATCGAGCGGAGTATGTGCAAGGGATTGAGCGTGAGAACCGGCTGACGAGGGAGACGCTGGTTTGGTTGAAGGGGGCGGCGGTGACCGGGTCACATACGCGGAGAATGTCGGATGCGCGGCAGTTCACCGATCGTTGGGCGAAGGTGTACTTTGTGCCTCGCACCATGCATGAGCAGTTGCGTTTCGACCGGTACGCTTCACCGGAGGTGCGGGCCGTGCAAGCGCGAGTGCTGGATCATCTGAAAACGCGGTACTTCGAGCTTCATGATTACCAACGATATGCGCAGGGGTTTCCGGCAGGGTATCGGGATTTTGAGCGGCGGTTGGAGGTACGTGCGATGGCTCGGGATGAACTGTTTGGCCTACTTGCTTCTCTGCCGTGACTTGACGGAACGAGGGAAGCGTCGGAAGATCGAGGAATGCTTTTCGCAACTCGCACCCTGGTTGTGCTGGCGATGGCGGGGGCGGCGTGGGCCGCCGATTCCCGAAGCGCCGCTGCTATCGCACCCTTCAACATCCCGTTGTGGGAGAAAGGCAAAGTGCCGTTGGCGCAGGGCGACGGGCCGCTGGATGAGCCGTTTGTCAGTGTGTTTCTACCCCCCGCCAACAAGCGCAATGGAAGTTCGATCGTGGTGGCGCCGGGCGGCGGCAACATCATGTTGATGTACGGGGTGGAAGGCGTGGACATCGCCGAGCGGTATAACGATTGGGGCGCGGCGGCGTTTGTTCTCACCTACCGGTTGTCCCCGAAGTACGGCGAGAATGCTCGCGCTGGATGGCAATCGCGCGGTGCAACTGGTACGGGCGCGGGCGAAGGAATGGGGACTCGATCCTGCGAAGATTGATTCGCGGGCTTCTCCGCAGGATCCGCTGGCGCGGCGGTGGTGAACGGAGCGAAGGCAGCGGACCGAGCCTGAGCAGGCCGATCCGCTGGACCGAGTGTCCTCGCGGCCGGATTACCTGGTGATGGTGTACAGCGCGGGCGTGCCACTCCGAACGAGCAATTGAAGAATTTCCGCCGACGTTTTTGCTGGCGGCCGCGGCGGATCGAGGAGCGGCCAATGGCAGTGCGCAGTTGTGGCTGGAAATGAACCGAGCCGGGCGTGGCGGAGTTGCACCTGTATCAGAAGGGCCGGCATGGATTTGCGCAGCCTCGGGAGCCCGAATTTTCGTTGTGGATGGATACGCTGCGCCATTTTCTGCAGATCGGTGATTTTGCCCAAATGAGAACGTTTCTAGTATGGAGCGCATTGCTGCCGGCCCTGTTGGCCGCGCAGCCGAAGACTGTGGATGACGGGTTTGGCGTGCTGGTGCATGTGCCTGCGGGCGCCTTCAAGATGGGCGATAACTTCGGCGATGGCGAATCGCGAGAGCGGCCCGTACATACGGTGGAGTTGGACGCGTTCTACATCGGCAAGTATGAAGTGACGAACGCGCAGTGGCGTAAGTTCCGCGATGACGCGGGGTACAACGATCCAAAGTACTGGCCCGGCGGTCGGCCTGTGCCGAAGGACCAGGTGCCCTATTGGACCATGGCGAATAATCATGGCGGCGGGACTCCGGACAGCGACAACTACCCGGTGATTGGAGTGAATTGGGATTCGGCTGTGGCGTTCTGCAACTGGCTGAGTGCGAAGACCGGAAAAACGTACCGGCTGCCGACGGAAGCCGAGTGGGAGAAGGCGGCGCGGGGAACGGATCAGCGGCGCTATCCGTGGGGCAACACGATTGATGCTTCGCAGGCGAACTTCGTCGGCACGCAGCCGTACGACACGGTGCGGCCGGTGGGGTTCTTTGAAAAGGGCGCCTCGCCGTATGGGGCGATGGACATGGCCGGCAACTTGATGGAGTGGTGCTCGGATTGGTACAACCGCGATTACTACGCTGTTTCGCCGAAGAAGAATCCGAAGGGGCCGGAGCAGGGCGTGTACCGCGTGCTGCGCGGCGGGCATTTCTTCGTGGAGGCATTCGATTCGCGCACCTATGCACGGTCGGCGGCGTGGCCTTCTTTTGTGGCGCACCGCATGGTGGGCTTTCGAGTGGCGCGGAATCCATGACACTCCTGCTGCTGGCGATGTTGGCGATTCGCTGGGTGCATGTATCGAGCACCACGGGCGAGGTTCCGAATCCGGGCGGCTCGAATCAGCAGACCGGCATGCTGGTGGCGGAGTTGGACAAGAAGCCGGGGGCCGATATCGTCATCAGCTACCGGGTGCACGCTCCGGCGCTGGTGTGGATTGCGCGCGAAGGCAGCGGGTGGAAGCGGCGGGTGATCGAAAGCGAATTTCTGCGCGTGGAAGCGGGTGGGGCTGCGTTTGATATCGACGGGGACGGGGACAACGATATCGTCTTCGGCGCGGATGCCTCGGGCAAAGAACTGTGGTGGTGGGAGAATCCGTATCCGCGGTTTGAAGAAGGTGTGAATTGGAAGCGGCACACCATCAAGAACGATGGAGCGAATCAGCATCATGATCAGACGTTCGCCGATGTGTTGGGCACGGGTAAGCCGCAACTGATTTTTTGGAATCAGAAAGCGAAGACATTGTTTGTAGCTCCGGTGCCGGCTGATCCGCGCACCGCCCAGACATGGCCGCGGCAGGTGATCTTCAGCGGGCAGGCGGGTGAGGATGTCGATAGCGCGGCGAAGTATGCCGAGGGTGTGCAGGCGTTCGATGTGGATGGAGACGGGCGGATGGATGTGCTCGCCGGGAACGCGTGGTTCCGGCATGAAGGCGGTGGAAAATTTCGTGCGACGCGCATTGGGACGATCGGAGGGCGAATCAAGGCGGGGCGTTTCTTCAAAGGGAAGAATGCACAGGTAGTGATTGGACCGGGCGATGGCAGCGGGCCGCTACGGTTCTACTCCTGCGACGGCGATGCGAAGGAGGCGGCGTGCTGGAAGGGGCGCGATCTGCTGGAGCAACCGCTGACGCACGGGCACACGCTGGATGTGGGCGATATCGACGGCGATGGGAAGCTGGATATCTTCGCGGCGGAGATGGCGAAGTGGGGACGCGGGGAGCAACCCGATCATCCGCGGGCGAAGGCGTGGATTCTCTATGGCGATGGACGCGGCGGATTTCGCCCCACAGTGCTGGTGGAAGGGCACGGCTGGCATGAAGGACAGTTGGCCGATGTGGATGGCGATGGTGACCTGGATGTGATCAACAAGCCCTACTCGTGGGAAGCGCCGCGGCTCGATTTCTGGTTGAACAACGGGACGCGGAAGTAATCAGGCCGGCTCGACGTAGGTGAAGTAGGCTCCGCGTTCGACACCGGAGGCTTCGTAGAACCAGGTTTCGAGCTTCGTGGGGCCCTTGGGCAAGCGAACCTGGAACACAGCGGCTTTGTCCGTGGCGGATACAGCGGTGGACTCATCGACATTGGCGATGCGCAGCCGCGCTTTGACGGCTTGAATCGCACGGCCGGGCGCGGATTCGCGATTGGGCTGCGGGTCTTTGAACGGGGCGTTGATGGGAAGGTTCACTTCCTCCGGCCAGCGCCGCAACTCGATTTTGTACATGCCCGCGCGGGCGACATCGACGGCCCAGAAGCCATTGGCGGCGGGCGCGGTGCGGATGCCGCGCTGGTTCCACGTCTTCTCCGAGCCTTCGCCATGCCAGTCGTGACAGGTGAGGCGCACGCGTTTGTCGGGGCCGCCGAGGACGATCCGCACGTAATCATTGGCGCGGCCGGAAGTGAGCGTCCACCAAGTGTCGTATTCGGCTTTGAGCTTGGCGACGACGTCCGCATGCTGAGAGGCGACGTTGGTCTTCTGGCCGGGATCGGCGGAGATGTCGTAGAGTTCGAGCTTTTCCGGATTGCCGTCAGGAGACATGTTCACCAGCCGCCAGCGCTGGGTCATCACCGCTGCCTGACGCCATTTGACGATGGTGTCGAGGCGTTGCGAATCGACCGTGATGGCGCGGTCCTGCCACGCCCCGGCCTTCCCTTCCAGCAGGGGGCGCAGCGATTTGCCGTGCATGGCTGGACCCGCGGGGCGCTTCAGCCCGCACAGATCGAGCATGGTGGGCAGCACATCGATGTGCGCGGTCAGGCGGTCAATGTCGCGCGGCGCGGAGTAACCACCTTCGGGCCAGTGGAAGAAGAACGGCACGCGGTGGCCGCCTTCGTAGGCGCTGCCTTTGCTGCCACGCATTCCGGCGTTGAAGACCTGGGCGCCGGAAGCGGAGCCGTTGTCGGTCATGTAAATGAAGATGGTATTGCGCTCCAGGTTGCGCTCGCGAAGGAAGGCGACCAGCCGGCCGACGTTGGTATCGATGTTTGTGATCATGCCGTAGAAGCCGGGCTCGCGCAGGCCCTTCACGTTCTCATAAGGTTTCTCGCTGCCTTCGGGCGCCCACATGGGGCCGTGCGGAGCGTTGGTGGGGATATAGGTGAAGAACGGTTTCTTCTGGCTTACGGCGTTGGCGATGAACTGCGTCGCGTTCTCAAAGAAGACATCGGTGCAATAGCCTTTGTAGGTTTGCGGTTTGCCGTTGTGGAAGTAGGTGTCGCCTTCGTAGTCGTTGCCGAAGAAGTCAGGGGTTTGCCAGACACCGCCACCGCCATGGACCAGCACTTCGTCAAAGCCATTGTCCTGCGGGCGGCAGGGGTAATTGTCGCCGAGGTGCCATTTGCCGAAGATGCCGGTGCGATAGCCGGCGGCGCGGAAGCAATCGGCCATGGTCACTTCTTCCGGATCGAGCAGGCTGCGCCCCATGATGGTGTGCCAGGCGCCGGTGGAGTTGGTGTAGCGCCCGGTCATCAACGCGGAACGCGTGGGAGCGCAGGTGGGGCTGACATGGAAATTGGTGAAGCGGATGGAGCGCGAGTGGAGCGCATCGAGATGCGGTGTCTTGATGACGGGATTGCCGTGACAGGCGAGATCGCCGTAGCCCTGATCATCGGTGATGACAATGACGACGTTCGGTGGATTTCCCGCCGCCGCGTTGGCGGTGAGAGATGCGAGCGAGGCAGCAAGGAATTGTCGGCGGTTCACGATGCGCTCCTAAAGTGGGGACTAGCCGGCTTGATTCGCCAGTTGGAGTTCGTCTTCGATCTCGTAGACCTTGTCTTCGAGGTTGCGCGTGGGCTGGCCCGCGGCTTTGGCGGCTTCGAGTTTCTTCTTTGCGCCGTCGAGCTTCTTCATCAGGGCGAGAACCTTTTTATCGGGCTTCGCGGCGGGCGCGGGTTCAACGGGAGGAGGAGGCTCGGGTTTTCCGGCAGCGGCCTTCGGAGCTGCTTTCTTTGGTTTCGGCTTGGCGCCGGCCTTGTAGCGGAAGGCAGTGATATTCACGGGTGGCTTCAAGGTAGCGCCGAAGTCGGTGCGATACTCTTCGGCCAGGTGCGCGGCCTCGTTGAGCAGTTCCTTAAAGCGGGTTTCCATGGCGGCCTTGGCTTGCGTGCGGAGGCTTTCGCCCTGTTGTTTCCAGCGTTGGTAATCAGTAATGACGGTACTCATGGTGTATGAATTGGGGCCCGGGGGAGCCGGACCATGCACCATTCTACGTGTACAATGGCAACCGATGCTTTTCCTTGTAGCAATGGCGATGTTGGCGGGTACCGAAGCGTACGGCGCGGATGCGGCGAAGATTGTGCTGGTGGCCGGCAAGCCGAGCCACGGGCCGGGCTCGCATGAGTTCAACGCGGGTGTGCTGCTGATGGAAAAAATGCTGCGGCAGAACAAAAACGTGGAGCCGGTGATCGTGAAGGGCGGCTGGCCGGAAGACGAAAAAATCTTCGATGGCGCGCGCGCCGTGTTCTTCTATCTCGATGGCGGCGAGCGGCATCCGTTTCTGGAAGGAAAGCGCATGCAGACCTTGAAGCGATTGATGGACGGCGGCGTGGGGCTGGGATGCATGCATTATTGCGTGGAGATACCGAAGGACAACGGCGGAGCCGAACTGCTGGAGTGGCTCGGCGGATACTACGAGCGGCCGTATTCCGTAAACCCGGTGAACGACGTTGCGGTGAAGCAGGCTTCGCCGAAGCACGAGATTTCGCGCGGATGGAAGAGCTTTGCGGGCAAAGACGAGTGGTATTACAAGATCCGCTTTCGGGAGGGGGACAAACGGGTCACGCCGATTCTGACGGCGGAGTTGCCGAAGGACAAGCCACTCACGGAGACGCTGGCATGGGTCACGGTGCGGTCCAATGGCGGACGCAGCTTCGGCTTCACGGGGGGACATTTTCATGTGAACTGGGGCATGGCGGACTTCCGGAAAATGGTGATGAATGCGGTGTTGTGGATCGCCAAGGTGAACGTACCGAAGGGCGGCGCGGTGGCGGAGTTGGCGGCCAGTGACTTGGAACAGAATCTGGACTACAAACCTCCGCGAAAAGTGAAGTAGTTGCGCGGTGAAACAAGCCTCTCATGCACACTCTGCGCAGTTGTGAGCAGAGCCGGGTAAGGAAATCAATCACTTCCGCATTGGCATGAGCCGTGCACCTTCGGAATACCGGAGGTTCTCATGAAACGCGCATTTTTCGCGATACTTCTTACCGCGGCCGTTGCCCTGGCTCAGGGTGGACCGCGACCTGGTTTCGGCCCGGGCACTGGCTCGGGGACAGGAACCGGACCGATCCACACTCAGGCGGCTTTGAACATGGCTGCCGTCGAGACCATCTCGGGCACAATCACCGGCGTGCAGATTGGCTACGCGATGCAATATCCGAGCATCGTGGTGAATCAGAAGACCATCAAGGTTGCGCCGGTGTGGTTCCTGCTGGAGAACGATTTGGAGTTGAAGGAAGGGATGGCGGTGAAGGTGACCGCGGCTCCCGGCAATCCGCCGAATGAGGCGTACCTGCATGCCATTGAGATAACGGCGGTAGCGGCAGGCAAAACGTTGCGGCTGCGCGATGCAGCTGGTGTTCCGCTATGGACAGGCGGCTCCGGTGTTTCTGCGCCGGCGGCAGTGGGGACCGGCTGCGTAGACCCGGCTTCCATTCGTACGGTAGCGGGAACCATTGAGGCGGTGCATGCGGGATATGGGATGCAACAGCCGGAGATGACATTGAAGACCGACGCGGGGATTCTCAGTTTGCGATTGGGACCGGAAAAGGTCCTGCTGGGGAGCGATTTTGAACTGAAGGCAGGAGCGGCGCTTACGGTGAAGTACGGCGTGGCCACCTGCAGCGAAGAAAAATTGGCGCTGGTGCTTACCAATGCAGCGGGCAAGAGCCTGAAGTTGCGCAACGACGACGGCACGCCCGCCTGGTAGGCATAGAAAAGGAGAACCAGTCATGAAACAGATTCTGATGGGATGGATGCTCACGCTGGCATTAGCAGGCGGAACGATGGCGGTGGCTCACCAGGGCCCTCACCACGGTCGCGGCCAGGGCCAGGGCCAGGGGCAAGGGCAAGGACAATGCCCCAACAAGGGCAACTGCAATGGAAGCGGCAAGCAGCAGGGCAAGGGCCAGTGCCAGAAGAACGGACAAGGGAATTGCGCAGGCAATCATGGCAACGGCCCGAGGGACGGCACGGGGTACGGCGCGCGGCAGCATCAGGGAAATACGAAGTAAGTGGCGCCGGGCAAACCGGTTGCAGGGCCTTCTCGCATGGCGGGGAGGCCCGTTTTTTTTTGCTTTAGAGATCGGCGTCGCGGCGGGGATCGATGCCGCGTTGGAATGTGCCGGTGACAGGATCGGCGCTGATGCATTGGGCAGCGCCAAAGCTGGAAGTATTGCGCAGCACGGTGTGGCCGCGGCGGCGCAGATCGGAGACGAGTGCATCGGAGATGGCGTAGGGAGCGGGTTCGATGCGCGCGTCGCTGACACCAGCGCCGGTGATCCGATTCTCGTTGACGATGCGCGGGGCGGAGACCGCATCCTGCGCGCTGAGCCGATGGTCAATGACCAAGGAGAGAATGCGGAAGAGGATAGCGGGAATGCGATTGCCGCCGGCAGCGCCGCCAATGAGCAAGGGGCGCCCATCGGGGTGGCTGACGCTGAACGGGCAGATGGCGCTGGCAGGGCGCTTGAAGGCGGCCGGGGCATTGGGTCCGGTGCCCGCGGCATTGAAGGCGGTGAGGCTGTTGTTGAGCAGGAAGCCGGTGCCCGGCGGCACAATCGCCGCACCAAATAGCGAGGTCAAGGTGGCGGTGTAGGAAACCCGCCAGCCGGCTGGATCCATGACACAGAGGTGCGTGGTGGAGCGCTGCGTATCGGTGAGCGGATTGCCCCGTGGCGTGCCCTGCGGCAACACATTGTCCATGCGAATCGCAGCGCGTCGAGAGGCGGCGTATTCCTTTGAGGCGAGGGTGGCCTCCGGAACAGGCACAGCCTCGGGATCGGCAAGGAATGCGGCTTTGTCGGCGTAGGCGAGTTTCATGCATTCCAGGGCCGTGTGGAACGTATCCGTATCGTTAAGGCGAAGGCCGGCGTTGCCAATGGAAAAGCCTTCGTAGAGGTTGAGGAGTTGCAGCAGAACATAGCCGCTTGCCGGCGCGGGCGCGGCGTTGACGCGAAAGCCTCGATAGCTTCCCTGCAGGGCGGCGCGATAGCGCACATCGAAGAAGCGAAGATCTTCCGCGGTGAGGCGGCCTCCGGTTTCGAGCACGGATTCGACGATGGTGGCGGCCATGCGTCCGCGATAAAAGGTGGAGTCGAGTGAATCGAGGGTGTTGGCTAAATCGGGGTTGGTGGCGATGTCCCCTACGCGGTAGTTGGGATCTAGATAGAGGCGGCGGGCTTCAGCGTTTTGCGCGAGGCGTTCCCGATGGCGCTCGATGGTGGCGACAAAGGTATCACTAATGGGAAACCCCTCGCGGGCGAGGCGAATGGCGGGCTGGAGAGCTTCGTCGAGGCTCATCCGGCCGCGCAGATGCTCGCGGCTGAGGTCGAGGGCGCGCCGCCAGCACAGAGGTGTACCGGGAATGCCTGCGGCGAGACCGCTGGACTCCACCTCTTCGGGAGCGAGCCCGCGAAACATGCGGGCGGATGCCGCGGCAGGAGCGATGACTCGGGAGTCGATGACCAGCGCGACTTCCGCGTAGGGCGATTCGATGAGGAAGAACCCGCCTCCGCCGACTCCTGAGGCATAGGGTTCAACGACACTCAGCACCGCGGAGGTAACAACAGCGGCTTCGAGCGCGTTGGCACCCTGGCGCAGAGCGGCTTCACCGGCTTCGATGGCAAGTGGATGAGTGGCGGCGACAAGTCCGGGCGCACTCTGCCCGCGCAGGAAGACTGTCGGGAGAAGAGGGAGGAACGCGCGGCGCGTCCATTGCATGGCGTTTTCTAGAGTCGCTCGTCGTGTGCTGAGCCGATGATAATCAGCAGACAGCCTTCATCGGTCGTGATGGAGTCGTGATCGGTGCCAGGCATGGCACGGAAGAAATCGCCGGCACGCATGGAGATGGAATTGTCGATCTGGCGGACATCGCCTTCCACCACCCAGCACTGTTCTTCGCGGGAGTGGCGATGACGGGGATATTTCGCTCCCGGCGCCATGCGCACCAAGGTGGTGATGGCATCGCTGGCCGGATCAAAGGAGAGCACTTTGTATTGAATTCCGGGTGCATCGTGCTGCCGCCATTTGCCGTCGCCGCTCTTGAGAACGTGGAAGCCGGGCACTGGTTCGGTGAATCCGCTGATGAGTTTGGGCTTGGTTTCCGGCTCGGCGATGCGCTGCAGGAGTTGATTGCGCAGTCCAGCGCGAGGCTTCTCGAGCGGAGCGGAAAACACCAGCCGGGCAGCCGTCTCTTCGAACGCGGCAAGGTCGGCAGGCGAAAGAGCCTCGTCGAAGGAGAGGAGCGAATTGTCCGTTGAATGCGGCAAGTGCACTATTTCCTTTGTATCACGGCTTGGTATAGGATGCTTGAACATGGTTTCCCGTCGCAGTTTACTCCTCACAGCGCCCTTGCTGGCGCAGAGCCGCAAACCGATGAACGTACTGTTTCTCGCGGTGGATGATTTGAACACCCACGTGGGCTGCTATGGCGCTCCGGTAAAGACGCCGCACATCGACGCGCTGGCGGCAAGAGGCGTGCGGTTTGACCGCGCCTACTGCCAGTACCCACTCTGTAATCCTTCGCGCAGTTCGCTGCTGAGCGGGAGGCGTCCGCCGCTGACGGGCATCACGAACAATACTGTCTGGTTCCGGCGGCGGATGCCCGACGTGGTGACGCTGCCCCAGCATTTTCGCCAGAACGGCTATTGGACGGCGCAATCGGGGAAGATTTTTCATGGCGGGTTGGATGACGACAAGGCGTGGGTAGCGGGTGGGACGCAACTGCGGGAAAATACGCCCACGAAATCGCTGGCGGAACGCAAGCCTCTGGCGGACCGCTGGCTGGCGCTCGATGGCGAAGGGGATGATCAGCCCGACTTCCGTAACGCAGCGCGGGCCATACAGATGTTGGAGAACCGGCCGAAGGACAAGCCGTTCTTCTTCGCCGCAGGGTTCGCGCGCCCGCATGTGCCGTTTCTCGCACCAAAAAAATACTTCGACATGTACGATCCGGCGAAGATCGTGCTGCCTCGTGATTTTGCTTCGATGCCTTCCGGAAGCGGGCCTGCGTACCGGGCAAACTTCGATCTATTCATTGAACGCGAGGCGACGCCCAAACTGGCGCGGGAAGCGATTGCCGGTTACTACGCGGCGACGACGTTCATGGATGCGGAGTTAGGGAAACTGCTGGCTGCACTGGACCGGATGGGGCTGCGGGAGAACACAGTCATCAGTTTCTTTGGGGACCACGGGTTTCATCTCGGCGAGAAAGGCATGTGGTCGAAGCAGACGCTGTTTGAGCCCGGAACACATGTGCCGATGATTGTTTCGGCTCCGGGAATGACGGCGGGGAAAGGCTGCGGACGGACCGTGGAGTTGATTGATCTGTATCCAACCTTGGCCGACTTGTGCGGATTGCCTGCGCCGAAGGGCGTGCAGGGCAAGAGCGTAAAGCCGCTGTTGCAGAATCCGGGGGCGGCATGGGAGAAGCCTGCCTATACCTACCAGCAACGGGGGAACGTGATGGGTGCATCGGTGCGGACCGAGCAATACCGCTATACGGAATGGGATGGCGGGAAAGCAGGCGCGGAGTTGTACGATTATGCCGCAGATCCGCTGGAGCAAAAGAATCTGGCAGGCGATGCGAAGATGGCGGGGTTGGTGGGAAGGATGAAAACACTACTGGCCGCGGGAGCTGTGGGCTAACCGCGGCCAGCGACGATTCTTTTCGGAAATTAGCAGTCGACCCAGCCGCGCTTCTCTGAGCTTTCGACAACCTTGGCGAGCAGCTTCATGCCCCACAGTCCATCGGCGAAGGTGGGGTAATCCACCGGAGCGGAAGGATCGGCAACCTTAGCGTAGAAGCGCTTGAACACTTGCTTGTGCGCGTCATCGTAGCCTTCGCTGTGCCCGCCGGGGAGATCGGCAAATCCAGCTGCCGGACCGCGCAGCAGCGACGGATCCTTGATGAGAATCTGGTTGGGCGAATTGCGCTGGCCGAGCCACAGTTCGTCGGGGCGCTCCTGATTCCAGCGCACACCGGACTTCGTTCCGTACACTTCAATCTCGAAGCGATTTTTGTTGCCGGCGGACATCTGGCTCACCGTATAGCAGCCGCGGGCGCGATCGCCCAGGTGCACCAGCACTGCGCCGAAGTCTTCCGTGTCGATGTTCACCAGTTCGTAGTCATCAGGGGTGAGTGTCTTGCCGGTGAAGGTTTCGATGGCGAACTTGGGGCGCTTGCGTTGTTTATGGAAGGTGGCCAGGTCGGCGCAAAGGGCAGTGATTTTGAGCCCGGTGACGTGCTGGATCATGTCCATCCAGTGGGAGCCGATGTCGCCGACCGCGCGCAGGGCGCCATTGGCGGCGCGCTCGATGCGCCAGTTGTAATCGGTGTCATAGAGCAGCCAATCCTGGGAATAGGTGCCCTGCACGATGAGCACTTCGCCCAGTTCGCCGGCGGCGATCATCTGGCGGATGTGCTGCACCACGGGGTAATAGCGGAGATTGTGCTCCACGCAATTGGCGAGGCCGGTTTTGGCGGCCGTATCCACCATGCGCTGGGCCTCTTCCACGCTCATGCAAAGGGGCTTTTCGCAGATCACGGCCTTGCCGGCTTCCAGCGCTTCGATCGACATCGGGGCGTGCAGCGCGTTGGGCGTCAGTACATGGACTGCGTCAATGGATTTGTCGGCGAGAATGGTGCGGTAATCGCCCGTGGAGTGCTCCACGCCGATGGAGTCGGCGAACTTTTTCGCATCCGCATCCGTGATGCCGGCGACGGCGGCAATCTCGACATTTCCCACGCGGCGAACGTTCTCCGCGTGCACTTTTCCCATGAATCCGGTGCCGATAATGGCTGTTTTCAGTTTGCGCATCACTCCACACTCTACACCACTTGCTGGTAGACTGGAAAGCGCGATGCGCATCCGCATCCGGATCGGCCAGGGGCCGCGGATTCAGAACAAAGAGGGCAAGAATCGCCACTTGGCCATGGGGGCAGCGGCGTTGTTGACCCCTGCCGCGGTGATGGCCGCGATTCTAGGTGTTTGGCGCATTTGCGCCGATATCGGACTCACCGGAGCATTCGCAATTCCCGAAGGATTGTTCTCGCACTGGCAGGTGTGGCTGGGGATCGCCGCGGCGCTGCAACTGCTATCGCTCGCGCTGGGGCGTTACGGAGTCAAGCGGCGCACACCCTATTGAGCGAGGATCTCGCGATACATGGCTTCGTATTCGGGGATGACGTGCAGTGTGTCGAAGCGGCTTTCGGCGCTGTGACGGGCGGCGGCGGACATGCGCGCATGCATTCCATCGTTGGTGAGGATTTCGACGACGCGGGCGGCTTGCGCTTCGATGTCGCCGACGCCTTCCAGGAATCCATCCACGCCAGGAGTGATCAGTTCCGGAACCCCGCCGCAGTTGGTGGCCACAGGCACCACTCCGCAGGCCATGGCTTCGAGTGCGGCGAGCCCGAAGGATTCCAGTTCACTCGGCATGAGCAATACATCGGCTTGCGGGAAGAGCCGCTCGACGTGATCCTGCTTGCCAAGGAAAGTGACGTGATTGCCGATCCCGAGTTCGCGCGCCAGGCGCTCGGCGGGACTGCGTTCCGGCCCATCGCCGGCCAGCATGAGGTGAACGGGCACGGTGCGGCGCACTTCTTCCAGAATGCGGATGCAATCGAGCACGCGCTTCACCGGGCGGAAGTTGGACACATGCAGCAGGCGCGGCTCGCCGGCGGGCTTCTTCACCGCTGGTTGATAGACACGGCAGTTTACAAAATTGCGAATGACGTGAATCTGCTTGGTGATGCCGAAGACTTCGATGGTGCGGTCTTTGAGGTACTGGCTGATGGTGGTGATGCCATCGGACTGCTCGATGGCAAACTTGGTGATGGGGAAGTAGGAAGGGTCGGTACCGACGAGGGTGATGTCAGTGCCATGGAGCGTGGTGATGATGGGAAGCTTGAGCCTGCCGCGAAGCATCTGCTGCGCCAGCATCGCCGAAATGGAATGCGGAATGGCGTAATGGACGTGCAGCAAGTCGAGTGAATATTCTTCTGCTACCTCGGCCATGCGTGACGCGAGCGCCAGGCAGTAGGGTGGATATTGAAACAGCGGATAGGTGGAGACTTCGACTTCGTGATAGTGAATGCGCTCCTGATAGGAGCCGAGCCGGATGGGATTGGCGTAGGTGATGAAGTGGACATCGTGGCCGCGGGAAGCGAGTTCCAGGCCGAGTTCGGTGGCTACGATGCCGCTGCCGCCGTAGGTGGGGTAGCAGGTGATTCCGATGCGCATGTTTATTGCCTTGTGGCCGCCTGCCAGCGCAGGACGCCGAAGCCGATCTGCCCGTTCAATCGCTCGTCGGGGCTGGCCACGTCGCCGCCGCCAAACCAGACGCGGATGCCTTCGGGCTGCACCTCCACGGTAGCATCGCAGACCACCTTAGCGTTCCATGTTTCCGTGCCGGAGATAACCGGGACCGCAACCTTTTCCCACTCGACGCCGTTCTGAGAGCGGGCGAACCCCATGCGGCGGTTTTCGGCGCGATCGCGCCCGGTGTACAGCATCCAGTAGGAGCCGTTTGAATACCAGACCGCGGGTTCGCCGAGGCCGTTTTCATCGAAGGCGCCGTAACCGCCGAGTTCGAGGACTGGGTTGGCGCGGAGCTTGGTCCAGGTGGCCCCATCGGCCGAGCGCGCGACGCCGAGGCGTTGGCGCCGGGCCCGGTCCTGCCCGAGATAGAACATATAGTAAGCACCGCCAAGGCGGATGACGTACGGGTCGGCAACACCACGTTCGTCCCAGCTTCCACGTGGGCCAGGGTCCAGAACGGGCTGCGGACTCTTTGTCCAGGTGCGGCCATCGGAGGAGCGGGCCAGGCCGATACGCGGCAGTTTCCCCGCCTGGTACCAGTAGAGGAACTGGCCGTCCACCTGAAGAGCGGAGCCGTTGGCAGCGATGTAGTCGCCTTCCCAGCCGGCGGGGCTGAGGCCTTTGCCGGCTTTCGTCCAGGTGAGCCCGTCGGGGGAAGTGGCGAGCCCGGTGTGCCAGGTTTTCCCATCGAAGCCGGAGTAGAAGTTGAAGTAGCCCTGCGCGGTGCGCACGATGGAGGGATTGAGGGCGTCGCTTGAATCCCAGTCGCCCACCGGGCCGCGCTTCAGCACGGGGCCGGGTTGCGGTTCCCACACGAATTGGCCGGCGGCCGGAGTGCGCTCCACAACGGGGAGTTGAAAATCGCCGTAGCGGCCACAGCCTGCAAGGAAAAGGCAGGCGAGGAGAGCGAGGTAGATCATACCGGCACGCGGACGCGGATGGTGGCCCCTTTGCCCGGATTTGATTCGACGATCAATTCGCCGCTGAGCGTGCGCACGCGGCGCTTGATGCTTTCCGGGCCCATGCGCATCAGTTCCAGTTCATCCAGGTTATAGGTGCCACCGAAGGGAAAGCCGCTGCCGTCATCGGAGACGGTGATGTGGAGTTGCTGATCCGCTTTCTCCGCATGAAGCGTGACGCGCGTGGCCTTGCTGTGTTTCTGTGCATTGTGCAGCGCTTCGCGAACAATCTGCAAGACCTCATGCGAAACCTCGGGCTCGAGGCCACTGAAGGCGTCGGAGACCTGCCACTGCAAGGAGATGCCGCTGGTCTTTTGAAAATCCTCTGCGATCTGGCGGATATTGGTGGCGGGCGTCGCGCCATCGGAGGACATGCGCATGTTGCGGACGAACGAGCGCATGTCGGTAATCTGTTTGCGGCAGATGCCCTGCAGTTGAGTGAGATCGTCGATCGCCGCGTCGCGGTCGCGGGTGAGCAGTTTCTTGATCACTTCGAGCCGCATCTGGAAACTGATGAAGCTCTGCAGCGGGCCATCGTGCAGATCGGCGGCGATGCGCTGGCGCTCCAGTTCACGGGCATTCTCGGCGTCGGTGCGATGCATCACGGACTGCTTGGCGGCCTGGTTCAAGCGTGTTTCGAGCAGGCGGCGCTGCCAGCCCAGCCCAAGCGCGAGCAGGCCGGGAATGACGACGATGGGTCCAATACTGATGAGGGAGTCGCGCACGGTAAGCAGCCCGACGACGACGACCACTCCTACGACAACGGCGATCTCTTTGATCTGATGCAGGATGGCGGCGCTGAGCAGCACGTATAGGTAGAAAATGCCGAGAGCCCAACCGGCACGGTCGACGGGATTGACGGCCGATACCAGCAGTACCAGCAAGTCTACAATCAGGCGGAGCAGGTCAGCCGCGCCATGATCCTTGCGTTCCCAGAGTATGGAGGCGAACGAGAAGACGACGAAAGCGATGTAAATCGCGGCGGGTGTAGTGATGGGATACCACTGTGGATACAGTTCGAGTTCGACGAGGCATACCGCAATTGCCGCGCGGGCAACGCCTAGTCCAAGTCTCCAGGAATCGGGGACTACAACACGATCCGCAGCCAATGGATGGTACTAGTGTATCCTAAACCGCCATTACCGGCGGTATAGGTACAAGGTATGGCTACGGCCTTCCCCGTCGTCGTCAATGGTTACGGTCTTTTCCGGCTTCCAGGCGGCGAACTCGAAGTCGTGGGAGATGATCCGCGTACCTTTCTTCAACTGCTTTTCGAGGAGGGGGCGCATTTTGTCGTTGGAGTTGGGGAGCAGGTACACGGTGACAACGTCGGCGCTCGAATAGTCCTGGATGAATGCGTCGCCCTGAATGATGCGGGCGGACTTCTCCAGGCCCAGGCTGCGGATTTTCTCCATGCTCTGCTTCCAAAGATCTTTGTCGAGTTCGACGCCGGTGGCCGTGGCGCCGTATTTCTGGGCAGCCATGATGACAATGCGGCCATCACCGGAGCCGAGATCGAACATGCGCTCACCGCGCTTCAGGCCGCTCAAGTTGAGCATTTTCTCCACTACGTATTCCGGCGTGGGGTAGTAGGGAGCAAGTTTTTCGGGCTTCTTATCCTGGGCTGGTAGGGCCAACGCCACCAGAGCCAGTGTGCCAAGAATACGGAGCATCTTCGTGTGCCTTCCTCAGTGTGCTAGACGCGGGGATCAGGGTAATAGGTACAGACGGACGCGGTTACTGGCGCGGCCCGCAGCCTCGATGAAAACTTCCGCCGGACCGGCATTGACGATCTTCGGCAATTGTACCTCGATCAGGTAAAAGCCGATATAGCCGGGGGCGAGGGTGGCGCGGGTGACAGAGAGCGGTTCGCGATCGAGATAAACAGTGACTGGCGCTTCCACGCGCGGGGGGTTGTCGACCGGAGCGGGCACTCCGGATGGCCAGGATGGGACTACGCGGCCAAGGCCAGTGGCAAGAATCTGTACACGGGTGCCGGAGCGGGCGGGGTTCGCTACGTCGAGGGCAACGCCGCTGTCGGCGTCGAGCAGCAAAGGCGTCCCGTCACGGTCCGTGAACACCGCCGGGGAGACCGGAGCCAGCGTCAACCCGAAGGAGCGGCGGCCGGCGGAGTTTTCCACCGTCAGCGGCAGGCTGGTGCCCTGCACTTCAAACGGGACCTGAATCTGGGTTTCGAAATCGGAACTGGGCAAAACAGGGGCCGGGAAGCCGCCGGCGGTGGCGCGATCAAAACGGTTGCCAAGGATGCTGAGCAGCGTGCCGGGAGCCGCGGGCCGGGTGGAATAATCGGCGGCATTCACAACGGCCAGTTCTTTCAAACGATGCGGGGCCATGGCCGCAAACAGGCCATGTTCGGCAAGCAAAACAAAAAGCTGGTTGCCATTTTCGTCGAGACGGATGTCGAGGGCGGGCGCTCCGCTGGGAAGGCTGTCGCTGATCTTCTGCCACCCGCTGGTGGGGACCAGGTTCGAAAGATCGGCAGTGGCGTAGTAGACGCCGGTGGCGGTGGCGGCGTAGAGTGCATTGCTGCCCGGTTCGGCAGTCACCGCATAGACGGGGCCTTGCGGAAGGGTGCCGGTTGCGTCAAACCAATCGCGGCCTCCGGTGTAGGTGCGCATGATGCGCTGCCCGGAGCCGGAGAGGGCAAGGACGGCGACTCGGGGATCCTTGGGATTGACGAAGATGGACCGGACGGCGCCGTCACTGCGCATATTGGCCACAGTCCAGTTCTGGCCGCGGTCACTGGAGGTGAACAGGCGCCCGTCGGCGCTGCCGGCGTAAACCCAATTTCCGGAGGTAGCTACCGTAACAATATTGACGTTGTGGCGGAGACCAATAGAAGCACGCAAAGCCCGCTCTTCGGCAGTTTGCGATGGCTCTGTTTCGCGCCACAAGGAGTGTTCCCCGGGGAGCCATTCCACTTCCATCTCACTGTTGTTGGCTAGTGGCAGAGCGGCACGCGCCGGGCGCAATCCGTTGGGCACCGCAAGCAGGCGGGTGGCTGGAAAATTGGGGAGCCCTTCGTTCAAGCCGGACCACGTAGCGCCGCCATCCAGCGAGCGCCATACGCCGAACTGGCTGGACACCGTCAGTTCCTCCGCATCGCGCGGGCTGGCGGCGATGTCGAGCATCCCGTCGCCAAGGATCGAGGTGTTGCGGTAATCGGTGACCGGAACCCAGTTGCGGCCTGCGTCGTCGGAACGATAGACAAACCGGCCGATCGCGTAAGCCCTGTTGCTGCCATTGACGGGTTCATAACGGGCGCCGGGCTCGGGCAGGCGGCCAGAGGCCACGCGGATCCGAGTGGGTGCGTTCTGATCGGCGGAGGGTTTCCAGGTTTCAAAATCAGTGCTGGTCCAGATACGGCCGTTCCGTGTCTGGGCGAACAGAGCGCTGCCGTCGGCGTTGTACCAAACGCGGGCCACCGGCCCGGTAGCGGGCGCGGGCAAAGCCATATCAATGGATGTGGAGCCGATGCGGCGCCATTCCAGGGCGGGCTCTACTGTTTGGGCCATCATTGTGCCGATAGAGGACGCATGGAGCAGGATGATCGCCGCCCCGAGTCCTCGCACTGTGGCATTCCGACACATGACTGTACCTATTCTATCCTCTCCTACTATCGGCGGGAAAGCTGAAAATGTTGAAAGCACATGTACTTTTTCCCGGATCTATGTTACGTATTAAATTGCTATGCAAGTTTAGGGGAACAATGCCTCCCACTGACGGGGATGGCGGGTTTCCTGCTAGACTGAGGGAGAACATGAGGCTCAAGCCTGAGCGGGGGTTCTGGCTGGCGCTGCTGATTGCGGCGGCGGCTGGAGTGTGTCCGGCACAGATTCCGTTCTTCTCGCCAACCAATTCCACTGCCAAAGTCGTTCAACTCCAGGGCCAGGTCAATCTGTTGAAGGATGCGCGGGACAGCTATTCCTGGGCTTTGACCCAGGGATCTATCGTGCAGCCGCTACAACTGATCGTCACCGGAACTGACGGTTATGCAAAGCTTCAGGTTTCCGATGGGAGTACGTTCGAGGTCTATCCGAACTCGAAAGTGATCTTCCGCAACAACCCCGGCAATCTCAAGGATCTGGTGGACATGGTGCTGGGGCGGATCCGGGTGCATATCGAGAAACTCGGCGGGCAGCCGAATCCGAACAGCGTGAAGACGCCGAGCGCGGTGATTTCCGTGCGCGGGACGATTTTCGATGTCGTGGTGAATGAAGATGATGCTACGACGGTTGCGGTGACGGAAGGTTTGGTTGCCGTGCGTCACGCCGTGCTGCCGGGATCGACCGAGAAGCTGCTCGGCGCGGGCGAAGTGCTGGTGGTGCATCGCAATGAACCGCTGGCGCAGAAGGGCGGCGTGAACAAGGGCGCGATTGCAGCCCGTGTTTTCCGCAGCTTGCAGGACGCAGTGGTGACGATTTTACGGAATCCTTCTGGCGGCGGCGGTGGAACACCCACTGGCGGCGCCGGCGGCGGCGTAGGTGACTCGAAGGGTGAGCCTCCACCGCCACCACCCCCTCCTCCGCCACCAGATCAGAATTAGGGTTTCGGTCGGCCACGAATTCACACGATTGCACACGAATCAGAATTAGCTTCTTAATCGAAGACCTCGGTTTGCGCGTGAGTGGCTTTCGTCCTACACTGGTGACGCCTATGACCACGTTGCTCTTATCGATCGCTCTGCTTGCGCCTCTGGCTGCCGCGGCGGATCCGGCGCTCGAGTGGCCGCGCCAGACACGCGAGTCGCGCCCGTGGAGCTACTGGTGGTGGATGGCATCAGCCGTCGATGAGGCCAACATCACGCGGGAACTGGAGCAGTATAAAGCTGCCGGGTGGGGCGGCTTGCATATCATCCCCATCTACGGCGCGAAAGGCTTCGAGCAGCGCTATATCGAGTACCTCTCGCCGCGCTGGATGCAAATGCTGGCTCACACCGTGCGGGAGGCGGAGCGGCTCGGCATGGGCATCGATATGACTACCGGCAGCGGTTGGTGTTTCGGCGGCCCCAGCGTCAAAGGAGACGATGTCTGCCTTCGGCTCGCACCAACCGCGAGCGATCCGCTGGCAACGCGGGCGTGCTCGCTCAACGTGAAGCGGGCTGGACCGGGCGGACAGGGGCCGATGCTCGATCCGTTCTCGGCCGTGTCGGTACAGCACTACGTCGATCGCTTTAGCGAGGCATTCGCAGGGTGGCAGGGCCCGAAGCCGCGGGCGCAGTATCACGATTCGTTTGAGTATCAGGCCAACTGGACGCGGGATCTGCCGGAGGAGTTTGCGCGGCGGCGCGGCTACCGGATCGAAGATCATGCCAACGACATGCGCTCGGATGCAACGGGCGAGACCGCGGCGCGAGTGAAATCGGACTACCGCGAGACGCTCTCCGATTTGATGGTGGAGCGCTTTGCGGCAACGTGGGTGGGCTGGGCGCACAAGCAAGGCTTCCTCACACGCAACCAGGCGCACGGATCGCCGGCGAACCTGCTGGACCTGTATGGGGCCGTGGATATCCCGGAGACGGAGATGTTTCATGGCGACCGCCAGCCGCTGATTTCCAGGATGGCGTCCTCGGCGGCGCATGTCACCGGGCGGCGGCTGGTATCGAGCGAAACCGGCACATGGCTGCGCGAGCATTTCAACGAGACGCTGGCGGATATGAAGGACCTGGTGGATCAACTGTTCACCGCCGGAGTGAATCATGTGCTCTATCACGGCAGTTGCTTCTCACCCGAAGATGCCAAGTGGCCGGGATGGCTGTTCTATGCGTCGACTGAGATGAATCCACGGAATCCCTTCTGGCGCGATGTTCCGGCGCTGAACGCTTACATCGCACGAGTACAGTCGGTGTTGCAGGACGGGAAATCGGACAACGATTTCCTCCTCTATTGGCCGGTGTACGATGTGTGGCACAACGCGGCCGGGTTGAATATCAACAAGACGGTGCACCGGCGGGAGTGGCTGGAAGCGCAGCCCGTGGGGGAATTGGGACAGCGGCTGTCGAAGCGCGGCTGGACGTTTGATTTCGTTTCGGACCGGCAACTGGCGAAAGCCGAAGTGCGAGCGGGGCGTGTGGTTATGCCCGGCAATGAATACCGGCTGATTCTGGCCCCGCCCACCAAGCATATGCCTCTGGCGACGATGGAGAAACTGCTGGCGCTGGCGCGTTCCGGAGCAACCGTGATTTTCGCTGACCGGCTGCCGGACGACGTCCCGGGGCTGCACCGCGTGGAAGAGCGCCGGGCGGAATTGCGGCGGCTGCTGGCGGATGCGAAGCGAGTGATTGTGGGCGATGTGGAGACGTCGCTGCAGTCCAGCGGTCTCCAGCGGGAACAGATGGCGGATCGTGCGGGCCTCGAGTTTATTCGCCGCCGCGGTGCAACGGGGGTTGTATATTTCATTGCCAATCGGGGCAAGAGTGCGGTGGAAGGCTGGTTGCCTTTGGCTGCGTCCGGACGAAGCGCGGTCGTGCTCGATCCGATGACCGGGCGCGCGGGCCGGACTCCGCTGCGGCGCAACGGGCGATCGACTGAGGTCTATCTGGACATGCCGGCTGGCGCATCGGCCATCGTGCGCATACTGGATCGCGCGGTGGAGGGACCTGCGTTTCCCTACTGGCAGAGCGCGGGTGAGGCTGTGGCGGTGAAGAGTGCCTGGAAGGTGGATGCGGTCGCGGGTGGCCCTGCGATGCCTGCCTCCTTCGAAGCCCAACAGTTGGAATCATGGACCGTGCGCGGAGGGGATTGGGAGCCCTTCGGCGGCACCGCCGTATACAGCACGCTCTTTGATGCCCCACGAAATGCTTCGTCATGGGCGCTCGATTTAGGCCGCGTCGCGGAGAGTGCGCGCGTAAAGGTGAACGGCGCGGAGGTTGCGACTGTGTTTCAGCCCCCCTACCGGGTCGTAATATCCGGCTTACGGCCCACCGGCAACCGCCTGGAAGTGGAAGTCACCAATCTCGCGGCGAACCGCATCCGTGACATGGACCGGCGCAAGATTCCCTGGCGCGTCTTCCACGACATCAATCTGGTGAACCTCGACTACAAGCCGTTCGATGCCTCGGTGTGGCCCGTGCGCGAGTCGGGCTTGATCGGACCAGTAACATTGCAGCCGCTGCGGGCCGTGACACCGCGGTAAAATCGCCGGCCGGCTTGCCCCCGGAATCTCCCGTTTCACGCACTTCCTGGCTGGAGGATTCCGCATGCACGCACTGTTGCTCTTACTGCTGGCGCCGTCAATTCAGGCCACGCCGATGTACACGGTCTACGATTTGGGAGCCAGGACAAACGCCGCACCCTTGGGATTGAGTTCTGATGGGCAATACGCGGTTGGTGGACAGACGTCCTGGATCTGGACGCAGTCCACCGGTTTCCAGAACCTGTCCACACTGACAGGCGGAAGCTGGCAGGAGGCGCGCGGCGTAACCAGTTCCGGAGTGGCCGCGGGCTACTCGTCTAGTCCCGCCCACACGTTGCATTGGGACGGTTCCACGCTGACCGCCACCGCCTTTGGGGGAACAACAAGCAATGCATTTGGCATCAACAACGCGGGCGTCATGGTAGGGTCCTCGTTCTCCCCGCAGTCACATCTCTACCGGTGGGACGCCGTCAATGGAATCGCCGAGCTTCGCTCGGAAATCAGCGGCGGATGGGGCATCAACGACTCCGGCGACGCGACGGGGTTCTATCTCAACGGCTCCGGACAACAGGAGGCGATTGCAGTCACGGGCTCGATCAGCGTGGGAGGAACGCTCACCCCTTTGGGGCAACTCTCGGGGGGAACATTCAGCCGCGGGCGTTCCATCAACGATAGCCAGGAGGTGGCTGGTGAGGCCTTTGACGCCTCGGGAAACCGGGTACCGGTGCTGTGGCTCACTCCGGGTTCTCCCGCGCAACTGGCCCAACTCGGGCGCACCAACGGGATCGCCAGCGGCATCAATGACTCCGGTCTGGTCGTCGGCACCGTGTACGGTGGATTAGCCGCAGCCGCGGTGCTGTGGGATGCGGGCACGGGCTTTACGCTCGATTCGCGTATTCTTTCCAATCCGGGCTGGCAGGTGTTTGACGCAGTCGCCATCAATGACGCCGGGCAGATTCTCGCTTCGGCGCGAATCAACGGCGTGGAACACGTGATCCGGCTGGATCCGATCCTCACCGCGGACAGCCCGGAGCCATCGACGCTATTGGTGGTGAGCCTGGCGTTGGGGATTGGCCTGTACTACTCCACTTCCTTGAGGCGTTCCCGGTAAGCCTGGCGCGCAGACTCGTAGTGCGCCTTCATCTCGGCCAGCTCTTCGACCCGGATGCGCGGCAGTTTCATCTGATAGCACTGATCCACGGCGCGCAGGCACCATTCGATGCTCTCCTTCGATGCGCGAATCGGCTTGCCATTAACGACAACGAAAATCGGATTGGTGTGCGAGCTGGGCAGAATGCGCAGCGCGACCCAACTGGAGCGATCGAGCTTGTAATTGAAAGTCACCGGCCGCATCTTGCCATCGGCGGTGATCGTCTGTTTCGCCACAGCCTGGCCATTCACGATTAATTCGAGCGGCACCGTGCGCGTGTTGCCGATGCGGGAGCGCTCCAGCTCCCAATAGGGCTTCTGATCATAGGACCGGCGGCGGATGTTCTCATCGGGCTGCTCATCGAGCAGCGCCGCTACTTGCGCGGTGATCGTGACCGGGCCGGGTGCGCCCAGCTTCAGTTCGCTGGCGCCTTCGCCCATCACGATGTTGTTCACCTTGAAGTCGATCAAATGGCTCTTGCCGTCGGAGACGTAATTGCGTCCCTCGCGCAGGCCCTGGACCCAATCGCTGTAATCGAGGCCCTTCTGCCGCACATAGCTGCGGCCGAGTCCGACGCGCTCGCCGTAGATGCACGGGAAGTCGGTTTCGCCGCTAATGCGCGCACGGTAGCCGGCATTCAACGTGTGATACCAGATGTTGAGTTCATTGAGATAAGGCGTGTCGACGGTGGAGATGAAATCAATGAGCCCTTCGGTGACGCTGACGATGTATTCGTTGGCGCCGATGCCATCGAAGGGAGGCATTTCGAGGGTCGGGATTTTTTCCTGCTTATAGGTGAGCCCCCAGCCGGAGTGGGCGTAACCGGTGACCGCACCCTGATTCTTGGCCCAACGCAACACAGGAATCCCGTAACTGGGCCAATCCTCGATGCGCTTGGAGCCGGGGTAGTCCTGCTCCTTGAGCCCAAGCAGGCAGATGTGGCCGGTGTGGCTCGATGGGAACCCGGACACTTCCACGTCGTAGCGAATGCGGTTCTGATCGGTGGACACCTTGTTGTCTTTGCCTTCAAAGAACGTTTTTTGGAAATACCAGCCCGGGCCCCAGGTAAGCACGGAGCCGATCTTCAGATCCTCGCCCAGCACGTGGCGGATCATGTCCTGCGGGTAGACGCCTTCGGTCGGCTTTTCGTAATGCGCGCAGCCGGCGGCGTGGATGTGATGATCGCCGGAATACCAGCCGAGTTTGCCCGGGTCAATCCAGCGCTCCAGGCGGAAGGTGATGTCGAGAGGTTCGGAGGCAACCTTCAACTGGCGGGTCTTCTTCACGTATTCGGGGCCGCGTGAGTATTCGATGGTGTAATCGCCAGGAGGGAGCAGCACGTTTTCGCCGTTGGCACGGTAGACCTGCGGATGGAAAAAGAAGTCCGGGGCGAGGCGCTTGGCTTGAGACGGATAGACTCGGCCGAGGCGGTCTTTGATGAGGAACGAGCCCGTAGTGGGCGTGTCGTCGTGATCCAGCACGCGGAAGTTCACTTGCGTGGCGGGGCGGGCGTTGAACAGAATATCGGCCTCGCTACGAAATCCGAGGTCCTGCGTTCCCTGCCCCACGTCGAAGACAAGCTTCGCTTCGCGCTTCCCCGCATCGCGGGAATAGAGCTGAAGGATTTTGTATTCCAGTTCAAGGCCGGAGAGGCGTTCGCGCAAGGGCTGCTTGACGAACATCTGTAAGTCGATCCAGCGGCGGTTGCTCGTGCCCATCGGCTGATTGGGCACCTGGCCGGAGTTGGGGCTGCTGGCGTTGAGCACGGCAGTGATGCCCGCTTCGTTGTGCACCTTGACCAGGAAGTTGCGCCATCCCTGCTGAACGAGAACAGGCTGCGCCGGCCCCTGCTGCACCTTCACCCGGCTTTCGGGATTGATGTTCACGCCGACCAGACAATGTTTATCCAAAATGTTTTGGATGGCTTCGACGGCCTTGGCCCCGTCGCGCGATGCCAGTTGCGCCTTGATCGCCGTAGCATCCGCCGCAGGCAATGGCTCGCCGAGCATTTCCAATGCTTCGAGCAGGCGTGTTACCTGCGCCGCGAGCGGTTGATGTTCCACATTGGCCACCACGGGGAGTTCCTGCGCCGAGAGCAGGCCGGAGAGAAAGAGAGTGAATCCCAGACGAAAGAGCATAGCGCCACCTCATGACAGCATATGCGAGAAATGGGCGGAGAGGGGGGATGCTATAATCCCGCCGATGCTTGAGAAACTTTCGCGGCGTGCTTTTGTGGCCTCTTTGCCGGTGCTGGCGGCGCAGGCGGAGCGGCCGAATATCCTGCTGATGCTGGGCGACAATTGGGCCTGGCCGCACTGCGGCGTGGGTGGAGACAGCGTGGTGAAGACGCCGGGCTTCGACAAACTGGCGCAGGAGGGGATTCATTTTACCCATGCGTTTTCGCCGAATCCGTCGTGCAGCCCATCGCGATCGTGGATGCTTACCGGGCAGGAGACGCACCGGCTGGGTGCGGCGGCGAATCTGTACGGTTCGCTGAGCGCCTCGATACCCACTTATGTTTCGCTGCTCGAAAAGGCCGGCTATTTTGTGGGTTATGCGGGCAAGGGATGGGCTCCGGGTACGCCTGCCAATGGCGGCTACACCGAGAATCCCGCGGGCAAACAGTTCGACAGCTTCGATGCATTCTTGAAGGCGCGGCCGAAGGGGAAGCCGTTCTGCTTCTGGTTCGGCTCGCACGATCCGCACGTGCCGTGGACCACCGGCGAGAAGTACCGCGCGGGGATCAACATGACCGCGATTCGCGTTCCGCCGCATCTGCCGGATCATCCGGTGATCCGGGAAGACATCCGCAACTATTACGCCGAGATTCAGAACTTCGACACGGAATGCGTGGAGTTGGTGAGTGCCGTGGACCGCGCCGACGAACTCGACCGGACGATGGTGGTGATGACCGGGGACAACGGATGGCAGATGCCGCGAGGGCTGGCCGGCTGCTACGACCTTGGTGTTCGGGTACCGCTGGCGATTCGCTATCCGAAGGCGTTTCGCGCGGGAACGAAGCATGAAGGTTTCGTGACGCTGGGCGATTTGTGCCCCACGTTCCTGGAGGCCGCGGGCGTGGCAATTCCGAAGGAAGTGACCGCGAAGAGTCTGCTCCATCCGCCGAAGCGCGACGCCGTCTTTGTCGAGCGCGAACGCCATGCCAATGTGCGCCGGGAGAATCTGACCTACCCGGTGCGCGGGGTGCGCACGCGCGATTACTTGTACTTGCGCAACCTGGAACCGGAGCGCTGGCCGGCGGGCGATCCGGAGCATGTGTGGTCTGTGGGCGAGTATGGCGACATTGATGAATCGCCGTCAAAGCGGCTGATCATGCAGGACCCGAAGTCGCAGTACTTCGCCTGGTCTTTCGGAAAACGCCCCGCCGAGGAGCTCTACGATCTGCGGCAGGATCCGGGGCAAACACGCAATGTCGCCGGCGAGGCGCGGTTGGCAAAAACGAAGGCTGCGCTATCGGCACGGCTGGATCGCTGGATGCGCGAGACCGCAGATCCGCGGGCGAAGGGGCCTACCGATTTCTGGGACAAGGTGCCGTTCACAGGACCACGCGGACGGCAGGGGAAAAAGAAATAGCGCCTCAGTGCTTGCGGAGTTCTTCCACTACCGCCTGTATGCCCTTGCGGCGGGAGAGATCGGAGAGCCGCTGTTCTTCGGGAGAAGGATAGAGGCTCTTCTTCAGGCGATCCAGTTCCAGTGCCTGGCGCTGCGGAATCCACATGGAGCCATCGGAGAATTCCACGTTGTTGACGAAGCCGGTCATGCTCGTGATGGGAACCGGTGAGCCGTTGCGCTGTGTGAGCTTCAGCACGGCATCCTGCTGCACCTTGGTGACAGCGCCGGGAGCAAGATTCACATCGGCGGGAACCGTACCCGCGAAGAATTCCTCACCATCGCGGTTTTCCACCAGCCAGCCGATCTCCAGATACTTCACGTGCTGGCGGCCCTGGTTGCGGATTTCGAGTTCGGGGGAACGCGCTTCGGAATCGCCGACACGCGCACTGCCCTGCATGGCCTGCACCGGCTCGCCGGGCATGCGCAGGAACGCAAAGCTCATGCGGGTGCCGGCTTCGACGGCGGTGGTGCGGCCGCGGGCGACCTGCACATTGACCTTGGGGCGCTCACTGAGGCGCGCCTGCACTTCGGTGAGATGCTTGCGCAAAGCGTCGGTGCCTGCGTTTTCGTAAAGATTCTTGAGGTACTTGCGGTCGCGGCGCGCTTCCAGTTCCCACATCGTCATGGAGCGGCGGGAATTGAGCCGATTCGGCCCATAGAAACTGAGGTCCTCATAGAGCACCCCATCGAGGCTGATTTCCACCAGCGCGCCATCGGAGGGGCTTTGCGGGCGCAACAAGCGCAGATCGAGTTTCACCGGGAACGCTTCGCCAGGGCCGACATCGAGGCTCGGCACGGTAACCGATGCTTTGCCGCCGGGGGCCGCTTCCTGGGCCAGCACCAGCAGGGA
Organism: Bryobacteraceae bacterium; assembly: GCA_046331645.1. Lineage (GTDB taxonomy): Bacteria > Acidobacteriota > Terriglobia > Bryobacterales > Bryobacteraceae > CADEFT01. The sequence goes on from JAXLQM010000029.1 coordinate 39,611, forward strand.
GACACCCTTGATGCGCTGGCGCCCGATGTTGCGGAGCGTGAGCGAAGTGCGCAGATCGAGCAGAATGGCGCTGCCGCGTTGCGTGGCGACGCTTTCCCCCCAATCGGCCGAAAGCACAGCCAGCGGCGAATCGTCGGGCAACGTGATGTGCATCATGCTGCGCGAATTCAGCCGGTTTGGCTGCTGCGCGGGCGCGGCGAGTGCAGCCAGAAGTGCGAAGATGGCGAGTTTACTGCGCATAGACATGATTGATAGTGATCTGGCCGGAATCGCGATCGACATAGCGGGCTCGAACCGAATCCAGCGTTGCCGTGAAAGCCACGTCCTGATCCTTCGGATGCTTGAGGGTCAACACGTGTCCTTCTTCTTTCCATTCCAGGCCGGAGGCGGAGGTTTCCAGTAGCACGCCTTCCGTCTTCAGCGCCGGTTGCACTTGCACCATGTTGGTGGGAGTGACGGGATGGGCCGAATTGGCATACCAGGCGACGGCAACCACCAGGGCAGCCCCAGCCAGAACCGCGGCAGGGCGCCAACCGGTGAGTTCCGCGGTACGTTCGCGCGGAGTGGCGACGCATTCGCCCGCTGCCAGGCCAAGATGGATATTGGCCCGCATTTCCGCCGAGAGCCGTTCCCAATCGAGATCGGCCGGCAGTTCGGCGGCTAATTCGCGAATGGCGGACCGGGCTTGCTGCAGTTCGCGGTGCCGGGCGCTGCATTCCGGACAGCCGTGGAGGTGCCGCCGGATACGGAACCGGGCCCACAGGCCGAGATCGCCGCCTGCGTAGAGCGCCAGATCTGTTTCGCTTGCGTGCATGATTCCTTCTTTCAGGCTTTCCTTTTCAGCAAAAACTTCTTGAACTTGGTGCGGGCGTTGGCAATATGACTGCGGACCGTGGCCTTGGAGCACTGCAACTGGCGCGCTACCTCTTCGGCGGGCAGATCTTCGACATCGCGCAACAGCAGAGCCACCCGTTCGCGCTCCGTAAGCAACGAAAGGCCGGCTTCGAGATGGGTCTTGTGCTCGGCGCGCAAAACAATGCGCTCCGGATTTTCCTCTTCCGGCGCGGCTACGGGAGCCATGTCCTCCAGATCGCTGAAGCTGACGCGATTATGGCGGCGGAGAAAATCGATGGCTGTGTTCGTGGCGATGCGCGAGAGCCAGTGGGCCGCCTTCTCCGGATCGCGCAACTGCTCCTGCCGCTGCAGCACCTTAATAAAAACTTCCTGCGTCAGGTCCTGGGCGTCGTCGACATTGCCGACCACGCGGTAAACCAGCAGAAAGACACGCCGCATGTGCTCGGCCACGAACTGGTCGCGGAGTTCCTGGTCCCGCCCCGGGAGGGTTCCGGTTTCCGAGTGTGGCGTATTCATACGGGATACCGTAGTTCCGGCTGGCATGACACCTCTACCAAGCTAGACGAGGGCACAAGTAGGAACGTGCAGCCTAATTTGATTCTACTTGAGAACATCTTTAGTATGATCGGTAGAAAGCGTGGCGGACAGCAGGCGTAACCGTTTGTCCGCGCGCCGAGGAGCCATCATGCTGCAAATCACCTGGTTGGGTCATGGGAGTTTCCACTTGCGCGCCGACGGCGGAGAGACCGTCCTGGTCGACCCATGGTTCGATAACCCTAAATTCCCCAAAGACTTCCCGATAGACCGCGTGGACACCATTCTGGTCACGCACGGGCATTTCGATCACATTGCCTCGGTGCACAAGCTGGCCGCGCAGTTCGATCCGACGGTGGTGGGAATTTACGAGGTAGCCACCTGGCTCGAAAGCAAAGGAGTAAAAAAGACCATCGGGATGAACAAAGGAGGCACGGCACACGTAGGAAACTTTTCCGCCACGATGACGCATGCACTCCATTCCTCTTCGATTGTCGATGACGACGGGCGGGCGATCTATGCCGGGGAAGCGGCCGGGTACGTCATCGGGACCCCGGACGGGCGCCGGGCCTATTTTGCCGGGGATACCGCGGTGTTCGGCGACATGAAGCTGATTGCGGAGCTCTACGCCCCGGAACTGGCGTTCCTGCCGATAGGCGATTTGTACACGATGGGTCCGAAGGAAGCGGCGCTGGCGTGCCGGATGATCGGCGCCAAGAAAGTGATCCCGATGCATTGGGGCACGTTCCCGCCTCTGGTGGGCCGGCCGGACCAACTCGCCGAATTGATACGCGACGTGCCGGAAACGACGGTATGGCCACTCGAACCAGGCATTACGGTCTCCTGGTAGCCCTGCTGCTGGGGGCGCTGGCCAGCGCTGCTCCTCCAGCGATGGAGCATGCCAGTGTGCCGATGCGGGATGGCGTGCGTTTGGCCGCCAACGTCTTCCGCCCCGCCGCATCCGGCCGTTTTCCCGTGGTCCTGATCCGCACTCCCTACGGAAAGGGAAAGGAGCTGCCGCGCCATTTCCGGATTTTTGTGGAGAACGGCTATGCCGTGGTGATGCAGGACGTGCGCGGGCGGTACGATTCGGACGGCGAATTCGACCCGCTGCGCCAGGAAGTCCGGGATGGGGAAGACACGCTCAATTGGACCGGCACCCAGCCGTGGTCGAACGGCAAGGTGGGCATGGTAGGCGGCTCCTACCTGGGAATTGTGCAGTGGAAGGCGGCTCTCACCGGCAACAAATACCTGAAATGCATTTTTCCGGTGGTCTCCGGGTACGACGATTACCGCGACCGGCTCTACTCGCACGGTGGGGCGATGAAAATCGGCAACCGGCTGCTGTGGATGGCTTCGAACATGCGCGTGGCCGGATACACGCCGCCGGATTTCCGCCTGTTCGTGCGCGCGCTGCCGGTGCAGGCTGCCGATCTGGCCGCCACCGGTCAGCGGGTGAAGATGTTCCAGGAAGCGATTGAGCATCCGGCCTTCGACCAATACTGGAAGTCGATCAGCACGCGGGAGCAACTGGCGAAGGTGAAGATTCCGGTGTTCAGCGTGGGGGGCTGGTACGACAATTTCGTGCAATCGGACCTGGAAGCTTTCACGGCATTGCGCAGCATGGGACGCACCGCGCACACGCTCATCGGGCCATGGCCCCACAACATGTCGATTCCGTTCGAAGGATTCTCGTTCGGACGGCAATCTTCGGCGCCGGTGCAGCGGTATCAGTTGGAGTGGTTCGATCGCTGGCTGAAGGACAAGCCCCCGGCCCGTGAGTTGGCGCCCGCGCGGATCTTCGTGATGGGAGCGAACCGCTGGCGGGATGAGGCGGAGTGGCCGCTGGCTCGCGCCGTGCCTACGCCCTATTACCTGGAGAGCCAGACGGGAGCGAACGCGCTTTCGGGCGACGGGCAGTTGCGCTGGCAACCGGCGCGCAAGGGCCATGAAGACCGGTTCTCCTACGATCCGGCAAATCCGGTGCCGACGCTGGGGGGCAATACTTGCTGCAATCCCGCGGTGTTTCGTTGGGGGCCGGTGGACCAGGGTCCGGTGGAAAACCGCCAGGATGTGCTGGTGTATTCCAGTGAGCCGTTGAAGGAAGAGTTGGAAGTGACCGGGCCGGTGAAGGCTGTGCTGCATGTGGCGACTTCCGCACGAGACACGGACTTCACGGTGAAGCTGGTGGATGTGTACCCCGACGGGCGGGCGATGAACCTGACCGACGGGATTCTGCGCCTGCGCTATCGCGAGGGCTTGGAGAGGGTCGCGCTGCTGGAGCCGGGCCGGGTGTATGCGGTAACGGTGGATGCGGGGGTGACGAGCAATGTTTTTCTTCCGGGACACAGGGTGCGGGTGGAGATCAGTTCGAGTAACTTCCCCCGTTTTGACCGGAATCTGAACACCGGTGGGGCCAATGCGCTCGAGAAGAAAGGCGTGGTGGCGCGGCAGACGGTGCATACGGGCGGGAGTTTTGCGTCGCACGTGGTGTTGCCTGTGGTGAGAACGAAGTAAGGTGCGTTATACTGATGGGTTACCACCCCCTGAGGCGCGGTAGCCAAGTGGTAAGGCAGAGGTCTGCAAAACCTTTACTCGGGGGTTCGATTCCCCCCCGCGCCTCCAATCCCAGTTCCTTTCTTCCACCCATCCATCTCTTCCCCGTTCGCATGCAAAAAAGGGATCTCCTTTCCCGCTGGCCAAGTGTAAGGCAGCAACACAAGGAGTTCGAATCATGCGACACAGTCTTCTCTTCCTGATGGGATTGGCGGCAGCCTCTCTGCCCGCAGCCGATTTCCGCAATTTCGCCGTGAGCCTGGGCAATTGCACGGAGTTCATCGGCACCAAACAGATTCCCCTGGCGCGAGTGGCGCCTTCCGTGCCGGCCCCGTTCCTGATCGCCGGCGCGGAGACGGGCTTTGCGACCATCGTCATCCGTGCCGGCCGTTGCGGCAGGGCATCGCTTGACGGTGGCCCAACCGAAGAGGTGCGCGTGGCGCAAATCGGCGTCGTGCTCATCCCTCCGGACGGCACCGGCGGCATCAACAACTACACGCTCGCCTATAGCACCAACAGCCTGCGCCTGGCGGCACGCCTCGAACTCGCCGGCTTGAACGTGACTCTCGATCCGGACCTGGTCTACGAAGTGTCGCCCGATCCGCCTGTCACCGGCGGTGAGTTCTTCTTCGATGCTTCGCCCCTCACCGCCCCCGCTTGGTATCTCTCCGGAATGGTGACCGATCCCGCCGGGCCGCAGTTCCCGTTTGTGGCCAACTGGTGGTCCGCGCTCCGCTCCGGGAAGCTCAAAATGGCCACTTCCATTCCGTTGCTCGCCTATGGCGACGGCAGTGTGCGCATCTACAGCCGCCGCGGCGGATTGGTAGGCAAGCTGATCGGCGGCAACAGCACCGGGTTCGAAGTGAACCTGCGCGGCGTGTTCGCCAACGCCACCATGCAGGTGTCCGTGCTGCCGTAATTAACGAAGCCAGGATCGGCCTGCGCAGCCTTCCGGTGATCCCGGCCACGGTAGTGGAAGATGTTGATCGAAACCACGGCCGGAATCCCCAATCGCTTGGCCATCGCAATGCTGCGCGCATCCATCGTATCGGCGTGCTCGAACAGGGAGTAATTGCGCGACACATTCTTGGAGCGCACCGAGCGAATTCTCCTTTACCGTTTCGCAGGCTGCTTGCGTTCCTTCCACCATGGGTCCAGAATTGTGGACATAGGAGGGAAAAATGCTTCGAAGCATTGCTCTCATCGCAATCTTCGGCGGCGCCCTCAGTGCTCAGGAGTTTCGCTCCACACTCACCGGAAGGATCACCGATCCCTCAGCCGCCGGAGTTCCCAACGCTACAGTCGTACTCATAAAAACAGATACCCGGGCCCGATTCCAAACAGTGTCAGGCCCGGAAGGCTTTTACACGGTTCCACAGCTTTTACCTGGAGCCTACCAATTAACCGTCGAAGTTCCCGGATTCAAACAATACGTACAGTCGGGAATTGAGATCGCCGCCAACGTTCGTGCCACGCAGAATGTCGTGCTCGCGATCGGGAGCGCCTCGGAGACCGTTACGGTCACCGACGATGCTCCACCTTTGACCATGGCCAGCGCTTCCGCCGGCCAGAGCATCACCACCAGGGAGGTGGAGAACCTTCCCATCAACGGCCGTGCGCCCATGGATCTGGCAGCCATGGCCTACGCAGTGGTGAACACCGGCAATCGCGACCAGAACCGGCCCTACGAAAACTCGGGCTTCTCCAACCTCGGCATGGGCGGTGCGGTTGCGGGAGCCAATGAGGTGTTGCTCGATGGCGTGCCCAACCTCGGTACGCTGGGCAATGCCACCACACAGAATGACCGGCGCGCGGCGTTCAGCCCGCCCGTCGATTCCGTCAGCGAAGTGAAGGTCGATGTGCTGAACGTCGATGCCGCATACGGCGGCTCGGGCGGCGGCACGGTGCAGATCATCACCAAGGGCGGCTCCAATGGGCTGCATGGCTCGCTTTCCGAGTTCAACCAGACTTCGAACCTTACCGCCACCCCGTTCTTCACCAACGCCTCGGGCGGCAAGAAAACGGTGTTCCGCCAGAATCAGTGGGGCGTCACCGCGGGTGGCCCGGTCATGTTGCCGAAGCTCTACAACGGCAAAGACAAGCTGTTCTGGTTCTTCACCTATGAGGGCCACAAGAACAGCGAACCGGCGCCGACCTACACCACGGTGCCCACGGCCAACGAGCGCAAAGGCGATTTTTCCGAACTGTCGCGGTTGGGGACCAACTACACCATCTACGATCCGGCCACCGCGGTGCTTTCCGGCAGCACGGTCACACGGCAGGCGTTCCCGGGCAACATTGTTCCCGCGAATCGTATCAACCCCATCGCCACAAACTACCTCAATTTCGTGGGAATGCCCAACTTCGCCGGGAAGGCCGATGGAACCAACAATTACTTCGCGCCGTTGACCACGAATAACAGCTATTACTCGTTTTCCGGCCGGCTCGACTTCAACATCAGCAACTCCAACAAACTGACGGGCGGTATCCGTCAGAGCCTCTGGCAACAGCGGTCGGGCGATATTTTCAGCAATATCGCCAAAGGAGAAGCGGCCTACCGCAGCCTGTGGGGCGCCAATATCGACGACGTCCACACCTTCTCGCCAACCCTCATCGGCAACCTGCGCGCCGGCTACAACCGCTATCGCGCCTACTATGACCAGAACAGCTTCGGCTATGATCCGACGCAGCTCGGATTCCCCGGCTATATTGCTTCGAACGCAACGCGTCTGTTGATGCCGCAGTTCGCGTTCTCGGATGGCTTCCTTGTCGCGAGCCCGGAGACCAATCTGCATTACTCCGACCAGCCGTACAACACCTATCAGGTGTTCGGAAGCCTGACGAAAATCAAGGGATCCCATACCATTAAATTCGGCGGCGAATTGCGCGTGCTCGATTTCTCGAACTTCAACTGGTCCGGAGCAACGGGCAATTACACCTTCGACAACACCTGGGTGAAAGCCACGTCCACGGCCGCGGGTGCGCCGCTGGGCGGATCGATGGCCGCGTTCCTACTGGGACAACCCTCCAGCGGCAATCTGTCCATCAACGCCACGGCGAAGAGCACGGCGAAATACAACGTCCTGTTCCTGCAAGACGACTGGCACCTGCGCTCCGACCTCACGCTGAACCTGGGCATCCGCTACGAATACATCGGACCCACCACGGAACGATGGAATCGGATATCGACGGGATTCGACATGGCCGCCATCAACCAGGCGACGGCTGCTGCTTCGGCGGCATACGCGAAGGCCCCGTTGGCGCAATTACCGGCCAGCCAGTTCATTCCCACGGGCGGCTTGTTGTTCGCTACCGACAGCCATCGTACGGCAACTGAGATGCCGACGCGCTCGTTCAGCCCGCGCTTCGGCTTGAGTTGGACACCAGGCGCGTTGAAGGGCCGCACCGTGTTCCGCACCGGCGCCGGCATCTTTGATTACCTCTATGGCGTGATGCTGCCGCAACAACCCGGCTTCAGTTTCACCAACACCTATGTGGCCACGAACAACAGCTACCTGACACCGGCAACGACGCTGAGCAATCCCTTCCCAAGCGGGATCCAGCAGCCTCCCGGCTCATCGCAAGGGGTCAACACGTTCCTCGGCCAGAGCGTCACTTACCTCAACCCGGCGCTGGAGCGGCAGTACAGTCTCCGCTGGACCTTCGATATTCAGCATGAACTGACGAAGGCCACCACCATCCAGGTGGGCTACATCGGGAACCACTCCGTACATCTGGCGACGAACTACAACTTCGGCTCGCTGCCGTCGCAGTATTTGAGCCGGTCGCCGTTGCGCGACAACGCGACGATCAGCGCCCTGGCCGCGGTGGTACCGAACCCCATGGCCAGCTTGCTGCCGGGAACGAGTTTGAACGGATCGACAACGTCGGTTTCGAACATTCTCCGGCCCTTCCCGACGTTCACCGGCGTCACGATGCAGGACATGAACAATGGCGGCTCCTATTTCCATCAAGTGGCCATCCGCTTCGCGCGCCGCATGACCAACGGCCTGCTGTTCAACCTCAACTACACGCATTCGCGGCTGATGGAACGGGTCAGTTATCTCAACAATGGCGACTTCGCGCTGGAAAAACGCGTGTCGTCGTATGACCGGCCCAACACCTTCAGTGCCAGTGCGCTCTATCAACTCCCGTTCGGCCGGGGCAGAACCTTCTTCTCCGATGCCAGCAAGGTCGCCAACCTGCTTTGCGGGGATTGGGCGATGTCGAGCATGTACACGTATCATGAAGGTGCGCCGCTGTCGTGGGGGAACCTCATCTACTACGGCGGCGATCTCAACTACGATCCGCGCGCGGTGAACCGCTCATTCGACACCTCGCGGTTCAACATCATCTCCAACCAGCAACTCTCGCAGAACTATCGCACCTTCCCGACCTTCTTCAACAACCTGCGTCTGGACGGGACGAACAACATCAACTTCTCGGTGACGAAAGATTTCGCCATTCGGGAACAGACGAAGCTGCAGTTCCGCGTCGATTCCTTCAACGCCTTCAATCACGCTCTGTTTGGCGGAGCGAATCTGACGGCTACCAGTTCGGCTTTCGGCGTGATCACCAACACGACGAACTCGCCGCGCGTGATCCAGGCGGCACTGTTGCTGAAGTTTTGAAACTACAGCCAGGCATGGAGCCCCTCGTGGCGCACCTTCCACGTTGCGTCCGGGAAACCATTCCACTGCGCGGCCATCATGGCGACGGCGGCCAGCAAGCCGCCGTTGCCAGGCAAATACAACGGCAGATTCGGCCGCTGGTAGTTGTGCCCATTGGGAAGCCACTCGTTCTTCGGCGAGTCGATGAACAACGCGTCGATGGCGAGTTGTGGCTCGCCCAACTTGGCCGCCGTCATCGCGGTCATCGGAAAATCCCAGCCCCACGTGTCGGGCCACTGCCAGTCTTTCATCACCTTGTGGAGCGTGCGGCGCATCGTTTCTCTATCCACGCCCTCGCCGGAGAGCACACCATAAGCGCCAAGCATCGACGGATGATCGCGATGGCGTTGTGTGAATGTCTGCGGGCAGTTTTCGTGCGCGAGATACAGGCCGTCCTTCACGGGCAATGCGGAGAGGCGCTTGCGGACGGCGTCCCACTTCGCTTCCGGTGGCAGGCCGTTGCGCTTGCGCCACTGCTGCGCCACGCCGAGCATCTCCATCCATTGCGATAACTCAAACGTGGGGTTCCACGTCTCACGCGGTGGATGATTCTCCTGCGCTGGAATCAGCGGCGGCCCGAGCACGTAACGGCCGTTGCGCTCGACAGCAAAATCCGCCATAAACTCCGCCGACTGGAAGACAATCTCCGCGTAACGCTTCGCGGTCGCTGCATCGGGATGGGCGCGATAACAAAGCTCCGCCATCGCAATCGGATGCGGCTGCTGCCAGATCAACATCTCGCCCACGTTGGACGGGCTGTCGTGGCCTTCGAGATCGGTCATCTTCGGCCAGCGTGCTCCGCGGTAGCCCTGCTGGCGCGCCTTCGCCTGCGCCTCGGGCAGAATCCGCTGGTAATAACCCAAGCTGCGCTCCAACATCGGCGTGCGTCCCCACAGCGGAAAATGCGCCGCGTGCCACCAGTGCATCTCGAGATGAAATTTCCCGTACCAGCTATTGCACGTCAGCCCTGTCTCCTGCGGAGGCGCGGAGCCGGAGCACTGAATCGCCGTGAGGTATTGCGAGAGCACGATACGCCGCTCGAGTTCCCCGGCGCGTTTGTCGGTGCTTCCCGAAAGATCGATGGCGCCGCCCGTGGACCAGAAGCGCTTCCAGTGAGCCTCGCTCGCGGCCACAACCTGGCGCGCGGTCAGCGAGCGAGCTTCTCCTGCACTGCGATGAAAAGCGCAGACAAATTCCAGCCGCTTGCCGGCGAGTGTGACGCGGTGCGCGGCCGTCTTAGTCGCCGCAGCGCCGGTCAGCGTGACGAAGTAGCGATCGCCATCCATCCGCCGTTCCAGCCGCATGTGCGAAGCACTGCTCTCCAGCACCGTGGTCTGATGCTGTCCGGGCTTGCTCCAATCCGACGCATTCACTGCCGCCGAACCATACGGAAATTCCACGAACACACGCAGCCGGCCGGACGCCGCCAACGGGGACTCCACCACCACGCCCAACGCATCCTGCTCCGGGTGGCATGCCGTGCGAACGAACACCGCCGCACCCTGCAATGTGAAGCGGCTCTTCAGCGTGCCGCTCCACAAATCGAGTTCCTGATGAATGCCGGCGAGATCGGTGGCGTCGATCGGCTGACCATCGAGTTCCAGACCGATGCGCCCCAGATGCAACCGGTGCGGATTCTCGCGCAGCCAGTTGTACAGCTTCTCCTGGCCCCGCGGATTGGTCTTATAACCAACCGGCCGCCCGTAGGTATCAAACATTTCCAGCTTCAATTGTTCCGGCGACAATCCCTCTGGAATCGGAACGCTGCGCCAGCCCCACTGCGACTGCGTGCAGAGCGGGATGCCTTTTTCATAAGACGGTGCGATCGACTGCAACCCCGTCACATCGGCCGTAAAGGCGAACTCGCCGTTGCCCACCGAAAGCGGGGAACGCGCGTTCACTGCCTGCAACACCGGGTTATGCCGCCGCACCAGCGCTTCCCGGTTCAGTGAGGGGGCTCCACGCAACACCGCCGCGGATCCCGCCAGAATGCCGCGCCGCGTGATTCGAATACTCATGGCAATGTCTACGCCCCGCTTACGCTAGCATACGCGGGAAGAATGCGTAAAGCGGCCTGGAGGGTTGTCCAGGCCGCCTTTCCTCCACGGCTACTGCTGCGTGATTTCGAACGCGTTGATCTTCCCGTCGTCGACCACCGGCACGATGCGAATCTCCAGCACGCCGTTCGTCACGTTCACCGTGTGCACGCGGTCGATGGCTCGGGCAAAGCCACCGGAAGCGGCGAACACATCGAGGTTGGTTTCCACCTGCGTGCCGTTCAGTCGCACGTTCATCACGCGTTTGCCGGCGGCGCGGTGGTAGATCTCGGCGAACTTCAACTTCACGCTGTAGGTTCCATTGGGCACCTGGAAGCGGTAGTAGAACTGCCGGTCGCTGAGCCTTTCGCTCTGATAAAGCTTAGGCGTAGTCGTGTTGCTGATGGCCACCGTGGTCTGGAACGTGTAACCACCAGTGAAGCCGCGATCGGCGCTCCATGCGTTGCCACTCGGGTCCGTGTAGGCAGGTCCGCCCGCATTGACGCGAATCGGCGAGAATGTGGTGGGCGTGGACACCGTGAAGCTCACCGTCGCGGAAGTAGCCGTCCCGCCGCTGTGGCGCGCCCGGGCCGCGATGGTATGCGCGCCAGGTGCGAGCCCCGACACTGCAACCGAGTACAGCGCCGCAGTATCCTCAGCCCCGTAATTCGCCCCATCGATCACGAACTGCACACCGAGCACGGCGCCCGTGGTGGAGGCAGTAGCCGTGAACGATCCGCTGGATAGTGCTTGCCCAGCAGTGGGCGAGGTCACCGCGACAGTGACCGCGGCAGTCGCCACGCTGAAGTTCACCGTCGCCGAGGTGACGCTGGTGGAGCTACCCCGAGCCACAGCCGCAATCGTGTGTGCCCCGGAAGCCAGCCCCGAGACAGCCATCGAGTACGGCGCCGCAGTATCCTCAGCCCCATAATTCACCCCGTCGATCACGAACTGCACACCAAGCACGCTGCCCGAAGCCGACGCCGTCGCCGTGAACGAACCGCTCGACAACGTTTGCCCTGCGCTCGGCGAAGTTACGGCAACAGAGAGCGTCTCCACAACAGTGAAACTCACCACCGCCGCATTGGCCGTATTCCCCGCCGCATCGCGAGCCACGGCGCTCACCGTGTGCGCCCCCGACCCAAGCCCGGTAACAGACACCGAGTACGGAGCCAGCGTATCCTCCGCGCCATAAGCAACCCCATCCACGAGGAACTGCACCCCCGTCACGCCCACGTTGTCGGAAGCAGCCGCACTCGCCGTAAAGGACCCGGACAGCGTCTGCCCAGCCGACGGCGAGGTAATTGCCACCACAGGCAGCGTCGTATCGGGCGGAGGCGGAGCGCCAATCGACTCCCACTGCGGTCCATCATCGGTCATGCTGATGCCCTGAATGCGATCAAGCAGCGGCTCCACTGTACCCGGCAAAGCGGAGGCCGAATAAGCCACACCGCCCCCACTGCTATTCGAGCCCTTCGCGAACTGCACACGCGCAAACCCCAGCGTCGGATGCTGCAGCGTCACCACATAAGCACTCCCCGTATCGGTGACTTGCGCCTGCACATTCTGCCCCGCGGCATCCCGCGCCTGCATCACGTGCAGCATGTAGCTCTGCAATGCGCCGGAGGTTTCCGACTCCAGCCGGTACTGCCCGATCGCGCCGCCTTCCGTGATCACACGCTGCACCGGATTGGCCGGAAGCAACGTCGTCACGCGCAACGCCTGATCCCCATTCACGGCCAGCCAGCTATTGGTTCCGTCCGCCACCGGTTGTCGTTCAAAGTGAGCCAGGAACGTCTTCGGCACGCTCGCGGTTGCCGACAGCACACGGTCGAACACAAGCATCGTTTCCAGCGGCCGGATGAAAAGATACTCGCGCTCCACATGGACGGCTTCCGCGTTCTCGCGTTCCGGATGCGGATACTGGATGAGGTTATTGCGGAAAGGCGGCGTAATATCCACCGCGCCGAAGCTGAAGTGCGTACCGCTGTGAATGCGCTTCACGATGGGGCGCCCATTGCGCTCCCCCAGCGCATAGCCGCGCTGGTTCACCAGCAAGCTGTTGTGCGCCAGCGGATGCGTGGTCTCCACCGTGCCCGATCCGGCAAAGCCCGCCAGCGTCTGCGCATAGCCCGTGCTCTCACGGCTCAGCCAGCGGCCGTTACGCCAGATCTGCCAGTTTCCCATATCGTCATGCCCGTGGCCTTCATCGTAGGCTTCGCTCAGTTGCACCTGGAACACCGTGGATTGCGGATTCCAGTTGTTGCGGCCGTAAAGGTAGCCGGGGCCGGGCGCATAATAATCAAGCGCCAGTTGCGAGAACGGCAACTCCTGCCCGCCGCGGTCCACCGCGCGCACGAAGCGCGAGGGCGATGAGCCAACCATGTTGATCCAGCGCCGCGCATACTTGCCCACGCCTGAGTCGCGCCATTTATCGGCCATGGCCCACATGAACTGCGCCCACGATCCGGCCGAGGCATTACCCCCATCGATGAAGCGCTCATCATCGGCGAACGGAAAGAGCTCCCAGTAAAGCGAACCTGTCGATCGCAACGCCGTCCGCGCCGGCGGAGTGGCGTAGATCATGTAAAACACCGCATCCCGGAAGTAGCTCGATTCCGCCGTCAGATCACGGCCCATCAGCGCGGATGAGATCAGCGGCACCGTGGAATACTCCGCCAGTGCGCGGCCGTACCCGCTGCCTTCCTGAAACACTCCGCCGAGCCCGCCGGTGAGCGCATGCGGCACAAACGAATTCTGCCAGCGCGTGCTCAACGCGTGATTCAAAAACGTCTCCGCCATCGCGCTTTCCCCCCAAGTGGCGATGGCCCATTCGAACTCATTGCGCAGGTAGCCCCAATAGTAGTTGCTCTGCGGCATCGTGGGCCCGCCCCACGGCTTCTGGCGCAGATTGTTGATGTAGAAGTTCCAGCGATCCCGCACCGTGGTCCGTTCAGCGGGCGTCATCTGGTCATAGCACCAGTCATAAGTAAGGATGACGATCTCTCCTTCCCAACGCGCGGTATCGCTGGCAACCCCCGTGTACGGATCGGGGGAATTGGCGGCCAGGTCCGGGGCAGTCACGGAGACCGCATGCGCAATCGCCGATCGCGCGTATTGCGTCTCGCCAGTCATCAGATAACGAAACGCCTGGCCAATGTAATCGGAGGAAGATGGCGTAAAGGGATTGGATGCGTACCAGGCTCGGGCTTGTGCCAGACGGCCGGGCGTGAACCAGAGCCGGGGATGGGCGGCGGGGATATCCAGCCCCGCCGTTTGCGCCTGCGCCAGTTCCAGCCCGCACGCCGCTATTAGCACGGCAAATGCAGCAGTGATTCTCACAGTATCTCCTTGGGTCTTCATTGAGGTCGTCTCGTCCTGAATCGAGATCGCCTCTACCGGATCACACGGAAAACCTCGACAGAACTTGCCGGAGTAGTTCACCTTACAGGTGATTTGTCCGGTCCACTAGGCAAAGAAACCGAGAGGCAAATTGCGTAGTTTCCGCTTGTGGGGGGTGGAGGAGACGATGAGCAAGGAGGATCCGGTATCGGCGCTTCTCGATCGCTGGCAGACGGGCGACGCATCCGCACTGCATGCGGCGCTGCAAATCGCTTACCCCGACATGCAGCGAATCGCTGAGATGTGCCTGAGGGGAAAAGGCGACAACGTCTCCCTGGAACCCGCAGGTCTGATTCACGAAGTATTTTTACGCCTGGCCGGAGAGCGGGAGCCGCCGCGAATTCGCGACAAGCCGCACTTCCTCGCCTTCGCCGCGAAGGTCATGCGCCGCATCGTGGTGGACCGCGTGCGCGAACGCAGAAGCGCCAAGCGCGGCGGCGGTGTGCCCGACTTGCCGCTCGATGGCGAGTTCGAAGGAGCGCGCTTCAATCTCGAGCAAACCCTGGACATCGATGCCGCGCTCGCTCGCCTCGCGATGGTGCATCCGAAAGCCGCCCGCGTCATTCAACTGCGCTACTACGGCGGCTACGAATTGCTGGAGGTGGCCGAAATCGTCGGGGCATCGCTCACCACCGTGATCCGGCGATTGCGCGCCGGGGAGCAGTGGCTAGCCCGTGAAATGCGCCCACCTCGCAAAAGCTAGCGCAAGGCCGCGGATTGCCGCGGTGGTTCCACCGCTTCGGCGATTGCGGCCACCGACCAGGCCGTTGCGGCGGCGGAAATCCATTGGTCGTGATTGTGCGGGAAGCCGCTTTGGAAGTAGGGCTGCACCTTCGGCGAGCGGCTGGCTACATGCCAGGAGCCATCGGCTTTCTGCGTGCTCAGCAGATAGCGCACGCCGCGCTGATAGGCCGCATCCTGCGCCGGCACTCCCGCTTGGGCCAGCGCGTACAGTGCCGTAGCGGTTCCGAATGCGTCGCTTTGGAGCGTCGCCAGTTGCGCCCAGCCACCATCAGCCCGCTGCAGCTTCCGCAATTCGCTCACTGCGCGCTCGACGGCTGCTTTGTCCGCGCCCGACCACTGCAGTCCCATCACATGAAACGCACGTTCATAGGCGGCGTTGGGCTTGGCACTCAGGAACCATTCCCGCGCCTTGGCCATCCGCCCATCAAACTCCGCTTTGCGCGCCGGAATCGCATAGCGTTGCATCGTGCGCACGGCGAGCGCTCCCGAAACAAAGGATCCGTCTTCGAGCGGTGGCCGCCCCAACGGGAAATGCAGGAAATTGCCTTCCGGAGTCTGGCGTGCGGCAATGGCCGACACCATGGCATCGGTCAGTTCATCGGCCGGGTACTTCTGCTCGCCCATCCCAAGCATGGAAAACACCAGGCCATCCACGCTGATGAAAATGTCCTGCAGTAGAGCCTCACGGCTGCCCGCAACGTCAGATTTCATGATCGCCACCTGGTCGCGCCCGAAGGACTCATCGACGGCGATGCCCTTCCGCGCGGCCGCCGGCACGGCCATGCCGATCACATGCTGGTGATGGCATCCAGCGCAGCCGCTCATCCGGAAATACTCCTTGGAGGAGGACGTAAGCAGCGGGATCGCTCGTTCGATGGCCGCACGAGGATTGGTGGACGCCGCCGCGGCCTGACGTACTTCGGCCTTGTTCGCCGATACCTGCCCGCCAAGCAAGGCGAGGATGCGAGGATTGCCGAACTTACGCGCCCAGTCGAGTGTGGTTTCTCCATCCACCGTCTTGACGGAAGTGTCGGAACCCTTGTCCAGCAGCAGCTTCACGATTGCCGGGTCGGCCATGTCGGAAGCAACCGCCATCATCAATGGAGTCATGCCGCGCACATCGCGAGCCTTCACGTCCGCGCCTGCCTCCAGCAGCATCCGCACGCTCTCGATGCTTCCTTTCGCGGCGGCCGACATCAGTGGAGTCTGGAACGAAACAGCGATCAGTCCGTTTTTCACCTTAAGTTCGCGCTTCAGCGCAACGTTCACCTTCGCACCTTTCGCCAGCAGCATCTTCATGGCGGCGATATTCGAATGCGATGCGGCATGTCCCAACGCAGTGATGCCGCCGAAATCACCAGCGTCCAGATCCACTTTGTGTTGTAGCAGCAAGCGAATGGCTTCAGTGTTGTCCGCGCGGGCCGCATCCACCAGGGCCGTATTGCCGCGCACTTCGGTCACCGCGGCGTCGGCACCCTTCTCCAGCAGCAGTTTCACGGTGGCCGTGTTGCCGGGGTAGGCGGCAGCCATCATGAGCGGAGTGCGGCTCATCTTCGTACGAACATTCACCTGCGCTCCGGCTTCGATCAGAAGCTTCGCTTTTTCCGCGTTCGATGCGGACCAGACGAGCGAAGTAGCATCCAGCCCGTTCTTCGCATTGATATCAGCTCCGGCCTTCATCAGCAGGCGCATTGCTTCAATGCTGCCGATTGAGGCGGCATGCATCAAAGGTGTATTGCCACGTGTATCCCGCAGGTCGACGGAAACTCCAGCGTCAAGAAAGCCTTTGATCCTGGTGAGATCGTTCTCCCGAATCGCCTGATAGAAATCGCGCGGGGTGACTTCACCCAAAGCACACACGCACGACAAAAGAAACGCCACACAGCACACTCGATAGCTCATATTAGCTCCAGTCCCGGCAGGGCACAGATGTGCTCTAGTATGCGCCAAACCGGGTGAAAATGAAAGGCTCTTGTTCCCAGACGGGTGCGGTGGGACGATCCTTGTGTCATCGTGAATACGATGCATTGGGCGGTCATCCTGAGCACAGCAACATGGCTGATGAGCCAGCCCATGCCCGAGCCCCTCATCGAAGTGAATACGGCTGCCCGATTGCCGGCACTCACCTCCATCCTGAACCAGGACGAGGTGCCCCTGCAGAGGAAACTGGCGCTGGGCCGCGCTGCATCGGGCTCCGCGGATTCCGACGCCGCGCGCTCGGCATTGGAAGCGGCCATGCAAGAGGCCAATGCGATCCTCACCAAACCACTGCTGCCGCCAACCAGCATGGCAACATTGGTGGATAAGAACGAAGATATTCTCGTCGCGCGCTGGCAGCCGTCAAGTACCGCGGAACTGCAACCCATCCTGCTCTGGGACGATTCCATTTCCTGGACGGTGATCTTTCAATGCGAAGCCAAGCGCATCGAAACGGCCGAGAGTCTGAAGCAACTCGTGGCGAAAACGTTCCAATGGACCACTTACCGGCTGGGTTCGGCGGGCTTTTGCCTGCGGCAGCCCGTGGGCCCGGGAACACTGTTTGTCGGTTACGGCTATCGCGGCACGCGCACCATTCCAAGCCCCATCAACATAGGGCCGGAGATCATCTTCACCGGTTTCACCCATGGACCCACTGGATACTGGAGCATCAGCACTCTGTCCCGAGGTTTCTCGGCAGTGAACAAGGATATCGACGAGCGCTTTCCGCCGCTGCGCGAACGAGTCAGCCGGTGGCCGCTGGAGCGCGTGCTCAAAGAAATCGGAAACTCGCGCCGCGCGCAGCACCTTGCTTACGGAGCGTACGACCGGGATGGAGTCCTGGTGAGAGAAGCAGTGCGCAGGCCGGAGCTTTCCGTGGAAGCATTCCGCAGCCTGCTCGATCGCGGCGCCGGTAATCGGCCGTCCATGGCGGGCGATATTGTGCCGGAACCCATTCGCGGAGCCATTGAGGCCGGCACGGTGCCAAGGTTCGCCGCGGCCATAGATCAATTCCTGGAAAAACACGCCAGAGGCTTTACTGCCGATCTGACGTTCTCCGCCCTCAGCGGCGTAGAGGAAATCGATCTGGAAACGCGTGCCATCGAGCAACTGCATCGGGCAGACGGAAACACCATCACGGGGTGCCTCAAGTATCTCGAACATCGCGGCAAGACCGTTCGGGCAAGGGATGCGGTGCAAGCGCTGAAGCCGGACAGTTGGTGGGCGAAGCAGCGCGATGCGGCTCTCGCCGCCATACAACAGCGATTGCAGCAGTAGCTTACGCCCGTGCGGCGCGCCACCCGGCGTCGAACATGCGCCGTTGTTGCTCCACCAGCGACTTCGCTTCCGGCTTCACAGCGAGATTGGTGAACTCGCCCGGATCATTCTGATGATCGTACAACTCTTCACCACCGCCTTTGCCTTCCCAGCGGATATAGCGGTATCGGGCGGTGCGCATTGCCCGCCCGGTGATATCCTCAAACGCGATCTGCGTGAACGCCGCCTTCTTGAACGCGCGCGAAGGATTGTCCAGCAGCGGCTGCAAGCTCTGCCCTTCCAAATCCGCGGGCGGCTTCAATCCGCACATTCCCGCCAAAGTGGGATACAAATCGACAAACTCCACCAGTGAAGTACACGCCTTGCCGTTCCCCTTGCTGCCGGCAGCGGAAATGATCAAGGGCACGCGAGCGCTGTCTTCCATCAACGACATTTTCTGCCAGCGCGTGTGCTCGCCGAGGTTCCAACCATGATCCCCCCAGAACACAATGATCGTGTCCTCCAGCAGCTTCAGCCGTTCCATGGCATCCAGCACACGGCCCAGTTGCTCATCCATGAATGAAGTGGAAGCGTAATAGCCGCGCCGTGCTTCGCGGATCTGGCGTTCATTCATCCCCATGTGGTTCCAAAGGAACGAACGCACACCTTTGGCCGCGGCTGGAATATCGTCCAGATCTCCCGGAGGATTATTGGGCAGCGGGATGGAATCGAGCGGATAGAGATCGTAGAATTTCGCCGGGGCGACAAAAGGCAGGTGCGGACGAAGAAACCCGACACCCAGAAAGAATGGTTCCTTGCTGTGTTTCTCCAGCAGCGCGATGGCACGCTCGGCGGCGTTCGAATCCGATTGACCTTCGCCGGATGCGGCGGAGAGCCATTGCATGCCGAGCTGCGTTCCGGGCGGCGAGAGGCGATGCAGTTCCCCCGCAGTCTTCGCTTCCGGGCCGCCGGGAGATACCGAATGGTTCCACGAGGGCTCATCCTGAAAACGCGGCAGCGTCACCTCAGTGGGCACGTTCATGTGGAACATCTTCCCTTCCCGCGCCGCATACCAACCGCTGTTCTTGAACAACTGCGGCAGCGTCACCGCATTGGGCAGATGATCGCGGAAGTCGACGTTGTTGCCGAGCACCTTTGTCGTATCGGGGCGCTTGCCCGTCATCAGCGAGGCGCGCGATGGGCCGCACAGCGGGAACTGGCAATAGGCGCGGTCGAAGCGCACTCCACGTGCCGCCAGACGGTCGATATTCGGCGACTTCACCAGCTTGTGCCCGTAGCAACCAAGGGCGTTGTTCATATCATCCGCAGCGAGGAAGAGCACGTTCTTCGGACGCCGCGACTGCGCGGAAACAGCGGCGGCAGCGCCTGCCGCGAGAAATGTTCGTCGATTCATCAGGGTTTCCCTTTGGGTGCGGCAGCCATCATCAGGCGCCAGAACTCGGTATTGAAATCAGGTTCGCCTTTTTCCTGGGCATTGCCGCCGATGCGCACGGCAACCAGGCCAAGGCTCTTCACCACATAAACCTTGCGGCCCAGCGCGCCTTGCGCGGCCACCAGATCCTTCGGAGCGGTGGGAATCAGCATCTCACCGCCACCGCGTGCACCGGGGCGCGCCAGCGGCTGGCCATTCAGCCACCACAGCAGGCCATAGGAAGGATTGCGCTGCTGCGAAGGACGGAGCGCCTCCTGCACATACGCCGGATCCACGATCTGCTTTCCATTCCAGCCGCCGCCGGCCAGCACCATCAGCCCGAACCGCGCCATGTCCCGAGCCGTGGTAACAAAACCCACCATGCCCGCCATGTTGGGCCGCGTACGCCATTCCGAATGACGCATCCCCAGTGGCCCGCTGAGCCATTCCCGTGTCAGAGCGTTCGAATCCTTGCCAGCGGCTTTAGCCAGTGCGGGAAGAATCTTCTGATAGGCGATCGTGTTGTAGCGCCACTTTGCGCCAGGTTCGGCTTCGAATCCCAGTTCATCCGTGGTTCCGCTGGTCATGGTGAGCAGGTGCCGCATCGTGATCGCGCCCTCTTGCTGTGGCGTCAGCTTGCTCCATCCTTCTCCCAGCACCTTCGATACCGGCGTATCGAAGTCCATCATCTTCTTTGCGCGCGCAATGCCAAACAGCATCGCGGTGACACTCTTCTGCATGGAAGCCACGTCCTCCCGCAGTTGGCCATCCGCCGATTTCTCGAAGCGGTACTGCATGGTGGCTTGAAAGCGCGTCGGGTTCCAGTATTGCTCCGTGAGAATGCGCCCGTTGAGCAGGATCACAACACCGGTGGAACGGCGCGATTCGGCAAACTGCAGCAACGCGTCCAGGCCATCGGCGCTCCAGCCGGCGCGTTGCGGAAGCACACGTTCCCAATCACCCGCACCGGGGAAATAGAGCTTCTGTCCGGCGGCGGGCCACGCCGTGAAAAGGAAGGCGAGCAGGAGCAAACGCATCGCTCCCAATGATATTACGGTTGGCGGAAAGCCGCCCACATATCCTGCATGCGCACGGCCTGATCGGCGCTGAAGCGGAACATGCAGGCATCTTCGGTGTAGTCCATGAAATTCTCGATGGGATCGAGGCCCGCCTGTTTCGTACCGTTGCAGGTGTCGCGGCCCACAGGGCAACCAAAGGCGGGGCTCTTCTCTCCCGGTGTGTCGAGAATACGATCGCCCACCGTGCTGCAGCTCTGCTCGAAGGTGTGATAAAGCCCGAGCCAGTGGCCCACTTCATGCGTCGCCGTATCGCCCAGGTTGTAAGGCACGGCATCGCCGCCCGGCAATGAGGAATACAACATCACCACGCCGTCGTAATAGGGGTAGTTGGCGTAGATGCTGGGAAAATAGGCCCAACCCAGCAAGCCGCCGCCGATGTTGGCGGTGTAGAGATTGAGAGCCTCGGCGCCGCCCTTGCGCAACGCGGTCTTCGCATCCAGTTCCGAAGCGGTGCCCGGAGTCATGTTGTACCAGGCCGCATTGGTGGTGCGATCGACGGAAACCAGTTGGAACTGGAAGCCGGAAGTCGCATAGGCGTCATTGAGCACTTTCATCTGCGCCTGGATCATCTGCTGGCTGATGTCGCCATTGGCGATCCCAGGCCCATTGTTGATGACATGGAAATAAGTGGGAACGATCACCATCGACCGTGCATTGCGAGGCTTCTTCTTCAGCCGCTCAGCAATCGTCTGCTCCACTTCATCCTGCTCGGTGAGGCTGAGCGATTTTGTGGCACATCGTCCGCCACTGTCAATGAAGGATTGCTTGCTTGCGTAACGGACGCCGTTGAGTGTGAACGGACCATTGTCCTGTGCAACACCAATCGCCGCACAAAGCGTAAGAAATATTACAGTTAACCGCATTTTGTCTTTTTCTCCGATTCACAGGTATAGCCGGAATCGAAGAAATAGGCAAGGGAAATCAGTGTTTGACGATCAGGCCCTGACCCGTAGGAAGTGTGAGCACAGTGGCGCCTAGCCCGGAAAACACCGCGTCCAACGCGTCCCCTTGCAGATCATGACCAAAGTAGGCGTAGTCATCCAGAAGAACGACTCCACCGGGCGTTATCCTTGGCCACAAATATTCGAGAGCGCTGCACTCCGGGTAGGCGCAGTTCATGTCGAGATGCAGAAATGCCACCTCGCCAATATCCAGCGTTGTCAGGACCCCAGGGACCTCACCTTGGACAACGGAAGCGTTCCGCCATTCGGAAAAATTGCTTCGAACCGAGTCCACATCGGTGATGTAAGCGCCTGCAGCCAGTGCCTTCTGTGCAATGGCAACTCGGCCCTTCTCGCGCTCTTCGGCCGAGTACTGCTCCAAATTCGGCCCCGCAAAGGTATCGATCAAATAGTAGGTCCTCGATATCGAGTTCCAGTCGAGGTGGTGCATGATTGCGGAGCTCATGAACCCTGCGTTCACGCCGCACTCCACGAAGTTGCCTCTGACGCGAAGCGCCTGTTTGGCGGCCCACAGGGCCACATGGACACGCCACTCAAACGCCGGATCCACTCCGTGGCTCGACTTCACGCCACGTTCGTACGCGCCAGTGAAACCGGCATGCGCACGGAATCGTGGCGTGTGTACGGTGTAGAGGCCATCGCTTCCATAGTGTTTTCTCAGATTGAAGACCCGGTATCCTGCTTGCCCCAGCAGGTACTGCAATGCACGCTTCAGCATGTAATAGAAGAATAACGCCGATGGGACTCGGCGATCCTTCGATGTGGGGCCGCTAAGCCACGGTGTGGCGAAGAATGTTCAGCCCGGGCAGCCTGCGGTGCGGAGCCGGGGCCATGGCCGTGGTCTGTTTCCGCACCCGCAACTTCACGAACTTACCTGTGCGCACGCCGGCCACTTCCGCAGTCACCGGGTAGTCGCCGTCCGGCAGTTCCGGCACCGTCACATTGATCTGATATAACCCGGCGCTGACCAGGCCGCTATACGAAACAGCGGCATCCTGGTTGTGAATGCGCACCCGCACCGAACTGGCCGTGCGCAGGGCGCTGGTTACCACTTTGCCCGGTTCCGCCGCAGGCGAAGTGGCCCCAAAGCCGGTACCGTAGAGGACGATCGTTTCCCCAGGCTGCGCCGGCGTGGTGGCCACGCCCGTCAACAAACCATCAGGGGCAATGTAAGCGCCGTCGGGACGAACCGCGGCAATGTTCTCATCCGGATATTGAAAGAAGCCGGGCGAAGTACGCACAAAATCGACCGATACCGCCGCCGAGGTTCCATTGGAATTGGTCAAGCTCACCTGCACCGAGCCATCGCTCACCGCTTCCGGCGCAAGCACATTCACCTGCGTCGGGCTGATGAATTGCACATAGGCGGGTTGATTGTTGATCTGCACGCTGACGCCATCGAGTGAAGTGGGCAGATTGCCATCGACAATCTCGGCCGCGGTCCAGGTGCGGGTATTCGTGGCGAGCGCCGATCCATGCAGGGCCACCCAGGAGCCCGAAGCAGCGCCGGCCCGCAACGTGGCCCCATGCGTAACCCCAGCCATGGAAATCAGCGTGGGGCGCGTCGTGACAGCCGTGTCGGGCGGCGTGTAATCCATCACGACGTCCCAATTCACGGCCAATGCGCCGATCGGCGAATCGGGGATTGCGGTCCAGGGACGAATCACCGATGCACGCTGGGCCGCGTCACGAATCCCGCTCAGCACACCGTCATTGGTGCTGGCTTCGCCTTCGATGTAGAGCTGCGTAGTGAGGCTCTGGCCGCCGGGTATGGTGATCTTGGCGTGCACGTGACGCACGCGCCCCGGATAAAGGCCCGGCTTCACGGCGCGGAACAGGTACTGGCCGTTCGAAGAGGTTTCGAACTTTCCATAGCCCTGGTAGTTCGAATCGCGCTGGCCGTTCAGCGCACCGGAAGTGTGGATATAAGACCCGACATTGTCCGCCGCCCAGATCTCCATCACAGCGTTGCGAATGGGGCTCCCCGTTTTGCTCAGAATCCGTCCGCTGATCCAGGAGACCGTACCCACCGCCGGGGTGATGTTGTCGTTAATGACAAGCAGATCGTTGTCCCGGTCAAGCGGCATCACGTTCGGGTAATAGGGGCCTTCGGTCTGGGCTGGAGTCAACGTGAGGGTCTGCGCGAAGGCGCCCGGCGTGGTGAAAAACAATCCCCCGGCCGACATCGCGGCCAGGAAGTGCCGCCGGGAACTTTCGGTGTTTCGAAAATGCATACCTACGAGACGCATCTCGCGCCTCGCAGGCATGTAAAGGAATGTAAAGGGCTGGTTAAAACACCACGCGGATGCCCACCTGGATGGTGCGCCCGGAACCAAACTCCGCCCCTTGGGTGGAAGTGATGCGGCCGAAGTTCGCCGCCGTCGAGGTGAGAGCGGGAATCCCGAAATTGGCGTGATTTAGCAGGTTGGTGAACGAGCCTTCCATCTGCGTGTAGAAGCCTTCTTTTATATAGAAGCGCTTCTGCAGCTTGGCGGATACCGTTTGGGTTCCCGGACCAACCAACTGACCCGGCCCCACCAGCCCGAAGCGGCCAATGTTGTTGGCGGGCAGTGTGAATGCCGAGGCATCGAACCAGGCATCAATATTCCGCTGATCCTTCGGCTTGTTACCGTAATCCGCTACGTTGGAAGCATAGTCCGGACGGTCATTGGCGCGGGAATCGACGTTGGTTCCCGATGGGTCGGTGCGTCCACCCGTGATCGGAGTGAGGAACGGCCCGCTCTGGAAGACAAGGATTCCCGACAACTGCCAGCCGCCGGCAATCAACTTCGTGACCCGCTCGGCGCCCGATCCTGTCTTTCCATCCGCGCCGTAAGGCAGATCGTAGTTGAACAGAGTCAGCCAGCGATGGCGGCGGCTGGGTGATACGTTGCCGTAGTCGAGCCCGAGATTGAACCGGTCCGTGGGCACCGATCCGGCTTCGCTGGCAAAGCCCGTGCTGTTCGATCCCGTCGAATTCGAGAGGTTCTTCGTCCACGCCCACGACGTCTGGAAGCCCAGGCCTTTGGCAAAGCGCCGGTTCACTTCCACAATCATCGCGTTGTATTTCGACGAGACGCCATTGTCGCGGCTATAGACGATAGCCCAGTTCGGATAGGGGCGCCCGGGGCGTGCCGCGGCATAACCGATGGTATTCGGGCGCACCTGGTTCAGGTCCGGGCTCGAATACATCTTGATGCTGTGTGATCCCTGATAGGTCAAACGCAAACCGGTATTCCAGCCCAGATCGCGCTCAATGGTCAGGTTCCATTGCTGCGCGTATGGCGCAGGACTGTCGAATTGCGTACCGCGCCGGAAGTCCGCCGTGCCCACTGCACCAATAACTCCCAACCCCGTGCCGAAGGCGTTGGGGAAGATCAATTCAGGCCGGCCATTCACCAACGTATTGGTGAACGTCCGGGTATCGGAAGTGTGAATGCCCGTTAGCGAGTAGAACACCGCACCGAGAATGGTCACCGAGTAGATCCCGTAGCCGCCGCGAATCACCGTACGATTGCCCCACGGGCGATAAGCGAAGCCGATGCGCGGCATGACGTTGTTCGTATCGGTGTAACGCAGACGCTCCGGAATACCCGCCTCCGCGGCAGTCACGATCGGCGTATTGCCAATGCTCGCGCGGAACGGCGCTGCGGTGAGAGCCAGCGAATCCTTGTTCGGAACCACCACGCGTCCACCCGGGTAGTCGCGGTCAAAGTTCGCCAATTGCAGCGTCCGGTCCCAGAACGGCTGTTGCACTTCATAGCGCACGCCATAGTTGAGTGTGAACTTGTGGTTCACCTTCCAATCATCCTGCGCAAACCCGGCGACGTGCGTGGCGCTGCCGTCAATATCCGGGCTGGTGTTGGCAACCCGGTTGCGCTGCGGAATCCCCAGCAGGAAGTCGGCAAACGCGTTGCCCGTCCACATGCCGTTGAAGCGGTATTCGCCCAGGTCGTCGCCGGAAAAGAACGAGATGTTGTCCGTGGCCCGCAGGCGCTTCAAATCCACTCCGAACTTGAAGGTATGCCGCCCCTTGGTCCAGGTAAGGTTGTCGTTGAACTGCACGTTCTTGCTGAGCTGCGTGAATCCACGAGCGCGCGCGGTACCAAGGAATCCTGTGATACCGAAGTCCGGCACGGAGGCCACCTTCGGCGGATCGGGCCGCAGCCCGTTGATCCCGAGCGTCTTCACCAGCGCCGGCCCGTCGAAACTGGTGCCATTCGGACCGAAATCCACCGTGCGCGGCCGGTCCGCGAAACCGAAACGGAATTCGTTCACCAGCGTGGCCCGCAAGACCGCGTTATAGGCCGCTGTCATTGTGCGGGACTTGAGATTCTCTCGTCCATCGCCCAATGTGGTGATCGCAATGGGGCTGATCTGGGATACATCCTTGTTCGAATAGCGCACGAAAATGTTGTGCCGCTCATTGAACAGGTGATCGCCGCGCAGATCGTACTGATTGTTGTTGTTCTTCGCCGATGCCTGGAAACGAAGGTTGGGACTCGCCACCTGATCACCGGGTTGATTCTGCCGCGGATACAGCGCTTCCATCACCTTGGCCGAAACCGGGGATTGGCGGCTCGCCGGGATAATGTTGCCGGCAAACACCGCGCCCGCCGCGCCCAACGGATCGGTGATGGCGCGCGTCACGCTGGAAAGATTCCCTGTGCGGTACGAGTCCGGCACTGTGATCAGGTTGAACTGCGCCTGCGCCCGGTATTTCAATTGCTCCCAGGTTCCGAACAAAAAGGTCTTGTTCTTCCTCACCGGCCCGCCCATGCTGACGCCATAGTCATTGGAAATTTTGAATGGAGCGCCAATTCGCGAACTGAAGAAATCGCGTGCATCCATGGCGCCGTTCTGGTGATACCAGAACAGGCTGCCGTGATAGTTGTTCGTGCCACCTTTTGATGTCGTCGTCACGTCGCCGATCTGGGCGAACTCGGCGTTGTTTGATACCGAAGAGACCTTGATCTCATCGATCGACTCCGCCGAGGGAAACATTTCGTTAATGATGCCGTTGTTACGAACGTTAATGGAAGAGATGCCGTCAATGGTGGAGGTTGCCTGGAACGGCATGCCGCCGGCAATGCCGATGCTCCCGCCGCCGGAATCGGGCTGGACGCCTGGAGTGAACGAGATCGCCGAAAACACCGAGTTCGTGCCACCGGCCCGGAAATTCACCGGTAGCGACAGAATCTGGGCGGAGGTCTTCGAATCCACGATGGTGGCGATGTCCGTGGTGATCACCTGTTGCGCCGTGGTCACCTGCACTTCCGTCGCGGCCGAGGCCAGATCGAGTTGCGTATCGACGCGCGCCACTTCGCGTGCGCGCAGGATGACGTTCTGCACCACCCGTTTGCGGAATCCCGAAGATTCCACGCTTACTTCATAGGTCCCGGCATCGAGATTGAGGAAGGCGTAGTTGCCTGCCGCATCGGAGGCGGCTTTCCTCGTTTCGCCCGTACCCGTGTTCTTCGCTTCCACGTTCGCCCCGGCAATAACGGCGCTAGTGGGGTCAGAGACGGTGCCACGGATTTCGCCGAAAGTGGATTGCGCCGGCAGGCTGCAGGCCGCGGCAAGAAAAAGTGCCAACAGAAATTTCATACAGATTCACCCCAAATGGAAGTTGCTGTTGCCACTTAGTCGGCGTGGAGAGCGGCAAAAGCTTACGTGAGGGGTAGTATAGCAGGGCAGGCGGCGCACTATCGAAAATCGTTAATTGCAGACACTCAGGTCCTTTTCTGAAACTCCTCCACCTCCGCCCGGCTCCCAATCACCAGCGCCGTGCGCTGATGGATCCCTTCCGGTTGGATGTCCAGGATGCGCCGCGATCCGTCCAAGGCCAGTCCCCCTGCCTGCTCGGCGAGAAAGGCCAGTGGGTTAGCTTCATACAGCAGACGCAATTTCCCCTTCGGGTTCTTGTCCGTCGGCGGATAAAGGAAAACACCCCCTTTGAGCAGCGTCCGGTGGAAATCCGCCACTAGCGATCCGATGTAGCGGGAGCTGTATCCCTTGGCCCGCAGACTCCCCAGATACTCCCGATAGTGCTCCGGAAAGCTGTCCGAATTCGCTTCGTTCACCGAATAATAAGTACCTCGCTCCGGCATCCGCAGATTCGGGTAGCTGAGCACATAAGCTCCGATATCCGGATCGAGCGTGAAGCCGAACACGCCCTGCCCCGCCGTGTAGACGAAAATCGACGACGAACCGTAGACCACATATCCGGCCGCCACCTGCTTCCATCCCGGCTGCATCACAGCCGCTTCCCCGTGCACGCCTTCCGGCCGCCGCAAGATGGAGAAGATCGTTCCCACACTCACATTGACATCGATGTTGGACGATCCATCCAGCGGATCGAACACCACCACATACTTGCCCGTCTCGGAACGGTCAATGGTGATGGGCTGTGCATTCTCTTCGCTCACCAGCATGGCCACGCTTTCGCGCGCCCCCAGGCAGTGGAGCAGTGCCTGGTTGGCATAAACATCCAGCTTTTGCTGGGTCTCACCCTGCACGTTCACATCTCCGGCCGAGCCGATAATATCCACGAGTCCGGCGCGGCGTATCTTCGCCTGAATCATCTTCGTGGCCAGCGTCATGCCGGAAAGCAGGGAGCTGAAGCTGCCGCGGGCGCCGGGAAATAATTCTTCCTGTTGCTGCAGGATGTGCTGTTGGACAGTGACAATCATTCCGGCCTAGATTATCACGCTACACTCAATCTTTCCGATGGACATCCGTACCTTCACTCCTGGTGACAAACAGCAATGCCTCGCCCTGTTCGATGGCAACATGCCCGAGTTCTTTGAACAGGCCGAGCGGGCCGCGTTCGAATCCTGGCTCGATCGGCCGCAGGGTTCGTATTACGTCATGGAACACGAGGGAAACGTGGTCGGTTGTGGAGGCGTCGCCCTGGAGAACCCGCAGCTCGCCAGCCTTACCTGGCTGATTGTCGGTGCCGGGTTGCAGCGCCAGGGACTGGGGAAATTCCTGGTGTTTTACTGCCTGCGGTCCTTGCCACCCACGGTCACCCACGTCCGCCTCACCACCATTCCCGCCCTCACCGGCTTCTTTGAAAAGCAGGGCTTTCATGTGCAGGCATCTTCGGCGCGGGAAGTGGAGATGATCAAGAAGCTGATGGTTTGTTCTTGATCAGAACCGGCGCCGATCGTTCATAAGCTTGGCGCAGCTCTTCCAGATTCGCGGCACTCAGCGGGTGAGGGCCATCCGAACTCGCCCCGGCTCCACGGCAGTACGCCACGGTTTTCTCCAGGCTCTTCACAAACTCGACACAAGGCGGACAACTGGCGATATGGGCGTCGATGGTTTCGCAGAGATCGGCCGGCAGTTCACGGTCCAGATACTCCGACAGCATGGCGAAAATGTGTTTACATTCGAGCTTCGTCATTGTGCGACTCCAGCAGTGGACAACTCCTGGTCCAGTTTCTGTCTCACCGCCAGCCGCGCCCGGTGCAGACGCGTCTTGATGACATCGGTGCTGACGCCCAGGATATCCGCCGTTTCCTCCGTGGTCAACTCCTCAACATCGCGCAGCATCAGCACGGAGCGATAAATGTCCGGCAGCGAATGGATCGCCCGCTGCAGCGTTTGCCGCAACTCCGAGTTCATGGCTTGCGCATCCGGCAACGACGACCAATCGGCGATTTCAAGCTTGCGCTCACTCCCGTCCTGCCGGAAACTGGGCATCACCTGGTCCAAGGAGATTTCTTCCTCTGGTGCGAAGATGCTTTTCCGCCGCTTCATGTAACAAACATTCCGCGCGATCGTGTAGATCCACGAGCGGACGTGCTCCGGCTCCCGCAATGTGTGCAAACTCTCAAATACCTTCAGCAAGGTCTCCTGCGCCACCTCTTCGGCGTCTTCGCGCTGCCCGCAGGTGAGAAAGCTGTAGTGGAACAGTTTGTGCTGAAACAGGGTCACAAACGGCTCAAACGCGGTGGAATCGCCAGCCAATAGCCGTTTCGCCAACTCCACCTCTTCGGTGCCTTTTGACATGAGGATCTCTTTTTTATGGTAGCAATCCGGATGCCTCCGCTTGTCACCAAGCTGCGGATTTTGCATCCTCAACCCATGATGGTGATCCTACTCATCCGTCTGATTCTGCTCTCCGCGCACGCCCAGGACCTCACACTGGCAGACGCGGTCCGGGGGGCACAGCGCCAACACCCGTCAGTAAAAGCGGCCGAGGGGCGGGTTAACGCCGCCGCCTTGCAACGCGAACAGGCCCACAGTGGCTATCTCCCCAAATTGAACTACATGGAATCGTACCAGCGAAGTAACAACCCCGTGTTTGTGTTCTCCAGCCTGCTGGCCCAACGCCGGTTTACGGAGGGCAACTTCGCCATCGATTCGCTGAACAATCCGGCTTCCGTCAACAACTTCCAATCCGTATTGAGCGCCGAACAAACACTGTTCGATGCCGGCGTGACCAAGCGCAACATCGAATCGGCGGACCTGCGGAAACAACTGAGCGCGGAAGAGAAACGGCAGTTGGAAATGAACCTCGCCGCCGGCGCTGCCCGCGCCTACCTGGGTGTGTTGCTCACGGAGGAAGGATTGCACGTCGCGCGCGAGGCCGTAAAATCGGCCGAGGCCGATCTCGCCCGCGCCCGCACCGTACGCGAAGCGGGCCTTTCCACCGATGCCGATGTCCTCTCCATTGAGGTGCACCTGGCAGCCATGAAAGAGCAGGAAGTGCGCCGCAAAGCCGATCTCGATGTAGCCCGCGCGGCTTTGAATGAGGTGCTCGGCCTGCCGCTCGATACCGATCACAAACTCACCACAACACTGCGTCAACTGGAAGCATCACCCGCCGACCGGCAGGCTTACGAGACGAAAGCCGCCACGGACCGTGCCGAAGCGCGCCAGGCTCTGCTCGGGGTACAGGTCGCCGAGAAACAATCGGCACAGGCCCGCGCCGCCTATTTCCCCCGCGTGTCCTTGCGCGGTGTGTTGGAGGCCGACCGCGGGCGCTTCGTCACCCAGGCGGGCGGCAACTGGTTCGCCGGCGTCACCCTGCAATGGAACCTCTTCAATGGCTTTGCCGACCGCGGACGCATCCGCGAATCCCAACAGATGATTGCCGTCACCCGATCGCAGGCCGACCAGGTGCGCAACGGAGCAAAGTTAGAGGTGCGCCGGGCCCATGCCGATCTCTCTTCCGCCACGGAACGGATCAGCCTCTCCGCCGCGGCGGTGGCCCAGGCCGAAGAGAGCCTCCGCATCACCCGCAATCGCTATGAGGGCGGACTGAGCACGGTGACCGACCTGCTGCGCAATCAGGTGGCCGTGCTGGAATCGCGCCTCAGGCGCTTGATGGCCGTACACGATCAACGCGTAGCCGCTGTGATGCTGGAACTTGCTGCTGGTGGATTGACCGCTGATTCCGAGGTGCTGCGATGAAGAAGATTCTCCCCGTGATTGGAACCATTTTGCTCGCCGCTTGCGGGCATAAAGAAGAGCCTGCCAAAAAGACTGCAGCCGCCGCCCCCGCGGTCTCCGTGCAGGTGGCAAAAGTAGCCGCCGCCGATTGGGCCATCGCGCGTGAAGTGGTCGGCACCGTGCGTGCCCGCAACACCGCCAGTGTCTCCTCGCGCATCATGGCGTACGTGCGCGAAGTCCGCGCCGCCCAGGGCGATACCGTCCGTGCGGGCCAAGTATTGATTACGCTCGACTCCAAGGATCTGGACACGGCGCAACGCCAGGCCCACGAGGCCCAGCGCGAAGCGCAGAGCGCGGAAGCCGAGGTGGAAAGCGCCATTCGCGCCGCCAAGGCACAACGCGATTTGACCCAGGTCACCTTTGACCGTATGAAAGGCCTCTTCGAGAAGAAGTCCATCTCCAACCAGGAATTCGATGAAGCACAGGCCAGATTGCGGCTGGCCCAGGCTAACGTCGAAATGGCGGAAGCGAAGCGCAAGCAGTTGGAAGCGCGCATCGCCCAAGCCCGGGAGCAGGTGCAGATTGCCGGCATCCAGCAAGCCTACACGCAGATCACCGCACCGTTTGCCGGTGTCGTATCGGAGAAGCGCGTGGAGCCCGGAAATCTGGCCACGCCTGGCGCACCCTTGCTGCTGATTGAGCAGGCAGGATCGTACCGGTTGGAGGCGCCGCTGGATGAGTCCCTGCTGCCGACCGTGAAGCGCGGCACCGCCGTGGAAGTGCGCCTCGAAGCACTCGATCGCACCGTGCGCGCCACGGTTAGCGAAATCGTTCCGTCCATTGATGCCGCCACGCGCACGGTCACCGTGAAGCTCGATCTGCCTGGGGTCGCCAACCTGCGCTCCGGAATGTCGGGGCGAGCCAGTTTCGGCGCCGGCAGCGAACGGGCCGTTTTGGTTCCCGCGGCAGCCACCCGCACCGATGGCTCCCTGCAACTGGCCTTCGTCGTCGAAGGAGGCATCGCTCGCACGCGCATGGTGACGCTCGGGGAACGGCGCGGCGATTCCGTCCGTGTCTTGAGCGGGCTCAACGAAGGCGAGGAAGTGGTCAGCCCTATCCCCTCCGACCTGCGCGATGGGGCGCGCGCTGAGGTGCGCCGATGAAACTCGGAATCTCCGGGCGCCTGGCGCAGGCCTTCCTCAACTCGCCACTCACTCCGCTGTTCATCTTCTCGTCCATCCTCGTCGGCCTCTTTTCCATCGTGAATCTGCCGCGCGAAGAGGAACCGCAGATCATTGTCCCCATGATCGACGTCTTCGTCGCCATGCCCGGCGCATCGGCCCGTGACGTGGAAGAGCGTGTCACCAAGCCAATGGAAAAACTCCTCTGGGAGATTCCTGGCGTGGAGTACGTTTACTCCACTTCGAGCCCCGGCGGCGCCATCGCCATCGTGCGCTTCAAGGTCGGCGAAGACGAGGAAAAGAGCATCGTCAAACTGAATCAGAAGATGTTCGCCAACTTCGACATCATCCCGCCTGGCGCTTCCCAGCCGATCGTCAAACCGCGCTCCATCGACGATGTGCCGATTCTCGCGCTGACCCTGCACAGCAATCGTTACAGCGACTTTGATCTCCGCCGCATCGCCGCCCAGGTGCACGACACCATTAAGCAGACCCCCGATGTTTCCGCGGTCCAGATCATCGGCGGCCAGCGCCGCGAAGTGCGCGTGGAACTCGATCCCTCGCGGCTTGCCACTTACGGATTGACAGCCTCGCAGGTGCGCGGCGCATTGGGCGCTTCCAATCAACGCCTTCCCGCCGGCCAGTACACCAGCGCCAATCGCAGCATCGTTCTCGAAGCAGGCGGCTATTTGCAGAACGCCGCCCAGGTGAACGATGTCGTAGTGGGTGTCGCTAACGGACATCCCGTGTATGTGCGCGACGTGGCCACCGTCTCCGATGGCGGGGAAGAGCCCGTGCAATCCGTGCAATACGGCACGTCGCAAGGCTTCACTCCCGCCGTCACGCTCTCCATCGCGAAACGCAAAGGGACGAATGCCATCTCTGTCGCTGAGCGCGTTCTGCATCGCATAGAGCCGCTCAAGGGAACCGTCATCCCCGCCGGCGTGGAAACCAGCATCACACGCCACTACGGTGAGACCGCCGCCGAAAAATCAAACGAACTGCTCTATCACATGGGTATCGCGGTGGTCAGTGTCAGTCTCCTCATCGCCATCACCCTCGGGTTCCGCGAATCCCTCATCGTCTTCGCCGCCATCCCTGTCACCCTGGCGCTGACCCTCACCACGTTCTATCTCTACGGCTACACGCTCAATCGCATCACCTTATTCGCCCTCATCTTCTCCATCGGTATCCTTGTCGACGACGCGATCGTCGTCGTGGAGAATCTTGTCCGGCACCAGCGTCTGCCGGAAAACCAGGGAAAGCCGTTGACGCAAATCGCTGCAATCGCCGTCGATGAAGTCGGCAATCCGACTATCCTTGCCACATTGACGGTGATTGCCGCGATCCTGCCCATGGCCTTCGTGAGCGGCCTGATGGGCCCCTACATGCGCCCGATCCCCATTGGCGCCACGGCGGCCATGGTGTTCTCACTGATCGTGGCTTTCGTGGTGACGCCCTACGTAGCCGTACGCGTGCTGAAGCAAACCGGTGGCCACGACGCGCACGGGCATGATGACTGGTCCACACGCCTCTACCGCAAAGTGATGGGCGGGCTGCTCCACAACACCCTGCTCCGCTTCGGATTTCTGATTGGAGTAGTGGTGCTGCTGCTCGCCTCCATGGGCCTCGTCTACATCCAGTTCGTGAAAGTGAAGATGCTCCCCTTCGACAACAAGAGCGAGTTTCAGGTGATCATCGACATGCCCGAAGGCACGCCGCTGGAGCGCACGGCCCAAGTGGCCCGCCGGCTCGCCGAACTCGCACTGCAGCAACCCGAAGTCACCGACGTGCAAACCTACAGCGGCACCGCCTCGCCATTCAACTTCAACGGGCTGGTGCGCCACTACTACCTGCGGGCGGGAGCCAACATCGCCGATATCCAAATCAATCTGCTCGGCAAACATGAACGCGACCGCCAGAGTCACGAAATCGCCAAGAGCGTGCGAAATGCACTGGCGCCGGTGGCGAAAGAGATGGGCGCAAATATCAAGGTGGCCGAAGTGCCGCCGGGCCCGCCCGTGCTCCAGA
Source organism: Bryobacteraceae bacterium (assembly GCA_046331645.1). Lineage (GTDB taxonomy): Bacteria > Acidobacteriota > Terriglobia > Bryobacterales > Bryobacteraceae > CADEFT01. The sequence continues at coordinate 73,729 of JAXLQM010000029.1, forward strand.
CGCTGGTGGCCGAGGTCTATGGCCCGACTGCCGAAGGGCGGCTCGCGGAGGCACGCAAAATCAAACAGACCATGGAGTCTATCAACGGCATCGTGGATGTGGATTGGTACGTGGAAGACGACCAGCCGAAGCAGCGGATCGTAGTGGACCGCCATCTTGCCGCGACACACGGCATCAGCGAAGCGGAGATCGCGGAAACATTACGCATTGCCTCCGCCGGGGACGTGGCTGGTCTCCTCCATGACAGTTCGTCAAAAGAAGACATCCCGCTCAAGGTGCGGCTCCATCGCGCCGCCCGTTCCGACTTGAACCGCATGCTGGAACTGAAGGTCCGTGGAGTCTCTCTTCGCGAACTGGTGCGCGTGGAAAACGAAGTGGAAGACAAGAGCATCTATCACAAGAACCTCATGCCGGTCACTTATGTCACCGCCGATATCGCCGGAGCGATGGAAAGCCCCGTCTATGCGATTCTCGCCCTCGGACCAAAGATTGCCATCGAGCAGTTCACCGCGGAGCAGCCCACCACCACGCGCCTCTACGCCATGAAGTGGGACGGCGAGTGGCACATCACCTACGAGGTCTTCCGCGACCTTGGCATCGCCTTCGCCGCGGTGCTGGTGCTGATCTACGTGCTCGTGGTGGGCTGGTTCGAATCGTTCCTCACACCGCTGGTGATCATGACAGCGATTCCGTTTTCGCTCGTCGGCATTCTGCCCGCACATGGCATGCTCAATGCCTTCTTCACCGCCACGTCGATGATCGGCTTCATCGCCGGCGCCGGCATCGTTGTGCGCAATTCCATCATCCTGGTCGACTTCATCGAGCTGCGCCGGAAGGAAGGGATGGCGCTCGACCAGGCAGTGATCGAAGCCGGAGCCGTGCGCTTCCGCCCCATGATGCTCACCGCCGCGGCGGTGGTTGTGGGATCGAGCGTGATTCTCTTTGACCCTATCTTCCAGGGCCTCGCCATCGCACTGATGGCCGGCGAGATCGCCAGCTTGCTGTTGTCGCGAATGACCGTGCCGGTGATTTACTTCATCATGAACCGGCGTAAGGCCAGTCCCAGCAGCGAGAGCGAGCACAGAACGACCGTGGACGGTTCGGGGATGGAATCGGCGGCCAAACCATATTGAAGGTGGTCCACTTCCCAATCCGCGCTGTTCACGCTGATGATGATGCTGGATATGCCTGCAGCGTTCGTTGCGCCGAAGAAGCGATCCTCCGCCGTACCGCCGCCCACGCTTCCATCACCAAGCACCGTTGGGCCCACAATGCCCAGCGATTGACCGTTCTCATCGAAGGCTTCGAATGTCACCGCACCGGTGCCCAACCCACCCGTGACGCTCTGCCCGATATCCGTCCAAACGATTCCCACATGCGTCGGCAGCGCGCCCAGCGCCACTGCGCTGAACGTGAATTGGAACGAAGTGGTGGATGCGTTCGAGAACCAGGAATGGCCTCCTTGTCCGCTGCCGTCAATGGCTCCATCATCGCCATCCACGGAATCCGTGTTGATCGATGGCGCCAGCACAATTCCGGAGTTCGCGCTCACACCGGGCGTGTTCAACGCTCCATCCTCAAAATTCTCCAGATGGAAATAGCTGAAGCTCCCGCCCGCAAATGGGCTGTCAGCGGAACTCAAGTAGGGTGTTGGGCCGAGTAATCCGGCCAATGCGGCGCTTGCCGAGAGCAACCCCGCAAGCAAAATACGAGATCCAATCATTTCATACCTCCGAGGGTAGCGATTGGATCGATAATACCGTATTCGCGCCCGTTATTGGGGAGGCTTGCGCAAGGCGATCCCAAGATCGCGCAGCGACTTCTCCGGAACCTGCGATGGGGCGTCGCACATCAAGTCCGTGCCCTTCGCCGTCTTCGGGAATGGAATCACTTCGCGAATCGACTTCTCGCCCGCCAGCAACATCACCAGACGGTCCAGGCCGAGCGCGATGCCGCCGTGTGGCGGGGCGCCGTATTCCAGCGCATCCAGCAGGAATCCGAACTTCATCCGCGCTTCCTCATCGCTCAAACCGAGCGCGGCGAATACCTTCGCCTGCACGTCCCGGCGATGAATACGAATGGAACCCGAGCCCAGTTCGATGCCGTCCATCACGATGTCGTAGGACTTCGCGCGGCAATGCGCCGGATCGGCCGTCAGCTTCTCCAGATCTGCGTCGTGCACCGAAGTGAACGGATGGTGCGCCGCGTTCCAGCGGCTCTCTTCTTCATCCCATTCGAACATCGGGAAGTCCACCACCCACAACAATTTGAACCGGTTCCGTTCAAAACATTTGTGCTTCGCTTCGTACTTACGGGCCGCTTCCAGCCGCAACTGGCCGCAGGCCTGCAGCACGGTTTCGTCCGGCCAGTGGCCTTTGGGTTCGCTCATCCACCCTGCCAGCAGCAGTAGATCATTATCCCCGGCTCCGGTGCGTTCGCGAACCTTAGCCATCTGTTCCGGAAAATCGCGTTCCAGCCGCTTGGCATCGTCGTACACGCGGAGCCCGCGCTCCTGCCCGTATGCCTTCAGATCATCACGCTCCTTGCGCGACGGCTGACCCGTATTGGGGATCATGATCGCCACCAGCGGCAGTCCTTCACCAGTCAGCCCCGCGCCTTCAAACAAATCCTCCACACAATGGAACGGAGGAATGCGCATGTCCGGTTTGTCGATGCCATAGGAGCGCATCGCCTGCGCGTACGTCAGCCGCGGGAACGGAGTTTCCACTTCGAACCCGGCCGCATGGAAGATCTGCTTCACCATGCCTTCTACCGCGTTGTAGATTGTTTCCGGCTGCGGGAACGACATCTCCATGTCGATCTGCGTAAATTCATACTGCCGGTCAGCACGCAAGTCTTCATCGCGGAAGCAGCGCACGATCTGGAAATACTTCTCGTAGCCAGACACCATCAGCAATTGCTTGAAGATCTGCGGCGATTGCGGCAGGGCGTAGAAATAGCCTTGCGACATCCGGCTGGGCACCAGGAAGTCGCGCGCGCCTTCCGGCGTCGACTTCGTCATGAACGGCGTCTCGATCTCCAGGAACCCCTGCGAGTACAGGTACTCGCGCACGGCAAAGGAAATCTTCGATCGCAGAATGATGTTCTTCTGCATCTGCTGCCGGCGCAAGTCCACATAGCGGTATTTCAACCGCACGTCCTCGGCGATTTCCGAGAACTCATCCAGCGGGAATGGCGGCACGCGGCTCTCGTTGAGAATCCAGATCTTGTCCGCTACCACTTCCACTTCGCCCGTCGGAATGTTCGGATTGATCGTGGAGTCGCTGCGCTTTTCCACGTGCCCTTCCACCGCGATCACAAATTCGCTGCGCACGATCTCCGCCTTGGCGTGCACTTCCGCGCTGACGTCTTCATGGAAGACGACCTGCGTCACGCCCTCGCGGTCGCGCAAGTGGATGAAGATCACCGCGCCCAGATCCCGGCGCCGGTGCACCCAGCCCATCAGCAGCGCGCGCTTTCCTGCATCGGAGGCGCGTAGTTGGCCGCAATTGTGCGTGCGGCGCAATTCTCCCAGAAAATCGAGAGGAACGGATTGACGTTGTTCAGGTGTTTCAGCCATACAGACGCTCCGCGAGTTGATCGCGGGTAACATTCTCCTGCTCGCCGGATGCCATGTTCTTCAAGGCATAGAATCCGGACGTGATTTCGTTATCGCCAACAATCAGCGCATAGCGGGCATTCAGCTTGTTGGCCAGTTCCATCGCCCGCTTCAGTTTGCCTTCAAACGCAAGATCCACGCGCACGCCGTGTCTGCGCAGGTCGCGTGCCAGCGCCGTCGAATGCCGCAATGCATTCTCGCCCATCGGCGCAATGTACAAATCAATCGAATCCTTCGCCGCTTGCGGATTGGCTTCATCCACGCTCATGACAAGGCGGTCTTCACCGATGGAGAATCCGATGCCAGGGGAGTGCACACGGGAGCCCAGCGATTCGGCGAGCCCGTCATAACGGCCTCCGCCTAACACCGAATTCTGCGCGCCCAATGCGCCGTGTACCACTTCAAACGTGGTCCGCATGTAGTAATCCAGCCCGCGCACCAGGCGCGGCCGGACCTCATAGGCGATGCCACGGTCGTCCAAAAACATTCGCACCGCGGCGAAATGCTTCGCGCACGTCTCGCACAGATTGTCCAGAATCGACGGTAGCGTATCAATCACCGGCTGATCCTGCGGCACCTTGCAATCGAGCACACGCAGCGGATTCGTGGTCGCCCGACGCTGGCAATCGCCGCACAACTGCGCTGCCTTCACCGCCAGTTCTTCCTTCAGCTTCGCGATGAACTTCGCCCGGCATTCTTTGCAGCCCACGGAGTTGATGATGAGTTGAAACCCTTCCAATCCGCAGCGCGAAAGAATTTCCACCACCATCTCGATCACTTCCGCATCCACGGCCGGCGACTCTGAGCCGATCACCTCGGCGCCGATCTGGGAAAACTGCCGGTAGCGCCCCTTCTGCGGGCGTTCGCGGCGGAACATCGGTCCAATGTAATAGAGCTTTTGCAGTCCGGGACGCTGATCCAAACGGTGTTCAATATAGGCGCGGATCACCGACGCCGTGTTCTCCGGACGCAACGTCAGCGACGATCCGTCTTTGTCGTCGAACGTGTACATCTCTTTCGACACAATATCGGTTTCCTCGCCGACACCACGCGCAAACAGCGCGGTCTCTTCGAAAATCGGCGTGCGCACTTCGCTGTAGTTATAGGAGTGCATCACGCCGCGCGCCACCGCCTCCACGCGATTCCATACATGAGAATCGGGCGGCAGAATGTCGCGGGTTCCTTTGACGGCTCGAATCAATTCGTTTCTTCCTTGTAAGCCTGACGCAGTTCGCTGTAGTGCTCCGCGTTCAATTTGAAGCGCGCACGCTCCTCAACGGTCACTTCGCGGCGGATCTTCGCGGGCACGCCCATCACCAGGCTGAACGCCGGAATCTCCATCCCTTCCGGCACCAGAGCCCCGGCCGCGATCACGGATCCCTGTCCCACACGTGCGCCATTCAATACGATGGCGCCGATCCCAACAAGGCAATCATCTTCAATTGTGCAGCCGTGCAGCACCACGGAATGCCCGATGGTCACTCGATTTCCAATGATCAGGGGATGTTTCTGGTGCTCCACATGCAGCACGCTGTTGTCCTGCACACTGGTCGTGTCACCAATACGGATGTAGTGTACGTCGCCCCGTATGGTGGCGTTGGGCCAGACACTGGAGTTTTCGCCGATAACGATATCGCCGATCAACTGCGCGCTGGGATCGATGTAACAAGATGGGGCGATCTTGGGAGTAATGCCCCGGAAGGAGCGTATCATGACTGCCGGGTAGTCTTCTATGCTAACATACGCGGCCTATGGAAACGATCTACATTCCGGAGCGGCACCAGGAGCGCGATCTGGGAGTAAGCCTCTCCTTCATGGATGAATTTTCGTTTGCCACCGTGGTCACGGCCATGCCGGAGCTTAGGGCTTCGCACATTCCCCTCTTACTCGATCGCACCGCAAAGCCCTATGGCACCATTCTGGGCCACCTGGCGAAAGGCAATCCCCAACTTGCCGCTTTCGACGGAGAACAGCAAACCATGATTCTGTTTCGCGGGCCGCACGCCTATATCTCCCCGGCCTGGTATGCCACCGAACAGGCCGTGCCCACCTGGAACTTCGCCGCCGTCCACGCCACCGGCCGCGCCCGCATCGTCGCAGACCCACAACGATTCGAAGCGTTTCTCAAGGCACTTACCGCGAAGCACGAAACCTACGAAGGCACGAACTGGACCATGGACGGCCTGACTCCCGCCTACAAACAGAACATGCTGCGCGGCGCTCAGCTCTTTGAGATGCCCATCGAAACCCTGGAAGCGAAATTCAAGACCGGCGCCGAGCGTTCCGCCGAAGATCGCGCCGGTATGCTCGCAGCCCTTGCCGGTAGCAAGCGGGAGCGCACCATGGCCGAATTCATGGAGCTTTGCTACCGCCGCTACGGCAAGCTGTAAACAATCAGAACTTGAAGTGCAGCCCAAACTGCGTGATGCGCGCCTGATTCGTGTCGATCAGAGAGTTGATGCTGCCAAACCCAGGCGCTCCGCGGCTCAGGTTCGGAAGATTGAAGTTCGGGTTGTTGATGAAGTTCAACATCTCCCCGCGGAACTGTAGCGTCATCCGGTCCGACAACGCGAAGTCCTTGAGAATCGACATGTCCATGGCAATCGCGCCCGGCCCATACCCCGTGGTTCGTCCCGCATTCCCGAACGCGAACTGCGGCACCTCCGCGAAAGCCGCGACATTGAACCACTGCCGCAACTGCTCATCGCGCGACCGGCTGCCGCTGATCTTCGGATCGCCTACCACGTTGCTGCGCACAGCCGGAGCAAACGCGTTGGTGCGGTTGGTCTGTTCATTCACGCCGATCGGCGGGCCCGTGCGAAGCTCGCCGATGTAGCCGATAATCCAGCCGCCAATCAGCGCATTGGCGAAGCCATTCTGAATGGCATAGCTCCGTCCTTTGCCGAACGGCAGTTCATACACCACGCTCGAAATCAGCCGGTGCTTGATGCTGTTTCCGCTCAGGCCGCGATCCAATCGCCGGTTGTACACATTCGCCAGTGCCGAGCCCGGATTCCCGCCCAGTTCTCCGCGCGATTCGATATCGTCAATCCCGCGCGCGAACGTGAAGTTCGTCTGAAACTGCAATCCGCTCGTGAGCCGCTTGTCCAGCTTGATATTGCCGGCGTGATAGTTGGAGTTCCCAATCGGCTGCGAGATCTGTTGCACGTCAGTGTACTGCGGGAAGGGCCGCCGGCTTTGCGCGTTCCCCGCGCCCATCAATTCCGGCCGCACCTGGTTCAATGTCAGCCCCACCGGCGATGACAGCTTGTGGCCGAGCGTGGAAAGATAGCCGGCTTCCAACAGCATCTGCCCGGGCAGCTGCCGCTGGATATTGAAGTTGAAGCTCATCATGTAAGAGGTGTCGCGCGGCCCGGGCTGGAAGTACTCCACCGAATTGCTCGGATTCTGTCCCACCCGCACGGCGCCCCAACCGGGCGTCAAATCGGATTCCGAAGGTTGCTTCACCCCAGGCAGGCCATCCCGAAGCCGGAACGGCGCGGTGATCCCGTTATCCGGCGAAACAAAATTGCCCGCGTAGGCGAATCCGTTGGTCGCGTTGATCACCGTCGCCTGATCGTACAGGCCCATGTACAACATCGCCGCCCCGCCGCGAATCACCCACTTGTCCGCCGCCCTGTAGGCAAAACCAAATCGCGGAGCAATGTTGTCGGCATCGAAGTTGTGCGCATAGCTCCCGACCCCGTTGCGTCCGGCAAAGGTCATCGCGCCCGGTGTCCCCGAAACAGGATTGATCGCGAATAGGTCAAACGAGTTCATGCGGTTGTCGAACAGCTCCCGCCGCGGCGTGTCCATATCCCAACGCAATCCGAGATTCAGCGTCAACCGCGACGTCACTTTCCAATCGTCCTGGATAAACGCCGCCCACGCATCCACACGGCTGCGAATGGGCAGCACTTCATTCACGCTGGCGCTCTGCACCCACCCCAGCAATAGCGCTGCGACGCCGTTGCCCGTTACCGCATTCGTAAATCCAAACACGCCACCAGCCGTGTTGCGGTTCAGATCGTCGTTCATCGACGTGCGGCGCTCAAACCCGAATTTCACGTTGTGGCCGCCCTTCAGCCACAGCAGATTGTCCGCCAGCAACGTGCCTTTGATGGGCGATTGAATGCGCTCATGATTCGAGCCTTCGCCCATCGTCGTATACCCCGTCACCGTTACACGCGGTCCGAAATCCTGCCGCACTCCCTTCAATCCCAGTTGCTGGTTGAGATTCGAATAAGCGCCGCTGAACAAATTGACGAAGTGCCGCCAGTCGTAGTTGAAGCGGAACTCGTTGATCAGCGTGGGGCGGATGTTGCGGAACCAGGTGCCGCTGCCGTTGAAGAACTTGTTCTCGCGCCTCCGGTATACCGGATCCACCGCCGCAACCTCCCACACCGGGAAGTCCACCTGCCCGCCGTGACTCGCCAGTAATCGCCCATACACGCGATTGTTGGCGTTGAAATTGTGATCCACGCGAGTCACGTAATTGTTCGGCGGATCGGTGGTGCGGCTGTTCCCGCGAAAGTTGTTGTTCCCCGATCCGCGGCCATCCACGTTGGGGTTCGGATAAAACGATGCCAGCTTCGCGCCGATCGGATCAAACCGGCTTGTCGGGATTCGATTGCCCGGGAACGGCGCGCGGTTGCTCGTCTCCGGATCGCGCACCACCGCCGTGTTTCCTGAAAAATCCCCCAGCTTCTCCGCTGCCGTCGGCACGCTGTGAATCAGCGTCTGCCCGCGGTTGTCGCGCCGCCCTTCATAGTTGAAGAAGAAGTGCGTCTTGTCTTTGCGAATCGGTCCGGAAAAACTGGTGCCAAACAGGTTGTACCGCAACGGAGTCTTCGTCGCCGCAAAGAAAGTCCGCGCGTCCAGCGCATCATTGCGGAAATACTCATAGGCCGAGCCGTGGAACTGATTCGTGCCACTCTTCGTGGTCATCTGCACAACGCCACCGCCCGTCCGGCCTAGTTCCGCCGAGTAGTTGCTGATCGACACGCTGAACTCCTGCAGCGACTCGATCGGTGGATCGAAGTTCAATCCCTGATCCCCCACCAGCACGTTTTGTGCGTTGCCGCCATCAATGCGCCAGTTGGTGTTGTTGCCTCGTCCGCCGGCAATCGCGAAGTTCGCGCCCGTACCTACCTGCACCACGAACCCCGTCAAGCGCGCCAATTGCGCCGCGCGCCGGTTGATCAGCGGCATGTTGGCGATGGTTCGGTTCTCCACCACTGCGCCCACCACCGATGTCTCCGTCTGCAACTGCGGCAGCGTGGCTTCCACCACCACTCGTTCCGTCTGCGCACCCACTTCCAACCGCACATCAATGTGATGCTGTCCACCCGTTTCCAAAACAAGCTCCGTCTGGCGGAAGGTCTTGAAGCCCGCCTTCACCGCATCCAGCGTGTACTTGCCGGGCTTGATCAGTGGCAGCACGAAGTTCCCCTCGTTGTTGCTCACCGCGGTCCACGATTCGCCCGTGTCCTGATTATTCAGTTTCAGGTCCGCGCCGGGAATCACAGCGCCAGTGGAGTCCACCACAGACCCATTCACATTCGCCAACTGGCTCTGTCCGTACAGACTGCAGGCCAACAGAAACAGCAGAAAAAATCGCATGTCAAGCCCCTCAAGGAAGTGAGTTTCCTAGAGTCTATATCAAATGCGTCGCTAAAATCAGGCGAGCCTCTTCTACAGCCAGGGTCTCCTCAAACGAACCGTGCCAGTCGAGCAGTTCATAGCAAACGCCATTCACCGCAACACCATTACCAACACGCAGCCCCTTGCTCCATCGCGCGTGCGTCATGCCGGCGATCGCATCCACCAGATACGGCCGTGCCGCCGGCACTTCGATATCCCATTCCCGCGGCTCTATCCAATTCGTGACCGCCACGCGATGATGCTCCACAATACGCACCGCCAGCGCTACGTCGGGATGCCGCTCCGGCACGTAGTTCTGTGCTTGCATCAATAGAGACTCCCGCAGAGCCTCTCTGCTGCGCGGCCTTCCCACCTGCTGGCTGCCCGCCGAAAAAATCATGTCTCGCGATACGAAGTACGGCTTGATATCGAGCACTGGCGTCCCATCCAGGAAATCCAGCCGGTCCAGTTCCAACCGCAACCCGTCCCGGCGCAGCAAGCGCGCCGCCGTCATCCCAATCGGATTCGGCCGCGCGGGACTCCGCACAGCAAACACACCATGCATCGCATCCGGCTGATCCGCATCCACCCCGCGCGGCACCACCTGCAACACCTCGCGCTCCGGCCGCGCCATCAGCCACGCCATCACCCAAAGATGCGAATGCTTCTCAATCCGCAACAGCCCGTCAGCGAACTCAGGAAACAATTCCACCGCCGCCGGTGCGCCGAGCGCAGGCATCGCCTTGCGATCGCGAATCTCTGACCGCACCACTCCGATGAACCGCAGTTCCCTATCCACGGCTACGCAACCCCGAGCCGCTTCGCCCGTCCCCCGTGCGTTTCCGCCAATCATTCAACAGCGCCGTCAACGAATCGCGCGTCAGCCTTTGTTCCCGTGCTGCTCGCAAATTCGTCATCTCAAACGGATCAGTCGACAAATTGTACAAGTGAGTCACTTCTCCCATCCGGTCCGTCACCATCTTTTCGTGCCCGCGCACCACCATGCGCCACTCCCCTTCCCCCGCCATCTTCCCCTCGGCGAAGATCGACTCCGGATGAGCGCCTTTGCCCGTGGTCAGCAGTTCGGAATGATCCAGCCCTTGCACATTCTCCGGAATCGCCGCGCCACACAAGCCCAGGAACGTGGGCATGTAATCCACATTGGAGAGCAGCGTGTTGTTGGAGATTCCGGCGCCAAACGCACGAGGATAACGGATCAACAGCGGGATTCGCGCCGACTCCTCGTACGGCTCATTCTTGTATTCCAACCCCTGCGACCCGAGCATATCCCCATGATCCGCCGTGAACACGACAATGGTGTCGCGCGTCAGCCCCTCCTCGTCCAGAGTCTTCAGCAAGCGTCCGATCTGCCGGTCCAACGCCGTGCACAACCCGTAATAACCGGCGTGCCCTTTCCGCGCCTCTTCCTCATAGGACTCCGGCACATTCTCCCGCAACGCGAATTGCCGGGGGTCGTACATCCCCCGTGTCTCCGGTGGCGGCGTGCGAGGCGTATGCGGCGGTCCCCACGACAAAAACAAATAGAACGGATTTTGTTTGTTGCGCCGGATGAACCCAATGGCCAGATCGGTTTGATACTCGGGCTCGAACCCCTTCGTCTGTATCGGCTCCGGCTCATCGCGGAAGTAAACCGAATCGTAGTAGCGGTGCCCGCGATTGAAGCCGGCCCAGTAATCGAAACCGCGCCGCCGCCAGCCCGGTGGAACGAAGCCCGGCCGCTCCTCCCCATCCAGATGCCACTTGCCGATGTACCCCGTCGCGTACCCTGCTGCCTTCAACTGCGCTGCAATCGAAGGTTCCTCGCGCGGCAGTTGCAGATCGTTCTTCGGCATGCGGCAGGCGTGCGGAAAACGGCCCGTGATCATCGATGCGCGGGACGGCGTGCACACCGGGTAGCTTGCATACACGCGGTCAAAATGAACGCCTTCCTTGGCCAAACGCGAAAGATTCGGAGCCTGTAACTGCCTATCGCCCGCCGATGGCATTGTCTGCGCCCGCCATTGATCGGCCAGTATAAACAGCACGTTGGGCTTGCGCTCCTGCGCTCCCAGCAATCCCATCCCCGCCGCTGCAGTCACAAAATGACGCCGATTCATATGTCGGTATAATCTAGCTAAGCACCTTCATTATAAGGAGATCTCGTGGGCAGCTCATCCCGTCCTTTCCCTCCGCGGCCTACTGCGCCGCAGGGGGCCGTCCGCACCGCCGACCGCTACTTCGAACTGAAATCGGAAATCCATAAGAAGTTGATCGGCGTCCTCAATCTCGAGAAGGTGTCCTCGCTTCCGAAAGACCGCGTTCGCGCCGAAATTGGCCGCGTCGTGGAACGCTTGCTCGAAGATGAGCGCGTTCCCATGACCACATCCGAGATGAACAAGATGGTTGAGGAAGTCCTCGACGAGGTCCTCGGACTCGGTCCACTCGAACCACTTCTCAAAGAACCCTCCATCTCGGATATTCTCGTCAACGGCTATAACAAGGTCTACATCGAGCGCGGCGGCAAACTTTCCCTCAGCCCTGTCCGTTTCAAAGACAACGCCCATCTGCTGCACATCATCGAAAAGATCGTGTCCCAGGTGGGACGCCGCGTCGATGAAGCGCAGCCCATCGTCGACGCTCGCCTGCTCGATGGATCGCGCGTCAACGCCATCATCTCTCCGCTGTCTCTCGATGGTCCGGCGCTCTCCATCCGCCGTTTTGGCCGCCACGTCATCACCTCCGACGAAATGACGGCCAACAAAACCATCACCTCGATGATGCTTCGCTTCCTGGCCGCGGCCGTGGCATCGAAGGCCACCGTCCTTATCTCGGGCGGAACCGGTTCCGGTAAGACCACCACGCTCAATGCCCTCTCCCGCTTCATCCCCGAAGACGAGCGCATCATCACCATTGAAGACACCGCCGAATTGCAGCTCCAGCAGCGCCACGTGGTCAAATTCGAAACGCGTCCGCCCAACGTCAATCGCGAAGGCGGCGTCAACCAGCGCCAGTTGCTGCGCACCGCCCTCCGTATGCGTCCTGACCGCATCATCGTCGGTGAGTGCCGCGGCGCCGAAGCGCTCGACATGTTGCAAGCCATGAACACCGGTGTGGAGGGTTCCATGACCACCATCCACGCCAACACGCCGCGCGATGCCTTCTCCCGTCTCGAAGCGATGATCCTCATGGCCGATCTGGAAATCCCCAACCGCGTCATCGTGCAGCAACTCGCCAGCGCCATCAAGATCGTCCTTCAGGTCAGCCGCCTCCAGGATGGCTCCCGTAAAATCACATCGATTTCCGAAGTGATCGGAGTGGAAGAGGACCGCGTGGGAACCCGCGACATCTTCATCTTTGATCGCACCGGCGTCAGCGACTCGGGTAAGGTGCAAGGCAAGTTCCGCTGGACCGGCTACACGCCGAAGATCATGGATCGAATCAAAATCATGGGCATCAGCGTGCCCCCTGGCATCTTCGACGAAGTGGTGGAAGTGAATCTGTAATGCCGAAAATCACTCGCCGACAAGCCGCGCTGGGCGCATTCGCGGCCTCTTCACTCGCAGCGCAAGACGCCGCCAAGCCCTATACCGGCGCACTGGATGGGTTCGAATCAAAGGTCCGCGCCGCATCCTTCGACCCCGTTGCCTGGACGCTCGAACGCTACAAGCTGGCGCCCATGAAGCTCGCTTTCCGCGATGGTGGACGCACCCAGACCGAGGCCTGGCAGAAGAAGCTGCGCACCAAGGTCGCGGAGTTGCTCGGCGGATTCCCCAAGGAACGTGGCGTGCTCGAATGGCGCATCCTCGAAACCCGCGATTTCCCGGGCTACAAACGCGAGAAGTTCGTGATGGAAACCAGGCCCGGCGTCGGCCTGCTCGGCTATCTCCTTACACCGAAGGGCAAGCGCGAGCCGCATCCCACCGTCATCTGCCATCCCGGCCATGGCCGCGGAGTCGATGACATCGTCGGCATCGACGACAAAGGGCGCGATCGTACCGACAAATCCGGCTATCAACACGATTTCGCCATTCAAGTGGTGGAGAAAGGCATGGCCGCTGTCGCCATCGAACCGATGGCCTTCGGTTGCCGACGTGATGACCGTACAAAGAAACGCGGGCTCGGCAACTCCGCCTGCCAACCTACCGCCGGCGCCGCATTGTTGCTCGGCGAAACCATGATCGGCTGGCGTGTGTATGACGTGATGCGCACCATCGATTGGATCGAAACCCGCAAGGATCTCGATTCCAAACGCATCGGCCTCACCGGCATTTCCGGAGGCGGCACCATCACTGTATTCTCCGCCGCGCTCGACCAGCGCATCCGCGCCGCCTTCGCGAGCGGCTATCTCTGCACCTTCCGCGATTCCATCTACTCCCTCTCGCATTGCATCGACAACTACGTTCCCGGCATCCTCCAATGGGCCGAGATGTACGATGTCGCCGGCCTCATCGCCCCGCGTCCGTTCTTCGCCGAATCCGGCGCGCGCGACAACATCTTTCCCGTTCAGGCCTTCCGCGAAAGCTTCGGCAAGGTGCAGAAAGTGTACGCAAGCCTCGGCGCGGACGGCAACATTGATCACGAGGTGTTCGATGATGAACATGCCTGGCACGGTGTGAAGGGAATCCCGTTCCTGGCGCGTCACCTGGGAGCCTGAATTGGTATCCACGCCCGCCATTGAAATAGCAGACTTGCGCAAAGTCTACGGCGAAAAAGCCGCCGTCGATGGGCTTTCTCTCACCGTTCCGCGCGGCTGTTTCTACGGCTTTCTCGGCCCCAATGGCGCGGGTAAAACCACCACCATTAAAATGCTGATGGGCCTGGCTGCGCCCACCTCCGGAACCATCTCCATTCTCGGCCACACACTCCCTGCGGGCGAACTCGATGTGAAGGCGCGCATTGGCCTCGTCCCCGATGAAACACTGCTCTTTGAGATGCTCACCGGCACCGAGTTCCTGGAATTCGTCGGCCGCATGTATCGCCTGCCGCGCAACGTCGCCCGTGAACGTGCCGGCGAATTGATGGAGCTGTTCGCCCTCGATCAAGCTTCGAAAAAACTCATCGGCGAGTATTCGAAAGGCATGCGCAAGCGCGTCGCCATGGCCGCCAGCATGATCCACAGGCCCGATCTGTTTCTCATGGACGAGCCCTTCGAGGGCGTCGATGCCGTCGGCGCGCGCATGATGAAAGATCTGCTCCTCGAACAGGTTCGCCGCGGCGCCACGGTCTTCCTTACCTCGCACGTCCTGGAAGTGGTGGAGCGGCTTTGCGAACGCGTCGCCATCATCCATCAGGGCCGTCTCGTGGTGGAAGGAACCATGGACGAGTTGCGCTCCGGCTCCGAAACATTGGAAGACATTTTTGTTCGCGTCGTGGGCGCCGAGCGCTTCACGGAATCCCTGGACTGGCTATGAACCAGGCCCTGGCAATCCTCTGGGCGCAATTCCGGGCGCTGCGCAACATGTACCCGCGCAGCGGCAAGCTGGGGATAATCCTCAGCCTGCTGCTCACCGTTGTCTGGTATGCCCTCTGGGTCGTAGGCGCAGTGGCTGTGGCTTACGTCATCGAAGAAACCAAAGACCTCCACATGCTGGAGCGTTTCCTTACCCCGGCCCTCCTTCTGGCCATGCTCTATTGGCAGGTGATTCCCATCTTCAAGGTGACCGCCGGAGCATCGCTCGACATGCGCCGCCTGCTCGTCTATCCCATCCCGCACGGGCAATTGTTCCACCTCGAAGTCATGCTCCGCATGAGCACCGCCGTCGAGATGCTGGTGCTGCTGCTCGGCGCGGAAGTGGGCATTCTCCTCAACCCAACCCTCCCGGCTCGCTACGCCCTCGCGCTGCTCCCCTTCGTTATCACCAACATCTACCTCTCGGTCGGCATCCGCGATCAGATCACCCGCTGGCTCGCCTGGAGGCGATTCCGCGAAGCGATGGTGATCTTCATCGTGCTCATCGCCGGCTTGCCGCAAGTCTTGCTGCGCACCGGAATCAATGAGGATTACCGGAAATACTTCAGCTTCGGGCAATTTCCCCTCTGGCCCTGGACGGCCACGGGACGCCTGTTCGTCGGCGATTGGGCGCCTGCGAATTGGGCCGTGATGATCGCATGGATGGCCGCGGCCTATCTCTTTGGCCGCTGGCAGTTCGAGCGCGGCTTGCGCTTCGATCAGGAAGCGGCCCGGTCGCATGGGTCGGAGGCCTCCGCCAGTGGCGGCTTCTATGACCGCCTGCTCTCCCTGCCCTCGCGCCTCATTCCCGATCCCTTCGCAACCTTGGTGGAAAAGGAATTGCGCTCTCTCATCCGGGCTCCCAAGTTTCGCGTCGTATTCCTGATGGGCTTCTCGTTCGGCTTGCTCATCTGGCTGCCCATGGCTTTCGGCCGCCGCGGTGGTGGAATGATTTCCGAGTACTTCCTGCCGATCACCGCTGCCTATTCCGTGATGCTTCTCAGCGAAGTCACCATGTGGAACATTCTCGGCTTCGATCGTAGCGCCGCGCAGTTGTACTGGCTCGCCCCCGTAAAGGCCACAACGGTCATCGTCGCCAAGAACATCGTTACCGCAATCGCGGTTACCCTCGAATTCTGCATCATCTCCGTCGTGTGCCTTCTGTTCCGCCTGCCCATGAATCCGCTTCTCGTGTTCGAAGCCTACATCGTCTGCATGGTCTTCCAGTTGTTCCTGATGTCAATCGGCAACCTCAGTTCCCTGCTCTACCCGCGGCCCGTCGATCCCAACGAAAGCTGGAAGCGCGCCTCGGCCACACGATTCCAGGCGATGTTGCTTCTGGTGTATCCAGTGCTGGCGGGTCCGCTGGTGTTTGCCTTCTATGCCCAGACCAAGTGGGAATCGCCATGGGCTTTCTTTGGGGTCATGGCCTTCCTCACCGTAGCTGCGTCATTGAGCTACGCATATTCACTGGAGCGGGCGGAGCAAATCGCGAGCGAAAGAAAAGAGAAGATCCTCACTTCTCTCGCTCAAGGCGGCGCTCCCGTCGCTTCTTAACAACTTTTCTTCGTAAATTCCTTCCCCTGATGAACGATTCCACCCGTTTTTCTCGCATATGGTGGTAGAAGGTGGCAATTCGCAACCCTTGGGCTCCAAGCGGGTGTTGTTCTTCCCTCAACAAAACAGCACTCGCCAACGATGGTCTGAGAAAGGAGCGCGCGAATCCGGATCTTGCTTCGTACGCTCCCCGGGTTGCACTTCCCTAGAATAGAAACTTCAGCGCCAACTGAGTTTGCCGCGGCCCATTCGCCGTTCCCGTCACACGGCCGAAGTTTACATTCCCAACCGTGGTGTTCGGATCCCCGAAAATCGGATGATTCAGCGCATTGAACCACTCTGCGCGGAACTGCACCGATACCCGCTCCTTAATGCGGAAATTCTTGAACACCGACAAATCCAGGCTCTCAATCCTGTCACTGCGAATCGACGGGTGAATGCGCCCCACATTCCCGAACGTGTACTGCGCCGGGATGGCGAATGCCGTCGTGTCGAACCACTGCGCAATCGTCGGATTATCCAGCTTGGCTTCTTTTCCCGTGGAATCAGGACGCTGTCCACCGCCGAAAGAATTGCTGGTGTTCGCCGGAACGTTGAACTGCTGTGTGATTCCGCTGTTCAATGACCCGATTCCGTTCACCTGCCACTGCCCCAGCAGTCCATTCAACACGTTGTTCCAGTTCGCGCCGACCGTCTTGCCCTTTCCAAATGGCAGTTCATAGGTGAAGCTGGCCACCAGGCGATGCGTCTGATCGTAGGGCGACAACGACCGTTCGCAAGCGCGGCAGTTGTTGTCCCGAGGCCCGGCCGATGCCCACGCATTGTCCCCGCCATCAGAGATCAACTTCGAGAACGTGTAGGCGACAATCGCCGAACTCTGGTTGGAGAAGCGCTTCTCAAAGCGCGCCTGCAGAGCATGGAAGTTCGAGTTGCCCCACGACACGCCGGCGTAGCTCACACCCGGATACTGCGGCCAGGGACGCAACAATTGCCCACGCTGCACGCGAGGCTGCGACAGTGTACCAACCGGTACCGACCCGTAGAAAGGATTGTCCACCAGATCCAGCACTCCCTGCCGCACCAGATTGGTGGCAAGCTGATTCATCTGCCAGCTGATCGGCAACTTCGTTCCCTTGTTGCCCGCATAGCCGATTTCCATTGCGATGCTCTTCCCCATTTCCTGTGAGATGGTGAAGTTCCATTGCTGGTTGTACGGCGTGGTCATCATCGAAGGAATGGGAGAACCAACACCCAATCCGTTGGCCGACAGTAAGCCACCGGCGGCGCCTTCCGGCTGCAACACGCCATCCGGGAAAGGATTCGATAGGTAGCGGTACGGCGTCACGCCATCCAGCGAGTTCAACCACGGAGTACTCGCCGAAAACGGCGCCGTGCCGTAATGGTTCGCCCCATAGGGCGCCATCGTGTAGAACACCCCGTAGCCAGTGCGGATCACCGTCCGCTGCCTCATCTGGTAGGCAAGCCCGATGCGAGGAGCGATCTTGTTCCACTCCGGAGTCTTCAGGCTGCGCCGTCCCAAACCAGCGTTCGGAAATGTCCATCCGCCCGTTAGATTGTATCCGCGCACCTTCTCATTCAATGGACTGCTCACAAAGGGATCGAACACTCCGAAGCGATTGAAGCGCTCCGTGACTCCCGTTTCAAAATCCCACCGCACACCCAGGTTCACGGTCAACTTCCGCGAGACTCGCCAATCGTCCTGCAGATAAATACCGAACGATTTGCTTTCCAGCGCGGGGCGAATGCCATTCACCACGTTGCCGCCCGCACCGGCGCCCAACAGGAACGAAGCGTAGCCGACACCGGCCACCGTGTTCACCACGCGCGGATCAGGACCCGCCGTCATCCCACGATTGAAGTTGAAGATCAACTGCCACGGCGCCTGCATATGGTTGATGAGGTTCGAGCGGAACTCCGTACCCGTTTTCAGATTGTGGCTCGACAGCACTTTCGAATAAGTGCCGACGAACGTGTGCGACATGTTCGCCGAGCGGAAGTTCCAGTGATGCTGCAGTCCCGGAGGCGTCACGTCTTCAATCCCGTATTGCGGAAACACCAGCAGATCGGCCCCCTGCTCCACATTCGCCGACATGCCGAGGCTCGACGGCCGGAATCCTTGGTGCCACGAACCGCGGTTCAATATCGACCGCGCGAAGCCCCATCGCAGGTTCAATAGCGACGTCGGACTCAACGTGTTGCTGTAGTCGAACGCGCCGTTCTGTTGCCGCTCCGCATTTGAGAAGCAGCCTCCATCGGGGCAACCCGGCCCGGGCCACCATTCCGGCTGCGAACTGGCCGCGTCGAAAATCGTGTAGCGCACGAACATGCGCTGCTTGCTGGTCAGTTGATGATCGAACTTCAACGTCGAGCGGTTCACGTCGCTCTTCGATGTGCTCTGCAAAACATAGTTGTTGATTCCGGTAAACGGCAATCCCACGGAGTTCGGCTTCGCCGTGTAATATTTCTGCGATGCCACCGCCACCGGATCCATCCGGTTCGTGGGAATGCGATTGCCGGGAAACGCCGTGCGCTGAAACTCGCCGGCACGGTTCGGATCGGGCCGCGTGGTTGCCGGATCATAGATCACGCGCAACCCGCCTTGCGCATTCAGCGTGCGCGAGAAGTCGCCGCCAATCTGATCATCCGTAGGGAGTGTGAACTGGCCCAGGCTCGCCGAGCGTTGCCGGCGTCCTTCGTACGCAAAGAAGAAGAACGTCTTGTTCCGGCCGTTGTAGACCTTCGGAATCCACAGCGGGCCACCCGCGCTGGCGCCGAATTCATTGCGCTTGAAGCTTCCCAATGGCCGCCCCGCTGCGTTCGAAAACCAGGCGTTCGCGTCCATCTCGCTATTGCGCAGAAACTCGAACAAGCTGCCGTGCAGTTCGTTCGTGCCGGACTTGGTCGCAATCGTCAGAATGCCTCCGCCGCTGCGTCCGTACTCTGCCGTATAAGAATTCGTTTGGATACGAAACTCCTCCACGCCCTCCACTGATGGCACGGCCGTGTTCGCGTTCATGTTGTTCGTATTGGCATTCACGGTCACAGGCACGCCGTCCATCATGATGGCGTTGCTCGAATCGCGGCCCCCGTTCACCGTGAAGCGCCCGATGGATTCGAATCCTTCTCCAATGCCGCCTGTACCGCTCGCCGGGCGCCACCCGAATACACCGGGCGTCAGCGCAGCCAGGGCAAAAACATTGCGGCCGTTCAACGGCAGGTCAATGATGCGCTTGTTCTCCACTACACCGCTCAACGTGGCGGTGGATGTTTCAATCAATTGCGCACTGCCGGCCACGGTTACCGACTCCGTCACCGAACCAACTTCCAGCGTGATGTTGACCGTGGCCTTTTGCTGCGTAGCAATGGGCAGCGGCTCCAGCAGAAAGCTCCGGAAGCCTTCCTTTTCCGTGGAAACGCGATAGCGTCCCGGTGGCACGGGAGATACAACATAGAACCCCGCATCGGTGGACGTTCCCGTAAAGGTAACGGCACGTTCCAAGTCAGTAACGGTGACGACAACACCGGGCACG
This sequence comes from Bryobacteraceae bacterium, assembly GCA_046331645.1. Classification (GTDB taxonomy): domain Bacteria; phylum Acidobacteriota; class Terriglobia; order Bryobacterales; family Bryobacteraceae; genus CADEFT01. Next base: position 93,548 of record JAXLQM010000029.1, read on the forward strand.
GCGGCCCCGGATGCGTCCACCACCAGGCCGGAAACCTGTCCCGCTACCGTTTGTGAGTACGAAAGCGCGGGCAGGCAGAGAGTCAGCAACAGCGCGAACTTTGAGCTGTTCATGAGAAGCACCTCGTAAGAAATCCCATCCCGGCCAGCCCCAGCAAGCCGGATATAAGGAGGATTATATCCTTACGTCGGAATTAATGTGCAAGTGCTTCTTGCGGATACTTCCGCTGGAATCCCATCACCGAGTGCCAGATGGCGCGATTCAATACATCTTCCGGCGCCGCATCGGGCTCGTCGAAGTCCATTCCCGACGATGCGATCGCCAGTTCCCGCTCCACCCCGCGCAGCGCTTTCAAAGGAGGATTCATCTCATCCAGCGGGATTCGATTCGGCAACGCTTGATACGGCGTGCTATCGGCGGATGATTGAAATACCGAGAACATCGGCTCAGCGGCAAGGTCAAATTGATTGCTCGGAGGCAGCCCCAGAATCTGCTCGATGGTGCGATACATGTTGATTGTGGTGTAGAACGTGCTGTCCACCACCTTCCTCCGCGTGTACGGGCTCACCACCAGCGCCACCGTGCGATGCCCATCCACATGGTCCAGCCCATTCTGCGCATCATCCTCCACCACAAAAATGGCCGACCTGCTCCAGTACCGGCTCTTCGAAACAGCCTCCACCAGACGTCCCAACGCCAGATCGTTATCCGCCACCATCGCGCGCGGAGTGGGAAACCCCGGAGCCGTTCCATCCGTGTGATCCGTCGGCAAAAGCAGAATCGTCAGCCGCGGCAGATTCCCGTCGCGTTCGAAGTTGCGAAAATCCTCCAGGAAACGATCCACCCGCACCTGGTCCGGAATCGTCATGCTGAAGCCCGGATAACGCGTCGAATAGACATCCCTCAATCCAACAATCGGAGTCCGCGCTTCGATCTGTATCTTTCCACTCTTCGCTTTCCAATCGTTGTAGACGTCGCTCCAGGTGGCGTTCGAGGGATTGATCGTAACCAATCCACGTTCGCCGTAAGAACGCACGCTCACCCCATGCGCCTTCGCGTTGTCCCACAGAAAATCGCTGGGAGCAAACAGCATCGGGTTGGTGTCATTGCGCGCATTGCCGTACTTGTGGATCCAATCGGAAGCATACCCCTGCGTGCACCAGCGGTGGCCCAACGCGGATTGATCCCCCGGCGCATAGAAGTTGTCGAGCAGGACAAACTGCTCCGCCAGGGCATGATGATTCGGCGTCACCTCGCGGCCAAAGTGCACCAAAGAGGCGTCGCCGTTACCCTGCGGAAGATCTCCGAACACCTGATCGTAGGTACGGTTCTCCTTGATCACGTAAAAAACATGCTCGATCGGCGATGTTTCGGAGAGATTCATCGGGATCGGATTCCGCGGCGAGGCCACCCGCGTTGTCCATGGCTGGTTGGCATGGTTGTTACGCAGCACGTCCGTGGAGAACTGCCGCAACTCCGCCGGGCTGGGAACATCCGCCACGGAGATGACACCCTTCCGGTCTTTGTAACTGCGCCCACTCGCGTTGTTCGCCGTGGGAGCGAGAGAACCGAACCCATAACCGCTGGCAATGAACACTCGCCGGTTATTGGCGCTCAACGCAACCGCCGTCGGATACCAGCCGGTGGGAATGAAGCCCCGCACTTCCGGCTCGGCCTTTGATACATCCACCACAGCCACAGCGTTGTTCGCCGCATTGGCAACGTACAGCGTGCGTCCATCAGCGGCGACAGCCAGCGCGTTGGGCGAACTGCCGAGCGGCGCCTTCGCAAAAGGACGAACATTGATGTGCCCCAACACATGTTGCGTCCCGGTGTCCACCACAGTCACCGAATCAGAATTCGCATTCGCGATATAAAGCCGTTTCGATGCTCCATGAAGCGCCATCCCACTGGGATGAAGCCCCACCTCGATCTCGCGTTCCACACGCCGCGTCTTTAAATCCACGATGGAAACCGTCCCACTCGACGGGATCCCCGTGCGCGGATCTACCACAAGCGGAAAACTCGAATCCGTCTTGTCCTCCGGCCGCGGCCTGCGTCCGCCCCAGTTCGTCACATACGCCTTCGCCCCATCCGGCGTGATCGCCACGGTGTAGGGATAGTTGCTGACAGGCACTTGCTCAACCGCTTGGGTCGCTGTATCGACGATCGCCACCGCGTGCTTCAAGTTCAAAGCGGCAACCAGAGTCTTGCCATCAGGCGTAATGGCGAGTCCGCTCGGTGCACTCGCTGGAATCGCAATGGAACCCGCCGCCGCGAACGCGCCCGCATCCGAACGTCGAAATATCTTGATGTCGTGATTCTGCCCGCCGCCCGCATACAGCATCGACCCATCATGGCTGAACGCAACGCCGACAAACCCATCGCCAACGGGAACGCTCTGCAGCAGCTTGCTCTGCGCGGTCGACACAAAATGTAGCGCGCGCGGCGCGAAGTTACTGCCTGTCAGCACCGCCAGCGTTTCGCCATCGGGGGATAACGTCATCCCCAGCGGCCGGTCATTCACCTCCAGGTGCACACCCGCGGGAGTGATGTATTGCCCGGTAGGAAGCAGATAGGAACCATCGGATTGACGCCCGATCCGGACTACCCGCAACACACCATAACCGGCAAGCGCCGCCAGCAGCGCCAGGACAATCATTCTGCGAATTGGCATGAAACCTCGATTCTTCAGCATACTGATAAAAATGGATCGCACAAGAATCAATTCGTTCTATCGCAACTTCCTCCTCAACGGCATCGTTCCGTTCTGGTGGAAGCATGGCGTGGACTCCCAGCATGGCGGTGTGTTGTCGTCCATGACCGAAGACGGCGCCCGTCTCAGTGAGGACAAGTACCTTTGGTCGCAGGGACGTTGGGCGTGGGTCGCATCCGCCCTCTATAACCGCATCGAGCCGCGCCCGGAGTTCCTGCAATCGGCTCGCGAGACGGTCGGTTTCCTGCTTGCCCACGGGCGCGATGAGCAGGGACGCTGGGTCTATCGCACCACCCGCGAAGGCCAGGTGATTGAGGGTCACACCAGCATTTACGCCGATTGCTTCGCCGTCTATGGCATCAGCGAATACTACCGCGCGGCAAAGGACGAACAGGCCATGAACGTCGCACTGCAAACCTTCGCCCGCGTTTGCCGCCGCGTTGAGGATGAAGACTTCGACGAAGTCGCCCCCTACCGGCTTCCTCGCGGACGCAGGCCCCACGCCGTTCCCATGATCCTGACCGAGGTAGCCAACGAGTTGGCGCAAACCACCGGCGATCCCGCCATTGAGCGCGCCGCCGATGACTACGCCTTGCGTGTGATGAATCACTTCGTGCGCGCGGAACACGATCTGTTGGTGCTCGAATTTCTCGACCGCAACTACAATCTGCTTCCCGGCGCGGAAGGCGCCGCCGTCATGCCGGGCCATGGCATCGAGTCGATGTGGTTCGTCCTTCATTGGGCGCGCCGCAAGGGCCGCCAGGATGTGATCCGCAAAGCGGCCGCTGTGGTCAAGCGCCAACTGGAAGCAGCATGGGATCCGGAATACGGCGGCCTCTACCTCGCCATCGACGCCAACGGAGGCACACCATTCCTCGCCAATCCCGAAAAGAAGGTGTGGTGGCCGCACACCGAAGCGCTCTATGCACTGCTTCTCTTACACGAACTCACCGGCGAGGCGTGGTGTGAAGAATGGTATCAACGCGTGGAGGATTGGTCGCTCCAGCACTTTGCCATGCCCGAATCGGGAGAATGGCGCCAACGTCTCGATCGCCAGGGCAAGCCCATCACCGAGCTCATCGCGCTGCCCGTGAAAGATCCATTTCACTTGCCGCGTGCAGTCATCCTCATGGTTCAACTCACGTCGTGATCAGTGCCCGCGCGGCTTGCTGACAATTCGGCGGATGAGGTTGCCCGCGTTGCCGGCGAAGCGGTCATCGGAGTTCGGATCACGTGCCGGCAGTGCCTTGATCCGCGCATCATACGCCCGCGCCTTATCCCCCAGGTTGTCCAGCGAATTCAGTGCCAGCAGCGCCGTGTAAGCGCCATGCTTCACCTGGTTCGAGTATTCCAGCAGCACCTCCAGCGCCGCCGCCGGATCCGCATCCACAGCCGCAATGGCTTCCGCCGCGGCGATGCGTACACAGATCGCCGGGTCCTGCAAAAGCTTCTTCAACTCCGGTGGATTGGCTTTGTTGATCAGCAACCCAACCGCGGCCCAATAGCGCACGCCACTATCGGCATCCGCCAATCCCTTCACGAACTCCTCGTTCTTCGGGCGGGCGGTTTGCGTTGCGTGCGAAGCCGCGCGAATCACGCGCTCAGCGTTGTACAGCGCAGGATCGTGCCCCATCGCATACGGAGCCTTGCCCTTCGATCGCGCATGAAACTCCGTTTCCGGTAGAAAGCCGATATCGCGAATCCGGATCGCGAGATCTATCTGCGCCTTCCGCATCCGCTCCAGAATCGCACGGTGCGCCGGCGAGGACGCCAGGTTGTTCACCTCGTCCCGATCATTCTCCAAATCGTACAACTCCTCTGCCGGCTTCTTCTCCCAGAACTTCCGCTGCGCCTCATTGAGTTTCCCCGCATCATAGAGTTCCTGCCACTTGGTGGTGGTTGGCGTCTCAAACATGTAAGCGATGAACTGCCCGTAAATCCGGTGCGGCATGTAGTTGCGGATATACACATAGCGCTTGTCCCGCACACTGCGCACCAGATCGTAGCGCTCATCCATGCGCCCGCGGAACCCATACACGTAGGGTTGCTCCGGCGCTGCCTGCGGCCCTAGAAACGCATGGCCCTGCATGTAATCCGGCTTGGCGATTCCAGTAAGACTGAACAACGTCGGCGCCAGGTCCACGAACGATACCAGCCTGTCTGTTGTACCGCCCGCTTTGTAATCCTTCGGCGCCAGATGCTTCCATTTCTCAGGGAAATGCACCATCATCGGCACGTGCAGGCCGGAGTCATAAGGCCAGCGCTTACTGCGAGGCATGCCCGAACCATGATCCGAATAGAAGAACACAATAGTGTCTTCCACCAGCCCATCCGTCTCTAACTCACGCAGCACGCGACCCGCCATTCCATCCATCGTCGTGATGTTGTCGTAATACTGGGCCCAATCGCGCCGCACCTCCGGCGTGTCCGGATGATAGGCCGGAATCCGCACCTTCGCCGGATCATGCACCGCGGTGTGCGGACGCTTGCGGATCTGGCTCTCGTGCGTAATCACGAAATTGAAGATCGCGAAGAACGGCTGCCCCGCCTTGCGATTGCGCCAATGCGCCTTGTTGCTCGAATCGTCCCACACCGTCCCCGTATGATCGAGGTTGTAGTCCTCTTTCACGTTGTTCGAACAGTAATAGCCCGCATCGCGCAAATAGCAGGGATACATCCGCTGTCCCGTGTCCAGATGCGTAAAGCTGCGCATGTGTTCGGCGCCGGTCGCTGGTGGATAGATCCCCGAGATGATGGTCGTGCGAGCCGGAGCACACACAGGGAAATTCGACCACGCATTGCGGTAGCGGAGCGATTTCTGCGCCAGTTTGTCCAGGTTGGGTGAAGTGGCGTAAGTGTCCCCATAGCAGCCGAGATTGGGACTCATATCCTCGCACGTGATCCAGAGGATGTTCGGCTTCGCCTTGGCCTGCGCCTGCACGGCGGCGGCAACCGCGCCTCCGGCAATCGGAAAAAACTGTCGTCTCTTCATCTCTAACGATCCTTCCGTTCCAGTTCCGTGGGAAATTCGGCAGCCTTGCTGCGCGAGGGACTGCGGCGATTCATTGACGCACCGCGGTCCGGCCACAAGGGCATGTTATTTCCGCCCGTCTGCTCCAGAATCTCGAACAGCCGGTTGCGCATCTCCGTGGCAATCTTCTGGTGCTCCGGGCTAAAGATCAGATTTTTCGCTTCGATCGGGTCTTCCTGCAAATCATATAACTCATCAATGTCCCAGATGCCGTGATAGCGGATGAATTTGTAACGCTCTGACCGCAGTGCGTGGATCGTCGGCGTTTGCGGAAAATTGCGCTCCCAGTAGTATTCGTACAGCAGTTCCTTCCGCCACGCGCCCGGCTTGCCTTGCGCCACCGGCAGAAAACTCGCGCCATCCAGCCCCTTCGGCGAAGGCACTCCCGCGGCGTCCAGAACCGTCGGCATGATGTCGAGATTCGCCACCACCTCGTTCACCGTGCGCCCTCCGCTAAACAACTCGGGACATCGCGCCAGCATTGGCACCCGCATTGACTCCTCGTATGCCGTGCGCTTGTCGATCAATCCATGTTCGCCGAAAGCGAACCCGTTGTCGCCCATGTAAATCACCAGCGTCGAATCCAGTTGCCCGCGCTGCTTCAACTCCTCGAAGATGCGCCCGATGCTCTCATCTACCGCCATCAGCGTTTCCGCGTACTGCTTATAGTAATCGGCTATGTCGAGTTCCGAATGGTACGGATACTCCACGCCATGCCAGGAATTTCTCTGGTTCTGCACCCACATCGGGCGGTGCTGCGCGAACTCGCCGCTCGCCGCCATCGTCTTCGGAAAAACAAATTTCGCGTCTTTGTACTTGCCCTTATGACGCTCGGCGGGAGTGAACTCGGCATGCACCGCTTTGTGCGACAGATACAGAAAATACGGCTGCTCCTTCGGCAGCGAACGCAGCCACTCCAGCGCGTAATCCGTCAATTCGTCGGTGATGTAGCCCTTCTGCGGGACACTCTTCCCATCCACATTGATCGTGAGCCGCGACGGAAGATAAGTGCCCTGCCCGCGGAAACTGACCCACTTCGTGAAGCCGGGCTGCGGCGCATCGCTGTCCGCTCCCATATGCCACTTGCCGAAGAACCCCGTCTTGTACCCGGCCTTCTGCAAATGCGACGGAAAGAACGTGGTGCCCTTCGGAATGGCCGTGTTGTTATCCACAATGCGGTGCTTGTGAGCGTAGACACCCGTAAGAATCGAAGCCCGGCTCGGCGAGCACAGCGCTGTGGTCACGAAGGCGTTCTTGAAATGCAACCCTTCGCGCGCCATGCGATCCATATTGGGCGTTTCCAGCCATTCCTGGCCTTTGAGAAAACCCATCGCGTCATAGCGATGATCATCCACAAGAATGAAGATTACGTTGCGGCGCTTGCGAGTCTGCGCGGAGATTGCGGCTGGTGCCGCAAGCGTCGACAGGAGTTGGCGGCGAGTCATGCGATTTTTCCCGATCAGCACCAGTGTACCGGAGGCGGAAGGCGGCGATACCATGATGAGGATGATTTCCCGGCGCTCTTTGTTCGCCTGGCCCGCGCTGCTCGCGGCCCAGTCCCAGCCATCCCAACCGGCCTCAATCGGGTCAAGGCTCGAATTGATGGCGGACCGCTTCCTCATCGACCGCCTCAGTGGCGCCGCTGTCATGCGCCTGCACCATCCATCCAGGGAAAACATTGCGCTCGAGCACGATGCCCCTTGGGAAGGAAGCGGCACCGGCTATCACACCATCTTCCAGGAGGGCCGCCTCTATCGCATGTACTACAAGGCCTGGCATCTGGACACCTATGGAAAGACGC
>JAXLQM010000030.1:0-56222 GCA_046331645.1 Bryobacteraceae bacterium
CAGATACGGAGGCACGCGCACGTCCTCCAGGCGCATACCGCTCTTCACCCCCGTCTCCCACGGATACGGCCGGTGCGGATCATGGCTCCCGAACCAATAGCAGAACGGCGACCCCTCCGGCCGTGCCTTCAAGAATGCCGCGAAATCCGAGTACTGTGGCCCTGCAGGATTGCGGTTGCGCCCGCCGCCCTTTTCGTTGCCCGGCCCCCAGCCTTTGCCGGTGAGCCCAACATGATACCCCGCCGCCTCCAGCAAATCCGGATACACCGCGAATTCGCTGGGCAAGTCGCCGCCCAGGTTCGCTCCTGAGCGCAGCCGCCAATGATACTGCCCGGTGAGAATCGCCGCGCGCGAAGGCGTGCACGACGGCGCGCTCACAAAGGCATTGGTGAACAGCACACCTTTCTCCGCGATGCGGTCAAACGCCGGTGTCTTCACCACACGGTCGCCCGCCGGTGCGGTCCAAGGCATCCCCCAATCATCGGCGAACGCGAATAGGATGTTCGGCCGCTTCTTCTGCGCCTTGAGAATCGCAGGCGCGGCAATCGTGGCAATAGCTTCTCTCCGGTTGAGCATTCCAGCGTTATGATACACTCCCACAACAATGCTGCGCCGCACTGTACTTTCCACGTTGCTGGGTGGAGCCCTCTACTCCCAGCGCCCCGCTCGCAAGCCGAACTTCATTCTGCTCTTCGCCGACGACATGGGCTACGGCGACATCGGCTGCTACGGCTCTCCCGACGTGCCCACGCCCCACATCGACTCGCTTGCCAAGAGCGGCATTCGCTGCACCGATGGCTATGTCTCCTGCGCCGTCTGCAGTCCCTCGCGCGCGGCCATGCTCACCGGAAAATACCAGCATCGCTTCGGCCATGAGTTCAATTCCGGTCCCCCCGAGCGCGAAGCGGAAGTCGGCTTCGGCCTGCCCGCCACCGAGAAGATCGCCCCGGTGCATCTCAAAGCCGCCGGCTATCGTTCCGGCATGTTCGGCAAGTGGCACCTGGGCGTGCGAGCCGGCTATCACCCCATGGATCGTGGCTTCGACGAATTCTTCGGCTTCCTCACCGGCGCCAACGCCTATGCCATCGCGAAGACGCCCGGCAAACACGAAGTCGACAGCGGGGAAGGGAACCAGCAGATTCCCGAAACACGCTCCAGTCCCATCTACCGCGGCCGCGATCCGATTGAAGAGCCGCGCTACCTTACCGAAGCCCTCGGCGAGGAAGCCGTCAGCTTCATCGAACGCAACAAACAGAACCCGTTCTTTCTCTACGTGCCGTTCAACGCCATCCACACGCCTCTCCACGCCACCACGAAATACTGGGACCGCTTCCCCAAAATCACCAACCCCAAACACCGGGCCCTTGCCGCCATGACGAGCGCTCTGGACGACGCCGTCGGCCGCATCGTCGGCAAGGTGCGCGAAGCGGGCCTCGAGCGCGACACCTTCATCGTCTTCCTCAGTGACAACGGTTGCCCCATCATCACCGGCGCCGGCACCAATGGTCCTTTGAACGGGCAGAAAGTCACCTATTACGAAGGCGGCATCCGCGTCCCCTTCATTCTCCGCTGGACCGGCGTGCTTCCCGCCGGGAAAACATATTCCCACCCCATTGTTTCGCGCGATCTGCTCCCGACATTTCTCACCGCAGCCGGATTGAAGCCCTCCGGCATGGATGGCGTGGATCTCATCCCCTACCTCACCGGCAAGCAAACCGCGGCGCCTCACGACGTGCTCTATTGGCGTGGTGGCAAGGCCCGGGCCGTTCGCATGGGCAAGTGGAAGCTCATCGAATTCGGCGACAACTACTCCAAGCTCTACGATCTCTCCGCCGACCTCGGCGAGAAGAACGATCTCTCCGCGAAGCACCCCGAGGTGGTGAAGGAACTGCGCCAATCCTGGAAGCGCTGGAGCGATCAGATGATGGCTCCACGCTGGCCCCCGCGCTACCGCGATCTTACGGTCAACGGCGTCAAGCTCAAATGGGAGCTATAGACGCCGCAGGATCCGGTCCGCGGCCTTCACCCCGCGATACTGCGCTTCTTCGAAAATCGAAAAGCCGCTCAAATCCGAATTCGCCAGCACGATATTCGTGCCCCATTCGGCCAGCCGCCGCCGCGCCGGATTGAGCAGCCAGTTCGGCACTGGTCGAGCCATCGCGTGCCCCATTCGCATCACGTCAATGTGCGACACACACTCCCGGATATCGGGATGCGCCCGTTCCAGATCGCGCAGAATGAAATCCCGGTAGTAGCCCCAATCGCGCTCCAGCAGTGCCTTCCGGTTCGCCGCCGCTGTCCCTTCCGCCATCGCGAAGTAATACGTCCATACGCTGCGCTCCAGGTGCGTGCGCAGGCTCTGATGTGTTGCCACCACATAGCCGAGCGACGGGGAATCGTAAATCACGTTATCCCAGGCCGGCTCCGTGAGATGCTCTTTCGGCAACCGGTCCAGCGTCAGATTGGCAGTCCACCACGGCGAGTACACCAAGGCCTTCGTATCCGGCGCGCCGGCAAAAACATAAGGCAGTAGAAATGTTGGAGCAGCCCAGATCACCATTTGCGCCAGGTACTCCACCTGTTCGGTCTGCACGCGTACCGGCCGTCCGTCCTCGATCCGCGTCACCATCGACGAAGCCCGCACCTGTTTGCCCAGCGTCTTCATCAGATGCTTCACGATGAAGCCGTTGCCTTCCGGCCAAACGAACGGTCCCCGATCCTCGTGTTCGCGCGCCGCGAAGTAATGGATCCCGGCCCAGGCTGAAGTCTCCTTCGCCATCGCGCCATAATCATCGCGAGTGGCGTAGTTCACATACCAGCGCAGATACGGCGAATCGAACTTGTTCCGCGTCAGCCACTCTTCCATGCTGATCGCATCGAGCGGCGATGGTTTCGCGCCATCCTCCATCGGCACGGTGAACTGGCCGGAAGCCGTGGCCTCGGCAATCAACTCGCTGAACCGCTTGTACTGATTGCGCGCCTCGCGCCCAATCCCTGATTCCGGCTCAATCCCGTCCTGCCACCGTCCGTGGATGAAGAGCCGCTCCTGCGGCGAGTGGCACAGATGCCGTTCCGCCAGATGCCCGTCTTCCTGGAACAACCCCATCTCCTGGCAGATTTCCCGCACCAGCGCTGCGTTTCGATTCGGAGTGGGCAAGTAATGAGCTGCCCATGGATACGCCGAAACCTCGTTCTCGCCCCAGCGCGAGTTGCCGCCCGCTTCCTTCTCCAATTCGAGAATGACGAAGTCTCGAAATCCCTTCTTCTGCAGCCGCCACCCTGCCGACAGCCCGCCGATTCCCCCGCCCACAATCACCACCGGCACTCGCACCTGCTGTTTCGGAGCCGCGAACTTCTGCCTGTCCCGCAGCTTATGTCCCAGCAGATGCGATTCATCGACAATCCGCCCCGTCACCCTGCGCTCGCCCTTTGCCGGCAAGCCCACCAGTGCCGCGGATAGAAAGCTTCGCCGTGTCGACTGTTGTGCGTTGCTCAAATATTTTGCCCGCGAAGCCCAAGCGCCAGGCTGAGCGCCCGGTCGAGATGCTTCATCTGCTCTTCAGCCACCATGCCAACCGAAGGTCCCGTAATCCTGGATCGATCCACAAAACGAAGTTGATCGACCAGCGCGGTGGACGGCTTTTCCAGGCCTGTGTCTGCCTCTAGTAGCGGTACTTGGAGTGGATGCTTTCGCGGCGCACTCGTCAAAGGTATGACGGCAATCATCGGGGATCGGCTTGTGTTGTACTGGTCGGAGGAAATCACCACTACCGGGCGTCTTTTTCCCTGTTCATGCCCCCGCACGGGATTCAGATCGCACCAGTACACCTCTCCCCGGTGCATCACCATTCTTCGTCCTCAAGTCCGTCGCCAACCGTGGTATCCCAAAGCTCACGCTCCCTCCGCATCTCCTCTGATTCCTCCTGCGCATACGCCTCATGAACCTCTTGCCAGAAAATTCTCTCTTCCAGGTCGCGGAGTGCTTGTTCGATGACCTGGGCTTTGGGCTTCTTCAGATGGTTGGAAAGATCACTCAGGATCTTGCTTGCCTGTTGTGTGACGCGCACGTTCGTCGCCACGGTTTCCATGGCGCAATTTTACCATGTGGTGGATGGGTGCTCTTCGTTCTCGCGATCGTGGAATCCACACAAACCACTGCCAGTACCCAAACGCCGCGGTCACCACATGCAGCAACAGCCACGAGGCGCTCGTCACCCAAGGGGCCACGGCAACACCCGCCTTCGTCGCGAGCATGCCCACTCCAGCAATTACCGCAAACGATAGGAAGTAGCCCACGAACGCGGATGGAAACCCCAGAATCAGCAACTCCCAAAACAGCACCACCGTTGCATCCCCTATCTGTGCGTGCCCGCGCAACCAGAATCCATGCACGATCACTCCCGCTGCACACAACAACCACGTGGCCCTCAACAACAATCCCACGCGGCTCATCTTCACCGCGCCACTTCCCGCCACTCCTTCTCATACAACCGCACCAGCACCTGATCGTTCAAACGGTTCACTTCCGCCGGCACGGGCCCCATATCCGCCGGAAACTGGAACAACTGCGGCAGCATCCCCGGGGTCAAATACTTCAACCCGGCCGGCAACGACTTCGGAGGCTCATACTCCCGCTTCCCCGCCAGCACATACCCCCATTCCCCAAACGAAGGCACATAGGCATGATACGGATACGTCTTGAACCCCGCCGCTTTCATCGTCTCCGCCACGCACCAGAAGGACTGCCGGGCAAACAGGGGCGATGTGCTCTGCGCCACCACCAATCCACCCTGGCTCAAATGCCGCGCCAGCAACCGGTAGAACGCGCTGGTGTACAGCTTCCCCAACGAAAAATTCGTCGGATCCGGAAAATCAATTACGACAAAGTCATAAACCTCGTCATTCGATTCGAGCCAAGGAAACGCGTCCGCATTCACCACCTTCACCTTCGGCGCCCGCAACGATCCATGATTAAACCCCTTCAACACCGGATGCGTGGCGAACAGATCGGTCATCTCCTGATCCAGGTCCACCAGCGTGATGGACTCCACCCCCGGATACTTCAGCATCTCGCGCACGGCCAGCCCGTCGCCGCCGCCGAGCACCAGCAACTTCCGTGCCCCCGGCACCGCCGACAATCCCGGATGCGCCAGCGCCTCGTGATAGCGATGCTCATCGCGCGAGCTGAACTGCAGGTGCGAATTCAAAAACAGCCGCAAATCGTCGCGCCACTTCGTCAGCACGATCCGCTGATACTTTGTGGTCCGGGCGAAAATCACCTCATCGGCATAGAGCGCGCTATCGGCCACATCCAAAATGTGGTCGGCATAGGCCATGCCGACACTCAGCGCCGCCATCGACACGACGCACAGCACGCGCAGTCGCAGTACCCCGCCAATCCGGTCCTGAAAGAGAAACGTAGTCCACAAGGCCACCGCCAGATTCACCAGGCCAAAGAAGATCGCGCCCCGCACGAGTCCCAATTGCGGCACCAGCCATAGCGGAAAGACCAGCGATGCGCCCAGCGCGCCCAGGTAATCGAACGTCAGCACCTGCGCCACCAGATCGTGGAACTCGAACCGGTCTTTCAGAATCCGCATCATGAGCGGAATCTCCAGCCCCACCAGCGTTCCAATCACGATCACCAGAACGTAAAGCAGCACACGGAAGCCCTGCGTGTAGGCGAATGCCAGAAAGAGAATCGTGGAGGAGAACCCACCCACCAGTCCAACGAGAATCTCGATGGTGACGAAGCGCGTTACCAGCCCGCGGGCGATGTACTTCGAAAGGTAACTCCCGATCCCCATCGCGAACAGATAGCTGCCGATGACGGTGGAAAACTGGAGCACGCTATCGCCAAGCAGATAGCTCGCCAGCGTCCCGGCCAGCAACTCGTAAATGAGGCCGCAGGCCGCGATCAGGAAGATCGAAAGAAGAAGGAGGATTGCCAACGTCGCTTAGTGCACGGCTGAGGCGATGATGATGCACATGCCCAGGCTCATGGCGCCTACCAGAATCGCCAGCGCTACGTTCTTTTCTTCCACAATCTCCTTCCACAGTGCGTACGGCGTCAATTTGTCCAGCACGATGAAGGAGACCACAAAGATGATTATGCCCAATACCGCGTACACCAACGCGTTGAGCAGAAACTGGGGATGGAATTCCGCCATAGAAGTTACTTGCCTCCGTAGTATCGGCCGATGCCGCCGTAGTGGGAGCGCCATGCCCCCGGATTGTCGCGAATGGATTTCGGCACGTTCTTGAGCTCATTGACCCGGTCAATGCTCCAGCCGCTCCACTGCGAATAGCCGACCCAGCCGGCCACCAGCAAACCGTAAATCGAAAATAGGGATCGTATCATGACCTGCTCTTGCGTTCAGAACGCGATTGGTCCACCTGCAAAGTATACCCAAACACGTGGAGAAATGTTCCAGGAACCTGATACGAGCGGATACAACGGCCAATCCAGCTGAAACTACAGGGTGTAGGTCCAGACGGCGAAAGGATAGTTCACACTACTTCCACGGCCCGCTTCCTTCAAAAACGGACCGGCGAACAAGTGGGCATAGCCGACCCAGAGCTGCAGGTGGTTCGAGACCTGATACATTGCCCAGCCGCCTGCTTCTTCCCCCACATGCGTACTGGCCGCACCCGGCTTGCGGGCGTAAACGGCGCCAGTCAGCGTGTAGAGCGCATCGTTGCCATTGACAAGCCAGAACCCGCGCATCGTGCTTCTCAGTTTCCATCTCCGAGCTATCTGCCACTCCATCCCCGCCAAAGGCTCCTGCAGGTTGCGCGAAGCGAAATCGACGGCCCGCCCCACCACATTCCACGGTGTGGGATAGAGTTGCTCAAAAGCCTGCCGCCGTCCGTCGCCGCTGTGCCTATCCCCACTGGCGTAGTTGTGCTCCAGCCATAGGCGTGGTCCCCGTTGTGCCCCCAACAGGCGCTTCCCGGCTTCCCAGTGCCCGAACCAGGCTCGCAGGCCGTCCCCGGAGATATGCCCGCGTTGCATCGCCACCTCCACGTTGTAGTCAAAGCCGGCAGGCAGCTTCCCCACCTTGCGGATGCCCGTCGTGTACACGTCCATATGACCGGCGTGGAAGCCCTCGTCCACCGCCCGTAAATTGCTCTTCCAAAATGTGTAGGTCTCCACCGTGGCATGCCACTTTTTGGCATCAAAGGTCCCGTAAAAACCCGACAGCTTACGGTCCGCGCGAGGCTTGTCAAAAATCTCTCCCGGCATCACCACCAGCGTCGAGAAGAAGTCCAGCCTCACCCCGGAAGCGTTGTGCGTCAGCCGCACCCCATCATAGTTCGGCCCTACGTTCGACCAGTTGCTGGTGCTCACCAGGCGCATGTCGCCAAATACCAGCGGCTGGCGGCCTACCCGCAACGCCCAGCGCTGCTCACCCTGTATGCCGATGTCGGCATAGGCTTGCCGCAGGTCCACCGGATCGCGCATGTTGAACGGCACCGGATGCCTGTCGTAGCCGGCCGTTCTCGAATCCTGCATCTGGCTGGTGAACTTCAGCCACGGCCGCACGGTGATCACTGAGTTTAGCCGCAAACGATGCAGATAATAGGTGTCCCTGGTGTCCGCAACACCGTTGAGGCCGCTGACCGACTCGGCGCGGCCCCGCACCTCCACTCCAAGCTTCCACCAGTTCGGCATCGCATCCGGAAGACGCTCTGGGGCGCTCCAAACGACCGATGCCGGTCCCGCCGGCAAGCTGCTTTCTGCGGCCAAATTGCCGAGGTAAAGAATTCCAATTGCAAATGTGAGAAGAATGCTCCTGAGAGTCATATAAGGGAGTCCAAAAATGTTCCTATGTCATTGTTATCGGATACCGATTGAGGGGCAATGAGTAAGAATTGCCGATTTGTGATCTGCTCGTTTAGTAATTATTTCTTGACGTCTGCCGGTCGATACGTAGCTATATAGAGCAAGCTGACAATTCTAAAGAAGACAGGAGAACTTGGAACGTGAGACAGATGACGATCGGGGCAAAGTTTGCCCTGACAACCGGTGCGTTGATCTCCGCCAGCGCCATTTTGGGCGTGGTGGCCGTCTACAGCCTTAATCAGTTAGATAGCAAGACGCAACTCATCATCACCGACCCTCTACCCGGAGTGGAAGCCATTGCCAGATTGGATTCCGCCTTCCTTGAAATGCGTGGCAACTTGTGGCGCCATGTGGCTGCCCCCACCAATCAAGACAAGGACGCCATGGAGCGCCGCAACCAGGAGCTCAACACCGAATACCAGGCCGCGTTGAACGCCTACGAAAAGACAATTCTGCTGCCTCAAGACCGTGAGCTGTTCAACAAAATCGCTCCGAGCTGGAAACAGTACACGGATGCCATGGCCAAGGTGACTGCCCTTAGCCGTGAAGGCAAACCGGTCGAGGCCCACAAAACCTACGTCACCGAGGGCACCGCCGCACTGAATGCGTTGAAAGCCTCAATGAAGGCCACCCGTGATTTCAAAATGAGCAATGGGGATGCACTCGCCACAGACTCGCGTACCGCCTATGCGCGCGCCCTCTGGATTCTGTGCATGGCCTTGGCCGCCGCCGCGGTGGGCGGAATCCTGTTCTCCTGGGCGAGCATCCGCTCCACCAACCACGTGCTGCGGGCCATTGTCTCGGAGCTGAGCGAAGGGGCCGTGCAGGTGGCAGGCGCTGCGGCGCAGGTGAATGCCTCCAGCCAGTCGCTGGCGCAAGGCTCCTCCGAACAGGCCTCATCCCTGACGGAAACTTCGGCGTCGAGCGAGGAGATCAATGCCATGGCTCGCAAGAATAGCGACAACTCCGCTACTGCCGCCACCCTCATGACCCAGTCCCAGCAGAAATTCGCCCGCGCCAATACCTCCCTCGATCATTCGGTCGTGGCCATGACCGAAATCAACACCCAAAGCGACAAGATCTCCAAGATCATCCGTACCATCGACGAAATCGCCTTCCAGACCAACATTCTTGCCCTTAACGCCGCCGTCGAAGCGGCCCGCGCGGGCGAAGCCGGAATGGGCTTTGCCGTGGTCGCCGACGAAGTACGGAACCTTGCCCAGCGCTGCGCCCAAGCCGCGAAGGATACGGCCACGCTCATCGAAGAGTCCATCGTCAAATCGAACGACGGAAAAACCAAGGTGGATCAGGTGGCCACCGCCATCCGCGAAATTACCTGCGAAACCGAAAAGGTCAAGACGCTTGTGGACGAAGTGAATCTTGGCAGCCAGGAACAGGCTCGCGGCATCGATCAAATCGGCAAGGCGATCATGCAGATGGAGCAGGTCACACAGCAGACCGCGGCCCGCGCCGAGGAAAGCGCCGCTGCCGCGGAGCAGTTGAACGCCCAATCCGATGCGCTCAAAGAGATCGTCGGCCGCCTCACCCTGCTTGTCGGAAACGCCCATCACCTCACCGTGCACTAGCCGCTGTTCGCCCCTAATCGTCATCTCCGCCCGACGACGACGTCGTCGAACTGCCGTAGTCGCTCTCGGCCCAACGCTTCATCTCGAAACTCCCGCTGCGGAGGGTCGTCCAAATGGCCGGTATCAACAGCAGAAAGAACCCGATGAAGAAGTATACCCATGTCGTAACATCATGCACCACCTTGATCTGGTAGCGCACGCTGCGCGGCGTCGTCGACGGCGTCGACGTGTCCATCTCCGGTTCCACCCGCAGGTAGTAGCGCCCCGGCTTCACTTCCGGCAGCGTGACTGAATCGCGCGCGCTGCCCTCACTCCACGATCCGTCCGAATCGCGTCCGCTGTAATAACTCACCTGGCGGCTGAAATCGTAAGCCGTACCCGTGTCCGCATTGATCAGCGCCAATTGGAAGTACGCCCACTCGTTGCTCAAATCGGTGGCGATCTGGACGTTCAAATTCGCCGTGCGCCCCTTCAGTTCGAAGACATCCGTGACGAAGGAATTCTCCGTTCCCGCGCCGCTCGATTGGGTGAACGAATAGCGCTGATCAAACACGGTCTTACTCGAGTGCAGCACCGCAGCCCACACGCACTGGATGAAGAGCAGCAGCATCGACCACACCAGGAACCGCGTCCAGGCTGCCCGCACGCCACCCGCGTCGGGGGACGGCTGATTGGCAAAGACGCCGATGGCCGGAGGCGGCGAGCCTTTTAGCTGAAAGCTCTTCCAGATGTCCTCGCCCTTCGTGTATTCGCCCACTGACCAGTTGGTCTCGTTTTCGGCCGCTTCCCGCGACAGAATCCGCGGCGGGCAGATGTAATCGTCGCAAGTCGCGTTTTCTCCCACGCGAACGCGCCACGGGAACTCGCCCATCACATACACGGTGCGGGCCTCGTAGTGCTGGAAATGCTGGTAGGTTTCCCCCAGATGCCGCACCGTCGGCCGCATCGCGCTCCTGTTCTCCTCGGGCTGCGTGCGGACCACGGTCACATCGTTCCAGTGCCCGTTGTATTCGGTGAGATAACGGAAGCCCTTGTAGGGATTGAACAGCAGGTACTCGCGCCATTGATAGGCAACCGCCTCCACCACTAATTCTCGCACCTGGAACCCGATCACCTCATAAGGATCGCCGCGCAATTTCCCGCGCGTGCCCAGCGGAATCAGCGGCTGATAGCGCTCCTTGGACTTGAACTTCTGAATCACCTGCAGGCTCGGCGTCGTTGTATCCAGCACGCTCAGGCACTGGATGCAGACTACCGTCAGCGAACGCCCCAGCCCGCGCAGTTGCACGGTGCCGCCGCAATTCGGGCAGTTGAGCGATTTTACCGAGGGTGTGGGCTTCGCCGGAATACCCATTTACCAGCCTTCAAACTCCCGCAGATTCTTCAACCGGAGCGAGTCAAACTCCACATACTCGCCCAAGAATAACAAAGGCGGATCTTCGCTGTAATCAATCGTGCCGAAGTGATTGTCCGTCGATTTCAGGTCGACGAAGCTGCACTTCTGCTTATCCCAATACTCAAAGGGCAGTTCGCCTTCCACGGTGACATAGTTGGCTGCATTCCAACTGAACACCTCATAGGTGGTTCCCTGCCACTCGATCTTCTTGCCGATATTCACGTGCCCGAACTTGGGCAGCGGCTCCTTCGGCTGCACATGCCAGGTGATGGCGTACTGCGCCATGGCGTCCGACAACCACAGGCTCTCCCCCTGGTGCGTGACACAATGCCACTCGTTCCAGTAGCCCTGGTCGTACTGATAGATGATCCGTCCCACCACGCGAAAGCTCTTGTTTTTGTAGATGCCTTCGGTCAGCAACTGAATCGGCGATGCGTCGGGCGGCAGGTCCGCCACCTCGCCCACCTTCTCCAGATTGACATCGTGGCGCACCAGGATCGACTTGCAGTAAGGACACGTGGTCTGCACCGCGCTCGAAAACTGAAACTGGAGCGGGGCGCCACAATTCGGACAATTTCCTGCTGGTTTCGACATATCGGGTCTTAAGCCGCCGGCCGCAACATACCGTAGGGGCGCTCAATGCGCCGGACGCGGACGCTTTCGGCGCCGAATTCGCCCCCCAGGTAGAACACGAAATTGAACTCCGGACGCGGTTTGCAGCAGAACAGGCTCAGGCACAGCGAGCCGTGTTCGGGAAACGTATGGACCGCCAGGTGCGATTCCTCCAGAATGACGAAGCCCGTCACTCCGCCGGGATCGGCGAACTGGTGCCAAGTCGGGGGCGCCACGGGTTTGAGCTCAAGGGTACGGATCAGCTGTGTGAACAGCTTCTCCAACTGCTCGCGGCTCTTCAGATCTTCCGGGCGGCAGCCGTACGCGTCTACCACCCATTCACGGCCTGTCATGGAGAAATTAGCGTACCATCTTTGGCGTCAAGCTTGGGCGGAGCCGCAATTGGGACAGAACTTCGCACGGGCCGGCATGGTTGTGCCGCACTCCATGCAGAACTTCGTATCCTTACCTGCCGGTGTCGCGCCACCCGCCGCAGGCGTCACCGGCGCAACCGGAGCTGGGGGAACAGGAGCCCCACCCGGAGGTTGCGGGGGCTGCATCCCGCCGCCATGCTGGAACGATCCCATCATCGCCTGCGACATCGCCACGCCGATTCCGAGTTGGGCGCCGAGGGCCGCCGTACCGCCCGCGCCTTCGTTGGCCGCGGCAATCGGCATCGACTGCGCCACCTGGAACTGCGTGTACTTGTTCATGTCGCCGATCATGTTCATGCCGATGCGTTCGTCCAAACGCTTCTGCAACTCTTCCGGCAGCGACAGATTCTCAACGACGAAGCTGTCCAGCGCAATCCCGTATTTCTCAAATTCCGGCTTGATGTGCTCGGCGATCTTCTGGCCCAGCTCCACCTGGTTCGCCGCCATGTCCAGGAACGGAACCTGGCTTTCGGCGAACGTATCGGTCATGCGGCCAATGATCATGTTGCGCAACTGGCCTTCGATCTCGGCCACCGTGTAGGTCTCGCGCGTGCCGCTGATGTTGGCGTGGAAGGCTTTGGGATCGGCGAGGCGCCAGCTGTAAATGCCGTAGGCGCGCAACCGCACGGCTCCGAAGTCCTTATCCCGGACCGTGACCGGAGTCGCCGTGCCCCACTTCTGATTCGTCTGTACGCGCGAGGAGAAGAAGTACACATCGCTCTTGAACGGGGATTGGAACATCTTGTCCCAGTTCATGAGGTTGGTCAGGATGGGCAGCGTCTGCGTGTTGAGCGTGTACAGGCCCGGTCCAAAGACGTCGGCGACACGGCCTTCGTTGACGAAGGCGGCCATCTGCGATTCACGAACGGTGAGCTTGGCGCCGTTCTGAATTTCCATGTCCTGCATGGGATAGCGCCAGGCGAGGATCCCATCTTCGGGCTCCACCCAGTGAATAACGTCAATAAACTGTTTCTTGAGGAAGCTCCCCAGAGCGTCTTTGAATGCCATTGGCCCTCCGAAAAAAGTATACGCCAAAGATGTTACGGATGTTCCCAAAACCGGAATCGCCGGCCGGTCACATCGTGTATGACCAAACTACAAAGGGGTAGTTCACCGCCGACCCTTTGCCTGCTTCCTTTAAGTATGGACCCGCAAACAGGCGCGCGCACCCGACCCAGATCTGGCTTTGCCGGGAGACCTGGTAAATCACCCAGCCACCAGCTTCCTCGCCCACCCGCGTGCTCGCGGCCCCGGGTTGCCGCGCGTAAACCGTTCCCGATAGCAGATACAGCGCATCGCGTCCATCGGCCAGCCAGAACGCGCGCAACGTGCTGCGGATCTTCCATCTCCGCGTCGCCTGCCACTCCATGCCCAACAGCGGCTCCTGTAGATTACGCGAGGCGAATTCCCCCGCCCGCCCGATGATGTTCGTCGATGTGGGGTAGAGCTGCTCAAACGCCTGACGCCGCCCGTCCCCTAAGTTGCGATCCCCCGTGGCGTAGTTATGTTCGAGCCATACGCGCGGCCCGCGCTGTGCGTCGGCCAGGCGCCTGCCGATCTCCCAGTGCCCCATCCACGCCTGGAGCCCGTCGCCGGAAACGTGCCCGCGCTGCATCGCCATCTCCACGTTGTAATCGCAACGGAACCGTAGCTTCCCTACCGCCCGCACTCCGGTGGTGAAGATATCGAGATGGCCCGCATGAAACCCCTCGTCCACCGCTCGCAGATTGCTCTTCCAGAATGTATAGACATCCAGCACGCCATTGGTGCGCCGCGTGGCGAAGCTGCTGTGAATTCCCGACAGCTTGCGGTCTACCCGCGGACGATCAAAACCATCCCCTGGCATTACCACCAGAGTGGAGAAGAAATCCAACTGTGCGCCCGCACTGGTATGGGTCACCCGCACCCCGTCGTAGCCCGCACCGACGTTCGACCAGTTGCTGGTGCTCACCAGGCGCATATCTCCGAACACAATCGGCTGCCGCCCCACTCGCAACGCCCAGCGATGCTCCCGGTTCCCGATATCGGCGTAGGCTTGGCGCAGATCCAGAGGATTGCGCATGGCGGCGGGCACCGGACGCCGGTCATAATCCACGGTTCGCGAATCCTGCATCTGGCTGAACAGCTTGAACCACGGCCGCACCGTAACCGTTGAATTCAGCCGCAGGCGGTGCAGATAATAGGTGTCCCGTGTATCCGCAACGCCGCCGTAGCCGGTCACCGTATCCATCCGGCTGCGTATTTCCACGCCCAATTTCCACCAGCGCGGCAAATAACTGTTCAGCCGGTCGGGTAGCGGAACCCGTCGAGCTACGCCCGGAGGCTCAGATTCTTCTTCCTCCCGTTCGGCGCCGCTGCAGAGAACACCAATTGCCAATAGAGCAAGGATTCTCATGAAAAGACCGTGCGATATCCGACTACAATTTAGCTCACCGCAATACGAAAACACAAGCCATTCCATGCGGCCACGGCCGGCCTGATACAATCGGCTCTCAGAAAGGAATCGCCATGTCCAGCACCCGACGCCAGGCCGTTCAATCCCTCGCCGCCATGAGTCTTGCGGCCGCCGCCAGCGGAGCCGCCGAAATCCCCAAGCGAGCCTTGGGAAAAACCGGGCTCCAGGTTTCCATCCTCGGTCTGGGAGGCGCGCGCGTCGGCATGCACGACGATGGCAAGCTCGCCAAGGACGTGGTCAAACGCTGTTACGACCTCGGGGTTACCTACTTCGATGCCGCTGCCGCCGGTGCTTACGGGCTGAGCCAACTCCGCTATGGCATCGCGCTCAAAGGCCTGCGCGACAAGCTCGTCTTCGGCACCAAGACGCGGCATCGCTCCGCCACCCAGGCGCAACTCGACCTCGATCAATCCTTGAGCAACCTCGGCACCGACTACCTTGACCTCTACCAGGTTCACAACGTCATTAACGACGAAGACATCGAGTTCATCTTCGGCCCCAACGGTGTCATGGAAATGATCGAAAAGGCTAAAAAAGCTGGCAAGATCCGCTTTGTTGGCTTTACCGGCCATACGGATCCGAAAATCCTTAATAAGATGCTCGAGCGGTATCCTTTCTCCACCGTTTTGATGCCACTCAGCGCCGTGGATGGCAGCAATTCCCAAAAAAGCTTTGAGCGGGAAACGCTGCCCCTGGCTCACAAGAAAGGGGTCGGCATC
This sequence comes from Bryobacteraceae bacterium, assembly GCA_046331645.1. Lineage (GTDB taxonomy): Bacteria > Acidobacteriota > Terriglobia > Bryobacterales > Bryobacteraceae > CADEFT01. Next base: position 15,049 of record JAXLQM010000030.1, read on the forward strand.
ATTGCGATGAAGGTGCTCAGTGCCGGACAGGTGCTGCAGAAGAAGGCCGCTACGGTAGACGAATGCCTGCGCTACGCCTGGAGCCTCCCCATCTCCACCGCCATCATGGGCATGGAACAGCTTGCCCACGTGGATACGAACATCGCCCTGGCGAAGGCGGTGAAGCCGATGTCCGCTGCCGAAATGGACTCCATTCGCCGCCGCATCGCCGAAGTGCAATACGCGGGCCTGGAGCCGTGGAAGGCCAATCGCTACGGTGAGCCCGGCGGCCTCATCTATCGCGCCGATTAGTTTTCGCCGAACTTTCCTCTGCTGCTGCGCGTATCATGGAAGAGGAAATCGAGGCTCCTCCACCATGAAAAACTTATTGTTCGCCCTGCCGGCGATGCTGGCGCTCACCGGTTGTGTGGAGATCAACACCGACCCCGGCCCGGTTCGCACCAGCGAGCAATCTCTGGAAGCCGGGAAGGCCGACAACCTCCGTGCCGAGCTCCGCATGGGCGCCGGTAAACTGCATGTGGAAGGTGGCGGGAAATCCGCGCTCGATGCCACTTTCCGTTACTCGGAGAACCTCGGCAAGCCCGATGTCCGCTATGAGCAGACCGGCTTCCGCGGCCGCATCGTCGTCGAGTCGCAGCATAAAAAAGTCCTCCATAGTAATGTCGACAATGAATGGAAGCTTCGCTTCGGCGATAAGCTGCCCATTGATTTCGATATCAAACTGGGTGCGGGGGAAACCTCGGTCGATCTTTCCGCCCTCCCCGTGCGTAACGTGGAAATCAACATGGGTGTGGGCGAACTCGACCTGAATCTGAATGGCGCGTACAAACGCGATGTCGATGTCAAGGTGCATGGCGGCGTCGGCGAGGCTCGCATTCAGCTGCCGAAGAATATTGGTGTCATTGTCGATGCCGCTGGTGGCATTGGTGAGATCAATGCCAAGGGATTGGAGAAACGCGACGGCAAGTACGTCAACGCCGCCTACGACTCCGCCCGCCCTGTAATCCGTATGAACGTGCGCGGCGGTGTCGGGGAGATCCACCTCACCGTGGTCGAGTAGGATAGGGAGCAAAGGGGAGTTCGGTCCTTTCCGGTGTCGGGGTGTGCCAGGAGTGTGAGAACGCGATGGAGTTCAGTAACAGGACGATGATGATGGCGATTTTCTGGAGCGGGTTGGGGCTGCTGGGTTCGAATCGTTCGTTTTGAGCGGGCTTTGCGGGTTGTGTGGGTGGTTCGGCCGGAGTCTCGGGTTCGAACCGTTCATTTTGTGTATTGGTGGGGATTTCCTCCTCGATTTCGTGAAGTTCTTCGATTGCGGGAATGGGCTGGTTGCGGCGGTGCTTTGCCAGATTGCGATAGGAGCGGGAGAAAAGGCGTTCCTGGCGCTCGAGGTGCTTATCGAGGGTTTCGAGATGCTTGCCGCTGTAGCGATATGCCAGGGCATGAAGCTGGTCGGAGCTGGCGTTTTCGCCGTATATGTCGTCGATTTCGGCGCGATGCTCGGTGATGGTGAGATTGATTTCGGCGGAGTGCGCCGATTCGAGACGGCGGATTTTCCAGCGGGCGTGGACGAGGCTGTCGACGAGTTCGGATTCGAACACGTCCTGCGGGTCAAAGAGATCGTGGTAGGCACCGGCGATGATTTGGAAGTTTTCCTTGGATTCCGTTTCGAGGACAACTCGGCACGAAAACATGCCATGAGAGGTACGGTTGAGGGCAGAGCGGGCACGGCCCTGCTCGCTGGTGGGTCCGTGACTTTTGCGTCCGTTTTGGCGTGATTGTTCGGCTCGGGTGAGGGGCATATGGGTTTTTCCTCTGGTTTGAGTGTAGAGGGTGGGTGTGCGGAGAATTGTCAGCGCCGGTGCAAAAATCCCCATAGTGCCGGTTGAAAAATCCCCACCCCGTGACAGAGGAAGAAACCGACACCGATCCTCGGAAGAGGAGGTGGCGCGATCTGTTAAGGGGCAAAGAAGTGAGCGACATAACGGAACTGAAGAGGCAAGGCCTCAGCATTCAAGCCATCAGCGAACTGATGGGCTTCGATCGAAAGACCGTTCGCAAGTATCTCTTGAAGCCGGAGACCTCACCCGTTTACGGACCACGAGCGAAGCCGGCAAGCAAACTGGATTCGCTTAAGCCGTATCTGGAGGAGCGACTGAAGGCAGGAGCATGGAATGCGTGCGTGCTGATGAGGGAGTTGCGAGAGCGCGGCTACAAGGGCGGCTATACGATCCTCACCGACTGGTTGCGGCCGCAACGGCAAGCCGCCAGTGTGGTTGCGGTCCGGCGGTTTGAGACGCCGCCAGGACATCAGGCGCAAGTGGATTGGGGCCACCTGGGCAAGATCGACATCGAGGGCAAGGAACACAAGCTGTGGGCATTCACCTTCACGCTCGGCTACAGCCGAATGATGGTGGCCGAGGCAGCGCTCGACCAGAAACTGGGCACATTGCTGCGCATGCATGAAGAGGCATTCCGGCAGTTGGGCGGCGTGCCGGAGGAGATACTCTACGACCGCATGAAAACGGTGTGGCTGGAAACGGACGAACGTGGAGAGATTGTGTGGAACCCTGTGTTTCTGGACTTCGCCAGATACTGGGGCTTCAAGCCGCGGCTGTGCCGGCCGTATCGGGCGCAAACCAAGGGCAAAGTGGAATCAGGGAGTGAAGTACGTCCGGCGGAACTTTCTGTGCGGACTGCAGGGACGCGAGCCGAATGGGTTGGAGGATCTGAATGCGCAGTTGCGGGAGTGGGTGTGGAAGGTGGCCAATCAACGTATCCATGGCACAACCCATGAATCGGTGGCGCTGCGTGGAGAAGCCGATCAGTTTTCACTGCAGCCACTCGTAGAGGGCCACTCTGCCTATCCCTATCTGGACCAGGAGTTGCGCAAGGTGGCACGGGATGCGTTCGTGAACTGGCGAGGGAGCCGGTATTCGGTTCCCTGGCAGTATGCGGGCAAGCAAGTGTGGGTCAGGGAAAAGGGCGGAGGGATGGTTGAGGTGCACTACGGAGAGCGGCGCATTGCCGAACACGCACAAGCACTGGGAAAGCACCGCATCCAGCTGCAGCAGGACCATCATGCTGGGATCCCGTTGGGAGCACGGCAGCCGCACAAGACGTTGGTTGCGATCCGGCAAACAGCGCCGCAAGTAGAGGTCAGGCCATTGGCGGCATACGAATTTGCTGCCGCTGGAGGTGGACAATGACAACGCTGGAACGATTGCAGCAGACGCTGGTGGCCTTGTCGCTGACGGCGGTGGAACAGAGAGTAGAAAGCATTTTGGAACAGGCATCCAAAGGAGAGCCGAGCTATGGAGACTTTCTGCTGGACGTGCTGACCACGGAGGTGGAAGCGAGGAGGCAACGGTACCTGAAGACGCGACTGCAGTTGGCGCATTTGCCCTACGTGAAAACGTTCGAGCAGTTTGACTTCAGCTTTCAGCCGTCGATTGACGAACGTCAGGTGAAGGAGTTAAGAACGCTGCGGTTTGTCCACGAGGCAAGCAATGTGATCCTGCAGGGGCCGCCGGGAGTGGGAAAGACGCACCTGGCGGTAGCGCTGGCCGAGTCTGCGATTCGGGCAGGGCAGCCGGCGTATTTCATGACGGCGCACGATCTGGTGGATGATCTGGGAAGAGCGTATCGGGAAGGGCGGTTGGACCGGCGGATGAAAGTGTATCTGGCGCCGAAAGTTCTGGTAGTGGACGAGATGGGATATCTGCCGTTGGATGAGTTGGGAGCGACGATCTTCTTCCAGTTGGTTAGTGCACGCTATGAACGAGGCAGCATTATTCTGACCTCGAACAAGAGCTACGGCGATTGGGGCGGAGTTTTCGGAGACCCGATCATGGCAACGGCGATACTGGACCGGTTGCTGCACCACTCCACGACGATCAACATTCGCGGGGAAAGCTACCGGCTGAAGGATCGAAGGAGAGCGGGCTTGTTGGCCGGCAGGGAGCAGCAGGAGGGACAACCGGGGTCGCCTACTCCGGTCCCCACTTCCACTACGCCCAAAACGCGGCGCCCAGGGGCACCGCTGGGCTCCGCTTCAGTTGGGGCCGGAGAGAAGAGGTTCTAGCGCATGTGTTGGGGTGGGGAATTTTCGACCGGAACTTTGAGGATTTTTCAGCCGGAGTTGACAGAATGGGGTTTGATTTTGTGAGTGGGGTGGGTTTTTGTTGGGAATGCTTAGGGTTAGGTGGGGTTTGTTAAATTTGCGTGGAGTGTGACCCACTTTCCCAAGGAGATTCAAATGGCTCGAGCAGATGCACGGCTAAATTGCGGCGAATCGAACAGCGATTGACATCATCGCAGTGTAAGGAATGCGTTTCCGGGCCCCCTGGTGCTTCGTGTGGAGCCGTATTCCCCATGCCCTGGGCGACTTGGCGCGGACGGTTGCGTCACTGCTGGGTGCTGGAAGGGCGCCGAAGAACTGGCCGCGATGCACTCAAAGTCCACGGCGCGAACCTCAGAGGTAGGTGTCCCTGCAGTTCGTGACGGTGTGGATGTGGATAGCCATGAGGATGTTCATGGCTATGTGCTGCGGGATGGCGCGGATGTCGGCCTCGGCTCCCTCGGAGAAGATAGTCCGTTTCAAGCGGCGGGGTCCTTGCGGGCGTTGGCGCGGACCTGATCTATGGTGAAGCCCAGGTCGGCGACAACCTGCTCAAAAGGAACTCCCTCGTTATGCTTGAACCACTCTTCGGAGCGGGCGACGGCTGCCTCTTCTTCCGGCCCAATCTCCTCATCCTCTTCGTCGCCATGGACCATGACCTCGAGTAGGTGAACCACGGCGGCGAGCTTGCCGGGGTTCAGTTGGCCGATCAGTTCATGGGCCTTGCCTTCGAGCGTTTCAGGGGCCTTTACGTGCTCCTCCCTGCGATGCGCCGTTCCTGCGCCTCGCACTGGTGGCGACCAAAAAATGAATTAAGTGGAGGACGGCATTCTGATCGCGCTCCGGTAATGTGGCAATCATCTGAACGCGTTCGGTGGTGACGTGGCCCCGTTCATCTCTCGGTCATGCCGCTCGAATACGTGACAAGCCAGTCAATACCAATTCTATCGCACGCTCGACAACTGGAGTTCGTAGTAGTTCGTTGTTCTGTTCCGCCGAAAGCCTGTTATTCTGAGCGATCCTCCCTTGGCCCGCTTCGGAAAACTCACGCCAGATGGCATCACGGTCGATTGCTCTATCGGCACGTGTGACCGGGTCGGTCTCGACTACCGGCGGATGTAAGTATAGATGCTCGATCCATGCAGTTGGGCAGAATTCGTCTGGCATCTGTTTTCCTTCGACTGCAGTCACGATCTGTTCGCTGACCCCTCCCAGGAGGCTCGCAACGTAGAGCGGCTTGCCCTGTTGGACCGCAAGCAAAGCCTCTTCTACAAGTCCCGGATAACGCCCCTGAGAACCCGAACGAGGCCCGCCAAGGCAGACCCTGGCATGACAAAGATCGGTGAGTCTATGGCGCAGGTGGGTCAAGCCACGGGCACGCAGATATGCATACCGTGGATCGTTGGGACCTGCCGCGGCTACCTCTGCATCGAGAGCCCGAAGTTCTTCGGGCAGTCCACCGGTTTCCACTTTGAGCGTGGCACTCAGTTGCTCTTGTTCCTCCTGACTTAGGTGTGGCGCGTCTGGCCAGGGCAGCAGATTGCGCATGAGCGGCTGGGCCTCGGCCTGAGCCGCCGCGATTGCAAGCGGCAACGGAGGCTGCATTTGAAGAGCGAACCCATGCACAGCTTCCATGACTCCGTCTTCGCGCCAGTCATGACCGAAGATGACACTTGCTCCCTGGCCGAACAATGCGGCCACAAACTGCAAGGTAACCCTGTTTACCTGCCACGAGGGATAACCGTGCTTCAGAGTGTCGTCACTTTGCGAAACCGACAGGTTCACTACCAAGCCAGCAAGCGGCCGGTTGGGCACGGTCATGGCGTACCTCCCGTTGCGGCGAGCGTATTTGGCGTGAGGAGACGCGCTCCTGCGGGTGCGTGGGACTGCACAAGCCCTTGAGCCGCCTCGTAGAGGCCCGAACGCAACGGAGGGTCCGGATAGAGAATCCAGCGCGGCGTTGTGCCCGGCTCAGTGGAAGCAGACAACGAGCGGCATGCTCGCAGGAGTGCGGACATGCTTGGAGGAAAGGAGAATACACGCAACTCAAGCGGAGCGGGCAACGTGCCGTCTTGCCTCATGTCCTGAACCCGCCGGGCGAAATGAAGGAAACGCAGGCCCTCTCGAAGAGCCAAAAAGAGAATCCTCAACAGGTTTCCGTCCGGTATGCGCACCGTGGGAACACGCTCAAACGGCAATATGCCTGGGGGGTGATTCAGGTTCGTGCGCGCATCTACCAAGACGGCCGGTGTTGCGTATTCATCAGCCCAGAGTACTTCCTGTCGGCACCAATGCCGCCCGTCATACGCTTCCGTTCTCAACATGATTATGAGTGACGACCCTACTCCCCGCTCCAGTTCCCGCTGCCAGTTGCGACCGGCGGGAAGATCGTCCACATCGTAAAAATCCTTCAGCCATCCTGTGGACTCGATCTGGTGCTTCAGGGCGTGCGCTAGCGGCAGGCCGTCGATTTTCGCATGGCTGATGAAGAGCTTCAGATACCCAGGCCCGTGACAGTTGGTTGTTGGCAACGCGGTGGCTAGAAGAACTCTGCACTCATGGAGAATGCGCAACGCCAACATAGCGGGCCGGATCGCATACTCGCCGAGGCTGTGATTCTGCAGTAGCTGTAATGGCTCCAATTCAGTGCGCTTGGCTATGAAAGCGCGGCCCTGGCGTTCGTCCATCGCGACAACGAGCACAAGATGCCGTCCGTTGGAGACCTCCGAATGCGTCCAGCAGTTGACAAGCCAGTTCCAGAGAGCCGCCGAGCTTTTGGAAAGGAACGCCTGATCGGCGAAAACGACAACGAGCGTATGGCAGAATGCATCCAACGTTTCCGGAGCCGCCTGCGGCGGCGGATCGTCGAAGAACTCTAACTGAATTCCAAGGTCCTCTCCCGTTGCCAGATACTCCCCTGGTTCCTTCCCGCCTTGAAAGGCACGCACCACCGCATTTTCATACCGCGTCACATCCGCATCATCCGGGTGACGGAACATCAGAATCTGCAATGGTGCTGCTGCTGGCATGGCTATAACAACGTCAATTGTTTCTCCTCGATCGTCAGGTTATAGATGCAGGAAACCTGTTGAATGAAGTCCCGCTGTCCGCCGTAACTCGGGTGTCGTACCTGAACCACGGGGCCAATTCCAGAAATTTTCAAGGCTGATTTCGTCGCGTCGTTGCCGATGGCAACAAGACGGCGCGGGCGCAGCATTGCTACCAGTTCCGCCAGCAACGCTTCACCGACAGTCCGCTCGCTGGACCGATGGGCTCGATTGCTGAAAGGATCGCCCGCTTCGTGAGGGTGGAAAGGAAACACATTCCAGAGAAATACGGGATCGGGAACCAGCGCCAGCATGCTCCAGATAACAGCTGCCGTTCTCTCAGCCACAGGTGATCCCGTCGTGGCTCGCTCGATAGAGATCTTCCACCGCGTCGCATGCATGGCCAGGTGTACATCGTCGGTGAGGGCAAGGCCGGTGCGTCTGCCGCCCCGATATCCGAGATCGCGGCCGATCCAGATAGCGTCAATCTCCGTCTCCATGGCCGCTTCCAGGAGTGCAAGCAACGCCTGGGCGCGGCGTTGCGGCGCGGCGCTCACGTCGTGTACGCTACATCGATCCGCGTAGGGATTGAAAACGTCCTCAAACCGCAGTTCTTGGATGGCGCTGACAAAGTCTATAGGTTTCATGTCGCGCCTCCGTCCAGTGCCTTGTATTCGACTGTTCTTGTCTTGCGATCACACACGATGGTTCCCCCCAGATTACGCTTTATCTGCCTAAACACCTCGTAGCCTTGTAGTATCGCAATTTCCCACAGACGCAAGGGGCATGCCTCGACTTCATACCCGGCCACGAATTGCTGGACGGTTTTGAGGAGATCGAAGGCTAGGCGCTTTTGGCCGTCGAAGTAATTCAGTTCCTTGGAGCGTGCGAATATCCACGCGGACAGCCCTTCCTCTACGACAACCGCGCGGCCTCCGTCCTGAGCTTCATCGACCTTCGAGTTGCTCTTGCGCTTGTGCTTGATGAGAGCCCGGAATGTCGGGGACCAGTGCAGAATGGCGGCGTGTGCAAAGTGGAACACATCGTGAAACCGGTAGCCGTCAGGATCAAGAATATTGTCCGTCAAGGGATCGCCTATGAACACGCCGTTCATGCGCAGATAACTCCGGCCGCTCGCACGCTGATCAATGACAATCTCGAACCTTCTGGGCAACTGTTCCTCGTCGGGAAAGTCGCTATCAAAGTCCGGCAGAGTCTGAAAGTCAGGATCAAGGAATCGGCCTACCGTTTTCGCGAGATTCATGCGCACCACCTCGGCAAACGACACGCGCGCGGCATTGAGCGCACGGAGATACCGGTCCGCGAAAGCGATAAGGCCGCTCCGTGAGTCGGCCTGCGTACCACAGATCGCGAATAGGGCGGATACGGCTTCGCCCAGTTGCAGGAGTGCAGGATCAAGGTCCGGAGCGGCTAACGGCGTGGCGACGTGGGAGATCGGGCTGTCGATCAGGTCGTTCGCCGCAATCGCTGACGTGTACTCGCTCGCAGCCGATGCGAGTATCTCCTCCATCGGCACTGTGAGCCTGCGGCACAGTGCCGTAAAGTACCACAGCGCATCTCCGAACTCTTCTTCTACAGCACGACGGTATCCTACAAATGCCTCCTTCTCCCGGTGAAACTTCTTCGCGGTGGCCATGATGCTTCCCACCTCGCCGAAGAGCCCAAGCAGCACGGGCTTTAGATCGTCCATCGGAAGCTGATCTGTCGGTGTGACCTGGCTGATGTAGTCAATTAGAAGAATGGAGCGGTGCAGGGACATTTGGTACCTCAAGTTAGGATGATCATGGAGTCTTGGCCCAGTCCAGGGGCTCGCCGCTGTATCCCATTTCATTTAGAGACCGAATCCATGCGACGAACTCAGTGACAAGCAGCGGCGAGAAGCCATTTTTGTGCCCTCTGCCCGCGCAAATGCTCTCATGGGTCGGACCGTAGTCCAGAAACCGGGCAGGCAGTTCGGGGCCGGAGCCTCCCCAGTACACAAAGTCGTCGCTGATCAAAACGCGGTTCGTGCTCGTGTCGGCCCTGACGTTAAGGGGGTTCGGGCTGCCATCATGGAGGCTGTGATGCGAGTTCGCCTGGCACCACGGCTCTGCTAGCGCGGTGCGTGAATAGATGTTGTCGCCGAAGGCCTGCTTTTTGCTTCCCCGAAGATTGACCTTCTTCCGTTGAAACTGCGGGGCCGCCCAATACTGCTCGAAGGTCATCGCACCCGTCACGCGCATCGCGTACACGACATGTCTGTGACGCCCGCGCGTCTTGGAGCCTGTTCCGACGATCCAGTCCCCTATAGCCGCGATTTTTCGGATTCCGGGCTTACAGGTCGCAAGGCTGCATATGCCGAAGAACGGATTCGGCGCAAACCCGAAGTCTCGGGCGACGACATAGGAATGCAGCCTCACGGCTGACAACCATACCGTTTGATCGGCCGTGGATCACGCCGTTCCCCTGCTGGGCCGCGCCACTCGTTATTGTTCCCCATGATGGCATCAACAACGCCCTCGGCACTCCAACCGCACATCGCGTCGGCATATTTTTCTAGCGCTTCCGGAAGGTCGCACTCGCCCGCACCGTGGGCATAGACTCCAACGATTCGCTTCCCCTGCTTCTCGGCGTACTCGATCTCCCAATTGACCCATTCGCTTTCCTTGGTTTTTGGGGTCACGTATACAAGGAGCGTACTTGCCCAACGGATCTGTGGCGCGAGGATTTCCGACTTAATGTAAGCGGGATGATTGGCGTCGTTCGGCTTCGACGAATTTATCGAAGCATCCCGAATCCTAAGGTCCGCCCGGCTTGCGAGGTCTTTGACCTTTGCAAGTCCGTCGTCGTCCTCGTGGACGTGGCTGATAAAAACGTTCTTGATGTCGTCGGCCATTGCTACCTCCACATGGTGCATGGGTGAGTTGCCATTATGCGGCATTTGTCCGCAGGCTACAAGGTATTAGGGTTGCCAAAATACACTATTGCAGGGTTGCTGCTATTCTATCGCGTGAAATAATCGGTATTGCGCTTGCTGATGGACTCAGTGTTCCTGTCTGCGAAGCTTGCGCGGTTGGAATACAATAGGCTTCGCGAACGTTTCGCAAATCTCCGCCGCTGACACCATGAGCAAGAACTGGGACTTCTTCATAAGCTATGCCAGCGAGGATCGCGCCGATGCGGCCGATCCCATCGAACTGGAACTCACCAAAAGAGGCTTTGCCGTCTGGTTGGATCACAAGACGCTAGACGCACCGAAAGAACTTGAGGCGCAGATCCAGAGAGGCCTCTCCGAGTGCCACTTTGGGGTTGTCATTCTGAGCCCTCGGTTTCTGGAAAAGGATTGGCCGATGCGGGAGATTGACACGCTTTTTGCAATCGAGAGTATTGAGGGGCGGCGACGGGTGGTGCCGCTACTTCACAAGATAACCGCCTCCGAGTTGGAGGCGCGTGTTCCCGATCTCCGAGTAACGCATCCGATTCTGACTCGCGAAGGCGCAGTCCGCGTATGCGACCAAATCCTGGAACGTGTCCTTCAAAGCACAGACCGGAGCCGCCAGGAGCAGCTCGGCGAATTCGGGACGGATGAACTTCCCCGGTTTAGCGCGCCCGGCCAGTTGAAGTGCGTGAATTCGGAGTGCTCCTGGCGTCCGCCCGCGGACTGGCCGGATTTTCTCCATGCGAGTGGACCGGAATTCACATTCGCCAAGGTCGGAGAACAATGGTGCATCGTATGCGCCGAATGCAGAAGCCCGGTAGGGTCGATCACGGAGGACGAAGCAAAGCAGTTGGCTGGACAGATACGGATGAGCAACCTCTGGGCAAGAGATCGAAAAGAGAAGGGAGATCGCTGATGAGCCTTTTGTCGAAGATATTCGGCGGCGGACGTTCCATGTACCTGGAACTTCTCGAAGAAGAGTCACGCCTGCCAAAGGGTGCAAAGGGGGCCTTTCGCAATGTCAATGAGCTTGGAAAGATGTTACAGGCTCGAGCGAATCTCGTTAAGAAGATGGATGAAGCGAAATCGTCCGGCCAACTGACCCAGGAGCAATATGATAACTTGGTGCGGCTTAACCGCCAGCATTCGCTACCGCAACTCTAGCGGGCCCCTCGCGCACCGGAAGAAAACCACTTAGTAGGCTTAAGGCTACGCCGAAACACTCACTTGCGCGGGCAGGTGCGGGATGCACCTTTCGATAGACCTGCTGAGAACGCGCCCCTGCTCTCTTGGCGAGCTCCTGAGAGGCCAAGGTCGGCCTCTCAGGCAAAGAGGGGGCAAAGGATGTCCCGAGTTGGGCAAGAGGGCAGAGACCAATTGCAGACGAATCCGGTAAGAACTTCGCTGAACGTTTTGCTCGATTCGAAGTAGGGGCGAGGCAACTACCCAAAGGCGCCAAATCCCGAATTCAACAAGATCCAAAAATGGGTTGATCGTGCATTCGAGTAAGGAGTTAGTTGTAACTTCCGAGTTTGCCCTTTGGCATACGCACGAAAACGCAGGCGAGACGGACGAAAATCTAATAGGGGTCTACAAAACCCACGAAGACGCCAACGCGGCCATCGGTCGCCTCTCTGGCAAACCAGGATTTCGTGACGCCGTTGATGGCTTCGAAGTGTATGAGTACATTGTTGGCCAGGATCATTGGACTGAGGGTTACATCTCTCAGGCGGAAGCAATCCGGCATGAGGAGGAGTGAAGCGGACGTGTGCACGACTGGTTGAGGATCTTGACGACCTTTCCTGACATTGATGTAGGAGTTGTATTGCTTTTGGGACGGTTTGTGGACTGGACGAGACCTGTTTTCGGCGTCAGTGGACCAACCAGCGGGAGACTTGAGCATCCCGATTCAGCGCCCTTGCTCTTCATCTGCGCTCCACCTTGAAGCGACGAAGCCGGGAAGATTCGTCAGATCCATCTTGATTCTGCAGACAAAAAGTACCATGTAGCGGACTCGCACCCATAAGATCCACCTCACCGTGGTGGACTAAAGGCCCCTCAATTGCTCGCCTCCTTCCAGGAGGTCACTGATGAGCGCCGGATCTACCACCGCGCCCACGTACCGTACTCTTACTGTTCCCCAGTTGGATCAGCTTCTTTCCGCACTTCACAAAGAAGGCTATCTCACCATCGGTCCTACTCTTGGCGATGCCGCCATCGTTTACGACGAGATCCGCTCCACCGCGGACTTGCCTCGCGGTTATAGCGATGAGCAGGAAGCCGGCACCTACCGGCTGCGCGAGAATGCGCAGGGGTATTTCGCATATATCACCGCGGTTCAGTCCGCAAAGCAATATTTGCATCCTCCGCGCCAGCATCTGTGGGAGGCCGTCAAGGACTCCGAAGGCTTTCATATTCTTCCTGATCCCCCCGCAAACACCCGTTATGCTTTCGTCGGATTAAGGCCGTGCGAATTGCGGGCCATCGAAATTCAGGACAAAGTCTTCCTCACTGAGCCCTTTATCGCGCAGCACTACCGCGCATTACGGCAGGCTGCTTTTGTCATCGTGGCGCAATGCACGCGCGCCGGCGCCACTTGCTTCTGCCAGTCGATGGGGTCTGGGCCGACGGCTCGCGGCGGCTTCGATCTGGCCTTGACGGAGTTTCCCGAGGAAAGCCTGTTTCTCCTCGAAATCGGAAGCCCGCGCGGCCAAGCCATCGCCGATGCCATTGGCTGCGAAGAAGCGCCCGAGGAAATGGTCGAGCAGGCGCGTGCCCGGCAGGCGCAGGCAGCTCTCCAGATGGGCCGCCGCCTCGATACTGAGGATTTACCCAAGCAATTGGGCTCTTCCTATTCCAGTGGACGATGGGAGCAGATTGCCCGGCGCTGCCTGAGCTGCGGCAATTGCACCATGGTTTGCCCCACCTGTTTCTGCACCAACGTGGAAGATACCGCCAGCCTCACGGGCGATCATGCCGGACGCTGGCAGCGATGGGACTCCTGTTTCACCAGTGAGCTTTCCTATATCCACGGCGGCGTTGTCCGCAAATCCACCGCCTCGCGCTATCGCCAGTGGCTGCTCCATAAGCTCTGCACCTGGCACGAACAGTTTGGCGAGTCGGGCTGTGTGGGCTGTGGGCGCTGCATCACCTGGTGCCCCGTTGGCATTGACATTACCGAAGAGGCGCAAGCCTTGCGGCAGGCACATTGAGTTGGAGTGAGCGAGGAGGAACTTTACATGGATACTTTGCAACGCATCCTCACGTCGCACCCCTTTTTCGAGGGCATGTGGGCGGATCATCTGCAAATCATTACCGGCTGCGCCACGAATGTGCGCTTTGAAGAAGGCGATTATATCTTTCGCCAGGGTGAGGAAGCGAACCATTTCTATCTGATCCGGCAGGGCAAGGTGACAAAAGAGATCAGCCCGCCGCAATCGGAGCCGCTCATCGTGCAAACTCTGGAGGAAGGCGACATCCTCGGGTGGAGCTGGCTGGTGCCACCCTACCAGTGGCGCTACGACGCGCGCGCGCTCACCATGACCCGCGCCATCGCCCTCGACGGCGCCTGCCTCCGCAACAAGTGCGAGCATGACCGCGAGTTAGGCTACGAACTGCTGAAGCGCTTCTCGCTCACCGTCAGCCGCACGCTGGACGCTACCATCCTCCAACTGATGGACGTATATGCAGCCATCGATTGACGTGTCCACTTCGCCCGCGGATCCCATGACTCCGCGCATGTTCCGCGTTTTGCGCAATCACAACGACACCGCCGATTGCTACACGCTGTCGCTACAGGCTGAAGACGGAGACCCGTTGCTGTTCTCTCCGGGGCAGTTCACCATGCTCTATGCGTTCGGCCGTGGCGAGGTCCCCATCTCCATCAGCGGTGACCCTTCCGATCCCGGCACGCTCATCCATACCATCCGTGAAGTAGGTCCTGTGACACAGGCGCTGCGCGAGGTCAGAAAGGGCAGTCTCATCGGGGTGCGTGGCCCCTATGGCACGGCCTGGCCGGTGAAAGAAGCCGAGGGCAACGATGTCGTGTTCGTCGCCGGAGGCATCGGGCTGGCGCCGCTGCGACCCGCGCTCTACCAGGTGTTGCATCGCCGCTCGCGTTTCGGCAAAGTGGCGCTGCTCTACGGCGCCCGCACTCCCAACGACATCCTCTACCGCGACGAACTGGAAAAATGGCGCTCGCGCTTCGACATGCAGGTGGAAGTTACCGTGGACCGCTCGCAAGCCGCATGGCGCGGCCATGTGGGTGTGGTCACCCGCCTCATCTCCCGCACCGGCTTCGATCCGGTCAACACCATCGCCATGGTCTGCGGGCCTGAAGTGATGATGCGCTTCGCGGTTGCGGAACTCACCGGTAGGGGCGTCGCCCAGGAGCAGATCTACGTCTCGCTCGAACGCAACATGAAATGCGCGGTGGGCTTCTGCGGCCACTGCCAGTTGGGTCCCGCCTTTATTTGTAAGGATGGCCCAGTCTTCGTCTTCCCCGAAGTGAAGCGTCTGATGTCGATCCGCGAGGTATAGAACCATGAGTAAGATCCGCAAGCCGAAGCTCGCCGTGTGGAAATTCGCTTCCTGCGATGGGTGCCAGCTCTCCTTGCTCGACTGCGAGGATGAACTGCTCACCGTGGCGGGCATCCTCGAAATTGCCAATTTCGCCGAAGCCACCCGCACGGTGCTGAAAGGTCCTTACGATTTGTCTCTCGTCGAGGGCTCCATCACCACCCCGCACGATGCCGAGCGTATCCACCAGATCCGGCGCATGTCGAAGCATCTGGTCACCATCGGCGCTTGCGCCAATGCCGGCGGTATTCAGGCGTTGCGCAATTTCCGCGACGTCAGCGAGTTCATCTCCGTCGTTTACGCTTCGCCCGAGTTCATCTCCACGCTCGCGAAATCAACGCCCATCAGCGACCATGTTCACGTCGATTTCGAATTGCGTGGCTGCCCCATCGATAAGAAGCAACTGCTCGAAGTGGTGCAGGCATTTCTGCAGGGCCGCAAGCCACGCACGCCGGCTCATTCGGTCTGCGTCGAATGCAAGTTGCGCGGCACCGTGTGTGTCATGGTGTCGAAAGGGATGCCCTGTCTCGGCCCCGTCACCTACGCCGGCTGCGGCGGGCTCTGCCCTTCTTATCACCGCGGCTGCTTCGGCTGCTTCGGGCCAAAGGAAACCGTCAACACGGCGTCGCTTGCGGCCTGGCTCGCCTCCCATGGCGTCTCTCGCATCGACCGCGTCGATGCCTTCCGCGGCTTCAGCGCCTGGAGCGATGCCTTCCGTAAGGAAAGTGAAGCCCAGGAACGCGGAGAAGGAGTGGATCATGCATGAATCCTCGGTAGTCGGCGCCCTCGTGCGCGAAATCAACGAACTGGTGGAAAGGCGAATCGCTCCGCCCACCTGCATTCATCTCCGCACCACCACCGCCTTCCCGGCGGAAACCGTGCGGCTGATGTTTGCCATGCACGCCTCCGGCACCGCCATTGAGCACGTGCCGCTCGACATCGAAGTCGAACCCTTGCGCCGCACCTGCGATTGCGGCTGCGAATCGGTCATCCACAAACACGATCTCCACGGCCATCTTTTCTTTTGCCCGGCCTGCCATCAGCCGGCCCACATTGCGGAGGCGCACCAACTGGAGTGCCGCGAGATCGAGTACGAATTACTCCCCGCGGGAGCATGAGCAACCCATGAGAAACAAAACCATCAAGGTCGGCTATCTGGCTCGTGTGGAGGGCGAAGGTGGGCTGTACATCCGCACGAAGGGCGGAAAAGTGGCCGACGTCAAATTAAACATTTTCGAGCCGCCACGTTTCTTTGAAGCCTTCCTGCGTGGCCGCTTCATGCATGAGGTGCCCGACATCACCGCTCGCATCTGCGGCATTTGTCCCGTTGCCTACCAGATGAGCTCCGTGCATGCCCTGGAAGATGCTCTCGGCGTCAAAGTCACCGGCCAATTGCGCGAACTGCGCCGCCTGCTCTATTGCGGAGAGTGGATCGAGAGCCACGTCCTGCACGCGTTCTTCCTCCACGCCCCCGATTTTCTCGGCTATCCGGACGCTATTCAGCTCTCCAAGGATCATCCGAAGATCGTCGAATCGGCGCTTCGCATGAAGAAAGCCGGCAACGAAATTGTCCGCGTCGTGGGCGGACGCGAGATTCACCCCATCAATGTCCGCGTGGGAGGCTTTTACCGCCTCCCGAAAAGGGCCGAACTGGCAGGGTTGCGCGAAACCCTCCTCGCCGTGCGCGATGAAGCACGCGCCGCGGTGCTATTCACCGGCACTCTGCCATTCCCCGAACTGGAGATCGACTACCACTTCGTCGCCCTCCGCCACGAGAGCGAATATCCATTCTGCGAAGGCCGGCTCGCTTCCAACCGCGGCCTGGACATCGCCATTCGCGAATACAACGACCACTTTGTCGAGACTCATGTGGAGCACTCCAATGCGCTCCATTCGGAGATGCGCGGCGGAGGCGCCTACTTTGTCGGACCCCTGGCGCGCTATCACCTCAATCACGAATTACTGCCCGCAGCCTGCCGCGAAGCAGCGGCCGCGGCTGGCCTCGGCCCCACCTGCCGCAATCCTTTCCGCAGCATCACCGTCCGCTGCGTGGAAACCATGTTTGCCATCGAGGAGGCCATCCGCATCATCGACCAATACCAGGCCCCCGATGCCCCCTTCGTCGAAGCCAGCCCCTGCGCCGGCATTGGCCATGGCTGCAGCGAAGCGCCTCGCGGCATTCTGTACCACCGCTACGCAATCGACGAGGATGGCCGCGTGCGCGAAGCCAAGATCGTGCCGCCTACTTCGCAGAATCAGAAAACAATTGAAGAGGATTTACGGGCCTTTGTGGAAAAACACCCGCACCTCAACGACGAACAGCTTACCTGGCAGTGTGAGCAGGCGGTCCGCAACTACGACCCCTGCATCTCCTGCGCCACTCACTTTCTCAAACTCCACCGCGAAGAAGAGTCATGAAAGTGTTGATCGGCATCGGCAATTCCTTCCGCGGCGACGACGCCGCGGGATTGAAAGTGGCCGAAGCCTTGGGCGGCATCGCTCTTGAATCTCCCGATGCCGCCGAAATTCTCGCGGCATGGGAAGGGGCCACGGAGCTGGTGGTGGTCGACGCCGTACTGTCGGGAGCGGCGCCTGGCTCAATACACCGGCTCGATGCCTCGCATCGGCCCCTTCCCTCAGATCTGTTCTCCTCCGACTCGCATCACTTCGGCCTCGCCCAAGCCATCGAACTGGGCCGCGCCCTCGGCCGCCTGCCCGCCTCAGTGAAGGTCTATGGCATCGAAGGGCGCGACTTTAATTACGAACAAGGCATCTCCCAGGAGGTGAGTGTGGCTATCGACGTGCTCACCAAGGAACTGGGAGTCGCCGATGGGTGATCGCAAGCGTCTGCACTACCGCATTCAGGGCACCGTCCAGGGCGTCGGATTCCGGCCTTTCGTTTACCACCTCGCGCGCCAGAACGGGCTTGCCGGCTGGGTCAGCAACACCTCTGCCGGGGCCGAACTGGAAGTGGAAGGCGACCGGCGCGCCCTCATGGAATTTGACGGCCGCCTCGAAAGCGACAAGCCCGCGCACTGCTTCTACGCTGGTCTGGAGCGCTTGGAACTGCCCGTCGAAGGCGCATCGGGCTTCTCCATCCGCAAGAGCCTCGACTCAGGTCCCCGCCGCGCCCTGATCCTCCCCGACCTTGCCACTTGCCCCGAATGCCTGCGCGAGATCTTCGATACCCGCAACCCCCGCTATCGCTACCCCTTCACCAATTGCACCCATTGCGGGCCTCGCTACAGCATCATCGAGGCGGTGCCCTACGACCGCCACAACACTACCATGCGTGGTTTCCCCCTCTGCCTGCGGTGCTTTGAGGAATACCACGACGCTCGCGATCGACGCTTTCATGCCCAGCCCGTTGCCTGCCCTGATTGCGGGCCACAACTGGCCTGGTGGAATTCGCAAGGCGACCCGCTCCATGAACGCGAAGACGCTTTGCAGGCTGCTCTCCAGGCCCTGCGCGCCGGCCGCATTGTGGCGATGAAAGGACTGGGCGGATTTCAGCTCCTGGTCGATGCCCGCCGCCAGGACGCCGTGCAGTTGCTCCGCCGCCGCAAGCACCGGGAAGAAAAACCATTCGCCGTGATGATGCCCTCGCTCGATGCGGCCGAGCGCTGGTGTTCCATCTCCACGCCCGAGCGTGAATTGCTCACCTCCCCCGCCGCGCCCATCGTTCTGCTCGCCCATCACTCCGAAGCGCTCATCGCTCCTGCCGTGGCCCCGCACAATCCCAACCTCGGCGTGATGCTGCCCTACACGCCGCTGCATCACCTGCTGATGGCGGGACTCGGCTTCCCGATCGTCGCCACCAGCGGCAATCTCGGCGAAGAGCCGATCCTCATTCACGAATCCGAGGCAGTGGAAAAACTAAGCGCCATCGCCGACGGCTTCCTCGTTCACGACAGACCCATCGCGCGGCCCGTCGACGATTCCGTGGTGCGCCTCATCGCTGGCAAGCCCAGCGTGCTGCGCCGCGCCCGCGGCTACGTGCCGTTGCCCGTCCGCGTCAACCACGATTTGCCCCCTCTGCTCGCGGTTGGCGGCCAGATGAAAAACACCGTCGCCGTTGCCGCCGGCCGCGAAGTCTTCCTCAGCCAGCACATCGGCGACCTCACCAACACCGCCTCCTACGAACGTTTCACCGCCACCATCGACGACCTCCAACGCCTTCACCAGATCACGCCCGAACGCGCCGTCTGCGACCTGCACCCGGATTACACCAGCACCCGCTACGCCGAGCGCAGTGGATTGCCGCTGGAAGCCGTGCAGCATCACCTCGCCCACGTCCATTCCGTGATCGCCGAGCAGGGCATCCGCGAGCCCGTGCTCGGGGTCAGTTGGGACGGTACCGGCTTCGGCCTCGACGGCACCATCTGGGGCGGGGAATTCCTCCTTGTCTCCGGCTCCTCCTCCCACCGCGTCGCGCATTTGCGCCCTTTCCCCCTCCCCGGCGGCGATCACGCCATACGCGATCCCAAACGCACCGCCCAGGGACTGCTCTTCGCCTTGCGGGGCACTATGAAACTCGATGCGCCGCAGCCTGTTCTGCGCATGCTCACAAGCCGCTTCAACTGCCCGCTCACCTCTAGCGCAGGCCGCCTCTTCGACGCGGTCGCGTCCCTGCTTCAACTGGCGTCATTCAATTCCTTCGAGGGTCAGGCCGCCATGCAACTCGAGTTCGCCATCGAAGACGACCCCGAAGCCCGCCACTACCCTTTCCCGCTCAACGGCGATCAGCTCGATTGGGGTCCGCTCATCGAAGCAATGCTCACTGAACGTGATCACGGTGTCCCCGCGGGCATCCTGGCCACACGCTTCCATCGCACTCTCGTCGAAGGCATCGTCGCCGTCGCACGGCATGCCGCTGTCCCCCGTGTGGCGCTCAGCGGCGGCTGCTTCCAGAACAAGTGGCTCGCCGAGCACGCCATTGAGCGGCTGCGCGAAGAAGGCTTCTCCGTCTACTGGCAGCAGCAGGTGCCACCCAACGATGGAGGCCTCGCCCTGGGCCAGATCTGGAGCGCGCGTTCGTCACCCGTGGCGTCCGATTAGAACCGGAACGTCAACGTAATATTCATCAACCCCTGCCCGCCCGCGTTCGCCGTGGTGCCTTCATCCGACGTGCTGGTCGACACCTTCCCGAACGTCGCCGGATTCGTGAAATTCACCACCGTATTCGGTGCCGAGAGGTTGTACCACTTGAACGGATTCTGGAAATCGAACCGGAAGATCGCCGTCGCCCGTTCCTTGATCGACCATTGCTTCGAAGCCGAAAACTGCGTGTCGATGAACCGCTGCCGGTCAAACGTGTTGCGTCCCACGTTGCCCTGCTGGAACGCCAACGGATAGGCAAAGTAACTCATGGACTGAATCAGCCCGTTCTGATTGGCCTGCACAAAGCGGTCCCCGCCGATGTCCTGCCAGTTGTCCCGCAACCCGGCCCTATCCCCCGTGGAATTCGGCCGTCCGCCACGCTGCGCCACCACGCCCGGCATGTACTGATACGGACTTCCGGCGAACGTGAACGTCAGCGCATCGCCGCTTTGAATCCGGTACAGATACACCATATCGAACCCGCCGAACACCGCATTCACCCAGCCGCCCTTATTCATCCACTTCCGCCCTTTGCCGAACGGAATCTCGTAGTTCATACTGCCCGTGTACTGGTGTGTGCGATTGTTCTGCGCCTCGGCGCGGTCTATGTTGCGCGAGAGCAGATTGTTCCCGCTGCTCGAATCAATCAGCTTCGAATACGTGTAGAACGTCAGCAGCGACAGCCCGTGCGAAAACCGCTTGTCCAGCTTCACCGTCCCCGCGTGATAATTCGACCGCGCCCCGTTCGTCCGGAACAGAATGCTTCCGAAGTTCGGATATGGCCGGTAGATCTGCGCATTGCTCTGAAACGCGCTGAACTGCGCCGGATTCTGAAGCCGTAGATTATTCGCCCAGTCATACGACAGCGAATTGATCTCGCGGTTCTCAAACCCGTTCACCGAACTGTTGCCCGTATACATCACCTCCACCATGTAGTTCGTGGCGAAGGATTGCTGCACTCCGAAATTCCAGTTCATCGTGTACGGCGACTTGCGGTTCACATCCACCCACGTCGCGCTTCGTCCCGAAAAATTCGTTCCGGCGAACGGAATCGACCCGTCGGACCGTACAGTGGGAAACTGCAGCAGCGACGCTACCGGCCCCTGGCTCAATTGAAACCGCGGGCGGAAATCACCGTTCGGCGTATCAATCCGCCCCGTGATCGATCCATACTCTTCCGAGGGCGCCACTGGCAGCCGTTCGTCCACCGTCGACAACGCGAACCCGGTGCGGATCACCAGGTTCTTCCGCGTCGTCCACGCCAATCCTACGCGCGGCTGGAAATTGTTCCAGTCCTGATTGTGCAGCACCTTGGGATGCGTAATCACGCCAATGCCGCCAGGAAAATTGTTATCCGCCGCGGTCGGATCGAAGGACGATACCTGCCCGTACTTGTTGTTCTCCGTGCTCTGCACCTGCCACCGCACGCCGAGGTTCAGCGTCAGGTTCGGCCGGATCTTCCAGTCGTCCTGCACATAGAGCGCATGAATCCAATTGCGCGGCAGGTTGCTCAGAATGTTCGAAGTGATGGCGTAGCTCGACACCGCGCCCGTCAGCAACTGGCTCAATGCATTGCCGCCCGTATTCGGAATGGCCGTCCCATTCGCATTCAATCCATTCGTGCCCGCCAGGTTGAAGGTCCCGGCATTGTTGTCGCGCGTGTAGCTGTTGCGCCGCAGCCGCATCAGGTCGTAGCCGAACTTAAACGCATGCTTGCCCGACAAGCGGCTGACGTCTTCCTTGAAGTTGATTGTCTCTTCCACGTTGAGGCTCGGATTGGCCACATTCGGAATCCCGGTCACCACCGGCATGCTGCCCTTGCCGATATTCGGAATCCCCAGCAGTGCGCCGAAATCGGTGCCATACCCGGGCCACGTCGTGTCGTTGCGGAAGCGGTAGTAATTGATGCGTGTCTCGCTGATCGTCGACGGGCTGATCGTATACGTCGCCCCGATGCCTGTCGTGGTCTGCGCATCGGTCGACGTACGCTGCGACGTGTTGTACAGCAGGTCCACAATCTCCAGCGTCGGTGTGAACGACGTGCGCGTATTGAAGCTCCAGTTGTAGAACAGCTTGAACTTCGACGTGAACTGCTCATCCAGCCGCAGGCTGTAATTCGACCAGTCCACCGTCTTCTGCCGCGGCAGTTGCAGGTTGCCCGTATAGCCCGTTGCTGTCGGCGTCCCCGGGAGATTGGGCAACTCCCACACCTTCCCGCTCAAAAATTTCGTTGCCACCGGATCCCACTGCGCCCGGGGAATGATGTTTCCCGGAAACGGCGATCGCGACCAGACACCGTTGTTCACCGCCGTCGTCCGAGGATCGTACACCGCGTTGATCCCGCCGCGTCCGCCGTAGGTGAAGTTCCCCGCCAATTCTTCGGCCGTCGGCACGCTCCAGGAAATCTGCTCGCCCTGCCGTTCCATCAGGTATTGCCCCGCGAACATGAAGAACGTCTTGTTCCGCCCGTCATAGAGCTTCGGGATATACACCGGCCCGCTCACGTTGTAATCGGGCTGGTAGAAGTGCAAGCTGTTCCCCGTCTGTTCAAAGCGCGCCGGCTGCATGAAGCGACGGTGTTGCATCGGCCCTTCGCGAAACAGCAGCCCGCCTTCGCCATGCAGTTGGTTCGTGCCGCTCTTCTTCACGATGACGATCGCGCCACCCGCCGAGTGTCCGTACTCCGCAGGCAGCACGGTGGTGATCACCTTCGCTTCTTCAATCGTGCTCAGAATCGTGTCGGTGGTATTCGTGCCGCTCGGCTGCACGCCGTACATGCCGTCTTCAAAGAACCCGATATTACTGGTGGCCCCGCCGTTGATCGAAAACCCGCCCAGCGACCCGGCATACGCCAGTCCGCCGACATTGACACCCGGAGTCAGATACAGCACCGCGCGAGAGTGCCGCTGATAGAGCGGCATGCGCTGGAAGAAGTCGCCGTCGATGATGGTGCCGGTGGTGGAAGTTTCCGTCTCCAGCAGTGGAGTCGCGGAAGTCACATTCACCGATTCCGCCACCGCGCCCAATTCCATCACCGCGTTAATCGGCAGTGTCGCGCCCACGCGCAGATCGACATTGTCCCGGATAAAGCTCTTAAATCCGGCGGCCGTGATGCGGACCCGGTAATCCCCCGGCCGTAGAAACGGAATGCGGTACAGCCCTTCCGTGTTCGTCGTGGTAGCGGTTTCAAAGTTCGTCGCCGTGTTGATGGCGACAACCTTCGCTTCCACCACCACCGCCCCGGTGGCATCCGTTACAGTGCCCGTGAGCACACCGGTGTCTTGGGCGAAGACCGGCGTCAGCGCGCCGAGCAGAAGCAGCAAGCGAATTGGGTACATACGGAGACCCCTTTCCCCAAATTAGGATTTTGTATTCGGGAATTATACATGGACTGCGTGGCGGCGGATAGGGGGTAGCGTTTCGGGGCAAAAACGAATTTGTCGGTTGTCGCGATACGATCATTGCATGGCTGAGTTCGCCTCAAGACCGGCGTTCTACCTCTCAAGATTTGATCCGGAAGTTCAGACTTTCGGCGACTTGGAGTTCGATTCGGCTCTGATTGAGAGTGTCCTTTTTCAAGGGGATGCTGTGATCACCGACCTGTATACCGTCATTTCAGACAGACTTCACCGCCACATTCTCAACGCCCCTCATTCGACTTCCCTATTTGAGGAATCGCTTGGTGCCGGTCTCGTCACCGTGCGGACCCGCGATTCGTTTGAGAGTTTCGAACACATGAGGGACAAGCTGAAACACTTGCTCGGCTATCGGCCTGAGTCCAGTATGATTGCTCCGCGGCTTGATGTGGCCGTTGGGCAGATCAACGCTCTGAGCCTTTGGCCTCCGGATGTTGGAAGCGGCTTTGAAGTGGAGGTCAGACGATGTTTGGGTCAGCCCGAGCATCCTTGGGCGCGCATTGCTGAAACTCCAAAGAAAATCCACGATCTGTGGGACGCAACTAGTCGATGGCGAACAGTTCTGTTGGATGAAGCCAAACATCGTACGAAACAACTGGGCCACACCGGCATCAAACGTGACCAGATATTGAGGCTCTTGCAGGATGAACTGCTGGGGCATGGGACGGACAGTAGGCAGTCAGGATGGGATTTGATTGAAGCGGTGGAGCAGGAGCGGGGAGTCATACATCAACCGCTCCGTGCCTACTGGCAATGGGTGAGCGACTGCTATCGCGCCAATCACGCACACTGTTTCGCGGCTGCTTATTCGTCTCCCCATTTTCGTCCCGAAACCTCCGTGGTCAGCCCGACGGAGTCTGAGGAGAGCTTCCATCGTGTTCTCGTGCCGATTATCATTCCATCTTTTGAGGTCCTTCGGAAGATCAAGCCCGCCGATATCCTCCAGATTCGCAAGTCCATCGGCTCAGCTTACCTGAGCAGTCTACAGGTATGGCGCGCCAAGCCCGATGAAGCCACTTTGTCCACGATGCTCGAACTTCTCAACAAGTACGCGACTGAGCTCTGCTTGTGGGCCCGTCGAGATCCGAGCTACCGTGCGGAGACCTTTGCTCTATTGTTGGGATTAAAGGATGCTGCAACAGCGGAGGAATACGGGCGCATTGCAAAAGGCTTCCTTGAGATGACGAGTGGAAGTCTGGGCGGCTACGCTGCTTGGCAATCACTCAACGGTCCACTACCCGCCCCCATCTCTGCACTCGTGGCCGGTGGCGCGTTCCATGCCGGACAGAGAATCGCTGACTCTGCGTCAAAGGTCCTCAATCACTCGCTCGATCTGTTCCTCACTGGCTACATCCGCTTCCATTCACCCGAGCATAGGCTTGATCTGCGTGCCTGCGAAAACAAACCGCCCGCACTGGATTTGACAATTGGCCCCCCGGACTCGATTCTGCCTCAATAAGCTACTCCAACCAACAATAAGCTATTATTAAGCTACCCGCAGCCATGCTCACCCTCGATCCATCCCGGCTCGCCAACCTCAGTATCCCCCTGGGAACAAGCTGGTTGCTTGCCGCCTGTATGGAAGCGAGAGGCAAGCAAGACCTGTGGATTCGCCAGAAGCCGGAAATGCTATCAGCCCTTCGCGAGCAAGCCATCATTCAAAGTGCGGAATCGTCGAACCGCATCGAGGGAGTTACCATCGAGGCCTCCCGTCTGCGCCCCGTCGTGCTCGGCAAGTCGCGGCCCAAGGATCGCCCCGAAGAAGAACTGGCCGGATACCGCCGCGCCATGAATTGGGTATTCACTCGCAGGGTGAACTACTCCGTCACGCCTCAATCCATACGTAAACTCCATGCACTGGCGCAAGGCGGCGCCAGCAGCGATGCCGGCCAGTGGAAGCAACGAAACAACGAGATGATTGAAATTCTCCCCAGTGGAGACAGCCGTGTTCGGTTCATCCCCGCCACAGCGAAAGAGGCTCCAGGGCTGATTACCCTCCTCTGCGCCCGCTACCAACAAATGCAGGATGATCCCCAAGTTCCTCCGCTCCTCTCCGCCGCCACCTTCATCTTCGATTTCCTCTGCATCCATCCCTTCCGCGATGGCAACGGCCGCGTTTCCCGTCTCCTCACATCCCTCCTCCTTCAATCCCAAGGTTTCGAGGTCGCCAGGTACGTCAGCCTCGAACGCCTGGTGGAGGAAAACAAGGAGGACTACTACCGCGTTCTCGGTATCTGTTCGCAAAGCTGGCAGCAAGGCCGCAACGAGATCCTCCCCTGGTGGAACTTCTTCCTCGGGATGGTGCGCTCGGGCTATATGGAATTCGAACGCCGCGTCGAACAGGCCAACTCCAAGTCTGCGAAAAGCGACCTGATCCGCCATGCAATCCTCGAACAGGACAGCGGCTTCACACTCGCGGACATCACCGCTCAAATACCCGGCGCGAGCGCTCCCCTGATCCGCAAAGTTTTGCAGCAACTCAAAAGGGAAGGGAAGATCCGTCTATCCGGCCACGGAAGATCCGCCATCTGGAGACCCACCCCCCACATACCGTAGACTGAACAAATCATGTTCCCTCGTTTCTGTTTCGGCCTCCTCCTCGCCCATATCCTCCAAGCCCAGCCCTACGACCTTGTCCTCGCCAACGGCCGTGTCCTCGACCCCGCCACCAACCTCGACGCCATTCGCAACGTCGCCATCCGCAACGGCAAAATCGCAGCCATCTCCGCCAGCAAACTCCCCGCCCGCCGCACCATCGACGTCGCCAATCACGTCATCGCCCCCGGCTTCATCGATCTCCATTCCCACGGCCAAACCCCAGAAAACTACCGCCTCAAAGCCCGCGACGGCGTCACCACCGCACTCGAACTCGAAATCGGAGTCCCCCACATTGCCAAGTGGTACGCCGAACGCGAAGGAAAAGCGCTCGTCAACTTCGGAGCCAGCGTGGGCCATGTCCCCGCTCGCATGGTCGTGATGAAAGACACCGGCGATTGGCTCCCCAAGGATCACGCCATCACCAAGCCATCCACGCCCGAGGATCGCAGCGCCCTCAAATCCCTCCTCGAAAGCGGACTCCGCGAAGGTGCTCTCGGCATCGGCTTCGGCTTCGGTTACACGCCCAAGGCCGGCACCGTCGAACTCCAGGATATGTTCGCCATCGCCGCCAAGTGGAATCGCGTTGCCTACGTGCACATGCGCCATGGCTCCATGGGCGACCCCGGCATCGCCGCCTCCATCCACGAAGTGCTCGCCCTCGCGCTCGTCACCGGAGCCCCCACTCACATCGTCCACCTCGGCGCATCCAGTACTCGCAAATTCGATGAGGCCATCGCCATGGTCGAAGCCGCGCGCAAACGTGGCCTCGACATCACCGCCGAATCCTATCCCTACATCGCGGGCATGACCCGCATCGAGACCGCCATCTTCGATCCCGGCTTCCAACAACGCCTCTGCATGACCGAAGCCGACATGCTATGGGTCGCCACCGGCGAGCGCCTCACCCCCGAAACCTTCGCCACATACCGCAAGCAAGGGGGCCTAGTCGCCACCTTCACCAACACCGAAGAGATGATCCGCAAAAACATGGCCCACCCGCTCATCATGATCGCCTCCGACGGCATCATGGAAAACGGCAAAGGGCACCCGCGCGCCGCCGGCACTTACGCCCGCGTCCTCGGCCGCTACGTGCGCGACGAAAGGGCGCTCACCCTCATGGACGCCATCCGCAAAATGTCCCTCATGCCCGCCCAACGCCTGGAAGCC
This sequence comes from Bryobacteraceae bacterium, assembly GCA_046331645.1. Taxonomy (GTDB): domain Bacteria; phylum Acidobacteriota; class Terriglobia; order Bryobacterales; family Bryobacteraceae; genus CADEFT01. The sequence continues at coordinate 42,013 of JAXLQM010000030.1, forward strand.
ATGTCTCCCGCCATGCGCAACAAAGGCCGCATCAAAGTCGGAGCCGACGCCGACATCACGGTGTTCAACCCCGCCACTGTCAAAGACGAAGCCACCTTCGACAAACCCAACCTCCCCTCCACCGGCATTCCTTACGTGCTGGTTGCTGGCGTGCCGGTCGTCGATAACAACACCATCGTCGAAACCACCCTCCCCGGTAAAGGCATCCGCGCCCAATAGAAAATCGGTCCGCTGGTGAGCAGGGAGTCTCGCCGATTCGCCGCCTATCCCACTTCCTCGTTCGCGCGGTGCAGCAGCGCTCGCATATACGCGATGCTGTACGCTTCCACCGCGCGCCGGTTCGCATCGCCCACGAAGCCGGGATAGTGATCGGGAATCAGCGAAGCCGTCGACCGCGCCTTTCGCAGCGCTTTCATCACTTGATACATGTCCAGGTAGCCGTCATCGTGCAGCGTCTCGCTGAACCGCGGCAATGGCGAACTCACGTTGCGGAAATGCACGGCGAAAATCTTGCCGCGGGCGCCGAAGTCCTCGATCATGCCAAAAACATCTTTGCCCATCTTTGTTCCGCCCTCAGACCACGTTCCGACGCAGAACGTCAGCCCCCAGTGTTTGCTGAAGCCCGCAATCTGATCCGCCCGTTTGATTCCGTCGTAGTGAATGAAGACCTTCGCCACTCCGTTCATCATCGGTATCGGCGGATCGTCGGGATGCAGCGCCAGCCGCACATCGGCCTTCTCCGCCACCGGCAGCACGGCCTTGATGAAATAGGTGTAGTTCGCCCAGATGTCTTCCGCCGAATAGGTGCGATCAAACTTCTGCTTTTCCACCTTGCTGTGAAACTCGTCCACATCGAACTCGCGCGCTTTGTACCCGCGCGGAGATTCAATCATCTTCGTCGTATAGGTGTTGCCCGGGTGAAAGTCAATCTTGCTTGAGTAAATGCCCGCGCGCCCCAGATCGCGGAGGAACTTTTGAAAGATCTCGATCTCCTTGTCGCGCTCCGGCCTCGCGAGTTGGATGTTCAGCGACCGGTAGATGTCGTGAAACCCGCAGTGAATCTTCAGCCCGTATCGTCCGAAGCGATCCTGCGTCGCTTTGATGAACTCATACGGAGCATCGTTGCCGAAGGAAACGTGCAGCCACCTTAACCCGATCTGTTTCAGAAACAGCAGATCGTCGTCCGTGGTCTTCCTCGCGTCGATCAGAGTCGCGATCTTCAGGTTGTTGGGATCGTGCTCGTTTTTCAGCGGCGCTGCGCTCAACGCGGCTGCGCCAAATGGGAGTTTCAAAAGGTCTCGTCGAAACATGAGTGCTCCTTACCAGTACAGCTTCAATGCCACCTGCATTTGTCTCGGCGTATTCGCTTGGCTCGAGATCACACCGAACGTGCTGGCATTCAGATTCAGATTCGGGCTGCCGAATTGCGTGCGGTTAAACAAATTGAACGCTTCACCGCGAATATCCACGCGCGTTGATTCCGTGATGCGGAACGACTTCGCCAGGCTGATGTTCTCGTTGAATAGCGGAAGCGAACGCAGTTTTGGATTGAAGCGCGTGGCATTGCCGAAATCGTTTGGTTGCGCGGGAAACACGGCGCGATTCAAGTAGCGGTCCACGTTCGGGTCGAACTTCGAGCCTGCAATCGGCGCACGCCAGTCGTCATAGCCGTTCACCAGCGGTCGTGTCGGGCCGTTGAAGATCGGAAGCGGATTGTTGCGGCTCAGCGCCAGCGGGAAGCCGCTGCCGTATATCTGAATCGCACTGATGCGCCAATCCCCCGCCAGCCGCCCTAGCAATCCGCTCGATAGCCACGGCTTGCCTTTGCCGAAGGGAAGTTCGTAGATCGTGCTGAATTTCGCATTGTGTGTTTGGTCGAACTGGCCGATCGACTTCTCAAGCCCGCGATTGTAGTGATCCATCGCCTGCTGGCTGGTGTAGTACGTGTCCGAGTCCGTGAGGATCTTCGATAGCGTATAGCTCCACTCGAACGTCATCCCTCGCGAGAAGCGCCGCTGCGCGCGCAGCACCATCGCATGATAAATCGAGTGTCCGCTCTTGTCGCCGTTTCCTGCTCCAATGCCGCCGCCACCGACCGCCGCCGTGGCCAGCGTCTGATACTGCGGGAAGGGACGTAGCGCTTGCGCCACTGTCCGGAATTGCTGGATCGCCGGATTCGTGAAATTCGGATACGGAATCGGAATATTCGCCGATCGCGCCAGCGCCGAACCGATATCGGCACGCAGCAGATTCAGCGCTCCCGTTGTTCCGTATTGCTGAATGAAGCTCGTCAGGTATTGCGTGGGCAACTGGTTGATGTTCAACAAACCCGTCTGCAGATGCGTGCCCACCGACGCGTTGTAGATTCCTTCCACCAGCGTGTTCGCCGTCAACTGTCTCTGCACGGACGCTGTCCAATATAGATTCTCCGACGCCTTCGTCGCGTCGCGCCCGTTCCAGTAGTCCATCGCCTGATTGTTTTGGAAAGCCGGATTGATCTGGGGAGGCAACTCATACGGCGGAAGTCCTCTGTCGAGCAGGAACGAGGGAGTGATGCTCTGATCCGGAGTGGAGAATCGCGGCGAAATCGCGAACCCTTCGTAGTGTCCGCTGCCGCTGGTCACCGTCACTCGCGAGAACGAACGCCCAAAGGCTGTGCGCAGCGATGTTTTCGAATCGAGTGCGTAAGCGAGTCCCACGCGTGGGCCGATGTTGCCGTAGCTGCCTGGGACCAGCGAACGCTTGTTCTCGCGTCCGGGGCCAAAACCCGCGAAGATCAGCGCACCCGGAAAATTGTTCACCGCCGGATTCGGACGCGTGGGATCGAAATCCGTATACTCATCGATCTCATTGATGGGCGAACGCGTCAGATCGTACCGCACCCCGATATTCAACGTCAGCTTCGGAGTCAGGCGCCAATCGTCCTGCACGTAGAAGCCGTGATAGGCATACAACTGCGGGGTGTAGCGCTTCGAGTCCGTGCCGCCGCTATCGGCCCACCCGAGCAGGAACGATGCGAATCCGCTGCCGCTGGTAAACGATGTGGCCGCCGGCACGCTGGTCCCAAGAAACGTAAACCCGGCCTGTCCTGAGATTTGCTGTTCGCCGATCCCCGCCGCGCGCTGGCTTTGGAACGTATAGCCGAATTTGAAGCTGTGTTTCCCGTTCGCATAACTCAAATCGTCCTTCAGCGCCCACATCGGCTGCAGCGTTCCGTTATAGCCGGAGCCGCCCCATCCTTGATTCTCACTGAAGCCGATAATCGGAAAGTTCACATTGCAATCGACTACGTTCTTCATGCAGAGCTTGCTTTTCCAGTTGCCGCCGATCACCGGGTCCGCGCCGGCATTCGGCGAATACGATTCCTTGATAAAGTGATTCCCCCCAATGGAGAAAGTGTTCAACAGGCGCGGAGAAATGGTGTAGTCGTAGGAAAGCCGATAAATTTCCGTGTTGAAGGTGGAAGCTTGCCCATCCCACAACGGTTGCGGCAGGCCGGGAGTGCCCTCGGCGCCCGGGCCTTGGCGATAACGCGTCATGTTGAACAGAAAGCCCAGTCGGTGCTTCTCGCGAATCGTGTGATCCACCTTCACGCTTCCCTTATCCGTGGGATTCACGACGCTGCCTGAGTTGGAGACGAAGTTGTTCTGCACATAGCCGATCGTGCCGGGAATCGCCGTGGGACGATTCGGCTTCACCACGGATCCATACGGCAGCAACTGCGTGGCCAGTGTGCTGAACCGCGCCGTTGGAATGCGATTCTGCGGGAACGGATCGCGGACTTGTCCGCTCCCCGCCGGGTTCGCTCGCGTCGTCGTCGGGTCGTAAATGCTCAATATCGCTCCACTCGCGTTCACCCATTTCGAGAAATCGCCCTGGTACATTTCCGGTGTCGGCACACTGAAGATGCGTCCATTCGCGCCCGCGCGATTGCGGAACCCTTCGAAGCTGATAAAGAAGAACGTCTTGTTTTTTCCGTTGTAGATTTTCGGCAGATACACAGGGCCGCCCAGCGTTGCCCCAAAATCGTTCTGTTTGTACACCGAGCGTGTCGGCGCGAAGAAGCCGCGCGCATCCATCGCATCGTTGCGGAGGAAATCGTACCCCGATCCGTGTACGCCATTGGTTCCCGATTTCGAGGAGAACGTCATTACGCCGCCGCCCGCATGCCCGTATTCCGCTTTGAAGCCGTTCGTGTCCACTGTGAACTCCGTGATCGCTTCCACCGAGGGCGTGTTATAGGCGATCTCAACCGTATCGGCCGAGCGGTTCGTCGCGACGGAGAGGCCATCCAGCGTCGCGTTCCAAGCTGCCGCCTGGCCTCCGCCGAGCATCAGGGTCGTTCCCGACCCGTGCGATTCCGGAGCCACCGTAACTAGATCGAACGGGCTCCGCAACGCGCCGCCCACCACCAATGGTAGTTCGTCTACCATTCGATTCTGCACGGCGGTGGAGACCTTCGCGGTCTCAATCTGAATCTGTGCGACCTCCGTCGTCACTCGAACACTTTCGCTTACGGCGCCCAGTTCCAGCGTCGCATCCAGTCGCACCGTCGAAGACGTCGCGAGAGTCACATTGGTGTGCTCGTAGCGTTTGAAGCCGGCGGCGGTCACGGCCACCCGGTATGGGCCCGGCGAAAGCGGGAGATTGTAGTCGCCCGCCGCGGTGCTGATGGTTCGCGACTGCACATTGGTCAACGTGTGTGTCGCCACCACTTCCGCTCCGGCGATTGAGGCTCCGCTGGGATCTTTGACTTGGCCAGTGATGTTTCCTCTCTCGGTCTGAGAGAAGAGGGATGCGGTGAATAGGACGAAAAGACATGAATATCGGGTCATGTTTAGCCTCAATTTACAGTAACCGGAGTTACACAGGATTTTAGATGCGGGAATTATATACGAGAATTCTCAGAGGGGATAGCGGTCGTTCCGAACACCATCAAAAAACACCCCTGGACGCCCCGCCCATTCGGGTGTATGCTGCGGGTGGAGGTTCACGACCCCATGCCTGCCCTACTTGCTCCTGTCATCCGTTGGGCAGCCCGAATCAGCGGACTGCTAGTCGTTCTCGCCTTCGGCCTCCTCTTCCTGGGCGAATTCTTCCAACCCCATGCCGGCCCTCCTCCCGGCTTCAAGGAGTGGACCGGTATCCTGCTCCTCGTCGCCTGCTGCGTGGGCATGATCCTCGCCTGGCGTCACGAACTCACCGGCGCGCTCGTCTCCCTCATCGCTCTCAACGCGCTGGCGTTCATCGTGCCCTTCTGGCAATACACCGTCCTGTTCGTCATCTCCGTTCCCAGCTTCCTTTACCTCGCCGATTGGTTGCTGGAGCACAACAGCCAGCAGCAGGTGCACCGTCACGCCTGACGCTACGATCTGTGACAGAATGCCTCCATGCATTCCGGCATCGATCGTAGAAGCGCGCTGCTGATGACGGCCGCCGCGGCAAGAGGCTCCGCGGCCAACTCCGCCGTCCGTGTAGGCCTGATAGGGGCAGGAGGACGAGGTACCTTTGACGCCTCGCTTCTCACCAAACACACGCCCGCTCGCGTCACCGCCATCGCCGATATCGACCCCACTCACATCGCGCGCGCCAAAAAGACGCTCGATGCCCCCGCCGCCACCGAACATCGGGATTTCCGCGAGATTCTCAACAACCCCAATATCGACGCGGTCCTCATCGCTACTCCGGTCTTCCTCCACCCCGAGCATCTCGAAGCCGCCATCCAAGCAGGCAAGCACATCTACATCGAAAAACCCGCCGGCGCCGACGTCGAAGGCTGCAAGCGCGTTCTCAAAGCCGCCGACGGCGCGGATCGCCGCATCAACATCACCTTCGGATTCCAGCAACGCTACGGACCCGGCTATCGCAAAGCCCACGCCCTCGTCCACAGCCAGGCTTTCGGCAAACTGAGATTCGCCCACTCCCACTGGATCAAAGGCGTCAACACCAAAGGTCAGGAACAGCCCTCCGAACGCCCCCGCACCGAAGCCGAAAAACTCAAGCATTGGAAAGATTGGCGCGAAACCTTCGGTGATTTCATTGTCGAAACATACTGCCACGGCGTCGACGTTCTCAATTGGTTCCTCGGCGGCCATCCCGAAAAAGCCTCCGGCACCGGCAGCCAGCTCATCATCAAACGTGGCGATCAGCGCGATCACTGCGCCGTCACCTTCACCTACCCCGGCGGAGTACAAGCCAACCTCACCGGCTCTCAAATCGCCCCGCTCTGGCATCGCGATGTCGCCGAGCGCTTCTACAGCGAAACCATGGTCGTCGAAACCGCGCGCGAATACTGGAAGCTGCACAAAGGCCGCGAAGCCCCCACCGAAGAGCGCGAACCGCGCGACATCACCATCGATGCACTCTCCGAATTCGTCAAGCGCGTCCAGGATGGCCGCCCCGAAAACGCCGGTGTCTCCGCCGCCGAAAGCACACTCACCGCCATCCTCGCCCGCACAGCGATGGACCTCGGCCGCGAAGTCACCTGGAAGGAACTCGTCGGATGAAACCCCTCCTCGCCCTCGCAATCATCGCCGCCACCTGCCACGCCGAGTCATTATTCAATGGCCGCAACCTCGATGGCTGGGACGGCGACCCCGCCCTCTGGCGCGTCGAAAACGGCATCCTCATCGGCGATACCAGCGCCAAAACCATCGCCGCCAACACCTTCCTCATATTCAAAAAGCCCTATGCCGATTTTCATCTCACCGCCGAAGTGAAACTGCGCAACGGCAACAGCGGCATCCAATTCCGAAGCGAGCGCGCCCCCGGCGACGGCTGGATCGTCACCGGCTATCAGGCCGATTTCTCCGAAGATGGGGACCGCTCCGCGTGGGGCAATTTCTACGAAGAAAAAGGCCGCGGCCGCAATCTGATGAAGACCACCGACGAAGGCTGGCGCATCGCCAAGCCCATCTACAAACAACACGATTGGAACACCGTGGAAATCATCGCCCGCGGCCCGCGCATGGAACTGAAGCTCAACGGCATAACCACCGTCGTCGTCACCGACGACAAATCGAAAACCGGAGTCATCGCCCTCCAACTGCATCGCGGCCCCGCCATGCGCGTCGAATTCCGTAAAATCGAGGTCCGCAAATGAAAGCCCGCATCGTCGATTTCGCCAATATTCCGGGAGTCCCCTGTCCCTGCGGCACCGCCCGCCGTGCCTTCGCCGATGTGCCCGAATTCCCCGCCACCGTCCACGTCACCGAAATCAAGCTGGATGCCGACAAGCACTACCACAAGCAGCTTACTGAGGTGTACTACTTCCTCGAATGCGGCCCCGGCGCGCAAATGGAACTCGATGACGAGACCGTCCCCGTTCACCCCGGCATGTGCATCCTCATCCCGCCCGGAGTCCGCCACCGCGCCGTCGGACTGATGAAAGTCCTCATCGTGGCCCAGCCGAAATTCGATCCCACCGACGAATTCCTCGACTAACGCACGTAAGGCAAGTCGCACCCCTTCGCCCGGTCGAACAACTGCCAAACATCCGGCCTCATCGGAGCCCGCACCCGCAGATCCAACTGCTGTAACCCCACCCCATACGGATACGGCCCCAAAAACAACACCTCCAAACCCGGCAACCTCACCACCGTACTCCTCGCCGACAACCCCGTCAGCAGCACATGCACCGTTTCCCCCACGAAAGCCGGATCCTCCGTCGTCACCAGCCGCGTGAAACCCTCGTGCCACGTGCTGAAGCAAGTCACACTCCCCGGCACCACCTGCGCCGTAATTACCATCTCCCGTCCGGCGCTCACCAGCGTCACATTCCGGCAACACCCCTCCGGAGCATTATCCGGAATCTGAAACCACGCCACATTCGCTGTCTTCCCCAGCAAAGGCAGCGTCGCCCCTTCATACCGCACGGACCAATCCGTTCCCTCAAACCCATCCCCTTCCAGCGCCACCAATCCGCCCGGAGCCAGATCCAGCATCAACCGTTGTAGCCCGTAACAAATCATGGGGCACGCGTCATAGTCCCTCAGCGTATTGACCGAAACAGCGCGCACCGCCGGAAACGGCCCGTAATAAACCTCCGTATCACCCGACCCCAGCGCAAACCGCACCACCGCGTTTCCCCGTGTCGCCGCGAACCCCGCTCCATCCCCCAGCGCGAAGGTCTCCACATCGCGCAGCAAAGTCCGAACCCCGCCGCCGTTCCACTCATACACCCGCAACTCCCCATCCGCCACATACAGCAGCGTATTCCCCCGCTCGTTCAACACTGGCTGCTCACCCGCCAACCCCATCTCCGTATCCACACCGCGCCGCGCATCCACCCAATGCAACAGCCCGGCCACGTCCCGATACACCACATTCGCCCCACTCCCATCCACCGTTGCTTCCACATAGGCCGCCCGGTTGAACACTCCGCGCACACCACCCGCGCCTAGCAACGCCAACTGCCCGGCCTGCCCCACCAGCACCTCACCCCGATCCGTAATCATTCGCAACCCCGATCGACGGTCCGCAATCGAATACTGCCCCGCCGCCGCCACCAACTTCATCCCATCCACCGCATACAACCCGTGCATCGGCTCCGGCGCCGATTGCCACAACTCCGCGCAAGCCGTCGTCTGTTCCACCCACAGGAGCTTCCCGGCGCGATCCAGCCGCAGCAGCGTCCGCCGCCGCGATCCCGATACCTCCAATCCCGGCCCTTCCACCCGGAACGACGCCTGGCACGCCGCAGCCAACCAGCAGGAACTTCCCGCAAACCCGCAATAGCGCTCGCCATACTGCGCCGAGGCCACCACCTCGAAGTTCGCACTCACGTCCTGCACCGCCGCCGACACCTCCGGCGTATGAGGCAATCGCAGCCGGTAATCCTGCGCCGCCCGGAATCCTACCGGAGCGCGGAAATACACCCACGCCCCATTCGTTACCAGATTCTCAATGGAGCCGGCCTGAGCCAGCGAAACCAGAAGCGATAGAAACAGCACGGGGGCCTCAATACCAAGACCCCCGTGCCACATCCGGCAACTACAGCCGGCGCCGCATCGCCACGAACACGGCCCCGAGCGCCGCCAGCGACCAACTCGCCGGTTCCGGCACACTCTCCGCCGGATCCGCGCTCACTTCAAACTCCGTCAGCACGAAGTTCCCGTTCGCCGGCTGCCGCCCCGGCCCGCTGCCCGGAAGACTCGCATCCTCCAGCACCTCCAGCCGGAACCCGGTGATCCCCGTCAATGAAGTCAGGGCCACAATCGTGTACACCGACGTCGAAGGGTTCGTCCCGCTCGCCAGCACCGATCCGTCACCCAAAATCGTCAGCGTCGGCCCGTTCGTGCCCGATGCCGACGTCGGAGTCAGCACCGTCCACGTGGCCGTCACATCACCGCCGTTCTGCAACCCGTCGGCGAACGTCGACCGGTCATCCGTCGTCACCGATATCCGGAAGCGGCCCACCGAGTGCTGCGACGCCGCCGTGTACAACTGCGACATGGTGAACGTCAACTGCGTCCCACCCGCGAACCCGGCATCCGTTACCGTCTCAAAAGCCGCCGTCTCTGCTGACGCGCCAACCCCGTTGAAGATCGCCCACCCTTGTCCGAGCCCTCCACCGAAATTTCCATCAATCATCGTCGACGCGAAAAAGTTCGCCCCGATCGTTTGCGACAAAGTTGCTGTCGCATTCTGCAGTGCCACCGGTCCGCAAAACCCCGGTACCACCGTACTAGCCGCTATGGCCAACCATCGCCAGCCGCGGCCTATCCTCTGTATAGACATCACAGAATTCACATCCTCCTTTGAGTCGAATTGCGTTAGTATGGGCTAACCAACTCGCACTGTTGTAAGCCGCACAGATCCTAAAAGTCATGAGAGAAGGACGAGAATTCGACCAGATCCCCGCCTCAACCCCCAATCCGGGCCGATTTTCCGCTCTTGGCTTCACGCTCGACACCCAAACCGGTGAACTCACCCGAGGCGAGGATCTCGTTCACCTTCGTCCCAAGACTTTTCTCCTGCTACAGTACCTGGTTCAGAACCACCACCGGCTGGTGTCTAAAGAGGAACTCTTCCGAACCATTTGGCAGGACGCCCACGTCACCGATTCCACCCTCGTCGGCTGCATTCAGGAGATCCGCAAAGCCTTCGAGGACGACGTCAAAACCCCGCGTTTCATCCGCACCGTTCCTCGCCGCGGCTACCAGTTCATCGCCCCCCTCGACACTGCGCCGGAGCCGGACCCACTTCCCCCGGCCACCGAAGCCGAGCCTCCACCCCAACCACCACCCTCAACTCGCCACCGTCAACTCGTTCCCGCCGCCGTCGTCCTCCTCGCCATTAGCGCCGGCGCAATCTGGCTCTCCGCCCGCAAGAGTCCCGCCATCGACGAGCCGCCCCTTCACGAAATCGCTTGGTGGAAGCTCGACAGCGGAGCCCCCACTACCCCCGGCGTCTTCGGCAAAGCAGCCCTCTTCGACGGCGAGCGCACGGTCATCGAAGGCATCGACGAAGATCACTCCTTCCCCACCGGCGCGGCGCCACGCACCATCCTCGCCTGGCTCAAAACCGCCACCACCAACGGCGACTCCACCGTCATCCTCAACTACAACACTGCCCCCGAATTGCCCGACAGCCAGGACAGCTTCCGCCTCTCCCTCCTCCATGACGGGCGCGTATCCTTCAGCCGTCACGGTTGGGCAGGCCAAGGTGTATTCCGCGACCTCGCCGTCGGTTCCACCCGCGTCAATGACGACCGCTGGCATCTCGTCGCCGGTACTTACGCTGGAGCCCCCTCCCACCGTGGCGCACTCTATATTGATGGAGTCGAAGAATCCGCCGCCCCCATGCCCATGCATCGCACCGAGCAACCCGGTCCTGAAACCCGCTGGTCCATCGGCAACGGCGTTCATCGCGGAACCTTCTTCCGCGGAGCCATCGACGACGCCCGCATCTACGGTTACGCTGTCCGCCCCGCTATCCTCGCCGCGCTACACCGCTGCGCAACCACCGTCACCGATCTCCGCATCCCCTCGCGTGGCGACTTCTATTACCATGCTCTCGCCTCGCCATACGCTCATGAACCCGTCCAACTCGAGTTCCACACCCTCCTCAGTCCATCCACCCAAATCCGCCACACCGGCACTGACTACGCAGGCGTGCAACTGGCCCGCCGCAGTCCCGATTGCTCCATGGTCTCCTTCCGCCCTGCCGATCTCGGCCAGGATCTCTACGCCTCCGTCGAACTCCTCACCCCCGCTGGCGAGAACGGCCATCACACCCAAGCTGGTCCTTTTTTCCGCAGCCGGCGTGCCGCCCCAGGCGATGGCATCCAAGGCGGATCTTCCGCCGGATTCTGGGTCCGCCTCCACTCCTCCGGCATCGTCACCGTTCGCCGCCTGAATCCCATGTCCACCGTCGCCTTCACCCGGCCGCGCCCTAACTTCGACCCCGCCCGTTTCCACACTCTCGAAGTAGCTCTAAAAGCCAACACGCTCGAAGCTGCGCTCGACGGAGAACTCCTCACTTTCGAACAAGCCGGCCGCTCCGTGCCAACCGTCGCCCTTCATCCGGACTGGGAAGGACCGCCACCGGTCGGCGAAAATCGCGGCAGCACGGGCATCTATTTTGGAGCCGAAGGCAACCGCGGTCTCCTCGGCGGCCAGCAGGCCCGTAACTGGCAACTGCTCCCCTACCGTCCCCTCACACCAGCACCAACCCGTCCGTAAACACTACGAAGGCATCTGGAACGGTTCGTCCGCGCTTCCACCGTAAATGCTCGGCACCTTCGCCCCCATCGGCCGCAGGTACACCGAAAGCTGCCCGCGATGATGACACGTGTGCTTCACATTAAACTGCATGAACGCCACCGCAGGCATCTGAATGATTCCGTAGAAGTCCACGATCTTCGCCGCCGCCTCGCCCGAAAGCGCCTTCACGCGCTCCAGCGCAGGACCATGATTGGCGTCATACCAGGCCACTACATCGGCCGATGTCTTGATCTCTTCCGGCCGCGCACCGCCGCCTTTGGGAAACGCTCCATCCGCGATACTGTTGAAGAACCACACCTCCGCCGATGCGATATGCCACGCCAGATCAATCGCGGACATCGATTTCTCGGCAGGCGTATAGTCGCCCTTATCTACGGGCACCGCCGCCAGCACCTTGCGCGTCGTTACGCTCTCATGCGCCGCTTCCTGGCATGCCATGGCCAGTACGGCGCTTGCTTGTTCGGGAGTCATTTGTCGGATTCCTTTCTTCTCCTGCTCTCAAAGCAGACAGATTCGAGGATAGCGCCCTTACGGCACCCACGCCACCAACTCAATCTCCACGCGCGTCGCTGTATCCGGGAACTCCACTCCAAACGCCGACCGCGCCGGCGGATTCTTCGCAAAGAACTCCGCATACGCCTCGTTCATGGCATTCTTCTCTGTCTTCACATCCGCCAGAAACACGGTCACCTTGATCACGTTCTCCAGCGACGACCCCAGCGATTCCAGATTCTTCTTATGCTGCTCCATGGTGCGCCGCGTCTGCTCTTTAATATCTCCCCCAAACGCCAGCGGATCCTTCCGCGCTTCCGGCCGCACGCCTGTCAACCCCGAGCTATAGTACACATTCCCGATCTTCCATCCACCGGCCACCTTCACCGGCTTCGACGCATCCGCGCCCTGCATCGCGGCCGCCGCCGCCAATCCCGCAAACAGCATTCTACGATTCATCCCAATCTCCTTTTCAAGCCTTCATGATCTTCTTCACCAGACTCCCACCCACATCCGTCAAACGGAAATCGCGCCCCTGATACCGGTACGTCAACCGCAGATGATCCACGCCCAAACAATGCAGCATGGTGGCGTTCAGATCATGCACATGCACCGGATCGGCGACGATATTGTACGAATAGTCATCCGTTTCTCCAACACTCATTCCGCCTTTGATCCCACCTCCGGCGAGCCACAGCGAATAGCACCGCGGATGATGATCGCGCCCGTACTGCTCCTTCGTCAGCGTCCCCTGGCAATACACCGTGCGGCCGAACTCACCGCCCCAAATCACCAAAGTTTCATCCAACATCCCGCGCTGCTCCAGATCCCGGATCAACGCCGACGACGCCTGGTCGGTATCCTGACACTGCGGCGGCAACTGGCGCGGCACCGATTCATGATGGTCCCAACCCATGTGATAGAGCTGAATAAACCGTACTCCGCGCTCCGCCAACCGCCGCGCCAGAATGCAATTCGACGCATAGCTGCCCGGCGTCCGCGCATCGGGCCCGTACATCTTCATTACCGACTCCGGTTCCTTGGACAAGTCCGTCAGCTCCGGCACCGATGTCTGCATCCGGTACGCCATCTCGTACTGCGCAATTCGGGTGGCAATTTCCGGATCGGCGAATTCCTTCAAGTTCATCTCATTGATCCGCGCGATATCGTCCAGCATTGAACGCCGCACGGCCGGGCTCACCCCGCCTGGGTTCGACAGAAACAACACCGGGTCGCCATCCGAGCGGAACTTCACCCCCTGATAGCGCGACGGCAAAAATCCGCTCCCCCACAAACGGTCATACAACGGCTGATCCACGCGCCGTCCACGCCCGCGGGAGATCATCACCACAAACGCCGGCAGATCCTGATTCTCGCTCCCTAATCCATAACTCACCCACGACCCGAAACACGGCCGCCCGGCAATCTGGCTCCCTGTCTGAATAAACGTGATCGCCGGATCGTGATTGATCGCCTCCGTGAACATTGACCGGATCACGCAAATCTTATCCGCGATGGCAGCCGTGTGCGGCAGCAGTTCGCTGAACCACGTCCCCGCCTGCCCATGCTGCGCAAACGCGAACTTCGACGGCGCAACGGGAAACGTTTTCTGCCCGCTGGTCATCCCCGTCAGACGCTGCCCTTTGCGAATCGAATCCGGTAAATCCTCCGCAAACCGGGACTGCAACAGCGGCTTGGGATCGAACAAATCCATCTGCGACGGCGCCCCCGATTGGTGCAGATAAATGATCCGCTTCGCCTTCGCCGCATGATTCGGAAACCCCGGCAATGCCGGATGCGCCACCGTCGCACCGCGCAGTAGCGACGCCAGTGCAGGCACGCCAATTCCGGTCGCCATCCGTCCAAAGAAGTGCCGCCGTGTGGCCAGCGCCGCCATCTCGCGCATCATGCTCATTGCCGCGTCACCACCTCATCCAGATTCAGCAGCACGCTCGCCACGGTGGTATAAGCCGCCAGATCCGCTTGGGGCAG
>JAXLQM010000031.1:0-54687 GCA_046331645.1 Bryobacteraceae bacterium
CGCACAGCGTGGCGAAGATGTCGGGGATCGGCTGTTCGTCGAAGACTCCGGCGTACTTTTTGAGCCAATCGCACGGGTTCAACTCGGTACACGGGCGGGCGCCGGCGGTGAGCACGGGCGCACTGATGGCGAACCGCGATCTGCGCGGGATTGTGGTGACCGGCGATGGGGATACGGCGTCGATCGGGATCGGGCAGTTCGTACACATGCTGCGGCGCAATGTGCCACTGGTGTACATCATTGAGAACAACGGTGTGTATGGATTGACGAAGGGCCAGTTTTCGGCGACGGCGGACCGCGGGTCGAAGCAGAAATCGGGGGTCATCAACGATATGACTCCGATTGACTGCTGCCTGATGGGGATTGAGCTGGGGGCTACGTTTGTGGCTCGCTCATTCTCAGGGGATAAGAAGCAGTTGACGAATATTCTGAAGGCGTGTGTGTCGCATCGCGGATTGAGCCTGGTGGATGTGATCTCGCCGTGCGTGACGTTCAACGATCACGAAGGCTCGACGAAGAGCTATTCCTATGTGAAGGAGCACGAGATGGCGTTGCATGACGTCAGCTTCGTTCCTTACTACGAGGAAATCCAGGTGGACATGGAAGAGGGCGAAGTACGCGATGTGGCGATGCACGACGGGTCGCACTTGCGGCTGAAGAAGCTTGGCCGGGACTACGATCCGACGAACAAGCGGGAAGCGATCGATGCGATCACGGATGCGGAGAAGGCAGGGGAAATCCTGACCGGGATTCTGTACGTGGACCAGGGACGCGATACGCTGCACGATATGTTGGGCATGGTGGACGAGCCACTGGCGACGCTACCGCAATCGCGGGTGCGGCCGGGGCCCGAGGCGCTGGCTCGGGTGATGGAAGAGTTGCGTTAGCCTTTGCTGGCCACAGATGAACACAGATGAACGCAGATTCGAACGCAGACAGGGATGATTTGGACGCAATTCTGGTTTTAGTTTGAAGTTGACTGTTGTTTTGGTTTCGCCTCGCAATCCGCTCAATATTGGAGCGGCGGCGCGGGCTATGAGCAATTTTGGGGTTACGGATTTGCGGCTGGTGAATCCGTACGATATTGCGTTTCGGGAAGCGCGGTCGGCGGTTGGGGCAGGGGCGGTGATGGAGTCGGCGCGGGTGTTCGAGACGGTGGCGGAGGCGGTGGCAGGATGTGCTTTGGTGGTGGGGACTAGTGGGGGGGATCGCCGGGAAATGACACTGCCGCTGTACCGGCTGGAGACTGGTGCGCGGTTGATGAAAGAACAGGCGGGGCTTGGGGCGCTGCTGTTTGGATCAGAGAAATATGGGTTGAGCAATGACGATTTGAGCCATTGCCATTGGGTGATGCAGATCCCGACGCGGGCTGAGCACAGGTCGATGAATCTGGGGCAATCGGTGGCGGTGTGTTTGTATGAGATGATCCGGGACGAGCAGATGGCGGTGCAGCCGGTGGTGGGGAAGAAACAGGCGGATGCGGTGCTGGTGGAGGAGTTGCGGGAACGCCTGACCGAGGCGCTGCGGTTGAGTGGTTACTATGACCATACGGCGACGGGCGGTTCGGAGCGGCGGCTGCGGGAATTGATCCACCGGATGAATTTGGGGGAGAAGGACGCGGTGGCGTGGCTGGGTATACTGCGGCAGATTTTGTGGAAGCTGCACCAGTGACAAGCGCGCAACTTTTCCGCTGCGGGGCTTGTTTCTTACAGCGTGGGCCAGAGCGCCACGGTGTGTAGCGGTCTCCGGACGCAAGGGCTGTTACAGGCCGATCGATTGCGCCGGCCCACTTCTTTTCTGATAGGCCGCAGATAAACACAGATTGACACCGATGCGGACCAGAAGTTAGATATTGGAGGAAGAGATATGCGTACACTGTTGATCGGACTGTTGCTGGTAGTTCCCGCGATGCCTCAGGTGGTGCAGCGCCGGCCCGTTGTGCGGGCGTCGGGGGAAGGGATTGTATCGGTGAGGCCGGACCAGGTGAAGGTGCGGTTGAGCGTCACGACGAACGCCAACACGGCGGCCGAGGCGGCGGATTTGAATGCTTCGGAAACGACTAAGGTAATGGGTGCGCTACGGCAGGCACTGGGTGCGAATACGGAGATTCGGACGACGGGATACTCGCTGGGGCAGCGCTATAATCCGGACCTGCGGCGGAACGACGGGTTCACGGCTACGAATTCGATTGAGGTCACGGTGAACGATCTGAGTTTGGCGGGCCGGGCAATTGATACGGCGGCGGGAGCGGGTGCGACGACGATCGGGGGCATTCAATTCACGCTGAAGGATTCGGCTCCGTCGCGGGCGCAGGCGCTGCGGTTGGCGACGATGCAGGCGAAGGCGAATGCAGAAGCAATCGCATCGGGATTGGGGAAGACGTTGGGTACGGTGATGGTGGCGCAGGAAGGCTCTTCGGTGACGGTGACGCCGATTGATATCCGGACTACGGCCGGTGTGGGTGCAGCAGCTCCGACTCCTGTGGAAGCGGGGAATGTGGATGTTCGGGCGTACGTAGCGGTGGAAGCGGAAATGCAGTAACCCTGGCAATTGTGGTTTGGATCTTGGCGATCAGGTCGGGTGGATTGTAGGGTTTCTGGATGTAGTCGTCCATGCCGGCGGAGAGGCAATCCTCGCGGTCGCCGACCATAGCGTGTGCGGTCATGGCGATGATGGGAGTGTGGCGATTGGACAGTGCTTCGCTGGCGCGGATGAGGCGGACGGCCTCATAGCCATCCATTTCGGGCATCTGGACATCCATGAGGATGGCATCGAAGATTTGTTCGGCGTAGCGTTCGACGCCTTCACGCCCGTTTGCGGCGCGAGTGACGTGATGGCCGGCGCGTTCGAGGACGCGGGTGGCGACGCGCTGATTGATGACGTTGTCTTCGACGAGGAGAATGTGGAGCTCGGTTTTGAGGGGGGCGGCGCTAGGCAAATCGGGGGTGTTGGGTGGGGCCGTTTCGCGGCAAGGGAGGTGGACGGTGAAGGTGCTGCCCTTTCCCGGATCGCTGGCCGCGCCGATGTGACCACCCATGAGCTGGACGAGGCGCGAGGAGATGGCGAGACCTAAGCCGGTGCCACCGAAACGGCGGGCGGTAGAGCCGTCGGCCTGACGGAAGGGTTCGAAGATCATCGCCAGCTTTGCGGCGGGGATGCCGATGCCGGTGTCCTGAACCGAGATGCGCAACTCGCCGGGTTCAGGACGAGTGATGCGCACGGTGACGCCACCGGACTCAGTGAACTTCAAGGCGTTGCTCATCAGGTTCAACAAAACCTGGCGAAGGCGGAGGGCATCGCCACGGATCCACTGCGGAACGTCGTTATCGGTCTTGGTGGTGAAGGAGATCTGTTTTTCGTCGAAGCGAGGCTGCAGGATGCGATAGGCGGATTCGACGATATGGCGGGGGCGAACGGGTTCGTCTTCCATGTCGAGGCGTCCGGCTTCCATTTTGGAGAAATCGAGCACGTCGTTGAGGACGACGAGGAGGGACTCGGCGGAATCGCGAATGGTTTCGAGGGCTTCGCGCTGTGGACCGGTGGGCGCGGTGGCAAGGGCGAGGTGCGACATGCCGATGATGCCATTCATGGGGGTGCGAATCTCATGGGACATGTTGGCGAGGAACTGGCCTTTGAGTTCGTTGGCTTGTTCGGCCTGTTTGCGCGCGTCCTCGAGTTCTTCGGTACGGGCGGCGACGGCTTGCTGCAACTGGTTTTGAATGACGACATGACGGCGGACGCGCTCGAGGTATAACCCGGCGACGGCAAGGGCCAGAAGGAGCGCGAATGCGGCCTGAAAATACCATCGGCTGTACCAGGGGGCTAAGATGGTGAACTCGACTTGGGCGGGGTGTTCACTCCAGACGCCACGGGCGCCACCAGCGGCGATCTCGAGGGTGTATGTGCCGGGTGTAAGATTCGGAAAACTCAACTCGCGTTGCTGGGTGGGAGTCCATTCTTCAGAGCGGCCGCGAAAGCGATAGCGGAAATGCAGCGCAGACTCATCGCGAAAGGTGAGCACGGTGAAGCGGACGGCGAGATGATTCCAATTCGAAGGAACGGTCAGCTTCTGATTGAGGGAGAAGGGCTGACCTTGGACGCGGAGGGAAGTGATCACGATGGGGAGCTTCGACTCGGGCATTGGGCTTTCCGCCAGTTGGAGGCGGGCCAATCCGCCGCTGGTCCCGATCCAAACACTGCCGTTGTCGAGGAGATAGGATTCGGTATCGCAATCATCCCATACCAAGCCATTGGCGGAGGAAAAGAAAGACCATTCTTTGCCATCGAAGATCTGGAGACCGTTGTCGGAACCGCTCCAGAGCCTGCCGTCCGGGGTGAAGAAGAGGAAGTAGCAGATATTGGAGCGGAGAGCATCGTGCTCCGTGAAATGGGTGTATTGCATTCTTCCCTGCACGAAACTGATGCGAGTAATGCCGCGGGCGGGACGGTAGCCGACCCAGACTTCGTTGCGGCCGATGGCGATGGCCATAGTCCAATCGAGGATGAGGCCGCTCTGGGCGCCGATACGGTTCCAAACGCCTCCCTGCTGGTAGTACAAGCCCGTAGTGCTAGTAGCCCAGTGGTCGCCATTGGGGTCGACACGGACCTGGTAGAAAGTGGTTCCGGGGAGCTCAGAGGGAATGAGGACACGTTCGATGGTGTCGGTGCCTGGAGACTTGCGATAGAGCCCGGTGGCGGTAGCGAGCCAGGCGGTGCCATCGGGATCAAAGTGGACGCCGTTGACGCGGCCTTTGGAGAGGGGGGAAGGCGTATCGATTTTGACGATGCGGCCTGTGGCTGGATGGAAGCGGATGAGGCCGGAGGGTGTTTGGGAGAGCCAGAGCCAGCCTTCACGGTCGATGCGAACGGTTCTTACGGGCAGAGTGCCAACTTCGGGACGGGGGACCCAGATCCAGCGATCGCCGGACCGCTTCCCATGGAAGAGGCCGTCGTGGGAGCCGACCCAGATGCCGCCATCGTCTGCGTGTTCCATCTGCCAGATGGTGGTACTTGGCAAGCCATCGGAAGGGGTGAATCCTTGAGCGAGACCGCGGCCACGCCAACGGGCCACGCCGCCGCCAAAGACACCGAGCCAAAGAGAGCCTTCGCGATCCTCCATGATGCCGGGCACTTCCTGCTGAGACAAACCTTCGCGGGCGCCGACGATGCGCCATCTTTCTCCCTCGCGCAGGGCTAAGCCACGGGTAGTAGAGACGAGGATCTGACCTGAGGAGTCTTCAATGATGCGGGGCGGCCCGGCGTTGCCAAAAGGGAGATCGGGACCACCGTTCACAAAGAGCAGAGACTTGGCGCGACGGAGGAGGAGAGTGGTGCGGCTGAGGACCCACAGGTTGTCGTTGCGATCCTTGAGGAAGGCCTCCCAGGGCGCGTTGCCTGGCAGAAGGGTACAGTCTGGCTGTTCCTGCTGCAGGGAGCAAATCGATTGTCCTTGGGCGTACCAGACCGTGCCATTGGGCTCAACATAGACACCGGAGATTCTGCCGGCGGCCAGGCGGCGGAAGAACCATTGCTTGTTCTCGGACTGGGTTCCCAAGGCGAGGCCCTGATCGGTGCCGACGTAGAGTTTCTGGCCAGGTCCGATGGCTAGAGCGGAGACCCGGGATGCGCCTAGAACGGGGACGGTGACGTAACTGGATCCCTCACTGCGGTAGAGGCCGGACTGGGTACCGATCCAGAGTGCGCCGTCGCGAGTTTGCTGGAGGGCATCGATGTAGTTGGAAGGAATGGATTGACGGAAGCCGAACTCCTGGAAGCGTTCGCCGTCGTAGCGGAAGAGCCCGTTTTGGGTTCCGGCCCAGATGAAGCCTGTTTGATCCTGCAGCAGGACCTGAACGGCGAGATTGCGAAGGCCCTCGCCGGCTCCGTAGAAGCGGAAGCTATAGCGCTGCCCGCTCAAGGAAGTTGCCAAGACGATGGCGACCGCGGCGAGGCGTATCCCAATAGGCATATTGCTATGCCGGTCAATTCGAGTATAGACGCATCTTGACCCGGCGATTTACTTATCGACCCAAAAGGGGAAATTCGCGGATTAGTAAGAGCCGGATCTAGTCAGAAGAACGCCAGCGGAGCACACCCATGTGATAGCGGCGGTGTTCGGGGATGCCGTTGCTGTAGTAGGCGGTGACGAGGGTGCCGTCGGCTAATTGGACGGTAGCGGGATAGCCGCCGTCGCTGGAACCGGGGAGGGAGAGGAGGCGGGAGGGAGCGCTCCAGGTGCGGCCTTCGTCTTTGCTGAAGCGGACACCAATGGCGTAGTCGAGGTTGGTGACGGTGGAGGAGACTTTGAGGCGTTCGCGGATGCCGTAGGTGAGGAGGATGCGGCCATCGGCGAGTTTCAGCAAGTGGCCGGGGTGATGGCTGGGCGGGGTGAGTGGGCCGTCGAGCTTCCAGGTGCGGCCTTCGTCTTCGGAGACAAACAAATCCATGGCGCCGCCGATGGAGCGGGCGGCGGCGAGCCAGCGATCGGCGCGGAGGCGGATGACGGCGGTTTCGTTGTATTTTTCCGAGCCGATTAAGACGGGGTCGCCCCAGGTGCGGCCGTCGTCGTTGCTGAAGAAGAGGTAGGAGTCATTGAGGGAGGGATAGAGGCTTTTCTTTTCGCCACGCAGTTCGGCGGGACTACGGCGTCCTGAGTAGAGAGGGGCGGCGAGTTTCTTTCCTCCCATTGCTACGACGTTGCCGAAGGCGATCAAGTGCTGGACATTTTTTGGCGCGGCGAGTGTGCCGCCGCGTTGCCAGGTTTTGCCGGCGTCGGTGGAGCGGCTGACCCAGGGTTCGATGACGTGGCCACGGAGGCCGGGGCCGCCCCAGCCAGTGGTGATGGCGACGAGCGAGCCATCGTTGGCGAGGCCGGCGGCGACGTGGATGCGCGTGGTGCCGGGTTCATGGACGGCGGGGACTCCACGGCGGGTCCAGAGGCGACCTTCGTCGTCACTCGCCCAGGTTTCGAGATCGCCTTCGATCAGGCCGTGGGCGGGCTTGCCGAAGATGTGGGCGAGGATGGCGCCGCCGGGCAGGAGCGTGAGATTGGGCCAGGCGCAGACGTTGTCGATGGCGACGTAGCGCTCGGTCTGTGCAAGGAGTAGCGCGGGAAGCGCGAGGGGGAGTAGGAGGGATTTGAGAGTGGTCAAGAGAACAGTACCGAAATTTCGCGGTTGGCGATGATCTGCTGGGTGGCAAAGGGCTCGATGTAATAGAACTGGCGGCCGGAGGGTGTGCCCTGGATGGTTTTGGCGTAGTCGATGCCCATTGCCGAGTAGATGGTGGTGGCGATGTCTTCCATGAAGATAGAGCGCTTGGTGCCCCAACCGCTGTCGATGACTTTGGAGCCGGTTTCGTCGGTTTTGCCGATGATGCGGCCGCCGCGGATGCCGCCTCCGGCCATGAGCGCGGTGAAGGCGTACTGGTAGTGATCGCGGCCGTTCAAGTAGGTGATGTCGCCGGGAGTGCGGCCGAATTCACCCATGCAGACGACCATGGTTTCGTCGAGGAGGGTGCGGCCATCGGGGCGCTTGCGGGTGGCGAGGTCCTCAATGAGGTTGGCGAGGGCGGCGTCGAGTTCCCAGGAGTGTTTGTAGTGATTGGCCTGTTTGTAGATGTCTTTGTGGTGATCCCAGCCGTTTTGCTGGAGGAAGATGAAGTTGGTGCCGGCGTCGGCTTCGACGAGGTTGCGGGCGATGATGGCGGCGTCGCCGGTGATGGTGCTGCCGTAGCGTTTGCGCTCTTCGGGTGAGAGTTCGAAGAGTTTGGCGGTGCGCGGGTCCATCATCATGCGGAAGGCGCCTTCGTAGTGATCGTTGTAATCGCGGTAGGCTTTGGCCTGGAGAGAGGTGTCGTTGCGGAGGCGGGCGTCGAAGCGCTTGAGCATCTCCCAACGGCGGGCGAAGTCCTGTTTGGAGTTCTCTTCGATTTTGTAGGAAGAGAGGCTGACCGCGGTGTCGATGTGGAAGGGGGAATAGGCAGCGGGGAGGAAGCCGGAGGTGAGGAGGCCAGCCTGGCTTTGGGTTACGTTCATCGCGACGTAGGGCGGGAGTGTGTCGGAGGGTTTGCGCCGGGCGGCGTGTTCGAGGGCGACGACGGTGCCGATGGGAGGGATTTCTTTCTGGAGCGCGGGGTTCAAGGCGTGGGCGGCCTGGACGTAGTATTGAGCGCGGCCGTGGACGCTATCCCAGGCTTCGAGGGAGCGGACGAGTGCGACGCGATCGAGCTGTTTGGCGAGTTGCGGGTAAAGGGCCATGGGCCACTTCACACCGGGTTTGGCTTCGCGCACGTCGAAGTCGGGGGGAGTCCACTTCCCTTCCTTGAGGTCCCAGGCGTCGACGTGGCTTTGGCCGCCATCGAGCATGACGAAGATGCAGAAGCGGGCGGAGCCGCGGAGCTTGGTGTTGGCGGCGGCGCGCACGTTCTGGGGCTGGAGTAAAGGCAGGAACCAATAGCCTCCGAACGACACTCCCCCGAGGCGGAGCGCCTGGCGGCGCGTGAGGACGGTATCGAGGAGGTTGCTCATGGATTGCCTTTAGTAATTGAACAGGAATTCGAGCTTGTTCATCAAGAGCCACTGCAGGTCTTCGTAGCCTTTTCGGCCGCCGGTAGCGGTGAGGTCTTTGGCGGAGGCGAGCTCTTCGCGAGTGGGCTTGCGGCTGAGGAAGCGTTCGAACAGTTCGGTGACGTTGGTCTCGTCGGGTTGTTTGCGCTGGAGGAGCGAGGAAAGATAGCTGCCGGGGGAGGCTTGGATCTGGCGCATGATCCAAGGGCTGTTCATCATGAGGACGGCCTGGGTGATGGTGCCGCCGTTCTTGCGTTCGGAGTATTCGCGATTGTTCTGGCCGAAGGATTCGAGGAAGAAAACGATGTCTTTGAGGCCGTTTGCTTTCCAGTCTTCGGGAGAGCGGGTTTCGGTGGCATAGCGGGCGCGGAAGTCGGTGCCGCGGACGGGCACTTCGGTGAAGAGATTGGTTGCCTGGACGATGGAGTCGTAGAGTTCTTCGGAGGTGAGACGGCGGACGAATTTGCGGGCGTAGTAAGGGGCGTAGCTCGCTTTCCATTCGCCGGGGAATTTGGAGGAGAGTTGATAGGCGCTGGATTTCACGATCAACTTCTGCAGGCGCTGGATGTCATAGCCGTTGTTGCGGAAGTCTTCGGCGAGGGCATCGAGGAGTTCGGGGTGAGTGGGCTGGATGGTCCAGGGAGCGGGAGGCGGGTTGTTGGGATCCTGGCGGGCGAGGTCGAAGTCGGTGATGGGCTCGACAATGCCGACGCCCATCAGTTCGGCCCAGAAGCGATTGACGGTGGCGCGGGCGAACTGCGGATGTTCGGTGAGCAGCTTGGCGAACTGCGGGCGCAGGGGGCGGGTGTTGTCCGCGCCTTGGCCGTTGAAGAGGAAACGGGGATCCACCTGGCCTTTGCCGCGGCGGGTGACGCGGACGACGGTGCGCGCGCCTGCGTCGTAGCCGGGGCCTTTGTCGTCGATGGCGTATTCGTCCTGGGTGGTGGCCACTTCGACGCGGCGGAGGACGCGCGTTTTTCCGAAGAAGGCGGCCATCTGGTACAGCTCATCACGCTTGCGCTGGCTGAGCCAGAGGTTGATTTTTTCGAGGTGGCGGGCGCCGTCGTGGCAGGAGACGCAATTGAGATCGACGCCGAGGAAATCGCGGACGGAGTGGATGGCGAGTTCGTCGGCGGTGTCTTCATGCACGTAGTCGTCGCATTTGACGCCGATGACCACCCAGCGGGCGACGTAGCCGGAATCGCCAACGTACCAATTGCTGACGGCTTTGGAGATGAGCAGGTCGGTGACGAATTCGTTCCAGGGGCGGTTGACCTGGAAGTTATCGTAGACCCAGCGGTAGAAGACGTTCTTGCCCTCGTTGCCGATGCGGTTGGCGGCGGCCATGGCGAGGTCGCCGAACCAGTAGGTCCATTTGGCGCGCCATTCTTTTGAGCCGATCAGGGCGTCGATCAGTTTGTCGCGTTTGTGCGGGTCTTTCGATGAGAGGAACTCGTGGAGTTGCTGGTTGCCGGGGATGCGTCCGGTGAGGTCGATGTGGAGGCGGCGGAAGAACTCTTCATCGGAGGCGAGGGGGGCGTGAGGGATGCGATCCTTGGCCATGCGGCCGAAGATGTGAGTGTCGATGAAGTTGTTGCGAGGGACGGGCGAAGAGGGGCCGGATGGCGATTGGCCGGCGATTTCGGCGGTGAGTTGGGAGGCTTGGGTGCGGCGATCGGCGGCGGGCGTGGGGGGATGATCTTTCGGCAACGGCGCCTGGCCGAGGGCTAGAGTGGCGGCGAGGAGGATGGAGAATTGACGCACTTGGACACCTATTATATATTTTGGCGGATGAGCGCCGGCCAGGTGGGGTGGGGGCCCGCGCTACAAAACATCTTTGCGGTGGAATGTTTTTGGTGGTACAAGTAAGAGAATCGTCATATATAGCCTGCTGCCGGGGCATGGTTCCCGGTAGTTGGGAGTGTGCCCATGATCCAGTTTGGAAGCGGACCACTCGAGGTTGCCTGCGGGTCTTTCGCCGTGGGACCTCTGGAGACGCGTGTGGCCGCGCTGCGGCAGGGCAAGGTGTGCGTGGGGCTAGTGAACTCGGACTACGAGATTTTCGATGAGGGGCGGGAACAGATAGCGGCGGCGTTGGGGATTCCGGTGGAGCAGACTTTGTGCTCTGTGACGAACAATCTGTCGCGCGCGGGGGGATGGCCGGAAGCAGCGGGGCGCGATTTGCGCAAGGCTGTGGAGAAGCTGCGCGGACAATTCAAGCGGGTGACGGTGAGCTATGGGACAAGCGAGCAGGACGAGTTAACTTTCAATCGCAAAGCACGGCGGAAGAACGGGGCGTCTTACGTAGTGCGGGAGGAAGACCGCAAGAAGATGGGGAAAGCGAAGCTGGGGGCGATTGATCCGCTGGCTTCGGTAGTGCGGTTCGACGATGATACGGGGGCGCCGACGTTGCTGCTGGCGCACTTCACGGGGCGGCCGGTGGTTTCCTACAACCGGGAGGCTCCGGTGGTGGATCCGGACTACTGCGGGTATGCGTTGCAGGAACTGGCGAAGTCCTTTCACCCGATGACGCCGGTGACCGTATTTTTGCAAGGCTGTTCGGGAGACATCAGCGCGAAGTTTTTAGGCGGTGGAGTGCGGAAGTCGAAAGACATGGGGCGGAAGCTGGGCAAGAGTTTCACGGAAGCGGCGCTGGGCGAGCAAGTAGTAGACGAGGCCAGGCTGGGGTTCGGCGCGACGACAGCGACGTTGCGGTATGCGCCACTGCCTTCGAT
The DNA here is from genome assembly GCA_046331645.1 of Bryobacteraceae bacterium. Classification (GTDB taxonomy): domain Bacteria; phylum Acidobacteriota; class Terriglobia; order Bryobacterales; family Bryobacteraceae; genus CADEFT01. The sequence goes on from JAXLQM010000031.1 coordinate 11,302, forward strand.
GCAGGAATTGGAGGGCAATGGGAGCAGAGGCAAGTGGACGGCGTGGGCCCTGGAGCATGTGCGCAACGGGGTGACGATGCCGGAGAAGGAATGCAAGCTGGAGGTGCAGGCGCTGACGATTGGCGCGGAGGTGGCGTTTGTGTTTCTGCCGGCAGAGCCGTTTGTGGGGATTGGGCTGACGATCCGGGAGCGGAGCCCTTACGGGTTGACGATTCCGGTGTCCTGTACGAATTCGATGGAGCCGCGGTTCATCGGGCAGGCGAAGGATCTGGGGGATGTGGATTGGCTTTCGGCGTTCTATCTGGAATCGTTGAAGCAGCCGTATGCGAAGCCGGCGGGGGATATGCTTTCGTTCAAAGCGCTGCAATTGTTGAATGAGATGAAGGGGACTACGGTTCGGTGAGGTAGACCCAGTCCGTGTTGTTGGCGGCGGTTGGGGTGGCAATGGGGAATTGGCCGAGACGGGGATCATAGCGGCGGAGCGTGTGGCCAGGTGGTGTTTGCGGCGTAGCGCCGTTCGGCATGTAGTAGACGCGCTTTCCGTTGGGTGCGGCGAGGCAGAAGCCATTGGGAACGGATTCGGGGCAGGGCTTCATTGTGTTGTAAGGCAGGGTTTCGAAGAGGCTGCGGAGGTGTTTGAGTTGGGTGGCGGCGATACCGCGGCCGGGGTCTCCGGAATAGTACCAGGCGACGTTACCGCTCCAATCTCCGTAGGTGGCATAGCCGCCGGCCATGGCGATGGCCCAGTGAGTGCGGCGGGTCCAATCGGCGTTCTGCAAATGGCCGGGAGTGTTGGCGGGGCCTTCGTAGCCATACTCTTCATTGACGTAGGGCTTGGGGGTGTTTTCGTATTTTCGGACCCAATTATAAACTTCGGTCTCGGTGCCGTATTGCTGGGTGACGATGTAGGAGGCCCAATTTGACTGGGTGTACCAGAAGTCGGCGTAGGCGTGGACGGAGGCGAGGCGTTGATGCGGGTCGAGAGCGCGGAGCACTGCGCCCATGGCGTCGCCCCAGGCTTTGTCGCGGTACTCGTTGTGTTCGTTGCCGAGATCCCACCAGACGTTGGAATAAGCGCCGAGGCGCGAGAAGGCGTAGCGGTAGAAGCGGAGTTCGTGATCGGTGAGGCGGCCGAACTCATCGGGGAGATTCTGTTTTTCGATGGTGAGGATGATGTTGGCCTGGATGGCGCGGCGTTGCATGGAGGCAATGATGGCCTCTGCGCGGCGCCAGAAGGGGAGATGGAAGCGGGTGAAATCGTAGGCGTGCGGTTGGCCGGGCCAGGCGGGAAGAGGATTGACGCGGCCTTTCGGAGCGCCGTAGTTGGGAGCGCGTTTGGGATCAGGGACGCCGTGTTCGTTGTCGGTGCTGGTGCGGGTTTCCGTGTCGCGGGGATAACCGCTGAGGAGGAATCGAATTTTGTTGAAGCCGTTGCGGCCGCAGTAATCGAGGAGAGCTTCGACTTCGGCGTCTGTTTTGGAGGGATCGAGGAGGTGGTAAGCGGTGTAGCCGAGGTGGAAGAACGGGGCTCCGGTGGCATAGCGGAAGTGTTTGGGGTGATCGGGGTCGACGTCGACGGGGCCTTGATTGGGCGATGCTTCGGCGGTGAATTCGCCCTTCTGGCGGAAGGCTCCCATGCGGACGAGGAAGCGGTGCGCGCCTGGTTGCGAGGGGGAGAAGCGGAGGCGGAAGAGGCTGCCGTCGTTGGAATCACTGAAGCCTGTGAAAATATGTTTTGCGCCAGTGGGGGTAGTGATTTCGGCTGTTGGAGCGGGTTCCGTGAACGGGTTTGGGAAGCGTGGGGAAGTGATGTGGAGGGAGAATTCGGCGATGCCGTAGCGCGGCACTGGAGCGGGAGATTGCAGTTGGAACTGCTGGGCTCCGCCGCAGGCGGTGTAAAGGATGCACAGAATGGCGTTGCGCATTGCGTTCAGCATATCGCCATTTGAGTACACTGCTAGATTGGCACTACTGATCAACGCACAGAATCTGACGAAGTCTTTCGGCGCGGAATCGCTGTTTGAGAACATCAACTTCACGGTGGAGGAAGGGGCTCGGGTCGGGCTGATCGGACCGAATGGTTCGGGGAAATCGACGCTGCTGCGGATACTCGCCGGGTTATTGGAGCCCGATAGCGGGGAGGTGGCGATCCGCAAGCGGGTGCGGTTCTGCTATGTGGCGCAGGAGTCGGAATTCCGGACTGGGGATCGCGTGCGCGATGTACTGGGGCGGGTGGTGGAATCGCTGACTGCGCCGGAAGTGGCTGAGGTGGTGGGCAAGGCCGGCTTCGAGAATCTGGATGCGGAGGTGGGCGCGTTTTCCGGGGGATGGAAGAAGCGGCTGGCGATTGTGGAGGCGCTGGTGCAGCATCCGGATGTGTTGCTGCTGGATGAGCCGACGAACCATCTGGATCTGGCGGGGATCGGGTGGCTGGAGAAACTGCTGGCGGGCGCGGGGTTCGCTTGTGTGGTCATCAGCCACGACCGGTATTTTCTGGAGAACGTGGCGACGGAGATGGTGGAGCTGAACCGGGCTTACCAGGATGGACTCCTGCGGGTGAGCGGGACGTACAGTGTGTTTCTGGAGAAGAAGGCGGATTATCTGCACGCGCAGGCGAAGCGGCAGGATGCGCTGGAGAACCGGGTACGGACGGAGATGGAGTGGCTGCGGCGGGGGCCGAAGGCGCGGACGACGAAATCGAAGGCTCGCATTGACAAGGCGAATGAACTGATCGGCGAGCTGGCGGATTTGCAGAGCAGAGCGCGCAGTGCGACGGCGGACATCGATTTTTCGGCGACGGAGCGCAAGACGAAGCGGCTGATTGAGCTGGAGAAGGTGGGTGTGGCGTTGGGTGGACGGACGCTGTTTTCGGGGCTCGATTTCGTGGTGACGCCGGGCACGCGGATCGGATTGGTGGGGCCGAACGGGAGCGGGAAATCGACGTTGATGCGGGTGTTGATGGGGCAACTGGATCCGACGGAGGGGTCGGTGCGAAGGGCGGATTTGCTGCGCATGGTGTACTTCGACCAGAACCGGCAACTGGATCCGGATGTGACGCTGCGGCGGGCGCTGGCTCCGGATGGGGACTCGGTGGTGTATCAGGATCGGGTGTTGCATGTGGCATCGTGGGCGGCGCGGTTCCTGTTTCAGAGCGATCAATTGAATCAGCCGGTGGGGCGTTTGTCGGGCGGAGAGCGGGCGCGGGTGCTGATTGCGAAGCTGATGCTGGAACCGGCTGACGTGCTGCTGCTGGATGAGCCGACGAACGATCTGGATATTCCGACGCTGGAGATTCTGGAAGAGAGCCTGCTGGAGTTTCGCGGCGCGCTGGTGCTGGTGACGCACGACCGGTATTTGCTGGATCGAGTGGCCACGGTGGTGGTGGGGTTGGATGGAGAAGGTGCGATCGGGCGGTTTGCGGATTATTTCCAGTGGGAGGATTGGCAGGCGGCGGCGAAGAAGGCGAAGGTGAAGGCGGCGGCTCCGGTGACTGTGCCGGCTGCGGCTGGCGCTGCGGCGGGGCCGGCGAAGAAGCGGCTTTCGTACATGGAGGCGCGGGAGTACGAGACGATTGAGCAGCGGATTGCGGATGCGGAAGCGGAGTTGGAACGGTGCAAGGAGAAGCTGCACGATCCGGCGGTGGTGGTGGATGGACGCGCGTTGCAAGAGGCGTACGACGCGATGCAGAAGGCGCAGGAGGCGGTAGATACGTTGTATCAGCGGTGGTCGGAACTGGAAGAGAAACGAGGGTAGCACGATGAAACTGACACGGCGGGCGATGATGGCCGCGATGACAGGCGGGCTGCGGCCGTTGCGTTCCGCTGATGAGCCGCGGCCAAATTTCGTGATCCTGCTGGTGGACGATATGGGTTGGGAGCAAGTGGGGTTCACGGGTGGGAAGGAAGTGCCGACGCCCAATATTGACAGCATTGCGCGGGAAGGGACGCAACTGACGCAGTTCTACGTACAGCCTGTCTGTACGCCGACGCGGGGATCGCTATTGACGGGGCGGTACGCATGGAAGACGGGGACGGAACGGCGTCCTTCGACGGCGTCGCGGCAGGGGATGTTGAAGGACGAGCGGACGCTGGCGGAGGCGTTACGCGATGCGGGGTATGCGACGTGGATGGTGGGCAAGTGGCATTTGGGGGAGTGGCAGAACGCGCATTTGCCGCGGTCGCGCGGGTTTCAACATCACTATGGGTTTTATGGAGCGTTGATTGATTCGTTCACGCATACGCGGGAGGGCATCCTCGATTGGCATCGCAACGGCGAGCCGGTAGTGGAGGAAGGCTATTCGACATTTTTGCTGGCGAATGAAGCGAGCAGGTTGATCCGGAATCATGATGGGGGGCGGCCGTTCTTTCTGTATTTTCCGTTCAACGCCGTGCATGGGCCGCATCAGGCTCCGGCGGAGTACATGAAGAAGTACGAGCATCTGGGGAGGGAAGGGCCGCAGCGGGCGCAACTGCATTGCCTGGATATCGCGATTGGACAAGTGCTGCAGACGATTCGGGACAAGGGGATTGAGAAGAATACGCTGGTGCTGTTTACGAATGACAATGGCGGGACGCGGTTGACGAGCAACGGGCCGTATAGGGGCGGGAAGAGCGCGTATCACGAAGGGGGCGTATTGACTCCGGCGGCAGTGCGATGGCCGGGGAAGGTGGCTGCGGGGAGGAAGTCCGCGGGCCTGATTCATGTGACGGACATTTTCCCGACGTTCTGCGCGCTGGCCGGCGCGGATGCGCGGAAAGGGCTGCCGCTGGATGGTGTGGACGTGTGGCCCGCGATCGCGGGAGGCGCGGCATCGGCGAGGAAAGAGATTGTTCACTCGCTGCAGGTGATCCGGGAGGGAGATTGGAAGCTGATTGAGCAGGGGGCGACTTACTACAACTGGGAGGAACAGCCTCTGCAGTTGTACAACATTCGACAGGATCCGTTTGAGAAGAACAATCTTGCGGAGAAGCAACCGGCGTTGGTGGAGCGGCTGCGGGCGAGATTGAAGTATCACAAGCAGTTCGCGAGGCAGGAGGAGCCGCCGGAACAAATTCCAAATTTTCCGCCCGTGGTTTATGGGGAGGAAGAGAATCGCAAGTTTGGCGCTGAAGTTCGCGTGAAGCTGCGTGGGATTGCGGAGGGTGATGCGAAGCTGGACCGGAAGAAGAAGCGTCGGGACTAGCGCAGGTTGAGCACGTACTGTTTCATTTCGTCCCAATGGGGATAGGTGGGATGGCAGCTTGCGATCAGTAGCCGCTGATCCTGCAGATCAATCCTGCCGCTGGAGGCTTCGATGTAGTCGAGGAATCGCTGACTCTCGAGCCAGTGTGCTATGCCGGCTTGTTTCATTTGCTGAATGCGTTCGGCGAGGCGCTCGGGGATTCCGGCTGTCCATTTGAAATGATGAACCGGAATGTAGTGGATGGCGGGTGGACAGCCCATGGGTGAATAGGTGAAGTGCTGCCCGGCGATGACGTAGATGGGACCACGCACGAGAGTGATCTTGCGGGGATCGCCGAGCATGACCGGGAACGTGAGCAGGGCGCCGAGGGGGAACTGTTGCTCAAGGGCGATGGTTGCGTCGATGGGAGGGAAGGAGCCATCGGCGGCGAGGCGATCGAGGAAACAGCCTTTGAGGTGATCCCAGTTGTGTTGTTCGCATTCGGCGATGATGTCGGTGAGTGGCGCAGGGTATTGCTGGAATTCGTCGGAATCGGCGAGGATGAACCAGTCGTTGGGATAATCGCGCCGGGGCTTGGCATAGGCTTCCTGTTGGATGTCGTGCCAATCTCCGATGTATGTAGCTGTGATGGGCGTTCCACAACGCCGCGAGATTTCTTCCACGGTTTCGCGGATGGGGTCGTTGTCATTCTGGAGATGGAGATTGAGGAAGATGGATTGGACGCCGAGGGAGAGGTAGTGGCGGAGCATCGGTTCGAGAGTGGGAACCGCGCTGCCACCGACGGTAGTGATGAGATGCGGAGCAGGCATCATTTCTTTCCCGGCAAGGTGAGCACTTGCTTGAAGAACGCAACGTAGCGTGGGGTGAGGCTTTCGCGTGAATACATGGCTGCTGCCTGTTTGGCTTTGGCGGCTTGCCGCTGGTACTCCTCTTCATCGAAGCAGAGGCGCTCAATGGTTTCGATCCACGGTTGCACGGCTTCGGCGGCCACGGGCTTGCGGGTATCGACGGTGAGATCGGCAGGGAGTGGGAGGACGAAGCCGGCGCCGTTGCAGCTTTCTTCCAATCCACCGCGATCACTGACGATGGGGGGCACGGCATTGACGAGTGCCTCAGCGGCGACACGGCCGGAAGGCTCTTCCCACACCGATGGAACGAGCAGCATGCGGGTGGGAGCGAAGATATCGCGAGGAGTGGGAACGGCCGGTGAGATCATGATGCTCTCATGGCGGCGAAGATCGAATCCGCCTTCGAGGCCGGCTTTCACGACGAGACCGGCGGTGCCGCGGGATTCAATGGCGAGCACGGCGATTTTGGGCTGGCGGCGACCGAGTTCTTCGGCGAGGCGTGCGAAGAAGAAGAGCCCTTTCTCGACGGAGGGATTGACCATGGTGACGAAGATGGGGTCGTGTTCCGGTGCGAGGACATCGTCGAAGTGGATGGGCGTGGGGAGCGGCGTGCTGTCAATGCCGATGAGTTCTTTGTAGCGCTTGGCCATGAACTCGCTGGGCGTGGTTACGGCATCGACATCATGGAAGAAATCGGGCTTCAGGTACGCCATGTTAAAAACACAGAAAGCGATCCGGATATCCTTTTGGCGGGCGCGGCGAAGGCGGCGGATGTCACCGGAGAGTCCGCCGTAGGTGAAGACGATGTCGGGATCGAATGAGTCGAGAGCATCGTCGAAGAGCCGGTCAAACTGGCGCCCGTGTGTTTTCTCCCAGTTCATGACGCCGAAGCGTCCCGTGTCGAGGAGGGTGTAGGGAATGCCTCTCTGGGTGAAGCGGAATTCGCGGGATCCTTTGGAGGATGCGGGGCGAACTTCGGGTTGAATCCCCATTGACTGGAGGTAGGCAAGGGGATCTTCCTGGATGCCGCGCTCCGTGGCGGTGGTAGCGAGCGCCTGTACTTCGAACCCGGATTCACGGGCCATTTCAGCCGCGGTTTGTGCTGTGCGGGCGGCACCGCTGGACGGATCCTGCGGGAGTTGAGGAAGGAGGAGAAGAATGCGCGGGCCCATGAGTTTTTATGATGCCTCAAACCGCGAGTTGTTTGAGGAAGCCATAGGCTTCGCGGCGGATTTCGGGTGGAAAATCGTGGGCGGCCTCGGGGTAGACGGCGCGCAGCCGGTTTGACGGGAAGAGCTTGGATGTAGCGCGGACACAATCGACGACGCCGCTGATTTCGAAGTTACTGTCGCGCGTGGGGGCGTTGATGAAGACGGCGCGTGGAGCGATGGCGGCGAGGACGTCAGGGAAGTCGAATGGCATTTTGGCCGGATCTTTGCCATACGCGTCGGCGATGCGCGGCATGTATCCTTTGTGTGACCAGCCGGTGAGGTTGCCGTTGTAGTATTTGGGGAAAGCGGTGAAGCCGCAGCTGGTGATGGCACAGCGAATGCGGGTGTCGAAGGCGGCGACGAACAGGGAATTGTGGCCTCCGAGGGAGTGGCCGCAAACGGCGATGCGGCGTGGGTCGACGTTGGGGAGGGAGAGGAGGAGGTCGACGGCGCGCATGTGATTGACGATGCCTTTCATGGAGGCGGAGAGGTAGCCGTGGGTGTAAGGATCGAAGGTGTATTCGCCGAAGTTGGGGTAATCGGGGGCGATGGTGAGGAAGCCTTGTTCGGCGAGTTCGTGCGCGTAGTGGAGGTTGGGTTTGCCGCCGAGTCCGGCAGGCTCGTCTTTGCCGATGCGCGTGGTTTGGTGGAGACAAACAACAGCGGGCAATTTTGTTTTGGAGGTGATTTTGGGGATGAGGAGCCAGGCGGGGACGAAGTCGTTGGGCTCGGCTTCGTAGCGGATCTTACGGCGGGTGTAGTTGGGGGTGTCTTGGGAGTCGAGGGATTGGATGGCTGGGGGTTGTTTGGGGCGTGGCGGAAGTGGGCCCATGACCTGCTGCATGGCGTCGAGTGATGCGCTGCGGGGCTTGGGGATGAGGGCGGCGAAGGGGAGTTGGAGGAGGGATCGGCGGGTGACCATGGGTTGAAGGTTAGTGTATCTCGGATGGGGTGAAAAAGTTGACTTTGGAGAGGGTGGTTTGGTGTAATGGTGGAGCCAACCTGTAACACTCCTCAGTAGCTCAATGGTAGAGCATTCGGCTGTTAACCGAAGGGTTGTAGGTTCGAGTCCTACCTGAGGAGCCAATCCATTCTCCATCTCTATGACTCTACGAGTCAGCATCCAGTAACACACGTCCCCGCGGCATGAGTCCCCCCTCCCAATAGAGAAGTGAGGCGTTGACGAGCCTCGCGACAACAATTACTTTATAATGTAAAGTATTTATATGTCCAAGGGGTTCGCCACTGTGTTGATCGCCGCGCTGATCATTGGCGGAACTATTGCAATGCTTCTCAGACTGACGGCGACTCCAACCCTGGAACCCGCGGTCCCGTTGTCACCTGAACCGGCTCCCATAGTCAAATACGATGTCGTCGCGGAATATCCCCACGATTCACGGGCGCTGACGCAAGGCCTGATATATCGGGACGGCTTCCTTTACGAAAGTATCGGGGGCCCGGGCCAATCCTCGATCCGGAAGGTGGAACTCGAAACCGGGCGTGTCCTCCAGCAGCATGCCGTTGACAGCCGCTTGCACGGCGAAGGTCTGACGGAGTGGCGCGGTCAACTCATCCAGCTCACTCCAAGACGAGCGGCGCAAAGCATACTTGGTGCGGTGATTCTGGACAACCTGAAGGCCATGGGCGCTCCGTTTCTGGAGCGTGATAGCGGTGTCCGCTATGACATCGACACGCTCGCGCCGAAGTCTACGTTCGGATACAACGTCGAGGGATGGGGACTCACGCATGACGATCATCAGTTCATTAAGAGCGATGGCACATCGATTCTGCGGTTTCTCAATGCGGACACGATGAAGTGGCAGGCACAGATCGCGGTTGTCGAGGCCGGAAAGGGGATTCGGTGGCTGAACGAACTCGAATACATTGACGGCGAGGTGTATGCCAACATCTGGCAACAGGATCGGATTGCAATCATTCAGCTCAACTCGGGCCAGGTCACGGGCTGGATTGATCTCTCGTCACTCCGGCCTCGCATGGTTCCTCCGCCGAAAGACGTCGAAGAGCTGGGCGCATCTGGAAAAGCTGTGGCCAACGGCATCGCTTACGACGCTGCCGGTGGACGTTTGTTTGTGACCGGGAAGAACTGGCCTAAGCTGTTTCAGATTCGTCTGCGTGATTGACAAGCCGGGCAAAGCACTGTGAATGCGTTCAGATATACTGGCCTTCGTGACCCGTACCGCGCTCGTCGCATGGATCGTGGCTTGTAGCGCAGGTCGATGCATAGCCGCTGACCTCAACCGCGACGCCGGCGACATTCTATCGACGCGCTGCCTCAGTTGCCATGGTCCCTCCGTCAAAATGGCAGGGCTCGATCTGTCCTCGCGCGCGGCGGCAGTCAAGGGCGGCCGCCAAGGCTCCGCCTTAAATACAACGAATCCTAAGGATAGTCGTCTGCTGCAGCGCGTCATTCGCAACCAGATGCCGCCGGCGGGACCGCTATCCGCGGCTGAGAAAGACACGCTGACACATTGGGTCGAGTCTGGCGCCGTGTGGGGCGACAATGTTGGCGAACGCCGCGCAGGTCCGCAATGGTGGTCTCTGCAACCCCTGCGAACGGTGGCGCCTCCGGCTGTGGCCAGCATCCCCGACGGTTGGGCGCAATCCCCCATCGATCGCTTCATCCTCACGAAACTGCGGCAGAGTGGCCTGGAGCCATCGAAGCCTGCGACCGCGCGTGAACTGATCCGCCGGGTCACTTTTGACGTCACGGGCTTGCCGCCCACGCCTGCCGAGGTGGAGGCATTCGTCAAAGATCCGTCACCCGCGGCTTATGAAAAGCTGGTGGACCGGCTGCTCGCCTCGCCGCGCTATGGCGAACGCTGGGGCCGGCACTGGCTCGATGTTGCGCGCTTCTCCGAGAGCGAAGGGTTTGAGCGCGACCTGGTGCGGGAGCACGCCTGGCGGTATCGCGACTATGTGATCCGCAGCCTCAATCAGGACAAGCCGTACATCGACTTCGCGCGCGAACAACTTGCGGGCGATGTCCTGGATCAGGTGACTCATGAGAGCATCGCTGCCACGGGTTTTCTCGTCGCAGGACCCACTGATGCAGTCGGCCTCACATCCGCTGTACCGCGGGAGCGCGAAGCCGTCCGCGAAGATCAGTTAGAGGAGATGGTAAGCGTCGTCTCGCAGACCTTTCTCGGCCTGACGACTAACTGTGCGCGCTGCCACGATCACAAGTTCGATCCGATCCCGCAGAAGGACTACTATCGCTTCAAAGCTGCGTTCGCCGGTGTCTGGCAGCCTGTGCAGGACCGCGAGTCGATTGAGCTTCTGCCAGACGGCCGCGCGCTGCGAACACCCCAGGAGCAGACCGCGTTCGACACGAGCACCGCATCTCTGCGGGATCGCATCGAGACGATCGAAGCCGAACTCGCGCGTCTGTATCGCAACGCCCGCGCAAAGATTCTCGAACGACGTGGGTACCGCTGGCCGGCGACAGTGCCCCAGCCAGCCTCCCAATGGAACTTCGACGCAGATGCGCGTGATCAGATCGGGTCGCTCCACGGTTTGATCGCTGGTAATGCAGAGGTGGCTGACGGTTGCCTGAAGCCGTTGGGGAACAAAGAGGGAGTGCGCGTGCGGACGGCTAAGCTCGATCGTGAGATCAAGGAGAAGACTCTCGAAGCCTGGATACGGGTGCGCAAGAAACCGGAGAAAGGGACGACCATCCTCGTATTGCAAAACAACAGCGGTTATCGAGGAGCCGCGTTCGACGGCATCCAGTACAACGGTCCGAAGAAGATGTGGGAGAACTCCAGCACGGCTGGCTTCCGCAACACGCAATGGGACGCGCCCGAGGAGAATGCAGAGCCCGGGGATCAGCTGCAGATTGCGATTACTTACGCTGCCGACGGAACCATCACCGCCTATCGCAACGGCAAGCAGCACGGCAAGCCATTCCACGGTGAGGCCGGCAATGCGTCGAGCGAGTTGCAGACATACCTGCCGCAGGACGCCATCGCGGTGTTGACGACGAACCAGAGCCTCAACTTGGATGAAGCGCGCATCTACGCCGCCGCGCTTACTGCGCAGCAGATTGCGGATTCCTATCATGCGGGGGCGCCGAGTGTGCCGCGCGAGGAGTCCACTGCCGCGATGACATCCCAGGATCGTGACCGCGTTTCGAAACTCGATGGCGAACTCGCGGCATTACGCACATCGCAAGCCGAGCAGGCTAAGCCTGACAAAGCGTTTGCCGCGGACGTTCTGCCGCCCGGCGTGACTCACTTGCTACGCCGTGGTGACGTGACCATGAAGGGCGAAGCATTGGCTCCGGCGGGGCTTTCCGCCATCCGCGGCCTCTCTCCGGAGCTGAATCTTAGCGTTGACGCGCGAGACCAGGATCGCCGCCGCAAGATGGCCGAATGGATCGCCAACCCGGCCAATCCACTTTTCTCGCGAGTCATCGTAAACCGTCTCTGGCATGGACATTTCGGTGCGGGCATCGTCGAAAGCCCGAATGATTTCGGTTACAACGGCGGCCAGCCGTCGCACGCGGACCTTTTGGACTTTCTCGCGGCCGACCTTATTCAGAACGGCTGGAGCCTCAAGTCTTTGCACAAGCGCATCCTGCTGTCCGCCACGTATCGGCAGTCCTCGGAACACAATCCGCAGGCTGCGGCGAAGGATGCAGACAATCGCCTGCTTTGGCGCTTCACGCCGCGCCGCCTGGAGGGGGAGTCGGTGCGCGACGCCATGCTGTTTATCAGCGGCGCGCTCAATCCTGCAATGGGCGGGCCGAGTTTCAGGCCGTTCAAGGCCACTACTCCTGGTGGCTCGTATGTGAAGTATGAACCTCTCGATTCGGCCGAGCCCGAGTTGCAACGCCGTACCATTTACCGAATGAACGTGACTACCGGAGGCGATCCGATGCTCGACGCGCTCGATTGCCCGCTTCCGGCCGTCAAGACGCCTCGGCGGGCGTCCACAACAACGGCCTTGCAGGCGCTCAGTCTGATGAACGGGGCCTTTGCCACTCGCACGGCAAAGACCTTCGCAGAGCGTCTCGGCAAAGAAGCGGATGGCACAGATGCGCAGATCACTCTCGCCTTCCGCCTGGCGTTAGGCCGCGCCCCGTCGGAAGCGGAACTCACGCGCAGCCGCGCTCTGGTGGCCCGCACCAAACTCGAAACCCTCTGCTGGGGATTGTTCAATGCCACTGAGTTTCTCCAAGTCGAGTAACCGAATGAATCTCTCGCGCCGCCGCTTTCTCGACGCAGGTTTTGGCTTCGGCTGGCTCGCCGCCGCGTGGCTGCAGGCGGAAGAGAAGCGCGTCCAACAGCCGCACTTCACCCCGAAGGCGAAGCGCATTCTGCAGGTGTTCAGTCTTGGCGGTATGAGCCATGTCGACACCTTCGATCACAAGCCGGAGCTTGACGCGCGCAATGGCAAGCCGTTCGATATGCCGACCTTCTTCGGCCAGGCCGGCAACCTGTACGCGAGCCCCTGGAAATTCCGGCAGCGCGGGCAGAGCGGGCTGTGGGTGAGCGACCTTCTGCCGAACCTCGCCGGGCAAGCGGACCAGTTGACGGTGATCCGGTCGATGGTCTCGAAGAGCGCGAACCACATGCCGGCGGTCGCGCAGATGAACACAGGATTCATTCTGTCCGGATTCCCCAGCATGGGTGCCTGGGTGACCTACGCTCTTGGAACCGAGAATCAAAAGCTGCCGGCCTTCGTTGTGCTACCCGACCACCGCAACTATCCGTGGGGCGGCACGCTGCAGTGGTCCAATGGCTTTCTACCCGCGGCGTTTCAAGGCACCGCTTTCCGCGGCGCCGGCGATCCGGTGCCGGACCTTTCTACTCCGACCGCCGAAGCAGGCGCGCGCGAGGAAGCCATGCGCTGGCTGCGTGAAATGAATCGCGACTACGCGCAAGCGCACCCTGCCGACACCACGCTGGACGCTCGCCTGCGCACCTACGAACTCGCAGCGCAGATGCAGTTGAGCGTGCCGGAGGTGGCGGATCTCAAAGGCGAATCCGCGGCCACGCAGAAGCTCTACGGAGTGGATCAGAAGGAGACCGCTCCGCTCGGGCGCCGCTGTTTGTTGGCTCGGCGGCTTCTGGAGCGCGGCGTGCGCTTTGTGCAGCTCTACCATGGCGCTTCCGGTACAGATTGGGACGCCCACGGCGACCTGAGCGGTAACCATGGCCGCATGGCCCTTGAGTACGATCAGCCGGTTGCGGCGCTGCTTGAGGACCTGAAACAGCGTGGGCTGCTGGAAGACACGCTCGTCATGGGCGTTACCGAATTCGGCCGCACGCCCGTTGCACAGGGCGCCGGAAAGAAAGGGCGGGACCACCATCCGGACTGCTTCACCTGCTGGCTGGCGGGTGCCGGCGTGCGTCCTGGCATGGCGTATGGCTCCTCAGACGAAGTCGGTTACAAGCCCGCTGAGAATGCCGTCACTGTTTATGACTTCCACGCCACAGCGCTGCACTTGCTTGGCCTGCAGCATGACAAGCTCACCTTCTATCACAACGGAGTCCGCCGCCGGTTGACGGACGTCCACGGCCACGTCGTTGGAGGTATCTTGCGGTGAGCACGTTGCTCAGGCCGTGCGGTGCTAGCATTGCGATGATGAGGCGTTTCCATTCTCTGTTGCTTCTGGCTGCAATTCCGCTCGCCAGCCAATCCGTTCCGGTCTTTCGCGATCTGTTCAACGGCAAAGACCTGACGGGCTGGGTCAATGTGAACACAGACCCAGACACCTGGACGGTGAAGGACGGAATCCTGATCTGCAAAGGCCAACCGATCGGTGTAATGCGTTCGGAGAAGCAATATGAGAACTTCATCCTCCATATCGAATGGAAGCACATCGAAGCTGGCGGGAATTCCGGTGTTTTCGTTTGGAGTGACGCGAAGCCTGGCGAAAAAAACCGTCTGCCGAATGGTGTCGAAGTGCAGATGCTGGAACTGGATGCCGTAAACATTTATAAGGGACGCGATGGCCGGCCGCTCTCCCCTGGCTATGTTCACGGGGACCTGTTTGGTGTCGGAGGGGTACAGATCGTTCCAGACAACCCACGCGGCGTTCGCAGCAGTTCGCTGGAGAACCGCGCGAAGGGACGTGGTGAGTGGAATACATACGACGTGGTGGCGATCGATGGCGTGATCAAATTGGCGGTCAACGGCAAGTTTGTCAACGGCATCAGCAGGTCGAAACAGAAGAAGGGCTATTTGTGCCTGGAATCGGAAGGCAAGGAAATTCACTTCCGCAACATCAGGATTATGGAATTGCTGCCGGGAGTCACGTTACCGGAACAATCGGCTCCGGGGTTGAACTGAAGTATTGCAATCTCCAGGACGCGAAAACTCAGGCAGAATAGATGCTATGCTTCGCGCCACTGTCTTTCTCACCGCTCTCAGCGTATTCGGCCAGACTTCGGCACCGAAACCGGTGCCGACCATTCCGGACATGCCTTACGGCACTCATCCCAAACAAAAGATCGACTTCTACAAAGCCGCGTCGGACAGGCCGACACCGCTAGTGGTATTCATCCACGGTGGGGGATGGATGAATGGAACAAAATCGAACGTGTCGAGTCTGGATAAGCTTCTGGCGGCGGGGATTTCGGTTGCGTCAGTGGAGTACCGGTTCATCCAGGAAGCGATGGAAGCCGGGATTCAACCACCTGTGAAGGCGCCGCTTCATGATGCGGCGAGGGCCATTCAGACTTTGCGGTCGAAGGCTACAGAGTTGAACTTTGACAAGAATCGCGTGGCGTACATGGGTGGTTCGGCCGGTGCGTGCACATCCCTGTGGCTCGCGCTGCACGATGACCTTGCGGACCCGACCAGTTCTGATCCTATCGCGCGCGAGTCGACCAAGCCGACTTTTATCGCGGTGACAGGAGCGCAGACGTCGCTCGATCCGCTGCAGACGCGCGGGTGGATTCCGAACATGGCTTACGCCGGGCATGCATTCGGTTTCCGTGCCGAGGGTAGAGCGCGCCCGGAGGAGTTCCAACTCGCCATTGAAAACCGCTCCCAGATATTGCACTGGATCCGCGAATACTCGCCGTACGAACACGCGAGCAAGGGCGATCCGGCTATCTATCTGGACTATCCCGGTCAGAAGGAACCAGTGGAGAACGGTATCGTGCAAAAGGATCCGACGCACTCGGCGATACTGGGCCAGAACATGGCGTGGCGGCTGAAGCAGGTTGGAGTTGAGGTCCACCTGAACTACCCGGCGAAGCCGGCACCTCAGACGTCGGCGTTGGATTACGTTCTTTCGCGATTCGCCAAGTGAAGTCAGTGAGGAAGCACACCACGGTTCATGGATGGACTCCTTTGGGAAGACAACGTTGCATGCGCAACGCAAAATCCTCGAGGAACATGGTTCGCCATTGATTGACGCTTTTGGCTCCAGCGTGAATGCCTTCGGCCGCGGCGGGGCCCGGGTCGTCCAGCCACCAATGCGGATGAACCGAGGATGGCCGGCTGGTTCGGCTGACCGGCGGCGGAACCGCGGTGAATTTCCCCGTAGCTCCGTGCAAGGCGACGAAGTCACTTTCGATGGTGTATGACCAAGCCTTCGCATCGCGAGGCGAGAAGCGAAAACGGAGCAGGCTGCCATCGAGCACGAGCGGGCAAGGGACACGGCCGTCGAGGAGGACCCTCGTCTTGTGCTGTCGCGTGAGGCTTTTGGGCGCGGAGATGGCGTACTCCACCACACCGAACACTTCCACCTGATCCGCTTCCGTGGTGTGGCGATCAAAAGTGGATTTGCGGCCGTCCCAGGCGCGGACGAAGCGGCCTCCCCAACTGGGCTGGGAAGGATCTTCCGGGACGCCGTGGAGAAGCCTGCCGACGGAAGGGCTATCGCCCATTTTGATGGTGCCCTTGAGATGCGTGGCAAAGTAGCGGCCTAGTGCGCCGCGGCCGGCGAGCCGCTGCGCAACGAATGATGTATTGCCCCAGGCGCCATCCTGGCGTCCACCGGTGAACCAGCCACGATAGGTCGCATTGGCCTCGATCATCCAGAGGCGCGGATGGTTGGTTTCAATGTAATTGTAGGCGTCGACGCTCCACATCTTGTTTGGGCCGCCGATGAAGTAGACGCGCAGTTTGGGGAGAATCTCCGGTGCGTCATGAAGCGCCTGGGCAAGATCCTCAATTCCGCCCCACACCAGCACGTGGAGGGGACGCGCGTCGGCCTTCTTCGCGCAGTGGACGAGCCAGCGTGAGCCATCGGTGGATGTGCCGACACCGCGAAAGCCGGGGCTGTCGAGCGCTCCTCCTTTGGTGATGGAGCGCAAGAAGGCCGGTTCCGGATAGCGATTGTTATGGGAACGGAGTGCCGGATAGTCCTTTTCGTATTCCGCAATCACTTCCAGGATGTGCCGCGCGCGGCCTGGTCCAAATGGAGAGGAGATGAGTCCTTCGATGTCGAAGTTGTCGGCATAGAGGAGCAGATGCACCATCGATTGGAAGTCGTCCGGATCGGTGCCGCCAATGTCCGTGGAGACCAGGACGCGAAGCCGTTCCGATTGTTTCTGCGCCGGGAGAGTGCCGGTAGCGGCAAGTGAAGCAAGAAGGGCGCGCCGTGAAAGAGCTGGGCGCACGGCTTAAGACTCCCCTCGAACGGCTTCGCCGGCGCCGTGCTGGATTGAGGATCGCGGCGTTACCAGGTCCGATGACGTGTTCATACCTCCATCATTACGCCGCGCGGCGCCGCAGGGGTTGGGTGCCTTGCCCAACTCCAGGCAGCCGAAGAGTTGACGCCATCCCACCGCTGTCCGACAATCGAGTCTGGCAACGGGCTATGCGGACGCGAAAGGATCGGATCGAATTCACCACCCGTTCAACGGGCTTTCTGCTGGTCTTGGCGATCACGGCTGTTCTCAGCGTTGTGCGAGGCCAGGAGGACGGACGCGCCCGGTTGGAGAGTGAGTTTTCCCACACCGTGCGTCCGTTCCTTCAGACCTACTGCATCAACTGTCACGGCAGGCAGCAGCCCGCGGCACAGTTGGATCTGAGCGGCTTTACGACGATGGGGGCGTTGGTGCAGGACGGGCGGCGATGGAGCCAAATCCTGGAGCGTGTTGAGGCGGAGGAGATGCCACCCAAGGGAGCGAAGCATCCCATGCCCAAGGAGCGGCGCGCGGTGGTGGAGTGGTTCCGTACCGTGCGCGAAAGGGAACGCCGCCGCAATGCCGGCGACCCTGGCGTGGTGCTGGCACGGCGTCTCAGCAGCGCCGAATACAATTACACGATTCGCGACCTGACAGGCGTGGACATCCGCCCTGCCCGCGAATTCCCTGTCGATCCGGCCAACACTGCCGGATTCGACAACTCCGGCGAAACACTGATGATGTCGCCTACTCTCCTCAAGAAGTATCTGGCCGCGGCACGCGAAGTGGCCAGCCACATGTATCTCAAGGAGAATGGATTCTCTTTCGCGCCCCATCCTATGTTGGTGGAAACGGATCGCGATAAGTTCGCCGTGCACCAGATCATCGATTTCTACCACCAGCACAATATCGACTACGCCGACTATTTTCAAACGGCCTGGCGTTACCGGCACCGGGCGGCTTTGGGGCAACCGAAGGCTACTCTCGCTGACTTCGCTGAGAAGTATCGGGTCAGTGCGAAGTATCTGCAAACCATCTGGTCGACACTGGAAACCCGCGAAGACACAGGCCCGCTGGTGAAACTGCAGGCGATGTGGCGAGCCTTGCCCGCGCCTCAGGCGAACCAACCGGGTGCGGCACGCGCCGGCTGTGAGGAGATGCGCTCCTACGTTGCCAGAGTGCGCGCGAAAGTGGAGCCACGATTCATCAACATTACCGCGGGCCCTATCGGCACGGCCTGGCAGCCGTTGTTGATCTGGAAGAATACGCAGTATGCGACGCACCGGCGGAAGTTCGATGCGAGGCAGTTGCAAGTGGAAGGGGAGCCGCAGTTCAATCAGGATGACGTCGTCGAGCCCGAATGGGACAATGCGTTCGGACCAGGAAAAACGATTCTGGTGAAGAATGTAGCCGGCGATCCGGACCTCGCCGTTCCAGCCGGCCAGCGCGCCGTTTACGAAGCCGCCTGGGGCCGCTTCTGCAGCGTCTTTCCCGACATGTTCTACAAGGAATCGCGCGGCCGCAATTACTTCCGCACGGGCCGTGATGAAGGCCGCTATCTTAGTGCCGGCTTCCATAACGTGATGGGCTACTTTCGCGATGACCAGCCGCTCTATGAACTGCTGCTGGACGAAAAGCAGCAGGCGGCGTTGGACCGGATGTGGCGCGAGATGGATTTCGTCGCTTCGATCAATATCCGGACGTATATCGAATTCGCCAAGCTGGGAACGCGTGGCACAAGGGATGATTTCAAAGACGGCGAACCTGAGGTTCGGGAGATCGAAGTGGAAGAGATCATCTCTGAGCCGAAGATCCGAAAACTGGAGGCCGATTACCTGGAGATTGCCAAAGGCGGCAGCCAGGTGGCGATCGGAGCGGTGAAGGACTTCTTCCGCGGAGCGAACGAGAGCATTCGTTGGGTGCAGAAGGCGCGCCGTGAAGCAGAGCCGAGTCACCTGCAGGCTCTCAATGATTTCGCCGCACGCGCTTATCGCAGACCGTTGACTGCCGCGGATCGCGACGATCTGCTGTCTTTCTATCGCGACGCCCGGGAGCGCTACAACCTGGACCATGAAGGGGCGATTCGCGAAGCAATCGTTCTCGTCCTGACCTCTCCGAAGTTTTCCTACCGCGCCGATCTCGTGGAGCCGCGCGACGGAATTCAGCCGCTATCGGACGTGGATCTGGCCAGCCGCCTCAGTTACTTTCTCTGGTCGAGCATGCCTGATGCGGAGCTACTCCAGCAGGCCACGGCAGGCCGGTTGCATCAACCGGATGTCATTAAAGCCCAGGCGCGGCGAATGTTGCGTGATCCACGCAGCCGTGCGCTGGCTGTGGAGTTCGGCGGCAACTGGCTCGACTTCCGCGATTTCCGCCAAATCGGTACCGTCGACCGGGATCGCTTTCCGGCATTCAGCGACGGCTTGAAGGAGGCGATGTTCGAAGAGCCCGTGCGCTTTCTTTTGGACGTGTTTCGCCGCAATCGTCCGCTCTTCGATTTTCTCTACGCCCGCGACACGTTCGTGAATCCCGCGCTGGCCAAGCATTACGGCATGCCGGCGGGAACGGACGAGAGCGTGTGGACTCACGTCACGAACGCCGATCGTTACGAACGGGGCGGCCTGCTGCCCATGGCGGCGTTCCTCACGAAGAATGCGCCTGGACTGCGGACCAGCCCGGTCAAACGCGGTTACTGGGTGGCGAAGAACGTACTGGGCGAACAGATCCCGCCGCCCCCTCCGGTGGTTCCCGAATTACCGGCGGATGAAGCGAAGATGGACCTGCCGTTGCGCCAGATGCTAGAGCAACACCGCGCCAATCCGAGTTGTGCGGGATGTCATGCTCGATTCGATTCCTTTGGGTTGGCATTTGAAAGATTCGATCCCGTCGGCAAACGCCGCACGCACGATCTGGGTGGCCGCACGGTGGATGCGAAGGCTACCTTCCCCGGAGGCATGGATGGAGAAGGCGTGCAGGGAGTGCGGCAGTATATTCACGAGAAGCGCGAAGGCGATTTCCTGCGCGGCTTCACTGGCAAACTTCTGGCCTATGCCTTGGGACGAAGCCTAATGCTCTCCGACGAACTGCTGATTGAGGAGATTGGTAAGAAGCTGGGTAAGGATGGCTGCTGTTTTGAAACCGTTTTAGATAGCATCATTACGAGCCGCCAGTTTCTGAACAAGCGCGGCCGGGAGCAACTGGCGGCCACGGGAGGTAACCGATGAGGAAGACAAAACAAGCGCGAAGAACCTTTCTTCGCGGCGCCGGCGTGACCATGGCTCTGCCGTGGTTGGAATCGCTCTCAGGCTTTGGCATCCCCTCCGCATCGGCAGCCACTCCGCCATCGCCGCAGCGCTTTGCCGTGCTGTTCATGGGGACGGGAATCAGTCCCGGCCGGTGGTGGGCAAAGGGCGAAGGCGCCGCGATGGAGCTTGGCGAATCGCTGGCGCCGCTGGAGCCGCTCAAGACAAAAGTCAACGTCATCGACGGCCTGTTCAACAAGGCGGCTACGGGCCAGGGCATTCATCCGGCAATGACCGGAAACCTGCTATCGGGCGTCCCGATTCGTAAGGGTTCGATTATCCAGGGCGGCATCACTATTGACCAGGTGCTGGCGAATCACATCGGGCAGGAGACCGTACAGCCCAGCATGGTATTGGCTTGTGAGCGGGCCATGACCGGGTTCCATGAATCGAACTTTTCCAACGCCTATAGCTCACACATTTCGTGGCAGAGCAGCGACTCGCCCGTGCCCAACGAGATGTATCCGTCTCTGGCGTTTGACAGCCTGTTTGAGAACGGCGGCAGGCTACGCAACACAAGCGTGCTCGATCGCGTGAAGGACCATGCGCAGGCGTTGAGCGGCAAGGTCAGTTCCACCGACAAACTGAAGCTGGAAGAATATCTGGCCAGCGTCCGCGAAGTGGAACGCAGCATTGAGCGGATGCGCACCGACAAGGATAAGGCCGAGGAGCGGGCCCGCGACGCCGGGCGCCCGCTGTCGGCCATGAAGCGCCCGCAGGATGGACTGCCCGAAGATATCCGCGATCATATCCGGCTCATGTGCGACATCATCGCCCTTGGGTTTCAGACGGACAAGACGCGCGTCGCCTCACTGCTGCTCGCCCGCGATCTGTCCGCGCTCTACTATCCGTTTCTCGGGGTAAGCAAACAACATCACGGGGCCTCCCATTACGATACCGAGGAGGAGTATCAAAAGATCGTGCACTTCCAGGTGAGCCAGTTGGCGTATCTGGCCCAACGGCTACACGCCATGAAGGAAGGGGAGAGCACGGTCTTGGACAACAGTTGTTTGCTGTTCCTGTCGAACATGTGGTCAGGAACGAAGCACGACAACAAGAAGGTTCCGGTGCTCACCATTGGCGGGTTGGGTGGCAAGCTCAAAACGGGAAGAGCGCTGAATTACTTCGAATCGGGCGACGACAACCGGAAGCTGTGCAGCCTGTACCTGGGCATCATGGACCGGATGGGCGTCGAGCTCAAGGAATTCGGCGATAGCAGGATGCGGTTGGCAGGTTTGTGAAGTTGGCGCCGCGCTCGACATGAACAGTCAACCCGATCCTGCATGGCCGGATGAAGAGCTGATACGAGAATGCCGCTCGGGAAACCAGGCTGCATGGAACGCTCTCATCGAGAAATACAAGAAGCTCGTGTACGGCATGCCTGCCCGGTACGGCTTGCCACCGCAGGATGCGGCCGACATTTTTCAGATGGTTTGGACCGATTTGTACCGCGACATCGATCGCCTGCAGCAGGCCGGTGCGGTGCGGGGCTGGCTGGTAACCGCAACCGCAAGGCGATGCCTGCTTCACAAGAAACGCGTGTCCAAGACCTCCGATTTCAGCCCGCTCGATCTTCCCTCCGACGAAGACCTTTCCGCTGTGCAGTTGGAGGCCGAACGGGACCAGATCGTTCGCGAGGCGGTTGCACAGCTGCCGCCCCGCTGCCGGCGCATGATTGAGATGTTGTTTTTTGAATTTCCTCCGCGCCCCTATCAGGAGGTGGCGGCGGAGCTTGGTCTCGCGGGAGGATCTATCGGATTCATCCGCGGCCGCTGCCTGGCGAAGCTTCGAAAGCTGCTGTCGGAGATGGGCTGGAAATGACCCCTCCGGTGAACCGGCTGGAAGAATGGATGAAATTGGACTCGCCCGCCGAGGCGATCCACGCTGCGGTGCTCGGTTGCCTTTACGAGGACAGGCCCCGCGCCCATGCGCTGGCGGCAATGGCGGAGGAGTTGGCTGTCCAACAGGCCGATGATTCTTCGCGCGCGTGGGCCGATCGCATCGCCGGGCATATTCATCACGTCAGCGGCGCCTA
Source organism: Bryobacteraceae bacterium (assembly GCA_046331645.1). GTDB lineage: Bacteria > Acidobacteriota > Terriglobia > Bryobacterales > Bryobacteraceae > CADEFT01. The sequence goes on from JAXLQM010000031.1 coordinate 33,488, forward strand.
TGCCGCTGCCGTCGAATCCTACCAGGCGGCTGCGGAGGGCTTTGCACGCGCCGGCGACGAAAAGGAAGTCGGCCGTACCCTGTTGAGCGGCTTGCAGGCCTTGATCTATTGCAGCGATTACGACCGCGCCATGAAGTGGGCCGCTCGCGCCGAAGCCATTTTCACCAGACTCGCGGATCACTTGCGCCTGGCGCGCCTCGCTACCAATGTCGGCAACATCTACTACCGCCAGGACCGACATCACGAAGCCTTCGATCAGTACCAGCGCGCGCTGCAAGAATTCGCGCTCTCCGGTGAGCCGCGCGACACGGCCGCCGCGCTGAGCAATCTCGCCACTTGCAGCATTACCCTCGGCGAGTTTTCCGCGGCCCTCGATTACTACACACAGGCACGGCAGCATTGCCAGCAGCACGGTCTGACGAACCTTACCGCGCGGGCAGATTACAACATCGCGTATCTTCACTACCTGCGCGGCGACTACCGCGATGCTTTCGAGATCTACCACCGTTCCCGGGAACTCTGCCGTCAGACCGGCGACTCGTATCACCAGGCGCTATGCGACCTGGATGAAGCGGAGATGAGCCTCGAACTGAACCTGGACGCGGAGGGCATGCGACTCGCGCAGCGGGCCGCCGCCTCGTTCGCCAAACAAGGGTTGCGTTACGAAGAAGCGAAGAGCCTGCTCAATGTCGCGGTTGCCTCTCATCAAAGCGGTGACCTCCACGCCGCTTCACGAGCACTGCTTCAGGCGCGAAAGCTGTTTCTCGCCGAAAACAACGTGCTCTGGGTCGCTCTGGTGGACCAGCTTCGCGCGGTGCTGGCGCTTCGCCTGGGAAAGCTCGGTTCCGTCGACCGTTTGGCTACGGCTGCCTGGAAGGCCCTGGCCGGTTTTGCAGTCCCAAGCCGCGCGGCGCAGTGTCAGATTCTGCTGGCCCGGCTGTGGCTGAAACGCGGCGATTTCGATCGCGCCTCGGCGCTCACCGAACAGGCGCTGTCCCACGTGCGAGATCATTCGTCACCCTCACTGCGCTTTCATGCCAACCTTCTCACGGGGGAGATCCATGAAGCGCGGCAACGATGGGAGGAAGCGGCTGGGTGCTATGAGGCGGCACGCCGCGAGATCGAGCATCTTCGCCAGCGCCTGGAATCGGAAGATCTGCGCATCTCCCTGATCGCCGACAAGCTCTCGGTCTACGAATCGCTCTCTTCTCTTTGTCTGGACTCACCGAACGCCACGACCCTGGGCGGCGCATCCCGCGCTTTCTCCCTCGTGCAGGAGGCGAAATCACGCACTCTAGCCGACCGTCTCCTTGACCGCTCCAGCCTGGAGGCGTTGCAGGGAGAGCGCAACTGGCTCTACCGCCAGATCGATATGGCGGAACTCACCGGTTCGGTTGCCGGCGTCAAACGGGCTGCTGCTCTCCGCGAGCGAGCCAGCCATATCGAAGCGCGCATTCGTCTGCGCCCGCCTGCTACATCCGTGCGGCAAACCCAAAGCTGTCTCCAGCCGGGCGAAAAGTTGATTGAATACTACGAAGTTCGCGGACACTTCCACGCTTTCGTCCTGGATGCTCAATCTCTGCACTCCGTACCTCTCGGCCCTACCGCAGAGGTGGAGCAGGCCCTCAAATTTGTGCAATTTCAGTTGGGAAAATTCCGCTGGTCCGACAGGCGTGAACTCTCCAGTGCAAGGCACCTGGAGCCCATCCAGAGTCATCTGCGAGAACTCTACAAGCTCCTCATACGACCCATTGAGCCGCATCTGCACGGGGCCGCGCATCTCATCCTTGCGCCGCACCGCTGTCTGCACGAACTGCCCTTCCCCGCACTCCTCGACGGGAATGAGCCCCTCATCAGCAGGTACACACTCTCCGTCAGTCCCAGCAGCGCCGTGTTCACACGCGGCCGTCTTCGCCCTTTGCCGCCCACCGCCGGCTGCCTGGTGATGGCCGTACCGGATGAACAGGCTTCCGGAATTGAACGGGAAGCGCGGTTCCTCGCGGACACGCTCCCCGCGGCACGTCTGCTGCTGGGTGAGGAAGCGTCGGTCGATGCATTCCGCCGGAATGCCCCAGGACTCCGCCTTCTGCACCTGGCTTCGCACGGGCTCCATCGCAGCGACAGCCCGCTGTTCTCTTCACTCCAACTGGCGGATGGCCGGCTGAGCCTCTTCGACCTGCAAGCACTGGATCTCAACATCGACATTGTGACGCTGAGCGCCTGCCACACGGGCATGGCTGTGAATATTGCGGGGGATGAACGGATCGGCCTGATGCGCGGCTTTCTCGTGGCTGGAGTACGGACTTTGGTGGCAGCCCTTTGGGAGATCGATGACGAAGCCACACTGCAATTCATGCAGATGTTCTATCAGCGGGCACAAGCCGGACAGACTGTTGGTTCGTCGATGCAGGCGGCCATGCAGGAACTGCGCGCAGAGCATCCACATCCCTTCTTTTGGGCGCCCTTTGTAATTGCGGGTGAGCCAACCTCGAGGTTAGTATCGTGAAAAAAATCCAGGCTCCGGTAAAATTTACTATATTTTTGGAGTGGGGCATCCACCCTAGAGAATTAGAAGCGGTCGAACGAACGTGAGGAACTCTCAGCAAAAACGCCGTGTTGATTCTCCGCACTTTTCCGATGCGGAATGGGCTGACTACACTCGCGGCTTATCCTCCCCAGAGCTTTGGTCTCAGTTCCAGCAGCACCTGCAATCCGGTTGTGAACGCTGCCACAAACAGCACCAGTACCTGCAGCAGGTGAAGCAGTCTGCATCAGCATCGGTGGAAGTGCCCGATGATGTGGTGCAACGGGCGCAAGCCCTCTTTGACCGCGCACCGCGCCTCAACTGGATAGATCGGCTGCAGGCTCTCACGGCGCAACTGGTCTCCCGTTCCCCTCTGGAATTGCACCCGGTGGGAGTACGCTCTGTGGCCCCCGACGTGCAAAGCCGGAAGGGGGAACGACTCCTATTTAGCGCCGGCGTCTACCACGTGGACTTGAAACTGGATTGGCCTCTCACTGCAGGGGCAGCCGAAATCATCGGGCAGATCTCCAATTCTTCCGATGAGCATGAGTCCTTCGAAAACGTCCCGGTGCAGATAGAAGTTTCGGGACGCGTAGTGTTGGAAGCCCCGGCCAACCGGTTCGGCGAATTCCTGCTGGTCCATCCGTTGAAACAAAACCAAACCACACTCCGGTTGGGATTGCAGAAGGCGGGCTTAAGAATTGAGGTACCGCTGCGTTCCCGCCGTACCCGATCCGGTCGAAGCTAAGTATTTCGCGTCCGCAAGCCGATTCATGTCGCAAGTGCGCTTTCACTTTCGTGTCCCCCAACGAGCGGTTCTCTTTCTCTGGGCCGTCGCATTCGCCGTCCTGCCCCTGAGGGCGCAGGTTCGCTATGTTCTCGAAACCGCGGCGGGAACCGACGTCCCCGCGCTGAGGACACGCTATGGCTTCGACATCGCCTCCGTATCTCGCAGCAGCACGGAGGATCTGTTCGTCATTCGCTCCGCCTATCCGCTCACCGATACTGCGCTGGCGGCGCTGCGAGCTGAAGCAGGCGTACGCGAGGTCGAGCTCAGCCGTGACTTTACCTCCTCGGTAAGGGAGAGCGTGCGCCCTCCTCAAACCGCGCTGGAGCCTCTGGGATCGGCATTTTCCTCACGGACCTCCGCGCCCTTCTACGGAAACATCGTGCTGAGCGCTTACGCGAACCAGCGCTCGACAGAGATCATCCGCCTCAGCGATGCTCTCCGCACATTTGGGCCCGCACGCGGCACGGTTGCCATCATTGACACCGGAGTGGATACCACTCATCCGGCATTGCAGGGCGTTCTGCTTCCCGGCTACGATTTCACACTCGACCGTTCCGATACGGTAGCCGAGACCATGGGCACGCCTCCACTCACGCAATCCACCGTTGAGATCCTGGACTCCCGGTTCTTCGCCTTGCGGCTGGATCAATCGACAGTAGAAATCCTCGACCAGTCCACTGTCGAAATCCTCGATGGAACAAGGCCAAAAGCATTCGGGCATGGAACCATGGTCGCCGGCCTGGTCCACCTGGTTGCCCCCAACGCCCGTATTCTGCCATTGAAAGCGTTCCGTGCCGATGGTTCGGCGTCACTCTATGACATAGCGCGCGCCATTCGCTACGCAGCCGACGCAGGTGCGAACGTCATCAATCTCAGCCTCAGCTATACCACCGATTCCCCTGTTCTCCGCTCCGCTGTTGTCTACGCTCAAAAGAAAGGCGCCACCTGTGTTGCCTCGGCCGGCAATCTGGGGCGGGACATGAGGGTCTACCCGGCTGCGTACCCTTACGTCGTTGGCGTCGGCTCAGCGAACTTCTCCGATCGGCGCAGCCCGTTCAGCAACTATGGCGGCTCCGTCCTCACGTCTGCTCCCGGCGAAGCGCTCATCACGCTTTACCCTGGCGGGAATTATGCCGCGGTCTGGGGCACCAGCTTTAGTGCTGCACTGATCTCCGGGGCCGTCGCGCAGGTTCAGGCCGTCTCACCGCAAATGCGGGGTGGCGCACTCAAAGACGCCCTGAATCATGGCGTCAGGATCTCGCAGGATATGGGGGATGCCCGCCTTGACCTCATCCAACTTCTTACCTACACGCTTCATCCGTAATTCCGCTGAATTTCTTTGATCCTTTTTTTTGCTTAGCTATATTTTCCTAGCCCGTTCGTACCCTATTCCTACAAGGAGCGAACGTGGCAAAAACCATCACACTCAACGTCAACGGTAAAGACTACACCGTTACCATCAACAGCGAATCCATGCCCCTGCTGTGGGTCATCCGCGATCTGATTGGACTCACCGGCACAAAGTATGGGTGCGGAATTGAGGTCTGCGGCGCATGCACCGTTTTGATGGACGGCCAGCGCGAGCATTCCTGCGTAGTCGACGCCACCTCAGCGGTGGGCAAGAAAGTCGTCACCATCGAAGGGCTTTCCGCCGATCGCAGCCATCCGGCGCAGCGGGCCTGGATTGAGAAGCAGGTTCCACAGTGCGGCTTCTGCCAATCCGGAGTCTTGATGTGTATGGCGGGATCGATGAAAGAAGGCAAGCACGGCTCCGAACTCATGAGTGAAATGAAGAACCTCTGTGTGTGCGGAACCTACCAGCGCATGCAGGAAGCAGCGAAGAGTCTGTAGGAATCGAGGGGAAATTGCAAATGGAAACGACAATCAGAAAACCCGACACCAGCGACGACGCCACGCTCGACCGGCGTGGTTTTCTTTCCCGTGCAGCCGGCGGACTTGTGCTGGCCTTCGGACTTCCCGAACTGAGCCGGGTCGCAGAGGCTTCCACGGCTGTTCCTGGACTGGTCACCGCATGGCTCCGCATCGGCGCCGATGAATCGGTCACCCTCACTGTCGGCGCATCGGAAATGGGCCAAGGCTCTTTTTCCACGCTGGCCCAGATTCTTGCCGAAGAACTGATGGTGGACTACGCCAAAGTGCGCACGGTGCAAGGTTCTCCCACCATGATCACGCCGAACCCTGTCGGCGCATCTCTTAACACGGTGGGCAGCAGCATCACGCGGCGCAACTTCTGGACCATGCGCGATGCAGGCGCCTCCGCGCGAGAAATGCTGGTGAAGGCCGCGATGAACCGCAAGGGAGACGCGACGCGCTCGAATTACAGCGTTGTCAATGGCGTGGTGTTCCACACCTCGGGCGCTTCCTGGACATATGGAATTTTGGCGGATGAAGCATCCGCGCTTCCGGTTCCCACCGGCGCTCCGCTCGTGCCGGACAGCCAGTTCAAGGTCATCGGGAAGACCCAGCGCCGCTTCGACATTCCTTCCAAGGTAGACGGCAGCGCGATCTATGGCATGGACATCCGTCTTCCGGGGATGCGCTATGCCATCATCAAACACGCCCCCGTGTTTGGGGCCACGCTGAAGAGCCTCCCTGCCCCGCCCTCCGGAATGCAGGTGGTGCCCACGCAGGTTGTAGCCGGTATCGGACGCGGCACGGAAGTGACCGGCGCGGTCAATGCGGTGGCTGTAGTGGGCCCCAACACGTGGGATGCCTGGCAGGCGGCCAAGCAGTTGAATGTTTCCTGGAATCTTCCCGCGAATGCCTCTGCGCTCAACGACGCTCAATTCCTGGCCGATGGGCGAGCATTGCTCACTGGCGGCACGCCGTATGTGGCCGGCGGTGCCAACGGCCCCAGAACCGTTTTCACCGTCGAAGGCGACGCGGCTTCGGCCAACACCGCGCTCGCAGCATCAACAAAGACTGTAGCTGCCGAGTACTTCCTACCCTATGTCGCCCACGCCACGATGGAGGTGCTCAATTGCACCGTGGATTACGTAGCCGGCCAGAAGTGCGACGTATACGCTCCCACGCAGAGCGGCCGCGGCGTACTCGCGCTCGCCATTCAGCTTACGGGCTTGCCCGAAAGCAAAATCAAAGTCGTCACCACCTACCTTGGTGGCGGTCTGGGCCGCAAATCCGAGCATGATTTCGTCAGTCAGGCGATTCAGGTAGCCATGGCCATCGGCAAGCCCGTCAAGCTGATGTGGCCGCGCGAGGAAGACTTCACCCGCGATCAGTACCGGCCGATGGCCGTTGTCAGCGGCAAGGCTGGAATTGACAGCTCCGGTAACATCACCGGGTGGCTGTATCGCAACGTTTCGCCCTCCATCCTCGGCCAGCGTGGTTCGGTGTTAGGCGCACGAGGCGATAGCCAGGGCTACGAAGCTTCGCAAGGGCTGCCCTACAATATTGGCGCGCGGCTTACCGAATGGGTCTGGCATCCATCGCCTATCCCAGTCGGCTTCTGGCGATCGGTGGGCGCATCGATCAACACGTTCTGCGTTGAGTCGCTCATGGATGAACTGGCAGTACTCGCCAACCAGGATCCCTATCAGTTCCGGCGTTCCAAGCTTACCGATCCCCGCTGGATCGCAGTGCTCGATGCGGCTGCCGATCTGGCTGGCTGGAACACTCCGAGGACCGGCGTCTTCCGCGGTATTGCCATCGGAACGGCATTCGACAGTATCGTTGCCCAGGTGGTGGAGATCTCATCCGTCACTTCGACGGGATTCCGTATCGGCCGCATCTCACTGGCCATCGACTGCTATGTACCCGTGAATCCTGGCCAGATCGAAGCCCAGATGCAGGGTGGCATCATCCACGGATTGAATGCTGCCATGTACGGACAGCAGAAATTCACGAATGGTGCGGCCACGGCCAAGAACTTCCGCAACAGCCGTATGATCCGCGCCAGCGAGTCGCCGGCAATCAGTGTCCGGATCATTCCTGCCCCAGCGTCGGCGTCACGCGCGGTGAACCTCGGCGGAGCAGGAGAACTGGGTGTCCCGACCTTCGCTCCCGCGCTCGCCAACGCCTACTTCAAGGCCACGGGAAAACGCCAGCGCTCGCTCCCGTTCTTCCCTGGCGCCACGATGAGTGGACTTTAGGAGAACTGCGATGGATGAACTCGACGCCATCCTCAGTGGTTGGCGGGGGCTCTCCGGCAGCAACCGGGACGCAGTCCTCGCCACAGTGGTTCACGTCACTGGTTCGGCCTATCGCCGTCCCGGCGCCCGTCTGCTGCTGATTCCCGACGGGCGCCGCATCGGCTCAGTAAGCGGCGGATGCCTGGAAGGTGAGATCTCGCGCAAAGCGTGGTGGTTCACGGAATCGGGCCAGCCCGTGTTGAAAATCTACGACACTTCTTCCGACGACGATGCAGTTTGGGAATTCGGACTGGGGTGCAACGGGATTGTTCAGGTGCTGCTGGAACGGGTTCTGTCACCGTCCACTGAGGCCATGCTTTCTTTTCTCGATGCCAGCAGGCACACAAGGCATGGCGTTGTAGTGGCAACGGTGATACGAAGCGATTCCGGCTCGACGCTGGAAGTCGGGCAGCGCTTGTTGTTTCGGCCTGGCGCTCCAATGCAAGGGGAGCTGGCCACTTCATCCGTGGCGAGTCATCTGCAAGGCCACGTCACCCAAGCAGCGAAGTCTCGACGCAGCCGTCTGGTTCACCTGGAACAGAATGGCGATCAGGGGGCACAGATCCTGGTGGAATGGGTGGGCCCTCCCCAGGATCTTGTGATTTTTGGGGCGGGACATGATGCGATACCTGTGGTTGCGGCCGCCAAATCGCTTGGCTGGAGGGTGACCGTAGCCGATGGCCGTCCTGCCTATGCCACTCGCGAACGATTCCCCACCGCGGACCATGTGGTGGTGATGCGGCCGGGACGCTTGCTCGACGGGATCGTTATTACGCCCCTCACCGCCGTTGTCATGATGACTCACAACTATCCGCTCGATGCGCGCCTTCTGCCTCCCGTGCTCGCATGCCGCCCGCGCTACGTAGGGATGCTCGGTCCCAACAAGCGCGCTGAGCGGCTGTTCGAAGAACTGGCGATCCGGCGGCCTTCCAGTGTCCATGCACCAGTGGGCCTAGACATTGGCTGTGACACACCCGCCGCCATCGCTCTCTCCATCGTTGCCGAGGTTCAGGCGGCATTGAACGGGAAGCAGGGCGGGAAACTCAATGGGAAGACCGGTTCGCTACATGCGCCGGTGTTGGAAACCGGCCGTGCGGTGGAGATGCCATCCATGGCTGAGCACCCATCCTTCTGCGAGACCACAGTGGGGAGCCATGTCTGATATCGCGGTGATCCTGCTCGCGGCGGGTAACTCCACGCGCATGGGATGCGCGAAACAATTGCTGCATTTCCGCGGTAAGCCTCTGTTGCGCCACGCGGCGGAAACCGCAATCGCCTCAGGCTCGCGCCCGGTAGTCGTGGTGTTGGGAGCAAAAGCGGCGGAACTGCGCCCGGTGCTCGATGGCTTGCCGGTGCGCATTGCGGTGAATCCGGATTGGAACCAAGGCATGGGCACCTCCATACTCACGGGGTTGCGCGCGCTCGAATTTTGTTCCACGGAAGGGGCCATCATCACCCTCGCGGATCAACCGTTCGTCACCAGCAATACCCTCGACAACCTGACACGGAAACATCGTGAGTCCGGCAAGGCCATCGTTGCCGCAAGCTACGCCGGCACTGTGGGAGTGCCGGTCCTTTTTTCCCGCCGCGCCTTCCCCTGGCTCTTGAAGTTGCGGCCACAAGAGGGCTGCAAGGGGGTTATCCTCAACCACCCGGAGCATCAGATCCTGATGGACTGTCCCGAAGCAGCGATCGACATCGATACGCCGGGGGAGTATCAGGCCCTGCAAACACAACAACGGCACGGTTGAACAAACAACCGCGCCGTCAGTGAATGGGAAAGGATGTTACCAGCGGCTCCCGCGACCACGGCCGCCGCCACCGCCGCCGCCCTGCGTCTTGGGCCGGGCTTCGTTCACGTTCATGGCGCGTCCATTGAGGTCTGCGCCATTCAACCGGGAAATCGCGGTCTCCGCGGCGCTACGATCGGACATCTCGACAAAGGCAAACCCCCGGGGCTGTCCACTGTCCCGATCCGTCACGATATTGACGCGTTCTACAGCGCCGTACTGGGCGAACGCCGTGTGCAACTCGTCCTGGGTCGTCTTGAAGCTGAGGTTGCCAACAAAAATATTGGTCATGAAAAGATCTTCCTTTGGAAGTGAAATTGTTTTCCCGCACCGCGCCCGGGACAAACCGGATGTTCTCCACAGAGCACGGGAGCTACCGTGCAAGCACGGAGGCATAAAATATCGAAAGGCACGCGCCGGTTAGCGCATGGGACCGCGCCAAGCGGCTCCCACGTTCTCCGTCGCAGGCCGGCGTGGCGGCTTTCTTCGCTTCGCCGCTTCGTCCCGCGCCGCAGCACCATCGGCGTGAAGGCGCATCTGTTCTTCGGAGTAGTTAAACTCGCGTATTTCTCCGCCCTCGTGACAGCGCTCTAATACGGAACGGCACAATAACGGCAGTTCCTGGAGCCGAATTCCATATCTCCGCGACATTGCCAGATCCGCACTGACAGTGTACATGGCACGCGTCCGGTCGGTGGCAATTCCCTCAAAGGCGAACACACGCAGTCCAACCACCTGGCTGAACCCTCTGAGTACAAACTGCATCGTCAAGCTTTCCATGAGAGTCTTCTGCTCCTACCGTGCGCCGTTCTCGTCCCTCATTGCCCAATGACGATTACAGACGGGTTCATATTCCAGAACCAGACGATCCTGGCGATCGGGTCTATGCGCCCGGTCGCAGATTTCAAACACGAACCCGGTCGGAAGGCGTTTGCGCAGCACTGTGTTGAATTCCTGCAGGTGCCCCAGCAGGGCCGCCTGAATGTTGTCGGTCTCGCCGATGTAGATCCACTCACCGGCATTCGAGATTCCATAGACACCCGACTGCGCCGGCGCATGTTCCCGGACAGAAGACGAGTTGAAAGATCGTGGAAGGTAATGGTCAAACGGCATCCGGTCCCCCATGTGTTCTGCGCGCCGCGGCAGGATCCAGCACCGTCCGTAGCCGCTCCACCAGCACTTTGCCCAAGCCTATATCCTCGGAGTTGGCTTTGAAGCCAGGCAGTCTGTGGTCGATGAACTCTCGCCGGAATAATTGATCTGAGGCCAGACTGGTGAGCAGTTCCAGCTCTTTGGTGGTGAATTTAACAGTGATCGGTGTCATGCATTGCCTCGTGGGTTATTCTGCAGAGGCACCTCAATCGAAGGGATTGTCAGCCGCGAATACTTGCTCCAATTCAACCACGCCAACGCAACACACAATGTGCTGCTGGCTACGGCGAGGGAGATGGATAAATAACCGAACTGGTTGGAGAGAACCAGCAAGGCAGGGCTGAAAACAAAGGCCAAGGCCAGCAATGTGACGGTGAGCGTGTATTGGGTCCCGGCGCTTTTCTCGTTGGATTGGAACATGGCAACCTCCTAGGTTGGAAAGTGGCTAAGAGGTAGGTGCCAGATCGACTGCCTTAGTGCAGAGGACCCGTGTACGAGCATGGTTGCCCGCGTATTAACCATCATCAGTGAATTCATCTTGCTTGTCAACCTGGCCGCGTGTCACAATGGCGTGGCGATTCACCATAAAAAGTTAAGACAATCAGAGTAGGAGTGCAAGTGGACGTCCCGCTATTGATCCGGCAGCGTCTGAGCGAGCTTGGCCTCGACCAGAAGGAGCTGGCAGCCGCTACCGAGGTCACCGAATCCTATATCTCGCAGTTATTGGCGAGGAAGAAGGCTCCACCAGCGCCTGGACGCACCGACATCTACCAGAAGATCGGCCATTTCCTGGGGATACCGAGCAGCCAACTCACACGATTGGCGGCCGTTCAGCGCAAACAGGAGCTGAAGAAGAAACTCGAAGTGCAACCGGCGCCGCTTTTCAAGGAATGCCGCGACCTGATTCTCCGCAAGTGCGCCCAGGAGCGGCGCAGAGAGGTGCGGCGCATCTTTGAGAAGGAGATCTTCGGCGAACTGGAACGCCTTGTTACCCAAAAGATTCTCGACGTCGCCCAAGGCATCGCAAGAGAGGAGTTGCGCAGTGAAGAGTGGCTCCGCTCCATGGCGGAACTCAGTGGGCGCAGTTACGAGCAGATGCGAGTCGCCATCCTCGAATTTCTTGACTCTGACGTATTCCATGTGTCGCTCGAAGGCTGTGCTTCTTTCCTCGAGCCGATGATCGACTCCTGGGATGTTGACCTCAGGACCTTCGCCATCGACATCATTTTGAATCCGCGACTCGCACCAGGCAGACGGAAGCGATTTGAGTTTGTCGAAACAATTCCCAAACCACCCACGGCCATGGAGCCGGGGTTTGAGCAGTTTCTCAACGACAAATCGCTCAGCGGTAATGCAACGGAGGAGGAAATTGATTTCCTCCGAAGGCTGAAGTTCAAGGGAAGGCACCCGGCTCCGCTCTATTACTACCGCGAGTTGCAGAGCCTGAAAGATCCACTGCATTTCCCCGATCAGTAACCCCAGGTTGCAGCAACGGTTGTCGTACGCCCCGATTCCAGTTCCCGCACCACTGCTTCAGCGCGGTGGCTACCGGGCGTATCCGCCAGCGGATGGAGATAGAACCGATCGTCCCGTGTTTCCCGCAGAACCGGGGACACGGATTTGCCATCCACCGTCATCCGGAGGAGTTCCGCGCGAGGCTCGCGGGGTAATGCCTGGCCCGTGTTTTCGTGCCAAAGCCGCAGACGTAGGGCGAGCCCAGCCTCGGGCACACCGGCTTCAAAGCGCATCCCAGGACGCAACAGCACAAGCGATGCGGCTGGCCGTCGCGCTTGCCTGCCCTGGTCGTCCCACCAGCGCCATTCGCGCTCGCGTTTGAGAATGAACTCCCTCACCTCAGGGGAGCCTCCGGCGTAGTGAGTCTTCCACTTGGTGACGGCATCGTGACGCACGGCCATCACCAGATTGCGGTCCAGAGCGTCCAGCCAGCTCTCCCAGGAGGGGTCCCGGGCAATGAACAAAGTCGTGAAACCGGCCAGTTGGTTGCCCCACCACCAGCTCTCTTTGCCATGCGCGTCCTGCAAACCGACGAAGGGAATGCGCCCGTACCAGCGATGTAAATATGGCTGCGAGTGAAGGAAGTTCTCGTTGCCGAAGTGGAAGCTGGCGATCGCAGCGTAAGTGCCGCTTGCCGCGGCTTCATCCAACAGCACACGCGTCAGCTCTTCGTTTTCCAGGAATTGCCAGATCATCCGGCCGCCACCGGCGCGAAGCGCAGCCAGGCGCGTGTCACGGAACTCCGCCCACGGATAGCCGAAATTCTTCTTTGGCACAGGCTGGCCGCAGTCCCGCCCAGTGGGGGCTACAAGGTCCACCAGATGCGAATAGGTTCCCAAGCCGGGCACCGAAACATAGGTGCCGTACTCCTCATCGCCGATGTGAAACCGCACGGGCACCTGTGCTTCATTGGCAACCCGTTGCGCCTCTTCGATCCAACCGGGAGGCCCGTTCTTGGCCGTCCACAGATGGATGCCGAGTGCCTTCGCCATTTGCACGGCTTCGCGCGGCGAACCAGCGCCAGGAGCCTCAATCTGAATGGAGAACACTGAGGCGCCGGATGGAATCGGGGAGCGCTTGGCCGTCGCCGCCGCTGTGGCGCTGAGGTTGGGCGTGTGGCCCAGCAGGCTCAGAGACTCCAGCGCGTAATAGGTGGCCAGGGGATTCGGCTCCCCACCTGGGCGGTCCTGGTAGCCGCCTTCGCGCGTGAATAAGGAGTCGATCCAGGCAGCACAGCGGCGGACGTCTTTCGGATGCGCATCCAGGATCCGCAACAAGTGAAGCGCTGCCCAGGTGTAAGCGACATCATCTACGGCGCCGAGTTTGGCATCCGGGGCGTAAGTGAACCCACCCGAGGGTAGTTGGCAGGCGCGCACCCACGCAGCCAGTTCAGGGGGGTTCGACGAATCTGCAGTCAGGCATTCCAAGGCCAGCACTCCCCACAGCGTGTTCATCAGATGACCGGAACTGCCATCGGAGGCCGGGGTTGCGTTAAACGTCGCATTCACGCGGCGCCGCGATCGGAAATAGTCGAGCCACGCCTGATCGTTCCCGGGCGAAAGACCAATTTTGTTCCGCACCCGCACCGCCATCGCCTGGTGCTGGAACACTGGGTTTCCACCTAGCTCATAGCGCGTGGTGAATTCCGCCGGCTTCGTCCAGGTGCTGGCCAGCGGCCGGAAGCTGTCAACCGGCTGCTGCAACCAGAGCAGCGTCTGCACCTGCTCAAAATCGAGCCTCCACAATGGACGCTCTTTCCGCCGTAGTTCCGGAACCGGATAGGTGTTGCGCACGAACGATGCCACTGCCGCCGCCTCGGGCACCGGCTGCCCGAGCAGAGCATAGGATCCGACCGCGCCGAACGTCGGCGTCACCTGCGCCGTCACGTCGCTGGCCCAGCCATACGCGCCCTCCGCACGGCGATGCCTCTCCAGATACGCTGCCACGGTGCGGCGGAATCGCTCTGGAAATGCGGGTGCCGCAAATGCGCAGGAGCCCAGCAAAGAGAGACAGGTTCTTCGATTCACGATGCTAACGCCTTTCCGTCAGTTCCACACTCACTCCGCCCAATTTGTCCGTATCCATCTGTGCATATGGCCCTGATTGATGCACCCGGTAGCCGAGCTTCGCATAATCCGCGATCGCCCTGGTCAGATCGGGTACGGACAATCCGATGTGCTGGATCCCCTCCCGGCGGTGACGGTTCAGAAAATCGGCATACACGTTCGCGGGAGTGGCAGGCGGCGAAATCCATTCATAGCCGTACTGCGTGTGCCGCTGCCAGCCAACCGCGATGGACAGGGTAAGCGGTTGCCCCTGGTACCGGGCATCCCCGCCTGTGGTTACCGGTGCCATGGGGAATGCGGGAAAACCCAGCTTTTCCCAATACGCGGAGACAGCGGCGCCGTCCCAAATCACCGGGCTCAGGTGCGTCACCAGCGGTGACCCGGAGGCGCCGGGCATACCGCCTTCACGGTAAACCAGACCGAGGACGAACTTGCCTTTCGCCTCGGTATCGAAGTAGGTATAGGTCGTCCCCTGCCAAGTCACCTGCTGCAACACCGCCACCCCCAGCGATTGCATTCGCGCGATCTCCTTCTCCAGCGCCTGTTTGCCCGGCACTTCGTGGACAACGGAAAGTATCCCGTCTCCATGCTTCGACAGAAAGCGGGTGTAGGCATTGGCTTGCCCTTCCCCCGGCTGGATCATGTCGATCGTCAGGTCACCCAATCGCCCCGTAATCTGCCAGGCGTGCGCGGTCAGCGGAGTTCCACGATAATGCCCTGTCAGTTGGATGTTGACGTGCCTCTCGATCTCCCTCAACCCCAACGCTTCCCACGCCGGCCGCACTTTGTCGATGTTCTCAACCACCCAGGTGACCCGATTCACCTTCGAGTAGAAATCAGGCAGCTGAGCCATGCAGTTCCTGCACGTCAAGAGCAAAAACAGACTCGCTAGTAACCGCAACACTCGCCCTCCATGTCTCGATTTTCCGATGCGACTAGTTACTGTATGTTACAACTAAGCATCGAGAGTGCAACCGAATCGAGGGGGGACTGGAGAGGATATGCTGGCAGAAATACGCATCATCGGGATCGCCATGGCAGTGGCAGCGTCCCTCTACGCGGACGCAGGCAAACCGACCTTCGCCAGAGACGTTGCACCCATTCTGCAGAAGAACTGTCAGGGCTGTCACCGGCCCGGACAGGCAGCCCCGTTTTCGCTGCTCACCTATGAACAGGCCCGGCCCTGGGCCAAGGCCATCAAAGGCGCGGTTCTGCAGAAGAAGATGCCCCCGTGGTTCGCCGATCCGCACTACGGCAAGTTCGCGAACGACCCCTCCATGACGCAGCAGGAAGTGGACACCCTCGTTGCCTGGGCCGACGCCGGAGCACCGCTGGGCAACCGCAAACACATGCCTCGTCCGAAGCAATTCGTCGAAGGCTGGACGATCCCCAAACCCGACGTTGTGCTTCAACTGCCCAAGCCGTTTGCTGTTCCTGCCACGGGGATTCTGGAGTATCAATACATCATCATTCCCACCGGCTTCACAGAGGACAAATGGGTGGAACATGTGCAGGCAGCGCCCACCGATTACAGCGTGGTGCACCACATCGTAGCCTATGTGCGCACTCCCGGATCGAACTACTTCAAGGACATGCCGAAGAACGAGTTCTTTGAAGCGCCGCCATCCAAAGAGAATAAGGACGCACCCAAGGATGATGTTCCCAACGACTGGCTGACCGGATACGCCCCGGGACAGCCACCCGACATGTTCAAACCGGGCCAGGCCAAGCTGATCCCCGCCGGTTCCGATATCGTGCTGGAGATTCACTACATGCCGGAAGGCAAAGCGGCCACCGATCAATCACGGCTTGGGCTCGTCCTCGCCAAGCAGCCGCCCACCGAGCGCACGATGACGTTGTCCGCCGGCAACTCCTCATTCAAGATCCCTCCCGGCGACCCGAATTTCCGTGTCGATGCCTCCTTTACGCTGCCCGAAGATGTCACCTTGCTCGGCTTGCACCCGCACATGCATATGCGCGGCAAGTCCGCCGAATACAAAGTGGTCTTCGCCGACGGACGCACCGAAACACTGCTCAGCGTCCCCCGCTACAACTGGCGCTGGCAGCTCTGGTACGATCTCGCCGAGCCCATGCGGCTCCCCAAAGGCACCAAGCTGCTTTGCACGGAACACTTCGACAATTCGCCGAACAACCCGGAAAATCCCGACGCCACGAAAACCGTCATCTGGGGCCAGCAGAGTTTCGACGAAATGATGGTGTGCATGTTCAACGTCGCCTTTGACGCCCGCATCACCACGCGTCAGATGTTGAAACCGGAGCGTCCCAAGCAGCCCGCATCGGGTGAAGCGCCGGAGTAAGATACCGAGTAAGGAAATGAGACGCCAATGACCCGGCACTGGTGGGCGCTCGCCTTCGCCATCTCGGCTGCCTTTGCTGCCAATCCGCCTGCTTCGCACACCGTCAGCACCGGGGATCAGCCCATGGCTGTCGTGGTCAACGAATCGACGCACAAGGCCTATGTGGTGAACAACAAGAGCGCCACGGTCAGCGTGATTGACGGCAGGACGCGTGCCGTTGTGGCAACCGTCCCGACGGGCTCCGGACCGGAAGGCATCGCGGTCAATCCCGTCACAAACCGCATCTATGTCGCCAACGCCAACGACAGCAGTGTCACTGTGATCGACGGCAGCACCGACACGGTTGCCGCCACAGTCCGCGCCGGAAGTTATTGCCAGGCGCTGGCAGTGAACACGCGAACCAACCAGATCTACGTGGCAAACAACTTCGGCCACAGCGTGACGGTCATTGATGGAGCGACCCATCAGACCGCGACCTTCCGTGTGGGGCAGGGGCCGCGCGCCATTGCCGTGAACACCGCCGCCAACAAGGTCTACACTGCCAATTACGGCAGCAAGGACGCTACGCAAATCGATGGCGGGACGAACACCACGACGCGAGTGCCGACGGGACGCCATCCCTGGACTCTGGCCGTCGACAGCGCCGCCAATAAAACCTACGTCGTCAATGAAGATGACGCAGCCATCACGATCGTCGAGGGAAGCGGCGCGACCAGAAATGTTGCGGTGGGAGAGACTCCCTTCGCCGTCGCCGTGGACTCCACCAGAAACCTTGCGTATGTGCTTACCTATGAGGGGAAGACCATGGTCACCATCGACGGAGCTTCCGGCCGGATCCTTCGCACCACTCCACTCAGCGCGCGTCCCTCCGCCATTGCCGTCAACGCCGCCACCAACCAGATCTATGTCGCCAGCCAGTCGATGGGAGTCGTGACCATCTTCGACGGCAAAAGCGGCAAGCCGAGTGCCACTGTCAAGACAGGCACCATCCCCTACGCCATGGCGATCGACACCACGGCCAATCAGGTCTATGTGGCCAACTTCAGCAGCAACGACGCAACAGTAATCTATGTCCCAACTTCGAATTGAGATCCTCGCCCTGGTGTGGGCGCTTGTCGCAGCGCCGGCCGCTGCGCAGTTGCAACCCGGATGGCCCAAACCACCAAAGTTCCGGGTGGTGGCCCTGTCCGAGCGGGCCGGCGGCGACCATCAGAAATTCGTCGACGCGGCGAAGTTGTACCTCAACCAACTGGCGGCCGACAACGGCTTTGCCATTGACTACATCACCGGCACTGAGCGGATCAACGACGAATTCCTGGAACAATATCAGCTCTTCCTCCAACTGAACTATCCGCCGTATCATTGGGCCCCGATTGCCAAGAAAGCCTTCGTCGACGCCATCACGGAGGGGAAAATCGGCTGGATCGGCTTTCATCACGCCAGCCTGCTGGGCGACTTCGATGGCTACCCGCTCGACCCCTGGTTCCATCAATTCATGGGCGGCATCCGGTTCACTCACTACCTGCCGGACTTCGCCCGTGCCACGGTGCGGATTGAGGACCCGTCCAGCCCCTTGGCCAAAGGTCTCCCCGCTTCGTTCGTCATCGACAAAGAGGAGTGGTACACCTGGGACAAGTCCCCGCGGCCGAACGTGAAGGTGCTGATCAACGTCGATGAATCGAGCTACGTGCCCGACACGATGATCAAAATGGGTGGCGATCACCCCGTCGTCTGGTCCAACCCACACTACAAGGCCCGCAACGTCTATATCTTCATGGGCCACCATGGCGGCCTGTTCGACAATCCCCACTTCGTGCAACTGTTCCGCAATGCGGTCTTCTGGGGTGCCGGTCAGTGACCATACGCCTGCTGCTCGCTGCTATGCTCTGCTGCGCTGCTGCCGCGGGGCAGACTGCTTCTAAGAAGGTGCTCGTTTTCTTTTCCCTCAACACCGAAGCGGATCATGTCTTGTTCGCCGTCGATGCCTTGAAGTTCTTCGCGGAGCAGGCTGATCGCCACGCCTTCCGTGTCGATGCCACCAGCAACTGGGCGGAGTTGAATGAAGAGAATCTGAAGCAGTATCAGTTGATGGTGTGGTTGAACGGCGCGCCTCCCGATCCGCAACGAGCGGTTTTCCAGCGCTACATGGAGAATGGCGGCGCCTGGCTCGGCTTCCATGTCGCCGCCTACAACGATCGCAACACCCGCTGGCCGTGGTTCAAGGAATTCCTCGGCGGGGGAGTGTTCGGCGTCAACAACTGGCCGCCCCTCCCGGCCAAATTGATCGTCGACGATCCGCAAAGCCCGGTCACCCGCGGGCTTCCGAAAACGTATGTGTCGCCCACCAATGAGTGGTATTCCTGGCGCCCCAGTCCTCGCCTCGATCCCAACATCCGCGTGCTGCTCACCCTCGATCCGGCGCAGTATCCTCTCGGCATCAAAGGCCTGATCACCACCAAAGATCCCGATGTCCCTGTTGTTTGGACCAACACCAGGTTCAAGATGCTCTACTTGAACATGGGCCACGGCGACAAGGTTTTCGCCAGCCCCATTCAGAACAGCCTGTTTGAGAACGCGATCCTCTGGCTGCTGGGAATGACTCCATGATCTGTCATACTTTAAGGTATGAAAGTAGGAGACCGAGGCCAAGTTACGATTCCAAAAGAGATCCGCGACCGCTTCGGTATCGGTCCAGACACCGAAGTCGAGTTCGCCGTGGAGCGCGGCGAGATTCTCTTGCGCAAGCGTGCGCCTCGTCTGCCTCTGCGTAAATGGAAAGGCTATTGCGGCCCCGCTTTTCGTGAAGCCGGGTATGAAAGCGTCGACAATTTCATGGATGAGGTACGCGGTAAACCGTGATCACCGCCATCGACACCAACATTCTGCTGGACGTCCTCATTCCTAACGAACAGTTCGTTGATCGATCCCTGACTGCCATTGAAGAGGCGAGCGCCCGCGGATCACTGGTGGTTTGCGACCCGGTATATGCGGAGCTATGCAGCCAGTTCCTATCACAGCCTGACTGCGACCGTTTTCTTGATGAGAACCGGATCGTAGTCGAGCGTGTATCGAGGGAGGCAATGTGGACGGCCTCACTTGCGTGGCGGCAGTATCGGCACCGAGGCGGAAGAAGGGATCGTGTCCTGGCTGATTTTATTGTGGGAGCACACGCCTTCATTCAGGCATCGTGTCTCCTTAGCCGTGATCGCGGCGTTTATGGAACGTATTTCCAGGATTTGACGCTAATCGACCCTAGCTCTAGCTTGTGAGCCCTCAGCGCTTGCCTCGCCAGAGTTCCTGAGCCTCCGCCGCGAACGCATCCGAAACGTAGCTCACTCCAGGCTCCACGCGAAACAGCAAATGTGTCCGCAACAGCTCACTATCCGTCTTCGCCGTCCCCTGGTCCGCCTGGTAGGCCCTTCGCGCCAATCCCTCATCGAGCGTATTCAATGTAGTCATCGGCGCCAATAGGATGTAAGTCCCGGACGGCGCCCCGGCCACAACCTGATAAGCGATATCCGGCCGGTCCAGATTGATATCGTCCAGCCCTTCCCGCCGGGCCCGCAAGCCTGCCGAAAAGTCCCCAGACGCACCCAGCCGGACGCGGTGTACGGATACATAGTAGTACCGCGCCTTCGAAATGAGCCGGATCGCTTGATCCGCTCGATAACTCAGTCCCGGACGGTACACCGCCACAATACTCCGCGAGTCCCCAAACAACTCCGGCGACAGCGCCTCCGGCTTGGGAGCATTCGTAAACCGCCGCATTGCCTCCTCTGTGTCCTCAATGCTCCCGAAGGACCCGTGCATTTCGACTCGCCAGGACTCCACCGGACCGGTCAGGGATGACATCCCGATCACCGTCGCCGCCGTCTTTGCCTGCCCGTACGGCCTGGTCGATTCCCCACGCACCAGGTGAATCAACAAGGGAGGCTCCGTAAAAACCTGGGCTCCGAGGGTCCACCCCAAGACGGGAATCAGTAACAAAACGCGACTCATACGAAGCATGACGAGGCCTCCCCCGAAACCGTTGCTCGATCCTTTGACAATTCCATTGACTTCTAACCCAATTCGTAAGAGACTTTTCTCTTCTGGACTCCACGTACTCCACAAGGCGATCAAGGGCACGCCGTTACTGTGACACAGTAATAATTTTGGTTTGACAAGAGAACCCGTCGATTCCTATAATGACTATTTCTGTCTGGGAAGTATCCCTATACGTCTGCACCCAAGCTGCATGAGGATGCGTACGCTTGGCTAACGTGAACAATTAAAACTCAAGGCTAGAAGGTGGTAGGTCCCCGCCTACAGGTGGTTAATGTCTCAGCTATTTCACCCCAGCACCAACGTCGTCGCTAAAGTCAGCATCGCGGCTATCGTGCTCATTGCCGGTGGCGCGGGCTACGCGCTCATGACGGTCAACCGGGCACCGTATGTGTCGCGGGCGAACATCCCGTTCGATCAAGCGGTACCCTTCTCCCACAAGCACCACGTGGCGGGATTGGGTATCGACTGCCGCTATTGCCACAGCACGGTGGAGCGCACCGCTACGGCCGGCATGCCGGCCACGGAAACCTGCATGAGCTGCCACTCCATGATCTGGACGAAGGCCCCGATGCTCGAGCCGGTTCGCCAAAGCTGGGCCACCGGCAAATCCCTCGAATGGAACCGGGTACACGATCTGCCCGGCTTCGTTTACTTCAACCACAGTATCCACGTGAACAAAGGCATGGGCTGTTCGGAATGCCACGGCCGCGTGGACCAGATGCCGCTGATGTATCAGGTCAATACCTTGTATATGGAATGGTGCCTCGATTGTCACCGCAACCCCGAAGCCAAAATCCGGCCGCGGGACAAGGTCTTCGACATGACTTAT
>JAXLQM010000032.1:0-48227 GCA_046331645.1 Bryobacteraceae bacterium
AACTTCCGCCTCACCGCCGAAATCCCCGGCGTTCCCGAACCGCACAACCAACGCACCTTCCAACTCAGTCCCGGCCATTGCAGCAGCGAAAACTTCCTCACCGTCCCCTTCGCCGCCATCGCCGGCACCCTCCGAGACGCCGCCGGGAACCCTGTCCCGAACCAATTCGTCTCAATCTCCGCGATCCCGCCCACGGTCACCCCCCAATTCCCCTTCCTCCGGGCAACCAGCGCCGCCGGCGAATTCCGCTTCGACCTCCTCCCCATGGGCAGCTACACTCTCAGCATCAACGCCGATCGTCCGCCCAACCAGCGCGATTGGTACGGCAACCGCATCCCATATCCCCGCGCGCTCTACCCCGTCACCCTCAAAAACGGAGAAAGCGCCGAAAACATCGAGTTCCGTCTCCCCGCCGTCCCCGCCACCAAAACAATCCAAGGCCGCGTCACCGACCCCGGCGGCACACCAACCCCAGCCCTTGTCACTCTCCTTGACCCCAGCTACCCGAACGACAAGGCACAAGTCGACTCAGTGGAAACCGACGCAGCCGGAGCCTTCGCCGTAATCATCCAGGAAGGCCGTTCCTACCTCCTATTCGCCCAATCCCAAGCCGCCAACCGCATCCTGCACTCGGACTTCGTCGAACTCCCGCCCGACACCCCCAGCCCACTCCACCTGTCACTCACTCACAACGTGCAATACAACCAATGCACCGCCTGCCGCCGCTACCAGATCTGGGTTTCCCCCCACTGGAAAAAATCCAACCCAGAATAATTCGTGTGCAATCGTGTGCATTCGTGGCTCAAGCACGCCACTCCCGTCCCCGCACCAACCCCTTATTCATCACATCGCAAAACAAATTCACATCATCCACAATCTGAAAATCATACATCCCCACGCAGAGGAAATCCGCCCCGCTTTCCAGCGCATAGCGGAACCCGCGCTTCGGATCAATCGCCCCCGCCGCCAGCACTTTGAACGCAATCCACGGCTCCGGCCGTTCCTTCATGTACGCCACCGTATCCTCCGGCTCCGTGCACCAGATATTGTCATGCTGCTGATCCTGCCGTGCCGACCAGTAATTGCACTCATGCAGCGTCTTCATCCAGAAATCCGGCGCCAACCCGCGTCCCACCACGCCTTTCACCGTCGCTAGTTCATGCGCCCCGATCCCGGCCGGAATCCCGTTCTTCCGGATCAACTCCAGCCCCTTCGCAATCAAATCGTAATTCCCATCCTTCACCAACTGATCCGTCACCGCCCCCTGGATGTAGCACGCCGCCGCCCCCTTATCAATCGACCGCTGGATCATCTCCAGCACGTTCTTCCCGCCACAATCGGAAATGAATTGAATCCTCCCCCCATTCCGCCAATAATCATTGATGGTCTCGCATAAAATCGGATTCGTCAGAATCGCGTTCACCCCGCACGACTCCGCCAGCGCAAACGTCTCGAACACCTTATCCCGGTGATGATACGCCTTCACCAGCTTCGACACATAAATCAGGTCCCGCGCATGCGCCCATCCCCCAATCAAATTCCCACCCAGAATTAACCGGCTGAACGGCACCTTCCCAATCCGCGCCATCGGTGGCCGCGCCCGCAAATCCCCGACTTTCGTAAATTGAAAACTCCGGATCGTCGGATTCGCCACCACCCTGTTCGGCCCCGGCCCCCGCATCCGCAGATTCATCTCCTCAAAGCTCCGGTACCCATGCTTCCGCAGCACCGTCAGCAGAAAGGCCCCCAGCACCGGCAACCCCGCCGCCGCCGCCAGCATTTCCCGCCGCGACGCCTGCGCCACTTCGTCCACCACCGGCCGGTAGGCCACAAAGAACCCCAGCGTCAGCATCTCAATCAGATTCCGGTTCACAATCAGGTAGCTTCCGTCGGTCCCCGCCACCGGCAACCCAAAGAACGGCGGATTCGCCAGGTAATACAACCCCAGCAACACCATCCCGCCCACCGATGCCCACCGGGTGAAAACTCCCAACATCAACCCAAGCCCCACCGCGATCAATCCCCATATGTTGAGAAAATCAACAACCGTCACCGCCACTGTATTCCCACCAACCCACCGGAACACGCCCGCCAGCGGCCCCGTGCTCGCCTGCAAGTACCCCGCCGAACTCCAGCCGGCGTAGATCAATTTCACCAAACCCTCATAAAGGAAGTGCCATCCAATGGCAATCCGCAACAACGGCAGCAGGTAGCGAAACGAAGCAGGTTGGGAATGGGACATGAAGAGCCTCCGATTCCCCCGAGCAATCCGACGCCCAAAAATCCAGCTCATGATCCGACGGGAGTATTTTCCACGGATTGCGGGCTCACATGGGCCGACGCAGTGACCCAAAAAGCGGTCGCAGTCCAGTACACGAGTTTGCCCGGACGGATCCGGCGTCGAGCGAGGAGGCGCACGCCCCTCGTTCCACGCTCATAAACGAAAATCCGCCACCATCTGTAAATCGGATTGCTGATCGCCAGTCACGGCCCAAATGACCGAACGGGCGGACGGGGAGACCGTCACGCCGTGAAAGCGCCGGATGCCACCAAAGGCCGGCATTGCCGAATGCTCCCTCACCGCACCCCCTTCGACGGACATGGAGCACAGCATGCGATCGCTCTGGCGCACGAAGTACAGCGATCGCTCCGCCATGGCGAAGTAAGGAGTCAGCATTTCGGTCACCACCACCTCCTTCCCACTGGAAAGCGAGATCCCGGCGAGCACAAAAGGAAACTGGTTCCGCGAATAATACACGAAATCACCGGCTGCGGCGCTCTGCTGCTGGAAATTGGCCGGATACTGGCCGATCAGCGCCGGCCGGCCTCCGCGCACGCTCACCTTCCACAAAGACGGCGGCCACGAGGAGTACCCCCAGTAGTAAATGCTCCGCCCATCCGCGCTCCAGAACGGATTCGAGGCATAGGGTTCCTCGATCGCAATCCGCTCCGGCTTGCCGCCTTGCACGTCCACCACGAACACGCCATGGCGCAGCGAGCCGGGTTCATAGGCTGCTCCGAACAGAAGCTGCTTCCCATCCGGCGCCCAGCGCGCGTTGCTCCAGGCGGTGATTCCCCCGCCAACCTCTCTCGCTTCGCTGCCGTCCCGCCGCGCGACCCAGATCTTCGGCGTCCCATCGCGGTTTGACAGGAACGCCACTTGTCGGCCGTCCGGCGAATACTGCGGCAGCGCGTCGAAGCGTGTGGAGGGAGCGAAATCCCGGCGCGTGTCGAGCGAATCGAGCTGGCCGATATGCATCCGCGCCTTCTGGCTCCAGCCGCTGGCGTAAACCAGCAGAGCTTTGCCCGAAGGACCCGCCCTCGACACGGTCACGGTCGAGCAGTCGGAGGACTCCAGTAGCTGCGGCGCGTGCCCCGGCTCGGCGCGCAACAGGAACAACCGGCTGTTGAACGGACCGAAGAAGGCGTTGGTCGAATTGCAGAACACGAGATCCTTGCCTGAGGGCGTCCAGGCAATGCCCGACGCCTGAGACCGCCCCTGATAGAGCGTTTTCGGCGCCCCCAGCGGGGTCCCATCCGCCGCCAGATCCTGCCGCAGCACGCTCTCTACCGCCGCCCCCGGCGGGCCCTCCTGGCGCAGGAACGCCAACGCCCGGCCATCCGGGGAGAGCTGCCCGCCGTAGTCGAGCCGCCCGGCTACCGTCAATTGCCGTGCCTCCCCTGTTTTCAGCGAAACGCGGTGCATTCCTTTACGCCCGCCCACAGCCATCGGCGTCACAATCCACTCACTGTCCGGAGTCCAGCTGAGATGCATGTGATTGGCATAGAGCAGGGGCCCATCGGAAACCTGGAGAAGGCGCCGGTCCGCGCCCCCATCCGGAGACACGACATGCAGCCAGGTCTCGCCGCCTTCGGAATAGGCCACGGCGCGGATCCGGCGCAGAAAGGCAATGGTCTTTCCATCCGGCGACCAGGCGGGACCGTAGACAAACTCCCAGTCCCCGGGGTACACCAGGGCTTTCATCCCCTCGGTCCCAATTGTCTTGATATAGATGCCGGACTGTGGCCCCTCCGCGTCAGAAGCAGCAAACTGGAACGCCACCCGTTTGCCATCGGGCGATACGGACGGTCCATAGGAGGCCCCCGGCATGGACGTGAGCGGCACCGTTTCCAAGCGCGGCAACCGCGTCCCTGACGGCCGCACGATCCAAATCCCCACCGCAATTACAACCGCCGCGGCCAGCCCCCAAGTCCAGCGCGGGAGGGCCGCCTTTCCTTTTCCGGCAACGTCGGGCAGCGGCTCCGGACTCAGACGCCTCCCCTCGAGCCAGCCATCCAACTCGGCCGGAAAGGCCCACACCGATCCGCGCTGCTGATGCTGATGCCGGTGCACGGGCATCCCCTCGTCCTGCTGCCACCGCCGCACGGTGCGCTCGCTCTTGCCCAGATACGCCGCGATCTGCTTCCAGGATTCCAGCCGCTCCTGCTGCCCGCTCATGCTCATGCCGCCGATGATCAATTCTACTCCAGCCGCGCCCCAAATGACCGCCCAAACCCCGTTGGCCATTTTGGGCACGCCGCTAACGTCCATTTAGAATCAAGCACTTGCATGGAATGCTGTTGTCCATGCAACTGCTCGCACTTTTCCTTGCTCCAGCCCTGCTGGCCCAGTCGCCCGACGCCCAGGGCCAGGCCGAATTCCAGGCCGGCCGCTATCGGGCCGCCAAAAAGCACTTTGAACACTCGCTTCGCCTCAGCCAGGACAGTCCCACGGATCACGCCGTCGCCCTCGCCAACCTGGCGCAAGCCCAGCTTGCCTTGGGGGAGGTGTCGGCCGCTACCGGGTCGCTGCGGCTCGCGCTGGATCAGATGCCGCATTCGGGTCGGCTGTGGAATCAGTACGGACAGGTATTGTTTACCGGCCGGGACTTTGCCGCCGCCGAGGCTGCCCAGCGTAAGGCCCTCGACCTCACCTTGCAAAACGACCCCAAGACCGCCGCCACGGTCCTCAGCGACCTCGCTCTTCTCTACAAAGAAAGAGGGAAAGGGCAACAAGCCATCGATTCTCTCCAACGGGCTCTGCAACTGCTTCCGCCGAGCCATGCCCGAGCCCGCATTCTCGCCAACCTTGGTCTACTTCGCTGGAAGTTCGGTCCCAAGTCCGCCGCCGCGGGCTATCTCGAACAGGCTTTGACCGAAATGGAGCAGTCTGTTGGACCACGCCACCCCGACGTCGGCCGGATCCTGGAAGATTACTCCACCGTCCTCGCCAGGTCGGGCCGCAAACAAGCGGCCAAAGAGATGGCCGCCCGGGCCCACCAGATCCGCGCGGCCTCGCTGGCGCAGACAAACAACTCGCGCCAAACCATCGACTACCGTGACTTGGTTGGGATCAGGGGTACTCTTGCTGCCGGGCACGATTCCGCGGGGGACCGGCGGTCGGGCCAGGTCCGCGGTCGCCGCCGTGATCAGCAGCGTTGAGAGCGCGCCAAGCGAGCCGATCCTGGCGGCGCAAAAGCGTACCGGCCACCAGGCCGACCAAAAGCACAAAGCAGTTGGTCACAACCCGGTGGCCGGGGAAAACCGCGAGCGACAGAGCAGAAATCCCGAGCCCGGCGATGCCGGTACGGTTCTGTTTCGAAGCTGGAACAGAGCTTACTGTCTGCGGCGGCGGGTGAGGCCGGCGCACATGAGGGCGGCGCCGATCATGGCTAGCGTTGCCGGTTCGGGACTATCCACGGTGAGGGTGTCCGGACGGGCGATGAAGTCGATGATGTTCGTAGAGGCGTGATTGCTTGCTCCGGTGTTCCAGCCTGAGCCGCCGTTGCCGCTGGCGCCGCCCTGGCCGAGCTTGAGGTAGAAGTCGCCGTAGACGGGGACGCGGTTGGAATCGAATTCGATAAGCAGGGGAAGCTGGTTGGAGCCGTTGTTGGGGTTGATCTGGCCGGGGAAGCGGACGCCAAAGAAGCTGCCCGGGAAGAGGGGGTTGCCGTTGGAACTGGTGTTGTTTCCGTAGACCAATGTGGTGGAGTCAACTACGACGTTGTTGACCGTGACGTTGGTGACGCAGCCGTTGGAAGTGGTGCAGTTATCGCTGGTGTCGAGCGCGAGGTGGCTCACGCCCATGCCGGCGCCCGTGGTTCCGCTGAAGATGTAGCTGTAGTGATAGCCGCCGCTGATAGGAGTGATGGTCCACTGTACGGTAAATGACACTCCATTTCCGAAATTGACTCCATTCCCAGAGCCCCGGCTGCCGGTTAATTCGGCCAGCGCAGAGGCGTCGTAAGACGCCCCGAAGACGCCGGTGGCTGCCAAGACGGTGAGAAAGGCAGACGTAAGTCCAGTAGATACACGTAGTTTCAAGGTTCCCTCCGAGCCCGCGAAAACATTTTGGACTCAATTGTGATTTGGTGTATTTGAAGATTAACGTGAACTGATGAATGCGAGAATCGGTGGAAATCCTAGTGTGTGACTTAGGTAATCGTAGAACTGAGCCGGCAGTTCTAAAACTCTAGTCCAGCAGATGACGCAGAAAATACATGCCGATCATGGTCTTTCCGTCCTGTATCTTTCCCTCACGGATCATCTGCTCGACGGTAGGGATGGGGAACCATTGGCGGACGAGGTTCTCTTCGCCGTGGTCGGGTTTGGCCTCGCCGGGGATGAGGTCCTGGGCGAGGAAGATGCTCATTTTCTCTTGTTGGAAGCCCGGGCTTGGGTAGTAAGTGGTGAGTTTGCGCCACTTACGGGCGCGGAAGCCTGTCTCCTCGATGAGCTCGCGCTTGGCGCCCTGGAGGGCGGTTTCGCCGGGATCGATCTTGCCGGCGGGGAGTTCCCAGAGGGTGCGAAGAGCGGGATAACGGTACTGGCGGACAAGGAGGACGCGGTTCTCGCCGTCGACGGGGAGAGCCACAGTGGAGCCGCCATGCTCCACCACAATGCGGCGCATTTTGCCCTCACGCGGAGCAATTAATGTATTGTCGCTTACAGTAAAAATGGGAGTTTCCAGAATTACTTTCCGGGAGATGAGCTTTTTCACTTGGCTTTCTCCACTTCGACGGGGCCGAACTTCTCCACGACTTTGCTGATCTTGGAGGCGTCGCCGACAACGACGATGGCGGCGTCTTTGGAGGTGAGGTACTTGGCGGCGACGCGCTGGATTTGGTCGGGTTCGACGGAGCGGATGCGGGTTACGTACTGTTCCAGGTATTCGAGCGGGGCGCCGTCGATGCGCAGAGTGGAAAGCTGGCTGGCGAGGCCGCCCTGGCTTTCGAGGCCGATGACGAAGAAGCCGTTGAGGTAGTTCTTCACGTTAGTGAGTTCCTGGCTGGTGACGGGCTCGGCGGCCATTTTGTCCATTTCGGAGAACAAGCCCTTTAGGGCGGGCTCCAGGACTTCGGGGCGGACCTGGGTGATGGCGGAGAAGTAGCCGCTATCGCGGAAGGGGAGGTGCATGGAATTGGCCTGATAGGCGAAGCCTTCCTTTTCGCGGAGGTTGAGGAACATGCGGGAACTGGTGCCGCCGCCGAGGATGGTATTGCCTACGATCAGGGGGAAGAAGTCGGGGCTGGAGCGGGTGAAGGTGACGTGGCCGGTCATGATGTCGACCTGGGCGGAGCCGGGGCGGTCGATGACGACGAGTTTGCGGGCGGGTTTGGGGATTTCGCCGCCGGGGGGAGTCGGAACGGGCTTGTTGGTCCAGGATTCGAAGCGGGCCTTGAGCAGTTCGAGGGTTTTGCTTTCAGGCGGGATGGCTCCAATAAGGACGAGGGTGGCATTAGCGGGGGTGAGGAGGCGGTCGCGGAAGGAGGTGAGGTCGGCGCGGGTAATGGCGTTGACGGTTTGGGGGCTGGGGAGGGTTTTCGAATAAGGATGTGCGCCGAAGAGGATGGAGCGCACCTTCTCGCTAGCGAGTGTGGAGGATTGGGAGCGCTGGAAGGCGAGTTCCTGGGCGCGGTTCTGTTTGCGCAAC
Source organism: Bryobacteraceae bacterium (assembly GCA_046331645.1). Lineage (GTDB taxonomy): Bacteria > Acidobacteriota > Terriglobia > Bryobacterales > Bryobacteraceae > CADEFT01. The sequence continues at coordinate 7,934 of JAXLQM010000032.1, forward strand.
TTGATTTCGTCTTCCGGGAAGCTGGCGTTGCGGACGATGTCGGCGGTGAGATCGAGCAAGGCGGGAAGCTCGGCGGAGAGGACGTTGCCGCTGACGGTGAGGCCATCGGCGGAGCTGGAGGCATCGAGATTCGCGCCAATGTCGGCTAATTGTTCGGCTATTAGTCGGGAATTGCGGGTAGCCGTGCCTTCCTTCAGGAGCGAGGCGACGGTTTCGCTGAGCCCGGTCTTGTCTGGCGGATCGAAGCGGGAGCCGGCGACAAAGCCCATGCGGAGGGTGACGAGCGGGAAGCGCTGATCATCGACCAGAAGGATGGTGAGCCCGTTGCCGAGTTTGCGCTCCTTGATTTGGGGAAGCTTGAAGGGCTGCAGAGGAGGAGTATCGGGGGGCTTCGATTGCCCCATGAGGGCCACGGCGGCGGCGGCGATCAAGATGAATGACTTCACTTCTTTTCCTCCTTCTGGGGGGCGGGAACGATGTCGAATGCGGTCAGTTTGGATGGGACGATGTATTTGCGGGCGGCGGCACGGATCTGTTCGGGGGTGACTTTGAGGAACTCGGCAAGCTCCGTGTTGATGAGTTCGGGTTTGCCATCGAGCAGCTCATACAGGGCGAGCAGATTGGCGCGCGACATGGAGGACTGGAGGGAGCGGACGCGGACCGAGCGGAGCGTGTTGCGGGCGCGCTCAAGCTCTTTCGCGTCGATGAGGGTTTCTTTCAGCTTCTCGATTTCGGCTACGAATTCGGCGGTGACTTTCTTGCCGTCAACGGCGGGGTTGTAGGTGAAATTGACGGCGTAGACGTTGGGATCTTTGTAGTCGAAGGCCTGCTGGTAAGGCCAGCCGAGGTTGGCTTCCACGCCGAGGACGGACTGCGTGCCTTTGACCATGGCCTGGTAGAGGCGGCTGCTTTCGCCGCCGGTGAGGACGATGTCGAGCATGGCGAGCGAGTAGTAATCGGGGGAGCGGCGCGCCGGGCCGGGGTAGCTGAGGATGATGGCCGGCACGCGGGCGAGCGGGTCACGGAAGACCTGGGAGCGGGGCTCGGTTTGGGCGGGTTCGGTAAGGTCCGGCGGTTTGGGCTGAGGCTGGGCCTTGATGGAGCCGAAGTATTCGGCGATCAGCTTCTTGGCTTCGGCGGGTTTAATATCGCCGGCGATGGCGAGGACGGCGTTGTTGGGAGCGTAGTGAGTGGCGAAGAATTTGGAGACATCTTCGACGGTGGCGGCGTTGAGGTCTTCAAACGAGCCGATGCTCGAGTGGGAATTGGACCAATTGCGAAAGGCGAGCGCGGGGAAATCCTCGACGATGGCCTTGGCGTAGGGCTGGTTGTCGACGCTGAGGCGGCGCTCCTGTTTGACGGCCTCTTTCTGGTTGTCGAGGTTTTCCTTGGTGATGGCGAGCGAGCGCATGCGGTCGGCTTCGAGCCAGAGGGCAACGGCGAGTTTGTTCGAGGGGAGGGTTTCGTAGTAATCGGTGTAATCGGGGTGGGTGCTTCCGTTGAGGTTGCCGCCGTTGGCTTCGACGGTCTGGAAGTGCATGCCCTTGGGGGCGTTGGCCGAGCCCTGGAACATCATATGTTCGAAGAGATGGGCGAAGCCGGAGCGGCCTTTCTCTTCGCTGCGCGAGCCGACGCCATAGACGAGATAAACGGTGACGACGGGGACCGAAGGATCGGGGGCGAGCAGGACGCGGAGCCCGTTGGGTAGCTTGTATTTTTCAAAGGCAATGTTCACTTCCGCGGCCGGAAGCACTGTGGAAAGCAATATGGAAAGCAGGAAAAGTTTCATGGGTTGTCACTTCGATGCGAGCAGCGATTCGAATTTCTGGCGAGGCAATGTATTAATGACGTCTTCGGGCGAGAGCCAGCCGCGTCGGGCCATGGAGACTCCGTAGGGCATGTTGTGGAGATGCTTGGGGTGATGGGCGTCGGTGGAGATGACGAATTTTACGCCGTGGGCTTTGGCCTGGCGGATGAGCGGGGCGGAGACATCGAGGCGTTCGGGACTGGCATTGATTTCGAGGCAAACGTTGCGGCGGGCGCATTCCTTGGCGATTTTTTCGAAATCGAAGGGGAAGCCGTCGCGGTGGAGTAGCAGGCGTCCGGTGGGGTGGCCGATGGCTTTGATGTGCGGGCATTCCAGGGCGCGCAGCATGCGGTCGGTCATTTCGGCGGATTCGAGGTTCATGTGGCTGTGGACGCTGGCGACGACGAAGTCGAGTTCGGCGAGGGCATCGTTTTCGAGGTCCATGACACCGTCGCGTTTGATGTCGCACTCGAGGCCGGAGAAGACGCGCAGCGGGAGGCCTTCCTGATTGAGCGAGCGGACTTGGGCGGCGAAGGCGACGGCGCGCTTTTCGTCAAGGCCGTTGGCCATGGCGAGTGCCTTGGAGTGATCGGTGATGGCGATGTATTCGTACCCCAACTCATGGGCCGCGGCGGCCATTTCCACTAGGGACGCACGGCCGTCGGTTTCGGTAGTGTGCATGTGGAGATCGCCGCGGATGTCGGCGAGAGTTAACAAGTGGGGGAGGCGGTGTTCGGCGGCGGCATCGATTTCGCCCTGATTTTCGCGCATCTCCGGGGGAATCCAATCGAGGCCGAGGGCGGCATAGATGCCCTCTTCGGTTTCGCCAGCCACTTGCTGGTTGTTATCGAGGCGGAAGAGGCCGTATTCGTTGAGGGTGAGGCCGAGTTTGAGGGCGCGGTTGCGGAGGTGGATGTTGTGCTCTTTGCTGCCGGTGAAGTACTGCAGGGCGGCGCCGTAGCTGGAGCGGGGGAGAGCCCGGACATCGACCTGGAGGCCTTCGAGACCGACGCGGGCGCTGGCTTTGTTTTCGCCGCGCACGAGGACATCGTGGACGCGGGGGTGTTTGACGAAGGCGTCGAGGGCTTGTTCGGCGGCGGGGCCAGTGACCAGGAGGTCGAGGTCACCGACGGTTTCCTTGCCGCGGCGCATGGACCCGGCGGGGGTGACGTCTTCGATGCCGGGGATGGCTTTAAAGAAGGTGGTGAGTTCGGTAGCGGTGGCGGTGGCGAAGGAGAGGAGGAAGCGGCCGGCGGAGTGGCGGTATTGTGCGATGGAGCGGAGGACCTTTTCTTCGAGTTTGGCGCCCATGCGGGGCAGGGTTTGGAGTTTCTGCTCACGGCAGAGGCGTTCCAGGCCGTCGATGGTGCTGACGCGGAAGTGATTCCAGATGAGGGCGATGCTTTTGGGGCCGAGGCCCTGGATTTTGAGGAGTTCGAGGGCGGTGGGGGGATAGCGCTCGAGCATTTCGTCGCGGCGCTCAAAGGAGCCACGTTCGAGTATTTCTTTCAGTACGGCGGCTAAGCCTTTGCCAATGCCGGGGATATCGGTGACGTGTTTTTCCGGATCGCGGAGGATGTCCTCGATGCGTTCAGGGTAGCCTTCAATGGCGGAAGCGCCGTTGCGGTAGCTGCGGATGCGGAAGGAATCTTCGCCGGCGATCTCCATGAGGTCGGCGGTTTCGGCGAGCATTTGGGCGTATTCCCGGTTTTCCATGGTGGGGGTGCTTTATTGATTGTAGCCGGGGTGGTGTGGAGGGTATGCACTTTCCACAATCTCCTCAGGACGTTCCCACTTTGACAGGGCGGAAGGTCACGTCATCCGAACCTATGTGGGAAACGGTATTCACGGTTCATCGGACACTTAGCGCAAGTACCAATTCAGATCATCGCCCTCTAGACCCAGTAGGTGAGCGAGTGGCAGGAGAATGGCACGAGTCTCTAAAAGCGTAGTCTCGACTTCCGCCAAACTCGGCCGGTACGCATGCTGATGAACTACTCTATTTCTTAATTCTCCGATTGCAGACCTTTTCAGCCGGAGCAACAAGGGAACGCACGGTCAATCGCCGAGGTTCTCAATCAATTGATCGGATGGCTCCGCCCACTGGCCGTTCAAGGTGCGAATGATCGGCTCAGCTGCGACAAGTGAGGCGGGCCGGTCATTGGCTATCACCAGATTGAGAAAGACACCCCGAAGCTTCCTAAATGCCAGTTTGCCGAGTTGGGCTTGAAGCGTCTTGGCTAAGCCGTTTAGTCTATCCAGGTCACAGCGGTCTGCGCGAGAGAACGGCAGATAGAGTAGGTGAACCCGCATGTACAGACTGAAGAACGCCTCGTGTGCCTGGGCAAGATTCAAAATACAAGCGCAGTAATGTTTATCTGCCTTCAGTCGATAACAGTCATGGATCAGCATTGAATGCAGAGCGGCTATCGAGTCGCCAGTGATGTAAAATGCCTGCCTGCAATCTGAGCTCAAACAGATAACCTGCTTATTCGCGATGGGTGACGTGTCCAGAAGGTCGGAAACCCTGTTGAACACGTTCCTAAAACCACACGTCGGACACTCCGCGGTGAAGTTCTCATATGACGCGCTGCGGCGAGTAGCGTAGGGAATCTCGGGCATCGTCTTCATTCTGGAGCAAATCGGGCTCACGTCCAAATTGCGCGCAGCTACATACAGGGTCTGCGTTCCACGCAACCCGCCTTTTCGGTGTGATCGGTGCTAATCTAGGTCGAGCGCAAACATCAGCGCTCTCTTGAGCTCAGCCATAACCGTTGAGGGCAGCCTTCCGATTCTGCGGTCCAGGCGAACCAGCGGAATCGAGCCAAGGCCTTGTACATTTGCCACCGAATCGCGGTCCAGGAAATGCATCTTAGGTAAGACGACCTCATATAAGCTGTGGCGGCTTTGGGTCGTTAGTGGAACGAACAAGACCAAGGCGCGGGGAGGATCAGGATCGTGGCGCGAGACGACAACTATTGGCCGGGTCTTCGCCGCCAAGCCAAGATCGGCCAGCCAAACATCACCAGGCTGGGGGCTCATCGAGGATGTCCAGCACTTCCTGTTCTCGCTCACGGGCGCGCATCAGGTCCAGAGCGTCAACATCGGCGAGTTCGATCACTTCCGCCACGCGCTCTCGGACCTCAGCAGCCGTTTCCGGCTTCCAGGTTCTCAGTTTCGTGTCGAGTTGTTCCGCTAATGTGTCCATAAAAGCACTCTTCTCTTCAGCCTACAGCAATCTCAGCACAGCGGCCACGCAGACAATCATTCGAAGTCTTCCGCGAAGCCGCGGAACATCTCACGGCGGTTGGCGTCGATCTCCTCCGCCGAAGGACCGGGACCGTATTTGGCGCGGAGTCCATACGCAGATTTCTTAGGCGACTGTTGCGGGGCTTCCGCTTTTGCTTTCAGCAGCGCAGCCAGATCGTCTGGAAGTTCGATAACTGCCATGGTGTGTCCTCTTCTCACTGACGGATACTTGGACTCGGGTGCCGAAGAGGAGTCGTTCGGGAGACCTTTGGCCACTCCCGCTGAAACGCTGATTCTGCTTGCGGCGTCCATGATGGAATGGTGCGCTTTGAGGTGCTTTGGATCTTTTTCTTGTTTGCTGTTTCTGGTGCCGGGAACGCCTCTGGCAATCTGGAAGAGCGTATCGACGATGCGGTGAATCGCATTTCGGCCGATACCTGCTTTGCCCAGGCGGACCCGTCGTTGTGCGAATGGGGGGAATACGGACTGGGGCCGGAACACTTCGACATGGCCGTGTCGACGGGCGAGGCCATTCTGATAATCGATGAGTTCGGCGATGGTGTACTTCCGCAGTTCGTGCGGTATCGCAATCGGCTGCTCGGCATTTACCAGGTAAATGGGCAGACCGTGGAGGCGCAACAACTCGCGGTGCGGCTACCGAAGCAGCTCGGGGATGCGCTCGTCTCGTTTGCTGGCCCGGAGTTTATTCCTGCGAGCCGGCTGGCACGGGTGTCCGAAGCTGCCGGTTACGCCTATAGCAAGGTTCCGTTGCTGTTCCTGGGGCATGGCGGGATCGTTTTCTCGCACCTGGTTGAACTGGCTCCTGAGCAGCCGCTGGTGATACTGAATATCAAAGGGGTAACGGGCCTGTTGCCGTCGCTGTGCGAACGCATAGACGATGAGACTCTGGGTGCGGCCGCGGAGCACTTTACCGGGATCGCGTCCTCACTGAAGGAGCTGATGAACCGGCATAACGTGCGGTTTGTGAACTTCAGCATCGGGGATTCGACGCAGACTATGGCCACGGATTGGTCGCGCACTTGCGGCACCGGGGTGCCCAATGCGGAGGTGCGGCGGCGGCTGCTGCACCTGTACGATCCGATCTACGATGTCCTGTTCCACACCGAGGGCGTGGCCACAGCGCATGCGGCTGCGAACTTGAGCAACCCGGACGACTTCCCGTTCGACCAGGCAAGGCCGCTTTACCCAAACCGCGTGCGCGTCGGATTCATCTCGTCTCTGCGCTCCGGGCTGGATGAAGTGGGGCGCGGAACGGTGCAGAAGGCGGATCAGTTCCCGGGCAACAACAGCGACGCCGATTTGTTTGTGAATTGGGGTTGTGAGCTGTTTCGCGGCTGCGCCGATTCTCATTACGAGTTTGCAGGGGCGTTCGGGCTCGGCGCATATGCAATGCCGATCATGAGCACCTCCTACGTCAACCCGCTCGGGCTTGGCCGTCTTATCCATCTGCGCTATGGGAGCCACTCCGAGGAGCCGATGAGTAACGCGCTGATTCAGGCGCTTCGAGAGGAACTGACCCCATCGCTGTGTGGGGCCGACGGCGCGCAGCCGTGCGTGTACCAGGATCCGATACTGCATCGGCAGTTGGAGATCTACCGGCGTGGATACCGGTAGTCAGCGCTGGGGATTGACCACTGGACGTTTGCCTGTCAGAGTGCAATGTAGGTCATGAGAATTCGGTCACGGTTAGCCTCCACTTGCGTCATGTTGATCTGGGCTTCTCTTGCACGCCCCGATTCGTGCCCTCCGGCGCTGGCAGGATCGCGTTCGGCTGTGGCCATTGACGGCTCGGCTCGTGCACTCGAAGTTGCATCGAGTACAGACCCTGCTGCTACACGCTCTGTCCATGTTTATGCACGCGATGCAAATCAGGAGAAGCTGATCTGGAATGCGCCGCTGGTCAATCTTCCGGGACGCTTCTTCGTTGCTCCTTCTGGCCGCGCCGTCGTCACGATGGACTTGTGGTGCGGCTCTGGAACTGACGCGCTTGTGTTCTATGGGCCGTCGGGCAAGCTTGTAAAGAGATACGAACAAGCAGAGGGCGTCTTGATATTCCCCAGCGAGAGCGCGTGGGTAGAGCGTTCCGTCAGTTCCTATTGGTGGAGCAGAGGCTCGTTCGGCCAGTTCACCGCCGGCGGAGAGTTCTTCTGGCTGTGGTTTCCGTGGGGGCGCGTCATGATTTTTGAAGCGAGCACAGGTGAGATCGTGGATGAGAAGGCGATTCGCTTGGATATGGAGCGTGGTCGCGGCATGATCCTGTCGACCGCCCAAGTCCTGGCCAAATCGGCTGAGCCGCGCGATCGGATTGCTGCAGCGCGACTCGCCGGCTGGTTAAAGGGTGAAGCCGCCGGGCCTGTGTTGAAGGGGCTACTTCGTGATCCCTATTATGAAGACGATCATCTTCTCCAACCGGAAGGTGATACTTGGGGCAGACTAAAGGGCAGTTACTCATACACGTTCATCAGACGTTATCCGGTGCGCCGCGCGGCTGCCGAGGAGATTCACATGGCGTTTGGGCAAGCAGACGCGGTTGTCGAAGAACGTGTATTGCGGTAGAGCAACGCCACCTGGGATCATCATCGGAATTGTTGCCACCAGATCCACGAATCTGTCAAAGCCAACACAGGTTCAGACAGGTGCGAATCGACGGGCGTTTGCTGGAGCGATCCGCTCTTCAAAACTATCCACCAAGTGTCCCAGCAGGCTCGCGATTCGCTCCTCCGCCGGGGACAAGTTCCGAGGTGGAATCGTCAAACGGATCAACAGACTGGAAAGCCGTTCGTGTTCTTCCTTCGTCTCAATGACCCCGGACAAATGCTCGGCTAGCAGTCTGCCGTGCGAAACAGAGGAACATCTCACGGCGGTTCTCGTCGATCTCTTGCGCCGAAGGACCCGGGCCGTATTTGGCGAGGAGTCCATAGGCGGACCGCCTGGGTGCCGATTGTTGTTTGGCTTCTTCGCTGGCAAGGCGGCAATGAGACTTAGCCCTGCGACGAGGCTGCAGTAATCGGTCAAGGGGATCAGCCGTGTACCGGCTGTCCGCGCGCTTCGATGACACTTCTGACCGGTGAGGTTACTTATAGATCTCGGATCGATGGCCAACCGCGATGATCGCCACAGCGGAGGCGGAAGCAGCCCTGCCATTCGCCGGTCAATTGCCTGCAATTGCATCCGTGCTTTTGTCGTGAAGGGGAAACGCAACGCTTGAAACTAGTCGAGCAGTTTCTCGACCATCTCCGAGAAATCGCGGCACACAACGGTGTCGCCGGCGTCGACCTGGGCAAGACCGCGGCGGATGGAGTCTGCAAACTCCGGACCGATTGGTTCCTTCGAGATGATCGTCAGGAAGCGCTCTGCGATGGCGATCTCCGACTCAGGGTCGGTGCTTGGTGCTTGGGCCGTATTCGGTGCTGGGCGCCGCGGCCGGAGTGGAATCAGGAGTACTTCAACACCGACCCGGCAATGTGGCGCAGCCCGTCGGCGAGGTTGTAGTAGTAGCTCACCAGGACGCGCTTGCCGGGCAGAGCCACAGCCCAGGGGTAGCCGAGGTCGGTGGTGCCCCCGTCTTCGCGGATGACGAACTCTTCGGCCTTGGCGGCGTTGGTGCACTCGGGATCGAGGATGCGGGCGCGGATGCCGTAGGGCTTGTGCCGGTATCCATAGACCAGCAGGACGCGGTTATCCTCCAACCGGATGGCGTGGTGCGGATGGCCCTGCCAGCCGAGATCCTGCCAGGGTTCGAAGCTTTTGCCGCCGTCGCGGGAGCGCGCCAGCACCGTGTGATCCTCCATGCGCGCGGTGCGGATGAACGAAACCAGGTCGCCTTTCGGCGTTTCGTAGACACAGGACTCGTTGAAATCGGCTTTGGCATCGGTGGCGACGGGACAGGAGTACTTCCAGGTGCGCCCCCCGTCGGCGGAGGTCATCAGATGGACATCCGTGCGAGCCGCATCGCCTGGCTTGGGATAGGCGATCACCCAATGGACCCGCCCATCCTTGCCCTGATAAAGCGCGCCGCGGTTGTAGACGGGCAGCGGCTTGCCATAGGCGTTCTTGATGTCGCGACCGGGCACGGGAGGCGGATATTCGGGGCCGGACCAGTGCTTGCCGCCATCAGTGGAGCGGACGAGATAGCCTCCCTGGAACACGAATTGTTTCAGTTCGTAGCTGCCGGCAGTCTTCGCTCCGGCCTCGCGATTGAGCCAGCTCCAGAGATAGGACGCGCAGATGAGCGTGCCGTCGCGCAATTGCACCAGGCAGGGATCCTGGGAGCCGCCGAGCGGGTGCGCGGCGATGAGTTCGGGTTCCTTGGTCCAAGTCATACCCGCGTCGCGCGAGCGGACCAGCACGAGGTTGCTGTTGGAATCGGTGTGCGTGTAGCTTTTCTCGCCCAGCAGGCGCCGGTTGGGAGCACGCCGGAAGGCCAGCACCAATTCGCCATCCTTGCGCCGGACCACTGAAGGGAACGCGCAGTAATAAGCGTCATCCTGGTAGATGACCAGGTCTTTTTCTTTCTCCAACGCGGCGCCGCGCGCGACTCCCGCCCCTAACACCAGGCCCATCGAAAACGTCCGTCGATTCAAATTGCGGTTGCTCCTCATGAGCATTGTCTCTCACGTTGGTTAAGAAGGTAAAACTATCGGGGCAAGCGGCAACTCGCGCGCCTGATGCGCCGTCACACACCACAGCCAAACACAATGCCACGCCATATTCTTCTGATCGAGGACGATCAGAACCTCGCGACCGTTCTTTGCGATACGTTACGCCACTCCGGATACAGTGTGGAGCACACCTGCGACTGCCGGGTGGAGAGCCTGGTCCGGCAGGCTTACGATCTATTGATTCTGGATGTGCTTTTGCCGGAAGAGGATGGGTTTACCGTCTGCCGCCGGCTGCGGGGGGAAGGCGTGCAAACGCCGGTGATGATGCTTACGGGGCTCAATGATCCGGGGTCGATTGTGAAGGGATTGACGGAAGGCGCGGACGATTACGTGACGAAGCCGTTTGACCCGTCTGTGCTGCTGGCGCGGATTGAAGCGCTGCTGCGCCGGGAGGCACTGTATCGAGCCCAGAATATGGCGGGATATGAATTTGGAGATGTGACGATTGATTTCCGGAAAGGGCTGGTGATTCGCAATCAGGTGCGGATGAGTTTGTCGGCGAAAGAGCTGCACCTGATGCGGTATTTAATTTCGCGGCGTGGGGACGTGGTAAACCGGGAGGAGTTGTTGCGCGAGGTGTGGGGCTACTCCGATGCCATCACGCGCACAGTGGATGTCCATATCGCGGCGCTACGGCAAAAGGTGGAGGAGAAGCCGCATCACCCGGCCTATATTGTTACGGTGCGAGGCGAGGGATACCGGTTTACCGGCTAGGGGGTTGTTTCCCCAAACGGCCCACCAACGCGAGGCCCAGGCATGCGAGGCCTGCCATTGCCGTGCCAGGCTCCGGAACATCCGACCCGGGCGCGGTAAACTGCAGCGCGATCAACGGTGCAGTAGAGGACGAACTGAATTCGTTGGGAATGTGGAAATTGTTGATCATTCCGATGACACCCGGTTGGGTAAAAACGGCGTCGAAACTGGGATTGAACAACTGGGACGTAGCTAAGACCTTGGTGGCCCAGTACACGGCAAGCGGCCCCCCGCGGTAGGTGAAGGCAAAATCGAAGGGAAGGAACGTGAATTCACCGGGGATAAACAAGTCCTTGGAAATCCGAAGAAGGGCGCCGTTGGGGATCGCAAACATCCTATCCGAGGCGAAGTTGTTGAAAGGGGACGCCGATTCCGTACCCGGTTCTACAACAGAAGTCCCTACAATCACTTGAAGAACTTGGTAGAGGAAATCGGCGCCATCTGGGGTGCCTAGGGGCAGGCGGAACCCCATGCCCGTGATCTTGCTTCCCAACGGGATGCCGGCGAGTTGAGAGCTTCCCAAAATGACTTGGAAATCCATTGGTTGCATCCAACTGCCCATGGCCGGATACGGTGCGAGTGATCGGAGGCCCAGATCATTCGGAACCACGACGGAGGACGCACCACAGAGTAGCGGAAGTGCGAAGAGCGAGATCCAAGAACATCGTTTCATATCCCAGAAAGCGACGAACCCAGATGCCTGCCTTCATGCCGTGTGTAATTTTGGCAACATCAATGGGCTGGGCTGGATGGGGGCCGGCAGCCCGGCCCCATGCGACGGTAGGCGCGGTTGGTTTAGCGGCGGCCGCGGCCGTGGAAGCCTCCGCCACCCCAGCCACGTCCACCGCGGATGATGACTCCGGTGCCGAAGTAGCTGGGTCCCCAGTAAGAACCCCAGCCCGGTCCCCAGTAGCTGGGTCCCCAGTATCCGCCCCAATAGCCCGGATACCAGGCAGGGGCTGCTCTGCGCTGCAGGGTGGGGGCACGGCGTTCCAACTTCGGTTCGTAGTCACCCTGTTCCACAGGCTGGAAGGCGCTCTGCGAACGATCCGTGGAGATGGTGATAGGCTGCATGGTGCGGAAGGTCATGATCGCTTCGGGGTAGATCTCGGTAGCCCGGCCACGCGTGACCAGAACGCCGATAACCGAAGCGGCCGCGCCGGCTGCGGCGCCGATGCCGGCCGCTGCTCCTCCAGCCGCCGCTCCGCCGATAGCTGCGCCGAGCCCGGTGGTTCCGGCGATCGCTGTCGCATCACGGCCCTTGGAAGTGCCGCCGGAGTATTCCATCAACTGCGTGAGAATGGGAATCTGCCGGCCGTCGACGAGACTTAGTTCGTTCAGTTCAATGGCCAGCCGTGAGGTACCCTTGGCACGGCCCGCTTTCACCGCATCGGCAACCCGCCCCGCAACGGTTTGCCCGCGGCGCGCAACGACAAAGCCGTCGGCGATCAGCGGTTGAGAAAGAGTGGCTGTGAAGGTATCCCCGGTCTGATTGGTATCGCTCGAAAGCGCCTGGTTGACGCGAATGGTGATGAAGCTGCCCGCCGGAAGGATCAACTGCGAAGGAGCAGCGGCTGGAGGCGGCGCTTGCTCGCCAAAACGGCGCCAGCCACGGTTGGTGGAGGGTGGCCGCTGGGCCTCATCGTCCGGAGCAGCGGCGCTCGAGGGCGCCGGATCCGGTTCCGCCGAAGGAGGAGGCGGCGGTTCCTGTGCATAGGCCGAAGCGAGAAGCAGCCCCGCAACTAGCATCCCGGCCCCGGCTCGGAGTGAACTCTTCGAAAGTGTATGTGCGAGGTTCATGCCCTTTGTTATGCACGTCGTATGCCAACTTCTATGTAATTGATTGTGAAAGGTTTCTTCCTATGGGTCAGCGGTGGTTTCGAGCCAGGATGGCCGAATTCCACCACCTCAGGCGGCGGTTGTGGGAAACTGGACAGGGATGAACCGAGAGGGGACACAAAGCGGAGAGCGGCTCGATCCGCGCTGGCCCTACCGGGCGAACGCCGGCTTCTACGATGAGATCGTGGACCGGACGGGCATCGTGCGCCCGCACTGGCGCTCGCTGGCTGGATCGCTGGTTTCCATCGGGCATGAGAACCTCGCGCGGCGGTGGGAGGAAGGGCGCCGGCTAATCCACGAACACGGCGTCACCTACAACGTTTACAACGATCCGAAGAGCAACGACCGGCCTTGGCCGGTGGACCCCGTGCCCATGCTGCTGGACGGGAACGAATGGGCAAAGGTGGAGGCGGCGATCGCCCAGCGCGCCACGCTGTTGAACGCCATCCTGGCCGATTTGTACGGACCGCAGCACCTGTTGCGCTCCGGCAAACTGCCGGTGGAAACGGTGTTTCCCAATCCGCACTATCTGCGGCCGTGCCGCGACATCCAGGTTCCCGGAGGAGTCCATCTGCACGTGTATGCGGCGGACATTGCACGCTCGCCGGACGGGCGCTGGTGGGTGATGGCGGACCGTGCGCAAGCGCCTTCGGGGGCTGGTTATGCCCTGGAGAACCGTCTGGTCAGTTCGCGCGTGATGCCCGATGTTTACCGTTCGATGAAGGTGCAGCGGCTGGCGGGGTTCTTTCAGAAGTTCCGTGAGACGCTGTTCCGGCTGGTGCGGCGCAATGTAGAGAATCCGCGCGTGGTGCTGCTCACGCCGGGGCCATTCAACGAAACCTACTTCGAGCATGCCTTTCTGGCTCGCTATCTGGGCTACACGCTGGTGGAAGGCGGCGATCTTTCGGTTCACGACAACCGTGTCTATCTGAAGACGCTGGGCGGGCTGCTGCCGGTGGACGTCATCATGCGCCGGCAGGACGACAACTTCTGCGATCCCCTGGAATTGAATGCCGATTCGATGCTGGGCGTGCCGGGGCTGGTGCAAGCGGTGCGCTCGGGCAACGTGGTGATGGCGAATGCGTTGGGATCGGGCCTGGTGGAAACGGCGACGCTCTCGGCGTTTCTTGAAGGGCTGTCGCGGCACATGCTGGGCGAGGAATTGAAGATGCCGAGCGTGGCCACGTGGTGGTGCGGGCACCAGGGGCCGCTTTCTTACGTCACCAGCCATCTGGATCAACTGGTGGTGAAACCGTCGTTTCCTTCCATGGGCTCGCATCCGGTGTTTGGCGAGCGGTTGACGGCGGCACAGCGGAAAGAGTTCGCGGCCAAGATCCAGGCCAACCCGACCCACTATGTGGCGCAGGAACAGGTGGCGATTTCGACGGCTCCGGTATGGGATGACGGACGGCTGGCGCCGCGGCACCTGGTGTTGCGCGTGTATGCGGTGGCGAGTAACGGCAGCTATGCGGTGATGCCGGGCGGCTTGACGCGCGTCACCTCATCGCTGGAGACGCTGGTGGTGTCGATGCAGCACGGCGGCGGGAGCAAGGATACGTGGGTGCTGGCCGATGAAGAGCCGCAGCAGATCACATTGCTGCAGCCTCGGGTGAACACGCTCGAAATCAGCCGTGCCACGTTCGATCTGCCGAGCCGGGTGGCCGATAATCTGTACTGGCTGGGGCGCTACACAGAGCGTGTGGAATCGGCGGTGCGCATCGTGCGGACGCTGCTGCTGCGGCTGTTCCAGGAAACGGGCCCGACGCTTTCGCCGGCAGGGCAGGCCGCTGTGCCGGTGCTGCAGGCGCTGGGCTATCTGACGGCGCAGCCGGGCGGCGCGCCGCCGTCGCCGGCGCTGTGGGAACGCGAGATTCTGAACCTGGTGTTCGATTCGGAGACCCGGTCGAGCCTGGCGTTCAATGTGCATCATGTGCGGCGGCTGGCGTGGCTGCTGCGCGATCGAATTTCCGCCGATGCGTGGCGCATCCTGAATCAACTGGACCAGCAATTTTCGGGCAAGGCGCCGGCCGAGGCGCTGCAAGTGAATGCGGCGCAAGACCGGTTGAATCACGCCGTGATTACCCTTTCGGCCTTCAGCGGCATGGTGATGGAGAGCATGACGCACGGCGATGGATGGCGTTTTCTGGACATTGGGCGGCGGCTGGAGCGCGGGTTGCAGATGACCGAACTGCTGCGTCACGGGCTGGCCCATGTGGCCGATAGCGACGCGGCGGGATTGCAAATGCTGCTGGAGATTGCCGATTGCTCCATCACCTACCGGTCGCGCTATCTGAACTCGATGCAGATGGAACTGGTGCTCGATCTGCTGTTGCTGGATGAAGCGAATCCACGCTCGGTGGCGTATCAATTCGGGCAATTACGGCGGCATATCGAACAATTGCCGGAAAGCCAGATATTGGCGCGGCGTCCGGCCGAGGCGCGTATTGCGCTGGATCTGCTCTCGACAGTGCAACTGGCGAATGTGCAGGAACTGGCGAAATCGGACGCGCAGGGCAGACGCCAGGCGCTGGAATCGCTTTTGTCGCGGCTGAGCTTTGAGCTGCGCAATTTGTCGGAAACGCTGTCGCGGCGCTATTTGAGCCATTCGGTGGCATCGCGGAGGCTGGTGGCGCCATGATTCTGGAATCGACGCATACGACGACCTATATTTACAGCCAGCCGGCGGTGAACTGTCACACAGAGGTGCATCTGCATCCGCGCGCGGCGAAGGGCCAGAAGGTGATGGATCACCGGCTGACGATTACGCCGGAGCCGGATTTCACTTCGTCACGGGTGGATGGCTTCGGCAATCACGTGAGCTATTTTTCGATCCACGAGCCGCATACGACGGTGACGATTACGTCGCGCAGCAAAGTGGAATTGACGGCTGAGCCGGGGCCGCTGGCAACGCTGGAATGGGAGAACGTGCGCGATCTGCTGAAGGTGCATGCCAGCGCGGAGGAGTTCGAAGCGTGCGAGTTTGTGTTCCCTTCCCCGCATGTGCCGATCGGGTCCGCTTACGCAGCTTTCGCCGCGCCGAGTTTTCCTGAGGGAAAACCGCTTTCCGAAGGCGTGGCCGATCTCTCGGAGCGTATTTTCCGCGACTTTCAGTACGACCAGCGGGCGACGACAGTGACCACGCCGGTGGAGCAGGTGCTGCGCGAAAAGCGCGGTGTGTGCCAGGACTTCGCGCATGTCATGATTTCGTGCCTGCGCTCGCTGGGATTGGCGGCGCGGTACGTGAGCGGGTATTTGCAGAGTGGCGAGGGCTCCATCGGGGCCGAGGCATCACATGCCTGGGTGTCGGTGTTCAGCCCCGGCCACGGGTGGATCGACATTGATCCAACGAACAACGTGCATCCTTGCGGCAAACACGTCACCGTGGCCTGGGGTCGCGATTATTCCGATGTCACGCCGGTGAAAGGCGTAGCGCTGGGGGGCGGCGATCAGTTGATTGATGTCGCGGTCTCCGTGCGACCGGCGTAATCAGAACAGCAGTTTCAACCCACCCACGGCCCAAGCTTTCGGGACGCGGAACCCGTCTTCGTACCAGGTCTGATTGAGCACGTTGTCGACGCGGGTGAAGAATTGCATGCGCCAGCGATCGGTGAGCGGCAGAGTGTAGGCGGCGGCGACGTCGAGCTTGCGGGCGCCGTCGAAGAGGAAGCCGCGGGTGCCCGTTCCGGCAAAGAGCGGAGTGATGGATTGGCCGCTCCACGCCAGGTCGCCGGTGATTTCCAAACGGCTGCCGATGCGTTGGGTGACCAGCCAGGTGCCCATGTTCTTCGGTATGCGCGGCGAGTACAGGAAGCCTTCCACAAACACCGAATTGCGCTGCTGGGAACGGGTGTGCGTGTAGGAGGCCATCATGCGGGTCGAGCGAGTGAGAGCCGCTTCGCCACTCAATTCCACACCTCGCGCCAGGGCGCCGCGCATGTTGCGATAGCCGCTGAAACGACCGAAGGGATCGGCGCCAAGTAGAGCGCCGAAGCCGACCACGTTCTGCAATTGCGTATAGAAATAGGTGGCGCTGGCGCGGACCTTCGAACCGAGAAAGTATTGATCGAAGCCGGCATCCATCGACAGGGCGCGCTCGGGGCTGAGGCGCGGATCGCCCAAAGCGGAGAACATGCCGCTGAAGAAATAGGTGCCGAAGCGTTCGTAGAGCGCCGGAGCGCGATAGGCGTTGCCGCCGTGGGCGCGGAGCTTCGTTCCGGGACGCAGCAGGTAAGCGATGGCGATGTCGCCGGTGAGCGCATCGGGCGGGGCGGCAAAGCGCGTGATGGCGTAGGCGGGCACGCCGCCTTCAAATTCCGGTTGGCGCAACGAGAAGCGTTGCCAGCGCCCGGAGAGCGATACCAGCAACCGGCTGTCGAGCAGACGGAGTTGATCCTGCGCAAACACACTGCTGGAGCGCTGGCGCACCGCGGTGCGGGCAAAGACACGTTGCGCGGCGTTGGGGTTTTCATCGCGGGAGATGTTCTCGTATTTCTCCAATTCAAACTCGTAGCCGGCGCTGATCAACTGATGGCGTCCGATGGTCGAGTCGATGCGGGCCTGGAGGTTATGGATATCGCCGTCAAATACCGCCGAATTGTTGAAAGCGGGAGGGAAGCGGAAGCCGCCCGGTCCGTCGCGGTTGTCGCGCGAGGTGGTGAGTCCCTGGTAGCCGAGGCGCAGGGTGGTGCCGGGGCGCAATTCGTGAAGATAGGAAACGAGGCCGGAGAACTGCTTCCCAGCGCGGCGCGCATCGGGATCGTTGAGCCCTGTGATAAAAGTCTTTCCCGGCACGGCGTCGATGAGGCCGAAGGCAGGCAGATTGGCAGTGGCGCCGGCGTAAGGAGAAGAGTTGAGCTGGGTGAACGTGTCCGTACCCCAGAAGCGGGCGCTGAGGCGCGATTGGGGTGTGAACAGGTACTGCGCCGAGCCCTGCACGCTGGCATTGCGGGCGCGGTCATCGCCATCGACGCCGCGGGTGACATTCATATGGGCGACGCCGGCGGAGAATTGCAGCTTGTCCTTGGCGGCGCTGCCGCTCATGCGGGCGAGACCGCGGAAGAAGCCGAGCCCACCGCCTTCGGTAGCGATCTCGCCATGGAGCGGCCCGCCACCCTGGTCCGTCACGATCTGAATCACTCCTCCGATGGCATGTGATCCATACAATGACGAACCAGAGCCGCGCAGCACTTCAACGCGGGCAGGATCGACCACGAGAAGATCGCCGAGGAAAGCGGCGGCATCGCCTTGCGGGGAACCGGCGTCGCGAAGACGGAAGCCATCGATCACCACGGCGGTGTCGAACGAGCGCAAGCCACGGGTGTGAATCTGGGTGAAGCCGCCGGGGCCCCCCAACTGCTGGACACGCATGCCGGGTGTTTGGCGGAGCACTTCGGCGATGGAGAACTCAGCACGGCGCTCGATGTCGGCGAGTTCCGTGATGTCGAGGGCCTTGGCCGTGGAATCGACGGAAAGTGGGGTGCCGGAAGCGGTGACGACGACACGCTGTGGGAGGGCGTCGAGTTCCAGGACGATGTCGAGGGTGGCATTGCCGCCAGTTCCCAGATGAACCAGTTGTGGTGGCCCGCCGCCGAAGCCGTAGGCTCGCGCTTCGACGAGATAATCGCCTGGCGCTAAGTTCGCGAAGACGAACTCGCCGGTGGCGGTAGTTTGCGTCTTGCGTGTGAGGTTGTTGTTGGCACTATAGAGCTGAATCCAGCCCTGGGAGATAGCGGCTTGTGCCGGATCTTTGAGCGTGCCGCGGATTTCCTCCGCGCGCACACCCAGTGCGAGTGTGAATACTGAAAAGAGAATGCGTCGCATCCTTCCCCTCGAAGGCGCTCGTAAGCGAGATTCCGCGAGTTGATCGCGGAGCCGTAGGCAGGTCTTCGGACTTCCAGGCGGATGATGCGAGCCTACTTGCTGCCGCTTCCCAGCGCTGTTGAGGCGCCAGTGCGATGTTGCAGCTTTCGTTCCTGGTTACCGCTGCGGGGCAGTCCCGGATTCACACCGGGTTCCCTCTTTCGACGCCACCCTATGGCGGCGTACCACACGACTCCTCAAGTGTGGACGGTTTGGGGGTTGGAGTCAAGAGATGTGTGGCACAATGGACGACCTGCACTAAGTCATGAAGCTACCCATCGTCGCCGCGGTGTTCTTTGTAGTTTGGTTTGGCATCTCAATTCTGATGGTGACAAGGCCTCGGCTTTGCGTGTTCATGATGAGAATGCGACTCACGAACGATGATCCAAACGACGACGAGATATCGAAAGTCAGAGTGTATGGCTGTGTGGTGTTTGTCGTCGGATGCGCGGCCTTTCTTGAGGCATTGCTTGACCCGTAAACAAGCCCAACAGGGGTAGTAACTGTGGACCATTTGGGCTTGAGTCAAGCGTGATGGGAAACAGGCCTGTGATAAGCTTGAAGGTAATTTCTCATGGTCACCGCCGTACCGGACGTTCTGGCCCGGATTGTCGAACACAAGCACACTGAACTCCCCGCACTGGAACAGGATCGAGAGCTGTTTCTCAAGCAGGCAGAGCAGTGGCGTCACGACCGGCGGGACTTCGCCAAAGCCTTGCGCTCTTATCCGCCGGCCATCATCTCCGAGATCAAGAAAGCTTCCCCCAGCAAGGGTTTGCTCTGCAAGGATTTCGATCCACCGCGGATTGCCCGTCAGTACGAAAAAGGCGGGGCGGCGGCGCTCTCCGTGCTCACCGATGAACACTTTTTCCAAGGGTCCAGAGGCGATCTGATAAAGGCGCGGGCGAACACCGGCATCCCGGTGCTACGGAAAGATTTCACCTTCGCCGAGATTCACATCCACCAGGCCGCGGCCATGTGTGCGGATGCCATTCTGCTGATCGCAGCCATTCTCCGCACGGAGGAAATGCGCCGCTTTCGGGAGCTGGCCGCCGGGTACGGCATCGCCTCGCTCGTAGAAGTGCATGACGCCGCGGAACTGGAGCGCGCCATCGATTCCGGCGCCGAAATCATCGGTGTGAATAACCGCAATCTGCACAATTTTGAAGTCCGGCTGGAGACGTCGCTGCAACTCGCCGAACGGATGCCCGCGCACGTGATCCGCGTCAGCGAGAGCGGGATTCACTCCGCCGCCGATGTGCGGCTGCTGGGCCAGGCCGGCTATCACGCGTTTCTGGTGGGGGAACACCTGATGACTTCGCCCGACCCGACGGAGGCGCTGATCAGCCTTCGTGTATGAGCGCCCCGTCGATCATTAAAGTGTGCGGCATCACGACGCTGGAAGATGCACTGGCCGCCGTGGAGGGCGGGGCAACAGCGATCGGGTTCAATTTCTACCCCGGCAGCAAGCGCTATATCCAACCGGAACGGGCCACGCCAATTGCTTGGGCTCTGCCGAAGCATATTGTCACCGTGGGCGTATTCGTCAATGAAGACCCGGAAACCGGGGATTTGATTGCCAAGCGCACCGGGATCCATGTCGCGCAGTTGCACGGAAACGAAGGCCCGCATGAGATTCCGGAGAATGTCCGGGTGTGGAAGGCATTCCGCGTGGACAGCGATTTCGACATCGCGGAGCTGGACGCGTTTCCCACGGTGGAAGCCTTTCTGCTGGATGGCCCGGCGGGCGGCGAGTTTGGAGGGGCGGGCATCCCGTTTGCATGGGGCTTGGCAGCGGGCGCAACAAAGCGCATTCTGATAGCAGGGGGCTTGGATGCAACGAACGTGCGGCAGGCGATTCGCGAAGCACACCCGTGGGGTGTGGACGCCTGCTCCCGGATCGAATCGTCCCCAGGGCGCAAGGATCGCGCCAAAATGATGGATTTTCTCAAAGCCGCCAACCAGGCGGAGGAGTCGCAATGACTGGTACACCAAAGCTGGACGCGCCCGCAGGCGCAGCCACGCAGCCCGATGCAGGAGGCCACTTCGGCCCGTACGGCGGGCGTTTCGTTCCCGAAACGCTGATGGCTCCCATCGAGGCTCTGGAAGCTGCTTATCTCGAAGCCAAGGCCGATCCGGCATTTCACGCCGAACTGGACAACCTGCTGACACACTACGCGGGGCGTCCCACACCGCTTTACTACGCCAAGCGCCTGAGCGAATCCCTCGGCGGGGCGAAGATTTACCTGAAGCGCGAAGATCTGCTGCACACGGGTGCGCACAAGATCAACAACTGCCTGGGCCAGGTGCTGCTGGCGCGGCGGATGGGCAAGAAGCGCGTCATCGCCGAGACAGGCGCCGGCCAGCATGGCGTGGCGACGGCCACCGTGTGCGCGCTGTTCGGCATGGAATGCGTCGTCTACATGGGCGAAGAGGACATGCGGCGGCAGCGGCTGAACGTGTTTCGCATGCGATTGCTCGGCGCGCGGGTTTGCGGCGTCGCTTCCGGCAGCCGGACGTTGAAAGACGCCATCAGTGAAGCGATGCGCGACTGGGTGACGAACATCTCCACCACGCATTACCTGTTGGGCTCGGCACTGGGCTCGCATCCTTATCCAATGATGGTGCGCGATTTTCACCGCGTGATCGGAGTGGAGGCGAGGCGGCAGATCCTCGAAGCCGAACAGCGCCTGCCCGATGTAATTTACGCCTGCGTCGGCGGCGGCAGCAACGCCATCGGCATTTTCCATCCGTTTCTCGAAGACAAGGCCGTGCGGCTGATCGGCATTGAAGCCGGCGGGCAAGGGCCGGAATTGGGTGAGCATGCGGCGCGGATGAGCGGCGGCTCGCCGGGCGTGCTGCACGGGGCGTTCAGTTACCTGCTGCAGAATGACGACGGGCAGATTGCACTGACGCACTCGGTGTCGGCGGGGCTCGATTACGCCATGATCGGGCCGGAGCATGCCTGGCTCCACGATCAGCAGCGCGCCGAATACACCTCGGTCGGCGATGAAGAGGCGTTGGAAGCCGCGCGGCGGCTGGCTCGCACCGAAGGAATTATTCCGGCGCTCGAATCGTCGCACGCAGTGGCGGAAGCGATCCGGCGCGCACCCGCGGGCAAAGGGGAGATCCACATTGTCAATCTCTCCGGGCGCGGGGATAAGGACATCGATATTTACCGCGAGAATTTCGTCGAACTCGACGCACAAGGACCCGATTATGCGCATTAAAGCCCTGTTTCAGCGATTGCGCGAACAGAAACGCCCGGCCCTGGTGGCCTATCTCACGGCGGGTGATCCGTCGCCGGACCGCACGGCCGATCTGGTGGCCGCCCTGGAACGCGGCGGCGTGGATCTGATCGAGCTGGGAGTTCCCTTCTCCGACCCCATCGCGGACGGGCCGGTCATCCAATCGGCGTCGGAGCGCGCCTTGCAGGCCGGCACATCACTGGCCTCGGTGCTCGAAATCGCCGAACAGATCCGCAGCCGGTCGGAAATACCGATGATCCTTTTCTCCTATCTGAATCCGATTTTTCGGTTTGGTGTGGAAGCGCTGGGGCGGGAAGCGAACCGCTGCGGCATTGACGGCTGCCTGCTCACAGATCTGAGCGTGGAAGAAGCCGATCAAACGGTGACAGCAATGCGTGCGGCGGGATTGGACACCGTGTTTCTGGCCTCACCCACCAGCCCGCAGCGGCGGATGGAACTGGTGGCGAAGTATTCGACGGGCTTTATCTACCTGGTGTCGCGCACGGGCGTGACCGGCGAGCGGCAGAATATCGAATCTTCCCTGGAGACGCTGGTGCGCAGCATGCGCGAAGTAACCGATACGCCGCTGGCGGTGGGCTTCGGCATCTCTACGCCGGAACAGGCCGCCGAAGTGGGCCGGTTAGCCGACGGCGTGGTGGTAGGCAGCGCGTTCGTGCGCCTGGTGGAACAGAACCTGCACAGCCCCGACCTGGAACGGAAACTGGAAGAGTTCGCGCGCAGCCTGTCGACGGCCCTCCATGGAGTGGCGGCGTGAACCAGGAAGAAGCGGCACAGCAGCTCGCTCTGCACCGGCGCTCCATTGATGAAATCGACCGGCGCATTGTGGCTTGCCTCAATGACCGGGCCAATGTCGTGGAGCATATCGGCCGGATCAAGCAGCAGATGACCATGCCGGTGTACGAACCGAAGCGCGAAGACGATGTGTTCCGCAACGTGACCGAAAACAATCCCGGCCCGATGCCTTCCGACGCAGTGAAACGCGTCTTTGAACGCATCATTGACGAAATGCGCACTCTGCAGCGCGTTCGGATGCAAGCCGCCAAAGACGCGGAAAAGGAATCCTAGCCATGTTCGTAGTGATGGAAGAAGGCGCCACGGAACAAAGTATCCAGCAAGTCATTGACAAGCTGGTGACCAACGGCTTCACGGTGCATCGCTCCACGGGAGTGGTGCACACGGTACTCGGCTGCGTCGGGCCGAAGGAAGAGATGGACCCGCGCGACCTGGAGCTGATGGAAGGCGTGAAGGAATGCCATCGCATCATCTCGCCGTATAAGCTGGCGAGCCGCAACTTCAAGCCGGCGGGGACGACGTTCACCGTGCGCGGGGTGGAAATTGGCGGGCGGAGCGTGGTCGTAATCGGCGGCCCGTGCAGTGTGGAGAACCGCGATCAGATTGAGCAATCGGCGGAGATGGTGGCCAAGTCCGGCGCCAAGGGGCTGCGAGGCGGGGCGTTCAAGCCGCGCTCATCGCCCTACAGCTTTCAAGGCTTGGGAGAAGACGGGCTGCGCCTCATGCGCGATGCCGCCGACCGCAACAATCTGTTCGTCGTGAGCGAAGTGATGGACCACACGCAGATTCCGATGATGTCGGAGTATGTGGACATTTTCCAGGTGGGCGCGCGCAACATGCAGAACTTCAACCTGCTGAAGGAGCTCGGCAAGTCGCGCATTCCGGTGCTGCTGAAGCGCGGCATCTCGGCAACCATTGAAGAGCTGCTGCTCTCGGCGGAATACCTGATGGCGGGCGGCAACTACAACGTCATCCTCTGCGAGCGCGGCATCCGGACCTTTGAGAGCTATACGCGGAACACGATGGACATCTCCGCTATCCCGGTGGTGAAGAAGCTGAGCCACCTCCCGATGATGGCCGATCCTTCGCATGGCACGGGACGGCGGGACAAGGTGATCCCGATGGCTCGGGCGGCCGTAGCGGCGGGGGCCGACGGCATATTGGTGGAAATGCATCCCAATCCTGATAAGGCGTTGAGCGACGGCGCGCAATCGCTGTTTCCCGATCAGTTCCAGGACATGCTGCGCCAACTGCGGATGATTGCCGCCGCCGTGGACCGCGAGATCTAGGGCAATGATCGAAACCGTCACGATTGTGGGGGTCGGGCTGATTGGCGGCAGTTTTGCGCTTGGCCTCAGGGAAACCGGGTTCCAGGGGCGGATCCTGGGCGTCAGTTCGGAGCGCACGCTGCAGACAGCCAAGCGGCTGGGCGTGATCGACGAAGGGGTGACGCTGGAAGAGGGAGTGCGCCGCGCAGACCTGGTCTACCTGGCACAGCCTATTTCCCAGATCCTGGAAGTGATTCCGCGCCTCGCGGCCTGGCTGGGGCCGGAGGCGGTGGTGACCGACGCGGGAAGCACCAAGGTGCAGATTGTGCGGGTGGCGGAGGCCCATCTGCCCCCTGGGTCCTTTGTCGGGGGGCATCCGATGGCGGGGAAGGAATCGCGTGGCGTGGAGGCCTCGGAAGGCGGGTTGTTCCGAAACCGGCCTTACATCCTCACCACGGGCGCCGGCCCGCACCGGGAGAATGTGCAAGCCCTGGTGCAAATGATTGGGCAACTGGGGTGCCGCATCATCGAGTTGGACGCCTCCTCCCACGACCGGTTGATTGCCTACTATTCGCATGTGCCGCAAATTGCATCGACGGCTTTAGCGGTCACTGTTTCGCGGACTGGTAGTACTAGAAGCCTCGCAGGACCAGGGCTTATAGATATGACGAGATTGGCGATGAGCTCTTATACCGTGTGGAAGGATATCCTCGATACCAATGAGCCCGAAATCGGCCCTGCTCTTGACGCCTATATCGCTGTTCTAAAAGAACTTAGGGAGTCTCTTCGATCCCCGGAAATGGGCCGGGTGTTCGACACGGCAAGTGGGCTGGCAAAGGGTGTCCGAAGCGGTTTTTGATTTTATTGACAAGCCGCGTAAAAAAAATTGTAGGAAAGTTCCGTTGTGCGTTATGATGACGTTGCCACTACACCTAATGGCGAGGTTTGCACGATGGAACCCAATCAAAAAGTCTCCCCAAGTCCTTCTGAGATGTTCGCAAGAACAATCCGCGCTGAGCTGCTGTCCAATGCGGGAGTAACCCGCATCCCTCAGTGCCGAAGATTCACGGTTCTCTATTCGTCCGGCAGTGCGGCGGACAGTGTGTTCTTCCTGGATTCCGGCATCGTCAAGGTCATCAAACGGGGTCCGGATAACAAGGAAGTTCTCCTGACTCTGGTGAAGGCCGGCGAGCTTTTCGGAGAGGAAGCGCTGCTGGTCGGTGGACAACGGCAGTCCTGCGCCGAGGTCGTGCAGGAAGGCTCAGTCTATATCATTCCCAAAGACCTGTTTGGCACGTTCTGCCAAAACAACCCGGAAGCGTGGCGGATGCTGGCGGAAATGCTGGCCAAGCGCGAACAGGGCTTGGAGCAGAAAATCGAGCTCCTTTTGATGCGCGACGTGGAACAACGGATCCTGCTGTATCTGGCGGATCTGGCGGAAGTGATGGGAGTAGCGGAACAGGACGGCGGACACTCGCTGCAGTTCTCGCAAGGGGAGATTGCCAGCCTTGTGGGAGCAACACGGGAAACCACCTCCAGCACGCTCAACAGTCTCGCCAGGCGCGGGCTAGTGAGCCTCGGACGGCGCAAGATGACCATCGCCAATCCAAGCACACTGCGCGAAGCAGCGGAATTGCCCCGGTTGCGTGTCGCGGCCGCCGGGTAAGGCGTGCACAGGTGTGCTGCGGCGGCACACCTTGCAGCGATTGAAATAGCTGTAAATAAACAGGTTACAGTTTGGCCACGGGTTTGCATATGTAGTTGGCATGCGTGTCGTACCCCGTATCCTGGCCATCCTCCCCGTAATCGCCTGCTACGCTTTTTGCAACCAGGACTCCGATACAAACGTCAATTCGCGTTACACCGTCGAATCCGTTGAGATCCCGCCCAAGGCCGAATCGAAGCTCAGCCACGGTCTCAAGGACGACATTCGGAGCATCGTGGGCGTCAAGTTCAGCCAGGAAGCCATCGACCGCCTGACCACACGGATTAAGAAGGAGCTTCGCGGCTATCAGATCGCCCAGAAGGTGACGAAAGGGGCGAAGCCGGAAAGCCTGCGGGTCATTTATGAAGTGACTCGAAAAAGTCCGGATTTCGTGGTGCAGCCGCGGCTGGCATACCACTCCAAGCAGAACTTCACGTTTGGGGCGGTGAGCGACATCAATTTCGGAGACAATCAGAATCAGAAGTTGCACGTGGGGTTGCTGACGGATAACGACGGACTACTGGAACGGTTCTCGGGAATTCGAGGTGGGTTTTCCAGCGCGAGTTTCGAAGGCAGATTTCGCGGCGGGTTCGTGGTGGAGAGCTTCCGGTCTCAGTGGAACCCTGCGGTAGAGGCGGCGCTAGCACGGCAGGAAAAGGGTGAGGTACCGGGGATCTACAGGACGCGTCTCCATGTGCAGCCACGCGTTCAAGTGGAAGTGTTGCCGGGAGTGTTCCTGGCTGCCGGGGTAAGTTTTCAACGATTCCAAACACAATTTCCGGCCGCGCGGCACGAAAGCTCCAATGCGCTGATCTCTTCTCTGCGCTTTGATCGGCGGTGGGAGCCTTCAGGAGCCGGCAAGCACAAGCTCGAGGCAGGTTACGACCTGCGCGCGGCCACCAGATCCTTAGACAGCGACTTCGCTTATAGCCGGCATTTCTTCCAAGCCGAATACGCGTTCCGGCAAAGCGGGAATTCGATTCGAGCTTCCTTCGTAGGCGGCGCGCTGACCGGGCGCGCCCCACTTTTTGACCGATTTTTACTGGGTAATAGCCAGACACTGCGGGGATACAACAAGTTCGACATTGCACCGCTCGGCGGCAACCGCATGGCGCACGGCTCGCTCGACTACCGCTATCGCTGGTTCCGCACGGTGTATGACACGGGAACGGTCTACAACCGGGGAGGGCAATCGAAGGTACTGCACTCGCTGGCGGCGGGGTTCACCAGCGGCCACCAGAAGGATGCGTTCTCTTTGCTGGTGGCATTTCCGTTGCGAGACGGCCGGATGGATCCGGTCTTCATTCTGGGGATGAGCTTTTGATGCCAACGCGAGCAAGATTGCCCGCCTTTTGCTGGGTTCCGGCAACCCTGGCGCTAGCTGTCTCCTTTGGCCTCATGGGGCAGGAATTGACACCGCTTTGGGACGGGAGAGAACTCCGCGTCTCCAGCCGGCTGCAGTTTCTCACCGGTCGGAGTCTCGATTCGGTGCGCAACGGGCGGGCGGTGCCCTTCGATTTTCAACTGAGCCTGATGCGCGGCACGGCGACTGCCGCGCGTTCCATTGAGCGCTTCACCATCAGCTACGATTTATGGGAGGAGAAGTTTTCCGTGGCCAGGCTCAGAGGCGACCAAGCGTCCAGCCGCCAGGTGTCGCATCTCTCGCAGGAAGATGCGGCGGCTTGGTGCTTTGACAACATCTCGGTTTCGACGGCGGCGCTGGATCCGGAAACGCCTTACACAGTGCATCTGGAAGTCCGCGCCGGGGACGGGCGGGCTTCTTCGGCGTGGTTGAGCGAACCGGGCGTGAGCCTGACGACGTTGATCGAGATCTTCAGCCGTCCGGCGCGCACCCAGCAGCAGAAGTGGAACCTGCAGGCAGGGCCCATCCGGCTGAAGGATATCCGGCGCAAAGCCCCTGAGGCGAAATGAAGCAACTGCGCAACCGGCTGCTGTTGGCCTTTCTGTTGGCCGCGCTGGGTCCGCTTGTTGTCTCACTGTGGGTCACCAGCGCGCTGCTGGAGCGCAGCCTGTCACTCAATTCGACGCGGGAGATGGATTCGCTGTCGAAGGCGCTGCGGGCCACGGGGCGCGAACTGTATCAGCAGGCTTGCGAGAATCTGCGCTCCGCGGTGGAGGCGGGGCGTTTGCGCCCGCAGCATTTCCCTGTGACGGCGCGCGCCACGTGGCCGCCGGAAGTGGCGGCATTCCATGAAAGCGGACGCAATGAAGGCTTCGCGCTGGCCGGGCCGAAGGGCGACCACCTGGAGATGCTGGTGCGGCGCGAAACCGAGGTCTTGCGCTATACGCGGCAGATGCCATCCAGCCAGTTGCCTCGGCTGGCCGAGATGTACACCAGCGCCTGGGACCGCGTGGAGGAAAGCCGCACCCGCGATCTGCGCAGCGGGTTCCTCTATCCGCTGCTGCTCATCGGGGCGGCGGGCGGCGTGCTGACGATCGTGGTGCTGGTGTTCTTCGCACATCGCATTTCAAAGCCCGTACATCAATTGACACAGGCGCTGGAACGGTTGGCGGCCGGCGATCTTTCGGTGCGCGTGGCCCCTCGGCGAAAGGATGAAATTGGCGCCGCGCTCGAAGCCTTCAATCGCATGGCGGAGCAACTGGAGCACAGCCGCGAACGGCTGATACTATTGACGCGGCTTTCCAGTTGGCAGGCGTTGGGGCGGAAGATGGCGCACGAAGTGAAGAACTCGCTGACCCCCATCCGGCTGACCGTGGAAGAGATGGCCGCGCGGCAGCCGGCCGGCGTCGACCGGCAGTTCTTCGAACAGGCTGCAGCGATCATCGTGGATGAGGTGAACCGGCTGGAAAAGCGCGTGCGGGCGTTCTCCGATCTGGCCGCCGAGCCGCCGGTCCATTTCACTGATTTCGACATCAATGAAGTGATGGAGGAACGCATCGCGTTTCTGCGCTCGGCGCATCCCGAGGTGTTGTACAACCTGCGGCTGGCTCCCAAGGCGCCGCTGGCGCGAGCCGATGAGGACCTGGTGCGCGGGGTGTTGACCAATCTGCTGGAGAACGCAGCGGAAGCGGCAGGCGCGGGCGGCGTAGTGTTGGGCATCACAGCGGTTCACGATGGCGTGCTGCGGATGGAAGTACACGATTCCGGGCCCGGCCTAAGCCTGCACGCCCGGGAAACGCTGTTTGAACCGACGATATCGTTCAAGAAAACGGGCATGGGCCTGGGGCTTTCGATTGCGCGGAAGAGCGCGCTGCTGTCGGGCGGCGACATCGAATGCATCGCCGGCGAATTGGGGGGCGCGGCGTTCCGGCTCACCTTGCGGCCGGCGGCCAGTTCCCTTGTCCACCTCAGTGAAACGGAAACGGAATGGGCACAAAGCGAATCCTGATTGTCGACGATGAAGAAAATATTGGACGTAGTTTGCAGTGGATCCTGGAGGGCGATGGCTGCGCGGTGACCGTGTGCCGTTCGGCGGCGGAGTTTCAGAGCGCGGGCAATCGCTTCGATGCGTATCTGCTCGATGTGCGGCTGCCGGATGGGAATGGGATTGATCTCTTGCGGCAGATCCGGCAGCAGGGCTCGCAGGCGCCGGTGATCATGATTTCCGGGCACGGCACCATCGCCATGGCGGTGGAAGCGGTGCGGCTGGGCGCATTCGATTTCCTTGAGAAGCCGCTGGCGCGGGAGCGCGTGCTGCTGGCCGTGCAGCATGCACTGGACCGTTCGAAGCTGGAGCGCGAAAACCAATCGCTGCGGGAATTGGTGGGCGCCGCGCCGCGCATGATCGGCGATAGCGCCGCATTCCGCGCGGTGGTGGAACAGGCAACGCTGGCGGCACGCTCGGATGCGCGGGTGCTGTTGATCGGCGAATCAGGAACGGGAAAGGAGTTGCTGGCGGCGCATATTCACGAGCACAGCCCGTTCACCCAGGGAGCGTTCGTGAAGGTGAACTGCGCCGCAATTCCGAGCGAGCTGATTGAGAGCGAACTGTTCGGGCACGAAAAGGGATCGTTCACGGGGGCGACCGGGTTGCGGCGGGGCAAGTTCGAACTGGCCGACGGCGGGACGCTGTTCCTGGATGAAGTGGGCGATTTGCAGCAGGCTTCTCAGGCGAAGCTGCTGCGTGTTCTGCAGGAAGGCGAGTTTCATCGTGTAGGCGGGGAGAAGCCCATCCGCGTCAGTGTGCGCATTGTAGCGGCCACCAATCGCAACCTGGAGGAAATGGTGGAGAAGGAGAGATTCCGCGAGGATCTGTATTACCGCTTGAGCGTGGTGC
The DNA here is from genome assembly GCA_046331645.1 of Bryobacteraceae bacterium. GTDB lineage: Bacteria > Acidobacteriota > Terriglobia > Bryobacterales > Bryobacteraceae > CADEFT01. The sequence goes on from JAXLQM010000032.1 coordinate 37,416, forward strand.
CCATTCGCCTCCCTGCCCTCCGCGAGCGGCCGTCCGATGTGCGCGCCTTGGCCGGGTACTTCCTGGACGAATTCTGCACCCGAAACAATTTCCGGCGGAAATGTTTGGAAGAAGAAACCTACGCAATGCTGGAGCAGTATCACTGGCCGGGGAATGCGCGCGAGTTGCGCAATGCGGTGGAGCGCATGGCGATTCTGTGTCCCACGGATTCGATTCCCTGCGCGGCGATTCCCGCCGAGATCCGCATTGGGCGCGCGGCGGGTCCGCGTTCGTCGTTGCAGGAGGCGCGCGAATCGGCTGAGCGCGAACATATCCTGCGGGCGCTGGAGCAGGCGAACTGGAACGTGTCGGGAGCGGCACGCACGCTGGGCATGGAGCGGACCAATCTGCACAAACGGATGCGGTCCCTGGGGCTGCGGCGGGAAGCGGTTTGACATTGCCGCAAGCGCTCCGTTAGACTCCAGTTTCTAAGGAGCATCGATCCTTGGCTGGATTATTTGAAAGCCTGTCTGCCTTTACGGTATTTCTCGCCATCTCCGCGATCGGCTTCGTCTTCCTTGTCGTTTCCTTTGTGTTTGGGGAAGTATTTGATCATTTCGGATTCGATCATGACATCGATCACGATGTGGACGGCGGGGGCGGGCCGACGTTCTTCAGCCCGCGCGTGCTGAGCGTGTTCATTACGGCATTCGGCGGCGCCGGGGCGATTGCCACTTACTATGGGCTTTCCACCTTGCCCGCTTCCGGCGTGGGTCTGCTGAGCGGGGGCGCGTTCGGGGCGATGATCTATGCGTTCGCGCGGTTCCTGTTCGGGCAGCAGGCGACGACGGAAGTGAAGACGGGCGATTTCGTAGGGAAGACGGCGCGGGTGATTGTCAGCATTCCGAAGGATGGCGTGGGCCAGATCCGGTGCCAGATTGGCGAGGAGATGGTGGATAAGGTGGCGCGGTCGAGCGATGGTAAAGCGATCGGGGAGAATACTCCAGTGAAGGTGGAACAGGTGCTGGGCGAGATGGTGATCGTGAAGCGAGCCTAAGCGATGTTGCAAGTGAGTGCGTTGGCCGCGGAAGCTGTGCGCATGGAGCTGTCTCCCGGAGAGACCGTGCTGTGGGGCAGAAGATAACGTCGGATGAGCCCCCGCTGTTCCTGCTGGTCAATCTGTTTGTGTTCTTTATCATTGGCCAATACTTCATCTGGGGGTGGTTTGTTTATTCGAATTGGTAGAGGAGGAGCACGTTTTGTGCTGTGACGAACAGGCGCGTGATTGCCGTGCATCGGGCGCGGCCGAGTGGGCTCGCTGCGGTTTAAGGAATCGCAGCCAATGTTCAACCGGATGGGAATGATGGTTTGCGACAGCATGGCCCGTGAACTCTACCAGTTCATCCTGCAGACGCGGGAACAGGCGCGCGCCATTGGACCGCAGCGCATATCATAAGTACGTCCCCATTCGGACGGCTTACTATGCTGCATCTGATCCTGCTTGCTTGCACCGCGGCCCCGCTGCCCGCGGCAGATCCCGTGTTTCCTTACGGCGCTGTGTATTTCCGGAAGTCGAATCCACCGGAAGAGGACTGGGCTCGCGATCACGCCACGGCTGCAAAGCTCGGGATGAACATGTTCCGCCACTGGTTCATGTGGTCGGCGGTGGAAGTTGCCCCGGGCAAGATGGACTGGCGCGATTACGACGCGCAGATGGATCTGGCGGCGAAGAACAATATCCGCGTCATTCTGGCGGAAATGGTGACAGCGGCACCGGAATGGGCGTTCACGAAGTACGCACATGCGCGCTATCTGGCGGCGGATGGGAAGCCAGTGGAGTCCGGCATTTCCGGATCGAGCGCGACAGGCGGATTCCCGGGCTTGTGCCTGGACAATGAAGACGCCAAAGGGATGGCCGAAAAGTGGCTGCTGGCGCTGATTGCGCGCTACAAGGATCATCCGGCAACCATGGGCTACGACCTGTGGAACGAGCACACCGCGCAGGGCGGATCGGCGCAGAACATGCTCTGCTATTGCCCGGCCACGCAGCGCAAATTCCGCGAATGGCTGAAGAAGAAATACGGAACGCTGGAAGCCTTGGGCAAGGCGTGGTACCGCTACAGCTACGCCGATTGGGACGATGTACATCCGCCGAAGAATCTGGGTGGGTATCCGGAAAGCCTCGACTGGCTGCAGTTCCGCATCGACAATGCGCACCGGCTGGCGAAGTGGCGCGTCGATCTGTTCCGCAAGAACGACACGAAGAACAAGGTAGTGGCGCATGGCGTGGCGATGTCGCTCGAAGGGCATCCATCGGGGACCTACGACGAGTGGCGCTCGGCGGCGGATGTCGATGTGTGGGGATTCACGTGGGTGGCTTCGCGCAAAGGTTCCGAGCCGTGGAAGCAGTTTCACGCCGTCGATCTGGTGCGCGCGGGCTCGCGCGGAAAACCGTTCTGGCATGCCGAGGCCCAGGCCGGTCCGCTGTGGATGCAGCCGCAGGTGACGGGGCGTGCGCGCGAGGATGGGCGCATCACCGATGATAAGGATATTCGTATCTGGAATATGATTTCCATCGCGGGCGGGGCCACGGGGATACTGTATCCGCGCTGGCGGCCGCTGCTCGATGGGCCGCTCTTTGGGGCCTTCGGCGCATTCGGCATGGATGGCTCAGTGACGCCGCGCGCGGAGATGACGGGCAAGGTGGCGCGCTGGGCGAACGCGAATGGCAATTTGTGGAAGGCGCGGCCGGTGCGGGGCGAAGTGGGAATTGTGTGGATCCCGGAATCGCAACTGTTCAACTATGTGCAGCAGGGGTCCACGGAACACTACGCGCAATCGGCGCGAGGGGCATATCAGGCGTTCTTTGACAACAATATTCAGGCCGATTTCGTGCATCTCGATCATGTGGCCGAGTATCCGTTGGTGTATCTGCCCTATCCGGTTCATCTCAAGGAAGCGACCGTGAAGAAGCTGATGGAGTATGTGCGGAACGGCGGCACGCTGGTGAGCGAAGGGTTGCCGGCGTATTTCGGGGATCGTGGCAAGGTAGGCACGGTGCAGCCGAATTTCGGGATGGACGAGTTGTTTGGAGCGCGGGAGTCGTATGTCGAGTTCACTCCCGATTTGCTGGAGGATTATTCGTTCACGGTTCGCGGGCAGAATATTGCGGGACGGTACTTTCTTCAGGAATACGAATTGAAAGGCGGGCGCGCGGTGGGACGGCATTCGAGTGGACGGACGGCGGCGGTGGAGCATACGGCAGGCAAGGGACGGACACTGTTGATCGGTTCGTTTCCAGGCGCGGGATATTTTAAACGGCCGACACCGCAGGCTCGCACGTTCTTCGCGGGGCTGCTCGATTGGGCCGGGATCTCGCGCACGTTGACCGTGAGTGATCCGCTCGTGAAGGTGCGGCTGCATCGGGGCGCGGATGGGCGAGTGCTGTATATTCTCAATCCGACGCGGCAGGAACGGCCGGTGGTGGTGGAGTTGGGCGAGTCGATCGGGACAGCGTCGGATGCGTGGGAGAACAAGACCGTGAAAGTGCAGGGAAGAAAGTTGTCGGCGACCATTGGGGATCGGGATGTGGCGGTGGTGAGGTTACGGTAGTGTGGTTTGACAAGACAATGAAAGGCGCGGAGTCAGGAGCCTGCAGTGGACGCAGCAGAAGCACGGCGCATCATTCATCACAATAACGTCGAGGGTCTGAGGCGGCTTCTCGCGGAGTACCCCGCGCTGTTGACATGGAGGGCGGATGACAACGATGGCGGGCTGCTCGCTATGGCTACCGGTTCTTACGGTGACAGCGGGAACGCATTCAGTGAGGAGCACTTCACTCGCCTGGCATGCGCCGAGGTCCTGTTGGATGCCGGCGCGTTCGTCGCGCCAGCGGTATGCGAAGGGCTGATCCGATCGCGCGCCAAAGGGCTGATCGAACTGTTCCGGCAGCGCGGCCTGTTCCCGCCTACGCTGAAGTTCTTTGCCGCTCTCGGTGACGTGGAGAGCATTCGCGCACGCCTGGGTACGAACGCGGACAGTCTTGCGGTGGTGAACGAAGCGTTCCTGTACGCATGCCACTTGCAGCATGCCAGCGCCGCCGAGCTGCTACTGGAGCACTCCATTGCCTTCGACGCGGAACTGGGAGCGAAGATCGACAGCGGTGTGGGGCGTTCCGCCTTCATCCAGTACTTCATCGAGAACAAGCCGGATGTGCACACGCCCGAGCCGTTCCTCCCCTGGCCGGCGTTTGTGAAACAGCAGATCTCGAAAGCGCTGCATGAGGGAGACCTCACGGCATTCGTCGACGGGTTGCGCCGGGAATCGTGGCTGCTGTCGGACGCGGAAGTTGGATTCCAAGCGAGGCTGATCGAGGTTGCGGTGCTCAACGATCGCGAGGCGCTTCTGCGCTCGTTTCTGGATCTCGATCCGGCACTGCTGCACAGCCGCGTGCCGCCGCCATCAGCGGCCATCGATCACGCCTTCACCTATGTGAAAACGCATCTGCTGCCGCTGCTGCTGCGGATCTGGCCGCTGCCGGACGATTTGCCGCACGCCGCCGGGAGCGGGGACCTGCCGCGTGTGCAACGCTGGTTTGACGCAGCGGGCAAACCTGCGCTCGGCGATCTGGCGAATCACTTTCCCATCCACGATGCTCACTTCTGTTCCGACTTCGTAAGCTGGTTTGGCGAGCCTCCCGGCAAGCAACGGGTCCTGGATACGGCCCTTGCCTGGGCCGTCATGAACAACCATTTCGAGGTTGCGGATTACCTACTGGCGCACGGCGCCGATATCAACACCAACTGGTGCTCGCATGAACCCGCCAGTATCCTGCATGAACTGGTCTGGTACAAGAACTACAAGGCGATGCAATTTCTCATTGATCGCGGGATCGACATGACCATCCACGATCATCGCTGGCACGCCACTGCCGAAGGTTGGGCCAGGGTCGCGGCGCAAGACGACGAGTTGGGGCAATTTCTGCGGGAGGCACAGCGGCGACGGGAAGAAGGGGCAGTTGCGCGGGGAAGCGGGGCATGATACCAAGTTAACTAGGTATGGCTCGCAAACCTTCCGACATTCTCCAAGGCACGCTGACCTTGCTGGTCTTGAAAACACTGGCCGCGCGGGGTGCGTTGCACGGCTACGGCATCGCCACGCATTTGCTGGAGGCCTCCGATGAGGCTCTGCGCGTGGAGGAAGGCTCGCTCTATCCAGCGTTGCACCGGATGGAAGAAGAGGGCTGGGTCAGAGCGACGTGGGGGATGTCGGAACTCGGCCGGCGGGCGCGATTCTACGCGATCACCGCGGCCGGGAAAAGGCAACTGGCGTCAGAGGAAGCACGCTGGGCGGGGCTCACCGCGGCGGTGAATCGCGTGCTGAGGTATGTGTGATGAGCCTCTGGAGCAGACTGCGCAACACGTTCGGTCCGGGGAAAGTAGATCGGGAGATCGCCGAGGAGATTGAGTTTCACCGGGCGATGGCGGCGCGGGAGAGCAACCGCTCGGTAGGCAACGCGACTTACTGGCAAGAGGAGACACGATCGATGCGATTGCTGCCATGGCTCGAAACGGTGCTGCAGGATGCGCGCTTCGGGCTGCGCGAACTGGGGCGGGACAAAGGGTTCACAGCCACGGCGATTCTTTCGCTGTCGTTAGGGATTCTGGCGGCCACGTCCATGTACAGCGTGCTGTACGGAGTGGTGATTGAGCCCTTCCCCTATCGCGATGTGGATAACCTGGTGAGCATTGAGGTGCGAGGCAAGGGCGAGCGCTTCGGCAAGATGTACTACAACGTGGATGAGTATGCCACCTTCGCCGCGCGGGCCACTGTGTTCGAAGGGCTGGCTGCGTCGACGATTTCCGATGTGCTGTGGGTGAACAAGGGCGAGCCGCTGCGGCTGCGCGGCAATCACATCTCCAACAACGGCTTCGATGTGATGGGAGTGCCTGCGATGCTGGGGCGCGTGGTGACAGGGAAGGAAGAATCGCCGGAAGGGAAGGCGGTGCTCGGCTACCGCTTCTGGATTCGGCAGTTTGGCGGAAGCCTGGATGTATTGGGCAGCACGATGATCCTCAACGGGCATCCGCGCACGGTGGTGGGTGTGATGCCGCCGCGGTTTATGTTTCGCGGTGCGGACGTGTATCTGCCGACGATTTACCGCCGCGGCGAGTCGCCGGAAGGAGTAACGGGAGTCCACATCACCGGGCGCAGACGCGGAGGGGTGACGGATGCGCAGGCGCAGACGGATCTGGACCCGATCGTGCGCGATCTGGCCAAGGAATCGCCGGCGCAGTATCCACCCAACTGGAGCGTGTCGCTGCGCTCCTTCAAGCAGTCGTTTCCCAGCAGCATCCGGAATCAACTGTGGATCATGTTTGGCGCGGTGGGATTGCTGCTGCTGATCGCCTGCGCGAACGTTTCGAACCTGCTGCTGGCGCGGGCGGCGACAAGGCAGCGGGAGATTGCGATGCGCGCGGCGTTAGGCGCGGGGCGTAGGCGGCTCTTCCGGCAACTGCTGACGGAGAGCGCGTTGCTGGGTGTGTTTGGTTCGGTGTTGGGAGTGGCAGGATCGTGGGCGGGGTTGAAAGCGATCCTGGCAGTGGTGCCGCAGGGCGTGATTCCGGATGAAGCAGAGGTGGTGCTGAACCTGCCGGTGCTGGCCTTCAGCACCGCGATCTCAATGGCGTGCGTGTTGCTGTTCGGCCTTGCGCCCGCGCTGCATGCCACGGGCGTGGAGCCGGCACAGCCACTGCGCGAAGCAGGCCGCTCCAACAGCGGCAGCCGGCGCATGAACTGGTTCCGAAGTTCGCTGGTGGTGGTGGAATTGAGTCTGGCTGTGATTCTGCTGGCAGGCGCGGCGCTCTCGTTGCACACGCTGGTGCGGCTGTATCAAGCGCCGCTCGCGGTGGGCGTGGAGAACCGGCTGATTGTACAAATCCCGTTGCGTGAGGCGCGCTATCCGAATGCGGAGAGCCGCACGGCGTTTCTGCGCGAGTTGTTGCGGCGCGTGAAGGAAACACCGGGCGTGCAGGGCGTGGGCATCAACACCGGTATCCATCCCCTCGGCAGTTGGAGGATACAGGTAGAGATTCCAGGACAGCCGAACGCCGACTCGCGGCCCGTGCCGATGAATCAGGTGAACGAAGGCTATTTGCAGGCCACGGGAATTCAACTGCGCCGGGGCCGCTGGCTGGAACCCGCCGATATCGCGGCACGGCGCCACGTCGCCGTGGTGAATGAGACTTTCGCCAAACGTTACTTTGCTGGTGTGGACCCGCTGGGCAAGTCCGTCCGCATGCCCCGTCTCAAACAGCCGCCATTGTCTCTGGCGGACGATCGCTTTGAGATTGCAGGCATCGTGCAGGACGCGTTGCACGAGCTCCACAACAACGATCCGTACCCCGAGATTTACATGCCCTACTCGCTCACAGGCCTGGCCTCCGCCATGGTGGTGCACACCGCGGGCGAACCGATGAGCATGGCGCGGCACATCCGCGGGCATGTTCACTCCATCGATGGAACGCAGTTCATCGATGAAACCCGCACACTCGCCAGCCTGATGGATCTGCATGTCTATAGCCGCGGCCGCTTCTATTTGTGGCTGATCGGCGTATTCGCCGCACTGGGGCTGCTGCTCGCCGTGATTGGCATTTACGGGCTGCTGTCCCAAGTGGTGTCGTCGCACCGGCAGGAATACGGGATCCGCATGGCCGTGGGCGCCAAGTTCGGCCAGATCGTGAGCCTGGTTCTGATTCGTGGAATGAGGCTGGTGACGATCGGTCTTGCTGCCGGAATGAGTATCGCGATATTCCTGCTGCCGAGCGTCGGATGGCAGTTGGACGTGGACCGCAGCTACGATCCGCTATCGCTGGCGGGCGCAGCCTTGGTGTTGTTGCTGGCGGGGGTGGCCGGTTGTCTGATACCGGCGGCGCGGGCAGGGCGCACCAACCCGGTGGAAGCACTGCGTTAAGGTACACTGCAAGGAAGTCGCTATGAATTACCGACTCTGAATTACAAACAGACCCGGCGTGGCCGGGACGAAGCGGGCGGTCCTCACCTAGCGGCGATTCCTCGCGCGCGGGCGGCGGCAGCCCGCGGAAACAGCGAGGATACGATGAACACAAACGCGGCAAATTATGCCGATGTACTGGAGCAAGTTGCCTCCACGTCAATTGCCGGAAACGCGGCGCAAGTAGACCAGGAGGGCGCATTCCCGGCCGCGTCAATTGCGGCGTTGCGCGAAGCGGGATTACTGGGCGCGGTGAGCGCTGTTGAGGTGGGCGGGCTCGGCCTGGGCATGGATGGCGCGTCGCGTATTGTGCGGCGCATCGCGGAAGAATGCGGTTCCACGGCAATGGTGGTGACCATGCATTACTGCGGAGCGGCCGTGCTGGAAGCGCACGGGTCCGAGGAGGTGCGGCGGGCAGCAGCGTCGGGTGAGCATCTGAGCACGCTGGCGTTCAGCGAAGCGGGATCGCGGAGCCATTTCTGGGCGCCCAATGGAACCGCCGAAACACAGAACGGACATATTGTTTTAAACGCGAACAAGAGCTGGGTGACTTCGGCGTCGCGGGCCACGGCATACGTGTGGTCGTCGAAGCCCATGGCGGCGGAGGGCTTTAGCACGCTTTGGCTGGTGCCGGCGGGAAGCGGCGGGATTGCCGTGAAAGGCCCCTTCCACGGCATGGGGCTGCGCGGCAACGATTCCTCTCCGGTGATGGCGGAAGGCGTCACGGTGGCGCCTGGCGCGCGGCTCGGCGAAGACGGCAAAGGCTTCGACATCATGATGGGCGTGGTGCTGCCGCTGTTCAATGTGCTGATCGCGTCGTGCTCGAACGGGCTGATGGCGGGGGCGATCCGGCGCACGGTGGCCCATGCTGCCGCGGTGCGTCACAGCGATACTGGCGCCACGTTGGGCGAGTTGCCGACGATTCGCAATTACATCGCCCGCATGCGAGTGAAGGCTTCCATGGCCGATGCGCTGCTGCAGGATACAATTGCCGCGCTAGGCGCGCAACGGGCCGACGGAATGCTGCGGGTTCTGGAATGCAAGGCCGCGTCGGGAGAGGCGTCAACCGAAGTGTTGGATATCGCCATGCGGGTGTGCGGCGGGGCTGCGTTCCGCAAGGAAGTGGGTGTGGAGCGGCTGTTCCGCGACGCGCGCGCGGCTGGCGTGATGTCGCCCACCACGGATCAGTTGTACGACTTCATCGGCAAAGCCGTGTGCGGCATGCCGCTGTTTTAGAGGAGCCACGGATGAGCGAAACCTTACTGCTCGGCGCGGTGTCGTATGACCCGAAGGTAGTCACGATTTGGGAGGGCTTTCAGCAGTACTTCGCGGAACGCGGGCTGCCATTCGATTTCGTCCTATACAGCAACTATGAGCGTCAGGTGGAGGCGCACTTTCTGGGCCACATTCATGTGGCCTGGAACTCGCCTCTGGCGTGGCTCCAGTCGGAGCGGATCGCGGCGCGATTAGGGCGGCGAGCTGCGGCGATTGCGATGCGCGACACGGATTGCGATCTCACTTCGGTGATCGTCGTGCGGAGTGACAGCGGCATCGGCGGCGTGGCCGATTTGAAGGGCAAGCGTGTGGCCGTAGGGGCGAAGGATTCGCCGCAAGCCACACTCATCCCACTGCTGGTGCTGGCCGAACAAGGGCTGGAGCCGGAGCGCGATTTCGAAGTGCTGCCGTTCGATGTGCTGGTGGGCAAGCACGGCGATCACATCGGCGGGGAGCGCGACGCGGCGCGGGCATTGCTGGAAGGCAAATGCGATGCGGCTTGCATGATCGATGGGAATCACCTGCTGTTCCAGCAGGAGGGCACGCTTCCCGGCGGGTCCACGCGGAGCCTGCTGCAGACTCCGCTTTACGATCACTGCAACTTCACGGTGCTGGATGATGCTCCGGTGGAAGCAATCGCGCGGTTCCGGTCGCTGTTGATGGAGATGTCGTACGGCGATCCGCAGGTGCGGCGGCTGCTCGATATGGAAGGGTTGAAGCAGTGGAAGGAGGGGCGCACGCAGGGCTACGCGATGCTGGACCGCGCCATCTGCCGCTTTGGCACGATCGATGCGTTCGTAGATGCGGTTGTGGAGAAATGCAGTTAGAGCTGGGTGATCTGACGTTTGCTCGAGGGGGCGCGCTGCTGGTGCGGCGGGCGCTCCGCCGGTGTTTGCCGGAAGAGACGCTGGCCGTGACAGGGCTGGCGGCGGAGTTGGCGATTGATCTGCGGGCGTGGTGCCGCGCGGAAGGGCACCGGCTGGTGAGTTGCGACGCGGGTCCACCGTTTCGCGCGGTGATCGAAGCCGGGCCCGCCGCTCGGCAACGCTGGCAGGGCGCGGAGCGTGCCGGTGGTTTGCATGAGGTTCATCATCATCCGCCACGGCGCTGGGGACTGGCGGCGCGGGGCGCACTGGTGGAGGCAGGGACTCCGGAGTTTCGATTTGCCTTGGATAACAAGTTGCCCGTATGGTCTGACGATGCGGCTCGTTTGTATGCGCAGGCCGCGGCGGCGCAATGGGATCCGGCAACGGCCGTGCCGTGGGATGCCGCAGTCGAATTGCCGGAGGAAGTGGAAGACGCCGTGGTTCAGGTGATGACGTACCTGATTGAGAATGAGACCGCGGCGCTGGTGGTGCCGAGCCGGTTCCTGGCGCAACTGCATCCGCACTTCAAAGAGGTGATGCAACTGCTGGCCATTCAGGCGGCGGATGAGGCTCGCCATGTGGAGGTGTTCACGCGGCGGGCTCTGCTGAAGCGGACGCAGTTGGGTTTGTCCACGGCAGGTGGACAAGCTTCGTTGCAGACATTGGTGGAGGAACCGGATT
>JAXLQM010000033.1:0-47297 GCA_046331645.1 Bryobacteraceae bacterium
TTTCACTTCACATCGGACCCTGTGCTCGTCACTACATGAGACTTCCGCGCGACCTTTCGGGTGCTGCGGTTGTTGTAGCCCTCGAACGCCTGGGATTCGCCAAGATAAGGCAGACAGGTTCACACATCCAGATGGCAAATGGCAGGCTGCGAGTGACTATTCCAAATCACGGTACGATTGCTCTGGGCACCCTTAAGAGCATTCTTCGACAGGCAGGAATTGACTTGTCTGCGCTTACGTCGAAGTTGTAGGCTCCGGCAAGATGATCTTGGCTAGCCCTTCACAAACGGCCGCAGCCACTGCCCGGCGATGTTCTTCGGATACGTCTCGATCCCCTCAAACCCAAGCCGCTCCGGTGGCTTTGCCGGCATGTACGCAGTCCCAAACATCCAGTCCCACACACTCAATGTAATCGCGAAGTTCTTGTTGATCGGCCCGCAATCGGGATGATTGTGATGCCAGATGTGCATCTGCGGCGTGTTCAGCACATACTTCAACGGACCCAGCGACAGCCGCATGTTGGCGTGCGCGTAGTGCCCGATGATCGTGTTCAGAATCCCGTAATAGAACAACACCGCCGGAGCAAACCCGAGCACCGCCGTCGGTATGTACATCGCCGCGCGGTAGACCACAATCTCGCCCCAGTGAAAGCGCCAGTTGCCGATCCAGTCCATGTCCACCACGCTGTGATGCACCTTGTGAAAACGCCACAACGACGGTACACGGTGCAGCGCGTTATGCACCGCCCATTGCGCGAAATCGAAGGCCGGCAGCAGAATCAGGAACTGCAGCCAGTAGGGCTTGCCCGACATCAGGTTCAAGGTCACCAGCGGATCGGGATTGTAGATCCGCAGCAGCTTCGCCGTCACTACGGCAAACACGATGCCAAGGTACTCCGAGTTGAACACGATGTACAGAACATCAGAGAGCAGCCCTTGCCGGAACAGCTTCTGCTCTTTGCGCCAGGGCCACAGCCGCTCCGCGATCACGAAGGCGATCGAGATGCTGAACAGCCACACCGCGTAGACCATCGTGACTCAGCCTCCAATGGCGTACATCGGCCGCGGCGGCGGCACGAACTTCTGCGTGTTGATCTCGTGACCCAGCCACTTCGCTCGCACGTTGGCCCGGATCAACTCCGCAATCTCCTCATCGCTCGAGCCGTTACGGATCAGCTCCTTCACGTTCATCTCCTCAATCGCAAACAGGCAGTACCGCAGATGCCCATCCGCCGTGAGCCGGATGCGATTGCAGTTCAAGCAGAACGGCTTGCTCACACTGGCGATGAACCCGACACCGCCAATGCCGTCGGCGAAGCGGAACTCGGTGGCAGGAGCGCGCGGGTCCTGATCGGGCACCGCATCGAGCGGCCCGATCTGCTCCCGCAGCATCTCGAGCATATCGTCCATCAGCAGCACTTTGCTCTTGTCCCACAGCCCTTGCGAGTCGAGCGGCATGAACTCGATGTAGCGGATCTCAATGCCGCGCTCGCGGCCGAAGCGCGCCAGCGGCACAATGTCCTGTTCCACCAGATCCTTCACTGCCACGGCGTTGATCTTGATCGGGCCGAAGCCCAGCGACCGGCAGAGCTCAATGCCTTCCAGCACGCGGTCGAAGTCGTCGCGCCGGGTAATCTTCTGGAACCGTTCCCGGTCGAGCGTATCGAGATGCACGTTGAGCCGCCGCAGTCCCGTGGCGTACAGCGCCCGCGCATGCTGCGTGAGCAACACGCCATTGGTAGTCATGGCGATGTCTTTCACGCCCTCGATGGCGGTCAGCTTGGCAATCAGCACCGGCAGATCCTTGCGCAGCAGCGGCTCACCGCCGGTGATGCGGATCTTGTTCACGCCCAACCCCACGGCCACGCGCACGAAGCGCTCCACTTCCTCAAAGCTGAGAATCTCCGGCTTTGGCTGGAAGTTCACCGCATCTTCGGGCATGCAGTAGAAGCAGCGGATATTGCAGCGGTCCGTTACGCTGATGCGCAGATTGTCGTGCAGACGCCCGAATGTATCGACGAGAGGGGCCATTCGCTACTTGACGGCAAGCATCCTTTCAATGGGCAGGCGCGCCCGCTCCATCAGTTCCGCGGGCAGTTCCACGCGCGGCTCCAGTGTGCGCAGTGAGTCGCGCAGCTTCTCCAGCGTGTTGCGCTTCATGTAGGGGCACTCGCTGCAATTGCAGTTCTCGTTCGGCACGAAGTAGAACTTCTTGTGCGGCGAACGCTTCTGCAGGCTGTGCGCCACGCCGCTCTCCGTCATCACGATGAACTCATCGGCTTCATGCGTGCTGCACCAGTCGATGATGCCCGACGTGGAGCCGATATAGTCGGCCATGCGCAGCACTTCGGGCGGGCATTCCGGATGCGCTGCCACCAGGGCGTGGGGATGCTCGGCGCGCGCCGCCACCAGCTTCTTTGCGGCGAAGGTGGCATGCACGATGCAGGCGCCCTGCCAGATGCGCATGTTCTCACGGCCCGTCTGCTTCTTCACGTAGTTGCCCAGGTTGATGTCGGGCAGAAAGAGGATCGGCTTGTCGGCGGGCAGCGAATTGACGATCGCCACCGCATTGCGCGAGGTGCAGATGATGTCGCTTTCCGCCTTCACCGCGGCCGAGGTATTGATGTAACTGACCACCGTGTGATCGGGGAAGCGCCTCTTCGTGGCGCGAACCTGATCGACGGGGCAGCTATCCACCAGCGAGCAGCCAGCGTCCTTGTCGGGCACCACCACGATGCGATCCGGATTGAGGATCTTCGCCGTCTCCGCCATGAACCATACGCCGCAGAAAGCGATCACGTCGCCCTCGAAGCTCTGCGCCTTGCGGGCCAGCTCCAGGCTGTCGCCGGTGACATCGGCAAGCTCCTGTATTTCAGGCTCTTGATACAAATGGGCGAGCAGGATGGCGCGCTTGTCGCGCTTCAGGTCGAGGATTTCCTCGGCAATGGTGTTGGTTGCAATCATCGGGGGATACAGCTACCTCCTTATTGTAAAGGATGCGATTGGGCGCTAGAAGTTTCAGTCCCAACGCAGAGCCGTGGCCGGATCGATCCCCGCGGTCTTTCGCCCTGCTATCGCCACAGTGCTCAACCCGAGCAATGTCAGGAAGATGATGGTGGCGGGGATGGCCCACCAATCGGTGGCGACGCCCGGCAGGCGTAGCGCCACGCCCGCGCCAAGCAGCACGCCCGCGCCTCCGTAAAAGGTCACTTCCCGGATCAGGGTCCAAAGCAGGGCCGGCCGTGACGCTCCCAGCGCCAGCCGGATTCCCAACTCGCGCGTGCGCATGGCGATCTCGCGCACCAGCACCCCGTACACGCCAGTCGCCACCAGAAGCACGGCCAATGCGCCGAAGAACAACGACAACAGCGAGAGCAGTCTCTCGCCTACCAGTAGATCCGCGGCCGCTGCTTCCACGGTGCGGATGTCGTAGAGCGCCAATGCCGCATCGAAGTCCCGCACGGCTTTCCGGATGCTGGCCAAAGCCAGTTGTGTGTCGCCGCAGAGCCTGGCTTGAATCACGATCGCCTGCGGCACGAAGGCCCATTGGCGGTAGGGTACGTAGACGGCTTCGCGTCCATCCTGGCGGCGCGGATCGTTGAGGTCGACATCGGCTACGACGCCCACAATCTCGAACGTGGTGCCGGCACGGTCGCGATAGTCGGCGGCAAAGCGGCGGCCAATTGGGTCCGAGTCTGGAAACGCCTTGCGTGCGAGGGACTCGCTGATCAACGCTACTCTTGGCGCGTTCGCTTCATCGCGATCTGTGAGCAGCCGGCCGCGGCGCAGCGGGATGCCGAGCGTGGTGAAGTAGCCGGGGCCCACGGCAAGCCCGCGCGGGATGATCTCTTCGCCCGTGGAACCGCCTTCCACCAGAAACAGTGAGGACCAGGTGTAGGGCGACATCGGAGCAACGTTGGTCAGTGCCGCGTTGCAGATGCCGGGCGCGCCACTGCCGAGGCTCGCGTCCAAGGAGCGATAGAGTTGCAGCCGCCTCTGGTTGTCGTAGCCGTTCAATGTCGGCTCCAGTTCGGCCAGCAGCAGGTTGGTGCGCTGATAGCCCATCTCACGATGGAACAGGCGTTGCAGGCTTGCCGTGAAGATGCCCGCCATCGCCAGTAACACGGTGGCCAGGGCAACCTGTCCTGCCACCAGCGCCAGGCGGAACCGTCTCTGCTGTTTGCTGTGAGCGCCTGCTTTGATGACGGCCATCAGGTCAAGCCGCGTGGCATGCATCGCCGGAGTCAAGCCGAACAACAGGGTCGCGGCCATGGTGACCACGATTGCGAACAGCAGCACACGCCAATCGACAGAGGTGTCGAAGCTCGAACCCGCGCCACCGATGGGGAAGCGCGCTGCTACCACCGATGCCATCAGCGAGCCAAGCACCAGCCCGGCCACACCGCCGGCGATGCCGACCAGCGAGCTCTCTGCCAGCAGTTGCCACACGATCCGCCCGCGCGATGCGCCGATGGCCAGCCGGGTGGCGATCTCGCGCTGTCGCTCCATGCCTCGAGCCAGCAGCAGACCAGCCACATTGGCGCAAGTCATCAACAGCAGCGCGGCCACTGCCCAGGCGAGCGTCGAGAGCCGCCCTTTCTCCCGGCTGTCGAGCACGGCATCGCGCAGCGGTTCCAGGAATACCGTGCGGCCCTGGATGATCTTGCGCTGCGCCGGAGTGAGGCGCCGCTCCTGCGCCAGATGCGGCGCCTGAAAGGCATGCAGCCGGGCGTTCATCTCCGTGCCGAGCGCCTGCCGATCAACACCCGGCTTCACGCGGCCAACAATCCACAGCCAGGCAATGAGAGGTTTGTCCATGCCATCCCAACCTGGAGTGGCTTGCGCCTTCATCTGGATCGGCAGGAACAAGGAGCGTGGACGGCCCTGCTCGATGCCGCCGAAGCCTGGAGGGGCCACGCCCACCAGCGTGTAGGGCATGCCGTTGACTTCGATGCTTTTGCCGATTGCTGTAGGGTCGCCGGCGAGCCGCGACTGCCAGTAGGCATGCGAGACGACCGCCACCGGATGGCCGAGTCGCACGCGGTCATCGTCGGGCCGCAGCAAACGGCCGAGGTGCGGACGCAGTCCAAGAGTGTCGAAGTAGGTGCCCGACACGAGTTCTGTTTCGACGCGTTCCGCGCGCAGGTTGACCCAGGCGGGAAAGGCGCAGAGCAGGCCGGCAAAGCGCGTATCGCCATCGAGCGAGCGGTAGAACGGATAGTTGAGAACACGTCCGAAATCGCCCGGCTTCACGGCGAACCACATCAGCTCTTCGGGGCGTTGAACAGGGATCAGGCGGAGCAGCGCCGCGTTAACCAGCGAGAAGAGCGCCGTGCTGGCGCCGATGCCGAGGGCGAGCGAGAGCACAGCCGTTGCCGTGAACCCCGGCGCGCGGAGTAACCGCCGCAATCCGTATCGGACATCGCCTGTCATGGAGTCAATTGTATAGAGCGGCGCCGGCGGCAAGCGACGGACGCGTCAAAGCAGTCCCGCAACTCCCAACTCGTCCGCAGCCTTTTGGAGGCGAACGTCGAGAGTCCAAAGGCCGAATCCGGAGAGTATGGTGCTTGCCAACAGGTGCATGTCCGTCCAGCCTAACCCTCTGCCCCACAACCTTCGGGATTCTATCAAGTACAGGACCTCGGCATTCGTGGCGGTCTGCACCTGGGGCAAGGCTTGGAACTCCTGGAGGATAGCCTCACGCGCCTTGAGATTCCCACAGGCCAATTCCCCCACGATGAACGGATGCATCGCCACCACGCCATCGCCAAGGAGCGCCGTCAATACGGTGTTGCCTTTGCGAAAATGGTCCACCCAAATTGACGTGTCGGCGACCAGCATCAGGCCGAGCGCCTTCGCGGTATCGGCTTCAGTTTGGGCTGAGTCCCACCCAGCGCGGCGAGGCGTCTGGCGGATTCCCGGGCAACCAAGGCTTCCAGTCCAGCTTTCACCAACGCGGTCTTCTCCTGTATCCCCGTTAGCGTCCGGGCTTTCTCCACCAGTTCTTCGTCCAGTATGAGGGTAGTTCTCATATGCATTAGTATGCATCATTGATGCATGCGCGGCTACCCACCTATAATTGGATCTATCACCGTGAGACGGACTAGCTTTTCCATCGCGGTTCTGCTGACGGCTGCCGTTGCCGGCGCCTATGCTGTGGACCGCTACAAAGACGATGCGAAGGATGATGCCTGGGTGGCGCCGCGGCGCAACTTCTGGGCCTTTCGCAAACCGGTGCGCCCCGAAGTTCCGCAACTCAATAACCCCTGGGTCCGTAACCCCATCGACGCGTTCCTGCTGAGCGCCATGCAATCGCAGAAGCTTACTCCCTCGGCTCCGCTCGAGAAGGAAAAGCTCATCCGGCGTGTGACTTTGGACCTGACTGGCCTGCCGCCTACGCCTGGCGAAGTGGATCTGTTCCTGGCCGATAAGTCCCCCGACGCTTATGAGAAGCTCGTTGACCGGCTGATGAAGTCGCCGCACTACGGCGAGCGCTGGGGATTGCGCTGGCTCGACATTGCGCGCTACGCCGATACCAACGGGTTCGAACTCGACTCCGAACGGCCGCATGCCTGGCGCTATCGCGACTACGTGGTCAAGGCCTTCAACAACGATAAGCCTTACAACCTGTTCATCCAGGAACAGATCGCCGGTGATGAGCTGTTCCCCGGTAACAACGAAGCCCTCATTGCAACGGGCTTCCATCGCGCCGGGCCCATTCATCTCGTCGGAGGCAATCAGGATCAGGAGATGAACCGGCAGGAAGTGCTGACCGAGATGACCACCGCGGTGAGCAACGTGTTCCTCGGCCTGACGATGCAGTGCGCCCGCTGCCACAACCACAAGTTCGATCCCATTCCGCAGTCCGATTACTACAAGCTGCAGGCCCTGCTGGCGACCACCGATCTCAAGGATAAGGTAGTCGCTTCCGATGCCGATCAGAAGGCGCATGAGGCCGCGGTGAAGGCCTATAAGGCGCGGTTGAAACCCATTGAGGATCAGATCAAGGAGATCGAGAAGCCGTACCGCGAGAAGCTGCGGGACGAGAAGTACAAGGCGCTGGAAGCGCCGTTCCGTTCGGCTTTCGATCTGCCCAAAGACAAGCGCGACAAAGAGCAGCAGCGCATGGCGAAGGAAGCCGAAGCGCAGTTGAAGGTGTCCTGGGATGAGGTGCTGGCTGTGCTGCCTCCCGATGTGAAGGCGGTGCGGGCCGGGTTGCGGAAGCAACTGCATCAGATCGAGTACACGCAGCCGGAGCCGGTAGAGACCGCTTACGCGGTGTCGAGCCTGGAGAAAGCTCCGGACACGCACATCCTCAAGGTGGGCGATCACAAGATGAAGCTGGCGATCGTGGAGCCGGGCTTTCCGCGAGTGATCTCGGGGCTTGGCGTGCCGCCGCCGGAAGGCATCACGGGCCGGCGCGCGGCGTTGGCGAAGTGGCTCTCTTCGGCCGAGCATCCTCTCACCGCCCGGGTGATGGTGAATCGCATCTGGGCGTTCCGCATGGGCTCAGGGCTGGTCAAGACCGGCAATGACTTCGGTGCGTTGGGCTCGCGGCCAACGAACCCGCAACTGCTTGACTGGCTGGCCACGGAGTTCATGGCGAGCAACTGGAGTGTGAAGGCCATCGACCGGCTGATCTTCACTTCGAGCGCCTATCGCCAGGCGACGCTGGACAACAAGGCGAAGTCGGCGATTGACTCCGAGAACAAGTACTACTGGCGGATGAACCGGCGGCGGCTGGAAGGCGAGAACATCCGTGATGCGATGCTGGCCGTGAACGGGCATCTGAACACGAAGATCGGCGGGCGTCCGGTGAAGGTGCCGATTGAGCCCGAGATCTACGACATCATCTTCACCGAAGGCGAGCCGGACAACCTGTGGCCGGTGGATCAGGACCCGAAGCAGTTCAACCGGCGGAGCCTGTACCTGCTCAACAAGCGTACGGTGCGGCTGCCCATGCTGCAGAACTTCGATCAGCCGGATGCGATGAGTTCGTGCCCGGTGCGTCCTGTCAGCACCCATGCGCTGCAAGCCCTGTCGCTGATGAACTCGGACTTTGCCGCGGAGCAGGCCAAGCGCTTTGCCGAGCGGCTGACCGCGGAGTGTTCCGCTGATCGCGATTGCCAGATCCGGCGGGCCTACAAGCTGGCGCTGGCGCGGCTGCCGCGGACTGCGGAGATGACCATGGCTCAGCAATTCCTGAAGGGGGCGCCGCTCGAGGACTTCGGGCTGGCGCTGATGAACCGCAATGAATTCGTCTACATACCTTAAACACCTGCGCGCTACGCGCACCCGGCGCGATGTGCTGCGGGGAGCGGCCAACGGCTTCGGAGCGCTGGCGCTGCAGAGCCTGCTGGTGCGGGATGGAGTGGCTGCTCCGCGGGTGAGCCCGCTGGCGGCTAAGCCACAGCACTTCCCGGCGAAGGCGAAGTCAGTGATCTTCCTGTTCATGGTGGGAGCGCCGAGCCAGATCGACACGTTCGATCCGAAGCCGGGGCTGAAGCAGTGGGAAGGCAAGCAATTGCCGGAGAGCTTCGGGAAGATCCAGAGCCAGTTCACGGATGGGTCGACACCGATCCTCGCGTCGCCCTGGAGCTTCAAGCGGCACGGTCAATCGGGGGCGTGGGTATCGACGTTGTTCCCTCATCTGTCCACATGCGTCGATGACATATGCTTCGTGCGGAACTTCTATACGGAGAGCGTGGTGCATGCTCCGGCGATGTACCAGGTGCATAGCGGGCGCATCCTGATGGGGCATCCGAGCATGGGGGCATGGGTCACTTACGGGCTGGGGTCGCAGAGCGAGAACCTGCCGGCCTATGTGGTGATGCCGCAACCGGAGGGCACGCCTGAGGGCGGGACGCCTTGCTGGAGTTCGGGGTTCCTGCCTGCGGTGTATCAGGGCACGTTGTTGCGGTCGGGGCCGAGTCCGATCCTGCACTTGAAGCCGCCTGCCGGAGTGACTCCGGAGCGGCAGCGCAAGACGCTCGATCTGGTGCAGAAGATGAACGAGCTGGACACGGAGGAGACCGACTCCGAGATGGCGGCGCGGATCAGCTCCTATGAGCTGGCGTTCCGGATGCAGAGCCATGCGCCGGAGGCTGTGGACATGTCGAAGGAGTCGGATGCCACGCGGCAGCTCTATGGGCTGGACCAGAAGCACACCTCGGAGTTCGGGACACGGCTGTTGCTGGCGCGGCGGATGGTGGAGCGCGGGGTACGCTTCGTGCAGATCTACCATGGCGGCGGGCCGGTATCGATCCAGTGGGACGCGCACTCGGACCTGGTGCAGAACCACGAGAAGATGTGCGGGATGTCGGACAAGCCGATTGCCGGGTTGCTGAAGGACCTGAAGGCGCGGGGCCTGCTGGACTCGACGCTGGTCATCTGGGGCTCGGAGTTCGGGCGGCTGCCGATGTCGCAATCGGGCAATGGGCGGGATCACAATCCACACGGGTTCACGATGTGGTTTGCAGGTGGCGGGATCAAGCCGGGGCAGACGTTAGGGGAGACCGATGAGTTCGGGCTCAAGGCGATCAACGGGCATCACATGCGGGACTTCCATGCAACGATCCTGCATGCATTGGGGCTCGATCAGCACAAGCTGTGGTACCTGCACAACGGGCGGCATGAGAAGCTGACGGACTTTGGGGGGAAGGTGATCGCGCCGGTGTTTGGGTGAGGTCGGCGAAGGCTCTTTCTCGCAAAGGCGCCAAGGCGCTAAGGGCGCAAAGAAGATTGAATGGGCTTTGGGTGTGATGGACGCTCGCGGATGTGAGGTTTGATAGGGGCGCCAAGACCGCAGATGTTGAGCTTTTATTCCACTTGTGTTTGGCTGAGTTCCTCTTCGCGGCGGGCGTAGGTTTCCTTCTCGTGTTCTTCGAGGATGACGGCTTTGAGGCGGCGCCAACGTTCGAGGATCATGCGTTCGCCATCGCCTTTGACGGTAGGCCAGAGGACCTCATCGAAGCGGCGTAGAGCGCCGTCGAGGTCGCCGCAGCCGGCGAGGACGAGGATGGAGAGTTCGAGGGCTTCGCGGTCGCCGATGGCGGCGAGTTTGGAGAGGATCTGCTCGCGGGTGGAGTGCTGTTCGATCCAGGGGATGCCGGTGAACTGGAGGAAGGCCTGAGCGCGTTCGAGGGCCAGTTGGAGAGAGGCTTCGTCGTGGACTTCGAGGGTGAGGTCCTCGTCGCAAACGAGGATATCGCGCAAGGCGAGGGAACCGGGGTGGAGGTCATCGGGCATCCAGTGGTAGTAGCGGCGGCTGAAGCAGGGGGAGGAGATGCCGAGGGTGAGGGTGATGGTGACATCCATTTCGGCGGAGGTTTCGATGAAGAACTCGGCGACGCCGAGGATGTGACCTTCGAGGGTCAAGACCATCTGGGAGATCTTCTCGCCCATGTGCCAGTCTGAGGACCAATGGTTGGCGAACATGCCGGTGTGGTGTTCGGTAAAGAGGGTGAGGAAGCGATCAGCCAGTTCGAGCCGCTGTGTGTAGTACATACGGTTGTCAGGACCTCGTTTCAAACCAGAGTCGTCCGGTTTGACGGACAGTTTCCCCGGGCCCGCAATCGGGTAGGACGGGGTCAGAGTGCATGCACGGGCAACGGGGGTTGCCCCAAATCCGGCCGGCCCCGGACCACTCGGTATGGATGGAGTGCTTGCCGTCGGCGGAGCGGACGGAAGCTCGGGGAGTGGCGAAGACCTTGTTATCGGAGGTCTGGGCGGTGAAGCCAGGGGCGCCTTTGAGCATCACGCATACTTGCGTGCGCAATCCGGTCAAGGGCTGGTCAGAGCCATTGGTGAGCCAGAGTTCCATGGCGATGGCATCGCCGGTGGAGGCCACCTTGGCGCCGAAGCGGACCTTGTTGGGGAGGGTCCATTCCGACCGCAAGGTTCCGTTCGAGTCTCTGATCCAATCCTGATTGGGGATCACAATATTCTGATCGTCCCAAACGGACGGAATATGGGTGTGGGCCAAAAATAACAGCTGTTTATTCGCAAAGATGGCTTCAGGGACATCGACGACGACGTATCCCCCGCCGTTCCACGGTAAGAATACGGAGGCCTTCGTACCTCTCATCGGCGCAATCTCGCCTTCGAGGAAGCCGATGCGGGGGTGACGGCCGCCGGGGTAGGGGCGGATGCGGAGTCCGGTAGTGGTTGGGGGTTGTGGGGCGGCGGATTCCTGGCGAGCGGTGACGAGGCTGACTTCGGCTGGGGAGTAGGCATGCTCGGCCATGACGGAGCGCCAGTAGGGCTCGTCTTTACGGGTCTGCTCGACTTCGATGGGGAGAACGAGGCGGCCATCCTTGGGTGGGCGGTAGCGGGACTGGAGGAGTGGGTCAGCGGGCGGATGGCTGAGGTCAAAGTGCGGCTCGAGGTCGCGGAGGGCGAGGGTGGTGAAGCCCTCCTGCTTGAGGTAGTCCATGTAGCGGCGGAAGAGGTCGGGCGGCGTGTGGACCCAGGGGTGGGCGATGTCGGGGACTCCGTGGAACTGGAGGACGGCGATGTGGCCGTCTTTAGCGGTGGCAACGACGTTGCGGAAGTTCTCGAAGGTGCCGTCGGGGTAGTTATCTCCGGTGGTGGGGATGAGCAGCGGGTGGTGCTTCTTCACGTCGAGGTAGGGGCCGACGACGACCTTGCCGTACTCGACTTCGGGAGAGCCGCCGCGGCGGGCGAGCTTGATGCCGCAGCGCTTCAGGACGTCGATGGCTTCGGGGCCGAAGGTGTTGCCGCACCAGGCGAAGCTGGTGGGCTTGGGGACCTTGACGCGGCTGAGTTCGTATTCGACCAGGGCGATCTCGGCTTCGAGGCGGGCGGCGTTGCGGGGCGTGGAGAAGTCGGCATGGGTCCAGGAGTGGTTGCCGATCTCGAAGCCCATGTTGTGGAGGTCGGCGATGTCGGACCAGGACATGAAGTTGGCGGTGTCGGGCATCCAGCGATGACTTACGAAGAAAGTGGCACGGAAGCCGAGTTCCTTGAGCAGCGGACCGACGAAGGTGCGATGGGATTTGACGGCATCGTCGAAGGTGAGGACCACCGTCTTAGGGGCCGGAGCGGCGAGGAGGGAAGCAGGGAGAAGGGAGATCAGGTCGCGACGTAGCATCCTGGTCATTGTAAGCTCGCCCAGTAGCCGGGGCGGTAGCGAACCTTGTTGGCGGGACTGTTCTTCACTTCGACGCGGAGGTCGCGGTAGCCTTCCGAGCCGGCGCCGGGGGTGAAGGTGAGGAGGTACTGATGGTGGAGATCGTCGCCGACCTTCTGAAGCATCTCTTCGAGCTTGCGGAGGCGGGCGAAGCTGAGGGCGAGGCCTCCGGTGGCGGTGGCGAGCGCGTCGGCGGCTTTGGGCTTGCCGAGGCGAGCTAGTTCCTGGATGCCGCCGATGATGTTCATGCCACCGGGGCTATTTTGATATTCGGACCCTTTGGTGGTAAATGCGGTGAGGTAGACGGAGAAGCTGACGGGGTAGACGGTGACGTTCGATTTGGCGGCGGAGCGGAGGACGTGCTCGAGCTTGGTTTCACTCGACCGGTCGCGGGTTTCGCCGATTAAGAGGATGACTTTGCGGTAGCGCTGATCGAGTTGTTCGAGGCGGGCGATGGCCTCCTCGATGGCATCGATGGTGCGGGAGCCGTCGCCATCGGCGTGGAGCGCATGGAAGGCGGAGTGGATGGAGGCGGGGTCGCGGGTGAAGTCCTGGCGGAGGATGACGTGATCGCTGAAGGTGAGGAGTGCGGCTTTGCCACCTTCGCCGGCGATCAAAGGGAGGACGAGGCTGCTGATGGTGGGGAGCTTTTTGAGGGCGGGCTCGGCGAATCGATTGGTCTGGACGCAGAAGAGGACGGCGACGGGTTGGGTGACCTGTTCGAGGTGATGGGGACGCGGACGGTTGGCCTCGTAGAGCTGGAAGTCGCTCTCTTCGAGGCCGGTGACAGGCTTACCGGCGGCATCGACGACGGTGGTGGGAACCAGGACGAGGGGAACGGTGGCCCGGATGTTGGGGCGAGGCAGGTCCTGAGCCTGGAGGAAGGTGAATAGGAGGAGGATTGCCGCCATGGAGCGATGGACGTTGCCTGGGGGGTGGTTCGTTGCCGGTTTCTTGGTGCGGACAGAGACACTGGTCGCGACCTCAATTTTTCTTTTCGATTTTCAAAGAGCAACCGCGGCTGTGAGAGATGTGCAAGGGCGTGTTTAGAGCCCTTCGGTGGGTTCGTTTTGTAAATCGAGATCGTCGTCGATTGCGGGCTGCGGTTCTTCCTCGAAGGAGGGATCGAGGAGGAATCGCTCCAGGACGCGGAGACGGAGAGCGATGTCGGCGACTTCTTTGGATTGTGTTTCTGGTTGAGTTTCGGGTTGTGGCTGCGGCTGGGATTGTGGTCTGGGGGCGTTCTTTCGAAGGGTGAAGAGCATTTTGAGCGCGGATTCGAACTGGCGCTGGAAGTGTTTTTCGTAGCGCAGGCACAGGGAGAGCGTCGGGCCGGATTCGGCGAGTTTTTGAAACGCGTCGGACATGGGGGTGTGAGAGAGGTTGTTCATGTCGACTTGCTTGCATTGGGCATTGGCGATGTAGAAGCGGATGCGGCGCAGGCGGAATTCGGCGTCGGCCATTTCGTGGATGCAACGGCGCTCGGTGGGAGTTGCGGGTTGGTGCTCGCTGGAGAAGTCCGCAAGGAGCGCGAGAAAATCGGCCTGGGACTCGTCTGGGAGTACGGCCATGTTGGTGAAGAAATCGTGTTTGCGGGCGTTCTGGGCAGAGCGCTGTTTTCCATGGTCAGATGTGGGTCCGTGACCGAGGCTTCCGTTTTGGCGAGCGGCATCGGAATGAGTTTCAGATATAGACATTGGGATACACTCCTGTTTCGGTTGTCGCATGGGGTGTGGTAGCGTTTGGGTGGTTTTGGGGCGGCGGTGTTGAGGGGGAAGGAGATATGTTTCTGCGAGTGGTGTGACCGGGTTTGAGGCTTTGCATTATGGGCCACAGATGAACACAGATGAACGCAGATAAGAGATACACTGATTTAGCAAATGAGAAGGCGTGCTTTTGTGGCTTTGCCGGCCAGTGCGACGCTGGCGGTGGCGGCGGGATATCAGGTGCTCAGCGCCGGTGAGGCGGAGATTTTGATTGCGTTGACGGATGCCATTGTTCCGGCGGATCAGGATCCGGGAGCAAAAGATGCCGGGGTTGTTTACTTTATTGATCAGCAACTGGCGGGCGCTCATAAGCGGTTTGCCGGGCGGTATCGGACGGAGTTGCCGAAGCTGGATGCAGCCTGCGTTGCGGCTACGGGTAAGCGGCTTGGTGAGTTGGGACTGCGGGAGCGGACTGCATTTCTGGAGCGTGTGGATAAGGGTGAGATTGCGGGTGGGGCGTTCTTTCAACTGGTGGTGGATCATACGATGCAAGGTTTTTATGGAGCGCCGAAGCATGGGGGGAATCGGGATGGGGTGAGTTGGCGGATGATGGGGATCGAAAAAATGATGGGGCCGCATGGAGGCCACGCATGAAACTGGATGCGGTGGACGCTGTCGTCATCGGGTCGGGCGCGGGCGGCGGTGTGGTGGCAAAGGAACTGGCTACGGCGGGATTGCGGGTGGCGCTGCTGGAGCGGGGGCGGCTGCAGAAATACAGCGAGACGGGACATGATGAATTGCGGTCGCAACGGACGACGGTGCTGGGGAATGCGTTCGGTCCGGATGATGAGCGGCATGTGCGGCTGATTCAGGTGGGCGATGACAAGGAATTGCGGGAGACGCTGCCGAGTGAGGGATCGTACGGCAATGTGGCGGCGTGCGTGGGTGGAGGAACGTTCAGCTTCGGGGCGATGGCGTGGCGGTTTCTAGAGAAAGATTTTCGGATGCGATCCACTTATGGCGCTCCGGAAGGCTCGACGTTGGAAGACTGGCCGGTGACGTATGCGGATCTGGAACCGTTTTATACGAAGGCGGAGTGGGAGATTGGCGTGTCGGGGAAGGCGGGGGCGAATCCGTTTGAGCCGCGGCGGAGCAAGCCATATCCGATGCCTGCATTGCCGTACAGCAAGGAAGGCACGGTATTGCGGGCCGCGGCGGAGCGGCTGAAATGGCATCCGTTTCCGATTCCGATGCTGATCAATTCGGTGGCGTATCAGGGCCGGCCGGGGTGCATCCGCTGCCCGCACTGCGTGGGCTTTGCGTGCGAGGTGAATGCGAAGAATTCGACCGCGGTGACGGTGATTGCACAGGCTGTGAAGACGGGGTTGTGCGATCTGCGGACGGAGTGCGTGGCGAAAGAGATATTGACCGATGCACGGGGCAGGGCAACCGGAGTGACGTATTTCAAGGGCCGCGAGTTGATGGAGCAGCCGTGCCGTTTTGTGGTTGTGTCGGCGTCGGCAACGGAATCGCCACGGCTGCTGCTGAATTCGAAGAGCAGGCTGCATCCACGGGGGTTAGGGAACAACAGCGATTGGGTGGGAAGGAATTTGCAGGGGCACGGGTATTCCGGGGCTTACGGATTGTTTTCGCAGGAGCTGTTTGATGGGCTGGGCCCGGCGGCGTCGATTGCGGTGTGCGACTTCAATCACGGGAATGCGGGATTGAAAGGTGGGGCGATGATGGCGAATGAGTTCATCCGGCTGCCGTATTTGTTTGCGCGCAGTGTGAGGCCGCCGGGTGCGCCGCGATGGGGACTGGGTCACAAGCAGTTTCAGAGACAGCAGTACAAACGGTGCGCAGGGATTAAGGGTCCGGTGCAGGAGATGCCGGTGTTTACGAATCGAGTGGAAGTGGACGAGCGGCGGAAGGATTACTGGGGGATTCCGGTGGCGAAGATCACGGGGAAGCGGCATCCGCACGATATTGAGATTGGGCGATTCATTGCGGACCGGGCGGCGGAGTGGCTGAAGGAAGCGGGCGCGGAGACGGTGTGGAAGACGGTGGCAGGGAAGGGAAGCACGGGCGGGCAGCATCAGGCCGGGACTTGCCGGATGGGGGCCGATGCAAAGACGTCGGTGGTGGATCGCTATTGCCGGGTGCATGAGACGGATAACGTGTATGTGGTGGATGGCAGTGTGCACGTGACGAATGGCGGGTTCAATCCGTCTTTGACGATTCTGGCGACGGCGTATTGGGCGAGCCATCATATGGTGAAACAACAAGGGAAGGTGAAGGCATGAGATTCGTTTTGGTTTGGCTATGGCTGGCGGCGGAGTTGTTGGGGGCTGCTCCGGCGTGGCAGGAGGAGTTGGATGCGGCGATCGCGAAGGCGATGGAGCAACAGAAGGTGCCAGGGCTTGCGTTGGGGGTGATTCAGAATGGCCAGGTGGTGATGGCGAAGGGGTACGGAGTGCGGGATTTGGTTTCGCGCAAAGCGGTGACGGAGAAGACGCTATTTGGGATGGGGTCAGTGACGAAGTCGTTCACGGCGGCGGTGGTGGCTGCGGTGATTGCGGATGGGAAGCTGGAATGGGACAAGCCGGTGCGGGAGTATTTGCCGTGGTTCCGGATGTATGATCCGGTGGCGACGGAGTTGATCACGGTGCGGGATATGTTGACGCACCGTTCGGGGTTGCCGCGGCACGATTTCATTCGCTTCAGCACGTATTTGACGCGGGAGGAACTGGTGAGGCGGGTGCGGTATCTGGAGCCGAACAAGACGTTTCGCGAAGTGTATCAATACAACAATCTGATGTTTGTGACGGCGGGATATCTGGCGGGGGTGATGGCGGGATCGACGTGGGAGGACCTGGTGCGGGAGCGGGTGTTTGTGCCGGTGGGAATGACTCGGTCGAACACGTCGACGCGGGATTCGGTGAAGGCGGATGATTTCGCTAAGCCGCATGAGGGCGGGAAGGAAACCGAGTTTTATTACTACCAGCAGTTTGGTGTGGGACCGAATGGCGCGGTGAATTCGACGGCTGAGGATATGTTGAAGTACCTGCAGATGTGGCTGGACAGGGGGCAGTCGAATGGGAAGCAGGTGTTGCCGGCGGAGCAGGTTACGGAGGTGTTTCGTCCGGTGAGTGTGGTGAACTCGACGGCGATGTATGCGCCGGGGTGGCAGGTGGGGACGCATCGCGGGCATCGGAGTATTTCGCATGGGGGAGCGATTACGGGGTTCCGGGCACATATGATTCTGCTGCCGGAGGAGAAGGCGGGGGTGGTGGCGATGATCAATGATGAATCGGGGTTAGCGGGGGATGCGGCGTCGCTGGCGGCGGATTATGTGCTGGGGGTGAAGCCTCGGGATATTGCTCGGAGTGGGGGACAGGGCGGTGGGCGGCGGGGTGGGCCGGAGCCTGTGGCCGGGACTCGGCCTTCGAAGGCGCTGGCGGAGTATGCGGGGGTGTACCGGCATCCGGCTTATGGGAATGTGCGGGTGGAGGAACGGGATGGAGGGCTGGATGTGAGGTTCGATGCGGTGACGCTGCGGCTGAAACATTTTCATTACGATGTGTTTTCGACTTCGATGGGGATGGCTAGGTTTGTGTTGGATGAGCGGGGAGG
Source organism: Bryobacteraceae bacterium (assembly GCA_046331645.1). Classification (GTDB taxonomy): domain Bacteria; phylum Acidobacteriota; class Terriglobia; order Bryobacterales; family Bryobacteraceae; genus CADEFT01. The sequence goes on from JAXLQM010000033.1 coordinate 17,490, forward strand.
GGTGAGGGAGATGCGGTTGCCTTTGGAGGCGGCGGTGCGGGGGGTGGTGTTTGTGCGGGAGGGGCGTTGAGTTTCTCGCCAAGGCGCCAAGCCGCAAAGATCGCAAAGGAAGCAAGGCTGGAGTGACCCCCTAAGCTGAGACACCTGCTGATTGCAAAGATACCATTCGCTGCTTTTCCGTAGCAGCCGAACGGGAAGTGGAAGTAATCTGGCTATGGTTGGTGAAGCAGAAGCGGGCGCTGCTGGAGAGCAACCCGCCAAGGAATAGCCAGCCGGAAACTCATCGAAAACGATGAATAAGGACGCGCTCCTTCCGTCGCGTCTTTTCTCCGGGCCGGTGCCGACCAACGGGAGGCGGCACTTCCTCCCGGATGGCATAGCCCATATCGGATCGAAAGATTTCCGTATGCCTTGAAAACTCACGCTGTCGCCTCATTCCTTGCAGCCCCGGTCGGGGGAGTAAAGGCGAGTTCGAAGGCCTCCGGCGACTGATACTGCAGAGCGGAATGGAGGCGTTGGCCATTGTAGACCTCATCGAGAAATACCGACAGGTTGGCCTGCGCATCATCAATGTCACGGTACTGCTTCAGGTAGACCTCCTCCACCTTCAGGGTTTTCATGAAGGATTCACACTTGGCGTTGTCCCAAGGGTTGCCGCGGCGGCTCATACTAATCGTGAAGCCGTGCTCTTGCAAGAGCTTCACGTATTCGCCGCAGCAGTACTGCACGCCGCGATCGGAGTGATGCACAATATCGCCGGTAAGCGTGCGTGCCGAGAGTGCTTTACGTAAGGCGGACAGAACCAGGTCGGCTCCAAGACCAGGCCCCAGTTCCCAGCCGACGACACGTCGGGAGAACGCGTCCAGGATGACCGCCAGATACACGAACACATCGGCCAGACGAATATAGGTGATGTCAGCCACCCAGAGTTGATTGGGTGCGCTCAGCACCATGTGGCGCGCCAAGTTCGGATGGATGGTGTATCCATGTCTGGAATCGGTGGTGGCCACAAAAGTACGCCGCCGCAGGCTTAGCAGATTGTCCTCCCGCAACATGCGAGCGATCCGCTTGTGGTTCACCTGCCAACCTTGCTGTTGTAACGCCGCGGTGACGCGCCGGTAGCCGTAGCAGCGATTCCATAGCGCCACCCGCTGCATCGCGTCCCGCAGTGCAGTTTCCAACTGGCGCGGTGCTTTCTGTTCCCATTGACGATAGAATCCGGCGCGAGCGATGCGCGCCAGATCGCAGGCGCGTGCCACAGAATAGCCTTCCAGCTGCATCTCCGTAATCACTTCGTAGATGCTGTCGTGCCAGAACCGCTGTTGTTCGGCCGCGACTCCTTTACACGCTTGAAGGCTCGTCCTAAAAAATCCAGGTCCAGCGCCTGCTGACCGATCTTCCGCTCCAGTTCGGCGATTCGCTTCTGTGGATCGGTAGGCTCTGGGGCCGTAGGAATGCGGGTGGGCCGGCCTTTGCGACCCCGCGGCTGCAACCCTTCCTCGCCTTGCTCCTCGAACACCCGGAGCCACCGATAGAGCTGGCAGTAATGAACTCCCAATTCTTTACTCAGCGCCGGTATGCTCGCTGCGCCTCGGGCGCGCTCCACCGCCGCTTTCTTGAACCCAAAACTGTACCATCTGGTTTTCATCGACACCTTTCAATGCAAGTTTTGCAATCTTGAGGTGTCTCATTTTTGGGGGTCACTCCAAGGCCAAGAAATGGATTTGGGGTTTCGATGACGCTTGCCGGGGTGCAGTGTTCCCTGGGAGGCAAGGGCGCAAAACGAACAGAAGTTAGTTTTTTAGTCTTTGAGACCGTTTACTACTCTTGCGATGACTCGGCCTTCGAAGGCGCTTGCGGAGTATGCGGGGGTGTACCGGCATCCGGCTTATGGGAATGTGCGGGTGGAGGAGAAGGATGGTGGGCTGGAGGTGAGGTTCGATGCGGTGACTTTGCGGCTGAAACATTTTCATTATGATGTGTTTTCGACTTCGATGGGGATGGCTAGGTTTGTGCTGGATGAGCGGGGAGGGGTGAGGGAGATGCGGTTGCCTTTGGAGGCGGCGGTGCGGGGGGTGGTGTTTGTGCGGGAGGGGCGTTGAGTTTCTCGCAAAGTTCGCCAAGGTGCAAAGATCGCTAAGGAAGCAAGACTGGATGAGATGGATTTGGGTAGCTTGCGGATATGAGGTTTGCCCTGGGGATGGAAGTGCGCAAAACGGACGCGAGTTAGTCTTTTAGGCCGTTGACTACTCTTGCGATGCCGTCTTTGATTAGGACGGTGTTGAAGTTGATGAGTAGGCCTAGATGGAGGTTGGTTAGGCGGAGGTAGGTTAGGAGTTGCTTTTTGTGGACAGGAGCTATGGATGCTATGGATTTGATTTCGACGATCACTTTGTCTTCGACTATGAGATCGGCTCGGAAACCGAGCTTGATGTGAAGACCTTCGTAGTCTATTGGAATGGGTTGCTGGTTTTTGGTTTTCAGACCTCGCTTGTTGAGTTCGTGGGTGAGTAGGGTTTCGTATACGGTCTCTAAGAGGCCTGGGCCTAGGGTTTTGTGAAGGTGGAAGGCTGCGTCTACGATTTGATGGGCTATGGAGTTTTCGTCCATTGAGGGGTGTGTGGGGGCACGGTTTGGCCGTGCCCCGTGATCAGGACATTGCTAGGCCTTTGCGGGTTTGTCGGACATCTTCCAATTGGATTCGTTAAAGTAGAGGACTTTGCCCTGACGGTAGCTCTGGACGGCCATCGAGATCAGGACTTGGGCGCGGGCGGCGGTCTCGACGTCTAGCGTGGGCTTTTTGCGGGTGCGCATGCAGTCGAGGAAGTTGGAGACGTGCGTGCGCATGGTGTCGTTGTTTTCGACGGGGATTTTGATTTCTTCCTTGCCGAATTTTTCGAGGTATTCCTTGGCGGCGGCCTTCTCGGGACGTACGGTGATGAATGGGGCGTAGCCTTCGAAACGGCCGTGTTCCACCATCACGATGGACGCATCCTTGCCGCGGATGAGGCCGGGGATGTGCTGGGAATTGGCCATCGAAGAACTGAGGACGACCGAGTAGCCCTTGCCGTATTCCGCGATTAAGTGGAATGTGTCGGGCACTTCGCGATCGTGGAAGGCGTAGATGCCGCCGGAGGCCATGACCTTGGATGGGAATTGGGGTTCGCCCCAGCAGATGTTCATCGGTGCGGCGACGTGGAAGAACAGATCGGTGGCGATGCCGCCGGAATAATCCCAGTATTTGCGGAAGCGGAAGAAGCGGTCGGCATCGAAGGCGCGCTTTTGGGCGGGGCCGAGCCACATTTTCCAATCGATGTAGTTCTCGCCTTTGCCGTCAGGGCCGGCTTCCTTGTCGATGGGCCAGTTCCACTCGCCTTCGACAGAGTTGCGATGGTAGGAGCCCTGGCTCATGATGTGCTTGCCGATCATGCCGTCAGCAATGGCTTTTTTCGCTTTGTGCCACTGGTCGCCGGAGGTGGTTTGGGAGCCGACCTGGAGGACGCGCTTGGTTTCCTTTACGGTTTCGACGAGCTGTTTCGCTTCTTCGATGGTGTGGCACATGGGCTTCTCGAGGTAGACATCCTTGCCGGTGTCCATGGCTTCGAGGGCGATTTTGGCGTGCCAGTGATCGGGGGTGGCGACGATGACGGCATCGACGTCCTTGCGGGCGAGGATTTCGCGGTAGTCGAGGGTGCCGTCACACTTGTAGGTTTCCTTGTTGAGGTTAACCCGCTTTTGATAGGTATCGCAGACGCCGACAATGACGCATTGATTGGAAGCCTGGCCGTACTTGGCGAATTCGCCGGTGACGTAACGGCCACGGCCGCCGGTGCCGATGCAGGCGACCTGGATGCGGTCGTTGGCGCCGAGGACACGGCCGGACATTTTGGCCGCTGGACGAGCCGCCATTGCAGGAGCGGCGGCCACAATCGCGCCACCAGCCTGCTTGAGAAAATCCCTGCGATCAAAATCGCTTGCCGACATGGGTAGACCTCTCTTCGGACGAATTAGAGTGCGAGCGGAAACTCACCTTTCAGTGTACTCCTGGGGTGATGGGGGTGGGTAGGGGAGATTTTTGTCGAGAACGCCTGGTTAGGGCCGCGGTTCGGAAACGGCGAGTGGGGGGCGAGCGGGTTGGGCGAAGGCGCGGTAAATGATGTAGAGGGAAATGAGGTAAGTAATGGAGCTGACGAAGTTGCCGAGGGTGGCGAACACTTTGGAGACTTCCCAGAGAACGCGGAGTCCCTGGCCGATGGCGGAGCCGGCGAGTTGGACGCCGAGGCCGCCGCTGACCATGAGGAGGCGCTCATTGCGTTTGGGGTCGCGGAGGAGGACGGTCCAGAGGATGAGGTTGAGGATGGTGGCGACGAAGCTGAGGTCGCGGCTGACGGGGGTCATCCAGGCGTTGAGGGCGTTGTTTTTATGAATGGCGAGGATAAGGAGGAGGATGGCAGCGGCTCCGATAATGAGCCAGCGGGTTTTGGGGGTGCGGGCGTCGCTGCTCGATAGGTGCTGATGGATAAAGCTGATGATGGTGCAAAAGACGAGGGCCTGCTGAATGACTTCGCTAATCCAGAAGAAGCGCAAGGCTTCGCGGGACCAGCCGGAGGCACCGGAGAGGCTGAGCATGAGGACGGCTGTGGAGAGGAAGAGGGAGACGATGTAGAGGAGGAGGAGCCAATAACGCCGGGGTCCATTGCGGAGCATGGCGTTTAAAATGAAAACCTGCAGGGCTAGCGCTAGGCCGCCCTGCAGGTAGTAAATTCCGGTCATGTAAGCAATTCAGGCTGTCGCCTGAAGGAAGTCCTAAGCGGCTTCTTCCGGATCAGGTTCCCAGGGATCAGGTGGGAAGAATGGGCTCGGGACGTTGCTGCTCGCGAGCGCCAACTCTGGAGGATCCGGTTCCCATGGGTCAGGCGGGAAAAAAGGGCTAGGGATGTTCGATGTAGCGGCAACACTCGCTCCCACAGTTATGGTAGCGCAAAGTGCCAAGGCCCGAAAAAGACGAGGCATAGTATACTCCGCCAGAAAAACAATCTGGTTCACCTTAGCCGCCGCGACGGGTTACACCTAAGCAGCTAGGTCGAACTACTTAAGCATATCCTAAGGTGCGGAGAACAGGCAAGCTTTTTTTGTTACTGAAATATTCATAGTACTAGGTGTAACACCCCTTGTGTGATTCTAAGGGGTTAAACCTAGATATTGTGCGGTAGTGGAGAGGGGAGGGGGAGCCGGGATCAGTCGCCGCGGCTGAAGGAGGGCTGGTCGTAGGCGTCTGGAGTGTAGCGACCGCGCTCGCCACGGGCGTGGCGGCTGGAGGCCCATTCGAGGCGCATGTCGCGGCAAACCTCGTCGAGCATTTCGATGGTCGATGCACGTTGTTCCATGGCAAAAGTCGTGAGTAAAAGATTATCGCAAATGGCGTTAATGACTCGGGGAATGCCTTTGGAGCGGACGTGCACTTCGGCGATCAATTCGGGGGAGAAGACGGTCTGGTTGGGGATACCGGCTTTTTCCATGCGGGTATGGATATAGGCGACGGTGTCTTCCTCGCGGAAGGGCTGGAGGGAGGTACGGAGGACGATGCGCTGTTTCAATTGCCGGAGGTTAGGGGCGTCGAGTTTGCGGTCGAGCTCGGGCTGGCCGGCGAGGATGATCTGGATGAGCTTGCCGCGGCGGTTTTCGAGGTTTCCGAGGAGGCGGATTTCTTCGAGGACTTCCCATTCGAGGTTATGGGCTTCGTCAACGATCAGGACGCTGGTGCGGCCTTCGTTGGCCTGTTGAATGAGGAGGTGGTTGAGGGCGAAGAGGACCTCGGTTTTGGAGTTACGGTTGCAGCGGAGGTCGAGGTCGTAGGCGATCATTTCGAAGAACTGATCGGGGGTGATGCGGCTGTTAAAGATGAAGGCGAACTCGAGGCTTTGTTCGTCGAGGAAATCGCGGAGGCATTCGAGGAGGGTAGTTTTGCCGGTACCGACCTCTCCGGTGAGGACGATGAAGCCTTTGCGGCTTTGGACGCCGTAGATGAGGTTAGCGAGGGCCTCCTCATGCATCGTGGAGCGATACAGGAAGGTGGGGTCCGGGCTGAGGTTAAACGGATTTTCCTTGAAACCGAAGAAAGCTTTATACATATAGGCGAGCCCAACTATCTACGCCGGCTTTTGCCGGTCGCGATCCTCCGAAAGCTTCGCCGCCAGAGAAAAGGAAGGACCCAGGCCTCTGAACAGGGCTTTCACTGATTGCCATGCTAGCATGTTTTGCCGTTCCCCACCAACCGGGGGTAAGGGGAAACACTGCCGCCGCCGGAGCGGCCTACTTATTATTTCGGCTGATTGGGGACGGGGCTTGAGGGGTGGGGGATGAAAAGGTGGGGGGCCGCTCCGTTACCGTCGCGGCTCGGAAGTTGATTCCTATTCGATTTCGAGGAGGACCCAGCCGGGCAAGGCCGCGGGCTGTTCGTTGAGGAAGACGATGCGTCGGGTCTTGGGGAAGGGCAATCCGGTTTGGATGGCGCGGCTGTAGAAGGGCATGAGGCGGAGGAGTTTGCGGTAGGACTCCTGCTCGGTATCGGGTTGGGCGGATTTGGCGAGGAAGCCGGTGCCCCAGCCGATGGGGAGGATGCAGGAGTTTTGGCGCTCGCGGACGCGGCCGAGCCAGTTTTCAAGGTGCTGGAGGTTCGCATCGAGAGCAGCGAGTCCCGCAGTGGCGGCGTAGCGGCGGTGGATGGCGAGGAGGTTGGCCGCGTAGTCGTTGGCAGCCTTGGTGAGGGTGCTGCTTTGGACAGGCTCTTTCCAGCGGAGGGCGCGGAGTGTTTCGGTTTGGGCGAGGAACCGGCTTTCCGACCAATTGCCTTCGAAGATGGCTCCGGGGTCGGCCATCTCGCAGAAAACGGGAGCGGGTTTCCAGCCGAGTTCGAGCTTACCTTGGCCGCGGGCCACGAGGGTGGAGGTGCGGACGAGGTACACCTTCATGGAGAGGGTGGAGACGGTGCTGGAGTCGCCGAGGGAGAAGGCTCGCATGCGGCTGTGACCCCCGAGTCCGATGGCGGTATCTTCGGCGGGTTCGGCGGGGCGGCGGGGGAGACGGTCTCCCTGGAACTGGTCCTGGACGTGTTTCCAGGCGTGTTCGGTCCAGCGGGAGGCGAGGAGGGCGGTATGGAGGGCTCCGCGGAGGGCGGAAGCAGGGAGATAGGGGCCGGCGGGGCCGGAGGCGAAGGTGGGGATGAAGAGGGCTTCGGCGCGCTGCTTATTCCAGACAGGGGTGAGCCCTGCGTTCTCGAAGGGAATGCGGCGGCCGGCGAAGTTCTGGGCGAAGCCGCCCCAACTGGCGAAGTCGAGGGTTTCGGCCTTTTTGACCTGGGCGAGGTAGCCATCGAGGCGGGGGCCTTTGGCCAGGAGTTTGAAGATGCGCTTCTGATCGAGGACGTTGACGTGGTCTTTCCAGACCATGTAGTCGATGGGGGAGAGCTTTTGGCCGTCGCCAACCAGGGTTGGGGTGAGACAGGTCACGCGGTACTTCATGCCACCACCCTCCAGGAGATGGGAATGGAAAGGGCGAACCCGGAACGGTAGACAGGGTGGGCGAAGCCATCGGGGGCGACGTCGGCAGCGGAGCCAAGTGGCGCGGCGGGGGCGAGGAGGACGGAGCCTTCGGTGACCATGCGCACGCTTTTCTTAAGGGCGCCGTGGGCGGCGGCGGATTCGACACGGCCGCTGCGATCAATGACGGAATAGGCGCCGCGGGTCCAGTCGATGGTATCGGCTTCGGCGGGGTGGAACATGGAGAGCATCCAGTAGCCGGTCTCGTAGACGGGGGCAGGTTCGGGGGGCGCGTCGCTCTCTTCGGATGTAGGGGGAGCGGGCGGCTGCAACTGGGTTGGGCCGGCGAGGAGCAGATCGGGGAAGGCACCTTCGCGGAACTCGGGGGCGGCCGAACGGCCCCAGCCTCGGGAGCGCTGTCCGCCGAGGCCGGAATCGGCGAGGAGGCGGAAGGCGGCTTTCACCGGGGACTGCCAGCGGTCGCGGGCCTCATCGGAGGTGAAGACGGCGCAGGTCCAAAGGCCGGAGCCAGCGGAGAATTCGAGGCAGGCGGTGGAGACGGGCTCGGAGGCGACACCGGAGAGGCGATCGACGGCGGCGCTGCGGCGGATGGTGACGCGGAAAGGGGCGAGGGCTTTGCCCCGCTTGGGGGGCGGAAGGAGGCACTCGCTGCCGGAATCGACGACCCAGCCCTCGTCTTCTTTGAGGCGGCCGTCGGGCTCACGGAGGAGCTTTTCGGCGATGGAAACAGGGACATATCGCGCGCCCTTCCAGCGGACACGGGAGGAAGGAGGCGGGGGCCAGAGGTTGCGCGGGGGCGTGATCAGGAGCGTGCCTTCGACGAAGGGGAAGCAGGAGGTGAAGCGGACGGCGGGTGTTTCGGCAGCGGCGGTAGCGGCGATCCATTCGTCGAGATGGCCGAGGCTAGCCATCGCATGTGTGATGGCCGAGTACAGCGAATCGGAATGGAAGAGCGTGTCGACGCGTTCGCGCGCTCCGGATTCGGGAGCGATGCGCCAAGGCGTGGTGGGCCGTAATTGGACAAGCAGGCCGGAGACCATTGTCGGACTACTCGAGGGAACCGTTGAATTCTTCGCTGCGGACGAGGCGGAGGAGGCCGGCGGAATCGGCTCCGGCGAGGAGCTCCTTTTCCTCGGCGCCGTCGCTGTAGTAGGCGCGGCCACGCCAGGAGGCGCGGAGGCCGGAGAAGCGGATGCGGCCGTTACCGCGGGAGCCGCCACCGCCGAGGGTGTCGTCTTCCATCATGCGGAGGCCTTCGGCGACGCGGGCGGCGAGTTCCTTGTCTTCGTCGCAAAGGATGTCGAGGACCATGCGCACTTTGAAGCGAGCGCCGGCGGGGACGCGTTCGAGGGTGCGGGGATTGGCCTGGGAAGTGATGCGGTCGACGGCGTTCTCGCTTTTGACTTCGGTGAGTTCGTCATCGAGGTTTTCGCGCATCTGCGGAGTGATGCTATAGACGTCGAGCGGGGCGTCGTAGACGGTGAGGCGGGCGGGGGTAGCGGTGGCGGATTCGGCGGCATCGCCGCTCATGCGCTCCATGCGGCCGGGGTTACGGCCGAAGAGGATGCAGATATCGTCGTCGGGGCGATCGCTCTGGTGGATGCGCACTTCCTGGCCGCGGCGCTTGGAGAGGAAGACCAGCTCAGCGGGGTTGAGGCCCTGGGCCTGTTCGAGGAGGGAGCGGAGGCGGCCGCGGAGGGAACTTCCGGGGACGTAGGGGCGTCCGAAGGCATCCTTGACGACGGGGTTATCGGCGCCGCCGATTTCGAGCGAGCCCTTGCCCGCGCCGATGTGGAGGCCGGACTCACAGTTGAGGTCGCCCTCAAGGACGAGTTTTCCGGCGAACTTCAATTCCGTTTGTGCAGTATGGGAACTCATATACGCTCGCACTTATTCGTTGTATGCCACGATGGCTTCAAACAGGTCGCGGAACCGCTCATAGCCGCGGACGTCATTTTTGCGGGTGACCTGGAGGAGTAATTTTTCGAGGGTATCCAGGCTGCGCAGGGAATGGCGGGCGATGGTGTAGGCGAGACGCGCACGGAGCATCACGAACTGGTGCTGGCGTTCGGATTCGGGGGCGCGGCAGGCGCGGCGGACCGCATTGTAGAACCGGCGCAACTGGCTTTTGGTGCCGGAGTCCATGTCGCGCATGCGGCTGACGACGGCGTGGGCCTGGTTGTCGAGGTAGAGGCTATCGTTCATCAATTTGTCGATGTCGATTTCGGGGGGGCCATCGGGACGGCCGCCGCCACCACCGGGGCGTCCACCGCCTTCGCGGTGCCGGTTGTCGCGGTCGCGGTTGTCACGGCCACCACCCTCGCGGTTATCGCGTCCGCCGCCTTCGCGTGGGGGGCGATTTTGGGGTTTCGCTTCCTGTTGTCCTTCTGCCATTTGGTTGAGCCTCAGTAGTTACGCTTCCGATTGTAATCTTGCCCATTCTAGCGCGACACGGCCCGCGGGCCGTAGCTTGACCTGGGAAGCATTTTTGCCGACCAAGTCGACGATTAAGGAGCTGCGGAGTTTTTCGAGCTCGCGATCCTTGGTGGCGGGCAAAACGCGCAAGACGCGGCGGTGGAGGCGCCAGGGCCGGTCGAGTTCGCCCTCCCTGCGCCGTGAGACGGAGACAGGGGAGAAGACCTCTTCGCGGTAAAAGGCGGCCAATTCGCCGAGAAATTCCGTATTTCCCTGGAACTCCTGGATGACCTTGACCATGGTGTCTTTGAGGTCGGAGGCGCCGCTGAACTGGCGCCATTCGAGGATTCTGCCAAGGAGCGCGAAGGCATCGCGCGAGGAGCATTTGGCCTCTTCGAGCATGCGGCCGGCTTCCTCATAGACGGAGATGAGGGAGGCGTCGGGCGCGGGTGCGAGGGCCAGGGCCATGGAGATGGTTTTTCCTTCGCCGCCGGGGAAATCCTTGAGGCTTTGCTCGCTGAAGCGGCGGAAGAGGCGCTGCATCTCGCGCGCCAGTTGGATGAGGGCGTCCCAGGAGCCGCAGGCGGTGAAATCGTCGCCGCCGGAGTGAAGGATGGTGACTTTGCGCCAGAACTCGGGCATGGAGCCGAGCACTTCGAGTTCGCCGGCGAAGAATTGTTTATAGAGAACGGAAAGCTGGACGTGCTCTTCGATGGACTGGACGCGGCGGAGGCGGATATCGAGGTTGTCGACGTCGCCGCGGAGGACGCCCCAGACTTTGGCTCCTTCAGCGCGCCCGCCGAGACCTTGGAGATCGAGGCGGCGATGGCCGTCGTCGTGGAGAGCGATGTGGCGGGTGAGAAGGATCTGGCCGGGATCGGTGCCGAGGGTCCAGGTATGTTTGCCTTCGCCCAAGAGGACTTTGCCGGGGGAATCGGGGCTCCAGCCGAGGATGCGCTGCTCGACGAGGCCTGCGCCGAGGGTTTCGATGAAGTAGCTGTCGGCGTCGCTGGTGGCGTCGGCCTGGGGTTTGAAGTAGTCGTTGGTGCAGTGGCGCGCGGGGGTGGCGCGGCGGGCGGCCATAGCTTCGCGAATGCGGCGGCGGACGACGGCCCAATCGCCGAGGTTTTCGGTGACGGCCCAGACGAGTTGGAGGCGGCCACCGCTGAGGGCTTCGATGTGGGTTGCGGCGCGGTCGAGGAACTCTTCGGATTGCGCCTGGAGTTCGAGGGGAAGGACGAGCAGGAACTGGCCGCCGCCGCTGCTGCCGAGGAGCATGCTGGAGAGGCCGAATTCGGCGAGGAGGGCGCGGGGCAGGACTTCGCTGACGAGGCTCAGCCAGTAGGATCTGCCTGCAAAGAGCAATTCTTCCTGGCCCCGGGTGAGGTCAGGCGTATGGCCGGGGCTGGAGAGGAAGTCGCGAACCCCGAGCAGCTTGCCTTGCAGAAAGATTTGGATGGACATGAGCTGACGCTAAAGGCGAACTTCTCACTCTAGCACAGACATCCGCTTCCACACCGCTGCCTGAGGGGCATATGTACTGTAGATTCGCAGACGTTGTTCCCAGGCCTGGCGGAGGTTGGGGCGTGGGGGATAGAGGACGATGGTTGGTTTGGTGGAGGGAGGGAGATTGGCTTCGCGGAGGGCAGCGGCAATGGCGGCGGAGAGGCCGCCGAGTTCGTCGATGAGGCCGTTTTTCGCGGCTTCGGAGCCAAGCCAGACGCGGCCCTGGGCTACTTTGTCGATGTCCGCGTAGGGGCGGCGGCGCGAGGCGGCGACCTGGGAGACGAAATCGCTGTACGTTTTTTCGATTAATTGGCGCAATTTGGCGCGGGATTCGGGGGAGAGGGCTTGATATTCGGAGTCCATGGCGGCGTGCTTGCCGCGGGTGAGGGATTCGATGGTGAGGCCGAGTTTGTCCATGAGGCCCTGGAGGGAGACTTTGCCATAGAAGACGCCGATGGAGCCGGTGACGGATTCGGGTTGGGCGAGGATGCGCTTGCCGGCCATGGCGATGGCGTAACCGCCGCTGGCGGCGACGTCGGACATGGAGACGATGAGGGGTTTCTTTTCGGCGAGGAGGCGGAGTTCACGGAGGATTTCTTCCGAGGCGATGGCGTCGCCACCGGGGGAATCGATGCGGAGGATGACGGCGCGGATTTGCTGGTCGTCACGGAGTTTGCGGATGTGGGGGCGGATGGCGTCGGGGGATAGCGTGTCTTCGGCGAAGTAGGGGATGGGGTGGCGGAGGATGTCGCCTTCGGCGGCGAGGATGGCGATGGTGGGTCCATCTTCGAGGTTTAATTTTGCGGCGGAGATGCGCTGGTAGTCGGTGGCGTCGAGTTTGGTGAGTTCCTTCTGGTTGAGGGCTTTGGCGAGGGCGGCTTCGATTTGATCGGGGAATTCGGCGGCATCGATGAGTGAGTTGGTGAGGGCTGCGGCGGTGAGGTAGGGGCCTTCTTCGAGCAGGGCGCGGAGGGCTTCGGGAGTCTTTTTGCGCGAGGGGGCTACGGCGGTGAGGAAGGTCTGCATGCGGGCATCGAGGAGGTTGTTGAGGACCTCCTTTGTTTCCGGGGTCATGGCGGAACGGGTGAGGGTGTCCGCGCCATCTTTATAGCGGCCGATGGCCTCGAATTCGGGGAGAATGCCGAGTTTGTCGAGGGCTTTGCGGGCGTAGAAGAGTTCGACGCGGAGGCCTTTGAGTTCGAGGAAATCGCCGGGGATGGCGGAGATGCGATCGGCGGCGGAGGCGAGGTAGTAGTCGCGGAGGGAGGCGGTGCGGAGAGTGGCGTAGACGGGTTTGTGGGATTGGCGGAAGCGGAGGATGGCGTCGCGGATTTCGGTGAGTTTGGCCCAGCCGGCTTGTGGTTTGGAGGGTTCAAGGAGGATGGCGGAGATGCGATCGTCGACGGCGGCTTTGCGGAGCACGTCCCAGATGGCATAGGTGGTGAGAGGAGGCGGGGCGAAGGGTTCGAGCGAGCCTTGCGGCGCTTCGGGGATTGGGCCGGAGAGTTGGAGGACGAGGGTGGTCCCATTATGGATGGAGGGCGGACGCTCCATCCACCAGGGGATGAGCCAGACGATGGCGCAGGCGGCGAGGACGGTGAGGAGGGATCCGGCGATCGCCCCGGCGAGGAATCGCATGGCGGTTTAGACGCCGTCGAGGATCTGATCGAAGCGACGGCTGACGTCTTTGAGGTAATCGGCTTCGCCGCCGGAGAGTTCGACGGTGGCCGTGCCTTTGTAGCCGATATCGGCGAGGGCGGCGTGGATGGCCTTCCAGTCGATTTCGCCGTCGCGGAGGTTGACGAAATCGGCGACGCGTTTCTTGATGGCGGGATCGTTCTGGAACTTGAAGTCTTTGAAGTGGAGTTTGACGATGCGTTTGCCGAGGGTGCGGATCCAGTCTTGTGGGAAGCCGTAGAGGACGACGTTGCCGACATCGAAGTAGGCCTTGACCCAAGGGGATTTGAAATCGTCGACGTAGCGGGCGAATTCGAGCGGGCTGAGGAGGAATTTGTTCCAGACTTCTTCGACGGCGATGATGACCTTGTTCTTTTCGGCCATGGGGATCATCTTTTTGATGCGCTCCTGGGAGCGCTTCCAGGCGTCGCCGTAGCTGGTTTGGGGATTGACGACGGCGGGGACGAGGAGGACAGTTTCGGCGCCCCATTCGGCGGCGTTGCGGATGCTGGTCTCCATGCCTTTGACGGAAGTTTCGACGACGGAAGTATCCGTGGAGGACAGCGGGTATTGCCAGTGATCCATGTTCATGACGGAGTGGATGCGGACTCCGGTGGCTTCCGAGGCTTTACGGATTTCGCGGGCCACTTGCGGATCTTTGACCGTCTGGCATTCGATCTGTTCAAAGCCGCAGTCCTTGGCGAGTTGGAAGCGGTCTTTGTAGGAGAGCGAAGCGGGGCGGAGCATGCTGATGAGCACGGCTTTTTTGATGGGGAGCCGCTGGGCCGCGGGCATGGCGAGCGGCGAGAGGGCGGCAGCCGATAGAAACGCACGACGTTGCATGGATAGGTATGCCTCGTCGGTTATTGTAACGCGCTACTTGACGGCGACAGTAGCGGTGGCGGGGGTCGAGCGGCCGGCGATGGAGACCACGACGGTGTGATCTTTGGCGGCTTTGAGGGAAGAAGGGACGGTGACGTTGAGCTGGGTGAGTCCACCGAGAGCGCCCGGCACGGCAGTGGCGGAAATGACGCTGGCGGCGTCGCCGCCGATGGTGACGGAGGGCGTGGAGACGAGCACGGGCAAGGGGCTGGTGCCGGAGAGCGCACCTTCGGGGGTGGGGAGAGGATTGATGGCTCCGCCTCCGGTGAGATAGAGGATGAGGACACCGCCTTTGGCGACGGCGTTGTTGGCGGAGTTGAGGCTGAAAGTGGGGGCCACGTAGTTGAGCGCGGCGGCCTGGCCGCGGCCGGAGCTATCGACGGTGAAGAGACCGGGGTCGGCGGCGACGCCGTCGTACTTGAAGTTACTGGAGGTGATGGCGTTGTAGGTGACGCGCATGTTGAGGTCTGTGCCTATGGGGATGGTGAAAGGCGCCTGGCAGTTGATCTGATTGGCTTGAATGAAGATGAGCGGGGATGCTACCCAGGCGTTGTTGACTTCGAATTCGACGGTGGCGGCGGGATTGCCGAGCGTAGTGGGGAAGGCGTTATTGGATGGAGTGGCGGTGATGGCCGTAGAGGGGCCGAGGCCTGAGCCGAAGATGGATATGATCTCGCCGGGTGAGACGACGGGCTTTGCACTGGCGACGGCAAAACTGGCGGCATTGACGATGGTTTGGATCTGCGGGCCGGGAGCGGTGACGGTGAATGGGAGTTGATTCGAGGCCGGCTGCGGGGAGTTGAGGATGGTGATGTTGAGGGTGCCCTGAGCGTTCATCATGGCCTTGGGCACGATGGCCAAGAGGACTCCGGTGCTGATCCAGGTGGCGGTGAGATCGGTGGTGTTGGCCTTGACGACGCTGGCTTTGAAGAGGTGTGAGCCGCGGATGGTGATGGTGGTATCGGCAGCGCCAAGCGGGGCGGCGTTGGGCCAGACGGAGGTGAGAATCGCGGTGCCGGGATTGACGGTGAGGGTGACGCCGATGCTGATGGTTTTGTTGGACGCGTTGGTGGAGGTGATGGTGATTTTTCCGGCGTTGGTTCCGGGCAGCATCCCCGTGGTATCGACGGTGACGGTGATGGTGACGGGGCTTCCGGCGAGGGCTACGCCAACGGCCGGGTTTGCGGCCAGCCACGTTCCGCCCGTGGTGGCTACACCGAACGATAGTGGTTCGCCGTCGGTGGAGATGGTGATGGTTTGCGCAGTGGGACTGGTGGAGGAATCTGTTTGCCAGGAGAAGGCCAGTGAAGCGGGGGTGGCCGACATGGCAGGGGGCGGATTCTTGATAATCAGTACAACGGTGGCGCTGACGGCGCCGGCGGAACCGGTGGCATCGACGTCAATGGAGGCGAGGTAGGTGCCTGCGGTGAGTGATGTAGGGTTGACGCGGACGTTGAAGGCGGTGCCGGTTTTGCCGGTGGGTGGAGTGACGATGAGCCAAGGGGAGGCTGGGGTGACGGTGGTGGTGAAATCGAGGGCTGTGCCGGAGCCGGAGCGTTTGACGGTAACGGTTTGGGCGGCGGGGAGGGCGGTGGTTCCGATGACGTACGTAAAGCTGAGGGAAGACGGTGTGAGGCTGAGTGTTGGAAGTGCCTGTGGGCTAGCGATGAACGGCGTCATCAGGGCGACGGCGAGTGCGATTCGAATAGACATCCCGCGATACATATCGGCGGGAGGAGTGCGGGGGAATATTGGACCTGGGGGAGTATGCCTCGGAGGAATCCTAGGAGGGGATGCCGAACAAACAAACGTTTCCGGTTGGAAATGTTTATTTGTTCGGCGTCGCGATGGGGTTGAAGTTAAACACGACGCCGTTAGTCTTTGCGGCTCGCACGACTTAACTTGTTCAGTCTTCCCAGACTGAACTGCGACCGGCCTGGAGGCCAGGCCTGGAGGCCCGTCGCCACCTTGACGGCGAGGCCCCAGGCGGGATGCGCAACTATTTTTGACGCCGTGTTTAGAACGAGTGGGCGATGCCGAACAGGGGCACGTACTTGTCGCGCAGGCCGGTGTCGTCGAGGGCCACGAGCATGTTGGCGGTGAGGACGAGGTTGCCGGCGATTTTGAGTTTGACGCCGAAGGAACCGTTGGTCATATCGAAGGACGATTTGTTGGGTGCAAGGGTCAAACCGCGGGCTTCGCCGGCGCTGGTGCCGCGTCCACCGACGGAGGCATTGATGAGGCGATAGGAATCGAGGAGCCGGGTGCCGAGGATGTCGGCGACGAAGGTGACGCGGCGCGAAGCGGCGATGGCGGCGCCGGCGGACCAGTTGAACTGATTGGGAATGCGCTCTTTGACCTGAGTGAGGGGATCGCCTGCGAGGATGCTCTTACCGTTGAACATGTAGCCAACGTTGAAGTGCGGGGAGATGCGGACGGGGCCGAGGTTGCCGGAGTGAAGGGAGAGGGCGGCAAAGGGTTTGAAGCCGACCGCGCCGGAGCCGTGATAATTCAGTTCATCGCCGGTGGGGAGGCGGAGATCGGTACCAATGCCGAGGGCAAAGTGTTTGCGCTCGACGGCGGTGCCTTTGACGCGGATGATAGTATCGCCGATGCCGGTGGAGGAACTGCGGGCGCGGCCGAAGACATCGCGCTTGAGGCCGGCCAGTCCGAGGCCGCCGGGGTCGTTCTGGGAGGCGCGGATATCTAGGGTCGCGGCGCACCAGCAGGTGCCGCCATCGCCGGGGTTACCGGAGTTGACCTGGCGGGCGTTGTAGCCGACCACGGACATAGTGGAGTTGACCCAGGTGAGGGCGGCGGAGACATCCAAGCGATTGGTGAGGCCGTAGGTGAAGAAGGCGACGTTCTGATCGAGGCGCAGGTCGACCTGAGTGCCGAAGACCATGGGTGAGGTGGTTTGGGCGCGGCCGTTCTGGGTGACGTTGGTGGGGTCACCGCCTGTATAGAGGTTCTGGACGGCGCCGAGGGGTTGGCCTTCGATGCGGTCGAAACGGAACTGCTGCCGGGTGAAGCCGAGGAAGAATCGTTTCTTGCCGATGGTTTCGGCGCGTTCGGTAAGGATGGGGCCGAGGCTGTCGGAGGAAGGAAGCATGGCGCCGGTGGCGGAGTCTTGCTTAAAGATGACGCCGGAGGCCGGGGAGGCGATGGGCAAGGCTGACAATTGGGAGGCGATGCCGACGTTGAGCGGACGCTCCAGACCTGCCGGACGCAGATTGACGAAGTTGGCTTCGGAACCGACGGCGGTAATCAACTGCTGCGAGATGTTGCCCGTCGAGTCAAAGACCTCCACGCGATTGCGCAAACCGAAGATTCCCAAGCCGCTCATGGCTTGTGGATAGGCGTAGATCAACTGGTTACTGGACGGGACGGTCTGCGACAGGCCCAATCCGGCGCAACCCAACCCAAATAGAAGCATCCTCGAAATAGTCATAGCTTTAGTGTACTTGTCCCTCTCACAAGTACTAGCGAAAAATAGAGAGAAATCGCATCACTTCATGCTTTGAATGACCCAGGCTCCGCCACGTTTTGCGAGGGTGACGCGAATCCGCTGCGTTCCGGCGCCGCCGACCTCACGGCCGCGGTCGACGGTTTTGGTCTGGCGATCGCAGGTGACGGAGGCGGAATCGCCGGAGATTTCAGGATCTCCGACTGGGGTTAGTGTCATGGTGACGACGAAGTTCTTGTTGGCGAAGGTGTCTTTCCACTGGCGTTCAGAGCCGGGGAAGACGGTGCTCATGCCGGCGGTATCTTTCTTTCCGATGGCGGTGGTGAACCTGGTTAAGGCCTGGAGCACGGCGTCGCGCTCGGCCTTGAGGGCGGCGGTCTTCAAGCCTTCGGCTTTGGCGCGATCTTCAGCCAACTTGCGGTCTTCGGCGGCTTTACGGTCCTCGAGTTGCTTGCGGTCGGAGGCGGCTTTTTCGAGCCTTTCGATTTCGCGAGTGGCGCGGGAGGCGTATTCGCCTTGGGGGTGGCGCTGGCGGAAATCCTGGAGAGCTTTGAGGTTGTTTTTGTCGAGGGCTTCCCAACGCAGTTCGGTGACGCGGGTTTCGGCATTGCGGGCGAGGGGGTTCGCCTGGTGCCTGCGGACAAAATCCTCTAATTGTCCGATGTCCTTGGAGCTCTTCAACTTATCCCATTCCTGGGCGATGGCGGCCTGGGGATCGGCCTTAGGGATGGCGGTGAGATTGATGTCGTTGCGGTCGAGGGTAACTGTTTGGCCGGGATCGAAGGTGCGGCGGATGGAGCGGGCCTGGAATTGATCTTTGGTGATCTCGATGGAATGCTCACCGGGGGTGAGGCGTCCATTGAAACTGCCATCCTGCCCCAAGGTTCCTACGGGGCGGCCATCGATTTTGATTTGGGCTCCGGCGGTACCGCCGCGGAGGGCGAGAGTGGCTTCGATCGCGGTGAGGGCGAAGCGGACCTGCTGCTGGGCGCCTTTGGGGACGGTGACGACCTGGGGCGGGGCGGGCTGGTAGCCTTGCTTTTCGACGCGGAGGGCGTAGCGCTTGGCTTCGAGCGGGGCTTTGAAGTCACCGGAGGCGTCAGTTGTTCCGGCTTTTTTGCTATCGAGGAAGACGTCGGCTCCGGCGATGCCGGTGGCGACGAGGAGGGTTCCCTGGGAGGGGGTTGGAGGGGGGGACTCCTTCTTGGGAGTGGGCTCCGTCTTCTTTGCTGTTTCCTGCTTCGGCCTGGTCTCTGGTTCGTTCTTCGGCGGAGGGGCTTCGACCTTGGGCGGAGTTGTGGTGCCGGATGGACGGGTGGCGATGTAGATGCCACCGCCGCCGGCCAGCAATACGGCTGCGGCCGCGATTGGCATCCATTTGCGGCCTGCTGTTGGAGCGGGAGTTGGTGGTTCAGGGGCGGGCGCCGGCTTCGCGGGGGTGACCTGGGCGGCTTTTTTGCGGGCGGCGGCCTCGGCTTCCTCCGCTTTGCGCTTGCGGGCGTCGTCTTCGGCTTGGCGCTTGCGCTCCGCTTCCTGCTGTTTGCGTTCGTCTTCCTGGCGTTTCTTAGCCGCCGCCGATTTGGCGCGCTCGCGCAAGGTGAGGAAGACGGATTCGCCGGGATAGGCGGCCAGGGCCTGTTCGACGGTGGCGAGGGCAGCCTCGGCCTGATTCTGGGATAGCTCCTTTTCGGCCTTCTGGGCCAATTTTCCAATGGCCAGAGCGCGGTCGGCGGCCTGCTTTTTGCGCTCGGCGTCGATGCGTTTTTGTTCTTCGGCCTGGCGCTTGCGCTCGGCTTCTTCGCGTTTGCGTGCTTCCGCGGCGGCCTTTTGGGCGGCATCCGACTCCGACTGGACACGCTGGCGGCGCTCGCGGAGGCGGTCGTCGTCGCCGAGGGTTTTGGCGGCTTCGTCGAGGACGGCGCGGGCGCGGGTCCAGTCCTGGGTGGCGCGATACTGATCGCAGGCCTCGACGGCGGCGGCGATGCCTTGTTCGCGTTCCGCCTGGCGCTTGCGCTCGGCCTCTTCACGCTGGCGTGCTTCCTGCTCGGCTATGCGTATGGCGTCGAGACGCTGCTGCTCAGCGGCCTCTGCTTCCTGGCGTTTGCGGGCCTCTTCGCGCTGGCGGGCTTCCTCTTCGGCCTTGCGTATGGCTTCGAGGCGTTGCTGCTCGGCTGCTTCGGCTTCCTGGCGTTTGCGGGCCTCTTCGCGCTGGCGGGCTTCCTCTTCGGCCTTGCGTTTGGCTTCGAGGCGCTGCTGCTCGGCTGCTTCGGCTTCCTGGCGTTTGCGGGCCTCTTCGCGCTGGCGTGATTCCTTCTTCGGCCTTGCGTTTGGCTTCGAGGCGCTGCTGCTCGGCTGCTTCGGCTTCCTGACGTTTGCGGGCCTTCGGCGGCTTTCCTGGCGGCGTCCCATTCCAACTGGACGCGCTGGCGGCGCTCGCGGAGGCGGACATCATCGCCAAACTGCTTGGTTGCCTGGTCGAGCACGGCGCGGGCGTTTTCCCAGTCCTGGGTGACGCGATGCTGATCGCACGCGTCCATTGCGGCGGCAATTCCGCGCTCGCGTTCGGCGGCGGTCTTGCGGTCGCGGATCTCCTTGAGGACTGCCGAGAGGGGGGCTTGTCCGGCGAACTCTGTGGACGCCTGTTCGAGGGCGGCGATGGCCTGGTCGAACTTTCCCTCGGCGGCGAGGGCACGGGCCTGCTCACAAACGGCTGAGATGGCGCGCTGCTGTTCGAGGGCGATGCGTACCTGCTCGCGGGCCTGAGCGCGGAGAGCGGCTACTTCTTCGGCATCGGGATAACGGCGCAGGAGCTCGTCGCAAATGGCAGCGGCGCGCTCGCCCTGTCTGCGTTCCAGCATGGCGCGGGCCTGGGCCATGGCGGCGCTGATGGCCTCTTGCCGCTCATGAGCGGCGCGCGCCTCGGCGGCTGCTTCCTTGGCCTTGTGGAGGGCTGTATCGCCGGGATAGGTGACCATGCCGCGCTCAATGAGTTCGATGGCGCGGTCAAAGCGGTGGGTGGTGGTGAGCTCGGTGACCTCAGTGACGAGCTTCGAGACGGCCTCCGTGCGCTTTTGTTGTTGGAGGAGCTTTTCGACGCGGGCGCGGGCCGCTTCGAGTTCGGGGACGCCCGAGTACTTCGCGACGGCCTGATCGGCGACTTTGAGGGCGGTGGCGGGGTCACTTTTTTCGAGGAGCCGCTCAATTTCGGCGAGCAAGGTTTGAATGCTATCGCGACGCTTCTTTTCTTCCCCTTCGCGCTCGATTTCGCGGCGGAGCGCCTCGGCCTGGGGATCGTTGCCGAAGGTAGCGCGGAAGGCATCGAGGACGCGGATTGCGGCATCATGCTGCGCATCGCGACGCCATTGATGGGCTTGGGTGAGGGCTTCGTCGAGGGCCGTTTGGCGCAGATGGGCGGCGCGGGCGGCGCGCATGTCGTCCAACTGGCGGTCAATGGTGACGTCGCCGGGAAAGTAGCCGAGGCCCTTTTCGAGCATCTGGATGGCGGCGTCGTACTGGTGACTGGCGGCGAGGGCTTGGACTTCGCGAACGAGGCGCTCGATGGTTTCCTGGCGCTTCTTCGCCTTGAGCTCATTGCGGGCGTAGTCCAGGAGGTCGTTGGTTTCGACGGAATTCGGAAAGTCTTTGACGAGCGCTTCGAGCAGTTGGACGGCGGTGGGCAACTGTTTATCCCGAAGCAAAGCCTTCGATTCGGCGAGCCCGGACTGCAAGCGCTGCTGGCGGAGATGGGCTTCTTTTGCGGCCCGCGCTTCGGCCACCAACTGCGGCACTTCAGGCGATTCGGGATACGTCTGCTCAATGCGTTCGAGCATGGCGAGCGCTTCTTCGAACGAGCCGAGGAGGAGGGCGCCACGGGCCTGGCTGATCTCTTCGCGGCGGCGGCGGTCGCGCTCACGGGCGGCAATTTCTTCCTTGACGCGGGCGCCGAGGCGGGTGGCGTCGGGATGGCTGGGATCGCGCTGGAGGGCTTCGTTGATGCGCTGGTAGGCGCCGGTGAGGTCCTGGTTCCCGAGGGCGGTTTTGGCGTCGCGAAGGAGGCGCTCGGCTTCGGCGGATTGCTGGCGGATCGACTGGGCCTGTTGGAGGAGGCTGGCCACTTCCTGGCTGGCTTTGTCGAGGCGGAGGGCGGATTCGAAGGTGTTGATGGCGTCTTCGAACTTGCGGGAGGCCAGCAGGTGGCGTCCGGTGTTGAGGAGGGCTTCGAGCTTGGGCTGGGCGGCGGCGCGCTGCATCTCCTGCTGGATGCGCTCGCGCAAGCGCCGTGCGCCGCGATCGGCGGGATTGAGCTCGAGGGACTCGCGGACGAGGGCGAGGGCGGTTTCGAACTGTTGCGCGCCGGTGAGTCTTTCGGCTTCGGCAAAGAGGCCGCGGGCGTGGTCATGCTTGAGCTCGGCGAGGATGGGCTTGAGGTCGAACTGGAGGTCGTCGAGTGAGGAATAGCGCCCCTCGCGGTCTTTGTGGAGGCAGCGCATGATGATTTCACTGAGCCCATCAGGGCAGCCGGTGAGGATCTCATGGAGCGGGCGCGGCTCGCCACTGAGGATGTTGTACATGATGGCGGGCTGGGTGGGCCCGTCGAAGGGATGTACTCCACTTAACAGTTCGTAGTAGGTGACGCCGTAGGCGAAGATGTCGCTGAGGGGATCGTTGGTTGCGCCGCGGAACTGCTCGGGCGCCATGTACTTGAGGGTGCCGGGGATGGTTCCGGTTTTGGTGAGGCGGGAGCCGGCGACCTGGGTGACGAGGGCGATGCCGAAGTCCATGATTTTCACGGACCGGTCGGGGAGGACCATCATGTTGGCGGGTTTGACGTCGCGGTGGACGACGCCATTGCGATGGGCATGATCGAGGCCTTCGGCGACCTGCTCCATGATCTGCATGCGCTCAAGCAGGGTGAGCGGGCGCTGGTTCTGCATGACGCGCTGCAGATCCTCGCCATCGAGCAGTTCCATGACGATGTAGGGCTCGCCGTCCTGCTCGCCGAAGTCGTGGATAATGATGATGTTGCGGTGACGGAGTTTACCGGCGGCGGCGGCTTCGTTGCGGAACCGCTGGAGCATTTCGGGGTCGCCGCCAGCGTTCAAGGTTTTGATGGCGACCATGCGGCCCACAGTGGGGTCCCAAGCCCGGTAGACGCGGCCAAAGCCGCCCCGTCCGAGCTCGGCTTTGACCTCGTATCTGCCGATGCGCTCTAGCACACAGTATCCGCTCTGTTAGTATTTCGTAATCCGGCCGCCCCGGAAGAACAAATTATATCGTACAGCCTACTTTAGTATGCGTAACCAAGCCAGGCATTTAGCTCACTGATATGGGTAGATTAGTAGAATGTACAACCTGCTTTCGGCCGCTTTGGTGTGCGCCGCTGTTTCGATGGGGCAAACGCTGCCGCTCGATTCGAAGCGCATCGACAGTGCGCTGGCGGCGATGGTGGCCGCTGAACGCACGGCGGGGGCCTCGGCACTGATCTGGAAGAACGGCCGCGAGGCTTACTACGGTTCGGCGGGTTTTGCCGACCGGGAGGCGGGGCGCAAGATGTCGCGGGACACGATTGTCCAGATCTATTCCATGACGAAGCCGATTACGGGGACCGCGTTGATGCAGCTTTGGGAGCAGGGGAAGTTTCGGCTGGACGATCCGCTGCATGTCTATCTGCCGGAATTTGAGGCGGTGCGGACTGCAGGGAGGCCGATCTCGGTGCGCGATGTGCTGCGGCACACGGCGGGATTCGCTTATGGGGCGGGGCCTACGCCGGCGCATGCGGCTTATGTCAAAGCGGATCCGCTGAATCTGTCGATTGACCTGGCGGAGATGAGCCGGCGGGTGGCGAAGCTGCCGCTGTTGTTTGCGCCGGGGACGCAGTGGAGCTATAGCATCGCGGTGGATGTGCAAGCGCGGCTGGTGGAGGTGCTTTCGGGGCAGAAGTTCGCCGATTATGTACGCCAGCATATTCTGGAACCGCTGCGGATGATGGATACGGCGTGGCGGCAGCCGGATGCTAATCTGCCGCGCTTTGCGGCGTTGTATCGGGTGACGGACGGTAAACTCACGCGGCAGAATGACGCGGAGACGCGGCGGCTGAACTTTCAGGACAATCGCATGACGGCGGGCGGGTTCGGGTTGGCGTCGACGATTGGGGACTACATGCGGTTTGCGCGGATGCTGCTGAATCAGGGGGAACTGGATGGGGCACGGATTCTGAAGGCAACGACGGTGAAGCTGATGGCGACGGATCACCTGGATCCGCAGATTACGCAGCGGCAGTTTCTACCGAGTAAGGGGACGGTGGGGTTTGGGTTTGATTTTGCGGTGCGGGTGGCGCCGCCGCAGAAGCCGGAGGAGAACCGCGGGACGGTGGGGGAGTTTTTCTGGGACGGGGCGGCGTCGACGCTGTTCTGGGTGGATCCGGCGAATCAGATGGCGGTGGTGTTTTTTACGCAGAAGATGCCGTTTGATGTGACGTTGCACCGGGATATACGGGCGGCGGTGTATGGGGCGGGGCAGACGTCGATGCCGGTGGTTGTTCGTTAGGTTGGGGGGCAGTGCGGCCTTCCCGGCTAAGATTTGAAAGCCACGAATTCACACGATTGCACACGAATTTTTGGTTTACTCGTTCAGCCGTGTTACCGCTGGGGACTGGCAACAACGGTGAAGCTGATGGCGACGGATCATCTGGATCCGGCGAATCAGATGGCCGTGGTGTTTTTTACGCAGGAGATGCCGATGCGGATGGGGCGGTAGGAGACCGGTCGCTTACGCTCGCGGCTCAGAAACGGGGTGTGTGGGGTTAGAGGCGGAAACGTTGTTATTCGTTGAGCCGCGTGACCGCTTGCGGTTGCGTTAGAGAGAGGGCCATTACGGCCCAGCTTGTTCCGGCGGTGGAGATCCACTGATTGTGGCCGTGGGGGAAGCCGCTTTCGAAATAGGGCTGGACCCAGATGGAGCGGGTGGCGACTTGCCAGGATCCGTCGGCGTGTTGCGTGCGGAGAAGGTAGTCGGTGCCTTTGCGGAAGACGGGATCGGAGACGGCCATTCTTGCGGCGGTGTTGAGGGCGAAGAGGGCTTGGCCGGAAGCGTAGGCATCGGAGCCCATGGTGGCCAACTGGCTCCAGCCGCCATCTTCGCGCTGGGTGGCCGCGAGGGCCTTGGCCGCGGTTGCGATGGTGGCTGAGGGGGCACCGGCCCAAGCGAGTCCGAGGAGGTGAAATGCACGGTCCTGGGTGGTGGCGGGCTTGGCGCGCTCTAGCCAGGCGGCGGCCCGGGCTATTGCCTTCATGTTCTGTTCGCGATCCTGGGTGCGTCCGTAGTTCTGCAATCCGTAGATGGCGAGGGCCGCGGTTTGGTACATGCCTGTGTTCATGGGCGGGCGGCGGCTTTCAAAGGAGGTCCAATTGCCGGCGGGCGTTTGCATGAGGCGGATGTAGCGGATGAGCGAGTCGGTGTATTCGTCGGCGGGCTGGCGGTTGGCGTGGAGATCGTACAACTCCCAACCGAGGGTGGTTACGGAGACGGCGTTGAGGTCCATCATGCGTTCGGTGTTGGTGGCGTGCATGTGAAGCGGGAGCTGGGCGATCGACTTAGGTGCAGGCAAGCCGCGTTCGCGCGCGATGGCGGCGGCGGTGGAGGGCAGATCCTGAGCGTGACAGGAATTGCACCCGCCAATGCGGATGAAGTTGTGGCTCTGCTTTTCGAGCAGAGCGAGGGCGGGGCGTACGGTATCGGCGAGGGAGCGCGCGGGAAGGGGTGTGCGCGGAGGGGCGACGACGCCCAGACGTGCGCGGGTGGCCGGGGAGACATTGAGTAGGCGGGCTACTTCGGAGTCGCCGCGCTTGGCGGCGAGCATGGCGGCGGTTTCGCCATCGGCTTTGCCCGTTGTGTCGGCGCCTTTGTCGAGGAGCATTTTCACGACTGCGGCGGGCATCGTGTCGGAACCGGCGGCGTAGTGGAGCGCGGTGTAGCCGCGAATATCGGCGACGTTCACTTCGGCTCCGCCATCGAGGAGCATTTTGATGATTTCGGCATTGCCGGTGGTGGCTGCGTTGGCGAGCGCTGTTTCATTGCGCTTGGTGCGCGGGTTGATCTCCGCGCCGCGGTCCAAGAGGAGGCGGACGGCGCTGGTATCGCCGGTGGCAGCGGCGGCCATCAATGCGGTTGCTCCGGCGGCATTCTTTGCTTTTACGTCTGCGCCTTTGTCGATGAGGACGCGCATGGCGTCGAGGTTGGCGCGAGTGGAGGCGGCCATGAGCGGAGTCATGCCAGTGAGTGTTTTCGTGTTGGGGTTCGCGCCCTTTTCGAGCAGCAGGCGTAGCACCGCGGTGCTGTGTTCGATGGAAGCGGCCTGGTAGATCATGGAGCGGCCATCGGAAGTTTGCGCGGTGAGGGAAGCGCCTTTGTCGAGGAGGAGGCGGACTTTCGCTTCGTCCTGCAGGGCCCAGAAAAGCGGAGTGGACTTGCGGTTGTTGGCCGCGTTGGGGTTCGCGCCTTTGTCGAGGAGGAAGCGCATGGTTTCGAGCGTGCCGTAGGCGGCGGCATGATGGAGCGCGGTGGAACCGGCTTTGTCTTTGCCTTCGATCCATTGCGGCTGGGCGGCGAGGATTTGTTTCACCGCGGCGAGATCCTGTGTGCGGATCTTTTCGAGGAAGGAAAGGAATTTCGGATCGACGGGTTTGGCTGGAGCTTCTTCGTGCACTTCGATGCGGAAGTCGGCGCCTTGATCAATCCAGGCGCGGAGGATGGCGATCTCTTCTTCGGGCAGCGCGCCGGTGGGAGGCATCTGCAAGCCGCCGTCGCCATTGACGAGGCGTTTGACGAGCTTGCTCTCGGCGCCTTTGCCAGGGAGGATCACTGGACCGTAGTCGCCGCCGCGAAAGGCATTCTGGCGCTTATCGAGACGTAAGCCGCCCTGTTGGACCTCAGAACCATGGCAGGAGTGACACTTCGCGGCCAGGATTGGCTGGACGTGTTTCTCGAAATCAATCTTGAAATTAGCGGGCGCGGGCATCTTCGTCTGCGCCGACGCAGCCAAGGCAAAGACCAACAGCGAATGGAAGGGCATTCAGCCTCCTCGTAGGAATCAGGTACAGTGTAGGCAGTATACAAGGATTCGCGAGCGAGAGGGGCTATGCCATTGGGACTGGGAATCTACCGGATCAGTGTGGTGTTCACTTTCTGTGCGACTGCGGTGCACGGACAGGAGAGTGGATTTGCGAACGCGGTGCAGCCGGTGCTGCGGCAGAATTGCTCACTGT
The DNA here is from genome assembly GCA_046331645.1 of Bryobacteraceae bacterium. Classification (GTDB taxonomy): domain Bacteria; phylum Acidobacteriota; class Terriglobia; order Bryobacterales; family Bryobacteraceae; genus CADEFT01. The sequence continues at coordinate 44,258 of JAXLQM010000033.1, forward strand.
GCCACAACAACAAGACCGCTTCGGGGAGCTTGAGTGTGGAGGGGTTCACGGGGCGCGAGTCGATTGGTGCGAACCGCGATGCGTGGGAACGGATCATCAGCAAAGTGCGATCGGGGGAGATGCCGCCGAAGGGTGTGCCCCGGCCCGCGGAGGCGCAGGTGCAGGCGATGCTCGATTTTGTGCGGAAAGAGATTGACCGGGTGGAGCGGGCGAAGCCGAAGGATCCGGGAAGAATTGCAGCGCGGCGGCTGAACCGGGCGGAGTATGCGAACACGGTGCGGGATTTGCTGGGCGTGCGGTTTCGCGCGGGGCAGGAGTTTCCGCCGGATGATTCGGTGCTGGGGTTCGATAACATCGGCGATGTTTTGACTGTGTCTCCGCTGTTGATGGAGAAATACGTGTATGCGGCGGAGCGGATTGCATCGCTGGCGGTGGGTGCGGATCCACTGCCGAAGCCGGCGTTTGTGGAACAGAAGGCGGATCGTGTGCGGCGGGTGGATTCGGGTGCGACGGATGTGGTGGAGTATGTCGATTACAGCGGGGAATATGTGTTCCGGGCGTGGATCCGCGGGCATTTGGGGCCGGATGGAAAGCCGGTGACGTTGCGGATGATGGTGGATGGGAAGCCGGTGCAGACGGTGGATGTGCCGTCGGCGGAGAACGAGACCAGCAGCGTGGCGAAGGATGCGCAACGGATCAATCGCGAGGTGCGGGTGTATCTGGCGGCGGGCGAGCATACGCTGCGGGCGGAGTTGGTGGGAGAGGATTTTCGCAAGCCGGTTCCGCGGCCATTGCGCCGGCCCGCGGGCGGGTTTGCTCCGGGGCCGAACTCGATTTATCCGGAGAAGTTTGATCTGCTGGGGCCGTTTGCGGCGAAGGGGGAGCAGCCGCTGCGGGATCGCATTCTGACGTGCGATCCGGCGACAGGCGATGGTTGCATTGCGAAGATCGTGCGGCCGCTGGCGCGGCGGGCGTACCGGCGTCCGGTGACGGAAGCGGAGGTGGCGCAGTTGGTGGGGGTGGCACGGAAGGCTCGGGAGGCGGGCTTTGCGCCGGATCAATGCGTGCAGTACGCGATTCAGGCGATGCTGGTGTCGCCGCATTTTCTGTTTCGCGTGGAGCGCGATCCACGGGGGCAATACGGGAATATTTCCGAGTTGGAACTGGCGACGCGGTTGAGTTACTTTTTGTGGAGTTCGGCACCGGATGACGAGTTGCTGACGCTGGCGGAGACGAATCAGTTGCGGAAACCGGGAGTGCTGGACCGGCAGGTGGTGCGCATGCTGGCGGATAAGAAATCAGCGGCGCTGGCGGAGAATTTCGCGGGGCAGTGGCTGGAGACGCGGGGGATTGCGGGTGTGAAGCCGGATGCGCTGAAGTTTCCGATGTGGAATGCAGCGTTAGGCGAGGATATGGTGATGGAGACGAAGCTGTTCTTCGACCATATTCTGCGGGAGAACCGGCCGGTGTCGGAGTTTCTCAATGCGGACTATACGTTTTTGAATTCGCGGCTGGCTCGGCACTACGGGATTGAAGATGTGGATGGGCCGGACTTTCGGCGGGTGACGGTGGACGCATCGCAGCGGGGCGGGATTCTGAGTCATGCGAGCGTGTTGACGGTGACGAGCTATCCGGTGCGGACGTCGCCGGTGTTGCGGGGGACATCCATATTGGACGTGGTGCTGGGATCGCCGCCACCACCGCCGCCGGCGGATGTGCCGGGGTTGAAGGAAGACGAGGCGACTGCGCCTGCATCGTTGCGGGCGGCGCTGGAGAAGCACCGGACGGATCCGATTTGCGCGTCGTGCCATAGCCGGATGGATCCGCTGGGGTTCGGATTGGAGAACTATGATCCGGTGGGGCGGTGGAGGACCGAGGAGAATAAGCTTCCGATTCAGGTGGGTGGGACGTTGCCCAATGGGGCGGAGTTCACGACGCCGGTGCAATTGAAGGAACTGCTGATGAAGGATTTGCCTGATTTCACGCGCAATTTGACGGAGAAGATGCTGACGTATGCGTTGGGGCGGGGGCTGGAGTCGTATGACCGGTTGGTGGTGCGCGATATTGTGAGTAAGATGGAACAATCCGGGTACCGGTTCCAGACGCTGGTACACGAGATTGTACATAGTCTGCCGTTCCAGGCACGTAGAGGGCAATTGCGAAATCCGCCGGAGGTGGCTGCCAAATGAGGATGATCACGAAGAAGGCACTGGATCGCCGCACGATGTTGCGGGGGCTGGGGGCAGCGATCGGACTGCCGATGCTGGATGCGATGTCGCCGGCGCTGGCTGCAGTGAAGGCTGCGCCTCGGCGTGTGGCTTGGTTTTACGTGCCGAACGGGATCGACATGCGGAACTGGGTGATGCCGGATGACGGGCCGTTGGGGAAACTGCCTCCGATTTTGTCGCCGTTGGAACCGTTGAAGAACGATGTTTTGTTGCTCTCGAATTTGACGGCGAATTGGGGACGGCCGCTGCTGGTGGGCGCTGGGGATCACGGGCGGGCGCTGGCGGCGTATATGACGGGGAGCTTCGTGCACCAGTCGGTGAATAATTTGAAGCTCGGCGTTTCGGCGGATCAGATTATCGCGGGTGTAGTGGGGAAGGAGACGCGGCTGCCGTCGCTCGAGATCGGGTTGGAGGAGACGCGGCAGGCGGGCAATTGCGACAACGGGTATTCGTGCGCGTATGCGTACAACATGGCTTGGAAGACGCCGAGCCAACCGCTGCCTCCGGTGTCCGATCCGCGGGGTTTGTTTGAACGGCTGTTTGGAGCGGATGTGTTTTCGTCGCCGGAGGAGCGTGCGCGGCGGCTGGCGATGCGGCGGAGCATTCTGGATACGGTGCTGGAATCGACGCAGACGGTGCAGAAGGATCTGGGGGCGGTGGACCGGCGGAAATTGGATGAGTATCTGACGTCGGTGCGGCAGGTGGAACAGCAGGTGCAGAAGGCGGAGAAGGATGGGACGGTGATCACTCCGGGGATGGAGAAGCCGTTCGGCGTGCCGGCGGAGTTCGGGGATTACTTTGGGCTGATGACG
>JAXLQM010000034.1:0-39610 GCA_046331645.1 Bryobacteraceae bacterium
ATACCTAGACACTATACTATGGACGGACCTTGTATACTCGAAGGCGATGCACAGGCCTTCGCTGGCGGCCTTGTTCGTCCTCGCGGTCATCCTCTCCCCGGCCCAATCCCCGGAACAAGAACTGCGCAAAGCAATCGCCGCCAATCCCCGTAACGCACAGCTCCACACCGAGTACGGCCTCATGCTGTCCGAACAGGGCCGCCTCAAAGAAGCCATCGATCAATTCGCTGCAGCCCTCAAGCTCAACCCGCGCCAACCGGACGCTGCCTTCAACCTAGGCCTCGCCCTTCTTTCGGAAGGCCGCGCTGCCGAAGCTCTTCAAACCCTGGAACAACACCCCGCATCGACTCCCGATTATTTCTCCCTGCGCGGCGCCGTGCTCAACGCCCTCGGCCGCTCTCCCGAAGCGGCGCAATCCCTCCGCCGCGCCGTAACCCTCGATCCCAATAACCCCGACACCACGTACGATCTCGCTGTCACGCTCCTCCGCATCGATGCCTCCGCCGAAGCAGCGCAACTGCTCGCCAAGGCCCGCACCCGTTTTCCCAAAGTCTCCAAAATCCACGCCGCAGCCGGAATGGCCGCATACGCCAGCGGTAAGAACGACGAGGCTCTCCGCGCCTACGAACTCGCCGTCCAACTCGAACCCAACGCCGCCGATCTCTATGCCGCACTCGGCGATGTCTACGACGCTGTCGGCGAACTCCAGAAAGCCGAAGCCGCCTACGATAAGGCCGTCACTCTCGATCGCACCTCCGCCGCATACTTCCTTAAATACGGCCGCAATCAAGCCAAGCTGCAAAAAGCCGATCTCGCCGCCACCTTCCTGCGTCAAGCCATCATTCTGGAACCCGCCAACGCCGAAGCCCACTTCGAACTCGGCAAAATCGCCGCCGCGCAATCGGACGACAAGACCGCCGCTTCCCACTTTGAACAAGCCGTAAAGGCCAATCCACAAATGAAGCAAGGCTGGTATCAACTCGCGCTCAGTTATCGCCGCACCGGCCAGCAGGAAAAATCCACCTCCGCCATGGAGCAATTTCGCAAACTGCCATAATCCAAAATTTGACTGTAAGGATTTTCCGCCATCTCCGTCAGCACCTATGCAAGCCCACTTGCAAAGGAGCTAAACACATGAACCCTTGGATCATCGCCTTGGCCGGCGCAGCCGCCATCGCGCTCGTCAACTGGTACTTCTTCTTCGCCCCCAAAGCCGCCGCCAACGCCCAATCCGCGTCCGACGGTACGCAGGAAGTCACCATCAACGTCGAAGGCGGCTACACGCCTTCCGAAGTCCGCGTGAAGAAAGGCACCCCGGTCCGCCTCATCTTCCACCGCAAGGAAAAATCCCCTTGCTCGGAAGAACTGGTCATCAGTGAGTACGGCATCCGCCGCTTTCTCAAACCCTTCGAAAAGACGGTCGTCGAGTTCACCCCAACCAAACCCGGCGCCATCCCATTCGCCTGCGGCATGAACATGCTCCGGGGCAGCATCCAGGTGGAGGGCTGACAAACATGGAAACCCAAAAATGTTGCGGCTGCTGCTCCACACCGCCGCCCGAACCCGACAACACCATCGCCGAAGAACAAGCCGCGCAGGAACAGGCGCATCAAAAAGAACTCCGCGACCTCCGCCGCAAAGCCATCCTCAGCGGCCTCCTCGGAGCCTTCGCCATGCTCTAGACCGGACCCTTCATGCACTGGATCATGCTGGCCATCACAACCGTGGTGGCCGGCTGGGCCGGCCGCGATTTCTACACCCGCGCCTACACCGCCTTCCGCCATCGCACCGCCGACATGAACACCTTGATCGCCATCGGTACCGCGGCGGCGTACCTCTATTCGCTCGCGGTTACCCTCGCCCCCACTTACTTCCACCACTCCGGCGCCTACTACGAATCGGTCATCATGATCATCGCCCTCGTCCTCACCGGCAGCCTGCTCGAAAGCCGGGCCCGCGCCAAAACTTCCGATGCCCTCAAAAAGCTCCTCAACCTGCAACCCGCCGAAGCCCTCGTCCTGCGCAACCAGCAGGAACAGCGAATCCCCATCGCCCAGGTGCGCACCGGTGACACCGTCCTCGTAAAACCCGGCGAACGCATCCCCGTCGATGGCGTCATCAGCCAAGGCAGCAGCGCCGTCGATGAGTCCATGCTCACCGGTGAGCCGCTCCCCGTAGATAAGTCCCCCGGCGACCGCGTCATCGGCGGCACCCTCAATCGCATGGGTTCGCTCCGCTATCAAGTCACCGCCACCGGCGCCGATAGCGCCCTCGCACAAATCGTCAAGCTCATGCGCCAGGCCCAAGCCTCCCGTGCTCCCATGCAGAAACTCGCTGATCGCATCAGCGCCGTCTTCGTCCCCGTGGTCATCTCCATCGCCATCGCCACCTTCGTCGCATGGATGGTGTTCGCCCCCGAAAAAGGTGCCCTCCCTGCCCTCAGCGCAGCCGTCGCCGTGCTCATCATCGCCTGCCCCTGCGCCGTCGGGCTCGCTGTCCCCACAGCAATCACCGTCGCCGTCGGCAAAGGCGCGGAATCCGGCGTCCTGTTCAAAGGCGGCGAAGCCCTCGAAAAAATTACCCGCGTTGACACCGTCGTCCTCGACAAAACCGGCACCATCACCGAAGGCCGCCCCAGTGTCAACGAGATCGTCCCCGCGCCTAACACCAACGCCGATCAGCTCCTCGCCATCGCCGCGGCCGTCGAGCGCCACTCCGAACACCCGCTCGCCGAAGCCATCACGAAAGCCGCCACCGATCGAGGTCTGCCCCTGGTCCCCGCCGAACACTTCGCAGCCCTCCCCGGACTCGGCGCCACAGCCACAGTCAACGGCCGCACCGTCATCCTCGGGAACCAGAAGCTGCTCGAACAATCCGGCATCGATCTCAGCGCGCTAGCGCCCACGGCCGATCGTATCGCTCTCCACGGCAACACACCCATCTTCGTCGCCGTCAATCAGCAGGCCGCTGGAATCATCAGCGTCGCCGACACCCTCAAGGCCACCTCCATCCCAGCCATCCGCAAACTCCAGGCTCGCGGCATGCGCCTGCTCATGCTCACCGGTGATCGCAAAGCCACAGCCGAAGTCATCGCCCGCCAGGCAGGCATCACCGAAGTCATCGCCGGAGTCCTCCCCGATGGCAAAACCGCCGCCATTCAAGACCTCCAGAAGCAGGGGCGCACCGTAGCCATGGTCGGCGATGGCGTCAACGACGCACCGGCCCTCGCTCAGGCCGACGCAGGCCTCGCCATGGCCTCAGGCTCCGATATCGCCGCCGAAGCCTCCGATGTCACCCTCATGCGCAGTGACCTCGAAGGAGTCGTCTCCGCCATCGCTCTCGCCCGCCGCACTGTTCGCATCATGAAACAAAACCTCGGCTGGGCGTTTTTATACAACGTCATCGGCATCCCCGTCGCCGCGGGTGTGCTTTATCCCTTCTTCGAATTGCAGCTCACCCCGATGATGGCCGGCGCGGCCATGGCGCTTTCCTCCGCCAGCGTCGTCGCCAACAGCCTCCGCCTCCGCTCTTGACAGGCATGTTAGCCTGCCATTGGATGCAAGCAGGAATCTCACCACAAGCCATGGACCGGCTGCTCGAAAGCCGCCGCCAGTTCCTCGCCTTCCTCAAAGCCCGAGTCGATTCCGAAGCCGCCGCGGAAGATATCCTCCAGGCGGCTTTCGTCCGTACCATTGAGAAGGGCGACACTCTCCGCGACGAAGAGACCGTCGTGGCCTGGTTCTACCGCCTCCTTCGCAACGCCATCATCGATTACTACCGCCACCGCGCCTCCTCCTCCCGCGTCGCCGATCAACTCGTGCACCACCTCGACACCCATCAGGACCCCGATGAATCCTTCCACGGCGGCATCTGCCAGTGCGTCAAAGCGCTACTCGACACCATGAAACCCGAGTATCGCGAAGCCATCGAAACCGTCGACCTCAACGACCAACCCCTCGCCACACTCGCCTCGCAAGCCGGCATCAACGCCAACAACGCCGCCGTTCGCGTCCACCGCGCCCGCGAAGCCCTGCGCAAGCAAGTCACCACCGCCTGCGGCATGTGCGCCACGCACGGCTGCCTCGATTGCCACTGCCGCCAATAAATTCCCTGTAAGAAACAAACACCTTGTTCGTCAGCCTCAACAAAGAAAGGCGAACACGAAATGAAATTACTCTCCATCACGCTCCTGCTGGCAACCGCGCTACCCGCCCAGCACGAACACCACCACCACGAACAACAGGAAGCCGATCCCTCCGCGCCCAATCAGGCATCCTCCTACCTCCTCAGCTTCAGTTCCGGCACCAGCCTCAATCCGTCCTCCTGGAACATGCCCATGGCCATGACCAAAGCCGGCAACTGGAACCTCATGTGGATGGGCCAGGCCTTCGTCGTCGGCACGCAGCAATCCGGCCCGCGCGGCGGCGACAAAATCTACTCCGCCAATTGGGGCATGCTCGCCGCCACTCGCAACCTGGGCAAAGGCAGCCTCATGATCCGAGGCATGCTCTCGCTCGATCCCCTCACCATCCGCGGCCAACAATACCCGCTGCTCTTCCAAACCGGAGAAACCGCCAACGGCAAAGCCATCGTTGACGGCCAGCATCCGCACGACGCCATCATGGAGCTCAGCATCCACTACGCCCGTCCGCTGGCCAAAAACACGATCCTCAACATTTACTACGCCCCCACCGGCGACCCCGCTCTCGGGCCTGTGGCCTTCCCACACCGCGCCTCAGCCATGGAACTCCCGCAAGCCACCCTCGGCCACCACTGGCAGGATTCCACGCACATCGCCAACAACGTCGTCACCATGGGCCTCAAATACCGCCAGTTCCGCATCGAAGCCAGCGGCTTCCGCGGTAAGGAGCCCAACGAGAATCGCTGGAACATCGACATGGGCAAAATGGATTCCTACTCCGGCCGCCTCACCTGGCAGCCTACGGCCAACTGGCTGGCACAAGTGTCCGCCGCCCATATCACCCGCCCCGAAACATCGCACCCCGATGATGTTTTACGCACGACAGCGTCCCTCCACTACACGCAACGCCAAGGCTGGTCCACCAGCATCATCTGGGCCCGCAACAAAAAGAGCATCGGCCAGTACGCCACCAATTCCTTCCTCGCCGAAACCGTTCGTCCCATCACGCGCCGCAACCTGCTCACCGCCCGTTTCGAATGGTCCCAACGCGATGAGCTCTTCGAATACGACCACCACCTCGCCCACGAGCTCTACGAACAAACCGGCAAGCGCGCCTTCAACGTCAGTGGCCTCACCGTCGGCTACACCCGCGAACTCGCCCGCACCGGAGCCCTCCGCACCGCCGCCGGCTGCAACGTCACCACCTACGCCATCGCCAACACGCTGAAGCCCTACTACGGCTCGCGCCCCGCGGCAGTCAGCGTGTTCCTCCGCTTCCGCCTCCAGGCCGGCGAGTAAACTCTCACGAAAAGCAGATCTCTTTCCTGACCGCATTACGCGTGTATTGGTAGAGACCCAGTGCGTGAAAACAAGGTTCCGCCCATGCAGCAGAACCAAGGAGACTCTTGCATATGATTCGTTCGTTACCCGTTGCCCTGTTGGCAACGCTTTCCGCCGGAGCAGTTTACGGCGCAACCTTTTTACCCCTGGCAAATGGCAATACATGGACCTATCGAGAAGCGACAACCGGGCACAGCATCACCGTCCGCGTTGGTGTTCCCCTCGCTCTTCGCAACGGCCGTGTCTACCATAGCCTCAACGGATACGCACAAAAGCAGCTCTGGGTGCGCAACGATGAGAACGGCCAGCTCGTCTACCTCGAAGAGGACAGTGAGCGCGAAACGCTGCTGACCTCTTTCAAGCCCGAGGAAGCCTGGTGGACCACCCCTCATCGGGAATGCACCCAGCAGGGCCAAACGCAGACCAAACGCACCCCCTACAACGGACCTGGCGGCAGTTGGGAAGGCACGCTGGAAATCAAATACCGTACCTCCATCTGCAACGATGCCGGTCTCGATCACGAACAGTACGCCGAAAACATCGGCATGGTCCGCCGCGTGGTGCAATCCATCGCCGGTCCCCGCGCCTATGAACTGGTCTACGCTCGTGTCGGTACCTCCGTCATCGAAGGCGGCGAGCGCGGCCGCTTCAGCATCACCGCCGTGCCCGATCCGCGCCTTCGTCAATGGCAGGTCACGCTCCGCGTCGACATGGGATTCGCTCCGTCCATTCCGGTTCGTTTCCCCTCTTCGCAGGACTACGATCTGATCGTCCGCAACAGCTCGGGAGTGTCCGTCTACACCTGGTCCATGTTCCGCTCATTCGCTCAAGCCGAACGAGTAGTGAACATCGGCACCGGTTGGACGGCAACCATTGACGTGCCCTGGCCCGCGCCCACCGGCGATCCCAACGCACTCTACACCCTCGAAGCATTCCTCACCACGGGCATCGATCAACCCAAATTCGCCGCAACCACCGCACTCACAGTTCCTCAAGTCAGCATCGGCTTCTAGCCGCTGTTCAGCAGCCGGTCTCGCCGCACCGGGACCGGCTGTGAAACTCAGGCATCTGAACAAAAGATATTCGTGTGCAATCGTGTGAATTCGTGGCTCAACCCTACCCCCGCTTCAACTCCGTCACCCGGAACGGCTCCAACGCATCGATCGCCGCCTCCCCATCCTTCGGCAGCCACTTGAAGAACCGTACCGTGATCGCGCCCTCCGTGAAGTCCGCAATCAAGAACCCGTTCTCCTCCAAAGCTTGCAGCCGCTCCTCCACTTCAATCGCCTGCGACGGATAAGGCCGCGTCCGCCGCCCCCCCGACGGCCATCCATTCCCCGTCCCCAGCGCTCCCGATAAAAACACATTCACCGGATTTTGTTTCAAATCCACTTCCGCCCCACGCAACATCCTCGCCTCACCATGCGCATGCATGTCTCCGCTGATCCACACCGGAATCCGTCCCTTCATCGCCGCCAGATTCCCCATCAACCGGTCATGCTGCTTCAACCACCCCTGCTGGTAATACGGCTTCTCCACCTTCAACGTCAGCTTCCCATCCGGCCCCAAAATATCCGGATACCAGTCCCCCCACTTCCCCGCGCTATACACCGGAGGCATTGACGACAAGTTCACAAAGTGCCCCACCCGCGTATCCGCCGCCCGGGCCTTCAGCCAGTCCTCCACCTCCGGCGGCACAATCCAACCGTTCGGCCCTGCCAGCGACAAATACCGCCGGCAATCAAACAGCGCCACCTCCGCCAATCGCCCATACCGGATCGTCCCGAAGCTCTCCCCAACCCCGCGCCCGCGATCCGCCGCCGACGCCCCAGGCAATCCCAGCGGCCTCTCCCCATCCGGCAAAAACTCCGGAAAATACAGAGACCGCGTTCCCCGCCCCAACTGCAGCATGAAGTGATCCGGCGGAAACGTCACCATCTGCGCATTCGCATCATCGTTCTCAAAATAATCATGATCATCCTGTAAAAAGAAAACCGGAGTGCTTCGGAACCGCGTCCCGTACAACTTCCCGATCTGCTGCTCGCACACCCGCTTCAGCACATCCTCGTTCGAAGTCCCGAAAACCGGCTGCGACCGCACAAATCGCCCCGTCGCGGCCAGCACATCTTCCGCATACCGCGGTGGAGCCCCCGTCTGCCGCAGGTCCCAGTAAATATGATCCCCGTTCCCCACCACCGCATCCGGCCCGAACGATAGCGCCCGGTCAAACAGCCGCTGCCGCACCGTGAGAGGAAGAAAATTCCGCACGCCCGCCGGAGTCCGCAGCCGCTCATCTCCGCCCGCGCACGTGTAAATCAACAACCGGAAACGCCCCGGCATTTCCCCCGGCGCTGGAAATGTCTTCACCGGCCACGGATCGCACAGCGCCTTCTTCTTCCCATCCAAAAGCTCCAGCGTATACCCCTGCCCGGCCGCCAACCCCTCCGCATCGAACGACCAGAAAAACCCCTGCGTGTCCGTTGCCCGCCCCGCCACCACCATCTTCTTCCCCACCCGCAGCAGTGGAGCCTCCACCCGCCGCCGGAACGACGCCTTCAGCAAAATCCGGCTATCGCTGGCCGTAGGCAAAAGATGAGCCACATCCCCCGCCTGCCATCCCGTCCCTGCAGCCGAAGCCGCCGCCGAAGCAAAAAGAAACGCCCTACGATCCATCATCATTCCCATCCATTAATTAAAAATCTGCGTCCACCTGTGGCTCCAGCATCGTATCACCCCCGCAAACGCGCGTACTACCCCTCCCCTCAAACCCCTGAAGCAATTCCAACTCCCGCCTTGCTAAGATGAGAACGTCGCTCGGGGGACAGTCTGATTGACCTGGAGGCCCCGCAGGGGTAGTCTAAAGGTAAGCGGAGATGGGATGACGCGTTACTTGCCCACAAAGCAATATCAGTATGCCGGGGTCGGTGCTTTACTACTTGCGCTGTTTTGCGCGGCCTTTGCCTTTCAATTCCCCCTGTCATGGGTTCCGACCGGTTTGCTGATCGCTTCCGGTGCAGCGCTTCTTGTTCTCGGTTGCCTTCCCGCCATTGAGATCCACGAAACCCACCTCGCCATCGGTTCCAAAACCATTCCCTGGGAAGATATCAAACAGGTGGATCGCACCGGCTTCATCAGCCCCCTGCTGCTCAACCTCACCCTCAGCAACGGCAAGCGCCTCCTCCTCGTCTATCCCGGCGGCATGGAAGCTTCCAACATGCTCCTCCGCCAACTCCGCCGCATGTCCCGCGAAGCCACCATCGACGGCATCCCCTACAAAGAATTCTGGGGCGAAACCAAAACCGCCAACAATGAGCGCCGCTCCCTCGCCTCGCCGAAATACCAACTCCTCCGTCCTGAGGATGAGGCCGACGTCGAGCGCCTCTTCCAGCGCCTCAAAACAGTCGGACGCCTCGACCGCACCGAAGAGTAATCCCCAACTTTGCGCCGCTTCCTACTCCGGCTCCTGCTGTTGCTCCTCATCGCCGCCGCCCTCTCCTATTCCCTTTGGTTCCCCTTCCTCGGCACCTATCTCGTGCTCGCCACTCAACCAGAACCCGCCGACGCCATCATCGTCCTCGCCGGAGACTACGCTGGCCAGCGCATCGAAACCGGTGGCGATCTCGTTCGCCGTAAGTTCGCACCCTATGCCCTCATCAGCGGCCCGTACAGCATCTACGGCCAGAATGAAGCCAACCTCGCCATCGACTACGCCACCACTCAGGGCTACCCCCGCGACCTCTTCCGTCCCATCTACCACCATTCCGATTCCACCCGTGACGAAGCCCTCGCCTTCCGTCCCTATCTGCTCGAACACAACCTCCGCAAGATAATCATCGTCACCAGCGACTTCCACACTCGCCGCGCCGGCGCCATCTTCCGCCGCACCATTCCCGAAGTCCAGTTCCACATGATCGCCGCCCCCACTCCCGGCTTTGAGCCCGCGTCATGGTGGAAGTCCCGCCCCGCGCGCAAGCTCTTCCTCCAGGAATGGATCAAAACTCTGGCAGACTGGTTGGGTATATGATTCCGGCCTTCCGCAAAATGTGGCCGTACCTTTGGCGCTACCGCTCCGGCCTCGCGCTCGGCTTCCTCTGTTTAATCGTCAAAGACCTGCTCGTCGTCGGCCAGCCGCTCCTCATCAAGGCCGGCATCGATTCGCTCACCACCGGCTTCTCTCTCCGCTCGCTGCTCTGGTTCTGCGGCGGCCTGGTCCTGCTCTCCCTCCTCAAAGGCATCTTTCAGTTCTACATGCGCATCATTCTGGTCGGCATCTCCCGCGATGTCGAATTCGATATCCGCAACGACCTCTGGGCTCACCTTGTCACCCTCTCCCACGACTTCTTCACCCGCTATCGCACCGGCGACATCCTTTCCCGCTCCACCAGCGATCTCAACGCCGTCCGCATGATGCTCGGCCCCGGGGTCATGTACTGGTTTGAAACCGTTCTCACTTTCCTCCTCGCCGTCTGCGTCATGATGAGCGTCGATTGGCGGCTCACCCTCATCGCCCTCTCCCCAGCTCCCCTCGTCACCATCGCCGTCATTTACTTCGGCAGCCGCATCCACACCCGCTTCGAACAAATCCAGACCCAGTTCGCCTCCATCAGCAGCCGCGTCCAGGAGAACCTCGCCGGAGTCCGCGTCGTCCGCGCCTACAATCAGGAACGCGCCGAAGTCGCCCTCTTCGATCGCCTCAATCAGGATTACGTCACGCAGAACGTGAAGCTCGCCAAGCTTGGTGGGATGTTCATGCCGCTCCTCCAATTCCTCGTCGGCGCCACCTTCCTCGGTGTCCTCTGGGCCGGCGGCTACGGCCTCATCGAGAAGCGGATCACCCTGGGCAGCTTCGTCATGTTCAACACCTACATGGGCATGCTCGTCTGGCCCATGATCGCCTTCGGCTGGGTCGTCAACCTCATCCAGCGCGGCCTCGCCAGCTTCAACCGCATCGACGACATCATCCACCAAAAGCCAACCATCGCCGCGCCAGCCACCCCCGCCACTCTGCCTTCACTCGTCAAAGGCGAAATCGAATTCCACGGCGTCACCCTCACCCATCCCACCGGCGATGCGCTCCGCAACGTCAATCTCAGAATCGAAGCTGGCCACACCGTCGCCATTGTCGGCCACACCGGATGCGGCAAAACTTCCCTCGCCCAGATGATCCCCCGTATGATCGACCCCACCATCGGGCAGGTCACCCTCGACGGAATCCCACTCCGCGATCTCGATCCCCAATCCATCCGCCGCGTCATCGGCTTCGTCCCCCAGGAGACATTCCTCTTCAGTTGCACCATCGCCGACAACATCGCCCTCGGCGTCCCCGATGCCAAACGCGAAGACATCGACCGTGCCGTCGACATCGCCGGTCTCGCTACCGACATCGCATCCTTCCCTCAGGGCCTCGAAACCATGGTCGGCGAGCGCGGCATCACCCTCTCCGGCGGCCAGAAGCAGCGTGTCGCCATCGCCCGAGCCATCCTCCGCAACCCGCGCATCCTCATCCTCGACGATGCGCTCTCGAGCGTCGACACGGTAACCGAAGAGCGCATTCTCACCGGCCTCGCCACCATGCTCGAAGGCCGCACCACCATCCTCATCTCTCACCGCGTGTCCACCATTCGCCAGGCCGATGTCATCCACGTCCTCGACCACGGCGCCATCCGCGAAAGCGGCACTCACGACGAACTGGTCGCCCTCAACGGCGCCTACGCCAGTCTCCACCAGAAGCAATTGATCGAGGAAGAACTGGAAGCCATCTAAACGTGGTATAGTCCGCCCTATGCGCACACTGAGCCTCGCAATCGCACTGACCCTGCCCCTCGGATTCCTCCCCGTACCCGCGGCCGCGCAATTCAACGAGAATCTCGACGTCCCTTACGTCCCCTCCCCGCAGGAAGTCGTCGATGCCATGCTCAAGCTCGCCGGCGTAAAAGGCGGCGACACCGTCATCGATCTCGGCTGTGGTGATGGGCGCATCGTCGTCACCGCCGTCAAAAAATTCGGAGCCGCCCGTGCCATCGGCTACGACCTCGACCCCGAGCGCATCAAAGAAGCCAACGACAACGCCAAAGAAAACGGCGTCTCCGCCAAAGTGAAATTCGTCGAAAAAAACCTCTTCGACGCTGACATCAAAGAAGCCAATGTCGTGACTCTCTACCTGCTTCCCGGAGTCAACGAAAAGCTGAAGCCCCGCCTCCTCAAAGAACTCAAACCCGGCACCCGAATCGTCTCCCACAGCTTCTCCATGGGCGACTGGCAACCGGTCAAACAAGAGGACATCGGAGGACGCCGCATCTACCTCTGGATCGTAGGCAAATAACCCGTCGTACCTTTCCGGCCATGGAGGCCCTTGCAGGAAACCTCCATCACCGCAATCCCCACCGCATACGCCACCAGATCCCAAACACGGAACTGCGTGCCCATCAGCCTCCTGCAAACGCGCGCCACCACAGACTCGCTTTTCACCCAACCCGCCGGCCACCCTGTCAACTGAAACACTTCGATCCCCACCATCACCAGCGCTGTCCACAACCACACCCGCTGCACACGCCCGCTCAACCGAAGCAGCGTATACACCATTGCCGCGTACAGCGCATCTCCCAAATACTTATCGAAAACGACGAACCCCGTATGCACTACCCGCGACACCAACCCGGCGGCAATAATCGCCGCCAGCCCAACCCACCGATCCAATCCATTGGTCCTGTTTGCGAGCTTGGCGCTCCTCATAAACCCAAACTCCGCGAGTTCCGCCAACTGCCAGCCCCAAGCCTTACAACGTTCTTCGGGATTCTTTGCGATCTTCGCGCCTTTGCGCCTTTGCGAGCAATCTTCCGCCCCCAACTACCGTAAATACTTCTCAAAAAAATCCAGCGTCCGTTGCCACGCCAGCTTCGCCGCCGCCTCGTCATACCGCGGCGTCGTGTCGTTATGGAATCCGTGATTCGCCCCCTCGTACATATACGCCGAGTACACCACCTTGTTCGCCTTGAGCGCTTCCTCATACGCCGGCCACCCATTATTGATCCGCGTATCCAACGACGCATACTGCAGCAGCACCGGACACTTGATCTTTCCCACCTCCGCCGCCGGTGGCTGCGATCCATAGAACGGCACCGCCGCCGCCAGATCCGCTCCCATCCGCACCGCCAGCGCATTCGAGATCCCGCCTCCAAAACAGAACCCCACCACACCCACCTTCCCCGTCGCATCGGCCCGCTTCTTCAGCCAGTACGCCGACGCCACAAAATCTTCCATCATCTTCCCGCGGTCCACCTGCCCGAACAGCTTCGCCCCCTTCTCGTTGTCCCCCGGAAATCCGCCTACGCTCGTCAGCCCATCCGGAGCATACGCAATGAAATTCCGCAGCGCCAGCCGCCGCGCCACATCTTCGATATACGGATTCAACCCGCGATTCTCATGCACCACCAGCACCGCCGGCAACTTCCCCGCAGCCTTCGCCGGACGCGCCAGATACCCCTTGATGCTCCCATTGCCTTGCGGCGATGCCACCGTCGCGTATTCCGTCTTGATCCGGCTGTCATCCGGAGGCACCTGCTGCGCCCAGGCAAAGTTCGGCCGCAAGCTTTCAAAAATCGCCGCCGCCGTCAGCCCTCCCGTGGCGAACCGGTTGGCGCCGTCTAGAAATTCACGCCGCTCAATCTCTCCGTGCACATAGCGGTCAAAGAGGTTCAGCAGCTCTTGGGGAAAATCAGAAGCCTTCTTGCGTTCCATGGATTGCGGGTATCCTTTGCTTCGGCAAAGGATATCACAGTTCCCCGCTCATTCATTACGCTGCCAGAAAATGCTCCAACACCCTTCGCAATCTCTCTGCGGAGATCGGCTTCTCCAGGAACTCATCCATTCCGCACTGATAGCACGCATGCCGTTCTTCCGCCAGCACCCCAGCCGACAGCGCAACAATGGGGACCCCGCGCGCGCCTTCTCCCGCCCGGATTCGCCGTGTCGCCTCCAACCCATCCATGTTCGGCATCTGGCAATCCATCAGGATCAGATCGAATGTCTCCCCACTTTGCACGCGCCCCACTGCCTCCTGCCCATCCACGGCAAAATGAACCTTGCACCCCATCCGCTCCAACATCTTTCCCGCCACCAACCGGTTCACGGCATTGTCCTCCACCACCAGAATCCGGCACCCGCTGCGGATCTCGTCGCCGGCCACTCCCGCATCCGCTCTTCGTCCCGCGCCGAAAACCGCCACTTCCACCGCTTCCGCCAACCCCAAGCTCGTCAGCGGCCGGCTCAACTGCTGCACCCCTACTCCCATCGTTTCTCTGTCCCCCAAGCCCGTCCGCCAATCGGCCGGCGCAATCAACAGCCGCCGCTTGTCACCGAGCTTCGGATCCCGTTCCAGCGCGCTCACGGATTCCTTCAGCTCCGTTAGTGAACTTGGAGTCAACAACACCACATCGCAGAATGGATCGTCCACAACAGTGTGGCCGAATCGCTCCAACTGCCGCACCCGTAGCGAACGCTCCCACCCGCCACTCGCCATGACAAAAACGCTCGCTCGCCGCGTCGCCTTCAAACTCGGCTCCCGCTCCTCGGCAGTCTGCAGCCAAACCGCAAACTCAAACGTCGACCCTATTCCTAACTCACTCACCACCCCAATCTCACCACCCATCAGTTCCACCAGTTGCTTCGATATCGAAAGCCCCAGCCCCGTTCCGCCAAACAGCCGCGCCGTAGTCCGCTCTGCCTGCTCAAATGCACGGAATAGCTTCCCAAGCTGTTCCGCCGTCATCCCAATACCCGTGTCCACTACCTTCACCGAAAGACGCACCTTCCCCTCAAATTCCGCGCCTTCCAGTTCTACCTTCACTGTGCCCGAAGCAGTGAACTTCACAGCGTTCGAAAGCAGATTCACCATCACTTGGCGCAACCGGTTCGGATCGCCAATCACCGCCAGCGGTAAACTCTCCGCCACCCTGTACTGCACCGCAAGTCCCTTCGCCGCCGCATTCGCCGCCACCGTCTCCAGCACCTCTTCCGTCAACGCCGCAAGCTCGAATTCAATCCGCTCCATCGATACCTTGCCCGCTTCAATCTTCGATAAATCCAGAATGTCATTCACCAGCGCCAAAAGGATGCTCCCGCAGCGCTGGATATTCGTGATCATCTGGCGCTGATCGGCGTCCAATTCCGTGCTGCCCAGCAGATCCGCCAGCCCCACGATTCCATTCATCGGCGTCCGGATTTCATGGCTCATGTTGGCCAGGAACGATCGTCGCCGTTCGGCATACTTCTCGGCGAGTTGCCTCGCCTCCACCAACTCGCTGATGTCCCGGATCGTCCCCGCCATCACCGGAGGCTTTCCCTCGCCTTTGTCAATCACCAGGCCGCTAGCCGCAACCCAAATCACCCGCCCGCTTACATCCAGCATCCGGTGCATGAGACTGAACGACTTCTGTTCCCCTGCGATGCATTTGTCCAATTCCTCTCGCACCATCCCCGCCTCGTCCGGATGAATGTAGTCAAACAGCTTCTCCTCCCAGTGCTCGGTATCGGCCGCGCTCAGCCCCAAAATCTCCCGATACTGCGAGTTCAGGAACCCGCTGTGCGTGCCGGTGTCCCAGTACCACAATCCCGATTTGCTCGCTTCCAAAGCCAGCCTCAGAATCGTCTCCTTCTCCTCCAGTTGCCTCTGCGCCTCACGCATCCGGGTGACATCGTTGAAGACCGTATATACCCCGCTTGGCGCCGTTTCTCCAGCCTCGAAACGAGGGATCGCGCTGATTCGAATCCACCGCACGCCTCCCTCGGCGGGATTGTAGACCCCCATCAGGACGTCCGATACCGCTTTCCCCGAACGAAGCGCCTCCATGGCCGGATGATCTTCACCCGGAAACGGCCGCCCGTCCTCGTGGATCGTATGCCACCGCGGATCCACCGAGTTCCGCCCCTGCATCTGCTCCATCGTCAACCCCAGGATTCGCTCCGCCGCCGGATTGGCCCGCACCACATCCCCCACTCGATCTTGATACACAACACCCTGAGACATCGTTGCAAACAGCGTGCTCAGAAATCTGCGTTCGGCCTCCAGCTTCTGCTCCGCAGTCACCCGGTCCGTGACGTCGATCGATGCCGCACGCACCTCGCCTCCCAAACGCCGGGCATTACTGGCAAGCCACACCTCGCGCCCATCCTTGGCGCGCACACAGTGCTGGAATTGTATTGCCGGACCGCCATCCACCAACTCCGCCATTTCTGCCACCCCAAACCAATCGGCCAGTCCCCCTGCGGACTCCTCCGGCCGGTAACCCAAGATCTGCTCGCACGTCCCCCGCACACTCAGCAACTGCCCGTCCTCACCAAAACGCCACAACAGCCCGGGAGTCAAATCCGTGGTCTCCTTCAATTCCTCCGAGACCTTCGCCAGCCGCTCCTCCATCTGCTTCCGCTCGGTCACGTCCCGCCCCGCCGAAATCACCTCCACCAGTTCGCCCGCCTCATCAAATACCCCTACAAACTGGTAATCCATCCACCGCACTTCACCAGCCCCGTTGTAACGCCTCACCTCTAGCACCCCAATCGGCTCTTCCCGCCGCAACTGCCCCTTCACTCTCCGCACCGCCTCCAAATCCTCTTCCACCACAGTCCGTTCCCATCGCTCGCCGTTCAGTTCCTCCACCGTTTTGCCCAAAAAGCGGCAGCAGGCTTCATTGGCAAAAACAAATCGTCCGTCTTTTGTTGTCCGGCTAATCAACTCCGTCTGCAGTTGCAGCACGGAGTTCAGCATGTCCTCTCGCTCCCGCTGCTGCTCTTCCCGCCCCACACGAGCCGTCACGTCCCGGCATAAACTCACCACTTCCCGGATGCGGCCCGCGCTATCCGGTAGCGGCGCTATTTTCGTATTCCAGAGGATCTCGCCACTTGCGACGCTGCCATCACCAGCCTCGATGCTTCCTCCCTCCAACGCACAACGCATGCACGCCTGGCTCACCGCCGCTCCATAGCCGTCCCCTAAAACCTCCTCCGGAGTGCGCCCCAACACCTCCTCGCCGCGGAGTCCAACCGCCTTGCAGAAGGACGCATTGACTTGCCCGTATCGCCACACACCATCGCCGTCAACGGACAGAAGAGATAAACCGTCCGGAGTCGCATCAAACAGACCCTGTACTGCCCCCTGCTCCCGGTCCGGAATCTCGATCCTCACTTCCGCCGTCAGATTCTCCTCGTCGCCCCTCACCACTCTCGCCGTCACCACGCACTCGCCCGCATCAGCCTTCCACGCTTCCTCAACTGCGGCCTTCACCCGCGGCCAGTCTTCCGCCGCAAACAGCCTTTCCAGCGGCCGCCCCACTGCATCGTCCCCATTCCATCCCAGCACCATGCCAAGCCCGTGAGAAACCCTCTTCAACTTCCGCTGCTCATCGATCCGGCACACCATCCCCGCGCTGCCGCACCCTTCCGCCCCCATCCCAACCATGTCCCCGCTCCCGTCGCCCGCCGGGATCCACGTCAATTCCTCCGCCCGAAACTCGACACCGTCTATCGAGACAATGGCGATCGCACCAAAGCGCACAGACACCCGGCCGTTGGCAATCGAGGTTTCCTCAATCCCGAGCCGCTTCCGGAATGATTCATTGCCCCAACGAATGACCCCGCTCTGATTCGCAATCAGGGCAGGGCGTGCACTCTGGGCAAAGACATGCTCCAACACCAATCCGCTTGTGCTCCTAACAGGTCCACTCTCCGGTTCAACAGGACAGTGCACACGCCGTACGAAGTCACGCTCCACTTTAAGCTTATCGCGTCAATCCGCTGATGGCTTGAAGGGAATCTCACCCTTGCCCACGCCCCGCACTAATCCCGCTCCTCCTTTCTCTGTCCCCCTTCCTCCATGCCACCGGATGGGTCACTTGGACCCAGATCAACCCCGAAACACAAGTGCAGGGCGTCTTCACCGGAGGCACCGGAGCCTACTCCGGCACCGTCACCGCCACCGTCACCAACTCGAGCAGCGGCGCGACCACCGGCATCAACGGCGTGATCGTGCAAAGCACCACCAACCTCACCACTACTTTCCAGGACAACTATCACCCCAACCCCGGCCCCGTGTTCCCCAACTTCGGCGTCACCTACAACGATTCGCAGGATGCCTACACCGTCACCGTCGATTTCTCCGGCCTCGCCAACGGCTACCTCCCCGCCGGTTCCATCCTCGCTATCCTCGACGTCGATATCCAGGAGAACCTGCGCGACCTGCGCGCCACTGACCCCTCTTCCGCCGCCATTCTCACCGCCTGGCTCATCCAGCGCCCCGGCGACGCCGGATTCCTCGACTACGCCAACATTGACGGCGACCAAACCGGCTCCCTCACCGCTCCCACCATCAGCAACCTCAACGGCGTTTATCAATTCCTCGGCAAAACGCCCAACGACACCGCCGCCCTCATCGGCTACCTCACCACCTAGAACATCCGCACCTTCGCCTTCGAGTTCGACAAATCCAACAACGCCACCTCCATCGACGGAACGGGCGGCTATGGCCTCAGCATCGGTGAGGATGTCCCGGAACCATCCACTACCGCCATGCTCGCCATCGCCGCCCTGGCATTCGCCGTTCGTTTCCGCCGCAATCTTACGCGCGCGTAGCAATCACCTCCAGATACTCCGCTTCCACTTTCGTACGTTCGCCCCTCGCCCTGTTGTGGCAGGCCCACAGCCCGCTCAACTCGGCGTGCAACTGAGCCTGCGCCCCGTTCTCCAGCGAAGCAAACGCACGCGTCATCGGACCATAATTCTCGCGGAAGAAATCCACCACGCCTTCCGGCGAAAACGGATACTCGAAGTGATACATCCCGCGCTTCAGATGCAGCGCGCTCACATCATCGCCAAACCGCTCGCGCACCGTGGCTTCATCGCCCCACAACACCGGCGAAGGCATCCCGCTCGGCGCGATGTGCTTCGCAATCACCCGGAACATCTGCCCGATAAACCCTTCCGCCGTCCAGTTGATCATCGCGATCGTCCCGCCCGGCCGGCATACCCGCGCCAGTTCCTTCGCCACCAGGTTCGGCCGCGGAGCAAACATCGCCCCCACCAAACTGGTCACCGCATCGAAACTCCCATCTTCATACGGCAGAGCCTCGGCGTCGCCTTCTTCAAACCGTGCCGTCAACCCTTCCGCCTCCGCCCGCGCTTGAGCCTTCTCCAGCCAATTCGTCGCGATGTCGCATCCCGTCGCATCAGCCCCGGCGCGTGAGGCAATCAATGCCAGTTGCCCCGCACCGCAGCCCACATCCAACAACCGCACTCCCGGGGCGAAGCCCAGCCGGCGATAAAACTCCACCGCGTCGGCTTCCATGAATCGCGCGAACACATCGTAGTGCCCCGTCATCCAGGTCGCCTTCAGCTTCCCCTTCAATTCCTCCATCTCCCGCGTCATCTTTTTCTGTGTTGCTGTCGCAATCATGTCAGTCATCCTCCTTTAGTGAGATCCATCGTTGGCAGCCCAGGCAATATACTTGCCGGCCACATTCTTTCCCAGCGTCACCCCAGCCTGATTGTCCATTTCATAGTGAATTCCCGCCCAGATCCGCGAATCCCCGGCTTCTTTGGCTAACGCCAGAATCGCCGCCGCGCGCTCCGGATACAAATGCGCCATCACCTCCGCCCGCGACGCCGACAGCGTCGAATGGTTCGACGGATACGAAGGAAAATTGGGAGCCGGAAAGAGCGTCGTCACCGCTGGATCCAACTGCGCGGGACGCAGATACCAATAGGTGAACTTGCCATCCTGGCTGGCTACGAAAGCGTCATACCCGGCCGCACTCACCAGCGCGTAGGCCCGCGCCGCCTTCGCCGGCTGGTGCTCCATCTTGTCTTCCAGCACCCATTGGTTCAATTGCAGTATGGCCCACGGATACACGCCCTCCGGCGTCTGCCAGTACAACGCCCGCGCGTTCGTCATCATGTTCGCCGCGGTCAAAGTCCGGGGAAAATTGCGCACATCCGCTAACTCGCGCTGCACGTCCGCCGAATCACACGACGGAGGCGCCGCCGGCCGGAACTCCCCAGGCGTGCTCAACAACAGCGGCTTCCAATTCGCCGCGCTGATGTTCCCCGGATTCGTCCCCGTCCACATACAACGCCCCGCCGGTATGGTCCCGGCCCAGGCCACATCCGCGCCATCCTGACGCGCCTTGGCGATCACCGCCTCAGCCACGCGCTTGCCCAACTCCCAGCCCGCAAAATAATCCGACGGGTGTTCCACACCGGCATACAACCGCGATTTCCCCGCCTCCTCCGCCATCTTCAGAAACATGTCCGCTTCCGCCGGAACCAGGTAGGCCATCACCATCGCCGCCGCGGCGGCCGTGGCCGCATAGTCCGACGGATACGAATAGCTCTGCGGCACCGGCACCCGGGCCGTAATCCCGCCATCAGCTTGCGTCGGCCGCACCCGCGCATACTCCCGCTTCGCATTCCACGCCGCAACCGTGGCATCGTACATCGCAATCGACGCGTACGCATACGCCCGCACAAAATACGTCCCCACCGGTTCACCCGCCGATTGCCGCTTCGCAATCATCTCCATCCAGCGGTACGACGGCGGACCCGAATCCCAGAACCGGATCTGCTCCCCAATCGCCGCGCTCGATTCCATCGTCGCGCTGCGCACCCACTCCAATTCGCCCTTCGTTGCTGTCGCATCGGGTGGTGGCGGAACGCCATGTTCCTTCCCGGATGAAATCACCCACGTCTTCCAATCGCCTGGATGCGGCCCCTGTTGCCCGAAGGCACAAACAGCCACCAAAAACACAAACCCTTCTCGAACCATGTGAATTTCGTCTCCTGTTATCGAGCGGTCTGTTGCCGCTCTACTAACAAAAGCGAAATTCCCCCCCAACATGCGCAACCCAAGCTCAATCCTCCGCCAGCAACTCCCCTAACCGGTCCAGTCTCCGCTCCCATTCATTCCGCCGCCCGGCAATCCATTGCTCGGCCAGCGACAACCCCGCCGGCTCCATCCGGCACGTGCGCACCCGCCCCGCCTTCTCCGTCCGCACCAGCCCACTCTCCTCCAACACCTGTACGTGCTGCACCACCGCCGCCAACGTAATCGACAGTGGAGCAGCCAGTTGCGACACCGATACCGGCCCCTTGCTGATCCGCTCCACAATCGCCCGCCGCGTCGGATCCCCCAGCGCATGAAACACCAGGTTCAGCTTCTGCGCCTGTGCCATCCGCATCATTCCACCACCCGCCCCAATTGATCCACCAGATGCGTCCACCCCATCTCCCGCATCTGCAGCCCGTCCGAGCCCTCGAAATACGCCCCCTGCTCCGTAAAGCGCAGCCGCGTTCCCTTCCCCTCCGCAATCAACTCCACCGTCGCCAGCGACCCCGAAAACCGCCGCTCCCCAAACGCCATCGTGTAAGCAAAAACAATCCGCTCGTTCTCCACAATGTCCAGATACGTCGTCTCGTTCGTCAACACAGCCCCGGCAAACGGAGTCCCCTCCCCCATCCGCGTGCTCGTCCGCTCTCGCCCGCCCACCGCAAACTCCAGTTCATGCCCCACCACATCGCGATCCCCCACAAACCACCGCCGCTTCTTCTCCCCATCCGCAAATGCCCCAAACACGCGCTCTACCGCCACCGGATAGTAGCGCTCAATCGTGAAAGTCCCGTGCGTCACCATGATTTCTCCTCTGCCTCAATACTTAAGTGAACACTTAACTATTACCACGCGCCCCGCACCCATCGCAAGATCTGTGCGAGAATCCTACTCCTAGGGGCTCCTCCATTGAACACCCGCTACACCTCCGTCGACGCCCTCCGCGGCCTCATCATGATCATCATGGCCATCGACCATTCGAGCGCCTTCCTCGCCCGCCAGCATGGCAGCGAGTTCTGGGCCGGAGCCATGTCCGCCTACACCTCCGCCTTCCCCTTCCTCACCCGCTGGATCACCCATCTCTGCGCCCCCGGCTTCTTCTTCCTCATGGGCGCCGGCATCTATTGGTTCGCCGCTTCCCGCCAATCCGCGGGCTGGTCCTACAACGATGCCGTTCGCCGCACGGCCATGCGCGGCTTCGCCCTCCTCCTGATCGGCCAGATCCTGGAAAACCCCGTCCTCTTCCTCCAGGGCATGATGAAGCCCCCCGCCGTCAGCCTCAACACCGTCACCGCTCCGCCGCCCATCGATGGCTCCGCACTCTACTGGGGCTTCATCACAATGTCCGCGCTCGGCGCCGTCATGATCCTCTGCGCCCTCCTCCTCCGCCTCCCGCCTTGGGCCTGGCTCGCCACTTCCGCCGTCTGCGTCTTCATCACCAACACCCTGCTTCCCGCCAATGGCAAACCCGGCCCCCTCTACCAGGCCATCCTCCTCACTCCGGGCCTCTCGCAACACGTCTTCGTCGTCTACCCAATCATTCCCTGGCTCGCCGTCGCCGCCGCAGGCATGTACTTCGCCCGCTGGTGGCGCACCCAACCAGCCGCGGCCGAAAAGCGCATCTGGCTCATCGGAGCAGCATTCCTGCTCCTCGCCATCGCCCTCCGCGCCGCCGGAGGCTGGGGCAACATCCGCCCGCCTCGCGACTCCGGTTGGATCGAGTTCCTCAACAACGTCAAATACCCGCCCTCGCTCGTCTTCTGGACCATGAGCGTCGGCCTCAATCTACTCCTGCTCGCCCTCCTCATCCGCCTCCCCGAGCGCATCAAAGCGGAAAGCTCCCCCCTCATGGTCTTCGGCCAGACGCCGCTCTTCTTCTACCTCGCACACTTCTACCTGCTCATGATCGGAGGATTCATTTTCTTCAAGGAAGCAGGATCGTTGGAGCAAGCCTACCTGGGCTGGGCCATCGTCTTGATAGGCCTCTATCCCATCTGCGCCTGGTATCGCAAATTCAAACTCTCAAAGCCCCGCGAATCCCTCTGGCGCATGTTCTAGCCGCTACTTCTCGAACCGCACCCATCGCGCCGAGTACCCCTCCAGCGCAATTGGCCTCCCCAACTCCAGACGTTCCCCGCTCACCGGATCACTCACGCCCCTGTACCGGAGCGCGCGAGTATCCAACACCACCGCCCGAGGTTCCCCATCGTTGATGAAGTAGTAATGGTCCGCCGACGGCGCCGCCGTCCGGTACACCACACACCCTTCCGAACACCCGTAGGGCGACCGCAACGTCCCCATGGCCCACCGCAGCAGCTTCTCTTCCAACGCGCCCTTCCCCGGCCGGAACACCGCATGCGAAGCATCCCACGCTAGCAGTACCGCGCTCCCTTTCCCCAACGAAGCTTCCGTCACCGCGGGTTCACCGGTCTGAAACCGCAGCTTCACCGCAGCCCGCGTCGGCCGCACCGTCCACACAAATCCATCCAGTTTCACGCCTTCCACCACCCGAGGCACATTGCTCGAATACTGCGAGTCGCTGATCTCGGCCCCGAAAATCTGCTCAAACACCGTACCTTCCGCCGTGGGCAACACCAATCCGCGCTCATCGTACAACGCCCCCGGCGCGTCCATCACCAACCTTCCCCCACTCTCCACATACTTCTTCAACAACCCGAGCAACTCCAGATTCACCGCGATCTGCCCCGGCATATACAACACCCGGTACCGACCGCCCAATCCCGCCTGCAAATCCGCCGGAGTCACGTATTCCCACGGCACATTCCCATTGATCAACGCCCGGCTCACCCCCACCCGGGCCTCCATCGGATAATGCCGGAAATGATCCCGCCCCCGCAACGAAATCGCTGCCCAGATCGCGTCGTTGTCCCAGTTGTAGAGCACCCCCACCAGCGGCTCCTTGCGCGCCGCCCACAACTCGTCCCGCATCCGCTCGGCCGCCCTGGCAATCTTCCCCGCTTCCACCGCGCGCTCCGTCGGCTTCCCGTTGCGGTCCAGCAAGGCGTATTCGCCGCCTTCCCACCCCGCGCGCCGGAAATTCCAAGTCCAGATCCCCGCCCCCTTGAATCCCCCCGCCAGATACGAGAGCAGCAGTTGCTTCAGAGTCCCCGCCGTCGCGCTGAATCCCGGCGTCGTCGAGCCCTGTTCGTAATTCCAGCCCTTCGCGCCCGTCAGTTGCTGCGGTCCGCCCGTGCTCTCCCAAGCCCCCGTCCATCCGCCCTTGAATAAATCCGCCGCGAAGCTCACCTGCATGTAAATCGGCCGTGCCACTTCATAGCCCACTTCCCCGTAATGCCAGGCAAAGTGAATCGACGGATAGAACGATCCGTACTCCGTCTGCGTATTGGCCAGCAACTCCATCTTCGTTGCCCGGTAGGCAAACGGCAGGAACAAGCCCATCTCCCCGCCCGTCCGTGTCGGAGCGTTCGGATTGGCTTTGTGCGCCGCCGCCGCTGTCTCCAGAATCGTCCGCGAATGATACTCCGCCTTGTACCGCAGCACATCCCGAACCCGGCCATACTCCCCGCCATACCCGCGTAGCGTCTGCGGCAGCGACGCGATCCCCGCGATTCCCGCCTCCACATCCGCCCACGTCCGGTACGGCTTGTCGTCAATCCCCACCTCGTACTGATTCCACGCATCGGCCACCTCCGCCGCCGAACGGTACGTCTTCTTCAGCCACTCCCCGAAATACGGCAGGTCTTCTTTCCGCAATACCGGATCCGGCGTAAACTGAAATCCCTTTCCTTCCAGAAACGCCCGCCCGCTATCCAACGCTATCCCCTTCTGCAACACCTCCCGTTGATAGGCGAGCATCCGCCTGTCCGTGCGAATCTCCTGCTTCGATGCACCCTCACGCATCCCCAACTTCTGCAGCAGCGCCGGAGTCACTTCCTCCCAACCCGCCTCCCCATACCAGAACGGAATCACCCCCTCCTCCAGCGCCACCTCCAGAATCCGCTCCTGCTTCCATTCCGGAGTCCCCATCGCCTGCTTCAGATTGTGAAACCCAAGCTCCTTCATCAACCGGAAATGCCGCCGCATCTCCGCTTCCGTCATCCCCTTCCACGGCAGAAACACCACCCCGAACGGCATCGGCGCTATGGCCCGGATCTTCCGCTGCATCGGCGAATCATGCAGCTTGTCGTATACCGCGCTCAGGTACGGATCCCCGCCCTGCCCGCCAAACAGCCTTCCGGCCACGGCCGCCACTAACAACCAAGCCCGCATGGTCATCGCCTCAGAATACGAATCGCGCTCCAAACTGCATCGTCCGCGGGCTGTTTTGCAGCGATTGCAGATATCCAAACTCCGCCCGCTGGATGTTCTGCGCATTCGCGTCCAACTGGAACAGCGGATGATTGAAGAAGTTCGTGCTCTCCAGCCGCACCTGCAAATAGCTCTTCTCCTTCACCGCGATGTTCTTCATGATGGCGAAATCGGTCTGGTTGAACCGGGGCTGCCGCAGATCGGGCAACACCTGTGGCACCGTCCCGAATTCAAACCGCGGCGTCACCCGGAATGCCTCCAGATTCAGATACCGCGGCTTGCCCGCCGCAGGCACACCGATGGCGCTCTCCACGCCATTGCTGTTGCGATAATCCCCAACCAGCGTCGGCCGCAGATTCCCGTAACCAAGCCCGCCTGTGAAGTTGTCCGTCTGCCGGATCTGCAGCGGATAGCCCGATTGAAGCACCGTGAAGCCCGATACCTTCCATCCGCCTACGACCAGGTCCATCGCCTTCTGGCCCATGCCCTGTGGCGATCCCAACCACTTCTTGCCGCGTCCCACCGGCAGATCGTACAAGTAAGTCGCCACGAATTTCTGCGGAATGTCCTGCACCGATACTCCACGCAGATCGCGGAACGTCTTCCCGTCCTGCGGCAATCCGTACTGCGTCCCGGTCTTCGCCGCCGTGTCTTCAATCAGCTTTGAAATCGTGTAGCTCAACAGCACCGACAACCCGTTGGCATACCGCCGTTCCACCCGGAAAAAGCCCGATGTATAAATCGAGTTCCCCGTCGGCCGTTGCAGAATCCGAGTTCCCCCCGCCAGGTGCGGATACGGCATCAGCAGATACTTGTACGCCACCGTCGGCTGGTTCAACACGCTTGTATTATTCGACGCCAGCGTCCCGAAGAACGGGTTCGCCACCGCGCGGTCCAGCGCCGTCCCCAAACTCAGATACTTCGGATCCAGCGTGCTCACGAACGGGTTGCCGCCGACATACAGCCGTACCCCGCGGTTCCCCACAAAACTCGCTTCCGCTACCCACTTCCCGATCTCCCGCTGCAGCCCGAAGTTGTAGCTGATCTCATACGACGGCCGGTGGTCCAGTATGTAGCCGAACGTAGCCCCGCCCTGATACCGCCGGATAATCTCCGCCGTGTCGCTGGTCGCCGCGAACAGCCCGACATCTCCCGGATACGGATTGCTCAGCGTTGCCGCTGTCGTCGCCCCGTTATCCCGCGTGACCACCGCATTTCCCGTCGCGTTGAAGTAGTTGTGCAACGACAGCGAATTCGCTCCCGATGCATTCCCCGTATACCCCGAATACAAAATCCCCATTCCCGTCCGCAGCACCGTCTTCCGATCCAACTGGTAGGCGAGCCCCAGCCGTGGCCCGAAGTTCCCTTTATAGGGAATCGTCCCGGCCCGCTCCGGCCGAGTGGAGCTGTTCACCAGCCCGATCCCGCCCAGAAATGGCCCGCTCAACCCCGGCGCGGGCGAACCCGCGGGCAACTGCCCCGCCCCGATTACATCCCGCCCGAAATCATAACCCGCCCGCGTCCGGAACCCCATGTCGATGTTGTAATCCGTGTACACAATCCGGTTGAAACGCTCCGTCTCCGGCTGCTCGTATTCCCACCGCAGCCCCAGGTTCAGCGTCAGCTTGTTCGTCACCTTCCAATCGTCCTGCACAAAGAAAGCCTGATTGGCGAACAACACGCTCCACCCGTACTTGTTCCCGTCGAAGTTGAAGTTGTTCGGCAGCCCCAACATGTAACTCGCAAACCCCGACCCTAACTGCGCGAACGCCGCATTGTAATTTACCCCCGTCCATCGCCCGTCAAAATTCGCCCCGCCCGACGGCGTCCCCGATTCGTTGTTGTTCAAATACGAACGCCGCTGTTCGTAACCCACCTTCACCGTGTGCCGCGAGAAAATCTTCGTCGCCGATAGGTTCCCGAAGAAGTAGCGGTCCCGCAGCCACGTCGTCCCGAAACTCACCCCCAGCCCCGAAATCTTCTCGAAGTTCATGTTCGGGATGAACCGCGGATCCAGTTCCCGCTTCGCATTCGCCGCGAACGGAATCTGCGTCGGATCGAAATTCTGGAACACCGGATAGTACGTGAAGTCCCGCGGTGCAACCCCCAACTGCGCCGACACGATGAACGTCGGCCGCGCCGTCCAGTTGTAGTTCGCCGTCGATCCGCTCTGCATCTCCCACGACGGCCGCACGCCCGACGTCGCCGGTCCCGCCCAATAGTTCGGATCCGAAAAATTGCTCTTCCGCGTGACCCGCACATAAAAACGGTGATTGTTCCCGATATTCTGGTCCAACCGAGCCGTGATATCGTTCCGGCTGAACTGGCTCGACGATTGCCCCGCGAAATTGTTCACTCCGTTCCCCGGATCCCCTTGCCGGTTCGGCTCCGGCCACAACGACAACATGTAGCGCGCCACCGGATCCATCCGGCTCTCCGGCAACCGGTTCCCGGCAAACGGCGTCCGGCTATTGGCCGCCGCATTGTAGGTCGTCGGATCGTAAATCGTCACCCGCTGCCCCGCCGTGTTCAACGTCTGCGAAAAGTCACCCGCCCTCTCGAGCGCAGTCGGCATCGTCGCCAATCGCAAACTGCCGTCCTGGCTCTGCCGCTCTCCGTCATAGTTAAAAAAGAAAAACGTCTTGTTCCGCCCGTCATACAACTTCGGAATCCGCACCGGCCCGCCAATCGTTCCCCCAAACAAATGCCGCACAAACCCGGCCTTCGCCGCGCCCCGCCGGTTCGAATCCCAATCCGTGGCGTTGAACACATCGCTCATCCCGAACGTACAACGACCCATGCCACTGGTTTGTCCCTGCCCGCGCCCGTATCGTTGATCGCACCGCCCGACAACCGCTCTACCCGCCGACAAATTGTTCGTCTCTACCTTGAATTCTTCAATCGCGTCAATCGCCGGCAGCGCCGTCGACTGCGTATCCGCCACCGACGATGTCGGCGACCCGTCCACATAAAACCCACCAGCCGCGTCCGTCCGCCGCCAAGCCGCAAATCCCCCAGATTGCTGTCACGCCCCCTGACCCCGGGCGCAAGTTGCACCAGTTGCGCCGGATCCCGCCCCGGCAACGGCAACTCCAGAATCTTCCGGTTGTCGGATCACCTCGTTTTCGAGGCTTGCGTTGGTCGTCGTCAGCAGGGGCGTCTCCGCCGTCACGTCCATCTTCTGCGAAACATCGCCGACCTCCAGCCTCACATCAAGCCCAACCTTCTCGCCCACCGCCACGTTCAGCCCCCCGCGCTCGAACGTTTTGAAACCCGCCACTTCCACGCTCAGCCGGTACACGCCGCGCTGCAGCGGCGTGAACAAATAGGAGCCCGCCGCGCTCGTCACCGCCCCAAGCTTCACCCCGGTTTCCTCGTTCAACAAGCTCACTTTCGCGCTCGCAATCGCCGCGCCCGACGGGTCCAGAACCGTACCTGCCACCGAAGATGCGTTCACCTGGGCCTGCAACGCCCCAAGCGAAAAGAACAACAGGGTCACCACCGGAAAAAGCGTTTTCATAGCTTGGAGTGTACAGGCGTTTGCTCTCTCCCCAGAGTATGTTCCTGGTTTGATACCGTTTGAAACGTGGTAAATTCAAGGCGTTAGCCACCACACTGCCATGAAGCATGCTGTCAGCCCAGCGCCGCCTTCCCCTGCTCAGGTGCGCGAGCAGGTCGAGAAAATCCTCGCCAGCCGCTGCTTCAGCACCTCGGAAACTGTCCGCAATCTCCTCCGCTACCTCGGCGCAAAACTTGACGAAGCCCCAGGCCAGCACCCCAAAGAACACGACATCGCCATCACCCTCCTCGGCCGAGGCTCCGATTACGATCCCCGCGTCGACCCCGTCGTCCGCGTCCAAACCACCCGCCTCCGCGCCAAGCTTGCCGAATACTACATCTCCGAAGGCGCGGCCGACTCCATCTATATCGAGATTCCCAAAGGCTCCTACATGGTCTCCGGTTCCTGGCGCCACGCCATCGCCGAAGAGCCCGAGCCCCTTCCCGCCCCCTCCGTCGCGCCCCAAACCGCACCGCCCCCGCCCGCCGCGTCTCCCCTCCGGCGCCTCATCCCCTACCTGATCGCCGCTGCTCTCCTACTGGCAGCCGCCTCCATCGCCTGGTCCTTGCGCCCCAATCCGGACGCCGCACTACAATCTTTCTGGAAAGAATTCGCCTCGCCGTCCAGCGAAACCATCGTGGTCTATTCCAATCCCAAGCTGGTAGGCAGTTCCACTACGGGCATGCGCATCTACGATCCCCTCCGCGACCAGGGCGCAGTCATCAATGGCGGCTACATCATGCCGGAGAAGTCGTTGCCATGCACGCCATCACCTCCGTCGTCACCAGCCTCGGCGGCCGCCTCCGGCCCCGCCGCGCCCAATTGTTCTCCTGGGACGACGCCAAAACGCACCGCCTCATCTTCCTCGGCGCACCGCCCCACAACATCCCGCTCCTCGAACTCCCCATCGCCCGCCGCTTTCGCATCAAACCCTTCGGTGAATCCCCACGCCCGGATGCAGGCTGCGTCGAAAACCTCCGCCCTTCCCCGGGCGAGCCCGCCCTCTACTGCCATGAAACCCAAGGCTCCAGTCAAACCGAGTTCGCCCTCGTCACTTCTTCCTTCGGCGTCGACCGCAATCACGCCGCCGTCCTCTTCGCCGGCAATACCACCTTCAGCACCGAAGCCGCGGTCGAATTCTTCTGCAACTCCGACCGCATGCGCGAGTTAGCCAAAGCGCTCGGCGTTTCCCCCACCAGCGCCTCGGCCTGGCCCGCGTTTGAAGCCGTCATAAAATGCAATCTCCGCGGATCCGTTCCCGTCTCCGCGGAGTTAGTCAAAGTCAGCCGCTAGTTGCCCGTCACCGCAAAGCATGAAACAGACCTGGACACTCCCGCCAGTGCCCACCAGGTTCTCCTGGCTGCAGCCCCGCGACGGATGCGCCGAATTCCACGAAATCCCGCCGCCATTGCGGTCATGATGCCCGACCTGCGCCGTGCCTTCCCCGCCGCCTGTCCAGTTCTTGTAGGTATGATCCTGCCTGTCCGTGAAGGCGCGGCCATCCGGCTGCGACCCGGTCAGAATATCGTGCATGTTCGGCTTATCGCCCACACCGTTCACTAGTTCGCCCTTTTCATTGATCGAATTGTTCTTCGTCAACAAATTCCCCAACCGCGCCAGATCCAGCGTGTGTCCCCATGCAGATGCTCCAGATCCCGCGCCACCATCGTCCCTTTGGCGTTATGCCAATGGCCCCTTCCCAATACGGTCCCGCGCATTCACTGCCGGCTTGCCATCCGCCGCCGCCGCGCTCAAATAGGCGCGCCACGTCTTGTCCCCGGCGCCCGCGGCCGCGGCCAGCTTCTGGCAATGCGCATCGGCCCCGGCGAGCCCGCCCAGATTGGCCCCATTGCCGGCGCCCGTGCTCGTAATAAAGAAGGTCATCGGTGCGCGAGCCTGCTTCTGCGCATTCTGCGCAAATGCCACGGCCGCGGTCAAAAGACACATCAGCATCTTCGATTTCATAGCCTATGAGGCTACTACATTTCACCCGCGTGCGGGAAGTGGGCCCACACCGAGAAATTCGTCGATTCTTCGGATATGTACGTCCTCAAACTCAAACCACAGCACCGCCCGTACCTCGTAGTCTTCTCCCGACGCCACCATGTGCCCCGTTTCCCGTATCCGCAGCGCAATCGCGTTCCCCTGTTGGATCAACCCCTCGATCACCGGCCGTTGCACTGTGACTTTCGAAAAATTCGCCGTAATCGCCCCCGCCACATCCTGATACCCATACCACGATCCGGCAAATTCCTTCATCCCATGAATGTGCAGCTCAATGTCTTCCGCCAGATACTGCGACAGCGCTTCAAACGCACTCGCCTCAATCAGCGACATCACCGCAATCAACACCATCCGCTGCTGCGACGCCACATCCGGAGCCTCCCTCAGTGCCGCCGCCACAGGTTGGAAATCACGATCCATGTTGGATTGCCTAGTGTAGACCATTCTTTCCCCGTTCGCAAAGCTACAATACAAGCATGAAGATGCTGCTTTCTTTTGCCCTCTCCATGATCCTGGCCTTCTCCATCACCGCCCAGAGCACCGAAAAATCGAAAGCCGCGCCAAAGAAGAAAGCCTCCAACTCCGGCAGCCTCGAAAAACCCAAGGACGAATTCGGCAAAGCAGGCAAATCCGGCAAGAACTACGAGAACGCCGGAAAGGCCGCCGGCAAGGCAGGCAAAAACCTTGGCACCAAAACCGCCGATGGCAACATCGCCGGCGGCGCCAGCGACTTCGGCAAAGGCATGGGAACCATGGGCAAAGAGGTAGGCGTCGGCACGGCCAAAGTCGGTTCCAGCGTCGGGCGCGGCGTCGCCAGCGTCTTCTCCGGCGGTGGCAAAGACAAGCCCAAAACTAAATCCAAATCCGCCCCTAAGAAATAGGTGGCGACGGGTTTAAATCCGCTCTGCGATCAACCGGTCCCCCCGGCCCCGCCGCTGCAACATCTCCTCAATCACATCCAGCATCTTTGGCGGACCACAAGCATACACATCCACCGGTTCCTCACTCTGTGCCAAATGCGCCTCCAGCGCCGCCGGCGCAGTGCCTTGAAATCCGCCCCACTCCGAATCCGCCTGCATCACCGCCAGCGACATATGCAACTGCGGCAAGGTCGAACGAATCTCCTCCAACTCCTCCGGCGGAGGAATCTCGCACTCCCGATTCGCCCCGAAAATCAGATGCGCCGACGTCGAGTCCTGAAACTCACCCATATGGCGCAGCATCGAGAGAATCGGCGCCAACCCGCACCCGCCGCCCACAAAACAGCGTGGACGCAAACTCATCTCATCCAGCACAAACGCGCCTAGCGGCCCGCGAACAGTCATCACATCCCCCACCCGGGCCTGTTCGGAAAGCCACGTCGAAAACGCGCCCCCTTTGTGGATACGAATGAGAAACTCCAGCCGCCCCTCCCAATTGGGAAGATTCGCCAGCGAATACGCCCGCCGGATATCCAACCCCGGAGGAGTCAGCTCCATATACTGCCCCGGCGAAAACTCCGCCGCCGCGCCTGTTTCCGCATCCGGCTCCAAACGTAAGGCGAGCGAAATCGCCCCTTCCCAGGCCGTCTTCATGGATTCGATCGTTGCCTTCCGCACCGGCACCTTCTGATGCAGCACATGCGACCGGTTGTAAGGCACCTCAACCGTCAGATCCTCCTTCGGCGTGCAGCGGCACAGCAGAACCGCCGCCGGATCCGATTTGGGCAGCATCGCCGCATCATGCGGCCCCATCTCATAAGTCCCTTGCGTGACCCGTGCCTGGCACTGTCCGCAAGTCCCTTCATGGCACATCGCCGGAAGGAAGTAGCCGGCCGCTTCCGCCCCGGCCAGCACATTGGATTCCCCGATGGGGAACTGTAACCGTTCCCCATCGCGAGTAACAAGAGTGATCTCCATGGCTGACGCTTATGCCGCGGATCTCGCTAGCGAAGCGGCAATGTCCGCTTCCGCCGTCGTAATCGGCTGCACACCGAACTTCTCCACCAATACGCCGATCAATGCCGGAGTCAGAAACGCCGGCAGACTCGGCCCCAGCCTCACATTGCGAACCCCGAGCGCCAGCAGCGTCAACAAAACCGCCGCCGCTTTCTGCTCAAACCACGACACAACCAAAGACAACGGCAGATCATTCACTCCGCATTGGAACGCATTCGCCAGCGCCAAGGCGATCTGCACCGCCGAATAGGAATCGTTGCACTGCCCTACGTCCAACAGCCGCGGGATCCCGCCAATCGACCCATGATCTTCCATGTTGAACCGGAACTTCCCGCAGCCCAGCGTCAACAACACCGTGTCTTTCGGAGCTTTTTCCGCAAAATCCGTATAGTAATTGCGTCCCGGCGCCGCGCCATCGCAGCCGCCGATCAAAAAGAAGTGCTTCACCGCGCCGCTCTTCACCGCATCGATCACCTGACCCGCCACCGATAGCACGGCATTCCGGCCGAAGCCTACCAGGATCGTCTTCTCCGGCGCAGTCTCGGCAAAGCCCGGCAACGCGTTCGCCGCCTGCACCACCTGCGCGAAGTTCCCATCCGCAATGTGCCGCACTCCCGGCCAACCCACCGGCCCGCTCGTGAAGATCCGGTTGCGATAAGCAGGTTGCGGCTCCACCAGGCAATTCGACGTCATCACAATCGGTCCCGGAAACGCCGCGAATTCCAGTTGCTGATTCTGCCATGCCGACCCGTAATTCCCCGCCAGATTCGGAGACGCTTTCAACTTCGGATACGAATGCGCCGGCAACAACTCCCCGTGCGTGTAGACGTTGATCGAAGTGCCCTTCACCGCTTCCAGCACGCGCTCCAGGTCCAGCAGATCGTGGCCCGATACCAGAATCGCTTTGCCCGCAACCGGGGTCGTCCGCACCTGCGTTGGCTCCGGAATCCCATAGGTTCCCGTATTCGCCGCATCCAACAATTCCATCACCTTGAAATTCAACCGGCCAAGCGCCAGCGATTCCTCCAGCAGCACGCCAATGTCCGCCGGATCGGTAGCCAGCAAATCGAGCGCATGCGCGATCCCCGCACCCACTTCCTCGCTCGTCTTGCCCAACACCTCCGCATGATGCGCGTAGGCCGCCACGCCTTTCAACCCATACAGCACTAGAGCCCGCAACCCAACCACGTCTTCGCCTACCAGATCCAGCCCCGCGCGCACGCTGGCAATATTGGCCTGCTTCAGCAGTTCAGGCAGCCCCGCCGCCGGAACAAACGCAGCCGGCCCGCCCAAACGAGGTGTCCCGGCAGCCGCCGCTTCGTACGTATCCCGCATCCGGTCACGCACCTTCGCCGCCTCGGCGATCATCTCCACGAAACGAGCTCGATTGAAGTTCACATTCGTCAGCGTCGTGAACATCGCATGCCGTACAAAACTGTCGGCCGCCGCATCCGCCTTTCCCAGCGCGTGCAGTCGTGTCGAGTACTGCCCGATCCCCTTCAATTGATAGATCAGCAGATCCTGCAGATCCGCGGTCGTTTCGTCCTTTCCGCAAACGCCCTTCGCGGTGGCGCAGCCGCTGCCAGACTCGGCACGTGTAGTCTGTTCACACTGATAGCAAAACATCGAAGCTCCCTGGATTCTTGGAATTTGTAGGTCAAACTGCGGTTTAAGACAGTGTAGGACTCCTAGCAATCAAAAGGCCAAAACAGAGAAGCTACATGCATATTTATTTTTCAACTACATACCCACATCCACCAGACCATTGGGGCATCGCCCCCTGTGTGATATAACCCACTAACTCCAAAATCGGTGTTCGTCGGTGTCCATCTGTGGCCCAAACTCAGTAATCTAATAAATTCCCACTCACCATGATCCCCGCACGCGCCCGTCTCCTGCTCCCCCTCGCCCTCACCGCCCGCGCCGCCACCACTCTCCCCTTCCGCATCCAACAGGAAACCCCGCTCCAGCACGCCGGCCCCGATTTCTGCTGGTTCCATCCCCGCGTTGCCGCCATCCCCAAGCGCGGCGCCAACGGCAATCCCCGTGTCGTCATGACCCTCTGCCAGCACCTCGACGCCGACGACCACTATTCCGGCCTCTGGTACATGTACACCGACGACCTCGGCCATTCCTGGAAAGGCCCCTTCGAAGTCCCCCACCTCGCCGCCCAACCCGAGCCCGGCGGCCTTCACTCCTCCGTCCACGACGTCACCCCCGGCTGGCACGCCCGCACGAAAAAGCTCATCGCCATCGGCGGCCGGACATTCTACAATGCCGACGGCAAACACATCAGCGGCGAACTCGTCAAAGGCGGCACAGCCTACACCACCTACGATCCGCAAACCGATCGCTGGCGCCCCTGGAGCCCCCTCGAATTCCCCAACCAGCCCATGTTCGCCAACTGCCGCAGCTCCTGTTCGCAGTTCCTCACCAAGCCCGACGGCACCCTCCTCGTCCCCGTCTACTACCAGAGAGTGGGCACTCCCTACTGGGCCGTCACCGTGCTGGCCTGCTCCTTCGACGGCACGCGCATGCAATACCTTCGCCACGGCACGCTCCTCGAAGACAACACCAAACGAGGCCTCGCCGAGCCCTCCATCGCCTTCCACAACAACCGCTACTACCTCACCATCCGCCACGACGACCGGGCCTACATCACCACCAGCCGCGACGGCCTCAACTACGAACCCATGAAGCCCTGGCGCTTCGACGACGGCACGGACCTCGGCAGTGTCAACACCCAGCAGCACTGGGTCACGCACAACAAAGGCCTCTTCCTCGCCTACACCTCCCTCCGCGACGACAACCGCAATCTCGCCCGTGGCCGAGCCCCCCTCTACATCGCCCAAATCGATCCCGAAAAACTCCACGCCATCCGCTCCACCGAAAAAATCCTCATCCCCAACCGCGGCCTCCTGCTGGGCAACTTCGGAGCCGCCGAAATCACCGCCAACGAAGCCTGGGTCACCGACGCCGAATTCCTCTGGTACAGCCACGGCTACAAACCCACCCCACAAGGCGGCAACGGCAGCGTCTGGATCGCCCGTGTCCAATGGCTATGATTACCACACTCACCGCAGTCCTCATCTCCGTGATGACCGCCCAATCACCCACATACCAGTACTTCCTTTCCGGCAACCCCGCCAACGTCGATGTCCCCACTCAACCCGGCTTCCTCCTCCTCGGCGGCAGCACCGACGTCGACGAAGCCTTCCGCTGGTTCCTCAAAAAAGCAGGCCACGGCGACATCGTCGTCCTCCGCGCTTCCGGAGCCGACGGCTACAACCCCTACCTCATGCAGCTCGCCCCCATCGACTCGGTGGAAACCTTCCTCTTCCGCGACAAACAAGCCTCCTTCGACCCCACCATCCTCGCCAAAATCAAACAAGCCGACGGCATCTTCCTCGCCGGCGGCGACCAGTGGAACTACTTCCGCCTCTGGAAAGACACGCCCATCGAAACCCTCATCCACGAGGCCGCAAAACGCGGCATCCCCATCGGAGGCACCAGCGCCGGACTCGCCGTCCTCGGCCAGTTCTCCTTCACCGCCAAACACGACACCGTCACCAGCCCCACCGCCCTCGCCAATCCCTACGACGAAAAAGTCGATATCGGCGCCGATTTCCTCGAATTTCCCCAATTCCGCTGCCTCATCACCGACTCCCATTTCTCCAAACGCGAACGCATGGGCCGCCTCCTCGTCTTCATGGCCCGCATCCGCCAGGAATCAAGCTGCACCACCGTCCGCGCCATCGCCATCGACGAACGCACCGCCGTCCTCTACGAACCCAATGGCCAATACCGCATCGTAGGCAGCGAAGCCGCCTTCTTCCTCACCCTCCAAAACAAGCCCCGCCTCAAACCCGGCCAACCCGCCACCATCCCCAAAATCTCCGTCGAGCGCATCGACTCGAAAGGCGCAAAACAGCGCTACACTATCGAAGTCAACAACGGCAGAATCAAGGAATCCAAATAATGAGCGCCCTTTTCCTCATCCTCGCCACCCTCCCCCTCCAAGCCCAAGGCCCCGCCAACTTCATCCCGCCACCCAACAACGCCGCCCCAGCCTCGCCAGCCGTCGCCTGCAAAAGCCTGATCGCGCAAACCACCTACGAATTCACCATCGAGACAGCCATCCTCACCCCAGCCGAAGGCGAAGCCCCCGAGTTCTGCCGAGTCATGGGCATGATCCTCCCCGAAATCCGTTTCGAACTCGCCCTCCCCACGCAGTGGAACCGCCGCTTCCACCTCACCGGGAGTGGTGGCTATGCCGGCGACTCCCTCGATTCCCCCCAGCGCCTCCGCCTCCGCACCATCGCCCTCCGCCGCGGATTCGCCGCCGCCGTCACCAACACCGGCCACGACTCGCGCACCGAACCGCTCGCCACCTTCGCCACCAATCGCCAGAAGCTCTACGACTACGCCTACCGCTCCCTCCACCTCACCACCGAAGCCGGCAAAAAAATCACCGCCGCCTACTACGGCGCGCAACCCGTCAAGTCCTACTACCAGGGCTGCTCCACCGGCGGACGCCAGGGGCTCATCCTCGCCCAACGCTTCCCCAACGACTACGACGGCATCGTTGCCGGCGCCCCCGTCCTCAACTTCTCCATGACCATGGCCGGCTTCGCCTGCCGCGAGCAAGCCCTCCTCGAAGCCCCCATCCCTTACGCCAAAATCGCCACCCTCTCCGATCGCATCTACGCCACCTGCGACGCCATTGATGGCCTCAAAGACGGAGTCATCGACGACCCGCGCCTCTGCACCTTCCAACCCGCCCGCGACCTGCCCCGCTGCACCGCCCAGGACAACAACACCTGCTTCACCGACGCCCAAATCAAGGCGCTTGAGAAAATCTACGGCGACATTTACTCCAACGGCAAACGAGTCTTCCCCGGCTGGCCCCTCGGCGCCGAAGTCAAAGGCGCGGACGGCAAGAGCGGCTGGGACCAGTGGATCATCCGCGAAAACGGCGAAAAAACCATCGCCTGGGGCTTCGCCGAAAGCTTCTTCCGCCACATGGCCTTCCCCCGCAAAGAGCAATCCATCGAGCTCCGCGACTTCGACCCCAACAAACACATCCCCCAACTCGACTGGATCCATCCCATCCTCGACGCCACCGACCCCGACCTCACCCCCTTCCAGAAACGCAACGGAAAAATGCTCATGTATTTCGGCTGGGCCGACCCGTCGTTAAACGCCCTGATGGGAGTCGAATACTACGAAAGCGTCCTCAAAACCACCGGCCCCCGCACCCCCGACTTCTTCCGTCTCTTCATGCAACCCGGCATCTTCCACTGCGGCGGCGGCCCCGGCGCCGGCACCTTCGATCCCCTCCTCGAAGTCATGGCATGGGTGGAACAAGGCAAATCCCCGGACCGCATCACCGCATCCCGCATCATCGACGGCAAAACCACACGCACCCGCCCCTTGTGCCCCTACCCGCAAATCGCCAAATACAAAGGCACCGGCAACCCCGACGACGCCGCCAACTTCACCTGCGCCGTGGCGCGGGCCTCCAGGCCGGCGCGTAACTAAACGTACCGCTTCTCCAACACCCCGGCCATCGCCTCGTAATTCTCCCAGCTATCTTCCACTTCATACACCCCCAGGTTCACCACCGTCGCCATGTAGTCCCCGATATAATGCCACTCATAATACCCCCGAGTGAACGCATCCATTTCCTCATTCAAAAACAGAGATACCAGTTTTCCGTCGCAGTAATCCAACAGAAACTCCCGCCCAGTCATCTCCCGCGCCCGCAACTTCCGAATCCCCTCCCCCGCCCGCTCCCGTAGCCACTCGCTTTCCCTCCCCTTCATCACCACCCACGCCATATAGAACCCGATATGCGTGGCTCCATTCTCCATCGGCAGGTCATTCTCGGCAAACGTCTCCGACCCGCAATGGTAATCCACATCGTCGTATTTTTCTAACGCCATCCTAAGTCCTCCGCATGGTGTCAATCCAAATCATACGCCTCAAGCAAAACATTTGCGGGCTTTTCCCTCTTCCCTCGCTACCGGGACAAAGGAGACACCCCATGAACCTACACCCCATCAGCAAGCTCGCCGCAGTCCTCACCGGACTCGCAGCCTTATCCCACCCGCAGACCGTCCGTTGGGACGGCACGGCCCCCTTCTGCAACGGCTCCTGCGGCTCAAACGAAACCGAACTCACCCGCCTCAGCAGCA
The DNA here is from genome assembly GCA_046331645.1 of Bryobacteraceae bacterium. Taxonomy (GTDB): domain Bacteria; phylum Acidobacteriota; class Terriglobia; order Bryobacterales; family Bryobacteraceae; genus CADEFT01. Next base: position 38,339 of record JAXLQM010000034.1, read on the forward strand.
TCCCCGATTTCTGGGTCCCGCCATTCGTCTACGTCAACCCGCCCTTCGGCTCCAACTGTTTTACGGGCTCCAAAGCCCTCTGCCTCCAAACCCCAGGACGCAGTTGCCGCTGGGATGGCACCGCGCCCTTCTGCGATGGCTCCTGTGGCGGTGACGAAGTCCGCGCCGAACCGCCCGCCGGCTCCAACAGCGGCAACTCCTGCTGGACCGGCTCCAAAGTCTATTGCTGCAAGCTCGGCAATTCCTCCCAACCCCTCGTCGGAGCCCGCGAATGCTCCTACGGCCCCGGCACCTGCATCCGTGGCTACGTCTGGCGTGACGCCCGCCCGGGGGACAAAGTTTGCGTCACTCCTCAAACCCGCACGCAAGCCAAAAACGACAACGCCGCGGCCGCATCACGGCGCAATCCCGGCGGCGGAGCCTACGGCCCCGACACCTGCAAACCGGGCTTCGTCTGGCGCGACGCTTTCCCCGGTGACCACGTCTGCGTGTCCATCCAAATCCGCGCCCAATCCGCCATGGATAACTCCTGGGCCAAGGCCCGCAACGCCTGCCCATAGCCCATTGCCCCGCGCCGCACCGCGTGTCATCCTGTACCTCATGATCGCGTTCCACGCCGCGCTCATCCTGCTCTCCGCCATCCCGGGCCGCGCCTGCACATGCCTCAAAGAGCCCCCCATGGCCCCTTGCCAGGCAATGGCAAAAGTCCAAATTGCATTCACTGGCCGCGTCCTTGCCGTCGACCGCACCGGCAACGATCTCCGCGCCCGCATCCGTATCGACGAAGCATTCCGCGGCATCAGCGGAACAGAGGTCGATGTCTACACCAGCAACAGTTCCTGCGGAATTCTGTTCGAAGCCGGCAAATCCTTCTTCATAGAGGCAAGACGCGGCGCCACCGGCCGCCTTTTCACCGGCGGCTGCGGTTCTTACGCGACAAGCCTCCACTACGCCAAGCCCTACATCGATGCGCTCCGTGCCCTCGCCAACCCCGATAGTCCCGTCCAAATCTTCGGCTTCGCCACCGCCGACCCGGCCAGCATCCGGATGCAATATGGCAACGCCATCCCCACCCCAGGCATCCGCATTCATCTCGATGATGGCAACCAGCGCTGGGAAACCACGACCAACGAGAAAGGCGCCTACGCCTTCACCGGCATCCCTCCCGGCAAGTTCCGCCTCACCGCCGAAATCCCCGGCGTTCCCGAACCGCACAACCAACGCACCTTCCAACTCAGTCCCGGCCATTGCAGCAGCGAAAACTTCCTCACT
>JAXLQM010000035.1:0-35047 GCA_046331645.1 Bryobacteraceae bacterium
CAGCTTCAAACTCCAGCGTCACCGTTCCACCATAAATCCGCTTGTCCAGATCATTCGAAACCGAAAACTTCCCCGCACCCTCCGCTTTCACCGATGTTCTCTCCCGCAACGTTCGAAAAGCATACAACGGCCCCATCGGCACATACCATGCGTCTGCCCGCCGCCCCACATGCCGCAAGTGAGATTCATAAAAAGCCTCTGGTCCGAAATCGAGCCACTGGGGGTGCGACATGAAATGATACACACCGCCCTTGCCGTAAACTTCATCGAACTTCGCATTCAGCGCCGCCAGGTCAATCGTGTCCGACTTCGTTCCATTGCGATGCTGCACCACCTGCGTGTAGCCCGCATTCATCGGGTTCTCGTCGAAGTCCTGCACATCCGGCCGCACATGGCCGTTCTGCAACTCATTCGGATAGTTGCGAGCCACGATATATCCCGCCGCCGCGATGCGCTTCTGGATGAACGGATACGTCGCACAGTTACCGCAGGGATAACACCACGACCACACATATGGCTGCTCGGTCAGCCGCAGGATATCCTCCCTCGATCCGCGAATCTCATAATCCGAATACGCCGCCGCGCAGAACGTCTCATCATCCGGCTTCTTGCACGGATGCTGCCGCGAATGCGATCCGATCTCATGCCCGTCCGCATAAGCCTTCCGCAGCCGTGGCCACAGATCACGAATCTGCAATTGCGTAAAGAAACGATCCTCCGGCGCAGGGTCCTCTTCCGTGCTCACGAACAGCGTGGCCTTGATCCCATAGCGATCCATCGCGTCGATGGTCTCGCCCACATGCTTCGTCGAATCGTCGATCGAATGCACCACCACCGCCCGCGCATTGTGCAGATATTTCGACTTACCCACAAAACGCACATCCTGTGCAGGCAGCCAGGCAACCAGCAGGAACACAATCAGAGGCAGCAACGCTTTCTTCCTTTCATCGCGCGGTAACACGGTCCAGCAGCGGCTTCAAATATTGATACGCCGCGGTAAGCCGCTCCTCCACTACCGCCACCGGAACCCTATTCATCCCACCATCAGTCCCATCCACACGCTCAATCGACATCGGACCGTGGAACCCCGCTCCAAACAAAGTACGGAACATTTGTTCGTGATCCACATTGCCCTGTCCCGGCACCGGAAAATCATTCACCCCGCGCAGCCCTTTATGATCCTTGATGCACACCGAGCACACATCCTTCGCCAGGTCCGCCAAATCCGGATCCGGATATATGCCTTCGTAGTAGCTGATGTTCCCCGCATCCCACGCGATCTTCAACTGCGGGGACCGAAGCCGCCGCAACACATCCATGCAATCCTTGGCCCGCGCCGTGATCCCCGTGTGTGGCTTCAGTGCAATCACCACCCGCACGGACTCCGCGTGGCGGATCGCCTTCTCCATCCCCGCATAGAATCGGCTCACCTCCACCTGCCAGTCCTTCTCTCGCTTCGGCACAGTCGGAAACTTCGTGAAATACCACGGCCCCGCACCCACCATCACCGGAATCTCGAAATCGGCACACAAATCCAATTGCCCCTGATACCGTGACAGTCCTTCTTCCGTCTGCGGCTCGCCTTGAAATCCCCCCAGGCTCAGGAACGGCTCCACTCCCAGATCGCGGATCCGCCGCAGCATCTTCACCCGATCCGCTTTCGTCATCTCCGGCGAAAACACAGCCTCATCCCCATGCCGCCGGCTCATCGAGATGTAGCGGTACCCAATCTTCTGTATGCGCGACATCGCGTCAGCCAGTGGCAGCGAACTGAACATCGTCGCCATCACGCCGAGCCGGTATGCCCCCGCCGGAGCCCCCTGCGCCGATTGTGCGAGCGCGGGTAGCGCCGCCATGTGTTCCATCAGTTGACGCCGTGTCATTGCTGTCCTTGGCGTGAGAGTACCATAGTCGTGGGAGAGAATCCGTGCATCCGCAAATCCTATCGCGAAGAACATTTCTTGCGGCAACCACAGCAACCCTTGCCCTCGGACAGAAAGGTCCAAACGACCAACTCGTCATCGGCATGATCGGCACCGGCAATCAAGGAACAGGCCGCTTGCGCGAGTTCCTGCGTCAGCCCGACGTTCGCATCGGCGCCATCTGCGATGTCGATCGCAGCCACCTCGATCGCGCCATCGCCCTCGTCGAAAAAGAGAAGGGATACAAGCCCCAGCCGTTTGGCGATTTCCGCCGCCTCCTCGAACAGAAAGACATCGATGCCGTCGCCATTGTCACCCCCGATCATTGGCACGCCATCCCCACCGTGCACGCCTTTGAAGCGGGAAAAGACGTCTTCGTCGAAAAGCCGCTCAGCTACAGCATGGCCGAAGGACGCGCCATGGCCGATGCGTCCCTCAATCACAAACGCGTCAGCCAGATGGGCAATCACATCCACAACGATCTCCCGAACTATCGCCGCGTCGTCGAACTCGTCCGCTCCGGAAAACTTGGCCGCATCACCCGGGTCCACGCCTGGAAAACATCCCAGACCCGCAATACCCGCAGCCGCAATCCCGAAACCCTGCCCGCGGGCTTCGACTACGATTTCTGGCTCGGCCCTGCACCCAAGCGTCCCTACATGCCCCTCCGCGCTCACGGCAGCTTCCGCCATTTCTGGGATTACTCCGGCGGCTCCTTCATCGACTTCTGGTGCCACATCTCCGACGTCGCCTTCTGGGCCATGGATTGGAAATCCCCGCAGGTCATCAACGCCTCAGGTGGCCGCTTCTTCCTCGACGATGCCACCGAAACACCCGACAACCTCGAAGCTGTTCTCGAATTCCCCAAGGCGCTTTACCTCTTCAGCTTTCGCCCCACGCCGCTCCCCGGCTTCGATCACATGGGCCACATCGGATGCCTCTTCGAAGGCACCGAAGCCTCGCTCGTCACCAACTACGAGAAACACGAAATCTGGGCCAATGGAAAGCTTGTCCCCGATTTCCCCAAGCCCGCGTCTTCCATCCCCGATTCACCCGGCCACATCCGCGAATTCCTCGACGCCATCAAGACACGCAACATGCAGACCACCTGCAACGTCCGCTACGGCCATCAATTGTCCAAGTGCGGACTCCTCGCCAATCTCTCCTATCGCACCGGACGCAAGCTGCATTGGGACGATGCCCGCGAAATCACTTCCGATCGCGAAGCCAATCAATATCTGTCCCGCCACTTCCGCAAACCCTGGGGTCTGAAGAAACAGAAGAAGCCCGCGCTCTCGTCATAACTGCCCCCGCCCCTTTTGAGACAATGAAGTAGTTCAGGGGCATGCTGCAACAGTTCACAGACGCCGAATACCGGGCGCAGTTTCTTCTGGAAGTCTCCAAGGCTGCCAACTCCCATCTCGATGTGGGCGAAGTTCTCACGGCCATTCGCAAAGCCCTCCAGCCGCGCATCGCCTTTGACTCCATCGGCCTCCTCATCATTGAAGGCGAGTACTTCAGCCTCCACGCCCTCGAACTGCTCGATACCCCTCGCCTTCCCGGCGAATCCGTTGCCAGCCTCGTTGCCCGCAAACGCGCCAAGATGCCCGACGTCGATATGCCCGGCGGCATCATCCTCGAAATCCCAACCACCGATTCCTGCATCGCCGAGTTCGCCCACACACGCCGCCCCTACGTCTCCGAAAACCTCGATCTCATCCGCCGCTATCCCGAAGAGGAGCGCCTCTGGCAATATGGCGTCCGCAGTTACGTCAGCATTCCGCTCACGCGCAACCATCACGTCATGGGAGCCGTGCACTTCTGCTCCGAGCACCCACGCGGGCTCACGCGCGACGAAATCCAACTCCTCGAAGATGCCTCCATCATCGTTTCCATGGCCGTCGCCAATGCGCTCGCCTACCAGGAAATCCGTCTCCTCAAAGAACAACTGAGCGACGAGAACCGCATCCTTCAGGATGAAATCGATCAGCGCTCCATGTATGAGGAGATCGTCGGCTCCTCTCCTCCCTTAAAGCGCATGCTCCAACAGGTGGAACGCGTCGCCCCAACCGACTCCACCGTCCTGCTCACCGGCGAAACCGGCACCGGCAAGGAACTCGTCGCCCGCGCCATTCATCGACGCTCGCCCCGCGCCGGCCGCGCCATGGTCAAAGTCAACTGCGCCGCCCTCCCCGCCGAATTGATCGCCAGCGAATTATTCGGCCACGAAAAGGGCGCATTCACCGGCGCCCTCCAACAGCGCATCGGCCGCTTCGAAACCGCCGACGGCGGCACCATCTTCCTCGACGAAATCGGTGAGCTCGCACCCGACATGCAGGTCGCCCTCCTCCGCGTCCTTCAGGAACGCGAATTTGAGCGTGTCGGCGGTAATCGCGTCATCCGCACCAACGTCCGCGTCATCGCCGCCACCAATCGAGACATGGAGCGCGAAGCCGCCGAAGGCCGTTTTCGCAGCGACCTCTTCTACCGCCTCAACGTCTTCCCCATTCATTGCCCGCCCCTCCGCGAACGCCGTGACGACATCCCCATCCTCGTCGAATACTTCATGGCCCGCTTCGCTTCCCGCATGGGCAAGCGCATCGACCTCATCGACAAAGACACCTACGATTCCCTGATGGCCTACACTTGGCCGGGCAACATCCGCGAACTGCAAAACATCATTGAGCGCGCCGTCATTCTCGCCGATGGCCGCACTCTCCGCCTCGAACCCGAAACTCTGCGCAATCTCCCCCAGTCGCCTCCACCGCCTCCACCCGGCATCACGCCCGCCGATGAGCGCGACTTGCAGCGCGCCGAAATTGAAGCCGCCCTCCGCGCCACCCGTGGGCGGATCTCCGGCCCCCGCGGCGCGGCCCTCCGCCTCGGTGTCCCCGCCTCCACTCTCGAATCGCGCATTCGCGCTCTATCCATCAACAAACATGCATTCAAGTAAGATGTTCAATGGCACTCAGCATGCATAGCAAATATCGAGGCGCAAATCTCTAGTGCTCAAGATCCGAACCGTTTCCGATACCCCTGACGAACTCCAGGTCGCTCTCGTGGGGCATCTCACCGTCGAGTACCTCCCTTGCATCCAGGCGATGCTCGAACAGGCTCGGAACCGGAAGTCCAATCTCGTCCTCGACCTGCGCGAACTGAACCTCGTCGACCGCGAAGCCGTTCAGGCATTGAAGCGTTGGAAGGAAGCAGGCGTCGTTTCCATCCACTGCCCTGCCTACGTCGATCGCTGGGTGCGCCAGGAAGAGCAAAGCTAACCTCGCGAATCCTTCGCGAATTCGTCGCGAAAAATCCTTCCCTTCTCTCCTTCCCTGTTCAAATCCCCCCTTTCTTCAAATACATAGCCCCTGGCCCGCAAAATGCACATTCCTTTTTCGAGTCTGAAGAATCCATATGAACATGCCAACGAATCTCGGATGGAAATTGCTCCTGCCCGCTCTCCTGGCCCTCGCCCTTGCCGGCTGCCAATCGCAGGGCGCGAAGGGGCCGACCATGGCTATGCCTCCCGCCTCGGTCTCCATCATCACAGCCGCAACCGAAAATGTCCCCATCTATAACGAGTACACCGCCCAAACCTTCTCCCGAGACCTCGTTGAAGTACGTGCCCGCGTCGCCGGCAACGTAGAAAAGCGCCTCTTTCAAGTCGGCTCCGATGTCACCGCCGGTCAGACTCTCTACGTCCTCGACCTGCGCCCCTACCAGGCTGCCGTCGAAAAGGCCCGCGGCGACCTCCGCCAAAGTGAAGCCGCCGAAGAGTTCGCCCGCCAGCAGGTCTCGCTCATCCAGGCCGAAGCCGACCTCGCCCAATCAAAAGCCAATCTCCTCAAAGCCAAACAAGACGTAGAACGCCTGCAACCGCTGGTGAAGCAGGATGCAGCCTCTAAGCAAGACCTGGACAACGCACTTGCCGCGCTCCAGGCCAACGAAGCGAACGTCCGCGCCCGCGAAGCCAACGTCCAGCAGGCCCGTCTCTCCACCAAATCACAAATCGATACCGCCCGTGGGCAAATGGCCTCCAACCAGGCGCTCCTCCGCAGTGCCGAACTGAACCTCGAATACGCCACCATCAAATCCCCAATCAGCGGGCGCATTGGCGACAGCATCGTTCAGGTCGGTGGCCTCGTAACTCCCGAATCGCCGCAACCCCTCACCACCATCGTTCCCCTTGATCCCATCTGGGTTCGCTTCAAGCTCAGTGAGTCCGAATACATCGAACACGAAAAGCGCAAGGGGGCTTCCAGGAACGTTCCTCTTCAACTCGTGCTCGCCGACGGCACCGTGCATCCCTTTCCCGGCCGCATCGAAAACGCCGTTAACCAGGTCGATTCGAAAACCGGTACCCTCGAACTCCAGGCCACATTCCCCAATCCCAACCGCACCATCCTCCCCGGACAATTCGGCCGTGTCCGCATGACGGTCCAGCAGCGTCCGAATGCCATCCTCGTTCCTCAACGCGCTGTTATGGAACTGCAGGGTCTCCAATCCGTCCTCACCGTCGGTGACGGCGACAAAGTGCAGGTTCGTGGAGTCTCCACCGGCGAACGCGTAGGCGATCGTTGGGTCATTCTCCAGGGTCTGAAAGAAGGCGACCGCGTCATCGTCGAAGGCCTGCAAAAGGCTCGTCCCGGAGCGCCCGTCAAGCCCGAACCCTACCAGCCTCAGCCCGAAGGGAAGGTGCGGTAAGCATATGGCCCGTTTCTTCGTCGATCGTCCCGTCTTTGCCATCGTCATCGCGATTGTCATCGTGATCCTGGGCGCGGTGGCCATCCCCAATCTCCCCATCGCCTCTTATCCCGAAGTGGTTCCACCCGTCGTCCAGATCATCGCCAACTACCGCGGCGGCAACGCGCAGGATCTCGAAAAAACCGTAGCCCAACCCATCGAGCAGCAACTGGTCGGCCTCGATGGCATGCTCTACTTTTTCTCCCGCAGTTCCAACGACGGTGTGCTTACCATCGATGTCACCTTTGAACTCGGCACCGACATCGACATGGCCACAGTGCGTACGCAGAACAAGGTGAATCTCGCCATTCCCTCACTCCCTCAGGAAGTGCAGCGCGTCGGCGTCACCGTGAAGAAAGTCTCCTCCGCCTTCCTCTTCGCCGTTGGTGTCACGGCCACGGACGGGCGCTACGATTCGCTCTTCCTTTCCAACTTCGCCACCATCAACCTGCTCGATAAAATCGGTAGCATTCCCGGCGTCGGTGATGCGCGCGTGGCCGCCAATCAGGACTACGGCATGCGCGTCTGGATCGACCCCAGCAAAATGGCCAAGCTCGGCTTAACCGCCACCGACGTCAATCGAGCCATCCAAGCGCAAAACCGCCAGAACCCCGCGGGAGCAATCGGGCAACCGCCCTCTCCCCAGGGCACCGATTTCCAATACCCAATATCGGCCACCGGCCGTCTCCTCGAGCCCGGCCAGTTCGAAAACATCATCATCCGCGCGCAACCCGATGGCAGCTTGCTCCGCTTGAAAGACGTCGGCCGCGTCGAACTCGGCGCCCAGGATTACAAAGCCTTCAACCGCATCTCCGGCAAGCCCGCCGCGGTCATGATTGTCTATCTCTCGCCCGGCGCCAACGCCGTCGCTACTGCCGATCGCGTCAAAGCCTACCTCGAAGAAGCCAAGAAGACATTCCCTGCCGGCATCGACTACATCATCAGCTATGACGCCACGCGCTTCCCGCGCACCGCTATCGCCGATGTGCTCACTACGCTGCTCGAAGCGGTAGCCCTCGTCGTCATCGTCGTCTTCGTCTTCCTCCAGAATTGGCGCGCGACGCTCATCCCGCTCTTGGCAGTGCCCGTTTCGGTTATCGGCACCTTCGCTCTCTTCCCCGTCCTCGGCTTTAGCATCAACATGACCAGCATGTTCGGCCTCGTGCTCGCCATCGGCATCGTCGTCGATGACGCCATCGTGGTCGTCGAAGCCGTCCAGCACAACATCGATCACGGGTTGTCGCCCCGCGCGGCCACCATCAAAGCGATGAGCGAGGTCTCCGGACCCGTGATCGCCATCGCCCTCGTCCTCTGCGCCGTGTTCATCCCTGTTGCTTTCCTCGGCGGCATCAGCGGCGAAATCTATCGCCAGTTCGCTCTCACCATCGCCGTCTCCGTGCTCATCTCCGCGGTCTGCGCGCTCACCCTCAGCCCCGCGTTGAGCGTCATGATCCTGCGCCCTGAAAAGACCACCCGTGGTCCCCTCGGCGCCTTCTTCCGCCTCTTCAATCGCTGGTTCGACGGTGGCACCAACATCTATCTCGCCGGCGTGCGCTCCTTTGTCCGCCGCACCGGATTCTCCACTATTCTGCTTCTGGTCTTCTATGGAGCCACTTGGGGCCTCTTCACAAACACGCCCTCCGGCTTCCTCCCCGATGAAGATCAGGGGGTCTTCTTCGTCGCCGTGCGTCTCCCCGATGGTGCTTCGCTCGATCGCACAGACAAAGTGACGCAGCAGGTCGAAGCCACGCTCCGCTCCATTCCCGGCGTCGTGCAAACCACCGTCCTCGGCGGCCTCGATATCACCACCCAGACCAACAATTCCAACGTCGCCACAGTCATCGCTGCGCTCAGCCCGTGGGAAGAGCGCAAAACTCCCGAACTCCAGCTCAACGCCATCCTCGGCCAGGCCAACATGCGTCTGTTCCCCATGAAAGAGGCGTTCGTATTCGGCTTCGGCCTGCCTCCCATCCTCGGCCTCGGCACCAGTGGAGGCTTTGAGTTCATGCTCGAAGATCGCGCCGGCGGTGACATGTCCTCCCTTGCCGATGCCGCCCAACTCCTGCTCGATGCCGCAGCCAAGGACCCCGCGCTCGGCACCATCGCCAGCACCTTCCGCGTCTCTGTGCCCGGCTATCAAGTGGACCTTGATCTCGAAAAAGCACAAACTCTCGGCATCCCCTCCACCGACGTCTATGATTCGTTGCAGACGTTCCTCGGCGGGCTCTACGTCAACGACTTCAATCGCTTCGGTCGCACCTGGCGCGTCATTATGCAGGCCGAGCCGCAATACCGCAATCGACCCGAATCGGTCAACGACTTCTACATCCGCACCGCCAACGGCGACATGGTGCCTCTCGGAACGCTCATGCGCATCAAGCCCACTACCTCGCCCGACGTGGTCTATCGCTACAATCGCTACCGCACCTCCAAGCTCATGGGACAAATCGCTCCCGGAGCCACCAGCGGTCAAGCCGTCGCCGCCATGGAACGCCTCGCCCGCGAAACGCTGCCCCAGGGCTTCTCCTTCGAATGGACTGGCACAGTCTTTCAGCAAAAACTTTCCGAAGGAAAGGAAGGCTACATCTTCGGCTTCGCCGCCGTGCTCGTGTTCCTATTCCTCGCCGCGCAGTATGAAAGCTGGGTCATCCCCTTCGCCGTCGTGCTCGCCATCCCGGTCGGCATGTTCGGCGCGCTGCTCGGCCTGCTCGTCCGATCCTACGCCTACGACGTCTATGCCCAGATCGGCATCGTGACCCTGATCGGTCTCGCCTCGAAGAACGCGATCCTCATCGTCGAGTACGCCAAGCTTCGACACGAAGCGGGCCTCGACATCGTGGAAGCTGCCCTCGATGCCGCCAAACTCCGCATCCGTCCCATCATGATGACGTCGTTCGCCTTCATCCTCGGTGTGTCGCCCCTGCTCGTCGCCAACGGTGCCGGAGCCGCATCCCGCCGCGCCCTCGGAACCACCGTGTTCGCTGGAATGGCTGCCGCCACCATGCTCGCCGTCTACCTCGTGCCTGTGTTGTACGTCATGGCGCAACGTTTCGTTGAATCAAGAAAACCAGCTCCCACCGGGGCGGAGTTGGAAGGAGCACAAGCATGAAGCCCGCACTGCGCAGTCTCGTTTTCGCCGCGGTGTTCCTCACTGGTTGCGCCATGGGGCCGAACTACAAACGGCCCGATGTGCCCGCGCCTCCGCAATTCCGTGGCGCTGAAGCCAGCCAGAAATCCATTGCCGACACCAAATGGCACGACCTCTTTCAGGACCCCGTCCTGAAAGATTTGATCGACACCGCGCTCAAGCAAAACTACGATATCCGCATCGCCGCGGAGCGTGTCATGCAAGCCCGCGCGCAGTACGGCATCACCCGCGCCGACCTCTTCCCGGCCCTCGGCGTCAGCACCCAATTCGTAGCCAACCGCGCTGCCCGCATTGGCGCCATCCCCTTCGCCCCGCCTGGAGCCAACCTCGACGCAGGCTACACCCAAGCCGGTTTCACCCTCAGTTGGGAACTCGACATCTGGGGCAGAATACGCCGCCTTAAGGAAGCTGGAGCCGCTGAATACATGGCCAGCGAAGAGGCGCGCCGCGCGGTCACCACCTCCCTCGTAGCCGACGTTACCTCCGGCTACTTCACCCTTCGCGCCCTCGACCTCGAACTCGACATCGCCCGCAAGACCAAGGAAGTCGCTGAGCGTGGATTGAAGCTCACCCAACTCCGCCGCGATCGCGGAGTCGTCACCGGCCTCGACGTTAGTCAGGCCGAGCAGTTCCTCTACACGGCCAACGCCCAGATCGAAGCTTCGGAGCGCTCTATGACCCAAGCTGAGAACGCGCTCCAATTCCTCCTCGGACAAAATCCCGGTGCAACGCCTCGCGGCAAGGCCCTCGAAGAGTTCGTCGCTCCGTCCGCTGTCCCGCCCGGCCTGCCCTCCGACCTGCTCGAGCGCCGTCCCGACATCCGTCAAGCCGAGCAGCGCCTCATCGCCGCCAACGCCCGCATTGGCGCGGCCCGCGCCATGTATTTCCCCCGTATCTCCCTCACTGGGCTGATGGCCGGACAAAGCCGCTATCTCGAGCAACTCTTCACTGGCCCCGCCCGCCAGTGGAATTTCACCCCAGCCGCCACCGTGCCCATCTTCGATGCAGGCCGCATCCGCAGCGAAGTGAAACTCTCCGAAGCCTCCAAACGCGAGTTGGTCGTGCAGTATGAAAAGACCATTCAGACGGCCTTCCGCGAAGTGGCGGATTCACTCACCGGCTACTCCCACACACGCAAGCAGCGCGAGCAACAGGAACTGCTCGTCGCCGCGCTCCGCAAATCCACCACACTCTCCTCCCTGCGCTACGAAGGTGGGCTCGAAAGCTATCTCCAGGTCCTCGATGCCCAGCGCAATCTCTTCCAGGGCGAACTCAACCTCGCCCAGTTGCGCCTCCAGGAGCTCAACACGGTCGTGCAGTTGTACCGTGCCTTAGGTGGCGGATGGCAGTAATGCCATCCGCGACGAGGTAGGGCGGGCCCCCTGAACCGCTGCCGACCCCCCGGTCGGCTCTTCTCGCCGGGAATGTATAATTCTTCCTTAGCTCCCCACGTCGGGCGTTTCATTCTCAACGTGAGGAGTCACATGCCCCTTTCTCATCCCCTCGAGCCGCTTACCGCTGCCGAAGTCGATCACGCCGTCACCCTGCTTCGAACCATCCCTGAGTTCACAGACACCACGCGTGTCATCAGCATCATGCTCAAGGAGCCCTCGAAGGACCTCGTCCATTCCTGGCCCGCCACTGACATTCCAGGCCGTGAAGCGGAAGCCGTCCTCCATGACAACCCCCGCAACGCGTGCTTCCACGTCAACGTGAACCTCGCCACCAATGCAGTCTCCTCCCCGCGCTATGCCCCCGCAGGCTCCCAGCCCACCATGTCCATCGACGAACAGGTCGAATGCGAGCAAGCCGTCCTCGCCAGCGCAGAATTCCGCGCCGCGCTCAAAAAACACTACGGTGTGGAAGACACTTCCCTCGTCATGGTCGACATCTGGAGCGCCGGCAACTACGGCTCCGAAGAGGATCGCACCCGACGCCTCGCTCGCCCGCTCTGCTTCCTCCGAAGCGATCCCACCGACAACGGCTACGTCCGTCCCATCGAAGGCATCCGACCTGTTGTCGACCTAAACGAGATGAAGGTCATCCGCGTCGAAGAGTACGGCGTCTGGCCTCTGCCCCCGAACCCCGGAAACTACTCTGCCCGCCGTGTCGCCAACCAACGCACCGGCATCCAGCCCCTCCTCATCACCCAGCCCGATGGCCCCAGCTATACGCTCCAAGGCCATCAAATGAGCTGGCAGAACTGGAATTTCGTCATCGGCTTCAACGCCCGTGAGGGACTCACTCTCCATCACATCCGCTACAACGATCAGGGCCGCGACCGCTCCATTCTCTACCGCGCTTCGCTCACCGAAATGGTCGTCCCCTATGGCGACCCCAGCCCCCAGCAGGCGCGCAAGAACGCCTTCGATGTCGGCGAATACGGCATGGGCATGTGTGCCAACAGCCTTCGCCTCGGTTGCGATTGCCTCGGATACATCTCGTACCTCGACGCCCATCTCTGCGATAGCCGCGGCCGTCCCCTCACCATTCCCAACGCCATCTGCATTCACGAAGAAGACTTCGGCATTCTCTGGAAACACACAGATCGCCGTCTGCCCGATGAGCCCGAAGTCCGCCGCTCCCGCCGCCTCGTCGTCTCTTCCATCTCCACCGTGGAGAACTACGAATACGGCTTCTTCTGGTACTTCTATCAGGACGGCAATATTCAGTTCGAAATCAAACTCACCGGCATCCTCTCTCTCGGCGCACTGCACCCCGGCGAAAAGTCCCCCTACGGTGCCCTCATCGCTCCGCAACTCTACGCGCCCAATCACCAGCACTTCTTCAACGTGCGCCTCGACTTCGATCTCGATGGCATGCCCAACACTGTCCAACGCATCGACGTGACAGCCGATCCCCTCGACGAGCACAACCCCTTCGAGAACGCCTTCCAAGCTCGCCCCACCACACTCACCACCGAAAAAAGCGCGCAAGGCCACCTCAAGCTCGAAACCGCCCGCACCTGGCGCATCATCAACCCTTCAGTCAAAAACGCCGTCGGCGAACCCGTCAGCTACAAGTTCCTTCCCGGCGACAACTCCTTCCCTCTCGCGTCCCCCAACGCCTGGTGGCGCAAGCGTGCCGGCTTCGTCAATCACCACGTCTGGGTCACTCCCTATCAGCCCGACGAGCGCTACGCCGCAGGCGATTACCCCAACCAAAGCACCGGCGGCGATGGCCTTTCCAAATGGACTGAAGCAGACCGCCCCGTCGAAAACACCGACCTCGTCTTCTGGTACACCTTCGGCCACACTCACATCCCGCGCCCAGAAGACTATCCCGTCATGCCCACCGCCTACATCGGCTTCCTTCTCAAGCCGAACGGCTTCTTCCATCAGAACCCGGCCAACGATCTTCCGCCCTCCGCGCCAAAAAAATCGCATTGCTGTAGTGGAACCTGAGGGCGGCCCTGCGGGAAGATGGCCTAATGATCTCTGTCGATGCCATCCTCTCCGCCGACTTCCTCGACGAGCGCGGCGCACTCATCTTTCCCGATATTTCCCTCGACACCGTTGCCGGCCACCCGCGCATCCGGCACCGCTTCCTCGATCACTACGAGGCGGAATATCAGCCCGCCCAACTCGAAGGCGCCGATGTCCTGCTCTCCTTGAAGCCCAAGGTGACCGCGCAGTCCCTCGAAGGCATCACCCGTCTCTGCGCCATCGGGCGCTTCGGCGTCGGCTATGACAATGTCGATCTCGCCGCCTGCACGGAGCGTGACATCGCCGTCTACATCACTCGCCAGGCGGTAGTCCGCCCCGTAGCCTCGTCCATTGTTCTCCTCGTCCTCGCCGCCTCGCATAACCTCGTCTGGAAAGATCGCCTCATCCGCCGTGGCGAATGGACTCTCAGCACCCGCGTCCTCGGCCAGGAACCGCGAGGCCGCGTCGTTGGAACCGTCGGCCTCGGCAACATTGCCCGCGAGGCCCTCCGCCTCTTGCGCCCATTCGAACTCGAACGCTATCTCGCCTTCGATCCCGCCGTCACCCCCGAAGCGGCTCAGGAACTCGGAGTGCAACTCGTCTCCCTCGAAGAGTTGTTCGCTCAATCGGACTACGTGCTCATCAATTGCCCGCTCACTCCGCAAACCAGAGGCCTCATCACCGAGTCGCTTCTGCGCCGCATGAAGAAAGACGCCGTTCTCATCAACACCGCCCGCGGGCCCATCATCGACGAGGCGGCCCTCACCCGCGTCCTTGCCGATGAGGCCATCCGCTGCGCCGCCCTCGATGTCTTTGAGCAGGAGCCTCTCTCCATCCAATCGCCGCTCCTCGCCATGGACAACACCATCCTTACTTCCCACTCCCTCTGCTGGACGCAAGAACTCTTCCGCGACATGGGCCGCGAATCATTCGCCGGAGTCCTCGCCATCGCCCGTGGCGAAGCGCCGGCCAACGTCGTCAATCCCGCCGTCCTCACGCGCCCTGGATTTCTGCGTAAACTGGAGCGTCTGGCTGCCGGCCAGTAAGAAAACACCATGCGCAAAAAACTCAAAGCAGGCGAGACTGTCTTCGGACAGATGATCCTCGAATTGTTCACCCCCGGTGTGGCCCCCATGCTCCATCACGCCGGGCTCGATTTCGTCATCTACGACATGGAGCACGGCCGCTGCAGCTATGAGCTGCTCAGTCAGATGGTCAACTCCTGCCGTGGCACGCGCCTCACCCCAATCGCCCGTGTCCCCGATCTCTATGCCTACCCGATGGCCCGCCTCCTCGACATCGGCGCCAAAGGCGTCATGATCCCCCGTCTCGAAACACCGCAGCAGATGCAGGATGCCGTCGCACAACTGAAGTATCCTCCTGCAGGGCGGCGTGGAGTCGCTCTAGGCTTGGCCCACGACGACTTCCATCCTCGCGGCGCGCCCTACTTCGAACAGGCCAACGAAGAGACAGTAGTCATCGCCATCATCGAAACCCCGCAGGCTCTCGAAAACCTCGATGCCATCGTAGCCACGCCTGGCCTCGACATCGCCTGGATGGGCCACTTCGATCTCACCGTCTCCCTCGGCATCCCCGCGCAATTCGATCATCCCCTCTTCCTCAACGCCATGGATTCTTTAGTGGCCGCCTGCCAAAAGCACGGCGTCGCCGCAGGTTTCCTTCCTGCCAACGATGCCGACATGAAGCGCTGGCTCGCCAAGGGATTCCGCGCCATCAGCCTCGGCTCCGATGTCGGAGTCTACTCGCGCGCCGTCGCACAGTTCCGTCAGGCAGCAGGCTGATGTCCCCGGCGCCGTCTCGCCGCCGCTGGTTGATGATCTCCCTGGTCTTCCTCGCCACGGTTATCAACTACCTCGACCGCCAGACACTCTCCGTGCTCGCTCCTGTCCTCCGCCAGGAGTTCGGCATGTCAAACGTCGATTACTCCCGCATCGTCTCCGCGTTCATGGTGGCCTACACCATCATGAACGGCGTTTCCGGCCCCATGATTGATCGCCTCGGAACAAAGCTCGGTTACGCCATCTGCGTCGCCTGGTGGTCCGCCGCATCCATCGTACAAGCCCTCTCCTTCAATGCCGTCACACTCGGCGCATCCCGCTTCCTCCTCGGCATGGGCGAAGCTGGCAACTGGCCCGCCGGCATTCGCGTCGTTGCCGAATGGTTCCCCGCCCGCGAGCGTTCCCTCGCCTCCGGCATCTTCAACAGCGGCTCCGCCATCGGCGCACTCATCGCCACACCCTTAGTTGTCTTCCTCTCTCTCCAATGGGGATGGCGATCCGCCTTCGCCGCAGTCGGCCTCACCGGATTCGCCTGGCTCATCCTCTGGTGGGCTATCTACCGCACGCCGCAACCGCAAGCCGAGGAAGAAAACGAATCCATCCCCGTGCGCGTCCTTCTCTCTCTCCGCTTCATCCGCGCCTTCACCATCGCCAAAATGCTCTTCGATCCCGTCTGGTATTTCTACATCTTCTGGTTCCCCGAATACCTCAAGAACGGCCGCCATTTCGACATGGCGAGCATCGGTAAATACGGCTGGATTCCCTTTCTCGTCGCCGATCTCGGCAACCTCGTTGGTGGCTGGTTCTGCGGCTGGCTGCTCAGCCGCGGCGTCTCCGTGAACAACGCCCGCAAGGGATCCGTCACCCTAGCCGCCTTCTCCATGGCCAGCGCCATCCCCGCCGTGTTCGTTAGCGACTCGATGGCGTCACTAGCCTGGATCTCCGTCGCCATGGCCGGATACACCGGCGCAAACGCCGTCCTGCTTTCCATCCCCGCCGACGTTCTTCCCCGAGGCGCACTCGCCTCCTGCTGGGGCTTGTGCAGCATGGGCTCGGGATTCGGCGGCATGGTCTTCGCCCTCATCACCGGCTGGCTCATTGACCACTATTCCTATATCCCCGTCTTCCTCCTGTTCGGAACATTACCATTAGCATCGGCGTTGGTGTTATGGTTTGGAACAGGTTCACTGGACAAACCTGCAACCGCACGCTGACCAATTTCAATTGAGGGAGCTGGAATGAGGAATCGCCAACGGGAAATCATCACCCTGTTCTGTGCCTCGCTCTCACTCTGTGCCGCAACCATCCAACCCGCCAACATCGTTCTCCCCGGACCCGGCGCTTCGCAACAATTGGTCGTCCAGGGCTCAGCCTGCGAGCTCTCTTCCACTAACCCCGCGGTGATCACGCTCAACAAATCCACGCACATCGTCACCGCCGCTTCACCCGGCCTGGCCAACGTCACCGCCCGCTGCGGCCCGCAAACCGCTAGCATCCGCGTCGAGGTCCGCAACCACGCCCCGGGCCAACTCGAACCTCGCTTCTCCCCCGACATCATCTCCATCCTCACCATCAAAGGCTGCAACGGCTCCGGCTGCCATGGCTCTCCCGCCGGACAGAGCGGCTTCAAGCTCTCCCTGTTCGGCTATGACGTCGAAGCCGACCATGACATGGTCGTCCGCAAACACGATGGCCGACGCGTCAACCTCAGCAATCCCGAACAAAGTCTCCTTCTCCGCAAGCCGCTGTTCGACGCTCCACACGGTGGCGGTCGTCTCATGACCAAGGATTCGGAAGAGTACAAAACCCTGCTCCTCTGGCTCCGTCAGGGAGCAAAGATCGAATCCGGCGGCCCGCGTCTGCTCAAGCTCGAAATCTACCCCGAAGAGGCCATCCTCACTGCCGAAGCCTCGCAAAACATCGCCGTCATCGGCCGCCTCTCCGATGGCACCACCCGCGACATGACTCGCGAAGTTCGCTACTCCACCAGTGACGATGCCGTCGCTGGCATCGAACAAGGAGCCACAGTCAAAGCCGGCGCTCGCGGGCTCGCCACCATCCTCGCCCGAGGCATGGGCCAAGTCGCCGCCATGCGCGTCGGCGTCAAAGATCCCACTGCCACCGCATGGTCCACCGCGCAATCCACCAACTTCATTGACCAACTCGCCGCTGCCCGTCAGCGAGCGCTCGGCGTCAAGCCGGCCCCACTCACCACCGACAGCGAATTCGTCCGCCGCGTCTACCTCGACACCATCGGGCGTCCACCCACCTCCGATGAAGTGCAGGTATTCGCAAAAAACAACAGCCGCCCCGCGTTGATCGACACACTCCTCTCCCGTCCCGAATACGCCGCCTTCTGGACCGTCAAGTTCGAAGACTGGTTCCGCAACAACCAGCTCAACTCGCAAGGCCGCTCCATGGGCACCTTCAAAGAGTGGATCCACGAAAACCTCAGTGCCGATCGCCCCTATGACCAGATGGTGCGCGACATCATCACCAGTCAGGGCGACACCTTCCTCAATCCCGCTACCGCATTCTGGGCCCCCGCCACCGATTTCATGCTCAAGAAGTTTGAGGTCACCAAAGCCACCCCCACCGTGACCCGCCTCTTCCTCGGCGTCCGACTCGAATGCGCCGAGTGCCACAATCATCCGCTCGAAAACTTCACCCAGGACGATTTCTACGGCATCTCCGCCTTCTTCGCCCGCCTCCGCGTCAAGCACGGCTATGGCGAGTATCGCCGCACCTGGTACATCGAGGACGAAGGCGAAGTCGAGCACCCCGTCACCAAAAAGCCAGTCGCTGCCAAGGTCCTCGGCGGCTCCCCATTGCCGCTCAACGCAACCGGGGATCGCCGTGAACAACTCGCCCGCTGGATCACCTCATCCGGCAACCCCTACTTCGCAAAAGCCACGGTAAACCGCATCTGGCATGAATACTTCCAGACCGGCATTGTCGAGCCCTTCGATGATCTCCGCCTCAGTAACCCGCCCACGAATCCCGAACTCCTCGACGCCCTGGCGCATCACTTCACCACTAGCGGATTCCGCTTGAAAGCCCTCCATCGCGCGATCCTCAACTCACGCACCTATCAGCTCTCCTCCCGCCCTGCCGAAGTCACAAACAATCCACCCGTCCTCGAACGCCTGCTCTTCGCCCGCTATCAGCCCCGAAAGCTTCCCGCCGAAGTGCTCCTCGATTCCATCTCTCAAGTCACCGCCGTTCCGCACACCTTCTCCGGTTACCCCCGAGGCACTCGCGCCATGGATGTCTACCAGCCCGATCAGCCCGATTACTTCCTTGTCACCTTCGGCTTTCCCCGCCGCGACATCATCTGCGAACGCGTCGCTACTCCCACACTCGGCCAAGTCCTCCACCTGATGAACGGCAAGACCATTCACTCCAAGATCGAAGACAAGGACAACATCCTCAGTGCATGGCTCCCGCTGCCCGACGCCGACGTGGCCCGCCGTCTTTATGAACGCGCCTACGCGCGCCCCCCGAGCCCCGCCGAACTCGATCACGTCGTCACTTACCTCCAATCGGAAATCACAGCAGGCCGCACTCGCCTCAAGGCCCTCCAGGGCCTGCTCTGGGCCACCCTCGTCTCCAAGGAATTTCAACTCAACCATTGAGCAAACCACCATGCCGCTCTCCACACGTCGCGACTTAATTCGAATCGGCAGCCTCGGTTTCGGCGGACTCCATCTGCCCAAGCTGCTCGCCGCCGACACCGCCCGTACCGAACGCTCCTGCATCGTCATCTTCCAGAATGGAGGCGCAAGCCAGCTCGACACCTTCGACCCGAAACCCGATGCCCCCGCCGACATTCGCGGCAGCTTCGGCACCGTGCCCACCGCGGTCCCCGGCATCCACTTCTCAGGCCTCCTCCCACGCTCCGCCAAGGCGCTCAAGAAATTCGCCGTCATCCGCTCCATGCACTCCGACGAAGCGATCCACGAACGCGCCCGTCAGTACATTTTCAGCGGCACCAAGCCTCGCAATGACTTACTGCAACCCAGCTTCGGCGCCGTCGTCTCCAAAGAATTCGGAGCACGCAACGGGCTCCCACCCTTCGTCGTGATTCCCGAAAAAGATCTCTCCGCCGAGGCAGGCTTCCTCGGCCCCGCGCACGATCCCTTCATCACCGGCGATCCCAATGCCAAAGGATTCACCGTCAAAGATCTCACCCTCCCCGCCGGCGTCACGCCTGAAGAATCGCAGGCCCGCCGCGCTCTCCTCGCAAAGATGGACGGCGAGTTTCACAAGATGACGCAGTCCACCTTGCTCGACGACCTGGATGAGTTTTCCCAAAAAGCCCTCGACCTCATCTCCTCTCCCGCCGCTCGCAAAGCCTTCGACATTCATTCCGAACCCGACAAGCTCCGCGACGCTTATGGCCGCACCGGCGTGGGCCAGGGCTGCCTCCTCGCCCGCCGCTTGATCGAATCCGGCACTCGCCTCGCCACCGTCTTCCACGGCGGCTACGACACCCATCGCGAACACGAACCCGGCGTGAAGCGAATCACTCCCGATTTCGATCAGGCATTCCCTACGCTGCTCGAAGACCTGGAGCAGCGCGGCCTGCTCGCCAGCACGCTCGTCCTCGTAATCGGTGACTTTGGCCGTACCCCGAAGATCAATTTCTCCGGTGGCCGTGATCATTGGCCCCGAGGCTTCTCCGTGGCCCTCGCCGGCGCTGGCGTACAAGGCGGTGTCGTCGTCGGTGCCAGCGATGCGCAGGCAGGCGAGCCCGTCGACCGTCCCGTTACCATCGAAGACCTCGGCGCCACTGTCTACAAGATCCTCGGCATCGACACCCACAAGGAGTACCGCGCCAACGGCCGTCCCGTTCGCATCAACAAAGACGGCACTCCAGTCAAAGAACTGTTTGCCTGAATCGAAATGCGCACGCTACTTCTCCTGTTCGCCGCAACCGTTCTTCCTGCTGCCGATCACCAGCCCCCAGCCCTCTCTCGTCTTCATCCGCTCGGTGGTAAGGCCGGAACCGCGGTCCAGGTCGAAATCATCGGCGTGCGTCTCGATACAGCCACCACAGTCGAGTTCGATTGCGCCGACCTCACCTGGAAGCAGACCCTCCAGCGCGAAGCCACCCGCCTCACCGGCATCGTCTGGATCGAACCAGGCGCACCACTCGGAGGCCACATGCTCCACGTACGCACCGCGCAAGGCCCCAGTTCCTCACTCCTCTTCAACGTCGGGCAATATCCGGCCACCGTCGAAAGTGACCATCGCTCCGTCCCCGCACTCCCCGCCGAAATCTACGGCCGCCTCGACGGTGCTGCCGATAGCGACCTCTACTACTTCCCCGTTAAACAAGGCGAGCGCTGGCTCTTCGATCTCCGCGCCATGGAACACGGTTCCGCCGTCGAAGCCCGCATGATCCTCGTCAATCACAATGGCGATCGCATCGCCTTCAACGATGATCGCGATCACTACAACGAAAATCCTTTGATCGAGCACACGTTCGCAGAAGCAGGCATCTACGGCGTCAAGATCGATCAGTATCGCGGCCCCCGCGGCTTCACCTTCGGCAAGAACAACGGCTACACACTACGCATCTCCGCTCTCCCCGTCCTTCAATCCATCAGCCCTCTCGGCGCGCGCCGCGGCTCGCAAGTCCGCTTCATCATCGATGGACGCGCCATGAGCACCGCAGATCGTGTCTATCTCACCGAACTGCGCCGTGGCGAATACGCCCGCATGACCTACCCCTACACCATGCCCATCCACTTCCGCCCCGATCCTCCGCACGCCGCCGCCGTATCCCGCATCGAAGGCAAGATCCTCGCGAAAACACCCACCCGCATCGAAGCCCAATTCACCATTCCCGCCGATGCCCCCATCGGCCTCTGGCGTCTCTGGACCGCCGGTCCAGCCGGAATCGCCGAAGGTCCCAAAATCGAAATCGGCGAGCATCCCGAATTCACCGAAACCTCCGCCGCAACCCTGACTCAACCTCCGCCCGCCTACACCATCAACGGCCACCTCTCCAAACCTCAGGAACGCGACGTCTATCGCATCCAAGGCAAAGCTGGCCAGCCAATCCACGTATGGACGCTCAGCACGCAACTCGAAGCCCCATACCTCGACACCGTTCTCACACTGCGCAACGCGGAAGGAAAGAAACTCGCCGAAGATGACGACGTCGTCGCCGGTTGGGGCGGACTCCTCGGCAACCCCGACAGTAGCCTCTTCTACACCCCCAAGGAAGATGGGCCGCTCTTACTTGAAGTGCGCGATCGCCTCAACCGCGGTGGCCCGCTCTATCCCTACCGCCTCAAATTCGATCACCGCACGCCAGGCTTTCAACTCTTCACCACGCCCGAAAACTTCACGGTCAAAGCCGGGGGCACAGCTACGCTGAAACTCCACCTCGTCAGAGAAGCCGGCTTCCAAGGGGAAGTGGATGTATGGATCGAAGGGCTTCCTGGCGCTCACCCGCTCACTGCAAAATTCCGCGCCGACCACGTCTTCGAACCAAACGCCGACGGAGCAGACATGGTCATCCCCGAAATTGCATTCTCCATCCCCGCCCCTGCAACTCCCGGCATCTACCCCATTCGTATCCTCGGCAAGTCCGCAACCGGCGCCCGCGCCGAAGCCCACACGGCGACAATGATCGGCCCCATCTACCAGGGTGACTGGAATTTCTACCGCCGCCCTGTTCCTACTATCACCGTAACCACCGTCGAGTGACGGTTAGTAGCTCGCCTGTACCGGCCGGAATCGTTGCGTGGCCACAATCCCCAGTCCGATGAACACGCTCAGCACCGCAAGCTGCGCCACCAGGAACGGTGGTTCTGACTGGGTCGGAGCCATGGCTCGCAGAGCCGGGATCTTCTGGAACGCTTGTACGACTGCGACGAACACGTTGAGGTACAACGCGAAAGCGGATGAGGCAACAAAGGTCCGCCTCCATGCTCCGCTCGCCTGTAGCCGCTTTCGTGCCGCATACGCCAACGCCAGTGCCGCCATCGAAATGAACCCGACGATATGCGACGGCAGGATGCGGTCAGCGGGCAGGATAAATCCTGAGAGATTCGTCGCCACGTTGCTCGCAAGAAACAGATTCGTCCAGAGGTCGATTCGCTTGTTGCTCAGCAGCCCCTTCATCACGGCAACACCTGTGGCGATGCCGGCCAGGCTAATCAGCACGTGAATCAGAACAAGTGCCATTGCGGGTCCCTTTCGATTGAAATTTCGTCAACTCCTGCAGAAGGCGAGCAGATCGCCATTCAGTTCGTCTTTGTGCGTATCTGTAATGCCGTGCGGCGCCCCAGGATAGATCTTCAGCGCCGCGTTCCGGACGAGTTTCGCCGAGGCCAGCGCCGCGGCTCCAATGGGCACAATCTGATCGTCATCCCCATGCAGGATCAATGTGGGAACATCGAATCGCTTCAGATCCTCCGTAAAGTCGGTCTCGGAAAATGCCCGGATGCAGTCGTAAGCGTTCTTGTGCCCGGCCATCATCCCCTGCATCCAGAAAGCGTCGATGATCCCCTGCGACGCCTTCGCCCCAGGACGGTTAAACCCAAAGAATGGCCCGCTCGCCAGATCCCGATATAGCTGAGACCGGTTCGCGAGTGAGCCCGCGCGCAAACCGTCGAACACCTCGATAGGCAGTCCCCCAGGATTCGCCTCCGTCTTCACCATCAGTGGAGGCACTGCGCTGATCAACCCTGCTTTGGCCACGCGCTTCGTGCCGTGGCGTCCAATGTAGCGCGCCACTTCTCCCCCTCCCGTCGAAAAGCCCATGACAATGGCGTCCTTAAGATCAAGCGCATCCATCACTGCCGCCAGATCGTCGGCATAAGTATTCATCTCATTCCCGTGCCACGGCTGACTCGAACGCCCGTGCCCGCGTCGGTCGTGCGCGATCACTCGAAAGCCGTTGCTCGCCAGGTGCATCATCTGGCTCTCCCAACTATCGGCGTTCAGTGGCCAGCCGTGACTCAGCACCACCGGTTGCCCGTTGCCCCAATCCTTGTAGTAAATGCGTGTGCCGTCCTTCACTTCAACTTCACTCATCGTTGTCTCCTTGATTCGTTACCAATGCCGGTCGATGCCCACCACTCGTCCTGCCTGCACCGCGACTTCCACAAATTGCCCTGGACGCGACTGACTGCTGATATGAGCCACTCGATACGATCCCTCTTCCTTCCATTCGGTGGAGTAAGGTCCTGCCGAACCGAAGCCTGCCGTTTCTGCCAGGTCTTCGAACTGCAGACGCTCCCCTTCCATTCGAAAGCGGTCCAATGGGAGCAATTTGCCGAAATAGGCTCTGCCGATCTTCTCCCGCCGCTCGATCAGGCATCGCGTGATCCACTCGCTAGCAGCCGGATCCGAGTAGTTGGCCGATCTCACGATGGCTCGGATCGCCTCGTCCCCAATGGCCATAATCTGCTTGGCTGCCCAGAATTCATCGTCGGGAAGCCGATTGAGAAAAGCCGGATTCGGGTATTCCGGAACCCATTTCTCTGGATCGAATACCTCGTATTCAAAACGGCCCACCGCCGGAAGATTCGGAAAATCCGCTCTCGCCCAGCGCGGAACCGCCAGACCAAGCGAGAACAATTGCACGGCCGATTGTTTCCAGCCGAAAAGATACTCCCCTCCGCTCCGCGCACTATTCGCTTTCTGCGTTCCGCTTCCTAGCGTCGAGCCCAGATCCAGAATGTAGTGGCGGATAAAACTACCTCCGTCCGCTTCCACCAACGCATCATAGGTGTTGATCGCACGCGAGTCATCATGGTCAATCCATGCCGAGACAACGGCCAACCCGCGCAGGTCCCGCCGGTGCTCGTGCGCAATGAAATCGTTCGGATCATCTTTCCGCCTGCCGTAATAGCGGTATGGCCCCAAACCTTTTCCAGCGATGGCACGGCTGGCGGTTGCACGCAGCAACCCTTCCTTCGTTCGCGGTACCTTGCCCAGCATCTCCGAAAGATCCCGCCGCGTCATCGGCCTGCGCCTCCCGAGACGGTCAGCAATCTGTACGTCCTTGGATAAGGCCAGAATGTCTTCCCGGAACTCTACCAGGTAGTTCTCCGGTACGTGATAACCCAGGGCGTGCACAAGGCGAATGGCAATGTGATCCGCTCCCGTTGCCATCTCCGGATTGGACATCGGATCGAACTTGATGAAGTACAAATTCTTGTCCCCATCCACCATCACGAAGCCGGGCGTGATGCCTTCGCTCTTTGCCCCCACCACCATCCACTTGCTCTCCTGCGACGGTGGATGCTGGTTGCCCGGCCCAGCAATCATTTCCTCCAGGTTCATCCGGCGGTAGTAATTCCGCTTCGTCCACCATGCACCCTGCAACGGTTCGCCCAGTGTGTTCACACCTTGTGCGCGAACAGGTTGTCGCAGCTTGCGATTCAACTCACCGGGCGTGCTCACCGTGTGCAGCACCGCGTCGTAATAGTCGCTCAACTTGCGCCGCGCAGGTTGGTTCACAGGGAGTGGTTTCAGCTCATCCTCCAGCGGATCGTCAGACCGGAAGCGGTCCGCTGCGAATGTGGCCGGAATCAAAAACAGCAGCAACACAGTTTGTTTCATGGCATGCCTCATAGAATGGGTTGGGAATCCATCGTGCCCAACGGCCGCTGCTGGAATACATCGTTGAACTTGAACCAAACCTGAAAGCCTTCGTGGCTTACGCCAACGTCCACTCGCAGGAACGTCCGATTCCGGGCGTTGAAACGCAGTCCACCTCCCACGCTGCTTTCCAGATTCCGGAAATTCAGTTGGCCCCGCCGCTGAAACACTTTCCCCGCATCGGCAAACACCGCCCCATCGCATCCCGAGAAAATCGCCCACCGGTATTCCGCTGTGAACGCCACGCTGTTGTTGCCTGAAAATCGAAATGGCCGGAACCCGCGCAGGTCGTCGGAACCCCCCAACAACGGCTGGAGATAAAACGGAACACTCTGCCCGCTCCGCGTGTCCGTCAGTCTCGTGTGTGCACGCAGCGCAATCACTCGGCTCTTGTTGAAGAACCCAAAGTATTGCTGCAACTCCAGATCCATCAGATTAAAGTCATGCATCTTCCGGTCCCGGTCCTCAAACCGCGTGTACTGCATCACGTAGTTGCCTCCATTTCGTGGACCGAAGGCATCGTCGCGATAGTCCAACTGCGCGAAGGTCCCGTACCGGTAGAAGTCGGTCTGTGTGTCGATGCCCGGCGCCACACTCGCTGGAAACGCTTGTTCCGTGGACTGAAAGCGTCTATCTTTGCCTGGACCCACGTTGACGAAAAGCAGCCCTCCCCCACCGCCAAGTGTGAAATGGCGCCATGGCGACAATCCCGCGGAGCCGTCGAACGCCGTATCCTCCAGGCGATAGTTCGTGCGATTCTTCTCCGAATCCGGCCCCGGTCCGTAGTAGGCAATCCCGGGATAGTTACGCCGCGTGGCTCGCACATCCAGCCAGGCTTTCCCGTTCAGCAGTTTCGGCAACCGCAATTCCGCATCCGCCCTCTGATAGTTGCGCAACGAAACCTGTGCCGATGCTCGGACGGTGACCGCGCCATCGCGCAAGTCGCCGCGAAAGTACTGAGGACCGAAGGCGAATCCACCGCCCGTAACCAAGCCGCCCAGTTTCGCGCTCAGGCCATTGAAGCCGTAATTCGTTCTTTCCAGCAGCCGCTCATCTTTCACCCGTACCAATAACTTCTCCGCGCCGCTCAGTTTCTCCGTGGACAGGCCCTTGGCGTATTCGGCCCGCTGCAGCCTGAGTTCCTCCAACCGTGACTGACCGAACGCCGCGGAAGAGAGCAGCAGCGTCAGTACGCATAGATTAGGCACCGAAGCCTCCATCCACGGCGAATACCGAACCCGTGACATAAGATGCCGATGGGCCCGCCAGGAACACGACTGCCGCTGCGATCTCCTCCGGGTGGGCAAAGCGCCCCAGCGCGATCATCGCCTTCTGCGCCTCGGCAAACTCACCCTCGGTAGGATTCATCTCCGTCGCCACTGAGCCCGACTCAATCACGTTGACCGTGATGTTCCGTTTGCCCAAATCGCGAGCGGCTCCCTTGCTGTAGCCCACCACCGCCGCCTTCGTCGCGGAGTATTCGGCTAATCCTGGAAAACTGGCGCGGGCCCCCAGCACGGAGCCGATCGTGACAATCCGCCCCTCGTCCTCCATCACTCTTGCTGCGCTCCGTATCGCCGTCACCACCGCCGCGTAGTTGATGGCCCGCATGCGATCCAATGCGGCGGCCTCACCATTAGCCTCATCCACCCTGCCACCGACTGCTACTCCGGCGTTGTTGACCAAAATGTCCAGACGGCCAAAGTCCTGAACTACTTTCTCTACCAACCCTTCAACCTGATGCGTATCCCCCTGATCGGCCTGATAGCAGGCAGCCCGGTTCCCCTGCGCCTGCAACTCTCTCACTAGTTCTTCGGCGCGTGATGCCGAACTCATGTACGAAAACGCTACGTCCGCGCCTTCGCTTCCCAGTGCGCGGACAATAGCGGCCCCGATGCCGCGTGAGCCGCCTGTAATAAGAGCCACCTTCCCCGCCAGTGTTGTGCCCATCGATATGCTCCCGTCGCTGTCTTCTCGAACGCTGCTTGCATCCCCAGTGTGCAGCTAATTCGAAAAAACTCCATCACGCGAAGGAAGGCTTTTTATCCCACTCTATGCACGTACCCATCGCTACCACCATCGAGGTAGCGCCTGCCCCACGCTACTCTCTGTGCGCCGGCAGGCGTACTTGAAATACCGTGTTTCCCGGAACCGACGAAACACGAATGGATCCACGGTGGCTCCGCACGATGCGCTGTACAATGTCCAACCCCAGCCCCGTTCCTTCCCCCACCTGCTTCGTCGTGAAGAACGGTTCGAACATTCGATTTTCAACCTCTTCAGGAATCCCCGGGCCATTGTCGCCAATCTCCACCAGGATGCCCGTGCGCTCCAGCCGTGTCTTCACGGACAGTTTCCGTGTGGTCGCTGCCGGTAGCGTCTCCATCGCGTCCAGTGCGTTATCAATCAGATTGGTCCAGACCTGGTTAAGCTCCCCTCCATTCGCCCGGATCAGAGGCAATTGCCCGCAGAAGTCGCGGACCACTTGGACACCATGTTTCAGTTGATGCTGGAACATTCGCAGCGTTGCGTCCAAGCCTTCTTCCACGTGGACATCGGTAACCGTGCTTTGGTCCATGTACGAATAGGACTTGACGGCCCGCACCAGCTCCGAGATACGCCGCGAGGCTTCCTCCAACTCACGGCTCAAACAGAGGATCTCGTGGTCCGTCGTCAATATCCGCAACCCGGCCGCCACCATCTCCGCGGACATGTAGTCAGCTAGCGCAGTAAGCTGCTGTGGCTCAATGCCCGCATCCACCAGCCCCGACGCCAGTTCTCCCGGCAGCCCTCGTGCATCCAGCCAATCGCTCATCTCCGATTCGCGGTCGTCCCGTTCCAATGGATCGATGAGCCCTGGCGAAGACGAACAGCTGTGAATCGACTCGCCCAATGCATCCAGGATGTCCCGCGCCTGCGCAGGCAAGACCATCGTCCGCAACGCCAGCACATATCGCCTTCTCTCATTCAATAGCTCGCGCAAACGCGCCGACGATCGTACTGCCGCGGCCGCCGGATTGTTCAACTCGTGAGCCAGTCCCGCCGCAAGCTTGCCCAATGCCAGTAAACGATTCGAGCTTTCCTCTAGCCTTGTGAACTCGCGGGTGCGATCCGTCATCTCACCCACCAGCCTTTGCGCCAGCACTGGAGCGCGGTACACCAGTTCGCGGAAATGCGACGCATCCAGCAAGGCCAGACGCAGCGTCTGTGCCGCCCACCCACGCCCCGCCCACTTCTTCATGCGCGAAAACGGAAGCAGCCCTGTAGCCTGCCCAGCGGTGATGACAATGATTCGCTCTGAGCCGCTGCGCTGCAGATGAATCTCCCCTTCCATCACGATGATCATCTCGTGTGCCGGTTCGTTCTCCGCGATAACGTTCTCCCCCGCTTCGTAGGACTGCGCACGCATTCGCGCGGCAATCCATTCGATCGCCTCCATCCCCTCACCTTCGAAAATGGAGATACGCATCAACTCCGCCGCTGTGATCGGTTCAATCGTCATGGTGTCACCGGTTGCGCATATACTGGCGGATGAAATAGAGCACGATCGATCCCTCGCCCACGCTGTTCGCCACGCGCCGCACGGCGCCGTCACGAATATCTCCCACCGCAAATACTCCGGGAACACTGGTTTCCAGTAAATACGGATCGCGGTCCAGTTGCCAGCCCGGCGGACGCTTTCCATTCCGCAGCAGGTTGGCCCCTGTCACCAGAAAGCCTTTCCTGTCGCGTGTCACCACGCCTTCCAGCCAATCGCTGTGCGGTTCCGCGCCGATAAAGATAAACAGCGCCCCAGCCCTCAATTCCTCCCGCTCACCCGTCTCATGGTGTTGCACGGTGATTCGCTCCAACCGGTCACTGCCTTCCACCGCTACTACTTCGGAGTTGGGAATGACGGAGATCTTCGGAATGGTTTGGATACGCTCCACCAGGTAATGCGACATCGATTTGGAAAGCGAATCGCCGCGCACGATCATCCGCACCGATCGTGCGATCTCCGAAAAATGCACCGCTGCCTGCCCCGCCGAATTCGCTCCACCCACGATGTAAACGTCTTCATCCTTGCAGGACGACGATTCCGTGATCGCCGCTCCATAGTACACGCCGGCCCCCGACAAGCGATCCATCCCCTCAACATCCAGCCGCCGCCATTGCACCCCGCTCGCGATGACAACGCTATGCGCCGCCAGTTCCTGCCCGTTCGATAACTTCACCACCCGGTATTCCCCTTCGACATGCAAACCGACTGCCTCGGCCGGGGCGAGCACCTCCGTTCCGAAACGCCGCACCTGCGCCACCCCGCGCCTCGCCAAATCCGCGCCGCTCAGCCCCGAAGGGAACCCGAGATAGTTTTCGATGCGCGAACTCAGCCCCGCCTGGCCGCCCGCGGCTTCACGCTCCACCATCACTGTCTTCAGCCCTTCGGTACTGCAGTAGAGCGCGCACGCAAGACCGGCTGGGCCCGCGCCAATAACCACCACATCGTAAAAGCTACGGCTGGGAGTCGTCGCCAACCCCAACTTCTCGGCAACCTGCGAAAGGGCCGGCCGTTCCTGCGCCGTCCCGTCGGGATAGATCACCGCCGGCATTCCCTCGCGCCCGGCGAGCGCCGCGCGTACGCGTGGCTCCTCCACCGCATCCGGTTCCATCCACCGGTACGGGATCTGGCTCTTCGCAAAAAAATCCTTGAGACGATGCGTTTCCGGGTCCCATCGCGTTCCTACTATGTACGCACCTTCGAACGATTCGGCATTGCCGGCCTGCCAGTCGTCTAGTTGATCGGCAAGCACTGGATAGAAATTTTCCTCCGGAGGCGCCCACGGCTTCAGCAGATAATGGTGCAGCTTCACCTTGTTAATCGCATCGATCGCAGCGTTGGAATCAGCGTAAGCAGTGAGCAGCACTCTGCGCGCCGCCGGCTGCATCGACGCCGATTGTTCCAGAAACTCCGTGCCGCTCATCAGCGGCATCCGCTGGTCCGCCAGGAACAGCGCCACCCGGTCGCCGCGTGCAGTGAGTTGCCTCACTGTATCCAGCGCCCTCTGTGGTGAGTCGATCGCGAGTACTCGAAAGTTCGTGGCGAATCGGTTCTTCAGGTCTCGCTCCACGGCTCGCAGCACGGATACGTCGTCATCGATCGCTAAAATATACGGCTTCCTCATTGGCTCCAGCGTAGCACTTTGCGCCTCATTGCCAGCCACCTCCTAACGCTCGGTACAGCCGCACCACGGCCAGCAGTTCTTCCCGCTACACCTGCGCCAGTGCCACTTCCGTGTCAAACAGAACACCCCGCCCTCATACACAAAATTCGCAGCCACGGGTGCCATGCAAAGCATTCTGCCAGACCCGTGCCATTATAAGCATCACGCAATGGTACTGCTTCCTCATCCCTCAATCGAGGTAGAAGCCGTCTACAGTTGAATAATCCCCCGCCTCACCCCGATCGCCACCGCCTGCGTCCGGTCACTCGCGCCCAGCTTCTCCATCACGTGCTTAAGATGGACCTTCACCGTCTCCTCGGAGATGAACAGCCGCTCCGCGATGTCCCGGTTGCGATTCCCCCCTGCCACATGACGCAGTACCTCCACCTCGCGATCCGTCAGTGCTTCGTCGCTGATGTGCTCCGCCAGATGAGCCGCCACTTCCGGAGGCACTCGCTTTTTCCCGGCGTGCACCTGCCGGATCACCTCCACCAGTTCCTTTGGCGGCATGCTCTTCAACAGGTACGCGCGAGCCCCTGCCTCCAGAGCCCGTTTGATCTCCACATCGCCTTCAAACGTCGTCAGGATAATCACCCGAGCCTCGGGATACTGCATGCGAATCGTGATCAGTGCATCGATCCCGCTGATATCAGGCAGGCGCAGGTCCATCAATGTCACATCGGGCCTGTGCTCCTTGTATTTGGTCACGGCCGCTCCCCCGGTCGTCGCTTGCGCCACCAGTTCCATGTCCGGCTGGCTGTTGATGATGGCTGCGATCCCTTCGCTCAACAGCGGATGGTCGTCCACACTGAGTACTCGAATTCTGCTTGCAACCTCAGTCATCGTTTTATCCCTCTCGCCTCTGGAGCAAGTTCACCCGGAACACACCCAATCCACTGCCCTTCCACACATAGTACCCCACACTACCCGATAGAACGAGTATCCGAAATCAGACTTGATCGCAAACACCGCCTTGTGGTCCAGTGGTCAAAGGATGGCGCAACAATACGCGTTCGTTGGGTGTTATTCCGGATATGTACCGGGTCAACTCGGCTGGGTCGGCTCAAAGCAGCCCGGCCAGGGAATTCTCTCCTTTTCCTTCAACCCCGCCGATGGCTCTCTTTCCTCAACGGGAAAAGTCACGCCGCAGGAATCCCCGACTTGGCTCGAAATCCATCCCAACCGGCGTTTTCTCGTTGCTTCCCACGAGCTTTCCCCCCAGACCGGAACGCCGCCTGGTATCGGTTTCGTGACGTCTTACCGGATCCATCCCGATGGCGCGCTCGAAAAGGTTTCTACGCAATCAACGGGCGGCAGAGGCAACACCTGTGCAACATTCGACCGCACCGGGCGCTTCCTGCTCGTCACTCGCTACTGGGAGGGTGGCATCTCGGTGCTGCCGTTCGACCCCGATTCAGGAATCATCGGCCAGGTTACCGCCGCGCCCGATCACACCGGCTCTGGCCCGAACCTTCTCCGTCAAGCGGCATCTCATCCGCACGGTGTCCACGGCGATCCCCGAACGAATCTCGTATACGCGATGGATTTGGGCACGGACAAGGTTCACCAGTATCTTCTCGATATCGAGACAGGGACACTCACGCCATCCGGCGATGTGCAGTTGACGCCAGGATGCGGCCCCCGCGGCATCAACTTCCACCCATCCCTGCCGGTCGCCTACGTGAATTGCGAGCTCGACGGCACAATCGTCGTTTGCGCGGTGGATCTCGAAAAGGGCTTGGTTCCGGTGCAGACGGTGCCCTGCTATCCGCAAAACTTCCAGTGTCAAGGGAATGCTGACAATCTGGGCAAGGGCGCCTTCTGGGGCGCCGAGGGCTGCCTGTCGGCCAACACATCGCACTATTACTACATCTGCCGCGTCCACCAGAGCATTGCAGTTTTCTCCGTAGGACACGATGACGGAAAACTCACCTTCTCCAGTCGGCACGCACTCGCGGCTCACTCCAATGCCCGCAACCTCACCCTCGACCCGAGTGGCGAGTATCTGCTTGTCGCAAGCCAGGATGCCGACTGTGTGGAATGCTTCCACATCCAGCCCGTAACCGGCGCGCTCCAACTCGTGCACATCCAGTCTGCCCCCTGCGCTGCCGACGTCGCGGTTTTCTGATTTGCTTACCGGCAGGCGGAGACGGCAGCGGTGAGCTTGTCGTCGTTTGGGCTCGCCTGGATAGCCGTTTCCAAATCGGTCCGCGCCGCCTCACAACCCTTCATCGACCAGCGCAGCAGCGCCCGTCCCGTGAGGGCATCGGCCGAGCGTGGATTCAACGCCAGGGTCCGTTCGAACGCCGATTCCGCTTCGGCCACCATCCGCTCCCGCTTCTCCCCGCTTTCCCCTTCCATCTGGCGCAGAAGACTCCATCCCACCATCGCATGAGCCTTCGGTGACCGTGGGTGAGCCGCCACCGTGCTTTCCCATAGCGCCAGTTCAGTGCGCCACTGGTATGTCACGTGCCAGCAGGCCCCCAGCGCCGCAATGGCTGCAACAGCGAGCACCATCGGCTTGGCTCGTGCTGCCAGCAGCACAATGCCGCCCACCGCAAGATAAAGCGAACGTTCCGCCACCATCACCCCGATGGGCACAACATTGGCCACCGGGAAAATGCAGATGGTGAACCACCCGAATCCGAGAATCCATTCGCGCCGTGGCAGAACCCATAGCAGCGATACCGCCACCATTGCCGTGGTCGCCAGCCATGTCAACTCCGAAGATGGGAAGCCGGTCAGGCTGTCCCGCAGATGCCCGTAGTAAACAGTTTGCCCGGTCGGGAATGCGCTGAGCCGGAGTGCATGGGCCACCGAAATGACGATGGACTTGACCCACAGGGTTAGGGATGCGTCCGGGCCGATGACCGTAGCATCACCCGGCAGAATCATTGAGCCCAGTGCGGCAAAGCGCAGCCCCGCCGCGGCAACGGTTACCCCAGCGTACGGCGTAAGCACCCGCCACGACGGGCGCACCAGCAGCCACAGTAAGCCAACGCCGATGAATGCCGACTCCTTCACCAGCATTGCGGCGCCGATCGCAGCGATGCCCCAAACATGACGGCCGTTTCGGCACGCCAGAATTGCGGCTAACGTCAGCAGGCCGGCCACTTCGTCCAATTGGCCGTACACAGGCAACACCGCTTCGGCGTGCACCGGGTGCACCGCAAACAGCAGCGCCGCCGCCAGGGCAAGCTTCGCTGTCAGTAACGGTTCCAGGACAAGATAAAATAGCCCGCTGGTTATGGCGTGTAGCACAAGAGACACAACGTGGTAGCCGGCCGGTACATCCCCGAACGCCTGCCTTTGCAACCACAGCCAGCAAAGCCCCAGCGGCCGGTACAGCCCGCTCATCGCATAACCGGCCCAATAGTCGTCGGTCCAGAAGGAAGCAACTGGCATTGCCAGCCGCTGCTTCACCACGTAGAAATCATCCGCCAGCAATGTGCCTCGCACACTGAAGCCAAAAGCCAGCAGCGCCGCCAGTGCGACCGCTAGTACGTGTGGCGGGCGCGTCGGCGCCATCCCATCACCAGGCATCCGGCACCCAACCCGATCAGTCCCAGCGACGCCGGTTCCGGCATAGCCGCGGCTCCTTCAAACCGGAAATCGTCAAGCGAGGGGCTGTTACCGACTGTGTCCGGTACAGTTTTGAAAACCACCCGCACCGCGGCGAAGCTTCCGGCACTCTGCTGCAAGCCGAAGAACGTCCCCTGGTTGAGGAACTGGAATGGAGTGGTGTAAGTTTCCGTCACCGATGTCATCGCAGTGTCGGAATAAAAGGTAACGCTCGATACCTGAATGGGCGCTTGACCTGAGTTCGGGTTTCCAATGAAGCCGAATCGGTCCATTAACGAAGGGAAGACGACGTCGAGTGGTGCGTTCCCACCGTTGTTGACAAATAACGATGCGACGCTGAGATTGCCGCCTGAGATGGCCAAAGAGCGTCCGCTCGTGCTGTTGCGGAAGTTAGCACCTGCTTCCGTGTAGAAGGCGGGGCTCGTCACGTTCGTCGTCGTGCCAAAGGTGGCAACGGTCGGAGAAACGAAATCCCCCGCAGAGATCAAGGTCGCTGCGGGCAGGCCCGCACACCATAAGAGCAGAAAGAACAAGCGAGACAACGAAACCTCCAGAGAAGTCGAAATGCGAAGATAGTAATCAAGTTTACTGTTAGCGCTGCCCTGGCGCTACAGCTTTTTGCACATCAGCACTCGCTCCAGTACTACACTTCCCGCTCATTTCGTTCTAGACCGCCCGTAGCAGACCGGTCACGCCGCAAACGCCCTTGAGTTCCCCATGCCGATTCCTAGGCCTTGATCTCCTCCAGTTGCTTCGTCGCGATCCCAACCGGGCGGTCAATCGGAATCCCAGCACAAGCCAGCAGGGTCGTCAGTAAGTCTCCCTGATTTCCCTTCGTCCCCGGCAGGAAGCGTCCCGTTTTGATCGAACCGCCACCTTTGCCCGCAATCACGAACGGAAGATTCTCGCGTGTGTGCTTATTCCCATCCTCCAGGCCCGATCCCCACATCATGATGCAGTTGTCGAGCAAGGTCCCGTCGGCTTCGCGCAGGCTGTGCATCTTCTTCACCATATAGGCGAACTGTCGGATGTTGAATTCCGTAATCTTCGCCACCTTCTCCACCTTCGGCGCTTCGTTGTTGTGGTGGGTGTTCGAATGATGCTGGTCGTTGAATCCCAGCTCCGGATACGATGCCCCATTGGGCGTTGAGCCGATGTAGGTGCTGACACGCGTCGTATCGGTCTGAAAAGCCAGTATGTTCAGGTCGCACATCACCTGCATGTACTCGCTGCGTTTATCCCCTTCCGGAATTCTGATCTCGATTGGTGGCGAATCCGAGGCGTGACGGTAACTCGTCTTCAGGCCGGCTTTCTCCAAAGCGGCCTCTTTCCGTCGGTACTCCGTGGCCGCAATGCGCCGTTCCACCGAACGAACACTGTCCAGATACTCATCCAGCTTCTGCTGGTCGGATGTCGGCAACGTTCGTCGCAAGTCCCTCGCGCCGCCCAGCACAATGTCCAACAAGCTTCCATTCAGAGCACTCGTTGGCCCCGATTCCCGTCCGCCCTCCTGCTCCTGTTTGTGAAACAGGCGATACAACACGTTCCGTGGATTCACTTCCGCCGGCACCGCCTGCGTCGGGGACCGGAAGCTGCAATGCGAATA
>JAXLQM010000036.1:0-34619 GCA_046331645.1 Bryobacteraceae bacterium
AACTACGCCACCGATCAGCAGATCCTCTGCGTCAGTTCCGCCGGCAACAACGGCTCGAACATCCCGGTGTACCCCGCGGCTCTGAGCAATGTCGTCGCCGTCGGATCCACCGGCTATACCGATCAGCGCTCCTCGTTCTCCAACTACGGCTCATTCGTCGCTCTAGCCGCTCCCGGCGAAGCGATTGTCAGCACCTACCCCAACGGCACCTATGCCGCCGGTTGGGGCACCTCTTTCAGCACACCGTTCGTATCCGGCGCTGCCGCGCTGCTTTACGATCTCAAGCCCGGATTGACCCCGGCACAGGCCCGCACCGCGCTCAGTAACGCTCAACCCACCGGCGGTGGAATGGGCGCAGGCCGCCTCGACGTTCTCCGCGCCATTGGATCCGTTCGTCCATAGCGGTTGTTGAGTCGCGCCGGTACGGGGCGATATGCTAACCCGCACATCGCCCCGTTACTGTTTCCCAATCCTGAACAGATACGCCGCATTCCAAAGCGTGTAGGAATCCAGAATCGCCGGTTGAAAATTCCCCACCGATGCCCGTGCCGCTACCAGAATATTCGGACTCACCAGGCTGATCATTGGCCGCTCCTCAACCACAATCCGCTGCACTTCGCGAAACTGTGCGAAACGCGCTGCCGGATCCAATGTCGTCATCTGGCGTTTCATCAATTCATCCAGCCTCGCCTCCCACGGCGTGCCAGGAGCCGTCTGGTTCGGATGCCAGAAATGCATCGATCCGCTCGACAACCAGATGTTCATCTCCGGATTCGGATCAGCGTCACCGCCGCCCAAGCCCAGCAGGCACACATCAAACTCCTTCGAGTTCATCACCCGGTCCAGCACCGCACGAAACTCCAGACTGGCCACTTGCACATCCGCACCCAATTCCCTCCAATCGGAAGCAAGCATCGCGGCCAAGCGAGTACGCTCCGGATTACTCGAAGAAACCAGAATGCTGAACCGCACAGGCTTCCCCGCTCCATCCATCAGCGCCCCCCCATCCCATCGAAACCCCGCCTGCTGCAGCAGTGCCCGCGCCCCCGCAATCGAACGCGGCGCCTTCGCGATTTCATTGTCCACCCAACGCCGGTTCCCCGGGGGCACATGCGTCCACATCGCCGTCGCCCTGCCTCCATACACCAGCCGCACCATCGCTTCGCGATCCGCCGCCAGCGACAATGCCTGCCGGAAGCGTTTGTCCAGAAACCAGCGCTGCCGCGGAGCCACCTCCGCCGGCGCTTTCGCATTCAGATTGAAAAACACCGCGTTGTACTCCAGGCTCGATCCCGCATCGCGTAGCTGGATATCCTGCACCTTTTTCTGCTCAATGGCCCGAAAACTTTGTGCCGTCATTCTCCCCAGAATGTCCACTTCCCCGTTCAGGAACCGGATCACCTGGTTCTCTTCTGAGCCCATCGTGCGCAATTCCACTCCATCGAAGTAAGGCAGCCGCTGTCCCCGCGCATCCGTCTTCCAATAGTGCCCGTTCCGCTCCAGGCTCACCGCTTCGCCCGGCTTATGCGCACGGAACCGGAACGGCCCCAGCCCCGCCAATTGCTCCGCCTTTGAGGCCAGCGTCCACGCCTGGGCAATCCGCCCGGCCTTGTACTCGCCTTCCAGCAAATGCTTCGGCAGAATCGGGATGCCGTCAAACAGGCGCTCCGCCGCGGCGTAGGCTTGCGGCAGTGTCACCTCCACCGCGTATGGCCCCGTCTTGCGCACCGACACCGGGCTCCCCTCGATCGTCAGCATATCCCGCTGCGGCGCCGCCACGGCTTTATCGGTATATACCTCAAAAGTGAACACCACATCGTCCGCGCTGAACGGCTTTCCATCGGAAAAGCGCACGCCTCTGCGAAGTTGCAGCGTATAAACACGCCCATCCTTGCTCACCTTCCAGGATGTGGCCAGGGCAGGCTCCGTGCGATGCGTCGCCCGGTTGATTGTGATCAGATCGGCATGCAGCAGCCGGATCACTTCCCGCGAAGGCGCGTCCACCGCCATCACCGGATTGAGTGTCTTCGGCTCCGCCCGTTGTGCCACGCGAAGCACGCCGCCGGCAGTGCCCGGTGCGAACTGCACCTCCTGCGCCGCCACTCCGGCAATCAAATTCAGCAGAACGGCGATGAACCACGCGGTCATGATTCATCAGTGTACTGCATGAGCCGCGAACCCCATTGCATCAGAAAAAAAACACCCGCAATTGGAATGCACGGCAGCGCCATCCACGTGTGTGAGAAGAGCACCGGCACATCCCGCAGTGCCGACAGCAGGATCCCCCAACTCACTCCCGGCTCCTGTACTCCCAGCCCCAGAAACGACAACGTCGTCTCAGCCAGCACGAATTGCGGCGCCAGAGTCGTGAACTGCGCCACAGCGGCATGCCGCAGTTGTGGAATCAGATGCGTGCGGAATATGTGCCACTGTCCACCGCCAAACGTCCGCGATAGCAACACAAACTCGCGCTCTTTCGCGGTCTTTACCAGCGCCCGGAACAGAATCGCCGGTCGCGGCCAACCCACGCCCGCGCTCACCCCCATGACCACCAGCAATGCCGTTTCCTGAGGCATCGACAGCGGCAACATCGACCGGATCGCCAGCAATAGATAGATCCACGGGCACGTCAATACCAAAGTGGTGATTGCCGAAACCGAGCCATCCACCCACAATCCGCCATAACCCGCGAACAACCCCACCAGCATCCCAATCAGCACCGCAATCCCGGCAGCTACCACTCCTGCCACCAACGTGACTCTTCCCCCTTCCACCAGCCGCGAAAACTGATCGCGCCCCAATCCATCGGAGCCCATCAGGAAAAACGGATGCTCCGCTTCCGGCCGCAACAGTCTCCCCCCTCCCCACCATTCGAACCGCCTCGCCTGCCCGCAATCTTCCCGATAAGCCTCCCCCTCCGGCTGCAGCCCGCAATAATAGAGCGGAAACGTAAACAATCCCGCGAATTTCCAATGCAAACTCATCGGCGGCACAAAAGGAAAAGCACGCTGCTGCAGACTCGGCGGATAAGGAGCCACACGAGGCGCGGCAGCAACGTATAACCCAACCAGCAGCACTAACCACACGAGTGGCCTGCTGATCATGAGCCCTCCCGAATCCGTGGATCGGCTGCCGCCACCAGCAGATCGCTCACCGTGCTGGCCACCGAATACACGCCGCTCGACACCAACACAATCGCCAGAACCACATGCGTATCGCGCGACTCAATCGACTGAAGAAACAACGCCCCTATCCCCGGCCATCCACACACAATCTCCACCACCAGCGTCGAACTCAGCATCGTCCCCACCGACACACCGGCAAGCGAAATCAGCGACACACTCGCCGCCCGCAGCCAGAACATTGAGAAATAGCGCCATCCACGAATCCCGTGCACCTGCGCCAGCAGCAGATGCGGTGCCGCCGACACCTTCCCCAGTGCCGCCCGAACCGGCGGCAGCAGCCCGGGTATCCCGCTTAATCCAAGCACAACCGCCGGCAGCCCGATATCGTTTTCCCGCAGCAAACCCCAATGCAACGCCAGTGCCAGCAGTCCACAGGCAAGCACCAGTTCCGGAATCGCGCTCAGCACCGCATACATCGAATTCGACACCGCAATCCCAACGCGGCTCCCTCGGCCCGCCCATGCCGCCAGCGCCAGCACAATCAGCCAAGTCAGAATCAGCCCCACCCCAGCCAGTTCCAGCGTCTTCCGCAACCGCGGCAGAATCAGCGGCAGCACCGGCGTCTGATACGCAATCGAGTATCCGCCTTCCCCCCTCACCATCGATCCCAGCCACTGTCCATAGCGCTGAGCAAGGCTTCCCGTCTCCCCGGCGCGCGCCTGCATCGTTCGTATCGTCTCCGTCGAAACGCGCGGGTCGGAACGTGCCTCGTCATAGTAACTCCCCGGAACCGCCACCACCAGCAGGAAGGACAGCAGCGAAAGCCCCACCAACGTGAGGAGCCCCTGCCCCAGCCTGCGTATGGCAAAACGCATCATCGGGCAAAGATCCTCTGCGGGCGCGCTTCCAACAACACAATCGTTGCCGGATGTTGTGCCGTGCGCACCAGATCGCGGCTTGCCGCTCTCTCCACAATCCGCCCCTCCGACAAAACAAGAATCTCACTCGCCACCTGCCCCGCATAATCCAGATCATGCAGAATCCAGATACAAGCAAATTGGCGCTTCTGCTGTTCGCGGGAAACCAAATCCGTCACCTGGGCCCGCGTAATCAAATCCAGACTGGCCATCGACTCATCCAGAATCAGCACCCTTGGAAACGCAGCCAGCGCCCGTGCGATGGCAACACGCGCCTTCTGCCCTCCACTCAGCCGGGCCGTGGGCCGCTCAAACACCTCTCGCGGGACTTCACACTCCTCCAGCAATTCCTTCGCTGTCCCCACAGCCAACCCCTTCAACCGCAGCGGCTCTTCCACGGCCTCCTGCGCCGTCAAGTATGGATTCAGCGATGGTCCCGCATCCTGCGGAATCATTTGCGCCCAATAGGAGCCTTCTTCGCCTTCATAGCCAATCGTCCCGCTGTCCGGCTTCTCCCAACCCGCCACCAGCCGGCCCACCGTCGACTTCCCCGCCCCCGACGCCCCTACCAGCGCAACACTCGCCCCGCTGCCCAAAGTGAAGCTCACGTCCGAAAGCGCCTGCGTCACGCGGCGCTTGGAGTCATACCGTTTCCAGACCTTTTCCACTCGCAGCAGAAGGCGGTTCTCCTAAGGTTGGGGGCAAGGCTTCAATCAGCTTCACAGTATAAGGATGTTCCGGATGGCGAAACAACCCTTCCGGCGTCGCTTCTTCAATCACACGCCCATCCAGCATCACCACAACCCGATCCATACCCACGCAAAGCAGCGGATTATGCGTCACCAGCAACAATCCCATCCGCCGTGCCTCCACCACGTCCAGAATCAACCGCAGCATCGCCGATTCCAGCACGGAATCGAGCGCGGAGGTTGGCTCGTCCGCAATCAGCAATTCCGGCTCGCACAACAACGCCTGTGCCAAAATCACTCGCTGCCGTTGCCCGCCGCTCAGCTCATGCGGATACGCTCGTTGCACTGCGGCATCCGGCAATCCAACCGCACGCAAACACTCATCCACAGCCGCCGCATGGCCGCCATTCACTCGCGCCACCTCGCGCAGCACCGTACCCACCTGCAACATCGGATGCAGGCTTTCCGCCGTTTCCTGAGGCACGTAAGCCATTCTCACCGCATGACGATCAATCGAGCCCTCCACCCGTGTGCCCGGCGGAAGTGCACCCAGCAGAACCCGGCACAGTGTTGTTTTCCCGCACCCCGATGCGCCTAGCAAGGCGACCCGTTCACCCCGGCTCAGTTCGAACGTGACATCTCGCAACGCAGGTTGGCCTTGGCCGCGATAGTGCACCGTAATGCCTGAGACCCTCAACAACCACTCCGGTCCGCCGCATCCTTCAACAGCTCAGGCTCCTCTTTCCACCAGTCCTCCCCACCGAGTTCCACCGGATGCGGAGTCCGTATACAGCCGTTCCCACAGCGGAGATCATCCTCGGGACAGTATTTGTCGCAACCCCAGCAGATCCGCTCGGGATGCTTCGGATGAATGGGGAACTTCTGCATCTGCCAGCTCTAATCTCAGCTTAACAGCAATATCTCAGCCGCCACCTTTCAGAAACTCCAGCAACGCCCCCATCTCATCCACCGACACCTGCTTCTCCAGATCTCCCGGCATCGCCGACAGATTCGTCACCGTCATTGACCGGATGTCGCGCCGCGGGATCACAATCTGCTTTCCTTCCTCTTGGCGCAATGTAATGGTCGTAGCGGTTTGCGGCCCCATCACCCCATCCAGCGTTCCGCTGCTCTCCGTCTCCACAACATACGATTCATAGCCCTGCGAAATCGACCGGCTGGGATGAAGAATGTCTTCCAACAGCACCGGCTTCGGCTGATGACTCAGAGTGGAAAGATCCGGACCCACTTCGTGCCCCTTGCCCCGAAACGCGTGACACTTCGAGCACACCCGTTCGAATACCTTCGCCCCCATCGCCGCGTCTCCATGACGCTCCGTGGCCGGCTTGTATTTCTCAATCACCGCCGCCCGGTCGGCATCGCCGCTCTCCAGAATCGGACGCACCGCATCGCGCACCGCCGCGTCACGATGCATGATCAACGTCCGCTTATGGCGGAACTGCAGCGTCCACGGCGCAAGCGTTCCCTTCTGCAGCGCTTCCACAACCACGCCCAGCCGCGACGGATCACGATAGATCGCATCCGCGGCTTCCGTCCTCACTGCAGGCGCAAACTCCCGCCACCGAGCCAGCAGAAACTGCGCCGGCTCCTTCCCCTGTATCGCCCCGATCGCCCGCACCGCCGCCACCTGCACCGGCACGGGATGCCTGGGAGCAAGCAGGCCGCGCAGCATCGGCTGATAAGCCGCGGGATTGGTCAGCGTCAGCAGGCCAATACTGACCGCCCGTTTCTCCGGCACTACCGTCGTATCCTCAGCCCGCTTCGCCGCCAAAGCCTCAGCCGCCCGCAGTTCGACATTCTCTTTCAGACGCAAGCTCTCCAGTAATCGCAGCGACGAGGATGCCACTGCAATCGAAGGATCCTCCAAAAAGCCCAACAACATTCGTTGCCCCGCCGCCGACTCGATCTTCCGGTTTCGCAATCCCGTAGTGAGCCCCTCCAGCAGCGCCGCCCGCCACCACGCGTCTCCGCTCGTCTTCCCGCCAGCCACCCGTGACAACACCGCCTCCACTTCGCCCGCCTGACCGCGTGACCCGATCGCCGCAGCCGTCTGCCGCAAAAACAACACGCGCCCCGGAGTCTCATTCCCCAGCGATGCATTCCGGAAGAGCCGCAGTGGTTCCGCGGAAGAAGCGCTCAATGCCGCCACTTGCACCCAACGGTCTTCGATGTCCTTGGCCAGAATCTCGTCCCGCACCCGTTCCGCGGCCGCCGACGCATCCCCACCCAGAGTAGCCAGCAATTGAAAACGAACCCGCGCATCGGGGTCCGCGCGCAATTCCATCCGCCGCGCCCGGATCTCGGCATCGTCCCCAAACGCTTCACTCAGCACAATGGCATTCTCGCGCACGCCCGGTTCCGCGTCTCCCATCGCCGCCACAACATGTTTCGCCCGCAGTGCCTCCATGCCTTCCAGCGTCCACAACGCGTGCAACCTGGCCAGCGGCGAGGCATGCGACGCCGCCATCGCCTCCAGTGCTGGAACTGCCTCAGCAGCCCTCCGGTCCACTAACAACCGCTGTGCCGTGCGCCGGTACCATGCGTTGTCCTGTGCCAGCGCCGCTACCAGCTTGTCCACCGGCATTTCGCCCAATCGCGGCTGCGTGAAGGCCAGTCCCTTCTCCGGCGTGATCCTGTAGATCCGCCCCTTATCTCTCCCCGCGTACAGTTCCTGATCGTTCGACCGCGCTTGCGACATCCACTCCGGATGTTCAATCACCAACCGGTAATAATCGAGAAGATAAATCGCACCATCGGGCCCCACATAAAAATTCACCGGCCGGAACCACGGATCTTCGGAAGCGATGAACTCCGTCTTCTCCCCCGTCCGCGAAGCCCGGAACGTCGACCCGTGCGGCGCCAGCTTATCCCGATGCACCAGGTTGTGCGCCGGCTCGGCTACCAGCAGGCTGTTGCGAAACCCCGCCCCAAACGCACCCGCCGTATACAACGTCAACCCGCAAGCCGAAGTGAACTCGCCCACTCCGCTCAGCATCTCCACTCGCACATTGGAAATGGGATACACCTTCGCCGGCACACCATGGTCGGAGATCTCTTCATGCGATGCGGACAACAACAGATCCGGATTCCGCTTCAGGTAGCGTCCCGCAATCACCTGGTGCCGCGCATGAAACGTGTTGTTCAGCGTGAAATGCCGGCCCCAGTCATCGAACGCATGCCCAAACTGCGACGAGCC
Source organism: Bryobacteraceae bacterium (assembly GCA_046331645.1). Taxonomy (GTDB): domain Bacteria; phylum Acidobacteriota; class Terriglobia; order Bryobacterales; family Bryobacteraceae; genus CADEFT01. Next base: position 7,949 of record JAXLQM010000036.1, read on the forward strand.
CGACAATGATTCCAACTGGGAGCGATCCGGACGAAATCGAATGTTGCGCCCGCGCTCTTCCGCCACCGGTGCATTCGTGCGGTCGGCATACCGGATGGCGCTTCCCTTGTCCCCGAATTTCCCCGCGTAGATGATCGCCGTCGTCGCATTCTCGTGCGCCAGATAGATCCAGTTGTCTAATCCGTACAGCGGCGAATTCACCGTGTGCTGCGGATTGGTGAATGCAAAACCCGTCAGCACCTTGCGCCGGATCTCCGCCACCCCATCGTGGTTCGCGTCCTCGAAATACCACAGATCCGGTGCATCCGTCACCAGAATGCCCTTCTTCCAACACATCACTCCGGTCGGCATCACCAGCCCCGATGCAAACACCTGCGCCGATTCCGGCCGCCCGTCCCCGTTCGAATCTACAAGCAGCTTCACCTTCCCCGAACGGCTCTCTGTGTCCAACGGATACCCCGGATCCTCCACAACGAAAATACGGCCGTTTTCATCAATGTCCATCGCCACCGGCGATGCCACCAGCGGCTCGGTCGCAAACGTCTCGATCCGGTAGCCTGCTTCGATGCGCAGCTTCCCCAGCGAATCCTGCGGCGAAAATGGAGGAGCATTCCTCCGGCAGGAAACCAGTGTGCACACGAGAACGAGAAGTGCGAGTCTGCGCCAACCCATTGCGGAAACTCTAATCGGATCAGAGTATCGCATACCCGCCCCCCAGACGCAAAACGGCCCGGGCTCTTCACCCGGGCCGTCTCTCTTTCTGAAGGTAGTTTCGTTCTACGGGAAGAACGCGCGCACCAGGAAGGTCATTAACTGTCCGCGGGTCAGCGGCTCGTCAGGACCATAGGTGCCAAGTTCCGTCGCCGTCGAATGGGTTTTCCCATTCAGATACGCAGTTCGCGCATCTTTTGGATGAACGCGAAGAACGTGTGGTTGTTCGGGACGTCGGAGAAGTACGGAGTGCAACCCGCATACAACCCGAACTGGTCGCCAACCTGCGTCACCGCCGTGCCGGTCGGCAGGCAGGATGCAGTGGCGGCGCCCGAAGTCACCGTCGGGAACACGCTGTTCATCTTCGCGCGGATGATGAACGCCGACATCTGGCCACGCGAGAGCTGGTCGCCAGGGCAGAACCGGCGCTGGGCGTCGGTCGTGGCGTTGCAACCCTTCGTGTAACCGCGCCGGAACATCAATTCGATGTAGCGCCATTCCGTCGCTCCCGTCGTATCGGTCACCACTCCACCCGTGCCCGGGCACTGCACATCCGCAAAACTGCAGAAAATGCCGCCCGTGCTGTTCAGGTAGTTGGTGATCCCACCCTCATCCATCTGCGACCGGACCACCCACTTCGCCATATCGCGGCGCAGCACGGTTCCATCCGGGGTGAACGCCGTGCTGGTACGGCTGCCCGGATCGATTTCCGTCTGCTTCGCAATCTGGATGTAGGTGAAGAACGGGTGTCCCGGAGGCACGTCCGAATAGCTCGAAACCGAGTTATTGTACGGATCGCGCAACGGGAACGTCAGCGGATAGTGAGCCACGTAGGTGCCCCACTGCCCGTAGCCAGGCACCGATGCCAAACGGCCCTTCGCATAGGCGCCGTAGGCCCAGAAGCCCATGTTGTTCGGATCCGTCGCTGCCCCGCCCCGGATCGGGAACGGAACAATCTGCTGCGCGAAACCTGTCGGCTGGTTGCTCACCTGGAAGTCCCCAGTCGTGTACGAACCCGTCGTGGCATGCTGTGTCACTGCCACCGTGTCATAAGCGTCTTCGCCGCAACGCATGTCAAACAACCCCGGGTAGGACGAGTTGCTCGTGCTGGTACCAGGCTCCTGCCCCTTGCACGAAATCAGCGATTGACCCGAAATCAGGCCATAGGAGAAGGTCCGCGGATCCGTCGGAGCCAGTGGCGGGAACGTCGTTCCCACAAACAGCTTCTCCAGGAACGGCTGCACATTGATCGGCGAAATCGCCCCGTACTGGACCACATTGGCCGGAGTGTCGAACATCGGCGCGTAGAAACGGCCGTTGCCCCACGCCGTGTTGTAAATCTCCTTGCCCACGACATTTGGCGACAGCTTCTGTACGATGTCGTAAATCACGGTCGAGTAGTTGCTCGTGCCATCAAAGCGGAACGTGGATTGTGTCCCCACCCGCGCAATGTAGCGATGGCCTTCGCGGGAGATAACCCGGTGCGGCCGGTCGTCGCCTACATAGATGTAAGGTGTCGGCAACACGTTGTTCGGATTAGGCTGCACCAGTTTGTCCTTCTGCGACACGCTGTTCGGATTCGTAAACGCCGGAACCTGGTGAGACTGATACGCCTGCAAGGTCGGAATGCCGCCCTGAATCTTCGTGTTGTTCACCGTAGCTGGAATATTGCCGGTGTTGACACCAATATCCCCCGCTACCATCCGGGTGTATGTGATCGTGCGGTGGTAAAGCAGGTTCTGCGCCGGTGTGGCCAGGTTGTAGCCCTGATCCACCGCGCCCCAGATGGCGTAAAACGCGTTAGAAACGTTGGCATTGCCGCTAAACGTCGCCAGCGCGCGTCCACGCACATGTTCCGGCTCGTAGTGCAGCCCGAACACCGTCCGCTGCCCGCCGTTCAGGATGTCCTGAACCACCGTCTGGTCAAACGCGTACGGCCGGGTGGAGTTGCCCCATAGATCATAGAAGTCGCCCTGCAACTGTACCACCGCTTGCGCGGCCCCCGGCAGCAACGGCGAATTCGCACCAGGCACGCTGCTCACGCCCGTGTAGAACCCAGCCTTCTTGTGTACACGCAGCCGTGTCCCTTCCGTCGCCGGATTCGCCCACGTGCGCGCCGATGTCGAAATGTTGTCGTTGATCACACTCGACACAATGTAAATGTTGTCGTTGTCCAGTCCGATGCGGGCGCTCGTCGGCAAATAGCAGACATTCCCCCCGCCAACCGCCGTGTTCCGGCAGTCAATCGTCACCGCTCCCGCCGGAGCCGCTTGTCCGCGGCGCCGATCGGAAATCGAGTTGATGTTCCCGTAAGAGCAAGGACTCTCGCAAGTCCCGTCGGTGGCGCCGTAGTACACAATCCAGTTCGTGTTCGCTCCGCCACTGTTCGGGTTCGACTGGTTCGGCCCCGGAGGCTGCGGCGTCGTGAAGAACTCCGTGTTCCCCACCAGCCCCGCTACCGCCGGATTGGTGTTCGGCGTGCAAACACCACCCACATTGCTCCCGCCGCTACCTAGCGCAATCGAGCCCTGGCAACCCGTCGCCCACTTCGAGACGATCAGCACCCAGCTCGCCTTGCGTGTGTTATCGGCAACCGCACCGCGAACATCCACGTCAGCCGACGTGCCAGTAGCCTGACCACCTTGACCACCTTGGCCGCCTACGATTGGACCTTGCTGCGGCGGAGCCGGCAGCGAATCAATGCAACCAAAGCAGTTGATCTGGCCGTTGTCCACCACCGTGAACAACACCACAAACCGGCCCTGCATCTGGTCGTACCGGATCGTCCCGTTGTCAATCACGCACGTTGCCCGCGTACGCGGCTGCGTCGGACACAATTCGTTCAGCGCGACTTCACCCAGCCACACATCCAGAAACTGCCGGGATGTCGGCGGAAAATAGTACGTATTCGCCGGATTGTACGCAACGGACGCATTTCCGTTGCTGTTCGTCGACGACGGCGCATTCGGATTCGGATACCGCGCGATCGTCCCGTTGATGATCGTCACAATATCGTCCGGGCCAACCGCGATGTCCGGGTTCGGTCCACCTTCCGGTGGTTCAAAAGTAAAGTAATCGGTGGAAGCCAAGCCTTCCCATTCGCGGCCACTCTGGGAATCGCAGGATGCCGACCCTACTGCCGGCCCTCCAACTAGTCCGCAATTGGGATCAATGAGGCCTGGACGGTTCGCATTGCCTTCTCGCGCCGAAACATCAAACGTTCCCTGTGGTCCCACACCCACGAGGCGCGGACCCGACTGTGCAGTCGCCGGCGTTGTGAGCACGAGCGACATGCAACACATGGCAGCCAGTGCTGCCGGTACCCAAAGACGCTTCATTTCTCTCCTTACACTCCAAGGCGTAGTACGCCAGAGTCATACTTAGCATACACCACCTCGAAGGGAAAGCGATCAGGAACTTCGCGCCAAACGGTTTACCCCTAAAAACACCAAGAGCGCGGGATTTCGGCTTCCCGCGCCCTTCGTAACGCTTGTCTTTGTTCCGGTCAGCTTTAGGCCGCGTTCAGAGTCAGTTCCTCGAACAGCTCGCCTTCCTCATTCTCCCGGTGACGGTCCGCCATCTCTTGACACCGGATGCAGTACGGAGACCACGGCACTGCGTTCAACCGCTTCGGGCTGATTTCTTCTTCGCAGTGTACACATGTCCCATAACTCTCGTTGTCAATCCGGCGCAGTGCCGCTCTCACATTCCGCAGCAAGCTGGACTCCCGGTCCAGGTTGCGAATGGCCAGCTCACGTTCCGCCGCATGTTGCACTTCGTCTAGCGCATCCGGGGATTTCTCGATCGCGATAGCATCGCGATTCCGCAGCACAGATTCCAGTTCCGTCCTCTTTGTCTCCAGGATGTTCTTATATTTGTTCAATTCGTTCTTTGTCATTTGCTTTCGCTCCTCTCTCCTCTTAGGGATCGATTCTTTTCCTTCTTTCTTCTCGTCCTCCCCATTCCTAACGTCATACAGACGATTCTGCATGGGAAAAGGTTTCCAAAAATCTTAGTCTGCAACGCTAAGGAATGTTGACACAGCAGAGGACTTCGTTTCTCGACCTGTCCCTCGCCTGTGCCCTTGTGGAGGTTTCTGCATAGTATAACACGGTCCTTAGCAATTCAGTTGCCATCCGGACTACTTTTTCTCAACTTTTTTCTCCAAACCGGATTGCATCTCTTATCGACCGTTCCAGACCGGATGATTACGGCCAGGAAGTATGTATTGACGCTTTTTCCGCGCCAAAGTTTCACCTTTCATTGCATTCTTCATGCCAATCGCCTCCTCCCTCATTCCCTCTCAGCACAAACCAGTAGTACACTCCCCAATCGCGGTCCACCCCAAAAGCGCCATACCCCCCATTCCCAGCCATTCCGGTTGGGTCATAATAAGAGTTCGTGTTCCCCTCAAACCTGCGCCCCCAGCACCTCGCCATCCTTATTTCCCTCCTCTGCATCCTCTTCTTTTTCAGCGGCTTCATCTTCATCCCCCACATCGGCATTCAAACCGACGAAGCCATCTTCTCCTCCGTCCTCTTCGATCACCCCAACCAGTGGTTCGTCCTCTCCGTCTTCAAACGCAAACTCCCCCTCATGGTGATGAGCTATTTGGGCACCGTAAAATCCGCCCTCTATTACGTGGTGTGGAAATTTTTCGCCCCATCCGTCTACAGCCTGCGGATTCCCGCGTTGCTCCTCGGCGTGGCCAGTCTCCCGGCCTTTTTCCTCCTTTTGCGGCGAATCACCAATATCCGGGTCGCACTCACTGCCGCCGCCCTCCTTTCCACCGACACTTCCTACATCCTCACCTCCACCATGGATTGGGGACCCGTCGCCATCCAACACCTGTCTTTTCTCCTAGGTTGCTACTTCACCGTCAAATCGATTCAAGACAATAACTTGCGGTCTCTTGCCGGCGGCGCCTTCTGGTTCGGCCTGGGATTCTGGGACAAGGCCCTCATGGTCTGGATGCTCTCCGCGGCCACCATCGCCGCCGTCCTCGTCTTCCATCAGGAGATAAAGCGAAATTTCTCGCCCCGCAGAATCATTGTTTTCCTCAGTTTCTTCCTCCTCGGCGCGCTCCCCATCGTTATCTACAACATTCGCAAGCCCTTGGAGACCTTCCGCGGAAATACAACATTTTCTCGCGACGACCTTCGCGTCAAAATGGTCCAACTCCCGCGCACCACCACCGGTGCCGCCTTGTTTGGATGGCTGGTGGCTGACGACTGGTCCACCGCCACGCCCAAAGCGCCGCAAACCGCCCTGGAGCGATTCTCGCTACGCATCACCACCACCGTCGGCCAGACCAGGGAAAACCTCAACTGGTGGGCGCTCCTTCTCTCCGTCGGCCTCACCCCTTTCCTCGTATTCTCCCCCTACCGCCGCCCGTTCCTCTTTGTTCTCCTCATGACCTCCATCGCCTGGGCCGAGATGCTCGCCACCCGCGGCGCTGGAGGCGGAACCCACCACACCATCCTCCTCTGGCCTTTTCCCCTCATGCTGATCGCCATAGCCGCCGTCTGGCTCACCGGCAAAACCGGCAAACTCCAACTCCCGCTACTCACCCTAACGACCCTCGTACTCTGCACAGCATCCCTACTCGTCACCAACCAGCACTTCGCAAACCTCACCCGTTACGGCACCACTGGCCCCTGGACCGACGCCCATTTCGCCCTCTCTCAAAGACTCGGCGAGTCCCAAGCCAGCATCATTTTCCTCACCGACTGGGGCATGCTCGACAACACCCGCATGCTCCACCGTGGCCGCCTCCCCCTCTTCGCCGCCAGCGAGCCATTGATGAAGGAAAATCCGGAACAGGCCGACTGGGACAACGTCGCCTGGTACCTGCGTCAAAATAACGCCATCTTCGCCAGCAACACCGACGACCGCCAAGTCTTCCCCAACGTCAACCCCCGCCTCAAGAAAATGGCCGAAAAACTGGGCTACCGCCGCATCGAAGAAGAAATCATCCGTGACGCCAACGGCCGTCCCGCCTTCGAACTATTCCGCTACACAAAATCCCAGCCCTGACCAAGACGCCACGCCGCCAGCCGTGCCTCATTGCATTCAGTTTTCTTTCCGATTTGCGAGCTTCACATCCCTCGCGAAGCCGCAAAGCTACTACCGTTCACCGCCCCAAAATCCCCAGTACTTACCCTTTGTCCCTTTGCGAACTCTTGCGTCGTAGCGGCTTTGCGAGAGCCCTCCGATTTGCGAGCTTCACATCCCTCGCGAAGCCGCAAAGCCGCTGCCTTTCACCACCCCAAAATCCCCAGTACTTACCCTTTGTCCCTTTGCGAACTCTTGCGTCGTAGCGGCTTTGCGAGAGCCCTCCGGTTTGCGAGCTTCACATCCCTCGCGAAGCCGCAAAGCTACTACCGTTCACCGCCCCAAAATCCCCAGTACTTACCCTTGTTCCCTTTGCGAACTCTGCGTCGTAGCGGCTTTGCGAGAGCCTTCCGGTTTGCAGCTTCACATCCCTAGCGAAGCCGCAAAGCTACTACCGTTCACCGCCCAAAATCCCCAGTACTTACCCTTGGTCCCTTTGCGAACTCTGCGTCGTAGCGGCTTTGCGAGAGCCTTCCGGTTTGCGAGCTTCACATCCCTCGCGAAGCCGCAAAGGCCGCTGCCTTACTGCCCCAATCCCCAGTACTTACCCTTGTTCCCTTTGCGAACTCTGCGTCGTAGCGGCTTTGCGAGAGCCCTCCGGTTTGCGAGCTTCACCTCTCTCAAGAAGCCGCAAAGCCGCTGCCTTTCACCACCAAAATCCCCAGTACTTACCCTTGTTCCCTTTGCGAACTCTGCGTCCTTGCAGCTTTGCGAGAGCCCTCCGGTTTGCGAGCTTCACATCCCTCGCGAAGCCGCAAAGCCGCTGCCTTTCACCACCCCAAAATCCCCAGTACTTACCCTTGTTCCCTTTGCGAACTCTGCGTCGTAGCGGCTTTGCGAGAGCCCTCCGGTTTGCGAGCTTCACCTCTCTCAAGAAGCCGCAAAGCCGCTGCCTTTCACCACCCCAAAATCCCCAGTACTTACCCTTGGTCCCTTTGCGAACTCTGCGTCGTAGCGGCTTTGCGAGAAAGCAACCGGCCGCGAAACCCAAACTAAGCCGCTTTCACCGAACTCCGCCCATACCTCTGCGTCGCGAACCCTACAATCGCCCCCACCATCGCCCCAGGAATCATAATCTCCAGAAAATACGACTTCCCGTTGACCGGAGCCGCCGCAATCGGGTACGTGATCGCGATCGCACTTACCAGCCCCACCAGAATCCCCAACGGGATCGAGTGATACTTCCGCGCAAAGAACCCCGCGATCAATCCCGCGAGCAACCCCTTGAACGTAGACCCGATCAGAATGCTCACAATCAAAGGCTGCGAATCCGGATAGAGCATCGCCGTCGCCCCGTCAAACAACCCGAGAATCGCTCCGAAGACGATCCCCACCACAGGCTTATTCCAATTGTTCATTCGTGTCCAACCTCCACCCTCGAATTACACAAAACCCGTCTTTCCTTTAACGGCGCGAGTAGAAGAATACCAAAAACCGCATCACAGCGTAAGTGAGCACCAGCAACAGCAACGTCCGGTTGTTGGCGAAAAAACGTCCCGCCACCTCAAACGGGCTCTCCTTGTGTGCCGACACTCGCATCCCATCCAGATACCGTAACGCATCCAGCCCCAACTCCTGCGCGCTCGCGTATCGCTTGTCCGGCACCCCATGGCATGCTTTCCCGATCATGCTCGCCACCGGCTTCGGAACTTCGCCGCCCCCGCATAAAAACTCCAGAATCCGCCCCAGCGAGAAAATGTCCGCCCGCGCGTCCACCCTCGCGTCTCCCCTCTCCTGCTCGGGAGCCATGAAATGCGGCGTCCCCACCACCCGGCCCGGCACACCCTCCGAATGCATCTGCGCCAGCCCCCAATCCATCACCAGCACTTCTCCAAACGTGCCAATCATGATATTCGCCGGCTTCAAATCACGATGCACCACACCGCGTGCATGCGCATACGCCACTGCCTCGCAAATCGATTCGAACAGCCGCAGCTTGCGCGGCAAGGTCTCCCCCGTCTGCTCATCCAGCCGCGCCCCCTCCACATACTTCATCGAGTAGTACAAACGCCCGCCCGGCAACTGGCCAAAATCGTACACCGGCACTATATTCGGATGTTCCAAACGCGCCAGCGTCCGTGCCTCATGCCGCATCCGCTCCGCCAATTCCACCGACACATCGTCCAGATGGAACACCTTGATCGCCACCTTCCGATCGAGCAGCGAGTCTTCCGCCAGATACACTGCCCCCATTCCACCGCGCCCCAGTTCCTTCACCAACCGGTAGCGCGTTCCCTCGAAATCGGGCCACGCCGCAGCCTCGCGCAGCCGGTCCAGTGCCCGATCCGATAGTGGCCTCATCGTACGAATACGACTATACCCCAGCCATCGTTGTATGATCACAAGGAACAGGAGCACGCAATGAGCGATTTCACACGCCGCACCTTTGCCACATCCGCCCTAGCCGCGGCATCCCTGGCCCCGTCCGCCGCCGCGGGAAAGCCCCTCCCGCCACTTTCCCCAGGCATCAAAATCTCGATGCAGGTCAATGAGGATGTCTCCGACACCGACCTCACCTGGATCAAACAAATGGGTGTCGACTACCTCAACGTCCAAACCGGCAAAGGCCGCGGCACCTACGACAACTTCACCAGCATCAAAAAACGCATCGAAGCCGCTGGTCTCAAAGTCTGGAATATCTCCAACAACGACAATCGCAACATCGAGGAGATCACCCTCAACCTCCCCGGCCGCGACGCCAAGATCGAATGGCTCAAACAATACATCCGCGACACCGGCAAAGCAGGCATCGGTTACATCACCTACGCCCACATGGCCAACGGAATCTGGTCCAGCAAACCCGAAACCACCCGTGGCGGCGGCCAGGCCCGTGCCTTCAAAATGGAAACCGCGCAGGGCTTCTGGAATGGAAAAACCTACAACGCCCCGCTCAGTCACGGCCGCAAGTATTCCAAAGAAGAGCTCTGGGAAAACTACACCTACTTCATTAAACAAATCGCACCCGTCGCCGAAGAGGCCGGAGTCCGCATCGGCATTCACCCCGACGATCCGCCAGTCCCCGAACTCGCCGGTATCCCCCGCCACATCTTCGGCACCTTCGATGGATACATGAAGGCCCTCGAAATCGCCAACTCCCCCGCCATCGGCGTCTGCCTCTGTTGCGGCACCTGGATGGAAGGCGGGAAATCCACCGGCAAGGACTGCTATGAAGCTGCCCGCGCCTTCGCCAAAATGGGCAAGCTCTGGAAGATTCACTTCCGTAACGTCACCGCTCCCATCCCTTACTTCGTCGAAACCTATATCGACAACGGCTACACCGACATGTGGAAGCTCATGCGCACCCTCGTCGAAGCCGACTTCCGCGGCAATCTCATAGCCGATCACGTGCCGAACATGTCCCCCGGCCGCCACGCCGCCTGGTCCTACAGCATCGGTTACATCCGAGCCCTGCATCAGGCCGCAATGCAATTGAAAAAAGGCTAAAACATCGTACTCAAGGCCGTGGGCGTGGCGTTGCCACCCCTTCCGTCATTCCCATGGCCCACTTCACCGCTTCCAGCCACATCTTCTGCACATCAGGCCGGTCCCACGCATCTTCACGATGCCCCAGCGTGCTGTAAAACACCCGGCCCTTCCCATACTCCCGAACCCACGTCACCGCAAAATCCTTGTCCTTCCGGTTTACGTTCTTCCGCTGCAAATCGATCTTGTTCTCATCCAGCCGCATCAGCACCCGAACCCGGTCCCGCGAGAACTCCTTGATCTGATAGATCTCATCGTGAATGGTGAACATCGGCGGAAAGTGCTTCGTCGCGGGAAATGTCCGGTCCTCGACAATCACCGGAGCCTGAAACTGATTCCACGGATGATGATCAAAATATCCCCCGATCATCTCTCCGTACTCCGGCCATTTGTACAAAGTGTCCGTCGCGCTATGCGCCCCCAGAAACCCTTTCCCCTCCCGCACAAAACTCAATAGATCCTTCTTCTGGTCCTCGCTCAACTCGATCTCACCGGTCGTATAAAACATCACAGCATCGAAGTAATCGAGGTTCTTCGCATTCCCATCCAACTTCCGCTTCGTCAGCAGTTCCGTATCCGTCTTGATGTAGGTGTCCCACAACCCCGACTCCTGCCCGATCTTCCAGATCGTCGCCAGTCCATGAGAGGCGGCATCATGATGGAACCCCTTGCACGCGCCAATCGCCAGCAGCTTTTTCTTCTTCGGAGCCGCCTGTTGGGCCGGCGCCGGAACCATCATCGCCGCAACCGCGGCGGCACACAGAAATAAATAACGGAATCGAATACGCATAAAGTAGCCTTCCCTACCAATGATACTTGGCCAGAAGAAAGTGCACCCGCTCCCCGGCCACGCGATACACCAATCGATGCTGCAGAGTAATGCGCCGCGAATAGCACCCGTCCAGCACGCCCTTCAATGCCACCGGCCGTCCAGCCCCATTGCGTGGATCCCGCAACGTCGCCTCCACCAAATCCAAAATCCGCCGCGCCACACCTGCATCCGCTTTCGCCCAGCTATGCAGGTCTTCGCGAAACTCAGGATGAAACACCGCCTCAGCCAAGCCCGGCCTCCTCTCGCAATTGCTCCACCGCCTTCGATTTCCCCTTGTCCTGGCTCGCCCGCTTCAATCCCTTCAGCAGCCGCTTCGCGTTCTTCGGCCCGCGCAGCAGATGCGCCGACTCGATCAATCCCTCCAGTTCCCGCGCATCAATCAGCGCTACATCGTGCCCCTCCTTGCGGCGCACGACGATGATCTCCTGCTCGCTGGTCACCTGATCCAGAAACTTCGCCAGGTGCTCGCGCAAATTCGTGTAGCTCGTTTCGGTGGGCATAGCGTCAGGTTAGTATACTGCGCATCAGGAGAAAAACCATTCGCCGCTCGTCTGCCTCTCCCCGCACTTCTGCTAATATGAATTCCAGGCACCACGTCTTGCCCGTCTTGCGATAGCTCTATCTAAAGGTTATAGCGAACGATGAAACCGGTAACGACAAACCGACAGAACAACTTGCCTCACCGCACAGCCGAAATTCTGCATTCGATTGTCCACGCCTATATCGACTCTGGAGAACCGGTCGCCTCGCGCACCATCTCCCGCCAAGGTGGCGCTTTAAGCCCCGCCACCATCCGCAACATCATGGCGGACCTGAGCGAAGAAGGCTTCCTTTCCCAACCCCACACCTCCGCCGGACGTGTGCCCACCTCCAAAGCCTTCCGTGAGTACGTCCACTCCCTCCACATCTCCAAAAACGTCTCCGTCGAGGCCACCCGCCTCCGCAACGAGATCCGCAACCTCGACACCATGGAAGAACGTGTCGAGCACTCCTCCCACCTCCTCACCCAGATCTCCCGCAGCATGGGTATCGCCGCCGCCATTCCCACCGACAATCAGGTTCTCGATTGTGTCGAGCTCGTCGGACTCGCCGGCCGCCGCGTCCTCATGGTCGTCGTCACCAAAGACCGCATGGTCCGCGATAAGGTCGTCACCGTCGAACGCGACCTTTCCTCCGATGAACTGGTCACCCTCCGGAACTACATCAACACCAATTTCTCCGGTTGGACCTTCTCCGCCATTCAGCGTGAAATGCAGGCCCGCCTCGATCAGGAGCGCGCCATCTATGACCTGATGCTCCAGCGCATCAGCTTCCTCATGCAGAAAGGCCTCCTCGACATCGGCCTCGCCCCCACGCTCCATACCGAGGGCGCATCCAACCTCGTCGGCGTTGAGCTTCACCTCACCCGCGAAAAACTCCGCGAAGTCTTTCAGGCCCTCGAAGAAAAACAGCGCATCCTCGAACTCCTTGAGCGCTTCCTTGAAGAAACCGGCGAAGTCGCCGTTCAGGTCGGCCTCGGCGATATCCACCCCGCGATGGACGGCCTCTCCCTCATCGGCCTCACCGTGCCACTCCCTGGCGGTCTTGCCGCCAAGGTCGCCGTCCTCGGACCGATGCGCATGAACTACGAGCGCGTCATGAGTGCCGTTTACCACATCGGCCAAGCCCTCCAAGCCTAGCCCAAAACCATTGATTTGATACTCTAACAATTATGGAAGAAGTAAAATCCGAAGACACCGGAATTGGTGTGGAAGAGTCTGCTCCGGTGACGCCCGAGTCCGATCCGCCGTCGGATCCGGCCGCCCAGCTCGCGGCCGAGCGCGACCGCTTGGCCCAGGAAAACTCCGACCTCAACGACCGTTTATTGCGCCGTCAGGCTGAGTTCGACAACTTCCGCAAACGCGCCGAGCGCGAGCGCTTCGAAATGCTCGAATACGCCTCCATGGAGGCCGTCAAGGCCATCCTCCCCATCGTTGACGACTTCCAGCGCGCCCTCAAAATCGAGTGCGCCGACAAGGAATACGTCCGCGGCATGGAGATGATTGAGCAACGCCTCTCCGAATCCCTCAAAAAGCTCGGCCTCGAACCCATCGAAGCCCTCGGCAAAATATTCGACCCCAATCTTCATCACGCCGTCAGCAAGATGCAGTCCGAAGAGCACCAGGAAGAAGAAATCGTCGAAGAATACCAAAAAGGCTACCAGTTTAAAGAGCGCCTCCTGCGCCCCGCCATGGTGAAGGTTGCGGTGAGGCCATGATGGCGGATACGAAACGCGATTATTACGAGGTCCTGGGCGTCGGCAAGGATGCCGATGATTCCACCCTCAAGTCCGCCTACCGCAAGCTGGCCCTTAAGTTCCACCCGGACCGTAACCCCGGCAACAAGGAAGCCGAAGAGAGCTTCAAGGAAGCCGCTGAGGCCTACAGCGTGCTCAGCGATCCGCAAAAACGCGCCGCCTACGACCGCTACGGCCACCAGGGCCTCCAGGGTGCCGCGGGCGGTGGTCCCGCCGGCTTCGATCCTTCCGCCTTCGCCGATTTCTCCGACATCATCGGCGACCTCTTCGGGTTCGGCGACATGTTCGGCGGCGGCCGCCGCTCCGCCAACCGCGTCCAGCGCGGCGACGACGTCCGCTTCGACCTCGAAATCACCCTCGAAGAGGTCATGCAGGGCAAGCATGCCGAACTCCTGGTGCCCCGCCTCGATCAGTGCATGCGCTGCAAAAGCACCGGCGCCGAGCCCGGCGGCATGTCCGCCTGCCCCACCTGCCACGGCCGCGGCGAAATGCTCTACCAGCAGGGCTTCCTCTCCATTCGCCGTACCTGCAACCAGTGCGGTGGCCGCGGCCAGATCGTCCGCCGCGCCTGCACTGAGTGCAAAGGCGAAGGCTACAAACGCTCCGACCAGAAACTGAAGGTCAACATCCCCGCCGGCGTCGATACCGGCACCCGTCTCCGTCTCACCAACGAGGGCCAACCCGGAGCCAACGGAGGCCCCAACGGCGACCTCTACGTCGTCATCAAAGTCAAAGACCACCCCGTCTTCGAACGCCACGAAGATCAGCTCCACTGCACCGTCCCCGTCAACATCGCCCAAGCCGCCCTCGGCACCGAAGTCGATCTCCTCACCTTTGATGGCCTCCAATCCGTGAAGATCCCGGAAAGCGTCCAGAACGGTGCGCAAGTGCGCCTCAAAGGCCTTGGTATCCCACGCCTCAACTCCAACGGCCGCGGCGATCTCTTCGTCCATGTCGAAGTCCGAGTCCCGGAAAAGCTCACCAAGGAGCAGCGCAAACTCCTCGAGCAACTCCGCGACATGCTCCCTGCCGAAAACGAGCCCAGGGAAAAAGGCATCTTCGAAAAAGTCAAAGATTACTTCATGTAAATCCCGTGCCGGAACTGGAACATCAGGGCTGCCGTCTGCATTACCGCCTCGCCGGCGGTGGCACGCCCGTTCTCCTCATCCAGGGCGTCGGCGTAGAAGGCAACGGCTGGCAGCCGCAAGTCGACGCCCTCGCTCCCCACTACCACTGCCTCAGCTTCGACAACCGTGGCATCGGCCGCAGCCAACCTACGGCCAATAAGCTCTCCATCGAGCAGTTCGCCGATGACGCCCTCGCCCTGATGGACGCCGCCGGATGGGACAAAGCCCACGTCATAGGCCATTCCATGGGCGGACTCATCGCCCAGCATCTAGCGCTCACCGCGCGCCACCGCGTCCGCACCCTCTCCCTCCTTTGCACCTTCGCCCGTGGCCGAGATGTCACTGCTCTTACCTGGGACATGCTCATCTGCGGACTCCGCACCCGCATCGGCCCACGCGCCTGGCGCCGAAAAGCCTTCCTGGAAATGGTCTGCGCACCCGAATCCCTCGCCCAGCAAATGGCCGGTCTCTTCGGCCACGACCTCGCCGATCAGCCGCCGATCGTGATGAAGCATCTCAACGCCATGAGCCGCTACGACGCCTCCCCGCGCCTCGCCGAACTGGCAGCAATCCCCACCCTCGTCGTCAGCGCAACCCACGACCGCATCGCCAAGCCCGCCCTCGGCCGAGCCATCTCGTCCGCCATCCCCGGCGCCAAATACATCGAATTCGAAGACGCAGGCCACGCCCTCCCCATCACTCATCCCGCCCGCCTCAACACCCTCCTTCTCGATCACCTGAAGCGCAGTGACGCGGGCCTCCAGGCCGGCGGCTAAATAGAACCTGGATACTCCGTCCCCTTCAAAAACGCCCGCAACTCCCCTCGCAGTTTCTCCTTCAAACTCGCCGCCCCCCGTTCCCCAGCCAGATTCCGCGTCTCCCCCGCATCGCGCTTCAAATCGTAAAGAAACTCCTCTCCATCCGCATACACCACGTACTTCGCCTCGGCCCCGCGAATCATGAAACTTCCCTTCACCGTCGAAGCCACCGATCGAGTCGACCGGCCATTCCGCGCCACCCGCTCACTCACCCCGTATACGAAACTCGTAGCCGAAGCCTTTCCCAACAGCACCGGAGCAAAACTCCGCCCCTGCATCCCCGCATGCGCCTGCAATCCGCACAACTCCAGCACCGTCGGCGCCAAATCCGTCAGGTTCACCGCCGCCTCTGTCCGCCCCGGAGCAATCCGCCCCGGCCAGCTCACAATCATGGGCACCCGCGCAATCTCATCATAGAAAGCCTGTGTACTCTTCCAGGCCATTCCATGCCCGCCCGCCATGTCTCCATGATCCGCGGTGAAAATCACAATCGTGTCGTTCGTCCGCCCCTGCCGTTCAATCTCATCCAACACCCGGCCCACCTGCGCGTCCACGATCCGCACGGTGGCATAGTAAATCCGCAGAAACTCCCGCACCCGGATATCCGCCGACCGAGCCATCATCAGCCACGAAGTGTCCTTCTCAAACCGCTTTTCCCGCACCCCGGAATTCGCCGGCAATGCAATCTGCCGCGGATCCGTCTCCTCATACCAAGGCGCAGGAACCACGTTCGGATCATGTGGCCAGTTCAGCGAACAGGTAATCGACTGCGGCCCTCCATTCGACGCCCGCAACCGCGCAATCGTCCGGTCCGCCACGCGCACGTCGAATACATCCTTCATCGGCAATTCCAGACGGCCCATCCGGCGGATGAAATCCCCCGTGTATCCCTTCAAATATGCTTCGTCCTCACCAAAACTGCGTGCAAACGCCGGCATCTGCTCCACCGGCAGCATCCACCCATACCAGTTCATCACCTTCTCTGCCGGACGCTTCCGCACCGCATCAAACACGTCCTTCATCTCTCGCGCATACTCATGGTGTTCTCCATAAGGATCCGGATAGTACGGCAACCGGTCCCCCGAAAGATGCCATTTCCCGTACTGGTGCGTGCTGTACCCCGCCGCGTGCAACAACTGATCCGCCGTCACATCCGCTCTTGTAATCCCCTCCTCCGTGTCCTGAAACGGATGCACTGGATAGTCGATCTTTGAAACGTTATAGACGATCCCATGCCGGTGTGGATACTGCCCCGTGACAATCGACGCCCGCGTCGGCGAGCAGAACGGCGTCGGACACGTCGCGTTCGTAAATCGCAGTCCGTGCCGCGCTAGCCGCTCCAGGTTCGGCGTCGGCACTGGCCCCCCATACACACTCGTCACCATCGGGTTCAACTGATCGCAGAGGATCGTCACCACACTCGGCCGCCGGTTGCTCTGCGCCATCGCCGCTGTCGCCAAAAAGGTCCGTCGAGTCATATCCATAACTGGTATCTCAGTTTTACGCCCAGCCAGAATATACCGCCGCCCTTCGCCATGTCAATTCCCTCACTGCAAGTGATTTTGCGATCTTGACACCGCATGGTGACCTCGCAGCTACTAGTTCCCTGCACAACATAACGCCACATCCTCCGATCTGCATCCTTGGCGGCTTTGCGGCTTGGCGAGACATTTCCTCTTGGCTTTCCCAAATCTCTGGTGTACATTCGAGCTAGGGAAGAACCGTAATGCCCCGGGCCCGCAATGGCCAAGGATCGCGCGGTGCTCGCATTCTCCAGAATGCTCCAAGTGAGCTGTATTCCCATCCCCTCACCCGCCTCGGCGAAGGCATCGGCAAAGTCGTCTACGCCTCCCCCCACTGGGTCGTCAAACGCACCCGCAGCAACTCCGAGATCATCGCCCTCATCGTCCTCTGGCGCCTGCTCCGCCGCTGGGAACGTTTCCTCCCCATCGGACTCGGCCGCCACCTCCTCCAACGTCCCTCCCGCCGCATCCGCATCCTCCGCATCTTCACCCAACTCATCGTCAAAGTGCTCCCCGGCCGCGTCTGGTACACCACCCACATCGGCACCGTCTGGAAACGCTATCGTGATCAGAATCAGCGCGGCGAAACACTGGCCCGCGATTACCTCACCGGCACCAGCCTCGTGCCAGGCTACGTCTCCTTCCCCGAAACCAGAGTCCGCATCAAGGGCTGGCCCTTCTGGCTCCGCGTCGATCACGCCACCGAACGCGTCGAATGCACTCTCCACCAGCGCCTCAATCAGCTCGCTCAGCAAGGCGCATTCGAACAAATCGAACTCTGGCTCAATCGCTTCCTCGACCTCCGCCAGCGCGGCTGGCAGCTTGGCCTCTTCTCCGTCGACGCCCACCTCAAAAACTTCGGCGTTGTCGAAGATCGCGTCGTCCTCATCGATTCCGGCGGCCTCACCAACGACTGGAGCGAGGTCGAAAACAAGCTCTCCTTCGAAGATGTAATCGTCGAGCCCCACATTCAACTCGGCCTCGGACCCATTCTCGGAGCGCGCCCCGACATCGCCGCGCGCTTTAATCTGCGCTGGAAGCGTGAAGTCAGCCTCAACGGCGTACGCCGCCACTGGCAGGCCCTCCGCCCCGTCACCTCCGTGGAAGGAGTCTAATAGTAGTCAGGAATCATTCATCCTTATGTCTCATTCGCAATCTACCCCCCGTCGCGTTTTTATCGGCTCGTTGTTCGCCGGCGCGGTACCCGTGGGCGGCTTCGGCAGCACCGCCTCCCTCCGCCACATGGGCTATCGCTCACCTAATGAAAAACTCAACTTCGCCGCCATCGGCGCCGGCGGCAAAGGCTGGACCGACATCAATAGCTGTGCCTCCGAAACCCTCGTCGCCATGGCCGACCCCGACGACAAGCGCGCTTCCCGAACCTTCGAAAAATACCCCAACGTCCCCAAATACAAAGATTTCCGCAAGATGCTCGACAAAGAAGCAAAGAACATCGATGCGGTCATCGTCTCCGCCCCCGATCACATCCACGGCTCCGCCGCCATGTGGGCCATGGCCCGCGGCAAACATGTCTACTGCCAGAAACCCCTTACCCGCACCGTATGGGAAGCGCAGCAACTCACCCTCGCCGCGGAAAAATATGGCGTCGCTACTCAGATGGGCAACCAGGGTTACTCCAACGAAGGCGCCCGCCAGTGCTGCGAGATCATCTGGTCCGGCGACATCGGCGCGGTCACCGAAGTCCACGCCTGGACCAATCGCCCTCTGAAGTATTGGCCCCAAGGCCCCGACGTCGTCCCCAAGGAAGAGCCCGTTCCCGCCCACCTCGATTGGGAAGCCTGGCTCGGCGGCTCCATCTTCCGTCCCTATAGCCCTTCCTACGCTCCCCATCACTGGCGCGGCTTCCCCGACTTCGGCTGCGGAGCCATCGGCGACATGGCCTGCCACATTCTCGGCACGCCCAACATGGCCCTCCGCCTCAGCGCCAGCGCTCCCACCAGCGTCGAATGCATCATGCAGGAAGGCAAGGGCAAGTACACCTTCCCGCTCGCCTCCACCATCCGCTTCGACTTCCCCGCCCGAGGCACCATGCCCGCTTTGAAGCTCTTCTGGCATGACGGCCGCAACAAACAGCCCGACATCCCCGGCGTCCCCGCAGGCGAGTTGCTCGGCGATAGCGACATCAACGGCAGCATCTTCATCGGCGAGAAAGGCATGGTCACCACCGGTTGCTACGGCGAGCGCACCCGCCTCGTCCCCGAAGCCAAGATGAAGGACTACAAGATGCCCGAACCCGTCCTCACCCGCTCCCCCGGTCACTACCGCGACTGGATTCGCGCTGCCAAAGGCGGTGAGCCCTCCTGCTCCAACTTCGGCGTCGCCGGTCCCTTCGTGCAATGGATGTTACTCGGCGTCATCTCCATGCGCTTTGAAGGCAAGCTCGATTGGGATGCCGCTGCCGGCAAGTTCACCAACAACGCCGCGGCCAACGAACTGCTCAAACCTAAATTCCGCAAGGGTTGGAAATTCGTGGGCTAAAGGAGCCCCGCTCCAATGATCCTCCCCAGGAGAAGTGTATTAGGAATGCTCGGCGGCGCCGCGATCAGCACCGCCGCCGAGTGGCCCCCCGCTGAAGGGGCTGGCGTCCCCAAGCTCTGTCTCGGAGCACCCTCCAATCTCGACGAAAAGGGCATGCAGCGCCTCCGCCAGATCGGCATCAACCATGTGCTGATGGGTGGCCCACGCATCCCCTGGACCGAAGCCAGCCTCCGCCCCATCATGGATCACTTCAAAGCAGCCGGAATCACCGTCTGCAACATGATGATCGGTGGCTTCCCCAACTGCATCTACGGCAAGCCCGGCCGCGACGAAGAGATCGAAAAGATCCGCCAGTCCATCCGCGCCGCCGCCAAAGTCGGCCTGCCCGTAATCGAATACAACTTCTACGCCCACCGCCTCGTCGAGGGCTATTACGAAGAAAAAGGCCGCGGCAACGCAGGCATGACCGCCTACGATTACGAGCGCTCGAAGAACCTCCCGCCACTCCCCGAAATCGGCACCCACGACCTCGATTCCCTCTGGAAAAACGTGACCTATTTCCTCAAAGCGATCGTCCCCGTCGCCAAGGAAAACGGCATTCGCCTCGCGCTCCATCCCAACGATCCGCCAGTCCCGCTCAGCCGCGGTTCAGGCCAGATCATGTCCACACTCGCCGGCTGGAAGCGCCTCGTCGACATCGTCCCCGATCCCGCCAACGGCATCACCTTCGATTGCGGAGTCACCCGCGAAATGGGCGAGGACCCCGTCGCCGTCTGCAAATACTTCGGCGGCAAAGACCGCATCAACCACGTCCATTTCCGCAACGTCCGTGTCCGCAAGCCTTCCATCGACTACACCGAAGTCTTCCCCGACGAAGGCCAGGTGGACATGTTCGCCGTCATGCGCGAACTCGTGCGCCAAAAGTACCCGCGCGCCATCTACCCCGAACACCCACGCCTCCTCGACGCCGACAAAGACCTGGGCCTCAAAGCCTTCTATCCCGGCGGCGGAGGCTACGTCGGCGAAGTCTACAACGTCGCCTACACCAAAGCCATGCTCCAGGCGGCCCTGACTATTCGTTAAACATTTCCGATTCGTGTGCATTTGTGTGCATTCGTGGCTCACCGCCGCACATCAATCTGGAACCGCCCCCCATACCGCTGCGCATCCCCATCCATCTCCAGCCGGTCAAATCGCCCGCTCGAGTTCAGATACACTCGCCCCCGCCCCGACGCCGCATCCCCACCGACACTCGTCACACTCACATCCACCGGATTCCCCGACCCACTCCACCGCCCGCTCATCTGCACCACCTCATTCCCATACAGCGTGAACTCCGCGTTCCCATCGCTCCGAAGCACAGCCCGCAGCCGCCGCACGCCCTGATCCTGATTGTTCACCCGCAACGTCCCGCTCGACGTCAGCGTCTCATCGAACCCCGTGAACTTCGCCGCAATCGGAGCCTGTCCCCCCAATCCGAGATTCGGCAAAATCCCCCCGCCGCTCGAAGGCGAACTCGTCGTCCCCCCAAACCCGCCCCCCGTAGAAACATACTGCGCCGCATTCGGATCCGCCGTCCACGACAACTCGAACGTATACCCCTCGTCCCCGCCCTTCTTGTCCCGGATCGAAACAATCGCTGTCCATTGATTCCCCAGCCGCGGCTCCTGCACCAGGCGCACCTCTCCCCGTCCATCGATCCCACGGAACGCAAACTTCGAGAAACCACCCGACGGCAGCGGTTGACTGCACTCCGATCCATCGTCACGGCCCGGCCGCCCGGTCAGTGTACGCAGCAGAACCCGGTCCCCGCGCAATTCCACATCGCTCTCGTCATCGATGCGAACGCGCACGATGCAACGTCCATCCGCCGAACGCGGATTGTAATCCCGCATCTGCTTCGGCCGGAACACCGGATCCTGCTGCGCCACTAGTAGCGCACACCCAAACCACAACGCTCGTCGAAACATTTCGTGCAACCCTCCTCTCTCGATCCTACCCAGGATAGAGAGCCGCAAGGAAACCCGAACGTTTCATCATCCCTCTACGTAAAATCCGCTAACCCGACCTTCCGCCCCTTCAGCAGCGCCTGGTTCGCCAGATGCGGCCCGGCCACCGCCGCCGCCGCGATCTCCACCGTACAATTCGTATCCTTCCGCGACTTGATGCAATCCAAGAAATTCTGCACATGCGATTCCACCGGCACCGGCGCCTGCTCCTCATAAATCGGAGCATTCGTCTTCTTCCACGGCTCGGCGTACACCACAAACCCCGCATCGTCCAGAATCATCGTCGCCTTATCGCCCATGAACGTAATCGACCACCCGTTCTGATACGAATTGGCATAATCGAGCGTCCACGTCACCATCATCTCCGGATACTCAAACACCGCCGAAAACACGTCCGGATGCTCCGCTCCCGTCATCTTCGCCACATACCCGTGGCACAACGCCGACTTCGGCGGCCCTTGCTTCGTGAACCACTGCACCACATCCATCAGGTGCGTCCCCTGATCCGTCATGTTCCCGCCGGCGTAATCCCAGAAGTAGCGCCACCGCCGGAACCGCATCGGCTCCAACTCGCGTTTCTTCGCACTCCCCAGAAAGCGCTTCCAATCGAGCTTGCCCGGCAGAGGCGAATTGTCCAGCGGTCCTGCGATATTCCAATTCCACTGCGGCTTCACCAGCGTCACCCGCCCCAACACCCCATCGTCCACCAGCTTCTTCGCCTTCATCACCGATTCGGCACTCCGCCGTTGCATCCCGATCTGCACCACCTGCTTCGACTTCCGTACCGCGGCGATCATCTTCCCGCTCTCTTCAATCGACTTCGACAGCGGCTTCTCCAGATACACATCTTTCCCCGCCGCCAGCGAGTCCATCAGCATCGGGCAGTGTTGATGATCCGGCGATGCAATCACCACCGCATCCACGTTCTTATCCGCCAGCAGATCGTGATAGTCCAGATAAGGCTTCGCCTGCGGCGATTCCTTCTGCGCCAGCGCGAGGTTCGGCTCGTAGACATCGCACAGCGCCACGCACTCCACACCCATCTTGTTGAAGATCTTTTGCAAATAACGCCCGCGTCCACCAGTGGCAATCAACCCATAACGGACACGGTCATTGGCGCCAACTGCACGCTGCGGCAGGAACATCGGAGCCGCGGCTAAAGTAGTAAGAAAATTGCGGCGATCAGCAGACATAAGGAATAGAATCTCCTGTCCGCATACTATCACCGCCCGGCCACTAAATCTTCTTCAGTTTCCACTGCCCGCGCCGGAACGCCCAAAAACCCACCACCGCCAGCACCGACTCTGAGATCGTAATCGCCAGGTAAATCCCTGTCGCCTCGAATCCGCCCGGATACGCCAGCGCCCACGCCAGCGGAATCTGAAACACCCACTGGCACCCCAGGTTGATCAGCGTCGGAGTCATCGTATCGCCGGCCCCATTGAACGCCTGCACCACCACCATTCCCCATGCATAGAACCCATACCCGTAGCAGATGAATCGCAGGCATTCCGATCCCTGCCGGATCACCTCTGGATCACGGCTGAAAATCCGCAACAGCGGCTCGGCGAACACAATGAACACCACCGCCAGCGTTCCCAGAAAGACCATGTTGAACAAGCCGGCCCGATACACCGACTTTTCCGCCCGCTCCGGTTTCCCCGCTCCCAGATTCTGTCCCACCAGCGTCGCCGCCGCATTGCTCAAGCCCCATGCCGGCAGGATCGCAAAGATAATCAGCCGGATCGCGATCATATACCCCGCCAGCGCCGTGCTCCCAAAGCTCGACACCAGTCGCACCACGCCCAGCCACGACGTCGTCGTAATCAGCACTTGCGCAATCCCGGTGCCCGACACACGCAGCAAACGCCACAGCACCACCCAATTCACCCGCATCTGTGTCCACGCCACGCGGATCCGCGACATCCCGCCAAACAGCACCCAGAATTGAAACGCCACCCCGCACCCGCGCCCGATCGACGAGGCCACCGCCGACCCCAGCAGCCCCAACTGCGGAAACGGCCCCAACCCCAGAATCAAACACGGGTTCAGCACGATGTTGATGATGTTCGCCAGCCACAGCACCCGCATCGCAATCGCCGCATCACCGGCCCCGCGAAAAATCGCATTGTTCAAAAACAAGAGAAAAATGAAAACGCTCGTCCCGAAGATCGTCCGCGTGAAATTCTGCCCCACCGCGATCACGGCCGCCTCGCCACCCATCAACCGCAGCAGCTCAGGAGCAAACACCACCCCAATCCCCGTAATCGGCAGCGAGCAGAAGATCCCCACGAAGATCGCCTGCGCCGCCGCTACCGACGCCCCCGCCGGATCCTTCTCCCCAATCCGCCGCGCCACCATCGCCGTCGCCGCCATACTGAGCCCAATCGCCACGCCAAACAAAATGCTCAGCAGCGATTCCGTCAGCGCCACCGCCGCCACGGCCTCCGTGCCCAAACTCGACACAAAGAACGCATCCACCACGCCGAATAGCGACTCCATCGCCATCTCCAGAATCATGGGAACGGCGAGCAGAAGAATGGCGCGGTCAAGCGGTCCTTCCGTGTAATCCTGATGCGATCCGCGCAACGACTCGCGGACTGCTGCCCAGAAGCCTTGTGACTGCGCGGAGGACTGCGAGGCCTCCATTCATCTAGGGTACCCTGTTCGCCGCCACCAGGCGTGTAAACAGGTACAGGTTACTCTGCTCCATATATGGCAGCAGCTTGTTCTCTGGACTCACCCGCCGCTGAAACCCATCCAAACTATCCTCATCCAGCAGTGCCAGAAGCGAAGAGAGCAACTCCGCATCGTGCCCCGCATACCGCTTCGTCAGACTCTTCAGGTTCGCCCGCGAAATCATCCCATCGCCATTCACGTCCCCCACCGCAACCCGCACCTTCAAATCCGTATCGTAGGTGCTCTGAATCTCCGCCCGCACCGCCTCCAGAAACTGACCCAACACCATCCCGATCTGCCCGTCCCCACGATGCTGATAACGCAAAATCTGATCCAGCGTCGGCTCATCCGACCCCGCCGTCAGCAAATTCCAAGCCTGCCGCTGAAACACCGCCGACCGCACGATCGCCGCCGCATCGGGCGAATTCGGCCCCACTCCCTCCGCATAAGGCCGCAGCCGCGTCAACTCCATCAACGCCTCAATCCCCAACGCCGTCACCTGCTCCAGAAACCGCGCCCGCCGCCGTTCCGCCCCAGACGCCGCACTGAAATTCGGCAGGCACGACGGAGCCGTAATCTGCACCGATTCTTCCCCACCGCTCGACACCGTCGGCTCCACCAGCAGCGACCAATCCTTCCCCGGCGTAGCCTGCGTATCCTCGAAATACACCGCGCCCGCATACCCCTTCGGCAACGCCTCCGCCGCATTCAACAGCGATTCCTGCACCGTCACTGGATACTGCCCCGTCCGCGACTTCTGTTCCACCGCCGTCTGGCAAGTCCGTGTCAGTGTCCGCGTCAACTGCGATTTCCCGTTCGCCCCAATCGGCTTCGGCGCCTGCGGCACCACCAGCCCAATCAGAATCGCAATAATCCCCATCCCAGCATTCAATTCCAACAGCGTGAAACCATTTTCATTTGTTCTTTGTTTGTTCACTTGATCCATCCTCCTGCCTCAATTAACACAGACCCACGGCGAACGGAAGAAAAGTGGCGACGGGCCTCCAGGCCGGTCGCAGTTCAGCCTGGGAAGGCTGAACACGAGCTAACTCACTTCTTCGTAGCCGCCTTCCGCTCCTCCAACTCCCGCTTCCGCTGCTCCTCTTCTCGCTCCTTCCGAAACTTCTCTAGCTCCTCCGCCGTAAACCGCCGTCGCGGCTGCGGCGCCACCGGTTTCGCCGCAACCATCTCCCGCAAAGTCCCCACCAACTCATCCTTCTTCCCCACAACCACACCCAACCGCTGATGCTTCCCGGAATCACCCGCCGCAAACCCCATCCGCCCATCATCCGCCACCGTAATCGTCCCCCGCGTCAATTCAAAAAACCCCGCGTCCGGCTTCATCGCATACAACGCCGCAATCAGATCCTGTGCCGGCGCATCATACGGCATTGCCCCCGCCGCCTTATAAAAATCCACCACCGGATGCACTTCCGCCCACCCAAAATCCTGCGCCATCATCGAACCCGGATACTTCACCGCCTCTCCCACATCCCGTCCGCAAAACACAAACGGAGCAGGCCATTCCGCCAGCATCCGCCGCATCGCCCCCGCATCCTGCCTGCACTCGGAAACCACAGTCACCCGCACCTTCGCCTTCACCAACTCAGCGCTCCCAGCCGAATCCAGAATCCGCGCCGCATACGTCACCGGAGCACTCAACACCATCGCCACAAACCCATCGTCGATATACGCCAGCGAGTTCCGCATCAGCGCCGTCACTTCCGCCGTATCGCTCACCCGCCGCAACTTCCGCTTCTCCGCCGGCACGCGCTCCAGCGCAGCTTTCACCATCGGCGAATCCGCCGGCAACGGCTTGTCCACCGCCAGCCCGATCGGCAGAAAACGGTTCGCATTCGGCACCGGACCCAGTTGATAAAACCGGAACACCGCATCGGCAAACATCGCCGCGCCCAGGCTATTCTCCGTCACCGCAATCGACGCCACCCGAGCCTCACGCTTCCCCTCATACCCGTACAACAACGCCAGCGTCAAAGCCGCGTCCGGCCGGCTCAGCGTCGTGTTGTACACAACGCCAACAACAGGGGTGCGCCGGAACTGCATCGCTTACGACAAGCTCAATTCCGCCAGTTGGCCCGTCGAATCGCCAATGTGCGTCGCGTTCACGCCCATCCGCTGCGCCATCGTCGCAAACAGATTCGTAATCGGCGTCTCGCGCTGATAAATCACATGCCGCCCCGGACTGAAGAAGTTCCCTCCGCGCCCGGCCAGTATCGTCGGCAACTCGTCATGCAGATGCTGATCCCCATCCGAAAGCCCGCTGCCGTAGACAATCATCGAATTGTCCAGCAGGTTCGAATCGCCCTCGCGATGATCCTTCAGCTTCTTCAGGAAGCCCGCAAACAGCTTCACATGATACGTGTTGATCGCCGAAATCTTATCCAGCAGCACCGGGTTCATCTGGTGATGCGTAATCGGATGGTGGCTATCCGGGATCCCAATCTCCGGATACGGCCGGTTCGATCCCTCGCGTCCAATCATCACCGTCGCGACGCGCGTCACATCGGCCTGGAACGCAATCAACAGCATGTCCGTCATCAGCCCAAAGTAATCCCCAAA
>JAXLQM010000037.1:0-33689 GCA_046331645.1 Bryobacteraceae bacterium
TCGACATCGCCCTCATGGATTGGGTCACCCAGAAAATGGGCGTCCCCCTCTACCGCTACTTCGGCCTCGACGCCAAAGACGCACCCGTCACCACCTTCTCCATCGGCATCGACAATCCCGAAGTCACGCGCCAGAAAACCCGTGAAGCAGAGGCCTTCCCCGTCCTCAAAGTAAAGGTCGGGCTCGACACGGACGAAGCCACCATCGACGCCGTACGGAGTGTGACAAAGAAGCCACTCCGCGTTGATGCCAACGAAGGCTGGAAATCAAAGGAAGAGGCGGTCCGCAAAATCAAGTGGCTCGAAACCCAGGGCGTCGAACTGATTGAGCAACCCCTTCCCGCAGCGATGCTGGAAGAGGCCCGCTGGATGCGCGGCAAAGTGAACATGCCCATCTTCGCCGACGAAGCCTGTCTCCGCGCCTCCGACGTCGTCAAGGTCGCCAATGCTTTCGACGGAATCAATATTAAGCTCGACAAATGCGGCGGCGTGATGGAAGCCTACAAAATGATCCACACCGCCCGTTCCCTCGGCCTGAAAATCATGCTCGGCTGCATGATATCCAGTTCCGCCACCATTACCGCGGCCGCTCATCTTTCTCCGCTTGTCGATTATGCGGACCTCGATGGCAATCTCCTCATCGCCAATGATCCCTATCGCGGTGTCACTGTCGATAAAGGTAAGCTGATTCTCCCCCAGGGCAATGGATTAGGACTTCAGAAAGCGTAGAATCGGGAAATGAGCGATTTTGATTGGCATCCGATCGAGCCGCTACGGCTCGACGCTCCCCTTCTCGATATTGCCGGAATGCAAGCCTTGTACGACAACTGGCGTAGCGCAAAGCAGCGATTGCGCGAATCCGGAGTGGCACAATTAGAGGATTTCACCAAGAAACTCGTACGGAGGCTGAGCATTGAAACCGGGATTCTGGAGCGTCTCTACGACTTGGATCGGGGAACCACAGAAGCGCTGGTTGCACACGGATTCAAAGAGGATCTCATCTCTCATGAGAGCACCAACATCGAACCGGCCCAGTTGATTGATATCCTCCGGGACCAGGAATCTGCCATCCAACTGGTCATGGACTGTGTTGGCCAGAGTAGGCCTTTGACAAAAAGTGTGATGCACGAGTTGCACGCGATTCTCACCAAGCATCAACAAGTCACCTCTGCTGTTGATACGCTTGGAAATCGGCTGGAGATACCACTTCTGAAGGGCAAGTTCAAAGAACAAATGAACAACCCGAAGAGGCCGGACGGAACCATACATCACTACTGCCCTCCCATTCATGTCGAATCGGAAATCGACAACCTGCTTCGCTGGCTATCCGAATACTCAGACTTCGATCCGATAACGGTGGCTGCATGGTTCCACCATCGTTTCACTCAGATTCACCCATATCAGGACGGCAATGGTAGGGTAGCTCGGGCGCTTACAACCTTAATCCTACTGCGGGCGGATCTGCTGCCACTCGTGGTCGACCGCGACCTTCGAGTGGAGTATATCGAGGCCTTGGAGCAGGCCGACCAAGGCGATCTGGCAACACTCGTCAGCATTTTCGCCCGATTGGAACGCAATGCAATCTTGCAGGCGCTAAGTGTAGATGCGCAGGCAGAGATATCGCACCACAAAGCGCGCACATCCGCTGTCATCGACAGCCTCGCGGAGAAGTTTGCCAACCGGAGATTGCAGAAACTAGCAGACCTGCGTCAAGTGAACTCCGTTGCCATCACCTTCCGATCCAGAGCGCGTGAGGTTATCGAAAATGCCTTTCAGGCACTCAAACCGGCACTCCAGGATTTCGGAAAAACCACTTTAGCCTTCAGCGAGGGCGGATCCGATTCAGGGACTGGACATTGGTATAAATTTGAGGTTGGACAAACCGCAAAAGAGTCCGGCAAGTTCGCCAACTTCTCGGAAAACCACTATTTCTCCAAAGGCACTTTGCGCGTAGAGACTGAGCGCCTCACATTCGTCGTGTCATTCCATCATGTGGGCCGTGAGTTGACAGGCATCATGGAGGCCACCGCATTCTCTAAGATCGAATCCTACGGCGATGCCGATGATCGAGAGTCCATGTCGGAGCGATTCTCACTCTGTTCGATGGAGCCATTCGTTTTCACTCACAAGATCAAGCCAAATAGCATCATGCAAACGTTCGACAGATGGATGGATGCAGCCTTGGCTGTGGCGATCAAGGAGTTCGGAGACAGGCTATAGAACAAGGTGGCGAACACCGCTCATCTTTCTCCGCTTGTCGATTATGCGGACCTCGATGGCAATCTCCTCATCGCCAATGGTCCCTATCGCGGCGTCACTGTCGATAAAGGTAAGCTGATTCTCCCTACCGCGCCTGGCCTCGGCTTAGCTAAATTATAAGAATTTACGCAATAAGGCAAAAACTACCGCCTTTGCACGCTCTCCCTCCCCCTGCATTTTCAGCCTCTTCCATTCGCGGCACGATTGGCTCCAGGATTGCCCTTACCCGGCAAGAGAAGGAGAATACAATGTTGCTGCTACTGATCGTCCTGGTGGTCTTGTTGTTCGCCTCTGCCCCCGCGTGGCCCTACAGCCGTGGATGGGGCTATTACCCAAGCGGTGGACTCGGAGCGATCCTCCTCATCATCCTGCTGATGATGGTTTTCGGATTCCTCCATTTCTGATTGATAACGACAAGGGCCGTCCAGCTTGAAATCGCTGGACGGCCCTCTGCCATGCTCTGCTCGAATCAGGCGCCGCGCCGCGCCACCCGTGCCTTCGGCTTGTCGCTCACAGCGAAATCCGCGCTGGCCTCTCCCGAGGATGCCACGTCACTCGCACCCGAACTCGTCAGCGTGTCCTTCGCCCGGTCCACCCACTGCGAATCATCGCAATGCACCGAAACCAGAATGCCGCCCTCCCTCACCATCCCTTCATAGCGCTTCGCCACATATTCCGGCATGCCCATGCCCACCAGTCCTCCAATGGCGCCACCAACCACGCTGCCTCCACCCGCACCCGCCAGTGCCGCCATAATCGGCCCGGCCGCGAGAAACGGCGCCGCGCCAGGAATGGCGATGGAACCAATTGCGATCAATACGCCCAACGTCCCGCCAATCGCCGCGCCCGCGCCGGCGCCCGCGGCAGCGCCTTCCGACGCCTTTGTTTCCTTTTCCAGTGCGAAGTCTTTCGTTCCCGCGTTCAAAGGCAACAGAACGGATACATCCTCAGTCCGAAATCCATTCACCAGCAATGCATCCACTCCTCGTTCTGCTTCCGCCCGGGTACGGTAAATACCAAAAGCTGCAGTATTCTTTCCGGCCATGATTTTCTCCTTGGAACCTGTTTGTTCCACCTCGCACGCACCTGATCACAACCGGAAGTGAGCAATCGGCGGGCCAATATTTCAGCCGTTCGGGCGATACATGATCCCGCCAGAATCGATGAAATCCAAACAATTCACGCTTGACTCGCAGCCGTCCACCCGCCCCGGGGCCAGCGGATCATGCTGCCCCGCAGGAGCGCTATCATGTTAGAAATCTGTTTGGGAAAGGGTTGTAAATGCCTCGTATTGCAGCCATACTGCTCTTCATTCTCGTTCCTTCCAATTTCGCCCAGGACTTCCGCGGCGCCATCTCCGGCCAGGTCACCGATGAAACCGGCGCTGCCATTCCCGGCGCCAAGGTGCGCGCCACGCAGCGCAACACGAACACCTCCACCGAGCGTGAAACCAACGCCGACGGCTTCTACTCGCTCCCATTCCTCATGCCGAGCATCTACGACATCGAAGTCAGCGCCCCCGGCTTCCGCGCCATGCGCCTCGCCAACGTCGAACTGCTCACTGCCGACAAACTCGATCTCCCCTTCCGCCTCCAAATCGGCGAAGTCTCTCAGCAAATCACCGTCACCGCTGAATCCGTCGAACTCCTCAAAACCGGCGACGCTTCCGGGGGCCTCAACTTCGACTCGCTCATGACTTCCGAATTCGCCCTCAACGGCCGCCAGGTCTACATGCTCATGGATCTCTCCCCTGGCGTCCTCTTCACGCAGGAAGAGTTTGGAGCCACGGGATACTCGGGCACGCGCGGCTGGGATGTGAACGGCAATTTCGCCATGAGCGGCGGCAAGGTCGGCACCAACAGCTTTACGCTCAACGGCGCGCCGATCAGTCTCACCGGCTCCTTCCAGGTGGCCCCCAATGTCGATGCCATCCAGGAATTCAAGGTGATGACCAACACCTATGACGCAGGCATCGGACGCACCGGCGGCGGCAGCGTCAACACCACGCTCAAAGCGGGTTCCAACCGCCTGCACGGCACCCTCTTTAACTTCATGCGCAACCGGTTGCTCGACGCCAACCACACGCAACTCAACGCCGTCGGCTCTCCGCGCGGCAAGCGCATCACCAACCAGTTCGGTGGCACCCTCGGCGGAGCGCTTCGCGAGAACACCGATTTCTTTTTTGCCAGCTTTGAAGGCTTCCGTGAGCGCGTCCCCTTCCCCGCCGTCGCCGACACGCCGCCCCTCGACCTCCGCACCGGCCAGACGTTCACGAAGTACAACATGAACATCTATGACCCGCTCACCGCACACCCCTGTGTCAACGCCATCGATGTGCCCGGCACATGCTCCAGCCCCACCATCCGCAATCCCTTTCCGGGCAATGTGCTCCCCCAAAGCCGCATCAGCCCCATCGGCCGCAAAGTCCTCTCCTTTTACCCCAATCCCAACCTCGGCACCATCGCCGATAATTTCGTCAACTCCGCCAGTACAGGGAAGTACCGCTACGAACAGGAGATGGGCCGCTACGACAAATATCTCAACGACAAAAACCGCATCTTCACGCTCTTCACGCTCCAGGCCGGAAAAGAGTACCGCAATCAGACAGGCATCCCAGGACCCGGCGCCAGCGGCAACATCGGCTCCACGCGTAAGAACGTAAACGGCATCGCCAACTGGACGCGCATTCTCTCCGTCCACGCCATCTTCGATCTCCGGGCCTCCTATGGGCGCTTCTGGCAGCGCTTCCCCTCCGTCGATACGGACTCCGGCGTCACCACCGAGACCCTCGGCATGACTGGCATGATTCACGCCCCCACCAGCACTGGAAATTATCCCCCTCGCTTCGCCATTGACCAGTTTTCCAATCTGTTCGGTAACGGCGCGAACCTCTACACCTGGCGTGCCGACAATCAATATAACCTCGCCCCGACACTCACCTACACATCCGGAAAGAAGACCTGGAAGGTGGGCCTCGACCTCGTCTACGCGGCAGTCGGAGTGGGCGACGTCGGGCTGGCCAACGGCTATCTGCAGTTCACTCGTTGGGGGACGCAGCGCTATCCGCAACGCAGCGTACTCAACGCGCAAGATGGCTCCGGCGTCGCCGACGTGCTTCTCGGCATCCCCGGCGCGGGCCAGCTCGATTGGAACGATACCTACTACCGCTCCTGGCCGTACTTCGGCATGTTCGTGCAGAACGACTGGAAGGTAAGCCGCAATCTGACCCTTAACCTTGGGCTCCGCTACGATGTGCAATTCCCCTGGGTGGAACGATGGGATCGCGTCAACAACGGCTTCGACTACGCCTCCAAGAATCCACTCAGCGACGAGATCATCGCCAAATGGAAAACCCTCAAAGCAGCCTACGACCGCACCAACCCGCGCTTCCCTTATCCCGATCCCCCAGCCGCGATCCTCGGCGGCAAGACCTTCGTCCAACCCGGCGGCACACGCCGCATCTACTCCACCGACTGGCAGAACATCCAACCTCGGGCCGGCGTTGCCTGGCAGTTTGAGAAGAACACCGTTCTCCGCACCGGGTTTGGGATCTTCCATCGCACCGCCACGCAGACCGGCCAAACGGATGGCTTCAGTCTGTCCACCGGCTACCTGCGATCAAGCGATGGCGATGTCCTGCCCAGCGCCGGCCTCACGGGCCCCAACTCCCTGGAGAATCCTTTCCCATACGGCATCGTCCAACCCACCGGCCGCGAACTAGGCCTGCTCACCAACGTCGGCAACGCCGTCACCTACGATGCCCGCCAGCGCCCCATCCCGCGCACCTTCCAATACTCTTTCGGCTTCCAGCGCCGTACGTTCTGGAATGCCATTCTCGATATCTCTTACGTGGGCAGCATCACGAACAAAGATTCCATCGCCATCAACACCGACTATTGGCCCTACGCCTTCAACGAAGCCGCGCAAGCGGTGCCCGCTACCGGAGACACCACCGTCCCCAATCCCTTCTTCGGCATCGTGCCCAGCAACCGCACGCGCGGGCCGGCCAACATCGCCCGGCGCGAGCTTTTCCGCCAATTCCCGCTATTCGCCAACATCACCAATAACACCCTCCCCTGGGCTCACTACCGCTACGACGCTCTGCAAATGCGCGTCGACAAGCGCGTCTCCGGCGACGGCAGCGTCGTGGGCGGACTCACTACCGTGTTCTCCTACGCTTTTTCGAAAAACTTCCAGACCGCCAACTACCTCAACACCTGGAACTATCAGAACGAAGACCCGGTCAAGGAACTCGTCAGCTACGACAAGCCGCAAAACATCTCCTTCAGTGGAATCTATTCACTCCCCTTTGGGCGCGGCCGTCATTTCACCTTCCGCAGCAAGGCCGCCGAACGAGTCGCGGGCGGCTGGCGCGTGAACTGGGTCTATCGCTACACCTCCGGCAACCCAATCGCCGGCATCAACGCCGTCAACACGTGCGGAGCGCTGCTGGTCGACGATCAATCCCGCAACCGCTGGTGGAATAACGATCGCAATTGCTGGCGTGGCAATCCCGCTTACATGCCGCGCGTGGTCGAGGACCGCTATGCCTGGCTCCGCCAAATGGACAATATCACCGTAAACCTCGCCGCCAGCAAGGAATTCGCCGTACGTGAGGGCTGGCGCTTCCAACTGCGCGGCGAAGGCTTCAATCTCATGAACCGCCCCATCTACCGTCCCGCACCCACGACATATACCGATTTGCGCTTCGGAATGCTCTCCATCGAGCAGCAAAACTTCCCGCGCAACGTCCAGGTCTCCGCGAAGCTCGTATTTTGAGCCCCGGGGCGGGAACCTCACAGAGGGCTGAGCTTAGTGTCGAAGTCGAAGCCAGCCTGAGTGGCGGCAAGCAGCTTCGCCTTGGATTTGAAGAGATACATGCGACGGTCGGCTTCGGCCAGCAGTTGTTCGGCGTCGGTGCCGTCGGTGGGGAAGTAGGCTTCGCCCACACTGAAGCCGATCACGTCTTGCTGCAGCACTTCCTTGCCGGCGAGCTTCACCGTTTCGCGCAGACGCGGGATCATTTTCTTCACGGCATCGGGGGTGAGGCCGGGGAGCACCAGGACGAATTCGTCGCCGCCCATGCGGGCTACGCAATCGTACTCGCGGCAGCTTTCCTTGAGCTTCTGGGCGACGCGCTGCAGCAGACGGTTCCCTTCCAGGTGACCGAAGCGGTCATTGACCTGTTTGAAGCCGTCGAGATCGCTGACCAGTACGGCGAGCGGGGATTCGAGGCGGCGGCAACGGGCGAGTTCGCTATCGAGATGAAGGAACAGCGAGCGCGCATTGTAGAGGCCGGTCAGGTAATCGGTGGAAGCCGAGCTTTCCGCCTGGCGGTACTTGAGCGCGTTTTCGATGGACACGGCGACCTTGGCGCTGATGACCTGGAGAACGCGCAGATGATCGGTTGTGAAGGCATCCTTTTCGGCTCCGTAGAGTGTGAGGACGCCGGCCACACCGGCCAGTCCTTCCAGGGGGATGGAGAGAGCCGATTGCAGTACTGTGGGCCGCACGGCCTGCTCGGCATAGCCAGTCTCTTCCATCGGATCGCCATTCATAACGGGCTTGCGCGATTCGGCCACGCGGCCCGACAATCCTTCGCCCACGCTGATGCGCAGATTGGAGAAGGCTCGCACGTTCTCGCCGCTGACGTATTCCGGGCGCAGAACGGTGTCGCGGCGGACATAGATCGCAATGGAATCGTAGGGAATGGTTTTGCGTAGCCGCACGGCGAAGACGGACAGGGTTTCATCGAGACTGAGCGAGTTGCCGAGTTCCTGGGCCACTTCGAACAGCATTTGGGCTTCCTGGCGCGCCGCGGCGATGGAATCGAGGAAACTGCCCGGTTCAGCGGAATCGCGCTGCTGGCGGGTGACGGGCCGTTTCGTTGCTGGGAAATCGAGAGTGAGTTTGAGCCGGTCGGGATTACAGTCTTCGGCGCGCTTGACCAGTTTCTCGTGGTGGTGAACCAGCGCCGCCGCCACGCGCGGATCGTAGGCCGAACCGGATTCCGCTGCTACCATCGCCGCAGCCTGCCACGGCGGCACAGAGGCTTTGTTGCCGCGGCGGGCGGTCAACTCCTCAAAGGCGTCGACGACCGCGAGAATGCGCGCACCGATCGGGATGGCGTCCCCTTTCAATCCGTCTGGGTAACCTTCTCCATTCCACCGCTCATGGTGGTGGCGGACCATGGGAACCACGGGATAAGGGAAATTGGCGCGCTCCAGAATCTCGGCGCCGACCATGGGGTGGATCTTGAGCTTTTCCGCCTCCTCCCGCGTGAGGCGTCCTTCTTTACCAATGATGTGGTCGGGAACGGCGAGCTTTCCTATGTCGTGGAGCAGACTGGCGGCGCGCAAGGCGTCCATCTCGGGGGCGGTGAGGGCCAGTTCCTCGCCCAAACCCATGGCGAAAATCTGCATGCGCTCCAAACGGTCATGCGTGTTTTGATCCTTCGCTTCGATGGCCGTGGCCAGTGCTTCAATTGTGCGCAGGTGGAGACCGGCGATCTGTTCGGCATGCTGTTTTTCCGAACTCAGGCGGAGGATGTATAGCCGATAATCGCGGTAGAGCAGATAAATGAAGGGAACGAAGAAGAGCAGGACGGGCCAACCGGCGGCTTGCTTCAGGAAGCTGAACGACCCGGCGGCGATGGCGCCGATCAGGTAGTACGGCATGCTGTAGAGGTTGCACTCGCGCCATGCCGCGGCAATCGATTTCTTCTCGGAATAGCTAATGGCCACCGCCACGTTCAGTCCGTTGATGATGAAGTAAACGAACGTCGCCAGAAGCAGCCGCAACGGGGCATCGATGGAAAGATCGGTGAAACTCCAGGTGGAGTAGGCACGGGTCATGGCCGTGACGGAAATGGCGACGTTGGCGAGATTGAAGAAGACCTGGAACCGGGTAGCCTTGCGGGGCGGCCGCCACAGACACTGGATGAGGGTCACCACCAGCGCCAAAAGCATTGTCTCCGATGGGCTGAGGGCGATGAGACCAATCAGAACGAAGATGAAGTTGATCGAAAGGGTACCCGTAACATCAGGCAAAC
Source organism: Bryobacteraceae bacterium (assembly GCA_046331645.1). Taxonomy (GTDB): domain Bacteria; phylum Acidobacteriota; class Terriglobia; order Bryobacterales; family Bryobacteraceae; genus CADEFT01. The sequence continues at coordinate 9,310 of JAXLQM010000037.1, forward strand.
TCAGACGGATACCAGCGGCAAAGATCGCAACCAGGAGGAAGCAAGCGTAGCGGAGCGGGTTTTCCGAAACGAACGGAAAAACGGATGTCAGTGCTCCGAGCACGCCAAGGGTGAACACCGTATAGAAGTAGTACTTCTCACGTGGCTTCATCGGTGAGCCTCAATGGCAGCGGGAGACACCACGGGCGTGGAACCCCACGCCAAGTGCGGCGCTCTAGCCATATGAGTGCTACATCGGGTGTTACCTCGGAATTCCTTATACGTCGTTATGTCTCTGGTAGTATTTCGTTACAATCAAGGGATACGTACTACGGCATGCGGCACATCATCTCCTCTCTTCTCCCGATTCTTCTTCTCTGCTTGAGCGCCTGCACGAAGAAGGCTGTCGAAGCGCCCAAGAAAGAGGCGGGCGGCCCGGTACCTGTGCGCGCGGCACAAGTTCGCCCCAAGCAAGTACAGCGTGTGGTGGATTCGGTGGGCACCTTCTTCCCTTATGACGAGGTGTTGGTGAGCGCCGAAATTGAGGGCAAAGTGGACCAGGTGAAGGTGGACCTGGGCGATGCCGTCACCGAGGGCCAGGTGTTGGTGCATGTGTCCGACGAGGAGCAGCGCTATATTCTCGCGCAGAATGAAGCTCAGCTACGCATGTCCATGGAAAAGCTGGGGTTAAAGAACGAGAAGGATCGCATTCAGGATGTCCGCGAAACACCCGATGTGCGCCGTGCCGCGGCCGATTTGACCGAAGCGCGGCAGCGCTTTACACGCGTCACCAACCTGGTGAATCAGGGCATCGGAGCGAAGGTGGATCTGGATCAGGCCACGGCCCGGCACCAGGCTGCACAGGCCGCCTACGACGCCACGGTGAACCAGACGCGCAACCTCATTCAGGAAGTGGAACGATCGAAGGCGCAACTCGATCTGCAGCGGAAGAAGCTGCGCGACACCACAGTACGAGCGCCATTTGCGGCCTACGTCAAGGATCGTCAGGTGGCTGTTGGACAGTATGTAAGGCCGAATGCACCGCTGATCACGCTGGTGAAGACCGACCCCATACGGCTGCGGCTGGAAGTTCCGGAGCGGATGGCGCCGTGGATCAAAAACGGACAGATTGCCGAGGTTCTGGTGGAGGCCTTCGTCGGACGGAAATTCAACGGCAAGATCTGGAGGATTGCTCCCACCGTCGATCAGGCCAAACGCACCTTTGTTGTGGAGGCGCTGATCCCGAATCCGCAGGGAGAGTTGAAGCCCGGCTCCTATGCGCGGGCTCGCGTCCCCACCGACAAGAGCGAGCGCATCATGGTAGTACCGGCGCGCGCGGTGAACTATGTGCTGGGGTCGAACAAGGCCTACGTCATCACCAACGAAGTCATCGAGGCTCGAGAGGTGAAACTTGGCGATCGCTTTGATGGCGCAGTGGAAGTGATTGAGGGTTTGCAGGAAGGCGAACAGGTCGCCACCGGCCCGCTGGCAAGGCTGGATACGGGAATTCAGGTCAAGGTCACCGGACGTGATGAAGGAGATCCTCCGCCGGCGGACCGCAAGGCTTCGGAATGATGCGGCTGCTATTTCTTATCCTGGTTGCCGCCTGCGCCGCGCCCGCAGCCATGCGCATGCTGGTGACGGTGGTGGAGCAGAAGACCGGCCGCCCGGTGGAGAATCTGAAGGCTGAGGATTTCCTGGTGCTGGAGGATAAGCTGCCGCGGCGGGTGGAGGCCGCGGAGTTTTCGCGCAAGCCGATCGATGTGATGCTGCTGGTGGACACCAGCCTGGTGGGCGGGATGGTGCAGCCTGTCGCCTCAAGCCTCATTGGCGAACTGAAGGACAAAGAGCAGATGTCGGTGGTGAGCTTCGATTCCAGCGCCGAGATGATTCAGGATTTCACATCCAGCCGCCAGTTGCTGGAAGCGGCGCTTGGCAAAGTGCGCTACGGAAACTCGCCCAAGGTGCTGGATGCGCTGTTCGCCGCCATGGACGGCGGCTTCGACCATTCCACGTTCCGGCGTGTGATTCTCCTGGTGACGGCGGGGTTGGAAGGCCCCAGCCGGTTGCATGAGCGGGAAATTATCCGGCTGGCGCGGAAAAACGGCGTGTCCATCTATCCGGTGTATGCGGCCGGATCGGGACGCTCGCTCTTTGAAACGCTGGCACGAGGCACGGGTGGAGCCTCGTTTCTGTTACGCGAATTACAGAAAAGCGCGACGGGCTCTTCGCCTGCGTCGCGCATCTATGACGTGGTGCGGGGAAACTACACCTTAACCATCACCGGCAATCTGGGATTGGGTGAGAAGGTGAAGGTTGAGATCAAAGGCCAGCCGAAGTTACAGACATCGGCGATGCCGATCGACTAGCGGGCAACGGTGACCTTTGGAGTAGCCAGGTACCCCACGATGTTGTCTTTCTTCACTTCGTTCACCACCAGTTCATAGGGGATGCGGGCTTTCGAAGTGTAGAACTGCAGCGGCTCGTTCACCGTCTTATCTTTCTTTTCCGTCTTTTTGTCGTCGGCATAGACTTCCACGGTATACCGGTTCTTCTTGGTATCGACCTTCTTCAGCAGCAGGGCGATATCGCCGACCTTCATCGGGGCCTTGGTCTTGGTGAGGTTGAACTCGAAGTAGTTGCGCTCCCCTTTGGCGATGAGGGCAGCCAGTTCCTTGCCGTTGGTGGCGATGAGGCCGCTCTGCACACCCAGGTCGCCGCGCACGGTCTTGAGATCGGCGATCGTTTTGTCGAGTTCCGATTTAGTGGAAGCCACCTCACTCTTTACGACGCCGACTTCGGTACCCACAGCGCCAAGCTTTTCCTTCGTCTCAACAGCTTCTTTTTTCACCTCACCGATCTCGCTCTTGATGGCAGCACGGTCGGCGGCGGCTTTCTTCTGTTCCGATTCGAGGCGCTTGTTGAGGTCGAGCACCTTGGCTTCGGCATCGGTTTTGGCCTGGCCGACAGCCATGGCTGCCTGGCGGCGGGCGGTTTCCAGTTCGTCGCGCAGGTTTTCCGTCGTGCGCCGGTTGGTTTGGGCTGTGACGGAGGAAGCTTCGCGCAGGTTGGCGATCTCCGATTGCAGGGCTTCACGGTCCTTCGCCATGTCGGTGCGCACGCGATCCAGTTGCAGGAATAGGTACACGTTGGCGGCCAGCAGCGCCAGCACGGCGCCGAACAAAATGGCGATTTTGATGTTCGATCCGCCCGAAGGGGGGATGTACTGGGTTGTGGGATTCTCGTTCACTTGATTCAGCTCCTGGTTCCGAGATGAGAGAAATACGTCCTCTTATTGTAACTGACGCAAACGAAAGGTGGATCAGGTACCTGCTCCAGCGGCGCGTCCGGGCCGGGCGAACTCGAAGTACTCCTGTTTGGGGACGCCGGGTTCAAAGCAGCGGCGGCAGCGCGCCTCATACATTCCCGCGGCGCCAACGACGATGAGATCGTCGCTTTCCACCAGCCGCTGATTGTGCTTCGCGGGATTGCCGCAACGCATGCAGATGGCCAGCGCTTTGGTTATCGATTCGGCCACGCACAGCAGTTCAGGCATCGGGGAGAAAGGCCGGCCCATGTAGTCCGTATCGAGGCCGGCGATAATGACCTGCTTGCCGCTGTCGGCGAGTTGCTGGGCCACCTCCACCAATTCGTTGCCGAAGAAATTCGATTCGTCGATCCCCACCACCTGCGTGCGCCAATCGAGCCGGTCGAGGATCTCCTTGGCAGCACCGACCACCTCGGCTTTCAACCGCTGCTCGGCGTGCGAAACGATTTCGTCGACGGAGTAGCGATCATCCATGACGGGCTTGTAGACCTGAACTCGTTTGCGCGCGATCTTGGCGCGGCGCAGCCTGCGGATGAGCTCTTCGCTCTTACCGGAAAACATCGGCCCGCAGATGACTTCGATCCAACCCAAATTACCGGAAACAATATCCACTCGGGGCAGTTTAACATAGCAGGGATGGACACCCTTACCGGGCGGAGGATTCGCGCGGAGAGATTGGATGAGGCGGGCGACGTGGAAGCGGCGGCGAACCTCGCCGATTTGCGGCGTATCAATCGCTGGCTGGGCGGCCATAGCGTGCTGCGAGGCTGCTTGCGGCGCTGGTATGGTGCTGGCGACCGCTTCCGGATGCTGGACATTGGGGCGGCGTCGGGCGATACGGCTGCGGTAGTACGGAAGGCATTCCCGGGGTCGAGAGTAGTGTCGCTGGATCATGCATTGCGCAATCTGCGGATGGCGCCGCAGCCCAAACTGGCCGCGGATGCGTTCCGGTTGCCGTTTGCGGCGGGGAGCTTCGACGTGGTGGGCTGTAGCCTGTTTCTGCACCATTTTGAAGATGAAGACGTGGTGCGATTGATGGAGGAGATGCGCCGCGTGTCGCGGAGATATGTGCAGGCGATTGATTTGGAGCGGCGGTGGCTGGCGCGGCAATTTCTGCCGGCAACGCGGTGGCTGCTGGGTTGGAATGAAGTGACGCTGCACGATGGGCCGGTGTCAGTGGAGGCGGCGTTTCGGGTGGAAGAACTGCGCCGGTTGGGTGCCGCGGCGGGTTTACAAGGAGTGCGAGTGCGAGCCCACTATCCCTGGTTCCGGTTGTCGCTGCAGGGTTCGGTTTAGGCGGATTGTCCGACCATTTCTTTGAGGTCCTCGACGACCAGACTGAGCCGTTGTGCCTGATCGGTGAGGTCCACGGCGGAGGCGGAACTCTCTTCGGCGTTGGCGGCGGTACGTTGGGTGACCTGCTCAATCTGGGAGATGGCCTTGGCAATCTGCTCGATGCCGTTGACCTGCTGTTCACTGCCTCGATTGACGTCGTCGACAAGAGTGCGGACGTGGGCGACATCGGCGGCGAGGGTACGCATGGAGGCGGCCACCTGGCTGACCTTTTCCTTGCCGGCGTCGGTCTTCTGAATGGAGCCTTGGATGAGGTCTTCCGTGTCTTTTGCGGCACTGGCGCAGCGGTGGGCCAGGTCGCGCACGGCCTCGGCGACGACGGCGAAGCCCATCCCGGCCTCTCCGGCCCGAGCGGCTTCGACGGCGGCGTTCAAGGCAAGAATATTGGTCTGAAAGGCGATCTCATCAATGGTGCGGATGATCTGAGAGACACGCAGGCTCTGCGAATGGATGTCGACCATCGCGGCCACTGTTGCGTCCAGAGACTGGTTGGTTTCGCTGAAGCGCCGCTCCGATTGCGCCAGCAATTGGGCGACGGTGGCGGAACTGTCGCGGTTCTTGCGGGCCATGGATTGGATCTCTTGACTGGACGCCGAGGTTTGTTCGATGGAACTGGCTTCTGAGGTGGCGTCGCGGGCGAGAGCTTCGCCGAATGAGGCGACCTGCCGGGCAGCGTTGGCGGCTTGCGTGGAGCTTTCGCTGAGAGCGGAGACCGCGCTGCGCAGGCGGCGATTGAGGTAACGCACCAGCAGGAGGCTGACGGTGAGAGCTACCAGCAGGCCGGTACAGCCGAACACGATGACCTGCATGCGTCCTTTGCGGGCATCGGCCATCAACTGGCGGGCCTGTGTGGAGGCGGCCTGATTCTGCAACAGGCGGAGCTGTTCGAGAAGATCGCCGGTGGCCTGTAAAGCGGGCATGGATTCGGTGCGCAGCAAGACGGCCGCGCCCTTTTCATCGCCGGCCTTGCGGCGAGCGAGAATACGTTCCGCACTCTGATGCAGCGACTTGTGGGTAGCTTCCATGGCGGCGACGATGCTGCGCATGTGCGAGTCCTGACGGGCCTGTTCCTTTTCGTCGTAGAGCCACAGACCGAGCTTGCACTTGGCGGGATCCAGTTGGCCCTGAAATGGTTCCCCACCCAATAGAGTGAGGCTGAGCCCCTTGACCCAATTGAGATGATCCTTCTGCCGTTCGGCGAGAAAGCGCTCCTGGTCCACGCGGGCAAAGGCGGACTCGACAGAACCCACGACGGCGGCGGCATCGGATGCCGCAATGGTGGCGATTCCCGCCAGTATCGCTGTCACCGCCACGAACCCGGCGCCGACGCGCGTGCTCAACTTCTGGTTTGTCATTGCACTGCTACTGGAGTCTTATCGGCGAAGATCCGTGCCGCTGCACTTTTCACGAAGAAAAAACGGAACCGCGGGCCGGAGCGAACGTATATCCACTTGACAACCCCTAGCTAGTTAGGCATAGCTAGATAGGTATCGATATGACGAAGAAGAACGACATCCTGCAGGGGACACTGGCGCTGCTGGTGCTGAAAACGCTGGAACAGGGCAAGCGCATGCATGGCTACGCCATCACCGCACATATCCAGGAAGTTTCCGATCAGTTATTGCGCGTCGAGGAGGGGTCGCTGTATCCGGCGCTGCATCGGATGGAGCAGGAGGGCTGGGTGCGGGCGGAATGGGGCCGGACGGAGAAGAACCGCGAAGCGCGCTTCTATTCGCTCACGGCGAAGGGACGAAAGCAATTGATGCAGGAAGAGGAAAGCTGGTCGCGGCTCACACGAGGCGTGGCGCGCGTAATTGGTTACGCATAGGGAGTCGAGGAATGGCCTGGTATCAGCGTTGGTGGAATGCCCTGCGGCCCGGACGGCTGCAGCGGGATCTGGAGCGGGAACTTCGCTTTCACCTCACAGAGCGGACGGAGGAACTCAGAGAAAGCGGCATGAGCGCGGCGGAAGCGGAACGCACGGCCCGCCTGCGCTTTGGCAACTTCACGGGGGAACTGGAAAGGACTCGCGATATGGACATCAGCGCCGCGCTGGACACGGTGGTTCGCAATGTGAGGTATGGCGTGCGGTCTCTGGCGAAGACGCCGGCATTCACGGCGACGGTGATGCTGACGCTGGCGCTCGGCATCGGGGCCAATAGCGCGGTGTTTTCGGCAATCTACGCAGTGCTGTTACGGCCGCTTCCCTTCCCCGATGGCGATCAATTGGTGCGATTGATGCATGCGCAGCCGCGTAGTGGACAGACCTTTCTGGCGCCGGTGCGGCTGGAGGACTGGAACCGGCTGACGAGCACGTTCACAGGGATTACGGGCTATTACACGGAGGACACGTCGGAGACGACGGGCGAATTTCCGGAGAAGCTGAAACGGGCCTGGGTAGCGCCGCGCTTCCTGCAGGTGTTTGGCGTGGCGCCGCTGATCGGGCGAGGGTTCACCTTGCAGGAAGAGCGGTTTGGCGGGCCGCCCGCGGTAGTGATCAGCTGCCGGCTGTGGCAGCGGCGATTCGGCGGGAAGCCGGATGCCATCGGGAAAACGCTGCGGGCGCCGAGTGCGCCTTTCGCCATCGTGGGAGTGATGCCCGCATCGTTTCAGTTCCCCGACCGCGATGTGGATTTGTGGGCGGTGAGTCCGCCGGATGCGCCCTATGCACAGTCGCGGCAGAACACGTGGTTCACCGCAATTGGCCGCATGAAGCCGGGCGTGACGCCGGCGGCGGCACTGGCGAATCTGAAGACCGTACAGGCGAATCTGGGACGCCAGTTTCCAAAGACGGACGCCGAGATCTCACCGCTGGTCACGCCATTGAAGGAAGCAGCCATCGGCGGCGTGCGGCGATCGCTGTGGCTGCTGTTCGGGTCGGTGACGCTGCTGCTGCTGATCGCTTGTACGAACGTGGCCGCGCTGTTGTTGTCGCGGGCCACGGTAAGGCGGCAGGAGACGGCGCTGCGTTACTCGCTGGGTGCGTCGCGGGCTTCGGTGGTGGGCCAACTGCTGACCGAGGTATTGCTTCTAGCGTTGGGCGGCGCGCTGCTGGGGCTGTTGATCGCTGCCGGCGCGTCGAGCTTGTTTCGCGCACTGGCAAAGGACTTGCCTCGCATCGATGAGATGGGGTTGAACGGGAATATCGTGCTCTATTCGCTGGTCTGCGCGGTTGCCGTGACGCTGCTCTGTGGGCTGGCTCCGGCGTTGCGCGGCGCGCGAAGCGGACTGGCCGTGAATCTGGCGCAAGGCGGACGCGGGCATGTGCGCGGAGGGAATCCGGTTCAACTGCTGCTGGTTGGCGTGCAGGTGGCGCTGGCGGTGGTGTTGCTGTCGGGCGCAGGGCTGCTGCTGCGCAGTTTTCAGGAACTGGGGCGTGTTTCTCCGGGGTTTGATCCGCGGCAGGTGTTGACGTTTCATATCAGCAATACGTGGGCGGAGACCGGCGGCAAGGCGGCGCGGCAGCGTACGGACCGGCTGCTGGATGGATTGCGCGCCGTTCCCGGGGTGGAAGCGGCCGCCACCGCGGTGAGTCTACCGGGAGTGCCGGGGCAATATGAGATCGAATTGCAGACCACGGAGGGACGCGCCGAGACGGAACCAAAAATGCTGGCGCAAGGGCGTTGGGTGACGCGCGACTACTTCGCGGTGATGCGGATTCCGATCCTCAGCGGCGAGTTATGCAGCGACAATCCGGATGCGCCGGCAGTGATGGTGAATCGCACGTTTGCCAATCTGTATTGGAATGACACGGCGGCGATTGGCCGGCATCTGTTCCGGCCTGGCGACAACATGAAGCCTGCTGAGATTCGCGGGATTGTGGGTGATGCTCGGGAAACCGGGATGGAGCGGCAACCGCCGGCCGCTGTGTATCTCTGCGCGGGCTCGCTGCAGCCGGGTCTGCACTTCCTGATTCGCGTACGCGGCGATGCGGCTTCGATGGCAGGCACCATCCGCCGCAAGATCCAGGAATTGGAGCCGCAGCGATCGGTGTATGGATTGTCGGCGTTGACGGATCATATTTCCGATGCGTATGCGGAGAGCCGTCTGCGGATGTTTCTGCTAGCGTTCTTCGCCCTCACGGCGGTTGCGCTAACCAGCGTTGGGCTTTACGGGACGTTGAGCTACCTGGTGAGCGTACGGCAACGGGAGATGGCGTTGCGGATGGCATTGGGCGCGCTGCGGACTCAGGTGGCGCGGCAATTCCTAAGCCAGGGACTGCGCGTGTCGCTGGCGGGATTGCTGGCCGGGCTGGCGCTGGCGGCGGCCGGTGGGCGCGTGATCTCCGGCATGCTCTTTGGAGTGACGGCGACCGATCCGGCGACGCTCGCCGCAGTGCTGGTGATTGTGCCCGCGGTGGCGGTGCTGGCTTCGTTACTGCCGGCGATTCGCGCCGCGCGGCTGGATCCAATGCGCATGCTGCGGGAGGATTGAGCTACTCCGCGCCGTAGTTGATCTGCAGCGAGCGAGCAGTCAATGGGAATCTCCACTGGCGTCAACATGAAGAAGTCTCGCTTCGAAGACGGCGAAGCGCCTCGCGTGCGCAGTACCGGACCACCCCACTCGGATCCTCGAGCAACGGCTCTACCAGAGACAGATCGTTTGTGCTCCCGCGGATTCCAATGGCGTAGACGGCATTGGCGCGCACCTCCGGCACGGGATCCAGTAACATGCCGGCGATGCCGGCCGTTGGAAACGGCTTGTCATGCCGGCAGATCAGCGTAATCGCAGTCACTCGGAGCTCCGGGTCCGGATTTTTCAGGACGCCAAGCAGAGCAGCAATAGGCTCGTCAATCTCCACGCACCAGTCACCTGTGACAAGCCAGATTGTATCCAGCCGCAGACGTTCGGCAGCATACTGGTCTTTGAGGCGCTGGTACTCATCTTGATATGAGGCATTGGCGCCCGCCATCTGTCGCGCCGCCGCGGTCCGTTCGCTGATCGGCGCCTCCGACCGTATGAAGTTCTCCAGAATTCTCCACGCTTCAGGAACGTCAAAGAGGATCAGTGGTTGGGTGGCCCAGTGTGGTTTGCACGTGACGACCCGGGCGAGAAGAGGCAGAGCCCGAAGTTCCTTCAAACTGGCCAGGGCGTTGAGCGCCGTTGGGACTGTATGGGGATAGTTCCCGCCCGGATCCGGTTTGAGCGTAGCTAACCAGTCGAGAATCAAGGAGCCGGCGGCTGGGCTGCCGGTCCTGGCCAGAACGGTCAAAACTTCACGTTGCATCTCCACTGACTCAGACTCTAGAAGCGGAGCGATTTTTGTCACGGCAGCCTCGCCATAAGCTCCTATAGCCCGGCCAAGTTGATTAACGAATGGATCGTCGAAGATATCCAAAGGCTCGTTCTGGAACACCTCAACGAGTGCGTCCAAAACCTGGGGTTCATGAATGCCTGCAATCGCCCGCAGTGCGTAGCGCCGGCGACGCTTGAGAAACCATTCCACGAGGATCGAGACATGGTTGCCGGATTGCGCCAGTCTCAAACCGGCCGCATACTGCAATGCCGGATCCGCGGCGTCCAGCAGCGGGGGGAGTGCTTTGACTTCTCGATTCGCCACCTCCGCCAGACGTATTCTCCAGCGAGTGCCGGCAACGGCTTCGGTACCAGGAAATGCCATGGGAACAAACCTCCGCATCTCGCAGTCACGGCGTTGATTCCATTCCCGAGACCACAGGTCTCCTATCACTGCGTACCGCTGGGGCAGCGGCTCCCTATCCGGCCCCTCCTCGTAATGAATACGAATGCCTTCCGGAAGGTTTTTCCAATAGGTCGCTCTCCACGGGCGATGGAAGCTCCACCATTCCGTTGCCGGCGTCACTTCGTGTCCGTGGGACCATCCTGTCCAGGAGAGGTATGTCTCAATCATTTCGCGAGAAGCGGATGCAAAACCGTCCTCGCGAAAATCTCCGAGATGGTAGTTCCAGTCGAACTCCGACATCGCCTCCCATCGCGCACCGCCCTGAGGTGTTAAACCGTACTCGAGGTTTAAGGCGCCACAAACTGCCGCGTCAATCTCGGTGGTAGCGGGCACGAACCAACGGCCATGAGAGCCCATCGTGTATCGGCGCGCAATCAGATCACCTGCGCGAAACATCTCCGACAGCGTGTCAATCAATTCCTCGCGGGTAAAAGCCGGCGCATGCCGGTTGACGTGTTCACCCAAATGCGGATACTCAAGAGTTGCACAAGGCAATGGGTAATCGTAAACAATGGACAAGAGGAAAAATTCAAGCTCAGGACGAGCCATTGGAAGCGTCCACCGTTGGGTCGGGCGGGTGGAGCGTCGCCCACTGAACTTCTTTCAATATCGCATGAAAGGCGAATTGCGTCTGCCGGTGCAAGGAGAGCTACTCCGCGCCGTAGTTGATCTGCAGCGAGCGGGCGCTGCGTGCGGCGATGAACAGCAGTGCCGCGGATACCACCAGCAGCCCAACCACGGCCACGTAGGGAGCAACCGGCTCCACATTGAGCGCGAGCAAGGCGAGTGGCGGAGGCACGCCGCGGTCAATGGGGATCTCTACCGGCGTCAAGGAGCGCAGGTAGTAAATCACACTGAACTTGCGCAGCATGGCGGGGAGAATGCCGTTGATCGACTCCCAGATTTCGATGGTCACCGCGGGGATGAGCGGATTGCGGAGGAAAATCCCCGCCGTGAGGAATACCGTGCCGTAGCCGAGACAGGCAAGCGCGGTCACTCCCAGGTAAGAAACCAGATGATGCCAGCCGCTACCGCGGGCCATGTACTGCTCCATCACCTGCGGATCGAAGTGCATGTTGAGGATGGTGAACTGCAGGCCGATGCTGGTGCAGAAGATCACGCTGGTGGCGACAAGGCCGGCGAGGAATTTGCCTGCCACGACGATCTCCCGGCGCACCGGCGCAAGCAGATAGTAGTGCAGACTGCGGTCGAGCATTTCGCCCCGGAAGAGGTTGATAAAGACAAACACGCAGCCGAAGAAGACCATCAGCCGGAGAAAGAAGAATTGGAACACGGCGGCGAAGATGATGGAGTCTTGGCCGAAGTTGCAGGCGTCGCGGAAGTTGGTGCCGCGCACTTCGTCGTCGGCGAAGTAGATGCGTAATTCGGCGCTACCGTCGCTGTAAGCCCAATTCTGGCGCTCCACACCACGGCGCCGGCTGCTGGTAATTTTTTCGGCGGGAGGGCCAAGGAGCTTGGTCACCTCGTCTTTGGTCATGCCACTGTGGACCTGGCGCATCTTTTCGGCCGTGACGCCGGGAGTGCGCGCGCTCATTTGCTGGCGATACCCGCGCCTTCCATTCACTTCCAGGGCATGCCCGGCGAAGATCAGCACGGGCGCCAAAGCGAGCAGATAGATCCAGAAACTGCGGCGATTGAAGAAGCTTTTCTTTAGCTCCAGGCGCATCACCGCCCAAGTTTGCGATAGCCAAAGCGGGTTCATCGCGTGGCCTCCTCTTGCCCGATCAGGTAGCCGTAGACGGAGTTCACATCGTCGTCCACGGGCGCCACGGTTTGAATGTCGAACCCGCCTAGCGCAACCTGGTTGAGCAGGAGGTAGAACTGGTCCGCCGATTTCGTTTTGATGAGCAATCCGCCGCCATCGGTGTGCACCTTGGCTTCGACGATGTGATCGTGCTCAAACAGGCGCGACGCCAGGGCCTGCGGCCTGTTACAGCGGATGAGGATCTGCATCGGATGCTCTTCGATCTCTTCGCGCACGGCCTTGATCTGGCCTTCGGCTACGACGTAGCCGCTCGAAAGCAGAATCACCTGATCGCTGATGATGTCCACTTCGTGCAAGACGTGGCTCGAAATGATGAGGTGCCGGCCCTCTTTGGCGAAGTCGCGGAAGAGGGCGATGGTTTCGGCGCGCACGAGCGGATCGAGGCCGTTGAGCGGCTCGTCGAGAATCAGAACGCGGGGATCGTGGGCGATTGCCTGGGCGAGCCGTATGCGCTGGCGCATGCCTTTGCTGTACCCGGCCACTTTGCGTTTGGCCGCTTCCTGCAACCCGACGCGTTCGATGCTTTCCCAGGCGATGCGGCTCGCTTCGGCGTGATTGTGGCCGAAGAGCCGCAGAAACGAATAGACAAATTCGAACCCGGTGAACCCTTTCGGGAAGCTGTCGAACTGGGAGCAATAACCGACGAGGCGGAAGAACTTTTCGGGATCCGATGCAGTTAGTCCGCAAACTGTGATGCTGCCGCGAGTGGGCCGCAGCAGGCCGGTCATGAGGTTCATCAGCGTCGTCTTGCCGGAGCCATTGGGGCCCACCAGGCTGGTGATGCCGGGCGGGATGTTGAGGGTGACGCGATTGACGCCCAGCACTTCGCCGTAGAACTTCGACACGTTGTCAAAGACAATCAGATCCGCGCTCATCGCACCACCTCAAAGGCGCGCACTTTCTTCATCAGCAGGTAAATGCAGAAGGCGCTGAAGGCGAGCACCACGGCGATGGATTCTTCGAGCGAGATGGAGCCTGTGTCCTCAGTGATGCGGAACAGTGAGCCCCAGATACGAGACATGTTGTAGGCAAGATCGAGGTAACGACCTAAATCGGAGCGGGCAATCTGGCGCACCATTTCGCCTAACGCCGAGCCGATGAAGAGCACCACCAGCATCAATCCGCCGGCCACGACCTTCCACTTCACCCAGGCGGACAGCGCGAGCGCCAGGACACTGATGACCAGGATCCACAGCACGCTGGAAAAGAAGATGCTCCAGGCGAGGTAAGCGTTGGCATCCCACCATTTGCTATCGGATAAAGAGGCTTGCAGTGTGAAGAGAAGCAGGCCGGGAATCCAAGTGATGAGCGAGAGCAAAGCCGCGATGACAGTCATTTTGCCGGCCACGTATCCGGTGCGGGAAAGCGGGCGGCAGAAATACAGGGGCAGCGCATTGTTGGTGAGATCGGGACTGATCAGCCCTGGGCCGATCAACGCCGTGAGAATGAAACCGAGCACCGATTGCACCGAGATGAACGTGAAGAAGAACGTGTTTCCGATGTCGATCAATCTGTCCGGCACGGGGATATATTGCCGGAGAAAGCTCATGTTGCTGTTGAAGTAGATCACCAGCGCCGCGCCCAGCGGGTAGAAGAAACACACCACATAAAGGATGGTGAGCAGGCGCTGCTTGAACAGGCCATGCCAGGCGAAGCGGGGAATGATCCAGAAGCGCGACCATTCGGCCGTGATGGCTCCCGCGTACGATTTGTAACTGCGCTTGTAAACCGCCATCCTTAGTTCTCCATCGCCCGCAGGAAAATGTCTTCGAGGGAATCGCGGCGGTTGCTGAGCCGCCGGAGTTGCAGATTGCGCTCCGAGGCGAGCTGATAGATGTTGCGGACATCCACACCCTCGCCGAGCACCATTTTGATACGGCCATTGCCGAGATCGGCGCATTCGCAGCCGATGGAGCGGGCGGCATCGAGAAAACCATTTTGCGTGCCGTATGTTTCCAGTTCGAGGAAGCGTTTGTTGAGCCGCCGTTCCTCTTCGAGATTGCTGATGTGCACCACGCGGCCCTGTTTGAGGATGACCACCTCTTCGCAGGTTTCCTCCACATCGCGCAGCAGATGAGAGCAGAGGATGATGTGCATCGTGCCCGATGCTTTCATTTCCTGAATTAGCTTCAGCATGCGCAGGCGGGCGGGCGGATCGAGGCCATTGGTGGGTTCATCCAGGATGACAAGCTTGGGGCCATGCACCACGGCTTGGGCGAGCTTGGCCATCTGCTTCATACCGAGCGAATAGGTGCCCACCTTGCGGTAGCGGGCCTCACCCAGCCCGACGTAGAAGAGCGCTTCATGGGCACGCTCCAGAGCCTGTTCCGGCGGAAGTCCGCTCAGTTCCGCCATGTAGCGGACGAAGGTAACGGCGCTCATGTTGCCGATGAAGCAATCGTTCTCCGGCATGTAGCCGACCAGCGACCGGATCGCGTTGCGCTGCTGGCGGATGTCGTAGCCGAAGATCCGCGCCGTGCCTTTGTGCGGTGGATAGAAGCCGAGCAGCGTGTTGATCAAAGTCGATTTGCCCGCACCGTTTGGACCGAGCAGTCCGATGGTGCGGGCCTTGAGAGTGCCGGTGAGGCCGTTGAGAATATCGCGATTCCCAAGCCTCACCGACAACTGATCCAGTTCGATAACAGAGTTCATTGCACCTGTTTGGGCAGGGGAGACGGAATCGCCCCTCGCCACTCCATCAGATTCCCAGAGGCCAGCATACCGAGATTCAGTCCGAAGAAGGTTCCGGTGCTGGCGGCTGTAATCCGGTCTTTCTCCGCATAGGCGGCGATCAAGCCGGGCTGCGATGTTTTGAGCGATTCGACTCCCGCCTTTTGCTGCGGCGACAGTTTGATGAAGCCATCCAACTGGTCGACCACGGGGCCGAGCATGCCGCCAAAGTTGTGATAGAGGACGGCGGAGAAGTTCGGGTTGGTGGTGTAGGGCAGTTGCGAGCGGAACTTCTCACTGGTGGCCAGCGTGAAGCCCGTGGTGCGGTTCTGCATGGCCTGCGTCAGCAGAGAGCGGTTTGCGGCTGCCAGGAAGTAACTATCCACGTAGGTATAGTGAATCTCGATGGGCAGGCGTCCTCCAGCGATGGTGTAGAACACGCGCCCATTCACGGTTTCCTTCGTCAGCTTGGGGACGGGAATGTTTCTCGCCTCGGCTTCGCGTGCGCCCACTTCGAGGAGTTTTTCGAGGCTCGCTTCGAAGCGCTGCGGCTGATTCACTTCCACGGCCAGCTTCCAACTCGGCAGCGGCAGCAGCGGCCCATCGATGGCGAAGGTGAACTCGGAACCAAGCGGAGCGGCCAGGTCTTCGATCGGATCGATGCCGGTTTCCTGCCGCAGGCGGGCGAGGCCGTTATCGAACGTGCTGTCGGCGCGGCGCATCATGTCGAAGAACTCTTCCACCATGGCGCGCGGCTGTTTGACCACGAACGAAGCGGCGGCGCCTGCATCCGGCGAAACGAAGTTGAGCGTGCTCATGGAAGCCGGAGCGGCGAGCCAGGACGCGACACCCTTGCGATCGCCGGTGAACGTGAGCGATGCGCGGTTCTCGGTCTTGCCGGCGACATCGCGCCGTTCCAGAACCAGGTACTGCACGGTGTTGAGTCCGATATCCATCGCTTCGCCTTTGTGGGATACGGATTTGTTGAAAATTTGTTCCATGTTTGCCACCATCAGCCAGCCGGCGCCGTCGGTATAGGCCTGTTCGATGCGATGACGAAAGGGCGTGGCAGCCGCACCACGGACGAGCGAGGCTTTGGCGCGGGCTACTTGCGATGCGTTTTCGCCGATAATCAGCGTGCCATTTTCGATGGCGTAGGGTAGCTTCTCATGGCCGGGCAGTTTGCGATGGAAGAACGCCTGCAGTGCAGGAGCGTCTTTGACGTCGGTCATGACGATGGCGCTATTGTTCGCTTCCCCAGTGACGAAGACGACGATCTCTTCGCCGATGTAGCTGCTGAGTTCCTTCGCCATGTCGATCAACTGTTCCACCTGCGCCTTGGTCTGGGCGTTCTGGGGCGACTTCCACCACTGCTGCAGCACGCCGCTGAATTCCAGGCGCTCATCGAAGATCTTCTTGGCTTCGGTCAAGGTGACACCGATGTTGGGGATGGAGGCGAACAGCCGGGTGTCCTCCGGCATATAGATAAGGAGCTTCGACTGATAGCGGAGGCCGTTAGGGGGCAGGGCTTCCAATTGCTTCTGCAGGGCGCTCAATTCGCCCAACAGGGCGAGATAGGTAGCGGCATCGCGGCTCCAGGACACTTCCGATTCGACCGGAACCCGAGCCAGGCCAGCATGCGTGGAGGCTTGCTGTCCAGGCTTCAACGACGCCGTCCGGCCGTTGTGACGGACGTCCACCTGCCCTTCCACGACGCTCACTCGCGAGCCGAGCGTGCCGCGGTTCACGGAGAAGATGGTGCCAACGACGGAGACTTCGCTATCGCCAGTGGCGACATACAATTTGCCTTGTTTTTGTTTTGCCGCGCGAACGATGATGTGGCCGCGATCGAGTTGGATGACGGTGCCGCGCCAGGTGCGGCTGACGGAAAGCAGCGCCCGCTCATTCATCTCCACGTTGGAGCCGTCCCAGAGGCGGATGACCGCCGTGGCGTTGGCCGGAGTGCGGACTTCCTCGCCATCTTCGAGCGCCGTACCTTCGTGAATCGCCAGGCTGCCGGTATTGGTTTGACGAAAGAGGACGCCGTTGACGGCCTGCACGGTGGCGCGTGGCGACCCATCGAGCACGGGAATCCAGGTGCGCGCGGCGAACCCGGCAATCCCAACGCCGACGAGCAACGCAGCGGCGATGGCCCACTTCGGCATGGCGGTGCGCGAGGCGGTGGGCATAGCCATGACTTTGGGACCGTGGCCGCGAGCGACATCGAGCGCCTTGCGGCAATGCACACACTCGCGCACATGATCTTCGAGCAGCATGCGCCGAGCTTCCGATAGCGATTTTTGGATGTAGGCGGGGAACAGGGTACGGAAATCGGCGCAGCTCTTCAGTTGCTCCGCGCCGGCGCTGCCTGCCCCGAACAGATTCCGGCGGACACGGTCCGCCGCTTCGGATTCCACTTGCGCTTCCGGCGTCGTGTTCCGAACTTCATTGAGAATGTCGTTGAACTTGTCCATGGCTCGCTCCCTTATCCAACCAAAACCGATTTCTGCAGACGGGCGCGTGTGCGGTGCAGAGTGACCGCCACGAGCAGCGAAGAGATCCCCATCATTGACGCGATTTCCGCGTTGGAATGTCCTTCGAAGTAGCGGAGTACGAACATCTCCGCGTGTTTGGGATCGAGTTTCGAAAGAGCTTGACGGAGCGCATGCTTCGCTTCGCCGCTCGCCGATGGGGCCGCCGTATCGGCCGGCAACGCCGCCTGCTCGCCGCGATCGCGCAGCAGGTCGAGCGACGCATTGATGGCCGCCCGCCGCAGGTACGATTCCGGCTGGCGCATTTCCGGCTCGCCTTGCCGCAGCAGGCGCAGGAACACGGTTTGCAGAATATCTTCCGCATCCGCGGCATTGCCTGTGATGCGATACGCGGTACGGAAGATGAGCCCATGGTGCTGCTCAAAGACGGCAGCCAGCGGGCTTGGATTTGGGGGTGTGCCCTCCACGTGTTGTTTCCACGCTAACTGTAGCAAGTCTCATCCTCCTCAAAATTCTCGATCCGCAAGTGAAGACTGGACCGGGGAGGCGATTCTTACAGGGGGGTTAAATATTTCTGCAGCGGGCCCAACGGATGTCCATACAGCCTTCCACGCCGGCGTAGTAAACGACGAAGGCGTCGCCATTGGGCAGAGCTTCGGCGTAAGGGAGGCCGAAGGTCCAAAGGCCCATGTCGGTGAGCATTTGCGCCGTATTGCCGGTCTTTCGCGCTTCCTTCGCCGCTTCATAGAGGATGACTTCGGTTTCGGGGGCGAAGTGGCCGTCGAGAGCAGTGGCCCAGCGCGCCTTGATGGAGCGGGAGCCGTAGCGATCGACCCAGGCAAGGACAACGCGGCCTTCGGGGAATACGGCCGGGTGCGAGGGCTGGTCCGAGAAGTCGAGGGTGTCTGTGGTCCAAGTGTGCCCCGCATCGCGGCTGATGTGGCGGCGGATGGGCAGGTATTTGTTGGCCGCCTTGTCGTAGGTCCAGGAGAAGGCAGCGAGCGTGCCGCTGGGGTCGACAGCGAGCCGTTGGTCCCAGTGAAAGATGGCGCCAGTGGGATCGGCGATCACCGTGCGGGGCAGGGTCCAGGTCTGGCCGTTGTCGGTGGACTCGCAGTGAACGACACGTTGCAGCCACGTGCTGCGATCGAGGTAGGGCTTATTGGTTTCGATGCTGATGATGAGGCGGCCATTGGGCATGCGGATGATCGGGCTAGTGAGGCTGGGCGGGCCGATGTCTTCGGTGACCTGAACCTCACGCCAGGACGTGAAAGAGGCGGCGCTATCGAAGGAATCGGCGACCAGAATCTTCATGGGCAGGCAGCCTTCGGTTTCGGCGTGGAATAGCGGCGCGCCGGGGAAGGCGTCGCGATCCACCCAAAGGGCGCAGGCCATAACGTGCCCGGTGCTGATTACGGTGAGGTAGACCACCTGCAGGGAGCCACGCACCCCGGCGAAGGTTGTGCCGAATGGGGCGGCGGGTTCGCTCCAAGTGGCGCCCTGGTCGTGCGAGCGGCGCACTTCGGTGATGGAACCATCGGAGTCTTTCGAGGCACCGACGCGATAGACAGCCGCGAGCGAACCGTCTTCCATCACGGTCACGCTGGGGAACGTTGCCACAGCCCGATCGCCGCCGGCGATGCCGGCACACAACACACCCTGGTCCACAATGCGCATAATAAGATTCTTGCATCGAGACGAACATCACAACGGATGGGTCTTCACCATCTGCTACATCTTTATCTTTCTGGCCGCGCCGGTTTTCTACGTGGGGATCGTGCAGGCCGCGCTGTTCGACAAGTTGGGGGCGAGCAAAACGCTGGCGAATCTACCGGCGTCAACGTATTTGCTGGGCCAGATCGCGCCGCTGTTTTTTTCTTGGCTGGTGCCCTACCGGTTGGAACGCAACATGGTGGTTTGGGCGAATCTGGCGACGGCTTCGTTCACGACAATGGTGTTTCTCACGCTGGCGCTGCCGGTGGCGCCGGAGTTGCGAATCGGCGCGGTGGTGTTGCAGGGTTTGCTGCAAGGGCTGTCCATGTCGACCTCATTCGTCTTCATGCAGCAATGCCTGCGGCGGGGATGCAGTGAAGCGGAAGTAGCTCGCACGCTGCAGCGGACATTCAGCATCACACCGTTCGCGGCGGTGGCGGGATCACTAGGGGCACAGTTCCTTTTGAATCCCGGGCTGGCGGCGTTTCCGTATCCTTACGATTTCGCCATCATTTATCTGATTGCGATTCCATGCTCGCTGGGGATTGCCATCAATGCGCGGCGATTTCGGCTGACGGAGATCCCGGAACGGGTCCGCGAGCCGTTCTTCGGATTTCTGCTGGAGAGCGCGCGCGGATATTTCCGGCAACCGCGTTTGGCGAGCACTTGGGTGGCCTATGTGCTGTGGTACATCTCATTGGGTGTTACGGTGAACCTGGCGCTGTATGCGAAGGAAGCGCTGCACCGCGATCCGGCGGATTTATCGGGCTGGACGATGGCGATTCGGTTTGGGGGCAAGGCAGTGGGTGGATATCTGTTGGGCTTGCTTGCGGTGCGGGTGGGATTGCGCGGCGGGGTGCTGGGATGCATTGCACTGCTGGCGCTGGGCAGTGCGTGGGCTTGGGGAACTCCAGGGATGGTGTATCTGTTCGCGTTTGCGATCATCGGCGCGGGGGAATTGGGCGGGGCGTATTTGCCGAATTACGTGGGGAGTTTGTCCGCGCCGAGTGAATCGACACGGAACTTCGCGATCATTACGCTGGCCACGCCTTTCAGCAGCTTTGCACCGGTGCTGCATGGGGCGCTCACGGACCGGTATGGGTTTCCCGCGAGTTTTCTGTTTGCGATTGTGACGGCGGTGATGGCGTTTGGGCTGGTGGTGCTACCGGCGAAGCGTGCTGTGAATCTTCCCGGAAAGCTCGCCTAGCTCGTAGGCGATCTGATCGCCGGACACGGAAAAGCCGAACAGGGATCGCGGCACGTTTTTGAGGCTACGGGCGGCGTTGTGAAAATGAGCGACGGGCTTGGGTTCGCCGATCGGGTGCTTCGTTGCCGGATGGATGGCCTGAGTCCAGATGCAACGGTGGCCATCGCGATAGGAGGCGTAGTAGATGCGATCCCCGGCGGCGGACCAGCCGGCGGGGCCGTTGAAGGAATCGTCGGCACTGAGAGAAACCCAGCTTTCGGGCGGTGGATTGTGGGCTGGATCGAAGGGGGCGGCCACGATTCGCGAGTAGTCCGGAGATGTGCGCGCATAGAAGAGAATCCAGCGGGAGTCGGGCGAGAAGCGGGCACGATAGAGATTCCAGGTGGGGTGGATGAGGTAGGGGGCTTCTCTTTCGGCGGGGAGTCTGGCCAAGCCAATGGTGGCGACCGCCTGATCGCCCATGGTGAGCAGGTATTTGCCGTCGGGGGAAGCATCCCACAAGAACATGCATTGCGGGCAGACGACTTCGGCTGGGCCGCCGAGGAAGGGTTGCCGATAGACTGGGCCGCGCGATGCCCCGCCACCCTTGGGAATGAAGACATAGCGGGCCGAGCCATCCACCGCGACCCAGGGCGGCGGCTCCGCGCTGAGGGATGGCAGCTTCCGATCTTCCGCCTGCTCAAGCGGCTTTGTATGGAAGGTCCACTGATTGTGGTGGGAACTGTAAGCGAGGTGGCGCCCGTTGTCAGTGAGCCACGGCAGGCAGAATTGGCCGGGGCAACTAAGGTTCATGCGGGCGGGTCCGGCCAGGGTGCCGGCTGCGGTGACGCGCTGGGTCCAGATGCTGGTGCGCAGCGCGGTGGTGGCGTAAATGAGCCGATCGCTGGTTTGGGCGGGGCGGCTGGATTGGCGGGGAAGTGAGGAGACGATGGATTGCGGCTTTTCGATGCGCCACGTTTTCGGGGACAGCGTCATCTCCACAAGGGGCCAGGCGTTTTGCGATGCGGCGAGGATGGACACCACGCCATCGGAGCGCCATTCGAGGGGCTCGGCGGCATCCTGGGCGGGGCCTGCCATGTCGTGGATCATGATGGACGGAGTGCCGTCGATAGGTGCCAGCCAGAGAGCGGGGCGCGGGCTGGCCTCGGGCTGGCCGGGAGCCATGACAAGGAGAGCGCGCCCGTCGGGGGCCCACACCGGGGTATAGGCTGAAATCAAATCACGGGCCATTTGTTTTGGCGCGCTGCCGCCGTCGATGGGAGCGATGAAGACTTGGGCCGCGCCTGCGCGGGAGAGATCGTTGCTGCCTTCGGGGCCGGTCCAATAGGCGATGAGGCGGCCATCGGGAGAGACGCGGGGGCGGCGGCCGTTGGCGGCGATGCGGCGAGGCTTGCCTCCGGCGACCGGGACGGTAAGGAGTTCGCCTCCGTTGCTGTCGGAGCGGTAGACGATTGTGGTGCTATCGGGGGAGAAGGCTGGATCCTGAGCTCCGGAAGATTCGGCGGTGAGTTGCCTGGCAGGGCCGCCGGCGAGAGGCTGAATCCAGATGTCCATGACGCCGTCTCCCTCCTTGCTGCCTGAGAAGGCCAGCCACTTCCCATCGGGGGAGACGGCCGGTTGGAGCGCGAGGTAGAACTCCGGGGTGAGGATTTCCTGCAGCGGCTCCGGTTGCCGGCGTGCGGGCCATTGGGTGATGGCAACGGCGGTGCAGAGTAAGGCCGCGGCAGCGATGGCGGCTGATTTTCCAGACAGATACTTGCGCACGGGGCTGGGGCGAAGGTGTCCGCGGCGCGCGACCGCGGCGAGTGTTTCCAGCGCGGCGCTGAGTTCCTGGCCCGAAGCAAAGCGATGGGCCGGCTGTTTGTGCAGGCAGCGGCCGAGGACCGATTGCACGGAAACGGGAATGTCGGGCAGTGGCGCGGGGTCGCGATGGAGAATGGCGGCAAGCGTGGCGATGGGATTGCCTGCTTCGAAGGCAGAGGCGCCGGAGAGCATTTCGTAGAAGACCGCACCGAAGGAGAAGACATCGGAGCGAGCGTCAACATCGAGGCCTTGCGCTTGTTCCGGGGACATGTAGGGCGCGGTGCCGAGGAGCAGCCCGGCGTGCGTGCGGCTGACCTGGGGCTCGCGGGTTTGGTTCCAGCGGCAAAGACCGAAGTCGAGGAGCGTGACGCGGCCTTCCGGGGTGACCATGACGTTCTGCGGCTTGATGTCGCGATGGATGAGTCCGGCGGCGTGGGCGGAAGCGAGCGCGGCAGCGATTTGGGTGGCGTAGTGGAGGGCGGTTGCAAGAGGAAGAGGCCCGTTGCGGAGTTGCACGCTGAGGGGTTCGCCTTCGACGAGTTCCATGACGAGGAGGTGATGGCCGTTGGCGTCGCGCTCCACGGCGTGGACCTGGACGATGTTGGGATGGCGGAGTTCGCGGAGGGCCTGGCATTCGCGTTCAAAGCGCCGTCGAAGGCTGGGATTGGCGAGGGCCTCCGGACGGAGAACTTTAATGGCGCGTGGCGGGCCGGGTTCGCGAACGGCACGGTAGACCACGCCCATTCCGCCTTCGCCGAGGACGCCGTCGATGCGATAGCCGCAGAGCATATTGCCAGGTTGCAGAGGGGGAAAGACGGACTCTGTGTCGAGAAACCCGGTGTCTTCTTCGTAGAGAGCGAGCAACTGGTGGACCTCTGATTCGAGGGCAGGATCGGCGTTGCGGGCTTCCGACAGGAGGGACTCGCGAAGATGGGCGGGGGCGGCGAGGGTGCGGGCGAAGAGGGATTCGAGCCGTTCCCAGCGCGGCGGATTCATAAGGGCAGCGCTCCACCGAGTTGGTGTTTGAGCCAGGTTTTGGCGAATACCCACTGGCGCTTCACGGTGGATTCGGAGAGTTGCAGCAGAGCGGCGATTTCGGTCACGGTGAGGCCACCGAAGATGCGCATTTCGACGATGCGGCAGGCTTGGCGGCTTTCGGTTTCGAGCCGCCGGAGGGCATTTTCGAGAAGAAAGGCGTCGAGGGGGGCAGGGCTGGGGATCGCGTCGGCGTGCAGGGAGATGGGTTGGGTTCCGGCACCGCGCTTCAAGGCGTTGCGGCGGCGGGCGTGGATCCAGATGATCTGGCGCATGACCAGAGCGGCGACGCCGATGAAGTGGGAGCGGCTCTGCCAGTGGACGCCCTGCCAGGCGGCGAGGCGGATGTAGGCTTCGTTGACAAGGGCCGCGGGCTCGAGGGTGCGGCCTTGGGGTTGGCCACGCAGGTATCCCGCAGCCAGGCGGCGTAATTCGGTGTAAGCGAGCTTCACGCCGGCCGTGGCGGAGAGTTCCGGCGAAGCGGCCATTGGGCAAGTATACAAAATATTTCTCACGGTGCTGACCTATTTTTGCGTTCGATTGCATTTTCTTCCGGTAGGGCGGGCTAATTTCCAATTTTGAGGAGCTTGTCGATGAAGAAGCTATTTTTGTTTTTCGGGTTGACGTGTCTGGCAGCGGCACAGACGGCGCCGCCGGAACTAGTGGCGATGATCTTCGCCACGGTGCGTCCGGAGATGACGGCGCTGTATGAGACGCAATCCATGGCGGTGCTGGACGCCTACCAGAAGACGGGCGCCCAGTACCGGATGAATTACAAGCCGCTTTTCGGCAATGGATTTTTGTATTTGAGCACGATGCCGGTGCGGGATATGGCGGATTGGGAGAACGGCACGGATGTAGAGAAGCGGATGGGAGCGGCGGCCTACCAGA
This sequence comes from Bryobacteraceae bacterium, assembly GCA_046331645.1. Taxonomy (GTDB): domain Bacteria; phylum Acidobacteriota; class Terriglobia; order Bryobacterales; family Bryobacteraceae; genus CADEFT01. The sequence goes on from JAXLQM010000037.1 coordinate 33,268, forward strand.
AGTGGCTGCCGGAGTACCGGAAGTCGGTTTCGGGAACGACGCGGCTGCTGGTGCGTCCGGTCGCGGATAGTGCGATCCGGGATGTGCCGGTGGGTTCGATGCCGATCGTGGTGGTGCAACGGATCCGGGTGGAATTCGGGCGGAGGGCGGAGTTTGAGGCGCGGTCGAAGAATTCGGTGGTGCCTGCTTTGAAGAAGGCAGGAGTGAAGCGGTATGTGCTGAGCCGGGTGGTGTTTGGAGGGGGCGCCAACGAATATGTGTCGGTGAGGCTGCATGCGAGTTTGGCGGATGCGGAGAAGGGGAACCAGGCGGTGACGAGCGTACCGATGCCTGCGGGGCTGGTGTTATCGAGCGAGCGGATGGTGTTCCGGGTGAATGCGCGGACGAGTTTTTCGAAGGGCGTGGAGGTGAAGTGAGTCATG
>JAXLQM010000038.1:0-32074 GCA_046331645.1 Bryobacteraceae bacterium
GAATATTCCGGGCGGCGAGATGGAGAAGGTGATTCACTACTACCGAGAGCCGCATCCTTACTACGGGCTGGAAGTGGCGGTGATTGGGGCGAAGAACTCGGCGGCTATTGCGGCACTGGAGTTGTTCTGGACCGGGGCGAAGGTGACGCTGATTCATCGCGGCGAGCGGATCTCGGATTCGGTGAAGTATTGGATCAAGCCGAACATTGAGAACCGGATCAAGTGCGGGGAAGTGAAGGCTTATTTCTCGTCGTCCGTGAAGGCGGTGTACGCCGATGCGATTGACGTAGAGACGCCGGATGGGGTGGTGCGGGTGAAGAACGATTTTGTTTTCGCCATGACGGGCTACCGGCCGGACTTTGAGTTTATGGCGGCGCATGGGATCACGCTGGACGAAGCGACGCAGAAGCCGCGGACGAATGCGGAGACGCTGGAGAGCGAAGTGAAGGGGATTTACCTGGCGGGGGTGGTGGTGGCGGGCGTGCACACGAACGAGATTTTCATAGAAAACGGGCGATTTCACGGCGCTATGATTGCCGATTCGATCGCCCGTAGTTTGGGTGATTAGCGGGGACCACTCCCTCACGGTCGTGGCTCAGAAGATTAGTTGGTGATGTCGTGGGTGCGGCTCTCACCACGGACGGGGATGTAGACTTTCTCCCAGGCGCGATGGGCGGGGTGGTTGTCATAGGCTTTGAAGGCTGCTTCGTCGGCGAACTCCATGACGAAAGCGGATTGGAGGGGAGTGCCGCCCGCGTCGCCCTGGACCTTGACGCTCTTCAGCCACACGTTTTTGATGCCGGGCATTTCGGCGGCCATTTTTTCCACGCCGGCGAGGGCGGCCTGCTTCTGGGCGTCGGTGACGCCGGGTTTCCAGTAGAGGGTGACGACGTGGATGATGGATTTGGGTTTCTTGTTGTCGGCTCCTACTACTAAGCCTGCCCCGAATACCGCCAGCATTCCGGCGGCCAGCAATGCGCGCCGCATCCAGTTTGTTTGAAACATCTAAGCTCCTTTTTGTTTTGCCATCGGAATGGGACGAGCGATCCGGATGCCGCTCCACTCCTCGCTGACGAGAATGGAGTTGGCGGGATTGCTCGTCGAATACTTAATTGTGGCGGGACCGAGCAAGAGGCTCGCGTCCCGCGGAAGAACATCGAGAAATGGTGTCAGGTCCTGGACAACGTGGTAGGTGACACCGGCGACATCGTAGTTGTAGCCGATCAGCGCTCCATGAACGTCGGTGATTTCCGCCTCCACGATACGCCCGCGGGCGCTGAGGAAGAGACGGCGAGCGCGCTCCATCTCCTCGGGTGAGCGGCGGCGGCCAATGAGGAGCCAGCCACCGAGCACCAGAAGGACTCCGGCAACTGCACTCAAGATCACAATCGCCGCGTTGGGACTCATGCGTAGCGCTACAGTATAACGCAGGATCTTAGCGAGTTGCGCCGGAATCCTGGAAAACCTTCGCCCAATCCTTTAAGAATTGCTCCAGACCCTTGTCGGTGAGCGGGTGATTGAACAACTGATCGAGGACCTTGAAGGGCATGGTGCCGATGTGCGCGCCGGCAAGCGCCGATTCCTGGACGTGGATGGGATGGCGGAGCGAAGCGGCGAGCACCTGCGTCTTGTAGCCGTAGTTCTTGTAAATGGTGCAGATGTTGCGGATGAGGTCCATGCCGTTGGTGGAGATGTCATCGAGCCGGCCGACGAAGGGGCTGATGATGTAGGCTCCGGCCTTGGCCGCGAGCAATGCCTGGTTGGCGGAAAAGCAGAGCGTGACGTTGACGCGGATGCCTTCCTTGGCCAGTGCGGCGGTGGCTTGAATGCCGTCGCGGGTGAGCGGCGCTTTGACCACGATATTTTTGTGAATCTTGGCCAGCGCCAGCCCCTCCTGGATCATGGTTTTGGAGTCGGTGGCGACGACTTCGGCGCTGATGTCACCGTCGACGATGTCGCAGATCATCCGCACCTGTTCTTCGAGCGGACGGCCTTCCTTGGCGATGAGCGATGGGTTGGTGGTGACGCCATCGACAATGCCCCAGCTTGCGCCTTTGCGCAGTTCGTCCAGATTTGCAGTATCCAAAAAGATTTTCATAAACTCTAGCCCTTTACTACCCGGTTTTCCAAGGCGCCAACGCCTTCAATTTCTACTCGGACAAGATCGCCGGGCTGAATGAGCCCGACCCCTGGAGGAGTACCGGTGGCGATGAGATCGCCCGGCTCCAGGGTGAGAAACTGCGAGATGTAGGAGACCACCACGGCTGGAGGAAAGATCATATCCAGCACGGTGCCGTCCTGCTTCTGCTCACCGTTGACCCAGGATCGAATGCGGAGCTTCTCGAACTCGACATCCTGTTTGGGGACGACCCAAGGGCCGGTGGGGCAGAACGTATCACAACCCTTAGCCCTAGCCCATTGCCCGTCCTTCTTTTGCAGATCCCTGGCAGTGACGTCGTTAATAACAGTGTATCCATAGATGAAGCTGCCTGCCTCTTCGACGGAGACGTTGCGGGCCTGGCGGCCGATGACGAGCCCCAATTCGCCTTCGTAGCTGACCTGCTGGGTGATTGGGGGATAGACGATATCGTCGCCGGTGGGGATGAGGGAAGAGAGCGGCTTGTAGAAGAGGAGCGGCTCGGCGGGCACTGGGTTGCCGAGTTCCTTGGCGTGGTCCACGTAATTGCGGCCGACGCAGACGATCTTTGTGGGCCAGACGGGAGGCAGGAGGCGCACGTCGAGGAGAGCATGATCGTCCATGCGTTCGAGGTTCCAGAAGGAATCGGTCTCATAGACGCGATCGCCTTCCACCAGGCCATGGCGGACGAGGGGTGAGCCGTCGGGTGAGGTCGGCCACGCTTTCTTGTTGAGACTGAACCGAACATGTTTGGTCATGAATGTTTTTTCCTTGTTTAGGGCACCGTCACCGCCGCTTCCGCGGATTTGTCACTTTCATTGCCCAATTGGTCGATGGAAGTTATGGCATAGCGGTAGGCCGTGCCCGATTGGACCATGCGATCGCCATAGGAGGGGGCTTCGACGAGGTCGGCGATCTTCTGCCAGGGGCCATTGCCCAGGGCCCGATAGACGCGGTATCCGCGCAGATCTTTTTCGAGATTGCGCTCCCAGGCGAGTTCCACGCTGCTGACGCCGATGAGTGCGGCGAGTCCGACGGGGACGGCGGGAGCGAACTTGTCTTCGATGTTGACCGCTAACTCATCCGATGCTTCGCTGACGGCTTCGCGCTCTCCGGCTTCCTGAAAGCCGGTGACGCGGTAGATATAGGGCTTGCCGAATTCGGCGGCGGCGTCGGTGAAGGCGGCCTCATTGCTTTGGCCCACGGTGGCGAACTCGGGATCCTTTTCGGCTTTGCGGGCGATCCGGTAGTGGGCGGCGTTGCCGGACCAGGCGAGCACGATGCCGACCCGTTGGCACGGAGTTGCCGGGGTTTGGTGAGCGGCGGGATGACCTGGAATTTCACTGTTGGACCATGCGGACCAGCGGCCGCTACGGCCGCTGACGCGAAGCATGGCGATGGCTTGTTTGCCGGCGAGGTCGCCGATCTTGGTTTCCACGGTGAGGACGCCGTTCGAGGCTTCGGTGGAATCGGCGGGGACGCGGGAGCGGCGGCGGCCCCGGGCATCGGGTTGAAACTCACCTTCGGGCGCGGGGCCCAATCGGAGCTCCGCTTCGCGCAGTTCGGTGATGGTTAAACCTTCGGTGGTCAACTTGGGTAGGGTAAACGTGAGACGAAGCGCGCTGCCCTGCTGTACGACGGAAAGATCTTCCACGCGGACGGGGATGTGCAATGCTGGCGGCTGCGGATCGCCAACATATCCGCATCCGGTCATCAGCAAGAGCACTGTAGGGAGCGCGAGACGCATCTTTTATTCTAGCGTCTGGACAGCAGTTCCGGCGGCGTCCTTTATTGGTTTGTGGTTGGCATCCAATCGAGCAGCACTTGCAGTGGGCGAACCTGCGGGTTCCATGCCGGTTGGATCATGACAATGCGCTCACCGTCGGACTCAAGGCGAAGTACATCGCGCTCCTGCGGGGCTGATCCATCGATTTCAAAGAGCGGAACTGGAGTATCGAACTCCAACGCCTGGTTGCTTTGGCGAACGGCTACGGAATAGAACTTACGCTGTTGGCAGCTCGCTGTAGACGAGTTCGCTGATCGCGACGCCAGCGGGCGAGGGTCGCACCGTTGCGCGAAACCTGCCACTTGCCGCGTCCGGGGGGAAAGCTCTGGACATAGAGTTCGGAGCGCCCGGTTTCATTGGAGATGTAGGCGAGCCATCGGCCATCGGGCGAGAACTGAGGCCAGTCGAAGTTGGCCGGGGCGGAGATAACATCGCTGGTCTTGCCGCGCGCGGAGAGGTCGACGAGTCGAATGCCGCCGTCGAAGGGATACACCAGGTGGCGGCCATCGGGGGAGACGTGAATATGGTGGCCGCTTTTGTCAGCGCGGTCCATCCATTTTTCGGGTTTGCCTGCGCCATCGGCGGGTATGGACCAGATGGCGGGTGGGTCTTTCTCCGAGGCGCGAGTGTAGTAGACACGCCGGCCGTCGGGCGACCAGGCGGGTGACTTTTCACTGCCGCCATCGAAGGTGACGCGCGAGATTGTGCCACGCGCGACTTCGACAGTCCAAAGTTCTGCAGTCACAGCAACGGAGGTGTCGGCGCCGGAATTGGTGGCGTTGTGAAAGCGGCTGAGCATGAGGCGCCGGCCGTCGGGTGAGAACTCCATGTGACCCCACTCGACACCTTGCTCCTGCGGGAGCGTGAAAGCTGTTTTCCCATGGCGATCCAGGAAGACAACGCGCTCGGGTTCACCCACGGTGGCTTCGTCGTTATAGACCATGACGCGCGCGGGTATGGAAACTCCAAGCGGAAGGTAGCCGGTGACGGGATTGCTGATGGTGTCGACAATCTGCATGGGCGCGGAGAGCACCTTGCGGCTGGAAGCATCGAAGCCGACACCGGCGAGTCCCCCGCCGCGGTGGAAGAGGAGCAAACCGGCGGTGAGGCTTTCCCCGGCGGCGAAGAGGGCCTGACTTCCTTCGATGTCGAGGAGCCAGGTGGGAGGCTGGTTGCCGTCAATGGAGGCCACCCAGACCGATGGCCTTGGCCCGAGGGCGGTATAGAGGAAGTATTGGCCGCCGGGAAGGAATTGAGGGGCGGCGTGTCCGGTTTCCCCGCGCTTTGGATCCAGTTTCGTTACGCCGGCTGGCGTGCCGCCGGCGATGGCGATGCGACGCACCGGCCCCGCGGTGGAACCGAGCAGGATTGTGCCATTGGGCCCCCAAGCCGCTAGTGCCGGCGAATCGGCATCGCAAAGCACGACGGGCGAACTGGCGCCGATCTCGAGGTGACGCCATTTGCCGCCCTGCGCGAACAGCACGGATTTGCCATCGGGGGACCAGACCGGGGAAATTCCGGCGAGCGTTCCCGGCAGAGGGCGATAGGTTTTTCCGTTGAGGTCACGCAGGTAGATCTGATTGCTGCCGGGCCCGCGCAGGCCACTGCTGGAAGCACGGACGAGCAGTTGCCGGCCGTCCGGGGAGATGGTGTGGCCGAGGATAGCGAACTGTTCTTTCGAGGGGGGAGGCAGTTCGAACCGCATGGGGATTGCGGGCCGGGGAGGGGTGGAGCGGAAGAGCCATCCGAGAAATGCGGCCAACGGGATGAGTGCCGCGAGAGCCCAAGTGAGTGCGGGCCGCTTCGGCGACGAGGCGGGGGCGGGTGAAGGCTCCGGGAGAGGATTGGCGGCGAAGTTCTGGATGGTGACGCGGGCTTCGCCGATGTCGCGCAGCCGGTTTTTGGGATTACGCTCGAGGCAGCGCATGAGCAGGCGGCGGATGGGCTCAGGGGCTTGCACGGTTTCAAAGGCGATGGGATCTTTGAGGACCGAGGCCAGCGTGTGCGGGATTGATTCGCCATCGAACAGCGTCCTGCCGGTCAGCATCTCGTGGAGGACGACGCCGAAGGACCAGATGTCGGCGCGCTTGTCCACCGCCTTGCCGGAGGCTTGTTCGGGGGCCATGTAGCCGGCGGTGCCCATGATCATGCCAGCCAGCGTGGGGGAGTTGCCGCGGATGACCGTGGGAGCGGTGGCGGGGTTCTCGGAGGGATCGGCGGCATCGTTGAGTTTCGCCAAGCCGAAGTCGAGAACCTTGACGTTGCCTTCGGGAGTGACCTTCACATTGGCGGGTTTGAGGTCGCGGTGGATGATCCCTTTGTCGTGGGCCGATTCCAGGGCTTCGGCGATCTGGCGGGCGATGGAGAGCGCTTCGTCGAGTTCGAGCGGGCCTCGTGCGATCTTCTCCTGGAGAGTGGGCCCTTCGACCAACTCCATGACGATGGCGCCTTCTTCAATTCCGTGAATGGTGGCGATGTTGGGGTGATTCAATGAAGCAAGCACCTGGGCTTCGCGTGTGAAGCGGGCGAGCCGCTCGGGATCCTTGGTGAACGCTTCCGGCAGTACTTTTATGGCGACGTCGCGCGCGAGCTTTGTGTCGGTGGCGCGATAGACGGCGCCCATGCCGCCTTCACCGAGCTTACCGGTGACGCGGTAGTGTCCAATGAGCGTGTTTTCCAAAATAGCGCTTAGTATATCGCGTCTACTGCGTTAGATCGAGAACTGCGTAGGGGCCGAGGGATTCGAGGGTGAACTCGGTGTAGTCTTTACCGGCTTCGAAGTCTTTGAACTTGGGGGTAAGGCCGCCGTAGAGGTAGGCCTTGATGTTCGATTCGCGGAAGACGCCTTGGACGCGGATGCGGAGGTACTCCACGGGGCGCTGGCCGTAGTTGACCATGTGGAGGCGCACGCGATTGCCTTCACGGGCGGCGACGGCGAGCGTCAATTCGCTGCCGAAGATGCGCAGGACGCGCTTGTCGTCGCCAAGCTTCTCGCGGATGTCCTGCATGGCTTCGTAGGCATTGGTCATTTTTGCGGTGAGGGAGTAATCGCCCTTGGCCGCGACGCTATAGGGGATGCTGCGGCGCGACAGGAGGTTCATCACTTCGCCGGCCTGAACGGAGCCATCCTCACTGACGGTGAAGTTGACCCAAGGCTTTGATGGGCCATCGGGAACCTGCTTGAGGAACTCGGTCATTTTGTCGAAGTCAGCCTGCTGTTCCGGCGCGATCTGCAGGGCGAGTTTGACGCCCATGCTGTAAGCTTCGGCCATGGCGGTGACGACGCTTTTGCCTTTCACGTCGCAGAGGTAACTGGCCTGGCGGTTACGCTGGTAGCGCCAGAGGTTGGAATCGACCCAAGGGGAAGAGGTGGCCATCGCCATGTTCATGCGATAGCGCACGCCGGGGGCCGTGGCCTTTTGATAAGCGGCTGTGTCTGTTCCGGTGAAGAGGATTGGCAAGGCCGCGGCGAATAGGGCGGGGAAGATCACAGGGCGATCTCCTCCAGTTTGATTTTCTTGAGGTCGGCGACGCCGAGGCCGAGCGAGCCGGCGAATTCAATATGGAAGGGCTCGCGGATGTAGCGGTTCTTGTTGGGATCGCTGCCTTTGACGTCCTGTGTGGTTTTGGGGTCGCGGTCCATGACGGAGACCGCGCCTTCGGCCTTGCGTTTCGCTTCGACGACATCGCGCATGACGCGATCGACGGCGACGGGATCGGTGCCGAACATCATTTGTTTGGGGAAGAAGGCGAAGCGCTTGTCGCGCTGGAAGGGGCCGCCGTGCCAGATGCCTTTGAGGCCATCCATGACGTGGAGGACGGTGCGGGAGCGGATTGGCTCGACCGAGGCCAGCGTGCCGATGAAGGTTTTGGTGTGCGTCTTCGAGTAGGCATGAGAGCGGGCCACGTTGTGGAAGTTGCCGTAAGCCATGTTTTTGAGACACCCGGTGACACCGGATGCTCCGTGGTCCTTCATGTTGGGGACGTTGATGATCTTGGTGAACTGCTCAGTGACCATGCGGACGGCGTTGGAGCGGGTTTCATCCTCGCCGAAGAAATTGACGTCGACATAGACGCGGGGATCGTATTCGGCGAGGCGACCGCGATAGGGCTCCACGGCGTGGATGCGCACGGGTTCCTTGACGTAACGGTCATAGTGGATGGATTCGAGCTGATCGGGGAAGCGCTCGTAGATGGTGATGTTGGTTGGCTTCACGCCGACGGCGACGATGTTGCGGACGATTTCGGCGACTACGACGGGGTGGGACATGATGCGGGGCGCGCCGGAGGCGTTGACTTTGATGCCGACGACATCTTGCGGGGTGACGAAGCGGCGCCAGGCGTCGCGCGGGTCTTTGTCGCCGGTGAGTGCGGTGAGGCCGCGGTTCATCATGTCGCGGACGGCGTCGGGGTTGACTTGCTCGTCGGCTTCGCGGATGCAGTTGGGGGATGTGGTGCGGATGACCTTGCCGGGTTGATCGAAGTGGGGGGTGGGTTTGTAGGGGGTGACGATTTTGTAGGTGGGGTCGCCATCGCCGGCGCGGGAAAACGCGGCGTGCGCCGCCGCGGGGGTGAGGATGAAGAAACGGCGGTCCATTCCTTGATTGTAACGGACGGCGGGTTGAGTATAATAGGAAGTGACCCGCAACCGTGGCGCTATCGTCTAAGGGTTAGGACAAGGCCCTCTCAAGGCTTAAATACGGGTTCGATCCCCGTTAGCGCTACCACATTATCCTCCACATTCTAAAGACTTTCACCTCCAGCGTGGGCTCTCTCCATGTCATGCCATGTCATATGAGCGCAGTTGCACGTCAACATGCCCTTACAAAACCTGCGTCTCCACCACTGTGTCCCACGTGTCGGCGCCGCGCCGATCATCATCCGGCAAAGCGTGGCTGTAGATCCTGGCGGTGATGTTCGGATCAGCGTGGCCGAGTCTGGCGGAGACGGCCGGCAAGGGAACTCCCCTGGACAGGAGTAACGATGCGTGCGTGTGCCGTAGTGTGTGGAACGACGCCTTCTGGATGCCCGCCTTCAGGAGTCGGCGAACCACGGTTTGCGAAACGAGATCCGGCACCAGATATTCACCATTGGGCTGAGCGAAGACGAGGTCGTTGTCGCGATAGGTTCCGGCGAAGGCCTTCTTCAATTCGGCCTGCTGGCCGCGTTGAAAGCTGAGCGCCGCCATTGCTGACTGCGGAAGTGTGCACCTGCGCGCCTTGGTGCTCTTGGTGGATTTGACACGCAGTCCCGCGGAAGTTTGCTCGACACTCTTGCTGATGATCACCGTTTGTTTGACTGCGTCGATGTCGGCCCATTGCAGCGCCAGCAGTTCTCCCCGTCGCGCTCCGGTGGCCAGAGCCAATTCGATGAGAGTGAATGTCCAGTCTCCGCGGCACGCATCGCGGAGTGCTTGCACTTGTTCGGGCGTCAACGATCGCGTTTCGACCTTTTCATTGCGAGGCAGCTTCAGCCGGAACATGGGATTGGAGGGTATGAGTTCCTGTTCCACTGCCTCGCTGCGTGCGACGCTCACCAGCGCCGCGACGTGACGCACCGTTCGAACCGAGACATGGCTGCGCCGTTTTGCTTTCATCCGCAACATGGCGTGAAAGGCGGCCCGCAACGCCGGCCGTCTTATCTCGCTGATGGGCGTTGCCGCCAAACTGGCGATTTCCGGAATTGACGGAGAATCAAGGTATGCCGCCAACGTCCGGTATCGTTCCACAGTCTTTGGCGTGCAGTTGCGAGTTGCATCATTAGCAATCCACGTTGCCACCCAGAGTTGCAGCGGTATTGCCTCCTTCCGCGGCATAGGCGGAGGCATCTCAATTCGCGGGCGTTCCAACTCTTCGATTTGGGCGCGCTTTGCGGCTTCCGCCTCGCCCTTTTTGTCGTAGCCCCCTTTGCCTTCATAGATGGCCTTACCGCCGGCATCTCTGCCGCGGAAAATCCGGTATCGCCATTTCGGCCGACTCGACCCCGCCACTGAATACTTCGACACAGACATCATTCGACTCCTTCCTCGGAAGTGGATTTCTTCTTCCGATAGTGCCGCGCGCTCTGCACGGAGTTCCGGCAGCGGGGAGAACAGAACTTGGCTCGAGGCTCATTGGAGACGAACACGGTCGCGCATTTCTCGCAGGAGTGAACTCTGCGTCCCGCGCGGAAATCCTCCATCAGCATCACTGCAAATGAGGTGAGGAGGCTCGGGCAATAGATCGTATCATCGAGCGTCAGATCGCCACTGTGCTTGTAGTCTGTTCCGGCTGCCATAGTGAGACTACGCAAATGCTGCCGCGACCACTCGAACTTGGCTAACTCTTCATCCGACTTAGGTCTGCGGACGAGGCATTCGCTTATGTTGAATACCGATCTATGAAGGGCGCGCAGTTCATAGTTGAACTCGGCTGTGCTCTCGCCGTACTCGGTCCAGAACCTTGCGCTGTTCGGAAGCGGAAACTCGTAATCCTGGATCCGCGGGGCGTTTGGGCGGGAGAGGTCTGGAAAAACATCCAGTAGGTCGTTTATCGTTTTGGAAGACTCAAGATCTTGCTGCATCTCCTCCTCCACCGCCCGTTTTCTTTCCTGCTCTGTTTTGGGAATCCTTGTGTTCCAACGCCCTCCGCGGCGGTAATGCTCCTTCGTTGGAGTCCTGATCAAGGAAAATCGCGTTTGTAAGATTCCCAAGAGTCCATGCTGTTCGCACCACGAGAGAATCAGGTCATCGGCCTCGTTCCGCGGGCCACGAGTGGTCGAACCGTCCGCACAGTATGGCGGAGTAGCTGTCGGTTCAATTCCACATTCTCCGAGTGCTTCCAACTGCGGATGCAGGTTAAGAAATGGGACATAGGGCTGGTGCACAACGCGATACTTTCCTCTGTTTTCAAGGAACTGCGGCCAAGGGTCGTATTCCGAGAGGCTGGCACCGGAAGCCATGACAACTGTCCCTCCGACCATGTCGTACTCGCTGGCTTTCCACCAACGGCCCGTCGCATCCAGCGATTGCTTAGTTTTCACAGTGGTATCGTCCTGTTTTTTTATCTTGACACGTTAAGAGCTTGATGACAAACTGACAAAGACACGAGTTGCCTAATTGCCATGAATATCATATCGCATTATGACACTGTGAATGCGGGCGTTTTCCGGTCGGTTAACGATCTGGCGGCATACCTTGGAATCAGTCGTAGCAAAGCCTACTCAGGGTTGCGAGATGGCTCGATTCCGTCGATCCGGCTGGGGAAGCGGTTCATCATCCCGCACGCCGCCATTGAGGCTTGGCTCTTGCAGGCAACCGTTTCAGCGCAGAAGAAATGAACAGAAGAGGCGACGACATCGCGGCTGGGGCCGCGCCCCCGGAGCTACCCGTCTGCGTCGAGTTAAGGGACCGCGACGGTACTCTGATCACCAGAGTGAGCCTAGCCACTTGCAGCAAACTGCTCGAGGCCGGAAAAGCCCGGCTCCTGGGCAAAGGCGCTCGCCGCTACCTTCAATTGCTAGCCGACATTTCTGACGCGACCTGGCTGAAGAACCCCAAGTCCAACTTGACCTGGACGAGGGACAGAATTTCAAACCGCCCGCTCGCTTCGGAATTCCGTCACACATCCGTAGCCCAGTCGTGGGCCACGACTTCAGACGCGGCCCCGGCCGCGCAGAGCAAGCGGCGCGATCGCTGATTTGCGTTCCTTTCTCGATTCAGGCGTTCAAACATGTACTTCCGAGATGGCTCCGGCCCTCCGTCGCGTTCAGAGCTGCTCGCCGCCATTGACGACCCGCAGGAGGCTGGCTTCGAGAAGGACTTCTTTCCTGCTCCAGCCTACAGGGCTGTTTTCGATGAGATCCGCATGGCAACTTCTTCCGATCACGCCCTCCACGAGTACTTTCTCATCTGTAAGTTGGCCTCCGAGTTTGGCGTGGAGCTAGTAGAGCAGGTGCTCAAGGAAGTGCTTGAAGTACGCCTCTTCGTCTGCGCCGCACGCGTTCGTGACTTAACGCTCCAGGGCTACGGAAGGCCTTAGCCGCTCCGGTACATCGCCCGACTTTCTTTCGGCTGCAACCAGTCTGCAACACACGAGGACATCGATGAGTGTACCTGCGAGTTGGGTCTCACATTTTCGCACATTCTTCCACCCTCCCCCTCCGTCGGCGCCTACCGACCCGGAGGATTGCATCGCGCGAATTCTGAATTTCGGCCGGATCACACCCGTGGCGGCGTCATCCAAGGTTCCGATCATCAAGCGAGCATACGCGTCGAAGGAATTGAGAAGTCTGGCTGTTTGGGCGGACCAGTTTCGAGGTTGCCGAATCGGCCTTTGGTTCGACCCAGACACCGATGTGTTTGTGCTCGATCTTGATACAAAGCGTGGGCCTTCCGAGGACGGGTTGAACACCATGGAGGCGTTGGAAAATCTGCGTGGTCCGATACCTGTCTGCCCAACCGCGAGAACCGCCAGCGGTGGAATCCATCTGTATTTACGTGAGCCGTCACGTTATCGTGGGCGGCTCCGGTCCTGGATTCGCATTCTGCCGGGTGTGGACATCAAAACCCGAAATTCGCTTGTCGTGATCCCGCCGAGTCGCGGTTATTCTTGGATGGTCTCGCCCCTTCAGTGCGAAATTCCCGAGGCTCCAGATTGGCTGGTTGAGCATCTGCTCAGCCTTCGGAGCGGAAGCACATTCGCATCCCGCGCCGAGGCTCCGGCACAGGGCAAAACCGAAGGATGCCGCTCGACTTCGCGAGAGCGGGTGTCGTGCCCACCCGAACCGCTCCCGGCGAGGCTGTTTGTACTTCTGTTCCGCTGTGATCAGTTCCGGGCTGTGTGGAATCGAACCCGCCGCATGCCTCGCGACAACACAAACTCTTCCTTCGAACTCGCATTGGCGGAGCATGCGCTGGCCCGCGGGGCGACCCCAGGACAGGTGATCAGCCTGATCCAGGAATGGGACACGAAGCACGGCGTCCCGTTCAAAGAAGGCCGCTTGCGGAAGGACATCCTGCCCGCTGCCTTGGCGGCGACGGAGACGTATCGCCGCGAGTATGAGAAAAAGGTACAACGCCAGAAGAGCACGCGCGCGAGCCGGAAAACCAAGGCGCGTGTGATGGCTCTTGTCGGAACACGAGGGTCAATCCGGCCGAGCGAAGCGGCGGAAGCCCTGGATATTGGCCTCTCAGCCGCAACCATGCAGTTGTGGAGGTTAGCAAAAGCTGGAGTGCTGGTTTCGAATCGCGGCATCTATCGAGCCGCGCCAAGTCCTGCGGCTGACCCGCCCCCGTGCTCGCTTGAAAAGAATGAATGCGGTTCGATCTTCCACCAATCTCTAGATCCACAATCGCGTTGCAAGCGCCGAGCGGTGTTGTCGTCAAGCTACAACCTGCTGAAGGGGTATGCCAACATACTCCGCGTTGCGGTTTCCGATGTTGAGATAGCGGGGTGGTGTAACGCCGCGGTGAAAGCTGAAGGTCGAAAGGTGTGCGGCAGAGGCTCGGGCGAATGGGCGCGAGACTTCATTCGGCTCGGCATCCTGACTATTGAGGCGCTCAGCCCCATTGGGGCAAACGCCGTCCATTTTCATCGACAACTCAATGCGTTCTATCGACAAACTGGACGCGGGGGCAGTCGCATTCAAGCGTCGTTGGCGGCTTACATGCGGCTGTGCTCGCCGCGACCGCCGAGTGAGGAGGAAATCTCCGAGTGCCTGCAGCGCCTTGTTGGACCTCGGTCTCCGGGCAGGCTTTGCATGATCGTTGAAGCAATTGCGGCCTTCAAGAATGGCAGGGCGTCAGGCTACGGATGTGGTGCGGCCGGTTGAGTGTCAACGGAGCATGCTTGCCCGACTGCAATCGAGTTCCAGGCTAGATTGAGCAAGTGAAAACGCTAAATAACGACATGCGCGTATGGGCTTCCTTCGCGATGGTTGGCGAATCCCTTGTGTCCGGCGCGCGTGCCTGACCATTTGCGACTACCTGCCTTTCCCGCGCACTGTTGATTTCTCTTGTCCCACCATTATCCGTGCCGGCAGGTTCGTTCGAGAGGCTCCGGCGAGCAGCAACTCAGCGCCGATCACGGCATTGTCCGCTGGCGTTCCTTTGCGGCTCATGCTCATATGTGCACCATCGTGACCCCGATGGAATTGCACAGTGCACCGGCAAGCACGCAACACATGTACATCTCCGTTTGCAGGCATCCATGATGTCTCTATTCGGTGTGGCCGATCTCCAACGAAACTCGGATCCGGTTAGCGCCGCGACCAGTTGACATGTCCAACCGCACACTTCGTGATCCCCGCCCGATTGCGCTCTGAGCCAAACCATTCATGGCGGCAAAGGTTTCATCCAGATGTGCGAACAGCAATTCACGATCGAGATTCTGATCCTCCGGTGGCACAGTAACTCTCGGCATCGCGGCGTACTTCAAGAGATCCTCCTGATGGTAAACCGTTATGGACCTGGTGCCGTGGTTCGAAACCATCATCCATCGAACTTTGCACTCACTCCGTTGAGAAGTTTTGCACAGCCGTTCGATTGTTTTTGTGCCAACACCAAGCAGTTCGGCTGCTCGTTTCTTTGTGATGTACCCTTCCGGAGCAGATGGTCCGAATCGTGGCATTTTGGTCATATAACCACGAAAGTATCGCGATGTCTGTGTTTTGTCAGCCGCGACCCTGCAACACCTACCTGAAGGTCTGATCAGAGCGGCGCGTCAAGTGGGCGTGCTTGGAAGGAGTTGCTTTGTGCGACAAAAGGCCTGGATATACAGGTTCATTTTGCACGCATGAAAACGTTCCAAAACGTTCCCTCAAATCTACCGTTCACCTGAGGGGAATCCGTGGCAAGATTCCGCGATGAAGTTTAAAAACGGGTTCCGGGGGCAAGCCTAACAGTTTCAGGATCCCCGAAACTGCGTTCGGCTTCGCCGGAATGATTTCCACAGGCAGATAGTGGCTCTGGACAACACAATGGCAGGCAGCCTCCCCGTTGAAAGAGAGGATCAGCTTGCCAGCAAGGAGATTGTTCGTGAGCAAGATCAAGGGACCCCGACCGAGCTCTGTTTGCAGAATGTGCACTCCATCGCGATTTCTAAAACGACGGCTTCTGAGCCGTTCCGATAACCTTACACACACTTAACATCCGAAATAACATCTTGCATCTTCCGATCCTGTCTCACTAAGAGCGTTCTCCAGTAACCGCATCTCATCGCTGCCCCGCGAAATCCTCCGGAAAAATTGAGGTGCGTGGAAGGTTCCCAGCGAACTGCGCAGATCGCTCAGATCCAGTTCACGCTGTGAGCGTACAACCTGCCGGAAAACAATCGCGCAGCCGCGGCTTAACTCCGCCAAAACAGTCGAAAAAGCCGTCCTTTGTGATTCCTGCTCGCCCGGCAAACTCCTTCCAGATTTCGACAGGGCTATGTTCATGTACACTCTGCACCTCATCGAAGCCGACGATTCGTCCGACCGGCAGAGTGGCATAAAGGCAGACGCGTGTGCCAGGTCGAAACCCGAACAGCACGCCGCCGAAGCTCCACCGTCTTGTCGCCCTCAAGTAACTTCACAACGTAATCAGGCCGTACCGGGATGAGAATATCCTCACTACAGTGCAGGCGCGTCGCCCAGCTCTACCAGAGGCACCTAGATTCGAACGCCCCAGCCCATGTGCGAAATGTTCCCGCGGACTTCCCGGACTCGCTTCGGTTTTGGAAAGGAAGCGCCCAAAGGCACGCCAAAGCCCGGAGAAAGAAAATTGGGCCGCGAAACATTCTTCTTTGACTATGATGCCAATAGGTCCGACGGCGAGCTGTTGAGACAGACGTGGATCGACAGCGAAACGCCTATTGTGCTTCGGATGAAGCAACAGCGCATTTCTACTATGGCGGGCACAACGAAGCGTGTCCTGGAGTGCCAGAATATCGACTTCGAACCGGTAAGCGCCGATGAATTCTCAGTCGAATCTGTAAATCAGATCCGAGCACCATAAGTTACGGGCGATGGGCATCAATAGCCTCTAATCGAGCGGAGGATTTCATCTACCATCGAATCGACTCTACTCAGACCCTCACGGGTAACCGTTCCATAAGATCTTGTCTCGCTGAGGCTTGCCGCCCCGAAACTCGGCAGGAGGTCGACAAGGGTCTGCCCAACAGCAGAGAACAATTCCGCGCGACCACAATTTCCTGGGTTGCTCTTCCAATTTCAAAAACCGGCTAGATCAGCTCAACCGGACTCCTTCAGGTTCATCCTGCGACTCCCGCTTCTTCGGACTTACCGCGCTGGTGCTCGCCGTCAAGACGGCGCATCGCCGGGCATCCGCCCGGTCTTGACCGCTACGCGCCCGCACGGTGCCGCCCCACCCGAGCGGGAGTCGCCCAATACGCCCGCCGGAAAGGAAGCGAAATCATGTCCGTCGTTTTCCAAGCCAGCGAAGACCAGTTCATCCTGGCCAATCTTCCGCAGGTGCATCTGCTGGCGGGTCGTCTCCAGCGGAAGTGTCCGGCGTGCGTTGAGATCGAGGATCTCATTTCGGTTGGGACCCTGGGTCTCATCCAGGCGGTGGGACCGCTTTCAGCCGGAGCGTGGCTTGAAGCTCAAGACCCTCCCCGAGCACTGTATCCGCGGCGCCATGGCCGACTACCTCCGCACCATTGATCCCCTCTAGCGTCAGGTCCGCCGATTCGTCCGTCAACGGGAGGTGTTGACGTCGTTGCTCACCTCCCAGCTTGGCCGGCCGCCGGACGAGGTGGAACTGGCGGCTGCGCTCAGGCTTACTCCCGCACGGTATCGCCGACTGGAGACACGTGCCAGTACCCAGATCCCCAGCCTTGAATCGATGACGGCGCGTGGCTGGGACATCGCCTCGTGAGGTCCCTTCGCATTCTTGGGCAGTGAACGTTGCCGCCCCGTTCTGGTGTCCACGGGCGTCCTGCGAAAAGAGCATCTGACCGGCGGTTTCCTGGAACACGATCCATCTGAATATGGTCAGCCGTGCCCCGGGACGGGGAACCAGATTGTCCAGCGGGCAGTACACGTTCCTGATCCCGTCCGACAGTGCCAAAGGCTCGATACATCGGCACCAATGGCCGAATCACAAGCTGGCTCAATCAAACCTGAGGAGGAAGAATGAAACCCGTTACCGTCACGCCTGGCTTTGAGGCCCGCATCAACATTGTGTTCGCCTGCGACGAACAGCGAGGCCGTTTGAGGTAACTGGGCCTGCTCAACTGGATCGCCGACAAGATCCAATTGTCGGAGGACGAGGAAGCAGCAATCGGGTACGTTGTTGTTCCTCACCCCAACGGAGCACAGTTGCCAGCATGGCCGAAACGCCGATCTGCCGGCGAAGGACGTGACTTTGCCCGGAGAGAAGCACCAGACACTGGGCGAGGTGTTGGAAGGTTGCTCGTACTTCAAGCCTGCTGACTGTATTGGACTGAGCCGCTGGTGAATGAGTTGGGTGCTACACGGTAGATGCCATCCTGCATTCAGTGCCCATGCACTGCCCAACCGCCCCAAAAAGCACCGGAGCGCGGGCCAGGAATTCACCACGTGTGGACGGGGTTCAAGGCGCAATCGAGTAACGCTCACCCCCTTGCCGGCGTGGACGACGGATCGAGGGTTCATCCCAATGAGATGGCCCAGACCTTGTTGCACGGATGTGCAACGAAGCAGAGGTATGTCGCGGTTTCCGAAGTGAGCGGATGGAAGTCCTGTGGTGCCAGGCGGTGTAAGGATGTGGGGGGATGCCGCTGTGTACCCACATCCGTGTATTTGCAGGTAATTGACGGACCTCAGAGCGAGCGAATTGGGGAGGTATGCGACGCAATCACGCTTTTGATCCGGTGGTGAGGACGGGAATTCGGAGGTGCCTTGAGTCATTACCGAAGGCTTGAATCGCACGTCCTCTTCAGGCTTGGGCTCCTTGTGGTCCATTTCAGCGACGGAGCCAGTATGTGATAGAAAGTACCAGGAAGTGATCATCATGCAAGTAAAATCTGAAATTTTTCATCTAATGCTGGGCATTAAGCCTTGACTCAGTGCCCTTGCGTGGCTTAAGCTGAGGCTTCGATTGACGCTTAGGTGAAGATTCGCCAAGCAAACTGCATGCATTCGTGCCGTTTTCTTAGGATTTATAATCATCCAGCAAGCACGTCCCGAGCGGGAGATGCTGCCGACCGTTCAAGGCTTGCCTTTAGTAATGTCTACTCACTCCCAATTTCATAAACCCAATGACATTCTTAAGAGTTCGTCTGGTAATCTTCTTGGCCGCTGTGCTTGTGCCTGCTTGCGCAAGCGCAACAAATTTTCTCGTTAGAGTTCCTGATGGGGAGAAAACCTCGGCACCCGGTACCACGGTGTCCTACCGTGTGGAGATCAGCCCCTCAGGCACACTGAGTCCAGCGGTCGGGATTTCAGTAGAGGGACTCCCGAACGGCGCAACATCTGCATTGACGAGCACCAGGCTGACAGTTGGAGGATCAGTACTGTTGCGGATCACAACAAGCCCAACGCAGCCCGAAGGAGTGCTGTCGTTAACTGTTGTCGGCTACGACGGGACTTTGCGTAAGACTGATACGGTTCGATTGCGGGTGCGCCGTGGAGCAGACTTTGACATCCAGCCACCGTTGCGGCCTTGGCGGCTCCCCACAAACGGGAGGTCGAGTGTGCCGGTGGTGGTTCGGGGGAACCTCGGATCTGACGCCGAGGTACAGGTGAGTGTGACGAACCCTCCGGCAGGCGTGCTGGCTGCAGTCCCGGCGGCGTCGGTGAACGGGTCGGGAACCGTTCGACTAGATCTCAGCACCAACAGTTCCATCGCTGCACGCACCTATCAACTCGACGTTACGGCACAGAGCGGATCCGTTCGAAAGCAGGCGACCGTGCCCGTATTGGTGATGGGAACCGATTTCACCCTGTCCAGCAGCAATGCTGTGAAGGCCTTCAGTGCCGCAAAGGACTCCATCAGCGTGGTCACTGTCGTCCCAAAGGGTGGTTTTCAAGACACGGTACGACTGACGGCAGTGGGCGTGCCTGCGGGAATCAATCTCTCGTTCGACCCTCCGGTCGTCCGGGGAGGAGGCACGGCGAAAGTACGAATCAAAGGTACCTCGCGAGGCCGAACCCCTATTCAGATCCGAGGTGAGAGCAGCGGGGGAGTCTCCCGCTCGGTGAGTATGCTGCTCACAAGTGGCGACCCCGATTTCGAAATGGCGATTACGCCGTCGGCCCAAAGCACGCCACCCGGAGGACAGGCACCCTACACGGTCGGCATCAACCCGGTGAACGGATTCGCCAGTCCTGTGACGCTATCTCTGACGGGGCTGCGGTCCGGCTCCACGGCGACATTCTTTCCGCAAATCATCAGTGGGACGGCGGAAAGCTCCCTCACTGTGAAGCCATCTACGGCAACGCCGCCATCGACTTACATCCTCACCATCACAGCGGCCGGCGGAGGGTTGACGCACACTGCGGACATCACCATGGAGGTAACCGAGGAGCCGTTTGTACTTTCTTTGAACCCAGCCACGGCCACATTGCTGCCGGGGTTGCCGTTTCCAGTTTCGGTGCAGGTTACGGCCTTTGACGGCTTTGCCGATCCAGTAAGTCTTGCGATTGGAGGGCTGCCGGAGGGGGTGGACGCCACCTATTCGCCGACAATCCTTACCGGCGCCGGCACATCCACGCTGCAGTTGGTCTCCAGTAACAACGCTCCTCCCGGACGGTATACGGCAGCGGCGACTGCCATTGCGGCAGTGGACAGCGAAACCTTGAATCTTCCGGTGCTGGTGATGGGAAATCTGCAATCCGGATGGAGTTCGGCAGATATCGGCCAAGTTCCGGCCGCAGGGCGTTCGGGATATGAGCCTAGCGGCCCGTCGTTCGCATTGTCCGGTTCCGGAGTCGGGTTTGGCGGGACTGCGGATGCAATGCAGTATGCCTATCGGACGCTGACAGGAGATGGGGAGATTGTTGCGCGGGTAACGGGATATATAGGGGCAAACACGAACCCGGCCTCGACGGCAGGTGTGATGATCCGCACCAGCCTGGATGCGAACTCAGGACATGCCACGATGCGGTTGGACTCGAACGGGGCGACTCGGTGGACGACTCGCGCCTACACCGGCGCATTCATAGCCAATGTGACCGGCCCGACGCAGATCATGCCCACGTGGTTGAAGCTGATCCGGACGGGAGTTGCGATTACCGGTTACCTGTCCGCCGACGGGGTGAATTGGACACAGGTAGGCAGTGCCATCAACCTGGGTGCGCCGGGGCCAGTGTTCATCGGGCTATTCTCGTCGGCCTCTTATTCGAATTTTGGCTACGTGCTGACTACGGCGCTGTTCGACAGTGTGCGGTTTTCTGGCATCCAGGACTTTCTCCTGACCGCATCGCAGCAAGGACAGATCCTGGCGGGAGCGGTGCAGCATGGAGTCGCCTTGACAATGCAAGGCGGATTTGCAGGACCGGTTACGTTGTCCGCCGCAGGAGGGCCGACGGGCACCGGCTTCAGTTTCACTCCGAGTTCACTTGCGGCGTCCGGAAGCAGCACGCTCACAATCACACCTCCGGGAGGCTCCGCGGGCAGTTACTCCGTGACAATCACGGCGAGCGGCGGGGGACTCACGCGAACAGCCACAGTGCCGCTCATCCTTGGGGCCGCGGGGGGCGGTATTTGGACTGGCCGCGACGTGGGGACAGTAGCCCAGGCAGGTAGTGTTTCCGTGAGCGGAGGCACCTACTCGGTTCAAGGGTCGGGGAGCCCGGATTCGCAGTATGTGGATTCGCACTATTTCGCACACCAGCCTCTGACCGGCGATGGACAGATCATAGCCCGTTTGACGGGGATGCCGGGAGCCAATACGGGGGGCACGCCTTCGTGGGCAGGCGTGGCTATGAGGAGCACGGCCGAGTCCGGAGCAGCCTACGCGATGATGATGGTGAACTCGGCCAACGTTGTGACGTGGTCGAACCGCACGGCGACAGGCGGAGCGGCTACGACGACCACGCATGCCACGATGGCGGCGCCGCAGTGGCTGAAGGTAGTGAGGGCGGGCAACGTTTTTACGGGATACGTGTCGGTGGATGGCACGAATTGGACGCAGGCGGGGACGGCAACCATCCCGCTGGGGCAGACAATCCAAGTGGGGCTGACAGTTTACGCTTATTACAACAACTACAACAACCCGCTGGTGACGGGAACATTCGACAACGTTAGCATCACGAGTCCCGCCAATTTCCTGCTATCCGTTTCGCCAACCGCAGTGATGGCAGGCGCTAATGTCACTTACGGTGTCACGGTGGTTCCTCAAGGCAGCTATACCGGGACCGTGGGCCTCAGTGTCAGCGGGAATCCGGCAGGTTCCACAGCAGTGATGAACCCGGCGGCAGTGGCGACTGGAGCAACCAGCCAACTGACAGTAACGCCGGGAACGGCCGCGACGGGGCGATACACGCTGACGGTAACGGGGAACGACGGGACATCCACTGTAAACAGTGCCGCATCCGTAACGATTCCTAATCCGGTAACAGCGCCATGGACCGCCGTTGACGTGGGAACAACCGGAGTAGCGGGTTGGTCGACAATTTCGGGCTCCGTATTCACGGTGCGAGGCGCAGGTCCGCAGGTGAACCAGGATTGGGGCACGAGCGATGGGTTCCACTACGTTTACCAGAAAGTGACGGGCAACGCGGAGATCGTAGCGCGAGTGGCGAGCACGACCGGTGGGCGCATGGGTTTGATGATGCGCGATTCGTTGGAAGCGAACTCCAAGAACGCGATGGCACACGTACAAAACGGGGTGACTCGATTCTCCTACCGAACCACTAACGGTGGATACCCGGCAACCTCGGACTGGGTAAACATTGGCCCTCCGATATGGCTGAAGCTGACTCGGATCGGGGACACAGTCACGGCCTACTACTCGATCAACGGCACCAGTTGGACGCTTCTAGCAGCGCCACTGCAACTGGCGATGAATGCGCAGATTTATGTGGGACTGGTGGAATGCAGCTACAGCACATCGAGTCTGGGGACGACCACGTTTGACAACGTGGCCGTAAACGGACAACAGGATTTTCTACTTAGCAAGGCCGGCCCGGCCACCGTGTTCGGCAATAGCGGGTCGTACCCGCTAAACGTCACAGGACTTGGCGGATTTGCGGGAGCGGTGAACTTCACCGTGACTGGGTTGCCATCCGGCGCCACTTACAGTTTTGCGCCGGCAACGGTGAACGGGAGTGGGAGCACTGCGTTGACCGTGACAGTTCCGCCGGCAACGGCGGCAGGAACCTATCCACTCACTGTAACGGCAACAAGTGGAGCCATAAGCCGTAGCGAGGAAATCAAACTGATTGGGACAGGAAGTCCCTTTTCGATGTGGAGCTCAGTGGATGTAGGGAGTCCCGGTCCTGGCGGTTTGGCCAATTTCAACGGGACAGTATTTACCGTACAAGGGGCAGGAAATTCGGTCGACGACCAGAACAGCGGCAGCGACCAGTTCCACACTGCCTACCGGATGATGGGCGATGGTACGTTGACCGCGCGTCTTTTATCGAATACGCAGGGGCGGGCAGGCATCATGATGCGAACGAGCCTGGACCCGACCTCGGCGAATGCGATGGTGTTTCAGGAGGGCGGGAACGTGAAGTTTGCCGCCCGGCAGACGACGGCGCAACAGCCCGCGTTCTACTGGGGACAATCGATCGGCATGCCCATCTGGCTGAGGATCACCAGGCAGGGCCAGAACTTCTCCGGCTACGTCTCGACGAACGGGACCACGTGGACACAAGTGGGGTCAACCACGGCCATCACGGCTGGAGCCCAGATGTATGTGGGGCTGGTGAGTTGCAGCAACACGAACTCCTATGCAGCGATTACGACGTTCGACAACGTGAGCTTCACCTCGCAACCGGACTTCTCGATTAGCGCGACGCCGGCGACGCAACAAGCCGTGGCGGGCTCGAGCGCAACGTTCGGGGTAGCGCTGACGCCGATTTCCGACTTCTCGCAGCCTGTGGTGCTTTCCGTAAGCGGACAGCCCGCCGGGAGCGGGGTTGGTTTCTCGCAGAATGTATTGACCAACGGCGCGCCCACTTCTACGATCACCATCAGTCTGGCGACCAATGCCACACCGGGCACCTATCCGATCACGATCACAGGGACGAGCGGGACTCTGGTGCGGACGGCAACCGTCAACTTGACAGTGCCCTCGGCCGGGTTCTCGATGTCGGTGACACCCACCTCGAGAACGATCGGACCGGCCGGTCAACCGGCCACATTTACGGCAACGATTGCCGCGAGCGGCGCCTTCAGCGGTCCCGTGGCGCTTTCCGTGGCTGGGCTGCCGCCGGGAGTAAGCGGTATCTTCAGTCCCTCGACGGTGCAAGGCAGTGGCACGGCCGTACTGTCGGTGCAGGCCTCCGGCAACGCGCCGCTCGGTAGTGCTACGGCAACGATTACAGCCACCAGCGGAGCACTCGTTCAGACGCAGCAGGTGACGGTTACAGTTTCGAATCTCGCCGACTTCAGTCTTTCGAGCGGTGTCAGTGGCAGGACGATCCCACCCGGAGCGATGGCTCAGTATCCGCTGGCGATCACCGCTGTGAATGGATTCAACACTGTATTGAACTTCAGCGTAACCGGCCTGCCGAACGGAACCGCAGCCACTTTCAGTCCCGCAACACTGGCGTCTTCGGGGGCGGTTACGATGACGTTGGCCACCAGCGCAGGAACACCGGCGGGCACATTCCCCATACGCATCACGGCAAGCGGCGGGACCATCACTCGTGAAGTGCAGGCGCTGCTGACCATCAACCCGGGTGCGGGATACAGCCTGTCCGCCACTCCGCAAACCGCAACCGTCAGTGCAGGGTCGAACACGACATTCACTGTGATCGTTACGGCTGCGGGTGGATTCGATGGGATGGTGCAACTGAATTCGACAGGCCTGCCCGAGGGAGCATCCGCCAGCTACTCGCCAGCCATACTAAACGGGGCCGGAACGTCCACGGTGACGGTTAACACGACAGGCTCCACACTGACATCCAGCTACCCCGTGACATTCACGGGCACCAGCGGAATTATCACGCAGCAGGCAGCCGCAGTGACCCTGTCTGTGAACGGGCAGCCGAACTATACACTGGCGGCAACGCCCACTTCGGCTCCCCTTGCCCCTGGCGCAAGCACTACCTTCACCATCACGCTCACTGCGATCAATGGATTCAGCGGGACCGCAACGCTGTCGCAGACTGGCGCACCCGCGGGCTCCACGGTGACCTTCAATCCGGCTTCCATCACGAGTTCAGGCGCATCGACGATGGCGATCACGGTACCGGGCGGAACATCCACAGGGACGTACCCCATTACCGTAAGCGCCACGGCAGGCGCTCTGACCCAGACCACGCCAGTGCAGATTGTGGTCAATCCGGCAATCTCCTACGAGGCCGAGGATTCGGGCAACACATTGAGCGGCGGCGCAGTGGCGGCCAGTTGCGCGGGTTGCTCGAACTCGCAGCGTGTGGAGCTGATCGGCAAACAAAGCGGGTCACCGAACGGCGTTCTGATTTTCAACGGCGTCACCGTGGCTACCGCCGGCACGTACACCATGACCGTGTACTACACGAACGGTTCGGCAAGCGCCAGGACGGCCAGCATCAGCATCAACAACTCCACCAGCACCTTGTCGTTTTCGGGTGGTCCCACTGGTTCCTGGACAACGGTGGCCAATGTCGCCCGAAACATCACGCTCAACGCGGGCTCAAACACGATCAAGTTTTTCAACAATGCCGCACAGGCTCCGGACATCGACCGGATCGTTTTGGTGAATACGGCGGCGTGTACTCCTTCGCCGGCAGACGTGACGATTGTCATCGATCGTTCCGGCTCAGTGGGAGGCCAGCCGTTCGCCTCGATCAAGAACGCGGCGAAAACAATCGTGGATGCCTTGAACCTGTCCACGGACCAGATCAGCGTCGTTTCGTTCACCACCTCGGGAACGTTGAACCAGATGCTGACGCAAAACGGGACGGCGGCGAAGAACGCGATTGACGCGCTGTCATCGGGCGGCGGCACGTACATCAAGACAGGAATCGACACAGCCAACGCGGAGCTGTTCGGCACGCGCGGAAACCCCGCCGCATCGAAGACGATCGTGCTGTTGTCGGACGGTGTGGACGTGAATCCACCCGACCCGAACGGAACGGTCAACGCGGCCACGGCGGCGAAGGCCGCCGGCATCCGTTTCATCTCCGTGGCCTACGGCAATGCCAACACCACGCTGATGCAGCAATTAGCCTCTTCGCCGGCGGACTACTACGCGGCTCCCACCGGGGCGCAGTTGGAAGCGCTGGCGGCGAACATTGCCAGTTCGTTGTGCCGGCCTGTGAATCAGGCGCCGGTGGTGAATGCCGGGCCGGATCTGACCGTTCAGATTCAACAGGGTGCCACGCTGCAAGGCAGTGTCAGCGACGACGGGTTGCCGTTGAACGCGACGCTGAGCATGAGTTGGACCAAGGTGAGCGGGCCGGGGACGGTGACGTTCTCCAATGCCTCGTCGCCTGTGACGGCGGCGACGTTCAGCACAACGGGGACCTACGTCCTGCAGCTATCGGCGAGCGACACCAGCCTCAGCGGCACGGACACGGTAACCGTGACGGTGGGATCGACGACAGGAGTAGCCGGACTGGTGCTGTCGCCGGCGGCGGGCGGACCTGTGCTGGCGGGAATGCCGTACACCTTGCAGGCCACCCTGAAAAACGCGAGCGGCACGCCAGTGAGCGGGCAGACGGTGAACTTCGTGGTGACGGGGACGCATTCGTTCTCCGGTAGCGGAGTGACGGACGCCAACGGGCAAGCGAGCTACACCTACACAGGCACCCTGAACGGCAATGACAACGTGGCCGCATCGACCACCGCTCTGGGCGGGCTGCAGTCCAACCCCGCCGTGGTGGGCTGGGTAATCCCTCAACAGAACGTGACCCTGACGAAGGTGGTGGGAAGATTCTTCCGCAGCGACGGACAGGGTTCCTTCAACACTCCTCCGAGCCAGCAGCCGCTGTTCACGCAGGAGTTTTCGGCGATCAACTTCAATCCGCCGCCGGGAACGGTTCCGGGGATGCCGGCGACGATCGATGTGAGCACGCGTCCGTTTGTGAACGTAACCACCGACCCGGCGGGCAACTACACGGGTTCGATCATCGCCCAGGGCAACGGATTCCAGGCCGGCATGGGCAAACTGTACGCCTTCAACGCGGTGATCACCGGAACCTTCGTCGTGAAGACGGCGGGCAACGTGACGCTGGATGTGTTCACCGATGACGGTTTCTTCATGGGCGTGGGAAACGGCGCCACGCGTGTGAGTGGAGACCAGATGGTGGGCGGACCCGTCACATCGCCATTCTTCGGGTATCCGGTACTCGCTTCCTACAACCAAGGCACGGCTCCCATCGGACGGCTGGTGACGGTGAACTTCCCGGCTCCGGGCCTGTATCCGTTCGAACTGGATTATTCGGAATGTTGCGGGCAGGGGCTTTCGCTGACGCTGACGGCATCGGCAGGCTCCGGGTATAACGGCCTGGCTCCGGCGGGATCGCTGGAATTGACACCCGCGGTGCTGAGCGCGGCGCAGCTTGTGAACACGGTGCAGAACTTCCAGGTGAAGGCGAAGGATGCATCGGGGGCTTTGTTGGCGAACGTTCCGGTGACGCTGTTCCTCACGGGCGGCAATCCGCAGCAGTTGAGCGCGACGACCAACGCCAGCGGTGTGGCGAGTTTCAGCTACACGAGCACGGTGCCACGTGTGACCGATACGTTGCTGGCGAAAGCGCTGATCTCGGGCGCGGTGGTGCAATCGAACGCCGTGCAAGTGAGTTGGACCAACGGGACCAACGTGGCTCCGCTGGTGAATGCCGGCGAGGACGTGACAGTGACGATGCCCGAGGGAGCCGGGCTGAGCGGCACGGTGACCGATGACGGGTTGCCTTCCAGCAGTCCGCTGACCATCACCTGGACGAAGATCAGCGGGCCGGGCGATGTGACGTTCGAGGCTCCGCAGAAGGCAGCGCCAGTGGCGTACTTCTCGGCGACGGGCGTGTATGTGCTGCAACTGATGGCGTCGGATGGGTCGCTGATTTCGACGGACACAGTGCAGGTGATGGTGAATGCTCCGGGATCGAGTCAGCCGGGATGGATTGGCTCGCCGGTGGATGGCACTCGCGTGACGGGGATTGTGCCGGTCACCGTGGGTCCGGGCAAGACGCTGACGGGTGGAGTGCTGTCGTATTGGCCGAGTTGGGATGAAGAGCATCCGGTGGTGCTGAACGGCAACACGGTGGGCAGCGGGACGCTGGCCAATTGGGACACGACGACGCTGGCCAACGGAGCCTATTGGGTGAAGCTGGCGGCTACGGATTCACAGGGCGTGACGCAGAACAACCTTGTGCTGGTGACGGTGACCGGGGAGTTCAAGCCGGGGCGCGTGATGACGACGGTGCGCGATTTCGTGGTGCCGTTGGCGGGGCTGCCGATCGCCATCGAGCGCACTTACGACAGCTTGGAGCGCACTGTGATCAGCGACTTCGGATTTGGGTGGAAGCTGGCGATCAACTCGGCACGGCTGACAGTGGGACCGGCGGCGCAGCAGGTGACGCTGACGATGAACGGGCAGCGGAAGACGTTCTACTTCACTCCGGTGGCCAACGGGATTTTCCAGTTCTTCTACGTGCCGGCGTGGACGGGGGAGCCGGGCTTCTATGGCTCGATGGCGGCGACGGGAGACAACTGCGGTGGCGTGGTGGTGCGTGTGGGCAATGTGTATGCCTGCGGGATTCAGCCGGGGTTGTATGTGCCTACGGGGTATGTGTACACGGACCCTGCGGGGCGCAAGTACACGTTTGCCGGCGATGGGAAGCTGGTGTCGGTGCGGGATCTGAATGGCAACACGCTGACGTTTGCCACGGATGGAATCACGTCGAGCAATGGGGGATTGAAGATTGCGTTTCTGCGGGATGGAGTGGGGAGGATCACGCGGATCACGGACCCGCTGGGCAAGCACTACACGTACGGCTACAACGGGCAGGGGGAACTGGCGACGGTGACGCTGCCTTCGGTGGCGACGGCGCAGGAGTACACGTATGATCCGGGGCATTTGCTGAAGACGCTGAAGGATGCTCGTGGGAACACAGTGGCGAGTGCGACGTATGATGCCAGCGGGCGTGTGTTGACGGAGACGGATGCGGCGGGGCAGACGAAGAGCTACGCCTACAACCTGGCGTTGCGGACCACGACGACGACGAATCCGGATACGGGGGTGGAGTTGGTGGAGCAGGATCCGCAGGGGAACGTGGTGCGTCGGGTGGACGGGCTGAACCGGACGTGGTTGTATTCGTTCGATGCGAACAACAATCAGTTGACGGAGACGAATCCGCTGGGCAAGACGTGGACGAACACTTACAATGCGCAGGGATTCAAGACGAGTGTGCGGGATCCGCTGAATCATACGAACTCGGCGGTGTTCAACGCCTATGGCGGGCCGACGTCGGTGACGAACGGGGTGAACTTCACGCAGAGCGTGACGTACGATGCGGCGTTCAACATCAATGCGATCACGGATGCACTGGGGCAGGTGGCGCAGTTCACGTGGAACGCGAAGGGATTGCCGTTGACGCTGAAGGATGCTCGTGGGAACACGTCCACGTATGGCTACGATGCATACGGGAACCGGGTGTCGTATACGGACCCGGAGGGTCGGACGATGGCGAGCACGTTCAATTCGTATGGGCAGATGCTGACGCAGACGGATGCCCGTGGGAATGGGACGAGCTACACGTACGATGAGTTGGGGCGGCGGGCTACGATGCGGGATGCGGGGAATGGATTGTGGACTTACGCGTATGACGGGAATGGGAACAAGACATCGGAGGTGGATCCGCTGAACCGGACGACGGGGTATGAATACGACGCGAAGAACCGGTTGGTGAAGACGACGTATCCGGATCTGACGTTCACGCAGACGACGTATGATTTCCGGGACAAGGCGTTGACGGTGACGGATCAGTTGGGGCGGGTGACGAAGAACGAGTATGATCTGGCCGGGCAGTTGAAGAAGGTGACGTATGCGTTTGGGACTGCGGATGCGGGTTCTGTTGAGTACACGTACGATCTGGCGGGGCGGAGGTTGACGGAGAAGGATGAGCGGGGGAACGTGACGACGAACGCTTACGATGATGCGGGGCGTTTGATTTCTGTTACGAATGCGCAGGGGAAGGCGAAGACTTTCGCTTATGACGATGCGGACCGGCGGACATCGAGCACGGATGAGAAGAATCGGGTGACGGTGTTTGAGTTCGATGGGCGTGGGCGGAACACGAAGGTCACTTATCCGGACACGAAGTTCGTGACGCATGCTTACGATGGGCTGGGGCTGCGGACTTCGACAACGGATCAGGATCTGCGGACGACAGTGTGGGCGTATGACAAGGCCTCGCAGCTTACGTCGGTAACGAACGCGCTGAATCAGATCACGAGCTACGGGTACGATCTGGCGGGAAACAAGATCCGGCAGACGGATGCGAATAGCCACCAGACGACGTATGAGTACGATGCGTTGAACCGGCGGACGAGGCGGACACTGCCTGCGGGGCAGTATGAGGCGTTCACGTACGACGCCGTAGGGAACATGCTGACGCGGCGGAACTTCAATGCGAAGACGACGACGCATGCTTATGACTCGATGAACCGGCTGTTGAGCATGACGCCGGATGCATCGTTGAGCGGGCAGACTCCGATCACGTATACCTACAGCGGCACAGGCAAACGGTTGACGATGGCGGATGCATCGGGGACGACGACTTGGACGTATGATTTCCGGGACCGGGTGAAGACGAAGACCACGGCGCAAGGGACGCTTACGTACAGCTATCATCCGAACAGCTTGGTCGCATCGGTGGTCTCCTCGAATGCGAATGGCGTGAATATCGCGTATGGCTACGATTCATTGAACCGGCTGCAAACAGTGACGGATCAAGCTGGGGCGACGAATTTCACGTGGGATGACGCGGGGAATCCGGCGACGATGGCGTACCCGAACGGGGTGGTGCACACGTTCGGGACGGATGTGATGGACCGGATGAATGCGGTCACGCTGACGAAGACGCCGAACACGCTGGCCTCGTATAGTTACACGTTTGGGAACTCGGGGCAGAAGCTGACGGCGACGGAGAGTGGTGGTCGGTCGATGAGTTGGGGATACGACGCGGTGTACAAGTTACTCAGTGAAGTGATTGTTCCAGATGGGAACGTGACGTATGGGCTGGATGCAGTGGGGAACCGGCTCTCACGGACTTCGACCATCGTGGCGATTCCGAGCACGACCAACACCTTCGATTTGAATGACCGGATCTCGGGGGATACATTCGACGACAACGGGAACACGCTGACCTCGGGCGGGCAGACGTTCGGGTATGACTATCTTGATCGGCTGACGAGTTACAACGGCGGCGCGGTGACGATGGTCTACGACGGCGACGGAAACCGGATCGCGAAGACGGCTAGCGGAGTGACGACTCGATACCTAGTGGATGACTTGACGCCGACTGGATATGCGCAGGTGGCGGAGGAAGTGGTGAGTGGCGCGGTGGTGCGGCGGTACGCACATGGCACGGTGCGGATCAGCCAGACGGCAGCGGGTGTGACGCATTACTACGGGTATGATGCCGGCTTCCACGTGCGTTCGTTGACGGATGCGAGTGGAGCGGTGACGGATACGTATGCTTACGACGCGTTTGGGAATGTGGTGGCGTCGAGCGGGACGACGGCGAATGCGTACCTGTATCGCGGGGAGCAGTACGATGCGGGGCTGGGGATGTACTATCTGCGGGCGCGGTGGTACAACCCACAGCTTGGTCGTTTCACAACCGCCGACAAGTTTGAAGGCTATGAACTCCAACCAGGGACTCTCCCAGGATACATTTTCGCCGAAGCCAACCCTGTCGGAAATATTGATCCATCTGGCAGGCACGCCGTAATGGAGGGGTCGCTGATTCAGGCACCGAACTTGGAGAAGATTCAGAATTTTGCTATGGCGCTCGCTGGTGTTGGGCTTGCGTGCTACGCTGCATGTGGTGATCATAGAGGTAGGTGGCAAGCACAGGGATCTGATATGGACGATGCAGGTGGGAAAGCCGAAAGATGGCAAATGTTGTTACCGCCGCTAAAGGTGATTGGGCAACTTCAGCTAACTGCCCTAATGTCAAGGCTCACAACGCGAGAACTCCGCAACCGAGTCGAAGCGTACGCCAAGGCGATGGATTTCATACGACAACTAGTCGGAGGTCTTGGTCCCAGCAACCACTCATTCCCATTCCGGGATCGTCGGCAGCTACAGCGATTCTGGGATAATCGGAGACGGGACTGTCCCGGAGGTGACTGCCGTATTGATCTAGAAGTGAACTCTGGTAGAGCCTTTATCCTGTAGGCGCAGAAGCATGCGATGTATGTCAGAAGATGAATTGTACTCTTACCTAGACAAGATCCAGGCCGGAGAACGTACGATACGCGTCCCTGAGCTTTACGAATATCTAAACGTGTTCTTGACCTCGGACCAGCGACGGAGGAATCTTGTTGAACGATATGGAGGGACTTCGTCAGAGATCATCTTCGACACAATTACACGGTGGCTGCGAAGCCGACTCTGGACTCCTGACGAATTGATCGCGTGCGAACTCGCAATCAGGTGTTTGGAATTATGCGGGCCTTGTCAGTCATTCGAAAGCATAAATCACCTTGCGTCCTTGGTACTAAGTGTTGACGGAAGTGCGGTGGAGGCGCGAGTAATGAGAAAATTAGCGTTAATGTGCGCTGGACTGTGCGACTCAAAAGGGCTTCCATCGTGCGAGCTATTTGTCGATGTGATCGAGAGGATTCTAGAGTTGCATCCTCGTCTCGCACTATTCAGTCCGGACGACCAGCGAGCAGTCCTCAGGTGCCTCGGAAGATGCCGATTACTAGCATCCGCTACCGCTGGCGATTTCCTCCCTGCCAGTAGGGTCGAGGCACTAATTCATGCTTTTCGCAGATGACTTGCGAATAAGTGAGATTGCAGGCAACCCTGAAGAACGCGAGCGGCACGCCAGTGAGCGGGCAGACGGTGAACTTCGTGGTG
>JAXLQM010000039.1:0-27958 GCA_046331645.1 Bryobacteraceae bacterium
TCCGCATCGACGCGAGCATCATGGAATGGATCCGCACCTTCTGGGATCAGCCCTGGGGCATTTTCGTCGCCACCGAAATCGACCCCATGAGCCTCTACACGCATCTGGCGAGTTTCCTCCTTGTAGAGCTTCCCGGCAACAAGAAACGCGCCTTCCGTTACTACGACCCGCGCCTTCTCAAAGCGTTCCTGCAATCCTCCACCGCCGATCAACTGCGCACCTTCTTCGGACCCATCCGCGGCTTCGGCGTGCCGGTCGGCGACCAGGTGGAGTTCCTCGTCGAAAACACGCAATCCACCGCACAAGCCAATCCAAAGCTCGCCACGCCCGCCGGACTCTTCCCCATCTTCCCCGCACAACTCGAGCAACTCCAGAAAGCCACCGACCAGAACCTCCGCGGCATCGCTATCGAACATCTCCAATCGGCTCATCCCGGGCTGGTAAAAGACATCGCACCCGAAGCGCTCACCGCCCGCGTCGATACCGCCATTGCCGAGGCGCGTAAGTACAAACTCACCGAGCGTGGCACCATCCTCGCCTTCGTCACCCTCAGCTTCGATGCCGGAGCCGGGTTCCATTCGCATCCGAAAATCCAGCCGCTGCTCGCCGACATGGGCAAACCCGGCAAAGTCCGGATGCAGTTGGTGTTGACCCGCGTCCCCGATAACGTCTGGTCGCAGTTGCGCCTTGCAGCCGGAAGGGGAGCCTAGCGCACCATGGACCCTTTGCAAGGCATTCAGGATCAGGTGCTGCTGCAGCACTGCTACAACCTGCTAATGGCCGATGTGAACGGCGGCCTCACTCCATCCCAGCAAAGCGAAGTGAATGGCGAGCGCGACGCCGCCTATCACATGAGCGGCACGCAACCTTTGGGGCTCTGCCGCTGCAACATCGATCCGCAACAGTTGGCCCAGGCGCGCGGCCAGGCCTTGGATCAGCTCGATCCCTACTACCGCCAGATGGTCCCGGCCAATGTCTGCCTCCTGTGCCAGTATCAATCGCCTATGCCGGGCGAGTGGCGCATGGTCAAAGGTTGGAGCGGCGGCGGCACCGGCATCGACCAGATCTGGGTCAAGCCCCCGAACTGGACCCCTGCCTCCGGCGAATGCCCCGAAGAAGTCCGCATCGTCGAGGCCAAGGGCGGCCCAGGCTCCGACCTCTCCACGGCACCCACCTACATCGGTGACTACGGCCCCGACGGCTTTCCCCTGGAACAAGGCTGCATCCAAATGTCCCGCGAATGGGTCTATGTCGCCTGCGACCGCCTCGCCAACACCGCCGAGCCCGATGCCGAACTCGCTCAGGTCGCCGCCATGGTCCGCAGCCGCCTCGCCGGCCAAATCGGGTGCCCCACCATCACCGGTATCGTCCTCAAGAACGGCAAGCCCATGACGCAGGCGGAAATGCCCGCCGACTCCCAGGAGCATGCCGACAGCAACGGAACATTCTCCTACGATCCCGTTCTCCACACCGAAACCCTCCGCGAACAATTGCTCCGCCAACTGGGCGATCCGTCCACCCAACCCCAGGACCTGGTCGATTCCTGCCAGCAGGCCCTCGATGCCTTAGAGGAATCCAGCCAGAACAATGTGCGCTTCCAGACTTATCTCACCGAGTTCAGGAACCTGGTAAACAACCTGGGACAGATCGCCGAAGGTCAGCAAAATACCCCACTCCTCAATCACGTGCTCAACGTCCTGCAGGAGTTCAACAAACAGGTGGAACGGCGTCAGGCCCTGATTGACCACAAGGTGGAGCAATTCCTCAAGGCGAACGACCCCTACAAGACCCGCCGGGATGACCCCAACTGGATGGCCAAGGTGCTCTCAGAGTGCGAGAAAGCCGCCAACACCCAGATTTACCGCAACCTCAACGAGGTCACCGGAGAGCTGATGGCCGCCAACTACATGCTGCAGCGGCCCGGCTTTGTCATGCTCAAAGGCTGGAGCGGAGGCGGCACCGGCATCGACCAGGTGTGGCTCCGCTCTCCCTCTAATCCCGACGCCACGCTCGAACAGTTGCTGCAGGCGCCGCCCGACGATCTGGAAGTCATCATTGTCGAAGCCAAAGGCGGCAGCGCCAAACTGAACGACATGCCGGTTTACGTCGGAACTGTGCTCCCGGGCGGCCAGCGCCTGGACGCCGGCTGCCTGCAGATGGATGCGAACTGGGTGGGACTCCACGCGATCGGAATGGTGCAGGAAGCCCAGGACAACCCGCTCAAAGCCGCCGCCGGACAACTCATTCTCAACGGCATGCAAGGCGGCAAGCCCAAGGTCCGCGGCATCGGCATCTCCAACGGCGAGCCGATGAGCACCGAGGACTACGAGCATCTCAATATTGCCAGCGCCGCCGATGTCGACGGGTTGCCAGGAAATGTGATCAAATACGGACCCTAATGCCACGCCCACTGGAAGGATTGAATCAACTCGCCGAACCGGACCTCCGCCGCCTGCTGGGCGACTATGACGCGCGCCTCGCCCGTAGCGACGCCGCCGTGGCCGCCAATGCGACTCTCCGCTCGCGCGCCGAGTTCCTCGCCGACGCCGCTATTATCCGCCGCATGTCCGCCTGTTGCCGCTACGCCCTGCAGGAGCGCCTCGACACTATCCCGAAGCTATTGTCCGAAGCCGTGGATTGCTACATGACGATGTTCAGCCTCCGCAACCTGTGGAAGGAAGCTGATCTGCGTGCCCAGAATAGGCCCGTCGACGTCTCCTTCTTTTCCGCCGAGCGTATGTACGCCGCCGTCATTGACTCGCTGATCCTCGGACGGCAAAGCGTTCTCGACACGGTGGCCACCATCGATCACGCCATCTATTCGAACGTCCACCCGCCCGTCATCGGCGCCTATCACGCCGCCATCGGCGCACTGGTAGCCCCCGATCCACCAACCACCAACCGCCGCATCGGACGTTTGTTGCAACGCCCGGACTGGCAGGGGAACCTCACTCCCGTAGTGGATCGTCTGCGCCCCCTGCTCGAAGGAGTGCTGGCGCTCAGCAACAATGATGCCGCCGGCACCGCGGCAGCTCTTGAACGGCTGTTGGCCACACATCGCCGCCACGCGCAGGAAGGTTCCGGCGCGCGTCATCCGGCGACTCTGCTCTGTGCCGAAGGCTTGGCTCTGGCTGCCATGGCGCGCCGCGCCGGCCTGCCCGTCACCGTTGCCAGCCCCTATCTTCCCCTGGATCTGATCCCCGCCGAGGAGACCTGATGGCCCAATATCTGCACTTCTTCCAACTGCCCGAAGGCGTCGCACCGCCCGCCGGCACAGAGGCCACCAAGATCCCCAAATGGATCCGCGCCAACGCCCGCCCGGTGGGAGAAATGGAATTCGGCGCAGGCCGCGCCACCTTCGTCCTCGTAGCCCTCACCGAGGTCTGCGGCGTCAACTTAGCCCCGCTGCAGGAAGGCCCGTGGAGGGAGTGGGCCTCCGCCGATCTCGATTTGCCCTTCGGCGGCATTTCGCGCCCCGAAGCCCTAGCCGCGATCGAAGGTCTGCGAGCCGTAGCCGCCTCCCCGGCCAAGCAATCCCAATTGGCGCAATCCGCCGTGAAGTGGGGCTTGCGCGACGAAAAAATGCAGGAGCGCTGCGACAAAATGGCGAGTTTGCTGGAGAAGTGTGTCGCTGGTGGTGGCGAAGTAGTGGCGATGTACCGCTAACCGTTCCAATACTCCCTGTGTCATTGATCCACTTCTCTGTATCCATTTCTCCCGTTTTCCATAAGTAACACCTGCACTACATACCCCAACCCCTTCCTCCACAATCACTTAATCCTTCTCCAAACTCTGGTATGATACTTGCAACTATGTTCTGAGAACGGATACTCGTGTATCCAATGCTCTAGGGTCCAGGCGCAGAAGAGGTCAGGCTTGAAGGAACTGAAAGTCCAACTCGCCAACGCCCTGCTGGTGGTGCTAACGGTCGCGGCCATGATCGCCGCCGGTATCAATTTCCAGCAGCAGTCCAAGTACCGCCTCCCCGACGACGGCATCGCCTGGTCCGAAACCGGCTCCGGTAAAGATAAGAAAGTACAGGCTGTTATCGTCAGCCACGACGGCCCCGGATACCGCGCCGGCCTGAAAATCGGCGACGTCGTCGTCAGCATCAACGGCGCCACAGTCGAAAGCGCCATCGCCGTCCCCCAGATCCTCGCCCGCCTCGGCGCATGGAGCAAAGCCGAATACCTCATCGAGCGCTCCGGTGTCCAGGTCAAAGTCAATGTATACGTCGGCGAAGGCGTCCCCGAAACCGCCGTCTACTACCAGTACATCGTTGGAGCCGCCTACCTCCTCATCGGCCTCTTCGTCTTCGTCCGCCGCGGCAACGCCGTCAAAGCCCGCCATTTCTACATCCTCTGCCTCGTCTCATTCGTTCTCAGCACCTTCCACTACACCGGCAAACTCAACAATTTCGACAAGATCATCTACTGGGGCAACCTCGGTGCCGGTCTCTTCGGCCCCACCATCTTCCTCCACTTCTGCCTCAGCTTCCCGGAACGCCGCCCCTGGCTCCGCCGGAACGCCGCATCTGCTGGCTCTACACCCCGCCACCTGATTTTCGGCCTGTTTCTCGCCATCGGCACCGGATCGCTCCGCATCGACGTCTCGCAACCCGACCTGCGCTGGGCGCTCGACCGCGTCTGGCTCGTCGCCTACGGCTTCCTCTACCTGCTCGGCGCGCTCGCCCTGCACCTGGAGCACAACCGTACCGAAGACTCCGCCGGGTCCGCTCGCAGTTGCGCTAGCTGCGCAATGGCGTGGTATTCGGCATCGTCCCGTTCACCCTCTTCTACATGCTGCCCTACGCCGCCGGCAGCATCCCTGGCCCGTGGATGAAGATGTCCGTCCTGAGCCTGCCGCTCATTCCGCTCACCTGGGCCTACGCCATCATCCGCTACCGCCTGATGGACGTCGACGTCATCTTCCAACAGGGCTACGCTTACACACTGGCCACCGTCGCGGTCATCGGCCTCTTCTACGCGATGGTCACTTCGTTCAACCACTATGAAGAGTTGACCCCCTCGGCCATGGTGGCGATGATCCTCATTTCCACCTTCGCCTTCCAGCCCATCCGCAGTTGGACCCAGGAACAATTAGACCGCTATTTCTTCTATAAAGACCGCTACGATTACCGCCGTACGCTGACCGAATTCGCTCGCGAATTGAGCTCGGAAACCGACCCCGAGCGGCTCATGAATTCCGTCATTGACCGTATCAAACGGACCCTCGGCATCAAGCACGCCGCGGTCTTTCTGCACGGCCAGGATGATTCCTTCCGCCTCACCAAGACCACCCGCACGCTCGATCAATTGACGCTCAGCCGGCTCGATCTGTCGTTCCTTCTGTCGCAGCCCACAAGCGCTTCTTCTTCTTCGAACGCACCGCTACGCCCTCGACGTCGTCTCGCGGGATTGGCCGGCCACGGTCCGCCACGCCATCGCCGACCTCGATTTCACCTACTATTTCCCCTGCACCGTGCGCGGCCAAGGCGATCGCCACCTCGGCCTCAGCCGCACCGGTAAAGGATGACTTCCTGCCCACCGATGACCTCGACCTCGTGCAATCGCTCGCGGGCTACCTCGCCATCGCCCTCGAAAACGCCCAGCTCTATCAATCGCTGGAACGCAAAGCCGAAGGATTTGAGCGCCTCAGGGTGGCGAACATCGTCGAGTCGATTAACGTCGGCATTCTCGCCGCCGACCTCGACGATCGAGTCAACTGGAACACGCAGCTCAGGCGCCTCACCGGCATCACGCGAGCGCACGCGGTGCAGGCCCGCAAGCTGTGCGGTGCTCCCCGAAGATCTCTGCCAGCGCCTCAATCAGGTGCGCGAAGTGAAGCAGGCGTACACCACATCCTCAAATTCAAACTCAACACCACCACGGCCTTCGCCACAACCGCCGCCAACGGACACACCAGCGGGCATTCCAACGGCAACGGCAACACGACCCAGCGGTCACGCCCGCCCCGTGCAGAATCCATCGTCAATCTCGCTGTCGCCCCGCTCGTTTCCAAGGAATTCGAACAGATCGGCCGCCTCGTCATCTTCGACGACATCACCGAGCGCAGCGCCCTCGAACGGCAACTGGTGCAGGCCGACAAGCTCAGTTCCATCGGATTGCTGGCCGCCGGCGTAGCCCACGAAGTCAACACCCCGCTCGCCGTCATCAGTTCCTACGCCCAGATGCTGGCCAAGCAGGTTTCCGGTGACGATGCTGCAAGTCAAACTCCTCGAAAAGATCGCCAAGCAGACCTTCCGCGCCAGTGAGATTGTGAACTCCCTGCTCAACTTCTCGCGCACCTCGCCCAACGAGTACATCGAGATCGACATCAACCGCGTCATCCGCGAAACGGTGAGCCTCATCGACCACCAGTTGAAGAAAGCCGGCATCCAAGTGGCCGCCACCTTCGACGACGATCTCGGCACCATCAAAGGCGACGCCGGCAAGATGCAGCAGGTCTTCCTCAATCTCTTCCTCAACGCCCGCGACGCCATGGAAGGCGGCGGCCAGCTCAGCGTCCGCACCTGGAGCCAGGAGGGCATGGCGCGTGTGGAAGTGTCCGACACGGGCTCAGGCATTGCGCCGGAAAACCTCGCCCGCATCTACGACCCCTTCTTCACCACCAAAGGCGCCAAAAAAGGCACCGGCCTTGGCCTTGCGGTAACCTATGGGATTGTAAAGGAGCATGCCGGCCACATCGAAGTGGAGAGCCGCCCCAACGGTGGTACGCGCTTTATCCTCGAGTTCCCCCTGGTCCGGAAACCCGTGAATGTCTGACCGCACAACCCACATGGATACCCCGCAGCATCGCGGACGCATTCTCATTGTCGACGACGAAGCCGATATCCGCGAAAGCCTCGAAACTCTGCTCTCGCTCGAAGGCTATTCCATCGAAGAGGCTCCCAACGCCACCGAAGGCCTGCGCAAAATGGAGCAGGCGAACTACGACCTCGTCCTGCTCGACCTCATGATGCCCGACCGCTCCGGCATGGAAGTGCTCAAAGAGGTCCGCGAGCGCGACACCGAAACGCCCATCTGCATGATCACCGCCTATGGCTCGGTGGAAGTGGCCGTCGAAGCGCTGAAAAACGGAGCGCAGGATTACTTCTCCAAACCCTGGGACAACGAAAAGCTGCTGCTCGAAATCGAGCGCCTCATCGCCCGCCGCCGCCTGGAACGCGAGAACACACAGCTCAAGCGCGCCCTCAAGCAGCGCTACTCCTTCCCCAACATCATCGGGAAAAGCGAGAGATGCTCCGCGTCCTCGACCTTGTCGCGCAGGTGGCCACCTCGCGCTCCACCACCGTGCTCATTGCCGGTGAAACCGGCACCGGCAAGGAGCTGATCGCCAAGGCCATCCACGCCCACTCGGCGCGCGCCGTCCACCTTCGTCGCCGTCAACTCCGGCTCGCTCCCACCGACCTGCTGGAATCGACACTCTTCGGCCACGTCAAAGGCGCCTTCACCGGAGCCATGGCGACGCGCAAAGGCTACTTCGAAGTGGCCAACCGCGGGACCATCTTCTTCGATGAAATCGGCACCATCGGAATCGAAACGCAGGCCAAGCTGCTGCGTGTCATGCAGGAAAAGGAATTCATGCCGCTCGGCTCAGGCGAAACCGTCAGGGTCGATGTGCGCATCCTCGCCGCCACCAACGCCGACCTCAAGAAAATGGTGGAGGAAGACAAATTCCGCGCCGACCTCTACTATCGCCTCAACGTCATCAACATCCAGCTGCCGCCCCTCCGCGAGCGCCGCGAAGACATCCCCGCCCTGACCGAGCATTTCTTCGATAAATACTGCCAGG
Organism: Bryobacteraceae bacterium; assembly: GCA_046331645.1. Taxonomy (GTDB): domain Bacteria; phylum Acidobacteriota; class Terriglobia; order Bryobacterales; family Bryobacteraceae; genus CADEFT01. The sequence goes on from JAXLQM010000039.1 coordinate 7,816, forward strand.
AAAACGAAAAATTCATCGGCTCCGACGGCCGCGCCCAACTGCGCTTCGACAATGAAGCGCTGCGCTTGCTCATGGATTACACCTGGCCCGGCAACGTCCGCGAACTGGAGAACGTCGTGGAGCGCGCAGTCGTGCTCTCCACCAGTTCACTCGCATCCGCCGACGTGCTGCCCGACCACGTCCTCCACAGCCAGGGCATGCGCCTGCGCCAGGATGAATCGTCGCCCCTGCCGCCCGATGCGTCGCTGTTTGAAATCGTCGCCGACTACGAACGGCGAGAGATCATCAAAACCCTCGAGTCCTGCAAGTGGAGCCAGACCGAAGCCGCCGAAGTCTTCCGCATTCCGCTCTCCACGCTCAATCAGAAAATCAAGCGGCTGAACATCGACGTGAAGAAACTCGCCGAGCGCGCCCGCGCCGAACGCGCCGGTGGCTAATCACTTCTTCTCCGCGATCCACACATTACCCGTTCGTTCGTTCAAGCTGAAGATAATGCCGCCGGAGTAGACCGCCGGACCAAAATGCTCCGTGCCGGAGCTGACTTCCACCCTGGCGCCATGCAGGTGCAGAAGCGGCGAAGCCTCTCCCGGTTTCTTTGTTACCGGGTCCAACCGCAGCGTCCAGATGCATTTCACCCCATCGCGGCGGCTTGCCAGATACAGCAGGTTTCCATCCGGCGACCACCACGCCCGGTCGTCCAGGTCCTCGCTGATGGGAATCCACTTCTTCTCCTCCGCGGCCTTTCCGCCTTCCACCGGCGCAATCCAGGTTGGAGTGCCTCTGCCCCTCGGAGTCTTGAACACCACCCAGCGCTGGTCAGGCGAAAACTCCACACCATGGATGGGGTACTTGTGCTCGCCGAAGATGTCCTGCGTGTGCTGATTTTGTGGATCAAGCAGACCGTATCGAACCGATTCCCCATACCAGAACACGATCTTCTTTCCATCCGGAGTCCAGCCGAAGATGGAGGCGCGTGCCGGGCCTTTCTGCTTCAGAAGCAGCGAAGACTCTCCGCCGGTGGAAGGAACCACGAAAATTCCCTCCCCATGGACGCTATACCCAACCCGCGAACCATCGGGCGAAACCTTGGAGCGCGCCAGTGTCGACACCAGCGTGGATTCACTGCCCGAGGAAAGATTGCGCACGCGCACACTGTCCCCGGAAGGTTCGCTATGCGTATAGGAGAGCAGCTTCCCATCACGCGAGGTGGAAGGCCGGGTTTGGCTTCCGCCGCTATTCTTCACTGGCCGCATCTCCCCGATAGCCTTCCCTCGATTTTCATCCAGATCCAATTGCCACAAGTGAGAAGTAACCGCTTGATTGAAGAAAACGAACCGCGCCCCGGCACCGGAGCGCGGCAGAAGGGCATCGTTCCCTGTGGTCACAGGGCGAGGTTGCCCCGTCGCCTTCCACTGCGGCGCATCCAGATTGATCTGCCAAATACGGCCGGACGAGGACACGTACATCTGGCCCTGATGCCAGTCCGCCAGCAGAGGAAACGCATCCGCGATCTTTGCGTCTCTTACCATCGGCCACACGCCGGTCGGCCGGGATACGCCGGAATCGATGGTGGTCACACGCCAGTCGATTTCAATCGTGTTGGGCGTCGTGGCGCCCAGAAACAGCAGGGTCTTTCCATCGGAGGCAAAGATGGGCATGGTCGCCACCGGCACATCGCCGGCCTGCTGTTTTCCTACTCCACCGCCGGAGGAGATGGTGTAAATCGCGGAGGGCTGCAACCCGGCGCTGCAACCAACGCAGTAAGCAATCGTCTTCCCATCGGGAGAAAAACGTGGGTAGCGCCCGCGCGCCACCAGCAGCCGTTCTTCGCCGCCGTGCACCGGAACCAGATAAATCCCGCCGCCATCACGCTCGGAACGGAACGCAATCATTCCGCCATCCGGAGATATGTCCGGTGTCGAATCGTCCGCCTCATGCTTCGTCAACCGGATCGGCTGCCCGCCCGCTGTCAGCGGATGCACCCAGATATCCAGGTTCTTCTGCGTCGCCCGGTCCGATGCGTACACCACCAGCTTTCCATCCGCCGAAAGCACGGGCTGCGTAGTCAGGCCGGAATCCGCCGTCAGCGGACGCATCGTCCATTCCTCGCGCGCCGGCGCTCGCTTGTCCAGCCACAGCCAGATCAGCATCACCGCGCCCGCAACACCCAGCCCCACACCCGCGGTAATCCACTTCCATTGCCTTGCTGCCGGGCTCGCGGAAGCAGCGGGCAAATCCATCACCAGCCGCCCCGAATCCGATTCCTCCTTCAACTCCTCCAGCGCCACACGCACATCGTCCATGTGCTGCGCCCGCTTCGCCCGATCCTTCCGCAAGCAACGCCCGATGATCCGCTCCAGATCGCGCGGCACTCCCGTTGCCACCTCCGCAATCGCCTTCGGCTCCTTGTGAATCACCGCCGCCATCGTAGACATGGGAGTCTCGCCGCGAAACGCCTGGACGCCCGTCACCATCTCATACAGCACCGCGCCGAAGGAAAAAATATCCGACCGCGCGTCCACGTTCTTTCCTTCCGCCTGCTCCGGCGACATATACGCCACCGTCCCCAGAATCGAGCCCTGCGCTGTTTTCTCCTGATGCTTCACCGTGGCATCCTCAGCCGCCGGTTCGCTTCGCTCCGTCAGCTTCGCCAGCCCGAAATCGAGCAGCTTTACACGCCCATCGCCGTCCACCATGATGTTCGACGGCTTCAAATCGCGATGCGTGATCCCGCCCGCATGCGCCTTCGCAATCCCATCCGCCACCTGAATCGCCAGCCGCAGCACCTCGTTCAGCCGCATCCCCTGCCGCGGAATCACCTGATCCAGCGTCTTCCCGGCCACATATTCCATCGCGATGTAATCGACGCCGTCCTCGCAGCCAATGTCGTAGATGTGGACAATGTTCGGATGGTTCAGCGCGGAAGCGGCCTTCGCCTCCAGTACAAAACGGCGCTTGCGCTCCGCGTCGGCCACCTTCTCCGGAGGCAGTACTTTCACCGCGACAAACCGGTCCAGATGAAGGTCGCGGGCCTTGTACACCGCGCCCATCCCCCCTTCACCAATTTTTTCCAGAATTTCGAAATGACCGAGTTTCCGGCCCAGCATAGATTCGCTATATTCTATGCCATTTTTACGCCGGTCATTTCTTCCGCGCCAAAGTCAGCCCATCCCCAATCGGCAGCAGCATCTGATCCACCCGCGCATCCTCACGCATCGCCGCGTTAAACGCCCGGATCGCCACCGTATCCTCATCCTGCACCTTCGCGTTAATTACCCGCCCGTGCCACAGCACATTATCCACCCCAATCAACCCGCCCGGACGCAGTAACTGCAAGGCCCGTTCATAATACGCCCCATAATTCGCCTTGTCCGCATCAATAAAAGCAAAGTCGAACGTGCCCGCCTGCCCCTCCGCCAGCAACGAATCGAGCGTCTCCACCGCGGGGCGCAGATGCAGATGGATCTTGTGCTCCACGCCCGCTTCTTTCCAATAACGCCGCGCTACACTGGTCCACTTCTCGCTCACATCACAAGCGATGAGCTCCCCATCGTCCGGCAGCGCCCGCGCCACGCTAATCGACGAGTATCCCGTGAACACACCCACCTCCAGCGCACGCCGCGCGCCCATCAGGCGCACCAGCATGCCCATGAACACGCCCTGCTCCACCGTGATCTGCATGCGAGCCAAGGGATCCTTCGCAGTCTCCTCCCGTAACCGCGCCAGATATTCGGGCTCCGGCGCGGCCACGGACCGGATGTAAGCGAGCAGTGCGTCGTCGACTTGGATGTGTTGGAAGGACATGGTCCTTCCATTCTACTTGTGCGGCGCCACCTCTTCCGTCATCGTATCCAGATCCATCCACTTCACCATCAACTCGCCTTTTGCCATCCGTTCCTTGATCATCGGCCGGGCGAGAAACTCCTCAAAGCGCGCCTGCCGCTCACCGACAGCAGCAGTCAACTTCGGAAACAACTTGCTCTTTTCCGGATCCGCCGCCGTCTTCTCCGCCGCGCAATCGGTGTGCGTGGTGAACACTACTACCTTCACACCATTGCCCACCGCGAGTTCCAGCATCTCCTCTTCCTTCTCCGATAACACGGAGCCTGCCAGGCGCAGCACGTAATAATACCGCCGCGTGTCGCCCACAATTTCATTCGTATCCAGCCGCCCATCCATGCATGCCACCATCGCCATCACCGGATGCCGCGATGTCCGCGGAAACGTCGACCGCACCGAAGCGGCCATGTGATTCTGATCGAGAAACCGCTGCCAGATCTGCGGCGGAGTGGCTTCATGATGCTCCAGGTCATACTCCGGCAGATGATCCTGCAGCCGGTAGCCGATATTGATCATCGCCCCACCTAGCACGAATTCGATTCGCTGTCCCCACATCACTGCTATGAAGACGAAAAGTAAGGCGAGGATCCCGATCCAAAGATAAAGCTTCTTCATATGAGTATTTACGAGACCTCCTATTTCAATACATTAGCGCCAATCGCATACACTAGGAGTATCCCCCTCGCAAACCTATGAGTGAATCATCATCAGAGCGGCGCCGCCAATACCCGTTTCATCAGATTGAGCCGAAGTGGCAACAGTATTGGGAACAGCACAAAACCTACCGCATGCCGAACCCCGGCGAGCCCGGCTTCGACTCATCGAAGCCTAAGTATTACGTGCTCGACATGTTCCCATACCCCAGCGGCGACGGCCTTCATGTCGGCCATCCCGAAGGCTACACGGCTACGGATATCGTCTCGCGCTACCGCCGCAAACAGGGCTGGAACGTCCTTCATCCCATGGGTTGGGATGCCTTCGGCCTGCCCGCCGAACAGTACGCCATCAAAACCGGCCAGCATCCCAGCGTCACCACCGGCCGCAATGTCGAGCGCTTCCGCTCTCAATTGAAGCGCCTCGGCTTCTGCTACGACTGGGATCGCGAGATCAACACCACTGACCCCGGTTATTACCGCTGGACCCAGTGGATCTTTTTGCAGATCTACAACTCTTATTTCGACGAAGCCACCAAAAGCGCGCGGCCTGTCGCTGAACTCGAAGCGCAAGGACTCTCCCGCGAAGAGATCGACGCCCGCCGCCTCGCCTACGTGGCCGAAGTGCAAGTGAACTGGTGTCCCGGCCTCGGCACCGTGCTCGCCAATGAAGAAGTGGTAGATGGGAAAAGCGAAGTCGGCGGCTTCCCCGTCGAGCGCCGTCCCCTCCGCCAGTGGATGTTGCGCATCACCGCTTACGGCGACCGCCTCGGCGATGAACTCGAAGATCTCGATTGGCCCGAAGGCATCAAGCGCCATCAGCGCGAATGGATCGGCCGCTCCGAAGGCGCTGAGGTCACCTTCGCCATCGATGGTCACACCGATTCCATCACCGTCTTCACGACGCGCCCCGACACGTTGTTCGGCGCCACCTACATGGTGCTCGCTCCCGAACACGCCCTGGTGGACGTCATCACCACACCCGAACAGAAGGCAGCCGTCGAAGCCTATCGCCAGCAAGTCGCCAGCAAGTCCGATATGGAGCGCACCGCGCTCGCCAAAGTGAAAACCGGCGTCGCCACCGGCGGCTACGCCATCAATCCCGTGAACGGCGAACGCATCCCCGTCTGGATCGCCGACTACGTCCTCATCAGCTACGGCACCGGCGCCATCATGGCCGTGCCCGCCCACGACGATCGCGACCATGAGTTCGCCACGCAGTTCTCTCTGCCCATCCGAGAAGTAGTGCAGGCCCCCGAGGGCAACACGGAAAAATGCTTCACCGGCGACGGCATCTCCATCAACTCACCGCTGATGGAAGGCCTGCCCACGCAGGAAGCCAAGCGCAAAATCACCGCCTGGCTCGCAGAACGCAGCCTCGGCAAGAAAACCATTAACTACAAACTCCGTGACTGGCTCTTCGCCCGCCAGCGCTATTGGGGCGAGCCCTTCCCCGTCATCTGGCGCGATGGCAAACACGAAGCATTGCCCGAAAGCGAGTTGCCCGTCGTGCCTCCGCCACTCGAAGACTACAAACCCAGCGGCACTGCTGAACCTCCGCTCAGCAAAGCCACGGACTGGGTCCGTTATTCCGATCACGCCCAGCGTGAGACCAACACCATGCCGCAGTGGGCCGGCTCCTGCTGGTATTACCTCCGCTTCACCGATGCCCGCAACGCCTCGCGCTTCGCCGGCGTCGACGCCGAAAACTACTGGATGGGCCACAACCGCAAACCCGGCGGCGTCGATCTCTACGTCGGCGGCACCGAACATGCCGTGCTCCACCTGCTCTACGCCCGCTTCTGGCACAAGGTGCTCTACGACCTCGGCTATGTCTCCACACCGGAGCCCTTTCAGAAGCTGGTGAACCAGGGCATGATTCTCGGCGAAGACGGCCAGAAAATGTCAAAGGCGCGCGGCAACGTCATCAACCCCGATCACGTCATCGCCGAATACGGCGCCGATTCGCTCCGCCTGTTCGAAATGTTCATGGGCCCGCTCGAACAAGTGAAGCCCTGGAGCACGAAGGGCGTCGAAGGCGTCTACCGCTTCCTCGGCCGCGTCTGGCGTCTCTTCATGGAGTCCACCGACGAAGGGGACACCTACACCTTCTCAGCCAAGGTCCAGGACGCCAACGCGCCCATGCCTCTGCTCAAGGTACTGCACGAAACCATTCGCAAAGTCGGCGCCGACGTCGAAGCCATGGCCTTCAACACCGCCATCTCGCAAATGATGATCTGCACCAACGAACTCACCTCGGCCGAAGTGCGCCCGGTGAGCGTCCTGGCCACATTCCTCCACCTGCTCAACCCGTACGCCCCGCATCTCAGTGAGGAGCTCTACAGCTTGCTCCACTCGAGGTTCCCGTCCCTGCCCGCCGGTCCATTGTCCGAATTGCCCTGGCCCAGGTTCGAAGAGAAGTACCTCATTGAGGACACCATCGAAGTCGTCCTCCAGGTCAACGGCAAAGTGCGCGGCAAGCTCGAAGTGCCCGCCAACATGGACGCCGAAGCCCTCAAGGCACTGGCGCTTTCGAGCGAGCGCACACAGGAACACATCGCAGGCAAGGAAGTCCGCAACGTCATCGTTGTCCCCAAACGTCTGGTGAACATCGTCGTCAAGTGAGGGGGGCTTTCCCCCGCTTGATATATCATCTATACTTTTCCCCATAAGCAACTTCCGAGTCTGCTGAAAGGGGCAATCTATGAACGGGGCTATCGTTGCGGCGTGTCTGTTCGCCGCTTCTCTATTCGCACAGGAATTTCGCGCCACCTTGAGTGGCCGCATCACCGATGCTCAGGACGCTGTCGTAACCGGCGTCAAACTCACCATCATTCAAGTCGAGACAGGCGCAAAGTTCGAGAGCGTCTCCGGGGCGGATGGACTGTACGCAGTTCCGTTCCTTCCGCCTTCCACCTACCGCGTCATCGCCGAAGCCCAGGGTTTCAAACGCTACCAGCGCGAAAACGTCGTCATGGGCGCCAATGAACGCATCGCTCTCGATATCCAGATGGAAGTCGGCGCCGTCACCGAAACCGTCAGCATCACCGCCGAAGCGCCCATCCTGCAAACCGCCACGGCATCCTCCGGGCAGGTCATCAACACACGCCAGATCGAAAGCATGCCCGTCTCCGGGCGCACTCCACTCGCCCTCGCGCAACTTGCGTTCGGCGTTACCCCCAACACTGATCCGCGCTTCACCCGGCCCTTCGACAACGCAGGCCCATCCGGGTTCTCCATGGGAGGCGCGCCCGCGCAAGGCAATGAATTGCTCATCGACGGGGCGCCGGATACTACCGGGAACCTGCGTGTCGCCTACAACCCACCCATGGATGCCGTGGCCGAAGTGAAGGCCGAAAGCTTCCAGGCTGACGCTGCCTACGGCCACACCGGCGGCGGCACCGTCAACGTCATCCTCAAAAGCGGCACCAACAACTGGCATGGCTCGCTCTATGAGTTCAACCAGAACTCCGCCTTCAACGCCACACCGTTCTTCACCAACAAAGCCGGGTCGAAAAAGCCCATCAGCCGTTTCAATCAGTACGGTGGATCCGTCTCCGGCCCCGTCACCATCCCCAAAGTCTTCAATGGCCGCGACAAGCTGTTTTTCTTCTTCTCCTACGAAGGCCTGCGCGACGCTCTGCCTGCGCCTTCCACCAGCACCGTGCCGACGCCCGCACAGCGCAACGGCGACTTCAGCGCCCTATTGCCCTTCGGCCCTTCCTACGCCGTCTACGATCCGGCCACCGGCATTCAGGAAGGCACTCGCGTCCGCCGCACGCCCTTCGCCAACAACATCATCCCTTCCAACCGCCTTTCCCCCATCGCTAAAAACTACCTCCAGTTCTACCCCGATCCCAATCAACCCGGCCGCGCCAACGGCCAGGATAACTACCTCTCCAACACCAATGGCGAGATCAACAGCTTCTACAACTACCTTGGCCGCCTCGATTTCAATCTCTCCGAAAAACACAAGTTCTTCTTCAACGCCCGCCACAACTTCCGCAAAGGCAGCGGCGGTAACGGCCTCGGCAAATCGCTCGAAGACAATCCCACCGCCACCAACGCCCTGCGCCGCATCAACTGGGGCTTCATGCTCGACGACGTGTACACCCTCTCCCCATCGTTGATCATGAACACCCGCCTCAACTGGACGCGCTTCTCTGAGCCCCGCGTGAATTTCTCCGACGGCTTTGATTCCACGTCTCTCGGCTTCCCTGCTTCGCTCGCCGCGGCTTCGCCCCGCAAGGTGATCCCCCGCATCCGCTTCAACGCCTATACCGGCATCGGCGACACCGGAGGCACCGTCTTCCCGTTCGATATCTTCCAGATCTTTGAAAGCTTCACCAAGATCGCCGGCAAGCACACCTTGAAATTCGGTTTCGACCTGCGCGAGTTCCGCGAATCCAACTTCGACTATGGCTACTCCAACGGCGACTTCATGTTTGGCAGCAACTGGACTGTCGGCCCGCTCGACAACGCCGCCGCCGCGCCCATCGGCCAGGACCTCGCCACCTTCCTCCTCGGTCTGCCAACCGCGGGAGCCTTCGACATCAACGCCGCCCGCACCAACACCAATCGCTACTACGCGGCCTTCCTTCAGGATGATTTCCGCGTGCGGCCCAATCTCACTCTCAACATCGGTCTCCGCTACGAAGCGGAAACACCCACCACCGAACGCTACGACCGCTCCGTCAACGGCTTCGACGGAAACACCGCAAACCCGATCTCCGCCGCTGCCATCGCCGCCTATGCCCGCAACCCCATCACCGAAATCCCCGCCGCGCAATTCAAAGTGAATGGCGGACTCACCTTCGCCGGCGGCAATCGCCGCGGCATCTACGACACGCCCAAAGCCAACTTCTCCCCGCGCTTCGGCTTCGCCTGGACTCCCGGCTTCGGCGGCGGCAAGAACGTCGTCCGCGGCGGCGTCGGCCTCTACTACTTCAACTTCGGCATCATCGGCAACAACAACCCGGGCTTCAGCCAGCAGACACCCTTCGTGGCCTCACTCGATGGATTCCTCACTCCGTCTTCCACGCTCGCCAATCCCTTCCCCACAGGCGTGCAGCAGCCCACCGGCTCACGGCTCGGCCTCGGCACCTTCCTTGGACGCAGCCTCACCTATTTCAACGAAGCGCCATCGTACCCATACTCCGCCCGCTGGCAGATCTCCATCCAGCGCGAGCTCTCGCGCAACAGCGTCCTCGAAGTGGGCTACATGGCCAACAAGGCCGTGAAACTCGCCGTCGATCATCAGTTGAACTGGGTGCCGCTCGATTACCTCAGCCGCTCCCCGAATCGCGATCAGCCGGTCATCAACCGCATGACCGCGAACGTCGCCAATCCCTACGCCGGGCTCATCCCCGGAACCGGTCACAACGGCTCTTTGATCGCCCTCAATCAGCTCGTGCGGCCCTACTCCCAATTCACCGGCGTCACGGCGCAGTCGCGCTCTGACGGGCAATCTCACTTCCACGCCATGCAGGTCCGCTACGAGAAGCGCTTCTCCCAAGGCTTCCAGATGCTTGCCAATTTCCAGTGGTCGAAGTTGATGGAAAAGCGCAGCCGTTTGAACGACGCCGATCCCCTCCTCGAAAAACGCATCGCGGCCGAAGACCGGCCCTATCGTCTGGTGGTCAGCAGCAGCTATGATCTGCCGTTCGGGAAAGGGAAGCAATTCCTCACCGCGGCTCCGCGCGTCCTCGATGCCATCGCCGGCGGCTGGCAGATCAACGGTATCTACACCATCCAGCCCGGCAGCCCCCTCACCTGGGGCAACATCATCTACTTCGGCGGCCCCCTCAACTACGACGGCCACCGCATCGACGGCACGCTCGACACCACGCAATTCAACCGTGTCCCAGCGCAGCAGCTCGATTGGAACGTCCGCACCTTCCCCACGCGCTTCGCCAACCTCCGCGCCGACAGTGTGAACCAGCTCGATTTCTCCATCATCAAAGCGTTCCACGTCACGGAGAAGGTACACATGACCTATCGCTGCGAGTTCTTCAACTCCACCAATCGCCCCATCTTCTCCGGCGCCAATCTCAACCCCACCAACAGCAACTTCGGCATCATCACCAATCAGGCCAACCAGCCGCGCCGCATTCAAATGGCGTTGCGGCTGGTTTTCTGACCTCCAGGGTGGCGACGGGCCTCCAGGCCTGGCCTCCAGGCCGGTCGCAGTTCAGCCTGGGAAGGCTGAACTCAATTCCCCACTACCCGCTGCGGCGAAAGCGAAAACAAATCCGGATCGCTCTGGTTCACTGAGATCTTCACCCAGTGCACATCGTTCTGCGCGAACACCTCCAGGCGCAGGAAGTTGTGGATGCGGTCCGTCGGGCTCGCCGGCACAGCCACCGCCGTGCAGGGATTCGTCGGATTCGGAGGAACCGCTCCCGTGCAGGCCGGGTATGTCCCCGTCATCGGCCGGTCAATCCGGTAATAGTGTGTGTCGCCGTGCGCCAGAATCACCGGCTTGTTGTACGACACCGTCCGTGTGCGAAGCGTGGAAATGAACCCTTCATAACCGGAGATCGTGTATCCCTGGCCGCCTTCCAGAAACCGCTCAAACGGATTCGCCTGGATCGCAATCAGCACACCCTTGATCGTCGCGTCCGCCGCCGCCACATCGAAGGCGGCGTTCAGCCAGGTGAGGTTCGCCGTGTTGCGCGCCGCATATTCGGCGTCCATCACCGCACGGTACGGATTCGGCACTCCCGTATCCGAGTTCGCATTCTGATACCCGTTGTTGCTGCCCGGCATGTTCAGCATCACAAACAGCACCGGGCCGTACCGCCAGCGCGAATTCTCCGGATAGTTCGCCTGCCGGGTCACCGTCAGCTTCGTCGCCCCTAACGTCTGATTCGTCGGGTAAAACGTCGTCCGCAAAAACGCCAGCCGCGCCAGCGGATCAAAGGCCCCGTTCGTAACCCGGTGGCAATCGGTCCACTCGTTGTCGCCCGGTACAAAAATCGCCGGCATCAGAAACGTGTTCAGATAGTTGCGATTCTGCGTGTACACGTTGTCGTCGCATCGCGAGTTGCCCTCTTTGATGTCGCCCACATGGATCACCAGATGCACCTTCTGCTCCGCGCTCATCGTGGAGTTGATGTCTGCAATCAATCGCTCATAAGAGGGTGCTGGATAAACCTGCACCCGGTTCGGTGGCGTGCCCGTGACGGGCCCGTACGGAGCATCTCCGATGACGGCAAAGTCGAATTTGTTCGGGCCTTGTGCGAATAGGATCGCGGAAGCCGCGATCAGCGTCGCGGTGTATCGAATCATCGTGGAAAGAGGATTCATAACTCGAGGACAGTCTCCTTGGTTCTGTTCAAAACGAACCTTTCAAGACTATCGCATCTGAAGATAAAATGGTACGTTCGTACTAGTACAAACGTACCATTGCTTTCCACGTCTATCCCGCCAGCCCGCGAACGTTAGCGGAAATCCACCACCGACGCCGACTTCACCGCCTTGTTCTCCTTCAACTGCGCCAGCAGATCCTCACCCACCGCCGTATCCGTCTCCACGATCGCCACGGCGATCATCGGACGATGCGGGTCAGCGCTGTCCTGCCGCCCCAAACTGAAGTTCGCGATGTTCACGTTGTTCTTGCCCAGCACCGAACCAACGTAGCCGATCACGCCCGGCACATCCTCATTCACCAGGAAGATCAGATGCCCGCCCAGCGCCGCTTCGCACACGATGCTGTCCACCCGCATCAGCCGCGGCTTGTGCAGAATCACCGCGCCTTCCACCGTCGTCGTGCCGGAATCGGTTTCCACTTCCAGCCGGATCGTATCGGTGAATGCCGAGCGCTTGTCATGCTGCTCGGCAATGTTCCAGCCACGCTCCCCGGCGAGCCCCATGGAGTTCACCAGGTTCGCCTTCGCGCTCGAACGCTGCAACACACCCGCAACCCCCGCGTTCCGCAGCAGCGAAGTGTTCAGCTCCGCGATGCGGCCCGTATAGGTCAGCTTCACCGTCTTCGGATTGCCCGAAGCGATGTGCGATGCGAACAGGCCCAGCCGCTCCGCCAGTTCCACGTAGGGCCCCAGCGTCTTATACACTTCCGGCGACATCGCCGGCATGTTCACCGCGTTGATCGCGACACCGTTGGCCAGGTAGTCGATCACTTGCTCCACAATACGGATGCCGACAATCTCCTGCGCCTCTTCCGTCGACCCGCCAATGTGCGGTGTAGCAATCAGCCCGGCGGCCTTCAGCAGCGCGCTGTCCGCCGCCGGCGGCTCCGGATCGAACACGTCCAATCCAGCGCCGGCCACTTTGCCCGAATTCATCGCTTCCAGCAAAGCCGCTTCGTCCACCAACTCCCCGCGCGCGCAGTTCACAATACGCACGCCGGTCTTCATCTTGGCGAAAGCTTCCTTGCCCAGAATCTTCTTCGTCTCCGGCGTCAGCGACACGTGCAGAGTGATGTAATCGCTCTCGGCATACAGCTTATCGAGCGAACCCAGTTCCACGCCCAGATCCGCCGCCGCCTGTGAGCTGACGTAAGGATCATAGGCCACAATCCGCATCTCAAATGCCCGTGCCCGCTTCACCACTTCGCGTCCGATGCTGCCCAGCCCCAGAACGCCCAGCGTCTTGCCGCGCAGTTCGTTGCCGAGAAACTTCTTCTTCTCCCACTTGCCGCCGGTCGTCGACGCCGTGGCCTGCGGCACCGAACGGGCCATCGCCAGCATCAGCGCCAGCGTGTGCTCGGCTACCGAAACGGCGTTGCCGCCCGGCGTGTTCATCACAACAACGCCGGCAGCGCTGGCCGCATCCAGATCGACGTTGTCCACGCCCACGCCCGCGCGTCCCACCACGCGTAGCTTCGGCGCTTTCGCCAGCACTTCCTTCGTCACCTTCACCGCGCTGCGCACGAACAAGGCATCGCAATCGGCAAGGTGTTCCGAATATTCCTTCGGGTTGGAGACAACAACATTCCAGCCCGGCTGAGCTTTGAGTTTTTCCACCCCAGCCGGGGACATGGGTTCCGCAACTACGAGTTTCATTCTGTCCTTATGCCCCCACCGTTACTTTCGGGAAGGCAGCTTCGGCGTAAATGCTCTGCACGGCCGCAACGCCCTTGCCGTAAGGCACCGCGTAGCCATTGGCGTTGAGGATGATCTCCAGCGCGCCCACCACGGAGAACAAATCGGCGAAGTCGAAGTAGCCCAGGTGCGCAATGCGGAAGATCTGGCCCTTCATGGAGCCTTGCCCGTTGGCGATGATCATTCCGAATTCATTGCGGAAGCCCTTCACGATCGCGCCCGAATCCATGCCCTGCGGCGCTTTGATCGCCGTCACCGACGCCGCCGGAGAACCGGGGCTGAACAGCTCCAGGCCCATCTCCGTCGCCGCCGCGCGCGTCGCCTTGGCCAGCAGCTGCGCATTGTCGATCAGCTTGTTCATGCCCAGCTCTTTGATGTACTTCAGCGCTTCGCCCAGGCTGATGATCAGAGACACGGCCGGAGTCCAGCTCGATTCGCCGTTCTGCGCCGACTTCAATTCCTTCTTCAGATCGAAGTAGAAGTGCGGCAGATCGCACGTCTTGGTGAATTCCAGCGCCTTCGGGCTGATCGAGAGAAAGCCCAGGCCAGGAGGAATCATGAACGCCTTCTGCGAGCCGCCGATCACCACGTCCAGGCCCCAGCCATCGATGTCCAAAGGCATCGTGCCCAGCCCTGTGATCGCGTCGATGATCAGGATCGCATCCGTCTTGCGCACCGCTTCCGCCATGCCCTTGACATCGTGCGCCGCGCCCGTCGACGTCTCAGACGCCTGTACGAACACGCCGCGCGCATCCGGATTCGCCTGCAACGCATCGGCCACGCGCTGCGCCGAAACATGGCTGCCGTAGGGTTCTTCCAGCACTACGGAGTTCAAGCCGAACGCTTTGGTCATCGCCACCCAGCGCTCGCCAAATTTGCCCGCGGTGCAGACGATCACTTTGTCGCCGCGGCGGAACAGGTTCGAGATCGAAGCTTCCATCGCGCCGGAGCCGGAGCTCACCAGCGGAAGCACGTCGTTCGTCGTGCCGAACACTTCCTTCAGATCACCGAGAACTTGCCGGTAGATCTTTTGGAAGTCCTGGGTTCGGTGATGAACATCGGAGGCCATCATCGCATGCAGCGCCTTAGGCAGCAGTGGCGTAGGGCCTGGAGTCAGGAGACGTTGTTTCTTAATGTGCATGTTGTACTAAGGAAGACTAGCCGTTGGGGTATCGAATTCTCTAGAATAGCAAATCAATGGCACTACTCGAACGTTTGCAGAAAGACATGGTGGAAGCCATGAAGGCGAAGGAAGAGCTTCGCCTCGGCGCGATCCGTATGCTCAAGGCAGCGCTCATGAAGCACAAAGTGGACACCATGAAGGAGTTGGATGAAGCCGAGGAGATGAAAGTCCTCAACTCCATCCTCAAACAGCGCAAAGAGGCCGCGGACATGTTCCGCAAAGGCGGCCGTGCCGATCAGGCGGAAAAGGAAGAGGCCGAGTTCACCCTCCTCGAAAGCTACATGCCCGCCGGAGCCACCGCCGAAGAGATCGACGCCGCCATCGATGCCGCCATCGCCGAAACCGGCATCACCAGCCTCAAACAGATGGGCGTGGTGATGAAAGCCGCTCAGGCTAAGCTCACCGGCAAGCGCGTGGATGGCAAGGCGATGAGCGAAAAAGTGCGGGCAAAGCTTTCATGAGGATCCTCAGCATCCACGCTCACCCCGACGACGCCGAGATCCTCGCCGGCGGCACACTCGCCCTGCTCACCGAACGCGGCCACCACGTCACCATCGTCACCATGACCCCTGGTGACAAGGGCTCCAACACCTTGAGCCCCGACGAAATCGCCGCCGTCCGCCGCGAAGAAGGCCGCGCTGCCGCCGCCATGATCGGCGCCGAATACCTCTGCGCCGAATTCCGCGACCTGGAAATCTTCAACGACAACGCCGCCCGCAAAAAGGTCACTGAAATCCTCCGTATCACCCGCCCGGACATCGTACTCACTTCATCCCCCAAAGACTACCTCTGCGATCACGAAGCCACCAGCCTGCTGGTGCGCGATGCCATGTTCGGCGCCTCCGCTCCCAACTACCTCACCGGCGCCGATAACCCCGCCAAGCCGCTCGACGGCATCCCCCACCTCTATTTCATGGACGCCATCTCCGGCCATGATCGCGAAGGCAATTCCATCCTCCCCGATTTCGTCGTCGACGTCTCCGCAAAGTTCCGCGTCAAGTGGGATATGCTCGCCGCGCATGCCAGCCAGCGCGAGTGGCTCCGCGCCCAGCACGGCATGGACGACTACATGATCATGATGGAAACCTGGACCAAGCTCTGCGGCCAGCGCGCCGGCCTGGAATACGGCGAAGGCTTCCGCCAGTACAAGGGCCACCCTTATCCCGAATCGCCCGCGCTGCAGGAGTTGCTCAGCGGTCTTGTAACCACGCCCCGGTAGTATCCTCGCAGCCAATCGGCATCCCCGGTGGTGGTTCCGGCAAACGCGGCACATTCGCCGCTTTCGGATCCTCCATCAACTTCCGGATCTGCATCTCCGCATACGCGAAGTGTGCCCGCTGGTTGGCATCCGGATTCGCCTTCTGCGCCGATGCAAACGCACGAAGCGAATCCAGTTTCAGCATCGCCACCGCCCGCACCTGTGCCGCTGCCCGTCCATCCAGCGCCAGCGCCATCAATTGATGCAGCGCAATCTGATCCACCGTGCGTCCCACTTCACCACCCAGCCCCGCAACCGGCGCCCGCTTCCATGTCGCGCCAATCACCCGGTCAATCACCTCCGCCAGGCCCGGATTCTGCCCGTTCCGCGCGTTGTATTGAATCAACCGCCCGGCCCGCTCCGGATGCAGAATCATGCTCAACGTGATCCCTGCCGCCGACTCCGCCGCCGACAACGGATCAAACGTCAACCCCGTGCGCGACGCGAAATACTCCCGCGTCCGCGGAAACTCATTCGCCGCCGGAGGCAGCAACTGCAAGATGGATTCCGGCAATGTCAGCGCCTGCGGAGACAGCGTCGCCAGCAGCGCATCCAGCGCTTTGCGTTGCTCGGCCGGAGTCGCCATCTTCGCAATCAACTGCCCGTCGCCCCGCAGCGCGTTCGTATAATACAGCCCACCCAACACCTTAGCCGCCGCTTCTACTTGATAGCGATGCATCAGGTAAGTCGTCACCAGCGGCTCTTCCAGTGTGCTGTAAGGCCGCCCCTCGCGAATGTTGTTCTCGCCAAACCGCGCCAGCGCCTTGCCGCGCACCTGCATCACGCGCTTCAACTCATCCGATGCATCCGATCCGTTGTCCCACAGATGGGTCTGCGGATGCGCGCTGCCCGCAGGCCGCGCATCTTCGTCCGTTAGAAAATACACGCCGCGCTTGTAAGCATCGGCCAGCAGCTTTCGCAAGCGCGGGGCCGCCGCTGCTTCGCTGCCGAAATCGGAATACCCGTAGGCAATCGCCACTCTGTCCCAATCCCCCACCTCGCCCGTGTACGCATTGCGCAACGTCGGATTCCCATTGGCATCTAACTCCACCAGCGGATGCGGATAATCCATCACCGACGCGCGGTTGGCAGCGCTCGCTACATAGTTGTGCCCAAGCCCCAGCGTGTGCCCCACCTCATGCGCTGATAGCTGCCGCAGCCGCGCCAGCGCCATTTCCATCATCTCCTTCGATGCCGGCTTACCCGTCTCATAGGGCGCCAGCAATCCCTCCGCGATCAGGTAATCCTGCCGCACCCGCAGCGAGCCCAACGTCACGTGCCCCTTGATGATCTCCCCGGTCCGCGGATCGCGCACCGTAGCCCCATACGACCACCCGCGCGTCGCCCGGTGTACCCACTGAATCACGTTGTAACGCAGGTCCATCGAATCCGCGCCCTCCGGCAGCAACTCCACCCGGTATGCATCGCGGAACCCCGCCGCTGCAAACGCATCCGCCCACCACCGCGCTCCATCGAGCAACGCCGAACGGATCGGCTCCGGAGCGCCCCGGTCCAGGTAATACACAATCGGCTTCACGGCTTCGCTCACCGCCGCCGTCGGGTCCTTCTTCTGCAGCCGGTGCCGCGAGAGAACCTGCTTCCGGATCGGCTCCGAAACGGGCGTCGCAAAGTCAAAATAGTCCATCCCAAAATACCCGGCTCGCGGATCAAACGCCCGCGGCTCATACCCTGGCCCCGGCAATTCCACAAACGAGTGATGCATGCGCACAGTCAATGAATCCGGGCTCGGCGCAACATCGCGCACGTAGCGCCCTTCCGCGCGCCCCGCGAACGTCAGCGTCGCTTCCACCTCCGTGTTCTTCGGAAAATTCTTCGTCCGCGGCAGATACAGCGCAGACCGCGATGCCTCCAGCCGGTACGATCCCTGCCTTGCCCCCTGCAGCCGCTCCGCCACGCCATGCGCATCCCGCAGAAAGAATTCCGTCGCATCCACCAGCACCCGCCCATTCTCCTCAGCCACCGCCGTAAAGCCCCACAATACAGACTCCGCGAATGACTCCCGCACCGCCCGCACTTCGTTTTCATCCCGGCTCAACGCCCTGAAATCGTAATTCGGCTGCACCAGCAGCACCTTCGGCCCTGACCGGTCAAACCGTACGATCCGCGTCCGTCCCAACTGCCCCCGGTCCAGCCCGATATCGTTCGACCCCAGCCCTGCCGGCAGCGAGTTCACATAAAGGAACTCCTGGCCGAACCGCGCGATCTCCACATACAGCTTCCCCGTCTTCTCCTCCCAATAGAACGGAAAGTACCCATCATGTTTTTGCAGCTTGGCGGTCTTTGACGCAATCGTAACCGGCTCCTGCGCCGAAGCAATCGTAAGGAAAAGGGCGACCCAGAACATATACTGAAAGTATGCGACTTTTTGCGGCGGCACTGGCCTGGGCACTGCCGGCACTTGCGCAGCAGGTCTGCGGACCTACGCCAACCTACGCCCCATGTGAAATCGTCTTTGAACTCGACGACGCCGAGGCCAAGGCGCACCCCAACCCGTACCTCACCGTCGATCTCCGCGCCGAGTTGCGATCCCCTCGCGCCCGCACCATCCTCATGCCCGCCTACTGGGACGGCGGCCGCCGCATGGTCATCCGCTTCACGCCTATGGATCCCGGCAACTGGGATTTCCGCCTCACCAGCAACCTCGAACGCTTCAACGGCAAGCTCGGCCAGATGCAGGCCACCGAATCGCCCGACCCGGGCTTCCTCCAGCGCGCCAACGTCCATCACTGGCGTTACACCGAATCCCTCAAAGCGCACCTCTGGATGGGCGACGCCTTCCCCGATTTCGCCACCGCGCCGCAGGCCGCCTTCGACGCCTACGCCGAAGCCCGCGGCAAGCAGAAATTCTCCCACGTCCGCGGCCTCATGCTCGGCAAGCCCGGCGAAGAGAAGCGCGCCTTCGCCTCTCCCGATCAGCCCATCGCCGCCTTCTTCCAGCAACTCGACAAACGCGTACTCGCCCTCAACCAGAAGGGCATGTTCGTCGACCTTATCCTCGCCCACGATGGCCGCCAGCTCACCAGCCTCTTCTCCGGCTGGCAGCAGCGCGAGCGCTTCCTCAAATACATCGTCTCCCGCTACGCCGCCTTCCACGTCACCTGGCAATTGCTTCACGAGTTCGAATCCTACGCCGACTCCCGCCAGTTGCTCAAGGAAATGGGCGATCAGGTGAAGAAGCTCGATCCCTATCAGCACCCCCGCGCCACCGGCACCACGGCCACTACCGGCCCGCTCGCCCCCGACGCCTGGATGTCCTACGTCAATCATCACTCCCCCGACGACGCCATCGGCGCCATTGAGCATCACGTCTTCCCCGCCCCGTTCGTCAACACCGGCTTCGCCTCCGAACAGGATGGCCCGGATGTCTTCCGCAAACGCCTCTGGAACTCCACCATGAACGGGCAGTACCCTTCGTCGATGCTCAATCCTTCCGCCCCCGATTCCCCTTCCGCCAAAGCCATGGCCGCCTGGCAGGAGTTCTTCGCCCGCACTCGCTACTGGGAGCTCGAACCCTACTACGACATCGACGGCGCCCGTTGCCTCGCGCTCCCCGGAACCGAATACGTTGTCTACATCGAGAAATCCGGCTACGCCGAGCTGCTCATCGAGAAGCACGGCTACGATGTCTTCTGGTTCAATCCCCGCACTGGCGAGTTGACCAAGGAGAAAAAGGAGTTCAAGGGCGAAAAATACTTTGCCGAAGCCCCCAACAAAACCGACGACTGGGTGCTCCACCTCTCCCGCGAAGGCCGCAAGGAAGGAATGCTCCGCTCCTACAAGTTCGAATCGCGCCCCAACCTGATGCAGGAAATCGAGCAGAATCCCGCCAAGTTGCCCTTCGATTTCCTTCAGCCCACCATCGATCTCCTCTCCCTTTCAAAGCCGTCTAAATACGAAATGAAGCTCAAACGCGAGACTCGCGGCACCCGCGAAATGCGCTATCTCTGGACCGGCGAAGTGCCCACCGAAGGCCGCGGCTATCGTATCCTCGGCACGGGTCCCCAAGGTACGCTCCAGATCCCCGACACGCTCGCGAAGATTTTCCCCGCCGTCTTCAACATGCGCATCTACGCCATCAATGCCGTCGGCAAAGTCTACGCCGTGGACCGCGTCTTCCGCCTCG
>JAXLQM010000040.1:0-21576 GCA_046331645.1 Bryobacteraceae bacterium
GCCCGTTCTCCAGGAAAACAATCTCGCAGTTCAGTCCGTTGCCCCCCAGATACATCAGCCGCCCGCCCCGCTCGAACACCCATTGCTTCACGCGCAAATACATCTCGCGGCTCCAGTATTCCGGGTGCACCGCCAGAATGAGCACCTTGTACGCATCCAGATCCAGCGTGCCATCGTGCAACTGAGCCTCGGCGTAGAGATCGTTAGAGAGACCCTCCCGCTCCAGCCATCCGTACAAACGCCATTCCCCCGGAGCCTGCCCGCACTGCACGCGGCCCTGCACCGGATCCGTCACCTCGCAGTCATCCACCATGTGATTGTTCGGCTCGGGTCGATCAAACGACAACGGAAGAAATTCCTCGTCCTGCGCCTTCCACGTGCCGAACGGCGTCGCATCGTGGTAACGGTCCAGATCCTGCCGCGCATTCACGATCGGACACGCCGGAAGATGATCGGCATTCACGTAATTGCTCCGCCCGCCGTAGTTGTTGTAAGCGTTCCACGTGTTCGTCGAAGCAAGCACCGCAATGGCCGATTGCGGCGTCCGCGGCGCAACCACCCAGGGCCACGAAAACACCCGCCCCGAGGGAGTCCGTGCCCGGATGTAGTAAAGCCCGCTCCGTTCCGGTGCCACCAGAATCGGTGGCGCCGGGTACCCTTTCTGATTCCACTCCACTCCGGTCTGCGTGAAGTCGCCGTCCGGCAGAATCTGCCGGTTCGCCTGCGGTCCATGCTCGTCCACCCACCCGATCATGGAAATGTATTCCTTCCGCAACCCGTACCGCCACAGCGTCAGTTGATACTGCTCCACGCCATGCACGCGGTATTCGCTGGTTCCCCCCGCCTGCGCCCACTTCGGCCACATGTAGCCAATCAGATTGTCGGAAAGCATGCGCAACTGCGGCGCTTCACCACCCAGCCGCACATGCGAGGCCTTCGATCCATACCCTGGCTTCGATAACGTGACGCGATATTCGCCGTCCGCCAACTCGCCATAAAAGATACCCCGCGGTGACGATCGCAGCAGCGTCACTCCTCCTCCGGTGAGGGACTCAAACTCCGCGTAGACATCCGGCAGAGCCACATACATTTCGTCGCTGACATAGGCAAGTGCTTTCATCTGAGGAGAACAGTATGCCACAGAAACCTTGCGCTTCCGCGAGTGCCTTGAGTATTCTGAAGGCGCATGATGAGGCGATTTGCAGAACTAAACCGGGAGCAGTTGCGAGCGGCAAACGATGCGCTGGTCGTATTGCCGATAGGAGCCACGGAGCAGCATGGCCCTCACCTCCCCACCGGCACCGATTTCTTCACCATCCAGGCCGTTGCGGAAGAGAGCGCGCGCATCGCCTCATCTGAGATTCCAGTGCTCGTCACGCCGGCCTTGCCCTTCGGCTCCTCCGACCATCACTTGATGTACGGCGGAACATTGTCACTCAGCACCGAGACCTACTATCGTGTGCTCCGGGAATTGGTGGAATCGCTGGTCACCGATGGATTCAGCCGCATCTTCCTGCTCAATGGCCACGGTGGCAATCATGAACTGGCGGAATTAGCAGCGCGCGACGTGGCATTAAAACGGGAAGTAAACATCGCTGCCGGGTCCTACTGGGGCATCGCCTGGGATGGGCTAATCAAGGTCGGTGGACATCTCGGTCGCCGCCTTCCCGGCCATGCCGGGGATTTTGAAACCTCCATGATGCTCGCCCTCCGCCCCGATCTGCAGCCCGGTCCGCTGCCGCACCGCGACAATCCCGAAGATACCGATCCCCATGTCCGCGTAGCGCCATATCGAGCCGAAATGCATGCATTCTGGAAATCCATCAACGGCTATACGGACAGTCCTGACCAGGCCACTGCCGAGAATGGAAAGCGCTTCTTCGAAGCAATCACCAACGACGTCGCAAAAGCGCTGGTTGCCTTCTACCGCAGTTGAGCGCTCTTGTGATCTCGATGGAAATAGCGGGTCACTCCATACAGTACAAATAGCCCGGTCAGCAGATACAGCCCGCCGGTGAAAACCATGACACGGTCGACGCCCACAGTGCGCCGCGCCAGGCCACCCAGAAACGGCGCGAACCCCGACACAGTGCATCCCAGCAGATTCAATGCTCCGATAGCGGATGCTCGATAGGCTGCCGGCACTACATCAAAAGCGGCCGCTCCCTGATTGCCGAAAATGAACCCCGAGAAAAAGCTGAACGCAGTCGCCGCGATGCGCACCGTCTCCAGTGTCGGCAGATTGCCAAGCAGGAAAATGCTGGGCCCCGCGAAGAAGAACGCCGTAAGGATGATCCAGAACCGCGCGGCAGGCGTGCGGACGTAAAATCTGTCTGCCAGCATGCCTCCCGCAAGCAGACCCAGGGCGGTGCCGAATTGCGGATAGATGCTCGCCTCCACGCCCGCACGCGCCAACCCCAATCCGAACTTGTCATGCAGGAACGTGGGTAGCCACGTGTACACCAGGTAGAGCCCGAATGTGGCGACAGCACAGAAGACCACGACCACGCGCAGCGAGGGAATGAAGAAAAGCGAGACAAAGCTTTTCGCACTGGCCGCTTCCTTCGATCCTTCACCCAGGAACGATGCTGGGACACGTCGCAGAAAAGCATAAAGTGGCCCTGCGAAAAGAAGACCCGCCGAGCCCAGTACCCAAAAGGCGATCCGCCAATTGTAGTGCTCAGCGAGCCAACCGCTGATCGACCCGCCAATCGCAACACCCGCCAACTGGCTGGTGGCAAAAATACTGATCGCCTTCGAACGGGTTTCCGGACCATGCGCGCTGGCCATCAGGGCGTAAGCCGCCGGCATGAAGAGAGATTCAGAGATTCCCAGCAACGCCCGCAGCGCGAGTAAAACCGTCCCGTTCGGTGCAAAGCCAGTCAATAGCGTTACGCTGCTCCACAGCGCCAGGCTCCCGGTCACCATCAGCGCGCGTGGCCACCGGTCGCCCAGGATGCCCGCCGCGGGCGAGCAGAAACCATACACCCACAGAAACAGCGCTCCGGTCATTCCCAGCATCGTGTCGCTCAAGCCGAACTCCGATTGAAGCGCCGGGAACAGCGTGTACACCACTTGCCGGTCCGCGTGGTTGAGAACGTAGCAAGTCCAAAGATAGGCGATCAGCGCCCACTGCGGCTTCACAGAAGCTCCCGATTGGTGCGGCGAAAGTGCATAGGCTACATCTTAGTGATTCTTTGCACCGCGGCGGGGACGCACTAGGGTATGCTGTCATTCGATGATCGTCGATGTCCATAGCCACTACTGGGAATATCCCGAGCACTTCTCCGAGGACTTCAAGAATCAGGCGCGCCGCGCCCGCGGAGACATGGAGGTGGATCTCACCGTCCGCTGGCAGGAATACCACGCGAGTGCCACGGCATGCGACCGCACTGTGGTCTTCGGTGGCAAGGCCAAACTAGCGGGACTGTGGGTGCCCGATCATGTGGTCGCAAGCTACGTTGCGTCGCAGCCACAAAAATTAATCGGTTTCCTTTCGCTCGACCCCACGCAACCGGGCTGGCAGGAGGAGATGATCGAAGGGCATCAGAATCTGAAACTGAAGGGCATCAAGCTAATGCCGATGTATGCCGGATTCCTGCCGCAGGATCGCCGCTTCGACTACCTGTGGGAATATGCGTCGAAGCACGGCCTCCCAGTGCTGCTGCACACCGGAACGACGTTTATTTCACAAGCACCGTTGGAGTGCACCCTCCCGCGCCATCTCGATGAAGTCGCCACTCGCTTCCCCGATGTGAAGATGATCCTCGCGCACATCGGTCATCCCTACGAAGGCGAGTGTGTGGTGACCATCCGCAAACACCCCAACGTCTATGCGGACTGCTCCGCCCTCCACTACCGTCCCTTCCAGCTCTACCATTCGCTCATGCTGCTGCAGGAGTACGGAGTCTGGAACAAACTGCTGTTTGGCAGCGACTATCCCTTCACCACAGTCGATGCCAGTCTGAAAGGGATGCGTGCCCTGAACGACATGCTGGAAGGCACTCGCCTGCCTCGCCTCGACATGGACAAGATGGAGGCCATGTTCCAGCGCGATACTCTGCGCATTCTAGGCATCGAGGCATAACCATGGTTGTGCACCACGCAAGCGAAATCGACTTCGACTCGCCCGGCAAGCGCCACTACCAGGTAGCGTTTCATCAGGATGGAACCTGGGGTTATTCATTAGTGCCGCTCACTGTCGTGGTCGGCGCCCGAGGCACAAATCCAAACGGAGTGCTTTGCTTTGGCGGCACTCACGGCAACGAATACGAAGGGCAGATCGCAGTGAAGCGCTTGGCGCGAGATCTGGATCCTCAGCAGTTGTGCGGCCGCGTAGTGTTGATGCCGCAGTTAAGCGAGAGCGCCTGCGTTGCGAATCAACGGACTTCGCCGCTCGATGGCGTGAACATGAACCGGGCCTTTCCCGGAAATCCGCGCGGCACCATCTCCTATCGCATCTCCCACTTCGTCAAACAGCATGTGTTTCCCCTCGGGCGGGTGGTGATCGACATCCACTCCGGAGGCAATGAAGGCGCATTCCCGATCTGCACCTCCTTTCATCCGATCCCAGCAATAGACCAGCGGAGGGAAATTGCAGTAGTATCGCGCCTCTTCGATCCGCCCTTCGTTCTCATCTATGCCAGCACGATGGCTTCCGGGCTCCTCACAGATGAAGCGGAAGCCGAAGGCAAGGTAACGATTGGCGGAGAATTCGGTGGCGGCGAAAGCACCAGCCGGCATGGAGTTCGGCATGCCTACGCCGGGTTGTGGAATGTGCTGCGGCATTACGGATTGGTGGATGGCAAGGTGGAGCCGATTCGGCCCCCGGGCTCGCACGAGCCGAGGTTGATTCGCGCCGACCGCTTGGACCAATACGTCCCCTGTCCTCGCGATGGCGTCTGGGAGCCTGTCCTCGATCCCGGCTCCGCTGTGGCTGGCGGCGACTTGATCGGACGCCTCCACGACTTCGCCGACCACAGCTCGGAGCCTCTTGACATCCATGCGCCACGTGCCGGGTTCATTGCCATGATGCACCTCAGTGCCCGTCCGCGCAAAGGTCAGACACTCTTTGTCATCGCCGACGAACTCGATTGGAACGAGGCCCTGGCATGAAAATCACCAATGTCGAATTGCTCGTGCTCAAGTCAGAGGGCCTCTACAACAACCCGCAAGGCGCCGAGGAGCCACTTGGCCCCGCCTACATGGGGATTGTCCGTGTCTCAACCGATGCGGGAATCGTTGGATATTCCGATATGGAAACCTGTGCCAGCGTCGCCAAGGCGTGCGTCGACGCACCGAAGTGGAGCCAGGAACCAGGCATGGAATGCTTCGACGGCCTGGCCACTCTTCTCATCGGTGAGAATCCCTTGGAAGTGGAACGGCTCTGGTATCGCATGTACCGCGGCAGTATCTATTACGGCCGTCGCGGCGTAGCCATTCAGGCTATCTCCGCAATCGACATCGCGCTCTGGGACATTTGCGGCAAGTTCTATCGACAACCGGTCCACATCCTGCTCGGTGGCAAGTGGCGCGACAAGGTGCGTGCCTACGCCAGCACATTGTTCCGTCCAACTCCAGATGCGATGAAAGAGGCCGTCGCCGGCTATCTCGATGATGGGTTCACCGCAGTGAAATTCGGCTGGGGCGTTTTCGGCAAAGACCGCCATCAGGACGTGCGGCTCGTCGAAGCAGCACGCGAGGCGCTGGGCGCAAAGAATGATCTGTTGATAGACACCGGATGGTTCGTGGAACGCACACCGAAGGAAGCCATTCAGGTCGTGCGATCGCTCGCCTCCTTCGAGCCCTTCCTTGTCGAAGAACTACTGCATCCGGAAGATTACGACGGGTACCGCCAGGTGTCGGAAGCTGTCGATGTTCGCATCGCCTGCGGAGAGCAGGAAGCCACGGAATGGGGCTTCGCTCAGTTGATCGAGCGTGGCCACGTCGACGTGCTGCAGCCTGACTTGACGCGCTGCGGCGGGTTCACCGTCGGACGGAAAATCGTCCATATGGCGGAACGAGCCAATCGCCTCGTCATCCCCCATTCCTGGTCCAGCGATCTGCTCACCGCCGCTTCTCTCCATCTGACAGCATTTCAACGCCGGGCGGAATTCGTCGAGTTCAGCACGTCCCACGGACCCCTCAGCCGCGAACTGGTGAAGCAGCCGCTCCGCATGGTGGATGGCTATCTGCCAGTGCCCGAAGGACCCGGCTTAGGCGTGGAAGTCGACGACGCCGTGATCGAACGGTACCGGATTGCCTAGAATATAGCGGTGAAGATCACACAAGTTGAGACCATTCCGGTTCGAGTGCCGATTCGGGCCGAGTTCCAGATTCAGGGCGCACTGGGTTCCCATACCGAATCACCGTTCGTGGTGCTGCGCGTTCATACCGATGAAGGCATCACCGGGCTTGGTGAAGTCTCCTGCACCGCACTCTGGAGTGGGGAAGACGCCAATACCGCCATCCACCTCATCCAGACCTACCTGGAGCCCGCATTGCGCGGAGAGGATCCGCGCGACGTAGAGAGGCTCACCATCCGGATGCGCAGAGTGCTCGCTGCCAATCCATTCACCCGCTCCGGAATTGAGATCGCCCTGTGGGATATTCTCGGCAAGTCCGTAGGCCTTCCTATTTACCGGCTGCTCGGCGGTGCTGTCCGCGAACGCATCCCGATCAAAATGTCCGTATCAGGTGCTGCACCAGAGCGTGCTGCGGAATTGGGCCGCTTCGCCGTCTCTAAAGGGCTCACCGCGTTGAAAGTGAAAACCGGTATCGAGCCGGCGGCGGATATCCAACGAGTCAAGGCCGTCCGCGAAGCCGTGGGGCCGAAGTTTCGTATGGGTGTCGATGCGAATGGCGGCTGGAGCCCGCGCGTGGCCATTCAAACCATCCGCACACTGGTCGATGAGTGCGCCATCTACTTCGCCGAGCAACCCGTGGCCCCTCTCGACATCCAATGGCTGGTGGATGTGCGGCGCAATGTGCCCGTACCCGTGATGGCCGACGAAAGTTGCTACACACTGCAGGATGCAATGGCCTTGGCCCGCGCGGGTGCCGCGGACATTCTCTCGCTCTATGTGGGCAAGGGCGGAGGCATCGGCCCCGCGCGCAAAATGGCTGCTATCGCCGAAGCTGCCGGCTTAACATGCACGGTGGGTAGCAACCTCGAACTGGGCATTGCCAGCGCGGCCATGGCGCATCTTGCCCTTGCGTCTCCGGGCATCGGAGCCGAAGAGTTCCCCTGCGATATTCTCGGCCCAATCGCCTATGTGCACGACCTTCTCGCTGAGCCCTTCGATTTCCGAGACGGCTCCGTGCGGCCTTCCGATCAACCCGGATTGGGTGTTGCGCTCGACGAAGCGATGCTGGAAAAGTACCGCGTTGGATAGCGCTGATACACTCAGAGAATGCTCGGCCGTGCACTGTTCTCGTTCGCGTTGTTTGTTGCGGGAGGCAGTGTGTCACAGGCCGCCGATCTCTACCGCACTGAGATCCAACCGTTGCTTGCGAAGAACTGCCTCGGTTGCCACAACTCGAAAGTGAAACAGGGCGGCTTCGATCTCTCCACTCGTCACGCGTTGCTCGCCGGCAGTGAACATGGCAAGGTAGTCGTTCCAGGAAATCCCGAAGGGTCGCAGCTCTACAAACTGGTGGCCCACATTTCGGATCCAGGAATGCCGTTCAAGGCCGGCAAACTCCCCGATGCGGCCATCGCGAAAATCGCCGACTGGATCCGCGCGGGTGTGCCCTACGGCGACTCGGCCGAGGAAGCCGATGCCGCCTTTGCCGCCGATGCCCAGAAACACTGGGCGTTTCGAAAACCAACCAAGCCGGCGGTTCCGCATGTCACGAACCCCACTTGGAATCGCAATCCAGTGGATGCCTTCCTCGCCGCCGAACACGCAAAAAGAAACCTGACGCCGCTCGCAGAGGCGAGCCGTGAAACCTTGATCCGGCGTGCCTACCTCGACCTCACCGGCCTTGTTCCTCCCGACCACGAGGTGCGCGCATTCATCACCGACAAGAATCCGAAGGCTTACGAAGCATTGATTGATCGCCTCCTGGCCAGTCCACAGTACGGCGAGCAGTGGGGGCGGCACTGGCTCGATATCTGGCGCTATTCCGATTGGTACGGCTATCGCAAATCAGGACAGGTTCGCTATTCCCAACGCCACATCTGGCGCTGGCGCGATTGGACTGTGCAGTCCATCAATGAGAACAAATCCTACGCCCAAATGATTCTCGAAATGCTCGCCGGAGATGAGATCGCTCCCTCGGATCCGAAGACGCTTTCCGCCACAGGCTACCTCGCCCGCAATTGGTACATGTTCAATCGCAACGTGTGGCTGCAAGACACCGTGGAGTACACCAGCACCGCGTTCCTTGGCATCACACTCAAGTGCGCCCGCTGCCATAACCACAAATACGACCCGATTCCACAAACAGACTACTACCGTTTCCGCGCGTTCTTTGAACCGATCGAAGTGCGCACCGATCGTGTCCCTGGTGAAGCGGATGTTCTGAAAGATGGCTTGCCGCGTGTTTATGACGCCGATGAGGCCAAGCCAACCTATCGTTTCGTGCGAGGGAATGAAGCCAATCCCGACACAACAGTGAACCTGCAGGCCGGCGTGCCCGTGTTGTTCGGCAAGGCATCCCTAACCTCGCAACAGGTTTCGCTTCCCGTGGAGGCTTACTTCCCGGATGGAAGATCGTTCGTGCCGAATGATCTCCTCACACAGGCCAAAGCTGAGATCAACAAGGCAGAAGCAGACCTCCGCAAAGCCAAGGAAAAGCCGGAACCGCAGCCACTCATCGCTGCCGCGGAGAAGAAACTCGAGGCCGCAAAAGCAAACCTGCCTGCTCTAAGTGCCCGAATCGCCGCCGACCTCGCCGCCATGTCCACGCCAGTTCCGCAGAATGTGGAGGAACTGGCTGCCGCGGCGCGCAAGCTCGAGTTGGAAGCGAACCGGCTCAAAGCGGAAGCGCAGTTGATCCTCGGGCAATACGACTTCGAACTGGCCAAGTCCGATCCCAAGAAACTCGCGTCTGCCACTAGCAAGCTGGAAGCCGCGGTGAAAGCCTTGAAAGAGCCCGCCGAAGGATACACGCCCATCGGGCCGAAATACCCGGTGCATTCCTCCGGCCGCCGCCTCGCTCTGGCCAACTGGATTGCTTCGAAGGATAACCCCCTCACAGCCCGAGTGGCCATGAACCACATCTGGCTCCGCCACTTCGGCAAACCGCTGGTCCCCACCGTGTTCAACTTCGGAAGAAGCGGAAAGGCGCCCACGCATCCCGAATTGCTCGATTGGCTGGCCATGGAGTTCATGGATCGCGGTTGGGACATGAAGGCAATGCATAGGCTCCTGATGACGTCGCAAGCCTACCGCATGCAGTCTTCCCTCTCCACCACCGGCGCGCCACAAGCGAAGCTGGATCCTGACAACACGTGGCTCTGGCGCATGAACACGAAGCGCATGGACGCTGAGAACGTGCGCGACAGCCTCCTCTCGCTGGCCGGTAAACTCGATTCCACTTTGGGCGGCCCTGAGATTGATGAGACGAAAGGGCAGGACGTTTATCGCCGCAGCCTCTACTTCCGCCACACGCCCGATCTGCAGATGGAGATGCTGCGGGTGTTCGACGCGGCGAGCCCTATCGAATGCTTTCAACGCAGTGAAAGCATCGTGCCGCAACAGGCGCTGGCCCTGGCCAATAGCAAGCTGAGTCAATCGATGGCCGAAGAAATTGCCAAGTCACTTCCTGCCGCGGGTTTTGTCGATTCCGCGTTCCTCCGTGTTCTCGGGCGCAACCCGTCAACCGAGGAACGCAAAGTATCGGAAGCGTTCCTCGTCGAACAGGCCGCGCACTATCGCGGTGAGCCGCAACCCCCTGCCGACCCCAACGCCCGTGCCAGGCAAAGCTTGGTGCACGTCCTGTTCAACCACAACGACTTTGTGACCATCCGTTAGGAGAGCAAATCCGATGAAGCAGCCCTTTCACCTTTGTTCCGACAGACGCTCGCGCCGACTGTTTCTCGCCGATACCTGCATGGGGCTCACCGGCATGGCGCTCGGCACTCTCCTCCCCACGAAAGCCGGAGCCAATGACGATAGTTGGATTCCTCCCACTGGTAAACCACACTTTGCCCCAAAGGCAAAGCGCGTCATCTGGCTCTTCATGCTCGGTGGTGTGAGTCACGTGGAGTCGTTTGATCCAAAGCCCGCGTTGAACAACTTCGCTGGTAAGCAGCTTTCGGAAACTCCTCATCGCGACGTCCTGAACAATCCGCTGACCAAGGAAAACCTGAAGGCATTCGTTCCCGGGCAGCACGAAATCAAACTCACGCTATACCCGATGCAGACCGGCTTCCGCCAGCGCGGCAAAAACGGTGTGGCCGTCAGTGATTGGTTCCCGCACATGGGCGACATGATGCATGAGGTCGCGCTCGTTCGCTCCACCTGGACCACCGACAACGACCACGGCGCAATCCTGCAGTTTCACACCGGCCGCCATATTTTCGATGGCTACCTTCCAACCCTCGGATCGTGGGTGCATTACGGACTGGGTTCACTCAACGACAATCTGCCGTCCTTTGTCGTGTTGGGCGAACCTCCAGGAGATTGCTGCGGCGGCATGGGAACCCATGGCTCGGGCTACCTTGGTCCGGAGCATGCCGGTGTCTCGCTCGACGTGAACCCGGAAAACCCAATGCCGTTCTCCAAACCCGTTGCCGGAGTGACCGCCGAAGAACAACGCCGCGAGTTCGCCCTGCTCAACAAACTCAATCAACTGGCCTCCGTCGAATACCCCGCCGACGACGCCCTACGGGCTCGCATCAAATCCTACGAACTCGCATTCCGCATGCAAATGGCCGTGCCGGAGGCCATCCAGTTCAAAGAAGAAGCGCAGGAGACCAGGAGCATGTACGGACTCGATCACGACATCACGCGACCGTTCGGCGAAGTGTGTCTGGCCGCAAGGAGGCTATCGGAGCGTGGTGTGCGATTCGTTCAGGTTTATCACGGCGGCGCAGGCAACGCCTGGGATGCGCATAAGGATCTGAAAACGAATCATGGTGATCTCGCCGCGAAGGTAGATAAGCCGATTGCAGGGCTCCTCCGCGATCTCAAGCAGCGCGGTTTGCTCGACGAAACCATCGTGGTTTGGGCCACCGAGTTCGGCCGCACTCCCGGAGCAGAGAACTCGAACGGGCGCGATCATCATCCCTTCGGGTTCTCCGTCTGGATGGCCGGCGGCGGCATCAAGCCTGGAGTAGTGCATGGCGCCACGGATGAAATTGGATTCCATGCCGTCGAGAACCGGCACTACGTCACGGACATCCACGCCACGGTGCTTCATCAACTCGGCATCGACCCGAAGCGGTTGGATGTTCCAGGACGAAAGCGGCTCGATATCGACTACGGAAAGCCAATCAAGGGAATCCTGGCCTAACGCGAAGGCAGCAGATGTTTCTGCACCTTGCCCAATGCGGTACGGGGCAGGGAATCAATGCGAACAAACGCGCGAGGAACCTTGAACGAAGCAAGTGCGGCACGGCATCGCTGTTCGATCACCTCAGCGTCAAACGCCGCCTCGCGCGGCACAATGTAGGCAACCGGCACCTCCCCTCGGACTCGATCGGGCATTCCCACCACAGCCGCTTCCTTTACCTCGGGTTGCTCTAGCAAAAACTCCTCGATCTCCCGCGGGTAGATGTTGAAACCACCACTGATGATCAAATCGCTGCGGCGGCCTTGCAGCGTGTAGTAGCCATCCTCAGACCGGACGCCGAGATCCCCCGTGCGGAACCACCCGTCCTGAAACGCGGCCTTCGTGGCATCTTCTCTCCTCCAGTAGCCCGCAAAGACATTCGGTCCCCGCACCCACAACTCTCCTGTCTCGTCAATCTTCACCGAAACTCCTGGCATGGGAAAGCCCACCGTTCCCGCGCGGCGCTCCCCAACATACGGATTGCTGATGTTCATCATCGTCTCGCTCATCCCGTAGCGTTCAAGAATGGTGTGCCCATAAAGCGTGCGGAACTGCTCCAGCACATGCGGAGGCAGTGGTGCTGAGCCCGAGACAAACAGCCGCATCCTGCTGCCGATCACCTGTGCGCTATCCGGCGCAACGTCCAGCAGGCGCACATAAATGGTCGGCACGGCGAAGAACAGTGTGGGCTGGAAATCGAGAAACTCAGCCGCTGCTTTCGCATGCTCGAAGCGCTCCAGCAGGCGCATCAGGCACCCGCTCATCAACCAGCAATGCACTCCGTTGCCAAGTCCGTGAACATGAAACAGTGGCAGCGGCAACAGGAAACGGTCTGAGGAAGAAATCTGCCAGCAGGCAAGCAAGCTGATGGCGTTGCTGGCGAAGTTGTTGTGCGTGAGCACCGCGCCTTTCGATGTCCCGGTCGTGCCCGACGTATAGATGATTGCCGCCGGAGTGTCGCCATCAAGCATCACAACGGGGCGTTCACTGGATGCTGTTTCCGCTTCCCTCAGCAACTCTTCCGGATGCCAGGTCTCGTATGGCAACACCGTTTCCGAAACCACTGCCTTGGGCTCCGCGTCGTGAAGAATATGAGTGATCTCGCGATCGCGGTAGAGGATGTTGATCGGATTGAAGATCACGCCAAGCCGCACACAGGCCAGATAGAGATCGAGAAACTCCATCCGGTTGGCGAGGTAAACGCTCAGCCGGTCGCCCATCATCAGACCGCGTGACGAGAGAACGTTGGCCATTCTGTTGGCCCGGCGGTCGATCTCTCCGAAGGTGTAAGTCTCTCCCCGGAACTCTAGCGCGATCTCTTCCCGCCTGCCCACCAGCGAGAGATCGAAAAGCTGATTCAGATCCATAAAGCCGTATTGTATCCTTAGGGCGATGAAACAAATCCTGCCTTGTTTGTTCCTGCTCTCGGCGCTGCTCGCCTATGCCGAGCCGTTACGTGTGCTGACCTACAACGTGCGTTACCCGAATCCCAACGATGGCCCCGATAAATGGGAGACACGCCGCGATCTATTCATCGATTCCATCCGTCACCTCAAGCCGGATGTGATGGGTACACAGGAGCTATTCCACATTCAGGGCCAGTACATCGTGGAGCAACTCCCTGACTACGCGTGGTTCGGGCTCAGTCGGCGTGGCAACCAAACGGACGAACACATGGGCGTCTTCTACCGCAAGGACCGCCTCAAGGTGGTCGACTCCGGCGACTTCTGGCTGTCGGAAACACCAGAGAAACCCGGATCGCAATCGTGGAATACAACCCTTCCGCGCATGGTGACCTGGGCCGTGTTTGAAGACCTGAAAAACAAACGTCGCTTCTGGTACTTCAATACGCACTTCCCCCACCGCCGCGAAGATGAAGCGGCACGCGTCATGTGCGCCAAAGTGATCGCCGCACGCATCGCCCTGCTGGCTCCGGACGCCGAGATCATCCTCACCGGTGATTTCAACGCCCCCGCCGGCGGTGGCCCTTATAGATTGCTAACAGACAAACTCCAGGATGCCTGGCATGTCGCCGCGGAGCGCAGCGGACCGGAGGGCACCTTCCACGGTTTTCGTGGAAAGCCCGGGAACGCACGCATTGACTGGATCCTCTTCCGTGGTAACTTCCAGGTCAAATCGGCCGAGACCGTAACCTTCCAGCGAGACGGCCGGTTCCCCTCCGATCATTTCCCTGTCATCGCTGTGCTGGAATAGAAGCTCTATGTTCCGTTTGTTGCCACTTCTGCTTGCCGCAATGACAATGTTCGCCGCCGACGCGCCTGTCTATTACTTGCTTTGGTTCGACACAGAGGACTACGTGGAGCCTGCATCCGACGATGCAGCCTTGCGCCTCGCGCTCGACCTGGAGAAGATGGGCGTCCGCGCCACGTTCAAAGTGGTGGGAGAGAAAGCTCGCGTATTGGAATCGCGTGGCCGAAAAGACGTGATCACCGCACTCTCGCGCCACGATATTGGGTACCACTCGGAAAACCACAGCATCCCTCCAAGTCCTTCGGTATATCTGCGTACGCTCGGCCTGCTCGAAGGCGCGCAGGAATTCGAACGCCGCGAATTGCCAGGCGCCCTCGATTTGAAGCGAATCTTCGGAGTGACTCCCAGTTGCTACGGCCAGCCCGGTTCCTCGTGGGGACCGCAGAGTAACATTGCCCTGCGGCGGATGGGGATCCCCGTCTACATGGATGAAGGCAGCCACGTAACCCTCAACAATCAGCCGTTTTGGTTCATGGGTCTGCTCTACGTTTATGGGCTTGGTCCGAATACAGTCCGCGCTGACCTTGACGATTCCAGAAAGCTCCCCGAAGCGATCAAGAAGTTTGATGCGTCACTGGCCCATCTGCGAGCCACCGGCGGCGGAGTCATTCACACCTACTATCATCCGACCGAGTTTGTTACCACCGAATTTTGGGACGCGGTGAATTTCCCCAAGGGCCGTTACACCGCGCCCTCGGATTACCGGCGCCCGAAGTTGCGCACGAAGGAATCCAGTGAGCAGGCCTATCGTCTCCTTCTGGAATTCGTCAGTCATGTGAAAGCAAGCGGCGTGCACATCATCACAGCGCGGCAACTGACCCAGGTACTCACTGACCCGCTGGATATGGTCGATGTGCCGCAAATGCGCAAACAGATTGTCGAATCCATCGACATTCGCGGAACGCATTCCGCCGCCGATCAATTGCTCGCCTTGTTGGGATTCCAGCCGCGCTACGTCGATGGGCCGACGCAACGGATGGACTCGACGGTCAAAGAAACATCGATTGGCCGGGACCTCTGGAATCACGGCAAGCAGGAAGCCGTGAGTTACATTGAGCGGCATAATCGGTTGCCGTCCCATGTCTGGTTCGGTGTGGAGCGGCTCTCATTGGCCGACTTTACCGCCTCCTTAGCCGGAGACGACGGTGGTCCGACAGTCGCCGTCCGGCGCGGGAAACTCGACTTCGAACGCCACGTGAGCAAGGAGTCGCAAAAGGCATTCAACTGGGCCATCCATCCCGAGGGCTTCTCTGCTCCAGAACTTCACGAGTTGGGCCGCCTGCAAGCCTGGACGTTGAAACCCGCGCGCCTACGGTAGCGCACGAATCTTGTAGAGCGTGATGTTGTCCCACTCGGCGGCAATGTCCAGGTCCCAATCAGCAGGGCTCCATCGCATGTCCTCTGCAATCTCTCCGAATGCGTCAGCCCCCATTGGGGCTAGCACGTGCGTGATCCCTTCACGTCGAAGGTAACGGGTCGCGCTGCGACGCAAGTTCAGGCCCGGTCGATCCACCGGCCGCGCGGGAATCCCCACAGGCTGCCAGGTCTGCCTTTCGCGAGCCCACATCTCGAGCCTGGCAGATCGGGCCGAACGCGAAGCCACCACGGCAACCTCACCCACCGTCTGCGTGCTCCCGAAATCCACTTCATAAAACATGCCGCTCCGCAACGGCTGCCAGGTCGCCCAATTGGACGCGAGATTGCCGTCGAATGCGAGTGGAGTCTCCCAGACGTTGGGCCATGACCGTACCGTCCACAGAATGTCTGGCTTGAGGCCCGGTAGTTCCAATTCGTGGATGGCCACCGCGGCCGGTAGATCGGAGACAAAGCGCGCACGCAACGCTTGAAATGGCCGCGGCGGAAATGTAGCCCGCCATTCCACAAGTGTGCCGCGATCCGGCGTCATCGAGGTTCGCAGAGAGCGAACCAACCGGTCTCCCTGCGCACTTTGCCACGCACTAATCAAAGTCCGCGGCGTGATGGCGGCTGGCGCATTGGCCAAATCCAGGATGCGTGCATCAGACTGCGTGTGGTCCACGATGAGAGCCGCCAGTTGCCGCTCCTGCCCTTCCTGATGAACACCAAGCGCCCACGCGCCCTTCGCTGCATACATCGGGATCACCTGCGGCCAACTCAGAATGGCATGGCCGAATACGAAGGATAGAATCAGCGCTCGCGGTAGGCTCGCCATCAGCGCGATCGCAAGAAACGGTAGTGCCGGCATGAGAAACCGTGTCCCGATGTTAAACGCCCACGGCGCGCCGGCTACCAGCGCTGCCGCCCACAAGATTCTTCCTGAGCGGTTGCGCAGAGCGAGCAACCCGATAGGTGCAGCGAGCCACAATGGTCCCAGCAATCCCTGCAGTACATCTCCGTGAACAGTAAGTTGCATCGGGATCGCGGCCCAATCGACTCCGCCATAGTCGCGCAGGTAGCTCGCCAACTCACGCTCCGATTCAATGTGAAAGTACGGATTCGGAAATAGCGAATTCAGCAATGGGGCAACCGGATTACCCGTCAGCACCAGGCTGCGCAGCACCCA
Organism: Bryobacteraceae bacterium; assembly: GCA_046331645.1. Lineage (GTDB taxonomy): Bacteria > Acidobacteriota > Terriglobia > Bryobacterales > Bryobacteraceae > CADEFT01. The sequence goes on from JAXLQM010000040.1 coordinate 16,316, forward strand.
CGGAGCAATCATTGCGCTCGCAGCCAACAGCATCTTCCAGGAAGGCCGCAGTAGGAAGGCCACAGGCGCCGCCAACCCCCCTGTGAACTTGACCGCGTAGCAGAAGCCCGCAGAGATGCCCAGGACCGCGGCGTCAGCTTCCCGGCTCAGCAACAGGTGGACAACAACAAGAACAAAAAACACCATCGCCGCATCGTTGTATGCGCACGTGGCCGCCATCCCAACCACCGGCGTTAACGCGTAGAACAGCGCCGCCGCCCACGCTGCAATCCAATCGACGTTCAGTTGCAGGGCGATTCGTACGATCAGCGGGACGCTCATGACGAGAAACAATAGGTGCATGAGCCTCGCGCCGCGTTCTCCACCCAGGCTGTATCCCATCGCAAACAGCATCTCAATCCCTTGCGGAATCAAATCGTAAAAACCGGTTTGATGAGGAAAGCCCGAATGCGTTGCTACCGACAGATGATAGTGCAGCGCGTCACTTTGCGTTTCCGGCTGCAGCGCGTAATAGACATACAGCCCCAGATAGACGCAGCACACGATTCCGCCCCATATTGGAGGACGTTCGAACGCGATGGGGCGAATAAAGTACGCTCCCGCAACAGCAAGTGGTGCAAGCACCCAGATGTTCGCCCAACCCAGGCAGGCGGGAAAAAAGAGGATCGTACTGATCACCGCCGCAACCACAGCGAACCGTACCGAAGGGTGTAGCGAGGCAAGCATTGTATGGGGCGGCTGGCCCGGAAGATTAAAGCTCCACTTCGTACTTCTTAAGCAGCCCTTGCCAGTGGCCTTGAGCCTTGAGAATCAGTTCGCACACTTCGCGCACGGCCCCATGGCCCCCACGCGCCTCCGTAACCATGTGCGCGGCTTGCTTCACTTCCGGCCTGGCGTTCGCCACTGCCACGCTCATGCCAACCCGCCGCATCACGACGATATCCGTCAGATCGTCGCCAATATAAGCTACCTGCGATGGGTCAACCTTTGCATCGGCCAGAATCTCCTCCAGAATCGGGATCTTCTCAATGTGGCCCTGATAAATGTAGGTGAACTTGCACTGCTTGGCTCGTTCTTCCGTAGCGGGCGAAACGCGCCCACTGATTAAGCCGGTTTTGATGCCATGCCAGCTCAGCCATTGAAGGCTGATGCCATCCTGCGCGTCGAAGCCCTTGGTTTCATACATCCGCCCATCGGGGCCCGGTACGTTGTAGAGCTTTGCATCGGTCATCACGCCGTCAACGTCCATCAGCAACAGACGAACACCGGCGGCCAGTTTCTGTAGATCCACTCCTGTCTCCTGCGGTTTAATGGGATGAACCTCTATGGTACAGTTGCGGCAACTAATTTTCATCTTTGCGGGAGTGTCTGCGTTGGGCACAATGTTGTGGCCGCAGATCTCTTCGCGCGGTGTGAAGGCGCAGCCGCGAGGCAAACCATCCGGTATCCCCTTTCTCGCAAAGTTCACCGACGTTGCTACTCAGGCAGGATTGACTGAGGCCGTGGTCTACGGCGGCCTCCAAAACATCACCTACTTGACTGAGACCTCCGGTGGCGGCGTCGCATTCGTCGACTTCGATAACGATGGTTGGCAGGACATTTTTGTTGTGAATGGTGCACGTCTGGAGGAGCCATCTCTCCGGCCCTCTCACTTGCTGTACCGCAACAAACACAACGGTACGTTTGAACCGGCGGAGCTGAAGTCCTCTTGTTGGGGGATGTCCGTGGCCACGGGTGACGTCGACAACGACGGCTGGGAGGACCTGCTGATCACCTGCCTCGGCCAGAACCGGCTTCTCCATAACGAGAAAGGAAAGTTCACCGACATCACGGAGAGCGCAGGGTTACTCCAGAAGAGGGCACGCCCTTATTGGGGCTCTGGGGCAACTTTCCTCGATGCCGACAACGATGGCGACCTCGATCTCGTGATTGCCAATTACGTGGACTTCGATCCGGATCGCGTGCCGAAGCCCGGCAAGAGCGCCAACTGCAATTGGAAAGGCGTAGCCGTTGTCTGTGGACCCCGTGGATTGCCACCCGGGCGAATCTGGTTTTACGAAAATCTCGGCGGCCTGAAATTCCAGGATGCATCGGAGCGCTTCGGTGTCGCCCGGATCACTGGCACCTACGCCATGACTGCTGTGGCTGTTGATGTGGACGCAGACGGGTGGACCGACGTCTACATCGCCGGCGACTCCAGCCCCAGTCTCTTGCTCCACAACACCGGAAAAGGCGCCTTCGTGGAAGAAGGCATCGAACGCGGAATTGCTCTCAACGACGACGGTATGGAACAGGCGGGCATGGGTATCGGCATTGGCGACGTCAACCTCGACGGGCACCTCGATTTCTTTAAGACCCACTTCAGCGATGACACGAACATCCTCTATCGCAACGATGGCAAAGGCAACTTTCGCGACGACACAATTGCCAGCGGCTTAGGCGTGGAGACACGCTTCGTTGGATGGGGAGCCTCCATCGACGACCTCGACAACGATGGATTGCCAGACCTCTTTTTTGTCACCGGAAGCGTGTATCCCGATCTCGAGGGGCGCCTCCCTGCTTATCCCTACAAAACTCCGCGAGCCGTCTTTCGCAATCTCGGCAATGGAAAGATGGAGCAGTTGATCGCCGAAGCTGGCCCCGGTGTGGCCGCCTCGCACTCCAGTCGTGGCGCTGCCTTCGGCGATTACGATAACGACGGCGACATCGACGTGCTGGTTTGGAATCGGAATGAACCGCCTTCCCTTTTGCGCAACGATCTCGGCGGAAATCAGAATTGGATCAAGCTGAAGCTCATCGGTACAAAATCCAATCGCAGCGCCATCGGCGCGCGCGTAGTGCTGCAATACGGTTCACGAAAACAAGGGCAGGCTGTGACCAGTCAGGCCAGCTTCTATTCCGCCAATGACTCCAGATTGCATTATGGGCTGGGGAAAGAAACAACCGCACAGGCGACCATCCACTGGCCAGGAGGACGGATGGAAACCCTAACCGCGCTCCCCGCCAATCACCTCATCACGGTTCGCGAAGGCGAGGGCGTGACGAAGAAAGAACCGCTCGGCGTCAAGTAAACAAGCATCCGTCGCTACTTACGCTTCCGAATGCATCCCGGATACAGCTTCTTCAACTTCTCCACCTTCGGATCCGACACCCCGACAATATACGGGTTCGACCGGTTCAGCGATGCATAGTTCTGGTGGTACGCCTCAGCAGAATAGAATTTCTCCAGTGGAACCACCTGCGTGACGATCGGCCGCGCCAAAACATGCGCCGCATCCAATTGCTTGATGTAAGCTTCTGTCACGCTCTTCTGCTCGCCATCGGCATAAAAAACAGCGCTTCGGTATTGCGGGCCTACGTCCGGTCCCTGCCGGTTCAATTGCGTCGGATCATGAGCCACGCTGAAGAAGATCTTCAGCAATTGGCCATACGAAATCTTCGCCGGATCAAAGGTAATCAACACGGCCTCCGCATGACCCGTCCGTCCCGACGACACAATGTCGTATTTCGCCGTCTCTTTCGTTCCGCCGGAGTAGCCGGAGATCACATCCTCCACACCGTCAATAACCTCGAACACCGCCTCTGTGCACCAGAAACAACCGCCCGCGAAGACAGCCGTCTGTTTGCCGGACTTTGCCTTCACGTCAACGGTTGGATCCGGAAATTCCGCGCCCCAGAGCGCGATTCCGAGCAGAAAGAGGATTGGCATCTTCATAGCAACTTATTCTCCCATTGGATCATCGCACGGGAAAAAGCGCCATCAGGCTATCAGCGAATATCCCGTGCCCATACAGGTTCGGGTGATTAATGTTGTTCTCCATCAAAGTCAGGTAGGGGATGCCTTGCCTCCACAGCCTTCCGTACCGCGCCGAAGCATCCGCCACCGCGACCCCGTGCCGCTCAGCGAACTGGCGCACGCCTTTCACGTAAGGCCGTGGGTCTTCATCAATGTCGCGCTGCCGCGTTAGCTTCATCCAGTCCGGGCGGATGTAGTGCGGCGTCAGGATGATCCATTCCGCCCCAATGCCTTTGAAATCGGCCAGCAGTTGGCTGTAGCGTTCCTCCACCTGGGTTTCACTCAGGCCGGCGTCGTTCACGAACTCTGAGATGATCAGATCCGGCTTCGCCTGCAGCACTTTCTCCTGGTAGTTATGTTCGCTTCCCGGCGGCTCCTTCAGATAGCTGCCCGTATTCCGTCCTCCCCAGGCTTCCGTCACCAGTTCGATATTGGCTCCTGGAAATCGCTGCTTGAGGCGGTCGACAAACATCGTCTGGTACCGCTTGTAGGTGCTCACGCTGTCTCCCCACGCGAGAACCTTCAGCTTTGCTCCGGACCTCAACTTCGCCATCATCCGCGGCAACCGCTGTTCCGCCATGGAGACGGCGCCCCGAGACGGCTCGGGGTAAGCGCTCTCCAGTATCGGGAAGAGGTTGTCCTCGCTCAACCCACTCATGTGCCCCGTCAGGAATACGTTCGCCAGGCGGGTTTCCCCATCCTCGATCGGCGGAACAGCAGGCAACGAAACGTGGGGTATGCCCTGCTTGAGAAAAATGTTTCCGTTTGCGCTTTGCACAATGGAATCTATCCGCTGCCTTGCATACCGGTAGCTGATGAAGACAGGTTGATCCGCCGCAATCGCACCGCCCGCAACGCGGCCCACCGTACCAGCGGCAAGATCGGCTTCATAGTCAACACCTCGTTGGAATGTCTTTGCGCTCGCACTCGCCCCATCACGCACAACAAGGCTCTCCGGATCGAGTGCGCCTTGCACCGTACACTCCTCGGCCACGACGCCGTTCAGCCGCAGCCCTTTCCGCCACGGCGCCATCTTCGCATCGAAGTCTGGCAACTTCTCATAGCGCTCATTCGTCAACCCAACAATATCCGGCTTCGCAATTGTGATCTGTGCCGCTGCTCCTCCCGGTATACTGACAGCCACCGTCCAGTTGCCACCGATACGGATATCAGCGGCAGTCAAGCCCATGTTGGCACTCGCCCAAAGGGCAAGCAGGGCACTCGCAATTCTCCACATAGATACCTTCTTGCGATACGCAGCCTAATTATTTCGGAAGTTGGCCGCCTTAGCATCCCAGGCCCCGTGCAGGATTCGCAGTTTGGGCCGTGCGGCGCGCAACGCGGCCAGCCCTTTCTCCGTAACCGCCGTGCCCTTCAGATCCAGTTCTTCCATTACCGGAAATGCGGCGAGGATCGGCACCGCCTCATCGTCAATTCGATCACAGCCCTGCAATGTCAATCGCTG
>JAXLQM010000041.1:0-19670 GCA_046331645.1 Bryobacteraceae bacterium
GATAGTAGGCGTGGAAGCGAAGCCACCGAAATTGGGGACTGGGCCGGGGTTGAAGGTGTACAGCTTCTGGTCGGCATAGCGGGCGGTAAACTCGTGGCCATTGGCGATGCGGTGGTCGCCACGCAGCAGCCATGTGTCCTGGTCGCCCAGGGCCGGGATGTTATTGAAGTAGTTTTGTGCGCCTGCCGGGTTGTTGGCCCGCGGGTATTGCTGGACAAGACGGGCGGAGATGGGATCGATGCGGCTGGTGGGGATGACGTTATTGGGGAATGGGGCGTCGGCGGCGAAGGGGTCATTGACGCGGTTGAGTCCAGCGAGATTGCCGGTGCGCTGGGCCTCGGTGGGAACTACGCTGGTGCGGAGGGACGCCGTGCGCTGGCGGACGAGGTCGAAGTTGCCAAAGATGAACGTCCGGTCTTTGCCGTTATAGATCTTCGGAATGTAGACGGGACCTCCGGCAGAGACGCCGAATTGATTGCGGCGGAGCGCGTTGATCTTCTGGGTGGGAGTGAGGAAGGTGTTGCGGGCGTCGAAGACATCGTTGCGGACGAATTCAAAGGCAGTGCCGTGGAACTCGTTGGTGCCGGAGCGGGTGACGACGTTGATGACTGCTCCGCCGCCGGCGCCGTATTCGGCGGAATACTGGCCGACCTGGATCTTGAATTCGCGGACGGCGTCGACGCTGGGGGCGAGGCCGTAGCTGTTGAAGAAGGGCTCGCGGTTGTCGGTGCCGTCGAGTTGGTAGTTATTCTCGGTGGCGGGGGCTCCGGCGACTGATGGGGCGAGACCGCGTGAGGTTCCGGCCAGGCTGGTGTTCTTGGCGGTGGCGTTGTTGCCGGCGTTGGTGGCACCGGCGAGCGTGACCAGTTCCATGAAGTTGCGGCCGTTGAGGGGGATGGAGGTGATGCTTTTGCTGGTTACGACGTTGCCGATGACGTTGCTTTCGGTTTCGAGGAGCGGGGTTTGGGTGGTGACGGTTACGGATTCGGTGACCTGGCCGATTTCGACGCTGACGTCGGTGCGCGCCTGCTGGGCGACCTCGAGGAGGATGCCCGAGACGATGGCCTTCTTGAAGCCGTTGGCTTCTACTTCGAGGCGGTAGGAGCCGGGTGGGAGTGCGGGGATGGTGTAGTTGCCGGTGTCGGTGGTGAGGGAGCGGCGTTCGAGGTTGGTGGCCTCGTTGACGAGGCGGACTCGTGCGGAGGGGACTGGGACGTTGGTGGGATCGCGAACGACACCGGTGAGGGAGGCGTTGGCGGTTTGTGCGCTGGCGAGGGGCGCGAGGGAGAGGGCGAGGAGGAGAAGAGAGAGGCGCATGGGGTGCATAGGGATAGGTACCATGGGGGTGAGGAAAGTGTCAACAGAAAAATGTATACATTTTCCATTTGGCGGAGTGCGTGTAGTTGTTGCTATCGTGTGAAGAGAGGAATGAGTTCCACGCTGCCTCCGCTTCGGACCACGGCGATTCGAGAATCGGTTGTCGATTTACTTCGCGGTGCACTGTTAGAGGGGCGATTTGCGCCCGGAGAGAGCCTTTCCGAGCCAGCATTGGCGTCGCAGTTGGGGATTAGCAGGGGGCCAGTGCGGGAGGCGCTGCTGGTTCTGCAGCAGGAAGGTTTGGTGACGCACGCGCAGAACCGGGGCTTTGCGGTGATGGCGTTGGGGCCGGGTGACCGGCAGGCGATGGTGAAGGTGAGGATCCCTTTGGAAGCGCTGGCGCTGGAACTAGCTAAGCCGGTGGTGCAGGCAGCGGACCTGCTTGAGTTGGAAGCGGCTATCGACCGGATGGTTTCCACTTACCTCACGGATTCGGCGATCACGGCGCGCGATGATCTGGCGTTTCACGAACGGTTGTGGGAGCTGACGGGGAATAGCTGGTTGCTGATCGCTCTGCGGCGGATCACGAAGCCGTTTTTCATGCATACGATGATGTATCGGGCGCGTACGGAGCAATTGGACGTGGCGACTTATGAGCGGCAGCACCGGGATTATATGGCGTTTCTGCGGGGAGAGACGGATATGAGCGCGGAGGAATGCGTGCGGTCGCATTTGCGGTTGTATGAGGATGTGGCGAAGAGTGCGTGAGTTTGTTCACGCTGAACACGGACCGCCGTCCTCACCGGAGCCGAGCACCTGTGGCTTGCAGTGCGGGCGAGGGTTGCGTGACTAATACCATGTCATAGTGAAGGGCTGTGGCGGCGGAGATGCCGTCGACCAGGGAAAGGGTGTGCCCTTTTTCCTGGGCTAATGCCGCCAGGTTGGGCCAGGCGGCGGCGATTTCGATGGTGACGGGGATGAGACGGTCGGGGTATTCGGTGGGGATGCGGCGGAGCCAGGCGGTGAGGGCAGGGGTGGCGGGCTTGCGGAGCTCGACGGCGGCTAGAACTTCAGCGAATACGAGCACGGAGATGTGGAGCTGGGTGGGAGGGGTCTGTTCAATGAGAGTGCGGAGGGTGGGGGAAGGTGTGCCGTTCACGAGTGCCTGCAAAGTGTCGGAGTGGAGGAGGTAGTTCACAGGTTGAGACCGGGAAAGCGCCGCGAGATTTCATTGATGTCCGGGGTTTTCGGTGCCGCGGCTGGGGGTTGGAGGAGGAAGTCGGTGAAAGGCTTGCGGTGGGAGGAGAGCTGTTCGTAGTGGGAGATGGAGAGGACGACGACGACGTCATGGCCGCGGCGGGAGATGAACTGAGGGCCAGAGGAGATGGCGAGGTCGATGAGTTCGGAGAGTTTGTTTTTAGCGTCTGCGAGGGGCCACTTCATAGCTAGATTGGCTAGATTGTAGCATGATCGGATGCCGGATGTTCTCTGGTTGCCTCACTTTTGCAAGGTAAAACCAATTAGATGGGGTCGCTTGAACCTCAACCACTACCCATAGATGTTCTTGGAACCTGAAGAGAACACACAGCTTCGCCCAACATAACTATTGCAACCCACGCGGAAAGTGTGGTCTAATCTGCCTAAGCGGTCAAAAGTGGACCTGTTGGGATAGAAAATGGATCAGTCCCCTCAAATGACGAAAGTGGTAAGAACCCCTCGCGGGATTCTGACCGCCAAGGTCGATGACCGGGGAAGATTGAAGTTGCCGCAGGCATTGGTGACCTATCTGACGGACCTCGGTGGGCAGGACGTGTTTATCACGTCGCTGGACCGGGTCACAGCTAAGATATACACCAACTCGGTTTGGGAACACAACCGCGAAATTCTGGAAAACCTCACGGGCGAATACAGCCAGTGGGGAAAAGACATTCTGTTCGTGGCGAATGATTTGGGAGAAGACGCAACGCTGGACGGGCAGGGCCGGCTGCTGATTCCGACGTCGTTACGGAAGCTGATGAAGATGGAGAACGCGCAGGTTTGGCTGGAGACGGGGAAGGGAGTGATCACCTTCTACAACGAAGACGTGTACAAGGCCAAGAGCGAACGCGCGCAGCACAACCTGCAGCAGAAGGTGGAACACGTGGAAGGGGCTGGGGTGAAGTAATCCATGTATGGAACAGGAGCACATCCCAGTTCTGAGCGCGGAAGTGATGGAGCACCTGGCCGTGCGTCCGGATGGTCATTATGTGGATGCCACGGCGGGACTCGGAGGTCATTTAGGGCAGATTGCCCAGCGGCTGGTGACCGGATTTGTGATTGCCAACGACGGGGACGGGGAGTCTCTGGAGCTGGCGAAGAAGAACACGCTGCCATGGGCGGACCGGATCCGGTATCACCAGGGCCGTTTTTCGGAATTGCGACGGGCGTTGGAGACGTTTGGCCTCAAGAAGGTAGACGGACTTTTAGCGGATTTGGGAGTGAGCCGCTATCAACTGACGGACCCGGAGCGCGGGTTCTCCCTACAGGCCGATGGTCCTTTGGACATGCGAACCAATCGCACCGAGGGGATCACGGCCGGAGAGATAGTCAACTACACCGCCGAGAAGGCACTCGCCGATTTGATTTATCAACTTGGCGAAGAGAGGAGGGCGCGGAGAATAGCCAGAGCAATCGTCCGGTCGCGGCCGGTTCGCAGTACGTTGCATCTAGCTCGAATTGTGGAATCGGCCGCGCCCAGGACGGGGCGAATACACCCCGCCACGCAGACATTCATGGCGTTGCGAATCGCCGTGAACCAAGAGGTGGAGGAGTTGGAGGCGTTGATGAAGCTGGCGCCGGAGATTGTTGCGTCAGGGGGAAGGATTGTCGTGCTGACGTTCATGTCCAGTGAGGATAGGGCCGTAAAGCAGGCATTCCAACGTTTGGCTCGAGAGGGCCGGGCGCGGATATTGACCAAGCACGTCGTGAAACCGGCGTATGAGGAGGTGCTTCAGAATCCAGCCTCACGCAGCAGTAAGCTGCGCTGTCTGGAAATGCTGGACGCATCGAGAGAGCAGGGATGAGATGGCCACTCTGGCGACTTTTTTAGACCGCTTAACGGGGAGAGGCGGGGCCCAGGCCGTGACGCAGACGGGACGTCCTGATACACACCGTGTATCGGGGAGCCTTTTGCGGCCCTTCCCAAACGACGACGTTTATCTGCATGTGAAGAGGATTGACAACAGCCGCGTGATTCGCGCCGACGATCCGCATACGCCGCGCGTGTGCTGGAAGATGATCGGTGGAGTATCGACGGCGGCGGTTCTGCTGATCGGGCTATTGCTGCCGAGCGGCTACCGTCTGATGGCGGGTTATCAACTGGAGGAATTGCGCAAGGAGCATGATTTGCTTTCGCGCCAGATCTCCGAACTGGAAACATCCGAAGCGAAGCTGCTGAGCCCGGAACGCCTGGCGGAACTGGCCAAGCTGCAGGATTTCGCCGATCCGGATCCGAGCCGGATCATCCACCTGGAAGGCAAGACGACGGCCCCGGCGGTGCAGGCTGCTGCATCCGTGGCAAAGGCCGCGCCCGCGGCTGAGGCTCCGGCAGCGGAGTCGCGACAATAAACAACCTCTTCCGGCGGGACTTCCCCCACCCGCCGGGAATTCCCGGAAAAGCAGGCTAACGATGCAGGAACCCAGCGGCAAACAATACCCCGGGGGGCCGCACGAGCCCCATGTCGACCACGGCGCCATCCGCAGGCTGCGGACACTGGCGCGGTTTGCCTTTGGTTGGGCGGGGCTGATTGTGCTGCGGCTCCTTTATTTGCAGATTTATTCCTACGACGACTACTCGCGGTTGGCGCAATCGCAGCAGGAAGCGGTGCGCGAGATCCCCGCCATGCGCGGGATGCTTCTCGACCGCAATGACGCCATTTTCGCCAAGAGCAACATGCTGCGGAGTGTGGTGGTGAATCCGATGCACGTGCGCGATGTCGCGGTGACGTCGGAAGTGCTGGCGCGTGTGCTGACGGTGGACAAAACGGAACTGGAGAAACGGATTCAGGAATCACGCGATGCGGGGCGTGGGTTTTTATGGGTGAAGCGCAAGATCAGCTTCGATGAAGGCGAGCGCGTGAAGCAGCTCAAGATGACCGGCATTGAGATCCGCGACGAGACGCAGCGCACTTATCCCAAGGGTGAATTGCTGGCGCATGTGATTGGAGGCAAGGATCACGAGGAAAAAGGCAATGCGGGCATCGAACTGGGGCTCGATGAGGAACTGGACGGAATTCCGGGAACGATGCGGATGTTTCGCGACGTGACGCAGCATGGCTACGAGTCGGTGGTGGAGACGGAGCCGCTGCCGGGCAAGAACATCTGGCTGACGATTGATGAGCGGCTGCAGTTCATCGCGGAGCGGGAACTGAAGGCCGCTGCTGAGGGCTGCCACTGCAAGAGCGGCAGCGTAGTGGTGCTGCATCCGGAGACCGGTGACATTCTCGCCATGGCGAGTTTCCCCACGTTTGATCCCAACACAACCCCCGATAACGAGGAAGAGATGAGCGCGCGGCTGAATCAGGCCATTGCGGCGCCGTTCGAGCCGGGGTCGGTATTCAAGGTGATCACATTGTCGGCGGCGCTGGAAACGACGAGGCTCGGCCCCGATTCTCCGATCAACTGTCTGGGTGGAACGATTAATCTCTACGGGCGTGTGATTCACGAAGCCAAGCGCGGATTCGGTGTGATGCCGATGCGGATGGTGTTGGCGAAGTCGTCCAACGTCGGAGCGATCCAAGTGGCGCTGCAAGTTGGCGTGAAGAATCTGCACCAGTATGTGAAGGCATTCGGATTCGGCAAGCGCGTGGGATTGCCTCTGCCCGCCGAAGAACCGGGGCAGGTGTTCGAACCGCGGAAGTGGGGCAAAACCTCGATTGGATCAGTGGCCATGGGACACGAAGTGACGACCACCACGATTCAACTGGCGCAGGCTGCTTCGGTGGTGGCCAATCACGGCAAGCTGGTGAAGCCGCGCATCGTTCTGAAGCGGCAGCGGCCGGGCGAGATTGTGGAGTGGGAGCCCGTGGCGGCGCCGGTGGTGGTGATGAAGCCGGAGAACGCCGAGCGGATGAAGGACATGATGCACGATGTCGTGCTTCCCGGTGGCACGGGTTTTCCGCGCGCGGACCTGGTGGGCTATACCGTGGGTGGAAAAACCGGCTCGGCACAAATTTACGACCACAAGTCGAAGCAGTATTCGCACAAATATAACGCCTCATTTATCGGCATGGCGCCGCTGAGCGAACCGAAAGTGGTGATTGCGGTGACGCTGAACGGATCGCATGAGTACGGCGGAATCGTCGCTGCGCCGGTGTTCAAGGAAGTGGCCACGGCGGCGCTGCGCATTCTGGATGTGCGCCATGACCGGGAGTTGAAGCAGGTGGCCAAGGTGGAGGCTCCGGCGGAAGCCGCGAACGATGCCGCGGACGCCCCGCCGCAGCCGATGCCGGAAGGCGCCATTGAGTTAGGCGGGGACGGGACGCAATTGGTGGTGGCGCGGCATGAAACTGCCGATGGGCCGCGTGTACCCAATCTGGTGGGGAAGACCAAGCGCGACGTGTTGACGCTGACGGCGGCGTCGGGGATTCCGGTGGAAGCGCATGGGGCGGGTATAGCCAGGCGGCAGAACCCTTTGCCGGGTTCGCTGCTTCGTCCGGGCGAACGGTTGGTGATTCAGTTCAGCAGATAGAAGCACGTTGATGAGACTGCAGCGCGTACTCGATTCGGAGTTGTTAGCGGCTCCGCTGGATCAAACAGCGGCCGCGCTCGAGGTGTTGGGATTGGAGTACGATTCGCGCAAGGTAGTGCCGGGCTGCTTGTTCTTTGCTTTCGCAGGGGCGAAGGTGGACGGCCGGCGGTTTGCGATGCAGGCCATGGAAAAGGGCGCTGTGGCTGTGGTGAGCGAATTACCGGCTCCGGAGGGATTTGACGGCGTTTGGATCCGGGTGACGCACGGGCGGCGGGCGCTGGGCATGGCGTGCCGGAATCTGTTTGGGGCTCCGGAGGAGTCGGTGGCGATCACTGGGGTGACCGGCACGAACGGGAAAACCACCACCGCGTTTCTGATTGACGCCCTGCAACGGCATGCTGGTGAAACAACGGCTTTATTGGGGACGATCGGGAATTGGATCGCAGGGGCATTTCATCCGACGGCGAACACGACATCAGAATCACTGGATGTGTACTGGGTGTTACAGGCCCTGCGGGCAGGCGGCGGGCGGCGGGTGACGATGGAAATTTCGTCGCACGCGCTGGCGCTAGGCCGGACTTACGGGATCCCGCTGCACACGGCCGTATTCACGAATCTGTCGCAGGATCATCTGGATTTTCACACCGGCGGGATGGAGGAGTATTTTCAGGCCAAGCACAAGCTGTTTGAGGCCAATGGCGCGGCGGCGCCGGAGTGGGCGGTGGTCAATCTGGATGATGCTTACGGGCAGCGGATTACGCCGGCGGCCGGGACGAAAGTGCTGAGTTATGGGCTGAAGCCAGGCGCTTGTGTACGGGCCGAGGACATTGAGACGGGATTTGATGGGCTGCGTTTCCGGTTGGTGTACAACGGCCGGTCAGTGGCGATGCGTTCGCCGATGGTGGGGGAAATCAACGTTTATAACATCCTCGCGGCGAGCGCGGCGGGGATTTCCTATGGAATGGAGTTGGAAATGATTGCAGAGGCAGTAGCGGCATTCGAAGCAGTGCCAGGGCGTTTTGAGCGGGTGAATGCCGGACAGCCGTTCCTGATTCTGGTGGATTATGCGCACACGCCGGATGCGCTGCGCAATGCCATTCAGGCTGCGCGCTCGCTGAAGCCGGCGCGGGTGATTACCCTATTTGGGTGCGGCGGAGATCGCGACCGCAGCAAACGGCCTCTGATGGGAATGGCAGCCGCGGAATTGAGCGATTTTGTGGTGCTGACTTCGGACAATCCACGATCCGAGGATCCGCTGGACATCATCAACGATGCCATGGTGGGGCTACGCCGTTTTGATACGCCGCATATTGTGGAGGCGGACCGGGCGCGCGCCATTCGCATGGCGATTGGAGAAGCACGGCCGGGGGATTGTCTGCTGGTGGCGGGCAAAGGACATGAAAATTACCAGGTGCTACGCGACCAGACGGTGCATTTCGACGATCGCGAAACAGCGCTTGGGATCCTGCGGGAGTTTGGCTACCGCAAGGAGAAAGGATGAAGTTTCGCTTGCCGCAGATTGCCGAGGCGTTGGGAATTGGGCCATTGCAGGCTGCCGGAGAGGCGGCGGGCTGGAGTGTGGATACTCGCACACTCGCGGCCGGCGACCTTTTCTTTGCCCTGCGCGGGCCGAATCACGACGGGCACGGATTTCTGGCGGCAGCCTTTGCGAAAGGCGCGGTGGCGGCGGTGGTAGATCATATTCCATCCGATGCGCGGCCGGAGTGGGTGCTGCTGGTGGTGGACGATACGCAGCAGGCGCTGGAACGGATGGGGGCATGGGCCCGCAACGAATGGGGGGGCGATGTGGTGGGCGTGACCGGGAGCGCCGGGAAGACGACCACGAAGGATATCATCGCCGCTTTCCTAGAAATCCACAGGGCTGTGGGAAAAACTGTGGGAAATTTGAATAACCACGTGGGAGTGCCGCTCTCCATACTGCGAATCCCTGAGGCGGCTCAGGTGGCCGTCCTAGAAATGGGGATGAATCATGCGGGGGAGATTGCGGCTTTGACGAAGATTGCGCGCCCGCAGGTGGGCGTCGTCACGAACTCGGGTTATGCACATATCGAGAATTTCGACTCGGTGGATGGGATTGCCCTGGCAAAGGGAGAGCTGATCGAAGGATTAGGCCCGCAGGGAACAGCGGTGCTGAACGCGGACGACGAACGGGTGTCGCGCATGGCGGCGCGTCATTCGGGCCGTGTTCTGACCTATGGGTTCAGCGAAAATGCCGATTTTCGTGCCGAGGATGTGCACTATTCGCCTGAGGGGGTACGGTTCCGTGTCGGCGATGTGGAACTGGAAAGCAAGCTGAGCGGGAGGCATGGGGTTTCGAACCTGCTGGCGGGAGTGGCCGTGGCGTCCGTATTCGGCATTGGGGCGGAGGAATTGAGGCCGGCGGCGCGCGCGTTTGAGCCTGGAGCGATGCGCGGAAAGCGGATTGAAAAGAACGGGATTCTGCATATTAACGACTGCTATAACTCCAACCCGGACGCGGCGCGGGCGATGCTGGACGTACTGGCCGATACGCCGGCGCGGCGGCGTATAGCCGTTCTGGGGGAGATGCTCGAACTCGGCCGATGGTCCGAGCCGCTTCATCGCGACCTTGGTTTTTACGCCGCACGAAGCGGTCTTCATGTGCTGGTTGGTATACGCGGCGCCGCCCGACATGCTGTAAACGCATCGCTCGAAGGCGGCTTGCCGGCTGACGCCGCGTGTTTTTTTGAAGAGCCGAAGGAAGCAGGCGAATGGTTGCGAGGGGTGGCCCGGGAAGGGGACGCCATTTTGTGGAAAGGCTCGCGCGGGACTCGCGTGGAGCTGGCACTGGAAAGGTTTCTGGAATAGGGCTCGATGCTTTACTGGCTACTTTATGAACGGATGCTGCCGGAGCCGGGCGCGCTGCGCCTGTTTGGATACGTCACGTTCCGCACGGCATTCGCCAGTCTGACGGCGTTATTTCTGGGAATCGTTCTGGGGCCGTGGCTGATCCGGAAGCTGCGGGAATTCCAGATCGGGCAGCATATTCGGGAAGAAGGTCCGAAGTCGCACCAGAAGAAGGCGGGAACTCCGACGATGGGCGGGGTGTTGATTGTGATCTCGATTGTGGTGCCGACGCTGCTGTTCACGAACTTGCGGAATCCCTATGTTTGGGTAGCGCTATTTGGATTGTTGAGCTACGGGATGGTGGGTTTTTACGACGATGTCACCAAGGTGAAGAAGATGCGGAATCTGGGTTTGACGGCCCGGAAGAAGCTGCTGCTGCAAGTGCTGGCAGGGTTGCTGATCGGAGTGTTTCTGCTGTCGCTGCACGCCAAGGGGATGTATTCCACCGAGATGAACGTTCCGTTCTTCAAGACTTTTCGTCCGAACATGCTGATCGACGGTTTTCTGAGCAGCCCCTGGACGTACCCGCTGGCGTTTGTCTTCTATTTCCTGTTTCTGCAAGTGGTTTTGTTGGGATCGACGAACGGCGTGAACCTGGCGGATGGACTGGACGGGCTGGCGATCGGGCTGATGATCATCGCCTCAGGGGCGATGACGGTGCTGACTTACATGAGCGGCCACGCCGAGTTTGCCAAGTATCTGGATCTGGCGCGTCTGCCGGGCGCGAGTGAACTGACGATTTTTTGCGGGGCGATGACGGGCGCCTCACTGGCTTTTCTTTGGTACAACGCGCATCCGGCGGAGATATTCATGGGCGATATCGGATCGCTGTCGCTGGGTGGCGGATTGGGCACGGTGGCGATTCTGATCAAGCAGGAGATTCTGCTGCTGTTTGTAGGCGGAGTATTTGTCATCGAATGCGTGTCGGTGATCCTGCAGGTGGGCAGTTTCAAGCTGCGGGGGAAACGGATTTTCAAGATGGCGCCGCTGCACCATCATTTCGAGGCGATCGGATGGCACGAGTCGAAAGTGATCGTGCGGTTCTGGATTGTGGGCCTGGTGATGGCGCTATTCGCGCTGACGACTTTGAAGTTGAGGTAGCAATGGATTTCGCGGGTTTGAAGGTGCTGGTGGTGGGCTTAGGCAAGTCGGGCCTGTCCGCCATCAAGCTCCTGGTCGAGAAGGGAGCGCACCCTCATGGGACCGACTCCCGGCCACTGGAGCAGTTGCCGGGAGCCGGCCCGTTTTTTCAGGAATTGGGAATCCCGTTTCATGCGCAAAGCGCCGCGTTGTTTGGTGAGTTTCCGTTGATTGTGTTGTCTCCGGGCGTGCCTCTTGATTTGCCTGAGTTGAATGCGGCGCGTGCCGCTGGGGCGAAGATTACAGGCGAAGTGGAACTGGCGGCGAATTTTTTGAAAGGACGCAACATCGGCATTACGGGGGCAAACGGGAAAACCACGACTACCGCGCTGATTGGACATTTGCTGAGGGAGAACCGCATCGCCAGTCAGGTGGGAGGCAACATCGGCCTCCCGCCGACGGCGATGATCGCGGGCTCACGCGAGGGGCAGTGGAATGTGCTGGAGCTTTCGAGCTTCCAGTTAGAGACGATTGACCAGTTCCATGCGGAGATCGGGGTTTGTCTCAACGTAACGCCCGATCACCTGGACCGGCACCATACGTTCGAGGCGTATGCGGCGGCGAAGCGGCGCCTGTTCGAGACGCAGCGGAAAGGCGATTGGGCGGTGTTGAACGCAGATGATCCGGTGACGGCGGGGTATGCCCAAGCTACTCCCGCCGAGGCGGTATGGTTCAGTCTGCGGGGTAAGGTGGACCACGGGTTTTGGCTGGAAGAGGGACATGTGCTGCACGATGGCGCGATGCTGATGCCCGCGGCGGAGATTCCGCTGCGGGGGCGGCACAACATTGAGAACGTGATGGCGGCAGCGGGAGCGGCCCGGCTGGCCGGCGTGTCACTCGATGGGATTCGGGCCGCCGTGCGCACCTTCCCTGGAGTGGAGCATCGCATCGAGTTTGTCCGCGAGCTGCGCGGTGTGCGCTATTACAACGATTCGAAAGCGACCAACGTGGACGCGACGCTGAAGGCGATTGAGGCTTTCGATGGCGGGTTGTGGATCATTCTGGGAGGGAAAGACAAAGGCAGCGATTACCGCCCGCTGGCCGCGGCGCTGGAGGGGAAATGCCGTGGCGCGCTGTTGATCGGCGCGGCAGCGGAGAAGATCGCCGGGCAGTTGGAAGGGAATGTGCCGATGACGGCCTGCGGGACGCTGGAGGCTGCGGTGAAGCATGCCTCGGAGCGGGCGGAGGCTGGGGATACGGTGTTGCTGGCGCCGGCTTGCGCCAGTTTCGACCAATTTCAAAACTACGAAGAACGGGGCAGGACGTTTAAAACATTTGTTAGTAAGATTGTTTGAGCCAGGGAGTACAGGAAATGGCACAGCGATTGAAGACAGACTGGACTTTGTTTCTCACCATCGTGGGGATGGTGTGTTTCGGCATCGTGATGGTGTACAGCGCATCGGCCGTGATGTCGGAAGTACGTTTCAAGGATGGGAATCGCTTCCTGCTGCGCCAAGTCGGTTTTGCCGTGCTTGGATTCGTTCTGCTGATGTACTTTAAGCGCAAGGATTACCGGCGTTTGAGCGGGCCCACGTGGGCGTTCGCTCCGCTCGGTTTGGTGCTGGCGGCGCTGGTGGTGGTGTACTTCGCCGATCCATCCAGCCACCGCTGGTTGGGATATGGAATGGCGCGCATTCAGCCGTCTGAATTCGCCAAGCCAGCCCTGGTAGTGTTTCTCGCATGGTTTGTGACGCGACGCGCGCACGCCATCAATGCCCGTCATACGCTGTGGCCGGCCGCACTTGCTTTAAGCGTGCTGGCGGCAAGCGTGATTGTGGCCGATCTTGGGACCGCCGCCGTACTCATGTGCACCGCGGCGGCGGTCTTTTATGTGGCAGGCCTTGACCGCCGCTATTTCTTTTTCGCGGTGGGGGCCTGCCTTCTTGTTTTGCCGTTGGCGATTCTATCAAAGCCGTACCGGGTGCATCGCATCATCGGGTACATCGATCCGGAGTACACGATTCTGGACCGCATCGATCCTAACGGGCACATCAAGAACTGGGCGAACACCTCGATTACGACGCGTGACGCCAGCTATCAAGCGCGGCAATCGAAGATTGCCGTGGCCACCGGCGGTGCGTTGGGCAAGGGTCTGATGGAGAGCAAGCAGAAGCTGCTGTTCCTACCCGAGGCGCACAACGACTTCATCTTTGCCGTAATTGGCGAGGAGTTGGGTTTGTGGGGCGCCACCTGCGTACTGATCGGGTACCTGGTGATTCTCTGGCGCGGGCTGCGGCTTTATTGGACGGTGCCCGACGATTTTGGCCGCTATCTGGCGCTGGGGGTCACGGTGGCGGTGGTGGCCCAGGCTTTGATCAATATCAGCGTCGTGCTGGACATGGCGCCAACGAAAGGATTTCCGCTCCCATTGATCAGCTATGGCGGCAGCTCGCTGCTGAGCTCGCTGATGTCACTGGGCGTGTTGATGAGTGTGAGCGATCACGCGGGGTAGTACATGAAGGTCCGCATCCGCCAGACCTATAAGAAGACCAAGTCGAAGGACTCCGGGCCTGCGCCGGATAGCGGTGTGCATAAGCTGCCGTTCCTGTTGACGGGTGGCGGAACGGGCGGGCATGTCATTCCGGCGATCGCGGTGGCGCGCGAACTGCGGCGGCGCGGGCATCAGCCGTTTTTTGTCGGCACGAAGGAAGGGATGGAAAGCAAGCTGGTGCCGAAGGAAAGCTTCCCCATTGAATATGTGGAGATTGGCGGATTGAAGCGCGTCGGTTGGAAGCAAACGCTGCGTACGATTCTGCAATTGCCGCTGGCCGTGTGGAAGGCACTCCGCATCGTGCAGGAGCACCAGCCGGCGGCGCTGTTCAGCATGGGCGGATACGTGGCCGGGCCAGCGACTATTGCGGCGTGGTTTCTGCGCTGTCCCATCGTGCTGATGGAGCCGAATGCCATGCCTGGGATGGCCAATCGCTACGCGGGCAAGCTGGCCACGAAGGCGCTGTTGAGTTTTGAGGAAGCGAAGCAGTTTTTTCCGCCACGCAAGGTGGAGATGACGGGATTGCCGGTGCGGAACGAATTTTTCGAGATCCAACCGAAGGCGCCTGCGCCGGATCTGACCGTGCTAGTGACGGGCGGGAGCCGTGGTTCGCGCCGTTTGAATGAAGCCGGGCGCGCCAGTTGGGCCTTGTTCCTTAAAGAGAACGTGCATGTGCGGTGGATTCACCAATCGGGCTCACAGGACTTTGAAGAGATGGCCGCGGCCTTTGCCGCCAGCGGGGCACAGGGTGAGGTGGTACCGTTTGTGGACAATATGCCGCGGGCGTTCGCGCAATGCGATGTGGTGGTTTGCCGGTCCGGCGCGGGCGCGGTGGCGGAACTTGCCGCCGCCGGGAAGCCATCGATACTGGTTCCGTTTCCCTACGCCGCCGATCAGCACCAATTGAAGAACGCGGAAGCGATGGCAAAGGCGGGGGCGGCGAGGCTTATTCTGGACCGCGAACTGACCGGGGAAGAGCTATTTCATACGATTCGCGATTTCGCCAAGCAGCCGGGCAAACTGCTGGAGATGGGGGCTGCGGCGCGGCGTTTCGCGGCACCCAACGCGGCCAAGAGAACTGTGGAAATTCTAGAGGAGGAAGCGGCCAGGGCACTGGGCTGGAAAGCCAGTTGACAGGATGCTCACAAGCCGGAACAATTGTAGTTCAAAATGTTTTTTAAGCCCCAGCGTTTTCACTTCACCGGGATCGGCGGCATCGGCATGAGCGGCATTGCCGAGGTGTTGCTGAACATGGGCTATGAGATCACCGGATCGGACGCGAAATTGAGCCCGATCACGGAACGGCTAACCACGCTGGGGGCGAAGGTTTGGCAGGGGCACGATGGGACGCATGTCGCCGGCGCGAAGGCTTTGGTGGTGAGTTCGGCGATCGAAGCGACGAATCCCGAACTGCTGGCCGCCAAGCGTCTGCAAATCCCCATCATTCCGCGCGGGGAACTGCTGGCGGAGCTGATGCGGCTGAAGTACGGGATCGCCGTTGGTGGAAGCCACGGAAAGACCACCACTACGTCGATTCTGGCGTCGCTGCTGAGCGGTGCGGGGTTGGATCCAACCGTTGTGGTCGGCGGAAGAGTGAAGGGCATGGGCGGCTCAAACGCCCGCGTGGGGAAGAGCGATTTCCTGCTGGTGGAGTCGGACGAGAGCGACGGGTCGTTCCTGAAACTGGCTCCGATTATCGCGGTGGTGACTAATATCGACCGTGAGCACCTGGACCACTATCACTCGCTCGATGAGATTCTGCATGCGTTTCTTGAGTTTGTGAATAAGGTGCCGTTCTACGGTACGTCGATCCTGTGCCTGGATGACGAAAACGTACAGAGCATCCTGCCGAAGGTGCAGCGGCGGACGGTGACCTACGGAGTGAATCCGCAGGCCGATCTGTTTATCACGTCCTCGTCGAGCGGACCGGTGGCGAGCGAATTCACGCTGCGGCTGCGCGGCAAGGATTTGGGGTCGTTTCGGGTGGGAGTGCCTGGTCCGCACAATGTGCTGAACGCAACCGCGGCCGTGGCGGTTGGCCTGGAACTGGAGGTGCCGCTCGAAAAGATCCGGGCCGGCCTGGAGAGCTTCAGTGGTGTCGACCGGCGGTTCCAGATTCGTGGCGTTGCCGAGGGCGTCACCGTGATCGACGATTACGGACATCATCCCACGGAGATTCGCGCGACTCTGGCGACGGCGCGCACGTGTCCCTTCGGGCGGGTGCTGGTACTGTTCCAGCCGCATCGCTACACGCGGACGCAGGCGCTGATGGACGAATTCGCGCGGGCGTTTCACCAGGCGGACGCTGTTGTTTTGTTGGACATCTACGCGGCTTCGGAGCCAGCCATTGAGGGCGTGGACTCCGGCCGGCTGTTGGAGAAACTGCGAGAGTACGGGCATCGATCCGCGGAATATGCCCCGAGCATGGATGCAGGAATCGCGCGCATTGCCGCCATGGCGCGGCACGGCGATGCCATTATCACGCTGGGCGCGGGGAGCGTTTCGCAAGCAGGGGACAGGATTCTGGAGGCTATACGCGCCAGAGAGGGAGTCAAGAGGTAACATGGCTCGACGCATCGTGGAAGAAGAGCTTCCGCTGGTGGAAGCAAAACAGGAGGAGAAGGCTCCGGTTGTGGAGCGGGCGCCGAAGCGCGCCACGAGGCCGGCAAAGAAGGAGGAAGCTGTGCCGAAGCGACGCTGGATTCAATGGCTGTACTGGACGATTCCGGTGTTCGCGCTGGCAGGCGCATTCCTAGTGGTGGCCGCGTTCCACCGCGTGGAATCGTTCCTGATCAACGATCAGCGGTTCCATCTGCACGGCAGCGCCGACTATGGAAAAGCGCCGGAGAACCTGAACCTAACGGGCATCAAGCGCGCTCCGCAGGGGGAGATCCTGCGCGTATTCGAAAACGATTTTGGACGCAGCCTCTACCTGCTTTCGGTGAGTGCGCGGCGCGATGGATTGCTGAAGGTGGATTGGGTGAAAGACGCCACGGTGTCGCGGCGATGGCCCAATCAACTGGTGGTGCGGATCATCGAACGGGAGCCGGTGGCGGTGGCCCAGGTGAACGTGCGTGGCGCTGCGCCGGTGTTCCAGATGATCGACATGGATGGAATGCTGATGCCGATTCCGCGGGGTGAGAAGGTGGACAAATATCCCGTGCTGACCGGTTTTGCCACCAATGAGGCGAAGGCGTCGCGCAAGATGCGGGTGGAGCACGCCATGGCGATGCTGAGCGATTTGGGGCCACTGCGTTCGATGCTGGCTGAGGTTGACGTGCGCGACCCGGGCAACCTGCAAGCGACACTACAAGTGGATTCGAATGCGGTCACCTTGCGCATGGGGAACAAGAATTACCGCAAGCGGCTGCAGAATTTTCTAAACCACCAGGAGCGGATCCGGCAGCAACGGCCGGAGGCGCGGACGTTCGATCTCCGTATTGATGGACGGATCACGGCGGTGGAAGGAGAGACCAATGGCGACTAATGTACGATCGCAACTAGCCGTTGGGCTGGATGTGGGCAGCGCCTCGACACGGTGCGTGATTTTGACGCTGGACCACGGGCATCTCAAGTTTTTGGGGTATGGACAAGCCCCGGGCAAAGGATGGGTCAAGGGACGCGTTGCCGATTCGGGGGCAATCGCGGAGAGCGTGCAGTACGCCGTGCGCGATGCGGAGCGAATGGCGCGGGTTTCGGTGGAGTCGGCGGTGACGGGTATCGGCGGCACCAGCGTGGTGGGCTTCGCCAGCCGCGGCGTGTATGAATTCGGGCGGCCCCGGCATATTGAGCATGGCGACCTGAGTTATGCGGTGCATCTGGCATCGCGAGTGCGTCTGGAAGACGACCGCTACGTACTGCAGATGCTGCCGATGGATTTCACTCTGGACGGACGGGCCGGCTTCCGTAATCCGAAGGGCGCGGTGTGTACGCGCCTGGAGGCAAATGTTTATGTGGTCACGTGCAGTTCCCGCGAGCACCAGGCGCTTATCGGCGCGATCCACCAGGCACACCTCGCCGTGGAGGAAACCATTCTGGAGCCGGTGGCTGCCGCCTATGCGTGTATTCTGCCGGAAGACCGCACGCGCGGCGTTGCGCTGATTGACATTGGGGCGCATTCTTCGAGCGTGGTGGTTTATGACGGCGACGCGCTGCTGCGTGCCGTGGGCGTGCCCGTTGGCGGCGATCACTTCACGCGCGATCTGTCGCAAGTGCTGAAGGTAGTCTACGAAGACGCCCAGCAGTTGAAGGAAGAGTATGGCTGCGCGATTCTTGGCTTGACGTCGGATTCCAGCTATATTGAAATCCCGTCACCCGAAGGACGCCCGCCGCGCGAGGCGACGCGGCGGCATTTGAACGAGATCCTGGAGGCCCGCGCAGGGGAGCTGTTCTACATGCTGCGCACGGAGCTGGCGAAGACAGGGATGGAGCAATCGCTGTTGGAAGGAGTAATCCTCACCGGCGGCGCGGCGATGTTGACCGGGATGTGCGATATGGCGGAAGGCGTACTCAACTGCCAGGCGCGCAACGGGCTGGTACTGGGAGTGGAAGATTGGCCGGAAGAGATCGATACGCCTGCGTGGACATGCGCGGCGGGGCTGGCGATGTATTCGGCGCGTCTGAAGTCGCACAAAGAGCCGAAGCGGATTGTGCCGAGCCTGGTGGACTTCGTATTCAAATAAGGTGCACACCCATGCTATTTGACGACTTGAGTGACATGCAGGAAGAAGTACAGCCGATCGATGGTCCGCGCCAGGCAATGCGCCGGGAGCCGTCGATGGATGCATTGAAGTTCGACATTCAGGACGATGTTCCCGACGGCACGCGGATCAAGGTGATCGGTGTGGGCGGAGCGGGGTCGAATGCCGTCGGCCGGATGTTCCGGCAAGGGATTCGGGGCGTGGAGTTCTACGTCGTCAACACGGACCGGCAAGCTCTGCATGCCTCTCCCGTGCCCAACAAGCTCTTGATCGGGCACCGGGTGACTGGTGGATTGGGCGCGGGCTCCGATCCCGCCATGGGGAAGGAAGCCGCCATGGAAAGCACCAGCGAGATTCTGGAGATTCTCGATGGCGCGCAGATGGTCTTCGTGGCCGCTGGCATGGGCGGTGGCACAGGCACCGGCGCCGCGCCGATGATTGCTTCCTGGGCACGGGAAATGAGCGCACTGACGGTGGCGATCGTCACCACGCCGTTCCAGTTTGAAGGCGCGCGCCGCAAGCGCATCGCGGAGAAGGGGATCGCGGAACTGGCCGAGACCGTCGATACGCTGATCCGGGTTCCGAATGAAAAACTGAAGACACTGGTGCCGAAGGGGGCGCCGCTCACGGAGTCCTTCCGCGTCGCGGATGAGGTACTGGAGCAGGCGGTGTCCGGGATTGCGGAGATCGTGAACACGGCGGGAATGATCAATCGCGACTTCTCCGACGTGCGCGCCATCATGCAGGGCATGGGCCGCGCGATGGTGGGGTGTGCCACCGGCAGCGGAGAGAACGCCATGATCGAAGCGGCGGAGAAGGCCGTGAACAGCCCGATGCTGGAAGCCGGCGAGATGCAGGGCGCGCGTGGGATGTTGATTCAGATCGTGGGATCGAGCCGGATCTCGCTCGATGCCGTGGACGAAGCCTGCATGCTGATACAAGAAGCAGCGGGCAACGAAGACGTAAACCTGAACTTCGGCGTTTCCATCGATGAAGCGATGGAGGACCGGGTGAAGGTGACTGTGATCGCCACTGGTTTTGAAGAACGCCGCGAGCCGGAGCCTGTACCCGCGCCACCGCCTCCTGTTGTGATGAAAGAGAGCTTCACTCCACCACCGGCTGCTGTGGTGCCTGTTCCGGTTATAGAACCTGAACCTCCGCCGCCTGTTCCTCAGTCTTCGCGGGTGAACTACTACACGGCACCGTCGATCGCTGTGCCACCTCCGCCGCCAGTGGTTGAGCCGGCGCCGGCGATCGACCCCGAACCTGAGCCGCAGCCCGTGGCAGAGATTGAGCACGAGCATGCGATGGCTGCTGTCGCCAATGGATCCTCGCACCTGGATGAGCCCGCGAAGGTGTTGGATGATCTCGACGTGCCGGCGTTCCTGCGCAAAGAACGGCGCTGGTG
>JAXLQM010000042.1:0-13034 GCA_046331645.1 Bryobacteraceae bacterium
GCCAGCCCCGCTGGCCAATCCCCCAGAATGAAGTTCGGCGGCGTGGACATCAGCCGTCTCGTATTGGGTGTCAACCCCTTTTACGGCTTCGCTCATTTCAACAACATCTACGGCCAGATGATGCGCGATTGGTACACGCCAGAACGCGTCATGGAAGTGATGCACCACGCCCAGGAATTCGGCATCAACGCCTTCAACTACGTCGAACTCGGCCGCGGGCCGCAGGACTGGCAGCGCTTTATCGCCGAGGGCGGAAGACTGCACCTCATCCCTCAGGTGACCGCCGATGTCGACACCGCCAAAATGGTGAAGGAACTCAAACCAATCGCGTTGCAGCGGCAGGGCGAAGTGGTCGATGTCGCATGGCAGAAGGGCGATATGGCCTCCGTCCACGAGTGGTGCAAGATGGCCCGCCAACTCGGCCCACTCGTCGGCGTCGGCACCCATAAACCCGAGGTCATCGCCTACATCGAAGAGAAAGGCTGGGACGTCGATTTCTACGCCGGCTGTGTCTATAATCGCACCCGCACCCCGGAGGAATGGCGCAAAGCGCTCGGCGGCGAAATCATGGAAATGCCGCGCGAAGCCTATCTGCAAAGCGATCCGCCGCGCATGTACAAAGTGATGCGCCAAACCAAGCGCCCCTGCTTCGCCTTCAAGATCCTCGCCGCCGGAAGAATCACGTCATCCACCGACGTCGAACAGGCCTTCCGCACTGCCTTCTCCAGCCTCAAACCCATCGATGGCGTCTACGTCGGAATGTGCCCGCGCCTCAAGGACGAAGTCAGGGAAAACACCGCGATCATGGCCCGCATTCATTCGCAGGCGTAAAGCCGGTTCACCGCTGCCATGCTCTCCAACCGGGAGTAGTGATACACCCGCGTCACTTCCCTGCCCGCCTCCGCAATGGGCGTGGGCCCCTCAATTACGAAATCCGCGCTGCCCGGCGCATTGAATGCCACAAACGCCAGACTCAGCGCCTCCGCCATTCGCCCGTAGCGCCGTGACAAGTCCGGAAACGCCACCGGCCCCGTATCCACCTGGTACAGATCCTGCTTGTCGTGGATGTTCATTGTCTTCACCGGGCACTCGATGATCGCCCGCAGCCGTGTCCGCGAATCGGAAATCTCCGTCTGCGCCACAATCGGCACACCCGAATCCGTCGCCGCGCGGATCTCTTTGTTCGACCGCAGCAAACGCACCGCCCGCGGACGCACCAGCTTGTACACCTGCCCCTCCCACATCTCCGCCGATTTCCGCACCTGCCGGTAGTCCGTATTCAGCCACGCTTTGCGCCGGAAAATCAGGCCATCCTCCGGACCGAAAATCGGCAGGAAATCGTAATTATCCTTGTGAAACAGATCTTTCGGTGCGAATGTATTCTCGCTCTTGCAGGAAGCGCACTGGTAGTAATCGATGGGAGCCGCGCCGTCCCCATCGAGAATACGCGTCCGCGATTCGATCCAGAACCGCACCCGGTTCTCCGCCCACTTGCCTTGCAGGAAGGAACGCCCGTAATCGAGCGGCTCCATCACCGCCGGCGCTGCCGCCTGGCTCGCATCACCTCCAGCAAACATCGCGGCCCCCGGCCCCGCATGCAAAAATCGGCGACGATTCATTCACTTGCCTCCCAGAGCATGCATCATCGCACCCGTGAAAACTCCTCCGCAAGCTCTCCTTGGTAAACTAGAAGCCAATGTCCCCATTGCGCCAAGCGGTCTGTAACGAAATCTACCAGGGCTGGGATTTCGCCGAATCCTGCCGCTCCATGAAAAAGCTCGGTTATTCCGGAATTGAAATCGCCCCGTTCACGCTCGCCGAAGATCCGGCCACCATCAGCCCCTCCCGCCGCAAGGAACTTGTTTCCATCATGGCCGGCGAAGGCCTCGAATTCGTTGGCTTGCACTGGCTCATGGTCGCGCCTAAGGGACTCCACGTCACCACCCCCGACAACGCGCTCCGCGAGAAAAGCTGGCTCCACATCCGCAACCTCATCGATCTCTGTGCCGACCTCGGCCCCAACGGCGTGATGGTCTTCGGCTCCCCCTTCCAGCGCGCCACCACCGGCGGCGCCACCCGCCAGGAAGCCACCGCCCGCTACATTGACGGCCTCGCCGCCGTTGCCCCCCATGCCGCTCAACGCGGCGTCCGCATCCTGGTCGAAGCCTTGCCCTCCGCCCAGTGCGACGTCGTCCAATCCCTGGAAGAGGCCGTCGGCATCGTCCAACAAATCGACTCCCCAGGCGTTCGCACCATGTTCGACACGCACAACGCTGTCGAAGAAGTGGAGCCTCACGCCGTTCTCGTCGAGCGCTACTACGATTTCATCCACCACGTCCATGTCAACGAAATGGACGGCAAGCACTGCGGCAAAGGCGATTACGATTTCAAACCGGTCCTCGCCACCCTGCTCCGCCGCAACTACCAGCGCTGGGTCTCGCTCGAAGCCTTTGACTTCTCCTTCGGTTCGGAAAACATCGCCGGCGAATCGCTCCGCTATCTCGAACAGGAAATCGCAAAAATCACGTTATGAAGAAAACCGTTGTTACCGGCGGCGCCGGATTTATCGGCTCCGCCCTCGTCCGAGCCCTGCTCGCCGGCGGCGACGCCCACGTCGTTGCCCTCGATAACCTCTCCTCCGGCAAACGCGCGAATCTCGAAGGCGTCCCCGGTTCATGGGAACTCGCTGTAGCCGACATCCGCGACTACGACGCCATCGCCCCCATCATCGCCGGCGCCGACCGCGTCTTCCATCTAGCCGCTATCCCTTCCGTTCCCCGCTCCATCGCCGACCCCATCCCTTCGCATCAGGTCAACACCGACGGCATGTTCCAGGTCTTCCGCGCCTGCCACGCGGGCGGGGTCCGGCGGGTTGTCTACGCCGCTTCCTCTTCCGCTTATGGCGATACCGAGGTCCTGCCCAAAGTGGAGACCATGAAAGCCAATCCGCTCTCCCCTTACGCCGCCCAGAAATTGATGGGCGAGTATTACGCCTCCGTCTTCTATAACTGCTACGGCCTCGAAACCGTCTCCCTCCGTTTCTTCAACGTGTACGGCCCCCGACAGGATCCATCCAGCCCCTACTCCGGCGTGCTGTCGATCTTTAATAAGTGCATCGTGGAAGGCGTCAGCCCCACCATCTACGGGGACGGCGAGCAGTCCCGCGACTTCACCTTCGTCACCGATGTCGCGGCTCTCTGCATCAAAGCCTCCCTCGCCGGCCCCCAGGTCTGCGGCAAAGTCTACAACGCCGGCAACGGCAATCGCTACACATTGAACATGGTCTGGGAAACTCTTCAGGGTATTGAAGGAGTCACTCTTCCCGCCAAATACGGCCCGCCCCGGGCCGGCGACGTGCGCGATTCCCAAGCGGACACCACCGCCGCCGTGCGCGACCTGGGCCACGCCCCCAAAGTCTCCCTGGAAGAAGGACTCCGCGAAACGCTCCGCTGGTTCCGCTCCACACAATAATCGGTGTATCCTGATCATCGAAAGGATTTCCGATCGATGCGCCGATCCCTGTTGCTCTCCCTCTTCTCCCTATGCGCCTTCGCCGCCGACACCCCCGGCGAATGGCAGCTTACTTTCTCCCCCATCGCGAAAAACCTCGACAACAACGACAACTTCTCCCGCGATAACCGCTTCCTCGTCTACGACACCCGCGATACCTTCGGCACCGGCATCGGCAACTCCACCAGCATCATGAAGGTGTCCATCACCACGGGCCTCGA
The DNA here is from genome assembly GCA_046331645.1 of Bryobacteraceae bacterium. Classification (GTDB taxonomy): domain Bacteria; phylum Acidobacteriota; class Terriglobia; order Bryobacterales; family Bryobacteraceae; genus CADEFT01. The sequence goes on from JAXLQM010000042.1 coordinate 3,732, forward strand.
AAACTATCTCTACCTGCCGCAATCCGTGTTCGGCGCGCAATCCGCCCCCGGCGTAGGCGCAGCCTCCTGGGGCTCCACCAACGATGACATCGCGTTCATCCACGGCCCGCTCCTCAGCGAAACCCCGCAACTTGGCTTCTACGGCACAACGAATCGCAAAGGTGGAGTGGTCACCGGCGACGGCGCGGGCGACATCCGTTTCCTCGATTGCCGCGACATCACCAACGAAATCACCACTCCCGGCGCGCACCGCGGCGGCTCCCACCGGCATGAATACACCGCCGACGGCAAACGCATCGGCTTCACCTACGATGACCAGTTGCTCACCGCCTACGGCCGCAACATCGGCCTCATGCTGCCCCACGCCAAGGCTCCCTGCGGCGCATCGCACTACGTTACGCTTCTCATTTCGGTTGTCCCGCCCGCCGAATCCAAACCCGGCGACCTGGAGCGTGCCGCCGACGATTCCTGGGTTGGCGCAAAAGGCCTCATGCGCGCCTTCATCGGCAACGTCAAGGAAGACAATGGCACCGTAACCAGTTCCCTATTCGTTGTCGATATTCCCGAAAACGTCGATATCACTACTTCCGATTCCGGCACCCGCACTCGCTATCCCGTCCCGCCCCGTGGCGTCACCGTTCGCCGTCTCACGCGCACTCCCGCTGCAGGCATTGTCCGCGGCTCTCTCGATGGAACCCGCATCGGCTACTTCGCCAATGATAGCCGAGGCATCCGCCAGGTTTTTCTCATCAATTCCCAAGGTTCCGACCAGCACCCCGATCCCGCCATGCGTCCGGTTCAAGCAACCAGCCTCGACATCAGCGCCAGTGGCGGTCTGCGCTGGCATCCATCCGGCAACTCGATTGCGGTGATCAGCGACAACGGTGTGGTTGCGGTATGCGTCAAACCCGGACCGCAATTCGGCAAATCCGTCTGGCTCACGCCGCACGGCACTGGAGTGCCTGCCGCGGAAGCCTTGGTCTGGTCCCGTGACGGCAAAGTTCTTGCCTTCAATCGCCGCGTCCCCACCTACGACGCCACCGGCAAACTCGTGAAGGACGCCGGCAACAACGATTTCAAGCAGATCTTCCTTACTTCGTTCCCCGACGAGAACAACAACGGCATTGCGGACCCGGTCGAGTAACAGGGCTGCGCCGCGCACGCGGCAGCGCTCAACACGCGTACCCGCACAAACAGTCAGTCGTCACAGGTTCGCAGGTTACCGAATCTCCGGCGCGCCAGCCGGCATAGCTTTGGTCTGTTGGTAGCACGCCTCGAACCGCGATCAGAGAGCCGAAACATCGATCCGCTCTCACCGGCCAAAACTGAACAGCCTCGCTGCCGTCCGGACAAAAATCCGTCCTGCCGAAAACGCGGGAGTCGCGTAGCATTCCTCTCCCAGATCATTCACCGCCGCCACCTTCCACTCCGCCCCAGGCTTCACCACCACCATCTTCCCGTTCTCTGAGCACACATACAAATTGCCGCCCGCCATCACCGGCGAGGAGTAGTAATTGTCGAGGGCCCCTTCCAGCCTCCCAGCCTTCACCACCGCCCCCGATTGCCCATCGAGCGCCGTCAGAATCCCGCCGTTTGCCACAAAATAAAGAATCCCGTCCCAAACCACTGGCGATGGCGCGCGCGGCAGATTCCGCTGATAACTCCACAATTGCTCCGCCTTCGCCCCCGATGACCCGCCCGGCAGCGAAAACGCCGTCACCGACGGACGCCCGCCCCACGAAGACCACGCCGACGACCATTCCGCCGCCTCCAACACTCCATCCTTGTTTCCTGATGAATCGCCAATCCCCTGGTACAGCCGCGCCGTCTCCCCGCCGCCAAACTCGTCGGGACTCAGCTTCCCGTCGCCGTTCTTGTCCCGGCCCTTCAACTGGCTTTCAAAGCTCGGTGGAGCCTCTGTCAGAAAATTCACCAGGTACACCGAACTATTGGTCATACCCGCACTCGCCACTGTGCTTCCCCCAGGCCCCTCCCGAGACCAGCGCTCCGCTCCCGTTTCCGCGTCATACCCCACCAGCTTTCCGCTGCCCATCGCCACAATTTCTTCCACACCGCCTGCCCGCCGCACGAACGGCGTTGTGTAGTTGAGGACAAACGGCGGCCGCGCCACCCGCCAGCGCTGTTTCCCCGTCCGCTGATCGAACGCCGCAATCGCCGATTCCCCCAATCCGTCCATCTGCAACACGACGGCTCCCGCTGCCAGCATTGGTGATGCCGCCATCCCCCACAGGCTGGTAAACGGACCCAGCGGCTGCCGCCACCGTTCCTTCCCCTTGCCATCGTAGGAAATCAGCCCGAAATCGGCAAAAAACGAGTACACATTTTCCCCATCCGTCACCGGCGTCGATGCCGCGCCGCTGTTCAGCGAGTGCCGGAACTCCTTCCGCGCTCGTTCCACCCACCGCTCCCACAGCGTCTTCCCGGTCTCCCGGTCCACGCAAATTGTGATCAGCCGGTCCCGCTCCTCCGCGGTCAGAAACAACACCGAATTTGTCAAAACAGGTGACGATTTCCCCGCACTCATCGCCCGCGACCACACCACGTTCCGCCCAGCGCCGAACTCCACCGGGTAGCTGCTTACCCCTTCCGCCACGCCACTCCCGTTTGGTCCCCGGAATCGCGTCCAGGTCTCGCCGTCTAACGTCACCGCCACCAGCACCCAAATCGCCCAATGAATTGACATTAGGCCTATCATATAGCGCTGCCACACCCAGCGCGTGGGCGGTTCCTTAGTGGCCGCCCCCGGCCGCCGGAGCCTCATGAATCACCGGAGGCTTCGCGCCCGCCGGAATCGGCACCAGCATATCTTCCTTCCGCTGCACCAGCGTCGAGGTGCTGTACGTCGCCAGTTCAAATCCATGCCCGTGCGTGATCGCATCCGTCGGGCACGCCTCTACGCAATACCCGCAGAAAATACACCGCGAGTAGTCAATGTTATAAACCTCGGCGTACCGCTCTCCGCCCGAGATCCGCACCTTCTCCGTGTTTTCCTTGCCCTCAATATAAATACAAGATACCGGGCAAGCCGCCGCGCACAGGAAACACGCGACGCATTTCTCCATCCCATTCTCATCGCGCTGCAGTTCGTGCTTGCCGCGAAAGCGCTCCTGAAACAGCGCCGGCCCGTCCGGATAGTCTTCCGTAATGGTCGGCTGCAGCATCTCGCGAAACGTGATGCCCATTCCCTTGGCCAGTGCGGCCGCGCTTCCCAGAACTTCTTGTATCTTCGACGCCATAATTCCTCAAATATCCATCAAAAATCTTCCACCCGGGAGACTCCTAATTCCGCGAGCCTCAACCAGGCCGGAACACCGGCACCTGCTCGCCGGCCCCGATCACTTCCACTCCCGTGCGCTCCCCCAGCGAAACCATGTCCGCCTTCGACCAGCCCGTCCAGGCATGCGACACCACGCCATCCGGTTCCACTTGAAACATCGTCGGCACATGCGTGATCCCGAACGCGTTGCTCGCCGGATACCCGTCGCTCCGCCCATCCGTCAGCAGCGGCGTCCGCAACCGGAACGCCTCGGCAAACTCCTTCGTGTCCGCCGCGCTGTCCTGCGACACATACACGATACGCAGTTTCCCGTTCACCCGGGCCCGCTCCAGATAGGGTAGCGTCAACTGGCACACCGGGCAGCTTCCCTTATAAAACGCCAATAAAACCGGGCCTTCCGCCGTCAATTGCTCCAGCGGAACCAGCGTCCCATTCAAATCCCGCAGTTCGACGGATGGAGCCGTAGCCCCCGCCGCAAGCATGGATTTGCCGGATTTCGCCGCCATTTGAATCAGTGTAGCAACTTGTCCAGTTGCTGCGCCGCCACCAACAGCGGATCCCACACCGTCGCATACGGCGGAGCATACGCCAGATCGAGTTGCGCAAAATCCTCCACCGCCATCCGTTGGTGCAGCGCCGTCGCAATCACGTTCGTCCGCCCGGCCGCATTCTCCTCACCCACCACCGCTCCACCCAACAAGCGCCCCGTCCTCCGGTCCGCGGTCAATGACACATGCACTGCCTTCCCCCGGAAATAGCGGTTCTTATCCAAGCCGGTCACTTGCGCCGACACCGCATCGAATCCCTCTTTCCGCGCCTGCCCCTCTGACAACCCCGTCAATCCCACACTCAGCCCACACACCCGTACAATGCTCGTCCCCACAATCCCCGGAAACCGTTCCCGAGCCCCCGCCGCCGCGGCCCCGGCCACCCGTCCCATCTTGTTCGCCGTCGTTCCCAACGGCATCCACACCGCGCGCCCGGTCACCAGATGCATGGCCTCGGCGCAATCCCCCGCCGCGTACACACCATGGAGATTCGTCTCCATCCGCTCCGACACCCGCACCGCCCCCGTGCGACCCACGTCTATCCCCGCATCCACCGCCAGCTTCACATTCGGCTTCATCCCCGCCGCGATGATCACCAGTTCCGCCTCCGGCAAACCGCCGCTGTAATTCCAATGCACCACTACCCGGCACCGCTCCAGATGCTTCGCCACCAACGCGGTCAACCACGCATCCTGCCGCTTCAGTAAATCCCCGCTGCGCTGATAAATCTCCACCGCGAGCCCCTGCGCCCGCAACGCTTCCGCCGCTTCCAACCCGATATATCCCCCGCCCACAATCGCCGCCCGCCGCGGCCGCCGCTCCCGCAAGAACCTCTGCAGGCGCTCCGCATCGGCCCAAGTATCGAGCTTGAACAGATTCTCCCCCGCCGGCATTTCCCGCCGCGCGCCCGTCGCAATCACCAGCTTGTCGTAAGGAACCCGCTCCCCGCCGGAAAGCGTCAACTCCCGCCGCCCATGCGAAATCCCGATCACTTCCGCCTGTGTTCGCACAGCGATCCTTCGCTCCCGCGCAAAGAACTCCGGCGTGTACACCTTCAGTTGCTCAAGCGACCGCACCTGTCCTTCGATGTAATAAGGAAGCCCGCACGCCCCATAGGATATATGCGGCGTTTTCTCCAGCACGGTGATGTCGAGCGTCGCATCCAGCCGCCGCGCCCGCGACGCCGCGCTCAGCCCCGCCGCCACGCCGCCGATGACTACCAGCCGCATGCGACCCTATTCGCCGGTCTTCTTCTGCTGTTCCAGAAACGAGAGAATATCGAACCGCTTGATCTCCCGGTTCGGAAAGTAGCTATTGATCGCGCTCTGCTCATCGTCGAAGACCTCGAACACCGTGGTCAACTTCGTCAGCACCAGCAACTCAATATTCCGCCGGCTCAGATTCAGCAGCTTGAGCATCCCGCCGTTTTTCTTCGCCGTGGTGTAGCAGATCACCATGCTCCCCAACCCGGTACCGTCGATATAATCGACCCCGGCCAGGTTCAGCACGATATTCGACTGCCCGGAGGAAATGAGTTGAGTCAACTGTTCCCGCAACGAAGCAACGGCGTCCCCCACGGTTAGCCGGCCCTTGATATCCAGCAGGACCACAGTATCTTTTTCGCGTTGACGGATCTCTAGCGACATGGGAAGTAGATAGTGTATCAGCATCCCACGCCCGCACACACTGTCCTAATCTCTGACCCCCAATATCCGCGGATCACGCATTTATCAGCGAACGGATATGACTCCCCTTACACTAACCGCCCTGCTATGCGCACTCGCCACCCACGCGATGGCTGGGAGCTTCAAATACGAGACGACTTCCACCAGTGCAACGGTTTTCAACGACCCCAACACCGGAGCCAGCTTTGGCGCCCGGTGGCTGGAGTCCTACCCTGGCTTTGGTAGCCATACGTCGGAAGTCTGGTATGCCGGAGAATATGGCTACCCTCCGCCGCCAGTCGTGGAGACGGACTTCGGCTCTATCGAATTCACTTACCAGGCGCCAACCGGTGGCCAGCTTCCCGCCAATGCGTCCATCGGCATTCCCATCATTCAATATGACGTCTTTCCGGGTGTCTATTCCTATCCGCTCAGCCAGGCGGCAACAGGAAACATCATCGCTCATTTCGACTGGACGCTTCCTGGAGTGATGTCCATCACCTTTGACCCCCTTGACCTCAATGCCATCCACTACTACGTGAGACCCATCACCACTGGCTACATCGATCTGCCCACTGAGCCGGGACAGAGAATCCTGATACTTCCGGCCATCCTGGAGGTCAGCTTCAACACCCCCGAACCCGGCACCGCGTCCCTCGCCCTTCCCCTCCTTGCCCTATTGGCATGGCGCCGGAAGCGCACGGAAGTGCCGTAGTCCAGCCACTTCCCCTCCCCCGCCCACAAAGGTTAAAATATCTTCATGAGCGCTCTGCTCTCCGCAGCAGCGATCCTCCTCTGCTCGTGGGCGGCGCTGGGTCAGTCGAAATCCCCACCCTCGCCCGATCTCCAGCGTGCCGCCGAAGTCTTCAAATCCGAGTCCCGCGCCATGGGCCTCCGCGAAGATTCCCCAGTAAAAGCCGCGTCCAGCAGCACCAAAGGCCCCCGCTGGCACGGCCGCCTCTTCGAAAACTTCCGCAACGATTTCCTCGACGCCGTCCCCCACGAAGTCTTCCAGCGCGGCGGCAACAAAGCCATCCTCCGCCGCAACCAGTTCGGCGGTAACATCTCCGGGCCCGTACTCCTCCCCAAACTCTACGACGGCGGCCGCGCCACCTTCTTCACCTTCACCTACGAAGGCATGCGCGAAAAGATCGGCCGCTCCTCCCTGCGCACCATTCCCACCCTCCCCGAACGCACCGGCGACTGGAGCGCCACCGTCGACTCCGCCGGCGCCCCGCTCCCCATCTACGACCCCGATACGACGGCCCCCAACCCCGCCTTCCAGCCCAACCAGCCCGTCACCACCGACAACCTCCAGTACAACCGTCTTCCCTTCCCCAATAACCGCATGCCCACCTCCCGTCTCGACCCCGTTGCCGTCAGCGCCCTTCAATACTACCCCGCCCCCAATTCCGACGCCGGGCCATTTTTCCGCAACAATTACTTCGCATTTCTCCCCGAATTCAATAAAGCCAACGGCATTATCACCCGCATCGATCACAACCTCGGCACCCGTCACCGCTTCGGCGGCGGCATCAATTACTCCAACGGCACCGACGGCGCCGCCCCGATCTTCGAAACCATCGCCAACCCCGGCAACGCCATCCGCTCCCGCACCAGCCGCCGCGCCACAGTCGATCACGTCTTCACGAAATCCGCCCAAACCATCCAGTCCGTTAGCCTCGACGTCTCCTCCGACGAGATCGAAAATCAGCCCATGCGCGACGCCAACGGCCGCGTCTTCCCCAATTACCGCATCTCTCCCTACACCTCCATGGGCCTGCCCACCGCCATCATGAGGAGCGCGCGCAGCACCATGGTCCTCACCGATGGCCTCTCCACCCGCCGCGAAAAACACCGCCTCCGCGCCGTCGGCCGCGTTATCCGCGAACGCGTCAATATTTACGCCCCGCACTACCCCGAAGGCGCCTACACATTCACGCCCGGCCTCACCAGTCTCCCCGGCATCAACAACACCGGCCACGCCTTCGCCAGCTACCTCCTGGGACTCTCCAGCTTCGCCGAAAAGAGCATCGTCGCTTCCCCCTCCTATTTCCGCCGCTCCCGCTTCACGTTCTCCGGCTCCGATCAGGTCGAGCTTCGCAAAGGCCTCAATCTCTCCTTCTCCCTCGGCTTCGAAATCAACACCCCGCGCGTCGAGCGTTACAACCGCCAGTCCACTGTCTCCTTCTCCGCCATCAACCCAGCCAACGGCCGCCCCGGAGCCCTCATCGTCGCCGGCGAGAACGGCCAACCCCGATCCTTCCAGCCTCTGCGCATGAACGCCGAACCCAGCGCCAGCCTCGCCTGGAACATCCCCGGCCAAACCAACACCATCGTCCGTACCTCCTACTCCCGCAGCTACTCCGCCATCCCCATCTACTCCGTGCAATGGGGCACCCAGGCCTTCAATGGCACTCCTACCTGGATCAGCGACAATCCCCAACTCGACCCCGCCGTCCGCCTCCGCGACGGCCTCGTCACCCGCCAGCATTTCCCTGACTTCCGCCCCGAGGCAGCCAACGACACCGTCGCCGATTTGATCGAGCCCACCGGCCGCCAGCCCACCTATCAATCCGCTGGACTCTCCATCGAACGCGAGTTCCCTCACGCCTTCCTCATCACCGGAGGCGTAGGCCACTCCTACGGCCGCAACCTCCTGCTCGGCAGCGGCAGTTCCAATCCCAACGCCATCCACCTCGACGCGCTCCAATACCGCGATAAACTCAATGACGAGGACTTCAATCGTTCCCTGCGTCCGTTCCCCCAATACCGCCGCTTCGATGTGTACGCCTCCTGGCCCGAAGGCCGCTACAAACGCGATGCCGCCTACGTCCGCGTCGACAAACGCGCCACTGGCGGCCTCTCCATGTCCGCCTACTACGAATTCTCCAAGCAGATGGACAACTACTCCGGCCCCTACGGCGTCCAGGATTACTACAATCGCCACAACGAGTGGTCGCTCACGGCGGGCAACACGCCCCATCGCTTCACCCTTACTTACAACTACGAACTCCCCATCGGCACCAACCGCATGCTCTTCGCCTTCCCCGGCTGGCGCCGCTACATCGTCGATGGCTGGAGCCTCTCGGGCGTCACCACCCTCATCAGCGGCGATCCGCTCTACCTCCGCCCCCAATTCAACAACACCGGCAACGTGGTCGATGCCCTCAACGTCAACGTCGTCTCCGGCGTCGATCCCCACGTTCCCAACCCGGGCCCCGATCTTTGGTTCAACCCCGCCGCCTTCGCCCAGCCCGCCGACTTCACCATCGGCGACGCCTCCCGCACCCATCCCACTCTCCGCATGCCCGCCAACCAGAACCACGATCTCGCCGTCAATAAACGCATCCCTATCGGTAGCGAAAAAAGTGTCGAACTGAGCATGGTGGGACTCAATTTCGTCAATCACGCCAACTGGAGCAACCCCGACACCATGATCGGCCCTGCTTCCGCCCCCAACGTCAACGCCGGAAAGATCATCAGTTCCATTGGCGGACGCGTCATTCAATTAGGCATGAGGTTCTCGTTTTGAAGCACGCCATCCTGGCAACGGCACTCCTCTTCGCGGTACACCCGCTTGCCGCGGAGCCGCCCCCGCCCGTCAAACCCACCACCACCGGCATCCGCATCCCCTTCTGGCTCTCCGACGGCACAGCCCCCAAAGCCCCTGACCTCAAGCTTTCCGTCAACGGCAAACCCCTCAAGGTCACTCGCCTCCTCGACCAGTCTGATGATCTGCTCATCCTCCTCGTCCTGGATTGGGCGGGCGATCTCACCCTTGTCGACCCGG
>JAXLQM010000043.1:0-10515 GCA_046331645.1 Bryobacteraceae bacterium
TCGGCTGACCCGTCCGCTGGATTTGAATTCACCGATTCCGGAGATGCAGGGCGCCAATGCCCCGCAGATGCCGGCCGAAGTGAAGCAGTTCTACCAGGGCCCGACGGTATTCAATGGCGCATTCCAGTTCGCCGATTCCTCCAACCGGGGCCAGTGGAATTCCGGCCGCGGCGGCTTCTCTCCGCGCGCTGGCTTCGCTTATCGCATCAACGACATGACATCGTTGCGCGTGGGCTACGGCCGTTACCTCACCCCGTGGACCGGCGGCACCTTCAACATTTTCGACACCATTTATGTCGGCTATAAGAACGTGACCGGCGCATACCCGGCGGTGCTCGGTGTGCCTTCCGCCCGCCTCCGCGATCCCTTCCCCAACTCACAACCCGTGGTGCCGGCCTATGAGAAGAACCTTGGCCGCTATACATCGCTTGGCGATTCGCTCTCCTATGTGGCCGCCAACCGGCCGCGCAGCTACAGCGATCGCATCAATCTCTCCTTCCAACGCCAATTGCCGCAGAACATGGTGCTGGACGTGACCTACTACATGAACTTCTCCAGCCAGTTGGTGGGCAGCTACAACATCAACCAGGTGGATCCGCGTATTGCCTATCAATACAAGGATTCGATCAACCGTGCGGTGGCCAATCCGTTCTTCAATTTCTCCACCGTGGACAAGTTCCCGGGAGCGCTGCGCTACCAGCGCACGGTCGGGTTGACCTCCCTGTTCCGCAAGTATCCGCAGTATGGGAACCTCAACGTCATTGATGGCATTGAAGGCGGCGGCTCGCGCTACAAATCGTTCCAGTTGCGTTTGAACCGGCGCTTTGGAAACGGCTACTCCATGCTGCTCGGCTACAACTACGCACGGCAGCAGGATGAAGTGTTCTTCAACGACATCGCCAGTTACCTCGGCGAGTTCAGCTGGCAGGAAAGCGATCGCCCGCGGCACCGGCTGACCTTTGCCGGCACGTGGGAACTCCCGGTTGGCCGTGGCCGCCAGTTCGGCAGTTCCATGCCGCGCGTGCTTGACTACGCCATCGGCGGATGGGATCTGAGCGGCATCATGACCTGGCGCTCCGGTTTCTTCATCCGCTTCGGCGGGATGGAAGTGCTCGGCGATCCGCACTTGGATAACCCCACCCCAGGGCGCTGGTTCAATACCCAGGCGTTTGCGCGGCTGCCCGCGTTCACGCCTCGCACCAACCCCTGGCAATATGAAGGCCTGACCAACCCTGGCCTCTTTAACCTGGATATGTCCATCGTGAAGCGCATGCCGGTCACGGAGAGAGTCCGCACGGAGCTTCGCATGGACGTCTTCAACGCGGCCAACAACATGACTTGGGCCAACCCCAACACCAATGTGCAGAGCAGTCTGTTCGGCGTCACCAACAACACCCTGGCGGCGACCTTCGGACGGCGTGCACAGCTTGGATTGCGAGTTGAATTCTAAGCTTCGCAGCCTCCTCCTGTTCTCCGCCTGCGCCGCTGCTCAGCAGATGACCGATCTGCGGGAAGCGGCGCGGCTCGATCAGGCGGGCAAGTGTACCGAATCAGAGCCGATCTACCAGCGGGCCCTGTCGCAGCCAAACGCGGCAGGGCCCGTTTTGTGGAATAACGCCGGCATTCACTACCTGCTTTGCCGGCAGCCAGACAAAGCGCGCGTCTATTTTGAACAAGTAACGAAGGCTGTGCCCGCGCATCTTCATGCCAACCTGCAACTCGCCCGGATGGAAGTGGAGAGCGGCGCTTTTGCCGCGGCGGAAGTTCGATTGAGCAAACTGCTGCCGGGCAACCCGCGCGATTTCGATCTACTGCTGTTGTTGGGGACGGCAGCAGCACGGGCAGGCCATGTGGCACGCGCGAAACAGGTATTGGAATCGGCGCTCAGCCTGCGGGCAGATGATGTGACGGCGATGGTGGAAGCGGGACTGGCCAATGCCGCTAGCGGCGATTATCCACGCGCGGTGTTCCTGCTGGCACGAGCCCAGGCGCGGGCTCCATCGCAGCCGGCCATCGCACTGGCGCTGGCGCGAGCCGCCGAAGACGCCGGTTATTATGGCGACGCTGCCGTGGCCTATGACCGTTACCTCGCGGTGTCGCCGCGCAATACAGAGGCCTACCGCGACCGTGCGCGCGTCTATGCATTGTCGGGCCGCGCACAAGGCGTCGATGAGTTGCGCCGCTACACAATGGCGCATCCTTCCGACGCGCTGGGGCATTTTTATCTGGCGCAAGTGGTGTGGAAAGAGGATGGCGACGGCGCATTGCGCGAACTGGCCGAAGCCCTGCGCATCGATCCTCGCCTCGCCGCCGCACACTCGGCACGGGCTTGGCTGCTCCATCGTTTGGGACGCAGTGAAGAGGCCCTGGAGCATCTGCGCTTGGCGGTGAGCATCCGGCCGGAAGACTTCCGCGCCCTGGATCAGTTGGGAGTGGTACTGTTGTCGCTCGATCGCGCGAAGGAAGCCGAACCCTTTTTGCGCAAAGCCGCGGGACTCGCCCCACGCGACCCTGCTGTCGCCTTACACTTAGGGCGCACCTTGTTGGAACTCGGGAACGAAAACGAGGGGCGCACTTGGCTGGAGGCTCATGAGAAGCTGCGCCAGGGCAGACAGCGCGATCCGCGCCGGGACTCGGGCATGATCGATCTTGCCGTGATGGATCCCGCTGGACGCCGCGCGCGGGAGTTGGAGCGCTTCCGCACTATGGCTGCTTCCCGTCCCGACGACCCTCTGCTTCAATTGCACCTCGCGGGTTTGCTGCTCGACGATGGGCAGACCGACGCCGCGGTGCTGGCCTACAAGTCTCTGGAAGCGATGAATGGCGACGCCGCGATTTGGGTGCAGGCCGCGGGCCGTCTGCACGAAGCAGGGCGGAGCGACGTGGCACGTTCCTTTTACGTGCGGGCCGGATTGCCGCCCGATCCCCTGCAGGCGGCTCTGCAATTGGCTCTTGCCGCACGCTATGACGAATCGCTGGAGTTATTGCGAAAGGCTCGGATTGAGGGAGCGGAGGGGCGGTTGTTGGAAACCATCGTGGTGTCGCTGCGTGGGGATTCGCAATCGGCGTTGGAACGGCTTCGCTCCATTGAAGCCCAGTGGCCCGATTGGGGCCGTGCTCGCATCGTGCATGCATTGCTGCTGAAAGAGCAGAAACGTCCGAAGGAAGCCGCGGCGCAGTTGCGACAGGCAGCCGCGTTAGGCGCGCGCGAGGATATCACGCGTTGTGCGACCCTGCGGGAATGGGTTTCGGGCTCGTGCGGACAATAGCTTGTGCCGCGGCCCTCGTGTCTGTGCTCGCAGCACAGCATCGCTATGTCGATATCGCGGAAAAGAGCCGCTTCGCTTACACCACCCAAAACGGCTTCGACGGCAAACGCAAGTATTTCCCGCAGCCTTTGTGCGGCGGCGTGGCGATGTTTGATTTCGACAACGATGGCCACCTCGATCTGTTCTTCACCAACGGCGCTGCGTTTCCGGAGTTGAAGAAGGCGCCGGCCCATCACAATGCCCTGCTCCGCAACACGGGGGGCGGCGTGTTTGAAGACGTGACGGCGAAGGCCGGACTCGCCGGTGAAGGGTACAGCACGGGCGTGGCCGCGGCGGATTTCGACAACGATGGCTGGACCGATCTGTTTGTTGCCGGCATCGGCTCCAACCGTCTGTATCGCAACAACGCCGATGGCACGTTTCGCGCTGTGACGCTGAACACGCCGCCGAACACCCTGAGTGTGCAGGGCGCTTTCCTCGACTACGACAACGATGGCCGCCTCGATCTCGTGGTGTCCAATTACACGCTCTGGTCAATTGAGCTTGATCGCCGCTGCGTGCGCACGGACGGCGTTGATTTCTACTGCCATCCGAAGACGTATCCGGCGGTGGCGCACCGGCTGTATCGCAACATGGGCGAAGGCCGCTTTGACGATGTCACGGCGCGGGCCGGATTCGACAAGGCGTTGGGAAAAGGCATGGGCATCGGCGTGGCCGACTTCAGCGGCGATGGCTGGGTGGATGTCTTCATCGCGAATGACACGGAGCGGAATTTCTTCTATCGCAATCGCGGCGATGGCACGTTTGTCGAGGAGGCATTGCGGGCGGGCGTGGCCTATAACGACGACGCGGCCACGGTCTCCGCAATGGGCGTGGATGTGCGCGATTACGACAACGACGGCTGGCCCGATGTCTTCTACAACAACCTCTCGAACCAGCTCTGGGCGCTGTTCCGGAACTTGAGTGGGCGCACGTTCCGCTACACGTCGCCCAACATGGGACTAGCCGCATTGAGCGCATCCTACGCCGGTTGGAGCGCCGGGTTTGTGGATTACAACAACGATGGTTGGCGCGATCTGTTCTCCGCCAACGGAGACGTGGATTCACTGCATGCCTCATCGCCCCAGCACGACACGCTCTTTGAAAACGCCGCCGGCAAGCGCTTCGTTGACGTCACCGCCAGCGCGGGCGAATACTTCACCAGGAAAGGCTATCAGCGGGGCGCTGCGTTCGGCGACCTCAACAACGATGGCTTCACGGACATTGTGGTGACGTCCTTGGGACGGCGGCCTGCCATTCTGCTCCACACCGGAGGCAGCGGGCACTGGGTGGATGTGAAACTGCGCGGACGCCGGTCAAACCGCGATTCCATCGGCGCACGCGTGAAGGTCACCACGGCATCGGGGCGCGTGATGCACGATTGGATCAGTCCCAGCGTGGGCTTTCTTTCCTCAAGTTCGCTGCAGGCTCATTTCGGGCTGGGCACTGACTCCCGCGTGGACATCGAAGCGCGCTGGCCCAGCGGCGCAACGGCGCGATTGACTGGCATTACCGCCGATCGCGTCGTGACGTTGGAAGAGCCCGATTAAATCCCCACCAGGTTCGGAGTCAGCTTGTGATAGCCGTTCTCCAGGGCCCACACATCCAACGGTTGCGCGGCGATCTCATCGGCTTCCGGAATCGAGCCTCGCAGCTTCACTTCCTCCAGCAGGTGCAGGTACACCTTGCATGCATCGCAGGTCAGCGTCTGGTATCCGGGCAGTGACTCCGCCGTGGCAAAGGAGATGCTCTCGCTCTCGCAATTCGGGCAGATCTTCCGCGAGAACGGCCATTCATGGCGGCACAGCGCACACGCCAGATACAACGCATGCCCATCGCCCTGCGGCCGTAAAATTCCCACCTGCGGAGGACTTCCGCATTGCGGGCATACGTTCGCTTGCCCCGGCGTTTCCAGCCGTTCCGGCTGCAATTCTTCCATTACTCGCGCCAGCCATTCCTCGGGCGGAGGTTGTGGAGTCAATCGCGCATACGCATCGGGAGATGCGCCCTTGGCCTGCAATTCCGAAAGTGCCGCAAAGAATTCCAGCGACTGCGCCGCCGCTGTATGTTGCGCCGCAAGTTGCCGCGCGCGTATGGCGCGTTGCGCAAACCGGCTCACTGCCGCGTCACCTGCCGGAACCACTTGGCATGGTGCGACTTCGCCCAGCCCTCGGTCACGTAACCTCGCGTCATCGCATGCAGCGCGCCCTGCACCACCACTGTGGTCATGTAGATGTGGACAATGATGCCGCCCATGGAAGCCACGGCCGCCACCGGATGCACCAGAATGCTGATCAGCCGCAGGCTCCGCGGCATCACCTCAGGGAACCACAGCACCGCGCCCGTGGCGAACAATACGATGGCGCTGGTCGATTGCAGCCAGAACAGCATCTTCTGTCCGGCATTGAATCTTCCCGATTCCGGAACTCCGTGCTCATCGTGCATGGCATAGCGGCCCGACATGGCAAGCCATTTGCGATCATCGGCATCCAGCTTCATCTGCGCGGCCCAACGGCGAAACTGCATCGCCAGCAGCAACGCGAAAATAAGGCCGGCGATCGGGTGCCACGCCCGCAGGTTTTCGCCTCCGCCCATCACCGGCGCAAGCCACCACATCGCCCGCGACCACAGCGCCAGTCCGCTCAATCCGGCGTAGGCATAGCAAATCGCCACCAGCCAGTGCGTGACTCGCTCCGGTACGGTGAATCGTTCCAGGCGGCTATCCACGGTGGTGCTCCTCCTTTGGCCCGAACTTCACAAAGTGCAGCACGGCGGTGAGAATGCCACCGAGAAACACGGCGTTCCCCAGCCATTTCAACGGCCCCTTCCACAGCGACACGGTCCACGGGATGTGCGGGTCCTTCGGCAATCCGTAGGCCTCTGGCTGATCGGCATGCTTCAGTACATAGAGGACATTTGTCCCGCCCACACCAGGGCCGTCATAGACGCCGGCTTGCGTAAATCCATCCGCCTTCAACTCCTCAGCCCGCTTCTCCGCGAGAAACTTCAAATCGCTGCGCGAACCGAAGGTGAGGCAGCTCGTTGGGCAAGTTTTGATGCAGGCCGGTTCCAACCCAACAGCGACACGGTCACTGCACAAAGAACATTTGTACACCTTTTTGGTTTGGGGACTCAGGCGCGGCACATCGAACGGGCATCCCGTGATGCAGTAGCCACAGCCGATGCAGTTATCGCGGTTGAAATCGACAATGCCGTTGCCCAGTTGCACAATCGCGCCAGGCGAAGGGCAGGCTTTGATACAACCTGCGTCGGCGCAGTGCATGCACTGATACTTCGACATCAGCCAGCTTTGCGCGCCATTGATCTCGGTTTCGTTGAACTTGATCAGATTCCAGAAATTCGGCGCCAGATCGGGCATCGTCTGGTAGGTATTCTGAAACACCCCCAGCGTGTACTCCTGATCGTTCCACTGCTGGCAAGCCACTTCGCAGGCCTTGCAGCCAATGCACAGCGTGGTGTCGATCAATTTGGCGACGGTCTGCATCTAGGCTTTCTCCAGATTGACGAGGAACCCTTTGTATTCCGGGGTTCCGGAGTTCGGATCGTAAGCGGATGGCGTGAGGTTGTTCACCAGAGGCCCGCGTACGCGCCCCACGAAACCCCAATGAATCGGGATGCCGATTTGATAGACCGTCTTGCCCGCTACTTTCAATGGCCGGATACGTTTGGTGACCAGCGCCGGGCCTTCCACGTGGCCGCGCGCGGAAGTGACCTTCACCATGTCACCGCCCTTGATACCCTTCGCCGTGGCCAACTCTTCCGGCAGTTCCACGAAGAAATTCGATTGCAGCTCACTGCCCGAAGCAACGTGTTTCGTCCAGTAGTGGAAGTGTTCCGTGAGGCGGTATGTGATGGCGACGTAGGGATAATCCTTCGCTTCGCCCAGCTTGTCCAATTCGCCATGGAACACCGTGGCCAGTGGATTCGAAGACACACCGGTGTGCAGCGGGTTGGGCACCGGGGATTCCACCGGTTCATAATGTTCCGGGAACGGACCTTCCACCAGATCCGCGGCGAACAGCTTCGCCAC
Organism: Bryobacteraceae bacterium; assembly: GCA_046331645.1. Classification (GTDB taxonomy): domain Bacteria; phylum Acidobacteriota; class Terriglobia; order Bryobacterales; family Bryobacteraceae; genus CADEFT01. Next base: position 7,360 of record JAXLQM010000043.1, read on the forward strand.
ACCTTCCGGCAGCATGATGAACGCGCCGTAATCGGTGGGCTTGGCGTCGGCTTTGTAATCGGGCACCTCACCGCGCCAGCGCTCGCCGTCCCATCGAATGGGCGTGCGCAGCGGATCCCAGCCCTGCCCTTCCGCATTCGTCGCAGCGCGGTTATAGAGGATGCGCCGGTTCGCCGGCCAGCTCCAACTCCAGTTGGGGTAGATGCCCAGCCCGGTGGGATCTTCCTGTCCGCGGCGGGCCATCATGTTACCGGCCTCTGTCCACGAGCCCGAATAGACCCAGTTGCCACAAACGGTGGACCCGTCGTCCTTCAATTCGCCAAATCCGTTCAACTGGCGCCCGGTGGCGATATCGCGCCCGTTCACTTCGCGCGCCACTTCTTCGAGCGATGGATTGCGCGGGTTGGTGTAATCCCAATTCATCCGCAGCAGCGGATTGGGCGCTTTCCCGCCTTCCTTCTCATACAACTCCCGCACGGCTAGAAACAGCCGCGACATGATTTCCTGATCCGGGCGCGCATCGCCAGGCGGAGGCAGCGCCGCGCGCTTCCATTGCAGCCAGCGCGACGAATTGACGAATGCCCCGTCCTTCTCGGCGAAGCAGGCGGCAGGCAGCAGAAACGCTTCGGTTTGAATCTGCGACGGATCGACGAAGGTGGGGTAGAATTTCTCCCCCAGCTTCTTCGCGTTCCAGAAGGCAGCCGTTTCCGTCTCGAAGTTTTCCACCACGATCATCCACTTCAGCTTCGACAGCGCGCTGAGCATTTTCGGAGTATTCGGCCCATTCGCCACCGGATTCATGCCGAAGCTGATGAAGCCTTCAATTCCGCCCTTGTGCATCTTGTCAAAGAAAGGACCCCAGCCGTAGTTCTCCGTCTCACCGGGCTTGGCGATGTAGGAGTAGCCGTAGCCGTTCTCCTTGGTGGCGTGCTTGCCGTAGTAAGCCTTGAGCAGGCTCACCATGAACTTCGGCGTGTTGCCCCAATAGTTGAGTGAGTTCGGACGCAGTGCTTTGGGCGTGTTCGCCTTCAGGTAGTCGTCCAGTGACTGCATGTTCGCCCGTGGAATCTTCAGATACCCAGGGAGATTGTTCCACGATCCCATGTCCGTGGATCCCTGAATATTGGCGTGCCCGCGCTGCGCGTTGATTCCGCCCCCCGGCATGCCGATGTTGCCCAACATCAGTTGCAGCATCGCCGCTGTGTGGATCAGTTGCACGGCGTGGCTGTGCTGCGTCCACCCCAGCGCGTACAGAATGGTGCCGGCGCGATCCGCCTTCCCGGTGGAACAGATGATGGCCGCCGCTTTGCGGAACTCCTCCGCGGTGCAGCCGCAAATGTTGGCCACTGCGTCGGCCGTGTAGCGCGCATAATGCTTGCGCATGAGCTGAAACACGCTGCGTGGATTCTCCAGCGTCGGGTCCACCTTGGCAAAGCCCTGCGCATCGGTTTCGTATTGCCAGGACGCGCGGTCGTACTTCTTCGCGCCGGAATCCCAGCCACTGAAATAGCCTTCGGCGAAATCGAAGCCCTCCTTCACCAGGAACGACGCATTGGTGTGGAGCTTTACGTAATCGTCGTGATAGAGCTTGTTCTCAATGGCGTAATGAATCAGGCCGCCAAGAAAAGCTATGTCGGTGCCCGCTCGCATCGGCGTATAGCTATCGGCCACCGCGGCGGTGCGGTTGAACCGCGGATCCACCACCACCAGCTTCGCTTTGCGCTTACGGCGCGCTTCCATCACGAAGCGGAAGCCGACGGGGTGATTCTCCGCCGGGTTGCCACCCATCACCAACACGACATCGGCATTGGACACATCGGTCCAACCGTTCGTCATTGCGCCTCTACCGAAGGATGCGGCCAAACTGGCCACGGTGGGGCCGTGTCAAAGCCGGCTTTGGTTCTCGTAAGAGAGAATGCCGAGCCCGAAACGAAACTTGCTCAGCAGATAGTTGATCTCGTTCGTGTCGGTACAACCGCCGATCATGGCAACCGAAGGCAGACGGTTCACTTCCCTGCCCTGCTCGTCTTTTTCCACGAACGTACGGTCGCGCGTGTCCTTGATGAGGCGCGCCATCTTCACGTAGGCTTCTTCCCAGGAAATGGGCTTCCACTCCGCGGCGCCGGCAGCGCGATGCAGCGGGCGCGTCAGCCGCCGCTCATTGACTACGAATTCCTTGAGTGAAATGCCCTTCGAACAAAGCGTGCCGCGATTCACCGGGCTATCCGGATCGCCTTCGATATGAACCACCGTGGGATGCACATTGCGCGCCTTGTCGCCCAGCGTGTGAATGATGACGCTGCAACCCACGGCGCAATAGGGGCACACGCTGTTGGTCTGCGTCGTCCGCGAAATCTTCAGCTCACGCGCAGCAGCAATGGCCGGCCTGAGATCGAGCCCAAGCGCGGTGACCGCGGCGCCCGCACGCACGGCGGAACGCTGGAAAAACTGGCGGCGGTTGATTGTGTAGCCCATGAGGTGGTCTTAGGATGTTGTATCACACAGACGTAGGATTAAGCTGATTGCTTCAGGTCATGGACAGGAGTATTATCCACGCATGAAGCTGCTTTGGTCTTTATTCTTGCTTTTGGTGTTTTCGGTGCTCGCCTTTGCACAGGCAACCGAGGGTACGATTCTAGGCTCTATTCTGGATCCCACAGGCGCGGCGGTAGCGAATGCGCCCGTGCGAGTGACCAATACCGGCACGGGCGTGGCGCGCACCACCACCACAAACGACGCCGGCGAGTACACCGTGACCAACCTGCCTCTCGGCAATTACTCGGTCAGCGCGGAGGTGTCTGGTTTCAAAAAAGCGGTGCATCCGCCGGTTCCGATTACCGTGAAAGCGCGCATTCGCGTTGACCTTCGACTGGAAGTCGGTGAGACGTCGCAAAGTGTGGAAGTAACCGTGGCCACACCGCTGCTCAAGACGGACACGGCAGAAGTGGGAGGCGTCGTCTCGCGCCAGGTGCTGCAGGACGTGCCCGTGTTTGGCCGCAATTTCCTGGCGCTTGCCGCACTCGTGCCCGGCACTACCAGCGGCCCACCCGCCAGCCGCCAGCGCGATTTCTCCGGAGCATCGGTGAACGTCGGCGGCGCTTCGGCGGAAGCCAATAACTTCATCATCGACGGCATCTCCAACAACATGGAGTTCTC